>NZ_SMGP01000006.1 GCF_004339745.1 Paraburkholderia sp. BL9I2N2 | reverse complement strand
CCCGCTATGCAAGTTTTTCTGCCTTTGCGGCGAGCGTACTCGGCGAGCGGGTTGAAAGCTACGCTTTCGAAACTCGGTTCGCGGATCTGGTCGATGAGATCGTGGGCTTCGAAGCGGCCCGGGGCTTCGCTTCGTTCGAAGATCCGAACATTCGTGTCCGAAGCCGGCGGCTTGTCCGACTCAATAGCGAATTCATGGACGCGTGTACAAGACTGCACGCGCTTCACCAGTTGTTAAAGCGCATGCATGCGGGGCAGGTAAAGCCCGTCATTGAAGCGACGTTGCCATACTTTCGAGAGCTTTCGGGCTTGCTCGCGAGGCAAAACGATCCGATGAAGACCGATGAGGTGCGTGCTGCGTGCGCGGCAACTGAACTCAGTGCCTTCCAGGCAATGCTCCCGCAACGGGTCCGCGAGACTCGGCGCGTGCTTGAGACGTCTGCGCCGGAATCCTTGCTCGACTTCGATACGACGATGGAGCTTCTATATCGCTTTATTGTTGAAGTCCTGCGCTATACGCAGACATACGCGTCGCTGGCGGACCACAACCACGTTCTCGAACGATCGGTGACGAAATACGTCGTCAAGACCAACGTGTACGTCGTGGCGATCACGTTTTTGCGTACGGCGGTGGCCGTCGCTGGCATGGGGGCGTTCTGGATCGCGACCGATTGGCCGAGCGGCGGCCTCGCCGTAATAGCGGCTGCGATAGCGTGCGCCCTCAGTTCGGTATCGCCGAACCCGCCAAAGCTCGTCGCCCAAATGGCGGCGGGGGCGTCACTTGCAGCCGTGGCGGGTTATCTGGTCACGTGTTACGTATATCCGAACATCGACGGCTTTCCGCTGCTGTGCGTTGCGCTGGCGCCCCTGCTGGCGTTCGGTGCGTTCCTGGCGATGCGTCCCGGCACGAGCGGCTACGGCGTCGGCTTTTGTGTGTTCTTTTGCCTGCTTGCCGGGCCGGACAACGTGATCGTCTATGCGCCGGATCTCCTCATCAACAACGGCATCGCGGTGGTCGCAGGTATGCTCGTTTCCTGCCTGGTTTTCACCGTGATTTTTCCGACGGAGATGCCTTGGCGGATCGGGAAGATCAAGCGCGATCTACGGCGACAAGTGGTGCCCGCGTGCACGGGAGCGCTCACCGGACTCAATCAGCAGTTCCAGTCGAGTACACACGACCTGATGTTCCAGCTGCGCATGCTCCTGATGAAGCGCTCCGCACAGCATCGCGATGCGTTGCGATGGATGCTCGTCACCCTCGAAGTTGGACACTCGACAATCGATCTTCGCAACGAGGCGCTCGACGCACCCTACGCGGCGCGATTGCAACCGGGATGGCGTACATCGATCGATGCGGTCACGCGCGATCTGGCAGAGCTGTTCGAATACCCCGACATGAGTAGACTCACGCATGCGCTGGCATCCGTCGAGACAGCGATCCGGATAGCGAAGTCCTTACGCGACTCGCTGCGCGAGAATCCCGAAAGACGTCATCAAATGCAGCGGATTCTGAGCTATCTACACTTTATCCGAAGTGCGCTGCTCGATCGGGATGCACCCTTTTACGCGAGCTGAGCGCAGTTTGTCGGCCAGCTTCGCGCCGCGACCAGCCGTATAGGCGAAACAGCGGATGGGCGTTCCCGATCCGGTCATTTGCGCCCAGAGATAGCTTTTCGTTTGCGGCTTGCGCCCTTCTTCCTTCAGAACCTGGAACGTCGTCTCGTCGCAGTAGATCACGTCAGCATCGAGCAACGCGTCGCGCATCAGGTTGATAACGGGCTGCGTCGCGAGACCGACGCGGACCATGCTCGCGGCGAGCGTGTTCGACGAGATGTCGCCACCGAAGCGTCGCAGCAGGCCAGCCTGGCGATAGATCGGCATGCCGAACTGATACTTGCCGGTGGCGACCCACGCGAGTGCCGATTCCGTCAGCAGTCCACGCGGGATGATGCGCGCCGGCGCCGGCGTAACCTTGATGCCGAGGTCGCAGCACGGACAGGCATACTTGACGCGCTGGTGCTGGATGACGCGAACCTGCTCGGGGATCACGTCGAGCTGCTCGCTCGTTTCGACGCCGATCTCGACGAGCGCGTGTCCGTCGTGGTTGCAGAAGCGTTCGGCTTCGGGAAGTTCGTGCCGAACGACTTCGCGCGGCAGACTGGGATCGAGCGGTTTGCGATGACCGCGCTTCTTGCGCGTGTGCGCTGCGATCGGGGTTTCGCGACTATCTTCCTGCGCGGGTGTTGCGTTCGTGCCGAGCACTTCGGCTTCATTGAACAGACCGGGCTGATCCGATGCGCGAGCTTCGCTCTTCGCGCCGAACAGCTCGCGCCGGTAAGCGCGCAGTCGTTCCTCGGCCAGGTCGCGCTCCGCAGTCACGAGACGCAGTGCGCTGCGTAAACCGTCACGCTCTGACTGAAGGGCGTCGTGCTCCTCACGTATCGCGAGGAGCGCCCTGAGTTCGTCAGCGTCGATGGTCACGTTGATCGGCATGCCACTTAGACCGGCACGCCGATGCCGTGTTCAACTCACGCGAGCATAGTGGCGTTTCGGATGCCGCTGAAGAGCAGCAATGTCGGCACCTTCGAGAAGCCAGTGCAGCAGATCGACGGTCAACGTCACGACTTCGGTTTTGCTGTCAGGCCAGACGAAGCGATCATTGGCCTCGAGTCTCTTGAGCATCAGCCAGAAACCGTTGTGCTGCCAGCCCAGGATCTTGACGCGATCGCATCGCCGGTTGGTAAAAATGTAGAGCGAGGAATCCATCGGATTCAGGCGCATCGCCTGTTCGACGAGAATCGACAGACTGTTCATTCCGTACCGGAAGTCGACGGGATCGCGGTGCAGGTATACCGTCAGCTTTTCGTCGAACCGGAACACGGCATCCTCCCGAACTTCTGGACCACGGTGCTCAGTTCGTCGATGCTCGCTGCACTGAGATCGAGCTCCACGCCGTTCGACAGACATACATGCAGTGAGAGTGTCATCGGCGGTGCCGGAGATACGGGTGGTGGCGGCAGTGCCGGTGGTAGTGACACGACAGGAACAAATGCAGAGGAGGATTCTGCCGGCGCGGGCCGCTTACGTGAATCCGGCATATCGATGGCTTTGCCATCCATCACTTCGACTGCGGGTGGTGATGCGGCGCGCTCGTCGGCGTCGTCCTTCAGCGATGCCAATGAGATGCCTTTCTCACGCTCCATCAGGTACTTCGTGGTCCATTTGCGCAGCAGGTTTGCGTTGATCCCATGCTGCTGTGCCAGACGGGCTACCGACACGCCCGGGTGCAATGCAGCCTCGACCAGCGCGCGCTTGCCGTTCTCGTCATAGCGACGGCGCCCGTCGCGGCTTAGACGAACTACTCTTAACTCTGAGTCATTGCCAGCCATAGGTGTCCACCTCCACGTAGGTGGACACCTATGCTCCTCGCTCATGCCGCCAGCCGATAGACGTCGAAGATGGACCGCTTACCGTGGTCCGCGCTTGCGAATGATGCGGTGGCCGAGGAAGACGAAACCGTCATTCACATGCGTGATATGGGTCTTCTCCATATTCAGCGTGAGCTTCAGCTTGCCTTCGAGGAATGTCCGGCACGCTTCGCGTATTGCTTCGGCGTGCGCTCGGGTTCCTTTGACGACCACCACAAAGTGATCCGCATAACGACAGTAGGATACTGCTGGTTTCCACTGCCGATTTTCCCGCACAGCAATGGGCCGCTGTTTGAGAATGGCGAAGTTCCACGCCCACCGCGCACCTTCTTGCTCAGGAATTTCGTTTCCATCCACGCATCAAACTCATGCAACATGATGTTGGATAGCAGAGGCGAGATAATGAGCTTGCCCTGCAAAAATGGATCCCTTGCTGAGTGTGTAAAACTCACGCAAGGAGGTAGCAACGATGGGTAATCCGAGAGCACGGTATACGCAGGAATTCATGATAGAAGCCGTGCGCATGGTCCGCGGCGGCCAGAGCATGGCGGCGGTGGCAAAGATACTGGCCATCAGCCCGAAGACGCTGCACAACTGGGTTAAGGCCGATGCCGCTGGCAAACTGAACGGCGCAGGAAAACAGACCTCTCCCGAACAGATGGAGATTGCGCGGCTACGTGCGGAGTTGGCACGCGTGAAGATGGAGCGCGACATATTGGAAAAAGCCACGGCGTACTTCGCAAAGGTGTCGGGATGAAGTACGCCTGGATTGAGCTTCACAGCGGACAATGGCCGGTTTCCCTGACCTGCCAGGTGCTGGGTGTCAGTCCCAGCGGTTACCACGCCCGCTAGGCCCGGGACGTCGATACGGACCGTCCGCGCCGACGCATCAGCAATGACGCCCTGCTGGTCCACATCAAGGCCGTGCATGCGCAATCCAAAGGCGAGTACGGCTGGCCGCACGTGTGGAAGAAGCTGCTTGCTCAAGGCATTCGCGTCAGCAAGGATCGTGTCCAGCGACTCATGAAGCTGCACGGCATCAAGGCGAAGACCAAACGCCGCTTCAAGGCCACCACCGACAGCAACCACAACCTGGCGGTCGCGCCGAACCTGCTGCAACGCGACTTCTCGCCCGCTCGCCCCGATCAGGCCTGGAGTACAGACATCACGTACGTCTGGACTGACGAGGGCTGGCTGTACCTGACGGTTATCCTCGACCTGTTCAGCCGTCAGGTGGTGGGCTGGTCGATGCAGCCGCACATGCGCACGGAGCTGGTGTCGGACGCGCTGCGTATGGCGTGGTTCCGCCGCCGTCCGCAAGCGGGCCTGATCCTCCACAGTGACCGGGGTAGCCAGGGCGGATTCAACCGGTCGTCGCAACACTAGATTATTGACCAGATTTTAGGTATTCGTCCAAAGCCTCCGCAGGCGTCTTCCAGCCGAGTGTTTTCCGGGGCCTGGTATTCAATGTGTTAGCAACGGCCTGGATCTCGCGAGCACTCCACCGGGACAGGTCGGTGCCCTTTGGAAAGTATTGTCGTAGAAGGCCATTGGTGTTTTCGTTCGTACCACGCTGCCATGGGCTGTGCGGGTCAGCGAAGAAGACCTTCACGCCGGACTCGATCGTGAAGCGGGCGTGATCGGACAGCTCCTTGCCACGATCCCAGGTCAATGATCGCCACAACTGAGCAGGCAAGTCCGCCACGGTCTTCTTGAGTGCGTTGGCCATCGTGACAGCTCCATAGCCGGCCAGCGCAGGCCCGTTTTTCGTGCGTGGAATTAGCCCATAGCCTTTCTCGCGAGGTAAGTGCACGAGCATCGTAAAGCGGCTTGATCTTTCCACCAACGTCCCGATGGCTGATCGGTTTAAGCCGATAATCAGGCCACCCTCCCAATGGCCTGGCACAGCACGATCTTGCACCTCGGCAGGCCGGCTGGAAATCATCACCTCCTCGCTGACGTGCGCCCACGCCCTGGCACGCGCTCTCGCTCGGGGAACGCGCAACGCGCGCCCGGTGCGAAGGCAACCCACCAGCTCGCGCTTGAGCGCACCGCGCCCTTGAATATAGAGCGCTTGATAAATGGCTTCATGAGAGATGCGCATAGATTCATCATCCGGGAAATCAGCCTGCAATCGATTGGCAATCTGTTCAGGTGACCAGCCGTTGACCCACTTCCGGTCACCGCGATGTGGTTTATTGCGCCCCTTGAACGGTGCCTGCCTGGGCCCCGCAATTTGACGACCATCAGCGTCATGTACCTTGCCCTCCAGGCGCTCCTGTACGTATTGGCGCAGCGGTGCGTTCGTCGCCAGCTTCGCTGGCTTTGGTCGTTTCGCGAACCGTTCCGCCTTCCACTGCGCGACCGAAGCACGATACTCGAGGCACCCACCACGGGTTGCCGCATTGCGTGTGAGTTCCCGCGAAACGGTAGACGGACTGCGTCCAAGACGCCGGGCAATCTCGCGTACCCCAAGACCTTGTACCGAGAGCAACGCCAGCTCTTCCCGCTCAGCGAACGACAAGTATCGACCAGCGATAGGTTTCGACATGAATAGTGGCATGCCGCCACGATAGCGGAACCAGCGCGAGCCTACCGCTTGAGATACGCCTACCGCCTCCGCTGCTTTCTCGCTTGTAATGCCCGTTGCGATCTGTTGCCAAAACCGACGCTCCATCACATGTCCAAGTGATGGAGCACCCGGCGAGTACATCGCTTCTCGCCCTGTCAACCGATACACCTGCTTCGCACTTCGTCCCATGCAACACCTCCTCGATCAAAGGTGTTGCGACGACCGGTTGAATCCGCCCAGTATTGCAGTCATGACTTCCAGGACCTGCTCAAGGGCTACGGCATGCGCAGCTCGATGAGCCGCCGAGGCAATTGCTGGGACACTCAGTCTAAGATCGCTTCTGAACGTCGGACCGATCTGACCCGTGCTGGGATTGGCCAAGCTGCCTTTGCGTTGACCTGTCGATTGGATTCCGGCGTTCCCCGAGCGTTGCCGGGCTCACCGTCTGTGACCTGATAGGAGCTTTGTTCCGCACCATGAGTGTCCTGTCCTGCGAGTGGGGTTGGCGATGCGCCCGCTACAACGGATATACGCATGGAACAAAACAAAGTGATTCTGGGTTTGACACGCATCTGGATACGCATGTCGGGGCTGTGATCACCGATACAGGCAGGCTTCTCGCAACGCTATCTGTATCGACCGACACAGCAGGCTATTTCAAGTTGCTGACGTGGGCAAATTCGTTCGGCCAGCTACAACGCGCCGGCGTGGAAGGGTCTGGCACGTACGGAACGGGATTGGCCCGCGTGCTTCGCGATCGTGAGATTGAGGTGCTTGAAGTCAATCGTCCCGATCGCGCGATGCGTCGATCTAAAGGAAAGTCCGATCCCACCGATGCCGAAAACACCGCACGTGCGGTCCTCTCCGGAAGAGCTACTGCTATTCCAAAGGAACAGTCCGGCGCGGCAGAGGCGATGCGTGCCGTCTCCGTTGCCAGACGCAGTGCAGTCAAGGCCAGGACCCAGGCTATAAACCAGCTAAGAGCTTTGCTCGTAAGCGCTCCCCAGGAAATCCGCGAGCGTCTTCTGAAAGCGAAGACCACGGAATGTGTTGAGGGTTGCGCCCGTCTTCGCTCGCTGGGCAAAACTCCAATGTTGCAGACTCTCACGACTACAGTTGCGTCGGTGAAATTTCCTAAACGAAAGCAGCCTGTCGCGTCGGGTCAGGTTTTACGTCAGATCCGCGCTCGTTGACTAACCTCGATGCCGTCGCCTCTCTACAACAGAGCTCAACAGGAATCGACCCGTACGGATGAAATACAGCAGCACTGCTCCTTTGCTGGGAGGGCGGTTATCAGCATTGCTTCGAATTTGTGACAATTACTTCCACAACTCGAGAGTGCCGAGTTCTTGCGTTTTTTAACGGTCGCATCTTGGCGTTCGTGAGCGCCGATCCAGTTCTCGGCAATCCGATCCGGCTCACGTAGTTGCCTTCGCGCGCCAGTCTCGTCTTCAGGCGACTGTGCTTAATCCTCAAGTCGACCCATTCCTTCGTCAACGCCTTGAAGTGCTGTAGTCGGCCTGACGGCGCACGTCGCTCAACGCGGGGCGCGCAACGTACTCAGTTCGGCTCTTTCTGTCCCGCGTGTAGCTCAACTGGTAGTACCCCGCGCTGATTGGCGGAGTCCTTGTATGGGCGACTGAGTGAGTCTGGGCGTATTTCACCAATCGCAGTGAGCTTCGCCTTTTTTCTCAATTTTATATAGTTAGGAATCCATACTGTAACTATACTTCGCTGTTGGCAACAACAACTCGAAGACAAACGATGGCGCTTTGGATGGCTTGGTGGGACGCGATCTGGTTACTACGTCCGGCGTTCTCGCGCCTGCGCAGCTTCATGTGGTTCGCAACCGTCGTAGCAGGCTTCAACGTGCGCACCGAGTTGCTGGGCGTGACCAGCATCGTGCGTGCGCTCAAGCTGCGACCGGCTCTGTACAACAAGCTGCGTGACAGCTTGCACAGCAACGCCGTGCAACTCGATCAGCTCTCGGCGCTGTGGACTCAGGCTGTGTTGCACCTGTTCCCGGATCCGCTACGCGTCAATGGTCGGCGCGTTCTGGTCGGAGACGGCATCAAGGTGGCCAAGTCCGGCAAGAAGATGCCCGGTGTCAAGCTGCTGCATCAACAGTCCGACTCCAACACCAAGCCCGAATACATCATGGGGCACTCCATGCAGGCGGTCAGCATACTCGTAGGGGCCGCCCAGAGCGTCTTCGCCGTACCGTTGGCCGTGCGCATTCACGAAGGTCTGGTGTGGTCCAATCGTGATCGGCGTACCTTGCTCGACAAGATGATCTCGCTGCTGGACATCGTCTCGGTGAACGATCCGTTCTACTTCGTCGCCGATGCCTATTACGCTGCTCGAAAGATCGTCAAGGGCCTGCGCGATCAGGACAACCACCTGGTCACGCGCGTGAAGTCCAATGCAGTCGCCTATGCCCCGTACCTGCAGCAAGGACCGCGCAAACGAGGCCGCCCCAGGCTTTACGGTGACAGGGTCAAACTCAAATCGCTCCTGGCTGAACCTCAGTCCTCACAATCAGCACCCAGTCCGGTCTATGGCGAGCACGCCCTCACCATTCAGTATCGTGTCTGCGATCTACTGTGGCCTGCGTGCGGAGGACGGCTGGTTCGCTTCGTGGCAGTGACTCACCCCTGCAGGGGTTCGTGTCTATTGATGTGCACCGACCTCAGCCTGGATCCCATCCAGATCATTCGCTTGTATGGGTTGCGCTTCAAAATCGAACACAGCTTCAAACAGGCGGTACATCGGATCGGCACTTTCGCCTACCACTTCTGGATGCAGGACATGAAGCCGCTTGGCCGCGGAAACGGCAATCAATACCTTCATCGCGAATCCCTCGAGTACCGCAACGCCGTCAAGCGCAAGACCCACGCCTATCACGTCTTCATTCAGGCCGGCATCGTCTGTCAGGGACTGCTTCAGTACCTGGCAGTGGTGTTCCCTTCACTCGTCTGGAGTTCCTTTGGATCCTGGCTGCGCACCATCCGCCCCGGCATCCCCCCATCGGAGTTGGTCGTCGCTAATGCACTACGCCAATGCCTGCCCGAATTTCTCGTGAATAGCGCTAAAACAAATTTCTTCGCGAAATTCGTCACCGAAAGGCAGGACCCTGACACCTTCGAGATGTTCCGACTGGCCACATAGCCCAAGACTGTGCCGATCTCGGCACTCTTGAGTTCCACAAATTGGAAGACTCTAATTCAGCCCGGAAGGACGTCGTGCTGCACCTGCCCTTCTATACTCGCGGCGCTGTTTCCACCTGAATCGCAATGCGCTGGAGTTAATTCATGAAAAAGATCCCCGTAGCCCTCGCCCTCTCCGCTGCACTCGCCGCATCGGCAGCCCATGCACAGAGTTCAGTCACGCTCTATGGCCTGATCGACGCTGGCCTCATGTATACCAATAACGTCAAGACCTCCGCCACGGCGCACGGCAGCCTTTTTCAGGCAACCAGCGGCACCATTAACGGCAGCCGGTTCGGTGTGCGCGGCGCCGAAGATCTCGGTGGCGGCCTGAAGGCCATTTTCGTGCTGGAAAACGGCTTCAACGTGCAGAACGGCAAGCTCGGCCAGAATAGCCGGATGTTTGGCCGGCAGGCGTTTGTCGGCCTGAACAGCAACCAGTTCGGTACGGTGACGCTGGGCCGCCAGTACGACTCGCTGGTCGACTTCGTGGCACCCCTGTCCGGCACAGCTGGCACGTTCGGCGACACGGGCTTCGCGCACCCGTTCGACAACGACAACCTGAACCACACGCTGCGGATGAGCAACGCGGTCAAGTACATGAGCAACAACTATGCAGGCCTGAAGTTCGGCGGCCTCTACGCGTTCTCGAACAACACTGACTTCACGCTGAACCGTGCTTACAGCGCGGGAGCAAGCTTCGACTATGGCCCGTTTAAGATGGCCGCCGGCTACCTGCAGATCAACGGCAATGGCGCCGTCCCCCAGGCGAACACCAGCGGGGCGGTTGACCTCGGCGAAGCGCCTGCCCAGACGGGTGGCTTCACGTTCGGGGCGGACGTTCAGCGCACGTTCGGCGCGGGTCTGAACTACACCTTCGGCCCGGCAGTGGTCGGCTTCGTGTATACGAACAGCCATTATCAGGGCACGCGATCGTTCAACCTCAACAACGGTTCGCAGCGCTTCAACAACTACGAGCTGAACGCCAAGTACACGCTGACACCGGCGATTACGCTGGGCATGACTGACACGTACACCGATGCGCATCTGTCAGGCGCATTTAATGCGAGCGGCACGCAGTACGGCACCGACCCGAAATGGAATCAGGTCAATGTGCAGGCTGTCTACGCGCTTTCCAGGCGCACGGACGTTTACGCCGAAGGCATGTATCAGCATGCAATTGGCCATAACGTTGTTGCCTTCATCAATACATCGGGTGGTGCGTCGTCGACGGCGAACCAGGTGGTCGGCACGGTCGGCATGCGCACGCGCTTCTAAGGAAGCCTGAAGCGGAACGGCTTTAGCCCTGTCTCAGGGCGCAACAGCAGTGTGCGCCGGCAAAGCACCAGCCGACGCGAATTCCTCTGGGCACGACCGATACAGCCTGATCGAAAAGGTCGTGTCCATATATGTCGGGGCCCTGGTCGCGGGCCCCGCCGAAACGGTGGTCATGGCGCAGTGAATGCGGAGCGAGAGCCCGCGGACAAACCTGCGCCGACGCGACTTTCTCCGGGCAATGACTTTAGCCCGTCCGTCTGGACGGGCATTTTTTTCAGCTGACACGGTCGTGTGATGTGACGGGGGTCGGTGCACAACGGCTCCATGAAACGCCTGATCCGCGAGCTGATGCTGAGAGGCTTTGCCGGTAGAGCTCGGAGGCCCAGCGCACGTTTCTCCGGACTCCCGGGAATCTCAGGTCCCGGGCTACGAGCCCGACCAGATCGGCTACCACCTCCTGCTCATTAATGGCTATTTTTGCTCATCCCCCGAAATTTCGGGGGAAGGGCAAAAATAGCCTTCTTCAGGCGCGTGCTGCGTTCGAGCCCTACGCCACGCAAGATCCTCACCGACCAGTTGCGCAGCTATCCGGCTGCAAGGCCGACATCCCCCGAACTGGCGAACGGCACGCACGTGTTCGTCAAGGCGGCAGCCCGGTTGTTCAGCCGGGCTGAAAACAGCCACCAACCAACGCGCGAACGCGAACGTCGAATGCGTGGCTTTCGGGACCCGAACCCGAGGATTCTGTTGGCGAGTCGTTACCGCATGAGGCTCAACGCCTTATGCCTGTTCGCCGGTTTTCAATTAGGGTTCTCCTGGGCGGCTCATATAGTGGCCCGCCCGACACGTCTCGGGCAACAAGGCCGTTTCAAAGACGCAGTCTGTTCCTGGTATTGCCTTCGACACGACAGCGGCAGCCGACTTGAGGAAAGTGAAATGACTACACCAACAGGCCCACCTGCAAGTAGACATCCAGGCTCTGCAAGCATCGAAAAAAAAATCGAGCTCCAGTCTTGACTCTCGAGGGAAGTCCTTGCAAACATAATCCGAGTACAACGGTCATTCGTGCCGCGGGTCCCCGGCACGCGCTTGCTTACCGGCTCGCGCCATCGCTCCAACCATAACGCTCAAATATCGCCAGGCCCGCCGGACCCGCAAGGAATTGCACCAACTGGCGCGCTTCGTCTCGTGCCGCTCCGCGCTGTGTCAGCACGACACCGCAATCTCGGTACAGCCGGTAGCGCGGCTCGATCGGCACGATGTCCGCGATCCCCGGGTGAGCCACCGCCCAGATGTTGTAGACGAGCCATGCATCAATGGTGGAATCGTTGTTCCAGCGCTTGAGCGCTTCCGCCGTATTCGGGGTGAACGCGGCAATGTTTCGCCGCAGCGCTTTCACTTGCCGGATGTCGCCGTCCCGGCCGACGAGGTCTTCCCACAGCCCATTCTGACCGGAACCGTCTACCACTATTACGCGCGCGTCGCCGCGCAGCAGGTCGCCAAGGCCGTGGATATGGCTCGGATTGCCCGGCCGCACGAGGATCACCGCAGGGCGCACGTATAGCGGCTCGGCGCTGCTGGCGACGAGTTGCTCGCCGAACGTCGCGATGAAGCCGGACATCATGTCCTCGGAGCCGGAGTACAGCAGGTCGGCATCGGCTCGGGCCGCGTCGGCCCACTGCGGCGTCGGACCGGCCGTCACGTCGACCTTGATGCCGGTTTGCTTCGAGAACTCGGCAGCGGCTGCCCTTATCGCCGGAGCGGGACCGCCGGCACCGTACACATGGAGCGGCTCCGCCGCGCTGGACGGTCCGCCGACGACAAGCGCAACACCGACAGCAAAGGCAGCGGACAGACGGGCCAAACGGGAAACGATGATCATCGCACTCCTCCATAAGAAAGCGCGCGCACAGAAAACCCTTGTGCGGGCGTAAAAAAAGCTTCACTACACGCTAGCGGCGCGCCGTCTCCGCGGCTCGGTGCGAGAGTCAGTCTGCTGCCGCGGCGCTTACCAGCGCGGCCACGCCGGAAAGCGGCTTCATTAGCTCACTAAGCGCCTTGTGCCGCTGCTGCAGATAGTCCACCGAGTTGTATGACATCCAGACGCGTTGCCCGGCGTCCTCCCACACCAGCACCTTAAGCGGCAGATCGAGCGCTGCGGTGGGCATCGCCTGCATCAGCGGCGTGCCCGCACGCGGATTCCCGAACACGAGCAGTTGCGACGGCTGCATCGCAAGGCCTTCACGCTGCGCATCGCTGCTGAAGTCGATGTGCGCGAACAGCGTGAGTTGCCTCGCCTTGATCAGAGATTCGAGCCTGTCGACGGTTTCTGGCACCGAATGGTGACTGGAGACGGTGACGATCCCGTCATCGGTGGCTTGAGCGGACATGGCTCCTCCAAAGTGCGTGAGCGCGACTGCGACGGTGAGAAACAGGCGTTTCATCGAACAAATCCTCCTGATGCGCGTGAAATGACGCTGCTCGTCGGTGCCTGTCGAACGGGCATGGCAGTACCACGCGCCCGGCACATTTCAATGCAACCGGACGCGCACATTGATCCGTCACTGCCCACGTAACCAAAGACGATCGACTGCGATCGATCCCATCAACAAGGCAGCGCCGGCCTACCTGGCGAACGAGACGTCCAACGGCCAGCCCGGGGCTACGAGCAGCCACGCAGTTGATGCCAACGCGAGGGGCGCATATCGACGGCGCCGCAGTGCCTTCCGGAAGCCCGAACCCAGCGAGACAACCGCCGTCACGCCCGCAAAGAAGAGCCACCAGGGGTTGGCAGTCCGAGCGACGACCCAGCCGGCATTCAGAAGGCCCGCGTAGGAGCTCCAGCAGACGGCGCATTTCGGGGGCGCTCAGCTGGAGCACCATTCCGAGAACCTTCATGCCGGGCCGCACCACGGCCACATTGCCTGCTTTGGTGCAGTTGATTTGCTAGATGCCGGTATGCATGGCGGGTCCATATCCACGGTTCAGGGCTCTGCTGGTCGTGCAAACGTCTCGGATGCGGAAGCAGCAACGTGCGCATCGTGGACCTGCGCCAGGGCGTCTTCGGTAACCGGAATCAGCTCAAGCCAGACGCGCAAGATCATCGCAAAAAGCGCCACCGAGAACTCAGCGAGTATGAACGATGCGCCAGGACGTGCTCGCTCAGTCTCGCCAAGGATTATTTCAATCAACTGCCTCAGGCGCGGCGACGCATGATCGGTGTAAGACACCTTGATAAGATCGGGCAACCCACTAAAGAGCAGTGCGCTCGGGATATCCGTGATTCTTCCGCAAAGCAGGTTGAGAGATGGCACGTTGTTCCGAGAGCCCGGTCGTGCTGTCGCATTTCCATTGAAAACGATATGTCGTTCATCGCAGGGACTTAGCTCCATGACTGCCTCCCGGCTGACGGCCAGCTTGTGCGCGCTCCCTCGCGCAAGTAGTACGATGTCACCTTCTGATAGAAGTTCGTCCGGTACCCCCTCGCGTACAAGGGCACAGCTACCGCTTGTCATGACGTAATAGCACGCTTCGCCCCTCGTTACCGCCGGGCGATTCTCTTGCAATTGGTCGCCAGCCAGATAGAGCAGGTCAACCGCACCTTGCAATCGAGACGGGAAAATCAAACTATCGATGGAGTTCATGGTGATTCTTTGCGAATCTCAAACTATCTATATAGTTCCGTCCGGCAGTTGAACTGCGACGGGTCCCATAGCTCAGCGGCGTAGTAATCACGTACGACACGCCTGATAAAGCATGTACGCCGCGACGGCGACAATCATCATGGCGAACATCCGGTTCAGCACACTGCGTCGATGGGCGAGGCGGCCTGCCGCCCGCGCGCCAAAGGCGCCGCCAATCACGCCACCGCCGACAAATTCGACCGCGACAAGCCAGTCGACCTGCCCTGACATCGCGTAGTTGATAGCAGTGGTCATGCCAAAAGAGCCGACGGCGAACAGTGATGTGCCGATCGCGTCGACGATCTGCATGCGTCCGGCGTACATGAGACCCGGGACGACGAGAAAGCCGCCGCCAATTCCAAAAAATCCGGACACGCCCCCAGCACCCAGTCCCGTTCCACACAAGCGCACATATTCGGCAGGCAGTTTGCCGTCTGCGGCCTGCTCAGCCGGCCGCGCCCTTTGCGTCAGGAATGCAACCACGCACATCAGCAGCGCAAAATACACCGTCAACACATGGCCATCTACAAGCTTTCCGATTGATGAGCCTAGCGCTGCACCCAGCACTCCGCTTCCTGCAAACGTAAGAGCCGCCCCCCACCGCACGCGACCAGCGCGAGCGTGCGGAATGATATTGATGTACGCGCTGGCGGCAACTGCCAATGCAGCGGTCCCAATCGCCACGTGGGGATTGTGCAGTCCGACAACGTAAAGAATCAGGGGAACTGCCAGAATCGAGCCGCCTCCCCCAAGCAGTCCAAGCGAGAAGCTCACGAAGCTCCCGCAAAGGGCGGCTGCAAGCCCTTGTGCCATCATTCCCGCCGCAGTCATATTCGTTTATCCAGCTGCTTCGGTCCGCGCTTAAAGCTGGCCACATGCAAGGTTCGCAGGCACCGCGACATCCATCATCGCGGGGTTCGGAAGGTTCAGACTATCCATGATCCGGATGTACTCGGCTTCGCTCTTTCCGGAAAGCCGCGGGTTGAACCGCTTCTCATCGCCGATCCTCGATGCGGTGCAGCCGTTGTAGTCGTGCGCCGGATATACCGTTGCCTCGTCCGGCAGCCTGAAGAGCTTGTTGACGATCGAGTCCCAGGAGCGGCGTGCGTCCCCGCCCTGGAAGTCAGTGCGCCCACTCCCGCGAATAAGCAGCACGTCGCCGGTAAAGACGGCTTCCGGACGCCTCGGATTCAGTACGAAGCTGAACGACTCGTCCGTATGGCCCGGCGTGTACAACGCCTTCAGCTCGATGCCATCCATGCGCAGCACCTCATTCTCGCTCACTTTCCGCGACACGCATAACGCCTTTGACCGCTCACCCATCACGGTCGTGCATTGGGTCGCATCGCGAAGATCGCCAAGTGCAGTGACGTGATCCGCATGCGTGTGGGTGTCGATGGCATGAACAAGACGCACGCCGAGCTCATCGATTGCCGCCAGATATCCCCCGAGCTGCTCCTTCACGGGATCGATGATGAGTGCCTCCCCTCCCCTGCGCGAGGCGAGGAGGTACGTGAAGGTACTCGAGACCGGATCGAAAAACTGGCGAAAGACCATGACCACCCCTGCAACAGATTCGTCACCACAATGTCAACGGACACCGCGTCAACGCTCAATACGTCTTGTACGGAAGGAACTTGCCCGACAGAACAACTTTCACGCGATCGCCTTTCGGATCTGTTTCGCGCTGAATATCCATCGCGAAATCAATGGCGCTCATGATGCCGTCGCCGAACTCCTCATGAATGAGCTCCTTGATCGTCGTCCCATAGACATTCACCATCTCGTACCACCGATAGATCAACGGATCGGTCGGTACGGATGTTGGCAGCGAGCCCTTGTACGGCACGATCTGCAACCACGCGACCGCTTCCTCGGACAGACCAAAGATTTCGCCCGCCGCCTGTGCCTGGCTCTTCGTGAAGGTCATCTGACCAAGGCATGCCGCTGTCGTCCACTCTTTGCTCTGGCCGATTGCCTCAGCTACTTCGCCCCACGTGAGGCCTTTGGCGACCTTGGCCGACACGATCATCTGGGTCACTTCGTTGCGACTGGAAATCATGATTTACTCCGTTTGAAAAAGCGATGGTTGCTATGCGACTGCCTTGATGATAGGCCCCGGATCACGCACGATCACGTGGGGCTCTTCCAGACCGGGTCTTACCACCCGCGGTACGGCACCGGGTATATGGCCTGCTTCGATTCCGCGCTTCATGTCGCCTGACCGCCGGACCAGAAAGTCGACGAGATGGTTACGGATCCGGTAAAACTGCGGATCGTGATGAATGGTCTCGCGCTTGCGGTCGGCCGGTAGCGTATTGACAACGATCTCGGCGATCTGCGCATGCGGGCCATTGCCCATCAACATGATCTTGTTCGAGAGCAGGATGGCTTCGTCGACATCGTGCGTGATCATGAAGACGGTCTGGTGCGTCGACGCGCAGATCCGCAGCAGCTCGTCCTGGATCACGCCGCGCGTGAGCGCGTCGAGCGCGCCGAAGGGCTCGTCGAGCAAAAGCATCTTCGGTTCAACCGCGAACGCGCGGGCGATGCCGACACGCTGCTTCATGCCACCAGAGAGTTCAGATGGCTTCTTCTTTTCGGCGCCCTTGAGTCCCACCATTTCGATAAAGCGCAGGCTATGCGCTGCAATCTGCGCGCGCGACCACGCGGGATGGCGTGCACGCACCGCGAACGCAATGTTCGCCTCGACCGTGAGCCACGGCATTAACGCATGGCCCTGAAACACGACGCCGCGATCGAGGCTGGGGCCCGAAACCTCGCGGTTCCCCATGATGACATGGCCGTTCGTCGGTTCTTCGAGCCCCGCAAGTACATTGAGGATCGTGCTTTTACCGCACCCCGAATGCCCGATTACGCAGACGAAATCGCCCTGGTCAATTGTGAAGCTGACGTTCTCAAAAACCGGCGGGACATCGGGACGGTAACGCTTGCTGAGCGACTCGACGCGGATGAACTTTGTGGCGCTGTCAGGCTGGTTTGCGGGCGTATTAGTCGGCATAGGTCACCTTCCTTTGAAGTTGAGCGAACAGCAGGTCGAGCAGCATGCCCACCAGACCGATGAGCAGCACTGAGAACAGCACGTTCGCAAGCGACAGATTGTTCCATTCATTCCAGAGGAAATAGCCAATGCCGGTACCGCCGACCAGCATCTCCGCGGCGACGATAACGAGCCACGCGATGCCCATCGAGATACGCATGCCCGTCACGATGGTCGGTGCAGCCGCGGGCAGAATGACGGTCAGTGCCCGGCGCAGCGGCGGCACTTCCAGCGTCCGTGCAACGTTCAGCCAGTCGCGTCGAACGGCCGCGACACCGAACACGGTATTGATCAGCATCGGCCACACAGAACAGATGAAGATCACAAACACGGCCGAGGTTGACGAGCTCTTGATCGTGTAAAGCGCGATCGGCATCCAGGCTAACGGTGAGATAGGTTTCAGCACCTGGATGAACGGATTGAAGGTCATGAACGCCAGGCGCGACATGCCGATCAGAAAACCGAGTGGTACCGCTACTAAAAGTGCGAAGACGTAACCGGCGCCTACGCGGGCCAGCGAATAGCCCAGCTGGATGCCGAAGCCCTTGTCGTTCGGGCCGTTGTCGCGGAACGGGTGCGCCAGTTGTCGCGATGCTTCGTGGGCAAACTGGCCGGGCGTGGGAAAGCCCGTCACTTTCCGCTGAAACGAAGTGTCTGCAGTCTCCGGAATCTTGCCCATCAGCATTGCGTACTCAGTGGCTTCAGCGGTGGCAGACGGAGTGCTGTGCGCGGTCTCTGCGGTCGGAGCCGTGGCCGCTTGCCATACGATCAACAGAAGGGCCAATACTGCAACCGAACACAGAACAGCTTTCTGCCGCAGCGATAAACGCGTCGATACAGTCATCCTGATTCTCCTACTGCGCATTACGCGCGCTTGATGGCAAAGGCCCGAACGTAGCCGTCGGGATGGGCCGGATCGAACGTACGGCCCATGACCGCGATGGGACGGTATCCGCCAGTGCTGGCAATATCCGGGACGGTCGCGCCGATCTGCTTCATCGCGGCCCGGGCATCGGTGAGCAGGAATACCTTTTCGGCGAGCGCGTGGTAGTCGACGTCGCCCTTGACGTAGCCCCAGCGCTTCATCTGCGTCATCATCCAGACGGCCATCGAATACCACGGCAACGGCTCGAAATCGACGCGGTCGGATACGCGCTGTACCTGGCCCAGACCGTCGGCGAACGTGCCGGTCAACACTTGCCGCACCACCAGCTCCGGCTGGTTGAGGTAGGCCGGCGCGGAAATCATCTTCGCCAGCGCAGGCCGGTTCGACGCTTCGTGCGCGTATGCCGCCCCCTTCAGGGTGGCCCGGTAAAGCGCCGCGAACGTGTTCGGGTTTTGCTTCACGAATGCCTCGGACGCGCTGAACGAGCAGCATGGATGCCCCGCCCAGATGTCTTTCGACAGGATGTGAATGAAGCCGACCTCGTCGAACACCGCCCGCTGGTTGAAGGGATCGGGTCCGAGGAAACCGTCGATGTTGCCGGCCCGTAAATTCGCGATCATTTCGGCAGGCGGCGTTACACGCAACTGAACATCGCGATCGGGATCGATGCCGTGCTCCGCGAGGTAATAGCGAAGCAGGAAGTTGTGCATGGAGAAGTCAAAGGGGATCGCAAACTTGAAGCCCTTCCAGTTTCGCGGATCGCGGTTGTCCTTGTGCTTGAGCGCCAGCACGATCGCCTGCCCGTTCACATTCTGGATTGTCGCGACACGCGTCGGCGTTGGCTGCGAACCGACCCCCATCGAAATGGCAAGGGGCATGGGCGCGAGCGTGTGCGATGCGTCCAGTTCCCGGTTCAGCATCCGGTCGCGCACCAGTGCCCAGCCACCCACTTTCTGCAGCGTGACGTTCAGGCCCTGCTCCTTGTAGAAGCCGAGCGGTTCGGCGGCAATGAGCGGCGTCGCGCAAGTGATCGGCACGAATCCGACGTCCAGGTCGCGTTTTTCCAGGTTGCCGCTCTTGTCCTGGGCGAATGCTTCCTGCAGCGAGGCGATGGGCAGTACAGTATAGACGGCAGCCATCGCCGCGCTCTTGCCAACAGCACGGATGAACGACCGACGCGTGTCATCGCGGGGAAACAGCGCGCGCACTGCCGCGGCCTCGACGACATCGCGCGAGATGAACTCTGCATCGCTTAGGCTCCTGTTGCGCAGTTGCGCGTCGTGTTCCGACTCTGACGCGTGCTGCCCGCACGAGCAACTCGAGAGCGTCGCATCTCCGTCGAACGGCCGGTAACGGTTCGGGTTATCCATGTCTGTTCCCCAGGGTGACCAACGGCTGTGGTTGCGATAAAAGACCTTTGCGGGGCCGTCCTCAAGCCGCCAGCCGCGCCTTTCGCTGTCCGACGTCCAGCGAAGCAACGAGGTTGCCATTGCGGTATTGAGCCATCGAAAGTTGATGTTCGTCGTGTTCGACGATCTCCCAGGCGAGTTCGCGCGACGGTGCTCCCCGCATGACTATTGGCAGCGATCTGGTCTTGACACGCAGCACCGGCGGCTGGTGGTGATAGCCCGCGTGATCGCGGCCGAGCGAGGAGTGGGCAATAGCTTCGGCCTGTCCGGCGATCGGTTCGATGAAACGGCACGGCTCGCCCCCGATGCTGATGCAGTCGCCAAGCGCGTACACGTCCGGCGCGCTCGTCTGCAAGGTCAGCGGGTTGACTGCAATGCCGCGCTTGAACTCGAGCCCTCCGACACGCGCGAGGTAAGACTGCGTGCCGAGACCAGTCGCGCAAAGGACCAGATCGACATGCAGCGCTTCGCCGTGTTGGGTCTGGACGATGCGCTCCGCACCTACGCTTTCATCCGCGAGCGTCACGCTGACGACGCTGCGCGCAGCCATGAAGCGGATACCCTGATTTGCCCAACTCTCCAGCACACGCTGCGATGCCTGCTCGGGAAGCAGCGCTGCAAGCGGCCGCTCGTTCACGTCCAGCACGGTTATGGAGTGTCCCGAGCGTGCGAAGTCTTCGGCCAGTTCGCAGCCGACCAGACCCGCGCCGACGATAGCGATGCGCGCGGGCCGTGGCGCCAGCGCGCGCTGCACGCCCGACCACATGGCGAGATCGTTGATGCGCCAGCAAAGATTCGGCGGCAGCGCATCGGGCATCGCCGGACGCGCGCCCTGTGCCAGCACCAGGCGCGTGTAATGCAGCGTTCCGGCCGTTGTCCGCAACTGATGCAACGCCGGCGACAGCCCGACCGCATAGGTGTTCGACAGGAGTCGCACCTTCAGGCGTCTCGCGCAATCGCGCCCACGTTCGCTGACTAACAGCTCGGGGGACTTTCCCTGGCTAAGGGCGATCGATAACTCAGGCTTCCGGTACCGGTCACCCTCGCAGGCGGTCACCATTGTGATGGG
Source organism: Paraburkholderia sp. BL9I2N2 (assembly GCF_004339745.1). Taxonomy (GTDB): domain Bacteria; phylum Pseudomonadota; class Gammaproteobacteria; order Burkholderiales; family Burkholderiaceae; genus Paraburkholderia. Next base: position 428,501 of record NZ_SMGP01000006.1, on the reverse strand, counting down.
CACGTCTGCGTCGAGCGCACGCAGCGCTTCGACAGCAGTCCAGCCGGCCGTCCCGCCGCCGACCACGACCACACCGGTCTTCTGCGGGACAACCGCAGGCGCCTCGCCCGGCGCGACAGCCGTAGCTGAGCCTGGCTCGTAGAGGGCGAAGTCCTCCTTCGTGACGCCACACAGCGGGCACTCCCAGTCGTCGGGGATATCGTCGAAGCGGGTACCCGGCGCAATCCCGCTGTCTGGATCGCCGAATTCTTCGTCGTAGATGACGCCGCACGCGCGGCAGATAAACTTCTTCCAGTCGCCCACGATCGTGCTCATGCCGGAAACTCCTCTTCGCAAAGCCGCGCCATTTCCCAGCGCAGATGCTTGATGGCGGGGGTGACGATCGCAACAAAATGCGATTCACGAATCCTGCGTTGCGGTGCCGCGCTCATCAGGTAGCCGCGTGCGCCCTGGTGCAGCAGTGAGGCCTGCGCCGCGCGCAGAGCGAGCTCAGCCCCTCGTGCGCGCAGGTCCAGGACTTCCAGCAAGTAGTCCTTGCTGCCGTCGTAGGGCGTTTGCGCGAGCCGTCTCGCCTGCGACGAAGCGTCTTCCAGCTCAGCCCGAAGGTCATCCGGGCGATCATGAAGGAAGCGGTTCACGTGGCCGAGCACCGGTTCAACTTCGAGACTCGAATCGATACCGCCCTGCGCGACGCCGAGCGCCATACCGACTTGCAGCAAGATGAAGGCGGGCTTGATGCGCGCGATGAACGGGCGGGCCGGGTCAGCGATCATCTGCGGCTCACCGACAAAGTAGTCGGTCAGCTTGATGCCCCATGTGCTGGTGCCTTCCATGCCGGAGAACACCGGGCAATGACGGAGTTCGACCCGCTCGTCGCAATCGAGGATGAACATCACCTCATGCGATATCGAGCCGTCATCGCGACGCACGGCCGCAATTGCGCCGCAGTACTGGCCTCGCCCGATATGACTGACCCAAGGCAAGGTCCCGTTAATCAGATAGCCGCCGCGCGTGGACGTGGCGCGCAGCATCATCGGTTCGATACCCGAGAACGCTTTCATCGGATTCGAGAGCGCCGTGCCGCCAAACGTAAGGCCCAGCGCGTGCGCGTCGAGCCGGTCGCCGGTGAGATACGGATTGCCCGACTGCTCCATGTAAAGGCCGCATACGTCGTGCGCCCACATCAGGAAGCCGGTCGCGCCACAGGCGCGGCTGGCTTCCGTCATTGCATCGATCGACAGACCAAACCGTGCGCCGTGACGGTCAAGATGGACGCCGAGCGCACCAGCCTGTCCAAGCGCCGCCATGATGTCGAGCGGGTAAAACCCTTCTGCGTCGATCCGTGATGCGGCGGCCTCAAGCGGGCCGCGCGCGATAGCGGCGACGCCCGCCATGACCTCGTCGTCGCTCCAGCCTTCGACGCTCGAGTCGCTGGGTATCAGTTCGCTTTGCATGATGGATTTCCCTAGGTACAGCCTGGTCGGCCGGTGACGATCGGACGACGGATTCAGTCCGCCAGCGTGACGCTCATGGGGATCGGATTACGCATCGTGTTAGCCACCGGCGAGTAGAAATTCGCGTGGCGCACGATCTCTTCCAGCACCTCGCGACTCGCATCGCCCTCGATCAGCACCTTCACGCGGATATCCTGAAAGCCCATTTGCGGCGGCTGCATTTCCGCCCCGCCCGCGCCCCATGCTGCCGGGTTTCCAATATCGGCTTCGAGGAACACTTCGAGCTTCGAAAGCTTGACCTGCTTCCAGGTGGCCACTGCGGTGATGCCGACGGCCAGACAGCCGCCGAGCCCGGACAAGGCAATCTCGCCGGGCGCCGGCGCAGTGTCTTCACCGAACAGATGCAGCGGCTCGTCGACCACGACCGGGGCATGCTGGCCCACATAGCTCAACGACCGGTATTGGCCTTGCATCACGGTGTGGACATTGTTCTTGCCACGCGTGCCGGGGTTATTGCGGCCCTTTTCCGCGAAGGCCATCAGGCCGTCCCGGTCGATCGGGCGGAGAACCGTAGAAACGGTCGTGGGGGTGTCGGTAACGGTGTTCAAGGCTGACTCCTGTTTGGAAAAGGTGTCGCCGCGGCGGCGTGTTGTGCTGCGTCGACACGTTCCTTAAAGCAACAGATATGCCAACCCATGAAAATATCCCATAGCGCGTTATAGGACGGGCATGTTGGAGATCAATGAACCGACCTGTTCTTCTATTTTGAATGTGCGCGCCAGATCTCAATTGTCGACAATGTATACATTGTCGACAATTGAGATCTGGGTGCGGTGAGGCGTCGGCTCAGACGTCCGTCAGTCCAAGCTTGCTCCATCGGTAGCTGAACTGCCGCACGGTCATCCCTAGCTTCTGCGCAGCACGCGACTTGTTGCCACCGCACTGCCGCAGCGCCTGCGTCAACGCCTCGGCCGGGTGTGAACTGAACCGTCCGTACGGTCGCATTGGCGGCACTGCGCCCGGCCCCGGTTCAGGCGAAAGGGCGGAGGCAGGATCCGCGAGAGGTCTGGTGGCCATAGCCGGCACCGCGGACGCCTCATCATCCGGCTGTGGAAGGAAGCGCTCGATATCCGCTGCATCGAGAAACGGGTGGTCGGCCAGCAGGACGATACGCTCGATCAGGTTGGCCAGTTCCCGGATGTTGCCTGGCCAGGAGTATTGCTGCAGCCGCTCCAATGCGGTGGCTGTCAGATTGACGTTGCGCTGGTTGGCCTGGTTTGCGTGGTTTATGAAGTGAAGCGCAAGCTCGCGGATATCCTCATGGCGCTCCGAAAGCGATGGCAAATGGATCGGAATAACGTTGAGCCGGTAGAAAAGATCCTGCCTGAACGTGCCACGCGCAACGTCCGCCTGCAGATTCCGGTTGGTGGCGGCAACCAGTCGAACATCGACGCGGATCTCCTGTTTGCCACCGAGGCGTGTGATCGTTCCCTCCTGGAGCGTCCTCAGCAGTTTCGTCTGCATGGTAAGGGGCAACTCGCCAATCTCGTCAAGGAAGATGGTGCCCGTGTCCGCCTGTTCGAACCAGCCGGCACGCATCGTCGCAGCACCAGTAAACGCGCCGCGCTCATAGCCGAACAGCTCGGATTCGAACAGGGTGTCAGGGATGGCAGCGCAATTGATCTTGATGAATGCCTTGTCGTGTCGCGGGCTGGCCAGATGCAGGGCCCGCGCAAAAAGCTCCTTGCCGGTTCCCGACTCCCCCAGCAGCAGTACGCTTGCCGAGGAATCGGAGACGCGCTCGAGTTCGGATATCGCTCGCAGCAGCCTCGGCGAGGTCCCGATAATTCCGTACCGGGCGCTGGCGGACTCGAGTGCTCGTGCGAGCGCGGCATTTTGCTGTTCGAGTGCGCGAGTCTTCTGCTGCAGGCTCGCTTCGAGTTGCAGCAACTGCCCAACGAGCGTCGCAAGAATGCGCAGGAGCGTGACGTCGTCGGCGAGCGCCCTGGTCCGTCTCCGAATCCGGTGACAGGCAAGGACGCCGATGGTGACCCGTTCGACCACGATCGGCAACGCGATAAACGAAACGGGACCAGACGGAAGGTTCGACCGTTCGACGGCTCGCGCGAGGAAAGTCGGCTCCGCATCGATATCCTGCACGATTGCCAGCTGGCCGTGTTGCAAGACGCTGCCCGTTACGCCTTCGCCCAACATGTAACAGCCGCGCTCGACCTCCTGCGCTGTTAATCCGTACGCGTGCCGGATCCGGCCCGTGCGCTGCCGCTCGTCGCGCAGCACGATTCTTCCGCGGTTCAAGCCGAGCAGTTCGGACATCAGGTGCAGCATTTCGCGGAACACGGGCACCGGAGACAGGTTTTTTCCGACAAGCGCCATCACCTGCTGCAGTAAAAGCATCTCCTGCTCGCGCCAGAAGGCGGGAGACTCGGCGTCGCCAGCGTCCTGCACGGTTCGCGTTTTCATAAGTCTCTAACACGTCCAAGGTAATGACCGCATTATTTCAGAGAATTCCGAACGGGATAAATCCAACGGCTCGAACGGGCGAGCGACGATGCCGTGAAGTTGATAATCATTGAGAGGCCTCCTGGCCGCCCCGATAGAGGTGGGCGGCCAGGGTCTACAGTGGAGTTGCAACGGTCAACATTACCCGTAAGGAGGCTGAAATGAGGTATAGCGACATCGATCTTCATTCGAATAATGCGGTGGTGGCCGTGATTGACGATCAGGATCACGTGCTATATCGCAAACGGCTCACCAATGACCTGCAACAGATCATCGCGGCAGCGCGCGCTCCAGGCCAGCGTGGCTGTCATCGAAACGCTGAGCACAGAGATCCACGCGCTCGAACTCACCATTCATCGCGAAGTCCGTCTGCGCCCGGAATTCGCGATCCTGAAGACCACGCCCGGCATCGGCGAGATCCTGGCGGCCACGAGGATTGTGCGCCCAACAGTGGAAGCGCTGGCTGATGTTTTGCGTGTAGACCAGGCGCGCCGCCTCGTCCAGTTCTCATACCGGCTACGCGCTCCATTTGCGGCGCCTGCGGATTTTGTCTGGCGTAGGTTTTGCACTGTCTGGCGAAACGCCCCGCCTGCCAACGTGTGGGAACTCCAGGGCAAACCGGTTTCAGCCTGATGCGATACTGAGGGGCAATAGTTCAATTTTCGGCAAACAAACGCCTCGGCGCGCATCGTGGTCGCGGCGGAACTCTCTCCAACACGACGTCCGTCTATTAGTGCATCGCGGCTGCGACAAGAAGACGGAATGGGAGCGCGGTCAGCATCGCAGCGGCAAACCCTACGCACCACAGAATGACAAACCACATCATTCGGGTTCCGTATAGACGGCTCCAATGTTCAGTTTTTTCTGGCATCACATCCTCCGTGTATAAGATCATTAGTCATGCGTCCCGTGGTGAACTTTGCCGCGGAATACCCAGTAGCCAGCAGTCGTGTAAGCAAGAATGATGGGGATGATGATCACCGCACCTATCAGCGTAAAGGTCAGGCTTGAATGAGGCGCCGCGCCTTCCCAGAGCGTCATTGAGTTTGGGATGGCGAACGGCCAGATGCTCACAAGCAAGCCGATGTAACCGAGAAGAACCAGAAGCAGTGCGAGTATGAATGGAGCGCTGTCTCGTCGCTGCACGACTGCCTTGAACATCAACACGGCGACGATCGCGACCAGAACCGGTACCGGATAAAGACGGATCCGGAAGCTCGAATCAAACCATCGCGATGCAACCTGTGAATCAGTAAGCGGTGTCCATACAGTTACAGCGACGATGAAGACGAGGAGTACGAGAGTGAGTGGCCATACAAGTCTGTGCATACGGCGTTGAAGATCACCTTCGGTTTTGAGTACGAGAAAGGTTGCGCCAAGCAGTGCATAGGTCGCCATGAGCCCCATACCGGTAAAGAAGCTGAATGGTGTCACCCAGAAGAACGGGTCGCCGGAGAATACGCCATTCGATACGGGAATTCCGTGCAGATACGCCCCTAAAATCGTGCCCTGGAAGAACGTCGCGCCGGCCGAGCCGCATATGAACGCGAGGTTCCACAGATTCCTGGTCCGATTTGCTTTTTCCCGGATTTCGAATGACACACCACGAAAGATCAGGCATACGACCATAAAAATGATCGGAAGATACAGGGCCGAGAGGGCAACCGAGTAGACGGTTGGGAAGGTGGCAAATAAGGCCGCACCGCCGAGGACGAGCCAGGTTTCATTGCCATCCCACACAGGCGCGATCGAGTGCATCATCAGATCGCGCTCGGCGTCGAGGGGGAAAAATGGAAAAATGAGGCCTATCCCCAGATCGAAGCCATCAAGGGCCACATAGATGAACAGACCAAGGGCAATGATCGCCGCCCAAATCACAGTCACATCCATTTGATGCTCCTATATGTTGTTTGGAACGACGGACAGTTAGTCTGTCGCTGCTGCGAGGGGACGACGACCGCTCAGTTCCTCATCGAGGCCAGGGTGTGGGGTAGGCGACCTGGAATCGGGCGGCGGCGGCCCGAGCCGGATCAGCTTCAGGATGTAATAGATCCCGGTCCCGAACACGAGGCTGTACACCGTGACGAAGATCAGTAGCGAGACTCCTGCTTCCTGGGGGGTAATGGGGGAGACTGCCTGCGCCGTGCGGAAATATCCATAGACCACCCACGGTTGACGACCGGCCTCTGTCGTAACCCAACCGGCAATCAGGGCGATGAAGCCAGACGGTCCCATTGTGATCATCAGCCTTTGGAACCAACGATTTTCATAAAGACGCCCACCGCGACGCAAGAGCACGCCTAGAAGCGCTGTCAGTATCATCAGCATGCCGAGCCCGGCCATGATGCGGAAACTCCAGAAGATGATCGAGGAGTTTGGCCGGTCTTCCTTCGGGAACTCCTTCATTCCGCGGATCACGCCGTTCCAGCTATGCGTGAGAATAAGGCTTCCCAGATGCGGAACCTTGATGGCGTATCGGGTTTCCTCGGCATTCATGTCGGGAAAGCCTACGAGGTTCAACGCGGTACCGCCTTGCTCCGTTTCCCACAAACCTTCAATCGCAGCGATCTTGACAGGCTGGTACTTGCGAGTGTTCAAACCATGTTGGTCGCCCACAACGGCTTGTATAGGGGTTAAGATCATAAGCAACCATAGCGCCATGGAGAACGAAGATTTGACGGCGGGGTCGCGCCTTCCTCGTAGGAGATGAAATCCGCCGGTTGCTGCAACAAGAAATGCAGCGGCAATGAATGCCGCTATACCCATGTGCGCCAGTCGATAGGGAAAGGATGGATTGAAGATGATCTGAAACCAGTCTTGAGGGACAACGTGGCCATTCTCAACGGTAAACCCTTGCGGGGTCTGCATCCAGCTGTTTGAAGCCAGGATCCAGAAGGTGGAGATCAGTGTGCCGACTGCCAGCATCAGTATCGCGAAGAAATGGAGCCCCTTTCCGACCTTCTCCCATCCGAACAATGCGATGCCCAGGAATCCTGCCTCAAGGAAAAAGGCAGTCATGACTTCATAGGTCAACAAGGGTCCGTTGACTGGGCCTGCGAACTTGGAAAAGCCTGCCCAGTTGGTTCCAAATTCGTACGCCATCACGACGCCGGAGACAACGCCCATGCCAAATCCGACTGCGAAAATCTTCGACCAGTACTGACATAGGTCTTTGTAATGCTGCTTGCCGGTTTTCAGCCAGGCGAACTCGAGCACAGCGAGGAAGCTTGCAAGGCCAATGCTGAGCGCTGGAAAGATGATGTGAAAGGAGACAGTGAAAGCAAATTGCACTCTGGAAAGGTCCAACGCACTCGGGTTCATACACATCGCCTCGCAAAGAACGCGCCGTCGTCGCTGGGACTGGGCTGGTGACTGGAAAACGGACTGCGTCTCAGCAAGCAGTCCGATGATTTTTCGCTATGTGGTCTTCGCCAAGGCGCGCGTCAACATGTGCGCGAGGCGTGTCAGTCGACGTGATGTGGTGTCTGTCATCAGATGCCCAAAGAAAAGTTGCTTCAAGAACTCGTCGGACGTGTTGCCGCGTCGCTTGAGGAAAATGTAGCGGGAAGTGGTTGTGAACGAAATCGCTCTGAGGTCTGAGTTTCATATATTTTGATATCAGTGGACCCTCAGTGGGCACGCCGTCTTTTCCTGACGATGACAAAAGCCAGGATCAGGAGCACGATGACTACCCCTGCCGCGATGCCTATGCGGGAGAGCGCAAGAAGCGGAGACGTGGGCCCGCCGCGGCGCACCTCGGCAACGTCTTGTGCGGTGATAGGGATGTCGGCGCGCCCGTAGTGAACAAGAACATAGTTACCCGCAAGGGCGATTTCCTCATCGCTTAGAGCGGTGAAATCCGTGGGCTTGCCTCCGAATCCAGGCATGTATGCCTGCCCTTTGGACGTCGTGCGATCTACGCCGTAAAGGATCGTGGCGATCAGGTTGTTGGCATTCACCGATCCTGTTGCGGAGTTGTGAAACAGACTGGGATAGTAGCCATCTTTGCTGCCTTGACCTTGGGCCGAATGACAGGAAGCGCAATTGCCTTGAAATAATTCCGCGCCCGTAGGATGGGCATCGTTGTCGGACCGGATCCCATCCGTACCGCGCAAAGTGGCGAGCTCAGACGACATTTTGCCCGCGGTAAAGCGGGGCGCGCTGTCTCGTGAATCATGAATCGGAGGGACACCCTTCACATAAGTCGCAATGGCCTCCACATCCGCCGCCGAGAGGTACTGGAAGCTGTGCTCGACCGCTTCACCCATGTCTCCCGCAGCCTGCGCCTTACCGCGCAGCCGCCCGGTGCGCAAGTACTCCACCAGTTCTTCCCTGGTCCAACTGCCAATACCGCTTGCTGTGTCCGACGTGATGTTAGGCGCGTACCAGGTTCCCACTTGCCCACCGGAGAGCTCCAGTCCGGCTTCTTCCTGCATCATGAAGCCGCGCGGAGTGTGGCACACACTGCAGTGCGCGGCGCCCTGTGCCAGATACCTGCCGCGGTTCCATTCTGCGGATTGGTGAGGATCTGCCTGATAGGCATCCTTGTTCAGGAACAACAGGTTCCACACTTTCAACGACGCGCGTAGGTTCATCGGGAACGGCAGCTTTGTGTCCGGCGCCCGTACGTCCACGGGCGTCACGCCGAACCTGAAATACGTGTAGAGCGCGTGGACGTCGTCATCGGTGAGGATCGAATACGACGTGTAGGGCATCGCGGGGTAGAGGTTTGCGCCATCTGCCCGGATCCCGTGCCGGATAGCCTGGGAGAACTGCTCTTCGGTATAGCGGCCAATGCCGAATTCGTTTGACGGCGTGATGTTGGTCGAGTAGATCGTGCCGAGCGGCGAAACAAGAGGAAGCCCGCCTGCAAAAGGCTTACCCTGCGCGGTGGTGTGGCACGCCGCGCAGTCCGAAGCTTTGGCGACATACTCACCGCGTTTGATTAACGCGGCGGTCTCGGGGGGCCATCAGCGGCGTAGGAAGAAGCAGCCGCCATGCAGCCGGCAAACAGGACGAGCACGCGGCATAAACGATGACTGAAATTGCGCATGATTAGCCGTGCTTGAGTTGATCAACGATACCGTCGGCCGCCTTCAGTGCCAAGGCCGCCATGGTGATGGTGCTATTTCCGCTGCCTCCAGTGGTCATCGCCGCGCCGCCCGGCAAGAACAGGTTATGGTGGTCATGAGAACGACAGTCGACATCCACCACCGACGTAGCGGGATCGGCGCCCATGATGCAGCCGCCCATGATGTGATCGCTGTTGAGAAACTCAGTGGAGAGCTGGAAGTCAGTGGCGCCAAGTTCGGCGGCCAGGCGCCTGAGCAGCGGCACGGTATATTCCTTCGCGCTGCGACGCACATAGTCCCCGACGTCGTTGTAGATGTTTGGCTTATTGATGCCAAGCCAGTCTTTCTTGCTCGACAAGGTCACGCGATTTTGTGCCTGTGGGAGCGGCTCATGTTCGATGGTCAACCTTGCGGTGCACGCAGAGAGCCGTCGAATTTCGGCGTCGAGGGCCTTGCCGACCAGCCCTTTTTTCAATGCAGCGGCGCCGCCAATGCCGCTGCGGGCGAAATTCTCCATGCGTATCATCGCGCCGCTGTAGCGGCTGCGGAAGTCGCCTTGCGATGTGTTCATGATGCTGCTGTTCTGGACCGGTCCGACCCCTGTCCACAGTGGCTCCGCAAGCGTCACTTCCGCGATTAGTTTGGGCTGATCCATCATGTTGCGACCAACCTGATCGGAGCTGTTGGCAACTCCGTTGGGGTTATGCTCGTCCTTGGAAAGCAGTAGAAGTTTCGGCGTCTCTATGCTGTTGCATGCGATCACAAAGACTCTGGCAGTGACTCTGTGCGAAGCCTTGTCCGGATCAAAATAGTGGACCGCCTGGACGGAATGCTTCGCGTCGGTCTCAATCCGGTAGACCACTGCATTGGCCAGAATCCTGCCGCCTTTCGCCTCTATTTTCGGCAAGGCCGATGCGGCATCATATTTAGCGGCAATCGGGCAAACAGGAAAGCAATTATTGTTGCCGCAACACGGTGGCCGTCCGTGGTATGAAACGCCGCTGTTGCGCGCCTGAGGCGCGGGGAGATTTTTCAGTCCGAGTCTGGCAGCGGCTTCCGTAAAACGCTGCTCTCCAGGCCCAAAGGGTAGCGGACCCATGGGATAAGGCTTGGAGCGTATCGGTGGCCATTGCAGCGCGGGGTCAGCCGGACCGCAGACGCCCATCGCGTATTCCGCGCGAGTGTAATACGGTTCGAGTACGTGATAGTCAAACGCCCAGTCCCGTCCAACCCCGTAAAGGGTTTTCAGGCGGAAATCGTCCGGTACCATGCGCCAGCAAATTCCTGCCCAGTGCCAGGTGGCCCCTCCTGCATAGCGGACATAGCCTTGGCGGAAGGCCCGGGCATCCGGACCTTCCAGTTGGAGATATTCGGCCGCCTCTGCGTCGGTGCGCGATTCCAGATGGGGGGCCCACGGTTTCGGTGGGTAGGGGGCGTCGAAGTGAAGCCGAAGACTGGGAGGCAGATTGCGGTAATTTTCCACGATTCGCCAGCGGTCAACCCGCGGGCCTGCTTCGAGCATTAGCACGGATAGGCCTGCGTCCAGCATGTGTTCCGCGACCAGGCAACCCACCACACCCGTTCCCACCACAACGACGTCCGCGCTGTATTCATTTGCCATCTGGAAGCTCCTCTGGTTTTCGAATAACGCGCATTTAGAATTTCGGCATGTCGCTCAATGGGGGCGCAATTGCATTCCAACCGTTCGGCCCCGATTTCGCGTAGGTCGGAATAGTCATGACGTCGGCCGTCGGCTGGTACATCAGCGCGAATTCGTACGCAAAGACTTCCGCGCCGGGAGCGTCGGTGAGTACACCCATGTACCACGCGCTGATGATCGAAAGAGCGGTCTCGTTCAAAGGGCCTTGCGGGATATCGGGGAAAAAGTCTTCGACGACGCGCGCCCTTTTCTTTCTTGCAATGGCGAGCAACTCGATGACGTGATCGGGAAGCGACGGAGTCGCCGTGGCCATGGCGACAGCGAGTCTCTTTCCGATACCTCTATCCAGTTGGTGCGGAATCAGGAGCGACGAGATATCCATGAATCGCGTCAAGAGGTCGTCCGGCAAAGCGACATCCGGCAAAGTAGCCGATAGCGTCGGGAAGGCTGCAAACCCACCCAAAAGAAGTGCGCCTCCCACGACTATCCTGCGCCGACCGAGACTGAATTCCATAGGGGCGTCGTCACGATACTGATCAGGCATATGCTCCTACCATCAATAGCTGATACGGCTTGTTGGTTCTTAACGGGAAACCCAGCCTGAAGGTTATGCCTGCAAGATCAGCATGCCCATTCTACGAACGGACGGGACTTCTCCTGCTTGGGAATAAGTGTCCTATACCCGCGTATGATCGGCTGACGGTCGACGGCCACCGGAACACTGTCGCGCTTGCTTCCGACACAACTGCGAGGTGTCCAAACCTGTCGGACCGTACGTGTCGGATCAACTCCAGGCCGAGGGCGAACACACGAAGGCGATGACCTTGCTCCACAACCAGTAGCGTGGCTCGCGCCCGGACCGCATCGCGCTTCAGCGCGGTGCGATATAGACGCTGCCATTGGCCGAGTCGTGGCGGTTTGCCATCTCTTGCGACGCGTTCACTCCAACCTGTACGGGCCACGAGATACGCGCGTAGTCACCGACCACATACACCATGTTGTATGGGCCGTCGCCGGGAGAAACGAGGAATGTTGGGCGCACCACGGCAAAGTAGTCGGAGACCGGCGCCGGAAGCCGGTTCGGGTCGCTCACCAGCAGCAGGGGTGCGTGGAAGCCGAGATGCGACAGAATCGCGGATCCCACGGCGCCCTGCCAGTCACTCTCGTTCACCAGCGTGAAGCCATGGCCGGCGCCGTTCGCATTCCAGCCGACCATCCCCATCGGGTCCCACATGCGCGCGAACGCGACGCTTTCAGCGATCGGGTTGTCGGCGGGTGGTGCATTGAACGCGACCGCATCATCGTTCGTGATCCGCGCCACCATGCCGTACCGGTTCAGCTGCCGCACAAGCGCCTCCGGCACCTCTTGCGGGCCGCCCATCACGTAAATAATGGCCTTGCCCATGCGCCGCTTCAGTGCGTCAACTGTTGGCCCCGGCAGATGATCCGCCTTGGGATCGATCCACACCGCCGCACCGGGCATGTGGGAGAGCCAGTGCGTGATGGGCAGCATAAGGCCGGGTGATTCCGTCGATCCCACGAACACGTCCATGACCCCGGCGCCACCCCCGGCTGCAGAGGTCATCATCGTCGGCACCCCGCTATCCGGGTTCTGGATGTGGCCGTAGATCTCGTCGATCCGGTCGGCGAGCGCGAAGTCGTCCGCTGCCGTGATCGCTTCCGCTTTCAGTCCGAGCGTGGTGAGCTGCTGCATCACCGCGGGATTGGCGGCGGCGCCGACCGCAAAGACCTGCACACCATCGTGCCGCGCAATCCCGACGGGATGCAGGCGGCGCAGTTCCTCCATCGTTTCCGGCGGAATCCCATTGGGACCGACAAACAGAACCGGTGCATTGTCGGGGAAATGGACGAGCTCGGTCGCGCTGATCCCGGCAAGCTCGTCGTCGGGGGTCAGCAGTGTGACGGCCCAGGGGCGGTCTGACGCGTCGTTGGCTTCGCCCGGCGCTGCCGGTGCCAGGGCAGCCGTGTACACATGGCGCGTTACTGCAATGGCCTCCTCGACCGGCGTGCGGCCGAACAGGCGCGTTGTGTACTCGGTATCGGCGATTAATGCACTGGGCTGGCCTGGCGGAGGGGGCGGGTTGTCTGCAGGCGCAGCTTGCGCTGCTCCGGCGGCCAGGAGGCCAAGCACGAGAGCAAACAGGTGAACACGGCGGTGCTGCGGGCGCGAAGGAGGGGTCATGTTCGAGACACTCCGATGAAGAAGGTTATAACGGTTGCGGTGTCGGACGATCGATCCGCGTAAGTTAGGATTGCATAGGCACGTGGATGGAACACGACTCATGCTAACCGGAGCGTCCCGCGTTCAGCCATTGCACTTACAGAGTAACTGCGACGTCGCAAGGGATTGTGTCCATGACACTTTCGTCTGAGGGTTCGCTATGGATAAAGGTCCCTATAGAGAGACTAGCGCCGCTAAATTCGTTCGAATGAGCTAGCGCGGGTGATTAACGGAACGTGACGCCTGTCCCCTTGAGACACCGAGTCTGGTCATCCATCGAATCGCTGCGAGAAGCCGGAGGAAGACGGCTGCGAGGAGAAGGGGAATCGCCAGAGTAAGCAACGCCGCCAAAGCGATCCTAAATGCGATCATCAACTTTCCTCTGTTTTGCAAGGGGAATAACTCAAGGGTGTTCTGGCTCCGGCTGCAAGTGGAAGCGAACTGTCGCCGCCGTCAATGAACATAGCGTTGCCGGTAATCCGTCGCAAACACGTCGTCGCCGGATAGACATGCGATGCCGACGCCAATGAACAAAAGCGCATCGTCCATGTAATCAAGATAGGCGGACGTCGCAAAGAAGACCATTCTACGAACGGTTGCCGCAGTCCTCCGGGACCGCCGCGTTCTCATACGTGTATATATCTCGAAGAGTCCAGCAACCGACTGTTCGTGTTTTGCGGCATGTTCCGCGAGCAGTTATCCGTCACGCCGCCATACGCAGGTATAAGACAGCCATTCCCCTATAGGTGCGGTCTATGTCGTTCGTAGGATGGTCGTGTTTGTCTCGGCCATCTAACCTGATCTTCAGCCGGGGCATTTGCGCGACGCATGTCGTCAAACGTAAACACACCCTTCTGTCATCAACGGAGCGCCCATGTCGGAACCCTATAAAGTTGCTGTACTGATTGGCAGTCTTCGCCAGCAGTCCCTCAATCGCATGCTGGCCAACTCACTCGCGCAGATTGCACTTCCAAGGTTGTCGCTGCAGATCGTGGAGATAGGCGCGCTGTCTTTATACAACCAGGACCTCGAGGATGACACGCCGGCAGCCTGGAAAACTGTCAGAAACGACGTCTCAGCAATGGATGCGGTTCTGTTTGTTACTCCGGAATACAACCGCTCCATTCCAGCCGTGCTCAAGAATGCTGTCGATGTTCTCTCCCGGCCTCATGGAGCAAGCGCATTGTTAGGGAAACCTGCGGCCGTTGTTGCCTCGTCGCCGGGAGTAATGGGTGGGTTCGGTGCGAACCATCACCTCCGGCAGTCGTTGGTTTGTATTGGCGTGAACGTCATGTCCACGCCTGAAGCATACGTAGGCGGCATGGCTAGTCTGTTTGACGAGCAAGGCGTCTTGACCAATTCCGGAACCAGTCGGTTTCTGGAGGAATTCATGGCCGCATTCTCGCAATGGATCGAGAGGTTTGCGAAGGGCTAGTCTTTACAGGAAGCACGCGTCAACATGAATACGCTGTCTGCCGGTAACGTCAGTCGCAATCGGTCACCTCTACTATGCCGGGGTTTAGCGCCGCGATGCGTTGCAGTCGTGCTCACGCTTTGCATCAGCGGCTGCATGAGCGGTCCGAACTATCACACGCCCTCTGTGCAGGTTCCCGAAAGTTTCAAGGAAGGCACGGATTGGCAGCGAGCGCATGCGAACCCCCAAGGATCGCTGTCGAGTGTCTGGTGGCGCGAGTATCACGACGATAGACTCACGCAACTCGTTGAACAGTCACTGGAGGTGAATCAGTCGATCGTCGCCGCGGAAGCGGCCTACCAGCTCTCACTCGCGATCGTTCAGGTCAATACCGCGAGCCTCTTTCCCATGGTGATGGCGAACGCGTCGGGCTCTCGCACCGGCACGGGCGCCAATGCTGCATCGGCAGCGGGGAATGCAACGGTTGGCTCAACTGTCGCGGGCGTACGCAACACCGTCTCGGTCAGCGCTGCCGCGAGCTGGGAGATCGATCTGTGGGGCGCGATCCGTCGCGAGATCGAATCGGCGAAAGAAAGTGCACAGGCGACGGATGCGCAACTGGCCGGCGAGCGGCTGTCGATTGCGGCGAGCGTCGCGACCAACTACTTCAGATTGCGTCAGGCCGATATCGACATCCAGTCGCTGAAACAGCAGCAGGACATTGATGCCCGCATCCTCGTGATGATGCGCGGCGCGTTTGTGCAAGGCGAAGCGTCGAACGATCAGGTGCTGGCCGCGCAGGACACGCTCGAAGTCGTGGTGGCCGACCTGCAGGCCACCGAGACGGCGCGCGAGCAGGACGAACATGCGCTAGCGGTGCTCACCGGCGTGCCACCGGCGGGTTTCACGCTGCCGCCGGATCCGTCCTACGCCTTCGTGTTGCCCGACGTGCCGCTGGCGTTGCCCTCGCAACTGCTCGAACGGCGCTACGACGTGGTGAGCGCGGAGCGCACGGCGGCGTCGGCCAACGCGAGAATCGGCGTGGCCGAAGCGGCGTTTTTTCCGACGCTGACGCTTTCCGCGCAAGGCGGCTTCCAGCACAACACGTTTGCGCATCTGTTTTCGCTGCCGAGCCGCGTCTGGACGCTGGGTCCGGATCTCGCCGCGACGATCTTCGACGGCGGCGCACGCACGGCTGCAGTGCGCGAAGCCCGGGCGATCTACGACGAAGACGCCGCGACCTATCGCAATACCGTATTGACCGCATTCGAGAGCGTCGAGGACAGCCTGTCCTCGGTGAACCATCTGCGAGAGCAGACCCAGGCGTTCGCAAACATTTTTCAGCGTAACCAGCAACTCTTCGCCAGCGAAACGGCGCAACTGATGGCCGGCGCGGCAAGCCAGCAGCAACTGCTGACGCAGCAGCTCACGCTGATTCAGGCCGAACAGAACCTGAAGGACACGCAGGCATTGCTCACTCAGGGCAGCGTCACGCTGATCAGGAACCTGGGCGGCGGCTGGCAGTGGGGAGACGACCCGGGAGGCAGCCTGAGTTCGACGTCATCGGGCAAGGACGTGTCGTTCAGCAGCAAATCCAATCTGCAGGAGGCCCCGACGCCTGCGCCCGACTGACACCAGGTCCGGGATGCATCCCGGTCTTGCCGCAACGGCGAAGCGGTGTTCATCGAGCGCTCGTCGCGTGAGTACCCGCGTTGCATTCACCTTCACTGCCGTCAGGCAGGAACGGAGTCTTCATGAAGTCATTCGCACAGCGAGCGCCTTTTCTCTGCCTGGGGCTGATTGCTCTCGCCGGTTGCGGCAAAAGCACCCCGTCAGCCCCGACGCCGCCGCAGGTCGCCGTGGTGACGGTTCACGCGCGGAACGTGCCGCTCACGAGGCAACTGGTGGGCAGACTGTCGCCGTATTACAGCGCGAATGTCACCGCGCGGGTCTCGGGAGTGCTGCTCAGACGGCTCTATACGGAAGGTAGCGAGGTGCGGCGCGCGCAACCGCTATTCCAGATCGATCCAACCTTTTACAGGACGCAGCTGGACAACGATCTTGCTCTTCTCGCGCAGGATCAGGCCACCTACGTCAACGATCACATCACCGCTCAGCGTGAACGCGCGCTGCTGCCGGTCGGCTCGGTGTCGCAGCAGATGGTGGACAACGCCGACGCTGCGGAACGCAGCGCCGCCGCGAAGGTGAAGGCGGACGAGGCGATGGTCGAAAGCGCGCGCGTGAACCTCGGATATACACGCGTCGTTTCGCCGATCAGCGGCATCGCCAGCCAGCAACTGGTTACCGAGGGCGCTGTCGTGGGCAGCAGCACGAGCGACACGGGCGCCGGCGGCACCTTGCTCACCACAGTGGAGCAGGTCGATCCGGCGTACGTCAACTTTACGATCAGCGTGGCCGATCTGATGACGCTGCGGCAGGCGCAAAGCACTGGGGCGGTAGCGCTTGCGCAGCAGGACAGGACTACCGTCCAGATCGGCTTGCCCGACGGCACCCGGTACAAGCGCGTCGGCACGCTCGATTTCTCAGACGTGGCCGTGAATGCGACCACCGGCGCCGTCAATCTGCGCGCACTGGTCCCCAATCCACAGCGCGAACTGCTGCCGGGCATGTATGTAACGCTGACGGTCGACCTCGGCCGGCAGAACAACGTGTTCCTGGTGCCGCAGCAGGCGCTGCAGCGGGACACGGTTGGCGCGTATCTGATGGCCATCGGCCCTGACGGCAACGCCGTGCGCAAGGATGTCACCGCGACCGACAGCGATGGCGCCGACTGGATTGTCACCCGAGGCCTCGCGAACGGTGACCGGGTGATCGTGTCGGGCCTCCAATTCGTGCACGAAGGTCAGGCGGTAAAGGCGTCTGCATGGCAAGCGCCCGCCGCCGCGTCGTCAGCTCCGGACGTTCCGGAAGCGTCGTCGTCAGCTTCGATGCCCCCGGTGACCAGCGCTGCAGGCGACGCGCAATAGGAGTGCTGACATGCCGAGTTTCTTTATCAACCGCCCGGTGTTCGCATGGGTTGTGGCCATTCTGATTTCGCTGTTCGGCATCATCTCGATGCGCAGCATGGGAATCGATTCCTATCCGGACATCGCGCCTCCCCAGGTCACGGTCACTGCAACGTATCCGGGCGCGAGCGCCGCGACGATGGAATCGACCGTCACGCAGGTGATCGAGCAGCAACTCACCGGTATCGACCACCTGCTGTATTTCAACTCGAAGTCGAGTTCCAACGGCCAGACAGTTATCGCGCTCACGTTCGCCACCGGCACCAACCCCGATATCGCGCAGGTCCAGGTGCAGAACAAGGTCACGCTGGCCCAGCCGCTGTTGCCGACCTCGGTCATGCAGCAGGGCGTCGTGGTCGCAAAGGCGAGCCCGGACATCCTGATGTTTCTCGCGCTGCAGTCGAGCAACCCGTCGATCGACGCGGCGCGCCTGAGCGACATCCTCGCCTCGCGGATCCAGCCCGCGATTGCCCGTGTGAGCGGCGTCGGCAACACCACCTTGCTCGGCTCGGAATACGCGATGCGCATCTGGCTGGATCCGGACAAGCTGCAATCGTACGGGTTGTCCACGACACAGGTGCTCGATGCGGTGACCTCGCAGAACGCGCAATTCGCGGCGGGCTCCCTGGGTGCGGACCCGGCGCCGAAGGGGCAGGTGTTCACCGCGACCATTTCCGGCGACGCGCTGTTTTCTTCGCAGAAGCAGTTCAAGGACATCGTCGTGCTTGCCAACAACAACGGCACAGTGGTGCGGCTCGGCGACGTTGCACGCATTACGTTCGGCGCGCAGACATATGGCCTGGCGCCGGTCTTCAACGGCAAGCCGGCGGGCGGTCTCGGGATCTTCCTGCTGCCCGGCGCGAACGCGCTGGCGGTGGCCAACGCTGTGAAGTCCGCCATGGCCTCCCTCGCGAGGGACTTGCCGGCCGGCGTCACGTGGAGCGTGCCGTACGATACGACGCCGTTCATCACCGCGTCGATTAGCGATGTGGTAAAGACGCTTGTCGAGGCCATCGTCCTCGTGTTCCTCGTGATGCTGGTATTCCTGCAGAACTTGCGGGCCACGATCATTCCCACGCTCGTCATTCCGGTCGCGCTGCTGGGCACGTTCATCGGCCTGTCGGCGCTGCACTATACGCTCAACCAGTTGACCCTGTTCGGAATGGTGCTCGCGATCGGTATCGTCGTCGACGACGCCATCGTCGTCATCGAGAATGTCGAGCGGATCATGAGCGAGGACCGCAGCGATCCGAGGGAAGCTACGCGCAAGGCGATGGGGCAGATCACCGGCGCCATCGTTGCGATCACGGTGGTACTGTCGGCGGTGTTCGTTCCGTCGGCGTTGCAGCCTGGCGCGACAGGGATCATCTACGCGCAGTTCGCGTTAACCATTGCCGTGTCTATGTGGTTTTCCGCTTTTCTGGCCATGTCGTTCACCCCTTCGCTATGCGCTGCGATTCTCAAGCCGGGGCATCAGGTGACGAAGAACGGGTTTTACCGCTGGTTCGACAGGTCGTTCGAAAAACTCACCGGTTCGTATCTGGGACATGTCGGCAGGGCGGTACGCCATGCGCCGCGCTGGATGATGGTGTTCGCGCTGGTGGTCGCGCTGTCCGGCTTCCTGTACACGAAGCTGCCGACCGGCTTCGTTCCCGACGAGGATCAGGGTTTCGTACTGGCGCTGGTCAATCTGCCGTCAGGCGCGACGCTGCAGCGCACCGAGCACGTGATGACCGAGCTACGTGACAGGCTCGCCCACAGCCCGGTCGGCCACGACATTGCCGGCATCTTCCAGCCGGAAGGGTTCAGTTTCGTCGGCACGAGCGAAAACGTCGGAATGGCATTCATCAAGCTGACGGACTGGGGCAAGCGCTCGCAGACCGCGATGCAGCTGATCCCGCAGGTCAACCAGATCCTGCAGGGCATTCCGGACGCGCAGATCTTCGTAACCAACCTGCCGACCATTCGGGGCCTCGGTCAGTTCGGCGGCATCGATATGTACCTGCAGGCGCGTGCTGGGCAATCGCGCCAGGAATTGACCCAGGCCCAGAACACACTGATCGCGGACGCGGCCAGAACGCCTGGCCTCTACGGCATCCGGCCGAATTCGCTGCCGGCTGCGCCGCAGTTGCAGATCATGGTCGACCGGGTTCAGGCGCAGTCGATGGGCTTATCACTGAGCGACGTCTACGCCACGATCCAGATGGAACTGGCCCCGTTCTTCGTCAACCAGTTCACCTACGGCGGCCGCGTCAAGCGCGTCTACATCGAGGCGGATGCACCGTACCGGATGGGATTGGACGCGTTCAGACATCTGTACACACCGACCCGCGTAACAGGCGCCGCGAGCGGATCAACGAGTGCGACAAGCGGCACGACAAGCACCGCGGCGCCGGCGACGACCTCCAGCGGATACCTGACGCAGGTCGATCCTTCCGTCAGCAACGCGGGAATCAGCCCGTACAATATGGTGCCGCTATCGAGCGTCGTGAAGACCAGCTGGGATGTCGGCCCGCTCGTATTGCCACGCTACAACGGCTACTCCGCGATCGAGATCGTCGGCAACCCGGCGCCTGGCTATTCCACCGGACAGGCGATCCAGTCGCTGCAGAACATGGTCGACCAGCGGCTACCGGCGGGTTTCGCCGCTGATTGGACCGGGCAGTCGTATCAGGAACTTCTGGCCGGGAGTTCGGCGACGGTGCTGATGGTGTTGTCGATCGTCGTCGTGTTCCTGTGCCTGGCAGCGCTATATGAAAGCTGGTCGATCCCGGTCGCCGTTCTGCTGGTGGTGCCGCTTGGCCTGCTCGGCATGCTGGCGTTCTGCCTGCTGCGCGGCGTGCCCAACGACGTCTATTTCAAGATCGGTCTTGTGACTGTGATCGGCCTCGCGGCGAAGAACGCGATCCTGATCGTCGAATTCGCGGTGGAAGGACAGGCCCGCGGCATGACGCTGTACGACGCGGTCATGACAGCGTGCAAACTGCGTCTGCGTCCGATCCTGATGACCTCAATGGCATTTATCCTGGGCGTGTTTCCGCTCGTCCTCTCGACGGGCGCGGGTGCGTCCTCCCGCCACGAAATCGGTACGGGCGTGATCGGCGGGATGTTGTTCGCCACCTTTCTCGGCCTGCTGCTGATTCCGGTGTTCTACGTGAGTGTGCGGCGTTTGCTCGGCGACAAGCTCGACGAAGTGTCCGAAAAGCTGCCGCATCACGGTGACGATGACCCACACGAAGCGCCTCATCAGTGAGGCAGCGGGTGCATCGCCCGTCAGGCACAGCACCGGTGCCCTGTTGAGTTGCATGATCGCAAACCTTTCCGCCCGGCGAATCGATCGCCGGGCTTCAACGCAATAATTCGCCCCTCAGTCGATTTCCGTGCGAAATGGGCTCAGCCGAAGACTTTCCCGCCGGCAACGCGGCATTGTCAGGTTGTTGGGCCGGTCACGGAATATGGCGGGATGAAGAAATCGAAATCCCTCTATCACGGTCACCGTTTTCCAGCCGCGGTAGCATGGGTTGCGCCGTGCGCTGGTATTTTCGTTTTCAACTGAGCTTGCGCGACATCGAGGAGCTGCTCTTCGAGCGCGGGGTGATCTTGACATACGAGACGATCCGATGCTGGTGCGATAGGTTTGGCAAGGGCTTTGCTCATCGGGTGAAAGCCGCGCGGCGCAAGCCCGGTAGCACGTGGCACCTCGACGAGATGTTCATCACGCTGCGAGGCGAACCGTACCTGCTGTGGCGTGCGGTTGACGAGCATGGTGCCGAACTCGACATCCTGCTGCAAAAGCGGCGCGACAAGGCCGCGGCCAACCGCTTCTTCAAGCGTGTGCTGCGCTCGAACCCAGCGCCGCGCAAGATCGTCACCGATCAGTTGCAAAGCTACCCGGCGGCCAAAGCTGAGAGCCGGGAGCTTGTGAACGTGAGGCACGTGTTCGTTACAGTCAAGCTGCAGCCCGGCTGAATAACCGGCCGAGAACAGCCACCAGCCTACTCGCGAACGCGAGCGTCGCATGCGTGGCTTTCGTGAACCCAAACGTGCTCAGAAATTTCTTTCGTGCTTCGGGCCGATCCGGCAACACTTCGCGCTCAAGCGGCATCTGCTGCGCGTTTCACTCTATCGCCAGGAACTCGCAGCCCGGTTCGTTGCATGGCGCGATTTCACCGAACTCGCCCAAAATCCGTCGGATGCCTTCTAACCCTTCGTTGCACCCGCCGTCGTGTCGTCTCACTCTCGGCAAGTTGACAATGCCCGAGCTAGGCCCGAGTGCCGCTTCCCTCGAACGCCGTACTGCATGCAATTCGGCCGGTAATGACAGGGGAGAATTGGGCGCTTCCACATTCGCGGCTTCTTCGCCCGACTGAGTCCTCGTCCTGCTCGCGCTTCTGCCCTGTTCTGAGTGCCGCCGCCGCGGCGACGAGCTCACCTGCCTGAACATCATTGACCGCATGTTCAAGGCGCTGGAAATGCGCCGTAGGCGATTGCGGCCTCGGTTGTCAGCGACGACAACGCGCGGCCACGTCCGGAAATCGCCCACAGGATCAGGCGCTCGGCCTCTCTCCGGTAGGCGTGCTGCATGGTGGGCACTTCATGCAGAGACAGCCATGCATGCACCGCTTCGTAGCCGTTTGACGCATCGAGCGACGCATCGATGGTGACGACCGGCGCCACCTCTTATCAACGGTCAATCGCTGCTTTCAGAAACGGTGCCGCAAGCCCGCTGCAACAGCGACCTGATTGCTGTTGGACGAGGGCGTCAGCGTAAAGATCGACGCATCGAACACGGGATTGCCGTTGCCACCGCTAACACTCTGATACACGCCTTCGATATAGACGTCCGTGCGCCTGGAAAGCTTGTAATCGCTCTGGAGCATCACCGAGTTCCACTTGGGACGCGTCGTCCCGGTATCGGTGCTGAAGCGACCCGCCGTGTACGTGTAGGCTGCGGCAACGCTGAATGCAGGTGTCACAAAGTAGCGGCCGTCGACGGAGAAATTGTCGAAGGTCAGATTTTTGCCGACCAACGGCGTGACGCTACTGCCGTGCAGGACACCCGTCACAGAGTCGGTACTCGAGTGCGACCACGCAAGGCCGACTGACGCGGGACCGGACCGGTACCGCCCAGCGAGGGTCCAGATCTGTTGACTGCCCCCGGTGATCGGCGCGGTGCCGTCCGCCGTGCTGATGGCACCATTGGCGTTCGCGGTCGCCGGGTCAGCGCTGCGGTTGACGCCAAGATATGCCGCAGCGAGGCTGACGGGCCCGTTCTCGTAAGAAACGCCAGCACTATAGGCGGCGTTGTTCCCGAATTGGCCGGCTGTGTTCGAGAAAGCGTACATCGCCCCAAATTTCAGGCCGCGGTGCGTTGGGCTGGTGTACTTGACCGAGTTGTTGAGGCGGATGATGTGGACACTATCGTCGTTATCGTAAGGGTGCATTCCCAGGTTTCCGCCCCAGCCCGGGCCGGACGCGCCTAACGGATCGGCAAAAGCCTCAATGAAGTCATACTGCCTTCCGAACGTGAGCGAACCATACTGGTTCGACTGCAAACCCACGAACGCCTGTCGTCCGAACAGGTCGACGCCCTTATTTGCGGCTTGTCCGTTGACGCCAGAAAAGCCGTTCTCGAGGGTGAAGACCGCCGACAAACCGCCGCCCAGGTCTTCATGGCCGCGCAAGCCCCACCGTGAACTACTAAGGTTGCCGCTACTCAATGCCCAATTGCTACTTCCCGGCGCTCCCGCGCCGCCCGCCCGCTGATTGTTTGCATAGGTGATGGACGTATCGACGAGGCCGTATAGCGTCACAGCGCTTTGTGCGTAGCTGCTACCGGCGTAAGCCAAGCCCAGGAGGGCGCCAAATACGATTCTTTTCAATTTATTCCCAATCCAAAGTAGGGTTACGACAACCGCGGGAGCGAACCGCTAATCAGCGAGTAGGCCCATTTCTGCGGCGGGTGACGAAAGCGATCACAAGAAGCACCACGACCCAGTGCACCTGCCACTATGCCGTTTCGCGCAAGCGCTACAAGGTTCGACGACGGTCCGCCGCGGCGCACCTCGGCGACATCCTTCTCCGTGATGGTCGCGTCGGGGCGTCCATAATGGTTCAGCACGTAAGTACCCAGTAGCGCGATGTCCCGATCCCCCAGCTGCATGGGAATCAGTTGGCTTGCCGCCGAAGCCGGGCAGGAAAGCCCGCCCATCCGACGTTTGCGATTTAAAGAAATTCAAAACCTGGGCATGTCGGCGAGCCGCGGCATTCCGACCGTTCGGCCGCGATTTCGCATGGGAGGGGATCGTCATCATGTCACTTGTGGGCTGGTGCATCGGCGCATCCTTGCAAAACAAACGCTTCGATAATGGGCGCGTCGCTCACAACACCCATGTATAAGGCGGAAATGATAGAGCGCCACCCGCGCGCTGGGCTTCTTCACGATGGCGAGCAGCGCCGCTACATCGCCGGAAGCGATGAGCGCAATGCACTCATCGCATGACCAATGCGCTTTCCTATGTCAGCATCCAGACGGTGCGGAATCAATAGCGTCTAGACCTCCATGAACTGCGGCGTTGATTCTGGCGACAAACCCGTCTCTGCCGAGAGTGCCGGTAGTGTCGAAAGCCGCTTCCGATGGATCGGCTATGCAGACATCGGAAGCAGACATTGAAGCATCGCGCGGTTTGTTTTGCCCCGCTACGTCTAAAAGGTATTGCAGCGGCGGACTGGATACAAGGCTACCAACGGTGCAGATGGCACCCACGATCGTCTCAGCCACACATATGTTCGTATGGTTCAGTCGGAAGCCAGCTGGCATCGGACTTTACGTGTGAGCCAACCCCTACTGCCGCGGTCCGGCCGGCACTGATAATTCGGACTGCTCGCAGGCCGACGCTCGCGACTGGTGCTCTATGCCGTTTCGGAAACGCCGGCTTCGGCTGAGCACGTGGCGGCCGACGCAACTGCCCAAATGACCGTTGAGCCTTGATTGTGTTGAAAAAGTCATCCGACGTGCCGCTTGTTCGGTATCCTGGAAGACATCGATCCACGGGAGTGATTCGTCATGATGGGTCAATTAGGCAGCGGACAGGACAAACTCTTCTACTCGTTCAAACTCGATAATCACCTCCCTCACGAGCATCAGTTGAGATGCATCAATCACTTCCTGGGATCTGCGGGATTTGCGCCAACATCTCGCGCCGTTCTATAGCCCAATGGGACGGCCATCGATTGATCCAGAGCTCATGATTCGCATGTTGATTGTGGGCTACTGTTTCGGGATCAGGTCCGAGTGCAGGCCATGCGAAAAGGTCCATCTGAACCTTGCATATCGATGGTTCTGCCGCCTAGGTCTGGAAGATTCTGTACCGAGTTCGGTGAAATCGCGCCATGCAACGAACCGGGCTGCGAGTTCCTGGCGATAGAGTGAAACGCGCAGCAGATGCCGCTTGAGCGCGAAGTGTTGCCGGATCGGCCCGAAGCACGAAAGAAATTTCTGAGCACGTTTGGGTTCACGAAAGCCACGCATGCGACGCTCGCGTTCGCGAGTAGGCTGGTGGCTGTTCTCGGCCGGTTATTCAGCCGGGCTGCAGCTTGACTGTAACGAACACGTGCCTCACGTTCACAAGCTCCCGGCTCTCAGCTTAGGCCGCCGGGTAGCTTTGCAACTGATCGGTGACGATCTTGCGCGGCGCTGGGTTCGAGCGCAGCACACGCTTGAAGAAGCGGTTGGCCGCGGCCTTGTCGCGCCGCTTTTGCAGCAGGATGTCGAGTTCGGCACCATGCTCGTCAACCGCACGCCACAGCAGGTACGGTTCGCCTCGCAGCGTGATGAACATCTCGTCGAGGTGCCACGTGCTAGCGGGCTTGCGCCGCGCGACTTTCACCCGATGAGCAAAGCCCTTGCCAAACCTATCGCACCAGCATCGGATCGTCTCGTATGTCAAGATCACCCCGCGCTCGAAGAGCAGCTCCTCGATGTCGCGCAAGCTCAGTTGAAAACGAAAATACCAGCGCACGGCGCAACCCATGATACCGCGGCTGGAAAACGGTGACCGTGATAGAGGGATTTCGATTTCTTCATCCCGCCATATTCCGTGACCGGCCCAACAACCTGACAATGCCCTCAGCGGTTCGTCGGCATACGGCGCCCCTGCAGCCGTCCGCCTGGCAATCGTTGCCGGCATGAAGTCGATCTACTTCGATCATTGATCCGTTCAGTTTGATAAGTCGATGGCGACCTGACCGGTCGCTGAGCATCGCCCCTAAGCGCGGGGCACCTCTGCGCGCCTCGATTGATAACAGCTGGCTCACTGTCACGCCGGGCACTGCTCGATAGGGAAGCGCATTTTTATGCGAGCAGACTGTGCAGCCAGACTCGCGACGGTACGCGCCGTCGCGATCTTGATCCCCGCGTCAGCCACCGAGCAGCGTCTTGTCGCGTGCAATGACGTCGGGCAAATGGCTGCGCAGAAAGTCAACCCAGGTCCGGGTCTTTGCATCGATGAACTTACGCGAAGGGTAAAGCGCGTAAATGTTCATGTTCTGCAGGGTATGATTGGGCAGCACGCGAACCAGCGTGCCGTTTCGCAGGCCTTCGACGGCGGAATACAACGGCAGCATGCCAATCCCCATTCCTTCGCGAATTGCCACGACCAGCGCCTCAGCGATATTTACCTGCAACGCTCCTCTGACCTGTATCAATTCGCATTCGTCGGGTCCCTCGAGCTGCCACTCGTGCGTCGGAAAAGCAGGCGTGTCCAGTAGCAGGCATTCATACCGCGCTAGATCGCCGGGTCTCTGCGGTGTGCCGCGCGAGCGCAAATAGTCTGCTGATGCGCACAGGATGCTGCATGTCGAGCCGAGCAGGAGCGAGACCATCTCCGAATCAGGAAGCGAAGGCGCGGCAATGACGGCAACATCACTGCCGCCGCCGAACAGATCGGGCGTGCGCTGCGATAGCGTGAGTTCCACTGTCACCTCGGGGTACTGAACATGGTACCTTGATATCACCGGCAGCACATAGTGCTGCCCTATGCTCGCGAAGCTGAACATCCGCAAAGTGCCGGCTGGCCGTTCGTGTGCGCCACTCGCTACCTCCTCCGCCTTTTCGACGTCGGCGAGAATCTGCTGACAGCGCTGCAGATACTGCTCGCCGGCGGGCGTGAGCGCAAGACGCCGCGTCGAGCGGTTCAACAGGCGGGTTCGCAAGTGGGCTTCGAGCTCAGATACCGCGCGGGACATGGCGCCGGTCGTCGAATTGAGCGACTCAGCCGCGGCAGTGAAGCTGCCGGCTTGCACGACCCGTGTGAACACCCGCATTTTTTGTAATGTGTCCATCAACCTTCGCATTCTTAAAAGAGAGGTGCCGCGTATCAACCAGTCAAGACTCGAACACTGCAACTTCGGAGTTGCTGGAACCCTGTGCAACCGCTTGTTGTTGCAAGAGAACCGTCACGTTGACGAGCGGCAACCAATTCGTCCTAGTTGCTCCTGGCGGACTGCTGAAAAGCGCGCATCGCCACCAGGTTCATTTGCGGGCATCGGAAGATAAAGCGATGCACCCTCTGCTAATCGAACCGCTGAAACCAGGAGACCGGCGACAAGGCCTCCAAAAGACGATCACCCAGTGCCGTGACTCGCATGGATGTATCGCCCGAGTCGATAGCGACGAGCCCGCGCCGCACCAGCGCATGGATTTCCTCTCTTGCGAGATCGATCGCTTGTGAGGAATGTTTGATAAGCACTAAGGTCGAGTACTCGTGCGGACTGAGCATGGTTGTTATCAGATCTTGTTAGCTGCATATGCGAGCCTTCACCACTGGAATGCCGACGCAGGCGTCCCCTCTTTCGAGGGAAGAACTCTCTCGTCCCGCTCCATAGGGTCGAGCATCCACAAAGGCTCGGTGGCCTGGTCTTTTCTGACGTTGCTCGCCGACGCTCGATATGTTACATCGCGGGATGCGCCGCTCCTTCGAGCGGCGCTGAAGCAATGGAGCGCGCAATTACAGTAAATGCTAGCAATCGAAAATTCCGCCCGCAACAATACATTGGTATCGAGAGATACATTACAACTGGTTGCGCATTTCAGTCCGGTGCAAGCCGGTGGTTAGTGAGCGACATCCGCAAACACGCGAAACTGGATGGATGATTGCGGAAACTGATGGGTATTGAGATGTCGAGGTCTGCATTATCATCAGGAATGCAGATGGAAATGACGTGACCGCTCATGACGCGATGCGCCATCGGGCAACAGCATGCACCTGCGATGACACCTAGCTAGCAATAATGCCGCAGGTTGATCGGCGTATAGGCGAGCGTTTTGAACGCGTAATGGACCGACCGCACTGAGACGTTCGAAGCGCAGTAGCAGCCGGCGGAACTTGTCTTCCCAGGCAAAGACACGCTCAATGGTCCTGAAGCGCTCCTCGAAGATGGCCGGGCCGAAGCTTTGCTTGCGACCGCGCGGATTTTCCGGAATGTTGGGAACCATGCCCCGGTTGAAAATGGCCTTGCGATTGGCCCGGCAGTCGTAGACGCCGTCCAGACTGACGCGTGCGCCTTTCAGGTCCATGCCCATGGTGCGCGCCATCTGGCTCAGTCCGGGCAGTGCGTCACGCAGCAGGGGCGATTCGTTGCGGTTGCCCGCAGCGGCGACGAACGGCGCGATGACGTTGCAGTCACGGTCGCAGAAGGCCACCATCTTGTCGCCTTTCAGATGTTTATGACCGCTATAACCGAGATTGTCGCGGCCTTTTTTCGCCACCGTCGTCGTGCCATCGCCGTGAATGACCGTCAGATCGAGCAACTGATCCTTATGAAGCTTGCCGACCGAGCCCGCAAAGATGGCGTCCATGCAACCCGCCGCCTGCCAGCGCTGCATCGCGCGGTAGATGCGGGTGTGGTGAATTTCAGGGCGACCCAGGCAATCCTTATCGATCGGCAGTGCCTTCCACTGGCATCCTATATAAAGCACCTGCAGAACGTAGTTGAATATTCTGTGCAAACTTAGCTGCGGCGGCGGTCCGCGCCGACCACGGATCAAGTGGGCAAGACAAATTCTCCAAACTGCGCAAGGCTCAGTCCCACCGGAATCGCTTGCCAGCGGTGCTTTCCATTCATTCAGGGCATCCATAAATCTGGACTTTAGCCGAACCGGCGCCCAATAGACGATCATCCAGTCCCTGCGAGGCTCGCAGACAAATTCGATCACTAGAAAAAACGCGCAACCAGTTGTAGGTCTGGACCCGGCGGATCTAGGCGATAATCCCTGGTCGGCAGCGGGTGTGTCCTTCGGTCTTTTCTCGGTGGGGGCTATCTTTCCGACGATGCCGTTCTTGTGGACTCACGGCTTCAGCGCAATCGTTCAGTGCATCGTGCTAAGCACTTTGGCTTTGGCTTCCCATCGGCGTATTCACGTCACTCTTTAACGGACGTAGCGCCCTTTTTTCGTATCTCCGTCAGGTCGTCATCGGTCTTCTGGCCGCAGCATTTACGTTTGGCGTCGGCCACTTGCTTGGTGTCTCTATTTCCTGAATCTGAACGGCGGTCGTGCCGGCGTCGTTGTACCTGCTCGGCCCCGTATCCGAATACATGGGGTTACCGCAATGTCTCCGCGATCCACTCGCCCGCGCTGATGGCCGCGGCGGGCGATCGGGTTGCAGCAGCGCAGATCACACCCCGCACGAAGCCATGCGCATCAGTTGCTCGAATGGAAGCGCCAAAATGAAAACGCTAGCCACCCTGACGCACCAGAGTGCAATAAAGCGGACCATTCGTCGAGAGGTTGCATCCGTTAGCCCTGCGAGTCGCGAGGTTGTTTCCATGCGCCTGCTAATACTGCGGACCGAGGACGTGACGCGGATAGCTTGCGTTCGCGCATCGGCCCAGTGCAGAACACGATAACGAAAGCAGTCTTGCCGGCGCATTCGATCAGAGACAACAGGGAAATCGCAACCGAGTGCCTGAACTCAAACGGAAGCCCGGGTCCGATGGCCCATGCGCTCGTGCCGCAGATCAACCTGTCCCCCCCTGATACTGCCAGTGCGCGAACTCTCGCGGGTACGCCTTCTTCATCTTGCGCAACCACTCTTCACTGCACCGTTTGTGCCGTCGCAGTGTTTTGTACTCGTGCCGAACCCAGCGCACGAGCTTTCGGTCGAGATACCGACTCAGCTCATGCATGGCTGTCCGATAGAAAGCCCCGTAGTAGTTCCACCAGCCACATATCGTGGGATTACATTGCGGGGCGAGTTCGAACAGTGATTTCGACGTTTGGCGCTGCAACCGCCACCCCCGCGCCACCTGTCTCATCCAAAAGGCGAAAATTCCGCGGGCGAAACGAACGTTTGCAATGGCCGCAACGCCCACGGCGATGATGATCAGTTTCGCCACGACAAGAGCCAGCAGCCAGGTGTCGCCGCTCGACGCGCCGCACTCAAACGGCGCTTCAATAAACGACCATCCACAGATTGCGAAAATCAGCGCTGTTACGGCCCGGCCGGGCGGCAAATGTGACGCGTCCGCTTCGGTCTGAATCGGCAAATATTCTGCAAAGAACCTGTTGTGATCCACGACGTCGCTAGCGCGTGCTATCTCTTTCATATCCACGAGGCATTCTCCTGTTGGCGATGCCGGTGAAAAATGGACGTATGCCTGGCAAAACTGATTCGGCTGCCAGTCAACGAGAGCGACGTACCCGCGCCGTACGAACGCGTCCGTCGTGGAATGAAGATACGCGCGCCCGATTGGCAAACCCATCCTATGCAAGGTTGGCGCCACTGCTGCATAGACGTTGAGAACTCATACCTGCGTATAGCTCGCCAAATACGGAGGAGTGCGGTTTCCTGCGCTCAGCCGGGCGACGTGCGCAGATCGCAGCCCCAGGCACGGCATTCCTCTGTCGGGCAGCCTGGCTCCGCCGAAAGGATCCCGCTGGGTGTTCGCCGACGGCAAAACGTCAGACGAAAAATTTAACAACTGGAAGTTCAGGTCAGTAGGTACTATGACGTTGTCAGGATCCGCTGGTTTATCGAAAGTGGTTCATGCCTTCGCCCGGCGCACTTCCTGGCGCGCCATGTCCCACGTCACCGCGCACTTTGTCGATTCGGAAGGGGAGGAGATGATTTTGGAGCCGCATTCGACGTCGACCCACAGCGCCGGCGGCAGCAAGCCATCTGTGGTATATGTAGTCGACGATGACGAGGCAGTTCGGCTCGCGCTGGGCGCCCTGCTTCGCTCAGTCGGGCTACGCGTCGAGACGTTCGGATCGTCGCACGAGTTTCTCGCCTTCGAGAAGTACGACGCGCCCAGTTGCCTGATTCTCGACGTCAGGTTGCGCGGCGAAAGCGGCCTCACCTTTCAGGAAGAAGTGGCGAAGAGCGGCCTGCAAATGCCGATTCTGTTCATGACAGGCCATGGCGACGTGCAAATGTCCGTCAAGGCCATGAAAGCGGGAGCGCTCGACTTTTTTTCCAAGCCCTTTCGCGATCAGGACATGCTGGACGCCGTCTCGAATGCGTTGACGCGCGATGCGGCGCGCCGCGCGACCGAACAATCCATCGCGGCACTTCGGGCCTGCTACGGCTCGCTGACATCGCGGGAGCGAGAGGTAGTGGGATTCGTGGTGGCCGGCCTGATGAACAAACAGATTGCCTCGGAGATGAATCTTAGCGAAATCACCGTGAAGATCCATCGCGGACAGGCAATGAAAAAAATGGCAGCGCGTTCCGTAGCAGATCTCGTGCGAAAGGCGGAAGCCCTCGGGATCGCGCCGCATCACCTGAAGTGATCCTGATCTTTCCGTGACGGTGTGCGCTGTCTGCCCCGCTTCTGCTCTGTACATTCTCATTTGAGGGGGTTCGACTCGCTGCTTCGTGCACTCCCGAGCGCTTGACGCGCTATGACCCGCCGGACGCGAGAGTCAGGCACTGTGCCAGGGCGGCGGCGTCGACGGGCTTCTCGAGGAACGCCAGCACGCTGTTCGCCTCGATTTTTGCTAGGATTTTCGCCTGCAGAACAGCAGTCGGAAAGGCTGTCATCAGGATGGTGGGTGGAGCGCACCCGCGTTCCAGCAGGCGATCGTGCAGATCGACGCCGGACATGCCCGACATGATCACATCGGAGATCAGACATGCCGTTTCTCCGACGCTCGCGGACGCCAAAAACTCCTCAGCCGACGCGAAGACGCGCGTGTCCCAGCCTAACGAACGTACTAGGCTCGCGGTGGCAAGGCGGACGGCCTCGTCGTCGTCGACAATGGAAGCAATCCGAGGGACACGTAACTGACTCACCTCTACCCTCGGGGAATGGGGCGTAACGGACAGAGCGCGGACATGCAGGCTACCCCCTATGCGCTATTGGACCAAGCGTAGAGCACAAACCGGCGGACGAGAATCATATCAATGTATGGGTACGAGCGCCCCGGTTCGGGAGCCATCTTGCTGCGGATCAGAAGGTGTTAACGCGGACAATGCGCAAGCAGGCGCCGTGCGTTGCACGTTACTTCTGTCGATTTTCTGTCGATTACGCGGCTCGATCCCGGCCCTTCGCCAGCGCCAGTAAGCCGATCACGATAAGGCCAGTGACGACGTAGCGCACTCCCGCGCCGACGCGCATCACGTTCAGCATCGTCATCACGAGATCAAGCAATATCGCGGCCCCCCAAAGGCCGGCGGGGCTTGCCCGTCCGCCGGCGACGGACGTGCCGCCCAGCACCACCACGGCGATCGACATCAGGAGATAGTCAGCGCCCATATCGAGCGCTGCACCGCCGGAATAGGCGGAGAGCAGGATCCCCGCCACGGCGGCGAGCACCGCCGAAAGCAGGTAGACGGAGGCCAGCGTACGGCGCACGGCGACGCCGGCGAGTCTTGCGCTGCGGATATTTTGCCCGATCGCTAGCACCGAGCGGCCGAACACCGAGCGATTGAGGGCGAAGGCGACAAAGCCGGTGAGGATCATGAAAATGAGCGCGATAACCGGTATACCCAGCAGCCGGGTGGCGCTTAACGTGACCAGCGCGGGCGCCGGTGCCGCGTGCGAAGTACGCGAATAGGCGATCGCCATCGACTGGAACACGAACCCCGAAGCGAGCGTGCCGATCATGGGTGGAATCCGGCCCATCCGGATCAGCCCGACATTGAACGCCCCCGCGCTGAGCCCGACCGCCATGCCGGCAGCCAGTCCGGCGGCCAATCCGGCGTCGCTGCCGTTCATCAGCCCCATCGCGACATATCCCGCGAAGGTCATCACGCCCGGGATCGAAAGATCGATATTCCCGGGGCCGGCCCCATGACGAGCATCTGGCCGGTCCCGACAACGACATAGAAGGTCGCGAACTGCAACGCGACCGCGAGTGTCGCCAGCATCCCGCGGCCCTCCACGACGAACGCGGTGACTAGCCAGACGAGAAGGGCCGCGCCGAAGGACCAGATCCATGGCCGTGCGTCGAGCCACGTGCGGATCCCGCCACTCATGCGGTACTCCGTCGGTTCAGCGCGCGCAGGCCCAGCACGAGGATCAGGATCCCGCCCTGCACGCTGAGTTGCCAGTCGGTAGAGATGTTGAGGAAGGAGAGAAGCGAGCCCGTGAGGAGCATGATCCACGCGCCGACCACCGTGCCGATCGGCGTCGCGATGCCTCCCACGAATTCCCCACCGCCCACGATCACCGCCGCGATGGAGATGAGGGTGTACTGGGTGCCCACAGTCGCATCTCCCGCGGTGTTCAGGCCAGTGAGGCTCAGCCCAGCGGTGACGCCGCACGCACCCGCAAACGCATAGAGCGCCGCCCGCCCGGCGAGCAGCGACCATCCTGCCCGGGCGATCGCGCGGGGGTTGCTGCCGATCCCGCGCAGCACGACGCCATAGGAGGTATGCATCAGCAGAAATTCGCCGAGGCCGGCCAGCAGGATCGAGGCCAGCACCGGCAGTGGCAGGAGCGGAGGCTGCCAGGCAAGCAGCGCGGGGAGCCAGGAGGGCGGCGCCCCGCCCGGGCCCGGCAGAACCAGGAGTGCGAGGCCGAGCCAGACGAAGGAGGCGCCGAGCGTGATGACGATCGAAGGCAGTCGTCGAACGTGGATGAGAGTGCCCATCGCCGCGTAGGCCGCCACGAGAGCGGCGAGCGCGAACCAACCGAGGAGCGAGGATCGCGCAAGCAGCGTCGCCGCGATGCAGTTCACGAGCGAGACAAACGCTCCAATGCCGAGATCGATGTCGCCGGCGGCAATCACCGCCATCTGCGCCATGGCAACAAAGATGGCCGGCAACGCGAAGTTGAGCAGGATAGTGAGACCGGAGTAGCTCATCGCCCGGGGCTGCATGGCGAAGATCACGCTCAGTATCGCGACCAGCGCCACCGCCGGCAGCCCGACGCGAAACGCGCTTGCCAGACGCGCGCCGTGATGGCGAGTTGCCGCCGTTGTTTCGGTCGACAGGTCGGCGGGCAGCGCTCTGCCCCCGCCGAACGAGGCCCGGATC
Source organism: Paraburkholderia sp. BL9I2N2 (assembly GCF_004339745.1). Classification (GTDB taxonomy): domain Bacteria; phylum Pseudomonadota; class Gammaproteobacteria; order Burkholderiales; family Burkholderiaceae; genus Paraburkholderia. The sequence goes on along the minus strand of NZ_SMGP01000006.1, from coordinate 394,632 downwards.
ACCCGTTCTTCGGTGAGCTTGGCGCCATCGATCTCGTCGACGATTGTCCCGCGATAGAAGACATAGACGCGGTCGCAGTTCACCAGCTCGGCGCTTTCCGTGGTATACCAAAGAAAGGCGTGCCCCCAATCGGCGGCGCGGCGCACATGCTGATAGAGTTCGCGCTTGGTGCCGACGTCGACGCCACGCAACGGGTCGTCGAAAAGAACGATGTCCGCCTCGGCCGCGAAGGCGCGCGCAACCAGCGTCTTCTGCTGATTGCCGCCAGAGAGGCTCATGATCGGCCGGTCGATATCCGGTGTGCGGATGTCGAGCTGCGCCCGCCATTCTTCGGCCTCCGCCCTCTCACGTGCCGGGTTCAGGAAACCCAGGCTGGCAAGACGGCTGAGATTGCCGACCGTGATGTTCAGCCCTACGGACCAGAGTGGAAAGAGCCCTTCGGCGCGGCGGTCTCCGCTCACATAGGCGACCGAGCCGCTGACGCGGAGCGCGGCGCGGCGATGACCGGCGGCCTCGAACACCGCCTGCAGCAGCGTGCGCTGACCGTGGCCGTCGAGACCGGCGAGTCCGACCACCTCACCCGCCCGGAGCCTGACCGGGAAGTCCGAGCCAAGGCAGACCGGCTGCTCGACACGGAGCGTGCCTCGTGCACCCTGCCAGCCCGGCGCGTGCGCGGGCTCCGCGCGGCGCACGCGCCCCATCATCTCGACCAGTTGCGCTTCGTCGAGTTTGCCGGCGGCAACTCTCCCCGCTACCTGTCCGTCGCGCATCACCACGATCTCGTCAGCGTGGCCGAGAATCTCGGACAGCCGATGAGAGATGAAGACCACCGCGATGCCCCGGGCGCGCATTTGCACGACATAGCGCAGGAGCTGGTCGGTCGCCGTCGCGTCCAGCGACGCTGTGGGCTCATCGAGAATGACGAGTTGGGCCGCGTGATCTGTTTCGGTGAAGGCGCGCGCTGTCTCGATCATCTGCCGCTGCCCGAGCGGCAGTTCGCAAATCGGGCGGCGCGTGTCGATACCGTGACCGGGGAAGATCGCCGCGAGAGCATCGCCGATCAGCCGCCTCGCGCGGCGCCGCCAGCCCGGACCGGCGAGATGCGGATGAATGACCCGGACGTTCTCCTCCGCGCTCAGGTTCGCACAGAGCGAAAGCTCCTGAAACACGCAGCGGATTCCGAGCGCGTGCGCGCGTCGCACGCCGTAGCCCTGCCCGACCTCGTGCCCGGCGATGTGAATCGTTCCTGCGTCGGGAGCGAGCGTGCCGGCGAGAATCTGCATCAGCGTCGATTTTCCGGCGCCATTGTGCCCGACGACCCCGACCATCCGGCCCGCGGCGATTGCGAGATCCACGCCCGCGAGTGCGGGAACGGCGCCGAAGCGCTTGCTGATTCCGCTGAGTTGGACGAATGCTTCGTCGTCCGCTTCGCCCAAGGTCCGCTTCATGGCAGCGATGGCCCTCCTGGAGGTTGAAATGCCTGAGAAAACGCCACGCCGACGAACAACTCGCCTACCTGCATGAGCCATGCGGCAATGGACGGTGCGTCCGCTACGGTATGGAGGTCGGAATCGGCGAGGGCGGCGGAGCGCGGCGCGTGATGTTCGCCTCGATCAGCGTCCCGGTCCAATCCTGGCTGTAAAGCGGCGTCGCGGCGCCTCCTGGCGGCACGACCTTGAGCCAGGCATCGAGATCCTTCGACGTAATCACCAGCAATGGCAAATTCACAGTCTGGGGCACCTTCGTCCCGGCCAGAACCTGCTGCGCCACCCAGAACGCAATCGAGGAGACACCGGGCGGAGACGAAAGTGAAATGGTCTCGTATCCGCCCGGCTCCGACGCGAGTTGCTTCCAGAGCCGAAGCTCTTCCTCCGTGTCCCCCATGATGATCAGCGGGGTAGGCCGCCCGGCCGCCCTGAACGCCTGATAGGCTCCATACCCGGCGCCGGCCTGCGTCACCACCGCGTCGATTTTTGGCAACGTAGGCAGAATTCCCGCAATCTCCTTCTGCGCGACAGACTGTGTCCAGTTCGCGTTCACCGAGGCAAGGAGCTTGATGTTCGGATATTTCGCGAACCCTTCGACAACCCCCTCGTGGATGTCGTTGTCGACCGAGGTGCCGGCGAGCCCGCGCACTTCCACCACGTTGCCCTTGCCGCCCAGCCGCTTCGCGATATAGGCCGCCTGAATCAAGCCCAGATCCACGTAGTTGTAGGCCACCTTGTACGCGCAGGGCGCCGTCGTCAGACTGTCGAACACGACCACCACGATGTGCGCGCTGCACGCCTGCTGAATGACACCATTGAGCGCGGTCGGCGAGGCCGCGTCGATCACGATCGCCTGCCATCCCTGCAGCGTCAGGTCCCCGATCTGCGAAGCCTGCTGCGGCGCCGAGTTGTCCGCGTTCACCACCTTCGTCCGCGCGATCACCCCGCGCCTTATCGCGTCCTTCGACGTTAGATCCCACATCTTCAGCATCTGCTGCCGCCAGCCGTTACCGGTATACGAATTGCTGAGCGCAATGCCGTCCCTGGCCGTACTCGCCGTCTCGTCGGCATGCGCCGGGCTCGCCGCCGACGCAAGCGCCAACGCAGCCAATAGCGCCGCGGCAATTGCAGTGTCTCCAGGCTTCATCACGTTCCCTCTCCTCTTCGGCCACGCCGCATACCTTGCTACCCGGCTTCGACCGGACATACGCTCGGCTAACGTTCAGCCGAGCGCCATTGAAAATGGACTAGTCAGGTTGCGGTAAATGTCGGTACGCTGGTAGCCCGATCACGAATGTGTCGAATGAGCGGGCACCGTGAATTGAAAAATCGCGCCGCAGGGCACGTTCGCGCTCGCCCACAGCCGGCCGCCGTGCGCTTCGATGATCGAACGGCAGATCGACAGGCCCATGCCCAGACCGGTGGGCTTCGTGGTGTAGAAAGGGGCGAAAACGCGCTCGACGTTCTCGGCAGCAAGACCCGGCCCCGAATCGCGCACCGCCACGCGCACGCAGCCGGCGTCGGCTCCCGTGCTGATGAGCACCTCCGACACGCCGCCGCTGACGTCGCTCGTTGCCTCGATCGCGTTGACGATCAGGTTCAGAAGGACTTGTTGCAGTTCGACACGGTCTCCCTCGATGAACGGCAAGCCGCCCGCGAGTTGCGTCTGTATCGAGACGCCATTCTTCGCCGCTTCGCGACAGGTTAGCTCGATCACCTCGCGGATCGCCTCGTTGATCACGACCCTTTCCTTTCGCGGTGGCGCCTTCTTGATCAGTTCACGGATCCGGCCGATTACATCTCCCGCCCGATTGCCGTCATTGAGGATCCGGCTAAGCGCCTGCCGGACCTCCTCCACGTCGGGCGGCTGGGCGTGCAGCCAACGCAGCGCAGCCGCGGCGTTGGTGACCGTCGCGGTAATCGGCTGATTGACCTCATGAGCGATCGAGGCAGCGAGCTGGCCCATGGTCGCGACGCGGTTCGCGTGTGCCAGCTCCGATTGCACCTCGCGGTAGCGCCGCTCGCCCTCGCGAACTTGTTCCTCCGCCCGCTTGCGCTCGGTCAGGTTGATGACGAAGGCGACGAGCTGGTCCCGTTCTTCATCAAACGCCGCCACCCCGACAAGCACGGGGACGCGGCTCCCGTCCTTGCGAAAATAGTCCTTTTCGAAGGGCTGAATGGTACCGGCACTCTCAAGTTCGACCAGCGCGTGAGCGGTGCGCTCGAGCGATCCCGGCGTTGTCAGATCGATCCACCGGACGCGCCCTGCGACGAGATCCTCACGGTCATATTCCACTATCTTCAGGAACGCATCGTTGGCCTCGACGATGTCCCCGTTGCGCCTCGAAATGCAGATCCCGATGATGTTCGAGTCGACGAGGCGACGAATCTTGGCTTCTCGTTGCGCGAGGTCTCGGTACAGGTGGGCATTCTCCAGCGCGATCGCGGCTTGCGAAGCCACCAGCCTCAGCACCGCGATCCGGGCCGGCGTGAACACGTGGGGAGTCAGATTGTTTTCGAGGTAGAGCGCACCGTTAAGCCTGGCCTGATTCATCAAGGGCAGGCAGAGAATCGAACGGGCACGATGCTGACGGATGTAGGGATCCGAAGCAAACGGGGGCTGGGCCGCGGCATCGTCGAGAATGACGCTCTCTCGCGTGCGCAGCACATAGTAGAGGACCGACTCCGGCAGCGCCGCCGCGCTCACCGGCACATCGTGCAGTTGCACGCGTGCCGTGTCACCGCCGGCCGTGGCTTCCGCCGCTATCCGTTGTTCGCCGCCATCCGGAAGAATCAGCACACCCCGTACGGCACCGGCCTGTTCAATCGCCGTGCGCATGACCATATCGGTCAGATTTTCCAGCACGATGCCGCTCGAGACGGCCTGCGATATCTTGATCACAGTCGCGAGATCGAGGTGTTCGACCGACGCCCCAATTGTGCTCGTCGGGCCGGGAGCGGCCTCTTCCGCCCTGAGGTATGGATACCTCTCCTCGAGTTGCCGCACCTTGCCATCGGCTCCCCAACGCAGATAGCAGTAATGGGCCCTTTGTAGATACGCGCGCGCAAACTCCTCGAAGCCGCGCATGGCGTAAAAGCGTGCGGCCACTTCATAGGCGAGCGCTTCGATCTGGACGAAGCCGTGGTCACGCGCCGAACGGATCGACTGTTCGTAGAGGCGCATTGCGTCCCAATCGCGGCCTTCAATGCGGGCGATCTCGGCGGCGACCAGCGCGGCGCGGTGCTCGAAATTCTCCGGGCAGTGCTCCGCCCAGACCTGCAGTTGCTCGTGGTGCGCAGCCAAAGCCGCTGGCTGCTGCTTCCGCTCGCCCGGTGCAGCGGAATCGCAAGAAGCGGCTCGCGACAGCGCGCTGTAGAAGTGACAATCCGCGACTGCGAACAGCAAGCCTGACTGGGCATGCCGTTGCGCCCTAGACGCCGCCTCCAGGGCGCCGGCGTAGTCACCGGCATGAAAGTATGCCTGCAGCTTGCGGACCCAGTACCAGCACTCGGCAAACGCCAGGTCCGGGTTGCTGCGGAATTGCCGCTCGACCCGGAATTCGTCGAAGTGGTCATCATCGAAGGAGCCGAATTTCCGCGTCAAGCCACGGAGCATGCGTATAAATCCAAGCTGCGAGCTTATGACGTCGATCACCTGTCCAAATTGCGCCTTCTGCGCGAACTCGAGACCACGTTCGGCTACGCGTTGCACCTCATCAAGCGGATCGCTTGCCGTGAGCAGATTCTCGGTCAGATTGTGGCAGCTGTACCCCGCATAGATGAGATCACCCTCCTTGTTCGCGATCCGGAAACTACGGCTCAGTGGCTCACGCGCAGCCCGAACGTGTTTTGTGTAGGGCATGAGGTACGCCGCGAACAGCATATGCGTCCGGCCCTGGTAGCGCTTCAACCCGCGTCGTTCGACCAGTTCGTAGCCAACCTCGCCCAGGCGGAAACCAGCCTTGTAATCGCCGAATCGAACGCCGGTGATCATGCCGAGATTCACGTACGCGTCGCACGAACTGTCGCAGTTGCCGCGCTCGAGGCTGAGGTTCACCGCCCAGCATCGCATTAGGTCATGGAGGTTCCGCTCCGTAAAGAACGCGGGTGGCCCGACCTTCGTCAGAACGTCCATCGTCGCCAGGGATGCCGGATCGGTCATCAAGGGCAGCGTAATCAGATCCTCGATCGTACGGCTTGCGAGCCGCGACCAGATCCGCTCGTATTCGCGTCGCACGTCCTCGTTCGTCGGATGCGGCGACCATTCGAACCTGACGTGCTGGAGATAGTCGAGGCCGACGGCAACAGCGCGGCCGCTCTGGCCACGCGTCGTAAACAAGTCCACCAGCAGGCAGGCGACGGAGGCACGCTCGATGGTCGCCACCGCGCGGCTTGAAAGCGCGTTCAACCGCTCTTCTGCAGCCGTCAAGGCGCCGGTGAGAAAATCGCATTCCGCCCGGTTCAGTTCCAGCGCGAAGATCAGTTCGCGCCGGCGCTCCCAGCAATCCTGCGCCAACAGTGCTGCACCGGCGTTGAGATAGATGAGCGCCGAGGCGTACGCTGTAGATTTCTTCGCGCGTTTGCCGGCGATCAGGTTCAACTCAGCGAGTTGGTCCCGCTCGTCTTGTTCGGCAAGCAGCGCGGCGCCGCGGTTGAGCTGATTGACGATCTCGAAGATCGCCTCTTCCCGTTTCTCTGGGGGCGTTTGCGCCACCAGCAGCCTGCCAATGCGCAGATGGACCTCGGCACGCGATGCTTCAGGTATCAGCGAATAAGCGACTTCCTGCACCCGGTCGTGCACAAACCGGTAGGAGTTTTCCAGGCGCTCGATCAGTTCCTGATGGACCGCCGGGCTCAGCGACGCATGAGCCTGGTTTCCCGAGGCCCCGAGAACGACCGACAGCATCGCGTTCGCGGCAACGTTGCCAAGGCAGGCGAACTGCTGCAGCGCCCGCTGCGTGTCGGCCGGCAGGCGGGTCATTTTTCCGACCATCAGGTCGATGACATTGTCGGTGTAACCCTTGGCGTGGATGCGATCGAGATTCCAGCACCAGCGCGCCGCGTCATAGTCGAAGGTGAGCAATGCCTCCTCGGCAAGCGTCTGTAGAAACTGGATCACGAAGAACGGGTTGCCCGCGGTCTTTTCGTCCACCAGTTGCGTCAGCGGCGCGGCGCGTTCCGGCTCGCAGTGGAGCGCCTCCGCAATCAATTGCCCGAGGTGCTCACGCCCGAGAGGCGCAAGCGTGATTTCCTCGACCTTACCACCGGCGTTCTTGATGCCTTCGAGCTTGTGCATCAACTGATGAGCGGGATCGACTTCATTGTCGCGGTAAGCGCCGATCAACATCAGGTGCCGCACGTCCGTCTGGGTCAATAGATCCTCGAGCAGGTCGAGCGTCGCCGCGTCGAGCCATTGCAGATCATCGAGAAACAGCGCCAGCGGATGCTCAGCTCGGGCGAACACACAAATGAATCGGCGGAACACGACCTGGAAACGGCTTTGTGCGTGCTGCGGCTCGAGTTGCGGGACCGACGGCGGCTCACCGATGATGAGCTTCAACTCCGGAATCAGATCGGTCATGAGCCGCGCATTCGGCTCCAGCGCCTCCAGAAACGCGCTGCGCCAGCTCGCCAGCGCGGTGTCGCTCTTGCCAAGAAGCGGCTGCACCAGGCTTTGAAAAGCCTGCACCAGCGTCGAATAGGGAATGTCGCGCTTGTACTGGTCGAACTTGCCGGAGGCGAAGAGCCCGCGCGGAAACACCAGCACCTTGTGCAGTTCATTGACGACCGCTGATTTGCCGATGCCGGAATAGCCTGAGACCAGCAGCAGTTCCGCTGTGCCGCTCCTGGCCACGCGGTCGAAAGAGGCGAGCAGGGTCTCCACCTCGCGCTCCCGCCCGTAAAGTTTCTCAGGGATGCGCAGCCGGTCTGGCGTGTCATGTTCGCCCAGCGGAAAGTCCTCGATGTGACGGTTGCACTCCCAGCTCGCGAGACAGCGCAACAGATCGCGCTCGACGCCTGCCGCGGTCTGGTAGCGCTCGTCGGCCGTCTTGGCGAGCAGCTTCATGACGATCCGGGAAACCGGAGGCGGAACAGTCGCCAACCGCTCGCCCGGCGACACTGGTTTTCGGGCGATATGGCTGTGCACCCATTCCATGGGGTCGGCGGCCGAAAACGGCAGTGCGCCGGTGAGCATCTGATAGAGCGTGACGCCGAGCGAATAGAGGTCGCTGCGCGAATCGATGGAGCGGTTCATCCGCCCGGTCTGCTCGGGTGCCATGTAGGCGAGCGTACCGGCGATGGACTCGGGCAGTTCGGGCGCCTGTCGCTCGCGCGGCAACCGCGAGGCAATGCCGAATCCGGTGAGCCGAACCCGTCCGTCCGGGCTGTTCGAGAGGATATGGGCTGGCTTGAGGTCTTTATGGATAAGGCCGCGCTGGTGGAGCTTGCCCAGCGCGGCGGCAATCCCAACGGCGAGGCGCAAAAAAATGCCCAGCTCGATGGGACTGCCAAGCAGACGCGCGAGCGGCTGACCGCCCGGATCCTCAAGCACGAGCAGGGTCCGGCCGCCTTCGCGCACCAACTCGAGCGGCCGCACCGCCCACGCGCCATCCAGTTCGTCCTTCAGTCCAAATTCATGCACGAGACGATCGAGGCTAGCGGGTGACGGGTGTTCGGCGGCCGGCCGGGCAATCAATACGCTGTCGCCCCCAGCATCGCCCGGGCGTCGTCCGCGACACAGGACACGCTCGCCATCGTCCCACAAGATCTGCAGTCTGTTAGCCATCGGCGCTGGAATCAGGTATCGGGTTCATTTGCCTCACCGCACCTTCGGACTGCTTGCCCGACATGGGGGGACGCCAAGCGCTAAGCGACGCCAAAACGAGCGACGCCGGCAGTGCGATTATATAGTCATGGCTGACATATATATCATCCCGAGAATTCAATGTCATTACAGACGACATTCTATACGTCGCGCCAGCGGAGTCGGTATGCGAACGCTGGGCACAGGACGTGTAGCGGCGAGGAGGACTTTCAGCCGCGCCTGCCGTGCGGCCGGCCAACCTGATGCGCATTCGGCAAACCTTGGGCGAAGCCGGTGTCGAGGAGCTACTCGCGGCGACGATCGCAACTGCGGCGCGGATGATGGCGGTGATGCCAGTCGAATTCGAGCGCGTGATTGTCGACACTACGGTGCGGGAGAAGGCGATCGCGTATCCGACCGACGGCCGTCTGCTTGAGGTGGCGCGGGCCAGCCTCGTTCAGTTGGCACTCTTTCGATCGCAAACCGACAGATGGTCGAGATTGCCAAAGCGGTTTCTTTCGATTCGGATGTGCTGATTATGGACGAACCAACGTCGGCACTCACCGAGCACGAAGTGGGACACCTTTTCCGCATCATTCGAGATCTGAAGAGCCGCGGAAAGGGCATTGTCTACATTACACACAAGATGAACGAGTTGTATGAAATTGCCGACGAAGTATCGGTGTTTCGCGATGGCAGGTTCATTGACACTCGCCTTACTAAGGACATCACTCGCGACCAGATTATTCAGATGATGGTCGGACGTGAAGTCACCCAGATGTTTCCGAAAATGGAAGTGCCCATTGCTGACGTCGTACTGAAGGTCGACAAGCTCGCGGTTGAAGGCATTTTCCACGATGTGTCGTTTGAAGTGCGTGCCGGAGAGATATTTGGCTTCGCGGGACTGGTCGGATCCGGCCGGTCAAACGTTGCGGAGGCCCTGTTCGGGGTGGTGCCTGCAACCGAAGGTTCGATCACCATCGAGGGAAAGTTGGTCAAGGTCGACTCTCCCTCCGTTGCAATGCGTCAACCGAACCAACTCCACTTGCCCCGCTAAACCCTGTGATCGGAGCCCGGGCGCGCAAAAATACACGACTACAAGTGCTACGCGGTCGCCCACGAATCAGGTATGTAGCGATCGCCTTGCCGACGTCGGCGGGCAATGGCAATTCGTTGCGCTGCCCGCTTTTACCGCGCACGCTCAAACGTCCCGCGCTCCAGTCGATATCATCCAGCTCAAGCGACGCTACTTCCCCGGAGCGCAGCCCCAATCGAGCAAGCAAAAGCAAAATGGCATAGTCTCGACGACCGGTTGCGCTTCGCTGATCGATGCTGGCTAACAATTGCCGTGTTTGATCTGGGGCGATCCCACGTGGGATTGACGGCATCGACCAGTTGGCCACGACTGGAACTGCGGCGGCCAAATCCAGTGTAATGTCGCCGCGATAGCGCGCATAACGTAAAAAGGAACGCAGCGCAGCGGTCAGAAGCTTCGCACGCTTCGGCTGCAAACGCGGCGCCTGACGTTGTACAAATCTCACAACATCACCTGCACATAGGCGAGAGAGTGTGACGCGTCCTTTACCGAAACAGTCTTCAAGGAAACCGCGGACGAACGGCACGTAGTTGACGATCGTCGCTGTGGCCAAGGCACGCGCTTCGCGTAAGTACGCCATGTATGCTTGTACGCAGCACTCAGTAGACGGCAGTCGGGGCAGTGGTACCCGCTCCGCAGGAGTCAGTTGCTCCTGGCGCAGAAAATCAATGAGGTGTCTGAGCGCAGCCTGATCCCCCCGGCGGGGCCGAACATGTCGAGCGCGATATCGCAAATACCGTATCGCGTGGTCAGCGCAGATGCTGCGCACTCCGACACCCGTCTGTTCAAGCCAACGGCTAAACCCTGCTGCGATCCGTACTTGCTGCTTTAGTGATCCTGCGCTGTATCCCTGCTCACTGAGCGATCTCGCAAACGATGCGATATAGGCCGCAAGCGGCCCTTCAGGCGGTCGCGAGAGAACGGCCTGGTCATGGACGACGTACTTCACGATGAACTCCTTCCCCGACGCTGGGGCGCGGCTGGAAGGAGTCAAGGCTATCTCTAGCCGAACGCTTGAATCGCCCGTGAAATCCACGCTATCTCTGGATTACCCGACATAGTCCGGAACGGCACATAGTGGCGCAGCGTGTGCATGGACACTCGCTTGTCGATGTTCGCAGCCTCGGCGGCGGCATGAATGGCACGGTTCAACTGTCGCGTGCTTAATGGATCGAGCGGATCGAGCCCGGGAAACAACCACCCACCATCGAGCATCCTGCCCTGCGTACGGGCCACGCGCCACCACACACGCAGACGCTCAAGCAGCACCGGCGAGAGCATGGCGTAGCGGTCACGGCGGCCCTTGCCCTGCTCGATACGCAGTGTCATGCGTTCGCTGTCAACGTCGGTGACCTTTAGCGCTACCACTTCGCTGGCGCGTAGCCCCGCGCCGTACGCGACCGACAGCGCGGTCTGGTGCTTCAGGTTGCCGGCGGCCTCGATGAGCCGCCGCACTTCATCGGGGCTGAGCACGACGGGTAATACGCGGGGCACGCGCACGGGTTGCATCCTGACCATCAGTTCGGGCCGGTCGAGCGTGACTGTGAAGAAGAACTTCAGGCCGGTGATCGCATGGTTCAGCGACACGGCCGATGTGCCGTGGTCGACCAGATAGAGCTGGTAGCGCCGCAGGTCCTCGACGGTGGCCGTGTCAGGTGAGCGCCCGAGAAACCGGGCGAACTCACGCACGATGTGCAGATAGATGTCCTGCGTCTTGGGGGCAAGCTGGCGCATGCGCATGTCGTCGGTCATGCGCTGGCGCAGCGGACTGACGTTTGACTGTGAGGAGGTCATGATTCGGCTCCTGCTGGAGAACGAGGCGGATTGCCTCATTCGCCAACATACGGAACCGCGATGCCGGCCTCTCCCTGACCACCGGCGTCTGACCGTAACCCCTACCGCGCGAGCGGTTTAGTCCTTCGGCCATCTTGCGACACTCATAGGCGCGCCGCGGCGGACATTGCAACGTCGGCTTCGAGCCAGACAGCGGACGCTGGCCGATCGACCCTAGCTGCCGCATCGCCGGCCTCAGGCGACTCGCGGACTGCAACCGCCAGAAAAGTGCTCGCGCTGCGTGCAATCACGATGAAAGTTCTGGATAAGCCGGCACCGTGAACTGAAAGACAGCGCCGAGCGGCACGTTGGCGCTCGCCCACAATCGGCCGCCGTGTGCCTCGATGATCGAACGGCAGATCGACAGCCCCATCCCCAAACCAGTCGGCTTCGTTGTATAGAACGGGGCGAACACGCGTTCGGCGCTGTCCGGGGCAAAGCCCGGCCCCGAATCGCGCACCGCCACAAGCACGCTGCCATTGTCGGCTTCGGACGTGCTGACGAGCATTTCCCGCCGGCCATCGCGCATGCCACTCATGGCCTCGATCGCGTTGATGACCAGGTTGAGCAGGACCTGTTGCAGTTCGACACGGTCTCCTTCGATGAACGGCAAGCCGTCCGCGAGTTGCGTCTGAACCGAGACGCCGCTCTTCATGGCTTCGCCACGCGTGAGCTCGATCACCTCGTGGATCGCCACGTTGATGTCCACCCTTTCCATCCGCGGTGGCGCTTTCTCGATCAGCGCCCGAATCCGACCGATGACCTCGCCCGCTCGCTTGCCGTTCGCCACGATACGAGCGAACGCCTGCCTGGCCTCGTCGAGATCTGGCCGCTGCGTGTTCAGCCACCGCAGACCGGCATCGGCATTGCTGACTGCGGCGGCGATCGGCTGTTTCACTTCATGGGCGATCGAGGCCGTAAGCTGCCCCATGGTGGCAACACGGCTCGCATGCGCCAACTCCGTTTGCACCTCCCGGTAGCGTCGCTCGCTCTCGCGGGCTTCTTCCTCCGCCCGCTTGCGCTCGGTCAGATCGAGCACGAAAGCGACACCTTCCTTGCCACTTGCTTTGAATGTGGCCCCACCAACCAGGACGGGCACACGGCTGCCGTCCTTCCTGGTGAACTCCTTCTCGTAGGCCTGTCCGCGCCCCGTTTCCCCGGTCTCTGCCAGGGCTCGTTCGTCGACTTCACGCCATTCCGGCGGCGTGAGATCCGTCCAGCGTACGCGACCCGAGACGAGATCCGCGCGCTCGTATCCCACCACGCGCAGAAATGCGTCATTGGCCTCGAGAATGTCACCACCGGCATTCCAGACGATGATCCCGATGATGTTGGCGTCGACAAGGCGCCGGATCTTCGCTTCGCGTTCCGCGAGGTCTCGGTACAGGTGTGCATTTTCCAGCGCGATCGCAGCCTGCGAGGCCACCAGCCTCAGCACGGCGATCCGGGCCGGGCTGAACACGCGGGTAGTCAGATTGTTTTCGAGGTAGAGCGCACCGGTGAGCCTGGCCTGATTCATCAGGGGCAGGCAGAGAATTGAACGGGCACGATGCTGACGGATATAAGGATCCGTGGCAAACGGAGGCACGGCCGCGGCATCGTCGAGAATGACGCTCTCCCGGGTGCGCAGGACATGGTAGAGGACCGATTCCGGCAGCGCCGCCGCACTCACCAGCACATCGCGCAGCTGCACCTGGGTCGTGTCGCCGCCGGTCGACGCTTGCGCTGCTATCCGGTGTTCGGCGCCGTCTGGCAGAATCAACAGACCGCGCTCGGCGCCGGCCTGTTCGATTGCCGTGCGCATGACCATATCGATCAGCTTTTCCAGGACGATGTCGCCCGAGACGGCCTGCGACACCTTGATTACGGTGGCGAGGTCGAGGTGCTCGAGCGGCGTCGCAATCGTGCTCGTCGGGCCGACCGCGGACTCTTCCGTCCGAAGGTGCGGATACCTCTCCTCGAGTTGCCGGACCTTGCCGTCGGCGCCGCAACGCAGGTAGCCGTAGCGGGCGTCCTGCAAATACACATGGGCTATCTTCTCAAGACCGCGCGCCGCGTAGAAGCGGGACGCGAGCTCGTTAGCGAGCGCCTCGTTGTGGGCGAAGCCGTTTGCCTGCGCCGAGTGGATGGCCTGCTCGTAGAGGCGCATCGCGTCACCATCGCGGTCCTCCAGGCGGGCGATCTCGGCACCGACCAACGCGGCGCGGTTTTCGAAGTTCTCCGGGCAATTCTCCGCCCAGACCTGCAGCTGCTTGTGATGCTCAGCCAAAGCCACTATGTGTTGCAGCCGCTCGCCGGCTGGTGCGACGTCGCCGCAGTCGCAGTACGCGGCTCGGGCCAGCGCGCCGTAAAAGTGATATTCGGCTTCCTCAAAGAACGCGGATGAAGTCCAAAGCAGCGGTTGCGCCTTCGATGCGGCGTCCATTGCCGCCGCATAGTCCCCGGCCATATAGCGCGCCTGCAATTTCCGGATCCAGTACCAACACGCAGCCATTGCCAGGGCCGGGTTGCTGGAGAAATGGGCTTCGGTGCGCAACTCATCGAACTGCCCGTCGTCAAAGCAACCGAATTGCGGCGTAAAGCCGCGGAGCATCCGAATCAGCGCGAGTTGCGGGTTGATGAAGTCAATGGCCAGGCCGAACCGCGCCTTCTCGGCGTACGCGAGGCCGTGTTCGGCTTCGCCTTGTACCTCCGGCAGCGGCTCCCCGGCGAAGAGCAGGTCCGAGTTGAGATTGCAGCGCGTGTAAGCTCCATACGTGAGGTCTCCGATCCGATTCGCCGCGTCGACCGCGCGGCACAGCAGATCACGGCTGGCCCGCACGTGTTTCATCCAGCTCACGACGAAAACCGCAAAGGAACAATAGGTGCTCGCCTCGAAGCGTCTGAGCCCGCGTCGTTCGACGAGCTCGTAGCCGAGCTGGCCGAACCGGAATCCGGCCTGGTAGTCGCCAAAACGCGGTCCGGCGAGCCTGGCGAGCCAGACATACGCGACACAAGAAGCATCGCAGTTGCCGCGCTCGATGCTGAGACTGATCGCCTTGCAGATCGTCACGGAAGCCAAATTCGCATCCGTAAACACTGCCGGCGCCAAGAGCTTGGTCAGAACCTCGACGGTCGCAAGCGTTGCCGCATCGTCCATCAGCGGCAAATCGATGAGTTCCTCGATGGTCCGACCCGCAAGCCGTGACCCGATGCGCTCGTATTCGCGTCGCACCTCCTCGTCTTTCGGATGCGGTGACCACTCGATACCGACATGCCGGAGGTAGTCGAGACCCACAGCGACCGCGCGGCTGCTCGGATCGAGGGTCGTGCAGACATCCATTTGGAAGCACGCGACGCTGGCTTGTTCGACCGTTGTCGTGACGCGATTGGACAGCGCCGCCAATCGCGCCTCTGCAACCAATAACTGGCCGGTCAAGAATTCGCATTCGGCCCGGTTCAGTTCCAGCGCGAAGATCAGCTCATGCCGGCGCTCCCAGCCATCCTGCGCCAACAGTGCAGTACCAGCATTGAGATAGGTGAGTGCCGAGGCATAGGCCGTGGATCCCTTGGCGCGCTGGCCCGCGAGCAGGTTGAACTCGGCCAGTTGCACCCGCTCTTCGCGTGAAGTGATCAAGGGCGCGCCGCGGTTGAGCTGCCCCACGATCTCGAAAATCGCCTCCTCCCGCTTTTCCGGGGGCGTCTGCGCGGCGAGCAGCCGCCCGATCCGCAGATGGGCCTCGGCGCGTGAGGCTATCGGGATTAGTGAATAGGCGGCTTCCTGAATCCGGTCGTGAACAAACTTGTAGGAGCCCCCCTCCAGCCGCTCAACGAGTTCCTGACGAAGCGCCTCCCACAGCGCCGCGTGGACCTGCGCCTCCGAGACCCCGAGCACGATCGAAAGCATCGCGGTTGCGGCAACGTTGCCGAGGCAGGCGAGCTGCTGCAACGCCTCCTGCGTGTCGGCCGGCAAGCGGGTCACCTTGCCAACCATGAGGTCGACGACATTGTCGGTGTAACCCTTGGCGTGAATGCGATCGAGCTCCCAGACCCAGCAGGCCGCGTCGTGATCGAAGCGGAGCAAGCCCTCTTCGGCGAGCGCGTAGAGAAACTGAATCACGAAGAACGGGTTGCCGGCGGTCTTCTCATGCACCAGCTGCGCCAGTGGCGCCACGTGGGGCGGATCGCAGCGCAGCGCATCGGCGGTCAACTGCCCGAGGTCCTCTCGGGCGAGCGTTGCCAGGCGGATCTCCTGCAGCCGCGCTCCGACCTGGCGGATTGCATCGAGCTTGCGGGTCAACGGATGAGCGGCATCGACCTCGTTGTCGCGATAGGCGCCGATCAGCATGAGATGCTGCAGGTCCGACCGGGTCAGCAGATCCTCCAGCAGATCGAGCGTGGCCGCGTCCAGCCATTGAAGATCGTCGAGAAAGAGCGCCAGCGGATGTTCGGCTCGGGCAAAGACGCCGATGAATCGGCGGAATACGAGCTGGAAACGGCTGTGCGCCTGCTGCGGCTCAAGCTCCGGGACCGGCGGCGGCTCCCCGATAATGAGCTTCAGTTCGGGGATGAGGTCAGTCATGAGCCGCGCATTCGGCTCCAGCGCTTCCAGAAGGGCATCACGCCAGCTCGCCAGCTCGGTGTCGCGCTTGCCGAGCAGCGGCCGCACCAGGCTTTGAAAAGCCTGCACCAGCGTCGAATAGGGAATGTCGCGCTTGTACTGGTCGAACTTGCCGGAGGCGAAGAGCCCCCTCGGTGGCACCAGCACCTTGTGCAGTTCATTGACGACGGAAGACTTGCCGATGCCGGAATAGCCGGAGACCAGCACCAGTTCCGGCGCGCCACTCTTGACGATCCGGTCGAACGCGGCAACCAGGGTATCGACCTCGCGCTCCCGCCCGTACAGTTTCTCGGGAATCCGCAGCCGGTCGGGCGTGTCGTGTTCGCCCAGCGGGAAGTCATCGACCTGGCCATCGCGCTCCCAACTGGCGAGGCAGCGTCGCAGATCCCGCTCAAGGCCGGCCGCGGTCTGGTAGCGCTCCTCGGCCGTCTTGGCGAGCAGCTTCATGACGAGCTGGGAGACCGCAGCAGGCACCGTCTCCAACCGCTCGCCAGGCGGCACCGGCTTTCGGGCGATATGGCAGTGCACCCATTCCATGGGGTCGGTGGCCGTAAACGGCAGCGTGCCGGTGAGCATCTGATAGAGCGTGACGCCAAGCGCATAGAGGTCGCTGCGGGGGTCGATCGAGCGGTTCATCCGGCCGGTCTGCTCGGGCGCCATGTAGGCGAGCGTGCCGGCGATGGTCTCGGGCGGCTCGGGCGCCTGTCGCTCGCGCGGCAGCCGCGAGGCGATGCCGAAGCCGGTGAGCCGCGCCTGTCCGTCCGCGCAGTTCACGAGGATATGGGCGGACTTGAGGTCCTTGTGGACGAGGCCGCGCTGGTGGAGCTTGCCCAGCGCCGTGGCGATGCCGACGGCCAGGCGCAAAAAACTTCCCATCTCCATGGGCGCGCCGAGCAACTGCGCGAGCGGCTTACCGCCCGGATCCTCGAGCACCAGCAGGGTCCGGCCGTCTTCGCGCACCAGCTCCAGCGGCCGTACTGCCCATGCGCCATCGAGTTCGTCCTTCAGCCCGAATTCGTGCGCGAGGCGATCGAGGCTGGCGGGTGGCGGATGTTCAGCGGCGGCCCACGCAATCAGGACGTTGTCGCCGACGCCGCCGCCGGTGCCCGGGCGCCGCCCTCGACAGAAGACGCGCTCGCCATCGTCCCACAAGATTTGAAAGCTGTTACGCATCGCGCCGGAACCATACGTAGGCGTTTATCTGTCGCACTCTGCCGTCAGACTGCTGCCTATTATTGAGTTAAGAGGACATTAACATCCGTTCGCCTAACGGGCCCGGGTGCGCTCGAAAAGCAAGTCGCGCGACGGCATCGCTATGGACTGCAACGTTCTACAGCCGCAAGCGTCTCGTCAGGATACACTTCGGCGACCGCGGCGCCATCGGGATTGGGTCGGAGGGCCGCGGTGAGGACCTGCACGCTACGGACTGTGCCGTCGAATGGGTGGGGCCTGGCGCGCCACCGACGCGGCTTCGGCGCTGTGGCCAAGGCCAACCCGAACCGTGCCGCGGAGGTTCGCTGCAGAGGCGCTCTTGGTTCGTGACCCTCCGCCCCTTCATCAGACTTCATGCGGGTGCAGTCAGCGTGGCCCATCTCTCGACAACTTTCCGGCTCGCAAACGCCACCGGACAAAGCCGTGAGACACGATCTTTGCGAGCCGCGACCGTAGGTAAAGGCCGAGAGCGTACCGGCAGCCGCGGAGGCACGGATGACCGTTGCGCCTCGGAAGGTGCGGTCTACATGATGAGGCGTCCAACGGCAGAAGTGGGTGGCGGATTCAACCGGTCGATGCAACACCTAGAATCTGCGTGAGCAGCGGAGGTGTTGCAAATGAAACAGCGACCGAGAATTCATTACTCCGAGACTCAGAAAGCGCTGATGTGGGACCGATGGCGCAAGGGCGACACGATTCATCAGATTGCCAAACTGTTCGATCGAGGCCATTCTTCGATTCAGCGGATACTATCGGAGACCGGCGGAATCCAGCCGCCGCAAAGGCACCGCGCGCCACAGGCATTGACGCTGGCAGAGCGCGAGGAGATTTCCCGTTCTCTGGTGTCGGGATTATCGATCCGGTCGATAGCGGCCAGGCTGGGACGCGCTCCTTCCACTATAAGTCGCGAGTTGCAACGCAACGGGGGCAGCCAAGGCTATCGGGCAAGCCAGGCGGACGCGATTGCCTGGGAGCGGGCACGTCGGCCGAAGGTCTGCAAATTGGTGCAAAACCGGACGCTGGCACGAGTTGTCGCTGCGAAGCTGAAGCTGCAGTGGTCCCCTGAGCAGATTGCTGGTTGGCTCAGACATGCGTACGCGGTCAACAAGGACTATCTGGTGTCGCACGAGACAATCTATCGGAGCCTCTATATTCAAGCTCGTGGCGCCCTGAAAAAGGAATTGCTCGAGCACTTGCGACGCTCCCGAACCATGCGCCGATCCCGTCATCACACACTGAAAACCGAGGACCGCACGAACATTCGCGACGCCGTGTCGATCAGTGAACGTCCCGCTACGGCGGAGGATCGGGCAATACCCGGGCACTGGGAAGGTGACTTGATTTATGGCAATGCTACCAGCCAGATTGCGACTCTCGTCGAACGTCAAAGTCGATTCGTGATGCTGGTGAAAGTAGCCAGCAAGAATTCTGAGGCTGTGGTTGACGCTCTGATACGACACGTCAGCAAGTTACCCAGGGAACTATATAAATCGCTGACCTGGGATAGGGGCTCGGAAATGGCCGACCACAACCGCTTTACCGTCGCTACAGACATTGAGGTCTATTTCTGCGATCCTCAACACCCTTGGCAACGCGGTTCGAACGAAAACACAAATGGGCTTCTGAGGCAATATTTTCCTAAGGGTACCGATCTCTCCGTCTACTCGCAGGCCAGACTGGATGCCGTAGCAAGGCGGCTCAACGAACGTCCCCGAAAAACACTAGACTTCGACACCCCGGCTGAACGATTTAACCAAATCGTTGCATCGACCGGTTGAATCCGCCGTCGACTTCTGCCGGATGCAGCCGATCCGAACTGTTGGTTCAGCATCAGACCGTACTCGGGCCAATTCCGGTCAGTCGCCGATGCGGTCACGCGGTCATTCGAACGTCGTCTCCGCCCCGGCAAGCTGTCGTTCGATCCGCGGATGCGTGCGCTCGTGGCACGCCACTTCGGTAAGCGCTGACCTTGAATACAAGCATGGTCGCGACCCAATAAGGAGGCTGCCATGACCCAGTCTATGAGCTGCCATGACCCAGTCTATGATCTACTTCGTTGTCGGCTTGGCGGTCTTGTCGGTCGCCGGGTTCATGGTGGCGCAACGGTACAGGCGCGATCACCCAGAAGAGGCTCAGGTTTACCCACAAAATTGGTTGGTCATGCTATTCGTTTTGTCTGAAGAGGTGATACATCTTCGTGATCTCATGCAATATCAGGAGACCGCGCCACATGACGGTTGGTCCCGGAGGGTGGTCATGCTTGCGATTCAGATGACCGCCGAGCATGGCGATCCATAGGACAACCTGTCCCAGCGATGGAATTTGCTTCGGCGGTTTCGTGGTGCCATGCGTGTGGCTGAACAGTGCCTGCCATTCGACCGGTTGCAGCAATACTTCGCACGACAGGTCTGCGTCGGCTCGTGCGAGCAGGGTCGCGTACAGAATGCGCCAGGCGATGACGGCAAACAGGGCCGTCGCGCGTACAAAGCGATCGAGATTGCCGAACTGCCGGGCCTCAATCTGGCAGCCGCTCTTCAGGACGCGATGCCATGTCTCGATCGTCCAGCGTCGCGCATACCAGGCGAGCCGTTCAAGGATCTCATCAAACGTGGTCGTGGGCACCGAACTTAGCAGCAACCATTCCAGCGCTTGCGTGCCTTCCGGCGGTACCTCTTCGAAAGCGTGAATCGCAAATACATCAGTTTGCTGCAGACGGTTTTGGCTTTTGCGCCTGCTCGGTGGTCGCAATCTTACCGCCGTGCAACGCAGGGTCAGTCGCGCGGTACGCTGCGCCATGTTGCCTCTGGCTGGAACCAGAAGCTCGGTGTGGCCTACAGGTGCAGTAGCCAGCACTGTATCCCAAAGATACTTGTCGGGATGCATGACGCGCCGGTTGCGGGCAGCACGAACCAGCCAGTCGACGCCATCAGGGCGTTCAGCCGTAAACAACTCGTACAGGTCGCTCTCACGATCTCCCACACAGATAATCCGTGGCTCGGCACAACGTGTCTTGAGGGCGGCAAGATGCTCGATACCTTCAATCCATTTAATGCTTTCCTTCTCTTCGATCGGGCGCGTTTTAGGGAGAGGTTTCTTGCCGAACTTTTCTTCGGCACGCGCCCACGTCTTCATGCCCAGCACACCCAGCGGCAGTCCCTCGGGGGTCACGGCCAGCAGGCTGTGCATGATAAAGCCGCGCTCGTGACGCCCGGACCCATACCCCAGACCTTCTGTCGCAGGCAGATGTGACAGGTTGAATTCAGTCGTGTCCTGCACGGCCAGCACAATGGGCACCTGCCTCATGCGATCCAGTGTTTGTGCAATGTGCGGCGCCATGATCCCATCGGTATCGATCTGTGCGTTGTCGAAGAACCGGTACGCCGCTTTAAGCTCTGCAGGTTTGAGCGACTGCGGAAACGATCCATGCGGGCTGAAGGCAAGTCGGCGCGCCAATGCAACCAGACGTCGCGACAGACGCGCGTCGCCCAGATTCGCTTCGCCGAACTCGGTGCCTGCCCAATCGTCCGTATCGCTCTCGTCAGCCAATCTCGATTGCCGCCGCAAAACAGGATGGCCAAAGTTAACATCGCACCCTCTCGTTTACAAGCAAAAAATCGCAGCTTCATTCACAGACATGTGGGTAAACCTGAGCAGAAGAGGGGATGGCCCAGTGGCTTGATTCGCACCATATGGGTTGGCTGCACCGGCACAAACATTGATGTCGAACGCAAAGTGAAAAGCCCCGCATCAAGCGGTTGTGCCGCCGAGGAGCGCACCATGACCCTCACGCTAACGTTGCAAGCCTTCCGACAGAGCGGCGAGATTCCCGCGCAGCATACCTGCTAGGGCGCCGATGTATCCCCGCCGCTCGCGTGGTCCGGCGTGCCCGTCAGCGCATCCTGACCGAACCCGCCGTGAGGCGCTCTTGGCGGCCGTTAAACGTAAGCCACTTCGGTCATCATGCCCGCCGCTTGGTGATACTCGTTGTGACAATGCATTAGCCAGCGACCTGCGTTGTCCGCGTCAAATGCAACAGTGACCTTTGCCATCGGCGGAACGTGCACCGTGTCGCGCAAGGCACCCTGGAACGCCTTACCGTTGAACGCAATGACATGAAAGTGGTGACCATGCAGGTGCATCGGGTGCGACATCATGGTCATGTTGTGAAAAGTGATGGCGACCCGTTGACCGGCCCTGACTTTTACCGTGTCGCGGTTGTCCCACCCCTTCCCATTGATGCCCCAGGTGTACGGCTGCATCGACCCGGTCAGCATCAGCATGAACGTCGCGTCCACGGGGCGGGCCGCCAAAGGTTCCAGTGCCGACAACCGCAGCTCCTGATCGAAATTCACGGCTCCAGTCTGTTCGACCGCCATTCCCGAAACCTTGCGTACATTCGTTCCGGCAGTGGCAAGAATGACACCTGTCTGCTGCCGCTCGCCTTCCCGGACCGCGAGGATCGGCCACATCCCTGCACCCTTCGGAAGATCCACGAGAATATCGATTCGCTGGGCCATGGCTAAACCAAAGCGGCTACCAGTGAGCGGCTGCACGGCGTCGCCGTCGACCGCGGCGACCGTACCTTGCAGCGATCCGAGGTCGACGTGGAAATTCGTGGACGCAGCGCCGTTGATAATGCGCAAGCGAACCCTCCCGCCTCGCTCGACCCGGATGACCTCGGGGTCGTCGAGCGTGCGATCGTTGGCGAGATAGGCGTCGTAATCGACATCGTTGAGATCCATTTTCATGCTAGACATTTGACCGGTCATGATCATGCCCGACATGTTCATCCCCGCCATTCCGGCTTGGCGGGGCATGCTTTGCGGCGTCGAACCGCTGCCCTGACTCGCCCCGGCAGCAGGATCGGCGCGGGCAGGCGTTTGCAGCGCTGCCATCACCTCGGCCGGATCACGGAAAAGGAAATCTTCAAGGAACATCGTCACCTCTTGAGCGTCGGCGCGCACGTCATCGCTCGTGCGAACGATCAAAGGGGCCGCCAGCAGTTTCTGGGTCTGAAAGCCTCTATGTGAATGCATCCAGTGAGTGCCAGGACGCGCAACAAAATCATAAGAGCGTCGCTCATTTGGCCGGAGCATAGGTACGCCGAACTCGCTCACGCCGTCCTGATCGGGCGGTGGCGACTGTCCGTGCCAGTGGACGATGGTCGGTTCGCTCAGACCGTTATCCAGGTCTACCAGGAAACGCTCATCCGGATCGAGGAAAAGGCCTCGGGTGCCATCAGGTTGGCGCAGCCCGAACATGGTGGCGGCACGGCCATTGACTTCGATCGAACGCGTCTCGACGAGCAGACGACGCCCGGTGCCACCGTCATTTCCGCTTCCGATTGTCGACAGATTGCTGGCGCCCCATGCGGTAGATCCCGCAAGCGCCGCGGTTGTGGCCACAGCAGAGGTCAATAAAAATTTTCGGCGAGATAACAACATGAAGTCTTTTCCTTTATTCTCGAATTTCCTGGAGGGGTTGCTACGAAGCATGATGAAGGGACTCCAGATCTTCCATCTCCCCGGGTTGGCAGCAGGCTGTTACCGACGCTTCTTGTCCGGCGACCACAGCCGCAACATCAGCGCGTTGCTCACAACGCTGACACTACTGAACGCCATCGCCGCGCCTGCCACTACTGGACTGAGCAGGCCCAGCGCCGCCAGCGGTACGCCAACCACGTTATAGATGAACGCCCAGAACAGGTTCTGCTGAATCTTGCGGTAGGTGCGGCGCGAGATGTCGATGGCGTCCGCGATGAGTGCGGGGTCACCCCGCATCAGAGTAATGCCGGCGGCGTGCATCGCTACGTCGGTCCCGGTCGCCATGGCAATGCCAACATCGGCCGCCGCAAGCGCGGGCGCGTCGTTGATGCCGTCGCCAACCATGCCGACCGTTCCACCGGACGCGCGCAGGTCAGATACGACGCGAGCTTTGTCCTCAGGCAGCACCTCGGCGCGCACGTCCTCAATTCCAAGCTTGTCGGCTACAGCACGTGCCGCACCCTGGTTGTCGCCGGTCAGCAGAACCGTGCGTATTTTCATGGCACGCATGTGGTCGATGGCGGTCGCCGCCGTGTCCTTGACGGTGTCGCCAAATGCGAGCAGCGCCACAACTTTGCGCGCATTGCCCAACTCGACAAGCCACGAAACGGTCCGTCCTTCAGCCTGTGCGGAGTCGCCCTGAGCGAGAACTTCCTCGGGCACATTGATTTGCGCCTCCTGCAGGAAGCGGGCATTCGCAATAGCGTAGAGCCGGCCATCAACGCCCCCCTGAACTCCACGCCCGGCTATGGCTCGCACATCACTCGCCTGCGGAGCGACTATCCCGTCCGCCTGTGCCGCTTGCGTCACCGCGTGTGCCAACGGATGCTCGCTGCCGTGCTGGATGGCCGCCGCGACAGCGAGCGCTTCATTGCGTGCCACGTCAAAGGTACGAAATTCGACGAGCGTCGGCTTGCCGACGGTCAGCGTGCCGGTCTTGTCGAACGCGACAGTATTGATTCGATGCGCGACCTCGAGGGCTTCGGCATCTTTGATGAGAATGCCATGGCGCGCAGCGACGCCCGTTCCCGCCATGATGGCGGTCGGCGTCGCCAGTCCCAATGCGCACGGACACGCAATGACAAGTACGGCCACTGCATTGAGAATGGCGGTTTCGACGTTACCTGAGTAGAGCATCCAGCCAACGAGCGTCAAGAGCGCAATTCCCAAAATTGTTGGCACAAATACGGCGCTGACCTTGTCGACCACTCGCTGAATAGGCGCTTTCTCAGCCTGGGCGGACTCGACCAGCCGGATGATTCGGGAGAGCGTCGTCTCGGACCCGACGGCTGACGTCTCGACGACGAGCAGTCCGTCGACGTTGATGGACCCGCCAGTCACTTTATCGCCCGGTTGCATCGCCACCGGCAAACTCTCACCCGTGATGAGTGACTCGTCCACGGAACTTGCGCCTTCTACTATCCTGCCGTCCACCGGCACTCGCTCACCCGGGCGGACGACCACCTGCGCGCCGACGCGCACGGCCGCAAGAGGCACCTCCTGTTCAGTGCCGTCGATGCGCACACGCGCTTTGTCAGGCCGAAGCGCGTTCAAGGCGCGGATAGCTTCCGTAGTCTGGCGCTTTGCCTTGGCCTCGAGCCATTTCCCGAACAGCACCAGCGTGATGACAAAAGCCGACGCTTCGAAATACAGATGGCCCATATCGCCCGGATGAGCGATGACCTCATAGACGCTCAGACCATACGAGGCCGACGTACCGAGAGCGACCAGCAGATCCATGTTGCCCGTCTTCGCGAGCACGGCTCTGTAGGCCGATTTGTAGAAACGCAGGCCGAACCCAAATTGCACGACGGTCGCCAGCGCAAACGAAAGCCAGATGGGGAGCATGACGTGCCCGCCCAACCACTGCGCTACCATCGGGACGACGAGTGGCGCGCTAAAGATGGCCGCACCGGCGACCCTGAACGCCGCAAAGTCTCGCTTCGGCAGCTGCTCAACGTCCGTTGCCGGAATCGTCGCGTCGTACCCTGCCTTCTGTACCGCACCCACGAGCAAATCCAGCGGGACACCAGCAACGGCCTTTATCGTTGCCTGTTCCGTCGCCAGATTCACGCTGACCGACGACACGCCGGCGACCTTGTTCAGTGCCTTCTCAACGCGCGCGACGCACGATGCACAGGTCATGCCGTTGATGCTCAGCACCACCTCCTGTTCCGGCACCTCATAGCCGGCCGAACGAACTGCGTCCGCTACGGCAGCTTGCGCCTGCAGAGAGTCGGCTTCGATAGACGCTTTCTCGGTCGCAAGATTCACGGAGGTACGCGTCACGCCCGGCACGCGCGCAATCGCTTTTTCCACGCGCGCGACGCACGACGCGCACGTCATGCCCTCAATGGGCACTTCGAAGGTGGTGGTAGCACCCGCCGCCGCGCGGTTGATATTCAGAAGTTCGGTAGCCATGGTCTTGTTTGAAGGCCGCACCGGTGAGTGCGGCCGTTGAGGACTGAGGGACCGGCGCTACGCCGGCAAGAGGGTCAAGCGCGAACAGCAGGGGTGTACCCTGCTTCCTGGATGGCCGACAAAAAGTCGTTGGCACTGTGCGCGGACTCGATGCGTACCGTCTTGGTCGCAACGTCGATGTCCACCTCCGCCTGTGTGTCGATCTCCTTTACCGCTTTCGTGATGACACCCGCGCAATGCCCGCAGGTCATGTCTTTGACTTCCAGTTCCATTTTGAAAACTCCATTCTGTTGTGAGCAATTCCAGTATCGACATTCCAACCGTTGGAAGGTCAAGCGTTGCAACTAATGTTTTTGACCGGCCAGTTCTTCCAGAATCGGGCATTCCGGACGGGAGTCGCCCCTGCAGTGGTCCGCCAGATGCTTCAGCGTGTCTCTCATTTCCGTCATTTCCCGGATACGCAGGCCCAACTCGGCGATGTGCTCCTTCGCGAGCTTTTTGACCTCGTTACTGGACCGGCTTCGGTCCTGCCACAGGCCCAGCAATACAGAAATCTGCTTCATCGAGAATCCGAGCCGGCGGGCTTGCCTGACGAAGCGCAGCACCTCCACGTCCTTGTGCGTGTACACGCGATAGTTCGATTCCGTCCGCGTGGCAGCCTGAATCAGGCCGGCTCCCTCGTAGTGGCGAATCATCTTGGCCGAAACGCCGGATGCCTTCGCGACTTCACCAATATTCATGTCGAGCTCCCTCTGGACAGCGGCCCACCGGCCATCACGGTCAAGTTTCAACCTTCCCGCAATGGGAAGGTCAAGCCTTGTTGAGCAGGATTTGATGGTGCGACGATGGCCTTGATACGCGGATCGAGGATCGGGCGAGCCGCCGGTGCTCTTATCGCTTTGCGTTGGAGGCGGCGCCAAGCGATCGGCTCGGCATGGCGCGGCAAAGTCCGCCGTGTCGCGTAGTTCTATCGACTGGACCTTCGGCTGGAGCAAGACGGTCGGCCGAAACTGGCAGGTAAAGTGTCGCGGCCTCGGACGCGTCCCGAGTGTCTGCACCCACGAATCGTTACTGTTAGCAGTTGATGGGCCGTTGCTCCCTGCGCTTTCACTCCCTTCTCCTCACACAGACAAGGCCGACTCCAGGAGTAGACATGGAACCAGAAACCGACAGGGTTTGCGCTAATGAAGCTGAACAGCTGAGCCGCGTTGGCCGAAAGCGCTGGAGCAATACGTCGGCACATCGATACCGGGTGGCCGGGCGATGCGCCGATGTCGCGACGAGTGTCTAATCTGACTAAGCGCTGCGCCGACTAGAAGCGCGTCCGAATGCCCACAGTCGCGGCAACCTGATTGCCTGTTGAAGCCTGCGACAAGCCATTAATAAATGCACCCTCGAACGCAGAGCCGGCAGCCCCGTATGCGTGTTGATAGACACCCTCGACATAGACATCGGTGCGCTTGCTGAACGAGTAATCTGCCATCAGGGTCACTTGATGCCACTTCGGGTCCGCCGAACCGGTGGCGCCAGCAAAGGCGCCTTGAGTGAAGGTGTACGCGCCGGCGAGCGAGATCGCAGGGGTCACCGTATAGTGCACGTTAACTTCGTAGTTATCGAAGTGCAGGGTGTCGAATGACTGCAGGATCACTGAGTTCGCACCGGGTTGCGTATTGTCGAACAAGGTGTGCGTCCACAGCAAGCCGACCATCGCCGGTCCGATCGTGTAATTGCCGCCGACACCCATCACGCGCTGCCGCGCTGCGGGGAAGTTTACGAAGTCGTTGTTCGACAGTGCCCCGGTACTGTTAGACGCACCGTTATTCAGCTGGAGGTAAGCAGCCGCGAGATTGATCGGACCGTTGTTGTACGTCACGCCAAAGCTATAGGCGCGATTATTCGAAAAGCCGCCAGCCGCATTGCTCAAGCCGTACAGTGCCTCGGCCTGCAACCCTTGATACGTCGGGCTCACGTACTTGACCGAATTGTTGATATAGAACGAATCGTCCACGTTGTCATTATCGAACGGATGCGCGGCCAGGTTGTTTCCGTCCCCGTTGTTCGCCAGTGCGATCGGTCCGAGATTATCGACCACGGCGTCATACTGCCGGCCGAGCGTGAGCGTTCCATAGTTGTCGCTCTGCACACCGACATAAGCCTGACGGCCGAACATTGTGCCCGAGTAGGTGGTCTTGCCGTTTTGGATGTTGAACCCGTTTTCGAGACGGAAGATTACATGCAGACCGCCGCCGAGGTCTTCGCTGCCCCTCAGACCCCATACTTCGTTCGACAGCATGCTGCTTTGTTCCTGCCATGCGCTGCTGCCACCTTGGTTATTCGTATAAACGATACCTGTATCGATCAGTCCATATAGGGTGACGCTGCTTTGCGCATGGGCCGCGACGGCGCAGACAGACAAAGCTGCCGCCACGATGGTATTCTTTTTCACTTACATATACTCCATGAAATGCCCAACAGAGAGTCGGGAGGTGTGAGCACGATCTCGAAAAAATGCATGTTCAACGAAGGGCCTTTCGTAGCGGTAAGGCGGGCCATCCATTGAATGGGGTTCGCTTCCTTACCGTCAGTCTGGCGATTTTATGGGGACTGCCATCGCGGTTCATCAAAAGAGTTGCTCCCTTTTTGCAAAGATTTTATAAACGATGATCGAAGGAGCCGCTACACGAGTCGCTCGGCTGCTCAATGCGCCTATGTCTGCTGCGATCGACGAATCGAGCCGATTTAGCTTGCGCATGACGAGCACAGCCGTCAACGCAATACCGAAGGACATGTGAGTCGCGATCATGAGATGGCGCGTCGGCTTCGGCGCGACTCCCCAGCTATGAGCGAGGACGAATTGAACCAGCAGCAGCGCGGCTGTGATCCAGTGGAGGGCGATCGCGAAGCTGCCGTATCGGGCATGGTCGTCGCGGGCAGCCATTCGGCTGGCAATCGAGGCTGAGGATGTGCATTGGGATCTCGAGTCCGAGACGAAGACGAAGACGAAGACGAAGACGAAGTCATGATATGTATCCTTTGAGATCCCGGCAGACGAGGAAAGGTTGCCTGTCACAGCATCTCTACCTCAGCTTGGGGGATCAGTCGTAGGCATGTCGGGGAAGTAGTTCAGCAAGGTCCTTCACAAACTCTATGTCATTACCAGGTGGACGTTCCCTGCACACTTTCGTGATGAAGCAGTAATGTGTATTAGCCTGGACTGGACCGGACAGGTAGTCAGGAGTTGCCCCGAGTAGCCAACGAAGGGCCTACCCTTCTCTACTTCGTTCTCGCCGGGGCTTCGCCTACGATCATGATGCGTGCATTGGTGGGACCATAGGCGGGTACACTCATCTCTGTAGTCCAGCTGCGGTGATGATGGAGATGGCGAGGACCCACAACTCGATGGTGGTGAAGCGGGGGTATCTAATCTTCTTCATCATCTTCCTTCTCATGCCCCACGACAGGAACTTCATCAGGTACTTCTGCCTCCAGCGTTATCCGGATACCGGGAGGCTCTGTGCCTGCTCAAGGTTGTCAGCCAGCGCATCCTCGTTATCGATGCGCCCCGCTGAATATTGCTTCAGCAGTTTTCTGGTTTTCGCGAGATAGACCTTCGGATATTTTGCAAAAACGGCCTTGAACGCGTCGCCCGTCCCGGCTATCAGGGCGCTCCAGGAACGTCCTTCATCATGAGGATGAAAGGTTCAGTTGCTGCAATCGGGCCGCCCTTGGCCATCGCCGAGGCGAGATATGCGCCAGCCTCCCAAAAAAGAAGGTCTCCCCCGGATCCGCACCGCACCGTCGACGATTGCCGCCGCAGCCGGCGTGAGCGGCCCCGCAGTAGTCTCGAAGCGTTCGACTTCGGCCATGTCGCGCGACAAGCGACTTACAGGGAGGTCGGTCGCGAAGACGAACAGTTTCATCCGTTCGGCCAGTTCGCGTGCAATATCGTCATCGAGCAAGTCGTCCAAAGAACCCCCAGTGTGTCGAGCGCAAACCGCCCTCCCCTGAATTTCAGCGCCCAAACGCAATGGTGATAGGAATTATCGCCAAAGGAGTGACCCCGCATGATCCTGCGAATGCCCCAATGCGGACAGGCCCGCAGTCACGATCATTCAAGTCATCGTTGGCTCCTGCCGCGCTGCACATCCGCTCCAATCGCCGGTCATTTCGGCGAAGCACTTCGCACAGCAGACGGCGGTAATATTTGGCCGATAGTTCACACGCTTCTGGACGTCTTCCTTCAACTCGCCACATTCATCGCAGCGATCCAGGACACGGACCTGCATCGGTCGGGAGCGCCACCTTTCGAACGCGTTCATGTCAGCAGCCCTCGCGTTGATCTGCGACGCCGACGGCGATGATGTTCGCGGCCATCTTCCGCAGTTCTGCCGACGTCGGATCATCTCGGTGCAGCTCGACCAAATCTCTTGCCTTCGTGCTCATCGTGGCCCTCACTTGATACAGATGCGGCTAAGGTCAACAGTCCGGCGGTGCACGGTCTTATTCAGCCAGGGGACGAATTTGTACTCGTCGTACGCGTTGATATCGATACAAATTAAGTTATGCAGAACGTCTAATATGCCTACCACACAAATGAAATCGCGAACTCCATGGAAGCAGGGTAGACGGACGACCCAAAGAAAACCATTCTACGAACGGTCACTGCGGTCCTCCGCGAGCATAGCGCGCTCATACGTTTGGATACCTCGATGCATCCAGGAAGCTGCAGCCCCCCTGCCTCTCCTCCTACGACGATAAAACGACGCATGTGTATATTCGGCGCGGCGTACTTGCATGCGGCAAACGAGTACCGCAAGGTCCTCCCGCACGCGGCATCACCGTCTCAATGAGCCGCAAGGCGAGCTGTTGGGTCTCTTTACCAAGCGAGACTTCGTCTACGTTGCGAGGAACGACGAATATCGATGCCCTGCTGGCGAGCGTGCAATTCGTCGATTCACAACCGTTGAGCATGACATGACTCTGCAGGCCTACTGGCCCAGTGCCTGCCCGCGTTGCCATCTCAAGGAGAGATGTTCTCCCAGCGACTATCGTCGCATCCGACGATGGGAGCACGAACACATACTGGAAGCCATGCAGCGTCGGCTCGAGCGGAAGCCAGATGCAATGACCCTCCGCAGGAGTACCGTTGAGCATGTATTTGGTACGCTCAAGCACTGGATGGGTGCCACGCACTTCCTGACCCGGACGCTCGGGAGGGTGAGCACTGAAATGAGTCTTCAGGTATTGGCCTACAACCTGAAGCGCGTCATGAATATACTTGGGGTTGGCGCGACAATAAAGGCGATGAGGATGGCTGAAACCTAAGGCCCTGAGGGGCTTTTTTTTGCACTTGCGAAGTTACGTTAGTGCGAACCCGATCTACCAATCCCGATTAGCCAGGCTGGCGAACTCGCCTTCAGCGATAAGAAAACAGTTTCCACACACCCTCGGCCAGCTCGAGCCACTCAAACAGATTTTGCGACCGTCCGGTCCCGGACCAACACGAGACATTCACCAATGATGTTTTGGCCTTCCGCTCGGACGGTGTCGACGGACTCGTTGCATGCTCGAACTTCCATAGTGCCCGCGTTGAGTCTTCGAACCTTGCAGGAGCCACTTTGAATTTCACAATGCCGGAGGCCCATCCTGATGGGCGAGCGTGTCGCTCAACGTCTCGGCGCCAGACCTCCAGGCAGGATGGCAACGCACGCGGCACGGGGATTGGCAAGCAAGAAACTACATGAAGTTCCGCGTGTGCAGTGACGCAAGCTCCTGCGCCTGAGCTCGTTCGAAGCCGAGGCGCACGAGCCGGGTATAGCGGCCGTCGGCCATATCGCGCAGCAACTGCTGCACCCGCGCGTAGCCGTGCGCGGCGGCGCCCGGTGTCAGTTCTCGGGCTGCAACAAGTATGAGCGCATCGAATACTTCTTCGTTAAGGCCCCCCGCGGCGGCCAGCGCGTCATGACGATGTTCGATCGCCTGTGCAAGCCGCACCCGAAGCTCCGGTTCTCGCGCGACACGGTACAGCAGATGAGACATGCCAAGCGCGACATGGCGTGCTTCATCCCGTACGAGAAGACGCGCGATCTGACGCGTAAGTGGGTCAGGACCGTCAGTCTGGAGGAACTGCAGAAGCGTAACGAACGTACCTTCACCGAGTACCGATAGCAGGAAGCTCGCAACGGAAAAATCCGGCTCGTCCAGCAGGCTCTTCAGCGAGGTTTGCCCTCCCGCCGTCGACAGCAGAGGTTCGTGGCCTTTATGCCGAATGCGGCGCGTGAACACTTCGACGTGCCGTGCTTCGTCCGCTATCTGAATCGCAAGGGCGGCCTGAAGTTCGCGGTAGCGCGGATGCAATTGACCGAGAAACCGCGCCGGCACGACGAGCGCCGCGTTTTCGTTCTCGACCATATAAGTCATGATCTGCACGACCGCGGCCTCGACGGGCGGCGGATTGTCGAATGGCACATCCCAGTCGATCGCCTCGTCGGGGTTCCATTGCGCTGCGGCCGCCTGCTTATAGAACTCGGCCGCGTTGTCCGCCCAGACTTCATCCTTGCAATCGAGCCGGAATGCGAACGCGGGCGAACCGGTCTCGACGTGCGCGCCCCGTGCGGCGAGTCCCCAGCCGCGTGCGGCACGCACGGCGAGCGCATCCGGTGCGCGCGGGTCACTATGCCCGGTATGCGACGCCCCACGCCAACGCCCGTATTCGGCGCCGCGTTCTATGCATGCGAAGCGGCGCTCGCCCTGACGCGCCGCGCCGGCTTCCCAACGCAACGCATGTCCCTGGCTGCGGCACCATTCGTCCAGTTGCACTTCCCAGCCCGGCGCGGTTCCCGTTACGCGCAGCTCCTCGCCGGGCGCGAGCGACGTCAGCGCGTGCCTGACCGGCAGATGCGCACCGGCGTCGAAGCCGAGCGCCTCAATATCGATAGTCGCGCTCGACAATACGGCCTTGTTCGTCATAGAAGCCTTCTTCCGTAACGGCCCGGTCCAGCAGTGCATAGCCGCTCGCACGGCCGGGCTTCCATACCTTCAGCCCTTCCAGGTCGAGCAGCGGGCGCACGGCTGGATCGTTCCAGCCCATCGCGAGCAGGATTTCGCCGAAGCGGCGCACAGCCTCTTGAGGCGCTCCTGGGCTCACGGTCATGTTGCAGTGGTCGAATGCCCCGGTCGTGGCGACGATGCGCGTGCCGCCCGTCGGCAAGGTACCCTCATTTGCAAAGCCCCGGTAGTTCGCCGCCACCATCCACGTCGCGTCGATCTCGCCGCGTACCAGCGCATTGGCAGCGTCACGCTCGCCGCCGATGTGATCGCCGTGCTTGCCGGCCAGCACGTCGAACCGGCGCGCTTCATAGTCGCGCCCGGCGACAAGGCCGCCCGTGTGACGCAGATGGTCCAGTGGAATCAGCGTGGCCTGCGGCGAATCGATGGCGCCGAAACCTATTGTCTTGCCGCGCAGTTCGGCCAGTTCCTGCACCGCGCTCGCCGTCGGCACGACCAGCACCGAGTGCAGATCGATATCCGTGTCGCGCATTGCAAGCGCGCTCACCGTTTCGCCGCGCGTTCGCGCCATGCGTTCGGCACGCACCCACGCGAGCGGTGAGTTCCAGGCCAGCGCGATGTCGCCGGCGAACTGTGCTTCGACCTGTCGTTCGTAGTTCGAGTACAGCAGAAAGTCGAACGCAAGACCGCGTTCGGCAAACCAGGCGCGGAAGCCTTCCCAGATCGTGACGACCTTCGGTGCGTAGGCAACTGCGCCGAGCATCAGAGGTTCTTGCGTAGTCATGGCGCTATTTCCAAAGTTTCGGGTTTGTCGTTCAGCGCTCAGGCCAGCGGCATGTCACACATCAGGCGGCCAATCAGGTCGTACAGTACGTCCGATGTGGGCGCCATCACGGAGGCAGCACGAGCATCGCGGAACAGGCGCTCGATGCCGGCTTCCTTGCGGAAGGCCGCGCCGCCGCACACGCGCATCGCGATGTCGGTGACTTCGAGCGCGGCTTCGCCAGCCGCAGCCTTTCCTTCGAGCACGCGTTGCAGTGTGTCGACACGGCCGTCTTTCACGGCAGCGAGCGTATCGTCACGCAGCGTGCGGGCCTGGCTCGCGCGAATGCGCGCGCGGGCCAGGTACGCGCGCACCGTGGGCAACTCGGCGAGCGTGCTGCCGCTTTCGGCAAAGCGGCTGCTGGTGACGTGCGTTACCGCACGCTGCAGCGCGCCTTCCATGAGACCGATCGACACCGACGCCGACAGCGTCGCGAAGACCGGCAGAGCGTCGCTGTGCATGACGTCGCCGCCTGTACCGTCCGTACCGATCATCGCGGTGGCCGGCACCGTGACGTTTTCCGCGCGCACGGGGGCGGACGCGTTGCCACGCAGGCCGAGCCCGTCGAACGGCTGCGGGCTGGACAGCCCTGCGAGGCGGGTGTCGACCAGCCACAGCGTACTCGCGCTCTCGACGCCGGCTATCGGTCGCGACGACCAGATGTACGAATCGGCTTCTCCGGCCGACGTGACCATGCTCTTGCTGCCGTTAAGCACGACGCCGTTGCCGTCGGGCCGGGCGGTGCCAAGCGGCGCCCAGAAGTGGCTTCGCGAGCCGGGTTCGGACCATGCGAGTGTCGTCAGGTGCCGGCCTTCGGCTATCGCGCGGCGCACGTCCACGGGGCCGTACTTTTCGATCAGCACGCTTCCCACGTAGTGCATGGTCAGAACCATCGCTGTCGACGGACATTCCTGCGCGATGCACTCGACCACCTGGGAAGCTTCATCCAGTCCGAGCCCCATGCCGCCCACTTCGGGTGCGCTGAAAAGGCCCAGCAGACCGGACTGGCCAAGCGCATCGAGCGCAGCGCGTGGAAAGTTGGCGAGTTGGTCGATATCGCGGGAGACGGGGGAAATTACGGTGCTGACGATACGATTCAGCGCGTCGATATGCGCCATCGATGGGGCTCCCGTGCTATATGGGCTGGAACGTTGCCTCGCCATGTCGATGCGCGGTCGCGCCGATGGCGCGAACCTGTCCGGGTCCAGCAAGTGGCCCCCAGGCGCATCCGTCGCATGCAGACCTGCAACAACGACTCCCGCAAATGGTGAAAGCCCGGCGGCTGTGAAGCCATACGAGCCACGCGATTATCACACGAGGTTTGTGACTTTCGCATAACGCAGCTACTGGATCCGGACTGCCTTGGCATTGCCCGCGTCCGCGGATTCTCAGATCGGACACCGGTGGGTATCATGGGGCTTCGAAAGGCTCGAGCGGAGCGGTGCAAGTCGCACGCTCCGTTCCTATGTGGCGGCAGCGTAGCAATGCGCCGCCACCCGACCGCACGATCAGGCGCCAGCGCTCAGCGAGAGCTCATTAGGCACTATCGTCTCGCTCGCCCGGTCGGTTGTTCGGATACCTATACTGCCCGTAGCGGAGCAGCAGCACACCCACCGCCAGTAGCACGATTGCCCCGGCCGACGCGACAAGATGCAATTCGGTATTCCCGCCCGCGCGCAGGATCAGGTCCCGCGCGATCGAGACCATGGCAATGTAAAGCGGAAAGCGCACTGGCAATTGTCCCGCTTTCAAGTATTGCCCGACCATCGCGAATACTTCAAGGTATAGAAACATCAACAGCAGATCGGTCAGCGTGACGCCATCGGAGTGCGCCATCTTCCAGACCAGATAGCCCATCGCCAGCGCGGTTGCAATGCCGATGACCAGCAAGCCGAGCAGTTCCGCCATCTCCATCAACTGATCAAGCCACTTCCTGATGCTCTTTTGTAGAGCACTTTCATACTTCATCCATGAAGCTCCTTGTATTACCGGCATGTCCTCAGACAGTAACGAGACTGTAGCGGCGCGAAATATTGCACCGATGCCATGCCGGACACCAGAAAGCACCGCTACGGCGCACATCGCGCGGTTCAAAGAATTGCCAACGATCGGTGTCGATGGATGCACACGGACCACTAGCCCCCGCCGGATCAGCCAGAGCGCGCCCTTGACCGACTGCGTCCCTGGTCTGGTGGCCCAGCATTTGCGCCGCGCGCCTCTCGCATCCCGCCAGCACCGGTGCGGGCTGCTGCTAGCCGGCCTTGCTCATGCGTCGTCGTCCTGCCCGGCAGCCGGCCACAAGAAGGGGTGCGGCGCGGGCCGGCGATAGCCGGCTTCGTTCACTAACAGGTCGAGCGGCAGGCTCACGAGGTCGTCGGCGAACGGTTCGACGCCGAATTCCTTGTCCTGATAGAAGATCTTTCGGTAGGTGTGACACGCTTCGCATGACTCGGCCTTGGCCCAGTCCGGACGGCCGTCGATCGCGTGGTAGGCGATGCCCTGCGTCGAGTCGCAGTGCGTGCACTTGACGCGCACCACGTGCGATTCGGTACCGCACAGCCCGCACGCGACGAACCGGTAACCCTGGTTGGCCCCGCCCACGCGCACCACGCTCGCGACCGGGTGCGAACCGCAGACAGGGCACAGGCCGACCGTGTCGAGGTAGGGCACCTGGTCCACCGTCAAGCGGCTTGCCTGATCGGTCCAGAGCACTTGCAGCGCCGCCATGATAAACGGCCCGCCCGCATTATCGAGAACTTCGCCGCCCGGCCTGAGCAGTGCATCGGCCTCGCGTTCAAGCGCGCTGTCATCGAGTGCTCGCAGCCGCGCGACCGCTGCGGCGAGCGGCGGTGCGATCTCGCTGCTCGCTTCGAGGCGCGACAGCAGCGATTCCAGGACCTCCCGCCAGGCCGGATCACGCTCGCCTGTGCGTGCCGGCAGGATAGGCATCGAGTGTTGCTGGGCACGCGCAATCGACGAAGGATCGACCGCACGCGCGGTGAATCGGGCGAGTATCTCGTGTTGGGCTTGTGCCAGGTCGGCCATCAGTCGCAGGTAGTCGCCGATAGGATGGCTCTCCGTCGCCAGCGTGCGCAGACGCTGCGCGCGCCCGGCGAATAGCTCGCCGCGCCGCGGCAGCCGTATTCGAGGAATTGCCGAGCGATCGAGCGTCAGGATCTCGCGAGGTTCGAGAAAGGTTTGCACATTAACCCTCGCAAAAAAGGCAGGTCGCCATCCATTCTGGTGTCGGCCCGCGGTGGATCGTGTCGTCGGCTCGGACGCCGCGCATAACGCCCGGTGTCCAAGGCCCCGTGCTAGTGGTTACGCGTTGACGATTTGATAATGGCTCGGAACCAGCGCGGATGATGCCTGCGCGCCCAACCGGGCGTCACGGTGCCATGCAGCATCGCGCCCATCGTGCCTTTGATCCAGATCGCCGCGTAGATATGGACAATGATCCCCGCGATCAGCACGAAGGCCGCCGCCGCGTGAATCAGGACCGAAAAGCGGATGATGTCGATCGGAAAGTACGCCGAGAAGTAGCGCCGCCAGACCACGATGCCGGTCAGCATCAACGCCACCATGCAGGGGAGCAACGTAAAAAACAGCATCTTCTGGCCGGCGTTATATTGACCGACTTCGGGCAGCTTGTCCTCGCGATTGGTCAGCACATCGCCGATCTGCGTGAGCCACTGGATATCACCGCGATCGATGAGGTTGTGATGCCAGAAGCGCCACACCAGACCCGCAAAGGAAACGAACATCACCACCCCGATGAAGGGGTGGAGGATCCGCATCCACTGGCCGCCGCCGAACAGCGCGGACAGCCAGAACATCGCCGGATGGAACATCGCGAGCCCGGACAGCGCGAGCAGCACGAAGCTGATCGCGGTGACCCAGTGGTTGCTGCGCTCGTTGGCGTTGTAGCGCTCGATCAGTTCGCCGTGTTGGATATCATGCTTGCTCATCGGCGTGCTCCTTTTCACGGTTCGTCTCGTCACGTGCGGCCTGTTCGTCGGACTCCTCGACTTCGTTCGGGCCGATCCGGGTGAAGTGGAAGAAGCCCGCTACCGCCGTTGCCGCCAGCACAGCGAGCCCGAGCGGCTTGGCGATGCCTTTCCAGACCCGCACCATCGGGCTGATCCGCGGATTCGTCGGCAGACCGTG
Organism: Paraburkholderia sp. BL9I2N2; assembly: GCF_004339745.1. Lineage (GTDB taxonomy): Bacteria > Pseudomonadota > Gammaproteobacteria > Burkholderiales > Burkholderiaceae > Paraburkholderia. Next base: position 357,637 of record NZ_SMGP01000006.1, on the reverse strand, counting down.
ATAGAGCGACGGCTGGTCGGCGTGATGCAGCACGTACATGACGTGCGTGCCGCCGACACCTATCGGATCGTACAGACCGGCGTTCCGGAAACCGCGCTCCTTCAGATCCTCGATTCGGTCCGCGGCCTGCTGGTGCATGTCGTCCTTGGTGCCGAACATGATCGCGCCCGTCGGGCAGGTCTTCACGCAAGCCGGTTCCTGGCCGACCGCGACGCGATCCGAACACAGCGTGCACTTATACGCACGATGGTCCTTCTTCGAAATGCGCGGCACGTTGAACGGGCAACCGGTTATGCAATAGCCGCAGCCAATGCAGTTTTCCTCGTGGAAATCCACGATGCCGTTCGTGTACTGCACGATCGCGCCAGGCGCCGGACAAGCCTTCAGGCAGCCCGGATCATCGCAGTGCATGCAGCCGTCCTTGCGGATCAGCCACTCGAGATCGCCTGCGCTGTTCTCGTATTCGGAGAAACGCATGACGGTCCACGAATGCTCGGTCAGATCGGCCGGGTTGTCGTAGACGCCGACGTTCACGCCGACTTCATCGCGCAGATCGTTCCATTCCATGCAGGCGGTCTGACACGCCTTGCAGCCAATGCACTTCGACACGTCGATCAGCTTGGCGACGGTGCCCGTGACAGGCTCACGGTCCCCAGGCGGAGGGACCGTGGTGGCCGACAGGCGTTTGATATCGAGAGATTGCAGTGCCACGTTTTCTCCTTAAGCCTTCTCGACCTTGACCAGGAACGACTTGAATTCCGGGGTCTGCGTATTGCCGTCGCCTACCGATGGCGTAAGCGTATTGGTGAGATAGCCCGGCCGTGTAACGCCTTTGAACCCCCAATGCAGCGGCACACCGACCGTCTGCACTTTCTTGCCATCCACGATCAGCGGCTTGATACGCTTGGTCACCACCGCGACCGCGACGATAAAGCCCCGCTGGGACGAGACCTTGACCTTGTCGCCCGCCACCACACCTACTTCGCGCGCCAGGTCCTCGCCGATTTCGACGAACTGTTCCGGCTGCACGATCGCGTTCAGGCGCGCGTGCTTGGTCCAGAAGTGGAAATGCTCCGTGAGGCGGTACGTGGTTGCCGCGTGCGGGAACTGGTCCGCCGTGCCGAAGTTCGCCCGATCCCCGGGGAATACGCGTGCCACCGGGTTGTTGGTTACGTTCGGATGGTTCGGATACAACGGGTTGTAGCCCAGCGGCGTCTCGAACGGCTCGTAGTGCTCCGGAAATGGCCCTTCATTCATTCTGTCGCGGGCGAAGAAACGCGCTACGCCCTCCGGGTTCATGGTGAACGGCCCCATGCCGAGCGAAGGTGCCTCGTCGACCTTGTAGTCAGGGATATCAGCGCCGTTCCAGCTGGCACCATTCCAGCTGATCAGCTGGCGACTCGGATCGAACGGTTTGCCGTTGGCATCGCACGATGCGCGGTTGTAGATAATTCGGCGGTTCGCCGGCCATGCCCACGCCCAGTTCAGCGTATTGCCGATGCCGGTCGGATCGCTGTTGTCACGGCGGGCCATCTGATTACCGGCCTGAGTCCAGGCACCGCAGAAGATCCAGCAACCGCTCGCAGTGCTACCGTCGTCGCGCAGTTGATCGAAGCCAGACAACTGCTCACCGGCTTTCGCGAGCACCCTGGTCGGGTTCTTCGGATCCGTCACAGCCGTCAGCGCACTGCCGTTATACTCGCGCGCCAGCTCTTCGGGGCGCGGGCTCTCGGGGTCCGCATACGGCCAGTTCAGGTTGACGATAGGGTCCGGAAACTTGCCGCCTTCCCTGCGATACATGTCACGCATGCGCGTGAAGATGCCACCCATGATCTCGAGGTCGCTGCGAGCCTCTCCCGGAGGTTCCGCGCCCTTCCAGTGCCACTGCAGAACACGCGACGAACTGACGACCGCGCCGTTTTCCTCAGCAAAACAAGTGGTCGGCAAGCGGAACACCTCAGTCTGAATCCTGGACGGATCGGTGTCGTTGTACTCACCGTAGTGCTTCCAGAACTCGGACGTTTCCGTCGCTAGCGGGTCCATGACGATGAGCCACTTCAGCTTGGCCAGGCCGTCAACGACCTTCGCCTTGTCCGGCGCTGAGGCGATGACGTTGAATCCCTGACAGATATAGCCAGTCATCTTCCCCTTGGTCATCAGCTCGATCGCCTGAAGCAGATCGTAGGATTTGTCCAGCTTCGGCAGGTAGTCGTACCCCCAGTTATTTTCCTTCGTCGCAGCGTCGCCCCACCACGACTTCATGAAGCTGACGAAGAAGGCGCGATAGTTCTGGTAGTAGCTGAGCTGGTTGGGCCGCAACGGCTTGAGCGCGCGCTGCCCGATGTAATGCTCGTAGTCCTGTTCCGCTTCCGACGGCAGCGTCATGTATCCCGGCAGCATTTCGCTCAGCAGCCCCAGGTCAGTGAAGCCCTGGATATTGGAGTGGCCGCGCAGTGCATTCATGCCGCCGCCGGCGATGCCGATATTGCCCAGCAGGAGCTGCACCATCGCGCCGGCACGGATAATTTGCGAGCCGACCGAGTGGTGGGTCCAACCGAGTGCGTACATCACGGTGCCGGCCTTGTCCGGCGCAGCGGTGCTGGCCATCATCTCGCACACACGCAGGAACTTGTCCTTCGGCGTGCCGCAGATCTTCTCGACCATCTCAGGCGTGTAGCGCGAGTAATGCGACTTCATCAGCTGATACACGCAGCGCGGATGAGCGAGCGTCGGATCGGTCTTCACATAGCCGTCATCGCCGAGTTCATAGTTCCAGCTGGTCTTGTCGTAGTGCCGCTTCCCGGCGTCGTAGCCCGAATACAGACCATTCTTGAACGCGAAATCCTCGTGCACGATGAAGCTGAAATCGGTGTAGTTGCGTACATATTCGTGCTGCACCTTGTTATGCGTGAGCAGGTAACTGATCATGCCCCCCAGAAAGGCGATGTCCGTACCGGTACGGATCGGCGCGTAATAGTCGGCGACCGACGCCGTGCGCGTAAAGCGCGGGTCGACCACGATCAGGCGTGCTTTGCGATGCGCCTTGGCTTCGACGACCCATTTGAAACCGCACGGGTGCGCCTCGGCTGCGTTGCCGCCCATCACCAGAATGACGTCCGCATTCTTGATATCGACCCAATGATTCGTCATCGCACCTCGGCCAAACGTCGGGGCAAGACCTGCCACCGTCGGGCCGTGTCAGACACGTGCCTGGTTGTCGAATGCAAGCGTCCCAAGACTACGCATAGTCTTGTGGGTTAAATATCCTACCTCGTTGCTGGCAGCCGAAGCGGCGAGCATACCGGTGGTCACCCAGCGGTTGACGGTCTTGCCGTCGGCGGTCTTTTCGATGAAGTTGGCATCGCGATCCTGCTTCATGAGCTGCGCGATGCGGTCGAGCGCGTCTTCCCAGGAAATGCGCTGCCATTTGTCGGAGCCGGGTGCCCGATACTCCGGATATAGGATCCGGCTCTCGCTATGGACGATGTCCAGCAGGCTTGCACCCTTGGGGCACAGCGTCCCGCGATTGACGGGGTGGTCCGGGTCGCCTTCAATGTGGATGATGCTGGCTTTGGCGTTTTTCGCGCCGTCGCCCAGGCTGTACATCAGAATGCCGCAGCCTACCGCACAGTAGGTACACGTATTGCGAGTCTCTGTGGTGCGCGCCAGCTTGTATTGGCGAACTTCAGCGAGCGCCGCGGTTGGTGAGAAGCCCATAAGAGCTAGGCTCGACCCCGCCAGCGTCGTCGCCGACACCTTGAGAAACTGTCGCCGAGTCATGTTGACCATAAGACAGACCTCGATATAGGTAAGGAAATGATAATAAAAGGACAACTCTGCGGCCTTTATCGATCCAGGCCTTGTTTCAACCGAGGCCGCGAAACGAAAAGCATCCGGCGATTCGAATCATTGCGCGCTGACCCGTCTCTTCACGATGGAGACATGATCGTCTTGGCCACCGTACGCCCGGCGAGCACACAATTCGCTTCTTCCCTTACGAGTACAGTCCACATCAGTGATCGCGCCTGAAGGTGGCCCAACCGTGCTGCATGAAGGACACGCTCGTCGCCGGGCGTTCGACGTCAGGTAGCAACACGCGCCAAGCGCCGTCGACGTGGCGGAAGAGCAGAATTGCAAGAGGACGTGTCCGTCTCGATGCTTCGACGCACAAAGGTGATCGTGCCGTCCTTATCCGGATTGGCTTGATCGACGATTATGGGATGCAAGTGCGGGTCACTGTTACTGTTCAGCCACAGGACGAAGGTGTACTCGTCGTACGCGTTGTTGCCGATAAATATCAAGTTTTGCAGAATGTCTAACATGGCCACCGCTCAAATGAAAACGCACCGTCCACGGAATAAGGATAGACGGACGACCCAAAGAAGCCCATTCTACGAACGGTCGCCGCAGTCATCCACGAGCGTGGGGCTCTTATACGTGTGTATGGCTCGAGGGGGCCAAGGAGTATTGACCGCGGCTAACAGCTCCGACCGGATCGAGTCGGCGAAACTGTTGAGCCTGATCGCTCTGAAATAACCGTGCGCGCATCCCGGCTTGAATGCGCGTAAGCACGGTGCGAAGGTGTGGCCATCGTAACGACGGTGCAAAGTGATGGACGATGCCACGGGAGAGACAGTTGTACCGACAGGCGCGCGACGCCCTGGGCGATGCGACGCATTCTGCGTGCGAGATGGTCAGGGCATGGACAGCAAGCGGACTCGGCGCGAGACCTTCTGTCGTGAGCGGTGCTCGCTGCCAGCGCCCCCGACCTGTGGCGCAAGAAGCTCTCGGGCGAGGCACCGACACAGGAGCATCTACTTGCAGTCGCGTCAGATGCTGCATCTATCGTTTCCCATCCGGACACCGCGCGAGCCACTCCGGCGCCGTCGTCGATGGTGGACGCTTCCTCGTCTTCACGTGATCGAGTAATTCTGTCGCTCGCCAGTGTTCCCATCGAATTAACCGGTGCGCACGCCGAGCGAATCGTGCGTTTCGCGCTCGGACAGCTCGGCGGTGCACGGTGCTGATCGCGGCCGATGTTCGAGTCTACTCCAGAAACACGGCATCGCCCTCGATTTCAGCGACTTCGAAGTCAAGGAGACGCTGCCCGGTATTGGTACTCCATTGCGGCGGGGCTGCTTTTGACTGCAAGCGGGTTACCCACAGCGGTGACACGAATGCCCGAAAGAGGAAGCTCGTCCGGCAGCTCATCTTTCAGGCGAGAAGGCGCAGCAAGATTTTGCTCGCGGACTGCCGCTGAAACGCTGTACGGAGCACGACAACGTCCCGGAAGGTAAAGCGCAGCTCATGGCGAGGCCCCCGACGGAACGGGCCGCTGCGGGTCCGTCACCTCATGACGGCGAACAGCGTCACGTTCATAAACACCGTGAAGACATCGGCGACCACGACCGCGCCCCCGCAGCCCACACACCAGAGCATGACGAACCACGCCCAGCCTGGCAGCGCAGCGCGCCCGCGCCGCCTAGTGATAGTGAAGTTCGTCATGACGCACCTTGCCTCGGAACACCCAATAACCGTACGATGTGTACACGAGGACGATTGGCAGAATCACGGAGGCGCCCGCCAGCGTGAGTACCAGTGTTGAATGCGGCGCCGGGGCTTGCCAAAGCGTGACGCTTGAGGGACTCGCGTACGGCCAGACGGTCGCAAGCAAGCCCGCGTAACCGAGTGCTACGAGCACAAGCGCGAGCACGAACGGCTGCGTATCACGTCGCACTCACGCGGCGCGGCGCGACGCATCAGCACAGCGCAAATCGCAACGAGGAACGGCGCCGGCAGCATCCGGCAGAACCACCCGGAATCGAACCAGCGTGCAGCGACGTTGTGTTGCTGCAACGGCGTCCAGATGCTGACCAGTACGATGAACGCGAGCAGTACGAGCATGAGCGGCCAGACCATGCGATGCAGGCGGCGTTGCAAATCGCCTTCGGTCTTCGCAATGAGCCAGCAGCAGCCGAGCAGCGCGTAGGTGTCGAGGAGCCCGAGCCCGGTCAGCGTCGAAAAAGGCGTGAGCCAGCCGAAGGCGTCGCCCACGAACACGCCGTTTTGCACCGGAATGCCTTGCAGGTACGCGCCGAGCGAGATGCCTTGAAAGTACGTCGCGCCCGCCGACCCGCCGATGAACGCAAGATTCCACAGATTCTTCGTGCGCCTTGATTTAGCGCGGAGCTCGAGTGAGACGCCCCGCAGAATCAGGCACGCCAGCATGAAGATGAGCGGCAGATAAAGTGCCGACAGCACCGCCGAGTATCAGTATCAGAACGCCTTTTCCTCGGTCGCTCACGACCACATCTTTTGGATGCAGCCGCACTGGGCGGTTTGATATCTGCTCCTGCAAGCCGATTTCGGGAGGCCGACTCCCATCTCTAGTACAGCATCGCAGGCTCGCACCTGCGTTCGTGACACACTGGAGCCTACTCCTGAAAGTCGGCTCCGGGAGGCTTTTCCCGGCTTATATATGGCGTCGCCTAGGTTGATACGCATGCCACTGAGCGCGCACGATTTTTGACACTCCGCACAGTCCCCACTCTGAGCGACCGCAAAAATCGGTGATCCGAGCCAACGCACCTATACGTTCGTATCATTCTCCTCCTAAGACATCTAATCTAGGCTTGGAATATCGTGCCAGCGCGGTGGAAGCCAGCCCGTTCGTGCTACTACTGACCTAACACCGAGGTCCGTCACTTGCACCATCCAGATCGTTTTTATTGTCGACGACGATGAAGCCGTCCGCATCGCTACGTCAGGCCGGGTGCGCTCGGTGGGTTGGCCTACGTTGGTTTTTGAATCGGCGGAGGCGTTCCTGCAGTCCGCGCAAATCGATGAAACAGCATGTCGGATTTCCGATGTGCGAATCTCAGGTAGGTCCGGCGTCGAAATGGACGATCACCTTCTTCAACTCGGGCGTCCACCGCCGACCATTTTCATCACGGCATTTCCGACTGCTGCTCTGCAGTTGCACATCGACGCCGGGCTTGTGGCGACTTGGCTCGAGAATCCCGCCGACGCAACAGCGATCGCGCATTGGCTGGCCGCAGCGGCAAATCGCCAACGGCGTGGTGGATGCGTTCGTCCATATCATCGAGCAATAGCAGTACCACCTTTTCCCGGGCAAGGTTGTCCCGGTCAAGCAATAAGCAATCCCGTCGAGCACGAGAGAAAGTTATGATCGTCAGGCCAGCACAAAACTGGATTCGCATGCTGTTCGCGTGGAATGGATCGGTGCTGCAATCAATCATTCCGCAGCTCGTTTTCATGAGTGTTGTCAGCGGTCTGGCGGTCTTGACTCATGGGCGCATTCTGGGCGAAAAGATTCCGCTCAATACGACACCGTTCACCCTTTGTGGCGTCGCACTGACGATCTTTCTCGCCTTTCGAAATACCGCTAGTTACGAACGATTCTTGGAAGCCCGTCGACTCTGGGGCAGCCTGCTGATATCCTCTCGCACACTCACATCCCAAATGCTGTCGTACATCCCGGCGGGTACAGCCGGCCTCGACGACATCCAGTTGGTCCATACCCTGATCGCGTTTATCTATGCGACCAAGCATCAACTCCGTAAGACCGGCCCGACTAAGGATCTTCTGCGCTTCCTCGGAGGTGCGCAAACGGAAGACTTGTGCCGCAAATGCTATCAGCCGATTGCCATTCTCAACGAGATCCGGAATACTCTGGCTCACCTGCACCGCCGCGCGCTCGTCTCGGACACGCAGTTGTGGATGTTCGACGCCCAGATCAACGAAATGGAAAAGGTGGTCGGCGGGTGTGAGCGAATTGCATCCACGCCTATCCCATTTGCCTACGGTGTATTGCTTCACCGCACGGTCTACGCGTACTGCGTTCTGCTTCCGTTTGGGCTTGTTGATTCGACGGGATTCGTTACGCCGCTAGTCAGTGTGTTCGTCTCGTACACGCTGATCGCCCTCGAAGCAATAGCCAGCGAGGTGTCGGAGCCGTTTACCATTGCACCTAATGCTCTTGCACTTAACGCCATGACCCGCAACATAGAACGTTCGTTGCTCGAGCTCTGCGGTCGTGAGATTCCGGCTGAAACGAAGCCGGAACGACTGTATCGGCTCACCTGATAATTCCCGCCGACGCAGCTTGTCGCAACGGTATTGTCGAGTTGGCGCCGGGGTCGACGAATATAAATGGGGCAAGCTTCCGTCTCCGTTTTGCCGTCGGCCGAGGCGCCGGTTTCGTTCAAGGGCTATCGATTTCCGCCGGACATCATCAGCTACGCGGTGTGGCTGTATTATCGGTTCCCGCTCAGTCTGCGCATGGTTGAGGAGCTGCTGGCGGCACGGGGAATCGAGCTTACGTACGAAACGGTGCGGTGCTCGGCGACGACAGTGGGCGAACTCGTCGCGTGAATTATCGGCTGCGATCTGATCCTCGAATACTGTATTGGCGCCACTACCGTCGCGATTGGCTGGTCGGGCTATGTCGTCAGTCTGCTGCGCAGTTTCGGCGTAACCATTCCCGACCGGTTCGCACGCGGCCCGCTCGCCTACGATCCGGTCGCCGCAGGACCAGCACGCCAATGCAAGCGATTGTGAAGGCGAACAGGGCACTGGCGGCGATCGGCCTGATGCCCGGATTGCCGGCCGACACCTGGCTAGGTCTCGTCATCTGGATGGCTATCGTCACCGTTATCCATTTCAGTTACGGGATCCGGCACAGCGCGACACGCGCCAGGATAGATCCAGCGGTCACGGCTGCTGCCACGCACATGATCGCAGACATCTCCGCTCTCTGGCGAACCGGAGTCAACCATCGCCGGTACGGTCCTGCCGTGAACCGGCTTCGGAGGATGGGGCCATGCACATGAACGTTGCACGCAAGCTGATCCGGTCTCGCCTGATCGAGGGCGACATGACGCCTGGGGGGAGATCGGCATCTCGATTGACCAGACGCTGACGCAGGACGCGACCGGCACGCTTGTGATGCTGGAGCTCGAAGCCATGGGACTGGACCGGGCGAGGACCCAAGTCAGCGTGCAGTATGTGGACCATAACCTGATCCAGGAGGACTACCGCAATGCCGACGATCACCTCTTTCTGAAGAGCGCCGCGCAACGCTTCGGCCTGTGGTACTCACGGCCCGGCAACGGGGTCAGCCATCCGTGTCATCAGGAGAACTTCGGCAAACCGGGCAGGACGCTGCTCGGCTCTGATAGTCACACGCCCGCCGCTGGCGCAATCGGCATGCTGGCCATCGGTGCGGGCGGACTCGAGGTCGCGCTGGCGATCGCAGGTGAGCCGTTCTTCACGCGCATGCCCGAGATCTGGGGCGTGAAACTGACGGGCCGGTTGCCCGACTGGGTAAGTGCGAAGGATGTGATCCTCGAGATGCTCCGCCGTCATGGGGTCGATGGCGGCGTCGGCAGGATCATCGAATACTACGGTCCAGGGCTTGATGGACTCAGCGCCATGGACCGGCATGTCATTGCAAACATGGGTGCCGAACTCGGTGCGACCACCACCGTTTTCCCCTCCGATCAGGAGTTCCGGCGCTTCCTGCGTGCGTGGGGACGGGAAGCCGACTGAACCGAACTGATAGCTGACCCTGGTGCGACCTATGATGTTCGTGACGAAATCGATCTCGGGCGCCTCGAGCCGCTGATCGCCATGCCGTCGAGCCCGGACAACGTGGTTCCCGTGCGCGAGGTCGCGGGCGAGCCGATCCATCAGGCTTACATCGGTTCATCCGCCAATCCCGGTTACCGCGACTTCGCGATAGCGGCAACCATGGTACGCGGACGCGCCGTGCATGACCGTGTGTCGTTCGACGTGAATCCCACCTCACGGGCACAGCTCGAAATGCTCGTGAGCGACGGCCATATCGTGAACCTGCTTCATGCCGGCGCGCGCCTGCATCAGGCCGGCTGCAACGGCTGCATCGGCATGGGTCAGGCACCCGCAACCAACGGGCTGTCGCTGCGCACCGTGCCGCGCAATTTCCCCGGCCGCTCGGGCACGCCCGAAGACAGGGTGTGTCTCGTCAGCCCCGAAACCGCCACTGCGTCGGCCCTCACGGGTAAGATCACGGATCCGCGCACGCTCGGCATGCCGTATCCGCGCGTTGCCGATCCGGATGATCCAATCGTCCATCGCGAGATGTTCGACCCTCCGCTGTCCGCTAAAAAAGCGTTGCGGGTGACGCTGCTCAAAGGCCCGAATATCGCCTCACTGCCGGCGTTCGAATCGCTGCCCGACATGATCGAAATGCCGGTGATGCTGAAAGCGGGAGATAACGTCTCCACAGATGAAATCATGCCGGCCGGCGCGCGGGTGCTGCCGCTTCGCAGCAACATCCCGGAAATTGCGAGTTTTGCGTTCGAGCGGATCGACCCGGCCTATGCGCGGCGTGCGAAGGAAACTGGTGATCACCTTGTTGTTGGCGGATCCAATTACGGGCAGGGTTCAAGCCGCGAACACGCGGCGCTGGCGCCACGTTTTCTTGGACTGCGTGTTGTACTGGCGAAAAGTTTCGCACGCATCCACGCGCAGAATCTCGTTATTTTTGGCGTGCTCGCGCTGACCTTCGACGATCCCGCCGACTATGACGGCATCGCGGTCGGCGACGTGCTGCGGCTTGGCGACATCCACGATGCGCTGACCAGGAGCCACGGACTGACCGTCAAGAACACGACGCGGGGCGGCACCTTCGAAGTTCACCACCCGATGTCGCTCCGGCAGACCCAGTATGTCAGTACCCCGCTGATGTCGAGCGCGTCCAGATCGGTATTGACAACCGTCACGGCTTCGAGGAGATCACCTTCACGTTCGGCGACATTTCGTCCGGAGCGCTCGTCCGGTTGGTGAGACGGCAGATCGCGCTGCCCTGGACGCTCGACGCCTATTTCTATCTGACAACGACGCGACCGCCTGATCTGTACGCGCAGGTGCAAAAGCGTGACTATCGGCTCCCGTTTATGTCAGACGAGACCTGCAGCAGGAGCCCGCGGATGGCGTTGAGCAGGCAGACTGCCTGCACCGGCTCTACAGACTTTTTTAGAGCGCCATTTCGCTGGCTAAATCTTTGAGATTCACCGCTCGGAAACGGTGCGGGCGAATGACGCAACATGGCCTGCGGATTCAACCGGTCGATGCAACATCTAGAATCTGCGTGAGCAGCGGAGGTGTTGCAAATGAAACAGCGACCGAGAATTCATTACTCCGAGACTCAGAAAGCGCTGATGTGGGACCGATGGCGCAAGGGCGACACGATTCATCAGATTGCCAAACTGTTCGATCGAGGCCATTCTTCGATTCAGCGGATACTATCGGAGACCGGCGGAATCCAGCCGCCGCAAAGGCACCGCGCGCCACAGGCATTGACGCTGGCAGAGCGCGAGGAGATTTCCCGTTCTCTGGTGTCCGGATTATCGATCCGGTCGATAGCGGCCAGGCTGGGACGCGCTCCTTCCACTATAAGTCGCGAGTTGCAACGCAACGGGGGCAGCCAAGGCTATCGGGCAAGCCAGGCGGACGCGATTGCCTGGGAGCGGGCACGTCGGCCGAAGGTCTGCAAATTGGTGCAAAACCGGACGCTGGCACGAGTTGTCGCTGCGAAGCTGAAGCTGCAGTGGTCCCCTGAGCAGATTGCTGGTTGGCTCAGACATGCGTACGCGGTCAACAAGGACTATCTGGTGTCGCACGAGACAATCTATCGGAGCCTCTATATTCAAGCTCGTGGCGCCCTGAAAAAGGAATTGCTCGAGCACTTGCGACGCTCCCGAACCATGCGCCGATCCCGTCATCACACACTGAAAACCGAGGACCGCACGAACATTCGCGACGCCGTGTCGATCAGTGACCGTCCCGCTACGGCGGAGGATCGGGCAATACCCGGGCACTGGGAAGGTGACTTGATTTATGGCAATGCTACCAGCCAGATTGCGACTCTCGTCGAACGTCAAAGTCGATTCGTGATGCTGGTGAAAGTAGCCAGCAAGAATTCTGAGGCTGTGGTTGACGCTCTGATACGACACGTCAGCAAGTTACCCAGGGAACTATATAAATCGCTGACCTGGGATAGGGGCTCGGAAATGGCCGACCACAACCGCTTTACCGTCGCTACAGACATTGAGGTCTATTTCTGCGATCCTCAACACCCTTGGCAACGCGGTTCGAACGAAAACACGAATGGGCTTCTGAGGCAATATTTTCCTAAGGGTACCGATCTCTCCGTCTACTCGCAGGCCAGACTGGATGCCGTAGCCAGGCGGCTCAACGAACGTCCCCGAAAAACACTAGACTTCGACACCCCGGCTGAACGATTTAACCAAATCGTTGCATCGACCGGTTGAATCCGCAGCCCATGAAGCGTCATTCGCCCGCACCGTCGCTCGGACATTCAGGCGTCGGTTACAGCCAACTGGCGCTTTCGGCCAGGTTCTGCTCTTCAACATGGGACAATGAAGGGCAGACCCTTTCCGGACGGCCACCGACCACGGCCGAAGGCCGCCTGGCAACTGGCGCGACCGTCAGACGGTCGCGCAGGAATAGCTCGCATTACTTTCGTTACCGTCGATTTTTTCGCGCCGATCTTCTTTGCAGACACTTCTTGGCGCCGGATCGTGTTCTACGATGAACTCGCGCAGTTGCGGATAGATGATGGTGCGCCAGCGGCGGCCGGAGAAGATCCCGTAGTGGCCGCATTTTTCCGCGGTGAAGTGACGCTTGTTCTTCGCCGGAATGCCGCTGCACAAGTCATGCGCCGCGAAGGTCTGGCCGTCGCCGGAAATGTCGTCGAGTTCGCCTTCGATGGTGAAGAGCGCGGTCTTCGTGATGTCCTGCGGCTTCACCCGCTCGCCGGCGACGTCCCACGTGCCTTCGGCAAGACGGAATTCCTGGAACACGACGCGGATCGTGTCGAGGTAATAGTCGGCGTCCATATCGAGCACCGCGTTGTACTCGTCGTAGAAGCGGCGATGCGCTTCCGCGTCGTCTTCGTCGCCGCGCAGCAGGCTCTGGTAGAAGTCCCAGTGCGAAGCCGCATGACGTTCCGGATTCATCGCGACAAAACCGGTGTGCTGCAGAAAACCCGGGTAGACCTTCCGGCCCACGCCCGGATAGTTGGCCGGCACGTTGTAGATTACGTTGGCTTCGAACCAGCCGATCGAGTGCTGCGTTGCGAGCGAATTGACTGACGTCGGGCTCCTACGCGCATCGATCGGACCGCCCATCATCGTCATCGTGCGCGGCGTGTCTTCGCCGCGGCTCGCCATCAGCGAAATCGCGGCGAGCACGGGCACCGTCGGCTGGCACACCGAGATCACGTGCAGATTCTTCGCGCCGATGTGACGGATGAATTCCTGGATATAAGCAACGTAATCGTCCAGATGAAACTCGCCGGCTTCGAGCGGCACCATGCGCGCGTCGATCCAGTCGGTGATGTAGACCTTGTGGTCCTGCAGCAGCGTGCGCACGGTGTCGCGCAGCAGCGTGGCGTGGTGTCCCGACAACGGTGCGCATACCAGCACGACCGGTTCATCTTTCAATTGAGTAACGGCGTCGCTGTCGTCGGCGAAACGCTTGAAGCGCATCAGACGGCAAAACGGTTTTTCGATGATCGTCTGTTCGACGATCGGGATATTGTGCCCGTCCTTGACGATCTGATGCAGGTTGAACTCCGGTTTTTCGTAGTCCTTGCCGAGCCGGTACAGCAGCTCGTAACCGGCCGACAGACGCGTGGCGCCCGGCACGTAAGCCAATGGACTGGCGGGATTCGCGAACGATTTCGATGCCGCCTGGGCCCAGGCGGTGAGCGGGCTCAGAAGTGCCCGCTGGAATTCGTGCAATTGATAGAGCATGTTTCCCTAAGGATAAGCTGGGTAAGACGCGAGGAATTCCTTGTTTTGCTGTATTGGAACGGATGAGGTAGCCGCATGCGACGCCGAGCCCGGGGGCTCGCGAGCAGCCATTCGCTGCGTACGCGACGCGATGGGCTGAACTTGCCGCTCCGGTCCAATTTGGCCGTTCGGGCTACTAGGCTACGTTGTTCAAGGAACCAATCGCGCATGGCTGACGGAATGGAACGCGCCATAACGGCAGGTTGCAATCGCTTCAGCGTCGGACTGTGAAGCAGCCTGTGCGAAGGCAACCGACCACCGGCCGCAGACATCGCGATAACGGATCGAATAGATGAACATGACAATCTCCTGTGGCATCCCCGATCAACGGGGCCTTGGCACCCTTCGTCCAGTCGGCCAGACGATAGGCGGTCGAGCGATTTGATCAGCGTTCGTTTTATGTACCGCGTAGAAGACGCTGGTCACTACCGTCGACATCGGATCGTCTCGACGCCAGCTGGACCAGATCTCTTGCGTTCCTGCTCATCGTGACCCTCACTGGATACAGATGCGGCCAAGCTAAGGTCAACAGTCCGGCGATACAGTTCTTATCCAGACAGGGGACGAATGTGTACTCGTCGTACGCGCTGCTACGGATATAAGCCAAGCTACGCGGAACGTCTAACATGGCAGCCACTCAAATGAAAATCGCAAGGTCCATGGAATCAAGATAGATGGACGACCCAAAGAAAACCATTCTACGAACGGTCGCTGCAATCCTCCGTTGGCATAGCGCGCTCATACGTTTGGATACCTCGATGCGTCCAGGAAGTGAATGTTCGAGTGGCGATGTAACGGGATCCGTTACCGTAAGCCAGTCATACCTAGCCCTACCTTCGCACACTTGGCGCCACCTCGGAGGGGCCGCCTAGCCGGAACGTGGCGGAAATATTGGATTTCGCTTGATTCTTGGCCTTGAGGATGCTACATGAAATAACATGCACATCTTCGAACGAGAAGTCAACGGCCATCGCTACCGTATCGCAGCTCAGTCGGTGTGGGATGCCGAGCGAGGGCGCTCCGTCGCACGCCAGGTTGTCCTGGGGCCGGCTGAGCCGCCACCCTTGGCGGATCTGCGTGCCACGCATACGGTGGGCACGCGCGGGTCGGCGATGTCGGGGCTTGATCTGGGTGGCCGAGCAACTGGATCTGGTGGCGCACATCGATCGGGCATGCGCAGGGGTTGGCGCGAAGGGCGGCCCATCGGTAGGCGAGTTGGCTGTGGCAGTGGCGATTCAGCGGGCGTGCGCGCCCGGACCCAAGCGCGAGCTGGGGGAATTTCTGGATGCGAGTCTGCCGCGCTTGTCGTGTTTGCCGGGATCCGCGTTCAGCGGGCAGGCATTTCATCGCGTCGCGCAGCAGGTGACCGAGCATCAATTGGAGCAGGCGCAGGTAGCGGTCGCGAAAGCTGCCGTTGCCCGGTTCGAGCTTTCCGCGGACGTGCTCGCGTTCGACACGACGAACTTCGATACGCACATCGACACGCAGACGCCGGGCGAGCTGGCCCGGCGTGGACACGCCAAGAGCAAGAGAAAGGACCTCCGGGTGGTAGGGCTTGGCGTCCTGGTCAGCGAGACGGGGCATGTGCCGCTGAGGTCCGCCGGAAAAAGTGGACGCCAACATTCCGTAAAATTGAGGAATGGAGGCATACATGAGTCGAATCCCCAAAGCCGTCTACACGAAGGAATTCCGTGAAGAGGCGGTGAAGCTTGCAATGACCGAGGGCGTTGGCGTATCGGAGGCTGCGCGTCGGCTGTCGATATCAATGAAGACGGTGGCAAACTGGGTGCGTGCTGCGAAGGCAGGCAAGCTGGAACGTGTAGGTCAGCATCAAAAGCCGCTGACGGAGATCGAAGCGGAACTCGGGCGAGTCAAGCGGGAGCTGGCGGAAGTTAAAATGGAGCGCGATTTATTAAAAAAATTCGCGACGTACTTTGCGAGGGAGTCGCGGTGAAGTACGGCGTGATTGAACAGATGCGACAGGACTATCCGGTGCCGCCGATGTGCCGGCTGCTGGGCGTTTCCGTGAGCGGCTATTACGCGTGGCGCAAGCGCTCGCCGTCGTTGCGGGCACAGCAGGAGCCGAGACTGGAGGCCGAAGTGCTGGCGGCGCATCAGCGCACGCGTGAGAGCTTCGGGCCCGAACGCTTGCAGAAGCACCTCGACGAGCACGGCGTGCGGCTCGGTGTTCACCGCATAAAAAGGCTACGCAAAAAGCTGGGACTACGCTGCAGGCAGAAACGCAAGTTCAAGGCGACGACCAATTCGAAGCACGACCTACCGGTGGCGCCGAACCTGCTGAACCAGGATTTCACTGCAACCTCGCCGAATCAGGCCTGGTGCGGCGACATCACGTATATCGCGACTGACGAGGGCTGGCTGTACCTCGCCGGCCTGAAGGATCTGTTTAGTGGGGAGCTCGTCGGCTACGCCATGAGCGAGCGCATGACGAAGCATCTGGTAATGCAGGCGCTGTTCCGTGCGGTTGCATCGCAGCGCCCGGCGCCCGGCCTGATCCATCACACGGACCGTGGGTCCCAATACTGCGCTCACGCCTATCAGGATCTCGTCGGCCAGTTCCGCATGCAGGCGTCGATGAGTCGACGAGGAAACTGCTTTGACAACGCGCCGATCGAATCGTTTTGGGGCACGCTAAAAAGCGAGCTGGTCTATCATCGACGCTTCGCCACGCGCGATGAAGCCAAGCGATCCATCAGCGAATACATCGAGATGTTTTATAACCGGCAGCGCACGCAGGCTCGTCTCAATTACCTGTCACCTGTAGCATTCACGCAGCGATACTATCTGAATCAGGTCGCTGCTTAACCCGTTGGCGTCCACGCGTCTCGACCGACCTCACGCTGTTGTATCGGACGTATCCGGGCAACGGCTCGGACCAGGCGGTGCTCGCGGCATGCCTGGGTGGGTTGGCGCAGCTGCACGAGGCACTCGACAGCGGTGAGGCGCGCGCGCGACCGGCGCCGCGTACGCTGGTACGAGACGGTGGGTTTTGGAGCCCGCAACTGGAGCTCGATCTCGACACCGCCGGCTACTACAGCCTCATTTCGTTGCCGCTCGGGCACAAGGCCGCGGAAGAGGCGTTGCAGATGGCGGCGCAGCGCGGTGCCATGAAACCGCTCTCGGGCAAGCTCAGCGAAGTCCGGGCGGCGCGCATTCGGACTACCGTCGCAGAGTTGGATCGCACGCTCGTTGTGGTGGAGAGCCAAGAATTGCTGGCGGGCCAGAAACGCGGGATCGCGTCGGCCCTGCGCAAAGCGAAGGTGGAACTGCGCACGCTGGAGGGGCTGATCCAAAAGGGCCGCCTCTCGCGTAGCCGTCTGGAGCTGCGAGTCAACAAGGCGCTCGCTCGGGAACACCTGTCGAGCTTCGTCGTGACCACCTTCGCCGGAAGCGAAACGGCACCGACCTTGCACTGGCACGTCGACGCCGCATTGCGCCGCGAGCTGGAGAAGACGCGGCTCGGCCGGCGGGTACTGTGCACCGACCGACATACCTGGACCACAGGTCGGATTGTTTACGCCTTCCGAGGTCAGTGGAAAGTCGAGGAGCTGTTCCGCAGAGCGAAGAAAGGCGGTGTCGTCCCCTGGGGGCCATCGCACCAGTGGGCCGATGGGTCGCTGCGCCTGCACACCTTCGCGACCGTTCTCGGGTTGATGCTCGTGAGCCTGGCGAAGATCGCGCTCGGAACGGACGCTTCCGCCCGTCAGACGATGGAAAGCCTCGCTGAAATCAAGGTGACGTTGGTGCGGACCACGACCGGAGGCGCAGGACGACGGCCAACGGTGATGCTGGCGCCAGAGCTTACGACTGAGCAGCGCCGCGCAGTCAAGGTCTTCGAGCTGGAGAGGCGGGCCCCTCAGTTATTTCATGTATGACCTATCAGCCTTTTCGGCCATGTATGCCTGGCGAAAACCATCTATCCGGCGCTCCGCCATGCGAAGGTAGGGCTAGGTATGGGACAGCCATTCCTAAGCAGCAGCAATGCGTGCCATTCGTAGAATGGTCTTTTTTGTCTTGCACGTTTACGTTGATTCCATGGTCGGTGCGTTCGCGCGACACCTCCGCAACGGCAGCGTCTTCTTTGGTCATCAGTTTCTTCGGTCGGAGAACGTTATGCACGTTCGTATCGTGGCTAGGCGGGATCGTGTATCCAAGATTTGCGCTGTACAGCTTGATACATGGAAGTCGTTTGTGCTTCATTGTGTTCTGAGTTGCGCGGCCCGCCTGTGCGCGCGGACAACAATCCGGGCTGCCCAGACAGCTACGAGCCGAACGGCGCCGATGCGTGCGTGCAGGACGCGCTGGCGATCGAGTCGTTGGCTGAGGTGGCGACGCCACGGCTGACGATGGTCATCCCGGCACCACGACTGCCTCTGGCTTCGGAGGCATAGTTCCGACAGCTCGGCGCGAGGAAGTTCGAGCGTGCGCTGCAACGCAATCGACCAGTGACAGTTCGGACACCGCTCCATTCATCAACCTCGGTGTCTAGGCGATGACCGAAGGTATAGGGGCAAATCCACCCACAATCACACCAGCGGGGCGTATGGTGGACACAGTTCCGCCGGGCGCCAGCGGCGACTACGTGTAGGAGAGGAGCCAGCTCGCGAGCCGAACCAGATAGCAGGAGAAGCACGCGGTTCGTCTTGTTGGTGCATTTGTTAGCTACCATTGCGGAGCATTCATGAACCTTAAAATCAGCGGACACCATCTCGAAGTCACTCCGGCACTGCGTGAATACGTGGTTACTAAGCTTGAGCGGATCTTGCGCCATTTCGAAAACGTCATTGATGTGACCGTCCTGCTGTCGGTCGACAACTAGAAGCAAAAAAGGCAGTGGGTCGAGATCAACGTTCACGTGAAGGGGCGAGATATCTTTGTTGAGAGTGCCGATGGGGACCTATACGCTGCGATCGATTTGTTGGTCGACAAGCTCGACAGGCAGGTTGTACGGTACAAGAACCGCTTGCAAGACCATCATCACGACAGCATCAGATATCGTTCCGCGAACATGACGCCCGCACAATGAGGGTGCAAGAAGCTGTCAGGAATTTCGTGTGCTGAGGTTGGTATAAAGAAGTCTCAACACATGGCGCAGGCGAATCGCTCGCCGAACAGAATCGCTAACTGATTGATGGCTTCCCTCGCGTCCGGACGCTCGTTCGCGCAGAAGGAACTCGCGAAGCGACGTCGCATCGATATTCTGGTCAACAATACAGGTGTCATGGCGTCGCCGAAACGTCTTGAGACCGCGTGAGTTAGAGGCACTACGCCGTCGGATTTTTTGCGAATTGCGGTATTTGTACGACAGGTTGCAACACCATGCGAATACTCATTATCGAGGACGAGCCGAAAATGGCTTCCTATCTCCGCAAGGGGCTCATGGAAGCGAGCTTCCAGGCGGATACAGCCCTTGATGGCAAAGAGGGCCTCTTCCTTGCGCTTAGTGAAGACTACGATCTGATTCTGCTTGACGTGATGCTGCCCGAACTCGACGGGCTCGAAGTCCTCAAGCGCATACGGGAGAAAAAACATACGCCGATACTGTTGTTGACGGCTCGCGACACGGTCCAGGACAAAGTCGTCGGGCTCGAGTCCGGTGCGGACGACTACCTGTCCAAACCGTTCGCCTACGCCGAATTGCTGGCCCGGGTCCGTGCGCTGCTCCGAAGGCCGGCGCAGTCGTCGGTCACTGTTCTGTGTGTCTCCGACATGGAGATCGATCTGGTCAGGCGGCGCGTGCGGCGCGGCAATGTGCGCATCGAATTGACGGCTCAGGAGTTTGCATTGTTGAAGTTGCTCACCGAGCGCCAGGGCGAAGTGCTGACCCGTGCTTTCGTGACTTCCCACGTGTGGGATATCAACTTCGACAGCGACACCAATATCGTGGACGTCGCGGTCAAGCGTCTGCGCACGAAGATCGACAGCCCGTTCGAAAACAAGCTGCTGCATACGGTTCGCGGCATGGGCTACGTGCTGGAGGACAGGGCGTGATTGCGGCCGGCGCGCCGTATTCACTGCTGATGTTGGAGATCGTTAATTTTGCTAACGGTGTCCATCACTCAAGAGTGCCGAGTTTTCAGGGATGAACAGGGTCAGAGCTTATGCCCTGCAGGGTAAGCGCTCGCCGTGAGCATCACTCGTTTGGCCTGGTTTTTGTACTATGCGGCCGCAGAGAACATTTCAAATGTTTCGGTATCCTGCCTTTCCATGATGAATTTTGCGAAGATGTGGCTCCCAGCGTTGTTCACGAGAAATTCGGGAAGGCTTTGCCGTAGGGCATGAGCGACGACCAGTTCCGATGGAGGGATCCCGGGGCGGATGGTGCGCAGCCACGATCCAAAGGAGTTCCAGACGTGCGAAGGGAACGCCACTGCCAGATAGTTTTGCAGTCCCTGACAGATGATGGCGGCCTGGATAAAGACGTGATACGCGTGGATCTTGCGCTTGACCGCGTTGCGGTACTCGAGCGACTCGCGATGAAGGTATTGATCGCCGCTTCTGCGGGTAAGCGGCTTCATGTCCTGCATCCAGAAGTGATACGCGAATGCGCCGATCCGATGTACCGCCTGTTTGAAGCTGAGCTCGATCTTGAATCGCAACCCATACAGCCGGATAATCTCGATCGGATCCAGGGTCACGTCGGTACACATCAACAGGCAGGTCCCCCTGCGAGGGTGAATCACGACGACGAAGCGAACGACCCGTGCGCACGGCCGCCACAGCAGATCCATGACGCGATACTGGATGGTGACGTTCTCCTCGCCATAGACCGGGCTGGGAGCGCATTGGACATCCCTCGGATCGTCCAGCAGCGATTTGAGTTTGATCTTCTCACCATAGAGCTTGGGGCGGCCTCGTTTGCGCGGTCCCTGTTCCTCATACTGCTCATAGGCGACGGCAGTGGACTTCACACGTGTGACCAGATGGTTGCCCTTGTCGCACAGGCCATTGACGATCTTGCCGGCAGCGTAGTAGGCATCGGCAACGAAGTAGAACGGATCCTTGACAGAGACGATCCCCAGCAACGCGATCATCCTGTCGAGTAAGGTGCGCCGATCGCGGTTGGACCAAACCAGCCCTTCATGAATGCGCGTGGCCAACGGTACCGCGATGACGCTCCTGTCGGCCTGCACGAGCACGTTGATCTGCTGCATGGAGTGTCCCATGATGAACTCGGGCTTGGTGTTGGAGTCCGACTCCTGATGAAGCCGCTTGACAGCAGGCATCTTCTTGCCACTCTTTGCCACCTTGATGCCGTCACCCACCAGGACGCGTCGGCCATTGACGCGTACCGGGTCAGGAAACAGGCGCAGTACCGCCTGAGTCCACAGCGCCGAGAGCCGATCGAGCTGCACGGCGTCGCTATGCAAGCTCTGACATAGCTTGTTATACAGGGCCGGTCGAAGTTTGAGTGCCCGCACGATGCTGGTCACGCCCAGCAATTCGGTACGTACGGTCAAGCCAGCGACCACAGTCGCGAACCACATGAAGCTGCGCAGGCGAGAGAACGCTGCACGCAGCATCGAGATTGCTTTCCACCATTGCATCCAGAGCATCATCAACATCCTAATTATTATGGACTACTATTTATAACATGCGTAGCCATACGAATCACGCAGAAATAGCCTTATTCAAGTAGAAAACCGCATGGAGACGATGAAGGCGAAGCTCGATACGATTGATGAAATGCAGGCGTGGATCACGCAGTTTTCGACGCATGGACCGGGCCAGCCGAAGCGGGCCGTACTGGGATACGACGGGAGCCACCAGATCGGAAACGACAAATACTTCACCGCGCTGGCCAGGGAATTGGCTGGTTTGAGTATTGAGCAAAGGCGCCCGAAGATGACACTGGTGCGCGCGGGCAATCAGGCGGGCCGGATCGGGTCAACGGGAAGTGGTTCGGCGCTCACGGGCGTCATGGAGAGACCGACAAAAAGCGCCGAGAACTCGGCACTCTCAAGTCCATCAGTAACTAAGGAGTCAAATACCACCGGCAAAGCCGGTGGCTTGAAATTGTGAGCGCCTCAAAGTCGCCCATAAAACCGTGAGCCGCCGGTGGCGGCTTACTCCATGGCCAGCTTCATCTGGTCATACCGCTCATCTTCTGCCTCCTGATTTCGGATGTAGGCTCGCACCATCTGCTCGTCCAGTCCGACCGTGGAAACGAAGTAGCCACGGGCCCAGAAATGCTCCCCGGTGAAATTCCGCTGTCGGCCGCCGAACTTCCGGGCTATCTGTATTGCGCTCTTGCCCTTGATGTAGCCCACTACGTTCGAAACCGCGTACTTCGGCGGAATGCTCAGACACATGTGAACGTGATCGGCCATCACGTGTCCCTCGACAATCTTCGACTCCTTGTGCGACGCCAACTCGTGAAATATCTCGCCCAAGTGCCTTCGCAACACGCCGAAGATCTTCTGCTTGCGGCGCTTCGGTATGAACACCACGTGATACTTGCAGTCCCATCTCGTATGGCTCAGGCTTTGGTACTCTTTCATCGTGAATCTCCTTCTCTTGGCGGAGATAGGAAATTCACGCGGACCGTCGTAAAGGTCAAACCTTGGTGAGTCCACCGGCAAAGCCGGTGGCTTACCTCACTGAGTTACTAAGCCGAAACAAAGTAACCGGACATGAATCATGCCGCGTAACGAACTGACGGATGCTGAAACATGGATCGGACCAAAGCTGGAATTCTCTGCAACGAGCGCAGAACTGCTCGAACACGCTGCTTAAGATGCCCGGGACCTTTGATAGCAAGCTTGCCGATCTTGTGATGTTTGAGATAACCCCATACCAACTCATCCGGATTCAGATCCGGCGAGTAAGCAGGCAGGAAGAAAAGACAAAGGCGTCCATCTGATGCTGCGGCAAGCTGGCGGATCGCTTTGCAACGATGAACTGGATGACCATCTGCAATCAGGAAGACGGGGGCATCGGCATTGAGTACCAGTCGCCTGACGAAATCGACGTACGCCGCAATCTTGAAGCTGCCTTCAAAACACATGAAACGGAGTTGACCGCGCGGACTGATCGCCGAGATCAGGTTCACTTTGAAGCGAGCGCCAGTGGTTTCGACAACGGGTGTCTGGCCGATCGGTGCCCAGGTCGTGCCGCTGTGATAGTCCGAGCGCACCGTCGATTCGTCGACGAAGAAAATCTGTGCCCCACAGCGTTTGGCCTGCCTGACAATCGCCGGATATTCGTCTCGCATCCATGACTCGACCAGTTCAGGGTCGCGTTGGTAAGCACGCGCCAGCGGCCGCTGCGGTGAAAGTCCGAGCTTCCTGAGCAGCCGGCCGACCGATACCTCAGAGAGCCGGACGTTGAAATGTTCGCGAATCAACTCCCGCACCATGTCTCGCGTCCACAACGCAAACTCGAACTTCATCTGCATTGGATTCTTCGTTGTGACCGTCCGATAGACAAAGCGGATAGCCTCGGACGACAGCTTCGTCGGCCGGCCCGGAACAGGCTTGGCCCGTAAGGCTTCAATACCTCCTTCGCGCCAGGCCGCCAACCACTCGTAAATACGCGCTCTCGAGAATCCCAATGTCCGGATCACGTCCTCAGGCGACTCGCCAGCTTCGACACGCTTGACCGCGCGAATGCGGATCTCTTCAAGTGTTGCGTGTGAAAGCTGTCGACCGTCGTCCTCGCGCATCACGTCTCTCCTCAAGACCCTTTCTCAAGACCCTTTAAGCTTAGACGATGGCGTCGGTAGTCAATCCATCGATCGCGGAGAAGCGCAACAATGCGTTCGTCGTCCCCCAACTCGGCCTGCTTTCTGGCGGTCGGCAACAGATGTCCGAGCGTGACATTTTTCATGTTCTACCTCACCATTGCTCGACATCAAAAGCCTGAACGGGCGCATCGTAATCGACCGTCTCGACGTCGTGCCCCGACGTCTCACTCCTGAATTGCACGACTCTTTCGAGCACCTCATCCAATGGGACATACTTTTTCCGCGATCGCCGACGTGCTCGAGCCGTCGCCCGCCTGGCGTTAGCAATCACGCGCCGCTGCTCTTCTACGGTTCGGAAAATTAGCGCCTCAGAGATGGTGCGTTGTCCTTCCGACCGGATCGCCTTTAGCGCGGTTCGCTGTTCGAAAAGCGAAATCGCCGGCCGCCGCATATCCGCGTATCGGACTTCAAGGTAGTCACGGGTACCCGCGGTCACGAACACGCGTGAGAGATCCTCCGGATGGTATCGAATGGTGACCGTGCGCCGGGACTCGCGCCATGCAACGAATATGGATGCCAGTAACGAATATGGAAAAGCGTCAGTCCATACGCCTGGATGGTCCTCGACGCCGCAGGCAAGAAACGGATCAGGAACTGCAACTCAGCGTCCCTAGCCCCCGACAATTGCCGCGAGTCAGAACTCCGGCCGAGCATTCTCCACATGTCGGCTGGCGTTGCGCCAAGCAGCCCCCGATGTGCCGCATGGTGGTATCGTCTGGCGACTTCAATCGCGAGCCATTGTTCAAACTCACGCAGCGTTAGTGCGGCCGTCTTTTCGGACTGTCGCGCTTTGCGACCTTTCGGGGACGATCCGGTCGCCCCCGGCAGGCCCCGCACCCGTTCCATGAGAGTCCGGTTCAGGCGCTCTATATGGCCACCGAAATCGGGACGTCCCACAGGCCGATAGGTCGATGCCGTATTCGCGGCACCCACTGCGAAGCGCCCTGCTTTTAAACTCGGCAGCGTTGTCGAGATGCAGAACTTTCGGAATTCCACGCATCGGCCAATCCGCGTCCGCCTCTATCTTCGCAAGCCAAGGCTCCTTGCATAGTGCCGCTCTGGTCAGGAGCAACCCCACCGTTGCCGCCCCCGGACGATCCATGCTGACGTAGAAGCTCAACACGCACCTCGTCGCCACGTCCAGCGCGATGGTCAGCCAGGGACGGCCGATCACCCGTCTGTCGTACTCGCTGACCCGCAGCACATCCGCTTGTGTCTGGTCGACCTGAACGATCTCCA
The DNA here is from genome assembly GCF_004339745.1 of Paraburkholderia sp. BL9I2N2. Taxonomy (GTDB): domain Bacteria; phylum Pseudomonadota; class Gammaproteobacteria; order Burkholderiales; family Burkholderiaceae; genus Paraburkholderia. Next base: position 332,752 of record NZ_SMGP01000006.1, on the reverse strand, counting down.
GGGGGTACTTGGCAGCAAGCGACCCCGGCGCTTTGAGCACGTCAGGCAGCGCCGCGCGCTTCAAAGCGTCCAACTCGCGATGCCTCGCCCATCGGCGCCCGATGGTCGTTCGGCTTGGCAGTTGCAGTCCCGCGAGTGCACATCTGCGTCGAACCTCCAGCACAAGATCCGTTGCAGGATGAGCCAGCTGTCGCTGCTTAGGGAGCCAGACATGCACTACTTCGTCGATCACCTTATCGACGTGGTCCCCCAACCGACCGCCGCCCATCGATGGACCTCGGCGATGCGGAGCGACGGAACTCGCTACAGGATCGGCCAAAAATCTCCGGCGCAGACGATACACCGTTGTCCAATGCACGCCGAGCAGGCGCCCGGCGAGAACGGCCTGTTCTCGTGAAAGCGGTCCCCGCCCCAATGGCCGAAGCACTGATGCCACTTTCGCAGCACGGTCGTCCGTCACGCTCGCATCCGCCATCGCAGCCCCTCATCGACTTCCGTTGGACGCATTAGCGGAATTAAAGGACAGGTCGAACGCGCTAGCAAAATTAACGGACAAATGGACGTGCATCCGTTGCCGGAACGCAACGCGTTAAAAGGACGAACTTTGCCGCTAAGGCCTGCTGAGCATGGCTTGCGGACCTTTGTTCCGCTAGCGCAAGGTGTGGACGTGGCTAGCAGAATTAACGAACATCAACAGCTGGCGTGGCTGCGAGCGCGCGTGGGCGACGCGGCGACGGTGCAGCGGTGCACGGGCCAACGAAGCCGTACCTGTCCACGCTGTGCCGGATGCTCGGCGTGACGGCGCCGCACAGCGCCGCGCGGGCAGGTGGCGAGTGTGACGGCCGAACAGTCGCTGGCCACCATCCGGCAGATCCTGGCGTCGCGCAGCGCCCGGCGGACGCCGAAGTCCGTGGCGTGCCGCGGGCGAAAAGTTTATCGTCGCCGGCGCCGTGACTATCATGTAGATGTGGTCCGTGTTCAAGGCACGCGACCACAAACGGGGCAGAGGCGGGGCTGGCGGCAGAGCTGGCCGCCCGTCTGTGCCCCGCCAGAACCAGGTCTATGGCACGCGGGCCGTTTTTTTGCGACCTGGTCCTGATAGTCGTAGTCGCAGCGTTATATTTAACCGGTTAATCGGTCCGTCAGGTCGGGGGTGCCTCCGTCCAATGCAGGCCGTTGCCCATCCGGCTTCATCAGAGGGGGCAAACCCGGGCGGTCATCGGGAACAGCTGCCCGACCTCTTACCGCAATGCCTGCCCTGGAAGAATGCCGGCGGCACCCGAACCCGGCCAGGGCCGGAGCATCGCGGTATCGAGATGGATCATTCGACGGTGCACGGATGGTGATCATGCTCGTTACCGCGTTCGAGAAGTCATTTCGCAAGGACAAGAGGCCGGTAGGCATGGATGGCGCGTTGATGAGAGCTATATCAAGGTCAGGGGCGACTGCAAGTATCTGTACCGCGCGGTGGACAAGACCGGCAAGACCATCGCGAAACGGCTGCCACCCAGCGTCACTCCGAGAAGGTCATCAGCGGCGATGGTGAATGGGAAGCGGTGACCATCGACGGAAGCGGCGCGACGCCATTGCGCGCATCGGGCACCGCCGCATTTATCTCTCGGGCCGTCCTTTCACGAACCCGATGCTTCGCGCTCAAGTCACACAGAAAACTGACGATCGTTTCTATAGGTGTTCCGGGACCAAAAATCGCCGCTACCCCGTGGTCGAATAGCTGCCGATGGTGGGCGTGCGCCACGATGCCACCGACTACGACGGGAATGCCAAGTCCCTTTGAGGCAAGTTCCGCGAGCAATTGCGGCACGACCGTCAGGTGCGCTCCCGCCATCGTCGATATGCCCAGAACCTGGCATTCGCGTTGCACCGTCTGCTCGACGATCTCCTGGACTGATTCAAACAACTGCCCTTCCCTCACTTCGAAACCCGCATCTGACAACGCGCCCGCTACAATCTTCATGCCGCGATCATGACCGTCCTGCCCGATTTTCGCGATCAGGATGCGTGGGCGTCTGCGCAACTCCCCGGTCAGCGCCTGCACATCGTTACACGCGCGAACCCAATCCGGATCGTTGCGTCTCTCGTTGCCATAGTGCCCTGTGCTATTCGTGCGCGGTGGCATGTAACGCGGCCATACCGCTTCGAGCGCGCGCGTGCATTCGCCGACGGTCGCGCGCAAGCGAATACATTCGACCGTCGCCGCCAGCAGATTCCCTTGCCCGTCGCGTGCCGTCTGGGCGAGCCTCGCAAGACTTGCAGCCACGTCCCGATCATTCCTCTGGCCACGCACCGCCTGGATCCGAAGTGCTTGCAGCTGACGCACGTGCCGGTTATCGACCTCGCGACACTCGGGTGCGACGTCCGACGATTCATCGCGAAAGCAATTTTCTCCGACAATCCGCGTGCCGCCCGAATCGATCCGCGCCTGCGTTTTCGCCGCGCAAGCGCGGATCCGCTGCTGGACCCAGCCGGAATGAATCGCCGCGAGCACACCGCCGTGCGCGTCCATTTCGGCCATCGCGGCCTCGGTTTTCGCAACGATGTCCGCAGTCAGCGACTCCATCATGTATGAGCCGGCCCACGGATCCACGACATCGCATAAACCCATCTCGTGTTGCAGGATCAATTGGGTGTCGCGCGCCAGCCGCGACGACGCCGCTGACGGCAGCGCGAGCGCCTCGTCATGCGCGTTGGTGTGCAAGGATTGCGTACCGCCGAATACCGCCGCCATCGCCTCGACCGCTGTACGGACGATGTTGTTTTGCGGGCGATGCGCGCTGAGCGACCATCCCGAAGTCTGACAATGCATCCGCAGCGCTAGCGCTTTTGTCGAGCGCGCGCCCAACCCGGCTGCAATGCGTGACCAGACGATCCGCGCCGCCCGCAGCTTCGCAACCTCTACGAAGAAGTCCGTGCCGACACCGAAAAAGAAACTGAGTTGAGCACACACGTCGTCGGGTGTGCGACCGCGCCGGCATAGTGTCGTCACATATTCGCGCGCATTGGCGAATGTCAATGCCAGTTCGAGAACGGGATCTGCACCGGCCTCCTGGAAGTGATAGCCGGACACCGATAACGCATTGAAACGCGGCATCCGCGCAGCGAGATAATCGGCGACGTCGGCAACGATCCGCATCGAAGGTTCGGGCGCATGAATCCACGTGTTGCGGACCATGTACTCCTTCAGAATGTCGTTCTGAATCGTACCGCTAAGTGCGTCGGCACTGACGCCGCTCTCCTGCGCCGCGACGATGAACGCGGCAAGCACCGGAAGCACGGCGCCATTCATGGTCATCGACACCGACACGCGATCGAGCGGAATGCCTGCGAACAGCCGCGCCATGTCTTCGACGGTGTCGATTGCAACGCCCGCCATACCGACATCGGCAAGCGCCTCTGCATCGGTCGAATCGTAGCCGCGTTGAGTCGGCAGATCGAACGCAACCGACAGGCCTTGCGCGCCGTCCTGCAACGCTGCACGAAACGCCAGATTCGAATCCGCGGCGTCCGCATAGCCCGTGTATTGACGAATCGTCCACGGCTTGTGCGTGTACATCGACGGGTAAGGTCCGCGCACAAACGGCGCATTGCCGGGCAAGCTATCGAGGTGGTCTATACCTGACAGATCGGCGGAGGTGTAAAGCTGCCTGAGCGGCACGGTACGTGGCTTCTCCTGTGGGCTCATCCTCTCCTCCAGCGCTTCTTCGTCAAGACATCCGCAATCTTCTGGCCGTCGCTCACACGCCTTACTTCGCACCGGTGCGCCAGATCATCGGAATCGACCGAACGTTCAACGAAAGTCACTTCAAGCGCATCGCCGACATTGATATTGCCGTGATAGAACACGTCGCGACTGACCGTAACGGGCGGTTTGGGAAAGCGATACGTTTGCCACTCGGCGCGGTCGACAAACGAAGCGAAACTAGCGAAATAGAGAAAGTCGGCACCATTGAAATCGTTATTGGGGCAAGGCAAAAACTCGACCGCCTCGGGAAGCTCCAAAGTACTCATCCTCGCACTCGTCTCGCAACGGCCTCCGCCTTTACGAAAGCGCTTGCCCGCCTCGGTCATCTCAACCGCTTCTTCTGGCACAGACATGATGTCACCCGCCAGTTCCTTGAATGCCGCGCGTACCACGGAGCGGTTGTTGCCCGCTTCGGTGCGATTGACGAAGGTCGACATCATCGACAGCGTCGCCACGGTTTGCTGCGCATCGACGATCCGGTGCCGGCTGAAGTGACGCACCGGACCGACGCGACATAGTTCTGTGTCAATGCTGAAGTCATCGTTTTCGTCGATACCGTCAAGCGATTGCGCACGCAAGCTGAGCGCGGTAAACGCGGCATAGGATCGAACCCCATCGTCGGCGATGAACTCAGGCACCACGCGGGCCGTGTCCAGTGCTAACGCTTCCCAATGAAGGTGTCCGCACTCCTTTAGCAGCCAGCTTTCCGACAAGCCCGTCAGGCTCAACTGCGGCATACCGGCGCGGTATCGTGCTGAGGACCGCTGCATCGGCTTATGCAGCGAGCGCTGCCGCGCTCGCTGAGCCGACCGCCACCGCGCGCGCAGCACAGATCGCATCAACGATATATTGCGCATCGCGAGCGATGCCCGAGAAGCGCCCGGAACCCCACGTATGCAGCCACGGAAGGCCAACGAAATAAAGCCCAGGCAGGGCAGTAATGCCACGCGAATGTGCCGGATAGCCGCGTCCGTTGAACACGGGCGCGTCGAGCCACGCAAAGTCCGGCGTAAAGCCAATACACCAGATCACAGACGTGATGCCGCTCGCCGCGAGATCGAGCGTCGTGCGTTCGCTGTGCGGTCGCCATACCGGTTCGTAACGCGTGCCGGCGGGCGCGTCGATGCCATTCCTTTCGATGTAGCCGTCGATGCTCGCGTTGATGCGGTTATACGTATCGTCCGCTTCGTCGAGATTCGCGCCAAGGTTCGGTGTAAAGCGCAACTGCCCGTCGCGCAGATCTTCGAGACGGCCGTACAGTTCCATGCCCTCGGCGGCGAACTTCCGCAAATCGATATCACGTCCGCCGTCACGACCGGTTACGTAGTGATTGGTGTTGTCACGCACGCCTTCGCGTAATGGATGCTGCTCGACGGGCATATCGTAGTAGCGCATGTCGGCCAGCCAGTCCACCACATCGCGCCCGCGATAGAAACGCGCGCAGCGGGGCGCCTCACCCACCGCGAGCACCACTTTCTTTCCGGCGAGATGCAGGTCTTCCGCGATCTGCGCACCCGATTGTCCCGAGCCGACGACCAGCACCGCTCCATCCGGCAACGCCTGCGGATTGCGGTATTCGGACGACTGAAGCTGCACGATGCCAGCGGGCAGACGCTCTGCCATGCGCGGCACGATCGGTGTGTGATAGCCGCCCGACGCGACCACCACATGATCCGCCGTAAACGGGCCCGCCGACGAATTCACTGCATAGCGCCCATCGATTCCACGCGTCACGCGTTGCACGGCCGTGTGTTCGAGCACGGGGGCATCGAGCTTCGCAACGAACCTGTCAAGGTACGCGATGATCTCGTCCTTCTTCATGAAGCCGTGCGGATCGTCGCCTTCATACGGATTCCCCGGCAACGCGCATTGCCAGTTCGGCGTGACGAGACAGAATGCATCCCAGCGCTGGTTGCGCCACGTATGCGTGACGGTGTTCTTTTCGAACACCAGATGATCGATACCGGCTTGCTTCAGGTAAGAGCTGATCGACAATCCTGCCTGACCGCCGCCGATCACCAGCACGCTGTAATGGCCGCTTTCGGAGATTCGTTGCTGTGGGATTGCTGTGCTTGACATGACTTGCTCCTCCAGGAAAATGTCGATGATTGATTGAGCGGTTGAGCGAACGGTACGCAACGTCAGCCGAGCGCGAGCACGGTCACCGTGGCATCCGGCTGCGCAGCGAAGCGCGCGGCGTGCGCTTCGATTTGCGCGAGCTGGTCCATTGCGGACGAACAGGCGAAGCCGAATTTCTCGCGTACCCGTTCCGAGCCAATATGGAGCGCTTCGCGCGAGCGCCGCACAAAATCGTCGACGGGATAGCGCGTGCCCGGCGTGAAGAAGTCGCTGACGACGGTCGACGGCGAATAGCAGTTCGCTTCGGTGCCGTCGGGCCATTGAATGCGAAAGTGCATGACTGGCATCACAGGTCCTCAGTGGTGTTGCACGGCTGCTTCGCAAGCCAGTGCTGATAGATGTCGAGATGACGGCGCGCGCTCGTCAGCCAGTTGAACCGGCCGAGCAATGCGGGCACCGCATGGACGAAGTCGGTTGCGTTTGGTCGATCCAGCGCATCGCGCAACGCGCACGAAATCGATGCGGCGTCGTTCGGATCGGCCCAATGGCACAGCGTGTCGTTGAGGTATTCGGTGAACGGCGCGATGCGTGAGACGACTACCGGCTTGCCCGATGCCAACGCTTCCAGTACGACGAGGCCGAAGCCTTCGCGCAGCGACACCATCGCGACCGCGTCGGCGCAACGCAATAGCGCGGGAATAAGCGCATCGTCGATCGGCCCTGAGACGAGAACCGGTTCGCCCTCACCGATCGCGAGACCCAGCGACGCGGCCCGCGCGAAAAATTCACGCGTGTACGCGTTGTGATCGAGCAGACTCGCGCCGCCTGCGATCACGAGTTGCGCATTGGGGTGCGTAGCACGCACTTGTGCAAATGCATCGAGCAGCATCATCGTGTTCTTGCGAGCCTCGATACCGCCGACCGCGAGCACGACCGGCGCGCCGACGACCCCGAGCTTCGCGCGCAATGCGGGCCCTTCGCCAGGCATCGCTGCGGTCGCGCTAAAGCGCTGTACATCCACGCCGTTTGGCACCGTTAGAGCGTCGACGTGATAGACGTCGCGCATCTGACGGGTCCACGTGTCGCTCACGCAAAGCACGGCGTCCGCATCGCGCCACGCTCGCGTTTGCCACTGCGCGAGCTTCGGGTCCGCGAAGTGGTCGAGATGATGGACCGTGCGCACGAAGCCGTGAATCGCGCCTTCTTCCTTCAGTTCGGCCAGTGCGTTGCCGCTGATGCTGTCCTGCGCATGCAGCACATCAAATGCGTCTGCATCGTGCTCGCGATGCATTCGCATGAAGGCGCGTTTCAACGCTTGAATCCGTGCACCGACCATGTCGACGGTATTCGTTTCCGCTTCAGTCACCGGCGCGAGCACGACATTGCATGGAGATTCACGAAACATCACGTCACCGTCGGCGGCCGGCGCGAAGATCGTCACGTGACGGCCGTGCATATGGAGTGCCTGTGCCAGTTCGAGCGTATGCACGACGCCGCCGCGCGGATTGACCGAATGCGTGAACAGCGCGATGCGCAACGACGCGCCGTTCATGATGCGAGGTCTCTGGCCAGGGCGACGGTGCCGGCGCCGATGAATGCGCCATCGCGGAAGTCCCACAGCAACGCGGACTCATCGCGCTGATGAAGCACGACTTCGTGCGACACATCGACGATGCCGATTTCCGCGCACGCGAGCGAACGGGCGGCAAAGCGCGCGACCACCTGCTCGACGTTCGCCTCGCGTACCGACAGCAGGAATCCGTAGCTCGGGAACGCGCTGAGCCAGCGCTCAAAATCGACGCCATCCGGACGCGGAATCGCATCGAGGTCGATGCGCGCGCCGACCTTCGAGCATTCGAGCAACATCAGCGCGGTGCCGAGCGTACCCGCCATGCTGATGTCTTTGGCTGCATCGCACAGACCGTCTTCCGCGAGTGACGGCAGCAGCTCCAGGTCAGCGCGCAAGCGTTCGGCAGGCGAGCCGACCGACGCATTCCAGAAAGGATGCGGATCTTCGAAACGCCCTCGCAGATCGACCGCCATCAACAGACGATCGCCGGGACGGGCATGAAAGCTCGACAACAAAGCCTGCGCACGGCCAACGATCGACACCGCGAGTTGCGACGTCGCGCTGCGCGTATTCGTATGTCCACCAACCACCGGCACGCGATACGCGACCGATGCTGCCGCCATGCCCGCCAGTACCTGATCGGCCGAATCGATGCCGTCGCTCCACAACGCGTCCACGACTGCGAGCGGACGGCCGCCCATCGCGTAGATATCGCTGACGTTGACCATCACGCTGCTGTAGCCCGCAAACCATGGCATCGCCGCGACGAAGTCCGTGACCATGCCTTCGATTGCAAAGAGCAGGTAGCCATCGCCATCGCGAATCGCCGCGCAAGCGTCGCCGACGCCCACCGCCTGTGCGAGGTCGTCGGTGCCTCGCGGCAAGCGGCTTGCCAGTGATGCGACCACGCCCGCGATATCCGTCTTGTGCTGAAAGCCACGGCTTGCGCGCAATCGTTCGACGAGGCGCTTCACGTCAATCGCGTTCGCACGGCTCATGACGCTCTCCGATACGGCACCACGAAACCGCTCTCGGGCGTCGCGCACGGCGGATACGCGTCGAGTTGCGCCTGCATCAGATGATGCGAACGCCCGAACAACGTCTCTTCCTGGATCGTGTCCCAGCGCAACCGCTTGAATAGCGGCACGTTCTGGCTCTGCACGTGCGCAAAAAAACTCTCGCATCCGAGTGCATGCGCACTGCTCACTGCCAGCCGGATCAGTGAGGAGCCGATCTTGCCGTACGAGCGGAACGCCGCATGGACGGCCAACCGCGAACCGACCCACACGCCAGGCTCGCTCTCGTGAATGCGCACGGTGCCCACCACCTGTTCCGGCATGCCGGCGACACAACTCAACGCGACGAGCAGATGCGCATGCGTGTCGATCTCGTCGCGATCGTCGCCGACGAAAATGCCCTGCTCGACGCAAAACACCGCACGGCGCAGCTTGTACGCTTCGTCAGCTTCCCACGGGAGCGTCGTCCACTTGATGCGAAACTCGCTCGGCGTATAGGCGGCGTCGAGCGTCAAGGTATCGGTTGCGTCGCAGAACATGAATCACTCCTCGTACGAAGACAGCGACGAACACGCACCGCACTTGCCGCAACCGGCTTTGATATCCGCCGAGCGCATCCCAGCCTCGGCGAGCATCACGCCGATCGGCGCGAGCACCGAACGCATGAACTCTGGCGTCGGCGCCGGGTGATCTTCGAGCGGCGTGCCGCTGATCGGCACGAAGGGCACGACGAACGGATACACGCCAAGGTCGATCAGTTCGCGCGCCATCGCGACGATCGCGTCGGCCGTATCGCCGAGACCCGCGAGTATGTACGTGCTGACCTGGCCGCGTCCGAACACGGCCACCGCCGCCTCGAATGCTTCCATGTAGCGCGACAGCGGCACGCTCGCCTTGCCGGGCATCACACGCTCGCGCACTTCGGGCGTGACCACTTCGAGATGCATGCCAAGCGTATCGATGCCGCTCGCTTTCATGCGTTCGAACCAGCGGTCGTCGTCGGGCGGTTCGCACTGCGCCTGGATCGGCAGATCGACAGCCGCCTTGATCGCGAATGCGCTGTCGCACAGAATCTGCGCGCCGCGATCGGAAGTCGCGGGCGTGCCGGTCGTCAGTACCATATGCTTGACGCCATCGAGCAGGACCGCGGCACGCGCGACTTCCGCGAGTTGCTCGGGCGTCTTGCGTGCAATCGTGCGACCCGCCGCGAGCGACTGCCCGATTGCGCAGAACTTGCATGTCTTGCGACGGCTTTCGTAACGGATGCAGGTTTGAAGTACCGTGGTGGCGAGCACGTCCTTGCTATGCAGCGTAGCGATGTGCGAATACGGCACACCGTCGAGTGTCTGCAACGCATAGAAGCGCGGCGGCTTCGGGAAACTGATATTCGCAATCGGGATCGTGCCGCGCATCAGCGCGCTGGTGCCGCTGACATCCGGTTGCGCCGCAACGAACGGCGAATTCCACGCGGTGCTGGTATGCACGGGCACCATGATCGTCACGCCGTCGACAGTGACCGCCTTGTGGTCCGACGGACCGGCGCCGCCGCGCCGGCTCGCAGCGCCCGCATGCGGATCGACGAGACGCAGTCCCGTCGACTGCAATTCAGTCATCAATTGCCGGCTCGCTGCCGACACATTCTCGCGTGCGCTCATGGAAGGCTCCTATAGTGGCGTGGAAGGCGTCGTCGGCCGGGGCCATCGACGTGACGGGCAATGCGGGCGAATCATTGACCGCAAGACGCAGCAGTTCGGGCCGCGCATAGTGACCGACCGAATCCATCATGCGTTTGCGTTTTGTGATCAGCGACATGTCGAGATCGGCGATCACCATGCCCTCGCCTTCGCGCAACGGCTCGCAGAGATGCTGGCCTTCCGGCGACACGATGGCGGTCATGCAGCCGCCGCGCAGCGCTTTTTGCAACTTTGGATCGCTCGTCACGGAGTCGATCTGTGCATCGGTCAGCCAGCCCGTCGAGTTGACGACGAAGCAGCCCGATTCGAGCGCGTGATGGCGGATCGTTACTTCGATCTGCTCGGCGAAAATCGGCCCGACCAGCGAGCCGGGAAATTGCGCGCAATGAATCTCTTCGTGCTGGGTCATCAGTGCATAACGCGCAAGCGGGTTGTAGTGTTCCCAGCACGCAAGTGCGCCGACCCGTGCAATGGCCGTTTGCGCGACCTTGAGGCCCGCCGCGTCGCCCTGCCCCCAGATCATGCGTTCATGAAAGGTGGGCGTGATCTTTCGGCGCTTCAGCACGAGCCGCCCATCCGCGTCGAAGATCAGTTGCGTGTTGTACAGGCTGCCGTGATCACGCTCGTTGACGCCGAGCACCACCACCATCCCGTGCATTCGCGCACGCTCCGCGACCGCATGCGTGACCGGCCCCGGCACGACGACCGCTTCGTCGTAGAGCCGCATATGATCCGCACCCGACGCAACCGGTGGCCGCACGAAAGAAAAGTACGGGTAGTACGGCACGAACGTCTCGGGAAAGACGATCAGCTGCACGCCTTTGCCGGCAGCTTCGTCGATCGCCGCGCAGACCTTGTCGAGCGTGCCGGCAGCACGTTCGAGGTCCGGCGCGATCTGGACGGCAGCGGCGCGAATGACGCGTTTATCGGACATGATGATGTGCTTCCCTGACTCGGTCAGACGGTCCAGGTGTGGATGACCAGCGCGTTCTCCTTGCGATGGAGTAGCTGGATGTCGAGCACGTCGAGCGGACTGATTGGACGGATGCCTTCGATCAGCGACGCTTCGCCGTGGCCGTACAGCGCCTGCAGCGCGAAGCGGCATGCATAGACCTTGCCGCCTTCCTCCATGAACTTGATCAACTGCTTGTTGAAGTTCAGGTGACCCGGAAACGCTTCGTCGCCGAGCGTCGGGAAACCGCGTTGCAGACCCAGCGTGACGCCCGGGCCATACAGCAGCACCGACGTATCGAAGCCTTTGCGCTTGAGGCGCGTGGCCTGAAGCAGATTCACAAAGCCGATCGAACCTTCGAACGCGACCGTATGGAAGGTCACGAGCGCTTTCTCGCCCGGCTCGGCCTTGACGTCCTCGAAGACTTTCTCCTCGTAGTCGACCAGATAATCGCCGCTCTTATGAAGGGGTTGATTGACTGATGGCATGGCACTCTCCGGTTTATCGCGTCAGTTGAAAATGAATTCCGATCAATGGATGTATCGGCGATGGCATTAACGCAACGGCTATGCCAATCAGCGGCCCGAAAAATGCAATCATCTTCCGATCAATCAAACGGAAATTATCAGAGACGCCCCAAAAATTTTTTCGGAGAGCGGTCTGGCAGGCGCTTCAGCGAACAGCGAGAGTTTGGTAACGCGTTGATGCGGCACGCTATCCGAGCATTTTTCGCATCTTGATAGTGCATGCATTCCCGAAAGAGTGCACTGCCCCGATCAATGCGATCAAACGATTATTCGGATGCGATCTTGATTACCTTTTGCAGATACAGCGTGGTACTGTGAATTAGGGAATTTGAACGGGCACGCCATCATGAATACGTTGATGCATCACTGGCTCAAACGGCTCGAAGAAAGCCGCACACCGGCCTATCTGGTAATACCGGATCTGATCGAAGAAGACGTCGCGAGTGGCCGGCTGCGCCCGCGCGACCGTTTGCCCGGTTTGCGCGAGCTCGCGGGCGCGCTGCAACTGAACTACACGACCGTCGCGCGTGCGTATGCGGAGGCGCGCAAGCGTGGCCTGCTCGACGCTCGCGCGGGGAGCGGCACATTCGTGCGAGGCCGCACGCCGAGCTTGCCGCTCACAGCGGGCAGCAGCGTCGAGATGTCCATGAACATGCCGCCCGAACCGCCCGAGCTTGCCGTGCGGCTTCGCCAGTCCACCGCGAAGTTGATGCTGAGTGCGGACCCGTATCGTCTGTTGCGCTATCAGGACTTCGGCGGCACGGCGGCGGATCGCGCAGCGGGCCGCAACTGGCTTCGGCAACGCGTGCCCGATTGTGAGGATGACCGAACGTTGGTGTGCCCCGGCATTCATAGCGTGCTGGTCGCACTAGTGTCGCAGCTGGCGCGCCCCGGTGAGACCATCTGTCTCGACTCGCTCGCGTATCCCGGCATCAAGGCGATTGCATCGCAACTCGGCGTGCGTTTGCAGGCTTTGCCGCGGGACGACGAAGGGCCGTTGCCGCATGCGCTCGAAGCGCTCTGCAAAGCGGAAACGCCCCGCGCGTTCTACTGCAATCCGACACTGCAAAACCCAAGCACGCTGACGCTTTCCGTGCAGCGTCGCGAAGCGCTTGCGGACGTCGCGTTGCGCTATAGCGTGCCGATCATCGAAGACGACGCATACGCGATGCTCCCACAAGACGCGCCAATGTCGCTTGCTTCGCTTGCGCCGGAGTTGACGTTCTACGTTACGGGGATGTCCAAGAGTTTTGGTGCGGGTTTGCGGGTGGCGTATCTGTGCGCGCCGACCGTACGGCAGACGCAGCGGATTGCAGGCGCGTTGCGTGCGACGACCGTAATGCCGAACCCCTACACGATGCTGCTCGCGACACAATGGATCAACGACGGCACCGCAACCGACATGCTGCGCGCGATCCGCGCCGAAGCCCATGCGCGGCAGGAGATCGCAGCGCAAGTGCTCGCGGACTGGCGGTACGAAGCGCACCCGGACGGCTTCCATCTGTGGCTACCGATTCCGACGCAATGCAGCTGGAGCGCGTCCGAACTCGCATTGCAGCTGCGCAATCAGGGCATCGGGGCAGTCGCGGGCGCGGCGTTTTCGACCGACGGCAATCCGCCGAATGCGATCCGCCTCTGCATTGGTGGGCCGCAGAACCGCGACGATTGCCGCGACGGGCTGCAACGGGTCGCCGATACGCTAGAAGACCCGCATCATCTGCATATGCCGATGATGTGATCCGAAGGCTGGCGGCGTTCGTCGCACAAGTTGCGCTGAATGCGCCCGTCTGTCGCACAGTTTTTAAAGTCTGAAAAGCGCATTCTGTCGAAGACACCTGGTATCCGACCCTGATCTCACCGAAGCGCAAGGCTTCATCGCGCAAATGGGTCGGACGGCAAGTGACAGTTTTTCCAGCAAGGATAGCAACCAGAGCGGTTGAAAGGTAGCAAGATCTTGTCGTGTGAGCGGTTCTCGTCGCCCTCTTCCCCCATGTTTCCTTCAAACGCGAGGGGGCGGATAGCGCCGACTATCCAACCTTCGTTTCCTCGAATTTTCAACAAAACTGAGCACGCGCTTCAAAGCGAGATTCGATTCAACTAGCTCAAGGTGGAGCGCGCTATAAAGATAAGTTTTCTTATCTAAAGGCGTCTGTTTTCAGGCTAAACTCGGGCCTATGAAAACGCGCCTCACCCCGCCCTGCGCGCCTGCTGCTGACGCTGAATCTTCCGGATCCGGTTTTCCCGGCGCCGACGAACTTGCCGTGCTGCGCGCGTGGTACGCCGGGGTGTCTGTGCGGCAGGCCGTGGCGCGTTACCTGCCCTCCGCACTCGGTGACGGGAAATCGGCGCGCGGCGTGCTCGGGCGCATCCGCAGCAAACTGCTGGACATTGCCCGCGCGGCCCATCGCGACGATCTCGTCGCACTCCTCACTCATCCGGTAGCGGGACGTGAGCAGCACGCGAAAGGCGTGGCGCAGGCGATCGATGCGCTGCGCACCGAGCGCCCGCCGGAACCGCAGATCGCCGACGACGTCGCGCAGTGGTTTTCCCCGCGCGCGGTGCGCGTGCTACACGCGTACGGCATCAGGACACTCGCCGATCTCACGGTGCGCATTCCGCGCCGGCGCCAGTGGTGGAAGGCTGTGCCGGGACTTGGCATGGCGAGCGCCCGTTCGATCGAGGCGTTCTTCGCCGCCTGGCCCGCGCTCACGGACAGGGCGCGTGCGCTGGTGGTCGCCAGCCACCGCGGCGACATCGTGCCGTGGGAAACCCTTAAACTGCCGCACGAGGTCGACGGCTCCGCCGGCACGTTCCGCGCGCCACCCACTACCTGCACGCTCGACGCGTCCAACGACTACCAGGCCGTGCAGACGTGGCTGTCCCTGCACGAGTCGCCCGCCACGCAGCGGACCTACCGCAAGGAAGCCGAGCGGCTGATCCTCTGGGCCATCGTCGAGCGCGGCCGCGCGCTGTCATCGCTCTCGACCGAGGACGCGATTGCGTACCGGACGTTCCTGCGCCATCCGGCGCCGCGGGGACGCTGGATCGGCCCGATGCGCCCGCGCACGTCACCGGACTGGCGGCCGTTTAACGGCACCCTGTCGGCGCGCTCGGTCGCGCACGCGCTGTCGATTCTCGGCGCCCTGTTCCGCTGGCTGGTCGAACAGCGCTACGTGCTGGCCAATCCGTTTGCGGGCATCAAGGTGCGCGGCGGCAAGACGGCAGCGGCGCTCAACGCGTCGCGTGCCTTTACCGACGGAGAATGGGCACTGGTTCGTACAATAGCCGACGGCCTGGAATGGTCTCACGGCTGGACGGTTCCGGCCGCGCAGCGCTTGCGGTTCCTGCTCGATTTCGGCTTTGCGACGGGTTTGCGCGCGAGTGAACTGGTCGGCGCGACGCTCGGCCACGTCGAGACGGACGCACGCGGCGAGCACTGGCTGCGCGTCACCGGCAAAGGCGGCAAGGTCGCGCGGGTGGCGCTGCCGCCGCTCGCGTGGGACGCCCTCGCCCGCTATCTGGCCCAGCGGCACCTGCCGACTACCGCCGCGCGCTGGCGGCCGGACACACCGGTCATCGGCAGCCCGGACGCGGACAGTAGCGCGGCCATCAGCAGCGTGCGCCTGTGGAGCGTGCTTGAGCGCTTTCTCGTCCTTGCCGCCAGTGCCATCGAAACCGATCACCCACCGCTCGCGGAGAAGCTGCGCCGCGCCAGCCCCCACTGGTTGCGGCACACCCACGCTACCTACGCGCTCGGTCACGGCGCCGAACTTACCACGGTGCGCGACAACCTGCGGCACGCCTCGGTATCGACCACCTCGATCTACCTGCACAGTGGCGAGGTTAAGCGCGCGCGGCAGATCAGTGAGGCGTTTACGACCCGGAAGTGAGCGCGACAACCTGCATGACCGACCGGCACGATGGTTGACCGTTTCCTGATGACGGTTCGATCGCCGGTACAAACCGGCAAGCGGAGCGCGCAATCCTCCGCCCACTTTAGTGATGTCAGGCAGCCAGTGGCCCCATGCCGGCGACCATCGCTGGCATCATCGGAGCGATGGACAGCCTGCTCACTCGCCTACGAGATGACGCCCGGAAGCAGCCATGGAAAAACCTGAATTCGAGCCGCAGATTCTGGCAAATCGACAGGGCGTGTCGTTCTGGCTCATCCGCGGAAACACCACCGTCGAATGCATCGTCACGATTGCAGCGCTGGAGGCCCATTTCTGGCTTGAGCCGCGGGCCGGGGACGCCCGGACCCTGAGGATTTTCCGGGACGGGTACAGCCGCATCCACGCGATCGCCGAACGGAAGCTACTTGCGCATCCGTGCGCCCGCCTGGAACTGACACCCGATGACTTCGAGCGCCCCTGAACGGCGCGGGGAACCCGGCACGCTTCTCGAAGCATGAATAATCTGCCGGCGGCCCTTTTTTTGGCCACGCTGTTGTGGCGGAGCCAAGTCGGCCGCTGAGAGGGCCCGACCGTTAGTTGCGTACACCAATGAATCGGTTTTGATTCTCGGGAACGCGGCACTATCTTTAGCACTTCTTAGCTGGAAAGGAGAATCGGCGGCCGCTGCGGCCTGTAACTATGCGCGAGAGCGCCAGCGCTGCTCCTGCCTGCTCAGCAGGGTGGCGTCCGTCGATGACACGGGGAAAGCCCGACCCATTACGTGCTCACAGAGCCCGTCTCGGAATGGGCACATCGCCCCGCCAACCCACTCTCCCCCGGCGACGAAGCGGCATTTCAGCGGACGGCTAGCTGAGCGGTCGGGCAGCCGGCGGTAATCCGGGAGGACGGCAAGTCGGCCATTGCCGACGTTGGAGGGGACGCGGTTCTACGTCAGCAATGCAGCGGACTGCTGACGGCGGCGGCGGCGGAGCAGTCCGACGGCAACTTCCCGTATCAACGAACTCACACTCCCGACCGTGTATAGATAGTCCGTCCCGCTTTCATCGATACTGGTGGGACTGGCAGCGAGCTGCCAGTCGAGGCGGGACATGCGCCCGTGGACTACGAATATCCCGACCCAAACGCCTGGACGATCGCCGCTTTAGCTTCGAGTCCACGGGTGCGCCTGCGTCCGATAACGAATACTCAGGGTTCGCCGTGGCACCGGCTCTCTATATTGCCTTCGCTGGACGCAAGCATGCATGTCCCTACCGGGTAATCTATCACTTGCGGAGGTTCACATGGCACCTCTATCGAACCAGCAATTCAGGGCATTCGTCGGCCTCGACTGGGCAGATACCAAACATGACATCTGCCTGCAGCAGGCAGGCGACGACAGGCGCGAGTTCGACTGCATCCCTCACCAGGTTACGCGCATTGATGAATGGGCAAAGGCGTTACATCAGCGCTTTGGTGGTCCGATCGCGGTCGCGCTTGAGCTGGCCACCGGGCCGATCGTCTCCGTGTTGCAGAAACATGCGTTCGTCACTCTATTCCCGATCAACCCTGCAATGCTCGCGAAGTACCGTGAGGCATTCAAGCCGAGCCGGGCCAAGGACGATCCCACCGATGCCGAACTGGCACTCGACCTGCTGCTGCGCCATCCTGAGCGGTTCAGCCCGCTCAGGCCGCAGAGCGCAGGCATGCGCTCCTTGCTGAGCCTGATCGAACAGCGTCGTGAACTGGTCGGCGACAAGACCCGGTTCACCAACCGGCTAACCAACGCACTCAAGCAGTATTATCCTCAAGCCCTGGAATGGTTCGACGACATCGACACGGTGCTGTTTTGTGATTTTCTGACCCGCTGGCCAACTCTGCCGGCAGTCAGGCGCGCCAGCAGGAAGACCCTTGAAACGTTCTTCCATGCGCACAACTGTCGCCGGGCCAAACTGATTGAGGGACGTCTGGAGTCGATCCGCTGTGCTGTGTCGCTGACTGACGACCCCGGGATCGTTGCACCTCACCGGTTGCTCGCGCTGATGCTGGTGATGCAACTGCGCACAACGCTGGCTGCAATCGACGTGTTCGACAGGGAAATCGCGGCAGTCGCACGCACACTGCCCGACTTCGACCTGTTTGACAGCTTGCCCGGCGCAGGTCCGCATCTGACACCGCGCCTGCTCGCTGCGTTTGGCGAGCAACGTGACCGCTTCAGGGGCGCGGATGAACTGCAGAAGTACTCCGGCATCGCGCCGGTCACCGAGCGCAGCGGCAAGAAGTGCTGGGTGCACTGGCGCTGGCAATGCCCGACCTTCCTGCGCCAGACCTTCGTCGAATGGGCGGGCCAGACCATCAACAAGTCGTTCTGGGCGGACGCCTACTACCGGCAACAGCGGGCGAAGGACAGCTCGTATCAGGCCGCCGTGCGGGCATTGGCATTCAAGTGGATACGGATCATCTACCGTTGCTGGCAGACCGGAACGCGGTACGACGAGAGCATCTACCTCAACGCCCTGAGGAAACGCGGTTCGCCACTCCTCGGGAACCTCGGGCTTCCGGGGTAGTCCGCTCCGCTCGACGGGTTACGCGACTGCTTCTGGATCCGTGGGTTGCCTCCGCTTGACGTCATGTCGCGAGTTGTCCACGGCCGGCCAGCGGGTCGCCTGTTATGACCATGACGCTGGCCGGCGGTGGGCAACTCGCCAGATGAGCGCACGACGTTTCTTCGACATCCGCCGTTTCATGAATGAGCGACGCCCGAGGCTACAAGGTCAAGGATGTGGGTTGCGCCATGCCCTCAGAAAAACCTTGACTGACCGCCTCAGGGCGTGAAGCGGACCGTCAGTTCTCTCGGGAGCAGCCGTTCGGCGATGCTTGCCAGCCGGCCAGCAGTCCGCAGAGCGCTAGAGGTACTTGAATTTTATGATCTGCACTTTGTTATTGAATCGGGCAGCTTTGAACTGAACTGGCTCCGTCGTATTTGAAGTTGTGCGCTCCATAATCCACGGAATCGGCCGATACGTCATTGTCCGACCATTGATGATCAAATCGAGTATCTCGTATTCTTTCACATAGATACGCGTCAAAAACCGGCCACGAGATTGCCACTCCCAATGAGCTGGCACTGCTCGCTTTGCTATGACCGCGGCGCTTCCAGTCTGTGCTTTCACACCAGCAAAATTCGCAATTTCGAACAGTGCTTTGGCGATGCAGGCGATGAGGACCGCGTAGAAGAAGAAAAGCACGCCTGCGCCGCCAAGTTGGCCGCGATTCAGTAATGTGAAGGGAAGCGAGATAAGCTTATGCAAAGACACTCTTGATCCCCACCTTGAAAGAAAGAACCGTGCAACGCGCCGACTGGCGCGCACACACAAAGCCGTCGATTCTCCCTCGGGCTGGCCGAATTGTATTAATCCCGCCGACACCTCGAACGTCCTTCTGCAGACAGCTGCCGGTCGTCCCGCGGGAAGATCCGGCCTCTCCTGTCGGAGGTCAGAGCGGAGGCCTGTCCAGCTTGACCCACTGTTGTACGGACGCTCGCTCCCATTGACGCGCTGCGTACGATGCCAATTTCGCGGGAACGTCATCGCCATTCATGACGAGGCGATTTAGCATCAACGCCAGATCGGTGTCGGCGATGCACCAATCACCAAAGAGATTCGATGCATCCTGCGAGAGAAGCCGGTCGGCAGCAAAGTACAGTTTTTCCACTGCCTGCTCTGCTGCGGCCGTAAGAGCCGGCGCCTCATTTTTATAGAACACGACTTCCGTCGAGCGCTCCTGACGAATGGGCAACAGGTCGCTTCTGAGCCACGCCTGAACTTGACGCGCCCTGGCCCGGAGATGTCGGTCCCGAGGATAAACGAGCGTTTCAGGGAAAGTATCGTCCAAGTACTCGGTAATTGCCGATGACTCGGATAGCGCGAAATCGCCATGCGCTAATGTAGGTACGCGCTGAGTCAACGATTCGGCGGCATAGCTCTCTTCACGATTGGCGCCGCTTCCAAGGTCAACCCCGAACAGCTCGAATGCCAGTTGTTTCTCTCGGAGGGCCACGAACACAGACATCGCATACGGGCTTGCAAACTGTGCATCGGCATATAAACGAAGCGGAACCTTAAGCATGACGCAAACCTTGGTGATTGGTTAACTTGCGGCTCCAGGAAAGCGAGCCAGACGGAACTGGGCCATTGTCAGCGACCTGGGAGCTGATGTCGAACGGAAGCTTCTGGCCGTTAGGCAGCACTGGCCTGGACAAGACGCAGCCCCCATCCCGTCTTTAGCGTTCCGTCTTCGCGCTGCATGGGCGCGAACGCCGACAATAGTTCGCCCTTGAACTGTGCGCGCGTTGCTTCCGACATCCTGTCTGCATCGTAAGTGTCCAACATGTCCAACCATAACTGCTCAGGCGTAGGCGTCCAGTCAATTTCGATGTTTTCGAAGGCTACATTAACGAAACCATGCTGGAGTAGTTCGCTCCAACCGGTTTCGCTGCGTGTGCGCGCGTCACCGAGCGGTAGGTGCGTCAGGTTCGCCTTCGCAATTGGCTTGAATACGTCTAAAAAGACCTCCCCGACTTCCTCGGTCAGAAAGGCACGCCCGACGACAGCTGAGAAACTACCGCCTTCACGCAATACCCGACGAATTTCACGAATGACTTGCTCTATGTCGTCCATCAACATCAAAGCCATGTGCGACAGAACATAGTCGACCGAGTCGGTATCGAGCGACAACTCTTGCGCGCGCTCATTGATCAATCGAACGTCCGGCGGCAGCACCGCCCGAGCAGCGCTCAGCTCGCCCTCGCTCATGTCGAGGCCGATCAACTTCGTTCCTGCGTTGCGCCTATCGTTCAGAATTTGCAGCAGTGGCCCATCACCACATGCCAGATCGAGCACGGTGCGCGACATACCATCATTCGGCACCCGTTTTGCCAGCGCATGATAGGAAGACGGGTATTCTGCATGCGTCGACCGCGCAGGAAGATTGCCAAAGGCCCGGCGCGTTGCTCCTGCCCGACGCCGGTGAAAATCTTGCAAATAGACTTCTGCTTGGGATGTCATTCTTGCGTTGCCCGATTGTTCAATTCTTGGTTGTGCGTTTTGGACTCTGGATCGTTCAATCCACGGCGATTGTCAACGAGCTAGGCCACGATGTCGACTGTCTCTTCCTGGCCGGTTGCACTCACTGGGCTATCAAGCCACAAAGCTGCCGTCGACATCGAGCGAACGTGCGAATGGCCGCTGAAGGTAGTGGCTGCTGAACGCATACAGTCGGCCAATTTCCGCCGCTCGCCATCGTGGTCACGCGGTCATTCGAACGGCGGCTACGCCCAAACATCGGTCATCTGCGCGGGATTCGCGTCGGCGCATCGGCCACATTGTCGGCCAATGGCCTCCCGAGCATATGAGGCTGTCGATGCAGCGTGTCGACAGTCGCAGCACCCATCCGAGCGAACGACCGCGATTTAATTTTTCGTCTCCCGCTTTACGCTCGGGACGCACGGCAAGTGAACAGATTTCAGTTGCCGGCGACCGGCTCCCGCCGAGCATTCCTGCGTAGAACATCGGCGGGTACACCGAACGTCCGGACGAACGCGCGGCGCATGCGCTCCCTATCCATAAAGCCTGTTTCCTGTGCCACCACGTTAATCGTGTGCCGGCCTTGCTCGATCATGAACCTGGCTGCTTCCAAACGAAGCTGTTCCACGGCCTTGCCCGGCGACTGACCTGTTTCGGCCTGAAATGCGCGGCTGAACTGGCGAGGGCTGAGGTTAGCCACGTCCGCAAGCTCCTCGACAGTCAGCGGATTGCGCAGATTCCTGCGGATGTGCGCGATAACCAATTCGATCCTATCGGATTTCGGCGTCATGTCGAGCAGTGCGGAATGCTGCTTTTGCCCACCGAGCCGACGCTGATTCATGACAAGAAGTCTCGCGACCATTTTCGCGGCATCGGGGCCGAGGTCGCTATCGAGCAACGCCAACGCAAGGTCTATGCCGGCCGTCATTCCAGCCGAAGTCCAGATTGGACCGTCGTTGATGAAGATCCGGTCTTCTTCCGCAACGACTTTCGGGAACCGTGCTCTGAATTCAGACGCATGCGCCCAATGCATGGTCGCGCGCCGGCCGTCCAGAAGCCCGGCCTCGGCAAGAACGAATGCACCACTGCAAATAGAGGCTATCCGTCTTGATGCATTGGCCGAGTCTTTCACAAACGAAATCGTGGTTGCATCGGAAGACGGCATCTTCATTTCAGTTATCGAACCCACGATAACGGTGTCGAATGTCGGATCGCCAAATGCCTCCGTTTCCAATTTCATGCCACCCGAAGATTCAACGGGACCGCCGTGTTCAGACAATACATGGACGTCGTAGCACTGGCCAGCGGGAGGCATGTTTGCAATCTCGAACACCGTCAGGGCCGCAAGGCTCATCATCTGAAACCTGCGCGGCACAATGAAGCCGATCCGATGCATATCTATCCCTGCCGTCCGCAACATAAGCGTGACTGTGAATGAGCGGCCGTCCGGTCGTATTCCCGAATAGCAGGCCAATGAGCCTGGCAATGAGCGAATCGCGCTTGAGCGACGGACGTCATGAATGGTGGCAACAACGACATACATCGTAATGGCCCGAGGCGTTAAGTTACAAGCACTTCTCTCATCTGCCTCACAGCCAGCTAAAGGAACGCCATCATGTCCAAAATCATCCGGGCCGCCGCGGTTCAGATCGCGCCCATTCTCTACAGCCGGGAAGGCACGGTCGATAAGGTCATCAGGAAGATTCTGGAGCTCGGCAAGGAGGGGGTCCAGTTCGCGACTTTCCCCGAGACTGTCGTTCCGTACTACCCGTACTTCTCGTTCATCGAATCGCCATTTGCGATGGGCGCCGAGCATTACAAGCTGCTCGAGCAGGCAGTGACTGTTCCGTCACAGACGACTCAGGCCATCGGCGAAGCGGCGCGACAGGCCGCAATGGTGGTGTCGATCGGCGTAAATGAGCGCGATGGTGGCACGATCTACAACACCCAACTTCTGTTCGATGCCGACGGCACGCTGGTGCAGCGCCGCCGCAAGCTCTCACCGACTTATCACGAGCGGATGGTCTGGGGAATGGGCGACGGGTCAGGCTTGCGCGCAATCGATACCGCTGTGGGCCGCGTAGGCCAGCTTGCCTGCTGGGAGCACTATAACCCGCTGGCCCGCTATGCGCTGATGGCCGATGGCGAGGAAATCCATTCAGCCATGTATCCGGGTTCGTTCGCGGGAGATCTGTTTTCCGAGCAGATCTCCGTCAACATCCGTCAGCACGCACTGGAGGCCGGTGCCTTCGTGGTCAACGCGACCGCGTGGCTGACTCCCGAACAACAACAGCAGATTCTGCACGATACCAACACAAACCAGATTGGCCCAATCTCGAGCGGCTGTTTCACTGCAATCGTTTCGCCGGAGGGAAAGTACATGGGCGGCGAACCGCTGCGCGAAGGGGAAGGCGAGATCATTGCGGATCTGGATTTCTGGCAGATTGACAAGCGCAAACGCATGATGGACTCGCGCGGTCATTACAGCCGTCCCGACGTGCTCGGGCTGGTGATCGACCGCACGCCGAAGACACACGTGATCGAGCGGGCGTTACGCGCGCCGGGTGAAGAGCCAGCCACGCCTTTGGAAGCACTCGCGTGAGCCACACGTGGAGTCGCGCGATTTCGATGCGACCGACAAATGGAATTCAACCGGGCAATTCTGCCCCAAACGCGCAGGAGTAAAGAAAATGGACTTCAACGACGTCATGCTGGAGCGCAACGCCGACTTCGCTAACACCGCGTTCGTACCCGAACTCAAGATGATGCCATCGACGGGAACGATCGTCGTGGGCTGCGTCGATCCTCGCGTCGATCCCGCCAACGTGCTGGGCTTGAAGCAGGGCGAAGCGGCCGTGATCCGTAACGTCGGTGGCCGGGTCAACAATGCGTTGCTTGAAACACTGGCAGTGCTGAGTGTCGTCGCTAAAGCAGCGGGACGCCCCGACGGTGCGCGCAATCTCGTCCTGCTCCAGCATACCGATTGCGGGATCATCGGCTGCCACAAGCATGCGCCTGCGTTGCTCGCGAAGCATCTTGGTGTAGATGCCGCCGGGCTCGATGATCTCGCTATCACGCAGCCGTACGAGGCAGTGGCTCTCGACGTCGCAGCACTCAGGGCGCACAAGGAGCTCCCAGATAACCTGATCGTGTCGGGTCTGGTCTACGACGTCAAAACCGGCCACATCGAGACTGTCGTTCCTGCCGCACCTTTGCGCGAGTCTGCAGGTTGACGAATCTACTGGATGCAAGAGCCGGCAAAATCCCGGAGCCTCTCCTGCATACCCACCACTGTCCCATATGTCGACGAGGGAAGAGCTCAGCATGCCTCTTCCCTCCAACCTGGAGTATGAGATGAAGCATGATCTGTATCTGGTTGCGGGCGCCACAGGCGCCACGGGCGGTGCCGCGATTGACGAACTGCTATCGAAGGGCGCGCGCGTGCGAGCCCTGGTCCATCGCGACGACGAGCGCGCCTCCGCATTGCGGGCAAAAGACGTTGAAGTCGTTGTTGGCGATCTGCTGGACAGTCATGCTGTTCAAGCGGCGCTGCGAGACGTGACCGGTGCGTACTTCGTCTACCCGATCATGCAAGCGCAACTCGTCGATGCGACCGCCTATTTTGCGTACGCCGCAAAGCTCGCAGGCGTTCGCTCGATTGTCAACATGTCGCAGATTTCCGCGAGCGCGGATGCGCGCAGCCAGGCCTCGCTCGCGCACTGGTATGGCGAGCGTGTGTTCGATTGGGCCGGCATTCCGGTCACGCACTTGCGGCCGACTTTGTTTATGGAATGGCTGACCTACGGGTTTCAGCTCTCGCAAATCGCGAATCATGACTTGCTGCGCGTGCCTGCCGCTGACGGTCGCCACGCGCCGATCGCCGCCGCCGACCAAGGGCGGGTGATTGCATGCATCCTGTTAAATCCCGAGTCTCATGCGGGCAAGACATACCCATTATTCGGTGCCGAAGAACTGAATCACGAGCAGGTGGCCAAGATAGTTGGCGACGCGCTCGGCCGCCCCGTGCGCTACGAGCCGGAAAGCCTGGATTCATTCGAGGCGCGCCTCGAGCAAATCGGCTTATCGGCACATTTCATCCAGCACATTACGTCAGTGTATCGCGGTTACCAGGCGGGCGAATTCGCCGGCGCGAACGACATCGTCGAACAGCTTACCGGTCGAAAGCCGATTTCCGTGCGCGATTATGTCATCGAGAACCGCCGAATTTTTCAGCCGACAACGCAACGCTAGACCTCGACGGATGTGGCGATTGGCGACACCTCTTGCGCTGACTGCTCACTCAGATCTAAACGTCAAGTGCAAATCAGGTCGAGCGATGAGACGGCCATCGGCAGATCCAAAACTGGGAGCAGTCGTTCAGAACTTGTGAGGGTAGGCGTCAGCAAAGGGGGCGACCTGAGCCGATCGCGTCGGGCAGAGGTCGGCCATCTACAGCCGTCGGCTGGGTCGCAGACGCTGCCGTTCAAACGCCGCTTCCTCACTTGATTACGGACATTCTGGCCACAATCGTGGTCGTCGCGGTATCGGCCCGTAGGACGGCTGTTCCATCGATAGTTCAATAGTCGAAATGGCCGTCCAACTGACCGTGTCCACGCGATCCGGCGAGCGGGAGCGTCGCCAGCGCCGCAAATCGTGATCAACTCGACGGCGCATCGGGGTACTTTCCGAAAGCGGCGCCGAGCAACAGGACCGCTTCGCGAGCGCTGCCCGGTGGCAATTGTGAGGGTTGGCCCCGCAATCGGCTGGGCTGATTACACAACGCCCTTGTTTCTTTTGCTGGTTCAGTCCATCAGCGTCAAGCTATAGATCTGAGCTGAGCAGCACCGCCCCGTGGCGATTTTCACGCTCTATGTGTTCGATCGCATTGGCGAACTGGGCCAGATCGTAGTCGGCCTCAACCTCGAACTTTTCGGGCGCGCCGCGGCCGATCTCGATTGCCTCCCCTACGTCCTCTCGGCGCTGTTCGGCCGACGTGTTATGCATCCAGCGCGAAGACGACACGCCTGCGAACATGATCTCGCGAGGCACCGCGCTCATCGGGAAGATGACGGGGTCCGGTGCCATTGCGCCGTAAAGCAGCAGGGCTCCGCCGTCGCCGAGCAACGGAACAATTTCGCTCACCATCGCCCCGCCCACCGGATCCATAACGACCTGAAGCGGCCGCGCTCCAGCGGCATGGCGGACCTGGTCGAGCCAGTCCGGATCGGCCGTCGAAACCACGGGCAAATCCGGGAACCGATCTGATAGGGCCTTTGCGCCCTTTGCGCTTCGAACCGCGCCCACGACATTCAAGCCACGTCTTTGAGCCGCAATCGTTACGAAGCGCGCTACCGAAGACCCGGCAGCATTCAATAGAATCGGTATCTCACGGCCGGCGTCCGGCGCTGCGCGCTGAGCTGCCCGCAGCAACATGAGCGCGATCACAGCGTTTGGGCCCATTTGGGCTGCGATAGCATCGGGCAAATCATCCGGGATGGGTGTCACTAGCTCGGCAGGCGCCTTGAGACGCTCCGCCCATGCGCCCGGGCTCGGATTGAAGATCACTCGCATACCCGGCTTCACGCGGGCAGCATCCACTCCTTCGCCCACGGCCTCGACGATGCCCACGCCATCAGCTCCAGGGATCAGGAATCCATTTGCTGGCAGCGGGATTTGGAACATGCCTCGAACCATCATGAGATTGCCGGGATGAAGCTGCCGCTTCGTCACGCGAATCAGTACTTCGCCAAGCCCCGGTGGCGTTGGGTCAGGTAGCGTCTTCATTTCAAGAACTTTTTCCGGCTCGCCGAAGCGAGCAAAAACGATGGCTTTCATTGATTTCACTCCCGGTTGAAGGTATGGAGCGAGATTAAGCACTTTATTGCATCTTGATTAGGGGGTATTGTCTTGTTCTTGTTTCAAGCAAACGTTAGTAATTGCGTGATATATGGAGACTCTGGCAAACCTCGAATCATTCGTGAGAGCCGCGGAAGGCGGCAGCTTTGCGGAAGCTGGACGCAGGCTGGGATTGACTGCGGCCGCGGTCAGCCGAAACGTGGCGATGCTCGAACGCAACCTCGGAATACGGCTCTTTCAACGATCGACCCGCAAACTCACGCTAACAGAAGCAGGCGAACGGTTCCTCATGTCGATCGATGGAAATCTCGACGCACTCCAGGCCGCCATTGCCGAAGCGGCAGCGCAAAGCAGCGAGCCGGCGGGTGTCCTGAAAGTCAGCACGAGCCCGACATTTGGCATCATGCACATCCTGCCGTTGTTACCCCCGTTTCTGGCGAAGTACCCGCAAATCCGTCCGGAGTGGCACTTCGAAAACCGGCCTGTGGATCTGATCGCCGAGAACTACGACGCCGCAATCGGCGCCGGCTTGAATCTCGCGCCCGGGCTGGTATCACGGCCGCTCGCCCCGGTGCATGGCATCGTCGTGGCCTCGCCGGCCTTTATGTCCGGCCGGTCGCTGCCGACCGATCCGTCAGGACTCGCTGCCTACAACGGCATCGTCATGCGCTCGCCGCGCACGGGGCGAATTCGCCACTGGATGCTACGAACTGCGAACGGTATCGAGGTGCCCGGAGCGCTCAATGAAACCATCGTCGTAAATGATCCCGCCGCGATGCGCGAGGCCGCGCGTCTTGGCTTGGGAGTGACGTTGATTTCGCTATTCGATGTGCTGCCCGATCTGGAGCGCGGGGATCTGATTCGGCTGCTTCCGGACTGGCACGTCGATGCCGGCGAAATTTCGCTTTACTACGTGTCCCGGAAGCTCATTTCGGCCAAGACCCGTGTCTTCGTCGATTTTGTCGTCAATGCTTTTAATAGCGAGTCGATGAGCCACTTCAATCCATAGCAGGAACTTGTCGAGAGTTCGAGCAAAGAGAAATCGAAGACACGAGCAGATTTAGGAGGGTCGCGGGCTTTGGCCGACCCTGCCTTGACCTCGATCGCGACATCGACGGCCGATGCACGTTGGAAGCCGCCGTTGGCGTAATTCGCGACGAACGATGGTAGAGGGTCGTTTACGGCTCTGAGCGGCGCTAAGAGCATTCCTTTTGGGGTAACTGCATTCACCGAACTCGTGTGATATTTGAAATCTCTTGATTCCCGTAGTTGCGCCAGATTTCGATGATATGCCGGAAGGATGTGCAAATGCCCTTGCGGATGCCTCGGCGTGTCCAATACTTAAGCTACTTTGCATGTGCCCGCTGGAAGTTAGTGGCGAAGCCATCGGCAAGGTGAACAGACTCACAACGGAGGCTGACCATGAACCAGACAAGTTCCGCTCAAGAGCGGGGAAAAATATTCTACGAAGTGTCGGGCGAAAATTCAAAATACACGCTCCTTCACCTCCTGGACGTTGAAGATACACCGGGGCATTCGCTCGCGCTCTATGAACTGCATCGCACCTTTCCCAAGGGCGCGCTGATGTTTGCTGGCGTGAGCGCCACGGAGCAATGGCTGCGTGGCACCGTGGACACCGTCGATGGCAACGGCACCGTCATCGGCTATGGGTTCTACAACCTGGAAAATGGGTACAAGATTTTCGGCAGGTTTGACGGCATCTCACAGTCGGCAACGGGCCAGTCTCCCGATGTCCGCACGGTCATAGGAAGCACGGTGCTCACTGGCGGCACCGGAAAGATGCGTGGCATTCGCGGCATCCTTCACTTTGTGACCAACACCGACGTCTCAAAGAGCCTAAATGAGAGTAAATGCGAGGGCGAGTACTGGATGGAAAAAGAGTAAATCGGACCCTTATGGAGATAGGCGGCCTCGCGGCCGCCGCTGTCAGTTCGGAGAAGGGTCACGCCCGCTCCAACCCATCGGTCGAGGGGCGGTCACCTGTTTCGTAGCGCGGCAGTCGCTCAAATGCAGCAAGGTGTTGACGCTGGTCATCCCTTCCAGTCAAGCGATGGCGTGCGACTGCCTCAGCGCGGACCACGCTGACACGAGCGGCGAGAGTGAGCCTTTTTTGACGAATCGCGCGACACCTCCATTTGGCATCCAGGGCGGAGATCCGATCAAATGCGTTGCGATTGCGCCGCGCAGGAAAGCGGGAAAGCGACGGCCAGGATAATTTGCTCTTTGCGGCCGCTACTCTCGGGAAATGGGGGCAAGCGCGAGAGAGGGGCGCCTCGAGGGAACACTTGGGGTTGACCGTCGCTCACGTCGCAAGCAGCCGGCGATGACGGCGTTCTGGCACCACTGCGATCGGACAGGAGTCGGCCGCAGCTTATTCAATTCACGACCGGCAGCAACGGGTCGAAAGTGTGAGTTCGCTGATGTGGAAAGGTGCCGCTCCTCTGCTTCAAGCCGACAACGTCGGCAGTCCGCCGTATTGCTGACGTAGGCTCCAGTTCGCTTGAATGTCGGCAATGGCCGAATTGTGCGAATGGCTTGTCGGTTAGGTAACGGGTCCCCTGCCGTTCGCCCAACGCGTCAGGCGGAGGGTGTCGAGTGCTGGGCGGCAACCGCCACTTCGAGGCACGCCACATGGTTCAGCCGCCACCATCCGTGGCACAGTGGGCCTGCGTGTACTATTCGTGTTGAACCCAGCGGACGACTGCTACGGACGTAGCACCATGAGCTGTGTAATTGCAACTCGCCTCGAAAGCGGTCCTGGAGACGATGAGATGCGCATACTGATCGTCGATGATCATGAACTGTTCAGAGCCGGATTGGCACTGCTGCTTAGAGAGTTCTTCCCGAACATCGAGTTGCTGCACGCGAGTACGTTGTCTCAAGGCGTGAAGCATGCGCTTGGCGAACTCCTGAACATCGTATTTCTCGATCTCGATCTTCCCGATGGCCACGGTTGCGACGCGCTTGCCAAGCTGAAGGAGTCGCGGCCGTCGTTACCGGTGATCGTGATATCGGCCGATGAGAGCGTGGAAACCATCAGTCGGTGCATCGAACTTCGCGCCATGGGATACGTACCCAAGTCGTCACCTCCTGAAGCACTTCATGCAGCGATAAGCGCAGTGCTTGCCGGGGGCGTGTTCCTGCCCGCCGCCAGCATCGCTAGGCTCAGGCGTGACATGGGCACGGACGAGGCTCCGGTAAGCGGACCTGGGAATGGCCAGCCGGGCGGTGATTCGGAAAAGAGCAGCGCATCCGAGCTGGGACTGACTCCGAGAGAGTTCGAAACGTTGGCATGGCTGGTGCGCGGGCTTCCGTCCAAGGCGATTGCGCTGAGAATGGGGCTCGAAGACATTACGGTACGAAAATACGTCAGTCATTTGCTCGCGCATTTCAATCTGCGGCGCCGTACTGAACTCATCGTCATGCTAGCGGATAAAGGGATCAAACTCGGCGTCCCGCCAGTCACGGATCCCGCACATGATCGAAGCCTGTCGGCCGTTGGGCAGCAACGAGCCGACTGACTTCAGCGAGCGTGCTTTCTGGAGTGGAAGACTTCCGTAATAGCACGAACGGCTTGGCGAAATCGCGAAGTGCGTGCGGCGACACCAGTTCGCCCGTGATGAAGGCGACAGGAAGCACGCCCGCCCACGCGAAATGCTGCCTGATCCGTTCGGCAACCTCAATGCCAGTCGGGCCGTCGCGCAGCCTGATATCGGTGACGATGATGTCGGGTGCGCGGCCATCGTCGGCGAGAATCGCTTCGAATCCCTTCATTGACCCGGCGGTATCCACCAGTGCGCCC
This sequence comes from Paraburkholderia sp. BL9I2N2, assembly GCF_004339745.1. Taxonomy (GTDB): domain Bacteria; phylum Pseudomonadota; class Gammaproteobacteria; order Burkholderiales; family Burkholderiaceae; genus Paraburkholderia. The sequence goes on along the minus strand of NZ_SMGP01000006.1, from coordinate 302,501 downwards.
GCATTGAGGAACAACCGGCGCAGGCCCTCGAGAACGGTGGGTTCGTCGTCGCAAAGCAGGATGTATCTGCCGTTAAGGATGGACGTGCATGCGGCGTTCGCTTGATCTTTAATCTCAGTGACGGGTGCTGATTGCGATATCGGGGCGTACAGGGAAAAACGCGATCCGCGTCCTTCGACCGACGAGAAACGCATGCTGTGCTCCGGCAGAATCCCGACGATCCGATTGACGATCGACAACCCAAGTCCAAGGCCTTTCGACCGGTCGCGGCCAGGATTGTCAATCTGATAGTACTCGGCGAATATCGCATCCCGATGCGCCGGCGAGATGCCGACGCCTGTGTCCCACACGTCTATGCGTAGCCGTTCCCCGATCAGCACCCAGCCGATTACGACTCCCCCCACAGAGGTGTTCTTGATCGCATTCGATACAAGATTGGACAATGCCCGCTTTAACAGGGAGCGGTCGCTTTCGATGGCTGGAGGGTGGGACCGACGCTCGCTCTTTCTGAACGTTATGCCTCGGGACCTTGCGGGTTCAAGGTATTGCTCGAAGACCTCCATAAGCACGGCCTGCGTATCGAGCGGAGCCAGGTGCGGAACGTATGAGCCCAGTTCGCTATAGTCCTGAATATCCTTGAACATGTCGAGGAGGTCACGTGCCGTTTCCTCGATGATGTCGAGATCGTGGCTTGCGGCGTGTTCACCTTCGAGTTTTATCCTTGCGCTGCGGATAAATAGGTTGATCGCGGCGAGCGGCTGCTGAATGTCGTGGTAGGCCGATGAAAAGAATCGCTCCTTCTCTCTGACGACGTCTCTCATGCGTTCATTCTGTTGCTTGACTACGCGGGAAGCGGCGTCGACTCGCGCCTTGGCTGCGCGCAACGTCCGCCGGAACACAAATTCACGCCGGGCGGCGAGTTCAAACTGAATGCAGATGACTATGCCGGCGAGATACATGAGAGACACCGTATTCCCACGGGAAACCCAGGAAACCCAGTGAAACCTCGGCGTGAAAACAGTACTCCGTAGCCAGAGGTAAATAGCAAGACGGAAGGTTACAACGCATAGGCCGACCAACCATGCTGCCGTGATTGCGCGGAGTCGGAACGATGTGAATATCAGGAAAATGATAAGAAAATACTCGGGGAAAGTTTCCTCGAAGACCCATCTCACCGGGTAAACGTTCATCAACGCCAGTTGGGCGAACCAACAACTCAGTATCACTACGCAAAGTAGTCTGACGGACCGGCGCTCGTCAAAGGCGCGTGGTCCCCACATGAACCATAACGGCAGGGCCATACCCACGGCACCTGCGAGTCGCACATAGCCGACGTGGAGAAGAATGCTGGGATCAAGCGCGTTCAGCAGCCACCAGTCACGCCAGATAAACGCGATCCATATCAGTATGAGGCTGGCGCCAGCCAGCCTGCGTTGGCTCGCGTAGCGACGCGCATAGTCCATACGGAACGCACGCTCCATCGCCGCCGACCTGAACCTCCGTACTACGAAGCCTGACGATCTCATAGCCTGCCTGGATCCGGAAAGCCACAGTGGGCGGATAGTGCGCGACATCGAAAGGCTTTATCGGCGCACCACGGGTTAGACAGGTCCACCGTCATGGATCCCGCACGTGACGGAACCCTGCCGGCGGTCGGTCGGCAACGAGCCGACTGACTTCAGCGAGCGTGCTTTCTGGAGTGGAAGACTTCCGTAATAGCACGAACGGCTTGGCGAAATCGCGAAGTGCGTGCGGCGACACCAGTTCGCCCGTGATGAAGGCGACAGGAAGCACGCCCGCCCACGCGAAATGCTGCCTGATCCGTTCGGCAACCTCAATGCCAGTCGGGCCGTCGCGCAGCCTGATATCGGTGACGATGATGTCGGGTGCGCGGCCATCGTCGGCGAGAATCGCTTCGAATCCCTTCATTGACCCGGCGGTATCCACCAGTGCGCCCGCATTGAGGAACAACCGGCGCAGGCCCTCGAGAACGGTGGGTTCGTCGTCGCAAAGCAGGATGTATCTGCCGTTAAGGATGGACGTGCATGCGGCGTTCGCTTGATCTTTAATCTCAGTGACGGGTGCTGATTGCGATATCGGGGCGTACAGGGAAAAACGCGATCCGCGTCCTTCGACCGACGAGAAACGCATGCTGTGCTCCGGCAGAATCCCGACGATCCGATTGACGATCGACAACCCAAGTCCAAGGCCTTTCGACCGGTCGCGGCCAGGATTGTCAATCTGATAGTACTCGGCGAATATCGCATCCCGGTGCGCCGGCGAGATGCCGACGCCTGTGTCCCACACGTCTATGCGTAGCCGTTCCCCGATCTCCACCCAACCGACAACGATGCCCCCCACGGAGGTGTATTTGATCGCATTCGATATGAAATTGGACAGTGCCCGTTTGAACAAGGCCCGATCACTTTCAATAGGCGGCGGGGAGCGCCGGCGCAGGGTGAGTCTCAACTCGATGCCCCGTGATCTCGCCGGCTCGAGGTATTGCTCGAAGACCTCCGTAAGCACTGTCTGCGTATCGACTGGCGTTAGATGCGGGACGTATGAGCCCAGCTCGCTATAGTCCTGGATGTCCTTGAACATGTCGAGGATGTCGCGTGCCGTTTCCTCGATGACGTCGAGATCATGGCTTGCGGCGTGTTCATCTTCGAGTTTTATCCTTGCGCTACGGATAAAGAGGTTGATCGCGGCGAGAGGCTGCTGGATGTCGTGGTAGGCCGATGAAAAGAATCGCTCCTTCTCTCTGACGACCTCTCTCATGCGTTCATTCTGTTGCTTGACTACGCGGGACGCGGCTTCAACGCGTGTCTTGGCTGCGCGCAACGTGCGCCGGAACACAAATTCGCGCCGGGCAGCGAGTTCAAACTGAATGCAGACGCCAATACCTACGAAATACATCAGGAACACCATAGCCCCGGTGGTAAACCAGTGAGACCACGGTGTAGGAATACCGAATATGTATTGGAGCAGTTCTATAAGATTGTAGGTTGCAACGCACAGTCCGACTAACCATGCTGCCGTGATGGTACGAAGTCGGAACAGCGTGAATATCAGGAAAAGGACAACAAAAAAGCCGGGGAAAATCTCCTGTCCGACCCGGACTGGTGGGTAAACGTTCACTAACCCCAATAGGGCGAACCAGCAGCTTAGCGTCACTACGCAAAGTAATCTGACGGCCCAGCGTTCGTCAAAGGCGCGTGCTCCCCACATCAACCAGACCGGCAGGGCCATACCCACGGCACCTGCAAGTCGCACATAGCCAACGTGGAAGAGGATGCTGGAATCAAGCGTGTTCAGCAGCAACCAGTCACGGATAGCAACCGCGGTCCATATCAGTATGAGGCTGGCGCCGGCCAGCCTGCGTTGGCTTGCGTAGCGACGCGCATAGTCCGTACGGAACGCGTGCTCTACAGCCGCCGAGCCAAACTTGCGTACCAGGAAGCCCGAGAATCTCATAAGGCCGCTTGATCAGGAAAGCGCCGTACGCGGAGAGCGCGCGACGTCGAGAGGCTGTATCGGCGCGCCGCGGGTTAGACAGGTCCCCACCGAACGTGGCTAAGGGGGTACGACGGCACATGCCAGTGAAAGCGGCGCTGGTGGTCATCGGTGCGCAACGCCTTCGTGCGAAAAGACATATGAACAGAATAACAGGTCGCAATTTCTACCATCAGCCACAAATGTATCAACAAATGGGATGTGTTCCTGGCTGCACCGGAAGGTTCAGCGAGGCGCTCCGCCATCATTGAAGGCGACTAGCTGATACTTCACCAGGATCGGCTAACGGGAGTGCATACATCTTTCGTCGGCGTTGCGGGTCCGTCGCCTACACATGTGCGTTGCGACGGCGTTGCGCCTGACCAAGAATGGATAGGACAGCAACGCTGAGGGGGCATTCGTCGAGTGTACCCGGAGCGGTTGGTCATCGTGATGAGCTGAACCGGCCTTGGCTCATGCGAAAGACTGCTGTAGGTCGACATGAAGTGAACAGGCTGATTGCTCGAACTCCAAACGAACCCTCTCACGAAACCTTATAAATCAATCACCACCTGCATTACGGCTCGTGCGCGACACGCTCGATGCGCGTGGATTTCGAGCTCGCGGCACGCGAATAACGAATCGCATGAATGGAAAACTCAACGTAGCTAAAGGAATCAACATGAAATCACCACTGATAGTCGCATCCGCTGTCGTGCTGTTTGTCATGGCCGGTGTTGCGCATTCGCAAGATACACCGCAAGCCTCTCAACCCACCACGCAAGAAAACGCCGCAACACAACCCTCTGACCCGAGTGCGGGGATGGAAGCATACGGCGGTACGCCCGACACACGGGTGCAAGCCGGTGCAAAACATGCCAGACCGTGCCGGGTGGATCCACAATGCAACGTTTTTTTCGGAGGGAGCTAACAAAGATCTGACGGCGCGCGAGCCATGACTGGAAAGTACCCGATGCCCGTATCGCGAAGGGGACGAAATCCCTGGTCCGGCTTACCGAGTTCGCTGTCACTCTTTCAGGTGGCGCGCCCTGAGAGGGGAGGCGCCGCGACACGCGACCGGCGCGACGGCTTCAGGAGCAAGCGGACGGGCGTCATAACGAACATTTGGGCCGTCGCGAAGCTGGAGTTCGAAATCGCCGCGCCAGTTGCAACTGGCAGGACTTCGAAGTGGTGCGGGCCACGGCCAACTCTTCTTCGCGTCAATCAAGCCGTCGCGGGACCGCTCACATAAAACGACGTCTCGGCCGCGCGTTTGTGGAAATTCTTTCCCCGGCCGCAAGTTCGGCGTCGCTAACTCAACCCGTTGATGACGAAAAGGTGAAGAAATGAAAGTGCAACCCTCGGCTGTAACCATCGTGCTATTCCTGCTCACCGCGGCAGGCGCTGCCGACTCTCAGGAAATGCAACCGTCAGACGTCGCTAGCCCCTCATCCAGTCAGCAACCACTAAATTCATCGCAGCGGGCGACGCCGATGGACGGCGACAGTCCGTGGGACTATGGAGCCCAATCGGGCGGACGAAATGGTTACGGCAAAACCCGAGACGGTCAACCGTGCGTGGCGGGCCTGTCGTGCGATATCTATCAGGGTAGTTAACCTGGCGGCTGTGTCGCGAAAGGCCAACCGCTATCTGAAACGACCGAGACGACCCATACGATTGATAAAACAGATGCTGAATGGGGTCGAAAGTGTGAGGGCACCGATCGAGGAAGCTGCCGTCCGACTGCTCGACGCCGCCGCTGGCAGCAATCCGCCCATAGCTGACGTAGAACCGTGCCCGCTCGCACGTCTGCTATGGCCGATTATGTAAAGCCGTTGATTATGGCAAGTAGCTGGGTCAGTTTGGACAGGGCCAGTCATGCTCGGGGTCGGCGGCAGGCTACGCTGCTGGGAACTCGACATAGTTTTAGCTGTACTAAACCGCTGACGCGGTAGGGGGAGCGAAGCGGAGGTCAGTGCCTGGCGTTCGGTCAGGACGGTTGTCAGATGCCGAGCTACGGGGAAGGGACGAGCAGGCGGCCAGGAGCAGCATGGAAGTGCCCAACCGGGCATGCCATCCACTGTTCCCCGGAGGTCCGCCATGACGCTGCTCCGCCAACGCATGCTGAACGACATGCAGATCCGCAACCTTGCTGTCAACACGCAGAAGACCTATCTCCTGCAGGTTTCTAGTTTTGCCCGACACTTCCGGCGCTCACCCGAGGTGCTCGGTCCTGAAGAGATCCGTGCCTGGATTATCCACCTGACCAACGAACGCAAGCTCGCGCCCAGCCAGTGTCCAACTGGCCGTGGGCTCGCTACGCTTCCTGTACCGCATCACGCTCAGGCGGGACTGGAGTGACGAGGATTTCCCGTTGCCCAAACGGCCCGTGAAGCTGCCCGTTATCCTGAGCTTCGAGGAAGTCACGCGTTTCTTCGAGTCGATTCCCAGCCTGAAGCAGCGCGCCATCCTGATGACGGCCTATGCGGCCGGCCTGCGTGTCTCCGAAGTCGTGCATCTGAAGGTCACCGATATCGACAGCCAGCGGATGATGATCCGTGTCCGCCAGGGTAAAGGCCGCAAGGATCGCTACGTAATGCTCTCGCCGCGTCTACTCGAGGTCCTGCGACTGTACTGGCAGGACGCCCACCCGAGGGAACGGCTCTTTCCAGGCAGCATTCCGGGGCGGCCCATCAGCCGCCATGCCGTGGGCGACGCATGCCGGCTTGCACGTGAGCGCAGCGGTATCACGAAACCCGTTACACCACATTCCTTGAGGCACGCGTTCGCCACTCATCTGCTGGAAACCGGTGCCGATGTACGCAGGATCCAGCTGCTCATGGGACATCGCAGCATGGCGACCACGGCACGGTACCTGAAGCTGGCGACGAGCACCGTGTGCGCCACCACCAGTCCCTTCGAGCTGCTGCCGCATCCCGCACCCGTTCCACCCCAGCCGCCTGCGCCCGAGTACTTCTGAAGCCAGCGATGCGACCGGCGCTCGAGGTAGCGGACATCTTCCGCCGTTGCGGCCCTCACTACCGGCAGACCCATGCCGACGCCCTCAGTCGTGCCCAGCGCCGCGCGATGAGCGCCATCGAGCTGTGCCGTACCGCCGCGCTCGGCGGTCATGTCGAGGAGTGCGATGCCTGCGGCCATCAGCGCATTGCCTACGACTCGTGTCGCCATCACTGCTGTCCGAAATGCCAGTCGCTCGCCCGCGCGCAATGGCTCGAGCGCCGGCAGGCCGAACTGCTTTCCGAGGTTGAGTACTTCCATGTCGTCTTCACGCTGCCCGAACCCATTGCGACACTCGCGTACCAGAACAAGAAGACCCTCTACGATCTGCTGTTCCGCACCACCGCCCCGACGCTGCGCACCATCGCCGCCGATCCGAAACACCTGGGCGCGGAGATCGGCTTCCTCTCGGCGCTGCACACGTGGGGGCAGAATCTGCTGCACCATCCGCATGTCCACTGCGTGATACCAGGCGGCGGCATTGCCCCGGACGGCGAGCGCTGGATCGCCTGCCGATCAGGCTTCTTTCTGCCCGTGCGGGTACTCTCGCGGCTCTTCCGGCGGCTCTTTCTCGACCAGCTGCGCCGCGCGTTAGACGCCGGCGCGCTGCGCTTCCATGGCCAGCTCGAGCCGTTGCGTGATCCGCGAGCGTTCGCCGCCTGGCTCGCGCCCGCTGCTCATGCGGAGTGGGTCGTCTACGCGAAACCACCGTTTGGCGGCGCCGCACAGGTGCTCGACTACGTGGGCCGCTACACGCATCGCGTCGCCATCTCGAATAACCGGTTGCTGCGCTTTGATGGCGATTCGGTCCTGTTCCAGTAGAAGGACTACCGTCACGAAGCGCACCACAGCACCATGACGCTCACGGCCGACGAGTTCATCCGTCGCTTCCTGCTGCACGTGCTGCCCGCCGGCTTCAAGCGCATCCGCAGCTACGGATGGCTCGCCAACCGCGATCGGACAGAGCGACTTGCGACTTGCCACCTACCGGCGGCTGCTCGGCGTCGAGCCGCCCGCCGCCGCGTCACCCGTCCTTGCAGAAGACTACCGTGACCGTTACCAGCGGCTCACCGGCAAGTCACTGGCCGATTGCCCCGTGTGCGGCAAGGGCCATATGGTCCGCATTGAAGGCGCGCTGCCTGGCGACACGCCTGGCATCCTGCCGCGGGCGCCACCTGACCCGAGCCATGTGCACTGGCCGGCATCGGCACTACCCACGCGCACGTTGGTCTTCCCCTTGCGGCCAACGCGAACCGACTCGCGCTTTGGCGTCGTCGCACCATCACCGTGCCGCGAAACTCCGCATTCCTTACCAATTGACGTCCGCATTTCCGCTGTCTTCGCGCGACGGCCCCGGTCAACCGCCTGGTTCTGGCGCGCGCCACCCGTGCGCCGGGCATCACAAATCACCGCCACGATCATTCAATGCCCATAAACGCCAGCGCCTGCGGAGCGGTTTAGCACAAACATTTTTTTGATTACCGATCGCGGACTGGCCTCGACCGGTCTGTTCACGCGTCAGTAGCCGCGATCGCCAACCAAAAAAATCTCTGCTTTATGCAAAGCTTTCCATAATGCCGACGAACCGCCGTACGATTCGCAAAATCGAGAGGCCGTCGTACCGCGAACTGAGACATTCGACCAGTTGCCTCCGACACCGCTGCGTTGCCGAGCGCCTATTTGCATGGCCGGCGCCCCCGGGTCGTCGCAGCCTAGGTCCCACTGATGCGGCTGGACGGATCGCTGCGTCGCGTCTCGTTTAGGAAAACAGCGGCGAGAATTCGACGACGCCTCTGTGGCGACGCCGCAGAGGCGTGCATCGACTGCCCCGTGCGGGAGTTTTCCTGCTGGCCGAACCGAGCCGCCGGATCAGATCCGCCAGCGCCTTGCAAACGGGTGCACGGGGACGTATTACACGTAATGCCTGTTCGACCTGCTTCAGCAGTTCCATCAAACTGACTTCAGCTGCCCCTGTTCGTGCCGGCTTCCGTTTTTGCATCGACGTTTCCCCTGATTCTGCCGACTACGCGCGCTGGCGTGACAGCAGATCATCCAGCTCCAGCGACATCTGCCTTCTGGTAAAGGCGCCAGAACTTCTGCCGGACGTGTCACGTGGTGGCAACGTGAGTTTCAGCACATCGAGATGAAAAACCGCCCCCTCGCCAATCCTGACCATACCGTCATGCGCCAGCTCTGTAGCATGGCCGCTCGCCGGGGATGGGACGCTGCTCGCGACGGGCTCCGCGATGTTAGTAATGCCGGTCCGCGAGCAGCGACAGGCGACAATCCAATGCAGCGCACCGGCACGTGTACTACGCCCGAACGTTTTCATCGAGCGGATCGTCAGTAGCCAGCAGGTATTCAATGAACAGTTCTTCGCCGACGTCGATCGGCCGGAGCGTGTGGATGAAGATGCGGCCATCGTCTTCGATGGCCTCACAATTGGTTGCGCACGCATGGTTCAGCCATCGTGCGCTGTTGCCGCCGCGGCTGCCGGCGATCACGCGCACATCTGACAGACCGAAGAGGAAGGTGTGCCCCGCGACGCCTTCCCGACGGTGACGACACACGGCGTCGCGCCAGTGTGTAATTTCGCCCTTGTACTCGAGCACGCGCTCGCCTTCCGCGAGGGCGCGCATCGCGAAACCACCCTTGCCATGAATTGACGACCGTCGGACGACCAAACGCCGCATACTGTTTCCCTGACTGATATCCTCCCGGTATAAGAGCGGAAAATTTTCGCATCCACTGCGATGTGACGGGCGAATAACTACCAGGCTAGCGGACCGAGTCTTTGTGTTGAAGCCGGAACGTTGAGATATGTCGCTCAGGAACGTTAGTGAATGAGCGTCTAGTCCCATTTGTCGATCGACAACGGTGAGCCTTTTCGGGGATCGGACACGAATCCACCACATTCACAGCGTGGTTGATCAGGCCAACGACTTGCGGAACTCAACGATTCCGATTTCCCTTTCCAAGCTGCACGCTGGTACGCGGCATTGAATCCGTCATAGGAGGATCAATCCCGTCATCAAGCAGTAGCGGATCGATGACGGACCCGGGATGAGCCTTGCGCGCCTATGTAGGGGCAAACGGCAGCGCCCATCGGCGACCCGCCGTCGTATGTTGGGCCCTTTCGTACGACGCCACCGCTTATCGTGTGCGGGTCGTCAAGAAGGCGGCGATTACAGATCAGCCGCCGCATTCTGAGCCGCGTTCTACCGTGGGCCCTCCATCGGATCCGAACCACGATTTGCGGAGTGCAGGTTGGCAGCAGCCCCAATTCGTCGTTTTCTTGCAATTGCTCGACGCGCCTCCAATGCCGCCCAAGCTCAGCGTCGATCGCGTGAGGGCCTACCGCAACCGCCAGGCATCACTCACCAGGCCAGTCTTTACGCGACTGATCGCTAGTGCCCGTTGGAGAGTAGTGAAAAGAAACGGTGATTAAGAACCGACACTTAATGCTCAATCGCCCCGACACTTATTCGACTGTGCATGGTTTTGATGTGGACAAGGTCACACGACGACGCATGCAAGCGACGCAATGCCGCAGGTTTCTGAGTGTGGATGCGCTGGATACGCGCTCACCGGGCCATTCGCCCGCTGCACGGCGCATCCGGACGTGCCCGTTCCTCGCGGCAAGCGGGTCGTCGGAGAAAGCATGTGAAGGTAGAACTATCGGGGAGGCACCAGCTGCTGGCGCGCAAGCCTGAAACAAACGTCACGGTCGAGGGAAGGGTCGTTCTGCTTGATCTTGCCGGCCCGGATCTGAACCTGGCGCTCGAACTCGGCGGCAAGACCGGCGTCTCCGTCATCCGGCGCCGACCGCGCCGGGTCGGGGCATTTTGACACGCGATTTTTCAGGCTTTCGAGCCACAATTGGCCACGCGCATTTTCGCGCGTGTTGCGACGGCACTGTTTGGCGTCAGCGGCTGTACGCAGTTGCTGGCGCAGCGCAGCCTTGCTGCGCTCGTGCCGCAACCACTTGGCGAGGCCGAATGCGCCAAACAGTGCTTCCGGTAGATATCTGATTGCGGCAAGCCCTTTAAAGCTACCGTCCTTCCCGCGCTCGCAGCGTGATCGCGCCGAGGTCAACCCCGCTGCCTGCAGGTCACGCGTCGCGCGCTCCGCACGACGCATATCAAGCCCGGCTTGCCCGGCGAGAAAGCGCAGCGTCACGTTCTGCATCCCGCGTCCCACTGACGGGACACCTACGCGCATGGTCACCAGATCGAGGTATTTGAGACTCGCGCGCAGCAGTTGCACGCAGGCAACGCTTCGTTCAGTACGTTGCTGGCGTGTCGAGCCGTTTGCCCGGTTCAGACTCGGCAACCAGTCATCCGGCGCGTCGAGATAGCGTCCAAGGCGGTGCATGAGTTCGGTCAGCACACGTGGAATCCCGCCCGCCCCTGTCCTCGGAGGGGTGGGTAGCCCGGGCGGGAGTGCCGCGACACGACGAGCATGCAGGTGACCGGACATTCCGGGGCAGATGCAGCGTAGGATCAGAAAACCGGACAGCGAAACGCCCTTCGCCTGCGTCGCCTCATCGAGCGTAGTGTCGCGGACATTGCGTCAGGAATGGAAAGGAACCGTCTGGCCCCTTTGGGTAGTCGTCGATTCATGGGGTCACTCATCTTTTGCGATCAAACGCTCACCGACGACGCTTGACACCGAATGAGTAATTGCTAGAATCGACTTCAGTCACTGAAGTTGATGCATCTAGCACTTTTTCCGGTGCTGGCTGTCGTCAAGAACGACCCTCGCTGCCAGGCGAGGGTTTTTCTTTTGTGAGTTCCGTTTTGTCGTGCGCTATGCACTCCTGCTGAACATAGAAATAATTTCCAGTCGATGCGGAGTCAGTAAGCCGCTTCTCACCGTGTAGTCTCCTGTTTCGGTGACGATGCGGCCGCGGACGCATAGACCTCGTTCAACGCGTCTGCCGTACGGATCCATGGTTTCGTAGCCCGAGCCAACGATGGCGGCGGCAACTCTGGCATCTCTTCGCCCGCACGCCAGATCCATGACGGCATATCGCTGTTGTCGAGCAAGCTCGACAAGGCATCCTCGTCTTCCTGTTCCACGCCGGGCGGCTGCACATACAGCGCAACGGGCTTCGGTAACACATCAGCCAGCACCGCGCAGGCGAGCGGCTTGTTTTCCGCCAGGTTGTAACGAAGGCCCTTTACGAAGCGGCGCTTGTGCGCCGTGAGCGCATCGAGCATCAGCTTGTCGTAAGCGTGCTCGAATGGAATCCAGTTGGACGACACGACCATGAGGGCCAGCGTCTCGATCGTTGCGATCCCGGTCGGGCTCAGCCCGAACGTTGCAATGAACACGAGGTGCGCGTCTTCAATGCTGTCCCACAGTGCCAGTTCATTGGCAAAACGCTTCTGCAGTCGCCGATGCAGATCCTCACTCAGCATGAACGGAAAGTCGGGAAGGTGTTTCGCGACGATCCTGAAGCCATAGCGCGACTCCGCAATCTCCTTCACTTCTCCAATCGCGATCATCAGTTTGCGGCCTTTCCTGTTGATGGCCAGCTCTGCCATGTGAGCGATGCGGCGCTGTGTAATGCCAGCCGCATGCTCCAGCGAGAACGACTCTGGCACATACAGTGACCGCCCCAGCGGCTCCCCCCTGGACACCTTGCCGGCCGCAGCCTGCAGCAGGAATTTGCGCACGACGTACCATCTGCGCTTGCCCTCCATCGCCGGATACCAGCGATTCAGCCCAGCTTCTTCCCAGAGGTAGTGCAAGGTGCCGCGCAACGTCAGCTTTGCGCCGTCTGTGCGAACCGTGTCGGCCGCTACGCCTGAAGGTGCCGGCGCCGCTTTACCACCGGACTTCGACAGGCTGAAATCGAGCCTGAGCGTGGTAATACCATCCTCGATGTTCTCCCGAATAGCCTCACCTTTCACCTCGCCCAGTCCGGAGAGTTCCGCCGGCGGCTCGTAGGACGCACAGTCCGGCGCATGTGCACCCCCCGTATTCGGCATGCGCTTGATCACATAGTGTTCGCCGACTTTTGCGACATACATCGGGACGCCGACCGGCGTACACATGCACAGCGGCCGAACCTTCTCGCCGTGGGCATCGGCAAGATACGTCTGCAGGTCATCGGCAATAGCCGCAACAATCACGTCATCGAATCGAAACTCGCTCATGGCGTTACCTCTATCGATGTCTCTACGACTGCGTTGAAGGAAGGGTCGCGCCGATGATGATTGCATTTGCCCCGGGTTCGCCCTGCGAAGCAGGCGCTGGATTAACAGCTTCGGGAACAGCGGTTGACGGAAGAACGTCGCGCCGGAGTGCCTCGATGTAAGCAGGCACACGCACCGGATAGTCGCGCACGCCGAACCGGATCTTTGCAAGAGGCCAATCCTTGCCGTATTTCAGGTAGCCGTTCAGGTCGGGCAGGTTCGATATCTGCGACGACGTGACGACATGCTCCGACTCTCGGCGGCGCTCGCGTGTATTGATACGCCACTGTCCCTGCACGCCGATCGGATGGCGCTCCACTTCGTGCGTACCAATCATCTCGGACATGCGTCTGGTCGTCAGGGCATTGGCGCCGCCCATCGCAAGCAGGCTGCGGAAGCACGACAGCACGGCCTTCGCGGGCAGTTCGCCCAGCTGCATGTCCATCTGGACGAGATCCTGAACACCGCCAACCACACACAGGCCATGTTTGCGCCCCTTTGAGACCGCAGCCTCGAAACTGTAGAGACGGCCGAGCGAGGCGAGTTCGTCCTTGTATACCCACAGTCGCCGGTCAAAAGTCGGCGCTTCGCTGAGGATCATCGCGTAGATCAGATCGAGCCAAACCGGGATCGTCGGACCCAGCGCCGTGCGCTGGTCCTCACGCCACGTAAGCCAGATGTTCCCGCCGTTTTCATTGCTCATCCAGCGCCGGATTGAGAAATCGCCATCGGGAATGCGCCGCAGTGGCCGGATGTACCTGTTCAGCGTAAAGATGATGCTGGCCGTCGCCCGGTCTGCATCCTTAGCGAAGAACCCCACCGAATCCGTGTCTTCGAGATACTTCTGCAACACAGGGCGCTGCTCACGCACAAGCAGATCCGTCAGCGTCACCATGTCGCGCATGTCGTCCTGGTCAAGCTTGTTCATCGTGTCAGCGAGCACTGCACGCGCATACCCCGCCCACTCTTCGGCCTGATCCCCGTTCTGAGGCGGAATCGCCGAATGCGCGAGGCGTTCGAAGTCGAAGCCGTGATCGACCTCGTTGAACAGCGACCAGCCGACGCATCGAGCGTCGTACGGGTTGATCACCACATCGCCAGGCAGATAGAAACGCGACATGAGCGAACCGTTCGGATCGACCACCACCATGCGGTCATCACGGCGCAGTGCCGACGCGACCAGGCCATTGATTGCCTGACTCTTCCCGGTGCCGGGCGCGCCCACGATGATCAGGTTCTGCGTTTCCAGATCGGTCGGCATCTCGACACCACACACCGCGACTGGCGCGCGCAGTGCATCGCCATGCTTCACGGCCTGTTTGCGGTACTGGTTGTTATGTCGCGTGATCCGGTTGCTCAGCTGATGCCGGTTTTCCATCTTCGTGCCACGGATGAATCTGGCGTACCGGTAGCCTTCAAAGCCGTTGAACAGGTATTCATGACACGCCCATGCGGCACCCGCTGCAAGCGCAACACCCGGCGCAGCACCCCAGAAAAGCAGGGGATCACGCACGGCCGCCATGAAGCCATTGATGATTCCGGCCGGGAACGGAAACGGCGAATGACCTGCCAGGGTGAAGGACACGCAAAGGCCAAGGACAAGCGCGAGCACTGCGCCGGTCCACTGCATCATCACGACCTCGTGCTTTTGCATGATCAGCCTATCCCGTGTCCTTCACGTTGCTTTCCCGGCCGGACGGCCTCCTTCGCCCGCTCAGAGACTGCCTGCTTGCCGTCGCGCGTAAAGCCCGCCGACTCGCGCAGGTTTCCGAAGAACTCAGCTCGACGCTCGAGCTTTTCATGCGCATTCAACTCGGAAAACTTCTTACGTGGTCCTGCGTCGGCACGCGCGACGATGGCCCCTTCCGCCTGTTGCACCTTGCCCGCGTCAGCCGACTTGCCGGCAGCTGGAGAGCCGCGGTCAGCGGCATCCTTCGTCTTGTTTCGACCGGATTTCCTGAAACCCGCAACCCCGTCGACGGAGTTCCTTGCCTCCGGTGGCTGGCCACTGTTCTCCACTGGCGCAACGGACGGCGTTCGCTTGCCAGCGCCCATTTCGATGACGTTCGACTTTTGCGCCACCGGTTTTTCGGCGGCCCTCTTTGCTACCTTCTCGACCGGCGCCGTGCTCTTCCCACTGCCGCGCGTGAAGAACGCATTGCGCGCGGCATCGATCGCGGCCTTGTCAGACGTCGCCACTTCTGGCGCCCTGCCCGCGTGGGCTTCTTTCGTTTCACGCAGCATTTCGAGCGTGGCTTTGGCCTGTTCAGCACTAACCCCCGTCGTCTTCGCAACCGTATCGACAGTCGCTGCAAATTTGGCCGGATCTTTCAATGTCTCCAGAGACGTATCAATACTGAGGCTCTCTTTCGCGGCACCGGCCGCTGCGTCACCCACGCCCGCCGCCACCTCTACCGTACGGTCTGCGGCCTTCTGCGCGGCCTGCTCCGCGACGGGCTGCGCCGCGGTCTTCTCCGGCCCCTCGATCGCACGGCGCACCTGCGCCCGTAATGCCTGCTCCTGTGCATCGAGCTTGATCTCGGCAAGCTCCAGTTCCCGACTGCGGGCTTCCAGCGATTTCGCCCAGCCATGGAGCGTCTTGGGGTAGGTGTAAGTGGCGCCCTTGTCGTCGACGCGCGCCTGCGCTTTCGCGAACATGTCGGCAACTTCCTGCCGGCTCCATTCGCGCGCCACATTCAGATCCTTGTTCGCATGCAGGAGCTCGGCGGTCTTCTTCGCATCGATCAACGCCAGCTTGTTCAGACCCGACAGAAGCAACGCCCGATCGGTAATCTGCTCGGCCCGCTGTGCCTGCTCGACTTCTTTTTCGGCTAACGCCTGTTCGAGCGCGCCGCGCATCGCGGCGGTGTCAATCAGCTCACTGTCTTTCAGACCAAAACGTGTCTTGAGCGCTTTGGCATCGGTCGCGAGCTGCCTGTCTTCACGGCGCTGCTGGTCCTCGCGCTCGACCGCCAGCGCGACTGCGCGCGGCTCCCTTTTAAGCCAGTCCTGCCGGTATGCAAGATTCTTCTGACGCGCCTCAAGGCTCGCGCGACGCTGCGCGAGCGCATGTTCCTGCTCCGCAAGCTGCCGCTGACGCTCCCTGTCGCTAAACCGCAATACGGTGTCTTCAAACATAAAAACCTCCGTCAGTTCGACCCCTGCCCGGACCAGGGGCGCCCTTGGTTGAACCGGCTTAGCCAGTGCTGCTGATACGCCTGCGCGACCACCGGCACGTGCCACATCACCACAGCGTTTTCACTGTTGTACCGGGCGGCCGACGTCGTGAAATTGAAACTGCCCGTCTCAACCGATTCACCGTCGATCACCATGAATTTGTCGTGATGAATGGGATAGATATCGATCGTGCGCACAGGAACACCTGCACCGGACAGTAGGTTGAGCGCCATGCGTCCTTTGCCGCTGCGATCCTCGACAAGATTGCTTTTCTCATCCGCGACCACAGCCACATCGACGCCTCGCCCGTGCGCGGCGATCAACGCGCGAACTATCGCTGACGACGTGAAGCTATAGGCCGCGATGCGGATCGAGTGGCGTGCCGAACAGATGGCGTCGAGCACCAGCCGCCCGGCGGAACCCTCCGGCGAAAAGCCCGTGTCGATCGCAGGACCGTCAGGGGCTACGCATGCGGCCCGGGCACTGCTCGAGCAGGTCAGAAGGGGAAAGGCAAGAACCGCCAGGGCCGACGTGACGGCTGCAGATCTGAGAGAACGGTAGAGTCTGCTCATCCTCGCCCTCGCCGGCCCTGACCCAATAAGTCGACGTGCTTCGCCACGGCGACGTCAACACTACGAAAATTGCCCTGCGTCTCGCCACCGTGCCATAGGATGTGTCCAGGCTTACCCTGAACAATGCAACTGGCAATCCGCCAGCCAGTCGGATGAACCAGTTCATACGGACCCACCCGTGTCCAACCATGCGCTGCCGCGTAAGTCATCCCCAGCACCCTATTAGTAGTGAATGCGTGTCTGGAACTGGCCGGCCTCGTACACGTCGACCGCATTCGGCGACTGTGGCTGTTGCCAGACGATGTGGTCATACACCGTGACGGTGACTGGACCGCCGTCGTATCCGCCACCGTCACGCCCGCTTCGTCCATCTCGCCAGCTCACGACGGACACATCACCCGAGGGATCGCCGTACACCTGGTACGCACCGACCTGGCTGCCTACACAGGCCTGCGGCCCGTAATACGAGTAATCGGTGCTCATATCCGCCACGGAAGGCCTCGGCGTTCCGGCCAGTGCGAAACCACTCATGCCACTATATGGACGGGCCCCGGCCTTACGTTGCCCTTCGGCCACCCACGCACCGGCCGCCGCGGCCGTCGTGCCAGCAGGGCATGGATCGTACGGCGTGTTGTTCTGACGGACGGTCATGTCCGAGTCTTTACATTGCGGCCAGCCGCGCCCGTGGCGAAGATCGTCCATCAGATGATCCATTGCCGGCCCGCAGGTGACCGGTGCCCACGGGCCGCCATTCGATGACGGGTTGCCCAGGCAGATTACAATGCGGCATCCGTAGTCGTCATCGGCACGGGCCATGCCGGCGTGACCACCAGCAGCGAGCACCGACATGACCAGCATCAGCCTGATTCCGTTTCTCATTGCCATACCCCACCCCCTTCCAAAGTAAGCGTCCTGCGCTCGCCCCTCGTGGTTCGCCAGGCGCCCCACGTATTGCGCACGGCCAGACCCAACAGACAGAACGGCGACGCAGCCACTGCACCCAGCCACATCAAGGCAAGCACGGGCGGCAGCAGGATCCAGCCTCCGCTATCCCGCACCAGCCGGGCCACCAGATAAAAGGACATAGGCACCATGAGCGCCGCGAATTGCACTCCGGCCCCAGACTGGTGATGCCACCATTGCGACGCCGCAACGCACGCCGTGACGGCATAGACGTCCAGCACCAGGGCGGCAGCAAGCATGCGAAATTGGTTACTGGTCATCGACGGCTCCAGACGCCTTTACTGCCTTGCGCGAATCGCTGCCCTGGCCATTGACCTGACCGTCCTCGTCGTCACCATAGGTCGTGAACCAGTCGTCTTTGGCCGCAGACTTTGCGGCGCGCTCCGGCCGTGCCGCCGCGCGACGTGCTGGTCCACCTGCAGGGCGAACGTCTGGAACAACCTCGATCGGCTGCGCCCCCTGCACACCGGATGCCGGGACGGCAGCCGCGACCTTTTGCGCGTATGCGGCACCCCGCGTCAGATCGCCGCTGTAATAGCAGGAAAGCGCCGCACGTACCGCGTCATCAGCCTGCGCAAATTGCGGTTTTGCGCGGGCGTAGCACGCTTTAAGAATCGCGGCACCGGTCTTGAGGTTCGTGCAGGGTTCGAAAATGCTCTCTGTGGTCTGTCCGTAACGCGCCAGATTGTGTACGTTGACCTGCACCAGTCCCATGCTGTAGTTCCAGCCGCCGGCGTCGAGCGCCTTGACGGTGGCCAGCGCTTCCGGAAGGTTTTTTGGCTGTCGCGCAAGATGGCCGCCGACGACGCCGATCGCGAACGGATTGCCGCTACTCTCGACCGTCGCCACGCGCCCCAACAGCGCGTGATGAACGTCAGGGGCACACGCCTGGGCCAGCGAGACAAAGGAGGCTGCAACCGGTGGGGAAGCGAACTGCATATCCGCTTGTGACGCTTGAGCGGACAGTAGCATTACACCCAGCGCCAGAGGCACAACGAGCGATTTAATGGGAGACATAGAGCACCTTGCTGATTCCCCGCACCCCATCGTCATAGCGATGCATCTGCACCACGACGTCAATGAGACTGCGGGCATAGTCGATAATCTCGGCACGCTGCAAGGTCGAGCCGAAGCGCATAACCATCTGCGCGAGTCGTTCGAACATGTGCTCGGGGCTGGTTGCGTGCAGCGTCGTCATCCAGCCGCCGTGACCGGAATTCAGCATTTCGAGCGCGACGTATGCTTCAGCGCCACGCAGTTCGCCCGGAATGACGCGATCAGGCGACAGGCGCAACGATGCTTCCATCAGTTCAACTGGCGTCACATTCGCCGTGCCCTGATTACCCCGCGAATACAGCAGGTTCACCGTATTGGCCTGCGGCGGCCGCAGCTCCCGCGCGTCTTCAATCGTCACGATCCGCTCATCCGGCGAGATCTCCTTCAGGAGCATGTTGATGAACTCAGTCTTGCCTGCAAAAGTCGGTGCACTCACAACGATGTTCTTTTTCGCCTCGACGACGAGCCGCAGGAAGGCTGGCCAGTTGCCGTCGCGGTATAGCATCGCCAGCTTCCTGCCAGTGTCTTCCGCATCGGGCAATGGTTCATTGACTCGCCTGAAAGCACCGCTCTCCTCGTAGTACTGCATCGTCAGATCGAGCGTTGACGGTTTGCGGATTGCAATCGCGATCGTGCCGGGCGGCACCGCCGGGGGTTGGACAACCTGAATACGGAAATCGCGATTTCCCGGCCCCGTCAGTTCCGAGGGGATCGAGGCCGCGAGAAGCGGGCGCTTCGCATCCGTCTCCTGGTCGGAGTGATGCGCCACCAGCTCCGCAAAGTCCCGCAACGTGCTTTCGGTCAATACTGGCGTATATGAATCAGCCAGCACGGGACCGTCTTCCTGCGTGAGCAGATAACGTAGGAAACGCGCCATCTCACAGCAGGGTCCGATTTCCGTTTCGACCCGGCCCAGCCGGCGAGGCGCGTAGTGCGCCAGCGATTTCATCAGCGAGTTGACCTTCTCTTCTAGGTCACGCGCCTGCCGCGACTCCGTTTCAAGCCTATCGTTGGCGCCGGAGGGATTGAACGCATTGAATACGCGATCGAGCTGCCCCACTACTCCGCTGTAGTGCCGGTAGCGCACGATGGCGATATAGATTTCGTGCTGATACAACGACCGCGTCTGGAAACGCGCCTTCAGCTTTTCATTGAGGAAATTCGGAAACCAGTTCGAATACTTGCCGGCAGGCCACCGGTTGGCCTTGCGCCGGATCTCGTACACGTAGACGCCCACGTTGCTGTCAGCGATCGACTCCAGCGCGGTGTTCCGCTGATGCTTGTACGCATCGACGCCGGTGTCATCCAGCATTTCCGCGTAGAGCCCCTGGAGACGCACAATCTGCACCAGTGCGCTGTCGAGCGTGCGCAACGTATGGCCGTTGTAGTATGCGTTCACGCCGAACGGAAGTTCGCGCGAGGCGTGCAGATCGGCCGCATCATCCCTGTCTGCCTCGTTCCGCTGAACGAATGGCGACGCGCCGAAATGACGATCCAGAAAGTCACCGAGGGACATAGGTCTTCGCTCCGCCCCAGTATTTGAGGCTACGTGGCTTCGCCGTCGCGCCAAAGCTCTGATATGCGACCGAGAACGCGAACATGTCTTTCGCGGTAATCAGATAGGCGCCGATGACCAGAAAGGGCACGGCGAGCATCACCGGCCACCACTTGAGGAACATGAAGACAACCGCGGGCAATACGAACGAACCAAGGAACAGCTCAGCCAGGCAGCCCCATATCATCCAGGGCTGCACCATGCCTCTCGGGATTTCGTGTACTTCACGCATGACCTCACCTCAGATCTGCGAGGAAGCGACCGACGCCGCATAGCGGACGATGGAGGGGACCGCAAAGAACACAAATGAGCAGATAACTGCGATCACGGCACCCTTCATCGGAATCCAGCCCTTCGGCACCCCAAGCACACAGATGCCGAGAATCGCCATGAAGACATAGGGACCCGCATCGACGAACAGCCAGCTAACGAAATCGCGAACCAGGCCAGTGCCGGTGCTGTAGTCCATCGCATTGGCGCATTCGGGGAACACCGCGGCAACGAACAACAGGACCAGCGTGGCCGCCGACTTTGTTTGAGAGCGCGTTAGCAGGGGGGGCTTGCTAAGCAAGAAGTGCTGAATTGCAGGGGCGAGCGTGAGCGCGCCTATAATGGCGGCAGCCATGGTTAGTCCTCACAGGGTTGCGAAATGGTCAGGTTGGTGTCAGTGTTGGTAGCACCGACATCAACCGCTCTTATCGCGCTCCGGGTGCCATCAACAACCTGGTCGGATCGCGATGGGAGCCAAGTTAATCCCGCTCTGACACCTCCTCCTGTCGCGACGTTGGCGACGCCGGTGCATCCGATGCGCATCCCCTGCAGACCGCCTCGTCTTCCAGTTCGGCCCGACGAGTGCGAAGCTCAAC
The DNA here is from genome assembly GCF_004339745.1 of Paraburkholderia sp. BL9I2N2. Classification (GTDB taxonomy): domain Bacteria; phylum Pseudomonadota; class Gammaproteobacteria; order Burkholderiales; family Burkholderiaceae; genus Paraburkholderia. The sequence continues at coordinate 281,599 of NZ_SMGP01000006.1, read as the reverse complement.
AACCAGCTGCGCATTTTTCGACCGCGTCTCCTGCTTTGCCCGCTCGATGAGCCAATCATTTAGCTCTCGGGGGAGTCGACACTGCGAGCGAACGATGTCACCCATTCCCTCTCCTCCAGTGCTTTGCAGTCACTACGATATAGTGACATGTTGTCACTATATTCCAGCGCCGTCATAGTGTCAAATGTCACTATGAAAGACAGCTACCGCTCTCAATTCCGGCTACCGTGGTCCCTCTACCACCAGTTGAAGGAATCCGCCACGAAGAATCAGCGCCCACTCAACGCTGAGCTGGTCGCTCGTTTGGCGTCGACCTATCCCCAGCTCAGCGTCCGCGACGATACCGATGTCGACGAATTGCGTGAAACCGTCACTACAATGTCTCTCGCCGAGCTAATGACCCCAGACGAGATAACGATGTTCGCCGAACGCATGCTCGCTCTTGCCGCGCGCAAACGCACTACTAAGACGACACCGTAGTGACACTTTCCGACAGATGAGGTGACGAATTCAATAGGTCCACTTAGCCTTGCGGCCGCCAGCGGTTTATGCTAGTCGCTTGCCCTGGGCAGCCTATGGTTCATGACCGAGAACCAGAGCGGTGGAATTAACGCCAGGCCGAACATATGCAGATAGCCGCCAGGAAGGGCTCTGCCGGTCTGAACCAGGCGATCATAGGTATGCGTCTGCTCTAGATGGTGGCGAGTGTGAAGACCGTTATTTACGAGTAACCGGTTGGACAGCCAGAAATTAACATCCCATGCGACCTGATTGCCCAATTCATCGGGAGTGCCACACAGACCATAGTGCTGCAGATAGCCGACCGTTTCTACGATGAAAACGGCGAGTATGCCCTGCCCCAAGTAGAAAACGGCCCCGCGCCAACCGCCAAACCACGCGAAAAGAGCCACTACTGCTACGCTGACCAGGACGATTGGCAGCAGCCTGTTTTCTCTCCAATGGCGGATCTGCCCACGCTCGTAAGCGATAGCGGATCTCAGCGCAGCGAAGAAGGAGCGGCCGACATGACACCAGACCGACAGGCCAACATGAGCCGTTGAGCCAAATCGCGGATCGCCGACATGCTCGTGATGGAGTTGATGTACGACTCGGTAGTGAGGGTATCCAGCGACTGCTAGCGCTACGTCGGAGATCAACCTCGACCGGCGCCCACCCCGGTGCATTACCTCATGAATGTGCGCCATTGCGAAAGCACTCACCACGCCGGAGGCAATTACCAGTCCGGCGAACTCCAGCGGTCTCGCGGTCACCGCTCTGTCGAGAGCAACAAGCACCGCGATGCCCCAGACGCAGATGTAAGTGACCGGAATTGCGGGCCCGCCCGGCGCGTGGCTCGCCCTCCGGTTTGTGACCTCCACATCCTGGCCAATAAGCGCGTCAGCAGCCGGAACCACCGCAACCAAGAGAAGCAAAAACAGCCAGGGATACCCGAAAAAGAACAGTGCCGCCGCGGCCGCCGGTAATAGCGTCGACAGCCAGAACCCGCCTTTACGGTTGCGCAAAGATGTCATTTTCTTCCGCAAACCGCACCGCCGCCGTAATGTGCGATACGCCAATCTTCTCGTTGATGCGCTGGAACTGCCTGTAGACAGTCGTCGAAGACACCTTCAGTTCGTCGGCGATTGCACCTGCATTAAAGCCAGATCGCACGAAGCCAATCAACTGCACGTCCTGTTGCGAAAGACCGCACTTTCTGATTGCATCTTCTCGCACTGCTCGCGATGACCAATCAAGAAGCTCCAGTGCCAGGGCCCGGAAAAATGCCCTTCCCTCCCTGAGCTTCGGTTCACCCTCGTCGCGCCTCGTGCTCGAGCCAAGGTAGAGAGCTCCAATCCGCCCTTTCTCGCTGGCATGCGCAGGAATGAGGAATGCGCTGAGAAACCCGTGTTCCGCGGCCACTTCAAGCATCCGCTTTTGCCCAGCAGTCCGCACTGGCAACTCCGAGCCTAGCACTGGCGCCGTGTTCGATCGCGCGTAATCGAGACAGGGGTCCGTCAGATACCATCTGTTCGCGTTGTACAGTTGACACCATTCGGGGCGGCAACCGATCAGGAATCGATGGGTGGAACGACCAGCTGAATGATCGGTAGGATGCAACGAAACGAATACGAACCATTCGGCCCCCTTCGATCGAATCGCGTCCCTAACAAGCGGTATCAACTCCAATTCATCCGCTGCGTTTATAACGGCATCAAAGCTCAGTTCCATTATGATCGATCCGTCTAGATTACTTTACCAACTCCACCTTCCCAGACAATGTTTCGCACTTCCATATAAATTACCCGCATCGCCGAATGATGCGGGTCCGAAAGCGCGAACTTTTCAAACTCGTCTTTTGATGAAACCGGCAAAATCTGAACCAGCATAAGTTCGTCGCCCTGGATCAGATACCTTTCCGCAATGAAGCCGCTTGGCACCTGATAGAGGCGAACGCCCACCTGCTCGACATCGGCGCTAATGGCTCGCTCATAGACCAGGTTCTTCATGATCCTCGCCTTCGATCTCGGGGCGATATCCGCACGCGCGACACGTTCGATCCTTGACTTCATGCTCAGACCGAGACGAAATCACATTGTCTGCCACACAGCTTTCGCACTCGAAAATCGACACGAAAAATTCCGCATGACAGGCTTCGCACTTCATCCGATGGACTTCGTTTTCCTGCAAGACTTCCCATCCATCATCACCGTGATCGACCCCACAAGAAGGGCACACAATGCTGATACATTCGCTCATGGTTTTCCAATCCAACTAATCATCTTCACTCCGGCGAATCGCCGGGCCACCTCACGCACCAGAGTGCTACGCCAGCCTTCAGCCCGTCCGTGCTGGATACGGATCGCGCATTCCACTCGAATGCAGGCTTTGCACGTAATTGACGAACCGATCTATCTCGGACTCGGCCATTCCGAGCCATGCGAATCGTATGGTTCCGGGCTCCCTCGGGAAAATTAACTCAACGTCGATGCCGTGATGCTCGAGATACTGAAAGAAGACCGACAGATCATCGTCTTGCAACTGCTCCAGCCACGTGCGCACCCGCTCCAACTCGTCGCTGGTCAACTCCGCCGGCGATGTGTTCAGAACGCTCAACGCGAAGCGCGTTGGGCAGGGCGCTCGCGGGACGTAGTAAAGATCCCAGTGGTCCCGGTGCGCTGTGCGGGGATCGACGCCCAGTATGGGAAACGAGAGCCCCTGCTCCTTCGCATCCTTGGCGCGGCGAACCCACGGCCGACCGTCAGGGGAAGTTGGCCAAATGCGCTTCAGCTCGTCAGCCCGGTACTTCTCGCGGGACGCCCAGATCTCTCCTAGCTCGCAGTACTCCCTCGATTGAGCGACCCGGCAAGCCGCATCGACAAGCGGACTGTCGTGCCAGTGCGCGAGCGGCCTGGTGCGCTCCGCTGCATACATGCGCTGATGGTCATCCTCCAGATTTACGCCCGACTCCTCGAACAGTCGGCGAAATAGAACCAGTGATCTGCGGAAATACTGGAATGCGCCATCTGACTGCGCATACAGGCGCTCCGGAAATGTTTGCGCGTTATCTGGCGCAACATGGCCGTTCGCCGCGTCCGTAATGCCCGTGACAAGCCAGAAAGCATAGTGTGGGAAAAGCCGCGCCAACGCCTCGATCTTGTCGGGCGTCGGCCGTTGTCGGCGACGAAGAACCTTGCGCCAGCGCTGAACGGAAATACGGGTGTACTCCGTCAGCCGCTCCAGGTAGCCCCGGCCAGGCTCAGGCCGCGGAAGCAGAGAACCGGACGCCCTGCGAAGTGCCCCCTTCGTCCCTTCGTCTTCAATTGGAGCGAGGCGTGCCTGCTCATTCCGGAGCAAGATCATGCGGTCTTCGATCGTCGTGGTCATATTCTGAAGCAATCCCAATCAGTAAATCTGTCCCGATTAGATCAATTCATAAGATATGAACATACCGCCCTCCTCTCGCCTCCGCCAATTCAGTTACAAACAGAAACACAGAGAAATGCGCCCAGCATTAAAGGTGGAAATCTTTCTGCATCCCGGAGTTTCTTCCCAGCGACGATCTGGAAAATATGCCGTACTCCACTCCGTATCGCGGGCGATTGGCGATGGAGCGGCGTTAGCAAACTTGCGATAAGGGCCGTTTAGCCGAAGCGCTCAATGAGCCCATGCGCCACGGCGCGAAGACTGTCTGGCGACAGTTCCTGCAAGTCAATGACCGGTGCGTCTGCCAGTGCGGGATAACTGCGCCTTGTCGAACGCGCATAGGCAGGATCGTAGTGCGCGACCATGACCCGCTCGAACAATTCGGGTACTCGCCGTGATCTGGCCATTTCCTGCCACACCTCAAACTCTTTGCCGCCGACAAGGTCCCGTAGAGGGGCGAGCTTCGATACGAAGGCGTCCGGATCTTGCTCGAAATGGTGATAGTCCTCTCGCCACAATATGACACGCTGGGCCATCGGCGTATTCACCCGGACAAGCGTGCCCTTCATATGCATCGTTTCGAGCAGCGCCGGCGGTAACTGCACGTTGCCAATCTTCTTGCTCTCTGCTTCGACCCACACCGGGCGACCGGGTGCGAAGGTACAAAGCTTCTGTTGCAGCAGGCTATCAAAGTATTTCTGTGTCGGCTGCGGCGTACCAGGTATCGCGCCGATGACCGAGCCCCGGTGAGACGCGAGCGCTTCCAGATTCAACACCTGCGCACCGGCGGCTTCGAGTTGATCGAGCAAGCGAGTCTTTCCACAACCAGTCGAGCCTGACAGGACCACATACGAGAACTCACGCGGCCGCGTTGCCAGTTGCTCGTTGACCCACCGTCGATAGCCCTTCCAGCCTTCAGGCAGACGGTCCACCTTATAACCGATTGTATCGAGCGCATCAAACCAAAGTCGACTGCGCTTTCCGCCGCGAAAGCAATATACAAGCACCCTGCCATGACGCGGGCGGCCCGCAATTACGGTGTCAAGGTGACGCGAAATGTTTTTCAGCGAATAGGACACGCCGATCAGATATGCCCGCATTTTGTCGGTCCGATGCAGGGTGCCGACCTCGGCGTATTCGTCATTGCTGACCACGGGTAGGTTGATTGCCCCAGGGATGTGATCCACGGCGTATTCGCGTTCGCTGCGGGCGTCGATGATAAGGTCGTAATCGTCGAATCGGTACATGCCCACCTACCCTGTAATTTTTGACGTACAACGAATGTTCTCTACGCCATCCGGGTAAGACTCAACGCGTCGAGCAATTGAGCGTCGGCGATGATGTGCGTGTACTGAAGGCCCGTCGCGCATATCGGATAGTTTCAAGAATTCTTTGGGTCACCCCGCCGACGGCTCAAACCAACAACGAGAGTGACTCCGCCAATATAGTTGTTGTGCAGCCTGGCGGGAAATCTCGCCGGCAGAGTCAGGAGTCATCGGTGTCATCCTGCAGGACCGCCTCGTAGTCCTGTCCGCCGTAGAAAATGCCGATCACAGAGACCTGCTCCGCGTCAACGTCGAAGGCTATCACGACCCTCTTGCGGTAATTCGTGACGCGCAGGCCCTCACGAATGTCATCCCGGCGATTGCCTCGATGCGGAAACGTCCGCAACCCTTCGCAGTACGTAATGATCGAGCTGATATAGCGTTCTGCGATCACCGGCGAGGCGACGGCCGCAATGTAGCGATAAAGCTTAAGCAGCTGTTCCTGCGCTTCCGGTGTAAAAACGACGGTATGGGACATTACGCTTTTTCGTTGGCCTTGCGGTGTTCAGCGGCAAGCGACGCGCGTAGCTGGTCGACCCCGACGGCGCGAGACGGGTCAGCCTTCAGCGCATCGTAGGCGGGCGCGACCTGCTCGCGCAGCCAACTTTCCACTGCACGGTCACGCGCGAGGAGCGCCCGGAGTCCATCGCGGATCACTTCGCTTTCCGTCGCGTATTCGCCAGCCGCCACCTTGGACCTGACTGCCTCGGCCATTTCGTTGGGCAGCGTGATACTGAATTGTTGGGTCGAGCGCACGGAAAGTCTCCCTTCTGAGTGTAGGATTTAATCCTACACTCTGCCTTCGACACCTGCAAGGCTTCCGCACGGCGACCAGGACCCGCACACCCTCACCGCGTCTGTATGCACCAACGCCGGCCACTGTCACGCAGCAAGTTCTTCATCTGGGCAAGCCGTTCGCCTGCCGCCTCGGCGAGGTCCGGGGCATCGCGTGAGTGGGCTGAAGAAGCAGTGCCACCTGACGATCCTCTCTGCCCTGCTGCCGCGTGCCTTCGAAAGCCACTCCGCGGAAACGAGCTATCACTGCACGCACTGGACATTCGGTATTGGCGAGGCTGCGTCACATTGGCTTGCCGAATGCAAGTACCCCGCCGATGAAAAATCGGGCCGCACACTCTAACAGGGACAGCAATCGCCGCAGTGGCTACCTTGGTGCAGCTGTATTCGATGAAAAAGACGGACCGATACTTCCCTTCGCCCGGTCGACATGTTTTTCCACTTTCTTGTCTGAGAACAGTGCGGTTGGATCGCTTGTGGATTTCGCACATCATCTCGGCACCGCATTTCTGAATGGCTCTTTACTTCGCAAAACAGCACTGCACTTGATTTTCGTCAAGCTCGAAGTCGGCATGCTCCTGTCCTCTTTCGTAGTGGCGTTTCCCGTGTCGAATAAATTCGTCGAGCGCGCAAGGTTCGTCCGCGGGACGGCCTATCACTTTTTGTTTGGTTCCTTGAGGGCGTGAACCCCGGTTTCGTGTTGTCACGTTCCCAAGGAGGAGTCGATGTCACTCCACATAGAGCAACTCGCAGTGAACCGGTTTGAAGATCCTCTGTTATTTAGGCGGAGCGAGCAACACCGGCGGTGTGGCCCGGACGCTGGTTCGTGCCGCCAACGCGTGCATCGGGAAAACGTGCGGGAAAAGAAGACGCAGCCATACGGCAGATCGCGCACTAGCTTGCGTTCCTGTGCGGTGTGCTTGAGATCGACACGATGGACGTCTACGCAAGCTCACCGACGCGTGCGAGGTAAAGGACACAGCACGCAAGGCCGATTTGGTGGCGGCGAAGGGATCAGCCCAGAGGGGTGAGTGTTAATCCGTTCTTTCCGAAAAATATCCCTAACAATCAATGACTTTGAAGTTTGAATCTTTCTAGGCACCCCAAATTTGCTCACCGATAATATTACAACCCACTAACAACGGCCGAATTTCTCGATAAAACCTCACTTCCCGCCAGAGCTTCGATCCCCTCTGCGCAACGTTCTGCAACGAGCACCTCAAGTAAACCTTCAAGTTTACGAGTTTACCGGCTATTATTCGCCGAAATCGCGCGTCATCGAACTTTGGTGATTTTCGCGATTTTCGATGACAACATCACTTTGCAGGTATCTCATGGCTATTAAGGAACTGTCGCCGCCTCGCAAGGCTATTGGTATTGACCAACTGATCGCCATTGCTGACCGGGCGGAAGCGACGCTCGCGCAGCTGAGGGACGATCTCCTTGAGCCTTGGCCCAGAAAGATGGCGCCCATGCTTACGGCATCACGCGTGGCCAAGCTTTGCAAGATCGAGCGCACGCAGATCCAGTATCTCTGTACTCGGGGCAACAAGAAGGGAGAGTATCCCACGGGCACCCTCACCGGCAATGGACGCAATCGCGAATTCACGCTTGCGGACGCCCAGCAGTTGGTCAGGCTCGCGGGCCCGTACAAGCCTCGACCGCAAGGCGCCCTCGGTATTGCAATGGCCGTCGGCAACTTCAAGGGAGGGGTTGGGAAAACCACCAGTGCTGTGGCGCTTGCTCAGGGTCTGACCCTTCACGGACACAAGGTCCTGCTCATCGACCTCGACCCGCAGGCTTCGTCAACGACCCTGATGGGTTACGTTCCCACGCCGGAAGTCACCGAAGAGATGACGGTGATGCCACTCGTCTATGAGGAACAGCCGGATCTGAACTACGCGATTATCCCGAGCTATTGGGACAATCTCGACTTCATTCCGGCCTGTCCTGCACTGTTCGGCGCGGACTTCTATCTCCCGAACCGGCAATCGAAAGATCCTAACTATCAGTTCTGGCAGGTGCTTGAACGTGCCATGGGTCCGATTCGAGAGAAGTACGATGTGATCGTGATCGATACACCGCCAAGCCTGGCCTACCTCGCGACAAGCTGCTTCATGTCGAGCGACGGCCTGGTCGTTCCGCTACCGCCGGAAACACTTGACTACGCGTCAAGCGCGTCTTTTTTCAGGCAGTTCGCGGATCTGTTCAAAGCGCTGTCCGACGATCGAGATGTGAAGAAGGAGTTCGCCTTCATCAGCATTTTCCTTTCCAAAGTGAAGCCGCGAGTCGATGCGACTGACGTGGTCCGGTCGTGGATTCAGCAGACCTATCCGGAGTTACTGGGTCGGGCGGAGATTCAGGACTCGCCTGTGGTCAAGAACGCGGCGGCTGAGTTCAAGACCATCTACGACATACCGGCACTGAGCGCGTACAACCACGCCATTGATTCGTTCGACGCCATGGTCGATGAGATTGAAAGCCACGTCCAGGGCGCGTGGGCCTCACAGTTTGTGAAGGAGAAGGAGAAAGCGCATGTCGAGTAAGCTGAAGGAACGCCTAATGGCACGTACGGCCGGAGTCGCCGAGAGAGCTGAGTCTGCAGCAGCGGCACGCCTTCCTGAGGCTCAGCTACGCGCGAGTACGATGCCGGCGCAATTGGGTGCCTTCCGCCTCGAAGCTCGAGAGTATCAAGAACGGATCCAGCAATTGCAGGAGCAGTTGGAAGCGGCCAAGCGGAACGGTAAGGGGTCAATGAAGGTGCCCTTGTCGGACCTCCACGAGGTTCCTGGACGTCGCCGCTACAAGTCGCCGGAAGCGTACGCAGAGCTACGAGAGAATCTTCGCCATAACGAACTGATGACTCCCGTGGCGATTCGACCGCGAGTTGAAGGCGGCTTCGAGATTGTCTCTGGGCACTGGCGCACCGATTCCTATCGAGAACTCGAACGGGTCGAGATCGACTGCGTGCTCAGCGACTCAACCGAGGACCAGGCGGCGTTGGGCGCGTTTTACGCCAACCTCCTGCAGTCCGATCTGACCGATTACGAGAAGTATCTTGGCTTCAAGGACATCCGCCATCGCTTCCCAGGCATCACACAGGCCAAGATGGCAGAACAGGCCGGGGTCGGAGAATCGGTTGTTTCGGCACTGATGGCGTTTGACGATCTCCCGCCAGAAGTCCTCGCGTTTCTTAACGAGAAGCCCAGTCTGATGGGCGCAACCTCCGGCTATGCGTTGGCGCGCCTAGTCAGGACCGGGAAGGCGGATCGGGTCGTGCTCGCAGCACAGCGGCTGGCGAACAAAGAACTGGATGAAGGCCAAGCCGTGAAGTTCGCGAGCGCCGATCCTTCAAAGCAAAAGGCGCCCCCTATCGCGTCGTCTTTCAAGATCAGGGCAGGGCGCGTCACGTACTGTGACGTCCGGCAGGCAAAAAATGTGGTGCGGCTGGAGTTCCAGTCAGAAGCGGAAGCCCAAGCGGTTCAGTCAGCTCTGAAAGAGGTCTTGGAGAAGCGTGCAGTAGCGGCTCAGGATGCTCAAACCAGCATCCCGGAAAAATAACTCTTTAAAATCAATGACTTTAAATTTTAAAGGTTCCCGTCCGGCTCGTAGCCGGGCGATAAGGAGCAAGAAGATGAACGGATAACAGGGCATAAAAAACAAAAGCCTCCGGTTGGCGCCGGAGGCTTTTGAATACAGGGCTTGCTGTTCGCTCGCCCGGCTGCACTTTCCGACGGCAAATCGGGTAAGGACTAGACACCTCGAAGTGTAGCCGAACGAATCCGACAGTCAAGCGTACTCCATCCATTTTTCAGAAATGGACGCTGGATATGTCTATCGCGCAACACTTCGTTGCTGGCGAGGTTGGGTTACGCTCTGCCTCTTTTGAAACCAACGACGCCAATGCTTCCGCCACTTCTGGTGACGCGGAAGACGGTGGCGCAGTCGCTCTTAGCTCCGACTCGGTCAACTTACCGTGGGTCATTCTTCGGGCCGTCCACCGCGCTTCGCGACTCGATGGGGTACCTGCTCGGGCACGATCGCTGTTAGCCGCCCTTGCGCGAACGGTTGACGCGTCGAATCCTTACGGTCGCATTTTCGCCCGGCGCGAGCTCCTGACTGAACGCGCGATGCAATCCGAACGGACCTTCTACCGCAGCCTTGAGGACCTAGAGGCTGCCGGTCTAATCGACCGACCACCGCAGCGTCGCTATGGACAGGCGGGGCTTTTCGGTCGCGCATACCTTCACCTCACAGAACGAGCCGCCGTCCTTCTCGGACTGATTGACGCGCCGATACCTGTTGAAGAAGTCATCGATGCGCCGCAGGTCAAGTTCGAGTCGTCAGGGGGCAATGCTGTAGTGCAGCAGACTGCTGCGCACGCAGCTGAAGCGTTTTCCCTTCGGTCTGCCAACGTGGCAGACGGAGCTATATATAAGGATCTTTCCCCCGCTGCTTTTCAAAAGAGACAACCGGGGCAGGTGCCTGCGGACCTTCAGCGTCTGCGACCCCTGGGTTTCCAGAAATTTCTGATTTTCAAACTGATGCGCGAAGCGCGGGAGCAGGGCAAGCGACTTTCCGATGTTGTCGAGGCAACCTGGGAGCACCTCAAAAAAGCCGACCGGCCAATCTGCTACCTGCAGGCTCTGCTTCGTAGCACCGCTGACTTTGGGTTCCAGGTCCGCAGCCGCGATGCCGAACGCGACGCCTCTCGTGCTGCGGCCGAGGAACAGCAAACAGCTGAGGCGCTGGTGGCGCAGTTCGCCGGCCAGTCGTTCGTGGATGCGAATGGCGAGCGGAAGCTCGTGGTTGATGCTGACGGAATGTCGCTGTCGGTCTACAGCGTGGAGGAGGGCGTGGCGCGCCGGGAGGCCGGGGCGTGGCAAGCCCGTTTTGCGAAGGCTTTGCGTGCAGGTCAGATCCGGGTGGCCACCGCGGCGGACCTCGAAGCGTTCGCCCAGACGCGTCGTCAGATCAGCGCGCCCATCTGGACGGCTACCGACGTCCCCCGTGTCGCAACGGTGGCTGTCACCGACCACCTGGCGCTTTTGCGTGGTGCTCTGAGCCGGTTCGCCCCGGCTCGGGCGAGAGTGGTCTGAGCGGATCGCAGGCGCGAAATGATCAGATCGACCCCTGCTGTCGGGGTGACTGGCAGGCGGTGGTTTGCGGCGGAGCAGGTGCCACGAAGTCTTCATCTGCACGCTGCCTTGGAGCCGTGGCAATCCGTTCGAAAGACACAGGATGTGGCGCTACCGGGCCGCGCGTGCACGGGCCAGGGCTGTCGCCAGAGCGCGCTTCAGTGGCTCGTCGTCGACGTACTGATTGAAGGTCCGCAGGTCCGAATGACCCATGTTCTCGAGCGCGGCGCGCGCATCCAGCCCGTTGCTGACGGCTGCCGCCAGTCCCTTTGCGTACGAATGGCGCAGCCAGTGGGTTGACGCGGTCTCGAACCGTTCCGCGTCGATGCGGCGCCGGTGCGCACGGGCGTAGGCAAGGGCCTCGTCGCACAGACCGGTAATGAGGTTCCAGACGCTGGTGCGACTGCGTAGCCCTTTCCATATTCCAAATCTGGTGCGCCTGACTGACAGCAGCAGCGGCAGTGTCTCGTCCGGGGCAGGTACTGGCGACAGTCCGTAGGCCATCCGGTACGCCTGCAGCGACAGTGCGATCTCGTCACACGGGACCCAGCGCGCCTTGCCGCCCTTGCCGTGTTCCACGCGCAGCAGCCACTGGAAGGGCGGAGCGTCCGGAAACTCCCGGCGTAATTCCGCCGGAACGGGCTCGATTTTCACGTGACCCATCCTGCACCGGACCGCTTCCGTCGTCCGCAGCCCGGTCCGCTCGAACAGGTCGACCGCAAACAGGTCGCGCGCCTTCGCGAGGCGTGCCTCGCGCGAGGGTTCGGGGCGGGCGGCGATCGCCTCGCGCAGCAACGCGGTGTCGTCCGCCGACAGGAAGCGCGCCTGCTTTTCCGGGAGGCGCCGGCCAACCGTCGGCAGACCCGCGGCCGGGTTGCGCTGCAGATAGCCGACGTCGCGCAGCCAGTCGAACAGCGATGTGACGATTTTCTGGGTCTGGCCAGCCGAGCGGTCCGACAACGGCCCGAGAAACGGCCGCCAGTCGGGCGAGCCCCGTCGCACGCCCGGATTGCGGATCGCCCATGGCGCGGGTGCCTGCAGGAAGTCGACGAAGGCCGTGAAGTCGTCGAGGGTCCAGGCGGAGATGAGTGTGCCGGTTCGCCCCGCATACCAGAACAGCCGCTCCGCTTCGGTGCGGTACTGGGCAAGCGTCGCCGGCGAAAGCCGGCCGCGGCCGCTCGCCTTCGCGGCGAGCCAGCGGCCGACGACGTCCTCGTCCGTGAGGCCCGGCGGCAGGATCGGACTGTCGAGCCGGTTGGGCGGGCCGGCGGGCCGGCTCGTAACGGCTGCGGGCCGGCCGGTGATTGCGCCGTCGACGTCGGGGCCGCTCATCGGATCGCTCCGAACATCAGGTCAGTCGTTCCGTCGAAGTCGCCTGTAACGCAACTAACGATCCAGCCCGCTGCGTTCACACCGGCCGCCACCTGCCGCACATGCCAGCCAGGCGAGGGCCGCGTCCGCGGCAGCATCATGCGTCCGGTCTGGCGTTCTGACGCCAGCGGCCGGCGTGGATTGAAGCGAAAGTTGCAGCACCTCCGATTAGCCCGTCGCCGTCGATTGAAGCGAAAGTTGCAGCACCTCCGATTAGCCCGTCAACGAACGGAGGCTGGTTTCCGGGAGTGCCGTTTTCACTTTCGCTTCTTCGCGTCAGGAAGTGAAAGACGGAAATGCCAGAGAACGGAAGAGAAAGTCTGAAATGTCGAATACGGGCAGGCCGGGATCAACGAACGTTTTGTGAAACATAGGTGTTATACATACCGACCGAACGGAACCCAGCACTGGTGGGGCTTTGACGGCAATCGGGCTTGTTTTTAACCTGACTGTTTCACGATGAGTCGTAATCCGCGAGCGGGCCCCGGCAGAGTCAAGCGCAAAGTGCATATGCACTATGCTAGCGTGGACGAAGTGTAGTGATTGATACGTATTTTGTAATGGGGCGCCGAATGCAGGGGAATTCGACGGCGTGGCCGTCGGAAGGGCGGATTACCCGGTGTTTTTGTACTAAAACATGGTGATCGGGCAAAACCGGAGCCTTGACCATGATCGAACCACGTTTCGTGCGGGCCGTCAACAGCACGCGTCCTCACGGCGCGCATCGTTACGACGTGTTCGGACCGAAGGTGGGGCGCCGGCTAACACTGTTCGGGCGATGTGCGTTGGATCTGTGGATCCGCGTTGAATCGGATGCTCATGTGTTCGCATACTGCGAGAGGCCCCTGTGTATTCCCGGCACGAACCCAGCGCGGCCCGTCGATTTCTGGGTCCGCACATCTGATGAAGAGAGATTATGCGTCGTGCTGCGTCCGTCGGAGTCGACTGCAGCCGCGCGGGGCGACAGCTTGTTTCCTGCATTCGAGAAATGGAGCAGGGCGTCTTCGATGCAGCTCGACCTCATTCATCCACAGCATCTGGACGACCCGCCGGTGTTGCGCGATAACAGGATGACGATGCTGCAGCACCTCGCGGGCACTCATTCAATTCCTGTCGGGGCATTGATGCGTGGCGTGCTGGCCCGGTTACATCACGGCCTGACTCTGGCCGAACTCGAGCGGCGGCTAGCGCCCGTCGACCCGATGCTCGTGCGCTCGGCGGCTTTCAGACTCGTGTTGCGCGGTGAGATGCGGTGTCCAGCGCTTGGACTCGAGCCGCTGGGGCCGCACACCCGGCTGGAGCTGCCGTGAAAACGATCGCATTCGGTGCGTTGCGGTTCGATCGCCAGTCCATTCCGCAGGCTCTGATGGATGTCGGGCAGTGGCCACCCGCTGACGACAATGCGCTCTCTGATAAAGGGCGCGAGCTGCTGCAGCGCTGAATCAGGGCGATGACACTGTTTGTCGATGGGCACACCCCTCTGCGCGAAATTAGCCGGGCAACCGGCATTGGTTTTAACGACCTGTATCGTGTCTTCGAGCGATGCATCACGCAGCACGAGGACGGGCGCATCTTCGGCTGTCGCGCGCTAATTCCTTATCAGCACACGCGGCCCTATGATCGCCGCTCGCTGGTCAAGCCATTCCGTGAAGACATCGCAAGTAATGCCAGCGGCGCCTTCACCCAATTGCTGCAGCGTTATCCGGACATCGCGCGCTGGATCGAACGCAAGGTCACTGAACGAAGCCGGAAGCACGCGGAGCTGACCGAAGTGCATCGCCAGCTGTGGCGACTGCACGGGGGCTTTCTTGCGCAGTGCCGGCAGGCGGGCATTCAGGCTCATGAATATCCATTCAACCAGAAATACCTCGGTGAGCGATCGCTTGCCACGTACGTCCACACGCTGGCAAACCGGAATTTCGACGCTGCGGCCCGGGCAGCAGGTGCCCGGCAGATTGGCCATCGTTGGCGGGACGATCCCGAAACCGTGCGCAAACCGGCGACCCGTCCCTACGAGGTAGTCGAGTTCGACGGTCACAAGGTCGACGTGCGCCTGACACTGCGCATTGATGACCCGTTTGGTTTCGAAACGCTGCTTGTGCTGCACAGGATCTGGATCCTGCTGCTGCTCGACGTGGCAACGCGCGCCGTGATTGGCTATACGCTTTCGCTGGGCCACGAATATAACAAGGACGACATTGCTGTGGCCCTGCAGGCCAGCCTGATGCCACACACAGTACGCGCGTCGAAGATTCCGGCGCTGACTATCCGGCCGGGCGGAGGGTTCCCGTCCGCGGTGATTCCCGAAGCGGCGTGGGCATGCTGGGGCACGTTTCGCTTCGACGCCGCAAAGTCCCATTTCGCAAGTGCGACGCTTGAGCGTCTGACCCAGGTGGTCGGCTGCGCGACCGACAACGGGCCACTGGGTCAGAAGAACGAACGGGCGCTGATCGAGCGCTTCTTTGATCAGCTTGCGTCGCATTTCGCTCACAGGTTGCCGGCCACCACTGGCAGCGATCCGCACGCGGTCGAACGCGCACTCAACGATGTCGGCGGCAATACCTCGCTGATGATGACCCTCGACGAGCTCGAGGATGTAATCGACGTGGTTCTGGCTAATTACAACGGCGAACCGCATGGAGGACTGGGCGGGCGTACCCCGCTGGAGGCCATGCAGTTTCTGCTCGCGAAAGGGGAGGGTCTGTTGCGTACGCTACCGGTGGCCCGGCGCAGCACCTTATGCCTTCTTCAGGAAGCTCGTGTTGTCACCATTCGCGGGAACGTTAGCCGCGGCGAGCGCCCCCACATCAATTTTGAGCACGTGCGCTATGACAGCCGCGTGCTGTCGGGCATCGCAGGACTGATCGGCAAGCAGCTCCGCATCTATTTCAACATCAAGGATATCCGGCATCTGCACGCGTTCCATATGGACGGATCCGAACTCGGCGTGCTGACCGCGGCGCGGCCGTGGTGCTTCACGCCACATTCGCTGCGTGTGCGGCAGGAAATCTTTTCACTGATTCACCAGCGAAAGCTGGCGGTTCGGGAGGGCAGCGATCCCGTTAGCGCGTGGTTTGCCTACAAGAAAGAACAGGCGCGAAGCCATACGCGCGACGCCAACGACCTGGCGCGCATGCTGACGGACCGGGCGAAGTCGCATCAGGGATTGCCTCCGCCGGATGTCGCAGACGCGAGCGCAGCTGGGACCAGTGAAGCGCCGGTGACGGACTTTCCCGCGAAAACCGCGCCGTCGCCACCGTGGCTCACGAAGATCTTCACGTTCGGGTGACTGATGCCTGACTCGTTGCAACGTCCCGTGGATCCATCGGAACATCCGCTCGCGAACCAGACGTACATGGTGCCGACGCCGGCGATCGCGGCGATGTATGCACGCGTGCGCCAGTGCATCCGGCGTGGCGTCGCCGGTGCCCTGATCTTTGGGCATACCCGCTGGGGCAAAACGTACGCGATCCGGTACTGCGTCCGGCTTCTACGTCTTGAACTGCCTCGCGCAGCGATCCTGACGATCGGCATGCCGCGCAATCCGTCGCGTTCGGAAGCCCTGTTTTTTTGGCATGCTGCTGAAGGCGGCACAACACGAGCGCCCGGATAGTGGCACGGCGTTGCAGCGCCGGCTGCGTCTTTATCACAAGCTGGCTGAACTGGTAGAACGTGCGGCTGGCAGCAAACTGATCGTGTTCGTCGACGAGGCGCAGCGTCTGGAACTTGAGCACTACGAATGGCTGCGCGATGTACAGGACGAACTGGAGCGCCGAGGCGTCCGGATGTTCACGTTTCTCGTCGGTCAACCGGGCATCCTGAACCGCAAGAGCTCGTTCCGGCAAAGCGTCGATACATCTCAGATCGTGTCCCGTTTCATGATTGACGAGTTGCGCTTCGAAGGCTTCCGTTCCGCTGATGATTTGAAGATGTCGCTCGGTGCGTATGACACGTCGACTTTTCCGGATCGCAGTGAATGGCCCTATACGCGCTTCTTTCTGCAACGTGCATTCGATACCGGTTTTCGCCTGGGTAAGCAGCACGGGGTGTTGTGGGAGGCGTTCGATGCCGCGCATCGGCGCGCGCGGTTCGATTTCACGATGGAGATTCCGACGGAATATCTGGCCCGCACGGTGGAAATTGCGCTGACCGACAACATGCAGCACGACGCTGCAGACTTCGCGCTGAGCCCGGCTTGCTGGTCACAGGCGGTGGACGAGTCGAATTTCGTCGCCGCACTTGAGGAGTTGCGCATCATCTTTGTCGACGAGGCTGCATACGGATCATGAAGCGCTTCCATATCCTTGTGCCAGACCCTGAACATGAATCGCCCGGCCTGTGGTGCTGGCGTGATGAATGGCACGCCACCGGGCAATCTGCATTTGCGCTTCTCGCCAAATTCCAGCGGCTCAACGCGCTGTCGTGCACCGGCCTCGCGGACTGTTTCGGCTGGCGTGAAGGGCGGCGGTCGGTATCAGGGAGCATCGATCTGCGCGACGCTCGGCAATTTGATGTGCGACGCCTGACGGATGTGCTTCGGCTTCCGCTGGAAGACATCGCGCGCGCGTTCGTCATGCCGTCGCATCTGGCGCGCGTGATCGCCGTGCCAACGCTGCGCTGGTGCGCACGGTGCGCCCGCGAGGGTGTCCATCTGACTGTGTTCCAGCTGCGGACCTGCCGTTCCTGCCCCGTGCACCACACTCCGCTGGAGGAGTGTTGCCCCCAATGTGCCCTCGAGATTCCCTTCCGGCTGCGACCAGATGTCTTCCGGGCGCCGTTCTCCTGTCCATCCTGCGGTACGCCCTGGATTGCACCGTCGCGCGGTCTTGATGACCTGCGGGTCGACGGTGCGTATCGGCGCGTGCTTTCGCGATGGGCCGCCGACCAGCGTCGCGTTATGCAAGATGGTCCGCAATCTGATTCGGACGGCGTGTGGAACGTACGCAGGTCCGAGGAAAGCGAAGTGGCCGGGTATGCACCGTGCACGCTGTTCCCTGACGCAGCCGCTCTGGGCGATGAAGTGCTGTCGGGAGCGCGCAGCTGCTACAAGGCCATCAGGCGTCAGATCATGCGTGACTACGGTGGCCAGCATCACGGGTGCATTGCGTCGGCCGCCCGCCATCTGCGCTGGAGGATGGATGGCCGCTCGACGCCGCCATTCTGTCCGGTCGCACAGGCGGTGCTGCGGTGGCGCACGAAATGGGAGGGCTTTGGCGTTCCCGAGGCGCTGCTGCATCCACCGCTTCATGGCCCGCTCGGGATCGTCGTCTGGCTGTCGCGTTATGCGCCGATCGCGCCAGGCGAATGGAGCGAGTCAACGAGCAGATGGTTCACGCTACATCTGTTCGCAATCGCATGTCTCGACAGTTTGCGCACTTTCCTCCATGAAGCGCAGCAGGCGCGCAGTCATGAGCGCATTGTGTGGTGGCCGTTTCCCGTCCATGACTTCCCGCAGCGCGAAGTGGTCGCGGGGGGCCGTGACCGGCCCGATGATCCCGCACAATTCCGACTAATGTCGCTCCAGCTCAAGCGAGGTATCCGCGTTTTGGCCAGCACCACACCCGGCGGCCTTGCACATGAAAAACATCATGCAGGGCTTTTGCTCGCCATCGGGAATGCGGGCGACGGCCCGGCTTCGTCTCTTTCGCCTCGACCTCCGGAGCACGTCAATCAGCCGATAGCACCGGGATACAGCGTTTCGGCTGTGCTGCCGCGATACGACGCTTGCCCGGTCTTCACCCCCGCGAACACCGTTGAAGGCGATCCGAAATCTGTTGTTGCCGTGTGAGTGTCAACGCAGGCTCTCTCTGGAGAACGGAGTTGCCGCAAATTTTCTGACGATCGAAGGAGCCGGCATGCAGCAAGCGTAGGACGCAATAAAAACGTTACTTCGGTTCGGTCCGTGTTAAATCTGACTCTTCGCATCGCAGCAGGGCTTGCCGGAATTTCAGCGGCTTGTTCAGCGAGGGTGCGGTTTCATCGGAAAGCGCAGTTTCCACCGCAAATATGCGTTAGCGACAGGACTGCGCTTTGCGGCTAACTCGACGAATACACGTCGATGCGGATGACCTTTCCCGGTCGATACGTCAGGCGCTAGCCGGCCATGAACGGGCAGTTGCGGGGTGCCGGCGAGTGGCCGTTGACCGCTTGCAACCCGCCGCTTGCTCACAAGATGTTGAACAGCGCGGATCGATCTTAAAGGTCGATTGGCATACTGGCAGCTGTCTTGGGTATTGACCGGTGGTCCGGAAGGTCAGGCCACTGGCATCATGGGGCGCGGGAAGCAATCGCCCTGAAAAGCACATGTGGATCGAACGGCTTCTCGCAGCGGGGATAGCTGGCGTAGGCGGGGTCCAGAGCGTCAGCGCCATAGCCGGTCGTGAAGACAAAGCGCACATTGCGCTCAACGAGCCAGTCTGCGATCGCGTATGACTTTTCGCCATGCAGGTTCACATCGAGTACTGCACTGTCGAATTTGTCTTCATTGGACCTGACGTACGCGAGCGCTTCGTCCAGCCAGCCGATGGGGCCGATGACCTTGGCCCCCGCATCTTCGATCAGGCCGCACAACGCCTGCGCGACGACGAAGTCGTCTTCGACGATCAGTACCCGACGTCCCTGAATGTCTGTACCCGGTTCCATCCGGTTTTCCTCAGCTCTGGTCGCCAGCGAGGCGGCTTTTTTGTTCGAACGGCATTTCAATCCGGCATGAAACGCCGTCGGCACCGAAACTCAATTCCGCCTTGGCGCGCAACGAGTACGCCAGGGCCTCTTCGATCAGCTGTCGTCCGTACCCGCGCTTGGTGGAATCGGGCGGAACGGGCAGGCCACTCTCGCGCCACTCCAGCAATAGCAACGACTGGTCCTGGTTCGGGTTCTCGACCCGCCACCGGATATCGAGCTGTCCCTGTCTGTTTTTCAGCGCCCCGTACTTCAGCGCGTTTGTTGCGAGTTCGTGGATGGCCAGCGCAACGTTCTGGACATATTGAAGGCCGAGGGGAACGCCCGGGCCGGTGATCGCAATATTATCGGCGTCGATCCCGGCAATGGTTTCAATCTCCATGTGCACAATATCAGCCAGATCGATATGCTCGCCCGAGGCCTTTCCGAGGAGCCCCTGGAGCCGTCCCAAGGCACGCAACCGGGCGATGAACGCCTCGACGGAGGCATCCTTCGGCAACGTCTGACGGGCGACTGACTCGACGAGCGCAAGAAGGTTGCGCGTGCGGTGCTGGAGTTCCGCAATGAGCACTTTCTGGCGTGTCTCGGCGTGGGTCAGACCGGTGACATTCAGGAACGTGACCACCACACCTTCGGGACGCCGGTCGCCATTGCGATAAGGCGAGAGACGGACCAGGTAATTGATCATCCGGTCCTTGCTGTCGATGCGGCGTTCGATCACTTCGCCTTCATTGACCGTGCGCGCGATATCGCTGGCAAGCTCCGGCATATTCAGCGGACTTGCCAGGTCGGTAATGGGCCGTCCCCGGTCGGCCGGGCGGATATTGAACACGTCCGTCATGGCAGGCGTGAAGCTGCGAATCACCAGGTGCCGGTCCAGAAACACCGTGGCGACCGCCGTGCTCTCGAACAGGTTCTGCAGGTCGCTGTTCGCGCGATCGAGCGCTTCGATCTTCCTGTTCAGTTCGCTATTGACGGTGTGCAGTTCCTCGTTGAGCGAGACAAGCTCCTCCTTCGACGCTTCCAGCTCTTCATTGGTGGACTGCATCTCCTCATTGACCGAGACCAGTTCCTCGTTCGACGACTTGAGTTCCTCCAGTGCGGTCTCATACTCCTCGATTACGGATTGCAGGCGCTCGCGCGTGTCGCGCAGTTCCCGTTCCGTCTGCGCCGCCGTGCCGTCGTGCGCGGCATGAGCGCGGTCCAGTGCTTCCTCGCGGCTCAGCACCGCCCCTTGATCGATGAACAGGATCAGGAAAAGCGGCTCGACGCCGGGTTTGCTGCCCAGCGGCTCGACAGTGACATTCACCATCTGGACGCGTCCGTCGTCTTCCTCGACCGGGATGCCTTCCCGGGTTACTGAACGACCGGACTCAACCGCCTCGCGGAACACGGTGCGCAGTTCGAGGCGGATGCCCTTGCGCGCCATCGTGAATATCTGACGAGAGGGAATGCCGGCAGGCGGCTCAAGATATTTCCCGGTTCGCGCCGAGTAGTACGCAACGTCGCCGTCGCGATTGACCAGTACGTGGGGCGGCGAGAACCGCTCAAGCACCTGGGCATCCACCATCTGGCGCAGCGCGACAGCACCGACATCCGTACGCCGCGCCGTCAGCTCGCCTGCGTGACCGCCGCGCATTGACGAGACCATCAGCGGCAGCCGAACGTGCGGAGCAGGCACCGAACGCCGGCGGAAAATACGATGTTTTTTCTCGACCGGAGCGAACAGGTCGTCGAACTGGCTGACACTCTCCGACGTACCGAGAAACAGGTAGCCGTCGGGACGCAACGCATAGTGGAACGTCGGAATGACCTGCCCCTGCACATCCTGGCCGAAATAGATCAGCAGGTTGCGGCAGGACACCAGATCGATCCGGGAAAAAGGTGGGTCACGGATCACGCTGTGCGGCGAGAAGATGCACAGATCGCGCACCTCTTTCGCCACGACATAACTCGCGCCATCGGGAATAAAAAAACGGTCCCGGCGTTCGGGCGAGACGCTGTCGAGTAGCTGCCCCGGATATTTGGCCGCGCGCGCGACTGCCAGGGCATGTTCGTCGATATCACTTGCAAATATCTGCACCCGGGGCACGACGGCAAGCCGGTCCATGTGTTCGCGCAGCAGGATACCGAGCGAGTAGACCTCTTCGCCGGTCGCGCATCCGGGACCCAGACGCGCACCACCTCGTCCGCGCCGCGCTGCTCAAAAAGTTTCGGGATGACGGTACTTGCGAGCTTCTCGAACGCATCCGCATCGCGGAAGAAGTTGGTCACGTTGATGAGCAGGTCGCGAAACAATGCGCCAACTTCCTGCGGATCGCGCTTCAGGTGTTCGACGTAGGCATCGATTGCCTCGACATGGATTACCTGCATACGCCGCTGCACGCGACGCATGAAAGTGTTCGTTTTGTAGCCACTAAAGTCATGGCCAAGCTGGCCGCGCAGGATGCCGTAGAGCTCCTTTCTCGCGTCATCTAGCTGTTGCTGTTCCGCCGCGCTTCGCGCCTTGAAGGCGATATCGTCCAGCACATAGGTGCTACGGGCGAATTCGGCGAGCTTTGCTCCCATCTGCTCGACGGGGATAGCAAAGTCGACGAGACCCGTAGCGATCGCGCTTTCGGGCATGCTCGCATGTTGAGGACCGAATCCGTCGGCGATCTGAGCCATGGTCAGCCCGCCGCGCTCCTTGACCGCCTTGACGCCGAGCGTACCGTCGGAATCGCCGCCGGACAGGACGATGCCTACCGCCAATTCACCCCGATCGCTTGCCAGTTCGCTGAAAAAGATGTCAATGGGCTTGCGCTCGCGCCGGCCCGTATTTTGCGCACGAACCCGCAGATGGCCATTCTCGACCCCGAGGACCACATTGGATGGCGCCACGTAGACGCTGTTTATCTCGAGCTGCATGCCGTCGGCCGCGACCTGCACCGGTAGCGCCGTATATCGCGTCATGATCTCGTGCAGCAGGCTTTCACGGTCCGGGCCGAGATGCGTGACGACGACAACAGCGACGCCGGGCTCCGCGGGCATCCCGCGAAAGAAGCCGTCCAGCGCTTCAATGCCTCCGGCTGAGGCGCCGACGCCGGTAACCGGGAACCGCAACACGTCGTTCACAGACCCCTCCCGCGCTTTTGCGCCTGCAATGGGCGAGCGTTGGTTTCAACGGCTTTGGCCCCGTTGGCGTCGCCTGACGCGACAGCGTTTTGGGCGGTCGGCGCCGGGCTCGAAAATTGCGATTCCAGCAGGCGAAGCGCCTCCCGCACCACCTCGCTTGCCGTGCGGTAACGGCCAGAGGCCACCTGAGTGTCGACGAAGTGGCACAGGTGCTCCGTCAGCGACACGCTGAGGGCGTATTTGCTCGACATAGGTCGTACTATCTCCGCAGTATAGGCACCCTACGGTACTACCTTGTCCCATCCGCGTCTATTGGCGTATCGACAGGCGCCCCATACTGACTGGCCGCGGGTTGGCATGAAGAGTGTCGCCACGCCGAGGCCGTATCGTTCCTGACCGGCCTCGCGGATTATTGACGATCCAGCCATCAGGACTGGACATTCCCATCGACTGCCGTTGACCTTGCTGCATAGCGGTATGCAAAGGCTCTTGTCAAACATTGCGCCTGTTTGATCAATGGGGCGATCAGGTTATAGACCGTCGGCAGCGATTACATCCAGGATGGGCGCGCCCCGCTTGAATATGGCTTGGCGATCAGTCCAATGGCCGTTTTTGACCACGGCTGAGACGTTCACGGGAAATCGCTGAACGGCGGCAGCGGGTCGGGTACGGAAGTTCGGTATCCGGTCGAGGCCGGTGATGCTCGGAGCGACCGCGTTACTTCCGGGCTCGGCTACGAAGAGACGGTCGCCCCGATGCTCGAACGGCCACTTCGTGCCCTGAGTCAGTCGGACAAGGATCTCACGCGCGCACTCGTTTTCAGAAAACCCGGTTAAATACCTCGCAGAGATATGGCTAACGGCCTCACCTTGAAAAAGAAATCCGTTTCTTCAACTCGACCGTCTGCCGAACCAGTGACGCTGCGGCGGCGGACGCCTGTTCGACGAGAGCTGCGTTCTGCTGCGTGGCCTCATCCATAAATGTAACTGCCTGATTAACCTGCTCGATACCCGTGCTTTGCTCACGGGATGCACCTGATATTTCGCTCATGAGCGCTGTAACCCGCGCAACGGTCGTGCTTACCTGGCGCATGGAGTCGCCCGCCCCTTGGGCGAGCGACGCACCGCTCGTAACCCGTTCATTAGAAGTCAGGATGAGATCCTTGATTTCTTTCGCTGCCGCCGCGCTGCGTTGTGCGAGCATGCGGACCTCCGACGCGACCACTGCGAAGCCACGCCCCTGCTCTCCCGCACGGGCGGCCTCAACAGCCGCGTTCAGCGCCAGTATGTTGGTCTGAAACGCTATTCCCTCGATGACACCAATGATGCTGCTCATTTGCTGGGCGCCGGTCGCCAGTTGATTCATCGTCCCGGCAACACGACTTACCTCTGCGCTACTACCGCCCGTCGCTTCGGAAGCGGCATTCGCCAACGCGCTCGCCTGCATGGCATTCTCGGCAGTGTGTTTAACGGTGGCCGTCAGTTGCTCCATGCTTGCCGCCGTTTCTTCCAGGGACGCAGCCTGCTGCTCTGTTCGCCGCGACAGGTCATCGTTGCCGGCCGAGATTTGCGCCGATGCCGTCGCGACGGACTCAGCGGCCTGGTGAACGTGACGGACAACATCGGAGACGCGCTCATTCATGCTGTGCAGGGCACCCAGCAATTGTCCCGTTTCGTCGGTCCGGTCGACGATGATCTCGCTCGTGAGGTCACCGTTCGCTACTGCCCTGGCGATTGTCACGGCAGCCCCGATCGGTCGGGTGATGCTTTGCGTCATGAAGTAGGCAAGCAATGTCGCGGCAATAATCGCTGCAATTGTGACGACCACGACAGCGACTTCTGCGACATGTGCCAACGTGGTAATCGTCGCGCCCTGTTCGGTCGTGCGCTGCATAACGATCTGAATCAGTGCGTCCAACGCCTTCCCAATCGGTTTGTCCGCGCCGGCGACGCTCCTGTCCCGAACCTCAATCGCTGCCCCCGATTCAACAAGCGAAGACAGTCGGTCCATCGACGCCCGATACGCTCTTGTTGAGTCGAAAAGTGCCACGCTCGCTGCCTGTTCATCTGAACCGAGGTGCCCTCCTGTTTCGGCCGTTTTGACAGCAGCGTCGATGTCGTCCAGGTTTGCCATGAACTTCGCCTTGTAGTCGCCTCCACGAAGCACGTAGTCCTTGTAATTGTGAACGGCGTCGCCGAAAGTACCTTTGGCGTGCTGCAAAACCTTTAGCCTGGCGAGGGTGACCGATTCAAAATCGGTCCATTCATTTGTGATTTTCGTGAGCTTGACGAATGCCGTCGTACCGAGCACCACGGTGAGTAGGGCCGCGAGGGCGAATGCGATTGCGAGGCGCACACCGATGCGCAGATTTCTGAAGCGAAGGAAACTGCCTGTCATGATTTGTCGGTATCCTGGCCATGAGAATTGAGGATTTTTCGGATGAGTCGCCGTTGATCTCATCGAATCCGATCAGACTCAAAGCGGATTCCGTCTGCATACCGCTTACCATGTTTTACGGCATATTTCCGCATGAGCTTGAGATGCGGGAGTCCCTGAAAACCACCGGTAAGGGTTTGTGAGTGGATGATTCTTTTGTCAGGATTTCCTGACCCTTAGACAACGCAGAAGGCAGGAAGAACCAATTCGCCGTCGAGCGTATCCGGTTCACCTGGCGGCGTTTGATCGCCACCAGATCAAGCAAGCACCCGTCGCTCGATCCGTACGCGTTCAAGACCGCCTGTCGGTTAGCCGCCGAGGCCTATCGGCTCTCGTGACTGAAAAGATCATCGACAATTCGGCATGCTGCGCTGTAACCACCCATCAAGGCATCTGCTTCCGTCACAAACGGAAGACCGCCGGCCTCCCCGAAGCGCAGCGGCGAAAACATGGCGACCGCATTGTCCGCCTGAAAAATCCTGACGATCGCCACGTAACCTACGCACGCAACAGTGCCGCCGCCAGGCTGCGAGCTAATGTCGGATTCGACGGCCACCACAAGGGTGTACCCGTGGTATTCATACGTGCGCGCCATGACCTGTTCCACTTTCATCTGCCATTCCGGCACTCACGGACACCCGACATTGCTGCCAGGCGTGCACAGATCGTCGCGAACTCGCTAGCCGTTGCGCGCGATAGGCCAATCTGCACTTCGTCGAGTTCAGGGTCGTCTTCCGATTGCTGGACGATGAACTGCTTCACCCGGACACTTCCCGTACCCAGTGCGTTGTGAACACTGTCAAGCGATGCACTGCCGCGTTCGACCAGCAGGGTTATGTTGCGCTGTTGTTTGACCGAAATAAAGCGACGTTCTAGCGGCTTCACACCGACGAGAATAATCAAAATAATAATCGTCGCGCCGATGGCAGCCGTGTACATCCCTCCGCCAACCGCCAGACCGATTCCCGCTACAGACCAGAGGCTCGCGGCAGTTGTCAGTCCACGGACTATCTCCCCGCGCAACAGGATCGACCCCGCGCCAAGGAAGCCGATGCCTGACACTACCTGCGCGGCAACCCGGGATGGATCGAGAACGACGTTCTTCTCGCCCAGCACGTCGGCAAATCCGAACGCCGATACCAGCATGATCAACGACGAGCCGACGCATACAAGCATGTGCGTGCGCAAACCCGCCGCCCAATTTAATCTTTCGCGCTCAAAGCCGATGACGCTCCCGAGTAGCGCTGCCAGCACGAGGCGCGACAACAGCTCGATATTACCTATCACAATTTTCCTTTGATAGCGGCTCGTTAAGTCTGCTGCGAAGCCGTGCCGGCAACGTTGGCATACGGTGAGGTCGTCCGGAGAACGCCTTCATCCGGTTTGTCGATGACCGCTGGCGGCGCTTCGGCACGATTTTCGCGGGTGCAAAAAAGATCGACGATTTCCCGGGTCGGTATGCTCGTGACGAGCGTTGGGATTTTGCCCGGGTTGAACCACCGGCAACGCGAAATTTCGTTACGTGCTTCGGCGGACGCGTCCAGAGGAATATAGGCGCGGAAAACATGGTGGCGTTTGCTGAGACCGCCAAACTGGAACAGTAAGTTCCATTCCAATGAGGGAAGTCTCTTCTTCCAGCTCGCGCACAGTGGCATCCAGCGGCGACTCGAACCGTTTTATCGTGCCGCCGGATAGCGACCAGCGTGAACGCGCGCGGGCGACCAGAAGCACCTTGCCGTCGCGTACGCATACAATTGTGGATCGATCTTTCATGCTCTTCAGTCTACGAGGTGGTGCTTGCGTGTATAGAGCTGATGTGAATCAGCCCGGCGTTTTCAACGTCCAGAATAGCCCACCTGGAACGTCCACACTTAGCGTGCAAAAATGACAGAAAACCTGGTCGGTGGCACCACGCGAAATGCTATAAGCTGAAAAATCGTAATGATTATGCCGGCGCGAAAACGATATGAAAAATCGCTGGCCACTTATCCTCTGCCTGCCGCTCGTATTGTTCATTGCGGCCTGCTCGCTGTCCCTTCCCACTTTCGTGGTGGCGGTTGTCTGGATGACGATCGGCGTGATGGCGCTTGGACACCGCCCCCTTGAGAGCTTTCCCTCAACCGGTATCCGCAGGAAGTGGCTCCGAGGGTATCGCGCAGCGTTCGTGTGGTTCTATCACCTGGCGTCGTGGCCTGGTACATGCGTTCGTCGATCCGAGACATCGCCGGTCAGATCGGAGCGGCGCTGCGTCGAGTGAAGAAATCTCGGGGTAAAGGGGATGATAGCCCGTCGGACCACCAGTCAAACGGCGATCGTGAGTGAACGCGCGATCAGAGCGGTTAGAGCAAACATCGTCCGATGGTAGGAGCACAAGGCTCCCCCCTTTCGACCGTTCGCAACGGTTGTCCAGATCCGGGAGTGATCAACTGTACCTGTCAAACTCGTGATTTACCAACGCACAATACGAGCCCCAGCCATCCAAAGGCGCACTGCCGAACGGCGCTTTAATTTTCGCGTTTAGCGTACGCACTTACCAAATGACAGCGTTGATATCTCTTGTCCTGTTCGATATGGACGATGTTCTTTCTCATTACGACCGCTCCGCACGAGTCGATCATCTCTCAGCGTTATCAGGCCGAACACATGAAACTGTCCGCCAGGCCATTTGGGGATCCGGCTTGGAAGATCGTGCAGACGCCGGCCTGATCACCGGTGACGAGTATCTGACCGCATTGGGGGAAATCCTGGGCTGCCGGGTCACTCTCGACGATTGGTTAATTAGCCGCTGCGCGTCGATATCGCCCAACGTCGAAGTGCTTGCGCTTGTTAGATTGCTGGCGGGGCGACACCGGGTAGCCGTTCTAACCAACAATTGTCAACTGGTGACCGATAACATCCAGTATCTCAATCCTGCGGTGGCTGAACTCTTTGGCCCGCACGTTTACGCGTCGGCCTCATTCGGTTCGGCCAAACCGGCCGCGCGCACGTATCTGCGCTGCCTTGATAGCCTCGGTGTCTGCGCGGCCGAAACTCTGTTTATTGACGACCTCGAGGTCAACGTGACGGGGGCAATCAATGCAGGTCTTCACGGGCATGTGTTCACCAGCGCCGGGGCATTATCCGAAGAGTTGGAGCGTCGCAAGTTGCTGTAGCTGGGGTGCAGATCGTGCCAGGCGGTGTGCAGTGTTGCCGAGCCAAACAAGGGCGCGTTTGGTCTATGAGCGTCTCATGTTGATCAAAGATCGGACGACTGTCGAAGTGGGCCGATCGGCTGGGATGGGTCGATCAGAGCCGACAGCATCGAACACAGATCGGCCACAAAGAGCCGTTCGAAGCTTGTAGGCAAAAGCCCACTCCCAATCGTTCAACGGACGTTCAATCACGAATGGCCAAAGTCCTAGCGGATCGAGCATCACCCATAAGCCGACGGGTATTGCCTCAGGAGCACCGTAGCCGCACGCGCGAATCCAGCGCTCAATTCGAGAGACTGTTCATTGCGGGTCACACCTAATAATGGCACGAGTGAGGGCGCCGTGGCGTGCAAGCGTGCCATCCAGCTCCGCTATCTCCGCCTGATGTTCGGCGCTCCGTCTGGCGTGCATCTCTCCGACACTCTGACGATAGTCGCCTTCTGCGCTCCTGGCGACTTTTGTGCGTCGCGCGCGGTTTCTGGCAAGCGAGCCAGGTTCACGCCTGCGCCTGAAAAACCAGATTGAACGGCGTTTGCGTTGCGCGCCTGAAGCGCGTGAAGCCGCCAGCAGTCACGACTTCTCTGAGCCGTGCTTCGCCCGCCTGCGCGCCGAGCGCTCTTCTGCCTTCCTGTGATAATGATGCGCCTGTGCAGATCAGCGTCGACGCAGAATAGAACACCCGTCCGACAGGATTGATATTGTCTTCGAGGCGGTCATTCGCGAACGGTTCCACGATCATCCACGATCCATCGGGTCTCAGCGTTTGCAGAACGTGTGCTGCTGCGCCCGTCGGGTCGCCCATATCGTGCAGGCAATCGAAGAATGCGACGAGATCGTAATCCTTTCCAGGATATTGTTGCGCGGTTGCGACTTCAAACGTGACGCGGTCGCCGAGGCCCGCTCCGTCTGCAAGTTCACGTGCTCTCTGCACGGACGGTTCGTGATAATCGAAGCCAATGAACGCCGCGTTGGGGTATGCCTGAGCCATCAGTATCGTGGATGCGCCGTGGCCACAGCCGACATCCGCGACTTTTGCGCCATGCCCCTTGAGAATCTCTTGTACTCCGTCGAGCGCGGGGATCCATTCATTGACCAGATGCGCGGCATAGCCCGGACGGAAGAATCGCTCCGTACCCCGGAACAGCGACGGATGATGCTGATGCCAACCGACGCCCAAACCCGTGCGAAACGCGGCTTCGAGTTTCGGCAAGCTGCGGAACATTGCTTCAGCGCAGTCGCAGAAGCCCGGGATAAAAGTCGGGCTCGTTTCTTCAGCAAAGCACATTGCCATTTCATTGGCGAGCTGATAGCGGATGGTCGAAGGGTCATAGTCGATGAAACCGGATGCGGCTTGCGCCGCGAGCCATTCGCGCACGTATCGTTCGGCGAGACCGGTGCGTTCAGCGACCTGCTCGGAGGTCATCCAGCCCTGTTCGGTCATCGCTTTATAGAGGCCGAGCCGGTCGCCGAGCGCGATTAGCGGCGCGCACGCCACTGCGCCGAACTCTCCAACCATACGCCCCATGAAGTCTTCCACTTTCTGTTGGTCGTATTGCATATGCCACCTCACGCTACGAAGGCAGAATACATCTGATGAAAAAGCGGTGTCGCTGCTTGCAGTAGGCTAACCTCGCCCAAGAAGAGTATAGGTAGGCAAAAGAAGGATGAAAGGAAAATGCATGGCATCTCAAGCTTCGGCCATTCATGCTAGCGGAATCTCGAGGACAAATTCTCCCGAAGTCCATGCGGCAGTACCGCGCAACTAAGCGGCCATTCACGCCGAAGCGGTGAAGGACTGTGATGGGTCGCGTGCCGCCAGTCGCCGTCCGGCAGAGGACGGCCAAGAGCGGACCTTCAGCAGTGGATGCAAAATCTTGGCAATTCACAGACTGAAGACGTGGGCGAATCGCGCTGACCGTGGCCGGCTTGCCTTAAGGCACCAGAACCTTCTTCATTGATGGTGCGGGGTGTAGCACATAGTTCTCTCGCTCATAGAACGGAACGGCGTCCGGCCGCGCGTCAAGAAATATCGCGGTCATACCACGAGCACGGGCGTCGGTTTCCGCATATTCCATCAGGGATCGGCCAACACCGCTCCCTCGACCCGTCGCATCGACCACGAGGTCATCGATATGAAGGTGTGCCCCGCGAGCCAGGGTGTGGATGGGTCTCATGCCCATCACCCCGATAATCTTCTCATCATGAAATGCTGCCACAAGCTCGTAGCCCGAATACGATTGCCGGCGGGTCCGCTCCAGGAATTCGGGTTCTTCAAGAGACCGAAGTTGAGCGATGACAGGGTATGCCTGCATCCATTCGGGCGGCGACAGCCTTCTAATTTCCAACCTACTGCAGCGATGTTCTGTCATGGCTCAAGTCGATCTTCACTCGAAAAATCCAGATTGTTGCACGGGGCAGCAAGGCTGCGGTTTCTCGATGCGTCGGGCGTTCGAAAGTCCGCTTACGAGAATAACGACTGGCGGCTTCGGGTCGAGCTTGTGTGAAAACACCCTGGTCACCTAAACTGGATTAACTCATTCAGCATGGGTGACCGGATGAAGCGATTCATAGAAGGTGAAGATCGCAAGCAGGTGACGCTGCTTCCAGAGTGCCTCGATGACTTTGTTGTTGAGGACAATCCGGTCAGGATTATCGAGGCATTTGTTGAAGAGCTTGACCTTGCATCATTGGGCTTCGATGGAGCAATACCGTCGGTTACAGGTCGCCCGTCCTATCATCCAGCAGTGCTCCTGAAGATCTATATCTACGGGTACCTGAACCGGGTTCAATCAAGCCGGCGTCTTGAGCGCGAATGCCAGCGCAATGTTGAGTTGATGTGGCTCACGGGCCGACTGGCGCCGGACTTCAAGACCATAGCCGACTTTCGTCGTGACAACGGTACCGGCATTCGGAACGTGTGTCGCCGCTTCGTGATGCTCTGCCGTGAGCTGAAGCTGTTCTCGCAAGCGCTGGTCGCCATTGACGGTAGCAAGTTCAAGGCAGTCAATACGCGGGATCGCAACTTCACCGAAGGTAAAGTCGACAAGCGCCAGAAGCAGATCGAGGAGAGTATCCAGCGCTATCTGACCGCGCTGGAGACTGCCGATCGTACGCAACCCGCGGAACTCGAAGCGAAGACGACCCGATTGCAAGATAAGATCGCGCGCTTACGCGAGCAGATGCGGGACCTCGATCAGATCAAGGAGCAACTCAAGACGCAGCCTGATGGCCAACTCTCGATGACTGATCCCGACGCGCGCTCCATGGCAACGAGCGGCAAGGGCTCGGGAATGGTGGGGTACAACGTGCAGGTGGCCGTTGACGCCAAACACCATCTCATCGTGGCTCACGAGGTCACAAACTCTGGCAGCGACCGGGCACAGCTAAGTCCCATGGCAAAAGCTGCGCGTGACGCGATGGGCAAGACAAGGCTGCGGGCAGTCGCCGATCGTGGTTACTACACCGGAACTCAGATCAAGGAGTGCGCGGATGCGGGGATTGCGGTCATGCTGCCGAAGCCCACAACGTCAGGTGCGAAATACCATGGCCGGTTCGACAAGGCAGACTTCATCTACATTGCGCGGGACGACGAATACCAATGTCCAGCTGGAGAGCGGGCAATTTACCGATACACCAGCGAGGAACACGGGATGCAGCTACATCGATACTGGAGCAGCGCCTGTTCGCAATGCCAAATGAAGTCACAGTGCACTCCCAGCGGCCAACGACGGATAAGCCGATGGGAGCATGAGTCAGTGCTGGAGGCAGTTCAACGTCGGCTCGACAGGACGCCGGACGCGATGACAGTGCGCAGGCGAACCGTCGAACATGTCTTTGGAACGTTCAAGCACTGGATGGGCTACACGCACTTCCTGACGCGCAGGTTGCGTAACGTAGGTACCGAGATGAGTCTGAACGTACTCGCCTACAATCTCGCTCGAGTGCTGAGAATTCTAGGTTTCAAGAAGATGATGAAGGCAATGCGGCTGGTGGGTGCGTAAGCACCTCGTAGGTCCTAAACAAAGCCATCAAGCTTCTCTAGAACGCACCGGGGACGCTCACCCTCGTCGTCGCCGTGATGGCCGCAAAGGAGCCAAACGCGCCGCTGGGGGCGCGGGCATGTGCCGCGTCGTAATTCCATCGGGTTTCCACACAACCTGGGTCGGCTTATGTCTCCCGCATACGGCCCGCGGTCCAAGGCTATCGCTTCGCCATCCGCAGGAGGCGTGCGACCGAGAAGTGATGATCGACTTCGTCGCCCGAATCGCGGACAATCGATTTCGAACGGAACTCCGACTGGTGACAAGGAGTTGGCTCGGCGCAACGATGTCTGTTTTCAAGAACGAAATCGGGTTTTGCGTGGAGCCTGCCTCAGCGTTGCCTACAAACACGTCGGCATCCGTCGACCGGTCAATACAGTGGAGTAACCGACGTGACGGTGGAAGGCAAACGGGTGGCGGTCGTCGCCCCGGCAGGCGTTCCTGACATGGATAACCTCGCGCAGGCGATCTGTCTGCTCGAGAGTTGGGGATTGTCTGTCTCCGTAGGCGCGCACGTGGCTGACCGGTTCCGGTATCTCGCGGGATCCCATCAGCATCGCACAAGCGATCTGCTTGCGGCGTTGATGGACCCGGCGGTCGATATCATCTCGATCGCACGCGCCGGCTATGGCTGCGCGCACGTGCTGTCGTCGCTACCCACAACCGTTCCATGCGAGAAAACCGTAGCATCTGGCACACTTCAGTCATTCGGCAATGAACAGATGCCCTGGGCTCCTACTCATCTCCAAGGCTTGCCTAACTTCGCAGAGTTGTCATCGCAGCCCCTCGGGTGATTTTTCCATTGGCGGCCGAACGCATTCTGTTCGCACTGGACCCGTTTCAGCGACGTTTCGCCTGCGGCGTTCTCGGTCGTCCGTAATGGGCTCATCAAGGCGCTGTTTAAACGTACAGTAGCGCGAGCTTCACGTAAGGGCCTAGACTTAACTTCCCGACACGAACGCGGAGTGAGCTATGGTCACCAGGACCGTCCGCCGGGCACTTTCCGGTCTGACTTCGGCGTTTGCGCCAGCTCCGAAGAGTAAGCAACGGGTAGCATATACAGTGAAATCGGCTCAGCAACGCGCCGACGAAGCCTGGAGGCGCGCAACGCACGGAGTGCACAACTCCGGGTTTCGTAAAGATCCGAAAGCGTGATTTTCGGAAGCGAGGCGCAAGACCGAGCTCGCCGTCCGAATGGACTGTCATCGAAGCCGGAGACGAAATATGACTGCACCGAAAAAGCTCTACCGTCTGACGCTGAAACCCCACGCCAAGACTCCGCGCAAGTTGACCGAACTCCCCACCGCTGAAGCGCGCCCCGACCTTTTGGAAGCCGTTCGTCGAGCCGTGGCTGAGAATCAGGAAGCTGGGGAGCGGCGACCGCGAGAATAATCCGATTTCTCTGAAACCAATGCCTCTTTCCGAGTAGAGATAAGTCTCTCGACCGCAATCGGTCAACGGCTTGGTTGGGTCTACGGTCGACCACGTCGGGCAGCAGGCGTCCAAAAAGTGTCCGTCAATGCTGAACGGCAGGTGGCTCATGATGATTCATGAGAAGCCGTTGAGGGATCCCTCTGGTGCACTGTGTATCGGCGATCTTCTCGACACAGTCACACGAGGCGCATGCGCCATGGGATGTCAATGAGGTTAGTGCCCAAAGAGGTCGTCAACGATTCTCCGCGCCGCGCTATACCCGCCCGTCAGGGCGTCAACCTCGGTATCAAACGGACGCCCTCTCGCCTCACCAAATCTGAGCGGCGAAAAGATTCCAACCGCATTGCCGGCCTGGAACACCCTCACTACCGCAACATATCCGGAGCGCGCTGCTGCCTGCCTGATAGGCTGAAAGCTAAGGTTCGATTCGGCCGACACCTGAAGAGTGAACCCGTGATATTCATACGTCCGCATCATCTACCGTTCCGCTATTGCTTTTCGTGACGACACTCGCGAACGCCTGACATCTCTTCGAGCCGCGCACAGGTCGCGGTGAACTCGGTCGAAGATACGCGTGACAGCGAAATCTGAACGTCGTCGAGATCAGGGTCGTCTTCTGCCTGCTGGACGATAAACTGTTTGACCCGGATGCTTCCTGTGCCCAGCGCGCGATGCAAACTGTCCAGCGAGACGCTCCCGCGTTCGGCCAGCAGTTGTATGTTGCGCTGCTGTTTGACGGAAATAAAGCGCCGCTCCAGCGGCTTTACCCCCGCGAGAATAATGAGGATGATGATCGTCGCACCAAAGGCCGCGGTGTACATGCCTCCACCTACGGCGAGTCCAATTCCCGCTACGGACCAGAGACTCGCAGCGGTCGTCAGGCCCCGGACGACTTCGCCGCGCAGCAGAATCGACCCGGCACCAAGGAATCCGATTCCCGACACCACCTGTGCGGCAACGCGCGAGGGGTCCAACACAACGTTTTTCTGGGTCAATGCGTCGGCGAACCCGAACGCGGACACCAGCATCATCAAGGATGCGCCGACACACACGAGCATGTGTGTGCGCAAGCCAGCAGCCCAGTTCAGTCTTTCCCGCTCAAAGCCAATGACGCTTCCGAGCAGGGCCGCCATGAGAAGGCGAGACAGTATCTCGAAATTACCTATCACCTTGAAAGTCCAGATAGCGTGCATTCATACCGTATTACCGTTTTGGCGCGACCGGCTACACGGCTGGCAACTGCCCAGCAGCCGTTACGGTGCCAAGATCGACGGCGGGGAACGCTATTGTGACATTCTTGTGACCAATCAGCAGCCGGACAATTTCTCTCGTGGGAACGCTCGTGATGACGGTGGACACTTGTCTGGGCCGGATCCAGCGGCACCGTGAGATCTCATTGCTGGCAGTGGGTGTTAGGTGACGTGGTAGGTCCGCCAGGAACACGTGATGCCGTTTGGTTAGTCCGCCAAATTCGAACAGAAACGTGAAGCCGTCAACAGCAAGGCCGGTTTCCTCAATCAATTCTCTTCTGGCTGCCTCTACCGGTGACTCGGAGCGCCGGATTGTGCCGCCCGGTAGCGACCAACGCGACCGTCCGCGAGTTACGAGGAGTATTTTGTCGTGTTGCCTGCACACGATGGTCGCTCTTTCTTTCATGGTTACCCGATCTTCGTTCCGGTGCTATCTTTGAATGGCGCATCGCAGCTTTTCCGTTAGATATGGATTCGACGGTTGCCACATTCGCTCGATTTGGGAATGAGCTTGGTAGATAAAGAAACCTGACGCTTTCTAAACAAGCCCGCCATTTGACCTCGACGTTATTGTGACGGGGAGAGTATTCGATGAAAACCCGCTCGTCGCTGGAGATCGGCTTGCCGCTTGTTGTGTTTGCGGTGGCATGCCTGGTCTCGCTTCCAACTTTTATCCTTACCCTCGGCTGGCTCACTCTCGGTGCCTGTTCGATCGGCCACCACTCTCTGGAAGAGCTGCCCGCTGATGGAATCCAGCGCCAGTGGCTTCACGGGCCCCGCAGCATATGCCTTTGGTTCTACCACCTGGCATGGTGGCCGAGGTATATGCGGGTTGAACTACGGGAGATCGCTGCTCGCGCCGGAGAAGTTATCGAATCGGCTTACCGCCGGGTAGGACGGAAGGGGGCACCTCGCGCCTCAAGGCGAAGGGCCGCCGGCGACGATAAGTAACGCTTGGCGACATGGCACGGTCGGGCTGAGATCCCACGCACTGGCCGTCGGCTTCGCAGTGAATTGGTCCGTCTATTAAACCAATGTCCGTTTCCGAGTGTAGATGAGTCTTTGACCCGCGACCGCTCAATGGCCGGGTTGGGTCGACACCGGAAGTTCGTAGACGGCTCAGACGTGCTTGCCACCGCCGCTGCTTAGCGCTCTCTAGTTGGCATACAGAGAGATCGTCCGCCGCGTTATGACAAACTTAACGTCGCAACGGTGACCTTCTAATCCGGCCGCTACGGCAAGCAAAGCAACGCAACGCGCCCGGCAGCCACTAGACCGATAGCCCGCCCCCAGCGGCGCATCGCGCGGGGGTAGTTGTTATGTAGGAAACCCAATATTTCGTTACACATCCTACAAACAGGGGACGGTTAGGCTCAAGGCTGCTGATACGGCAGCGGAAATCGCGCACCTCCAGGCGGAGCTGCCTCGCTTTGCGGAAGATCAAAGCCTGTAGTGAAATTCATCCTCACCAGTCCAGCCGATGTTTTTCTTCGGTCTCCCGGTGACGGGTGTCGTCGTCGCTATGAAGATAGATGCTCGTCGTCGAAATCGATGCGTGTCCGAGGTTGTCTCGCACGAGTCGCAGATCGAGATTGCCGTCGGCCATGTGCGATCCGGCGCTGTGCCTCAGCCAGTGTGCGGATGCACGCTCCAGGTGCGTTGCTCGCGCGGCAAAGTCTTCTCCGCGAAGCCTCAATTTGTCCGCTGCGCCAGCAAAGATACTTTTAATGATCGAGTGCAGCGCGGCACGCGTGAGTGGCTTCGTCGATTTGCCGAGCGGCAACACCAACGGCGTGTCCTCGTGCGCGGACGGCACCGGTGCGAGCCCGCGCGCGCGCCGGTACCGCGAGAGTTCGACCATCATCTCGGCGGATGCGGGGACGAGTCGTTCCTTGTCGCCTTTGCCAAGCACCTCCAGCCACCACCGTTCGTTCCCCTCGTTGTCGCGCCGGCAGAAGAACTTGCCCATCGTGTT
Source organism: Paraburkholderia sp. BL9I2N2 (assembly GCF_004339745.1). Lineage (GTDB taxonomy): Bacteria > Pseudomonadota > Gammaproteobacteria > Burkholderiales > Burkholderiaceae > Paraburkholderia. The sequence goes on along the minus strand of NZ_SMGP01000006.1, from coordinate 244,925 downwards.
GCCACCGACCTCCGAGATCCGCAGGCCGCCGAGGTAGAGCAGGGTAAAGAGCCATCGAGCGCGCCAGTAACGTTCCTGTTCCCGGTCGCTATCCCGCGGCAGGCCGTCGATATAAACCTTCACCTCCTGCCAGAGGTCGCGTTCCAGGTAGCGGGTGATGCGCGGCGCCTGTCGGCGTGACCGCTGGCGCGACAGGGACAGCGGGTTGCCTGCAAGGTAGCCCGCTTCGACAAGCCATGAGAACAGCGCATTGAGGATGACCATCGCCTGACGCTGGCTAGAGACTGCGAGCGGCCCGTAAAACGGTCGCCAGCGCGGATCGTGACGCGGAAACTTTCGCCCGCCGTCCGACATCCAGCGCGAACGCGGCTGGGGATCGCCAAGAAATACCCTGTAGGCGAGCAGGTCCTCATGCGTGAGTGATGACAGAGGTTTGCCCAACTGCACAATGGACCATAAGAGAAGTCGCTCAGCTTCCTTACGGTAGTTGTCGAACGTGGTCTTTCGTGTCGACGACGCGTGCCAGCCACGCGCGGATCGCGCTCAGGTCGTCAGCTGCGGCGATTTGCTGGCGACCATTCGCCCGGTTCATGCCGTGACGGACCGTCAAGGTCGGGCGGCAGGTCCAGCGCATCGAGCGGGCGCGGCGCGATCAGGATCGTCGTCATGGTTTCATCGTAGAACGGGTAGGAGCATGTCTAATCGCGATTGTCGCACGCGTGGGAGCTCCTTTGACACTACCGGCATAATGTCCAAACCCAATCGAAAACGCATCGTCTCGCTCGAGGCTTTTTGCCGCGCAATGTCGGCGCGCGCTGGCGACGCGGCGCATCCGTTCCGACGTCCCATACACCCGTGGATTTTGCGGCGATCGCAAAGGCTAAAGCGCGCTGTCATCTGGCCACCGATGCCTCCGTGCAGAGCTGTTACGAAGCTGGGCGCGACGACTTGTGGCTGCACGCTATCTGGACGAATATCAGTCAAAACCCGGTGGCTTCAAGATGTTTCGTGCTCAACGACGTCCACGTGTCGGCCCAACGGTGGAAGAGGGATTGGACTGAATCCCGAAGCTGAACACTGCACGCACAGTAGCCTGCTGGAAACGGTCCCTTCATCGATATTCGGAAAAGCCGGCAAGTTCGGTGCAGCGCTCCGGGTGGTATCGCGCAGTCGAACTCCCTCGCTAGCGCCTTTGTGAACATTGCTAGCGTCAATCGTGGGCGCCGACACCAAATGTGTTCAGCCCGACTTCACGTTGATATACCACTATCCTCGGCTGCGGCGCGCAAGGGGGGCGAGCAAGACGAGCAGCCACGGCCGAGTGGCCTACTTCCGGATGAGCAGAATTTATTGCAACGGAAGCCATCGCGCGTGATACGAATCGCGATCGCTTCGAAATAGTCCGCCCTAATGTTATCCCCGATCTTCAGATCGCGCAGAGGAAGACCAGATGATGCTGCAAGCGTCACCGTGCGCTTTGGGCCGCGCAACGTCAGTAACCTGTTCTTTTGGCTGATGCTGATGATGGTTGCCACGATCTGCACACGATGAATAGACGTGGTGATTCCTGGAGACGCCCGGATAGTCGCTTCTGTTTCCGCGCGCTCACGTATGCCTTTGGAACTCACATTGTCGGCGTGAAGCAACCGGGGCGCGCCTGTACGTTATGCTAACTTTGTTTCCAACCTTTACCCGTCTTACATTGCCGACCCCATGGCCCATTTCGACCGTCACAAGACTGCCATGTCGTTCGCGCAGAACAACGCTGTTGGTAGCGGGCTCGATACTCACGACCTTTGCAGTTTCGTGCCTTACGTGCGTGCCCGCGAATATACCGGGACCGCTAGCCGGACTTGCTATCTGCGCCACGGCTAGTCGTGCTTCCGTGCACGTCGCGGCTAACATGAAAATTATCGTACCGAGAAACATACGCCGAATTGGCTCTAGCATGTCTATCTTCCAAATTTTCAGGCCTTTCCCCTCACAGCTGCAGATGTGGAAGTGTCGCGTTATTCAAAGCGAGTCTTCGGTTGTTCGCGCGAGTTCTGCTCCCGGATAATTACCTGCCTCCTTGCGTTCACACGGGTCCTGCCCTAGTGGAACCGGGGGCACACGCTTCAGGGACAGAGCAGTCCGATCGCTCAGCCGCGTCTAACGATCGGGAAAATCGCACCCCTCGCCTGAGTGCGTGAGCGCTTTTGGACGCACAACCGGACTCCGGTTCGCGAGTCGATTCGGTACAATTATCTCTCACTCGGCAGCAAATACTAAAGACCAAAAGTAGGTGCCGCTCATTTGTGAATCGCCGACCTCAAAGTGCGCACATCTCTGTCTGACACCGGGGCGGCATGATTGCCCCACGTGTTCCTGATGAAGCTGATCACGTCCGCGATTTCGGTGCTGGTCAATTGATCGTTGAATGCGGGCATTTTTTGCGGCTTTCGTTGATCGTCGGTCTTCGGGCTCTCGCTGCCTTCAATCACGATGCGCATGATCGACGTTGGATCGGCCGACATGACGAGCGGATTGCCCGCTAACGCCGGGCCCCTGTCGGGTTTGCCCATGGCGTCGGCACTATGGCAGCGCGCGCAGAACGACAGATACACACCCGCACCGGGGCGCTCGATTTCGCCGGTATCGACGGCTCTCGTCGTCAACATTCTTGCGTGTTCGTTGTTATCGAACGTGCCGCTCGGATTGCGCGCGGGCAGCGACTTCAGATAGGCCGCGATGGCGTGCAGGTCGGCGTCGCTCAGGTACTGCGTGCTTTCTTCGACCACCGGCGCCATCGCGCCGAACACGGTTGCCCGCGCGCCGTGTCCACCGCGCAGGAACGCGGCGATCTCGTCTTGCGACCAGCGGCCGAGGCCGCTCGCGGGATCGCCGGTGAGATTCGGCGCGGACCAGTTGTCGTTGATGCCGCCGGTGAGGTAGCGCTCGCGATGCTCGTCATAGCCCAGCTCGTTGTACGCGGGACCACGCGGCGTGTGACACGCGCCGCAGTGTCCGAGGCCTTGCACCAGATAAGCGCCGCGATTCCATTCGGCGCTATGGTGCGAATCGTCGGCGTAACGCTCGTGATTGCCGAACAGGTAACTCCAGAAGAACATCGCCCATCGCTGGTTGAACGGGAAAGGCAGGTGCGTGACGGGCGCGCGATTCGTCGATGCTTTCACGCCTTGCATGAAGTACGCGTAAAGCGCGGTGACGTCATCGTCATTCAGCTTCGCGAACGACGGATACGGCATCGCCGGATATAGCCGTTGGCCGTGCGGCGTTTTCCCCGCGCGCAGCACTTCGGCGAATTGCTGCAACGTATAGCGGCCAATGCCGAACGTCGGGTCGGGCGTGATGTTGCCCGCGTAAATCGGACCGAATGGCGAATTGACCGGCATGCCGCCCGCGTAGGGGGTTTTGTCTGCGGCGTCGTGACAGGCGGAGCAATCGCCCGCCTTCGCGAGATACGCGCCGCGCGCAATCTGCGCCTGGTCCATCGCGACCGGCGAGTCGCGCGTGATAGCGGCGAAACCGTCCGGACTGCTGTCGCGTTTGCAACCGCCGAGCAAACCGAGCGCACAGCTCATCGCGAGCAACCTTAACGTGGATGACAGAGCGCGCTTCGTTCTCATTGCGTCACTACCATACGCCGCACGCGCCGACGAACAGCGGCGCGAGCCACACAAAAATGACGCCGACCAGAAAGCCCGTGCCCACTAGCGCGCCGCATAGCGCGATGAAGCGCACGCGGATCGCGTCGTCGGTGCGAAGTTGTTGCGCCGAGCGCAGTGCTTCATGGTGGTGCGGGTGCGGTTCGTCGGTACTCACACCGCTTCTCGCGAGTCTGAACCCGTACCATGCGAGTCCCGCGCAAGGCGCGGCCACAATTACCGCGACGATCGAAATGGCGAAGATCCATGTATTGAACGCGCTCCACAAAGGCGCGGGACGCGGCGCGCTAACGCCATAGCAGGCGGTCGCGGAAAGCACCTCGGAGACGATCACCTGCAGCAGCCAGATACCCGGCGCGCCGAACAGACCGGCGATCGCGCACGCGGCCAACAGCTTGCGCCGCGCGTCGAATGCATTCGGTGTCGATAGTCCCGATTCAGGCATGACGAACACGCATGACTAGCGCCCCCTCAGGATGTACGGCGAAAGATACAGCGTGGAGAAGATGAAGAGCCACACCACATCCACGAAGTGCCAGTACAAACCGCCGATCGTGATCGGCGCGGTACGCCGCTCGTCGAGATAGCCGAGCGCGATCCACACCGTCATCACCGCGAGCACGATCAACCCGACGACGACGTGGGCCATATGAAAACCGGTGATCGTGAAATAGAGCGAGCCGTACAGATGCGCGGCCAATCCATAGGGATGGTCCTTCCATTCTTTTATCTGGACCAGCAGAAACACGATGCCTAGCGCGATTGCAATCAGCATCGAGGCGATCGACGTGAGCTTTTGGCCCTTCCGGAGAACCCGTTCCGCGAACCACACGAACACGCTGCTCGACAACAGAAACGCTGTGTTGAGCGCGCCAATGCCGACCTTCGGCATGCCCTCGGGCGGCCAGGAGAGATGCGTTTGCGCTTCCAGAAAGAGATACGAGAAGATCAGATAGCCGAATAGGCAGGCTTCCGTTGCGACCAGTGTTAGCACGCCCCACCAGCCGCCCGAATGTTCGCCCGCGCTGCCTACCGGCAACGTCGCATCGAGGTCGTGCGTGGTTGTGTCGACGCGCGCGCTCGGCGGCGGCGGTTCGCGTTGCGCAAGCGCGCGGCGCGGCCACAGCCACACGATCATTGCCGCCGTGCAGGCCACGGTCATCGCCGCGACGAAGGCGCGGCTATGCAGTAGCAGCCCGACGAAGAACAACGCGCTGAACAGGCCGAGATAGAACGGCGTGTAGGTGTCGTCGGGCATCTTCAGGATGACGTCCGCGCTGCCGCTCAGCGGCGACACGCCCAGCGTTTCGCGGCCGCGATGCAGTAGATAGCCGGTGGTGAGGCTCGACCGCTCGGTGATTTCATCCATGCGGTCTTCCCACAGCGGATGACGCGACGCGATCATCGGCAGCACGGCGAAGTTGTAGGGCGGCGGCGGCGACGGCACGGACCATTCGAGGCTCGAGCCATCCCAAGGATTTGCGCCTGCACGAGCGCCTCGCCTGGCCGAATACAGGGCATTGACGACGAACATCAGCACGCCCACGCCGAACACGAACGAGCCCACGGTGGTCAGCATGTTGCTGAGGTCCCATCCCATTCCTTCGGGATAGGTGTAAATGCGCCGGGGCATGCCGAGCAGCCCCGAGATGTGCATCGGAAAGAAGCCGAGATTGAAGCCGGTCATCACGACCCAGAACGTCAGCTTGCCGAAGCGCTCGTGCATAAGGCGCCCCGTGAACTTGGGAAACCAGTACGTGATGCCGCCGAGCACAGGGAACACGTTGATGCCGAGCAGCACATAGTGCAGATGCGCAACCACGAAATACGTGTCGGTAAGTTGCCAGTCGAGCGGCACCGCGGCGGTCATCACGCCCGACACGCCGCCGATCACGAACATCAGCACGAAGCCCGCGAAGTACAGGAACGGTGTTTTGAAAACGGGCCGCCCCAGCCAGATCGTCGCGATCCATGCGAACACCGCGACCGCGCTCGGCACCGAAATCAGCATGCTGGCCGCGCCAAAAATAGCGAGTGCGAGCGGCGGCAGTCCGGTCGCGAACATGTGATGGATCCACACTTCGAAACCGACCAGCATCGTCGCGACCGTCGATACGGCGACCGCCGCATACGCGACGATAGGCCGGCGGCAGAACGTGGGCAGCGCGTCGGACACGATGCCCATCGCGGGCAGCACGATCACGTAGACCCACGGATGCGCGAACATCCAGAACAGGTGTTGCCAGAGCAGCGGCCGTCCGTCGCTCGCGACATCGAAGAAATGCGTGCCGATGTTGCGGTCCATCCACAACAGAAGGAACGCAAGGCTCACCGCCGGCACTGCGAACAGGTTCGCGAACGAAGCCGTCAGCGTGCCCCATACGATGATCGGCAGACGGTTGACCGACATGCCGTCCGCGCGCATTCTGAACAGCGTGACGACGAAGTTCGCCGCGCCCACCGAAGTCGAAATGCCGAGCAGCACCATGCCGAGCGCGTACACGTCGATGTTCGGGCCACGGTTATAGTCGAGCGAAGCGAACGGCACGTAGTTGAACCAGCCGGCGTTCGGCGCTTCGCCGAGCGGAAAGCTCGCGTACAGAAAGAGCCCCGCGAACAGAAACACCCAGTAGGAAAGCGCGTTCAGACGTGGAAACGCCATGTCGCGCGAGCCGAGCATCAGCGGCCACAGGTAGTTCGAAAAACCGCTCAGAACGGGCAGCGCATACAGGAAGATCATCGTCACGCCGTGCATCGTGAAGAGCTGGTTGTACTGATCCGGCGTCAGCAGCGTTTCGTTGGGCCGCGCGAGTTGCAGCCGCATGATCAGTGCTTCGATTCCGCCGAGGAGCAGAAAGCAGAACGCCGTGACGATATAGCGCAAGCCGATCTGCTTATGATCGACGGTCGAGAGCCAGCCGCGCCAGCCTGGTTCGCTTTCCCACAGATCGCGTAGCCGCTGTTCTTCAGGCGAGCCTTTCACCACTTGTCCCACTTCCGGTTCGCGGCGGAAAGTGACTTGCCGTAGTGCGGGCAGATCCTCGCTTCCAGTGGCAGCCATGTCGGTCCCGTCAGTTGAGCGTCGCGAGATACGCGGCGAGGTCGCGCCCGTCGTTCGGGCTGAGCTTGATGTCCGGCATCAGCGACTGCGGTTTGATCTCCTGCGCGTGCGCAATCCATTCCATCACGTTGTCAGGTGTGTTCGGCAGCGCGCCCGCGGCGACCAGACGGCGGCTCAGCAGATGCGTCAGATCCGGCGCCTGCACACCGCTGGCGTCGCTGCCGCGCACCGCGTGGCAACCCGCGCAGCGCTCCATGAACAGATGCTGGCCACGCGTGGCGTCGGCGCTTGCGGGTAAGGCGGCGGGGCGGGCTTGTGCGTCGTACCACTTCTCGTAGTCTTGCCGGCTTTCGGCGATCACTTCGAAAGCCATATGCGCATGCTGCGCGCCGCAGTATTGCGTGCATTGCCCGCGATAAATACCCGGATGATCCGCCTGAATCCATTGACGGTTCACCTGGCCCGGAATGGTCTGCGTTTTTCCGGCGAGGGCGGGCACCCAGAACGCGTGTATCACGTCCGCGCTTTTCAGATTCACCTGCACCGGTTCGCCCACGGGAATGTGAATCTCGTTCGCCGTCGTGAAATGCTGGGGACTGTCAGCGCCGTAATCCGCTTTCCACCACCAGTCATACGCGGTCACGTTGATGGTCAGCGCCGGTTCGCGTGAAGGCGATGCGACCACCGCGAGCACCCACAGCATGTAGATCAGCGCCGCCAGCAGCAGGCCTGTCGAGATCAGCGTGCCGGTCACGACCGCGCGGCCGCCGCCGCTCTCGGTCATCCGATACCCGCTTGCACCGCGCCGATGAAGCACCGCGTAAAGCAGCAGCACGCCGACGATCACGCAAACACCGACGCACAGCGCGGCCAATGCCCAACCCAGCACGAACACCGGCCGCGAAGCGGGTCCGGCGCTATGCAGAAAGTACGCGAGGGGAGTGGAGCCCGGCATCACGACGCCGCTCGTCAACGGTAATACGCCAGGCGCCGCGCGAGGCTGGCGGCGGACTCGTGCCAATGCAAATGCATGTGCTCGCTCCTGAGCGGTCGATCTAAATCTGGCGGGTGAATCACGCTTATATCATAACGTGCTACAAACGGCCGGGCCGCGCTAGATGTCTCAAGAAAGTGATCCCTTCACCTCTCGTCGGTAGCAAATGAAATGCCTGACAAGCCGCTTGCACCGCGCCGTCTACAGTTCTCCGCGCGCTGCAAGGGCCTTGATGCGATCGGCGGTGCGGCACGCAATGGCCTGTATCGTCAGCGACGGATTCACGCCGCCGACGGTCGGAAACACCGAGCCATCGCAAATCCACAGGTTGCGGATGTCCCAGCTGCGGCAGTCGGCATTGACGACGCTCGTCGCCGGATCGTCGCCCATGCGCGCGGTGCCGTTCAGGTGGCACGTGTCGTCCGTTTCGCGCCAGATCTCCGAGCCGCCCGCCGCCGCGAGGGCGCGCTCCATGAAGCCGAGCGAATGGTCGATCAGGCGCTTGTCGTTATCGCACCAGGAGTACGTGACGCGCGCGACGGGCAGACCGTACTGGTCCTTTTCGTCGGCGAGCGTGACGCGGTTGCGTTCCTGCGGCAGCATTTCGCCCACTATCTTTAGCCCGGCCTGGTGATTGTATTTGTGCATCTCGGCGGCGAGCGCGTCGCCCCATAAGCCGCGGCCGTTCTGCGATGCGGCCCACGCGTTCGGCAATGGGCCCTGGCTCATGTACGCGTAGCCGCCGAAGAAATCCTTGCCCTTGTCGGTGTAATTCCAGTGTTCGGTGATCGCGAGGGAAGGCGGCCCTTTATACCAGCGGATTTCTTCGTCGAAGGTACCGTAGACGGCCTGGTTCGACTGCGCCATCAGGTTCTTGCCGATCAGCCCCGAGCTGTTCGCGAGCCCGTCGGGAAAGCGGCTGTTCGCCGACATCAGCAGGAGACGCGGCGTTTCGATCGCGTAGCCCGCCACCACCACGTTCTTCGCGCGCTGGAATTGCCAGCGTCCTTCGCGCAGATATTCGACGCCGGTGGCAAGCCCCGCGTCGTTGGTGGACGACGCGGCCCACCATCGCAAGATCGCGCACTTCGGCGCCCGCGCGCACTGCGCGCGGAATCCACGTAACCAGCGCGCTCTGCTTCGCGTTGGTCGCGCAGCCTGACACGCAAAAGCCGCGATAGACGCACGGGTGCGCCTTGCCGCGCGGCGCGGAAAGCGTCGCGAGCGGCGTTGCGCTCCAGCCGATGCCGAGCGCCTCCGCGCCGCGCGCGAGCACCATCGCGGCGGCGTTCAGTTCATGCGGACGATACGGATAGCGCGACCGCTTCGGTCCCCACGGATAGTTGACCGGCCCGGCGATCTTCAGCGCGTCTTCGACTTGCGCGTAGTAGCGCCACATCTCGCGCCAGTCGAGCGGCCAGTCCGCGCCATAACCGAGCAGGCTGCGTGACTTGAACCACTCGGGACGAAAGCGCAGCGAGACCATCGCGAAGTGCACGGTGCTGCCGCCGACCGCTTTGCCGCTGTTGTTGTTGCCGAGCTTGAGCGGATTGTCGCCGTCGCAGATGCGCTCGTCGGTCCAGTAGAGCTTTGCCTGATGCGCTTCGTCCGACGCGAATTCTTCGAGCGGGCGCCACCATGCGCCCGCATCGAACGCGACGACCTTGAAGCCACGTTCCGCGAGCCGGCAAGCGAGCGTGCCGCCGCCCGCGCCGGTGCCGACGATCGCGAAGTCGACTTCCTCGTCGTTCGGATACATGCGCATCGGCACCCAGCCGCCGCGCACGAATACATCCGGCGCGCGCCCGCCGGTGCCGCGCGGCTCGTGTCGAGCGTCATCGAACACGGCGGTTCTCCCGCGCGGCGCGCGCTTCGCTGCCGGGGCGCGCTTCGACCGCTTCCCACGGATCGCGCCGGTCGAAGTACATTCGCACGTAACCGCGCGGATTCGCGGGGCCGCCGAAGCCGATCTCGCTCCACGCGTGCGGGTGCGCGTAATACAAGCCGCAGATGTCGTGCAGCACGCGCTCGGCGAAGAACAGTTTGGCTGGCATGCCGCGCCACGCCGCGCCGCTCAGTTCGCCGCGTTGCATCCGTTCGAGAAGCGCGACCTGTGCGTTTCGTTCGATGCTCGCGAACGGCAAACCGTGACGCTCGCGGCTTTCGGCGTCGAGCGCGGCGAGGCCGGTGCGCCACGCATCGCGCTGCGGCGGCAGCCGCGCGTCGCGATAACCGTCGCCGCTATTCGCATGCAGCCGCGCATCGAGCAGCGCGGCGAGCGGCACGACCGGCTCGGCATTCGCCTGCGGCACGATGCACGCGCACAACGCGTTCACGGCGAGCCATTCCACCGGGTTGAAAAAGCGCGGTTCCTGGGGCGTCGCGAGCCGCTCGTCGATCACCGCGCGCGTCGGTTCGTCCCATGACGGTGTGCTGCGTTTGTCGAGAACGTCGTAGCCCGGATATCGGGTTTGCCGTGCATTCACTTTTCGGTCTCCCGCAATTTCAGCGCGGCGAGTCCCGCGAGCGCCAGCGCCGAAAAACTCGGCGGCGCAGGCAGTGGCGGCCCGGCGAACAGGTTCTGGCTCCAGTTGCGCCAGCCGCCCTGGCGACGCGCGATACCGCGCGCGTGAAAGCCCGCGCCCGCCACGCCGAGCAGCGTCGTCACGTGCAGCCATAAGCGGACGAACCAGCGCGCGCGCGGCTGCGCCAGTGCGGCCTGCGCGAGCAGCGCCGCCGCGATCGGCGGCACCGAGACCGGCGCATACATCGCGCGATGCTGGAACGAGCCGCGAAAATGCAGCAGCGCCGCCTCGCCGACCGTCCCGATCAAGCCCGCCGCCACCAGCAAGCCCAACGCGCGGCCCGCAGGCATGCCGAGCAGTTGCGGCTCGTGAGCGGGTTCGTCGCGCAGTCTCTCGGCGACCGCGCCGAGCGCGCCGGACAGCAGCAGCGCAATCGGCGCGCCGACCGGCGCCGCATGAAAGAGGTTGTTCCAGCTCCAGCCGCCGGGCCGCTTCGTCACGTTGTACAGATGGAAACCGGTGCCTGCAATTCCGGTCGCCGCCGCGCTGCAGTAGATCGCATGCCGGACCTGGTGTCTGCGCGACCGGTTATCCTTGCCGCCATGCACGCCGGCCGCGAGCGACAAACTTGCGACGACGAGCGGCGTCCACATCGCGGGGTTGTCGAACGAGCCGCGGTAGTGCTCCATTGCGCTGTCGGTCAGCACGGACAGCGCGAGCAGCGCGGCGCTGTGATTGAATGACCGCGCGGCTTCGATATGAACGTGTGTGGCCGGCGCGGCGGCCAACGCTCGCGGCTTTGGCGTGCGGGTCCTGGATTCGCCTGCGTCAGACGATGACGCGGCGTCGCCCCGCGTGCTCAACGAAACGATCGCGGCCGCGCCTGCGATGGTCCATAACATGCCGAGTACGCGTGAGGAATTCATGAGTGCCGCTCCCGTGCTGTGTCGCCGGTCTGTGCGACGAGGTAGGGCGCCGCGTCGGCGCGCTTGAATTCGAGTCCGCAGCCGGGCCGCGACAGATCTGGCGCGATCGCGCCGTCACGCGGTTGCGGCGCGCCGTCGAACAGCATCGCTTCGATACGCACGTGATCGTGAAACCACTCCTGATGACGCAGACGCGGCGCTGCGCACGCCACATGAAGATGCAGCGCGGGCGCGCAGTGCGCCGACAGCGGCAGATGATACGCATCGCACAGCGTGGCGGCTTGCAGAAAGCCGGTGATACCGCCGCAACGGCTCGCGTCCGCCTGCAGCACGTCGACCGAAGGCGCGGCAAGCAGCCGCTTGAAGTCGTCGAGCGTGTAGCCGTATTCGCCCGCCGCGATGTCCATACCGGCCGGTGCGTGCTCGCGCACGAAGGCCATCCCGCACGCGTCGTCGGATGAAACGGGTTCTTCGAACCACTGCACTTGCTGTTCGGTGAAACACTGCGCGCACCGCAACGCTTCTTTGACGGACAGCGCACCGTTCGCATCGACGAACAGGCCCGCGTCGCCGATCGCCGCGCGTGCCGCCTTCACGCGCTCCGGGTCTCGTTGCGGGTCGCTGCCGATCTTCATCTTGACCCAGCGGCAGCCGTCGCGCCCGGTCCAGTGCGATAGCTGTTCCTGCAAACGGGCGTTGTCGTAAGTGGTGAAACCGCCGCTGCCGTAGAGCGGCACGGTGTGGCGCGCAGCGCCCAGCAGTCTGACGAGCGGCACGCCGAGCAGCTTCGCCTTCAGATCCCACAGCGCGCAATCTATCGCGGAGATCGCGGTGGCCGCCAACCCAGCGCGGCCGAGATTGCGCACGTGGTACTGCATACGCCGCCAGTGCGCGCGCACGTCCCACGCATCGTGCTTCAGCACGCAGTCCGCGAGCGTGTGGTGAATCAGCGCGACGGTGCTCGCGTCGCTATAGGTGTAGCCGATGCCGGTCTCACCGGCCGCATCGACTTCGACAATCACCAGCGTGGTGGCGTCCCATGCGAACGTGCCGTCGGCTTCCGGCGCGTCGGTGGGAATGCGGTAGGCGCAGGCGCGCAGCGCCTGAACCGGCGCTTGCGCGCTGCCGTGCGTGATGTTGCTGCCGTTCATGCCGCACCTCGGCGCGTTATTTGTCGTGATGACCGGGAAGCACCGCGCCGAGCACCTGCTTCGCCGTTTCGACGATCACGTTGCCTTCGTCCGGGTCGCCCTTCATCAGCGTCGTCGCGAACGCCTTGGCCTGCGCGAGCGTAATGTGCGGCGGCAGCGGCGCGATGTTGGGATCAGCCTTTACTTCGATCACGACCGGCTGGTTCGCCGCGAGCGCTTCATCCCACGCGACGCCCATCTTCCCGGCGTCGTCCACGTAGATGCCCTTCAGTCCTATCAGCTCCGCGAACTTGTGATACGGCACCGAAGGAATGTCCTGCGATGCCTCGAACTTCGGATCGCCTTCCATCGCGCGCTGTTCCCAGGTCACCTGGTTGAGATCCTGGTTGTTGAGCACCATGCAGATCCAGCGCGGATCGGACCAGCGCTGCCAGTACTTCGATACGGTGATCAGCTCGGCCATGTTGTTCATCTGCATTGCGCCGTCGCCAACGAGCGCGATCACCGGACGCTCCGGATACGCGAACTTCGCGGCAATCGCATACGGCACCGCCGCGCCCATCGACGCGAGTCCGCCCGACAGCGAGCACATCATGCCGCGCTGCACCTGCAAATCGCGCGCGTACCAGTTCGCGACCGAGCCCGAATCGCTCGTCACGATGGCGTTCGACGGGATGCGCTTCGACAGCTCCCAGACTGTGCGCTGCGGATTGACCGCGTCCTTGCCGGGTTCGTGCGCGCGCTTGTCGAGCGTCTTCCACCAGTCCGCGGTCCAGTCTTCGATCTGTTCGCGCCACTTGCGATCTTTCTTTTCTTCGAGCAGCGGCAGCAGCGCGCTCAGCGTCTGCGCGCTGTCGCCCACCAGATTCACTTCCATCGGGTAACGCAGGCTCAGCATGTCGGCCTTCAGGTCGATCTGCACGCCGCGCGCGTCGCCTTCCTTCGGCAGAAATTCCGAGTATGGGAAGCCGGAACCGATCATCAGCAGGGTGTCGCAGCGCGTCATCAGATCGTAGCTCGGCTTCGTGCCGAGCAGTCCGATCGAGCCAGTGACCCACGGCAAATCGTCAGGCAGGACGGCTTTGCCGAGCAGCGCCTTGGCCACGCCCGCACCGAGCTTGTCGGCGATGGCGATCACTTCGTCGGTGGCGTGCAGCGCGCCCGCGCCGACCAGAATCGCCACCTTCCTGCCGGCGTTCAGCACGTCGGCGGCTTGCCGAAGCTGGTCGTCGTGCGGCACGAGACGCGGCGCGCGATACCCCACGCCCGAATGCAGCGTGCCGTGTTTGCGGGCGGGCGGCTCGTAGGTCAGATCCTGCACATCGTTCGGGAGCACTATCGCGGTGACCTTACGTTCGGACAGCGCAATTCGAACCGCGCGGTCCACCAGATGCCGCACCTGGGCGGGCACCACGGCCTGCTCGACGAACGCGCCGGCCACGTCCTTGAACATCGACACCAGATCGAGTTCCTGCTGATAGTGACCGCCGAGCGCGGCGCGCGCCTGCTGGCCGACGAGCGCGAGCACCGGCATATGGTCCATGCGCGCGTCGTAGAGACCTGTGATCAGGTGCGACGCGCCGGGGCCGGATGTGGCGATGCACACGCCCAGTTCACCGGTAAATTTCGCGTGCGCGGAAGCCATGAAGGCGGCCATCTCTTCATGTCGAACCTGAATGAATTCGATCGGGTCGGCGAGCCGATTTTTCCCTTTGTCACCTTTGCCTTTTTCCGCGGCGGCCTGCGCGCGGTTCAGCGCGCCGAACACCCCGTTGATGCCATCGCCAGGATAGCCGTAAATGCGGTGCACGCCCCATGCATGCAGCCGCTCGATGATGAAGTCGCCGACGGTTTGTGCCATTCCAGTCTCCTCATGGCCATCTCGTGGAAGGTCTCGCGACGAGCGAGCAATGCAGTCCACGCAAGTACTGTTCCGCGACATTGCAAACCGTAATGTTCGGCATTTCAAACCGTTGCATTCCAGACCAATATTCTCGCGCTGAATGCTTCAGTAGAAGCGGCCCGGGCAGGTGAAGAGGGACGTGGGAGTCGCCGTTGTCGCCGAGGTTCCATTACTTGCGCAGCGTAGCGCCTCGCAGCCAAAGAGATCCGGGCGCCGATCAAAAGTACAGTGTAGGGAATTCACAGCGGCGCCGATCCCGTTGATAGCACAGGCGTGAAGATTCGCGCGGTGCAGGAAGCGATTTCGAGAGTGTCTGGCAGTGCGAGTGAGATAGCTTCCGCTGCGGCAGAGCAGAGTGCGGGTATCAACCAGGTGAGCAATCCAGTCACACAGATGGATAGCACCACTCAACAGAACGTCGCGCTTGTCGAGCAGGCTGCGGCGGTAGCACGAGCTCCGAAGTGTCGTCATCTGCAGGCCACCTTGATAAAACGCTGACGATGACCGGCTATTGCTCTGGCCACTCAGGGCCATCACTGGAACGCGTCCAATGCGAACGCCGCGCACGATTCTTCGCGGGCTGTCGGACGAGCGATACCCGACTGGCCCCCGAATGCGTTGCATATTGCTGTAATCGTGACGGCGGCCGTAGCTTGACAAGCTGTTGGGACCGTTTCCCGGCAACGCGTTGTGGTCTAGCCAGTCGTTATACCCGTAAAGTGCGCGCGACAATCTGGGGCGTCATAACCACCTGATCGAAGGAACAGAACCTGCTGATAGCGATTGGGAGGCAACATTCCCATACGCTTGCCGTCGATACTGGCCGGCGACCGAATCAACCCGGCACGATTAGAGGATTACGCTATGGCCAAAGTTGTGGTGGTGACCGGCGCTGGTGCAGGGGTCGGGCGGGCGACCGTCGAGGAGTTCGCCCGTCGCGGGTATGACGTCGCGCTGCTGTCGCGCGATGAGGCGCGCGTCGCGCGAGCCGTGGCGGATCTGCAAAAGATGTACCGCGTGCGCGCCCTCGGTATTCCCACGGACGTGGCCGATGCCGAAGCCGTCGAGACGGCAGCCTCACTTGTTGAGCACGAACTCGGGCCGATCGACGTCTGGATCAACGTTGCGATGGCTACCGTGTTCGCGCCAGTCTCGGAACTCACGGCGAAGGAGTTTGAGCGCGGCACGCGGGTGACGTACCTCGGACAGGTGCATGGGACGATGGCGGCCCTCTCGCGTATGCGAACACGCAACCGCGGGACCATTGTCAACGTTGGATCGGCACTCGGCTACCGCTCCGTTCCGCTCCAGTCGATCTATTGTGGGGCCAAATTCGCAGTGCGGGGTTTCACGGATGCATTGCGCTCAGAAATCATTCATGACAGATTGGACATCCATCTGACGATGGTGGACCTACCTGCAGTCAACACGCCCCAATTCGACTGGGCGTTGAACAAGATGGGGAAAAAGGCTCAGCCAATCGCTCCAATTTACGAACCCGAAGTCGCTGCGCGAGCGATTTTTTTTGCGGCCACGCACCGGCGGCGGGAGGTATGGGTGGGCTTCCCTACGGTCAAGACGATTCTCGCAAATCAGATCGCGCCGGGAATGATTGACAGGTATCTGGCCACGGCCGGGTACAAGGGTCAACTTACTGACGAACCGCTTGAACCTGATTCGCCTGGTAACCTGTTCAAACCAGTTCCCGGAGATTACGGTGCGCACGGTCGATTTGACCGTCGCTCGAGAGGGGGCGACTGGGAGATATTGACGAGCAGACATCGCAATGCTTTCTGGGCGATGATGGGCGCCGCTGTGTTGGGCGGAGCGTGCCTGCTTTTCGGCGGGAAGCGCGCGAAATAGCGGTTCTAACTACGCGGTGAGGCGGTATTAACCTTCTTCGCCACGCGATTTCCAGCGAACGTTTCCAGCAGCCGGCGGGTGGCGGGGGAAAGAGACCGTGAGCAAGCTGATTGAAGATTATGCGCTGCTTGGCGATGGCGAGACTGCTGCGCTACTGGCTAACGACGGCTCCATCGACTGGCTATGCTGGCCGCGATTCGACGATGATGCGTGCTTTGCGGCGCTACTGGGCACCGATGATCACGGCCATTGGACTCTCGCGCCGGCAGATGGGGGCGTCTCGCGAAGTCGGCGCTATCAGGACGATACCCTTGTAATGGAAACGGACTTCCAGACACCTGACGGTCGGGTGAGGATTATCGACCTCATGCCTGTACGCACGACGTTTTCTTCGCTCGTGCGCATCGTAGTGGGGCTTCAGGGAATCGTAAAAGTGCGCAGCGACGTGCGGCTGCGTTTCGACTACGGAGCGCTTGCCCCATGGAGCGCGGCCGAGGCAGACGCCATGATCGCGAAGGTGGGCCCGAATCTGATCGTGTTGCGGGCGTCAGTGAAGCTCTCCGTGAGCGCCGACTCAACTGTCGCTGAATTCGAGGTGTCAGCCGGGGAGCGTGTCGCTTTCGTCATGAGTTATGAGAACTCACACGAACGGCCACCCGCGCCAATAGACGCAGAGGCAGCGCTCGTTTCAACGCAACGTTTCTGGCGTGACTGGATTGGCCGGTTCGACAATGCCATGACGGACTGGCCGGTTCAGGTCCGTCGTTCGCTGATTACACTCAAGGCGTTGATTCACCGGCGAAGCGGCGGTCTTGTCGCAGCGCCCACTACCTCGCTCCCCGAAGCCCCCGGTGGCGGGATGAACTGGGATTATCGCTACTGCTGGCTGCGAGATGCCAGCTTCACACTTACAGCATTGCTGAACGCCGGCTACCACGAGGAGGCCGAGGGGTGGAGAAACTGGCTACTCCGGGCGATTGCCGGGTCGCCGGATAAACTTCGGATCATGTACCGCGTTGACGGCTCGCGCCATTTGCCGGAGTGGGGTGTGGATGCACTGCCAGGCTACCGTTTCGCAAAGCCCGTGCGGGTCGGCAATGCCGCATCCACGCAGCACCAGCTCGATGTGTACGGGGAGGTGCTGGACTGCGTCGATCTCGCATCTCGAGGCGGAGTTCCGCCATCGGACCAGGAATTCGTCATTGAACGAAGGCTCGTCGAACATCTCGAAACGATCTGGCGAACCAGAGGTTCCGGGGTGTGGGAGTCGCGAGCCGAACCGTGCCATTACACGTATTCGAAGGTCATGGTATGGGTGGCGTTCGATCGCTTTGTCAGTCGGCATGCAACGAACGAGCGGGTTAGTCGCGGCCTCTTAAGGCGGATCACTGAGCTCCGTCAGACCGTACGTGACGAGATCTATCGGGAAGCCTGGAACGAGGGGCTTGGCACATTCACGCAACACTATGGCGCACAGACACTGGATGCTAGCCTTTTGCTCCTGCCACTGGTCGGGTTCCTCCCGGTAGAGAATCCCCGTATGGCCTCGACAATTGCAACGATTGAGCGGGAACTTGTGGAAGGGGGATTGGTTCGACGCAAAAAGGCGAATGCCGATGGGCCAAACGAGGGGGCGTTTCTCGCGTGCTCCTGCTGGATGGCCGAATGCATGAAATTGCAGGGCCGCGATCGGGAAGCTCGCGAGCAGTTCGAGCGACTACTTGCCGTCGCAAACGATGTGGGACTACTTGCCGAGGAATACAATGTGCCGGGGCGCCACCTTGCGGGCAATTTCCCGCAGGCACTAACCCATCTTTCGGTTGTCAACGCTGCACTTGCTCTAAGTGGGCCTACGCTACGACGGGGCGGCAAGGGATTCAGGGAATAACCCTGGTGGTCCGTGCGGCTCTTGCGGCTCTTCCATGCGGGGGCCGACTAGCTCCTGTCACCTGATGTCCTTGCACGACAATGACCAGAGGTTTGGATATTCACGCGACCAGTTGCCAGAAATGGCCAGTTGGGCCTGTTTCAACGGGAGATCGTCGGCGCAGACGCAACGCCGCAAGAAAACCGTGAATCGGCGCTTACGGCGCTCTCCGTCATCGCCTTCCCAGGGAAGGACGTCAAGATTCTCGCGTGCGTCCGGCGAGCCCCCCCAGCAGCACCGGCATGTGGAAATCCAGCGCATAGTGAGAGGTCAACGACGGCGCGATACCCTGTTGTGCAAGGAGTTTGTCCTTCAGGCGGATCTGGGCGTCAATAGACGGCATCACCTGAGCAAGGTAGCCTCGGTGGCAGATTGTCGACGCGACTGTCTCCTGGGACACGCGTGCGTCGAGCCAGGCTGGCTGCCCGGCGTACCAAGCGGCAGCGCACGGCAATTGCACGAGTAAAAGTAACGCCGCAACTCTGAGCGCGTGGAAAAGATGCGGATCTCGATCTGTCAATCTAGGGGTTCCGTGCGAACTCTCCATCGCGACTGCGGCGCAGATCGCGAAGGAAGGCAGTACCATGCGAAAACATAGTTTAGCCGCTAAGGCGCGCGTTCAAAAGCGCACTGCGCGGGCGGCCTCGCGGTCCGGGCACCGGCCCCTGATGCCAGGCATATCACTGACCAAGTGCTATGTCGCCCGCGTCGGACGCCCCCGGAAAATGGAAGGCCAGGCTTCTGGTTTTCGTCGAAGGCCTGGCAGGCCGTGGGCGTACAGTCTACCGATGTCCGTCACCGAACTCGTGGGCGACTTCGTGCCATTCGCACTTCCCATCGTGAAGGGGCAGTGCGACGTCGGCGAAGATTTCGAAGATTCCAATCAGTCCCCCGATGCTGCGCTGGCACAAGTCGCTACAGATAAGTCTCGCAGCGTATGTCACAGAGTGACATATAATGAACAGAGCGCTGTTCCTTTGCAGCTGGCGTCGCCGTGGCAGGCGACAATGTCACGACGTCCGCGAATGTTGCAATCAGACATTGGAGAAGAGTGATGGTCATCAACAATGACTTCGAATTCGGCTATCTGGTGATCGCCTTCGCGTTTCTTGGAATCATTCTGTTGGGTAGCCTCCTTGCCGCGCTTCACCTCGATCGGTGGCACCCGAAGCTGATTGGCGCTATTGTTGGCGCCCTCCTGGGGGTGGCCCTCATCGAGGCCGTGCCAATGTTCACTTAGCCGTCCTCGGGCACGACGGCATGGTGCGCCCGATCATTCAGGAAAAGCCGATGTCAACGCCTTTTGATCGCATTCTTCTGTGTTATGACGCAACGCCTGAAGGACAACACGCGTTGCGTTGCGGCGCTGCATTGGCCAGTCGGTTGGGGGCAGAGACACACCTGTTGTCCATTCTCGAGCTGGCCTGGTGGCCAGCCGGTTACGACGCCTTTTCATCGGTGAAGTTCGATGTGGACGAGGACGCCGCGAAAGAAATACTCGAGGACGGTATCGCGAAGCTCGCGTCATGGGGCGTTACTGCCACCGGGCATTTTTCAGTGGGAAGCGCCGCCGAACAGATCGCTAACCTTGCCAACTCCCTCAACGCTGACCTGATTGTTATTGGTCATCGACACAGGGGTATTGTGAATCGCTGGCTGGCGGGGGGCAGTCACCTCGAACTGCTCGAGCACGTGTCCTGCGGCGTACTGTTCGAGGTGGTTGGATAGAAGTGGGGAGGGTGGTCGGATTTGCAATGCTGACAGCGTCACTCAGGTCGCGGGCCAGACAAAGATGACATGCTGGGCATTTTCAGGACTCCCTTGATCGCGGTTTGCTGAACGCTGCCAACCGGCGGCCAGACAACATGCCATTTGCCATCTGGTGAAAATGAAAGGGCCGACGGACAATACGCCGAGTGGACTGATTCCATACGCGTCTACCTCGATAGCTGCGACACCCGTCGAGTAGGCGAGATCTTCGACGATGCTTTGTTGACGAGCTTCAGCCCGCACTCGCCTGTGCCCGACAGATGTCACAATGTTCGGCGCAGACGCTGTGAGGCCAGATTGTGGGGCCGCACTGGCAATGGAAGCGCCAGTGCAAAAGCAGAAGACGCCGAAAAAAAACAACAGTCGTCGCACGGGGCCCCCGGAATAGCGTCGGCATGTCATGTTCCGTGATAAGGCACAACGCGATCGAGAGCAAAGACGGGGGCAGGCGCCGCAACTTTCACTACTCGCTACCGGAGCGAAAGGGTCGCGGTTTTTCGGGGTTGCTCATTTCACGTTGGTCAGCATAGTTCTGCCTAAAGCCCCCATATAATATCCGCGTTCTGTTTGCTCGCTTCACGCATCATATCCAGCAGCGGCCACGCTCGTTGTGCGAGCCCTCGATGGTCTTCACCTACAGTGCGACCGTGTGCGTCCGGCACGTGGTAAAGCGATTCGAGCGCAACGTCCGCCCGCGCTTCTTCTGTAATCGCTGTTTCGAGACGGACAATCGCTCGAGGCAGTTCATTGTGCTCAATGACGCCTCTTGATCCGAGATGCTTACCTATGAGGTTTAGCAGGTATTGAGCAAGATTCTTGAGCATGACCACGTCGGGCGCGGCAGGTGACCGGAAGGTGATCAGCATGATGAAGTCTCCTAAACGAGCGCGGAACCGCGATGATGTCTTTCGCACCGCAGTTCGTATCTGTCTACCGCAACTGGGACCGCCGACGTGCTGACGCGGTGGGCCAACGGACTCGCGGGCGCACATGAAAACTTTCCGACTACTAATGTCATGCGGCCTGCTGTATGGCTAACGACAATCCACGAGAACGAACGGTCCCATGGTGCCCCAGCCTACGGCTGGCCACACTTGCGTGCGGGCTCCCATGAACTCGCGTCAGGTCCAGTCAGAGAAGGCCTTGACTGGAGTTTATGTCACATCATGACTAATGTAAATATTCTCAGATGTGCCTGATGTCTTTGTCTCGTCGTGTGCGACCGAAATCCGGTTTGCGACTGGCTGAACACCGGCGAGCAGCATATGCGCACGCCCCCCGACGACTGAAGGGCGGATCGGGTCGTTCATCTCATGGGAAAAGTGCTCAACGCGGGTGCACGTTGCCGCGTGCCAAGCCTATCTTGGCACAGCCGCGGCCTGAGATGCCGCTCGGAACCTGGTATTATTTGCTAACCGGCGTCCAGCCAAACCCCTGTCCACGAAGTTGTTGGCCGGCGTGCGCACTGTGGAAGTCCAGTTTTTGCAGCGACGGAGGGGCGAGAATGCGTTTCGACAAAGAAGGCGGGCTGTACGGGACCCGTGATACCGCTGCTGTCACAGTGGGGGCACCGTTGCTTCTGACGGGATCGACGGTCGCGGGGTCGGTCATCCCGATCAGCAGGATATGCCCCGGCGCTGCAACAGCAGCGGTGCTGACGGCTAGTGCTGAGAGCGCGGCGCTAAAGGCAATAATGAAGGATTGCATCTTTCTCCTCCGGGTCGAACGCTGATTTCGCGCTATCTGGAAGTCGGTCGTCCCGTTCATGCAGAGTGTTTTGGCTAGTCGCCATGGACGCATGGCCTTCCTGTTCCGCACCATTCGCGGATAAGTGGCACCAGCGTATACGGGCAAAGATTATAGGTCATGGAGTGATACATTTCCAGCTTCGATGTTGATACAGGAGAATAAGGCAATGGTTTCCAGAAAGCGTGCGGAGACTGATGAGCTAACGAAAGCGGAGCTGCAAGAATTATCCGATTTTCGCTATCAGCTGCGTCGATTTTTGCGTTTTTCGGAAGAGATAGTTCATGCTGAAGGCATTACGCCGCTGCAATACATGTTGCTTCTTCACATCGGCGGCTTTCCGGAGCGAGACTGGGCGACCGTGGGTGAACTGGCCGAGCGCTTGCAAGCGTCATCGCATGGCACGGTTGCGCTGGTTTCCCGCTGCGAAGCGGCAGGTCTTGTCGTGCGTAGATCCAGCGCAGAGGATCGGCGGCAGGTCGAAGTACACCTGCTAAAGAAAGGAGAACGATGCCTCGCGAGGCTTGCGTTGTTGCATAAGACCGAAGTCCAGTCTGTTGGATGGGCGTTCAAGACTGGACCTGAGAATCCTTGATGCAGCGTCCTTACGACACGCCAACGGGTCAGTGAGTTGCTTGGAGCCGGCTGATGGGTTCGCGCCTCCGAATCGACCTGCGTTCTGTTTCTGGTAGCAACCAGTTTCGTACTCTACGCTGTGTAGTACAGCTGCATCAGAGAGAGGTCCGAAAAGCAGACGGCTGAAGATGCACAAGACGGCTCGGCCAACGTCTCGGTGGTGTTTAGTCGCCGTGAAGGGTCGGCAACGCAAAAGCAGCGCACTATTATCGTCCGCTTCACCCGGGATACTGCGGGCGCGTTGATGCCAACCGTGAACGAGGCAGGTCGTGAAAACGGGCATTCATGTTAGACGATACCGCGACCAGGTCGGCACGAATGAACTCGACCAACTGGCTACAGTCCTCAGCTCCAAGGTGTTGAGTGAGGTTCGCTTGAGTGGTCAATGACGCAGCGGCGTCGCATGCAGCACTAACCATCTGGCGCTTCGATAGGGGCAAGTCATGAATGACGAATCCGATCGGCCTGAAAGCACGGCGACTATCAATTCGCGCCACGTCAAGGTGTCGCCGGTGCAGCCCCAGCCGGCCATGCAGCATGAAGACGATTCCATCGCCCCAGTGGGTCTGCGCTGGCTGTGTGTGCTTGCTTTCGTAGTGGGGATCGTGACGGGGCTGGGAGCTGTCCTGTTCCGAAGCCTGATCGGGCTTGTCCACAATGCGTTCTTCCTCGGGCGCTTCTCGTTTGCCTATGATGCAAGTCATTTCACGCCTGCATCCCCCTGGGGCGTATTTGTCATTCTGGTACCCGTAGTCGGCGGCATGGCGGTGACGTGGATTGTGAGTACGTTTGCGCCCGAAGCGAAAGGGCATGGCGTTCCCGAGGTCATGGACGCGATTTACTACAAGCGCGGTGTGATCAGGCCCGTGGTGGCGGTTGTGAAATCGGTCGCGTCTGCGTTAGCGATCGGTTCGGGCGCCGCGGTCGGACGCGAGGGCCCAATCATCCAGATCGGTTCCGCGCTTGGTTCGACGCTGGGACAACTGGTCAGAATGACGGCGGGTCAGCGAATAACTCTTGTTGCGGCGGGTGCCGGTGCGGGAATCGCTGCAACTTTCAACACGCCGATTGGTGGCGTGCTGTTCGCCACTGAACTGATGATGCCAGAGATCAGTGTCAACACGTTTTTGCCCGTGGCATTGGCTACAGGGACTGCGACGTTTCTCGGTCGCCTGTTCTTTGGTGCGGCTCCAGCGTTTTTTGTCCCGGCGCAACTGGGTGCGATTCCGAACGAGCCGGGCAGTGTTCTCACGCTCATTCTCTATGCGTTGCTGGGCGCGCTCACCGGAGCGGCCGCCGCGCTGCTGATTCGCTCACTGCACTGGGCGGAAGACGTGTTCGACCGCGTGCCGGGGCGTTATCGCCGCCACGCGCTCGGCATGCTGATCGTCGGTGTAACGATGTATTTGCTGTGGCGTCATGCGGGGCATTACTACATCGAGGGGGTCGGCTACGCCGCCATTCAGGCGACCCTCTACGATCAACTCCAGGGCGGCGGATTTCTGTTGCTGCTTGCCCTGTGCAAGACGCTCGCGACTTCTGTCAGCCTCGGATCCGGTTCGTCCGGCGGCGTATTCTCGCCGTCGCTTTTTATCGGTGCCGCATTGGGCGCCGCTTTTGCGTCCTTTATTGCAGCCACTGTGCCGGGCGCACCGGTTAGTGCGCCGGCCTTTGCGATGGTCGGCATGGGCGCGATGATCGGCGGCGGCACGGGCGCCGCCATGACCGCCGTCGCTATGATCTTCGAAATGACGCTTGACTACGACATTGTGTTGCCGATGATCATTGCTGTTGCATTCAGCCTCGGCGCGCGCCGGCTTTTCTCTCCCGAAAGTATCTACACGCTCAAGCTCGTGCGGCGCGGTCATCCGATTCCCAACGCCCTGCACGCCAACATGTTTCTCGTTCAAAACGCGTCCCAGATCATGGAGACCGATGTGCTGGTGCTTGATACGGGGGTACCTTTTCGCGACCTGCTGACTCGCCTTGACGGTCCCGCCTTCCGGCATGTCGTTGTCACCCGACAACAGGAGATCTACGGTGTTTTGCGTATCAACACAGGGCTGCGGCGTGCAGTCAGTCAAAGCGACTCGGATATAGCGCTCGGGACGCTGGCGCAGCGCAATTTCATCGTGGTCCAGGAGAAGGATGTTGCGTTCGGCGTCATATCCAGGCTCTCGAAACAACATGCAGTAATGGCGGTAGTGGTCGGACGGCGTGACGGGCCCGGTCCGCTTCGTGTGTTGGGCGTGATAGCGAAAGAGCACATTGCCGACGCCGTAGCGGGAAGCATCCGTATTTTTCCCGGTTGAGGCCAGCCGCCATGACTCATTCGACCGTTGCCTCCGGCATGCTAGCCCGAGCGCGCTGTCGATGAAGGAGGAAATGATGAAACTGGTACATGACGTAGATGTAGCATGCAGGCGACTCGGTAAGTTTCTGCATCTCGATACATTCAGGCACGCATTTGTGGCGGAAGAGGGTACTGCCGGGCCTGGCACGGAGACAGAGTGGGTAATCGTCTATCGGACAGCGCAGGGATTTTGCTGTATCTACCGTGGTGCCGCAGTGGAGTTTCAGGACATGCTCGACGTTCAGATATGGTCCGACGAGATGGAGGTGCGGACTTACTTCATCGGACTGTAGCAGAGGACCATGCAGATACCGGCGCTGCAACGGACAACGCCCCTAATAAACAAAACACTCTACAGCGTAACTCGCGTGTCGGGTGGGAGTGACTATCTCATTAAATTCTGACGCAGGATGGTCTCTGGGCAGGCCTGAG
This sequence comes from Paraburkholderia sp. BL9I2N2, assembly GCF_004339745.1. GTDB lineage: Bacteria > Pseudomonadota > Gammaproteobacteria > Burkholderiales > Burkholderiaceae > Paraburkholderia. The sequence goes on along the minus strand of NZ_SMGP01000006.1, from coordinate 219,970 downwards.
TGAGGGCCGCACCACACGAAATGTCGCGGGGCGACCTTTGGAAGCCCGGTAGCGATGCCGGGCTTTTTTGTGGCATGAAAGCCGAGAATTTTTCGACCCAAGATGACCACCGAAGTTCGGTTCTCTGTGAAATGCCTGGACAGCCGGTAGCTTCGCGTCAGTTCTGGAAAGCGGCATGGCGTGCGGGCGGCGCACTGGGGGCGCGAAGCGCCTCTTCCGGAACACTGGCGACATGAAGCGTGTGAGTCGGCAAGGCAAATCTCACTCCCGCATCAGCAAGTTCGGTCATCAGGGCCAGGTTGATTTTCTGTTGAATGTCCATATAGAGGTTGAACCCCGGATCGGTGACGTAATAGACGACTTCAAAGTCGAGAGAGCTTTTTCCGAACTGTTTGAAGTGAGCCCGATCGAATCGCGTATCACCCGCGTCCTCTACAGCTTCACGGACCTTGTCCGGAATCGCGCGAAGTTGCTCTGGAGTTGCGTCATAAGTCACGCCGAATCCAAAGACGATCCGCCGTTCCGACATGCGTTTGTAATTGTGTATCGTATTTTTCAGTAGTTCGGTATTGCTGCAGACAATTTCCTCGCCACTCAGACTCCGGATGCGGGTCGTTTTGAGGCCAACGTGCTCAATGGTTCCCGCAATATCTCCGAAGACGATGAAGTCACCAATCTCGAACGGCTTGTCCAGTCCGATCGCGAGCGAAGCGAACAGATCGCTCAGAATACTTTGGACCGCAAGGGCTACGGCTACACCGCCGACGCCGAGGCTGGCTACAAAGGCGGTGATATTGACACCCATATTTGCCAGCACGGCGAGCAGCAGGACTGACCACAACAACCCCCTGAGCATCCACGACAACATTGTCGTAATGACAGGGTTATGTGCCGATTCAGCCTGATTCTTAAGTCGTCCGGCCGTCCAGCATCTCACGCCCTGGTTGATCCAGATTGCGATCTGAACGCCTATGAGAAGAAACCAGACGTGATTGATACGCGCGTCCCACCTGTCGTTTAACCCAAGCAATTCGGTGCCGATGAGCAGGGCGGCAATCAGCACTGTGGCGGCATGTGTGCTCTTCAACACTTCGACGAGTGTATCGTCGATCTTCGTTGAAGTCCTTTCCGCCAGGCTCTCAAGGCGGGCGGTCACGAAGCGCAGAACGATTGACAGGGCAAAATAGGATATCACCGCTGCAACCGCTCCATAGAGCCAAGCGATGGCGGGTACCCCGAGAAACGCGTTCAGATCTAGCCATCTTTGCATTGGCAGATTCCTTCTATTGTTGAGGTTCGACGTCGGATGTCGCAAATTGTTACAACCGACTGTCTGGTCGGCGTACGCCGGGAAAAGTTCCCGCAAATTGGGCGCATAGGGTGTCGACGGAATCGCATGCCCGAAGTCCCTAGGGACAAGGCAGATGTCGGCGGCTTGACAAATCATGGATAGTCGCCCCCCGCTGGCATTCTCCACGGGCGACATTCTCGAGCCGCTCAAACTGGCAGGACTTCGCTGTGAATGTTCGCTTCAAACTCCGCAGTACCGGCAGACCGGTCCTGGATGTATCGGCGCATACCCTGGTGGACGTATTTTCAATTCGATTGTCAAATTGCATCACGCAATGACATATAATGGAGCGCAACGACAGGAGGACTCCATTACGGGGCGATAGACGGTGCGCGATAACCTGTTGTTCCGGCGAACACGCTAAATGACTCAATTTCAGCTGTGTTTTGGTTGTGGCGAGTCGTCACCAAGGCACTGCGATGATAGTTGAGTCAGCGGCAGACAGTTGCTGGTCCTCGGTGGGAGTGGCTCGGTGCTAACGCGCTACACCGCTTCGTGGTGGAGGCGATATGAAAGAGTCAGCAGTCTATGCTGATTTTGAAATCATAAGCGAGACAATGCCGGAACAATGTGCCCGTGGCGGCTGTGTATGGGTCGATACGGTGGCAAGGCATGCGGTATCTGGTGAAATCGTATATACCTGCATCGAACCATTCGGGGGGGCGGGTACGGTCCAGGTAAGCGAACGCATCGCGGTTGGTGAGGCATTAGAACATGCACGTGATTCGTTGAGACATAGGCTGGGAAGACGATAATTTTGCTGGCCGCGGAGCGCAGAAAATTTCGGGAACAATTATTTGACGGAATGGGAAGCAGCCTTCGACCTTAATGGATTGTGGCCGGTTCGTGTGCGCGGAGACCGCCAGCGCTATCCACGTCTTCCCGCCCGGCAGTATTAATAAGGTTTGCAAATAATAGTTGGGCGGTTGCCGATAAATGCGGCGGAGGAGACCATCTCGCTGCAATTGAGAATCGCTGTCGTGAATCACGGCGGTATTCTTTCCCCACCTGGCAGTCTTGTCGAAGACAGGGACGGCGCCGTCTTCGCGAGCCGAAGGGTATTCAGTTCGGGTGCTCCGCATCTGGCAGGAGCCCTGTCTGAACTCGATTCAACATCCCGGATCGCACATCGAAGGACAATCATTGCCTCGATGATGTCGTGAGCGCCGCGGAAAAGAGATGATAAAGCTGCCATCAAGTCTTCTTTCGATACTCCGTTGCGTTGACTGCGTGCCTGGATCAATCACAGTCCGGCGAGCAGGTCGCTCAGACGCGGACCATCGCCGTGTGGATGAGCCGTGGAATATTGACTACCGCACGGCTGGCGCGTTTCGTTGCCCATACGTGGGCGCTTCAACTGCCTGGGGCTCGCCTGATCCCATGTCGCTAGCCTCAGACCAGATTGAAGGGATTTTTTGCCTTGTCACTTCCGGATAAACAGGTGTGACAGTCCTGTCGGAATATGCCGCAGATGTCTGTCGCCTCGGAAACCGTAGGACCGGATCTATAAATGAAGGGATTTTCCGAGAAACTGCGCTCCCTGATGCTGCCACCACGGCATCTATGTCTTCGGCTTTCCGGCTCGGTCGCGTTGTGGGGTGGAACTGAATGGCTATCAGGTTGGCGCATCGTAGCGACGCTGCTGATGTTTCTAGTGCCTGCTTCTGGGGCCATGGCCAGTGACGGCGGGTGTGCAGAACTCAAGGGCAAAGGCGTAGGAACTGAAGCTGGTATTCCGGGCGATTTCCGCGAGGGAGCGTTTCGGCTGTCCAACGGGGAAGCCGCGGCGCTTTTCGATCACAAAGGACGGCGGATCTTTGGATCGATATCAATCGTTCCATTCGGGCAGGGGTATGAGGCATTCTGGAAGCCCATCTCCGGAACGGGCGAATATCTTGTGCTGCTGAATGGCATGCATGAGGCCTCACTGGTAATCGCCAGAAAGATGCATTGGACGCTCCCGTACCCTTTAGGAACCGCAGTAGGCCCCTTGGCTATTACATCGTGCGCCGACATTTTCTAGACAGACGTTGTCTCACGGATTACGTGAGAAATCCGTGATGTCCGGCTCTGGCGAGAAAGTTGTTTCCGAGCTCCGCGACCGTTTTCAGCGATCTGGCGCTGCGGTCCTTTGGCGTACGGAGATTCTCGAGTTCCGGCCGAAGTACTGCGGCCGCACACCCAGCCGGGTCGAAGGACGGTATTCGACGAAGCCGCTACTGAGGTGGCGCGGCGCATGTTGGGTGCGCCCGCAAGCAATTCACCACGAAATGGCCGCCAAACGGCATCAATCGAATCCGGCAATCTTGCGTAACGGTGATATCGGCACAGGCGGTTGCAGCGGTCGTGCGGGCAAGCGCTCTGCGCCGGGACCCCGCGCATATACCCGCCGCTGCGGAATAACCCGGCATAGCTCTGGCGAACAGGCCCCGCGCTACACGCGCGACATACCGGAAGTCGGGACCATTCATTGCTTGGAGGTCTTTATTTTCAGAGATGCCAATGACACGCGACACACTGGATGCGATTGCGAAACTGTACCTTCTGCTTTCGGTTGTGTCGGCAGGCTGGGTTGTCGTCGATCTATTTGTATGCGCGCGGCGTCAGCGGATGAAAATCATGGAGATTGTCTGGCCGCTGACGATGCTGTACCTCGGCCCAATCGGGCTGCTCTTTTACTTCTGGTTTGGACGAGCGCATCGGCGCAACGATTCGAACAGTAAAGACAAGCCCATGTGGCAGGCGACCTTTTCTGGAGCATCCCATTGCGGCGCGGGCTGCGCGTTGGGCGACTTTATCGGGGACTGGCTGGCATTTGGACTGTCGATCACGGCGTTCGGCTCGGACCTGCTAGGAAAGATGCTCATCGGATTTGTGCTCGCCTATCTCTTTGGTATTCTCTTTCAGTACTTTTCCATCGCCCCTATGCGTGGGTTGAGTATCGTCAAGGGTCTCACGACGGCGGTCAAGATCGACACGCTTTCGCTCGTTGCATATCAGGTAGGGATGTTCTCGTGGATGCTGGTTCGCGCCATGCTTTATCCGGATCTGAAGCCAACTGACTGGACATACTGGTTCATGATGCAGATTGCGATGATCGCGGGTTTCCTGACGACGTATCCAGTCAACTGGTGGCTGATTCGAAGAGGGATCAAGGAAAAAATGTGACTTTGGACTGGTGGATTATTCCGCACGCTGCGTGGCTTCGGGTATCGGGTCCGTTCGTGTAGTTCGCCAGACATCGGATGGCACATGGCACTTATACTGACAGCTTTTTGCTCCGCCTGTTCCCATGCTCCTGCGCTCATTTGCTGATAAACGGACCCTCCAGCGGGTGCATCGCTTGTGGCTTCATTACGGTGTTTTCTGGCTGGGCGCGGTCGCAGTTGGACTCGTCGCGGTGGCATATGCCCGGCTGATTGATTTCGGGTATGGTGAATTTCTCCAATACGTTGTCCGGTACCGTTGGCTGCCATTACTGGTGACGCCGGCAATCAGTGCGGCATGTGTTTGGCTCACGCTGCGCTATTTTCCCGGTTCTGAAGGCAGTGGTATTCCCCAGGTTATCGCGACCCTGCACAGTCGTCGGGGGCTGGGCGAGCGCCTTCTTACCCTCAGAATTCTCGTCGGGAAAATACTCGTATCGTTTCTCGCCATACTCGGTGGGTTCACTATCGGACGGGAGGGGCCCACGATTCATGTCGGAGCGGCGCTGATGTTTAACTTGCGTGAGTTTTATCCGAAGCGATATCGCGCCATGCGAGGAGGCGCACTTGAGCGTCGATTGGCGTTGGCGGGCGCGGCTGCGGGATTGTCCGCGGCGTTTAACGCGCCACTGGCAGGGGTCGTCTTCGCTATAGAGGAGTTAACCCGCAGCTTCGAACAGCGAACGAGTGGTGTACTCCTCACGGCTATCATTTTCGCAGGCGTGGTTGCACTAGGCATACAGGGAAACTATACCTACTTCGGGACGATCGACGTCGGACCGCATTTTCCGGATCTGCTCGCCGTCGCGGTAGTTCTCACAGGTATCATTGCGGGAGGCGCTGGTGGCGTCTTTTGCTGGTTGCTTCTCAATACCCAAAGATGGATGCCGTCCATGATTCTGGAATGCCGCACGCGGCACCCGATCCTGTTCGGTGCGGGATGCGGTCTTGTCATCGCCGCAATCGGTGTGTTCTCCGGCGGACACACTTTTGGCAGTGGCTATGTCGAGGCGAGGGACATGCTCGACGAACATGCCCATCTGACCATTCTGTATCCCGTCCTCAAGATGGCATCGATGATCGGCTCATACCTGCCCGGGGTGCCGGGAGGCCTCTTCGCGCCTTCCCTTGCAATCGGCGCCGGTATTGGCAATGCGCTCCATCTTGTGTTTTCCCAGATGCAGTTGCCGATGCTGATCGCACTCGGCATGGTTGGCTATCTGGCGGCTGTGACGCAGAGTCCAATCACGTCGTTTGTCATCGTAATTGAGATGATCAACGGACACGCCCTGGTGATCTCACTCATGGCAACCGCCCTGATTGCGAGTCAGGTCTCCCGTCTGTTTGCGCCGCCGCTGTATGAGGCGTTGTCGGAGCGCTATAGCGCACGTGCCGAAAATTGATCCTGATCAGAGCTCGCAGAATGCCCTCAGCCTCAGCGTTCGGAACATGATTGCTGCGCGGCTTCGATATGCGCAGCTGAGCTTGTTCACCGTCCCAGACGGGCGGTCAGTTCAGAGATCAGGACGCTTGCGAATGCACAGCGAAAGCTGCGTTTTGTCCGCAGGTCGAAAAAAGGTGGTCTGGACCGGCGACGCCGAAGTACTGAATTACCCCCGCCGCATGCTGGCATTGCGTGACGATGCCGAGGCGACAGGGGAAAGCGGGACGCATTGGAACCCGACCTGACCAGTCATGGATCGGCGCTCAAGCCCCGAGCTTTCCCAGGCGTCGTGCCAGCGTACAGCCTTGGTGCAATGTGTCAGTACTGGTGGAACACGCTCATCCGTGGGCAGGCGATCGCGGTAGCCGCAACGATGCGGCGGTGTGTGCGCCTCACTGCACTGCGACCTGTTGGGCAGACAGGCCGACAACGTGCCCGTGCCACACCTGACACGTCGCATTCACAGGTACCCATACAAACTTGCCGCGTACTTTCGCAAACGCGGGAGTCCGCACCACGGTATCAAAAGACGTGAGAGAGCCGGCGCGAGAACCCTCCGGAGTTGCAATTACTTTCGCCGAAAGCGCGCGGCGCTCGGAAATGACGAACAGGTCGTAGCGGGGCGCGGTGCGAACCCAGCGGTCGAAAGCAGCGACGCAATTGACGACGACATCCGGCACATGAATGCGTCGAAGATATGCATAGTCTTCAGGCGAATCCAACTGCGGCTGCGCATGAACACGTTGGATTGCCCAGCTAAACGCGAAGAGCAGAAAAATGGCAGTGGTAAGCTTCATTCGGAGGGGTGCCCGTAATAGCGGGTGATTTCGACAAGACGGAGAGGTCATGAGTATACACGCGCTATTCGGACGCTGGGCGCCGACGGCCTTGATGCGTACCGGGAGATGCCGGCGCAGACGCGGATCAGGCGGTCGTCCATGCCTTGAAGGGGCTGGAATGCCGGTTGAGCGCAGGACGGGAGCCGGCCCGTTTCTGACAGCATGCGTTTGTGTTGCCTTGATGTCCTGCTCCGCGCAAGATTCAGTGTTTTCCAAAGCACCCAAATATTCCGCTGCGTCGGAACAGGATCTTTCGTCTGTAGTCGAATGCATCGCTGATCGGTGGGAGCGAAGCACCCGTCACTTACATCGATCGCGTGTCGGGTCGACAGTGCGTTTGCAGGGACGCACCTTCTTTCGGGGCGTGCCGATCGGCGTCAAGGCGTGGCATGCCGCCGGGCGCACCGAAGTACAGTTTTTTGAAGGGCGCGCGGCAGACCGGATCTACCTACTTTCAATCAGGGACTGCTTGCGCTAGCGGGAGAATGAAAAGCGCTCCGTGCTAGTATCGCGCGACACCTGCGAGCTTCTCGCGTTTGCGGCTCGCGTCTTTCCAGTGACGACGGCCTGGCCGCGTGCTCCGACACGGACCCGATGCGCTTTTACCAGAAGACTATCAACTTTTCCCGGCATTCCAGCAGGCAACAGAACTTGCCCCGATGGCGCTCGCGCGCGATCGGCGTGGCGTTCTCGGCAGCGTTTCTGTCGCTTGCTGTGCGAGCCCTCTGGGTGCAAGGAATCAATGATGATTTCTATCAGAAGCAGGGCGATTTACGCCAGGTGCGCGAGTTCGGCATTCATGCGTCGCGCGGGCGCATTCTCGATCGCGACGGCCGCCCGCTCGCACTAAGCCTGCCCACCCGCGCGCTGTGGATGGACGCTTCGGGTACCGAGCCGTTATCGGTTGCGAAGGAGGAGTCGCTTGCCCACCTGCTCCATATCGATCCACAGCGGATCGACGCGATTGCTTCTTCACGCACGTCATTTGCATACCTACGCCGGCAGGTGCCATTGGACGTTGCAGCGCGCGTCATACGGCTCGATGTGCCGGGCGTATATGCACAGCGCGATTACTGTCGCTACTATCCTGAAGGAGCAATCGCAGCACCCGTGGTCGGCTTTGCCGGCGTGGAAGGCACGGGGCAAGAAGGCATAGAAAAGATGGACAACGCACGGTTGACTGGCCGTGATGGCAGTCGCCGTGTGCTGCGCAACGCAGGTGGCCAGGTGATCGACACGCTCTCGCTGAAGCAGCCCATGCGTGGCAAGGACGTCACGCTTTCAATTGATCAGCCTATTCAGTACGCGACATTTAGCGCGCTCCGCGCAGCGGTCGAACGGACCAATGCGCACTCGGGTTCGGCGATCGTACTGGACGCGCATACGGGCGAGATCCTCGCGATGGCGAACTGGCCTAGTTTCGATCCGAATCTCCGTACAGGGCGGACCGGGGTGGGGGTGCGCAATCATGCGGTGACCGATGTGTTCGAACCAGGCTCGGTGATGAAGCCCCTGACTATTGCGTTGGCGTTGCAACGCGGGGATGTCTCTGCGCACTCCTTGGTTCCTACAGATGGCGGAAGATTACGGCTCGATGGCGCGGTGATTCACGACGACAAGAACTTCGGTACGTTGACAGTTTCTGGCGTATTGCAGAAGTCGAGCAACATCGGTACGACTAAGATTGCCCTGCTGATGAGGCCGCGCGACATGTGGATGAATTTCCGCGCGGTCGGCGTCGGGCGCGCGCCGCGTGCCGGTTTGCCTGGCGCCGCCGCGGGCACATTGCGTCCTTATCGGCAGTGGCGTCGGATTGAACAGGCGACCATGTCATATGGCTATGGCTTGTCGGCGTCCCTGTTGCAACTCGCGCAGATGTACACGGTGTTTGCAAATGACGGCGTGTTCCTGCCCGCAACGATTCATGCGCGACGCGGCAAGCCTGTGTACGGCCGCCGGGTCTATTCGCCAGGTGTCAGCGAACAGGTGCTGACGATGCTGCGTTCCGTCGTTTCCGACGACGGAACGGCGCCACAAGCGGCGGTACCTGGATACACTGTGGCGGGAAAAACCGGGACGGCTTATCGCTGGACAACGCGTGGATACGACCGGTCACAGTTTCGGGCGAGTTTTGTCGGGGTCGTTCCCGCCCAACATCCGCGTGTGATTATCGCGGTGTCGATCGACCGGCCACGTCAAGGCTCGCATTTCGGAGGCGCCGTTGCTGGTCCCGTGTTTTCTGAAGTCGCGACAAAAACCATGAGTCTGCTGGGCGTCATGCCTGACGACCCCGGCTCGCGCTTTGTGGAAGACAAGAGCGCGCCAATCACGTGATTGATCGACCCCCCGGGCTACAGTGCGTGGCTGCAGCCGCGCGACCTTCAAGTGACACACATTTATTTTCGGCCTGCAAGATAGTCGAGGTTACCCGGTGCCGTTGCGTCGTCCGCGCAGAAATTCTTCTGGGCACGATCCGAGTGTGGTCGCCGCAGACATTCGTCAAACCTTACTTTGAGACCACGCATCTGGTGGCGGCGTCCTTTTCGCTCGCTCGGTCTGTCAGTTCAATCATGTTGCAGCTTCGTCCTGTGCAAGTACAACGCATAGCGAGCAGTGTGACGGGCACGCTCCGGTTCCAAACCCGCGTGATGCTCTCCAGCGACAGTTATCCAGAAGCGTGCGCGCATATGCCGGACAATTCATTTCGTAGACTCGCCAATTCTGCTCATCAAGTTGTCACAATTTGATTGAGTGGAGGACAGCGCGCGCAGCTTGCGGAATTTTGAACCGAAGACCCAAAAAGAGCATTGCACAAATCGAACCCATGCTAGCGACCATACCTTAAGGAAATCTGATGCTGGGTAGGGCGACCGTGCCAGCACAACGAGCACGCCTGAAGGCGGAGGACTTTCGATCAAGCATGGACCAATTTGCGCTTTAGCAGGCGGTGTCAAGGCCAGTTTCTTGCTGATCCCTCAGGCATCATTAACCGACCATCATCGATTGGAACCTACATGCGCCTGCTAAATCGTCTGGTTGTTTCCATGGTTTTGCCTTTGGCTTCCTGTGCAATCGGACCATCAAGTTCAGGCGACGCGGGCTTCGGCGCGTCGCCGGCCATTCCGGCTCCGGAATCGTCGATGATTCCAATGGTCAACATCGCGCCCGTTCAGGCGCGCCCCGACGGCTTCCTGCCCACCGCTCCCGCCGGCTTTCTCGTCACCGAATTTGCCGGTGGTCTCGCCCATCCGCGCTGGCTTTACACCCTGCCCGACGGTGACGTACTCGTAGCGGAGAGCGACGCGCCAAAAGAACACGATGAAGGCAGCGGCCTGTTCGGCTGGGTCAGAAAGCAGGTCATGAAGCGCGCCGGCTCCGGTGTGCCGAGCCCCGATCGCATCGTGCTGTTACGCGACGCGGACGGCCGCGGCGTCGCCAGGACACAGACTGTGTTTCTGCGCAACCTGCATTCGCCGTTCGGAATGGCGCTCATCGGCAATCAACTCTATGTTGCCGATACGGACGCTCTGCTGCGCTTCGACTACGTGCCGGGCGCCACCCAGATTACAAGCCCCGGCGTCAAGGTTGCCGACTTGCCGGCCGGGCCGATCAACCATCACTGGACCAAAAATATCCTGGCCGACCGCTCAGGCAAGCATCTGTACATCACGGTGGGATCGAACAGCAACGCGGGGGAGAATGGAGTCGGCGCCGAAGAAGGGCGGGCGCGCATCCTCGTGTTTGATATCGACACGGGCCATGTGCGGCCCTATGCGACGGGATTGCGCAATCCCAACGGACTTGCCTGGCAACCGGAAAGTGGCGCGTTGTGGGCGGCAGTCAACGAGCGGGACGATCTCGGCAACAATCTTGTCCCCGACTACATGACCGCCGTGAAAGATGGCGCATTCTATGGCTTTCCATACAGCTATTACGGCCAGCACATCGACACTCGCGTCAAACCGCAACGCCCCGATCTGGTGGCAAAGGCCATCCCGCCTGACTATGCGCTCGGCAATCATACGGCCTCGCTAGGTCTGGTCTTTTACGACCGGACGCTGTTCCCGGCGCACTATCGCGGAGGCGCATTCGTTGGCCAGCATGGATCGTGGAACCGTAAGCCGCATAGCGGCTACAAGGTGGTGTTCGTGCCGTTTGTCGATGGAAAGCCTGCCGGCACACCTGAAGATTTCCTGAGCGGCTTTCTGATGGCGGACGGCCACGCCGTTGGGCGGCCGGTCGGCGTCGCGCTGGACGCGCACGGCGCCTTGCTGGTGGCCGACGACGTGGGTAACGCTGTCTGGCGAGTCGCGCCGCGCGACAAGGCCAGAACGGCGGGCATCGCGCCGGCAGGTAAATGACTCGGTCGTGGTCGCTTTGTTCCCAGGCAGGGCCGACGCAAGGTCATCTGGCAAATGGCGTATGTGGCACGCAGTGCGGCCTAGCCGCGATAAGGATCGAGAGGAAATGAAATCAATATGCACAGTAGCGCTTATCTTGCATGGGCGTAACATTGATCCGCAGCGCGGAAAAATGGTTTCGCGATCACATTGCATGTACTCTTTGGCAATAGATGCATAAGTTCGATGCCGACTAGCAGGACTCCTGCACGGAGAGATGTCCCGGACCCCAAGCGTCGGCAGCCCGCCCCTTGATTGCCCGAAGCTCGTGCAGGACATCAATCCCTTCGCGCGTGGTGAGACTAGAGGCCTTTTGTTGAAGGTTGCCGCTGCGCGCATGCCATTCTGGCCGATCAATTTTTCATGCTAAGGCTGGACTGGGCCCGTCCCGATGTGCACCTGACTCAGCCGGTGATCGACACGCGGCCTCGTCTTCATCGATTGCTCCTGCCTGAACACGCGACGAGTGAAGTTCAGGCCGCGAAGCCGGAAAAGACCGGTGCGGGATGTCTTCAACGACTCACAATTTTTCATGACATCGATTCAGTAGACGCGCCAGCCGCATGGCGCAGTGCAGATGTGGCGTGGTAATGATGCGGCACACGCTGTGTGGTCTCCTCCACGCAGTGATGTACGAGAAACACGCCGCGCCATTGACAACATGATTGTGTGGGCATGGTGGCGATGCCGGTTCGTACGGGAGATGCAGATGATAGGGCGATGGCAATGGGTACTGAAACGGATCGCCAGGCGCCTATGGTTTCGTGCGGGCCTTTTATCCACTGTTGGCGTGGCAACAGCACTGTTTGCGTTAGCCGTCAAGGGATACATTCCGGAGAGCCTGTCGGCGCATATCGGGGCTGACGCAGTCGACAATATCCTTGGCATCATCGCGTCAAGCATGCTTGCAACGACAACTTTTTCGCTGAATATCATGGTCAGCATTTGGCTCGTCAACGAAGACCGTAACGCCGCGGGCGACCCCGCTCCTCGTCGAGGACACCACGGCACAGAACGTTCTCGCAACCTTTATCGGTTCATTCCTGTTCAGTCTCGTCGTGATCATCGCGCTCAGTACCGGGCCGTACGGTGCAGGACTTGTGGAAGTGGGGATGCGACTGCAAAAGGCACTTGAGTCGCTTGGGCGCCTGCACAGCGCGGGCTATCAGGCTGCCGCTCTAAGACATTCCGAGCTTGCATTGAGACGTGCGGAACTCGCGTTGCAACTGGAGGAAGACAAGGAGATGTTGCGGGTCCTCGCATCGAGGGTCGGTAAGCCCGCTGCATAACCAGGGCTCGCGCACAAACCGCGCTATCCGCTTCGCGATCGCACCGATTTCAAGTCGGGTAACCATCGGTCGGTCCGCCGAGGGCCATCGGGCGTCATCGCGAGGCACCAATCACTTCGTTCGTGGACGCGAATCTTCAATGTTTGACATAGCTGCCATCTGTCTGGTTGTGACCGCCTTGCTTGCATATCTGAACCATCGGTTCCTTGGCTTACCCACGACAATCGGTGTCATGGCAACGGCACTCGGCCTTTCGCTTGCGATTATCGGGCTGGATGAACTGGGCGTCGCGCACGGCCTGCGGGTTGCGGAGGAAAGCCTGGTGCACTCGATCCATTTTGGCGAGGTGCTCCTGCAAGGCATGTTATCGCTGCTGCTCTTCGCGGGAGCGATGCACGTTGATCTGGGTAAGCTCAAGTCGTTTCGCAAGCAGATTCTTGCGCTGGCTCTGCTGAGTACGATCGCGTCGACACTGATCGTCGGTCTCTCTCTGTGGATCGTGCTGCCGCTGTTCGGCGTTGGACTTGGGCTGTCCTACTGCCTGCTTTTTGGCGCACTCATCTCGCCGACCGATCCGGTCGCTGTCATGGGCATCCTGAAGTCAGCTGGCGCGCCTGACAGTCTGGAGGTGGTCATTACCGGCGAGTCGCTGTTCAACGACGGGGTGGGGGTCGTCCTGTTCTCGTTGCTGCTTGCGATGGCAGCCAGCGGTTCCGTGCCATCGGTGGAAACGGGATTGATCGCATTGGCCCGGGAGGCTGGCGGTGGTCTGGCGTTCGGCTGGGTACTCGGGTACCTGACATACCGGTTGCTTAAGAGCGTTGATAACTATCAGGTCGAGGTGCTGCTTACACTGGCATCGGTCATCGGAGGCTATGCTCTCGCTAGTCACCTCCACGTGTCAGGGCCGCTTGCCATGGTAGTAGCGGGGGTCATGACAGGTAACCGGGGGCGGGCGCACGCGATGTCGGACACAACGCGTCGCTACGTCGACATGTTCTGGGAATTGATCGATGAGATTCTGAATGCGGTACTTTTTGTGCTGATTGGCATGGAAGTATTGTCGATTTCGTTTGACGGCAGGATCCTCCTGGCAGGGGTCGCGGCTGCCCTTGTTGCCTTGCTCGCCCGGCTTCTGACGGTGGGCCTTCCGGTCGCGCTGCTCGGTCGTTCTGCGCGGCTGCCTGTCGGCTCTTGGCTTGTACTGACGTGGGGCGGTTTGCGCGGCGGCATTTCGGTCGCACTGGCGCTGTCGATTCCGTCAGGCGCCGGACGAGACGTGGTCCTCGCTCTGACATACTGCGTCGTCGTAGCCTCGATCCTGGGTCAGGGGCTCACCGTTGGGCGCGTTGTTCGCCGCGCCGTCCGGTTAAAAGCGTAGCCCCTGTCGAGGCAGTCAACGCGGACTGTTCGGTTTGCTCAATGAGAGCCGTGAAATTGGGGTGCCCTCAAGAAACGGACTTTTTCGTACGCCAAGACGACGCCTGAGCCGCCTTCACGGCGCGCAACGGCCGGAATCGCCCTTTGACAACGCATTTGTTGGCATGCCACACATAGTCACCGGTCAGGTTGATGTGATTCCAGCCAAGCGGTGCGACGTGTGAGATCCGGCTGTCTCCGATTTCGCGCTGCTGCCGCAAGGCGGCGATTGAAAGTTCCAGATACACCGTGTTCCAGAGCGTAATCGCAGCGAGCACCGGATTCAGGCCGCTGGCCCGGTAACGCTGATTTTCGTAAGAACGGTCGCGTATCTCGCCTAGGCGATAGACGAACACGGCCCGCGCCAACGAGTTGCGGGCCTCGCCTTTGTTCAGCCCGGCGAGACACACGCCGACGCAACGCCGGATCCTGAAGCCATTTCAGGGTGAACAGCGTACGCTCGATGCGGCCGAGTTCGCGCAGGCCGACCGCAAGGCCGTTCTGCCTCGGATATGCGCTCAGCTTGCGCAGGATGAGCGAAGCCGTCACAGTGCCTTGCTGGACCGACGCGGCCAGCCGAACCACCTCCTCGAATTCCCGCTCGATCAGTTTCCGGCTGATCGAACCGCCAATCAGCGATACCACTGCCGGCCAGTCGCCCGGTCTGCCACGTACGTACAGATTCTTGTCTGCCAGGTTGGCGATGCGCGGCGCGAACTCGAAGCCGAGAAAATGGCACAACGCGAACACGTGATCGGTGAAGCCCGCCGTGTTGGTATAGTGTTCCTCGATGCACAATTCAGACTCGTGGTACAGCAAACCAGCGAGCACATGCGTGGCGTCCCGCACGGGCGAATTGATGACCTCGGTGTGGAACGGCGCGTACTGGTCGGAGATGTGCGTATTCAACAGGACGCCGGGTTCACTCCCGTACTTCGCGTTCCGATACCCGCCGGCCTGACAGTGACCTCCGGCGCGAAAGCGCTGGCCATCGGAAGACGAGGTGGTGCCCTCGCCCCAGTACGCAGCGAAGGGCAGGCCATGCTGATAATTGACCAACTCCGCGAGCCCCTTCTGGTAGGTCTCGTCGCGGATATACCAGGGGACCAGCCACGACAGCTTTGCGGCGCTCGTGCCCGGACAGGCATCGGCCATTTTTTCGAGGCCGAGGTTGAAAGTGTCGGCGAAGATCGCGGTCAGCAACAGCGTCCAGTCGGGCAGCTCCGCGCCGCTTTTCAGATGTGTGAAGTGTCGCGCGAAGTCGGTCCACTGATCGACCTCAAGCAGCAGATCCGTGGTCTTCACGCGCGGCATCAGGTCGTAGGCTTGCTGCGTGAGCACGTCGGCCCCGGCCGGCGTCGCGTCATCCAGCTGCGTTATCCTGAGTCCCTTGTCGTTCAGCTCAACATCCGGCAGTTCGCCCGCTGACGCGAGCCGGGCTGTCTCATCGAGCGCTTCGCGCAAACGCCCGATGCGCTCATCCAGATAGGTTGTCGTCGTCGTTTGAACGGCCAGCCCGAGCTGGTCCTCCCGATGTTGCTCGGCAAACGTTGCGCGCGGCATCAGGTATTCATCGAAGTCCTTGAACACGAACCGCTGCCAGCGCGGCTTGACGAAACCCGTCGGCGAGTCGGCGGGTACCTTGCGCGCGTCGGTACGGTTCAGCTCGCGCAACGCGGCGATCGCATCCATCAGGTCCTGGCGGGCAGGCGCGGCGCGGAAACCAAAGGTATCGAGGAATGTCGGCGAATAACGCCGCAACTGCGAATAATGGTCAGCCGGCAGGGCCGTCGAGTCGAATTCCGCCTCACGTGCAAGCTGCTCTGCTTCATGCACGCTGGCCGTGAAAGTCTCCCACGGCACGATGGCCTCGATCGCCCGGAACGGATCGTCGCCGGGTCTCCTTCGTGGCGATCAGCGCGGCGCCGACTTTCGCGTAGAGGCGTACCTTGTCATTGACCGCGTTGCCCTCGGCCGCGAAGCGCTTTTCGTATTTGTGTTTCACCTTGGTGAAGAACGAACCGATCAGGCGATCATGGAGATTCAGAATCTCATCGGTCAGTGTTGCGGCCGTATCGAGCAGGATCGCGACCAGGGTAGCGTGACGCCGGTCGGTTTCATATCCCTCGATCTGATAGACGGCGGTCTGTCCGCCTTCGCGCGCCAGACGTAGCAACCGGTTTTGATGAATGTTGCGACCCGATGTCCGGCGGCAGCCCAGCGCGCGGATCGCTTGCGAGCGATCGAAAGGACGGCTCTTGCGCTCGGTTCGCCCGGTGATTGCCGCAACCAGGCCAGCTTGCTAACGGGCCGATCAGGCATCAACGACAGAAGCTGATCGAGCGACGTGCGCTGCCCGACTGTCAACGGCGCGGTCAGTAGCCGGAACACTTCGCGCTGCGCGCGGCGCACAGCTTTTCGAGCGCAACAACCGGCGGCAACAGCACACGCCAGCGCCGGAGTTCGTCTACGGCAGCCTGGGCAAGCACGATGCCCTGCGTAGTCTACATCGCGACCGGCAACAGCAATTCGACCAGCGCGCGATAGTGCTGTCGGCTGAACTGCGCCAAGCCCAGCCAGGCCGGCAGTTCGTGCATATGTTCGCGGCGCGTTTCGTCACGCGTCGCGTACACGTCCCACACCGCGGGGGTAACGCTCAGTTGCGCCGCGACGATACTGATGATCGGCGCATGCGGCTTCTCGGCTGGTCCCAGTAGCCGACCGGGAAAGCGCAGATAGACCATTAACACCGCGATACCGAGCCGGTTGTGGCCACCCCGGTGCTGACGCACGAACGCGAAGTCCTCCGCCGACAATGTAGCCAGGCGAACCAGTTCGCTTTCATCCTCCGGAAAGGCGAACAGCTGGAATCGCTGGGCCGGCGTCAGCACTTCGCGGCGAGGCATGGCTTTCTCCCTGCAGGGGAAGCGCGTAGTATGGCATTTAAGTAATGTTAATGGCCATGTCCCAAATGTCGCGGTAACCCCAGTACCCATGCGGCTTTGCGGTCGACGATTTTCAGGGGTTTTTGGCCAGGGTGGAATGTGATGCATGCGGCGCTCTATGCCCGGGTTTCAACCCGCGACCAGCAGACCTCGCCGATGCAGCTTCGGCAATGCGTGAATACGCCGCAAGGCGCGGCTGGACGGTGACCCTTGAAGTTGAGGACGTAGCCTCGGGGAGCAGCGTGCGCCCCAAACGCGAAGAACTGATCAACGCGGCTTGGCGCCGGAAGATCGATCTGATCCTCGTGTGGCGTCTTGACCGATGGGGCCGATCGCTACTGGACCTGATCGCGACCTTGCAGGACCTGCTGTCGCTCGGGGTAGGCTTCGTGTCCTTGTCGGACGCGCTCGACATGGCGACACCGAGTGGACGGGCGCTGGTGGGCATGCTGGCGATATTCGCCGAATTCGAGCGCGTATCCTGCGCGAGCGCGTCAAGGCGGGCATCGCTCACGCAAGACTGCAGGGCAAGCCTCATGGACGCCCTCCGACCGTGATGTCACGTGCGCCGGAGATGCAGGCCCTGTTTGCCGCGGGACTCAGCAAACGGGAAATTGCCAGGCGGCTCAACGTCAGTCGAACCTCGGTGCGGCGGTTCGTCGGTCCAGCCGGCGAGGACCCTGAGTTGAGCCTGGACCTATCGTCGGAAACCATAAATGCCGGCTGCGGTTGCCCGCAGGTGAAATAACATGAACGCACACCAGGCCGAACCCTTGCGCGAACTGTCCACCTATCTGGAACAAACACAGGAAAGTGTCACGCAACGATGGCTGGCTGCGGTTCGTGCCGACCCGGTGATCAGGCAGGCGGGCAGGCTGACTTCTGAGCAACTTGTCGATCATGTGCCCCGGATCTACACCGAGATCTGCCGCGAACTGAAATCTGCAAGAGGGAGAACCGGCGCAGGCGATATCGAGCGCGACGCACGTCGACACGGACACTACCGGTGGACACAGGGGTACCGGCTCGACGAGCTGGTTCGGGAACTGGACCTGCTTCGAAAGTGCATCCGGGAAGCCGCCACGGAGTTCTTCGAGACAACGCCGACACTTTCGAGGAAGCTCGAAACGCGGGCGTACGGGACCATCGAGGAACTGTTCAGCCTGACGGTCCACAGCGCCATCACGCAATTACTGGACGAACAGGGGCAGCGCGTCGACGATTCTATGCGGCAGCGCGACCGTGCGCTTGCGGCGCAGCAGGAAAGCGACGAAAGACTGCGCATGGCGGCTGCGGCGAGCGGACTGGGCATCTTCGAATGGCAACTGACGGAAAGAAGAGCCGTCTGGGAGAACACATGGATGTACGACATTACGGGACAGCCGCCCGGGGAGGGCCCCCTGACCGGCGAGGAATTCATCCGGAGCCTGGTTCACCCGGACGATGTTGCCCAGCTAGCCGAGCAGTTCAATGAAGGGAAGGTACCTGGCCGCCACGTACACACGACCTTCCGGATATTCCGGAAAAACGATCGCGCGCTGCGGGTGCTCGAAATGTCGGGCCGTTTCCGGTTTGCGGATACCGGCGCGGCTGATTGCTTCGTCGGCACGCTCGCCGATATCACCGAGCGCACGCAGGCTGAAGACGCCCTTTGGGCGGCGGATCGCCGCAAGGACGTGTTTCTGGCAACCCTGGCCCATGAGCTGCGGAACCCGCTGGCACCGATCCGCAACGGCGCGCAAATAATGAAGCTCCACCTAGAGAGTCTGCCACCGCAGATTCAGTGGGTCCAGGGGATCATCGACCGGCAAAGCCGTCACCTGTCCGATCTCGTCGATGACCTGCTCGACGTGTCGAGGATCACCACGGGCAAGATCAAGCTGAAACGCCAGGTTTTAGACCTGAAAGAAGCGGTTGCACGGGCCATCGAGATTGCCCAGCCGCTCGCTGACGCGCACCGGCACCGATTGACCGTCAGCCTTCCCAGTGTGCCCGTTTTTGTGGATGGTGATCTGACGCGGCTCACCCAGGTCATCTCCAATCTGCTCGACAACGCGATCAAATATACGGCCGATGATGGTGATATCCGCGTCGAGGTTCAGGTTGTACAGGATGCAGCGATGGTCTCTGTGGAGGATACCGGGATCGGGATTCCCGCAGACGAACTGCCTCACCTTTTCGATCTTTTCGTTCAGGTTGATCCGATGACCCGACGCTCGCGCAGTGGACTGGGCATCGGGCTGTCAGTCGCGCGCTCGGTGGTCGAACTGCACGAAGGCGCGATCTCCGCCATCAGTGCTGGGCCAGGTGAAGGCAGCCGGTTTACGGTTCGTTTGCCCATCGCGGCGGCATTGCCGACGAACAAAGCAGACCCGATTGCCGGGCCGGAGCTCCCAGGTCCGAAGCTCCAGATACTGATCATCGACGACAATCGTGACGCGGCAGAATCACTCGCGCTGGTCCTCCGTATGAATGACTACGAGGTCAGGAGCGCAGATGACGGGCCCAGCGGAGTTCGGGTTGCGCTGACATGGTCGCCCGACGTCATTCTCCTCGACATCGGTCTACCTGGCATGAGCGGCCATGATGTCGCGAGGCAACTCCAAGGGGCGCGACTGACCCGGCCTCCAGTACTGATCGCCCTGACGGGCTTCGGAGCGGAAGAGGACCGCTCGCGATCCGCGGAAAGCGGATTCAGCCGCCACCTGGTGAAGCCGGTGGATCCGGACATGCTGATCGGCCTGTTGCGCGACCTTGGTTCTTCCCGCTTAGGGAAAGATCCGGGCCAGTGAGCCACCGATAGCCGGCTGTGAAGCGAAGCCCAGCCGTCGCTTGGCACCCTCTGTCCGTCATCCTCCGGCCGCCTGCTCCAGGCTTTGCCTAATCAGCGATCGGGGGCTATGCTCCTTATTCCGGTTACCAGTGTTTCGAGACGGTCATGGCAACGGCGAAGGTATCTCGGTATGTGGTTGTGACCCAAGAACGGTGCGACAAGGACTACTGGCGATCGGAGTTCTTCGTCGGTGTCGACGACCCCGATCCCGCCACCGCAATTTTCCGCGAGAGCAATTGCAGCCCGCGGTTCGGAACGCCCGAGGCCGCCGCTGGTGCGGCACTTCAGCGTGGCGTCGAATTCGCCAGTACGTTGCGCGATCCTGGGGTAATCGGACTATTGACGCTCCACGACTAAAAGTTGCGCCCGACGTGCCGCGGCGGCAACGGAAGGTCCGAGATGCAGGCTGGGAGATCTGTCTTTCACGCTTCGGGTTATCGTTTCTTGCGGATGATGCTTATCCCGCCGTTGCGTTCGAGAATCGCCGCACCAACGTCGGACATCGCGCGTGACCCCAGTGCCTGCCGGACGCTCTCCTGGACGTCGGCTACCGTCACGAGTGCCCTGGTCATTTCCTGCCTGTTGAACTGTCCGTCACGGAACACCTCCCGTTCGACGCCCACCACCATCCGCTCCAGCGAACTGCTGTACATGCACGCCCACGCCAGTAGCCGGTGGAGTACCACAATCACCGTCGAAGCCGCCACGGCCGCAATGAACGGCGAGGCACCAACAATCGCCCGGCTCAACGTCGCCCCAAGCAAGATGGCAACGACATAGTCAAAAGCCGAACGCTGGCCAAACGAGCGTCGGCCCGATATCCGGATCAACACCAGCGCGACAACAAACACTATCAGCGCCCGCATCCCCATCTGCAGCGCGTTCAGATCCTTTCCCGTACCGAACAGCACGGCTATCGCATCCATTTCCGCCTCCCTGTGCCGCCGCAGCCACGTCTGGCATTGCCGGCGGTCGTCACCGCCGCATGATCCGGCGCTGACTGTCGCCTGGTGTCAGGTCCGGTTGCCAACGTCCCTCGGCAGCCTGGCCATCAGTTGGGCCTTGCGTTCCGCGCGTTTCTGCCCAAACGCGCCGAGATCGAGCCTCGACTTGCGCAGTTCAGGGAACAGCTCGGATTCTTCCGCCCTGACGCGATGCCTTACGTCTTTGATCATCACCCGGAATGCGGCATCAACGACGTCGGCGTCGGGCTTCAGGGCCCAGCTCGAAATAAGCCGCGTAGAACGGTGTGGCCTTCGGCAATCCGATGGTCTCGTACCAGATCATCAATGAGGCTCCCGTAGGGATTCACGGAACGAACCAGGCATCAAGTACCCATGATTGGGCGGCAAGGTAGTCGACCATCGAGGGTAACGTTTCGTCCGGCATTCCAGCGACGATGAAACTAAGTTCCTCAAAACCCGCCTTGCGGTTGGAACGTGCGCGGGTCCGTATCAGGCGCGACGCGTACGGTCGAAGCAACTGCCACAGCGTGGCTACGCGCAACTGTCCTGTCCGGCAGCGCACTGACAGGGCCATCGTTCGCCCGCAAGTCCGCCCGGACGGTGGAGGATGCCTGGCACAACGATTAGTGCTGGCCGGCACCTCATTGCCAACGCACTCATTGAGGCAGTGCGAGGTGAAGCCGACCCAGGCACCGTGTTTCCCGGCGTGTCTTCCCCGAGCCGCGTCAACGGGATGGCCCACCCGCTATTTATTGGGTCGATTGCAACGTCGAACCGCGGATGTGAGATTGCTCGGACGCGTTTCGCGACCGGCACGCTAGCGCTGTGGCTGCGGCGTTTGACGTGTTCCAGTCAGTTCGTGGCCCCTTTCGCACCGATTTTGATGCTTGCGTCGCGGCGCACCGCCATGTGAACTATTTTAGCCGTAGATTCGCTCATGTGGGTTCGGTTCTAACCGGCATTTCAGGCTGGGAGTCCCGGGAACACGCCTTGCTTCATTACGGGTGTGATGTGCCGCGGGAGAAGCAGAATGGACGTGCTGAAAATTGCAGAGGAAGCGGGCTTGTCTGTGTTGCTGGACGGCCGGATTGGACGGCAAGAATACACCAGCGTGTCGGGCTCCGTCGCTGCATTGCTGAGGTTTGCCGAAGCGATACGCGCCGACTCAACGCCCCAAGCGCGAGCGCCAGAACGGACCTGAAATGGATCGCCACGGCCTGCGACCGCCCGGTTGCTCTTTGACGATTGAGCCACGCGAGCGTCAGTGTGCACCGATTCCCTTGGCGGAATGCGGCGGCATTGGCACGGGCAAACGCAGTGCCGCGCAATACCCATGGCTGCGTGATGTACCCCAACCGTTGGGGAAGGCTTGCTGGCGCGGCGGATATCGGTCCGTGTGGCGTCCATGGGCGATAGCAGCGGGATTTTCTGGTCAACGTGATGTCCGGGTAAGGAGATCGTACGATGAATGAACAAACTCTTGATGAAAAAATCCGCCGACGCGCCTACGAACTGTGGGAAAAGGATTCGTCGCCGGCAGGCCCGTCGGAACACTATTGGGAGGCCGCCCGCAGGGAGATTGAAGCGGAGGACGATGGCGCACCGGGGGGGCCGGCACCTTCCGGCGACGGCAATCGAAAGAGTCACGCGGAGATCCCAGACGACCGGGATGTTGCATCGGCAACCGATTTGCCAGCTGTAAATCGGTCGGATACCGTACAAAGCGCACAAGACGCACGCGAACGACGTAAACATGCCGCGTCAGAAAACGCGCTGGAGTCGTCCCAGAACAGCAACCCCATCCCGCCAGGATCGACGCGGAAATAGCGCAAGGTCGTGAGTCGGCCACGTCACAAGATTTCGCCGGCGTAGGTCGCGACACTGCCGCAGTCCGCAACAGGTTCGACGCAGCCCAGATTGCCGCGGCCTGTCGACGCGCTGGACCCATCCCATGAAAGCCCGCTCATCAGATCCTCGCGTAGAAACACCGCGCGCCGTCTATTACGCATTGACATCGAACGTCGCGGTCGCGATCTGCAAGTATGCCGTGGCGTTTTATACGAATTCGGGCTCGGCGCTCGCCGAGGCCATCCATTCGAGCGCCGACTGCCTGAACCAGTTCGTGTTGCTGCTGGGTCGCCGCTCTGCCCGCGCATTGCCCGACGAACAGCATCGTCTGGGTTTTGGCCGCGAGACATAATTTTATGGGATGCTGGTTGCGCTGCAGATTTTTCTCATCGGCGGCGTCGTGTCGGCCGCGGTCGGCGGCTGGCATCTGCTGAACCGCTCGCCGCTCCAGCACCCGTACGCGGTAATCGGCGTACTTTGCGCGTCCGGCTTGATCGAAGCGTTTGCGCTGAAGGCTTCGATCGGAACCATCAAGCCCCGGCGGCGCAAACACGGACTGTTGCACTGGTTTCGCGAGAGCGGCAAACCGGAAGTCATGCTTTCCGTAGGTGAAGACGCGGCCGCACTGGCTGGCGTGGCGATATCGCTGCTTGCGGTAAGCATCGCTGTGCTAACGGGCAATGCGGCCTACGACGCGCTCGGCGGTATTGGCGTCGGACTGGTGCTGATGGGCACGGCATTCTTTGCGATGCACGAGATCAAGTCGCTGCTCGTCGGCGAGTCGGCTCACGCGGACACGCGGAATGCGATGTACGACTGGATCGCTAGCAGATCAGAAGTCACGCGGGTCGTGAGCCTTGTCGTACTCAAGTGGGCCGACGACCTGGTTGTCGCCATCCAGGCAGAACTGGAGCCGCAGTGCAGCGCTGACGATCTTGTCAGAACCATCAACAGCATTGAGAATGATCTTCGAGCGCAGTTTCCAACAGCACGGTGGATTTACTTTGAACCGGAGCTGCGGGAACATGGCAGCCATCCTTTGTAGGCTCGATGTCTGTTTGCAACGGGCGATCGAGCCACTCTTCAGTTGCATCGATGAGTCCGGCGGAGCCACCGTCGGCGGGATCATCGCGTTCCGCGACGGTGGAGCAGATCTCCAAGGTCGGGTGTCCAATGGCCATCAGCGGGCAGATGTTCTCGATGTGGGGTCGATGGTACCAGCCTGCGTCGCCCGTTCCGGGGCGCCGTCACCGGGCCGCGAACACGCACGTGGCGGATGCATGCCGAAAGTACGAAGCGACCGTCCAGAGCGGCAGCTGACCGCTGGCAGCGGGGGGCAGGACGCCGCCGGAATGTGCAGCTACTCTCCTGACTGGGCCTCCTGCTCAACACCTTGTGACGGGTTCTGACCGGCAATCTCTTTTTCGATGAGCGCCGGAGCCATATGCCAGTATTCGTCTGCGCATCCGCCGGTCGCATCGGCACCTGTAGCCCAGACTGCTGAGAGCGAAGCCGTGGCAAATCCGCGCAGCCGGCGGTTACGGATACTTGATCGTCGATGACCACCGTGATGGCCCTGACTCGCTCGCGCTGGTCCTGCGCATGGAGGAACATGAAGTCCGGACGGCGGAGGACGGTCCCCGCGGACTGCGGACCGCGGACCGCGACTGCATGGTCGCCTGACGTGATCCTGCTGGACATTGGCCTGCCGCGGATGAACGGGTACGACGTCGCCCACGAACTCAGGGCGTTGCCAAGCAACCGGCGACTCGGTATTGATCGCCCTGTCCGGGTGCGGCAGCGACGCAGACATTTCCCGCTCGACTGAGGCCGGCTTTACGAAGCATCTGGTCAAGCCGGTGGATCCGGACCAGCTCGTCCAGACATTGCGCGACATCGGACGCTTCCGGTACCGGGAGACTGCGTTCGTCATCAACGGAGGGCATTGCAATGCACGAAATGACCGTCGTAGAACGAATCCGGGCTCGTGCGTACGAACTCTGGCAACAGGATGGCGGCCTTGAAAATCAGCAAATCAGCGCTACCGGGCGAGTGGCCTGAATCTGGTGGCGGCGGCGATCACGTTATGGAACACGGTGTATCTGGAGCGATCGATTGCCGCCTTACGGCAGCAACGCGAAATTGACGACAGCCTCGTCGCGCATGTCGCGCCGCTGGGCTGGAATCACCTCAACCTGACGTGCGACTACGTGTGGCATGCCAACAAACGCGTCGCCAAGGGGCGATTCCGGCCGTTGCGCGCCGCTAAATCAGCAAGGGCGAGACCTTGAGGTACGAAAAATTCCGTTTATTGACGGCACGTTAACCCATCTACGTGCCCGGGTACTGCGAAGCTTTTGAGTACATTGCCGCTCAGGTCGTACTGGACGACGGTGTTGGTAAGACCATTTTGATCGGCTATCAAATGGCGGGGGCTTCAAGGAAGGGTAGGTTCCGGGAGCTGCGCAGTATTTGCAGGCGTCAACCCCGGCGTCGCCGTGACGTCGTCGACGCGCTTGATACCGCGATAGACCGTCTGCCCGATCCGTCCGACCGTTTTGCCCCGGCCGAAAAGCTCTTCGATTCGTATGCGGATGACCTGGCTGGTCCGGTAGCCCGCATGCCGCGAAGTGCGACCGTCGATTGCGCTGCCGCCCAAACGCTCATCGTTGCGTGCGACATGCGGTGTCACTTTGCGAACGCGGCAATCGTTTACGGAGTCGGGGGTGTCATACGCTTTGTCGGCACCGACTGTCATCGCATGAGCGCTTGGGACGCAATCGAGCAATCGCTACGCGCTGGCCCGCTCGCGAAACCATCCGAGTGACTGACCGCGGCGCCGACCAACAACCCCGAGCGGTTCTCCATCAGGAGGTGTCCGTGGTAGCACAGGATGGCCGGGCTCTTGTGGGTCTTCTTGAACAATCGCGCATCCGGATCAGTAGTCGACTCGTGCGTGGCGCTGCTGCGTCGCTCGCCTTTCCAGCCGGTGTCGGCGTTGCGGCCACCGCCGGTCGGCGATCGGGATAAGCTGGCCAGCAGGTTCTTCAACCGCAAAGCAGTTCTTTTCTTCTTCCACCTACAGCCTCGAGCCCAATCTCATCGAGATAGTCTGGAAGCACATGAAATAATCAGCCCCTCAGAAAAGGCTTGCGCCACTCTCAATTTTCCGTCTCAATCCCATCGATTTTGACTCTCGCCCCCTTTCTCTCGGCCCGCTGGCGGCTAAGCGCGACACTGACCGTGATGAGGCCGAGCAGGATCAACGATGCGTAGAATCGGCTCAGATGCAACCCACCTTGTGCGACCGGCTTGTCGAGCAGATCACCGAGCGTCGCGCCGAGCGGTCGCGTCAGGATAAACGCCGCCCAGAACAGCAACGTACGCGAGATTTTTGTCCAGAAGTACAGCGCTGCCACGACGATCAACGCCATCCCGAAGATCACCGCGCCATATTCGTATCCCAGTCCCAGGCCGCCCCGGTCGGCCCCGGCCACCGAGTCCCCGAGCGCCGTGCCTAGCGTCTGCGAAAACATGATGGTGCACCAGTAGAACCACTCGACCCTTGACGTGGTAATGCTCCTAACCGAGACAGTTCCTTCGACCCAGTACCAGATCGCCAGACTGGCGATAAGAAGTCCAAGGACGATAGTCACGCCACCTGGATAGCCCAAACCAAGTGACCTGTCAGCGAAATCCGCTATCGTTGTCCCGAGCGTCGTGGTTGCGACGATCGTCGCCCAGTACAGGAACGGCTGAAACCTGTCTGCCCTGATCTGAGCGAAAACAAACCCGATGAAGATGACGGCGAAAATCGCCGTGCCTATCAGGTAGCCCAGCCTCAGCGACATCGTCACCCAGTCGCCGCCCGTCTCGCCAAGCGTCGTGGCCGCAATCTTGATGAGCCAGAATCCGAGGGTCACCTCGGGGACCTTGCTGACAGCCTGCACGGCAAAGCTACGTGTGTTATTCGTCATGTCGTATTTTCCCCCGATAGAGTGTCATAAGCATGATCCAGCAATGCCGGTTCCTGATCGTCTGCCTTCCCGCAGAACATGGCCGTCCCGCCCGGCGATCACCCGAAGGGCAGTTCACCCGGTGACGCCCGATCAGGTCGCCGGATAGACGTCGCCGGAAAGGTTATGCATGCCTCCCCCGAGGCGCAATACATGTCCGGCCTGAACCCGATTTGCCGAAAACTGGATTGCTCCCATTACGTGTCCAGCCCGCAACCTTGCGGGGTGGCCAACGCTACAAGCGCCAGTTAAGACCGTTGATCTGACCACTACCTGAGCCGGGGCCAATCCATTCGGCAAGCCAAAGCGGCTATCATCAGTGGTTGACGTGAATCGTTTCACAGATTGCTCCCAGGTGGCCGTATGCGTCGCACGAAGTCTGATGAGTATGTGCCGCAGGTCATCTCGACGCGGTGGCGTGGATGGCAGATGGCACGTGCTGAGCATCTGCTGTGCCGGGCACTCACGTGCAATTCACGAGCGGGGCAGTTGCGGGAGACGGATAGCGGTTCTTGTTGCCTAGGTGCCTGCGCAGCCTGGCCGTTGCATCGATTTGTGCTTCGTTTCGCTCAACTGTACTGAGCGTCTGCGCGCCGGGTGATTGCGTCGAATGTGGTTCGTTGACGGCGCATACCGCCTGCTTCCCGTCGCGTAGGTGAACGGTCGTCGTGTAGGCGGTGAACGGCGTGGCAAGCGCCGTCGCAGTGGTAGTCGCAAGTGCGGCCGCAGCGAGTGCAGTTAGGTAAAATGTACACATGATTAACATTCCTAAGTTATAGCAATCGTCAAGTACAAATTTATTGCTAGGCTAAAAACCTTGACTCGCGCTGAACCGAAGGGGTCAAATGCCCTATTGGCTTGTACCGCTGTCAACGTTGCTTCGCCGATCTGGTCGCTGTCTCGTCGAGATCATTGTTAGCCGCGTCCGTCGGTGGTGACGACCCGGCTACATTTTGCGCGCGACGAGGCCCTCTAATGTGAGGTCGGTCATGTCGAGAAGAGCGCCTGTATACGATTCGACATAGCTTTTCTGCCGCCATATCACCAGTAGGAGATTCTTTGGATCTTGTCGTCGAATTCCTTGAAGGCGTTCGCTCGAGACGGGCCTGCTGTCTGTGCCGCCGTGATCACCCGTTCAGTGATGCGCGAAAAGATGCGTCGAGCCAAGTGCCGGCGCGATGTGCTTGCCGGACTGCGAAGCGCCACTGGTCGCGGTGCCCATTCCGGAATCTGACCCATTTGCGACATTTTTGCTGGCAATGCGAGCCTCTGCCGCCTGAATGTCCGCCGGGTAAGTCGACGTGTCGCGTCTTGCGGGATTGTATCCAGCATGCTCGATCTGAATGAGTTCAGAGCGGACCTGTGCGCGGGTGACCGGCGCGTTGGCCTGTTGGGAAAAGGCAATGACCGGGGCGCTCAGCGCGATGGCCGTTGCGAAGGTAAGGAGAACAGATTTCATGATAGTTCCTCATCTGATGAAAATAAACTCGGGCGATACGCCCGTAATCACAATTCCAATTCTAGGAGAGGTAACTTATGAGAACCTTAGCGGACGGAAAACACCGGCAGCGCACTGCGGCCATTCAAAATCCGCGGAGTTCAGGCTGCCTGCCTTAATCCTGGAATGCCATCATTGATTCTGAATCAATCAACATTGGAGTACGAAATGAAGGAGGAAATCGGTATTATCCTGGTCGCAGTCGGCGTAATTGTGACGAGCATTCCCGCCTTTGCATTTACCGGTCAGCAATATGCCAGGGAAGCGAAGATCAGCCTTGAGCAGGCGCGTGCCGCCGCGCTGAAGGCACATCCCGGGAAGATCACCGACGAAGAACTGGAGAAGGAAGCGGGAGGCAGCGGACTGCGTTATTCCTTCGATATTGCGTCGAAGCAGGGCACGCAGGAAGTCGGGGTTGACGCGCAGACCGGAGCCGTTCTTGAGAACAGGGCGGAAGGGCCGAACCCAGACTGAGCATCGGTGATCGAATTCCGCATCGCGCGTATGGAACGCTCATCACGACGGCCCGCTCGAGCGCTTATGCGCTGTCAGTCCTGGGGGCGATGTTCCGCTGGCTGATCGAGCAGCGCTATCTGCTCGCGAACCCATTTGCTGGCGTCAAGGTACGCGGGACCAGCCGCTCGACCGTGCTCGACACGTCCCACGCCTTTACCGAGGGCGAGTGGCTGCTCGCGCGTGCGATTGCCGACGGACTCGAGTGGTCGTACGGCCGGGAAGCCGGGCGGCGCAACGTCTGCGTTTCGTGCTGGACTTCGCTTATGCGACCGGCCTGCGCGTCAGCGAACTGGTCGGTGCCCGCCTTGGCAGCATCGAAACCGACGCCTGGGGCGATCATTGAGTGAGTGTTATCGGGATGGGTCGAAAGGCCGGCAAGGTCGCGCTGCCACCACTCGCCCGCACCGCGCTGGACCGCTATCTGGTTGAGCGAAGGCTGCCGGTCGCGCCGACCCGATGGCATCCGGACACGGCGCTTATCGGCAGCCTCGAGCAGGACAGCGCGGCTGGCATCAGCGGGGCCCGGTTATGGGAGATTACGCGGCGATTCTTTGCGAAAGCGGCCGAAGTCATCGAGGCGGACAACCCGGCGCTTGCGGAAAAACTGCGTCGGGCAAGTCCGCATTGGACGCGGCATACCCACGCAGCTCATGCGCTGGCCCGCGGCGCCGAGCTGATCACGGTACGGGATAACCTCCGCCATGCCTCGATTGCGACGACTTCGATCTACCTTCACAGCGACTAAGTCAAGCGAGCGCAGCAGATCCGGAACGCTTTCGCGGACAGGCAGGGCTCCAGCCGTATCGTCCTAAAACGGCATGACGTTACCGGGTTAGATAACTCGGACGCTTATGATAGGAATTCGCGCGCATCTTGTTCATCCCACATATACGGCCGATGATGGTGATATCCGCGTCGAGGTTCAGGTTGTACAGGATGCAGCGATGGTCTCTGTGGAGGATACCGGGATCGGGATTCCCGCAGACGAACTGCCTCACCTTTTCGATCTTTTCGTTCAGGTTGATCCGATGACCCGACGCTCGCGCAGTGGACTGGGCATCGGGCTGTCAGTCGCGCGCTCGGTGGTCGAACTGCACGAAGGCGCGATCTCCGCCATCAGTGCTGGGCCAGGTGAAGGCAGCCGGTTTACGGTTCGTTTGCCCATCGCGGCGGCATTGCCGACGAACAAAGCAGACCCGATTGCCGGGCCGGAGCTCCCAGGTCCGAAGCTCCAGATACTGATCATCGACGACAATCGTGACGCGGCAGAATCACTCGCGCTGGTCCTCCGTATGAATGACTACGAGGTCAGGAGCGCAGATGACGGGCCCAGCGGAGTTCGGGTTGCGCTGACATGGTCGCCCGACGTCATTCTCCTCGACATCGGTCTACCTGGCATGAGCGGCCATGATGTCGCGAGGCAACTCCAAGGGGCGCGACTGACCCGGCCTCCAGTACTGATCGCCCTGACGGGCTTCGGAGCGGAAGAGGGCTTGCGTCCAAAAGAAGCGGACTTTCCCGTACGCCGGGAACACCCGGCGTGACCGAACTCGTTTGTCCGGGCTATTGAATGCAGATTCGGCTCAGAGGGACCGTCCGCCGGTATACGTTCTTGTGCAGCCATGGTACGAAGGTGTACTCGTCGTACGCGTTGCTGCCAATAACTATCCAGTTGCGCAGAGCATTCGCCATGGCGTTCTCCCTGAAATAATATGATCCTGCCGCGGACACGCCGGATTGGATCTCACTGGATTTCGAGCCACCGTGGGCGTCTCCGAGGGACCTTTCCCGCGTACTGAGGTCGCTGCAAACGCTGTGCCCGGTGGTGTAGCCTGCCTTGCGTGGGCCCTTAGCGTATCTATGGACTCCACCCGTTTTGCAAGGGACGATCGTCGATGAATGACCGGGTTGCGCGTATCTATCCGGCCATCGGGTGAGCACCGGGATGCTCTGGCCACAATGCAGTGCGCACGTCAGAATCCAAATACGAAAGCGAGAAGGCGGCGGGGGCTGATGTCGGCGTGTGACGCAATTACGTACGGACCGACTACAGAAATTTAAACATTACAGGATTAATGTCAAGATTCAAGGGAGAGGGCGTCAGATACGGAGCGGTTTACGTAGTAATATGCCGCTCAACCTTCACGCGAAAACACCCTCATGAGCGATGTCCCGTCGTCCGACGCCGCGCTGGCCGCCGAGATCGAGCACCTCAAGGCCCGGTTCCCGAAGACCCGCGAGCTGTACCGCGAGGTCTGCGCGCTGCTGTTCTTCCGTCACGGCATCACGCCGACCGCGAACCGGCTGTATCAGCTCGTAAAGCGCGGCAGCATGAGTACGCCGACGCAGGTGCTTGGCGAGTTCTGGGCGGAGCTTCGGGAAAAGAGCCGCGTGCGCATCGACCATCCTGACCTGCCCACCGATCTCAGCGCGGCTGCCGGCGAACTGGTCGCGACCCTCTGGGCGCGCGCCACTGCGTCGGCCGACGCCGCGCTCGACGCACTGCGCGCCGAGGTCTTGGCGCAGCAGGCCGAATCGCAGCAGTTGGTGATCGCCGCCCGCGACGAACTGGGTCGCGTCGAGACGGCGCTCGAGCAGCGCGCCGCAGCGCTGCTGGCCGCGCAGGTCGAGGTGCGGGAGCTCGACAAGGCGCAGGCTGAAAGTCACGCGCAGCGACAGGCGTTGGAGGCGGAACTTGGGCGGTTCAGCGCGGCGCTAACTGCGCGCGATCACGAACTCGTGGAAGTGAGGGAAGGGTTTTCGCGCGATCTCGAAAAACTGCGTGAAGCGGCCGACCGGGCCGAGGAGCGGCTCAGGGCGTCCGAGAAGCGCGCCCTGCTGGAGATCGACCGCGAGCGGGGTCGCGCGGCGAAGCTGCACAAAGAGCTGGACGAAGCCGCGCGTCGCGCGGACCGCAAGGATGCGGACCACCACCGGGCAATTGACACCCTGCAATCGCAACTGGGCGATGCGCGTCAGCAGACGGGCGTACTGCAGGGGCGGCTCGACGCGGTTCAGACGGAGAACGCGCGGCTGCAGATGGAACTCATCGCGCTGCGGGATGCACAGGCGCGTGACGGGCAGCGGTCGCATGTTGCTTCCCCGGTCCGGAAGGCCCCGCGTGCGACCCGCCCGTCCGGCGCTGCGGTCGCGGCCAAACCGGGGACACCACGCAAAAAAGCAGTATAAATATGGGTCACCGGATTCCGGAAAGTCGCTGCATGGCTGATATCTACCTGCTCACCGGGCTGACGCTCCCCATGGGCATCACGCATGAGTCGCTGCCCGGGGCGGTGAAGGGGTTCATCGCCGACTGCTGGCAGCGCATGAGCCGCACGCAGATGTTCGCGCGCGCGAAGTCGCGCGGTCTGCGCCTGTCGTTTCGCGCGACAGGGCGGTGCGCGCATGGCGAAACCGGGCTGTTTGAGCTGCGTTTCAGTGATGGGGCAGCGGGCTGCCTGATGCTGGCCCACCTGCAGCGGGTGCGGAATAGTCGTGGCCGCAACCGTCGGCCCGGGCGGACTGGCGCTTCCCGGCCGCCGGCGCGGGACCCCCGCCAGACCAGTCTGTTCTGAACGCGACGGGGCTGTTGCGGTGCCTCGCAGCGCCCGCTATGCTCGCTGCCATCGACGGATCAGGGGGCAGGAAGTGCGGCGTGTGACAGTCAGGAAATCTTCCATTCATGGGCGGGGCGTTTTCGCGCTGCAGGCTATCGCTGCTGGCGAGCGGATCCTCGAATATCGCGGTGAAGTCACCTACTGGCGGCGGGCGGCTGCCCGACACAGGCGGTCCGGAGCGCCCGGTCACACGTTTATCTTCGGCCTGGCTGACGGACGCGTGATTGACGGCAGCGTTGACGGCAACAGCGCCCGCTGGCTGAACCACTCCTGTCGCCCGAACTGCGAGGCGATCGAGGACGAGCGGGGGCGGGTTTTTATCGAAACGGTCAGAGATGTCATGCCGGGCGACGAACTGTTTATCGCCTACGGACTCACGATTGATGAAGCGATGACTCCCGAACTGGTCGCCGACTATGCCTGCCACTGCGGGACAAAGCGGTGTACGGGTTCGATGCTGGCCTCGGCGAGCCGCTAACATGCGTTGACTCGTCAACCGCAGCCGGGCGCTGGTCGCAATGCCGGTCCTCCCACATATGCGGCGGAAGGATTGGCAACGTGGCACTAAGGGCTCGCGTCGGCGATTTCGAGCCGACCGGTTGCCGACATGGATTTTCATCGGTGGGCCGGGTGCGGACAGTGCAAGACCATGGTCGCCGGTGCCCACCGTGAACACATTAACGCTGAAATTACCTGCTGATAGTACCCATGACTGATATCGCGTTAAGCGGCACCGATTACAGTGGCATACACAGCGATATCGTTGCGCTTCTGGAACACGGTCGCCGTGCTGCGGCCCGAAGCGTCAACGCACTGATGACGGCGACCTACTGGGAGATTGGTCGTCGTATTGTCGAATTCAGTCAGGGCGGGGAGGGGCGTGCTGCCTACGGTCGGGCCCTTTTAGAACGGTTGTCGACCGACCTGACGGCCCGCTTCGGGCGGGGGTTTGGGGTAGACAACCTGGAATTGATGAGGATGTTCTACCAGACCTACCCGCCAGCCGCGATTTCCGGATCGCCGATTCGGAAATCTAAGCCAACAGGCGATCCAGGAAATTCCGAATCGCCGATTCGGAATTTCGATCTCGCCCAACTCGCGACGACATTCCAGCTGTCCTGGACGCATTACATCCACCTCATGCGGCGAACCCGGTCAATTGAAGAAAGAGCGTTTTACGAAGCTGAAGCGCTTCGCGGCGGCTGGAGCGTGCGACAACTGGATCGGCAGATCAGCAGCCAGTTTCACACCCGTGCGATGCTGTCGAAGAACCGGCCGGCGATGCTGCAGAAGGCGGGTAAGGCGCAACCGGGCGATCTTGTGACCGCAGAGGAGGCAATCAAGGATCCTTATGTCCTTGAGTTCCTGGATCTCAAGGACGAATATTCAGAAAGTCAACTGGAGGAGGCACTGGTCCATCGGCTCGAAGACTTCCTTCTTGAGCTGGGTGGCGATTTTACGTTCGTGGGCCGCCAGCGTCGCCTTCGGATTGGTGAAAGCTGGTTCCGGGTAGATCTTCTGTTCTTTCACCGACGCCTGCGATGCCTTGTGATCGTCGATCTCAAGCTCAC
Source organism: Paraburkholderia sp. BL9I2N2 (assembly GCF_004339745.1). GTDB lineage: Bacteria > Pseudomonadota > Gammaproteobacteria > Burkholderiales > Burkholderiaceae > Paraburkholderia. Next base: position 186,213 of record NZ_SMGP01000006.1, on the reverse strand, counting down.
TGAGCTCAATCACGCCGACGTGGGTCAGATGCACATGTACTGTAATTACGCGCGCGAGCACTGGACGCTGCCAGGCGAGAACCCGCCCGTCGGGCTGATCCTGTGTGCGCGAACGAATGCCGCGGTGGCGCGTTATGCATTGGAAGGGTTGCCAAACAAGGTGCTCGCGGCTGAATACCATATGGTCCTGCCGGATGAAAAACTCCTTGCCGAAGAACTGGCCAGAACCCGACGTGCATGGGAGGCCCAACATCGGTCGGAAGAGGGCGCTGACGGTTCAGATGGCCAACTGTCGTGACAAAGGCAGCATCACGATTGCCTCACACCCGGTTAGTCATCAACAACCATTCAGAGACGGACTGCTTGTTTCCATGGCAATCTGTGTGCGGAAATACATCTTCTTAGCAGGTCGGCGGGCCGCACAGGATGGGAACCAGAGCATGACACGGCGCGTGTAGTCGCCGACGCGGGCGTTCGGCGCGCAATCGCCGGGTCAGTCGATGAGCACCGCAGGAAATTGAGAAGCACGGTCAAATGGATTAATCTCGTCAGCCTGACCAGCAAACTGTTCTGAACCCGACGGATGCAGCTCGACATTTTCAACGACAGCCGCGACGTGATGCTGCGCAACGATGTCCTGTCCGCGTTGCAGCAGTATGATGCGGCGAGCGCGCGGCGCGCGCTTCAGGCCCTGGCGAACGAGTATCCGGACGACGACGTCCTGGTGTATTTCGGTTCGGTCGTCAATGCCCTCGAGGGTCGATCGACGGTCCCGTTTGACTGTCACGAGGCCGCATTGCGGGCTTGCCAGGCACTATCTCGCGAAGTCCAGCCCGCGGTCGCGCGCGTGTTCCCGGGGCAGAGCGGGGCGACCTGGCTCGTACCGCTCTGGGCAGAACTGGCCGGTCGCGCCGCTGCGCTGCCTTTCCGTGCGGAGCACGCAGATGCGCACGCGGCGCCGCTCTTCCTGCTTGCTGCGAGGTGGGCCGAGGCCTCTGATGCGATATCTCGCATCGCGTCCTGGCGACGGATTCCAGCGCCGCTGTGCTGGATGACGGAGGCACGTTACCGGCTCGATGGCCTGGACGCCGCCTGGCCGTTGCTGGTGGAACTGGCGTGGCTTTCGCCATCCCGGTTTGACCAGCTTTTGAGGCGGCTTGACGACGCGTGCGTCAACAGGTTGCGGCGCGCCTTCGATACGTCGTTTGAAGGCGCTGGCGACATCGGCGATCTGGCATGGTTTCCGGCGTGGGTACTCACGGACAAGACCGGCCTCGCGCCGCTGTTCAGACTGGCGGAGCCTTCGCGACAGAATGCGCCCGAGCGGGCGGCGAAGGTGATGCTCGGGTTACTCAGCCTGGAGCGTCAGGGCCGGCATCACGAACTGCTGGAAACCCGGCGCGAACTGCAGGCGCTCAACGCGGCCCTGTACGCTGCCTACATGAAGACGCGCTGAGAAGGTCCACAGAGCATGTCACGAACCGCTTCTCACAAATGGGTGTTCGCCGCGCGGTTCCGGCGCGGCGCCTTCGGCTGGAAGTCGGCGTTGCCGATCCAGCGTCTGAAGGAGGCCCTGACCGAAATCCGGCAGATCGCCCGTGCCGATCCTGTTCTCGCGGCCGACGGCGCGGTCGCCCTGCTCGAAATGCTTTCGCCGGCGCTCGAGCAGGTAGACAGTTCTTCCGGGGCGATCGGTACCGCCGTGAATCGCGCCATCGATGCGCTGGTGCCCGTCATTGGCGGGGCGGATGTGCCTGCTCCGGTCCGCATGCGCTGGCTGGACCGCCTGTTTGACGCGCTCCAGGACGACCGGATGCCGTATATCGAACAGCTGGGCGATCGCTGGGGCGACCTGTGCGTCTCACCCGCCATCGCGTCCTCATGGGCAGACCGGCTGTTGCCGGTGACTGCGCGTGTCATGGGCGCTGCAGGTCTGGGGGAGCATTTCGCGGGTACCACCGCCTGCCTCAGCGCGCTGAATGCTGCCCGCCGCCATGAGGAACTCCTCGCTCTTGTGAATGGCGCGCGCCTGAACTGGTGGGGATATCGGCAGTACGGAGTGGATGCACTGATTGCATTAAACCGTCCGGCTGAAGCACTGCGTTATGCGGAAGCGTCGAGGGGGCTGAACGCGCCGGCTGCGGCCATCGCCCGCAAATGCGAAGCGATCCTTCTGTCGTCGGGCATGACGGACGAGGCCTATCGACGCTATGCGATCGAGGCCAATCAGGCCACCACGCATCTCGCGACGTTCCGTGCCATCGCGAAAAAATATCCGGCGAGAAGCTCCGACAGCATTCTCCACGATCTGGTCGCGAGCAGTCCCGGCGCCGAGGGGAAGTGGTTCGCCGCCGCGAAGGACGCCGGCCTGCTCGATCTGGCGGCGTCGCTCGCGATGCGCGGCCCCGCCGATCCGCGAACCCTGGCGCGGGCCGCACGCGATTTCGCCGGACAGGCACCAGCGTTCGCGATGACCTGTGGTACGGCGGCGCTGCAGTGGATAGACGCAGGTTTTGGCTATGAAATCACCAGTGGCGATGTCCTCGATGCCTATTCCTCGCTCTCACAGGCGGCGCTCGCGAGTGGCATGACGCGCGACGAGCTTAACCGGCAGTTGCGCAATCAGTTCGCGGCCAGGCCAGGGCATTCGGTTGTCGCTACGGTGCTGACGCATCATTGGGTCACATGACGGCGCGGTGCATCCGGGTCACCGGGAGGGCGGTTCACGCAGGGCGTGTGGCCGGGCGTGCTGTCGTTAACGGCCGGGGGCCCAGGCTGTGGGACGAGCGCCCGTTATGCCGCCAATGACCGACTGAAGCGTAATGCGACTGTTGCCGGCAGTTTCATGACAGACAGAAGTCTGTACAGGACCTGGATCATGGAAGAGTACAACCCCGGTTGCGCACCCGAACCTGAATCATGGCTCGAACTCGACGAACAGGAGCGGATCGCGCTTGTCGAAACGTACCACCGCGGCGCCCGGATCAGGCTTCCCAACGTCACGGCACACGCCGCGCTACACGCGATCGTCGAAAACCAGATTGCCCTTAACCTCGAGCCCGTGGTCCGGGCGATGGATCGCCTCGAGAAAGAAGGGCTTACGCGACACGACGCGGTTCACGCAATCGGCTCAGTCGTCGCAGAGCATCTGTTCGATATTTTGAAGACGGATCAGAACGACGATGCTGCGACTTCGCAGGCGCGTTATGAAGCGGCGGTGGAGCGGTTGACCGCAGCAAGCTGGCGCAGAGGTGAACACTGATGCCGACTATCAAAACTTCAGCGGTGGTTTGAAGCGGGGCAGCGCTTCAGGTTGAGCCATGTCCCTTTCCAGGTAGCTCGCGAACTACGGTTGAATCCGCGGAATTCGGGTCGCTGGCTAACGGGTCTAGATCGTCAACTACAAAGTCCGCCGGAACGACAACTATCTTGTCCGGTCGACGGGGGTAATTGTCGCGTCGCTCCGTGCGCAGAATGGCCAGTTGCGAGCGTATCGATCACCTGCTGCTGGAGGTGGACCAGTACCGGCGGGCCGTGGTATCCGGCCGGGGAAAAGGCGGGTAACTCACGGAGTCGATAATTGGCGGCTGTGGGGCCGGTGGACTGCCTGCCAGGATGCGGCGGTTCTGTCGATCGATGAAGCGCCACGTGAGATGTCACAGGTTCTGGTAGCGGCCACCGTCCGGTGTTCACGGTCGGGAGAACGTGCAGGTGACGTTAACGTGCGGCCGCCTTTGGAGAATGCATCCGCGCTGGCGCCAACCAAGGCCGGGTGGTGATTGCGCGAAGGCGCACCGATCGGGTAGGGTGAGGGAATTTCGACCACAACGAGGAAGACACGATGAACAAGCAGGAACTGGTGGAGGCGGTCGCCACGAAGACCGGAGATAGCAGAACGGCGACGGGCGAGTTGATTGACGCGGTGATCGCGGCCATTACGGGCGAGCTGACGAAAGGAAAGACGGTGCAGCTGATCGGCTTCGGTTCGTTTTCGACGGGCGCGCGCGCCGCACGTGTGGGACGTAACCCGGCGACCGGCGCTGAGATCCAGATCCCCGCTGCGAAGACCGTGAAGTTCACTGCGGGCAAGGCATTCAAGGATGCAGTGAACGGCGCCTGATAACGGCGAAGCCGTCGTCATAGGCACGCGGGTGGCCTCCGGTTGAAAAGCTGCGTCGTCGGTGAGAATCGCGGATTCGCCGGGAACCGTTCCCGCTCGCGACTCAGCACTACTGTTCCGGATCAGGATACATCGCGAGGCGACCAGCTCTTATCGGGCAGCCGGTGCAGCCTGATCGTTGAGCGCATACGGAGCGGCCGGACTGCAGCCCGCGGCACGAAGTTCGGCCGCAAGCCCACGCTCTCGCCGGCGCAGCATGACCGTCCCTATCAACTCTCCGACGAGGGCAACACGGGTATGAAGGAGATCGCATCGTCGTTCGGCATTCACCGGCTGCCCTGTTCCGTGTGAACTCGTAGCGCTCCAGTTCTAAAAAGACAACGTACACATGCCGTCAATGCCCACCAATAAAACCCTGCCCGGATGGTTCATGGGACCGCGCGCTGTATTTTATGGCGGCGGCCTCATCGCACTCGTCATGGTTTCGCTGTGCGCAATCTCCCTGTACCAGAGCCGGCAGGACGCGCTGGAGCGGGCACGCGAGACGTCGCGGAACGTCGCGCTCATCGCGGAGCGCGATATCGAGCGCAATTTCGAACTGTACGCGCTGTCACTTCAGGCGGTGGTTGAGGGACTCGTAACTCCGAAGGTGATGGCCCTGCCGCCTGATCTGCGACGACAGTTCCTGTTTGATCGGGCCGCGACCGCAAAAAATCTGGGGTCGATGCTCGTGCTCGATGCTTCGGGCAACGTCATCATCGACGCGGGCAACGATACGCCGCGCACCGGCAACTTCGCCGACCGGGACTACTTCAAGGCCCAGCGCGATAGGCCCAACACCGGCCTCTACATTAGCGCACCGTTTTTCTCGCGCCTTCGCAACGGTTCGCCCAGTATTGCGCTAAGCCGCCGTGTGTCGCACCCGGACGGCACATTCGCCGGCATCGTGCTGATGGCGATCGACCTTGAGTATTTTCATGACCTGTTTGGCGGACTGTCGCTGGGGCCTCACGGAGCCATTTCACTGATTGCTGCCAACGGCCTCATGATCATGCGTCAGCCTTACGATCCGAAGGTCGTCGGGCGCGATATCAGCAGGGCCAGTACCTTCCGGCAGTTCAAAGCCGCGTCGGAGGGCAGCTTTTCTGACACCGCGTCGATCGATGGGGCGCGCCGCCTGTATTATTTCAAGAACTTCCCGCATCTGCCGCTCATTATCATGGTGGCGGAAGGCGAGCCGGATATATACGCCGCCTGGCGTCGGCGGGCACTCACGATGGGCTCTCTGATGGGCGCGTTCGCGCTGGGTTTTATTGCGCTCTCATTTGTACTCGGTACCCAGCTGCAGCGACGCCTGCGCGCGGAGTCCGAATTGCAGCTGCTCGCCAGAACCGACAGTCTCACCGGTCTCCACAACCGGCGCACGCTTGGCGAGATTCTCGATCAGGAGTGGCGCCGTGCGCAACGCATGCGCAGCGTGTTCTCGCTCCTGTTTGTGGATATCGATCGTTTCAAGGCCTACAACGACACCTATGGCCACCAGGCGGGCGACGATGCGCTGGCCGCCGTCGCACGCTGTATCGGCGAGAACATCCGGCGACCGGCGGACACGGCGGCCCGCTATGGCGGTGAAGAGTTCATTGTTGTCCTGCCTGACACATCCGAGAGCGGAGCATCCCTGATTGCCGAGAAGATCCGCGCGGCGATCAGCGAGTTCGCCATCGAACACGCAGGCAGCGAATACGGACGCGTAACCGCGAGCATCGGCTCCGCGAGCTGGACGCCGAATCAGGATACCGATGTAACGACAGTCATCAAGGCCGCCGATGAGGCGCTTTATAACGCCAAAGCATCGGGTCGGAATAAAGTCGCAACCTGTCACGAGCAAAAGATCACGCCACGGGACCCGGCTCTTCCGGCCCGGGAATGACGTTGCTGGCGCGCTTGCCGATCCACGCGAATGCCCACTGCTGGGCAACCTCGACCGCCTCTTCCTCCGTGTCGAACCAGGCAAGATCGCGCTCGATGTGCATCTCTGCGTCCACCTCGTCGCCCGCCGATGCCCGGACCAGCCGCGCATGTGCGAAAAATTTCCCGAGGGAGAAACTGGGAGTTGCATCGATGATCCACCCACGATACCCACATTCCATGATTGCCTCCGGTATGCAGCCTGATAGGAACTGAAAAGGCAGGCCTGGACCCGGGCCGCTCGTATTTGAATGTCCCTGGCGAAAGTTTCCCGCGATCCGTATTTCATGCTGCCGATACTGTTATAGACCCTGCAGCGATGCGCGCCTATGTGGGGACCGGCGGAAAGTCGGTAATCTTATTTGCGCCGCTCGCGCGATCCGTCGGGCTCGCCCGGGAATGTGCGCGAACCCCTTCCAAAAACTCAAAATCGATGGTTGCAGCCGTTCATCGGTGACAGAATGAATTCACGTCTTGGCACGCATCCTGGGCACGTGATGCTGACTCTGGATCTGGGGCAACCAAATGGACTCCTCTGACAATATCTGGCGCGCCGGGCGCGACGCCACGATCATCGAAGCGCTCAATGTGGCGCTTCACATGCTGGTCATCCACGACGGCATGCAGGTTCGTTCCGGGGGCAACGAGTGGACGCTGGACTTCCGCTCCCAGATCGAACTTGTCAGGCGAGCAATGGAAATGTTGGGCATCGACACGTCCGAGCCGTTGATCGCGCCACCGGGTGGACCCCGTAAGGAGGATGACGATGCCGACGTATGAGGGATCCGAACACGAGCTGTCGTCCATGCTTCGCCAGCAGCCACCGGCACCGTCGTCGCTCATCTTTCCGATTGCATGGCTGCCAGTTGGAGTGGCGACGTTGTGGTCTACTCTCCCGTGCGAACCCGGATCAGGCGCGCCAGATGAAGAATTCAATCTTGAAGACTACATGGTGGACGCATCGCAACCAACGCTTAATGGGCGGCGGCTTGCAAAGCCCGTCTTCAGGCTCCGGCCGAAAGTGTTTGTATGGCTGCCGATGCGCCGCCGCTGGACACAGGACCCTGAATGGCCGGCCGCTGGAATTCGGCCGGCTTGCGGCGCACACGCGCGCGCAGCGGCACCTAGCGAAATGGCCGCCTTGATTGAGCCGCGACTGGCGACGCTCTTGACCGCACACCGGCCGCCGGCGACTGGTCATACGGAATCGGGGTTTGACGGCTCTCGCGGATGCTCAACTTCGGGAAATCTGGGGTGCTTGTTGATGACCATGAATTCTGCGGCTCAGCCCAGGACTCACTGATCAGTAGCGCGCGAGCGGGGCCGGAGGGGACTGGCGTGGATTGCATCGGCCACGTTACGTTACGAAATGCCGCTATTAATGGAAGAAAACTTATCCTAATAGCGAGGTTCGCATCGCCATTTTTCGTCGAAAGTCGCTCGCTCACACAAGTAAAGTTGGTGCTAAATTTCAACTAAAGTCGTCACTACTCGCGCATCTTGTCACCGCGCGCGCGATTTCGGCGCATTTGAGCCTGATCCGCTTGTCCGACTCGTACGCCATGATCGTTTCTGGCCGTCTGCCCGCCCATTGCGATACAACTTTTGTTGAAATCGCGTATCGCGTTTCGACTTTAGTTGACGGCGTAGCCCCGATAGTTACAACTTTGATTGAAATGGAAAGGGGCGTCCGCGCCTTGTGTGACAAGGGTTTGCGGGGATATCGCGCCTGCACACCGATAGTTACAACTATAGTTGCGCGAGCGACCGGAGATATTGGGAGAAGTTTTAATTTGCGCTGCCACAGCCACTGGCGCCGCACAAGCGCTCGCGCAGCTGCAAATAGCTTTCCGCCAATGGCTTTTCGCTCGTGTCGTGCGCTAGATCGGCTTGCGCGTAATGTTCGCGGCGTGAAGACAGGAGGTGCTCAAGATCGTCGATCGCCTCGCTGTGGCCTGCAATGGGTCGCATGTCGCCTTGGGCGAGGACGCGAGACATATGATCGTCAGGCGTTGCCTGCAGCCAGACGGTGAAGCAGCTTGCACGAAGGATCGCGTAGATCTCTTCCTCAGTCACAAGCCCTCCCGGAATCGCGATCACCGCGCGGGGAAATTCGGCGATTACGGCCGTGAGCGCGCGTCTTTCATATCGCCTATAGGCGGATTCACCGTACAGCGAATAGATCTCTGATACGGGGCAGCCAGCAATGTTCCCAACAACCTGAGTCAGTTCGACAAATCTGCACTTTCGATCATCTGCAAGCATCCTGCCCAAAGTTGTCTTGCCGGCGCCTCGCAGTCCGATTAACGCAATTCGCTCGCGACGGTCGGGGGCCTGCTCAAGAGCAAAGTGCGTCTCAAGCACGGTGCACGCTTTGTGAAGTTCATCGCGGCTTTTTCCGCGCAGAAGTGAGCGGATCGCAAGCCACTGGTGCTCTTCGATCTCCTCGCCGTCCGTTACAAGGTCAGACAACGGGCAACCTAACGCGGAGGTCAACTGATTCAGGAAAAGAACCGACGCATTACCGGACCCACCCTCCAGTTTTGCAAGAAATCGTTCCGATACGCCAGCTAGCTCTGCAAGCGCCTTTCGCGTTAGCGCCCGTTGCGAGCGCAATTGACGAATGCGCTTGCCAATGGTTTCTAACAGGGAATTCGTCGACGCGCCGAGATCTGCGGACGAAGCCGGTGTGGCATTCGAACGCTCGGCCGTAGACCGTCGTTCGATTGAGACAATCTTCTGCTCCATAGCAATTCTCATAACTTGCATAAATGGACTATACTCCAGAACAGGACGCTGCAGTGAGGTAATCATGGATTGCATGGATAGGGCCGTTCTCGAGGCGGCAGACGCCTGGCAGCTTGCAGGTGCGGTTGTCGCACTAGGGACGGTGATCCGCACATGGGGTTGGGCTCCTAGGCCTGTTGGATCAATGGTCGCTATTCGCGGCGATGGGATAGTTAAAGGTTCAGTATCTGGCGGCTGCATTGAGGGCGACCTGAGCCACCGGAGATCGCTCTTTCCATTCTCGCCGAGATGACTTCAATGCGACATTGCGTCCCAGTGGTCCAAGGCCATGCACTTCGCAATTCGTCGGGCAGTCCACCCGGGCCGCATGAACGTAGAATGTTGGGTCGCCTGTTCGCTGCCCAGGCTTGCACTGAAAGGTTTAACTATGGCAAAGCCAGCCACGCTTGAAAAGCACAGTCACCATGCGTCGGATGTCCGTTTTGCGTCGATTGAGCGCTATTCATCTGTTGCGCGTACCGTCGAAATTCTTTCCGACCCATGGGGGTTCCTCGTCTTGCGCGAATGCTTTTTTGGCGTCCGGCGATTTGAGCACTTCCAGAGCCTCCTGCAGGTGCCGCGGACTACGTTGGTTGAACGACTGAAAAAATTTACACTGCTGGGTCTGTTGAAAAAGCAGATCCCGGCTGGTGGCGGAGCACGTCACGAATACCGGTTGACCGACAAGGGGCGCGATCTTTACGCCACCATGATTGCGCTGCTTGCGTTTGGTGATAAATGGCTGTCCGGAGATGCGCTGCCCCCGTTGAAGCTCATCCACAAATCGTGCGGATGTGACTGTACACCGCACGTGGCGTGTTCGCATTGCCATGCGGAGATCGATCCGCGGCTTGTGCACTATCGGGACGGTCCGGGTGCGGGCAAAGCGGCCCGGTTGGAGAATCGCAAGCGCTCCCGCAGAGCATCGGATCCGACCGTTCTCGAAAGGGTGCGCCCGTGTTCGGTCGCCCGGACCCTTCAGATTATTGGGGATCGCTGGAGTTTTCTGGTCATTCGGGAGTTCTTTTACGGCGTAAGGCGCTTCGATGAATTCCAGACGCGGCTGGGTATCGCGACAAACATCCTCGCCGATCGGCTGCATCGGCTGGTCGAGCAGGGCGTTGCGAATAAAATGCTTTATCAGGAAGGGCCGAAGCGTTACGAATATCGCCTGACGGAAATGGGGCGTGACCTTTACGGACCAATGCTTGTCATGATGCATTGGGGTGACAAGTGGCTATCGGAAGGGCTGCCTCCACTCAAGCTACGCCATCGAGCATGTGACCACGATTTTCACGCGGTCATCGTCTGCGACAAATGTGGCAATGAACTGGAAGCGCGCGAAATGAGCTTCGTAGCGCGTTATTCCTTACCCGCGGAGCTCGCAGCGGCATGAACCACGAGGCGCGGACGGCGGGCGGCTGCAATCGGCAAAAACGGGTTGGCCGACGACGCTTCCCGCGCAATCGAACGGCCGATCAACGGTTGCATTCGGCTATGTCACCCGTCTCAGGGAGCATAAATGTAGGCAGTGAGCATCTCGCTCATCAACATTGATGGTCATTTGCGGCGCCGACTATGCTCGCGCTGCGAGAAACCGGGTCGTCAGCAACAACATCTCTTCCAGCGATAACCTCCGCCTCCGAAGCGTCATTCAGCGTTGCCTTGTCGCGGCGCCCATGGAGAGTTCAGGCCGCGTTGATGCTCATGAGTCATCGCCCCGTCGGCCGGGCCGCATCAGAAACCACGCACTCAATTCCACATAGCTCTAATAGATGCCACCCGTCGGCAGGGGCATCGACGACTTCCAAGCAGGCCCCGGCTCCGTTCGCCCTGGCACCCAATTGCTGGATCACCGCTACGAGAACAGGATCTCCGCGCAACTTCGGGCAGTGAGCGAGGCGTCGCGAGATCGCCTCCAGCGATTCGCCTGCTCCCAGCGAATCACCCGACATGTTCATATAAAGGCGTGCGGCTTCCTCGCTTAACCGGAAGGAACCCACGTCGCCGTTGACCACGATCTTCATTGCGCCTCCGTTTCCGCCTGAATTGTTCAAGGCTCTGAGCAAACCGCAATCTTTCAGGCAACGATCTAGCTCACTGACCTATGGCAATCATAGTCCGCGAAGCCTGCTCAAACGAAACTATTTGATGAGTGAGATGTGGCATCGCCTTCCGCAAGGCGGATGGCGGATGTTACGAATAATGCAAGTCACCTTTACGCTAGCTTAGATAATGGGGCCACGTGTAGCGGTGGTCGTTGGCTTTGAATCGGCAATTTGTGGGCTCAAGCGCCAGTCGGCGGGCTTTCCTCGTTGTAAACAGGAACATAAATCCTCCTTGCATTGCGATTTCGTTGCCGCCTGGCAAACATTGTTGTCGCGGGTAAACGAGCTTGCAAATCGCACTTGTCGCGATTAAAGTCTAGTTACGCAAGTGACAGAGATGCGAAGTCAGGAGTGAGCAAGCCCTCGATCAAAGCCAAGGAGCCGTCGTGAACAGTTTCGAATTCCAGTCGACCCGATCCACCATAGTGGAGCCCGGCGCCTCGGCCCGTCTCGGCGAAATCGCGCAGCGCCTGGGATGCCGCAGGATTTTTCTGGTGACGGACAAGGGCATTCTGGATAACGGACTACTTGAGTCTGCGGTGAAAAGCTTCGCGACGGCAGGCATCGCAGTCACTGTCTGTTCAGACGTGCAGGCTGATCCGCCCGCCCAGGTGATCCTGGCCGCGACGGCCGCAGCAGTTGAAGCAAACGCCGACGGCGTTATCGGGCTTGGTGGCGGGAGTTCGATGGACGTGGCGAAGCTGGTAGCGTTGCTGGCCACGGGTAATGAGAAGCTGGACGAGATCTACGGTGTCGGCGTCGCAAAAGGGCCGCGGTTACCTCTCATCCTCGTACCGACAACCGCCGGAACCGGATCTGAAGTTACGCCTATTTCAATCGTCACGACCGGCGAAGGCGAGAAGAAGGGTGTCGTATCACCGGTACTTCTGCCTGACATTGCCGTCCTTGACGCGGACCTGACTCTCGGCCTGCCTTCTTCAGTGACCGCTGCCACCGGGATCGACGCCATGGTTCACGCGATCGAGGCCTACACGAGCAAGCGTCTGAAGAACCCCGTCTCCGACTGTCTCGCCCGTGAGGCACTCCGGTTGCTCGGTTCCAACATTCACGAAGCCTGTTCCAATGGATCAAATCGTGACGCACGACAGGGCATGCTGCTTGGCGCCATGCTAGCGGGACTGGCGTTCGCCAATGCGCCGGTGGCGGGTGTGCACGCATTGGCATACCCGATCGGTGCCCGGTTTCACGTACCGCACGGCCTGTCCAATTCTCTCGTGCTGCCTGCGGTCATGCGGTTTAACCTGGAAGCTGCTGAAGGCCTTTACGCGGAAATCGCACCGGCGCTGATTCCCAATGTGCAAGGCACAGAAAGTCAAAAAGCACGGTCGCTGGTTGAGCGGTTGGCCGCGTTGCCCACCGAGCTGTCGTTGCCCACCCGCCTTCGGGATGTGGGCATTGCTGCCGGAGACATCCAGGCATTGGCCGAGGACGCCATGCGCCAGACGCGCCTGCTCGTCAATAATCCGAAGGAAATCCTGCTCGGTGACGCGAGGGCTATTTATGAGGAGGTGCTGTGAGCGAGAAGTCCAAACCTGCGCGCCGCGAGACATACCGGCACTTCAACTCGATACAGACTCGTTGGGGTGACAACGATGTCTACGGTCATGTGAACAATGTCATCTACTACGCGTTCTTCGACACCGCCGTTAATCATCACTTGATCGAGCGCGGCGTGCTGGACATCGCCAATAGCTCCGTCATCGGCCTTGTCGTCGAAACGCGCTGTACTTTTTTCTCGTCGATGGGATTTCCCGACACAGTACACGTCGGATTGCGGGTCGTTCATCTGGGTAACAGTAGCGTTCGCTATGAGATTGCGCTGTTTCGCAATGACGCAGATGAGGCCTCAGCTGTAGGCGAATTTGTACACGTCTACGTGGAACGGGCCACGAATCGTCCAGTCACGATTCCAGGCCCGGTACGCGAGGTCCTGCAGTCGCTGACCGCATGAAACCCACCCGGAACGATCAAGACTATAAGTAGCAAAGCAGAGGAGCCGAAAAATGGAGATGGCAGGAGAATCGAGACTGGAGGCGTCGCGCGAACTGGTTTGGGACGCCCTGAATGATCCGGTCGCGTTGCAGGCGAGTATCCCCGGATGCGAGTCTTTGGAACGGACGGCTGATAACGAGTTCACGGCTACTGTCGTCTCGAAGGTCGGCCCGATCAAGGCGCGATTCGCGGGCAAAGTCAGCCTGTCGAACATTACTCCTCCCCGGAGCTACACGCTGACTGGTGAGGGCTCCGGTGGAGCGGCGGGATTTGCGCGTGCCGACATTGAGGTGTCGCTTGATGCACTTGAGCCGACGGTGACCCTTCTTCGCTACGGCGTGAAGGCAAACGTTGGAGGCAAGCTGGCGCAACTCGGTTCCCGCATGATCGATGCGGCGGCTCGCAAGTCTGCCGACGATTTTTTCGAGCTGTTTCGCAAGCAGGTGGACGCTCGCGCTGCGGATGCTTCTTCCTCCGCTTCGCCCTCCGTGCCGGTCGGCATGGAAGCGCTGATGCAGGCAGTGTCGGCGCCGGCAGTGAATGGCGCAGTGAATGGCGTTCAGGCGGCCCCGCCAGCGCCAGCCGCCGCTGAACGGGCGCCCGCGCAGGGTTCGGCATCTCCAGTGTCGCCGCCTCAAATCGAGCCGCGAGACGCGTCGCCTGCATCGGCTACTCCGGCACCGCCCGCGATAGCACCGGCACCATCGCCCGCAGCACCGCCTGCGGGGCCTCCAGCCCAGGCGCAGATCGCCAGCCATCAGGCGGAAGTCATGGACGTCCTGATGTCCGAGAAGATCAAGGTCTGGATCTCGGACCAGGTAGCGGTCGTCACAATCAACCGTCCAAAGAGCCGCAATGCGATGACCTACGCCATGTGGCTTGCCATGCCATCTATCATGGCGGCACTCGATCGCAACCCGGAGGTTCGCGCGGTGATTCTGGCCGGTGCCGAGAAGGACTTTTGTGCCGGCGCGGACATCCCGGAGTTTGAGAAGGTCCGCGCCGATGTAGCGCAAGCGACTGCTTACGAGGTCGCCGTGGACGCATGCTGCGACGCCATTGCCAACATTTCGAAACCGACGATCGCGGTATTGAGAGGTTACTGTCTCGGTGGCGGCGCTCACCTCGCGATGTCCTGTGACTTCCGCTTCGCGGCACAGGACGCGATGTTCGGCATCCCGGCTGCCCGTCTGTCCATCATCTATGGCGTCAGAGGCACGCGCAAACTCCTGTCGCTGGTCGGACTTACACAGGCCAAGAAGATTCTTTATGGCGCGCAGCGATTTGACGCAAAGCACGCCCTGAGCATCGGCTTTGTCGATCTGGTTGCCGGCGCGCTTGCCGTCACCGCGCCGCTGTCTTTGTTGGAACGTCTCATCGGTGCCAAACGGCACGCTGCGAATAGCGATCCGATGGCCGATGCCCGCGTGTTCGCCGCTTCGCTAGCCGGCAACGCTCCCCTCAGCATGGCCGGAGCGAAGTATTTGCTCAACGGCATGGCCATGGGAACGGGCGGACTGGATCTGGGTCGCGCCGAGGCACTCATTGCCGCCGCAGCGGGAAGCGAAGACTACCGGGAAGGACGCGCGGCTTTCGCCGAAAAGCGTGAACCCAGGTTCCTGGGCTGTTGACGGAGGTCAGATGAAACCTACTCCTTTCGACTACTGCTGTCCTGACTCGATCGAGGAAGCCATCGAGGTGCTCGCGGCGAATGTCGACGACGCCAAATTGATGGCCGGCGGTCAGAGCCTGACGCCGATGCTGAATTTCAGGGTCGTTCGTCCAGCGCTCATCATCGACATCAGCAGGCTGCTCGAGCTCGAGTACGTGCGAGAGCGGGCAGATGGAGGGCTGACGATAGGCGCTCTGACACGTCACCGCGTGCTGGAAACCTCGGAACTGGTCGCCAGCCGGTTCCCGGTAATTCCAGAAACCATGCACAACGTTGCGCACCTTGCGATCCGTAACCGCGGCACGATCGGCGGGAGTCTGTCACACGCGGATCCGGCCGCGGAGCTGCCGATGCTGACCCGTCTGCTGGATGCAGTGATCGTTGCGCGTTCGGTCCGGGGAGAACGGGAGATACCGTCGGCCGATTTCTTTGTCGCACCGCTAACCACCGCACTGGATGACGACGAGATCGTCGTCCGGGTTGAGATGCCGGGATTGCCGGCGGGTATGGGGTGGTGCTTTCAGGAATTCTCGCGCCGCGCAGGCGACTTCGCGCTTGCCGCAGTTGGGATCCTGCTCGACGTGCAGGGTGGAACGATCAAGGAGGCCCGCGTTGCCATGATGGGTGTCGCCGATACGCCATTGCGACGTCCGGAGGCGGAGGCTGTGCTGGTCGGCAAGTCGTTGTCCGATCAGGTGGTGGCCGATGCTGTGCATGCGGCCTGTGACGGGCTGGAACCAGGTGTTGACCTGCACGCTTCGTCTGAATTCCGCCGCCATCTTGCCGGCGTGCTGATGGAGCGCGTGTTGAAGAAGGCGTGGCAACGCGCCACAGGAGACGCTCAATGACTAACACCGATATTCCTCTGCAGCCAGTCTGGATGATCGTCAACGGCGAAGTCCGCGAACGCCAGGTCGAGCCGCGCCTGTTGCTGTCGGACTTTCTGCGCCATACGTTGGGGCTGACTGGCACGCATGTCGGTTGCGAGCACGGCGTGTGTGGCGCATGCACTGTCATGGTTGATGGCGACAGTGTGCGCTCGTGCCTGATGCTGGCAGTCAGGGCCAACGGCTGCGACGTACGCACCGTCGAAAGTATGGGCACTGTCGATGCGCTGAGCCCGTTGCAGGAGGCGTTCCGGGAGCACCACGGATTGCAGTGCGGCTTCTGCACTCCGGGAATGCTGGCTACCTGCGCGGACGCGCTGCAGAAATACCCGCTCAGTAACGATGAGCAGATCCGCGACGCGCTGTCGGGAAACCTGTGCCGCTGTACGGGCTACCAGGGCATTGTCGAGGCCGTTCGAGTCTGCGTAACAGGGCGCAATGCGCTTCGGGACGCCGCCGGAAACGCGAAACCAGCCAAGGACGAGACGCCATGAAAATGCACATCCTGAACGGTGGCCGGCTGCGCATGCGAAAAAGCGTGTACCTGCCTGAGGCTGACCGCAGTGAGACGATCGACTTGCCCGTATCGTGCGTGTTGTTGCGCCATTCGCAAGGCAACGTATTGTTCGATACCGGATGTCATCCGGATACCGTCGAAAATGCTGAAGGCCGGTGGGGCGCGATGGCCAGGGCCATGAAGCCTATCGCCGGACCTGAAGACAATGTCGTCTCGGAACTGGCCAAGCTTGGGCTTACCCCAGAGAACATCGACGTGGTGGTCAACTCGCATCTCCATTCCGATCACTGCGGTTGCAACGCCTTCTTCAAACGTGCGAGCTTTTTTTGCCATTACAAGGAACTGGAGGCTGCGCAGGGGCCGGACGCCGTGCAGAAAGGCTACATTCCCGCCGATTGGCAAACTCCAATGCCAACCGAGGCGATTCAGGGCGAGCGGGATCTGTTTGGCGACGGCCGGCTGTTGCTGCTGCCGTTGCCGGGCCACACCCCCGGAACCCTCGGAGCGCTTGCAACGCTAAGCCGTGACGGAACCTTCCTGATGGCGGCCGACGCGATCGCATTGAGAGACAACCTCGACCGCGAGATCATGCCGCGCAACACCTGGGATCCAGATGCCGCGATGAACTCGTTGCAGGAAGTCAAGCGCATCGAAAAATCCGGCGCGAAAGTCATATTCGGACACGATCCTGTCCAATGGACGGAACTGCGCAAAGGGGAAGACGCGTATGAGTGACCATCACGTCCGCGCGGGCCAACACGTGGTCCCAGATGCCGACGTTCGCGAGCGCCAAGGTCACACGCTCGTTGGACAGCCGGTGCGTCGGGTCGAAGACGCCAGACTGCTCACAGGTCTTGGCCGATATGTCGACGACCGTCCGGCGGGTCACGCGTTGCATCTGGCTATCGTGCGAAGCGATCAACCCCATGCCCGCATCGTGGCGATATGCACCGAGGCCGCGCGCGCCATGCCGGGCGTGTACGGGGTGTACACGTGGTCGGATGTTGCGGGTCTCGTCAAGGCGGCGGTTGCCACGTCGCGGATGAGCGGCTATCAACCCACGCCCATTTATGCACTTGCTAACGGCAAGGTCCATTTCGTCGGCGAACCCGTGGTCGCTGTCCTGGCTGAAAGCCGCTACCTGGCCGAAGACGCGCGGGACGCGATCGAGGTGGAATATGAGCCGTTGCCCGTTGCCACCGACGCGGAAGCCGCCGTGCTGCCCAATGCCCCCATTCTGCATGAGGGCTTCGCAAGCAACGTTCTGGTTGAACGTACTTTCGTTCGAGGCGAAATAGATGAGGCGTTTCTGAGCCCACCGGTTCGGGTCGCCGGCAGATTTCGCTTCCATCGCAAGGCCCCATCGGCGATGGAGCCGCGGTGCTACATGGCCGAAGTCGACGCCGGCCGCGATGCCCTCACTTTGTACACTTCGAGCCAGGTGCCGGGCATCATCCGCGATGCAATGGCTGACCTGCTGAACATGCCGGGAAACCGTCTGACGGTTATTGCGCCGGACGTAGGGGGAGGGTTCGGCGGAAAGACGTCTCTATACCAGGAAGAGATGCTGGTGTGCACACTTGCGCGCAAGACCGGCCGCGCCGTTAAATGGACTGGAGACCGGCTTGAGGATCTCCTGTCTACAAGCCAGGCATTCGATGAACTGGTCGTCGCTGAACTCGCGGTCGACGTCGACGGAAAAATTCTCGGCCTGCGGGCCGAGGTGATCGGCGATGTGGGAGCGTATTCGATCTACCCGTGGACGTGTGGAATTGAGCCGGTTCAGGTCATCAGTTTTCTTCCTGGGCCGTATCGGGTCCCGGCCTATTTCGGACATGTACGGGGCGTGACAACGCCGAAATCGCCCACCGGTCCATATCGCGGAGTGGGCAGACCCACGTCCACGTTCGCCATGGAGCGCCTCATGGACATGGCCGCCGCGCGCCTCGGACTCGATCCTGCAGAAATGCGTCGCCGCAATCTGGTTCGGCCTGAAGAGTTTCCCTATCGGACCCCGGTCGGAATCGTGTGGGATCAATCTGCGTTCATGGAAGGCCTCGAAGGTGCTGGCGAGCGCTTCGGCTACAAACAGGCGCGTGAAGCTCAAGCAAGGGCGCGCGCTGAGGGACGTTGGATAGGCATTGGAATCGCCTGTTATGCCGAGCTTTCCGGGATCGGATCGCGCATCTCCGCATCGCCAGGGATGCCTATCAACACAGGGACCGACACCTGCGTCATCCAGCTTGACTCTACCGGCGCGATCACGGCGTCATTTGGTTGTGCCTCGCACGGACAGGGGCATGAGACCACGCTCGGGCAGGTCCTTGCTGACGAGCTTGGCGCTCGCCTGGAAGATCTACGCGTCGTCACGGGCAACAGTGCGGCGGTCCCCCACGGTACAGGCAGCTACGCGAGCCGCACTGCCGTGATCAGCGGTGGTGCGGGAATACTCGCGGCGCGCGAGCTTCGCGAACGCATGCTTCGCGTGGCCAGCCACCTCCTGGACGCGCCGGTAGAGAGCCTCGAGATCGTCGACAGTGTGATTCGAGTACGTCTGGGGGAATCGCAACTCACGTTTCCGGATCTCGCCCGGGCCCTTTACTCACAGATGGGAAGAGTGCCCGCCGACGTACGGGAAGAGATGTGCGTCACCCGGGTTTATGACCCCGTCGTCGGCACGACCAGTTCGGCGACGCATATGGTGCAGGTGGAGGTCGATCCGAAGACCTACGCGGTACACATCCAGCGCTATGTGATTGCCGAAGATTGCGGTCGCATCATCAACCCACTCATCGTCGCAGGGCAGACGCGCGGCGCTGTCGCGCAAGGGGTTGGCGCGGCACTGCTGGAGGAGATCGTCTACGACGCGGATGGACAACTGCTTACCGCCAGCATGGTCGACTATCTGCTGCCCTCAGCTCCTGAAGTCCCGGAGGTGGAGATGGTTCACCTTCATACAGAAGCGCCTAACACGCTGGGTGGTTTCCGGGGAATGGGCGAGGGCGGCACTATCGGTTCACCCGCGGCAATCGCGAATGCAGTAGCCGATGCGCTTTCGCCACTCGGAATTGAGGTCTGCGAACTTCCAATCACGCCGGAACGTATCTTCCAGCTAATCCATTCATCATCGCCAGAGCAGAAAAAGGAGTTATTCATATGAAGTTCGAACTAGACGGCAAGGTCGCGCTGATCACCGGTGGCGCCCGTGATGTAGGCCGAGAAATCGCCATCGGGTTGGCCGCTGAAGGCGCGAGCGTAGTGATCAACTATCATGGTTCCAAGGCCAACGCAGAATCGGTGGTGGCGGAAATCCGGGAGAACGGTGGGCGCGCGCTCGCAATCGGCTGCGACATTTCCGACCGCGCGGCGGTAGATGCGATGGTTGCCCAGACTGTCGCCGAATTCGGCGCACTCAACATTCTCGTGAATAACGCCGGCCTCGTGATTCGCAAGCGTTTCTCGGACAGCACTCCAGATGAGTGGCGCAAGCAGATCGACGTCTGCCTGTATGGCACATTGAATTGCACTCACGCGGCGCTGCCGCACCTTGAAGCGCAGAAAGGAAGCGGTCGCATCATCTGCGTCATGGGTGACTCTTCGCGGGTTGGAGAGTCGGGTCTTGCGATCGGGGCTGCGGCACGTGCGGCCAATATCGCGTTGATGAAATCGATTGCCCGTGAAACGCGATCCGGAACGACCGCGAACTCCCTTGCGCTCGGCCTCATCGAGACAGCGCATGACCCGGAGTTCCTCGAAGCGAACCGCGAGAAACTGACGAAACTCTATCCGTTGCGTCGACTTGGCCAGCCCGGTGATGTCGCGCCAATGGCGGTTCTGCTGGCGTCCGATAAGGGTAGCTGGATTACCGGCCAGGTGATCAGCATCAGCGGCGGTTTCAGCATGGTCTGATGCGGGCCAAGGATGTAGGGAAGCAGGTGGATGGTGCCGGCCGCAACGGTTACGGTCGCCGTCGCTCAAGGAGACAGCAATGATTCAGACGGAACTCATCGCGCCGGTGCATGAACTGCTCAAGCGGCACGCCGCCACGCAGCCTGACAAGGTGTCGTTTCAGGACGAAAGGTCCTCGCTTACTTATGTCCAACTCGAGGAAGCCACCGCGCGTCTCGCCGCGCATTTCGAGGCGTCTGGCGTCCAACCGGGGGACCGGGTAGCGATACTGCTGCCCAATTCGGTCGAATGGGTCGTCAGCTGCCTTGCGTGCGTGCGCGCAGGTGGAATCGCTGTGCCGATCAGCCACGAAGCTACTGGGCCCGAGATTGAATATCGACTCACTGACGCGTCATGCTCGGCCGTTGTGGCCAGCGATGCGCGCGAGAGCGAGGTGCGCCAGATAGGCGCAACGATCCCATTGCTCAAGGAATATGTGACCGTTCAATGGGCGTCAGCGCCAGTGGTGGGAACAGACTACGCACGGATCGTGCAGGAAAAAGGGCAGCGCGCTCCGCTGGATCCCGATACGCTGGACTTGCCGGCATTTGTCGTTTATACGTCCGGCACGACGGGGAAGGCCAAGGGCGTGCTCCTTTCTACGCGCAGCATGCTTTGGGTGACCGCCGCATGCTGGGCACCGATTGCCGGCCTTAATGCGAACGATCGCGTCCTGAGTTGCCTCCCGCTTTATCATTCGTATGCTCTGAATTTCGCAGTACTTAGTGTACTGGCGGTTGGTGCAACCGAGTACCTGATGGAAAAGTACTCGTCGAGGGAAATCCCGAAACTCCTGGCGGAAGGGAATTTCTCGATCATGCCGGGTGTTCCGACGATGTTTCACTATCTGCTTGAAGGTTCGAAGTCGACGGGCATGACCGCCTTGCCGGGTCTTCGCCTGTGTGTTTCGGCCGGTGCCATTCTGCCGGCGGCGACCAACCGCGATTTTGAGGAGCGCTTTGGCGTCAAGCTGCTGGACGGCTATGGGATCACCGAAACTTCGACGATGGTGACCATGAACTGGCCCAGTGGTTCCAGACCTTACGGTTCGTGCGGTTTGCCGATTCCAGGCGTCGCTGCGCGCATTGTGGAGCCTATCGGTATGCGGGACGTCGGCGTGGGGGAAGAGGGTGAACTGCTCGTTCGCGGTCCCAACGTGATGAAGGGGTACCTGAACAAGCCCGCCGAAACCGACGCCGCCCTGAAGAACGGCTGGTATCACACGGGGGACCTGGCGCGCTTTGATGCTTCGGGCTACCTCACGATCACCGGACGGCTCAAAGAGGTGATTATCCGTGGCGGCCAGAATATCTCTCCAGCCGAGATCGAAGAACTCGTGTCGGCGTTCGACGGCGTGCTGGACTGTGCCGTGACCGGCATCGCACATCCGCATCTGGGCGAAGTGCCAGTGGTTTTCGTTGTCGAACGTGTCGTCGGATCGATCGAGGTTGAGGCATTGCTTGCGCATTGCCGGACCCAGTTGTCCGCATACAAGGTGCCGCACGCGATCCACGTTGTTGATGAGATTCCGCGCACGGGCTCCGGCAAGGTGATGCGTTTCAAACTGCGCGAGGGCCTGGAATTGATTGAGGCCGTCACGCCGCCTCTCGCCAAAGATAAATCTTGATAGAAGGATGAACAGACCATGTCTAATTCCAGATTTCCTGTCTCCGTCCCGCTGAAGGACGCAAGCCTTGTCAGGAACACGTGTCTGATTGCCGGCGAGTGGTGTGAAGCCGATAGCAGAGCGACAATCGACGTTAGCAACCCGGCGACCGGTCGGTCGCTTGGCACAGTGCCACGCATGGGCGCAGACGAAACCCGGCGGGCTATCGCCGCTGCTGATGAAGCGTTGAAGGAATGGAGTGCGCGGACGGGCAAGGAGCGTGGTGCAATTCTTCGCCGCTGGTATGAGCTGCTGCTTGCGAACCAGGAAGATCTTGCGGTCATCATGACCGCGGAGCAGGGCAAACCGCTTGCCGAGAGCCGCGGAGAGATTGCGTATGCCGCATCGTTTCTCGAATGGTTTGGCGAGGAGGCCAAGCGCCTCTACGGCGATACCATCCCCGGGCATGGCCGCGACAAGCGCATTGTGGTTCTACGGCAGCCAATTGGCGTGTGCGCGGCGATCACGCCATGGAATTTCCCGGCAGCAATGCTTACGCGCAAGATCGGTCCCGCACTGGCGGCAGGCTGCACCATGGTAATCAAACCGGCCAGTCAGACACCGTTCTCGGCGCTTGCGCTGTGTGTCCTTGCCGAACGCGCGGGAGTGCCACAAGGCGTCATCTCTTGCCTGACCGGTTCTGCAACGGCGATCGGTGGGGAAATGACGGCCAACCCTACCGTTCGGAAGCTGTCGTTTACGGGGTCGACGGAAGTTGGAAAGCTGCTGCTCGCGCAGTGCGCCTCCACTGTGAAAAAGGCGTCAATGGAACTGGGCGGCAATGCGCCTTTCATCGTGTTCGACGATGCAGACCTGGATGCGGCAGTTAAAGGGGCGATTGCATCGAAGTACCGCAATGCCGGGCAAACCTGCGTATGCGCCAACCGTCTGCTGGTTCAGGACGGAGTATACGACGCTTTCGTTGAAAAGCTTGCAACGGAGGTCAGGAAGCTAAATGTCGGGGACGGACTGGATCAGACGACACTGATCGGCCCTCTCATCGATGACAAAGCCGTAGCAAAGGTGCATGAGCATGTGACCGACGCGGTCGCGAAGGGCGCCCGTGTGGTTGTAGGCGGGAAACACCACGAGCGAGGCGGCAATTTCTATCAGCCGACAATACTCGCGGACGCGACGCACGACATGCAGATCTTCCGCGAGGAAACCTTTGGGCCGGTCGCACCGATATTTCGCTTCAGGACGGACGAAGAGGCGATCGCACTCGCGAACGACACGGAATTTGGGCTTGCTTCGTACTTTTACGGGCGCGACGTCGGCCGGGTCTGGAAGGTGGCGGAGGCGTTGGAGTACGGCATTGTCGGAATTAACGAGGGGTTGATTTCTACTGAGGTGGCGCCGTTCGGTGGCGTCAAGGAAAGCGGTCTTGGTCGCGAAGGATCCAGGTACGGCATCGAAGACTATACCGAACTCAAATATCTCTGTATGGGGGGCATTGCCTGAAGCGGACGAAGGTGTAGGAGTAGGGGCAGTCGCACACAAACTTTAGGAATGTTGAATGCGTGCATTGACAGCCGTACCTCGCGGTAGGCGATGGCGCCCGGCGCTACCATCCACAGTGCCGCGCTCATGGGCGCAATGGCTCCGCCGGCCGGGTTCGCTTACGCGAGCGCTACAGACATTGGGTCACGTTGAGGTTCGGGTTGGTCTGCAAGGGATCGTGTGTCTGCCCCCTCGTTTCGCTGCACCGCTGACTGGAAGCGTGATTGCCGCAAACAAAAATCTGAGAGTTGCAGCCGACGATGTTTCCTGCTGGGTGCGGGATATTACCCTCGCCGTCGACGGTGAAGCGGTGATTGCGGCGCGTAGCGTCGTATCGGCCTGTGAGAGTCGCGGGGCGTGGAAGTCGATTCGGACACTGCAGGCCCGGCCCCTGGCGAACCTTCTCTATCACGACCCGGCAGTCAGTCGCTCGGTATTTTCGTATGGCTCCTTTTCGCTGTTTGAAACGCCGTTCGTCGATCGTAACCTCGTAGACGTCCGCTCTGCGATCGCGAACGCATGGTCACGCTCCTCGGTCTTCTGCCGCCGCGGTGCTCCGCTTGTCCTCACGGAGATATTTTTGCCGAAATTGTGGACGCTCATTGAGCGGGAATAGTACAGCGCCTTATGAAAGCTTGAATCGACCTGAAACGTTAAGCACGTTCGCAGGTGGTGTTTAAAAAAAAGTCCGCATATCTAGGTGAAAACGTTGATGATGTCGCTCCTTGCGATATGTGCGTTCAGTTCGTATAGTCTGGTAATGCAAGTAACTATAAATAGACTTTTCAAGGTTAATGGAGATAAACCATGTCGGTCACAAATCAGGCATTGCCTGTCGCGCGCATGTCTCAGGACGAGCGGCTCGTCGTTTTCGCGTCATCGCTCGGGACAGTGTTCGAGTGGTATGACTTCTTTCTCGCCGGATCGCTCGCCGTCTTCATTAGCAAGAGTGTCTTCGCCGGGGTTAACCCAACGGCTGCGTTCATCTTCACGTTGTTGAGTTTTGCCGCGGGTTTCGCCGTTCGCCCGTTTGGTGCAATCGTATTCGGGCGGCTTGGCGATCTCGTGGGTCGGAAATATACGTTTCTGGTAACGATCCTTCTGATGGGCGCCTCTACATTCTTCATTGGATTGCTGCCGGGATTTGCGACGATTGGTATCGCATCACCCATCCTCTTCATTGGCATGCGCATGCTGCAAGGCCTCGCACTTGGCGGTGAATATGGCGGCGCCGCTACTTATGTATCTGAGCATGCGCCAGCCGACCGGAGAGGGGCATGGACAGCGTGGATTCAGATGACGGCGACGCTTGGGCTCTTCCTGTCTCTAGTTGTCATCCTGGGTGTGAGAACTTCCACTGGGGAAAGCGCATTTTCAGACTGGGGATGGCGCGTTCCGTTCCTGCTGTCAATCGTGCTGCTAGGGATATCCGTGTGGATCCGGTTGAAGTTGCATGAGTCGCCCGCGTTCGTAAAAATGAAAGCGGAAGGAAAAGCCTCGAAGGCGCCCGTGACCGAAGCCTTTGGGCAGTGGAAAAACCTGAAGCTGGTGCTTGTGGTGCTCTTCGGGTTGACGGCCGGTCAGGCGGTAGTGTGGTACACAGGCCAGTTTTACACGCTGTTTTTTCTCACCCAGACGCTGAAGCTGGACGGGCCGATCGCCAATATTGTGCTGGCGATCGCCCTTGTCATCTCTACGCCTTTTTACCTGGTTTTTGGTTCTCTATCTGACCGGGTCGGCCGTAAGCCCATTATCCTGGCGGGCTTTGTTCTGGCTGCCGCAACGTATTTCCCGCTCTTCAAAGGCCTGACCCACTACATCAACCCTGCACTCGAGGCAGCGCAGGTGAGTTCGCCCATTGTGGTGAAAGCGGATCCAGGCGAATGTTCATTCCAGTTCAATCCGGTAGGGACGGCCAGCTTCACCAGTTCGTGCGACGTAGCAAAGGGCGCGCTATCGAAGGCGGGATTGAGCTACCAGAACGAAGCGGCCCCCTCAGGTGCGGCAGCGACCGTTACCATCGGACGGACCACAATCGCAGCGTATAACGCGAAGGCTCCTGACGCGAAGGCACAGCAAACCCAGTTCGAGAGCAGTTTGAGGTCGACTCTTAAGTCTGCCGGCTATCCGCTCAAGGCCGATCCGTCGTTGATGAACATGCCCATGGCTATTCTGTTTCTGGCGATCCTGATGATCTACGGAACAATGGTATATGGTCCGATTGCGGCAATGCTGGTCGAGTACTTTCCTACGCGGATACGATACACATCGATGTCTTTGCCCTATCACATCGGTAATGGCTGGTTCGGCGGGTTTCTACCAGCATCGGCCTTCGCGATTGTCGCAGCGCAGGGAAACATTTACTCCGGGCTCTGGTATCCAATTGTGATTGCCGTTGCATCGTTTTTGGTGGGACTTGTACTTGTTCGCGAAACGCGTGGAGTCGACATCAACGCTGGTTGAACCGCGCCGATCGCGCTTGTCCTGAAGAGGAGGACCATGCCCATCTACGAATATCAGGGAAACGCACCCTGTATCGATCCGACAGCCTTCATCCATCCGCTGGCATGCGTGATAGGTGACGTGACGATTGGTCCACATTGCTACATCGGTCCGTTTGCTTCGATCCGCGGAGATTTTGGGTCAATCTCCATTGGGGACGGAAGTAATGTACAAGATAGCTGTTCATTGCACGTGGGGCATGGCAAGCGATGCGAACTCGGCAAGGACTCTCACGTCGGGCACGGCGCGGTGGTTCACGGAGCGATCCTCATGCCGAACACTTTGATTGGCATGAAGGCGGTCGTCATGGATGACGTCCTGGTCGAAGCATCGGCCATCGTAGCGGCATGCGCTTTCGTCAAGTCCGGCTGGCTCGTGCCTGCGAAGAGCCTCGTGGCCGGGATCCCGGCACGGGTGATTCGGCAATTGACGGAAGACGAGTTGCTTGGAAAGATCGAAGCTACGCGAAAATATCAGCAGCTGGCGGTAGCCTGCCGCGAGTCGCTGAGGCAAGTCGACCTTTAACCTGGACTTTAGACATTCAGCACCCCGATGAGGGGCGCTGGAAAATGGTTCGGAGTCAGAAACAAACTTGACATGGATAGGTAATGAGAATCATTTTCGGTTCTCTTGCGATAGCCATGTCACTGTCGAAACGCACTGAGTTTTACCTGGGCGAATGGATCAACGTTTTGCTTACCGCCGTGCCGCTTCGCTCGCAAACCAGCTTCCTCGAGCTGCTGTGCGGGTGCATGATTTCGCCCGAAGGATGGGTGAGCCGCGCGATCTCGGCCATTGGGTGTACGCGCCACTGGACGGCGTATTTCAAGCTTCTGGAACGTGGCACCTGGCGTACGGTGCCACTCGCGCGAGCGCTGCTGAGACTGGTGCTTGCCGTCTTGCCCAGCGGCACGCTCACCATGGTCCTGGACGATACGCTGATCATGCGCTGCTCGAAGAGGGCGCCCGGCGTCGCCTGGCGACGCGAGCACAGCGGCAAGACCAACCGGCCCAAACACGTCTGGGCGCAATGCATCGTGACGCTGGGTGTGAGCGTGCTGGGCAACGGGGGCGTCGGCATGGTGCTGCCGATCCTCTCGCGACTGGTTCCGCAAACGGGCAACACCAACAAGCTCAAGATTGCGCTGGCGCTTGTGCGTGCGCTCTCGGTTGTGACGCAGCGGCCCGTACGTGTGCTGTTCGACTCCTGGTTCATGCGCGCGCGTCTGGTCCTGCCATTTGTTGCGTCGGAACATGCACGTCATCGGCCAGGCGCGTATCGATACCGCGCTGTTTCTGCCGCCCGTACGATCCGGTGTGCCCGGGCGTGGACGCCCGCGCATCTATGGCGAGCGTCTGAGCGCCGAGGCCAATCGAAGCACTGCCCGCAACCGAATTGACGATGAAGCTCTATGGCAAGGAGCAGCGCGTGCGCCTGCGTTCGATCATCGCCGTGGCCCGCTTCCTCAAGGGCACGACGGTGCGCGCCGTCTGGTGGCAGTTCTACAACGACAAGCGGCAGGAATGGACAAAGCGACGCCTGATCCTGGCTTCCGAAGTGAATCTGGAAGCACAAACCATCGTTCAGCTTTACGCGCGCCGCTGGGGCATAGAACCGCTCTTTCACAATCTCAAGCGTTGGTGGGGATTCAACAATCTCTGGCAGCAGACGCGCACCGTACTCGAACTCTGGATGCAGATTCGTTCGTGCGCCTGGACGCTCATGCAGTTGCTCAGCCTGGCGATTGCCGAGGACTTCCCCATGCGCGAAATTGCGCCATGGAGAATCGGTCAGCCCGTCACCGCTGGCCTGGTCGCTCAATGGCTGCGTCGGGAATTTACCGGACTTGCCTCCCACACTCCCGCCCACGGGAAGTCCCGGAAATTCCAGAGGCCCGAAGCGCGTCATGCCCCTTGAATTACCAGTCGATGCCGCTGCTGCGGCCCCGCATGCTCGCTTCATCGCCAATTCAGTCTCATTCGCTGCCTCGCCACCGCTGCTCACATGTGGTCGGCGACGGGCGTTCGGGTGTCTAAAGTCCAGTATCTCCGGGAGTCTTCGTTTTAATGTCTCACGCGTAGATGGTAATGTGGGATACGCAGCGCGAAAAGTGACGCGTTTGACGGCTAGCTTGAATCCGGGTCACCAATGGTTAGCGCCGGTGCCCAGGCCGTGAGACGACCCGGGAGCGGCCTTGCGCGTGGGCTACCAGACAGCTATCGGCTCATGACGTGGGCGTCTGGGTGTTCGCAGCAGCGGGATGGCCGGGGACTGGGCAATCAACTCAATGGTTTCGGACCAACGACTCTACCAACTGTAGTAACGTTCATGATGACGCTCCCTCCGATCAGGTGGTGTTACGACACCGACCACTTTGGCACATTGATGCCGTTTCGGGTGGGGGCGTCGATTCCATTAGTTGTGTCCCAGTCGGGCCGGTTAGAACTTGTGTCGGATGCCAATGCGCAAAGCTGTCTGGCGGTCACTGGTCGATGCGGTCAGGCCGTTGATGGCAGCAACCGCCGGTTTGTTTGTCGAATCAGTTCCGGATGCTTTTTGCAGAACCCCAATGAAATACACATCGGTGCGTTTGGAGAGTAAATAGTCGGCGCCAATCGAACCCTGATGGTAGGTCGCGCCAGGGTTGGGACCTGCTGTCGTTGCTGTGCTGCCGCCTTTGGTGTAATCATATGCAATACCCAGCAGGAGTGCTGGAGTTACCTGATATCGGAAATTCACTTCTGCGTTGTTGAAGTCGGCCGCTCCTTTGTAATGACTCGGATTCGGTCCTGAAGTAGCGGTGTCGCCTAACCCGGCAAACTGAGTGTAGGAGTATGTTGCTCCAACTGTTGCAGATCCGATTGTATACGCGGCCCCGGCTCCGAAAACCTGATAGGTGTGCGCGGACATGAATCCACTGATAACGGGCGTAGTCGAATTTGCCGTGGCGGAAGTCAGTGTCGTCGATGAGCTGCTTCCAAAGAAACCGACGTTCGCGTTACGAACGTTCAGATACCCCACGCCAGCGGTAAGTCCGGCGCCGGCGTAGCTTGCACCCAGAGACCAAACCTGATTCTGCGTAATGTTTCCCGCAATGCCACCGAGACTATATAGTCCGCCAAAAGTAACGCCTGCAATGTTCGGACTTGTGTACTTGATGGCGTTATTGGTTCGCTGACCATTGTTGAAATTGTCGATATCGCCAGGATGCGCGCCAATATAGCCGGCCCACTGGTGACTGATAGCCATCGGAGAAGCATAGTCCACCACCGAGTCATATTGCCGGCCCAAGGTGACTGTCCCGAATTTGGAGCTGGACAGACCTACGTTTGCCTGCCGTCCGAACAGCAAGCCTCCCTGGCTCAAGCGGCCGTTATTGACGTCGAATCCGTTCTCAAGAATGAAGATTGCCTTGAGGCCAGAA
Source organism: Paraburkholderia sp. BL9I2N2 (assembly GCF_004339745.1). Lineage (GTDB taxonomy): Bacteria > Pseudomonadota > Gammaproteobacteria > Burkholderiales > Burkholderiaceae > Paraburkholderia. The sequence continues at coordinate 157,100 of NZ_SMGP01000006.1, read as the reverse complement.
CCTAGGTCCTCGGTTCCCCTAAATCCAAACCGGCTTCCTTGAAGCACTCCGCTTGACAGGTTGTAAAGCTGTTTCCCGCCAGTAGGCGTGGCTACGTTGCTTGTGTAATTGAATCCTTCGTCGATTACCCCGTAGAGGGTGACACTGCTCTGGGCGTGTGCCGCTACGTTAAACAAAGACGAACCCACGATCCCGATCGTAATAGCTTTCTTCATTATTGCCTCCGTTAGTTATACTTATTGTGTTAACAAAATGTCCACGCATATCCGGTTGCGTGTGACTATCTTGAAAGTTCTTCGAGCCCGACATTGCGAGTGCGCGGACCCAGGATACCGATTGAAAGCATGACAACCGCCATGGCACCGGCGATAAAAACGAAGACGCCGCTCACACCGAAGTGCTTGAGTATGTCTGCGATCACAAAGGCTGAAAAAATTGCGGACAGCCGGCTCCAGGAATAGACGAAACCAACTGCCCGTGCGCGAATCCTGGTTGGATACAACTCGGTCTGATAAGCGTGGTAGGTGTAAGAGATAATGTTTCCGGAAAGCGTGAGACACACTCCCATGGCCACCAATAGCGATGTGTCGCGGAATTGACTGAACAGCAAGCCGCATACAACGTTGACTACGCTCATAAAAACAATGACCGTCTTTCGCTCAAAGCGGTCCGCGATCAGCAGTCCAATCAGTGGGCCGATCGGCGCGGCGAGTGCAATGATGCTGGAATACATCAGGCTGTGCGTAACCGTGATTCCCTGTTTCATTAGCAAGGTGGGGACCCAGCTAGCGAACCCGTAGTAACCGATGGTTTGAGAGACGTGGAACAATATCAACATCACAGTTCGCTTGCCAAAGGGTTTGGCCCACATATCGCGAAAGCTGGCGCGCAGCGAGACCGGCCCCGGTTCGGCAGGAGGTGGGAGAGCCCGGCCGTACTCCCGTTCGACTTTCGATTCCAGTCCCTTAAGGATCGCGTCGGCGTCGGCCAACCGTCCTTTTTGGGCGAGCCAGCGTGGGCTTTCGGGGAGAGACAATCGGATCCACCACACAAATATTGCGCCTTGCGCTCCAAGTAAAACGACCCATCGCCACCCCTCGAGTCCGAGAAACGACTGGGGGACGAGCAGATAGGATAGAAACGCGGCCACGGGTACCGCTGAAAATCCGATCGCTTGCGATGTCGCGAACGCGCGCCCCCGGATTTGCTTAGGAACGAGTTCCGAGATGTACGCACCGATCGTTATCAGTTCGACACCCAAACCTATGCCCGCGAGAAAGCGCCAGAGATTCAGGCCCAGCGCTGTGTTCTGGAAAGCCATTACGGTGTTTGCGAGGACGTAGCCAAGAAGCGCGTATGTGAAGACGGCGCGACGCCCAAACTTGTCAGCAAGGAACCCACACGTGAGAGTTCCGAGAAACAGGCCGGAGAACAATGCCGCAATGAAACTGGCGATGCCTGATGTCCCGAAAAGACCGTGGGTAGTCTGCGTGAGAACACCGCTCTTGACGAGGCCCGGGGCGATATAGCCGGTGTACATGAGGTCGTAGATCTCGAAAAACATTCCGAGGCTCAGCATGATGACCATCTTCCAAACCGTCTTCGTGGGGGGAAGCCGATCGAGTCTCGCACCAATGCGCCCCACAGATAGATTGTCCCTATCCTCAAGCCGGTCACGTTCCCTTGTTGTATCGCGCGACGATATCTCATCGTCGGGATAGCTCATCGCCCTGGACAGTTTCAATTTTTGTCTCCTTGATTTGATATAAAGCTGACTCTGATAGGTGTACTACCCCCGAGAACTGGCCGGCTCAAACTGCGGACGTATCCCTATCCAATCCTACTTAGCGTCTGCTTGTACTCTTTTCCCTTGTCGGCGTACGCCGCTGCATTTGCGGCAATGTTCCTAATCTCCTCGGCCGTTAGTTCTCTCGCAACCTTCGCGGGTGCGCCGATAATCAATACATTGTCGGGAAACACCTTGCCTTCGGTGACAAGTGCGCCAGCACCGACCAGGCTGTTCTTTCCGACCACCGCACCATTGAGCACGACCGCCTGGATTCCCACCAGGCTTCCGGACCCAATCGTGCAGCCGTGCAGCATGGCCTGGTGACCAACGCTTACGTTATCCTCAACTACGAGCGGAAAACCCGGGTCGGCGTGAAGAACGGCCCCCTCTTGAACGTTGGTGTTCTCGCCGACGAAAATTGGCTCGTTATCGCCTCGCAATACGGCGTTAGTCCAGATACTGGCGCCCGGGCTGATGGTCACCTGACCAATAACAGTTGAACCTTCTGCGACAAAGGCGGATTCCGCGATGGCGGGAAGAAGCTCACCCAAGCGTAAAATTGACATGAATAGTCCTTTTTCTTGCAACGACAGGCGTGAACCGGTCGGGAAATGGATGCCGGCGCTACCTTGCGTCGACGGCGTTGTCGGGAGTCTTCAATGGTCCAATGCGCGAGATGTCGCTGATCTGCTGAGACGTGTAACCGAGTGACTCAAGTACTTCCCGAGTATGTTGGCCGATGGAGGCAATGGGTAAGCGAGGCTGTAGCCGGGCACCGCCTATGGACAGCGGCAATAGTGGCATTTCGGTTTCCGATCCGTCATCCAGTTGTAGCTTTGCGAGCCCCCCACTGGCCTTGAGATGTGGATCATCGAACAATTCTTCGGGACGCGTAATGTTCGCGAACGGCACGTTATTCGACTCAAAAGCCGTGGCGAGTTTCGATGGACTGAGGGTTCGGAGGGTCTCCGCGAGAGTCGGGATAATCCATTCCCGCGCGTGCACGCGGTCGTTATTCGATTGCAGCCGGACATCTCCCAGCAGATCCTGCCGGTCGGTAATATTGCATAGTGCTGCCCATTGTGCGTCACCAGTGGCGGCGATGAACATCTGATCCCCGTCGGCCAACTCGAACACGTCATAAACAGCCCACGCGTTAATGCGCTCTGGCATTGGCGCGGCAGGCTGCCCTGTCACAACATACTGTTGCATGTGCTGCGCGGAAAGCAGCACACAGTTCTCGAACAAGGCCGATTGGACCTCTTTGCCCTTGCCGGTTGTCTTGCGGTCATACAGCGCAGCCAACACGCCGATCGCCCCGAACATGCCGCCCATAATGTCATTGACTGAGCTGCCGGCTCGAAGCGGACGCCCTACCGGGCCGGTCATGTAAGCCAGGCCGGCCATCATTTGTACTACTTCGTCGAGGGCGAGTCGCTTGTCATACGGGCCGCTCAGAAAACCCTTATGGGAAACATAGACGAGGGCGGGGTTGCGCTTGCTAAGGGCGTCATAGTCGAGCCCGAGCTCCTTCATCCTCCCGGGCTTGAAGTTTTCGACGAAGACATCTGCGGTCTCAATAAGTTTCAACAACGCTTCAAGCCCGCTGGCGCTGCCAAGGTCGAGGGCGACGCTTTTTTTGTTCCGGTTGAACGTTCGAAAGAAGCCAGCGCCGGCTCCGAGAAGACGGCGGGTGTTGTCGCCCTTCGGAGGCTCAACCTTGATTACTTCCGCTCCAAGGTCGCCAAGGACCATGCCGCATGTCGGGCCCATAACCATGTGTGAGAGCTCGACCACGCGGATGCCTGCAAGGGGCAGTCCCGACGCAGAGGCATGATGTTCAGGCTTTAGACTACTCATGATTGCACTCCGTGCGAGCTCAGTTGCGGTGGAACAGAGCCCTCAAGAATTCCCTCACGGGCGATATAACCGTAGAGTGGGGCGTCAGGTACCGCGCGCTTCAAAATGTCGCGACTTTCCACGAGTCTCTGAAGATCAATGCCAGTCTCGAAACCCATGCTTTGCAACATGTAGACGAGGTCTTCGGTTGCGACGTTACCGGTTGCGCCTGGAGCGTTCGGGCAACCTCCCAGCCCGGCGAGCGATGAGTCGAACTCCCGAATGCCATGGTCCAGCGCGACCACCGTATTTGCGAGAGCCATCCCCCGCGTGTCATGAAAGTGAAGGCTGGTGACCTTACCCTCGATTACAGAAGAGAGAAGTTGGAGGAGACGGCCAACATGCCGAGGCGTGGCGTGGCCTGTGGTATCTCCGAGCGCGATGACGTCAGCACCGGCATCAAGCGCCTTAAGAACGATTCTGCATACGTCCTGTTCCGGGACGTATCCCTGAAAGGAACATCCGAAGACTGTTGAGAGGCCGGCGACCACGGCTGTTTCCGCCCATGCCAACTCGCTGTCCCGGAGTTCGCGTATTCGCTGAAACTCCTCGAGCATTGCATCGGGCGTCTTGCGGACGTTGGCAAGGCTATGCTGCTCACTGATCGAGATTGGCGCGACGACGCGATGTACGCCGGCTTTCAGAGCGTTCTCGGCACCCCTTACATTTGGCACAAGCGCCGTAACGCGAAGTCCCGGCAGTGTCAGCGCGTGTGCAACGACCTGCTCGGCGTCCGCCATTTGAGGAAGGAGCCTCGGCGGGACGAAGGACGCGACCTCGATGTGTCGGATGCCGGCGTTGTAGGCAGCATCGATCCATGCCTTCTTGGCTTCCGTCGGCATGATTTGGGGAATGCTTTGTAGGCCATCCCGAAGCCCCACTTCCTGCACGACTACTTTCTTACTTGTCATGTTGCAACCCTCTGCTCATGCGATGAGACCCGAGAGTGCCGGTTTCAACGGTGTACAACAATCTGCGTGGTGCGATGGCGTCCATCGTCGATCGCGATGGCTCCAAGACCTCACGGGACGGGGGGTAGAGGGCGTACGGGCAATCCCTGTAAGGGTAAATTGGGGGGGCGTGAACTGGACGAATCGGAACTCATGATGTGGTTGAAGAAGCGACGGGCCGCAACCGACAATCTGTCAACGTGCTGCACACATACCACGAATTGCCTGGTCGCCCAGTCATCGGATAGCGGTATCGTGCAAATATCATACGTCTGGCGATACCTTGCAACCGCCTCAATTGGAAGTACGGCGAGCCCGAGGTTTAGCTGGATGAGACGGAGCGCTGCGTCGAACGTCGAGACGTTGGCGCGGTATCGGAGCGGGCGGTCGTGCTCGGAGGCGACACGCTTCATTAACGAGTTGAGAGCTGCGTTCACGGACAGGCCGATTTGCTCGTACTTGAAGGTATCAGGGAACGAAAGTATGGACATACCAGAAAGAGGGTGGTCCTTGTGTACCACGACGCCAAAGTGATCATCGCGGAACGGTAGCATCTGCACTTCTGTGCCTCCTACAAAGTCGCGACAAATGCCAATGTCTGCGATACCGTCGGCAACGCCCCGCACGATCTCAGTACTAACCCGCTCGTCCAGAACGACGCCAATTTTCTCGTTCGACTGCAAGAAGGACGCAATCAAGTCGGGAACAAATTCCACAATGGACGAGACGTTTGCCATCACACGCACAAGGCCTCGAACGCCAGTCGAAAATTCGCTGAGATCTGCCTGAAGGACCTCCACGCTATGCATGAGGTGCCGGGCATGACGTAAGAGTATCTCGCCGGCGGCCGTGGGGCTCACTCCGCGCGCGCGCCGTGAGAGCAGTGGGGTACCCAGCAACTGCTCCATGTCCGCAATACGCTTGCTCACAGCTGCCGCCGCGATGGCTTCCCGCTCGCTTGCGCGCGCAATACTGCCCTCCTCACATATTGCGACGAATAGCCTCAGTGACGTTGGGTCCGGTTGCCACATCGGTGTCTCCTTAGAAGCGGGGAATATATTAGTTTTGGCGGGTATAGCCGAGGAAATCGATGAATGCACGGGCGGCGGGCGATGGGGGCGAATTTTTGCGCCACAACATACCAACGTCCATCTGTGGGATGGTGTTCGCCACGTCACGCGCCTCAATCCGTTTTCCTTCGAGTGACCATGGCCGAAATACCATTTCGGAAAGAATGGTCACCCCGAATCCATGTGAAACAAGTCCACGGAGCGCCTCAACCGAGCCCGTGCGGAGGATGACATTGGGGGTCAACCGTTCCTTTTTCCAGTATCGCATAGACGACTGTTCGCCTTCATCAACTGTCAGCATGATGTACGGATGCTCTGCAATGTCGCGGAGCGAAGGGTTTTGCGATTGCGCAAGCGGATGTGATGGCGCCACCCATAGCTTACGTTGCGAGCGGATCAGGCTGCGGTGCTCGAAGCGGCCGATTTCAGTCAGATTGGACAGCAGCGCAACTCCGATATCAATCTTCCCCGACAGAACGGCCTGCTCCAGTGTGAGACGGTCAAGATCTTGCAATTCGAAATGAATCTGTGGATAACTGGCCCTGAATCTCGCCAGTATTTCCGGGAGGAAGTACCCCATCACTGTATATGACGCGCCGATGCGTACCGTTCCCTGCGTGTCGCGTGTTCTGGAGCGCGACTTATGCAACGCGTCGCTGAGGGTGTCGATCACGTGCCGCGCGTGATAGTAGAAGTCGTGGCCTTCCAGTGTCAGGGATACTCCATGGGGCAGCCGGTCAAAGAGACGGGTGCGTAAGACGTCTTCGAGTGCAGATACGGCGAGCGTGATCGCGGATTGCGATACGTGTTCACTGGCCGCTGCCATCGAGAATTGGCCGCTCTCAGCAGCAGCCACAAAGTAGCGCAACTGACGCATCGTAATATCTTTCGACATTTGAAATTCTCATATCGGTGTTTCGAATTTGAAATTTTACAATACCTCGAGCCGTTCATATACTCTCGCAAACTATCCAATTAGCGGAGACGGCACGATGGAGTCGTGTGTTCAGAAAGCTGTTCAGACCGGCGGCAGCCTCGCGGCGGCGGTCTCGCTTGATGACAAGTACATCAAGCTACAAGGCCGTGTGTACATGACGGGCACCCAGGCACTCGTGCGGATGCTGCTGGCCCAGAAGTCACGGGACCAAGCCCTCGGGTTGAATACGGGCGGGTTTGTCTCTGGATATCGCGGGTCTCCGCTTGGTGCAGTTGACCAGGAATTGTGGAAGGCAAAGAAGCATCTTGCTTCCCATAACATCACGTTTGTGCCTGGACTGAACGAAGAACTGGCTGCGACCTCCGTCTGGGGGAGCCAGATGGTCAACCTCGACCCCAATGCGACGGTTGATGGGGTTTTTTCGCTTTGGTACGGAAAAGGTCCCGGCGTTGACCGCAGTGGTGACGTGTTCAAGCATGGAAACATCGCCGGCACGTCAAAGCACGGTGGCGTCCTTGTAATTGCGGGTGACGATCACAGCTGCAAGTCGTCGAGTCTGCCCCATCAAAGCGAGCACGCGTTTATTGCAGCTATGATGCCCGTGATGAATCCGTCAGGAGTACGCGAGTTCCTTGAGTTCGGCCTCCATGGTTGGGCGATGTCGCGCTATTCAGGATGTTGGATCGGTTTCAAGACAGTCTCAGATACGATTGAGACATCGGCGTCTGTCGATATCGATCCGAAATCAGTCGATATTCGTATCCCAGATAGCTATCCTGTACCGCCTGACGGGTTTTCCCTGCGTTGGCCCGACGCGCCGCTTGAGCAGGAAAACCGGCTCCAGCGAGAGCGCCTGTATGCGCTACTCGAATACGTTCGGTTGAACGGGCTCAACCGGCAGATATGGAGCGCACCGGACGCGCGTTTTGGGATTGTCACTACCGGCAAAAGCTATCTTGACACACGGGAAGCATTGGCGCTCCTCGGACTTGACGAGGGGGCCGCATGTCAGTTGGGGATCCGCCTGCTAAAGATTGGAGTGTCATGGCCGCTCGAACCACAGGGCGTACGCCATTTTGCACAAGGGCTCTCGGAGATTCTCGTAGTCGAGGAGAAGCGGCAGATCATCGAATATCAGCTCAAGGAGCAACTGTATAACGAGCCAGCATATTCGCGCCCGCGAGTCGTTGGCAAGTACAGTGAGACCGGGGAGTGGGTGCAGGTACCGAAAACCGGAATCCTGCTTTCACCCAATGGCGAACTGAATGCTTCAACAATCGCTGCAACGATTGCTGCTCGCCTGTCACGTCTTTTCAATGAAAGTGAGTTGCCGCCCGGCGTGCGTGCCTACCTGGTGCGCGACAGCTCGAACGTGGATCGTCCGAAATTTGACCCGTCGCTTCCCCAGCGCGTGCCTTATTTTTGCTCCGGATGTCCTCACAACACTTCCACGAAGGTCCCGGAAGGTAGTCGTGCAGTTGCCGGAATCGGTTGCCATTTCATGGCAATGTGGATGGACCGAAGTACTGAGACGTTCACGCAGATGGGCGGAGAGGGCGCCACGTGGATCGGTCAGGCCCCGTTCACGTCGACGCGCCATATTTTTGCGAACCTTGGTGACGGGACGTACATGCATTCCGGATCGCTGGCGATCCGGGCGGCGATCGCAGCAGGTACCAACATTACCTACAAGATTCTCTATAACGACGCCGTCGCAATGACCGGTGGTCAACCTGTGGAGGGCAGTCCCACCGTTCTTCAGATAGTTCATCAGGTGGCTGCGGAGGGCGTGAAGGAGGTGCACCTTGTAAGCGACGAGCCGGAGCAATTTGCTGGGGCCGCGCTCCCCAGGGGAACCCGCGTGCTGCACCGGGACAGCATGGACGTGCTGCAGCGCGAGCTTCGTGAAGTTCAGGGTGTAACGGTTATCGTGTACGCGCAAACATGTGCGGCAGAAAAGAGACGCAGAAGAAAACAAAAGAAGCTGGTGGACCCTGCACGGCGGGTCGTAATCAACCAGGAGGTGTGTGAGGGTTGCGGAGATTGCGGCGTTCAGTCGAACTGCGTATCGATCATGCCTATCGAGACCGAACTGGGACGTAAGCGAACGATTGACCAGAACTCCTGCAACAAGGACCTATCCTGCGTTAAGGGATTCTGTCCCAGCTTCGTTACGGTGGAGGGAGGGCGACTGCGAAAGGCAAACAAGGCCGATCTGGCCGTTCCAACGAATCTGCCGCAGCCAGAAATCGCTCAGTGGATTCGTCCTTACAACATAGTTGTAACTGGCGTCGGAGGCACCGGTGTGATCACAGTTGGCGCCCTGATGGGGATGGCCGCGCATATTGAGGGCAAAGGTGTTCTTGTCCTCGACATGGCGGGCATGGCGCAGAAAGGCGGTGCTGTCATGTCGCATGTGCGCATTGCCGAGACTCCGGACGAACTGCATGCTGCCCGTGTGGCGGCGCGCGAAGCTGATCTAATTCTTGGATGCGACATGATGGTAGCGGCCGGTAAGGACGCTTTAACCTTGAGCAATCCGGACCGCACAGTTGCGATCATGAATACGGACGTCGCACCGACCGGCAGCTTTGCACGCGATCCGCAGTGGCAGGCCGCGCCGGACGGGCTGCTTGCGCAAGTCAAGGACCATACGCTGTCTGTCGATGCGATAGAGGCGTCCCGCATTGCGACGGCACTCATGGGCGACGCGGTGGCGACAAATGTATTCATGCTTGGATATGCCTGGCAGAAAGGCCTCGTTCCGCTTACGGAGAACTCGCTGTTGCAGGCAATCGAACTGAACGGCGCTGCAGTCGCGATGAACAAAGCGGCGTTTTCCTGGGGACGCCAAGCTGCTCTCAATCTTGCCTCCACGCGTGCTGTGGCCGGGTTTGAGAAGGCCATTGCGGTGGCAATGCCTCCTCGGCGGCAAACGCTAGAAAACATTATCTCCGATCGAACGGCCCGGCTCACGGCATATCAGAACGCGCGTTACGCGCGTCGCTATGAGCGGTTCGTCGGCGAAATTGCTGCGCTGGAAGCTAACCGCGTGCATGGAGATAACTTCTCTCGTGAAGTAGCGATAAGCCTCTACAAGCTGATGGCTTACAAGGATGAATACGAAGTGGCGCGTCTTTACACGGCGACAGATTTTATCGTGCGGCTGAAGCACCAGTTTGAAGGCGATTTCAAACTGAATTTTCATTTGGCGCCCCCTTTACTGGCGAGAAAAGATAGCGAAGGTCATGCCGTGAAAAGGCAGTACGGCCCCTGGGTGCTGACAGCGTTCAAAGTACTTGCCAAAGCGAGATTTCTCAGGGGTACACCGGTAGACCCTTTCGGACATACGATCGAGCGCCGACGAGAGCGTGCTGCCATCGCCGAGTTCGAGGAACTAATGCGCGAAGTCGCAAAATCTCTCAAGACCGACGGACTGAAAACGGCATTGGAGCTGGCAAGGCTGCCGCAGACAGTCAGGGGTTTTGGCCACGTAAAGGAACGCCACGCCGACTCTGCGGCGGCGAAGGCACGTGCCCTTAGGTCGAGCAACGCGGCCGGACGTTCGGGGCTGAGCAGGGAGGCGGCCTGATCCTGAGAACGTAACTAGCTAAGCAGAGTTTGATCTCGTTGAATTGAATTTCGGACTCGCTATATTGCCAATGGAAGCAATACGACGATGTTAGCCATCAGCTTTCGCTGATTCCGCTCACCGGACGCATGGGCGAGTCAGAGCGTCGTGGTCTGCAACCGCCGCGAAGATCAGCATCCCGTAGCCGCGAGCAGATTTCTGCCGCATCTCCGTGAGTCTTCTACGAGTCCAGACTTACCCTGACAGGGATTGCCACGAGGTCGTAATATCCTTATTCAGCATGCTCTTCCAGCCGTCGTGCATGACGATGGTTGCCATCGCGGCCTAAGTATTGTGTCCAGGCCTGTGCCTCTGCAACATCCAGGAAAGACTGCGAGCTAGGGCGCAAGATGACTGAGTGGGAAAAAGGAATAGCTTGCGGGATCTTGTTTCTGGCAGATTGGCAACTTGGCTCGCTAGTAGCGCGCCCAAGAGCTACCACTACATGGATAGATGCTGCGATGCACAAGAGGTGGTTTATCGCGATCATCGAAGGCCTTGCGCTCGAGCACATAGCTACTAATTGCGAATGGGGTACGATGCTTGCCCATTTCGGACACTTCCTCATCAACGGCATAGGTGTCCGTTTCCGCACCCAAGCCGGATGGGAAGCAGCGCTCGTTGGGAATTGCGGCTCTGGTGCAAATAGGCGGTATGTTCGAGTATTCCTATAGATCCGGATACCGTATTAAGCCGACAGCATTGCAGCAACTCGATGCCTGAAATCGTGGTCGCGGCGCTCCTGAACCGTTCGAAGCCGAGAATCACGTTCGTTCGGGACTTGAGGTTGCGATGGGCCTGCTCGATCAGGTTATTCAGCCCGTCACTTTGGCCGCGAATTGCTCATTCTGTGTATTCGCTGGTGTTGAATGCGGGGCTGCCGTCTAGCCGTTGCGACGCTAAAGAAGTCTGGCTGGGATTGCGAAATGACGGCGCGGGACGTCTCGACTAGCCCGCGTAAGACGTCGGACGACTGGCCACCAAGCGAACCGATCGCTCGGAACGGGCAGATCGCCGGAGGAACACGTGCGTCCTAACCGAAAAGTGAGCGGGTAAACCGCGAGTCCATTGATGCACCAACATGTTTGTCTCGCGCATCGATGGTGCACCAAGATGCATTAGTCGACGTACGCGCAACGGAGTCCGTGTGGGCAAAATAAGAACGCGCCCTGCGTGTTCTATTGTCATAAGCATCGTAAGACATTGGAGATTGGAAGATGACTTATAAGTGCCGTGCAGGAAAACCGGGCGCCTGGACTATATTTTGTCTGCTGTTAGGCACCTTGTTGGGTTTATCTATTTCCGGCTGCGGCGGTCACGACGATATCTCGCCATCGGCGCAGCAATCAGCATTCCTAACCTGTGACGACAGCATGAAAACGGCTTTCAAGCCAGATGCCAACACAACAGTTGTTTTTGTCAAACAGTTCAAGGCCGGATCGTCCTACGAGCTTGCCAACACCCCCGCATCACCGACTCCGCCAGTCGCCGCAACCGACGTGTGTCTGGTGAAGCTTGTCGTGGGTCCGGGGAATCCTGGACCAGCGGGGGCACCGTCTACTTCTGCTGGGATCGGCATTGAGGTCTGGCTGCCAACGGCTTCCGTATGGAACAACATCATCAGGGCGACAGGCAGCGGCGGTTGGGCGGGTGGCGCTGTTTCGGACCCGACTCAGGTGGCAACGAAGTCCCTCTACCTGGCGGCGGTCAATAAAGGGTACGTGGTGAGCGCGTCCGATCACGGCCATGTCATTCTGAACAACGGATCGTTCGCAATGAACCCGGATGGGACTATTAACGCTGTTTTGTGGCAGGACTTCGCTGAGCGAAGCATGCACGAAATGGCGGTCAAGACCAAGGCGCTTGTGAAGGCATACTACGGGCGCGCACAGACCTACGCCTATTGGGATGGGTTTTCCACCGGAGGACGCCAAGGGTTCAAGATTGCGCAAAAGTATCCTAGGGATTTTGACGGAATTCTCGCTGGCTCACCGGCTTTTAACTGGAGCAAGTTCATCACCGCCGAGCTTTATCCGCAGATTGCCATGCAACAGTCGCTGGGCGCACCTATCTCGGCAGCGAAGCTCGCTTTCGTCAGCGGCGCCGCCGTCAAATCCTGCGATGCCATAGGCTTGGGCTATCTGCTCAATCCGATGCAATGCCGCTATGATCCGGACAGAGATGTCAACGTACTTTGTGCGGGAGCGGCCGGCAATGGCGTGACAGGAGCCAGCACGAACAGCGCATGTCTGACGGCAACCGAGGCGCACGTCGTCAACCAGATCTGGTATGGACAGACGACGGATGGCAGCGTACCGGACCCTGCGGTCGATAACGGCAATGCTGCAACTCTTGCCGCGAACCAGCTATGGTACGGACTGACACGTGGCACGAGTCTCTCGTTGTCACTCGCGGGTGTCACCCCTTTCAGTATCGCAACCGATCAGGTCGCACTGGAGTTGCAAAATCCCGCCTATGCGCAGGCGACGTTTGTCAACGCGACGGGCAACGGCGCAAACAAATGGAAGCAAGTCGGGTACAGCGATCTGACTAATGCTTACGCGCAAGGCATTGCGCTGCAGCCCTCGTTTAGCAACATCAACACCGATGACCCCGACTTGGGCGCTTTCCACGCAGCGGGTGGCAAGATCCTCACTTATCACGGACTCGCAGATGACAAGATTTTCCCGGAAGGATCAATCAACTATTTCGAGCGCGTTGCTACCCAGATGGGTGGGAAAGCGCCCGTGCAGTCGTTCTACCGTCTGTTCCTGATTCCAGGGCTTGCGCACGACAGCGGTTTCGCAACCAGCGCTTCCATAGATCCGACTACCAATGCACAGATCAACGCGGCGAAGATGCCATTGCCACAACCAGCGGCTGGCCGGGATGAGATGTTTCAGGCACTGCGAAATTGGGTCGAAAAGGGACAGGCGCCGTCTGAAATCCAGGTGAGCTCCGCGGACGGAACTGCATCGAGGGCGCTTTGCCTGTATCCGGAAACCGTGCATTACGTCGGTGGTCCTATCAGTTTCCCGGCAAGCTACGCGTGCCAATAAACCGATAGGTTTCAGCTAAATGCCGTCTTTCCCACGGATCTCGGGGCAGGCTTCCGACCCGCAAAATGCAGGTGCGGCTGCAACGCCCGGTCGGGCCATTCTGTCTTTGCCTTGGCAGTATTGAGGGTCGGCCGGAATACGTGAAAAACCCGCTACATGTTCGGATAAACGGCGGAGTGACGTCGGTGCGATACGACTACCTCGATGGCACGGGTCTGCAACTGACAAACGTCGATCTGAACGGCACGTACAAGCTGACACCTGCGCTCGTGCTCCGCGCAGGATACGTGCTGACGCAGGGCACCTATCATGATGCTGCAGGGGCGCGGACATGGGACATGGGTAGTCTAAGCCTCGACTATCCCCTGTCGAAGCGCACGGATGTCCATGTCTATGAGGCGTATCGGCTTGCCAGCCAAGGCTCGCATGCGGATATCTTTGGCTTCTCGCCGTCGAGCACGCAGGCGCAGAATCTGCTGACGGCTGGCGTTCGGCATAAGTTTTGATCCGTCGGAGAAGACACGTTACGCTTGAGACGCAGGTGGGCATGGCGCGCCCCGTGCCCTGAGGTCATTTCGCCGTAGTACTAAGCCCCCGACGCGGCCTGCGCCGCTGCGATAACCTGCGGCGCCAATTCTGTTCTCGCCGCATCGAGGCTATAGCGCGACGTTAGCGTGGAGAGGTTAATCGCGGCGATAGCGCGGCCAGCGTAATCATAGACCGGTGCCGAAATGGAAATGCTACCTTCGTCGAAGCTCTTTTCCGTTATCGCGACACCCGCTTCCCGCACATCGTCCAGGTACGCAAGGACGTCCTCGCTCGACTTTTCACCGAAGCGGAGCCGGGATAGTGAGTCAAGCCGTTCGACCATCCTGGTGAGCTCGGCGGCCGGTCGCTGGCAGAGCAATACCTGTCCCGACGACGATGGCAACGCGACAAAGCGGCTGCCGACCGATAGGGTGATGGAGGCGAGATGAACGCTCGGTACATTGCCGATGACCACAATCTCGTCGTTGTCCAGTTCGACCCACGACACCGTCTCCCGCGTTTCCTTGGCCAACTGGGATAACACGTGGTAGCTGCGCTCAAGTGCCGCGTTGGCTCCAATCATTCCATGAACGAAGCGGAATACTTTCGCCGAAAGCGAATAGAGCTTCGAGGCTGGGTCGCGGCGCAGATATCCCAGGCTGTATAGCGTATAGACGAAGCGCTGCGTCGCGCTTCGGCCAAGGCCGCTAGACGCAGCAATATCAGTCATCGACAGTTGCCGGTTGGATTGCTCGAAACACTCCATGACGCGCATCGCCTTGGCCACGGATGCCACGTACAAGCGCTCGTCGAGTTCAGCCTCCGCCAGGATTTGTCCAGTCAAAATCGCGCTCCATTTCGCTTGTTCCGCCTGACCGCACTGATGTACGGCTTCCGGGTTTGTGTGTCTTCGAACTGCAAATCGTAAGTAAATCCGACTCGCGAGTACATAGACGCGCCTCGTCTCGATCGAACGGTGCCCGGCTGGCGTCTTCCCTCAATGTTGCTCATCGTCAGCGTTGCTTCTTCTGGCATGTACATCTTGTCGACATAGGTATAAACCCCGACTATCCGGGGTTTTTCGTTGGCACTAGGATTCTACGAAATTGGATATCAATTGTCTATATTGGAATGCAATATTTAGACACGTTTGCGATGTTCAGGAAAGCCGTCATCGGCGGCGATCGCGGCGGCGTCCGCCGCGCTGCCCACCGCCCTTAACCGACAGAAAGGCCCATGTCTTCACCTTCCATGACCAACGCTGCCCATATCGATATCGCGCCGGTGTCGGACGAAACCATCGCTGCTTTGCTTACACGTCGGGCGCAAGAGGCTCCTGACGCTGTCTATTGCTATTTCAAGGAGAGTGTCATCTCGATCGGCGAGCTGAATCGGCGCGTCGACCAGCTAGCCGGGTTGCTCCGTGATCGGGGGCTGCGGCGCGGTGATCGCGTTGCACTCATGCTGCCGAGCCACCCGGACCATATCGTGGCAATCTTCGCGCTCGCCAAACTGGCGCTTGTGCGCGTGCCGGTCAACATCCATCTGAAGGGCGCGTCGCTCGCGCACCTGTTCGATCATCTGGCGCCGAATGCGCTGATCGCGGATAGTGAGTATGCTGAACCGCTTCGGCCAGAACTGGCGAAAGTCCAGCGGGTGCTCTGGAGCAAGCCCACTTTCGACGGACTCGCCGAGGCTCCCGGGAGTGAGTTCGCCGATGATGGCTGAGGTCCGCCGGAAAAAGTGGACGCCAACATTCCGTAAAATTGAGGAATGGAGGCATACATGAGTCGAATCCCCAAAGCCGTCTACACGAAGGAATTCCGTGAAGAGGCGGTGAAGCTTGCAATGACCGAGGGCGTTGGCGTATCGGAGGCTGCGCGTCGGCTGTCGATATCAATGAAGACGGTGGCAAACTGGGTGCGTGCTGCGAAGGCAGGCAAGCTGGAACGTGTAGGTCAGCATCAAAAGCCGCTGACGGAGATCGAAGCGGAACTCGGGCGAGTCAAGCGGGAGCTGGCGGAAGTTAAAATGGAGCGCGATTTATTAAAAAAATTCGCGACGTACTTTGCGAGGGAGTCGCGGTGAAGTACGGCGTGATTGAACAGATGCGACAGGACTATCCGGTGCCGCCGATGTGCCGGCTGCTGGGCGTTTCCGTGAGCGGCTATTACGCGTGGCGCAAGCGCTCGCCGTCGTTGCGGGCACAGCAGGAGCCGAGACTGGAGGCCGAAGTGCTGGCGGCGCATCAGCGCACGCGTGAGAGCTTCGGGCCCGAACGCTTGCAGAAGCACCTCGACGAGCACGGCGTGCGGCTCGGTGTTCACCGCATAAAAAGGCTACGCAAAAAGCTGGGACTACGCTGCAGGCAGAAACGCAAGTTCAAGGCGACGACCAATTCGAAGCACGACCTACCGGTGGCGCCGAACCTGCTGAACCAGGATTTCACTGCAACCTCGCCGAATCAGGCCTGGTGCGGCGACATCACGTATATCGCGACTGACGAGGGCTGGCTGTACCTCGCCGGCCTGAAGGATCTGTTTAGTGGGGAGCTCGTCGGCTACGCCATGAGCGAGCGCATGACGAAGCATCTGGTAATGCAGGCGCTGTTCCGTGCGGTTGCATCGCAGCGCCCGGCGCCCGGCCTGATCCATCACACGGACCGTGGGTCCCAATACTGCGCTCACGCCTATCAGGATCTCGTCGGCCAGTTCCGCATGCAGGCGTCGATGAGTCGACGAGGAAACTGCTTTGACAACGCGCCGATCGAATCGTTTTGGGGCACGCTAAAAAGCGAGCTGGTCTATCATCGACGCTTCGCCACGCGCGATGAAGCCAAGCGATCCATCAGCGAATACATCGAGATGTTTTATAACCGGCAGCGCACGCAGGCTCGTCTCAATTACCTGTCACCTGTAGCATTCACGCAGCGATACTATCTGAATCAGGTCGCTGCTTAACCCGTTGGCGTCCACGCGTCTCGACCGACCTCAGGCGGCCCTGACGCCATCATCGCGCTCACCCCCAGTTCGGGTACCACGGGCGCGCCCAAAGGCGTGCTGAAGTCCGATCGAACCTTGCGGGCCGGCGCCCTTGCCATTCTTCGGCTGACCGGCGCGGAGCCCGGCGACACGTTTTTACTGTGGGAATCACTGCATCACGGCGCGGGCGTGGCCGTGATCATTTCCGCGCTGCTTGGAGGTACACGACTGGCGATGGTGGAACGGTTCAGTGCGTCGCGTTTCTGGAGCGACGTTCGCCGTCATCGCGTCACGCACATCCATTACCTCGGCAGCGTGTTACCGATGCTGCTCAAGCAACCGGCACGTCCGGACGATACCGAACACGATGTCCGCATCGCGTGGGGAGGTGGGTGTCCGCGGGAATTGTGGACGACATTCGCGCAGCGCTTTGGCGTGACGATGCGCGAGGGTTATGGGCTCTCGGAACTGATCACGTTCGTTACCGTGAATCCCGATGGTCCGGCCGGTTCGATCGGCAAGCCGCTCGCGCATTACGACGTGATGCTGGCCGATGATGACGGCAAGTCTGTGGGCGTCGGAGAAACCGGCGAAATCACTGTCCGCGCGAAAGTACCCAGCCTTGGGTTTCTCGGTTACTTCGGGAACCCGGAAGCCGACGCGGCCGCACGGCGCGGCGAGTGGTTCTGCACCGGCGATCTCGCGACACAGGATAAAGAGGGCTTCCTGTATTTCGCCGGCCGTAAGAAGGACATGCTGCGTCGCCGAGGGATCAACATTTCTGCGTGGGAAGTCGAACGCGTGGTCGCGGAGCATCCGGCCATTGAGGAGGCCGCTTTAGTGGGCGTGCCAAGCGAGCTGGGTGAAGACGAACTAAAGCTCTTCGTTCGCATGCGCGAGGGGCACAGCTTGCCGCCGGCCGATCTGATTCAGTGGTCCGAAACGAGATTGCCGTATTTCCAGATTCCTCGATATGTCGAATTCATTGCCGAGTTTCCCAAGACGCCGACGCAACGCATTCGCAAGAACGACCTGTCGCGCACCGTAGAAGGGGTGTGGGATCGGCAAGCCTCCGTATATCCAGTCGACACGAAGGGCACCCGGACGGCGCCCCGTTAACGCAACGCCCGACCATGCCGCGTGAGCGGACCGGCCCTGGCGGCGGAGTATTCGACGTTTGCTACCGCAAGCGCCTGCTAACGAACCGAAGGAAATCATGTCTGAAATAGTGATTGAATACCCGCATGCAGGCGTTGCGGTCGTACGCATCAATCGTCCCGAGAAACGCAATGCGTGCAATCAGCCGACCTGGCAAGCGATTGCGGAGTCGTTCGACCTGCTCGAGCGGAACTCGTCGATCCGGCTTGCCATCCTGACTGGGACGGGCGAGCATTTCAGCGCGGGCGACGACATTGTCGCGTACAACGCGGCGAAAGCCGATCCGGCCGCTGCGGAAAAGCACCGCGTATCGATATGCGACGCGTACGACGCCATTCTCCGCGCTCGCTTTCCGGTTATCTCGGCCGTGCGCGGCGCCTGCGTTGGCGGCGCTGTCAGCCTGGCGATGTGCTGCGACTTTCGGGTTGCCGACGACACGGCGCGAGTTTGCATACCAGCGGCGAAGCTCAGCCTCATTTATCCGACTGCCCATATCCAGCGTCTCGTGCATCTGGTGGGTGCGTCAACCGCGCGACGCTGGTTGTACAGCGCCGAATTTATCGATGCCGCGGCAGCGAGTGATGCAGGTTTCTTTGACGCATTGGCAACGACGGACGTGATCAAGGCGGCGATCGATTTTGCGCAGCCCATGCTGGACAAGGCACCGCTCTCGATCAGAGGCAGCAGGATGCAGGTCAATGCGATTTGCTCCGACTCCGTCTCCGAGATGCATTCCGCTATCGATCGGAAGATCGCGTCTATCGAGGAGAGCGTGGACTATCGGGAGGCGGTACGTGCATTCCGCGACAAGGTCGTACCACGCTTCGTTGGGAGCTAGCAAGGCACAGGATGTGCAACCAGAGTGGCCTTTAACCGTTCCTGTCGATTCGCAGCTGATCTGCATCGAGTCAGGATTTCTGGAGAGGTGTGAACATGAGTGGCACCTGCAATTTGCGACGCCGGACAGTCCTGCAGTCGTTCGCCGGACTAGCGCTCGCGCCAGCGCTTTCGCCGGCGTTTGGTCAGTCGGATAAACGCATCATCGTGACGGACCCGGGCGGACCCTACAGCCCCGCTTACCGCAAAGCATTCTATGACCCGTTCGAAAAGGCGACCGGGATTCGCGTTGTCAGCGCGGCGCGCGAGTCGCAGCCGCTTGCGCAATTCTCCGCGATGGTCGAGACCAAAAACTATATATGGGACGTCACAACACTGACGTTGTCCGCGGACGTGCTCCGACTGGAATCCCGCGGGTTTCTCGAGCCCATCGGGCTCAATGGCGCGGAGATGCCCGGATTGCTCGCTTCGGCAGTTCGTCCCGATTGGCTGGGCGTCAATGTCTATGGAACCGTGCTTAGCTATCGGAAGGATCGATATGGCGTTTCCGCCCCGCGGTCCATGCGTGATTTCTGGGATGTCCAGAAATTTCCGGGACGTCGGGCGATGCGACGCAGTCCTCTTGATTCGCTAGAGCAGGCGCTGATGGCAGATGGTGTTCCCGCTGACAAACTCTATCCGTTGGATGTCGATCGCGCATTTCGAAGCCTTGATCGAATCAAGCCGCACGTCGCAGTGTGGTGGACGTCAGGCGCCCAGGCGACGCAACTGCTCCAGACCGGCGACGCCGATATGGTCATCACCTGGAGTTCGCGCGCGCAGACGGCAATCGACAACGGTGCGCCGGTGGAAATCGTCTGGAACCAGGGGACCTACGCGATCGAGGGCTGGGGCATTCCGCGCGGCACGCCGCGTGCCGAATATGCGAAAGCGTTCGTCAAATTTTGCGCTGATCCGGCCAGACAGGCTGTGCTGGCAAACTCGGTTGCGGCAGGACCTACCAACAGGCGCGCCTTCGAGTTCATCTCCCCGGCACGCTCGGCCATTCTTCCGACTGCCCCAGACAATCTCAAACAGGAAGTCAATGTGAACGCCGCCTGGTGGGATAAGAATCGTGAGGCGGTGACCGAGCGTTTCGATACCTGGTTGATCGGCTAAACGATGGATCGGCCACGCACCCGCTTTGCGTCAGCAGGCCACGACGATGGCCTGCACGGCTGGTCTGTAAAACGATCTGTTTCGTGTCCGCCAGTCCACCGCTCGCGCAAATCCATCCACGCGAGCACCGGGCAACTCCGGCCCTGCACGCATTTGCCGCAAGACTCTACTTCTAACCATCATCAACCATGTCAACGAGAGAACAAATGAGCGACGACATTCTTGTCTCAAACCATGGCCGCGTCGCGGTCATTACGCTGAATCGTCCGGCGCGCCTGAATGCTTGGACAACCGCGATGCGCGAAATGATCATCGACGCACTGCAGCGTTTCGACGCGGACGACGACGTCGCGGCGATCATCATGACCGGCGCCGGCGACCGCGCATTTTCGGCCGGCCAGGACCTTTCCGAAGCACACGACTTTGACGGCGAACGTGCAGTCGCGTGGATCAAGGAGTGGGAGCATTACTACACGGTGTTGCGTGGCCTGAAGAAGCCCCTGGTGATGGCGTTGAACGGCACGGCCGTCGGCTCCGCATTCCAGGTGGCGCTGCTCGGCGACATCCGCGTCGGCCATCCCGGCGTACGCATGGGTCAGCCGGAGATCAACGCGGGCATCGCCAGCACGACCGGCCCATGGATCATGAGCGGAATGCTTGGCATGTCGCGCACCATCGAACTGACACTGACCGGCCGCCTGATGGACGCTGATGAATGTCATCGCATCGGCCTGATTCATCACGTCGTCCCGGCGGATCAAGTGTTTGGGAAGGCGCTTGAAATTGCCACGGAACTCGCAGCGAAGCCGCCGGTTGCGATGCGCCTGGACAAGCAACGTTTCCGCGAGATGACAGAGCCGGCTTTCCGCGATGCGATCGAGGCAGGCGTACGCATCCAGCGTGAGGCGTACGACTCCGGCGAACCGGCGCGAATGATGGAGGCCTTCTTCCGCGAACGGGCGAGGTAAGTGGAAGGCGATCATTTCTGTTCATCCTTTGCGGGAGACCTGAGTATGACGCAAGATTTCAACCGGACTCCGCGGCGCTTTCTACGAAAGTCGGCGTCGCGCCGCTCGCGTGCGCCCCGAGCGGCGGGAAGTCGTTCCAATCGATCCAGGCTGCGTGCGCGGCGATCCTTGCCGGGTGTATCGGACCATCTGCGCGACATGCGTTCGTCTAGCCCACGACGGTGGGTCGGCAACCGCCAGAACGCCACCGAGCGCTTCAACAGCCGGATCATTTCCTCAAGAGGGCGGCGATGAGTGCAAAGCTTGAAACAATCGGCATTACAAAAAGCTACGGTGAGACCGTCGCGCTACAGCCGAGCGACCTGATCGTGCAGGCCGGCGAATTTCTGACTTTGCTGGGGCCGTCGGGCTCGGGCAAGACCACGCTGCTGCAGATGATCTCAGGTCTCGTCGCGCCGACCGCGGGCCGCATCGAGATAGCCGGCCGCGATGTCACGCACATGGAGCCGGGCAAGCGCGGCATCGGTATGGTATTTCAGAGTTACGCGCTATTTCCGCACATGAGCGTGTGGGACAACGTCGCGTACGGATTGCGGATGCGCCGCACGTCACGCGAAGACGTCAAGCGTGCCGTCAACGACGCACTTGCGATGGTGCGCATGAGCGACTACGCGAAACGCTATCCGAAGGAATTATCCGGCGGTCAGCAGCAACGCATCGCACTCGCGCGGTGCTTTGTGTACCGGCCGTCGGTGATTCTGCTTGACGAGCCGCTCGGCGCGCTCGACAAAAAATTGCGCGAACACATGCAGGCCGAGATCCGCCGCTTGCACAAAGAACTGGGCGCGACCTTCGTCTACGTGACGCATGATCAGGACGAAGCGCTGACGCTGTCTGACCGCATCTGCCTGATGAACCAGGCACGCATCGAACAGGTCGGCACACCCGTCGATCTGTACGATCGACCGGCTACCCGTTTCGCGGCTGGCTTCATCGGCCACTCGAATCTGCTCGAAGGCGCGCTCGATCACGCGCGCGGCCCGAGCGGCGAAGCGATTCTTCTCACCGCGGGCGGACGCGTGCCGTTGCCAGTCCCGCACGCCGGCGCTGCCGCGCCCGGCGCGAAGCACTGCCTGTTGGTGCGTCCGGAAGCGCCACGGCTAGTTGAGCCGAAGAGCGGCTTTCTGGACGGCACGATCTCCGACATCGTGTTCATCGGTAGCGATACCCGGGTGCAATTGACGCTGGGCGATGGCAGCCATTTGAGCGTCCGTTGCGAGCGCGGTCTGTCGCCCTGTGTCGGCGATACGGTCGGACTCGTCTGGGACCCGCATCGCACGACGCTGCTCCGAGCCTAACGTACGCCAGGGAAATGATATGAACGCCTCCCACCCGTGAGCGGTGGAAGGGGAGCAGGAAGGTGGACCCTCACGGGCCGACGGCATCAAAGTGCCCAAGATGGAAGATCATGAAGGTCTTCACAGGCAAACCGGAGGGTCCAATATGAAGCTTACGACAGTGGGTGTGGACATTGCAAAGAACGTGATGCAGCTCCATTACATCGACGCCGAGACGGGCGAAATCGTGAACAAACCCGTAAAGCGTGCAGCGTTTCTTGAACATTTCTCGAACCGGTCGCCGTGTCTCATTGGGATGGAGGCGTGTGGTGGTTCACAGCACTGGGCCCGCAAGCTTATCGTGATGGGCCACCAGGTGAAGCTGATGCCGGGGAAGTTCGTCAAGGCGTTCGTGATGGGTAACAAGAATGACGCGGCTGATGCGCGTGCGATCTGGATGGCGGCGCAGCAGCCGGGCAAGTCGGTTGCGGTGAAGACGGAAACACAGCAGGCGGTGCTGGGGTTGCATCGGATGCGCGAACAGCTGGTGAAGTTCCGCACGATGCAGATCAACAGCCTGCGCGGCCTGCTAACCGAATACGGTGAAGTGATGGGCAAGGGGCGAGCTGCGCTGGACAAGGCGATTCCCGCCGTGCTCGAACAGCTAGTTGATCGTTTGCCGAAGATCCTGATCGACACGTTACGTGAGCAGTGGAACGGTCTGACGGAGCTGGACAAGCAGATCGCCGAAATCGAACGGCGCCTACAGGCATGGATGAAAGAGGACAAGGCGTGCAAGGCAATCGCTGCGATACCGGGTGTCGGTCTACTGACGGCGACCGCGGCGATCGCGACGATGGGGGATGCGAAGACGTTCCGATC
The DNA here is from genome assembly GCF_004339745.1 of Paraburkholderia sp. BL9I2N2. GTDB lineage: Bacteria > Pseudomonadota > Gammaproteobacteria > Burkholderiales > Burkholderiaceae > Paraburkholderia. The sequence goes on along the minus strand of NZ_SMGP01000006.1, from coordinate 133,916 downwards.
CGGACGTGAGTTCGCAGCCTGGATCGGGCTTGTCCCAAGACAAACGGGTTCGGGCGGCAAGATTCAGTTGCTGGGTATCAGTAAGCGAGGCGATACGTATCTGCGCAAGCTGCTGATCCACGGCGCGCGCAGCGTCTTGTTCCACGCGAAGGAGCCAGGGCCGTGGCTTGAGCAGATCAGGACGCGGCGGCCGATGAATGTGGCGATCGTAGCGCAGGCCAACAAGATGGCTCGGACGATCTGGGCAATCCTGGCGCATGACAGGCCGTATGAAAAAGGGTACGTGAGCGTGAAGCCGGCTTGAATGGCAGACGGCGCGTAGGAAGATCAACTTTTACAGGATGACACGTCGAAAGGTTGCGCTGGCAATCGTGAGTAATGACAAGACAGGTCGGACCGGGACTCGCTAAACCTGAATGATTGGTTGAGCTTCGAGCTCGCCAGGGAAATGAGGTGCGGGTCAGCGGATTTCATGGTGGGCCGCAGCGTATCAGGCTGCAACAAGCCCGGATATAAAGCTGCAACCCATCCTGTCGTAGTCGGAACACACGAAAAACCGTCGCAAACGGGAGGCGTTCATATAAAACATCATGACCGTTGCCCTCGAGGCACATCCGTCGCGCGACACGACGCAACCGCGCCGCTACAGGTGGCTCGCTCAGTCGGTCCGTCTGCTGCCAATCGTGCCGACGTTACTGTTCCTGCTGATCTTCTTCATCGTGCCGGTCGGCGCAATACTGCAAGGCGGCCTTGTCAACGCCGACGGCAATTTTGGGTTTGGGCAGTTCGCGCGCATTGCGCGCACACCCGTCTACGCGAAAGTGCTGTGGATCACGTTTTCGATTTCGTTGATGACCGCGGTGGTTTCGGTGCTGCTCGGCTATCCGGTCGCGTATCTGCTGAGCCGGCTGTCGGCGCGCGTACGCGAGCGCTGGCTGCTATGGATAATGCTACCGTTCTGGACCAGCTACCTGGTCAAGACTTACGTGTGGATGTTGCTGCTGTCGAAGACCGGCGTGCTGTCGACCATCGCACTTGCACTCGGACTCGTCAGTGAAACGAACGGCATCGTGCCTTCACTGACAGGAGTGGTAATCGGCATGGTGCACGCGATGCTGCCACTCGCTGTGATGACGATGCTGCCAGTGATGCGCGGTATTGACGAACGCCTCGCTCAGGCGGCCGAGACGCTCGGCGCCGATCGCGGCATGAGTTTCTTTACCTTGTTCCTGCCGCTGTCGTCCCCGGGCGTGGCGGCGGCCGGATTGCTCGTGTTCATTTCGAGTCTGGGGTTTTTCATCGTACCTGCGTTGCTTGGTTCGCCGAAGGAAACGATGATCGCGCAGCTGGTGATCTCGTCGGTGCTAGAGCTGTTCGACATGCGCTTTGCGGGGGCACTGTCGACCGTGCTATTGCTGTGCTCGATCGTCATCTTCCTCGTCTATGACCGGCTGGTCGGGCTATCGTCGTTGAGCGGCGAGGTGCAGGACACGCGACGCGGCTCGCGTGCGCAAGGCGCGAAGCTCGCGCTGCTGCTGGCGGCGGGCCGGTTGACGGCGCCGTTCGTCAGGCGCCGGGTGACGCGCGATGCGCATGCAGCCGGCGGTATCGGCCCGCTGCGGATCTATTCTTTTGTGGTGCTCGCAGCGCTGGTCGCGCCCGTGCTGTCCGTGATCCCTTATGCGTTCACGACCAGTGACTTCATAGCGTTTCCGCCAAAGCTGTTCAGCTTGAAATGGTTCGGCACGTTCCTGCATTCGCCGGTATGGCAGAGCGCGCTGACCCGATCGCTGGAAGTGGGCCTCGGCACCGCGTTGCTGTCGCTTGTACTCGGCTTCGGTGCGACGCTGGCGCTTACGCGGATGTCGCAGCGGGCCAGCAAGCCTTTGTTCGCTCTGCTGGTGGCGCCGCTGATCGTGCCGCGGATTGTCGTCGCGGTCGGCCTGCTGTATCTGTTCGCGCGACTTGGGTTGACGGGCACCAATACGGGTCTTGTGATCGGTCACACGGTGCTGGCGATTCCGTATGTCGTGGTGACGCTCGCCGCGGGTTTCCGCCAGTTCGACTGGCGACTCGACGACGCCGCCCGCTTGATGGGTGCGTCGCCCGCAAGACGCATCGCAACCGTTGTCTTGCCGCTGCTGATGGCGAGCGTGACGGCGGCTTTTCTGTTCGCGTTCCTCGTGTCGTTTGACGACCTGACGATTGCGATCTTCGTGAGCGGCGGTATCAATACCACGTTGCCCAAGCAGATGTGGGACGACATCCAGTTGGCGATCACGCCGACGCTCGCGGCGGTCTCGACCACGCTGATCATACTCATCGCGTTGATCGGGCTCATTTCCTCAAGGATCCGGCGCATGGCGCGTTAGGTTTCGCAGATCGGGTCGCAGCGCCTGGGCGCTTACCGAGCAGTTCGGCAAGCGCATGGACGTCACTCTAACGGGGGGCTTTGAACGACCAGGCGCCGGCCTCGCGATGAACCCTCGAAGCCGGTATGTCGACTACGCAATGAGCAATGCGAATCGAACCTGCAGTTTTATGGTCCGCAACCGCGCCAACGTCGGACAATAGCCGCGGCGTCTATCTCACCGGGCGACGCGCGCCGATCGTTCCCATCACGGACTGCAACTCGCCGTGCAGCAGTTCGAGAATATGCTCGACGGGGCCGTACCCCCTCTACGCGAGCCCCCTCTACGCGAGCCCCCACAATGCCGGGCGGCCGATCAACACCGCGCGGGCGCCCAACGCCAAAGCCTTCGCCGCATCGGATCCCGTGCGTATGCCGCCATCCACGAGGATTTCGATCCGATGTCCCACCGCCGAGGCGATCTCAGGCAGCGCATCGGCTGTCGGGATTCCCTCCTCGAGCATGCGACCGCCGTGATTGGAGACGATGATCGCGTCGGCGCCGTGCTCGGCGGCCAGAATGGCGTCCTCGGCCGTCATGATTGCCTTCAGCACGACAGGTAGCGGACTCTGTACACGCAGCCATGCAAGATCTTTCCAGGTTAGTCGGGCGTCGTGATCCCAGCACCCCTGACTCGCCAGATGTCCGCTCCTCGGGAAGCCGTGCGCCGGCTGGATGTCTCCGAGCGCGGAAAGCGCGTGCCGCATCGGCCCGTGTACTCCGAGACGGACCGGCATGTTGACGGTCCGGCAGAACGCCCTGCATCCCGCAGCAGCGGCGCGACGCATGATATTGAGCAGGAAGTCGCGTTCCACGCCCCAATGGAGCTGAAACCAGAGCTTCGCTTCTTTCTGGCAACCTGCTCAACGGGAATACTGCTATTCATGCTGAGCACCATGAGCGTATCCGCGGCTCGCGCCGCGTGCGCCGTGGCCGCTCCTGCGTCAAGGTGTATCACGCCGTGGAGTCCGGACGGCCCATCAAAACGGGCAATGACACTCGCGTTCCTAACACGGTCGAAGACAGATCGCACTGACTGACGTTGCGTAGCACGCGCGATCGCAACGCCCAGTCCATCCACGCCATGCGATTGCGCCGGATCGCCAGACCGCTCCCGGCGCCCTGATTGGCAAGGTCTCGTGCCGCTGCCGATATCAGGCGCGTCGCATGCTCTTCGAGTTCGTTGAGATCGTATAAGGTCTTCACATCGCTCATGTCTGCGCCTTGGGAAAAGAATAAAGACTGCGCGTCTGGCTGCTCTGTTGCGGCGTTTGCCTTGCCTCTGCCACTGTGGCAGCGAGCGCGATGAGTTCCATTTCCAGCCGATAGCGTTGCGACGCAGGGTTGTGCCCGGCCAGCCGATCGCCGATCAACGCCGAATCCTCAACCCAGGTCCTTCGAGAGAATATGAATTGTGCAGGCCTGAGCGTCATTGCTTTTGCTAACTCCCATGATCTGCGCAAGCGCTACGCCTGCGCGTCGTGTTTGTCTCGGCCCGGCCTCGTGGCGCATTTGCAGCAGCAGTTCGTCGATCTGCGCGAGCCCCGATGCGCCAGGCGGACGGCCACGTGCCAGCAAGCCGCCGCTGGGGTTGTTGACCGGAATACGTCCGTCGAGCCGGGTTGCTCCGCTATCGATGAACGCGCCACTCTCTCCCCGCGCGCACAAACCGAGCCCTTCGTAATGCTCAAGCTCTGAGATCGTGAAGGCGTCATGCACTTCGACCACATTGATATCCGAAGGCGCGAGCCCGGCCATGTCATAAGCGAGCCGCGCAGCCCGTGTTTCCCATTCCCACCAGGTCAGGTCACGCATCCGGTCATACAGACCCGACGTCAGCACCGATGCCGCAATCCGGGCGGACCGCCGGGGCGCTGCAAGCCGGTCCCGCGAACAGACAATGGTCGCTGCCGCGCCGTCGCCGTTCGGACAGCACGCGTAAAGCGTGAGCGGGGTGGCAACCATCGGTGAATCGAGCACCTGCTCCAGCGTGAATACCTTGTTGAATCCGGCCATCCCCGCACTCCGGTCCGCCAGGTCGACGATGCTTGTTTCTTCGTCCGACGCTGCATCGCCCACGTCCACGATGTCGGTGAGGCGCACGACTCCGGCCCAGGAGGCCAAACTGGCGCGCAGCTGGCGGCCGAGGTTGCCAGCTGCGCCCGTGAGGAGGAGGCGGCCAAACGGTTTCTGTGAGAGGGGCTGCTGGGACATAAAGGGCTTAGTCTAAAGAAAAACGTTTTCCCAATATAGCCGTGAGCGATGGAGGCGTCAATGCTCGACTACGCCTGGAGAAAGTCAGATGCGTTGAGGCGCTGTTCCCTGTGCTCGCCTTCTTTCTGCGACAATCGCATCGCCAAATTCTCAAACCTCCTTTTTCATGAAGAACGCGTCCCCCACGATCCGCGACGTCGCCATGGCAGCAGAGGTATCTGTTGCGACCGTGTCGAAATACGTCAACGGCACCAAACGCTTTTCGCCCGAGGTCGAATCCCGGCTGAAGGAAACGATCGAAAAGCTCGGGTACCGGTCGAACCCCCTTGCGCGGTCGATGATCACAGGCCGCACGCGTACCATCGGGCTGGCAATCCTCGATATAAGCAACCCGCACTTTACGAATGTGGTGAAGGGCGCAAACCGGGTGGCGCTTGAGCACGACTACACTTTGCTTCTTGTCGATACCGAAGAAAACCCGGCGCGGGAACGTGCGCTGATTGAGGCACTTGCACAGCGCGTCGACGGGCTTGTCATCAGTTCGCGCCTTTCGGAGAAAGAATCGACGTGGATGCTCGAACTGAACAAGCCGGTGGTGATGCTGCGCCATTCGCATGAACTGACGATCCCGACGGTTGGCATCGACAACCGCCTTGCAACCTACATGCTGGCCCGGCACCTGTTGAATCTTGGGCACAGGCGAATAGCCTATTTGGGGTTTGGCCAGGCGTCGATTAACGATGAGCGTATCGGCGGTGTGCGTGATTGTCTTTCAGAGGTTGGCCTGCCGCTTGACGTGTACGATGCTCATGCGCCCACGGCACAGGCGGGCGAACAGGTCTGCTCAAAGGTCTTGTTGGGTCCGCAGCGTCCACAGGCGGTGATCTGCTACAACGATCTGATCGCCCTTGGCTTTATGAAAGAGGCCAAGGCGCTTGGGTTCCGGTTGCCCAACGACGTTTCAGTCACGGGCATCGACAATGCTCCCTATGGGGAGTATGCCGAGCCCACGCTGACCACTGTTGATACGCAGAGTGAGAAGATGGGTGAACTTGCGACTCTCAAGCTGGTAGACGCGCTCGCTGGTCGAGCTGATACCGCGCACCTGATCCTTGAGCCTCGTCTGATCGTCCGGGACTCCACTTCGGTCTGTACGGATCTGGCGGCCGATAAGACCTGACTCTTCGAAAACGTCTCACCGCCACCTTCACAATCGTCGTAGACGGAAAGAGTCCCGACGCCCAACGTTGCTTTGCCGGAGCTGCCCAGCCCGGCTTTAAATCCTGCTTTCGCACGGCCGACGCGGCCGCTCGCTCCTCTTCTGCGTCAACTGACAACAAACGAATAACCGTTCGAATTACGGGCGCGGTTCGCCGCCCGCTGCCTTCTTTCGGGTAACTCAGCGTTAATACTTACTAGCCAAACAGAGGGGAAGGCACTAATCTTGGAAAAACGTTTTCCCACGCCGAATCCCAAACTGCGGCACGTTGAGCGTACCCATCACTCGCTATCGGAACGACAAGGTACGGCGCGCAAAGCGATGACTCCCAACGGAGACTTACATGCAGTCTGCTGTCCATGGCGTTCCGCAAGCAGTAAGCCAGCCGATGCTGGATCGCTTGTGAATCGGCGCACTGGCTTGTCTTGCTGCGTTCGCGATCGTGCATCTGCTAATCCGCGTGTCACCCGCAAAGCTGAACGCATAACTTTTTATCGATCCACGGCTTGGAAAAATTGAAAAATATGAGACAGAGCTTATTTACCAGATTCCGCGGCGGCATCGCAGCGACCTTTTTCCTCTCGATGTCGTTGCCGGCAATGTGTCAACCGGTTGCGATCAACATTGTCGACGTTGCCGGCGATCTTCAGTTGACGCAAAAGGGTTTCGAAGCCTTCAAGGCCAAATACCCGAATCTCGTTTCCAACATCACATACACGAACGCGCCCGCGCCGCAATTGCCCGGCAAGATCAAGGCGATGCAGGCGGCCGGCCGTTCGGACATCGATCTCGTGCTGACGGGCACCGACGCGCTCGCCGCCGGCATCGAGCAGAAGCTGTGGATCAGGTTGCTGCCGGATAACGGCACGGCGTTCCCCGGCGCGCTCGACAAGTACGCGCCCGGTCCGCGCAAGATGCAGGATCTCGCGCAAGGCTTCGGTCTTGAGGTCGCGTACATGCCGGCTGGCCCGCTGATCGAATACAACCCGGCCAAAGTCAGTGATCCGCCCAGAACGCCGGACCAACTGCTGCAATGGTGCAAGGCGCACCCGAACAAGCTGATCTATGCGCGTCCCGCGAACTCGGGCCCGGGCCGCACGTTCCTGATGGGGCTGCCCTATGTGCTCGGCGATAAAGACCCGAAAGACCCCACCAACGGCTGGGACAAGACGTGGGCGTTCCTCAGGCAGCTGAACGATTGCATTCCTTACTATCCGGGCGGCACGTCGACGGTCATGAAGGAACTCGGCGAAGGCACCCGCGACATGACCGTGACGGTGACGGGCTGGGACATCAATCCGCGCGCACTCGGTATCGTGCCGGCCGATTTTCGCGTTCAGGCATTCGACAACATGACGTGGGTGAACGACGCGCACTACATGGTGATTCCCAAGGGCGTGCCGAAGGAAAAGCTCGACGTGATCTACAAGCTGATGAACTTCATGCTCGAACCCGCGCAGCAGGCTATGACTTACGACGACGGTTACTTCTATCCCGGCCCGGCGATCAAAGGCGTAACTGTCGAGCAGGCACCGGCGCATAGCCAGGAAGTCCTGAAGAAGTACGGGCGGCCTGAGTACGCGAAGTTGCTCGCCGATCGTCCGCATGTTCTGCCGCTCAGCGCGGAGGCGATGGTGGCGGCGTTTCAGAAGTGGGACCGCGAAGTCGGCTCCCAGAAGAACAGATAAGGTGCAACAGCGTATTGGTGACCGCAGCAAAGTCAATCAATCGATTCCGCACACGTCGTGCGTATCGCGCATATTGGCAGATCTTGACGGCAGGTGGCGCCATGCGGCGCTGCGGCCAACATCGTAGGGAAATGATATGAACGCCTCCCACCCGTGAGCGGTGGAAGGGGAGCAGGAAGGTGGACCCTCACGGGCCGACGGCATCAAAGTGCCCAAGATGGAAGATCATGAAGGTCTTCACAGGCAAACCGGAGGGTCCAATATGAAGCTTACGACAGTGGGTGTGGACATTGCAAAGAACGTGATGCAGCTCCATTACATCGACGCCGAGACGGGCGAAATCGTGAACAAACCCGTAAAGCGTGCAGCGTTTCTTGAACATTTCTCGAACCGGTCGCCGTGTCTCATTGGGATGGAGGCGTGTGGTGGTTCACAGCACTGGGCCCGCAAGCTTATCGTGATGGGCCACCAGGTGAAGCTGATGCCGGGGAAGTTCGTCAAGGCGTTCGTGATGGGTAACAAGAATGACGCGGCTGATGCGCGTGCGATCTGGATGGCGGCGCAGCAGCCGGGCAAGTCGGTTGCGGTGAAGACGGAAACACAGCAGGCGGTGCTGGGGTTGCATCGGATGCGCGAACAGCTGGTGAAGTTCCGCACGATGCAGATCAACAGCCTGCGCGGCCTGCTAACCGAATACGGTGAAGTGATGGGCAAGGGGCGAGCTGCGCTGGACAAGGCGATTCCCGCCGTGCTCGAACAGCTAGTTGATCGTTTGCCGAAGATCCTGATCGACACGTTACGTGAGCAGTGGAACGGTCTGACGGAGCTGGACAAGCAGATCGCCGAAATCGAACGGCGCCTACAGGCATGGATGAAAGAGGACAAGGCGTGCAAGGCAATCGCTGCGATACCGGGTGTCGGTCTACTGACGGCGACCGCGGCGATCGCGACGATGGGGGATGCGAAGACGTTCCGATCCGGACGTGAGTTCGCAGCCTGGATCGGGCTTGTCCCAAGACAAACGGGTTCGGGCGGCAAGATTCAGTTGCTGGGTATCAGTAAGCGAGGCGATACGTATCTGCGCAAGCTGCTGATCCACGGCGCGCGCAGCGTCTTGTTCCACGCGAAGGAGCCAGGGCCGTGGCTTGAGCAGATCAGGACGCGGCGGCCGATGAATGTGGCGATCGTAGCGCAGGCCAACAAGATGGCTCGGACGATCTGGGCAATCCTGGCGCATGACAGGCCGTATGAAAAAGGGTACGTGAGCGTGAAGCCGGCTTGAATGGCAGACGGCGCGTAGGAAGATCAACTTTTACAGGATGACACGTCGAAAGGTTGCGCTGGCAATCGTGAGTAATGACAAGACAGGTCGGACCGGGACTCGCTAAACCTGAATGATTGGTTGAGCTTCGAGCTCGCCAGGGAAATGAGGTGCGGGTCAGCGGATTTCATGGTGGGCCGCAGCGTATCAGGCTGCAACAAGCCCGGATATAAAGCTGCAACCCATCCTGTCGTAGTCGGAACACACGAAAAACCGTCGCAAACGGGAGGCGTTCATATAAAGCGATCATGAAGCACCAATTCGAACAGCTGCGCCTGGATTCCGTCTGCCGCAGTTTCGTCAATACTGAAGGGCAATCGGTGGCCGCGTTGCAAGGCCTCGATCTGAATATCCGCCGTGGCGAATTTATCGCGCTGCTGGGTCCGTCGGGCTGCGGCAAGTCGACGGCGCTCAACTGCATCGCGGGCCTGCAGCCGCTCACGGACGGCGGCATCTGGCTCGACGATGAACGCATCGACGTGCTGCCGCCGGAAAAGCGCGGCTTCGGCATGGTGTTTCAGAACTACGCGCTGTTTCCGCACATGTCGGTGCTGGATAACGTTGGCTTCGGCTTGAAGATGCGCGGCATCCCCAAGGCGGAAACGGTGAAGCGCGCGCGAGAAGCGCTGCAACTGGTGCAACTGGTCGGTCATGAGAAAAAGCTGCCGGGGCAACTGTCGGGTGGGCAGCAGCAGCGCGTCGCGATTGCGCGCGCCATTGTGATCGAGCCGCCGCTCATCCTGATGGACGAACCGCTGTCGAATCTCGATGCCAAGCTGCGCATCGAAATGCGCGCCGAGATTCGCCGCATTCATACACAACTGGATCGTGCGACCATTTATGTGACGCACGATCAGGACGAAGCGCTGTCGATGGCCGACCGCATCGTTGTAATGAAAGAGGGTGTCGTGCAGCAGGTCGCGACGCCGAAAGAAGTCTACGGACGGCCGAAGAATCTGCACGTCGCGCGCTTCATGGGCTATCGCAACGTTCTGCCCTTCACGCTGGAAGGTGTGCAGGGCGAAGGCGCGACGGTCGAGTCGAACGGCGTGCGCCTCGTCGGCGTGGCAATGGACGGTTTCGATAGCAAGCGCGTTTCCGTTGCGCTACGTCCTGAGGACATGGAGCGCGCCGCGCCCGGCACGGGGAACGCATTCGATGCAACGGTGACGACGGTCGAATACGGCGGCCGCGATTCGCTGATTCGCGTGAAGAGCGCGTTTGGCGAACTGTGGGCGCGCGTCGCGGGCGAATTCAGCGAGGGCGAGGGCATTACGCTGCGCGTGTCGACGTCGCGCACGCTGGTCTACGACGGGGAACCGTCATGAGCACACTGACGCCCGTCGCGGTGCGCGCACCGCGCGACGGCAAGGCGTGGCTCGTCTCACCCGCCTTGCTGTTCATTTTCGCGCTGTTCGTCTATCCGTTCATCTACGGCCTCACGCTGTCGTTAAGCCCGATGGAAGGCGGCGGCATGTGGGCGAACTACGCAAAGTTCTTCAGCGACACGTCGATGTGGCCGACCATCGTCGTCACGCTGAAGCTCGCCGTACCGGCGACGCTGATCAACGTCGGCGTGTCGGTGCCTGTCGCGTTCGCGCTGCGCCGTCCGTCGCCGTATCAGAAGTTCGTGACGACGCTGCTCGTGATTCCCGTTACGCTCGGCACGGTGCTGATCGCTGATGGCATGCTTTCATACTTCGGTCCGAACGGCTGGTTTCCGCAAGTGCTGCAGGGGCTGCATCTCTACACAGACGAAGTGCGCCTCACGCATAACTTCTGGGGCGTGCTGATTTCGCTGATCGTGTCGGGCTTTCCGTTCGCGTTTCTGCTGACACTGTCATACGTGACAGGCATCGATCCGACGCTCGCGAGCGCCGCCGCGACGCTCGGCGCCGACCCTTGGCAACAGTTCCGGCGGATCTATCTGCCGCTGCTCGTGCCCGGTCTGACGATGGCCGCGTGTCTGTCGTTCGTTCAGGCGTTTTCGGTGTTCCCGTCGGCAGTGCTGCTCGGCGCGCCGGCTGGGCCGACGCGCGTGATGTCGATTGCCGCCGCCGAAGCCGCGTTCGAGAGCTACGATTATTCGCTCGCCTCTGCGATCGCGATCGTGATGGGATTCGTGCAACTGGTGATTGTCGCCGCGATGCTGGGCGCGCGCCGCTTCTTCTACAGTGGACCGGCGACGGGAGGTAAAGGCTGATGGCAACCGAAAGTGAAATTGTCCGTCCGTGGCCTGCGGCGCCGCAGGAACACACGGTGAAATCCAAGAAACCGCGTGTCAGTTTGCGCGACCGTGTGTACAAGGCGCTCGTCTGGGGCGCGATGATCTTCTTCCTGCTGAACATCGTGCTGTTGATCGCGACCGTCGCAATCAACTCGGTCGCGACACGTTGGTTCGGCACGTTGCTGCCACAGGGCTTCACGCTGCGCTGGTATGGACAGGCATGGAGCGACTTCCAGCTCGCGGCCGTGTTGTGGGTGACGGTTGAAGTGGTCGGCGCGGTCGTGCTGCTGTCGATCCTGCTCGGTGTGCCCGCCGCATATGCGCTCGCTCGCGTGCAGTTTCGCGGCAAGCCATTCGCGATGTTGGTTTTCCTGTTGCCGCTGATGGTGCCGCCCGTCACGTACGGCATTCCGATGGCGACCGTGATGTACAAGATCGGGCTCGCGGGCACGCTCGCAGGCGTGATTCTCGCGAACCTCGTGCCGGCGTTGCCTTTCGTGATCCTCGTAATGACGCCGTTCATCGAGCAGATCGATCCGAATCTGGAATCGGCGGCACGTATCTTCGGTGCGAACACATTGCGCTATTTCCGCTACGTATTGCTGCCGTTGCTCGTGCCCGGCATGCTCGCGGCGGGTCTGTTGGTGCTGGTGCGTACCATCGGCATGTTCGAGCTGACATTCTTCACGGCGGGACCGGCGACGCAGACGCTCGTCGTCGCGCTGTATTACGCCGTATTCTCGACAGGCGTGCGTGCGCCGCAATCGATCGACGCGATGGCGATGATCTATATGGCGATTACGCTGATCTGGGTGCTGATTGCGCTGCAGTTCGTGAGCCCGACACAGATCGTTAGCCGGGTGAGGCACAATAAATAGTCGATTTGATGGCGTGGGTCCGCGAGACTATAAAAATTACAAATAGGATTGCGAAAAGAAATTGACGAGGCATTAACGTCAATCTCTATGAAGCGATCTATGGAGATAAAGGAGAGAGACATGGAAAAGCTACTGATGAAATCGGGTGTATCGATGATGGTGGGATTCAGTCTGCTATTGAACGGATGCGGTGGTGACAGCAATAGCGGTACGATTTCGGCAAGCAATCCGACTCCGTGGATGGACACGTCATTGAGACCCGAGCAACGCGCTGCCCTGCTTGTTGGGGCGATGGCTTTGCCTGACAAGGAAGAGCAGTTGGTCGGTGGGGCCGGAGTGGTTGCTGAACTTCCTCAATGCTACGGAGCCCGTCATATCCCCGGCCTCCCGAAATACCGCATCCCCACGCTCCGGATTACGAATGGACCAGTCGGCATAGGTCAAAACGATTGCGTTCCCTCGTCTTCGACCGGCGGCGGTGTGGCTGCATTAACGAGTCCCAACTCCGCCAGGGCAACTGCGTTGCCATCTGCCATCGGGGTTGCTGCGTCATTCGATCGCGCTGTGGCGACGCAATTTGGCGACGTGATCGGGAAGGAGGGGACGAACTTGGCCCTCCATGTCTTTGAAGCGCCTGGCATGAACCTGGCCCGGTTACCCGTCGGCGGGAGAAACTTTGAATATATGGGAGAGGACCCATATCTCACGGGCACGATGGGTACGGCCGAAGTTCGGGCAGTTCAGTCCCGCGGGATGATCGCGATGGCGAAGCACCTTGTGGCCAATGAACAGGAGACGAACCGGATGACGATTTCGGAAAACGTCGATGACAGGACATTGCACGAACTTTACATGCTGCCATTCGAAATGGCTGTGAAGGACGGACAGGTAGGCGCGGTGATGTGCTCATACAACTCCGTAAACGGATTTTCGATGTGCGAGAACAGGCATATCCTGACGGACGTGCTGCGTGGACAGTGGGGTTTTGATGGTTACGTGCAGTCAGACTTTTTTGCCGCGCACAGCACGGCTCAGACCATGCTCGCCGGGCTCGATAATGAAATGCCTGGAGTAAGTATTCCCGGTGTTACGACATGGTGGACCCCCGACAAGTTGAATGCAGCGCTCGCGTCGGGTCTGATCAAGACATCGGACATTGATACGGCGTTGGCCCGTCGCTACACGCAGATGTTCAAGGCCGGGATATTTGACCGTCCGCTCGTTCAAACGGCGATTGATGCAGCTACCGACGGTGTGGTCGCAAAGTCGATAGGCGAGCAATCTGCGGTACTTCTGCAGAATGACGGAACGCTGCCTCTGAGCAAGGGGGTTCAGAATGTGGCCATTGTCGGCAAAGCCTCCCAGGTCTTCGCGCAGCAGGCGGTGGCGGGCGGCAGCAGTGTGGGAAACCCAATGGGTTCGGGCGGGGGCAGTTCAGACGTTGCCGCGCTGTACACGGTTTCGCCGCTACAGGGAATGCAGGATGTACTCGCGAGTCTCGGTAATTCAACTGCGAAGGTTCATCTTGTTCTTGTTGACGATACCAACACGAACGCCACTATCGACGGAGCCAGTTCGACCTTCGCCGCCGTTCAGACCTTGATAGCGAGCGCGGATGCCGTCGTGGTGATGGCCGGTTCGATCTCCGAGGAAGGGGCGGATCAGGCTACTTTCACCGACGCTTCCGGCTTGAGCGTCGACCCCGGCAAATATCTCAACACGCTTGACTGGTACGGGCCGAAGGCCAGTTCTCTTACGACAACCGGTACGGTGAAGAGCAGCAATACACTTGCCATGGTTCAAAGCATTGTCGCTACAAATAAGAAGACCGTACTCGTTCTGAAAGACAATGCGGTCGAAGCAATCGATCCGACGCTGCTCAAAGGGGGAGCGTCGGCGCCAGCTGCAATACTCGAAGCCTGGTTCCCCGGCCAGGAAGACGGGCATATCGTCGCGGACCTGTTGTTCGGTGTGGCGAACCCATCGGGGAAGTTGCCCGTTACCTTCCCGCAAGTGGGCCAGGGGTTCATGGATTCAATTAATGCCGCCCAATATCCGGGTATCTCAGTCAACGGAGTTCCGACCGTGACATACGCTGAGGGACTTAACATGGGCTATCGGTGGTACGACGCTATGGGCAAGAATCCCGCCTTTGAGTTTGGGTTCGGGCTTTCCTATACGACCTTCTCAGTCCAGAATGCTGCCGTTTCTTCAGGAAGCAACGGAACCTATAACGTCACCGCGTCGGTAACCAACACAGGGAAGATTGCCGGTGCGGAAGTAGTACAGGTCTACGTTGGCTTGCCTTCATCGTCGGGTGAGCCGCCGAAACGCCTGGTCGGATTCCAGAAAGTTTTCCTGAACGCGGGTGCGTCTCAAACGGTGACGGTGAACATTGATCCGAATGGAAATAATCACCCGTTAAGCATTTGGGACAAGGACGCACAGCAGTGGAAAGCCGCCAGCGGAGGATCAACCGTGTATGTCGGCAATTCCTCCAGAACGCTCGCTACGGCTGGGACGATCACTCAATAAAGCTGTGCCTACGGCGGTCCTGGGTCTACGTGACGGGCAATCAGCTCTTGTATGACGTCAAGGGTAACGGGGCGAACGCATCTTTCAACTGGAAGAGGATCTTGGACGATGCGCCGTAGCCCTGCACGTCTTACACCCGATGCTTCAGATCCACCCAACTTGTTGAATCGGATATCGAATGGCGACTCCATGTCGTTAGCGCTATTCAAACACTTGAGGACGAATGTCATGAAAAAATCAAATGTCAGTCGCATCCATGAAAAATCGATCGGCTTTACCTGTCAAAGCAGGGCAAGTCTATTCATGTTATTGCCAATTCTGGGCACACTTTCCATCGCGGGATGCGGCGGCGGAGTAAGCAGTGATGACCCGTCGCTAATTCAACGATTTGCTGCCAGTTCACCCACTATTACGGCGGGACAAATCACCACGTTATCGTGGCAGGCCTCCGGATCAAAGTCCGTTTCACTGAGTGGTGTCACGGCGACGCCTGTAGCGTCGGCTGTCGTGGCGCCTTCGCAGACGACGACATACCATCTGACGGCAACCAGTGAAGTCGGTAAGTCAACGACCAGAGACGTGACAGTGACCGTTGCGCCTGCAACGACTGTCGGAAGCGTCACTGTGAATCCCACACAACCGGGAAGGGCTATCCCCTCGGGATTTTTAGGGTTCTCGCATGAGTGGGGTCAAGCGCAACTGCTAATGGGATCACCAGCAGTTCCGAATCCCGTCTATAGACAGCTGATCGCGAATCTTGAGCAATATGGAGGCGGACCTGTCTCCTTACGGATTGGCGGCAGTTCGACGGACAGTACCGGAGAGCCCGACGCTAATACTGTTCCACCCCTTGCGCAGATGTATGCAGACAGCAAAAGCTTGCCGTCAGGCGTTTCGTTTATCCTCGGGGTCAACTTTAAAGCGGGGAACGTAACGCTGGCAACGGACCAGGCAACGGCATATCTCAAGTCGATGCCTAGTGGATCTGTGCAGGCAGTTGAAATTGGCAACGAACCTGACCTTTATCAAAACACGACTTATCCGTTTTCTCAATTCCTGACGGACTTCCAGACTTTTGGTCATAGCATTCAAGCTGCGAATCCGGGAACTCTGCTTATGGGTCCGTCCATTGCTCGTTTCCCAAACACACAACTTTCGAAGCGTCTTCCACCGCGAACCGATTTCGCTACGACGGATCAGTTGAATACATTTATTCAACAAGAAGCATCCTCGCTTGCATTGGTGAGTTGGCACGCTTACGTTACGGCCGGCGCTAACGCAGGCAATACGGTTCCGTCAGGCTTTTTGCTTCAGCCGACCTCTTCGACCCTCAAGCCATCGTTAGTCGCAGCGTATGTGCCGCTTGCCACTGCCGCGGGGAAGCCCTTTCGAATGGCCGAGATGAATTCTCTATCGTCGTCGGGCCAGGATGGTGTGAGTAACGCGTTTGAAGCAGCACTCTGGGCTGTTGACACGATGTTTGAATTTGCGAACGTCGGAATTTCAGGGGTTAACTTCCACAGCAACAATTGGAATAGTTTTAATCAATGGGACGCATATGGGGCGTTCCACTTCAACGTCCCCGAGTCGCAGTACCTTGCGTCCAAGTCGATCGCGCCACCGAGCGGCACGCAGTTTTCGCAGCAATACTCGCTTCGCGAAGTACAGTCTCTTTACTATGGAATGTTGCTATTCGCGGAGTCAACAGGTCATCAGTCGAAATTGCTGCCTGTGGACCTGCAGACAAACACGAATGTCAAAGCGTGGGCGACAATCGACCCAACGACAAACAAGGTTAACGTTCTGGTGCTCAATAAGGACCAATCTGCCTCCGGTGTAGTTTCACTTACAATCCCTGGATACAGCTCGGGTGTCGTAACCCGGATGATAGCGCCGACTCTCAGCTCCAAGACGGGTATTACGCTTGGCGGGCAGACGTTCGACGGTAGCCAGGACGGAAAGGCTGTGGGGGTGGAGTACGGAGAAACGATCACGGGGGAAGGCGGAAAGTTCACGGTGTCTAGCGGTGCAGCGAGCGCTTTTTTGCTGACACTCTCTAAATAGGGGGATGTCGTGTGTGCGGCAACTCTAGGTGCGCCGCACGCGGGACCATACCGTTGAACTCGGGAGCACTGCCCCACCGGGCGTTGTCACATTACCGATTACCCTCCCATGATTCGCCGGGTGACCGGTAACGTGACAACGCCAGGATAAGTCATCGACCGGATTTCACCGCGGCTCTGCTGCCGACCAGTGCGAGCAGGACTTGTACCGGATGGGGCAGGGCGACCGCATCAATGGCGCTGGCTTGGCAGCGGCAAGAGTAGCCGGTCGCCATCAGCCTGCCACCGGCATAATGCCGTGCCACCGTCGGCCCCCAACTCATCTGGTAAATCGTTTCGGAGGTTGAGCGGTTCTGGGCTTCGTGCCCGTAGGTGCCGGACATGCCACAGCAGCCGACGGGCAGGACGTTCAACTGGGCGCCGCAAGCCGTGAAAACGCGTTCCCAGTTGTCCATTGCAGCTGCCGCATTCGTCCGCTCAGTGCAATGAGGAAGCAGGAAACAGGGTTCGACGTCGTCCGAAATGTGGCTCCCGGCTGATGCGAGCGCTTGGGCCAGCCATTCCTGAAGCAGATAGACATGCGGCGAATTTGCCTCGCCGAGCGTTTCCTTGTATTCCGAGCGATAGATCAACGTCATCGCTGGGTCAATGCCGATCAGGGGAATGCCGGTGCTTTCAAGGCGCTTGAGCATCGTCGCATTCTTCTCCGCGGTGCGGTGAAATCGACCGAGGAATCCATGCACGTGGAGAGGTTTGCCGCCAGGCAGAAAAGGAGCGAGCAGCGGATGGAATCCAAGTCTGTCGAGCAGACGAAGGGTGTCGAGAACCAAGCCGGTTTCGAAGTGGCTGGTGAACGCGTCCTGCACGACAATGACAGCCCGGCGCGCTTGTGCTTCGACAGCAGCGATACTGGCCGGGGTCGCTATCGCGAAGCAGGCGCGGCGCGTTCGGCGATCAGGTCGACACCGCTCAGCATCGGCACGCGGACCAGGCCGATGCGGCGCAGCAGTGATTTTACGACGCGGCTCGCCAGCAGCGCGTTGACGAGCCGAGCCGGGGTGCCTTGGCCAGCTGTGGCAGAGCAGGTTCCAGCCATGCCAGCAACAAGTCCCTGATTGGGCGTGATAACGCGTGTGGTACAAGGCCAGAAACTTGGACCGAAAGTCGGGCACGTCGACCTTAACCGGGCATTGTCCCGCGCAGGACTTGCAGGCCAGGCAGGTATCCATTGCCTCCTTCACTTCGTGCGAAAAGTCGTACTCGCCTCCGAGTTTGGCGACGGTATGACGAAACCTCGCTGGAAGAGATGCGATCCATCGTAAGCCACCCGCCGTTTGCCCGTTAAGATCATCGCCTTGTCCCTGCTGGCTTAGCAGGTATAGCTATTCGCGCAGCAGCGAGGCTCGGCCTTTGGGCGAGAAGCGGCGATCACGGAGCGCTTTCCATGACGGGCACATTGCGTCATCGGGATCGAAGTTGAAGCAGGCTCCATTGCCGTTACAATGCAGTGAATCCGTGAATGACCGACGGAGTTCGATTGGAACGATGCGGTCGCGTTGGCCGCGCGTCGAGATCTCGTCCAGACGCAGGAGTGCCGGCCCGGTGGGCGCGGCAATCTTGCCGGGATTGAACTGGTTGTGTGGATCGAACACCGTTTTGATGTCCTGTAGCCGGCTGTACAACGGCCCGAAGAAGGCCGGCGCGTGTTCAGAGCGCAGCCCCTTGCCATGTTCGCCCCACAGCACGCCTCCATATTTGCGCGTCAGGGCCACCACTTCGTCGGTGATCGAGCGGATGAGCTTCTCTTGCGCTGCATCCTTCATGTCGATGGCTGGACGGACATGCAGGACGCCGGCGTCGGCTTGCCCAAACATGCCGTAGACCAGACCTCTTCCGTCGAGCAGGGCGCGGAATTCGGCGATATAGTCAGCGAGATTCTCGGGTGGTACGGCAGTATCTTCGACGAACGGAATCGGGCGCCGAGCGCCTTTCAGGCGTCCAAGCAGACCGACCGCGCACTTCCTTTATGGTGGATAATATGGCATTCCACGCTCCCGGTCATGCCATGGTGCGGCCCGAGCTTTCTCTGTCCACTTTTTACTTATGTCAGATCTCAAAGTTGTTCGCGAAACCAAAACCCTTCGCGAACTGACGCTGGACAAGCTGCGCGACGCAATTGTGCAGGGGTATTTCCAGCCGGGCGCACGCCTCGTCGAACGCACGCTGTGCGATGAGTTGGGGGTGAGCCGCACGATTGTGCGCGAGGTATTGCGGCACCTCGAGACCGAGGGGCTGGTGGATGTCATCGCGCGCCAAGGGCCGGTCGTCGCGCAACTGAATGCCGGTCAGGTTAGCGAAATCTACGAACTGCGCGGGCTACTGGAGGCGAATGCCGCACGCGCGTGTGCCGAGCAGTCCACACCCGAACTCGTGAGGCGACTGCGGGAGATCCGCAAACAGATCGAAGCGGCGTTCCAGGTCAAGGACCTGCCAGCGGTGCTCGCCTACACGGAACACTTTTATGAGGCGTTGTTCGAGGGCGCGCAACGGACCGTCTCCCTAGCCGTGGTCAAGACGCTCAATGCGCGGATCAATCGATTGCGCGCACTCACGATAGCCACGCCGGGACGCAGCCAGGAGTCAAATAGCGAGATGAACATGATGCTTGATGCCATCGAACGGCGCGACGGCGATGCCGCGTTTTCCGCCTCGATCGCGCATATCCGGCGCACGGCGGAGCTTGCGCTTGCGGCGCTTGCTCAACGAAGCGAAGGGGTGGCCGAAGCTTGACGCGAACGGCCTGACGGTTCTCCACCGTTTGTCTCTGGCCGCCATTCCGCGGCCGGCCGACGCGCTCCTTCCGAGCCGCCAACCACTCCCCACTTCACTCCCGATAAGGCGCCGTTCGCTCGCGGCGTCGTCTTCGCTCGACCCCGGCCGCGAGGCTCCGTCCGGCAACCGCGTGTCGTCGGCAACGTCCATGCCAGCCAGTTCTTCCTTCGAAATTATGGTATTCCATAATATTTTGACGAGAAAAGTTTGCTGTAGTATGGCATACCATAATCTTGTGGAGCATGAGCCGAATGAATCCTGACCGGACGCCCAGGCTTGCCGCCGCGCGCGGCGAGATTGCAGGGACGAGCTACCGCGTGCATGCGCCGAAGTCAGGCGAATCACGTGCGACCGTTGTCCTGATTCACGGCGTGGGGATGAATCAGAGCGTGTGGTTGCCGCAGATCGAGCCGTTGACGGCGGCGAACTACGAAGTCGTTGTCTACGACATGCTCGGTCACGGCGCCAGTGTTCTGCCTCCCGCCAAGCCCACGCTCGATGATTACGCCGCCCAGCTCGAACACCTGCTCGACGGGCTCGACATTGCGCGTGCTCACGTCGTGGGACACTCGATGGGCGCGCTCGTTGCACTCGAATTCGCGCTGACTCGCACGCCGCGCACGCTGAGCGTCGCTGCACTGAACGCGGTCTACGACCGCTCGACCGCACAGCGCGAAGCGGTGATGTCGCGCGCCGCGACGCTGGGCGATGCACCGGTCGATACGGGCGGGAATGCGGGCGTCGATGCCACGCTCAAACGCTGGTTCGGTGACCCGGTGCCGGCGCATCTGACGCAGGCGGCGCAAGCGGTGCGCCACCTGCTGCTCTCGGTCGATCCGGTCGGCTATGCGCGGACTTACGGTCTCTTCGCCTGCTCGGACGACGTCCACGTTGGCCGGCTGACGAGCCTTGCCGTGCCCGCCTTGTTCCTGACCGCCGAGCTAGATCTGAACTCGAGTCCGGACATGTCGAGGGCGATGGCAGAGGCCGCGCCGTTCGGTCGGGCCGAGGTGATTGCGGGTGCGCGTCATATGATGAACGTTAGCCATCCAGAAGAAGTCACCGCACGCCTGCTCGCTTTTTTCGCCGAAGCAGCGCAACGAAACGGGGCAAATGCAACGAACGTGGGGAAAGACCATGTCTGAGCCGATCATCGAACAGACTTTCGACACACTCGAATTTCGCCGCGCACTCGGCGCATTCGTCACCGGTGTGACTGTTGTCACGACGATCCAGCCGGACGGTTCCCCGCGCGGCTTCACGGCCAACTCGTTCGCCTCGGTTTCGCTCGATCCGCCGCTGATCCTCGTGTGCATCGCGAAGAGCGCGTCGAGCCATGCGGTCTTTGCCACCACGAATCACTTCGCAGTCAGCGTGCTGGCGGGGGAGCAGAAGGCCGTGTCGGGCGTCTTCGCGTCGAAGTCGGTCGACAAATTCGCGCAGGTCTCATGGCGCGTCCGTGCAACGGGCGCGCCGGTCATGGAGGGCGCGGCGGCCACGTTCGATTGCAGGACGCACGACGTCGTGGATGCCGGCGATCACATCATTCTGATCGGACGCGTGGTGGACTTCGTGCATACGAATTCGTCGCCGTTGGGTTACTGCCGTGGCGCGTACGTGAACTTCAGTCTCTCGCAGGACGCGCTCGCGGCAACCGGCGCGCGCGCCCAGGTCGGCGCAATTCTCGAACATCGCGACGGCCTGGTGCTGCTTGAAACGAAAGACGGTTTGCAGTTGCCGACCGGCGTCAAGCTCGAACCCGAAAGCGATGCGGGGAGCCTGCGCGGCGTGCTGGCGAAGCTCGGTCTCACCGCGCATCTCGATTTCATTTTTGCCGTGTTCGAATCGGGTAGCGGTCCGTCGGCGAGTGTCCACGTCTATTACCGGGGGCGCGTGAGCAGCAGCCTTGCGGCCATGATGGACAGTGCGATCCACATCGTCCCGCTGCCACTGATTCCATGGAGCGAACTGCGCGACGACGCCGTGCGCTCGATGCTGCAGCGCTATGTGCGCGAGCGCAGCGAGGACGCCTTCGGCATCTACGTCGGCGACACAGAGGCGGGACAAGTCCAGACGCTCGCGACAACGCATTGAGATGCCCGGTGTCGCACGGCTGCCGCCGTCATCCGGATACGCTTTGCGACGACCGGCTTGTCTTGGGTTAATCCACCAAAAAGATCCATCAATCTGGCATCGCAGTGGGGAGACAAAGGAAAAGATGGAAAACAGCAACATGAAGCCAGCGCGTTCTTCGCCGTTGGCCGCAGAGACGACCGATTCGACGACCACGCAGTCAATTTAGCGCGACCAAACCGACTTGAAGGATACCGATATGACCCGCACCCGCAGTCTGATGATTTCTCCGCTGTTCGCGCTGTGCGCGGCAGCGTTCATGGCGACGCCGGCGCTTGCCGCAGATCCCATCGTGTTCACGAGTTGGGGCGGCACGACGCAATCGTCGCAGCAAAAGGACTGGGCGCAGCCTTTCACCCAGGGGAGCGGCATCACCGTGCTGATGGATGGTCCGACCGACTACGGCAAGCTCAAGGCGATGGTGGACAGCGGCAATGTTAGCTGGGACGTCGTCGACGTCGAGGGCGACTTTGCCTATGCCGCGCAAAAGGCAGGGCTGATCGAGCCTATCGACTACACCGTGGTCAAGAAGGGCGAGCTCGATCCACGCTTCTCGAGCGCCGATGCGGTGGGCAGCTTCTATTACTCGTTCGTACTCGGCTATAACAAATCGAGCTTCAAGGGCGCGCAGCCGCAGGCGTGGGCCGATCTGTTCGACACGAAGAAATTTCCCGGCAAACGAACGTTCTACAAGTGGTCCGCACCCGGCGTGCTCGAAATTGCGCTGCTTGCCGACGGCGTGCAGCCGGACAAACTCTATCCCCTCGACCTCGACCGCGCATTTAAAAAGCTCGACTCGATCAAGAGCGACATCGTCTGGTGGAGCGGCGGCGCACAGTCGCAGCAACTGCTCGCATCGGGAGAGGCGCCCGTCGGCATGTTCTGGAACGGCCGTCTGCATGCGCTCGAACAGACGGGCGTGCCGGTCGGCGTTTCGTGGAACCAGAACCTGACTGCCGCGGACATGCTCGTGATCCCGAAGGGCGCGAAGCACAAGGCCGAGGCGATGAAGTTCCTCGCCGTCGCGACGAGTCCGCAGGCGCAGGCAAAGTTCGCGCAGGATACGGGCTACGCGCCGATCAACGTGAAGTCGGCGGCGCTGATGCCTGCTGCAGTCGCGAAGACGATGCCGGACCAGTACAAGACCTCCCAGATCGACCTGGACATGAAGTACTGGGCGGACAATCGCGACGCGATTGCGAAGCGCTGGTACGCGTGGCAATCGAAATAAGCGTCAGCGAAAGAGGCGTGCCCCGAAGCGGCGGTCAGGCAGAAGGCGCGTAGCAGCAACTGGAGAATGCAGGAGATACCATGCCCAATGTTCTGAGTACCGCGGCCCATCCGCCGGCGACACCCACGCGTCGGCGTCGCGACTGGCGCAACATTCGCCTGTTGATACCGGGGCTCGTGCTCCTCGTGATCTTCTTCATGCTGCCGGTGCTTTCGCTCCTGCTGCGCAGCGTGCTGGAGCCCACACCGGGGCTGCACAACTACGAGCAGCTTCTCGGCTCGTCCACCTACCTGCGCGTGTTCGGCAACACGTTCCTGGTCGCGACCGTCGTGACCGTGGTGACGGTGGCGATCGGTTTCCCGACCGCATGGCTGCTCGCGATTGCGCCGCGCAGACTGAGTTCGTTGCTGTTTTCGATCATGCTGCTTTCGATGTGGACCAACCTGCTGGCGCGCACGTTTGCCTGGATGGTTCTGCTTCAGTCGACGGGCCCGATCAACCGCATGTTAATGGCGATCGGCCTCATCCACGAGCCGCTTCCGCTCGTGAACAACCTGATCGGTGTGACGATCGGCATGACGTACATCATGCTGCCATTTCTCGTCATGCCGTTGCACGCGACGCTGCGCAGCATCGATCCCTCGACACTGCGCGCTGCGGCGGTCTGCGGCGCGAGTCGCTGGCAGGCCTTCTGGCGCATTCTTGTGCCATTGGCGATGCCGGGCATCGCATCGGGCGCATTGATGGTGTTTGTCATGGCCCTCGGCTACTTCGTGACCCCCGCATTGCTCGGCGGCGCGCAATACATGATGCTCGCCGAACTGGTGGCCCAGCTCGTGCAGGAGTTGTTGAACTGGGGTCTCGCCGGTGCCGCAGCCTTCGTGCTGCTCGCCGTGACGCTCTCGCTCTACGCGCTTCAACTGCGGTTCACAGGCGGCGCGCGCGCCACTGCTGGAGGCCTTTGACATGTTGCTCGATTTCGACCGTTTAGGTGCGTTGCGCTGGGCGCTGCTTGCAATCGGCGCTGCCGTTGCACTGTTTCTTCTGTTGCCCATCGTGTTCATCGTCGCGTTGTCGTTCGGCGATTCGCAGTGGCTGATCTTTCCGCCGCCGGGCTGGACGCTGGAGTGGTACCGCCAGCTTTTCACCGACCCGGGATGGCTCGATTCGCTGATCACGAGCGCCAAGCTCGCGGTGATCGTGACAGTGCTGTCCGTGCTGATCGGTTTTCTTGCATCGCTTGCGCTCGTTCGCGGCAAGTTTCGCGGACGCAACGCGGTGAAGGCGTTTTTTCTGACGCCGATGGTGCTGCCCGTGGTGGTGCTGGCTGTGGCGCTCTATGCGTTCTTTCTGCGCATCGGCCTGACCGGCACGATGACTGGCTTCGTGATCGGCCATCTAATCATCGCCTTGCCGTTTTCGATCATTTCAATCAGCAACTCGCTGTCGAGCTTCGATACCGCACTGGAAGACGCAGCATTGATCTGCGGGGCATCGCCGCTCGAAGTGAAGCTGCGCGTGACATTGCCTGCGATCCGGCTTGGCCTGTTCGCCGCGGCGATCTTCGCGTTCCTGGCGTCGTGGGACGAGGTGGTGGTGTCGATCTTCATGTCGAGTCCGACCTTGCAGACGCTGCCCGTGCGCATCTGGGCGACGCTGCGGCAGGACCTGACTCCCGTCGTCGCGGCAGCATCCTCGCTGCTCGTCGGACTGACGACTGTTTTGATGTTGGCGGGCGCAGTGTTGCGCCGCGCCCGATAACGCCCGAACAATGAGGTGATTAGCCATGACTTCCGCATTCCTGCAAATCCAGCGCCTGCGTAAGACCTACGACGACGTCGTTGCCATCGACCAGGTTTCGCTCGATGTGCGCAAGGGCGAGTTCATGACCTTCCTCGGGCCGTCGGGCTCGGGCAAGAGCACGACGCTTTATATCGTCGCGGGTTTTCAGGAGCCGACTGAGGGTCGCGTGCTGCTCGACGGCAAACCGCTGCTGTCGGTCGCGCCCAATAAACGCAACATTGGCATGGTGTTTCAGCGCTACACGCTGTTTCCGCATCTCACCGTCGGGCAAAACGTGGCTTTCCCCTTGCGGGTGCGCCGCCGCCCCGAGGCGGAGATCAAGAAGAAGGTCGAGCAGATGCTCGCGCTGCTTCATCTCGCGGAGTTCCGCGATCGCATGCCGGGCCAGCTCTCGGGCGGCCAGCAACAGCGGGTGGCGATTGCACGCGCGCTGGCGTACGACCCGCCTGTGCTGCTGATGGACGAACCGTTGTCCGCGCTCGACAAGAAGCTTCGCGAGGAAATCCAGCTCGAACTGCGCCGCATCCACCAGGAGACTGGCGTGACGATTCTCTACGTGACGCACGACCAGGAAGAGGCGTTGCGTCTTTCGGATCGTATCGCTGTGTTCAACAAGGGCTGCATCGAACAATGCGGAACCGGCGAAGAGCTCTATGAAAATCCGGCTTCGCGCTTCGTCGCCAACTTCATTGGCAATTCGAACTTCCTGCCTGTTCGTATCACCGCGCGCGACGCGGCGCAATCGAGCGCCGTCTTCCCGAGCGGCCATGCAATCGCGGCCACCGGCGATGCCACGCTTTCCGTGGGCGGCGACGGCACGCTGATGGTTCGCCCCGAGCAGATCCGCATTCGCGCTGCCGGGGCGGCGAAAAACACGGCGGGCTTGCCAGTGACCGTGCGAGACATCACCTATCTCGGCGACGCCATGCACTACTCGGTGACGACGCCGTGGGCACAGGACATGTCAGTGCGGATGCCTGCGGGAGATCATCGGGACAGCGGGATCGTCGTCGGCACGCAGGCCTGGATCGACTGGGACGCGCGCGACACGAGGCTGTTCGCGCAGGCTTGATCGGATACAGCAATGCACGAACCGATCTCGTCCCTGAAAGTCGAGCGCCGAACGACCACGCTCAGAGCGCTTGTGCTCGAGAAAATGCGTAGCGCCATCCTGGATGCGCGTTTTCAGCCAGGCGCCCGGTTGGTCGAGCGGACCTTGTGTGAAGAGCTGGGCGTGAGCCGCACGGTGGTGCGCGAAGTGCTGCGCCATCTGGAGACGGAGGGGCTCGTCGATACCCTGCCGAATCAGGGGCCCATCGTTGCCGTGCTCGATCTCAAGACCGCAACGGAAATTTACGAAATTCGCGGCCTGCTGGAGGGCGAAGCGGCGTCCGCCTGTGCGCGGCTTGCCGACACACGCACCGTCGACGATCTGGACGCACTGATCGACAGCATTCAGCTCGCTTTCGATGACCGGGACTATCGTGCAGTGCTGGCCTTCACGACAGCGTTTTACGAGCGCATGTTCACCGCGGGCCACAAACATGTCGCGTGGGAAATCGTCCAGTCGCTGACGGCAAGAATCAACCGCCTGCGAGCGTTGACCATCGCGTCCGACGATCGCGGCAGCCAGGCGGTTCTGGAAATGCGTCAGATCCTGGCCGCGATACGCGCGGCGGACGCGGTCGCCGCGCGCAGCGCCGCTGTCACGCACGTCAGCGGGGTGGCGGAAATCGCCAGGAAGCTGTTGGTTGAAGGGCAGGGGCACTTGCTCCTGAAACGCGCAGGGCAGTCTTCCGGCCCTTTGCTCCTTGCGCAGAAGCGGCGATAGAAAAGATAAAACGGTTCGGTACGACGAAGCGTTCAGAAGAAAAAAGCACGTTCACCCACACGCCCCCACGTTTCGTGGCGGGTTAGCAGCGCATTTGACAAGGAGAGAAGAACGCATGAAACATCATTGCAAGAAAAACATTGCGTGGTTATTGGCGGGGAGCGCTTTCGTCGCGTTGAACGCGCACGCGCAATCGTCCGTCACGCTGTATGGCGTGATCGACGAGGGCATCGACTACGTCAGCAACAGCGGCGGCCATTCGCTTTGGCGCATGCGCGACGGTACGTATGACGGCGTCTATGGCAGCCGCTGGGGTTTGAAGGGCAGCGAGGATCTCGGCGGCGGTCTGAGCGCCCTGTTCAAGCTGGAATCGGGTTTCAGCACGGAAAACGGCCAAAGCCGCCAGGGCGGCCGCCTGTTCGGCCGTCAGGCCTACGTGGGCCTGTCGGATACGCGCCTCGGCACGGTCACGCTTGGACGCCAATATGATTCGGTGGTCGACTATCTGCAGCCACTCACCGCGCCGGGACAACTCGGCGGTCCGCTGGTTCACGCGGGCGACATCGACAACACGGACAACTCTTTCCGCGTCGACAATTCGATCAAATACGCGAGTCCGAAGATCGGCGGCCTGACCTTTGGCGGCCTCTATTCGTTCACCAATACGAACGCGCCCGGCCGTGGAACGACCGGCTTGTGGAGCCTTGGGGCGAATTACGCTTTTGGCGGGTTCAACATCGCGGGCGCTTACCTGTACGCGAAGAATCCCGCGGCACTTCTGACCGACGGAAATTACGTGAGCAACACCACCGGCGCGGCGATTGGCGCGAGCGGTCCGTTCAGCTACGTGGGCAACCCGGCCAACGAGCAGATCTTTGGCGCGGCGATCAACTACGCGCTGGGTTCGGCGACGCTCGGTCTGGATTACACCAACACGAAGTTCAACGACGCCAACGGCACGCAGGGCACGGTGATTTTTGCGAACTACGAAGCGTGGGGCCGCTACAACCTGACGTCGGCATGGTACGTGGGTGCGCAGTACGTGTACACGCACGGCAACGTCGGGTACGACCAGTCGATTCCGATTTACCACCAGGTGGGACTCACGACGGCCTATGCCTTGTCAAAGCGCACCTCGCTATACGCGATGGGCGTCTGGCAAAAGGCAGCGGGCGCGGCATCAAACGCCGATATCTTCGATGGCGCAGTCGCTTCGGCTTCGTCGAACAATCATCAAACCGCCGTGCGCATCGGCATGTATCACCAGTTTTGATCGTGGTGTACTCCGTCCTCACGCGGAGCACGATGTCGCCCCGAGTATGAATTCGCGCGATCCGGCTTGCAGCGGGTCGCGCGACACTTTTTCGCAACCCCTTTAGGAATGACCATGGAATTGGGAACCCAGTTGAAGGATCCGCTGCTGTTTCGACAACAGGCTTACGTCAGCGGCGAATGGCAAAGCGCCGCGAGCGCAGAAACATTCGAGGTTCGCGATCCCGCAACGGGCGCGATCGTCGGCAACGTTCCTTTGATGGGCGCGAGCGAAACACGTCAGGCGATCGACGCAGCGAACGCGGCCTGGCCCGCGTGGCGCAAAAAGACCGCGAAAGAACGCGGCGCCATTCTGCGCAAATGGCACGATCTGATGATGGAGAACGCCGATGATCTTGCGCTGATCCTGTCGACGGAGCAGGGCAAGTCGCTTGCGGAGGCGAAGGGTGAAATCGGCTATGCCGCGTCGTTCTTCGAATGGTTTGCGGAAGAAGGTAAGCGCGTGTATGGCGACACGATTCCGACGCCGGCGAGCGACAGGCGCATCGTCGTGGTGAAGGAACCGGTGGGTGTGTGCGCCGCGATCACGCCGTGGAATTTCCCGGCCGCGATGATTACCCGCAAGGTTGGACCCGCGCTCGCCGCCGGTTGCACCATCGTCGTCAAACCCGCCGAAGCGACGCCGTTCTCGGCGCTGGCGCTGGCCGTGCTGGCCCAGCGTGCAGGAGTGCCGTCCGGTGTGTTCAGCGTGGTGACGGGTGACCCGAAGTCGATTGGTGCGGAGCTGACGTCGAATCCCGTCGTGCGCAAGCTCTCGTTCACGGGATCGACGCCGGTGGGCCGCCTGTTGATGAGCCAGTGCGCGTCGACGGTCAAGAAAGTGTCGCTCGAACTCGGCGGCAACGCGCCGTTCATCGTGTTCGACGATGCCGACGTCGATGCGGCCGTCCAGGGTGCCATCGCATCGAAGTACCGCAACAGCGGGCAGACGTGCGTGTGCACGAACCGCTTCTACGTGCACGACACCGTGTACGACCAGTTCGCGGAAAAGCTCGCCGCAGCGGTCAGCCGCCTGAAGGTCGGACGCGGCACCGAACCCGATGTCGCGCAAGGCCCGCTCATCAACGAGGCGGCGGTGCAGAAAGTTGAAGCCCATATCGCGGATGCGCTCGCGAAGGGCGCGTCCGTTGTCACGGGCGGCAAGCGTCATGCGCTCGGCCACGGCTTCTTCGAACCGACGGTGCTCCGGGACGTCACCCCGGCGATGCAAGTCGCGAAAGACGAGACCTTCGGCCCACTCGCGCCGCTCTTCCGATTCAGCAGCGACGACGAGGTGATCCGTTTCGCGAACGACACCGAGTTCGGTCTCGCATCGTACTTCTACAGCCGGGATATTGGCCGCGTCTGGAGGGTTGCGGAAGCGTTGGAGTACGGGATGGTCGGCGTGAACACGGGCCTGATTTCGAACGAAGTCTCGCCGTTTGGTGGCGTGAAGCAGTCGGGCATGGGGCGCGAGGGTTCGCACTACGGCATCGACGATTATGTCGTCATCAAATATCTGTGCATGGCGGTCTGAGCTGAAAAAAGCGTGGTGCAAAAGAGGGGCGCTCAAACATGAATACCTGGTCATCCAGAAACAATGAAGCGGGCGCGGCCCGTTTGCACGACACGGCGCTGGATCACACCGAACCCGGCGCGGTGAGCATACCGTTGCCGGTAACGATACGCGTCGTCGCGATCTGTCTGGCGATGATCCTCGCCGAAGGTTACGACGTCGCAATTTACGGCGCCGTGCTGCCCATGCTGACGCATGGCACGAACTGGTCGCTCTCGCCATTCCAGTTGGGCGCGATTGCGAGTTGCTCATTAGCGGGCATGATGATCGGCGCGATGTGTGCTGGCACGGTGAGCGACCTGATCGGCCGGCGCTGGGTATTACTCGGCAGCGTGGCGCTGTTCTCGGCCATGATGGCTGCGGCGGCGCTGGCGCCCACGCCCACGGTCTTCGTCGTCGCGCGTGTCGTGGGCGGGTTGGGGCTGGGCGGCGTCGTGCCGACCGCCGCGGCGCTCACCGTCGAATACTCTCCAGCGCATCGCCGCTCGTTTAACTATGCGTTGATCTACACCGGCTATTCGCTCGGCGGCATTCTCGTCGCGCTGCTCGCGATCGCCTGGTTGCCGACGCATGGCTGGCGATGGCTGTTTGGCCTGGGCGCGCTGCCTCTGCTGCTGGTGCTCGTGGCGGGGCCGTCGTTGCCGGAGTCGATCGATTTCCTCATTGCACGAAAACGTTTTGACGAAGCGCGGTCGCTGGCGCGTGCGCTGCGGATCCGGCACGAGTGGCTTGAAAACGAGCGCGGCGGCGACGCAGTACGTATCGCTGAAAAAAGCTCCCCCGCGCCGGTGCGTTCGTTGTTCGATCGCTCGTTCATTCATGCGACGCTGGCGTTCTGGCTCGCGATGTTTATGGGCCTGCTTCTCCTGTACGGCCTGAGCACGTGGCTGCCGCAACTCATGCGCAAGGCGGGCTATCCGCTCGGGTCGAGCCTCGCATTGCTCATGACGCTCAATCTTGCCGCCGCGCTGGGCTCGCTTTCCGGCGGTGTGTTGGCTGATCGTGTCGGTTCGAAGGGTGTCGTAAGCGTCTTGTATCTGCTGGCGGCTGCGAGCCTTTGCGCGTTGCCGTTTGCCCATGGCGTGGTGCTCACATATGTGCTGGTCAGCATCGCGGGGGTTGGCACGATCGGCAACACCATGCTGCTTGGCGCTTATATCACGCAGTACTACCCGCCCCACAGTCGGGCGACGGGAATCGGCTGGGCGCTCGGCATAGGACGCTTCGGCGCGATCGCGGGACCATTGATCGGCGGCGTTCTCGCGCAATGGGACGTCGTGCTCGCGTGGAACTTCTTTGTGTTCGCCGCCGCGGGTTTGCTGGCGGCAATCGCCGTGCTGATGGTGCCGGGCAATCGCGCAAGGCCGATACGAGACTGAACCACAACCACAACTTGCCAGTTTCAACATGAAAACCATTAAAAGCGCCTCCATCGCCAGCAAGATATCCATCGCGTTTTCAGGCGCGATTTTCGTTTTTATTGTCAGCGCGTGTATTTGTCTTTACAGCGTTCGGGCCATCGATCAGAAGCAGAAAGAGATCGACGCATCGGAACAGATGTTGCGTCTTTTGAAAGACGGGACGGGAGACTATCTAAACATCATCTGGGCGGTTCTCGCGAACAACCTCAACGGGAAGGCGTCACACAGGCAATGGATCGTCGATCACCGGCGAGACTTCGGCGAAAAGTTGACGAAGCTCCGCGCAATGGACTCAACGCCCGAAGGCGAGACACTGGCCAATGAAGGGCAGCGGGAATACGACGCATGGTTTAAAACGGTCGTCGACCCGCTTGTGGAGATGCGCAAGAAGGTGGACGCTTTTTCGGTGAACGTGAGCGACCTCTCCGCGTTGACCGAGAGTTTCGGCTCGTATCTGGGAACCGAAAGACTGATTGCAGCGGTCGGAAAGCTGGAAAGCTATGAGCGGCAGAGAGTGTCGGCGAATCGTGCGCAGCTCGATTCGCTGCGCACCTCGATTTACGCTAGCGTGCTCTGCTCGTCGTTGATTGCCGTGCTCGCGTCGATTGTCGCAGGACGATGGCTATCGAGCACGATTTCCCGGCCGTTGAAACAGGCCGTAACAGTGGCGACGTGTGTCGCCGAAGGCGATCTGACGAATCGCATCGAAGCGACGTCGACGGACGAAACCGGACAATTGATGCTGGCCATGAAGGTGATGAACCAGAGTCTCGCGGGCATCGTGGGCGGAGTTCGCTCCAGCGCCGATCGCATTGCGTCTGCGTCCAGCGAGATTGCCGCTGGCAATCTCGACCTGTCGTCGCGCACCGAGGAGCAGGCGAGTTCGCTGGAGGAGACGGCGGCGAGCATGACGCAACTGACTGAAACCGTGCGCCAGAATGCGGACAACGCACGTCAGGCCAGTACACTGGCGACGCGTGCATCCAGCATGGCGGACGCCGGCAATGCAGCGGTGCACGGCATGGTCGAGACGATAGAACGCATCAGCGGCAGCTCGGACCAGATCTCGGAAATCACCGGCCTGATCGAAGGCATCGCTTTCCAGACGAACATCCTGGCCTTGAATGCGGCGGTCGAAGCCGCGCGCGCAGGTGATCAGGGACGCGGGTTTGCCGTCGTGGCGAACGAGGTGCGCGCGCTCGCCCAGCGCTCGGCAACAGCGGCGCGGGAAATCAAGGAGCTGATCGGGTCATCCGTGGAGACGATCCAGAGCGGAGCGAGGCAGGCGCACAACGCAGGCGGCACGATGACCGAAGTGAAGCTCGCGATCAGGCAGGTGGCCGACATCGTAAGCGAGATCGCGGCTGCATCCGACGAACAAAGCAGGGGCATCGAGCAGGTGAACCAGGCTGTGAACCTGATGGACAAGGTCACGCAGCAGAATGCGGCGCTCGTCGAGCAGGCTGCCGCAGCGGCCCAGTCGCTGGAAGACCACGCGATGGATCTGAAAAATGCCGTTGCGGTATTCAATCTCGCGGATCATGCTGTGCGACACGCGTAGACCGTAGCGCCAACGCAAAACCGGCTCGTTGCAAGCAACGAGCCGGCTGAAGATCGCAATTCAATAAACGCGATTCAACGGGCGCGGTTACTCGGAAGCCGTGGCGCCTGCTGGAGCGCGGCACGGGGAACGTGAACCGTTGTTCGGCGCAAGCAGGTAGTAGGCAAGCGCCGTCGCAACAAGGCCGACCATCCAGGAGACGTCCGCACCGCCGAGCAGCGTTGCCCAAGGGCCGTGAAAGAAGCTTTCTTCCATGAACGGCACCTGAACCGCAATGCCGAAGACGTACAGTGCGATCGCCGTCACATTGAACGAGCCGTACATGCCGCCGTCGCTACTGATGATTTCAGCGACGTGGTAGTGCCGTTTGTTGATGAGATAGAAGTCGACGAGGTTGATCGCAATCCACGGCGCGAGCACGATGCGCATCGCGAAGATCGCATTCAGGAAGATCGCGATGAAGTTGCTTGACGCCCACAACGCGGTGACGGTGGACCCGATCAGCAGGATCGTCGACACGACGACACGAACGTTGCGGCCAGGTACCCAGTCGGGACGGAACGTCTGCGCGGCGGTGATGAAGGACAGCACCGCGCCATACAGATTCATGCCGTTATGGCCGATGATGTTGACGAGGAAGAGGAAGATCAGCACATAGCCGAACATGCCCGTCTGCGTGCGGATGGCCTGCATTGCGTCGGTGGTATGGCCGGTACTCACGGCGACCACGCCGAACAGGAATGCGAAGATCGTACCCAACGACGTGCCGAAGTAGGTGAACGCGAAGGTCTTGACGAACCCGGTGGAGCTCGGCAGGTAGCGCGAATAGTCGGACGTATACGGTGCGAAGCTGATTTGCCACACCGCGCAGAGTCCGAACATCGCGAACCAGCCGGAGAGATCGAAATGGCCCTGCTGGAAGACGTGGGCGTCGAGGCCCGGCGCCATCAGGATCATGCCGATCAGCAGCGCGCTGCCCATGAACCAGGCTCCCACCTTGTTGAAGCGATGAATGAAGTGATAGCCGATCACGCCGACCAGCGTCGCGAGAATCGCGCCCGTCACCGTCGCAACCGGCACGGGAACCGGCGGGATAACTGCGTGCAACGTCTTGCCCGCGAGAATGATGTTCGAGACGAAGAACCCGAGATAGATCAGCGAGGTGAAACCCACCACGAGCAACGACCCATACCGGCCAAATTGCGCACGGCTCTGAATCATCTGCGGCACGCCGACGAGCGGACCCTGCGCGGAGGTGAGGGCGTGGAAAATCGCGCCGAAGAATTGCCCGGCGACGATGGCAAGAATGGCGCTTACCAGATCCAGGTGGAAAATCAGCACTGAGGTAGCGCCGGAAATCACGGCCAGCGGGGCGACATTCGTGCAGAACCACAGGGTGAAGAGGTCGACCGGTTTGCCGTGCCGGTTTTCCGGGGCAACATACTCGATCGAGTTGCTTTCGATGGTCAGAACGCTGTCATCGTTCTCCGGGTTTGTCATCATGTCTCCATTTTTATACCAGACTGCGCCGCACCACGAACGCAATGCGTATGGCGACAGCGCAGTCTTTACGGCTTTGAATCAATACGGCAGGGGAGCGCGCCCGTCTAGCGCATCACGAACGGGTCGCTGATCGGGTCGTCCGAGGTGCGAAGCCACACGGACTTCGTCGTCGTGTATTCGAGCGCAGCGGCGAATCCGCCTTCACGGCCATGCCCCGACAGTCCGAAGCCGCCGAACGGCACGAGCGGCGACACCGCCCGATACGTGTTGATCCAGACGATGCCCGATCGAACGCGCTCTGAAACGCGATGGGCACGCGTGAGATTGGTAGTAAAGATGCCGGCTGCAAGACCGTAGGCTGTGCTGTTAGCCTTTTCGATTGCTTCCTGTTCGGTGGCGAACGTATCGACCGAAAGCACCGGCCCGAAGAGTTCCGTCGTAATACTGTCCGCGTTCGCGACACCGGTACAGTCCAGAATCGTGGGCGCGTAGTAGTAGCCGGCGCGCTCGATAGCGTTGCCCCCTGTCAACACTTTGGCGCCCTGGCGCACGGAGCTTGCAACGACCGACTCGATATTACGCAATTGCCGCTCGGTGCAAAGCGGCCCGTATTCCGTTGCCATGTCATTGGGCAAGCCGACGAGAATGCGCGAAACGCGTTCGACCAGCAACGCAAGAAATTCGTCCTTGACAGATGCTTCGATCAACAGACGCGAGCCCGCGACGCAGCTCTGACCGCTGGCAGCGAAAATGGCCGCGACCTGTGCATTTACGGCGCTTTGAATGTCGGTGTCAGCGAACACGATGAACGGCGATTTGCCGCCCAGCTCCAGCGAAACCCTGGCGAGGTTATTCGCCGTGTTCGCGACAATATGCTTCGCCGTTTCCGGGCCGCCCGTGAAGGCCACCTTGTCCACCTTCGGATGGCTGCTGAGCACGGCGCCGCATTGCGCGCCAAAGCCGGTGACCACGTTGACCACACCGGGCGGGAAGCCGGCTTCGTGGACCACGCGGGCGAATTCGAGCAACGGACCAGGCGCTTCCTCGGAGGCCTTGAGCACCACTGTGCAGCCGGCGGCCAGGGCCGGTCCGACCTTCACCGCTGAGAGGAACAGCTGGCTATTCCACGGAACGATCGCGGCCACCACGCCAACGGGTTGTCGGTCGAGCCAGACCTGCATGTCCGGCTTGTCGACCGGCACGTGGCTGCCTTCGATCTTGTCGGCGATACCGGCGTAGTAACGGTAGTACTCCGCCACGTAGGCAATCTGGCTGGAGGTCTCGCGGATGATCTTGCCGGTATCGGTGGTTTCAATTTCAGCAAGTCGCGGCGCAGCCTTTTCGAGGAGGTCGGCGAGCCTGTACAGCAGCTTCCCTCTGGCCGACGCCGTGATGCCGGCCCACGCGGGATCGGTCAGCGC
Source organism: Paraburkholderia sp. BL9I2N2 (assembly GCF_004339745.1). Lineage (GTDB taxonomy): Bacteria > Pseudomonadota > Gammaproteobacteria > Burkholderiales > Burkholderiaceae > Paraburkholderia. Next base: position 98,738 of record NZ_SMGP01000006.1, on the reverse strand, counting down.
GCGGCTGGCGGCGTCCACGGCCCGGTTGACCTCGCCGGTCCTTGCCTCGGGCATCTGTGCCCACACTTCGCCGGTGGCCGGGTTCACGCTTCCGAACGTTGCGGCGCCCGGCTCGAACTGGCCGTCGATATAAAGCTGGAAATGAAAACTCATGGAATCACGCCCTCACTGAAAGGCCGGCATCACGTCGTTGATCATCCGTTCGAGCGACGCCTTCTTGCGCTCGAAGCTCATGCCGGTGTCGATCCAGAAGGAATACTCGTCGAAGCCGAGCGCTTCGTACGCCTTGAGACGCCCGATCACTTCTTCCGGCGTGCCGATCACGTTGTTCTTGCGCATGGCGTCCGGCGTATAGAACGGATGAGCAGCGATCTCTTCCTTGCTCAAGGTCTTGATCATGCCGCGGCTGACGGGACGCTCGTTCTTGAACCACGCGCCGAAGTAGTTGTAGAACACGTTAACTTCCTCGGCCGCGAGCTGCGCGTCGGCTTCGCTGTCCGCAACGTAGGTGTGGCGTAGCAACATGATCTGCGGGCGCGGCATGTCGCTGAATTTTTCGCAGGCCGTGTTGAAGTGGCCCACGAGCTTTTCGACTTCTTCGTCGCCGAAATGCAGCGGTGTGACTTGCACGTTGCAACCGTTTGCTACGGCGAACTCGTGGCTGTTCGGATCGCGCGCGGCCACCCACATTGGCGGATGCGGGCGCTGCAGCGGCAACGGCGAGGACGTGGTGGAAGGGAACCTCCAGAACTCGCCTTCATGCGCGTAATCGCCTTCCCACAGTTTCTTCACAGCCGGAATCAGTTCGCGCATTCTCTGGCCGGCACCCCATGCATCAAGGCCCGGCAGCAGACGTTCGTATTCGAACGAATACGCGCCGCGTGCGATGCCCAGTTCCAGACGGCCGTTGGTGATGATGTCGGTCATCGCCGCTTCGCCAGCAAGCTTGATCGGATGCCAGAATGGCGCGATGACCGTGCCGGTGCCCAGCCTGACGTTCTGGGTCTTGTTGGCCAGATCCACGAGGTTGAGGAACGGATTGGGCGCGGTCGTGAAGTCCATACCATGGTGCTCGCCGGTCCAGACGGCGTGCATGCCGCCCCGGTCCGCGATCTGACAAAGCTCGACCATCTCGTCATAAAGCTGTTTCTGACTGGTCTGGTCGGAGACGCGCTCCATGTGCACGAAAAGTGAAAAACGCATGGGGTAACCTTTCAGGAAAGAAGCGGGCGGACGGTGCCCTGGCTATGGTCGCCGTAGTACATGCCGTAGCTCTTCAACTGGCTTTCCTTGCGGTAGCGTTCGAGCATGCTGGCGACGGCGGCGTCCTGGAACTGATTCGAGCCGATCTCGTCGAGGCTCACGAATTCGCCCGCAACAGCGGCCTCATCCGGCGCGCTGCAGAGAAACGAGATGTACTGGTAGTGGGTGTCGGTGTTGTTGTACGCCGAATAGATGAAGCTTGCCGATGCGTCCGGCTGGTACTTCGCGAAGATCTCGGCGAGTGCCTTGTCGGCGCCTTCCTTGCCGATTTCTTTCGAAGGCAGACGCCATCTGTTGTCCGCGTCCCGCGTGAGCAGCACCTTGTCGTCGCGCGCGATGATCGCGCTCACGATGACTTTCGGGCCGGCGATCACTTCGGCCGATACCTTGGCGGGCGTGAAATAGCCGCCCCGGTAATAGCCGAGGCCCGCGTAGCCAGCAGAGTGGAATGCCTCGACCTTGCCGACGATGAGCGCGTGGTCTCCCGCATCGATCACCGTGTGCGTTGTGCAGTCGAACCACGCACTGACGTCGCCGATGAGCGGGTTGTTGTTCGCGCTCAGATGCCAGTTCACGTCGGCGAAGCGATCGTCGCTGGGCCGCGCGAAGGTATTGGAGAGATCTTTCTGGCCTTCCGCGAGAATGTTGATGGCGAAGTGTTCCGTCGTGGAAAACGTCTGGTAGTTGCTCGACGTCTTTGCGATGCTCACGAGCAGCAAGGCCGGGTCCAACGAAACTGACGAGAACGAGTTTGCGGTAAAGCCGAGCGGCTTGCCGTCGTCTCCTGCCGTCGTCACAATTGTGACGCCTGTCATGAAGGCGCCGAAAGCATCGCGCAGTTCACGAGGATTGATTCTGGCGGTCTCTTGGGTCATGTCACACTTCCGATTTCAACGTTTCGGCGAGATGCTCGGTCTGCAGCCAGGCGCGCAGGGCGCGATTGACTTCCTCGGGGGCGGTCAGGTTCACCATATGGCGCTCGTTGCGGATCACGACGGCACGGCCGTTGTGGGCGGCGCTGGCCATCTGTTCTGCCATCTCCGGCGTCGAATTCGCATCATCCGAACCGGTGAGCACGAGAGCAGGGCAGGTAATCGTGTGCCAGCAGTCCGCATAGACTTCGTCGCCGCTCGCGAAGGCCGTGTAGGCCGTCGCGTAGCCTGCGAGATCGACTGATTTCAGCCATGACGCCACTTTCTGCGCCGCAATGCGTTGGACTTCTGCGGCATTGAACCAGCGTTTGAGTGGCGTTTCGATGTCAATGGTTCCGGATCGCAGCAGCGCCGCGCGTTGCAGCACGGCGCTGCGGGCGGCTTCCGTGCGGCGATACACGCCGTTCAGGATGGCGACGCGCCTGACCAGATCGGGCCGCGTTACCGCGACGCCCGCAGCGATCAACGAGCCCATGGAATGACCCGCCAGATTCACAAGACCAACGTCCAGCGCCTCAATGAAATCGATCGCCCACTCCACGAACTGCTGCAAGCCAGCGTTCGCAGGCAGCGCGGTACTGGTGCCGTGGCCGGGCATATCGACCGAAATCACCCTGAATTCAGCCGACAGCGCTTCGATCTGCGGATACCAGGCCGCCGCCTGCATACCGACGCCGTGAATCAGGACCAGTGGCTCCCCGGTGCCCTGCTCGAGATAGTGCGCGACGCGATTATTTGACAGATGCAGGGTTGTTGAGGTCATGTCCGAGTTCTGCCAGATCTTTATAACGATCGCCGATGCGGTGATGCGGACGGCCGCCAGTTGCGCCGCCAATGGCGATAACGAGTTCGTCCGCGGCCGGCGCGTCAGCAATGGCGAACTGGAGCGTCAGGTAGTGCGAACGGCGGCCTTCGTCGTTCTTGTCCATCATCGGGATCAGCAGCGGGGCATTTGCCGGGCCGCGCGTGTTGTTGAACGCCAGATACGACTTCGCGCCAACGGCCGAGCGATAGATGTTGCCGAAGTGCAGCGTATGGATCAGCGCCGACGCATGCTCCATCTCACCGTCGAGACCGACTATCGCGCTCTTGCCGAACGCTTCGACCGCTTCGCCCGAACCCGCTTCGTCGAGGATGAGCTTCGTGAGGTGCTCGCTGAGCTGCGGCGCGATGGCGCGGATGTCCGGCGACAGGTCTTCCACGTAGCCCCGGCCCGCCCACGGGTTCTTGATGACGGCCGCCGCGCCGATCAGCTTCAGCGGCTTCGATGCGGCTTTGTCGCCGTCCACGAAGACCGTCTCGACATGGAGAATGGATTTGCGAATCAGGCTCATAGCGCGGTTCCTAGGTTCGATTGTTGATGGGAAACATTGTGGTATGCCATAGTACGGCGTACCATGCGTGTTAACCCTATTGAACCGCGTAAGGTCGCCGAGCAGCGTGTTAAAGGGTTGCCGTAGGATGGAAAAGGTGGACATATCGGCGGTTATTGGCCAATCAAATTTTTTGAAGCTGGAGGAGGAAAGATGACTGCTTATTGGATCGCTCATGTCACCGTGCTCGACCCGGTGAAATACAAGGATTACACCGACATTGCGCCGTTGGCATTCAGGAAATTCGGGGCGGTTTTTCTGGCGCGTGGCGGCGCGTCAAAAGTGCTCGAAGGGGAGTCCTTCGAGCGTCATGTGGTTATCCAGTTCAGCGACATGCAAACGGCGCTGGATTGCTACAACTCATCCGAGTACCAGTCGGCGAAGCTCAAACGCGACGGACATTGCACCGCGCAGGTGTCGATTGTCGAAGGATTGGAAGCGTGATGGTCCTGCGGCTCCTGTCACGATCCGGGGAGTCAAGTGCGGCCCTGTGTTTAACGATCGGATCAGAGACGGCTGTTCGTTGACCGTAAAGGTTCGGGCCGATCTCCTGGCAGGCGGTTCATCAGGAAGCCGATAAGGCAATCGATGTGTTGTTGGACGATGGAAAATCAAATACGCCTGTGCGTACACAGAGGAGTTCAATCATGAAAGATGACGACGCGTTGTTCGAGAAGGGACTGCCGATTCGCCGCGAAGTGCTCGGCGCGGAATATGTCGATGCCGCGATGGAAAAGGCTGACGCGTTCATGATGTCATTCCAGCGGGCAACCACGGCGTGGGCCTGGGGGTGGGCATGGGGTGATGACACACTCGACCGCAGGACGCGCAGCCTTCTTAACCTCGCGATGCTTACTGCGACGGGTCACACCAACGAACTCAAGCTGCACATTAAAGGCGCACTGAACAACGGCGTGAGCGTTGACGAAATCAAAGCGGCGCTCCTGCACGCGACGGCTTATTCTGGTATCCCGAACGGCCTCAGCGCGTTCAAGGCGGCGCACGAAGTGCTGGTGGCTGAAGGGGCGCTCAAGTAAGCATCGATAGCCGCAACAAACCAGCATGAGCGTGCTTGCGCAGGACGCTAACTCGCTCGTAGTGTTGACCGGGGTGGCGTCGCAGTGAGAGGCGGTCGCCTTGCGGGCCTGGGTGTCGGATGAGCTCCCGCACCTTCACGCCCGCAAACGGGTTGGCGACCACATAGTGCAACTCGGTCACCCAGCGCAACAGCGCGCCGAGAATCGATAGCGCGTGCGCGACCGCCCCTGCGGACTGACTGCCGTTGAACGGCTGCCAGTCAGGTGACGTGCGCGTACGCACGCAAGGGACCCACCCATCGTCCGCGCGGCGAGGGAGAGCGCAGGAACGCGCGCGAGGCGATGGCGTCGTGGTCGTCAGCAAGGAGCGTGCGCTCACGCTCTACGATCGCCCAAAGGATCAGTCGGTCGGCGTGTCCGCCAGACACAACAATTGTCGCCGTGCAGGCAGCGGAATGCACGCGCGCGCCATGCCGGACAATTCAATGGCGCTAAGGTAGAAGTTTTTCGGCGAAGTGCAGACGGCGCAACAGGCCCGCACTGGGACGAAGTAAGGGCCGGCATGCGAAGATCCTCTTCCGTTAAGAGGGGCGAGCAAAGTTGCGACGCAATATGAGCTTGCAAAAACGCAAGACGACAGCAATAAAGATAGCCGCTTACTCTGATTTCTCTCCAATGACATTGGAAAGGGCCCGGTGCCATGATTGGTGGCAAATGCTTGTTGATCGTCAGTATTTGCGAGAAAGCGGCTTCAAAGTTGAAGCCGCTTTCTAATTTGACATGGTCACATGTTCGAATAATTAGGGCCGCCGCCACCTTCCGGTACGACCCACACGATGTTCTGTGTCGGGTCCTTGATGTCGCAGGTTTTGCAATGCACACAGTTCTGCGCGTTGATCTGCAAGCGGTCTTCGTTTTGCTCGTCCGTCACGAACTCGTAGACACCCGCGGGGCAGAAGCGTGACTCCGGCCCCGCGTAGGTCTGCCAGTTCACGTTCACCGGCACCGACGGATCTTTCAGCGTCAGGTGCACCGGCTGGTTTTCTTCGTGGTTTGTGTTCGAGATGAACACCGAGGACAACCGGTCGAACGTGAGCTTGCCATCCGGTTTCGGATACGTGATCGGCTTGCACTGCGACGCCGGCCTGAGCATTTCGTGATCCGAATGCTGGTGATGCAGCGTCCACGGCACGTTGCCGCCCAGCAGCTTCTGCTCGATGCCGACCATCAGCGTGCCAAGGACCAGGCCCTTGCTCATCCACTGCTTGAAGTTGCGCGCGCGATGCAGTTCGGTGTACAGCCACGACGTCTTGAAGCTCTCCGGATAGGCGGTGAGTTCATCGCTGGTGCGTCCGGCCTGCACGGCTTCAAACGCAGCATCGGCCGCCAGCATGCCGGTCTTGATCGCCGCATGCGAGCCTTTGATCCGCGAGGCGTTCAGGAAGCCCGCATCGTCACCCACCAGCGCGCCGCCCGGGAACACCAGCTTCGGCAACGAGAGCAGGCCGCCCGCGGTGATCGCCCGTGCGCCATACGACACCCGCTTGCCGCCTTCCAGCACAGCGCGGATCGCCGGATGCGTCTTGTAGCGCTGGAATTCCTCGAACGGCGACAGGTACGGATTCGTGTAGCCGAGGCCCACCACGAAACCCACCACCACCTGGTTGTTGTCCATGTGATAGAGGAACGAGCCGCCGTACGTGTCGTTCTCAAGCGGCCAGCCAGCCGTGTGCATCACCAGACCCGGCTTGTGCTTGCCGGGATCGATTTCCCACAGTTCCTTGATGCCGATACCGTAGACCTGCGGATCGACGCCTTCGCGCAGCTTGAACTTGTCGTTCAGCTGGCGACCCAGATGCCCGCGTGCACCTTCGCAGAAGAGCGTGTACTTCGCGTGCAGCTCCATGCCGAGCTGGAAATTTTCGGTGGGCTCGCCGTCCTTGCCGATGCCGAGATTGCCGGTGGCGACGCCTTTAACCGAGCCGTCGTCGTTATAGAGGATTTCCGCAGCCGGAAAGCCCGGGAAAATCTCGACGCCCAGCGCCTCGGCCTGCTGACCCAGCCAGCGCGTGACGTTCGCGAGGCTGATCACGTAATTGCCGTGGTTCTTGAAGTTGTCCGGCAGCGCCCAGGTCGGCACGCTTTTCGAATCGGTTTCGGTCAGGAACAGGAATCTGTCTTCGGTCACGTCCACTGTCAGCGGCGCGCCTTTTTCCTTCCAGTCGGGGATCAGTTCGTTGATCGCGCACGGGTCCATCACCGCGCCCGACAGGATATGCGCCCCGATCTCCGAGCCTTTTTCCAGTACGCACACGCCAAGCTCGACGCCTTTCTCCGCCGCCAACTGCTTCAGGCGGATCGCCGCGGATAGTCCAGCCGGGCCGCCGCCGACGATCACGACGTCGTATTCCATCGACTCGCGTGGACCGTACTGCTCAATGAGGTTGTGCATGGTCGAATGCCTTATTGCGCGGGCGTCCGGGCGGCCGGTTCGATCGCAATCGACACCAGCTTCGCGCCGGGGCCGACATGATGCAGATCCAGCTCCTCGTCGCGGCCTTCTATCCAGATGCCGCGCATCGGCGAGAGCGTGACATTCTTCAGCAACGTACTCGACAGACTCCACTGTCCGCGGAGGCAGATCAACAGCTGCACGCGTGCTGGCGTGATCCGCAGCGCGTTCGTGGCGACGCTGACTTTCGCGCGGCAGGCTTCGCGCCGAGCGATCACATTGAGTACCTGAACGGGCTTCGTCGGCAAGCTGACCCACACGTGCAGGTCGCCGGAGAACTGCACGGGCTGACCGGTTCGCGCGAGCAGTTGGCCATCCCGAGAATGCAGATCGACTGTGCCGTCGTCGATCAGCAGCAGCGTGCGTTCGAAGCCAGGGAATTGCGAAAACCGCGCGGCGCCCGCGAGGTCCGCGAGACTCACGCGCCAGTCGGCTACGCCCGCCGGATTCGCACCACCAGCGAGGGTGCGGGTCGTACCGCCGCCGTTGACCCATGGTTCGGGCGAGACCGACGTGCAGTCGAGAAAGCGGACCGACGGCAGATTCTCGTCGGCACGATGCGTTTTCAGATGGCCCAGCGCTTCGCCGCTATCGCGCGAGATGGGGTTCGGAAGGTCGAGTTCCATCACGCTGCCCTTGCGCCGGCGTGGGCTTCGAGTTCACTTAATACATCGAACAGATCGCCGACGATGCCGTAATCCGCCACCGAAAAAATCGGCGCATCAGGATCCTTGTTCACGGCGACGATCACCTTCGAGTCCTTCATGCCGGCCAGATGCTGGATCGCGCCGGAAATGCCGAATGCGAAGTACACATCGGGTGCGACGGTTTTGCCGGTCTGTCCCACTTGCGTGGCGTTCGGCGCATAACCCGCATCCACGGCGGCTCGCGATGCGCCGAGTGCGGCACCTATGCAATCGGCGAACTCGCCGAGACGGACCATGTTGTCTTTCGACGCCAGTCCGCGGCCGCCGGAGACTACGACGCGTGCCGTGCTCAGATCGCGTCCCGATTGCCCGGATGCCTGGCGCTCCAGCAGTTTCGTTTTTTCAAACGCCGTGGCGGGCTCGATCTCGACGATCGTTGCCGCGCCGCCCGATGCCTCTGCCGCAACGAAAGACGACGCACGTATCGTCGCAAACGTCGTGCGCGCCGTTACCGACACCTTCGCGATGACGCTGCCCGCATACAGCACACGCGTGAAGCGGCCTTGAGCGTCGATATCGGTCACGTCCGCGAGAAACGCGCCGCCGGTCAGCGCGGCGGCGCGTGGCAACGCACTGCGGCCCAGATTGCGGTGACTCGCCACGATCAGCGTGTAGTCGTCGGAGATGGTCTGAAGCTGCCCACCGAGCGTTTCGGGCAACTGGGGGTCTGCCGCATCGCCCGTGATGGCGAGCACGCGTTCCACGCCGGTGATGCTGGCCGCAGCGTCGGCGCCTGCTGCCGGTACCAGGACGTCGACCGGCAAACCACGTTGCAAGGCCGCTGTGACGGCGCGCCGCGTCGATTCCGCGAGCGCGTCGTGTTCCGATTCCCCTACCACAAGACTTCTCATGCGGGCGCTCCCAGATTGTCGAATGGATGATTCGCCGCGAGCGCATCCAGTAGCGCGGCGGTATTCGCGACCTTGATGCCGGCTTCGCGCACTGGCGGGTCGCGCAGTTCGACGATCGCCGTGCGCGGCGTCAGGTCGACGCCAAGAGACGCGCCGTCGATCGTGACAAGCGGCTTCTGTTTGGCCTTGACGATGCTCGGCAGCGTGACGCGGCGCGGTTCGGCGAGGCGCAAATCCGCACTGACGACGCTCGGGCCGTCCAGTTGCCAGGTCGACGTGCCGCCGTCGTCGCCGCACGTCACATGCCAGCGAGCGTCATGCACGGACAATGCGCTTGCGTTCAGCGCCTGCGGCCAGCCACGTAATGCTGCCAGCATGGCGGCAACGCCGCCGATGTCGTTGTCGATCGCCTGTTTGCCGCACAGCACGAGGCCGAAGCCGCCCGTCGCCATGTATGCATTCAGCAGGCGGGCGACCGCCAGCGAGTCTAGCGTGGCACTTGCGGCGCCGGTATCGATCAGCACGGCGTCGTCGGCACCCATGGCGAGGGCGGTGCGCAACACGTCCTGACTCGTGGACTGGCCGCATGTCACGACTGTCACCTGCGCGGCTACGCCTGCTTCCCTGAGTTGCAGTGCTTTTTCGACGGCGCATTCGTCGAAGGGATTGAGCGACATCTTCAAACCGGTCGCGTCGATCGCGCCGCTTGCGCTGACCCGCACACGCACGTTCGCATCGACGACACGTTTGACGGGAACGAGAATTCGAATGGTCATGAGGATAGGCTCCAGATCAGGACACAGCGCCGGCGCCGTATCTGCCGACGAGCAGCGCGCCGCTCGCGAAACGGCCCAATGCGTAGGGGGCGAGCGACACATCGGTTTTCAGGCCGAGCGCATGCTGCGCGAGAATTTTGCCGACGCCCGGCGACAGCTTGAAACCGTGGCCCGAAAAGCCGAATCCCACAACCAGTCCTTCGATATCGCCAACGGAGCCGAGCACCGGATTCCAGTCCGGTGTGACGTCGTACACGCCGGTCCACGACGACGCCAATCCGGCGGTCTCATATGCGGGAAAGCGTTCGGCAACCTGCGCGCCGACTTCGCCGACGTAATCGAGCGAGATGTCGCCTTGCTCGGTCTCCGGAGCATTCAACGTCTCGCCGACCACGCCTTCGGACACGAGCATCTGACTGCCGCCATAGCTGCGGTAATACAGCATGCCGGCCGAGCCGAGATCCTTGAACGCGGGCATCCTGAACGAATATGCGGCTGCGTCGCATTCCAGCGCGAGCACGGTATGACGTTCAGGCTTCACAGGCAAATCCACGTCCAGCCAGCCGGCGATCTCCGGTGTCCAGATGTTCTGCGTGCTGATCAGCGTGCCGCAACTGAACGAGCCCGCCGTCGTCTCCACGCCGACTACCTTGCGTCCCTCGCGCAAAACGCCGGTGACGCTCACGCCCTCGATGATCCTGACGCCTTGCCGGCGCGCCGCGCGTGCGAAGCCGGTTGCAACCAGATACGCGTCCGCGAAACCCGCTTCCGGCTCGTAGCCGATCAATGCGGCGTCGTCGAATTGTGCGATCGGCAGGCGTTCGCGCGCCTCGGCCCTGTCGAGCAGTTGGACCTCGATGCCCATGTCCTGTTGTGCGCTCAACGACGCCCGCAATGGCTCGATCTTGTCGCCGTCCGGTGCGCAGATCAAGTAGCCGCATTTGACGAGACCGCACGACGCTTCGTCGTCGCCGACATATTCGGCGAAATTGTTGAACGCCCACCACGACGAGCGGGCCAGTTCGACGTTCTGCTTCACCGAATAATGGGTGCGCAACAGACCGGACGACTGCGACGTCGTGCCCGCGCCAATGGTGCTGCGCTCGAGTACCAGGACGCTTTTCGCGCCGAGCGCGGCCAGATGATGGGCTACCGAGGCTCCGATTACACCGGCTCCGATCACAACAAAATCGTAATGGCTCATGTGAACCTCTGCGTTGAAGATGGAGCCGATTTTAGGCAGCCGAAACCCCGCAGAACTTTTGTATTAGGCAAACTTATGATGCGAACCGTGGATTGCTCATGGTCGGCGAATGCCGGAAGAAAAAATACATCATGCGGACTCTTCCGTGGCACGAGCACAAGAGGGCAAGAAGGCGAAAAGTTCCAGAGGCGATAACCAGCGGAGTTTTCATGCGACGAACTCAACCTCCCATCGACCTGCGCGCGCTGCAGGCTTTTGTCGCCGTCTGCGAGGCCGGGTCCATGACGGGCGCGGCGAAGCAACTGGGCGTGAGCCAGAGCGCGATCAGCCAGGCCATTGGTGCGCTGGAGCGCGATCAGGGCGTCGATCTGTTCGACCGCGAAAGCCGGCCGCCGCGGCCGAATACTGCCGGCCGCGCGCTGCTCGAACTGGCCGGTCCATTAATCGAGCATGCGCAGATGGTCAGCTCGCGCGTCGGCGACGCCTCGCATGCAGGCAAGCTGCCGGTGCGGCTCGGCTGTGTGGATTCGTTCGCGGCCACAGTCGGGCCCGAACTGATCCGCGCGGTGTCCGGCTCGGCGCGGCAGATTTCGCTCTGGTCCGGCTTGACGCCGGGTCTCAGCAAACAGTTGCACGACCGAGAACTCGACATCGCGATCTGCACGCAGACGCCTTTGAACGACCCGCGGATCGTCGAAGTGCCGTTATTCTCGGAAGCATTCGTGGCCGTCGTGGCGCGGTCTCATCTCGCGCAGCGAAAAAACGTGGACTGGCGCACACTTGCGCTCGAGTTGCCGCTGATCCGCTATACGGCGCGATCCGTGATCGGGCAGCAGGTCGAGCGGTTTGCGCGGCACCTCGGCATAGAGAGCGCGCGACGCTATGAATTCGACGCAACCGATCCGCTGCTGAGCCTCGTGGCCGCGCGGCTCGGATTCGCCATTTCGACGCCGCTGTGTTTGTGGCAGGCGCGTCATTATCTCGACGATATCGCCGTGCTGCCGCTGCCCGATAGCCGTCTCGGCCGTCGTGACTTTTTTCTGCTGCATCGTCAGGGCGAATGGGACGACTTCGCGTCGGAGATCGTCACGCTCACGCGTGGCGTGCTCGATCACAGCATCCGGCCGGCGCTGACCCGCGTATTGCCGCATCTGCCCGACGACGCGCTGCGCTGAGCCTGCATTTAGAGGAGTGAACGATGACTGAGCTTTACAACCTGCATCGTGGCGATGCGCCATTGCTGATTTCGATCCCGCATCTCGGCATGGAGATTCCGTCGTCGTTGAAGCATGGGTATTCGGAGGTGGCACTGAGTGTGACGGACACCGACTGGTATCTCGACCGTCTCTACGACTTTGCGAAAGCGCTGGGCGCGACCTTGCTGGGTGCGCGACTCTCGCGCTATGTGATCGACCTGAACCGGCCGCCGAACGACGAGAGTCTGTACCCCGGGCAAACGACGACGGGCCTCTGTCCGACGGAGACGTTTCGGGGCGAAGCGGTTTACCGGCCCGGCCAGGAACCCGATCAGGCGGAGAAGCAACGCCGCGTGGCTGCCTATTGGCAGCCATACCACACGGCATTGCAAGCGGAGTTGGCGAGGCTGCGCGAGCGGCATCCGAATGTACTGTTATGGGAAGCACATTCGATCGCGAGCGTACTGCCGCGCCTTTTCGACGCGAAGTTGCCGGATCTCAATCTCGGGACGCAAGACGGCCGCACCGCAAACGCACTCGTGCAAAGCGCCGCCGAACGAGCCGCTGCGGGCAGCGCCTATACGTGGGTCGCGAACGGCCGCTTCAAGGGTGGTTACATCACGCGTCACTATGGCGAACCCGGGCGCGGTATCCACGCGGTTCAGCTTGAAATGTGTCAGTGCATCTACATGAATGAAGACGCGCCGTTCTCCTATCACGACGCACGCGCCGCGGCGCTTCAGCCGACGCTGCAACGCATGGTGGGCGGCGCGCTGAATGCGCTCGAGCACCTGTGACCACTTTGTATAAGTCATGCTGTTGATGTATCTGAACCCGAGGTACCGTTCCTGTGCAGAGAGGCACCGCGCAGGTCAGTAAACCGCACTGCTTTGATGCGGTGAGGATCCGCGGAAGTCACCCGTTTCATGCCGTCGGTTCGCCCAAAGTGTTTCCCATCATGAATCTTATGTTCCCATTGGTAATCATGGCACGGAGGTTGCGTAAGAAGTAGCGGCGAATGAAGACGCATCAGTCCCGGTCACCTTCGCCGTACACGAAGATGGACAGGAACTGGATCGGCATTTTGATCAGCCGCTCGGGACCGTGGGGCACGTCGGCCTGGAAGGTGAGGGTGTCGCCGGGATGCAGGATGTACGTTTGCTGGCCGTGCCGGTACTCGATGACACCCTTGAGCATGTGGATGAACTCGGTGCCCTGGTGTTCGAAGACGGGGAAGGTTTCCGATTCGTCGTCCATCGTGATCAGGAACGGCTCGAACAGTTTTTTGGGGCCCTGGTCGTAGGCAAGCAGGTGATAGGTGTGGCCTCGTTTGGTGCCTTTACGGACCACCTCCATGCCTTCGTCCTTCTTCACGAGCTGGGCGCCGCCTTCGGGAACGTCGAAGCGGCGGAACAGGGTGGACATCGACACACCGAGCGCATTGGCGATCCGGTTGAGCACGTCGAGCCCGGTGGAAGTCTGGGCGTTCTCGATCTTCGAGAGCATGCCGCGGCTGATCCCGGCTTGCTCCGACACCTGGGCGATGGTCAGTCCGTGGCGCTGGCGAAGTTCGCGGATCGTGGCACCCAGATAGCGTTCGAGCGAGTTTTTGCTGTCTTCGCCGTTTTGCATGGTTGAACCTCGTTGAAAGGCGTGAGGGTAGCAGATAAGAAAGGCCGCATTGCGCCCTGAATGTTTCTTGTTGGGAACTATTGTTACACAGTAATAAATTTGTATTGACGCTGCGAACAGGCTCGCAGTGGGGTCGTGCAATGGGGCATGACTCGCCAATCAGCCAGCGATGGTGGTGCAAGGAGTGACGATGAACCTGAACGATGCGAGCAAGCTGCCGGTCAACGAGTTGGGTAGCGTGCCCCGCTTTGGCTCGGCTGAAGAGGCGCAGGACTACCTCACGCAACGCGGCGTGAAATACGTGTTGGCGCAATTCGTGGATATTCACGGGGTCGCGAAGGCCAAGTCGGTCCCGGTCGCGCATCTCAAGGGCGTACTGAAGGCCGGCGCCGGCTTTGCGGGCTTCGCGATCTGGGGCGTGGGTATCGAGCCGAACGGTCCCGACTACATGGCGGTGGGCGATCTGTCGACGCTCACACCGGTTCCGTGGCAGGACGGCCTCGCGCGAATCGTTTGCGATGGTCACGTCGACGGAGAACCGTGGGCATTCGATTCACGCGTCACACTGAAGCAGCAGGTCGCACGGATGACGCAACGCGGCTGGACGCTATTCACCGGACTGGAGCCGGAGTTCTCGCTGCTCAAGCGCTCGATGACGGGCGCGGTCGAACCGTGCGACCCGAGTGATACGCTCGCCAAGCCGTGCTACGACTACAAGGGGCTGTCGCGCACGCGCGTCTTCCTGGAAAAGCTCACCGAATCGATGCGCTCGGTCGGCATCGACGTCTATCAGATCGATCACGAAGACGCGAACGGTCAGTTCGAAATCAACTACACGTATACCGATTGCCTGACCTCGTGCGATCACTACGTGTTCTTCAAGATGGCCGCCTCCGAGATCGCGAACGAACTCGGCATGATCTGCTCGTTCATGCCGAAACCGTTCGCGAACCGTCCGGGTAACGGCATGCACATGCACATGTCGATCGGCGATGGCGAACGCAATCTGTTTTCGGACAAAACCGACCAACTCGGCATGGGCTTGTCCACGCTGGCCTACCAGTTCACTGCCGGTCTACTCGCGCACGCGCCGGCACTCGCCGCGCTGTGCAACCCGACCGTCAATTCCTATAAGCGTCTCGTCGTGGGCCGCTCGCTGACGGGTGCGACCTGGGCACCCGCCTACATCAGCTATGGCGACAACAACCGCTCGACCATGGTGCGCGTGCCGGGCGAGCGCATCGAATTGCGTCTGCCGGATGGCGCGTGCAATCCGTACCTCGCGACGGCGGCAGTGATCGCGGCGGGTCTCGACGGCGTGGAGCGCGAACTGTCGCCGGGTGCCCCGGCCAATGAAAATCTCTACGAGTGGTCGCCCGAAAAATTGCGCGAGCACCGGATCGGCATTCTGCCGCAGAACCTGGAACAGGCACTCGACGCGCTCGAAAGCGATCGGCTGATCTGCGACGCGCTGGGTCCGGTTGCCGACGAGTTCATCAAGCTCAAACGGATGGAATGGCTCGAGTACATGCGTCACGTCTCGGACTGGGAAATGAAAAGCTATCTGGAATTCTTTTAAGGGGTACGACTATGTGTGGAATCGTAGGCTTGCTGGTCAAGACACCGGCACTGCGTGCGCAACTCGGTCAGTTGATGGTGCCGATGCTGATCGGCATGACCGAACGCGGCCCTGACTCGGCCGGACTCGCCGTGTTCGGCAGCGCGGTCGCCGAAGGCCGGCGCAAGCTGAGCCTCTATGCGGGTTTTACGGAGGCTGGCAGCGACTTCGACTGGAACGCATTGCTCGACGCGCTCGATGGCGCGCTCAATGTGAACGCGCACGTCGAAGCGAAGGGCAATCATGCGGTGCTGACCGTGAGCGGCAACGTCGAGACCGTGAAGGCGTGGCTCACCGAGCGTTTTCCGAAGCTGTTCCTGCTGTCCACCGGGCGCTCGATCGATCTGTACAAGGACATCGGGTCGCCCGCCGAGGTCGCGCAACGTTACGACTTCTCGAAGCTGACGGGCTCGCATCTCGTCGGCCATACACGGATGGCGACGGAATCCGCGGTCACGCCGGATCGTGCCCACCCGTTCACGGCGGGTGAAGACTTCTGCCTCGTGCACAACGGCTCGCTGTCGAATGCGCATGGCGTGCGCCGCAAACTGGAGCCGCAAGGCATCCGCTTCGAAACGGACAACGATACCGAGGCCGCCTGCCGCTTTCTCGAGTGGCGTCTGCGTGAAGGCGATGAACTGCCGGTCGCGTTGCAGAAGGGCTTCGAGGAACTCGACGGCTTCTACACGTTCCTGATGGGCACCTCGACGGAGCTCGCGCTGATTCGCGACCCGTTCGCCTGCAAGCCGGCAGTCGTCGCTGAGAACGACGACTACGTCGCGATCGCTTCCGAGTTCCGTTCACTCGCGCACCTGCCGGACATCAAAAACGCCAGGGTATTCGAACCCGCCCCCGAGGAGATGTATGTATGGAAAGCATGAAGTTTGACCTTGAGGGGTCGTCGGTCCGCGAATTGAACCAGTACCTGCATGGTTCGAAAGAGGCGCTCGAAGGTGTGACGGTCGACATCGCGTCGCCCAACGGCGCGCACAACATTGCGGTGGGCGTCAACGCGCACGTCGCCATCACGGTGCAGGGACACGCCGGTTACTACGTGGGCGGCATGAACCAGCTTGCGACGATCACCGTGGAGGGCAGTGCCGGTACCGGCGCCGCGGAAAACATGATGAGCGGCAAGGTGCACGTGAAGGGCTTTGCATCGAACGGCGCGGGGGCCTCGGCCCACGGCGGGCTGCTCGTGATCGACGGCGATGCGGGCTTGCGCTGCGGCATCTCGCTCAAGGGTGGCGACATCGTGGTCGGCGGATCGGTGGGCAGCTTCTCGGCGTTCATGGCACAGGCCGGTCGCATGGTGATCTGCGGCGATGCGGGCGACGCCCTGGGCGACTCGTTGTATGAGGCCGTGCTGTACGTGCGCGGCGAGGTGAAGTCGCTCGGTGCGGATGCGCGGTTCGAGCCGATGACCGACGCGGACGTGACGGCCGTCGGCGCGCTGCTCGACGCGGCGGGGCTCGCGCACGACCCGCGCTCGTTCAAACGCATTGCATCGGCCCGCACGCTCTACCACTGGAACGCCGACGCGGACCAGGAATATTGAGCACCGGTTGAACCGGTAACCGAACACCCAGTTTATCGAGAAGGTCCCCCATGGAAGCCAAACCCATCTATTTCGCCCGCTTGCAACAGGAAGAGTCGCAAGGCTACGACCGCAAGACGATCGACTACATCCACACCGCCGCGCAACGTGGTCTCTATGAAATTCGTGGTTTGGGCGCCAAGCGCCGCGTGCCGCATTTCGACGATCTGCTGTTTCTCGGCGCTTCACTGTCGCGCTATCCGCTCGAAGGGTATCGCGAGAAATGTACGACGCAAACCGTGCTCGGCACGCGTTTCGCCACCAGGCCGGTCGTGCTGGATATCCCGATCACGATTGCGGGCATGAGCTTCGGCGCGTTGTCGGCGAACGTCAAGGAAGCACTCGGCCAGGCGGCCACCTCAATGGGCACGTCCACCACGACGGGCGACGGTGGTATGACGCAGGAAGAGCGCCGCTCGTCGAAGACCCTGGTGTATCAGTGCCTGCCGTCGCGCTACGGCTGGAATCCGGACGACGTGCGCCGTGCCGACGCCATCGAAATCGTGATCGGACAGGGCGCGAAGCCGGGGGGCGGCGGCATGCTGCTCGGGCAGAAGGTGAATCCGCGGGTCGCGGCGATGCGCACGCTGCCTGCCGGTGTCGATCAGCGCTCGGCAAGCCGCCATCCGGACTGGACCGGCCCCGACGATCTGGCGATCAAGATTCAGGAACTGCGCGAATTCACCGATTGGAAAACGCCGATCTACGTGAAGGTCGGTGCGACACGCACGTTCAATGACGTCAAGCTGGCTGTGCATGCGGGCGCGGATGTAGTCGTGATAGACGGTATGCAGGGCGGCACGGCGGCCACGCAGACCTGTTTCATCGAGAACGTGGGTATTCCGACCCTGGCGGCGGTTCGTCAGGCGGTGGATGCACTTGAAGATCTGAACATGAAGGGTACGGTGCAGTTGATCGTGTCGGGCGGCATTCGCTCCGGTGCGGACGTGGCCAAGGCGCTTGCGATGGGCGCCGACGCGGTCGCGATCGGGCAGGGCATGCTGATGGCGCTCGGCTGCAATAGCGATACGTACTTCCAGAACGGCGCGCTGCATCCGGCAATCGCGGATTATGCCGCGCTTGGCACTTCGCCGGGGTTCTGTCATCACTGCCACACCGGCAAATGCCCGGTCGGCGTGACGACCCAGGACGCGGTCCTCGAACAGCGTGTGCAGCCGGAAGAAGGATCGCGCCGCGTGCGCAACTACCTGAAAACGCTGAACATGGAACTGACGACAATCGCGCGCGCCTGCGGCAAGCAGAACGTGCATCACCTCGAACCGGAGGACCTCGTCGCGCTGACGGTGGAAGCCGCTGCCATGGCGCGCATTCCGCTCGCCGGTACGTCGTGGATTCCGGGGCAGACGTACTGATCGGTGCGGGATTCGACGCCCGGTGCGGGCTCGCCATGCGAGTAACGCCGGGCGTCGGGACTGTCGCGGAGGTTGATGCATTGTGTGCGGCGCTAACGGAGGACCGCGCCGCGGCGGTCGGGTATCGCCGCTGGTTTAGACCAGCGTAGCAGTCGCCATTGGATTCTGTTTTACCCCACACTCATCACGGTCACCGCCTGCTTGCGCATGGTCCATTGCGCACGAGCACGCCTCGACGTTTTCTACAGGATCGCGCAATGAAAAGACTGAACAGGGTTTTTGCGTTACTCATGATGCTGGCGTTCGCTGTGCCGGTGTACGCGCAGAACGCCGCAGCCGCACCAGTACCGAACAAGGGCGATACCGCCTGGATGATCGTCGCCACGCTGCTCGTCGTGATGATGGCCGCGCCGGGCCTCGGGCTGTTTTACGGCGGCATGGTGCGTGCCAAGAACATGTTGTCCGTGCTGATGCAGACACTCGTGGTGTTCTGCCTGCTTGGCGTATTGTGGGCCGTGTATGGCTACAGCATCGCCTTCACCGAGGGCAATGCCTTCTTCGGCGGTTTGAGCAAGGCGTTTCTTGCCGGCATTACGCCAGACTCGACGGCGTCGACGTTCAGCAAGGGTGTCGTGATTCCGGAATTCATCTATGTGTCATTCCAGTTGACGTTCGCGGCGATTACCCCGGCGTTGATCATCGGCGGCATCGCTGAGCGCGCCAAATTCTCCGCGGTGCTGCTTTTCATGGTGCTATGGTTCACGTTCTCATATCTTCCGATTGCACATATGGTCTGGTACTGGCCTGGTCCGGATGCCTACACGAGCGGTGCCGCGGGCGAGAAGGCGACCGCGACCGCGGGCTTCCTGTTCCAGAAGGGTGCGATCGATTTTGCGGGCGGCACGGTGGTGCACATTAACGCTGGCATCGCGGCGCTGGTCGGCGCGGTCATGATCGGCAAGCGTACCGGCTTCGGTCGCGAAACGATGGCACCGCATAACCTCACGATGACAATGGTGGGCGGATCGCTGCTGTGGGTCGGCTGGTTCGGTTTTAACGTCGGCTCGAACCTCGAAGCCAGTGGCGCGGCCACGCTGGCGTTCATCACGACCCTGCTCGCCACATGCGCGGCCACCGTATCGTGGACGCTGGTGGAATGGGTGCTGAAGAAGAAGCCGTCGATGCTCGGCGCGGTGTCCGGCGCGATTGCCGGACTCGTCGTGATCACGCCCGCATGCGGCTACGTCGGGCCCATGGGGGCGATCGTGATGGGCCTGATCGCCGGGGGCGTCTGCTACTGGGGCGTGAACGGGCTGAAGCGTCTGCTTGGTGTCGACGACTCGCTCGACGTGTTTGGTGTGCACTGTCTCGGGGGAGTTGTTGGCGCACTGCTGACGAGCGTGTTTGCGTCGCCGAGACTCGGTGGCACCGGTGTCTACGATTATGTCGCTAACAAGGTCGCCGACTACGATATGTTCGCCCAGTTGATCGCGCAGTGTTGGGGCGTGGGTATCTCCCTGGTCTGGTCGGCGGTGGTATCGATCGTCGCGTTCAAGCTGGTCGATATGACGGTCGGTCTGCGTATCGAACAGGAGGGTGAGCGGGAAGGACTCGACGTCAGTTCACACGGGGAATCTGCCTACCATTCCTGACGTTCGGCAGGGTGAAGGAGCTGGCTTTGGGGTGCAAAAATTGGCACTACGGGGCCGGTGACAAGGGGCAGCCATCAACTATTGGTACATGATGACGCCATCGCGTCGCGTTCCTCCGGCACGACAGTATGGCCGGTGAGTCGAATATTGGAGAACAGGAACCTGAGACGGTTACATTGCTGGCGACTGACCCTGGAACAACTCCAGCAGCTCCAGAAGACTGTAGTGAATCGATAGTTTCGGTAGACATACCGCTCCGCTCGACCAAGATCACCGTGGGATCCTGTTAGCCGCTGTGACGACGCCTGACCGGGATAAGCATTTATCCACTGCCTTATCTTAAGCTTCAGATAAGGCCAGATCCCGGTCGGGCCTCTGAAACGGGTTACAAGGACGATCTGCTCTTTATCGACTACGATCGGAGCAGGCGACCAGTCAATGCATCGCGAATGGGTGTCGGTCGCGTGCGGGAACCAACGGGCTCGTCGAGAAGCAGATCTACCCGAGTGCCAAAATACTGCTGTACGGCATCGGCCGTTCGGGCCGGAGGCGCGCCACTGGGGTTTGCGCTGGTTGAAACAAGCGCGCCACCGAACACGGTACATAAGTCGGCAGTGGGCTTATGCGCTGTCACCCGAACGGCAATGCCTGGATGACTTCCACTTAAGACAGCGCCTGCGCCCGGCGAGCGAGGCAATATCCACGTCTGGGCGCCTGGCCAACTCGCGAGGATTGCTGTCTGGGCCCCCCTGTCGAGCCGGTCCCAGTCAACGTAAGGCTTGATGTGCTCGAGCGTCGCTCCGATAACAATTAGTCCCTTTGAAGAATCGCGTCGCTTGAGACGAACCACTGCGCTGACTGCCTGGTCGTTTGAGGGATCGCACCCGAGGCCGAAGACAGCTTCCGTGGGATAGGCGATAAGCGCACCCGCGCGCAGTGCCTCAATGGCGGAGTCAACGGCCGCCAGATCCGAGAGGGAGAACTTCATCCTTTCCAACACACAGGTTGTGGCCATGAACTGGCAGCGCGGCAGCGGGATTGGTGTTCCAGATGCCTCCTGCTTGCTGCCCACTCATGGCCCTTGATACGCGTTTTGCCGTTCCGCGTCGGGGCGCGCATGTCACGCCAGACTTTTACGGGACACGCCATCGCGTGCGATGACGAAGAAATTCTCGTCGCCCATCTGGCCGCCCTTCAGCGCCAGCTGTAGATTGCGGAGGTGCGGTTTCTCCGAGATCACTCGACACAGCGGTGCTCCAGGCGCGAGCCGACCATCTATTTCGAGAGCATCCGGACCGAGAACCTGTGTCACCTGGCTCGATGTATCGCCACCTGACAGTACGAGCCGACCGAGGCATGCGGTTTCGAGCACGGCCTGGGCGATCGCGCCCAACCGTTGGCCGAGTAGACGGCCACCCAGGTGCCGCGCGTCATCAGGGGACGCACCTTGGGAGATGAACGAACCGAGCATGCTCGCAATGCGTGGATCTTTCGGTCCGCGCGCGGTGTGCATGACAACGCTTCGACCTTCGCGAATATAGTTGACGGTACGGTCGACGATTTCATCGGCCGCGTCCTTCCACCCGTCCGCGACCAGTGCCTTCGCGTCGATCGCGATGCCTTCGAAACCTGCCTCGATAGCCGTGTCAATTTGCGCTGCAGAAAGCGGTGACGCACTGCCTGACATCGCGAGGATCTGCTTCGCGGGCTCGATGTGGTCGTATGATCTAACGGCCTCCCGAAGCGTCCCAAGTTCGCGCCACCATTGCGTCAGGGCATATTCGACGCCTGATGATCCGATACTGAAGACGCGACCGGCGGAGTCAGCGTATCGCTCCAGTAGTCGGCCAACTTCAGTCAGATGATGGGCGGAACACGAATCCAGCACGATTCCAGCGTGTCCGCTGTCGAGAGACTCGCTCCACGCCAGATCGAGCTGGGGCCGGTCCTGTTCGAAGTTCGGAACAAAGAATCCCGTAAGGGGCAGGGTCGTCTGCATTCCGAGATGGCGTACCAAGTCTCCTTCGCTCATCGGAGTGACAGGGTGGGCGCTCATGATCGGATGTCGATCGATCCGATAGATCTGACCATCCGTGCCTGATCGCGCAAAGAGATTCCCGAAAGCGCAATATCGTTTCAGTGCAGGGGTGCCAGCGATGATAGGAATGGGACCGGAAGCGATGCTGTCTCTGGCAATCTCCATGACCTTTCCGATGCTTCCGATCGTCGGGCCGCTGTCGAACGTCGAACACACCTTGTAATGCAATATTGGCGTATCAAGATCGCGTAACGCGCGGAAGACTTGGGGCAGTGACTCGGCCATCTCCGCGGGGCTCATCCCGCGACTGTCGCCC
Source organism: Paraburkholderia sp. BL9I2N2 (assembly GCF_004339745.1). Classification (GTDB taxonomy): domain Bacteria; phylum Pseudomonadota; class Gammaproteobacteria; order Burkholderiales; family Burkholderiaceae; genus Paraburkholderia. Next base: position 76,661 of record NZ_SMGP01000006.1, on the reverse strand, counting down.
GCTACACCAATCGCATCGAAGCCGCCGAGCTGTGCGAGCTGCGCGTTGCTTGGGGGCTTGAGAAACAGTGCGCATCGCAGCCCCGCGAAGGCCAGAACTTCCAGGGCATCCGTCGAGCCGGTAAAGTCGTCGCCGTAATACGCGAGCCGTAGCTTTATGTGTTGAAGTGGTTGCTTGTTACTCATACCTGGATTCAAGCGGCCTGGAAGTGCGAGAGCGCGGCGCGCAAGGCCGGGCGGGACTGGGCATAGGTTGTCAGGTCAACACCTTCAACCGCCGCCTCCCACGCTTCACGCATGCTGGCAACGCCCGCGGCGATGCCTTGCGGATGCCCAATGATGCCGCCACCGGCAAGGTGCATCAGATCGACCGAGCGTAATAGCGTGAAAAGATCGGGCGCCTGCGAAGCCCATTGCCCCGAAGAGAAGACGGGCATCAGGGACTGCACACCTGCGAACGGCGCGAGACAAGAACGCGCAGATTCAATCACTGATTCATCGGGCTCCCAGAACTTGCTGCGAAGACCGTTGACATGAAGGTGGTCGATACCTGCAAGTCGCCACAGCTTCTGATACGCGGTAAACGAAAAGCCCAACTGCGGACAGCGGGTGAGCGCACCCCAACCGTTCCGGTGGCCATGAATCGGCAGTTGCGCATGCTTCCGGAGATGCTCAACGCCCGCGAAGCCTACCCAGTTCACGCACACCATGACACAGGTGCCGCCTGCCTCGAGCACGGTGTCGTGGCGTTGCAACATTTCATCGATGGTGCCGGAGATGTTGATCGCGTACATCGGCATTCTTCCGAGGCGGTCCGCGTGCCGGTGCAATACGGGCATCACTGCTGCAAGGCGGTCATCGAAGGACGCATAGGCAGGGTCCACGAGAAGCTCGTCGTCCTTGATGAAGTCAATATCTGCGGAGCAGAGACTGTCGACGATTTTGGCCGTCTGATCGGGCAGCAGTCCGATACTTGGTTTGATGATCGTCCCGATGAGAGGGCGGTCATGGACCTTCGCCAGTTGCCGCGTGCCTTCGATACCGAAGCGCGGACCATGGAAAGTGCGCGCATAGTTCTCGGGAAATTCGATGTCGAGCAGACGAAGTCCCGTCACCTCGCCGAGTTCAAAGAGGTTGCCGGCGATCGTTGACAGCAGGGTCGGGAGATTCGTGCCGATGTTGTCGACAGGAAATGCGATTTCGATTTCACCTCTGTAGTACAGACTCACAGGTCCTTTACGCTGCGCAAATGCGCTGTGAAGCGACGGCTCAAAGACGGGCGGTAACGAGTTAACCTTCGTAACCCGCGCACGGGCACGATCCTTCAGCGCTTCCGTTTCTCCCGGCAGTGCCAGAAAGGTTCCACTTGACTGTTCGCCTGCGATCACCTCGGCCGCCTTCGCGATGGGGACCGAGCTTTCAACGAAGTAGCGTGCGGTAAATTCTGCGCGTGAGTGAGAAGTTTCGACCATTTTGTGACTCGTCGTCTGGGTGTACTGGCTGGGCTGATGCTGCGCTCAATCGCCGTGTATCGTGGTTTGAGACGTGCACCAGCCGTCGGGGTGTATGGCCAATATATGATTGACCCCGTGTCTCATCAAACGATATGATTTCCGACAGCTACGCAAAAAACTCACAATAGGCTGGCGGAGGGAGACATCGCCTTGGGCAGACTGACGAGTGGGGATGTTGCAAGCGCCCCCCCGTTGGCTATCCTTGGGATTCTGCATGCCTCGTGTCTCGTTAAACGCGCTCCGGGCGTTCGAAGCTACCGCCCGGCTCCATAGCTTCAGCGCCGCAGCTGACGAACTGTGTGTGACTCACGGCGCAATCAGCCGTCACATCCGCTCTCTTGAAGAGCAGCTAGGCGTGTTGCTGCTGCTGCGTAATGCCCATGCGACCGATCCGACGCCGGAAGGACTGCGCCTAGCAGAAGGTCTGACACGCGCATTCAATCTCATACAGGCAAGCGTTGACCAGCTCCAGCCTGGCCCGCTCACGCTGTCGTGCTCGTCGTCGATCATGATGTACTGGTTGCTTCCCCGACTGACGAAGCTGCACAAGAAGCATCCTTCGCTTGAACTAAGCTTTAATACGAGCTACGGAGAGGTCGATTTCTCCCGTGACAATATCAGTGTGGCGATACGGACGAATGCGATCAAGCCGGCAAAGGGGATCGAACCGATCTATCTGGTTGACGAGTACATTGGCGTCGTGTGTTCGCCTGAGTACATGCGGTCAACGCGGATCGCCAAGCCCTGCGATCTTGAGCGTGCAAGGCTTCTGACAACCAACACCCGCCCAGCCGCATGGAGCAACTGGTTCGAGGCCTCAGGCAACGCATTGGCGAACCCGCCAGTCATCGCAGAGTCTTTCGATCACTTCTATCTCCTGATTCAGGCTGCGAAGTGCGGTCTTGGTATGGCGGCCGTGCCGCGTATGCTGGTTCGTGATGAACTCGATTCTGCAGGTCTGGTCGCGCCTTTCGGGTTTGTACCAGGTCCACGACAACTGGTATTGTGGGTCGCTCCGCATGTAGAAACGCATCCCCAGACGATCGCGCTGGTGGAATGGCTTCGGGACGAGCTTCGCGAGACCGAAAGCAACGGCAAGTAGCACTGCAAGTGGTCTGACGAAAGCGAGTCTGTGAGTTTTCCTCTCCGAGTCCGGAAATCAAATCGTTTGGCCTGAAATTGCTCCGGTCATATATTGCATCGAACGGCTGGCATCGCTCTGCCGCCAACGCGCGCCAGCGCTGGCCGACGATGAATCGATACAAAGACGGAGACAATCATGCAAATTCCTTCCGCCTACACGGAAGCCAACGACGCGCACCTCGCCGATGAAGCTGACACGAGACGCATGCGCAATGTGATCTTTGGCAGCCTGTTTGGCACGGCGCTCGAAACATACGATCTGTACCTGTATGGGACTGCCGCCGCCCTGATTTTCGCACCGCTCTTCTTTCCCGGACAGGATGCTGCGGTAGCACGATTGCTGTCGCTTTCGACCTTCGCAATCTCCTTCATTTCGAGACCCGTGGGATCGCTTGTGCTTGGCACTTTGGCGATCGCATCGGTCGCAAGAAGCTGCTGTATCTCACGCTTATCACTATGGGGCTTTCAACGGCGGGAATCGGATTCTTGCCCACCTACGCTTCGGCCGGATTCTGGGCGCCATTGCTTCTGTGCGTATTACGCTTCATCCAGGGCTTCGCGTTTGCCGGTGAATATAGCGGCGCCGTATTGATGTTGCTCGAGCACGCACCCAGACGAAAGAGAGGGTTTTACGCAGGACTGAACAATGTGGGGCCTGTCTTTGGCTTCGTTCTGTCCTCCGGTCTTCTGCTTGCCGTGAATGCGTTCCTTACACGCGCCGAATTCTATTCGTGGGGCTGGCGAGTGCCATTTATCGCAAGTCTGCTTCTGTTGCTGATCGGCTTGTACGTGCGAAGCCGCGTTGCGGAATCGCCTGTTTTCGAATCGGCCGCGAAGGTCCGCACGCAAAGCAGTCGCCCCGACCGGGCACCGGCAGCACGCCTGTTCGCCGAGTATCCGCGCGAACTGCTGCTTGTATCCGGCGCGGTCATCTGCCACTTCGCGACTTTCTATCTGTTCACGGTGTTCTCGCTTAGCTATGGTCAGAGAGAGCTGGGTCTTTCGAATACGATGGTTTTGCTCGTGGTGATGCTGGCAATCTGCACCCATCTTGTCGCGGTTCCGTTTTCCGCCGCGTTGTCCGACCGCATTGGGCGGAGAAAGGCGATGCTGATCGGTCTTGGTGTGATTGCGCTGTCAGCCTTTCCATTCTGGTTTCTTTTCAGTACGGGGAGTTTCTTCCCGATGCTGCTTGGCTCGGCGCTGCTGATGACGGGCTACGGTCTTGTCTACGGGCCGGCACCGTCATTCACTGGCGAGGCTTTCGGACCGAGTGCGCGATTCACGGGCTTCGCGGTCGCCACCAATATAGGCGGCATCATCGGGGGCGGTACGGCGCCGATTGTTGGCGCGTACCTTCTCGGCCATTACCATTCACCATATCCGATCGCAGCGTACATCGTCGCAACGGCGCTGATTTCCGGGATCTGCGTTGCGCTTTCGAGGGAAACGAAGGACGCAGATATTCTGCACGACCGCTGATACGCCGGGCACACAGCTTCGGCGGTCCAAGGCCGGGCATGTCCCGGCCTGGGCCCTCGCGGTTCAGCGTCGATCGGAATTATTTCCAGTCCGTCTATGCATCCGGAGTCATCCGGTGCCACTTCGCATGTCCCGCGTTCGTCGTGACGGCGATCCCAAAACCTCCTGGCCTGCAGAAGACCAAGGCTACCGTTTGCTATGGCCGAAAGGTTCGTCTTCCTGCTTCCTGATGCAAGCCTGCGCATCAGCGTGACAGGACAAGGTGAGGAAGGCGCCGCGGAGTTTTTCTCACCTTACAGGGAAATCAAATCGTTTGCATGAACCCTTGAGCATTCCTAGCATGAGATTAAGGCACAGCACTTCGATGCACGGGCCGTTCACAGACAAGGTGGAGACATGAAGAACAGGGCATTTACTGGTCAAGTACCTGAGACAGCGCATTTCTCGATTGCGCGTCACCTCGGAACCGTCGTCAGGACCTTGGGGATCGCAGGCGTATTCATCGTTATCTGCGCATTCTTTTCCGTCTCGAACGATGTGTTCCTGACGTGGGACAACTGGGTCAATCTGCTAAGACAGTCCGCAATCAACGCGGTACTCGCACTCGGCGCGACCTACGTGATCCTCGCCGGAGGTATCGATCTATCGGTTGGCTCCGTGATGGCCATCTCCGGCATGGTGGCGGGCAGCCTGATCACCACGTCCTCGATGCAGGCGGGCTTCATAGCAGGCGTGGTCTCGCCCGGCTCTGTGCTGCATTCGATTCCCGCCGCAATCTTCGCCGGCCTTGCCACTGGCATCGTGCTCGGCGCGGTTAATGGGCTACTAGTGGCCCGGCTGAGGCTGCCGCCTTTTGTGACCACACTCGGCATGCTCAGCATGGCCCGTGGCATGACGCTGATCTATTCGGATGGTCGCCCCGTGTCTGACCTGCCTGATGCATTCGTGTGGATCGGCGCGGGCAGCGTAGGCGGAATTCCCGTCCCAGTCCTTATTGTCGCAGCGGTGTTCGCCGTCGCGTGGGTCGTGCTTCGCTACACGCCGTACGGTCGATACGTTTATGCCGTGGGAGGCAGCGAGCGGGCGGCCAAGACGAGCGGCGTATCGACGAGGACGGTTATTGCACTGACCTACGTGATATCCGGTGCACTTGCAGGCATGGCTGGACTGATCCTGACGGCCCGTACAACGGCCGCGCTTCCTCAGGCAGGTGTCGGGTACGAACTCGATGCGATCGCCGCCGTCGTGATTGGTGGAACCAGTCTCTCCGGTGGGCGTGGAACGCTGTTCGGCACCCTCGTTGGGGCGTTGATCATCGCGACCATCAACAACGGGATGGACCTGATGGGCGTCTCGTCGTATTACCAGCAGTTGTTGAAGGGCGCAATTATCGTGCTGGCGGTCGCTGTCGACAGATTGCGCAAATAGAAATCAACTTTGATATTGAGGAGACAAACATGTTTCGGAAAACGCTTTTTGCGCTGATCGCCACGATGGCGCTCACGACTGCGGCATCATCCCAGGCTGCGGACAAGCAGCTTCGTATAGCCGTCGCATCGTTCGGCGAATCGGCAGAGTACATGCACACGTGGACCACGGAGATGAAGGATCATCCATGGGTGAAGAGCGGGAAGGTCAAGCTGGTTGTGTTCGATGGTAAGTTCGATCCGCTCACGCAAAGCAACCAGATAGAGAGTGCCATCACGCAGAAGTTCGACGCAATCGTCGTGGCGCCGTTTGATTTCAACGCAGCGGCACCAGCAATCAACAAGGCTGTCGCTGCGGGGATCCCCGTCGTGGATTCTGCGCTCAAGGCCAACACGAACAAGATGACGTCGACAGTCATCGTTGACGACCAGGAGGGCGGCAAACTGATCGCCGAAGACATTGCCAAACGCCTTAATGGAAAGGGGACCATTGTTATCCTCGAGGGGCCGATCGGCCAGTCTGCGCAAATCGACCGCCGCAAAGGCATTGACGAAGGCCTGAAGGCCAATCCCGGAATCAAGGTGATCGCCAGCAAATCGGGAAACTGGAGCCGGGCGGAAGGTCAGACGATTATGGATAACTGGCTCCTCGCGTACCAGGGGCAGATCCAGGGTGTGTTGTCGGAGAACGATGAGATGGCTCTCGGCGCCATCCAGGCAATGAAGGCCCGAAAGGTTGATTTCTCCAAGGTGCCCGTCATCGCCATTGACGGAATCCAGGATGGGAAAAAAGCGGTCGCGGACGGTCAGATGAGCATGACGCTCTACAAGTACGCGCGCGCTGAAGGGCAAGGGGCGCTGGACGTCGCACTTCGTGCCGTCGTCGGACCTTCCTATCAACCGCAATCGGACGTGTGGGGGCAAGCTGCTCAAATGGGATGGTGGCACGCAGAAGCTGTACACCGTTCCGTGGCTCGAAATTACGAAGAACAACGTCGGCCAGTATCTGAAGTAATGCTCCCGGGGGCGTCACGCTGAAAGGTGGGTTGCGTTCCTGGCGCCCCGTGATGGACAGCATCCGGGAGAGGAGATGATGCACAAAGCTGGCGAGAACAGGGGAGGCGGATCGTCGCGGGCTGCGGATCAGATGACCCGGCCCGACCACGCAGCAGGAAACTCACAAGGCACGCTGGGTTATCTTGCTTACGCAGTCAACGTCTACGAAGCGGCCGAAGGGTTGACAGTTGGGCTCTGTGCGGTGGTCGCTATCGCCACCACCAGAGACTCGTTGTTGCTGGAGCTCCAGTCGCATCTCGACAGCGCCCAGTCCAACTATGACTCGATCATGGATGAGGCCAGGGGCGCGCGCGTGCCGGCTTGCTGGAGGCATGATCATGAGCATCTGCTGGCGGCGCTGCGCGCGCTCGGCTTGGCGCTGGTCACGGCGCGTCATATCACCGTGTCAAACCTCGCGGGCGGCCTCAACCAGGTGCTGGAGGTAGTGAAGCTGGCCAATAGGGAACTCAAGCACTTCGACCGGAGGCTTCCGGGATACAGGCTGGCTGGCGGTTGCGGCTGCGAGGTCGTCCGGTTGGGATCCATGGCGGACGGTCGGACACCTTCCGGTGACCTTGAAGGACCGTTACGACGGGACCTTCGGCTCTGAGCCATTGCAAGCAAAAAATCATGAAATACGGAGACAGAAATGGGACGCTATTCGATTTGGGTACTCGAGTACGCCTGCTCGGACACGCATCCGGTCAGCGCAACATTTTACGGAGCCCACAATGAGGGTACCCTGAAACTACCATTTGCCTATGTGCTTATCAAGGGACCGGGCATCGTGGCGATGGTCGACGTAGGGTACAACAACGTCGGATTCGCAAAAGACTTTGCCGCGTCGATCGGCGTGGGCGGATGGCATTCGCCTCAAGAGGTGCTCGGTGAGTGCGATGTGTCGCCTGAGGACGTCACGCACGTCTTTCTTACCCATGCCCACTTCGATCACGCAGGCGGGACGGCTCTGTTTCCAAACGCCCGCTTCTTCATTCAGGAACGCGAACTCACCGGATGGGTTGCTGCAATGGCGCTCCCCCGCCGGTTTCGTACGCTCACAGGTGGAATCGATCCTGGGGATGTAATTCGGCTTGTAGAGCTTGCGAAGGACGGCCGGCTGACTACCGTTACCGGCGCACAGCAGGATGTCGTGCCCGGCATCGACTTGCATCCCGCGTTCGACTCGCATACTCCGGGATCCCAGTACGTGGTGGTCCGGAACAGCGGCGGGTCTTCGGAGGACGTATTCGTGCTCGCGGGTGACCTGATCTACAAATACGAGAATCTTAACGACGGTAACGAGGCGGACCCCGCATACGTCCCGGTAGGCCTGGCGACCGGCAGCCAATGGAATCTCGTGTTCGCATGCGATGAGATGCTGCGAAAGGTAGGGGGTAACGAGAAGCGGATCGTGCCCATGCACGAGAGCCGATTGGCCGAGTTTTATCCTAGCCGTATTAACCAACACGGCTTGCAAATTACGGAGATCGCGCTGGGCGATGGCGAGCCGAGCCGGGTAAGTTGAGCGATCAACACGGAGGCGTGTGTGAAGAAACCTGCGAACCAGTCAGATCGGCGCAGAGCAATTTCCCAACATCCCCTTGTTGAAGCTGGCTTAGCGGCAAGGTCAGCGGCATTCGAAAGTGACTTTTTATCACCGCCGCAAGAAATCAAATCGTTTGATCGAGCGTCGCACTGTATCTAGCATGTAACTGGGAAGGGGACGCCCGTCAGCGAACAGGTGCATGACCGGAATCCCGGCCTCGATAAACTCTACGAGTGAAACAACATGGAATTCAAGCCCGAACATCACTTCGCCACTGTTGGCCAGGTCCGCATGCATTTCGTCACCGCAGGCGCTGGGGAGCCGCTTCTGCTGCTACATGGCTGGCCTCAAACGTGGTATGCGTGGCGCAAGGTGATGCCCACACTTGCAACCCGCTATCGCGTCATCGCGCCGGACATGCGAGGGCTTGGCGATACGTCGCGCCCGACGAGCGGATACGACATGAAAAGTGTCGCCGACGATATCGCGACGCTGGTAAAAAAAGAGCTGAAACTCGAGTCGGTCCTGGTTGGCGCGCACGATTGGGGCGGCCCCGCCGCGTTCGCACTTGCGGCTTTCCATCCCGGACTTGTGCGCAAGCTCGTCATGCTCGATGCAGCCGTGCCGGGAGATGGAAGCGGGACGTATTCCCAAAACGGGCGTCGTTGGCATCACCCCTTCCACCAGACGCTCGATCTGCCGGAGCAACTCATTACGGGGCGGGAGGACGTCTACTACCGTTGGTTTTTCAAGAATTACGGCTTCGTACCGACGGCGATTTCGGAAGAAGACATCGCTGAGTATCTGCGCACGTATCGTGACTTCGGCGCACTGCGCGCGGGCCTCGCTTACTACCGAAATGTGCCGCAGGACATAACAGATAACGAGGCCTACCTTCGCGAACACCGGTTGCAGATGCCCATTCTCTCGTATGGCGGCGCTGAAGCATTCGGCCGCGGTGAGGAGTCACTGGCTTCGCTGAGCCGCGTGGGCGTCGACGTGCGCGGCGGCATCGTGCCTGATTGCGGTCACTGGGTCGCGGAAGAAAAGCCCGACTTTGTGCTGTCGGAGATGATGTCCTTCTTCGGGTAATGGTCGGGCCCACGCAAAAGAGAAGTTCGAGCTTCCTCTTGGCAACGAGATATGACGCTTCGTATGGAGACAGCGATGCAGGCGAATGACGAAATCCCCGGCGGTCCGCCGGTACAAGATGGGTCAGACGTGTACGGTCAGACCGTTCCGGTTCTCGACGTTGAATCCGTCGCGAAATCGTTCGGTGGTGTACGGGCGCTGCGTAACGGCCGCCTCACCTTGCAGGCCGGGACGGTGCACGCTCTGTGCGGTGGGAACGGCGCAGGCAAATCGACATTTCTCAGTATCCTCATGGGCCTGATCCCGCGAGATGAAGGAAGAATCAGCCTCAAGGGTGTCGATGTCCACTTCGCCAGTGCTAGCGAAGCGCTGAGGCACGGCGTGGCAATGATCACTCAGGAGCTTTCACCGGTTCCGGAACTGACGGTCGCCGAGAACATCTATCTCGGTCGCGAGCCGCGTAAATTCGGCTACATCGTCGATTTCGGCCGGATGGTGGAAGACGCTGCTGCACTCCTCAAGCGGCTGCAATTTGATGTGCCAGCTGACGCGAAAATGTCGGAGATCACGTTGGCGCAATGTCAACTGGTCGAGATTGCGAAGGCGCTGAGCCACGAGGCCGACGTCGTCATCATGGACGAACCGACATCGGCGATCGGCGAGCATGAAGTGCACGTACTGTTCGACGCTGTCAAGCGGCTCAAGCAAAGCGGCACTGCGATCGTTTATGTGTCGCACAAGCTCACGGAGATCTTCGAGATCGCGGACGAGTATACGGTTTTTCGTGATGGTGCTTTCGTCGAAACCGGGAGGATCTGCGACATCGACCGACACCACCTTGTGCGGCAGATTCTCGGCCACGAATTGAATTCGTCGACGCTTGGCGAATCGACGGCCGGCGCCGACGTAGCGCTTGCCGTCGATTCTCTTTCAGACGGCGAGACCTTCACGGATATCACGTTGCAGGTCAAGACTGGTGAAGTGCTCGGAATCTATGGGCTGGTGGGGTCAGGTCGCACCGAGTTCGTCGAAACGGTTTTCGGTCTTCGACGTGCGCGTTCAGGATCGATCAAATTTCTTGGTGAGGCGTTGCCCGCGGGTGTGCCAAAAAGAGTCGATCCGACGCGGGATGGCGATGGTCACCGAAGACCGCAAGGTTTCTGGGCTCGTCTTGTGTGAGTCAGTCGGTCACAACATCAGTCTCTCAGCCCTTCGGAAGGTTTCCCCGTGGGGTTTCATTCGCGCGAAAGCGGAATCGGGAGTTGTCGCGGCGATGGTTAGCAAGCTCCGCGTGAAGTGTGCTTCACCCGCGATTGCAGTGGAGAACCTGAGCGGCGGTAACCAGCAAAAGGTCGTGTTTGCGCGTTGTCTCACGACCAATCCGAAGCTGCTGATCTGCGACGAACCGACACGAGGAATCGACGAGGGCTCGAAGCAGGAGATTTATGCCTTCCTTCGTGGCTTTGCTGCCAAGGGCGGCTCGGCAATCGTGGTGTCCTCCGAAGCCCCCGAAATCCCTCAGGTAAGTGACCGGGTGGCGATATTCAGGGGCGGGCGATTAGCCCGCGTTCTTGGGACGGGCGAAATCAGCCAGGAGGCGATTGTCAACCTTGCATCCTGATCAAGGTGAACGGTGCGTTCTGGCCATCCGGGTTGATCGCACGCTGGTCACGTTGAATTCTTTCAAAGCGTTATTTGTTACCAGGAGTTTGAAAAAATGAGGCTTTCGGGTCGAGTAGCAACAATTACGGGCTCTGGTCGGGGCATGGGCGAAGTGATGGCGCGAGCTTTCGCGCGCGAAGGGGCGAGTGTCGTGATAAGCGACGTCAACCTCGAAGCTGCGCAGAGCGTGGCCGAGGACATTGTGCGTCAGGGAGGAAAGGCGTGCGCCGTCCGGATCGATGTGACGAAGAGTGAAGATGCAGACCTGCTTGCCGACGCGGCCGTCAAGCAGTTCGGCAAGCTGGACATCCACGTCAACAATGCCGGTATCAGCACCACCAAGCTGTTCCTCGACACGCCGCGGGAAGACCTCGAACGCATCCTGCAGGTCAATCTCGTCGGTGCTTTCTTGTGCGCCCAGGCTGCAGTGCGTCGCATGCTGCCGAACAAATACGGCCGCGTGATCAATATAGCTTCCCTTTCGGGCCAGCGCGGCGGCGTCGGACGTGCAGCTTATGGAACCTCCAAGGCGGCGCTGGAACTGCTGACCAAGGTGATGTCAGTGGAACTCGCGTCCTCAGGCATCACGGTTAATAACATCGCGCCCGGCGCCATCGCGACCAAGATGGCTGCGGAACAGCATGACAAGGCGACGCGCGATGCCTATCACTATCTTATTCCGCAGCGTCGATACGGCACGCCAGAGGAGGTGGCGGATGCGGCCGTATTTCTTGCCTCTGAGGAGGCACGACACGTGTGTGGTCACACGCTGAATGTCGATGGTGGATACCAGACGGCAGGCCTGATGTTCACGTTGGGATCGTCGGAAGCGCCGCCGCCGCCGGCAGTCTGAGACCAGTCGCACCAGCCCGACCCATCAGGTGCATGGTCGGGCTGACATCGGGTTCCAGAAAGAATGACAGATAACATTAGGAATTCATAGCAATGCGCCAAAAAAATTTGACGTGGAGACATCATGGCAGAGTATCAAGAACGTCGCGTAGGTACGACTAATCTCAACGTGAGTTCGATCGGCCTGGGGACTGTGCCCCTGGCAGGATTCAAGACCAAGGTGAGCTATGCGGACTTCGAGCGCGTCATCGACGCGGCATACGCAGGTGGCGTCCGCTACTTTGACGCCGCACCGATGTATGGATTCGGCAAGGCCGAATACTATCTCGGGCACGCGTTGCGTGAGCTTGGAATCCGTGGTGATGTGCTGGTCAGTACCAAAGTGGGGCGGGTGCTGAAGCCTGAAAGCCGGGTCGCGAAAATGGATTCGGTCTATGGAATCGCCTGGGTCGATCCTTTGCCGTTTCGTGACACTTACGACTATACCTATGATGGAATCATGCGGTCGTTTGAAGACAGCCAATGCCGCCTGGCCCTTGATCGCATCGATGTGCTGTTTGTTCATGACCTGGGTCGGATGTGGCACGGCGATGCGAACGAGAAGTACATGTCGCAGATGCGCGCGAGCGGATTCCGTGCGCTGGATGAGCTCCGCAGTAGCGGCGCGGTAGGCGCAGTCGGTCTGGGTGTGAACGAAACTGACAGCGTGGTCGAGGTCGCTCGCGAATTCCGTATTGACTGTTCCCTGATCGCCGGTCGCTATACGTTGCTGAATCACGCGCCGCTGCGAGGCGCGTTCGACGAACTTCACGAGCGCAACGTATCAGTCTTCGCCGCGGGTGTTTTTAACTCCGGCATTCTCGCAACTGGAACTCAGGGGCAGGCTCTGACGTACGACTACCAGAACGTGCCCGCTGAGATCGTCCAGAAGGTTCGTGATATCGAGAACGTCTGTCGCAAGCACGGCATCGAACTTTCGGCGGCCGCGATCCAGTTCGTGAGCATGCATCCCGCTGTGTCGACGGTCCTCCTCGGCGGACAGAATGTTGATGAGGTCCGGCAGAACCTGCATTCGACGCATACCGTCGCCCCTGCCGCTTTCTGGGATGAACTCAAGGAGCGCGGTCTCATCCCCCAAAACGCGCCGACTGACGTCAAAGTCGGTTTTTTCTAGGTTTCAAAGGGAGGGCTGCAGGTGGTTCCCCTCAAGTGCCAGGCAGATCATGGATGCTTTTGTACATGTGCTCCGACTTCACTTGTCCGCGACGGGAGCTCGGGACGCGCAACGAGACTCGGGGGCGAGCCGACGGGACCGGACAAGACAGCTTTCAGGTTCCGGTTTTGGCAAAACGGTCTACGCGGCCTTGTTGAGCGAGCCCTTGGCGACCATCGCACGAAGTCGTGACCGACCAGAGACAGCATCCATTGCCTTGCTCGGCTACAACTAGGCCTGAGCGTTGCGCATCTGCGCACCGCTCACCCGACATAGTGAAGACATGGGAGATTCTCAGATGAGCATCGAGCAGGTCGTGGCGTGGGACGCAAGCACGCTTTTATCGTTACCCATGAACACACGGGCATTGCTTAACGAGGCACTCGATTCCCTGTTGAGAGAACGGATCAATGCCCTGCGCATTGCCAGTGCTGCGGCCGTTGCCAGGATGCAGCCTGCTCCCACGGTCGGGGATTATGGGATCGCTGACGTGTTGAGCCTGCAGCGACTTCTGGATGAGACGGCGTACGGGGATGGCAAGTGCGGCAATGCGTGGGACGGTGTGGCAGCAAGGCTCGTGCAGGGGCGGTCGTCGTCAGAATGATTTGGGCCGCCGGGAGGTGCCGCGATGAGCAGGCGGCACTATGGGCAGCGTTGCGCGTACCCGATCGCGCGCATCGTCGCGGCGAGACCTGCGGCAGGGCTTGTCAGTGGCCGCGGAGTACCGGTGATCAGATCGGCCGCGGGCGCCATCGATGCTTGTGCCAGTGCAACGACCGACGCGCCGTCGGCATATGCCTGCTCCGCTGCATCGGCGATAGCAGCGAGATAGCGAAATTTTTCTCCGAGCTTGAACAGTGCCCAGGCACCTTCTACCAGCCGTATTTCGACCTCAGCCGCTGACTGCTTCGCCGCCTCGTTGAAGATGGTTGCCGTTGTCTGCACGGTCGTCTCGGTTGCACACAAGACGACCACGTTGCCCGGACCGCGCGTCGCGTCTTCAGCCAATGACGCGTCGACTCTCAGGACGGGTACACCGGCGACAACGGAAGCAGCACCTGCACAGATGCCCAAAGTCGAGCAGGTTAAAAGCACCGCGTCCGCGTGGCCTGCAAGACGGAGCAGAACGTCAACGGTCTGTCGCTCGACATTGGGGCTGAGCGAATGCGCCATCTCGACAGCATCTAGCAGGTCTGCCCGAACTTCGTGAATGAGCGCGTCGTCGGGAAGTCCCAACTGCCGTGCTGCAGCGCCAAATATTTCGATGTTACTTTCTGCCGTATGCAAGCATGCGACGCGCATTGCTGTTCTCCCCGTAGTGAAGGCAGTTTCGCATACCGGGCCCGTGTGCGGGCCTTTGCGGTGAACGTCATGCGACTCTTGCGCGACTGATTTCCCACGGAACACCGCCGCTCCGGTAGCTTAGGATGACCCACCCGCATCCGATCGCGAAGACCGAGAAGGCGAGCATGGTAAGTGCAGGCTTCAGTCCGATCAGCTCAGCCAGCGGGCCGATCGCCAATGGAGCTGCAAGAAGGCCGACATAGGCAATGCACATGGTCAGCGCGAGTCCTCGCGACGGAGGCAGGCCCGTCGCCGTAGAGAGTTTGCCTGCCGACGGAAACATGATCGGGATCACGTTCGACAGGCCAATGCCGCTCATCAGGAAGCCAGGCGTCGATGGACCAGCCGTTGGGAGTGAAAGCGTGATCGAGAGACCTGCGACGCAGATTGCGCAACTGAGCACGATTAAGGTGCGATGGGCTGCGCGATCGCGTACCCAGTCCCCGCTGACCCTCCCTGCCGCCATGCCGATAGCAAAGGCGGCGTAGCCAAGTCCCGTACACGACGGCGATGCTTTCACCACTTCGCTCATGTAGACCGCAGCCCAGTCATAAATGGCGCCTTCGACGACAAGGCCAGCGCGCCGAATGCATACAGCCTCATCTTGACGTGCCGCTGATCGAAGGGTTGCGCGACGGCTCCGCCAATGTCTGGCGTGGACGGGGAGTGACCATCCCGCGACGGTTCGTTCGTCAGGAACCGCGTCGCCGCCAGCATCGTTGCGCACGAGGCCGCCGAGACGACCGCGAAGCTGAGTAGCGGCAAGCACATGGTTCCAGCCCAGACGCTCGCAAACGTAGCCCCGACGAGGCCACCAGCACTGAAACTCCCATGCAGGGAGCCGATGATCGATCGTCGCGACCGGGCTTCGATGTAGGCTCCCTGCGAGTTCGCAGCAACGTCGTTTGCAGCCGTCGCTATCCCGTAGATAAAGAGAAACGGCAGGAGGACGGCATCGCTCGGAATAAGTGGGATGACGGCCGCGCTGACGGCCATGAGCATTCCGCTTTGAACGGATGCCCGTCCGCTTCCATTTTTCGATATCCAGTCACCTCCCCGAGCCAGCGTTGCGATTCCGCCTGCTGCGACGGCGACCATTGCGATGGCAAGTAGACCGTCAGAGAGCGCAAACTTCTGTTTGATCGTCGGGATGTACACGCCCCACGTTGAGTAAAGCACTCCGTTGCAGAACAGCACGGCCATAGCGGCGAGGCGGGCGCGTCGTAAATCCTCGCTCAATTTGAATTGCTGGTGGCGGTAGCTGCTTCAGTGCCAATGAATGCCCTGAACTGTTCCTTGTAATCGGGATGCCAGCGTGAGAGAGCGGGTCGATTCAGGATCAGATCGTCGGCGGACCATTGGATGCGCTTCTCGTCCAAGCCGCGTGTCACCTCATTATCCTCACACAGGATATAGAAGTCGTTGGCAGTCATCCCGGCGATGAGCGATTCGGCTACCTGGTCGGCGGTCCACATTGGATCGGGCTTGGGCGTGTCTGCGGTCATCCCGGGAGAGTTCATGGGTGTGAACGTATAGCCCGGGATCAGAAGGTGTGCGGTGACTTTGGAACCAATCTGTTCACGCAGTTCGTGCGCCATCTGTTCGGTTAATACACGCAGGGCGGCCTTCGAAACAGAATACGCCGCGTTTCCTGGGGGAGTGGTGATGCCTTCCTTCGAGCCAAGATTGACGATAGCCGACGGTGTCGCTTGCGACAGGAGCTGTGGCACAAACATCTGTTGAACGGTCAGCGCCGCCCAGAAATTAACTTCCATCACCCTGCGCCATTGCTCGGGATCCTGCCAGGGGCCGGCCCCGTTAATAATGGCCGCGTTGTTGACGACTAGCGAGACGTCGCCGAGTTTCATCGCTTCTTCCGGAGTCGGGAGATAACGCCAATGTCCGTGACGTCGCCGACGACAACGGAGACGGGGACTTCGCCTTGTCGCAGACGGGATGCTGCGTTGCTAAGCGCGTCCGCGTCAGAATCGAGCAGCGCAAGCCGCATTCCGTGTCGCGCGACGCACTGGGCGATCGCGAAACCGATTCCTTTTGCTGCGCCGGTGATGACGGCGACGCCGTCTGTATGGATCGCGGGGTGCACGACGTTCTCCTGCCTCAATCAATATGGTCGATCATATCGAGGAAGGCGCGGCCTCATGTTGAGCCAATGACATCGCACCACTGAGCACGGTTCAACCATTCACAGCAAGGGAACCGCATACTGGCCGTCAAGTATCGGGGTCCCACCGGACGCCGTCGACCGAATCGGTATCGTCTGCGTGCCCCGTGCGCAGGAGATTGATCAGTTCGCGCAATCCGGGGGGCATTTGCCGACGGCTCGAATAGTAAAGATGAAACGCTGGCTCTACTGGGGCCCAGTCGGGCAAGACAACCTGGAGGTCGCCGCGTCTGAGGTGCTCCAGAACACGATCCTCGAGGCAGTAAGTGATGCCTGCGCCGGCCAATGCCAGTTCGATACCAAGGGTTGTCTCGTTGACACAAAGCTTGCCAGGAACTTCGACAACCCGGTAGTCACCGCCTTTGCGGAACTCCCACCGGTAGATTACGCCCTGTCCCGTGCGGATCTGGATGCAGGAGTGCGTCTTCAGATCTTCTGGACGCGTCGCAGGGAGCCTGTTGTTAAGGTAGCGCGGTGATGCGACTGCGACCCATTTGAGGGGCGCGCCGAGCGGGACAGCGACATAGTCCTCGGGAATCGTACCGCCAAACCGGATTCCGGCGTCGTAACCGTCGGCGACGATATCGACCATACGATCATCAACGGCGACTTCGACATCGACGTCCGGATAGCTCTGCAAAAACCTGGGCAGCAGCGTGCACAGGAGCAGACGCGCGCCATCGCTCAATACGGTGAGACGGAGTCGGCCAACTGGCCGATCCCGATATGCATTGACTTCCTCCAGCGCTTCCGTGATTTCCTGGAAGCCGACGTCGAGCCGCTGCGCAAGGGAGTTTCCAGCCTCGGTCGGTGTGACTACGCGACTTGTTCGGTTCAACAGTCTTACGCCAAGCCGTGTCTCGAGATTCCGGATCGCATGGCTGAGCGCCGAGGGCGTGATGCCAAGCTCCACGGCGGCGAGCCTAAAGCTGCGTAGACGGGCAACAGAACGAAAGGCATTCAGATCGGTCAGGTCGGCCCGGGAGAGTTTGACGATGGGACGTACGGGCATTTTTCATCCATATCGCTGAGTGTAATTCATTGAAGCATAGGGAGAGCCTCAACGGCAAGAGGGTATTGCGGGCATATCATTGATCTATATTCATTGTTGAATAGGGAGTAGGTTTCAGATGCCGGCTCAGACCAGACCAGAATCGACGCGCCCGGATTCTTCGGGCCAAGCTGGAAGTTCCGACGCGCCTGTCGCGGCCCCGTATGGCCTCGTGCTCGCGATTGCCGCTCTCGGGCTGGGAGGCCTGTTCATCGGAACGGGTGAGTTCGCCTCAATGAGTCTGCTTCCGGGGCTGTCGGCTGACACTGCCGTCTCGTTGCCGACGGCGGGGTCTTACATCAGCTCATACGCCTTGGGGGTGGTCATCGGTTCCCCTGTGATTGCGGTGCTCGCCTCGCGATGGTCGCGGCGCTCGCTACTTGTTGCGTTACTGTCGCTCGTCGTAATCGGTTATGCCGCGAGCGCTCTGGCGTGGGACTTTAGAAGCTTACTGGTTGCACGCTTCCTTTCCGGGCTTCCGCATGGTGCCTACTATGGTGTTGCATCTCTCGCCGCAGCCGCGATGGTTCCGGCGAACAGGCGGGCAACGGCCATCGGATACGTGATGCTCGGCCTCGCCGCCGCAAATCTGGTCGGGGTGCCTGCCGCAACGTGGGTTGGCGATCACGTTGGATGGCGAGCCGTATTCGCAAGCGTTGCCATTGGGGGCGCACTCACGGCTACTCTCGTTATTGTGGTCATTCCGAAATTGACGCCAACTGGTCATTCGAGTCCACTCCAGGAACTATCAGCGCTCGCAAGGCCGATGGTGTGGCTCACGCTTCTGACCGCATCGGTCGGATTCGGCGGTATGTTTGCGGTCTACACATACATCACACCGACGCTCACGCACGTCTCAGGGTTTTCGCAACAGAACGTGCCTGAGGTACTGGCGCTATGGGGACTCGGAATGGTCGCAGGGAATCTGATCGGGGGAAGGCTGGCGGATCGGGCCCTCATCCCATCCATCTTCGGGATGCTCATCTGGAATGTCGTGTTCCTGGGCCTGTTCACGTTCGCGAGCGCCAGCAAGCCGGCCTCGCTCATTGTGCTGTTCCTTGTCGGTAATGGTTTCGCTCTGGTGCCGGCCCTTCAGACGAGGTTGATGAACGTAGCAGGCAAGGCACAGACCTTCGCTTCGTCGCTCAATCACAGCGCTTTCAACATTTCAAACGCGGTGGGCGCCGCGATGGGCGGGATCGCCGTAGACGCTGGGTACGGCTGGGCATCAACGGGAGCGGTCGGAGCAGTGCTTGCTCTCGCCGGCATTGTTCCGATGGCTGCCTCGCTTTCTCTCGCGGCGCCACAACGCGCGCGATACCCCGCTGGCTCGTCAGCTACGCGCCGCGCAAAATAGTGCGGCTGGGGTGAGTGTTAATTTTTCTCACTCTCCCCTGATTTCTAATCGCTTGCCCGCTGCCCAGACGCTTCTTAACATGAGTATGAGAGCTTGTCGCTGTGTCGGGGCAGTACACACGAGCAGGGAGCCAGTCGTCCGTTACAGCTGCAACTGCCTCCTAATCGATCGTATGCATTCCTGACTCACAAGCTTGCTTCGCGCGCGAGCGCCGCAGGCGAGCATCGACCGCGCCGCAATCGACTCTCTTCGAGATAAACATACATGTGAGGAGCACAAGGATGCACGTACTGGAACAAAGGAAGCTCGGCAGGACAGAGGCGACCGTCACTTCGCTCGGCCTCGGCACATCGCCATTGGGCGGGTGCGGCGTGCCCGTCTCCTTCGAGCAGTTCGAGGAAGTGATCACAGCGGCGTATCGCGGGGGAGTCCGGTATTTCGATACGGCACCTCTCTATGGACTTGGCAGATCGGAACACACACTCGGTCACATACTCCGAACTCACAAGTTGCGCGGCGATGTCACGTTGAGCACGAAGGTAGGCCGGGTTCTCAAGCCGGCAAGCCGCGCGAAGAGGGCGGAGTCGCGCTATGCAATCAACTGGGTCGATCCACTGCCTTTCGTCGACGAGTATGACTACTCTTACAGCGGCGTGATGCGAGCGTTCGAGGACAGCCAGCAGCGTCTCGGCGTCGATCACATCGATATCCTTCTGGTGCACGACATTGGAAGGGTCTGGTTCGGTGAAAAACACGATATCTACCTCGGCCAGCTGCGCGATGGCGGCTTTCGAGCACTGGACGAACTCAGAAACTGTGGGGCGGTGAAAGCGATCGGGCTTGGTGTCAACGAAACCGAGTCTGTCCTTAAGGTTTCAGACGAGTTCAAACTCGACTGTTCGATGGTAGCCGGCAGATATTCGCTGCTCAATCACGAGCCGGCGAAAGAGTTCTTTCCTGAATGCGAGCGCCGCGGCATTTCCATCATTGCGGCTGGCGTTTTCAATTCCGGCATTCTTGCTGAAGGCAGCGCGGGTAATCCAGCGACCCGGACCTACGACTGCCAGGCTGCGCCCGACGAAGTGCTAGATCGCGTGAGAAAGCTTGAGTCGGTTTGCGAACGATATAGGGTGACGCTTCCGGCAGCGGCGCTTCAGTTTGTGTACCGTCATCCGGCCGTCACATCTGTGGTTATCGGCGCGCTAAGCGGGAACCAGGTCGAAACCAATATCGCGTCCCTAACCGCTCGGATTCCGGAAGAGTTCTGGACAGAACTCCAAACGGAAAAGTTGATTCCGGCGGACTGACCGGCGCTGAACACACAGAATATTAACCACTTGTCACATGGCGTTTGCTGATGCGAGCGCTATGCCCCAGATAAATTCTCAGGACATTTTTGTATGGATTACGTACGTCTTGGCCGCACAGGGCTGAAAGTATCGCAGTTGTGCTTGGGCTGCATGACCTATGGAGCCCCGGATCGGGGCAATCACCCGTGGACGCTCGATGAGGAAAAGAGCAGACCTTTGATTCAGCGCGCGATCGAGGAAGGCATTAACTTTTTCGATACGGCCAACAGCTATTCGGATGGAACGTCAGAAGAAATCGTCGGCAAGGCGCTCCGCGATTTTGCCCGCCGCGACGAGGTTGTGATCGCAACGAAAGTCTACTATCCGTCGTCCAAGGCTCCGAATATCGGCGGTCTGTCGCGGAAGGCAATCATGTCCGAGATCGACAAAAGCCTGCGGCGGCTGGGTACTGACTACGTCGATCTCTACATGATCCATCGGTGGGACTACACGACACCTATCGAGGAGACCCTTGAAACGCTGAACGATCTCATCAAGGCGGGAAAGGTTCGGTATATCGGCGCTTCTTCGATGTATGCATGGCAATTTGCAAAGATGATCTACACGGCCGATTTGCATCGATGGGCACGGCCCGTGAGCATGCAGAATCATCTGAACCTGCTCAACCGGGAAGAGGAGCGGGAGATGATTCCACTGTGCATCGCCGAAGACATTGGCATCACGCCATGGAGCCCACTGGCGCGCGGCCGCCTCACACGAAGCTGGGGTGAAAAGAGCTATCGCACGGAGACGGACGAGCCGGGCAAGAAGTTCTACGAAGAACTCTTCGAGCAGGCCGACAGAAAAGTGGTGGAGGCGGTCGCCGCAATCGCGGAACGCCGCGCCATTCCGCGCTCCCAGGTTGCACTCGCATGGGTAATCCGGCACGCTGGCGTGACATCGACGCTGGTCGGAGCATCGAAGGAAAGCCACCTGACGGATGCCGTTGCCGCATTACAGGTCGAGCTTACCGACGCCGAAGTGGCAGAGCTGGAAGCGCCGTACGTTCCTCACAATATCTCCGGGTTCGAGTAAGCCAAAGCGGTACTCCCTGGGGTTAGGCCGGGCTGGCGGAATCTCGAGGCAGGGCGGATAGGCCTCGTGTCGCTACTGCGCGAGGCTGATCGTTCACGACATTTACACAGCATCAAGCTGCCTGCGTTAGCCGGCGAAGCTGGCCGACATGATGGGAATTTGAAGGTAACCGATTGCACGGTCGCAGAGACTCGGACTACGTACTAGCGTAACGTAGGCAGCAAATCGCATTGGGAGATAAAAAGACCATGACACGAATCGGCGTGACCGGTGGGACGGGGAAACTCGGGCGCGCCACGATCAGAGAGCTGATTCAGCATGGCTACAACGTGGTCAGCCTCGATATGAGCAGGCCGGTGAGTGGCGAGTGCCGCTTCATGCAGGTCGACTTCAATGACTACGGCCAGACGGTCGAATCACTGACGTTTCGCGACGCTGGCTGGGGTGGCATCGATGCGCTTGTTCATCTCGCGGCAATTCGGGGCCCTTACCTGGCGCCCGATGCACACCTGTTTCGAAACAATACAACAACGACGTTCAACGTGTTTCATGCAGCGCGAGCGATTCTCGCATTTTCAAGGCGCTGTATAGCTTGCTTGCACGTCCCAGATGGGCCTGCATCGCCCGCGATGCGGCCTCTTCGTCACCTTTTTCGATGGCGTCGACAATGCTTGAATGTTCGGCCAGCGTCAGTTCTTCGGCGCCGGGTGCGCGTACCACCGGTCTGTAGTAATCCGCAGCCCAACGAAACAGCGATTCGACGATCGCCGGATAAATCGGGTTGCCGCTAATTCGCGCAATCTCACGGTGAAAGGCCATATCGCGTTTGACGAATTCTTCCTATTGTCGGTCGCAGTTCGCTGCCTCGCGATCGCGAGTCTCAAACGGGCAGCGTCCTATTCCGTTGCCTTACTGGCGGCCATCGGAGCTGTCCCCGATTTCAGGAAAATTCGCGCGTCCTTCACGTGTTCGAGCGTGTCGGGTTGCATTCTTATCAGATGCATTGCGCCGCCGGCGACCTGAGATATCAATCGCTCTGCCGTGGGAATGACAACCCGCGCTCGCTCGCCATGGACGATCTCTACGATGCCGGACCGTTCAAGAGTCTACAGCGCTTCGCGTATAGCAGGGCGGCCCACGCCGTAGAAGTCCATTAATTCGCGCTCGAACGGCAATTGCGCACCCGCGGCGATCTCGCCGGACCGGATTCGGTTCATCAAGCGATCTACAACTTCCTGGTAGAGCTTTCGCCGGGGGATAGAGTCTTACATTGTTAATCTCGCGGGTGTTGGTCTAATGACATTACCGTGCGAGAACTTTGTCTGAAAGTGGTCTCTGAGAGACTCGACTTTGCGACCTCGACATTCACAACCCGAAGCTCGCTCGGCGAAGAAATAGGGCGTTTCCTCATCGAAAAAATACTGGCACCTGAAGATAAAATGAATCGAATGCGTGCCGCCATCGTTATGCGCTATGAGCCGCTGGAACGGCCGTGGTGTCGAAAGCCATGTCTAACAAGCGCGAGTAAGCGTTCAAAGGCCGCTGAGGCGGCCTCGAAGGCAGAACTTTCGGGCCGTGGCACTCATTGCGACGACCTGGCCTCCAGCCTGTCAGCGGATAGTCGGAATGTGAGTGGAGATCAAGACGACGCATGGTTGAAGGCGCCCGTTTCTCATCGATTCAATAGTCGGGGTTGTTACGCACCAGGTGCAACGGCTTCGTTTGGCCGTGCAAAGACCTGGGCGTTCGCGGCCTCCAGCGCTTCTTCGACCAGCTCGATCCAGTGACGCACGCGCGTCCTGCCCGCGCCATCCAGATGCATCTGGCAACCGATGTTCGCTGTCGCGATGATATCCGGCTGTCCGCTTTCGAGCGCGGCCATCTTGTGGTCGCGCAACTTCTGTGAGATCTCAGGCTGCGTGATCGAATACGTTCCCGCCGAGCCGCAGCACAAATGCGCGTCGGGCACCGCGGACAGATCGAAGCCGAGCCGCGTCAGCACGCTTTCGACTGCGCCGCCGAGCTTCTGCGCATGTTGCAGCGTGCAGGGACAGTGAAATGCGACGCGCAACGCAATGGCATCGTCGGCGGGCTGCAGGGCGTCGAGCGGCTCGGCCGCCAGCACTTCGGCGAGATCGCGCGCCAATGCGCTCACGCGAGCCGCCTTCGCCACGTAAAACGGATCGTTGCGCAGAAGGTGCCCGTATTCCTTCACGAACGCGCCGCAGCCGCTCGCCGTCTGCACGATCGCTTCGGCACCTGCTTCGATCGCGGGCCACCACGCATCGATATTGCGACGCGCGCGATCGAGTCCGGCATCCTGTGCGTTCAGGTGATAGTCGGTCGCGCCGCAGCAGCCGGCCTCGCGTGCCGGCGTCACGCTGATGCCGAGTCGGTCAAGCACGCGCGCGGCCGCCGCGTTCGTGTTCGGCGATAGCGACGGCTGCACGCAGCCTTCGAGCATCAATACGCGCCGCGCGTGACGTGGAACAGGGCGCGGTTTTGCGGGCACGGCGGAGCGTACAGGAATCTTCGCCTGCACGCTGGCAGGCAACAACGGCCGCAAAGCACGCCCCGTCTTGAGCAGCGCGCCGAACACAGCGGGACGTGGAATCACCGTGCACAAGCCCTTGCGCGTCAGCCGCTCACCGACGGGCCGCTCGACGCGGCGTTCGAGTTCCGCGCGCCCGATATCGAGCAGCCGGTGATAGGTGACGCCCGAGGGGCAGGTCGTTTCGCAATTGCGGCACGTGAGGCAGCGGTCCAGATGCAATTGCGTTTTGTCGCTGACGGGCCCGCCTTCGAGCAGTTGCTTGATCAGATAAATGCGCCCGCGCGGTCCGTCGAGTTCATTGCCGAGCAGTTGATACGTCGGGCAGGTCGCATTGCAGAAGCCGCAATGCACGCACGAACGCAGGATGCTTTCCGCTTCCTCGGCATCGGGCAGGGCTTTCGCGTGAGAGTCGAGATTCGTTTGCATGAGCACGCTCGCTTCAGAGATCGGCGTACAGCCGGCCAGGATTCAATACGCCATTCGGGTCGAGGCGGCGTTTCAGTTGACGCTGATAGCGCAGCAGCGGTGCGGCGAGCGGCTGGAACGGCTCGCGTTCCGGCGACGGCGTGAAGCAGGTCGCATGTCCGCCTGCGGCATGCGCGAACTGGCGGATTTCGGCAGCGGACGCGTCGCTCTTGAGCCAGCGCTGCGCGCCCGCCCAGTCGATCAGCACGTCGCCCGGCAAGGGCTTCAACGGTGTCGCGTTCGGCAGCGACAGGCGCCACAGCGGACGCGTGTCCGCAAAGAACGGCAGCCGATGGTCGCGCAATGCATCCCAGAACGCGCAATCGATCTCTTCGCCGCCGATCCGGTCCACGGCCGACTTCACCGAGCCGCTGCCGCCTTCGAGCCGCACAAGCAGCTTGCCGTCGATATAACAGGCGCCGCTCACCGGCAGCGCGGCCTTGCGCCATGCCGACAGCTCGCGCATCGCTTCGTCGGCGCCGAGCGTGAGCGCAAAGCTGCGGCGCTCGCGCGGCTTCGGCAGCACCTTCAGCGACACTTCCGTCAACACGCCGAGCGAACCGAAACTGCCTGCCAGCAGACGCGACATGTCGTAACCCGCGACGTTCTTCATCACCTGGCCGCCAAAGCGAAGATGATCGCCGTCGCCCGTAATCACGCGGCAGCCGAGCACTAGATCGCGTATCGAGCCTGCCCACGGGCGGCGCGGTCCCGACAGTCCCGTCGCCACCGCGCCACCCACGGTTCCGTGGCCATCGAAAAGCGGCGGCTCACACGGCAACATCTGGTCGGCGTCGTCGAGCACGGCGTGCAGTTCGACGAGCGGCGTTCCCGCGCGGGCAGTGATCACGAGTTCGGTCGGGTCGTACGCGACGATGCCGCGATGCGAGCGCGTATCGAGTTCTTCGCCTGACACGGCGCGGCCGAGCAAGCGCTTGCTGTCGCTGCCGCGAATGCGCAACGGCGTGAGCCGCGCGATCGCGCGCTGAACCTGCGCGATCAGGCGCGCGCTGTCGTCCGTTGAATCGAATTCGCGTCGCATCAGAAGCGCTCCAGCTCGGGAAAGGGCAACTTGCCGTGATGGATGTGCATCGCGCCGAATTCCGCGCAGCGATGCAGCGTGGGAACGTTCTTGCCGGGATTGAGCAGGCCGTCGGGATCGAAGGCGGCCTTCAGCGAATGGAACAGCGTGAGTTCTTCGCTGCTGAACTGCACGCACATCTGATTGATCTTCTCGCGTCCGACGCCGTGCTCGCCCGTGATGCTGCCGCCGACAGCGACGCACAGTTCGAGAATCTTCGCGCCGAGCGTTTCGGCGCGTTCCATCTCGCCGGGCGCATTGGCGTCGAAGAGAATCAGCGGATGCATGTTGCCGTCGCCCGCATGGAAGACGTTTGCCACGCGCAGACCATATGCGTTCGACAGCTCCGCGATGCCGCGCAGCACACGCGCGAGTTCGCGGCGCGGAATCGTACCGTCCATGCAGTAGTAGTCTGGCGAGATGCGGCCCACAGCAGGAAACGCATTCTTGCGGCCCGCCCAGAAGCGCTGGCGTTCGGCTTCGTCCTTCGCAATACGGATGTCGATGGCGCCGGCTTCGCGCAGCAACGCTCCGACGCGATCGCAGTCTTCCTGCACGTCGGACTCCGCGCCATCCAGTTCGCACAGCAGTATTGCTTCGGCATCGACGGGATAGCCCGCGTGGATGAAGTCTTCAGCGGCGCGGATCGCGAGGTTGTCCATCATTTCGAGGCCGCCCGGTATCACGCCCGCGCCGATGATCTGCGCGACGGCATCGCCAGCCTTTTCGATGTCATCGAAGCGCGCGAGCAGTACCTTCGCGCTTTGCGGCTTCGTCAACAGCTTGACCGTGACCTCCGCGACGATACCGAGCATGCCTTCTGAGCCCGTCAACAGCGCGAGCAGATCGAAGCCGGGCGAATCGAGCGCTTCGGAACCGATCGTCAGACGCTCGCCGTCAATGGTCAGCACTTCGAGCTTCAGGATGTTGTGCACGGTCAGCCCGTATTTCAGGCAATGCACGCCGCCCGCGTTTTCGGCGACATTGCCGCCGATGGAGCATGCGATCTGCGACGACGGATCGGGCGCATAGTAGAGGCCGTAAATCGCGGCCGCCTGTGAGATCGCGAGATTGCGCACGCCGGGCTGAACGCGCGCAAGCGATGCTTCGGGGTCGATGTGCAGAATGCGATTGAAGCGCGCCATCACGAGCAGGATGCCCTGTTCGAGCGGCAGCGCGCCCCCCGACAGACCTGTGCCCGCGCCGCGAGCGATGACGGGCACCTTACGCGCAGCAGCGAATGTCAGCAGCGCCTGCACCTGCTCGATCGAATCGGGCAGCGCGACCATCATCGGCGTCGTGCGATACGCGGCGAGGCCGTCGCATTCGAATGGGCGCAGATCTTCGTTGTCGTGCAGCAGTTGCATCGAGGGCACGAGACGCTGAAGCTCGGCGACCAGCGCGGCCTTGTCATGCGAGGGCAGTGGGCCGTCGATCCGTTCGTCGTACGCGTAGCTCATGGGTGTCTCCGAGGGCGCGGGTGCTGTGTCATGCGCCGCTTATCCGTGTTGCCGCCGATTGTTCCCGTTTCGTATTGCCCTGTCGATGGACGTGGCTAGTGGTCGTACCAGTTTTTTGATTTCCACGAAAGCATGCAGGTTGCGCTGAAGCAGGCGTGGAATGAGAATTGGCGCTATCATCGACGGCATCCAGAACCTGTTCGACAAGTGGTCATACCAGTGATTTCCGACCCGGAAAACCCCGCAAAACAGTTCGATCGCAAGATTGCCGATGTGGTCGCGGAGCGCATCGAAAGGCTGATCGTCGACGGCGTGCTGAGGTCGGGGCAGGCGCTGCCATCGGAGCGTCGCCTGACGGACAAGCTCGGCGTATCGAGAACGGCTTTGCGCGAAGGGCTGAAGCTGCTGCGCGCGCGGGGCATCATCGAAACGGCGCACGGCAAGGGTTCGTTCGTCGCGAACCTGACTGCGCAGCCACCGCAATCGCCATTGATGCATCTGCTCGGTTCGCAGCCGCGCACGCTCTTCGACCTGTTCGAAGTGCGCGGCATGCTCGAAGCCGAGTCGGCGCGTCTGGCCGCGTTGCGCGGCACGCCCGCCGACTACATGATGATCACGCGCCGCTACGAGGAAATGCTCGCCGCGCACAATACCGAAACCGACCCGGCCACGCATGCCCGCCTCGATCACGCGTTTCACCTGGCGATCTGCGAGGCGTCGCATAACCCGGTGCTCGTGCACACGCTGCGTTCGCTGACGGAACTGCTGCTGAGTTCAGTTTTCGCGTCGGTGAACAACCTTTACCATCGTCAGCCTCATCGCAAGCTCATCGACCGGCAGCACGCGCGTCTTTACAACGCCGTGACGGGAAAGCTACCCGAGCAGGCGTATCGGGCTGCTGCCGATCACATCAACGGCGTGTGCGAAAGCCTGCGTGAAATTGAGCAGGAGGAGCAACGCCTGGTACGGGCGACACTAAGGCTCGAAGGATGGAGTTGATGCTTGTTGCGCCGATAAGCAGTATGGGACCAACCGAAATACCGTTCGATCCATGCAATCGTAACAATGGCATTGGATGCCTTATCGCATTTGACATAAAAGAAATTATCAACAGGACTGGTATGTTTTAACTGGTATGTTTTAAGGTGTTGCGTTTTTCGGGCATCCGGCGACGGCTGCTCAAGGCTTCCAGCCGGATTCTGCGCAACAGAAACAGCAAGTTCCGATGCGCAACGGCTAGCCGCTGTTTTTCCTCCTGAAGACAGCTTGTGACGCCGATAACTGAATGCGTTCGAGCTTGCCACCATCACGCAACACCTCGCCATACATACCAAGACTCAACAATTGAGCGGTCGTGCTTTTATCGGACTCGTTGCACGTCCGGCCGCGCAAGGTGCGTTCTCTGCGCGAGCGCCGTAGCCGAATGGCCTGAGCGTGCGCGCCGCGTCGGCGTCGCGCGTCAGCCAGAAATGCGGTTCGAGCGCGTCACGCGCAACGGCGCCTTCGACCACGCGGCCGCGGACCGACAGCGTGAAAACCACGGCGCGCCCATCCGGCGAGACGGCGGCTGCGCAATCGTCAACCGAAAAACCGTTCGGTTTCCGCCGCTGGGCCACGATCGCCGGAGATAAATTAGTCCCAGACCAGGATTCAGGTCATCCACCCTTGCAGGCGGTTTTGGGTTGGACGTTTGCATCGCTGGGCTAGATAGTTAGTTGCGTATTGATGGATGACAACCGTCGTTATGGTGAGCTTTTTCAGGAACGCCATGTGACCCGATCGCTTTCACGGATGCGGGGGCCACCATCGGTATCGTCGGCCACGAGCCTGGTCTGGCGGCGACACCGACCTGCCCTTCATCCGGCAAAACCTGCGGCACCGGTTGATCGCAACGACCGGCATCCATCTGCACTGCGAGCACGACCGCCGTCATGCACTCGCCGTGGGAAAGCGGCGGGCACCGCAGCCCGGACAGTCTCTGTCACAATGGTCGAGCATCCTCATTCCATCGGTCGCCGTGAACCATTCGACCTCCATATTCGTCTCGAACTTCCCGGCCCCGGCGACTGCCGCGGCACCGGCACGCGCGCGGTCATCGCCATCCAGCATGAGGGAGAAAATCCGAATGACCCGTATTTCTCTGGACGCAGTGGCACGGGCCATGAGAGCCGTCGAGGCTATGAACCTCCAACAGAAAGAGGCCTTGACCGACGAAATATTCCTTGCCCAGCCTCATATGCTCGGCTCCGTTCTCGTCCTTCCGAAGCTCGGTGTCTCGATGGAAAAGACGGGGTTCGCCATCGAGCTTCTGCTTCTCTGCTTTCAGGCGATGAAAGAGTCGGGCCGGACGTGGCCGCTGATCACGGAAGACGATCAGGAATTGCAGCAGCGGATCTACGTGACTACCGTCAGGCCGGGCGAAGACCTGAGCCCGCCGCAGCAGGATCGCCTGATGCAGCAATACCTGCGAAATCATCCTGAGCAGAATCTGCTGGCAGGCATAGGGGCACGGACGGCGGACTGGCTCGAACGTATAGACCCGGAGGACAGTGACAGGTACGTGATGCTGGCCGCAACCAACCTCGTGAACTGCATCGCTTTCGTTCCCCTTGCCGGAAAGCCGACCCGCCGGCCACGGAGCGTCAAATGAAAAAAGACCGATGCGAACAGTGTGCGCAGCCTACTGCTTCGTATGATGCAATCCACTACGGCTCTGTCGAGGGAGGCTATCGCCTGCTTTGCACCCAGTGTTTCAATGCCGAAGTCGCAAAGTGCAGCGGCGTGACCGACTTCGAAAACGTGCGGCTGGAACCCATCCGCATGATCGATTGTGGCGGCGCCGCGCATCAGTTCCATTTCCAGATGCGTTTGCTGGGCACCATGCTCGTCCTTGATGCCTTCGAGATTCAGGACGGATTCCGCGCCGGTTATGAATCCCGGATCATCGGCAAACCGGAAGATGACGTGCTGGCCCTGCTTGGCCGCCTCGTTGAAAAAATGAGGCGCGCATTGGCAGTCAAGTATCTGGCAATCAACGGCAGCGAGTTTCAGATCCGTGACCAAACCGTGCGGGGACTTATTTCATCCGATCCGGCAGGGCCCGGCGACGTTCCGGTCGTGGTCGTGGATGGCAGGGAAATCGGCTGGGACGACTTCGGGCGAATGCTCGCTGCCTTTGAAGGCTGGCAATTCAGGCTCGAGATCAGGGACCTCGCCGATGACGTTTGATCCCCGGAATTTCTGGCGGCAGCAGAACTGAAAAATCGTGCTGCTATCAATGGCCCGAGCCGATTTTCGCAGGAATTTTGCTTTCATTGGCCGAACCAGGTCGGTGCACGCGCGAGATCTGTGACACGAGCGGTTGCAGCGCCAGGGACTGGCGCCTACATGTGGTGAACCGCTCCGGGACCATCGAGGCTATTTCGGTCGAGTTGATGCCGGCGCGCGCTCTGCGGTCGGTGTATCGCGGGTTCAACATAGTCATGAAGCTGACCATCACGTTGTGACCTGCTCACCGCTAGACCGCGAGTGATCGATTCGCCTGGCGTGCCCTGATTCCTCGCCACCTTTGTGCTATTATTGTGCACAAATTGTGCATGGAGCCTCCACGATGAGCCCCGAAACCGTCCTACGGCCGAACGCCGGCGTTAGCTTTGAACAGTTTATGGCGTCGCTGCGCGATCCAGACAGCGCTGCGCCAATCGTGTCTGCCCGTCGCTTTGGCGAGGCTCTTCATATTGACCTGCAAACGCTCGCCCTGCAGGCGCACGTGCATCGCAATACGCTGAGCCGTCAGCCTGCCTCGGAGAGCGTCCAGCGGTTTTTGCGGGAAGCACTTCGCGTTATCCGGGCGGCGACCGATATCTCGGGTGACGTCAACCAGGCGCTTTTCTGGTATCGAAACGAGCCATTGGCTGTTTTTGATTACAAGACAGCAGAACAGCTGGTATCCGCCGGCCGCACCGACGACCTGCTTCGCTACGTTTCATCGTTCGAGGCAGGCGCGGCAGGATGATTCTGAAAAGCTTCTCCGAAGTGACGGCATATCGTATGCACGTGCCGAAGTGGGCGGTTGCACCGACAAGCGGCGCCGGCGCCGGACGGCATGGCGGTCGCGCTAACCGCATTGGGCTTAACGCCTTGTATCTCGCGCTCGACGTCAACACCGCCGTGCTGGAGTATCAGCAGGTTTCTCCGTTAATGCCTCCTGGCACGCTCGTCAGTTATCGAATGACGCTTGATCCGGTCGTGGATTTCACCAGCGGGTATCAGAGTGGCATCTGGTCTGAGATGTGGGAGGATTTTTATTGTGACTGGCGCACTTGCTGGTTTAACCAGCGCATCGAACCGCCGAGCTGGATAATCGGTGACGAAGTAATTGCAGCTGGCGGAAAGGGAATCCTGTTTCGGTCACGCCTGTCACCGGATGGCGTAAATCTTGTCCTGTACGTGGATGAGCTCGGACCCGACGATCAGCTCGCAGTATATGACCCGCAGACCATGCTTCCACGAGACCAATCGTCCTGGAGACAGAAATGAGGTGCAGCGCAAGCGGGCGAGCCTACGTGTCGCCGCCAAAAACAGGCGATTTGATAATAAGGATTACATATAAATATCGATCTCCCCCCCCGCGAGGCATTGCGTAACGAAGGAATTGGCCGATGTGGGCGCTCATCGACGCCCGAGCAACGTTCGGCAAGGAGAAGCAAGCGGGACCCGTTGTATAGCGTGAATAGCCGTTTCTGTTGCTCCGAATCAGGCGGGAACCCATTGAACTGTCGTCCCGGATACCCGAAAAACGCAATAGACCCAACCATTCCGACCACACAACAAACGATGGCGATTTCTTTTATGTCAAATTGCGGCATGTGGTGCCGTCGGGCCTCCTAATGCACCCGTTGGTTCAAGTAATTTTGTTACTACTGGACCGCCGGAAATTAGCGGCTGCCACGACCATCGAGAACAAAATTGCTGTGCGCCGGGAGACCGGCAAGGAGTAGACGGTGGACGTCCGTTACGATGAAGAGCTGATATGACTCCCGGTGTCAATTGGGATCGGTTGTCAGTTTTCAAATGCATGTCGTGTCCGAATTTCCTGCGGGCGACGTAGCCAGTAAATCTCGACGGTGGATCACGCTTCTATGAGCGAGGGTTCTGTCAAGATCGCTTTTTCCCAAACTTTCATAAAGTGTCTCCGATCGATCTGGCCGGAAGTCGCCGTGGCGCTCGTGAGAAGAACCAGCATCTCACCACCTTCTATCCGCTGGCGTGTCGCCAGCCTTATCCTGCATGCGCGTTACGCCGGAACCCTTTTCCGGGAGCATGCCCCATCTGAAAATATTCGGTTGCTTCAGCAACCCAGCGTGATCACGGGCATGTTCACTCCAACCGTGTTTGCTACGTAACTGCCTAGCCAATCCTTAACCTCCTTTCTGCGAAACCTTCGAGGAATTAAGCACGCTTAAGGTGAGCGCCTTCGGGAATGACTCCGTCTTTGAGATAGCGCCACAGCGCAATGGCAAGACGTCTCGCCACCGCGACGATAG
This sequence comes from Paraburkholderia sp. BL9I2N2, assembly GCF_004339745.1. Classification (GTDB taxonomy): domain Bacteria; phylum Pseudomonadota; class Gammaproteobacteria; order Burkholderiales; family Burkholderiaceae; genus Paraburkholderia. The sequence continues at coordinate 44,251 of NZ_SMGP01000006.1, read as the reverse complement.
CGATACGTCGTGCGCGTCGGTTCGGCCCTGTACCCAGCGTGCGTTGGTCAAACCATTTTGTTAGTGCGCTGCCGGGCTGGTAGCGCAGCCAGGTCCATGCAATCTCGATCAGCAGCGCGCGCACCCGCCGGTTTGCCTGTTTGCTGATCCCTTGATCGACCTGGCTTTCGCCGCTGTCGTAGGGCTGAGGCACCAGCCCGACGCACGAGCCGACTTCGCGGCGATTGTTGAAGTCCCGCCAGAAGAGCTCGAGCGCAAGACGCGAGGCGCCCACTTCGCCGATACCCTTGAGGCGCGCCAGCGCATCGCAACGCTGGCGCGCGACTGCTGGCACGTTCGTCTTTCGCGTGCTTTCCAGCACCGCAAGTTGCTGTTCGACGAGGGCCAGCCGGTCGCACTCACGCCGTAACCGCTCATACAGCTCGCGCGGTAACGGTGCACCGTCGTGGCATCGCACTTCGTCGCGCTCGAGCCGGTCCGCGAAAGCCCGGTGATCGACCGGATCCCAGCAGCCGAGGGTGGCCAGCAGCTTGCGCATGCGATCCTGGTGCTGCAGGATTTCCTTCTGTAGTTGTCCGCGCTCTCGCATCAGATGGCGCGATGCTTCGTCCTCCGCTGACGGTACGCGAATCACATGCATGCGATCACGCTCGCCGCGCAGCCACGCGCGCAGGTTGATGACGAGCTTGATGACATCGAGCCGATCAGTCTTGGCCCGCCGCTGGTGGCGTTCGACCGGAATGCTGGCCGGATCAATAACGTAGCAGTCGAGGTGTCGCGCCCGTAACGCGCGCCAGATCCAGAATGCGTCCTGTCCAGCCTCATAGCTCACGGCAATCCGTACATCTGTCGGCAACGACCACCTTTCCTTATGTGCCTCGATCAGGTCCAGCACCGCCTGCAGACGCGCCGCAGCCTGCGGCTGTGCAACGGTGTGCACGGCGGGTTTCTCGCGCCGGCCGTCGTGCAACGCAACTTTCCACTTGGCCGCAGCCAGTTCCAGCGACACTGCCAAAACCATTCCGTCACCACTCGTGTACGTCTGATCGGAACACATGACGTTCTCCTTTGAGCAAACCTCGGCACGCCAATTTTAGACCTCAGCGTGGCGAGGGACGCGCTTCATAGGATCTGATATCCGCGGGTTGGTTACCGCATTACAGAGGTCCGCCCAATGAGCCTGCCGCTATCTAGGGTCGCAAGTCGGATGCAATCCGTTGCGTAGCTCTGTCGCGGGTTGCTCGTGTGCCGGGGCTACGCCGCCTTCAGGAAACTCCTGCTTCAGTTGTTAGGGTAGGTCAGGTTACTCAGGTGTCACGTCATGCGGTGAGCTCCTCGCGCGGTATGGCGAGCGACACTGCGAGCCGGCTGATGTGCCAGATGAACCCGCTGAGTTCGCGGGAGACCGCGACCACCGCGATGTTCTTCTGCTTGCCGCGCGCGACGAGCTTGCGATAACGCCGGCATAGGCGAACCTGCGCGTCCCAGGCGCGATCAACGATGGGCTTCGGAATGCCTTCGTGCCGGCGCTGGATCTCGGGACTCACGCGGGCCGGGTGCTGATAGCTCCAGGCCGCTTCGATGAGCAGCTTTCTGGCATAGCTGTTTCCGTTCTTGGTAATGCTGCCCTGACGGCGCTTGTCGCCCGACGAGTGTTCGCAGGGCGTGACACCGAGCCAGGCCATCAGCTGGCGTGGGTGCGCGAAGCGTGACAGATCACCCAGCTCGGCGAGCATGCCCACTGCCGTGGTGAACTGCACGCCGCGCATCGTCTGCAGGCCGAGGACAGCCGGATAGAAGCGCCAGTTGACGACCGCCTCGCGCAACGCGGCTTCGAGACGCTCACATTGCGCGAGACGGTCCTCGATGGTGCGCCGAAGCTCGTCGAACGCCAGTTGCTGCCAAAGGCTGTCGAACGAAAACGCGCTCAGCCAGCGCCGGTGCGCGGGCCCCCAGTCGGCCCGGCCTGCATAGCGCACCCCATGCGAGAGCAGGAACGACTTCAACCGTTGCCGGGCACGCTTCAGATCGTCTTTGGCGCTCACCCACGCACGTGCCAGATCGCGGAACGCTTCATCGTCCACGGTGGGCACGTACACCGCTGATAGGTCGCCGGCACGGAGCGAGCGCACGAGCTTGACCGCATCGCGTCGATCGGTCTTGACACGTTCACCCGGCTTTCTGGGAATCAGCGACGGTGCGCACACCATGCAATCGAAGCCCTTCTGCACGAGCTGACGGTAAAGCCCATAGCCGCACGGGCCCGCCTCGTAGACGACGCGTATGCGGCGCGCTTTGGACTGCAGGCGTTTGCACAGGCGATCGATGTCGGTCTGCGTCGTACCAATCTTGCCGAGCACTTCGACCTCGCCCGAGCCGAGCGCGTAGGCGACCGTGATCGAATCCTTGTGAACGTCCAGACCGACGTACAGCGTGCTATCGTTTTCCATTGCTGGCCTCCGTGTCGGAAATCGCCCCGGTGTGGCCCTGTCCACACCGTGCGGCTCTGGCAATGCTAACCCGCGTTTGATTCCTCACGGCAGGCCAGCCTTTGCCTCACGGGAGTCATACTGACTTCTATGAGCTTCAAGTTGTCAAGGCGGTTTTCACGTTTCGTTAGCGCACAGCCGTCTCTTCTGCATTCCTTTGTTTTGAAGCCGATCATCGCGCACGTAAGACTCCAACGTCTTACCACCTTCTATCCGCCGGCGCGTCTCCGCCAGCCTTATCCTGATGCGCGTTACGCTGGAAACCATCCCCAGGAACATGCCCCATCTAAAATATCGGTTGCATGTGCAACCCAGTCAGTATACGGGCACATTCACTTCAAACCGATGTCTGCTATCTCCTGCATCGCTAATCCCAACCTCCTTCCCGCCAGACCTGAGGGCTTATGTGGACTTTAGCTGTGCACCTTTGGGTATCTCTCCGTCCCTCAAATAGCGCCACAGCGCAATCGTGAGGCGTCGTGCGACAGCGACGATCGCAATCCGTCGCGCGCGGCGGTTCGGTCCTGTGCCCTGCGTGCGCTGGTTGAACCACTGCGTGAGGACGCTGTTGGGCTGGTAGCGCAGCCAGTTCCATGCGATTTCGATCAGCAGCGCGCGGACTCGGCGGTTTCCCTGTTTGCTGATTCCTTGGTCGACCTGGCTTTCGCCGCTGTCGTAGGGCTGCGGCACCAGCCCTACGCACGCACCGACCTCGCGCCGGTTGTTGAACTCCCGCCAGAAGAGCTCGAGGGCAAGGCGTGCCGCGCCCACTTCCCCGATCCCTTGCAGGCGCGCCAGCGCATCGCAACGCTGGCGCGCGGGTGCTGGTACGTCCATCTGTCGCGTCTTCTCCAGCGCTGCAAGCTGCTGTTCGACGAGTGCCAAGCGTTCGCATTCCCGCAGTAACCGCTCGCGCAACTCGCGCGGTAACGGCGTGCCGTCGTGGCAGCGCACTTCGTCGCGCTCGAGCCGGTCCGCGAAAGCCCGGTGATCGACCGGATCCCAGCAGCCGAGGGTGGCCAGCAGCTTGCGCATGCGATCCTGGTGCTGCAGGATTTCCTTCTGTAGTTGCCCGCGCTCGCGCATCAACTGGCGCGATGCCTCGTCGTGTGGTGACGGCGCGTGCACGACGTGCATGCGGTCGCGCTCGCCCCGCAGCCACGCGCGCAGGTTGATGACGAGCTTGATGACATCGAGCCGGTCGGTTTTGGCGCGTCGCTGATGGCGTTCGACCGGAATGCTGGCCGGATCGACCACATAGCAGTCAATGTGTCGGCTATTCAGCGCGCGACAGATCCAGAACGCCTCCTGGCCGGCTTCATAGCTCACGACGATCCGTACGTCGGTGGGCAACGACCACTTCTCTTTATGGACCTCGATCAGGTCCAGCACTGCCTGCAGACGCGCCGCGGCCTGCGGCTGCGCGACCGTGTGCACGGCCGGCTTCTCGCGTCGGCCGTCGTGGAGTGCGACTTTCCATTTGGCCGCCGCCAGTTCCAGCGACACTGCCAGCACCAGTCCGTCATCACTACCCGTGTATGCCTGATCGTTACGCATGATGTTCTCCCGTGAGCAAACCTCAGCACGCTGATTTTAGGCGTCAGCTTGTCGAGGGCCTCGCTTCATAGGATCTAGCAACTCACGTCGGCCCCGAGCCGTGCGTAGCCGCCCGCGAGGACGTCTGCGAAGCGTCGGCAGGGGTGCGTGCAGGCCAGCCATTGAGCCACGATATTTGTATCGTCCTGGGTGCTGACATGTTAGTAATCATGGAAGGCAATGTGACCGGTTGCGTTATAGCGAGTGACCGGGCAACCCTGCGTGGTCAGAGACCCTGGCATGTGCGTACGCTCCTTGTACGGGAACCGGGAGATCTCCAGTCTGACCTGTCGCAGTATGGGCAGGCCCGCATCGGGAAGGCGAGGAGCCGTAGCCGATGATGAACGGACGGGAGAAGTCAGACTCCGCCATAGTAGCGAAGAAGCCTGCGAACAACGCCGGGGAACCGGTCGCGGAGCGGGTGGAGCGAAGGGCGGGGACCAAGGGGAACACGGGTCAGTCCAACACGTGCCGGGCGCAGAACCGGGAAAGCGTGTCACACGGGCTGGAACGTGTACGGCAAGCTGCAAGACAGCGGAAGAAGGGGCGGTTCACCGCTCTGCTGCACCACGTCACCATCGACCGACTTCGAGAGTCGTTCCATGCGCTCAAGCGCAATGCGGCTCCAGGAGTGGACGGTATGACATGGCGGTACTTCGAGGCAAATCTGGAGGACAACCTTCAGCGTCTGCACGCGCAAGTACAAAGCGGAGCGTACCGGGCACTGCCCGTCAGGCGGCAGTACATACCCAAGCCGGATGGGAAACAGCGCCCGCTGGGGATTGCTGCGTTGGAAGACAAGGTCGTCCAGCGCGCGGTGGTCGAAGTGCTAAACGCCATTTACGAAGAAGACTTTCTCGGCTTTTCGTACGGGTTTCGGCCCGGGCGCAGTCAACATGATGCGATGGATGCGTTATCGGGGGCATCGTACTTCCCGTGCAAAATCTGGCGCTTTGATCGTGAAAATCGATATTGATCAGGAACTTGCGCAATCGCTGATTGCGCGAAACCTACCGACCTGCCAAGCCTTTCTGCAAGCGGCTCTGAGCGCGGCTACCGCCAGATTTTGCACGGGAAGTACGATAACCCCTAATAGACGGACGTCGCGTTGCAGAGAGTTCTGTCACGACCACGATGGGCGCCGGGGCGTTCGCCGAGACTTGAACGGTTGCCCCTCAGTATCGCATCAGGCTGAAACCAGTTTGCCCTGGAGTTCCCACACGTTGGCAGGCGGGGCGTTTCGCCAGACAGTGCAAACCCGACGCCAGACAAAATCCGCAGGCGCCGCAAATGGAGCGCGCAGCCGGTATGAGAACTGGACGAGGCGGCGCGCCTGGTCTGCACGCAAAACATCAGCCAGCGCTTCCACAGTTGGGCGCACAATCCTGGCCGGCAATGACCTGAAGGGCAAGCCCGACACGACTACCGTTTTCGGAGGAAGGTCGTGCAGCACGGAGACGTTTTCGTGGAATGCGCCGGCGACCACCTGAGCACGAGGAAACCGCGCATGTAGGCCGTCAGCGAGTTGCTCTGACAGTTCGAATACAACCAGACGCGCCTCTGGATTGCGATTCGCAAGTGCCTGGGTAATGGCGCCTGTTCCCCCGCCCACTTCGACAATTGCGTCAAAAGCCTCCGCCCCTTCAGCCATCGCGGCGGCGAGATATCGGGAAGACGGTGCAATAGCGCCGACAGACATAGGATCCCGCAACCAATGCCTAAGAAATTTTGCTTTCACGTTAGTCGAAAAGGGTAAAGGAGCGTATAGCCATCGCGCCAATCCATCATTGTGCGCCGTCAAGGACATTGGACGGCAACGGACAAGGTAGACCTCGGGCGGCCGCTATCAGCTCAGCACCGAGACGTCCGCAACCACAACGCGAAAACACCGCGAGCGCGTCCTTGTCGATGCGCCGTTGGCAGATCCTTGCCGCCACTCACCGGCTTCGCGGTGAAAAAGAGAGCCGGCCTGAGCCGGCTCGAAAGGTGGTTCCATTTGCCCACTTGAGGCGCATGGAACCGGCGGGGATCATTGTGATAACACCACCTCGACGAAATCAGAATAAGCCGATAGACCCACGAAGACCATTGTACGAACGGTTGCGGCAGTCCTTCGTGAGCATAGTGCTCTTATACGTGTGTATCTCATCGATGTGGTGACGGAAGGATCTGCCTTAGCGGGCGTCTGGCAAGTAGTTACCATCAACCCGTCATACGCAGGTACAAGGCAGTCGTTCATAAGCAGGGGCAATCCCTGCCGTTCGTGGAATTGTCTTGTTCGTCTTGCACGTCTAATCTGATTTCGCGGTGATGCATTTGCACGACGTCTGCAACAGACGCCGTTCTCCTTGCTCACCCGTTTTCCCTTCCTTATCACTCGACTCTGAAGAAAGACATGATGAAAATAATCCTGATTGGAGCGCTCATGATGGGCTTAGGCCTGTCACCTATCGCGCTTGCGAAATCACCCACGAAAGTGCAACCAGGCAGAATGAAATGCGAAGACTTCGTGGCGCTGGACGACAATTACAAGCCCGCATTGGTTTTTTGGGCCGCCGGCGTCGACCGGCTCGGTGTGAAAGAAACGGATGAGCTCTCGGTGGACACCGCACGTCCGGTCGCCTTAGTCGTTGAGGAATGCAAGAAAACGCCGAAAGCATCATTCATGGGCAAGATAAAGCAGCTGGCCAGGTCGGGGAAGTTCAATCTTTACGACCACCACTAACCGGATGCGCACTATCGATCCCGTACAGATCGTCCTTTATGCAAATGTATGAGATCCCTACCGCTCGCAGAGGATCGTGCCAACCGTTCGTAGAATGTTTTTTTTGAGGTCATCCGCCTATCTCGATTCCATGGACCGCGCGATCTTTCAGTAATAGTCAATCGGGTCGGTCCACATCCCCGGCGCTGAAGCCCTTCCGAGATAGCGTGCGTCTTCCCGGTGACAGCGAAGCGCGTACTGGTGTCGCCAAATTTTTGCAGCTTGTTCCAGTCCGATGGAGAATGCAATGAGCAAACACACGTATGTATCGTCGGCCCCCGATGCTGCTCCGTCAGTACTCCCACGCGGCCGTAATCCGTCTTTGTCTGGCTCGCGGTACGTCGCCGCGCCAGCGAACGAATACGCGTCGCGTTGGCTGCACATTACCTGTTCGCTCCGCGCTTGCAGTGGCGATCGTGACGAGACCGCCCAGCCCGCGCGGTGCAGTCAGCGTCCCTCCCGCGCCCCTGCTCTGGAGGTCGGTTACGGGCTCAATGCCACGATCGACATTCTCGATCGGCCGAGCGCCGTATCGGTGGTCCTGTCATGGCGCGACCCGACGAGCTGCAATTATGGATATCAGACGTGGCGAAAGAGGGTTGCGAGGCGGGTGGGAGTCTGCGCGCTAAGTGGGTTGCCGATACAAAGCAGCGATGCGATCTATCGACCGGGCCCAAGCCGCCGCAGGCCGTCGAATGCATCCGCGATGATCCTCGCCGTCTACATCGATTCCCCTCAACTCGCGCCCTGGCGGCCGTCGCGCGAGTGACCGTCAGAGCTCAAGGACATGTCATGGCATCAAAACACGAATTGAAACGATATCGCGCGAACCTATCCGACGAACTTCATAGCGCCGAGTTGTACGAGACCCTGGCGAAGGTTGAGGACAACCATGCGCGAAAAGAGATCTACGGCGAGCTGGCAAAATCGGAGCGCGAGCACGCACAGGTTTGGGCCGACAAGTTGAAGGTCAATGGCGACCGATATCACGGGACCGGTCTTGCTGTAAAAACGCGCCTGATGAAGGCGCTCGTACGGCTGATTGGCGCAGGTTACGTGCTGCCCACGTTAGCAGCTGCCGAGTATGCGGATCGCGACAAGTACCAGGGCCAGCCAGACGCTGGCAGTATGTCGGCCGACGAACATCGCCACGCGGCCGTCATTCAGCAGCTTGCCCGCGGTGGCGACCCGAAAATGTCACAGGGGGCACGCATCGCAGCGGCAGAATCCTGGCACAAGGGCGTATCGTCAGGCAACGATCTGCGCGCCGCCGTACTGGGTGCGAACGACGGACTGGTTTCCAATTTCTGCCTCATTATGGGCATGGCTGGTGCGGGAACCGGCAATAGGACGATCCTCTTTACGGGGCTGGCCGGGTTGATCGCCGGAGCGTGCTCGATGGCGCTTGGTGAATGGCTGTCCGTGACCAACGCGCGTGAACTGGCTAGCAACCAGATTGCCAGGGAGGCCGAGGAACTCGAGACCACGCCTGAGGCGGAAGAGCACGAGCTCGTGCTCATTTACCGCGCTAAAGGTCTCGATGCGGATGAGGCAAAGCGTGTCGCATCACAAATGATGCGTGACAAAGATAATGCGCTTGATACATTGACACGTGAGGAGCTAGGTCTGGACCCGGCGGATCTGGGCGGTAATCCGTGGTCGGCAGCGGGGGTGTCCTTCGGTCTTTTCTCGGTGGGGGCGATCTTTCCAACGATGCCGTTTTTTTGGACGCACGGCTTCAGCGCAATCGTTCAGTGCATCGTGCTAAGCACTTTGGCTTCGGCTTCCATCGGCGTATTCACGTCGCTTTTTAACGGACGTAGCGCCCTTTTTTCGTGTCTCCGTCAGGTGGTCATCGGTCTTCTGGCCGCAGGATTTACGTTCGGCGCCGGCCACTTGCTTGGCGTCTCTATTTCCTGAATCTGAACGGCGATCGAGCCGGCGTCGATGCACCTGCCCAGCCCGTATCCGGCATCGACGCCCGGCAGATCGGCACTCTCGAGTGCCTTCATTCGTCGAGATTGCATCCCATTAGCCCTGCGAGTCGCTAGGTTGTTTCCGTGCGCCTGCCAATACCGCGCACCGAGGACGACATGACACGGATAACTTGCTTTCGCGCATCGGCCCAGTGCAGAACACGATAACGAAAGCAGTCTTGCCGGCGCATTCGATCAGAGACAACAGCGAAATCGCGACGGAGTGCTTGAACTCGAACGGCAGTCCGGGTGCGATGGCCAATACGCTCGTGCCGCAAATAAAGGCGAAAATTCCGCGGGCGAAACGAACGTCCGCAATGGCCGCAACGCCCACGGCGATGATGATCAGTTTCGCCACGACAAGGTCCGACAGCCAAGTATCGCCGCTCGATGCACCGCACTCAAACGGCGCTTCAATAAAAGACCATCCACAGATTGCGAAAATCAGCGCTGTTACGGTCCGGCCGGGCGGCAATTGTGACGCGTCCGCTTCGTTCTGAATCGGCAAATATTCTGCAAAGAACCGGTTGTGATCCGCGACGTCGCTAGCGCGTGCTATCTCTTTCATATCCACGAGACATGCTCCTGTTGGCGATGCCGGTGAAAAATGGACGCATGCATGGCTTAACTGATTGCGCCGCCAGTCAATGAGAGCGACGTACCCGCGCCGTACGAACGCCTCCGTCGTGCAATGAAGATACGCGCGCCTGACTGGCAAACCCATCCTATGAACGGTTGGCGCCGCTGCCGCATAGACGTTGCGAACTCATACCTGCGTATAGCTCGCCAAATACGACGGAGTGCGGTACCGTGCGTTCCAGGACGCGCCGATTTACCGAAAGTGGTTCATGTCTTCGCTCGGCGCGCTTCCGCGCACGCGATGTCCAACGTCACCGCGCATTTTGTCGATTCGGAAGAGGAATAGATGATTTTGGAGCCGCATTCGACGTCGACCCGCAGCGCCGGCGGCAGCAAGCCATCTGTGGTTTATGTGGTCGACGATGACGAGGCCGTTCGGCTCGCGCTGGGCGCCCTGCTTCGCTCAGTCGGGCTACGCGTCGAGACTTTCGGATCGTCGCACGAGTTTCTCGCCTTCGAGAAGTACGACACGCCCAGTTGCCTGATTCTCGACGTCAGGTTGCGCGGCGAAAGCGGCCTCACCTTTCAGGAAGAAGTGGCGAAGAGCGGCCCGCAAATGCCGATTCTGTTCATGACAGGCCATGGCGACGTGGCAATGTCCGTCAAGGCCATGAAAGCGGGAGCGCTCGACTTTTTTTCCAAGCCCTTTCGCGATCAGGACATGCTGGACGCAGTCTCGAATGCGTTGACGCGCGATGCGGCGCGCCGCGCGGCCGAACAATCCATCGCGGCGCTTCGGGCCTGCTACGGCTCGTTGACATCGCGGGAGCGAGAGGTAATGGGATTCGTGGTGGCCGGCCTGATGAACAAACAGATCGCCTCGGAGATGAATCTTAGCGAAATCACCGTGAAGATCCATCGCGGACAGGCAATGAAAAAAATGGCGGCGCGTTCCGTAGCAGATCTCGTGCGAAAGGCGCAAGCCCTCGGGATCGAGCCGCATCACCTGAAGTGATCTTGATCCTTCCGTGACGGTGTGCTCGCTGTCCGCCCCGCTTCTGCTCGGTACATTCTCATTCGAGAGGATTCAACTCGCTGCTTCGTGCACTCCCGAGCGCTTGACACGCTATGACCCGCCGGACGCGAGAGTCAGGCAGTGTGCCAGGGCGGCGGTGTCGATGGGCTTCTCGAGGAACGCCAGCACACTGTTCGCCTCGATTTTTGCCTGGATTTTCGCCTGCAGAACAGCGGTTGGAAAGGCTGTCATCAGGATGGTGGGCGGAGCGCACCCGAGTTCCAGCAGGCGATCGTGCAGATCGACGCCGGACATGCCCGACATGATCACGTCGGAAATCAGACATGCCGTATCTGCGATGCTCGCGGACGCCAAAAACTCCTCAGCCGACGCGAAGACGCGCGTGTTCCAGCCTAACGAACGAATCAGGCTCGCGGTGGCAAGGCGGACGGCCTCGTCGTCGTCGACAATGCAAGCAATCCGGGGGACACGTAACTGGCTCACCTCTACCCTCGGGAAATGGGGCGCAACGGACAAAGCGCGGACATGCAGGCTCCCCCGTATGCGCTATCGGAGCCAAGCGTAGAGCACAAACCGGTGGACGAAAATCATACGAATGTATGAATACGAGCGCCCCGGCTCGGCTGCCATCCCCATCATCTAAAAGCCGCTGGCACCAGAAACTCAATACGCAGGTTGCCTTCAGGAAAGGCGACGTAACTTTGAAGGATCGAGAGCGGGCAACTTCATGGCCGCAATTTTCGCCGCCTCGCTTGCGGGCACGCCCAGCGCTCTTAGAATGGAAGCCGCGAGCGCAGACGCATGCTTAGGACCTGCCTTCCCCAGCAATACTGACCGGATGCCCATCAAGCCCGAGCCCAGTATGACGTCGGCGCCTACCCGTTCGGCATCGATCAGGAACCGCTTCGACTTTACGCCCTCCCGAACGTCGCGGGTCAATTCCCGTGCCATGCTATCCCCGAGAAGACCGGCTCCGAGGCCGATGCGCAGGATCACCCACCCCCAGATTGCATCGTCGGCTGCCCGCTGGACGAAGTAGCGAACGGCGCATGCCATTCGTTGCGCGGGATCGGGCATTGCGGCCGTCAATTCGACAATATGCAGATTGAGCTCCTCAGCCAGGTCTGTCGCGACCGCCGTCAACATGTCCTCGCGTGTTTGAAAGTGGTTATAAAAAGTGCCCTTCGCGAGCCCCGCCTTCGCCATGAAGTCGTCGATGCTCGCGTTATCCGGGCCCTTTTCAGCGAGAACCCTGATTCCGGCGTCGATTAGCAAAGCCCGCGTACGGGCACGACGCTCGCGTCCAATCTCCGCTCGCCTGGCCAATTGCGCCGGCGCCATTCCTGTCTTTTCGCCTGAACTCTTCATCGTCTCCGCGAACCACTTAACAGATCGTTCCCCGATACTAAGGGACACCGAACATTTGGACAATAAAGTCATTTTGACTATACTGTACATATTGAAGTATGAAGCGGCCATGAGTATGGCCACGACGCTCGCGACAGCAGTGCTCACGCCACGGTCTGCCTGACCTTCGACAGCCTGGGTGAGGCCGCCGAAACAGGGCATTCGTCCTTTTACCTTCCGTGGCCTGGCTGTCGTGGCGGCAACGGAGTGCTTACCCTATGCAGCAATTTAACGAAGTTAGCGGGACAGACGGCAGCCTCGCGGAAGAGTGCGGCAGATAAGTAACCCTCCTATACATGGTTCCGGCGCCGATGAGTAACCGACTCCAGATCTTGTGGGACGATGGCGAGCGCGTCTTCTGTCGGGGGCGGCGCCCGGGCGATGTCGGCGGCGACAATGTGCTGATGGTGCGGCCCGCCGCCGAACCTGCGCCGCCGGCGAGCCTCGATCGTCTCGCTCATGAATTCGCACTGAAAGACGAACTCGATGGCGCGTGGGCGGTGCGGCCATTGGAACTGGTTCGCGAAGAGGGCCGCACGCTACTGGTGCTCGAGGATCCTGGCGGTGAGCCGCTCGGGCGACTGCTCGGCGCGCCCATGGAGGCGGGCAGCGTATTGCGCCTCACCGTCGGCATCGCCGCGGCGCTGGGCAAGCTGCACCAGCGCGGCCTTGTCCACAAGGATCTCAAGCCCGCCCATATCCTGGTGAACGGCGCGGATGGACAGGTGCGGCTCACGGGATTCGGCATCGCCTCGCGGCTGCCGCGCGAACGGCGGGCGCCCGAGCCACCCGAGACCATCACCGGCACCCTCGCCTACATGGCGCCCGAGCAGACCGGCCGGATGAACCGCTCGATCGATTCGCGCAGCGACCTCTATTCGCTCGGTGTCACGCTCTATCAGATGCTCACCGGCGCGCTGCCGTTTACGGCCGCCGACCCCATGGAATGGGTGCACTGCCATATCGCCAGAAAGCCGGTGCCGCCTGGCGAGCGGTTGGAAACGGTCCCCGCTGCGCTCTCCCGGATCGTCATGAAGCTGCTCGCCAAGACCGCCGAGGAGCGCTATCAGACCGCGGTCGGCGTCGAGCGGGATCTGCGACGCTGCCTCGCCAGTTGGGAGCGCGATGGCCAGCTCGACGACTTCCCGCTGGGCGAGCACGACACGCCCGACCGGCTGCTGATTCCCGAGAAGCTGTACGGACGGGAGCGCGAGATCGACACCATGGTTGCCGCGTTCGATCGGGTCGTCAAACGCGGCACGCCCGAACTGGTGCTGGTCTCCGGCTATTCCGGCATCGGCAAATCCTCGGTCGTCAATGAACTGCACAAAGTGCTGGTTCCGCCGCGGGGGCTCTTCGCTTCGGGCAAGTTCGACCAGTACAAACGCGACATTCCCTATTCGACGCTGGTGCAAGCTTTTCAAAGTCTGGTGAGGCCGCTTCTCGGCAAGAGCGACACCGAGCTGGCGAGCTGGCGCGGCGCGTTTCTGGAGGCGCTGGGCCCGAATGCACGGCTCATGACCGATCTCATCCCCGAACTGAAGCTCATCGTCGGTGAGCCGATCGCGGTCCCGGAGCTCGACCCGCAGCAGGCGCAAAGCCGATTCCAGCTGGTGTTCCAGCGCTTCATCGGCGTGTTTGCCCAACCGGAACATCCGCTCGCGCTGTTTCTCGATGATCTGCAGTGGCTCGACGCGGCGACGCTTGATCTGCTCGAGGATCTGCTGACCCGCTCGGAACTGCGATACCTGATGCTGATCGGCGCTTACCGGGACAACGAAGTCGATGCCACGCATCCGCTGATGGTCAAACTTCAGGCCATCAGGAACACAGGCGCCACGATCGCGGAAATCAGGCTCGCACCGCTCACCCAACAGCACATAGAGAAATTGATTGCGGATGCCCTTCACTGCAAGTCGAAGCATGCCGCGGCGCTCGCGCAGCTGGTGCATGAGAAGACCGCCGGCAATCCGTTCTTCGTGATTCAGTTTCTTTATCTGCTTGTCGAAGAGGCACTACTCACCTTCGACTATGACGCGGCGTGCTGGTGCTGGGATTTCGATCGCATCCACGCCAAGGGTTATACCGAGAATGTGGTAGACCTCATGGCCGGCAGGTTGACCCGCCTGCCGGTCGGAGCGCAGCAGGCGTTGCAGCAGCTCGCCTGCCTTGGCAACGTGGCCGCGAGCGCGATGCTTTCAATCGTTCTCGGCGCCTCGAAGATGCAGGTCAACGCGGCGCTATGGCCGGCGGTGCAGCAGGAACTGGTCGAGCGTCTGGAAGGCTCTTACAGATTTATCCACGACCGGGTGCAGGAGGCCGCCTATTCACTGATCCCGCAAACGTTGCGGGCTGAAGCCCATCTCCGGATCGGACGGCTGCTGGTGACGCAGACGCCCCCCGAGAAACGGAAGGAGGCGATCTTCGAGATCGTCAATCAGCTCAACCGCGGCGTCGCGCTGATCACCGAACAAGAGGAGCGGGACCAGCTCGCCGAGCTCAATCTGACCGCGGGCAGGCGCGCCAAGGGGGCCACCGCCTATGCCTCGGCGCTCACCTATTTCAATTCCGGTGCGGCACTGTTGGCGACGGATAGCTGGGAGCGCCGGCACGAGCTGATCTTTGCGCTGGAGCTGAACCGGGCCGAATGCGAGTTCCTCAGCGGTGCCCGGACAGTCGCAGAAGACCGGTTGAACGCGCTTTCGCCTCGGGCTGCAACGACCATCGAGCGTGCGTCGGTCGCCTGCCTGCTCCTGGACCTCTACACGGCGCTTGGTCAGAGCGGCCGCGCCGTTGCCGTTGGCCTCGACTATCTCCGGCATTTGGGGGTCGACTGGTCGCCGCAGCCGACAGAGGAGGACGTGCGACGCGAATACCAGCGATTCTGGTCCCAGCTCGGGCGCCGCAGCATCGAGGATCTGATCGAACTGCCGTTGATGGCCGATCCAGCATCTCTGGCGACGATGGAGGTCCTGACCAAGCTCGTGTCGCCTGCATTCCATACGGAAAAGAACCTCTATCCCCTCGCCATGTGCTGGGCGGTCAATCTCAGCCTGGATCGGGGCAACAGCGACGCATCGTGCGCGACCTACGCATGGTTTGGCTGCGTCGCCAGCGCGCACTTCGGCGACCACGAGTCGGCCTATCGCCTCGGGCAACTTGGCTGCGAACTGGCAGAGCGACGCGGATTCACGCGCTTTCAGGCCCGGACCTATATGGCAGCGGGAAGTCACCTGATTCCATTCGCGAGGCAGGTCGGGACTGCGCGCGATGTGCTGCGCCGTGGGTTCGAGATCGCGAACAGGAGCGGCGATCTGCTGTTCATGGGGTGGTACAGGAGTCTCTACCTGATCGACAATCTACTCGCAGCGGGCACCCCGCTCATCGAGGTCCAACTCGAAGCCGAGGGCGGTCTCGCATTTGCACAAAAGATGCAATTGGGGCACCACGTCGAGCTCATCGCATCGTACCTCGGGCTGGTCCGGATGCTGCGCGGCTTGACGTCGACATTCGGCTCTTTCAATGACGAACAGTTCGACGAGATCCAGGTCGAAGCGCGTCTGGCAAGTGACCCGCAGTTCGCGTGGATCGATTGCCTTTACCATACCCGAAAGCTGCAGGCCCACTTCCATGCTGGCAACTTTGCCGCTGCCATCCAGGCGGCATCCAGAGCGGAACAGGTGCATCCGGGCATCTTGCGATTGCTGTTCACAGCCGCGGATCATCGCTTTTACTGTGCGCTGTCCCATGCCGCCTGTTGCGAGCGCGAACCGGCCGGCGAGCGACAGCAGCACCTGGACGTTGTCGTTGGGCACCATAACCAGCTCCGGGCTTGGGCGGACAACTGTCCGGAGAATTTTGAGGACCGCGCGGCGCTGGTAGGTGCCGAGTTCGCTCGCCTTGAAGGCCGCGATGTCGACGCGATGCGCCTCTACGAACAGGCGATCCGTGCGGCGCGCGACAATGGCTTCGTCCAGAACGAGGCAATCGCGTACGAAGTGGCCGCGCGCTTTTACACCGCGCGCGGCTTCGAACAGTTTCGGCGCCTGTATTTGCGGCAGGCTCACTGCTGCTACCTGCGTTGGGGAGCCAACGGGAAGGCGCGGCAACTTGAGGAGCAGTATCTGCACCTTGGCGTGGAAGAGCCCCCGCCCCGCCTGACGGGCACAATCGGCGCGCCGGTCGAACATCTCGATCTCACGACTGTGATCAAGGTATCGCAGGCCGTCTCGGGCGACATCGTCCTCGACAAGCTGATCGATACGCTCATGCGCACGGCGATTGAACAGGCCGGTGCCGAGCGGGGTCTGTTGATTCTTCCAGACGGCGGCGAACAACGGATAGCAGCAGAAGCGACGACCGGCGGCGACACGACCCAGGTGCAGCTGCGCGCGGAGCCGGTGACTGCGGCGGTGCTGCCGGAGTCGGTCCTCTACCACGTCCTGCGCACCCGGGAGAGTGTCATTCTCGACGATGCCGCGGCCCAGCCCCCGTTTGCGACGGACCCCTACATCCATCAGCATCGTGCCCGTTCGATTCTCTGCCTGCCCCTGATGAATCAGGCCAGACTAACCGGCGCGCTTTACCTCGAAAACAATCTGACTATCCACGTCTTTGCACCGGCCCGCATCGCTGTGTTGAAGCTGCTTGCCTCGCAGGCGGCGATCGCGCTGGAAAATGCCCGCTTATACCGCGACCTCGCGGAACGCGAGGCTCAGATCCGGCGTTTGGTCGACGCCAACATCATCGGGATAGTGATCCGGAACCATGAAGGTGCAATTCTCGAGGCCAACGACGCGTTTCTACGAATCGTGGGATACGACCGTGAAGATCTCGTCGCGGGTCGCGTGCGGTGGACGGATCTGACAACTCCGGAATCACGCGACCGCAGCGCACATGCCCTGGCCGAACTTAAGAATACCGGGACCGTTAAACCGTTCGAGAAGGAGTATTTCCGTAAGGATGGCAGGCGTGTGCCTGTGCTGACCGGGGCAGCGGTCTTCGAGGAAGGCGGGAGCGCGGGTGTCGCTTTCGTGCTCGATCTGACCGAGCTTAAGCAGGCAGAGGAACAAGTTCGCGAGGGCGAGCGGCGCTACCGCGAGGTGCAATCGGAGCTGGCACACGCGAACCGCGTCGCGACCATGGGCCAGCTCGCTGCCTCGATCGCTCATGAGGTCAATCAGCCGATTACCGCGACGGTCACCAACGCCGCGGCTGCGCTGCGTTGGCTGCACGCCCAGCCGCCCGACGTGGAGGAGGTCCGGCAGGCGCTTAGCCGGATCCTCAATGACGGCAATCGGGCGGGAGATGTAATCGGCCGGATCCGTGAACTGATCAGGAAGGCGCCACCACGCAAGGAAAGGGTCGACATCAACGAGGCGATCCGCGAGGTGATCGAGCTCACCCGTGGTGAAACCGTGAAGCACGGCGCCTCGGTGCAGACGCAACTTGCAGACGGCTTGCCCTTCATCGAGGGAGACCGTGTCGAATTGCAACAGGTCCTCCTGAACCTGATCATCAACGCAATCGAGGCCATGAGCGACGTCAGCGATGGCCCGCGGGAAGTGCTGATCAGCACCAGAAACGCCGAGGCTGACTGCGTACTTGTGACGGTGCGCGATTCGGGGCCGGGCTTTGCCCCGGACAGCACCCCCGAGCATGTTTTCGCCTCGTTCTATACAACGAAGCCCACCGGTTTGGGAATGGGACTGTCGATCTGCCGTTCGATCGTCGAGGCACACGGCGGCCGATTGTGGGCGAACGCGAACAAGCCTCGCGGCGCGATCTTTCAATTCACGGTGCGCGCTCACCAGAAACTTCAAGCGGTTGCTGAAAGGCATTGCGTTCAGGGACGGCGAGCCGGTTAAGGACGATCACCGCGCACATCAAAATTCGCCGCGTGAAGATCGCTACTTATCAAGCCGTACAGACACCACTCCTGGTGTTAGCTCCGTAACGTGAAAATTACATGCTTGACATATTTGTACAAACACACGTTGTCCAAATTTCAAAAAATTCACCATGCATACAAGGCTAGACTTTCGTCTCCCGCAAACGCTGCCCTGTTTGCGAGGAGTACTCAGTTATGAAGAGTCTTGATGAAGTACAAAGTATTGTCTGCCACGCTGCTTGCAGCACTCGGTACGACCGCAGCGCATGCGCAAAGCATGCGTGACCCTGTACGGCCTGCTGGATGAAGGCATTAGTTATAGCAACAACACCGGCGGTCACAGCATTCTGAAGTTGACCGACGCCATGATGCAAAGCAATCGTTGGGGCCTGAGAGGCGCCGAAGATCTGGGTGGTGGCCCGAAGGCACTGTTCGTGCTGGAAAACGGCTTCACGCTGAGCAACGGCAAGCTTGGCCAAGGTGGCCGCGAATTCGGCCGAAG
The DNA here is from genome assembly GCF_004339745.1 of Paraburkholderia sp. BL9I2N2. GTDB lineage: Bacteria > Pseudomonadota > Gammaproteobacteria > Burkholderiales > Burkholderiaceae > Paraburkholderia. The sequence goes on along the minus strand of NZ_SMGP01000006.1, from coordinate 26,012 downwards.
CGCCTATGTCGGCCTGTCGAGCAGCCAGTTCGGCACCCTGACCATGGGTCGTCAGAACGAATTCATGTACGACTGGGTCAGCCATGTATCGATGGAAAACTTCAACGGCGCAGGTGGCAATACCTTCGCGCACGTGATGGACAACGACAACATGCTCGGAACGTTCCGCGTCAACAACGCGGTGAAATACCAGAGCCCGAATTACTATGGCCTGACCGTCGGCGCCTTGTATGGCCTCTCGAACCAGGCCGGCGGCTTCGCGAACAACCGTGCGTACAGTTTTGGTGCCATGTACAACAACGGGCCGATTCTTGCGACGTTGGGTTACACGCAGATTAACAACAACATCAACAGCCTCAACAACAGTGGCGCAGTTGATAACAGCGCCAATGGCAGCGGCACCGGTGACCAGAACTTTACCGCAGGGCGTCAGCGTACCTTCGGTGGCGGCTTGAACTACACGTTCGGCCCGGCCAAAGTTGGTTTTGTGATCACGGACACCAAGCTGAACAACGCAACCGCTTTCCCCGGCGGCGGTACGTTGACGGCTGCAAACGCCGCTTATGTTCATTTCACGAACTATGAAGTGAACGCACATTACAGCCTGACCTCGGCGTTGACCCTGGGCGCAGCTTACACGTTCACCGATGGCAAGTTCGACAACACTGGGAACGCGGCATCGCCGAAGTGGAACCAGCTCAGCCTGTTGTCGGATTACGCCCTGTCGAACCGCACGGACGTCTACGCAGTCGCCAACTGGTCACACCTGAGCGGCGGTCTGAACTCGGCGGCACCGGGTAATTCGAGCTTGACTGCATTTAAAGGCGCAAGCTCCTATGTCGGCGGGATTGCGGCAACGAAGAACCAGGGGTCGTGGGCGCTGGTCTGCGCACCCGCTTCTAAGGCCTGATCGAACGGTTGAGGAACGCCGGGCTTGCGGCAATTCGCGTGTGGCAGGCAGGCGTGTTTCTCAGCCGGCGATGACTGATATTTGTATCGTTGGGGCTCGATTCGTGGGAGCGGAACATTCGCTTCCCCGGGAGAGAGCCTGCTACCGCTATTGAGATACTTGATCTCCCTCGCACGCATATCGTTCCACCCGAAAAGCGCATCGAGATAATGCCGGGGTATCGCGCGCGGGATACACGATGATCAGTCTGCGGCACTACTGCCGCGATTGATCTCGTCCGATGCCCGTGCTTCCTCTGCCGCGCCGCGCTAAACCTTCGAAACCCGCACCAGTTGATTGAAAATTATTCTAGGCGTGAACCGCTATGCCTTGTCTCACATAGGCCGCTCTAACCGGTAACCGGTACAAAAAATCACGGTGTTCCCCACCTCGGCGGTACGCCGATACGAGAGACTGGATATAAAACTCATAGTTGACAAATATCTCACTAACGAGTTAAATATCGGCGAAAGACAACGTGGCCGTTTCGGCCAACCGCAAGCACGTCTCGCCGGGATTGCAACTGAAGGAAAGGGCCATGAGCGTGGCAACACATAGAGACCGATTCATAGGCAACGTCCTCGGCAGTTGGGTGATCGCCTGCTGTGCAATGGATGCCGTGTGCTATTTCCTACCCGACATACGGCAGCTAGCGCCGTTCCCGCCAGCTTTCGAACTGGCGACGGCGACATGTGTGGCGGCGCTGGCCGCGCTGTTCGTGCCATCGCTGTGCAGTTGTTTCGTGGCACGCCGCGCAGGGTTGCTCGGCCATGATGGCGCGCATTACGCGGCATGGTGCGGGCGTCTGACGGGGCTGATTCTCGGTGTATTGGGCGATGTCACGTTGCAGGGGATCTGAGACAAGGGGGATGCGTTTGCGGTTTGCAGGATTCTCGTCCAGTTCGCAGATGCTGGCGGGCACTGCGGTCGACGACGAGCGCTATGGTGACATCACGGCTCGAGCCTCACTTCGGCGATAACGATATTTTGAAGAAAGGTAGGTTTTTCATGGGCAGCTATTTCCTTCGTGCGACGTTGACGGTCGCACTTGCGACTTTTGGTTTGCTGAATGCGGCGATGCCGGCTCAAGCGGCACTCAGCGGAACTCCTATACCGACTCCAGTCGGCGCGTCCGTCGAGACGATCGCACCTCCGTCACTCCCCGTTTGCTCGACCGCTTCGGCGAGCTACACGGTCAGACAAACGAACTTGCCTTCGGGCACCGTCGTGCATGAATACGCCGGGCAGGACGGCAACGTGTTCGCGATTGCCTGGAGTGGCCCGCGCATGCCCGACGTTGCCGCTTTGTTCGGAAGCTACCTTCCCCAGGTCACGAACGCCGTCGAGGCCCAACGCGCGCAACGCGACGGCGGCCGTGGGCCCGCCAGGATCGACCAGTCCGGGCTAGTTGTGCGCTCGGGCGGCCATATGGGTTTCTTTGCCGGCCAGGCCTATCTTCCCCAGATGCTGCCGGCGGGAGTGACCGGCAGCGATATCCGGTAACCGAGTGACAACAAGCGGAGAATTATTGTGCGATCAGGCAACACTTTCCGGCGCGCGGTCAGCGCCTTCGGCCTTTTTGTTGCCGCGGTATCGATTGCCGGATGCGGCGGTGGAGGTGACGGCGACAGCAGTAGCAGTACTTCCAGTTCCAGCGGCAGTTCGTCGACCAGCGCGAACAATCAGGTCGCTGTAACCGTTGCTCGTGGAGTCGAGGGAGTCGCCAACATTCCGACGGTCAGCATCACTGTCTGCGCACCCGGCAGTACGATCGATTGCCAGACCATCGACAACGTTCTGGTCGATACCATGTCGTACGGTTTGCGACTCGCGAACACGGCGGCGTCTCAGGTTCTCGGCAATCTTGGCGTCGAGACGGACCGTAGCGGCAGTCAGATTGCGGAATGCTCGCTTTTCGCAGATGGGTATATGTGGGGAACAGTACGTACAGCGGATGTGAAGGTCGGCGGCGAAACGGCAAGCAGCGTTCCCATTGCAATTGCCGGCGACCTGTCGTCGTCCGCGCCCAGCAGTTGTAGCGACCGGTCGGTCGGCGGCGCCTTGAACACAGTGAGCGCAATCGGCGCGAACGGAATTCTCGGCATTGGCGTGACACCCTACGACTGCGGCACCTCCTGTGTAGAAGACGCGAGCGACAGCACCTATTACAGCTGCCCGAACGGCGCCAGCTGCACGCAAACCACGATTGCGCTGGCGAACCAGGTGACCAATCCGGTCACGAAGTTCTCCACCGACAACAACGGTGTCGTTCTGGCGATGGCGACGCCGGCCTCGGCAGGGTCGTCTTCGGTTTCCGGCACGCTAACGTTCGGCATCGGTACGCAGTCGAACAACACGTACTCGGCGTCCCGGAAGTTGACGACGAACTCGTACGGCGACGTAAACAGCACCATGGTTAGCGGAAGCTATTCAGGCTCCGCTTTCTTCGATTCGGGCTCGAACGCCTACTTCTTTACCGACTTCTCGCTTGCAACGTGCTCGGACAGTGCGTTTTACTGCCCTTCATCGGCCACGACCCGCAGTGTGATGGTCTCGAGCTATTCAGGCACCAGCACGTCGGCTACGGTCACCATGGCGGTCGCCAATGCCGATTCGCTCTTTGCGAGCGGCAACTATGCGTTCAACGATCTCGCGGGCGAAGGTGTTCCTGGCACGGTCGATATCGGCCTGCCGTTCTTCTACGGCACCAGTGTCTATTTCGGCTATGACCAGACACCGCTGGGCGGCACGCAGAAGCCGTACGTGGGCTTATAGCAGTTTCCGCTCTTATGATGATGAGTTGTACTGTCGGCCCCGGCTCCAGTCGTCGAGCAGCCGGGGGCCGTTCTAGTCGGTACCATGCCGCCTCGCCCATTACCCTGAAGGTTGCCCATGGTCGCAAACCCGTTCTCGGACGTTAGCTGCGTTACCATGCCAGCCCGAATTCTGGTTGTCGACGACGACGTCCGGTTGTGTGATCTGTTGCGCCGCTATCTGGCCACATGGGGTTTCGAGGTGTTCGTGCAACCCGACGCGCGCTCGCTGGAATGCAGACTGCAGCGCGAACGCCCGGACCTGGTCGTGCTCGATCGGCTGATGCCGGGTGTCGATGGACTTGCAGCGCTGCGCTTGTTGCGTGCATCAGGCAACGATATCCCGGTCATCATGCTCACCGCCCGCGCTGATGAGAACGATCGGATCGCCGGTCTCGAACTGGGCGCCGACGACTATCTCGGCAAGCCGTTTGATCCGCGCGAACTGGTGGCACGGGTTCAGTCAGTGCTACGGCGCCCGCGTGCGCTACCTGTTTCCGGTATGCATCAACAGCGGGCGCCGTTCAGATTCGGGCGGTTCGTACTGGATTTTCAGGCGCGCACGCTGAGCATGGCGGACAAGGCATTCGCTTTATCCGCCGGCGACTTTGCGCTTCTGCAGGTTTTCGTCAGTTCGCCCATGCGCACACTCACTCGCCAGCGTCTGCTCCAGTCTCTGTATGGCCCGGAATGCGACACGAGCGATCGCGGCATCGACGTCAAGATTTGGCGCCTGCGCCGGATGCTCGAAACCGACCCGTCCACACCACGCATCATTCAGACCGTACGCGGCCGCGGCTATATTTTCGTGCCGTCCGGCGAACAGCATATGCGGCCGTAAGGGGTTCCGGTTCGGGCGTTCGAGAATGCGGTGAGCGGCTTCGCGGTCTCACACATGAAAACCTCGACCAGACAGCCGCGTGCATTCGGGCGTTTTCGGAGCACTGCGGCGCACCGCTGCCCTTGCCCGCGCCCCCCGCGCACGGACTGCTGAGTCTATGCCGACGGTGTGAGCCTTTTCCAGAAGTGGAATCCGGAAGCGGTCTACCCGGTGTTGCGCGTCGTCTCTTCAGATGGACATCCGGGCGTTGTTCAGTGCTTTCGTTCAACACGAGCGGAACGAGCCACTCTAGCCAGCGCCAATCGTCCTGCCTCGGCCTCAATCGGCATTCAGCTGCGACTCCACCACGGGCAATGGCCGGCGTGCGATCCTGTTCGCTTCCGCACGTCCGATGCCGAGCGTTTGCAGCAGCGCCGTCGCCGCTCGCTCCGGGAAGTCCTTGCTGCGTAATCCGAGCTCGCCCAGCGCGCTAATCTCCGGGCCGATCGGAGCGTCGCCGTACAAATCGACCGCGATGGCAGCCAGTACCGTGCCGCCCACCGAAAGGAGCGCCATCAACGGATCGGCAATGGAGAAACGTTTGGCAGCGATGCCTTTGCGGATGTCCCGCGAAAGCCGCTGACCGAGACCACGGTTCAGTGCATGCGGGGAGAGACCTTCGCGAATCAGGAACTGCCCCCATACGGGTTCCCGGCGTGCGCGCAGCAGCGTATGGCGCACACTGACGGAGATGACTTCCGCTGGATCGGAGAGGTCACCGGCAAGGCGTTCCAGGGTGTCGGCGAAATCTTCGAAAACCTGGTCCGTGAGTGCCGCATGAATCGCCTCTTTGGACTCGAAGTGGTTGTAAAACGAGCCGAAACCGACATCCGCGGCTTCGGTGATTTCGTTGATGGCGACGCCTTCCATCCCTTTTTGCGCCATCAGGTTGAGGGCGGCTTCGAGTAGCCGGGCGCGGGTTTCGCGTTTTCGGCGGGCACCGCGTGGCTCACGCTCTTCCGTGCCCGGGGCAGAGGGCGCCGCAGCAGCCGCGGCGGGACGCTTGACTGTTCGCCGAATAGGAGATTTCTGCATGGTAACTGGAGGTGCAAGGAGACAGAAGTGTAGATTCTAACGTCATGGCTGACAAGGTAAGCACTTTTGAGTGAAAACTCCTCTCGCCGGCCATGAACGTAGAAGTGCGTGTTGAAGCTTCAGCACTACGTCGTACCGCGTCATTGCCTCTCTGCACCGTCAGCAATCACGCGTGGTGGGATTCGCGAGGCCCGGGCGCCATTGACGTTGGACGAGAATATCGGCTCCGATCCACCTGCGGACACTTGCACGACGATTTTGCCAAGGTGTGGGGATTGTCGCGCAGCGTCATGGGCCGCACTCAGCGCTCGGAAGCCATAGGTGCTCAGAGGGGGCGTCGACAGGAAGCCGCGTGAAATCGAGGTTGCCAGAGCGTCAAGCCTGGCGGCACCCGGCTTGAAAAACACCCAGCGATAATCAATTTCGCGCCGCGCTGCGGCGCGCATCGCCTGGTGCCTGTAGAGACCACTGCGGACCAGCCCCGACACCAGCCCTGTCTCGTCGACGATGTCCGGCACCGGCGTGACAGGTGTTGCGTAGCGCCCCCCAGCAGGCAATGTCTCGATGAAGCGACGCTCAATGGAAAAACGGGCATCATGCGACGCAACGAGATCGAGCAGGGTGTCGCATTCCGCGATGCCGCGCATGATTTCGTCGGTTCGCGAGTTGAAGCAGGTGCACGGCGCGCGCCCCTTCAACGCGTCGAACACGGCCGGCGCCGCACTGACGAAAACGGTAGCGCCCCATGCGTGCAACAGGTCCAGCAGGACCAGGCCAATTCCGCCGCTCGCGCCGTGAATAAAGACGCGGCGTCCTCTGGCCTGTCGCTCGTCGAGTCCCGCCGCCTCGAGCAGGCGAAGTGCGGTGACCCCCGCATACGGCAGACTCGCGGATTGCGTTGCGGTTAGTTCCGCCGGGGCCGGACTTGCCAGTGCGCTGTCAATCTGGATATGAGTGGCATAGCTGCCACGTCGAAAGGGTGGCAACCCGAACCACACGGCCATTCCCGGTTGTAGATGGCACACCCGCGTACCGACTCGCGTCACAACGCCGCTGCCGTCCCGTCCAAGCTGCAATGGCAGACGACCGCCTGCGCCGAGTCCGAATATGCGTCGGCCGTAACCGCTTGCCATCAGCAAATCTAAGGGATTGACTGAAACAGCGGACACGGCGATTTCGACGCTGTGTGTCGGCAAGGGCGGTTGTGGCCGCTCTACATAACTGAACCGCGCGGGAGCCTCGCAATACTGATTGACCAGGGCGACGATGGCAGATTGGCGCATGGTGGAGCTCCGTTGATTGCTTCGAATCCGTCGCGGGTCTTGTGGACGAATGGGTCCGGCGCCCGCGCAATGTGGAATTGGAAACTGACCGTGTAGCTCTTCAAATCCCCTGGTTTGGCAATACCACTCCAGGCAAAGGCCGGTGAGCGATTTCCTCCGCCTCCGAACGTGGGAGTCCCATCAATTGCAGCAGAATCGCGGCGGTGCGCTCTGGAACATTTTCGCCGCTGAACCCGAAGTCCCTGAGCGCACTGGCCTGCAACCCGCCCGCAATAGCGAAACGGAGCTCCACGGCGATCGCCGTCAGGATCATGCCGCCAGCCGAAATGAAGCTCATGAGCGGGTCGGCGATCACAAAGCGCTTCGCTGCGATACCTCGCCTGATATCCCTTAGCAACCGGGGACCGAGACCCCGGTTGAGATTACGCGCGGCGAAACTCTCGCGGATGAGGAACTCCCCCCAAATTGGCTCTCGCCGCGCACGCAGGAGCGTGTGGCGCACCGATACGGACATCACCTGAGCGGGGTCCGACAGGCCGCCGATCGCGCGGTCCACCTCGTCCGCAAAATCCTCGAATACCCAGTCTGTCAACGCGGCGTAAATCGCTTCCTTCGACTCGAAATGGTTGTAGAACGAGCCGAAACCCACATCCGCTGCTTCGGTGATTTCGTTGATGGCGGCGCCCTCCATCCCTTTTTCGGCCATGAGTCTGAGTGCCGCTTCGAGTAATCGCGCGCGCGTCTCGCGTTTGCGGCGGGCGCCGCGCGGTTCGCGTGCTGCCGGGACGTCCGCAGACGTCGTCGGCGCCGCCTGAATGGGGTGCTTGCCCGGGCGGCGAGTAGGTGGGTTCGGCATGAGAGGTCGGACGGATATGGAAATCCGAGTATAGAGGTAAACCTCATGATTGACAATTTACTCATGCATGAGTTTAATGTCGATAAATGCAGAGAAACCATAAGATCAACGGATACGGAGTCATGGTGGAGACAGGCGCACAGATGAATGATCGGGCCGCTGTCGGTTGCGATTCGCTACAGCCGACTATCGGGGGCTTGCCGTCAACCGTCGACGTGCTGGTGGTCGGCCTGGGCCCCGTCGGCGCGGCGGTGAGCAACCTGCTGGCGCGTTACGGTGTTCGTGTTCTGGTTATCGACAAAGCGACTGATATCTTCATGGCACCCCGCGCCATTGCTCTGGATAACGAAGCGCTGCGCATCCTGCAGCTGGCCGGTGTGAACGAGGGCGATTTCGAGACGGTGGCGATACCGTATGTGCGAATGAGATCGCCAACGCTCGGCGAGTTCGGCAAGGGCAACACGCTGGGCAGCCTGGACGGACACCCCAAGCTCGTGACGTTCTATCAGCCAGAACTGGAGCGTTGCCTGCGCAACCGGCTAAAGACGTATAACCATGTGCAGGTTGCGCTTGGCATCTCGCTTGCCGGTTTTGAATCGGGAAAGGAGTCGGTCGTTGCATCACTGGACCTGGGGCAGGGACAGACCCATTCGGTAGCAGCCCGGTACCTTGTCGGTGCCGATGGCGCCAGTTCACTGGTGCGTCAACTGATCGGGCTGGAATTTAAAGGCAAGTCCTTTACCGAAGACTGGCTGATTGTCGACGCGCGCAAGGTTCCACACCCCATCGATCATGTCGAGTTCATCTGCGACCACCGCCGGCCGACTCCGCATATGACTGCGCCCGGCGAGCGTGAGCGCTGGGAGTTCATGCTCCGGCCCGGGGAGACCCGCGAGGAAATGGAATCCGATGTGCGTATTCGAGAGTTGCTTGCACCGTGGGGGAACGTAGACGACATGATCATTGAACGCAAGGCAGTCTACCGTTCCCACGCGAGGACGGCGAGCGCGTTCAACCGCGGGCGCGTCTTTCTGGTGGGCGATGCTGCGCATATCACACCGCCGTTCGCCGGGCAGGGACTGGTCGCCGGGCTGCGCGACGCGGCAAATCTATGCTGGAAACTCGCATGGACCATTCACGGTCGCACTGCGCCGCAGGTTCTCGAGACCTACGATCAGGAACGCCGCCCTCATGTGAAAGCGATGATCAAATTCGCCAGGTTCATGGGGAAGCTTGTGATGCCGCGTAATCGCGTTACCGCTTTAGTCATCCATGGCCTCTTGCGTACCACACGGCGCGTGCCGCAGATGCGCGCGTATTTCGAGGAACTGGAAGTCAAGCCGAAACACACTTTCCGACGCGGGCTGTTCGTCGGAGGCCACACGCATAGCAGGCTCACTCGCGGCGCAGTCATTCCTCAGGGCTGGGTGCGCGGCCCGGATGGCACAACGTGTCTGAGCGACGACATACTCGGCACGGGTCTCGCGCTGATCGGGTTCGGCCACGACGCGGGCACAGTACTCGACGCCTGTACGGCTGCGGCGTTCGCCGCTGCTGGTGGCGCTGTGGTCCAGATCGCGCATCGCGGGCAGCGGCTGCATCTGGCGCAACGCGGTAGCTGGGAGGACCTGGACGGCGTGTTCCTTCCGCGTGCCGTGCCGTTCGGCTGGGCAGCCGTGGTCCGGCCCGACCGGATGATCGTCCATGATGGTCCCGCGATCGATGCAAACCGTCTGGTGCGCGAAAGCCTGGCTTTGCTCGGCACACCTGTCAACGCGACGGCACATTCCGCCGAATATGCCCTACCTTCCGTCTGAGGTTTTTTCCCATGAAGCTGACTACCCCACAGCCAGTTCGCCATCCGCGCCCGACGACGAAAGCGTCCGCACTGGCTTATCTGATTTTCGACCGCCCCGACCTCGCCAGGGCCGAGCAGTTTCTGAACGATTTTGGGTTGCGCACCGTATCGCGCGACAGCGAGCAATTGTTCCTGCGCGGCACGAGTGCCGCGCCGTTCTGTTACGTGGTCCGTCGAGCTGCAAAGGCGCGTTTCGTCGGACTCGGTTTGCGCGTGAACGACATGATCGATCTTCGGATGCTGTCGCGCCTGCCCGACGCGTCGGACGTGGAGCCGTCGAATTGGCCGGGTGGCGGCCATCGCGTGCGCCTCACCGACCCCTCGGGTTTCCGCGTCGACGCGATATGTGGACAAATTCCCGCTGCAGCGCTCCCTCATCGAGCGCCGCTGCCGTTCAACTCCGTGGACGCCGCGGTCCGCATCAACGGGACACAGCGCCTGCCGGCCGAACCGCCGGAGGTCATCCGGCTCGGACACGTTGTGCTCGAGCTGGCCGACTTCCAGAAGACCTGCGCGTGGTACACGGAGCACTTCGGATTCGTCCCGAGCGACGTGCAAGTGCTTCCCGACGGCTCGCCCGCGGTCGCCTTCATGCGGCTCGATCTCGGCAGCACGCCCGCCGATCATCACACGCTTGCGCTGGCTCAGGGCTTCGCGCCGCTTTACAGCCATAGCGCTTATGAGGTGGTGGACGCCGACGCAGTCGGCATGGGCCAGCGCGTATTGCGCGACAAAGGCTGGACGCACGCCTGGGGTATCGGGCGGCACATTCTCGGCAGTCAGGTTTTCGACTATTGGCAGGACCCGTGGGGCGACAAGCACGAGCATTACTGCGACGGCGATCTTTTCACCTCGGCCGAGCCGTTAGGCGTGCACGCCGTCAGCCGCGAGGCGATGTCGCAGTGGGGGCCGGCCATGCCGCGCAGCTTCACCAAACCCAGGTTCACGCCCGGCAGCGTGGCGGCGCTCGTCCGCAATCTCCGTCGCAGTCCTGATGTGACGGTGGAAAAGCTCAAGATGCTTGCCCGGCTGTTCGCCTGACGCAGGTCACATCACACGGTCACACGAGGCGTATTCATGTCATTGCACGTTCTTCACTACAAGCATCAAGGCCGCGCCCAGTGGGGTGTGGTCCGAAATGGCCTCATCACGCCGATTCCCGGCGAGTTCGAGACGACTGCCGATTTTGTTCGTGCCAACCGGATCGGAACACTGTCCGAGCTGACTGGGCCAATGATTCAAGAGTCCGAAGTGGAGTGGCTTTCGCCCGTCACGCGCAACCAGCAGTTCGTGTGCCAGGGTGCGAACTACCGGCAGCACATGATCGAATCGGGCATGAACCCGAATGCCAAGAAGTTCAACATGATCTTCACGAAGGCGGCGAGCTGCATCGTCCCTGCGGACTCCCACGTCGTGCGGCCCCGGGACGTGCATTTTCTCGACTACGAGATCGAATTGGGCCTCGTGCTGAAGCGCGACATCACGTCCCGTCAGTCGATCGACGATGCGAATCTGCACGAGTATGTTGCCGGTGTTGTGATCGTGAACGACTACTCGGCCCGCGACGTCCAGATTCCGCAGATGCAGTTCTACAAGGGCAAGAGCTACCGCACGTTCGGTCCAGTCGGCCCTTACTTATGTCTGATCGAGCCGCACGATATTCCGAAGCTGAGAGGACTCGATCTGACGCTGACCGTCAATGGCGCAGTCCGTCAGAAAGACTCGACGGCCAATCTCGTCTACGGCCCCGCAGAAACGCTGGAGGAACTGTCAGGCGTGCATGATCTGTACACGGGCGATCTGCTTGCGACGGGTACGCCTGCCGGCTGTGCGCTCAGCATTCCGTCGCCGGTGAAACAGAAAATCGCGGCACTGCTGCCTGAAGCCGTCAAATGGAAAGTGTTCATGGAAGTGCAGGCAGGAAGACAGCAGTATCTGCAAGCCGGCGACCTCGTCGAATCGCGCATCGCGAGCCCTGACGGGCTGATCGATCTCGGCGTGCAACGCAACCGGGTCGTCGGAGAAGCTGGATGACAGGTATCGCCAATCAGCAGGATGTGCTTGCGGCCGAGGCCGAAGGGCTGCGGGCGAACCTGCCCGCGAGCACATACGAGATGATCTGCCGCGGCGCTGCTATCAATCCGTCCGCGCCTGCCCTTTCGTTTTTTCTGCGTGCCGACGACTATCGAAAAGCGGAGTGCTGGACTTACCGCGAGCTCGTGCGCGACATCACGCGCACAGCGAATATGTTCGCGCGCCTGGGCGTGCGTGACGATTCGGTGGTGGCCTATCTACTGCCGAATCTGCCTGAAACGCATCTCGTAATCTGGGGTGGCGAGGCGGCCGGCATTGTCTGCGCGATCAATCCGCTGCTGGAAGGAGCGGCTATCGCCGAACTACTCAATGCCGCAGGGGCCAAGGTTCTGGTTACCCTGGCCCCGTTCCCCGGGACGGATCTTTGGCCCAAAGTGCAGTCGGTCCTCGACAGGGTGAAGTCGCTGCAGCATCTGGTGCTCGTTAATCTCGCAGACCGAGTGCGCGGCCCGAAGCGGTTCGTGGCCCAACTGCTTCAACGCCGCGAATGTGCGCGGCTGCATGGCCGCGGCAGTTTGCGCCACGCGGTTCCTTCGCACATCGGTATTCACGCATTCAGCAAGGCAATTGCGCGGGAGTCCGGAACCGTGCTGCTGAACCTGCGCCGGTTCAATCCGGATGCATTGTCCTCGTACTTCTGTACCGGCGGCACAACCGGGTTGCCGAAGATCGCCATGCGCCGCCACAGCAATGAGGTCGCCAATGCATGGAGCGTTGGGCAATTCTTCGGCGACGACATGGGCCCCGGCAAGACGATCTTTTGCGGATTGCCGCTGTTTCACGTCAATGCGGTACTGGCGACAGGGCTCGTGCCGTTTTCGCGGGGAGCGCATGTCGTACTGGGTACGCCACAAGGCTATCGCGGTGATGGCGTCGTCAAGCGGTTTTGGAAAATCGTCGAGCACCACCGCATCAATTTTTTTAGCGGTGTTCCTACGCTTTATGCGTCGCTGCTCGATGTTTCCATCGACGGTCACGATATCAGTTCGCTCGAGTATGGCTTGTGCGGTGCGGCCCCGATGCCAGTTGAAGTATTTCGCACCTTCCAGGAGCGGACCGGCGTGCGCATCCTCGAAGGCTATGGCTTGACGGAGGGGGCTTGTGTCAGCAGCGTCAATCCGCCTCTCGGAGAACGACGACTAGGCTCGATCGGGCTGCGCGTTCCGGGACAGGAAATGAAGGCGGTTCTCGTCGACGCCGCTGGCCGATTTGTCCGTGACTGCGGCGCGAACGAAGTCGGACTTCTCGTGATCGCAGGCCCGAATGTTTTCGCCGGCTACGCTCAGTCCGATCAGAACAAAGCGCTCTGGATGGACATGGGCGACGGCAAGCGCTGGCTGAATACGGGCGACCTGGGATGTTGCGATGCAGATGGCTATTTCTGGCTGACCGGCCGCAAGAAGGACCTGATCATTCGAGGCGGACACAACATCGATCCGGCGACGATCGAGGAACCGCTGCATCGGCATCCGGCAGTCCAGATCGCTGCGGCGATCGGTCGACCCGACGCGCACGCAGGCGAGTTGCCGGTTGCCTATGTGCAACTGAAGCCCGGTGCGAGCGCTACCGAGCACGATCTCGCCGAATTTTTGCGCCGCGAGATCAGCGAGCGGGCTGCACTGCCCAAGCAGATTCGTATCGTCGACGCAATCCCGCTGACCGCCGTTGGCAAGTTATTCAAACCGGACCTGAAGCGGCGCGAAACGGCCGACGTACTTCGCTCCGCACTAGATGAAGCTGGCATTGGCGGAGCTCGACTGACTGTCTCCGACGACGCTTCGCGGGGCATGTCACTGCGTCTGGAACTCGCCGATTCGACGCTCGAAGCGCGTGCGGCCGCAGTATTAGGGCGCTTCCCTTTTGCGTTCTCGATCGATACGAGTGCCGAGTCGGTGGAGGCCGGCGGAAGGTGCGTTTGACGTTCAACTCAACGCTGTGGAGATATGTCGAGCCATGACTAGTACGCAACAGAAAGCAATCGGTCCGCCCTCAGGCTGGAGAACCCTTCGGGCGCCACGCCTGAGTCCGTTGAGACGGGACCAGCTCCCGTTGATCCCGCGAGTCATGCTGCGGATCATGGGAAAGCGCGCCCGCGTCAGCGCGCCCAATCTCTTCTTGACACTGATGCGCCACAGGCGGCTCATCCGTCCGTGGGGGAAGTTTGCTTCCACACTCATGCCTTACGGGACGTTGAGCCGGGTCGACTGTGAGCTGGCAATCCTGCGGGTTGCGTGGAATTGCCGAAGCAAATACGAGTGGTTCCAGCATGTTTCGATCGGGCTCGGCGTGGGTTTGACGCGTGCGGATATTCAACGAGTTGCGCAAGGGCCGGAGTCGCCGGGGTGGGAGGCACACCACGCGGCCGTGCTGAGAGCAGCGGATGAAATCCATCATGAGCGCGCCGTCGCTGACGACACGTGGACGCAACTCGCCGCGCGATACGACGACAGGCAACTGATCGAACTATGCATGCTGGTCGGTCACTACGAGATGTTGGCGTCCGTGCTCAATTCGCTGGGGATCGAAGTGGAAGAGTCGCTTTACCAGCGCGTGTGCGATGCGGGACTGGCTGACCTCATTGATGACAGGCGACTTGTGACTGCATGACCGGCGCAGGTGAGATGAATTGCTGTGCGGCAGCGGCGCAGGAGGATTGAATAGAAGCGGCGGTAAGCGCTGAACGACGGATTATCGAATGTATCGAAAGCCGCCTTTAATTAGGATATCGAAATACATGGCTTTAAACGATACAAATTTACTGCATTCTGACATGGCGGCTAGAACCGCCCATTTTTACACCGGAGGAGACATAATGCACTGCGAGAAAATTGTACGGGTTGTAGGCATGACCGTGTTAGGCTGTGCGGCATTGTTCGCTAGCGATGCACAAGCGCAGGCGAGTGGTAGCACAACTTTGGGGATAGGCTGGCTTCGGGTCATGCCGCAGGGAAATTCCGATCCCACGGTGGTAGAAAGCGCCGGCGGCATGCCCGTAAACCAGACAATCTCAGGCACCGGGGCGCATGTCGGCGCTTCAAACGCGGTCAGCCTCACGGCCGAGCATCTGTTCACCGATCACATCGGTGTTGCCTTTCTGGCAGGCTCGCCATTCACGAGCGACCTGATCGGCAACGGATCATGGGCACACTATGGGGTGATCGGTCAATCGAAACCGCTCGCGCCGGTGATTGAAGTCAGGTATCACTTCTTGCCGCCCGAAGCGAAGTTCAGACCGTTTCTTGGTGCGGGCGTCAACTATACGTGGTACTCGCACACGCGCATCACCAATGGGCAGTTCATCGGCGACTCTTGCGGGCCTGGCTGCACGACGCGTGCGTCGCTGAGTCCCTCGTGGAATCCGGTAGTGGAAGCCGGTATGAGCTACGCGCTGAGCAAACATTGGTCGATCAATGCTTCAGTGACCTACATACCGCTGTCGACGACACTGACCACGAATGCGACAACCGCGGTGGGCACCGAGATCGTGACGAAGATGCGCATTGCGACCAACCCGCTCATTACGCACCTCGATATCGCCTATACATTCTAGCCTTCGCGCGGGCGGCATAGCGCGGTGGCTATGAAGGCGATGTAGCGCGCCACCTATGCTGCCCGTATCTGGGTCTTGCAAACTTTCGACATATGTTCCGTCGGACCGCGACGTATCGAGTTTTGTCAGCAACCACACCGAACAACCGCCGCTTATTGATATATGTCAACGATGGTCATATATATAGTCGAAGGTCCACTGGCACCCGGTTTGGCATCGGCTATCGGTTTAGGACATTTAGCAAGCAAGGTGTTTTCGCGGCGTTGTTGCGTTAATCACAGGTAGAGACAACATGCCCCCAGTGTTCTCGATCTCAGGCGATACGGACGGACTGTTGGCGAGCGAGGGCTACCATGTGGTTGAGCACACCCACACGGATCGACACCTCAGTTGCCTGCGAGCCGGTCTCGCGCGCCCACAGACAGGAACCCGTGAGCACCTTGAGCCGGTAAATCAAGGTCTCGGCCAGCGAGCGCCGGTGGCAGCCAGTCGCCTGCTTCCATTCGCGCCTGCTGCCTTTCGCGATAGCGGCGATAGCCGCATTGTGCCAGGAGGCGCCGGGCGTGTTATCTGGCCACGGCATCGCTCCATCGCGCGACCGAATCGATGGGATCGCGCCGCGCGCGGCGATCTGCGCGTGGCGCAGCCGGGTGTCGTAGGCGCCATCGCCACCGATGGTATCGATCACCACGTCAGCCGGAATCTGGTCGAGCAGATCAGGCAACACTTGGCCTTCGTCCTGATGAGTCGTCAACGCGGCGCATATCTGGCCGGTGTTCGCGTCCATCGCAAGATGTACCTTGCGCCATGTCCGGCGCTTCGAATAGCCGTGCTTGCGCACCTTCCGCTCACCTTCGCCGTACACCTTCAGTCCAGTGTTATCGATCACCAGATGCAAGGGGGCATTGGGGCGCTGCGTTGGCAGTACAGCCTTCAGGGTCTGTGCGCGATGGCTCAAGGTCTTATAGTTCGACACTGGCAAGCCCGGGTAGGCGCGTTTGCCCAGACTGAACGCGAAGCCCTGTAGAGCGCGTAGCGGCAGATGAAAGATCTGCTTGAGGCCAAACAGCATCTGGATCGCCGCGTCACTGTAGACACGCGGTCGGCCGTGCCTCGTCGGGCCAGCCTCGGATACCTGCGTCAGCACGCTTTCATCGATCCACATGGTCACGTCACCTCTCGCAATCAAGCCCGTGTTGTATTCCCGCCAGTTCCTGACGCGGTACACCCCTTTGGGCTCGCTTGCCCTGCGTTCGTCCTTGCGCATCTTCTCGGGGAAAAAATCGAGAATCTACGCAGTTCGACGCGAAGCTAACATCCCGGTCAACCCGAGCGTTGTACGTAAGCGTCAATCCACCGCGAAGCACTCCAATTTTTTGCAACAACGCCGATCCGTTGCAGTGTCGCCAGTGGATATAAGAGTGGAACAGTCATAGGCACCGTCGTCTCGAGACTAGTTTCGATCCTACCGCTTATCAATGAGTGCGCGTGCGGGAGTCGAACGAAGGCCCGGCTCCGAGCAAGCGGGCGGCCCTCATCCACTGCACAAAGCTATCCCACACCGTTTGCGCCTTGGGGTTGCTCCTATACGCCGCTCACTTCGCGGTCGGCATCGCGAATTCCGCACCCTTTTCGGTGCTTTCAGGCCAACGTTGCATGATCGACTTCTGCTTCGTGTAAAAGCGCACGCCCTCCTCGCCGTATGCGTGCATGTCGCCAAACAGGCTGCGTTTCCATCCACCGAATCCATGCCACGCCATCGGAACAGGAATCGGCACATTGATGCCGACCATCCCTACTTCGATTAGCCGTCCGAATTCGCGGGCTACATGGCCATCACGCGTGTAGCACGCAACACCATTGCCGAATTCGTGTGCGTTGATAAGTTCGACCGCTTCGGTGAAGTCCTTCACGCGCACACAGGCAAGCACAGGACCGAAGATCTCTTCCTTGTAGATGCGCATCTCCGGAGTTACGTTGTCAAACAGCGTACCTCCCGTGAAAAATCCTTCTTCATGCCCCCTCACCTTGAGGCCCCGTCCATCGACGACGAGCGTCGCGCCTTCTTCAACTCCCAATCCGATGTAGCCTTCAATGCGCTCAAGCGCCTGACGGGTGACGATCGGTCCCATCTCGGCATCCGGCTCCATACCGTTCTTTACCACAAGCGTGCGAGCCCGATCCGCCAGTCGTGGAATGATCTTGTCAGCCACATCTCCCACCAGGACTGCGACCGAAATAGCCATGCATCGCTCGCCAGCCGAACCATAGCCCGCTCCAACCAGTGCGTCGACCGCCTGTTCAAGATCAGCGTCCGGCATGACCACCATATGATTCTTCGCGCCGCCCAGCGCCTGCACGCGTTTGCCGTGCTTCGCGCCCGTTTCATAGATGTAGTTGGCGATCGGTGTGGAGCCGACGAAACTCACCGCCTTGACTGTCGGGTGAGTCAGGACCGCATCGACAACAATCTTGTCTCCCTGCACAATATTGAACACGCCGTCAGGCAGCCCAGCCTTCTTCAAAAGGTCCGCCATGAACAGCGCCGCCGACGGATCACGCTCGCTCGGCTTGAGGATGAACGTATTGCCCGCCGCGATGGCGACCGGGAACATCCAGCATGGAACCATGCACGGGAAATTGAACGGCGTAATCCCTGCCACAACGCCCAACGCCTGTCGTGTCGTCCAGTTATCCATGCCGGTGGAAACCTGCTCGGTGTAATCACCCTTCAGCAGTTGCGGAATACCACACGCGAATTCGATCACGTCAATACCACGTGCCACTTCGCCTTGCGCATCCGAAAACACCTTACCGTGCTCGGCCGTAATAATTGCTGCGAGTTCGTCGCTATGCCGGTTCATCAATTCAAGGAAACGAAGCATGACGCGGGCGCGACGAATCGGCGGTGTATTGCTCCACTTCGGAAAGGCCGCTTTGGCGCTTGCGACGGCCGCATCGACATCGGCCACTTCGCCCAGCACCAGCTTGCGCGCGGGCGCGCCGGCGGCCGGGTTGAAGATCGGCTGGGTGCGATCGCCAGAACCCCTCACGCGCTCACCATGAATGTAGTGAATCACGTCCGCCGCGTCGTTGAATGCCTGCATTTCCACACCTCTGAATTGATTGGGAGTAGTAGCAGTGTATGAAGGTCCGGGCACGAAGCAAAGACGCTATGATTGAAATCATTGTTTTCCATAGCGAACAATAGAATCATGGACACGCAAAAGATCGAGGGACTCTGGAATCATCTGCACTGGCTTACCGTGCTGGCCGAACAGGGCAGTTACACGGCGGCCGCGGCGAGGCTCGGCGTGAGCAAGGCCGCTATGAGCCAGTGAATTGCGGAACTGGAACGGGCTGCGGGCGTACCACTCGTCCAGCGCACCACCCGCAGCGTGCGCTTTACGGAAGCCGGCCAACGACTTGTCGACGATACGCGCAGCCAGTACGACAACATCGCGGCGAGCTTTGCTAATGTGCGAGAAATGGCAGGAGTAGCAAGAGGCGTGATTCGTGTCACGGCGCCTGTGGCCTTCGGGCGGCAACAACTCGTACCGAGAATGTCCGCGTTCCTGCGTGAAAATCCCGAGGTCCGCGTCCAGCTCGATTTATCCGACAGACTCAGTTCCATCGTCACCGAAGGATTCGATCTCGCCATCCGGCACAGCGCACAGGCTCCCGAGACCCACGTCGCCTGGAAATTATGTGAGACACGTTCGGTTATCGTCGCGACACGGGCTTATCTTGCGCGCCGAGGCACGCCCGCAACACCAGGCGACCTAACTTCACACGATTGCCTTTTCTATCCTCGTGCGCGGAGTTCTGGTGTCTGGTCGTTTGAGCGGAAAACGACGCGCAAAAATGTGTCCGGGCCTCTCACGCTGACAGTCAATGGCCCCTTCTCGGCCAATAACAGCGAGGCGCTACGTGATGCCGCGCTTGACGATCTGGGCATTGCGCTACTTCCTGATTTCACAGCGCAATCCGGAGTGCAGTCGCGCAAACTGGTCGTCGTTCTGCCCGAATGGCGTCCTGTTGGCGCATTCGCCGAACAGGTCTATGTGGTTCGCCCGCAGACATCCCATGTCCCCCGCGCGGTGCGACTTTTCATTGCCTATCTACGTGAGACATTTGCCGGCGGCTTTCCCCTCTGAGCATGAAGGTCGCTTCTGACAGCTATTGAAATGCGCGTTGCACTTGGGGTACTGTCAATAAACGGGTTTTTTCGTTAAGACGCGGCCAAATTGCTATTGCTGCAGAAGAACGCCGAAAATGCTACACGACGGACCCCGCCGCGGCTTTATTCCATGAGGGCGACTGGGTTCCACGGTTCGGAACTCCCGACGCTGCTGCGAACGCGGCGCTTCCACGCGCCGTCGAGTTCGCTAGGTTAGTATCTGGCAACTTTACATTGCCGCCACCGCTCGGTTTTATCGCCGTCATGTAGAACATGAATGAGTGGCACTATTCGATGGGCGGTTGCGCCGATAACGCGCCGGCGATGTGGTTAAACAGACCCGGCTTGAAATAAACCACGTAGAACGGTGTTGCCTTCGCAATCCGATTGTCTCGTACCAAATCATCAACGAGCCTCCCGTAAGGATTCACGGAACGAACCAAGCATCGAGTACCCATGATTGGGTGGCAAGGTAGTCGACCATTGAGGATAATGTTTCGTCCGGCATTCCAACGAAGATGAGACTAAGTTCCTCAAAACCCGCCTTGTGGTCGGAACGTATGCGGTCCACGAACGACGCCACTCAGAGGTACTCTGAGGCGTAAATTGTGTGGTAGCGAGAAGGGTCAGCGGAGATCGACGGGCATCTTCCACGGCATATGCGCAAGTGAAGAACGATTTCCTGATACTCGCAGGCTGTGTTAAAGCGGACACCCGCACAAACACAGCAGAGGATCTGCACGATGACGGCAAGACGAACGACCATCCGGCAACTGCCGCTGACCGAGGTCGTTGACCGCGACACACCCGGCGCGACGCCGGTCAGTATCACCACGCCCGAGGGCGGCACCATCTATCACACGGTCCCGCTCGCAGACCCCGACACCGGCAAGCGGCGCGACGCCCGCCCGCAGTGGATCGCAGGCACCTTCCCTCTTTTCCCTGTTGTCCGACTCGCTGACGGCGCGCCGTGGGCTGAGGCGAACGTCTGGCTCATCGATATGATGGAGTCGAAGTCGTCGCCCAACATGCTGACGTTCGCCAGCATCGCAGACGACCTGGTGGCGTTCCATCGCTATCTGGATGACGAGGGCATCGACTGGCTGACGTTCCCCGCGAACAAGCGGCAACGTCCGACCTACCGCTATAGCGCCTCGATCAGGCTGGCCGTGCAGGCAGGCGAACTATCTCCGGGCGTTGCCAGGCGTCGTATGGGCGCCGTGGTGCGCTTCTATCGCTGGCTCATGACCGAAGCAGGCTTCAAGCCCGCGAACGCGCCGTGGGTCGAATCCGGCCGTTTCATCGAGTTCAGGGACCAGAAGGGCTTCAGCAGCACGATCGAGGTCAAGACTACCGACCTGTCGATCAGCGGCCGGCGCGCAGAAGACCCGTGGGACGATCACATTCAGGACGGTGGTCGCCTGCGCCCGCTCCCATCTTCCGAGCAGTCGGTGCTGCTTGAATCGTTAGCCGCTCTCGACAACACCGAGATGACGCTCATTCATCTGTTCGCGCTATTGACGGGCGCCCGCATCCAGACGGTACTAACCGTGCGCGCGAAACACGTAATGCGCAAGCCGGGCGAGTTTCACGGCGACGACATCCGTCTCGCCTGCGGGCCGGGTACGGGCATCGACACGAAGGGCGGTGTCAAGGGCGTGTTGCACCTGCCGCGCGGTTTCTACGAGCGGCTGTACATCTACATGCACAGCGAACGTGCGCGCAAGCGTCGCCAACTGGCAGACGGCGGCGAACACCCCGACCAGCCGCTCTTTCTCAGCCATCGCGGTGCACCGCTCTACGAGGATCGTGAGTCGCGCGGCCCGGTCAGCACTGGTCCGCAGGTGCGCCGCCACGTCAAGACCGGACAGGCCGTGCGTCAGTTCATCAAGGACGAATTGTTGCCCATGATGCGCGTACAGCTCGGCAACCCCAGGCACAAGTTCAGCTTCCACGACCTGCGCGCGACCTTCGGGCTGAACATGGTCGACGCGATGACAGCGAAGGAGACGAAGTACACGCGGGCACTCGATCAGTTGCGGCAGTTGATGTGGCACGTACGACTGTCCACGACCGAGCGCTATTACCGACAGTAAGTTGTTATGTAGAGTGGCCAACGTAAGTGCTTTGAGAGCAAGGCGTTAGCCTTGGACTACTGCACATAAAGTTTCATGATGGGACTCATGGCGGCCATCGGGTTCGCCTTTGGTGAGGAGCTCGATCATGCACCAATCCACCCATCAAGTTTCAAACAACCTGCCGCTGGACCGGTTCGTTGCCGGAGCCTTGGGCGAACTGGAGAAGCTTCGCTATAGCACCGCTGAGGTCACACATGCCGTTTTTGAACTGCGGACCTCCACAGCCGGCTCAAATATTTATGTTGAGTACCAGCGACTGGTCTCCTTTGCTATCAAAGAGCTGGAGGTGATACTGCACATAACAACTTACTGTCGGTAATACGCGGCGGTCGTCTGCACCGACGCGTGGCCAAGCAGCGCCTGCGCCGCCGGCAGCGGCACCTGATGGTCGACGATCATCTGTCGCGCGTACGCGTGCCGCAGCCAGTGTGGCGAAGCCTGTCGCAGGCGCGCGGCGCCGGCATGGTCGGTTTTCGCGAGCCGCTCAGCCGCAGCGATGAAGATCGCCTTGACCTCGTCATAGAGCCCCGAGCCTTGCAGCGAACCGCCCTTGAGTCCGTGGATCAGCGCCGCATGTTCGTCAAGACCTGGCTGCGGCGGCAGGCCGCGCAGTTGCCGGTATGCCTGCAGCACCGGCACACAGACCGCCGGCAACGGAATCGCACGCGCCTTGCGTCCCTTGCCGATCACGTGCAACGTCCAACTGCCGCGATCGTCCACCTCAAGCTTCGGCAACTGCGCCTCATTGGACCAAACGAGTTCGACCAGCCGCACGCCGGCATAGCGGTATAGCGTCCAGATCGCACGGCGACGGGCGATGCCAAGGGCGTCATCCCCCGTCACCGTTTCGGACACCCACGCATCGCATGCGGCGAGCAACGCTGGCGGCAGCATCCGTTGCGGCGCGAAACTCGCGCGCGAACGGTTACCGCGCACCAGACCAGCAGCGGGATTCGCGGTGAGATACCCGGTCTCGGCCCAATAGCGGAACAGGCTCGCGACCACCGCGAGCGCCCGGGACTGCAGCGCCTCCGAGACCTTATGCGGTGCATCGTCGGCGGCATCCCGTACCGGCTGGCGCAGCGCCTGCCGGTACGCCAGCAGGTCGTGCCGCGTCAGATCTGACAGGGGGCCGAGCTGATGGGTCTCGCACCACGCGACGAGCCGGCGCAGTTCCGCCCGGTACGCACGCAGCGTATGCGGCGAGCGGCTCGCCCGATCGCGCAGGAACAGCGCCACGGCCTGCGCGTCGTCGCCGACGCCGAGCGTGTTGGTCGCGCTCGCGACGTTCGCGAATCGCCCGGCACGCGCGAGCCATGCGACGAGCGGTTGCGGCACGGCAGCCAGCGCCGGCGGCTCCCGTTCCGACTCACCGATTGCGGCCAGCACACCCAGCACAGTCGCAAGCCTGAAGCGCCGGCGGTGCGTATGCAACACCCGTTGCAGGATCGTCTCCGGCGTCGGTGCATCGTCCACGGCAACCGTTCGCACGCGGCCGCGATCCCAGTACTCGACCACGGCCGGATAATCGAGCAGCAAGCGCATCACGGCCGGGTGGGCTGTCCTGGCGTCGGTCAGCGATGGGTAGCGGCGCTTGATGGCCACGAGTGTCCAGCGCGTGTAGACGATGTGGCCGAGTGCGTCCGCAAGGTATGCGAGCGCGGCGTCAACCTCCGCCGGCATCCGCCGCGGTGGAGTGACGCCGCCATCGATCCAGTCCGCGGGGTTCAGCGTGGCGCTCATGATTTCTTCGCCCGCGTGGCCGCGCCGCTCTTTGGCGTTGCTTTCGTCCGCCGGGCGGTCGCCAGCCCCGTAGACGCGACCGGCGCACGACGGGGCGCGTCGATCGCCGACATGATGCGCATCAACTCGTCGAGCTGTGCGTGCTGGCTCGCATTGACCGCTTTCAGGGCGAGCGCCTCGCCCACTGCCTGCTGGCGTGTCCCGCGTTCGTGGGCCAGTTCGCCTTCGAGGCGGTCGCGTTCTCCTTCCAGCACGGCAAGGCGCCGCTCGGCGAACTTCAGCTGCGAGGCGAACTGCTCATGTTCCTTCTTCACGGCTTCACGCTGATGCGCCGTTTCCTGCAGCAACTGTTTCGACAGCGCCTCGTAGCGGTGCTGCGCGTCGGCGAGCGCCTTCGCGTGAGTGCGATCAAGGCCGGCCCGTTCGGCCGCCACGGTATCCAGCTGCGCCTGCCGGTCCTGGAGCGCGGCGTCAAGCGCCGCGCAACGTTCCCTGACGCTCGTGTTCTGCGCGCGCAAATCGGCAAGCTCGGCATCGCGTGCCGTCAGGGCCGAGCGCAACTCGGTCACCTCCTGGCGCAGCAGTTCGACGCGCAACTCGGCGTCGGTGCGCGCCGCATCGGCCACGGCGATGGCCTGCTGCGCCTCGGCTTTCAGGCGCACGACGTCGTCGAGCTGCACAGTGACCGCTGCCTGCCAGAGCGCACGCATCTGTTCGGCGATGTCCGGTGGGATGCCGGGCATCGCGATTTCAGCCAGCCCCGAACGCACGACCTCGGCCTCGATCGCATTGAGCGCCCGCGCGAGTGTGGCGGGATCGCCCGCGCCGAGCCGCGCGCGCAGCTTGCGCACCGACACGAGCTGGCGGAAGCGGGCGCCGGTCGCAGGTGTGGCGTCGCCGGCCTCGGCGAGCATCGCGAGGACGGTGGAACGGATCTGGTCGGGGGTAGCGGCGGCCGGACGGGGCATGGCGGGCTTCAGGCGGGAGATGGGCTGATTTCCGGCCTATTATTTCATACATGCCTAACGCTAGAAAACCATATCTCTACTACTTGAATCTATCCGATCCGCGATAAACGCTCTTATCACCGCTAAACGGTGCCCAATGATCCCATTGGTACCCTTGTCCGCCGCACAAGCCCCGCCGGGGAGGTCTTCAAGCAACACAAAAAGACCAGACAGCAACTAGCTGATTTGATTGTGAAATATTATAGGGGCTGACCGGAAAGCCTTGTCGCGTCTAGATGCCACTAACCCGGTAAACGGCATGAAAATCACGGAGACCCCGTGTGATGTCACGGGCGGAACTGTGCGCGATACCAGGGTTAACCCAAATTCGACAACGATCCTCTCCAGACATCGCTCTTAATCTTAAGCGCCCATTTACCTAGACTGTCGTCATTGATTACGAACAGGGCTGTTCGTAGAAGGTCAAGACAAAGTCTGGAGGTAGTCACCATGAAGTCCCTGATTCAAGTCGTTGTTGTCGCCGCTGCCCTTGCTGCTCCGGTTGCCGTGTTCGCCCAATCGAACGCGCCTCTCACGCGTGCACAGGTGCGCGCAGAACTCATCCAGCTGGAGAAGGCTGGTTATCATCCGGGCGATGGTGACAACACGACTTATCCGGCGGACATCCAGGCTGCTGAAGCCAAGGTTGCCGCACAGAACAATGCCGTAGGTGGTGTAGTAGACGGTTCGTCGCAGTCGGGTCGTGCAACTGACACTGCGGTGTCCACATATTCGCCCCGGATCTACACCGCTCACTAAGTTAAGCAAACGGGCGTGTACGTCCTGAACTCGCTACGGGCGCCGCGTGACGACGGTCCTGAAGAATGAAACATGGTCGCTCTTGCCAGAAACGTGAGAGCAGGCCTGTTTTGCCAATATCAGAATACCTCCGCCGCCGGGTTCCCGGTGGCTTCGCCCAGACCTTCCCGGTCTGGGCGGCTTTTGTCAGGCGGTTTCAGGTACGAAAAGCGACGCCGCGTCCAAATGGTCTCATTCTTAGCAGGCAAAGGAAGTCGTCCGTGTTGATGAGGAGCGGGAAAGCGGCGCGGCGACCGCTGCCCAGATCCGCGCGATTGTCGGTCTGGGCGCGCGCGACGAAGATGGTTGCCAGGCAATGGATGGTTGGCGACGGTCTTGTCTGGCTGCACCTGTTGAAGACGGTGACCGCCGCTTTGCTCGCGATGGGCATCGCGATGTTGCTGGAACTGCCGAGTCCGCGCACCGCCATGGTGACGGTGTTCGTCCTGATGCAGCCGATAAGTGGCATGGTCCTGGCCAAAAGCTTCTACCGGGTCCTCGGAACAGCGGCCGGAACGATCGCATCGTTAGTGCTGGGCGGACTGTTTGTGCAGCAGCCCGAGCTATACATGCTTGGGATGACGTTATGGATCGGTGCCTGCACGGCTGCGGCAGTCCGGTATCGCCATTTTCAGTGGTACGGCTTCGTGCTCGCAGGGTACACCGCCGCGCTGATTGGCATCCCAACGGTCATGGAGCCAAACGGTCTGTTTCTGGCCGCCATGACACGCGCGGCTGAAGTGACGATCGGCATTCTGTGTTCCGGTGCGATCAGCGCGCTGGTGCTGCCGCTGCGATCGAGCACAGCATTGCAACATAAACTGCGCA
>NZ_SMGP01000005.1 GCF_004339745.1 Paraburkholderia sp. BL9I2N2 | reverse complement strand
GTTTTTCCGTCGCCGTAAACGCAGAAACCCCACCTTTTCGGGGTGGGGTTTCTGTTTGCTGCGGGGGAGCCTGACGATTACCTACTTTCACACGGGTAATCCGCACTATCATCGGCGTGGAGTCGTTTCACGGTCCTGTTCGGGATGGAAGGGGTGGGACCGACTCGCTATGGTCATCAGGCATGACTGGTTGCCGCACTGCCCGTGGAGCCAGTACAGCCAATCTGGAAGAAGTAGTTTCTGGTGATGCTCACCAGGGGTAAAGCGTTGGGCTGTGCTGTTTCTGGCACAACATCGATCTCAACCTGTGTGCTCCCCTTTTCGGGGGTGGGATGCCGCGCAAGTGCTGAAGCACTGACGGTCATCGCAAAACACACCGGTTATAGGATCAAGCCTTACGGGCAATTAGTATCAGTTAGCTTAACGCATTACTGCGCTTCCACACCTGACCTATCAACGTCCTGGTCTTGAACGACCCTTCAAGGGGCTCGAAGCCCCGGGATATCTCATCTTAAGGCGAGTTTCCCGCTTAGATGCTTTCAGCGGTTATCTCTTCCGAACATAGCTACCCGGCGATGCCACTGGCGTGACAACCGGTACACCAGAGGTTCGTCCACTCCGGTTCCTTCTCGTACTAGGAGCAGCCCCCTTCAAATATCCAGCGCCCACGGCAGATTAGGGACCAAACTGTCTCACGACGTTTTAAACCCAGCCTCACGTACCTCTTTAAATGGCGAACAGCCATACCCTTGGGACCGGCTACAGCCCCAGGATGAGATGAGCCGACATCGAGGTGCCAAACACCGCCGTCGATATGAACTCTTGGGCGGTATCAGCCTGTTATCCCCAGAGTACCTTTTATCCGTTGAGCGATGGCCCTTCCATACAGAACCACCGGATCACTATGACCTGCTTTCGCACCTGCTCGACTTGTCGGTCTCGCAGTTAAGCACGCTTATGCCATTGCACTATCAGCACGATTTCCGACCGTACCTAGCGTACCTTCGTACTCCTCCGTTACACTTTGGGAGGAGACCGCCCCAGTCAAACTGCCTACCATGCACTGTCCCCAGTCCGGATAACGGACCAAGGTTAGAACCTCAAACAAACCAGGGTGGTATTTCAAGGTCGGCTCCACGCAGACTGGCGTCCACGCTTCAAAGCCTCCCACCTATCCTACACAGATCGGTTCAAAGTCCAATGCAAAGCTACAGTAAAGGTTCATGGGGTCTTTTCCGTCTAGCCGCGGGGAGATTGCATCATCACAAACACTTCAACTTCGCTGAGTCTCGGGAGGAGACAGTGTGGCCATCGTTACGCCATTCGTGCAGGTCGGAACTTACCCGACAAGGAATTTCGCTACCTTAGGACCGTTATAGTTACGGCCGCCGTTTACCGGGACTTCAATCAAGAGCTTGCACCCCATCATTTAATCTTCCGGCACCGGGCAGGCGTCACACCCTATACGTCCACTTTCGTGTTTGCAGAGTGCTGTGTTTTTATTAAACAGTCGCAGCCACCAGTTTATTGCAACCCCTTCACCCTTCTGGCGCAGGCCAGTCAAGCTACAGGGGCGTACCTTATCCCGAAGTTACGGTACCAATTTGCCGAGTTCCTTCTCCCGAGTTCTCTCAAGCGCCTTAGAATACTCATCTCGCCCACCTGTGTCGGTTTGCGGTACGGTCTTGTTAAACTGAGCTTAGAGGCTTTTCTTGGAACCACTTCCAGTTGCTTCTTCACCGAAGTGAATGGCGCCACGCCCTTGAATTGCGCACCCGGATTTGCCTGAGTGCCTTCTCCAACGCAGCGACCGGGACTTCCAACACCCGGACAACCTTCCGCGATCCGTCCCCCCATCGCATTTAACAATGGTGCAGGAATATTAACCTGCTTCCCATTCAGCTACGCATTTCTTGCCTCGCCTTAGGGGCCGACTCACCCTACGCCGATGAACGTTGCGTAGGAAACCTTGGGCTTACGGCGAGGGGCCTTTCACCCCCTTTATCGCTACTCATGTCAGCATTCGCACTTCCGATACCTCCAGCGCACTTTTCAATGCACCTTCGCAGGCTTACGGAACGCTCTCCTACCATGCATATAAATATGCATCCGCAGCTTCGGTATATTGCTTAGCCCCGTTACATCTTCCGCGCAGGACGACTCGATCAGTGAGCTATTACGCTTTCTTTAAAGGATGGCTGCTTCTAAGCCAACCTCCTGACTGTTTTAGCCTTCCCACTTCGTTTCCCACTTAGCAATATTTGGGGACCTTAGCTGGCGGTCTGGGTTGTTTCCCTCTTGACACCGGACGTTAGCACCCGATGTCTGTCTCCCGTGATTGCACTCTTCGGTATTCGGAGTTTGCTATGGCGTAGTAATCCGCAATGGACCCCACAACCATGACAGTGCTCTACCCCCGAAGGTGATACACGAGGCACTACCTAAATAGTTTTCGGAGAGAACCAGCTATTTCCAGGTTTGTTTAGCCTTTCACCCCTATCCACAGCTCATCCCCTAACTTTTCAACGTTAGTGGGTTCGGACCTCCAGTACGTGTTACCGCACCTTCATCCTGGCCATGGATAGATCACCTGGTTTCGGGTCTACACCCAGCGACTGAACGCCCTGTTCGGACTCGCTTTCGCTACGCCTGCCCTAATCGGTTAAGCTTGCCACTGAATGTAAGTCGCTGACCCATTATTACAAAAGGTACGCCGTCACCCCCTTGCGAAGGCTCCGACTGTTTGTATGCATGCGGTTTCAGGATCTATTTCACTCCCCTCCCGGGGTTCTTTTCGCCTTTCCCTCACGGTACTGGTTCACTATCGGTCGATCACGAGTATTTAGCCTTGGAGGATGGTCCCCCCATCTTCAGACAGGATTTCACGTGTCCCGCCCTACTTGTCGTACACCCAGTTCTTCCTCGCTGTTTTCGTCTACAGGGCTATCACCTGCTATGGCCGCACTTTCCAGAGCGTTCGACTAACAATGAAGATAAAGAGTACAGGCTGGTCCCATTTCGCTCGCCACTACTCTGGGAATCTCGGTTGATTTCTTTTCCTGCGGTTACTTAGATGTTTCAGTTCACCGCGTTCGCTTCGCATGACCTATGTATTCAGTCATGGATGACCCATACGGGCCGGGTTTCCCCATTCGGATATCGGTGGATCAAAGCTCGTTTGCCAGCTCCCCACCGCTTTTCGCAGGCTACCGCGTCCTTCATCGCCTGTGATCGCCAAGGCATCCACCACATGCACTTGTTCGCTTGACCCTATAACGGGTGTGTCTCGTGCATGATCCACGGGGAATCATGTGCTCGCCACAATCGCTACAGGTTGAGTATTCGTGTTGCGCCGTATTCCAAAGCAATCTTTCGATCACCTTTAAAATACATTGATACAATCACAACCCTGATTCACCTACTCACACACCCATCTCTAAGTATGCTTTCGTGAATCTCTTTACTACTTCTTCCTGATTGTTAAAGAACGACAGCCGATATCGCAGTTGCTATAACCGCGTATCACTCTGACTGGCTCAATCGCCAATGCCTGTTTCACTACACCGCAAACCCCTTTCAGGGTCCGCCGCAGTAAAACCGGCATTGAGGATTGGTGGAGGATGACGGGATCGAACCGACGACCCCCTGCTTGCAAAGCAGGTGCTCTCCCAGCTGAGCTAATCCCCCAGTCATACGCAGATAAACTCTCTATGCGCACGGCATACCCCGGGATCATCGATCAGCACACCAGACAAGACTTTGGTGGGTCTGGATGGATTCGAACCATCGACCCCCGCCTTATCAAGACGGTGCTCTAACCGACTGAGCTACAGACCCCTGAGTCTGTCCTGATTTCACAGCCGATAAGCGTGAGCGCTCAACGCGGTTGACACGTCAGCTCGAGAAAGGAGGTGATCCAGCCGCACCTTCCGATACGGCTACCTTGTTACGACTTCACCCCAGTCATGAATCCTACCGTGGTGACCGTCCTCCTTGCGGTTAGACTAGCCACTTCTGGTAAAACCCACTCCCATGGTGTGACGGGCGGTGTGTACAAGACCCGGGAACGTATTCACCGCGGCATGCTGATCCGCGATTACTAGCGATTCCAGCTTCACGCACTCGAGTTTGCAGAGTGCGATCCGGACTACGATCGGTTTTCTGGGATTGGCTCCCCCTCGCGGGTTGGCGACCCTCTGTTCCGACCATTGTATGACGTGTGAAGCCCTACCCATAAGGGCCATGAGGACTTGACGTCATCCCCACCTTCCTCCGGTTTGTCACCGGCAGTCTCCCTAGAGTGCTCTTGCGTAGCAACTAGGGACAAGGGTTGCGCTCGTTGCGGGACTTAACCCAACATCTCACGACACGAGCTGACGACAGCCATGCAGCACCTGTGTTATGGCTCCCTTTCGGGCACCCCGGCCTCTCAGCCAGGTTCCATACATGTCAAGGGTAGGTAAGGTTTTTCGCGTTGCATCGAATTAATCCACATCATCCACCGCTTGTGCGGGTCCCCGTCAATTCCTTTGAGTTTTAATCTTGCGACCGTACTCCCCAGGCGGTCAACTTCACGCGTTAGCTACGTTACTAAGGAAATGAATCCCCAACAACTAGTTGACATCGTTTAGGGCGTGGACTACCAGGGTATCTAATCCTGTTTGCTCCCCACGCTTTCGTGCATGAGCGTCAGTATTGGCCCAGGGGGCTGCCTTCGCCATCGGTATTCCTCCACATCTCTACGCATTTCACTGCTACACGTGGAATTCTACCCCCCTCTGCCATACTCTAGCCCGCCAGTCACAAATGCAGTTCCCAGGTTAAGCCCGGGGATTTCACATCTGTCTTAGCGAACCGCCTGCGCACGCTTTACGCCCAGTAATTCCGATTAACGCTTGCACCCTACGTATTACCGCGGCTGCTGGCACGTAGTTAGCCGGTGCTTATTCTTCCGGTACCGTCATCCCCCACGGGTATTAACCACGAGGTTTTCTTTCCGGACAAAAGTGCTTTACAACCCGAAGGCCTTCTTCACACACGCGGCATTGCTGGATCAGGCTTTCGCCCATTGTCCAAAATTCCCCACTGCTGCCTCCCGTAGGAGTCTGGGCCGTGTCTCAGTCCCAGTGTGGCTGGTCGTCCTCTCAGACCAGCTACAGATCGTCGCCTTGGTAGGCCTTTACCCCACCAACTAGCTAATCTGCCATCGGCCGCCCCTGTAGCGCGAGGTCCGAAGATCCCCCGCTTTCATCCACAGATCGTATGCGGTATTAATCCGGCTTTCGCCGGGCTATCCCCCACTACAGGACACGTTCCGATGTATTACTCACCCGTTCGCCACTCGCCACCAGGATTGCTCCCGTGCTGCCGTTCGACTTGCATGTGTAAGGCATGCCGCCAGCGTTCAATCTGAGCCAGGATCAAACTCTTCAGTTCAAACCTGTTACTGTTTTCGGTTCATTTAAGAACCGGTCGCTCACTCAACGTACTGACGATGATTTGATTGCTCAAACCTTCCTCTAATACTGTGTGAGACTTGATACTTTCGCTTGTTCAGCAGATCCCGAAAGATCCACCTCGCGTCGCGCATCAAGCGCCCACACTTATCGGCTGTTAATTTTTAAAGATCGGTTACGCATTCACCACCGGACCAGCGCCGCGCGTCGTCAACCTCACAACCACCCGGCACCGCTTCGTTCTGCGTCGCTGCATCAGCAGCAGAGAAACGAGATTATGAAGAACGACTGACACGTCGTCAACCCCCTTTTGTGAATTTTCTTTTGACCAGACGCCAATCGACGCCAGAAACAGGCGTCCCCTATATATAGGGAGAGTGGTGCAAACGCGACCCCGTCGTGTCAGGACGACCGAACTCCTCTATAGTGAGAAGCTTGAAATCAGCGAATGTGCACGCACCTAGATGCATCGAACCGGCGACCGCTCTACGCCCGACCAGCGGCCCAAGGACGAACCTGCGACAAACGCGCATGATGAAATGATGTGCACAGGATGAGCGCGAAGCCCCAAGCTCGTATATAATGCGAGCCGCGCGAATTTCGCACATTTCTATCGGCCCGCTTCGAGCGGGCTCATCTTTTTTGCTCCCCAGAGCACAGCCAAACAACCGCGTTGAGTCACTCAGGTGATGTTGAGCCATGCTCGAAACGCCTGACGGTCGCGTCTTGCGTCTCATAGCGAAGCCTCTAGAGGAGAATACGTGAACCCTTTTGATCGCGAAGATTCGCAACACGAAACCGCCGCCTACACCGCCAAAGCGCCCTCGGGCCGTACGGCCAAGGGCAAGGGCGCCGGTAAAGCGATCCCCGTGGCGGCCGAACTGCCGCCGCAGCAAGCCGAAGAACGTCAGCGCCAGATGCGTGCGCTGATCCAGCTGGGTAAGGAGCAAGGCTACCTGACCCACGCGCAGATCAACGACCATCTGCCCGACAACTTCGCGCAAACGGCCGCGATCGACAGCATTGTCAGCGCGTTCAACGACATGGGCGTGCAGGTCTACGAACAGGCCCCGGACGCCGAAACGCTGCTGCTGAACTCGAACGCCCCCGCCGTGGTGTCGGACGATCAGGCGGACGAGGAAACCGAAGTCGCCCTGTCGACCGTCGATTCTGAATTCGGCCGCACGACCGACCCGGTGCGCATGTACATGCGCGAGATGGGCGCGACCGAGCTGCTGACGCGCGCGGGCGAAATCGCAATTGCGAAGCGCATCGAAGACGGCCTGCATGAAATGGTGCAGGCGATTGCCGCTTGCCCGCTCGCGATCTCGGCCATTCTGGCGAGCGCCCAGCAGGTTGCCGACGGCGAGCTGCGCATCGACGAACTGGTCGACGGTCTGAATGAAGACACGCTCGCCGCCGAAGAAGACAGCGCAAGCGCAGACGCGTCCGCCGATGTCGACGCGGACACCGACAGCGACGACGAAGAAGACAGCGACGACGACGTCGGCCCGGCCGACTCCTCGGCAGCAGACGAAGCGCGCCTGAAGCAACTCACGAGCGACTGCCTCGAAATCTTCGCCCAGGTCGGCATGCTGTCCGACCAGATGAACGCGTCGCACACGCGCGGCGACGTCACCTCGAAGGCGTATCAGCGCGCGCGCGAAGAGATCCAGCAGCACCTCGCGAAGATCCGCTTCACGGCGCGCACGATCGATCGCCTGTGCGGCGACGTGCAGCAACAGGTTGCGCAAGTCCGCGCGATCGAGCGCAACATTCTGCAAATCGTCGTTTCGAAGAGCGGCATGCCGCGTGAGAAGTTCATCGAGTCGTTTGCCGGTCATGAGGCCGACCTCGGCTGGACGGAACGCGCCGCGCGCCCGTCATCGTCGTACGGCGCGGCGCTGGAGCGCCATCTGCCGGCAATTCAGTCCGAACAGCAAAAGCTGATCGAAATCGAAGCAACGGTTTCGCTGCCGCTGAAGCATCTGAAAGAGATCAACCGCCAGATGGTCGCGGCCGAATCGAAGATGCGCAAGGCGAAGAGCGAGATGATCGAGGCGAACCTGCGTCTCGTGATCTCGATCGCGAAGAAGTACGTGAACCGCGGCATGCTGTTCCTCGACCTGATCCAGGAAGGCAACATCGGCTTGATGAAGGCGGTGGACAAGTTCGAATACCGTCGCGGCTGGAAGTTTTCCACGTACGCAACGTGGTGGGTCCGCCAGGCCGTGACGCGTTCGCTCGCCGACCAGGCTCGCACGATCCGCGTGCCGGTGCACATGATCGAAACGATCAACAAGCTGAACCGCATCTCGCGCGAAATCCTGCAGCAGACCGGTCAGGAAGCGCATCCGTCCGTGCTCGCGGAACGCATGGAACTCTCGGAAGAGAAGGTGCGCGGCATTCTGAAGATCGCGAAGCAGCCGGTGTCGATGGAAACGCCGGTCGGTGACGACGGCGATGCCACGCTCGGCGACATGATCGAAGACTCGGCAGCGTCCTCGCCGGCCGACGCAGCGATGCAAGCCGACTTGCGCGCCGCCATCGACGACGCGCTCGACTCGCTGTCGCCGCGCGAAGCCAAGGTGCTTCGTATGCGCTACGGTATCAACACGAAGTCGGACCACACGCTCGAAGAAGTCGGCAAACAGTTCGACGTGACGCGTGAGCGGATTCGTCAGATCGAGAGCAAGGCCATGCGCAAGCTGATGCATCCGAGCCGCGCTGATCGCCTGAAGTCGTTCCTCGACCGCTAAGCCAGCAATAGCGCTTGTCGTGCATCACGCACGGCAAGCGCATTCTTTCTCCCTCTCTCAAGCAAGCAGCGAAATGATCCCGCCGATCGTGATGCCCGCTGCCAGCCACCGCCCCGCCGTATAGAACGCGTTGTGTGCTTCCTGAGGCTGATCCGGACGCTCGAGCCCGAGCGTGCCGTACGCAAACGATTTCACCGCTGAGACGCCGGATGCCGGTGTGCCCTCGCTTGCAGAATCGCTGACTGCGTCGCCCTGGCCCGTATTGCCTTCTTGAGCCGCCGTCGCCGTCGCCGCGCCTTCCGCGGAGATATGGACGGCGTCATCCTGCGTGGGTGCATCCACCGTCGATGTCTGCATGACGGCGTCGTCCGCCGCGGACGGGCTTTTCGTCGTCGCGCGGTCCGGTCCCGGCAGTGTCGACGACAACGCACTGTCGATTTGCATAGCAACCACCGTTGATTTCGCTTATTCGATGCGCCGGCCGCCGTCCGCTAGCGGCGAATCGAGCACCTATGCAATAGCGCCGCAAACAGCTTGTGGACGACGCACGGCCGGCTACAACACCTATCGACCCCAGTGCGCCGAAACTTGAGCTCCGGTAAGAAAGGGTAAGCGCTTTCCTTTGAATCGCTGCGTCCTCACGCCGCCGGGCTCGGCCCACCACCTCGCGTTGAACAGCCCGACAAGATCCGTTTGCGCAAGCTACGCGGCGAAACGCGGCTTGGCCCATTGCGTCGAGCCGTGGCGTCACCCGCCGCGGTCGCGCAACGTTCGCCGGTCACGCCTCCCACAATTGCGCGATTCCAGGTGCGCACCGCCGCATGGCCGAGCAACCCACGCCTGCCGGGCGGCAACGGGCGGCGGCAACCGTCAGAAGGCGCTCCCGCGCCAACCATTCCCAGGTAACAGGCATAGTCGTTGCGCGCTTCCCATGTACGCTTTTTACGAGGAGCACATCATGACCACGTTCGATCCCCAAGTCCCGGCATCCGCCGGCGCACAGGGCGCAAATATTGTTGGAGTCGGCATCGGTGACGGACCCGGACCGGATGTCATGGCGGCATCGACGCTAGACGGAAACAAGGTGATGTCGTCCGACGGCGAACATGTCGGCAAGATCTCCGACATCATGCTCGACGTACGCGGCGGCCGAATCGCTTATGCGGTGCTATCCACCGGCGGCTTTCTAGGCATAGGCGACACGCTTCACGCGATTCCCTGGAGCGCGCTCACGCTCGACACGGACGACAAGTGCTTCGTGCTCGACGCAAGCGCCGAACGCATAAAAAACGCGCCTGGCTTCGATAAGGATAACTGGCCTTCGATGGTGGACATGCAATGGGGCACGTCCGTGCACGAGTACTACAACCGTCCGCCGTATTGGGCGGCCACGCGTGACGCCGTCGAAGAGCGGAGATTGGACTCCGACCTTTAATCGTCAAACGACGTGCATCGAGCCTCACGAGACGCCTTCTTGCTGAAGGCGTGCTTGCGGTCGAATTTGTCCACAGCATTTGTCCACAGAAATTGTTCGCAAGCCTGTGGACAACCTGCGCATGACTCATCCAACTCCTTGAACGCATTGGCTTTCACCGCTGCGCTCTCAATGAGTCGCGTGGCTCACGGCTTGCCGCACATCGAGCGGACAGCGGCCCATTCGCTCGGCGTCAACGCGCTGTCGCCGAGCGGTGACCCTTGGCTTTGCTTTTGCCGATCGCTCGTCCGCGGATGATCCGAAAGGAATTCCACCGCAGCGCCGGCATTGTCGTTGCGCGTATCGTTGCGCGTATCGTTGCGCGTATCGTTGCGCGTATCGTTGCGCGTGTCGTTGCGCGTGTCGTTGCGCGTGTCAGTCAGCGCAAAAAAACCGGCGAGCCCGTCGCTGCGCAAGCCGCTTGCTTGCAGATAGGCGACGCCGTTCGCATCGGCGAGGCGCTCCATATCGCGGCTATACGACAAACCCACGAGTCGCCCAGCCAGCGACGACACATCGGCAAAGCCGAGATTGATGCCGAGCGTTGCGCTGATCACGCCGATACCAGCGCCGCGAAACAACGCGACCATCGGATCCCGTCGCGCGATATGTCCGGTCTCGTGCGCCATCACGCCGGCGAGTTGATCTGCATTGCCGACTCGCTCGATCAAACCGCGCATGATCACCATGCGTGCGCCAGGCAGCGTCAGCGCATTGACCATCTTGCGGTCGACCACCTCCAGGTGGACCGGTTGCGCGATACCCGCAGCATGAGCGAGCCGCGCTTCGAGTTGCTCGAGCGCGCGCTGTCCCTCTTCACCGCGACACACTTTGTGCTTGCCGACGACGACCGCCTCCACCATCTCGCCGAGCTGGTTTTCGGCGCTGCGCGGCACCAGCGCCGCGCCCACCGCCGGCAGTCGCACGACGAGCACGAACGCGAGCACCAGCGCCACCACGCCGACCACCAGCCAGCCGAGATAATGCCGCCGCTTCATGCGCCGCGGCATTATCTGCGCCGGCAACGTAGCAGCATCGGTCGACACGCGGCCCGGCTCGCCTTTGCACGACAACGCGACTCGTCCTTCCGGATCGCGTTCGCCGACGACCAGTCGCGCTCGCGGCCACACCGCCAGCTCACCCGCTTCGCCGTCGATGGAGAGAAACGCGTCGCTCCAGCGCAGCGTCACCGCATGAGCAGCGGCACTGCGACCGTCGTAAAAGCGCGTGCCCGTCGAGTGCGCGCCCTCTGAATCGGAGAAGGTCAATGCCGCCTCAGAATCAGAACGCGCCGCCGTGATCGAGCAGGTTCAGCATACCCTCGCCGGTACGCGGCGCCGCCTGATCGCTTTGAGCCAGCGTCTGCGGATCGAGCTGACCGGACACTTGCAGCGTATCCGCCGCGAGTCGCATCACGCGATGCAGCACGATCGGCAAACCCAAGCCCAGCGTGAACACGACGATGGCCAGATTGCCGAGGATCATGCCGAGCAGACGCCCCGCGGTGATGCTGCTGCCGAAGCGCAGTTGCGAGCCCAGCGTCGTATTGCCCATGACATGGCGCGTGAGCAGCGCCAGGTAGAAGCACTGAATCAGCAACGCGCCGACGATGAACAGCACGTAAAACAGAAACACCGAGCCGACAGCGGCGAGCGCCGCGGGATCGTTTCCCTTCAGCGGAGCGTGGCCAATCGGCAGCAGCGCCATGAAGCTCTTGAAGAAGATCGCCCCGAGTACGACCAGCAGCGCGACCACACCGACAAACGTACCGACGAACGCGGCATACAACGCGCGGGCGCGGCCTTCAAAGTGAAACGGCAAGCTGCCGAAACTGCTTGCGTTGATGCGGCGTTCCGCGAGGCGCATCGACACCCACGGCACCATCTGACCGAGCGTGACGATGCAAAGCAGGCCATACAGCAACACATACACGCCGTAGACGAAGGACGAACCGGTCATGCCGCCGCGAATCCCGCACCACTGCGTGCGACTCAGGCGATAACGCTGCGCGCTGAAATACGCGCCCGCCGCGACCACTGCGATCACGACGTAAAGCGCAAGAAACGGCAACGCACCCAGCAACGCACTTCCCGTAACGGCGCGCAGAACCGCGCTGAGAATGCCCGCGCCGATAACCGCGCCGATCATAATCGCGATCGCCAGCAAAAAACCTTTGAACAATTCACCGCCGGTGCCCGTGTATTCAAACCGCTCACCTTGAAAGCGCATGCGCGACCAGATATATCGGCGAGTATTGGTGGTCGCCCAAAATCGATAAATACCTAGCGTGATGATCTGCAGCAGCAGATTTTTGATGAAGATCCCGTACAACTCCCCAATCTTGCCGTCATAGGTCAAGAGCGGCTGCTTCTGGTCGAGTGAATTCATTTTTCTTCTGCCCCATTCGCGAACTGACGTTTTTTTGGCCCGCGCTGGCGTATGCGTTGCGGGCTGGCGACGGCCCCGCGCAAAACTGGCTTACCTCGCGCAAGCATTTGAAAACCGGCTGACGAAACAAAGCAAGCCGATGAGCGCGATCATTACACGCTTTTGTTGATTTATAAACACTCTTCCTACTTAATGAAAATCTCGCCTTTATTAAGTGAAGGTTTATCAACAAATTAAGCCATTTCGCATCGTCGCGCTCAGAAAAATCATAAGCCACTCGCGTCCGCTGCTTTTACGGCAAGACAAACGTTTTCACGAGCGTCAATTCACCGGCCTTGCGCATGGGCACGCGAATCGTTTCGCTCTTTTCGTTCGGCGTATTCTCGTTCGTGATGATGGTTACCTGCGCGACGGTCATATCGGCGCCGCTATTACCGCTGCCGTAGTAATTCACATAGACCAGATACGTGCCCTTCAACGGCGCCGCGGACGAGTAAATCTCCGGCCCATAGCCCGTCGTCACGTCGACGTCGAGCGCGCCGCCGTTCGGCGCGACGCGCTCGCCGTACCAGGTGTGCGCGCCGTCGGGCGAGACGACGTGCAGATCCAGATCGGTGCCATCGGTGTCCCACGCGAGCAGCACGCGCAGCTTCGGCTGGGTCTTGCCGCTGTAGGCGTCGTAGAACTGCACGCGCTTGCGGCTGCCGTCCGGCGCGCGCAGTTCTACGCCGTTGCTGCCAGCAGGAAACGCATACGGCCGCGAGAACTTGCCGTCCTCTTCCACGCGCTGCGGCAGCGGCGTGCCGTCGACCACCAGCGTGCCCACCGACGTGCCCTTCTTCTTCGGCGTGTTGCGGATCTGCCCTTCGATCAGCGCGAATTTGGACTGCCCCTCCGGCGTCGACACCGCCACCGCCGGGTAGTGCACGTCCTGCGTATAACGCTCGCTATCGCCACTCGTGTTGCGCCAGCCGTTCAACGGCGCGGCGAAGTCGATGTCGCTCGCGTGCGCCGCCGACGCTACCAGCAAGCAGGCCAAACTAGCCACGCAGGCCATTGCGAGCCAACCGCGGCTCGCCATCATCCAACCCGTCGTCTCGACCTTCATCGTCACTGCTCCCATCCCGCTGTCAGAGTCGCTCGCTTTTCACGAGCATCAGGTCGCCGATCTTGCGCAGCGGCACGACCATCGTTTCACGCCGTTCGTTCGGCGTGTTTTCGTTGAACACCAGCGTCAACGTCGCCGTAATCACGTCGCGATCGTGCGCGGCGGCGTCGAAGTTGTAGCCGGTCGAATCGAAATTGCCCCAGTAATTCAGAAAGAACAGCCACGTGCCATGCTCGGGTGCCGCCGAAGAAAAGATCCCCGGCCCCGCGCCGTCCACCGAATCGACGTCGAAACCGCTGCCGTCCTCAAGCGTCGGATT
Source organism: Paraburkholderia sp. BL9I2N2 (assembly GCF_004339745.1). Lineage (GTDB taxonomy): Bacteria > Pseudomonadota > Gammaproteobacteria > Burkholderiales > Burkholderiaceae > Paraburkholderia. The sequence continues at coordinate 439,574 of NZ_SMGP01000005.1, read as the reverse complement.
GGCGAAGAAGGCATGCAGGCCGCCCGGTGTGATCACATGCAGATCGACCTGCGCATGCGGATCATCCCACGTGACCATCGCGCGCAGCTTCGCCTGCGGCTTGCTGCGGTCGGCTTCGTAAAATTGCATGCGCTGGTGCTGCTTGCCGTCGGCGGAAATCAGCTCGATGCTGTTCGAACCCGCGCCGAACGCCCAGGGCCGCGCGAACGAGCCTTCGTCGTCGGTATAAATCGGCGTGGGGTTGCCGTTGACGACCAGCGTCGGCGGCTTGCGCGCGTGTTTGTCGATGTGCTTCAGGCGTCCCTCGATCAGCGTGCGATAGCGCTGCGCGCCGCGATCGACCGGTGGCCGCGGATAAGCCGCGACGAAATGCTCGCCCTCGTTCGTCAGCCCGCTGTGACGCCAACCGCCGAACGCGCCGGTCAGATCGGCGAGCGCGCCGTCGGCGTCGGCGGCTTCGGCATTCGGCGCAGCAGTGCAGAGCGCAAGCGCAGCCCCGACCGCGGCCAGCGTTACGACGGCGCGAACACGGATGGCGAGCCGCGAAGGCGACCAGCGCAACAAGGATATCGGCGAGCGCGAGACGGTATTCATTGGATCGGATTGTCGGTACGAATCAGCGTGCGCGCGGTGCGCTCGACGAACGTCTCATCGAGCCCACGCGGATGATGCTGGAACGCGAGGTGAATGTATTCATGCGCCAACGCGATACGGTCCTCTTCGGTCTGCAAGCGATACACGTACACGCGATTGCGCTGCGCATCCGCATACGGCCGACCTTCGCGCACGGCGCACACCGCGGGCAAATCGGGCGTTTCGTAGCCTGCCGCGCCGTCCATGCGCCGCGCCCACAACGGCGCGTTGCGTTGCAGCCATGCTTGCGCGCCGGCCACCTCGACGCAGTCGCCCGATAGCGGACTCTGGAACGAAGTCAGCGTCGCTTGCGGCCAGGTACGCGCGAGAATCGCGTCGAAAGTGAGGCCGGTTTGCGCGGAGGACTTCGCGGCCTGCCAGCTCATCTGTCCCGGCGCGGCCTTGTCGTGGTGATACTGAACCGGCACACCGGTCAGCACCAACGCATCGGTCACATCAGCGGCATGGCGCGCGGCGGCCGTCGGCGCGCGTGGCAGGACGCGCTGCGTGCTGCTGCTGTCGTCGATACGGAAACAGCCGTGATCGTGGTTGCCGTGCTGTACGACGTAGGTGCGTGCCGCGACCGCCAACGCCTTCGCCGCTTCCGCCTGGCTCGTGTCGCCTTCGCGCTCGACCACACGGGCCACATAGTCGTTCATGCCGAATCGGCCGACCACTTGCGGCGCGCCGGCGGCATCGCGATCGAGTCGCAGCTCGCCGCGGCTCGTCACCCGCGCCAAATTGCCATTGACGAAGCCGACCCGGAAATCACCGCGCAACGGCCCCTCGGACGCAGCGGCCGGTCCTTTATCGCCGAACACTTCGCGAATCGGATAGCGGCTGAAGAAATCGACCAGCACGCAAGCGCCGTCGTCCGGCACGGTGACCTGCGTGAGCAGTGGGGCGATGCGCGGCGCGGCGGCGGCCAGCACGCGCGCGCTGCCGCCCGGACCGCCCAGCCATACCGGCGTGCCGTCGGCGAGCCAGCCCGCCGCGCCGCCGATCGAAGCGCCCGGACGCGCCGGGTCCGGCATCGTCCACGTCTTGGCGCGCAGCACGCTGCCGTAAAGCGACACCGTGCCTTCACCGCGTCCGCTGGTCAGCACCGACACCAGCGTGCTCGCCGCCGCTTCGCGCGGCCGGACGGGCATCGCCTGCAAGGCGGCGAGCAGTTCGGTCACCGGCACGCGGCGCGTGGGCGTCATGGCATGCAGATCGTGCAGCCATGCGGGCGCGTGAGCGGCCGTCCAATACTTGCGCCAGTCGGCGGAATCGAGCTGCAGGCGCGCGGGTTCGAAAAAGAGCCCGCATGACTGCACCAACGCATGTTCACGGTCGATGTGACTACCTGTCATGCAGCAATACACTTCTTCCGGATCGCCGCCGTTGCAGGCGTAGTCCGGTGTGGCGATGTTGCGGTCCACCAGATAGCCGTAGACGAACAGCTTCCATACGCTGCCGAGCGGCGTCTCCAGCGTCGCGGGCAAGACACCCGCGCCCTGCGGCGAGAAGCCGACCGCGGCGCCGCTGCCGTCGACTTGCCAAAGCTGGCTCTGGCCGTCGCGCAGCCAGGCGAAGCGCAGCATCTGCGAACCGGACACCGTTTGAGATGAAGTCGCCGCATACGCGAGGGTGCCGTTGCAAACACAGCAACCGAACCCGACGCCCACGGCAAGCGCGATCCGCAGCCTGGCTGCCAGACGATCGCGTAGAGGCCGAAGCGTGCGGAACATGGCGGTCTCGTCTCGCTTACTGAATGCGCAACGTCGTCACGCGATCGCTCTTGCCGCCTTCGAACGCCTTCGCGTCCGGCTGATACATGCGGAAGTAGCGCGCGGGCGGCAGCGCGAACGTGCCCGGCAACGCGAAGCGCACCAGTTGCCGCAGCGTGACCGGCCGGTCGAGCAAGGGCACGGGCTGGTGATAAGCCAGCTCGCCCATCTCATACGACGTAACGCGTTGGAACGGCTGCGGACCGCTGGCACCATCTTTCGCGCCCGGCAGACCGTCGATCGAAACGCCCCAGCTCGTCGCCTCGACATTGCCGCCCGGCGGCAGCGGCACGTCGAGCAGACCGTAGTGGTACGCGTTGCCGGAGCGCGGCGTGAGCGTGACTTCGTCAACGTACAGCGCGTTGCTGTCGATCGCGTCGCCCTGCTTCACCAGACGCGCGGTGAATGCCGAGCGGCCCAACTGGCTCTCGCCGCCTGCTGCTCCCTTCTTCGGATCGACCGCGATCTCGACCGGTTCGAGCTTGTAGAAACGGCGCTCGACGGTGATGTTAAGACGGCTGTCCTCGCTCGTATGACTGCGGAACGAAACCAGCGCGTTGACGTCGGTACGCGCGGCGCCTGCGTCGAGTGTGGTCGGCAGTCCCGCGCCGGTCCACTTGTAGAGCGGCGTGCCGGTCGGCGTCGCGGCGCGTGTCCAGCCCGCGCCTTGCAGCGACGGCAACGACGCGGCCGGCACATCGCCGCCTAGCGCCTTGCGCAACCACAACAGCGTCAACGCGCGATCGAGCGTCGGATAATCGGCGCTGCTCTTCGCGAGCAAGGCGGATGCATCGACCGCCGCGCCGCCGTCGCCGCCCGACATGACCAGCAGACTTTGCACGAGCGGCGCCGGATCGTTGCTCAACGCGGTACGCGCGGCGCTTGCCGCGGCGTCGAAGCCATCCGGCAATTGCGCGCTCGTGCTGCGCGCCATGCTGGCGATCAGCAGCGTCGCCATTTGCTTGCCGCGCGGCGAATCGGCTTGCGCGAACACGATGCTGTCCGACGCGCCATACGTGCCGCTGCGCGCGGGCGCATTCGCCGTGGCCGCCGCATCGCTCATCAGGTCTGCGGCGACGCCCGACACCGGCGTCGCAACCGGCAAGCCCATCTGCTGCATGAACCACAAAGCCAGCGCACGATGCAGCAGCGGCTCTTTCGCCCCGGCATCACGATAGACGTCCATCGCGTGCTGCCAGTTGTCGGCGGGAAGGCTGATGCCGAGGCTGCGGCTCGCGAGCCAGTCCGCGTAATACGCATAGGCCGTGATCAGCGCGCTGCCGCCGGTGGTATCGCCCCACCAGCCGAACGTGCCGCCGACGCCCGCAAGCATCGCCAGACGCTGCCGTTGGTTGCGCAGCAGCGCTTCGAGCCCTTGCGTCGAACTCGCGCTATCGTCGTAGCCACGGCCGTGGCCGATCGCATCATGCGCGAGCGCCAGCGGAATCAGACGGCTCGAGGTCTGCTCGGCGCAACCGTATGGATAGTTGATCAGATCGTCGGCGACGCGCATGAACTGGCTTTGCGCGCTGCCGATGAACCGCACGCCGACATCCTGCGCATCTTGCGGCAGATTGAGCGGCTTGTTCGAGCCGTCGAGCGCCACCGTGTTCTGATGCAGATCGAGCCACCCGCTCGCGTCGAGATGAATCGTGGTTTGCAGACGATCGACATCCTTGCCCGCGCTGCGCAGCGTCGCATTGATCACACCATCTTTCAACGCGCCGCTCGGCAGACGCAGATAGTTCGCGCCGCGCTTGAGCGTGACCTTCTGATTGAGCGACAGGCCGCCACCCTCGACCACCCACTGCGCGTCCATGTCCGCGTCGGTCTGATTGAAGGCGATCATGTCGATGGCCGGCTGATCGTTGGCGCGAAAGTGCGACGGTCCGCTCCACTTCAGATACAGCGCCTTGTCCGAACGCACGTAAGCGGTGCGTTGACCGACCATGCCGTCCGGCGCCGCCGCGCGCACCGTGATGCGCCAGCGCGCCAGCGAATCCGGCATCTTGAATGTCATGGTGGCATGGCCGTTCGCGTCGGTTTTCAGATTGCCTTGCCACGCGGCCGTGTCCTGATCGTCACGGCGCGGCCGTTCGAGCACTTTCACGCCGCGCTCGTTGTAGTTCGCGCGTTGCGGTCCACCCGGTGCGCCCTTCAGCGGCGAGCGCGCAAGGTCATAAGTGATGAACGACAGGCTCGACGAAGTCCGCACGTTATTGCGGCGCGGGTGATAGAAGAAGTCGACGATATTCGGCGCGATTTCCGGCTGCAACACGTAGACCATTTCATCGACCACGCTCACCGTCAGATTCGCCGCTTCCGGCTTACCGTTCAACGTGCTGTCGAAATTCAGCGTGACCGTGTCGCCCGGACCGTACACCGGCTTGTCGCTTTTCACGTTCAGTTCGATCTGCGGCTGCGCGACCACAATGCCTGCGTTCTGGAACACGTATTCGCCGGCGTGCACGTACAGCACCGAGAACGTCATGTTCGGCGCAAAGTCTTCGCCCACCTTGATGCGCGCTTTCCATTGCGACGGCGCCACACGCTGCAATTGCAGCCAGTCGCCGCCCGCCGTGAGCAGCGCGCGACGCTCGACGTTGTCGCGTTCGAGCGTGAGCAACGCGTCGTCGACCGGCATCGGGAAGGTGATCAGGGCTTCGGCGGTATCGCCGATCTTGTACTTGTCGCGATCGAACACGATCTCGACGCTGCCCGGAATCGCCTTCAGGCCATCGCCCGCGACCCAGTGGCTGGACGCGGCGAGCAGGTTGCCCAGGTCGTCCTTGACCGACAACATGTAGGAGCCCGGTTCGTCGAACGTCACCGGGAACGACAGCTTGCCGCCCGCGCTCGCGCCCTTCAATGCACCTTCGCCATGCGTTTGCGATTCGAGGCGCGTCCATTCCCATTTCGACGGCGCATGCGACGCCGGATCAATCGCGCCGAGCGCCTGCAGATCGAAGCTGACGGCTTCCTTCGGTTGCGAGAATGATTTGGCGGTGGTCAAACGATACGGCGTCGCGCCGCGCGCAATCAGCACTTCGCGCGTCACGCGCACCTTGTACGCCGCGCCGTCCTGCGCGAACAGCGTCAACGCATAGCGGCTCGGCTCCTTCGCGGCCGGCAGCGTGAGACTTGCGTTGCCGTCGCTATCCGTCTTCAGTTCCTGCTGTTCGAGCTTGACCGGAAAGAGTCCCGCATAACGCAGTTCGCCGTCGACGATCGTCACTTTCTGCGCGCGCAGCGTGACCGAGATCTTGCTGTCGCGCACCGGCTTGCCGTCCGGATAGCGCAACTGGATCTTGCCCTTCAGCGTCTCGCCGGTCGCGTAGTCGGCTTTGTCCATCGACAGGTTCACGTCGAAGTGCGGCTTCACATATTCGGCGACGCGAAATGCGCTGCCGTATACATCGCCGTTGTAGTCGAAGCGCAGCGTGTAGCCGCCGGCGGTGGCATCGGCGGGCAGCGTGAACGCGGTGTCCGCGCCCGTGTCCGACGCGAAATGCACCTTGCTGGTCGCCACCGGCGCGCCGTTCGGATCGAGCACGTCGAGCTTGATATCGGCCTCTGCCGGCGCCGACGATTGCGTCGCGTTCTGGAACGTGCGGCCGATGAACTTCACACGCACCGGATCACCCGGCCGGTACATGGGCCGGTCGGTCACCGCGTAGATCTTCGTGTTGTAGATCTCGCTGTCGTAGTAGAAATTCTCGGAGACGAACACGCCGCCTTGCGGATCGGTGCCGAGCACATAGCTGCGCTCGGGGCTCACGTGTTGCAGCACCAACGCGCCGTCGTTGCCGGTCGAGCCGCTTTGCAGGACGCCCACGCCGTCGGTCCAGTTCACTTCCGTATTCGCCACGGGCTTGCCGTTATCGCGCCGCGTGGTCCACACCAGCATGCCGCTCGATGCCGCTTTCACGACCGCCACCGTGTCCGACACGAACAACAGCGTGTGCGCGCGATAGTTGCCGATCACCGCCTCGACGATATACAGCCCCGGCGGCAGCTTGCCGACCGGAATCATCACGTTGCCCGAACTGGCTTCGATAAAGTTGCTGCTGCTGCCCGCGAGGTTCACGCCCTTGGGCGGTTCGATCACTTTCGCATCCCAGATCGGATAGCGGAAACGCGCGACCATGTCGTAGCCTTTGAGCGGCGCGAATTGCGAGTTCGGCTCGAATTGCGTCGGCTTGCCCGTCTGCTCGCCGAGTTTGAATTGCGGCGCCGCTTCGGTCGCCTTGCTGCGGGTCGCGAACGACAACACACGCTGCCATGCGCGGCGTGCTTCGGTAAACCAGCGGTCCCACAGATACGCGAGCGTGTTCGCCAGCCCTTCGCCCTGATAGTTCGGCGCGACATTCAAGCGATGCAGATTCTTTTGCGCCTTCAGAAAATCCAGCGGCTTCGGCACGCGATACACGACGATGTCCGCGCCGCCAAAAGCCTGCAACGCGTCCTTGAAATCGCGGCCGGGCGCTTCGAGCCGCACCTGCGCCAGTTGATCGCTGCCGAAGCTCGCGTCCGAGAGCAGGAAGAACGGCTGACCGTCGACCTTCTGCGAACTGAAGTTGCTCGACGGCGCTGTCTGCAGCGTCGGATTTCCGGCGATGTTGGCATCGGCGGCGGCGGCGCTCGCGGCGTCGTCGTCGGCATGGGCGGCCGGTGCGATGGCGAGCATCATGGCCGCGAGCAAGACCGGGAGCAATGCGGCGAACGTGCATGCCGCGCGACGGCGCACATTGCCCAACCAAGCACTCGATGGCGTGACGGAAATCATTCGGGTCATGGTGTCAAAAAGTCCAAACGAAACACGCCGACGAAATTCGGATTGCCGTCGAGCGGCTGCCAGCGGGAATCTTTCCATTGCATCAGGTCGGAAACGGCGACGGCGCGCAGACCGGTATCGGTCGGCGTGACGGTGCCTGTGTGATAAGCGATGTAGCGATCCAGCCAGATCATCAGATGCTGGTCGTCGCCCTGGTCGAAGAAAAGCAGATCACCGGGCAACGCCTGGTTCACGTCCTTCGAAACAAAACGGCTATTGCGTTGAATGAGTGCGATCGCCGATGCGTACGCGCCGGTGGAACCGTCGAGTTGGGTCCAGCGGTTGGCGATCGTGCGCTGCGACGCGGACAGTTGCAGCTCGGGCGGCATGCTGCTGGTGTCCGCGAGACTGGTCATGCCGTTGGCGCGCAGCCATTTGGTGTCGTGCGGCCTGAGCGTTTCCCCGACGGCGAAGCGCACGAGACCCGCGCAATCGCGTTGCGTCCAGCGCGGGGTCGGTCCGCGCCGCATCTGCTGGTCGACGATGCGCGCGAACCACGCGCGAAACGCCGCGGATTGTTGCGGTGAGAGTGCGTCGGGGTCAGGGGATGCGGCGGTGGTGGTGAGCGCGTGTGCGTAAGGCGCGAGGCTTGCCAGCGCGCATAGTGAAGCCATGCGCGCGAGCCATGCGCGGCGCGGGGAGACGCGAAGGCGGCGCACTCAGTCGCCCTCAGTGCCGGGCTGATCCGCGGGCGTATCGGCAGCGGTGGTATTCGCACCGGCATCGGCCTTCGCGCGATCGAACCACCACTCCACCGGCACCCAGCCCGTCGAGCCCGGCAGGTCCTGCGGCAGCGTCAGCGAAACCGGCGGGTAATGAGCGAGCGCGTGCAGCTTCGGCACCAGGTGCGTGCGCGACGCGTTGCGGAACACCGCTTCCTGATCAGCCGGCAACGCCGCGCCGGCCTCGCGTTCGATCAGCGCGGCAGCCGACGACGGCGTGAGCGTCAGAATCGTGCGCGGCAGACGTTGCGGCGCGAGCGTATCGGCGAGCGCCGGATAGCGCTTGTCGAGCACCGCGAGCGTGTCGTCGACGAGCCGGCCGTCCGGCGAGAAAATCAGATAGCCGTGCGCGAGTGCGAGCGTAACCGGGAAATAGCGTTCCGCCGACAACTGCGACGCGAACGACGCCTTGCTGCTCACCGCCGTGCCCGAACGCGCGCTAACCGGACGCTGCCACACGGTGACATCCGCGCCTTGGTCACGCATGGTGACCGGCAAGCGGCGATAGCCCGAATCGGCGCCGTCGGCTTTGGCCGCCTTCGCTTCATAGGCGCCGATCACGTTGCCGAAAGTCTTGCCGAGCGCGGTCTTCAATGCGGCGATGCCGGCCGCGTCCTGCTGCTTCACGCGCGCGACGAACACCGGCGCGACCAGCGTGGACTTGGCATACCAGCACACCGCCGCGGGACCGGTGAGCTGGTCGCCGATCGCGGCGGCGTTGTCCGCGCCGCCGTCGGTCACCTTGCCCAACAGACCCGAGGCCTCTTTCCAGTCCGCCGGCAAGCTCGTGCAGGCCGCCGCATTGGCCGGCAAAGCGCGCCACAGGTCGGCGCCGTTCCATTGCTGCGGCAACTTGCCTGGCTCGATCAGCGCCGAGGTTTGCCAGTTCGCCGCGGCGTTGCCGTGCGGCGAGAAGTCGAAGCGCAGCGCGTCGATGCCTGAGAAAAACGCCTGATAACCAAACGACAGGTAATTCGCCGACACCACCAGCCGATGGCCCTTCGGCGCATCGCCGGACGCGTCGAGCCGATAGGCATGCGCGGCGTCGTCACGGCCCGACGAAAGCATCTCGGACACGGCGTCGGCACGCTCGCTCAGCAAACCGCCCTTGCCGTCGAGCAATACGCCGGGCGCGGACAGCACCACCAGGCGGTCCTCTTTGGTGGCGAACAGCAGCGTGCGGCCGACCGCGAGTTTCAATGCATAGACCGGCACGTCGCCGGAGAGCTTCGCCACCTGGCTCAGTTGCGCATCGCTCGTGGCGAGGTTGCCCACGCCTTGCAGCAGCTTGGCGAAGCCGTTGCGATGCATCGACATCACCCAGTAGCCGAGGCGGCCGTCGGGCGAGCGCCACAGCAGCACGTGCGCGGGTTCGTCGAAGACGCGGCGGATCAGTTCGTCGCGCCAGTCGAGTTGATGTTCGAACGCGAGACGCCGCAGCGCGCCTTCGGCGGACAGCCGCGTATTGCTCGATTCGTAGTAGTCGACGAAGTCTTGCGTCAGCACGTCGTGCAATAGCGGCACGCGCAGAATGTCGCGCGGCAAACGCGAGAGCGCTTCGCTGTCGATCACCGCGTCAGGGTGATGAATATCGAGGACGACTTCGCTGTTCTCGGCGACTTTGCGATGCGCAAATGGACGCCACACCGCCTGAATGATCACGCCGGCCACGACCAGAAGACCGACTACCAGGATTGCAATCTTTTTGCGCGACATCTTCATCTGATTTCTTCTGGTTCGATGCGACGGTATTAACGCGGAGCCCGGTGGATTAAGCCAGCGGGATCAATCTCCGAAGGCAGCGATGATAACCGATATTTTTAACCGGACACCAGCGACGCTTCCTATTTAACAGTCGGACTTGCTTAAGGAGTTTGACAAAAATCGGACATGTGCCTGATTAAGCCATTAGGAAATGTGTTTGTTGGATGCGCCGATTCGGTTCGTTAAACCGGCGCAAGCCAGTGCGGCGCTTATAGACAGGAACACGCGACACATGGCCCGACGCTTTGCGCATAGGGCCCATCGGCATACATGGCATTACTCGTCCGGAGCCTTTATGCTAAATCCGCTTAATTTAGCGCGCGCGTAAAAAAACCCGGCTGCACGCTGTGTGCTCGCCGGGTTTATTTCAAGCATCGTGATTACTACTTTACGGGAGTACTGCCTTAGCCGTCGTCAAAAATTCTCGAGCGCCAGCTTCATTCTCTGCACGCCGATTTCGATATCGGCCACACCGGGCGCGGCAAATGACAAGCGCAATGCCGACGAATCGATATTGTCTTTATAGAACGCGACGCCCGGCACAAACATGACATTACGCTCGATACAAGCGCGCAGATAATCGGACGCATTCTGACCGGCCTTCAATCGCGCCCACACGAACATGCCGCCCGCAGGACGATGAAACGCGATCTGTTCCGCCAGTTGCGCGTCGAGCGCATCGCACAGCGTGCGGCATTTCACGGCGTAGGCGTCGACGATGCGCGGCAAATGACGCTCCAGCGCACCGCTCGCGAGGTACTCCGCGGCGATCGCCTGGGTCCACGGCGAACTGCACAGATCGACGGTCTGCTTGGCGACGACGCAGCGCCGAAGAATCTCCGCGTGCGCGAGCATCCAGCCGACACGCAAACCCGGCGCGACGATCTTCGACAGACTGGAAAAATGCACGACCCAATCGCGCGAACCTGGCACCTGCTCGCTCAGGGCGAGCAGCGAAGGCAACGCTGTGCCGCTAAAGCGCAGATCGCCGTAGGGATCATCCTCGACGATCAGAAAGCGGTGACGTGCCGCCAGTTTCAGCAAAGCCGTGCGGCGTTCAAGAGACAAAGTCGCGCCGGTCGGATTGGCGAAGGTGGGCACCGTGTACAACAGCTTCGGTGCGCGGCGCAGTGTGCCGGCTTCGAGAAGCGCGGCGAGCGCGTCGACATCGAGGCCGTCCTGATCGACGGGGATGGTGACGACGTCGGCCTCTTGCAGCTTGAGCGCCTGCAAGGTCGCGGGATAAGCCGGCTGCTCGACCAGCACGACGTCGCCGGGCGCGACCATCACGCGCAGCAGCAGATCGAAGCCTTGCTGCGAACCGGTCGTCACCAGCAATTCCTGCGGCGTGCACGACACGCCACGGCGCGCCATCAGCTGCGCGAGTTGTTCCTTGAGAACGAGGAGGCCGTCGGTGGGACCGTATTGCAGGCAGAGCGTGGTGTGTTGCGACGCGCGTGCCGCAGCGGCGTCAAGCCCTTCACGATCGAACAGATCGCTCGCCGGATAACCGCCGGCAAACGAGATCATGCCGGGTTGCGCCAGATACTTGAAAAGCTCGCGGATCGGCGAACCGGTCGGCGCTTCGAATGCGGGATTGAACGTGAACATGGTGACGGGCCGCTTGTTTCGAGAGGGAAGATCGGCGTCGATTGTGGTCGTCGTCAGGATGGGCGGCAAACGATATCTACGCACTACGTATTGCGTTTTCCGCATGACCCCGGCGCGCGCGGCTACACCACGTTCTTCTCCACGATGGGCCGGTTTTCAAGCACGCGCGTGAAGCTCAACGAACCCAGATCGAGTGTGGCGTAGCGGCCATGCAGAATCAGTTCGCTGATGCCGCGCCCCGTTGCCGGGCCTTGCTGCAAACCGTGTCCGCTAAAACCGTTGGCGAAAATGCAGTTATCGACATCCGGGTGATAGCCGATGATCGCGTTCTGATCCAGCACGTTGTATTCGTAATAGCCGGACCAGCAGTTCTGCACACGCAGCGCCTCGAATTGCGGCACACGATGCGCGAGCGTCGGCCAGATCACCTCGTCGAAGAGAGCATGATCGACCTCGTCGAGTGGCAGATCGTCAGGGTCGTTATCCGCTGACGGCGACGTGCCGCAGATAAACGATTTGCCTTCAGGACGGAAATACACGCCGCTCGGATCGATCAGCAACGGACACCGTTCGAGCTGCCCCGGCGACGTGACGTTGAAAATACTGCGGCGCCGCGCGTAGACGGGGATGTCGATGCCGACCATTTGCGCGACTTTGCGCGACCACGCGCCGGCGGCATTGACCACCACATCGCAAGCATAGGTCTCGCCGTTCGCGGTCTGCACTTGCGTGACGCGTTTGCCATCGCGGCGGATGGCGGTGACGTCGGCGGCAACGTAGCGGGCACCGAGTGACTGCGCCTTCTTGCGCAGCGCCTGCACGAGTCCGTAGCCGTCGAACCAGCCCTCACCACTTTCACCGTATGCGCCGGCCACGAGGTCTTCCGTGTTGAGCCAGGGAAAGCGCGCTTGCAACGCGTGGCTGTCGAGCAGACTGATATCGGCGCCGAGACTCGTTTGCAGCGCGTGGTTCTCGCGCAGCGTCGTCTCGCCGGCGGGCGTCGCGAGGAATAGATAGCCGCCTTCGTGCAGATCGATCGACGGCTTGGCGCCGTCGACCTCGAGCCGTTCGCCGATCGAGCGCAGAAACTCGATGCCGAACAACGACATCTGAATGGACAGCGGTGTGGAGAATTGCTGGCGAATCGACGCCGCCGACAATGCCGACGACGAGCGCGCATAAGTCGGATCGCGTTCGATCACCGTGACGCTGACTGTCGGATCGGACAGCCGCAAGAAATACGCAATCGAGCTGCCGATCACCCCACCGCCGACGATCACGACTTTGGAACTCACGTCTTACTCCACGAGTAGCGTGGCCGCTCGTAAACGCCGGCGGCGCAAACGGATTGCTGAAGAAGGTTGTGTAAAGCCGCAGCGGCGCAAGAATGCGCCGCTGCTTTTTGGCCGCTGGAGCGAACGGTATCAGCCGATATTGAAGTCGATACCCTGCGCGAGCGGCAGCGCCGACGAATAGTTCACCGTGTTGGTGGCACGGCGCATATAGGCCTTCCACGCATCCGAACCCGACTCGCGGCCGCCGCCGGTTTCCTTCTCGCCGCCGAACGCGCCGCCGATTTCCGCGCCGCTCGGTCCGATGTTGACGTTCGCGATGCCGCAGTCGCTGCCCGAGTCGGACAGGAAGCGCTCCGCTTCGCGCAGATCGGTCGTGAACACGCATGACGACAGACCGTGCACCGCCGCGTTGTTCGCCTCGACTGCGTCGGCGAAATCGGTGTAGCGCAACACGTACAGAATCGGCGCGAAGGTTTCCTTCAGCACCACCGACGTTTGCGACGGCATTTCGACGATCGCCGGACGCACGTAGTAGCCGTTTTCATAGCCCTTCACGTCGACGCGTTCGCCGCCGAACACTTTGCCGCCTTCGGCCGTGGCCTGTTGCAGCGCTTCCTGCATGCGGCCATACGATTGCTTGTCGATCAGCGGACCCATCAGCGTGCCCTTTTCGAGCGGATTGCCGATTGGCACCTTGCTGTACAACTGCTTCAGACGCTCGATGGTTTTGTCGTACACGCTCTCATGCACGAACAGACGGCGCAGCGACGTGCAACGCTGGCCCGCCGTGCCCACTGCCGAAAACAGAATGCCGCGCATGGCGAGTTCGTGATCCGCGGTTTGCGTGACGATGCCCGCGTTGTTGCCGCCGAGTTCGAGCAGCGAGCGGCCGAAGCGCTTCGCCACTTCCACGCCGACCGTGCGGCCCATTTCCGTGCTGCCCGTCGCGCTGACGATCGACGCGCGCGGATCGGCCACCAGCTTCGCGCCTACATCGCGGCCGCCGTTGATCAAGGCGGTGAGGCCGGCTGGCGCGTCGCCGAACTCTTGCAGCGCTTCGCTGAGAATCTGATTGACGGCGAGCGCGGTGAGCGGCGTCTTTTCCGACGGCTTCCAGATCACCGCATTGCCGCAGACCAGCGCGAGCGCCGCATTCCACGACCACACCGCGGCCGGAAAATTGAATGCCGAGATCACGACGCAGGTGCCCATGGGATGCCACGTCTCCGCCATGCGATGCCCCGGACGCTCCGAGGCGATCGTCAGACCGTACAACTGACGCGACAGACCGACCGCGAAATCGCAGATGTCGATCATTTCCTGCACTTCGCCCAAGCCTTCCTGAAGAATCTTGCCGGTCTCGAGCGTGATGATGCTACCGAGCGCCTGCTTTTTCTCGCGCAGACGATTGCCGAGCAAACGCACCAGTTCGCCGCGCCGCGGCGCGGGGACGTTGCGCCAGGCGGTGTACGCCTCTTTCGCCTGGGCGAGGGCCGTGTCGACTTCCGCCACCGTATTGCTGGCCACGCGGCCAATGAGGTCACCGGTGATGGGCGAGTGAACCGCGATGTCGCCGGCTTGCGCCGCGTGGGCGATGCCGAGGTCGGCGAGGATGGTGGAAGCGTCCATGAGAATCCCTTTAATTTCCGATGCGAAACAAGAGTAAGTTCGGAAACTATACACGCGGGTTTTTGCGGCGGCAAGGGTATTTGCCCGGAGCCGGTCGGCGGAAAGCTCGGGAAGGCTTGCTCTGCATGGACTGGCTAGCACGTCGAGCCCACCGCGCCGTACGTTGCCGGCACCGGCACGAACCGCGCGCCAGCACGCCAGCCCTGCCGCGCTCGTTTCTTATTGGAAATACGAGGCCTCTGACTTCGACGCGTTCGCACGGGCCGCGCTGGCGGCGCCTTGGCGCAACCGGGCCGACAACGCGCAGGAGTGAACGTCAACGGACGTCGGCCTCAAACGCCCGCCATCAGCCTGTCGACCAGCACACGCGCGAACGGCGGCAGGTCCTTGAGGCTGCGCACGCAGATCTTGAGCTTGCGCTCCGCCCACGGGTCGTTCAGTCCGACCGTGGCGATCTGCATCGTCTTCTTGTGCCTTAGCGCGACCGATTCCGGCACGATGCCGATGCCCACGCCCGCTTCGATCATCCGGCAAGCGGCTTCGAAATTGCCGACCTGAATGCGCAGTTTCAGCCGCGCGCCGAGCGCATCGGCGGCACTGGTGATGAACGCGTGGATCGCGCTCGACGTCGGCAAGCTGACGAAATTGGCCGTGAGCACTTGCGCGAAGTCGACCGACGCCAGACGTGCCAAAGGATGATCGCGCGACGTGACCAGCACGAGCCGGTCGTCGCGATACGGCAGCATTTCCAGATGCTCCGCATGCACATTGCCCGCGACGATGCCGATATCCGTCGCGCTGTCCGCCACGCCTTTGACGATTTCGCCGCTCAACACTTCGCGCAGGTCGATGTTGACGTCCGGATGATCGCGCAAAAAATGGCTCAGCACGGCCGGCATGAACTCGCTGATCGCGGTGGTGTTCGCCCAGATGCGCACGTGTCCCTTGATGCCTTCGCCGTACTCCTGCATGTCGCCGGCCAGATGCTCGACCCGTTCGAGCACGAGCCGCGCGTGATGCACGAAGGCTTCGCCCGCGGGCGTCAGCGTCACGCCCTGGCTGGTGCGATAGAGCAGCTTGAAACCCAGTTGTTCCTCGAGATTCTTGACCCGGTTGCTTGCCGCCGGCGCCGACAGATGCGAGCGCTCCGCCGCGCGCGCCAGGTTCTGCGTGTCGGCGATATTGAGGAGCAAGCGCAAGTCCACGAAATCGAAATGCATGATGAAGGCCTGGGTTGAAGCGCCGCTGGGCGCTCGCAAGACAAAGGCCAATCTTAACCGGGCGTGAAGGAAGCGCTAAACCGTTTCGGCAGAGCCGCCGGTCTCGCCCGCAACTTCATGCATTAGACGCAGCGATACAGGTAAGCGTTGAACCGCTTACCGCTCGCGCTCCGACCATCATGCCCGGATCGGCGCGCGCGACCTTATCGATTCCCTGCAATGCGCTCTCGTGCCCCCTCCGCGCTGTGTTGAACGGATTCTGGCCGGCGCATTCTGACTCCCCGTAAGCCACGGTTACGCGCCGCCGCATATCTCCAGGCACAGCACTTGCTTTAACCTGCGGCTCGACAGGACAACAACACATGGCAATTTAGCCCACGTCCCTGTCACGGCCGGCGCCACGAATACCCGAGGCCCAGTCCAACCGAATATTTCAGGCATAAGCAATATGAGTCGCGTATTACTGGTCGACGACCAACCCGAGGCATTGTCCGCGCTGCGCGCCGTGCTGGTCGGCCGCGGTTACACGGTCGCCACGGCGGCGGACGGCGCCGAAGCTTTTGAACGACTGCAACGCACGCGCGTGAGCGCCGTGGTGTGTGACTGGCGCATGCCCAACATGGACGGCGCCGAACTGATCGAATCGATGCAGGCCCGCAGTGAACTGGCGTCCGTACCCGTCATTCTGACGAGCGGCAGCGGCGAAGCGCCTGCCTTACCCGTCAAAGGCTTTCTCAGGAAACCGTTCGCGCTGGACAAGCTGCTTTCGTTGCTGGCCGAATGCGAAAGCGATGCGGCGGCACCGGCCGTCTGCTGAACGCTTTACGTCCGCGGCGCAAACGTCGTCGATACACGCGCCAGCCAGAATCGCGCACAAAAGCGGGGCACGCGCTGGTCCGCGAGCGCAGTGGTGCGGCATCGAGGTGCTGTTCCTTTGGAGCGCGATCGCGTCTGAAAGAGCGAATCGACGGACCGCGCTCATGCGCTCAATTGCCTATACCGACTTCTCGAACAACTCTCCGGCTGGCGTCAGATCGGCATCGGGCGAGATGTCCTCGAGCGTCTGCTGACTCGTCTCGATCCGCAGCGCGAGGATCGCCACGCTCAGCAACAGCAGCACCCCGCCGACCATAGTCAGCACGCCGGTCACGCCGAAGTGCGTGTACAACAACAGCGCCACATATGGCGTGGACATGGACGCGGCGCGTCCGCATGTGCCGGCAACACCCGTTCCCCGCAGCCGATGCGCAGTCGGAAACAACTCCGGGATGTAGCCGAACAGTCCCAGCGTGCAGACCGTATAGATCGCCGTCACCAGCGCGAACCCAACCACGGAAATCGCCGCCGGCGTCCGCATCTGCACGTACACGAAGCCGAGCGCGATCGTCACGAGCGAGAACAGCACGATGCCGTTGCGCCGGCCGATCCGATCCGTGACCAGATACCCGACCACCGCGCCGGCCGGCGCGCCGAACGACATCAACAGCACGAATCCCAGCGACTGCACGATCGTCAGCCCTTCCTTGACGAAGAACGTCGGCAACCACGCGACGAACCCATACAGCGACATGTTGATCGCCATGCAGGTCAGCGCCGCCACCAGTGTGCGGCCGATCATGCCGCGCGCGAACAGCGCCGAGAACGGCGCGGCCGGCACCTCATGACTCATCACGCGCGCCACCGGCGGCAACTTGCCGACACGCGCTTCGACTTGCCGCTCGATCGCCGACACCGTCGCCTCGGCCTCGTCGAGCCGTCCGACCGTCTCCAGCCAGCGCGGCGATTCCGGCATCCGATGCCGCAGAAACCACACGACGAGCGCACCGATCCCGGCAATCGCAAACATGTAGCGCCAGCCCAGATGCGGGATCACCCAATAGCCGATCGCCGTCGCGCCGAGCAGGCCGGAATTGATGATCAACGCGAGCAGCGAAGTCCAGCGTCCGCGCGTGGCCGGCGGCACGAATTCGCATAACGTCCCGGCCGCCACCACCAGTTCCGCGCCGAGCCCCACGCCCATGATGAAACGCAGCAGAATCAGCCAGTAGATATTCGGAGCAAAACATGCGGCAATCGACGCGAGGCCGAAAATCGCCAGGTTCGCCTGATACGAATAACGCCGGCCGAACCGGTCGCCGAGATAACCGGACAGACCCGCGCCGATCATCATGCCCATGAAGGTCGCGGAGATGAAAAACGAACCGAGCCTTAGATCGGTGAAGCCGCTCTTGACCATCGCGGCTAACGCGCCGTTGGCCAGATAGATATCGAATGCGTCGAGGAAAGCGCCCGCGCCGATCAGGCCGAGAATATTCCAGTGGAAACGGGTGATGGGCAGGCGGTCGAGCCGCGCGCCGGAATTGACGGTTGCCAAATTGTGTCTCCTCGTGGTCCGTGCGCGGCTGGACCGCGCACGCAAAACAGTTATGCATGGCTGTCTTTATATGGCGACGGCTCTATGCATGGTCTTGGGTAACGCGGCGCGAATGCGCCCCTCCGCGTGACGTCAAGATTGCGTCACGCCGCTTCTTCAGGGAATTGGCATTATTGGAAGCCGATGTTTCGTCGCGGTTAATGACCAGGCCGCGCCTATGCGCCGGCGATTCGCTGGCCTCGGCCTATGCGCCCGCCAGGATCCTTCGCGCCTTCAGAATCACCGGCATATCGACCATCTTGCCGTCCACCGCCACCGCCGCGCCGTGACTTGTTTCCACCGCGGCCAGCACACGTTGCGCCCAGGCCTTGTCCGCTTCGCTCCACGCATAGGCGCGATGCACCGCATCGATCTGCTTCGGATGAATGCACAGCTTGCCGCCGAAGCCGAAGCGGCGCCCGCGGCGAGCGTCGGCTTCGATACTGTCGGTGTCGCTGATGGTGGTCGATACGCCGTCCACCGGCGCGCCGATCCCGGCAAGCCGCGAGGCCAGCACGATCTGCGAGCGGAACAGATGCAGTTCCTCGCCGTCGCCGTCGATACCGAGATCGATCTGAAAATCCAGTGTACCGAACACGATGCGCTGTACGCGCGGCGCGGCGCACAACACCGCGAGGCTCGCAAATCCGCGCGCCGTTTCGACGATCGGCAACACGCTCAGTGCGGAATGCGCCGTCGCCAGCACTGCGTCGATCTGTTCACGCGTCTCCGCTTTAGGCAGCACGATCCCGGCGACCCCCGGTTGCCCGGCGAGCGCGGCGACATCCTCGTCGAACCACGACGTGTCCGAGCCGTTGATGCGCACCCATGCGGGCCGCGATGCATCGCCCGATACAGCGGCCAGCACCGCCGCGCGCGCCGCCGGTTTTTCATCGGGCTGCACGGCATCTTCGAGATCGAGAATCACTGCGTCCGCGCCGGCCGCGTGCGCTTTTTCGAAGCGCTCAGGGCGATTGCCCGGCACGAACAGATAGGAGCGCGGCAGCGCGACGCTCATGCGGCCACCGTCGCGTTGGACTCTGCTTCGAAGACCGACCCAACCTGCGTTTGCCCCGCGATTTGCCACGCGTTGCCGAGCAATCGCGCGGCCTCGCCTTCGGTGGCCGCGCCCGCAAACGCCGCCAGTCGATGCAGCTTGGTGGCGATCTCATCGCGTGACAGCGTATTGCCTGGGTCGCCTTTCGGTTCGTCGACGCGGCCCGTGAACGTGCGGCCGTCCGTGGTCGTGACCGTCACCTTGCCGATCCAGCGCGCGGGATAGGCGGCATCGACTTCGGCGTCGAAGGCCATCTCGACGTTGTCGCGGAAGGCGGCGATCGCGTCCGCGTCGAAACCCTGCTCGAATTCGGTCACGCCCGCATAACCGTGATGCGCCACGAGTCCCAGCACCGTGCCCATGTTGAACTTCGCCTGATGCACCGTGCGCGGCGTGACGACCGCGCCGAGCACGTCGATCGCGCCTTGATGGACGTGCGCCACGACCTTTGCGATATCACGCGGTGCGAGACGGTGTTCCTGCACCACGGCGAGCAACGCGTCGGCCGCGGGATGTGTATGACGGCACGCCGCGTGATACTTGAACGATGTCTCCGCCGTCGCCCACCGGCTACCCAGGCGGTCGACGAGGCGCGCCGGATCCGCGTCGCTCGACATGCCCGCCGCCATGCCTTGCGCGCCTTCGAGAATGTGCGTCGCGCCCTTGAAACCGTCGGCCGCGAGTTGCGCGGCCATCAGTCCGTTGGCCGCGGCCATGGCCGTGTGCAGTTGCTTCGAGTCGGCGGCGTCGCGCAGAAACTCCCACAGGCCGCTTGCCTGCGTGCCCGCCGAGCCGAACGCGTCGAGCATCTGCACCGGCGACAAACCGAGCAGCCGTCCCGCCGTGGCGGCCGCCGCCAGCGTGCCGGCCGTGCCAGTAGTGTGAAACACCTTGTAGTGCGAGCGACCCAGAAACTCGCCGATGCGGATGCCGACTTCGTAGCCCGCGACCGCCGCCGCGATCAAATCGCGGCCCGACTTGCGATGCGCTTGCGCCAGCGCGAGCGCCACCGGAAACACGACCGTCGCGGGATGAAACACCGAGCCGTTGTGCACGTCGTCCTGTTCGGCGAAGTGCGACGCCGCGCCGTTGATCATCGCCGCGAAATACGGCGTGGTGCGGCTGCGGTCGATCAACACTTCGCTCGGGCCGTCGTTCGACGCGCCGCCGGCCTGGCGCGCAAACCGCGCGATCGTCTCGACCGGCCGCGCGCCCTTGCCGGCCAACGCCGAACCGAGCCAGTCGACGTAGAGGTTGACGGTGCGCTCGACCACTGCGCGCGGGATGCTGTCGAAGTCGAGTTGAGCGGCGAAGGTGGCAAGCGTCAGACTGGGATGGTCGTTCATGATGAGGTCGCGTCGTATTCGTTCAGGTCGCCGGCGTGGCATCGTTCGCGCCGGCACAGCAAAACATTCAGATCGTGCCGGCGGCTCGCAGCGCGTCGATACGCGCGCTGTCGTAACCGAGTTCGCGCAGGATCGCGTCGGTATGCTCGCCGAGCGCGGGAACCGGGTCCATGCGCGGCTCGAAGTCCGCCGGCAAACCTGGCGGCAACAAGGCGGGCACCACGCCCGCCGCCGTGCCGACTTCATGCCAGCGCCCGCGCGCCTTCAACTGCGGATGCGCCCATACGTCGCCGAGCGTGTTCATCTGCGCGTTGGCGATGCCGGCGTCATCGAGCCGTTCGATGACCTGCGCCGCGCTCAGTTTCGCAAAGGCCGCGACGATCACCTCGCGCAAGGCGTCACGCGCGGACGTGCGTTTCGAGTTCGAGTTGAAGCGCTCGTCCGTGGCGAGTTCCGGCTGCACCAGCACGCGCTCGCAGAAGAGCTTCCATTCGCGTTCGTTTTGCAGACCGAGCATCACCGTCTTGCCGTCGCCGGCGGGGAACGGTCCGTATGGATAGATCGTGGCGTGCGCCGCGCCGGAGAGCGCGGGCGGCGGTTGACCGTCGATTGCGTAATAGAGCGGATAACCCATCCACTCGACCATGCTTTCCAGCATCGACACGTCGATGCGGCAACCGCTTCCCGTGCGGCCGCGCAAGAGCAGCGCGCTCAGAATGTTCGAATACGCGTACATGCCCGCTGCGATATCCGCAATCGAGCATCCGGCTTTGGCCGGCTCGCCCGGCGAACCGGTGATCGACAGAAAACCGGATTCGCTCTGGATCAGCAGGTCGTAGGCTTTCTTGTCGCGGTACGGGCCGTCGGAACCATAACCGGAAATATCGCAGACGATCAGCTTCGGATACTTCTCGCTCAGCGTGTCGTAACCGAGACCGAGCCGGTCCGCGGCGCCGGGCGCGAGGTTCTGCACCAGCACGTCCGCGTCGGCGACCAATGCGTCGAGAATCTCCGTCGCGGCGGGCTGCTTCAGATCGAGCGCAAGACTCTCCTTCGAGCGATTGGTCCAGACGAAATGCGACGACAGTCCATGCACGCGCTCGTCGTAGCCGCGCGCAAAGTCGCCGACGCCGGGTCGCTCGATCTTGATCACCCGCGCGCCGAGATCCGCCAGTTGACGCGTACAGAACGGTGCGGCGATCGCATGTTCGAGCGTGACGACTTTGATACCGTCGAGTGGTCTCATGGTATTTGCGCCCGAAAGTCAGAATGAACGCGGCAGCCCGAGAATATGCTCGGCCACGTACGAAAGAATCAGGTTGGTGGAAATCGGCGCGACCTGGTAAAGACGCGTTTCACGGAATTTGCGCTCGACGTCGTACTCGCACGCAAAGCCGAAGCCGCCGTGAAACTGCAGACACGCGTTGGCCGCTTCCCACGAAGCGTCGGCGGCAAGCAGCTTTGCCATGTTGGCCTGGGCACCACACGGTTGATGCGCGTCGAAACGGCGCGCCGCCTCGAAGCGCATCAGGCTGGCCGCCTCGACATTGATGAACGAGCGCGCGATCGGAAACTGCACGCCCTGGTTCTGGCCGATCGGACGGCCGAACACGATGCGCTCTTTCGCGTATTCGGTGACCTTGTCGACGAACCAGTAGCCGTCGCCGATACATTCGGCGGCGATCAGCGTGCGCTCCGCATTCAGGCCGTCGAGGATGTACTTGAAGCCCTGCCCTTCTTCGCCGATCAGATTCTCGGCGGGGATTTCAAGGTTATCGAAGAACAGTTCGTTGGTCTCGTGATTGACCATGTTCAGAATCGGCTGCACAGTCATGCCGTGACCGATCGCTTCCCGCAGATCGACGATAAAGATCGACATGCCTTCCGATTTCTTCTTCACATCCGACAGCGGCGTGGTACGCGCGAGCAGAATCATCAGGTCCGAATGCTGCACGCGCGAGATCCACACCTTCTGGCCGTTGATCACATAGCGGTCGCCGCGTCGCTCGGCGGTGGTCTTGATCTTCGTGGTGTCCGTGCCGGTGGACGGCTCGGTCACGCCCATGGATTGCAGACGCAAGTCGCCGCACGCGATCTTCGGCAGATACTTTTGCTTCTGCTCTTCGGAACCATGGCGCAGCAGCGTGCCCATGTTGTACATCTGGCCGTGGCAGGCGCCCGAGTTGCCGCCGGCGCGATTGATTTCCTCCATGATGACCGACGCTTCCGTCAGCCCCAGCCCCGAGCCGCCGAAGTCCTGCGGAATCAGCGCGGCCAGCCAGCCGGCTTTGGTGAGCGCGTCGACGAATTCTTCCGGATAACCGCGTACTTCGTCGATTTTGCGGAAATACTCGCCGGAAAATTGCTGGCACAGATCGCGTACGGCTTCGCGAATGTCCTGGAAGGAATCCTGCTGCGTGGTTTGCATTAATCGAATCTCTTGTAGGTCAGGCGAAGCTCAGGCAATGGCCGCCGTGGCGCGCATGGTCAGATAGCCTTCGTGGTCTTTGGCCCATAGCTCGATGAGCTTGCCGTCCGCGGAAGGCTTGCCGCACACCGTGAAAGGCTGGCCTGCGAAGGTCGGACGCACTGCCTTGAAGGCGAAACTTTGCAGCGTGGCGTCCGGTTGTTCGCGGCGCACCAGGTCGACTAGCAGCGTTGCAATCAACGGACCGTGAACGATCAGGCCTGGATAGCCTTCGACTTCCGTGACGTAAGGATAGTCGTAGTGGATACGGTGGCCGTTGAAGGTCAGCGCCGAGTAGCGGAACAGCATGACAGCGTCGGCGTCGATCGTGCGGCACCAGGTTTCGCCTTCCGGCGCGAGTTGCGGCTGCGGGGGCCGCGCGCCATCCTGCGGCGCGTCGCGATAGACGATGTCGTGCTCTTCTTCGAGCTTCAGTTCGCCACCTGCTTCGATGGTGTGCTGCACCGTGACGAACACGAGACGGCCGGACCGGCCGGTCTTGTCTTCGATATTGGCGATCGTCGAAGTGCGCGTGGCATGCTCGCCCACCTTGAGCGGCGCGTGAAAGGTCAGCCGGCCGCCGGCCCACATGCGACGCGGCAGCGGCACGGGCGGCAGAAAACCGCCGCGCTTCGGATGGCCGTCCGGGCCAACTTCGGACATCGGCGCAACCGGCAGAAAGTACAGCCAGTGCCAAAGCGGCGGCACGCAGTCGCCGTTTTCCTCGCGATCGAGCGTGGCGGCCATCGCCTTCAGGGGAAAGGCGGTGATGTCGTCTTTGGCGACCTCCTCCTTGTCAAGCCAGTCGTCGAGTTTCTGCGGGGAAGCAGACATGGGCACAGTCTCCGGATACGCGCATTGGGTTTAATAGGGTCCTACTATGAACGACGCGGCACATCCCGCAAAGTTTGCATTTTCGAAGCGGGCGTTTGGATTTGCTTAAGGCTCGCTGGGCCGCCGTGTGGCGGGCGCTGCCGCCGGATCGCTCTGAACATGATGCGCTCGTTGCCGAGGCGCCGGCCGTGAACAGCACGGAATTGAAAAGCAAGAGTCGGAGTGCGCGGCATGACGCGCGTGCTTACACTCAATCATCGTTCTGGTGATTGCTTGACGGAGATGGCTTATGGATACGGTTGCGAAGGGTACGCAGTCCCGCTCGCTGGCATTGGATTTGGATTGGAAACCCGGTGCGGGACGGAAGCCGGACGTGAAAAGCGCTGAGGCGCCAGCGCACCGCTCGCTTGCGCAGCGCGTCGGCGCGATCGACTGGTTCGATGTCGAAGAAGGCTTGAACGCGTATGGCTGCGCGATGCTGCGCAATCTGTTCAGCTCAGAGGAATGCGACGCGCTGACCGCGCTTTATCCGTGCGATGCGCTGTTTCGTAGCCGCGTCGTGATGGCGCGGCACGGTTTCGGCCGCGGCGAATACAAGTATTTTGCGTATCCGCTGCCGTCGTTGATCGGCGATTTGCGCACCGCGCTTTATCCGCGTCTCGCGCCGGTGGCGAATCGCTGGAATGAGGTGATGGGTATCGATGTCCGCTATCCGGCGGCGCACGCGGAGTTTATCGAGCGTTGCCACGCGGCCGGGCAGACGCGCCCCACGCCGCTGATGCTTCAATACGCCACCGACGACTACAACTGCCTGCATCAGGATCTCTACGGCGAACACGTGTTCCCGCTGCAGGTCGCGATTCTATTGTCCGAGCCCGGCGCGGATTTCACCGGCGGCGAATTCGTGATGACTGAGCAACGTCCGCGCATGCAATCGCGTACGGAAGTGGTGCCGCTCGGCAAGGGCGATGCGGTGGTGTTCGCGGTCCATCATCGGCCGGTTCAGGGAACGCGCGGCCCTTACCGCGTGAATCTGCGGCATGGTGTGAGCCGCTTGCGCTCCGGCCAACGGCACACGCTCGGCGTGATTTTCCACGACGCGGCCTGAGGTTTGACTTAGCTCGGCTTGACGTGCGCTACTGCGCCGCCTGCTGCTGCGCTGCGGCAAAAATTCGACAATCGCAATTTTGACCCGGTATCATCCGGGAAAACCCGAACCCGCTGGATGCGCTGCGCCACCCTTTTGCAGCGCATTCGGCGTGTCTGTTCGCGTGTTATCGCCCATCGTCGGATGGGGCTTTCAGCCGGTGATCCCGGCATGGCGGCCCAGTTCGACGATACGAAGGTGGCGGGCCCACGTGCCCGCCCTGTCGCAATCGGCCAAAAGCCGATGGCGGCCATTTAGCCTGGATATCATCGATCATGATTGCTGCCGCGTTTTCGCGCATCGCCGACCGCCTGCTAGTTGCGGATCCGGGACTCGTGCGTCTCCATACCGCGCTGCGCGTTGCGCTTGCCTGCCTGCTCACCGGCGTAGTCAGCATCGCGTGGACCGTCTTCCGCGGTCAGCCCATCACGCTCGCCGCGCCTGGCATTCTCTTTGCGATGGTCGCGCCGCTGTTCGTGCGCGAGACGCGGCGGACCGCCTGGTTCAGCACGCTCTTCTACCTTTATCTCTGCGCTGGTGTGTGCTTCGCTACGGCGAGCGTACTGTGCCGTTATCCGCTGGCCGGCGATGCGGGCTTCCTCGTCGTGATGTTCGCCGGCATGCTGTGCCAGGCGTGCGGGTCGCGTGCATTGGGTTGCGCGATGCTGGGCGTGGTGTGCTTTTACCTCGGCCTGTATCTGCATCCTTCGACGACGCATCTCGCGCAGTCGCTCGTGCTGTCTGCGTTCGGCCCGTTGATGGTTGCGCTGGTAGGCCGCGTGATCGTGCCGATGCGGACGGCGGCGAGCTTTCGACTCGCCGTTCATACGGTGACGCTGCGCGCGTCGCGTGTGCTTCACGCTCCGGCTGCCGCCGCGCATCTCTCCGCGTTGAACGAAGCCGCCCTCTCACTCGAAGAACACTTGGCGCTGCTGAATCCGTCGGATGCTGAAACGATTCGTGAACGGATCGTCGAAGTGGAAGTGGCGGCGGGGCAGCATGCGTTTGCATCAGGACCCGCGGATGGCGGCGTCAAGGCGAGTGCCGATGTATTGCGTCACGCGATTGCGCGGCTCGGGGAGATTGCGCATCGAGGCGACACGCGACGCGCTTCGTCTGCACCGGCGAGCGGTGCGGTTGCGCTGACTGCGGCACAGCGCTTTGCCGACTTGCGCAGCAAGCTCTGCTGGCTTCCCGCCACGCGCGCCACGACCGCTGCGTTGCTCGCGATGCTGATCGGCCACTCGCTTTCGCCGGAGCGTTGGTTCTGGGCGGTCATCACGACGTTCGTCGTGTTTCTCGGCACGCGGTCGCGCGCCGATACGGTGTATCGCGGCGCGCAGCGCCTCGTGGGGACGTTGGCCGGCGCGCTCGTCAGCGTGTTGCTGGTCGCGCCGCTGCACGACTCGCCGGTGTTGCTGGTGGCCGCGATGGCGCTGTGCGTGTTCGGCTGGGCTTACTACATCCTGAGCGCGTATGCGCCGGGGGTGTTTTTCATCACCGTGCTCGTCGGGTTGGTCTATGGCGAACTGGGGTTCGCGATGGGGCCGCTGGTCGAGTTGCGGATCGAAGAAGTGCTGGTGGGTTGTCTCGTGTCGTTCGCCGTCGCGATTCTGATGATGCCGCTTGCAGCGACGCGGCACGTCGAGGCGAGACTAGGCGCGGTGTTGGGCGCGTTGCGGGAGGTGGTGCGCTTGGCTGGGTCGGGTGCGCAAGCGGGTGATGCGGTTGCCGCGGTGCGTAAGCTCGATCGCGGTTGGCACGATCTGCGGATCGCGCTGCGGCCGCTGCAGACGCAGCGCGTGGTGGTGTGGAATCCGGACGTCGAGTTGGCGACTGGTGCGTTGCTGTGTTGCCTGCATTGGGCGCGCGTGTTGAGTGGGTTTGCGCGACGCGGTGGGTTGGAGGATGAGACGGCGCTGAATGCGGCGGAAGTGGGTGCGGCTCATGTCGCGTCGATCGTGGCGCGGCTTGATTCGTTGATTGCGCGTTATGGCGATGCGGCGGCGGGTGCTGCGCGTGGTCGGTCAGATCAGCATGTGCCGGTGCTGCCCGCCGTTGATTTCGACGTGAACCAGGCATCGGCACTTGCGCAATTGGATGGCGCGGTCGCGCAGTTGTTCGATCGGTTGATGCAGCCGGTTTTGGATACGCGGCGGGTGTTCAATTGGGCGTTGAGGGGGAGGAGTGTGTAGGGCAACGCGGCAGGACTGCTTGGCTATTTAAGCGGAGAAGGCCCAATACGCGAGTTTTCTTCGTTTGTATTTCCCGCTACCGGTCGAGCCTATCCACGATGAAGGCACCGGCGCTCATGTCCGGCAGGAAACTCAAGGTCATGAACCACACCTGTGATTTCCATTTCCGGCAGCGACTCTCCAGCATCGAAGCAAGGCATCAGACAAGACTCGAAATCAGGCTGCACCCGCACGTGGCGTGATGCCCCTGCCGCGCGACGGGCGTGCCGCGATCCGTGATTTTCCTGTCGCCTTCGAGGATCATATTAGGCTGGACTTCGGGATGCAGCGGGCACTTCACGAGATCGCCCACGCGGGCCACGCGCCGTCCGGCGTAGCGCATGGTTTGCGAAGCGGTGATGACTTCGCCGCCGTGGTCGGTGGTGTCACCGAGTCGGATTACGTCGATCATGGATCCTCAGCGCGCTGGTGTGCGTCAAACGCTGCGATTTCTTCCGGCGTCGTTGGGTAGTCGTGTGCGAACTCCACATAGTTCTTTTGGCCAGCGAACTCGACATAACCATTTAATGCCTGCGGCTCCGATACCTGCTGAATAGCGACGCTCACTGCAATCAGGTAGCGGCCTTTTTTGAAGGGATTGCTCGGGAAAACCATATATTGTGCATAGCGGGTTTGGCCGGGTTGAAGACGTAGGACTTCGCCTGAGAAATCGCTGTGATTGAGTAGCGCTGACGCACCGATAAATCCAGTGTCGAACTCCAGGCTTTTGTTGTGTACTTTGATATTGTCGTCGCGAACACCAGACACAACGGCCCACGATCTGCTGGCTATTGGGTTGTAACGCCCCTCCCATACAGACGGACTGCTAAACGCAATCTCCTCCTTTCCGGAATTCTGGAAAGCCAGTGTGACCAAAAACCCTCCATTCTTGGGGGCAATCGTCGGCTTGACATCCAACTTGGCAGTTTTTGAGCCTGCATCGTAGAAGCGTTGAAGGTATTTAAGCGAGTGGTAGAAATCCACGTAACCCTGCTCAACCCGCACCGGGTCTACTACTTTCCTTAACCTTGCGGTTCTGTTAGTTTCACCTTGCCTCTGTTTGTTCGGATTGTTCTATGCCAGTGGTACATCGACGGTTCGATCAGACTTGATGTACTGTTTGTGAACCGCACCCCCGTCCCAGTAGTATTCGTCCGGAAAACTGAGCAGATGCCCCACCACATGGGTTTCGACATGATGGACCGCGATTTCAGTCTCGCGGCCAGTCTGTGGGGATATGTACGTCACCTTCTCGGACCAGTTGGCCGAATCTGCACGCTCCGATTTAACGTGAAGGTTAATACTGGTATGAGCGCGGCAATCAGGGTCTTCGGTCATCAGGTCTACCTTGAAGGACACAGGAATTCGACAGGAGCAGGCACCGCCTTTCGGGCAATCGGCGATGGTAAGCTGATACCCGTTCTGGTTCAAATCTCTTTCCACCTTTGCCTTGGTCAACGACAGACATATTGCCCAAAACAATTTTTACCTTTTTCGTGACCTAGTCCTTAGTCGTTTGACCGTGAGTCAAACGACTATTGATATGCTTCATTGCAGTTGAACGACTTCCAGCGTCCGTCATTCCCTTTGTAGCAATTTGCTGGTACGTAGATCAGATCTTTGGAGTTCCACTTGTACAAAACTTTCATCTCCGGGAAGCCGGGGGGAGCTTGCGTGACAGACGTCCACGTCAACGGCCGCCGCAAAGTCGCCGACACAGGACCCGGAACCAAGGCTGCAACAGGCGGTGAGGCTAGAACTACACACCAATTAGTCGAGCTACGTTGCTCGAAAACCGTTTTTTGGGAGTTGGTTCCGGAAGTCGTATCGCTTGCAATTACAAAGTAACGTAATCCCATATGCCGAGGAATTCGCAAGATATTTTTATCTTCTTCAAAACTGATGCCATAGGTGTCAGACATTCCCGCCTTCAACGACGAATAGCATGAAGCGTAGTGAGAGTCGTGCCACGCTTGCGGAAGTACCACCACTTCGGCGGCAATCACGTTGGACCCGATTGCAATCACGGCGATGCTAAGGAATTTGCGGAACATAGTTAACTTGAATGGTTGAAGTTGCCGCGACCGTCTCAGGGGGAAAAGTGTGACATAGCGCTGGCTGGCCTGGAGGGGTTAACGGTGGATAGCAAATGGTCTCCTCATGGACATTACTGGTATCGTCCGCCAGGACGCGGCGGAGCAATGCCGCGAATTGCTGGCGATTTGCGTATCCCGCAGCTCCGCCATTGATAAGCCAGCTAATAAAGCCGACAATCGCTGGCCCCACACCAAGGTCTGCGGCACGGTTAATATTGGTCTTCCCTCGAAAATGTTTGGAAACCCAAAACATGCCAGAAGAATCTGCGGCATCAGTTAGATTGGACGCTATTCGGGCTGGATCGTAGCGTGGGAACCAACGCCGGGGAGGGGCGCCGGTTGACCATTCATGTGTACTCGTAGCGCTGATCCGCGAGTCTGAATAAGTCGACCCACTGATATTCGGCAGCAGTCTGAAGGCTCCATATTCATCGTAGTTACTCGGCCAGGTAAGCTGGAGGTAGCCTCGTCCGTAGAACGGGCCATATGGTCTCTCGTGGCCAGTGCCTCCCTCGTTTATCAGACTCAGGATACCTGTCTCAATGTAGGCTTGCGCGAGGAAATGCACTAGTCGCGGCGTACTTTCGCCAAGATACTTGCGACGGAGCATATTGATCGATTTGTAATGCACGGTGGCCCGCTGGTGCGCCTCGTTCCAGCTAATCTGTCCAGTCAACGAACGACGCGGCAGACATTGGGCCAGTTCTGCCACACCTAGCCAATTGCAAGTTCTCATGTGTCTGATAAAGACGGCTGGCGGAAAATGCCAAACCTCATTGGCATGGGGCAGATCAGGATCGCTAATGTCCTCCCAGAAAGCCAGATCACGCGCATGGTCCATCAGCTTGCCGAAATCGGCTTCCGACAACGGACTGGACAATGCCTCATGCGGACTCTTGAGCCAGTTATAGCGTGCCTCCAGACCGCTTCGGCTCCACTCGGAAGGGAACTTGCACACGGCACGCGCGAGGCGCTGCCGGATCGCATCCACGCCCAATGCCCCCACGGCGTCAGCATGGCTCACATGTCCGGAATGATTGACGTCCAGCCAGCGCTTTACCGTTGTTGATTCGCACAGGCTGTCGGGCGTCGGATCGTCATTGACGAAACTCCAGCCGGCCCATTCGGGGAAATCGGCATCGCTATACACGCGCACTCCGGCCTTCGACAGGTTGATCCACCCGTCGCCGTCCGGCGTCCTTACCTTGCGCCAGTGATTGAAGCGCGCACCGCTCGCGAGGTGGTCGTCGATGCAACGCCCGAAGCGGATCATCTCGAAGATGGCACTCGGTGAAGGCACCGCGATCCCAGCGGTGATACTCGCCAGGCTGCTGTCCGTATAGCGCCGACTGAGGGCGGTTGCCCGCGAGAACAGGTTGTATTCTGCCTCGCTTTCCGCAGGCATTGCGCCGCTAACGGACCAGCTCAAATCCATATTCTGCTGGTAGGTCGTCAGCGTGCAGTCCTTCTCGTAATGCATGCGGATAACCAGATCGCGACTGGTTCCAGCCGGAACGAGAGGCGCCTGAGGATGCAGCGTCGCAATCGCCGGAAAGCTATCGTCCTCACGATACGGGTGAGGCTCATTCGCAAAGAGCTTTGTGCCGCGAGGAACGAAGAACCACACGTCGCCGTAGACCGCGTCCGTGCGCGCGGGACTGTTGCCCAGCGATCCAGGGGCGCGCCCGATCATCTTCCTCAGATTTGCCTCGTCACAGACGATTTCGAAATGGATCTGTGGAAACTGTCCGTAAATCTGGCCAGGGGTGCCGATAAGGTCCTTGCGGTAAATTTTCTTACCCACCGCAACGGACGAAAGCACCTGCTGCATGTGCATGTATACCGAGTAGTAGGTAATCTTCGCGTGATCGCCTTCGCCGATTTCCGTGTCGTGCCGGATGACCACGCAGCCATCATCTGTACGGACGTTGCGATACTGGAGCGTCGCCTTGTGAGTCGTGTCAGTGCGGCGCACATAGACGATCTTGCCGTCTGCAATGGCGCGCACCGAGGCAGGCTGCGTACCGTCTGTGGGTGCCTTCAGATGCACACCGCCATGCCAGCCGAGGTTGAAGCTGACCGGATAGCAGATCTTGACCCGGCCGTACGCATCGACCCAGGTCGTCTGGTCCTTGGGACCGACCACCACGGCTGTCTCGGCGTAACAGCGCGGCTTTTTCTTCAGCCTGTTCCTGAAGAACCGGTTCGGCGACTGCAGCACGAAGTCGGTCACGCACTGGTACTGGTCTGCGCCTGGCGTTCTGGCCGATGTTCTGCCCGATATCGTCGTCTCGCTCACGTTGCGGATATCGAGCGTGGTCGACACCACCAGGTACTCGGCATTGACATCCGACTCCGGGTGATCCGTGAGAAAGAATGTCCTGCCCGTCTTCAGGCCAAGGAGGCTGCCCCGCCCCCTGAGACGTTCGTTGCGCGAGAAAAGCGCATGGGCGCGCACACCCGCGAGATAGTGTGCCTCCTCCAGATAGTTGTTCGGCTGGCCCGACAGACCCGTTGCGCCGGCAAGGGGCTGCGAGTAGTCACCCCAGTGGCGTTCCTCGGCCTTGTGCAGTTCTCCGAACGCATCATGTTCCTCGACGAACTTCTGCGCTCCACGCGTATAGTCGTAATCGACAACAGTCACCCTGGCCGCCGTGATCCTGCGCGACGCCTTCAGCTTGTGGATATGTTCTTCGTCGATACGCGCACCGTCGGGCGCGTGATAACGGATCGAGTCATAGGCATTCCGGTGCGGCTCGTGGACACCGGGCCCGTCGCACAGCACCAGCCTGTTGTTATCCTCAAAGTAATAAATTCCCCATTCGCGCCAAAGCCTGGTCAGGAAATGGAAGTCAGACTCCCACATCTGGCGGACGAAGTCGCGTTCCGGATAGCCGTCTTTCAGTCCGCGTGCCGACACCTTCACATCAAACAGGACCGGGTGCTCGCGCAGCACGTCCCGCGTGATATCCAGTACGCTCCTGTTCTGGAATATGCGACTGCGCGAGGTCTTTGTGGTCAGCCACAGGGCAGGACGCACGACAAGGCGGTAGTACGTGTGGCGATCATCGACGCCAGTCATCTCGACTCTGGCGATGATCCCCGTAATCGTCCTGACGCCCGCTCCGACATTACCGGCGCCGCTATCGCCGGGCATCCCCGGAATGAATGTTCCCTTCCCGTCGAACTCGATCGAGATGGTGATGTCCTTGCCGACCAGCCTGGCGGGGACGATCTGAAATTTAGTGTTGTACTGGGAAAGCCCCGGCGTGTACGTTGTCGCCATGTCCAGCGTGTATCTGTACAGCTTGCCGAGCGCCTCGGTGCCACGCAGCCGCACGGGAGACAGGACCGGCACACCGCGATCAACCGGGAACGCATTGCACGACACGCTCAGGGTACGTGACTGGCTGGGGCTATACATGGCCCCTCCCTGGACTGACCTGATACAACCGGCTTCCGCATGACTTCATACGCCGCCCCAGTTCAAAAATTCACGTTCTCCATTATCAAAGTGACTTTTATGAGGCGTATATAAGACGACTGTAAAATCTGGTCAAAACAAAAAAATAGATAGGTACTTCGCATAACCCAGGAAAATGCTTAGTGGAAAGCAGAAATTTGGGCAACTTTTTTTGAGGTAGGCGAGGACGATTCCGTGCTAGGTGAGTGGAGTGCGCCACGCAGAATTTTTCAACTATGGAAAGGGCAATCCAGGTTGTCCCAAAGGTTCATGCAGTGCCCCGGAAATCACACCCAGCGATATTCTGTCCAGTCAGCGCAGAAAAAAACTCGCACGAGGCGGGCCAAGGCAGCCATGCTTGGAACGCGCAGATACGACGGGGGTTGCTGAGGGAGCTGGATAGTCCTCAGAGACAAGTGACTGGCAGACAGAAACGGGCGACCGGATTCGCCCGGAAGGTTCACGCGATACGGTTGCGGGTACTAGCGCTGTCGCGCGGACATTTTCCGTGGGTCGCTGCTCAAGGACTTCAATCCAAGTGCGTGCCGGGTGTAACGCGTCCCTTACTGACGTGATGAAAGAAAGTCCAGTTGAGCCACGGCCGGGCGGCGATGTGGTCAAGTGCTCTCCGCGACAAACTGCCGGTTCAGCATCCTCTCGCCATCTGGTTGAAAGTGTTCATTTGGCCGCGGTGTCCCGCGCACAAAGTTATCAACAGAAATTGTTCGCAAGCCTGTGGATAACCACCCCACAACCGCCCCAACTCCTTGACGCAGAACCCTTCTTGACCACTGCGCGCAAAGCACGGAGAGCGAAGTGCGAGAGCAAGACGCGGAGCGCAACCACCAAACCGGTTGCGCTCACCAATTCCAAACCATCAAACCGACTTCACCGCCGACCTTCGCCCCACCCGCATAAACGCACTCCGCTCAACCAGCGCCCCGAACAGCAGCCCGATCGTCGCCCACATAATCGCCTGCATGCCCAGCGCCGCGACGCGGAATTTCCACAGCAGCACCGCCGGGAAAGCCTCCGGCACTTCGTTGATCGTGGGCATCGACAACTGCACCGCGGCGATGATCACGATGAACACCACCGCCCCCACAATCGAGCCATTCCACGCGCCAAGCTTCATGGCTGCACGGCGCCGCACCTTGAGCGAAAACACCATCGCGGCCAGCGATATCGCAATCATCAGGAAGAACAAACCCGTCCGCGTCCCAATCGTTTCAGGGTCGCCGACCGAAGGCGGGTTCGCCGGATACTTCAGATTCGGCACCACCGCCAGCGCAATGAACGCGCCAAGCGCAAGCCACGCGGACAACGCGCGCGGGCTCAATGCGCCCACTCGTCCATAGGCGTACGCGAACACCAGCGAGAACAGCCCGCCGAATGCCGCGCCGTAAGTCACCACGCCAGTCAACAGGCCGATACCCCGCTGCGTATCGCGGCTCACAATCTCGGGTTCAGCGGCCTCGCCTTTCGCGGCGTCGGCTTTTTCTTCGAATGAAATCGCCTGATTCACCTGCGGCTCGCCCACCACCCGGGCAAAGCCGAACGTGAGCAGTCCCGCGGCGATGCCTGCAAGCATCCCGCGTACCAACAATTTACCAACCATGGTCGACTCCGTTAGTGGCAGGGAAAGCCGAGCAGATGGCGGCCGTCGTGCACGAACTCATGCACATACATGCCCGGCACCAGCGAGGTGGCGCCCTGTTCCGCACCCACGAAGTAAAGCGCGAGCAACAACAGCAGACCGCCGAACACGACCCAGGGCAACAACTCGCGCAGCGGAATCGGCGTGGGTTGCGCAACGGGCTGGTTGGCGGGATCGAAAATAGCTTCGTTCATGATGGACATCTCCTGGGGTAACGCGCCCCGATAGTCATTGCAGAGGATTGGTGCGAAGCTCAGGTCTGGCTTTCGGCTTGTGCTGCCGATTACAGTGGCGCGACCGCGCCGGGCTCTCACCGGCTTCCGCGCTTCGCAGTCCCGCTATTCTACGCGCTAAACTTCGGCACCCGGCAACGCAAAACATCCGCTTCATCCCGCTCGCGTTCGGCTTCGGGGCGCGGCGTCACAGGACATGAACAGAATGGACACTCGGCTGTTACTGATCAGCCATGCATCGACCGCCGCCCAGCGCGCAGGCCGTTTTCCCGCCGACGACCCGCTCGACGCCCGCGGCCTCGCCGAAGCCCAAGCGGCGCGCACGCGTCTCGCGACAGTGGACGACGCGGCCGCTTTCGTCAGCCCGGCCGTCTGCGCGCGCGAGACGGCAGCCGCCCTGGGCCTCGCGGCATCGATCGACGCCGGTCTGGCGGATATGAACTACGGCGCATGGCAGGGGCGGCGGTTGGCCGACCTCGCTGCCGAAGCGCCGCAAGACCTCGCCGCATGGGCGCGCGATCCCGATGCCGCGCCGCACGGCGGCGAGTCGTTCAGTCAACTCGTGAAACGGGTGGGAGAATGGCTCGACGCGCAAAACGGCGCGAAGGATCGTGCACCCAACCATGCGCTCGACGTGATCGCCGTCACCCATGCGCCGGTGCTCCGGGCAGCGATCGTGCATGCGCTAGGGGCATCGCCCGCCGTGTTTCCGCGCATTGAAATCGCGCCGCTTTCGATAATCGAGTTGCGGCGCTCGTCGCGCGGCTGGACATGGTGGCCGGCCTCACGCTAGCCACCTTCGTGCGGCGGTTTACTTACCCGACACCACCAGACGCAGCTTGTTCGAACCGGTCGGCGTCAGCGTGATGTCGGTCCGCTTGCCCTTCGCACCCAGATAAAAGTGCTGACGTCCCGGCGAATTCTGATCGTGGGTGGCGTCCGGCAGACACGATGCGATGTCCGCCGCGACAGCTTGCAGCGCGTCTGCATTCGAACCGGCGTCGTGATGCGGCGTCCAGTTGCATTGATACGCACCGCGACTCGCCGAACATTGCGCGTCGTCGCCATAAGGTTGCGCGACGCCCTTGCCGTCGTCCGGCGTCAATGAAGCGAGCCCGCTAGGGGCGGCCGCGACGATCCGTTTCAGCGAGGTACACGGGCTAGGCGCATCGTCGGCATATGCGCTGCCGGTCGGCAACGCGCCTAGCGATGCAGCGGCAAGCGAGGTGACAAGTAATCGGGTTCTGTTCATGTCGGCGCGGTCCTTGAAGTCACTCACAGGTATTAGCGCGGTAGCACGCTTCGTGCCCATGCGCACTCACAGCCCAGTACCAAACAAAGCCGCCAGCCCTTGCGCCGAAGCAAAAATCCCCTTGGCATCGTGCCCGACACCATCGATCACATACGTCCGGTGCTTCGCCAATCCTTCCGGATGCCGCAACGTCATATAGCGCGCATAAGCCAGCCCGCGCCCGAGCCGGTGTTCCCCTTGCGTCAGCGCGGCGCATGAACGGTCGAGCGCCGGATGCTGCGGATCGCAATCCGCGCCGCCGAGCAGCACGGTGACGTCACGCTGCGCGTAACGCGCTTCGAGCGCTGCGGCAGAAGCCGCGTCGCCCGCATAGCCCGGCAAATCCTCGAGCCCATATTTCCAGCGATTGAACGACGGACACATCGCCCGATCGAACGCCGCGAATTCGCCGGACGCAACCGGCCGCATCGCATCGAAGTACACATACGACGAAGGATTCGCGACCACGTAGCGCAGCGCGATGCCGCGCGCCGCGAGCGGCGCCTCGTCGCGCGCCACCACCGCATAGCGCTGCACGACTTGTGCGCCGCCCGAGTGCCCCGCGATCACCACTTCGGCAAGCGACGCGAACTGCTCGCGCGAAGCAAGCGTATGCAGAATGGCGTCGAGCACATCGAACGAACTGATCGGCGCGGGACCTTCGGCGTTCTCGCCGCCCATCCAGCTCGTCCAGTCCCAATGCAACGTGGACGGCGGCACCTCGTGCGCCTCGACATCCGCCGTCGCGAGAAACTGCGGCACGATCAGCAGCGTATCGGCCGCAGTGCCGCCGGCGAGCGCGCACGAACGCTGCGCGAGTTCGAAATACGTGTCGCCGTTGCGCAGGCGGCCATGAATCAGAATCACGGCGCGTTGGACTTCGCGCGTCGGCACTAGCCAGTCGCCGTTCGAAAACACGGGCACGGTGCCGCTGCCGGCTTGCGTCGTGACGCTCAGATGCCGGCTTGCGACAACAGCGACCGGATGCTCATTCGGCGCGCGTTCGTCGTCTGTGATGAAAGGCTGGGTCATGCAATAGGCTCGTGGTTGATCAATGGGTGGCGGGCCTCGCCGCCGCGCCGCCCGACATGCGTCCGGCGCGCGTGAAGTACACCATCGCGAGCGACACGAAGCCGGCAAAAATCAGGTAGAAGGCGGGCGTGAGACTGCTGCCGGTCACGCGCGTCAAGCCGGTGATGGTGAGCGGCGCCATGCCGCCGAACAGCGTCACCGCGATGTTGTACGAGAGCGCCACACCCGCCGAACGGCTGCGCACCGGGAACAATGTCGCGAGCATGCCGGGATGCGCGCCGGACATTGCGGCGAGGAACACCGTGGCGATCATCTGCGCGATGAACAGATGCCCCGGCGTCGGATTCGTCACGACGAAGTGATACAGCGGATACACGCAGAGCATCCACGCGATCACGATCGGATAGAACAACCGGTACGCGCCATAACGATCGGCAAGCTTGCCCGACAGCGGAAACAGAAACAGATTCAGCACGCCGGACACGAACGCGCCGAGCAACGCGGTGGAGAGCGGCAAATGCAATTGCCGTTCGACATACACCGACAGATACGAGTGCCACACATAATTGGTCGCCGCCCCGATGATGATCACGCCCATCGCGCAGATCGCCGCGTCGCCGTTGTCGCGGAAGAACTGGCGGATCGTGACGCGCGGCGGTTTGTCCTTGTGATCGAGCAGCCGCTCGAACTCCGGCGATTCGGCCACGCGATGCCGGATGTAGAAGCCAAACGGCCCGGCCAACGCGCCGAACAGAAACGGCAGTCGCCAGCCCCACGCCACCAGTTGCTCATGCGTGAGTTGCGTGGTCAGCAGATAGCCGACCCCGGACGACAACAGCAACGCGAACGCCTGCGCCGACATATTGAAGCTGCCGTAAAACATCTTCTTGTGCGGCGGCGCATACTCGACCAGCATCGCCGATGCCGTCGCGAACTGTCCGCCCACGGAGAGCCCTTGCAACAGGCGCGCGAGCACCACCAACAGCGGCGCCGCGATGCCAATGCGCGCATAGCTCGGCGTGAGACCCATCAGCAGCGTGCTGGCCGCCATCGAAATGATCAGCAGCGAAAGCGCTTTGCGGCGCCCCGCGCGGTCCGCGTAGATGCCGAGCAGAATGCCGCCGATCGGCCGCACGATGAAACCGACGGCGAACGTGGCGAGCGTCAGCATGATCGACACGAATCCACTGCCGCCGGGAAAGAACACTTGCGCGATGATCTTCGCGAAGTAGCCGTAGATCAGAAAGTCGAACCACTCTAAGCCGTTACCGAGGACGGAGGCGAAGATCGCGCGCCGCACCATCGCAGGGCTCAAGGCGTTCGACGCGTCGGCTTCGGACGCGGTACCGTCGCGCTGATTGAAGGTCGCTTCGCTCATTGCTCGCATCCCGGAGTGTCGAACATCGCCGCCAGCGCGCACACCGACGTCAGCATGCGCGCACCGTTGTGCCCCACGCCCGGCACGATATGAAAGCGCTGCTTCAAACCGTCCGGATGACGCGCCTGGAGATACCGGTAGTACGCCTCGGCACGCGCGACGCGTTGCGGCCCTTGCGCTTCGGCGGCGCAGGTTCTGTCGAGCGCGCTTTGCTGCGGATCGTCATCCGCGCCGCCGACGAGGTAGTCGATCCGGCGCGCCGCATAGGTCGCTTCGAGTTGCGCGGGCGTCCGGTCGTCGAGATAGGGCGGCCGGTTGTCCATGCCGTATTTCCATTGATTGAAGTCGGGACATTGCGCGGCATCGAACGGCGCGGCAATGCCTTGCGCGTCGGGCCGTTGCGCATCGAAATAGGCATACGTGGACGGACTCGCCACCACGTAACGCACGTCGATGCCCTCGCCGGTCAGCGCGGCGATGTTGCGCGCCGCGACGGCGTAGCGCTGCACGACTTGCCCGCCGCCCGAATGCCCAGCGAACACCACGTGCCGCAGATTGGGAAACAGCTTGCGATCCGCGAGACGCGCGACGATCGCGTCGAGCACCTCGTAGGAACTGATCGGCAGCGGCGCGCGCGCCGCTTCGCCGCCCATCCAGGCGTCGCCGGTCCAGCGCAGCAGATCGGCCGGTTCGTCATGTACGCGCGTGTCTAGCGTGGCGAGGAATTGCGGCGCGATCAACAGCGTGGCGTCGGGGTCCGCGTGCGCGGCGTCGCGAGCATTCTGCGCGGTGCGAAAATACACGTCCGCGTTGCGCAGCTTGCCATGAATCACGATCACCGCGCGCGTCACTTGCGGCTGCGCGACGTTCCAATCCTTCGACAGATACAGCGGAAATTCCGCGTGCCCTTGCGGCGTGTCGAGCGTGAAGCGCGTATCCGAGATCGTCGCCACCGGCTTCAGATGCGGCTCGTAAGCATGGACCGCGAGCGCGGGTTGCGCGAGCGTCGCTAGCAGGGCAGCGGCGGTTGACGCACACAGCACCCCAATACGTCGTGAAAGATTGAAAGTCATGCAGCTTGCTCCTGATCGCCGTGTACTGTCTTGAACGCGGCGCATCGTCGAATCCGTCGTTGAAAAACCGAGTATTCAGAACCGGTGGCGAATGCCGAGCGTCACACCTGTCTGGTTCGGACCGAACGCGGTGTCGCTCGTCAAACCGACGGGCGTGTACTGATCGTTGGCGTAGTGCGTGGACGCGGCATACGCGACCGTTGCGTACACATCGGTTCGCTTCGACAGAATATAGTCCGCGCCCAGCACGCCCATCAACGAGTTCGACACGTTGTCCGCCTTGTTGCTCTGGTAGTACGCGGCGGCCGTCAGGCGGAAAGCCGGCGCGATCAGATAGCGCACGCCGCCGAACCACAATGCCGACGACACCGACTTGCCCTTGGTCGGGTTAAACAAATAGTGCTCATAGCCGCCCATCAGCGTGACGTCGCCGAGCTGCTCGCGCGCCGAGGCGCTCCAGTTGCGCGACTTGGTCCACATGCCGGTCGAGTTGATCGCGCCGTTGCGGTAGTCATAGGCCACCGCGGCGGCAAAGCTGCCCATGTCGTAATCGAGCGCGCCGCCGTAGGCCGCGCTGCTCTGAAACGAATCCGCCGAGCCGCCGAAGCTGTAATCCGCCGTCGCCGTCAAACCGCCGAAGCGGCCCACATACTTGACCGAGTTGTTCACGCGCGCCTTGAACGAAAAGCCGTCGACGGAGCCGGTGGTCGGCATCCACGTGTATTGCTGGCCGAACACCATCGGGTCGTATTTGATGAGCGTGTCGTACATCGCCGTGTACTGCAAGCCCGCCGACAGTGCGCCGTAGGCATTCGAAAGCCCCACTGCGGCCGTGCGGTTGAACAGCACGCCGGCGCTCGCGTTGGTGCCGTCGTTGCCGTTGAAGCCCGCTTCGAGAATGAAGAACGCTTTGTTGCCGCCGCCGAGATCTTCGGCGCCGCGAAAGCCGAAGCGCGAATTACTCAAGCCGCCGGAATTCTCGCGGACCAGCGAGCCGCCGCTGGCGCCGGCATGGTTGAGAAATTCGAGGTTGGTGTCGATCACACCGTATAACGTGACCGATGCTTGCGCATGCGCGCCGGCGCAACTCATGACGGCCAGGGTGGCCACCGCACATTGTTTTTTCATTGACGTCTCCACGTTTTGTTTTATTTCGCGTTCATTTCCTATGCGATGGACGAGATCGTAGGATCGGCCGTAGTAAATGTAAAATACCTGTTTTAAGCACAACCCATATTTATTCAATATGGCAGCGAGCCGACCTTCGAGCGCTGTCCGGGAGACGAAACACCATGGAGCTGCGGCATCTGCGTTACTTTCTGGCGGTCGCCGAAGAAGGCCAATTCACGCGCGCGGCAGAGCGGCTGGCCATGCAACAGCCGCCGCTCTCGCAGCAGATTCGAACGCTGGAAGAAGAGATCGGCTTCGAACTGTTCGTGCGCATGCCGCGTGGCGTCACCTTGACGCCGGCCGGCCAGGCCTTTGCCGAAGACGCGCAACGCTTGCTGCAGAATCTGCAGCAGTCGGTCGAAAAGGCGAGCCGGATTGCACGCGGCGAGCTCGGCACGATTTCGATCGGGCTGACGAGTTCCGCGGCCTTTCATCCGTTCACGACGGAGGCGATCCGCGCGTTTCGCGCGGTGTGCCCCGAGGTCGCCGTCGAGCTTGCCGAACTCAACGCGGCGGAGATCATCGAGCGTCTGGCCGCGGGCCAGATTCAGACGGCGTTTCTACGCAAGCCGGTCGACGCGCGCGAAGGCGTGGCGTTCGAGTTGCTGCTCGACGAGCCGATGGTCGTGGTGTTGCCGGTCGGTCATCCGTTGCTCAAGGGCAAGAAGCGGCCGCAAGTGTCGCTGAAAGCGCTGGCGCACGAAGACTTCATTCTGGTCCGCCGCCCAGGCGCACCCGGCATGTACGCCGATATCCTCGCCGCGTGCCGGCAGGCCGGCTTCGTCCCGCGCATTGCCCGTGAAGTGCCGCGCATGGTGTCGGGCATCAACCTCGTGGCGGCGGGTCTGGGAGTGACGCTGGTGCCCGCTTCCATGCAGCGTTACGACCAGGTGGGCACAGTGTATTGCACGCTTGCGAACCCCTCGAAACTCAGCGCGCCGCTGCACCTCGCCTATCCGACGGCGTTGCATAACAGCGCGGCCACGCGCTTCATTCAACTGGTGAAGGAGCGCGCTGCTGGATGATCGCGTCGATGGGCACAGATATTGCGTTCTCGCCGTACCGGCTGAACAACCACCAGCCACTCATCGACGCCAGAACGCTACGCCATGTCAAACAGACAAGCCGCCGCCAAGCCGGCCCGCCTTTCCTCGGGAATCGAAGGAATCGACGACATCCTGGGAGGCGGTCTCACGCCGCACCGCATGTACCTCGTGGAAGGTGCGCCCGGTACAGGTAAAACTACCCTGGCCTTGCAATTCTTACTCAAGGGTGTCGAAGAAGGACAGGGAGGCTTGTACATCACCTTGTCCGAAACCCGCTCCGAACTGATCTCGGTAGCTGAAAGCCACGGCTGGAACATCGGCGGCTTCAGGATTCTCGAGCTGGTGTCGGACGAGGGTCTCGATCCGCAGTACGAGCAGACCGTGCTGCACCCGGCCGAGGTCGAACTCGGCGAGACGGTGCGCAACGTCATCCAGCAGGTCGACGAACTCAAACCCGCGCGCATCGTGCTCGACAGCCTTTCCGAGTTGCGTCTGCTGTCGCAGAACCCGTTGCGTTACCGGCGGCAGATTCTCGCGCTCAAGCGCTATTTCGCCACCCGTGAATGCACGGTGCTGCTGCTCGACGACAATTCGGCCGATCCCGGCGACGTGCAGCTGCACAGCATCGCGCACGGCGTGGTCAGCCTCGACAATCTCGTGCACGACTACGGCGGCAACCGGCGGCGCGCGCGCATCGCCAAGATGCGCGGCATCAAATTCCGCGAGGGGTACCACGACTTCACGCTCGACACCGGCGGCATCCACGTGTATCCGCGCCTCGTCGCGGCGGAACATCATGCGACGTTCGACACCGAGCCGGTCAGCACCGGCACACCGGGCCTCGACGCGTTGCTCGGCGGCGGTCTGATCCCGGGCACCAATGCGCTGATGATCGGCCCTTCGGGCGTCGGCAAAACCACCACGGTGGTGTCGTGCCTGGTCGCGGCGCTCGAACGCGGCGAGCGCTGCGTCTACTACGTGTTCGACGAGACCCTCGTCACGCTGATGATCCGCTGCGCGACGCTCGGCATGCATCTGGCGCCGCACGTGGAGAGCGGCCTGCTGACGCTGC
The DNA here is from genome assembly GCF_004339745.1 of Paraburkholderia sp. BL9I2N2. Taxonomy (GTDB): domain Bacteria; phylum Pseudomonadota; class Gammaproteobacteria; order Burkholderiales; family Burkholderiaceae; genus Paraburkholderia. The sequence continues at coordinate 397,085 of NZ_SMGP01000005.1, read as the reverse complement.
GCCAGATCGATCCGGCGGAAATCTCGCCCGGCGAATTCGCCAGCGACGTGCGCCAGTCGGTCGAGAAGAGAGACGTCAAGTACGTCGCGATCGACAGCCTGAACGCCTATCTCCAGGCCATGCCCGGCGAGCGCTATCTGCTGCTGCAAATGCATGAACTGCTCGGCTATCTGAACCAGCAAGGCATCATCACGATGCTCGTGCTGGGACAGCACGGCATTATCGGCGAGGTGCAGAACGATATCGACATCAGCTATCTGAGCGACGTGGTCGTGCTGTTCCGCTATTTCGAACACCACGGCGAAGTGCTCACCGCCGTGACGGCCGTGAAGAGCCGCGCCAATGCCCACGAGCGTTCGATCCGCCAGTTCCGGCTCGGCGGCAACGGCGTGGAAGTGGGCGAGGCGCTGCGCGACTTCGAGGGTGTGCTCTCCGGCCTGCCGGCTTATCGCGGCAGCACCGCGCTGCTCGGTTCGACGAATCGCGTCATCGACACGTCTGGGCAGTAAGTCATGGAGCAACGCGTCCTCATCCTGGCGCCGTTTGGCCGCGACGCCGATGTGATTGCCGAAGTGCTGCACAAAGATAAGCGCCTGTGCGTGGCCTGCCGCGATGCCGACACGCTCACCGCGGCGCTGGACGCCGGTGCGGGCGCCGCGTTGATCGCTGAAGAAGCGCTCGCGGGCAACCATGCGATCCGGCTTTTCACCTGGCTCGAACAGCAACCGGCGTGGTCCGATTTCCCGTTCATTCTGCTCGCCGCCTCACGCCTCGGACATCGTTCCGAACGTGGCCTGGAAGTGCTCGAACGACTCGGCAACGTGGTCGTGCTCGAGCGCCCGCTGAATTCGGAAACGTTGCGGCGCGCGGTAGCGTCGTCGTTGCGGGCACGCGCGCGGCAATACGAATCGCGCCGCCATCTGGCCGAGCGGATCGAAGCGCAAGAGGCGCTGGTGCAATTGAACGACTCGCTGGAAAGCCGCATCGCCGAACGCACTCACGAACTCGCCTCCGCCAACAACAGGCTGATGATGGAAATTCACGAGCGCGCCAAAGTGCAGGCCGTGCTGGTGCAATCACAGAAGATGGAAGCACTCGGGCAACTCACCGGCGGCATCGCGCACGACTTCAACAATCTGCTGAACGTCATCATGGTCAACGCGGAGTTGATTGCGCGCGTGAGCAGCGACGAGCGCCTTCGCGGCATGGCCGCCACCGTCAAACGCGCGACCGAACGCGGCGCGAAACTGACCGGGCAGTTGCTCACTTTCTCGCGCAACAGCAACCTCGATCTGAAAGCCGTGGACGTGGTGGCGTTGCTGCAAGGCATGCGCGACATCATCACGGTGTCGCTCGGTTCAAGCATCCGCTATACCAACGAGTTCGATGGCGAAGAGATGTGGACACAGGCCGACGCCAATCAGCTCGAACTGGCCGTTCTCAATCTCGCCATCAACGCGCGCGATGCCATGCCGGGCGGCGGCCAGCTCAGCATTTGCGTGAAGGTGCGCGAAGCGCCCGATCAGACACTCGATGAAGGCCGCTACGTAGTGGTCGAAGTCGCCGATACCGGCTCGGGTGTGCCGGCCGATGTGGTGTCGCGCGTCTTCGATCCGTTCTTCACCACCAAGCCGATCGGCAAGGGCACCGGGCTCGGCTTGAGTCAGGTCTACGGCATTGCGAGGCAAGCTGGCGGCACGGCGCGTCTGTTCAGCGAGGAAGGCGTGGGCACCACGGTGGAGATCTGGCTGCCGTTGCGCGAACGCGTGGCGCCGCAGGCCGAAGCGGCGTCCGATGCGGAAGCGAACGTGGTCGGCGAAAAGCGCGTCCTGGTGGTCGAAGACGACGGCGAGGTGCGCGCCATGCTGGTCGAGTCGCTGAGAATGCTCGGCTACACCGTGACCGAAGCCGCCGATGGACGCGCGGGCCTGAATCGCTTGCAGGACGACAACCCGGACCTGCTGATGGTGGACTTCGCGATGCCCGGCATGAACGGGATCGACGTGATCGCCGAGGCGCGCAAGATGCGCGAGGATTTGCCGGTGATCCTCGCAACGGGTTATGCGGACGTGGACATTTCCGGGCTGGCCGTAAAGCGCTGCACGATTTTGCGCAAGCCTTTTCAACTCGATGATCTGGCGCGTACGGTAAGGCTCGGACTCGCGGCTTGAGCGACGTTTGCATGGCGAACCCCGGCGCCTGTCCACGCACGCGGCCGCATCGCAACGTCACAAAAAATTCCGATTCAATAGTTTGCTAACGAATTTTTTGGAAATACAATACCGGCCATGTCGAATCTCGATACCTTGCGCCGGACAGTCAGCAGCACGCTGGTCGTCGCCGCCCGAAAATGGCGGCGCACGAGCCACGGCGTGCTGGCGGCCTTCAATGTCTCCGAGGCGTGCGCCACGCCGCTCCTGACCGCCAGCCGCCTCGGCGCGGCGGTGCGCCAGGTCACGCTCGCCGATCACATCGGTATCGAAGGGCCCTCGCTGGTGCGGTTGCTCGATCAACTGTGCGCCGCAGGTCTGATGCGTCGCGACGAAGACCCCGAAGACCGGCGTGCGAAAACCGTGGTGCTCACAGAAGAAGGCCGCGCCGTCACCGCGAAAATGGAAGAAGAACTGGTCACGTTGCGGGCGCTGGCGTTGAAAGACGTCTCGCGCAGCGATCTCGAAGCGACCTTGCGCGTGCTGGCCGCTTTCACCGCCGACGCCGGCGAACGTGCCGATCAGAACAACGATCCCAGCGGCGATCCGGACCGCGATGAAGGCGTTCAACGCGCCTCGGTCAAACCAACGCAGCACGCCAGCCAACCCCGCAAAGCTACCAAAGCGAACAAAGGCAAAGCAGACACCGCCGCGCCGCACAGCGCCAACGATCCGGCGTAACGGTTTATGGTCTACCCTTCCCTTCGCGACTGGCTGTTCTCCGTCAAGACGTTTGCCGCGGCGATGATCGCGCTCTACATCGGCCTCGCGCTCGAACTACCGCGGCCGTATTGGGCGATGGCGACCGTCTACATCGTGTCGAACCCGTTTGTCGGCGCGACACGCTCCAAGGCGCTTTATCGCGCGCTCGGCACCATGCTCGGCGCCTCGGCCGCGGTGCTGCTGGTGCCGCCCTTCGTCGAATCGCCGTATCTATTCAGCGTGATCGTGGCGCTCTGGACCGGCACGCTCCTGTATCTGGCGGTGTCCGACCGCACCGCGCGCAGCTATGTGTTCCTGCTGGCCGGCTATACGATGCCGATCATCGCGCTGCCCTCGGTGACCAATCCCGGCGGCGTGTTCGATCTCGCGGTCAGCCGTACCGAAGAGATCACGCTTGGCATCGTTTGCGCGAGCATTGTCGGCGGCGCGCTGTTTCCGAGCCGGCTTGCGCCGACCATCATCGAGCGAACCGACGCATGGTTTCGCGACGCCGCCTTCTATGCGACCGAAACGCTCTCCGGGCGGATTGCCGGCTCGGCGATTTCGGGTGCCCGGCAGCGCATCGCGGCCACCATCAATGGTCTGGAATTGCTGCTGAGCCAGCTTGCCTACGATCACACGCGGCCCGACGTGCTGGCGCGCACGCATGAACTGCGCGGACGCATGCAGTTGCTGCTGCCGATCATGTCGTCGCTCGCCGATCCGCTGATCGCGCTCTACAACAGCGGCCGGCAGACGTGGCCCGAGGGTCTGGAAAGCCTGCTCGCCGACGTCATCAAATGGTTCGAGGAGCCGATGCCCACCGTGAGCGAAGGCGATCACCCCGACCCGACCGCCGACGCGCTGCGCGAGCGCATCGCGGCGATGCAGCCGCCGCCGTCCGCACTCGCGGGCTGGGACGGCGCGCTGCTCTCGAACGCACTGTGGCGCATGAAACAGGTGATCGACGTCTGGCAGGACTGCCGCTCGCTGCGCATCATCATCACGCGGGAAGAAGGCTCGTGGCGCCCGCGCTTCCGTCATTGGCGGCTGGGCGGCACCGAGCGCTTCTACGATCACGGCATCATGCTGTTCTCCACCGGCTCGGCGGCGGCGGCTGTGATTCTCGCGTGCAGTTTGTGGATCAGCTCAGGCTGGAACGACGGCGCGAGCGCGGTCACACTCGCGGCCGTGGCGTGCTGCTTCTTCGCCGCGCTCGACGAACCCGCGCCGTTCGTGTTCCGCTTCTTCGTGGCGACCGCGATCAGCGTGGTGGCGGCGGGCGTCTATCTGTTCGTCGTGCTGCCGCACGTGCACGACTTTCCCATGCTGGTGATCATGTTCGCCGCGCCGTTCATCTTCGTCGGCACGCTGATCCCGCGCCCGCAGTTCAACCTGGCCACGGTGCTGGTCGCGGTGAACACGGCCACCTTCATCAGCATTCAGGACGCGTACGACGCCAACTTCCTGGTGTTCATGAACAGCAATCTCGCGGGCCTCGCCGGCTTGCTTTACGCGTATCTGTGGACGCGCGTGACGCGCCCGTTCGGCGCCGAACTCGCGGCGGCCCGTCTGCTGCGTTCGAGCTGGGCCGACGTGGCGCTCACGGCATCGACGCGGCCGATCCACGATCCGCGCAATCTCGCCGCGCGCATGCTCGACCGCCTGATGCAGTTGATCCCGCGCCTTGCCGCGACCGACGACCATCGCCATCCGTCGATCGAAAGCTTTCGCGATCTGCGCATCGCCTTCAACGCACTCGATCTGCGCCGCCTGACCCACAAGCTGGGCGGCGAAGCGCCCGCCGCGATCGATCACGTGCTCGACGACGTGCGTCGGTACTATGAAAGCTGTGTCAATCGCCGCAAGCGCGAGCCGGTGCCCGACAGCCTGATGTCGTCGATCGACGCCGCCGTGGCGCGCGTGACGGCACAAGGGCTCGCCAACGCCGATGCGCCGAGCGCGACCTCGCAAACCTCGGCACGCCGGCTGCGCGAAGCGTTGCACGCGCTGGTCGGCTTGCGTCTTTCGCTGTTTCCGGCCACGCTGACGACACCGACGCCGCCCGAACCGGAGGCCGCTGCCTGATGCGCCCAACTCGTCGCGACTTTCCAGCCCTCTCCACCCTTTTCCACTCCCCGCGATGATCGGTGAAATCGATATCTTCGGCGTGTTCGTGCCGGCCGTGCTCGTGCTGATGTTGGTCGCGTATCTGATCAACCTGGCCATTCGCACGGTGCTCGCGCGCGTCGGCTTTTACCGTTTCGTCTGGCATCGCTCCATCTTCGATCTCGGCATCTATGTGCTGGTGCTGGGCCTTGTCGTTGTCGTTTCGCACAGACTAATAACGTGAAAAAAACCTGGTTCTCCGTCGGTCAAATTCTGCTGACCTTGATCGTCGTCGTCGTCGCCGCCTTCGTGCTGTGGAAACTGGTCGGCTACTACATGTTCGCGCCCTGGACCCGCGACGGACACGTGCGCGCCGATGTGATCCAGGTCGCACCGGACATCTCGGGGCTGATCTCGTCGGTCGAGGTAGTGGACAACCAGCAGGTCAAGCAAGGCCAGGTGCTGTTCGTGATCGATCAGGCCCGCTATACGCTCGCGCTGCGCCAGGCGCAGGCCACCGCGCAACAACGCCGCGCCACGCTCGATCAGGCGCGCCGCGAAGATGCGCGCAACCGCAAGCTCGGCAACCTGGTCGCAGCGGAGGTGTCGGAAGAAAGCCGCTCGCGCGTCGAACAGGGCGAGGCCGCGCTCGCTGATGCGAATGTGGCTATCGACACGGCGAAGCTGAATTTGCAGCGCGCCACGATCGCGAGTCCGGTCGACGGTTATCTGAACGACCGCGCGCCGCGCGTCGGCGAATATGTCGCGGCGGGACGGGCGGTGGTTTCGGTGGTGGACATGCATTCGTTCCGTGTCGATGGCTATTTCGAGGAAACCAAGCTGGGTGGCATCGACATCGGTCAGCCGGTCGATATCACGGTGATGGGCGAGCCGGCCGTGTTGCGTGGACACGTGCAAAGCATCGTCGCCGCGATCGAGGATCGCGACCGCACGCAAGGCTCGAATCTGCTGCCGAATGTGAACCCGGCGTTCAGTTGGGTGCGGCTCGCGCAGCGGATTCCGGTGCGTGTGGCGCTCGATGAAGTGCCTGCGGATTTCCGCATGATTGCCGGGCGCACGGCGACTGTGTCGGTGCGTGATCTGTCGCCTGGCGGTAAGAAGCATCCGGATGCGGGGGCGTCGGGTGCGGTAGCGGCTTCGGCTACGTCTGCTGTTCCGGCTGGCTCGGCTGCACAGCCGGCGTCGGCGGCGATCGCATCATCGGGCGCCTCGCAATGAAGCTGTCGCGCGCCCTGCCCTTATTGCCGTTGCTGCCGCTGTTGCCGCTGGCTGTTGCGCTGAACGGCTGCATCAACGTCGGTCCCAACTACTCGTTGCCGCAACAGGCGCTCGTCAACGCGCCGCTCGCCAATGCGCCGATCGAAGGCGCCGATACGTCCCTGACGACGCGTCAAAACGTGCCGCCCGTGTGGTGGAAGCTATACGACGATCCAGTGCTGAACGGACTCGTCGACCAGGCGCTGCAATCGAACACCGACTTGCGCGTCGCTGCCGCGAATCTGGCGCGCTCGCGTGAAGCGCTAGGCGTCGCGCAAGCACAAGGCGGATTTTCCGGCAAGACGTCGGCGCTGATCGAACGCGCGCAGGAGTCCGCCGAACAATACCTGCTCACCGAGAAACTGCCGGTCGTGAATGAAGGCGACATCGGCATCAGCGTCTCGTATGAAATCGATCTGTTCGGCAAGCTGCGGCGCGGCGTGGAAGCGGCGCAAGCGGACACCGAATCCGTGCAGGCCGCGGGCGAACTCGCGCGGATCACCGTGGTGGCGGACGTGGTGCGCTCTTACGTCGAGCAATGTTCGGCCGCCGAGGAACTCAGGATCGCGCAACAGTCGCTGGCCTTGCAGAAACAGCGGGTGGACGTATCGCGCCGCCTGCGCGACGCGGGCCGCGGCAATCAGCCCGACGTGACGCGCGGGCAGACCCAGGTCGATACGTTGTCGGCCGATATTCCGCGGTATACAGCGCGCCGCAAGATCGCGCAGTACCGCCTCGCGGCGCTGCTGGCCCGCGCGCCGTCCGACCTGCCGCCGGCCGTGCTCGCTTGCGACAGGCTGCCGCAAATCCGTCAGCCGATTCCGGTCGGCGACGGCGCCGCGCTGCTCAAGCGCCGACCGGATGTGCGCGAGGCGGAACGTCAACTGGCGGCGTCCACCGCGCGTATCGGCGTCGCTACCGGGGCGTTGTATCCGACGGTGAGCATCGGTGCGTCGGCGGGTTTGACAGGCATTCTGGAAGACCTCGGCACGTCGCCCACGGCGCGCTGGGGCTTCGGTCCGCTGATCAGTTGGACGTTCCCGGCGAACGGCGCGCGTGGCCGCGTGCGTGAAGCACAGGCGTCGAGCCAGGTCGCGTTGGCGAAGTTCGACGGTGTGGTCCTGACCGCGCTGCGCGAGACCGAAACCAGTCTCGCGACCTACGCGTCGGACTACGCCCGCGCCGACGCGCTGCGTGCCGCAGTGAAGTCGGCCACCGAGTCGGCGGATGAAACGCACCGGCTGTATCGCGCGGGGCGTGAGTCGTTTATTTCGGATCTGGATGCGACGCGCACGCTGACGTCGACGAAGTCACAGGCGGCGGCTGCGGATGGCCAGGTGGCGATCGATCAGGTCAATCTGTTCCTCGCGCTTGGCGGAGGGTGGGAAGTTGATCCGCAGAACGCGTCCGGCAGTTCGACGCCGGCGGCTGCGGTGCCGGTTAAGGCAACGCCGCTGCCGACGGCTGCAGCGAAAGCGCCTTAAAGCGGCTTTTCATTTTTGATTGTCTAACGCGGCCAGCCTATCAAGGTTCGCTTTAGACAATCCGCTTGCCGACCGATCTACGGCGGCGGCACAACTCCGCGCTCACACGTGCGCACATTCCGCGCTTCCGCCTTTAACTCGCGAGCGATCTGCGCGACCGCATCTTCAGCACGCGCCTTGCCGCACATGAAAATATCGAGCGCGGCGAAGCGATGCTCCGGCCACGTATGAATCGTGACGTGCGATTCCGCGAGCAGCACGACACCCGTCACACCATGCTCGCCGCCAAAGTGATGAAAGTGCGCGGAGAGTACCGTAGCGCCCGCAGCCTTAGCCGCGTTTAGCAGAATCGCCTCGAGCGCCGCGGGATCCCGCAGCATGTCCGCCGCGATACCGCCGAGATCGGCCAACACATGCGTGCCATAGGCATCACGCGGCGCAGGCGCGGATATGGCCGTCACCGCCCTCACTTGTGCGACCCATACGACGAATAACCGCTGCGCGCGGACGTCCCGCCATAACCACCACCGCCGCTTCCGGTCATCGACGTGCAACTGAACATGACAATCACAACGAGCGCGTAAAGCACATATAAGATTTGCCTCACGCTCACCTCGACTCTTCGTGGAAGGCGCGCCAGATCCACTCCGGCGCCCACAAAGCCACCATGCCGACGATCACCAGCACCGTCGAACCGTCGAATTCGAACAGCTTGCCGAAGTTGATGAAGACCATCGCGAAGGTAGCTATCCACGGCCAGGGACCGAAGCCGGCCGTCGTGATTCCTTCTCGCGCCGGTTTTGCTTCGCTGCTGGCGGCAAACCGTGTTTTGCGGTGACGCGCCACAAGCTTACGAATTATTTTTATTAGCTTTCTTTTAGCTTTCATTTCGGGTTAAATACATATCACCAACCACTCAATACGGGGACATGTATGTCGCAATTCATGAAAAGCGCAGCCACGCTGGGCGGCTGCATCGGCATTTTTGCGGCGGTCGTCGCCGTGGTGGAATTGCTGGCAGGTTGAGCACGCGCGGCGGGCTCTTTCGATAACGCGAAACACGTCGGCGGCATTACGCGGGGCGGCGCTTTGCCGCCGCCTGGTGGATTGCCGCCCGTACCCGTGGATAGGTGCCGCAACGGCATACGATGTGCGACATCGCCGTGTCGATGTCGGCGTCGGTCGGTTTGGGATTGTGCTTGAGCAACGCGCAGGCCGCCATGAGTTGCGCGCTCTGGCAGTAGCCGCACTGCACCACGTCGAGATCGATCCACGCGGTCTTCAATGCCTGTGCTTCAGGACCCTGCAAGCCTTCGATGGTCGTGATCTTCTGCGTGTGCAGGCTCGACATGAGCGTCTGACACGCGAAGCTCGGCTCGCCATCCACATGGATCGTGCACGCGCCGCAAATACCCAGGCCACAGCCGAACTTGGTGCCGGTCATGCCGAGTTCGCAACGCAGCACCCATAGAAGCGGCATGTCCGGCTCGGCTTGTACCGCCACCGCCCGGCCGTTGATGTTCAGCGATCCCATCGGCTGTCTCCTTCGTCCTAGTCCCCAGGTTTTTGAATCCGGGTGCTTCACGCGAGCTTCAACGGCAGCGAGCGCAAACGCTGGCCGGTTAGCTTGTACACCGCATTGGCCACCGCCGGCGCGACCGGCGGCACACCCGCTTCGCCCACGCCTTGCGGATGCATCTGGCTCGGCATGATGTCCGTGTCGATTACTGGGCAATCGTCGATCCGCACCACCGGAAAATCCGTAAAGTTTTTCTGCTGCACCTGGCCGTTGACGAGCGTGATCTCGTCCTGCAACGCGGTGGACAGACCGAAGACGACGGCGCTCTCCATCTGCTGACGAATCAGATTCGGATTCACCGGCATGCCGCAATCGATCACGCAGACCACCCGATGCACGCGAATCTTCTTGCCAGGCCCGACCGACACTTCCGCGACCTGCGCGACCACGCTGCCGAACGCCTCGTGCAACGCGACCCCACGCGCGCGCGGCGCGCCGTCGGCGGCACGCGTCAACGGACGTTCCCAGTCCGACAACGCCGCGACGCGCTTTAACACCGCCAGATGCCGCGGATGCTGCTCGAGCAGCGCGGCGCGAAACGCAATTGGGTCTTTGCCGGTCGCCACGGCGAGTTCGTCGGTGAAGCCCTCGGTGAAGAACGCCTGATGCGAGTGGCCGACCGAGCGCCAGAACCCGACCGGCACCGGCAATTCGACGATCTTGTGCGCGACACGCGCGGCGGGCCATTCGTAGGGCTGATCGAACGCGCCTTCGCAGGTGGTCTTGTCGATGGGAAGGCGCGGGGCGCCGTAGTAGCGCGCGAGCGCTTCCGGCACGATCGCCTGACTCGCCGACGTGGCCTGCCACGCCACCAGCTTGCCGTCGTTGTCGAAACCGGCCTTCAGCCGCGACAGGCATGCCGGACGATAGAAGTCGTGCGTGAAATCCTGGGCTCGCGACCAGAGGGTCTGCACCGGACGGCCGCCGCCCTCGCGCGCAATCGCCGCGGCCTGAGCGATGAAATCCAGCTCCAGACGCCGTCCGAATGCGCCGCCGATCAGAAGCGTTTGCACGTCGACCTTGTCGACATCGAGGTCCAGCACTTTCGCCACATGATGCCGCGCAAGGCCGGGCATTTGCGTGGAGACCCAAACCGTGGCCGCGCCGTCCGCGACCTGCACGGTGCAGTTGAGCGGTTCGACCGCGCCATGCGCGAGATACGGCGCGCGATATTCGGCGCTAACGGTGCGCGCCGCACGACTCAACGCGGCATCGACGTCGCCCAGATGGTAGTACGCGTGGCCGTCGCTGTCGTCGAGTGCTTGCGCGAGCCGGCGGTCCACGTCCGCGTTCGAGAGCTTCGCTGCGGGTCCATCGTGCCAGCTCACGTCGATGGCGGCGACCGCGTTTGTCGCGCGAAACGGGTTGTCGGCGATCACTGCGACGCCGCCGGTACCGCCGCTGTACGGCGCGACGGCGAACGCCTTGATGAAGCCCGGCATTTTCCCGGCGGCCGTTGCGTCGAACTTTGCCACCGAGCCGCCCAGTGTTGGGCACATCTCGACGCTTGCGTAGAGCAGGCCGTCCGGCAGCACGTCGATGCCGAAGCGCGCCGTGCCGTTGATCTTCGATGCCGCTTCGATACGGCGTAGTGGTTTGCCGATCAGCTTGAAGTCGGCGGGATCTTTCAGCGCCACCTTGCGCGGCAGCGCCTGCTGCGCGGCCATCGACGACAATTCGCCGAAGCTCGCCTTGTGGCCCGACGGGTGCAGCACCTGGCCGCCTTCAGCGCGGCATTCACCGGCCGGCACTTTCCATTGCGCGGCCGCTGCGCTGATCAGCATGGCGCGCGCCGAGGCGCCGGCTTCGCGCATCGGCGTCCATAGGTCGTTGATGCTCGATGAACCGCCCGTCATCATCGTGCCGGCTTCGCGCACCAGCTTGCGGGTCATCCAGACGGTGGTGCGTTTGACGGTGCTGTCGTCGTCGGGGCGAAACGGCAGGTCGTCGATGATGGCTTGGACGCTGTTGTAGATCTTGTCGATGGGCGAGTCTTCGACGCGCACCTGCGACCAGTCGGCGTCCAGTTCTTCGGCAAGCAACATCGCAAGGCCGGTGTGGATGCCCTGCCCCATTTCCGCCTTGCACATCATGATCGTTACGCTGTTGTCGGCGGCGATCTTGACCCAGCCGTTCAGCGGCACCTGCGTGCCTTGTGCCGGCAGCGGCATGGAGGCGGTCAAAACGCTGCCCCGGCGGCAGCACCGACCAGCCGACCAGCAACGCGCCGACAGCGCCGGCGCCGCCGAGCAGAAAGGTTCTGCGTTTCAACATGGCATGGTTCGATCAGCTTGCACGATGGCTGGGAAGCTGTGAAAGCGCGGGTCGGCGCCTGGCGTTGTTCCTCGGAATAGTAATAAGACGGGAGAGTGGATGCGGGACTTAAATGCGTGGGTTCAGGTCAAGAGGCGCGGGGCGGGGGGTGAGGAGGATGGCGGAGATTGAGGGAAGTCGTGGGGTGTTTCATTAAATGGGGTGGGGAATGGGATGCGCCGGCCTCGCGCCGGCGCACCTCCCCTTCTTCCACCTCACCGCCGGTTCGACCCCGACACCACATCGATCCACACGGCCAGCACGAGAATGCTGCCCTTCACGATCATCTGCCAATAGGCGTCTACGTCGAGCATCGACATGCCGTTGTCGAGGCTGGCCATCACCAGTGCGCCGATCAGCGCGCCGTAGACCGTGCCGGAACCGCCGCGCATCGACGTCCCGCCGATGAAGCACGCGGCAATCGCATCGAGCTCGCCCATCGATCCCGCCGAAGGCGAACCCGCGGCCAGCCGCGCCGTATTGACGATGCCGCCGAACGCGCACATCAACCCCATCAACGCGAAGATCGCCAGCTTCACTCGATTAGTGTTGACGCCCGAAAGCCGAGTCGCTTCGAGGTTCGAGCCGACCGCATAGATGCGTCGCCCGAACACGGTCTGCGTGGCGATCCACGTGAAAATACCCAGCAGCGCGAGCAGCAATAGGACCGGCACCGGAATGCCGCCGTAACGATCGAGCGTCGCAACGAAGCCGGCGAGAATCACACCCGCGCCGACCACCTTCACGACGTCTTGCCAGAACGGCACCACACGCAACTGATAGCGCTCGCGGTTGCGGCGCTGCCGTATCGTCAGAAACGCCAACAGCAGAAACAGCACCACCGCGAGCGTATCGCCCGCGAGCCGCGGCAAATAACCTTGGCCGACGAACACGAAACTGTCCGACACCGGCGCGATCGTCGAACCGCCTGTCACGCCGAGCAGAATGCCCCGATAGGCGAGCATGCCGCCGAGCCCGACAATGAACGAGGGCACGCGCCGATAGGTCGACCACCATCCGTTGAACATGCCGACCAGCACGCCGAGCAGCATGACCACCGGCAACGTGACGCCGATTGGCCAATGGCGGTTGACGTCGAGTATCGCCGCCACGCCGCCGAGCAAACCGAGCAACGACCCAACCGACAGGTCGATCTCGCCGGCGATGATCACGAACACCATGCCGCACGCGAGCATGCCGGTAATCGACATCTGCCGCAGCAGGTTCGACAGATTGCGCGGCGTGACGAACGCGCCGTGCGTGAGCACCGAAAAGAAAATCCAGATCGCGGCCACGGCGATCAGCAGCGCGAGAATCTTGTAGCGCGCGAACAGTTGCTGAATGCGCTGCGGACCGCCGAATGCGCCTCGCGGCACGGCTTCGTCGGCGCGTTGGGAAGTAACGTCGGGCGTCATGCGGCACTCGCTGCGGTTGGGTTCGGGGATCGCTGCACGGGACGGATCGCGGCGCTGAGAATGTCCTCCTGCGTGAGGCCGTCGTTGACGAAATCGCCTCGCAACTCGCCTTCACCGATCACCAGCACGCGATCGCTGATGCCGAGCACTTCGGGTAATTCGGAGGAAACCATCACGATCGACATGCCGCGCTGCGCCAGTTGAAAAATCAGCTTGTAGATTTCGTATTTCGCGCCGACGTCGACGCCGCGGGTGGGTTCGTCGAGAATCAGCACCTTCGGATTGGTCAGCAACATGCGGGTCAGCACGGCCTTTTGCTGATTGCCGCCGGACAGACTCGCGATCGACAACATGGGATGCGCGGCACGCACCGAAAGCCGCTTCATCTCCGTATGAATCGTATCGAGTTCGGCAGCGGAGTCGATTCGCCCACCCGATGCAAAGCGCTCCAGCACAGCCAGCGTGATGTTGTGGCCGACGCTCAGCCCCGGCACGATGCCGTGGCGTTTGCGATCTTCCGGCACCATGCCGATGCCCGCGCGAATCGCATCGACGGGTGCGCGAATCTTGAGCGGCTTGCCATCCATCACCACGGTCGCCTCGCTCACGCCGGGATACGCGCCGAAGATCGCCTGCATCAACTCCGTGCGCCCCGCGCCGACCAGCCCGGCCACGCCGAGAATCTCGCCATGCCGCAGCGCGAACGACACATCGTTCACACGCTTGCGACGCGGATTGGTCACATCGAAACAGGTAACGTGGCGCGCTTCGAAGATCACGTCGCCGATCGGATGCGGCTCGCGTGGAAACAGGTTCTTGATTTCGCGGCCCACCATCAGCGAAATGATGCGGTCGGTGGTGAGCGCGCGCATCGGCTCCGTCGCGACGTGGCGGCCGTCGCGAATCACGCTGATCGTGTCGCAGACGGCCGCCACTTCATCGAGCTTGTGCGAGATGTACACGCAGGCCACGCCGCGCCGTTTCAGATCGCGCACGATGTCGAGCAGAATGCGGATCTCGGAGGAAGTCAGCGAAGACGACGGTTCATCGAGAATCAGCAGCTTGGCGCGCTTGTTCAGCGCCTTCGCGATCTCGATCAACTGCTGATGGCCGCCGCCATAGTTCATCACCGGCTGTGCGGCATTGATACCGCTAATGCCGAGTTCGCGCAGCAGTTCGTCGGCGCGCTGGTACATCGCGGCGTAGTTCATGCGGCCGCCGGGCAGCGTGATCTCATTGCCGAGAAAGATGTTCTCCGCCACCGACAACTCCGGCACCAGCATCAACTCCTGGTGAATGATGATGATGCCGGCGCGTTCAGTGTCGCGCACACTGGCGGCTTTCAGCGGCTCACCTTCCCAGATGATTTCGCCGTCCCACGTGCCCCACGGATACACGCCGGAGAGCACTTTCATCAGCGTCGACTTACCCGCGCCGTTCTCGCCGCACAGGCCCACGCACTCGCCGGGCGCGACCGTGAGGTCGATGCCGTCGAGCGCCTTCACGCCGGAAAACGCCTTGACGATGCCGCGCATCGTCATAAGAGCTTGCGTCATTCGCTATGCCTCGCTGCAAGGCGCGCGACGGCGCCGATACGCATGACACGCATCGAGGTCCGCCGCGCACACGTTACGCTCATTGGCTCGCGAGCTGGGCCTGAGTATAGAAGCCGTCCTTGACGACTACATCGACATTGCTCTTGGTGAGCAACGTGGGTTGCAGGAGCACCGTGTCGACTTTCTTCTTGCCGTTGTCGTATTGCGAGTTATACGCGGGCTTCTCGCCCTTCGCCAACGCCACGGAGAGCTTGGCCGCTTCGCCGGCAATCAGTTTCAGCGGTTTGTAGACGGTCATGGTTTGCGTGCCGGCAATCACACGCTTCACGGCCGCGAGGTCCGCGTCCTGCCCCGACACTGGCACCTTGCCCGCCATGTGTTGCGCGGCGAGCGCCTGGATCGCGCCACCCGCGGTGCCGTCGTTCGATGCGACGATCGCGTCGATCTTGTTGTTATTCGCCGTCAGCGCATCTTCGACAATACGCAGCGCCGTGGAAGCGCTCCATTCCGGCACCCACTGCTGACCGACCACTTTGATGTCGCCCTTATCCATGGCGGGCTTCAGTATCTTGAGCTGGCCTTCGCGGAGCATCTTGGCGTTGTTGTCGGTGGGCGCGCCGCCGAGCAGGAAGTAGTTGCCCTTCGGCTGCGCGTTGTAGACGCCTTGCGCCTGTAATTCGCCGACCTTTTCGTTATCGAACGAGATGTACGCGTCTACATCGGCATCGAGAATCAGGCGGTCATATGAAACGACCTTGATGCCCGCTTTCTTTGCTTCGGCGACCACGTTGCCTAGCGTCTTCGAATTGAACGGCACGATTACGATGACATCCACGCCGCGCGAGATCAGGTTTTCGATCTGCGAGATCTGCCGCTCTTCGCTCGCATCGGCGGATTGCACCGACACTTTCGCGCCGAGTTTTTCCGCTGCGGCGACGAAATAGTCGCGATCGCGTGACCACCGCTCTACGCGCAGATCGTCGATACAGAAGCCAATTTCCGGATGATCCTTGCTCGCATGCGCGAGCGGCGCGGCAAGCGACAGGCTGGCGAGCACCGCTCCACACACGAGCGAACTCAATACGGTACGACGCGTTGCGAATTTCATCTCTGTCTCCTTCTTCTGATAGCCGGAATACCGGATTGGACGGTTTGCGCTGCGAGCCGCAAGACCGGACAAGCGACAACCCAAAGCTTCCTATTTCGCGCGGTCGGCGTGGCCGCGCGATTTTTTTGGTGGTGTGACTACTTTCTGATGCGTTGCTTCTTGAGACGCGGATCAACGTCCGCTGTAAATCGCCTGATTCACGATGTTTTCCATCAACTCCTGATGGCCGCTCGCGTGCTGCGGGTTCAGACCGCGCGCCAGTGCATCCGCCGCCAGTGTGGAGAGCGAATAGTCGCCGGAAAGAATCTTGCGGCCGAATTCCGCTTCCCAGCCCGCGTAACGTTGACGTTTGAATTGATCGAGACGATCGTTTTCGATCAGCACCGCCGCGCGCTCGACGGCGAGCGCGAGGTTGTCGATCGCCCCGATGTGGCCGTAGAACAGATCTTCCGGATCGACACTTTGGCGCCGCACTTTCGAATCGAAGTTCATGCCGCCGGTTGTAAAGCCGCCGTGTTTGAGGATTTCGTAGAAGGCGAGCGTCAGTTCTTCCACACTATTTGGGAATTGATCCGTGTCCCAGCCGTTTTGCGGATCGCCGCGATTCGCATCGACGCTGCCGAAAATACCCAGCGCGTAAGCCGTGGCGATCTCGTGATGAAACGAGTGGCCCGCGAGCGTCGCATGATTGGCCTCGATGTTCACGCGAATCTCTTTGTCTAGCCCGTGTTGCAGTAAAAAGCCATGCACGGTCGCGACGTCGTAATCGTATTGATGCTTGGTCGGTTCCTGTGGTTTGGGTTCGATCAGCAGCGAGCCTTTGAAGCCGATCTTGTGCGCATGGTCGACGACCATATGCAGAAAGCGGGCGAGTTGATCGCGTTCACGCACGAGGTCGGTATTGAGCAAGGTGTCGTAACCTTCGCGTCCGCCCCACAGTACATAGTTATCGCCGCCGAGCCGTTGCGTCGCATCGAGCGCGTGGCGCACCTGGGTTGCCGCAAACGCGAACACTTCCGGATCGGGACTGGTCGCGGCACCGGCCGCATAACGGGGATGCGAGAACAGATTGGCCGTGCCCCACAGCAGCTTGATGCCCGTGCTCTCCTGCTTGCGCGCCAGATAGTCGGTGATGCGCAAGAAGTTTTCGCTGTACTCCTTCAGGCTCGACCCTTCGGGCGAGACGTCGGTATCGTGGAACGTGTAGTACGGCGTGCCGAGCTTCGAGAAGAACTCGAATGCGGAATCCGCCTTTTGCTGCGCCCGCTCCATCGCGTCGCCGGGTTGCTGCCAAGGACGCCGGAACGTTCCCTGCCCAAAAATATCCACGCCCGGCCAGACGAACGTGTGCCAGTAGCACACGGCAATGCGCAGATGTTCTTCGAGTGTCTTGCCGAGCACCTTCTTGCTTTTATCGTAGTGGCGGTACGCAAGCGGGTTATCCGATTGAGGGCCTTCGTAGCGGATCTCGGGAATGTGTTCGAAGTAAGACATCAGCGTCTCCAGTTTATGGTGCACCGCAACCCGTGCGACGTCGCCGCGCCGGTTGACAAGGTGACGCCATGCTGCCGCTTGCACGATGCATCGGCAATTGCGAAATTGCGCAGCGTGCTTGATGTTTCTTACCGCCCTCGTTTTTGTTTCGCACCGGCGCGCGATTCGAGGCCTAGAATAACCAGACGCTTAAAACCGCTGCCGTTCAAATTAAGCATCCAACAGGAGACAAAGGCGTGACGGGTCGTTGACCCGCACACCGCTCACCGCCATGACCCGTCCGCAAACACCACAGACGACCCATCGGATCGCGCTGCTGTTCAACGCGAACAAGGTCTACGACCGCGAGATCATCACCGGCATCGGCAACTACCTGCTGTCTACGCGCGTGGCGTGGGATCTCTTTCTCGAAGAAGACTTTCGCTGCCGGCTGACGGGTATAGAACGCTTCGACGGCGACGGCATCATCGCGGATTTCGACGATCCCGCCGTGGGCGAAGCGCTGCGCGATTGTCCGTTGCCGGTGGTCGCCGTGGGATCGTCGTTCGAAGATCCGGCGCACTATCCTCCGGATTTACCCTATATCGCCACCGACAACAGCAAGCTTGTTTCGCTCGCTTATACGCATCTGATCGGCGCGGGTCTCGAGCACTTCGCGTTGTACAGCCTGCCGCAAGCGCAGGAGAACCGCTGGGCCCAACAGCGTGAACTCGCGTTCGCTCATTTGCGCAGCGCGGACGGACATAGCGCGGAGCAGATCGACAGCGAGATGTATCGCGGCCTCTCGACCAGCGCGCCGTCATGGAACCAGGCGACCGAACAGCTCACTGCGTGGCTGCGGGATTTGCCGAAGCCCGTTGGTGTAATCGCAGTGACCGATGCGCGTGCGCGGCATCTGCTTCAGGCGTGTTTGATCGCCGGCATTCCCGTGCCCGAAGAAGTCGCGATCATCGGCATCGACAATGATCCGCTGACCCGCACGTTGACGCGTATTCCGCTTTCATCGGTGATTCAGGGTACTGAGGAAATGGGCCGCACCGCTGCTCACCTCTTGCATCAGATGCTGCATGGCGCGCGGTTTCCGGGGCGGCGCATTCTGGTGCCGCCGGTCGGCATCAACGTGCTCGAATCGACGAAGCACCAACCGCTGGCGAGTCCGTATGTGATGCGGGCGCGGCACTTCATTCGACAGTACGCGTGTCAAGGCATTCGCACCGAACAGGTTGCCGACTATGTGGGCGTGTCGCGCTCATCGCTCGAAGAGTACTTTCGGCGCGAACGGCAGTGCACCGTGCATCAGGAAATCCTGCGCCATAAACTCGATGTCGCAAAAGCATTGCTGGCGAAGCGCGATGCGTCGAGTGCGGAAGTGGCGATCCGTTGCGGCTTCACGTCGCTGCAATACATGTACGCGGTGTTTCGCCGTGAACTCGGCTGTACGCCGCGCGAATACCAGGAGCAGGCGAATTCGACGTCCGCGCCAGGCTGAGCATGCCTATTCTCTTTTCTTCTCACTGACGACATGATCAGCATCGCACAACTTTCTTCCGAGCCGTGGGGCACATTGCGCGGCGGCGATTCCGTCCGACTCTTCACGCTGCGCAACGCGCACGGTATGAAAGTCGCCATTAGCGATCTGGGCGCGACGCTGGTCTCGTGGCATGCACCGGATCGCGCCGGCGTGCTCGGCGATATCCTGCTCGGCCACGACACGCCGGCTGAATACGTAGCGGCGACCACTTACATGGGCGGCCTGATAGGCCGCTGGGCGAACCGCATTGCCGATGCGCGTTTCACGCTCGACGGCATCGAGTACACGCTCGACCGCAACGAAGGCGCGAACCTGCTGCATGGCGGCACGGTGGGGTTTCATCGCGCGCTGTGGGACGTGAGCGAGGACGACGGTGCGTTGCTCATGCGACTGGAGTCGCCCGAAGGCGATGCCGGTTTTCCGGGCAACGTGACTACGCAAGTGCGCTACTCGCTCGACGACGACGGCACGCTGACCATCGCCTATGAAGCGATCACCGACGCCGCGACGCCGCTCAATCTGACGAGCCATCCGTACTTCAACCTCACGGGCCGGCCGGGTGCCGACATTCGCGGCCACGTGTTGTCGATCGATGCGGACCGCTTCTTTGAGGTCGACGCCGCTATGATTCCGTCCAAGCTGGCGGAAGTGGCAGGCAATGCCTTCGATTTTCGGCAGAGCGCGCCGATCGGCGCGCGGCTCGACTGGCCGCACGCGCAGTTGGCGACGGCCGGTGGCTTCGATCACTGCTACGTGCTGCGCGATGCCCCCGACGCCGGCACGAACGGTGCCACCCCGCCGATACGTCGAGTCGCCTGCGCCTACGATCCCGCCAGTGGACGCGAATTGACCGTCTCGACCGATCAACGCGGCTTACAGTTTTACAGCGGCAACTGGTTAAAGGGCGACTCAGGACGCGGCGGCATTGCGTATCAAGCGCACGCCGGTTTGTGCCTCGAAGCGGGGGGCTTTCCAAACCAGGTCAATATGGCTGAGCAGGACGAGGTGATCGTGCGAGCCGGCAGCACGTATCGGCAGGTGACCGCGTATCGAGTCGATGTTCGCCAAGGCGTGTAGCGCGATTCTTCATATATTACGGACCACATTACATCAGGCCGACTTATTGTTTGTAGCAACACTGAATTACCGTATCAGTGGTTTCCCCTAGACGACTACCTTCCTAGAATCCGTGGATGGTGCCAAAGATTGCTGCGGCGCCCCATAAAATATTCTCGGAGGGAAGCATCATGAAATCGCTCGTCAAAGCCGTGGCGCTAGTTGCAGTGTTCGCAGCGCCGGTGGCATCGTTCGCGCAATCCGAGCAACCGCTCACGCGCGCCGAAGTCAAGGCGCAATTGAAGCAGATCGAACAGGCCGGCTATAACCCCGCGGTCGCAACCGACTCCACCTACCCCGCTGACATTCAGGCGGCCGAAGCTCGCGTCGCCGCACAGAACAATGCAGCGACGGGATATGGTCCATCCACCGCTGGCTCGTCGGAAACCGGCTCTGACGTTCCTGCCGGCAATCCGAATCTGCAAGGTCAGTAGTACGCAATCTATTTTGGGCAAATCGATGCGAGCGCATACTTTAGGCATGCGCTCGTATTCTTGCTTCGAATGCCTGGCCATGACAGCGCAATGTCAGGAATTCCTTTGACGAAAATAATGGCTCGGCCGTCCTAGGGCCGCAGTTCGACGGTTCTCAGCATGCATTCATGTGCATCGCGAGAACTTCTACTCAACGCCGCTTCGGGTTCTTATCCCGCTGCATGCGCAAAATATGCTGACACCGAACGTTGTTGCCCGGGCGCTTGACGGCGTGCCCCCGACGATTGATCTCGCCCTGGGATACAACAATGCGAATACAAATCCATTGCTCCTTCGGCTTTTTATCTCGTGCCGACGAGTTGGTCGCAAACGTTCAAGACCAGAGCATCATCCGATACGCCGTCCAGGTAATGGGCGCGCGCTCGTTGCCCCCGCATGTTGTGCGGTAAGAGCCGTCGTCAAGCATGCTCGCCTCGAGATCGAATGGCCGCTTTGCCGGACTGCGCCGCCGTCTGAATGTCAGAGTGGCACAAAACACGAGTGACCCTTCCTGGCCGACAACGCTCAGCGATCCTCAGGTATCACCTGCAACAGCGGCTCGGGCGTCAGCGCGATTTCTCCTGTAAAGGGCCGATCGTGGGAGAGGATGAGCAAAACGGTTGTGGCGAGTGCCGCCGAAAACAGACCGATTGCCACGGCGGATGTCAGCCGGTTGTCGCAATGAACGAACGCGATGGCGAACAGCAGGCACACCGCCAGAAAGGCCAAGCATAACCATTTGATACCATTCACTTCGCTGCGACTGATCAGGATACGCTCGCGACGCACTTCGAGAGCATGCTGCAGGGACGCCGCGACCTCGCGCTGCGCCGTCTGCTGTCCGGGCGTAACGACTGGTAGGGATAGCGTGAACTTCAGTGCGTTGTTCAGCGTGGGAGGACTAATGTTAAGTGTAACGGCTCCCTTCGCCACCTGCGGCCATTCAGTCGTCGCGGTGTACTGGATGTAGTCTCGGACCATCCTTCGCAGTTCGGTCTGGGCTTCATTTGGCAAAACGGCAGACATGACAACGACCGATCGCAACGCACTCGCTTCAGTGGCGACCGCGATATTGGCGCGCGCCGTATCGTTCCAGACCTGCGAGGCCGTGAAGACGATAAATAAGCCGAATATGATACCGAGTGGAGAAAGCAGACCGGGAGAAATTGCCTTGAATGATCGCCCATATCGACCGGCAGCAAGCCATCCGGTGACGACATGGATGGTCGCGCCTGCGAGAAATATCGCACTGAAAGTGACCAGTGCCATCAACCATAACGGCAGCTCGTGTACCCATGTACTCATGATTGTGGTTGCGCAATGCGCGGTCTGAACGGGATATTCCTGGTGGGTCGGGGAGTCCAAACTCCTCAACCAGACCACGAAGCTCCATCGGTAGTCTGTGCGCTCGACCACGTTGCGTCGTGATGGCCGAATTACCGCTCCGGTCACGCTCTGGTTGTCTTTAATTTTGCCGCTGGTAGATTGCCGCCGATTTGCTTATGGCCGTCGAAGGGCTGCTTCTGGCTGATAGTACTCGCACGACATCAGGCGAGATAGCGGCCGCACGAGCCTACATAACCGCTTTGGCGTGCGGCCGGTTACGGCGCGCTAGATCTCGGTCTGCTCTGAGATCTCGAATGCATCGCCGACCTCTATGCCAAGGTATCGCACGGTACTTTCCAGCTTGGAATGACCAACACCTGACTACCGTGCATGACATCGCGCACACGGAAATTGACGAGATCACAGCCGCGCAGCTTGCTATCACTGCGACGTTGAACAGCGCCAGATCGCGAACCGAATGGGCATTCTGGAGATGAATCCGGATTGTCCAGATTTCCTTCGGCTTCAGCGGTGGCTTTTGCCCGATTAACTTGCCTTTGTTCCAAGGCTCCCGAGTTTGCCTGGTTACACGTCGGATGCGTGCTACAAGCCAGGAGCCGTCACGCACCGTTTGTTCGCTGGCCCAGCAGCCGGAACACCCGGCGCGCCAGTGCCCGCCTCGCTTTGCGGCCGGTGGGCGCCGCAAAGAGCAAGCGGCTCTTCACTCGTGCGGCCAGAAAAGAGACAGCCCTGTGCGTCCGGTGGGCTATCATGCCTATCCTCTCCGAAGTAGCTCCTTATGATTTCCGTCCGTAATGTCACGCTGCGCCGTGGCGTCAATGTCGTACTCGACCGCGCGTCCGTCACCTTCACCCCTGGCGAAAAGATTGGCCTTGTCGGCCGCAATGGCGCCGGCAAGTCATCCTTCTTCGGCCTTCTCAACGGCACGCTGCACGAAGACGGCGGCGAGTTCTCGATTCCCGCTGCATGGAAGATGGGCCAGGTCGCGCAGGAGATGCCGGAGACCGAGCAGAGCGCGACCGACTTCGTAATCGACGGTGACACCGTACTGCTGGCCGCGCAGGCCGAAGTAGCCGCCGCTGAGGCCAGCGACGACGGCATGCGCATGGCGCACGCCTACATGGCCCTGCACGATGCCGGTGCACATGATGCCCCCGCACGTGCCCAAGCGCTGATCCTGGGCCTTGGCTTCAGTGCCGCGCAGCTTAGCCAGCCGGTCAACAGTTTCTCCGGCGGCTGGCGCATGCGACTGCAGCTGGCGCGCGCGCTCATGTGCCCGTCCGACTTGCTGTTGCTCGACGAGCCGACCAATCACCTCGACCTCGACGCGCTGGTCTGGCTGGAAGCGTGGCTCAAGCGCTATCCAGGAACCTTGGTAGTGATCAGCCACGATCGCGAATTCCTCGACGCGGTGACGCAGGTGACGGTGCACGTCGACAACGCCAAGCTGGTGCGTTATGGCGGCAACTACAGCAAGTTCGAAGACATGCGCGCTGAGCAACTGGTGTTGCAGCAGGCCGCGATGGCCAGGCAGGTGGACAAGATCGCCCACCTGCAGAAATTCATCGACCGTTTCAAGGCCAAGGCCTCGAAGGCGAAGCAGGCGCAGAGCCGGGTCAAGGCGCTCGAACGCATGGAGAAGATCGCACCAGTGCTTGCCGACGCGGAGTTCAACTTCGAGTTCAAGGAGCCGCTCAACGTCCCGAACCCGCTGCTGTCGATGCTGGACGCAAGCTTCGGCTACGCGGCGCCGACCGGCGCACCGCCGGGCACGCCGCCGACGGTCATCGTGCGGGGCATCAACCGATCCGTGCTGGCCGGGCAGCGCATCGGCATTCTCGGTGCCAACGGCCAGGGCAAGTCCACTCTGGTGAAAACGGTGGCGCACGAACTGGCGCCGATTGCCGGCGAAATCAGCGAGGGCAAAGGCCTGAACATCGGCTACTTCGCACAGCAGGAACTCGACGTGCTGCGTCCCCTCGATACGCCGATGGAACACATGATCCGCCTTGCCAGGGACACGCCGGCGCACATGCGTGCCCCCGGCCAGAGTGGCACCGAACAATCGCTTCGCACTTTCCTCGGCACCTTCAACTTCAGTGGGGACATGGTCCATCAGGCGGTGAGCACGATGAGCGGCGGCGAAAAGGCGCGGCTCGTGCTGTGCATGATCGTGTGGCAGCGCCCCAACCTGCTGCTGCTCGACGAGCCTACCAACCACCTCGACCTGGCCACACGCGAAGCGCTAGGCATGGCACTCAACGAATTCGAAGGCACGGTGATGCTGGTCAGTCACGACCGGTCCCTGCTGCGCGCGGTATGCGACGAGTTCTGGCTCGTTACCAAGGGTGGCGTCGAGCCCTTCGACGGCGATCTGGACGATTACCAGCAGTTCCTGCGCGACGAAGCCCGTCGCATGCGCGAGCAGGCTGCCGGGGAGCAGAAGATCATCGCCTGAGTTTTAGCAATCCCATGGCAGTTCCAGTTTGGAAGCTGCCATAGCCCTCGCACGAGTCGAAGGGCCGCTTAAGGTCGGGAGTGTGAGCTCACTGATGCAGGATGACGCCACCGGGTTGCTCGATGCCTCGATCGTCGGCAATCGGCCACATTGCTGACGTAGAACCCAGCCCGTCCCAATGACGGCTTAGGCCGATAACTTGTTCCTCGAATCAAGCGTCGACAACAGGCTCATGATCTGTGCGACTCCAGCCCCTGAGTCGCCACCTTCATAGCCGTTACGTCCTCTACGCCAGCTTGTCGAAACGTGCCACTCCTATTTCAGCGATACCGAGCAACCAAAGCACGGTAACGTACATCATCCCTCAAGCCGCTCAACTCCGGGGCGCTGTCGAGAAAAGCAAAGCCTCGATAACCTGACTTGAACGCATCGCTAAGCCGACTAATGGCGGCATCGTATTCCCCGTCGTGTGCTGCGGCGAACGCGAGCTTGACCTGCGCGACCCCGCCTCCAGTCACGACTTTGTCCATGCCCACAGAAGGCGAAACAGTCGGCTCACCAACGCGATAACGCTGAGCAGCGGATATAACTTCAGGAGGTTCGGCGTTCACGTTCTTCGGTTCACTCCTCCTTACTTCCACGTCTGCCGACTGCTTACTCAACACCGGAGCTTGCGTCGCGGGGCCGAGCCCATTTGCCGAAGTCTCTGCAGCGTTAGCCGGTAACGCCGATGCGTGAACGTCCTCGACGACGCGACGATAGTATACGGGCCCAACGAGAGGTATCTTCAGATACATCCGGTCAGGGCCATCGAAGTAAAACGTAAATCCGACCCCGTACGACAAATCGATCGTCACAGCATCCTTCTTTCCCTCAATACCTTTGATCGGAAGGCTTGCCCCCGTGTCGGGACTGACGATCTGCGTGTTCGACACTACGATATTAAGGCCAACCGGCAACTGCACGCTATCGAAAGCAACGCGTTCAGCATGCCAGTGGCCGATGATCGACGGCCCAACGGATTTCGAACATCCGCAGACAATCGCTAACGCTGCGCACAGCGCGGCGGCTCGCCGATAGCTAGAGATGTTCACGTCGTCGTACGATACTTTTTGATCAACGCCGTGAAGCGCGGGTCGTTCCGGATAGCGTCGAGATCGGGGTCCTTCTGCATCTCGTCGAAGTACGAGAACCCGTTCAGAAAACTGGCTTCCAGTTCCTTGAACGCGTCGTCTGTACGACCCTGCTTCAGCCTCAGCACCGCCATGTTGTAGTAGACCAGCGACTGCTTCGGATCGCGAGCCGCGGCATCGCTCAGTTCTTTCTCGGCATCATCGAGCTTTCCCTGAGACATCTGTGCAATGGCGACCTTGACCATCTCCTTGGCAGCCACCTGGTTGCTGGCCGACTCGGCGCCCGACGCGTCTCCGTTCGAGAGCTTTGCATCACTATCTTTGCGTTGGGCAGTGATAGTCGCCCACGTCAGCGAGCCCCTGAGCGAAGGCCTGCAGGGCCTGCTGTGCGGCCTGCTCGCTCGGGGTATCGTGATCTGACACAACGCCGTGGCGACAGCCTTGCGATCCTTGTAGCTGGCGTGCTCCAGACTGCTACGGATCAGGTGCACGATGCAGGTCTGCACGGTTGTGCGGGGATTAGCTGCGCCGATCGCCTCGGCCAGTCCCTTCAAGCCGTCGACCACGGCAATCAGGATGTCCTGGCATCCGCGCGTCTTCAATTCGTTGAACACCTTGAGTCGGAACTTCGCGCCCACCGCAAAACTGTCCTTGGTTGGTGATCGCTAAGACGTGGGCTTGCCCACAATAAAATCTGATGGCCCCGCCGACGCAGTCGTATCGCCCAGCAAACCAACTCTAACTCTAGTTTTCGGGTCTGGGAAATAAGGCTTGCCAGGCAATTGTTGTTCTGTCTCCGGGCGAATCGTTTCACGGAAAAGTGCGTCCGCCATCATTTTTGTTACCATTGCCGCTCAATCCGAACGAGCACCATGGCAAACGGCAACAAGACCTTCTATCTCCCCTGGATCGACGGCCTCAGGGCAGTCGCTGCTTTGTCAGTCGTCGTGCATCACAGCGATCTTCTGGCGGAGCCGTCGATAGCTGCGTTCAGGAATTTCCTCGGGTGGTTCGGGGTTGATCTGTTCCTTGTGCTAAGTGCGTTTCTTCTGTCACGCCTTCTGCTTATCGAACGAGAAACGACGGGCGACGTCAGCATCCTCAACTTCTATATTCGTCGGGCCTTGCGCATCTGGCCGCTCTATCTGTCATTCGTCACACTCGCACTGCTTTGGGGGCTGATTTGGGGCAATCAAGGCACTGTGCAGCTGTTCGGCTGGTACGTGTCCCATCTGACCTTTACCCAGAACATCGAGGCGGCGTATCACGGATATACGCCGTTTCCGTTCTCGTCGCATTTGTGGACGATCGCGCTCGAAGAGCAGGCTTATTTGCTGATCCCCATCGCAACTGCAACGTACTTTTCGCGTGGTCACGTGCGAGGCTTGAAAATGGCGCTCGCTGCGGCGGCAGTAGGCTTTATGTTGATGCGTCTCGGCGTCGTGCTGATCGGCCGTAGTCATCCATTCGTATGGGTCTCACCGCTGAGAGCCGACACGTTTCTGTTCGGCATATTCATGGGTCTCGGCACTTCAGTCGGCGCATCGACGGATTTGCGGACGCACAAGTCATTGCTTTCTGCTACTGCCGCTTTGCTGATACTCTCGGCGCTCGTATGGATGGGGCCGCCCGGTATCTCGCGAGTCTGCGAGGTGATTGGTTATCCCGTCATGGCGTTCGCGTGCTGTCTGATTGTCTACGCGGTCTCGATGTCATCGAAGCTGCGGGCAGCGTTCGGTTGCCGTCCTATGCGCCATCTGGGAAAGATCTCGTACGGGATCTATGTGTTCCACATTTTTGCGCTGACAGAGACCGCCAAAGTCCTGGATCAGCTTGAAGTGCATAACCGGTTCTCGAGATTCGCTGTCGCCGTCGTGGTCACGGTCTTGCTAGCGCACGCTTCGTATAGGCTTCTCGAGCGTCCTTTCCTGCTTTTGAAGAACCGTTTCACATCGGTACAGAGCCGCCCCGCCTGAAGTCGCAGGATAGACGCCCGCTCGCATATGCTGCGCTGACTCAGGCGAACGGGCGTCATGGTGGCATTGTGGGGGCTTAAGCTGCAACGCCAGGGTTCTCTTGCGTGCTCCCCTAGCCCATTCATTCGTGTCAACGCTGGCGCAAAAACAACTCTGCGCTGGAGTTTCCGTAATCTCGGGCAGTCGATGCGTCAACCCTGCCAGCGGGCCGATATTGCGGGAGCTCCCGGATCGCTTGCGTGACGGCCGAACTACCAGGCAAGTCTCTCTCGGTCGCGACGACCACATCGGCCGGGCAACTCTCGATGGCTCGTTTTACGGCCTTTTCGTCGAAGTGCAGCGTGACAGCCGTCACGGTCAGATTACTGACGCCGTAACACGGTGGGCGAAGACCCGTGAGGGGATACAGAACCAGCATCGCAGCGCTCGAACTCAGCGTGGCGTTGGCAGGAGCAACGCGTTTGATCTCATCGGCCAAGAGCAGATAATTGCTATGCTGAATCGACTCGTCGGCCCAATATTTCCCGTGCGTCTCCTTGAGCGCGGGGTAGGTAAGTCCCCAAAAGATGCTGCGTTGAAAGTTGAGTTGAGGCCATACGAGCAGTAAGGAGACGCCAATGCACAAACAGCTACAAATGAGCTTTTGCGCCCGGCCAGCAAACTGGCAAGTGCTCCAACCCAAGCTCGTAATGCCGCACAGGCCGATCAGCGACCACGAGAAATGATAAGGAAAACCCAGTTTCGCGAGCGGTTCAACGAAGGGAATCAAGCTGACGGCGGCCCAAAAAGCGAAAGGCTTCAGATATTCCGTTGTTCTTCCGCGAATCGATGCGATGACGATGCATGCTGTTGCCACCAAACTCATGACCAGCCCTGCAGCAGCAGCCTGCGCAGCGAGTTGCCCGCTCGACTTGAAGAGCTTAAATCGCAAATCGCCGAACGCTCCATAACCAGCGCCAGTGTCAACATACCCGGCTATAAGGCTGGATACGCCGCCGGAGCCTCGAAGGGCGATTGCCAGGATAAGTATGAGTGATCCAGCCGCCAGCCCGCCTGCAACGTAGTGCTTCAGCCCGCGGGTGCCCCGCTCCACGAAGATGGTAACTGCCCCCAACACGGCGAAGAGAAGTAGCGTTTCCCGCAAAAGTACGCCGAGCGCGACGAGTACGCCCATGGCTAAGTACCTGGACGAACTGGCTTGCTGCTCGGACAAGAACAGGATCACCGCATAGAGCAACGGACACAGCGCTATGAAGAAGCTGTTCTTGAACCCATATTGAATGAATGCCGGGTGGTTCAGCAGCGCAAAAAACAGCGCGGTGATGAGCGCGCTCGCGGTCAGGCTTCCACTCAAACGTGCTGATATTCGCAGCATCAAGACGGCGGCCAGCGCGTCCGGAACGATATCGATCAGCCGAAAGGCAAAAATGGGATTGACGTTCAGCGAGTAGACGAAAGACGTCATTAACGGGTAGAGCATCAACATGCCGTCATTCGGAAGACGCAGGTCTTGCGATAACCGGTCATGGATAATCAGCGCGTAGTACCCGTAGATGCCTTCGTCCGTGGACGGATAGCCACCGACTACCGCCAGTCGCAGCACAACAACGACGAGCACGACGAACAAAGCGGCGGCGATTAGCCCTATGCGTTGGCTGTGTGCGCCTGACGTTGGCTCTGATCTCAATGTTACGCTGCGGTACATTCAGTCAATCCTGCTTTGACGCTAGATCTTTCATCAGGGCGAGATAGTCATCGTAGTCTCGGATATAGTCGGCTTCATTGTACATATCAGACGCAAGAATCAGCGCGACCGAGCCGGGATCGAAATTGACCTCTGCCGCCCAAATCAACGGGGGCACATGCAGGCCCTTCCACGGCCGATTCAAATGGATGCGCGTGCGATTCTTGCCGTCGTCGACCTCGACGTCGAAGCTGCCCGAGAGACAGATGATTAACTGATTCAGCGTATGGTGCGCATGCGCACCCCGGCTTTCTTCAGTGGGAACGTCGTATAAGTAGAAAACACGTTGGATCGCGAATGGCACATGTTTATCGCTTTCGATAAACGTGAGGTTGCCTCGTGGATCAGTGATCTTCGGCAGCTCGTAGAGCTTGCAGTCGGAAATGGCAGGCATAGTAGTCATGGACCTACTCACGGAAGATTGCGCGGGTGAGAATGAACATCGCGGGAACGGTCACACAAACGACGATGAGTGGCGCGACCTGCGTCGGAACGTGCAGCACATGTACGCAGAACCTCAATATACCTATTCCGATCGCATAGTTGATTAGATAAGCCAGCGGATATGATGCTGCGGTCCGTACGCTCAGATTCTTTTTGAATACCCATTTTGCGCTTAGCAGGTAACCCAACGCGATACCAGCCGCGTACGTGATTGTGTAGGCCCACGTGTAAGGAAGAAACTGCAGCAAAAGCAGGTAGAGGATGTAGGTGGCAAGCGTATTGATCACGCCCGAAACCAGGAATCGCTTGAACCTCATCTTTACCAGACCTGCTCGATGACCGTCTCCGGGCGCCGGTTCGTTTCTTCGAAAATCCGCCACAAGTACTCACCGATCAAGCCGAGCATGACAATCACGAGTCCCAGCATGAAAGAGATCAGAGAGACGATCGTCGCAAATCCAGGAACGGAAATGTTGTGAAGGAATGCGCCGATCACGACGACAAGCCCATAGACGAAACTGCACACCGAGATGACTGCGCCGACGCCCGAAATCACCCGGATTGGTGTGATTGAGAAACCCAGCATGATGTCGAGAAATGCTGAAAATTTCTTGGCAAACGTCCAACCGGACTTGCCGTGGCGACGTGCCGGGCGGTGATAGGTGATCACGCTCGGCTCATAGCCCAGCCAATAAGCGAGGAGCGGCGTAAAAACTGATTTCGAACTGTTCAGAAGATGGGGCAATAGCGCTTTGTCCATCAGCGCCATGTCGTAACCGCCGTCCGGGTAGTCGCGAATGACGAGTGCCCGCAGCAATTTATAGTGAATACGCGAGAAGATCTTCGACACGACCGGATCATCTCGGGTTACGCGCTCGCAAATAACAAATTTGGAACCGGCCAGCCACCGGTCGACCATCTCATTGATCAGCCCAGGCGGGTCCTGCAGATCCGCAGCAACGACGATGAATGCGTCACCCGTCACGAAGCGGAAGCCCGTCTTCGAACAGTGAACCGCCCCGAAGTTGCGAGTCAGCTTGACGACAGTGGTGGCCGGCCGGGTGTTCTTGAACTGCAGCAACAGCTCCAGGGAATTATCTTTTGAGCCGTCATCGACGAAGATAAGCTCAAGCAGAATATCGCGGGCGAGCAGGCCCTGTTCGAGCGCGACAAGCTGCGGGAATAGGTGCGGCAAACTTCCGGCATTGAAGTACACCGGAACGATCAAGGATATTTTTTTCTGACTCACAATCTCAAATCGCCAATTCGTAATATTCGTGGGCTACACCGCCGCCGCCAAATTCGGACTTGAATCGGAACAGTCCGTCGTTCAGTACCTGGCCTGCTGATTCATTACTCGTGCCAAAGTCGAAATACCGTGCTCCACCAGCGCGGGCTTCTTCTATGGCGGCGCCAAACACCGCGTCGAGCGCGCCAACCTGATTGCCGCTCTCATTGGACGCGATGTATTGAGCGTGCCACACATTCCTCGAGCAGAACAAAAGGACGCCCGCGATCACTTTTTCATCCATAACGGCACATCGAAGCTGAATCTCGTCGGGAAAGCGCGACGCCAGCAGAGCGATTTCGTCGACCGAATGAACCGGAACAGCCTCGTGACGGCGCGCAAGCGTTTCGGTCAGAACCGCCCAGAATGCCGGCAGGTCGTCGATAGCCGCGCGCAGCGTGACGGTCTTGCACGCCTTGCGCCTCGCACGCTTTCGACGCTCGCTGACGGGCCGCTGGTGCTGTAGATCGATCGTGCAGGACAGATCGCATCGAACGCGCTGCGCATCATGACGGAAAAGCGCATACACGTCGTCTTGCGAGGGAACCCGCGCGTAGATAAACGGGACCACTTTGTAGACCAGTTTGCGGATACCACGGTTGCGATAGTGATCCTTCAACGCGCCGATCGCGTCGATCATTCGCTGACCGTGAAGCCATCCGGCGTGTGCAATGCCACCGTATGTTGCGCCCGGATGACTCACTACGATGTCCGAATCGCCGGCCGCCTTCGCCGCTGGAAACAGACCCACCAAACGCCCCTCGTTCATTAGCAGGACGGAAGCGTCTTCGAAGCGTGCACCGTGATATGACAGAAAGCGTCGCGTGTGCAACAGCGTTGCATTGTCGCATTCGCGACACCAGTCATCCCATGCTTGTGCGTGTTCAGCGCTGTAGTCGACGATATTGATGTTCACTTGATCAGTTCCGCGACACCGAAGCCCGTCACGCCGAAATCGTTGCCGTTGTATAAGCAGAAAGTCTTGTCGCCGGCATTGACCACCGCCGCGTATTCGACCGTCTCGTTGTCCCAGCCGGATGCGGAAACGTCCAGTCCCATCTGTTCGTCCAGCCGCGTCCAGTGCCGGCCATCGGGCGATTCGGCGTAGCCCATCCGATAACCCAGCGGCTGCTTCTTCCTCACGCTATAGAACATCTGGTAGCCATCATGCTTCTTGACAACGTAAGGCCGGCCGAACCCGTGTTCGACATCGCGATTCATTTCGAAGACGCGACTGCCCGCCTCGGGCCATATGACCCCATCCGCGGACTCCAGGTAATGGAGGTCGTAGACCGGCATGGCTTTTCCTTCCAGCGTCTCCCATTCGCTTCCTGCGACGTACCACATGCGGTAAACGCCGCCTTCGGCCATGACAAATGGGCCGCCACGAATATGCAGCTCATGTGGCGATCTTTCCAGAATCGGAGTAGCTCGAAGACGTTGGAACGTCTCGCCGCCATCGTGACTGATGGCAAGTCCAGTCAACAAGCGGTAGCGGATTTGATGACAAATCTCAAAGCCGACGTAGTACATCGCCAACGTGCCGTCCGGACGCGCGAGCACGCATGTCTGGAATACACCATTGTCGTCAAAGGCACCCGGTACGCCAACGTCGAGGACAGGGTCTGGCGATACACGGAGCACGCGCGTTGGATCGCCGGCGTCAACGTCGACGAAGCCAATGCGGCCAATACCTTTTTCGTCACGCCCCTGCACGTAGATGCGCAACGTGCCGTCGTCAAGAAACAGCGGCGTCGGACACGACGCATGGGACCGGGCCCACCAAAGGTCACCGGTCGGGCACCAGACGACGCCCAGCTTTCTCCATTCCATTTTTAGTCCGCGCGTACTTTGAAGAAGCGGCGAGCGCTTACTCTTGCGGGTTCGCTTTTGACACCGCCGTAGAGCTTGTCAGGTTCCGTGTCACTCGAGATCGAAACGCCGGGTCCGATCCAATTGCTTTCGCCAATGTTGACGTTATTGCTGACCGTCGAGTTGACACCCATGAAGGTATGGCGCCCTATCGTACAAAACCCGGAAATCACGACTTGCGACGAGATGAAGCAGTGACTGTCCACCTTCGTATGATGCCCAATGTGATTGCCGCTCCAGAGCACGACATTGTCCTCAATACGGACAAACGGCTGCACGGTATTGTTCTCGAAGATAAAGCAATGTTCGCCGATCGACGCGTTTGGCCACACGAACGCTTTCGAACTGATATAGCTTGCGGGCTTGTAGCCTTTCGCCTTGCACGTTTCATAAAGGCGCGCACGCAGCCGGTTCAGTTGCGAATAGACAATTGCCGCGTAGAAGTCGACCCGCTCGGGCGGATAAAGCTCTTCGAGCCGCTCCAGCGGCACCACCGGCAAATCGAACAGGCGGTCGCGCGTCATGAATTCCGATTCGACGGCGAAAGCGACCACGTTGTACGCTGAGTCGTGCGTGAAGTACTCATACGCAACTTCGGCGAATGCACTGTCGCCAACGATAACCAGGTCTCGGGTCTTTTCCATTTGCGTCGCTTTTACGGTCGTTGGATCAGAATGTC
Source organism: Paraburkholderia sp. BL9I2N2 (assembly GCF_004339745.1). GTDB lineage: Bacteria > Pseudomonadota > Gammaproteobacteria > Burkholderiales > Burkholderiaceae > Paraburkholderia. The sequence goes on along the minus strand of NZ_SMGP01000005.1, from coordinate 363,776 downwards.
TTCGCGGCGATTCGCCATGGGCAACGCTCGCCCTTGCGGCAGCACGTAGGCATCGAACCCAGCGGATCGCGCCCGCTCGAGAATCGAGAAGACGACGGAGTCATCGATCTGGTCATGCTCGATCTGATTGAAGCTCACGACCGGATCGTCGGTGGTGCGCATGAACTCCTTGTGGAAACGGACACCCGTTTCGCTGGAGAAGAAACGTTTGCGCTTGGATACATTCGGTATGTCGCCAATCAACATCTGACCTCCCGGCGCCAGCAAGGACAGCGAATCGTCGAGGAAACGAAAGAACGGCGCCTCCAGCACGATGTATTGCAGAACGCTATAGCAGAGAATGACATTTGCCGTCTCTCTGAGTCCGTCGATGACGCCAGGGCAATCGGGGTAGCGCGCTGCAACCTTCGTGATGAATGGCCGATCGTCCAGTTGCTGCAACATTTCCTCGCTATCCACCAAAGTGAGCAAATGGCCGTTCTTCTCGCAAAGACCTATCAGCATGCCCGGAAGATCGCTGCATCCAGGGCCGATGTCGAGCACGTTCTGTTTCGGAAGTTGCAGGTTGTCCAGTTTGCCGACGATGTCCGCGAAAATGTGACTCTCGAAACCTTGACGATAGTCGTCCGGAAATCCGATCCGCTCGTATTTCGACAACGAGTCGTCGCTCGCGAGCCGCCGGAAATCGTCGAAGCCGATCTGCGATGTGCGGTTCTTTGGTTGATTCATTGCGCGGACTCACGTGCGAAATAAGCACAAACGGATTCGATAACACGATCCACCTGCGCCTCGGTCATTCCCGGGAAGCACGGCAACGTGACGATCTCGGCCGCGCTCTGTTCCGTCACCGGCAAATGTTGACGGGGTGAAGCGGACCGGCTTGTGTAAGCGGTCTGCCAATGATCGGGAATCGGATAATGCACTTCCGTTGCGATCTGCTGTTCGCCAAGATACGCGCGAAACGAATCACGGTCGCGCACGCGAATGACGTAGAGATGGGCAACGTAATCCGCATCCACGGATGAAGCGATCCTGGCCGGTAGATCTTTGAAGGCGGCGTTGTATCGCCGCGCCACGGCTCTACGTTGCGAATTCCAGTCATTCAGGTGCGGCAACTTCTCGCGCAGGATCGCCGCCTGCACTTCGTCCATACGGCTATTTCGGCCGCCCGCCAGCTCTACACTGTATTTGGCGTTCCAGCCGTACTGACGCAGCATCTTCAGCTTCTGTGCGATCACCGGGTCCGAACATACGGCTGCACCGCCGTCACCTAGTGCGCCCAGGTTCTTGGTCGGATAAAAGCTGAAACAGCCAATTGCGCCAAAGCTTCCCGCAATACGCCCCGCGCGCATTGCGCCATGAGCTTGCGCACAATCTTCGATGACAGGAACGCCGGCTTGTGCGGCAATCGCTACGAGTTCTTCGATAGCTGCGAGTTGTCCGTACAGATGCGTAACGAGAATCGCCTTGGGCTTCTCGCGCGAAAGCAGGTCACGAAGGGCGGCCGGCGACATGTTCAGCGACGAAGCATCGACGTCGACGTAAAGGGCGCGCGCTCCAATCGCATTGACCGCCGTGCTGCCGTAATAGCCCGCGTTTGCCACGAGCGCCACGGAATCGTTGGACGTTACATCTAGAGCTCGCAACGCGAGTTCCAGCGAGTCGGTTCCATTAGCAAGTGCAACGCAGGTATCGACGCCGATATACGCGGCGAACTCCCGCTCGAAGTTTGTCACTTCATTGCCGAGGATGAACCAGTGACTGTTCGCCACGCGGTTGAACGCACCAGCCAGGTCGATGCCGCGATTCGAGGCTTCAATGGAAAACAGAGGGACCTTGCCGGCCATAGCGCGCGTACCTCCGCAATGTGATTTACGCCATCACACGCGAGCGGTGCGATGACTTCGATTAAGTTGTTACCGCGTGAAGTGTGCCCGAATCAGATTCGAGAAGGTGACGACGGCAAACGCCTATCATAACTCATGGCGAATGTCGATGTCACGTTTGAAAGGTATTGGGCAGACGCTGGGGAGACGGGTCGTGAGCTTAGATTTCGATGTCACGCGACAGCGAGATAAGATGCGCCGCGCGATCAGACGATCCAACCCCGAGTCGGACGGCGGATGGAAATTGCTGCGCGGCACTCAGCGCGACGGCAAGCGAGGCCGCAGCATATCAGATACTGACAAGGGGACGATCGCCCGAATCAACCGCGAGCAACTTATCAAGTGCCGGCAGAACGCGGCAAGCTTTGATGCGGAAAAAAACTCCTTCTAATTCCCCTCCCGCTCATCGGGCATATGCCGCCGCATAAAAACGTCGATGCCATCCACGCGCGACGAGGCAAACGCCCTAACCACCACGACACCAACGATACACAAAACAACCACCACGGCCGGAATCTCGAACAAGGTCATATCCACGACAAACCTCCTCATAAACCAGGAGTAGCCACGTCGTACTGCATCGTCGCGGCTACCACTCACACTCCCAGTCTACGAAGGCAGACCTCAGCCACCAAACGAGCATTTTTCATCGATATGTGAGAAATATTTGCAGTAGCGCCGCCCCGGCGCCACCGCCCTCTCAGTGCCGCTCAGGAAAGCGCAACTTTGAATGATTGCGACCATAAGAAATATAAATGGTCATCCCGATCACAAGCCACACGACAAGCCGCACCCACGTGACGAGCGGCAGCCCGGCCATCAGCAACAGACAAAACAGGATCCCCAGAACCGGCACGATCGGTACACCAGGAACCCGGAACGGGCGTGTGGCATCAGAGTCACTGCGCCGCAAATAGATCACGGCGCCGCACACAAGAATGAACGCGAACAAAGTGCCGATGCTAACCATCTCCCCCAACACGCTGATCGGAGTGAGCGCCGCCACGATTGCGACGACCGTGCCAATCAGAATCTGACTCAAATGAGGCGTCTGAAGACGCGGATGAACTCGTGCAAAAAGAGGCGGTAGCAAGCCGTCCGTCGACATCGTGAAGAAGATGCGGCTCTGCCCGTACAGCAGCACGAGGATCACGGTGGTCAGTCCTGTCAGCGCACCGATCTTGATCAGAATCGAGAACCAGTTCAGGCCAATCGCATCCACGCCCTTCGCGATCGGATCAGGAACATTCAGTTCAGCGTACGGTACGAGTCCAGTGAGAACACCCGCGACGAGGATGTACAAAATGGTGCAGATGATCAGCGACCCCAGAATGCCGATCGGCATGTCCCGTTGCGGTTTTTTCGCTTCCTGTGCGGCAGTGGAGACCGCATCGAATCCGATGAACGCGAAGAACACCACGGCCGAGCCACGCAGAATCCCGCTCATGCCGAAGTTGCCGAACTCGCCAGTATTCGCGGGAATAAACGGATGCCAGTTCGCCGGCTTGATGAAAAACATGCCGAGCGCGATAAAGGCCACCACCACGGTCAGCTTGACCGCCACCATGACGTTGTTGAGCCGTGCTGATTCCTTCGTACCGAGCACGAGCATGGTGGTGAGAATGGCGATGATCACGATCGCGGGCAAATTGATGATGCCTGTCGCGGTGGTGCCATCGGGTAGCTTGATGATGGTGCCGGGTGCGGTGGCTAGATCGGGCGGGATATTGATCCCCACGTTATGCAGCAAGCTCACGATATAACCGGACCACCCGACCGCGACAGTGGCGGCGCCCATCGCATATTCGAGGATCAAGTCCCAGCCGATGATCCACGCGAAAATTTCACCCAGCGTGGCGTACGTGTAGGTGTAACTGCTGCCGCATACGGGCAACATCGCTGCCAGCTCCGAATAGCAGAGGCCGACGAACGCGCACGCAATGCCACCGAGTACGAATGACAGGATGATGCTCGGGCCGGCGAATTGCGCCGCGGCGGTGCCGGTCAGAACGAAGATGCCGGCGCCGATGATCGCGCCAATGCCCATCGCCGTGATGCTGGTTGCGCCGAGTGTTTTCGATAGTGCGTGGCCTTCTTCCGCGTCGGCGCTTCCTACAATATCGGCGACGGATTTTCGTGCCATGTAGCTCGTATCAGCCATGATGAGTCGTCCCGTTCAATTGGTGTTTAGGCACGAGCCGACTCGGTTTGCTTCGGCTCGCGGAGCACGACAAAAACATCTGTTACTGAAGACTAGCGGGTAAAGAAAAGAGGAATAGCAAATTCAGTGTATTCCGAATTAAAAGCAAAGTGAATGTTTGATTCTCTCGCGCCTGCGGACGATGCCTTTTGCTCGCGTTCTTATGCAATCTTCAAATCTCCACGCGTGCCCCCAACTCAATCACTCGATTTGCCGGCAGCTTCAGATAAGCCGCAACGTTACCCACGTTATGCAACATGACTGAGAACAAACGCTCTCGCCACATCGCCATGCCGCTATCACGAGTGGGCACCAAGGTCGCACGGCTAAGGAAGTAGGAAGTCTCCGCCGGCTCGAATGTCAAACCTTGCGACTTACAAATTTCAAGCGCGCGCGGCAAGTCGACCTCGTCCATGAAACCATACGTGATCGTGACCTGGTAGCAGTCCGAATCTAGCGGGTGCACACTCACGCGCTCACTCGTAGACACCCACGGTATCTCCTCATTGTTCACGGTCACGAAAACGACACGTTTGTGCAGCACGCGGTTATGCATCAAATTGTTGATCAACGAATGCGGCACGCCATCAGGATCGGGCGATAGAAAGATTGCCGTGCCACCGCATCGCATCGGCGAGTCCTTCAGCAACGTGGCCAGATAGGGTTTGAGCGGCATCGTCCCGGCCCTCACGCGCGCTTCGGCGCGCATCATCTCCCAGCCTCGTCCCCAGGTCGCCATGATCGTGTAGATGATCAGCCCGACGAGGAGCGGGAACCAACCGCCCTGCATGAGCTTCAGCAGATTCGCGGAGAAGAACGCCGCGTCGATCACGAAGAAGAAACCGGTCGCAAACACGCATAGCAGCCAGTTGTAATGCCACGCGTAGCGAATGACGAAGAACGTCAGGATCGTCGTAATCAGCATCGTACCGGTGACAGCGATACCGTACGCGGAGCCGAGCGCCGTGGATGAACCGAAGCCGAGCACAGCCGCCACGACGGCGGCCAATAACGTCCAGTTGATGCCTGGCACGTAGATTTGCCCCATTTCCCTTTCCGACGTGTAGACGACATTCATGCGCGGCAGAAAGCCGAGTTGCATCGCCTGCTTCGTCATCGAATACGTGCCGGAGATAACGGCTTGCGACGCGATCACGGTCGCGACCGTCGACAGCACGATCATCGGATACAGCGCCCATTGCGGAAACAGTTTGTAGAACGGATTTTGCAGCGCGCCCGGATCGGCAAGCAGCAACGCGCCCTGCCCCAGATAGTTCAACGCAAGCGCGGGAAACACGAGGCCGAACCACGTCAGCCGGATCGGCCTCGCGCCGAAATGTCCCATGTCCGCATAGAGCGCTTCCGCGCCGGTCAAGGACAGAACGACCGCACCCAAAGCAACGAACGCCAGCCACCGATGATGCAGGCAGAACGCCAGCCCCGTGAGCGGATTGAGCGCGACGAGAATCGCGGGCGCGCGCATCAAGTTGATGACGCCCACCACGGCAAGCACGATGAACCAGAGCACCATCACCGGTCCGAACACGATGCCGATACCGGCTGTGCCGCGCTTCTGCATCAGGAACAATGTGACCAGCGCAACCAGCGTCACGGGAATCACACAGGTCTTGAGAAACGGCGCGGCGACCTGAAGACCTTCGACCGCGCTCAACACCGAGATCGCCGGCGTGATCACACTGTCGCCGTAAAAGAGTGCTGCACCCATGATGCCGACACCCAGCAACATATGGCGCAAGCGCGGCCGCGTGGCAACCGACGACGCGGCCAGCGCCAGCAGCGCCATGATCCCACCTTCGCCGTGATTGTTCGCGCGCAGAATCAACGTGACGTATTTGAGCGAGACGACGATGATCAGCGACCAGACGATCAGCGAGACAATGCCGACCACATTCAGCGCGTTGAGCGACAGTCCGTTGACTGGATCGAACACCGTCTGCAGTGTATAGAGTGGACTGGTGCCGATATCGCCATACACCACACCCAATGCTGCAAGCGCGAGTGCGGGCATTGCCGGCCGCCGATGCCCGCGCCCGCCGGAATGGCCCGCATCGGGCGCGGCGGATACTGACTGGCTCATGTCTCGCTCCAGTTTCGCGTTCTCGCGGTGCAACAATTGGCATTGGCCGATGCACGTGCGGAACCGATTCATGCTCTTGTCAGGCCTCGTTTTTTTCGAGGAGTCGCCTGCGTCCCCACGCAACAGTCAGCGCCGCCGAAGCAACTTCCGTACGAGGAACGGGCGTCCCGTTGCCCTATCGCCGGACGCGCATTCGTATTGTTCTGATGTTTTGCGTACCTGCCTTCCGCGAACGTGACCTGCCTCTTTTCCTGAAGGACGGTGTGCCACTAATTCAACATATACCATTGGCCGATTGCGACGCTACTGATACATGAAGTGGCGACAGATTTATTTCGTCTCCACATACGCGAGGTGCGATCCGTATTACATAAAGCTTTCGGTGTGATATGCTCGCACCTGTCTTTGGGGAGTAGCCGGCTTCTACCCAGAAGCGCCTGCGTCAACATTCTCGGTCGCGCAGACCGTGGTGCAGGTAGCCCTTTGGTTGGCAAGACCATCGACACACCACGCGACCGGTCGGGCGCGGAGGTGTGTCGCGGTTTCCCGCCCGACCTCGAGCCCTCCTCTCATGAATCCTGTCGCAACGCTGTTCCTTGCTTTCGCCATGTCCACCGACGCCTTTGCGGCCGCAATCGGCAAAGGCGCCACGCTCAAACGTCCTCACTGGCGTGAGGCTGTCAGGACGGGACTCATCTTCGGCGTCATCGAAGCGCTGACACCCCTGATCGGATGGTTCCTCGGCAAAGCTGCAGCGCAATACGTTTCCGCATGGGATCACTGGATTGCGTTTTCGCTGTTGTTGGTCCTCGGCGCCCGCATGGTTTTCAATAGCTTTGCCGCCAAGGAAATCGAGGCGGCGAAACCGTCGACTCATTCGTTCTGGTTGCTGGCGCTGACCGGCTTTGCGACGAGTATCGATGCCATGGCGGTCGGTGCGGGCCTCGCCTTCGTGGACGTCAACATCTATTCCACTGCCGCCGCGATCGGGCTCGCCACCATGACAATGGTCACGATAGGTGTGATGCTTGGCCGTGTCATCGGGCATGTGGCCGGCAGGCGTGCAGAGTTGGCGGGTGGCGTCGTGCTGATTGGTATTGGCAGCACTATCCTGGCTGAGCATCTGAAGATCATCGGCTAGACGGTGGTTGACGGCCGCCGGCTGCTCTCCACCTCTTGCGGCGCAATCGACGACTGGCGCGCGCGCCGCCTGTATCATGGCGGGCTTGCGTCCGACCTGAAGTCCGCGCAAACGCATCCACCCACGACAACCCAGAGGAAGATTGGCATGACGGCCGCAACGCAATTCGATCAGGTTTCCATTGTTAAACGAGCCAACGTCTACTTCGACGGCAAGTGTGTCTCGCACACCGTTCTCTTTGCCGACGGCACGCGCAAAACGCTTGGCGTGATCCTGCCCGGCGCGCTCAACTTCGGCACTGATGCGCCGGAACTCATGGAAGTGCAGGCCGGCCGATGCCGCATCCGCCTCGAAGGCAGTGACGAGTGGAAGACGTATGGTGCGGGCGAGTCGTTTTCGGTGCCCGGGAAAAGCCGCTTCGATATCGACGTGATCGAAACACTCGACTACGTCTGCAGCTATCTGTAAAACGTGTCGCGTCGTACGATGTTGGGACGGCGCGCGCATTCAAGCGTGTGATTGATGATCGCCGGTTGGGCATGATCCACAACCCAACCGACGAAGAGACGATTCCGAATCGAAGTTTCCGTTGAGATCAACGGCGCTTCATCTTGATCACGCGCGAAATCTGACCAAGCGTAAAGCCAGTGTTCTGCACGTACTTGGCGTAGTCGATCGGAGCAGTAAACGATTCCTCGGTGACGTACTCGCCCATGTAACGGAATCGATCAGTCGCTGTTCGGACAAAAACAGGCAGTGGGTCGGTCTGTCGCGCGAGCGTTCGGCCTGCCGCTCGTGCAGCGGCGCTGCCATCGCAGACGATCACATCCGGTGCATACGGGTTGAGATCCTGACGCAATCGCGCAGCGACGACCTTGCCGCCCTTCACGGGCAAGAATGCCTGTTTGCATCCTCCCGTCACCCGATGAATATCTTCCCGAGAATACTCTTTTCCAATATCAAACATGATTTTTCTCCCAAGAATGACGCCTGGCTTTAAAGCAGTGGCATCAAGCGGAGCGATGATATCGGCCTGTACCTAAATCCCTTGTATAAAGCACGAGCTTCCTGATAAAGAAGGCATGCTGGTTGAGCGAAACAGCGAGACATGCGCCACAGATTGACCTGGCTGCATCCGGGAATCGTCGCACGTTTCGATACGCCGCATTAACAGCATTCACCCTGCGGTTATATACGTTCGTTATACGGTTGATGACAGAATCTCGAGGTGACACCGAGCGAGGTTTCGTAGACGGTTGCCGCAAGCGCTTGTAGGAAGACGCCGAGGTATGTAGAGGGCGAAAACCGCACGAAGTGTATGGATCGCCCAGACGCCGAGGCTATGTTTCTACGAGCGCTTGCGTCAACATTGCGCTACTGATGACGCGTCATTTATCTCTCACTTACTCCGCCACGCACTGACGCGTCTCGACGCTGCTCAACATCGCTTCAAAACCCTCGATGGGAATCGGGCGGCAGAAATAATAGCCCTGATACGCGTAGCATCCCGCTGCCGCGAGGAAATCCCGCTGAGCCTCCGTTTCGACTCCTTCGGCGATCACGCCCAAACCGAGGCTGCGCGCCAGTGCCACGATGGTCCTGGCAATCACAGCGTCGTTGGGATCGACGAGCACGTCTCGCACGAATGAGCGGTCGATTTTCAACTGGTCCAACGGCAGTCGCTTCAAATAGGACAGCGACGAATAGCCGATGCCAAAGTCGTCCAGTGCGAAGACAATGCCTTTCGCTTTCAGCGCGCCCATCTTCTCGATGATGTCCTGCACGTTGTCGACCAACACGCTTTCCGTCAGTTCCAGTTTCAACCTGTCGGGCCGCGCGCCGGTTCGAGCGATGATCGTCAATACGTTGTCCACGAAGTCAGCTTCGCGGAACTGCTGGGCGCTGACGTTGACCGCAATCGTGAGATGCGCCATATCCGGCCGCGCAGCCCATTGCGCCAGTTGCGCGCAGGCAGCCTCCAGCACCCAGCTTCCCAGCGCAAGGATCAATCCGGTTTCTTCGGCCAGCGGAATGAACTCGGCAGGCGGCACGACGCCGCGCTGCGGATGCTGCCAGCGCACCAGTGCTTCCGCGCCGGTTACACGAGTACCGACGACCTGCGCCTGATAATGGAGCAGAAACTGATTGTCCTCGATTGCATTGCGCAAGCCCGCTTCCAGAGCGGCGCGCTGCACCACGACGGTCTGCATGTCCGGATCGAAGAAACGCACGGCATTGCGTCCTCTTTCCTTGGACTTGTACATAGCGAGGTCGGCCTGCTTGAGAAGCTCGTCGATCGACGCCTGATGCCCTCTGAACACGGTGGCGCCGATGCTTGCGCTAGTGCGGTATTCGATTTTGCCAAGGTGATAGGGACTACCCAGAACGGCGAGAATTCTTTCGCCCACGGCCTCCGTCTGGTTGGCCGCCTCCTGCCGGTTCTTGTGCAGGTTGCCGAGCACCACCACGAACTCGTCGCCGCCCACTCTGGCCACGGTGTCGCTCTCGAGCACGCTGTCCGCCAGACGCTGCGCGACTTGCTGCAGCAGCAGATCGCCTTTGTCGTGACCCAAGGTATCGTTCAACGTCTTGAAGTGATCCAGGTCGATGAACAGCAAGGCGCCACACGCTTCGTTCCGCGCGCTGGCCGTGATTGCCTGCCTCAGGCGATCCAGCAACAGGGTGCGATTGGGCAACCGGGTCAGTGCATCGAAGAAGGCCAATTCCTTGATTCGCTCTTCGGCGATCTTGCGTTCGGTAATGTCGTGATGCGTGCCGACATAGTGACTGACGATTCCGTCGTCGCTCATCACGGCGGAGATCGTGAGCCATTTCGGATACACCTCGCCGTTCTTGCGGCGATCCCAGATTTCCCCTTGCCACCCACCGGCGCGATGAATCGCTTCCCACATCTCCTGAAAGAATGCGGCGTCATGGCGGCCGGAGCGCAGCACGCGCGGTGTCTGGCCCACGATTTCCTCGGCCGTATAGCCGGTGCATTCGGTGAAAGCCGAGTTCACGCGCAGAATGGTGGCGCTCGCGTCGGTGATCATCATCGGCTCCATCGAGTCGAAGGCGACAGCGGCAATTCGCAGTTCAGCCTCGACCTGTTTGCGCTCGGTAATGTCGCGGCCGCTCGTGCGAAAGCCGATGAACTCGCCCTTGGAATCGGTAATCGGAACCCAGGACGCGGACAGCCACATGAGCGAGCCGTCCTTGCGAACGCAGCGAAACTCCAGGTCGTCGCCGCGCAAGCCTTGTAGTGCCTTCTGAAACTCGGGTGCAACGCGGGGAATGTCCTCGGGACAAATCACGGTGCCGGCAAAGTCCGGCATTGTCATGCACTCGTCGACGGTATATCCGATGTACGCCTCCACCGCCGAATTGATCCAGCGCGGCTTGCCGTCGGGTCCCCACCAGATTTCCCAGTTGACCGTACAGTCGGCAATCGCGCGGAATTTCTCTTCGTTCTCGCGCAATTCTTTTGTCATTGCCGAGGCAAGCCGCATCGCGCGGCCGCGGCCGGTCATCATCAGCCAGGTGAGCAGCGCCAGCAACAGGCTGAGGCCTGTGCCGGTGCTGGCAATCGGGAGCGCTGCGTTGCGGCCGAAGCGAGCCTTGAAGTCGTCCTGGGCGCTCATCGACAGTGTCCAGTCATGTCCGCCGACAACCAGATATTCGTTGGCCGACATATCCGCAGCCAGATGATGACCGGGCGCCTCAGGCGTTTTGTGCAACAGCGCGGCGGCCGACGTTTCGACGCCATCGTATATAGCGATCGTGAGGCCGGGCGGTTGCTCGCCGTACAGGCTGGCAATGACATCGTGCATGCGGAAAGAGGCATAGACCCAGCCGACCAGGTGCGCGCGGCGCTGGGCGACGCTATCTTGCGGCTGGCCTCGTGCGTAGATCGGCAGGTACATGATGAATCCGGGGCGAGCATTGCCGGCGTCCACCGACAGACGGACTTTCCCGGAAAGGGTCGCCATGCCGGAATCGCGCGCCTGTTCCATGGCGCGCCGCCGCACAGGGTCGGCCCATGCATCGAAACCGGGCGCCGCCCGATTGATGCCAGCGGACGGCTCGCGCTGGATGATGGGCGCGTAGTTCTCGCGCGAGCCTTTGGGCTCGATCGCGTAGTCGGGCAGCCCTTGCCGGCGGAGAGCCGCAATATGCTCGACCTTCTGCGTCGCCGGCACCCACGCGACGATGCCGATGGCCTGGATACCGGAGAAGTTGGCGTCGAGATTGAGCGTGCCGACGTAGTCGCGGAACTGATCGCGGTCGATCTCTCCACTAGCGGCGAACAGGCTTTGCACGCCGCGTAGCAAGAGTTCATACGTGCCCATGCGCTGCTCGATCCGGCTGACCGCATCGCCCATGGAATAGTTGAACTGGGATAAGAGTTCATGACGGGCGGCTTCCCGCTCATGGTCCCAAAGCATCCACGTCACGCTGAGCGCCGCGGACAGGACCAATAGCGGAAGCAGGACGAGGCGCGCCCAGTTCACGGCTGCGTCTTGAAATCGACCATCGAATCGGCGAGGTCAGGTTTGAAATATTTCTCGAAGATGCGCCGAACCGTGCCGTCCGCGCGCATCTCGTTCACCAGGGCGCGCCACTTTTCGCGCTCGGCCGGCGGCAGTGCCTTCTTCGACATGATGAGGCCGTGACGAACGGCGGGGTCGTCGAATTCCACGATGGTGGTCACGTCGCGGATTTTCTTTTCATCGATCGCAGGGTAATCGAAAGGCTCGATGATCATGCCTTGAATGCGTCGGAGAATCAGCGCCTGATACAGCGGATCCAGGCCGCCGGCCTGGCTGACGCGGTTTTCGGCCGACAACTTGTCGACCAGACGGTTGGCCGACTCACTGTAGCGGAAGCTGCGGATCACGCCGAGCTGAAACTGGTTGTTGTGCTCGAAATCGGACAAACGATGAATTCCAGCGTCCTTGCGCACCAACAGATAGTACTTGTTGCTGAAGTACCAGGCGAAATCCGCGTACTCATTACGCTCGTCGTTGGCAATGCCCGACAGGCTGAAATCCAGTCCGCCGGATTCAATCAGCTTCCAGATCCGGGCCCGCGACATCAGGCTGACTCTGATCTGGCAACCGCTGCGGCGGATCAACTCGTCAGCGAAGTCCTTGTCGATCCCGGTGTCCGTGTCGACGGAATAGAGCAGACCGTGATCGTGTAAAGCTAGCGTAAACGAACGCGAACATTCGGGACCCGCGGCCATAGCGCTACCCATGCAGCTTAGCGCCAGTAGCAAACCCCCGAGGCAATGTCGAATCACAGTGTCTCCGTCGTACGAAGATGACTTGAGTACCACATTCAATTTTCCCAGCAATGACGCCGGCGACGCGATCCTGCTATTGGGTCACTTTGAATGCGGCTAATTAGATGCCATTTTTTTTTGCGGACTGGCCAGCATACACCTGTCCGGCCGGGACAGCGGAACATTCAAACCGTAGGCGCTCTTCTCGCAATATCGGCAATGCGCTGCTGTTCTTGAGGGGATGGTTGTTATTTTTTGAGTGGAAGCGGATTCTGTCGGTTTGGAGAATTCCGATGATCAGACGGCTGCTTACGATTACCGCGGTATTAGCGGGCGTTGTCATGGCGACTCCGGCTCGCGCTGACGCAGGGTCCGACAAGGCCGCCATCACGGACCGGCTGCGAGGCTGGGCAGAGGCATTCAACGCCCGCAATGCAGCGGGCGTCTGCGATGTGTTTGCGCCTGACCTGGTTTCAACCGTCCCTGAAGTGCTCGATGGTAACCGGGATACGCTCTGCACGAAGCTCGCCGCGCTGCTGGCGAAGCCTGAGTTGACCCTTCACTACGATAGCCCGGACATCCGCGAGATCATCGTTTCCGGGGATATCGCCGTAGTGCGGCTGTTCTGGACGCTGACAGCACGCAAGGGTGCTGAGCAAAGCGTGACCCACGAGGCAGGGATGGATATTTTTAAGCGGCAACCGGATGGCAGGTGGTCCATCGCGCGGTTCATGTCGTTCAGCACGACGCCGAATAGTGTTCTTCGGTGAGCGCTCGGTTGATGCACGCGCCAACCTGGTGCCGACCGAACCCCGCCCTCCGCCCACCAAGCACACTCCACCAACCAATGGCACTATTGCCCCCACCCTGCTAGATTTCTACTCAGCCGAATCATTGATCGGGAGAGTTCGATGGCCGACAGACCGACTTCCAACGCCTCCACATTCCGTTCGCTAGTCCTGATTGCAATCGTCGTGATCGCGCTGGTCGCGGCCTTCGCCTTTACGGCCGGCTGGCTCTCGCCGGGGCGCCTGACGCCGGCGAAGATCGTCAATGGGCTGGCGCCGCCGGGCGGCGCAGCGCTCGGCTTCCGGCGCAATCACGCCAAGGGCATCTGCTTTACTGGCAGCTTCGAATCGAATGGCGGAGCTGCGGCCCTGTCCAAGGCGCCGATGTTCGCGCCTGGCTCGTACCCGGTCACGGGACGTTTCAACCTCGCTACTGCGGATCCCAAAGCGCCGGACGCCACGGTCCGGGTGCGGGGCCTCAGCCTGCGCATCGTCGCGCCGAATGGAAGCGAATGGCGCACGGCGATGATCGACGCGCCCTTCTTCCCGGTCGCCACGCCGCAGGCGTTCTACGGTCTGCTTCAGGCCTCGGCCAACGGGAGCGATCCGGACGCCATGAAGAATTTTATCGCCGCGCACCCGGAGTTCGGCACGTTTGTCGGGTGGGCCGGCAGCGCGCCGTGGACGGCCTCGTACGCGCAGGACCGGTACAACAGCCTCAATAGCTTCATCTTCACCAATGCCGCGGGAGAAGACCAGGCCGTGCGCTGGTCCTTCGTGCCCACCGCGCAGCCCGAGGCGGTATCGCCTGACCAGTTGAAGGCGAAAGGCGCCGACTTCCTCGCCGCGGATATCACGCAGCGGGTGCAAAGCGCGCCGCAACGCTGGACATTGGTCGTCACGGTCGCCAATCCCGGCGACCCGACCGCTGACCCCAGCAAAGCCTGGCCGGAAGATCGGCGCAAGGTAGACGCGGGGACGCTGGTGGTCAACGCCATCGAGCCCGAGGCCAACGGGCCGTGTCGCGATCTCAACTTCGATCCCACCGTCCTGCCGTCGGGCATGCACGTCTCGGACGATCCGTTTCCGGCCGCGCGCTCAGCCGCCTATTCCGTATCGTTCAACCGGCGGACCGCCGAGGATAAGGACTATCCGCGCCATCCGGGAGGAGCCACGCCATGAGCCCGATCCACGATCGCTTCACACCGCTGCAACGCGCGCTTCACTGGCTCATGGCGATTTGCATTCTGGCGATGCTGTTCATCGGCGTCGGGATGGTGTCCACCGTTCGCCCGGACTATCTTTCTCTGGTGTCCATCCACAAGCCGCTGGGCATCGTGATTCTCGTGCTGGCGCTGATTCGGCTGGTGGTGAGGTTAACTCGGGGCGCCCCGCCGCTGCCAGCGTCGATGCCGGAACCGATGAAACTCGCCGCGCGCCTGTCCCACCTCGCGTTCTACTTACTGATGATCGGGCTTCCGCTGATCGGCTGGGGCATGCTGTCGGCCGCGGATTATCCGGTCGTGGTGTTCGGAATGCATTTGCCGTCCATCCTGCCGCATAGCAACGGTTTGCACACGCTGCTGTGGAACGCGCATAGGACGCTCGCGCTGTGCTTCTTCGCGCTGATCTTGCTGCACCTGGCGGCGGCGCTTCTGCATGCGCTAGTGAGACGTGACGGTGTGTTCGAAGCGATGGCGCCCTGGTCGAAACGGTGAGATGTACGCCTCCAGAGATTGAAACGATGCGGGCGACCTGAACAGGCCGCCCGCATCAAACCCTCTCGTGTTACCGCATCGCCACCTTTACCGAACCTTCCCCTGTTTCCACGCAGTCAGCAGTTGGTCGTACTTGACCGTTTCGCCTTTCGGCTTCTCGTTCGCCAGCTTCTTCCACGGTGCGTGCTGATCCGACAGCCATTTCGCCGGATCGCTTTCCGGATTCAACTCCGGCGCGCAAACCTTCATCCCCGCGCGCTGCAAACGGGCCAGCACCTGGTCCATTTCCTTCGCCAGATTGTCCATTGCGGCTTGCGGCGTCTTTTCGCCGGCGACGGCCGTCGCGACGTTCTTCCACCACAGTTGCGCCATCTTCGGATAATCGGGCACATTGTTGCCGGTCGGCGTCCAGGCGACGCGCGCCGGACTTCTATAGAACTCGATCAGGCCGCCGTACTTGTCCGCGTTCTTCGTAAAGTAGTCGCTATGAATATCGGAATCGCGGATGAACGTGAGACCGGTAATCGACTTCTTCAGCGAGACGGTTTTGGACGTGACGAACTGCGCGTATAACCACGCGGCGGCACGCTGGTTCGGCGGCGTCGACTTGAAGAAGGTCCACGAACCGACGTCCTGGTAGCCGTTCTGCATGCCGTCCTTCCAGTACGGACCGTGCGGCGATGGCGCCATCCGCCACTTCGGCGTGCCGTCCGCGTTGGTCACGTTGCCGGGTTTCAGCATCGAAGCGGTGAATGCGCTGTACCAGAAGATCTGCTGGGCGATCTTGCCTTGCGCCGGTACCGGTCCCGCTTCGTTGAACGTCATGCCCGAGGCTTCGGGCGGCGCGAACTTCTTCAGCCAGTCGATGTATTTGGTGGTCGCGAACACCGCGGCTGGACTATTCGTGCCGCCGCCGCGCGAGACCGACGCGCCCACCGCATGGCAGCCGTCCGGCGTGACGCGCACGCCCCATTCGTCGACCGGCATGCCGTTCGGAATGCCCTTGTCGGCTTCGCCCGCCATCGACAGCCACGCATCGGTAAAGCGCCATCCCAACGACGGGTCTTTCTTGCCGTAGTCCATGTGCCCATAGACTTTTTCGCCGTCAATGTTCTTGACGTCGTTCGTGAAGAATTCGGCAATGTCCTCATACGCGGACCAGTTCACCGGCACGCCGAGATCGTATCCGTACTTCGCCTTGAACTTGTCCTGCAGATCCTTGCGCGCGAACCAGTCGGCGCGGAACCAATACAGGTTCGCGAACTGCTGGTCGGGCAACTGATAGAGCTTCTTGTCCGGCGCGGTCGTGAAACTGGTGCCGATAAAGTCCTTGATGTCGAGACCAGGGTTCGTGTACTGCTTGCCTTCGCCGGCCATATAGTCGGACAGCGGCATGATCACGCCATAGCGGTAATGCGTGCCAATCAGATCGGAATCGGAAATCCAGCCGTCGTAAATGCTCTGACCGGATTGCATCGAGGTCTGCAGTTTTTCGACGACGTCGCCTTCCTGGATGATGTCGTGCTTGACGGAAATGCCGGTGATTTCGGTGAACGCTTTGGCGAGCGTTTTCGATTCATACATGTGCGTGTCGAGTGTTTCGGACACCACGTGCACCTCTTTGACGCCGGCCGATTTCAGCGTCGCTGCGGTGTCGATGAACCACTTCATCTCGTCCATCTGCTGCTGCTTCGACAGCGTGCTCGGCTGGAACTCGCTGTCGACCCACTTCTGCGCTTCGGGCGTGCCGGCGATCGCTGCGTGGCTCGTCAAGCCAGTCGCGACGACCCCTGCCACGGCGAGCGTGACGATTCGTCTCCTCTGTTGCATGGCTTTCTCCTGTGTCTCCGCACCCCTTGGATCAACTGCCGAGGTCCGCCCGGGGCATCAACGGAACCGGTCTGTCCAGATACGCAAACCTTCAGGACGCAACGCTGTTCATCCTTTCCACATGACAATCAGCAGCACGAGCATCGATGCCGCGAAACCGGGCCACGCGCTCGCACGTTCCGCGCTGATGCCGATCCACGCGAGATTGATGTACGCCGCAATCAGCAGTCCGATAAAGAGCCGGTCGCCACGCGTGGTGCCGATCGGCAGAAAGCCTTTGCGTTCGACCGTGGGCGAGCGGATTTCCCACACAGTCATGCCCGCCAGCATCACCACGACGCAGCCGAAAAAGACCGCCACTTCCGGTGTCCAATACATCCACGTCAGCATCAGACTCTCCCCATCGCAAAGCCCTTCGCGATGTAGTTCCGCACAAAATAGATGACGAGCGCGCCGGGCACGATGGTCAGCACGCCCGCCGCCGACAGCACGCCCCAATCCATCCCCGCCGCCGATACCGTGCGCGTCATCACGGCGGCAATCGGCTTGGCGTTGACGGTGGTGAGCGTACGCGCGAGCAGGAGTTCGACCCAGCTGAACATGAAGCAGAAGAACGCGGTCACGCCCACTCCCGACTTGATCAGCGGCAGGAAAATCTTGATGAAGAAGGCCGGGAACGTATAGCCGTCGATGTAGGCGGTTTCGTCGATTTCGCGCGGCACGCCCGACATGAAACCTTCGAGAATCCACACCGCGAGCGGCACGTTGAACAGCATGTGCGCGAGCGCGACCGCGATATACGTGTCCATCAAACCCACGCTCGAATACAGCTGGAAGAACGGCAGCAGGAACACCGCGGGCGGCGTCATCCGGTTGGTGAGCAGCCAGAAGAACATGTGCTTGTCGCCGAGAAACCGATAACGCGAGAACGCGTACGCGGCGGGCAACGCGACCAGCACCGACATCACCGTGTTCATCAGCACGTAGATGATCGAGTTGATGTAGCCCCAGTACCAGGACGAATCGGTGAAGATGACCTTGTAGTTGTCGAGCGTCACGTGATGCGGCCAGATCGCGAACGCCGACATCGTCTCTTCGTTCGTGCGTAGCGAGATCGACAGCATCCAGTAGAGCGGAATCAGCGCGAACAGGATGTACACCGTCAGCACGACGACGCGCATCCAGCGGTTATTGCGCATAGTCGTCTCCCGTGGTTGCCGGGCCGCCTTTACCCACGCGCTCCATCCAGTTGTAGAGAATGAAACACAGCAACAGGATGATCAGGAAGTAGATCAGCGAAAACGCCGCCGCCGGACCGAGGTCGAATTGGCCGACCGCTTTTTGCGTCAGGTACTGCGACAGGAACGTGGTCGAATCGCCTGGGCCGCCGCCCGTCAGCACGAACGGCTCGGTATAGATCATGAAGCTGTCCATGAAGCGCAGCAGCACGGCGATCATCAACACGCCGCGCATCTTCGGCAGCTCGATATAGCGGAATACGGCGAAGCGGCTTGCGCCGTCGATTTCGGCGGCCTGATAGAACGCGTCTGGAATCGCGCGCAAGCCCGCATAGCAAAGCAGCGCGACGAGGGGTGTCCAATGCCAGATGTCCATTACGAGCACCGTGATCCACGCGGCGCCGGGACTGGCCGTGTAGTTATATTCGATGCCCGCGTGATTGAGGGCATAACCGAGTAGACCGATATCCGGCCGCCCGAAAATCTGCCAGATCGTGCCGACCACGTTCCACGGAATCAGCAGCGGCATGGCCAGCACGACCAGCGACGCCGACGCACGCCAGCCGGATGCGGGCATCGCCAGCGCAAGGCCGACGCCGAGCGGGATTTCGAACAGCAGCACGCAAGCGGAGAAGATAATCTGCCGCCCGAGCGCGCCGCGCAGGTCGTCGTCGTTGATGATTGCGCGAAACCATTCGGTGCCGACGAACACATGCTGCGTCGGGCTGATGATGTCCTGCACCGAATAGTTGACCACCGTCATAAGCGGCAAGATGGCGGAAAACGCGACGCAGATGAACACCGGTACGACCAGCAGCCAAGCCTTCTGGTTGACGGGCTTGTTCATCGCGTGATCCTTTCATCGTTGCTGAAGAACACGGTTTCCGCTGTGGCGAGCTTCAACCAGACCGCGCCTTCGTCGACGCGCAGATGCGGTTCGACCTTGGCCCTGAAGACGTGGCCATCGCATTGCGCGGTGACCAGTTGGTAATTGCCGAGTTGCTGCACACGCAGCAGGTGTGCTTTCACCGCACCGGGTTCACCATCGCTCACCACACGCACGAACTCCGGGCGAATGCCGAGCGTCAGCGTGCCGTTGGCGTGCTTCAGCGTTTCGAGCGTAGGCGAGTCGAGTCGCAAGTGCTGCGTGCCGATCTTGATGCCGTCGGCGTTCAGCTCGATCGGGCAGAGATTCATCCCCGGACTGCCGATGAAGTAGCCGACGAACGCATGATCGGGTCGCAAAAACAACGCACCCGGATCACCCTTCTGCACGACGCGGCCGTTCGTCATCACCACGACTTCATCCGCGAAGGTCAGCGCCTCGACCTGATCGTGCGTCACGTAGATCAGCGTCAGCTTCAGTTGCTGATGAATCTTCTTCAACTGGCGACGGAGGATCCACTTCATATGCGGATCGATGACGGTCAGCGGTTCATCAAACAGGATCGCGGCGACGTCCTTGCGCACGAGGCCGCGTCCCAGTGAGATTTTCTGCTTCGCATCCGCCGACAGATTGTTCGCCTTGCGCGGCAATTCACGTGTCATGTCGAGAATTTCCGCAACTTCGTGAACGCGCTGTTTCACGTCGCGTGCCGACATTTTCCGGTTGCGCAGCGGGAACGCGAGGTTGTCGAACACGCTCATCGTGTCGTAGATCACCGGGAACTGGAACACTTGCGCGATGTTGCGCTCGCGCGGGCTCTTCGCTGTGATGTCGCTTCCGTCGAACAACACCTTCCCTTCCGACGGCGTCACGAGCCCGGATACGATGTTCAACAGCGTGGACTTGCCGCAACCCGACGGCCCGAGCAACGCATACGCGCCGCCGTCTTCCCAGACCATGCTCATCGGTTGCAACGCGTAGTCGTCGAGCGTGGCGGGGTTGGGGGCGTAAGCGTGCGCGAGATTCTGGAACTCAATGCGCGCCATGAGCGGCCTCCGGGCCAGACACCAGCGTCGTGTCCGCGCCGAACACAAACAGTTCGTCGGGGTCGATGTACACGTCGAGTTCCGTACCGAGATCGATCTGATGCACGCCTTGCAGTTGCGCGACCAGATCGATGCCGCCTTGCCGAGTGTGCAGATGCAGGTAGGTTTCAGAGCCGCTCAATTCGGCCAGTTCGAGTCGGCATGGCACGGCAACGGAGCGCTGCGTCCGAGGCGCGAGTCGAAGATGGCCGGGCCGCACGCCGATGCGGAACGTTTCGTTCCCGCTGACAGCGCGCGCGCTGGCCCGACCGAGCGGCACGTCGATGCCGATCGGCAGGCGCGCGGTGCCCTCGGGGGTGAGATCGCTGGCGAGCATGTTCATCGGCGGGTCGTTGAAGACGGCCGCGACGTCGATATTGGCGGGCGCGTTGTACACATCGAGCGTCGGGCCGTGCTGCAGCACGCGCCCCTTGTCGACGATCGCCGTGTAGCCGCCGAGCAGCAGCGCTTCGAGCGGTTCGGTCGTCGCATAGACGACGGTGGTTTTGCCGTCCGCGAACAACGTCGCCAGTTCGACGCGCAATTCCTCGCGCAGCTTGTAGTCGAGATTGACGAGCGGTTCGTCCAGCAACACCAGCGACGAGCGCTTGACCAGCGCCCGCGCCAGCGCGCAACGCTGCTGCTGGCCGCCGGACAGTTCGCCCGGACGCCGTTGCAGCAGGTGATCGATATGGAGTTTGGCGGCGACTTCGTGGACGCGCCTTTTGACTTCGTCGGCGGCCGTCTTTTGCAGCTTCAGCGGCGACGCGATGTTGTCGAACACCGTCATGGCCGGATAGTTGATGAACTGCTGATAGACCATTGCGAGGTTGCGCAGCCTGACGCTGACGCCGGTCACGTCGTTGCCGTCGGCCAACACCCGGCCCGAAGCCGGGCGGTCGAGTCCGGCCATCACGCGCATCAGGGTGGTCTTGCCTGCTTGCGTCGGTCCAAGCAACACGTTGATCGCGCCGGGGACAAGCCGCAGATCGACGCCGTACAGGTGCGTCTGAGCGCCCGAAACGACTGTCACCCGCTCCAGTTCCAAGACCAAATCGCTCTCCTTTGTTCTAGTGCGTCTCCGGTGCTGCGGGTGCCTTTTTGTACGTCTTGGGGCGAACGGCAAAGCGCGCCCCTTTTTCTGAAAGGAAATCAAAACAACAGATTCGATGTTCCTTTTTGTTCGTTTACGTTTAAATCGGTGTTAACCATACAATCTGTCGACAATGAAGTTCTCTGGCGTTTACCGTATCGAGAACGATGGCTTTCGTTGAATATTTTATTTCACACCAATCGTAATCTGGGTGTCAGCGTAACAGAATGGCAATCAGTCTGACGGATTGCCTGCTTGCGCCGCGCGAATAAGACGCAGGTTTGATGCGCATGGTCAAATGGGGCTTTTGGGGAGAAATGCATGAGTGCCGTCAACGATCAGGAAGCCGGTGACCGGACCGTCAAGCTCTATTCAGTACGCGACTTTTTCCGCAGGCCCGAGAAACACCAGTTCACGATTTCGCCGGACGGCCGACATCTCTCGTTTCTGACTCGGCACGCGGGCCGTCAGAACATCTTCGTTCAGGAAATCGGCCTCGATGGCTCGCCGCTTGGGGATGCGCAGGCGCTGACCAACGAATCCGAACGCGACGTGCCGGGGCACGCCTGGAAAGGCAACGACCGCATTCTGTTCGTCAAGGACTTTGGCGGCGACGAAAACTTTCACGTGTTGTCGGTGCCGATCCACGGCGGCGAACCGGTCGACCTGACCCCGTTCGACGGCGTCAAAGCGAGCATCGTCGACGATCTCAGGGACGATGACCGCCATATCCTGATTCAGATGAACCGGCGCGATCCGCAGGTGTTCGACGT
Organism: Paraburkholderia sp. BL9I2N2; assembly: GCF_004339745.1. GTDB lineage: Bacteria > Pseudomonadota > Gammaproteobacteria > Burkholderiales > Burkholderiaceae > Paraburkholderia. The sequence continues at coordinate 341,756 of NZ_SMGP01000005.1, read as the reverse complement.
GTTCCGCGTCGACGTCGTCACCGGCGCGTTCACCCCGATCGCTGAAAACCCCGGCAACATCATGGGTTGGATGACCGATCACGCCGGGTGCCTGCGCGTCGCGACCGCCTCCGACGGCGTCAACACGACCCTGCTCTATCGCGATACCGAGACCGAACCGTTCCGCCCGATCCTGACGACGAACTTTCGCGAAACGGTGTCGCCGCTGTTCTTCACCTTCGACGATCAGCGTTTGTACGTGCTCTCCAATCGAGGCCGGGACAAGACGGCCATCTTCGAGTTCGACCCGCAAACCGCGCAGGAAGGCGAACTGCTGTTCGAAACCGAACACGTGGATGTGAGCGGACTGGCTTATTCAAAACACCGGCGCGTGTTGACGGCCGCGTGGTATGTCGATGACCGCATGCATCGGCACTTCTTCGACGAATGGGCTCGCTCGATCCACGAGGACCTGGGTCGTCAGTTGCCCGGTCAGGAAATCGCGGTCACGAGCATCACACGCGACGAATCGCGCGCGATCGTGCACGCTTCGAGCGACCTTTCGCCGGGCTCGATCTGGACATACGACATCGCCAGCCGGCATCTTTCCAGGCTCACTGAGCTCATGCCCTGGCTCGACACCGCGGACATGGCGCGCATGGAACCGATCCGCTTCGTCGCGCGCGACGGTCTGCAGATCGACGGATATTTGACATTGCCCGCGGGCATCGAACTCGGGCAAAAGCCGAAAAGCCCGCTCCCATTGATCGTCAATCCGCACGGCGGGCCTTGGGCGCGCGATTCGTGGGGCTTCAACTCCGAAGCGCAATTGCTCGCCAATCGCGGGTATGCGGTCTTGCAGCTGAACTTCCGCGGCTCGACGGGCTATGGACGCGCGTTCTGGGAGGCGAGCTTCGGTCAATGGGGCAAGTCGATGCAAAACGACATCGACGACGGTATCGACTGGCTCGTCGCGCAAGGTCTGGCCGACCCGGCGCGCGTGGGCATCTATGGCGCGAGCTACGGCGGCTATGCCGTGCTCGCCGGCGTCGCATTCACACCCGATCGCTATGCGGCTGCGGTCGACTATGTCGGCGTCTCGAATCTGTTCACGCTACTCGAATCGTTGCCACCGTATTGGAAGCCGATGCTCGACATGATGTACGAGATGATCGGCAACCCGCAAACCGAAACGGGCAAGCAGGCGCTGCACGATGCATCGCCGCTATTCTTTGTGGAGCGGATCGTGACGCCGCTATTCGTCGCGCAAGGTGCGAACGATCCGCGAGTCAAGCAAGCCGAAAGCGACCAGATCGTGCACGCGCTGCGCGAGCGTGGGATCGACGTCAAGTACATGCTCAAGGACAACGAAGGGCACGGCTTCCGAAACGAAGAGAATCAGTTCGAGTTCTACGAAGCCATGGAAGCCTTCCTCGCGCAGCACTTGGGCGGCCGCTCGGCGGCGTAGCGCCGAAGGATCAGCACCGGCCGGTAGTCGACACCGGCCGGGAAGCTATTCCCCGTGATAGGCCGCGAGAAACTCGTCGGACGCCACCTCGTCCGCGAGCGCCCGCAGCGTTGCGGCCGAGTCGCGGCCCAGCACGTCTTCCACGCGATTATTCGCTTCAGCCCACAGCACCAATGCCTCCGAGAGGCGCTTCTTGCCAAGGCGAGTAAGCACGCCGTGCTTTGTCCGCCTGTCTTCGGCGTCCTGGCGCAATTCCACCAATCCGTCCCGTACCAGCGGCCTTAGCGCATGCGTTAGAGCCGAAATCTGGATGGCCAGCCGAGCCGCCAGGTCCTGCAAGGTCGGTCCCTGTTCACTGCCGCTGGCGGAGAAGCGTTCAATTTCCGCTATCAGGCCGATCTGGGTGGCTTTGAGGTCGAGCGGTGCCAGCGCCTCGTCATATAACTGGCCCAGTCTGCGCGCGGCGCGCCGCAACGCCGTGTTCGTGCACGCGAGTTCGCCGAGGATATCCCGCTCATCAGTAGCTGGCCGATCCAGATCGTCTGGGTTCGCCAGTGAATCAATTTTCTTTCCCATACGCATAGGATGGTTGAGTACTGCACTGTTGACAAGAGGGCGATGTCCGGTTATATACTTGAGCCCTCAATCATTATAGTTGAGCACCAAACTAACGGAGTCACACATGACCAGTTCACGGAAAGTTGCTGTTGTCACCGGAGCGTCGTCCGGTATTGGTGCTGTCTACGCCGACCGCCTTGCCGCTCGCGGCTATGATCTCGTCCTTGTCGCACGGCGCGCCGATCGCCTGGAAGCGCTCGCTGCGAAGGTATCCGCAGCGCACGGTGTCAAGGTCGAGTCAATTGTTGCGGACCTGACGAATGACACTGATCTGACGCGAGTCGAGAAAGTTCTCGCCACCGATCCGGCCGTGCGCGTTCTGATCAACAACGCAGGTCTCGCGCGACTGCGGCCGGTTGGGCAATCCTCCGCGGAGGACACGCGCTCGCAGATCGCGCTCAACATCACGGCCCTCACCCGGCTTACGCAGGCCGCCGTGCCGGCATTCGTGTCGCGAAACGAGGGCGTCATCGTCAATATCGCTTCCGTGCTGGCGATCCACTCAATGCCCGTCAGCGCCGTCTATAGCGGTACCAAAGCGTTCGTTCTGCAATACAGCCGTGGACTCCAGCAGGAACTCGCGGAGACCGGCGTGAAGGTGCAGCTCGTGCTGCCGGCATCGACCGCAACCGAAATCTGGGACGAATCCGGCATCCCTCTTTCGGCGCTGCAGAAAGAGTCGGTGATGACGACAGAGAACCTGGTCGATGCGGCTTTGTCCGGATTCGATCAGGGCGAAACCGTCACGTGGCCGTCGGTGGCCGACGCGAGTCTGTGGGATACCTACGACACTGCGCGCTCGGCATTGTTTGCCGCAACGCAGGTCGGCAAGCCGGCCCCGCGCTACAAAATCGGTTGATTGTCTTCGAGAACGCAAGGGGCTTCTGACCAGCGTCTTTCGCCGCGGCTGCGAGGGCGCTGGCCAACCCGGCAGCATTTCTCTGGGACCATGCCGATTTACAGTCCTCTCAAGAACGCAACTAGCAGGTCGTTCACTTCGGCCGACCGTTCGCGCTGAATCCAGTGGCCCGCTCCATCGAGAATATGGGAACCACGCAATCCGGGCAGCACGCGCGTCAGATTCTCGATGCGAGCCTGCGAGCCCGGGAACTTGAGAACATCGTCTCTCGCACCCGCCACGAACATCGAAGGCTGCCGGATCACGGCCCCTCGCCACGCGGCCATCAGTTCCGACGAGCGTCGAATGCCACGGTACCAGTTCAGTCCGCCTCTAAAGCCCGTGCGCGCGAACTCGCCTGCCACATAGGCGATCTCTTCGCTGCTCAGCCAGCCTGGCAGCGTCTCGGGGTCAACCGTGCTGTCGAGAAAACCTGCACCGGGCGCCAGTATCCCTGCCACGACGCGCTCGGGTCCATCGCCCGACATGCTGAACGTGATCCGTCGAATCGCGGCTTCGGGGTCGGCCTCGAACTCGCTCTCGGCCACACCGGGCGTCTGAAAATACTGCATATAGAATGTTCGTATTCCTTGACGATCCAGTGCACTGAGCAAATCCTCCCGCGCAGGCGGATAAAACGGCACGCTCATGCCGACAACGGCACGGAACAGATCCGGCCGCATCATCGCCGCGTTCCAGGCCACCGGCGCACCCCAATCATGGCCGACGATCACCGCCTCGCTCTCACCCAACACGTTGACGAGTTCGACCATGTCGCCGACGAGATGCAGCATGGTGTACGACTCCGCATCCGGCGGCGCATCGGTGCCGCCATAGCCGCGCATATCCGGCGCGACGGCACGGAACCCCGCGGCGGAGAGCGCCGCCAACTGGTGTCGCCAGGAGTACCAGGACTCCGGAAAGCCATGACATAGCAGCACAAGCGGGCCGCTGCCCTGGCTGGCTACACGCATGCGCAGTGCGCCCACCTGCAGCGTCTCGAGGCGAAGTTCGTCCAAGGTCTGCTCCATGAGGTCAGTTTAGAGTAGCAAGCAACGCTGGCAGCCTGGCGGCGGCCGCTGCGGCCTTGGCCCCGCTCTCCTGCAACAAGGCGAGCTTGGCGGTGTCGTCGGGCCGCATGCCACGCATGATCGCGTTCTGGCTGTTCAGCCGGCATTGCGACAGCCAGGCGTTCAAACCCGCGTTCTGCCGCCAGCTCGTCATGTTGGCAAGGGTCACCGCCCACATGCGTAGCCAGTCGATCGGATGCTCGGGGCTGGGCACGAGGCGGCACAGCGCGTTCTGCTCGGCCGGATCCGCGACATGGCTCTCGACATACGCAATCAGCGCGGCGCTGAACACCGGTTGGCACCAGCGCACCATCAGCAGATTGATCTGGTCGCCGTCGAATATAGGCAGCGCGGGCGGCATCTGGATCGCGCGGGCGGAGCAGTCGATGTAGAGCGTATCGGGATCGGCAGGTAGCGAGCCTCCATCGAGCGTGATCTGCGTCGACTGCACCGATTGCAGATGACCGAGACGCACGATGTCTTCAATGCGCCGGAGTTGTTCCAATTCCGCTTGAGAAATGATGGCGCATCGGTACATGCTGGGTTCGACTGTCTTGTCGATGCGCACGAGCAGGCCGCGCTGCTCCAGCCTGGCAAATAGATCGGGGATCGAAGTCGCCTCGGCAATGGCTTCGAACTGACCGATGGTGCTGCCGATCGTCCGCTCCAGATTCTCCGCGCCGGGCTGCGTGTTGGCGCGGTCCAGCAGCCACGCATCGCGCGGCATGATCCAGCGGATACGCGACGGCGCCACTCCGTTTTGCAGCAGCCAGAGGCAGGCATCCATTCCGGTTTTACCGGAACCGACCACCGTATAGCAGGCATGCGGACCTTGTATGTCGGGTAGCCGGTTCAACGGAATGCAATTCACGTCTGCTGCAACCGTGTACTTGGGAGGATGCGTCGACGGCACTTCTGTCCGCGCATGAGTAGCGTTCACGAGTTTCTTACGCGCAACGACTTGCCGTTCGTCGCCATTCATCAACGACTTGAAGTGATGCGTGCCGCCGACTCCCGCGCTGTATTCGCTCATTGGAAACCATTGAACGCGGCCCGAGGGCAAGAAGCGCTGCCGCATCACCTGGTCGAAATGGCTTAGCACTTCCGCGCCGCTCGCCAACCCGTACATGCCTATGTTCAGGCCAGTCTCGTCTTTGGTCCAGGTGCTCAGCTCGCGCGAGTTCACGCCGTAGAAGGCGGACGGCTGGTGCAGACCGACGAATGGATAAGCGTCGTTCCAGTGACCGCCGGGACGATGGTGTCTGTCGACCATCACCACGTGAGCATCGGTCTCGCTGAGCAGCGTATCGACGAAGGCCATGGCAGTCGCGCCCGCGCCGATGACGAGGTAGTCGGTTTCGACCGGTTGAGTGTCCATTGTCTCTCGCTCCCGATGCGTTCTACGGCGGCAACGCATTGCCGATGAAACATGTCGGTGCCGTATGTAAGCGCTCCAGCGAATCAATAAACCTTAATCGACCATTTTGCCGAGTTGCCCATTCGCCCACCTCAAGGGGATACCCGCACACGTAGCTCGATGTTGATCCGCTCATGAATGGCCTCGCAATGACGAACGAGCGCGGGACGCGAGAGCACGTACTGTTTCAGCGGCGTGTCGATCTCGTAGAAGTAGATATTGGCGACAAAGCCATAGATCGCCGCGTCGACGGTGGCAGGCTCGGGTCCAAAAACAAATCCGTCGTCGCCGAGCAGATCCGCCACGACACGCAGATCGTCGATACCTCTCGCATAGACCTGCTCCGTCTCATAGCGGCCAATGCCTTGATAGTGATACCGCAACCGGTTGTATTCGCGCGCGGCTTCGAGATCGCTCGCGCTCACGTCTGCGTGCGTTGCGAGAATGGCGTCGCGGAAAGACGGCCAGAAGCGGTCGTCGCGCCAGCGTGAAAAGCTCATCGGCCAATACAGGTCGTCGAGCGTTCGCCGGACCAGAAAGTCGAGATTCAATTGCCCCGGCGAGAGCGCGTGGTCGATGCCTGGATCGTATCGACGCTTTAAATGCGCGATGATCCGGTCGCTATCGCCAATCGTTTCTTCGCCATCGACCAGATACGGTAACTGTCCGCGCGGTGCAAGGCTCGTGTCGAGGATGTGACGATGCTCGAAATCCATCCCGCACAGACGCATGAACGCGAATACCTTGAGACCGAAGGGATTGTTGTCGGCGACGCCAAACAGGTCGGGATACGAATACAGCGTCAGCATGAGGCGCTCCTCGCCAGGGGCCGTCACTCTACGCGGAAGCCGCTACTGCGGCGCGCGGAAGTAAGCGGGTACGATGCTCCCAAGCTTACTCGACTCGCGGCTGAACGTCATGTAATCGGCGTGTGCGTCTCGTGCGCGCGCGAAGACGATATCGACGTGATCGGCTTTTTCTCGAGGCGCCGTACACAAGCTCCCGAACTCAGTGACCCAGACCGCTCTTGGCGAGTTGCTGCTCCACGAACTGGGCGAACAGTGAATGCAAATGTGTCGTCGGATGAAGGTCGTCGGCAAACATGTACGTCTGGTCCGCGTTAGAGCTCACGTACGTAGGCGGCGAGCACAGCAAGGACGTATTATTGGGCGTTTTCTTGGGGTCGCAGGCCTGCGCCGTGTTCGAAACGGTGAAGCCATTGGCCTGAAAGTTCGCGATGATCCCGTTCAACCACGTGTAGGCATCGATCTGGATGACTTTCGCTTGCAGGCCACCGGTCTGCAACGCGGTGTTCAGGGTATCGTTGAACAGTTGCGATAACTGGGTCAAGTTGGCCCCGCCATCGGACGACGTGATGCCGTCCGGCGAGAGTCCGACATTCGGAAGATTGACAACCACGACGTGCACACCGCCGTTCTGGACGATCTGCCCGATTATCTGAGCGAGGGTGTTGGCCGCCGTCTGCACGGTCGGCGCCGCAGCCGGCAGCGGCCCGGCGCGAAGCACGTCGTTCGCGCCCGCCCAGACGAGCACCAGTTGATTGGCGTTAAAGCTGCTGTGCGCGGCCAGATAGCTCGAAACCTGCTGATTGACAGGCATTTCGACGTTGCCGATCACCGCAGTCAGAAAATCGGATTGGTTTGCCGGCGTCGCTACCGTGGCGCCGCCTTCCGCATAGCCGAGGCCGCCCTGCGCACTGAGCTTATGCGTGATGTCGATCGTGTATGCGGCCTTTAGCGTGTCGCCGTAGTACTGCGCGACATTCTGAGTCCACACTTGTCCGGGATTCGTCGTGAAACGCCCGCCGCCGACCGCGCTTGCGAGCGGCGCGTAGGTGCCGACGTCGGAAAGACTGTCGCCGAACGAGACGATTTGCAGATTGACGCCGCCTGCCGGTGTGGCTGCGCTGCCGCTATTATTCGAGTCGCCTCCGTGCCCGCCACACGCCGCGAGCAGTGAGATCGCCACGGCAAAAATTGCAGCGCGTACCTTGTCATTTATTCCATGCATCGCAGCGTCTCCCTAACCGGCCGGAGAGCTGTGGCCGCTTTGCGGCTTAACCGCGCGTCGCTCTCCCGATAAGCACTCCATTCAAGCAAAAAGCGTGCGCTGTCGCAGTTGGCGTTGCCGGGTTGTCATGCACGCTCTCGAGAGCGGCGGACGACATGAAGCAGTTACGGCGAGTACGACCGTCGTCAATTAAAGGATTCCATATCAATTCAGCGCCGGGATTTTCCGCATGCGCCTCATGACTTATCGGACACATCTGCCAGCGTAGAATCACACACTCACTTCGAAACACGCGCTCCCTATTACACACAAAACGGATCCGACATGGAAATCAAGTGGATCGAGGACTTCATCGCACTCTCCCAGTATCAAAGCTTCTCGCGCGCGGCGGAGTTCCGCAATGTCACCCAGTCAGGGTTCAGCAGGCGCATTCAGTCGCTTGAGCAGTGGGTGGGCGCGGACCTGATCGACCGCAGCAGTTTCCCTCCGACGCTGACGCCAGCCGGGCAACTGTTTCGTGAGGCGGCGGTCGACATATTGGGCAAGCTGTTCGATACGCGAGCCATCATTCGCATCGATCAACGCATGGCCGGCAAAGGCTTGCAGATTGCTGCGGGCCATACAATCGCGCTGAGTTTCCTGCCCGCCTGGTTGAAGGCGCTGACGGCACGTTTCGGTGAGGTCCGTGCCCGCGTGATACCCACTAATGTCCACGACTCCATTCTGATGCTCGTGAACGGCAACTGCGAACTGATGTTCGCCTATCATCACCCGGAGCTTCCCCTTCATCTCGACCCGATCAGGTATGAGCATGTCACCGTCGGCGTCGATGTACTGCTGCCAGTCTGCCGGCCAAATCCACGTGGTGCGCCCATCTTCCGGTTGCCGGGAACAGCGGCCCGTCCATTGCCGTTGATTTCGTATACAGAAACCAGCTATTTCGGCCGCTGCCTAGCACTGCTTTTGAGCCGGGTCGACACGACGCCGGCTTTGCGGCCTCATTACGAGTCCGATATGGCGGAGGTCCTCAAGAAACTGGTCCTGGAAGGTGAAGGAGTCGCGTGGCTTCCCAAAAGCTCGATCGTCACCGAACTCGACTCGGGCGAGCTGGTGCTCGCGGGCCGCGACACATGGAATCTTGAAGTCGAACTTCGCGCCTACCGTGATGCGTCGAATCGCAATGAGTTTCTCGACACGCTCTGGCGCCACCTTCGCGCCGCGTCACCTGCGATCGATTAGGGGTTATCCCGCGTTATGCGAGTTTCGCATATCCCCATGCAGGACCCGCATCGAGTCTTTTTCGATCATCTCTATCATCCGTCCATACACAGAAACGTCGCGTCTCTAACGACGTTTTTGCCTCCTGCCAGCGTACTGCGGTCACGTCTGACCCTTATGCGCATCCCTCGGAATGATGGAAATGAAAAACCGCCTAACTTTCTATATTGTGGTCGGCATGGCGCTCGGCGTGATTGTCGGCTACGTGTGCCACCGGAGCGCCGCCGGTGCTGCGGAAGCGAAGACCATCGCCGGTTACTTCTCGATCATCACCGATATCTTCTTGCGGCTCGTGAAGATGATCATCGCGCCGCTCGTCTTCGCCACGCTGGTGTCCGGCCTCGCGGGCATGGAAGGGACGAGCGACGTGCGCAGAATCGGGCTCAGGTCGGTGGGATGGTTCGTGTGCGCCTCGCTGTTCTCGCTCGCGCTCGGACTCGTCCTTGCGAACGCGCTGCAACCCGGCGCGGGACTGCATATGACGCAGACCAGTTCCGATGTGGCCACTGGCCTCAACACCGCGGGTCTGAACTTCAAGGACTTCGTCACGCATGCGTTTCCCTCCAGCATCATCGATGCGATGGCTCGAAATGACATCCTGCAGATCCTCGTCTTTTCGGTCCTGTTCGGCGTCGTCCTGAGCGCCATCAAAAAGGACCCGCGTGTCACACCGCTGATCGCCGCCATCGATGCGCTCGTACCCACCATGCTGAAGCTGACCGACTATGTGATGCGGCTCGCTCCCATCGGTGTTTTCGGCGCCCTGGCATCCGCGATTACGGTGAACGGCCTGGATGTGCTGGCCACGTACGGCAAGCTCGTCGGCAGCTTCTATCTCGGTCTCGTCACGCTGTGGATCGTCCTCATCCTCGTCGGTCATGTCTTTCTGGGCAAGTCGATCTGGAAGTTGCTAAAAGCCGTCCGGGAACCCGCCATGCTCGCCTTCTCGACTGCGAGCAGCGAGGCCGCTTATCCGCGTCTGACCGAGAAGCTCGAAGCGTTCGGTATCGACAAGAAAGTCGTCGGCTTTACATTGCCGCTTGGCTACGCATTCAATCTCGATGGCTCGATGATGTACCAGGCTTTTGCCGCGATTTTCATTGCGCAGGCGTTCGGCATCGACATGCCGCTCAGCGCGCAAATCATGATGTTGCTGGTCCTGATGTTGAGCAGCAAGGGAATGGCCGGCGTCGCAAGAGGTTCCGTGGTGGTGGTCGCCGCTGTTGCGCCGATGTTTCACCTGCCCCCGTCCGGCGTGGTGCTGATCCTCGCTATCGATCAGATTCTCGATATGGGGCGAACCGCCACGAACGTGATTGGCAACAGCATCGCGACGGCCGTTATTGCGAAGTGGGAAGCGAAGCGGGCCGTCAAGCAGTTCGCCGATGGTGACCGCGTTGCCTTGGGACAACTGCAAGGCGAGACGAAATGATCAGCGCAAGCGTGCTGAGCGGGAAGAAGTTCGGCGTGGTGGGCGGACTGGGCCCACTGGCGAGTGCCGACGTCTTTTTCAAGCTCGTCAAATCGACGCCCGCGTCGAGCGATGCGGAACACGTCGACGTCATCTTCGAACAGCATCCCTTTGGCGGCGCGGTCACGGGTAGCGAAGCGACGACTCAGCGCAAGCTGTACATCTTCGACATGATCAGCAGTTTCGAGAAGCGAGGCGTGACGACCGTCGTACTCCCGTGCTTTCTCAGCCATACGTTCATCGATGAGTTGAAGGCTAACTCGCCCCTGCAGATTGTCGACATGGTCGAAGCCGTGCGCAGCCATGTTCGCAGAAAATTTCCGACTGCGCGGCGAATCGGCGTGCTGACCTCGGACTACACCCGTCGAAAAGGATTGTTTGAGAAGTATTTCGCGGCACCGGAATTTGAAATCATTCATCCCCGTCCACGTGACGGCGTCGACCTCATCACCGAAGCGGTCTACGGCGCGAACGGCGTCAAGAGCGGAAACCTGTCCGGCCGGCCCGTTGCGCTTCTGCGCGAGGCGTGCGAGGACCTCATTGCGCAAGGCGCCAATATCATTGTGCCGGGCATGACCGAGGTCGCACTCGTGGCCGGGGAAATGGGTGCTTTCCGAGTGCCACTGATCGATTCGAATCTTGCCTATGCGCAGTACGTGATAGCGGGCGATTACGGTTCGCCCGAATCAATCTTCAAGGTAGGCGTGGTGGGTGGGGTTGGGCCCGCGGCTACCGTGGACTTCATGCAGAAGATCGTACGCAACACGCCGGCGAATCGCGACCAGGACCATATCAGGCTTCTGATTGAACAGAATCCCCAGATTCCCGATCGCACGGAAAACCTGATCGGTGACGGGCCCGACCCGACTATTTCGCTTTACGCGACCTGCAAGAAGCTCGAGTCGGGCGACGCGGACCTCATCGCTATTCCGTGTAACACCGCGCATGCATTTGTCGAACGCATTCAGCCGTATCTCGGCATACCAATCGTCAATATGTTGACGGTGACGGTCCGCCATCTCCGCGAGACGTTTCCGCTGCTTCGTTCCGTCGGCGTGCTGGCAACTTCGGGCACGATCGCAAGCGGCGTCTACGAGAAGGCTCTTGAATCAGGAGGATTGCAGCAAATCGTGCCTCGCGCGGATTTGCAGGCGCGGGTGATGGAAGCGATTTACGGCAAGGAAGGCGTGAAAGCGGGATTTACCACCGGGCAGTGCCTGGACGATGTCTGCGCCGCCATTGACGGGCTCATTGCGGAAGGCGTCGAAGTGATCATCCTGGGATGCACCGAGTTGCCGCTTTTATTGCCGCAGAAGAGTTTCGTCGGCAAGACCGGCATGCGCGTCAGTCTGGTCGACCCGACCGATGTCCTGGCACAGCAATGCGTGGCCCTGGCAACGGCGGCCGCGGAACGGCCCACTACCCGATCGGAACACTCACCCGGTCAAATTCGCTGACTAACGCGACATACCAACGAACACAGTAGACGCCTGTAGAAAGTAGTACTGCCTGATGACGTCGACATGCGACGTCTTTCTTTGCGCTGTTAAATCCTTATAGGACACTGGACATGAACACCAAGACTACCCTTCAACAGGCTGCCTGTCTGCGTAAGTCGAGCACAACGCTAGCCGCTGTGCTTCTGGTATGCGCTGGTTCCTTGTACGGCACCAGCGTTTGGGCTGCGGACACCACCTCTGAAAACGCGGCCGCTACCGATGCGGCAAGCCCGGCCGCCGCCTCGCCGCGGATTCTCGTTTTGGCGACCGGCGGCACGATTGCCGGCACAGCCGACCCGCGTTCGGCCATTGGCTACAACTCGGGCAACGTCAAAGGTCAGGAACTGGTTCGGGCGGTTCCAGGCATTGAGAAACTCGGGAGCATCACCTCTGAGCAGATATCCAATGTCGGATCGCAGGAAATGAACGACGAGATCTGGTTCCGGCTCGCGCGCCGCATCCAGGAGGCCTTCGATCGAAATGAAGCGGATGGGATCGTGATCACCCACGGCACGGATACGATGGAAGAAACGGCATTCTTTCTGCAAAACGTCGTGCGCTCGGATAAGCCGGTGATTCTGGTGGGGTCGATGCGGCCGGGGCGGATCGACGAGCGCGGATGGCCCCAACAATCTCTACGAAGCCGCGGAAGTAGCAGCGAGTCCGAAAGCGCGAGGTCGAGGTGTGATGGTGGTCATGAATGATCAGATCCACGGGCCGCGCTGGATTACCAAGACCAACACGACAGCCGTGCAGACTTTTGCTTCGCCGAACGCGGGTGTGATCGGCTATGTCGATCCGGCCAGCATTCGTTTCGTCGCGCCCGCGCCTGCTCTTGCCTCAACACGCGATACCCTTGCCTTGCCGGCAAATGGCCGTCTACCGCGTGTGGAAATCGTCTATGCGCACAGCAACATGGACGGAGCGCAGATCGATCACGCTATTGCCGATGGAGCCAAAGGTATCGTGCTGGCGGGCGAAGGCGATGGCGATGCATCCAAGGAGGCGCTGGCTGCCCTCGACCGGGCGGCGAAAAAGGGCATCGTGGTTGTCCGCTCGACGCGCGTGATGTCGGGGTTCGTCAACAGAAACGTGGAAGTCGAGGACGACAAGCGCGGTTTCGTCGTCTCGCTCGATCTGAATCCACAAAAGGCACGCTTGCTCACCCAGTTGTTGATCGCGAACGGTACGACCAATCCCGCCAAAGTCCAACAGGCGTTCTCCGGCACGTTTTGACGGGGTGCGCGGCACGAGTCAATCTTGGACGGCCAAGCGGCCGTCTTCGATTGGCGAGCCGTGACAGCCAATCCACTCGTTAGTCTCGCGCCCTGTCGATCGCGCTGACAGCCAACTCCCGCGCAAGGTCCGCGTACAGTTCGGCCCACTTGCCTATCAAACTGGGATCGTCGGTCAGGAAAAGCGGGTGTTCGGCCCAGGCGCTGACGTCCGCACCTTTCCAGGCCATTTCGAATATCCGCAACTCCTCATCCTCGCTGACGCCGACGTCGACCAGTTCGCCGAACGAGGCGAGGTTGGACAGCGACACCTCATGGGCCGCAATGCCGTGGATAGCACCCAGCGCGCCGGTCGCCCGCTTTCGAGCATCGTCGCGGCCACCGGCAAACAGGAACACGATGCTTTCGTCGTGCGCGTTATTGAATACCGCCCGATACAGCGAGGTTTTGCAGCGATAGCTCAGTTGCGTGCCCATGGTTGCCCCCGGTTCCGAAAACTGTTCGTCGTTTTGCTCCGCCGCCTGGGTCCCGCTGATTGGCGTCTCCAAACGCTGCTGCCGGTCGCGGTATCTGTCGCTGCTCCAGTACAGGTAAATACCGCACACGACCAGGCAGGCCACCGCGAGAATCCCGACGCCCCCAAGTATCGCCAGATCCGCATGCGTCATTTTCAGGCCTCCTCTAGTCTCGCGCGTGCCTCGCCCGCCATTTGCTGGACCATGCCGGCACGCCATCTATCAGAATACGGCGGCCCCGCTCGACTTTTTAAACCGTCCCACGCACGAAGCGGACGTGGGTGGCGAAGAATCGGTCCGCTCGCACCGCCGGCATGGCCATGATCCGCGAGCGTAGGGACGATGCTTCGAGTATCTGATGGGAGTTGTTATTGATCAACAGAGCACACCTCTCTATTGACCAATCGGCCCCGCTATAGGACGCTATTAGGCTAACGGCAGTGCACCAGACGGCTGTCACGCCCGCTCCGATCTTCCGTAACTGCGCCTCCGCATACGCCAGGCCCAGGTCGCGGCAACAAAGTCTAGCGGCTCCTTTTGCAGTTCAGCCGCGATGAAGTCGACAAATGCGCGACCCGCCAGACGGGTGGCTCGGTCACCAGCCTCGTCTACGATGTAAAGACAGGCCATATCGAAACGGTCGTTCCTTCTGCACCGCTGCGGCCCGACTCGGCTCGATGAACGTCAACAAAGCTCGGCGGCATGCGCAAGCTCTCGCACATGCCGTCCACCGCATCTACACACCCGCCAGCGCCGGCAGATCCACCTCATACGAAACGCGTTCGCGCCAGCTACTCATCTCTGGCTGATGAACCACGCGACTCTGACGCGGCGCGCTTTCGACACGTCTCGGCAATGGCGCCGGATAACGCGCACGTTTCTTCTCCAGAATGGCCTGGCTCAAAAACTCAGCGCTATAGGCTTTTAACAAGTGCGCATGATGCGCTTCGATATAAGCGGCAATCTGCGCCTGTTCGCCTTCGATCATGGCCAGTAATGCCAGCGTCTGCGCATCCCAACGAAAGCGCAGGCCGAGTTCGTCGAAAGCGGCGTTATAGGCGCACAGCTGCGCCCGGATTTCGGCATGGTGCGCGCTGTCGCCAGCGTCGAATTGCAAGGGGTTCATGGTCGTCTCCATCAGGCAGGTGGCATGACCAAAGAGTAGAAGAGCTCATGAATAAACAATAGTTAAAGTTTTTTCGAAAAACGATAGTGCTTTGTTTATATATTGGTTTACCCCAAGTAGCCTCAGCGGCCAGATCCGCGCACTTAAACAGTGGGGCGTCGCCCTCAATCAAGCCATGGCTAAGGGCGACAGTCCATCCATTAGGAATACCTAATGCAAACCATAAAATGTTTTAACTTTTACTTATTACTGTTCTCGCGCAGCATCCCCTCAGACGCGCTGCACGACCTATTGCCTCTCACCCGGCGGTTTTTGCGTTTGACGGGTAAGGGTTTTCGTTAGTGCAGCTCCCTCTGGCCGACCATTGGCGCCTCGTTGCCCGCAAACTTAGCGGCGATGAAGCGGTTCGATCACGTAGGTCCAACGCGCCGCTTGAGCGCGACGGAATATACAGGAGACGGAGACATGGGCTATTCCAGTGCATCGGAAAGAGGCCGTACTGCATTCACGCATCACCGCTGGGTGCAACTCGCGATCGGCATTGTGTGCATGGGACTCGTCGCGAACCTGCAATATGCGTGGACGCTGTTCGTCGTACCGATGGACAACGCCCACCATTGGGGACAAGCGGCGATCCAGACCGCGTTCACGATCTTCATCGTCACCGAAACCTGGCTCGTGCCCGTCGAAGGCTGGCTCGTCGATAAGTTCGGGCCGCGCCCGGTCGTAATCGGCGGCTCGCTGTGCGCGGCGCTCGGCTGGATCATCGACGCGCATGCGAGCAGTCTCGCCGCGCTGTATGTCGCGGCAGTCATCGCCGGGATCGGCGCGGGCTGCGTGTACGGCACCTGCGTCGGCACGGCGCTCAAATGGTTTCCGGACAAGCGCGGTCTCGCGGCTGGTTTGACCGCGGCAGGTTTTGGCGCCGGCGCGGCCGTCACCGTGATTCCGATCGCCGACATGATCCAGCGTTCCGGCTACCAGCACACGTTCATGTTCTTCGGCATTTTCCAGGGCGTCTGCATTCTCCTGCTCGCCACCATGCTGATCCGGCCGAAGCCGCCCGCAACCGCTGTGGCCGCTAAACGCATCGTCGCTAGCAAGATAGACTACACGCCAGGCGAGATGATCCGTTCGCCACTCTTCTGGGTGCTGTATCTGATGTTCGTATTCGTCGCGGCCGGCGGCATCATCGCGACCGCGCAGCTCGGGCCGATTGCGAAGGAATACGGCTTTGCCAAGCTGCCTGTGAATCTGATGGGCATCACGCTGCCGCTCCTCACGATGACACTGTCTATCGACAACCTGTGCAACGGCTTCACCCGTCCCTTGTGCGGCTTTCTGTCGGACCGCATCGGCCGGGAAAACACGATGTTCATGATCTTTCTCGGCGAAGGCGTCGCACTGCTAGGACTCATGCAGTTCGGCCATAACCCGTACGCCTTCATGTTCTTCGCGGCCGCCGTGTTCCTGTGCTGGGGCGAAATCTTCTCGATCTTCCCGGCGACCTGCGCGGACACGTTCGGCAGCAAATACGCCGCAGCCAACGCGGGAACGCTTTACACCGCGAAGGGCACGGCATCGATGCTGGTACCGCTTGCATCGGTGCTGTCGGTGAACGGCGGATGGAGCACCGTGTTCATCTCGGCCGCCGTGGTGTCGATCGCGGCAGCCGTGTCCGCAAAGTTCATCCTCGCCCCCATGAGAAAGCGCTGGATCGAAAACTCAGGCGCGCCGACCAGCGTGGTCATCGCTGAGGCAAGGCTGCAGCCGTCGTCCGGCGGCACGCCTGATTGACTGACCACGTGAGCGCACCGCTCGCAACAAACCACACAACGCCCCGCCACCAAGGAGAGATGTCATGGCAGAAGCCGACCAGCCCACAACAGACGAAACGTCGACACAACAGGCGACCGAGACGACCGACGGATTCCATCTCGTCATCGACGCGCTGAAACTGAACGACATCAACACCATCTTTGGCCTGGTCGGCATCCCGATCACCGACCTGGCGCGGCTTGCCCAAGCCGAAGGCATGCGTTTCATCGGCTTTCGCCATGAACAGCACGCAGGCAATGCGGCGGCCATTTCCGGTTACATGACGAAGAAGCCGGGCATCTGCCTGACGGTGTCGGCACCCGGCTTTCTGAATGGACTGACCGCACTCGCCAACGCGACCACCAACTGCTTCCCGATGATCCTGATCAGCGGTTCGAGCGAGCGCGAAATCGTCGACCTGCAGCAGGGCGACTACGAAGAGATGGATCAGTTGAATGCGGCCAAGCCGTACGCGAAGGCCGCGTATCGCGTGCTGCATGCGGAAGATATCGGCATCGGCGTGGCGCGGGCAGTCCGGGCTGCGGTGTCGGGCCGCCCGGGCGGCGTGTATCTGGACTTGCCTGCCAAACTGCTCGCGCAAACGCTGGACGCCGTGAAAGCGCAGCAATCGCTGGTGCGCGTGATCGACGCCGCGCCGCGTCAGTTGCCCGCACCGGAGTCGGTCAAGCGCGCAATCGATGTGCTGAAGAGCGCCAAGCGTCCGCTGATCCTGCTCGGCAAGGGCGCGGCGTACGCGCAGGCCGACGCGGAGATTCGCGCGTTCGTCGAACAAAGCGGCATTCCGTATCTGCCGATGTCGATGGCCAAGGGCCTGTTGCCCGATACGCACGAGCAATCGGCGTCGGCGGCTCGTTCGTTCGTGCTGCAGGAAGCCGATGTCGTCGTGTTGATCGGCGCGCGTCTGAACTGGTTGCTCTCGCATGGCAAGGGCAAAACGTGGGGCGCCGAGCCGAAGAAGTTCGTCCAGATCGACATCTCGCCGACGGAAATCGACAGCAACGTCGCGATTGCCGCGCCGGTGATCGGCGATATCGGCTCGTGCGTGGCGGCGCTGCGCGAAGGCATCGATGCGAGCTACACGAAGCCGAGCGCCGAGTGGACCGGCGCGATCGCCGAGCGCAAGAACAAGAACCTCGCCAAGATGGCCGCGACGCTCGACAAGAATCCGTCGCCGATGAATTTCCACAGCGCGTTGCGCGCGATCCGCGACGTGCTGAAGACGCGCCCGGACATCAACGTCGTCAATGAAGGCGCGAACACGCTCGACTACGCGCGCAGCATCATCGACATGTACGAGCCGCGCAAGCGCTTCGATTCGGGCACGTGGGGAATCATGGGCATCGGCATGGGCTTCGCGATCGGCGCGGCGGTGACGAGCGGCAAACCGGTTGTAGCGATCGAAGGCGACAGCGCGTTTGGCTTCAGCGGCATGGAACTCGAAACCATCTGCCGATACGACCTGCCGGTCTGCACGATCGTCTTCAACAACAACGGCGTGTATCGCGGCACCGACGTGAACCCGACTGGCGGCAAGGACGTCGCGCCGACCGTGTTCGTGAAGAACGCGCGCTACGACAAGATGATCGAGGCATTCGGCGGCATCGGCTATCACGCGACCACGCCCGAGGAATTGACGAAGGCGCTGCTCGAATCGATCGCTTCGGGCAAGCCGAGCCTGATCAATGCCGTCATCGACGAAGCGGCCGGCACCGAAAGCGGCCGACTGACCAATTTGAATCCGCAAAGCGCGGCAATGAAAAAGTAGTCTGGGCAACCACGGAGATTTCAACATGAGCAAACCTCTCGAAGGCATCAGGATCATCGACTTCACGCACGTTCAGGCGGGCCCCGCATGCACGCAGTTGCTCGCCTGGTTCGGCGCGGACGTCATCAAGGTTGAACGGCCGGGTTCCGGCGACGTGACGCGCAATCAGTTACGCGATATCCCCGATGCGGACGCGCTGTACTTCACGATGCTCAACAGCAACAAGAAGTCGCTCACGCTGGACACGAAAAAACCCGAAGGCAAAGAGGTGCTCGAAAAGCTGATCCGCGAATCGGATGTGCTGGTCGAGAATTTCGGCCCGGGCGCGTTGGACCGGATGGGCTTTTCGTGGGAACGGCTGAACGAACTCAACCCGAAGATGATCGTCGCCTCGGTGAAGGGCTTCAGCGACGGCCACCACTACGACGACCTGAAGGTCTACGAAAACGTTGCGCAATGCGCAGGCGGCGCGGCCTCCACCACCGGCTTCTGGGACGGCCCGCCGACCATCAGCGCCGCGGCGCTCGGCGATAGCAACACCGGCATGCATCTGGCCATTGGCATTCTGACTGCATTGCTGGGACGCGACAAAACCGGCAAGGGCCAGAAAGTCGCCGTGTCGATGCAGGACAGCGTGCTCAACCTGTGCCGCGTGAAACTGCGCGACCAGCAGCGGCTGGAGCGTGTCGGCTACCTCGAGGAATATCCGCAGTATCCGCACGGCGAATTCAGCGATGTGGTGCCGCGCGGCGGCAATGCGGGCGGCGGCGGCCAGCCGGGTTGGGTGCTCAAGTGCAAGGGCTGGGAAACGGATCCGAACGCTTACATCTACTTCACGATCCAGGGCCACGCGTGGGAACCGATTTGCAAAGCGCTCGGCAAGCCCGAGTGGATCGATGACCCGGCCTATAAGACGGCGGAAGCACGTCAACCGCATATCTTCGACATCTTCAAAACGATCGAAGGCTGGCTTGCCGACAAGACCAAGTTCGAAGCGGTCGACATCCTGCGCAAGTTCGACATTCCGTGCGCACCGGTGCTGACCATGAAGGAACTGGCCAACGATCCCTCGCTGCGCGCGAGCGGCACGATTGTCGAAGTGCCGCACAAGAAACGCGGCTCGTATCTGACTGTCGGCAGCCCGATCAAGTTTTCGGATATGAAGCCGGAAATCACCGCCTCGCCGCTGCTGGGCGAACACACGGAAGAAGTGCTCGCGAGCCTCGGCTACAGCAAGCAGGACATTTTCAACCTGCGCGAAGTGAAAGCGGTTTAAATGGTGCTATGCAAGGCCGGGTATAAGCCCGGCCTTGCCGATGCGGCGTCCCTGGCGGCGCCGTATTCTATTGAGCATTCGTGTTTTCACATTGGGGGAGCGCCATGCAGCACGCCATCGACTTCCAGCAACTTGCCAACGCAATCGGCGACGCGATCATCATTTCAGACGCCCGCGGCAGCATCACATTCTGGAACCCCGCGGCTGAACGCATGTTCGGCTTCACGCAAAGCGAGGCGCTCGGCAACTCGCTGGACCTGATCATCCCGGAACGTCTGCGCGGCCGCCATTGGGACGGCTATCAGAAGACCATGGCAACAGGCGAAACCCGCTATGGCAACGACGTGCTGCGCGTCCCCGCCGTGCACAAGGACGGGCGCTCGCTGTCGATTGCCTTCACGGTCGCCTTGCTGCACTCGCCGACAAACGAACTCACCGGCATCGTCGCAGTGATCCGCGACGAAACCAGCCGCTTCCAGGAGGATCGCCTGCTGCGCAAACGGCTTGCCGAACTGGAGGCATCCGCCGGCGCGTGAGCGTGTCGTCGCCCCAGTCCTTCGCCGTTCCCGCCGTCGTCTTGCCGTCCGTCGCTGTAGACTCTGCCAGATCGCGTTTTCAATCACACCGGATCAGGCAACATGGACCGCATCGACGCAATGAAGGTGTTCGTCGCCACGCTCGACGAAGGGAGCCTGGCCGGCGCGAGCCGTCGGCTCGGCCGCTCGCCCGCCGCGGTTAGCCGCGCCATTGCGTTCCTGGAAGAACATGTCGGCACGGCCCTGCTGCATCGCACGACACGCACGATCAAACTGAGCGAAGCCGGCGAGCGATATGCCGCCGCCTGCCGGCGCATTCTCACCGATCTCGAAGAGGCCGATCTGCTGATCGCCGGCGAGCGCTCCGCGCCGCGCGGGCTGCTCACGATCACCGCACCGGTGGCCGCCGGCCAGGACATGCTGCAGCCGATCATCGACGAATTCGTCGACCGCTATCCGGCGGTCTCGGTGCGCCTGAATATGCTCGACCGCCCGGTGAGCCTGATTGACGAAGGGATGGATCTGGCGTTGCGCATCGCCCATCTGCCCGATTCGACGCTGGTGGCGATCCCCGTCGGCGAAGTGCGGCGGGTCGTTGCCGCGTCGCCTCGCTACCTGGCGAAGCACCCGCCAATCACCGAACCTGCCGATCTGGCCCAGCATCAGATCATCTCCATGACCCACTTCGGCCTGGATTCGTGGAGCTTTCCGCCGCCGAACGGCTCGACGATTCCGCGCGTCGTGCAATTCACGCCCCGCTTTATCGTCAACAGTATTCAGGCAGCCGTGGCCTCGGCGGTCGCGGGACACGGCGTCACTCGCATGTTTTCCTACCACGTCGCCGAACAGGTCAAGGACGGCTCGCTCAAGATCGTCCTGAGCGACAACGAGCCCGCTCCGCTGCCGGTCCACCTGCTGACACCGCACGGGCGCCTTGCCGTGCCCAAGGTGCGCGCGTTCGTCGATTTCGCTGCGCCGCGCCTGCGCCAGCATTTCACCCAATCCCAGCGGATTACCACGCGAAATTGAATCGTTTCGCGGAAGAATGTCTACCGTGCCGCGTGGATTCTCTCTTCAATCGGTTCAATCTAGACTTAGTCCCATCGAGATCACCTAGCGCAAGCGGTCGGCCGTCCCGGCGAGTTCACTGACACGACCGACGCCGAGCTCGATTTGAATCGGCAATCTTCGCAACGGGCAAACATCCCGCATGTGGACGGCGGCCACAGCGCCGGCGCCTCCGGCATCGCTCGTCCCATGGCGAGGCATTCCGCATTCAGTTTGCAATCCTCATGAGAGGCATTGCAAGTCGTGACCTTCGTACCTATCGTGTCGAGCCCGCCAGCAAGACGAGTCGACACGCAACCGAACAGTGGAGGCAGTGATGCAACGTGCAGTCGTCAACGAACCGATCCCGCCGGCGTTCAATGTCTGGCGCGGTACGCTGGCAGGAGCCAGCGCGAGCCTTGTCGGTATCGGCCTCGCGCGCTTTGCTTATACCCCGTTATTGCCGGCGATCGTCAGCGCGCACTGGTTTCCGGCGTCGACCGCTGCCTATCTCGGCGCGGCCAATCTCGGCGGCTATCTGGCGGGCGCGCTCGCAGGCGGTTGGCTGGCGCGGCGTTTCGACGCCACGTTCGTTCTGCGCGCGATGATGCTGCTCGTGACCGTCGCGTTCGTCGCCTGCGCCTTTCCGGTTTCGTTTCTCTGGTTCTTCGGCTGGCGCTTCGCATCCGGCCTGGCGGGCGGCGCGCTGATGGTGCTCGCCGCGCCGACCGTCCTCGCGCACGTCACCCCATCGCGCAAGGGCTTTGCGAGCGGTGCGATCTTCAGCGGCATTGGTCTTGGCATCGCGGCCTCCGGGACGATCGTGCCGATACTGCTGCGTCAGGGCCTGATGCAAACGTGGCTGGGACTTGCCGCGATCTCCCTCGCGCTGACGGCCGTCGCGTGGAACGGCTGGCCCGGCCGAGGCGAATCCGCCGTGCAGCACAGGGCGCATCACCGGGGGCATGGCCGGTCTTATCCGGCTGCATCGATGCGCGCGCTCTACACCGAGTATGCGTTGAACGCCGTGGGGCTCGTTCCGCACATGATCTTTCTGGTCGATTTCGTCGCACGCGGCCTCGGCAAGGGCCTCGATGCCGGCGCGCAATATTGGGTGCTGTTTGGACTCGGGGCGATTGTGGGCCCGTTGCTGAGTGGTCATCTGGCTGACCGTACCGGGTTCGGTCCGGCGCTGCGCGTGGCCTATCTCCTGCAGATCGTCGCGGTCGCGTTGCCGGCTGTCGTGCGCGGACCTGCGGCACTGATCGTGTCGAGCGTCGTAGTCGGCGCGTTCGTGCCGGGCATCGTCGCGCTCGTGCTCGGCAGGGTCAATGAATTGCTCGCCCATCATCCGGCTGCCCAGAAAGGCGCCTGGAGCGCGGCGACCACCAGTTTCGCCGTCTTGCAGGCCGTCGCGGCGTATGGCTTGTCGTTTCTGTTCGCGCACGACGGCGGCAACTACGCGACGCTGTTCGTGATCGGCGCGGCGTCTTTGGCGCTTGCTCTGGCGGTGGATCTGTTCGCGGCGCTTCGCTTCGGTTCGAAGCAAGCCTAGCCACTCCGCTCCAGGCGTTTCTATCCACTACTCGAACTGTGAAAACCCCATGACCTCCGATATCCGCTTTCTGCAAGCACTTGGCGTGCAACATCCCATCATTCAGGCGCCGATGGCAGGCATCTCGACGCCCGCACTGGCCGCCGCGGTTTCCAATGCCGGCGCGCTCGGCTCGATCGCCGTGGGTGCGAGCACCGCGCAGCAAGCGCGTGAACTGATCGTCGCGACACGCGCCCTCACGAGCAAGCCGTTCAATGTCAACGTGTTCTGCCATCGGCCGGCGCACAGCGATCCGCTTCGCGAAGCGACCTGGCTTGCGCATCTGCAGCCGCTGTTCGCCGAGTTCGGCGCCAGAACACCCGCTGCGCTCAAGGAGATTTACACGAGCTTTGTAGTCGACGAGGCACTGCTGCAAGTGCTGATCGAAGAGCGTCCCGCTATCGTCAGTTTCCATTTCGGGCTGCCATCGCGCGAATGGATCAATGAACTGCATCGCGCCGGCATTCTGCTGTTCGGTTGCGCGACCACGCCGCACGAGGCCATGCAGATCGAGCAGGCCGGACTCGATGCGATCGTCGCACAAGGTGCGGAAGCAGGCGGTCACCGTGGCGTTTTCAATCCGGACGATGACGCGATGATCGGCACCCTGGCACTGGTCAGGCTGATCGCAAAACAGTCGACGCTGCCGGTCATCGCCGCAGGCGGCATCATGGACGGTCAAAGCATTGCCGGCGCATTGCTCCTCGGCGCTCGCGCCGTGCAGATGGGCACCGCGTTCGTGCTGTGTCCCGAATCGGGCGCGGATGCCGCCTACCGGAGCGCACTGACCACCCAACGCGCGTACCGGACGGCCGTGACGGCCGCGATCTCCGGCCGCCCGGCACGTGGACTGAGCAACCGGTTGTTTACCGACGTCGGCTCGCCGGACGCGCCGCCGCTGCCGGACTATCCGATTGCATATGACGCCGCCAAGGCGCTGAACGCCGCGGCCCGCGCAAAGGGCAGCACCGAATTTGCCGTCCAATGGGCCGGTCAGGGCGCGCCGCTCGCGAGAGCATTGCCTGCGGCGGAGCTGGTTGCCACGTTGGTGAGCGAACTTGCCGAAGCAGAGGGCCGGTCACGCTCGCAGTCATTTGCCGGGACGACGATATGAACACCCCTCCACAAGTTTCACTGCCGTCCGCTCAGGCAACGCGCAGTCTCGATTATTCCGCTCGACATGAGCGTTACTGGCGCCGCAATCTGGCCGTGTGCGTATTCGGCTCGTTCACCACGCTCGTCAGCCTGAGCATGCTGCTGCCGTTCTTGCCCATCTACGTCCAGCAACTCGGTGTGCAGTCGCAGTCCGCCGTCATCCAGTGGTCGGGAATCGCGTTCGGCGCCACGTTTTTTGGAACTGCGATCACCGCGCCCGTGTGGGGACGGCTTGCCGATCGTTATGGCCGCAAACCGATGCTGGTGCGCGCGGCCGTCGGCATGGCGGTGGTGATGTCCTTGATCGGTATTGCGCACAACGTGCATCAGCTCGTCGTCCTGCGCTTGCTCGCGGGCCTGGTGGGCGGCTACTCGTCGGCGTCGACGGTGATGGTCGGCACACAGGCGCCGAAGGAACGCGCGGGCTGGGCGCTGGGCGTGCTGTCGACGGGCGCGCTGGCCGGTAATCTGATCGGGCCGCTCGTCGGCGGATTCTTGCCGGGCTGGCTCGGCATTCGCGGCACGTTCTTCGCCGGCGGCGCCATGATCGCGGTGGCCGCGTTGCTCACGATTTTCGTCGTCAAGGAAGATTTCGACCCGGCCACTCATTCCAGCCGACGTCCCGCCGAGCACGCACCGGCGAGCACGCATCGCAGCAACTATCCGGTGATCGCCGCGTTGCTCGTCACTGCGATGATGGTGCTGCTCGCCAACATGTCGATCGAGCCCGTCATCACGGTTTATGTCGGCAGTCTCGGCGTGCCGTCGCTTCATCTGGCGCGCGTGGCGGGTATCGTGATGGCCTGTTCGGCGTTCGGCAGCATGCTCACGGCGGCGCGCCTCGGCGCCTTGGCCGATCGGATCGGCAGCTGGAACGTGATCGTCGCTTGCCTGGTGTTGACCGGTCTGGTGATGATTCCGCAAGCGTTCGTTCACGTGTGGTGGCAACTGGCGGGATTACGCGCGCTGATGGGCATGACACTGGCCGGTCTCCTGCCTGCGATTGCCAAACTGGCCCGGCATGCGGTCGAAGAGCACAAGACCGGTCAGATGCTCGGTTACCTGCAGTCGGCGCAATTCAGCGGACAGGTCGTCGGTCCGATTATCGGCGGCGTGATCGCTGTTCATCTCGGGCTGCATTCCGTGTTCTTCGTCACGGGCTCGTTGCTGGTGGCGTGCGCCGCGCTTGCGCAGTGGGCGCGGACACGTCAGCAAGCGGTAGCTTGAGCGAAGAGTCAGTTCTCGTCATTGGCCCGCGACGGTTTTACCCGACGGATTCTTTACCCTCGCGTGCAATTGAGTGCGAATCTCGCTCGCGACCGCCGGCGGCAGCGGAATATAGTCCAGGTCCTCCGCCGCCTGGTTGCCGTTCGTCAGCGCCCAGTCGAGGAACCTCAGTGTTTCCTCGCCACGCTCCGGTTTGGCCTGCGTACTGTGAACCAATATATAGGTCGCGCCGACGACAGGCCACGCGTTCGCGCCCGACTCGTTGGTCAAGATCGGAAAGAGCGATTTGGACCAGTCGGCACTCGCGGCGGCGGCCTTGAATGTTTCCGGTCCAGGCTGAACCACGGCACCCGAGGCATTATCCATGGCCGCGTACGACATATGATTCTGCTTCGTAAAATCCCACGCAACGTAGCCGATCGCGCCGGGCAGATGCTGCACGAAGGTGGCCACTCCTTCGTTGCCTCTTCCGCCTATTCCGCGCGGCCAGCGCACTGAAGTCCCCTCGCCGACTTTGCTCTTCCATTCAGGGCTGACCTGCGCGAGAAAGTGCGTCCAGATCAGCGTCGTACCTGAACCGTCGAGCCGACGGACCACAGCGATAGGCGTGTCGGGCAGCTTGATCGTGGGATTGATGGCGGCAATGGCCGGAGCATTCCAACTGATGATTTTGCCCAAATAGATATCTCCCAGCACACGCCCGGAGAGAATCAGTTCGCCGGGCTTGATACCAGGCAGATTGATGACCGGCACGATACCGCCGATCACCGTTGGAAACTGGAGCAGGCCATTTTTCGCCAGCTCGCCGTCGCTCAACGGTGCGTCCGACCCGGCGAAATCGACCTGGCTGACCATGATTTGCTTTAACCCTTCCGTCGACCCGACACCGCGATAGCTCACCGTCCCGCCGCCCGCACGCTGGTAGGCGCTGGCCCATTTCGTATAAATCGGCGCGGCGAAGGTGCTGCCGGCGCCGGTGATGTCGGCGCTGTGCGCGGCGACCGTCAATAAAGCGCCGGCCATACCGGCCAACAATGTTTGTGTATAGCTCACGAAAGACCTCACTCGGAATTGTTGTCAAAGCTCATGAAGTGAAGCTCGCCGGGTAACGACGCGTGGCCTGAAGAAACTATTGTCTGGCGGGCTCTTTTAAACTTTCTATTTCCACCGGTTTGTCGTCGCGCTGCGGTGTGCCAACTGAAAATAGGACAACCGCGGCGCTGAAAAACTAACTCTCCTCATTACAGGACGGTGAAGGTCAGGAGGCAAATTGAATCGCTCTATCACCACGGCATGGAAATGACTCGTCATTCCGATTCGCCATGTTGGACAGCCCAACCTCTCCGTTCAAGCGAAAGTTCGTTGGATAGTCGCGTGGAATTCGCTTCGAGCATAGTGCCGGCATGGCCCTCGAAATTTTTACGTTGTAGGATGGGTATCGCAGTTTGCTAAGTGACGTGGCACGCGGTACCTTACGTTCACCTCACTTCCGTCCGCTTTGGGAACTCACGCAACTCGAGCCGATGAACTCCACACCTCATACGCGTGATACCGCATCTGCATCTGCACAAGAGCGGACCTCGGATAATCCCGGCAAACGCGCCGGCACGGCTTCGCCGGACATGTCGCCGGCCGTGGCGTTTTCGACGCTGGCCGCGCCAATGGTCGCGCAGGTGGCGCAACGCATCGGCACCCTGTGCGTCAGTGCCGACCCGGAAAGTCTGCACAAACTACGTGTTGCGCTGCGTCGACTGCGTTCGCTGTGGTGGGCCTACGATCCGCTCATCGACAGATCGCAGGCAAGATGGCAGCGGCGCGAATTCAAGGCGCTCGCCGATTCCGCCGGACAGACGCGTGACTGGGATATCCTGAAACACTTACTGGCGGAAGACGCGCCGACGCCGCATTCTTTTGCGGTGCTCATCGAAAGAGTCGACCTCTTGCGCGGTGAAGCGCTTTTGCGCAGTCGCGCAACGATCGCCGCCGCAAACGTCGAAGCCATGCTCGCGCAACGAATAGCGGGCGTGATGCTGCAACTCGACGCCTGCTCGTTTGACGAACCGCTTGCGGTATTCGCCGCGAACCGTGTTGCGAAGGCCAAGCGCGCGCTGCGAAAACGGATGGAGCGTGTGCTTAGGAATCCCGACGCCGTATACGCAGAGGTCCACGCAGTCCGAATCGCAGGGAAAAAGATGCGCTATCTGTTGGAGTTTTTCGCGCCTCTACTCGAAAGCGGGAACGAGATCGGCGTCGTAGAGCTCACGCAATTGCAGGACGAGCTAGGAAAACTCAACGACATCGTTTCCAGTGAAGCGCTGCTCCTCGAGCATACAACTCAGCTTGGTGGGCGCGGCGTTGTAGAAGATGCGATAGCACATTTGAGGCATCGCAAAGGCGACCACATGCAACGTGCCGACGCACTGTTACGCGCGTTCAGCGACACGTTTGCCGGCGAGTGTCCCGACGCCGGCATGCGCTGACGGTATCGCGTGCGCAGCCGTTATTGCTGAAGTCGGACGCAACACTTCGCCACTACCGTTCCCTGCGTCGACGAAATGCCCACCATCCCGCGAGGCCCGTAAAACCGGCGACGAGTAACACCATTACCCAGAAGCCGTGCCGGTTTTCAGCGAGCGGAATACCGCCCACATTCATGCCGAAAAAACCCGCGACGATATTGATCGGCATCGCCAGAACCGTCACCAGTGTGAGCGTGAACAGCGTACGGTTGTTCTGCTCTTCGAGGCGGGAAATGATCTCCTCCTGCAACAGCCTGACCCGTTCGATCAACCCGGCCACATCCGAGAGCACCACGGAGAACTCTTCCGTCGACTCGCGCAGGTCCTGCACGTCCTCCGAATGCAGCCAGCGCGGCGGCCTTGCGAGCAGACGGAAGATCGCGCCGGGCTCAGGCGCGAGCATGCGCTGCAAGCGCGTCAGCATACGACGCATCGCGCCCAGATCGATCCGGTTCTGCGTCGGCCGCTGCGACAGGAACCGGTCCTCGATCCGATCGACGTCGGCGCTGGTTCGCCGGACGATCTGCACCAACAGGTCCGCCTGATCATGCATCAGGTGAACCAGCAATTCCGCCGGAGACCGGAATACCTCGCCTTCCCGAACGGATGCGCGCAATCGGTCGACCGAACGCAGCGGTTTGAGACGCGCAGTCACGATGATCCGCTGATTCGCGTAAATCCACAGCGTCGCAATCTCAGAAGGGATGAACTCCAGATTGAACATGACGTCGTTTACGACCGCGCGTAGCGCGCCGTCCGCATGTTCGATACGTGTGGAGTGCGAGCCTTCGCGCAACGCGTCGAAGAAAGTCTCGGGCAAGTCGAGCTGGGCTCTCATCCAGCGCTCGCTGGCGCTGTGCGCCAGATTGAAGTGGAGCCAGAGAAACTCGCTGCCTTCCTTCGCTGGGCCGTTCGCGTCGTGGGCCTGGAGCCATTCGGCGACTTCGTCGGCGTCGACGGAGCGTCCGGCGCGAGTCGAAGAAAACAGAAAGCCGCAGACCATGCCGGACGAGTCCGCGCCGTAGGTTTGCAGTAGCAGATCAGATCTCATAGGTCATTCATTCAGCGTTTGCTTCCCGTGCGGGATTGGCCTATCCAGCAATTTGCCGGCCGAAATCAGAACCGTGGCGATCGCCAGGAAATTCCAACTTCAGGCGCCGCACAGATTGAACCGGAATCAAAGGCCTGAGCATATCGCGGCCGATCAAAAGAAGGTTAACCCGCTAGTTTTCACGACGTCGACTTAGCGAATGCTTAAGCTTAGGCAAGCGGATCATTTAACTTGAGTAGTCACAAGAACGTCATATTTCACCCTTAAGTTGCAGCCCATCGACGGCGACCGCGTCGCCATGAGGAGTCTCACCATGAATCTCAAGCAACTTACGCTGGTTGTGTGTGCGCTGTGTGCCAGCGCCGCGCACGCCGCCGACATCACCGGCGCGGGCAGCACCTTCGCCGCGCCGATCTATACGAAATGGGCTGACGCCTATCAAAAGACCGGCGGCGGCAAGGTCAACTATCAGGGCATCGGCTCGTCGGGCGGCATCAAGCAGATCATTGCGAAGACCGTGGATTTTGCCGGCTCGGACGCCCCGCTCAAAGACGACGAACTGGCCAAGGACGGCCTGTTCCAGTTCCCGACGGTGGTCGGCGGCGTGGTCCCGGCAATCAACGTGCCGGGTGTGAAGCCTGGCGAGCTGGTGCTGTCGGGCGAAGTGCTCGGCAGCATCTATCTGGGCAAGATCAAGAAGTGGAACGATCCGGCGATCGTCGCGCTGAATCCGAAAATCAAGCTGCCGGATACCGACATCGCCGTGGTCCGCCGTGCCGATGGGTCGGGCACGAGTTTCATCTGGACCAACTATCTGTCCAAAGTGAGCCCGGAGTGGAAATCGAAAGTGGGCGAAGGCGCGACGGTGAACTGGCCGACGGGCACGGGCGGCAAGGGTAACGACGGCGTCGCCGCTTTCGTGCAGCGCCTGCCGGGCGCGATCGGCTACGTCGAATGGGCGTATGCGAAGCAGAACCACATGACCTATACCGCGCTGAAAAATGCAGCGGGCACGGTGGTCGTGCCGGCGACTGACACCTTCAAGGCCGCAGCAGCCGGCGCCGACTGGTCGAAGTCGTTCTACCAGATCCTGACGAACGAGCCGGGCAAGAACGCGTGGCCCGTGGTCGGCGCGACGTTCGTGCTGTTGCACACGACCCAGGACAAAGCACCGCAAGGCGCCGAGACGCTGAAGTTCTTCGATTGGGCATTCAAGAACGGCGGCAAGGCGGCCGACGATCTCGACTACATCTCGCTGCCGGAATCCGTGACGGCTGAAATCCGCACGCAGTGGAAACAGAAGGTGAAGGACGCGTCGGGCAAGCCGGTCGCGCCGTAAGCGTCGGACTCATGGGGCGCGCGTTGCGGGCGCGCGCCTTTCTTCATCATGCGTTTGAGCGGCCGGCACGCGTCAGGTCGTGACCTTCGACATGACCGCCGTCGCCGGATCGTAACGGTAGCCCTTCTGCGCAAGTTGGTGCGTCATCGTCGCGGCGATCAGTTTTTGCTGCATCTCTCTCGAGATCAATTCGTGGTCCGGCTTGAGCCGCTCCAGTTCGGATGAAAGCCGCCGGACGAGTGCCACTTCGCCGGTGCTGCGTGCGTCGATGAACAAGATCTTCTCGCTTGCCAGACCGAGCCGCTGTTTCAGGTCCTTTGCGTGCACGACCCACTGTTCGGCCGTGGTGCGAAGCTCGTTCATGGCCTTTGCATGAGCCTTGGCTTGCGCCGACACTTGACGTTGCAACGTCGCGACTTCCTCCGAGCTGTCGTTCTCCTCGGCGCGGGCTGCTAACTGCTGGGCGCGCTGAGTGTGTTGCGCGATAGCGGCGGCTTGCGACGCGACGCGCTGCTCCAGCTGCGCGACATGCTGTTCGGCCGCCTCCGCGCGTTCCTTCACGGCGGACGCATCCTGTGATAGCCGAGCGAGGTTGGCGCTGATCAGTGTCTTCGCCTCGGTCACGGCACTGATCTGCTCCCGCGCCTCGTCCAGTTCATGCTTGACGCGCTGGAACTCGCTGAGTTGAGCCGACGTTTCCTCGGCCCGCGCCTCGGCTGCCTCGCGCTCCGCTGTCAGCACAGCGCGGGCTTGCTCCAGTTCAGCTTCCAGTGCGGTGAGCCGCGCATGGTTCTCGTTTGCCTGCGCCTCGAAAGTTTTTGCTTGCGACGAAGCCGCTTCCAACTCCGCCGACAACCGGGCCGCTTCTTCCTGGCTGGCCTGAATGGCGCTGCTCAACTTTGCGATCTGCTGCTGGATCCGGTCGCGCTCTTCAGTGGCTCGCGCTATTTCATCGTTCTTGCTTGATATCTCTGCGGCCAACGCAGCTCTTGCCTCGCGTTCTTTGTCGAGCAAAGCCGTCGTGGCTTGCTGATCGTCAGCATGCAACGCTGCGTGCTGCGCGAGCTCTACTACACGTGCCTCCGCTGCTTGCGCGCGCGACGTAGCCGCGCTTAATTCCTCGGACAGTCGCGTCGCTTCTCCAGTCTTCGCCTGATGGGCGTCGCGCAAAGTGGCGAACTGCTGCCGCGTCTGATCGTGCTCCTCAGTCACTCGCGTTAAATCGTCGTTCCTGGCCGAGATAACCGCGGTCAACTCTTCACGTGCTTTGCGTTCCTCTGAAAGCGATGCGTTCGTCGCTGTCAGCTTGTCGTGAGCCAACGCCGCACGCTGCTCGAGTTCTTCTATACGTGCCTCTGCCGCCTGCGCGCGCGATGTCGCCGCGCTCGCTTCCTGCGACCATCGTGCCACTTCTTGCGAGTTCGCCTGATTAGCGGCGTCCAACGTTGTGACTCGCTGCAGCGCCTGATCGTGCTCCTGAGTGACTCGCGTTAACTCATTGTCCTTGCTGGAGACAAGCGAAGCCAATTCCTCGCGTGCCTTGAGTTCCAATGCAAGCAGCGCCGTCGTCTTGTTCAGGCTGTCATCTTGCAAAGACAAGCGCTGCGTGAGTTCGTCCACTCGCGCCTGTGCTTCCTGCGCTTGCGACGAGACCGCGCTTGCCTCCTGCGACTTGGCCTCATAGGCTTCGCGCAAGGTTGAGATTTCCTGCTGCGCAAAATCACGCTCTTGAGCGACTCGCGTCATTTCATCGTTCGTGACGGAGACAATCGAAGCCAATTCCTCACGTGCCTGGCGTGCTTCTTCAATCGATGCCTTTGCATCTTCCAGGCTAGCATCTTGCAACGACACACGTTGCGCGAGTTCTACCACGCGCGCCTCTGCGGCTTGCGCACGTGACGAAGCCGCGCTCGCCTCTTGCGACAGCTGAGCCGCTTCTTGCGACTTCACCTGAAAGGCGTCGCGCAAAGTGGCGATTTCCTGCTGCGTCTGATCACGTTCCTGCGTGACTCGCATGACTTCATCATTCTTGCTCGAGACAAGCGCGGCCGACTCCTCATGCGCCTTGCGTTCCTGTTGAAGCAACGCGTTTGTCTCCTCCATCTTGGACTGGGCCACCGACGCACGCCGCGCGAATTCCTCAATGCGCGCCTCCGCCGCTTCAGCACGCGACGTGGCCGCGCTCGCCTCTTGCGACCATCGCGTCACTTCTTCTGTTTTCGCCTGACTGACGTCGCTCAACGTCGCGATCTCGTGCCGCGCCTGATCACGTTCCCGCGTGATCTGAGCGACTTCAGCGCTTTTGTCCGCGAGAGAGGCGGCCAACCCTTCGCTCGTGAGCCGTTCCTCGTCGAGGGATGCATTCACCGTCTTCAGCTTGGCGTCTTGCGCGGACGCTTGCTGAACCAGTTCGCCGACATGGGTCTCAGCCGCTTCAGCGCGGCCGTTGGCGGTCGCGAGTTCCGCTTCGAGGCGCTGAGCGGCACTTTCCGACGCGCTCAGCGCGTCCGTCAGCGCGCTGAGTCGATTGCGCCCCGTTTCGATCTCATCAATCGTCTTTTGATATTCGGCGAGCGCCTCGTCCCGTTCCGCGAGGGCCGCTTCGAGATCCTGGTTCACCGTGGCGAGACGTTGGTTGAACGCCTTCTCCGCATCGTGTTGAGACGCCGCCCAGATCCGATCCGCGGCGCTGATCACCGTTTCGGCGAGGCCCTCCGGCAATCCGGGCTGGGCCTGCACTTGCGGCATTTCCGCCTGCCGCGCTTCGCGCCAGCGTTGCAAGGCCGCGACTATCGCCACTAGTGAACCGCCGCGTACCTCTTTCCAGATTGTCACTGGCGACACTCTTCTGCCTTCTTCGACCATGCGGTCGGCGATTGCAGCGATCTGCTCATCGGTGATGGTGTCTGTGTCCGTGGACATATGCGCCTCAAGAATCAATGTAGCGGGGCGAAAGGTTAAATTTTCAATACGTTACTACGTCTGCGAACGTCCGGCGACGTTCGGGATACAAGCTAAATGACAGCTAGCAGGATGCGAACCGATGATATTAGGGCTCAACGGACTTCCCGAATGCACGGAACAACGGCCCATAAGGCGGCTATATCGTCGCGGATCGCTCGCGCAAGAGAGGTAGCGGCGATACCGGTAGAAGAGCTTGCCTTGTTAGCCCGCAACGACGTTGCAACAATGCAGGCGAACCGATTGGGCCGCCCGTCGGCGCGAAAGCCACGAAGCGGCGTCGACGTGACACACCTGATACCGAGGCATACGGCCATGCGCATTTCGTTTCTGCATACTATGGATGGAAACCTGCAAGTGTTTGAGCAGGCAGCCAAAACGCTTGGGATGCGGGCGGAAGATCTTCAGCATGAAGTGAGGGCGGATCTTCGCGAGGCTGTCGATCAAGCGGGGACGTTCTCCGACGAGTTGCGAGCCCAGACAAACCAGCGCCTTCTCGCGCTGGCAGCCGATTCCGATGCTGTCATTCTGACTTGCGCCACGCTCGGGCCGGCCGTGGCCGATATCAGGAGTCCCCGTGTGCCTATCGTCCGAGCGGACGTCGCTTTGGCTGCGGCGGCAGCAGAAGCGGGCGGAAGAATCGTCGTGTTGTGTGCCGCTGAATCGGCAATCGAATCGGCCAGGAAGCTCTTCGCGGAGCACGCAAGCAAAAGCGCGGCATCGGTGGAGGTCGTTCACGTTGGCCACGTTTGGGCGCTGTTCAGAGCGGGCGACGTTCAAGCATGCCTGGCAGCGACCGCATTGTCTGCGGATCAGGCGTATGAGGCGGGTGCGACCGTTGTCGCGTTCGCTCATCCGTGGATGGCGCCCGCCGCCGATCTCGTCCAGAAGGGAAGACGGCCGCTCGATAGTCCGAGCGCGGCGCTGCACGTTGCAACGCGGCGATTCAGCGAACGCCCGGGTCACGCCTGACCGGGATCGAAGCTAAATCAGCCGCACTTCAAATCCGCTCACCACGGTGATCGCTTGTCGCTTCGTCCAAAATGCACGACGCGTGACTCAGCTTCGTCCACGGCGAACACGGGCGCAGTTTGCAGTTGCTGTTCGTGCAAATCGAGAAGCCTGGTGATCGGCACGCAGTCCGCTGCCGCGATCAGCCAGATTTCTTCACTCGCGCTACGGGCGGCTGCATCCAGAATACGTTCGGCATCGATATACAAATCACGCTCCAGCGCACCGAATCCGGCCTGCTGAAGATACCAGGCCAGGTAAAGCGCCTTCACCAGTTTCGCCAGCAATTCGCCGTTGCCCTTGCCCGCCTGAAATGCGGCCAAGGCGAGATGCCAGCGCAACGACTGTTCTCGCACGTATGTCGCGGTATGCGGCAAGAGCTTGGCTTTGCCAAGCGGCTTTCTGCGCGCCTGATTCCCCGTTGGTCGTTTTTTACGATTCTGAGACATGGATCGTTTATCTTGTCGATGCTGCTTTTAATTCCAGCATCGTAATGCATACGACAAAGAAAAATCCACCATCAAGGCGATTTAACATAATTTATTGATATGCCATTCGCATACCAGGCTTTGTGATTAAATGAAAGCGGTCTATTGATATTTGGCAAGCATCTGTTTTTCTTAATCTTTCCTTAATCGGTTGACCGGGATTGCTTCGCCGGCCGGGGAATGACGTTATCAAGGCTAGCGGATGCCACGACAGCATAGCGTGTAGCGCAATATCTTAACTAATGCCTTCCTTCCAAAGCCGGTGCGATTATCAAGCCCGCTATATAAAACGAGACTTGCAACCTAAGTTAATAGTTGGTCCAGCCACAGCACCGCCGCTGCCGGCCATACGCAAAGACTAAAGTTTCCAATGAGAAAAACACGCGCAGATCCCCCACGGTTCGATCGCGCTGATCCTTTCCGCCGCATAAAGCCAAGCGCGACCGCTCAAAGCGCCACCGATGGCCCTACCGCCAACACCCCAACCCTCCCCGCGAAACTTGCGGCTCGCCCCAAATGTTATTATCGGAAACAACACCGTCCCCCTAAAGCGCGCATTCGAAGCATCAAGCCCCATGGACACCCATCTCTCCAAACCCGCCGATCCGTCCACCACCGACCTCGGCCGCCGCGTCCGCGCCGCCCGCCAGGCGCAGGATCTGACGCTGGAAACCGCCAGCCGCCTGTGCGGGGTGTCCCGTTCGACGCTCTCCAAGGTCGAAAACGGCCTGATGTCCCCCACATTCGACGTCCTGCAGAAAATCGTCCTCGGATTGAAGATCGAAATCGGCGAGCTGTTCGGCTCGACACCGAAAGTCAGCGCCAGCGGGCGTCGCGCGCTGACCCGCAAAAACGAAGGCCAGCGCCACGCGTATCGCGGCTACCAGATGGAGCTGCTCGCCACCGACCTCGCGCACAAAGCGATGCTGCCGTTTCGCATCCGCATCTCCGCGCACACACTCGACGCATTCGACGACTGGGGTCGTCACGAAGGCGAGGAATTTCTGTATGTGATCAGCGGCAGCGTGTGCCTCTATTCGGAGTTGTATGCGCCGACGCATCTGAACGCCGGCGACAGCCTCTACTTCGACAGCCGCACCGGTCACGCGGCGGTCTCCACGAGCGAAGAAGACGCCGAAGTGTTGTGGATGGCGACCAGCGCCGACATTCCGCAAGCGCCGGTCGCCATTGAATCGACGAAGAAGTAACGCAAGCACCTCAGTGCGCATGAATGCGCTTTAGCGCGCCGCCAACGCCCGCTGCGCAAGTTGCGCAATATGCATTGCGTGACGCCCCGTGCCCTGCTCGATCTGCTCGCGGCAACTAAAACCGTTGGTCAACACGATCGTCTTCGCGTCCGCCGCACGCACCGCGGGAAACAACTTGTCTTCGCCGATCTTCGTGGACAGCGCGTGATGCTCCGCGTTAAAACCAAACGATCCGGCCATGCCGCAGCATCCCGTATCGAGCAGCTTCCATTTCACGCCGAGCTTGTTCAGCAACGCGGTATCGCCCTGCATGCCGAACAGCGCCTTCTGATGACAATGTCCGTGCACGATAACGTCCGCGTCAAGCGTCGGCCAATCGAACGGCTGACGCGCGACGAAATCGGAGAACAGGAAAGTCTGCGCCGACAGTTTCTTCGCTAGCGGATGGCCGGGCAGTTGCTTCAGCAATTCGTCCTTAAACACCGATAGACAACCGGGTTCGAGACCGACGAGCGGCACGCCGGCGGCGATATCGTCCGCGAGGTCGTCGAGAATGTGCGTGAGCAGTTCGCGCGCTCGTTCGAGCAGGCCAAAGTCATAGAGCGGCCGCCCGCAGCACAAACGGTTCTTCGGCAACATGACGTGCCAGCCCAGTTGCTTTAAAACATCGGCGGCGGCCTGCGCGATCTCGGGCGTAAAGTGATCGTTGAACGTGTCCACCCATAGGATGACTTTCTTCACCTCGCCGCGAACATCACGCGCCGTTTGCGGCGAACGCTGTGCGATCTGCCTGTACGTGGCATCCGCGAATCGAGGCAATTCACGCGTTTGCGCGACGCCGGCCAGCCACTTGCCGAACGAAGACAAACCCGGCGCCGACGTCATGAAGTTCGTCAGACGTGGCAAACGCGCCGCCCACGGCGCCCATTCGCCGATCCGTCCCATGAACAGCGCCTGCCGTGGCCTACGATTCGTCTCGTAGTAATGCGATAGAAATTCCGCCTTGTACGAAGCCATGTCCGTATGCGTCGGGCAATCGGATTTGCAGCCCTTGCACGCGAGGCACGTATCGAGCGCTTCCTTCACTTCGCGGCTTTGCCAGCCGTCGGCGATCACATCGCCTTGCAGCATTTCCCAGAACAGATGCGCGCGGCCACGCGTCGAATATTTCTCTTCACGCGTCGCGCGATAACTCGGGCACATCGTGCCGCCTTCGAGCGAGCGGCACTTGCCCATGCCGATGCATCGCTCGATCTCGCGCTGAAAACCGTCGCCTTCCTGGCTCGCGAACGTCAGTCGGGTTTGCAGCGTGACCGGCTTGTAAGCGGGCCCCATGCGCAGGTTCTCGTCGACGCGATATGCGTGCACGACCTTGCCCGGATTCAGACGATTGGCCGGATCCCAGATCGCCTTGGACTGCTCCATCGCCTGCATCAGTTCAGGGCCGTACATGATCGGCAGAAACTCGGCCTTCGCCTGGCCGTCGCCGTGTTCGCCCGACAGCGAGCCGCCGAATTCGACCACCAGTTCGGCCGCTTCGCGCAGAAACTTGCGCCACGTCGCGACACCTTCCGCGCTGCGCAGATCGAAGGTAATGCGCGCGTGCACGCAGCCATCGCCGAAATGGCCGTAGAGACTCGTCTCGTAACCGTAGCGATCCACCAGCGCCTGGAACGCCTGCAGATAGTCGCCGAGACGCAACGGATCGACCGCCGCATCTTCCCAGCCGACCACCGGGTCCGGCGTGCCGGAATCGACCGATAACGCCACCGCCGACGCGCCGGTCTCACGAATCGACCACACCTTCGCCTGCAACGCGCGATCTTCGACGAGCATCGCGGACACATTCGGCCCTGCTTCGCCCGAGGCAAAGTAAGCGGCGGCGGCTCGCGCCTCGCGCATCACATCGTCTTGCGTGTCCGCGCCGAATTCGAGCACGACCCACGCATCGCCTTCAGGCAGCAACGCGATCTCGTCCTTCTTCAAACCGCGCGCCTGCAAACCGCGAATGATCGCGCGGTCGAGTCCTTCGATAGCGATCGGCCCGCAGCGCATGAAATGCGGCACGGCGTCCGCCGCCGTATAGATATCCGTGAAGCCGACCACGACGATCACGCGCTTGGCCGGGCTCTTCACGAGACGCACTTTCGCCTGCAAGGTGAGCGCGCAGGTCCCTTCGGTGCCGACCAATGCACGTGCGACGTTAAAGCCGTTTTCCGGCAGCAGTTGATCGAGATTGAAGCCCGACACACGCCGCTTGATCTGCGGGAATTTCGCACGAATCTGCTCGGCGTAGGTGTCGCGCAGTTGCTTCAGCGCGGCGTAGATTTCACCCTGACGGCCACCTGCCGCGATGATGCGTTCGAGTTCCTGATCGGATGTCGGACCGACCCAGAAACGCGCGCCGTCGAAGGTCGCGATTTCCAGCGCTTCGACGTTTTCGACCGTCTTGCCGGCCATCACCGAATGCGCGCCGCACGAGTTGTTGGCGATCATGCCGCCGAGCGTGCAGCGGCTATGCGTCGCCGGGTCGGGTGCGAAAGTGAGGCCATGCCGCTCCGCCGCATCGCGCAAGGTATCGCAGACCACACCAGGTTCGACGATCGCAACACGCTCGACCGGATCGACCGACACGACACGGTTCACATACTTGCTCGCGTCGGCGACTACCGCGACGTTGACGCACTGCCCGTTCTGCGACGTGCCGCCGCCGCGCGCGAGAAACGGCACGTCGTTGCGGCGGCAGGCGGCGAGCGTGGCCAACAGGTCGTCGACGTCCGCGGGCACGACGACGGCGAGCGGCACTTGTCGATAGTTCGACGCGTCCGCCGCATACAGCGCTTTAGAGCCCTGGTCGAAGCGCACTTCGCCGCGCACGTGGCTGCGCAAATCGGCTTCGAGCGCCTGCATCACAGCGGCGCTGCCCGCAAAAGGCGTGGCGATGCGCGGCGTCTTCTTCAACGCGCGGCGGCCGGCACCGTCCAACTCATCGACGCTTGCGCCTTGCTCTTCATCAAATGACGTTCCCACTGCGCTCCCCGTTTCTCGTGCCGATGCCGCCGATTCGCGCTCAGGCAGCCTGGCTCGCGGTCATCTTGAAGATGCCCTGTGCGTTGCCCGCGTCGAAACGCAGGTCCGTTTCCCAACGACGCGCGTCCTGATCGAAAGTCCGCTTGCGCGTGATGAACTCGTAAAACGAGCCGGGCACTTCACGCGTCACGATGCCGCCGTCAGCCGTGCGGAACTCGCGCTGAACGAGGTCCGCGCGATACGCCGTCTGAAACACGCGGCCCGAGCGCGAACGCTCCACTTCCGGTTTCATCGGACGACCCTTGGCCTTCTCGTCGTCGGAGAGTTGAAAGACATCCGCGACGCGATCGGTGGCGTGATTGAAAGCGTTACCTTCGGTGGCGATCCATGCCATCTCCGCCGATTCCTTCAACAATACTTCGTAATCGGCTTCGCGTGGCATGTCGTGCTGCCGCGCGAACGCGCCGACGATCACCGGCAGCAATTCATACGCCGCTTCGAGCGGCAGCACGCCGTCACGCTCGAGTTCCCACAAGTGGCCAATGGCGCGCGGCGTCAACGGATCGCGCGACGCGCCGATCACGTTGGTCACGGCCTGCTGAAATTCTGCCGAGAACCGCTCGGGATGCAATTCGCTGACGAAGAACTGCGCGATTTCATCGGGCGCGTCGTCGTGCGCCCAGGCGCGGCCGGTCATGCCGAGGCGGTCGAGTGGATAGCGGCCGTTGATGCTGAAGCCGAGCGGACGAAGAATGCGTGCGAACGCGGCTTCACCCGTCGGCAACGCGCCGCTGTGCGGCCAGCGCACCGTGCGCAACGCGCCGTGATCGAAGTACACGCTGCCGCCTGCTGCGATCGTCTCCTCAGTGTACTGGCGGCCGTTCGCCGAGCGCGCCAGCAGATCCTCGAACAGCGCCATGTTCATCGCCTGCGCGAGTTCGGCGCGCGTGACGATGCCGTCCTCCCCTTCGTCCAGAATGCGCGGATGATTCAGCGTCGCAAAGAGCCGGGTGGTTTTGTCGGCGCCGAGCAGTTTCAGCAGCAGTTGTTCGACATTCGCATTCTTGATGTTTCGCATAGCGGTTCTCTACGTAACTTTGACGGGCACTGATTGACATGTTCGAGCAGACCTGCCGGTGCAGGTGCAAGCCGCAGGACGGCACGATCGAAGGCGTGATTATTCAAACCTGCCGGCTTGCCGTAAAGCGAGATAAAATCGCCACTTGATGCGTTTTTGGAATCAACGTGCGAAAGTTCAAGATCCCCAACATGGGCGCGCTGCTCGCTTTCGAAGCCGCCGCGCGGCACGAGAGCTTCACGCATGCGGCGCGCGAACTCTTCCTGACCGAGAGCGCGGTCTCGCGGCAGATCAATACGCTGGAGAGCAATCTTGGCGTGCGGCTGTTCGTACGCGTCAAACAGCGCGTGGTGCTGACGAAGGCAGGCAAGGTCTATAGCGCGCAAGTGCGGCGCTCGCTGGAACAACTCGATCGCGACACGCTGTCCATCATCGCGCACGGCAGCGGCGGCGGTTATCTGGAGTTGGCCGTTCTGCCGACTTTCGCGTCGCAATGGCTGATTCCGCGGCTCGCGGCATTCAATACGCAATATCCGGACGTGCGCGTGAACATGGGCGTGCGAACCGGCACGTTCCCGTTCGCCGAGACCCATTTCGAGGCCGCGATTCATTACGGCAAGCCCACATGGCCGGGGACGTCGGCGGATTTTCTGTTTAGCGAGGAGGTGGTGCCGGTGTGCGCGGCGACTTTGCTGAAGCGGCCCGTTCAAGGCGCCGCCGAGCTTCTGGACTATCCACTGCTGCATTCCACCACCCGGCCTGACGGCTGGGCGTCATGGTTCGCCAGCATGGGCGTCGACGACAACCGGACCATGCAGGGCGTGCGCTATGAACTCCACACCATGCTGATCAGTGCGGCCGCAGCCGGTCTCGGCATTGCGCTGGTGCCGCGCTTTTTCGTCGAAGCGCAACTCGACCAGCTTGGGCTCGTGATTCCGCTCAACGCGCCCGCCGTCGCCGACTCCGCGTACTACCTCGTCTATCCGACCGAGTTGAGCCATGGCAAGCCGCTGGCGAGTTTCCGCGAGTGGCTGTTGCACGAAGCCGCCGCCTACAGCGCGGTGAATCCTGAGTTGGGCGGCCCGCCCGATACCCGTTGAGCCGGCGTCGGATCAAACCTCAAGCGCCCGCTTGTTCGCGCGCCTTTGCCAGCGCGCTCAAATTGCCTTCGCCGAAGCCGTGATGACCTTGGCGCTGGACGATCTCGAAGAATATTTCGCCGGCGCGGCGCCGCACGAAGGTTTGGAAAAAACAGCAGCGGCACGCCGTCCGCGCCGATCTCGCCGTCCACCAGCACGTGCGTGCGCTTGAGCCGCGCGACGTCGAGCCCATGACCCGGCAGACGCGCGTCGAGTTGCTCGTAATAGCGTGGCGGCGGCTCGACGAACTCGACGCCGTTCGCGAGCAATTGTTCGACGCACGCGAAGATGTCGTCGGTCGCGAGGGCGATATGCTGCACGCCTTCGCCCGGATGGTCTGGCAGGTACTCATGCATAAGGTTGGTCCGGCTCGTGCCTTCCTCGTACAAGGGCACGCGGATCGCGCCGCACGGCGACACCATCACGCGCGATTCCGCCGAGACATGCCAGTTGGCGTGCAACTCGTGAATCTCGCGGAAGTTGAGCAGGTCGCGGTAGAAGTCGAGCCATTCTTGCATCCGGCCCTCGCCGACCGTTTGCGTCAGGTGATCCACCGCGACGAGGCCGGTGCCCGCATGGCTCAAGTCGGCATGCGCCGTGTCGATTTCGATGGGCCGGAAGTCGATATCGAAGATCGAGATATCACCGAGGCCGCCACGCTGGCCGCCGCGGCCGCGCCAACGGTCGACGAAATAGATGTGCGAGTCGCCGATGCCCTGAATGGCCGGAATCAGCAGCTCGCCCGTGCCGACCTTCTCGCCTTCGAACGCCCATGCGCCGAGTTCGATCGCGCGGTCGAAGGCGCGCTGCGCGTCCGCCACGCGAATGCCGATCGCGCAAATGCCCGCGCCGTATTCCTCGGCATAGCGCGCGGCGAACGAATCCGGCTCGGCGTTGATGAGGAACTGCATCTCGCCCTGACGATAAAGCGTGACGTCCTTGCTGATATGCCGCGCAATCGCCTTGAAACCGAGTTTGGTGAAGGTTTCGCCAAGCGCCTGCGGATCGCGCGCGGCGAACTCCACGAATTCGAGTCCGGCGGTGCCGAGCGGATTGTGCTCAGGCGCCGACACGGCGCGCAGCGCGGCGTCTGGAGTGGGCAAGTCGCTGGGCATGACAATCTCCTTTACAGTCTTTCGACGCTGTTCCTGCTGTTTCCGGTGTTCGGTGCAAGCCGCCGCCACATCCGCAGTGTGACACCACGGCTTTTGCACCGTGTTTGTACACCGGGTAGCCGGGCGTCCGCAACCTTCATTTTGTACCGGATGGTTCACACGACGGCGCGCCGCATGCCTCGCGGCGCTCATCACCATGATTGAGTACCGGACGCCCTATTTGCGGCTCCGTTTCTGCACCCTTTTACCGGCTGCCTTGTCCGCGCTCGACGCCATGCGCTGCTGCGCGACCTCGCGCACCGCCTCGATAAACGCCCGCCCGACCGGCGACGGCTGCGTGTCCGAGCGGCGGATCAATCCGACCGGCTCGCCGGTGCCGGCAAAGGGCAACGGCAAACGGACCAGCATGCCGTGCGCCAGCTCGTATTCGACAGCGCTCAGCGGGACGAACCACACCGCGTCGTTCTCCAGCGTCAACGCGCGTCCCGTCGAAACCGACAATACCTCGACGAACGCCGACAACGGCGGCACGCCCCACGCGCTCAGCAGGCTGTCCGCCGATTGCCGGATCAACGTGCCGAACGGCGGCAACACAACCGGAAAATCCTCGAGCGAGGTTGCCGGTAAGCCCGCGCCCGCCGCGAGCGGATGCCCGGCGCGCACCACCGCGATCAACGGCTCGCTGAACAGTTGCTCGAAACTGAGCCCGACCATACGCTCGGGATCGGCCAGACGTCCGATCGCAAATTCGATCGTGCCCGCTTTCAGGCGCTCGAGCAATTCCGGGTTGGCGCCGGTCGCGAGGCGCACGATCACGCGTGGCCACAGCGTGGCGAACTGCTTGAGCACCGGCGGCATCAATGCCGCCGCGACGGTCGGCAAGATGCCGATTTCCAGCGTGGCCGCGGCCGCGCCTTCCGCGCGCGCCAGCAGATCGACACCCTGGCGCAACGCGCTGACGCAGGCGCTCGCGTGCGGCATGAAAAGTTGCCCCTCGCGGGTCGGCACGGCGCCGTGGCGG
The DNA here is from genome assembly GCF_004339745.1 of Paraburkholderia sp. BL9I2N2. GTDB lineage: Bacteria > Pseudomonadota > Gammaproteobacteria > Burkholderiales > Burkholderiaceae > Paraburkholderia. Next base: position 298,752 of record NZ_SMGP01000005.1, on the reverse strand, counting down.
CCGCGCTCGAACAGCTTCACCCCGAGAATCGCTTCGAGTTCGGCAACGGTCTTGGAGACCGCGGGCTGAGTGATCGACAGGCTGTCAGCGGCCCGCTGGACGCTGCCGAACTGCGCGACGGCCAGAAAGCACTGGAGATGACGGAATTTGACGCGGCTATCCGCGAGACTGCGTTGCATAACGGCAGGTTATACGAAAAGGGCGAAAACGTCATTTTGCATAACCTCTCAGGTTGGATAAAGTCTTTCCATAACGCCGTATCCCACAATTCCTCGAAGGAGACACTGATGGACGATTCCTTTCTCAGCGCGCGTGACTTCACGTCGCATCCCGCTTACGTCTACCCCGGCTACGGTTCGTCGGTCAAACGCGGCCCGACGCGTCCGCTGATTCCGCTGAAGGAAAAGCTGCGCGATCAGCGCGTGCCGGTCTACGGCACCGATGACCTCGGCGCGCTCGACCACGACCTGACGCGTAACGCCGTACGCAATGGCGAGCCGCTTGGCGAGCGCATCATCGTGACGGGCCGCGTGCTCGACGAAGGCAACCGCCCGGTGCGCAACACGCTGGTCGAAATCTGGCAAGCCAACGCCGCCGGCCGCTATGTTCACAAGGCCGACCAGCATGACGCGCCGCTCGACCCGAATTTCCTCGGCGCGGGCCGCTGCATCACGGACAACGAAGGCCGCTACCGCTTCCTCACGATCAAGCCTGGCGCGTATCCGTGGGGCAACCATCCGAATGCGTGGCGTCCGAACCATATCCACTTCTCGCTCTTCGGCGACCATTTCGGCTCGCGCCTCGTCACGCAGATGTACTTCCCCGGCGACCCGCTGCTGGCGTTCGACCCGATCTTCCAGGGCACGCCGGAGCACGCCCGTGACCGCCTGATCGCGGATTTCTCGCTCGACACCACGCAAGAGGCCTATGCGCTCGGCTACGACTTCGACATCGTGCTGCGCGGCCGCAACGAAACTCCGATGGAGCGCTAAGCCATGACGACCCTCAAGCAAACGCCTTCGCAAACGGTCGGACCTTACTTCGCGTACGGTCTGTGCCCGCAGCAGTACGATTTCGACTTCAAGAGCCTGTTTACGCCCGTTCTGGCTGACCGCGAAGCGGCCGGCGAGCACATCACGATCGTCGGCCAGGTGTTCGACGGCGACGGCAAGGTGATCGGCGACGCCATGCTCGAAGTGTCGCAAGTGGACGCGAATGGGCACTTCCCGGAGTCGCGCGACGAAATCCTGAAGACCGGCTTTCGCGGTTTCGCGCGTGTCGGCACCGGCACGGATCCGCACAAACGCTTCGTCGTGGAAACGGTGAAACCGGGCCGCGTCAGCCCGGATGAAGCGCCGCATCTGAATGTGATCCTGACCATGCGCGGCATGCTGCTGCACACTTTCACGCGTGTCTATTTCGAGGACGAAGCCGCGGCGAATGAGAAAGACCCCGTACTGGCAACGGTTCCAGCGGACCGGCGCGCCACGCTGATCGCGCGCCGCGAGCCGCATGTGGCTAACGTCTACCGCTTCGATATCTACATGCAAGGCGATAAGGAAACCGTATTTTTCGATCTTTGACGCGGTTTTTCTACACTTTCATATAGCTTTCACATACACTGAGCATGATCCTTCTAGCGACTGGATCGCGATACTCCGAGTAGTTGAGCCCGCCTTGCGCGGGCTTTTTTTTGGTCTTTTTCGGCCTTCTTGTCTGATGAATACCGCTTAGCGCAACGAACAGCGCAGCCAGCGGCTGATTCTCGTCACGTCGGCAATGTGATCGTGCGCGCCTGGCGCACCCAACACCACGATGTCGACCGGCCTGCCGTGCACCCTCATTCGCACGACAACACAATGTCCGGCCTCGTTGATGAAGCCGGTTTTCTGCAGAACGATCGAGCGGTCGCCGCCTCGCACCAGCGCATTCGAGTTGTGATAACTCAGGCTAGCTCGCCCGCCGCCGGGTAAAACCACTTGCGCGCGATCGGTGGAATAAGCGCGAATCAACGGAAAACGGCTGGCCGCGGCGACCAGCAACGACAAATCCCGCGCTGTCGAAACGTTTTGCGGCGACAAGCCCGTGCCGTTCACAAACGACGTATGCCGCATACCGAGAGCGCGCGCCTTCGCATTCATCGCGGCGACGAAGCCCGGACGGCCGCCCGAATAATCGCGACTGAGCGCGGCCGCAGCGCGGTTCTCCGACGACATCAGCGCAATATGCAACATGTCATGGCGCGACAGCGTCGAACCGACACTCAAACGTGAACCGGTGAACTTGTCGAAATCCTGGTCCTGAACCGTAACGTTAAGCGGCGCATTCAATGCATGCCTCGTGTCGAGCGACACGACGGCTGTCATCAGTTTGGATACCGAAGCGATTGGCATGACTCGGTCAGCCTGCTTTTCGGTGAGTACGGTTTGCGTTCGTTCGTCGACGACGTAGACGGATCTGGCGCGCAGCAACGCGCGCGATTTCGACGTATAGCCGCAGCGCGCCAGCAGGCGAAGCCCTTTATGCGGCATCGACGCGCGCGACGCTGATAAATGTTGCGTATCGCGCTTTGCCGGCAACTCTGCGGCCCGCCTCGCGCCGCGCGCATCCCGCGCATTGCGCACAGCTTGCCGGCGATGTTTGGGCGCGGCCTTGCTGGCATGCATCGTCCGTTCGGTGCCCGTCACGTGCTTGCGCTTGTGCGTGACACGACGCCGAGCCTTGCCGGGAGTGGGCTTCTTCGCTTTGCTCGGCCGTTTGGCTTTCGCTTTGGACGTGTGCCTCGTGGACGTTTCGACGTGCCGGCTCACGCGCACGGACGGCTGCCGTGCAGGCTGGTGGGCCGCACCAAACGACCCGCCGATATTCAGCCACAACAGGCCGAATACCGCGAGACAGCGGAGCCACGCAGGGAAACGACAAGCAGGAAATTCAGATGAAGGAGTTCGACGACCGTACGGCATGCAGCTTCCAGTTCTGTGCCGCATGCGCCCGTAAGAAAGGGCACGGAATCGGCAACGACGCGCCGATCTTAAGGCAGATCGTGCATGCGATCAACGGCAAAGGAACGCGCCGGCAGGCTATGCGATAACCGCGCGCAAGCGGCAGACGCCACTCTCAGCAACGGAAATGATCGATGTTCTGTCCAGCGTAAATCGCGCGCGCGAGCCAGTCCGGTTTATCACCGTGACCGTCCCACGTATTGCCGTAGGCGTCGCGATACATCACGGCCCGGGTCGCGGCCGCATCGGTTTCGATCGCTTCGGCGAGCGCTTCTATCGTAATGCCGTATTCGTCCATGCGTCGGCGGATCCATGCGACCAGGCGCTCACGGGCATTCCCGTCGAAGTCGAGCTGCCGTTGTTCTCCAAGCTCTTTCATAACGTACCGGTGTCGCGGCTAATAATGCTCGCGTTAGAAAAGCAAAAGGCTTCGCTAAACAACGCGAAGCCTATGCGTGATTCAGATGGCTCGAGTGCGAATCGAACTCGCGATGCCTCTCCCGATGCGGGAGAACTCGCACCTGGAAATCATGCCCATTAAATCTTGGATTATGGGGAATTCGTCGGCAACCGGATCGAATTGCGCTCTTGTCTCGCCCCGTGGTTCGGGGCTGCTTCAGCGTATGGAAAGCGATTCTAGCATCCAATTTCTTTTGCTTGCAGCAATGAATTGTTAGTCCGCGTTGCAGGGCTTTTCAATTGCCATTGGGTTATCCAGACTGTTAGCAGAAGCGGCAATACTCATCGACAAGAATGAGCGCGAAGCAAAGGGACAAAAGCAAAGCCTCGCACTCTCATGTTATGTTTCACTGATAGCACGCTAGCGCACAGGAGACACTCGACCATGACCGCTTCAACCGCCATCATCACCATCCTCGTCGCACTCCTGTTAGGCGCCATGAGTCCGGGACCGAGTTTCGTCATCGTCGCCCGTAATGCGATCGGCTTGTCGCGCGGCGATGGTCTCGCCACCGCCATTGGCATGGGCGTCGGCGGTGTGTTCTTTAGCGGCATCGCGTTGCTCGGTCTCTATACCTTGCTGGCGAGCGTCGAATGGCTCTATGTCGGCCTGAAAGTGGCGGGCGGCCTCTATCTGATCTACCTGGCGTCGAAAATCTGGCGTGGCGCCGCCAAACCGCTCGCCTTCGATGCCACGCAAGCGGTCCAGGCCAATGCCCGTAAATCTTTCTGGATCGGCTTGAGCACACAACTCAGTAATCCGAAGACAGCCGTTTATTACGGCAGTATCTTCGCGGCCCTGCTGCCGCAACATCCGCCGCTGTGGTGCTACTTTGCATTGCCGCCTGCGATCTTCGCTATCGAAGCCGGCTGGTACACCGTTGTCGCGCTGTGTTTTTCGAGCAAGCGACCGCGCGAAATTTACCTGCAATGGAAAGCCTGGGTCGATCGCGTCGCCGCGAGCGCCGTCGCCGCGCTGGGATTGCGCCTCATCCTGACGGCACACAGAGTGGGTATCTGAAACGCGTTGCCGCTCGAACGGCTTGCCGTGCCGCGTCGCACGGCAAGCCGGGAACCAGGGCTCTATCGGCAAGCGCGCAGCGCAAGCCGTTCGCGGCACCCGGCAAAACAGTTACAAGATAAGTGTTGACGTTGATACACCCCGGCGGTTACTGTGGCATCCGAAGTTCAAGAAGTTCGATTGCTGTTCATCAATGTCTCGCTCCCTCAGCGGTATTCGTTGTCCTCTCCCTCCTTGACGCTTCAGCGCTCTATCACAGAGCACATCTTTCTATTTTTACCTCAAGGATTCTTCATGGATACCGGTACCGTTAAGTGGTTCAACGACAGCAAAGGCTTTGGCTTCATCACCCCGGACAAGGGCGGCGACGACCTGTTCGCACACTTCTCCGAAATCAGCGGCGACGGCTTCAAGACGCTGGCTGAGAATCAGAAAGTGAGCTTCGAAACGAAGCAAGGCCCGAAGGGTCTGCAAGCGGCTAACATCAAGCCGCTGTAAGTTTGAAGGGCTCGGTGTCCGGCAACGGACATCGGGCTGCAGCGACATCCTCGCGGAGCTTTGTCTCCCACAGTTTGCGCGTATCGCTTTGAGCTGCATGCCATTCAAGCAGCTTGCCTGAGCGCCAAACGCCTCGTTGCACCTCATTCTCCCCTCCGGCTTCAACGCCCATTTTTCGCTTTTCCGACTGCGTCAGGATTCGGCTCGCAATGGCTTGAATCAGCTCGTCCGCGCGACTCGTACAAGGGTCCGCAAGGCAGGCGCGCACTCGAACATCATTAAAATATAAAATGCAAAACAAACATATTCATCACTACAACGGCTATGCCGTCAAACCCTCGGCGCATCGTTTGCCCGATGGCACTTTTTCATCCAATCTGCTGCTCGAACGCGCCGACAGCGCGCGCACCGAAGGGCGCTACCAGTTCTATTCGCTCGATTACTTCACGAACGAAGAACAGGCTTTGCAGCACTCGGCACGCTGGGCACGTCACTGGGTCGACACGCGCGGCTAAGCGCGCGACCAGCGCGATCCTGCGCGATAGCGCGCACGTGATCCACAGCGCGCAGTACCGGCACTGGCGTGCCATTCGGCACGCCACACCGTCACACGCGCAACCGCATCATGGCTTTTCTTCGGCCTTGATACGCGCGCGCAGTTCGAACTTCTGAATTTTTCCCGTCGATGTCTTCGGCAATTCGCCGAAGCGCACCGCTTTCGGCAACTTGTATCCCGCAAGAAAGAGCCGGCAGTGCGCAATGATCTCTTCCGCGCTCACCTGCGCGCCCTCCTTGAGCTCGACGAAGGCGCACGGTACCTCGCCCCACTTCGCGTCCGCCATCGCCACCACGGCGGCTACGGACACCGCAGGGTGACGGTACAGCGTGTCTTCGACCTCGATGCTCGAGATGTTCTCGCCGCCGGAAATGATGATGTCCTTGCTGCGATCGCGAATGCGGATATAGCCATCGGGCATCCGCACGCCAAGATCGCCGGTATGGAACCAGCCGCCCTGGAAGGTGGCGTCCGTCGCACGTTCGTTCTTCAGATAGCCCTTCATGCAGATGTTGCCGCGGAACATGATCTCGCCGATGGTCTCGCCATCGGCGGGCACGGGTGCGAGCGTGTCCGGGTCGAGCACGGTCACCGCCGCTTGCAGGTGATAGCGCACGCCCTGCCGCGCGTTCAGTTCGGCGCGCGCGCTATCGTCGAGCGACTCCCACTCTTCCTGTTTTGCGCAGACCGCGGCCGGCCCATAGGTTTCGGTGAGTCCGTACACGTGCGTGAGATCGAAGCCGATCTCCTTCATCTTCGCGATCACCGCCGGCGCGGGCGCCGCGCCCGCCACCATCGTCGACACGCGATGCTCGATGCCCTCGCGCCATTCGGCCGGCGCGTTCGCGAGCGCGCTCTGAACGATCGGCGCGCCGCAATAGTGCGTGATGCCTTCGCGGCGAATCAGATCGAACACCGTCTTCGCATCGAATTTCCGCAAACAGACGTTGACGCCGGCACGCGCGGCCACCGTCCACGGAAAACACCAGCCGTTGCAGTGGAATAACGGCAAAGTCCACAGGTAGACCGCGTGCTTGGGCATATCCCATTCGAGGATATTGCTGAGCGCGTTCAGATACGCGCCGCGATGGTGGTAGACCACGCCCTTCGGATCGCCGGTCGTGCCGGAGGTGTAGTTCAGCGCAATGGCGTCCCATTCGGCGGCCGGCAGGGTCCACGCGAATTCGGGGTCGCCGGATTGCAGGAACGCTTCGTAGTCTGTCGCACGGATGAATTGAGCCGGATCGGCGGGCATCGCGTCCGCCACGCTGATCACGCGCAGGTCCGGAAATTCCAGCGCGGCACGATGCGCGAACTCGCCGTACTCGGTATCGACGATCAGCGCCTTGGCCTCGCCGTGGCGCAGCATGAACAGCAGCGACGACACGTCGAGCCGCGTGTTCAGCGTATTGAGCACGGCGCCGGCCATGGGCACGCCGAAGTGCGCTTCTATCATCGGAGGAATGTTGGGCAGCAAGGCCGCGACCGTGTCGCCACGCTGAATGCCGGCGCGCTGCAGCGCGCTGGCCAGCCGCCGGGCGCGCTCGTAGGTCTCTCGCCAGTTGCGGCGAATCTCCCCATGGACGACCGCCGGCCGCTCACCGTAGACTTCCGCTGCGCGCACGATGAAATCGATCGGCGTTAGTGGGACATAGTTGGCCTCACGGCGCTCGAGGCCTGCTTCGAACATGTGCTTCATCGGATCGTCTCCAGAGGCGCTGGTCGCGCCGTCGATTATTCTGACTGATGAACTAGGCTAACAATTGCCATGGTGAACTGTCTGTCATTCAAATGACAGAGTGGCGCGCCCTGGCGCTGCCACACCCACATTCGCCCGAAAACCCGCAAGCTGCCATGAACGACGCTCCGCTCACCGCCCCCGCCGACGCCCGCCCGCGCAAGCCGGAACGGGTCGCGCGCGCAAATCTGCCGGGCCTGTTCGCCACGTGCGCGTGGTTCCGGGCGCTCGCCGCCGAGCATCAGGCCTTGGTGCTCGCCAGCGCGCACGCGGAGCATCTGGAAGGCGGCGCATGGATCGCGCGCCGCCAGGAGCCGTCGGACTACTGGATCGGCGTGCATTCCGGCCTCATCAAACTTGCCATCTATAGCCCTTCGGGACGCAGTTGCACGCTGTCCGGCGTGCCGCGCGGCGGCTGGTTCGGCGAAGGCAGCGTGATCAAGCGCGAACTGCGCAAATACGACGTGGCGGCGATTCAGCCCTCGCTGGTCATGTTCGTGCCGTCGGAGACGTTCCACACGCTGCTGGAGTCGAGCCTGCCCTTCACCGGCTTCGTGATCCGGCAACTGAACAACCGCATGGGCGAATTCATCGCATCGATTCAGAATAGCCGACTGCTCGATGTCGACGCGCGCGTCGCACAGGCGCTCGCGCAATTGTTCAACCCGGACCTTTATCCCGACACCGGCCGCACGCTGGCCATTTCGCAGGAAGAAGTCGGCCTGTTGGCGGGCGTGTCGCGTCAGCGGATCAATCAGGCGCTGCAAAACCTCGAACGGCTGCAAATTTTGCGCCTCTCGTATAACCAGATCGACGTGCTCGACCTCGAACGCCTTGGCGCGTTCGGCCGGGAACAGATCTAGCGCCCAACGCCCTGCCAGCCCCGTTTTTGCCCCGCATGTTTCGGCGGTCGCCTACGCGCGGCCGTTCGACTGTTTTTTGAGCAACCGGATAAAGAAAGCGCCGCACGCGCCGTTATGCGAGCTATGCAGCGCAGATTGCAGCCTCTCCCTATTCCGAGCTCAACGTATTGTCGAATCCGATAATGAACCGTCTGACACTGAAACAGAAATTGTGGGTGCCATTGCTGCTGTGCTGGGCTGCGCTCCTGATCGTGACCGTTGTGAACGCGTACGAAGCACGTAACGGTCAAATGGACGCACGGCGCGCGGATCTGGCCGACGTCACGGACATGGCGGCATCGATCGTCGCGGACTATGCGAAGCAGGCCGACGCCGGCAAGCTCTCCGCCGACGACGCGAAGCAACAAGCCATTGCCCGCGTCAATGCCCAACGCTACGGTGCATCCGGCTACGTGACAATCGTGCGCAGCGATTCGGTCATGATCGATCATCCGATGAGCCCGAAGCTCAACGGCAAGGACATGAGCGGTTTTCGCGACGCCAAAGGCAACGCGCTGTATCACGACATCGCCCAGGCCGGCGGTTCGGCGGCCGGCGCCGGCTACCTGCGCTACTGGTGGCCGAAACCCGGCGAGACGACGCCTAGCGAGAAGATCGGTTATGTGAAGCGCTTCGCCCCGTGGGGCTGGGACTTCATCGCCGGCGCTTACATGGACGACATCCAGGCGCAGTTCTACACGACACTCGCGCGCTCGGCCGGCATGCTGGTGGTGTTGGGCGTGATGGTGTCGTTCGTGGCGTCGCGCGTGGTGCGCAGCGTGTCGCGCTCGATCGGCGGCGAGCCTTCCGCGGCGGCTTCGATTGCGATGCAGATCGCGCGCGGCGATCTGGCCACGCGCATCGACCTGCGCCGCGACGACAAGTCGAGCCTGCTGTTCTCGTTGCGTGAGATGCGCGATCAACTCGCGGCCACCGTCGCGCGGATCAAGACGTCGGCGGAGACGATCACCGTCGCTTCGAAAGAAATCGCCGCCGGCAATCTGGATCTGTCGAGCCGCACCGAGGAACAGGCCGCGTCGTTGCAGCAGACTGCCGCGAGCATGGACGAACTCACCAAGACCGTCACGCAGAACGCCGACAACGCGGCGACCGCGTCCGAACTGGCCGGTGACGCGTCGGCCATCGCCGCGCGCGGTGGCCAGGTGGTCAACGACGTCGTCGAGAAAATGGTGGGCATCACCGATAGTTCGCGCAAGATCGGCGAGATCATCAGCGTGATCGAGGGGATCGCGTTCCAGACCAACATTCTGGCGCTGAACGCCGCGGTGGAAGCTGCGCGCGCCGGCGAAGAAGGCCGCGGCTTCGCGGTGGTCGCGGGCGAGGTGCGCAATCTCGCGCAACGCAGCGCGACAGCGGCCAAGGAAATCAAAGTGCTGATCGATCAGTCGGTCGCGCAAGTCGGCGAAGGCTCGACGCTCGCGGGCAAAGCGGGCAGCACGATCGGCGAGGTGGTCGACGCGGTGCGCCGCGTGACGGCCATCATGAACGAGATTTCGGCGGCTTCGAAGGAACAGAGTTCAGGTATCGGCGAAGTCAATCTTGCCATCCGTCAGATGGACGATGTGACGCAACGCAATGCCGCACTCGTCGAGCAGGCCGCCGCCGCGGCCGGTTCGCTCGATGAGCAGACCGAACAACTGCGACATGCCGTCGCCGTATTCAAGGTCGAGCAAACTGCGTGATTGAGTGACGGTCGGTCTTTCCAGATCCGCAGACCTTCTGACCGATTAAAGAAAGGCTGTCGCCGGGAACCCGGCGACAGCCTTTTTATTTGCCGTTGCGAAGCCGCTAGCTATGCAGCACTCACACCGCTCCTTCGCGTAACAGGCCGCTCCAGAATCGCGTCGGTCCCGAACAGCGTGAACACGATGTCGGCCAGCACGCCCGACTTCTTCCAGCGCAGATAGTAGCGATGCGCCGTCTGATACGGCGCATAGCGCTCCGGCATCGCGCTCCAGGGCGCGCGTGCGCGCAGCACCCACATCACGCTATTCACCACCCAGCGGATATCGATGCTGGGACGCCCGCGCCGAGGTCCAAGGGCCTTCATTTCAGGCAGCAGCGGCACGATGCGATGCCATTGCTCGTCAGTGAGATCGTGATTGGTCGGCAAATGAGGTTGCGTCTTTCGGGCGGAATTATCCATGCGGTAAAAGCGCGCGGCCGCCGCGTACAGGCTGGCGTCGCCGCGAAATAGCGTCTATCAATCAATGGATTTCAGACTAACCGAAGCACGCTTCCGCGAAGGTTAACTCTTGTCAGACGGACCCGAATAATTGTCAGAAACTGCAATAAGTTATTGCGCTAAAGGACTTTTGGCGCGACGAGGGTGCTGGTCTATCATCGGCGCGCCGGCGCATGGTCAGCTTGCGCGCGCCGGACTTGAATGAAAAATCCATAACCACATAAGCAGGAATGCCAGTGAGACAAATAAGACTCCTCAAGACCGCCGCCATCGTGGGTGGCGCCGCCCTCGCGATGACCTCCGAGCAAGTCTCGGCACAGAGCTCGATCACGCTGTACGGCGTCGCTGACGTGAGCGTTCGCTATCTGACGAACTCCAACGCCAAAAACGATGGCCGCCTGTTCATGACGAACGGCGCGATCACCAACAGCCGCTGGGGTCTGCGCGGTTCGGAGGATCTGGGCGGCGGGCTGAAGGCGATCTTCGATCTGGAAAGCGGCATCAATCTGCAGGACGGTTCCGCCTCGGACAGCCAGCGGCTCTTCAACCGCAATGCGTATGTGGGCCTGAGCAGCCAATACGGCACGCTCACGCTGGGCCGTCAGAAGACACCGTTGTTCGACCTGCTCGGCGACACCTACGACCCGCTCACGGTCGGCAACTACTTCGAGAACTCGTGGCTGCCGGGCGCGCTCGGCGCAGGACTCTATGCGGACAACGCCATCAAGTACACCGGCACGTACAAAGGCCTGACCATGGCCGCGATGTACTCGTTCGGCACCAACTCGGAATCGACCGGCGCGGGCGGTTTCTCCGGCCAGGTGCCGGGCCATCTCGGCGCGGGCTCGATGTACGGCTTCACGTTGTCGTATGTGGCCGGCCCGTTGAGCGTTGCAGGCGGCGTGCAGCAGAACAGCGACAACAGCAATCACAAGCAGACCATCTTCAACGCGAACGCCGTGTATGCGTTTAGCACGGCGAAGGTGTACGTCGGCTATCTGCATTCGAAAGACGACACCGGCTTCGTCGATAGCGCGCTGGCGCAGCAGACGCTCGTGCCCGGCGTGGATATCCTGAAGGGTTCGGGCCGCGTCGACAACGGTCCATTCGCCGGCGTGACGTGGCAGGCAACACCCGCACTCACGCTGACGGGCGCAGCGTACTACGACCACATGTCCAATGCGGCGATCGGCAACGGACAACTGGGCAGCGGCAATCGCTATACGTTGGTGGCGCTGGCTGAGTACGCATTGTCCAAGCGCACCGAGGTGTACGGCACGGTCGATTTCGACAAGGTATCGGGCGCTGCGTCGGTCGAATTACCGGGCAAGAGCAATCAGACCGGCGTTGCGCTCGGTCTGCGTACGATTTTCTAAGGCACGCAGGGCCGCTCGAGCCCAGCAAGGCGCGCGGCATCCGGCATATTCACGCCGGGCGCCGACCATCGAATCGCGCGCGCATAAAAAAAGGTGCCGCGAACGGCACCTTTTCGTACAACAACCAGCTTCTGCTGAAGCTTAGAAGCGGTGACGCAGACCGACCGTAGCAGCCGTCTGGTTCTTCGACGACGACGGCAGTTGCGTGTTGTCGCCGCTGTAGATCGAAGCGACACCGCCGTCGCCCATTGCGTGCTGGTACACGGCTTGAGCGTAGACGTCCGTACGACGCGACAGCGAGTAGTCAGCCTGCAGGCCGATCTGGTGGTAACGCACCGACTCCGAACCACCGTTCGCACCAACGCCGTAGCCCTTGCCGTCCGTGAACGTGTAAGCAACGCCCAGGCCCAGAGCCGGGGTCACGTTGTACTTGCCGTTGACTTCGTAGTTGTTAGCGCGCAGCGATTGCTGGCCAGCCGTGAAGTTGTCCGAACGCGATTGCGTCCATGCCAGACCGACGGTAGCCGGGCCGAAAGCGTACGAACCAGCAACGCCGAATTCACGTTGACGGAAGTTGCCGACGTTGCCTGCCAGTGCGTTGACGTACGAACCGTCCGAAGCACCGGTGTTGCCTGCGCCCGGGTTGTTTTGCTGTGCGTAAGCAGCACCCAGGTGCAGACCTTGCCACTGGTATGCAGCACCAACGCTGTATTCGCGGTTGTTTGCGAATGCGCCAGCCTGGTTCGAGAAGCCGTACGTGCCGCCGAACGTGAAGCCAGCGTAGTTAGCGCTCGAGTACTTGATCGAGTTGTTGACTGCGTAGCCGCCGTTCGTGTTCAGGTTGTCGTTGTTGAACGGGTGTGCGAAGTACGTACCGCCCCAGCTGCCCGTTGCGGTCAGCGGTGCCAGGTAGTCTTGAGCTGCGTCATATTGACGGCCCAGCGTGACCGTACCGAATTGCGCGCTCGACAGACCGACGAACGCTTGACGGTTGAACATGCCGTTGTTGTTAGCGAACTTGCCGTTGTTGATGTTGAAGCCGCTTTCCAACGTGAAGATTGCCTTCAGACCGCCGCCCAGGTCTTCCGAACCGCGCAGACCGAACATGCTTTGGTTGATGCCGCCGCTACCAGCTGCCCACTTCGAATTGTGGTTGACGTTGCTCGTGTACGTCAGGCCCGCGTCCAGCAGACCATACAGGGTCACGCTGCTTTGTGCGTGAGCGACGGAAGCGAACGATGCGGCAACCGCGACGACGATGAGACTCTTTTTCATGCGTGGGACTCCTGTTCGATAAATTTACGCGGGGAGCGGGACCTGCCTCGGCAGCGCATGCATCGCACCCACTGCCGCCCTGTCGCCGACCCGTTTCGGATCAGCCGGGCACCCTTGAAACGAAGCGTGAGTGTAGGGGGACACCCTGGTAGCGAGGCCGGCAATTCACGCAACAGGATTTTTCAGAATCAGCAATAATCTAATTGCCGCAGGCATTAAGTCTTTGTTTTTCCGGCATTAATTGCAAAATTAGGCAAGTGTCGCAGCTGCTCTGAACATAAGTAATTTGCAACTTCTCAATATTGTCAGTTGTGTGTATGCAACAGGGTTTTCATATTTCCGTCGTAATCGGGTCGGAACGATTAAACAATCAGAAACTTCTGACTGCCCGGAAATGAGGCAATTAGGCCGCATCCATTCAGTTCAATGTTAATTTATTTTAGAAAACCGGGAACTTAATTAAATGAATGGAGTCGTTTGATTCAAACCGGATTCGCCAGTGTCATTGAACTGGCCATTAATGTCTCTGCGGAGCGGAATGAACTAAATGGAAGTTGCAGGGGCAATTCCGCGCGCTTCGCGAGCCCGCGCGTCGAAGGGGAAAGCCTTCAGCACGGGCGTTGCCCGGAGGTGAAATGCGGCGCCAACCGCCGCGTGACAAAAACCCGTGCTGAAAGCGGATGGCATACATCGAACAGCCTTCCGCCTCCATTGAACGGCACGAACGTGCGATTTTTTACACGGAGTTTCCCTAGTTCCCGGCGAGCACGGCCTTATGGCTTGTCGTGCGATCGCCGGAGCGCGTCCTCATCCTCGGGAGAAGCGGCCCGGCGCAAGCGGATCGGTTTCGGGCGGCACGCCTGGCAACGGACGCGGCTGCTCGTCGGGTTCATCGAGCGGCTGGTTGGCGGGGTCGGCAACGGGGTCGATAGTCGGATCGGTTTGCATGATGAGCGTCCTGAGGTGGGAATATCTCCCAACACTCAGCGCGCAACGGCTATTCCCGAGGTCTTGGCGCCACAGCCGAATCGCGCCGCCGTCTCGATCGGTTGATGTCCGGCTGTAGAAATTGCCCCGTGTACGCCGAAACTTTCAACGCCCAATCGCGCGACTGAATACGCCGCGCCCTGTCACGAGACTAATGGCTATCCGGCCGCGAGCGCGGCATCTCGTCATCCGAACCGGTCAGGAACGGCTCCAGCCCGAACAGCCAGGCAAAGCAGAAGGTGGCGCGTGCCAACGCACTGAACTGCTGTCGTTGCGGCGCACTCTCACCGGCACCTTCCAGCGGAGTGGCCAGCAAGGGTCGAGTCTGCACAAACTCAGTAGCGGTGTGGTCAGGTCGCATGATCGTTCTCGTTATTGATATGGTTTGGACGCCGAGCTTATGCAAACGACATGCCACTCTCACTAACCGGACCTCGGGCCGACTGCTACTCAGATTAGCGCCGCTATCGCAATGGCGTCTGTGCGCCGGAGCGCGAAACGGAAGCAACGAGATGACGAGGCGAATCCTGCAAAAGAGGGATTGAATCGAACGGAGTTTGCGCCGGCAACGGCAGAAGGAATGACGATATTGCTGCGACGTGAAATGCGCCGCTTAACACGCCCGCTTAACTCACAACATCCGGTCCGAAGCGTTTGGAAAATCCCGCCAATGCGGCGATGAACGTCTTTCACCCAACCGGATAGAAATCCGCCATGCGTAGATTAATAGCGCAGCGAAAGTGACATATTGCCGCGCCCGATATCCGCTTCACGCCATAAAAACAAAAAGGGTTCCGACATTATCGGAACCCTTTCTTAGCATCGATGGTGGGCCGGGTCGGATTCGAACCGACGGTGTCCTTTCGGAGGCGGATTATGAGTCCGCTGCCTGCAACCAGCACGGCGTCCGGCCCAAGAAAAAAGACCCGGTCGTGAAGGCCGGGCCTATTCGTTGATTGGCCGACATACTACACGAAAAAGGGGCCTTCGCAACCGCTTCGCTACGGCGAAACAACCGCGAGGCCCCTTCAAACCGCTACATCATTTGCAACCAACGCCCGCTTCGATCAATTCCCTTCGAGGAACGACTTCAGCTTGTCCGAACGGCTCGGGTGACGCAGCTTGCGCAGCGCCTTCGCCTCGATCTGACGGATCCGTTCACGCGTCACGTCGAATTGCTTGCCGACTTCTTCGAGCGTGTGATCGGTGCTCATCTCGATACCGAAACGCATGCGCAGCACCTTCGCTTCACGCGGCGTCAGCGAGTCGAGCACGTCCTTCACGACATCGCGCATGCTGGCATGCAAAGCGGCGTCGGCCGGCGCAACCGTGTTGTTGTCTTCGATGAAGTCGCCCAGATGCGAATCGTCGTCGTCACCGATCGGCGTTTCCATCGAGATCGGCTCCTTCGCGATCTTCATGATCTTGCGGATCTTGTCTTCCGGCATTTCCATCTTCTCGGCCAGCGTTGCCGGATCCGGCTCGAGACCGGTTTCCTGCAGAATCTGACGCGAGATGCGGTTCATCTTGTTGATCGTTTCGATCATGTGAACCGGAATCCGGATCGTGCGCGCCTGGTCCGCGATCGAACGCGTAATGGCCTGACGGATCCACCACGTTGCATACGTGGAGAACTTGTAGCCACGACGATATTCGAACTTGTCCACCGCCTTCATCAGGCCGATGTTGCCTTCCTGAATCAGGTCGAGGAACTGCAGACCACGGTTCGTGTACTTCTTCGCGATCGAGATCACGAGACGCAAGTTCGCCTCGGTCATTTCGCGCTTCGCCTGACGCGCCTTCAGTTCACCCGCTGCCATCTGACGGTTGGTTTCCTTCAGGTCCTTCAGCGGCAGCACGACACGCGCTTGCAGATCCAGCAGACGCTGCTGCTGTTCGCGAATGGCCGGGATGTTCCGCGTGAGGATCGCGCTATACGCGTGACCCTCACCGACGATCTTGTCGGCCCATTCGAGGTCCGTTTCGCTGCCCGGGAAACGCGCGATGAATTCCGCACGCGGCATGCCGCACTTGTCGACCACCGTATGCAGGATCTGACGCTCGACCTGACGCACTTCGTCCACTTGCGCACGCAGCGTGTCGCACAGACGCTCGACGGTGCGCGCGGTAAAGCGGATCGTCATCAGCTCGTTCTGGATCGTTTCCTGTGCCTTCAGATACGACTTGGACTTGTAGCCTTCCTTCTCGAACGCGCGACGCATCTTGTCGAACCATTCGCTGATCATCGCGAATTTTTCGAGCGACGCACGCTTGAGCGCTTCCATCTGCGCTGCGTTAGCCGTGGCTTGCGCCGTGCCGTCGTCTTCTTCCTCGTCCTCTTCCGCGTCCTCTTCGACTTCCTCGTCTTCACTCTCGATCGCTTCCGCTTCCTGCGCGGAGAAGCCGTCCGCGTCTTCCGCATTGGCGTCGATCAGGCCGTCGACCAGTTCGTCGATGCGAATTTCCTCATTCGCGACGCGCTCCGCCATCGCCAGGATGTCGGCGATCGTGGTCGGGCACGCGGAGATGGCCATCACCATGTGCTTCAGGCCGTCTTCGATCCGCTTGGCGATTTCGATTTCGCCTTCGCGCGTGAGCAGCTCCACCGTGCCCATTTCGCGCATGTACATGCGGACCGGGTCGGTGGTGCGGCCGAATTCCGAGTCGACGGTGGACAGCGCAACTTCCGCTTCCTCTTCCACTTCGTCGTCCGACGAAGCCGCCGGCGCGTTGTCGTTCAGCAGCAGCGTTTCAGCGTCCGGGGCCTGTTCATACACCGCCACGCCCATGTCGTTGAACGTGCTGATGATGCCTTCTATCGCCTCGGTCTCGGTGAAGTTGTCCGGCAGGTGGTCGTTGATTTCAGCGTACGTCAGGAAGCCGCGCTCTTTGCCGAGCTTGATCAGCGCGCGCAGTTTGGAGCGGCGTTCCTCGAGTTCCTCGACCGTGCCCGGCTGTGACGACGCGAAAGCGTCTTTCAGCAGCGCTTTTTCCTTTGCACGACGATCGCGAGCCTTGGCCTTTTCCACCTTGGCTGGAACAGCCGCGGGGCTTTCTTCGCTTTGGGTTGCGTCGTCATCGACGGGTACTTCGTTCAGCTTTTTCGTCATGGAGTTCGCCGTACCGGCTGTAGTCTCGACTCGCGGCTGGTGGACAACAGCCGTTTGAACCGTGGATACTGGAACCTCGCGCACTACCGCATCGTCCTGCGCGGCAGCCGCTTCCCTTACGCTTCTGACACCCGACCCCTTCGTGGCCGGTACTGCTACAACTTTCGCCGCCCTGTCCGGCTCCGCTCGCGCAGCCGAAGTGGTCGAGGACTTCTTCCCGGCAACCGGTGCAACGCTAACCGCAGACGTTTTTCTGGTGGAAGAAACTAACCTGGCCTCGGTGACCTTTCTGGTCCGCTCCGTGGAGCTCGTGCCTGTTGTTTTCTTTCCGTCCGTAGTTCCGCCCGTAGTCTTTGCCATCGCATCGCCTTTTCGCCTTTGCTAGGAAAACCCTTGAAAAACAAACCGCTGGAAACCTTTTATTATACCACCCAGGCTTCCTGCGCTCCGCCTACAGCCCGAGCTGGCGCTTCATGTCAGCCCGCTTCCGATTAAGCTCCGACAGCTCCGCAAACTCCTCCGGCGTGTGCCGGGATTGCCGCGAAAGCTGCTCGAGACGATCGCAGTAAGCGTCGTACCGCATCTTCAGGATCGCCGCCTTCAGTTCCTCGCCGACAATCCGTTCCTGCTCGCGCCGTTCCTCGATGACGGTCGCATCTTCCGGGTCCTTCAGCAGTAAATCCCGGACGTTTTCATCATAGTCTAGAATTTTGCGAAAGATTTCCTCGAAAGTTGGGGCGTTCGCGCCGTTTCGCAATAGGTCGGACAACAACTGAAACTCCGCCGAATCGCCCAGCGCACGCGCGTGCGTCGTCACTTCCTCGAACAACTCGCCGTGCCGCGTGACCGTGAGAAGAGCCTGTTCGGCCTCTTCGTCCAGCACGGACACCGTGCGCGGATACATCACCAGATTGCGCAGCGTTTTTTCCTCGATCCCGGTCACACTGCGCCGGTCTTTGCGGGCCGGCGCAGCGCGGGCCGCCGCCGCGATGCGCGAATCGACCTCGCATAGCGCGGCGACCTCGTCGAACGGCACGTCGAGCCGGTCGGCGAACATATGCATGATCTGGGCGCGCAGCGCGTTGGCCGGCAGCGCCTGCAGCAGCGGCTTGGCGTCGAACAGCGCGCGGGCCCTGCCTTCCGGCTGATCCAGCTCCTTGCCGGTCAGCACCTCGTTCAGCATGAACTGCGACAGCGGCATGGCCCGCTCGACCTGCTCGGCGAAACCCTCGGTGCCGAATTCACGCACATAGCTGTCCGGATCGTGCTCGGACGGCAAAAACAGGAACCGGATGGTCCGGTTGTCCGCCGCATGCGGCAAACAGGCGTCCAGCGCACGCCGGGCGGCGCGCCGGCCGGCCGAATCGCCGTCGAAACTGAAGATGACCGTGTCGGTCTGGCGCATCAGTTTCTGCACATGAATCGGCGTGCAGGCCGTGCCGAGCGTGGCGACCGCGTTCTGGAACCCCAATTGGGCCAGCGCGACCACGTCCATATAGCCTTCCACGACCAGCACGTAGTGCTGCTCGCGAATTGCCAGACGCGCCTCGAACAGCCCATACAGCTCGCTGCCCTTGTTAAATAAAGGCGTTTCGGGCGAATTCAAATATTTGGGCTCGCCGCCGTCGAGCACGCGGCCGCCGAAGCCGATCACCTGACCTTTCACATTGCGTATCGGGAACATGACCCGCTCGCGAAAGCGGTCGTACCGGCGGTTCTGGCCCTGAGCGTCGGACTTTTCGCTGACGATCACCAGACCCGATTCGACCAGCGAATCGTCGCGGTAGTTCGGAAAGGCCGCTTCGAGGTTCTGCCAGCCGTCCGGGGCATAGCCGAGCCCGAAACGGGCCGCGATCTCGCCGGTCAAGCCGCGTTTCTTCAGGTACTGGATCGCGACCGGCGCGCTGCGCAGTTGCTTGCGGTAGAAGTCGCAGGCGGTCTGCATGACATCGGATAGCGCGGTGGTAACCGCTTTGGACGCCGCCGGCGCATAGCCGCCGCCGGAACCGCCGCCGCCATAGCCGGGCGATGGCTCATTCGGCACCGTCAAGCCGACCGACTGCGCCAGTTCGTTGACCGCTTCCGGAAACGATGAACCGACGTGTTCCATCAGGAACCCGATGGCCGTACCATGCGCGCCGCAGCCGAAGCAGTGATAGAACTGCTTAGTCGGACTAACCGTAAACGAAGGGCTTTTCTCGTTGTGGAACGGGCACAGCCCCATGAAGTTCGCGCCGCCCTTTTTCAACTGCACATACCGGCCGACCACGTCGACGATATCGACGCGGTTGAGCAGGTCCTGCAGGAATGACGGAGGAATCACAGTAAATGACGCTGCCTAAAAACTCAGCGCCGCGCGCGCCGTCGAAATAACGGCATGCACAGCGCGGAAATACGGGAATTTACTTCGCGAGCGCGGCTTTGACTTGCGCCGAGACAGCGGTCATGTCGGCACGGCCGGCCAGCTTCGGCTTGAGCACACCCATCACCTTGCCCATGTCCTGCGGGCCGGCTGCGCCGGTTTGCGCCACCGCGGCCTGCACTTCGGCAACGATCTCCGCCTCGGACATCTGTTCCGGCATATAAGCAGACAAGATCGCCAGCTCGGCCTTTTCCTTGTCGGCCAGATCGGTGCGGCCAGCGGCTTCGAACTGGCTGATCGAGTCTTTGCGCTGCTTGATCATCTTGTCGATGACCGCGGTGATCGCGGTGTCGTCGAGCGTAATGCGCTCGTCGACTTCGCGCTGCTTGATCGCGGCGAGCAGCAGACGGACCGTGCCGAGGCGCTCGGTCTCACGTGCCCGCATGGCGGCCTTCATATCGTCGTTGATCCGGTCCTTGAGACTCATCACTCACCTGAATGCGTTGGAATTTGAAAAACCGGCCAGGCTAATTGCATCAACACGCGCATCAACACGAATACCCGCTTGGGACTGCTTCCTCAAGCGGGTTGGCACACTGTGCGTTGTGGTTGCGACCCTGCCGGCTGGCCCGAAGGGCCGTGTTTTCCGTGATGGCACCTGTCGCGCCCTCACCGGTTGAATGTCGCCGCTCCGTTCAACGGGAACCGCGGCAACGCCAGAATCAGTAGAACTTCTTTGGCAGCATCTGGCCACGCAGACGCTTGAAATGACGCTTCACCGCAGCCGCCTTCTTACGCTTGCGCTCAGCCGTAGGCTTTTCGTAAAACTCGCGAGCGCGAAGTTCCGTCAGCAAGCCGTTTTTCTCCATGGTGCGCTTGAACCGGCGCATGGCGACTTCGAACGGCTCGTTGTCTTTTACGCGGATGGTCGTCATTTTTCAATAACGGAACTTTGTAAAGGTTCAGGAGTATAGCAGAGCTTTCTCACAAAGCCAGAGCGCCGTCAAGCCCCTCTGGCATACTCCGCGGCCGCCTGGCCGGCCGCCACACCCGATGCCCACGCCCATTGAAAGTTGTAGCCACCCAGCCAACCGGTTACGTCGACAGCTTCGCCGATGAAGTACAAGCCCGGCGCGCGCGCGCTCATCATCGTCGATGACGACAGGTCGCGCGTGTCGATGCCGCCGCGCGTCACTTCGGCTTTGCGATAGCCTTCGGTGCCGTTGGGGGTGAGCGTCCAGCGCGACAGGGCTTCGCCGACGCGGCGCAGGGTTTTGTCCGGCAAATCGGCCACGCGGGCTTCGGCGGAAATCTGATGGGTTTCGAGCCAGACATGGGCGAGCCGCTGCGGCACCCATTCCGACAACAGATTGGCGATCTGACGCTTGGTGCCGGTTTTCGCCTCGAGCAAGGCGGTCGTGGCGTCCTGGGCCGGCAAGAGGTTGATGTGAATCGGCTCGCCGGGCTGCCAGTAGCTCGAAATCTGCAGCACACCCGGGCCGGAAAGGCCGCGGTGGGTGAGCAGCAGGTCTTCGTTGAACTCGGCGCCGGTCTTCTTGTTGCCGGTCGCCAGTTGCACTTCCAGCGAGACACCGGACAACGCCGCGAACGGCTCCCAGTCGGCTGCGGCGAAGGTCAGCGGGACTAGCGCGGGGCGCGTGTCGATCAGCTTGTGGCCGAACTGTTTGGCAAGACGGTAGGCGAAATCGGTGGCGCCGATCTTGGGAATCGACAGTCCGCCCGTTGCGACCACGAGCGCGCGCGCCATGATTGGCCCCGACTGCGTATCCAGCGTGAAGCGCCCTTCCGGATCCTGCCGCACCTGCTCGACCGACAGCGGCGTGCGCCATGCCACGCGGCCCGCGTCGCACTCGTGCTTCAACACATTGATGACCGCGTCGCTCGACTGGTCGCAGAAGAGCTGGCCTTTATGCTTCTCGTGCCACGTCACGTGATGGCGCTTGAGCAGCGCCATGAAGTCGCGCGGCGTGTAGCGCGCGAGCGCCGAGCGGCAAAAATGCGGGTTGGCCGACAGGTAATTGGCCGGGCCGGCATACAGATTCGTGAAGTTGCAACGGCCGCCGCCGGAGATGCGGATCTTCTCCGCGAGACGCTGCGAGTGGTCGATCAGCACCACGCGACGGCCGAGTTGCCCGGCCACGGCCGCGCACATCATGCCGGCCGCGCCTGCGCCGATCACTGCGATATCGAAGGATTCCATGGGGCCGCATTGTACCCGCGCGTCGGCGGCGCCTTGCCCGCACTGCTATACTTTCAGGCTTGCCTTCTCACTGTCGGGCGCCTGGGTTTTGTTAATCCGGCGTCCACTCAAGCGACCCATCATGCTCGTTCTCGGCATCGAAAGCTCTTGCGACGAAACCGGTCTCGCGCTCTACGACACGGAGCGCGGCCTGCTTGCGCACGCGCTGCATTCGCAAATTGCGATGCATCGGGAGTACGGCGGCGTGGTGCCGGAACTGGCGTCGCGCGATCACATCCGGCGTGCGCTGCCGCTGCTCGAAGAGGTGATGGAACGCGCCGGCGCTGCCCGCGGCGACATCGACGCGATCGCCTATACGCAAGGCCCGGGTCTCGCGGGCGCGCTGCTGGTCGGCGCGAGCGTCGCCAATTCGCTGGCCATGGCGTGGGACAAGCCGACTATCGGCATTCATCACCTCGAAGGGCATTTGCTCTCGCCGTTGCTGGTGGATGAGCCGCCGCCGTTCCCGTTCGTCGCGCTGCTGGTGTCCGGCGGTCACACGCAACTGATGCGCGTGACTGACGTCGGCGTCTACGAGACGCTCGGCGAAACGCTGGACGACGCAGCCGGCGAAGCCTTCGACAAAACCGCCAAGCTGCTCGGCCTCGGTTACCCGGGCGGCCCGGAAGTCTCGCGCATGGCCGAATTCGGCACGCCGGGCGCGGTGGTCCTGCCGCGTCCCATGCTGCATTCCGGCGACCTGGATTTCAGCTTCAGCGGCTTGAAGACCGCTGTCCTCACGCACGCCAAGAAGCTGGGCGGCTCGAATATCTGCGAGCAGGCGAAAGCCGATCTGGCGCGCGGTTTCGTCGACGCGGCTGTCGAGGTTCTGGCGGCGAAGTCGCTGGCCGCGCTCAAGAAGACGAAGCTCAACCGGCTGGTCGTCGCGGGCGGGGTCGGCGCGAACCGGCAATTGCGCGAGGCGCTTTCCGCTGCCGCGAAGAAGCGCAATTTCTACGTGCACTATCCGGACCTGTCGCTGTGCACGGACAACGGCGCGATGATCGCACTGGCCGGTGCCTTGCGACTGCAACGCTGGCCCGATCAATCGGGCAAGGACTACGCGTTCACGGTGAAGCCTCGCTGGGATCTGACGTCCCTCGCACGCTGAGTTCGACATCGTTACGCCGTAAAAAAAGCCGCTTCAAGAAGCGGCTTTTTTGATGCTGTCGGCAAACGCGCGTATCAAGCCACGCGCTTATCCCGCTCGATCACCGCGTACGCGCTGTGATTGTGAATCGACTCGAAGTTCTCGGCTTCCAGCACGTAGGCAACGATCCGCTCATCCGCATTCAGACGTTGCGCGACATCGCGCACCAGGTCTTCGACGAACTTCGGATTTTCATAAGCACGCTCGGTCACGAACTTCTCGTCCGGGCGCTTGAGCAAGCCCCACAGTTCGCACGAGGCTTCTTCTTCGGCGATACGAATCAGTTCTTCCACGGCCACATCGCCTGCCAGTTCGGCGTTGATCGTGACGTGCGAGCGCTGGTTATGCGCGCCGTACTGCGAGATCTTCTTCGAGCACGGGCACAGGCTCGTCACCGGCACCAGCACTTGCAGGAACAGACGCGTCGCGCCGTTGCGAGTGTCACCCGTCAGCGTGACTTCGTAGTCGAGCAGGCTCTGCACGCCCGACACCGGCGCGGTCTTGTTCACGAAGTACGGGAACGACACCTCGATGCGGCCGGCCTCGGCTTCGAGCTTTTCGAGCATTGCGGCGAGCATGGTGCGGAACGTGGCCGGCTCCAGCGGCGCCTTGTTCTCTTCGAGCAAGGCGACGAAACGCGACATGTGCGTGCCCTTCTGCTCAGCCGGCAGATGTACGTCGAGGTTCCACGTACCGACCGTCGGCTGCACCTCGCCTCCTTGGGTGCGCACCGTCAGCGGATGGCGCACGGCCTTTACGCCGACACGTTGAATCGGGATCTGACGAGTGTCGGGCGTGCTTTGCACGTCGGGCATCACAAAGGCGGGATTCATCTGATTCATTTCTTGTCCTTTCAGGAAACGCCGGACCGCCCTGAGTCTTCGCCCCGAAGGAAGTCCCCTTCGGGGATTCCCTCGCGAGGGCTGCCGCAAAGCGACAGGTTCGGCGGCTCCCCGCGGCCGCGCGGATCAAGGCGCGCAATGGCGAACGCCGGCCCCTGCCGGCGTTGGATGAAGGGCCCGAAGGCCCACCGATTCAAGTTGGAGATTGCTTATGGCCGCCATGGCACGGCGGCCGCACCGCGAGCGGCGACGCTTTACGCGACGCGCTTCACCGACGACTGTCCGCCGACCGCGCCGCTCGACAGGAAGCGCTCGCGGATCGACTTGGTGATACCCGCGGCGTCGAGACCACACGCGGCGAGCAGCTTGGCCGGGTCCCCATGATCGATGAACCGATCGGGAAGGCCCAATTGTAGTACGGGTCGCATAACCCCACTTTCAAGCAGGGCTTCGACGCAGGCCGAACCCGCGCCGCCCATTACGCTGCCTTCTTCGACCGTGACGATGGCGTCGTGCGTTTCGGCCAGTTGACGGACCAGATCGGCGTCGAGCGGCTTCACGAAGCGCATGTTGGCGACCGTCGCATCCAGTTGCTCGGCGGCTGCCAGCGACGGCGCGACCATCGTGCCGAATGCCAGAATCGCAATGCGCTTGCCAGCCGGCTGCGACGTTTCACGACGAATTTCGCCCTTGCCGAGCGGCAGCGCCACCATCTGCTTCACAGTGGCGACGCCCGTGCCGGCGCCGCGCGGATAGCGCACCGCTGTCGGGTTCGGTTGCTGCAACGCCGTGTACAGCATCTGGCGGCATTCGTTTTCGTCCGACGCAGCCATCACCGTCATGTTCGGGATGCAGCGCAGGAACGCCAGGTCGTAAGCGCCCGCGTGCGTCGCGCCGTCCGCGCCGACCAGACCCGCGCGGTCGATGGCGAACACCACCGGCAGGTTCTGCAGCGCGACGTCGTGAATCAGTTGGTCGTAAGCACGTTGCAGGAAGGTGGAGTAGATCGCGACCACCGGCTTCATGCCTTCCGCGGCCAAACCGCCGGCGAACGTCACCGCATGTTGCTCGGCGATGCCGACGTCGAAGTAACGGTCCGGGAAGCGCTTCTCGAACTCCACCATGCCCGAGCCTTCACGCATGGCCGGCGTGATGCCGACCACACGTGCGTCCAGCTCGGCTGCGTCGCACAGCCATTCGCCGAATACCTGCGTGTAGGTCTTCTTCGACGGCGTGCTGGCCGGCTTGATGCCTTCAGCCGGATTGAACTTGCCCGGGCCGTGGTACAGCACCGGATCGGCTTCGGCCAGCTTGTAGCCCTGGCCTTTCTTCGTCACCACGTGCAGGAATTGCGGACCGCGCAGTTCCTTGATGTTCTGCAGCGTCGGGATCAGCGAATCGAGATCGTGGCCGTCGATCGGGCCGATGTAGTTGAAGCCGAACTCTTCGAACAGCGTGGCCGGCACGATCATGCCCTTGGCGTGCTCTTCGAGCTTGCGGGCGAGGTCGAGCATGGGCGGCGCGACGCGCAGCACGCGTTCGACGCCGGCACGCGCGGCGGCGTAGAAGCGGCCCGACATCAGGCGCGCCAGATGGCGATTCAGCGCGCCGACCGGCGGCGAAATCGACATGTCGTTGTCGTTCAGGATGACCAGGAGCGGCACGTCGTCTTCGACGCCGGCGTTGTTCATCGCCTCGAACGCCATGCCGGCCGTCATCGCGCCGTCGCCGATCACGGCGATGCCCATGCGGTTGTCGCCCTGCAGCTTGCTTGCGACCGCCATGCCGAGCGCGGCGGAAATCGACGTGCTGGAGTGCGCCGTGCCGAACGTGTCGTACTCCGACTCGTCACGTTTCGGGAAACCCGAGATGCCGCCCAGCTGACGCAGCGTGTGCATCTGGTCACGGCGGCCCGTCAGGATTTTGTGCGGATAGGTTTGATGGCCGACATCCCAGACGATCCGGTCGTGCGGCGTGTCGAACACATAGTGCAGAGCAATGGTCAACTCGACCGTGCCGAGGTTGGACGAAAGATGGCCGCCCGTCTGCGATACGCTGTCGAGCACGAAGGCACGCAACTCGTCGGCAAGCGGTTGCAATTGGCGGCGATCGAGGCGGCGCAGGGCTGCCGGGTCGTCAATGGTTTTCAGCAAGTCGTACATCGTCGTTCCATTGTAGGAAAACTTACGCGCCCGCACTTCATACATGCGCTTCGCAACGGAGGCGCGCGGCGGCGGGCTTTCGCGTTCAGCTAACCCGGTTCACCACCAGGTCGGCCAATTCGGCAAGACGCTGCGCGCGTGCGCCAAACGGCGCCAGCGCGGCGTGAGCGTCGCTGCGCAGCTGCGCTGCGAGCGCGCGCGACGCGTCGAGCCCAATAATCGACACGTAGGTCGGCTTGCCGTCCTTCGCGTCTTTACCTGCCGTTTTGCCGAGCGTCGCGGAATCGGTCGTGACGTCGAGAATATCGTCGACGACCTGAAACGCGAGGCCGACAGCGGCCGCATACGCGTCGAGCGCACGCATGCCGTCCGCATCCGGCGTTTCGCCCGCCAGTGCGCCCATGCGCACCGCGGCGCGCAGCAACGCGCCGGTCTTCATGCGGTGCATGGTTTCGAGTTGCGTGCGCGTCAGCGTGTGGCCGACGCTCGCCAGATCGATGGCCTGCCCGCCGCACATGCCGATCGAGCCGCTCGCCAGCGCCAGTTCGCGCACGAGCGCGGCCTGCTGCGCCGGGGCCAGAACGTCCGACGTCAACGCGACAAACGCCTGCGATTGCAGCGCGTCGCCGACCAGCAATGCCGTCGCTTCGTCATATTTGACGTGTACCGTGGGCTTGCCGCGACGCAGCGCGTCGTCGTCCATGCACGGCATGTCGTCGTGGACGAGCGAGTACACGTGGATCATTTCCAGCGCTGCCGCCGCCGCGTCGAGGCACTCGGCGCGCGCGCCGGTCAGCTCGCCGGCCGCGTGGCACAGCAGCGGGCGAACCCGCTTGCCGCCGCCCAGCACCGCGTAGCGCATGGCTTCATGCAGCGTGGCGGGCTCGGTTGCCTCGCTCGGCAGGTAATGTTCCAGTGCCGTTTCGACGCGCTCCAGTACCGAGCGCATCCATTGTTCGAATGTCATAGGTCGTCCCCGCTTTCAGTAGCGGCTGTGCCTGCGGTATTCATGGGCAGCGGCTTGAGCGTCTCGCCGTCAAGCACGCGCACCTGCTGCTCGACCTTCTCGAGCTGCTGCTGGCAAAACGCCACGAGAGCCGCGCCGCGCCGGTAGGCGGTGAGCGATTCCTCGAGGCTGAGATTGCCGCTTTCCATGCGTGCAACCAGCCCTTCCAGCTCCGCCTGGGCGGCCTCGTAATTCTCGGGCAGCGGCGTGGTGTCGACGCCTTCGGCTGGCGTGGCAGCAGTATCTTTCGACGCGGTCTTCGCCATGAATAGTCGCAAAATTAAAACAAGTCGGACATTCTACGGCAAAAGCGATATTTCCGAGCCGCCCGCCGCCCTACGCCCGCCTTCCCGCTGCGCGCCGTCCTAGCAGTCTCGCAGAAAAAAAACGATCGGTCTGCGGCGAAAAAGCCGAACTTTCCTGAGATTTTTGACCCAAATCAGGCACTTAACGGCCCCAAAGAAGGGGAAACAGGTATAATTGCGGGCTCCCTAAATCGAATCTTCGATGGTTGGGTTGTTCACTGCTTTCACGTCTTCACGGGAGTGGGAATGTCCAATCTGAGCAATGCATTGCAGTTGCGGTCTGTCCACAGCCAGCTGCCAGTCACGGCTTACTTTGACGAAGCGCTTCTAACGCGCGAAATCGAAACCCTTTTCAAGAAAGGTCCTCGTTACATCGGCCACGATCTCATGGTGCCCGAAACGGGGAATTATTTTGCTTTGCCGAGCGAGAGCGAAGGGCGTGTGCTCGTCCGTAACCAGCAGTCACAAGTCGAACTGCTGTCGAACGTGTGCCGCCACCGGCAAGCCATCATGCTCAACGGCCGCGGCCAGACGGAGAACATCGTCTGCCCCCTGCATCGCTGGACGTACGACCTGAACGGCCAGCTCCTCGGTGCGCCCCATTTTGCGGATAACCCCTGCCTGAATCTCGGCGCCACGTCGCTGCAGAACTGGCAAGGCCTGCTGTTCGAAGCGCAGGGGCGCGACGTCGCGCGCGATCTGGCGCGCCTCGGCACCAAGGAACACTTCGATTTTTCGGGCTTCATGTTCGATCACGTCGAAGTGCACGAGTGCAACTACAACTGGAAGACCTTTATCGAGGTCTATCTGGAGGACTATCACGTCGCGCCCTTCCATCCGGGCCTCGGCAGCTTCGTCAATTGCGACGACCTGACGTGGGAGTTCGGCGAATGGTATAGCGTGCAGACGGTTGGCGTGCACAAGGATCTGGAGCAGCCGGGCAGCCCCACGTACCGCAAGTGGCACGACGAAGTGCTGCGCTTTCGCGGCGGCAATCCGCCTGAATTCGGCGCGATCTGGATGGTGTACTACCCGGGCATCATGATCGAGTGGTATCCGCACGTGCTGGTGGTGTCTTGGCTGATTCCGCGCGGTCCGCAGAAAACCACCAACGTGGTGGAGTTCTATTACCCTGAGGAAATTGCGCTGTTCGAGCGTGAGTTCGTCGAAGCCGAACGCGCCGCCTACATGGAAACGGCCCGCGAAGACGACGAGATCGCGGAACGCATGGACGCCGGCCGCCGTGCGCTGATGAATCGCGGCGAATCGCAGGTCGGCCCGTATCAGAGCCCGATGGAAGATGGCATGCAGCACTTCCACGAATTCCTGCGGCGCGAACTCGGTACGATCTGAGTGGCGCCGAACCAGATTCACCAGATTCTTCCGGCAGGATCAATGCATGGAAAGACGGGCTTCGACCCGTCTTTTTTTGTTTAGACTTAGAAGATAGCTTGGCCATCCGTAGGCGGCGCCAAGCCGCCTAGCGGAGCCGCCATCGCCCGCATCGAGCTTTGCATGGGACCCGAGCGAGCGCTAAAGCGCTAACTCTGATCGACAGGAGACGTCATGCCGCACACTCACTACACCACTCTGATTTCCGCGACCAATCTCGCGGAACGGCTTGCCGCCGCGCCGGGCAGCGTGTTCGTCATCGACTGCCGGTTCGATCTGGCCGACACGGAAGCCGGCGAAAAAGCCTATCTGGCCGGGCATCTGCCGGGCGCGCATTACCTGCATCTCGATCGCGATCTGTCGGGGCCGAAGAACGGTCATAACGGCCGCCATCCGCTGCCGGATCGTGCGCGGCTGGTGGAGACGCTGGAGTCGCGCGGCCTGAAGCAGGGCCAGCAGGTCGTCGCGTACGACGCGCAAGGCGGCATGTACGCCGCCCGTGCATGGTGGCTGCTGCGCTGGCTCGGTCACGACGCGGTCGCGCTGCTCGACGGCGGCCTGCAGGCATGGGAAGCCGGCGGTCATCCGCTGACGCAGGACGCGCCGGCCCAGAACACCGGCGACTTCAAGGCAGGCGCGCCGCTGTCCGTCACGGTCGACGCGCAAACGGTCGAGCGCAATCTCGGCTCGAAGGAACACGTGGTGGTCGACGCCCGCGCAGACGACCGGTATCGCGGTGAGAACGAGACACTGGATCGCGTCGGCGGCCACATTCCCGGCGCGCTCAACCGCTTCTTCAAGAACAACCTCACCGCCGACGGCCGCTTCAAGCCGGCGCATACGTTGCGCGAGGAATTCCACGCGCTGCTCGCCGACACGCCGCCGGAACACGTGGTGCTGCAATGCGGCTCGGGCGTGACGGCATGCGTGAATGCCCTGGCGATGGAAGTTGCCGGCCTGCACGGCGCCGCGTTGTATGCGGGATCGTGGAGCGAGTGGAGTTCCGACCCGAAGCGGCCCATCGCGACGGGCCCGAATCCTTGAGCGTCCCAGCGCGCCACAGCACGTCGTTAGCAAAAGGCCGTTGCCACCCGAAAGCGGCAACGGCCTTTTTTTAAAGCAAGCGAGGGAGCGGCGACCGCCTCAAGCCACCCCATGCTGCTTGAACCACACCAGCACACGGCGCCAACCATCCTCGGCATCGGCCTTCTTGTAGCTCGGCCGATAATCCGCGAAAAACGCGTGGCCCGCATCGTCATACACGACGAACTGCGAACCACGGCCCGCTTGCGGCCCTTGCGCGATGGCCTGCTTCATCTGTTCGAGCGTGTCCTGCGGGATGCTCTGATCTTGCAATCCGTAAAGCCCCAGCACCGGCGCATGAAGTTGCGCGACCTGATCGAGCGGATTCGCCGGCATCATCGCGTTCTTTTCGCCCGTTACCCGTCCGTACCAGGCGACACCCGCCTTCAGTCGCGGGTTATGTTCGGCGTACAGCCACGCAATCCGCCCGCCCCAGCAAAAGCCGTTCACGCCAAGCCGGTTCAGATCGCCGCCATGCTCTCCGGCCCAGGCGACGGTGGCATCGAGATCGCCCATCACCTGGTCGTCCGGCACCTTGCTGACCACTAACGCGCTGATCTGCTGCATGCTTGCATGAACGGTCGGATCGCCCTGCCGTTCAAAAAGATTCGGCGCGATCGCGAGATAGCCCAGCTTGGCGAAGCGCCGGCATACGTCGGCGATATGCTCGTGCACGCCAAAAATCTCGTGCACGACGATGATCACCGGCAAGTGCGTCTTGCCCTTCGGCTGCGCGCGATAGGCCGGCACCAGCGTGTCGCCGGAGCGCACCGCGATTTCGCCGGCTTCGAGGCCGTCAGTATCGGTATGAATGGTTTGCGCCGAGACGGGCAGCACGGCGGCGGCGAAGCCGGTGCCGAGCGCGGCTTTAATGAAAGTACGTCGGTTGAAGGGGACGTGCGGGACCAGGCTGTCGATATCGGGTTTCAGCATGCGTGCACTCCTCGGTTGAACGTTGGAGGCAACAGGATACGCCTGACACGCATCCTGTTGCAGATGCAACGTTCCCGGGCCGGCCGGGCGCATCGGCACTCGTCAGTGCAGCTTGACCCGCGGCAGCGTGGTGCGGCGCAACCAGTGCGCGAAGGTATCGAGCACCATCCGCGCATAGCCGTGCAGCGCGGCGATATGCAGCCGGTACAGCGACATATACATGAAGCGCGCGAAGAGCCCTTCAATCAGCATATTGCCGCCGATCACCCCGCCCATCAGATTACCGACCGCGCTGAAATGTCCGAGCGACACCAACGACCCGAAGTCGCGATAGGTGAACTCCGGCAGTGGCTTGTTTTCGAGCCGCGCCGCCAGCGCCTTCATCAAAAAGCTCGCCTGCTGGTGAGCCGCCTGCGCGCGCGGCGGCACGTTGCGCTCGTTGCCCGGCCACGGACAGGCGGCGCAATCGCCGAGCGCGAAGACGTTGTCGTCCGTTTCAGTTTGCAGCGTGCGGCGCACGATGAGTTGGCCCAGCCGGTTGACCGGCAAGCCGTCGAGTTCGCTCAAAATCGCCGGCGCCTTGATGCCGGCCGCCCACACCGTCAGATCGGCGCGCACCGTTTTGCCGCTCGCGGTGCGGATCATACCGGGCGCGACTTCGGCCACGGTTTCGCCGATCATCAGCTTCACGCCGAGCTTGGTGAGCAGCTCGGCCGTGGCGGTCGAGACCCGTTCCTGCAAAGCCGGCAGAATGCGCGGCCCCGCTTCGATCAGCACGATGCCGACGTCATGCCGCGGATCGAGCTTATGCAAGCCGTATGCGGACAACACCTGCGCGGTGTTACGCAATTCCGCCGACAGTTCGACACCCGTCGCGCCGCCGCCGACAATCGCCACCTGAATGCGCGGCTCGCCCGTGGACGACGTGCCCGGCCCCGATTCGACCGGTTCATGCACTTGATGCTCGGCGCGCATGCATGCCGCGATCAGGCGTTTGCGGAAACGCTCGGCCTGGCTGACTGTATCGAGTGCGAGGGAAAATTCAGGCGCGCCTTTGACGCCGAAGAAGGCGGTCGTGCTGCCGATCGCGATGATCAGCGTGTCGTATTCGAGCTGGCGTTCGGGCAGCAACTCGGCGCCGTCGTCGTCGAGCACGGTGCCGAGCGTGAGGCGCTTGTTCGCGCGGTCCAGTCCCGTCAGTTCGCCCTGCTGAAATTCGAAGCCGTGCCAGCGCGCTTGCGCGGCATATTCGAGTTCCTGCGTGAACGGGTCCATGCTGCCCGCCGCCACTTCATGCAGGAGCGGCTTCCAGATATGAGTCGGATTGCGGTCGACGAGCGTGACCTGCGCCCGCACACCGCCCTTGCTCTTGTGGGGTGCATAGCGATCGCCCAAACGCGTCGCCAGCTCCAATCCCCCCGCGCCTCCGCCAACCACGATAAAACGATGCATTGAACTCTCCGTGTTTGCCGATGGGTTATGCGTCGTTCGGCGCCCATGAGGATTCACATGAGCGCCGTCTTTCAGCGATTGTCCGCGAGCAGCACGGGTTGTCACAAGCCATCAATACGCATGTGTGACATGCGCACGACGATATCGCGTCCCGTCACACGCACGTCAATGCGCTTCTTCCCAGTTCAGGCCGGCACCCACTTCGGCGACCAGCGGCACTTTCAGGTCGGCGACACCGCACATCAACTCGGGCAAGCGCTTGCGCACGTCGGACAATTCCGCGTCCGGTACTTCGAGAATCAATTCATCGTGCACCTGCATGATCATGCGCGTGCCGATCTTCGAGGCTTCGATCCAGTCCTGCACAGCGATCATCGAGAGCTTGATCAGATCGGCGGCTGTGCCTTGCATCGGCGCGTTGATCGCGGCGCGCTCGGCGGCCTGACGGCGCGGACCATTGCCGCCGTTGATCTCCGGCAGCCACAGGCGGCGGCCGAACACCGTCTCGACATAACCCTTGGCCTTGGCGCTCACTCGCGTTTCATCCATATAACGCGCCACGCCCGGATAACGCGCGAAATAGCGGTCGATATAGAGCTTGGCTGCGTCGCGCGTGATGCCGAGGTTCGCGGCAAGACCAAACGAACTCATGCCGTAGATCAGACCAAAGTTGATGACCTTGGCCACGCGGCGTTGATCGTTCGACACTTCGAGCGGCGTCACGCTGAAAATCTCCGCCGCGGTGGCGCGGTGAATGTCTTCGCCCTGCGAGAATGAGCGCAGCAGCGATTCGTCGCCGGAAATGTGCGCCATGATGCGCAGTTCGATCTGCGAATAATCCGCGGAGACCAGCTTGTGTCCGGGCGGTGCAATAAACGCTTCGCGAATACGGCGGCCTTCGCCGGTGCGCACGGGAATGTTCTGCAGGTTCGGGTCGTTCGATGCAAGGCGCCCCGTGACCGCCACAGCCTGCGCATAGTTCGTATGCACGCGGCCCGTGGTGGCGTTGACCATGCGCGGCAGCTTGTCGGTGTAGGTCGACTTCAGCTTCGACAAGCCACGGTGTTCAAGCAGAATCTTCGGCAGCGGATAGTCTTCGGCGAGCTTTTGCAGCACTTCTTCGTCAGTGGACGGTGCGCCGCTCGGCGTCTTCTTGACCACCGGCAGTTCCAGCTTCTCGAAGAAGATCTGCCCGATCTGCTTCGGCGAGCCCAGATTGAATTCGCCGCCGGCCAGCACATACGCTTCGCTTTCCAACTGGATCAGACGCGTGGCGATTTCGCTGCTTTGCTGACGCAGTTTCTCCGCGTCGATCAGCACGCCGGTGCGCTCCATCTTGCGCAGGACACGCGAGGTCGGCAGTTCGATCCCGCGATAGACGTACTCGAGCGTCTTCTCCGCAGTCACTTGCGGATACAGAGCCTGATGCAGCCGCAAAGTGATATCAGCATCTTCCGCAGCGTATTCGGCGGCCTTGTCCAACGCGACTTCGTCGAAGCCGATCTGCCCCGCGCCCTTGCCCGCGACCTCTTCGTACTTGATCGTCTTCACGCCGAGATGGCGCAGCGCGAGGCTGTCCATGTCGTGCGTGCGATGCGATTCGACCACGTACGATTGCAGCAGCGTGTCGTGTTCGACACCGCGCATTTCAATGCCGTAGTTCGCCAGCACCTGCTCGTCGTACTTGAGATGCTGGCCGACCTTCTTGTGCTCGGCGCTTTCCAGCCACGGCTTGAGTTTCGCGAGGACTTCGTCGCGCGGCAATTGCACGGGCGCGTCCGGGCCGCGATGCGCGAGCGGCACATACGCCGCCCGGCCGGCTTCAACCGACAACGACAGGCCCACGATCTGCGCGGTCATGGGGTCGAGCGAGGTGGTTTCCGTATCGAACGAGGTCAGCTCGGCCGCGTTGATCTTCTCGAGCCATGCGTCGAATTGCTCCCACGTCTGCACGGTGTCGTAGTGCCGCTCATGATCCACCGACAAAGCCGGCGCCACATCCGTTTCCGGACCTTCCACGGCGTCCGCGATTTCCACTTCGCGCAGCCACGTCTTGAAGCCGTGGCGCGTGAACACGTCGCGCAACTCCTCGCGCGATTCCGGCCGGCTTTGCAGACTTTCCTCGATCGACACGATATGGTCGGTCATATCGCAGTTGCGCTCGACAGTGACGAGTTTCCTCGCCATTGGCAGAAAATCGAGCGCTCTGCGCAGATTGTCTCCTACCGCACCTTTAATTTCGTCCGCATGTGCGACGATGCCATCCAGCGACTCGAATTGCGTCAGCCATTTGATCGCTGTTTTCGGCCCGCATTTCTCGACGCCGGGCACGTTGTCGACGGTATCGCCGATCAACGACAGGTAGTCGATAATGCGCTCCGGCGGCACGCCGAACTTGGCGAGCACGCCGGCGCGGTCGAGCGTTTCGTTAGTCATCGTATTGATGAGGGTGACATGATCCGACACAAGCTGCGCCAGATCCTTGTCACCCGTCGACACGATCACATTCATGCCACGCTTTTCCGCTTCGGTGCTGAGGGTGCCGATTACGTCGTCGGCCTCGACGCCTTCGATCATCAGCAAGGGCCAGCCGAGCGCGCGCACGGCCACATGAATCGGCTCGATCTGGCGCGAGAGGTCGTCCGGCATCGACGGCCGATTCGCCTTATAGTCGGGATACCAGTCGTCGCGAAACGTTTTGCCCTTGGCGTCGAACACGCACGCGCTATACTCTGCTGTGACTTCCTTGCGCATGCGCCGCAGCATGTTGATCATCCCGTAAAGCGCACCCGTCGGACCACCGTCGGGGCTGCGCAGATCCGGCATCGCATGGTAGGCCCGGTACAGATAACTCGAACCGTCGACCAATAGCAGGGTCTTACCTTCAAGGCTTCGTTCTTCAGGCATTATGACTAAGAGAAAAGTGATTCCGAGTCTGCGATCACTCGCAGATCAAGAGCGCGCAACGGCCAAAAAGGCCCGCGCATCGTGGCAGATGTTCACGATTATGGCAGAGTTTATCGAGGCGACCGAGTACCTCTCGGAGATTCGTCCGGCTGTCAGCATCTATGGTTCAGCGCGCCTGAAGCCGAACTCGCCCTACTACAAACTTGCCACGCAAATCGCGCGCAAGCTCTCGGACGCCGGCTTCGCCGTGATCTCGGGCGGCGGCCCGGGCATCATGGAGGCGGCCAACAAGGGTGCCCATGCGGGCAAGGCGCCTTCGGTCGGCCTGAACATCGAATTGCCGCACGAGCAATCGGGCAATCAGTGGCAAGACATCTCGTTGCGCTTCCGCCATTTCTTCACGCGCAAGGTCACGTTCGTGAAGAACTCGGACGCGGTGATCGTGATGCCCGGCGGCTTCGGCACGCTGGACGAACTCGCCGAAGTGCTCACGCTGATCCAGACCAAGAAGTCGCGGCATGTGCCGATCATTCTGGTGGGCGCCGAGTTCTGGGAAGGCCTGCTTGCGTGGTTCAAGAACTCGCTCACGCCAATGGGCCTGATCAATCCGACCGACATGGACCTCATGCAGGTCATCGACGATCCGGACCAGGTGCTCGAAGCGGTGCTGAAGTTCTATGAAGACCGCGAAGAAACCGAGCCGCAGCCAACCAAGTCGGACGAAGACCGGATGTTCTATCTGTGAGGCTGCCGCTTCGCGCTCTTGCGCGAGGTGAACGCAAGGCAACGCAGTGCATGAACACGCGCACGCTAACGGGCGGCCTCGAGGCTGCCCGTTTCCGTTTTATCGATTTGATCGCCTTGCGCTTGCAGCCATTCGCAGAACTGCGCCACTAACGGTGCATCCGCGACCTCGCGTCTCGCCACCCACCAGTAGCCGCGTGCATCGATACGCGGACCCGCCAGCGGCACCACGAGCCGTCCCGATGCCAGTTCATCCGCCAGCAAGGGCAACGGACCGAGCGCCACGCCGAGCCCGTCCACCGCGGCCTGCAAGGCCAGATAGAAGTGATCGAACGACTGCTTCTTCCGGCATTTCGCCGTCACCCCAGCCGCCGATAACCAGTTGCGCCAGGCATCCGGACGCGTATCGGAATGCAGCAGCACGTGCCGCGCGAGATCGTCGGCGACCTTGATCGGCGAACGTTGCAATAACACGGGACTGCACACGGGAATCTCGGTCTCGCCGAGAAAATGGCCGCTCGCGCAGTTGGCCCAATGCGCGGGACCGCGCCGCACCGCGACGTCGAAGCCATCCAGCGTCTCGACCGGCGCGTTCGAGGTCGCCAATCTCAGCTCCACATTCGGCACCTTGCGCTGGAACTGATGCAGGCGCGGTAGCAGCCACTTCATCGCGAAAGTGGGCAACGCATTCACGCGCAGCACACGGACGACACCGGTGTCACGCAGTTGATCCGTGGCGAGCGCGATGCTGTCGAACGCAGCCTGAACGGTGGACAGGTAGCGGCGCCCGTCATCGGTCAGGCGCACGCGCTTGCCGCGACGCTCGAACACCTGCACGCCGAGCCACGTTTCGAAAGCGGCGACCTGCCGGCTGATTGCACCGTGCGTCACATGCAATTCGTTCGCGGCGGCGGTGAAGCTCTCATGCCGCGCGGCGGCTTCGAAGGCGCGCAGCGCCGGAAAAGGAGGAAGGTTTCGGGCCATGCTTGTGATTCTAGATCACAAGGCGGTGCTCAAAAATCGTTTTGCTCAACGCCGGTTCGGCGCTAACCTCCTGAGCTTGAACTGGAAGCTAACCAATGGACCACGATCTCACCTCGTCCGAGCCCGTGCTGGCGCCTACGCCCACATTGCGGGAAATCTTCGGCGGCTTTCTCGGCCTCGGGCTGATCTCCTTCGGCGGCGCACTGCCGCTGGCGCGGCGCGCATTGGTCGAACAACGCCGCTGGCTGAGCGCCGACGAATTCACCGACTTGCTGGGCCTCTGCCAGTTTTTTACCGGGCGGCAACGTGATCAATCTCTCGGTGGCGATGGGCATGCGCTTTCGCGGCGTGCCGGGCGCGCTGGCCGGCCTGCTCGGACTGATCGCGGGACCGTCGCTGGTGGTGATCGGCCTCGGCGTGCTGTACGAGCACACGCAAAACGACCCGTACGTTCGCCATCTGTTCGCGGGTCTCGCCGCCGCCGCGGCCGGCCTGTTGATCGCGATGGCCGTGAAAATCCTGCTGCCGCTGCGGCGTAGCCCACTGGCCGCGCTCATCGCGGCACTCGGCTTCATTGCGATTGCGATCATGCGGCTGCCGCTTCTGCCCACCATGCTGGTGTTGACGCCGCTCAGCATCTATATCGCGTCGAGGAGGGCACGATGAACGAGACGCTCATTGCCCTCGCCGTTATTTTCAGTCAGCTTTCGCTGCTCGCGTTCGGCGGCGGCAATACGATTCTTCCCGAGATGCAGCGTCAAGTGGTGGACGTGCATCACTGGATGCCGGCCAGCGAATTCAGCGCGCTATTCGCACTCGCGCAAGCCGCGCCGGGGCCGAATCTGATGATCGTCACGCTGATCGGCTGGCACGTGGCCGGTTGGGCGGGCATGCTGGTGACGTCGGTCGCGAAGTTCGGGCCGTCGTCGCTGGTGACGATCCTCGCGGTGCATGCATGGGAGCGATTCAAGGACCGCCCGTGGCGGCGCTACGCGCAGTTGGGACTGATGCCGGTGACCGCCGGCATCATCGCGGCGAGCGCGGCGCTGATTGCCGAAGCGTCGAACACGACGGCCATCGCGTGGGCGATCACCTCCTTCACCGTTGTCATGGCGATGACGACGCGCATTCATCCGCTGTGGCTTCTGGCGGTCGGCAGTTTGATCGGGCTGGCGGGCTTCGGGCAGCTTTGACCTTGATCGAGCACGAGCGCGCGGTAGTGGCGCTCGCCCTTGTCTGTCCAAGAAGCCGCTTACTGAAACGCGACTTCCGCGAAGCTGCGCAGCTTGCGGCTATGCAAACGATGCAGCCCGTTCATCCGCAATAGCTCCATCGCCTTCACGCCGATCTGCAGATGCTGATCGACCTGCGCGCGATAGAACTGATCCGCCATGCCGGGCAGTTTCAATTCGCCATGCAAGGGCTTGTCCGACACGCACAGCAAGGTGCCGTAAGGCACGCGGAAACGGAAACCGTTCGCGGCAATCGTCGCGCTCTCCATGTCGAGTGCAACCGCGCGGCTTTGCGAGAGCCGCTGCACCGGCTCGCGATGATCGCGCAATTCCCAGTTGCGGTTGTCCACGCTCGCCACCGTGCCCGTACGCATCACGCGTTTCAGTTCGACGCCGTCCAGCTGCGTGACCTGTGCGACCGCGCGCTCCAGCGCCACCTGCACTTCGGCGAGCGCCGGAATCGGCACCCACAGTGGCAGGTCGTCGTCGAGCACGTGATCCTCGCGCACATAGCCGTGCGCCAGCACATAGTCACCGAGGCGCTGCGTATTGCGCAAGCCCGCGCAGTGGCCGAGCATGATCCACGCATGCGGGCGCAGCACGGCGATGTGATCGGTAATGGTCTTCGCGTTCGACGGCCCGACGCCGATGTTGATCATCGTGATGCCGCTGCCGTCCGCGCGCTTCAGGTGATACGCGGGCATCTGCGGCAAACGTGGCGGCGCCGTGCCTTCCTGCTCCTGTTCGCCGAGATTCGCGTTGTACGTGACCACGTCACCGGGCTCGACGAACGACGTGTATTCGCTGCGATAGGCGCGCAGTTCCTCGTCGTCGGTATGGGCCATCATCGTGCGGCCGAGTTTGACGAACTCGTCGATATAGAACTGGTAGTTCGTGTACAGCACGTAGTTCTGGCAATGCGTGGGCGAGGTCGCCGTATAGTGCTTCAGCCGATGCAGTGAGAAATCGACCCGCGCCGCGGTGAACAACGCGAGCGGATGCGGCTCGCCCGGCAGCGGTTCATACGTGCCGTTGACGATACGATCGTCGAGCAGCGCCAGGTCCGGCGTGTCGAACACATCGCGCATCAGGAACAGGCGCTCGCGATCCAGATCGCCTTCGAGGTGGATGCCTTCGGCGAAAGCGAAATGAATCGGAATCGGCTGGTCCGACACGCCGACTTCGATCTGCACGTGATGATTTTTTGCCAGCAGGCGCAATTGCTCGCGATAGTAGTTGCCGAACAGATCGGGCCGTGTGACGGTCGTCTCGAACACGCCCGGACCCGCGACGAAGCCATACGAACGGCGCGAGTCGATATGCGTGTTGACCTCGGTGCACACCCGCACGAACGGATAGCAGGCGCGTACCCGGCGTTCGAACAGTTCGTTGCGGCGATAGCGCGCGAAGGCGTCGCGCAGAAACGAAGTGTTCGCTTCGTAGATCGCCGAGAGGCGGGTGACGGCCTCGGTCGCGTCGTCGAAGGATTCGGTTGGGAAGCTGTTGGCGGGAGTCTGCACCGCGCGTTGATTGGTATCGTTGTTCATCTTCATTCGCCTCTAATGATGAGGCCACATTACCACGGAACCGTGACTCGCCAAATCACCTGGCGGTGCTGCAACACACGCTGCGGCGCTACTCGCAAGATTGCGCGCACGCCGCGCGAAAGCGGCGCAAAATAAGGCGATCGCGCCCGAGGACCAGGTGGGATTTGCTAGAATCGGGGCACCATATTGGAGAATCACCATGAAGCCGCTCCTTCCCGTCGCCGTTGCGCTGGCCCTCGCCTTCGGCAACGCCGCGATGGCTGCCCAGCCTGTCGACGATACACCGGCTCCCGGCGCGCCCCAGTCCGCCAACGAACGGGCCGGTTTGCCCGATCTGGAAAAGATCAATCGTCCGGCCGCCGAGGTCAGCTCGAAGGTTGAAATCAACGTCCCGCGCACGCCGAGCTTCTACGAACGCAGCGCCAACGGCACCGAAATCACCGAATACCGCGACAAAGGCAAGCCCGTCGAAATCAACGTGCATTCGAACCTCGGCACGCGCTATCAGATGAGCGCGCCGCTCGACACGTCGCCCACCGTGCGCGACAACGGCCGTGCAAGCACGCGTTTGCCGTCGGTGCACCTGGCCTATTGATGCATTCCAGGGCGGTGCCCGGTGTCGGCGCCGCCCCGATCCAGGCGCCCGCGAGGCGCCGTCCCGGGCCTCAGTCTGCTTGCCGGGTCTCACGCTGGTGGTAACGCGTTGAAATGCCGCAGCGCTTCACGGCCCCGCAAGAACGCTTTTCCGATACCGCATTTGCCGCACATCGCACTGGCCGCACCGCGCCAGCCCGACCAACCTGATCTGACGTTTCCCGCATGGCTGTCTTCACCGCTGTCACCGAACCCCAACTTGAAGAATGGATGAGCCATTACGATCTCGGCGACGTCGTCGAATTTCGCGGCATTTCCTCCGGTATTGAGAACAGCAACTTCTTTCTGACGACGACGCGCGGCGAATACGTCCTCACGATTTTCGAAAAGCTGACGGCCGAACAACTGCCGTTCTATCTCGACCTCATGCGGCATCTGGCTGCGCATCGCGTGCCGGTACCGGACCCCATGCCGCGCGAAGACGGCGCGCTGTTCGGCACCTTGCATGGCAAGCCCGCCGCCATCGTGACCAAGCTCGAGGGCGCGCCGGAACTGGCGCCGGGCGTCGAGCACTGCATCGAAGTCGGGCAAATGCTGGCGCGCATGCACCTGGCAGGACGCGACTACACGGGCTATCAGCCGAATCTGCGCAGCCTGCCGTGGTGGCAGGAAACCGTGCCGACCATCCTGCCGTTTCTGGAAGGCGAGCAACGCGATCTGCTGTCGTCCGAACTGGCGCATCAGGAAGCCTTCTTCGCCTCGGCCGATTACGTCGCGCTTCCCGAAGGCCCGTGCCACGCCGACCTGTTCCGCGATAACGCCATGTTCGCGCACGCCGCGCCGGACACGGGCCACGAAGTGCGCCTCGGCGGATTCTTCGACTTCTATTTCGCCGGCTGCGACAAGTGGCTGTTCGACGTGGCGGTAACGGTCAACGACTGGTGCGTCGACCTCGCCACCGGCAAACTCGACGACGCGCGCACCGAAGCCATGCTGCGCGCCTACCAGACCGTGCGCCCCTTCACCGTCGAAGAAAACCGCCATTGGGGCGACATGCTGCGAGCGGGCGCGTACCGCTTCTGGGTCTCGCGCCTGTATGATTTTCATTTGCCGCGCGCGGCCGAACTGCTCAAACCGCACGACCCCGGCCATTTCGAGCGCATTCTGCGCGAACGCCTAACCGGCGTTGCACTTCCAGGCATCCATACCTCATGCAACTGATCGAAGTCCCCGCGAAAGCCGGCTATGTGTGGTTCCGGCAGGGTATCTGGCTGTTCCGCAAGAACCCGCTCGCGTTCCTGACGCTGTTCTTCACCTATCTGCTGGTGATGACGCTCGTGTCGCAGATTCCGGTGGTCGGCGGCGTGTTGCCGCTCGCCTTCATTCCGGGCGTCGCGGTCGGCTTCATGGCGGCGTGCCGCAACACGATCGCCGGCAAACCGGTGTTTCCGACCATTCTGGTGGACGGCTTTCACTCGTACGGCCCGGTGGTCGCCAAACGGCTGCTGGTGCTCGGCGTGCTCTACGTCGTCGCAATGGCGCTGGTGCTGGCCGCTTCGGCACTCGCCGACGGCGGCATGCTGCTGAAGGTCATGCTCGGCGCCGCCGCGATGGATCAGGACGCGATCGCCAACAGCAATATCCCGCTGGCGGTGATCACGGCCTTCGCGGTCTACATTCCGGTGGCGATGATTTTCTGGTTCTCGCCGATTCTCGCCGCGTGGCACGACGTGCCGCCCGTCAAGGCGATGTTCTTCAGCCTCGTCAGTTGCTGGCGCAACCGCGGTGCGTTTATCGTGTTCGGCGCGCTGTGGTTTGCGGTGGCGTTGACGGTGTCGCTCGGCTTGTCGGCGCTGATGCAGGCGCTGGGCGCGGGCGACTTCGCGTTTGCGATCCTGATGCCCGCCACGATGATCGTCACCACGATGCTGTACTGCTCGTTCTACGCGACCTATCGCGGCTGCTTTGGCGTGCAAACGCCCGAAGCACCGGACTTGCCGACCACGCCAGCGGCTTGAGTTCCGTTCGGGCGCGGGCGCTGTTCTGGCGCCCGCGCCTGTGCTGCCCTCTCGGCAGCGCATGCCTTCGCTGTTTCCTGAATCTCCAGCTGCACTCGTCAAAGTGTGCCGATTTGCGGCACAATGGTTTGCACGCAATCCATTTGCACGCTCTTTTATACGAGATGCACCATGACCCAGCGCTCCGCTTTGCCCTTCACGCTCGACGAGCAACTCTGCTTCGCCCTCTACTCGACCTCGCTTGCCATGACGAAGGCGTACAAGCCGCTACTGGACAAGCTGGGCCTCACGTATCCGCAATATCTGGCCATGCTGGTGCTGTGGGAGAGCGACGACGTCACGGTCAAAGACATGGCCGCGCGCCTGAACCTCGACTCGGCGACGGTCACGCCGCTGCTCAAGCGTCTCGAGACACAAGGGCTGCTGGAGCGGGTGCGCGGCGTCGAAGATGAGCGTCTCGTGTATATCCGGCTCACCAAAGCCGGCTCGGCGCTCAAGCGCCAGGCGCGCGAAGTGCCCGCGGAAATCTTGTGCGCAACCCAGCAGACGCCCGAATTTCTGCTGCGTTTGCGCGACGACCTGACTCGCCTGCGCACCACCCTCAACGATTACATGGACCTCTAGTCGGCCCGTTGCAAAACGTGCGTTATCGCTATGATGCAAAAATTCATTTGCACACAAATGATTTGTGTACTATCTTACTCACATGCCGCTGCGACAGCGCTCCGCCAGAACGGCGGGCTCGGCAAAGAGCGGCAAATTTGCAGATCCTGACAACCCAGACATAGGAACAGCACCATGAACATCCTCTACAAAGCAAGCGCAACGAGCACCGGTGGCCGCGACGGCCGTGCAGTATCGTCGGACAATGCATTGGACGTTAAGCTGGCAGCACCGCGTGAACTGGGCGGCACCGGCGCAGCAGGTACGAATCCGGAACAACTCTTTGCAGCAGGCTACTCGGCGTGTTTCCTGAGCGCCATGAAGTTTGTCGCCGGCCAGAAGAAGCAGACCTTGCCGGCGGACACGCAAGTCACGGCGGAAGTCGGCATCGGCCCGAACGACAAGGGCGGCTTCGCACTCGACATCGATCTGCGCGTCTCGCTGCCGGGTCTGGACGCCGGCGCGGCGAAGGAACTGGTCGACGCAGCGCATCAGGTCTGCCCGTACTCGAACGCCACGCGTAACAACGTCGACGTCCGTTTGCAAATCGCGTAAGCGACGGATTCGATGCATCGCTAAAGAACCGCTTGAGCGGCGCGGAAAACCTCGCCGCCTGCCACGCACGGCGCCCGCACCCTGCACAATAGGAGCGGGCGCTGTGGCGTTTACCGACGCGGCATGCGATGTGCGACGCAGGGCCATACCGTCGCTTGCAGCGCTCCCGGCCGGCGATAGCGCGGCCACGCACTTAGTTCCACTCTCCACGTTCCTGATGACACGCGTCCGACAACTGAACGACTCCTTCGACACCGGTCTGGTCTGGTTTCGCCGCGACCTGCGCAGCACGGACAACGCCGCGCTCTACTACGCGCTCAAGCATTGCGAAAGCGTGTGGTGCGCATTCGTGTTCGACACGACGATCCTGCAACCGCTGGTCGACGCGTGGCAGGCTCGTCATCCCGATACGCAGCCGCAGGATCGCCGCATCGAGTTGATTCTTGCGGCGCTGGGTGAACTGGACGAAGCGTTGCGCGCGAACGGCGGCGGCCTGATCGTGCTGTACGGCGAACCCGCCGACCTGGTGCCGAAGCTCGCCGACGAACTCGGCGCGGACGCGGTTTTCGCGAATCACGACTACGAGCCGGTCGCCATCGAGCGCGACGAGACGGTCCGCGAGCGGCTCGCTGAAGCTGGACGCCAGTGGCTGACGTTCAAGGATCAGGTGATTTTCGAGCGCGACGAGGTGCTCACTGGCCAGAACAAGCCTTTCACGGTGTTCACGCCGTACAAGAACGCATGGCTCAGGCAACTGACGGCCTTCGATCTGAAGCCGTATCCCGTGGAAACCTACACGAAGCATCTGGCCGCGCCGCCGTCGAAGCTGG
Organism: Paraburkholderia sp. BL9I2N2; assembly: GCF_004339745.1. GTDB lineage: Bacteria > Pseudomonadota > Gammaproteobacteria > Burkholderiales > Burkholderiaceae > Paraburkholderia. The sequence goes on along the minus strand of NZ_SMGP01000005.1, from coordinate 254,601 downwards.
ACCGCCGGTTACCGACGCTCGCTCAACTCGGCTTTACGCCGAGCAACCTGGCGGAACTGGACCTGCCCACCGGCATGAGCGGCGCGCAGCATCTGCTCGACGACTTCGCGACGCGTATCCACAGCTACAAGGACCGGCGCGACTTCCCCGCCGCCAAAGGCCCGAGCTACCTGTCGATGCATCTGCGCTTCGGGACGGTCTCGATTCGCACACTTGCGCGCCTCGCCCACGAGATGTCGCTGCAACCCGACGGGCAAGGCTCCGCGACGTGGCTGTCGGAGCTGATCTGGCGAGACTTCTACTTCATGATCCTGGCGCATCATCCGCGGCTCGCAAGCGGCGCGTCGTTCAAGGAGGAGTACGACCGGCTGCGCTGGGAACAGGGCCCGGAGGCGGACGAAGCGTTCGCCGCGTGGTGCGACGGCCGCACGGGCTACCCGCTCGTCGACGCCGCGATGCTGCAATTGAACCGCACCGGCTATATGCACAACCGCTTGCGGATGGTGACAGCGAGCTTCCTGGTGAAGGATCTGGGCGTGGACTGGCGGCTCGGCGAACGGTACTTCGCCGAACAGTTGAACGACTTCGATTTCTCGGCGAATAACGGCGGATGGCAGTGGGCGGCGTCGACGGGATGCGACGCGCAGCCTTATTTCCGGATCTTCAATCCGATCACGCAGTCCGAAAAATTCGACGCCGAAGGACGCTTTATCAAACGCTATTTGCCCCAGCTCGCGAAGCTGCCGTCGAAGTGGATTCACGCGCCGTGGCTGGCGGGAGCGGACCGGCTCGCGGAATTCGGCGTGGTATTGGGCAAGGACTATCCGGCACCGATCGTCGACCATGCCGAAGCGCGGGCGCGCACGCTGGCCCGTTTCGGCAAGTGAGCACCCGCTTACGCCGCTTTGCTTTGATTCTGTATATCTGAAGGAGCCTCGGGATGCGCCGATTGCCGTCGCTGCTGGTGTTTCTTGTTTTGGCGTTCGCAGCCGCATTCGTTGCGAGCCGGTTTTTGCCTGACGCCTGGTACGTGGCGCTGCAAAAGCCCGCGTTCAATCCGCCGGATTGGGTGTTCCCGCCGGCGTGGTCGGTGCTGTATGTGCTGATGGCGATTGCCGCCTGGCGCGTGTGGAAACGCGACGGCCTGAGCGCATCGATCGTTTTATGGCTGGTGCAGTTGCTGTTCAACGCGGCCTGGATGTGGCTCTTTTTCGGCCTGCATCGACCGGGCGTGGCGCTGGCCGATATTTTGATACTGCTGATATTGATCGTCGCGCTGACATGGGCATTCTGGCGACGAGACCGCTGGGCAGGCGGATTATTGATGCCCTATGTCGCCTGGGTGGCGTTCGCCGCGGTGTTGAATCACGCGTTGTGGCAATTGAATCCGGCTGTCTGAGCGCTTGCGACAATCTGCGACAGCTTGGGGCGCCTCACCCGAACACCGGCGTCGCAATCCGCGCCGATGTTTTTGACTTGCGCAGCTTAGTGCTGGCTCATCCACGACGGTTGGCGAAGGTTCGCCTCACGGTCCAGCTTACGCATACGGAATTCCAGATCGTACAGATCCGTTGCTTCGGCGAGGAAAGCGTCAGCGCGTTCTTTCGCGAGTTGATCGGGCGATTTGGTCAGAAACAGAAACAGGCGGCTAAGCAGATACATGGTCAACCTCGGCAATGAGTTTAGGCGTTAACGCCTAAGGGATAACCCGTATTATAGGGAAAACCCTAGTAACGCGCCAGCACTCATTTCGAAGTGTTGCTCCAACGTCACCGTGCGCCCGCTGAGGCCGCTGCGGCGTCCGCTTCCGCGATACGGCCTGTGCCTGTACGGCGCTGGTGCTTGAAAAATTCCCACACCATGGCGCTTGCGTCGGGACCTTTGGCTGAATGAAACGGCACGGCGTCGTCGCCGCCGCTCCAGGCATGGGCAAGCCCTTGCACACGGCACAGCCGCACCACACGCCGCCCACCGCGCAGGTAGTCGCGCATGACCACGCCGCCCTTGCGGTCCTCGCGGACTTCACCGGATTTGCGCGCGCCGTTCTGGTCGACGATGCGGTTCAGGCGGAGAAACTGCACGGCCAGTTGGTCGGCATTGATCGGCGAGACCACATGGTCGGCGTCGCCGTGGATGATGATGGCCGGCATGCCGGGGTAACGCGCCACGTCGGCGGTTTCGTCGACCAGTTCGGCCGGTTCGCGGCGCGCACCGCGCCGCATCACGTCCATCGCCGCGACGCCGGAACGCGCCTCGCCGAAAGCGGGGCCGGAATGCAGCGCGACCGCTGCGAAATGCTCCGGATAGTTGACGGCCAGAAGCGCCGTCAGGCCGGCGCCGGCGGAGATTCCGGCGACGTACACGCGCTCGCTGTCGAAACCATGCTGCGCGACCAAGGCGTCCACCAGCGACACCACCGCTCGCGCTTCGGCACCGCCGGCGCTATCGCCGGCGTCGTACCAATGCCAGCAGCGGTGCGAGTGCACGTGCTTCGACTGTTCCGGATAAACCACGGCAAAGCCGAAGCGGTCGGCGAGCACGTTCATCCGCGTACCTTCGGCGAATTCGTCGATCGACTGCGTGCAGCCGTGCAGCATCACCACCAGCGGCATGGCCTCGAGCGCATGGCCGGTCGGGACATACAAGCCGTACTGAAGATGATTGACGAGCCGGCCGGGCGCGGCGGGCGCCGAGTGGAACGAGCGCGTCCACGAGCCGCTTGCCCATGCCGACGCGCGTGGACGCACCCGCGACTCGCGAGCGGCGGCGCGCGGCACTTCGCGCTTGGCGGGCGCACGCACCACCGCATCCAGCTTGACCGGGCGAACTTTGGTGGACGGCTTACTGGTGGCGGGCCGGGCCGGTCGCGTCGTTGTGCGCTTGGTTGTTTTGCGGGCGTGCTCGGTTTGGATCGCGAGCAGCCGCTTCAGACCGCGCAGCCAGATTTTCGATAGACTTTTTGCCATTGGCGGAAAAACCTCGCAAAAAGGGACAGGGTCCGTCCGGTAGAACGGCGCTTTGTTGTGCAATGCACAATAACACCAATCCTCATGCGATGCTGGAACCCTGGAATGCTATCCGGGACCGAATTTTCCGCCCGGCGAACCTTGTCACGAGGCTGGCGTCAAAGCCCGGCAAGGCTCGTCCGCTGTTTATCTGCCATTTGTCGGCCGAATCTTTATCACTTGTTCGTCAGCTAACGTTAAGCGGCAAAAAGCTACGTGCGCGGCGCGCCGCCCTGCAGCACCCGTCTATACTGGCGGTTGATTCTTTGCCGCGCGCGACTTACGCCGCGCCGGCCGAGTGGGCGAATTGCGCCGCTCGTGCGTTACCCACCACCAACCCGATTCTACGCGGCCTTGGTCGCGCTTTTTGCCATGCCCGATTTACCTGCCCACCTTTGGTATTCGATCACCAGCCTCGGCGGCGCCGGCATGACGCTGCCGCTCGCGTTCGCCATCGCGTTGTGGCTGGCGGTCGGCTACACATGGCGCATGGCGGCGGGCTGGCTGCTGCTGCTCGGCGCGGCCATCGGCATTGTGACGGTGACGAAGCTGGCATTCCTCGGCTGGGGTGTCGGCGTGCGAGAGCTGGACTTCACCGGCGTCAGCGGCCATGCCATGCTATCCACCGCGGTCTATCCGGTCGTGCTGTTCCTCATACTGTTGCCGGCGCGTCCAGGCATCCGGCTGGCCGGCGTGCTGCTCGGCCTTGCCGCGGGGATCGCGGTGGGGTTGTCGCGCGTCGTGCTGAGCGCTCACTCGCCGTCTGAAGCCATCACCGGCTGCCTGACCGGCGCGTTGGCGGCGCTGGTGTTCGTCCGCCTCGCGTGGCATGCGGAGCCGGGCCGGCTGTCGGTTCTGCCCGTCGCCGTCAGCATGATGGTCCTCGCGGTGCTGGTGCACGGCGTGCACGTACCGACGCAGCGCTGGGTCACGCATATCGCGCTGAAAGTGTCCGGTCATGACCGGCCGTTCATTCGCGCGAAGTGGAAGGCGGTACGCGATGTCCGTCCGGCCACGGCGCCGCTGTCGCAAACGCTCAACACGCTGGCGCCGCCGCATTCGTCCGACGCCTGAATCATCTCCCGTTGCTCGACGAGCCGCTTCATGCGCACGGCTGAATAATTGTCATGGGCCACCGTTATAACCTTTCATATATTACGATAGCGTTTTAACCCGCCGATCCGGTTCACGCCGGACTTCCAATCCTTCATGACACTCTCCCGCCGCCTTCTGAAGCAAGCGCTGTTCGTCGCCAGCGCTGTCTCCGTCGCCATCAGCGCCAACGCGCACGCCGACGAACTGGTGGTTTCCGCCGCCGCCAGCCTGACCAACGCGTTCAAGGCGGTCAGTGAAGTGTTCGAGCAGCAGCATCCGGGCACCAAGGTGCTGCTGAACTTCGGCGCCTCCGACGTACTAATGCAGCAGATCGTCAAGGGCGCGCCCGCCGACGTGTTCGCGTCCGCGGATCAAAAGGCCATGGACAAGGCCGCCGCCGAAAAAGTGATCGTGCCGGCCACGCGCCGCGACTTCGCCGCTAATTCACTGGTGTTGATCGTGCCGACCGACAGCCATTTCGCGCCGACCGCTCTGAACGATCTGACTTCGGCGAGCGTGAAGCGCGTCGCGTACGGCGATCCGGCTTCCGTGCCGGTCGGCCGATACACCCAGGGCGCTCTGCAGGCCGCGGGCGTGTGGGATGCGGTGAGCGCGAAGGCGGTGCTGGCCTCGAACGTGCGTCAGAGCCTCGACTATGTGTCGCGTGGCGAAGTCGACGCCGGCTTCGTGTTCAGCACCGACGCCGCCGTCATGCCGGACAAGGTCAAGGTCGCGCTCAACGTGCCGACGCAAACGCCGATCACCTATCCGATCGCGCAAGTGGAAGGCAGCCGCCACGCAGCGGACGCGCAAGCGTTCATGAACTTCGTGCTGTCGCCGGCCGGCCAGGCCGTGCTCGCCAAGTACGGCTTCAAGCCCGCGCACTAACTTCACCGGGACGACTCACGCTCATGCAACAGGCCTGGATTCCGCTTCTGCTGTCGTTGAAAGTGGCGGGCTGGGCCACCGCGCTCAATCTGGTATTCGGCGTCGCGGCGGGCTTCGGTTTGTCGCGCTGGCGCTCCGGCGCGCGCGACGTGATCGACTCGCTGCTGATGCTGCCGCTCGTCATGCCGCCCACCGTGCTCGGCTATTACCTGCTCGTTCTGCTCGGACGGCGTGGCGTGATCGGCGGCTGGCTCGACCGCTTCGATATCCAGTTGGTGTTCACCTGGCAGGGCGCGGTGATCGCGTCGACGGTCGTGGCGTTTCCGCTTGTACTGAAATCGGCGCGCGCCGCCTTCGAGGCCGTCGATCCGCAACTCGAGCGCGCCGCGCGCACGCTCGGCGTCAGCGAGACGGCCGTGTTCTTTCGCGTGACGCTGCCGCTCGCCGCGCGTGGCATTCTCGCCGGCGGCCTGCTGGCGTTCGCGCGGGCGCTCGGCGAATTCGGCGCGACGCTGATGATCGCGGGCAATCTGCCGGGACGCACGCAGACGCTGTCGGTAGCGGTGTATTCAGCCGTGCAGGCCGGCGACGACAGCACCGCGAATTTCCTCGTGCTCGTGACCTCGGTGACGTGCGTCGTGATCCTGTTGCTTGCGGGGCGTCTCGTGCCGCAGCACACGTTGTTGAAGTCGGGTTGATATGCTGCTCGCCGTCGACATCCGCAAGACCTTCCAGAGCGCCGAGCGACGTTTCACGCTCGATGTCGCCTTCAACGCGACCTCGCAACGCGTCGTGCTGTTCGGGCCGTCGGGTGCGGGCAAGAGTCTGACGTTGCAGGCTATCGCCGGCCTGCTGCGTCCCGACGAAGGCTCGATCACGCTGCACGGCAACGCGCTGTTCGACAGCGTGCGCGGCGTCGATCTGAAACCGCAGGCGCGCAAGCTCGCCTATCTGTTTCAGGATTACGCGCTATTTCCGCATCTGAATGTGCGGCAGAACATCGGCTTCGGTTTGCAGCAGGGTTGGCTCAATCCGCGCAAGCGGATCGCGCATCCGCAGATCGATTACTGGCTCGATGCCTTGGAGTTGAAGAGCGTGGCGGGCAACCATCCGGCGCAGCTTTCCGGTGGACAAAAGCAGCGCGTGGCGCTGGCGCGAGCGCTCGTCGCGCAACCTCAGGTGCTGTTGCTGGACGAACCGTTTTCGGCGCTCGACAGCGTCTTGCGTCAGCGCATGCGCCGCGAGTTGTCCGATCTGCAGACACGGCTCGATATTCCGATGGTGTTGATCACGCACGATCCCGACGATGTCGCCGCCTTCGGCGATCAGGTCGTGCAGGTCAGCGATGGCTGCGTGCGCGAGGATCATCCGTTCGCCGGCTATGCGCGCAGCGAGCCTTGACTCGATCGTTAGCGTTTCGCGCGCTCAGTCCTTCACCCCGAGAATCACACTCGACGCCTTGAACGCGGCGACAGCGCTCCCGCCTTCCACGAGGCCGAGCGTGTCGACGCTCTCATTCGTGACGACCGCGGTAATCACCGCGCCGCCATCCAGCACCAGCGAGACCTCGGCATTGACCGCGCCGCGCTTCACGCTCTGCACCGTGCCGCGCAACTGATTGCGCGCCGAGAGCTTGAGCGGCGCACCGCTTTCGTTGTCGACGAGCAGCACGACCCACGACGCCTTGATTAACGCGAACGCCGCGGCGCCCTCGGCGAGGTCCAGCGTCTCGGTGCTTTCATGCGTGATGACCGAGACAATCGCATGGCCGCCGGACAGCGTCAGCACGACTTCGTCGTTGACAGTGCCGCGCGTGATCGCCGACACCGTGCCATACAGCTGATTGCGCGCACTCGTCTTCACGCCGATGCGGCCAATCAGATCCCAGTCCGTCGCGAATCCTTCGATCGCCGCGCCCGCGCGTTCGAGAAAGCGTTGGTGCTCGCGTTCCACCGCGCGAAACGTCTCGATCAGCTTGACAGCGCGCGGCGTCAGCGTGGTGCCGCCGCCGCCTTTGCCGCCGGTCAGGCGCACCACGAGCGGCTCGCCGGCGAGATTGTTCATCGTATCGACGGCATCCCACGCGCCTTTATAGCTCATGCCGACGGCTTTGGCCGCGCTGGTGATCGAGCCGGTCTCGCCGATCGCCGCGAGCAGCGCGATCCGCGACGCGCCGCCGAGCGTCTGCGCGCCCGCCTGAAACCAGACGGAACCGCCGAGCTCGAGATTGTCGCGGGAAGGATCGGTGTGGTCGGATGTCATGGCGAGGAGCAGTCGATGAGCGAGGAAAGGACGACGAATCATTATAGCGACGCAGACCCGCGTCACCGGCCGCGCGGCCAGCCGACTTCGAAGCGGGATAGATGGGATACTTTCAGTTCGACGCTTCGAACACCACGCCCTTTGCATTTTCGGCGCGCCGGCTTTGGCCGGCGCGCCGCAACGTCAACAAGGAGCAAGACAGTGAACATCGATCTATCGGGCAAGACCGCTATCGTCAGCGCATCCACGGCGGGCATCGGGCTTGCGATCGCCACCGGCATTGCCGCGTCAGGCGCGCAGACCATTATCAACGGACGCAAGCAGGAAGCGGTGGACCGCGCGATCGAGACGATCCGCAAGACCGCGCCGCAAGCGAAATTGCAGGGCTTCGCGGGCGACCTCGGCACGCTGGAAGGTTGCGACGCGTTGGCGAAAGCCGTGCCGCAGACGGATATCCTGGTGAACAACCTCGGCGTCTTCGGACCCGGCGACATCTTCACCACCGAAGACGACGACTGGGAGCGCTACTTTCAGGTCAACGTGATGTCGGGCGTGCGGCTCACGCGCCACTACCTGAAAGGGATGATGGAGCGCAAATGGGGCCGCGTGGTGTTCATCTCGTCCGAGTCGGCATTGAATATTCCGCCGGATATGCTCGCCTATGGTTTTTCGAAGACCGCGCAATTGAGCATCGCGCGCGGCATCGCCAAACAGGCGGCCGGCAGCGGCGTGACAGTGAATGCCGTGCTGCCCGGACCGACCCTGTCCGACGGCTTCCGTTCGATGGTCGAAGACACCGCGAAAGAGCAAGGTAAAACCGTCGAACAGGTCGCCACGGAGTTCGTCCGCGAGCACCGAAGCAGTTCGATCATCCAGCGCGCGGCCACCACCGAGGAAGTGGCGAACATGGTCGTCTACGTCTGCTCGCCGCAGGCCTCGGCGACGACCGGCGCGGCGCTACGCGTCGATGGCGGCGTGATCGATACGATTGCGTAACGTTGCCGCTTTTCTAACGAACGACGGGCGGCATGGCCGCCCGTCTTCACGTCATGTCATGGCCGCAATCTTCACAACGCGTACTGTGCGATGCCGTTGCCGAACGACCAGTTCTCCTTCAGCACCTCGACGAGATTGATGAATACATCCTCGCGTCGCAGCCCGGGCGATTCCGCCAGTTCGTCCGCCATACGCTTGTACAGCGCCTTCTTCATCTCGAGCGTGCGCGTGTTGTTCAGCGTGATCTGAATGATCACGAGATCATCGCTTCGCTGCACGTTCAGATATTGATCGTCGTACACAAAATTGCCGGCCTCATGCTCGGTGATCAGCATGAAGATGTCGTCCTTCGGCACGTTGAAGGTGTCCACCAGCGAACGCTGGATGCTCTGCGTCACCGCCTTCCGGTATTCGGCGGACTTGCCTGCGCGCAATGCGATTCGTGTGAGCGGCATGATGAAACTCCTTGGCTGCGGTTGATTGGGTAAACACAGCTTAGGCGCACTCAGTCATAATAAACAGACATCATTGATGATTTCATCTATATCCATCGAAAATGAAAGTTCTCGATCTCGACGCGGTTCGAGCGTTCGTTCTGGTCGCCGACCTGCGTAGCTTCACGCGTGCGGCAGATGCGCTCGACACGACCCAATCGGCCGTCAGCCTCAAGCTCAAGCGGCTGGAAGCCCATCTGGGCAAGCAATTGCTCGAGCGTACGCCGCGTGTGGTGCGCCTGTCCGCGGACGGCAATGCGTTCCTCAGCGCCGCGCGCGACCTGCTGAATGCGCATGAACGCGCGCTGGGGTCGCTATCGGTCGAGCGCCGGCGGCTCGCGTTGGGGCTCAGCGAGCATGTCGCGGGACCGGACTTGCCGCTCCTGCTCGGCAGGCTCAATGCGCACGATCCGGGGCTGGTGATCGAATTGCATCTGGGCATGTCCGCCGCGCTGCTCGCGCAATTCGACGAACGCCGCCTCGACGCGGTGATCGTCCGCTACGGCGCCGACGAACCGCCACGCGACGACGCCCAGGTGCTCTTTAGCGAACCGCTCGGCTGGCTCGCCACGCCGGCGTGGTTGCCGCGAGTCGGCGAGCCATTGGCGCTGGCGCTGTTGAGCCCGCCGTGCAACGTGCGCGACGTGGCACTGCGAGCGCTCGCGCAGGCGGGCGTTGGCTGGCAGGAAGTATTCGTCGGCGGCGGCGTGGCGGCCGTCGGCGCGGCCGTGGCGGCGGGCCTGGCGGTGTCGCCGCTGGCGCGCCGCGTGGCGCCGCGCGGCCTGATCGACGTCGGCGTGCGGCTCGGTTTGCCGGCGCTGCCGGAATCGCGCGTCACGCTGCATTCGCGGGTTAGGGACGAGCGGTCGGCGGAGACCTTGCGGCTGGTGACCAACGGGTTGGCGATGCAATGACAAAACGACTCACCGCCTTCCCCCGCGGATAAACTTCGCCGCCTTTCGCTTAAGCTAGAAAAGTTATCCCTTTCAAAGTAGATCCGTGGACCTCGACCCTCGACAAACCGCCGCCGTCCGCGCGGTCATCGAAACCGGCAGCTTCGAGCAGGCCGCTGTGCGGCTGAATCTCACGTCGTCGGCGGTATCGCAGCGTGTGCGGGCGCTCGAAACACGGCTGGGCAACCCACTGATCGTGCGCACGCGGCCGTGCCGTGCGACGCAGATGGGCCAGCGTCTGCTGCAATATCTGCGGCGCGCCGCCCTGCTCGAAGACGATTTCGCCAGCGATCTTGCACGCGCCGACGAAGCGCTCCTTAGCGTCGCCGCCGCCGTCAATGCGGACACGCTGTCGACGTGGTTTTTCCCCGCCCTCTCCGACATCTTGCTGCAAGAAAACGTGCTGCTCGACCTGACCGTCGACGACCAGGACCACACGCACGCCCTGCTCGCCTCCGGCCTCGCGATCGGCTGCATCACCACCGAACCGGCGCCCATGGGCGGCTGCTTCGCCGAACGGCTCGGCGCCATGCGCTACCGGCTGGTGGCGTCGGCGGCGTTCGTGCAGCGATGGTTTCCGAATGGCTTGACGCGCGAAAGCGCGCGGCGCGCGCCGGTGATCCTGTCCTCACGCAAGGACGCGTTGCAGGCGCGTTTTCTCGAGACGCGCTTCGGCCTGCCGCCGGAAGCCTATCCCTGTCACTACGTGCCCGCGCCGGTCCCGCGTTACATGGCGATCCAGCGCGGCCTGGCGTACGGCATGGTGCCCGAACTGGAATTCGGCGATGCGTTAGAGCGCGGCGATCTGATCGACCTGGCGCCGAAGCAGCCCACCGACGTCGAGTTGTACTGGCACGCGTGGAAGGTCCAGTCGCCGCGCCTGGAAAAGCTGTCGGCGCGCATCGTCGAACTTGGGCGCACCGCGTTGGGGGCGCCAGGCAGCAAACCGAAGCGCAAACGCGCGGCTTGACCGCGGATCAGTGAATAATCGGCGGCAGCGAACCGCTGCTGGCCGTGGCGGGATTGCTCGTTGCGTTCGCCGGATTGGCTTGAACGTTTGCGGACGGCGCCGGCACATTCACGTGGGATGCAGCCGGTTTCGCCGCGACCTTGGCCGTTTGCGGGTTAGCCTGACGAGCCGGGACCACCAGATTCGCGTGCACGACCTTGCCCTGGCTCGGTTGGGTCTGGACGAACTGCGCGTGCGGCTTTTTACTCTGCGCCATCACGGCCGCTTTCGATTGGGTTTTGCCTCCATGCGTCGCGCTGAACCCGCTCTTCGCGGCGCCCTTGGCCGCCACCTTCTTCACGCTGGCATGCGCCGCCGGCTTGTTGCCATGCCCCGTCGTCGCTGTCACGTGCTTCGAAGCGGCCTTCGACGCTGTCTTCGAACCGGCGCTAGACTTGACCTTCTTGCCCGGCTTCGTGACATGCCCGCTCGCCTCGGGCGGGTTCCATACTTCGGCATAACCCGCGGCCATGGCCGCGCCCGACACACACCACACGGCAAGCGCCGCTCCTGCTGCAACTGCTCGAACGCCCATCTCCTGCTTCTCCTGATCTTCGACTTTATGACGAGCCCGGATTATATTCTCTTGCAAAAATCCACATTTAGACTAATATCAATTTCAAGTACAAATTAGGACTTACCCACTCATGGCTCACGCTGCCCGTGCCACCCAGCCCGAAGCGCCGATTCGTCGGCCAGTTTCGGAACCCACGCTAACGGAAATGTCCGCGGCGGGTCTACGCGCGTTCTTCAAAATCGCGCACGACTGGGACCTGAACGCGGAAGAACAGATCGTGCTGCTCGGCTCGCCGGGCCGCTCCACCTACTTCAAATGGAAGTCGGCGCCTGAAACGGCCCGCCTCGGGCGCGACACGCTAGAACGCCTGTCACTGCTGCTCGGCATCTATAAAGCGCTGCAAATCCTGTTGCCGCAAGCCAGTGCCGCCGACACCTGGATCAAACGTCCCAACAGCGCGCCGCCGTTCGGCGGCCGCCGCGCGCTGGACCGCATGCTGGCGGGCAACATCAGCGACCTCGTGGCGGTGCGCCAGTATCTGGACGCAATGCGAGGCGGCTGGGCGTGACACAACCGCATTGGCAGGACCGCTGGCGCACGGCGCCGCTCGATTGGTCGCCCGCGTATCGCGTGATTCCGACGCGCTTTCCGGCCGTCAATCTGTTCGACCGGGTCGCTTCGCCGGAAGATTTCGACGCCTTGTACGCGCTCGAAGCCATGACCAACGACCGTCTGCGCACCGAAGTCGGCGAGCTCGATCTGGTGCCGCGCGAAGAACGCCGTTTCGGACCGGGCTACGGGCCGATCATGGCCGCGTTGACGCATCTGAATCCGCTCGGCAGCCGTTTCTCGGACGGCACATACGGCGTGTTCTATTGCGCGCGCTCACGCGCCACCGCGATCGCCGAAACGCGTTATCACACAGGGAAATTTCTGGAAGCGACGGCCGAGCCGCCCATGCGCCAGCAGATGCGTCTTTACACCGTCGCCGCGCAAGGCAGCGTGGTGGACATTCGCGGCGACGCATCGGTGGATCTCGCGGTGCTGTCGCCGGATGACTATCTGGCCGGGCAGTCTCTCGGCCGGGCCATCCGCGCGGGAGGTGCGCCGGGTATCGTGTATCCGTCGGTACGGGATGACGGCGGCGAGTGCCTCGCCGCGTTCAAAACGACGCTGCTGCGCGACTGCCATCACGCGGCGTATCTGGAATACAACTGGAATGGCACGAGCGTGGATATGGTGTTCGAACTCAGCCAGGTCGGCTGATAGCTCGGCCTAAATGGACTGCGCGTGGCCTGCGCGCGCAGTCGCCAACGCCGCCGTCAAGGCAGCGCCAGCGCCGCCGCGCCTTCCGCGCGGGCCTCTTCGGTCGAGACGGACCAGCGCCGCAAGGCCAGCGGCTCCACGATCGTGAGCTTGCCGCCTGGCCCGAACGCGCCGGTGTCGATGAACACCTGTGAGCCGACCTGCTTGATGTCGCGCATCGGCGTGTGGCCGCAATAGGTCAGCGAGAGACCGCGCTGCCGCTGCGGATCGCCGTTGCCCAACGCCAGGTCGCGGCCCCACAACAATCGCTGGCGGGTGTCGGCGGAGAAATTCCCCGCGTCGAGCTCCGCGTCCGAGCCGAAGAATTCGGCATGCAGAATATTGAAGCGCTCCTTGCCGCTGCCGACCACGCGCGCAAGCGGCAACCCGCGCAGGATTTCTGCGTAATGCTGCAAGCGTTCGTCAGATAGCTGCGCCGCCCAGATGCCGCCGATTCCGTACCACCATTGACGCCGCAAGCGCCCGTCGGCGACCGCGCACAGCGTGTCTTCGTGATTGCCGAGCACGGCGAAAAACCACGGCTTGTCGAGCAGCGCCAGAGCCAGTTCGGAATTCTCGCCGCGATCCACCAGATCGCCGACCGAGAAGAGCCGGTCGCGCTCCGGGTCGAACGTGATCACGCGCAGCAGATAGCGCAATGCATCGACGCAGCCATGCAGATCCCCGACCACGAAGTCGCGGCCGCTCCGGTTGGCCGGGTGATGCTGGACGGAATTGACGAGTACGGTAGCCATGCGTTCATGATAATGCGGCATCCGCAATGCGTATGCGCGCTGCCTATCGTTTCTTGGCGCCGTGGAGGGCGAGAATGACGCAAATCAACGCAAAAGCGCCATGTTTCCGGCAGGCCTTACCGGAAACACGCCGTCTGCGCGGTCACTATTGCTGAGTTCGCAATTTGCCGATCTGATCAGCCGTCACGGTCGATTGGGGATTGCCGAACTGTTTGGTCACATAGTTGGTGATGGCGGCCACCTGGTCGTCGGTGAGCTGGCTGGCGAATGCGGGCATCAACACGTCCGCCTGTTTCGTCGTACGGGTGACGCCGTGCAGGATCACCATCGCCAGATTGTTGGCGTCGCTCGCACCCACCACGGAGTTGTGAATCAGCGACGGATACGCACCCGGCGCGCTCGCGCCCACGCCTTGACCCGTCCAGCTATGGCAGCTTGCACAATTGGCGACGAACAGTTGCGCACCGTTCACGGCGTGGACGGCGGTGCCGCGCAGCGCCGTGACGTCGTCGGCGGGATTGCCCCACTGGTCGCGCGGGCGTGATTCGCCGCCGCTGATCGGCGGCACCGCGCGCAGATACGCGACGATCGAGCCGAGATCCTCGCGCGTCAGATATTGCGTGCTGTCGGCTACCACCTCGGCCATCGGACCGGCCGCATTGGCACGGCCCGGCGCCGCGCCGGTCGACAGATACGACACCAGTTCGTCGTCGCTCCAGTTGCCCACGCCGCTGTTCTTGTCCGACGTGATGTTGTACGCGTGCCAGCCGGCCTGCACCGCGCCGGAGAAACGCGAACTCGTCTTCAAGCCCTGCGTGAAATTGCGCGGCGTATGGCATTCCTCGCAATGCGCGAGCCCTTGCACCAGATACGCACCGCGATTCCACTCGGCGCTTTGCTTGGGATCGGGCACGAAGCGGCCCTCGGTGAAATTGAACAGGTTCCAGAACACCATCAGCCAGCGCTGATTGAATGGGAATTTCAGGCTGTTGCCGGGCGGCGTGTAGTGGATCGGCGTGAGCGTGTTCAGATACGCGCGAATCGCCAGCACGTCCTGATCGGTGACCTTGGTGTACTCCGCATAAGGGAAGGCCGGATACAGGCGCTCGCCGCCTTTGCCGATGCCCTCGTGCATGGCGCGCAGAAAATCGGCGTCGCTCCATTGGCCGATGCCGGTGTCCGGATCGGGCGTGATGTTCGGCGTCACGATGGTGCCGAACGGTGTGTTGATCGGCAGCCCGCCCGCGAAGGGCCGCGCTTTGTCCGCCGTGTGGCACGCCACGCAATCGCCGGCGCGCGCGAGGTATTCGCCGCGCTTGACCAGGTCGCCGCCGGCCGCCGTCACCGGCAAGGCCGCGCCGCTGATCGCTTGCGAGGCGTCGTCGGCGCGGGCCTGCGTGATCGGCAGTTCGTCGTTACGTTGCGTGTCGGGGCCGTGCGCCTCATACCAGGCGACGTACAGCGCGAACAGCGAAAAAATCGCGGCCAGCGTCGCGACTCTGAGGCGGCGGCGGCGGGCGTTCCGCGCAAGCGCCTCGAGCGGCTGCACGCGAGAGGGGTTCTTCGTCATTGTGGCTCTCCGTTCACGCTCAGATTTCACGCTTGAGCTTGTCGGCCAGCTTCAGCGACAGGGCCGCGATCGTCAGCGTGCAATTCACCGAGGCCGCGGTCGGCATCACGCCGCTGCTGGCGATGAACAGATTGGAGTGGTCATGCGTGCGGCAGTCCGCATCGACGACCGAATCCGCCGGATCGCTGCCCATGATCGTGGTGCCCATGATGTGATTGTTCGGCGCGAAGGTGTCGTCGAAGGTCACCTCGGCGCCGCCGAACAGCGCGGCGATTTGCGCATACAGTTCGTGCGTATTGGCCGCGCTTTTCTTCACGTAGTCGTTGATCGAGTAGTAGATTTCCGGCTGCGGAATGCCGAGCGCATCCTTGTGATCCGCCGACGGCACCACGCGGTTCTGCGGCTCCGCCAGGTGCTCATGGAAGCTGTTGATATTCAGCGTGCGCGCCGCGCGGTCGCGTATCTGCCGGTCGAGTTCGGCGCCGGTCAGGCCTTTTTTCAGGAGATCGGCGGTCACGCTCATCGTGGGCACGCCGTTCGAGAGATGCAGCTTCTTCGCGGCGTAGTCCGAACGGAACGCGCCATCGCGGAAGTTGACGATCGAGGTCATCTCCATCGGTCCGCGTCCCGGCCACAGCGGTTCATTGGCGAGGAACGCGACGCCCGTGCCCGGATGATCCATCAGGTTGCGGCCCACCTGATCGGAACTGTTGCCGACGCCGTGCGGGAATTTATCGGACGTCGACATCAGCATCAGCTTCGGCGTTTCGATGCCGTTCGCGGCAAGCACGAATAGTTTGCCGCTCACGCGCGTGCTGTTGCCGTTCGGGTCCTTGTAGTGGACCGCGGTGATCAGCCCTTTATTGTCCGCTTCGACGCGATACACTACCGCTTCGGGAATCAGTTTCGCGCCGGCCTGTTCGGCCTTCTCCGCATGCACGACGCCGTTGTACATCGCGGCGATCGGGCAGATCGGCATGCAGTTGTTGTTGCCACAGCAGGTGGGCCGCGCGTCGTACGGACGGCTGTTGCGGGCCACCGGCTCGGGCACGACCTTGAAGCCTTGCGCATTGAGCACGTCGCTGAAACGCTGATCCATATACGAGAGCGGAAGCTGGCTCATCGGATACGGTTTCGAGCGCGGCGAGCCGAGATCGATCGAACTGCCGGGACCCGACACGCCGAGCTGCACTTCAGCCGCCGAATACCACGGCTCCAGCGTTTCATACGGATAAGGCCAGTCGCGTCCCACGCCGTACAGCTTGTGCAACTGGAAGTCCGACGGCAACAGCCGCCATGCGGCCGCCGCCCAATGCCAGGTGGTGCCGCCCACCAGCCGCAGGTACTGCGAGCTATACGGATAGTCGCCTTTCTGGATCAGATAATTGTTGGCGGGCGCGTACTCGGGATGCGGCGCATAAGGCGTGGATGGGTACGGCGTCGCGAAGTCCGACTTGACCGGCGAGTTGCGGAAGTTCTCGACGATCTGCCAACGCGGAATGCGCGGCCCGGCTTCGAGCAGAATCACCGACGCGCCGGCCAGCGCCATCTGATGCGCGACCAGTCCGCCCGCCACGCCCGAACCGACTACGACGATGTCGGCGGAATTTGAGTTTGCCATTATTGCCCTCTTGTGCAGAGCACTTATCTTTGTTTGCGTTGTTTGCTGTACTCGCGTGCCGCCACTGCGTCGAATGACTCAGTCGAACAATGCGGCACGCGCGAGACGAACCTCGCTCACGCGCTCAACGGTTTCTTCGTCCAGTAGAACGGCACGTCCCGGCAATAGGACGGAATCGTGAGCACGTCCTTGACGGGCTCGAACATCAACGCTTTTTCATAAGCAACCACGTCCACATGCGGCATGTCGCCGACAAGGCCGAGATACCACGCGCGCATGATCGCGCTCACGGATTTCGCGAGCGCGGGCTGGTCGACTTGCAAAGCCTGCGTGACGGTATCCGACGGTACGCCGCCATGACCTTGCAGCCATGTGTTGAGCGCGGCGACGTTCTGCGTGAACTGACTGTCGGATTTGGCGAGGGCGTCGTAGACGCGTTTGCCGAGCGGGGCGTCGAAGCCCGTACGGCCGGTGAGACGCTGCGAGAGTGCAAGGAATGCGTCGAGCCCGCCGCCCGCGGGCGTATCGGCAAACGCCGGGGCGATCCATGAAAGCGAGCGGCCGGCGCCGGCAAACGCGAGCGCCGCGGCTGCGGCGCATGCACCGAGCACCCACGCTCTGCGCGAGGCGGACAACGATGCTGACGACGACAACTCTGCTGGATGCGTCACTTCGTGGTGCGCATCATTGTTGTTGGGTACATCTGTCATGGGGACTCCAGATGGTGAGTGATTCTCAACTTGCCTCGCGACCCTGGCGTGATGCCATTCGCGCGTGGCGTCGATCTCTACCCCAAACCTGGCCTAAGCGCCGCTTGAGCGGTCTTTTGTGAGCCCGCACGCACCCAGTGCGATCTGGGCTACGCGGTGCTGATGACATCCGTATGAAACCGCATGCACGGCATGGCATGCGCGGCAAAAAAAGACCGTGCCGCCTGCCAATCGCCTTTCAACTGAAAGCGGCGCGCAAGGGCGTTGCGAAAGACTATAGCCTGTGACCCGCCCATTCGACAAATGGTGGTCCAGGCGCGGGTAGAATCCGCGACAGCGAGAGCCCCACACCCTACATTCCATGCTCACAAAATACTATCCACAGGTTCTTCGCAATCGACCGCGCATGCTGGTCGGCCTTGCGCTCGGCATCGTCGCCGCGCTGGCCGTACCCGCGCACACACGCCCGATGGTCCGCGTGCTGGCCGGTTGGGACGCGGCCATCTGGAGCTATCTGGCGATGATCTGGGTGCACATGGCCGTTGCCGACGAAGGCCGCGTGCGCGAATTCGCCCGTCGCGACGACGAGAACGCCGGCGTGGTGCTGATGGTGATCTGCGTGGCCACCATTGCGAGCATTGCGGCCATCGTGCTGGAACTGGCCTCGGCCAAGGGGACAGCCGGCGCCTCCATCGTCTGGCACTACGCGCTGACCGGGCTCACGATGTTCGGCGCATGGTTCTTGATCCCGACCATCTTCACGCTGCACTACGCGCGGATTTACTACGACACCGACGCAAAGGAAACGCCGCTGCTGTTTCCCGACCATGCGCTCCAGCCGGACTACTGGGACTTCCTGTATTTCTCGTTCACGATCGCCGTGGCGTCGCAAACCTCTGACGTCGTGCTGCGCTCGCGTTCGATTCGCCGCGCCGCGCTCGCGCAATCCGTCCTGTCGTTCTACTTCAACGTGGCGGTGCTGGGTTTGTGCGTGAACATCGCGGCGGGCTTGCTCGGTTCTTCGTAATACTGTCGACACAAAGCCTCTCACGAATACGCTCGCCGAATGACACTCCGCCTTTTGCGGGCATCGCCCCGACCCTGACGCGCCACGTGTAAATCCCGGACCGAGGCCGCCCGTTTTACACGCGGCGGCCGTCCGTGCGACGCGTCTCGGCGCCTCGCGCCTTCTTTCGCACTTGCCTCCGAAGCTTGCTGCAGTGCGTACGCTCACCCCTCCATCGCTGCCGTCCGAGCCGCGCTGGCACAGCGTTTGCTGCGTCTTCCGAATCGATCTGGCCGGCCCGTGCAATCGACGCCTGGCGTCAAAGCACCCTTTACTGGCCAGCGGCGTGACGATCTTTGCACTACATTGACCAGTACGCGCCTTCGCTTGACGCATCGCGCGGTATCCGGCTCTGGAAGCCCAATGAGCGCTGTGATCGCATGCCACTTGCATCCACACCGCAGCAGGACGAATCTGGAAACGATCGATGGAACCTCGAAACGGGTACGCGCCGCGGATTTACTTTTTTCATTCACTTCTGGTTGGGCCGCTCGATGCATGGCCTGCGCAGTTCGCGCATGCAGCCGCGCTGGGCTTCGATCACGCGCTGATCGGCAGCCTCTTCGAGCCTGGACGGGCCGGCCACGGACAGGTGGTCGGCGACCACGCCCGCCTGCATCCGGTATTCGAAGCCCAGCAGCCCGCCAGCGAGGCGATACGCACGCTCGCGAGCGCCGCCAGTCAGAACGGCCTGACCTTGCTGGTCGATCTCGTGATCGACCGGATGGCCGCCGATGGCGCGCTGTACGCCGAACATGCCGACTGGTTCCACCCATTCGAGTCTGAAGAGGCGCGGCTCGACCCCCGCCACGTGCATCGCGAGGACAACGTCGCGTATGCCAACTTCAACGACGCCGGCAGCAGCGCCGCGTTGGTCGGCTGGTGGACGCAGCAGTTGCTGGCGCTCGCTGAGGCCGGCGTGGGCGGCTTCCGGTTCGATTCGCCGCATCGCGTGCCGGCCGCGGTCTGGCGGCAATTGGGCGACGCGGTCCGCGCCAAGCATCCCGAGGTGCGCTTTCTCGCCGCCACGCCCGGCCTCGCTCGCGGCGATCTGCTCGGCCTGCAAGGCGCCGGCTTCGACAGCGTGTTCTCGTCGGTGCGCTGGTGGGACTTTCGCGCAAGCTGGATGGTCGAGGAACATGCCGCGCTCGCGCGCATCGGCGCGCCGATCGCGTTTCCCGAAGCGCCTTACGGCACCCGTCTCGCCGCCGAGTTGAGCGATTCGCACGACGCCGCCATCGTCGAGCGGGCCTACCGGCGCGCGTTGTTCACGTCGGCCGCCATCGGCGCGGGCTGGATGATGCCGATGGGTTTCGAATACGGCATCACCGAGCCGATGTCGCAAACGCGCGGCGATGCTTCGCAGTTCGCCCTCGCGGTCCAGGCGAAGCATTTCGATCTCTCGAAACTCATCACACACGCCAACCAGGTGTCGCGCAATACGAAGACGCTGCACGCCAACGGTGAATTGCGCCCGCTCAGCGGGCCCGGCGCACCCGCGGCGGTGTTGCTGCGCGCCGACCAGCCCGACCTGCGCGAGGCCGACGAAGCGATCCTGATCGCGATCAATCCCGAACTCGGCGCACCGGTACGCGTCGATCCAGCGCGCTTCCTCGCGGGCGTGCCGGGCAATTTCACGCGCTTCGTGCCGCTCGATGCGCCCGCCAGCGCCTCACCCGTCACGCTGACATCGTTCACGCTCGCGCCCGGCGCGGTCGGACTGTTCCGCGCGGTCACGGAGAAGCCGATCCGTCTCGCGCCACCCATCGACAAGGCGAACAGCAAGCGCAGCGGCCGCAAGACCGTGATCGAGGCGCTGAGCGCGCCGCGCGTGGCGATCGAGAGCGTAACGCCTTCGGTCGACAACGGCCGCTTCGCGGCCAAGCGCAGCGTGGGCGAACGCGCCGAAATCACCGCCGCGATCTTCGCCGAAGGTCACGACAAGATCGCCGCCGCCGTGATCTGGCGCGCCGCCGACGAAACCGCCTGGCACGAAGTGTTGATGGAACCGGCCCAACCCGCGGGCCTCGACATCTGGAAGGCGCGCATTCCGCTCGAACGCCTCGGCCGACACGAATTCACCGTGATCGCCTGGCGCGACGACTTCGCTTCGCTGGTCGAGCACGTCCAGAAGAAGCTGAAGGCGGGACAAACCGTCGAACTCGAACTCGAGGAAGCCGCGCATCTGTTCGCGCTGGTGCTCGCCGAGGTCGAAACCGCGGAAGGCGCGGTCACCGAACCGCTCGAACATATCGTCAAGGTGTTCACCAAGGCCGACCCGGAAACCAAGCTCGCGCTGCTGCTCGCGCCGACCACCGCGAAAGCGATGACCGCCGCGCGCCACCGGCCGTTCCTGAGCCGCGATCCGGTCATCTACAAGATCGACGCCGACCGCACCGCCGCGCGCTTCGCCAGCTGGTACGAAATCTTCCCGCGGTCGATGAGCGACGACGAATCGCGCCACGGCACCTTCGCCGATGTCACGACGAAGCTGCCGCGCATTCGCGACATGGGCTTCGACGTGCTGTATTTCCCGCCGATTCACCCCATCGGCGTGGCGAATCGCAAAGGCCGCAACAACACGCTGAACGCGCAGCCGGGCGACGTCGGCAGTCCGTATGCGATCGGCGGGGTCGAAGGCGGGCACACGGCCGTGCATCCGCAACTCGGCACGCTCGACGACTTCAAGACAATGCTTGCCGCCGCGCACGCGCACGGCCTCGAAATCGCGCTCGACTTCGCGGTGCAATGCTCGCCGGATCACCCATGGCTCAAGGAGCATCCGACGTGGTTCGCGTGGCGCCCCGACGGCACGCTGCGCTACGCGGAGAATCCGCCGAAGAAGTATCAGGACATCGTCAATCCCGACTTCTATGCGCACGACGCCAAGCCCGATTTATGGCTCGCGCTGCGCGACGTGTTCCTGTTCTGGATCGAAGCGGGCGTGCACATTTTCCGCATCGACAATCCGCACACCAAGCCGCTGCCGTTCTGGGAGTGGGTGATCGGCGATATCCGCGCGCGCTATCCCGACACGATCTTCCTCGCCGAAGCCTTCACGCGGCCGCGCATGATGAACCGGCTCGGCAAGATCGGCTTCTCGCAGTCGTACACGTACTTCACGTGGCGGGAATCCAAGCGCGACTTCATCGAGTACATGACCGAACTCACGCAAACCGGCGCGCGTGATTCGTACCGGCCGAACTTCTTCGTCAATACGCCGGATATCAACCCGCGGCATCTGCAATCGCAAGGACGCACGGGCTTTCTGATTCGCGCCGCGCTCGCCTCGACGCTGGCCGGTTTGTGGGGCGTGTACAGCGGTTTCGAGCTATGCGAGGCCGCCGCGCTGCCGAACAGCGAGGAATATCTCGACTCCGAGAAGTACCAGTTGCGCGCGTGGGACTGGAACCGGCCCGGCAACATCGTCGGCGAGATCACTGCGCTGAACCGGATTCGCCGTGCGAACCCGGCGCTGCAAACGCATCTCGGACTGACGTTCCTGCCCGCGCACAACGATCACATCCTATTCTTCGAGAAAGCGACCGAATCGCGCGACAACGTGATCCTCGTCGCGATCAATCTCGACCCGTTCAACGAACAGGGCGCGGATATCGAATTGTCGTGGGAGACTTTCCAGAAATGGAATCTGCACGACCACGGCCCGCTGGAAGTCACCGACCAGATGACCGGCGCGCGCTTCGAATGGCACGGCCGCTGGCAGCACGTCCAGCTCGGGTCGGGCCAGCCGTTCTCGATCTGGCGCATCGCGCCGCTCGGCGGCCTGCCCGCCGAACGGCCGGATGAAGCCGACAGCGACTATCACGCAGACGCTGGCAACCCAACCTCAACGGAAGGTGCGACATGAAGCGTGACGACCCGGCTCAAAGCACGACACAGTCACCGGTGGGCAATGCCCCTGGCAACACGGCCAAGCCGCGCACGAATCGGCGCGGCAAACCGGCGGCATTGAACGACGATCCGCTCTGGTACAAAGACGCGATCATTTATCAGGTGCACATCAAGTCGTTCTTCGATGCGAACAACGACGGCGTCGGCGATTTTCCCGGCCTGATCGCGAAGCTCGACTACATTGCCGAGCTCGGTGTGAACGCGATCTGGCTGCTGCCGTTCTATCCATCGCCGCGGCGCGACGACGGCTACGACATCGCCGACTACCGCAACGTGCACCCCGACTACGGTCAGATCGCCGACGTGAAGCGCTTCATTCAGGAAGCACACGCACGCGGCATTCGCGTGATCACAGAACTGGTGATCAACCACACGTCGGATCAGCACCCGTGGTTTCAGCGCGCGCGCCGCGCGAAGCCGGGTTCGAATCACCGCAACTACTACGTGTGGTCCAACACCGATCAGAAATATCAGGAAACGCGGATCATCTTTATCGACTCGGAGCCGTCCAACTGGACGCACGATCCCGTGGCGGGCGCGTATTACTGGCACCGTTTCTACTCGCATCAGCCCGACCTGAATTTCGACAATCCGGCCGTGCTGAAGGAAGTGTTGCAGGTCATGCGCTTCTGGCTCGATATGGGCATCGACGGGCTACGGCTCGACGCGGTGCCATATCTGGTGGAACGTGAGGGCACGAACAACGAGAATCTGCCGGAAACGCACGAGGTGCTGAAGAAGATTCGCGCCACCATCGACGCCGAGTATCCGAACCGGATGCTGCTCGCCGAAGCCAACCAGTGGCCGGAAGACGTGAAGGAATACTTCGGCGATGAAGACGAATGCCACATGGCATTCCACTTTCCGCTGATGCCGCGCATCTACATGTCGATAGCGAGCGAAGATCGCTTCCCGATCACCGACATCATGCGGCAAACGCCGGACCTCGCCGAAACGAACCAGTGGGCGATTTTCCTGCGCAATCACGACGAATTGACGCTGGAGATGGTCACGGATTCGGAGCGTGACTATTTGTGGAACACCTACGCGAGCGATCGTCGCGCGCGGCTGAATCTCGGTATTCGCCGCCGCCTTGCGCCGCTGATGGAGCGCGACCGCCGCCGTATCGAACTGATCAATTCGCTGCTGCTCTCCATGCCGGGCACGCCCGTGATCTATTACGGAGACGAACTGGGCATGGGCGACAACATCCACCTCGGCGATCGCGACGGCGTGCGCACGCCGATGCAGTGGTCGTCGGATCGCAACGGCGGATTTTCGCGCGCCGATCCTGAGCAACTGGTGCTGCCGCCGGTCATGGGCTCACTGTACGGTTTCGACGCAGTGAATGTGGAAGCACAAAGCCGCGACCCGCATTCGCTGCTGAACTGGACTCGGCGCATGCTCGCCACGCGCCGCGCGAAACAGACGTTCGGGCGCGGCACGATCCGTTTCCTGAAGCCGGAAAACCGCAAGATCCTCGCGTATCTGCGCGAAATGCCGGGCGAGCCGCCGATCCTGTGCGTGGCGAATCTGTCGCGCGCGCCGCAAGCGGTGGAGCTCGATCTGTCCGAGTTCAACGGCTCGGTGCCGATCGAAATGACCGCCGATTCCGTGTTCCCCGCCATCGGCCAACTGACGTATCTGTTGACGTTCCCGCCGTACGGCTTCCTGTGGTTCCTGCTGTGTGAGGGCAGCCAGCGTCCGACGTGGGCACAGGCCCATTCGGAGTCGCTGCCGGAATTCGTGACGATCGTGATCCGCGAAGGCCAGGTCGGTCCGACGCCGGAGAACGTACGCCTGCTCGAATCGGAAGTGCTGCCTTCGTGGCTGAGCCGGCGCCGCTGGTTTGCGTCGAAGGATCAGAAGCTCAATGCGGTACGGCTCGCGGCGTTGACCACGATTCCGCACGGCGGTTTCGCCTTCACCGAAATCGAGGCGGACGTGGGTGGTCACACCGAACGCTACGTGGTGCCGATCGCCATCACGTGGGGCGGCGAAACGACTTTCCCGTTGTTCAAGCAACTGGCCTTCGCGCGCGTGCGGCGCGGCCGCAACGTGGGACATCTGACGGACGCCTTTGCGTTGCCGATCTTCGCGCATGGCGTGATGCGCAAGCTGCGCGAACGCGCCGTGGTGCCGACCGTGCAGAAGAGCGAAATCAAGTTTCTGCCGACTGAGCGTTTCGCCGAACTCGAGGGGCTCGGCGAACGGCCGGAGATCCGCTGGCTCGCGGCGGAACAGAGCAACAGTTCGTTGATCATCGCCGATGCGGTCGTGCTGAAACTGGTGCGCCGCCTCGTGAGCGGCATCCATCCGGAAGCGGAAATCAGCCGTTACCTGACGCAATTGGGCTACGCGAATACCGCGCCGCTCTATGGCGAAGTGGTGCGCGTCGATCCCGAAGGTGTGCCGCATACGCTGTGTATTCTGCAAGGCTATATCGAGAATCAGGGCGACGCGTGGAACTGGTCGCTCGACTATCTGCGCCGCTCCGTGGACGAACTCGCAATCGCCGTCGATACCGAATCGCAATCGGCGTCGGACCGCACCAACGAGGCGATTCTGGTGGAAGGCTACAGCACGTTGGCCGGCATCATCGGCAAACGGCTGGGCGAATTGCACGTGACGCTCGCCTCGCCGACGGACGACCCGGCGTTCGCGCCGGAACCCGCTAGCGCGGAGCAGGTGAAGGCATGGGTGGACGGCACGCAGGCGATGCTCGCCAGCGCGCTCGATCTGCTCGCGCCGCGCATCGAGCAGATGAGCGATCCGGAAACCAAGGCGCTGGCGCAAAGCCTGATCGACCGTCGCAAGGAACTGGTGGCCGTCGTCGACAAGCTGGTTTCCGCCGACGCGGGCGCGCTGCGCATTCGCATTCACGGCGACTTCCACCTCGGCCAGGTGCTGGTCGCGCAGGGCGACGCGTATCTGATCGACTTCGAAGGCGAGCCGGCACGCACGCTCGAAGAACGTCGTCAAAAGTCGAGCCCGCTGCGTGACGTGGCTGGCCTGATGCGCTCGCTGTCGTACGCAAGCGCCGCTGCGCAGTCCACCACGGAGGCCGCGCCGCAACAGACCGCCGATCGCAAGCGCGCGCTGTTCGACCGTTTCCGCGCGTATGCCACCGAGACGTTCCTCAACGAATACCGCGCGGCTGCAGCGCAAGCGTCGACGCCGCTCGTCGCGCCCGAAGCCGAACAGGCCTTGCTCGATCTGTTCCTGATCGAAAAAGCCGCCTACGAAATCCGTTACGAAGCGGCCAACCGCCCGACGTGGCTCAGCTTGCCGGTACGCGGCCTCGCCGCGCTCGCCAGCCGTCTGCTCGGCGACACCGGCGCACACGGCCACGATTCTTCAACCCAGGCGCCAGGCGCCGCCACGCCGCCTAACCCGGCCGAGGGCGACTATGAGTGAGCATGATCCGGCCGTAGGCCTTCAACCGCTCGAGATCGACGCGCTCGTCGAAGCGCGCCACCCCGATCCTTTCTCACAGCTCGGGCTGCATCAGACGAACGCGGGGCCGGTGGTGCGCGCACTGTTGCCGAACGCCGCGCACGTCAGCGTGATTTCCCGCGCCGACGGTGCGTTGCTCGGCGAGCTCGAACAGTTGCGGCCGGGCCTCTTTGCCGGCCGCGTCACGGCCGCGGCGCCGTACCGTTTGCGCATCGACTGGCATGGCGTGGTGCAGGAAATCGAGGACACATATTCGTTCGGTCCGGTTCTCGGCGACGAGCCGCTCGGCCGGCTCGCCGGCGGCGATCCGTACGCGGTGCTCGAATGCCTCGGCGCCCATCCGATGGAATTCCACGGCGTGCCGGGCGTGCGCTTCGCCGTGTGGGCGCCGAACGCGCGGCGCGTTTCGGTGGTGGGCGACTTCAATGCGTGGGACGGCCGCCGTCATCCGATGCGGCTGCGACATCAGGCCGGCGTGTGGGAATTGTTCGTGCCGCGCGTCGGTCCAGGCACGCGCTACAAATACGAGCTGCTCTCGCGCGACGGTCATCCGCTGCCCCTGAAGGCCGATCCCTGCGCGATGCAAACGGAAAAGCCGCCGGGCACCGCGTCGATCGTGGCGCATGTCGACGAGATCGAGCAGTTTCCGTGGACCGATCACGAATGGATCCAGTCACGCGCCAGCAAGCAGACGCCGCGGTCGCCAATCTCGATCTACGAAGCGCATGCCGAGTCCTGGCTGCGCGTCGCGGAACAAGGTCAGCGCGGACTCGACTGGGATGAACTCGCGGAGCGGATGATTCCGTACGTGAAAAGCATGGGCTTCACTCACGTGGAGTTCATGCCGATTGCGGAGCATCCGTTCGGCGGATCGTGGGGCTATCAGCCGCTTGGGCAGTTCGCGCCGTCGGCTCGCTTCGGCAAACCCGAGCAGTTCGCGAGGTTCGTCGACAAGGCGCACGAAGCCGGACTCGGCGTGATTCTCGACTGGGTGCCGGCGCACTTTCCGAACGACGCGCACGGCCTGATCGACTTCGACGGCACGCCGCTCTACGAGCACGCCGACCCGCGCGAAGGCTATCACCAGGACTGGAACACGATGATCTACAACCTCGGCCGCAACGAGGTGAGCGCGTTCCTGGTCGCGTCAGGGCTGGCGTGGTTGAAGCGCTATCACGTCGACGGGTTGCGCGTGGATGCGGTCGCATCGATGCTGTACCGCGACTATTCGCGCGCCGCTGGCGAGTGGGTGCCGAACATTTACGGCGGCCGCGAGAATCTCGAATCGATTGCGTTCCTCAAGCGCCTGAATCACGAAGTCGGCTACGTGCCGGGCGCGCCGGGCGCAATCACGATCGCCGAGGAATCGACCGCGTGGCCGGGCGTGACGGCGCGTGTCGAAGACGGTGGCCTCGGCTTCCAGTTCAAGTGGAACATGGGCTGGATGCACGACACGCTGCACTACATGGAAGAAGATCCGGTCTACCGCCAATACCATCACCACATGCTGACGTTCGGCATGGTGTACGCGTATTCGGAGCGCTTCGTGCTGCCGCTCTCGCACGATGAAGTAGTGCACGGCAAGGGGTCGCTCCTCGGCAAGATGCCCGGCGACAGGTGGCAGAAGTTCGCCAACCTGCGCGCGTACTTCGGTTTCATGTGGACGCATCCGGGCAAGAAGCTGCTGTTCATGGGCGGCGAATTCGGCCAGATGGCGGAGTTCGATCACGATACGTCGCCGCATTGGCATCTGCTCGACGATTCGAACCATCACGGCGTGCAGAAGCTGGTGCGCGACCTGAACCGGCTGTACAGCGAAGAGCCCGCGCTGTATCTGCTCGACTGCGAGCCGGGCGGCTTTGAATGGCTGATCGGCGACGACAGCGGCAACAGCGTGTTCGCCTATCGCCGCACCGATGGCGCGGGCCGCGAACTCGTCGTAGTGTGCAATATGACGCCGGTGCCGCGGGTGGGTTACCGGATCGGCATGCCGCGCGGCGGACGCTGGTCGGAAGTGCTCAATACGGACGCCGGCGTGTATGGCGGCTCGAACATGGGCAACGGCGGCGTGATTCACACCGACTCCCAATCGAGCCATGGCTGGCCACATTCCGCTTCACTGACGCTGCCGCCGCTTGCGACGATCGTATTGCGCGCGGATTGATGGAGATGCTGTGAAGCGAGCGCGCGGCGTGCGAAATCTTCGCGCCGCGCGCTCGTTGCATGAAGACCCACGACAGCGTTCAACAATCAGAACAAGGAAGGGGAATCATGTCGCATGCAATGCCCGACCGGCTTCTGCCCGGTTCGCCGTATCCGCTCGGCGCCAGCTGGGATGGCCTCGGCGTCAACTTTGCGGTGTTTTCGGCGAACGCGCAAAAAATCGAGCTTTGCCTGTTCGATCCGACCGGCCGCAAGGAAATCCGCCGCTTCACACTGCCCGAATGCACCGACGAAGTCTGGCACGGCTACCTGCCCAACGCGCATCCGGGCACCGCTTACGGGTTTCGCGCGCACGGGCCGTATCAGCCGCAGCATGGGCATCGCTTCAACCCGCACAAGCTGCTGCTCGATCCGTACGCGCGCAAACTGGTCGGACAGTTTCGCTGGTCGGATGCGCTGTTCGGTTATCGCGTGCATTCGAATCGCGCTGACCTTTCTATCGACCGGCGCGATTCGGCGCCCGCCATGCCGAAGTGCGTGGTGATCGACGAAGCGTTCGACTGGTCGCACGACAAGCGCCCGAATGTACCGTGGGGCGAAACCATCGTCTACGAAACGCATGTGCGCGGCGCCTCGATGTTGCGCGCCGATTTGCGTCAGCACGAACGCGGCACGTTCGCGGCGCTGGCTTCGCCGGAGTTCATCGAGCATTTGCTGAAACTCGGCGTGACCGCCGTCGAATTGCTGCCGGTGCATGCGTTTCTCAACGACCGCTTCCTGGTGGAACGCGGGCTGCGCAACTACTGGGGCTACAACACGGCGGCATTTTTCGCACCGGAGCCGTCGTATCTGAGCACGCACCGGCTCGACGAAATGCGCATCGCCGTGCGTCAGTTGCACGCGGCCGGCATCGAAGTGATTCTCGACGTGGTCTACAACCACACCTGCGAAGGCAACGAGATGGGGCCAACGGTGTCGTGGCGCGGCCTCGACAATGCCAGCTACTACCGCCTGATTCCCGGCGACGAGCGTCACCATATCAACGACACAGGGTGCGGCAACACAGTCAATCTGCCGCATCCGCGCGTGCTGCAAATGGTGATGGATTCGCTGCGCTACTGGTCGACCGCTTTCAACATCGACGGCTTCCGTTTCGATCTCGGCGTTACGCTCGGCCGTGAGCAGCACGGTTTCGATCCTGGCTCCGGTTTCTTCGACGCGTTGCGCCAGGACCCGATTCTGTCGCAACGCAAGCTGATTTCCGAGCCTTGGGATATCGGACCGGGCGGTTATCAGCTCGGCAATCATCCGCCGGGTTTCGGCGAATGGAACGACCGTTTCCGCGACACCGTGCGCCGTTTCTGGCGCGGCGACGCCGGTTTGCGGCCCGATCTCGCCGCGCGTCTGACCGGCTCGGCCGATCTGTTCAACCGGCGCTTCAGGAAGCCGTGGGCGTCGGTCAATTTCGTCACGTCGCATGACGGTTTTACGTTAGCGGATGTCACCGCTTACGAGCAGAAGCACAACGAAGCCAATCGCGAAGACAACAACGATGGCCACAACGAGAATTGCAGCCGCAACTGGGGCGTGGAAGGCCCGAGCGACGACCCCGCGATTCTCGCCACGCGCAAACGCGTGGCGCGCTCGCTGATCGCCACGCTGCTGATGGCGCTCGGCACGCCGATGGTGCTGGCTGGCGACGAATCGCTGCGCACGCAGAACGGCAACAACAACGCGTACTGCCAGGACAACGAAATTTCATGGCTCGACTGGGAGCGCGCGGAATCGCCGGACGGGCAGCAGATGACCGCGTTCGTCGCGCGCGTGATCGCGCTGCGCAAGCAACATCCGCTGTTGCGCGAAACGCGCTTTCTATTCGGCGATCGTGAAGTGTTGCCCGGCCTGTTCGACGTGGGCTGGTTCGACGAGCACGGCGACCCGCTCACCATCGAGGCCTGGCAGGATCCCGAAGGCCGCGCGTTCACGCTGCGGCGCGCGGGTCCAGGCTTAAACGGCGAAACAGAAGTATTGTTGATGATGCTCAACGCCAACGAGGAAACACTGCGTTTTACGCCGCCCGCCCCGCACCTGGAATGGCACGTGCTGTTAGACACTGCTGAGCCGGAGAGCACGCCGCATCGGCTGGCGGTTGGAGAGGTCGAAGTGGCCGCGCATAGCCTCGTGATGCTGGCTGCGCAGCCGGTGGGCGAAGCGGATTGGCAGGCGGGCTGGAAGGCCGGCGCGCAGCACGGACCGCGGCTTTTGACTGCGCTTCCGCCCGATCCTGGTGCGCATCCGCCCAGTAGCGATATGTCGCCGACTACTTAGGCGGTAGCGGCGCCGCGAGCGACGCGTAACACGCGGCTCGAAAGCAAAACTGAATGGTGACGAATCATGTCCGAAAGTCCGATTGATCCTCATGCGCATCATCACGCGCACTGTTTGCCGTTCGGCGCGCAGTTGCTAGGCGCGACGGGCACGAAGCCGCGCACGCGGTTTCGCTTTTGGGCGCCTTCCTGCCAACACGTCCAGGTGGAAATCGAAAACGGCCCTGCCCAAGGCACGCACGATATGACGCCCGCCGGTAACGGCTGGTTCGAAGCAAGCGTCGACGGCGGCGCGGGCACGCTGTACCGCTTCAGGTTAGATGGCGAGCATGCGGTGCCCGATCCGGCGTCGCGCTTTCAGCCGCAAGACGTGCATGGGCCGAGCGAAGTCATCGATCCGCGCGCGTACCGTTGGGAACACACGAACTGGCATGGCCGGCCTTGGGAAGAAACGGTGTTGTACGAGTTGCACGTCGGCGCAATGGGCGGTTATGCAGGTGTGCAGAAGCGCCTGCCGGAACTCGCCGCGCTCGGCGTCACCGCCATCGAACTGATGCCGTTGAACGACTTCCCCGGCAAGCACAATTGGGGCTACGACGGCGTGTTGCCGTATGCGCCCGATTCCGCCTACGGCCGCCCAGAAGATCTGAAAGCGCTGATCGATGCCGCGCACGGTCTCGGCCTCATGGTGTTTCTCGACGTGGTCTATAACCACTTCGGCCCGGACGGCAACTATCTGCACCAGTACGCCCGCTCATTTTTCCGCGAAGGCACGCACACGCCGTGGGGCCCGGCGATCGATTTCGAGCGCAGCGAAGTGAGCGACTTCTTCACGGATAACGCCGTCTACTGGATCAACGAATATCGTCTCGACGGGCTGCGTTTCGACGCGGTGCACGCTATCGACAACCACGCGTGGCTGCGCGAATTGTCCGATCATATCCGCGCCAAAGTGCAGCACGGCCGGCACGTGCATCTGGTGCTGGAAAACGAGCACAACAACGCGAGCCTGCTGGAAACGCATTTCGACGCGCAATGGAACGACGACGCGCACAACACCTTGCACGTGCTGCTGACCGGCGAAACGGAAGGCTATTACCACGCGTACGAAGACCAGCCGATCCGCCGTCTCGCGCGCGTCCTATCGGAAGGCTTCGCCTATCAGGGCGACCCTTCGCCGATACACGACGGCAAACCGCGCGGCGAAGCGAGCGGTCATCTGCCGCCCACTTCGTTCGTGATGTTCCTGCAGAATCACGATCAGATCGGCAACCGCGCGTTCGGCGAGCGGCTGCGCAAACTGACCTCGGACGACGCGTTGCGCGCCGCCACCGGCCTGCTTCTGTTGTCGCCGCAAATCCCGCTGCTCTTCATGGACGAGGAGTACGGCTCCACACGACCCTTCCTGTTCTTCACCGACTACGCCGGCGATCTCGCCGACGCGGTCCGCGAAGGACGGCGCCGCGAATTCGCGCGCTTTTCCTCGTTCAGCGACGAGAAACGCCGCGCGCAGATTCCCGATCCGAACGACGTGAAGACGTTCGCGGCATCGTCGCCGGCGGCGTCGCACACAGCGCCGAATCACGAAGGCGATGAAGCGAAAGACCGCCTCGACTGGATGCACTTCTACAAATCCGCGCTCGCTGTGCGCGCCAAACTGATTACCCCGCGCCTGCAACATAGCAAGTCGTGCGGCGTGATCGTGCTGACCGCGGCGAATGGCGGCGACGCCAATGCGCTGATCGCGCGCTGGAAACTCTGCGACGGCGAGACGTTATCGGTCGCGCTGAATCTCTCGAAAGAGAACGTGGCGTGCGCCGAAATTCCGGCCGGCAAGGTGATTTTCGAAACGCCGCCACGCGTGCGCGAACAGATCGACGTCAAGGTGTTGCCGCCGTACACGTTCGTCGCGTGGCTGACCGGCGACGTCTGCGACTACGCCATCGGCCACGATGCTCGCATTGCGGGCCAACAGGAGCGCCACGCGTGACTACCCGACGCCCTAACAACACGATCGTCACTCTCGCCTCGCGCGCCGGCTTCGAGGTGGAGTGGCAGGACGCGCACCATACGACGCAGCATGTGCCTGAGACCACACTCGCCGTGCTGCTCGAGCGGATGGGTTTGCCGTGCGGCAACGCCACGCAAATCCGCCAAAGCACTGCCGCGCTGGAAGCAGAATTGTCGGGCCGCAAACTTCCGCCGCTGATGACCGCGGAAGTCGGGCGCGGCATTGCCTTGCACGTCGCGGCGATCAAATCCGGCATCCATTATCGGATCGAGCTTGAAAGCGGCTCGATCATCGACGGCAGGTTTACTGCTCCCAAAGGCGAGGAAGCGTTGCTCGCACCGATCGACGAGGCCGGCTATCACACGCTCGTGATCAACGATCAACGCGTGACGCTGGCCGTGGCGCCGCCGCGCTGCTATACGGTCGCCGACGCCTGGCGCACGCTGCACAACGACGATGACAGCGGCGACAACAGGCCCACGCCGCCGCTGTGGGGCATCGCCGCGCAGTTATACGGCTTGCGCCGCACCGGCGACGGCGGCATCGGCGACTATTCGGCGCTTGCGCAAATCGCCGTCGGAAGCGCGAAGCGTGGCGCGCACGCGCTCGCCGTCAGCCCGACTCATGCGATGTTCAGCGCGGAGCCGGAGCGCTTCAGTCCATATTCGCCGTCGTCGCGTTTGTGGTTGAACGTCACGCATATCGATCCCGCCGCCGTGTTCGGCGCGGATGCGGCCCATGCCGCGCTCGAAGCCGCACAGGCCGGCGACACATGGTCGAAACTCGAACGCTTGCCGCTGATCGACTGGCCGAACGCGGTCGTGCTGAAGCTGAAAGTCTTGCGCACGCTGTACGAGCATTTCTGCACGCACGAACGCGCGCAGCACACGCCGCGCGCGCTGGAATTTCACGGCTTCTGCGAACGCGCCGGGCGCGCGCTCGAAGATCACGCGCGTTTCGAAGCGCTGCAGGCGGCGCAACTCTCGCAAGAAGGCGGCAACGGACATTGGCGCAACTGGCCCGAGGCATTGCGCGATCCGCGCAGCCCGGAAGTCGAAGCCTTCGCCGAGGCCAATCGTCATGAGGTCGATTTTCATCTGTTTCTGCAATGGCTCGCCGCCAAGGGTTTGTCGCACGCGCAACATGCGGCGCGCGATGCCGGCATGGCGGTCGGCCTGATCGCCGATCTCGCGGTGGGATGCGATAGCGCCGGCAGCCATGCATGGTCGTATCGCGACGACATGCTGCAGGGCGTATCGGTCGGCGCGCCGCCGGATCTGTTCAATCAGGCCGGCCAGGCGTGGGGACTCACCACGTTCTCGCCGCGCGCCATGCGCACGCAGGGCTTTTCCGCTTTCATCGACATGTTGCGCGCGGCGTTCGCGCATGCCGGCGGCATCCGCATCGATCACATTCTCGGCTTGCGGCGGCTGTGGCTCGTACCAGAAGGCGAAAGCGCGCGTAACGGCGCTTATTTGCGCTACCCGCTCGAAGACCTGCTGCGTTTGATCGCGCTCGAATCGTGGCGGCATCGCGCGATCGTGATCGGCGAAGATCTCGGCACCGTGCCGCCCGGTTTTCGCGAGCGGCTCGAAGAGCACGGCATCGCCGGGATTCGCGTGCTGTGGTTCGAGGGCGCGCACGACGGCAAAGGATTCAAGCCGCCTTCGGCTTGGGACTGCAATGCGGTCGGCACGACGACCACGCACGATTTGCCGACGGTCGCCGGCTGGTGGCGCGGCAGCGACATCACGTGGCGCAACAGGATCGGCCAGACGATGGCGCGCGCTGACGGCCGCGATCCCGAGGAAGCGGCCCAGGAAGTGCGCGCGCAAGACCGCGCCGAGTTGTGGCGCGCGTTCCAGCAAGCGGGCGTGGCCGCGCCCGACGTCGCGGCGCCGCCGCCCGACCGCGCGCCCGTGGACGAAGCGCTCGCCTTCGTGGCCGCGACGCCCGGCCCGCTGGTCACGTTTCCGCTCGAGGATCTGCTTGCGCAAGTCGAGCAGCCGAATCTGCCCGGCTCGATCGACGAGCATCCGAACTGGCGGCGCCGCGTGAGCGTGCCGATCGACGAACTGTTCGAGGACGACACTTTCTGCGACCGGCTGCTCGCGGTCGATCGCGCGCGCCGCGCCGCGACCGCCCCGGTTCCTTCCGCCAACGCTTCTTCGGAGCCTGATACGCCATGACCGTCCCGCGCTCCACGCTTCGCCTCCAGTTTCACCGAGGCTTCACCTTCGACGATGCCGCGAAGCACGTCGATTACTTCGCCGCGCTCGGCATCAGCCACGTGTACGCGTCGCCGATTACGACGGCCGAACCGGGCTCGATGCACGGCTACGACACCGTCGACTACACCCAGGTCAGCGCCGAGTGCGGCGGCGAGGCGAGCCTGAAGCGCCTCGTCGACAAACTGCGCGCGCATAACATGGGGCTGATCATCGACACCGTGCCCAATCATATGGGCGTCGGCGGATCGAGCAACGCGTGGTGGCTCGACATCCTCGAATGGGGCCGTCATAGCGCTTATGCGCGGCACTTCGACGTGGACTGGCATTCGCCCGATCCCGCCTTGCGCGGCAAGGTGCTGGTGCCCACACTCGGCGCGCCGTACGGCGAGGAACTCGCGGCAGGCCGCATCGCGCTGCATTTCGCGGCCGACATCGGGCGCTTTTATATCGGCTACGGCCCGCACGTGTTTCCCGTGTGCCCAACCGATTACGCGTCGATTCTGCAACGCGCCGACCGCGCCGATCTCAACGCGCTCGCCGAGCGCTTCCACGGACTCACGACGCAACCGACCGATCATCCGCGCGCCGCTGAAGGCCGCGACATGCTGCGCGAGTTCGTCGCACAAAACGGTGCCTCGGCGATCGAAATCGCGCTGCAGGCGTATGCCCCTGACGATCCGGTGACGCGTGACCGACTGCATCGGCTGATCGAGCGGCAGCACTTCCGCCTGGCGTGGTGGCGCACCGCGTCCGACGAGGTGAACTGGCGGCGATTCTTCGACATCTCGACACTCGCCGGTGTGCGCGTGGAACGGCCCGAAGTGTTCGAGGCCGTGCATGCGCTGCCTTTCCGTCTGTACCAGGAAGGCGTGGTGGACGGCTTGCGGATCGATCACGTCGACGGCCTCGCCGAGCCGCGTGAATACTGTCAGCGTTTGCGTCAGCGTCTCACGGAACTGCGCGATACCGCGCCATATGTGGTGGTCGAAAAGATTCTCGGCCGCGGCGAACCGCTGCGCGACGATTGGCCCGTGGACGGCACGACCGGCTACGATTTCATGAGCGACGTCGGCGCGTTGCTGCACGATCCGGCGGGCGCCGAACCGCTCGCACAAACGTGGGCCGAACTGACCGGCCGCAGCCCCCGTTTTGCAGACGAAGCGCTAATCGCGCGCCGCAAGATTCTCGCGGAAAACCTGTCGGCGGAACTCGACCGCGCGGCGCGCGCGTTGCATCGCATTGCCCGCGATTCGCTGACCACGCGCGATTTCACCTTCACTACGCTGCGGCGTGTGTTGACCGAACTGGTCGTGCATTTTCCGGTGTATCGAATCTATCCGCAGAACGGTCTGCGTAGCGCGGCAGATAACGTCTATTTCGAGCAGGCTTTGGAGGGCGCGCGACAGACGCTTTCGCGCGCGGATCTTGTCGCGCTCGATCGCGTGAATGCGTGGCTCGGCGGTAGCGCGGAAGAACCGCCGCCCGGACGAAGCGGCGCACCGCAGCAACAAGGCCAGAACGGCACACCGCCAAGCCATGCCGGTTCCGCGCGACGCACCGCGCAGACGCTGTTTTCACAACTGACCGCGCCGGTTGCCGCAAAGGCGGTCGAAGATACGGCGTGCTATCGCTATGGCCGGCTGTTGTCGCGCAATGAAGTCGGCTCGGACCCGGGCGAATTCGCGCTGTCGGTCGAAGCGTTTCACGCGGCGAATCTGGAGCGTTCGCAGCACTTCCCGCACGCGATGCTCGCAACGGCCACGCACGATCACAAACGCGGCGAAGACGTGCGTGCGCGGCTCGCTGTGTTGAGCGAGATCGCGCAGGACTGGAGCGCGACGTTGCGCGCGTGGTCCACGTTGAATGCGCCGCATCGTCGCGCGTTCGACGGCAAACCCGTCAGCAGCGTCGGCCAGGACACGACCTACCACTGGGCGCCCGGCCCCGCCGCCGAAGCAATGCTCTATCAAACACTGGTGGGCTGCTGGCCGCCGGATTTGCAACCAGACGATGAAGCCGGCGTGAAGGAACTGGCCGAGCGCGTCGCGCAATGGCAATTGAAGGCGCTGCGCGAAGCCAAGCTGCAAACCAACTGGCTCGCGCCCGACGAAGGGTACGAGGCCGCCTGTCGCGATTTCCTGTTCGACATCCTCGCACCGCAGCGGCGTGACGGCTTCCTGAAGGCGTTGTCCGCGTTCGTCACGAGAATCGGCCGCGCCGGCGCGCTCAATAGCTTGCAACAAACCGTGTTGCGGCTGGCATCGCCTGGGATTCCCGATCTTTATCAGGGCACCGAGTTATGGGACTTCAGTCTGGTCGATCCGGACAACCGCAGACCCGTCGATTTCGCCAAGCGCGAGGCGTGGCTCGTACAGACGCCGCCGTCGGAATTCCTGCCGAGCTGGCGCGATGGACGCGTGAAGCTCGCGGTGGTGCAGCGCGTGCTCGCGTTGCGAGCGCATTTGCCGGAGTTGCTGAGCCAGAGCGAGTATCTGCCGCTCGCCGTGCGCGGGAAGCACGCGTCGAGTGTAATCGCGTTTGCGCGGCGGCATGGCAATGCGTGGGCCGTGGTGATAGCGAGCCGGCTCGCGGCCGGCTTGCTCGGTGACGATGGCGATTTGCCGATGGTCGATCCCGCGAAATGGGAGGACACGGCGCTGGAGATGCCGTCCGATCTATCCGCGCGAGCGCTGTTCGACTGGCTGAGTCCCGCTGCGCCGAAGGTCGATGAAAACGGTCTGCTGTATCTGCGCGATGCGCTCGGCGCGATGCCGATCGCTGTGTTGGTGGAGGACGGCGTGCCGCGTAGTTGATCCTCTTGATCTTCTGGGCGAAGGCGGTTGGAGCGTATGTGCTCTCGCCGCCTTTTTTATGGACCTGGTCGGAATGAGGCGTTATTCCGCTGAAGTGCTCTGCTCTTCGTGTCCCGCCACACGCGCCCTTTGTACAATCAGGATGTGAAAAATCAAGGGAAGGGCCGATGACGTGTTTCAGGCTTCTGTCGGCTAACCTAGCGTCCCGCTGCCCACAACAGTGAAAGTCCCGAAGACAACATCAAGCCGTCGACGACCAGTTTGAAGGTCGAGGGGCTCATACGAACCACAATCAGCCGCGCGGCAAACGAGCCGACCATGAGCGCAGAGCCGGTGATCAAGCCATCGATCACCACATGCAAAGGCAACGCGCCGAAATGATTGAAGACTGCGACTTTGGCGGCATAGACAGTCAAGGAGCCCGCCGCTTCGGTCGCGAGAAAAGCGCCCTTTACGAGGCCGTAAGACATGAACACCGGCACTGTGATCGGCCCGGTGGACACGACGATCCCGGTAAGAAAACCCACGACGCCGCCGATCAGGGAAAGCTGCCACAAAGAGAACTTGATATCCCGGCGCGCGAGCCAGCGCCGCGTGGGCACCATCGCGACGAAGAACAAACCCAAAGCAATTTCGACCGCGTGCGGCGGCAACGCAAGCAGCGTGCGCACACCGAGTGCCGCGCCCGGCACGGCGGTCACGCAGTAGGCGCCGCACGCCCGCCAGTCGATCTCGCGCCACCACGCGAGGACCTTGCCGAAGTTGCCCATGATCGCGGCGATCGCCATGATCGGCACCGCCTGTTGCGGACCGAACAGCATCACGAGAACGGGCATCAGCATCATCGACGAGCCGGTGCCGACCACGCCGCTCAGCGTGCCGGCCAGCAACCCGACGCACAGCACCAACAGATATCCCATGTCGCCCCCAATGGTGTGGACGCCAATTCTACCTGTGGCGTGTTGCAGCGCTATCGCGGCTTAGCCGCCTTCGTCATCGAAGGTTTTCGGATAGACGCGCACGAGCACGATCCGCGGTCCTTTCATCTTCTTGACGACGACGTCGAAGCGGTCGAACTCGACGCGCTGCCCTTCGGTGGGCAGATCGTTGAGCGCCTGAATCACGAGGCCGCCGACCGATTCGGCCTTGCCTTCGTCGATGTCGATCCCCAACGCGCGTTCCAGCGACACCACCGGCAAGCTGCCCTTGCCCATCAAGGTGCCGTCGTCCATGCGCGTCCAGTCGGCGTCGCCTTGACGGAATTCGTCGTGGATCTGGCCGACCAGTGCGCCGAGCAGATTGTCGAGCGTCAGGAACCCGATCGGCTTCGAACGCTTGTGGCCGACCAGCGCGAAGTGCGGCGCACCCTTGCGGAAGCGGCGAAACAGTTCGAGCGCCGGCATCTCCGGCGTCACGTACTGCACGGGCCGCGCGTATTTGGAGAGATCGTCGAGCGTGCTGCCCGCATGGCGGGCCAGCAGCAGATCCTTCAAATGGATCATGCCGGCCACGCGTTCGCCCGATGCGTCTTCGAACAGCGGATAGCGGCTGAAGCGATGCCGCGCCACCACCTGCATGTTTTCGCGCAACGGCAGATCGCGCCGCAAACCGACCATTTCGTAGGCCGGACGCATGAGGTCCGACACCGTCATGCGCGAAAAATCCAGCGAGTGCGCGATCGTGTTCCACTCGTCCTGACTGTAGGCACCGTCCGGCGAACCCAGTTCCGTTGCGACGTTGGCGCGGCGGCCGCGCAGGATCAGCTTGAGTTCGTCGGTTGAGTAGTGCGAGTCGTGGCCGTGATCGGCGTCGAGCCCGGCGAGTTTGAGCACGGCATTCGCGCTCGTATTGAGCACCCAGATCGCCGGATACATGGCCCAGTAGAAGCCGTACAACGGCGTAGCGGCCCAGAGCGAAACCTTCTCCGCCTCACGAATCGCCAACGACTTCGGCGCCAGTTCGCCCACCACGATATGCAGGAACGAAATACACGAGAACGCGAAGAACAGCGAAATGCCGTGGATCAGCTTCTCCGATTCCACGCCGAGCAGCGTGAAGAGCGGCGTGAGCAGTTCCGCGAAGGCGGGCTCGCCGATCCAGCCGAGTCCGAGCGACGCGAGGGTAATGCCGAGCTGACAGGCGGACAGATAGGCGTCGAGGCGGCCGTGCACCTTGCCCAGCAGACGTCCGCGCATGCCATGTTTGGCGGCAAGGCTTTGCACGCGCGTCTGCCGCAGTTTGACCAGACCGAACTCAGCGGCAACAAAGAAACCGTTGAGGGCAACGAGAAACAACGCACCGATAAGGGCGACGACCTGGATCAAAGCGAAAGGCTCCGGCAACAAAAGTTGTCAGTATAGAGGGTGAAAGCTCGGTGAAATCTGAATCGCGCAAACGAAGTGGTTGAGTCCAACCGTTCACTTTGGTGCTGTTGCGCTCAGCGGGATGCGTAGCGCAAGCGTGGCCGTAGCGTTGCCGCCCGGCTCGCTGCCGGCCGCGTCGACTTGCTCGAAACTGCCGCCGTGCGCTTCCGCGACGCGTTTGCACAGCGCCAGCACCCACGCGATGCGTTTC
Source organism: Paraburkholderia sp. BL9I2N2 (assembly GCF_004339745.1). Lineage (GTDB taxonomy): Bacteria > Pseudomonadota > Gammaproteobacteria > Burkholderiales > Burkholderiaceae > Paraburkholderia. Next base: position 214,868 of record NZ_SMGP01000005.1, on the reverse strand, counting down.
GCCTCGCGCGGCTCGCGCGCCTGCTTGCGGGCAAACGCTTCGAGCACATGGGGCAACGCGGGATCCTGCAACGCGGCGCTGTTCGTGTCGTACGCGAGGCTGGCGTGCCATGCGCTCGTGTCGGCTTTCGTGGACAGGACGACCGTGGCGCCTTCCGGGCTCGTTTCGACCGCGAACGTCAGCATCAGCCATAGCGCGGCGGCAAGGCGCTCGCGGTCGCCGTTGAGCTGCTCGGTGGCGAGTTGCGAGTCGAGCGTGACTTCCACACCGCGCGTCCGGGCCAGACCCGAGCGGACTTCTTCCACGGTTTCATCGAGCAGCGGATGCAGCGGGAATGACGCATAGGCAAGCGCCAGCGATTTGGTTTCGGCGCGCGTGGCGTCGACGATCGTCTCGAGCAACTTGACCTGCTGGTCCACGCCATTGCGAATGCCGGTGACGGCACGCTGCGCGTTGGGGTCGTTCGCGTCGAGCTTGCGCTCCAGCACGTACGCCCAGCTATGAATGGCATTCAACGGACCGCGCAGATCGTGCGACACCAGCGAGAGCACATGGTCACGCATGAACAGCGCGGTTTCCGCGCGGAGATGCGCGGTACGTTCGGATACGGCGAAGCCGGAAGGCACCGGCTTTTCGCCGGTAGTCCCGGTTGAAGACGTTGTCACGATCGAGCCCTCTCAGGCAGTGCATGATGATTGAAAGAAGCCCCATTATAGGCATGCCGTCCGGCGCCACCAGCCTGGCCGGACGGCCAATCAGCACGCAATCCGCGTGCCACGCGGCAATCCTCGGCATGCGGCGCCAACACGCCTACAATGTCGGTTTTTACGTTTTTGACCTGAGGAGCGACACATGTCGACTGTGACTACCGAATCCGGCTTGAAGTACGAAGACATCGTTGAAGGCACCGGCGCCGAAGCGGTGGCCGGCAAGACCGTCAGCGTGCACTACACCGGCTGGCTGACCGATGGCCAGAAGTTCGACTCGAGCAAGGACCGCAATGACCCGTTCGCTTTCGTGCTGGGCGGCGGCATGGTCATCAAGGGCTGGGACGAAGGCGTGCAAGGCATGAAGGTCGGCGGCACGCGCAAGCTGACTATTCCGCCGCAACTCGGCTACGGCGTGCGCGGCGCGGGCGGCGTGATTCCGCCGAACGCCACGCTCGTGTTCGAAGTCGAATTGCTCGGCGTCTAAGCTTTTCGCAGTTCTGTCACCGCGCACCCGTCGATGAGCCACGCCGCCGTTACCGCTCCTACCGTTTCGCTGCGCCGCTACGGCGCGATCGAAGCGTCGGACGTGCACGACTTTCACCAGGTCGTGCTCGGGCTCGACGGCGCGATGGTGATGGCGGTGAACGGCGTCGCACAACGGCTCGACGCCAGTACCGCCTGGCTCATCCCGGCGGGCGCGCGGCACGATTACGCGGGCGTCGGCGAGAACCGGCAGTTGGTGCTGGATTTGCCGGCCACTTCGCTGGCCGTGCCGGAGCGTTTGTTCGACCGCGCGCGGCCCGTCTCCGTGGAAGGCTCGCTTGCGCAACTCGTGCATCGCATCGCGGCGCACGCTACCGGCGGCGTTCTGGGCGACGATCTGGATACGCGGCGTTTTCATTGGGACGCAGCCGCGCGCCTCGGCGCGGCGTTGGTGGCCGATGCGGGCACCACGGCCGGCGCCCAGGCAGCCGGCGCGGGTCTCGACTTTGCGCGTATCGACCGCTGGCTGCGCGCGCATTTATCGGAGCCTTTGCGGATCGCCGACCTCGCCGCGCATTGCGGCTTCGGCATGCGGCGCTTTCATCAGCTTTTTATCGAGGCCTTCGGCGAGACGCCGCATCGCTATTTGCAGCGGCTGCGGCTCGATACGTCGATCACGCTGCTCGCCGATCCGCGCCTTTCGTTGACGGATATCGCGCTGGACATCGGCTTCGGCGATCAGAGCGCCTACACGCACGCGTTCACACGGCGTTTCGGGCTGGCGCCCGGTCAGTGGCGCGCGTTGCGCCACTGAGTTTTCACTGCACTGAGTTTCACTGCGCGAGCCGCCCGAGCGGCCCGCCTGTCCTTCATTGAGCCTTCGCTCGAACCTCGCTCAACCCGCGAGACCGCGCTCCAGATCGCCGCGGATATCGCCGGCATTTTCCAGACCGACTGCAAGACGAATCAAGCCTTCGCTGATCCCCGCCGCCGCGCGCGCTTCCGGCGTCACGCGACCATGCGTGGTCGTGGCCGGATGCGTGATGGTGGTGCGCGTATCGCCAAGATTGCCGGTGATCGAGCAGATCTTCGTGTTGTCGATCACCCGCCATGCATTCGCGCGCATCTGCTCCGGCGTGTCGCCCTTCAATTCGAACGAGAGAATCGCGCCGCCCGCCTTCTGCTGACGCATGGCCAGCGCGTGCTGCGGATGCGATTCGAGCCCCGGATAGAACACGCGATTCACGGCCGGATGCGTTTCCAGCCAGTGCGCGATTTCGAGCGCATTCGCCGACTGCTTTTCAACGCGCAGCGACAGCGTTTCCATGCCCTTGAGCAACACCCAGGCGTTGAACGCGGACAACGTCGGCCCGGCGCTGCGGACGAACGGGAACACCTTTTCCATGATGAACTGCTTCGTGCCGACCAGCGCGCCGCCGAGCACGCGGCCCTGACCGTCGAGGAACTTGGTGGCCGAATGCATCACGACGTCCGCGCCGAGCTTCAGCGGCTGCTGCAAGGCCGGGCTGCAGAAACAGTTGTCGACCACGAACAGCGCATTCGACGCCTTGGCGATCTTGCTGATCGCCTCGATATCGGCGACTTCGGTCAGCGGATTCGACGGCGTTTCGAGGAAAAACATCTTCGTCTCCGGGCGCACCGCGTTTTTCCACGCGTCCAGATCGGTCGGATCGACGAACGTGGTCGTGATGCCGAACTTGCTGAAGATCTGCGAGAACATGCCGAGCGTCGAACCGAACAGCGCCTGCGAGCTGACCAGATGGTCGCCCGCCTGCAACGCCGACATCACCACCGACATGATCGCGGCCATGCCCGACGCCGTCGCCATGCAGGCTTCGCCGCCTTCGAGCGCGGCCAGACGATCCTGGAACATCGAGACGGTCGGGTTCGTGAAGCGCGAGTAGGTGTAGTTGTCTTCGGAATTCTTGAATTTTTCTGCGGCGTCCGCGGCACTCGCGAACACGAAGCTCGAGGTCAGGAAAATCGCTTCCGAATGCTCGTTGAAGTCGCTGCGCACCGTGCCCGAGCGGACTGCCAGCGTGTCGAAGTTCAGGGAGTCGTCCATGTTGGTTCTGGTTTCCAATGTTCCATGGCTGCGTTCGGCGTTTGCGTCTCAGATGAACTGGGACGCGCGTATCAAGCCGGACGGCAGCAACAAAAAAGCCCGCTTTTGCGTCGGCATAAGCGGGCTTCATGTGCGGGGGAAAGCTGGAGCGGAGGTAGATGAATGCGGCTTTTCCACCATTCGCTTTAGCTGTTTCGGGTTGCCCCGCGTCCGCAAGCTGAGTTCAAATCGACGCAAGCCGTCATGCTAACACGCTCCCGGCGCGGCGTGCAGCGCGCCACGCCGGGAGCGGCCTCATTCAAGCCGCGCTCAACCTACCGACAGTTGCAAATGCAGTTGCGAACGGGCCGGGGCGCCGCCGTCGATCGCTTCGCTCGCGGCGTCGCGGTCCGATTGCGAGGACGGTGCGAGACGCGCGGTTTCGATGCGGTCAAGGTACTCGGTCGTGACGTCGCCGGTCACGTAGTTGCCGTCGAAACACGACGCTTCGAATTCCTTCAGCGCCGGGTTGATATCGCGCACCGCCTGCTTGAGCGCGTCGACGTCCTGATAGACGAGGTGGTCTGCGCCGATCATGCGCGCGACTTCGTCGTCCGAGCGGCCGTGGGCGACGAGTTCACCGCGCGTCGGCATGTCGATGCCGTAGACGTTCGGGAACTTCACCGGCGGCGCCGCCGAAGCGAAGATCACCTTGTTCGCGCCGGCATCGCGCGCCATCTGCACGATTTCATGCGAAGTGGTGCCGCGCACGATCGAGTCGTCGACGATCAGCACGTTCTTGCCCTTGAACTCGATGCCCATGGCGTTCAGCTTCTGGCGCACCGACTTCTTGCGCACGGCCTGGCCCGGCATGATGAAGGTGCGGCCGACGTAACGGTTCTTGAAGAAGCCTTCGCGGTATTCCACGCCCAGTTTCTTCGCGACCTGCATCGCGGCCGGACGGGACGAATCGGGAATCGGCATCACGACGTCGATTGGAACGTCGGGCAGCTCGCGCTTGATTTTCTCGGCGAGGTAGTCGCCCATGCGCAGACGCACGTTGTAGACCGGCACACCGTCGAGCACCGAGTCCGGACGCGCGAGATACACGAGTTCGAAAATGCAGGGGTTCAGGCTCGGGTTCGTGGCGCATTGCTGCGAGTGCAGATTGCCTTCGATGTCGATGAAAATCGCTTCGCCCGGCGCCACATCGCGCACGAACTCGAAGCCGATACCTTCGATCGCCACCGACTCCGACGCCAGGATCCACTCGACGCCTTCCGCCGTTTCCTGCTTGCCGAGGCACAGCGGACGAATGCCGAACGGGTCACGGAAGCCCAGCAGACCGTAACCGGCGATCAGCGAGACGATCGCGTACGACCCGCGCACCCGCCGATGCACGCCCGACACAGCCTTGAACAGCGCGGCCGGATCGAGTTGCAAGCCCGAGCTGGAGAGCTGCAATTCGTGCGCGAGCACGTTGAGCATCACTTCCGTGTCGGAATTGGTATTGATGTGGCGGCGATCGATGCGGAACATCTCATCTTTCAGTTGCTGCCAGTTCGTGAGATTGCCGTTGTGCGCGAGGATGATGCCGAACGGCGCGTTCACGTAGAACGGCTGGGCTTCTTCTTCGCTCGACGCGGAACCGGCGGTCGGGTAGCGGACCTGGCCGATACCGGTGGTGCCGGGCAGGCTGCGCATGTTGCGCGTGCGGAACACGTCGCGCACCATGCCGTTGGCCTTGTGCATGTGGAAGTTGCTGCCGTTCGCTGTCGCGATGCCGGCGGCGTCCTGACCGCGGTGCTGCAGGAGCAGCAGGCTGTCATAGATCAGCTGATTGACCGGAGAGTGGGAAACTACGCCTACGATGCCGCACATGGCATGTCCTTCAAAGGTACGAAATTCGTCATGGCGGCCGCTGCCTGCGATGGTGTCCCGAGAGACTTCTTTCGGGGCGTTCGCGAAGCTATGCGACCGAACGTAAAGGCAGCCGGTTTGCGCCGGAGTCCTGCTGCGTTTCCCTAGCCACTCGCCTGATCGTCACACTCGGACGTAAGCAGCAAGCGTCTCGGGAAGCAGCGGTTTCATTACGTGCACGCCCTCGACCGCATAGGGCCGAAGCAGGGCATTGCGCCAGAATTCCTGTTGGGGCAGTTCGGTCAAGCCAGCCAGGGCGACCAGAATCAGCACCAGAATGACCCCGCGCACGAGGCCGAACATCAAACCGAGCGAGCGGTCCACGCCGCTCAAGCCGGTTGCCTGCACGATGCGGCTCAAAAGGGCGTTCAGCACACTCGCCACCAGCACCACACCGACCACCACCAATGCAAAGGCCAGCAGCCATTGGGTCAACGCGCCGCCCGGCCAGTTGGACGGGATGAACGGCACGATGTAACCGACAAAGCGGCAAGCAATGAAAAACGCCGCAATCCAGCCGATCAGCCCAAATATCTCCGACAAAAACCCGCGCCATGTGCCGCGCAGCGCCGACAAACCGATCACCGCCATTACAGCGTAGTCGAAGGCAGTGAACATCGCTGGCTTACTGTGCAGCGCCGCTGTTCGCGCCCGACGTCAAGCCGACCTCGCGAACCTTTGCGATGGCGGCGCTTGCCGCTGCACGGTCGGCGAACGGGCCGGCACGCAGCAACGTGAGCGTGGAGCCGTCAGCCTGCTTTCGATGTTCGGTATATGCGGGCACACCCGCCGCTTTCAACTTGGTGGCCCAATTGCGCGCGTTGGCGTCATTCGCGAAGGCGCCGAGCTGCACGGCGAAACGGCTGCCCGGCGGCGAAGCCGGCGTACCGGAATTCGCGTCCGCGCTGGCGGCCGTGTTTGTGTCATCCGAGCTTGGGGCTTGAGCAGCCGGTGCGGTCGCGGCGTTATGCGTGACCGGCGGTTTCGCCGCCGGCTTGGCAGCCGTTGCGGGCGCCGCAGGCGTAGTGTTGGCCGCCACGGACGGCGCTTGCGGTTTCGCCGCCGGCTTGGCCGCGGACGCCGCTGCGCTCGTCTCCGCGCTCGATTGCTTCGCGGCGCTGGATTGGCCTTGCTTGGCTGCCGTTGCCGGCGCGAGACCGGATGCGGCGAGTGCCGCGTCTGGCGTTACAGGGTTATCGGGCGCCACACCGGCCTGCGTGTCTTCCGCGGCTTTGGCAAGCTTCGGCGCCGGACGGTTTGGAATGTCGATGGAGATGTCGTCTGTGACGGGCTTGGGGTGCGAGTCCAGCACCATCGGCAGGATGACGACCGCCGCCACGACCATCGCGATCGCGCCGACGAGGCGGCGACGCGCACGCTGCTTTTCCGGCAACGTAGGGTCGAGCAGCATCGCATCGGCGTCGACGGTGCGCTCCGTGCGGCGGGTTCGCCGCTCCACGCGCTCGCCACGGGCGGCCCGGGTGGAACTGGTATTTGCGCCGCGCCGGGTGGGCGCGTCGTCTTTCTTGCCGAACGAGAAAATTCCCATGAATCGCTTGGTTCGAGCCTGGCGCCCGTTCAGTGTTGCTGCGATTTACGGTAGGCCATCACGCCTGCTACCGTATAGAAACTGCCGAAAACCACGATTCTATCATTCTCTGACGCTCGGTTTAGCGCGTCTTGGAAAGCCTCTGCCGGTGTGGCGTAGCGCGTCACACTGCTGTCGGCGCCCTCGCCCACGCCCTGCTCGCGCAAGGCCGCTTCGAGTTCTTCCGCGGACGCCGCCCGCGGCGTCGGCAAATCGGTCACGCACCAGTGATCGATTTCGCCTTTCAGGTGCGCCAGCACGCCGGCAATGTCCTTGTCGCGCATCGCGCCGAACACCGCGTAGGTGTACGGGAAGAAGCCCATGTTGCCGAGGTTTTGCGACAGCACCGCGGCCGCATGCGGATTGTGGCCGACATCCAGCACGACTGCCGGCTTGCCCGGCAGCACCTGGAAGCGGCCCGGCAGTTCCACGTTGGCGAGGCCGAGGCGGATGTCCTGCGCCGACACCGGCAAGCGGTCACGCAGCGCCTCAAGACCGGCGAGCGCCGCCGACGTGTTGATCAACTGGTTCGCGCCGCGCAGTGCCGGATAGGCCAGCGCCGAACGCCGCAGGGTCGGGCCGACGTAGCTCCATTGCTGGCGCTCGCTGCCCGCTTGGCCCTCGTAGCGGAAATCGCGGCCGAACAGCCACAATTCAGCGCCGATTTTTTCCGCGTAATCGATCAGCGATTGTGGCGGCACCGGGTCCGCGCAGATCGCCGGCTTGCCCGGACGGAAAATGCCGGCCTTTTCGAAGGCGATTTTCTCGCGCGTATCGCCGAGATACTCCGTGTGATCGATATCGATGCTGGTGATGATCGCGCAATCCGTATCGAGGATATTGACCGCGTCCAGGCGGCCACCGAGGCCGACTTCGAAAATCACCGCGTCCAGTCCGCGCGAAGCGAACAGGCTCATGATCGCGAGCGTCGTGAATTCGAAGTAGGTCAGCGTGACCGGTTCGGCGAGGCTCAGACGCGCGGCTTCGACGGCTTCGAAGTGCGGCAGCAGATCCGCGTCGCTCGCCATTTCGCCGTTCACCCGCGCGCGCTCGTTGAACGACAGGAGATGTGGCGACGTGTGACAGCCGACCGTGAACCCGGCGCGCAGCAGAATGGATTCGAGGATCGCGCACGTGGAACCCTTGCCGTTCGTGCCGCCGACCGTGATGACCGGACACGCGAACGACAACTGCATCGCGTCGCGCACCTGGCTGATGCGGGCCAGACCCATGTCGATGCCGACCGGATGCGCGGATTCAAGGTGCGTGAGCCACGCGTCGAGGGTGGGGAATGTGGTCATCGGGTGAATCGCGAGTGAATCGATTAGGCAGTGTTGCGAATGGGCGCGGCGCGAAGCGGTCGGCTGCGGCTGCGGCTGCGGCTGCGGCTGCGGCCAGAGCCTGATCCGGCGGGCACTTTATGCGCGAAAACCGCACCCGCCCGCGCTGGCCGCCGTCAGCAACCGTCGCTGCGTTGCGAGACCGTGATTATCCCGGAAATGACAGCGCGCCGCTTGATCACTCACGCGGCGCGCTGTTTTTTACTGCTTTTCTGACGGCCGCCGCGCTTGATAAAGCGCGACGACGGTTCACCGTAGTGCCTGCTTACGCGACGGCGTCAGCCGGTTGATGGCTCAACAGCGCCATCAATTGCGCGAGTTCTTCACGCAGCTTGCGACGGTCGACGATCATGTCGATCGCGCCCTTCGTCAGCAGGAATTCGGCGCGCTGGAAGCCTTCCGGCAGCTTCTCGCGCACGGTTTGTTCGATCACGCGCGGGCCGGCAAAACCGATCAGCGCCTTCGGCTCCGCGATCACCACGTCGCCGAGAAACGCGAAACTGGCCGATACACCGCCCATGGTCGGATCGGTCAGCACGGAGATGAACGGCAGCTTGGCTTCGGCGAGCTTGGTGAGCATGGCCGTGGTCTTGGCCATCTGCATCAGCGACAGCAGACTTTCCTGCATCCGCGCGCCGCCCGAAGCGGTGAAGCAGATGAACGGCACTTTCTGTTCAAGCGCGTTCTGCGCGCCGCGCGCGAAGCGTTCACCGACCACCGAACCCATCGAGCCGCCCATGAACGAGAACTCGAAGCAGGCCACCACCACCGGCAGCGTGTGGATCGCGCCGCCCATGACGACCATCGCGTCGGTTTCGTCGGTGTCGTCCATCGCCTCTTTCAGGCGATCCGGGTACTTGCGGCTGTCTTTGAACTTGAGCGCGTCGACCGGGACGATTTCCTGGCCGATTTCGTAGCGCCCTTCCGGATCGAGCAGGCCGTCGAGCCGCTCACGCGCGCCAATGCGCATGTGATGGTCGCACTTCGGGCAAACATGCAGATTGGCCTCGACGTCGTTGCGATACAGCACGGCTTCGCACGACGGGCACTTGATCCACAGGCCTTCCGGAATCCCCTTACGGTTTTTCGGGTCGGTTTGTTTGATTTTCGGCGGCAGCAGTTTGTCGAGCCAGCTCATATTGAATCCTTCTCGGGTCTACGATCGCGCAAACGGCGGGACAAGCCCGCCGCTTACACTACAGAAGACAAAAATAACTGTTATCGGGCAGTCGCGACGCTATCCAGCGCCTCGCGCACTTCGGCGACGAAACGCGTAAGCGTCTCGGCAGCGGCTTCGGGCGCCGCCTGTTCGAGCAATTGCACGATACGGCTGCCGATCACGACGGCATCGGATACTTCGGCCACCGCACGTGCGGTTTGCGCATCGCGGATACCGAAACCGACGCCCACCGGCAGGGGGACGCGCGACTTGATGGCCGGGATTTTACTCGCGATGCTGGAAACGTCCAGATTTGCCGCTCCGGTCACCCCTTTCAACGACACATAATAGACGTAGCCGCTGGCGATTTTGCCGACTTCCGCAATGCGCTCGTCGGTCGACGTGGGCGCGAGCAGAAAAATCGGATCGATGCCGGCAGATCGCATCTGTTCGGCGAAATTAACGCACTCTTCCGGCGGATAGTCGACAACCAGCACGCCATCCACCCCGGCTTCCTTCGCCGCCTTTGCAAAGGCTTCGGTACCCATGCGTTCGATCGGATTGGCGTAGCCCATCAGCACGACGGGCGTGGTGTCGTTGGTTTCGCGGAAGCGCTTGACGTCGGCGATCACGTGGCGCAGCGACACGCCATGCGCCAACGCGCGTTCCGACGATTGCTGGATCACCGGGCCGTCGGCCATCGGGTCGGAAAACGGCACGCCGAGTTCGATCACATCGGCGCCGCCGGCGGCGAGCGCATGCATGAATTCGACCGTGCGCGCGGGGTCCGGGTCGCCAGCCGTCATGAACGGAATCAGGCCTTTCTTACCCTGGGCGGACAGCGCAGCAAACGTGTTCTTGATACGGGACATGGAATATTCTCGGATTTGGGTTACTGCGCAGCGCGCTCATTGCACGTCGCTCATTGCACTTCGGTCTGCCGTTGAGTTTTGGCTTTGACCCGACGCGCTACGGGCGGCGCGGCAGCCGCGCTGACGCGTTCGCGCGCGATCGCGCAGTAACTTTCATTGATCTCATAGCCGACGAATTCGCGCTGCTGACGCGCGCAAGCGACCGCGGTGGTGCCGCTGCCCATGAAAGGGTCGAGCACGCGGCCGCCCTTCGGACAACTTGCCAGCACCATCCGCTCGACAATTTCCAGGGGCTTCTGGGTGGGGTGCGCGACGCGCTCGGCATGCTGCCGATGCAGTCGCGACACCGACCAGACATCCTTTGGATTATAGCCAACCTCGAGCCACTTACTGCCTTCGAACAATTTACGCGAACGCGCCTTCTTCGTGGCGGCATCGTACGGGATGCGGACGGGATCGAGATCGAAGAAGTAATCCTTCGACACCGCGAAAAAGCCGATGTTGTCGTGCACCGAAGTGAACCGGCGCACGGTTCCGCCCATGCTCGGCACACGCCGGTCCCAGATGATTTCGTTGATCATCGTGAGTTTTGTCTTCAGGAAGCTGAAGATTTCCGGCGCGTACTGCCAGGTGCAGAAAATGTAGAGCGAACCTGACGGTTTCAGCTTGGGAATGGCCAGTTCGAGCCAGCCACGCGTCCAGGCGAGAAAGTCTTCGCCTGTGCGCATGTCGGAGTCGTTGCCATAGTCCTTGCCGAGCCCGTAAGGCGGATCGCATACGATCAGGTCGATCGATCCGTCGGGAATGTTCGCTACATCGGTCAGAAAATCGCGGTTCAACAACCGTATGCCGGCAGGCACTTGCGGCAACAGCGATGCAGGCGCCTCGGCCGCCGTTGCATTGGCGGCCGGCGTGGTTTCCGTGGTTACAGTCGCCGGCTGCGGCTCGTCGAACTCGTCACGCATCGTCGCGGCGCTCAGAACTGAATGCCCGATCGCTCAGCGACCGTATGCATGTCCTTGTCGCCGCGGCCCGACAAATTGACCAGAAGGTACTTGTCCTTCGGCAACGTCGGCGCGAGTTTCGTGGCATAGGCCAGCGCGTGACTGGATTCCAGTGCCGGGATGATGCCTTCGATGCGGCAGCAATCGTGGAACGCCTTGAGCGCTTCTTCGTCGGTGATGCCGACATATTCCGCGCGTTTGCTGTCTTTTAACCACGCGTGCTCAGGACCGACACCCGGATAATCCAGACCCGCCGACACCGAATGAGTCTCGATGATCTGGCCGTTTTCATCCTGAAGCAGGTACGTGCGGTTGCCGTGCAGCACGCCGGGACTTCCGCCGATCAGCGACGCTGCGTGGCGGCCGGATTCAATGCCGTCGCCGGCAGCCTCGACGCCGATCAATTTCACCGAAGTGTCGTCAATGTATGGGTAAAAGATGCCCATCGCATTCGAACCGCCACCAACGCACGCAATCACCGCATCGGGCTGACGACCGACCAGTTCAGGCATTTGCACCTTGCACTCGTCGCCGATCACACGCTGAAAGTCGCGCACCATCATCGGGTACGGATGCGGCCCCGCGACCGTGCCGATGATGTAGAACGTGTTTTCGACGTTGGTGACCCAGTCGCGCATGGCTTCGTTCAACGCGTCCTTCAAGGTCCGCGAGCCCGACTCGACGGGTATGACGGTCGCGCCGAGCAGTTTCATGCGATACACGTTGGCGGCCTGGCGGCGCACGTCTTCCGCGCCCATGTAGACCACGCACTCCATGCCGAACCGCGCGGCGATCGTGGCCGTGGCCACGCCGTGCTGGCCGGCGCCGGTTTCCGCGATCACGCGCGGTTTGCCCATGCGCTTGGCAAGCAGCGCCTGCCCGATCACGTTGTTGACCTTGTGCGCACCGGTGTGATTCAGGTCTTCACGCTTGAGAAAAATCTGCGCGCCGCCGAGCATCTCGCTCCAGCGCTGTGCGTGATAAATCGGCGACGGACGGCCGACAAAATACTTCAGTTCGCGCTCGTATTCGGCGACGAATTCCGGGTCTTGCTTATATTTTTCGTACGCCGCACGCAGCTCGTCGAGCGCGTGAACCAACGTTTCAGCGACGAACACGCCACCAAATTGGCCGAAATGGCCTCTTTCGTCAGGCAAGTTATACATGGTGATCACTCTTCTCAGTGTGGCGCGCGGCTCTCGTGCGAGACAACCGCCGCGCCGGAATCATTCGGCGTCCGCTGCGCGTACCGCGCGTACGAACGCCGCCATCCGGGCGTGATCTTTCACGCCCTTGGCGCCCGGCGTTTCGATGCCGCTCGAGACATCGACCGCGTACGGGCGCACGCGATGGATCGCATCACTGACGTTTTGCGCGTTCAACCCACCACTCAAAACGGCCCGACGCGCGAGCTCTGCTGGAATAAGTGACCAATCGAAGACCTTCCCGCCGCCGCCGTATCCTTCGACATGGGTGTCGAACAGAAGGCCGCTGGCTGCTGAATAGCTAAGCGCCGATTTTACCAAATCGGCGGGCTGAGTATCCGCCGCAACGCGCAACGCGCGCAACCAAGGCAAACCCGCAACGCCGGCAAGCGATTCGCACTGTTCCGGCGTCTCGTCGCCGTGAAACTGCAACAGCGTGAGGCCCACGTTGCTCGCGACCTCGCGGATCCAGTCCGGCGTGGCGTTGACGAACAAGCCGACCACCGACAGGAACGGCGGCACGTCGTGCACCAGCTCGACTGCCTGCGCGACGCTGACCGAGCGCGGGCTCGGCGGGTAGAACACGAGGCCGATCGCGTCGGCGCCGAGGTCGATGGCGTGGGGCACGTCTTCCGGCTTCGACAGGCCGCACAGCTTGATGCGCGTGCGATGCGGCGCCGCCTGCTGCGCGCCGGCGTGGGATTCGTTCGCGAGGGTTTCGGTTGCTTTCATGTTTGGGCTTGCTCGGTCCATACGGTACTCCACGGCACGCTGCCTGTCTGCGGCGCGGGCACGGCGAATTGCTCAGGATAGCCCACCTGCGCCAGATACAAGCCGTCTGGCATGAAGGTCGGCGCGGCGAAATCGCGATCGCGGCTCGCGAGCACCTCGGCCATCCATTCGACCGGGCGACGGCCACGGCCGATGTAGACGAGACAGCCCATCAGGTTGCGCACCATATGATGCAGGAAGGCGTTCGCCCGAAAACGGAAATGGACGAAGTCGCCCTGCTCCCGTACGTCGATCTGATACAGATGCTTGACCGGCGTTTTCGCCTGACATTGCGACGAACGGAACGCCGAAAAATCGTGCTCGCCGATCAGATGAGCCGCGGCCGCCCGCATCGCGCCGACGTCTAGCGCCGTATGCACCCAACCGGCGCGCGTCGCCAGCATCGGCGAGCGCACCGGATGAACGTACAGCACATAGTAATAGGTCCGCTCGAACGCCGAGAAACGTGCGTGGAACTCGTCGGGCATCGGCTTGGCCCACTGGATCGAGATGGTCTTCGGCAGGAACGAATTGGTGCCGCGAACCCAGGACACGTCGGCGCGATCGAGTTCTGTGTCGAAGTGCACGACCTGGCCGAGACCATGCACCCCTGTATCCGTGCGGCCCGCGACGACGGTTTGCACCGGCGTCTGCGCGAACTCGCGCAGCGCCCGTTCGAGCTCGTCCTGAACGGTGTTGCGGTGCGGTTGCGACTGCCAACCGCAGAATGCCGAACCGTCGTACTGGACGCCTAGAGCAATACGCTTCACGACAACGGGGCGAGCGTTGAGAGCAACGCGCGGGCCTCGGTGCGCGTACCCGGATCGTTCGTCTCGATCACTTCGTTGATGAGCGCGCGCGCGCCGGACAGATCGCCGAGTTCGATGTACTCGGCCGCCAGTTCGAGCTTGTTGCGAGCGATGCGGCCGAGATCGTTCTGCGTGAACGCCGGCAACGGCTGGGCCGGGCTCGGCGGCAACTCGAGGTCGAAATCGAGCTTCAACGCGCCGAAGCCGGATGCGCCGAAGCCCGTACCTAAACCCGCACCCAGGCCCGCGACGGCCGCGTGGCCTGCGGTGCCGGCGGTGATTTCGTCGGCGATATGCGGCGCGTCGTCGTCCGGGTGCGGTAACGGCGCAGCATGTTTCGCCGTGAATTCCGGCGATGCCACCGGTTGGGTCGACAGTGAGGCGGGCACTTGCAGGGCGTCTGCGGACGACTCGACGCGCGGGGGCAACGGCATGTCGAGGCTGCCGAACGCATCGACGGCGTCGCGCGGGAATTCGGCCGGCACGGCTGCTGGCGCGGACTGGGGTTGCGCTAGCGGTTCTTCAGGCTCGAGCTTCGGTGCGGCATCGGATGGTGCCGTTTGGGCCGATTGGGCCGCTTGGTGTGGTTCATACGACGGTTCGGCGTGCGCTTGCTGCGTCTCACCCGCCAACGGCGCGGCCGGCACCGGTGCGTCGCTGTACGGCTGGCCGAACGCCGAAGTCGTGTGCGGCTCGACGGAAGGTTCCTGCGGCACAGCCGGCACGTCGTCCCATTGCAGACGATGGGCAGGTTCCTCGTGCAGGAAGGCTTCGTCGACGGGTTCGAGGGGCGCCAGCGGCAACGCCTCGGCGCCGAGTTCCGCAGCGGCGGCAAGGCTTGCGGCCGTGGTCGCGCTATCGAAGTCGTCGTGGTACGGCGCCGGGAGAGGCTCGGGAGTGAAGCCACTCTGAGCGGATGGAGCGGTGTTCGAATCCAATTGCGCGGGTTCGACGGACGCGTGTGTTGCGTCGCGCTCTTGCGAGATGTGGTCGGGTAAGGGGAAGGTTGCGTGGCCTGACGGATGTTGTTCCGCTGCACGCTCTGCGGTTGCCCGCTCCGCCGCTGCGCGCTCTGCCGCTGCTTGCTCCGCTGCCGTGCGTTCCGCCGCTGCGCGCTCGGCCTCTGCTCGCTCCGCTGCCATGCGTTCCGCCGCTGCGCGCTCTGCCTCTGCTTGCTCCGCTGCCGCACGTTCCGCCGCCGCGCGCTCTGCCGCTGCGCGCTCGGCCTCTGCTTGCTCCGCCGCAGCGCGTTCCGCCGCAGCACGCTCTGCCGCAGCCCGTTCTTCAGCCACACGTTCCGCCGCCGCTTTCTCCGCCGCCTCCCGCGCAGCCACCTGACGAATCTCCGCGTCGCGCTCCGCCGCCACACGCTCCGCCATTTCACGCGCCGCCGCGTCACCTTCGGCAGCTTCACGTTCCGCAGCCGCCAGCGCCGCCGCATTTCCCACGGCCGCATCATCGCCGGCGTCCGACGCTTCGCGCACCGGAACGTGCTCGCGCGTCGAAACGATGTCCTGCGGACCCGTCGTGCGCGTGGACACCGCCGCATCGCCATCCGCCGACGCAGCTTCCGCCGCCGCACGTTCGCGCTTACGCCGGCCCATACGCAACGCCGCCAGCAGCGCGACCAGCGCCGCGCCGACCGCCGCCGCCACGCTCAACTCCGTCTGCGACATGCCGGCATCATTCGACGTCGATGCCACC
The DNA here is from genome assembly GCF_004339745.1 of Paraburkholderia sp. BL9I2N2. Lineage (GTDB taxonomy): Bacteria > Pseudomonadota > Gammaproteobacteria > Burkholderiales > Burkholderiaceae > Paraburkholderia. The sequence goes on along the minus strand of NZ_SMGP01000005.1, from coordinate 199,238 downwards.
GGCGTAGCGCCATGACTCGGCACAGCCGCCACTGAAGACACGCCAGCTGCCGGCTGCGCGACATTGTTCGACGCGGTGCCCGAAGCAGGCGGGGTCCCGCCGATGCCATGCTTCTGCAACTCCATCAGCACTCGATTCTTCAGCGCGAGCAATTGCTGCAAGCTCGACACCTGCGCGCGCGGTTGCGACGCCGGCTGCGCGGCGGTCGTCGCCGGATTCGTTCCTGCACCAGCCGTGGATGCGCCTTCAGCAGCCTCGCTAGCCGAGGGCTGGATCGAACCGGTCCACTCATGGGTGCCGCTGGCCGGCAGTGCCGCCGCCTGCGATCCCGCGACCGGCGCCGATGAAGCCGTGCCGCCAAGCGCCACCGAGCTTGCCTCAGTGGCCGCACTGGCCATCGCCGAAACAGCAGGCGCGGCCGGCGTCGCCGCGCGAGTCGCAGCGCTTGCTGCGCTTGCCGCCGCCGCGTTGACCTGCGCTGCAGCACTCGCCGCGTCGGTCGCCGGGGCTGCATTCGACGTGGAAGCAGGCGCAGCCGCGGAAGCCGCCGCCGCAACACCCGCCGCCGACGCAGCCAGCGCGCCCGACGCATCCAACACGGGCACCGTCAGCACCGCGCCCAGCCGCAACCGGCTCGGGTCGTGGCTCATGAAGGCATTCGGGTTCGCATCGAAGAGCGCGCGCGAGGCGCGCGCGAGCGTCGCTTTGTCGTGCGACTGCGTGACGGCAATCGCCACGTCGTTCAGCGACTGTCCAGGCCGTACCGTCACTTGACCGCCGTTCGCGTACGAAACGGAGGCGGCGTCCGGCGCGCTCGCGGCATCGCCCGGCGCGGCGAGAGCGCTGCCCATGCCAGCACCCGCCAGCGCGAGAGCCGCAGCCGTGGCAGCGGCCAATCGGCCCGCACCTCGATGAATGAACATAGCCCGAAGGGATGAGAGTCGAAGGTTCATCGGGACTCCTGGCGCGTCAGCGCGCAGCCCTTTTTTGCGGTTGGAAAGAGACAAGATAATCGGAGCACACAATGAAAAAAGCGCCGCGCAAGCGCGACGCTTCTTGAGTTTTCTACGCGTCGTGAGCGCGTAGTTTACTTTACTTGTCGAGCACAATGCGAAGCATGCGACGCAGCGGTTCCGCAGCGCCCCACAACAACTGATCGCCGACCGTGAAAGCCGACAGGTATTCGCCGCCCATCGCCAGTTTGCGCACGCGGCCGACCGGCACCGTCAGCGTACCCGTCACCACCGCCGGGGACAGATCGCGCATCGACGCTTCACGCTCGTTCGGCACGACCTTGACCCAGTCGTTGCCCGACGCGAGGATGCTGTTCACTTCGTCGAGCGGCACGTCCTTGTTCAGCTTGATGGTCAGTGCCTGCGAGTGGCAGCGCATTGCGCCGATGCGCACGCACAGGCCGTCGACCGGAATCGAACCCGGCGTGCCCATGGCGGGCTTGCCGAGAATCTTGTTGGTTTCCGCGCCGCCCTTCCACTCTTCCTTCGACATGCCGTTGCCGAGATCCTTGTCGATCCACGGAATCAGCGACCCGGCGAGCGGCACGCCGAAGTTGTCGGTCGGCATACGGTCGCTGTTCATCGCGCTCAGCACGCGGCGGTCGATGTCGAGAATCGCCGACGACGGATCCGCCAGGTCTTCCTTCGCCGCACCGTACAGCGTGCCCATTTGCTGCAGCAGTTCGCGCATGTTTTGCGCGCCCGCGCCCGAAGCGGCCTGATACGTCATAGCCGTCATCCAGTCGACGAGGTTTTCGCGGAACAGGCCGCCGAGCGCCATCAGCATCAGGCTAACGGTGCAATTGCCGCCGATGAAGTTCTTCTGGCCCTTGACCAACGCGTTCTTGATCACGTCGAGGTTGACCGGATCGAGAATGATGACCGCGTCGTCCTTCATGCGCAGCGACGACGCCGCGTCGATCCAGTAGCCGTTCCAGCCCGCGGCGCGCAGCTTCGGGAACACTTCGTTCGTGTAGTCGCCGCCCTGGCACGAGATGATCGCTTCGCACTTCTTCAGGTCGTCGATGCTTGTCGCATCTTTGAGCTTGGTCTCGTTTTTGGCGAACGACGGCGCGTTGCCGCCCGCGTTGCTGGTGCTGAAAAACACCGGTTCGATAAGATCGAAATCGCCTTCCTGCTGCATGCGTTGCATCAGGACGCTGCCGACCATGCCGCGCCAACCTACGAGACCTACGTTCATGACTTCATACCCTTCGAATGGAAACTTCCCCGCATCTTTGCCCGCAGTGACCGCGCGGGGAAGATGAGCGGGCACGACGGACGATCAGCGCTTCGTGATCGTTTTCGGGGTAATCGTTTTAATGGAAGCTTTGGCGGTAATGGCGAGCTCAACCACACGGGCCGTTTTGCCGTGCAGTGTCGAAATCGAGGAGATTTGAGCTGTGTGCGCCATCGCTACAATATACACGAAAACCGGAATCCGGCGACGTCAATGTCCGCCGCTGCCGTCCGTATTGCGCGAATCGGCCTCTTTCGAGGCCAATTCGCGTTTTAAAGGCCGTTTGTCGACCTGACTACCGCTTTACTTGCCTGCATTACTTGCCTGCTTTTACAGCGCTGCAACGACCGCGTCGCCCATCGCGACGGTGCCGACCTGCTTGCAACCCGGCGTAAGAATATCGCCGGTGCGATAGCCTTGTTCGAGCACCTTTCTCACGGCGTTTTCGATACGATCCGCCTGCTCCGCCTTGTTCAGCGAATAGCGCAGCATCATGGCCGCCGACAGAATCGTGGCGAGCGGATTCGCGACGCCCTTGCCGGCGATGTCCGGTGCCGAACCATGCGACGGCTCGTACAAGCCCTTGTTGTTCTTGTCGAGCGAGGCGGACGGCAGCATGCCGATCGAACCCGTCAGCATGGCCGCTTCGTCGGAGAGAATGTCGCCGAACATGTTGCCGGTGACGACCACGTCGAACGCCTTCGGCGCCTTAACCAGTTGCATCGCGGCGTTATCGACATACATGTGCGACAACTCGACGTCCGCATATTCCTTCGATACGTCGATCATCACGTCGCGCCAGAACTGCGAGGTTTCGAGCACATTGGCCTTGTCCACGCTCGTCAGCTTCTTCTGACGCTTTTGCGCCGCCTGAAACGCGACGTGCGCGATGCGGCGCACTTCGGGCTCCGAATAACGCATCGTGTCGAAGCCTTCCTTCGCGCCTTCGAACAGCCCGTCCGGCGACGAACGCACGCCGCGCGGCGCGCCGAAATAGATGTCGCCGTTCAGTTCACGCACGATCAGGATGTCGAGGCCCGAGACGATCTCTTCCTTCAACGACGACGCGCCGGTGAGTTGCGGATAGCAGATCGCCGGACGGAAGTTCGCGAACAGTTGCAGATGCTTGCGCAGACCCAGAATGGCCTGCTCCGGGCGAAGCGCGCGTTCGAGCGAGTCATATTTCCAGTCGCCGACGGCGCCGAACAGGATCGCGTCGGCTTCTTTCGCCAGCGTCAGCGTCGAGTCGGGCAGCGGGTGGCCCTTCGCTTCGTAGCCCGCGCCGCCAACCGGCGCTTCTTCGAGTTCGAACTTTTCGCCGAGTACATTCAGGACCTTGACGGCTTCCTTGACGATTTCGGGACCGATGCCGTCGCCCGGCAAGACTGCGATCTTCATGCGAATTCCTTGATGTTTGCTTCGAGAGTGAGAGTGCCCCCAGACCTGTCGCTTCGCGTCAGGCCCCCCGCGGGGGCAAGAAAACTTGGGGCGCCCCGGCGTTTTCTTGCGAGCTTGAATCAACGAGCGGGCCTCAGAGACCCGACGCGCTTAACCGACGATGCGGTGATTCAGCCAAGGCTGCTTCGTAATGCGCTCCGCTTCGAACTGGCGAATCTTGTCCGCGTGACGCAGCGTGAGGCCGATGTCGTCGAAGCCGTTCAGCAGGCAGTACTTGCGGAACGCCGCGACTTCGAACGGATATTCGGTGCCGCCGTCCGACGTGCGCACGACTTGCGCCTCGAGATCGACCGTCAGCTTGAAACCGTTGAACGCATACGTCTCGTTGAACAGGTGATCCACTTGCTGTTCGGTCAGCACGATCGGCAACACGCCGTTCTTGAAGCAGTTGTTATAGAAAATGTCGGCGAAACTCGGCGCGATCAGCGCGCGAAAGCCGTATTGCTCCAGCGCCCAGGGCGCGTGCTCGCGCGAGCTACCACAACCGAAATTCTTGCGCGCCAGCAGCACCGAAGCGCCCTGGTAGCGCGGCTGGTTCAACACGAAATCCGGATTCAGCGGACGCTTCGAATTGTCCTGACCCGGCTCGCCGTGGTCGAGGTAGCGCCATTCGTCGAACGCGTTCGGACCGAAACCCGTGCGCTTGATCGACTTCAGGAATTGCTTCGGAATGATCGCGTCCGTATCGACGTTCTCGCGATCGAGCGGCGCCACGACGCCGGTGTGTACGATGAATTTATCCATGACGCTTGCGCCTGTTTCAAGACCGGGCGATGCGCGCGGCGGCCGGAAAGCCGCTCGGCGCATGGCCGGCAAAAATCAAAAACCGCTTATTTATCAGCGTGGTTGCTGATCGAATTGCCGAGGTGCGACATGTCCTCGCCGAATCCGTGCACCGTGTTGCAACCGGCCAGACCCAGCAACAGCCCAGCCAGGGTACCGAGCGCGAAGCGGCGCAATAGAGTGGTGCGATTCATGTTCATCATGCGTGTTTATCCAAGCTTGCGAATATCGACGAAATGCCCTTCGATGGCCGCAGCCGCAGCCATCGCGGGGCTCACGAGGTGGGTACGGCCACCGGCGCCCTGACGACCTTCGAAATTACGATTCGACGTGGACGCACAACGTTCGCCCGGATCCAGCCGGTCGGCGTTCATGGCGAGACACATCGAGCAACCCGGTTCACGCCATTCGAAACCGGCATCGGTAAAGACCTTGTCGAGGCCTTCACGTTCCGCCTGTGCCTTCACGAGACCCGAACCCGGCACTACCATGGCCAGACGGATGTTCGGCGCCACGCGGCGGCCCAGCTTCTTCACGACGTAAGCCGCGGCGCGAATGTCTTCAATGCGCGCGTTGGTGCACGACCCGATGAAGATTTTATCCGGCTTGATCGACTCGATCGGCGCGTTCGGTTCGAGCGCCATGTATTTCAGCGCGCGCTCCATGGCGTCGCGCTTGACCGGGTCTTTCTCGCGGTCCGGATCCGGCACGCGGCCGTCCACGGCCGTGACCATTTCCGGCGACGTGCCCCACGTGACTTGCGGCACGATCTCCGCTGCGTTCAGTTCGACCACGCGATCGAACTGCGCGCCTTCGTCCGACTTGAATTGCTTCCAGTATTCGACCGCGTGATCCCACTCCACGCCTTCCGGCGAGAACGGGCGACCCTTCAGGTATTCGACCGTAGTATCGTCGACCGCAACCATGCCGGCTCGCGCACCTGCTTCGATCGCCATGTTGCAAACCGTCATGCGGCCTTCCATGGAGAGCGCGCGAATCGTCGAACCGCCGAATTCGATCGCGTAGCCGGTGCCGCCTGCCGTGCCGATCTTGCCGATGATGGCGAGCACGATGTCTTTCGCGGTGCAACCGCGCGGCAGTTGCCCTTCGACTCGGACCAGCATGTTCTTGCTCTTCTTCTGCAAGAGCGTTTGCGTGGCCAGCACGTGTTCGACTTCCGACGTGCCGATGCCATGCGCCAGCGCGCCGAACGCGCCGTGCGTGGACGTGTGCGAGTCGCCACAGACGATCGTCATGCCGGGCAGCGTAGCGCCCTGCTCCGGCCCGATGATGTGCACGATGCCCTGACGCAGATCGTTCATCTTGAACTGCGTGATGCCGTAAGCGTCGCAGTTCGAATCGAGCGTGTCGACTTGCAGCTTGGAAACCGGATCGGCGATGCCGTGGCTGCGGTCCGTGGTCGGGACGTTGTGGTCCGAGACCGCCAGATTCGCGCTGATGCGCCACACCGGACGCTCAGCCAGCTTCAGGCCTTCGAACGCCTGAGGGCTGGTGACTTCGTGCAGCAGGTGACGGTCGATGTAGAGAATCGTCGTACCGTCTTCTTCCGTGTGGACCACGTGTGTGTTCCACAATTTGTCGTAGAGAGTCTGTGCCATGGTATGCGGGGTAGTATTGACTGCGGGCTGACCGTGTCGGTCGATTATGCCACGCAGCGCCCCGCCTGGGCCGCTCAATCAGGGAGAAAACCGATAAAAAACAGGGAGTTGGGTGGTAGTGTCGATACCTGTATTGGCGTTACCCGGCAAGAGCGCACCCATCTCCCGCCTGCTGCAGTGCCGCGCAAATGCATGCTCAGTGCGCGGGACAAGAAGCTGAAAACAAAACGCCCCGACGGAAAACCCGTCGGGGCGCCTTTATCAGCAGACTCCGTCCTGACTCGCAGCGCACGCAGCCACTACGAATTAAGCGGACTCAAACCTGATCAACGTTGCGCGATCGGCTTGGCTTCACGTTGCGTGTCGCCGATGAACAGCTGACGCGGACGGCCAATCTTCTGTTCCGGATCAGCGATCATTTCGTTCCACTGCGCAATCCAGCCGACGGTACGTGCCATCGCGAAGATACACGTGAACATCGAGGTCGGGATGCCCAGCGCGCGCTGAACGATGCCCGAGTAGAAGTCGACGTTCGGGTACAGCTTGCGCGACACGAAGTATTCGTCTTCCAGTGCGATCTTTTCCAGTGCCATGGCCAGCTTGAACAGCGGGTCGTCGTGCAGGCCCAGCTCTTCGAGCACTTCGTGGCAGGTTTCGCGCATCAGCTTCGCACGCGGGTCGTAGTTCTTGTAGACGCGGTGACCGAAGCCCATCAGCTTCACGCCCGAGTTCTTGTCCTTCACCTGCTTGATGAACTCAGGAATGTTGTCGACCGAGCCGATTTCTTCCAGCATGTTCAGTGCGGCTTCGTTCGCACCGCCGTGCGCCGGGCCCCACAGACACGCGATACCCGCTGCGATACACGCGAACGGATTCGCGCCCGACGAACCGGCGAGACGCACGGTCGAGGTCGATGCATTCTGCTCGTGGTCCGCATGCAGGATCAGGATACGGTCGAGCGCGCGCACCAGCACGTCGTTGACCTTGTACTCTTCGCACGGGTTCGAGAACATCATGTGCATGAAGTTCGCGCTGTACGACAGGTCGTTCTTCGGGTACGCAAACGGCTGGCCGATGCTGTACTTGTACGCCATCGCCACCAGCGTCGGCAGCTTCGCAATCATGCGAATGGCAGACACTTCACGGTGACGCGGATTGTTGATGTCGAGCGAGTCGTGATAGAACGCCGACAGCGCGCCGACTGCGGCGACCAGAATCGCCATCGGGTGCGCGTCGCGACGGAAACCACGGAAGAAGAAGTGCATTTGCTCATGCACCATCGTGTGGTTCGTGACCGTCTTGACGAATTCGGCATTTTGCTGTGCGTTCGGCAGTTCGCCCTTCAGCAGCAGATAGCAGGTTTCGAGGAAGTCGGCGTTTTGCGCGAGGTTGTCGATCGGGTAGCCGCGATACAGCAGCTCGCCCTTGTCACCGTCGATGTACGTGATCGCCGAATTGCAAGCCGCCGTCGACATGAAGCCCGGGTCGTACGTGAACTTGCCGGTCTGGCCGTACAGTTTGCGGATGTCGATCACGTCCGGGCCGAGAGTGCCCTTGTAAATCGGCATTTCAACGCTCGGCGAATTGTCGCTGAACGATAGCGTGGCTTTAACATCTGACGGGGTCATAGCACATCCTCAATCGAAGTATGGAAACAGGGTTTCGATAATTGCACGCCTGGGACAACGGACAAGCGCGGACAAGCAGCGCTCAAGCCGGTCATGCCGGTCAGGCATTACGCAGCAGCTCCAGCACCCGGATCACATCCGGGTCGGCAAGGTCGCCTTCCGGTTCCTTGCGCACGAGCAGCAAGTCCATCAGGTCGTTATCGCTCAGCTCGAGCAGCCGTGTAAGTGCGCCCACGTCAGCATCGCTGAGGTCATGCTCATATCGGCCGAAAAAACGTTCAAAGATCAGATCGTTTTCCAGCAGGCCCCGCCGCGCGCGCCAGCGAAGGCGCGCGCGGCGGAGAGGGTCGGACTGATGCGATGTTGATTCCATCTCAGACCGCGCGGCGAACCATCAATTCCTTGATCTTGCCAATTGCCTTGGTCGGGTTCAGGCCCTTCGGGCAAACGTCGACGCAATTCATGATGGTATGGCAACGGAACAGACGGTACGGATCTTCCAGGTTGTCGAGGCGTTCGCCCGTCGCTTCGTCGCGGCTATCCGCGATGAAGCGGTAGGCTTGCAACAGGCCTGCCGGGCCGACGAACTTGTCCGGATTCCACCAGAAGCTCGGGCACGAAGTCGAGCAGCTGGCGCACAGAATACATTCGTACAGGCCGTCGAGCTCGTCGCGTTCTTCCGGCGACTGCAGACGTTCCTTTTCCGGCGGCGGCGTATCGTTGATCAGGTACGGCTTGATCGAGTGATACTGGTTGAAGAACTGCGTGAAATCGCAGATCAGGTCGCGCACGACGGGCAGGCCCGGCAGCGGACGCAGCACGATCTTTTGCGGCAGGTCGTTCAGGTTCGTGAGGCACGCCAGACCGTTCTTGCCGTTGATGTTCATTGCGTCCGAACCGCACACGCCTTCACGGCACGAGCGACGGAACGACAGCGTTTCGTCGACAGCCTTCAGCTTGACGAGCGCGTCGAGCAGCATGCGTTCGTGCGAGTCGATCTCGATCTCGTACGTTTGCATGCGCGGCGCTGCGTCCTTGTCCGGGTCGTAGCGGTAAATTTCAAATGTACGCTTTGCCATTTCTGAATTCCTTTGACTTGTGCCTTAGAAGGTCCGCGCTTTCGGCGGAACCGATTCGACCGTCAGCGGTTGCATGTGAACCGGCTTGTAGTCGAGGCGATCGCCTTCGCTGAACCACAGCGTATGGCGCAGCCAGTTTTCGTCGTCGCGATGTTCGAAGTCGTTCTGCGCGTGCGCGCCGCGGCTTTCCTTACGCGCTTCGGCGGAAACCATCGTGGCGCGGGCCACTTCAATCAGGTTCTCCACTTCCAGCGCTTCGACGCGGGCCGTGTTGAACACCTTCGACTTGTCCTTCAGGTAGATGTTGTCGACGCGGTCAGCCACTTCCCGAATACGCTCGACACCCTTGGCCAGCAATTCCGATGTGCGGAACACGCCAGCGTGAGCCTGCATCGTGGAACGGATCTCAGCCGCGACGTCTTGCGAGTATTCGCCCGACGAGGACTTCTCCAGCTTGGCCAGACGTGCCAGCGAGAAATCGGCGGCGTCTGCCGGAAGCGGCTTGTGCTCCTTGATTTCCTTCACGTGCTTGACGATGTGGTTGCCGGCCGCGCGGCCGAACACCACCAGGTCGAGCAGCGAGTTCGTGCCGAGACGGTTCGCACCGTGCACCGACACGCACGAGCATTCGCCCACTGCGTAGAAACCGTTGACCGGCTCTTCGTGACCCTTCGACGTGCCCACCACCTGGCCGTGGATGTTCGTCGGGATACCGCCCATCTGATAGTGGATGGTCGGCACGACCGGGATCGGCTCCTTGATGCAATCGACGTTCGCGAACTTCAGCGCGATTTCGCGGATCGACGGCAGACGCTTCATGATCGTCTCGGCGCCGATGTGCGACAGGTCGAGCAGCACGTGATCCTTGTTCGGACCTACGCCGCGGCCTTCCTTGATTTCCTGGTCCATCGAACGCGACACGAAGTCACGCGGCGCCAGATCCTTCAGGGTAGGCGCGTAGCGTTCCATGAAACGCTCGCCGTTCGAGTTACGCAGAATGCCGCCTTCACCGCGCACGCCTTCGGTAATCAGCACGCCCGCGCCGGCCACGCCGGTCGGGTGGAATTGCCAGAATTCCATGTCTTGCAGCGCAATACCCGAACGCGCCGCCATGCCCAGGCCATCGCCGGTGTTGATGAACGCGTTGGTCGATGCCGCGAAGATCCGGCCGGCACCGCCCGTGGCGAACAGCGTGGTCTTGCCTTCGAGGATGTAGACGTCGCCCGTTTCCATTTCCAGCGCGGTCACGCCGAGCACGTCGCCGTCGGCGTCGCGGATCAGATCCAGCGCCATCCACTCGACGAAGAATTGCGTTTTCGCAGCGACGTTTTGCTGGTACAGCGTGTGCAGCAGTGCGTGGCCGGTACGGTCAGCCGCCGCGCAAGCGCGTTGCACCGGCTTTTCGCCATAGTTCGCCGTGTGGCCACCGAACGGGCGTTGGTAAATCGTGCCGTCAGCGTTGCGGTCGAACGGCATGCCCATGTGTTCGAGTTCGTAGACGGCGTTCGGTGCTTCGCGGCACATGAACTCGATCGCGTCCTGGTCGCCGAGCCAGTCGGAACCCTTGATCGTGTCGTAGAAGTGGTAGTGCCAGTTGTCTTCGCTCATGTTGCCGAGCGATGCGCCGATGCCGCCTTGAGCAGCGACCGTGTGCGAACGCGTCGGGAACACCTTGGACAGCACGCAGACCGACAGACCGGCGCGCGCGAGTTGCAGCGAAGCGCGCATCCCCGAGCCGCCCGCGCCGACGATAACCACGTCAAACTTGCGACGCGGCAGAGAATTCTTGATTGCAGCCATTCTTTTACACTCTCCAGAGAATCTGCGCAGCGTAGCCCGCACAGGCGAGCAGCCAGACGATCGTCAGCGCTTGAAGCAACAGGCGGATGCCAACGGGCTTCACATAGTCCATCCAGATGTCGCGGATACCCACCCACGCGTGATAGAACAGCGAGAGCAGCGTGACGAACGTGGCGAGCTTCATCCACTGCGTGGCGAAGATGGACGCCCAGCCGTCGTACGAGAAATCGCGCGCGCCGAAGAACCACGCGAGCAGGATCACCGTGTAGATCGCCATCACGGCGGCGGTGATGCGCTGGGCCAGCCAGTCGCGCAGACCGTAGTGAGCGCCGACAACGAGACGCTTCGAACCGATTCGGTTATTAGCTGACATTTTTTAGAATGCTCCGAACAGTTTTGCCGCGAATGCGATGGTGAGCAGCGACGACACGACGAGAACGACGATGGAAGTCGATTTGCCTTTTTCCTTCGTGACCGCGTTGTGGTTCGTGTCCATCACGAGGTGACGGATGCCGGCGCAGAAGTGAAACAGGAAAGCCCACGCCAGAACGAGCGTGATGAGCTTGACGATGATGTTGGAGAGGAAACCTTTGAAGACTTCGAAACTAAGTTCCGATGTCAGACTCTGATCGAAGAGGTACAGCAGGAACGGAAGAAAAACAAAAAGCAGACCACCGCTCAAGCGGTGCAAGATCGATACTCGCCCCGCTAGCGGGAGACGGTATGCCGTCAATATCTGCCCGATACCGATGTTCCGGAATTCCGGCCTCGGTTTTTTTACGGCTTCAGCCATGCTAGACCCCTACTATGTAGTCACACTAATCCGCAATTTTAGCGCCTTTTTATATCGCGCTGCAGCGAAAACCACGACAGGTCCGTTACAGCGCGCGCGATAAAGGCGCCTTCAAACAGGCGCGCGTGTGGGACGCAGCGCCTTCATTCAGCCCGATTCAGCTTAGATCGTTCTGATAGTAGTACCCGGTTGTGACATACCAACCACGGCGCACTTCGACCGGCCGGTCTCCATAGGTATAGGACACGCGCTCGACCGATAGCAGCGGAAAACCCGCCGGCACATGCAGCAGATCGGCGACGGAAGGCTCAGCCGCCACCGCGCGAATCTTCTCCGTTGCGCGGATCATGCGGGTGCCGAATTCCGTCTCGAACATCGCGTAGAGGGGACCTTTATACTCCGACAGCCGCTCGAGCGTCAGGCCACGGAACACGGCGCCGGGCAACCAGATTTCATCGAGCACGGTGACTTCGCCGTCGAACTGCAGCAAGCGCTTGATCAATACGACCGGATCGGCCGGTTTCAGATCGAGTTGCCGGGCGATGTCCGCCGAAGCGCGCAAGCGCCGGCATTCGAGCAGGCGGCTGACGTGCGGGTGTTCCGCGCCGTCATCGGCCAGTAATCTGAGGAACCGAAACTGGGCGCGGTCTTCGTTGTGCGTCGCAACAAACGTGCCCTTGCCCTGGCGGCGCACCAGCAGGTTGTCGGCGGCAAGTTCGTCGATCGCTTTGCGCACCGTCCCCTGACTGACCTTGTATCTGGCCGCCAATTCGACTTCACTAGGAATGATCTCGCCCGGCTTCCACTCGCCGCTTTCGAGGCTCTGCGTGATCAACCCCTTGATCTGCTGGTACAAGGGGCTGAAAGTGGGCGACGTGGCCGGAGGCGCAGTAGGTACACCCTCGCCCGCGACCCCTTGGCCGCTCGGATTCGTGGTGTTCGCCGGGTTCGAATTCATCCGCGCATTTCATCATAAAGGGCTAGGCCGCGTCTAGGGTTTTCCCCGCAATAGATATGTCTTATATAAGACATAAGATAATGTTGACTTTGTGTCTGACGACTCCTACACTCCTTGTCGAGCAAGGGTTTGCGGGTTTTTCGGCGGCTGTTTTGATGCAGCGCCGCGACGCACCGGCAGCCACTGTGCACCATGCTGTTCCCACGCAGTTCAGGTTTCGATTTCGCCGCCATTCGTTGGTCAGACGCTTGCCGAAACGCGCTGTTTGCAGGAGCCCGCACCGTGCAGCGGCTACCCGGCGCTTCATATTCCGCTCCTGTGCTGTAGTGCAGATTTCCGGCATGGCGGTCTTGCCCCAACGCGCCGCTCGGCCTCGGCAATTGGCGAGGCAGTCCGCGACAGTGAATTCCGCCGTGTTTCACAACGCTTCGCTGAACGCGCATATAGAATGGCGTTTTCCCTAGCGTCTAACGCATCGTCCTGGAGATTTCTCAATGGCTAAGCCCGCAAAGCGCGTTGCCGTCACCGGCGCCGCAGGTCAAATCGCTTACTCCCTGCTGTTCCGCATCGCCAATGGCGACCTGCTCGGCAAGGATCAGCCGGTGGTCCTGCAATTGCTCGACCTGCCGCAAGCGCAAGGCGCCGTCAAAGGCGTCGTGATGGAACTGGATGATTGCGCATTCCCGCTGCTGTCGGGCGTCGTGATCACCGACGATCCCGAAGTTGCATTCAAAGATGCAGACGTGGCTCTGCTGGTCGGCGCGCGTCCGCGTTCGAAAGGCATGGAGCGTAAGGACCTGCTGTCGGCGAACGCCGAAATCTTCACGGTTCAGGGCAAGGCGCTAAACAAGGTCGCGAGCCGCGACGTGAAGGTGCTGGTGGTCGGCAACCCGGCCAACACGAACGCTTACATCGCCATGAAGTCGGCGCCGGATCTGCCGAAGAAGAACTTCACCGCCATGCTGCGCCTGGACCACAACCGCGCGCTGTCGCAACTGGCCGCCAAGTCGGGCAAGCCGGTCGCGTCGATCGAAAAGCTGGCTGTGTGGGGCAACCACTCGCCGACCATGTACCCGGACTTCCGCGTCGCAACGGCAGAAGGTCAAGACCTGACCAAGCTGATCAACGACGAAGAGTGGAACCGCAACACGTTCATCCCGACCGTCGGCAAGCGCGGCGCGGCGATCATCGAAGCGCGTGGCCTGTCGTCGGCAGCGTCGGCGGCCAACGCTGCAATCGACCACGTGCGTGACTGGGTGCTCGGCACGAACGGCAAGTGGGTCACCATGGGTATCCCGTCGGACGGTTCGTACGGCATTCCGGAAGACATCATCTACGGTGTGCCGGTCACGTGCGAAAACGGCGAGTACAAGCGCGTCGAAGGTCTGGAAATCGACGCGTTCTCGCGCGAAAAGATGGACGGCACGCTGAACGAGTTGCTGGAAGAGCGCGAAGGCGTTCAACACCTGCTCGGCTAAGCGGCTGATGCAAACGAACCGGAACTCGTGAGACAACGCCAGGCCGCCTTCAGGCAGCCTGGCGCGATGCGAAATGTCCGGGGGCGCTCACAGGCGCCACCGCAGCAAGTTCCGGTTTTTTTACGTGCGAATGCGGCTATTCGCATCTGATCCGAGCGCGTTTTGCTCAGTTGCCGTGACGGTCCGGCAGAGCGCGCCCGAATCAGATTTCTCCAAACACTACCCACGCCCCTGACGCCGAAGATGCGCGCCCTCACACCCGCCGAAGTGCTGTTTGACGGCGAAGTGCCGCCCGCTGTGCTGCCTGCCTGCGATCACTACGCCGGCAGCGAAAAGCTGATGCTGAAATCGTTGGCATTGCAGCAGCAATTGGGCCCCGTGTTCGACATCACGCTCGATTGCGAAGACGGCGCGCAGGTCGGCCGCGAAGCGCAGCACGCCGAACTGGTCGCCTCGTTGCTTGGCAGCCAGCACGACCGCTTCGGCCGCGTCGGCGTGCGGATTCACGACTTCGATCACGCGCACTGGCGCGACGACGTCCGTCTCATTCTGCGTGCCGCGAAGCGAGCGCCTGCTTACATCACTCTTCCGAAGATCCGCAACGTCCCCGATGCCGCCGAAATGGTCGCGTTCGTCGAGGCGACGCGGCGCGAGCTCGGCATTGCGCAACCGGTGCCGGTGCAGTTGCTGGTCGAAACGCACGGCGCGCTGACGCGTGTGTTCGATCTGGCCGCGCTGCCCGGCGTGGAAGCGCTGAGCTTCGGCTTGATGGACTTCGTCTCCGCGCACGACGGCGCGATTCCCGATACCGCCATGCGCTCGCCCGGCCAGTTCGATCATCCGCTGGTGCGGCGCGCGAAGCTGGAAATCTCGGCGGCCTGCCATGCATACGGCAAAGTGCCGTCGCACAACGTCAGCACGGAAGTGCGCGACATGAGCGTGGTCGCCAACGACGCCGCGCGCGCCCGTAACGAATTCGGCTACACACGCATGTGGAGCATCCATCCGGCGCAGATCGAGGCGATCGTCGCCGCATTCGCGCCGCGCGACGAAGAGATCGCCACGGCCACCGACATCCTGCTGGCCGCGCAGTCCGCACAATGGGGCCCGACCCGCTATCACGACACGCTGCACGACCGCGCCAGCTATCGCTACTACTGGTCGGTACTGCGCCGCGCGCAAGCCACCGGTCGCGCCGTCCCGCAAGACGCCGCGCCGCTTTTCACGAAAGTGGGCACTGACGTGCAAGCAGGATCATGAGCATGAAAGTCGCTGCGGCAATCAGCGCGGCTGCGGTGAGCGGCAAATGCGCACGCCGCCAGGCAATCGAAGCACGGCATCATGTGGCGCTGCAGACGGCGAGCGTCGAACGCATGGGTCAATCAGAAGCATCGAGCAGGCACAAAGGAGATTGCGGGAGATGAGCGAGACGACGCAAACCGCCGGTGCACAAGGCGGCAACGAACCCCAAAGCGGCTTCAAACCGAAGAAATCCGTCGCCCTGTCCGGTGTGACGGCCGGCAACACGGCGCTCTGCACGGTCGGCAAGACCGGCAACGACCTGCACTACCGCGGCTACGACATTCTCGATATCGCCAGCGCCTGCGAATTCGAAGAGATCGCGTACCTGCTCGTGCACGAAAAGCTGCCGACCCAGGCCGAACTGACCGCCTACAAGACGAAGCTGAAAGCGCTGCGCGGCCTGCCCGCGAACGTCAAGGCCGCGCTCGAATGGATTCCGGCCGCCGCCCATCCGATGGACGTGATGCGCACCGGCGTGTCGGTGCTCGGCACCGTACTGCCGGAGAAGGACGACCACAACCTGCCGGGCGCGCGCGACATCGCCGACAAGCTGATGGCCTCGCTCGGCTCGATGCTGCTCTACTGGTATCACTACTCGCACAACGGCAAGCGTATCGAAGTGGAAACCGACGACGATTCGATCGGCGGCCACTTCCTGCATCTGCTGCACGGCGTGGAGCCGTCGAAGGCGTGGGTCGACGCGATGCACGTGTCGCTGAACCTGTACGCCGAGCACGAGTTCAACGCATCGACCTTTGCGGGCCGCGTGATCGCGGGCACGGGATCGGACATCTATTCGGCCATCACCGGTGCAATCGGCGCGCTGCGCGGGCCGAAGCACGGCGGCGCCAATGAAGTCGCGTTCGAGATCCAGTCGCGCTACCAGACGCCGGATGAAGCGGAAGCGGACATCCGCCGTCGCGTCGAGAACAAGGAAGTGGTGATCGGTTTCGGTCACCCGGTGTACACGATCTCCGACCCGCGCAACAAGGTCATCAAGGAAATCGCGAAGAAGCTCTCGAGGGAAGCGGGCAACAGCAAGCTGTTCAATATCGCCGAGCGGCTGGAGTCGGTGATGTGGGACGCAAAGAAGATGTTCCCGAATCTGGACTGGTTCAGCGCGGTCTCGTATCACATGATGGGTGTGCCCACGGCCATGTTCACGCCGCTCTTCGTGATCTCGCGCACGGCAGGCTGGAGCGCGCACATCATCGAGCAGCGCGTCGACAACAAGATCATCCGTCCGAGCGCGAATTACACCGGACCTGAGAATTTGAAGTACCTGCCGCTAAATAGGAGAAAATAGCGGTCGCTGTGCGCTTTCAAAGCGCGTGCAGTTCAACCACGCGGTCGCCAGGACCGGTAGGCCGCGGAATGTTTAACTGAAACTAGATAGAAAGGTTTTCTCCATGAAAAAGCTGATGATCGCCGCCGTGATTGGCGCCCTGTCCACGACGATGCTGTCCGTCGCGACTGACGCCGCCGCGCAAACGGCGACCACCACGAAGCCGGCTGCCAGCGCTGCGCCGAAAAAACCGCAGCCGAAGCGCCTGATCAAGCGCAAACCGAACCCGGCCAAGGAAGCGAAGGTCGATCCGGTACCGGAAGGCGCGGAAAAGTGGTCGTGCAACGAAGGCCAGGCTTTCGAACTGAAGGGCGACATGAAGCGTGACCAGATCGTCACGGTTCACTGGGCTAACAAAAATTACAATCTGCCGCGCGAAGCGACCACCACGGGGGCAGACCGCTTCCACGATGCCGCAACGGGTATGGACCTGGTCGTGATCCCGACGAAGGCGATGTTGTTCTCGGACAAGGACAGCTCGCGCCTGGCCGACGAGTGCAAGACGGCAGCGATGCAGCAAGGCGCACCGGCTCCGACGCAATCGAACGCGATCGACAAGACCAGCAACTAATCATCGTCATCAGGAAAGCTCTCCGATGTCCGCTCCGATTTCCAACGTGCGACCCGACCCGGACCCAGTCCTGGCCGATATCGTCGATTACGTTCTGGATTATCAGATCGATAGCAGCCTCGCGCTGGAAACCGCGCGTCACTGCCTGATCGATACGCTCGGCTGCGGACTCGAGGCGCTCACCTACCCGGCCTGCACCAAGCTGATGGGACCGATCGTGCCGGGCACGATCGTCCCCAACGGCGCGAAGGTGCCGGGCACGTCGTTCCAGTTGGACCCGGTTCAGGCCGCCTTCAACATTGGCGCCATGATCCGCTGGCTCGACTTCAACGACACCTGGCTTGCCGCCGAATGGGGGCATCCGTCGGATAACCTCGGCGGAATTCTGGCGACGGCCGACTGGCTCTCGCGCAGCGCCATCGCAGCGGGCAAACAGCCGCTGGCGATGAAAGACGTGTTGATCGCCATGATCAAGGCGCACGAAATTCAAGGCTGTATCGCGCTCGAAAACTCCTTCAACAAGGTCGGGCTCGATCATGTATTGCTGGTGAAACTGGCGTCGACCGCGGTGGTCGGCCAGTTGATCGGCCTCACTCGCGACGAACTGATCAACGCGGTGTCGCAGGCGTTTGTCGATGGGCATGCGCTGCGCACGTACCGCCACGCGCCGAATACCGGCTCGCGCAAGTCATGGGCCGCGGGCGATGCGACCTCGCGCGCCGTGCGTCTCGCGCTGATCGCGAAGACCGGCGAGATGGGCTATCCGTCGGTGCTGACGGCGAAGACGTGGGGCTTTTACGACGTGCTCTTCAAGGGCAACGCGTTCCAGTTCCAGCGTCCGTATGGTTCGTACGTGATGGAAAACGTCCTCTTCAAGATTTCTTTTCCGGCAGAATTCCATGCGCAAACCGCAGTGGAAGCCGCGATGAAATTGCACGCGCAACTTGCGGCTGAAGGCAAACGCGTCGAAGACATCAGCAAGATCACGATCCGCACGCACGAAGCCGCGATTCGCATCATCGATAAAAAAGGACCGCTGAACAATCCGGCCGACCGCGATCACTGCATTCAGTACATGATCGCCGTTCCGCTGATCCACGGCCGGCTGACGGCCGCGGACTATGAAGATTCGATCGCGCAGGACGCGCGGCTCGATGTGCTGCGCGCGAAGATGGAATGCGTCGAAGACGCGCAGTTCACGAAGGATTACCACGATCCGGAGAAGCGTTCGATCGCCAATGCACTGACGATCGAATTCAACGACGGATCGACATTCGACGAAGTCGTAGTCGAATACCCGATCGGTCATAAGCGTCGTCGCGAAGACGGGATTCCGTTGCTGGTCGAGAAGTTCAAGACCAACCTCGCGCGCCGCTTTCCGGTCAAGCAACAACTGGCGATTCTCGACGTGTCGCTGGATCAGGCAAGGCTCGAAGCCATGCCGGTCAATGAATACGTCGATCTGTACGTCATCTAGTTAAGTACTGTAGTTCCGCGATCAAACCAAGGAAAACACCATGGCCCACAACCTCCACAAAACGCTCAAGGAATTCGACAGCGGTTCCGGCAAAGGCAAGTTCTACTCCCTGCCGCAACTCGGCAAGGCACTGAACATCAAGATCGACCGCCTGCCGGTTTCGATCCGAATCGTGCTGGAATCGGTGCTGCGTAACTACGACGGCAAGAAAATCGCCGAAGAACACATCGAGCAACTCGCAAACTGGAAGCCGACCGCCGCGCGCGTCGACGAGATCCCGTTCGTGGTGTCGCGCGTCGTGCTGCAAGATTTTACCGGCGTGCCGCTGCTCGCCGACATCGCGGCAATGCGCGGCGTCGCGAAACAAATGGGCAAGGATCCGAAGTCGATCGAACCGCTGGTCCCGGTCGATCTGGTCGTCGATCACTCGGTGCAGATCGATCACTTCCGCGAAAAGAACGCGCTCGACCTGAACATGAAACTGGAATTCCAGCGCAACAACGAGCGCTACCAGTTCATGAAGTGGGGCATGCAGGCATTCGACACGTTCAAGGTCGTGCCGCCGGGCGTCGGTATCGTTCACCAGGTGAACCTGGAATACCTCGCACGCGGCGTGCACAAGAAGGCCGAAGGCGCGGACACGGTGTACTACCCGGATTCGCTGGTCGGCACCGATAGCCACACCACCATGATCAACGGCATCGGCGTGGTGGGCTGGGGCGTGGGCGGTATCGAGGCGGAAGCCGGCATGCTCGGCCAGCCTGTGTACTTCCTGACGCCGGACGTGGTCGGCGTGAACCTGAAGGGCAAGCTGCGCGAAGGCGTGACGGCAACCGACCTGGTGCTGACTGTCACCGAACTGCTGCGCAAGGAAAAGGTTGTCGGCAAGTTCGTCGAGTTCTTCGGCGAAGGCACGCGCTCGCTGTCGCTGCCGGATCGCGCGACGATCGGCAACATGGCGCCGGAATACGGCGCGACCATGGGCTTCTTCCCGGTCGACGAGAAAACCATCGACTACTTCAAGGGCACGGGCCGCACGGACGCGGAAATCTCGGCCTTCGAGAAGTACTTCAAGGCGCAGAACCTGTTCGGCGTGCCGAAGGAAGGCGACATCGACTACACCAAAGTCGTGACGCTGGATCTGGGCACGGTCGCACCGTCGCTGGCAGGCCCGAAGCGCCCGCAAGACCGTATCGAAATCGGCAATGTGAAGTCGACGTTCAGCGACCTGTTCTCCAAGCCGGTTGCGGAAAACGGCTTTGCGAAGAAGGCCGAAGACCTCGACGCGCAATACACGACGAGCAATGGCGTCGACGTGAAGAACGGCGACATCCTGATTGCCGCGATCACCTCGTGCACGAACACGTCGAACCCGAGCGTGCTGCTGGCCGCCGGCCTGCTGGCGAAGAAGGCTGTCGAAGCCGGCCTGACGGTCGCTCCGCACATCAAGACGTCGCTGGCTCCGGGATCGCGTATCGTCACCGAATACCTGACGAAGACCGACCTGCTGAAGTACCTCGACAAGCTCGGCTTCACGCTGGCCGCTTACGGTTGCACGACCTGTATCGGTAACGCGGGCGATCTGACGCCGGAACTGAACGAAGCGATCACGAAGAACGACATCGTCGCGGCAGCGGTTCTGTCGGGCAACCGTAACTTCGAAGCGCGTATTCACCCGAACATCCGCGCCAACTTCCTGGCCTCGCCGCCGCTGGTCGTCGCCTACGCGATCGCCGGCAACATCACGCGCGACCTGATGACCGAACCGGTCGGCAAGGGCAAGGGCGGCAAGGACATCTACCTGGGCGACATTTGGCCGACCAGCGATGAAGTCAACGACCTGCTCAAGTTCGCGCTGGACGCGGAAGCGTTCCGCAAAAACTACGCGTCGCTGACCAAGAAGGGCGACCTGTGGAGCAAGATCGAAGGCGAAGAAGGTCAAGTCTACGACTGGCCGAAGTCGACCTACATCGCCGAGCCGCCGTTCTTCGGCAAGGACTTCTCGATGACGCCGGCCGACAGCATCGCAGCGGTGAAGGACGCGCGCGCACTGGGCATCTTCGGTGACTCGGTCACGACCGACCACATCAGCCCGGCTGGCTCGATCAAGGAAGACTCGCCGGCAGGCAAGTGGCTGAAGGAAAACGGCGTGCAGAAGGCCGACTTCAACAGCTACGGCTCACGCCGCGGTAACCATGACGTGATGATGCGCGGCACGTTCGCGAACGTCCGGATCAAGAACCTGATGATCCCGACGAAGGCAGACGGCTCGCGCGTGGAAGGCGGCCTGACGATTCATCAGCCGAGCGGCGAAAATATGTCGATCTACGACGCAGCGATGAAGTACATCGACGCCGGCACGCCGACCGTCGTGTTCGCGGGCGAAGAGTACGGCACGGGCTCGTCGCGTGACTGGGCTGCGAAGGGCACGCAACTGCTGGGTGTGAAGGTTGTGGTCGCGCGCAGCTTCGAGCGGATTCACCGTTCGAACCTGGTCGGCATGGGCGTTCTGCCGCTGCAGTTCAAGGGCTCGGATAGCGTGCAATCGCTCGGCATTACCGGCGAAGAAACGTACGACATCGAAGGCCTCGGCGCGGACTTCAAGCCGCAACAGGAAGTGACGCTGGTGATTCGCGGCAAGGACGGCAAGGAAAAACGCGTGCAGGTGCTGCTGCGTATCGACACGCCGATCGAAGTCGACTACTACAAGCACGGCGGGATTCTGCCGTTCGTGCTGCGTTCGCTGCTGGCTGCTTAAGGTATTCGCTTACCTGTGCAGTAGCTGCGAGCTGTTTTGCAGGGGCTGCGTCCTGTGGAGGACGCAGCTGACTTTAAAGCCCGACCGGTGGTCGGGCTTTTTTTTTGGCTGCTTACTTTTTGGGCGCTATTTGCCGGCGCCGCTTGTGCCGAAGGCTTCAGGGTCGTCGGTGATCCGACGCTGCGTTAGGTAGGCGCTCCAGTCGGTATCTTTCGGCACCGGGATGCGAGCCCGCGTCGTGATGTTCGCGCGCCGTTGCTGGGCCGCCCAATCGAGCAATGCGGCGCGCTCGGCTGTGTCGGTTGCGGACGGAGGGCGCGCGGTCCAATTGGGTTGTTGCGACGTGGACGGTTGTCCGGGTCCGGATGGCTTGGCCGTGTGGCTTGGTGCCGGGCGTTCGTCCGCTTGCAGTTTGCTGAGGTGTGTGATTGGGACCCGATGGCGAGGCTTTGCGGCTTGGCTTGCCGTGTCCTGATGCATAGACACTCGTGCGGTTGGATGCGGCACAAGGCTTTCGACATGCTGCGGCTTCGGCGTCTCGCGAGAAACCTCGCTCGCCTTCGCTGTGTTTGGCGTAGGAACAGCGATGGGACTCGTCGCCTTCGGCGAACTAGCGGCCAAGGGTATGCTTCGCGCGATCGCGCGGGTGAATTCGACCGGCGGCTGTGCCGGTTTGGCACGCTCGCGTGGATCAGGCGCCATCTTACTTCCGTCTGCCGATGCAACCGGCTGCGTTATCGACTTAGCCGCAGCCGTAGTCGTGGCTGTCGTCCTGTCGGCATCGTGCGTCGTACAGGTGGCCAGCAGCCAGGCCAGTGCAATGCTGCAGCCCGCGAAGATCGCCGCTCCCAGCATATGATCCGAACGGGTCGACCTCGGGCGCACTTGA
The DNA here is from genome assembly GCF_004339745.1 of Paraburkholderia sp. BL9I2N2. Classification (GTDB taxonomy): domain Bacteria; phylum Pseudomonadota; class Gammaproteobacteria; order Burkholderiales; family Burkholderiaceae; genus Paraburkholderia. The sequence goes on along the minus strand of NZ_SMGP01000005.1, from coordinate 177,047 downwards.
CCCATGTTCAGGTAGTACCTGGCTTCGGCCAACTGCTCCGCAAACCGATGAGAATGATCGCGTTGCGCCGGCAGTTTGTAGAAAAAAAGAAACTTCACACCGGGTGGTAATGGTCCACGACGTGCTGGCGGCGACGGGTGTTGTACCGCATCCTGGATTGCCTGTCGGGCAGCGGTGAGTGACGCGGGTTGCGGTTCGCGTTGTGCCATGGCCTGGGCCTGCCGACGCCGTGAGCCGAAAGGCGGCGGCAAGACATCGAACGGCCGCGGAATTGGAAGCGCCAAGTCGCCTTCGATCAAGGCAAGCGGTCGATTCATTGTGAGGTGCTCCGGTATGCGCGCGACGTTGCTTCGAGTTGCGTGACCAGGGTTCTGGCGCGCGCCGTTAGCGCGTCGATTGAGCCGGTGCTGTGTTCCAGGGGCGACGTACTCGCACGCCGCAACGCCTCCATCAAACTGCGCGCACCGACGAGGCCCACTGCTCCGCTCAACCGATGCAGCACGCTATGGAAATGATCGAAGTCGCCTTCACGATGCAAGGCGTTGAGGCGCTCGAGGTCGTCATTCATTGCTTCACGCCAGTTGTTGAGAAACGCGTGAAGATCGACTCCCTCTTCGGCCAATGCATCCAGATAACGGCTTTCAAAGGGCTCAAACGAGGCGCTTGCGGAAACGTCCCGTGGCTGCGTGGTGTTCCGAAGAAAAGGCGCTTGTGCATTGCCGCTAGCCGTTCCCGCGGATGGCTCCTGTTGTTCGACGGCGAACAGCGCGTTGAAGGTCGCGCGAGGGCCCTTCTCTGAAATGGTCGCGATGGAAAGCTCGCCGCGCATGCACTGCGCCAGTAGTGTGCAGAGTGGCAAACACGCGTCGGCGTCGGCGAGTCGCTTGGCTACCTGTGAGTCACCAGCGACTGGAGCCGAAGGCTGCGACGGCGCGACGGCAGCATGCTTATCCGCACCGCCGACCACGCTGATAAAGATACGTTGCGAGCCCGAATTCAACGACTGCGCCCACACGACGAGCGAAATCTCTCCCTGCGCGCTGAGTTGGACCGTTCGGTTGAGCAAATGGAAAAGGACTTGGCCTAACCGGACACCGTCGGCGCGAATCGTTTCGGCGACAGTGTGGTCGACGTTCGCACGCAGGTGCAAATCGCGACGAGATGCAAACGAGATGAGCAATGCGAAAACACCATCGATGAGCTCGCGCAGGTTCGTCGCGCTCTCTTCGAGGACAAACGCGCGAGATTCTACAGACGCGGCATCCAGCAGATCTTTAAGCGTTTGGCTCCATGTGGACGCAGAGGAACGAGACAGACTCGCAGTATTCATAGCCCACAAACCTACTCGACCAAACGGTGCAAAGTCGCGAACTCGATGAGACCTGCTAACGACGAAAGGCCGAGTTTCTCCTGGATACGGCTCTTGTATGTGCTGACGGTTTTGTCGCTGATAAACAAGGCATCCCCAATCGCCTTATTCGACATGCCTTTCGAAAGCATCTGCAGAATCACGAGCTCCTTATCCGATAGCAGCCCGATCCTGGCTTCTTCACCTTCCTCCCCACCAGCGAACGCCATACCGCCGCCATTAGCCGTCACCGGGAACACGGTATAGCCTGCCAGCACCGCCTCTACCCCACGCATGATCTCCTTCATTTCCTGCGACTTGCCGACGAAACCATGCACGCCCGAGCGCATCGCGCGCGGCGCGAACGTCGCCGGATCGTGACTCGACAGCACCATCACGCGAATCGGAGGATGAACGAGCTTGAGTCGGGGAATCACATCGAGTCCGCTGATGCGCGGAATGTCGAGATCCAATATGGCGAGCTCTGGCGTGTGTATGCGGGCCATCTCGACAGCGCTCTGGCCGTTATCGGCCTCGATCACCTCTTCAACGCCAAGCAATTGCACGAGCTGCATTTTGATGACCATGCGAAACGCAGGATGGTCGTCGATAACCAGAATAGTTGACACTTTTCTTAATCCTCCTGAATACACGCTTTGCGACATTGATCGTTGGCAGCGTCAAGGTCGAAGACGCATCGATCTGTGCGGCACGCTTGCTAGCTTTCCACCCAAGGGCACACTACGGGGCCACCGCGACGAGTTCAATCTCGACGCGTCGATTCGGCGCGAGGCATCGCATCAACACATCTCGCTTCGTTTGCCGGCAGTCCACCAACGGATTCTCACTGCCCCTGCCCTGTGCGGTCATCGGCAAGCTCACGCCGCGCGCTCGCAAGTACCGCTCGACCGTGAGCGCGCGCTGCATGGACAAACCGATGTTGTAAAACTTGTCGCCGAGGCGGTCAGCGTAGCCGGTGATCTTCAACTCACGCATGGCAGGAATCTTCTTCAAACGCATTGCCACGTCGTTCAACTGTCGTTTGCCAGCGGGCAATATCGCGGCGGCGTCACCGCCGTTGAAACGGAAAAGAGAATCGGTTTTTAACGTGATCGTCCGCGGCGAATTCGCAGCTGAGGCGGAGGCAGGACCACGTGCGGGCGCCGGAGCAGACGTCGGCGTTTGTACAGCCTGCTTGCATTGCAGCGCAGTTTCCGCCGACTGACGCAAGTTGTCCTGCACTTCAGGCAGGCGTTTCTCGGCGTTGGAGAAACTGCGTCGCCATGCGTCATGCCCGCTTTGCATCAGCTCGACTTCGGCACAAGCAAGCGGCGGCAGCGCCTGCGGACATTGCGCAACAGCGGGATCCGACTTGATGGTATTGACGATCTTCCAAAGATCGGGGCGCACCGTGGACACGGTGCGCAGCGCGGGATTGACAGCCGATAACGGCGCACCGTTCTCGAGGCTCATCGTGATCATGGCTGCCTGGCCAATCGCTTCTTCGACAAAGCCCCAGTGATCGTCGGCTTGCCGCGCCTGTTGAGCGGCATTGATCCAGCATTGTGCCTTGGCTTGAAAATAGCCGTTCTTATCGCCCGGCAAACGGTCGAGCCGCGTCTGCAGTAGTGCCAACGCCGTGCCGCTGCTTACGACCGGCGCATAGGTGCTGATCCATTGTGAGTTGACCGCGCCCGCGGCTTCGTCCTGAGTGACGCCGAATCCGCTATGCAATAAGGTGGCGTCTTGAACGCCAAGCCGGTCACGCGCGCCGTGGTCCGCGCAGGCCGTTAAGGCTAGCGCGCACACAAGCACCATTAGCTGGTGTTTCATTGATTCCCCGCGTCGAGCGCATCTTCTTATCGAGGGCTACGAGTATGAAGATATGCTGATGCATAGGGAATGGGAGCAATCTTAGATTAGCGTCAGGAAAATGTTAATTGTGATGCGTTTCAAATAAAATCTGTCATCAGCAGATACTCAGACCTTGACTGCCCGCGCTGCATTTCGCCCACGCAGCCACTCGAGCGCTAGTAACAGGCTGGTGGAAAAAATAATCAGAATGGTCGCCAGCGCGGCGATGGTCGGGCTGATATTTTCGCGGATACCGGTGAACATCTGTCGGGGCAACGTAGTCTGATCCGCGCCCGCCAGGAACAGCGTCACGACGACCTCGTCGAATGAAGTCGCAAATGCGAACAGCGCACCCGAAATCACGCCCGGTGCGATTACCGGCAACGTGATACGGAAAAACGTCTTCACCGGATTTGCGCCCAGCGATAAACTCGCCCGCACCAGGTTGTAGTTGAAGCCCTGCAAGGTCGCCGCCACCGTCGTCACGACAAACGGAACGCCGAGCGACGCATGCGCGAGAATCAGACCGATGTAGGTATTGGCCAACCCAAGCGGTGCAAAGAACAGGTACATGCCGACGCCGACCACCACCACCGGCACGATCATCGGCGAGATCAGGATCGCCATGAGCAGCCCTTTGCCGCGGAAGTTCGCCTTGGTCAGTCCGATTGCAGCCAACGTCCCAAGCACGGTCGCAACCACCGTCGCCGAGGGCGCGACGATAAAGCTGTTCTTGGCCGCCATGCGCCATTCATCGGACGCGATCAGATTCTGATACCAGCGCAACGACCAGCCCGGAATCGGATACACCAGAAACGTGCTCGACGAAAACGACAGCGGCACGATCGCCAGCACCGGCAAGATGAGATACAGAAGCGTGAGCACCGCCAGCGCACGCAACGCGAAATACCACACGCGTTCGACGAAAGACGTATGCGGCGCGAACAAAGGCTTGGCAAGTTTCATCGCAATAGACTCCGTTCAGCCGAGGCTCAGTGACGAACGCGTGAAGCGCCCGTAAATGACGTACAGCACCAGCGTCGCGGCGAGCAGCAAGCCGCCGAGCGCGCACGCCATCCCCCAGTTGATGGTCACGTTGGTGAAGTACGCGACGTAGTAGCTGACCATCTGATCGTTCGGTCCGCCGAGCAACGCCGGCGTGATGTAGTAGCCGATTGCCAGAATGAACACCAGCAACGCGCCTGCGCCGATGCCCGGATAGGTCTGCGGTACATACACACGCCAGAACGCGGCGAACGGATGGCTACCGAGAGAAATCGCGGCGCGCTGATAGGTCGGCGGGATCGACTTCATCACGCTATAGAGCGGCAGGATCATGAACGGCAGCAGAATGTGCGTCATCGAAATGTAGACGCCGGTGCGGTTGAACAGAAGCGCCAGCGGATCGTGCAACAGCCCGCTGCCGACCAGCGCCTTGTTCACCAGCCCTTCGCTTTGCAGAATCACGATCCATGCCGCAACGCGCACGAGGATCGAGGTCCAGAACGGAATCAGCACGAGAATCATCACCAGATTCGCGCGACGTTCGGACAGCGTCGAAATCCAGTAGGCGAGCGGATAGCCGAGTAGCAGCGCGAAGAACGTCACTGCGGCGCCGATCACAAAGGTGCGGCTGAACACGGCGAGATAAATCTGTTGATCAGGGTCGGTCGGAATGATGTGGCCGAACGCGTCCTGTTTGTGGTCCAGCGAAGCCAGCAGATAAAACGGCGAATACGCGCCGGAATTTTTCGCGATGGCTTGCCAGTACGCGACGTCGTTCCAGCGTTCGTCAAGCTCGGCGAATTTCGCGTGCATCTGGGCGGGCGTCAGTTGCAAGGGCTTGCTGTTGTCGTCGACGAACGGCATGGCGCGCGCGGATTTGGCGACCAGCGAACGGTAGCCCGGAATCTCCACGTTCAGGCGTCGAGCGAGTGCGCCCATGCCGTCGCTGTCGGCGATCGCGGCGAGGTCGACAGCCAGCGCGGCATACGCGGTATCCGGCGGCGGTGTCTTGCGATCCCACGCGCTCAACGACGCCAGCGTATGCGGCAGCGCGTTTGACGACTTCGGGATTTTGCGCGGCGCGCGTGAGCAGCGCGCCGATCGGCACGACAAAAATCAGCAGCAGAAAAATCGCGAGCGGCGCGATCAGCAGCAGGGCCATGGCCCGCTTTCTGGCTTCCGCGGCCTTCAGCTCGCGCTTGAGTCGGCCACTTGATTCAGGCGTCGAATCGGCAGCGATCGTCATCGTAGTCACACCTGTCTCCTGCTTTACCTTGGAAGCGCGCGCACTTGGGTACTGCATGCGCGCGCGTCATTTCACAACTCGAAGGCGCGGCGGCATCGAACCCGCCACGCCCTCACACAACACTAACTACTTCGAAGCCCACGACGAAAACCGCTGCTCCAACTCATCGCCATGATCGGTCCAGAACGCCAGGTTCTGCAGCACCGCATTCTTCCCATTAGCCGGCGAGTTCGGCAGATTCGCAAGCGTCTTCGGATCGAGCGCCTTGATAGCCGCCACATTCACCGGACCGTACGCGATGTTGTGCGCATAGTCCTGTTGCGGCTTCGACGAAATCGAATAGGCGATGTACTTCTCGGCCAGCGCCTTGTTCGGCGTGCCCTTCGGAATCGCCCAGTAGTCGAGGTCGTAGATGCTGCCGTTCCACACCACCTTCAGGTTCTTGCCTTCCTTCTGCGCGGCGTCGATCCGGCCGTTATACGCAGTGGACATCACCACGTCGCCCGCGACGAGGAATTGCGGCGGCTGCGCTCCCGCTTCCCACCACTGGATGTTCGGCTTCAGTTCGTCGAGCTTCTTGAACGCGCGGTCCTGGCCTTCCTTGGTGGCGAGCACCTTGTAGACGTCCTTCGGCGGCACGCCGTCGGCCATCAACGCGAATTCGAGGTTGTAGCGCGCGCCCTTGCGCATTGCGCGCTTACCCGGGAATTTCTTGACGTCCCAGAAATCGGCCCAGCCGGCCGGCGCCGTCTTCAGCTTGTCGGCGTTGTACGCGAGCGCCGTCGACCACACGAAGAAGCCCACACCGCAAGTTTGCGGTGCTTCGGGAATCAGATCCGCCTTCTTGCCGATCTTCGACCAGTCGAGTTTCTCGTACAGCCCTTCATCACAGCCACGGCCGATATCGCCCGATTCGACTTCCACCACGTCCCAGTTCACATGCTTGGCTTCGACCATCGCCTTCACTTTGGCCTGCTCGCCGTTGTATTCGACGGCGGTGACTTTGTTGCTGGTCTCCTTTTCGAACGGCTGGTTGAATGCAACCTTTTGCGCGTCGCCATTCGCGCCGCCGAAATTGACGACCGTCAATTCGGCCGCATTGACTTGCGCGGCGCCCAGCGCGAGCGCCACAGCACCGACAGCGATGGCGCAGCGCGATTTCCCGATCTTGCTCATGGTGTGTTGCTCTCCTTTGGTGGTGTGCTTCATACGTTCAGTGCGACTTTGTTATGTGCTGCTTGATCTGCCCTGCCTGCGTCGAACATCTTGCACGTTCGACGCGTTCACGCCCCTGCGAAAATCCGCAGATGCTCGGGTGCGAATTCGAGTGCGACCGGTGCGCCGGGCGCGAAGGTGTCGAGCACGCCGGTGCCGAGCGGCACCTTCACGAAGCACTCGTCCTGTTGCGGCAGACCACAACGCATGCGCACGTGGTCGCCGAAATAGATCAGCCCGCGCGCTTCACCGGCGAGCGCGTTGGCGCCCGGCCGCGACAAGCCGTTGGCCAGCTTCATGCGCTCGGGCCGGATGCACGCGACCGCCGGCGTCCCCGCTTGCGCGCCGCCGATATTGCGGCCCGTGAGGCGCGTGCCGTCAATCAGATGAAATTCGCAATACTCGCCGTCGACATTCGCGATCGTGCCGCGCAGCTTGTTGCTGTCGCCGATGAAGTTCGCCACGAACTCATTGCACGGCGATTCATACAGCCGGTCCACGGTATCGAGTTGCTGCACGATGCCTTTATCGAACACGGCGACGCGATCGGACATGGTCAGCGCCTCGCCCTGATCGTGCGTGACGTACACGAACGTGACGCCGAGTTTCTCGTGCAATGATTTAAGTTCGTACTGCATGTGTTCGCGCAACTGTTTGTCCAGCGCGCCGAGCGGCTCGTCCATCAGCACGAGCTTCGGCTCGAACACCAGCGCGCGGGCAAGTGCGATACGCTGCTGCTGGCCCCCGGAAAGCTGCGCCGGATAGCGCTTTGCGAAGCTCTCCATGCGCACCATCTTGAGCGCGTTATTCGTGCGATGCGCGCGCTCTTCCGCCGAAATCTTGCGCACGGTAAGCGGATACGCGACGTTCTGCTCGACCGTCAGATGCGGAAACAGCGCGTAGTTCTGAAACACCATGCCGATGTTGCGCTTATGCGGCGGCACGGTATTGAGCAGCGTGCCATCCAGCCAGATTTCGCCGCCGGTGGGAAATTCAAAACCCGCCAGCATCATCAGACAGGTGGTCTTGCCCGAACCGGACGGCCCGAGCAGCGTCAGAAACTCGCCCTGATAGATATCCAGGTCGAGCTGTTTGACGACCAGCGTTTCGCCGTCGTAGGTCTTTCGCACACCTCGAAAGCTGACGATCACGTCTTCGGTTTTCATCGTCCAAGTCTCCTCTGCGGTCCGGCTGGCTCCCGTGCAAAGCAGCGGGATTGCAGCAATTGCGTGGCTCACTATAGACCGTTACGGTTCTACAATATGGAACCATTTCATTATTCCGGATAGAACCACTTGGACACCGTGATTTTGTCGGATTGGCTTGCCGCGCGGCTCGACCGCGCGGCCGCCGAACCGGTCTACCGGCAGACGTTGCGGCTCATGCAGCAGGCTATCCTGACCGGCCAGCTGCCGCCGGGCACCAAGCTGCCCAGCTCGCGCACGCTCGCCGAAGACCTCGGCATTGCGCGCAACACGGTGCTGCACGTCTACGACCAGCTGACCGCCGAAGGCTATGTGATCTCGACCACCGGCAGCGGTACCTATGTCGCCGACACGCGGCCGGACACGGCCGCCGTGAATATGCGCAGGAAGCCGACCGTGGCGAGCGTCGACAAAGAAGGCAGTACAGCCAGGGAAAGCCCCAAGCCGCCGAAACGCGACCTCAGCGATCTGTCGACCCGCGGACGCCGTCTGATCGACAAAGCCGGCGTTTCCGCCAAACAGTGGGGCGCGTTCATGCCGGGCGTGCCCGACGTCGCGGAATTTCCGGCGCGCACGTGGAGCCGTCTGCAGGCGCGTTTGTGGAAGGAAGCCAATCCCGATCTGCTCACCTACGCGCCCGGCGGCGGCTACCGGCCATTGCGGCGGGCGTTGTCGGACTACCTGCGCGTGGCGCGCTCGGTGAATTGCACGCCGGACCAGATCATCATCACCACGGGCATTCATCAGTCGATCGATCTTGCGGTGCGTCTGTTGACCGATGTCGGCGACCGCGCGTGGGTGGAAGAACCGTGCTATTGGGGCGCACGCAGCGTGCTGCAGTCATCGGGGATTACCCTTGTGCCGGTGCCGGTGGATGACGAAGGCCTGAATCCGCGCGAACAGGATCTGCAACAGCCGCCGCGGCTCGCGCTCGTCACGCCGTCGCATCAGTATCCGCTCGGCATGGTGATGAGCCTCGCGCGCCGTCGCACGCTGCTCGAATACGCGCGCCAGCACAACGTGTGGATCATCGAGGACGACTACGACAGCGAGTTCCGCTACGGCAGCCGTCCGCTCGCGTCGCTGCAAGGACTGGACGACGCCGGCCAGGTGATCTATGTCGGCAGCCTGGGGAAGATGCTGTTTCCGGGCTTGCGGATCGGCTACATGATCGCGCCGGAGCATCTGGTGGATACGTTCCGCACGGGCGTGGCGGAGTTGTATCGCGAAGGTCAGTTGATGCAGCAGGCGGTGATGACCGACTTCATCATGGACGGGCACCTCACCTCGCACGTTCGGCGCATGCGCGCGCTGTACGGCGAACGGCGGCAGATCCTGATCGACGCCATCACCGCGCGTTTCGGCAACGAACTGCCGGTGATGGGCGACGAGGCCGGTCTGCATCTGGTGCTCGGCCTGCCGGATCACGCGAACGATCGCGCGGTGACGGCCGCCGCTTACGACGCCGGCGTGATCGTGCGCCCACTCGCAAGCTATTACAGCAGCGATACGCCCGCGCGGCGTGGACTGCTGCTCGGATATGCGTGCGTGCCGAACGACAAGATCGGCCCCGCGTTCGACACGCTCGCGCGCGTGATCGAGCAAACCGCGTTGAAGGCGCCGACGCGCGCCGCTTGAGCACATGCCGCCGCGAGCATGCGCGGCCGGCGGCGGTGCGCTCAACGTTCAACGTTCTATGTTCAACACAGCGAGCTCAAGAAAAACACCGGATTCTGCCTGACGCACGAAGCGCCAGGCCTCACCACGCTCACTTCAAGCCGAAGTCGACCCGCGTCGTCGCGCCCTTATCCTTGATGCCGTCGGCATTCAGCTTAGGCGCGACGATAAACACGCGGCTGCTGTCGATCTTGCCGTCCAGATACTGCTGCACGCTCTGCGCCCGCTGTTGTGCGAGCTGGCGCAGGCTGGCCTCATCGATCGGGGCGTTGGCGGCGAGCGCGCTCTTCATGTCGTCGTCCGGCAAGCTCTTGGTCAGGCCGACAAAATTGCGCGGCTTCTTGAAGTCCGCCGACTTGTAGGCCTTGCTCAGATACTTGTCGTAGTCCTTCGGGTCGACGGTGACGGTCGACAAGTCGACGCTCTCGCCGTTGCCCACCACGTCCTTGATCTTCTGCTGCTTGACGAGGCGGTCCACGTAGCCGGTGCGCAACGCGGGTTCGTCGACGGCCGGATCGACGCGGCCGATCAGGTCCATGCGGATCGACGGTTTATCGGACAGCGCCTTCACGATCGTGTCGAGTTTCTGGGTGTCGGCGTCGGTCAGTTTCGCCGAGCCGGGTTCGAACTCGACATAGCCCAACTCCTCGCCACTACCGCCGAATGCGTTGGCGATCAGCGAGAACGGCGCGGTCACCGCCTTCTGGAGCAGATTGAGCACGGCATGCCAGATCAGGCCGCCAATACTGAACTCGGGATTCGACAGTGAGCCCGACACCGGCAGGTTCACGTCGATTTCGCCGCGCGAATTCTTCAGCAGCGAGATCGCGAGACGCACGGGCAGCTTGGTCGCCGTATCGTTGTCGATGTGATCGCCGAACGTGAGCTGGTCGATGAAAATATGATTGTTCGCGTCCAGTTGATCGTTCGCCAGCTTGTAGTGCAGATCGACGTTCAGCTTGCCCTTGGTGATCGGATACCCGGCATATTTCGACGAATACGGCGTGAGATTGGTCAGTTCGATATCGTGCGCGACCGCTGTCAGATCGAGCGCCGGCTTCGCAATCAGCGGATTGACCGTGCCGCGAATCGACAACGGACCGTTGGCCGCCAGTTTCGCGGCGATGTCGACCGGCGCGGCCGTGGTCGATTGCGTGCCGAACGCGCCGACCGTGCCCTGAATGCCGACCAGATTCGCCGTGAAATTCGGTTTGATGAAGTTGTCGGTGTACGTCACGCGGCCCTGTTGCAGCACCAGTTGACCGAAGTGGAGCTTGACCGGGCTTTGCGGCGGCGTAGCCGCCGTCACCGTGGCGGGCGCGGTCGACGAGGCCGGCGCGGGCGCAGCCGCGACTGTCGATGCCGCTTGCGGCGTCAACGGCACGGGCTCGGCGCCGCTCTTGTCGCGCGTCAGCGATTGCGCTGCGCCGCTTTCATGCGCGACGACGTCCTTGAGATTGAGCTTGCCCTGCGCGTCGAGCAGCACGCGTCCATAGAACTTGGTGAACGTGACGCGGCCCGCGTCGACCACCGTGCCGTGCTCGTCGTAGTCCGCCTTAAGGTTGGACAACGCAAGCGAGCCCCAACCCGCGAACGGATCGGAGGTCGCCTTGTCGAGCATACGGACTTCGACGAGCGCCACGTCGCCGTGATAGGTCGCTTTCAGCGACTTCGCCTGATTCAACGCGAGGTCGCCGTTCGCATTGAGCAGCGCGCTCGCGATCACCGCATTCAGCTTGCTGCCGAAGTACGGCTCGAAGGCCGCCGCGTCGAGCCGGTTGGCGTTCACCTTGACGGCCACCTTGAGCGGCGTCGCCGTGACGTCGCCCTTGACGCCGAGTGTGCCCTTCTTGTTCAGCGTCGCCTGCAGATCGACCGGCAGCGGACGGCTCAGGTCGTCGCTGATGTTCTGCACCTTTAGCTGCAGCGGCGTGATGTTCAGCTTCACCGGCTGCGGCGTGGTGTTGTCGATGAAATTGGCGGTGGCGTCTTTCACGGTCAGCTCGCCGATCTTGTAGTGCCATGCGGGCCCTTCCGCCTGCGCCTTCTTGACCGCGTGAATCGCGGTGCGCCGCTGCGCCGCTTCGTGCTGGCCGGCAAGCGCGGCGAGGTTGATGCTGCCGTCTTTCAGACGCTGCGCGTCGAGCGCGAGGCCGGTCGTATCGACGCTGGCGATCTCGGCGGTGCGCGCCGCCAGATCCACCTGCTTGAGCTTCACGCTGCCTTGCGCAAGCGAGATCAGCGGATCCTTGCTCTCGCGCGTCCCGACTTTCAGCGATTGCAGGTCCAGTTGCGAATCGGTGACCATCACCGCAACCGGCGACTTCGACCAGTTCGCGCCGACATTGGCGCTGGCCGAAAGCGCGCCGTCCGTGATCTGCGCAACAGTCGCGGTGTCGATATACGGTTGCAGCAGCGGCAGCTTCAACGACTTCAGATCGAGCTTCGCACTGGCCGTTTTCGCGACGAGGCCGAACGCGCCGGCCACGCCGAGCGAGCCGCCGGCATTCTTGAAATCGGTGTTCAGCGTGTAGTGCGCGGGCGCGGTGGCGAGCGTCGAGAAATCGGTCAGCGTCACGGCCAGTTTTTGCAGGCCGACGTCCATGGGGCGCGAGGCGGCGGCGTCGTGAACATTCACGGTGCCGTCATTGAGCAAGAAGCGTTTGATCGACAGATCCAGCGGCGGCGCCGTCTTTTCGGTGGCCTTCGAACCGGACGCCGCAAGCGGCGCGCTCGCGGCCGGTTGCGCCGCATCCGCTTCAGATGCGGGCGCGGGCGCGAACATCTTCTCGACGCTCACCACGCCGTCTTTGTCACGCGCAAGATTGGCGGTGGGCGCCTCGATGCGGATCTCGTCGAAGTGATAGAGGCTCTTCAACGGCTCGAGCGTGGCGGCGGCCACATGCACCGCGCGCGCCGCGAAGAACGGCGCCTTGCTCTGATCCTGCACGTCCACGTCGTTCATATCGACGGTGCCCGCCACGCGCAACGAAGGCGCGTCGTTGGAGACCACGAAGTTGAGCTTGAGATCGGTGGACAGTCTGCCGGACTGCACGATCACCGGTAGTTTGGTCGGCACGTACGACATGAGGCGCGGCACATCGAGCCCGTCGAAGCGCAACGACACTTCCGACTCGCGCGACGCGGCAAACGGCTTGGTCTTGCCGTCGATGGCAAGCGGACTGCCGTCGATCCGCGCACGCAGCAAAGGCTCGACGAAGATATCGGTTTTCGACGGCAGCGTGGCGATGAACGGAACGCCGAGCTTCCATTGATCGATCACATGCGTCGCGCCGAGCAGTATGTCGTCGAACGTAATCTGGCCGTTTTCGAGGCGAATGTTCGATACGGAGAACAGAGTCGGCTTGCTATCGGGCTTGGCCGGCTGCTTTGCGAATTTCTCGATCAGGTCGGTGAAATTGAAGCGCTGCGCATCGTAGCGAACAATGTGAAAGCGCGGCGAATCGAGCTGCACTTCGTCGATGATCGGCGCCGCGCGAAACAGCGAACTCCACGACGGCTGCACGATGAGCCGCGAGATATCCACGAAGTCGCCCGCGCCGCCGCGCTCGCCGATATGCACACGATCGGCTTCGAACTTGAGCGTGTACGGATTGAGCGCAATGCGGCCGATGGTGGCAGGGCGGTCGAGTTGTTTGCTGAGCTGTTGTTCGGCAATGTGGCGAATCAGCGGCGGCGCCGCGAAGAAGCCCAGCAGACCAAACAGTACAACGAAGATCAGCAGACCGGTAATGACACGCCGGGTGCGGCGTGACTGCGCGACATCGCGCACGGTCTGCATGGACGAGGCTAGTGATGCTTTATTGAGGCTTGCCATGCTCGGTCTTGGGTAGTGCGGCGGCAAGCCCGCCGCGAAAACGAAAATCCCGCAAGCGGCAGTATAAGTCGTGAATCTTTCGTCGGATATAAATGTAAGGCGTGGCTTACACATTCCTCCGCGCGATAGCGTCGCATGTCCGCCGAGTCGATGCGGCGGACATGCGTTTCGCGATGCGCTAACCGCTCGTCACTGATGCGCGGCTGTCACGTCATGGACACGCAGGTATCACTGACGCACGACGGCCGGCGGTTGCCAACTGCCGTCGGTGGCTTGCGGCTTGGGCGCATACAGACGCAACACGAGTTGCAGATCGGCACGCGGCGCCGGCAGCCAGTTGCCGCTCTTGCCGCGAGCGGACGACACCGTCACGTCGAGCGAGCCGTCGTGATTGCGGCGCGCGCCGTTGCGGTCGCCGACCGCCAGACGCGCCGGCGCGCTTTCACCGAGCGCACCGTCCTTCGTGTAGGCGGTGATCGACCAGAAGCCGCGCACCGGCGGCAACTGATTCGGCGCGAAGTGGATCACGTAACGGTTTGCGCCGTTGAGCACATGACCGTCGCTGTCCTGGGTGGCGACCGCGCGAACTTCGTCGTCTTTCGTGCCGATGCCGGGTTGCGCGTAAGCGGCATAGGCGCGCATCGCGTAGTCGGGACCGTAGTTGCCCACGCCGTCGCCGAACCAGCTCCAGCCGTTGCCGCTCAGCAAGTTGGATGGCGGCGAGACGACGCGTTCATGACCGTCGGCGAGACCGGCCGCGATGGCCTCCGGCGCGTTCGGCAGCTTGACCGGCTCGCCGGGCGTCACACCGAGGTCCGAGAGAAATTTGAGCGCGTGCGGATCGGCCGGCGTCGGCGGATTGTCAGGCAAAGCCTGCGCGAGTCGCGTGAAGAAGCCGTTCGCGTCGAGCGCGGCGACTTGCGCGGCCGGCGTGCCGGACGCGGCCGCTGCCGCGTCGGCGGCATTGCTGCGCGGCGGTGTGATCGAGGCGGAGCGGCCGTCGCCCGCGTAGATGCTCAGCGGCGCGACGCGAATCGCGCGCTGCAGCTTACGAACCGCCGTCAGATCGCGCGTGCCGTTCGACTGGATACGCACGCTCACCCATGCATTGCGGGTCGGCACGTCGACGCGCGTCACACCTTTGGGCAAGTCCCCTTGCCAGCCCGGACCGACAAAGGCGATCGCCTGCGCCTTGATGCCCGCCGCACGCGTGGCGAACTGCGAACTGGTGGACCACACCACATTGGTCCACATGTCGAGCACGCGGGCGTCGACATAGCGGCCGTGCGAGTCTGGCAGCGAAACGATCACCGGTTCGCTGCCGACGTCCAGCCAGCCGGTCGAATCGAATGTATCGAGACTCGGCCGTATCGGATTGGACGCGCCGATCGGCGGCAATGCCTGCGCGTGGCGCAGCGTATTGAGCGGCGCCTGGCCCGGATCGGTACCGACCGCCGCGTCGCGCGCGACGCCCATCAGCACCAGCGGGTAGCCGAATACGTACGAGTCGGCGACTTCGTCCTTGATCCAGCCGGTGGATTTTTGTGTCGCAGTGGGGGTCGACGCGCAACCGGCCAGAAATGCGAGGCCTGCGAACGATGCGCAGGTCCAGTGAATCGAAAACAAATCTCGGCGATTTTTTATCATTCGTTCAGGTGGCGGAACGGGTGGTCCTAAGGGAGACGCCGGCGTGCGGCGAACCCTGTTTGCGCGGCCTCCCAAAGCCCAACGCAGCCAGTCCGCGGTTCGCGATGCCGACAACATCGGGTTGTATCGTATCCTTGATTACCAGGCAAGCGCAAAGGCAGGAATAGCGCGGGTTCGCGCGCGCACGCCGTCCTTTTGCGGTACGGTTGACGTTTTTTGTTACATCCGCCCCGGCGCCCCACGCCTTGGGCGACCTTTCATCGCTGCTCTTTCGCCCCCTCGTATCCGGAGCGCTTTATGTATATGCCCGCCCATTTCGAAGAGAACCGCCCAGAGGTTCTCCATCGCCTGATCGCCGAGCAGCCTTTCGGGGCGCTGATCACCAACGGACCGAACGGGCTCGACGCGAACCATGTGCCGTTCGAGTTCGAAGCCCCGTCCGCGGCCAGTGAAACGCACGGCATCCTGCGCGCTCACGTCGCCCGCGCGAACCCGGTGTGGCAGGAAGCGGCCGCGAACCCGGATGCGCTCGTGATCTTCCAGGGTCCGGCCGCCTACGTCTCGCCGAACTGGTATCCGAGCAAGCGCGAGGCGCATCGGCAGGTGCCGACTTACAACTATATGGTGGTGCACGCCCATGGCCGGATCGTCGTGCGCGACGAGGAGTCCTTCGTGCGCGGCCTGGTCGCGCGTCTGACGCGCAAGATGGAAGCCGGCGAACCGGTGCCGTGGAAGATGGGCGACGCGCCCGCCGACTTCATCTCCCAGATGCTCGGCGCGATCGTCGGCATCGAGATCGAGGTGACGCGCCTGGTCGGCAAGTGGAAGCTCGGCCAGAACAAGCTTGCGGACGACCGGCGCGGCGCGGCCGAAACCCTGCTGGCACGCTCTACCGACGAACAGCAGGCCGTCGGCCAGGCCATGCTGGATGCGCCGCCGGCCTTCTGAGCGGGCGTTTCGGCAAGATATCGGCGCTCTGAAGCGCGCCCTGCAATTCGCCCTTGACCTTCCCATCATGGGAAGGTCAATACTGGGTTCATGACGCGGCCCGATGCCGCCACGAGCCTTGCCTACCATGACAGAACTTGCCGACCCGCAGCGCCCCACGGACGCTGCCGCCCCTTCCGCCCGGACCGCCGAACTCGACATCGGCGGAATGACTTGCGCCTCGTGCGCGCTGCGCGTCGAGAAAGCGCTCGCCAAAGTGCCGGGCGTCACGCGTGCGTCGGTGAATCTTGCCACGGAGCGAGCGCGCATCGAAAGTGACGCCAGCGTCGATCCCGACACACTCGCCAACGCCGTGCGCAAGGCGGGCTACGACGCCACGCCGTTCGCCGCCACGGAGACCGCGCCACTCGTTGCGCAGCAGCCGACGGAACTGGCGATCGGCGGGATGACTTGCGCCTCGTGCGCGATGCGCGTCGAAAAAGCGCTGGCGAAGGTGCCGGGCGTGGTCGGCGCGTCGGTGAATCTGGCGACCGAAACCGCAACCGTCAATCTGGATGGCATGACTGCCGCGCCGGACGCGCTGATCGCCGCCGTCAAGAAAGCGGGTTACGAAGCGACGTTGATCGTGCCGCCGGATGAAACGGCAGCGGCCGATCAAGCCGACCACGCCTTACCCGCCGACCGCAAGCGCGACCAGACCCGCCGCGAACTGGCAGCCGTGCTCGCCTCCGCCGTGCTGACGCTGCCGCTCGTCGCGCCGATGGTCGGCGAATGGTTCGGCCTGCACGCGATGCTCTCGCCATGGCTGCAACTCGCGCTCGCCTCGATCGTGCAGTTCGTGTTCGGCGCGCGCTTCTATCGCGCGGCTTATCGCGCCGTGCGGGCCGGCGCGGGGCAACATGGATTTGCTGGTGGCGCTCGGCACGTCGGCGGCGTATGGCATCAGCGTCTACGAACTGGCGACCCATCCGGGCGACATGATGCATCTGTATTTCGAGGCGTCGGCGGTCGTGATCACGCTGGTGCGCTTCGGCAAGTGGCTCGAAGCGCGCGCCAAGCGCCAGACCACGGACGCCATCCGCGCCCTCAATGCGCTGCGTCCCGACCGGGCGCGCATTCGCGTCGGCGGCGACGAGCGCGACGTGCCCCTCGCGCAAGTGCGCGTCGGCACGGTGGTGATCGTGCGTCCCGGCGAACGCGTCCCGGTCGATGGCGCGGTGCTCGAAGGCCGTACGCATATCGACGAATCGCTGATCACCGGCGAAAGCCTGCCGGTGCCGAAGCAGGTGGCCGACGCGGTCACGGCCGGCTCGATCAACGGCGAAGGCGCGATTGCCGTGACGACGACCGCGATCGGCGCGGAAACGACGCTCGCGCGAATCATCCGGCTCGTGGAAAGCGCGCAGGCGGAGAAGGCGCCGATCCAGCGCCTCGTCGACCGGGTCAGCGAAATCTTCGTGCCGGCGATTCTGGCGATTGCCGCGCTCACGCTAGTGGGCTGGTTGATCGCCGGCGCTGGCGGCGAAACCGCGATTCTGAACGCGGTCGCCGTGCTGGTGATCGCGTGCCCGTGCGCGCTTGGCCTCGCCACGCCGGCAGCCATCATGGCCGGCACCGGCGTCGCGGCGCGGCACGGCGTGCTGATCAAAGACGCCGAAGCGCTGGAAACAGCGCATCGCGTGACGATCGTCGCGTTCGACAAGACCGGCACGCTGACGCTCGGCCAGCCTTCGGTGACGGCGTTCGAGCCGATCGGCGGCATCGGCCGCGACGAGGCGCTGGCGCTTGCCGCGGCAGTGCAGCGCCATAGCGATCACCCGCTGGCGCGCGCGGTGGTCAAGGCGTATGAAGCGGCGCAGACGAATGGTAGCGACGCGGACGCATCCGTTCAGACTCTCGCCCGCCAGGCGAGCGCCGCGCGCGCGGTCGCAGGCCGCGGCGTCGAAGCGGAAGTCGACGGACGCACCCTCGCGCTGGGCAGCACACGCTGGCTCAACGAACTCGGCATCGACTTGCCGCAGGCGCTCACTGCACGCGCTCACGAACTCGAAGCGGCGGGCAACACCGTTTCGTGGCTCATGCAGCGTAATCCGCAAGCGCCTGCGGCACTCGCCTTGATCGCTTTCGGCGACACCGTCAAACCGACGGCACGCGCCGCCGTCGAACGGCTGGCGCAAATGGGCATCAAGAGCGTGCTCGTCACTGGCGACAACCGCGGCAGCGCGGCGAGCGTGGCCAAGGCGCTCGGCATCGACGAATTCCACGCGGAAGTTCTGCCCGACGACAAGGCCCGCGTGATTCGCGACCTGAAGATCCGCAGCGCCGGCATCGTGGCGATGGCAGGCGACGGCATCAACGACGCGCCCGCACTCGCCGCCGCCGACATCGGCATCGCGATGGCGACCGGCACCGATGTGGCCATGCATGCGGCCGGCATCACGCTGATGCGCGGCGATCCGGCGCTCGTGGCCGACGCCATCGACATCTCGCGCAAGACGTGGCGCAAGATCCAGCAGAACCTGTTCTGGGCGTTCGTCTACAACCTGATCGGGATTCCGCTGGCCGCCTTCGGCTTGCTGAACCCGATGCTCGCCGGTGCGGCGATGGCGTTTTCGAGCGTGAGCGTCGTGACCAACGCGCTGCTGCTGCGCACTTGGCGCGGCGCGCAGGATCGTTCGGCGCGCTGAGCGAACGCGGACAGAAATGCCCCGCACGCGACGGGGCCTTTTACGCCGTCGTCACCAACGCGCTATCGCTGCGCGCCTAGCGTGGCGCGCAGCGCAGTTCGGCGGACTGAGCGCGGTACGGGACCTAAGCGCCGCTGGCAGCACGACCAATTACGAAGCGCTTTCAAAATTCTAAAGAAAGCGGACACCGCAGCCGTAAACAAGGCATCGATGCCGGGCATGCCTACGCATGGCTCGCGCCTCGCCTGTCCTCCTCTACTCTGCAAACGTCCATGGAATTTCTCTCTTTGCGCCGCGCCAGCGTCGGCGCGCGGCTCGCCGTACTTTCGTGCGTGCTGGTGGCGTTGATTTTCGCCGCGTTCACGTGGGCGCTCACCCGCACCGCCGGCAAGCAGATCAGCGATCAGGTGCTCGAACGCATCGCCGATAAAGACCGCTCGATCGCCGCGATGATCAAGCTGTTCGACAAAGCCCTGTCGAACGAGGTCGATCGCTCGATGTCGCTGTTCGCGAGCTTCCTGCCCACCGGCTACACGCTCGACGAGACCCAGAAGGTCGACATCGGCGGCGTCGCCACGCCGACCATCAAGGCGGGCGACAAAGTCCTGAACATGGACTTTTCCATCCCCGATCTGTTTCTCGAACGCAGCGGCGCGGTGGCCACCATCTTCGCGCGCAGCGGCGATGATTTCGTGCGCGTCACGACTTCGCTTAAGAAACAGGACGGCTCGCGCGCCATCGGCACGCTGCTCGACCGCAAGGCGCCGGCCTACGCGCTGCTGCTCGCGAACAAGCCTTACACCGGACTCGCCGCGCTCTTCGGCAAACGTTTGATCACGCAATACCGGCCGATCACGGACGCAAGCGGCCGCGTGATCGGCGCGCTGTTCGTCGGCGTGAACGTGGACAAGGAAATTCAGTCGGTCCAGGACGGCATTCGCAGCCTGAAGATCGGCGACAGCGGTTACTACTTCGTCGTCAACGCGTCGAGCGGCGCGGATCGCGGCAAGCTGATCGTGCATCCGGCCGCCGCCGGCCAGAATGCCGACAACGCGAACGCGCCGTATCAGCAGATGCTCGACATGAAGGAAGGCCAGCTCGAATACAGCTCCGCCGATGCAACGCTCGGCGAGCGCGGCTCGCGCGACAAGTTCGTGTCGTTCGTTACCGTGCCGGAATGGCAGTGGCTCGTGGGCGGCGTCGCGCCGCGCGACGAAGTGATGGCCGACGTCATCACCACGCGCAATGAATTCCTGCTGCTCGGCCTGGTGCTCGTCGGCGTGTTCGCAGCCGTGTTTCTCTTTGCGGTGCGACGCCTCGTAAGCCGCCCGCTCGAAGAAGCCGCCAAGGCATCCGAACGTTTCGCCTCGGGCGATCTGAGCGTGCGCGTGGCGAAGGGCGCGAACGCGCGCGCCGATGAAATCGGCCGCCTGATGCAGTCGATCGACGGCATCGGCGAAGGTCTCGCGCGCATCGTTTCGCAAGTGCGCAATGCATCGACGGATATGTCGCACGGCACCGAAAAGATCGCCACCGGCAGCGGCAATATCGCCGCGCGGATCGCCACGCAGGCGAGCAGCCTCGAGGAAACGGCGGCCAGCATGGAACAGATCACCTCGACCGTGCAGCAGAACGCCGACCACGCCGCGCAAGCCAACACGCTCGTCACGCGCGCCGCCGACGCCGCGCTCGAAGGCGGCCGCGCCGTCGAACGCGTGGTGTCGACGATGGGCGAGATCAGCCGCTCGTCGCAGAAGATCGCCGAGATCACGAGCGTGATCGAAGGCATCGCATTCCAGACCAATATCCTCGCGCTGAACGCAGCGGTGGAAGCGGCACGCGCCGGCGAGCACGGCAAGGGCTTCGCGGTCGTGGCTTCGGAAGTGCGCGCGCTGGCGCAGCGCAGCGCGGCTTCGGTGAAGGAGATCGAGAGTCTGATCGCGACGTCCACGGCGACCGTGCAAAGCGGTTTCCAGATCGCCGAAGAAGCCAGCTCGACGATGCAGGGCATCGTTCAACAGGTCGGCCAGGTGCGCGCGATCATGGGCGAGATCAGCGTCGCGTCGCGCGAGCAATCGGGCGGCATCGAGCAGGTGAATCTCGCTGTCACGCAGATCGGCGAAGCCACGCAGCAGAACGCGACGATTGTCGGCGAGGCCGAACTCGCGGCGGCCGAGTTGCGCGATCAGGCCGCGCGTCTCGCACAAGTGGTCAGCGTGTTCAAACTGGAAAGCGGACGCGATTGAGGCGCAGTCGGGGCCGGCGCGGCGCGCTGCAGTACGGCCTATCGCGCCGAACGCCGCCCGCTGTTGCGGCAGCGGCGCCGCCCGGCTTCTTCAGAACTCGACGTCCAGCTCGTCGATCTCTTCCACTTCCTGTTGTGCGTCGGCGATCCACTCCTGCATCTCGGGCAGCGCCATGATCCGCTGTCCGTACTCGACGATCTCCGGATCGAGTTTGACGTCGTAGGTCACGAAACGCGTCACCACGGGCGCGTACATCGCGTCCGCCGCGGTGCGCTCGCCGAACAGAAACGGCCCGCCGTACTGCTTCAGACATTCGCTCCAGATCGTCACGATGCGGTCGATATCCGACTGCGCCCGCGCCCACACCTTGAAGCCCGGGAAGTGCGCTTTGAGGTTCATCGGCAGAGCCGAGCGCAGCGAACCGAAACCCGAGTGCATCTCGCCGCAGATCGAGCGGCAATGCGCGCGGGCGCGAATATCGTCGGGCAACAGCTTCGCGTCCGGCTTCAGTTCGTTCAGATATTCCGCAATCGCCAGCGTGTCCCAGACCTTGATGCCGTCATGAACGAGGCACGGCACCAGGATGGACGGCGACAGCAGCAGGAGTTCAGCGCGTGCCGCGGGATCGTCGATCGGCATCACGATCTCTTCGAAAGGCAAGCCGCTGAACTTGGCCAGCAGCCAGCCGCGCAACGACCATGACGAATAATTCTTGCTGCTGATGGTGAGCGTGGTATTCGCCATACGATTCTCCTCCAGATGAGGCGTTCGGTCGACGCCTGACGCCATGCGTGCACGTTGCCGTGCGTGCGCGCACCAAAGCGCGGCAAATTCGGCCCGTTGCCCCGACTCGCGCAAATGCTATGCCAACGCGGGGGCACGTCTGCACCCGTGCGTGTGCATGCATGGCACATGACTTGCCTTTATTTGGGTTCCTTCCTTTTCAGCATTCGTGCGAAGGTTATGAACCTGTTCGCATATCCTACATACCAGGCTTTCGCCGACATCATGCTGCCGATGCGGCACGGCGCTTCGCTGGTGAATCATTCGCTCGACGCATGGCCTGCGTTCGGCGAGACATCGCACGGACGCTCGATCCGCGCGGCCTGCGAGCTGTTGACGCTGGCCGGACTCACGCCCGTGCGGCCGCCGTTCGAGATCGACAGCGTGATATGCGAAGGCAAATCCGTGCCGGTCGTCGAGGAAGTCGCCGCGCACACGCCGTTCTGTTCGCTGTTGCATTTCCGTAAGGAGACCCAGCCGTCGGCGCCGCAGCCCCGTGTGCTGGTGATCGCGCCGATGTCCGGCCACTTCGCCACCCTGCTGCGCGGCACCGTGCGCACCATGCTGGCCGAACACGACGTCTACATCACCGACTGGCACAACCCGCGCGACGTGCCGTTGAGCCAGGGCCGCTTCGGCTTCGACGAATTCGTGCAGCATGTGATCGACTTCACCGAAACGATCGGACCCGGCGCGCATCTGCTCGCCGTGTGCCAGCCGACCGTCGCCGCACTGGCCGCGGTCGCGCTCATGGCCGCCGACGATCATCCCGCGCAACCAGCCAGCATGACGCTGATGGCCGGTCCGCTCGATACCCGCATCAATCCGACGCGCGTCAACGAACTCGCCAAAAGCAAACCGATCGAGTGGTTCGAACAGAATCTGATCAGCGCGGTGCCGTTCGGTTTTGCGGGCGCGCATCGGCGCGTGTATCCAGGTTTCGTGCAATTGACCGCGTTCATGGCGATGAATCTCAACCGGCATCTCGACTCGTTCGAGACGATGCATTACGAGCGCGCCAAAGGCGATCCGGCGAAGGCCGACACGATTCACACTTTCTATGAAGAATACTTCGCGACGATGGACCTGACGGCCGATTTCTATCTGGAAACCGTCGATACGGTGTTTCAGCGGCATGCACTGCCGTTGCATGCGCTCGAAGTGCGAGGGCGTCTCGTCGAACCGTCGAAGATTCGCCGCACGGCGTTGCTCACCGTGGAAGGCGAGAAGGACGATATCTGTGCCGTCGGGCAGACACTCGCCGCGCAGGACATGTGCGACAAGTTGCGGCCCTATTTGAAAACCCATCACGTGCAGACCGGCGTGGGACATTACGGCGTGTTCAATGGACACCGCTGGGAGCGGCACATTTACCCGCGCGTGCGCGCCGTGATCTACGACAACGAACCGCGTGCGGTGCTGGTGAGTTCGCGCGCGCGCACGATCCAGCCGGTGCCTGCTGCGGCGGCTGCAGAAGTCACTCCCGCGGCGCCGGCGGCGACGGCGGTGGTCGATGTGGATGGGGATGCGGCGACGTCGGTCGGGTCGAATGGATCGAGCGCCACGTCGAGCGCGGGTTCAACGGCTGCTATCAAGCCGCAGGCGCCGCGTGCTTCGCGCAGGCGGCCGCCAGCGACGCAATGAGTTGTTGTTGGCGGCGGCTTGCTTGATTGCGTAGTCCTCACGCTACACAAGCAAACAGGCGGCCGCTGTTGGCTTCGCTACGCCGCGACGCTCTTCCAAGGCGTCACTGCGGGCACCTCGCACGGCCCTTCGACTTCGATCGATTTGAAATCGGCCGGCGAGACGATTTCGATGTACTCCATATCCTCCGAGTAGTCGAACAGATAGTGGACGATGCCCGGCGCCTGATGCACGCAATCGCCGGCGGCAACGAGCGTCTCCTTGTCGCCGTACATGAAGCGCGCCCAGCCCTTCAACATGATCACAATGTGGAAATCGGCCTCATGACGGTGCCAGCCGGTGCCTTGCTCTGGTGCGTGATTCGCCTTGACGAGTTGCGCGAGCACCTTGCCGCCGGTCGCCTGCGCGATGCCTAAATCGCGGTAGAGAAAAAAGTCGCGCAAGCCCTGATCCTCATAGGACGTGTCTTGCGGACGGACATGACTGAATTGCGTGGCGAATTCGGTGGACATGATCGCGCTCCTCGCGAGTGAGCCGGCATTGACAACGACGCAGTGGAGCGTCGGTTGCAAGCATCAAGCGGGCCAGTGCGCGGACTCTATTTTTTTGTTTTTGCGCGCTTCCGAGGCAATGCCGTGGACGTCGCGCCGCCTTGCGCGGCGCGACGTGTTCTCAAGCGCGGTGACGTTATGCGGTCGGGCGGAACATCTGGAACATGTCGCCGATTTCCGCGTAGTCGGCGCGGTAGCCGGCGCGCATGATCGGCTGCGCTGCGTGGGTGTCGAACAGGCCGTCTTTCAGATACGCCTCGTTGATATGCACGCCGACCACCTGCCCGAGCGACAGGTAGTTGTCCATCGGCTTGCCGTCGAGCGTATGCAGACGCACCACTTGCAGCAGCTTGCATTCGAGCGCCGCCGGCGATTCGGCGACGTGCGGCACGGCCACGTTGCGGCCCGGCGCGGGCGTGAGGCCCGCGAGTTCAAATTCGTCGACGTGCGGCGCGACTGGCGCTGACGAGCGGTTCATCTGCTCAGCGAGTGGCTTGGTGGCGAGGTTCCAGACGAATTCGCCGGTGGCTTCGATGTTGGCGACGCTGTCTTTGCGGCCTTCGCTGGAGAAGCCGATGATCGCCGGAAAGGTCGCGAACGCGCCGAAGAAACTATAGGGCGCGAGGTTCAATGTGCCTTCGGTGTCGCGCGAGGAAATCCAGCCGATCAGACGCGGGGCGACGATGGCTTTGAACGGATCGTGCGGGAGGCCATGACCGGTGGCGGGGTCGTAGAAGTAGTGGGGCATGGGGGTTTAGGGGCTTTGCGAATGGGGCGAGACGGCATTTATACCGCAGAGTGGCGCGGGCCGCTGGCCTGCATCGACAGCAGCATCCAAAACGCCAGGTGTGCGTGATTTTGATGTTTGCCGTGCATTTGCTGTGTCGATGCAGTGTGGAAAAACCTGCAACGACGGAGGAATGACATGAGCTTTTCCAGACTCCGCGGTGTCGAGATCAAGGCGTGCCTGACATCGTGAAGCGATGTATGTCATCACCGATGAGCGCGGATTCAATGGTACGTCGTTGTCGACGACTGCAGCTTCGTCAGCACGCCGCGTTGGAATCGGAACCAGCCTTGCGAGCTTTGCATCACGACTTCATCGCCTTGCCAGAACACGCGCTTGACCGTCATGCGCTTACCCGAGCGTTGCACAAGCGGCGGATGGTGGCGAAAGTCGTACAGCACCGGGCCGGATTCAGTTTGCACGAGCATGCGCGTGACGGTGTCATCTGAGCTGCCGACGTCATCGAAATGACTGAGCGTGTTTGCGCCGAAGCGATCGAAAACTTCCTTGTCGAGCATCCCGACGAAATCGTGGTCGACACGCACGAATTGCAGGTTGCCCGAGGGCGTGACGAGCGGGCCGGACGCGTTGCTTTGCGCATGAACGCAGGTCACGAAAGAAGTGGCTGCCAACGCAGCGAGGAGCAGTCGTCTCATGTTTTCTTTTAGATTCGGCGGCGTCTCCGACGACGGAGCACGACCTGTAATCGTTCCTTGGGAACATTATCGTCATTTTTTGGCCGACACGTCGAAAGGTGCGGTGCCTACCGTGCCTTTTGCTATCACGTATGACTGCATTTCGGCGATCCGTGAGATGAGACTCTGAGTTGCGAATCTTGAAGGCACCACTGCATGCTGATAGGCGCAATGCCCTTTCATTGATTACCATTAAGCCATGGCCAATTAAGCTCAGACTATGAGTACAACTCGCGCCGGGACGATTCTAATAGATACGGCATCACCTCATCACGAAGGTTTCCAGGAGACAGGACATGCGCAAGCTTCGTTCACAAAGCTGGTTCGGCAGGAACGACAAGGATGGATTTATCCACCGCTCGTGGATGAAAAACCAGGGTATTCCGCACGATGAATTCGACGGACGTCCGGTTATCGGCATCTGCAATACGTGGTCGGAACTCACGCCATGTAACGCGCATTTTCGCGAGCTGGCGGAATACGTGAAAAAAGGCGTGCATGAAGCGGGAGGCTTGCCGCTCGAGTTTCCGGTGATGTCACTTGGCGAATCCAATCTGCGCCCTACCGCGATGCTGTTTCGCAACCTGGCCTCGATGGATGTCGAAGAGTCGATTCGCGGCAATCCGATGGACGGCGTGATTCTGCTTGTGGGTTGCGACAAGACCACGCCCGCGTTGCTGATGGGCGCAGCGTCGTGCAATCTGCCGGCGCTGGCCGTTTCCGGCGGACCGATGCTCAATGGCCGGTTTCGCGGCAAGAACATCGGCTCGGGAACAGGTGTCTGGCAGATGTCCGAGGAAGTGCGCGCCGGCACGATGACGCAGGAAGAGTTCACCGAAGCCGAGTCGTGCATGAACCGCTCGCGCGGTCACTGCATGACGATGGGCACGGCGTCGACGATGGCCTCGATGGTCGAGTCGCTCGGCATGGGCTTGCCGCACAACGCGGCGATTCCCGCGGTCGATGCGCGCCGTCAGGTGCTCGCGCATCTCGCGGGCCGGCGCATCGTCGATATGGTTCGCGAGGATCTGACGATGGACAAGATCCTGACGCGCCAGGCCTTTGAAAATGCGATCCGCACGAATGCGGCGATCGGCGGGTCGACCAATGCGGTCGTTCATCTGATCGCGCTGGCCAAGCGGATTGGCGTGGAGTTATCGCTAGAAGATTGGGAACTGGGTTCGAACGTGCCGTGTCTGGTGAACCTGCAACCGTCGGGCGAATATCTGATGGAGGACTTTTACTACGCGGGCGGTTTGCCGGCGGTGTTGAAGCAACTCGGCGAACAGGGGCTCTTGCATAAAGAAGCGCTGACCGTTAACGGCAAGTCGATCTGGGACAACGTGCGCAACGCACCGAATCACGACGAGAAAGTCATCACCACGTTCGCCGAGCCGTTCAAGCCGAAGGCCGGCATCGCGGTGCTCAAGGGCAACCTGGCGCCGAATGGCGCAGTGATCAAGCCGTCGGCGGCCACCGCGGCGCTGCTCAAGCATCGCGGTCGCGCAGTGGTGTTCGAGAACGTCGAAGAACTACACGCCAAAGTCGATGACGATTCACTCGACATCGACGAGCACTGCATCATGGTGCTAAAAGGCGCGGGGCCGAAGGGTTATCCCGGTTTTGCGGAAGTCGGCAATATGCCGCTGCCAAAGAAGGTGCTTGAAAAAGGCATCACCGACATGGTCCGCATCTCGGACGGCCGCATGAGCGGGACGGCGTACGGCGCGGTCGTGTTGCATGTGTCACCGGAAGCGGCTGCGGGCGGGCCGCTCGCGTTCGTGCAGACCGGCGACATGATCGAACTCGATGTCGAAGCACGCCGCCTGCATCTTGACGTCACCGACGAGGAACTTGCGCGCCGGCGCGCCGCATGGCAGGCGCCCGAGGCGCCCAAACGCGGCTACTACAAGCTCTACGTCGAACATGTGCTGCAAGCGGATCAGGGCGCGGATCTGGACTTCCTGGTTGGATCGAGCGGCGCACCTGTGCCGCGCGACTCACACTAATGCCCATTGACAAGGAAACAGTCCAATGACGGCGAACGATGCACTTCCTCCCGGTGGAATCTGGCCCGTTCTGTACGCGTATTTCGACCCGCACAATCAGCTGGATCGAAACGCAATGCGCGCGCAGGTCGATGCCACGATTCACGCCGGCGCGCCGGGCATTGTGATCCTCGGGCTCGCGACCGAAGTGCATCGCATGTCGCTCGAAGAGAAGCATCATGTAATCGACTGGGCCAGCACTGACATCGGCGCGCGCGTGCCGCTCGCCGTCACGATCACGGGCGACACCGTTGACGCCCAGGCCGAGCTTGCCGATTACGCCGTGACGCGTGGTGCGTCATGGCTGATCCTGCAGCCGCCTTCCGCGCGTAATCAGCCCGAATCGTTCTATTTCGATTTTTTCGCTGACGTGATGGAGCGCGTGCATGCTCCGGTTGGCATACAAAACGCGCCCGAGTATCTCGGCGTTGGACTGTCCGCTGAGTCGATCGTTGAACTCGCGCGTCAACGCGACAATTTTCGATGGCTCAAAGGCGAAGGACCCGCGATTGTGGTCCGTCAGACCATCGACCAGTTACGCGCGCTCGGAACACCTCTGCCCGTATTCAACGGACGCGGCGGTCAGGAGATCATCGACAATCTGCGCGCAGGTTGCGCCGGCCTGATCGTTGCACCGGATACCTTCGACAGGCAGGTCGCTATTCAGCGAGCCTTTGTTGCTGGAGACGAGGCGCGTGCTGAGGCGCTGTATGCAGAAGTACTGCCGTCCATTGTGTTCGTGATGCAGTCGCTAGACTCGCTGACCTGCTACGGTAAACGGATCGCTGCATGGAGAATGGGCTTTGACGTGCACCACGATCGCGGCATCGCTCCAACGGCATTCGGACTCGAATGCGCGCGGCGCTTTGCACAGCGACTGGGGGCCTACGCCTGAACCGCGATTAGCGGACGAGATATTCGCATTGTCGCGGCTGGTTGGCGCGGGCCGATATCCTCGACGGCCGATCCTGACGCGGGCATGACGGCTGCGCGGCCGATGCAGTCGGCGTCGATCAATTCGTCGAGCGCCGGCTCGCAAGCCCGAATGTGACAAAGCCGGTCTTCCGCAAGGAAGGACCGGCTTTGTGGACTTCCCACTGACGCCGCGTCGGCGGCGTCGTTACGCGCGGATTAATAGCGCTGCTGCGGACGATGGTCGTCGTGGTGATGCGGATCGTAGTCGTGCGGATGATGGCGCATCCAGTCGTCATGAGCCCAATAGCGGTGGCCGTCATAGTAACGATCGCCGTGCCAGCCGATATTGATCGACACGCCCACCGGCATCATGTGCGGCTGACCGTAGACCGCCGGGCCGTTTTCCACGACCACGCGTTCTTGGGCAAATGCGCTGCCAGCTGCGAGCAGCGCGCCGCCAGCCAGCAAGGTTGCAATGATCGAACGCGATGTCTTGTTCAAGGTTTTCATAGTGACCTCCCATCAAAGTTTTGTATCAAGCCAGCGTCCGTGCTCGAGATCGACCTGAACCTGCAATTTCAGGCTCAAACCAGACGCCGTACGCTTGAGACCAACTTTAGCGGCGCAAACCGCATGAAGACGTGAGCACTTGTAAGCGCACATTTCATAGAAAGGGACGGATGGCCAAAGCGCTTTTTGCCTGTCGCGCCCTGTCTACAAAGCCATGCGCGGTGACCGGGCCACGCCGGCTCCGCGGCCATCGTTCAGGCTCCGTTACATTCATTTCGGCCCGGAAATATTCGGAGACAAGCCCTGAGCGGCGGAAAAGCGTCCGAAAAAAACAAAAAGCCACGGTACGCGTTTCGCGAACTGTGGCTTCAATGGTGATGCGATGCGCATCCGACATGCGCGCCCGTACGCGGTTGCTCCGCGCTTGGGCCGGTACGACTTTGCTTTTAGTCGCTCAGCTTGACGCCGAACAACGTAGCTTGTGCTCTGCGAACGCGTTCTGCTTCGCGGCTACGCGCTTCGTACGAGTAGTCCGCATCCAGCGGCAGATGGGGCGACGCAAAGAGGTCGCTGACCTTTTGGAACAATGCAAAAATGAAGCTCATGGCGACTCCCGGTTAGTTACTGCATTTGCTAGGGTTTTCCCTTAAGAAGAAGTATAGGGTTTTCCCTAGGCAAAAGCTAGTGCAATGCAGCAATTTTTCGGTGTGGTTCGTTGTCGCGGGTATTTTTCACATGTTGCGTTGCATCATGACAACGTCCCTGTTTTTTCAATCCAGGGTCAAAGGGCTGGTCTACTGCAACGTGGTCGATACCGGCTTCCTGCTGCGCATTGGCTTCGGGCTCGCCGCGGCCTTGCGCGGGTTGACTACCGCGGCGTCGACGGCGCCCGCCG
Organism: Paraburkholderia sp. BL9I2N2; assembly: GCF_004339745.1. Classification (GTDB taxonomy): domain Bacteria; phylum Pseudomonadota; class Gammaproteobacteria; order Burkholderiales; family Burkholderiaceae; genus Paraburkholderia. Next base: position 147,303 of record NZ_SMGP01000005.1, on the reverse strand, counting down.
CCGTGTTGTCCGCGCGCATCAGCGTCGCGCTATTCACCGACACGATCAGCCCCGGCAGCGTCCGTGCCGGATTGTCCTGCGGCTTGACGGCGGCGCCCGTCGCTGAAAACTCGACATTCAGCGCCCAGTGGCCCTCGTGGATGCCCTGATCGCGCAGAACTGCGCCCAACAGTTCCTCGATGGAGTATTTGTGTTCGCGAGTCGGCATGGTGGCTCCCGTCAGAAGATGCGCTGGCGTATCCGGTCCGGCTTCGCAACAGCATTGAAAGTGTAGAACGCGGGGTTTGAGTTGCGGCGTGGCGGAAACGCGCGGCGCCTTACGGCGTCTATCCGGTGAAATGGCGAGCTTGGCGGTCGGCGGGTACCGCGCGAACGTTGGTAAGCGGGGAGCGGCGGCCGGCGAGTGCCGAGTGGCTCACCGCGGCCGGCTCATCGCCGGCCACGGCGCTCACTGACTGTCAATGCGGGGTAACGGCTTTCGGCTTATGCGCATGCTGCGCTCGCACGACGCGCCTCGCATGCGCCGGCGCAGCGGCGGCTTGCTGAGGCGCGGCGGGCGCTGCCGCAGCGACGGCCGCGTCGGAAGCGGCAGTGGCGGCGGCTGCGTTCGCCATCGCCATGTGCGTGTCGAGCAAACTGGCCATCGCCGCTTGCTGGTTCTGCATCATCTGTTCGATGCGATGCTGCTGGGCCGTCGTCTCGCGCGTGAGGCGCATCAGCAGCAACGTTTGCGTGATGCCGATCGCGACCGTCACCAGCAACGCGCCCACCACGATCGACAGCATCCATTTCATGCGGCGCGAATGATCGGTCGCGGCGCGGCGCTGATCGGCGATCACGCCGTAGAGCGCGTCGACGGTGTCGGCGAAGGCGGTTGCCCGCGCACGATCGAGTTCCGGCGCGGCCCGCAGCGCCGCCGCGGCCGCCTCGGCGCGGCGGGCTTCGCGCCACGGCGTGGCAAACGCGGCGTTAGCCTGTGCGGACGCCGATGAATTCGTCGACGCCTGCAAGCCAACCTTCGAACCTTCAGTAGCAGCGTCCGACTGTGCGGACGCGGGTTCGCTCGTCGTTGTGTCCGCCACGCCGGCCGCGACTGCAGCCGGTTCTTGCGAAGCCGAAGCCGAAGCCGCCTTGGCAAAAGTCGCCGCAAAGCGTTGCGGCGCCTTGCCGCCGCCTGAAGGCGGCACCGTCGCAGTGTCAGTTGCTGCCCCTGGCTCGGACGTCTGGCGCAGCGCGGTCACGCTGCGCGCCACGGTGGCTGCCGCCATCGAGGGCGAAAGCGGCGCCGATGCGTCACGCGCTGGTGCCGCCGATTTCTCTTCAGCGGCAGTGGCCGAGTCCGCCGCTTTCGCGTCACCCAAACCCACGTCGCCGGCCGCCGAACCAGTCGCCACCAACGGCTCGATTTCGAGCCCGCTCAATAGCGCGTTGACCGGGACCGGCTGATCATCCGACTTCGCAGCACGAGGCGTGCGGCGCGCAGCCCGCGCGTCCACCGGCACGTTGTCGCCGGCATCGATCGCGCCGACCGCGGCCAACACCACATCGGGTAATTCGAAACCGTGCAGCGTGCCTTGCCGGATGTCGATATTCATCGCTTCCAGCGTGGCGCGGGTGGGATCGTCGGGGAACAGATCGAGCGTGCTGTCATCGCGGGACGCCTCGCTCAGTTGCGCGAGGCGTTGTGCCGAGCGCGCGGCGCGCGCCAGCTTGTTTTCAGTTTCGGTCGAGACGGTGGCCTGGCGACGCTTCTTCGAAGCGGCGCGCTGAGGCCGGGACTGCGTGGATGCTACGGAATCTGCCATAGAGAAAAAAGCGGTCGTCGCCGGAATGCGGGCGCCGAGCACCGCTCGTCAATGCCGTTGGAATTTTTCGAGACCGCATTGTCGCATGGCCGCCCGCGCCCACCGAAGCCATTCGGCGAGGATTTTCCGTTTTTAGGAAGTCGTGTCGTCCTGCCGGAACTGCTTGACGCCGTGCAGTTGACGCAAGCGGCCGCAGATCGCCTCATATTCCGTATTCGACACGCGATGCAAGGTGATCACCACTTCATCGCACTCGGGCGCGTCCTCGCTTTGCTGCATCACGAACTGCTTGACGCGCGGGCTCGCGGCGCCGAGTTCGTCGTGCAGCGAGTGGAACGTCATGGCGCCGCGCTCGACGATCATCGTCAGCTGGCGCCGTTGCTTGACCGTGATGAAGCGGCGCTCGAGCGGCTTGATGCCGGCGAGGATAATCAGAATGATGATGGTCGCCGCGATGGACGCCGTGTACAGCCCGCCGCCGACCGCAAGACCGATCGCGGCAACCGACCAGAGGCTCGCAGCCGTCGTCAGTCCGCGCACGATTTCGCCACGCAGCAGGATCGAGCCCGCGCCGAGGAAGCCGATGCCCGACACCACCTGCGCGGCCATCCGGGAAGGGTCGAGCACGATGTGGTCGCCGGTCAGCACTTCGGCGAAACCGTAGGCCGAGACGATCATGATGAGCGCCGAACCGACGCACACCAGCATGTGCGTACGCAGGCCCGCGGCCCACGAAAGCCGCTCCCGCTCGAAGCCGATGACGCTGCCGAGCGCCGCGGCCACCACCAGACGGGCGATGAGTTCGAGATTCCCCAGCATTGTTTTTCCTCCTTATCGGAAACTATTTGGAGTATTTTCCGCACCGGCGCCGCAGTGCCAGTGGAACCCGTTTGCTTTATGCTAAGCCGCACGCGCCACGCGGACCGCGCGCCCAATCGCTGTCTCGATTTTGCGGTTGCCGATTTGCAAAGCAGGTAGCATCCACGCTCAGCGGCAGGTTTGCCGGCAACCGCGCCGCACTCTGAAACTCAGGCTACGGACCCACTCCGCGGCCGCTTCGCTTCGACATACCCTGTTTGACCCATTTGACTATGCAGAGCATGAACCCACCCGCCGCTTCCACCGCCGCACTCGCTGCCAGTCTGCGCGATCACTTCACTGGCGTGGTGCTGCCGATCTGGCGCGGCCCGGGTTTCAACACCGCACTGAAGCTGCCCTACGAAGCGGTCAGCGCCGAGGATCATCAGGCGCTGCCTGCCGAGCGCTACCGGGCCATGGCCTGCGCGCGGCAATTGTTCGTGTTCTCGCAAGCGGGCGACGCCGCCCATGCGCAGGTGCTGTTCGATTCGCTGGTGCATACCTTTCAGGACACGCGCAACGGTGGATGGTTCTACAGCGTGGATGCGCAAGGCGCACCGCTCGACACCACCAAGGACCTGTACACGCACGCTTTCGTGGTGTTTGCGTGCGCGGAGTACGCCCGGCGCTCGGGAAAACGCGACGCTCTGGAAGTCGTGCATCGCACGTCGGCGCTGATCCAGTCGAACTTCGCCGCTGAAGACGATCTGTTCAACGCCGCGCTGACCTCGGACTTCGCGGACGTGACGGGCACGCCGATCCAGAATCCCTTAATGCACCTCACCGAAGCCTGGCTGGCCGCTCGCGAAGCCACGCACGACAACGCTTTCGACGCCGCGCTGCGACGTCTAGCCGGTGCGCTCGCGCGGCGCTTCGTGCATGCGCCCACGGGCTGCATCGCCGAACTGCCGATCGGCGCGGACGATAACCGTCTGGAACCCGGTCACCAGTTCGAATGGTTCTGGCTGGTCAAGCAGGCGGGCGCGGTGTTCGAAGGCTCGGGTCTCGTCGAAGCCATGCCGCGTGCATTCAGCTTCGCGCAGCAACATGGAGTGGACCGGGAAACCGGCGGCGTGTACGCCTCGCTCGACGAAACCGGCCGGGTCAAGGACGCGACCCAGCGGATCTGGGCCCAAACCGAATATCTGCGCGCGCTGGCGAGCCACGGGGACCCGGCGGCGCGGGCCGCACTGCCGCGGCAAATCGAACTGTTCCAGCAGCGCTTTCTGCGTCCGCAAGGCTGGTTCGAATGCAAGACGCCGGCGGGTGAAGTGGCGCGCGCCGACATGCCGTCGACCACGCCTTATCACCTCGCGACCGCCTACGACGCGTTGCCGACCTGAACGCGGCCGACAAAAACCCACGCAACGTGCGAACGCCTCAACTTCGCTAGCCATCCTGGCCATGGCCAAGAAACTCGCCGAACCTTGGTATCGACCGCCGCCGGCTGACGAAGTGTGTCCACTCTGCGGCCGACCGATCCCGGCGAGCCAACGCGACCTGCATCATTGGGTGCCGAAAACGAAAGGCGGCAAGGAAGTCGCCGCCTTGCACCGCATTTGCCACCGCCAGCTCCACGCGCTGTTCTCGGAAACCGAACTGGCGCAGCGCTATTCAACGGTCGAGGCGCTGCTCAACGACGAGGCGGTACGCACCTTCGTTCGCTGGATCCGCACCAAGCCGAATGATTTTTACGAGCGCACGCGCCGCAGCGGGCGCAAAGGCTAAGGCCGAAAAACGGCTAGGTGCCCGACCGATCGCGGCCGGCTGAACGCCGGCCGCGATCTCACGACGGGGCGCGGAAACACAAACCGACCGCCCGGTCGATCAATACTCTTCGCGCTGCCAGGGGCTCCAACCGCTGTCGGCAGATTTAAAACGCATATAAGTTGCGCTGTTGCCGGTGGGGGTGTCCGATGTGTCGCCGTGCGGCTTCTGATCGGTTGTGTGAAGGGCGAAAGCCTGGCGGTCTTCGGTATCGACGGTGATACGGCCGACCGGGTCCGGGGCCCCTTCTTGAGGTGATTTAGACTCCAATATCGCCAGATAGGGGGTCAAACGACTCCAGAACGAGGTAAGTTCTTCTTGCAAATAATGTGTCAATGTTTTTCCTGGAAGAGTAATACAAGCAGTTTACCCTACCCGCGGGAACAGCCTTCCAATTGCTTTCCAGGCCTCAAAAATGCCGGAGCCGGGGAATACCCGAATACTGGTTGATTGGCGTCCGTCATAAAGACGTGATACAACTCCTACTTCGCGCTCGATCTCGTGTTGAGAAATAGCGGTCGCGAATGCAACACACAACATTTACTGGATTAAAAATGGCAACAGGTACTGTGAAGTGGTTTAACGATGCAAAGGGCTTTGGCTTCATCACGCCGGACGACGGCGGCGAAGACCTGTTCGCGCACTTTTCGGAAGTTCAAGGCAGCGGCTTCAAGTCCCTGCAGGAAAACCAGAAGGTGACGTTTGAAGTTAAGCAAGGCCCGAAGGGCAAGCAAGCTGCGAACATCCAGCCGGCCTAAGTACCGTCAGGTACGTTGAGGCACCCTTAGGCGCTTGCGTCTAATGCAAAATGGCCCGCTTCGGCGGGCCATTTTCTTTGTCTGACGTTTTCTTTTTGAGCGCTTGCGCGATTTAAATTGCGCGCATACCGGACAACGAAAAATCGGCCGATGGCCCGCGTGCGTCGTCGAATTGTTGCGTGCGCAACACAGATTCAGAAATTTCGAACACGGAAACGGCCTGCTTCAATTGCTGCGTTTGCTGATGCAGCGAAGCCGCCGCCGCGGCAGCTTCTTCGACGAGCGCCGCGTTCTGCTGCGTCATCTCATCCATCTGCACCACCGCCTGATTGACCTGCTCGATGCCTGTGCTCTGCTCGAGCGACGACGCGCTGATCTCCGCCATCATCTGTGTGACGCGCGAGATCGAGGCGGACACGTTGCTCATCGCCTCGCCCGCATGCTCGACCAGCGTCGAACCACCCTGAATCTCGGCGACCGATTCGCTGATCAGCGTTTTGATTTCCTTCGCCGATTGCGCGCTGCGCTGCGCGAGGCCGCGCACCTCGCCCGCCACCACGGCGAAGCCGCGCCCCTGCTCGCCCGCGCGCGCCGCTTCCACAGCCGCGTTCAGCGCAAGGATGTTGGTCTGGAACGCAATGCCGTCGATCACCGAAATGATCTCGGCGATCTTGTCCGAGCTCTGCGCAATGCCGCGCATCTTGTCGACCACTTCGTTGACCACTTCGCTGCCGCGCGAGGTCGCTTCGAGCGCGGTCTCGGCGAGCGCGTTGGCCTCACGGGCGTGCTCGGCGTTCTGACGGACGGTAGCCGTCAGCTCCTCCATGCTCGACGCGGTTTCTTCGAGCGACGCCGCCTGGTTTTCAGTGCGCGCCGACAGATCGGCGTTGCCGGTCGCGATTTCGTCGGCGCCCAAGTGGATCGAATCGGCGGATTCGCGCACGGTCTGCACGGTGCGCGCCACGCTCGCCTGCATTTTCGCGAGACCCGAGAACAGGCGGCCGATTTCATTGGTGCCGCGCCCGGCGATCGGCTGATCGAGGCGGCCTTGCGCGATACGGTCGAAGTGACGGCCCGCTTCTTCCAGCGGGGCCACCACGCCACGGCGCAGCGCCGCGTACACGGCGAACGTGCCGGCCACCAGCACCAGCAGGATCACGATGCTGACGGCGCGGAAAGTCGCCATACGCGTATCGATCGAATCGAGCGACGCACGGCTCGCGGCGTTGCCGAATTGCACGAAGTTATGCGACTCGCCGAGGTAGGCGTCCTGGAACGACTGCGTCGGCTGATCGAGGAAGGCCTGGATGTTGTTCGAATCGAGAAACTGCACCAGTTCCGCGAGCGCGTCGTGCAGCTTCTTGTAGCGCTCGGCGAGCGCGGCGGCGCGGGCGCCGTTTTCGTCGCCGGTCTTCGGCGCGCTCATGAACGCCGCGAACGACTGGTCGGCGGCCGTCAACTGTTCGCGGGCGTGCTGCACGATATCGGTCGGCTCGGAGCCGCCGCGCACCATGCGCGTCCCGGCGCGCGAGAGGTTGATGCGCGCGTCCATCAAATGCTGGGTCGTTTCGTTGACCGCGTCCACCTGCTTCAAGGCGATGTTCGACAGATCGCCCACGTCGTCATGAGTACGCGTGAGCGACCAGAACCCCAAACCCACCGTGACAAGCTGAAAAACGCAGAACGCGGCCAGAACACACAACAGGCCGGATGCGACCTTGATCTTGCTGAACATCGTGAATACCTGAAGACAAAGAATGACGGGAGCTACGTCAGGGTTAACGGCATAAGCGCGCCGTGCTTGAGCCCAATTCCATCAAAGATCGTCTTACGCCCCCTTTTCATCGGCCAACTTCACTATTGCAATCAATTCGCGCAACAATGCACGGCGCAAATTACCGATTCACCTTGACGCGGTGCGTGCGCGCTTCCTAGAGTGGGTAGGGACTGCACGACGCAGGCCAGTGCAGATTGCCACCGCGGGCCACGCCCGAAGGAATCACAATGACCGACCTCCTCGACCGGGCGCGCGGCGCACTGCATGCCCAGCCGTTCAGCATGCTGTTGGGCGCAGAGTTGATGCAGACAAGCACCAGCGAACTCACGCTGAGTCTGCCGATCCGCGACGAACTGCGGCAGCAGCACGGCTTCGTGCATGGCGGCGTCATCAGCTATCTCGCCGACAACGCGCTGACCTTCGCGGGCGCGCTGCTGCTCGGGCCGAAGGTCGTGACCGGGGAATACAAGATCAACTACCTGCGGCCGGCCATCAACGGCACGCTGATCGCGCGCGCGAAGGTCGTCTACGCGGGCCAGCATCAGGCGACCTGCCAATGCAACGTGTATGTGATGGAAGGCAACCGCGAAAAGCTGATTGCCGTCGCACAAGGCACGGTCAACCGGATCAGCGAGAACGGCGAGCACGAACACTCGGGCTGACGCGGCTTCACCCGCGTGGCTGAAGCACATCGCGCCGTCATCACCGCGCTTGTTCACGTTTCGTCATTTAGCTAATATACGAAACGTTATCGATCTTTGACTCCGTTCGGCGCGCCGCCTCATGACAGACGAACTCACCCGCATCAACGCGCTCGCCAACGCCAGCCGGCTCGCCGTCATGCGCTGGCTGAAAGAGCCGACGCGGCATTTCCCGTATCAGGACCATGCGGATATCGAAACAGTCGGCGTGTGCTGCACGTTCATCACCGACAAGCTCGGCATAGCGCCCGCCACCACCACGCGTCACATGCGCATCCTCGCCGATGCGGGACTCGTGCGCGCGCAGCGGATCGGCAAATTCACGTACTACAAGCGCATCGACGCCGAGTTGCAGAAGCTCGGCCGCGACCTCGCCAATCTTTAGGCGCGTGGTCTTCAAGGGACCGCGCCAACAGTTTTTCGATCATCAAGGGAGCCACATGGACGAACTCGCAATTCTCGCGGACGCCGACCGGCGCGCGCACGCTTACCTTGCAGGCATCGGCAAGCGCCGGGTGTTTCCGGATGCGGCCGCGCTCGCGCAACTCGCCGCCTTCGACGAAGCCTTCCCGCAACATGGCCACGCGCCCGCCGACGTGCTGCGTCTGCTCGACGAAAGCGGAACGCCCGGCACGGTAGCGTCGAACGATCCGCGCTATTACGGCTTTGTGATCGGCGCGGTGTTGCCGGCCGCCGCGGCGGCCGAGCGTCTGATGGGCGCGTGGGACCAGTGCGCGTCGACCTTCGACAACTCGCCGGTCGCGGCCACGCTGGAGAAAATCGCGGCGCGCTGGGTGCTCGACGCGCTCGATCTGCCGCGCGAAGCGGCGATCGGCTTCGGCACCAGCGCGACGGCGTGCACGCTCGTTTGCGTCGCGGCGGCACGACGCGCGCTGCTCGCGCGCAAGGGTTGGGATTTCGACAACGACGGTTTGGACGGCGCGCCGCCGGTGCGCGTCGTGATCTCCGAGATGGCCCACATCACGGTGAAGAAGGCGTTGCGCGTGCTCGGCTTCGGCATGAAGCGCGTGATCAGCGCGCCCGTGGATGAGCATGGCCGCATCGACCCCGCGCAATTGCCGCCGCTCGACGACATGACGATCTTCTGCGTACAAGCCGGCGAAGTGAATACCGGCGAATTCGATCCATTCGCGGAGTTGATTCCCCGCGCCAAGGCGGCCGGCGCATGGATTCACGTGGATGGGGCGTTCGGTCTGTGGGCGCGGGCGTCGTCGAAACGGGCGCTGACCGATGGCATCGACGGCGCCGACAGTTGGACCACCGACGGCCACAAGTGGCTCAACACGCCCTACGACGGCGCCATGGCGATCTGCCGCGACGCGCAGGCGCTTTCATCGGCGATGAACAGCGACGCGGTCTATCTGACAGGCGCGCATGACGCGCAGAAGAACGTGAATCTCGAGTTCTCGCGCCGCGCGCGCGGCATTCCGATCTGGGCGGCGTTGCGTTCGCTCGGGCGCAGCGGCGTGCAGGAGATGGTCGACCGGCATTGCGCGCAGGCTGCGCGAATCGCTGAAGGTCTGCGCGCCGCCGGGTTCGAGGTGCTGAATCGCGTCGTGTTGAACCAGGTGCTGGTGCGCGCGAAGACCGACGCGCAGACGGTGGCGATTCGCGAAGCGGCGCAGGCGTCGGGCGAAACGTGGTTCGGCCAGACTGTCTGGCAAGGCCGGCCGGCGTTTCGCATCAGCGTGTCGTCATGGCGCACCGAGGACACGCACGTCGATCAGTTGGTGGCGCTGCTCGCGCGCTTGCTTGCGGAACAACGCGCCTGAGCGGCGCCGCCGAAGACACGCAAGTTGATCGTGTAGCGGCGCCGCTCAGGCGACTGCTCATGGAACGGCGCAACTGAGCGGTAACGACGCCAACTAAAAAGGCGGTTCCTGCCTGTCGATGCAGAAACCGCCTTTCTTCATGCAGTCAAGCTTGCGAGCGCGAATCACTCCGCCGCGTACGTCTTCTGCGTTTGCTCGCCCAGACCTTCGATACCCAGACGTATTGTCTGGCCCGGCTTCAGGAACACCGGATTCGGCTTCACGCCCATGCCGACGCCCGGCGGCGTGCCGGTCGAAATCACGTCGCCCGGTTGCAGGCTCATGCACTGCGACACGTACGAAACCAGTTTCGCGACGCCGAACACCATCGTCTTCGTGCTGCCGTTCTGATAGCGGTGGCCATCCACTTCGAGCCACAGGCTCAGGTTCTGCGGATCGGCGACTTCGTCGCGCGTGACCATCCACGGGCCGATCGGGCCGAACGTGTCGAAACCCTTGCCCTTGTCCCAGGTGCCGCCGCGTTCGATCTGCCATTCGCGTTCCGACACGTCGTTGATCACGCAATATCCAGCGACGTAATCGAGTGCGTTGGCTTCGTCGATATATTTCGCGGGCTTGCCGATCACCACGCCGAGCTCGACTTCCCAGTCGGTTTTCTTCGAGCCGCGCGGAATCTCGACGTCGTCGTTCGGGCCGCTGATCGCGCTCGTCCACTTGTTGAAGATGACCGGCTCGGAGGGCACCGGCAGATTCGATTCGGCCGCGTGATCCGCGTAATTCAAGCCGATGCAGATGAACTTGCCGATCTTGCCGACGCACGGACCCATGCGCGGATTGCCTTCGACCAGCGGCAGCGAGGCCGGATCGAGCGCGCGCAGTTTGGCGAGACCTTCGTCGGTCAGCGCGGCGCCGTCGATATCGGCGACTACTTTCGACAGATCACGAAGCTTGCCTTGCGCGTCGAGCAGGCCCGGTTTTTCCTGGCCTTTCGGCCCATAACGAAGCAGTTTCATCCTTGCACTTCCTTTCAGTGGTGTTCGGTTCGTGGTTCAGCTTGAGTCGGCGTGGGTCGGCGTGCGTCAGTTCGACCAGCCGCCGTCGATCACATGCGCATGGCCCGTGGTAAACGACGATTCGTCGGACCCGAGATACAGCGCCAACGCGGCGATCTCTTCCGGCTTGCCGATGCGGCCCATCGGCTGACGCGCCACAAAGGCGGCCTGCACGGCGTCCAGCGTCGCGCCTTGCGCCTGAGCCTGCGCGACGATCCGCTGTTCGAGCGACGGCGAAGCCACCGTGCCCGGGCAGATCGCGTTACAGCGTACACCACGCGTGATGAAGTCCGCAGCAACGGACTTGGTCAGCCCGATCACCGCGGCCTTCGAGGCGCTATACGCGAAGCGGTTCGGCACGCCCTTCACGCTCGATGCCGCCGACGACATATTGATGATCGAGCCGCCGCCGTGCTCCAGCATGGCGGGCAGGAACGCGCGGATCATGCGGTACATCGCCTTCGCGTTCAGGTCGAACGCGAAGTCCCAATCCTCTTCGCTGCATTCGAGAATATTGCCCGCATGCACGAAGCCCGCGCAGTTGAACAGCACGTCGATCGCGCCGAGTTCGGCGGCCAGCGCCTTGATCGCCGCGTCGTCGCGCACGTCGAGCTTGCGCGCGTCGACCGGCTTGCCGGCGAGCCCGTCAATGCGGATATCCGTGGCGATCACACGCGCGCCTTCGCGTGCGAAGAGTTCGGCGGTGGCGAGTCCGATGCCTTGTCCTGCCGCTGTGATCAGGGCCGTCTTGCCGGCCAGTCTTTGTGTCATCTACGACTCCAGTTGAATGGGCTTTGCATTTGCTTCTGCTTCAGGTCTCTTGCAGAAATCACAGTCGATAAAACGCGGCGGCATTGCCGCCGAAAACCGCTTCGCGCTCGCCCTCGCTCAACGACGTGAGCAACGTGTTGGCCACCGAATGCCAAAGCAGATAGTCGCCGTTCAGATCGAGCACCGGCCAGTCGCTGCCCCACATCAAGCGCGCCGGACCGAATGACTTCAGCAGATGATCGACGTACGGGAGCAGCGTTTCCTCGCTCCAGCCGGGGGATGCCTCGGTGACGAGGCCCGACAGCTTGCAATGCACGTGCGGCAGTTGCGCGAGCCGCGTGATCGCATCGGCCCAGCTTGGATAGCCCGCGCGTCCATAGCGGATGGGCGGCTTCGCCCCATGATCGACGACGATGCGCAGCGCCGGAAAGCGCGTCGCGAAGGTCTCGAAAGGCTCGACGTGGCGCGCGTAAATCAGCGCGTCGAACGCGAGGTCGTGCGCGATCAGCGCTTCGATCGCCGGCGCGAGATCGGGGTTCGCGATCCATGTGTCGTCCGGCAAATCCTGCAGCATCGGCCGCACGCCCTTGAACTTCGGCTCATGCGCCAAGGCTTCGATCACCTCCGGCGCCGTGGGCAGCAACAGCGGCACCCAGCCGACCACGCCCGCAATCGACGGCTCATGGCGCGCCATGTCCAGCAAAAAACGCGTTTCGTCGATGGTCGGTGCCGCCTGCACCACCACCGTCCGTTCGATGCCCGCGCGTTCGCGCAACGGCTTGAGATCCTCCGGGCCGAACGTCCGGTACAGGATTTTTAGTTCCGGCGTGAGCCACTCGTAATCGCCACGAGCGGGATCCCAGTAGTGCTGGTGGGCATCGATATGCATCGTCAACTCAATCCTCTGGCGCGGGTGCGCGGCTGTCGAGCAAGCCTTCGTCGCGCAACGCGGACCACAAGGCCGCGGGGATCGGCTTCTCGAACGACGCGGCGTTCTCGCGTAATTCGTCGGCACTGCGCGCGCCGGTCAACACGGTGGCGACCGCCGGATGCGCATACGGAAACTGCAAGGCAGCGGCCGCGAGCGGCACGCCGTGCGTACGGCAAACCGCTTCCAGCCGCGCGACGCGCTCGATCACTTCGGGCGGCGCTTTGCCGTAATTGAATTTCAGATCACCTTCGACGCCGCGCGCCAGAATGCCCGAGTTGAACGCGCCGCCTAACAGGATGCTGACGCCGCGTTTTTCACAGGCCGGCAACAGGTCGTCGAGCGTGGTCTGTTCGAGGAGCGTATAACGGCCCGCGAGCAACGCGCAATCGATATCGAACTCGGCCATCGCATCGAGTATGACCGCGCCTTCGTTGACACCGAGTCCGACTGCCTTGATCGCGCCAGACGAGCGCAATGTGTCCAGCGCGCGAAAACCGCCGCCTTCGGTTAGCTGCCGCCAGTAATGGGGATGGTTGTCGCCGTGCGTGACACGGCCAATATCGTGCACCAGCAGAATGTCGATTTCGACGATGCCGAGGCGCTGCTGGCTGTCCTCGAACGAACGCAGAATGCCGTCGTGTGTGTAGTCGTAAATCGCTTCGAAAGGAAGCGGGTTTTGCCAGCCTTCCTTGTCGTCGAAAGGCGTGGTGCGCGGCACGAAACGGCGGCCCACTTTGGTGGACAGAAGATAGTCGCCGCGCGGATAGCGCCGGAGCGCGTCGCCCAGACGATGCTCGGCCTTCGTGTTGCCGTAATGCGGCGCGGTGTCGAAATAGCGCACGCCTGCGTTCCACGCGGCGGCAATGGTGGCGTGTGCTTCTTCATCGGTCAGATCGCGGTAGAGGCCGCCGAGCGGCGCCGTTCCGAGTCCCAATCCGGTCACCTGCAAAGGCCCGCGGCCGATGCGGCGCCGTTGCCCGATCTTCGATCCGATCGTTGCGGTCATTGAGCGCGTCTCCAGTGTCGATCGGAGTTGGCGCTTTCGCTGTCGACCAGAGTCGGCGGTTCAACGCCTACGCTGGTCCCATGCAAAGCACTTAGTCCGATCCCATTCGTGTTTTACCATGCATGGGCGAGGTTTGCCCACGGTGTATACAGACGGCTTGTTGCCAGGCCCGCGGACCTGCCGCTCAGTGCGGCTCGATCGCAACGACCCGATGCTGCGCTGCGGCGCTCGACGGCAAGCAAGCCGGCCCAACCGGTTCGAACGTCTTGTACGTCAGGATGAACTCCTGATGACCGAGCGTCTCCGACTTCGAAGCCGCGCCGCGCGACACCGCCACCGTTTGCTCGAACACTTCGCGGCCCACCTCGTCGAGCGTGCCGCGGCCTTCGAGAATGCGGCCTGCATCGACATCCATGTCGCCGGAAAGGTTGCGGTACGTCGCGGGATTCGCGCACACCTTGATCACCGGGGAGATCGCCGAGCCGACCACCGAGCCGCGTCCGGTCGTGAACAGAATCACATGCGCGCCGCAGGCGATCAGTTCGCCGATCTCCGCGTTGTCGCTGATGTTCGGAAAGCCGAAGCGCGGCTCGCCGTCCGGCACCACGTCGAGCAGATACAGGCCGCCGGTCGGTGGAATGTCGCCGGGTTTGATAATGCCGATAATCGGCGACGCCCCGCTCTTCGCATACGCGCCCAGCGATTTTTCTTCCTGCGTGGTGAGTCCGCCATCCGCGTTGCCGACCGCAAAACTGCCGTGGCCGAGAATCGAGTAATAACGCGCCGCCTTCGCGACGCAGGCCACGATCTCATCGCCGAGCGCCGGGCGCGCCGCGCGCGTCTTCATATGGAATTCGCAGCCGACCAGCTCGCCGGTTTCCTCGAAGATGCACGTCGCGCCCGCGTCGATCAGATGATCGAACGCGCGGCCCACCGCCGGGTTCGCGGTGATGCCGCTGGTGCCGTCCGAGCCGCCGCAAATCGTGCCGATCACCAATTCGCTCAGCGCCATGGGCACTTTCTGCTGCGCGGCGAGTTGCTCGCGCGCGCCACGAATCCAGTCGACGCCGTATTGAATCGTGCTGCGCGTGCCGCCCTTTTCCTGAATCGTCAGCACTTCGACGGGACGGCCGCTCGCGCGCACCACGTCCACCAGATAGTGCTTGTTCATGCTCTCGCAACCGAGCGATACGAACAGCACCGCGCCCACGTTGGGGTGCGTGGTGAGCCGCTCGAGCATTTTCTCGGCGTAGCCGTTCGGATAGCAGCCGGGGAAGCCGATCAGATGCACGGGCGGTTCGCGTTCGGCGGAAGGATCGTCGAACGCGTCGAGCGGTTCGCGAAACTGCGTGACGATCTCGCGCGCGACGTGATGCGCGCACTCGACCAGATACGCCACCGCAACCACATTGCGGATGCCCTTGCGGCCGTCGCGGCGCAGATAGCCTTGCAACGCGGGCTGCTGCGATTCGGCAGATGGAGATGCTACGGAAATGTCAGTCATGATCGATCCAGCGCGGCGCGAGGCCACGTCATTGTGCCCACATCAGTGATGGACGAATTCGTGGCCCGCGTCGTGTGTGTACGTCGGCAGGTAATCGCTTTCGAGATTGTGCGTATGCAGATGCGCACCGCGCGCCACGGCTTCTGTCACGTGACCGATCACTGCGCCGTAGCGCAGCACCTTGTCGTCTTTCGCAAGTTCATGGCGCGCCACCTTGTGGCCGAGTTCGATGGTCTTGGTGAGCGTCACGCGCTCGCCTTCGATCTCGACTTGCGTGCCGCAGTCCAGACGCGCCGCCGCGATCAGGCAGTTGTCGGCGGGGCTGAGCAGGATCAGGCGTGAGTCCGTTTGCAATGGGCGGTTGGTCAAATGAGTTCTCCGAGGTGCGTGCGCATTAGTTTTGACCTTCGCCGCTGGCGAGGCGCGCCACCATCAGCGAGCCCAGGATGATCGCGCCGTAAATCGCCTGAATCCAGAAAGACGGCACCTGGGCAAGCGTCAGCAGGTTCTGCACGACGCCGAGCAGCAGCACGCCGGTGAGCGCGCCGAACATGGTGCCCTTGCCGCCGTCGAGTGAAATGCCGCCGATCACCGCTGCCGCGAACACCGTGAAGATCATGCCGTTGCCCTGGTTTGCGTTGATCGCGCCGACATAGCCGGTCACGATCAGACCGCCCACCGAGGCAAGTATGCTCCCGAGCACGAATACGCCCCACGTGATGCGTTCCACGCGAATCCCCGCCGCGCGCGCCGCTTCCGGATTGCCGCCGATGGCGTACAACGCGCGCCCCAGCCGGTGATAGCGCAGCATGAAGGCCGCAATCGCGAACGCCACCGCCGCGAGCCACACGGACAAAGGCAAGCCGAGCACGATAGTGGTGGCGAGCGCGAAGAACGACGGCGGCATATCGAACAGCGTGCCGCCTTTGGTCGCGCCGACCAGCATGCCGCGCAACACGATCAGCATGGCCAGCGTGACGATGAACGCATTGAGCCGCAAGCGCACCACGAGAAAGCCGTTGATCAAACCGATCACCGCGCCCACCACCACAATGGCGAGCAAGCCGGCCGCCGCCGGCCATTGCATGCCGAAGCCCGCCGACGCCGCCGGCATCACCAGCATCGCGCCCACGGCGGGTGCGATGCCGACCGTCGATTCGAGCGACAAGTCGAACTTGCCGGTCAGCACGATCAGCGATTCGGCAAGCACGACGAGCGCCAACGCCGCCGACGCGCCCAGCACGCTGATCAGATTGGCTTTGGTCAGAAAGCTCGGGCTGACAAACGCGCCGATCACGATCAGCAAAGCTAGCGCGGGCAGCAAGGCCAACTCGCGCAGACGCGCGAGTTCGGAGCGCGCGCGTTTGCCGCGTGACGCCTGCGCGACCAACGGCGGCTGAGCCGCAGCTTGCGCGGTGCCGAATGCAGGACTGGGCACACTATTCTTCATGGAGACTGACTCCTTCAACGGATGCGATCAGGTCGTGGTCCTGCCAACCCGCGGGAAATTCGGCCGCGACACGGCCACGGAACATGACCAGCACGCGGTCACAGGTGCGCAGATCGTCGAGCTCGCCGGACACGACCAGCACGGCTTTGCCCTCTTCGCGCACGCGATCCACGACGGAGAGCAGCGCTTCTTTCGATTTCACGTCGACGCCCGCGGTGGGATCGATCAGCACGAGCACATTGGGATTGGTGGCCAGCGCGCGCGCCATCACCACTTTCTGCTGATTGCCGCCGGACAGACCCGACACGACATGCTCCGGACCTTGCGCGACGATGCCGAGCGCGTCGATCATCTTCTGACCGAAGGCGTTCTTCTTCGCGGGCGGCGCGATGCCGAACTTGCCGAGCACGCGCGCGATCGTCATCGATGCATTTTCCGCAACCGATTGCGTGAGCACCAAGCCTTCGTGATGCCGATCCTTCGGCACACAGCCGATGCCGTGCGCGAGCGCCGCGGGTACATCGCCGGGCGGCAAGGTTGCGCCGTCCACGCTGATCGTGCCGCGTTTGGCGGCACGCAGACCCGCAACCGCTTCGGCCACGCTCGTGCGGCCGCTGCTCGTCGCGCCGGTCAAGCCGACGACTTCGCCGCGTTTGACAGTGAACGACACGCCTTCGTAATCGGCGCCGGCCAGTTCTTTAATTTCCAGCGCGACCGCCGTGTCTGCGGGCAACGCGGCGCGCGCCGCCGCATCGGCGACGGCGAGACCGCCGCGTTCGCCGGTCATCGCTTCGATCAACTGCTCGCGCGGCAACGCGGAAACCGGCGCGCTGACGATATGCCGCGCGTCGCGGAGCACCGTCACCGCCTGGCAGATTTCATAGACTTCCTGAAGATGATGCGAGATGAAGAGGAACGTCACGCCCTCGCGCTGCAACTCGCTGATGCGCCGGAACAGGCGCTTGATCTCGTCGCCGTCGAGCTGCGCGGTCGGTTCGTCGAGAATGATGAAGCGCGCGCCGTACGACAGCGCGCGCGCAATCTCCACCAGTTGCCGCGCTTCCACTGACAGATCGCCGGCGCGGGCATCTTCGCGCACGTCGATCTTCCAGTGATCGAGCAACGCGCGCGCGTCGCGCCGCATGGCTTGCCAATCGATCACGCCACCGCGCAACGGCTGCCGGTTGATGAACAGATTCTCCGCGACGCTCAGATCGCGGATGATGGTCGAATGCTGATAGACGCACGCCACGCGCTCACGCCACGCGTCGCGATTCGCGATCGACGGCGCGGCCGCGCCGCTGAAACGCACCTCGCCGGTGTCGGGCTTGCGCAGGCCGGTGAGGATCGACACCAGCGTCGATTTACCCGCGCCGTTGCGCCCGACGAGCGCATGCGACTCGCCGGGCATCACGCGGATGCTCACGTCGTTCAGCGCGGCCGTCGAGCCGAAGCGTTTGGTGACCTCAAGCGCTTCGACCACGGGCACGGAGGGCGTGAGCTCGCTCATTTGACCGTGTTACCCCACAAGGCTTTGTCGTCGACGTTCGATTTCGTCACGAGCGGTGCGGGCAATTGGTCTTCCAGAATGCCGGGCGCCAACTGGATGATGTTGCTGCCGTGATCGGTCGGGCCCGGCTTGAAGGTCTGACCTGCCAACGCCGCCTTGATATAGAACAGGCCGTATTTCGCGTACGAGTCGGCGGGCTGCGACACGGTTGCGTCGATATCGCCGCGGCGGATCGCCTCGAATTCCTGAGGAATGCCGTCGTTGCTGACGATCACGACGTGCTTCGCATCGCCGGCGGGAAACAGCATCTGCTTGCGCCGCAAGGTTTGCAGCGTCGGCGACAGATAGACGCCGCCTGCCTGCATGTAAATGCCCTTCACGTCGGGATTGGCGGTCAGCAGGCTGTCGAGCGCAGTGGCCGCGACGTCGCCTTTCCAGGCTGCGGGAATTTCCAGCACCGACACGCCAGGATAGCCTTTCATGCAAGAGCGGAATGCTTCAGACCGGTCGCGCCCGTTGACCGATGCCAGGTCGCCCATGATCTGCACGACCTTGCCGGACTTCACGTGCTCGCCGATGTACTTGCACGCCTTCTCGCCGTACGCGTGATTGTCGGCGCGCACCACCATCGCGACCTTGCCTTGCGTGGGCGCGACGTCCACGGCGACGACCGGCACATTCCGCGCCGCGGCGGCGTCGAGCGCACGGCTGATCGCGGCCGAATCCAGCGGGCCGACCACGATGCCCTTCGCACCGAGGTTCAGCAGGTTGTTCATGTCCGTGATCTGCTGGACAGGATCGCCATTCGAATTGACCGGCGCGAGGATGTCGAGGCCGCTCTCCTTCGCATATTTGGGCAGATAGTTGTTGTACGACTGCCAGAACGGCGACGTCAGCAGCGGCAGACCGAGGCCGATCTTGCCGGTGTCGGCGGCTTGCGCGGCGCCCGTCACACCGAGTCCGGCGAGGCACGCAGCGGCTGCAACCGCGGACAACGAACTGCGGAACAAACGGCGGGCCGTGAGCGGCCCTTTCGTGAACGACATGGTTGTCTCCTGTGTCGATGGGACTCAGCGCTTTAGCACTGACTCCCATCTCATACACGATGGTTGTTGTGGGAACTGCGTGAACCCGGCTGCGGGGCCCGGCACTTCGTCCAGCGCTTTCTGATCGATTCGTGTGAGTATTGGCGTGCGCTCATTCACCAATGAACGTATTATTCATATACGGACTTTTTTAAGTCAAGGCATGTACACTGCATTAACCGTCCGTGTTTTCCCTGGACGAACGCCGCCTCTACGAGATTCGTCACGCACTTACACTCACGCGCCACATAATGAGAACAGCCCAAGGAACCTCGCTCACGATGGACGCAGACGACAAAGACGACGCCGACCGCTACCGCGCCCCGGCGCTCGACAAAGGCCTCGACATCCTCGAACTGCTCGCCGAGCAGAAGGAAGGACTGACGCGCGCCGAAATCACCAAGCTGCTCGGACGCAATGCGAGCGAGATGTATCGCATGCTCGAACGGCTGGTCGCGCGTCAGTACGTGGTGCGCTCGGCGGCGGGCGACCGGTATTCGCTCAGCCTCAAGCTGTACGCGCTCGCCCACCGTCATCCGCCGATGAACCGTCTGATCTCCGAAGCACTGCCGCTCATGCAGCGCTTTGCCGACGCTGCCGAACAGTCGTGTCACCTCGTGGTGTACGACCGCGGCAATCTGCTGGTGATCGCGCAGGTGGATGGACCCGGTACGTGGGGCATCTCGGTGCGGCTCGGTTCG
Source organism: Paraburkholderia sp. BL9I2N2 (assembly GCF_004339745.1). Lineage (GTDB taxonomy): Bacteria > Pseudomonadota > Gammaproteobacteria > Burkholderiales > Burkholderiaceae > Paraburkholderia. The sequence goes on along the minus strand of NZ_SMGP01000005.1, from coordinate 127,834 downwards.
CGCGTCGGCCTGATCGATACGGGTTCGGGCCGCGTGATGCTGGCGTTTCAAAGCATCGAGCAGCGCGAACAGATGCTGGCCGAACACACCAAGGTGAAGGGCGAGGTCACCATCGATCGCGCCGCGCTCGAGCAGGCCTGCGAGCGGATTCGCACGGCGGGTTTTTCGCAGAAGGACAGCCAGCAGACGTTCGGCGTGACCGACGTCACGTTTCCGATCCAGGGTCCTTCCGGTCAGGCGATCGCGGTCCTCACCTGTCCATATTTGCGGCGTATCGACGAATACGTCGCGCCGACGCTTGAAGCCGCCACCGCGCTCTTGCGCGAGACGGTCCAGGCGCTGTCGATGTTTCACGAGAACGCCGCCTAGCGTGCCATGCGGGCAAGCGAACCCGCGCGGCGGCTCGTCGAAATTCGACGCCTCGCGCACATGGTTTAGAATGGCGACCCTCTCAAAAATCACGCCGCATGGGTTCGCTCATGCGCGCTCATCGATAAGCAATGGCGAAACTTCTGACCGATTCCGAATTCCAGCGTTTTTCCGAACTCCAGCAGAAGCAGTCGAGCTTCACGATCACGCCTGAAGAAGCCGACGAACTGCGCGACATCGTCGCTCATGCGCAAAAGCGCCGCGACGACCGCGCGGCGGCGATGCAAAGCATCGAGACGTTCATTCAGCAATTCGACATCAGCCCGGACGAACTGTTTTCGCCGGAGCAGATCGGCGAAGCCGCGCGCACGTACGGCCTGATTCCGGCCGCGAAGAAGGAGCGGGTGCTGCCGCCGCAATTCACGTTCAACGGCAAGCCGTATCAATGGACGACGCGCGCGCTGCCGGACGATATTCGCGTGCCGTTGTTCGATGCCTTCAAGGCGGGTGAATCGGTGAAGTCGTTTATCGCGACGCCGAAGGATGCGAGCCGTTGCGCGGCGACGATTGCGCGTTTGGAACGTGAGACGGGGGCGGTTTATGGGGACGCGTGGTTGGAGGAGTTGGCGGTGACGCGTGATCAGGTCGACGCCGCTGCGGAGAAACTCGCGGCGTAAGTCTGAGAACCCTGTTATCGCGGGTGGCACTCCATACGCGTATGACAAGAAAGGCGGCTCCGTGCCGCCTTTTTCTTTTGAGCGCGGGTGTGGTGGGTGGGCGTTGTCGCCGCCATTCGATCCCGCTAGAAGACCGTTGATACCGTAACCCACGTCTGTTGCCGAGCCGTTTGCGCCAAGGGATGCCCCGCGCGCATCGCGTAACTCAATTGCGCGGCCACACGCTTGCCGCTGTAGCTCGCGCCGATGCCATACCCTTGCAATCGCACGAAGGCGCCCGGTATCGGACCATCCTGACGTGTTCTGCCTCGTGCATCGTCATAGAACACCTGCACGGCGGCACCCGGCAAACTGCGTATGGATTTGCTCGCGGCGATCGAGAAGATCAGGCCGTCGTCGACCGAGGCCGCATTCTGATCGTAGGCGCGCACGGCCGAGGGACCGCCGAGGCCCATCCGCTCCGAGCTGTCGAGACTGCGGCTGGCCCATTGCCCACGCATCTGGACCGTCGCGCGGATGGTCGGCGTAATGGCCTGGACGTAGGCGATGGCTGGTTCGGCCTTGTAGAAGTCGAATCGTCGGCTGCCGAGCATGGGCGCGCTGTTTGAATAGTCGAATTCACTCTGCTTTGCCGTGCCGCGACTGAGGACCGCGCTGTACTGGATCACATTGCGCCGCTCAATGATTGCACCAGCCAGGGCGCCGTCAGCCCGCACCGATGCAACGAAACTGCGCTGGCTAGTTTGGAGCACGTTGTCGAACTTTTCGTCGCTGGAACGTTTGAGGTCGAGATTGGCGCCGAGATCGAGACTCGCGGAGTCTGAACGGATCAACGGCTCGACGCCGTAAATGCTGACGACATTGGCCGATCCCGTACCCAAGCCCGTGAACATTTCGCCGAGCCGGTAATCCACGTGCGAGTACGCGATACCAGCACGACTCGCGCCCAGGCCCGTGAGCATGTCGTAGGAAATGCGGCCCAGGCGGGTTTGCCCGTCTTCTCCTGCCTTGGTCTGCATGAAGCGCGGCGTCAGATAGACCGTAGCCTGCAACTGATCGCCTAGTCCCAGCATATTGTTGACGCCACCAGTCAGGCCGAATCTGCGCCAGCCCGCTTGCCTCGAGCCCGCGTTATCGACGCTCGCCGCGCCGTAGTAGCGATCGCCCGGCGCCACGTCGACCGTGACAACCGTGCCGCCCGGCTGCGTTCCCGCTGATAACGTGGATGTCGCCGAGCCGATGCCGGGAATGTCCTCGACAAGGCGTGCGTTGCGCTCGATATCGCGCAGCGAAGGCGCGCCGTTGCTGGTGCTTTCGAGGATCTCCCTGAGCCGTTTGGTCGCCACGTCGGAGCTGTTTTCGACATTGACCGATTCGACGTGGCCGCGCGTGATCTCGAAGTGTATGACGCCGTCCGTCACTGTCTGGGGCGGCAGGATGACGCGCACGAGAGAATCGCCGCCGTGGTACAGGACAGTGGTAAGCGCGTCACGCAGCACGCGCAATTGCGAAAGCGTGACGTTACGCCCGCGCCACGGCGCAAGGAATTCGTCGGCGCGTTGTTCTTCCTCTGCGGACAGCGCACCGCCAAAGTCGAAGCTATGGACGGCGAATGAAAGCTCGCCGTTTTCGGGTGTGGGTTCGGGTGGGGTTGAAGACTGTGTTGGCGCCGATCGGTCGATTCCGGGCTCGGTGCCGACTCCGCGCGTCAGTTCGGGATTTTGCCGAAGCAGTGAGCCGGCATTCGTCGGCTCGTAGGCTTGCGCGGCAGTGTGCCATGCGGTCGCGCCGAGTAATGGCAGCCATGCGACACCAAAACGACGGCGTACAGGCCGATATCGGTGAACGGCTTTCACGATGAGTGGGCTGGAAATATAAATGCCAGCAGAGGCTCATGAGAGCCGTGCTGACGCATGAATCTGGAATGAGGAAGGTTTGCGACTACGCAGTCAGAAAGGAAGAGGCGATGCACGCCTCTCCCTTCGTTACGTCGGCTTGCCTGCCCGGCTTGGGGAAGATTGCAACTAGCGTGATGAAGGACCGTTCAAGTGCGTCATCACGCTCGCTTGCTATTACAGGTTCGCGGACTTGGCCTTAATGCGGATGTTGTCGTCCGTGTTCTCTGTGTTGGCCGGCAGGCTGATTTCGCGGGCCGTCAGTTTGCCGCCGATATGCGCCGCGTACGCATCGACAGCAATCTTGTTGCCGGCCTGAATGCGGCCGGTTTGAACGTCGAAGGCTTTAAGCGTGACGTCGTTACCGGCTTTGGTAAGGGACGAGGGCTGCTGCGAGACAGTGGTTGCGGCGTTCAATGTAACGTTGCCGTTGCGGCTGGTCACGTTGCCTGTCTGGACCAGGTGGCCACCTTGCATCACGGCAATGCAAATCTCTCCTTGACACGGAATGCTGCCTCGTAGCGATCTAACCGCGATGTCATTGTCTGCCTTCAGATCCCCCGCCAGCGTGATGTCGCCGCCGTTGATATTGATGGTCTTGCCAGTGACATTCGCCACGCGGATTTGACCAGTGGTCACCGTATGCGGCCGAACCGACCTCGATATCAGCGAGACGCTGGTATCGCCCGAGGTTTTGACGCCATCGGCCTGGATGATATTGATGCCGGCCACGTTGACCGAACCGGTAGTTGCCTTCACGTCCGCATGCTGGTTCACATCGCCGTCAGCGGAAACATCTACGCGGCTCCCCGCGCGGATCGGCGCATTGATGTCAATAACGCCACCCGTCAGCGACACACGGTCGGCGTTAATCCCGCCGTTCGTGGCAACGATGCCGCGATCGGCGCTGATAGCGGCGCTGCCTGCGTCAATCTGGCCATTCATGCTGACATTACCGCCCGCTGTGTCGATTCTGACGTCGCCGGTCGCCGCGTGCAGCTTTGCGCCTGACTCCACCGTGATATCGTGGCCCGTGAGTCCGTAATATCCGCCGTCAGGTTGCGTGGATGCGTCGAACGGAGAATCGACATAGGCCATCGGTGAGGCAACGATCCTGATAGCCTTGTCAGCTGTCAGACGGCCACCCACACCGATCTTGCCGTCGAGTTCGGAACCCAGCGTGATGGAGCCGCCTTTACCCGACGACGCACTGGTCGCCTCAATCGTCCCTGTGTTCTGAACGACAGTGGCGAGCATGGCGCCAGTGGCCGCCGCGGACAGATTGACGTCGCCGCCCTTCGCTGCGATCACACCATAGTTGGCCGCCAGCGCATTCTGCGCCTGCCGGCCAAGCATGACCCCAAAGGCCGAATCGTTCATCTGCATCGCCACGCCATTTGCTGCACCGAGTGTCACGTCCTTGGCGCGGATCGTGCCGTAGTTGGCGGCCTGAGTGCCTAACAGGATCACCGATTCCTGCGCGGTCAACTGACCGTTATTCGTGACCTTGCCTTCGCCGCCGCGCGAAAAGAGATTGATGTTCCTGCTACCGTTCAGGCCTAGCTTGCCGCCATCCATAAACTGCTGGTCGGTCACGTCGAGCGTCGAAGCCACCAGACTTCCCACATCGACCTTGGCGCTTTTGCCGAACACCACACCGGCAGGATTGACCACGAACACCCGGCCGTTTGCCTTCAGCACGCCGTCGATCTGCGTCGCGTCCGCGGTCGTCACACGGTTGAGCACAGCCGAGGTGGCGCCCGGCTGATTGACGATCACCGATTGGTCTTTACCGATGTTGAAGTTCTTCCAGTTGACGATCATCTTGTCGCTGGATTGCGAAATGGTCGTCTTGTTGCCCTGCGTTTTGATGGCGCCGGCGCCCGCTGCCACGACACCGCCGTCGACGGCCCAAGCGGTATTGGCGCAGCCCAACGCCGCCATCAACATTGCCGGCACGAGCGCCAGCCGGTAGCCTGGTTTCCCCGTGCCCTGGTGAGTCTCGCGGGTACGTTTCTTGTGATTCATTTGTTGACCTGTTAAGAGAGCTAAATAAAATCCCACCCGAGCAACAGTTCGCTGGATACACCTATGCGGATACTCGGAGCCAGAAAGTAATCTGACTGTAAGAGTCTATGTAAGCTCCCTTTTACAAGGCTTGAGAAACGTCTGAAGATTTAGTGGTTTTTGTCGGTATGCGGAATGAGTGGCACCCACTACGGCCAGCTCAAAAGTTCGCCGCGACGTCGACATGCGTTAACACGATCTCCCGAAATTTCCTCCCCGACCGTTCTTACCGCCGCCTCGCTCGGTCAGTTAGCCGCTGGCTCATCCAGCGCCATCCTGAACCCGACCACACCCGGATCCTCCGTCCGCGTAATCGTGAAACCGCAGGCTTTGGCGAGTCCGATCATCGGGGTATTTTCGCGCAGCGCCTCGCCGACCAGCCAGTGGATGCCGCGCACCCGCGCATATTTAATAATCCGGTCCATCAGCAACTGGCCGAGGCGCCGGCCCTTCTGATCCGAGCGCACCGCCACCGCGAACTCAGCGGTTTCGTTGTCGGGATCGGCGACCGCGCGCACCACGCCCAGCGTCCGGGTGAAGCCTTCTTCGCTTTGCACGGTGGCGATCAGCGCCATTTCGCGGTCGTAGTCGATCTGCGTCATGCGCGCGAGCTGCGAGTGGTCGAAGCTGCCCACCGCGCCGAAAAACCTCAGGCGCAAATCTTCGGGCGTCATCGCTTCGACGAAGTCATGGTGCGCGGCCTCGTCTTCCGGACGGATCGGCCGCACCGTCACCCGCGTACCCTGCCAGTCCAGCGTCTCTTCGAAGCGGCGCGGGTACGGCATGATCGCGAGGCGGCTGCGCGTCGGCGCGACGGTTAGCGTGGGATCGACGACTATCACGTGATCGCGGTACACCCTAAGCGTCAGCGCAAGACCGACGAGTTCCTTGACGTCGCAGACGGCTTGCGAGAGCGCCGTCAGTGCGGCCAGCGCCGGCTCCGGCGCAACCAGCCGCGCGTACGGCGAACGCGTGACGATGTCGCGCGCGAGCATCGGATTGAGCGGCGGCAGGCCGTAGACGCGCAGCGATTCGGACACACCGTCAGCCGATGGCGCCGTGAAGCTGAAGACAGGGCCGAAGTTGTCGTTATCGTGGAGTTCGACAGCGATATCGACGACGGGTCTGGTAGACGAGTCCGCGCTTCCTTCCGGGCAGTCCGGCGACTGCGGTGCAGCCGAAGCTACTGTTGAGGCTTTCACAGCGCGTTGCGCGCTCGCTTGCTGTTGACTTCGCCCTTGCGCCGAACCAGCCGTAGCGCCCGGCGCCTCCTCCTGGCCCTGCCCCTGTCCTTGCGCGAAACCAGCCGTAGCGCCCAACGCTGGTTCCTGCCGCTGTCCTTGCGCGGAGTCTGTCGCGGCACCCTGCGCCGATCCCCGTGCGACGTCTCGCGCAGCGTCCGCCGCCCCGCCCTCGCTCGCACTTCCGCTTCCCGCTTCCACCCGCAACCCGAAACGCCCCAGAAACCGCGCCGCCGCCTCGCCGGTTAGTTGGTGCTCACCTGCGCCGAGCACCGCGCGCACCTGAGCTTGCGCCGCGTCGATGCATTCGGGAATTTGCGCCGGCAAGCCCTCCGGCGTCTGCATCAGCAGTTCGCGCCCCATCCGGTAATCGAGCAGCCGTGCGAAGGCGCGCGCGAGGCGCTGCGGCGTCGTATGAACCGGGATGCCCTGCGCGTGCAGCGCGTCGCGCGTGGCGGCATCCACGCCGCCGAAAAAGCACGCGAGCAAGCCGCGATAAGCGAAACGCTGATTCGCGATCAAGGCCTGCGCCACTTCGCCGACTGGCGCGCCATGCGTCGACGCGTGAACCACGAAGGCCGTGCCGGTGCTGCGATGATCCGCGAGCAGTTTGAGCGCGGTGCCGAAATGCTCAGGACGCGCGTCGTCGCCGAGTTGCAGCGGATTGCCGCCGACCGCGTACGGCAAAGTCTGCTTCAAGGCATCCGACGCTTCATCGGGCCACGGCGCGAGCGTGTCGCCAGCCGCGGCAAAGGCGTCGCAGGCGAGCGTGGCCAAGCCGCTGTCGCTCGTAATCAGCGTGGCCGTCGCGCCCGCCGCCACACGGCCCACGCCGAGCGTCTCGATCTCGTCGAGCAGATCGTCGAGCGCATCGACCCGCACCATGCCGGCGCGGCGGAACGCTGCGGTATAGAGGCCGTCCGCAGGATCGGCGCGGCCGGAGCGTAGCGCCAGCACCGGTTTGTTGCGCGCCGCCGCGCGGGCCGCCGACATGAACTTGCGCGCCGCTCGCACGGTATCCAGTTCGAGCAGGATGGCGCGCGTGCCGGGGTCGCTAGCCAGATAATCGAGCACGTCGCCCGCGTCCACGTCCGCTTCGCCGCCGAGCGCCACGGCGTGCGAGAAGCCGAGGCCGCGCGCATGCGCCCAGCCGAGCACGGCATTGGTCAGTGCGTTCGACTGCGACACCCACGCGACGCCGCCCGCCTTCACCGTGCACGACGGCGCGCCCAGATGCGCGCGCAATGCCGGCGACACCACGCCGAGACTGCCAGGCCCGACGATCCGCAGCAGATTCGGGCGCGCGGCCGAGAGCGCGTGCCGCAGCGCGAGCCGGTCTTCATCGCAGCGTACCTCGCCGACGATAATCGCCGCGCGCGTGCCCAAGCCGCCGAGTTTGTGGATGATGCCCGGCCACGTCGCCGGCGGCGTGCAGATCAGCGCGACCGTGGGCGCTTCCGGCAGGTCGCCGGGGTCGCCGATCACGGCATGGTCGCCGAGCGTTTCGTATTTCGGATTGACCGGCCACAGCGGGCCTTCGAAGCCCCCTTCCAGCACGCGCGCCCACACCATCGCGCCGGTGCTGCCGGGCCGCTCGGAAGCGCCGATCACGGCGACGGATTTGGGTCGAAACAAGGCGTCGAGATTGCGAACGGTCACGGGCGCTCCGAAGACGGGGGAAGGCGAGCCGGCTCGGCGGCCGGGCGCGTCTCGTCAGCATAGGCGAAGTTGAGCGCTCGCGCGGCGCTTCTCCTCGAACGCCGGGTAGGCATCCCGGTCGCGGTCGACGGCTCAGGGCCCGCCACGGATATTTCTTATCGAGATCAAGCAAAACGACGGGCGCCAATGCGACAATCTTCCGGCCGCCACGATGGCCGCTTCCGGTTGAAAAATCGCCGGCCGATGGCGGTTCGGATCGCGCGTGCAGGAGACAAACGCGCGGCTGGCGACGCAGCACAACCAGAGTCCGCAGTCCGACCATCTTCCGGCCGAATCGCGCACGATTAAAAGTAACAGAAGGTGATTTATGCGGCGCTTGCCATCGCTGATCGCGTTGCGCTTCTTCGAAGAAACTGCTCGTCACATGAGCTTTAATCGCGCGGCCATTGCGCTGTGCGTGACCCAAGGCGCGGTGAGCCGGCAAATCAAGCTGCTCGAAGAATCGCTCGGCGCGAAACTGTTCGAGCGCGACCACAAAGGCATCCGTCTCACACAGGCGGGCCTGCAATTGCTGCCATGCCTGTCCGAAGCCTTCGACACGATCGAGCGTGGCTACCGCCAAATCACGGCCGCCAAGGGGCGGCGGCGTCTCGTGCTCGCTCTGCCGCCCACTTTCGCCACGCAATGGTTTTCGCCGCGGCTGGGTTCGCTCGCGGTGGAATTGCCTGACGTCGAATTATCTGTTCGCACCGAGGCGCACGGCGACTTTCACTGCCAGATTCGCTTCGGCCGCCAGGCGCTGCCGGATGCGCACTCCGAATTGCTGATGATGGAGCGCCACGTGCTCGTGGGCGCGCCCCGCCTGCTCGGTCAACCGCTCGACACGCTGCTCGAACGCATGCCGGCGCTACACGTGCTGCACAATGACGCCCGGCTCGAATTGTGGCCTAACTGGCTGGCCAAGGCGGGCATGCCCGCGCGTTACGCGGACAACGGCATCGAGTTCTCGACGCTGGAGCAGGCGATTCGCGCGGCAAGTAAAGGCGCGGGGCTGGCGGTCGTCGACCGGAATATGATCGTCGAGGAACTGGCGGACGGCAGTCTCGCGCAGTTTTCCGATGTCGAAGTGAGCGGGCCGTTCGGGTACTGGCTCGATATTCCCCAGCGGCATGTGGGGCTCGAACATGTGCAGGCGCTGGCGGGGTGGATGCGGGAAGAAGTGTTGAAGCTGGGGTGAGCGTTGATGATTTTTGTCGGCAGCCGTATGGGCGTCAATGCAAAAGGCCTCGTTTTTCGACGAGGCCTTCTGATTTGCGTTGCCTTGCTTTGCGCTTGGGACCAGCGCGGCGGATTTACATCGCCTTCTTGAACGGCGCGCCCGAGTGCTCGCGCAATTCGTTGAACACGATCTTCGGCCACGCCTTCTGCGCGACTTCGATTTCCGATACGTGCGAGGCCAGATACGTCGGTGCGTCGGACGCGTCGAGCGCGATCCGTGCCGCGTACGAATCGGTGAAGCGACGCAGCTCGGCTGCATCGTCGCAAGTCACCCAGCGCGACATGCGATAACGCGCCGGCGCCATGCGCACGTCGACCTTATATTCCGTCGACAAACGGTGCGACACCACTTCGAACTGCAGTTGCCCGACCGCGCCGAGAATCATCAGGCCGCCCACTTCCGGACGGAACACCTGAATCGCGCCTTCTTCGCCGAGTTGCTTGAGCGCCTCGCCGAGCTGCTTGGCGCGCATCGGATCGACCACTTCCACGGTCTGGAAAATTTCCGGCGCGAAGAACGGCAGGCCGACGAATTGCAACTGCTCGCCTTCGGTCAGCGTATCGCCGAGACTCAGCGTGCCATGATTCGGAATACCGATGATGTCGCCCGGATACGCTTCGCTCACCGTCTCACGACGCTGCGACAGGAACGTCACCACGTTGTTAGCGCGGAAGGTTTTGTTCGAACGCGTCACCTTGACGGCCATGCCGCGCTCGAAACGTCCCGAGCACACGCGGATGAACGCCACGCGGTCGCGGTGCGCCAGGTCCATGTTCGCCTGCACCTTGAACACGACGCCGGTGAATTTCGGCTCGTCCGGCATAACCGGACGCTGCACCGTCATACGCATGGACGGCGGCGGCGCCAGATCGACCAGCGCATCCAGAATTTCCTTCACGCCGAAGTTGTTGATCGCCGAGCCGAACAGCACCGGCGACTGCTGGCCGGCCAGGAACTGCTCACGATCGAAATCGGGCGTCGCGCCGGTGATCAGATCGATCTCTTCTTTCGCCTTGACCCAGCTATGGCCGAAGCGGCGTTCGCCTTCCTCGTCGCTCAGCGCCTGCAGCGTTTCGACTTCGCCGCCCGCTTTGTCCTGCCCGGCGCGGAACAGGCGCACCTGGTCGCGCTGGATGTCGTAGACGCCCTGAAACTCCTTGCCCATGCCGATCGGCCACGTGAACGGCACGGCGGCCACGCCCAGATGCTGTTCGATTTCGTCGAGCAGTTCCAGCGGCTCGCGCACTTCGCGGTCAAGCTTGTTGATGAAGGTGACGATCGGTGTCTTGCGGCTGCGGCAGACTTCGAGCAGCTTGAGCGTTTGCGCTTCGACGCCGTTCGCGCCGTCGATCACCATGACGGCGGCGTCGACCGCGGTCAACACGCGATACGTGTCTTCAGAGAAGTCTTCGTGGCCCGGCGTGTCGAGCAGATTGATGACGGCGTCGCCGTACTCGAACTGCATCACCGAGCTCGCCACCGAAATGCCCCGCTGCTTTTCGATCTCCATCCAGTCGGACGTCGCGTAGCGGTTGCTCTTGCGGCCCTTCACGGTGCCGGCGATCTGGATCGCGCCCGAGAACAGCAGCAGCTTTTCGGTGAGCGTGGTCTTACCCGCGTCCGGGTGGGAAATGACCGCGAACGTGCGGCGGCGTTTGAGTTCAGAGACTGACATCGGGTCTGGCGACAAATAGGGTTCGGGCACTGCCGGCCACGGCGGGCGGCGGTTTGCGTTTCCGTTCCACCTGGCAAAGCACGCCGGGAGGGGAAACGGACGGGTAGACGCGGCTCGCGCGGCGGATCCGGGCCACGCGGCGGCAGACGCCGCGCGTTAGCGGTAAATAGTGCGGGGATGCCGGGTTGGAACAGCGCCGGGACGAATGATACACGTCTGCGCGGGGACAGATGGAATCCCGCAGTGAAAACGGCTTAGGCGCGCGGCCTGGCTATTGATAACTCATCGTAAAGATAGCTGTCGCCCGAGCCGTTCCGGCAACCACGGGCGCAACACCCAGCCGGTAGTACTGCGAGAAAAACTGAAACGACATATTGCCTGTCGTGCTCGACGTAAGCGGAAGTGCCACATCCAGTGTAATCGGCGACTGCGACGCATCCAGCAATTGAACACCGATGCCCGTTGCCGAACCTGCGTTCGCCAGGACTGAGGCGACGCCAGAATTGCCCGACGTCGAACTGAAGGTCACCGAGACCTTCACGCCGGACTGGCAGTTGAGGCCCAGAGAAAACGGTGTCTTTGCGGCGACTGAGCCGGCCGTCGGAAACATCGCCGGGTTGATCGTCGCGAGAGGATCCGACCATCGGTTTGCCGTTAGCATCGCGCATCCTCATGCCAACCCACGCGACGTTCGTTGGATAAACCCCCGTCATGCCGGACACCGCTGTTCCGCTCCCTGGGCAAGCGACTATCGGTTTGTTGAACAGCGTACTCAGGGAACACTTTCCAATGATGGTGAATCTCTGAGCCGCACCGGGAATCACATTGCCAACGGCAGTTGAATCGGAGACGGTAGATTAAGAAAAATCCCAGATTTCAGCGGGTAGTCCGTCGAGTTGAATGAAAAGCAGGTTTTTCCGTTCGCTCGCCTTGACTTTCAGGCGGTCCAAAACAAAAAGAACCCGCCGCATCGTTGCCGATGCGGCGGGTTCTTTACAGCGTTAGCGCGCGTTAAGCGCCGCTAGCTTCGTTCAACGTCAGATGCTTCGTTTCCGGCGCCCACGCAATCGACACCACCATGCCGATCAACAGCACCGCCGCGAGCGCCATCATCGTGATATGGAAGCCCAGATGCACGATGCCGAGCGGCAGCAGAAACGTTCCGATCGCCGAGCCGAGACGACTGCACGCAATCGCCAACCCGACGCCGCACGCGCGCACCTCGGTGGGAAAACACTCGGGCGGAAACACGCCGACGAGATTCGAGAACGCCGACATGGTGAGCGTGAAAATCCCAAACGCGACGATCATGCCGAGCGTCGCCGACTCCGGCAGCAAACTCAACGCGATCAGCGAAACGCACGTCACCGCAAACGAGCCGATCAGGAACACGCGCCGCGGAAGTTTGATCGTCAACCAGATGCCGATCAACGCGCCGAGCACGAGAAACCCGTTCAACAGAAAATCCGCGCTCGAATCGTTGTTCAAATGAATCGCCTTCAGAATGGTCGGCAAAAACGTATAAACGGCGAAGTAAGGAATGACGAGACACACGAAGAAAGCACAATTGAAAATCGTGCGGCGGATCAGATCCGCCTTGAACAGACGCATGAAACCGCCCGCCGATCGCGCGTGCTCATCGTGACCGCCATCCAGAATGACGTTCGCGCCGAAGTGCTTCAGCACGATCGACTTCGCTTCCGCCGTGCGGCCTTTGCCATGCAGCCAGCGCGGCGACTCCGGCGTGCCCATGCGCAACACGAGAACGATCAACGCCGGCACACCCGCCGATGCCAGCAACCAGCGCCATGCATCCGGCGAGGCATCGGCGTAGTGCATGCCGAGCACATTCGCCACCACGTAGCCGATCGTCCACACCACGCTGAACGAGCCAAGCAAGGTCCCGCGATGTTTGCGTGGCGAGAATTCCGCGAGAATCGCATGGCCCACCGCAAAATCGCCTCCCATGCCGAAGCCGATCAACACACGCAGCAAACACAGTTCGAGCGGCGAGCGCACATAGAACTGCGCGAATGCGGCCGCTGTGATGATCAGAAAGCTCAGCAAGAAAATCTTCTGGCGTCCCATGCGGTCCGACAGCCAGCCGAACACCAGACTGCCGATAAAAATGCCCATCAACGCGGAACTGCCGATCATGCCCATCCAGAAAGCGTCGAGCGGCATCTGGCGATTCAGCGACGCGAGCGCATAGCCGATCGTGCCGAGCGCGAAACCTTCAGTGAAATGCGCGCCGAACGTCAGCCCGGCGATCTTGACGTGAAAGGCGTTCAGTGGAACGTCGTCGAGAGGAATGGGGCCGTGCGCGGATGCCGCTGCCGCCGGCAAAGTGGGGGCGAGGCCGAGAGTGGCCGCCTGCATATCCTGATTGCTCACGCTGTCTCCTTCGTTAGTATGGATCGCCGGGCGTGGCCGGCGTGTTGCCGCGCGCCCGATTGCGTCGTCCGCCGGTGAGTCATGCGTGTGCATGACGTACGGCGGACGCGCCGTGTGAAGATCAGCGTCCGAGGCCGCCCATCATCATGTACTTCAGTTCGGTGTATTCATCGAGCCCGTACTTCGAGCCTTCGCGGCCGAGACCCGATTGCTTGACGCCGCCGAACGGCGCGACTTCGGTGGACAGAATCCCTTCGTTGATGCCGACCATGCCGCTTTCCAGCGCTTCGCCGACGCGCCACGCGCGAGCCAGGTCGCGTGTGTAGAAATATGCGGACAAGCCGAATGGTGTGTCGTTAGCCGCGGCGATGGCTTCCGCTTCGGTCTTGAAACGGAAACACGCGGCTACCGGTCCGAAGGTTTCTTCCTCGGCGATCAGCATTGAATTGTTGGCGTCGACCAGAACGGTCGGCTCGTAGAAGGTGCCGCCGAGCATGTGCGGCTTGCCGCCGGTCAAGATCTTCGCGCCCTTCTCCAATGCATCGGCCACGTGCGTTTCGACCTTCTTCAGCGCGGCCTGGTTGATCAGCGGACCTTGTTCGACCTCGCCTTGCAACGCGTTGCCGACGCGCATCTTACGCACCGCTTGCGTCAACGCGGACGTGAACGCGTCGTAGATGCCGTCCTGCACGTAGAAGCGATTGACGCACACACACGTCTGCCCGGTGTTGCGGAATTTCGACGCCATTGCGCCTTGCACGGCGGCGTCGAGATCCGCGTCGTCGAATACGATGAAGGGCGCGTTGCCGCCGAGTTCGAGCGACAGCTTCTTCAGCGTGTCCGCCGACTGCTTCGCCAGCAGCTTGCCGACACGCGTCGAGCCGGTGAACGACAGCTTGCGCACCACGTCGGATTCCGTGAGCGCGCCGCCGATCGCCACGGCATCGCCGGACACGATGTTGAATACGCCGGGCGGAATGCCTGCCTCCCCGGCCAGTACCGCCAAAGCAAACGCGGACAACGGCGTTTCTTCCGATGGCTTGAGCACCATCGTGCAGCCGGCCGCGAGCGCGGGGCCGGCCTTGCGCGTAATCATGGCGAGCGGGAAATTCCACGGTGTGATTGCCGCGACCACGCCGACCGGTTCGCGCGTCACAATGATCTTCGCGTTCGGATTGGGACTCGGGATCACGTCGCCGTACGCGCGCTTCGCTTCTTCCGCGAACCATTCGAAGAAACTGGCCGCATAGCCGACTTCGCCGCGCGCTTCTGCAAGTGGCTTGCCTTGCTCGAGCGTCAGCAATTCGGCAAGCGCGTCGCGATTCTCGAGCATCAACTCGCCCCAACGTTTGACGCGGGCGCTACGTTCCTTTGCAGTCAGCGAACGCCATGCGGGAAACGCACGCTCGGCAGCCGCGATGGCCTGCGCGGTTTCCGCCGCGCCGCCTTTGGCCACTTGGGCGACGACCTCGCCGGACGCGGGGTTCAGCACGGCATATGTGTCGGCGCCTTCGTACCACTCGCCGCCAATGTAATGCCCCGTGCGAAGAAATTCGTTCATGCGGCCTTCTCCAGGGTTTCGACGAACACGCCTTGTGCAAAGCGCGCTTCGCGCGCAATGCGTTTGCCTGCGGTGTAGTCGTTGATCAGATCGCACGGCGTGTAGTTGCGTTCGAGCTCGAACAGTTCGTCCGCCGAAAGCGTCGTGCCGAGCGCGGCGAGCGCGCTGTCGAACTGCGCCGGCGTATCCGCACCGACCAGCATGCTTGCGACGCCGCCGTGGTTCAGCACCCACGCCTGCGCGATTTGTGCGGCCGAAACGCCACGCCGCGCGGCCACGCGCGCCACCGACGCTGCAATCTCGCGCGAAGCCACATCGCCGTACATTTGCGCGGTGAAGAAGTCAGTCTGATTGCGTGTCGAATTCGGATCGCACGTGAGCAGCCCGCGCGCCAGCGGACTGAAGACGGACACGCCGACGCCCTGATCCTGGCAATACGGAATCATCTCGCGCTCTTCCTCGCGGTACGCCAGGTTCAACTGCAATTGCATATTGATCGGCTTATGCCAGCCGTTGCGCTCGCAGACCTGCATGATCTTGGCGAACTGCCATGTGTACATGGTCGAGACGCCGATATAGCGAGCCTTGCCGGCGCGCACGATATCGTTGAGTGCGCCCATGGTTTCTTCGACCGGCGTATTCACGTCGAAAAAATGCAGCATGTAGATGTCGACGTAATCCATGCCGAGGCGCTTGAGCGAACCGTCGATGCCGTCCATGATGTGCTTGCGCGAATGGCCGCCGGCGTTCTGATACGCGCCCATGTCATAACCGACCTTGGTGGCCACGACCATTTCCTCGCGTCGCGCGAGACGCTTCAGAATTCGGCCGACCACTTCTTCGCCCACGCCGGTCGAATAGAAATCGGCGAGGTCGATGAAGTTGACGCCTGCTTCCAGCGCATGACGGACAATCGGCTCGCTTTGCGCTTCGTCGAAAATCCACGGCTTCCATTGCGGCGTGCCCATGTTCATCGTGCCGAGGCACAGACGCGAAACCTTCAGACCGGATTGGCCGAGGCGAATGTATTCCATAGTGCGTGTCTCCTTCCTGATCGCATCCGGCAGCGCGGACGGTTAGTTGCGCATGAGCACTCACCGGCCGCGCTGCGTGCCATTAACGTTGCTTCGGTGTGTAGAACGGGTTCGATACGTCGCGCGCGGCGGCGAAGACTTCATCGCGATGCGGCAGGCCCTTCATCGCCGCGAGGATTGCGTTCTTGCATGCGCGGTAGTTGTTCTCGAAGACGGCGTCGAGATTGTCGGTCGACGGGTTGACCCAGTTCGCCGACACCACCACCCAGTCGTTTTCCGCTTCGGGCGGCAGCGTGCCGTTCTCCAGCGACTCGGCCACCGCCTTCGCGATGCCGGCTTGCGAGGCGCCCCACGTCGCGTTGCCGTGGAAGTCGCTGCCGATCTGCGCCTTGTTGACATACAGCGTGAGCGGCTTGGTCGGCACGCCCGGGCGCGCAATCACGACGAACGGCGCGTGGCCCGCCGAAGGCGTCGCCAATGCGGTAGCAAAGGCCTGCCCGGCCGGACCGTTGCGCGGGCCGACCAGCACGTTGATGTGCGCGAGATTGACGCCGGGGCCTTCGAATCCTTCGCCGATAAAGAGTTGTTTGTCCGTCGATGCGCTCATGGTCTTTCCGTCGAGGTGAGTGGATGACCGATTGTGACGTTCGGCATCCGCGACCACGTATCGATGAGTTTTGATGCGGGGTATGAGAGGAACTCAACTCCGGGTTAGTCCCGAGCGCAGTGGCCTGCGCGTATCGGGAAGCGCAAAGGTGAGGGTTTTCGGGACCACAGCATGTGCGTCCTCGAATCGCAGCAAACGGTGAGCGTGCCGACCATTAGTCGCGCACCTGCGCAGCGAAAGTCTGCACAGCGTCGAATGCGTTAGATGCAGCTAAGAGAAACTTAAGGGTCGGCTGCAGCGATTCTTCGCAGAGCCTGGGAACGCCCGCCAGCAAAGGCTGGCACGGCTTTCGGAGGAAGTGGGTCAGTCACGGCGGCCTGCCGCGGCAAGCTTGCCGCAAGGTGCGTAATTCGATAAAACCAGGCTCACCGAAGCAACCAGGCTTTGAGTTGGCCACGTGACCAAGGCCACGACTCACGCGACAGGTTCACGCGAAAGGTGAGCGTTTTCGGGACCTGCTCAGCGGTGCGAGAAAAACCGCCCGCGACATCACTTTAGACAATCCGGTGCATGACTCACGCGCACGTCATGCGCCGAAGCACTTCAACCTTCGATCAGAAAGCGCTCGCGATTCTTGCCTACGAGCCAGGCGGGCGAACGGCCGCGGCCGCTCCAGGTCTCGCCGGTTTTCGGGTTGCGATACTTGGCGACCGACGGCGTTTTGCGGGCTGCGGTGCCCTTGCTCGTGAAACCCAGTTCTTCAGCAGTCAGGTCGTACTCGGCCACCTTCTGTTTGATCTCGGCGATCGCCTGGGCAACTTCCTTCTCGCGTGCCGCCGCGACTTCCTTGTGGAGTTTTTCGAGCTGGGCAGTCAACTGCTTGTACGAGGCCATGACGGGTACTCCGATCATTTTGACGAGAACTGAAGTGCGGACACTATCAGACGAATAAATTGCCGGATAGAGAAGCCCGACACCGCGAGCGGATAACACGCTTAAAAGACGCTGGCCCGGACGCGGCCGGTTCGCTCAATCGTCAATTGCATCGTACACGCGGCGTTCGAAGTCCACTGTCATTGAAAACGGTTCGACGGAGCGCCTTTGAATCAGCATCAGACCGATCAGGTCTTCCACCGGATCGGCGAACCAACTGGTGCCATACGCACCCGGCCAGCCGAACGAGCCCATCGAGCGATAGCCGAGCGGCAACTGCTGCGCCGGATCGTCGACGATGGACACGCCGAGGCCGAACCCCTGGCCTGCCCACAGCGCATGACCGAAGGCCGACACGCGGCGTTGGTCGCGCGTCAGAAAATTCGAGCGCATCAGATCGACCGAGCGGTGCGACAGCAAACGCGTCGTGCCGACCCGTCCGCGGCCAAGCAGCAGTTGCGCGAATTGCAGATAGTCCTGCGCCGTCGAAACCAGCCCGCCGCCGCCGCTCTGGAAACGGTCCGAATTCGCCCACCGGCTCGACGACGGATGGTCCTCGACGATACGCCGCCGCGTGCCCTGTTCGACGCCATAAGCCGTGGCCAGCCGGGCGAGTTGCGCGTCAGGCACCCAGAAAGCGGTATCGCGCATGCCGAGCGGCTCGAAAATCCGCGTCCGGAAAAACTCGCCGAGCGACATTCCGCTCACGCGTTCGATCAGCACGCCGAGGACATCGGTCGCGATGCCGTAGTGCCAGCGCGAGCCGGGCTGGAACATCAGCGGCAAACCCGCAATGCGGGCAAGCCAGGCGTTGCCGTCCATGCGCGCTTCAAAACCGTTGAAGGCGTCGGCGTAAGCTTCGGCCAGCGGTCCGGTTGCAGTGAAGTGATAGGCGAAGCCGGCGCGGTGCGTCAGCAGATCCAGCACGGTGAGCGACGCTCTGGCGGGATCGGTTTCGTCGAGCGGGCCGGCGGGGTCGCGCAGCACGCGCGGCGCGGACAGTTCGGGCAACCAGAGTGAGATCGGCGTGTCGAGGGCGAGCCGATCTTCTTCGATCAGCATCAGGATCGCCGCGCTGGTCACCGGCTTGGTCATGGAAGCAATGCGAAATAGCGTGTCGCGCTCCATCGGCAACTGCGCCGCTTCGTCACGCCAGCCGAGCGGCTCGAAATAACCGATCTCGCCGCGCCGCCAGACCATCGACACCACGCCCGCCACTTCGCCGCGTTCCACATAGCCTTGCATGGCGTTGGTCAGCGCCGTCAGCCGAGACGCGGAAAGTCCTGCTGGTTGCATGTTTGTCCTGAATCAGTGGATGGAGGTGGCGACCTGCGCGCCCTTGCCTGACGCGCGCCTTCCGTCCGCGGTGGGCGCACATCCGCCGCCTGGACGCCGTTAGCGCGTGCGCATCAAAAGACGCGGCTTGCACCGTGTCGAGACAATGCGCTACGCCACGTACGGTGCGTGGCCGTTACGTTCCCTTATTTTTGCAGAAAACGTTAGCCGATCGAAGGGTACGTCACTGCCGTCCACTGCGCAGGCGTTCAGGCTTTCTGCCGTCGCTCCAGCGCCGAGAGCGCGGCGTTGAGCCGCTTGATGCGGGTCGCCTGCGACGGCACCAGGGCCGCGCCGGAAACGGAATCGATACGGTTTCGCCAATAAGACAGCGGGATGCGGTCTTCAGCGGAGATATGCGAGATTACGTGTTCGAGATGTTCAATATCTTTTTCGAGTTGATGATGATTCATTGCTTTCCCCGGATTACTCGTTGAACTATTTTCAATGCGTAAATCGAAGCATAAAGCGTGCCGCAAAAACTTCCGTTTTCGGCTGAACGGAAAATCCTTCCTAACACTTCCCGCAATAGCGATCAAACCGGCAAAACCTCCTTGCCACTTGAATCCTGAGCCACTGGCAAGAGAGTACTGCGGCTAAACTTCGCGTTCCGTTGGGTGCCGCACCGACTTGGCTAAACGATGAAAATTGCGGCGTTTTTAATTGCGCCCGGCGACAAGAAAAATAATGTGAAGCGCGGCATTAATTACCCATTTCGCATCATAGACGCGGAGAGAACCCGCATTAGATACAGGTCTTTATGACGGCCATACGCTTATCGTGACGACCATGAAGCAACGCGTGAACCAGTTTGCCGCGCGCGGCTGAAATCGGTGCGGCGAGCGAGACGCCCGCATTCGTTGCCGAACCGCGGGCTGAAGGAAAGATGCTTAAGGCGTTGGTCGCGCCGGTCTTCGCGCCGGCGAGCCGTTATTTCGCCCGGCAGGCGTAAATCAGGTTCAGCGTGCCATTCTCCGTGGACTGGCGCACGACATCGAATGCGCCGCCGCAACCCGCGCTGGCCTGCTGCGAGCAGGAGTCGGAACCGGCGGGGCACTGCACCAGCGTGGTCGCGCGACCGTCCGGCAGAAACAGCGGCGCGCTGCTGCTGCAACCGCTCAACGCGACCATCACGCCGGCCGCCAGCGTGGCGCAGGCGCGGCGCGCGAAGAAGGAGAGACTGCGTTTCATTTGAAACCCCGATCACGTCTTGTTTTTCGATCACGCGATTGTGCCACGCGTCAATTACGCTGCGTCAATCGCCATCGACGAACGTTGTCACACGTCGATGCCGTATGCCGCAATCTTCTTATAGAGTGTCGCGCGGCCCATGCCAATCTGGTTCGCCGTCTCGATCACGCGGCCGCCGTTGGCGCGCAAAGCGTCGCTCAGGAAACGCTTCTCAAAGGCCGCCATCGCCTCGCTCCACGAGGCCGGTTCAGGCGCGCCAGCCTGCGCGCCCGCAGCGGGCAGCGGCGAAAGCGCCTCGGGCAAGGACGCAGTCGGACGATGCCCGCCGCCGTGCGCCGGGCCGATAAACGGCGCGAGCGCCCGGGCATCGATCCGCTCGCTGTCGGACAGCATCACCGCGCGCTCCAGCGTGTTGCGCAATTCGCGCACGTTGCCAGGCCAGCCGTACGAACACAGCAGCCGCAGCGCGTCATCCTGCAATTCGAAGTGACTGGCGCCACGCGCCTGGGTCGACAGATCCTCGAGCATGGCGTAAGCCAGCGCCTCGATATCGGAGGCTCGCTCGCGCAATGGCGGCGCATGGATCGTCAGCACGTTCAGCCGATAGAACAAGTCCGCGCGAAAGCGCCCCGCCGCGACCAGCGCGGGCAAATCGGCCGACGTCGCCGCGATGATCCGGACGTCGGCGCGCACGATCCGGTTCGAGCCCAACGGTTCGAACTCCTTGTCCTGCAACACGCGCAGCAGCTTGCCCTGCAAAGGCAGCGGCATATCGCCGATTTCGTCGAGAAACAGCGTGCCGCCGTTCGCGAGCTCGAACTTGCCGACGCGCCCCTTGCGGTCCGCACCGGTGTAGGCGCCGGGCGCGGCGCCGAAGAATTCGACTTCGAGCAAGGTGTCGGGAATCGCCGCGACGTTGACCGTCACGAGCGGCTGATTTGCGCGCGCCGACCCGCCGTGGATGGCATGTGCAAGCAACTCCTTGCCGGTGCCGGTTTCGCCGAGCAGCAGCACCGGTGACTCGAGCTGCGCCGCGCGGCGCGCCTGGCGCTTCACTTCGAGGCTGGCCGCGCTCGTGCCGACGAAACTGCCGAACGTATATTTGGCCCGCCGCGCCTGCGCGAGCGACTGGCGCGTCGCGATCAACTCTTCCTGCACGCGCGAGTAGTGGGAAAAGAGCGGCGTCAGCGCCTTCAGTTCGTCGAAGAGCGCGAAGCCCACGGCGCCCACCGTGACTCCCGCATCGTCCTTCAGCGGCAAACGCGTCACAACGAGCGGTTCGCGGTCCGTTTCCAGAATATCGAGCAGAATCGGTTTGCCGGTGACGACGACCTCGCGCATCAAGCTGTTCGGGATCACCGCTTCGCAATCGCGGCCGATGGCCTGCTCCGGGTCCGAAAAACCGAAGCGCGCCGCATAGCGCTTGTTGATCCAGACCACGCGCGCGTCGGCATCCACGATGAATGTGCCTTCGCTGAAATTTTCGAATGTGCGGAAGAGCGAATCCATCGCCCGGCGCAGTACGTCGCCGTAGGTGGCGGGAAGGCCCGCCCAGTCGTTCATCATGCTGTCGCTGTCTCCGGCTATCGTTTTATTATGCTTGTCTCATTTCGTAGACAAGCTTATCTCATTGAAGAGATCGCCAGCAAGCTTGCTACATAAGGGTTTAACCTTGCTTTGGCCTAACTTCAGCCAATTTGCGTCCCGTTTTAGAGACGTTTGGGTACAATCGGCCCGATCACGTTTCGACCTTCGGTCCGCGGAAATCAAGCGGCTGGCCGTTGCCGTATGCGTGGCACGGAACCTGCGTTTGCCCGGCGCCGTGCCGTCGCACCCTCGGAACGGCGACCATGTAGAACAACCAAGCTTTGGAGACTCAATGTCCTTTGTCATCGTCCTCGCCGCGCTGGCGTTTCTGATGTTTGCCGCTTATCGCGGCTACAGCGTCATTCTATTTGCACCAATCGCCGCGCTCGGCGCCGTTCTGCTGACCGATCCGGCCGCCGTCGCGCCGGTTTTCACCGGCATCTTCATGGAGAAGATGGTCGGCTTCGTGAAGCTCTACTTCCCGGTGTTCCTGTTGGGCGCCGTGTTCGGTAAGGTCATCGAACTGTCGGGCTTCTCGGAATCGATCGTGGCCGCCGCGATCCGCTATATCGGCCGCTCGCGCGCCAATGCGGTGATCGTTGCGGTGTGCGCGCTGCTCACCTACGGCGGGGTCTCGCTGTTCGTGGTGGTGTTCGCCGTCTATCCGTTTGCGGCCGAGCTGTACCGCCAGAGCAATATTCCGAAACGCCTGATGCCCGGCGCGATCGCGCTCGGCGCGTTTTCGTTCACCATGGATTCGCTGCCCGGCACGCCGCAGATCCAGAACATCATCCCGACCACTTTCTTCAAGACGACTTCGTGGGCCGCGCCCGCACTCGGCGTGATCGGCTCGCTGTTCATCATCGTGGTCGGCCTGACGTATCTGGAATGGCGCCGCCGCTCGGCGATGGCGACCGGCGAAGGTTACGGCACGGAACTCGTCAACGAGCCGGAGCGCGTGGAATCGAAGCAACTGCCGCATCCGTTGCTGGCGGTCGCGCCGCTGGTTCTGGTCGGCGTCGCGAACTTCCTGCTGACCCGCTGGATTCCGAACTGGTACGGCGCGTCGTACACCGTGGCGCCGGACATCCTGCCGGGCATCCACGCGCCGGTCACGACCACGATCAAGGCCGTGGTCGCCATCTGGGCCGTGGAAGGCGCACTGCTCCTCGGTATCGTGATGGTCGTCGTAACGGCGTTCAACCGCGTGCGCGAGCGCTTCGCGATCGGCACCAAGGCTGCGGTGGCGGGCGCGCTGCTGGCTTCGTTGAATACGGCGTCGGAGTACGGTTTTGGCGGTGTGATCGCAGCGTTGCCGGGCTTTCTGGTGGTCAGCGACGCGTTGAAGAGCATTCCCAATCCGCTCGTCAATGCAGCCGTGTCGGTGAGCTCGCTGGCGGGTATCACGGGATCGGCGTCGGGCGGCATGAGCATCGCGCTCGCGGCCATGTCCGACACGTTCATCAAGGGCGCGGAAGCGGCGCACATTCCGATGGAAGTGCTGCACCGGGTCGTCGCCATGGCG
Source organism: Paraburkholderia sp. BL9I2N2 (assembly GCF_004339745.1). GTDB lineage: Bacteria > Pseudomonadota > Gammaproteobacteria > Burkholderiales > Burkholderiaceae > Paraburkholderia. Next base: position 104,805 of record NZ_SMGP01000005.1, on the reverse strand, counting down.
AGCGGCGGCATGGACACGCTGCCGCACAACGGCGCGGTGATCACGCTGCTGGCGGTCACGGGCTTGACGCATCGGCAGTCGTATCGCGACATCTTCGCGGTTACGGTCATCAAGACGATGGCGGTGTTCTTTGTGATCGCGGTTTATTACGCGACTGGTTTGGTCTGAGCGGGCGGGAACTGGGCACGATGCCGGCATCGCGCCGGCATCCTGACTTTTGATCGGTTACCTTGTCATCCCGACATCCGATCTTGCCCAGCACACCCTGCCATGAGTTCAGCACCTTCTTTCTGGATGATTCCCTCTGCACCCACGCCGGTCGGCCCGTTCTCGCATGCTGCCGAAGCCGGCGGCTGGGTCTTCCTGACCGGCCAGATGCCGACCTCCCCAACCGACGACGCCGCACCGCTTCCCGAAGGTGTCGTCGCCCAAACCAAGCGCGTGATGGACAATCTCGTGCTGGTGCTCCAAGGCCTGGGCCTCGGCCTGCAAAACGTGGTGGCCGCACGCATCTTCCTGACCGAGTTCAAGCGCGATTACGCGCCGATGAACGAGATCTACCGCGCCTACTTCCCCGCCGATGCGCTACCGGCGCGAACCTGTATCGGCGTCACCGGATTGGCGCGCGACGCGCTGGTAGAAATCGACTTCATTGCCAAACGACCGGGTTGAGCCCGCAAAGCAGAATGGCGGGTCAATGCGCCGACTCCTCGTCGAGTCCGTAGTGATCCAATAAAGCGTCGTGCAGCGAGATCGCGAGTTCGTCCATCTCGGTGGTCCAGCGTCCGGTGTCATTGCATAACCGTTGCAACCGCCGGCATTGGTCGACGAACTGCGGCTCCTGCACGACGACAAACGCGCCGCTCGCGCTATGCGCCCAGCCGGCCAACGCCTGCACATCTTCCTCTTCGACGATGGCGAGCAGCTTCGGCAGATCTTTTTGCAAGTGCTCCCTGAGCATCGCCGAGTAGCGCGCCTTGTCGTCCGCGCTGAGCGTGCTCCCTGCGTTAGGAGCGGGAGCCATCGCCTTGTCAGGCGCTACGTTCTCCGGAGCCACCTGCAGTGGTGCCGAAGCCGGTGCCACCTCCAGCAACGCCGCTTGCAACTCGCTCAACGTCGCCGGCTTGGCGACATATCCGCTAAAGCCGCGCTCGCGCCAGTTGTGCGCCCCCTCATGTTCGGCCACGGCGCTGAAGGCGAGCACCTGCACGGTCGCACGCAGCTTGCGCAGCGCGGCCAGCAGTCCGTAACCATCCATCTCCGGCATGTGGATGTCGGTTAGCACCACCTCGAAACCTGTCTGTTCGAATAACCTCAGCGCGTGTTTGCCGTCGGGGGCAATAGTGGGCACGCACCCCAATTCGACCAGTTGTTCGGCAACTAGATTCTGGATCAAGGGATTGTCTTCCGCGACGAGGACTGGGAGACCTCGCAGCGTCGGATGGATTCCCACCGAATCGGCCATTGCGGGCGCAGGAGTCGGCGCTGCGGATGTGCCCCCGCGCGCCAGTTCGATCGCCGACAGAATCGCCGTCCAGCTGAATTCACTCACTTCGAACACGCCGTCGCCGCGCGCCTCGGGATAATGCGGGCCGCCACGCGTGATCCACACGGCGCCGACCGGCTGCGACGTACGCAGCGCGGCAATCACCTCGAGATCGTATTCGCCGGAGACGAGCAACAGATCAGGGGGAGCATTCACGCGTAGCCACAGTTGCGCGGCGGCCAGCGTGGTTACCAGATGTCCCATCCAACCCGCGTGCTGAAGCCAGCGGTCCAGCAACTCGCTTGTTTCCCGTTCCATGGACAAGACGAGCACCGTCCCGCGTTGCTCGGGGACCGTCGCCGGCGCGAGCGAATCGACGGGCGCTTTCGCGAGCGGGATCGATACACGAAATGCGCTGCCCACACCAGGCACGCTGTCCGCAGCAATCTGGCCGCCCATCACCTCGCATAAGCGTCTGCAGATCGCGAGACCGAGGCCCGTGCCGCCCGCACCGCGCGATGCACCCAGTTCGCCTTGTGCGAACGGTTTGAAAAGCCGCGCCAGCGTTTCCTCGTTCATGCCAGCGCCCGAATCCGAAACCTGGCAGGTCAAAATCGCGCAATCCGGTGAATCGTCTATCACTTCGGCATACAACGTGATCTTGCCGGTCGAGGTGAATTTGAACGCATTGCTAAGCAGGTTGTTGACGATCTGCGCGATGCGCATTCGATCGCCGATCAAGGTCTGATCGAGGGTCGGTGAGAGGAACGCATAGAAACGGATCGAGCTGCCGCCGTCCATCGACGCGTAGGAAAGGGCGATGCTTTCGAATTCGTCGATGAGACGAAACGGTTTTCTGACCAGCCACATCACGCCGGCATCGATCTTCGAAAAGTCAAGAATGTCGTTGACGACGCGGCGCAGAGCATCTGCTGCAACACGCAATGTCGCAAACCGTTGCGAATGCGCCTCGAGGCCGGGCGTGCGGGCGAATAGTTCGACATTGCCGAGCAGCGCGTTCAACGGCGTACGAATTTCGTGACTCAGCGCGGCGAAGAGATTCGTACGCGCGCGCATCAGCGCCTCGGATGTCTGCTGTGCATGCCGCAATTGCTGCTCGAGCATGGTCTGGGCGGTGACGTCGAGAATCGCGCAGAACAGCACGTTCTCACCAGCGTAACGCACGGGCGCGTATATGAATTGCAGAAACCGCGAGGGCGCGCCGCCGCCTTTGTCTGATGGCGATGCGGTTTGCGGCTCCGTTTGCGACTGCTGCGGAGACTGATGCTGATGCGCCGGGTGCGCGGGCGCGACGAATGCAGCCACCCGCGCAATCGCCGTGGCCGACGTCTGATCCGGCGCCTGAGCCAGAAACTCGCCGACGACATGCGGCGGAAGCCGGCTGCCGTCGGCCTCGATACCGAGCAACTCGGCCGCAAGCGCGTTGGCGGTCAGGATTGAATAGTCACTCTGTCGAACGATGCACAACCCAACCGGCGTCGCACTGACGAGAATGTGGTTGAGCGTTTCGCTCTCCAGCGCGCGTGACGTTTCCGCAAACGAATTACGTAACAACCGCAGCCCGAAATAGCGTGCCATCAGTGCAATCGCCAGCAGGGTGAGCGCCGTCAGGCAGCCAATTACCCCCAGTTGCCAGCCAAGTGCGACGATCAGCGCACTCCACGGTATGTAGCCGACCAGGAAGCCGAAGCCCGGCCCCAGCGGCTCGTGAAAAATTGTGCCCTCGGGGCTGTAGTGAAAGACGTGGCTTGGCGTTGCCGCCACCGCCTGCCGCAGCAGGTTGGCGATTGGCATGTCGAGCGGCGTCGACGACACGGCGATGCGGCGATCCGCCGTCATCAGCAGGATCACGCCCTCGCTGTCGGCGGGCGCGATACTCGATATGAGCACGTCCAGCGGAATGTTCATGCTGATCAGCGTGGTGGGCGTGTCGCCGTGATAGTAGGCGCTCACCGCGGAAATCACCGGACGGTTCTGCAGCGGATCGCGGTACGGTCCCAGCCAGACGCGCTCGCCTTTCCCCGGCACGCGCTTGCCGGTTTGCGCCTCGAGGTGCCGTTCGAGCGTCTCGCGCAGCAAGCTCACGATCGCCGGTTGCGGCGTCGACGTGACGGCCTGATCGGCGCTGCCAGTTTGGCCCACGAGCGGTTGCCCCAGCGAAGGCAGGATCACCGCATAGTCTTCGTTCAAACCGATCAGCGTCGCCCGTTGCCGCAGTTCAAAAGCCTGCTGGGTCACGAGCGTCGATTGCGCCGATTCGTAGAGGCGCCCGAGTTTTTCGCCCAGTTGCGGGCCCCACGCGTTGCGCGTGGTTTCGCCGACCACCAGGTCGAAATCTGCATCCACCCGGTCTACCTTGCCGCGCGCGACGCCGCTCTTGAGGATCGCCTGCTGTGTCGCATCCGGCGCGCTCGGCGCCGCGGCGCCGCCGTAGTAATAATCGAGCGTCAATTCAGCGCGCCGCAGGAACGACTCCTCCTGATGCAGGAGCAGGGAAACCTCGGCGGCATTTTGCGACTCGAGGGTGCGGCGGTATTCGAGGTGCTTGAGCCCCGCCGCTACCGCCAGCACCAGCGCGAAAATCAGCACGATCAGCATCAGCGAACCGATCGTCGCCAGATACAGGCGCTGCTGGCGTTTCGCGTTCTGCGCGAGCGTGGCGAAAGCCTGCGCCAACGACTCCTGAGTACGGTCGAGGATCTTCTGCATCAGCTCGCGTGAGTGGCAGATTTGCGCAGGCAGACCGCTGCGAAATCGAGGGACGAGATGCGTCTGCAGTCCTTATACGGGCGCAGTGTAGACCTTTTGAAGGTATCGCGCGACGCATCCGGCGCTGTTTCACGCGGCCATCCACGATGCGTCAATCAACCCTGTATTAACGGCTTAGGCCGGCCTAAACCTGAGTGGTTTACTGGGAAACCCTCAAGGCCTCGGGGTTAATTGCCGATATTCCTTGCAACCATGTAAGCGCCGCGCCCACGCGCGGGCTAGCACCAGCAAGGAAAGCCATGCGCAATAACCAGCCTGTCACCGGGCACGAGTACGAATTCCCGTCGTCACACATGCTTGTATCCGCGACCGATCTGACCGGCCGCATCCAGTACTGCAATCCGGCCTTCATCGCCGTGTCCGGCTTTACGCGCGACGAACTGATCGGCCAGCCGCACAACCTGATCCGCCATCCGGACATGCCGCGCGAAGCCTTCGCCGACATGTGGGCGACGATCCGCGACAGCCGTCCCTGGACCGCGCTCGTGAAGAACCGCCGCAAGAACGGCGATCACTACTGGGTGCATGCCAATGTCACGCCGGTGGTGGAGAAAGGCGCGGTCGTCGGCTATTTGAGCGTACGCGTGAAACCGGAACACAATGCGGTGCGCGCCGCCGAAGCGCTGTACGCGCGCATGCGCACCGGCGAGTCGCGCGGCGTGCAGTTGCGCCGCGGCGTGGTGGTGCGCACCGGCGTGCTGGGGCGTTTGCAGGCGCTCATGCGCCTTCCTGTTGCGACGCGTGCGGCAATCGGCTACGCGATCACGCCGCTGGCGCTTCTGCTGACGGGCCTCGCCGCATGGCAAGGCGCACCGCCTGTGCCGTTCTGGATGGCGTTCGGCGTCACCACGGCAGTCAGCATTGCGTCATGGCAGGTGCTGACGCGCCAACTCGCCGCGCCGATTCGCGACATGTCGGGATTCGCCACGCGTCTCGCCGCCGGCGATCTGACCGCCGATCTGCAGATCGCGCGCCACGACGACCTCGGCGACGTGCTGCAAGCGCTGAATCAGTTGAAGGCAAATCTCGCGGCGATCGTGTACGACGTGCGCGCGCAAATCACCGGCATGCTCGACAACGCACGCGAAATTTCCAGCGGCAATGTCGATCTCGCGAGACGCACTGAGTTGCAAGCGGCGTCGCTTGAAGAGACCGCCGCCACCATGGAAGAACTGACCACCACCGTGCAAGCCAATGCCGACGCCACCGTGCGCGCGCTCGATCTGGCAAGAGACGCCCAGGCGGCGGCAACGGTCGGCGGCAAGATCGCCGGCCAGGTCGAGCAGACCATGGCGGGCATCACAGCGGCATCGCGACGTATCGCCGACATTACCGGCGTGATCGACGGGATCGCCTTCCAGACCAACATCCTCGCGCTGAATGCCGCGGTCGAAGCGGCGCGCGCGGGCGAAGCAGGCCGCTCGTTCGCCGTCGTCGCGAGCGAAGTGCGCATGCTGGCGCAACGCTGCGCGGCGTCGTCGAAGGAAATCAAGTCGGTGGTCGAAGCGAGTGCCACCGAAGTCGCGGCCGGCACCGAACTGGTTGCGCGGACAACGTCGCAGATGCGCGTGATCGACGAGGCGGTGGGGCGCGTGTCGTCGATCATCGTCGACGTGGCGAATGCGAGCAGCGAACAGGCGGAAGGCATTCGCCAGGTCAATCAGGCGGTCTCGCATCTGGACGGCGCCACGCAGCAGAACGCAGCGCTCGTCGAGCAGGCGGCGGCCACCGCGCAGCGTCTGGCGGAACAGGCGGACGTGCTGGATGAAGCGGTGCGCCTGTTCACCGTCGCCGACGCAGCGCCGGCGCAACGCGCCGCCGACACGAAGCGTCGAGCGTTCGCCGCCGATGCAGCGCAAACGTCGGCGCCTGAGATCAACCGACACCGTGCGCCAGTCACCGGACACGATGTCGAGCAGGAAGAAGCCGAATTAATCTGATAGATCGGCGTTACCCCCACCTCGACAGTCCAGTATTGACGCAGCACGATGGAAGCGTCAGCGCCCAGTTGTTTGCAAGGGCAGGCTGACCCGAGTAACAACGGCGTTTAGCGGCCCGCCCTCTCCGTGGACGGGCCTATTTTTTTTGTGGACTGGCTGCGGTGCTTGCGCTGTTGAGGATTGTTGAGGTTTTGTCCTCGATCATTTATTGCCACCCGTCCAGCAGACAAAGCGAACGGTGAGGGAATACGGGAACGCGTCTTCACGAACGCGCCACACGTCGATCGCCTCGCGCGAAGCGATGCTACGCTAGACAGGCAGCGTTTCCATTCTCGCGCCACGCGTGCGATCACGGCGACGCGCAAGCGCACCCTCATGCCGATTCCCGCTACCGGAGGCCGACGTGACCCCTTCCGACTCGCCACGCGTCAATCCGCTGTCCTCGCACCTCGCCGCCATGGCGCGCAACAACGCCTGGTCGAACCTGCGCCTCTACCGCGCCTGCCTCACCTTGACCGACGAAGCGTTCGCCGAGCGCAGGGTGAGCTTCTTCCCATCGTTACAGCTCACGTTGAATCACATCCTTCTGGTGGACCGCTACTACTTCGATGCGCTGATCGGCGGCGGCGCAGGCCTCACCATTTTCGATAACGAATTGCCCTATCCGCGCGCAGCCGACCTGTGGGATGCACAAGCGCGGAGCGATCAGCAACTGCTCGCCTTCTGCGAATCGCTTACCGACGACGATCTGCAACGCGAAGTCCAGATCGACCGTGGTCCGCCGGTCGGGGTGCAACGCGAGAAGATCGGCAGCGTGCTGCCGCATGTGTTCGTCCATCAGATCCATCATCGCGGGCAAGTTCACGCGATGTTGAGCGGCACAGCGGCCGCCCCGCCGCAGCTCGACGAGTTTTTCCTCGCCGCCGACGCACCGCTGCGCGTTGCCGAACTCAGCGATCTGGACAAGATGCGCTAGCCGCGACGTACGCCGCGCCCGGCCCATTTCCCCTAACCGGAGCGCGCGTCAACAGCGTGACAGTCATGGAGAAGAATCGCACCGTCACGGGGCACGAAAAATGCATCCGTCGTTGCCGAGAGTCGCGTTAAACTGGTTGTCACGGCGGGACGTGACGACACGCGCTGCCCGGCGGGCCGCGCCAGTCAACGCGCTTGGCGGCGTGCGGCACGCAGGCAACTGCGCCGGCAACCACGTGAAGCGTGACGGTGGCGAGACAGACGCCGCACCATCCTGCCCGTACAATGGTTCGATCAACAACGGAACGAGGACAACTTCGATGCGCACTACCGGGTCTTCCGGGTCAATGGCCCTGCTCACCGAATACGACGACGCAACGGCGCGCGAACTTCGCTCGCTGCGCCTCGAATCGACAGAAGACGGCAAAGGCATTCTTTTGATCGAAGTCGATGAGCGCAAGCCAGGCATTCACCGCGAAGTGCGCTACGAAATCACGCCAGCCGAACTGATTGCCGCGATTCGCGCGCACGGCGCCGAATTGCCCGGCGAACAGCACAATCATCGTCAATGAAATCCGTCACGCGGCATTGCACTTTCAGTGTGAATGCCGCGTGACGCTTTAGCATCACCGTTCTCTAATTGCTTGCTGAGCGGGCGTCTACGGCCTTCCATCGGGCATTATTTCCGCTTTAGCAACATCGCACGACATTCACGCCTTTCTTGTTTTGTTCAAGTCGCGCTGCTAATGCGTCATTCAAGTGGTTGAGTGTGCTTGAGATTGCGCATTCCACACCCAAGTAAAGGGCTTCTTTTCAGGGCGTTTGCACGTCTTGAAAATGCGTCCATAATCCTTGCATTCTCCTTTGCATTTCCTACCTGCGCCGCGCCCGAAAGGGCTGCGGATGTAAGCCGATGCTACATGATCTCGTCGAGCAATATGGGCCGGCGCTCGTCTTCGTGAACGTGCTCGCCGCCTCGATCGGGCTGCCGGTTCCGGCGATGCCGTCGCTCGTGCTGTTTGGGGCGATGGCGGCCATGCATCCCGGTTCCGTGGGCACGCAGTTGGCGCCGGTGCTCATCCTGTCGATATTCGCCACGCTGATCGGCGACAGCGCGTGGTATTTCGCTGGCCGTATGTACGGCGGCAATACGCTGAAAACGATTTGCCGCCTGTCGCTCTCGCGTGACACCTGCGTAAAAAAGACCGAACGCTTTTTCGGTCGCTGGGGCGTGCGCGTGCTGGCCGTCGCCAAGTTCGTGCCGGGACTGTCGATCGTATCGATCCCAATGGCGGGCGCCATGGGCACGCGCTACCGCACGTTCCTCACCTACGACAGCATCGGCGCCGCATTGTGGTCTGGCACCGGCCTGATCATCGGCGCGCTGTTCGCGAGGCAGATCGACATGCTGTTCGCCATGGCCGGACGCCTTGGCCGAACGGCCGCGCTGGTCGCCGTCGGCCTGCTGCTGGCGTATGCCGCGTATCGCTGGGTGCGCCGGCGCCAGCTGATTTCGAAGCTCGCGTCCGCGCGCATCGAAGTCGACGAGCTGGCCTCGCTCGTGAAGGCGGGCAAAACGCCGGTGCTGTTCGACATCCGTTCGCATGAGAAGCGCAAGCTCGATCCGTTCATCATTCCGGGCTCGCAATTCGCCGACGAGCGGCAGCTCGGCGAGATCGTCGCGACCTATCCGCACGATCAGAAGTTGGTGATCTACTGTTCCTGCCCGAATGAGATTTCCGCGGCATGGATGGCCAAGCAATTGAACGAAGCCGGTTTCTCCGATGTGCTGCCGCTGCGCGGCGGCATGGAAGCCTGGCGCGACTCGGGCAAGCCGGTGGACTCGCTGCCCAACATGCCGCCGCCCGACGTGGCGGTCGACGACGTCGCGCCGAAGGCCGTATAGCGCAAGCAGCGCACCTGGATTCGCGCCTTCTGGCGCCGCGCCGCTTCGCCTCTCGTTCGATCCATCAATGAACACCGAAGGAGCGGTTCAATGCTTTCGACTCAAGAAGCTGAAGTGCAACAAGCAGTAGGGCAACAGCAGGACGTCGTCGCCGACGCGCCGTTTTCGTCACTCTCGACGCGCATGCATCAGATGTTCCCCGCGCTCACCTGCGCGGAAATCGGTCGTCTGCGCAAGTTCGGCGAGATTGGCCACTGGAAAGCCGGTGAGCTGTTGTTCGAGACCGGTCTCACCGGTCCCGGCATGTTCGTGGTGCTCGAAGGGCGCGTGAAGGTCTATCAACGCGACGGCATTGGACGCGAAGTGCTGATCAACGAACATGGCGCTGGGCATTTCCTTGCCGAAGTCGGTCAATTGTCGGGACGACCCGCGCTGGTCAACGGCATGGCGCTCGGTTCGGTGGAAGCCTTGCTGATTCCGCCGGACCGGCTGCGCGCGCTGATTGTCGCCGAAGCGGAACTCGGCGAGCGCATCATGCGCGCGCTGATTCTGCGGCGCGTGTCGCTGATCGAAAAGGGCGCGGGCGGGCCGATCCTGATCGGCAACAGCAGCGACGCCCGGCTCGTCATGCTGCAAGGCTTCCTGTCGCGCAACGGCCATCCGCATTCCGTGATCGACGAACGCGACGAAGACGCGCTGCGTCTGATCGAGCAATTCGCCGCGCAAAAAGAAGACATGCCGCTGGTGATCTGCCCGGACGGCTCGGTGCTGCGTCACCCGAGCATGCCGGAACTCGCCACGTGCCTCGGCTTGCTGCCCGATCTCGACGATGCGCATGTGTACGACGTCGCGATTGTCGGCGCCGGACCGGCTGGGCTCGCCACCGCGGTGTACGCGGCCTCCGAAGGCCTGTCGGTGATCGTGCTCGACAGCCGCGCGCCAGGCGGCCAGGCCGGCGCGAGTTCGCGGATCGAGAACTACCTCGGCTTTCCGACCGGCATCTCCGGTCAGGCGCTGGCGGGCCGCGCGTTCGTGCAGGCGCAGAAATTCGGCGCGCACGTCGCGATTCCGGTCAACGTGAAGGCGCTGCATTGCGCGGAGCGGCCGCATCGGCTGGAACTGAAGTGCGGCGGGCATATCACGGCGCGCGCCATTGTGATCGCGAGCGGCGCGGTCTACCGGCGCCCGGCGCTCGAAGGGCTCGACCGTTTCGAGGGACGCGGTGTCTACTACTGGGCGTCGCCGGTCGAAGCCAAGCTGTGCAAACGCCAGGAAGTCGTACTGGTGGGTGGTGGCAATTCGGCCGGCCAGGCGATCGTCTATCTGGCGACGCATGCGGCCAAGGTCCACGTACTGATCCGGCGCAGCGGTTTTGAGGCCACCATGTCGCGCTACCTGATCGACCGGATCCGCTCGCTGCCGAATGTGTTCGTGCATCCGAACTCGGAGATCGGCCGGCTGGATGCGGACGAAAGCGGTTTGTCGTCGGTCGCCCTGAAAAAACCGTTGCCCGACGGCACCGATCATTTCGACACGCGCCATCTGTTCCTTTTCACCGGTGCGGACCCGAATACCGACTGGCTGCGTACCTGCGGCGTGGAACTCGACGAGAAAGGCTTCGTGCTGACCGGCACGAGTGCCGACGGCGCCTCGGCCTGCGATCTCGCGACCACGGTCGAGGGCGTGTACGCGATCGGCGACGCCCGCGCCGGCTCGACCAAACGGGTCGCGGCGGCCGTCGGCGAAGGCGCCGCCGTGGTCGCGCAGATCCATCAATTGCTTGCGGTATCGGCGGGAGAAGCGGTCCCGCTGAGCGCCTGAATGATTTCGATGGTCTGAAAATGCCCGCCGGCCTTGCAACCGCCGGCGGGTAACCTGCTGTTACACACACCTTCAACTGGTTGCACCTGCTTGCCTTTCTGTCTCGTAATATTGTCGTCAGCCATTCGACAGGAGACAAGCATGTTCCAACGCGCGATCGTTTTCGCCGCCTTCGGCCTTGCCGCCGCCTGCGCATCGACTGCCGCCTCGGCGCGGGTGGACGTCGGCGTGTTCGTGAACACACCAGGCCCGGTGTACGCAGCGCCGCCGGTCTATGCGCCACCGCCCGTCGTGTATGCGCCCCAACCGGTCTACGGTTACGGCTACCGGGACGACTACTATCGCGGCGGCCACCGTCACTGGCACCACGATCATGGCCGTCATCGCGGCTGGGATCGGCATCACGGCCGCGGGTGGTAAAGGCAAGTTTGGGCGCTTCACGCTACAGTAGTGGCTGCTAATCCAGGCCGGGCCTTGTGTCCGCCCCCATCGCAGTCACTCACTGATCGACGCCCGCGTGAAGACTCTTTCGCTTTCCGCCGCCCGTACCCTGCATCTGGCCGCGCAAGGTTTGCTGACTCCGCCGCGCCGCAAAGCCGTCAAGGCCGACGTGCTCGACACGATCCGCCGCATGGCGCAATTGCAGATCGACACGATTCACGTCGTCGCGCGCAGCCCCTATCTCGTGTTGTTCAGCCGGCTCGGCGCCTATCCGCAGCAATGGCTCGACGAGCATCTCGCCGAAGGCAAGCTGTTCGAGTACTGGTCGCATGAAGCCTGTTTCGTGCCGATCGAAGATTACGGCCTGCTGCGCCATCGCATGCTCGATCCGAGCGGCATGGGCTGGAAATACGCGGCCGAGTGGCACAAGAAATATCGCAAGGACGTTGAGAAGCTGCTCGCGCACATTCGCGCGAGCGGTCCCGTGCGCTCCGCGGATTTTGCCCGCGAGGCGGGCAAGAGCAACGGCTGGTGGGACTGGAAGCCGGAGAAACGCCATCTGGAAGTGCTGTTCGCGATCGGTCAATTGATGGTGGCCGAGCGGCGCAATTTTCACCGCGTCTACGATCTGACCGAGCGGGTGCTGCCGGATTGGGACGACGCGCGCGATCTGCCGCCCGCGCACACCGTGACCGAAGCCGTGTTACGCCGCACCTGCCGTGCGCTCGGTGTCGCGCGCGCCGATTGGGTCGCCGACTACTACCGGCTGCCACGACGCCCGTACCGCGACGAACTGCATGCGCTCGCCGACCAGGGCGAACTGATTCCGGTGCAGGTGGAAGGCTGGAAGCAGGACACGTTCGTGCATCGAGACTTCGCCGCGATACTCGACGATGCCGCGAGCGGCAAGCTCTCGTCGACGGTCACTACCGTGTTGTCGCCGTTCGATCCGGTGGTGTGGGATCGCAAGCGCGCGGCGGCGCTGTTCGACTTCGACTACGCGATCGAATGCTATACGCCAGCGGCGAAGCGCAAATATGGTTACTTCGTATTGCCGCTGCTGAGCCGTGGGCGTCTGGTCGGCCGCGTGGATGCGAAAGCGCACCGGACCCAAGGCGTGTTCGAACTGAAGTCGCTGCACATCGAACCGGGCGTGCGTCTGAGCGCCCGTCTCGCCGGCGATCTGCGCCGCGCGTTGCAACGCTGCGCGGATTGGCACGGCACGCCGCAACTACAAATCACGTCCGCGCCGCCGGAATGGCTCGACGCGTTAATGGTCGACGACGCCTTGGGCGACAGCGTGGCCGCCTGAACGCCCGATCAGCGCCGCACTCAATGCAGTGCCGCCCACGCAATCGACAAGGAAAACACGCCGAGCACGATCGAAGCGCCACGTTGCATCTTCACCGGATTGAGCCAGCTGAGCCTGCCGCTGCCGAGCGCCGCGCCGAACGCGATCCACGCGAGCGCGATCGGCACCAGCAGGCACGCGAACATCAGCATCGAAAAGGCGTAGGCCGGCAGGTGCGCGAAAGCGACAGCCGGAAAGATCGTGCCGGCGAACAGCAAGCCTTTTGGATTGAGCAGCGTCGCCACGAACAACGTGCGCATGCCGCTCGCCCGCTGCGCCGAGTCGGGCAAGGCGACTGCCGCGCGCCACATGTCGACGGCGAGATACGCGATGTACAAGCCGGCCGCCACGCGCAACACCGAGGGCAGCCAGGGCAGCGCATGCGCCGCCTGGACGAGGAAATGCCCCCACACGGAGATCGAGACGAGATAGCCGCCTAGTTCGGCGGCGATCAGCGGCAGTGAGCGCCGCACACCCTGGCGCAAGCCGGCCGCGGCAAGCAGTGTATTGGTGGGGCCGGGCGTGATCAGCACGACGACAATGCCGACGGCCAGCAGCGCGATAGCAGACGCAGAGAGCATAAAAAAGGCGCAATATTGGAGACAGTGCGCCTTTTTATCATAGACAGCGGCGACGCCGAAATGCAGCGGCCGAATGCGATGATGAATCGCAGCCGCGTTATGCCGTCACCCCAAACAGAAGCAACGGCCGTTCGACATCGGCATCCATGCCGATGCGAATCGCGCCGCTGACCGGCAACGCGCCATCGCCTTTAGTGATCCAGCCTCGCGCGCAGCTCGCGAGCGGCTTCCAGCAGCCCTTCGTAACCCGAACGTGCATGCTCCGGCAGATCGGGATCGCCGACAAACGTGCCGAGCGTTTCGATCAGGCTATACAGGATGCCCTTCGCGGCGCCGGATGCAATGCTGCCCGACGATACCTGCTGATCCACGTGACTGAGCGCTGCGTCGAGGTTTTCCAGATCGGGCCGGTCGCCCGTGGGTGGCTTAGGCGTTACGTCTTGCGTCATGATGAAACTTCGCTCCTGTTGATGCAGCGGTGAACAAGCCATCCTTTCATGTTGTTATATACCGATCGTGCGTTGCCGTCCATTCGTGAACGGGGCGAACGCGATCGGCGTTAAGGCGTCCATCGATACATCAGAATTTTTGCGCGGGCGTCGTCTTCGAGCAGGACGACGTACTCGCCATTGTCGCGTTGCGCCGCGCTGATGCCAAGATACACGTCCACCCAGCCGCTCGTGTTGCCGACGCTCGCGCCCGGCGTCATATAGCCGACGGCCTGGCCGGTGCGCGCGTCGTACACATCCACCTTCTGGGTGTACAGCTCGGCCACGAAGATGTAATTGCCCGCCACCGCGACGCCCACGGTCGTCGTTTGCGGATTGCTTTGTGTGTTCCAGGGCAGCGAAATCGTGTACTGCTGCGTCGGCGTGCCGGAACTCCAGTTGTCATAACGCGCGAGCACCGGGCCGGCCTCTTTCCAATGCGTCGCATCCCATGGAATCGCGCTGGTGAAGCCGGAGATGTACATGGTGTCGGTCGCCGCGATATAGACGATCCGCGCTATCCGCGTGAACGGCTGCGGCATCGCGAACATCTTCGAGCTGGCGTATGTGTAGATCGGATTGCCCGCGGAATCGAGGCCTTGCAGCGGCATTTCGCGGATGCCGCTCAACGGCGTGGCGAGCCAGACATTGCCCGGCGTGTCGACCCACCAGAAGCCGTTGCCGACGGTGCTGCCGGTCGACGGATTGCTGCTGATCTCGCTGGCGTCGACGCTGCCGTTGCCATTGCTGTCGCGCCATAGCCATTCGCCATACGTGGGCTGCGCCGCGGGCCATGTGCCCGGCAGCGGATTTTGCGCGAGCAGGCCCGACGGAATCGCCATTTCACCGTGCGCGGCATCGAAGCGGTACACGTTCAGATAATGCGCGCCCGGATCGAGCGTGTAGAGAAACGGCTGGCCGTTGATTCGACGCACCATCGGCTCGCCACGCACGCCGCGCGGCTCGTGAAACGTGGGGTCGTCCGGATAGTCGAAACGATCGAGCGTGAAACCCGCGTACGACCATTCGTGGCCGACCGGCTGGCTGTAATCGAGCGTGAAGCGCTTCGAGCCTGTGTAGACCGAATTGGGCGTGGCGGGATCGAACGCGGCGCTATCGACGAACGTGAGGCCGTACAAGCGCCAATTGAGGGCGTGCGAACTGTACACGTAGCTTTCGAGCACCGCGCCTTGTCCAACCGATGCCGATCCGACCGGTCGCGGCCCTTCGCCGTTCTGCGCGACGTACAGATTGCCCGCGGCATCGACGCCGATGCCCGTCATGCCGTTGAAACGCCAATTGCCGGGCACGCCCTTGACCGCGTGAAAGATGCCGTTGCGCGTGCCGATCGCCGCGGCGGCATGCGGTTGACCGTTGGCGTCTTTGTTGAAGACAAGAATCTGTTGCGACGGACCGTTGTCCGCGACGAGGATTTGACCCGCCGGCGTGACCGCGATATCAGCCGGCACCGCGCCCGCCGGCAGCGTCAATGTACCGGCGAGCGCAGTGCCGTTCGCAGCATAGTGCTGAATCGTTAGGCTTCCAGAAGAGACGCCGCTCATCACCCACAGCGTCGAATCGGTATCCACCGCAATGCGCCCCGGCGATGTCACGTTCCACGAGCGCAAGCGCTGCATCGAATTCGCGTCGAACACGACGATCCGGTTGGCGTAGGTGTCGGCCACATACAGTTCGCTGTCGGTGGCGGTCATGCCGCGAATGCTCGCGTCGTTGCCAGTTGCCACCGTCTCGAGCGGCAGGAAACTGTTCTTCGTCGCATTGGCGCTATTGCCAATACCGCCGCTGAACGGCGCGCCAGTCGCCAGATTGGCGAGCGTGCGGCGCGTGATGCCGTACCAGGTCAGATTGGCTGCCGGATAATCCGCGCCGACCAGGGCGTTGCTCTCGTTGCCGATCGACATCGCCGCATACAGGTACGTGTGATTCACCGCGACCGCGTCGCCACCGGCCGCGCCCCAGCCATGCGTCGAACCCGCGACAGCGATCTTGTCGCCCGCGCGGTAGGCGGCGATTTCACTACCGCTTTCGTCCCACGGCGCGTTGGTATAAACGGTGCCGTCGCCGCCGACGCTGATGGCCTGGATATCCTGCTGCATCCATTTGCCGTCGCCGAAACCAAAGCTATTACCGATCCATGAGGTGGTGTAATTGAGTTGCGATTGCGCGGACGCATTCAGCGGGATAAGACTGTGTAAGATAACAACGGCCACGCCCAGGCGAGAGAACAATGTCACGACGGTATTTCCTTGCAAGGTGCGAAGCGCGCAGGGTCGGCGTGTCCGGCGCACATCGCAGGCGTGCGGACCGATAGGCAATCGCGCACGCGTAAATGTTGGCGTTTTATCCTCGCATAGAAAAATCGGAAATATATTGATAAAAAATTCGCATTAAATGTTGAATTATCCAAACAATCCGAAGCGCATAAGCCTGCGCACAAATGCGGTGCTATTTGCTATTTACGTGGATGCGATAAGCGCACCGACGCGCGCCTGCCAGCACATGCTCCTCGCGTTCAATCGAACCGTCTTCGCCGACAATCTCGGCGAAGAGTTGCAACTCCGTGCGGCAAAATCCCTGGCAGGTTCGCGCCGCCGCGCAAATCGGGCAATGGTTTTCTAGCAGCAGCCAGTCGCGTCCGTCTTTGTGCAACTCCGCCATGTAACGGCCGCCGCATGGACTTCGACTTCAGCGTGGCGGCGCGAGCGAGCAAGGTGAAACTGGACAGCTTCATCCAGGTGAACGACGAACACACTTACCTCGCCTGCGGACTCGAAGGCCTCGGCTTGATTCAGCCTGGGCACGCGGTTGCCGCGCCGTACCTTGCGTCGGGAAAGTTGGTCGAAGTGTTGCCGAAGTGCAGGCCCGCGCCGGTGCCCGTTTCAGTGACGTATGTGAAGAGCCGCCAGATTTCACCACGCGTGCGCGCTTTCGTCGACTGGCTCGTCGAGGTATTCGAAAGCGCACCCGGCATGGTGAGAACGGCCACCGCGCCGCCGGCCGATTCATTGCCGTGGCCGGTGCTCGATTCGACTCGCGACGCCGCGCTCACGCCGTTTTGTTGACTACCCAATATCAAACGTGCTCAGCGGCCGCAGCTTGCGCGGCCGCCGCTTCCGCCGCGGCGACAGCAGGCGACACGATCGCCGGCTGACCCGTCTGCCGACGTGAGCGGCCCGAGCTCAGATAGTCCGCAATCGAATCCTGCGTGACTTCGCCGACATAACGGCCGTCGCCATCCAGCACCGGCATCCATGACGAATTGAACTGGTACATCTTCGACAGCACGATGCGCAGATGCTCGTCCGCGCTGACCGTCGCCTTGAATGCAGTCAGATGATCGCCGCACACACCCTGGCCCGCGCGCGCCGAGCGGCGCGTCACATAGCCGAGCGCCTGCTGCTTGCCATCGACGATGGTCAGATAGCGGCTGTCGCTGTCGTCCATCATCTGGAATGCGCGCGCGACCGGCATGTCGGCATGCGCGGTTTCCGGCTGGGTGGCGGCGTCGCCGGCCTTCACTAGCAAGAGGCGTTTCAACGTGCTGTCCTGACCGACGAACGCGCCGACGAACTCGTCGCGCGGATGCGCCAGCAGCGTATCCGGATGATCGTATTGCACCAGTTGACCCCGGCGGAATACGGCGACGCGGTCGCCAAGCTTGATCGCCTCGTCGATGTCATGACTCACCATGATCACTGTCTTGTTCAGCTGACGCTGCATCTGGAAGAACTCGTTCTGAATCGACTCGCGATTGATCGGGTCGACCGCGCCGAACGGCTCGTCCATCAGCAGCACCGGCGGATCGGCGGCCAATGCGCGAATCACGCCGATACGCTGTTGCTGGCCGCCCGAAAGTTCACGCGGATAGCGCTTCAGATACTGCTTCGGATCGAGCGCGACCATCGACATCAACTCCGTGGCCCGTTCGCGGCAACGCTTCTTGTCCCAGCCGAGCAGGCGCGGCACGACCGTGATGTTCTCCTCGATCGTCATGTTCGGAAACAGGCCGATCTGCTGGATCACGTAGCCGATGTGGCGGCGCAATTCGACTTCGTTCAGACCTGAAGTGTCCTCGCCGTTGATCAGCACGCGGCCCGAAGTCGGCGCGATCAAACGGTTGATCATCTTCAACGTGGTGGTCTTGCCGCAGCCCGACGGGCCGAGAAACACGCAGATTTCGCCTTCGCCGACAGTCAGGCTCACCGAGTCGACTGCCTTCACCTGCTGGCCGTCCTTCTGCGTAAACGTCTTGGTCAGTTTGTCGAGTTCGATCATGTCTTTTGTACTCCCTTCGGGGTCAGCAAGCGTTGCAGCGCTTGCAGCAGCAGGTCGGCGACGATCGCGAGCAAGCTCACGAGAACGGCGCCCACCAACAGTTTCATCATGTTGCTCTGGCCGATCGCGCGGATGATCAGCGTGCCGAGACCGCCCGCGCCGACCACCGCGGCGATCGTCATCACGCCGATGTTCATCACCACGGCCGTGCGCACGCCGCCGAGAATCACCGGCACGGCGAGCGGCAAATCGACGAGCCGCAGCCGTTGCCACACCGTCATGCCGATACCGATGCCGGCTTCCTTGATGCCGGCGTCGACATTGCGCAGCGCGAGGTAGGTGTTGCGCATGATCGGCAGCAGCGAATAGAGGAACACGGCGGTGATCGCCGGCACTGCGCCGATGCCCTGGCCGAAGCGCGAGAACACCGGAATCATCAAGCCGAACAGTGCGATGGACGGCAAGGTCAGCACCACCGTCGCAATGCTCAGCAGCGGCGCGGCGAGCCACTCGTGCCGATTGATCAGGATACCCAAGGGTACGCCGACGGCAATCGCGCAACCCACCGCGATTCCCACCAGCCACACGTGTTGCGCGGTGAGTTGCAGCAATTCAGGCCAGTTGGCCGATAGATAGTCGAATACAGTCATAAAGAAGATCTCCGCTCAGGGCAGCTTGTGCGTGCGCAGGAACTCCGCCGCGACTTCGCGCACCGGCTTGCCGTCGATGTCGACCTGCTTGTTCATTTCCAGCATCGTGTCGTTGTTCAGCGCGTCGGACAACGCGTTCAATTGCGGCGCGAGTTGCGGGTTCTGGTCGAGCGTCGTCTTGCGCACCACCGGCGTGGCGTTGTATGCGGGGAAGTAGTGGCGGTCGTCTTCGAGCGGCATGATGTTGAAGCCCTTCACGCGGCCGTCCGTCGTGTAGATCAACCCGATCGGCACCTGGTTGTTATGCAGCGCCGTGTAGACGAGGCCCGGATCCATTTGCCGCGTTTCCGCGCGGCTGAACTGCATGCCGTACGCGGCTTCGAGCGGCTTCAGGCCGTCCGGTCGATTGGCGAACTCCGCATCCATCGCAAACACGTGTTTCTGTTTCGGCTCCGCCGCCATCTTCGCGGCGAGTTGCGAAATCGTGCGGATGCCGGTTTGCTGCGCCACTTGTTGCGGCAGACCGAGTGCGTACGTGTTGTTCAGCGGCGAGCAATCCAGCCACACGAGGCCACGTTTCGCATCGAGCGCTTTCACGCGTTCGTACATCGTCTTCGGATCGAGCTTTTCAGTGATCTTGTTGTAGACGATCGCGGCGGTGCCCGTGTATTCCCACGTGATATCGACCTGGCCGTTCTCCTGCGCGCTGCGCAACAGCGTGCTGCCGAGGCCGGTGCGGGCGTCGATCGTGTAGCCCTTCGCGCGCAGGTATTGCGACGTGATCTCGGTAAGAACGTATTGCTCGGTGAAATTTTTGCCGCCGAGTACGAGCGTCGCCGCGCTCGCCTGAAGACTCGTGAAGAGGAATGCGCCGGCGGCGAGCCAGCGGCTGCGTTTGAACAGATTCGTCATGCCGTCACCCCGCGTCGCGCGAGCAGGTAGCGGCTGCCGGCCGAGACGATGCCGTCCAGTACCAGCGCGAGAATCGCGGTGGCCGCCGCGCCGAGCAAAAGCTGCTGCTGGTTGTTCAAATAGATGCCCGGAAAAATCAGCGTGCCGAGACTGTCCGCGCCGATCAGATAGGCGAGCGGCGCGCTTCCCACGTTGATCGCGAGCGCCGTGCGCACGCCGCCGATGATGATCGGCATGGCATTAGGCAACTCCACGCGCAACAGCGACTGCCAGCCCGTCATGCCGAGACCGCGCGCCGCCTCGCGCAGCGCGGGTGCGACATTCTTCATGCCTTCGTAGGCATTGCGCGTGATGGGCAGCAACGACGCGAGAAACAGCGCGACGAGCGCCGGAATATCGCCAATGCCGAAGATGCCGAGCGCGATCGCCAGCACGGCCAGCGAGGGAATCGTGTTGCCAATGTTGAAGATCTGCATGAAGCGTTCGGCGTGACGCGCGAGCGACGGGCGGCTCAGCAATACGCCGGCGGGAATGCCGACTAGCAGCGCGAGCGCCATGGAGTAGCCGACGAGCAGCAGGTGCCGTTTGGTGTAGTAGACGAGATCGGGCGCGTACTGATGCAGCGCGCTGGGGTCGACCGCGCGGCACAGCAACGCGACGACGACACCGATGGCTACAAGACTGCCGATCAGTCTGGCAGGACGTTGAATCATGAAGATGCGCCTCCTTGTTCGAGCGACGCGCGGAAATAGCCGCGCCGCGCAGGCGTCGTGATGACGCTGCGAATGGGAAGTTCGGGACGCGACAGATGCCGCGAGTTGAACCGAGTGGTGCCGGGGGTTTGTTTTTGCCCGGCGCGAAGGCGGTGTGATTTCGCCTTCGGTGGCGGACCAGTCAGGAAAACTGGTGCCAGATCCATCGATGATATTCGGCAGCAGCGCTGGGCTGCTTGTCCGACGGGGTTTGGGCCCCTCTTGAATGCCGGGTTTTCAACCGGCGTCAGAGCGGATGCAAAGTGCTGCTAGTTTGCATCGAACCCCTTCTAACTGGGCCTATCTAGCTGCGATTTCGCGGTTAGGGTGCTGGGATTATACGGGTGATGGGTGGGTTCGTCTACCCATGTGGTTAATGCGGAGGTGATGGGGAGGTGCCAGCTTTGATTTTTGCTTGATTTCCGCACTCCCGGAAAAGCTCACCGGAGCTTTTCTCAACCGCCTTCCAGGCTCCCGAAAATACTCACCTCAATCGCCCGCAGGTGCGGCCGTGCCAATCTGAATCATCACCGTTGATAAAGAGACGCGTTGGCAAACGGTGACTCTCCAGCACTCTCGGCACGGCGGCCGATTAGCGCGCCGCCTCGCCGGGAAAACGTCCCTCAGGAAGTCCGCACTCGCCGCACGAAGATACGCCGCGTGAGATCGAACGCCACCAGATTGCCGGCCACCACCAGCAACAGTCCGACCACGGCCAGCGCGGACCACTGATAGCCTTCGAACACCGTCGACACCGCCAGCGCCACGATCGGAAACAATACCGTGCAGTAAGCAGCCCGCTCGGGTCCGATGCGCCCGACCAGCATCAGATAAGCCGTGAAGCCGATCACCGAGCCGAAAATCGCGAGATAGGCGAGCGCGCCGAGATAACGCGCGGACGGCTCGACGGCGAACGAGAAACCGGCCACTACGCTTCCCAACGTCAAGACGCCGGCGCCGATCAGCATCGCCCAGCTATTCGTGGCGAACGGGTGCAGACCCATCGATTGCATGCGGCTCGACAACAGGTTGCCGGCCGAAAAGCACAGGGTTCCAAGAAACGCGATCGCAAGCCCGAACCACGCGGCGTGATCGCCGAGGTGTCCCGTCATCTGCTGCACGAACAGACACACGATACCGACGAGCCCCAGCGCCGCACCGGCAATCGCCGTGGGTTGCAACGGCCGGCCCATGAAGAGACGGCCGTTGATCGAATTCAGCAGCGGCGCGGTGGAAAACACCACCGCCACCAGGCCGCTCGGCACCACCTGTTCAGCGTAGTAGAAGCACAGAAAGTTCAGACAGAAGAGCGCCAATCCTTGCGCGACCAGGAATCGCCATGCGGCGCGCGGTGGCCAGATCGGCCGGCGCATGATACGCAGCAACGCGAACAGCACCAGCGCCGCGATCCAGAAACGCCATGCAATGGACACCGGCGGCGGCACCGCCCCCAGTTGCCATTTGATCGCGATCCACGTGGTGCCCCAAATCAAAACGGTGGCGGCATAGAGGGACAAATTCATGGTCAGGCCTGCAGCAGCAAATACGGAAGCCCACTATGCCGCAGCCAGACCGGCCGCACTTGTCCAGGATTGCGCACTTTTTCGGAGTGGCAAGCCGCCGCGCGTGGGCGGCCGTATACTGACGCTTATTCAGTCATGACAAGTATTTCGCCCGCTTCGTGAACGCCAGACCGCACGCCCCTGTGACCCACCCCACCGAATCGCCGTTCGGCCTTCAGTCGGTGTGTCACACGCTGAGCAGCGCCAACGCGAATCTGGACCGCTTCGCGTGGCTCGGCGATCGGCTGGCCATCGCCGTCTGG
Source organism: Paraburkholderia sp. BL9I2N2 (assembly GCF_004339745.1). Lineage (GTDB taxonomy): Bacteria > Pseudomonadota > Gammaproteobacteria > Burkholderiales > Burkholderiaceae > Paraburkholderia. The sequence continues at coordinate 82,591 of NZ_SMGP01000005.1, read as the reverse complement.
ACTCGCGACACGGAAGAAGCCGAGACCGTCTACGATCGGCCCGGCCATCACACGTTGTCGTGTTATCTGGACGGCGGCTATCGCACCGAGCGTCAGAAAATGCCGGGGCATTACGGCGCGCCGTCGCGGCTCTGTGCGCTGCCCGGCGACCACGAATCACGCTGGTGGGTGCGCGGCCACATGCATTTCATGCACCTGTACTTCCTTCCGGAGCACTTCACGCAGCGTGCGGTTCAGGAACTCGACCTCGAGCCGCGCGAACTGACGCTCGCCGATCGCACGTATTTCGAAGACGCCCGCATCGCCACGTTGTGTCAATCGCTTGCGAACGAAGACTGGCAGGATCCCGACGGTTTGCTGCGCACCAATGAGACCGCGCATCAAGTGCTGAGTCTGCTGTTGCGCGCGCAAGGCGTGCGCCGCACGGATGCGTCGCTTAAAGGCGGATTGTCGGTCGCGACTCGCCGGCGGCTGCACGACTATATCGAAAGCCATCTTTCGCAGACGCTCACACTCGGCGAGCTGGCCGGCGTAGCGGCGTTATCGGAATTTCATCTTGCGCGCATGTTCCGCACCTCGTTCGGACTGCCGCCCGCCGCGTGGATCGCGCAGCAGCGGCTCGAACGCGCCCGCACGCTATTGCGCTCCACGGCGCTGCCGCTCGCGCAGGTCGCCGAGCAATGCGGCTATGCCAACGCCAGCCATTTCAGCCACCGTTTCCGCGAGAGCGTCGGCGTGGCGCCGACCGCGTATCGGCAGGCTATCGCCGCCTGAGCGCGAGCCGGCGCGTTCTGCGCTACTGCTGCTACTGCATTTACTGCAACGCCATCGCCAGCACGCGCGCCACATGGATCGCGTCGACGCCGGCGCCGTCGTGAATCTGATGCCGGCAACTCGTGCCGTCCGCGACCATGAGCGTGTTGCCATCCATCTTGCGCACCGCCGGCAGCAGCGACAGCTCGGCCATTGCCTGCGACGTCGCGTAATGCTCGGCCTCATAGCCGAAACTGCCCGCCATCCCGCAGCACGACGACTCCACCGTCGATACCTTGAAATCAGGAATCCATTTCAACACGGTTTGCGCGGGCGTAAAGGCGTCGAAGGCCTTTTGATGGCAATGACCATGCACCAACGCCTGTTGTTTGGCCAACGGCTTCAACGCGAGCTGCAAACGTCCGGCCTTTTCCTCGCGCACCAGAAACTCTTCGAATAGGAGCGCCTGCTTCGCCAGCCGCTGCGCTTCATCGCCAAAGCCGTAGTGCAGGAACTCATCGCGCAACGACAGCAAGCACGATGGCTCCAACCCGACGATCGGCACGCCGCGCTCCACGAATGGCTTGAACAGATCGAGCATGCGCCGCGCTTCCTGCTTCGCTTCATCGACGAGACCCGCCGCGAGGAACGTGCGGCCGCAGCACACGGGCCGCTCACCCTGGCGCGTATTGAAGTGCACCGTGTAACCCGCGGCCTCCAGCACCTGCTGCGCAGCGCGCGCGTTTTCCGGCTCCATGTTGTTGTTGAACGTGTCGACGAACAGCAGGACTTCTTTGAGTGCGACACCTTGGGCTGCGTTGCGCGATGACACCGCATCAGCGAGGAACGACTTCTTGAAGCGCGGCAAGCTCCGCTCGGGCGCGAAGCCCACGGACCGCTTGAACCACGCCGACAGCACCGGCACGTTATCGGCGAGCGCCATCAAACCCGGCATGCGGCTCGCTGTCGACGCGTAACGCGGCATAAAAGCCACCAGCTTGTCACGCAGACGCAGTCCGTGACGCTTGACGCGCGCCGCCCGCGCCTCGATCTTGAACTTCGCCATATCGACGCCTGTCGGGCAATCGCGCTTGCAGCCCTTGCAGGAGACGCACAGATCGAGCGTTTCCTTCACGTCGTCGCTCGCGAGACCCGCTTCGCCGAGTTGACCGGAAATCGCGAGGCGCAATGTATTCGCGCGTCCGCGTGTGACGTGCTGTTCGTCCTTCGTCACGCGGTAGCTCGGGCACATGGTGCCCGCGTCGAACTTGCGGCAGTGGCCGTTGTTATTGCACATCTCGACGGCCTTCGCGAGACCGCCGGACAGATCGTTGCCACTGCCCGGCAAGGTCTCCTGTCCTGTCAGCGGATCGCGTTCGACATTCCATGCGGACCAGTCGAGCGCCGTTTCGATGCGATGTTCCTTGTAGCCCGGTGCGAAGCGGAAATTGTGCGCGTCGTCCATCTTCGGCGGACGCACGATTTTGTCGGGATTGAAGCGGTTGTCCGGATCAAACAGCGCCTTGATCTCGCTGAACGCCTGATTCAGGCGCGGGCCATATTGCCACGCGACCCATTCGCCGCGGCACAGTCCGTCGCCGTGTTCGCCCGAATAGGCGCCCTTGTATTCGCGCACGAGTGCCGCGGCTTCCTCGGCGATCGCGCGCATCTTGACCGCGCCGTCGCGCCGCATGTCGAGAATCGGCCGCACGTGCAGCGTGCCGACGCTCGCATGCGCATACCAGGTGCCTTCCGTGCCGTTTCGATGGAACACCTCGGTCAGGCGGCTCGTGTATTCGGCCAAATGTTCGAGCGGCACCGCGCAATCTTCAATGAAGGACACCGGCTTGCCGTCGCCCTTCATGCTCATCATGATATTGAGCCCGGCCTTGCGCACTTCCCAAAGCGCTTTCTGTTCGTTCGCGTCCGGCATCTCGACGACCGAGTCGGGCAAGCCGAGGTCCGCCATCAGTTCCGTGAGCTGCTTGAGCGACGCGAGTTGAGCGTCGCGGTCCTCGCCCGCGAACTCCACCAGCAGAATGGCTTGTGGCTCACCGACCAGCGCCTTGCCGATCACCGGACGAAACGCCGGATTGTCCATCGCCAGATCGATCATCGTGCGATCGACCAGCTCCACCGCCACCGGCTTCAGCTTGACGATGTGCTGCGTCAGCTCCATCGACTGCCAGAAGGTCGGGAAGTTGACTACGCCGAGCGTTTTATACGCGGGCAGCGGCGCGAGCCTGAGCGTCAATTGCCGGCTGAACGCAAGCGTGCCTTCCGAGCCGACCAGCAGATGCGCGAGGTTCGCGACGCCGTCGTCGGTATAGGCGCGCGGGTTCTGGCAATCGAACACGTCGATGTTGTAGCCCGCCACGCGGCGCAAGACCTTCGGCACGCGCGCCACGATCTCGTCGCGCTCGCGTTCGGCGATCTGCTTCACGCCCGCGAGTATCTGCTGCAAGCGCGCGCCTTGCGGCGCCTCGCGCAACGAGGCGAAACGCGCTTCGCTGCCGTCGGCGAGAATTGCGTCGATCGCGTCGACGTTGTGCACCATGTTGCCGTATTCGATCGAGCGCGAGCCGCACGAATTATTGCCGGCCATGCCGCCGATCGTGCATTGCGCGGCCGTCGAAACGTCCACCGGAAACCAGAGACCGTGCGGTTTGAGCCACGCGTTCAGATGATCCAGCACGACGCCCGGTTCGACCGTCACCGTGCGCGCTTCGGCATCGAAGGCGACGATGTTGTTCAACCACTTGCTCGTGTCGATTACCAGTGCTTCGCCGACCGTCTGGCCGCATTGGCTCGTGCCCGCGCCGCGCGCGAGCAGCGGCACCTTCTCGCTGCGCGCGATTTCCAGCGCAATGCGCAGATCGTCCTGGTCGCGCGGCACCACCACGCCGATCGGCGTGATCTGGTAGATCGACGCGTCGGTCGCGTAACGGCCGCGGCTCGCCGCATCGAACAGCACGTCGCCGCGCAGTGATTTGCGCAGATGCTGCGCGAGCGGACTCGTCAGGCGCGCGGCGGATGGAACCAGATGGATCGGCTTGACGAGTAAAGCGGAAGTGGGGTTCGTCATATCGTCGGCCTATGGCAAAAACAGGGAAGCGGCTAGTACAGCGTGAGGCTGACCGGCGCGAGTCCTTCAATGCGCCCGCTCGCCGTGCCCGCCGTCTGCGGAAAGAACATGCCGGTGTAGGAGCCGGCTGTGACGACCATCTCCGGCGTCACCGCAATGCCGCGCGATGTGGCGTGATTGACGAGCCACGTCAGCAGGCGTCGCGGATCGCCGGCCGGATTGGCAGGCGTGGCTTTAACCACATCGTTTCCGTCGAAATCGAAATGCAGCGACGGCGCCACGAACGGAAAATCCTCGCGATACGGCGTGAATTCGCCCACGATCAGCGCGCCGTGGTTCTGCAAATCCGCGAGTTGAGCGAGCTTGTCGACGGCGGGCCATTCGGCGTAGCGGCTCGCCACGATTTCGATGGTCGCGCCGATCGAACCGATGCTCGCCAGCACTTCAGCCTCGCTATACGGCGTGGTGGAAACGTCGAAGCGCCGTCCGAAGCGAAACGCGATTTCCAGTTCAAGGCCCAACGGCGCGAAGACTTCGCGCGGCAAACGCGCACCGTCGGCATGCAAGTCGAGGTCGGGCAACGGCGCGCCCTGGATCGGACCGCTTTCGGACTTCGCGCCGATCTTCCAGCCGGCGATCCGCGCACCGCATGCGTCCAGGATTTCATGCTGGATCGCATACGCCGCGGCGGAGTCGGCGGGTGTGTGCTCCGGCGGCAACGTGTCGAGCGTGGCGTGATTGCGGCGTGCATCGGCGAGAAGCCGGCTGAGTGCTGTCATCATAGTGTCGTGTCGTGAGGCGGAAAGATGGAACGGTGTAGCGCGCTCAAACGCCCATGCCGGTAGGAACATGCGCTTTATCAGCTGCGTTGAGCGCGAACTTGCTTTCCGGCTGCATGCGGAACGCGAGCACCACGCCGATCGCCATCAACAGCATGCTGCCGACGAACGGCAATTCCCAGCTGCCGAAGTAGTCGATCAGGAAACCGCCGACCACCGGCGAGATGATCGCCGCCAGTGCCGAGCCGGTGTTCATCATGCCGCTTGCGGTGCCCGAGTATTCCGGCGCGATATCCATCGGAATCGCCCACATTGGACCGATCGTCATTTCGGCAAAGAAGAAGCCGGACGCGAGACACGCCATCGACAGATACAGGCTGTGCGTGAACATCAGTGGAATCAGCGAGAGCAGGCAGAAGAACATGCAGACCGACACCATCCAGCTACGTGCGCGTTTCAGGCTGCCGGTGCGCGTGAAGATCGCGTCGGTCACGATGCCGCCGAGCGTGTCGCCGATCACGCCGGCGAAGAACACCACCGAAGCGAAGATCGCCGACTTCTGAAGTTGCAGGTGATAGCTGTGCAGAAAGTATTGCGGAATCCAGCTCAGGAACAGCCACAATGTCCAGCCGTAGCAGAAGTACACGATCGTGACCGGCCACATGCGGCGAAACAGTTTGCCCCACGGCACGCCGGCGACTTTCGGCTTCGGCGCGGGCAGCGCGGTGAGCTCGTCGTTCGTGATACGCGGATGATCTTTCGGATGTTCGGTGAAGGTAATCGCCCACACGGCGACCCACAACAAGCTGAACACGCCGCAGATATAGAACGACTCGCGCCAGCCCCAGGTCGCCATGACGAGCACGATCAGGCCGGGCGCCACCGCATTGCCGATCCGCGAGGCCGCATGCGTGATGCCCTGCGCGAAGCCGCGTTTTTCCTTGGCGACCCAGCGCGCCATCGCGGAAGTGGCGGCGGGAAACGTCGCGCCCTCGCCGAAGCCGAGCAGCACGCGCGCGGCCAGCAGCGAAACCAGGCCGCCCGCAAAACCCGTCAGCAGAGTCGCGACGCCCCAGATGGCGCCGCAAAATATCAACGTGCGTTTCGCACCGAAGCGATCACTGACCCATCCGCCGATAATCTGGAAGATCAGATACGGATACGCGAAGGCCGAGAACACCAGGCCGACTTCCGTATGCGAGAGATGGAATTCCTTGCCGAAACCCGCCGCCGCGGTGCTGACGTTGACGCGGTCGAGGTAGGTGATGAAGTACATGATGCAGAGCATCACTAGAACGATACTGGTCGCACTGGTCACACGAAACCGCTTCATCGTCTCTCTCCATTGCATGTGTCGACGGCGGGCCTGAGATGGCGCGCTGCGTCGTTGCCCGGCAGCGGCTTGCGCCGCGGGACCATCGCATTAGTTCGGGCCGCGTTCTGTGCGCGGCTTCCTTCGTCAGGGAAGTCCCTTTTTTGCGAGCCGTTGGTTGCGCCTCGTGTCCTCAGGCCGCGGCTTTCAGGCCCGAGGCTTGGGTCGGCTGGCTCAACCATTCCATAGCGGCAGGCATGCCGCTTTCCTTGAGCGGCACGCCCGCGAGCCGCAGACCCATTTCGCAGCCGGCCAGCGTGGCCAGCAGCATCAGGTCGTTGCAGTCGCCGAGATGGCCGATGCGGAACATGCGGCCTTTCATCTTGCCGAGGCCCGTGCCAAGCGACATGTCGAAGCGTTCGTAGATGAGCTTGCGCACCGCATCGGCATCGATGCCGTCGGGCATCATCACGCCCGTGAGCACCGGGCTGTACACCGACGGATCGGCGCACTGAATCTCCAGACCCCACGCGCGCACCGCGCGACGGGTTGCTTCGGCGAGACGTTCGTGACGGGCGAACACGTTGTCGAGCCCTTCGCCGAGAATCATCTCGAGCGCTTCATTGAGTCCGTAAAGCAGGTTCGTGTTCGGCGTGTACGGCCAGTAACCGGTCTTGTTCATCTCGACGATGTCAGTCCAATCCCAGAAGCTGCGCGGCAGTTTTGCCTGCTTGCTGGCGGCCACGGCTTTCGGCGAGATCGCGTTGAAGCTGATGCCGGGCGGCAGCATCAAACCTTTTTGCGAGCCCGAGACGGTGACGTCGACGCCCCATTCGTCGTGACGATAGTCGGCGCACGCGAGGCCTGAGATCGTGTCGACCAGCAGCAAGGCCGGATGACCCGCTGCGTCGATTGCGCGACGCACGGCGGCGATATCGGAGGTCACGCCCGTGGACGTTTCGTTGTGCACCACGCACACCGCCTTGATCGCGTGCTGCGTGTCGGCGCGCAGACGCTCTTCGATCATTTGCGGCTGCACGCCGCGACGCCAGCCTTCGATGCCCGGCAGGCCGAGAAACTCCGGCTTCAGCCCGAGGCTTTCCGCCATCTTTTTCCACAGCGTGGCGAAGTGGCCGGTTTCGAACATCAGCACGTGGTCGCCGGGGCTCAACGTGTTCGAGAGCGCCGCTTCCCAGGCGCCCGTGCCCGAGGCCGGGTAAATCACCACGGGTTGCTGCGTCTTGAAGATTTTCTTGATGCCGTCGAGCACCTTCAGACCGAGTTCGCCGAACTCCGGACCGCGGTGGTCGATGGTCGGGTAGCTCATCGCCCGGAGGATACGGTCGGGCACCGGGCTCGGACCCGGAATCTGCAAAAAGTGACGGCCAGCGGGGTGAAAGTCTAGCTTGAGCATTGGGCTCCTCCGATTGAATTTTGCATTCAAAAAACTATATCAGACGAACCCCGACGATCCCAAGGCGAAAATTGCCCGCTGGCACCGGTGTTTACCCGCGCTATTAACTAATCTTTCAGCTTCCTATAAAATCCGAGCTAATGAGATGTTGAGGGCTTTTGTATGCAAAATTCGGATTTCGAGGCCGACGTCGCCACTTCCCCGCTGATGCCGAAGGTCGAGCGGCAGCGCTTGCACGACACGGTGGTGGAGCACATTCGGCGCTTCATCGTCGAAGGCGTGCTCGAGCCGGGCAAGAAATTGAACGAGCGCGAGTTGTGCGAAACGCTCGGTATTTCACGCACGCCGCTGCGCGAGGCGCTGAAGGTGTTGGCCGCGGAAGGGTTGATCGAGATTTCGCCGAATCGTGGCGCGTCGGTGTCGAAGATGTCGGAGGCTGAATTGCGCGAAACCTTCGAATTGATGAGTGGTCTCGAAGCTTTTTCCGGCGAACTGGCGGCCGAGCGGATGACGGCTGCTGAACTCGCCGAGATCAAGGCGCTGCATTACGCGATGCTCGCGTGCCGTACGCAGAACGATCTGGCCGGGTACTACAGCCGCAATCAGGCGATCCACGACAAGATCAATGAGGCGGCCAGGAACTCGGCTCTGCGGCAGACTTATGTCGCGGTGAATCGGCGCTTGCAGGCGCTCAGGTTTCGGTCGAATTTCCAGATTCCGAAGTGGGATAGCGCGATTCATGATCACGACGAGATGCTGAAGGCGCTTGAAGCGCGGGATGGTAAGAAGCTGAGTGCGATTCTTCGGCAGCATCTGCTTGATAAGCGCGATGCGGTTTTGCAGGTGCAGTCGCGGGAAGCGGTGGCTGCGTCGCCGTTGAAGACTTGAGTTGAGTTGAGCACCTAGGCGGTGTGCCTTCGGCGTCCGCGCCGAAGGTAAAACTTGTCCACCTAAAATGTTGGCAAGCCTGTGGACAACCTTCTTACATCCCAGCCAAGTGGTTGATGCGATGGAGGTATCGACCTGCGGTTCATGCGTGAGCACCGGTCGGCACTTTGCGGGCGAATGCGCTGGAAACGCGTGACGCCGGAATGCGGTTCGACGCGAACTGTCAGTTATCCCCACAAATTGTCCATAAGCCTGTGGACAACCTGCGCACAGCCCACCCAAGTGCTTGACGCCACACGCCTATCCTGTCTCGTCACAACCACAGGCACCCCATCCGCTGTGTGATAAAAAGTAGTTCCCCAGCCATTTGCCGAGGCCGAACATGTCGTCCGTCATGGGCTTCAAAGTCGTCCTGCTGTCGCTCGTCGCGATCATCGGTCTCGAACTGCTTGCCAAGCGGCTGCGTCTGCCGCCAGCCGCCGCGCTGCTGGTCGGCGGCGCCGCAATGGCCTTCGTGCCCGGACTGCCACGCTTCAATCTCGATCCCGAACTGGTCCTGATCGTGTTCCTGCCGCCGCTCCTCATGGACGGCGCGTACTTCTCCGTGTGGGACGAGTTCAAGGGCAATCTCGGCGGCATCCTGCTGCTCGCGATCGGCGCCGTCGCGTTCACCACGCTCACGGTCGGTCTGGTCGTGCATTGGGTCGTGCCCGCTCTGCCGTGGGGCGCGTGCTTCGCCTTGGGTGCGATCGTCTCGCCGCCCGACGCCGTCGCCGCGAAGGCGGTGCTCGAACGCGTCGCGCTGCCGCGCCGCCTGATGGTACTGCTCGAAGGCGAGAGCCTCCTCAACGACGCCGCCGGCCTCGTGCTGTTCCGCTTCGCCGTCGCAGCCGCGCTAACCGGCACCTTCAGCGCGCAGCATGCGATCGGACGCTTCGCCGTGCTCGCACTGGGCGGCATAGCGGTGGGCGTGGCGATCGGTTTCGTGCTCGTCAAGCTTCTGCGTTATCTCGACGACGCATACCTCATCATCACCGCATCGACCCTGTCCGCGTGGGCCAGCTATATCGTCGGCGACACGTTGGATGTGTCGGGCGTGATCGCGACCGTGAGTTGCGGGATGGTGCTCGGCTGGCATCAGCACGAAGTCTTTTCGGCGGCGGTACGCATGCGCGGCACGGCCTTCTGGCAGGTCGTGATCTTCCTGATGGAAGCGCTGGTGTTCATTCTGATCGGACTGTCGCTGCGCGGCGTGATCGTGCGGCTAGGCGGCGTCGGCGACGTGTTGGCCGCGTTCGCCCCCGTCGTCGGCGCGGTGCTCGCGGTGGTCGTGCTGTCGCGATTCGTGTGGGTCTTCGCGGTGGAATGGTTGAAGGCGCTGGTGTGCAAATTGGCGCGCCGCACGGGCGGCACGCCCGACTGGCGCTCGGCCACTGTCACGAGCTGGGCCGGCATGCGAGGCGTGGTCACGCTGGCTATCGCGCTCTCCTTGCCTGAGGAGATGCCCGGCCGCGATCTGATCCTGGTCGCCTCATTTGCCGTGATTCTGGTGACGGTGCTCGGTCAAGGCACGACGATCGGAGCGCTGATTCGCTGGATCAATCCGGACCACGCAGCCGAACGAAACGAACAGCATCTGACCGAGCCGCAGGCGTGGGCACGGCTCGAAGCCGCGCAGCTCGCCGCCATTCAGCCGCTCGTGCATGGGGCGGATGGCAGCGTGATTCATCCGCGCTTGCTGGAACAGTACAGCTATCGTGCTCGCATTACCGAGGCCCATCAGGACGAAGCCACCTTTCCTGCGAAAGAACGCGCCGCGCACTACGACGTGGTGCTGGCCGCCGTTTCGGCGGCACGCGTCGAGCTATTGCAGCTGCATCGAACGGGCTTGCTTCACGATGAACTGCTGAGCGTTCTCGAACACGATCTGGACCTGCAGGAAATCGCCGCGTTGCATGGCAGGGGCTGACCGATCGCGTCAGGTCAGCCTTTACCGCGCGGCTTCCTTGCGTCGCAATGAGTCAGGCAATCCGTACAACACGATCAGCGCGCACACCAGGCTCATCGCGCCGATCACGTACAAGGCCGGCGTGGTACTGCCGGTCAGGTCTCGCACGCGCCCCACCATGATCGGGCTCACAATGCCGCCGAGCTGCCCGAGCGTATTGATCAAGGCGATCCCACCGGCGGCGCCGGCGCCCGTGACGAGCTTCGGCGGCAACGCCCAGAACGCCGGAATCGAAGCGACCACGCCCGCGCCCATCACAGCCAGCGCGACGACCAGCAACGCCGTCTGCTTGTCGAAGAACCCCGCTGCAAAGAAGCCGATCGCAGACATGACCAGCAAGCCGAACACGAACTTGCGCCGTTCGCCGCTCGCATCGGACAAGCGCCCGACCACCACCATGCAGATTGCGCCGGCAATATAAGGCACCGCCGTCAACAAACCGATCACTGTCGGGTTGTTCGTGCCCGCCACGTGAATCAGATGCGGCGCCCAGAAATTCAAGCCGTACGACGCCACCTGAATCAGGAAATACACCAGCCCAAGCGTGAGAAAGCCCGGCGTTCTGATGGCACCCATCAACGAATGCCCGGTGTCCGGATGACGGCTTTGCTGCGCAATCTGCCCGGACAGAAAGGACTTTTCTGCCGGCGACAGCCAACCCGCGTCTTCGATACGATCCTTCAGCAGCTTCAGCACCAGATAGCCGAGCACGATGCACGGCAACCCGCCGAGCAGAAACAGCCAGTGCCAGCCAGGCATGCCCAGCACGCCGTTCATGTGTCCGATCACGAGCCCCGCGAGCGGCGCGCCGACCAGTCCGGAAAACGCGGACGCGAGAAACAGCATCGACGTGATACGCCCGCGATAGCTCGGCGGAAACCACAGCGTCAGGTAGTACAGCACGCCCGGCGCGAAGCCCGCTTCCATTGCGCCGATCACGAAACGCAACCCGTAGAACTGCCACTCGTTGTTGACGAACACCATCGCGGCCGTCGCCAGTCCCCACGAGATCATGATCCGCGCGATCCAGCGCCGCGCGCCGACCTTGTACAGAAACAGATTGCTCGGGACTTCGAACAGCACGTAACCGATCACGAACAGGCTCGCACCGAGACCGTATGCGGTATCGGACAAGCCGAGGTCGCTCTGCAACTGGAACTTCGCGAAGCTGATGTTGATGCGGTCAAAAAATGCAAACAGATAGCAGATCATGATCAGCGGCATCAACCGCCACGCGACTTTGCGGATGATGGCCGAAGCATCGTTCGCGCTGTGCTCGCGGTTGCCGGTTGCGACTGCGCCCAGGTCACTCATGTTCGTCTCCAATGCCGGATTCGGCGAAGCCGTCCGGTCGTTTAATCGATTAGGGGAGGGTTAGATTTGTAGAACGTATTCGGGTACGGGATGCAGGTCGCAGTTACGACCCGCCTTTGCCAGTTGCCCCGGCACGTCGTGGCCGAGCAACGCGGGCAAGCCGCGCGACAGCGCGATCAGCTTTTCCAGATCGATCCCGGTGGGAATGCCCATTTCGTCGCACATGTTCACGAGGTCTTCCGTGCAGATGTTGCCGGACGCGCCCGGTGCGAACGGGCAGCCGCCGAGGCCGCCCAACGCGGCGTCGAAGCGGCGCGCGCCGGCTTCGTATGCCGCCAACACATTCGCAAGACCCAGCCCGCGCGTGTTGTGAAAGTGCAGCGTGAGTGCCGCGGCCGGCAGTCGTTCGAGCACGCGCGTGACCAGTCGCGTCACCTGGCGCGGGTTCGCCATGCCGGTCGTGTCGGCGAGCGTGATGCCCTCGATCCCCATCTCGCGGTATGTATCGACAATGCTGATCACGCGGTCTTCGTCGATCTTGCCTTCGAACGGACAGCCGAACGTGGTCGCCACCGACGCGTTCAACAGCACGCCCGAGCCCTTCACGTGCTGCACGATGTCGCCGAACGCCACCAGCGACGACTCGCAGCTCATCCGCATGTTGGCGCGGTTGTGCGTCTGACTCGCGGACATCACCAGGTTCAGTTCATCCGCTCGCGAAGCCAGCGCGCGTTCGGCGCCCTTCAGATTCGGAATCAGCGCGACGTAAATCACGCCCGGTTGCCGCTCGATCTGCTGGAACACGGCCTCGCCGTCACGCAGCGCGGGAATCGCTTTCGGTGAAACGAACGAGCCGGCCTCGATGCGCGTGAAGCCCACGGTGGATAGCGAGTTGATCAGCGCGATCTTGTCGGGCGTGTCGACCCAGGTGGGTTCGATCTGCAAACCGTCGCGCGGCGCCACTTCCTGCACGATCAGTTTGTCGTAGTGCGGGGTGTTCAAAACGCGATTCATTGCACGGCTCCTTCGCGGCGGAGCCGCTCGATATCTTCGTTGGCGAATCCGAGTTCGCTGAGCACGCTGCCGGTATGCTCACCGAGCGTCGGCCCTTGCCAGCGCACTTCGCCAGGCGTGTCCGAGAGCTTCGGCACGATGCCCGGCATCTTCACCGACGCGCCGCCCGGCAGTTGCGCCTGCAACAACATGTCGCGCGCCTGGTAGTGCGGATCGGCGACGATGTCGGCCACCGAATAGATGCGCCCAGACGGCACTTCAGCGCGTTCGAGCGCCGCCAGCACGTCGTCGGTGGAGTGGTGCGAGGTCCATTCGGTGATCGCCTGATCGAGCATTGCGCAGTGTTGAACGCGGCCGTCGTTACGCGCCAAGGCGGGATCGTCGGCGAGATCGGGACGGCCGATCACCTGCATCAGGCGCTTGAAAATCGGATCGCTGTTGCCGGCGATCACGACGAAGCCCTCGTCTTCGGTGCGATACGTGTTCGACGGCGCGATGCCCGGCAGCGCGCCGCCGCTGCGCTCGCGCACATGGCCAAGCAGATCGTATTCGGGCACGAGGCTTTCCATCAGATTGAACACGCTCTCGACCAGCGAGACATCGACCACCTGGCCTTCGCCCTGCCCCGTCTTCACGCGCAGCAGCGACATCAACGCGCCGATCACGCCATGCAGCGACGCGAGCGAATCGCCGAGACTCACGCCGACGCGCGCCGGCGCGCCGTCCACATCACCAGTCGTGTAACGGATGCCGCCCATTGCTTCGCCGATCGCGCCGAAGCCCGGCCGATCGCGGTATGGGCCGCTCTGGCCATAGCCGGAGATGCGGACCATCGTCAGTTTCGGATTGATTGCGTGCAGCACGTCCCAGCCGAGGCCGAGCTTTTCCAGCGCGCCGGGGCGGAGGTTTTCGATCACGACATCGGCATCGGCCGCGAGCCGTTTGACGATCTCGACACCGTCCGCCGACTTCAGATTCACGCAGATGGACTTCTTGTTGCGCGACTGCAGATACCACCAGAGCGAGGTGCCCTCATGCAGCTTGCGCCATTTGCGAAGGGGATCGCCGGTCTCGGGCGCTTCGATCTTGATGACGTCGGCGCCGAACTCGGCCATGAGGCGCGCGGCAAACGGCGCGGCGATGAGGGTTCCGATCTCGATGACGCGGATACCCTGAAGGGGTCCACCCATAATGCTGTCTCCGAAGCTGGTTTCGTGTTGAGAGACAGCTTATGAGCGGCGCGGCCGCAGCGTCCAACCGCAATTCGCCAACGACCGTTCGCGAACGGCGAACGCTCTTCGTCAAGCGGTGGTGGGCGGGGCTTCCGAGGCTTCGATGGAGCGCAGATGGTCGAACAGCAGGCGGCTCACCGGCGACAATGCGTCGACGTCGCGCACCACCAGCACGAGGCTGCGTTCCGACCAGTCGTCTTCGAGCGGTGCGCCGACCAGACCCAGCGGACGGCCCATGAGTTGATACACCTTCAGCGGCAACACGCCGACGCCCATGCCGGCCTGCACCATCCGGCAGACCGCGTCAAAGCCGGGCACGTGGATGCGCAGTCGCAGCGGCTTGCCCGCCTGACGCGCGGCGAGATGCGTGCGGGCATTGATGGAACTCGCGGCGTGCAGGCCAACGTGATCGCCGTCCAGCGTTTCGACGAAGGCAACGCTCTCGCGCGCCGCCAACGGATGATCGTCGCGCATCACGAGCACCAGCGAATCGCGCCGGTAGTGTTCGACGTGCAGGTCGCGCGTGTCGGCGTCGCCGGAACAGATGCCCACGTCGACGAGGCTGTCGTCGACGGCTTCGACCACGCCGCCGCTCGGCCGCTCTTCCAGATCGAGCTTGACGCGTTCGTGCTGCAACTGGAACGCGCGCAAATCTTCCGGCAGGAATTCGACGATCGCCGACAGGTTCGCCATCATGCGCACATAGCCGCGCACGCCGCTCGCATGACCGGCCAGTTCGATGCCGATATTCTCGATGTCGCGCATCACGCGGCGCGCGTGATGCAGCAGCGTTTCGCCTGCCGGCGTGAGCGTCATGCCGCGTGCGTTGCGCTGGAACAGCGTGGCGCCGACCGCCTGTTCGAGTTCGAGCAGACGCTTGCTCGCGGCGGAGACGGCGATCGCCTCGCGCTCGGCGGCACGCGTGAGGGTGCCTTCTTCGTAAACCGCGAGGAAGAGTTGCAGCGTGGTGAGGTCGAGCCTTCGGAGAAGGTTTTTGATTACCATGGCGAGACGCCGCGTTGTTGTGCGATCCGCCTATTCTGACGCCAGATGCAGAAAATAGGTGCCGTGCCTCGCGGATCCCGTCCCTCGTCAAAGGAAGTCTTCCGATGCCCACCGTCGCGATCGCGATCTTTCCCGGCGTGCAGGCGCTCGACGTCGCCGGTCCCGTCGACGTGTTTTCCGAAGCCAACCGCTTCATCGCGCCCGCCGATGCCTACGAGGTGAGGTTGCTCAGCGCTCAAGCCGCACCGCTGCGAGCATCCAACGGCATGATGCTGGTCGCCGACACTACCTTCGACAAGGCCCGCGGTCCGTTCGATCTTGCGTTGGTCGCGGGCGGCCCCGAGCTGCCGGACACCACGCCTGATGCGCCCCTGCTGGACTGGCTGGCGAACGTCGCCCCCCAGTGCGGCCGCTACGGTTCGATCTGCACCGGCGCGTTCGCGCTCGGTCACGCGGGCCTGCTCGACGACCGCAACGTCACGACGCATTGGCAGCACGCAGCGCAACTGGCGGCGCAATTTCCAAAGGCGCGCGTCGACTTCGACCGCATCTATCTGCGCGACGGGCAACTCGTCACATCGGCCGGCGTGACTGCGGGCATCGATCTTTCGCTCGCTTTGGTCGCCGAGGATCACGGTCCGCACACGGCGCTCGCCGTCGCCAAACGTCTGGTGGTGTTCGCGCAGCGGCAAGGCGGCCAGTCGCAATTCAGCCCCTACCTGACCGCGCCCGCCGACGACACCTCGCCGGTTGCCAAAGTCCAGGCGCACGTCATGGAACGGATTCGCGAGAGCTTCACGGTGAAGCAACTGGCGGATGTCGCGGGCATGAGCGCACGCAACTTCGCGCGCGTGTTCGTGCAGGAGACCGGCGTGACGCCGCATGAATTCGTCGAGCGCGCCCGCGTGGATGCGGCGCGCAAGCTGCTCGAAAGCAGCGGCGCGGCGCTCAAGGCGATTGCGTACGACTGCGGCTTCGGCACGGCGGACCGCATGCGCATTGTCTTCGCCAAGCGAATCGGCGCGACGCCGATGCAGTATCGCGAGCGTTTTCGCTCGGCTTGACGTGAAACGCACGCGCTCGCAGTGAGGGCCGCCGCACGCGGAAAAATGTCGCGTGAGAAAATAGCGGCCTTTCCAAGCCAACGATCCCAAGGACCGACATGACCACTTCTTCCCCGATCCGTGCGATCGTCACCGGCCACACGCGCGGTCTGGGCGAGGCGCTCGCCGAACAACTTCTGGCTCGCGGGATCGCGGTGCTGGGCTTGTCCCGCTCGCGTCATGCCGCGCTCAAAGCGCGCTTCCCGACGCTGCTCGAAGAAATCGAACTGGAACTGGCCGACACCGCACGCGTCGCGCAATGGATCGCGAGCGATGCGCTGCGTGGCTTCGTCAGCGGCGCGCAAACGGTTCTGTTGATCAACAACGCGGGGATGGTGCAGCCCATCGGCCCGATTGAAGGACAAGACGCGACATCCATCGCGACCGCCGTGAGCCTCAATGTCGCCACGCCGTTGATGCTGGCCAGCGCGCTCGCCGCGGCCGCCGTCGACGCAACCGACCGGCGCATCGTGCACATTTCCAGCGGCGCGGCGCGCAATGCGTATCCCGGCTGGAGCATCTACTGCGCGACGAAGGCCGCGCTCGATCATCACGCGCGCGCCGTCGCACTCGACGCGAATCGTGCGTTGCGTATCTGCAGTCTGGCGCCCGGTGTGATCGATACGAATATGCAGGCGGAGATTCGCGGCAGCGGCGTCGAACAGTTCCCCATGCGCGAGAGATTCGAAGACCTCAAGCGCAACGGCCAACTGTCGACGCCCGAGCAATGCGCCACCCAGTTGCTCGATTACGCATTGAGCGATGCATTCGGCCAAACGCCGGTCGCGGACATTCGCGAGATCGCGAAGCCGGCTTAATGCGTTGATAACGGGGCGCATCGAGCGCTCCCGAAAACCCTCACCTTTCGCCTGACTCCCCGCCGATTTACACGCCGGGCGCGACCATCACATCGCGCTCGGCCGCACCGAGTTCGCCGTGCGGCACGAACACATAGCCGCGTCCCCACACCGTTTGCACATAGCGCGGCTCCGAGGGATCGATTTCGATCAGCCGACGCAGCCGCCAGATCGACACGTCCAGGCTGCGCCCTTGATGCAACACGCTATTGCCGCGCAGTTTCTCGTTGAGTTGCACGCGCGTGAGCACGGTCATCGCGTGATTGACGAAGATCTTGAGCAACGCGAACTCCGAACTGCGCAACGCGAAGTGCTCGTTGTCGCGACGCAATTCGCGCGCGGAGAAGTTCAGCTCGCAGCGGCCGAAGCGATACGGCGGCCGCGTCTCCGGCGCGCCGGGCGCGAGCGAGCCGCGTCGTCGCAGCAACACGCGAATGCGCGCGAGCAGTTCAGCCGGGTCGGCGGGCTTGCTCATGAAGTCGTCGGCGCCGAGTTCGAGACCGATCACGCGATCAATCGCTTTGCTGCTTGCCGATAGCAGAATCACGGGCACGTCGTTGCCGCTCATGCGCAAGTCACGCAACACGGCGAGGCCGTCGCCGTGCGGCGCCGAGATGTCGAGCACCAGCAACGAAGGCCGCTCCATCTCGACCACATGCTTGAGCCCGGCAGCAGGCGGACGTGCTGACACGCCGCAGCCCTGACCGCGCAATGATTCGCCCACCACGGCAGTCAAGCCGGCGTCGGCACCCACGAAAAGAATATGCTGACTCATCCAACTGATTCCAGGAGACGATCGTTTTTCAGAGACAGGCATCTGGCATGCGGATATAGCCGATCCGCGCACCCTGTCGTCCGCGTCGCCATCTTCCCCGCATGCGGCTGTTCTCAAAACGCGGAACAGCCCCCTAGGTTGCCAATTTCTTCCCAACTCTTTCAACGCGAAACGTGATATGAGTCCGCGCGTGTGGCGCACCGTACGATTTGCAGGTGGGCTCCCGAAAAACCTCACCTTTGACACGGAGCGCTTGGGGTTCGGGACGAGGCAGGCGTCGAATTGCTCCCGAAAACCCTCACCTTTCGAGCTTGGGGGCAGGCCGCAAAGGCATGCTGGGCGTGGTTCGACTACTCCAGAACAGGCCACTCCCGCAAACTCTCACCTTTAAAGCCGATGGAGTAATTTGCATACCCAGGTAAGCAGCCGTGTACGTGCAGGGCTTCGCACGTGATGAAGACGCGCGATTCGCGCGGGGGATGGGTGCTGTGATCGATATATGCTGGCCAGCGACACCATCGTGCTGAAACAAAGCATCGTGGTGAGTGCCGATCGAATTTGCCGCTCACCGTTTTCGATCCGAGGCGCGATGAGGCTTTAGGAGCAGAAAAAGCGGCATGGTCAGCGCATGTCGCAATAAACCAGGCTTTGTGGCGAGCCTTGTGCGAATACCCGGATGGTCCCGAATAGTCTCACCTTTGATCAAGCGGAGGCATCCGGAAGCATCGCCTCGATCACTGCGCCAGCCGGTTTATTAGCGTTTTTCCCGTATTTCGACAGTCGCCGCGACTGCGAAACAGACTCAAACACCGGCCTGCGCGAAGCTCCCGAATAACCTCACCTTTGCGCTCGCTTGCAGCGAAACAAGCGCTTAGCTTGCCAGTTTGCGGAACGTTTCCAGCACCGCGTCGCCCTTGAACGGCTTGACGATCCAGCCCTTCACGCCGGCCGCCTTGCCGCGCTCCTTCATTGCCGGGCTGCTCTCGGTTGTGAGCATGATGACGTTGACGGTCTTGTTGGCGAGCTCGCCGCGAATCTTCTCGACCATCGTCAGACCGTCCATATTCGGCATGTTGACGTCGCTGATCACCAGCTTGATACCGGGGCTGGCCTTCAGCTTGGCGAGGCCGTCCTTGCCGTCCACAGCTGTGTCGACGTCCAGACCGTTCTTCTTCAGAAAGCCGGCCACTTCGTCGCGCACCGTGCTCGAGTCATCCACCACCAGAATTTTCGACATGTTTTTTCCTATGACAACACTCAGAACAGATCCAGTTCGCCTGCCTCGACCATTGCGCCGACGTCGTCCGTGACTTCCTTGAAGTCTTCCGGCGACCAGCTCAGGCTGAACACAAAACGTTGATGCAACTTGACCGCACGGCTCGACTGCGGATCCTTCAGCCAGTACGTGAAGCACAGTTGCGGATTGCCGCTGCCGAACGAGATGTACTTGTGCTTGTGATTCACCAGCAGCGGCACCTGCACCTGGCTGCGCGCCCACGCGTCCGCATCGCCAACATAGCGGTTCTTGAAGGAACCCCAGATCAGATTCGTCACTTCGCCGAGCACGCTGTTCAGGTCGCGGAAATCCGCTTCGCCGTGCCGCCCGTTGTCGATCATCTGATAACGATCGAGCAGTTCGAGGATCGGCGTCTCTTCGGCCTGCATCATCATGTAGCCGCGGCACCAGGCGCTTTCCAGCGGAATCAGGCTGAACACCTCGCCGAAGATGATGCGGTCGCGCACGATATACGGCGTGTCGCACGTGATGGTCAGGTCCTTGAACACGTCGCCGAGAATGGCCTGCGTCATGTCGGCGATGCCGCGCACTAGTGCGTTCGGATAATCCAGGCTGAAGATGTAGTCGTCGATCACCTGGCGCAGCGGCGCCATATCGTGCGCGACGTACGCGGCGCAGACCACGCGCCGCAGGCTCTCCGGCAAGCCGTCCATGGCTGGGTCGTTATCCCGGCGCATGATGATCGGCAACTCGGGGCGCACCGCGTTGATCCTGATCGCGATCTCGGCGCTCGCTTCCGGCGAGCCGCCGTAACTCTCGGCGAACAGCACCGCGCCCAGATCGATATTCGAGCGCAGCACCGACTGCAAGCGGTTCTTGCCGACTTTCACGCCGACCAGATTGTTCTCGTCGCAAAAGCGCTTCAGCGCCTCTTTGTGCGCCGGGCAGTCGTCCAGCACCAGCACTTTGCTGACCGGCTTGTTCATGTTCATGTCGCGTTCCTGCTCACAGCGGCTATCCATTTCACGGTCAGAACAACTCCAGCTCGCCGCTGGTTTCTTCGACAACGCTCGTATCGGCGACGAAGTCGAGCGGCGCATGCGCGCACACGCACACCGTCGCGGCAAACCGCACGCTGCAGTCGAGCGTGATCGCATACGACGACAACAGAGCCGGCTTCAGTTCATGCAGATGCGGCAGGCAACGCGCGTTCAGCACATAAGGCGTCGACATGCCGAGGTCGGGGAAGTAGCGCAGCAATTCCTGATTCATCGCCCCGCAACACAGGTTGCAGATTTCCAGAAAGACTTCCTGGAAGGACCGCTCGTCCGCCGTGTCTTTCAGGTAGTAGCCGCGTGTGGTGTCGTCTTCGTCGAAATGAAGAATCAGCAGCAGCCTGAATACGATCGACGAGATGGTCAGCACGACCACTTGCGTATCTTTGGATACGCCGACGCTGGCGTCCGCTATCGGCGCGATCTCGCACAGCTCGCCCGAATTCAGCGGCAAACGCGCCTGCGCGGCCTTGCGGAAAATGCGGTCGAAGCTGTCCTTGGCGTGGGCCGAGATCACACCGCCACCTCGTGCAGCTTCGAATGAAACTGATGGGCCAGCGACTCGACGCTAGCGAGCGATGCCGCGATCATCTTGCCGCCCGCCTGAATGTCCTGAAACGTGGACGTCGTGGTCAGGTCGTTGCGGTGCAAACTGTCGCGATAGCTCTTCGACAATTCTTCGGAACGCGCGGCGAGCGCGCGCACTTCGCTCGCCACCACCGCGAAGCCGCGTCCGGCAGGCCCCGCGCGTGCAGCTTCGATCGACGCGTTCAGCGACACGATCACCACGTGCCGCACAATCGACGACAGCTCCTGATTCTTCGCGTGCATGTCGTGGTTTTGCGTCATCAGCGAAATCATCTGTTCGTGCCAGCGCTCGAACGTCGCACCGAGACTCTTCAGACGCTCGGCTTCGCCGGCAATCTGCCGCGCCTGATGCGCCAATTGATCTTTGTCCTCGGCGGCCGCTTTCAATGAGGCGCGCAGTTCGTCGGCGCTTGCCGATTGCTGCATCAGGCCCTCGCGCAACTGCGTGGTCAAAGCGAGGAGTTCCTGCTCGACCTGCTCTCGCGCGCGAATGGCTGCGCCATGATCGGCCCGCTCAGCCTCGAGCCTGGAGATGCTGGCTTGCGCTTCAGCGCGCAGCCGTGCCGTCAGCTTCGAGCTGTGCAGCTTGTGCGCGGCAAATGCCAGCAGCGCGGTCACCGCGCTGCCTGCAGCCATCGCCAATACATACTGTTGAATCACAACCGTTCCCTTCGAATTCCGTCGCGACGTACGCCGATGCGGCGCTCAGTCCGCCATCGCGTCGAGTTGCAGTGCGCCGGCTTCGCCACGCGCGTCCAAGCCGAGCGTATCGACGGCAAGGCTGTCCGGCAGACAGACGATCGTCTGGAACTGACGGAACGCCGCGCCCTTGTGATCGTCGGTAAAGCGCAGTTCGATGCTGCCGTTCGCGCGCTTGAGGAAGTCGCGCACGGCGTCCATACCGACACCGCGGCCCGACAACTCCGTGACCGTCTCCGCGGTCGAGAAGCCTGGCCGGAAAATGAAATCGGCGATGGCTTCGTCGCTCAGCGTGTCGTCGCGGCCGATCCAGCCTCGCTCCATCGCGATGCCGCGAATGCGTTCGAGCGCGAGGCCGCGGCCGTCGTCGCTGAGCGTGATCTGCAGCGCGCCATTGTCCACGCCGACTTCGACAGCGATCGTGCCGGCTGGTGCTTTGCCGTGGGCGCTGCGCGCCTCGGCGGTTTCAATGCCGTGGTCCATCGAATTGCGCAACAGATGCATGAATACGTTGTTCAGCGTGCCGCCCACCTGACCACGCAGACGGTAGCCGTTATCGTCGATACGCACGGTCGGCGCGGGCTTGCCCAATTCGCTCGCGAGCGACGGCAGCGAGTCCAGCACGCCGGAGAGCGCGTCGCGCACGCTTTCGCTGCCCAGTGCGCTCAGCGTGCGGCGCAGCGCATCACGCATCGACTGAAGCTCATGCAGTTCGCCGGCGTTGGTCTGGTCCAGCATGCTCAGCGTGTGCTGGATATGTTCCTTAGCGACCATCACGTAGTGGCCGGAGTTGCCGGTGTCGTTCGGCTGGTTCTTGTTCTTGCGGCCGAGGCTCTGTTCATTGATCTTCGCGTAGCTGTCGATAGCTTCGCGCACGCGCGTCAGTTCGCGCATCAAGTGCTCCTGATCCCACGAACGATCCGCGTCCGGTTGGCGCAGCTCGTGATAGCTCTGCTCGGTTTCGTGCACGACGTTGGTCAGATGCTGCAGGTTGTAGGTCCGCGCATTGCCCTTGATGGTGTGCATGTTGCGGAACAGTTCGGCAATCGCCGCGTGATCCGCCTCCGAATGCTTGCGGATGATCCGCTCGTTCTCGCTGATGAAGCCCGCCGAGCTTTCGATGAAGTGGTGGAACTTCTCCTCGCTGACCGCGAGAATTTCGCCGATCATGTCGAGGCGGCGGCGTTGTTCGCTGGCTTCCGCCGCGAGCTTGCGCAATTCGGTCACGTCACGCACGCAGAGCATCAGGCGCACGATCACGTCGTTTTCATCGGTAATCGCCGACCAGCTCAAGTCGAGAATCTTCACGCGGCCGTCAGGCATGCGTTTGGAAATCTCGCCGACCAACAGATGCTGATTGAACTCGAAGTTGATGCAGTCTTCGCCAAGACACGCATGCGCGGCCGCATCCACTTGCGAGAGCGCGTCCGAACCGAGATCGGTATCCGCGAACACCAGATCCATCAAACCGCGCCCGGCGATATCCTTCGTTTCGAAGATGTCTTCCAGATACGCCGAGTACTCCGTGTGAATCACGGCGCCGTCGATCACGGTCAGAATGCCTTGCTGCATGTTCTGCAACATCGCCTGAATGTCGGCGGTTTTCTGCTTGAGTTGCGCCGAGCTTTCCTGAATTTTCTCGATCATGCCGTTGAAGGCGACGATCGAATGGCCGATCTCATCCAGGCGGCCCACCGGCACACGCCGCGCAAAGTCCTGGCTCGAGGCGATCTCGCTCATCATCGCCTGCATGCGGCTGAGCGGGCGCGTGATCTGACGGTAGAGCAGCGAGC
Source organism: Paraburkholderia sp. BL9I2N2 (assembly GCF_004339745.1). GTDB lineage: Bacteria > Pseudomonadota > Gammaproteobacteria > Burkholderiales > Burkholderiaceae > Paraburkholderia. The sequence continues at coordinate 59,680 of NZ_SMGP01000005.1, read as the reverse complement.
CGATGGAAGTCAGCAGAATGATCGCGATGCCCGTGACAACGGCGATTGCCGTGGTCGTGGTCGAGAGCGTGGTGTTCAGCGTGCTGATCGCCTCGTCTTTCTCGCGATTCTTCTCGACACGCAAGGTTTCGACGATTCCTTCGAGTTCGTCGCGATACTGCGCGACATTGGCGAACAGATACGCCTGCGCGAGTTCGTTCTTACCGTCGGCCTTCATTTTGGCCGTCTCGGCGATCGCGGAGAAATAGTTTTCGAGGCTGTCGTTGGCCTGCGAGACGAGACCCTTCTGGGCGTGGCTCGCGGCATCTTTCGCTTGCAAGGCGAGCGCCTGTTGCAACGAGGCCCGCTTCTTCGTCAGGTCGTCCTGCGCCTGGGCAACCATGTTGGCGTCGGGCGCGTAGACCAGCGTCATCGTGGCGAGCTGCACATCCTTGACTTGCGACACGAGGTCGGCGGAAGCGAGCGCGCTGGGCACGACGCCTTCCGTGACCTTGCGCACCTCGGCGGCGCTGCCGCGCGTCTGGTAGACGGCGTAGCCGCCGATCGCCGATAAGGCGACGAACATCAAAACAACCAATAGCGTGATGCGATGACGAATAGTCATGTGAACCCCCCGGGGTCTGGCCTTCGCGTCAGCCCTCGTTGGGAGCAGCGCGTTTTATGCGAAATTTGGTCTGACTTGCAGCGCTGCGGAGTATTGCGCACGCATGTTACTAAGCGATGACCGCAGACTTTTAGAGCGCATTCAACGCGTTAAATATATTGCTAAAGTTTCCGAATAAAACGCCGTTAATCAATACCTTTTTTTGATTTCGCGTCTTGTCACCATTTCAACAAACTGCGCATCCAGACTAAAGCTCCATTCGACATCATGGAGCCAAATGATGAATGTAAGCGTGCGCAGCTATCTGTCCCCGACACTCGTCCTACTCGCTTTCGATTGGCCCGAAGGCGGCAAGCGCGAAGACTTCCTCGGTTTCGCCATCAAACGGACGCCGGGTTTTCTCGCCGCCGATGGACACGAACGCGAAGCCAGCAGTTGGCTCCCCAACCGGTTGACGTTCAAAGGCGTAGTGCCGGATACGCAGAAAGACGCGCCGACGAATGAGGCGCCCATTCAGAAATTCATGTGGTGGGATGCGCGAATCGATGAGGCGGATCGGGAAAAGTCGTTCACCTATCTCGTCTATCCGGTGATCGGCACGCCGGAAGCGCCGCAATTGCTCGACGCGCAAAAAGGCGAATGCAAGCTGACTTTGCCCGCGCATATGGAGGCGAACATCGGCTCGTGGTTCAACCGCGCCGTGGTCAGTTCGCAAGCGTTCGCGCGTAAAGTCAAGGCGCTGCATCTCGCGCCGAACGCAGCGCCTTCGGCGGAACAGGCATTGCGCCTGCGCACCTGGCTTGCAAACGACTTGCAGGAAGTGTTCGCGCTGACGCTCGATCACGCGCATCGCGCGGCATCGGCGGTGTACCACCTGACCGATCCGCTCTGGGCGATTCCCGCCTTCGAGGCTTTCGGCAAGAAGCAGGGCAAAGCATCGCTTGCCATTGTTTACGACTCGCACAAGGTGTCGCAGAAGGGCAAGCCACCGGCACCGTCGCCGAATCAACCCGCTGTCGACGAGCTCGCCGATGTCGCCACGTTCGCGCCGCGCGACAAGACGCACATCATGCACGACAAGTTCATCGTGGTGGACAACGGCAATGGCGAGGCGTCACCGGCGCGCGTACTGACGGGCTCGGCCAACTTCACCACCGAAGGCATCACCGAGCAGGCGAACGTGCTCCATCTGTTCGATTCGCCGGAACTGGCCACGCTGTACAGCGAACGCGCCAAGGCGCTCGCCGGCAATCCGAGCATTGCGGCGACGGCGAAGCTCACGCCGGGTTGGTCCGAGTCGATTCAGATCGGCAGCGCGAAAGTGCGGGTCTGTTTTTCGCCGGAAGCGAAGGACTCGCGTTTGCAGATCGACACGATCGTCGACGCGATCAACAAGGCGAAGCACTCCGTGGTGTTCTGCCTCTTCATGCCGACCGACGCGCCGCTGCGCGATGCCTGTTTCGCGGCCGGCGACAAAGGCCGGATGATGTTCGGCCTCGTCAACCACATCAGCCCGAAGTCGGCGGAGGCGGCAGAGGAGGCGGAGAAAAATGGGCAGATCGTCTCGACGACCGCGCTCGCCAACATGGAGCTATATCACCGCGGCCGGGACAAGCACGACGTGATCGACGCGGAGTATTTTTCACCGGCGACCGTGCCGGCAGGCTTCGAACCCGAGCTGCGCCTTTTTCCAGGCGAACACGCACCGAGCTACGCGCCGGTCATCATTCACCACAAGTTCCTGGTCATCGACGCAGAGGGCGCCAATCCGATTGTCTACACGGGCTCGGCGAATATGAGCAACAACTCGGAACATTTCAACGACGAGAACCTGCTGGAGATTCGCGACCGCCGCATCGCCGGCACGTATCTCGCGGAATTTCTGCGGCTCTACGAGCACTATCGGGCGCGTGCGTTGGCGATACGGCAAAAGAACGACGGCACGCATGAGCGTTTGATGCTGGCGCCGAATGGCTCGTGGGCGAAGAAGTATTTCGTTGCGGATAGTCCGGAAGACAAAGCGCGTGTTGCGCTCGCGCACGGCGGTGATTAGACCGCACGCGGGCGAACGTTACGCGATCGAAGCGTCAGCGAATCGGCGGAAGATGCTTCGACGCCTCGCGCAAGGTGAGCGGCGAGATAAGGTCTCGCGAGGCCGATAAAAAACCGCTCACCACGTCGGGCGCGTGCCGCGCGTAGTCGCGCAACGCCCAGCCGATCGCCTTACGGATAAAGAAGTCATTTTCCGCGGCGAGCGCCCGTGCGTAGCCGAAGAGGCGATCTTCGTCGGTATGCCCGCGCCAGCCGAGTTGATGAATCATCGCGATACGTCGCACCCACAGCGATTCGTGCTGAAGCGCGGCATCCATTACCGCCTGCGCCTGCGGCGTCCCGATTCGCGCCGCTTTCAGCACGTCGCCGACCACGGCCGCGAGCGGATCGATCGAATCCCACCACGAAGCATGCTGCGCGATGGCCAGCAAATGCGCGATGTCGGTGGTCGCAAGCGTCTTCCAGTTGCGCGCCAGCAGATCTGTCGCGACGTACTGGTATTCGCGCGCCGGCATCGTCCATAAGCGATTGGCGCACGCCAGCAAGTGATCGGCGTTCTCCACCGCCAGCCGCTTGAAAACGGGCGTTACCGCTTGCCGCCGCAGCGGCGTCGGCACACCGATGAAGTCGAACTGGTGACGCATATAGGCGCGCATGGCGAGCGCGCGGTCAGTGTCGGCGTGCGGGGCGAGCGCCGCCTTGATTTCTTTGGCGAAGGCGTTGGGCGTCATTGAAGAAAGCGCTCGACGTGAACTTCGTCGTGCCGGTAATCGGTGAAGTACGATTCGATGCCGGCCTCACCGAGCGCGCGCACCGCGGAGCCGAAGTCGATCGTGCCGTTGTGCGAGCACTGCGCGCGGTCTTCGGCAGCGCGACGGCCGGCTTTATCGAGCTTGGCGTGCATGGTGATTTCTAGCAAGGTTGGACGTCTAATCGCGGGAGGCATCAAAATGCGTTGAGCGAATGCTAGTTTCCCAAGAAATCGATGTCAAATTCATGCAGAGACGTGCTCGATAAGAACTCGGACCTCTGCTCCCGAATTCCCTCACCTTTGAGCGTGGCCAGTGTGTATCGATCAGGCTTGGGCCGCGTTGCCAGGAACGAAGATCGCACCATGAGGCCCATCGCCTCCACCGGGACCGCCGCCACCCTGGCCGCCGCCGGGGCCGCCGTGACCCGGACCGCCGCCGCCCCAACCCGGAGGCGGTCCCCACCAGCATCCGCTCAAGGTAGCGCTCAAGGCGGCCAGTGCCGCGATTGCCAATAACTTCTTCATGCTTTCTCCTTCGATGGGTCTATGGTCACGCCACGTCGTCGCTCGTGTTTGGAGCGGCGACGTTGCGTGTCATGCGCAACTTATCAACCGGCGAAAGATCATGTTTTACGAAGCGGTTACAGTTCGGCGATGAATGGCCGTTGCCGCGAAACGCGTGAGTGTGTGTGACGCCTTATAGCGTGGGTCACGTGGTTTTTCGCAGCGCTGCGCGGGCAAGCTGGCGCGTTCACGCTTTGTTTGTATATGGAAGAGGATGTAAGCAGATGAGCGGCATCGGCGCTGCGCCGATACGCTTCAAGGTGAGGTATTTGAGCGCTCGATGCTTCACCGTCCGTGCTATGAAGAGAACTCCCTGGAAATCCTCACCTTATCTCAGGTGCGGATTCAGCGCGGCGTTGACTCACCTCCTGGAATCGCTCACCTTTGCCGGGTGATCTCCTGGAACGGCTCACCTTGCCGTCTCTTGTTTGTGGTTAAGGTGCTGTTCCGGCTCCTGGGACGCCTCACCTCTCGGCAAGTTTGAGCTGTCTGTCTCCTGGAAAGCTTCACCGTTGACCGTGATGAGCGTCATCTCCTGGAATTCCTCACCTTTGATCGTGGCGATGTCATCTCCTGGAATTCCTCACTATTTATCGGTGCGGCGCTATCTCCTGGAATTCCTCACCATCCTGGAACGGCTCACCTCAACGAGCCACCCTATCGGCAAGCCAAACGACTGCTTTGATTGCCGCGCCGAGCGCTTCCTCCTTCGAAGGAAACACAGCGCCCGAATAGTATTGGACCGGCGTCCAGGCTCCGCCGTCTTCGACATCGCGACGAAATTCTTCGAATCCGTACGTGCCGTCCGAACGTAGGAACAGGTCCACGCATCGGTTGTGCTCATCGTTTTCGATGCTGTCGAACACCAGCGAAGACTTGTCGATACGTGATGACATTTCGGATCTCCACTCGCAGGTCGGGCCTGCACTGCGCGGTTGTCACAACTTGTCCGTCAACGATGCTAGCACCGCGGGCGAATCCATGTTTTCGCCCTTTGGTTCGTCCTGAACGCGAATTTTTGGTCACCCGCAGGCTGTTCGTAATCGGCCTTTCTCAGCACGGTGATGCCCGGAAACCCGCCATGGGCCGCACTCCGCTTCATTGTTTGGTTTGCAGCAACTGTGATTTCACGCTATTGGCATAGAAAAAAGATAGGCGCCGTCTAAAGTACATCTTGTCAACGGCGCGGGTCTCACTCGACCCGCGGTGCTCCTAAAAAATCGCATTGGAGATTCATCATGAAAAGCAAACTTCTTGCAGCCTTGCTCGTCGCAGCTACTACCGCTTTCGCTGCTCCCGCATTTGCCAGTGGGTATGGTCCGGCACCTTCGTATCGCCCGTCGGTTGGCGCCCCGGCGTCGCAGCGCGGCCAGAGCGCACAAACGGTCGCAGTCGAACGCAGCAATGCGGTCGGTTCGGTCAATGATTCGTACGGTGGCGTAGTTGGGTCGTCTTCGGAATCCGGCAGCCGTCAACCCGACCAGTCTCTTGGTCGCTTGTACTCCGGTCACTAATCTGAAAGTCGTGCGCGTACCGAGGCTGTAGCGAGGTGTTGAAATGTTGAAGATTATCGAAGGTGCGGTGGTTCTGGGTGCGCTGATGCTGTATCTGGCGCCCGCAATGATTGCGGACGCCAGAGAACGCAAAGACGCCTTTGCGGTGACCATGGTGAACGTCTTGCTCGGATGGACGGTGATCGGTTGGTTTGCAGCGCTGATCTGGGCGCGGCATCCTGTGAGCGATCGGCGCCTGAAGCACTTCGCGAAGCGAGCACACCGTGCAGTGGCACGAGTCACCATCGATGCAATCGTCGCTCGAGCTGAATGTCGTGGTAGCTCGATCCCGGCGTTCAACCCTCGTTTGGTGCCGATAGTTGCACGTATTGCTGCAAGCAGTAATCGACAGAAAATGTAATTCGGGCTGCTGGTTGCCCGGTGCCTTCGGATGATTGCAAGCTATCTGGATATCGATAGTTTGCTTAGAACTTCACCTTCAATTGAAACCCAATGGTGAACGGAAGATTATCGGAAGGGATCGGCGGAATCACGATGAAGTTCGCGCCCACACGCTTGTATTCGACCATGACGATCGGCGCGACCACCGGCCCGATCGTATGGTCGTGGCCCAAGCCCCAGTTGCCGTAGTTATAGCCCGAGATGATCCCGCCGATCGCCGCGATCCGCACGATGCCCCAGTGCGCGAACTCCGGCGCCCACACCCCGCCGCCATAGTAGGAAGGCCGGCGCAGCGAGTTGCGAAAGCCACCGGCAGTCAACGCCCATTGGTTATTGAGCCAGCATTCGACGCCGAGACCCGGATTGAACTGCTCGAAATGCGTGTTTGGATCAGGGTTGATGTGATACGAACCCAGCATGGCGTCGACCCATACGCCGCCCTCGCACCAATTGCCCGCATGGGCGGCCGACGCAGCGGCGAGGCTGGCAACGAGCGCCACTGCGGTACGTCGGATATTCTTGTTGATCTGCCGAAAATGCATGTCCTCTCCGCCACCGGTCGAGCGCCGGCGTCATCTATGTTCCGGGTATGCTTGCATGCCGTCCGTCGCGCACTGTACCTCAAGCCGCACAGGCGATGTTGAGGACACGCTCGGGCGCGCGGGCACAACACGTGCCCGGCCGCGCAGACATAACAGTAACGGAGAACCGATGGCAGAGCGGTGAACGCGCAGCACGCGTTCACCTGCGCCAGGTCAGAGACCGAGATCGGACAGACTGGGATGGTCGTCGGGGCGGCGGCCGAGCGGCCAGTGGTAAAGACGGTCCGCTTCGCGAATCGGCATATCGTTGATGCTGGCGTGACGGTGCGCCATCAGTCCGTGCTCGTCGAATTCCCAGTTCTCGTTGCCGTACGAGCGGAACCAGTTGTTCGAATCGTCGTGCCATTCATAGGCAAAGCGCACGGCGATGCGGTTATCCGTAAATGCCCACAGTTCCTTGATCAAACGGTAGTCGAGTTCTCTCGCCCATTTGCGGCGCAACAGGCCGACGATCTCCGCGCGACCATGCGTGAACTCGGCGCGGTTGCGCCACACGCTATCCACCGTGTAGGCGAGCGACACGCGCTCGGGGTCGCGGGTATTCCAGCCGTCTTCCGCGGCGCGCACTTTCTGGATTGCGGTTTCGCGTGTGAAGGGCGGCAGCGGCGGGCGGGTTTCAATCGAGTCGGCCATGGTAATTCCTCAGTCAGGTTGCGGTTCGCCGGGATGGCGGTCGTTTGCTTGGCGGGATGCCTGGCTCGCCCGCGCACTCCGCGTCGAGCAGGACTTGGGCTGCAGCTTGCGCGTCGAGGGCGGCATCGGGCTCGCCGCTCACCAGCGCCACGGCAATGGCGCCGTCGAGCAAGATCAGCCATTGACGCGACAAGCGCGCCGTGCGACGGGCGTCGATGTCCGACTCCGCCGCGAATGCATCACATTCGGTTTGCACGAACGCCAGCAGGCGTTCCTTGTGATGGCGCGCGACGATCCGGATCGGGTCGTCCGCGGAGGCAATCTCACCGGATGCGTTCAGAAATGCGCAACCGTGAAAATCCTCCGATGCAAACCATTCGCGCAGCACCTCGAACATGCCGAGCAGGCGTTTGCGCGCCGTCTTGCCATGCCGTTGCGTGCCCGCGATAAACCAGTTCATCCAGCGTTCGTCGCGCCGGTCGAGCGCGGCCGCCACGAGCGCATCTTTCGATTCGAAATGCGTGTAAAAGCTTTTGCGCGCCGTGCCGGACTGCTTGACGATCGCGTCCACGCCGGTTGCGTGAATGCCGCCGGCGTAGATCAACGCTTCAGCCGCGTCCAGCAGCCGCTCGCGCGCGCTGCCGGGTGCGACTGGTTCAGTGTGAGTTTCGGTAGCCATGGACGAAGGGTAGAACGATCATTCTCCCTCGTCAAGTCTTTTGCGTTTTTGCAGGTTGGGTGCGCGAACTGTTATCTTGAGCACGATCGGTCAACGGGAACGAACTTCATGAGTACACTGACTCTCCGCGCCACCTTCATGCGCGCCCTGCTCAGCGCAACACTACTGACGGCGGTGGCCTGCACGCCCGTGCAAGTGCTCACGCACACGGTCAGCCAGAACGAAACACGCGTGCCGCCCGGCCGCTACGAAATCGATCCGGATCATTGCAGCATTACCTTCGACATCGATCATTTCAAGTATTCACGCTTCACGGCGCGCTTCGATCGCAAGAAGGGCGAACTCGACTGGAACGAAGGCGGTCTGGACAAGAGCACGACGTCGGTGACGATCGACGCCGCGAGCATCGATACGAATGTGCCTTTGCTCGACAAAATGGTGAAGAGCGCCAACATGCTCGACGTGGAGCGCTATCCGGAGATTCGCTTCGTCAGCACGCGTTTTGAGCGCACGGGCGAATCGCGCGGCACGTTGACCGGCGATCTGACGATTCATGGCGTCACACAACCGGTCACGCTCGACGTCACCTTCAATGGTTTTGCCCCCGATCCGCTCACGAAGAAAGACACGCTCGGCTTTTCGGCCGAGGGGCATTTCAGTCGCGCGAAGTTCGGCCTGGCGACGTGGTATCCGGCCGTCGGCGACGATATTCATGTGCGCATTCAGGCCGAGTTCGTTAAAACGCCCGCAGGCGGGTGAGCGCGGTGCGGGCGTTGGTCCAAGCGTTTTTTTGCTGCACGCTGAGACTGCAAGCGTGGCCGTGCGTCGGCGCGTGTTAACTCACGCGGCCGTCCAGTCGAGAATCACCTTGCCGCTTTCGCCAGAGAGCATCGTGGCGAACGCTTCCTGATAGTCGTCGACCTTGAAATGGTGCGTGAGGATCGGCGAGAGATCCAGGCCGCTTTGCAGCATCGCGACCATCTTGTACCAGGTCTCGAACATCTCGCGTCCGTAAATGCCCTTGATTTCAAGGCCTTTGAAGATGACCTGAGTCCAGTCGATCGCGGTCTGCGCGGGCGGAATGCCGAGCAGCGCGATCTTGCCGCCGTGGTTCATCGCTTCGAGCATGCCGGTGAAGGCGCTCGGCACACCGGACATTTCCAGCCCGACGTCGAAACCTTCGGTCATGTGCAGGTCCGCCATCACGTCGCGCAACGATTCGCGCGAGACGTTGACCGCACGCGTCGCGCCCATCTTGCGCGCGAGTTCGAGGCGATAGTCGTTGACGTCGGTGATCACGACATTGCGCGCGCCCACGTGTTTCGCGATCGCCACCGCCATGATGCCGATGGGTCCAGCGCCGGTAATCAACACGTCTTCGCCGACCAGATTGAACGACAGCGCAGTGTGCGTGGCGTTGCCGAACGGGTCGAAAATCGCGGCGAGGTCGTCGGAAATCTCGGGCGGAATCTTGAATGCGTTGAATGCCGGAATCACCAGATACTCGGCAAACGCGCCTTCACGATTCACGCCGACGCCCACCGTATTGCGGCACAAATGCCGGCGGCCCGCGCGACAATTGCGGCAGAAGCCACAGGTGATATGTCCTTCGCCCGACACGCGATCGCCGATCGCAAAGCCGCGCACTTCCTGGCCCATTTCGACGATTTCGCCCACGTATTCGTGGCCGACATGCATCGGCACGGGAATCGTTTTTTGCGCCCAGTCGTCCCACTTCCAGATGTGAATATCGGTGCCGCAAATCGCGGTGCGCGTGATGCGGATCATCACGTCGTTGTGGCCGACTTCGGGTTTCTTGACGTCCGTGAGCGTGAGGCCGGGAGCGCGTTCGAGTTTTGCCAATGCTTTCATGTGCGCCTCCGTATTAGATGACACCGAGTTCACGGCCGACGCGCGCGAATGCATCCACCGCGCGGTCGATCTGTTCGGGCGTGTGCGCGGCGCTCATCTGCGTGCGAATGCGTGCGCGGCCTTTCGGCACGACCGGGAACGAGAAGCCGATCACGTACACGCCTTCCTTCAGGAGTGCATCGGCCATTTTCGAAGCGAGCTGCGCGTCGCCGAGCATGACAGGAATGATCGGATGTTCGCCGGGCACGAGCGTGAAACCGAGCGCACTCATCTTGCTGCGGAAGTGCGCGCCGTTTTCGCGCACACGCGCGCGCAATTGCGCGCCTTCTTCGCTCGCCAGCAGTTCGAGTACTTTCAGCGAAGCGGCGGCGATGCTCGGCGTCAGCGTGTTCGAGAACAGATAGGGACGCGAGCGCTGACGCAGCAACTCCACGATCTCCTTGCGCGCGGCCACGTAACCGCCCGATGCGCCGCCCAGCGCCTTACCCAGCGTGCCGGTGATGATGTCGATGCGCGACAGCACGCCACAATGTTCCGGCGTGCCGCGCCCGTGTTCGCCGACAAAACCCACGGCGTGCGAGTCGTCGACCATCACGAGCGCGCCGTAACGGTCGGCCAGATCGCAGATGCCGGCGAGGTCGGCGATGATGCCGTCCATGGAGAACACGCCGTCGGTCGCGATCAGTTTGAAGCGCGCGCCGGCGGCCTCCGCTTCGATCAGCTTCGCTTCGAGATCGGCGAGGTCGTTGTTCTTGTAGCGAAAGCGCTTCGCCTTCGACAGCCGCACGCCGTCGATGATGCTCGCGTGGTTCAGTTCGTCGCTGATGATCGCGTCGTTTTCGTCGAGCAGCGTTTCGAACAGGCCGCCGTTCGCATCGAAGCAGCTGGAATAGAGGATGCAATCGTCGGTTTGCAGAAACGCGGCGAGCGCGTGTTCCAGATCCTTGTGCACGGTTTGCGTGCCGCAGATGAAGCGCACGGACGCCATGCCGAAGCCGTCGTTGTCGAGACCTTGCTTGGCGGCCTCGATCAGGCGTGCGTCGCCGGCGAGGCCGAGGTAGTTGTTGGCGCAGAAGTTCAGCACGTCCGTCCCGTTAGCCAGACGAATGTCGGCCGATTGCGGGCTGGCGATCACGCGCTCGTTCTTGTAAAAGCCGTCAGCGCGAATCTGCTCGAGGGTGCCGCGCAAATGGGCGAGGTAAAGGTCACGCATGAACCAGACTCCTGAAAAGGGTGATAGCGCCCGTGTCAGCGTGTTCGGCATGTGCGACCACGAGGCGGCCTGTTATAGTCGGCTGTCAGTTTTATCGGATTTTTTCGTTTTTCCGAACTAAAATCCGGTATGTCGAACAACTCTAAACGATGGGTCAGGAAATGGCAAGTTCGGGTATCCGCCGCGCCGCGGCCAACGCGGCGCCCATCCCAGGCGCAACTTCGGTCCCGGCAGTCGCGGCGCCGCCGCGCGTCGGCGAACAGATTCAGCGTTTGCGCGCCGAACGGCGCATGACGCTCGACGATCTGTCGCGTGCGGCCGGCGTGTCGAAATCGATGCTCTCGGAGATTGAGCGCGACAAGGCCAATCCGACCATCGCGGTCGCCTGGCGGCTGACCAATGCGCTCGGCGTCAGCCTCGATTCGCTCTTCGCGCCACAAAAGACGCCGGAAGCGATCGCTGTCTCCGGGCCGCACGAGATTCCCACTTTGAGCGGGCACGACGCCAAGTATCAATTGCGAGTGTGGGGGCCAATCGAGCTGGCCGGCAAGTTCGAGTGGTACGAATTGACGCTGCAGCCAAGTGGGGCGCTGGTGTCGAACGCGCACGAACCCGGCACGCGCGAGCATCTGACCGTGCTGCAAGGATCGATCGAAATCGAGGCGGCCGGCGCGACGAAACGGCTCAAGGCGGCGGACACCGCGCGTTATGTCGCCGACGAGCCGCACGCGATCCGCAACGCCGGCAAGGGCGAGGCGAAGGCGCTGCTGGTGGTGATTCACGGCTGATGTTCCGGCGCACCGTGGCTAGTTGTTGGCGGAATCGGGACTTCGCCCGAGGTTGCATCCGACACTGTATATTTGTACAGTACAGGGTATCGACTGGAGCCGATCATGAACAAGCTGACAACCGACTCGACCGACCACGCTCTGGCCGCGCTGCGCTATCAAACCGCAGCGCGTGATCTCGAACACATCGTCCGCAATATTGCTGCGCGCTACATCGTGCAACAGGTGCCGCTCACCTGGCGTTTGCTGCATGCCATCGAAGCCGAAGCGCTGGCTGACCTCGGCTTCGCCAGCCGGCACGACGCGGTGATGCTGGGTCTTTTTCAACGACCGTCCGATTTGCCGTATCCGGAAACGGACGAGGCGGTGGACTTCGGCACGTCCACGGCACTGCCGGCGGTGTTCGCGTTCGCGGTCAGTGCTTATGAAGAAGCGGCACGGCGGGCTGCGCAGCCGTCGTCCGAGAACGCGCCTTTGAAACACGCGCGCGCTTGGGGCGACTGAATCCGGGCTGCATTTCCATCCGTTGCCACCTACAATGGGTGCAACTAACGGAAGAATAACCCATGTCACCTCCTCACCTGACCGACCCGGTCCCGCGTCCAGCGCCGTCCACGGATCTCTTCGATCAGCAACGTGAAGACTGGCGCCGCGACCCGCAAATCGCGTTCGACGCATGGCTAGCCAAACAACATTTCCGCCGTTCTTCCGCTGAAGTCTACCAGGCGCAGTGGGGGCTTTTTCTCGATTGGCTGAGCGCGCGTCAAAAGAGTCTGGTCACGGTCGAAGCTCACACGATTGCCGAATTCGTCACCGGACTCGACGTCAAAAAGACTCAACGTGTACGGTATTTGCGGCTGATCGAGCGAGTGCTCGATCATGTGCGCGAGATCGAATCCGCTTCGACCAATCCGGCGCGCTTCATTGCTCAGGATGGCGAAGCAGCGTGGCGAAACGCACGCGATAACGAGCCGACCGGCTTTCTCAACCACGCCGAACGAACCGCATTGATCGCGCATCTGTTTTCGCCGTTGCCGGATTTGTCTGCGGCGCAACGTTGGCGGGAGCGGCGCGACCGCGCTTTGATTGCCGTGTTTTTAGGCGGCGGATTGAAAACGGGCGAGGCTGCTTCGCTTACGGTTAGTTGCGTGAATGTGGGATCGCCTTGGGTAACAATCGAGTCGGCCAATCCGATGCTGACGCGGCGCACCCGGCTCGCACCTTTCGCCGCCGCGATTCTCGACGCGTGGCTCGCCGAACGGCGTCTGTCGGAATTGGCGGGTAATCTGGTTTTTCCCGCATCGCCTTCCGGACGTCCGATGCATAAAGCCACCATGCTGCGCGCGGTCGACGCCTTGATCGACGGTGCCGGGATCGCCGAGTCGCGAGCGTCGCGAGCCAGTCCGCAAACATTGCGCAACACGTTTGCGGCCGATCTGTTCGAAAGCGGGGTCGAGGCGGAACTGGTCGGGCAGTGGCTCGGGTTCGTGCAGGCGGTGTCGGCGAACCGTCTGCATCGCGCGTGGCAAAACTGGATGGATCAGCAAGATTCTCCTGCCGCAGAGGTGCCGGATCCGGCCGTTCCGCCGCTGCCAGCACCTAGGCGTGATGGGCGTTTGACAAGGAAAAGGGGAGACGCCGAGTCCTGAAACTCCTCACCTTTCGAGTCCCGAATTTCCTCACCTTTGCCAATTTGTCCGTTATTGCACCGCGTCAAACGTCACGCCGACGCCGCAATCGGGTCGCTCGACAGAAACCGGCTAACCGCCTCCAGCCTTGATTTGCCGAGACCCGACGAGTGATCGCACTCCGGACATTGCAGTTCGAAGCGGTGATCCACTTGCGACAGTTCCGGCTCACCTTCCTCACATTTTGGGCACCGCAGCGGCAGGGCGACATGACCATCCGCCGCCGTGCCGATCACCCTTAATTCGTCACCCGTCAACCGGCCAGCTTCGACCAGCGAGCAGAGCAGACTCGCGATCGCCGGATCGATACCTTGCTGACCGCGCAGGACGGCGACCTCTTTCGTGAGCGAGTCTACTTCGTCGGATTGCTCGCGCAACTGAGCGTCGAGCCGGTCGCCGCGCGCCTTGGCCGCGGCGATTTGCTGAATAAACTCAAATTCTTTGCGGCTCGCTTCGCGCACCCCGGACTGATAAGTGCCCGCCATGCTGCGCAAGGAGTCGAGCTCGACCAGCATCGGCTTGACGCGCCGCTCGGCTTCGGCGACGGCGTCCTTGATCTGCTGCGCATAGTGTTCAGTGCTTTGGCGCAATTCGACGTGCAATGCGTCGATCCGGTCCCGGAGCGTTGCATTGGTCGCGAGTTCGGTGTCGAGCCGTTGACGAAGCGCTTCATTTTCGTGATCGAGTCGGCGCACCGTTGCCTGTAAACCCTCCTGGTGAGCATTGCCGTGTGTGGTTGTGCTCGACAACTCGGTTTCGAGCGCGCGAACACGTTCCCAGGCGGCCTCCGCTCGCAATTCGCTGCGCTTGATCGCGTCTTCCGATGCTTGCTGACGAATTTCCGCTTCTCGAGCGCGCTGGTCGGCGGCGGTGATCTGCGCGCGAATTTCCTCGCGCTCGTCGTCGAGCGTTGTGCGTGCATGAGCGACGGCTTCTTCGAAAAGTACGCCCAGCAATTCGCCGGCACGGTCTTCGAGTGCTTTCGGAATAGCGCCGGCGCCAACTTTCACGCGCGACACACTTCGGATGCGCTCCCAGAAGTGGTCGATGTCCTTAGGAATGTCGCTCGCGCTGCCGGTCTGGGTCAGATCACGAACGGTGGCCATGGAGGGCCGGATTCCCAGATCAAAAAACAGTCGCTTGCATGCATGCAGCGAAAGTTCTTGTCGCCGTGCCCCGTTGGCTCGCAGAGCTTCAAGCTCGTTCCGAATGGATTGCCGTTCCTGATCCAGATTCATGTATACCTCGATGTCGCTCGAATTGGATGAATCATAACAATTTACGTACTGTTTGCTACGCATTTGTTGGGCTGGGACATGGATTCGAGAAAAGGCGTGTTTTGTTGCTAGAAGTGAGTCGGCGGATTTGCGCTAGCTGATTTTTTCCGTGAAACAAAACGAAGAATAGCCAATAAGGTCTTGTAAAGAAAGAGCTTTTAAAGATTTTACAGCGATCGTGCACTGTTTCACGAGCGCTTCATCAAGGCTACTTTGGTTGGAAGGCTTTGTCCGAAGGACACGCGGGGAAATGCTAGAGAGTAATAAAAGTAAACACCTTTGAACCCATGTTAAAAACGTTAACGCCATGGCAAAGCCTTATCTGGCAAGGGTTCCAGCCCGGTAAGGTGAAGCTTTGCGGGAGAGGTGGTGAGGTCTTGCGGGAATGTCGAGTGATGAGGTTCGGGGGCCTCGGTGAGCGGGTCCGGGACAGAACGTGAGCGGGTTCAGGAGCCACCCCAAAAGTGCGGTGTGACCAAAGGTGAGATTTTGCAGGACCTGAATGACGTGGATCGCCCGGCAGCGCTCGAAAGTCTGTTCGAGAGTTGACCAGGGCGAAGGTGAGCGCTTTCGGGATGAATTCGTCCGCCCAATTTCGGCCTTATTTTGAGCTCGTTAACCCCATTGGTGAGTCAAGTCGGGAGAAAACGCGAACCGAAGGTGAGATTTTACGGGGGAGGGGTGGCATTTTTGCCTTATTTCTGTGCATTCCGGTGCCTAAGGTGAGAGTTTTCGGGAGCGAGGCTGCTTTTCGGGCTGAATCCAAAGTCGACGGCGATGAGTCGGCCGATCGCTGCCTGCCAACGGTGAGGAAATTCGGGAGGTCGGGTTTTGTGGCATGCGTCGTCCATGAAATGCACCTGGTTTGGATCAAAGGTGAGGTTTTTCAGGAGTCGTTTGGGTGCTCGGCGATCGTTAAGGTGAGGAAATACAGGACCAAAATGGCTTCCATCGCCCGGAAAAGCCCTACCGACGCTGCCGAAGTCGTTTGCGTTTTACGGTCGCTGAAATCGAAAGGTGAGATTTTTCAGGACGGCGACGGCCGGGATCAAAAATTCCGGAATTCACCGAAATCGGCTATGAGGTGAGGTTTTACGGGAGCGTTCACAGATGACGCGGCTAAAGTGAAATCTATAAGATTATGAAATCATTGAGTATTTTTGATTGATTTCGCAAAGGTGAGGTTTTTCGGGGGCTCTTTTTTCAGGTGGTTGGGGACCCTCAAATAGCCCTAAGGTGAGGTTTTTCGGGACCGTTTTTCCGTGCTTTGGGAGTTCAACACGCCTGAAGGCCGCGTCGTTCCAAGCATGCCGCTAGCATTAAGGTGAGCTTTTTCGGGGGCTTCGAGAGTGTTGATCCGAACCCAGCGAGTCAGGGCGTCTTGGTCGACCACTGCCTATAACGGTTGCACAAGTGGCAGTGGCATCAATGCACGAAGCTCCGGCGGTGCCGATCTGGGCCGGGTGCACGGTTGGAAAGCTTGCGACGCCTGCGGCGAGATCCGGCCGTGGGGCTGCTGCATCGCGTGAATGCATGGGCAGAGCTGCGTGCAGGGCGGGTCAAGAAGGCCGGCGACAGGCTTGTAGCGGTGCTCGGCGCGCTCTTCGCGCAGCGGAGCACGCATGCGGAGGCGTTGCTTGTTAGGGTGGCGTCGATTCGACCGCTTGGCTTGCCAGCGTCGCACGCTTTGCGCCGGCAGCCCTCCCCTGCTGGCCAAATATTGCTCGAAGCTTGTTCACCGACTTCGTAGACCGCAAGTGCACCGGGTCGGCGGGCAACCCGTCAAAATTCTCGAATTTTTTTGAGGTGAGAACATTCGGGATCAGATGGCTTCGGTTCGCGCCCGCTGCGGAAATGGTCCGAATTTGCCAGGCCCGCGACCTGCAAGGATGGCCCGAACCTGGCGCGAAACGGCTGAGGTGAGGGTTTTCGGGAGTTGCTCGAGGTGAGTCGCGCCTCGTAAACTCGCTTCACCCGCAACGGTGAGATCCACGCTATAGACGCGTATCACCGCAGCCGGTATGCTCTCGCCAAATCCCTCCTCGACCAGACGCATGGCCACGAAGCGCGCGAAGAAGACCGACGTAGTCAGCCCGAGCTCGGCCGAATTGCGCAAAGCCGTCGAGGCGATCGCGATTCAGCCTAAAAGCGGCAAAATCACGCTCCTTACCCGCAAACTGTTCAACGTGCTCCTCGCCGTGGCTCAGCAAGCGGACGAATCCGGCGACACGTATCGGGCCTTGCTGTCCGATATCGTCGCGAACTCCGCGTTTGATTCCAACGACACCGCGCTCGTCAAGGAGCACTTGCGGCGCATGGTGTCGGTGCAGGTCGAATGGAGCACCGGCACGTCCAGTCAGAAGCCGGGGCGGAAATGGGGTATTTCCACGCTGATTGCCGACGCCGAAATTCTCGAAGACCCCACCACCCGCCGTGTCTGGGTGGAATTCTCATTTGCGCCGAAGATCAAGAAGAAGCTGCTCGATCCGGTTCAGTATGCCCGCTTGAGTCTCCAGTTCCAGAGCCAGTTGCGCAGTAGCGCGGGTCTCGCGCTGTACGAGATTTGCGTGCGCTACCTGACCAACCCGAGCCATCTGACGATGCGCGAGACGTGGGAGTGGTGGCGCCCTATCCTCTCCGGCACGCCGGACACGGAAGCGGGCGATGAAGCGAAGCGCGAGTACAAATACTTCAAACGTGATTACTTGCGCCCGGCCATCGCCGAGGTCAACGCCGTTACGAACATCTTCGTCGAACTGATCGAGCACCGGGAAGGACGCCGGGTCGCCGAGATACAGTTTCGCGTGACCGAACGCAAGCAGCCGATGCTCGCGCTCGACGAACATCCGAACGTGTTCGACAGTACGCTGGTCGACCGGATGGTGAAGATCGGCATCCCGCTGAAAGAAGCGCAAACGCTCTACGCCGACAGCGAAGAAAATCGCATTCGCGCCGCGCTGCAGATGACCGAGCAACGCATGCGCAGCACGTCGTTGCCGCCGGTGCGCAGTGCGCCCGCGTTGTTCAAGGACGCATTGAAGAAAGGTTACGCGCCGCCGGTCGAAGCGTTGCCGTCGAGTGGTGGCGGCAAGGCTGCGGTTGCTGCGCCGGCCGACGACCTCAAGGCGCGTCTGCTCGGCGAGTACTCGGCGTATCGCCGCAAGGAAGCGCGCGAGTTGTACGACGAACAAGGTGAGTCCGAGCGGGAGATCGCGCGGCAGTCGTTTGAAGAAGATGAATTGCCGGGACTTGGCACGCACATGCGCGACGACTGGCGCCGCCGAGGGCTGGATTCGAAGATTGTCGAAACGGCATTCTTCGATTGGCTGGCTCGCAAGACCTGGGGCGAGCCGACTGACGGTGACCTGCTAGCCTTCACGCTGAGCCAATCGCGCGCGGCGTAATCATCTAGCGAGCGGGGCGCGGCTCCTGGCTGCCGCGTGCCCCATCTCTGTACTAGTCTTTCTTACTTCAACATCTTTTCAATCTGGCGAAGGATGTCGTCGCGCTTTTCACGCGTGAGCCCCTTCAGACGCAGTTCGATTCGATCATCGCCGTACGATTTGAGATCGCCGACCGACACACCGTCGAGTTTGATTTCCAGACGTTGCGCATAGCGTTGCCGGCCCGCTGGTTTGGTGCTTTCCTGAGCGCTCGCCCTGCCCTTGACGATGTCTGCGACTTGCCGCGTACTCAGATCGTCCGAGAGGATCTTGTTGATCAGACGCAGCGTTGCATCGGCGCCGCGGGCAGTGTGATAACGCCCCACCTGATACGCCATGTTCGAGCCGAAGCGGTCTGGTCGCGCGACCATCTCGTGCATGACGACCTCAGGCAATTTGGCAATCGACAAGGCGACTGCAACGGTCGACTCGTCTAGCCCCAGGTGTTCGGCGAGTTCCTTCTGACTCTGGAAATGCCGGTCGTCGAGAAAGCGTTTCCATACGACCGCGTTGTCGAACACCGTCTGCGAATCGCGCTGGACGTTGAGGTCGTAACCGAGCTTGTAGCTCTGGATACCGATCGGCAGATCGATGACGATCGCCTTCACTGATTCCTTGTTTGCTTCTTTCAGGGCCCGCACGCGTCGTCCGCCATCGCTGACGTAGTAGGTGCCGGGATTGTCGTAATCCGGGATGACGTGAATCGCCTGCTGCTGCCCCTGCTTTGCCAGATTGACAGCGAGTTCGGCAATCGACGACTTCAGATAGAAGTGCCGCGGATTGAACGGGCTCGGCTTGATCGTCTTAAGCGCCAGCTCGATGACCTGGCCTGGCCGGTAGCCGTGCTCGTTGCGCCAGGTGCGGTAGGCCGCCGATTCATTGGCTGTGTCAACAGCGTCGACTTCGGCAACGCTCTGCGATGTCATGACGGGCGCGAGGGTACGCCCCGCCGCCTCGCTATTCTTCGGGTCATTCTTGACCAGTCCGTCGATAGCGTTCAGGCGATCGAGCGCGGTTCGCTTTTCGCTGCTGGTCGAATCAGGACGTGCTTGAAAGCCTTTGGCGAATTGGGAGGGTTTCATTCAGGGTCCTTTATGCGCATAAATTTCACGGGAGCAAGGCGGCGATCTCATTCGCGCATGCCCGTACTTCGATGGCGGCCAGCTTGGCGCCGCGATCATTCATCTGAAGCACTGTTTGCCCTAACGCCATAGCCTGCTTGTAGGCCTCGCGAGTCGGGATCTGTGTTTTGAGCAGCGGGAACCCGAGCTCTTCCAACGCACGCTTCAGTTCACGCGTCAGCATCCGTTTCTCTTCGGTCTTATTGAGCAGGAAGACGGCACGGAGGTCTTCGTTCATGACCTGAGCCTGCTGGACAAGCTTCACCAGTCCGATACTCGACCAGTAGTCCGCGGGCGATGAGGATGTCGGGATCACCGCGACGCTCGCAGCGAGAAGGACGACGCCGGAGACTTTCTCGGTGATAGACGGCGGGCAGTCGACGACGATGATGTCGTAGTCAGACACGAACTTCTTGATCTCGCGATGGATCTGGCTGCCTGCTTCGGAGAGGTTGACGACTGGAAAGGGGATACCGGTGTCGCCGTCTGATGATGCACTGGCCCAGTGGATCAGCGTGTTTTGACCGTCTGCGTCTACGACGAGGACGCGTTTGCCTTTCTCATGAAATGCAGCGCCGAGGTGCATCGCGATTGTGCTCTTCCCGACCCCGCCCTTCTGCTGAGTTACCGCGATGATTTCAGCTGCCAATCTTCACCTCCTCTTTTTAGACGCAAATGGATTTTACCTGGATGAATTCGTATTTCAATCGTTTTTGTGTAAACACGAGAAGGATTAGCCGTTCGGATAGGTTTATGCGCATAAAGGATGGAGGCGCGGTGATGGGCGGCGCTGTTGAGGTTGAGAGAGGGTGCTGGGGCGATGTGCCGGCTGACCGGTTTGGCCTGCATGGCGCCAATTCGATTGCGCTCGCGCCGTGTTCGGATCGCTGTATTCATCAACGCGAGCGTTGTCGGCAACGTGACATGCGCTGCCGATGAACCCGTGATAGGTCGCCGGAACTGGCCGCGAGATTTATGCGCATAAAGCCCCGCAGCGGGCTTTGCCATGACCGTGATTTGCTAGAGAGAGCCGGCCCGCAGTTCAATGCGTTGCCACGATGATCGGTGCAACGAACTACACGAGTAGCCGAGTAGCGTAGGCACCAGCTACACCCACGAGCACCGAGGACGGTTGTGCACAGCATGCGCAGATCGAAGGCTGCGCCGCTTGAGAAATCCGACCATCGCGGAAGTCGGTAGGACAGTTTATGCGCATAAACTGCGAAATTGAGCAATTACAAACAGGGGGGCGCCGTTCACCACTTAGCTCCGTTTAGCCGAGCCATTTGCCCGCAAGTCGCACTAGCCGGGAGTTCATGGATCGTATGGCGTTCGGAAACTCGCCAAATCGCATTCACGCGCCGCAGGGGAGGTAATCTACAAAGACCTAGCATGGCCTGCCGCGCCCGATACCATTTCGCAGACGCAATGAACTCGGAAGTGAAGCGAACAGAAAAATACCTCTTCACGCGAAAGCCTAGCCGAACGTGACCATCACGCACGTCACGCGATTACGGTTATGTCTCGCCTTTCCTCTCCGAAGCCACATCCACTGCCTGCTTATCTCGCGACCTCGCCAATTCAAAAATCTCTACAGCACCGCCTCGCTCCGCCTTCTCCCCACCCGCTAAAATCCCATCCAACGTGCGCCATGCACAAGCATCCCGCAACCACCCACACCACCCCAAAACCCATGATCACGATCTACCACAACCCCCGTTGCTCAAAATCACGCGCCGCATGCGAGCTAATCACCACCACCTACAACAGCGCAAACGAAGCGACAGAAATTGTCGAGTACCTGAGGCATCCGCTCACGGTCGAACAGCTCAAGCGACTGAACGCACAACTAGGCTGCACAGTCCGCGAAATGATTCGTGACAACGAAGCCGAATACAAGGAACTGCAACTCGCCGACACCTCCTTGACTGACTCTCAGTTATACGAAGCATTGGAGAAACATCCGATCCTTCTGCAACGGCCGATCGTCGTGCGAAACGGGCGTGCGGTAATCGGCCGCCCGCCGGAAAACGTCGCCGCACTGTTCGCCTGAATGGCGTAGCAAGGCCAGCAAATCGAAGCTACGCCTGCAGACTAGACCTTGCTACCAGGCAACGCCGCATCCTTGGTAACGATCTTCGTCGGGATGATGCGCAGCTCGCTGAAGGTATCAGCGATACGTTGCTGTTCCGCGAGCACATTGGCATCGACAGGTTTATACACGTGCGCATAGTGCCGCAAGCCCGCTTCGATCACGCCGGCGTCGAGCCCCTGAATCGGCGCGAGTTGCGCGGCAGCCTCGCTGTAATGCTCCCGCACCCACGCGCCTTCTTTGCCCACTTCGTCCATCGTGATCGCGAGCACATCGGCGTCCTGTTGCGCGAACTGTCGCGCGCTCAGGAAGAACTGGTGATGGCTCACAATGCCGTCGGCATCCGCCAGCAAGCGCGCATTCGACTGCCGCTTCGCCGCTTCGAGGAACGGATCCCAGATCGCCCACGCATCGATCGCGCCGCGTTCGAAGGCGGCGCGCGCATCGGCGGGCGCCAGATAGACTGGCTGAATCTCGCTGTACTTCACGCCGCTTTTCTGCAGCGCGGCGACCAGAAACCAGTGAACATCCGAGCCTTTGTTGAAGGCGATTTTCTTGCCCTTCAGATCGGCCAGCGTTTTAATCGGCGCATCCTGATGCACGAGGATGCCTTCGGCATGCGGCGTCGGGATCTCATAGGCAACGTAGACGAAGTTCGCGCCGGCGGCCTGCGCGAACACGGGCGGCGCCTCGCCGACATAGCCAAAGTCGATGGCGCCGACATTCAGTCCTTCGAGCAACTGCGGCCCCGCAGGAAACTCGGTCCATTTGACGGTGATGCCCAGCGGCGCGAGCCGTTTTTCGAGCGTACCGTGCGCCTTCAGCAACACGAGCGTATTGGCGGCTTTCTGATAACCGATGCGGAATTCCTTGGCGTGCGCCTCGGCGGCAAAAGCGGACGCGGAAATGACGGGCAGCGTGGCGGCAGCGAGCGTTGCGCTCACGCCGGCAATGAACGCGCGGCGCGTGAGCAGCGGATGACGTGACATAACAGGGCTCGTAAAAAAGACGGACGCAAAACGGACCGATTGGCTCCGACGATAATTCGTCTGCAAGCCTGGACGAACCGATAAATTCGCATAAGCAAATCACGCGGACGGAACGAAGCACTGCGGCCTTCGAATCTGTCCGCGTAACTGCGTCGAATCTGAAGCGGCCGCTACAATTCGTCATCCGCGCCCGGCCGCGGCTGCGTCATTCGACAAAAAAGGAACATCGTGCATCTGACGACAACACTCGCGCCGTGGTCATCCCACGACACCCAACTCATTCTGTCGTGCGTGCTCGGGCTCGCACTGATCATCGTTTTCATCAGCGTGCTGAAACTCGCGCCGTTCCTGTCGATTCTGGTCGGCACGTTCGCCGCGGGTTTCGCCGCCGGCCTACCGCTCGAGGCTGTCGCCAGCGCATTCAGTAAAGGCGCCGGCGCGCTACTCGGCGACGTCGGCATCATCATTGCGCTCGGCGCCATGCTCGGTGCGCTCATGGCCGAATCCGGCGCCGCCGACCGGCTCGTCTCGACCATTCTCAAACACTCGACGCCTCGCACGCTGCCGTGGATGATGGCAGTCGTCGCGCTGATCATCGGCTTGCCGCTCTTCTTCGAAGTCGGCCTCGTGATGATGGTGCCGATCATCTTCGTGATGGCGCGCCGTTCGCAGCAGCCGATCCTGCGCATTGCGATTCCTGCGCTGGCCGGCATGACCACGCTGCACGCACTCCTGCCACCGCACCCGGGTCCGCTGATCGCGGTGAGCGCATTGCACGCCGATCTCGGCCTCACGCTCGGTCTCGGTCTGATCGTTGCGATTCCCGCGGTGATTCTCGCGGGTCCGCTGTATGGCATCTGGTTGTCCAAGCGGATGCACGTGGTCGAACCGGAGGAAATGGGCAAGCTCTTCAGCGCCAAGGAGGACACTGGCGAGCCGCCGAGTTTCGCGATCTCGCTCATCACGATCCTGCTGCCCGTCGTGTTGATGCTAGGGCGCACCGTCGCCAAGCTGCTGCTTCAGCCCGAAACGTTCCTGTTCAACACGTTGAATTTCCTGGGTGAGCCGCTGGTCGCGCTCGGCCTCACCGTGCTGTTCGCCGTGGTGGCGCTGGGTTGGTCGCGCGGCATGGCGCGCGAGCGCGTCGGCGGCATTCTGCGCAAGAGCTTGCCGCCCATCGCCGCGCTGCTGCTGACCATCGGCGCCGGCGGCGGTCTCAAGCAGGCGCTCGTGGTGGCGGGCATCAGCTCGACCATCGGCAAGATCGCGGTCGGCGCGCACATGCCGCTGATTCTGCTGGCGTGGCTGATCGCCGTCGCGCTGCGCCAGGCGACGGGCTCGGCGACGGTTGCCACCACCACGACGGCAGGCATCGTCGCGCCGGTCGTCGCCGGTCTCAGCACGACGCACAATTCGCTGATGGCGCTCGCCATCGGCGCGGGTTCGGTCTTTTTCTGCCACGTGAACGATGCGGGCTTCTGGATGGTCCGCGAGTATTTCGGCCTGCAACTGAAGCAGACGGTGCTGGTCTGGTCGGTGTTGCAGACGATCGTGTCCGTCGTCGGCCTCGCGCTCACGCTCGTGTTGTGGACCGTGCTGACGTGAGCACGCACCAGGCTCTCGCGGCGTTGGCAGGAATTGATGCGCGGCTGTCCATTCCGGGCGGCCGACGCCACTTACACTGCCTGGCAGGCGAGCAGCGGTCCCGCAGCTCGCTTCCCTGAAAACGCGGAGTCACCATGCTTGAACTGAGACCGTCCTGCGAAGGATGCGGCAAGTCACTGCCGCCGAACGCATCCGATGCCATGATCTGCACGTACGAGTGCACCTTCTGCGAAGTGTGTGCGCTCACTACGCTGCGCAACGTGTGTCCGAACTGCGGCGGCAATTTCCAGCATCGGCCGATTCGCACGCGCGCGCAGCTCGAGAAACATCCGGCCGGCGCCACACCGCATCCCGTTTCGATCGACGAAGCGTCGCATGCGCGTTTCTTCGAGCACTACCAGAACACGCCGCCCGGCGAGCGCTAGACCAAGCGGCGCGCCCACGCATGCCCTGCCATCCAAGCACGACGCACAGCGCGCTTCAATCGTCGCTATTCAACGCGCCCGGCGTCGCGATTCCGCTGACGGTATGCGCCGCCACGCGCAGCAGACGGATCTGTTTGCGATAGTTGCGGCAGCCGCTGCAGGTCGGCAGATGCAGCCGGATCGCGACCCATTCGCCGGTCGTCAATGAACGGTCGAGCGCGTCGGACAACAAGCGCGTGATGTGCTTACATTTCCCCATTCGCATCCTCGCTGGATAGGCCCTTTTCGCTCAGGCAAGTGCGCAAGCGCAGCCGCGCGCGGTAGATCAGCACGCTGCAATGATTGGCGGTCATCTGCAATTCGGCGCAAATCGCCTCGGTATCGAGATCGAGGAATTCGCGCATCATGAACACGCGTCCGATGTGCTCCGGCAAGTGTTCGAGGCACATCTCGAACAGGGCCCAGAACTGCTGCTGACGCAGCGCGGTTTCCGGCGTCGGCCAGGGACGCGGCTTTGTTTCGCGCGACCAATGGCCGTTGTCCTTGAACAGCTCGCGATCGAGCAAGGCTTCACCGTCGAGTTCGGATTCGAGCGCCGACAGGTTGATCGTGCGTCGCCGGGCACGCAGGGTGTCGACGAGTTTGTGCCGCAGGATGCCGAACACCCATGTCTTGTGTTCCGACTGTGCGGCGAATCGATCGGCTTGCGTCCATGCCGCGGCGAGCGCTTCCTGGACGGCATCTTCCGCAGCGGCGGCGTCGCGCAATTGAAGACGGGCAAAACGCACCAGGTCGCGCCGCAATTGCGTCAGATAAACCGGATCGTCGAGCGCCGTGCCGCCTACTTGCGCCATGGACTGCCCCATTGACGCGATCCTGCCTGCCGCGCGTTTTTTCTTGGATCGTAGTGATTCATGAGCGGGTGATTTTCCTCGCACTGTGGCTGAGCTCGTGCGCCATTCTCCCGCGAGCGCCTGCGCAATCGAATCGGTATTGAACATAGGCCCGACCATGAGCGATGACCAGATGAGCTTAGTCGCGCCGTGCAGGCCGTTATGACAATGACAATAGATTATTGCGGAAAGTGAAATCGCTCGCGATTGATGTTGGCGGCGTAGCGCCGGGCAAGCAATACCCACCGCCAATTGGTGCCCGAAACTACACCAGGCGGCTTACCGGATTATTTCAATATTTGAAAAAAAGTCTTATTGACTTCGCTGTTTGTCGGCGAACCCTCAGTCGATATTCTTCAGTCCATCGATCGCACCAGATCGCGAACCAAACGCTGAGGAGCAGCACCATGAAACGCATTCTTTCCGCCCTGATCGCTTCCGTCGCCCTGTTTGCCGCCGCTTCCGGCGCAGCCCAGGCTGCCGCTCCGTCGCAGTGCAACGGCCCGGCGTCTTATTGCAACGTATTCTTCGGCAACTGATCGGCTGACGGGCACGGACCCGTCGACGAGAAAGTTTTTCGAAGACAAAAAGAGGGGCGCCGATGTTGGCGCCCTTTTGCTTTTGAACCAGAGAATTAGACTGACTGCCTGATTCTGGCATGAGGTCGTCCGTGCAACACCGTTACACGCCCGAATCAACGCGGCGAACGCCATCGGGCAAAAAATCCATAGAAACTCGGTCCAGGAGACGCCGCGCATCGCAGCAGCGGAAAACAATACCCGGCACTCCGAAGCAACACTCGCGCCCGGCACACAAATGCGTTCAATGTTCACCCTACTAACGTGTTACAGTGGGTCAACAGCTTGCAGTTCTCCTGCGCATCGCGCGCAGTCCCTGACGCAAACGCCTCGCATCACAGCGCCCTGCACCGAACAGGGTCCCTTCCTCCTACACAGTTCTGCGATGTCGTCGGCCCGGCTTGATTGATGCGGCCGCTCTGTACGCATCGTCGATCAACATCACGTTTCGCTGGTACGCCGCGGTCCGGCCGGCATTGCGCCCGACAACGACGCCACGTTCCACGAAAGCCTTCATCGGAGACGAGCATCATGGGCAATACGATCAGAAGCTACCGGGGTCTAGAGATCTATCCGTTGGTGTATCCGCACCAGCCGAGCGGTCTCGATGGCGTTCGCCACTACGATTCGGGCTTCGATGCCGCCGTGCGAATCTGCCGGCGCGGCACCGACGATACGATGACCAGCAGCAGAGTGTTTCGCGTGCCGAGCCGTTCACCGTTCGGCGCGGCCGGCGACGCGCGCATTGCTTCAGCCACCTACGCCGAGCAGGTCATCGACGGCATGGTTGCAGGCCAGTCGATCGCTGGGCTCTGATGCGCGCGCCAATGGCAAGTCAAGCTTCCAGGCGCTCGCAAGGCGCGAATCTTCCGGCACTTACGGGCCGTGCGAACTATCAGGTGATGGCGTCGTCGCGCCGTACCTCGAGCGGCACGGTGCCGACACTGAAAGTGATCCGCTTGAGCGACGAGCGGGTGATCTACCCGTTCCAGGGGCACGCCGACATGCCCTTTTTCGAAGACGCCGATGCGGCCCAGTTGTTTGCCGAGACCTACGGCTGGCAATTGGTGGATGGCGACATTGCCGTGCCGGAGTGAGACGCTGAACACGCAGCGAGACCAACTCGTGACGTAAGCCAGGAAGGCACAACGCCTCGCCTTCATGGCTTGGTAAGGCGCCACCGTCGCGAACCGCGGAACGCCAAGCGCTGCGCGACGGCGCAAGACAATAGGCACGCCGCGCTACCGCCAACTAAATCTTCCCGCCGCCATCCATGCCGCTACCGCGGCGCCACACTTCCTTGCCGCGTTCGGACAACTCGCCGCTGCTATGCGCGGCGTCCGCTTCCGTACCGTCGACGGCCATCTCGCCGCCGGGCTGTTCCTGTGCCCGCTGCTTTTCCTTGTTGCGAGCAGCCACTGCTTCGTCGTGGGATTTACCTGCGTAATTCGGACTCATGGCTCGATCCTCCATCAAGTAGACTTGCTCACGCGGCGCGCGTCATCGGTCATTTATGCCCGTCGCGTGGATTTCCGGCTGAGCAGGACAGGCAACAAACGCTTGTTTGCCTCAAAACGTCCTAGACCGAAAGCATGCTTGATTGACAAGGCAAAAGTACCAGTTATCCACAAGGTTATTCAGTGAATCTGTGGATAACTTTGTGGGATGCAGAGTTATCCACCGCGCACCGCTGCCGTACCTGCCCCAATAGTCGCGGGGCAGTATTTTGCCGCCCGTCGCCGCCGCGCGCGCAGCTATTGCCTATCATGGACAGTTCGTACCCTTTGCGCCCCGAGCGCCTCACAACAAGGAAGCGAATCATGGCCCATCACATTGCAGTCGTCGTCGGCAGCTTGCGCCGCGAGTCGTTCAACCGGCAGTTGGCGCAAGCCGTGATTTCACTGGCGCCGTCCGACTTCACCTTCGAATTCATCGACATCGGCTCGCTGCCGCTTTACAGCCAGGATTACGACGCCGACTATCCCGAAGCCGGCAAGCACTTGAAGCAGCGCATTGAAGCCGCGGACGGCCTGCTGTTCGTCACTCCCGAATACAACCGGTCCATGCCCGGCGTGCTGAAAAACGCGCTCGACTGGGGTTCGCGCCCGTGGGGCACCAATTCATGGGCCGGCAAACCCGGCGCCGTGATCGGCACGTCGCTTGGCGCGACCGGCACGGCGTTGGCGCAACAGCATCTGCGCAATGTGCTGGCGTATCTCGATGTGCCGACGCTCGGCCAACCCGAGGTGTTCATCAAGCACGATGCGGCGGTCATCAACGAAAAAGGCGAGATCCTGAGCGACGGTACACGCAAATTTCTGCAGACTTTCGTCGACCGCTACGTCGCGTGGGTCAAGCACCAGACCGCTGCTTGAAGCGAAAGGCGCGAGCGCGTCAGACGAGACTGAACGCGGCGGCATTGCCGTGACCTCCACGGCATGCCGCCACGAATTGCTCAGGCTCAGACGTGATGATGTCCCGTTACGCGCTCCCAGCCATGACGCACGGCCAGCTTGAAGCGCTCCCACGTGCTGTCCGGCGAGGTGCTTTCCCAATGACGTCGTGCTTCCGGTTCGACGTCGTCCCAAGGCTGGTCGCGATACCGCATGTCCTTACCGATCTCCGCGCCATAGCGGTAGGCCGGCACATAGTCTTCATAACGTGCGTTTTCGGAGGCGTACTGCTCGTCGTAGTGCGCGCGGAAGTCTTCCTCGTACTCGAGATATTCGTTCGGCATTTGGCCGCCTAAACCGGCGGTCGGCTGGCTCGCTTCGGGGACGACTTCGGAGGGCTGCATGATCGCGCCCGAACCCGGTACCGAGCCCGCAGCGATCGCGCTACGGCCTACGTCGCCGACCAGTGGGTCCCTGACCGGTTCGTTGACCGGATCCGTCAGCGGGCGCTCGCTGAGCGGCGGCGGCACGAACGGCTCGGCGTCGCTGCTGCCGGGCGGCACGGTGTACCCTGGATCAGCCATCGTGGCAGGCCGCGTAGTCGCGGCCGCGCTGGGCGTCGATACGCTCGACGTACGGGGCGTCATAGAGCCGATGCCGAGTTCATCGAGGACGGAATGCTCGCGGCCGGAGTCTTCCACAGGCGTGTCCCAATCGGGCGAGCGTTCGCCGATATCGGTCGCGCCCAATCTCGTCAAGGTATTGCGAGCGAGGTCCGCATGGGCTTCGCTCGCCGCGTTGACGCACACGAGCACCGCGCCGCGGCGTACGGCCTCGGCGTAGCGCGCTGTTTCCGGCGCACGTGGACCGCTTGCAAACAGGCTCGACAGGAAACGCTCGATATTTGCCAGCACGCCCGAACTGGCGACTTCGTCGGTTGCGGAACCCACCGACGGTTCCGGATTCGCCTGCAATTCGATCGTCTCGCGTCCAAAACCGGTCTGGACGAGCGTGTCGCGCGCGGCTTCCGCCTGAGCAAAGGTGTCGAATAAACCAATCACGGTGTGTCGCATGGCTGTCTCCCGACGTATTTAGGCAGGACGGACGACGCGCCAACGCGCCGCTCCCGTTGCTTATTTTGACGCCGCAACGATCATGCCGGGCCCGTGCGACGGGCCTGCCGCGCCCGCCCGCACCGACCTGCGCGCGGCGGCGGCGCAAAAAAGCGCGGCATGCCGCCACCGCGCTTTTACAACCACCGGTAAATGTCAGATTTGGTCCCCCGCCCGCCAACGCGGGCTTACTCCGCCGGATGCGCCGCCGGGTCGGCGCCCGTCTGCGTCAGATCGTGCTGGATCGCTTGCAGGAGTTCTTCCAGCAAACCGATATCGAAAGGCTTGGAGAGCACACGCACATCCACGTGGCGCGCCCGGTCGAGTTCTTCCGCGTAGCCGGTGACGAGAATGACCGGCAGTTTGGTCTCGAATGCGAGCACCGCCTCGGCCAGATCGATGCCGTTCATGGTGCCGGGCATATGGATGTCGGACAGCACCAGATCGAACGGCAGCGGTTCGCCGGTGCGCGCTTGCCGCGCGTGGGCGTCGTCGAACAGGCGCAGCGCGGTGTCAGCGTTGAAGACGCACGTGACCTGATGGCCCATCATCTGCAGCAGGGCTTCGGTGCCGGCTGCCACTTCCTCGTTATCTTCGACCAGCAGAATGCGCAAGCCCGGCGGCGCGCCGTTCTCCTCGGCGCCGGTTTCGGGCGGTCCGTCGACCTCCGGCTCAGCCGTGGCGCGTGGCAGATAGAGACGCACGGAAGTGCCCGCGCCGACCGCGCTGTCGATCGCGGCGAGGCCGCCGGAACGCTCGCAGAATGCGAAAACCTGCGGCAAGCCGAGGCCCGTACCCATGCCTTTCGGCTTGGTGGTGAACAGCGGTTCGAAGGCGCGCGCGAGTACGTCGGGCGCCATGCCTACGCCTGTATCTTCGAGCGACAGTTGCACGAAGTCGCCCGTCAGCGGAAAGCCGTCTTCGTGCCGGAACTGGATATTGGTGGCGCGTACCGTGAAGCGCCCGCCGTTCGGCATGGCGTCGCGCGCGTTCACCGCGACGTTGATGAGCGCCAGCTCCAGTTCCGCGACGTCGACGCGCATCGGCCAGATCTCGACGCCGATATCGATCACCAGCGACACCTTCGCGCCGAGCGAGGCGCGCAGCAATTCGCGGCAGGCCGGCAGCCAGCGTTCGAGCGACAGCGTCTCGTTGCGCAGCGGCTGTTTGCGCGCCACGCCGAGCAATTGCCGCGTGAGCGACTGGCCGTTCTTGAGCGCCCGCTCCATTGCCGACAATTCGCGGTCCAGACCCGTCACGCCGCGCCGCCGCGCAATCTGCACGTTGGCCGAGAGGATCATCAGCAGGTTGTTGAAATCGTGCGCGACGCTGCCGACCAGCGTGCCCAGCGCTTCCATCTTGCGCGACTGGCGATACGCCGATTCGATCGAGCGGCGCATGGACGCTTCGGCCTGCCAGCGCTCCCACGCCTCCTGTTCGGCGCCCAGGCGGCGCAGCGACAACCAGATCACGCACCACAGCGCGATGGACGGCGTGAACATCGACAGGATCAGCACGCCGAGATGCCGGTACCACGCCGCCCAGATCGCCGAGGCCCGATAGCCGCACACCACGTAGACGGGATACGAACCGACGTGGCGGAACGCGAGAATCAGATCTTCGCCGTCGACATTCGAATGCATGCGCACCACGCCGGCCCGCCGTCCCTGCGCGAGCGCTTCGGCGAACGGCGTTTGCGGTGCCATGGCAGTGGGCTCGCGCGGCGTGCGCGGATAGTGCGCGAGGATCGAGCCGTCCGTGCGCACGAGGCTCATGGTCATCGGCGTGCCGCTGTTGTTGCCGCCGAGCAGTTCGCGGTAGAACGCGTCGAAATAGCTCGGCCGCAGCGCAACGGAGACCACGCCGGCGAACGAGCCGTCGGCGGCGGGCCGTTCGACGCCCATGTTGAACACCTGTTCGCCGGCCACGTGTCCCGTCATGACTTTCGACACATGCTCGAGATCCTTGCCGTCGCGAATGCCGGTGAAATCCTCGCGCTCGCCGACCGAGATGACCGGCGACGGCAGGTAGCGGCTGCTGGCGAGCAAGGCGCCGTCGCGCCCGAAGATCGACACGGCGGCCACTTGCGGATAGCCGCCGCCCATGACGCGCAGCTTCTCGTGAATGGCGGCTTCGCGTTCGCGAATGCCGTCGTCGTCCAGACCCTCGGTCAGATCGACGATGCGCGCATCCAGCGTCTCGTTCATGTCGAACACTTTCAGCGCATGCTCTTCCGCGATCCGCACCGTGCGCAGCGTCATGTCGGTGGCGTCGGCCTCGCGTGTGCGCAGATCGCTGAGCGCCATGGCCGCGACATACACGCAAGGCAAGACGATCGCAGCGATCAGCAGCGCGATCAACGTGATGCGCCGCACCTGAAAATTCTGTTCCGGCACGGCGGGGAACAATGCCTCGTCCTGCCGGTGAGAGGCAAGGCGGCTCGCGGGCGGCGGTTCGAACCGGTCTGGTGTCATTGTCGGTAATGCGAAGGTCGTTCGGGACAGAGGCCGGGAGTCAGCATCATACGAGAAGCATAGACACGGAGCGGCGGTAGAAGTTACCCGCGGCAACCGGACCGCCTCGGGCGGCTGTCGGACCGCCCATCGACTGACGACTCAATTGTCTGCTTTTTAAAACAGCGACGAATCGAGAAGCGCAAACGTACACAAAAGGATGGAAGTAAAAGAATCTCTTCCAAATCTACCAAAAGATTTTCAAAAATAGTATTTAATGGGAAAATCTCTTTAATGAAAGTGAAATTGGCGAGTTGCCTTTCCGCCGTTTTACTTCGAAAATCAGCGCCATGATAAAAATGCGTCCGCCATGTTCGGATGCATCTGCCGCGAGGGCACCCAGCCAGGCCATGCGTACCACGCGTGGCGGAAGGCGTTCGCGGAATCACGTGCGCGGCAAGGGACCAGCCCGATCCATGAAGCCGCGCAGATTCATCTACGGGGTAGGCTTCGAACATGCCGGTCATAGCCGTCGTCCACCGTGCGCGTACGCTTTCAGGCGTTCCCACCGGTTCCGTCCAACGCGCCTCGCCGCGCGCGCTCCCCGCTCGCCTGCAATCCGCATTTCAGCAAGCTTCAGCCGACTTTGACGCTGGTCGACAGACTTCGCGCTAAAGAATCCGCCTCGATCCGCCGTTAACGCGAATGAGCTAATTCCGCTTTCCGACCCGCCCATGCCTTTGCCCATTGTGATCGCCGATGATTCATTGCTTGCCCGCAAAGTGCTCACCAAGGCATTGCCGCCGGACTGGGAGGTCGACGTGTCTTACGCATCGAATGGGCGCGAAGCGCTCGCTCTGTATCGCGAAGGCAAGGCGTCGGTGATGTTCCTCGACCTGACCATGCCGGACATGACCGGCTATCAGGTGCTGGAAGCGTTGCAGCACGAGGATCTGAACACCTTCGTCATCGTCGTCTCCGCCGATGTTCAGCCGATGGCCCAGTCGCGCGTGCGCGCGCTCGGCGCCGTGGCCTTCATCGCCAAGCCCGTGACGCCCGAGGCGGT
The DNA here is from genome assembly GCF_004339745.1 of Paraburkholderia sp. BL9I2N2. Lineage (GTDB taxonomy): Bacteria > Pseudomonadota > Gammaproteobacteria > Burkholderiales > Burkholderiaceae > Paraburkholderia. Next base: position 26,832 of record NZ_SMGP01000005.1, on the reverse strand, counting down.
ACTGCCCATCCTCAAGGAGTACGGGTTGTATGTCTGAGCCAGTCCTCAACGAAGATCAGCGCGACGCGCTGCAAGAGGTCGCCAATCTGGCGATGGGTCAAGCCGCGACGCGTCTGGCGCGGCTGCTCGATGCGTTCATCGAATTGTCGGTGCCGCGCGTGAAGGTGGTGGCGGTCAGCGAGGCGGCGCAGGCGCTGCGGGAGATGACCGGGATCGAGGACACGGTGAGCGCGGTGCGCCAGGGCTTTCGCTCCGATATCAAGGGCGAGGCGCTGGTGATCTGCCGCAGCGACAGCATCGAGCAACTGTGTGCGCTTGTCAGCGACCCGTACTCGCGCTCGTCCTACGAAGCGGTGAGCCAGACAGAGCTGGTGTTCGATGTGGCCAACGTGCTGACCGGCGCCTGCGTGTCGTGCATTCTCGACCAGCTCGGCCGCACGCCGATCTTCTCCGCGCCGGGTTTGCTCGGCGAAGCCATGACGCTCGACGAGGTCTTCCAGCCCGGCGTGCTGCAATGGGAAGTGGCCTTGCTGGTCGAAGTGAATTTCGCGCTCGAGGACCAGAGCTTCCGCGCGCATCTCGTGATGTTGATGGCCGAAGAATCGATTCGCCACATGAACGGCGCGCTCGACGCGCTGCTGTCGAGCCTATGAATGTGCCCGTGGACTCGTTGAGCGATCTGGTGGTCGAACGTGTCGGTTTCGGCATTTTCGTGCTGGATCGCGACATGAACGTGCTCATGTGGAACCGCTTCATGCAGGATCACAGCGGACTGACGCCGGACCAGGTGGTCGGCAAGTCGCTCTTCACGCATTTTCCCGAACTGCCGCGCGTGTGGCTGGCACGCAAGATCGAAAGCGTGTTTCAGCTCGGCAGTTTTGCATTCAGCTCGTGGGAACAGCGCCCGTATCTCTTCAAGTTCGATCACGACCGGCCGATTACCGGCGGCGTCGATTTCATGCAGCAGGACTGCACCTTCATGCCGCTCATGCGCGAGCGCGAAGTGGTGGCCGTGTGCGTGACCATTTCCGACGTCACGCACGTGAGCATCGTGCAGCGCGAACGCGAAGAGGCGGTCGCGAAGCTGCAGGAATATGCCGATCGCGACGGCCTGACCGGCATTGCCAACCGCCGCTTCTTCGAAGCGCGCCTGCGCGACGAATACACGCGCTGGCAGCGCTACGGCGGCGATATGTCGGTGCTGCTGTTCGATCTCGATCACTTCAAGAAAATCAACGACCAGTTCGGCCACGGTGTCGGCGACACGGTGTTGCGCGTGATGGCGCAGCGCGTCGCCGAGGTGGTGCGGGCGCAGGATACCTTCGGGCGCTTCGGCGGCGAGGAATTCGCGTTGCTGCTGCCTTGCACGCCGCTCGACGACGCGATGCGCGTCGCGGAAAAGATCCGCTGCACGATCGCCGACACGCCGGTCGAAGTGCAGGGTACGAGCGTGCCGGTGACGGCGAGCGTCGGCGGCGCGTCGGCGCGGGTCGGCGTGCCTTCGTATGACGTGCTCATCAACGAAGCCGACGCCGCGCTGTATAGCGCGAAGCGGCAAGGACGCAACCGCTCGGTCGGGTTCGTCTAGCGCCGCTCCACAGCGGCGTTCCGCCTCGCCAGCGGCGCCGTACAAGCCACAGTGGATGGCGTGAAGCGCACTGCCTGACCCGCTTCAGGCTTCCTTCCGGCCCCTTATCCGCCGACGAAACTGCGGCATCTCACAAACGTTGATATACTTTTCGCCGTTTCCGGCCTCCCAGCCGGGTGTTTCGCGCGTGTCCCCGCGCGCGTGCCGCCGGCCCTGCGGGCAGGCATAAAACTTCTTGAACGCCTTTCAGCGGGCGCCTCCAGCGGAGATCGTCTTGGCTGTTTCCAATCTTGTCGTGGACGATACAGAAATCGACGCCGCTGCCGCCACATCCGGCAGCTCGTTCTATCTCGCAATGCGCATCCTGCCGGCGGCGCAGCGCGACGCGATGTATCAGGTCTACGCTTTCTGCCGCGCTGTCGACGATATCGCCGACAGCGACCTGCCGCCCGCCGAACGCGCCGCCGCGCTCGAACGCTGGCGTGCCGATATCGACGCGTGCTACGCCGGCGCGCCGCGCGCTTCGCTGCGCGCGCTGACGCGGCACATTCACACGTTTCATCTGCAACGCGACGATTTTCACGCGATGATCGACGGCATGGCGATGGACGCCGCCGCCGACATCTGCGCCCCCGATGAAGAGACGCTCGACCTCTATTGCGACCGTGTCGCCAGCGCGGCGGGCCGTCTATCGGTGAGGATATTCGGGATGCAGGAAGAGCCCGGCCGTTTGCTCGCGCATCATCTGGGCCGCGCGCTGCAGCTCACCAACATCCTGCGCGATATCGACGAAGACGCCGGCATCAACCGCTGCTATCTGCCGCACGAATTGCTGGCGCGCGAAGGCATTGCGGTGACGAGCCCCACGCAGATCGCCGACGACCCGTCGCTGCCGCGCGTGTGCGCCACGCTCGCCGAGCGGGCCAAGGAACACTTCGCCGCCTCCGACGCGATCATGGACCGCGAGCCGCGCAACCAGGTGCGGGCGCCGCGCATCATGTCGGGCGTGTATCGCGTGCTGCTCGAACGGACGCTGGAGCGCGGCTTCGACATTCCGCGCACGAAGGTCAGCAAGCCAAAGCTCCGCATGCTGTGGATCGTCGCGCGTTACGCGCTCTTCTGAGCTGATGCAAAAGCTCGTACATGTGGTCGGCGCGGGCCTTGCCGGTCTGGCCGCCGCAGTGCAGTTGCAGCGGCGCGGCGCGCACGTCGTGCTGCATGAAGCGGCTGCCCAGGCGGGCGGCCGTTGCCGTTCGTACTACGACTCCAAGCTGGGCGCGACGCTCGACACCGGCAATCACATGGTGCTGTCGGGCAATGCCGCGACGCTCAACTACGCGCGGGCGATCGGCGCCGCCGACGAACTGGTCGGCCCGGCCCAGCCCGAATATCCGTTCGTGGATCTGGCCACGCGGGCACGCTGGACCGTGCGTCTGTCGCCGGGACGCCTGCCGTGGTGGATCTTCGACCCGAACGCGCGCGTGCCGAACACCGGGCCAGGCGACTATCTGGCGCTCGCGCCGCTGCTGTTCGCCAAACCCGGGCGCAGCGTCGCGCAGACCATGCGCTGCAACGGACCGCTGTGGGACCGTCTGCTGCGGCCGCTGTTTCACGCCATGCTGAACATCGAGCCGCGTGAAGCGTCGGCGGAACTGACTGGCGCCATGGTGCGCGAGGCGCTGCTTGCCGGCGGGCTCGCGTGCCGGCCGCTGGTGGCGCGCAACGGGCTGGGCAGCGCGTTCGTCGATCCGGCGCTGCGGCTGTTGCAGCACGGCGGCGCGGCGATCCGGCTGGGCTCGCGCCTCGACGGAATCGTCTTTGCCGCCGACAACCGCCGCGTGCAAGCGCTGAATTTCGCCGCCGAAAGCATCGCGCTCGACGCGAATCAGGCCGTGATTCTCGCGGTGTCGCCGGAAATCGCGCAAACGCTCGTGCAAGGTTTGCGCGCACCGACGCGCTTCGCGGCGACCGTCAACGTGCATTTCGCGGTCGAGCCGCCGTTTGGTTTGCCGCAGGTCACCGGGCTGCTCAACGGCACGGCCGAGTGGCTGTTCGCCTTCGAAGGCCGCTTGTCGGTGACGGTGAACGGCGCTGAGCGGTTGCTCGACACGCCGCATGAAGCACTCGCGGCCACCGTCTGGGCCGAAGTGGCTCAGGCGGCGAGCTTGCCGGTCGCGCCGATGCCGGCCTGGCAAGTCGTCGTGGAAAAACGTGCGACCTTCGCTGCGCTGCCGGATCAGGAAACGCGGCGGCCCGGCACGCGCACTCGCTGGAATAACTTGATGCTCGCGGGCGACTGGACGGCTACCGGCCTGCCCGCGACGATTGAAGGCGCGATTTGCTCCGGCCAGAAGGCCGCGGATACGTTGCTGAATGAACCGATGGAACGCCGATGAACGATTTATCTCAAGCCCAGCCGCTGGACGCCGTGCTGTCCGATTTCGCTGACGCAGCGCCGGGCGCGTCCGCGCCGGCTGTTGCGGGTGATGTGCCCAAGGCATCGCTCGACGCCGCGATCACGCGCGCGACCGATGCGATTCTCGCCGCGCAGAAGGCGGACGGCCACTGGGTCTACGAACTCGAAGCCGATGCGACGATTCCCGCCGAATACGTGCTGCTGGTCCACTACCTCGGCGAAACGCCGAACGTGGAACTCGAACAGAAGATCGCGCGCTATCTGCGCCGCATCCAGTTGCCCGACGGCGGCTGGCCGCTGTTCACCGACGGCGCGCTCGACGTCAGCGCCAGCGTGAAGGCGTATTTCGCACTGAAGATGATCGGCGACCCGGCTGACGCCGAGCATATGGTTCGTGCGCGCGAGGCGATTCTCGCCAACGGCGGCGCCGAAACCGTGAACGTCTTCACGCGGATTCTGCTCGCGCTGTTCGGCGTGGTGTCCTGGCGCGCGGTGCCGATGATGCCCGTCGAGATCATGCTGTTGCCCATGTGGTTCCCGTTCCATCTGTCGAAGGTGTCGTACTGGGCGCGTACCGTGATCGTGCCGCTCCTCGTGCTCAATGCGAAGCGGCCGGTGGCGCGCAACCCGCGCCGTGTGCGGATCGACGAGCTGTTCCGCGGCGCGCCGGTCAACACCGGTCCGCGCGATCGGGCGCCGCATCAGCATGCCGGCTGGTTCCGGTTTTTCAGTGGCGTGGACGTGCTGCTGCGCGCCGTCGACGGCCTGTTCCCGAAGGCCACGCGCGAGCGCGCCGTGCGCGAGGCGGTGGCTTTCGTCGATGAACGGCTCAATGGCGAAGATGGCCTCGGCGCGATTTTCCCGGCCATGGCGAATTCGGTAATGATGTACGACGTGCTCGGCTATCCGGCCGATCATGCGAATCGCGCGATTGCTCGCGAGTCGATCGAAAAGCTGCTCGTTATCAAGGATGACGAAGCATATTGCCAGCCGTGTCTGTCGCCGGTCTGGGACACCTCGCTCGCGGCGCACGCGCTGCTCGAAACCGGCGAGGCGCATGCCGAACAGGCCGCCGAACGCGGACTCGCGTGGCTGCGTCCGCTGCAGATTCTCGATGTGCGCGGCGACTGGATTTCGCGCCGTCCGAATGTGCGGCCGGGCGGTTGGGCGTTCCAGTACAACAACGCGCACTACCCGGACGTCGACGATACGGCGGTGGTCGTGATGGCGATGCAGCGCTCGGCGACGATTACGCAATCGGATGTCGATCGCGAAGCGATTGCGCGAGCGCGCGAGTGGGTGATCGGCATGCAGAGCAGCGACGGCGGCTGGGGCGCGTTCGAGCCGGAAAACACGCAGTACTACCTGAACAACATTCCGTTCTCGGATCATGGCGCCTTGCTCGATCCACCGACCGCGGACGTCTCGGGCCGCTGTCTGTCGATGCTCGCGCAACTCGGCGAACTGCCGCAGAACAGCGAGCCGGCGCAACGCGCGTTCGCGTACATGTTGAAGGAGCAGGAATCGGACGGCAGCTGGTACGGCCGCTGGGGCCTGAACTACATCTACGGCACGTGGACCGCGCTGTGTTCGCTGAACGCCGCCGGCATGCCGCACGACGACCCGCGCATGAAGCGCGCGGCGCAATGGCTCCTGTCGATCCAGAACGAAGACGGTGGCTGGGGCGAGGGCGGCGAGAGCTACAAGCTCGACTACCACGGCTATGAGCGCGCGCCGAGCACGGCTTCGCAAACCGCGTGGGCTCTCATGGGCCTGATGGCGGCCGGCGAGGTCAATCACGAAGTGGTCGCGCGCGGCGTCGCGTATTTGCAGCGCGAACAGCGCGAGCACGGCCTGTGGGACGAAACGCGTTTCACCGCGACGGGCTTCCCGCGCGTGTTCTATCTGCGCTATCACGGCTATCGCAAGTTCTTCCCGTTGTGGGCGCTGGCGCGCTTCCGTCATCTGAAGCGCAACGGCCTCACGCGCGTCGCGGTCGGGATGTAACGGATGCCGCTATCCACCCCGCCGTCAGCCGATGACGGCCGCAGTCCCTCGCCGGTGATCGTGGTGACGGGCATGGCGTTCGAGGCGCGCATCGCCCGTGGCGAAGGCGTCGAGGTCGTCTACGCGGCGCGCGCCGATCTGCTGGAGCGCGCGTTGAGCGCGGCAGTGGCGCGAGGCTGTTCGGGCATCATCAGTTTCGGCACGGCGGGCGGTTTGGCGCCGGATCTGCAACCGGGCTCGCTGATCGTTGCGGATGCCGTCGACGGGCCATTTGGGCGCCTCCAGACCGATCGGCCATGGTCCGACAGGCTCGCAGCCGCGCTGGCGGCCGGGCCGCTCTCCGCGCGTTTGCGGCGCGGTCTCATGGCGGCCGTCACCGCGCCGCTGGTAACGGCGGGCGACAAGGACGTGCTGCATCGCTCGAACGGCGCTTTGGCGGTGGATATGGAGTCGCACATTGCCGGCGCGAAGGCTGCCGCGCATGGGGTTCCGTTTGCCGTGTGCCGCGCGATCGTGGATCCGGCGTGGCGCACGCTGCCTTCCGCGGCGACCGCCGGCCTGCGCGACGACGGCAGCACGGCGCTCGGGCCGATTCTGCGGGAATTGATCCGGCAGCCGTCGCAACTCGGCGCGCTGCTCCAGCTTGCCGTCGACGCTCGGGCGGCGCGCCTCTCGCTGGTCCAGGCACGGCGTGCGATGGGCGAGGCCGGGGCCTTGCGCATGGCCACCATCTGAAGCGCGCGTCGCGACGGCGCTGTCCCTTTTATTCAGCAGATATTGAAATACTAGGGAAAACCCTTATATTTGGTACAATGTCAGTGTTAACCCTATGTCGTGCTGCCAAGCGCGCGGCCCAGGTGCCTCGAACACGGAGTACCGAATGAATTTCCACACCAGAAAGTGGGTCAAGCCCGAAGATCTGAACCCCAACGGCACGCTGTTCGGCGGCAGCCTTCTGCGCTGGATCGACGAAGAAGCCGCGATTTACGCCATCTGCCAACTCGACAATCAGCGCGTCGTGACCAAGTTCATGTCCGAGATCAATTTCGTCAGTTCGGCGCGGCAGGGCGACATCATCGAACTCGGCATGACCGCCACGCATTTCGGCCGCACCTCCATCACGTTGCGCTGTGAAGTGCGCAACAAGATCACGCGCAAAAGTATCCTGACCGTGGAGAAGATGGTGTTCGTCAATCTCGACGAAAACGGCGAGCCGGCGCCTCACGGGCGCACGCGGATCCGTTATGCGGATGAGGCGTTTGCCCGCTATCGCGAGAATTCGCGGCCGGTGCCGCAAGGCGCGGTTGCGGTGGAAGAAGAGCGGGTTGCGTCGCGCGCCGAGGTGGATAGCCTGCATTGAGCCGGTTGATTGGCTCTAACCCAGGTTGCGGCGCGTTGCACGCCGAAGTTGTAGCTTGTCCTGTCTTGGCCGGCGTCTAGCTCGGCTTTACGGGGCGCCCGTTCTGGGCCCCCGCCTGAATCCCGATACTTATTGCGTCACCGGCGCTGAGGCCGGCTGGGTGCTGTCGGCCGGCGCTGCGGAGGGCGCCGCTGGCGGTGTCGGTGCGGCCGTGCCTGAAGCGCCGTTGGGTGCCGCAGCCGGCGCGGCCGGCTGAGTCGAGCCCGCTGCGCCGCTCGCGGGCGTCTCACCCGGATCGGTGTAGTTGGGCACGCCTGCCGGGGCGCCCGTGGCGGCGCCAGAGGCCGCATTCGGGGCTTCCGCGGCGTCGCCCGGATCCGCGTAGTTGGGCAGAGCGCCTGCTGCCGGCGCGCCCGCTGCGGGCGCCGACGAGGCGCCGGAATCGCCCTGATCGTCATAGTTCGGCAGCGGCGCCGCGTTGTCGCTGGTGCCGCGCAGACGCGCACGACGTTGTTGCGTGTAGGCGTCGCGCACGAACGAGTACTTGTCCAAGGCAGCCTGTTGCAGCAGGTCCGACGCACCCAGCAGGTCGGAGCGCACGCTCACGAACTGCAGCACGTACAGCGGATTGCGCACCGCCGGCTCCATGTAGTTCAGCGGGTTGAACTTCACGTCGACGATAAGCCCCATGCTGTCACGCACCGTGCTCGGGCCGAACAGCGGCAGGACCAGGTACGGGCCCGACGGAATGCCCCAGTGACCCAGCGTCAGGCCGAAATCCTGATGATGCTTGGGCAGCCCGGCCGGCGTCGCCCAATCGAGCAGGCCACCCAGACCGAAGGTCGAATTGAACGCGAAACGGACGAAGTCCTCGGTCGCGTCGGTGATCTTCAACTGCAGCAGCGCATTCGCGGCATTGGTCAGATCGCCCAGATTCGAGAAGAAGTTGCTCACGGCGGTGCGCAGCGGTTGCGGCGTCACCCTCTGGTAACCCTTCGCCACTGGAACGGCGACATAGCGGTCCAATCCGTCGTTGAAATTGAACACGGCCCGGTTCATCGGCTCGAGCGGGTCGCCGGGCTTACGGTCGGGGCCGGTGGCGCAGCCAGAAATGAAACCGGTGGCGACGAGTGCCAGCGCGGTGTTACGCAGCTTCATGCTTATATTCCTTTTTGCTCCGCGCGACGTGAGCGCGGCTTGCCCATCAACACGGGTTGAAACACCACTGCGCCGATCAGTGTGCAGAACAACGAGAGCGCCAGCAGGCGCCCCATACTGGACGTCCCCGGATGGTGCGACAGCCAGAGGCTGCCGAACGCCGTCGCCGTGGTCGCCGCGCTGAACAGCACAGCGTGCGTCAGGCTCGACTGCAGGAGGCCAGTCTGACCGTGGCGCCACGCCATCACGAAGTAGATCTTGAACGCTACGCCGACGCCGAGCATCAGCGGCAAAGCGATGATATTCGCAAAGTTCAGCGGCATGCCGAATACCACGCACAACTCGAGCGTCACGAGCGCCGACACCAGCAGCGGAACCAGCGTGCGCAACATGTCGCCGATGCGCCGCAGCGCGATCCACAGCAGGATCGCAATCGACACGAGCGCGTAGCCGGCGGCCTGCAGGAACGCCTTGATGATGGTGTCGGCCGAATGCAGGATCGAAATCGGACCGCCGATCGCGCCCGGCTCCGCCTTCTTCACCGCGTGGGCGAAGTGCGCGAGCATGACGTCGTCGTTCGGATCGGTGCCGGGTTTCACCTTCGGCGAGATGTCGACGAGGGCGCGGCCGTCTTTCGAAACCCAGCCTTTGGAGATTTCCTTGGGCAGATTCTCGCGGGTGATCTCGGTGGGTTGCAGCAGGTTGGCCAACTGCTTCAGCGCAATGCGCAGCGTGTCGGACATCGCGGTTTCGGCGCGATCGCGCGTGGCCGCATCGGCGGCGGCTAACTTCTGCAATGTGGCGGACAGATGCTTGGCTTCGGCGGCGCCTGGGCCCGGGTGATCGTCGGCGGCGAGCGAGAGCTGGTTCGACGCGCGCTTGAGCGCGGCGACGCGCACCGCGTCCGTCGCTTGTGGCGCGGGTTGTTGCTGCAGCGCGGGCAACAGCTGCTGCGCGGCGCTCGCAATCAGCATCAGCTTTTGCTGCTGGTCGGCGGGAACGAAGGTGTCGAGCGTATTGACGCGGCCCACTTCCGGCAACGTACGCAGACGCGCGGCCATGCGGTCGGCGTCGGCGAGCGACGGTGCCAGCACATGCACGTTATTGACCGCCGCTTCCGGCGAATCCTTCAGCGACAGCAGCGTCGCCATCGATTCCGTGTGTGGATCCTTCAAATGCAGCGGGTTGAAGTCGAAGCGCAAATGCGTGAGCAAGGGCGTGGCGCCGATCACGATGATCAGCGTGCCGATCAGCACCGGCTTGCGATGGTGGTCCAGGAAATCGTCGACGGGCGCGAGGCGCTTGAAGCCTGGCGAACCGGCTTCGCCGGGCGGCCGGAAGATCTTCAGCAGGGCCGGCAGCAACGTCATGTTGGTGAAGTACGCGACGAACATGCCGACGCCCGCGATCTCGCCCAACTCGGACACGCCGCGATAAGCCGTCGGCAGGAACGAGAAGAAGCTCAACGCGACGGCGACCGCCGCGAGCGTGAGCGGCACGCCGATGCTGTGCGACGTATGCATGAGCGCGGCGGAAAGACGATTGTCGCGATTGCGCTCCTCACGATACTTGACGCCGAACTGCACGCCGAAATCGACCCCGAGCCCGACGAACAGCACCATGAAGGCGACCGAAATCATGTTGAGCGCACCGACCAGCATCAGGCCGAGCGCCGCGGTGATCGCGAGTCCGACGAACAGCGTGATGAACACGGCGGCGATCATGCGGCCCGAGCGCAGGGCCAGCCACAAAATGATCAGCACGACGATGAAGGTGCCGATGCCGTTGAGCACCGCGCCGTCCTTGACCGACGCGAACTCTTCGTCCGCGAGCGGCTGTTCGCCCGTCAGACGGACAGTGGCGCCGAAGCGCGAGTCGAGGTGCAGCGCGGCGGCGGTGTCGCGGATCGACTTCGAGGCCGTCGCGCCCGGCTCCAGCGCGTCGTAGTTCACGACCGGCTGCACGATGACGAAGGCGCGCGCCGGCTCGGTGGCCGCGCTCTTGTCGACCAGCGCACGCCACGAGAAGGCGGCCGGCTGGCCGGCCAGCACGCGGTCGAGCGTGGCCGCGCTTTGCGATAGCAGATGGCTCATGTCACCGAGCTTCACCTGACCCAGCTGAAGCGGCAGCAACAGACTCGTGGTCAGCGTACCGGCAAGGCCGGTCAGGCTGGGATCGTGTGCGAGAGCGTTGACGAGCGGGCGCGACTGGACGAGCTGCGAGGTGGTCGACATGACTTCGTCGGTCGACGGGAACAGCAGGCCGTTGTGTTCGAAGAACGGACCGCCGGCCGGCTGCGAAACCGCTACGAACTCCTTCGGATCGGCCTTGAGCGCCGTGGTCAGGGCTTGCGCGGCGGCGTCGGCGAATTCCGGCGCGCGCGCTTCGACGACCACCAGCACGGTTTGACCGCGATCCGGGAACGCCTGGTCCATGGCATTTTCGAGCGACGACCATTGCTTGTCCGTCTCGACGAGACGGCTGATGTCCGTGTTGATCTTGAAGTTATAGACAACGTAGAAACCGCTCAAAACGGCGAGCACGAGCGACAGCGCGACGATCCTCATCGGATGACGCACTGAATAGGCGACAAGACGGACAATAGATGACTTCAGCATGTAGGCGAACGTGGCCTTATCACGGTTGTTGTTTTTGACGAAAGTGCACAAGTATACAGAGCCGGAGGGCTCAGTCTCCGGTTCGGTAGCAAGTGCGGCTCCCGCAGACGCTCTTCGGGGCGGGAACGCAATCTCGGTATACTGGTCTATCCTGCGTTCGCTGCGTGCTTGCAACCCCGGCGGCGCTTACTTCTTTCAGGTTCTGTCGAGCGTATGAAACGTTATCTGTCTGCTTTTCTGGCTGCGGCCGTGGTATCCACCGCGGCATATGCGCAAAGCGCGCCCGACGCGGTTGTAAAAAGTGCTGTCGAGGGCACGGTGGCCGCGATGAAGGCTGACCCGCAGGCGCGCGGCGGCGACATGGCGAAGATCACCCAACTGGTCGAGTCACGCTTCCTGCCGGCCACGGACTTCCAGCGAACCACGCGGATCGCGGTCGGCAAGGCTTGGGCTACCGCGACACCCGATCAGCAAAAGCAGCTGTACGAGCAGTTTACGCTGCTGCTCACGCGCACTTATGCGGCCTCGCTGTCGCAACTGCGTGATCAGGACGTGAAGTTCAAGTTCTTGCCGGTCAACGTTCCGGCCGGCGCCAAAGACGTTGTCGTGCAGTCGCACGTGTTGAGCAACGGCGGCGATGATGCGATCGACTATCGCATGACCAAGGGTGCCGCCGGCTGGAAGGTCTACGACATCAACATGATGGGCGCCTGGCTGATCCAGGTGTATCAGACGCAATTCGCCGATCAGATTTCGAAAGGCGGCATCGACGGGTTGATCAAGTTTTTGACCGCTCACAATGCGCGCAGCGCGGGGTGACGGTTGATGGCCTGACGTCGTGCGTGAGGCCTGAGGTATAAAAAAAGCGCGGTGGCTTGCTGGCCACCGCGCTTTTTTGTATTCACGACCAGGGGCGGTGCTAGACCGCCCCATCGACCGCTCAGTGTGCCGCCGTCGCCGTCTGCACTTTCTTGCCCTTGCCGGACACCTTGATCTCTTCCAGCTTGATCTCGACGTGGCGGGAGAAGACATACTCGGCCGGACGCTGCTTATCCAAAGGAATGTCCTTGGTGAACGCGCCCGACGTCTTCGGACCGCGCAGGCTGACCTTCAGCGCCTTCAGCGGATGCGCCACCGTATCCATCACGGCGGTCGCTTCGAAGCCGCAGTGCACCATGCAGTCGGCACACTTCTCGTAGTTACCCGTGCCGTATTTTTCCCACTGCGTGGTTTCCATCAGTTCCTTGAAGGTCTTCACGTAACCTTCGCCGACCAGATAGCACGGCTTTTGCCAGCCGAACACGGTACGCGCCGGGTTGCCCCACGGCGTGCACTCGTATGTCTGATTGCCGGCCAGGAAGTCGAGGAACATGCCCGACTGGCTGAATGACCAGTTCTTGCCATTGTTGCCGCGCTTGAAAATCTCGCGGAACAGGTGCTTGGTCTTGTCGCGGTTCAGGAAGTGCTGCTGATCAGGCGCGCGCTCATACGCATAACCCGGGGAGACGGTGATGCCGTCCACGCCCATCGGGCCCAGCGTGTCGAAGAACGCGGCGACGCGTTCCGGCACGGCGTCGTTGAACAGCGTGCAGTTGATGTTCACGCGGAAACCGCGGCGCTTCGCTTCCTTGATGGCGGCGACAGCCTTGTCGTACACACCTTCCTGCGACACCGAGTGATCGTGAGCCTGCTGATCGCCGTCGAGGTGAACCGACCAGACGAAGTAAGGATTCGGCTCGTAGTCGTCCATCTTCTTTTCCATCAGCAGCGCGTTCGTGCACAGGTACACGAACTTCTTGCGCGCGATGATGCCCTTCACGATCTGCGGCATTTCCTTATGCAGCAACGGCTCGCCGCCTGCGATCGACACCACCGGCGCGCCGCATTCGTCGACAGCGCCGAGGCATTCTTCCAGCGACAGACGCTGATTCAAGATGGGATCCGGATAGTCGATCTTGCCGCAGCCATTGCAGGCGAGATTGCAGCGGAACAGCGGCTCCAGCATCAGGGCGAGCGGGTAGCGTTTGTTCCCGGACAGATGCTGACGCATGATGTATGCGCCGACCCGGACTTTCTGTAGCAGCGGAATAGACAAGACGTCCTCCTTAAACTTCGCGTGCAGCGAGTGGTTGCATCAGCTTCGATGGCAACTTGAATTCGACTTTTTCTTCACGGCCCGCCATCGTCGTGACATCGACAGGCCCCAATGCGCTCAGCGCATCGATTACGTTTTTGACCATCTCTTCCGGCGCCGAAGCACCGGCCGTGATGCCGACCGTTTGCACGTTGGCAAACCATTCCGGCTTCACTTCCGAACCGTCGGCGACGAGATAACTCGCCACGCCGCTTTCGCTGCCGATTTCGCGCAGCCGGTTCGAGTTCGAACTATTGGTTGCGCCCACCACCAGCAGCACGTCGACCTGTTTGCTCAACTCGCGCACCGCTGCCTGGCGGTTCTGCGTGGCGTAGCAGATGTCGCGCGTATCCGGACCGACGATGTCGGTGAAGCGGCGCAGCAGGGCGTCGATAATGCCGCGCGTGTCGTCCACCGACAGCGTGGTCTGCGTGACATAAGCGAGCGGCGTGTCGAGCGGCAGGTCCAGATGCGCGACCTCGGCCTCGCTCTGCACCAGCAGCACCTTGCCTGGAATCTGGCCGATCGTGCCTTCCACTTCCGGATGCCCGGCGTGGCCGATCAGAATCAGCGTGCGGCCGGCGCTGACGTATTGGCGGCCCTGCACGTGCACCTTGGTGACCAGCGGGCAGGTCGCGTCGAGCACGTCGAGACCCCGCGCTTGCGCGTCACGCTCCACGGTTTGAGCGACACCATGAGCGCTGAAAATCGCCACGGCGCCCTGCGGCACTTCGTCGAGTTCCTCGACGAAGCGCGCGCCCTTCTGGCGCAAATTGTCGACCACGTGGCGATTGTGAACAATCTCGTGGCGGACATACACGGGTGCGCCGTGTTGCTGTAACGCGCGATCGACGATCTCGATTGCGCGAACAACACCCGCACAAAAGCCGCGGGGTTGAGCAAGGATGACTCGCATAAGTTGGCGAACTCCGACTGACGCGGGTTTCGAAGAAGTCGGTAAATATGACTTTATCGCCGCGACCATCTAATTAGTTGACGTCTTGAGCCCCGGCGACGTGCCGGTACAGCAAAACCAAACGCGCATTCTAACGCTATCAGGCCGGCTTTGCTTCGGCGGCGCCCGGCGGGTGTTGGGCAGACGCCGCAGCAGCGGATCGATGCCCGGCGCCCTGAGCGGCTGGTTGCGGCAATGTGGATGTGGCAATGATTGCACGCTGCAACGGTTTGACGGAACCCTTAAACTACGTAGTCCTGCGGCGCGTGGGCGCCCGCCTTACAAAAGGGTTTCGAGGCTCGCTGGATGGACGTCGATCAATACGAAAACTTTCCGGTCGCGAGCGTGTTGCTGCCAAAGGCGCTGCGCACGCCGATCGGCATTATCTACCAGGTTGTCCGCACGGCCGGCGACATTGCCGACGAAGGCGACTGGAGCGCAACCGAGCGGCACGCCCGTCTCGCCGACTTCCGCGCGGGCCTCGACGCGGTAGCGGAGCGGCGCGCGGCGCCAGTCCATCCGCTGCTGTTCGGCAAGCTCGCCGGCGTGGTCGCACAGTATAAACTGCCGCTCGCGCCGTTCTACGATCTGCTCCACGCGTGCGGCCAGGACATCGACACCAGTCGTTACGCCGACCGCGCCGCGCTGCTCGACTACTGCCGCCACTCGGCCAACCCGCTCGGGCATCTGATGCTGCATCTGATCGGCGCGGCCACGCCAGGAAATCTCGCCGACGCCGACGCGATTTGCACGGCGTCGCAGTTGATCAGCTTCTGGCTGGACGTCTCCGCCGATTGGAAAAAGGACCGCGTGTACCTGCCGCGCGCCGATATGCGGCGCTTCAACGTGACCGAGGCGCACATCGCCAACGGTGTCGCCGACGAAGACTGGCGGGCGCTCATGGCGCACGAAGTGTCCTTCGTCCGTGAGACGCTGGTGCGCGGCGCGCCGCTCGCGTTGCGAATTCCAGGGCGGCTGGGCCTCGAGTTGTGCGGCGCCGTTCACGGCGGCCTGCGCTTTCTCGAACGGATCGAGAAGGCGGGCTACGACGTGTTTCACGAGCGGCCGGTGCTCAATACGTTTGACTGGTGCGTCGTCGCGGCCCGCACCGTGGTGATGTGGCTGTCGCGGCGCGTCGGCGTGCAAGCGCGTTCAATCGAGGGTAATGCTTAATGGCGGTGGTTCTGTTTCTTCTTTCGTGTCTCTCCTTGCTGATCTGGTGTGTGTTGCTGTTTGCGCGCGGCGGTTTCTGGCGCGCGCGCCCCGCTGCGCCGCTGACCATCGAGCCGCGCGCAACGTGGCCGGCGGTGGCGGCCGTGGTACCGGCCCGCAATGAAGTCGATGTGATCGCCGAGGCGGTCACCACGCTGCTTGAGCAGGACTACGAAGGCGAATTCCATGTGATCGTCGTCGACGACCACAGCACCGACGGCACCGCCGACGCCGCTCGCGCGGCCGCGTTGCAGCTGCAATGCCCGGACCGTCTGACCGTGCTGAGCGCGAAGCCACTGCCGCCGGGCTGGTCCGGCAAGGTGTGGGCGCAGTCGCAAGGTATCGAGGCCGTGCGCACGCTCGGCTTGTCCGCGGACTTGCTTCTGTTGACCGACGCCGACATAGGCCATCCCGCCGACGCGGTCGCACAACTCGTCGCGCGTGCGGATGCGGAACAGCGCGATCTCGTCTCGCTGATGGTGCGTTTGCGCTGCGATTCGTTCTGGGAAAAGGCGCTGATTCCGGCCTTCGTCTTCTTCTTTGCCAAGCTGTACCCGTTCTCGTGGGTCAACAACCCGCGCAATCGTACGGCGGCGGCCGCGGGCGGCTGCATGCTCGTGCGCCATAGCGCGCTGGAAGAAGCGGGCGGCATCGAGTCGATCCGCGCCGAGTTGATCGACGACTGCAGTCTCGCCGCGCGCATCAAGCATCGCGGCACGGGGCGTCATCCGATCCGGCTGGATGTGGCGGCGCGCAGCGTGTCACTGCGTCCGTACGATAGCTGGCGTGAGATCTGGAACATGATCGCGCGTACCGCCTTCACGCAGTTGCATTACTCGCCGCTGCTGCTGGCGGGTACGCTGGCCGGCATGGCGATCATTTACCTGATGCCGCCGGTGGCCGCACTGGTGCTCGGTCCGACGGGCTGGCCGGCGTGGCTCGCGTGGGCGGCCATGTGCTGCGCTTATGCGCCGATGCTGAGCTATTATCGCCGCTCACCACTGTGGGCACCGTTTCTGCCGCTGGTCGCGTTGTTCTATGTCGGCGCGACGTTTGCGTCGGCGGTGCGCTACTGGCGCGGCAAAGGCGGGCAATGGAAGGCGCGGGTTCAGGCGCCGGTGCAGGAACGCTGAAGCAGCGGTCAGCAATCGCAGCGGAATAGAAAAGCGGCGCTCTCGGCGCCGCTTTTTCACATCAGCCTTTGGTGAGCATCATGTAGAGCTGGATCACCATGTCGGGCGAGAACGTGAACGGTACCCAGCCGTGGCCGGTGTGGCGCATGACCAGCAAACGATCGCCGTTCGACTGCTTCTGCACCGCCATGACCGGATTTTTCGTGGACACGAAGCGCCAGCCCGGCGGAATGCCCGGCGGCGGTTCCGGCGTCATCGACGCGCGGGCGTTCGACAACTCTTCGATCAATTGGCCGATCTGCTCCGCGCGCAGCGCGACCGTCTGGCCGCCGATCGTCATGGTGATCTCGTTCTGCGCGGGGCGATTGATTTCGAGCGTGGGCTGAAGCTTCGGAGCCGCCGCCTCGTCTTCGACGACGACCGCCTCGGTCTCAGTTGCTTCCGCATTGGATTCGGACGCGGCCTGCTGCGCCGGCGCTTGCGGCGCAGCGTGCTCTACGGGTGTCTCGGGGATGTTTTCGGCCTGCGGGGCCACGACAGCCTGAATGAGCTGATCGACGCCCAATTCGAGTGCGCCGAGCTGTTCGTGAAGATTCATGCGAGGTTTCTCTGGTAAGACCCACGATTTTAACTGCTGCGCGTAGGCTTTTACCTGTCGCTAACACAGTGACGTTGTAACAAAATGCTTGCGGCTGCACCGGATCGCCCGGTGCGAGCCGCTTATTCACGCAGACATCACGGCTTCAGATAGCCCGCTTGCCGGAACCAGTCGAGCGCGTCGCTCAAGCCCTCGCGATAGGGCCGGGCGCGATAGCCAAGCTCACGTTCCGCTTTCGCCGACGTGAAATACATCTTGTTCTTCGACATTTTCAACCCGTCGACGGTGACGAACGGTTCGCGTTTCGTGATCTTGGCGACCGCTTCGGCACCCATGGCGAGCGGGTAGAGCGGCCAGCGCGGCAAGCTTAGCGTCGGCGCCTTGCGGCCGGTCAGCGCCGCGATATCCGCGAGCATCTGTTGAAGCGGCAGATTTTCGCCGCCAAGAATATAGCGCTCGCCGATCTTGCCGCGTTCGAGCGCGAGGAAATGGCCGGCCGCAACGTCGTCCACATGCACGAGATTCAGGCCCGTGTCGACGAACGCCGGAATCTTGCCGAGCGCCGCTTCCACGATGATGCGTCCCGTCGGCGTCGGCTTGACGTCGCGCGGTCCGATCGGCGTGGACGGATTGACGATCACCGCCGGCAGGCCGTCTTCGGCGACCATCCGCTCCACCGCGCGTTCGGCCAGCACCTTGCTGCGCTTGTACACGCCGATCGCCTGATCGGCTTTGAGCGGCGAGGTTTCATCGGCCGACTGGCCGGAACTGGTCACTTTCAGCGTGGCCACACTGCTCGTGTAGACGATGCGCTCGACGCCTTCCTTCAGCGCCGCGCGCATGGTCGCCTCGGTGCCTTCGAGGTTCGAGCGCTCGATTTCGCTCGGGTCAGGCGCCCACAGACGATAGTCGGCGGCCACGTGCAGCAGATAGCGCACGCCGCGCAGCGCGTTGCGCATCGACGCTTCGTCGCGCATATCGCCGATCACAATCTCCGCGTCCAGCGACTCGACGTTCTGACGCGGACTGGTGGCGCGCACCAGCACACGCACCTTGAAACCTTTCTGTTGCGCGATGCGCGCCACCGACGAGCCGACGAAGCCGGAAGCGCCGGTGACGAGCACGAGATCGCGATTCTGTTCAGTCATTCTGTTTCCATTCCCTGCATGACAGTCGACGGATTGTACGTGGCGCGCGCGCCGTGTGTCGTGCGGGTCGTTTCAACGAGACGCGGTTGAACGCGCGCTTTGCCGAGCAAGCTCGCCGCGACACGACTAGAATGCCGGCTTGAAAGTTTGCGAAGAGAGGACGGCATGGCCCCGGATCTGGACCAGCGGATCGAAACGTATTACGTGCGCGTGCGCGGCACCGTGCAAGGCGTCGGCTTTCGCCACGCGACCGTGCGGCAGGCTCACGCGCTCGGCATCAAGGGATGGGTGGCGAATCTCGACGACGGTTCCGTCGAAGCCATGTTGCAGGGCTCGGCCAACCAGGTCGACCGGATGCTCTCGTGGCTGCGTCACGGGCCGCCGGCGGCGCGCGTGACCGAGGTGACCGGCGAAGAGCGCGCCACCGAAAAGCGCTACGAACGTTTCGAACAGCACTGAGCGGCCGCACGTACAGCACGCAAGACACGCAAAAACAAAAGGCGGCGCGCCATCATGCACGATGGCGCGCCGCCTTGTTTGCGTGACCGTGCTTCAGTCAGCGGCCCAGTCAGCGGCCGTCCGCGCTCAACGCGCCACCAGCAGACTCTCCGCAAAGCCCCATTCGTCTTCGATCCATTGATGGCTGCACACGAAGCCGGCGTCGTCCGCGATAGCGGGCATTTCTTCCGCGCGATATTTGTGGCTGCTCTCGGTCCAGATCGTTTCACCCGCCTTGAGCGACACCGTCAATTGCGCTGCGCCCACGCGCGCGGTGATATCGCGCTTCGCCCGCAGATGCATTTCGATGCTGCGCGCGTCCGGGTTGAAGCGCGCGACGTGCTCGAACGCCTCCAGCGGAAAGTCGCCGTCGAGTTCACGATTGATGCGCGCCAGCAGGTTCAGATTGAACGACGCAGTGACGCCGATCGAGTCGTCGTAAGCGGCCACCAGGACGGGCGTCGGCTTGATCAGGTCCGTGCCGAGCAGCAAAGCGTCGCCGGGAGCGAGCATGTTGCGGATATCGCGCAGGAAACGCGTCGCCGCGAGTCTGCCGAAATTACCGATCGTACTGCCAAGGAACAGTACGAGTAACCGCTCGTCCGCCGCGCGTTGCTTGCTCACTTCAGCGAGGCCGGCCAGGTAATCGCGTTCGTAGCCGACAATCGAAATGCGCTCGATGTCGCCGAGTTCGCGCCTGCACAACTGCAATGCGCTGCGCGAAATTTCAATTGGGCAGTAAGAAGTGGGGCGTTTTTTACACAGCGCTTCCAGAATGCGCCGTGTTTTACGGCCGCTGCCGCTGCCGAGTTCCGCGACCGTCACGTCGTGCGGCAGATGCGCGACGATATCCGCGGCGTGCCTGGTCAGCAGACGTTCCTCGGCGCGTGTCACGCCGTATTCCGGCAACACGGTAATCACTTCGAACAGCGCGGAGCCCACTTCGTCATACAGATACTTCGATGGCAGCTCTTTCTGCGGCGTATGGGTGAGGCCTGCGCGAACGTCGGCGGCAAAGGCGGAGCGTAGGTCGGGCGATGCGTCGTGCGATAGGGCTGGCTGGGTCATGCTGGCTCCAGTAGTCACATTCGATGAGCGGGATTGCTGCCGGGCGGCGGCACGCGTGATGAAACGCAGTTGAGGCGTGCCGCGGAGAAGAAGGGCGGGCTCGGTCCGTAGGACTGCCATCGCCGGCCCGGCTCATGGATGCTGCACATGCCGTCCCCAAGGGGACTTCCTGCAGGGCGTTGCGAACGGTGACGCAAACAGCGTCGCAAGACTAAGTAGCAAGATTCGCGCTTGAGCCGCTTGGCGCGAGATGATGTGCGGCGTTGCCGGTGAAAAGCCCGGCGTTGTTGGCCGCACGTGAAGTTATGTTCTAGTCCATCGACGCGCGATGCGCACGGAATAATTTCAGCCCGCCGACGACACCATGCGGAGTCGCGAACGGATAACCCGTCTAGAATGCCGCCTTTGCGTCGCTTATCGAAGACAAAAAAACGCAGTGCCGGATACGCACTGCCCGCTTGTGAGACCTCACTTCTAATGACAACAACGAACGCCGCGCGATTGAATGCTGCGCTACAAACATATCTGCCTGCACACGCGCCGTCTTGCACGTCGACGCGCTTGCCCAACGGGGCGCTCGATGAACCAGTATGACCCAAAGCGCGGCATCGCGTTGTCGGTCTGCGCATCGACAATGTTTGCTTTACTGTCCGCTTACGCCACATTGCTCGCGCCGCTGAGCGGCCTCGATATTTTCGCGTGGCGCATCGTCTGGACTGTGCCGGGCGCGCTACTGCTGGTGGCGTTGCGAAAGCGCCTGCCGATTCTCCGGCAACTTCTTTACCGCATGGTGACCGAGCCGAGACTCGGCGTCGCGATGATCGTAAGCGCGGCCTTGCTCGGCGCGCAACTGTGGGTCTTTCTATGGGCGCCGCTGCACGGCCGGATGCTCGACGTCTCGCTCGGCTATTTCCTGCTGCCGCTGGTGATGGTGCTCGTCGGGCGCTTCTACTACCACGAGCGCCTCGATGGATTGCAGTGGTGGGCCGTTGCGTTCGCGGCGGCGGGCGTCGCACATGAGCTGTGGATCACGGGCGCGTTTTCGTGGCCGACCTTGCTCGTCGCGCTCGGCTATCCGCCGTATTTCGTGTTGCGCCGCAAAATCAATCACGATTCGCTCGCCATGTTCACCGTGGAGATGGTGCTGCTGTTGCCGCCGGCAATCGTGTTCGTGATCAGCGGTGGCTCGCTGCCGATGATCTCCGGCCGTCTCGACATGTGGTGTCTGTTGTTGCCTGGCCTCGGCGCGCTGAGCACCATTGCGCTGGCGTCGTATCTCAAGGCGAGCCGGTTGTTGCCGGTCGCGTTGTTCGGCATTCTCGGCTACGTCGAGCCGGTGCTGCTGGTGCTGATCTCGATCACGTTGCTCGGTGAAACGTTGAGCGCGGGACAGTTGGCCACCTACATTCCCATCTGGATCGCGGTCGCGTTGACGGCATTGCACAGCGTGCGCCTCGTTCGCTTCGCGCCGAACTGAGTTGGGTTGATTCGGATCGAGCGTCCCGGCGATGAAGCGGGCGGCGCGCTTCAGCGATGTGCCGCCGTACGGTCAGCATTGATACGCGTCGGACCGACTTGCGCTTCGATCGCTTCGCGTAGCGCGGGCCGCCAGCCGAAGCCGAACAACGCTTCGGCCAGCACGAACAGCGGTCCGATCAGCAGACCGATCACATCATCGACAAAGGCCGGCTTGCGATGTTCGTAGGCAACGTGGCCGATGAACTGAAACACCCAGCCGATCAGAAAGAGCCCGACGCCGATCACGAGCCACGCGAACGTGGATTGCGTGGCCGTCCACTGGCCGAACGCGACGCAGAGGGCGGACACGAACGCCATCATCACGCCGAGCGGCACGTCGAGCACGAGGTAATACAGCGTTGCCGCGACGAATAACACCCACGCCGGCGACAAGGTTAGCGGCCATTCGCCGACAGCGAAAGCAGGCCGGCTCAATAACACCGCCAAGGCCAGCACGATCATCGGAATGCCGACGAAGTGCGTGGCGATATTGCGCCGGTCACGATGGTAGGCCGCGTATTGCGTAAGCTGTTGCGTCAGCGTTCTCATGGATGCCGCTCCTCCTTCAAAGTCAGCATAATCGCGGGCAGCGGAATTTGAAACCATCGGGTAGCCGACAATCGGGCATGAGTGCCGTTCTATGACTGCGAGTTTTTCATCGAATGAGCTTGCCGCGTTGCTCGGGCGCAGCGCGTGGTTTCGCTCGGCGCCGCCCGCGATGCAGGCGCAGTTGATCGAAGCGGGGCGTGTCGAACGTCTCGCTGCCGGTCAGCGACTCTTCACGCGCGGCGATTCCGATGATGGCCTCTATTGTGTGCTCGATGGCCTGATGAGAATCGGCGCGGCCAGTTCGGCGGGCAAGGAGGCCTTGCTTGCCGTCATCGAGCCGGTGAACTGGTTCGGTGAGATTGCGCTGTTCGACAACCGGCCGCGAACCCATGACGCGTATGCCGAACGCGATTCCGAGCTGTTTCATGTGCCGCGCGCCGCACTCGCCGTGCTGCTCGAACGCACGCCCGCTTATTGGCATCTTTTTGGTTTGCTGTTGACGCAAAAGCTGCGTCTTGCGTTCGACGCGATCGAAGAGACCGCGTTGTTGCCCGCCGCGCAACGCGTGGCGCGCCGCTTGTTATTGATGGCAGGTGGCTACGGCGAGCCCGGCGCATTGCGGCGCGTGCTCAAAGTCCCACAAGAAGACCTCGCATTGATGCTGGCGCTCTCCCGGCAAACGATCAACCAGGTGTTGAAGCAGTTCGAAACACAAGGCGCGCTGAAACTCGGCTATGCGGAAATCGAAATCACCGATGTGCAAAAACTTGGCGCGCTGGCGGAGTTGAATCCCGCTGCGGATTGATTGCTGTGCTTTTGCTTTTTTTCTTTCGCCTTGCTCACGAGAAGAAGGCAAACGGCAGCGTGGCGGCCAGATAGACCGCGATACCCATCGAGGGCAAGCCCACCGCAATAGCGATGGCCGCGATGGCGCTGCTCGCGACGGTCAGCACAAGCGTGCGCTGACGAGCCGTCTTCCGCCCGGCGAGCGATGCGCGTTGCGGCGTGTCGCTGGTGTCATCTAGCGAAACGGCGGCGTGCTGGCGGATGTTCAGACTGGACATGATGACTTTCCGATGATCGATCATTGGAGTCTGACATTTCCGCCATATCGAATGGCTCAATAACGCGCCGCCCGGTGCAAAAGAGATGTATACGGCCGCCGCAATTCACTACGCGGCGCTGAAATCTTTATAAGCATTTTACGGCGCGCCCCTGTTTCTTTTGCGATTCGCTACATCCAGCCCGGTAAGGTCGAGACACCCCGGTCAGGAAGTGAAAATATGCGTGGAAATGGTGTTCTGGATGGTGTGCCAGTACAACGAAAAGCCGGCCGCTATCCGGTATCCGGCTTGACGATCATGCTTGCGGCGATCTTCGTCTCATGCGCCACTGCCGCGCATGCGGCTGACGCTCAGCCGGTTGCACAGGCCCCCATCGTTGCGAGCGAGGCGACTTCAGAAACCAGCTTGCCGGCTCTCAGCGATATCACCGCCATGTTGCGCGCGCAATTTCGCGTGGCGCCAATGGAATCGCTGAAGATCGCGCGCGCCGTGCTGATCGAATCCGATCGCCACGCGATCTCGCCCGTCTTGCTGCTTGCGGTAATGGCGGTTGAATCGAGCTTCGATCGCCATGCGGTCAGCGTCGCGGGTGCGCGAGGGCTCATGCAGATCCTGCCCGCCGCACATCCGCAATTGATCGCGGGCGCAACCGATCTGTCGGATCCGGCAATCAATGTGCGGATCGGCTCGACCATTCTGCGCCGCTACCTCGACGAGAGCGACGGCGATATCGATGCCGCGCTGTTTCGCTACAGCGGCGGCGGGCGTGGCTATGCGCGCCGCGTCGTGCTGAATATGCAGCGTTTCGACGCAAGCTTGCGCCGCGAATGAAGTACTCATTCGCGGCGCAGTGAGGATAGATCGAATGGGAGTGCGCTAGTTCATCACGCCGGCAAACTCGGCACGCAAATCCTGCAGCCTGTCGCGCGCGGTGCTCAGACGATCGACGAGTTGCGCCGAAGCGCGCGAGATCGGCATGCGTGTTTCGTCGCTGAGCGCATGATCGAAGGCCAGCATGGCTTTGATTGCGGACGGATTCGGCGCGGCGAACAGGAGCCGCAAGACCGGCAGCAAGCTGGCGAACAGATTGCGCGCGTCCACCTCGCGTTCAGCCCCGAGCAGGTCTTGGTACGCGACCAGCAGATCCGCACAGACGTGCGCGCTGGCCAGAATGCCGCCTGTTCCGCCGTGATGCAGGCAATCGTCCAACGCTTCGTCCGTGCCGCACAGGACGTTGATCGGCAGGGCGCTCAATTTGTCGAAATGCTCCTTCACGCACTCCTTGATCGCGACGATGTTGCCGCACTCGATGAGTCGCGCGACGGTATCCGGCGCGATCGTCACGCCGGTTCGGTGCGGTACGTCGTACAGGACGATGGGGCGCTCGGTCGCGAGCGCGGCCTGCTCGAAGTGCCATTGCACGCCTGCCTGATCCGGACACACGTATGACGGCGCGGAGACCAGATAGCCCGCGCATTCCCAGCGCTCATAGCGCTGAATATCGTGCAGGACGTCGCGTGTGTTCGACCCGCCGACGCCGATCAGCATCGGCAGACGGGAGCCGGTCACTTCGGTCAGCGCCTGCAATACGGTGAGGCGCTCGGCTTCCTGTAACAAGGCGGCTTCGCCCGTCGTGCTCAACGCGACGATGCCGCTGATCTCCGTGCGCAAGTAGTATTCCGCGAGGCGCTGCAATGAGTCGATATCGACTTCGCCGTTACGCAGCGGCGTAACGATGGGCAACCAGATACCTGAGAACATGATTAGCGCGCCTTTGCGGCCGCGCTGCGGCGCTTCAATGGCCCGATCGTCGCAGCGGGAAGCGTCGAGATCAGCGTGTGCAGCGTGAAGTCGAGGTCGTCGGGGGCAATGTCGAGTTGCACGCGGATTTCCTGGCGGACCGCTTCTGTGGAGACGACGTAGACACCGAGAGGAGAATGAAGCAGGACGCGAAGCTGGGTGCCGGGAAGTTCGTACGATCGGTGCGGCAGGGTTACCTGCAAGCGGACGCGCGTCGCGGGAAAGGGAATGACGTTGTTGCGTTGAACGTGCGGCTCGTTGAGCGGCTGAGTGGCAAAACTGTCGATTGATTGTGTGAGAGCCATGTGATGCGGCGTTCGTCGACGCCATGGTTGATCAAGACAGCTTCAGATTAGACGTCTGCGGGTAAACGCGGTGCAAAAATTGGGGTGTTCGTTGGAAAAATCATACGGCTCCCTTAACGTGCAAGAACTCGACGCGATCCGAAACGCGCATGAAAAAAGGCGAGTCATATGACTCGCCCTCCCTGAACGGCACATTCGGCTTCGATTACCTACACATGCCTGGCCGGTGCGTGCCGGAACCGATCACGTGTTATTGCGTTTTCGTCGTGTCGGTCTTTGCGCCGTCGGCTTTCACCGGGGCATTGCTGGCCTCTTTCGCGCTCTCCGTTTTAGTCTTGGCGGCGCTCGTTTCTGCCGCGGCTTTCTTGGTGGTCTTGTGGGCTTTTGCCGTGTGATGGGCGGAAGTCTTCTTCACTTGCGCTTTGGTGGCGGCTTTGGCCGGCGCTTTCGTTGCCGCGGCGCCTTCGTCCGTGGCGCCCGTTTGCACGGCGGTGCTCGCCTTCAGGTTCGCCTGGCCAGCGGGCTGCGTCTGCGCGGGCTGGGCGGCTTGTGTGGTGGACGGTGCGGCCGTTTGAGCGAAAGCGGTCGACACGAGCAGAGCGGAAGCGAGAGCGGCGAAAAAGCGTCTTCATGGTTTAACTCCTGGTTAACCGGTTGATTCCTGGTTGATTCTTGTATCGCGGCTGAAATGTTTCAGCGCTGCCGGTTTAACGTTGGCGGGGAGACAGGAGTTGACGACGGTGTGGTGACAAAACGTAACCGCTGAAACATATTGGGGATCCCGAAGCAGTTTCAGCTACGCGGCCCACGGCGGTGAACGGTGCCGGATACGACGATGCGCTAGCAGGGGTATTCCGAAACGTGAGACCGCGTGCGAAAGGCGAAGGCGGCGAACGTCTTCGCGCCTCCGCATGACTGCGCTAAGTTAGCGCGTCATTGAAACGGGTTCTGGACGACCCCCGGTTTCGCATCCGGTTCATCCTTCACTTTCGCGGGCAAATTGCTCTGCGCCTGCAAGCTGGTCACGATCGCATCCACTGCTTCCTTGAGTGCCAGCGCCGCCTTCAATCCGCGCTGATCCTGCGTCAGTTCCAGCGTGCCATTCAGCACGATGCGCGTCGTACCGTTACTCACGGTCAACGCATCGCCCTGAATGTTCAGCACATCGTCGTCGTTCGAATAGGGTTTAAACACCTTTCAGTCCTCCGGTCGCTGATCTTTGAGGTTCTCCGAATGCCCGGAAAACGGATGCCCGATGCTGCTTCGAGTTCGTGAATTGTCTTGATGTCGTAACGGTTGGTCGAGACGTTGTCCACCCACCACGGCGAACGCCAGCTTCCGCGACGGCACGTAGACCACCTTGAACAACTGCGTCGGCACGAACACGCGCGTTGGTCCAATGGTCTGCAACTGCTGGCCGTTGAAGATCGGGCCGGTGACGACATAGGTATCGTCGTACGACACGGCGATCTTGCGCACCGAGGTTTCAATGCGCGCCCACAAACGCTGGTTGTTCTCGCGGTTTTGCGGCACGACGTTGGCCAGTGAGAACGATTGTGCCATCGCGTCCTGATTCCAGCGATTACCCGCCGGGCTCATATGACCGCGATCGAACCCGCTGCGCTTGTAGTCAGCGAGCGTGGCGCCTTCGCCGTCCGGCAGGCGCGCGTCTTCGAAGAACTTGTTGGTGCGCACCATGTCTT
>NZ_SMGP01000004.1 GCF_004339745.1 Paraburkholderia sp. BL9I2N2 | reverse complement strand
CTTGTCCGATGGCGTCGCCTTGCCTGAACTTGTAGCCGAACTCGACGCCGTCGGCATGGCGTTGCTGGCTTGCGCATAGGCGTTCGACGTCGGCATCACGCATGCCGCGAGGACGAGCGCATTCACGACGTTGCATGCTTTCATGAATTGCCTCTACTGTTCGGCCTGACAGATCGTGACTTAAAGATAGCCAACATTCCGCTTCTAACAAAGCCGTTTGCACTATCAAGGGAAAACACGCATCCAGACACGCGTCCGCCGGTAAGCCGATCATCGCCCGAGTTTCCGAACAGCCTGAAGAATCAGCCCCTTGCCGCCGAATCGCCGGATTGCAGAGGTTCGCCCAGCCGCCGTTCTACCCGGCATCCAATCATCGGCGGCGACCGGGGTCGCGATGGTCATTCATGCCGTCACGTCGCTCCGTAGGTCCGTTCACCTCTCTTCGAAAACCACCACACTGCGCGCTTGCACATGACATGCTTGGCTTTCCGCCCTGACCTCTTCGGCAAGCGGGACGATGTCGTGCGGTGGACGGCTGCCGTATCGACGACGCGCCGCCAGCCCCGCTCGTCGAGGTCAGGAAGCGCGACGAGGCGCTCCACTTGGTCCATGTTGAACACCACGTGCAGCAGCGGCTCGTCGGAAGTTTGCCCGGCAAGCGTGAAAGCGAGAAGACAGGATTCCGGGTCGTGCCATGCGGCTCATGCAGGCGCTCGCCGTGCCAGGCCACGTCGGGGTGCGTCTGCCCGCTTGCGGGACGCCCGGTGAAAAAGCGCGCACGGTGCAGACTCGCGTGCCGTTTGCGCAACGCAATCAACTCACGCACGAAGCGGGACATGTCCATACCGGCATCTGACGGTGTCCAGTCGAACCAGCCAAGTGCGTTGTCCTGGCAATAGCAGTTATTGTTGCCACGCTGGCTGCGCAGTACCTCGTCGCCGGCGGAGTAGCATCGGTACGCCCCGGCTCAAGAACAGGATGGCAATCAGGTTCCGCGCCTGGCGGAGTCGAAAGCGGAGCACTTCAGGGTCGTCGGGTCTCGCCTTCGGTGCCGCAGTTCCACGAGATATTTGCATCGCTGCCGTCGCGATTCTCTTCGCCGTTGGCTTCGTTGTGCTTTACCTCGTAACTCACCAGATCGTTTAGCGTGAAGCCGTCGTGGCAAGTGACGAAATTGATGCTGTTGCTGGGGAGCCTGCCGTCGTCCGCATAGAGGTCCGAACTTCCCGCGATGCAGCTGGCAACTTTGCCGACGAGGCCGCGATCGCCGCGCACGAATTGGCGAATCACATCCCGGTAGCGGCCGTTCCACTCGGCCCAGGCCATGCCAGGGAAAGCGCCGACGTGATAAAGACCGGCAGCATCCCATGCTTCGGCGATCAGCGGCACGCGCGAAAGCACTCGCGAAGACTCGATAGCCCAGGGGATCGGCGGGTCGGCCATCAGCTCGCCTCGCTGGTCGCGCGCGAATACGCTTGCCAGGTCGAAGCGGAATCCGTCGACGCCCAGCTCCTCCACCCAGTATTCGAGGCAATGCACAATGAATGCGGTTACCACAGGATGGTTGCAATTGACCGTATTTCCGCAGCCCGTGTAATCGCGGTAGCGGCGCCGGTCGCTCCCGTCGAGATGGTAAAAGATGTCGTTCGCCAGGCCCTTGAAGTTAATCACCGGCCCTGAAGCATCGCCTTCCGCCGTATGGTTGAAAACGACATCGAGCAGCACGAAGATGCCCGCGGCATGCAACGCGTCGGTCAGCGCCCGGAATTCCTGCGGAGCACGGCTGGTATCGATGCAGTATCGGGGATGCGGGCTGTAGTAGCTGTGCGTGCTGTAGCCCCAATAGTTGCAAAGCCCGCGCACGGCTGCGGCTTGCGGTACGTCCTGCTCATCGAAGGCCATGACCGGCAGCAGTTCGACGTGGGTGACGCCGAGCTGCTTCAGGTACGGAATTTTTTCGATTAAACCGGCGAACGTTCCGGGATGCGCTACACCGCTCGAAGGATGGCGGGTGAAACCGCCGACGTGTAACTCGTAGATAATCGCGTCGTCCAGTCCGCGCGATGCTCGGCTGCCGGACGCGAGCATCGGCTCCGTCACGATCGCGCGGTGTGTTGCATGCCCGGCGTCGGCCGTATCGCCAGCAGGGCGCCGTGTCCATAGATCAGCTGACACGGCACGGGCAAAAGGATCAAGCAGTTCCTTGCTCGGATCGAACGCGCGGCCGGTATGCTGCGTGTCCCGCGGTCCATCCGCGCGCCATGTGTAACAGGTGTGCAGCGGCAGGTTTTCCACGAGCACATGCCAGTAGAAGAAGGTTCGATTACGCTCGGGCACGAGCGGGACGATCTGGAACGGCTCGCGACTGCTCGGGGCCGCATAGAGCAGAAGTTCGACCCGCGTTGCGTGGCGGCTGAAAACGCAAAAGTTGACCCCCCCGGGCACAACCGTTGCGCCCGGGGGGAAACGGGATCCGGGATGAACCGGATAAACTCGGGCCGGGCCGGTTTCAGGGTCGCTGGTCAAGATCGACGCTCACCGGGTGAATCTTCCAGATCTGTTCGCAATATTCGCGTATCGCGCGGTCGGAGGAGAACTTGCCCGCCCGCGCGGTGTTGAGTATCGACATACGGGTCCAGCGTCGCGCATCCTGCCAGGCGGCGCTCACCTCCTCCTGGCACGCCACGTAGGCCGCATAGTCCGCCAACACGAGGAACGGATCGGTTTGCCGCAGATTGTCGATCAACGGGCGGAACATGTTGCGGTCTCCACGCGAGAAGTGCCCATCCGCGATCAGATCCAGTGCTTCACGCAGTTCCTCGTTCGCATTCACGCAATCCGCCGGACGATAGCCCTCGCGATGGATCTGCTCCACCTGGTCTGCGGTCAGGCCAAAAAGGAAAAAATTCTGGTCGCCCCACTTCCTCCCGGATCTCGACGTTCGCGGCCGTCGAGTGTCCCGATGGTCAGTGCGCCGTTCATCATGAATTTCATGTTACCGGTGCCTGATGCTTCCTTGCCGGCGGTGGAGATCTGCTCGGACAAGTCCGCGGCCGGATAGATAAAGTGTGCGTTTTTCACGTTGAAGTCCGGGAAGAACACGACCTTCAGCCTGCCATCCATCGCAGGATCATTGTTCACGACTTCAGCCACACCGTTGATCAGTCGAATGATCAGCTTGGCCATTGCATACCCCGGCGCCCGCTTTTCCGCCGAACACGAAACAGCGGGGCGCGGCAGCCCGTTGCGGGTCGCGACGCAAGCGCTGATACAGCGTAACGACGTATAGCGCATTCAGGTGCTGACGCTTGTACTCGTGAATGCGCTTGACCTGAATGTCGAACAACGCGGTAGGGTCCACGACGACACCAACCGCGCTCCGCATGTGTTGCGCCAGAGCCTCCTTGTTCGCACGCTTGACTCCGCGCCACTCGTCCTGGAAGGCCGCGTCGTCGGCATGCGCTTCGAGAGCCCGAAGCCGCGTGAGGTCGGTCACCCATCCCTCCCCCACCGTCTTGTCCAAAAGCCGCGCCAATCCCGGGTTGCTGAGCAGCATGAAGCGACGCGGCGTGACGCCATTGGTCACGTTATGAAAGCGCTCGGGCCACAGTTGCGCGAAGTCGCGCATCACGGTCTGCTTGAGCAACGCGGAATGCAGCGCCGCCACGCCGTTCACGGCACAACACCCGACAGTCGCCAGATGCGCCATGCGCACTTTTTTCTCGCCTGCCTCGTCGATCATCGACATCCGCGCGAGGCGTGCGTCGTCGCCGGGATAACGTTGCCGGATCTCGTCGAGAAAGCGGCGGTTGATCTCGTAGATGATTTCGAGCGGGCGCGGCAGCAGGCCGCGAAAGAGCGGCAGCCCCCAAGTCTCGAGTGCTTCAGGCAGCAGCGTATGGTTCGTATAAGCGAGCGTGCGCCGGGTGATGCTCCACGCCTCGTCCCAAGGCAGCAATCGCACGTCCACGAGCAGGCGCATCAGTTCCGCAACGGCGATTGAAGGATGGGTATCGTTCAGTTGCGCCGCAAACATGTCCGCGAAGCGCCCAACGGGTTCGCCCTTGAGATCGAGCAGGCGCAGCATGTCCTGCAGCGAGCAGGAGACGAAGAAGTACTGCTGCGCGAGACGGAGCCGCTTGCCGGCTTCGGGCTCGTCGTTGGGGTAAAGTACCTTGGACAGCGTTTCGGATATCACCTTCTCCTGCACGGCCTGGTAATAATCGCCAGCGTTGAAGTCCTGCAGATCGAAGGACTCGACGGCTTCGCTCTTCCACAGGCGCAGCGTATTGCAGGTATTGACCCGGAACCCCAGCATCGGCGTATCGCAGGCCACGCCCTTGACCATGTGCGCCGGAATCCATTGCACGCGCAGGCGGCCCTGCGGATCGGTCTCGCTTTGCGTATGTCCGCCGAACGCAACGTAGTAAGCCACGTTCGGGCGCACGATCTCCCACGGGTTGCCCTTCTGCAACCACTTGTCGGTAACTTCCACCTGCCAGCCGTCGCGGATCTCCTGATCGAAGATGCCAAACTCATAGCGTATGCCGTAGCCCACGGACGGTATTTCGAGCGTCGCCAGCGAGTCCAGATAGCAGGCGGCAAGTCGTCCGAGCCCGCCGTTGCCGAGTCCCGGCTCTTCCTCGATCGCGAGCAGCGCGTCGAGGTCCTGGCCGAGCGCCTGCATGGCGGCACGCGCATTGGCCTCGATACCCAGATTGACGAGGTTGTTGCCGAGTTGCGGTCCGATCAGGAACTCTGCGGAGAAGTAGCAAGTCACCCTCAAGTCGCGTTCGGCATAGGTCTGGAACGTCGCGGCCCAGCGCGCCAGCATGCGATCACGCACACTGTAGGCAAGGGCCATGTACCAGTCATGCGGGGTAGCGATGCCCGGCGGACGGGCCTGCAGGCAGATGAGATTGTCGAGTACGCCGCGCTTCAGCGCGTCGGCATCCAGCCCCGTTCGCGCGGAGCTGCGGATAGCGGTGGTGGTCGGGTCGGCAGCCATAATCGTTCCCTGCGGTTATCGGGGCTGGCAATCGGGGCTGGCGTTCACTCGGGCCATACCCAATCGGTGATCTCCGCGCGATCGATGCCATGCGTGTGCGCGTAGTCCAGGTTGCTGATGATCGCGTCCTTCATGTCTTCCCTCAAATGCGCTGTCCTGCCCTGCAATCGCGGCACACGGTCGAGTACGTCGATCACCAGATTGAAGCGGTCGACCTGATTGAGAATCGCGAGTTCGAGCGGGGTGTTGATGTTGCCCTTCTCCTTGTAGCCGCGTACATGCAGATGCTCGTGATTGCGAAAGCGATAGGCCAGTTTGTGGATCAGCCACGGGTAGCCGTGGAAGTTGAAGATCACCGGCTTGTTGACGGTGAAGAGGCTGTCGAACTCGCGCTCGGTCGAGCCATGCGGATGCTCGCTCGCGGGCTGCATCCTGAAGAGGTCGACGACGTTCACGAAGCGCAGCTTCAGCTCCGGCAGCCGTTCGCGCAGGATGGCCGTGGCCGCCAGCGCCTCCTGGGTGGCAACGTCGCCGCACGCGGCCATGACAACATCCGGTTCCTCACCTCCGTCGTTGCTTGCGCGCCGCCAGACGCCCAAGCCTTTCGCGCAATGCACTATTGCCTCGTCGATGGTCGTGAATTGCAGGTGCTTCTGCTTGTCCGCGACGATGACGTTGATGCAGTCGGTCGAGCGCAGACACCCGTCGGCCACGGCAAGCAGCGTATTCGCGTCCGGTGGAAGGTAGACGCGCGTGACGGACGGGCTCTTGTTGGTTACGAGATCGATGAACCCCGGGTCCTGATGCGAAAAACCGTTGTGATCCTGCCGCCAAACAGTCGACGACAGCAGAATGTTCTCCGACGATACCGACGCACGCCACGGCACGTGATTCTTGCTGATGTCCAGCCATTTCGCATGCTGGTTGAACATCGAGTCCACCACGTGCGCGAATGCCTCATACGTGTGAAAAAAACCGTGCCGCCCGGAAAGCAGATAGCCTTCGAGCCAGCCCATCAACGTATGCTCAGACAGCATCTCCATCACCCGGCCGTCGCGCGCCAGTTCCCGCCGTCCTCGTCTTCCAGCAGGAGATCGGCCATCCAGATCTTCTTGCTGACCTCGTAGATCGACTGAAGGCGGTTGGACGCCGTTTCGTCGGGGCCAAACACGCGGAAGGTGTTCATGTTTTCGCGCATCGTGTCGCGCAGGAATTCCCCGAGCGGCCGGGTATTCTCTTGCAGCACCTTGCCCGCCTGTGTCACGTCTACCGCATACGCGCGGAAATCGGGCAACTTCAATTCACGGCGCAGTATTCCGCCGTTGGTATGCGGATTGGCGCTGATGCGACGTCGTCCTTCGGGCGCGAGGGCTTTCAGTTCGGGAAGCAGTCGTCCGTCGGCATCGAACAGTTCTTCGGGCTTGTAGCTGCGCAGCCAACTATCCAGAAGCTCGAGATTCGCGGGATTGCCGCGCACGTCGGAGAACGGCACCTGATGCGAACGCCACGAGCCCTCCACCTTGTGTCCTTTGATCGTCTTCGGTCCCGTCCACCCTTTGGGCGTACGCAACACGATCATCGGCCAGCGCGGCCGCTCGACTTCGCCGCCAGCGCGCGCCTTATCATGGATCGCGCAAATCTCGGCGACGACCGTATCGAGCGTGTCCGCCATCTTTTGATGCATCTCGGCATGGTCCGAACCTTCGACGAAATACGGCTTGTAGCCATAGCCCACGAACAGCGCTTCCAGCTCTTCGTGGCTGATGCGTGAAAGCACGGTGGGGTTAGCGATCTTGTAACCATTCAGGTTAAGAATCGGCAATACGGTGCCGTCCCGCGCCGGATTGACGAACTTGTTCGAATGCCAGGCCGTGGCAAGCGGTCCCGTCTCCGCTTCGCCATCCCCAACGACGCAGGCCACGATGAGCTCGGGGTTATCGAACGCGGCTCCGTACGCATGCGACAGGCTATAGCCAAGTTCGCCGCCTTCGTGGATCGAGCCAGGGGTTTCGGGCGTGACGTGCGAGCCGATGTGACCTGGAAACGAGAACTGCTTGAAGAACTTCTGCATCCCCTCTGCGTCTTCGCTTTTGTCCGGATACACCTCCGAGTAGGTGCCTTCCAGATAAGCGGGGCCGAGTACGCCGGGAGCTCCGTGTCCGGGACCCGCCATGAAGATCACGTCCAGATCGTCGCGTTTGATCACGCGGTTCAGATGCGCCCAAACGAACGAAAGCGCTGGACTCGCGCCCCAATGCCCGAGGAGCCGCGGCTTGACGTGCTCCGCCTTGAGCGGCTCGCGCAGTAGCGGATTGTCCATTAGATAGATCATACCGACCGAGAGGTAGTTGCATGCGCGCCACCACGTATCGATCAGCCGAAGTTCATCGCTGCCAGGCCCAGTCTGCTCCGAAGCAGCCGTCGTAGGATGTGTACCCATATCGATGTCTCCTGTCTTTGCGCATTG
This sequence comes from Paraburkholderia sp. BL9I2N2, assembly GCF_004339745.1. Lineage (GTDB taxonomy): Bacteria > Pseudomonadota > Gammaproteobacteria > Burkholderiales > Burkholderiaceae > Paraburkholderia. The sequence goes on along the minus strand of NZ_SMGP01000004.1, from coordinate 1,155,602 downwards.
CCGTGTTCTGAATCCGGAACCTCTTCCACAACCACGCCACCAATCAGGAATTCTGCGAGCCGGCGCGGTTCAAGGTTATCGAGCCAACTCCGTACTTCGCCGGCAAGGCCCACACCGGTCGTGTTCGGGCGGATCTTACGTTCGCGGATCCACGTTCGTGCCTCGGGGTTTTTGACTGCCTCGGTAAGCAGATGGTGCATCTCGACGACTTCAACGCCGTGTTAGCGCATCTTTGTCACAAAGCACAGACCATCACCTTGTGCAGCTTGCCGGCCTCGGAGTGAACTCCGAGGTTGAATGTCTCCATGCTCACCATGCTTGCCCTGAATTGCGAGTGTGACAAATCTCTTGCAGGTTTCAGGGGGCGGCAACAACTCTCCGTTCTACAAACCGGATGGCAGTTTTCTTTGCGTACGTGAATGCCGCCCGTGGAATCACGCCGGTGGCGATGACTAGCGGAGCCCAGAGCGTAGGAGTCGCACCGGATGCGACTCGGAGCCGAGCGCAATGGCATGCTGACCCCGGTAAACAAAGTGACTACGGTTACGATCGGCAGATCGACAAACGCGCGACGCAGCATGGTACAAACAAAAAATAGCTTTGCTGACGCTTTGCCACAATAGGACTTTGGGTTTATTGGCCGATCGATAACGCTGGCTGATGTGTGTTTCAGTTCAGATCAGTTCGTAATCGACTCGGCAGAACGTTCCGCTTCGGTGATGGGCCGGCGACCGCAGAGGCGACGGTATGCCTTCCTTCTGTCACACGGCGGACAAGATTTCTCCTGTAAGCTTCGCGCTGATCAAGGTCGGTTTCGAGCCTGTTATGGGGGTGCGGCGCGTGCGCCCGTCATCCGCCAGGATGACGGAGTACTGGAAGGAGCATGGCCGCTATGCCGACGGAGTGAGTTTGATGTCCCCGATGGGCGGCAATGCTTTGCCCTGCTGCCGGTCGGGGGCATGACGAGCTTCCCGGCACACGTTCCGGCCGCTCGATCCTACGACATCGTCCGACAAATCGGTGCAAAGCAACCGGATCCGTGCTGGCATCGGAGAGAAACGAATTCATGCATGCGAGCAGATTGGGGTTATGCCGTCGATGCACTTGCGTTGGGGTATGGCACCCGCGGCACCAGTTACCGCTTCAACCGCGGCGCTGCCCTTCCCTCTCGTCCTGGCCACCATCGTCAGGCTGTGACCATGCTCTGGGTCCGCTCGGCGCGGTGTGAACCCGCATATGCGGCACCGGAATCTCAATACCCGCCTCGTCCATCTTTCGTTTGAGCCGCGCATTAAAAGCGCGCACCACGCCCCACTGCTGCATCGGCCGGGTCTTGATCTGCCCTTTCACAACCATCCAGTTAGCCTCGAAACGCTCAAGCCCCCACACTTCGACGGGCGCAAGTATTTCGTTGCGCAGGCGAAAGTTTCCCTGCAGGTCTTCGCCCACTTCCACGATCATGCGTGTGACTTCATCAAGGTCAAGCGAGAACGGCACTCGTACCTCGAACACCGCATTGGCGAAGTCACGCGACAGGTTTTTAACGATTTTTATCTGCGAGAAGGGAATGGTGTGAACCGCGCCTTGTCCGTCACGTAACCGGACCGTGCGAATCGTCAGGTCCATGACGATGCCGGCGTGGCTGCCGTCAATCTCAATCCAGTCACCGACCGAGATCGTCTCCTCGACAATGATGAAGAGCCCCGTGATCAGGTCGGTGACGAGCGTCTTCGCACCGAAGCCGACTGCAAGACCGATCACGCCTGCGCCCGCAAGGAGAGGCGTAAGATTGACGCCCAGGGTGGCGGCGGCGACGATGGCCGCGAGGGTCGCAACCGCCACGAAAACAGCGTTGCGCACCAGCGGCAACATCGTGCGTGCGCGCATGCCGGGATCGAGAGCCTTGTTCCGCGAACTGCTCGGGCCCAGCGCGTTGAGAATCGCGGTGTCGCACAGTATCCAGATGAACCAGGCGCCAAAGACCGTCGCTATGACTGTAATCAGCGCGTGCTTGAAACTGGGTGTCATCGCACTGTGCTTGATCATTCGCGCGATCGGTCCGCTCCACAGGTCCAGCTCGAATTGAATGTACGCGAGCCACATCAGAAGGACGAGCAGCGTGCTCACGAAGCGCAAGAGTCGCATCAGGTGCGGGGCGCGGCGCTGGGCGCGCGTGTCCCTTCGACGCGTCACGTGCATCAGCAGCGCCGACACGAACAGCGTGAGCACGAGTAACAGCGCACTGAGAAGCGACGGTTGTAGTACGTTCTCTTCCGAACCGCGCGCATCAACGATCGTAAAAACCGATGCGATCGCGATTAAAAGGACTGGGATGTTCCACAGCGATGCCAGGATATCGAGCGCTTCCGTGGCGAGTTTGTGATCACGCCGTTGCGCATACGGGCGATTGCGTATCAGATGCGTGACGGGCCGCCGGTAAGCGAGTGCGAAATAACCGATCAGCAGGGCTGCAGCCACATTTGCGGATGCCGATACGAGCCCGGCGAGATTCAAACCGAGCAGGTTTGTGACGTCTGGATTGGCCATCGCGTCACCGAGCGCACCACATGCACCGATAGCGAAAAGCGGCCAGCGGCTTTGCGCGAGCAGTTGATGAACTGCGACACGCCGGTGTGCCGTGTTGAACGCCGAGAACACAATCAGGCAGATCGCCGAGAAGATCGAACCCGCGACTATGGCATAGACGATCACAAGCCCCAGCGTGCCGCCGAGCGCGTCAGGCATTCCCCGCATGAACAGCGCCACCGCCACGAATGCGGCGATCCATGGCGCCGTCCGCCAAAATGCAAAACTCAAGAGTTCGAACGAAGTTGGACCCGGTTCCAGCGCGAGCTTCCAGCCATAACGCGCACTGATGCGCCGCCGCAGATAGATCAACAGGCCAGCGCACGCGCCCCAACCCACAAACGTCGCGATCATGCCAAGCAGGACGTGGCCGAACGACTCCCCGCTTCCGCCGCTGAGAATAGTCGAAAGATCGTCGGCCGCCGCGCTCGAACGGGCCGCCCAGTAATGCAAGGGCGTGCGGCCTTCGCTCAAATCCGTTTCGACCGACGCAATGCCTGACGCAATCGCGCCGAGCATATCGCTTTTGCCTTGTCCGGACGATGCCGGCGCAGCGGGTGCGGCACTTTGGGTACCTTCACGAAGCCCCTTCAGATGGGCTACCAGCGCTTTGCGTTGTGGATCGCTCTCGAGCGTGTCGATCAGGCTGTCCAGTGAGCGCGCCAGTTCGGCCTGACTCGCGGGCGTTGGTGCCGATGCAGCCTGCGCTGCGGAAGCTGGCGGCGCGGTGCCACCCGTCACATTGTTGAGGATGTTTTGCAACCCGGCGGGCAACGCGGCTGCCGCGGGATTGATAACCGCCGTCGACAGAACGAGGAAGCTGGTCACGGCCAGCCATAAGCAGGCGCACCCAACGGCACACCACACGCCTTCATATAATCCAGCGTGCGCCGGCAGTCTGGCGGAGACCATGGCATGACTGGATTCACACTGCATAGAGGGGGTCATGGAGATCCCTTCCGAGAGGTCACCTCTGTGAGAGCTGGATCGCCCCGGGCTAACGCTATTACGAAAGCCTTGGCGCACCCGAACTGCGCTTCGTGCGGTTAAAGCATACATCACCATAAACCGATGCCCGCTCGGGGTGTTGTTGCAGTAAGGCTCGCAGCCGAAAGGTGATCGATATGGGAAGCACTGCTTATATTGCCAGTTCGTAGAATTGATCCGCGGTGGACGGATGGGTTCCACGAGCGCACTTCATCTGTTCTTTTGGCGATCGTATGCATCACTTCGATGCCGCCAGGAAGAATCCGGGCGCAGCGAAAAGTGTTGAACTCCAGCATGGGTCGGGTGCGCCGCTTGATCGCCCGATGGTCTTGCTCGACGAAGTTGACACGCGGCGGGCAGCGCAGAAAGACGCGTGAAGCGAAGAGCGATACGCGCGATCAGACGAAAAAGAAAAACGAAACCACACCTGCGCCGGCTTCCGGTGAGCAGTGAGCACGCTGCTATTGCTAGGTCTGCTTTTTCTTGCGCGGCAAGCCGGGAATCGAAATCAGGTTCAGCGCAATGACCGCGATCGCCACGCCAACGAAAATGGCGAGCGCGCCGTACCGGTATTCCATGCTGCGGTCATAGACCAGTCCGGTAATGGCGAAATAGAGACCACTGAGCCAGATGGCGATGCCCACTAATGCAATCGCAACCCGTCTTTCAGATTTCTTCATCGGGACCTCCAACATTTGCGACCGGTTTCCCAAAACATATTAGTTCGCTATTGCGGCCTTTGCCTGCCTTTGTCCTGCGACCCGGGCCACAAGCGTCGTTATCGTGTCGTGACGGACTCGAAACACAAGCTGCAATCTGCTGGAGGTTTCAGCTTCGGCCTCAACCCGGCGCGCGGTATCGTTCGGACGGAGGCACCCAATTTGCTAGCCTCGACTTCCAGCGGATGCGCTGCTCGATGAGCGGCAAGGGTAATTGTTGGAAATGTACTGATGAAGACCTTCTTTAACAGCCTAAAGAACGAACGGGTGCCTGCTAACGCACTATCGCACCCATCAGGAAGTCGCTGCGGACCAGTTCGAATACACGCGAGTGTTTTATTAGCGCAGTCGACGTCATTTGTCACTCGGCTTCGTACCGCCAGTTCAGTTCCTGCATGGCTGGATCAAAGCTCGGCAGATCAAGGATCCACGCTTTCAGTGGCGCAGCGCCTCTCGGACGAAGTCCTGGCAAATACGATCATCTCGCAAGGAGACCAGGGCTGCGCGAAACCGCCTGATCGGGTGTCGCCCTATATGGGTGGAACCCGGCGAGGCCAGTTGTCTTCGGCCTCGCCGTACTCCATGCCTGGCTATTGCAGCTTACATGCCGCCAAGCGGCTTCCTCACCGTCAGCTTGTTGGTCACCGACGTCACTCCGGAAACGCCCCTCGCGATCGCCTCGGCTTTGCCGATCTGGGCAGCTTCGGTGACCGTGCCATTCAGCGTCACCGCGCCGTCTTTCGCGATGACACTGATGTCTCCGGCGCTGATCTCCTTGTCCTTGCCGAAGGCGGCATAAATCCTGCGGCGCAGGGCATGGTCCGCTTTCCTGCCCGCGGGAGCCACGGAGCCCGATGCCGCCGTCGCGGACGCACCTTGCGCACTGGCTGCTTCACCGGTCTGGGACCACGCCGTCGTGGATACCGCAACGAATGCGGCGGCCACCAGCGCGAGTGTGATTGCTTTCATAAATTACTCCGGTTCATGAGGGTGACGGGATCAGAAGCTATGGCGAATGCCGACCATGGCCGCAGTGGTGGAGACACCCGGCGCAACCGGATTCCCATAGATGATCGTCTGGTTCATCGTCCCCTTGTTGTCGACATAGCCGACTTGCGCGTACGCCTTGGTCCTTTGGGACAGGTTGTATTCGGCACCCACTGCGAATTCGCTCGAGTGATTCGCTGAATTGTTCCGGTCCTTCAGGTAGTAGTAGCCGGACGTGATCTTGAAGCGCGGATTGAACTGGTAGCCGAGGCCGCCCGACGCCATTTCGAAGTCGACGGTATTGCTCTTCGCGGGGTTTTTGCCGATGGCGTACGAGGCGGATAATGAAAACCCGCTGATCGTATACATCGCACCGAAATAATAGAAACGGTTGTTGCTCTCGCCTGTCGCAGGCACAGCCGGAGCCGCCGGAAAGTTCTGCGGAAACGGATTGGTGTCATGTCCGTTGTAATACACAGCGGACAGGTTCAGACCGTAATTCGAATACTTGAGTACAGCCGACTCACGCGTGCCGCCCTGGAACTGTCCCGCGACGCCACCCGGCGCGTACTCGAGCGCAAGCGACGCACCATAGAATTTCGGCGAATTGTAGACCAGCGCGTTGCTGTCATAGAGGGCGCCGATTGGAGCGTTCGTGCTGGTGCCGGGCCAGCCGGCTGCCTGATTGACACCCAGCCACGCGGTCAGAATACTGCCGAAATACTGCGCGCCGCGTACATCGGTTTCCGCCATGGCGTAGATCATCGGGATGATCTGGCGGCCGGCGTCGAACGTGCCAAACGGCCCGGTCGCGCCGATTGTCGCAAACTGGTTGAAGATCGCGGTCGTGCCCGGCGTATCGGACAGCCCGAACTTGCCGTTCGTGGTGTTGAACGTGCCTTGCAGCTTGAACGTGATCTTGTAGCCGGCGCCGATGTCCTCGCTTCCCTTCAGGCCCCAGAAGCTGGAATAGATTCCGCCGTCCTTGAGCTGATAGACATGCCCCAGGTTACGCGCGTTCGGCAGAAAGGTTGCGGCCGAGGTGCTCTGATACAGAAGTCCCGTATCGAGTACGCCATAGAGCGTAACCGACGACTGGGAATGGGCCGCTGCGGAAAACACTAGCAGCACTGCCGAGCTATACGATTTTAATTTCATTGCGTCTCCTCCGAGTGTGGGGCGCGCCGGGTAGACCCGGCAATTTATGACTTGTTGTTCGAATGAAACTGTGTTGTTGCCAAGTCGGTATCTGAGGCCGGCAGGTAGTAGTCGCCGAACTGATCCCGCAGGCGGTTCTTGAGCACCTTGCCCGTGGCACCGAGCGGAACCGAGTCGACGAACAACACGGCGTCCGGCTTCCACCACTTCGCAACCCGATCGTCAAAGAACGTGAGCAGTTCGTCCGCGGCGAGCGTGCTGCCCGGCTTCCTCACGATCAGCAGCAGCGGCCGCTCGTCCCACTTCGGATGCCGCGCGGCGATGCATACCGCCGTCGTGACTTCGGGGTGCAGGTACGCGACGTTTTCGATGTCGGTCGAACTGATCCATTCGCCGCCGGACTTGATGACGTCCTTGCTGCGATCCGTAATCTGCATGAAGCCGTCGGGATCGATCCTGGCGACGTCACCGGTCGGGAACCAGCCGTCGCGCAGCGCCGGTGTGTCGTCACTGCCGAAATACTCCCGCGTGACCCAATGACCGCGCACGAGAAGGTCGCCAGTCGCGGTGTCGTCCCACGGCAACGCGTTGCCTTGCAGGTCGACGATTTTCATGTCGATGCCGAACACCGGGCGCCCCTGCTTCGCCTGAAGCGCGTAGCGTTGCGCCGCGGGCAGAGACACCTGATGTGCCTTGAAACTGCAGACGGTGCCAACCGGGCTCAATTCCGTCATACCCCATGCGTGCACGACGTCGACGTGATGGCGCTCCTGGAACGCCGCCGTCATCGCTGTCGGGCAGGGAGCGCCGCCGATAATCGTGCGCTTCATCGACGAGAACGAACCCTTGATCGCGTCGACATGCGCAAGCAGTCCCTGCCAGACTGTCGGCACGCCGGCCGAGAGCGTGACCTGTTCGTCCTCGATCAGTTCATGGAGCGATTGGCCGTCCAGCGCCGGCCCTGGAAACACCAGCTTCGCACCCACCATGCAGGCGATATACGGCAGTCCCCACGCGTTGACATGGAACATCGGCACGACCGGGAGGATCGAGTCGCGCGCCGAACAGTTCAGCGCATCCGGCAGCGCCGCCGCGTAGGTGTGCAGCAGGGTCGAGCGATGGCTGTATAGCACCCCCTTCGGATTGCCGGTCGTCCCGGACGTGTAGCACAGCGATGACGCGCTGTTTTCGTCCAGCAGAGGCCAGTCGAAAACGTCGCTTTGACCGTTGACGAGATCCTCGTAGCACAGCAGCCTCGCCGGCAGCTCATGGTCTCGCGGCATGTGCGCGCGATCGGTCATGGCAACGAAGACCTTCGGACTCTTGACCCGCGGCGCGACGCTCTCGATCAGCGGCAGAAACGTCAGGTCAAAGAACACAACGCGATCTTCCGCATGTTCGATGATGTACGCGAGCTGGTCGACGTGGAGCCGGGGGTTGAGCGTATGCAACACGGACCCCGCCCCGGATACGGCGAAATAAAGCTCCATGTGCCGGTAGCCGTTCCACGCGAGCGTCCCTACCCGCTCGCCCGGCTCGATGCCGAGGCTCGCGAGGGCATTTGCCATGCGGCGCGCGCGTTGCGCAAAATCCCGGTACCGATACCGGTGAATGTCGCCTTCGACCCGTCGTGACACGATCTCCTGGTCGCCGTGATGGCGTTCCGCGTGCATGAGCAGCGAAGCAACCAGCAGCGGTTGCTGCATCATCAAACCTTGCATTCTGTTCCCCTAAATAGCTGTATGTTCCCGCACGGCCCGGATCACGGCGCCGAATTGCCCACCGGTGCCGGCGCGGGACCGGCGACCGGGTCCTCGAGACTCACGACCAGCTTCCCGTCGACGGCCCGAACCGGGAAAGTCGTCAGGCTCAACCCGCCTACGCCCGGCATGCAGCCGGTGCGCACGTCGAAGCGCAGACCGTGCGCCGGGCAGCGCAGCACGCCCCCGTCGAGCTGACCGCTTGCGATCGACGCCCCGTTGTGGGGACATGCGTTGTCGATGGCGTGGATCGTGCCGTCGATGTTGAACAGGACAATGCCGCGGCCATCGGCGAAGGCCAGTTTGCGCTGGCCTGGCGCGAGTTCATCGACCACTCCAACCGGTATCTGACGTGACATTCCCTGTTCCTTTAGCTTTGGACTGCAAACACCATGACTGCCAGCATCGCTGCGAGCGGGACACGGCCTCATCCGGATTGCGCTTGCCGATAAGGCACCGCGGGCAGATGAAGTCGAAGAAGGTTTCGCTCACCAGGAAGGCCCGCTCGCTCGCGTCCCGATCTGGCTGTGCAGGTCCGGTTCTGATCAGACAAGCTCATTGATCAGTGTCTGCGCCATCGCCCATTCACCAAACCCTGCAGCCGGATTCAGGTGACCGACTTCGCCGAGGTCGACGAGACGACTGCCCCAGTTTTTCGCCATCGTCGCGACACGTTCGAACTGCGCGAGCGGATCGTTGCGGCTCGCGCCGACGATGCTCGGGAACGGCAGCGGCTTGCGTGGAACCGGATGCCAGCCGTTCTGGGCCAGTTCATCGATGGCCGGATAGCCCGCCGGCAGCGGCGTCTCCAGGTCGGCAGGAGCGGCGAGCAGCGCGCCGTGAATCCTGCGGCTGTGTTGCTGGGCCCAGTGCGCCGTGATCATCACGCCCGCGCTATGCGCGACGAGGATCACCGGGCCATGGATTTTCGCGAGCGCGGCATCGAGCGCTGCGACGCGCGCCGCGCAACTGAGCTTGTCGCGCTCGAGCGGCGGCACTGAGGCGGCCTTGGGCAGCATCCGCTCCAGCAGTGTTTGCCAATGCTCCGCGACGTGGTCGCGCAAGCCCGGCACCATCAGGATGGTTGGTGTCATATCGAGAGTCATGATGCGATCAGTACGGCCGGTCACCAACGATTCCGGCGCGCTCCATCTTGCGGTGACACGGCGGGTAATCCATCACGGCATAGTGCTGTGTGCTGCGGTTATCCCAGATCGCGATGCTGTTGGGTTTCCAGCGCCAGCGGACCTGGTACTCGGGGATGTACGCCTGGCTGATGAGATAGCGCAGCAGGTCACCCGCGCCCGGATTGGCGTCCTGCCCGAAGCGCACGCGCGCCGGCGTGTGGTAATTGGTGAAATGGGTGGTGAAGGCGCTCACGAACAACACCTCCTCACCGGTCTCCGGGTGCGTGCGCACAACTGGATGCTCCGCATCCGGAAATTGCGCCTTAAGAGCGAGACGTTTTTCGATCGGCATCGCGGCACCAAAGCTCGCCTCGATGCTGTGGCGGGCGCGCAGATCTGCAATCTGGGCCTTGATGTGGTCCGGCAAGTTCTCGTAGGCGAGCACCATGTTTGCCCACATCGTGTCGCCGCCGACGGGCGGGCACTCCACGCAGCGCAGGACAGCGCCGAACTGCGGCGCCTCGCGCCAGGTGGCATCCGCATGCCACGCGTTTTCATACCGGTCGTTAGGCTGATCCGGGTTCTTGTAGATGCGTACGAGGCCCGGATGCTCCGGGTCGCTGCCGGCGACGGGATGGTCCTCCAGCTCGCCGAAACGGCGCGCAAACGCAAGATGCTCGGCGCGCGAGATGTCCTGGTCGCGCAGAAACAGCACCCGGTGTTCGAGCAGCGCCGCACGGATCTCCGCGAACAGGCCGTCATCGTCGACGGCGTCGGCAAGATTCACGCCGACCAGTTCGGCGCCGATGGCGCATGTCAATTGTTCGACTCGCATGGTGTTCTCCTCAGATGACGAAGACTGACGAGCCAGTCGTCTTGCGCGATTCAAGATCGCGGTGGGCCTGCGCCGCGTCCTCCAGCGCGTAACGCTGGTTGAGTTCGATCTTGATGCGGCCTGCGGCGACATGCCCGAAGAGTTCGCCGGCGAGTTCGTCCTTTTCCGCGGGGTCGGCGATGTAGTCCGCCAGCGCGGGGCGCGTCAGGTAGAGCGAGCCCTTCATCGCCAGAAGCTGGGGATTGAACGGCGGGATTGGCCCCGACGCCGTGCCGACGCAGACCATCAGGCCACGGCGCCTGAGCGAATCGAGCGACGCCTCGAAGGTATCCTTGCCGACGCTGTCGAACACGACGTTCACGCCGACGCCGTTGGTCAGTTCGCGCACGCGCTTCGCGACGTCCTCCCGTCCGTAGTAGACGATGTGGTCGCAGCCATGCGCACGGGCCATCTCGCCCTTGGCCTCATTCGAAACCGTGCCGATCACGGTGAGACCCAGCAGCTTCGCCCACTGCGACACAATCAGGCCGACACCACCGGCGGCGGCATGCAGCAGGATGGTGTCGCCCGCCTTGAAATCGTGAATGCGGCGCATCAGGTACGACGAGGTCAGACCTCGCATCGTCATGCCGGCAGCCGTTTCGCAGGAGATCGCATCCGGCAGCTTGATGAGCGGCGCCGCCGGGACGAGGCGTTCAGTGCTGTACGCGCCGAGTGTGTTGAGAAAGCCCGTGTAGGTCACGCGATCGCCGACTGCGACGTTGGTCACGTCGGGGCCGATTGCCTCGACCACACCGGCAGCCTCGACACCCATGCCCGCAGGGAGCGGCACGGGGTACAGGCCGCTGCGGAAGTAGGTGTCGGCGAAATTCAGGCCCACTGCCTCATGGCGCAAGCGGATCTGTCCGCGGCCGGGGTCGCCCACTTCAACGTTTTCATAGCGCAAGACTTCGGGACCACCGGTTTCATGGAAACGCACTGCTTTTGCCATATCGAATCTCCTATCCTTTACTCGAACTGCAAATTTATTTGGCCTGTGATGGGGCTGCCCGTCCTGCTCTCAGGCGCACCCGCCAGGTTTAAAGCTCGCGGAGGACCGTCGGGTCAGCCCCCGGCCTGTTCACGCAGGGCATTCACGCGATCGACATCGGCGCCATAGGTCCGCTTGCCGATGTAGAAAGCGACCGCCGCGACAAGGGGTGCAAACGGCACGAGTTGCAACGCGCCGACGAGCCCGATCCGGTCGGCCACGATGCCCGTCAGGATGGCAGCGGGTGCCAGCCCCAGCAGATTGTTCGCCAACGTCAGGGTGGCAAACGCCGACGCATGGATCGACGGTGGGGTGAGATTCGCAACCATCGCCCCCGAGGGGCCGGTCGCGCCTGCGCAGAAAAACATGCCGGCGCCGATCACGATGAGTTGCGCCGGACCCGGCGGCATCCGGAAACCGACCATCAGCAGCACGAAGCAGAGCAGGCAGAAGGCGACGGCAGCGCTCCACTTCCTTTCCCGCCCATGCTTGCTGAGCCGGTCGGTCAGATTTCCGCACACCACCATGCCGAAAGCGGTGGCCAGCACGAACGCGGACGCGCTCATGGCCGCCTTGCCAGTGGACATGCCGTAGTAGCGGTTCAGGAAGCTGGGCATCCACGCCCATACGGCCGCCGGAACCAGCAGATGGATGCCGCTGCCGACGTAGGCGCACACGACCGAGTTGGTCGAAAAGAGCCCCTGCATCAAGCTGCGCAAGCTCAAGCGCATACCGGCGCCCTGTGTCTGACGGCGCGCGTTTGCCGGCTGCAGCGGCGCGAGCCGCTCTTCGGTGATGGCAAACCGGTAGATGACGACCAGTATGATCCCCAAGGCCGCCATCGCGCCAAACGCCGCGCGCCAGCCCAGGTGAGCCGCGACTGCCCCGCCCAGCGCCATGCCCAGCACTGAACCGAGAGCGCCGCCGGCCATGAACGCTGCGGTGAGCGTGGAGCGCAGCCGTGCCGGAAAGATGCTCAGGACGACCGCGATGCCGACACTGCCATAGGCGGCTTCACCGATCCCAACGAAGGCGCGCGCGAGCAGCATCTCGCCATAATTCGTCGAAAGCGCGCAGCCGAGCGTCGCGAGACTCCAGATCGCCGCCATCAGGACAATGCTCTTCACGCGGCCCCAGCGGTCGGCGAGCACCGACAGCGGAAACGTGAGCACGCCGACCATCAGCGCGACCACACTGCTCAGCGAACCGAGCCGCGTGTCGGACAGGTGCCATGTGGCCTTGAGCATCGGAAACACCGCATTCAGGACCTGTCGCGACATATAGTCGGAGAGCAGCAACCCGACCGTCAAAACAAATACCACCCATGCATACGCGCGCACGTCTTTTTGCGCCGTCGAAATATTGCCAGTCGTAGGCTCGGCATGCGTGAACATGAGTCGTCTCCTTCGTGTTCAACTCGTTGGTGACCGCCTTTGCCCAGCAGGACAAAGGCGGCCTTTATGGATACCGCGCGGCCCTCACCGGCATGCCGGCGGGCCCTACCTTCCAAAACGCGGCATCCGCGAAACGTCTGCCGCGCTCCAATCCCTTACGCCGCGCGCAGCGGCAGGTTCTTCACGCCTGCCTTGCGATTCGGTGTCATGCCGTTGGCCGCGAGTGTCTCGTCGGCCGTTTCGTATTGCACGCCGATGCGGTAGATGTCGCGCGCTTCCTTGCCGGAGGCGATCTCGCGGCCCAGTTCGCGCGCTACACGCACGCACTGTTCGATCTGCTGCACCGACGTCATCCGGTTGCCGTGCGCGTCGATGATCGTGTCTTCGATCCCGCAGCGAGGATGCAGGCCCATGGCCATCGCCATCATGTTGAACGGCAACACGTTCTTGAGCAGCGACTCGGCCGTGAGCGTGCAGCCATCCGGCGCGCGGTGCACGAAGTTGAAGAAGTTGAACGGGTTCGGGCCGTCGAAGCCACCGCCGATACCGATCCACGTCAGGTTCAGCGGCCCCTTGTAGATGCCCTTGCGCACCAGGCGATCGAGTGTCTCGAGCGCATGGATGCCCGTGAGCTGGAAGTGCGGCTGGATACCCGAAGCCTGCAGGCGGCGCAGGTGCTCCTCGACCCATGCCGGGCCGGCGGGAACCGTCATCTCGCTATAAGCGGCCATGAACGCAGGGTTGGACAACGAGGTGCCTTCCAGGTACTCCGGATAGAGCAGCTCCATGATGTTCATCTGCGTGGTGTTGATCGCGACGGTCACCTGATCGGGCTTCGGGTCGAGATCGGCCAGCATGTGACGCGTGTCGTCGGAAAGCCACTTCGCCGCCTGGCCGTCGTCTTCCGGTGCAAACGAGATCGAGCCGCCCACCTGGATGATCATGTCCGGCACAGCCGCTCGCACGCCGGCGATGAGTTCGTTGAATTTCGACAGACGCTTCGAGCCTTTGCCATCCAGTTCGCGCACGTGCAGGTGCAGGACGGTGGCGCCGGCGTTGTAGCAGTCGACGGCCTTCTGGATCTGCTCTTCCATCGTCACCGGAATGTCTTCCGGAAAGTCCTCCGGCATCCATTCCGGGCCGTACGGAGCGGTCGTGATCACAACCTTGTCCTGGTTCTCGGGGTGCAGCGAATCGTCGAGGAATTGCATCGTGTTCTCCAATAGGGTGACGGGTATTCCGACGCTCGCGACACGGCTGGCCGCTTGATAACTGGTCGGAACATGATGAACCGTTGAGATGCACGATACGGCAATCCTGCGCTACACTTTTGCGATACGGCGCCATTCTTTTCGGAATTCATGCCACTACGCGTTAACACCGGTACGTGCGGCAGGCATCTAGTCAGCAGACATGGACACAGGCACAGGGACGCTGCCGGCGACAGGTGAGCGGAGACATAGCGATGGAAACGATGTTGCGCGCGGTAGCCATGAGCGGCTATTTCGATGTGACGCGGCGGGTCGGGCTGAACCCGGTCGAGCTGGCGAAGCAGGTCGGGATCGATACTGCGGCGCTTGCGAATCCGGACGATCGCATTCCGGCAGCAGCCGCGTGCCGGCTGCTGGAACTGACGGCCGAAAAGGCGTCGTGCCCGACTTTCGCGCTGCAGATGGCCGGGACGCGGCAAAAGTTCGGTACTGGTGTGATCAATGTCCTGCTCGCGCATAAGCGCACGCTTCGCGAGGTGTTGCTGGCCGCGGCCCAATACCGGCATCTGCTCAACGAAGCCCTCGCCATGCACGTCGAGGACGCCGGTGAATCGGTCACCATCCGGGAAGAACTGGTAGTCGAACCGGGCACTCCGACGAAACAGGCGATCGAACTCGCGGTCGGCGTGCTCGGGCGCCACTCCAGCGCCCTGCTCGGCAATCACTGGAAACCGCGTTCGGTCCATTTCGTTCACCAAGGGCCGGCAGACCTGACGTTTCATCGACGGTTCTTCGGCTGCGCGTTGGAGTTCGGAAGCGATTTCAACGGTTTCGTGTGTGCGGCCGCCGATCTCGACTACCCGAATCCCTCCGCTGACCCGGAACTGGTGCGCTATGCCGAGAGCCTCGCCGACTCGCTCAACGTGGCGGGTGCCGATTCGACCGCGCTGGAAGTGCGCAAGGCAATCTACCTGCTGCTGCCCCTTGAGCAGGCCACGGTCGAACTGGTTGCCCGCCATTTGCGTCTGAGCGTTCGCACCATGCAGCGCCAGCTCGAACTGGCGCATACCAGCTTCTCGAGTCTGGTGGACGAGGTCCGGGGCGAACTTGCCGTGCGCTACATGAGCAACCCGCGCTATCCGATAGGGCGGGTTTCGGCGTTGCTGGGATATTCACAGCAGGGCTCCTTCACGTACTGGTTCAATTCACGCTTCGGCGTGACCCCGCGCAACTGGCGCAACAGCCATCTGAAATGATGGCGCCGCCGACCGTCGCTCTGTCGTACCCGCGGCTAGCGGCCGGCAACCTCGATGCCCAACTCAGCACGTGCCTCACGTACACCGATCGGCCCAGGCAGCATCAGGCCTGCCGCTCTTCTTTCGGCTGCTCGGCACCGGATTGGTCTTTCACCCATCGCCAGAACAGTCGATACCCGACCGCAAGCATCACGGGACCGATGAACAGGCCGATGACGCCGCCCGATACCATGCCGCCGAGCGCGCCGATCAACACGACAGGCATCGGCACGGCGACGCCGCGCCCAAGTAGCAATGGCTTGAGCACGTTGTCGACGAGTCCCGCGACGAACACGTAGACCGCGAAGATGATCGTCGTGGTACTGACACCCTCGGTGACGATGACAAAGACGATCACAGGCGCCGTGATCAGCGTGGCCGGCAACTGCATGACGCCGATCAGCAGCACGGCGAGCGCCAGCAGGCCCGCACCGGGAATGCCCATCATCACGAAGCCGATGCCAATCAACAACATCTGGATAAACGCGATCCCCACCACGCCTTGTGCCACAGCGCGAATCGTGGCCGTACAGAGCTCCGTGATCTGCGGGCCGGTCTCGGGACCGGAGATGCGCGCAGCGATCTGCGCCGCGCTTTTATGACCTGTCTCGCCGTGAGCCATCAGAATCCCCGCGACGATCAGCGCGACGAAAAAGATCAGCAGTCCCGCCGACAGGCCGGTGACCGTGGCGAGCAATGCAAGTCCGGCTTCCTTGAGCTGAGGTGCGAACCGGTGCGCGAGACCGGTGAGGTCCGTCGAGGCCTGTTGCCAGAAGTCGTGCACCTTCTGCCCCACCAGCGGCCAACTGGCAACCGAATCGGCCGGCGCAGGAATGCGAAAGCTGCCGCTCTTGATGACGGCCACCACACTCTCCAACGAGTCGGCCACCGCGACGCCCAACATATAGGTCGGCACGAGAATGACGGCAAACGCAACCAGAATGATCAGCGTGGCGATCAGACCGTCCTTGTTGGCAAGCGTACGCCTGAGTCTGACCTGGAGCGGATACAGCGTGATCGCGAGGACGAGAGCCCAGACCATGAGGTTGAGGAACGGGGCGAAGATCCGGAAACAGAAAACAGCCAGAACGGCAATAAGTCCGGCACGGATCAGAACATCGAGCAATTGCCTGGACAACACCCGTTCGGTAATCGGTGTGAGCAACATAACTTGTCTCCCGGCAGGTCGCCTCGATGATCTGCTGGCGACAATCCAGGGCACGCCCATAACCATGGTAGTCGGAACAGAACCATGCCACTGCACCCGTCTCTCTGAAAGATCGTCGATTCATCGCCAGCGAGCTGTTCATGCTGGGCGTGACGGATATCGCGACCGCTTCCGTGCGGGTAAATGCGCCGCCGGCTACGTCCGCGTGGCGGGCTGATCGACGACCGGGCCCGCGGCGCATTCGCACGCCCGAACGTCGTCCGCACCGGCGCGCGGCGCTCCGCCAGCCCCGCGCCCGTCACTACGGTTCAGGCAAGCTGGCGTATCTGGGGCAGGCCGCGTTTCACTTTCACAGATTCAGCCGTGTCACCTTGGCGCCGTTGAGCGAAGCGTCCGCCATCAGCCCGGTATTGGTCAACACGAGAGCCACGACCTGCGAGGAGGCCGATGTCGTGTCGATTGTGCCGTTCGCACCCACTTTCACGATTGACACCGCCACGTCGCCGCCAACCGACCACCCAGCCGCATTGCGGAACTTGTCGAGCGCGTCCCGCGTCATGAACATGATAATGACTGCCGTCGACTGGGCACCGGCCTGGAATCCAAATGAAGCAGCCGCTGTGCTGTAGTAGCCAGCTGTCGTGCCACCCACACGCAATGCGCCTTCGCCATACTCTGCCCCGGCAATGAAGGCCGCTTTCTTCACATCCGGGAACACAAGGATGCCTTGGGCTTTCGATGCGAGTTCGCGCGAGCCCTTGATCGTCGCGAAAAGCCGGCTCAACGTACCGTCAACACTCGCGTCGATCGCCTGGCGCTTCGATGCATCGGTTTCAGGGCTTTTGCCGCTGCCCGGCGTCACGGAGCAGCCCGCGAGCGTCAAACTCGCCGCGGCGCTGACAGCCGCTACTTTTAGTACAAAATTCCGTCTGTTCATCATCGACCTCCATTGTGTTTCCGAGGCAAATCCCCGGTGCGTGAGTCTCGCCGCTCCATCCTTCGATCCCGTTCGATCTGGCGCTCTGACAACCGGGCGCAACGCCAGGCCGTACGGGCCGACACTAGGTCCTCTCGCCTTACTTGCCGGCTCCCTTACCCGGACGGAGCAGCAGCACGAAGCAGGCGACGCCGAGCACCATCGCATACGCCCCGATATGAACAAGAGCCGGGCTCTCGTAAAGCAAGCCTCGGATCGACGACGCAATTCCACCCAGCGCTACGAATACAGCAATCACCGCCAGGACGATCCTGCTTTCTGCGCGCGCCATAGTGAACTCTCCCGGCTGCATCGTTTGCCATCCTCAGCATTTGGTGGGCGCCGCCGTTCCCGAGGGATGTGCGTGCAGCGTCGGCGGTGGAGCGTTTTCGCCATTTTTCTCGAGATATTTGCTGGCACTGGTGATGTCGCCGGCGAGTAGTTCCGCCACGTTGCGATTGATGTGCGGCCGCACCACAACCCGGTCAGGCGAAAGCACTACTGGATGCGATAGTGCTGTAACGTTGCAGCTAGCCATGCCATGGTAGCCCTCGTCTGCCGTTCACCCATTAACACCGATGTGCGAGCGGGTACATTGATAAAGGAATCGTGGTCGCCATCTTGATTGAGAAATATTCCCGTCTCTCAAATCTGTATCTCCTGCACTACAATGATTCCTCTCGCGATACGAAACAATAAGACCTTGGTCCCACAGACATACCCCTTCCTGGATTTTCGAATACTCCAGTTCTTTACGAGAATGGAGCGATGGGAAATGACAAAAAGAAGTCCCCCGGATATCGCCTGACGCACGGGAACGGCAGTCCGAATGAACGAATAGCGCGCTGGGCATCATCGCAATGGAGGACGAGTCCATTGATTGCGGTCTGGATCGGCTGTTCAGGCGAGACGCCGTGCAGGTGGATTTACCAGGACGAAAAGAAGCATCGGGTGCGGCTCGACTTCACCTCAGGTTCCTGCTTGTTCGGCATAGCAGTTGCCGACTTCGACGGCGAGTTCGTGACTTGGCAGTCGCACCCGTTTCATTGAATTGCCCCGCGGCGGGAAGATGAATACTGGAGAGCACTGTGGACGTCGCCCTCGGCGTGGCGACCCCGGTGCCGCTTCAGTTATGCGGGACGCTTCCGCCAGCCACTCATTGCCTCAGTATCTTCCAGAGGCCGTTGCCGTGCTTACAGACGGTGGGCATCCAGCTTTGCGTCTGGCCCTTTGCGATAGCCACGAGCGTCGTCGTCCGACAGGTTCGATCGCCCTTGTGCGAGGTATCGTGCGGAGTCACCGTGCCCTTGATGGATACGGGATTGCCGGTGCCCGCGTTGTTCCATTCCAACGTTTCACCATCCTTCTTTGTTTCAAGCGCGGTCTGCGCGGCGTCGTTAAGTGCTTTCCGGTCAGCTTCCCTCATGTAACTGATCGGCGTATCTTTCAGGAAGTTCAGGTTTCCAGCGTAGCCGACAGTCGCTCCGGCCAGCAGAGCCGCACCTATCAACCAGTGCGGTAGAACGTGTATCGCAACGCGAGATTGGGCGGGCATCGGTGTATCTCCCTCAATAGCGGATCCGGAAAGCAATAGCATTGCCCTCGGCGCTGGCACGACAAAAACAGCGATAGCGTCATGCAGATGCGCTGAGAGCCACGGCCTCGCGGCCTCATCCAACCGCTGCCTGCGCTATCCGTTGATGTGAGCGGCTGCATCGGTTCCGTCGGTCATACTTTTCGTGAATGGAATTCGTCGACGAGTCCGCGACCGGGTTGCGCCGATCGATGAGGCCGAGGCGATCTTCGAGACCCTCGGCGCGAAGCATATCTCGCGCGTCTCCGTGCGCGGCGACCACTTTCATCCCTATTGCGGCTGTCTGAAGTGCTTCATGCAACGTCTTGAGCATTCGCGCGCCCGCCAGATCGACAACGGGCGACGCGGACAGGTAAAGATCAGAAGTCTGACCGGCTCAGCGGTGGAGCGGATCTTCAGCCAGACCATCTCGCGCACGTGCCTCGCTGGTGAAATTGACCAATGAACTGAGACGCAGCAACCACGCAATGAGGCACATGCCAGCTATCAGCACGGCCGTTAGTGCGGCGATCGAGGCCCAGCGCGCCGAATCGCCAACCGCTATTGCAGCTTATAGGTGGGCCAGTGCGATACCAATCGGACCTTGGTCTTAGATCATCGATCTCAGAGACTGACGAGGCGCCGGACGGCAAAAATACGACCTTAGTCCGATTGCGCGCGGTATGACGGGAACGCAATGATAAAAGCCAACCTGCCGTTGTTGCACACACATCGCCCAGCGCGAGATCCCGGCAGAATTGCCATGACGGTGTCAGTTACCGGCTGCTCGCATTCAGGTGACCGGTGACCTGCATTAGCGTGGGCTCAAGCAAGGAGCTGCCGTGAATACGTTAACGAAGTACTGCGTTTTTGCCACTTTAGCCGCATTGATATCAGTTGACGTCGCCGCGCAGGGAAAGCCGATCGCTTATCCCGCCAAGGGTCAAAGCCAGCAAAAACAGCAGCAGGACGACGGAGCATGTTATTCATGGGCCAAGACTAACACCGGAGTCGATCCAACTGCCGTGGCCAACGCCCCGCCGCCGCCTTCTGGACCGGCAGTGGGCGGAGGCGAACGCGTTCAAGGCGCGGCGCGTGGCGCGGCTGGCGGAGCGGTGATCGGAGCCATAGCCGGTGACGCAGGAAAAGGCGCGGCGATCGGCGCCACGGCCGGAACGATGGTCGGCGGCTCGCGCGCCCGGCAAAACCGGCGCGCTGCGTCAGCATCGGCGCAGTCGCAGTCGCAAGGCGCCATGGACACCTTCAACCGTGCCTACGCTGCTTGCATGGAAGGTCGTGGCTACACGATCAAGTGAGCGGCATCGTAAGGGCAGCGCGACGCGCGTCCGTCATGAAGGAAAAGGCGGCCAATCAGGCCGCAAAACACGGTGCGCGTATGCGTCAAAGGACAGCAGCATGAGAGACAGCAAGCTCATCATCGTGGCGACGCTCGTGGCTCTCAGCAACACGGGGTTCGCACAGACGGAGCCACCCTCTGTGCCAGGTACCCGGCACGGTGCGTGAGAGGCCTGCCGTCAAATCAGCAACCGTCCGGCTTCCGTCAACATGCTGCGGACCGGCAGAAGGTTGCTACGCTGAAAGCGCACCATCGCGTAGGCGCGCATCGTCTCCGGACTCGCAGGCAAACGGGCTATCCGAAACTCTATTTCTTCTGCCGGGCGGACGCCCACTTCCTCCACGATGACGTTCAACCGGTCCAGCCGGAATGTCTTCTTCAAGATGTAGAAATGCGAGTCCGGTGACGACAGCACGCCGCAAATCACATCCAGTTCTCGCTCCAGCGCTTCGGTCTTCAGGCCGAGACTCGCCAGAGCCTGATTGTTCTCTTCGATGCGCGCCTGCAGGCGCATGGCTTCCGCTGGGTTGCACGACGCTTCGCTGCCCAGCAGCGAACGCACCCCGGCCCCCTGCCGTTCAAGAAGTGCAAGGCGTGTCCTGAGTAGCGCCCGCTCCTGTTCGAGCGAATCACGCCGTGACTCGTCCGCCTCGATTTTGCTGATTCCCTCGAGCGCAAGCTGGTCGACGACCCGCAGCACGATTTCCCGCCGGAGCGCTGCTTCCGACACACCGCAAACGCGCACCTGATGATCGCTAAAGCTGACCGTCGTCTGCACGACGTCGGTCCGGATCGTTGCCCCATGTTGCGCCACGCCGAGAATGCTCTTTTCCATGATGGCCATTCCGAGCACGGCGAAGGCTTCCTCCGCCTCAGGGTGATCGCGGAAGTAGGCGCGCACTGCCTCCGAGTGGCTAAAGAGCGCGCAAACATCATCAGGCGCGGCAAAAAAAGCGTGAATGTACGGATCCGTTGTCCAGGCAGCCGCGCTTGCTTCACACGCGGGGGGCATCTCTTCCGCGAGGCGCGTCAGATAATCGATCGCTTTGCGCACTGCGGGCGCCATACGCGCCTCGTAGTCACGCGCGAGACGCAATTGCGGACTGAGCCTGACGATCCGATCAACGATTTCCTTCGTCTGCTGGACATCGCCTTCTTCAGGTGTGCGTTTTCCGGTCAACCACGACAGCAGACCCATGTTCCGCTCCAGCCGATATCTATGATTCGTCACGCTCAGGAAGAAGCAGCGCGGTGATCGTGCGGTTCTTCCAGTACATGTTGTGGACACGCGTCTGCAGTTTTCGCAGCCCGTCGGCAGTCACATCGTTGAAGATCACCAACGCCGCCGGCCGCGAGCCCGCACCGGCTATACGGCGGATCTCACTGCACTGAGGAAATCCGTACCTTATCAAGAACTCGCTGATTTCCTCATCAGAGACGGTTTCTTCCACATTTCCAAGCAGCAGTTCAGCCATGATGGTCGCTCCTTGCCAGTTGCCCTAGGCCATGATGTTCAGTCCGCCGTCGATATACAACGTGGAGCCGGAGAGCCGTCGCGCATACGGCGTGGCCAGAAACGCGCAGGTGTAGCCCACGTCCATGATGTCGACCACTTCGCCCAGCGGCGCACGATGTACGGCCTCGTTGAGCAGCAACTCGAAATCCTTCAGGCCCGAAGCTGCGCGTGTCTTGAGCGGACCGGGAGAAATGGTATGCACCCGTATGCCCTTTGGCCCCAGCTCAAATGCCAGATATCGCGTACAGGCTTCGAGGGCCGCCTTGACCGGCCCCATCACGCTGTAGTTCGGCACGACTTTGTTCGCGCCGTAGTAGCTCATGGTCAGCATGGTTCCGCCGTCTTTCATTAACGGCGCGGCAAGGCGCGCCATGCGTACGAACGAATGGCAGGAAATGTCCATTGCGCTCAGGAAACCATCGCGCGAGGACTGCAGCAGTCCGCCGTGCAAGTCCTCTTGCGGCGCCCATGCAACGGCGTGAACGAGGATATCCAGATTCCCCCACACCTTCTCGACCTGCTCGAAGACGGCCTCCAGTTCGCCGTCATGCGTCACGTCGAGCGGCATGAAAATCTCTGCGTTGAGCGCCTGTGCAAGCGGTTCCACGTAAGGCCTGGCCTTGTCGTTCGCGTAGGTGAGCGCAAGACTGGCCCCGAGCTCATGAAATGCCTTTGCACAACCGTACGCAATCGAATGCTCGTTGGCGACGCCAGTGACCAGCGCTCTCGCCTCCTTCAGGATCAACCGCGGTTGTTCGATCGGCATGGTGGAACTCCTTCATAGAAAGCCTGCGATGGACAATGTTCGCGATGCTTGCGCGGGTTTCCGTGGTCCGCCAGTTAGCTTCACAACGCCGAAGCACTGGTAACAGACTGCGTATGCCGGGCGATCATGAGTTCCTCGTTGGTTGGAATGACCCACACCGATACCTTGCTCGAAGGACGGCTGATCAACGGGCCGCCGGCCTGATTGGCCGCGTCGTCCAGTTCGGCTCCTAGCCACGCCGCGTCAAGCACCACCCGTTCCCGAATCGCCGCCGCGTGCTCGCCGACGCCGGCCGTGAACACAAGGCCGTCGATACCCTGCATAGCCGCGGCAAGACTGCCGAGTTCGCGCCCAATCCGGTACGTGTAGACGTCGAGCGCAAAGCGCGCATGCGGATCGGTGCTCGCCAACAACGTGCGCATGTCGCTCGACACCCCCGACATGCCGAGCAGACCTGAGCGCTTGTATATCAGGTCTGCAATTTCCTGCGAATCCATCTTCAGTTCGTCGAGCAGATACAGGATGACGCCGGGGTCGAGGCTTCCGCAACGCGTGCCCATAGGCAGCCCATCCACGGCCGTGAATCCCATCGTGCTGGCAACGCTCTTTCCCGCGACCATTGCGCACATGCTGGCACCGTTGCCGAGATGCGCCACGACGATACGCCCGCCGGCAGCGGCGGGCGCGACCTCCGGCAGCACGCTGGCGATGTATTCGTACGATAGCCCGTGAAAACCGTACCGGCGCACACCCCGCTCCGCAATCGACGCAGGCAGTGCGTATGCCTTCGAGGTTTCCGTCTGCGTGTTGTGAAACATGGTGTCGAAGCAGGCAACTTGCGGAATCTCGGGGCGCAATTGCGCGATGATCCGAATCGGTTTGAGGTTGTGCGTCTGATGCAGCGGTGCAAGCGGGCTGAGGCATTCTAGTTCGTCGGTCACGTCGGGCGTCGCCATGACCGCCCTGGAAAACCGCTGGCCGCCGTGCACGACCCGATGACCGACCGCAATCAGGCGATGCCCCTCGCCATGGCTGCGCAGAAAACCTGCGAGATACTCGATTGCGCCAAGATGACCCAGTTGGTAGTCGGTGCCCCATTCCTCGGTATCCACCTCGCCGTCCCGACCCGTCGAGCAAAAGCGAGGGTTCGTGTACAGCGCTTCGAGCTGACCGTGCAGGACCAGGTCGAGGCGAGGCGTTTGCGCGTCGAATGCACTGAACTTCAGGCTGGACGAGCCCGCATTCAAGACCAGGATCACATCGGCCATATCGTCACCCGATTACCTTGCCGGCCTCGCGCCGCGCTTTCGCCACCAGCGCGGCAACCGCACACGACGCGAGACGCGTGGTGACGGAGTCGGCGCGGCTAGTCAGAATGATCGGTACGCGCGCACCGAGGACGATGCCCGCCGCATCCGCTCCCGCAAGAAAGGACAGGCTTTTCGCGAGCATATTGCCGGACTCGAGGTCCGGCACCATTAGCACGTTGGCCCGGCCGGCGACCGGTGAATCGATCTGCTTGATTCGCATGGCTTCGACGTTGATCGCGTTATCGAGCGCGAGCGGGCCGTCGACCAGCGCGCCGGTAATCTGGCGCCGGTCCACCATTTTGCAAAGCGCCGCCGCTTCGACCGTCGACGGGATTTTTGGATTGACCGATTCGGTTGCGGACAGGATCGCTACACGCACCTCGTCAAACAGCAACGCGTGTCCAAGATCGATTGCGTTCTGCAGAATATCGACCTTCTCCTCCAGCGTCGGCGCGATATTGATAGCGGCGTCGGTGATGATCAGCGCATGTTCGTACTCCGGCACGTCCATGACGAAACAGTGACTGATGCGTCGCGCGCTGCGCATGCCGGCATCGCGCCGGATCACCTCCGCCATCAACTCGTCTGTGTGCAGACTGCCTTTCATCAATGCCTCTGCCTTGCCTTCCCGAACGAGTTGCACCGCTGCGGCGGCCGCCGCATGGCTATGCGGCGCATCGACGATTGTAAATTCGGATATCTTGATGCCATGCTCCTCGGCGAGCGACTCGAGACGCGCGCGCGGTCCGACCAGCAGCGGCGCTATCAAGCCCATTCCGGCCGCCTCCACGGCGCCTGCGAGCGAGCTGTGGTCGCACGGATGCACGACTGCGGTCGGCAGTGGCGGCAAGTTCCTGCAGTACTCGATCAAGCGCTCATACTTCGCATGTCTGGGTTCCATCGACGTTTCCCTCGTGGTTCTGCATTGCAACACGGGTCATGTGCGAACCCGGTCGGACAAGGACCCCTGACGCTTGCGACCGACACGCGATACGAGCACGGCGCGGATGCGTTCGAGCGCCGCCAGTTGTTCGTCGTCGGGCGCCGAATTCAACACGCGTTCGTCCGCCATGAGCTTTCCAAGCAGTTCCAGGAAGCGCTCACGGTCCTCGACGCGGGTGAGCAACGTCGGCAGTGTCGTAATGGCCGCTTCGGGTTCGTAACGCGCGATGATCTCCTGGACACCTCGTATGCGCCGCCATTGGTCCGCACTGATGTCCGGCAGATAGTCCGCATAGATTTCAGCCAGTTCCTTGCGCATCTCCAGTCGCGCGAGCGGCAAAGACGCACCCTTGCGTGCGAGAAGGAACGCCGCGCGCGCCAGCGCCTCCGTGTAGCCGCCTTCGCTGATCGACTGCAACGCTGCCTGCACGAACGGCGTGTCGCGAGGACCGGTTGTGAGCGTTTCCACATTGGCGCCGTCGGGTGAACGATCGGCAAGAAACATTGAATACATGTTCGCGTAGATGCCGAAGAATCCGGCCTCGGTCGCCGCATCGCGCATCGCACGGTAGTAGTCGAGCGACGCGCCGATGATTTCCGATCCGGTCTCTTCAAGCTTGCGCCAAGGGTTGTCCGCGGCGGCCGGTTGGCGACTCTCTCTGACCGCCTGCGCGGCCGGATGCAACCATCCGAGCCAGGGATTCATTCCAGACAACGCCCAGCGCTGAAGCCGCAGTGGATGAAACTCGCGCAACATGCGGGCGCTCGTCTCGTTGGACATCGCCTGCACCACGGGTTGCCCGACAAGTTCGTAGACTCGCTGATTCAACTCCGACAGCGCGGCCACCGCCTCGAACGGCTTCTCGTCCACGCGCCCGAATCGGTTGAAATGCGCGGAGATGTCCTCGAGCCGGCATTCACGGAATTCGACTTCGTATTCCGTCTCGCCGGACCCGCCTTTGACTTCGTTGATCGACATGCCGTAGAGGCCCGGCGGAAACGTTTCGATCGTCTCCAGCACGGAAACGATCTGCTTATGCTCTTTCTTTGCGACCCTCCCGGAGACGAAGATGCCGAGATGGCCAATATCCTCGTGCATCAGGCCAACGATCACCTGCCCTCGCGACTTGATCTCTTCCGTGCTTTTGTAGAGGTCCACGACCCAGTTGAACGCTTGTTGAGGGGGCGTGATGTTATCGCCCATCGAGGCGAACAGCACGATCGGCGAACGGATCTTGCGCAGATCGAACGGCTCGCCGTGACCGCTGCTTACTCCCCCCGACCAGAGCTTGTTGCCGACGAACAGATTGCGCGTGATCCACTCGATCTCCTCGCGATTCATCAGGTAATAGCTTCCCCACCAACGCTCGAATTCCAGAAAACGCGCCGGCTCGGTATCGATATTCGCGAACAGGTGGTAATACTTTTCCCAGAACGTGTTGGCTGGGTTCAGATTCTCGAAGTTCTGCACCAGATGGGCGCCGTCGAATTTGCCGTTGCCCAGATCCGCCGCATACGATGCGAGCCACGAGCCCCCGAGAAGGCCGCCGGCGTAGCGCATCGGATTGTCGCCCTCGCCTTCGCTCCAGGCGCCGCTCCAGTACGACATCGGTGCGCCGTTGATGACGATGGGGCCGGTCTCGTCCGGATCGGAACTCGCAAGCATCATTGCCGCCCAGCCTCCCTGGCAGTTACCGATGACCGCCGGCTTTGGACTCTCCGGATGCAGCGAGCGAACCTTTCTTACGAACTGCTGTTCGGCGCTGCAAACGTCGAGCATCGTCTGGCCGGGCTCGGGATCGCGAAAGAACACCACGAAAAAAACAGGGTGTCCCGCGCGAAGCGCGACGCCGGCCTGCGAGTCGTCCTTGAAACCGCCGATACCGGGACCGTGTCCGGCACGTGGATCAATGATCAAATAGGGACGCTTCTTCACGTCGATATCCACGCCTGCGGGCGGACGAAGTTGCAGCAACGCATAGTTGACCGGTCGCTTGAACTTGCGACCGTCGAGCACGATGTCATACTCGAAATGCAGCACCGGCGTCGGATTACCGGCACTTCGTTCGACGAACTCGGTTCCGCGCTGGTATAGCGTGTCCCAGAAGAGAAGTGAGCGCTGTGCAACGTCGGTGACGTATTGCCACGTATGCAGTGGATCAAATGATGTCGGAATAGCACCCTGCGAGCGAATGTCCTCCTGATCGCGGCCAAGCGCATCGCCTAGTCGTTCACTCAAATTCTCCTGCGCGACCTGGGTACGCCTTTGCAGCACGCGGGAGATTTTCGCGGCAATGTCCTGACTGCGGGACAACTGCGTTCTTGCGTCCATTCGGCGACTCCTGAAAGGTGCACGAGGCGAGCACAGCCCCATGGCAACGACCGCGCGGTTCGCGCGCTCTTTTGCGCCGCCGCCAACATGCTTCCCGACAGTCGGGTTGTGCTCTTTTTCGCGCACGCAAACAGGTTTTGGCGCAACGGCGGAGCACTCGCCGCAGCCTTTGCCGCAATGCCACATGGGAGCGCGATTGCATCAAGCCGCACTATCCGATTTTTGTTTTCATGGTGTGGCGACTTCCGATATCTGCCAATCGGACCAAGGTCCTATTCCTCCGTCGGAGGGCGACAGGTAGGCTCGTTGCCTATGCTCTCTCATATACTTCAGGTGCGGGCGCGCGTTCATTTCCACGCGTGATCGCGAGCCCAGGGTCGACAATGAGACGTCGTCCATGCCGTTGGGCGCCAATCCAATACAGCGCACTCGGACTTCTGTTTTCAGTCACCGCCACGTGCGCTCAGGAACTCGAACCACGCACCTATTCTCCGTCGCCCATCGGCACCCATTTCCTGGTCGCAACCTGGGCCTATCTTTCAGGCGACGTGCTGACCGATTCTTCGTTACCGATCTCAGGCGTGCAGGCTCGGTTCAACATCTACTCGCTTGGTTATGTCTCGACTTTTAGCCTCGTGGGGCACACCGCATCGTTCGGAATCGCGGCGCCCTTTGCGCGCGGCAATGTCAGTGGAAATGTGATCGATGCACCGACGCAAGTGCATCGCGCCGGCCTTGGCGACATCCGGCTGCGCTTCGCCTTCAATCTTTTCGGTAATCCGCCTTTGCCCGTCGAGGCGTTCATCAGGCCACAGTCGACCACTTCGGTCGGCACGAGCCTCACGATAGTCGTGCCCAGCGGCCAGTACGTGGGCTCCCGGCTCGTGAATGTCGGCGCGAACCGGTACTCGTTCAAACCTGAAATAGGGGTATCTCAGCCTTTGGGCGACTGGTTTGTCGATGGGTCCGCGGGAGTGTGGTTCTTCACGAGCAACAATAACTTCTTCGGCGGCAATCAGCGCTCTCAAGCCCCCTTGATGGCGTTCCAATTGCACAGCGGCTATACCTTCCGCCCCGGACTCTGGATCGCAGCCGACTTCGGATACGCCGCTGGAGGCCGAACGTCGGTCAACGATGTGCCGGGTGAGGATCGCCAGGCCAACGTGCGTTACGGTGTCACCTTTTCCTTGCCGATCGCCCGAGGCTGGTCGACGAAGCTCGCGTATTCGCACGGTCTTGTCACACGCGCCGGGGGCAACTTCACGTCCATCGCCTTGACGCTGCAGTACCGCTGGTTCGACCGCTGAAGAGGCCGCGGCGCCTGCGAGTGCAACACGGCCTTGCCAATGGCACGTCGCGCCATTTGTCTTCGGCCAGATACGAGAGGACTCCACGGCATTGCCGGGTAGACACCGAGTGCCTGCTAGAGGCAAGTTGGTTATTACTTGATGTTTCCTGCAATTCGGGCAATCCGATCCCTGACGACACTGATCGCCTGTTTGAGCGCGTACACATCCTGAAAATAGCGCTGCGGTATCCGTATCTGACTGGCGTGTGCATCGATGTCCTCGATTTCATCGCGCCATTGCGTAATCTGCTCACGGGTCGGTTGCCTGTTTTTCCATATTTCATCTTCCAGCGCTTTGATTTCGCGGTACCAAACCGCGAGCCGTCTCTTGATCCGCCCCTCCACCATGCGCGGCAACGCCTGTAGCAAGCCGAGCATTATGGCTATGAACGGTACCAGGATCAGCAGACGCCTTTCGACAAAGCTGGCCAGCCAGAACGGAAGGTAGCGCTGCAGGAACGGACGACCGGATTTGAAGTAGCGCGTGCTTTCGTCCGAAATGGGAAATTCGTCGGTGTTCAGGTTGGGAAACGCGCCGTGCGGCGTAAAGTAATCTTCGGCGCCGTGCACGGTTCTGGCCGCGTCTAGCAGCAGGTAGACCAGTGCGGGATGCATGGTGTCTTTCGACACGAGCAGAGCGGTGGCGGCTAACAGGGTGATGTCGGCTTGCGGAAGGTCATCCACTATGCTGATCGAGGCGCGGGAAAAAACGATCTTGGAGAGAGACGGGAATTTTTGCACCAGCGCGTCGGCCTGGGCAAAACCCATCAGTTTCAGATTGCTGTTGAGTAGCGTGTGCTGCATCGGAGCGTCGGGCCTGCCTATAAAAAAAGCAGCATCCAGCTTGCCGTCTTCAAGGCCTTGATATGCCGTGACGGCATCCATTTGCATCAGCGAAGTATTGTCCCGAGTGACGCCGCTATAGGAGAGCAATACCTGGGCGACGTTGAGCAGCCCGCTGCCGGAGACGCCGATGGCGATCCTTTTGCCGCGCAGTTGCACGAGCCGGTTGACGGTGATGTCGCCACGATAGAACACCCAGATCGGTTCATACGAGACGGCAGCGATGGTCTGCAGATGATCGGTTTCTTTCGGGCTGGTGGTGCCTGATTGAATAAAACCCACCTCGTATTCGCTATCCGGATTCTTCAGCCGTTCATAGTTTTCGACCGAACCGGAAGAGCTGCGGATAACCAGAGTAATGCCGTCGCGTTTCAGGATGGGCGCATAGCGATCCGCAAAACCGCGATAGATGCCGTTGTCCGCCCCGGTTGTAATGACGATCGTGCGTTGGATGGCGGGCTTGATGAGCGTCGCAAGCCCCCAACCTAGCGCGGCCAACAGCAAGATTGCGCCAATGAACAGAAGCCGCCGGCGCCCGGGTGTCATGGGGGCTTTGCTGCTACGCTGAAGCACTGGGTTGTGCCTGGTCATTATTCGGCATCTCCCGTCTGGCCTGTTCCGCGCGAGGTGGACTCGGCGAGCCTCTGTGCGGAACCGTTGCCGGCAGTCGCGAATGACCCGGGGAGTTTGTCACCTGCAGGTGTCCGCCGTCAGCCATAGAGCGGCAGCAACAAAAACAACTTGATGACGATCGCATTCGCGATGTCGATAAAAAACGCCCCCACCATAGGTACTACCAGAAAGGCCAGATGGGAAGGACCGAACTGTCCTGTGATCGCCTGCATGTTGGCTATCGCGGTCGGTGTTGCCCCGAGGCCGAATCCACAGTGACCCGCTGCGAGCACTGCCGCGTCGTAGTTGCGCCCCATCACCCGAAACGTGACGACAATGGCGTAAGCCGCCATCGCGATCGCCTGCACCACCAGAATGACGAACAGCGGCAAAGCGAGCGATGCGAGATCCCCCAGCCGCAGGCTCATCAACGCTATAGCAAGAAAGAGACCGAGGCTAACGTTGCCGAGTACCGACACCGCGTCCTCGAACACGCGATACCAGCCGCGCACCGCGAGCCCGTTGCGCAGTACGACACCGACGAACAGGACGCACACGAACGCCGGCAACTCGAAAGCCGTACCGTTCAGCAATAACGCGATCGCCGAACCCACGGCAAGACAAACCGCAATCAGCGCGACGGTTTCGATGACGGCCTCCGCGGTGATCGGCCGTACCGTATTGGGCTCCTCGAAACCGGTCGAGGTTGCACCTTCCGTCTCCGGATTCGGGGCAAGCCGATAGCGGGTGATCAGAAAGCGCGCGACCGGCCCGCCGATCAATCCCCCGAGTATCAGACCGAAGGTGGCGCAGGCAATCGCAATTTCGGTCGCCGATGCGAGGCCGTGGCGCTCGGCAAACACCTTGGCCCATGCCGCACCCGTGCCGTGGCCACCCGATAGCGTGATGGACGCCCCAAGCAGGCCGAGCAAGCGCTCCTGGCCCAGTGCCCAGGCGAGTCCGATACCGAGCGCATCCTGCATCACGAGCAAGCCGACCACGACACCCAGAAACGCCATCAGCGAGCGCCCGCCCGCTTTCAGTCGCGCGAGGTCTGCATTCAGGCCGATGGTGGCGAAGAACGTCAGCATCAGCGGCACTTGAAGCGTGGTATCGAAACGGACGTCGATCTGCAGGGCGCGGTTCAACGCAAACACCAGCAGCGATACAAGCAGGCCGCCGACAACCGGTTCGGGGATGCTGTACGTACGCAGAAGTCTGACCCGGGCAAGAATCTGTCGTCCAAGGAGAAGAACGAGCGACGCGGCCATCAGCACTTCCAGCGTATCGAGGCTCACGGTCTTCTTCTCCAGTCCAGCGATCGATCAGTGACCCCGGAAACGGGGTATCCTGGTTTCAGCCGACGCGAACCTCGGCGACATATGACCGCTAATAGACCTCCGTTCTCCGTTCCGGCGTCAGTCGACGGTCGTCGGCGGACGGATGCCGGCCGCGATCGCGCGGCTCACGGTGGCAAGCGCCTTGCTCCAGGCCACTACCGCCGCTTCGTAGCCCGCGCCCGCGCAGGGCTCGCTCGCGATGGTCCGGCCGGTGATCGGCGGCGCTTTACCGGGTGGCAACACCGACCACAAGACATCGACAGTCACGGCATCGCCGAGCAAGGCGTCGAAGCGCTGGACGTCGATCCGCACTCGCCAGGCCGCCGCCACGTCGCCGCCTATCGGCAAAGTCGACACGCGAGGGCTGTTCAGCAGCTGCGAGAGATCGGCGACGAACACGCGCGGAATCTGGCTCTTCAGCGGCTCAGCCCAGCGGGCGAATTCGTCGATCGTCACATGGTTCGTGCCGGCGCGAACAACGATCTGCGGCCGGTCGACCAGTTCGGGCACGGTGACCGCGCCGATCACGACGATCATGGGCGGCCCATGATTGACGCTTTCGCGCGGCGCCTCCGCACTCAACGTGTAGAAGTCCGACTTGGGCGAGCTGGCACAACCGGCGAGCACGACCGTGGTCAGCGCAACGGCAAGGCATAGCGATAGGCGCTTCACTTTTTATCCTCCACCTTGCCGCGGATGAGTGCCTCCGGATGGCGTTCGAGATAGTCCGCCAGCGTGCGGAAAGCGGCCGCTGTGCGCGCCAGTTCGTTCATGGCGTCCGTCGTGTTCTGCGCCAGTGGGGAATCGGGCTGTAGCGTGCTGTTCGCGGAATTCAGCGTCGTCTGTGCAGCAGCGAGCGTGTCCCGTGCCTGAGGCACCACATCGGTCCGCAACTGCTTGAGAAGGCTATCGGCATCGGCCAGCGTCTTTTGCGCGCCCTTCCCGATCCCGCCAAATGGAATCTGGTTGAGCTTGGCGAGGAGACTCGTCACCGAATTCTGCATGGACTGCAGGCCGCCAGGTATGGTTGGTATCTCGGGCGGCGTGACGGTCCAATCGACCTTCGCCTTCGGCGCGTTCGGGAAAAAGTCGAGTGCAATATAGAGTTGCCCGGTCAGCAGGTTTCCGGTGCGCAATTGCGCACGTAAGCCATGGTCGACCAGCGTTTGCGCAAGTCGCTGAGGGTCGTCGGTGATCCTTCCTTTGCCTCCCTTCATATAGCGCGACGTGAAGCGCTCTGGAAAGAGACGTATCTCGACCGGGATGCTGAACTGTTTGGTAACGGGGTCAAACCGCGTATTGATCGCCGCGACTTCGCCGACCACGATACCGAAAAAATCGACCGGTGCGCCGACCACCAGCCCCCGCACCGACTCCCTGAAAACCAGCGCATAGGTATCGACGATCCGATCGTGCTGCTTCATCGCCTCGGCGCGATCGTGGTACAGCGCGAACTCGGCGTTCGGGGCGGCCTCGGCTCCATCGGCCGTTTGGTCCGGCGTCTGGAATGCGAGTCCGCCGATCAGGATGGCCACCAGCGATTCGGTGTTGACCTTGACGCCCGTCGTATCGAGCGACACGTCGATCCCGCTCGCCTGCCAGAAGCGCGTATCGGACCTCACGTATTTCTCGTAAGGGGCGTTGACGAAGACACGCATCGTCACGCCCTTCCCGTCCGGGTCCAACTGGTACGAAACGATCTGGCCGACCTGCAGCCGCCGGTAGAAAATGGGCGAACCGACATCGAGCGAACCCATGTCGGCGCCTTTCAGTACAAACTCTCGGCCCGGCACGCCGATAGCGAACACGGGCGGTGACTCCAGGCCTGTGTAATCGCGCCTCGGCTTCGTCGATGTGCCCACGTCCATGCCGACGAACGAGCCCGACAGCAGCGTGCCGATGCCGGATACGGTGCCGCCGGAAATGCGTGGACGCACGACCCAGAACCGCGTGTCGTCCACCAGCAGGTTGGTGGCATCTTTGGACAGTTCGGCCGTGGCGATCACGCGGCGGTGATCGCCCGACAGCGTGACACTCTTGACCACACCGATGTCGACGTTCTTGAACTTGATCTTGGTCTTGCCCGCTTCGAGCCCCTCGCCGGTCTCGAAGCTGATCGTCACCGCCGGGCCCTGCTCCATGATCGCCTTCACCGCCAGCCATCCGCCGATGAGCACTGCGATCAGCGGCACCAGCCACACGATCTGCATCCGCCAGCGCGAGCGCGGAGTGGCAATAGCTTCAGGAACGTCCGGCGACCCTGGTTGACCGGGAGGTTTAGCCATGATCGTGCTCCGTTGCGTCCCAGATCAGGCGCGGATCGAATGACATGGCGGCGAACATCGTCAGCACGACTACCGCGCCGAAAGCCACGGCGGCCGGACCTGCCTGGATGGTCGCGAGTGCATTGAACTGGACGAGTGCGACGAGAATCGTGATCACATAGATATCGAGCATCGACCAGCGCCCGACCAGTTCCACCACGCGGTAGACGCGCGTCCTCTGCTGCAGCATCGCGAGCGAGCGCCGCTGCGTCGAGATAACGAGGAACATGATCGCGATGATCTTGAGCATCGGGACGGCGATGCTCGCAATGAACACGATGATGGCTAAAGGCCAGGAGCCGGATGTCCAGAGGTACACCACGCCGCTCATAATCGTGTCTTTCGCCGAGCCGAACAGCGAACTGGTGTTCATCACGGGCAGCATGTTCGCCGGGATGTACAGCACCATCGCCGCGATCAGGAACGCCCAGGTGCGCGCGATGCTCGCCGGTTTGCGTTCGTGAAGATGCGCGCCGCAGCGCGGACAGCTCGCGTCGTGGACGTGTGGCGCCGCTTTTGTCAGCAACCCGCAATCGTGACAGGTCATCAGGCCGCTGGCCATTGCCGTGCGTGCGGCCGGTTCGGCGAGTTCTTCCGGGCCCGGCGCGGCGCGGTAGTGGCCGCCTATTCGCTGCCAGAGATCGTGCGGATCGAACGCGGCACTGGCCGCCGCGAGTATCAGCATCAACGCACCGAAGGTCCAGAGCGCGACGCCCGGCACGACGCTGGCGATATGCGCCAGCTTGACCAGCGCGACCAGCATCCCGAGAATCAGGACCTCCGTCATGCCCCACGGCCGCGCCAGATGCAGCACGCGAAACACGATGTCGGGCCGGTATGGCAGGCGCCGACGCCACAGCGGAAACAGCAGATACGCCATCGCGGACATCTGCATGAGCGGCATGAGGAATGTCGTCACGAACACCAGCCCCGCGATGGGCCACATGCCGTCCCTGTACAGCACGCGCACCGCGCCCAGCAAGGTGGTCTCGACAAGATCGCCATTCACCGACAGCCCGACGATCGGAAACGCATTGCCGATCACGAACAGCACGATCGCCGTGACTGTGAAAGCGAGCGCACGATCGAGACTGTCCGGATGGTTACGGTACAGCTCCGCACCGCAACGGCAGCAGCGCAGCACGCTCTCGCCCGTCAACGGCGCTTCCCGTTGCAGCAGGTCGCATTCGTGGCAGGCAATGAGGCGCTCGGCGGTCATTGCGCTTGCTCCGTAGCGGGCTGCCCGGTCGTGGGCGCAGCGGGCCCGTGCTGCATGACCTGCCCCGTCATGCGCTCGGCTTCGACAACCCAGCCACCGCCCATTGCCTTATACAAACCGATCAGCGAACTGAACACGAGTCCGTTGGTTTGCGTGTAGCTCAGTTGCGCGTTAAAGAGGCTACGCTCGGCATCGAGTACCTCGATGTAGCTCGTATAGCCGCCTTCATAGCGCAAGCGCGCAAGCCGTGAATAGGTTCGCAACGCTTCGACCTGACGGCCCTGCACCACGAGTTGCTCGCGCGACTTCTGCAGTGCGATCAGTGAGTCGTCGACTTCCTGGAAGGCCACCTGGATCGACTGCTGGTACTGGAACAGCGCCTGTTGCTGTTGCGCTTCCGCCTGGCTCACCTGGCCGCTGATGCTGCCCGCGGTAAAGATCGGCACGGTCAGCGAGCCTGCGTACGACCAGATCCGTGCCGGCCCGGTGAACAGTTTCGAGAACTGGCCGCTCGCCGTTCCGAACAGGCCCGTCAGTGAAATGGACGGAAAGTAAAGCGCGCGCGCGGCGCCGATCAATGCGTTTGCGGCGATAAGGTTCTGCTCGGCCTGACGCAGATCGGGACGACGCTGAAGCAGATCGGAAGGCAGGCCTGCCGGCACCGGCGGCACCTCGAGCTCCGTGAGTTCGCGGCCACGCAGAATCGGACCGGGATTGCGACCGAGCAGCACGGACAACGCGTCTTCCTGCTGGGCGATTTGCGTCTCGATCTGCGGGATTGTCGCGAGAGAGGCTTCGTATTCCGACTCGCTCTGTGCTAGTTCCATCTGCGACACGTCGCCGCCTGAAAACCGTGCCTGAAATACTTTCACCGAGCCGGCACGGCTTTCGGTCGTTGCCTTCGCGATCGAGAGTTGCTGGTCGAGGTCGCGCAAATTGATGTACGACGAGGCCACCGACGCCACCAGCGACAGGATCGTTGCGCGCCGGCCTTCTTCAGTTGCCAGCAGGCTTGCTCGCGCGGACTCGGTCTGACGTCTCACCTTGCCGAAGAAATCGATCTCCCATGCGGCCGACAGCGGCGCCTGAAATTCGTTGAATACGGGGTTGACGCCGGGTGGCAGCGTCGGCAGCCCAGCAATCGATGAGCGTTGACGCGATGCTTCAAAGCCCGCGTTGACCTGCGGAAACAGGGCCGAGCGCGTCGTTACGAACTGGCCAAGAAAC
The DNA here is from genome assembly GCF_004339745.1 of Paraburkholderia sp. BL9I2N2. Lineage (GTDB taxonomy): Bacteria > Pseudomonadota > Gammaproteobacteria > Burkholderiales > Burkholderiaceae > Paraburkholderia. Next base: position 1,119,660 of record NZ_SMGP01000004.1, on the reverse strand, counting down.
TGGTCGACGCGCGCCGCAGCGATTTTCACGTCCTTGTTGTCGGCCAGCGCGGCGGCAATCAGATCATTCAGCACGGGATCCCCGAATTGCTCCCACCACATCGCGTTGGCAACTTCGGCCGCCTCGCTTCCTTCGAAGCGGAACGTCGCCGGCGTAGGCACCGTGGGTCGCACGTAGTCGGGGCCGAGCAGACAACCGCCCAGGCCGAGACTCAGCCCCGCAAGCAGCAGGGCTGGCACCAAACGCATGATGAACGCGGAGCCGCGCATGTCAGTCGTCCTCGCGCCGGGCAGAGGGTTTAGCGGTCGGAGCGCCCGAGCCAGGCGGCGCGATAGGCGGCGTGCCGTCGCCCGCTGCTCCGCCGCTCGGATCTTTCTTCTTGCTGCTCCGTTCCGACATCGTTTCAAGCACGTAGAAGAACATCGGAATGAAGAACACGGCGATCACCGTCGCGCCGAGCATGCCGCCGATCACGCCCGTGCCGATCGAATGCCGGCTGTTGGCCGACGCGCCCGTGGCAATGGCCAGCGGCACGCAGCCGAGAATGAACGCGAGCGACGTCATCACGATCGGCCGCAACCGTTCGGTCGCCGCCGTGACGGCGGAGTCGTACACCGACTCGCCGCCTTCGCGGTTCAGCACCGCGAACTCGAAGATCAGGATCGCGTTCTTCGCCGCGAGTGCGACCAGCATCGTCAGGCCGATCTGGAAGTACACATCGTTTTCGAGGCCGCGCAACAGGATGGCCAGCAGCGCGCCGAAGAGCGCGAACGGCACCGCCATCAATACGCCGAACGGCAGGCTCCATTTCTCGTATTGCGCCGCGAGAATCAGGAACACCATGATGAGACCGAACACGAACACGAGGCTCGACGTGCCCCCCGCCTGCTTCGCCTCGTATGCCTCACCGCTCCAGCCGATACCGTAATCCGACGTCGTCACTTCACCCGCGACCTCTTCCAGCGTGGAGATGACCTGCCCCGAGCTGTAGCCCGGCGCGCCGTTGGCCGTAATCTTGACAGCGGGAAAGTTGTTGAAGCGCGTGATGAGATCGGGGCCCGTCACGTACTGGGAGGTCACGACAGCCTTGAGCGGCACCATGCTGTTGGTCTTGCTGCGCACGTAGATCTGGTTCAGATCCTGCGGCGTCAAGCGGTACGCCGGTTCAGCCTGGAGGATGACCTGCCACAGGCGGCTCGACCGGTTGAACTGCGAGACGTATAGCGAGCCGAACATGGTCTGCATCGCGCTATACACTTCTTCGACCGGAACGCCGAGCGTTTCTGACTTGTCCCGGTCGACGTTGACGAGCAATTGCTGCGACGACGCATTGAAGGTCGATGTCACGCGCGCCAGTTCGGGGCGTTTCTTTGCCTTCTCCAGAAATTTGTCCACCACGTCCGCGAGCTGCGCGATCGTGCCGTCGCCCTTGCTCTGAATCCACATCTCGGTGCCGCCCGTCGTGCCGAGCCCCGGTATCGACGGCGGATTGACCGGCAGGATGATGCCCTCCTTTATTTTCGACAGGTTCTCGTACGCGCCGATCAGCACCGCCCGTGCGTTCTGCGTGCGGATGTTGGCCCATTTGTAGCGTTCGTCGAAACTCTTGAAGCCGATGAAGAAGGTACTCGCGTTGTTCTTGTTCTGGCTGTCGAGCAGGCTGTAACCATCGACGATCGTCACGCTCCCCACGGCATCCTGCTTCATGAAGTAGTCGGTGACGTGCTGCGATACGTCGCCCGTGCGATCGAGGCTTGCTGCGTCCGGCATGATGATCGCGCCGAGCAGATAGCCCTGGTCTTCCGGCGGCAGAAACGAAGTCGGTATCGAACGCATCATGACGACCGCGAGCGCGATCATCCCCCCAAACAGCAACAGTGCCACGACGAACCGCTTGATGACCAGCTTGACCGCACGCGTATAGCTGTTCGTCATCCTTTCGAAGTTCCTGTCGAACCACTTGAAGAAGCCGCGCTTTTCGTGATGGCCGGGCTTGAGCAGCAATGCGGCCAGCGCCGGCGACAGCGTCAGTGCAACCAGGCCCGAGAACACCACCGAGATCGCAATCGTGATCGCGAACTGCTTGTACAGCTGGCCCGTGATGCCGCCGAGGAATGCCACCGGCACGAACACCGCGCACAGCACCAGCACGATAGCAATGACCGGGCCGGAGACTTCGTCCATTGCCCGCTTGGCGGCGTCTTTTGGACTCAGCTTGTGCACGTTCATGTTGCGCTCGACGTTCTCGATCACGACAATCGCGTCGTCCACGACGATGCCGATTGCGAGCACCATGCCGAACAGCGTCAGCATGTTGATCGAGAAACCGAGCGCCAGCATCCCCATGAAGGTGCCGACAATCGATACGGGAACCGCCAGCACCGGAATCAGCGTCGCACGCAGGCTCTGCAGGAACGCGAACACGACGATCACGACCAGCACCAGTGCTTCGAAAAAGGTATGCACGACATCCGAAATGGATGCGCGGGTGAACTCGGTTGTGTCCATCGCGACGCTGTATTCGAGCCCCTCCGGAAACGTCTTCTTCATCTCGGCGAGCGTCGCGCGCACCTGTTTCGACACGTCAAGCGCGTTCGCGCCAGGTTGCTGGTACACGGCCATGACTGTCGCCGGTTTGCCCTGATAGCGGCTGCGGATCGAATAGTCCTTCTGCCCGAGCGCCGCGCGGCCGATGTCCTTCAGGCGCACGATCGCCGCGCCGCCGCTGGCCGCGCGAATGATGATGTTTTCGAACTCGGCGGGGTCGGCGAGCCGGCCCGTGGTCGTGACCGCGAACGACTGTTCAACGGGCGAGCCCGTCGGCGACTGCCCAAGGCGGCCGACAGCAAACTGCTGGTTCTGGTTGGCGACGGCTTTCTGCACGTCGCCGGCCGTGATGCCCAGTTGCGCCATGCGATCGGGCTTCAGCCATATTCGCATCGCGTAGTCGGGCGTGCCGAAGATGGCCGACTGATTGGCGCCGGGAATGCGTTTCAACGCATCGAGCACGTAAATGTTGGCGTAGTTGGCGATGTAGGTCGCGTCGTAGCGCTCGCTCGGCGAATAGATCGCGATCACCATCATGAACGCCGACGACTTCTTCTGTACCTGGATGCCTTGCGCCTGCACCGATTGCGGCAACTGCGGCAACGCGAGGTTCACACGGTTTTGCACATCGACCTGCGCGAGTTCCGGGTTGGTGCCGATCTGGAAGTACGCATTGACGGTCAGGTTGCCGGTCGATGAGCTCGACGAGCTCATGTAGATCATGTTGTCCGCGCCGTTCACCTGCTGCTCGATCGGCGCGGCCACATTGTTGGCGACCACGTCGGCGCTCGCACCTGGATAGGTCGCGGAGATCGTGATCTGCGGCGGCGTGATGTCCGGGTACTGCGCGATCGGCAGATTGACCATCGCGACGGCGCCACCAAGCGTGATGACAATCGATATCACCGACGCAAAGATCGGACGGTCGATGCAGAAGTGGGACAGGTTCATATCGCTCGCCCGTTTATTTTGCCGCGACCGTACTGGATGGGCGCGCCTTCGAACCGGTGCTTCCCTCCTCTGGCGCGTCGGCTGCCGCGGCGGGTGGGGGCGATGCCACTATCTTCAGCGGTGTATCGGCGGTAACGCGGAGCGCGCCGTCGACGACGACCCGCTCGCCGGCCTTCAATCCCTGCGTGATGAACCAGTCGTCGCCATGCCATTCGCCGACTTCGACGACACGCTGATGAGCTTTCGAGTCGTTGTCGACGACCCATACAAAGTGACTCTTCGAGCCTTGCAATACCGCGCGCTGCGGCACGAGAATCGCGTTCGGGCGCACCGCACCGGCCACGCGAGCACGCACGAACTGTCCGGGCCGCAGCGTGCCTTGAGCATTCGCAAACGACGCACGAACCAGGAACGTGCCCGTTTCCGTGCTGAACGCAGGATTGGTGAAGTTAATATGGCCCTGATCGGGAAACTGGCTGCCGTCGGCCAGCAAGACAGTCACGATGAAGTCGTTATCAGCCGGAAACCGAAGGGCGCCCTTGGTGATCTCGTCGCGGTATCTGAGCAACTCGTTCTCGGAGATGCTGAAGTTCACCCACATCGGATCGAGCTGGTAGACATACGTCAGCAAGCCGGCCTGTCCGGCCGTCACATAGCTGCCGTCCTGCTGTCTCGCGAAGCTCGACAGACCGTTGAGCGGCGATTTGATGGTTGTATAGCTGAGGTTGAGTTCCGCCGTCTGCACCTGCCCCTTGGCGGCGATCACGGCCGCTTCCGCGCTCTTCTCGTTGCCGGTTGCGTCGTCCAGATCCTTCTTGCTCAAGGCGTTCTGCGCGGCGAGCGGGATCACGCGCGCGAGATTGGCCTTCGTCACATAGAGCCGCGCCTCCTGCTGCGCGAGTTGGCCCTTGGCCGTCTGCAGCGCGGCCTCGAATGGTTTCGGGTCCATCAGGAAGAGCGTCTGCCCGGCATGGACCAGTTGACCCTCGGTATAGACCCGCTTATCGAGAAAGCCGTCCACGCGGGCGCGAATCTCCACTTCGCGTGAGCTCTGCGTCTGCGCGGTGAACTCGAACTCGACCGGCGTATCGTGCGGCTCGACCTGCATCACGGTCACTTCGGCCGCGCCGGCCTGCGGCGGCGGGGCCGGCTTGTGGCACGCAGCGCACAGCGCCAACGTTGCGTAGATCAGCAACCGCGCGGGCGCGCGCGCGCGCTGCCGTCGCGAATCGCGCGACGGCAGCCTGTGCAGGAAGAAATCAGGCGTTGCTTGTTTCATGAGATCACCCGTCGCGACTACATGGCGGTGCAAGCACCGAACAGCACCAAGGCGTCTTCACGGTTGACGAGCGTCACGCCGATCGTGCCGTCCACCCTGTCGAGCACGATCGTCCATGCGAAGCTGAATTCAGTTCCCTGGAGAACAATCTGACTCTCATCGGTTTGCATGAAGCGGATCGGTGCCACGCGTTGGGGACCGGTAATGGTCTTTTTCGCAAAGTCGATGCGCATGAATTGCGGTGCGCCCAAGTCCGACGGCAAGGCGCGCAAACAGGTTTCTCCTGGATCGCAGGCGTGCGCATCGATGGTGGCGCATAGCAGCGGCTTGCTGCCGTCGAATTCGGCAGCGCACAACGTGGCCGAACAGAGCCCACTCAACACCGCTATAGCCGCCAGCGGAAGACGTACGCATTTTCTGTTCATGGGTCCCTCTCATGCTGCTTGCGATCTTTACTACACCGTGTACCGACGGCCAGTCATGCACGCAGCCGTCGCGCGGTGATACGTGGCCAACTGCCGGGATACCTGAGCCCCGGAAGCCTGCTGCGCGAGCACAACGGGATCGACACCCGTGGTCTGCTTCGCCCCTAACCGGCAATCGGCGGTGTCGCTCTGTTGACGCTGAGGGCTTTGGCCTTTAGCCGGGTCAATGATGGGTTGCCGGGCTGCCAGTGAGCATCCCAGCGCCGACATCACAAGCCCGGGTGAAACTCGCATCAGGGGTTGCATGGCGAAACGCCTCCTGGACAATCCAGTTCCGGCACCGACTCACGGCACTCCGACGCCGATGTCAGAAAGCGCCGTAAAGTCGCGGACTCATGGCTTGATCCTGGTGATCTTCTGTCCTTGCACGCCGAGGCCCGCCATCAGGCCTTCCTGGCCATAGATGAATGCGTAGACATCGGATTGCAACGTGGTCGTTGTCATCGACTTCGCCTTGCCTTCGTCGACGACAACGACACTCGGTCCCATGCCGACGGACCAGCCGTCGCTGCTGTTCAGATAACTGAGCGCCGCCGGTGTCATCAGGAACATTGCCTGATGGAAGCTCTGTGCCCCAGCCTGCAGGCCGTATGACAGTGCCGTGGCGTTGTAATAGCCCAGCACCTTGCCGTCCGGGCCGAACATCACGCCGTCGCCTCCCTGCGCTCCGACAAGAAACCCTGCCTTCAGGATGTCCGGAAACACGAGGACGGCAGTGGCCTTGGTCGCCAGTTCCCCCGCCTTTGGCGTTGTTGCAACCAGTGACCGATATGCATCACGCGCTTTCTGATCCAGCTCAGGACGTGATGACCCGGACGCCGACGCAGACGTGGATGAGTTCATGCTCGAGCAGGCGACCGCCGCGAGCAGAACCGGAATCATTGCCATCAGGCGGACAAGCTTGAACATGATAGGACGCTCCATTCAAAAAGAGTCACTGCGTGACCGGGTCCCAGAACGGCGTGCACCGCGCCCTTCAGGTACCGGTAGTATTGGTAGCAGATCTGTCCGATGGCAATTGAACTTTGGTCCAATACGGGGCGAATCCGCACGTGTTCAGACTACGGCGGCTGTCCTCCTTCGAGGGCCGCGCGTACGGTCCTGATGAACAGATCATCGTTGAACGGCTTGAGAATGTAGGCGACCGCACCGCCTGCGAAGGCTTGTTCGCGCACGCTGATGCTATCGTGGGCGGTGATGAAAATGACAGGCGTGCCACTGCCTGAAAGACGCTGCTGGACCTCGAGTCCATTGAGCCCCGGCATCTGCACGTCGAGAATGACGCAGGCAGGACGATATGACGGCATGGATGACAGCACGTCGAGAAAGGCGTCGCCGCTTGCGAAGGTTTCGGCAGCGATGCCGACTGAGCGCAGAAGTCTCTTGATCGCTCGGCACACCGATTCATCGTCATCGACGACGACAACGAATGATTTGAGTTTTCCCATTGCACATAGTCCGGTGTCCGGGAATGCACGGGGCAGTGCACTCCCCCAAACCATAGACTATGAGTCAGGCGCAAATGCCGATAGTGGACCTTGGTGCAATGTGGACGCCGAAAGGCCTCATGGCATCCCCGGACGACACGCCGGTCAGGCCGCTTGCAGCCGCTCAGCGATCCGCGTGTGAATGCGCGACGCCTGAAAGGCCGACCTTGTCCGCGATGCGAATGAGTTGGGCCAGCGATGTGACTTCCATCTTGGCCATCACGCGCCTGCGATGAACCTTGATCGTCTGTTCGACCGTTCCGAGTTCGCTTGCCACCTGCTTGTTCAGAAGGCCGATCACGACGAGCGACATCACTTCGCGCTCGCGCGGCGTCAACCGCTCGACGCGATCACGAAGCGAGTCGAACTCAAGCCGGGTCGCGCGCATTCGCACCGCACACGCGAGCGCCTGATCAATCGCTCGCAGCAGGTCAGTATCGGACACCGGTTTGGGCAGAAAATCGGTTGCCCCCGCTTTCATCGCGCCGACACCCATCGCGATGTCACCATGCCCCGTGATGAAAATGATCGGCAGCGCCGCATTGAGTTCGCGCGCCAGTTCCAGTCCGCTCAGATCCGGCAACTCGATATCCAGCACGAGGCACGCGGGACAGGCATCGACCGGCATCCTGTCGAGAAATGCGCGTGCCGAACCGAATGTCTCCACCCGATAGCCCGCTGACCGAATCAGACGCGCCAGCGCGCCGCACACGGAGTCGTCGTCGTCGACGACGAATACAAGCGAAGCAGAATCTGTCATGGTTTCTATCGCGACTCATCCTGCTCCGTCGCATTCCCAACAGGCAATGTGACAAAGAATGTCGCGCCTCGGTCAATGTTGTTTTCAGCCCAGAGTCGTCCGTGGTGCATGTCGATGATGGTGCGGCTAATCGACAATCCCAACCCGAGACCCTGGGGTTTTGACGTAAAGAATGGCTTAAAGATCTTGTCCAGCTTGTCGACAGTCAGTCCATGGCCGCGATCCCTGATGGCGATGCAAATCGTATTGCTGCTCTCGCGCATGAGCGTCACCGACACTACGCGGTCGACGGGCGGCATATCGTTCATCGCGTCGAACGCATTGAGCAGGAGATTGAGCATGACCTGCTGCAACTGCACCTTGTCGCCACGCACGGGCGGCAGATCGTCCTCGACGTCGAGCGTCACGCGCGTGCCACGCACGATCGCGTCGCCGCGTACCAGCAGGACCACGTCGCGAATGATGCCCGCGAGATCGAGTGATACGACTTCCAGATCGCCCTTCTTGACGACCGCGCGAATGCGCCGGATCACCTCGCTCGCGCGATAGTCAGCCTGTACGATGTCGTTCAGGATCTCTCGCACTTCATCCAGATCGATGGGGTCCGCCGTGAGAAAGCGCTGCGCGGCCTGCACGTTGCTCAGGATCGCCGTCAGCGGCTGGTTCAGTTCATGGGCCAGAGATGCCGTAAGCTGGCCCACTGTGGACACGCGCGTCAGATGCGCGAGATCCCGCCGGTTGCGCTCCAGCTCGTATCGCTCGGTTCTGTCGACGATGATTGCGAGCGTTACGCTGCCGTCGTCGAAGCGAAACGCATTCAGACTGATCTCCACCTGAAATTCCGTGCCATTGTTGCGCCGCGCAGACAACTCGCGCAATGGCGTCCTTTCATGAGATTCCGGCAATGCGAACAAGTCGGCTCTGAGCGGAACATCGGTGTCGGCACGCAAAGCGGGCACGAGCAGCCCAACTGGCTTGCCTATCAACTGGTCGCATTCATATCCAAACAGCCGGGCGGTTTGCGGATTGACCATCAAAATCCGGCCACGCTCGTCGAGCATCAGAATCGAAATAGGCAAAAGCGCGAGCGCCTCGCGAAAGTACGCTTCGCCGCTTCCTTTTTCCATCACGAGCACGTGAGAATCGTCCAACCCTGCGGATCGTCCGCCACTTTCATGAGACTGGCGCCGAACCGGTCGTGCGGAAGCCGCGGCATGGTCCCTCTCCGTTATCGGACGCCCCGCGCGTGCACGCTGACCTGCTTCCGGTGAATTCGCTTCTTCCGCCATTTGATGCTGCTCCACGCGCCTCTCTGCCGACGAACCGGTTCGTGATATGACGTCGCGCGAACCGGCACCAGCGGACATTGTGAAAACCTGCGGACGCATCGCAGCCAGACACGCCATCGCGCGCTCGACATAATCCGCAAGATTTGGCGGTTTAAGACTACGACTTGTTAGCGCAATTCGCCGGCGACTGGCAAACACCATCAACAGCCACAGAATGATGGCGGTTTCCAGAACAATGATCGCTGGCATGACGATGCTCATGACCGGGATTCCTCTCAAGAGCTTGCGCCGAGAGATGGGCTGACGGAAAAGCTCGCTCTGGATTTCGACGAGAGATAACGCGCCTGACCCGAAGGCTGATTTCGCCGCTACGTAAATGTGCAGCAGGCCGGAAAGTCAGGATCGTGATTCGCTCGCCAACGAGTTTTTTCAGGCAGCGTGTTCGCCAGATTGTGGTCCGTCACTTCTACAGCAGGTCGCTTGCGACGATTCGGTGAAATCGGCCAGCGCAGGAGACAACGCACGCATGGCCAGCCGTATGACTAGCCAGGTAACTACTACACACGACATAGAACTGGCCGGTAAATCAATCGTAGTCCTGATGCAAGCATTAGTAAATGTCGAGTTTGTGCATTCTTCAAACGATGCAATAAAATACCGATTCGCTAACACTGAAACAACACCTGGATTGAACCAAAGGGCAGTTGTTCACGCGCGCCGTCGCTTGTAATCTGAATGACGTGAGATTCGAATCAGCAAGGACCTGTGTTGCCCCGGCATCCGCACGTTACTGGTAAACCTGCATACGTCGGAACGGGAAAAGAAAACAATTAGATTCAGCATTGATGTTATGTGCAGCGACGAGGTCCCGCTAGCGGCGATTGCATCCGCACGGAGAACCGCTTGATAAAGGCACGCCGAGCAGGACGAAACGGGTCATGCGCCATTGCTCTATTACTCTATGGCTGATTGCGAATCAGTCTGCTCGCCCATGCCCGATGCCGTACGGTTGCTACAAGGTATTCCCGCCTTGGGACAGTCATGACGAAGGCCCACCCTGTTACCTCGACGTCCCCCGTCAACCGAAGTAAGTGGCTAGCGAGTATGACGGGCCGGTGGCAGCGCAGCGGCGCGCATGTTCAAGCGCCTCAAAACCATTCAGTCGTGCCTGCGTGAATTGGGCATCGCGCGATTCGAAGTCGACATGCATTGCTGCGAAGCGAGTGACATCCCGATGTTTCCCCTGGCAACGCCGGCTTCGCTGAACGCACCGACCCGATCGGTCACGTTCGGGCACGTGTGACAAGGCAGCGGATTGCGCACACACGTTAGACCAAGGTTCAATATCGGTGTCCGCACGGGTCCCCTATTCTGTCTCTTGGGCACGCGCGTTTGATTGCCCTTTCCAGAGCTCGGCCTGCGGAAATCAGGAACCAGGTCAGTGTTACGAAAGCGGTGGTCGCGACACTTTTCCTCGCTGATAACCGTTTGATGGCTATGTGAGGGCGATGTCATGAACAAGCGTCTCTTATGCTTTGCGATCGCACCGGCGCTGCTGTTCGCGGGTACCGCAGCTGCGCAATACCCGGTTCTGGATATGGTTGCCGGCAAACTCGTTCAAAAATATCAGCAATCGTCATGCGAGCAGTTGTGGCAGGAAAAGGCCCAGCAAAAAGGCCGGCCCAAGCCGGAGAAGGAACAACAGGCCGTAGAACTGCTCCGCAGCGATCCGCAGATGCGCGCCGCGTTCATCGACAAGGTGGCTGCGCCGATTGCCAGCAAGATGTTCGAGTGCGGCATGATCCCGTGATCATCGCCGGGTATGCCGCTGAACTGGACTACTCATCGAGGCCACGATGACCTACGCGAAATTCCTGTGCTGCGTGACCGTCGCCGCGCTTGGCCTGGGCATGATCGCGAACGGCCACACCCAGCAGCCACAGAAAACGCAGCACACGGCTAAGGCAGCGGCCAGGCCCGCGAAGGCTGCCGCTCTGGCGTTCCAGACAGGACTCGAACCACGCGCGATCGAGGTGCTCAAAGCGGCGTGCGCCCGCCTGGCCGCCGCCCGATCGATGGCATTCACGGCCGTCGTCTCCTATGAGAGTCCGAGCCGCCTCGGTCCTCCCCTCGTCTATTCGACCAGATCGGAGGTGACACTGCAGCGGCCGGACAAGCTCAAGGTCATCACCCTCGGCGACGGGCCGCCCTCTGAGTTCTATTACGACGGCAAGGCGATGATGGCGTTCGAGCCGGCGGAAAACCTGGTTGCCGTCGCCGACGCGCCACCGACGATCGACGCCGCGCTACAGCTCGCCTACGATTCCGCCGCGATTTATTTCCCGTTTACCGATGTGGTCGTCGCGGATCCCTATAAGGACATTGCCGACGGACTGAAGGTCGCTTTCTATATTGGTCAATCGCGCGTGGTCGGCGATACGACGACAGACATGGTCGCGTATATCACCGGGGATGTGTTCGTGCAGATCTGGATCGGCACGCAGGACAAACTGCCGCGGCGCATCTATGCCGTCTACCTTAACGACCGGACCAGGCTGCGTCACGTGCTGGAACTGTCCAACTGGCAGCTCGATGTGACCGTCCCCGCGGATGCCTTTGCTTCGGCCAAAGCGACCGGTGCGGCGCGCATCGCGTTCGCGCGCCCGGACGAGACCGACGCCCCAGGAATGAAGCCGCCGCCAAAGACGAAGCCGCCAGGGACCCAATAAGGACACGCATCATGAAGACCGTCGTCATCCGTCTCCTGAGTGTGCTCGTTGCGGCGCTCGTCACCGATCCAGCCGGCGCGTGGTCGCATGCGAACTATCGCGGAGGTAGCACATCGCACGCGCCCGGTTCGGATTCCACAACCCGCAGCAATGCCTGGGGTGGCAGCGAAACGCACACATACGGGCAAGGCACGACCGCAACCGGCCGCTATGGCGGTACTGCGACCCACCAGGAAGGATCGGGGCAAACGACCGCTACCAATCGTTACGGCGGGACCGCGACCCATACATATGGTCAGGGCACCACCGCGACCAGCGCTTACGGCGGCACGGCAACCCACGCTACGGGATCCGGTTACACGACATACACGAGCTCATCGGGCGCGACGGCCTATCACAGTTCCTACTACGGTGCGACGTATCCTGCGTACCATCCGCCCGTCGTCGTGAATAACTACGGGTCCGGCTGCTACAACTGCGGCGGCTGGTCCACAGCAGGCGCAGCCGCCGCGGGCGCAGTAGTCGGTGTAGCAGCCGGCGCCGCCATTGCTTCGGCCAACACGGCAGCCGCGACATCTAACGCATACAACGCCGGAGTCGCAGCCGGCAGCGCCAATGCGTACAACACCGCCGCGGTTGCCAGCACACAGTTCGCGATGGGTTCGGTCTACGCAGCGCTGCCAGCGGGCTGTATCTCCCCAAAGGTTCAGGGTGGCACTTACTATTTGTGCGGCAATACGTGGTTCCAACCGTCCTATGGTGCGAATGGCGTCTACTACCGAGTGATACCGCCGCCCTCATAAACTGCCGCCGCTGACCCGGTGCACTCGCTCTCGCGAAGCATCCGGATAACCTCCGCCGCTGCAGCTGTGTGGGCAGAATCGGGGGACCGGCATGCTGGTTGCGCGAGCGGCGCCCATAGCATTTGCAGCCGCGTCCGTTGAGATGAGCCGCTCCGCATTCGCATCCCATTTTCTATTTTTAATTGCAACCCTGACTGTTGGCGCTGCGATAGCATGTTTTTCCACTCGGGCTCTTGTAGACACCCTTGCCGTTCTTCGTCCTGGCCTCTCCACCCTTGCTGGTTTGCGTCGTCGTCACGCCGTTCTGATTCTTTTGCGCCTTCCACGCGTTGCCCGTATTTGCGTTATAGCCGCCGGCCGCTTGTGCGTTGTTGCACGCTGTCACGCCACGAGCGTTGGTGACGCACTCCGCGAACGCAGTCGAAGACGCCACTACACATATCAACATGAACAGAATCTTCATACTCACCTCCTGATGTGACCAGCGTGAGATTCTTGCGATCTCCTCCCGACGGGACGATGCGTCCGGACTGATGCATATTCCAGTTTAGTCGCATTCACTCCCGCGCATATTGCACTTCGAGTCCTCAAGTCCTATTGCGAGCAGCGATGATTCAGCCCCCTTATACGTCAACTCGCACATCACACTGGTTCAATCGCTGGTGAGTCTTGAGCAGGTGACCAGCGAACAAATGCCTGCGCGATCGAGCGGTTACTGCCCGATTATGGTGAGCGCGGCGCGCATGGGTCCAAGGGAGACTCTGACTACCCCATCGAGCGGTGTGTTCATTTCCATGATCATGAAAATTGCGCCGGCCGCCGACAGCGCGCCCATCACCAGGACGGTGATCGTTGTACCGTTGCGAGGGGCGAACAGGCCAAATGTGCCGAAAATGATGGCCAGCCACACCACCAGAACAACCAGTAACGGCGTGGGGATGGAGGCTTTCTCCTGGAGCAATGCCAGCCAGCGCGTGGTGTAAACTTCATCGACAATCTGCAGCGCCTTGGTTTGCAATTGACTTTGCGCCGCGTTGTGCGGCGAGAGAGATTCCACCTGGCGTTGAAACTCTTCTGTCCTGGCTATTGCCTCCGGGCCAGTCATTCGCACGACTTGTGCCGCATCACCGTCAGCGAGTAACGCGATCGACGCAGCGGTGATGTGTTTAAGCTGGGCGCGGATATCGCGTGTCTCCGGTCCATATCTGGCCAGCACGCGATCAAGACGCACAATGTTGACGGCGCTATGTACAAGCTCCCCGTTCGTCGTGTCGAAAGAGCCTTTCGCCGATGATATGAGCAGACCAAGGACTAACGCGGCAAGAGTAGCGAGAAGGCCGGTCGTCAGCTTCACCATACTGATCGATTCGTCGCTTAAGTGGTGTTGCGGCAACACGTCGCGCAGGTAGGAACATGCTAGTGCGCTGCCGAGAACAACGATGAATACAATCAGTGCGACGACGAGGTGGCTCATCCTGCAATCCTCCGTCCCGGATAATAGGGGTAAACGCCCCGGTCTTCGAAGCGACGCGCTTGCCGCGCCCGTGTTGCCGTGGGCCGACGTTCCTCGTGTTTCATGAAAGCGCACGACTGACGAAGCTCGGCCACACCCACCCCCAATCCGCATCTTGCGCGCAGCACCGCAGTATGCAATTGAACCAAGGTCCAATAGCATACTGCGGTGGCGCGCCTATCTTTCTAGATCTGCGTCACTGTTATGGATGACCTGAAAAGCGGATGGGCGGAAACGAAAACGTTGCTCGCCAAGATGTCAAAGGTTCATGAAAATGCTTCAGGTCGGCGGCGTACCGCCTACCGCCATTTCCACGGCCTTGATCAGGATGGCGCCGTTCAATGGTTTACGCAGATACGCGACAGCGCCCGACACAAGCGCGGTCTGCCGAGCGGAAAGCTCGTCGTGTGCGGTAATCATGATGATAGGCAGTCCGATCGGCGCAAGCTGACGCTGGACCTCCAGGCCGCTGATTCCCGGCATCTGGATATCCAGAACCACACAAGAAGGCCGATATGACGGAATCGCCGAAAGCGTGTCCAAAAACTCTTCACCACTGGAGAACGTTTCTGCCTCTATACCGACAGACTGCAGTAAACGCCTGATGGCGCGGCAAACCGATTCGTCATCGTCGACCACAGCAACGATTTGGTTGGGATTGACCATATTACGATGCGACCACGCAATCGCTCTCGCTAGTAGATTTTTGCAGCTTCAGCCTACCGGGAGATAGCAAAATGAGATATAGGGCTTTGGTCCACTAGCAGCGTCGACCACAGTGGTTGAGGCCGAACAGGCATCGTATGAGGTGTCGATCAGACCGCGCGGGGATCACTCGTCGTCGGCCGCGTGCACACCGGCCTTTTCCGCGAGCCGAACGAGTTCGACAATCGATCTCGCCTTCATCTTCTCCATCACTCGGGCCCGATGAATCTTGATCGTCTTTCGGCTGCGCCCAGATCGCTGGCAACCTGTTTGTTCAATCGACCTGTCAATACGAGCGCCATGACTTCGCGCTCGCGGCGCGTGAGATGATTAACCCGTTCCTCGATCTCCGCCCTTTGGGTTCTTTTCGCAAACTCTATACATGCGCGCTTAAGCGCACGATCTATCGCAGCGAGCATGAGCGATTCGCTTACCGGCTTGGTTAGAAAGTCGAATGCGCCGGCTTTCATCGCATCCACACTCGAGACGACGTCGCCGTGCCCCGTCAGAAACACGATGGGGAGGAGCTGATCAAGCTTGTGCTGCACCTCCAGCCCCGTCATGCCGGGCATCTGCAAATCGAGAACGAGGCAAGCGGGTGTGCTCGCCAGATCGGTTCTATCCAGAAACGCTTCCGGACTGTCAAAGCATTCGACGTGATAGCCCGAGGCGCGCAGCAATCGGGTGAGTGCGCATCCTACCCGTTCGTCGTCGTCCACGACGAAAACACGGGTTGTGGGCTGGCTCATGGTGACTGTGGGCCGCAGCCCTGTCGTAAGCCGGTTCCCTGGGGCAGCGTTACGTGGAACGATGCTCCCTTGCCATTGTTGTTCTCCGCCCATATTCTGCCTCCGTGACCGGTGATGATCGTGCGGCTGATGGAAAGACCCAGCCCGAGCCCTTGAAGTTTGGTAGTGAAAAAAGCCCTGAAAATCTTGTCCATCTTGTCGACGGTCAGGCCCAGCCCATTGTCTTTCACCGTAATCCGCACTCCTCCATCCGGTTCTTCGCGCACGGTTGTCTCGACCACACGTTCCGCGGGAGCACACTCCTTGACCGCATCGAAAGCGTTCAACAGCAGGTTCAGTACGACCTGCTGAAGTTGAACCCTGTCACCCCAAACCATCGCCAGATTTTCGGAAATGTCGAAGCGGGTGCGAACGCCGCGAGTCAGGGCGTCGCTATGCACAAGTACAGCGATATCGCGTACGACGTCGCCGACGTCCAGCGGTTGCAATTCAATATCGCCTTTCCGCGCCAATGTCCGGATCTTCTGGATGACTTCGCTTGCCCGACGGTTATCCGTGACAATATCTTCTAGCGCGCCACGGAGTTCCGCTTTGTCGGCAGTCTCCGACTCCATGTATTTCTGTGCCGCTTGCGCGTTGAACAAAATGGCGGTGAGTGGCTGCTTCAACTCGTGTGCAAGCGATCCGGCGAGCTCCCCCAGAGACGAAACGCGCGCCAGATGTACGAGTTCCTTCCGGTTTCGATCCACTTCCTGGGAGGCACTGCGATCCGATATCGCGATGATGCGCAGTACCTGGTCGTGAACCGTGTATTTCGTGGTATTGGTTTCCGCGGGAAAACCGACTCCATCACGCCGTCGCGCGACCAGCACCTGTGTCGTTGAAACGCCGGCGATTTGGCTTGCGTCGCCACGCTCTTCGACTTCCAAATGGTCGCCACCCACGCCACGAATCGGGAACAGCATCTCCGCCGACGCGCCGGCAAGCTGTTCCCTGGTGTAGCCGAACAGTTCTATCGTTCGAGCGTTCGCAAAGGTGATCTGATTCCGATGGTCGACGGTGACGATCGGGACCGGCATCATTTCAAGCGCCTCCCGCAAAGGAATCCTTGCGTTGAGCATCCGGCGCGTACCGCGGCCGCCTCCCAGTAACCACGACACGCATGTGACAACACGCCCTCTCCATCCCGGCGCCGAATCGGGATCCTCAAGGGGGTCGGCCGTGGCCTGCATGCTCGACACGCCAATGTCACAGTGAAGGGATGGGAGTAAGACCTGCGTCGACGTCGTTGAATGAGAATCGTGTCGTTCGCGAATCGTGGCGCCACTAGTTAGGAAAGCACGTATGTCGGGGGAAAAGCTTTGAAGAAAATAGCGTTGTTGTGCGAACCAGGCTATTGACGTTGTAACTACGTCTATCACCCGGTCTCTCCCCTGCATGATCGGATTGATCATCGGTATCTCCGTACCCAGTTCGCGCTGATTCAGCCAATACGGCTGCGGCGCCTGATCTACTGGATTCAACGACCTAGTTTGACTTCGCGAAAGTTGCCGCGAACATCCGGCAAGGTAATAGCTGTAATTTAGTATAGGCCGCCGCAAATTATTTACCGGGGACTTTGCGTCATTTTTCCCGATCGGCAGGATCACTATAGGCCAAGGCATCCTGCATTTTCTGACATAAATCAGCAAATAGGGTAGACCCGAATAGTTTCATTTCGTACCCAGTTAATTATCACGATGTCATCCAGGTGGTTCGATGGCGCAAGCGCCGGTGTCGCGGGATCGACAAACTTCAAATATCGACGACGCTCGCGCGCAACCGTTTTTTTCCATAGCGAACAGAGGTCTCGCAGGTTACATCGCACCGCAATCACCAGTTGCCCATACAGGCCACAGGTGAAGCGAGGATGAATGAGCGTAAAGCCGAGGCAGTTTATTGATCCCGATGCGTTTGCCTGTCGATGCATTCGTGCACCTTGGCTTCTATATGTGCATGCAGGGTACCGTTCATTGTCGATCAACGCTCAACTCGTGCGGATCAGGCGGGAGCTGGGCAATCCGGCGGAGCCGACCACGCATCACCCACCCAATGCGATGATTGCCATGGTCAGCGCGATGCCGAGCGCAACCATCGCGCATCCTGTTTTCCATCCGCCGTAGCCGGCGTGGCGGCCTAGCGCCACGCCACTGGCAAATAACATTGCAAGGGTGAGTGCACGCGACACGATCAAGGCAGTCGGGACATCCCTGAACAGGATGAACGGCAATGCAACCGGAAACGTCGAGAAGACCACGATCAAGAAAATGCCCACCGCGCCGATGAAGTCATTGCGCACGAGGCGCGGGCGGTGCGGCAAAGCAGTGACGGCAGCGAGGCGCGCGCGGATGAGTTCCAGTTCCGTATCGGCGATCAAGGGTTTGATCCATCTTGGCAACGCGTCGCGAAGGGCGCGAACTCCGGCGGCCGCGTCCGGCTCGCTTTTTACCGTCGACGCGAGTGTGAGCCGTCTGGCGCGATTGGTCAGCGTGCGTATGAGAAACATCACAGCATCCGCCAGGCCCCACGCGAGGTTGCAGCCAAGTGCCGTGTAGAACATTTTTCGCCCAGCGTCTTCGCCTGCTGTCACGGCCGACACGGCGCCGACGAACGTCAGCGCCATAAACAGACCAAAACACAGTTCCGACACCCGGTCGACGGTATCCAGAACCGGCTCGCGCGCTTCGACGTCTTCCTCATCCGTCGGACCAGTAGCGTACATGAACTCTCCGATTGCGGTTAGCGCCTGATCGTACTCACTACCCTGCCGAATCGGCACGTGGCGTTCGACACCTCGCGCCGAGCGAATGCCGTTGAGCGAGGAGGCCTCCTCTCGCGAATTGAAAACGCGCCATGCGGCGTAGCGAACGGGGAGCGCGGATATTCACGCTTCATCTGACTGTCGGATGCGTGACGCTTGTACAGGTTCATCAGGATCGGATGACCACCCCGCCCTGCGGCATTCCGCGCGCGTGGCACGAATGTGGTTCCTCACCGGCCTTCATCAGTTGACCACGAGCGCAGACTTGCAGCATACGGCGTTCGACGTGGCGACGATATTAGACCAAGGTTGTATGGCATTGCTTTACGCCGAGACCTACATTGGTAAGGGATCTTCGGAAAATTACTCAGGTCAACGTGCGCATGGAGACATGGTAATGGCGAAGAAAGAAGCGAAAAAAGACCCGTCCGGGGCGGACAAAACGCTCTCCTACAAGGAGTATCGGAAGGCGTTGTTCCAGTTGCATGTCGAACTGGTCAGGCTCCAGGAATGGGTGATTCAAACAGGCAGCAAGATCTGCATCGTTTTCGAAGGACGCGATGGCGCGGGCAAGGGCGGCACCATCAAGGCAATCACCGAGCGTGTGAGTCCGCGCATATTTCGCGTCGTCGCGCTGCCCGCGCCGAGCGAGCGCGAAAAGAGCCAGATGTACGTGCAACGCTACCTGCCCTACCTGCCCGCCGCTGGAGAAGTCGTGATCTTCGACCGCAGCTGGTACAACCGCGCGGGAGTCGAGCGGGTGATGGGTTTCTGCTCCGATGAGGACGTGCAGAGCTTCTTCAAGGCGGTGCCGCTCGTCGAGCGGGCGATCGTCGGATCCGGCGTCATCCTGCTCAAATACTGGCTCGAAGTCAGCCCCGAGGAACAGACCCGCCGTCTTGAAGCACGCATCCACGACGGGCGCAAGGTGTGGAAGCTCACGGATATGGACCTGAAATCCTATAGCCGGTGGTATGACTACTCGCGTGCGCGCGACGCAATGTTCAAGGCCTCGGACACCGAGATCGCTCCGTGGTACGTGGCGAATTCGAATGACAAACGTCGCGCGCGGCTCAACATCATCAGCGATGTGCTTCACCGGATTCCCTACACGGCGATGCCCCGCAGGAAAGTGACGCTTCCCAAGCGGCAAAAAGCGGACGGCTATGAGGAACCGCACTATCCGTTCAAGTACATCGCTGAGCGATTCTGACCTCGGGAGCTCACTGTAGACGAAGGCCATCGTTGCCATGAAACAGGAACAGTCGTCCCGCCGGGAAAAGCGAAATGGCCCTCAACTACGGCGGTCGGTCCGCAGTTGGAAGACCCGGCTGTACCGATCGTACGGCGAGCACTAATCCAGTATGTATTCCATCATCTGCGCACAGTGCAACGTAGCCGCGCGCGACCAGTCACCGGATCATCCGCCTGATCATCCGCCTCGGTGAGATTGAAGCCCACGAACAACTCGCTGCCTGACGGAACGAACGGAGAGCGGCCATGACGAGAAGGATTGCACGGCTCTTAAGCATCAGCCTCGTCGTCGTGTTGACGGGCTGCCCATCGAAGCAACAGGATCAGCAGGCTCAGACGCAGCCCGCTTCAGCACCGGCCGCAGCCCCGGCCTCTGCCCCGGTTGCAGCCTCTGTTGCGGCCGCAGCGTCCGTGCCACTCCCAGCCTCGGCGCCCGAGCCTCAGGCCCAGCAATTTCCACCGGAGGAAATCGAGGCGCTGGTCGCGCCGATCGCGCTCTATCCCGACTCGCTGTTATCGCAAATCCTGATGGCGTCGACCTATCCGCTCGAAATCGTGCATGCTGCCCGCTGGGTGAAAACGCACAAGGAACTGAAGGGTGAAGCTGCTGTGAAAGCGGTGCAGGACCAGCCGTGGGACGTCAGCGTGAAGTCATTGGTGGCATTTCCACAGGTGCTGGAACCAATGAACGACAAGCTCGACTGGACCCAGAGGCTCGGAGATGCGTTCCTTGCGAATGAAAAGGACGTGCTCGACGCGGTACAGCGATTAAGGGTGCGTGCGCAAAAAGCCGGACACCTGACGTCTAACGCGCAGCAGAAGGTGGTTGTCGAAGCCCCGGCCCCGAGTGGAGGCGGCCAGCGCCCACAAGGTGGCCAGACGCCGCAAACCATCGTGCGCATCGAGCCATCCAATCCCCAGGCCGTCTACGTGCCCTCCTACAATCCAACCGTCGTCTACGGCGGCTGGAGCGCTCCCGCTTACCCGCCGACCTACTGGCCGCCGTATCCGGCTTACTACCCCGGCGCCGCTCTTGCGACCGGGTTCGCATGGGGGGTCGGCATCGCGGCTGCGGGCGCACTCTTCGGCAATTGCAACTGGAATAACAATGACGTCAACATCAACGTGAATAAGGCCGCCAACATCGACCGCAATTTCGACCGTACCAAGGTAGAGGGCGGCAAGTGGAAGCACGACGCGGGACATCGTCAGGGTGTCGCCTATCGCGACAACGCGACGCGTGACAGGTACTCGAAGGGTACGCAGGGCGCCGACGCGCGACGCGACTATCGCGGTCGCACCGGCGGCGCTACCGAGCGTGCGAGCGTCGCCAACCGCGCGGAAGCCGGAAATCGCACGGGTCGCCAGAACAACGCGACCGCCGCCGACCGTACAGGCCGAACGAATACCGCGGGTGCCGGCGATCGGCCCAACAAGTCCGATCGAGGTGCTACAGCCAGCAATCGGGCACAGACGTCCAACCGCAACGCCGCAGCCGGCAATCGCGCACAGACGTCCGATCGAAGTACGGCGGCGAGCAATCGCGCACAGGCGTCGGATCGAGGTGCGGCGGCGAGCAATCGTGCGCAAACGTCCGCTCGTGCCGCTCCGTCAAACGCACAAACCTTCGACAGAAGCGGCGGCGGTTACTCGGGAGGTGGCCGCGACTCGGCATTCCAGGGCGTCGGCGGAGGCACCGCGACGCAGCGCGACTACAATCGCGGGCAAGCGAGCGCGCAGTCGTCGAACTATAACCGTGGGGGCGGCGCAGCCCGTGGTGGTGGCGGCGGTGGCGGAGGCGCACGCGGCGGCGGCGGCGGCCGGCGCTAGTTCGTCATACGAAGGGAAGCGATCCCAGCTGAATCAGCATTTGATACGGCTTTTCTGGACCCACTGCATAAGCGGCGTTCACCCGCGCAACTGTTGGAGAATCCGTTTCCACCTGCGAAGTGGGCGCCGAAGCGCTGCCTGGCTCGAGAATGCTCGACGAATGGTAAAGACAGATCCACTCGTGCTCGCCCGCATTCGACATGTCGGTTTCGAGCATCCAGTTGACCCCGCACTGAAGACAGCGATATCTGCACACTTCGAGCGGGCGGCGACCCAGTGGACGCAGCCACGTCGAACAGTCTGATTTCTGCAACTGTGGATGGGGCGCAGGAATAGCGCTTTGCAGCATTCTCTCGCACGCGTCGCAAAACATGGGAGTCAGGATCGCAGAAGAATGACGGAACAACTATAGCACCGGGGACTGCGGGGTTGGGCGGCTAGTCCCGGTGCGTGGCTTGCGGAGTTGGGAACACCGCAGCGGCTACTTCTCATCACCAGGTTCAACGCGAGAACCTGGCTTCACGCGTCACCGGCGCAGCCAGGAAGTAAACGGTCATCGCGCGCGAACTGATCGCTGCGTCAACAGGGTTGCACGCGCAGTGGCTGTGAACTGCACGCGAGGCCTCGCGTACGTTGCGCGCAGATGTTCAACAAAGACGGCCGCCCCTCGAATCGATCCAGCCCAGATCCTGCGGACCCACACGCGATGTCGAGGCCGCCGTGCCCCATGGTCAGTTCCGCAAGTATCAGTGCGAGACCCGTGCCAGCACGAGTACGTAGAGCGCGGACGCCGCGAGTTGCACAAGTGTCACAGGCAGTCCATAGCGCAGAAACGTTGCGAACGTCACGGGTCTGCCTTCGCGTGCGCAGATACCCGCCGATACGATGTTCGCGGCCGCACCGATGAGTGTGGCGTTGCCTCCGAGCGTCGCGCCGAACATCATCCCGACGAACACCGGAATGGTGACTGGCGGCCACTGGGTGAACTGGTCGGACAACGCAATGTCGGGTACGAACTCCGCCGCCACCAGGTATCCCTTGACCATCACAATGGACGCCGCTGCAACCGGTACGTTGGCGAGCAAAGACGACAGCAGTCCAATTCCGGCGATCATCACCAGAGCGACGAGCGACAACTGGGTGCCGAATTGCTGATAGAGCTGGAGTGCCACGACCTGAAGCAGACCCGTCCTGGTCATCGCCTGAACCAGACAGAAAACCGCGCCGAGGAACACCAGTGTCTTCCAGTCGACCTCCCGCAGCACGCTATCGGTAGACTCGACCCTGGACGCGTAGCCGACCAGCAGCGCCAGTGCGCTGGCAATCAGTGCAACCGCCGGCGGAACGATGCGCGTGGGCAAGTCCTCGCCGAACACGAACAGCGCCATCATCGTCGCGAGCACGACGAGCGACACGCCCGCATAGATAGGCCGCTGGAGCCGCGCACGCGGCTCACGGGCCGGCAAGGTCCGCCGGATCTGCCATATGTCGCGCATCAGGAGCGGAAGCATCGGCACCACGACCCCAACGGCGACGACACCGCCCAGGCTGACGCGCCGCAGGTACTCTCCAAACGTCATGCCGATCGAACTGCCGACGAGGAACGTCGCCGGATCGCCGACCAGCGTGAGCAGTCCGGCTGAGTTGCTGACGATGGCGGTCAGCACCATCGGAGCGACGATGTCCACTTCGAGCGCCACGGCCACGCGGATGATGATGGGGGCCAGCAGAACGACCGTGGTCGCGTTCGGCAGGAACGCGCACAGCGGCGCGACAATCGCAATCAGGAGCAGCAGGAAGCGCTTACCGCTTCCGCCGGTGGCCCGCAGATACAGGTCGCCGACCAGGTCGAACAGGCCCGTGGATGACAGGATGCGCGCGACCACCATGCCGCCGAACAACAGACTGATCGGACCCGCGGCGGTTCGGGCCGCGCTCAGCATGTCCTGTTCGTCGAGTATGCGCAGCGCGATCAGAACGCTCACGCCGACAAGCGCGGCGACGGCCATATCGATCACGTTGAACGCGATCACCAGTATGACCGTCGCGAACACGCCGAGGACAATATAGACCTGCAGTTCGCTCATGACGCGCCTCGCTGGGTTCAGCGCATCGGCGGCGCATACATCAGCCCGCCATGCGTCCACGATTCGTTGATCCCGCGTTCGAGCCGCAGCGGACTGCGCGCGCCGAGGTTTCGGTCAAACATCTCTCCATAGTGACCAGCGCTTCGCAACGCCCGAAGTGTCCACTCGGGTTCGACACCGATCGCGCGGGTGACTGTATCGTCGGGAACGAGCGCCTGCCGAACAAGGGGATCGCGCATCCGTTCCTGCACGTTCTCAGAGGTCACGCCCAGTTCTTCTGCTGCGATCAGCGTGAACAGCACCCAGCGCACGAGAATCAGCCAGGAGACGTCACCGCCCTGGACAACCGGGCCAAGTGGCTGTTTCGAGATCCGCTCCGGAAGGATGACGACCGATGCCGCGCCGCCTGGCGCATGCAAGCGTATGGCAGTCAGGTAGGACGCGTCGGCCGTGTATGCGCTGCAACGCCCGGCGAAGAATGCCTGTTCCGTTTCAATCGCGGATTTCAGCACGAGCGGCTTGATGTCGAGCCCGTTCGCCGCCGAGTAGGCAAGCAGATGTTCTTCGGTGGACGTCTCCTTCTGTACGCACACCGTGGCACCCTTGAGTGAGGCAAGCGACTGTGCTCCGCCCCGCCCCGGCACCATGAATGCCTGGCTGTCGTAAAACAGAACACCTGCGAACTGGACCTTGAGAGCCCCCTCACGAAGCAGGGTCCACGTTGTGTTGCGCGCGAGCAGATCGACCTCATCCGTCAAAAGCGCCGGAAAACGCGCTGACGCCGTGAGCGGAACAAATGCGACCCGTGCAGGGTCGCCGAGGGCGGCGGCCGCTACGGCGCGGCAGAAGTCGACATCGATACCCGACCAGTGTCCCGCGGCATCCCGTACGGAAAAGCCGACAATCCCCTCGCTAACGCCGCAGCGCAGCGCACCGCGCGCCTTCGCAATCATCAGGGTTTGCCCGTCCGCCGCTTCGACTCGCGACGGCAGGCACATCACAGCGAGCAGCAGCAGCCATATCGCCCTCACGATTCGGCCTCTCGTTGCCATGACGTCATCCCTCCGTCCGTGTGGCGTGATGCTGTGCGCGATGTTCCATTCACCCTCATCGTCGAACGAACGCCTGAGGTGAGGTTCAGGATGTCCTGATTTCGTTCGAAAGAGGTTGGCCCGTTTCGAACTCGGTGACGCTTCGCAGGGTTGTTTGGCAAATTGTCGTCACGGCTTCACGCGTGAGGAACGCCTGATGCCCGGTAACGATGACATTCGGGAACGAGATCAGGCGTTGAAGCACATCGTCGGTAATGATGGTGCTGGAAAGGTCGCGAAAGAAAAGTTCTGCTTCCTGCTCGTACACGTCGAGCGCCGCCCCTCCCAGTTGCCCGCTTTTGAGTGCCTCGATCAGCGCTTCGGTGTCCACCAGCCCACCACGACTGGTATTGACCAGCAATGCCCCGCGCTTTGCCCTGCCCAGACTGTCGGCATTGATGATGTGAAAGGTTTCCGGAGTCAGCGGGCAGTGCAGCGAAATGATGTCTGCGCTCGAACCAATTTCCAGGGGACGCGCGTAGCTGGCACCTAACGCCTCGAATTCGGGCGACGGGAATTTGTCGTAGCCGATGACCTTGCAGCCAAAACCAAGCATGATCCTGGTGAAGACACGGCCAATCTTGCCTGTACCGACCACGGCCACTGTCTTGCCGCAAAAATCAAAACCCATCAGCCCGTCCAGCGCAAAATTGGAATCCCGCGTTCGGTTATAGGCTCGGTGGATCCGCCGATTGATCGCCAGCAGCAATGCAACCGCATGCTCCGCAACCGAGTTGGGCGAGTAATCCACGACTCGAACCACCTTCACCCCGAGACGGTCGGCGGCTTTGAGATCCACGTTATTGAAGCCGGTGCAGCGCAGCGCGACAAGGCGTGTTCCCCCGCGCTTGAGTGCGTCGAGGACCGCTGCATCCGCAGTGTCGTTGACGAAGATACAGACGGCGTCATTGCCCGTGGCAAGTTCGACGGTTTCCAGTTCTAACGGGTCGTCGAAGTATTTGAGTTGATGGCCCTCGGCAACGTTCGCGGCATTGAGAAATTCGCGATCGTAGGGCTTGGCGCTGAATACGGCAATTTTCATCGCGTGTCTCCCGGTTTCATGGAGGTCCGGCTTTTCGCCAAAAACCTGGTCGGCTATCCGCCGACCAATGCAACAGCGATCTGCGCGAACAGGATTTTCACAATAGTCATCGAAGGAAAAATCATTGCGTAACCGACGTCCGGCCTGTCTGTTGGAGCAACGCGATTAGCGAAGGCCAGGATGGCCGGATTCCCCGTCGCGCCGCTGATGATTCCCACCGTCGCGTCAAACGGCAGCTTGAAAACCCACAGGCAGAAGAACGCTGTAATCAGCACCAGTGCGAGAAGAATCGCAACTCCACAGAGGAGAAACGAAATGCCGGTCGCGCCGACTGTCGCAAAGAACTTCGGCCCGGAAGCGATCCCCACCTGGGCGAGAAAGATCGTCAGGCCGAAATTGCGCAGGACCAGATTGGCCGAGAGAGGCATGGTCCAGACGAACGGTGGGGAGCGGCGAATCTTGCCGAGGTAGAGCGCAACCAGCAGCAGCGCAGCCAGCCCGAGGGTCAGCCTGCCGACCCCCGGAATAGGGATCGGGATCATGCCGATGAGTAGTCCCACGGCTGCGCCGGCGCCGATGGAGATGAAGCTTAGCTCCGCGGTGCCCTTGATAGAGTCGCCGAAGAATCTACGGATCGCCTTCATCTGAGCTCGATTGGCGAGCAGGCCGACCCGATCGCCGAACTCGAGGATCAGGTCGGAACTGGGCAAGATGTCGGCATCACCTCTACGTACGTGAGCAATCGAGCAGATCACGCCATCAGGGAAGGCGATGTCCCGAAGTGATCGCCCCACCACGGCCCGGCTCGACGCAAATACGCGCGCATAGTCGAGATCCTCCCGGTGACTGGTCATCCTCCCCGGCTGCAGTTCTCCGACAAGAGCGGCTGCGTCCTTGAGCACCGCGGGGTCCATAGAAGTGGCAAGCAGGACATCATCCGTGTGCAAGACGAGGTCGTCCCCCGGCAGGAGATTGTGGTGTTCGCGACGCACGGCTGCGATTGCCACACCGGCCGGCAGTCGTGCCGTCAACTCGGAAAACCTGAGACCGATGAATGCGCCGTTTTTCAGCGCGATTTCAGCGGTTTCCATGAGCTTTTCCGGCGGCTGCTCGACCTTCACTTTTAGCAGTGCGCTAAGCATGTAAATGAGCAGGATGGGACCTGCAACGCCGAACGGGTAGGCTACGCTATAGCCGACAGCGGCGCCGTCGCTTTTCGTCGCTGCGATGATCGCCTGCAAGGTTGCTGTGCTGGTACCCGAGCCCGCGAACATCCCGAGTGACTCATCGAGTTTGACGCCAAACATCGGAACGAGAGCCAAAGACACGAATCCCGCGCCAACGACTCCCAGAGCGGCTGCCGCATTGGCGCGCAGTCCATCGGCGCTGGTGAGGCCCTTAAAGAACTGGGCCCCGTACTGGATGCCGATGCCATAAAGAAATAGCAGCAAACCAAGGGTTCCGAGAAGGGCAGGCGGCGACGACCTGGGCGCGAATCCTCCGATCACCAGTCCCACGAAGAGGACCGCGCCCGATCCGAGCGAGACGCCCTTTATGCTGAACTCGCCCACGACATAACCCAATCCGATAGTCAGGAACAGCGTAAACAGCGGCTGAGTTTCGAGCAGAGCCCTGAGTGTATCCATAGCGGCCTCGTTGTTAGACGACCGGCACGATAGCGCGACGATGCGAAGAAGAACTTACTCCCACGTGCTCAGGATTCCATCGGGCTGCCGTGTCTGCATGGCATGTGCACGCGGTGTGCTGCTCGACAGATACTGGCAGCGCCTGACACCGGTCAGGGCAAGGCCGGCTTGAGCGAATAATGTTCGATGCTGGGACCCCGCGCGACAATGGCCGCACTCTTTCGAATTTCCTCCCGAGCGCCGGGCAGGTCGATCAGCGAGTGTTGAGCACCGCACAGCACGGTCTCAAGCTGAATGGGATCGCCTGTCCAAGCCAGCGGAGATACATGCGAAACCGTGGCGCATCCGTGAACAAACCCGCCAACATTCCAATACGGCAACACCGGCGCCCGGTGTTCCGACAGCCGCTGGAAATGCCACATCGAGCGGCGTGTGCCTGGTGCGATGGCGGCGATCGAACCGAACCATGCCGGTGACATGGCGACCTCCGGATCGGCCGACTACGAGCAGACGCTTGCAGCATACGGCGTTCGATGTGGCGACGATATTGGACCAAGGTTGTATGGCGTTGCTTCACGCCGAAGCCTACATTGGTAGGGGATCTTCGGAAAATTACTCAGGTCAACGTGCGCATGGAGACATGGTAATGGCGAAGAAAGAAGCGAAAAAAGACCCGTCCGGGGCGGACAAAACGCTCTCCTACAAGGAGTATCGGAAGGCGTTGTTCCAGTTGCATGTCGAACTGGTCAGGCTCCAGGAATGGGTGATTCAAACAGGCAGCAAGATCTGCATCGTTTTCGAAGGACGCGATGGCGCGGGCAAGGGCGGCACCATCAAGGCGATCACCGAGCGTGTGAGTCCACGCATATTTCGCGTCGTCGCGCTGCCCGCGCCGAGCGAGCGCGAAAAGAGCCAGATGTACGTGCAACGCTACCTGCCCTACCTGCCCGCCGCTGGAGAAGTCGTGATCTTCGACCGCAGCTGGTACAACCGCGCGGGAGTCGAGCGGGTGATGGGTTTCTGCTCCGATGAGGACGTGCAGAGCTTCTTCAAGGCGGTGCCGCTCGTCGAGCGGGCGATCGTCGGATCCGGCGTCATCCTGCTCAAATACTGGCTCGAAGTCAGCCCCGAGGAACAGACCCGCCGTCTTGAAGCACGCATCCACGACGGGCGCAAGGTGTGGAAGCTCACGGATATGGACCTGAAATCCTATAGCCGGTGGTATGACTACTCGCGTGCGCGCGACGCAATGTTCAAGGCCTCGGACACCGAGATCGCTCCGTGGTACGTGGCGAATTCGAATGACAAACGTCGCGCGCGGCTCAACATCATCAGCGATGTGCTTCACCGGATTCCCTACACGGCGATGCCCCGCAGGAAAGTGACGCTTCCCAAGCGGCAAAAAGCGGACGGCTATGAGGAACCGCACTATCCGTTCAAGTACATCGCTGAGCGATTCTGACCTCGGGAGCTCACTGTAGACGAAGGCCATCGTTGCCATGAAACAGGAACAGTCGTCCCGCCGGGAAAAGCGAAATGGCCCTCAACTACGGCGGTCGACCGGCAGCGTCCGTCTGCCCTTCCCGGAATGGATTGCCGACTACAGGGCAGCGTGGCTCAGGCCCGACATCATTGCCGGCCTGACGCTAGCCGCGGTGGTGATCCCGAAGGCACTGGCGTATGCGACCATTGCCGGCCTTCCTGTTCAGGTCGGCCTCTACACCGCCTTCGTTCCCATGTTGATCTACGCTTTGCTGGGATCTTCGCGTGTCCTCAGCGTGAGTACGACGACCACGATCGCAATCCTGGTCGCGGCGGCATTCGGCGGTGTGGCGTCCGCGAATGATCCGGCCAGCCTGCTGACGGCTTCGGCGACGCTGACATGCCTGGTTGGGGCGATTCTTATCGTAGCGAGACTGCTGCGGTTGGGCTTCATCGCGAATTTTATTTCCGAACCGGTGCTCATCGGCTTCAAGGCCGGCATCGGAATTGTCATCGTCGTGGACCAGGTGCCGAAGCTACTCGGCATCCATTTTCAGAAAGGCGCGCTGTTTCACAACCTGCTCGCCATCGTTCATGAGATCCCGCAAACGTCCTGGGCAACAGTGGCCGTCGGCGCGGTCATGATCGTTCTGCTGGTCGCCATGGAGCGCTTCCTCCCCCGTGCGCCCGCACCCCTGGTCGCGGTGGCGGCCGGCATTGCCGCCGTGAAACTGTTCGCCTTGCCGGCGTATGGTGTGGCGACGGTCGGCCACGTCCCCACGGGACTGCCTCCCTTTACGCCGCCGGATCTGCAGATGGTGACGATGCTTTGGCCCCCTGCGCTGGGCATAGCACTCATGAGCTTTACCGAATCCATCGCGGCAGGACGGGCGTTTGCGCAAAGCGGCGAGCCGACTCCACAGCCGAACAGGGAATTGCTGTCGACGGGACTGGCAAACCTAGGCGGCGCTTTCTTCGGCGCCATGGCCGCTGGCGGCGGAACGACGCAGACCGCGGTGAACCGGCTCTCGGGTGGGCGATCCCAACTTTCCGGACTGGTCGCCTCGCTAGCCGCGCTCGGCACAATGCTCGTTCTGGCACCGCTCATCGGGTTGATGCCGGAGGCGACACTGGCAGCAGTGGTCATCGTCTATTCGATCGGACTGATCAAGCCGGCCGAATTCCGGGAGATCCTCAAGGTACGTCGCACGGAGTTCATCTGGGCGCTGGTCGCGCTGGTCGGCGTGGCCGTGGTCGGCACGCTCGAGGGGATTGTCGTCGCGATCATCGTGTCGCTGGCCGCGCTCGCTCATCAGATGTCGGACCCGCCGGTTTATGTGCTGGGCAGGAAGCCCGGCACGAACGTCTTCCGTCCGCGCTCGACCGACAACCCCGCCGACGAGACCTTCCCCGGGCTACTGATGCTGAGGCCGCAGGGACGCATTTTTTTTGCCAATGCCATGCGCGTCGGAGAGAAGCTGAGACTGCTAATTGCCGAGCCCAGACCGAAAGTGTTGGTGCTCGATCTCTCTGCTGTATTCGACTTCGAATACACGGCATTGAAGATGCTAACCGATGCGGAAAGGAAAATTCGTGAGGAGCAGGGAGTCGTGCTCTGGCTCGTCGGTCTCAATCCCGACGTGCTCGCGATGGTGCGGCGCTGTCCGCTGGGAGAGACGCTCGGGAACGACAGAATGTTCTTCAACATGGACATGGCGGTTGCCAGGTATCAGACCGACCAGGCTCACGATTAACACCACCATCCAAATCGAGAAGCGACACGTTAGATTGACCGCACGTCGCGTGCTTGGCGCGAGGCTTCGCCCCTACCCTGGCCTCGCTCATCGTCCCATGCGACGGTCGTAGCTGCGCGAGATGCGCTGAAGCAAAGTCGGGTCGCGTGCGTCACTGGAGTCGAACCGCACCTGTACGCTCCCATCGGCCTGCTGGCGCACGCCGGCCGTCACGATGACGCTGCCGAAATTTCCAACGACAGTGCCGTTCGCCGGATCCTGTACGGTAATGGCCAGTCCTTCGTCGCGCATGGCGCCTGCCGCGGCGGCAAACGAGCGATCGTAACTGGCTGGCGTCATCACCACCGTGCCGGCGGGGACCGCGTAGTAAGGGCATCCTGATAGCGCGACGAGCACGCCGCAGGCAGCCGCGAGTAGAAGAAGGCGCATCAATGTGCCACCTGCGCCCACCCGGGGCCGGGGTCGAATGACTGCATCGCCGCCGCTTTCTTCGCGCTGTCGGGGCCAAGATCACGCTCGTAGACCTGCCCGTCGTGACTGACCATGAAGCTCTTGATGCCGGTATCCCCGTAGCGAACAGGCCAGGCAACGACGGCGAAGCCGCCAAAGAGCTTGCCCTTGGCAACATAGTCGTACGCCCCGCCAGGGGCGTGAGGGCCCTGCGACGTGAGCAGCTTGTAGTGGTAGCCGTAATAGCCTGCCTGCCCGGTGCGCGCGCCCGCCGTCACGAAGGCGGCCCCAAGCGGACTTGGCTTGTCATCGGGGCCGGTTGGCCAGTACAGGCCGTCCTGCTTGCCGGGCGAGCTCGACAGCTTCGTCGCGTAGGCGAGCACGCCACTGCCGTCATGGTCCGTCTCGGCGTATTCGCGCTGCGCATCGTAGACCGCCAGCATTGTCTGGATGACCGCAAGCTCGTTTCGGCCAATGCGGCGCAAGCGCATTTCCTCGACTCCGGCGCGCGTGTCGAAATGCCAGCCTTTGGCCGATTTCACGATGGGGATGGGCAGAGTCCAGCCATCATTGCCCACCAGGATGTCGGCACGTTCGCTGTTAGTCGCCTGAATCGCATGCGACGTGTCCCAGGCCTTCAGAAAGCGGCTTCGGATCTCGGCGCCGACCGGAGGGATGAGTTCCCGAAAGTCGACGCCCAGCAAAGCCCTTAAACTTGCCTCGTCGTTATTGGCAACAGCGTGGCCGAACGCCGTCATCGCCTCTTCCGGCGACTTGAAGTCCGTCTGCGCGTATGCAGCAGGAGGCGCCCCGAAGCAGAGTGCCAGCGCAACCACGACTGAACCGCCGATCGCGGCGAGCCGAGCCGCAGGAAATCGTAGTAATGACTTCATGCTCGTGCCTCCCTAGCGTCTGCCACGTCCGCCACCACCCGAGCGCATCCCGCCCCCGCCGCCCGTTCTATTGAAGCCGGAAGACCGCGCGCTGGCCTGGCCCCGGTTGAAGTCTCGCTGTGAGGCGCCACCGCCGCCCACACCCTGGAAGGCACTGTCGCGGCCGGCTCCGGTACCGGTCCGATCGGACACTGCCGCGCGATTGCCGGCACCGGCAGTATTCGCTCCGTCAGCACGATTGCCGAAGCCTCCAGTCGTCCCTCCACCACCGCGGTCGCCCACGCCGGCGTTGTTCGCGCCACCTGCGCGGTTGCCCACGCCGGCGTTGTTCGCGCCACCAGCGCGGTCGCCTACGCCGGCATTGTTCGCGCCGCCCGCGCGGTTGCCCACGCCGGCGTTGTTCGCGCCACCTGCGCGGTCGCCTACGCCGGCATTGTTCGCGCCGCCCGCGCGGTTGCCGGCGCCGGCCCGGTCGCCTGCGTCACCGGTGCGGCCACGGAAGTCACCGCGCGCGTCGGCGCCGGAGACATTATTGGCGAACTTCTCGCGGGACGCGTTATCACGATAGGCGACGCCCTGACGATGGCTGGCATCATGCTGCCACTTGCCGCCGCCCTGAACTTTGGTGCGATCAAAGTTGCGATCGATATTGGCGGCCTTGTTGACGTTGATATTGACGTCTCCACCACCCCAGTTGCAGTTGCCGAAGATTGCTCCCGCCGCGGCAAGGCCGACGCCCCAGGCAAATCCAGTGGCGAGTGCGGCGCCGGGATAGTAAGCCGGGGACGGTGGCCAGTAGTACGGAGGATAGGTCGGATAGCTCCATGCGCCGTACACAACGGTCGGGTTGTAGGCCGGCACGTAGATCACCTCCGGGTTCGCCGGTTCGATGCGCACGATGGTCTGCGCGGCTTGCCCACCCGCCGGCGCAGGCTCCGAGATCACCTTCTGTTGCTCATTGGACTTCAGGTTGCCCGATTTCTCAGCGCGCGAGCGCAGTCGCTGTACCGCAGCGAGCACGTCGCTTTCCTGCGCGAGGAAGGCGTCGCCCAGTTTCTGGGTCCAGTCGAGCTTGTCGTTCATCGGCTCGAGAACCTGCGGAAACGCGACCAGCGATTTCACGCTGACATCCCAAGGCTGCCCCTCTACCGCCTTCACTGCGGCGTCACCTTTGATGTTCGGATTGGACTTGACCCAGCGCGCGGCATGCACGATTTCCAGTGGATAGGTGGAGGCCATCAGTACCTGAGATAAAAGAGAGTCGGGATAGAGTGCGATTGGTGCAACCAGCGCCTCGATCTCCTCTGGCTTGAAGGTCGGCTGCTGCGGTGGATTCTGGGCGCTCACCCCGCTCGAACCCATCATCACGACAGCGACAAACCATATGCAGACCACTTGCGACAGTCTTTCACTCCACCGATTCATGGCTACTCCCTCCAACCCACAACCGCGCGAACATCGGTCGTTTGCATCGCCCATGCCCGGCACGGGGTAGTGTTATTTTTCGAAGCTGTGGACTTTTCCCCTTCGATGGATAGATGACGGGTCGCTGAGCGGCAACCGAACTGGTCTATTGATCCACGCCGCTATGGGCCGCAGCAATGGCTTCGTCGCGGACCTTTGCCGCAGCTGCCTTCTGCTCGTTGTAGACTCTTTTCGCTGCGCTGACTTTCCGGTCATACGCTCTGTTGGCTGCGGCAACCTGCTGATGCATCTTCACGATCTCATCCGAATTGCCGCCTGGTGCCGCGTTCGCCGCGGGCCCACTAGCAGTCTGTGCCCAACTCGTCGTGGCAAGCACGCCGGTGCACAGCAGGAACGTTGCAATGATTTTCTTCACGGGAACCTCGAACTGGACGGGTTGCGGGGCGACGGTAGGCCGACCGGCCAAATTCGCTCCGCCAGGTGAAAACCATGACTTCGAGCGCCAGCACGGCGGACGTCAGTCACCTGTATGGAAACGTAATTCCGAACCGCGTGATCTTTTTGCCTCGCGGGCCTCTCACACTTCATTATCGGACACGGGATTGTTCAGTGACAATGAGCCTTTGGTCCCATACTGGCCCGGCGCAAATGTAGGGATCAGTTGGCTGCCACAGTCCGCAGCGTTGCGCACAGTCCCAGGAAACAGATCCTGCGGGACGGCTCGTACGGCCTGCCAATCTGCGATTCTGCGATTCCGCGTTGCAGCGAGACGTCGTCCTTCCTGGTCGATCCGCTTTTTTGATCGCCTCGTCCCACTTCGGAAATGCTGCCGCTTCTCGATGGAAGGGAACTGAAATATTCGATAAACCGTGCGACCAAAGTCTTATTGTCCGTACCCACCTCATGGTTGATCATTTAGGAATCTAAATGGATTCAACGACCATCCGGATGAACGGCATCGCTACTGTTTTTTTCATGGTAGCGAGACGCCTGTGTCATTCAGTTCGCAGGCCCGTGTCATTCAAGCGACACCAATCCGGTTAAGTATGGAAAGCCTCGACGATCAGCGTTCCGCAAGCCTTTAGATCGAGTTCGAACGCAATCGTCGGGGTCAACGAGACTGGCGCTGGCCGGCATGCCGTACGTTCGCCTGAAACGCCCTGATCCGCTTGGGATGTCGAGCCGAATTCGTTCACCCGTAGCGGAGGAAAAGCCATGGCCGCGCAAGTTGTGGATGTGACGGAGCAAGTACGCTTGAACGAAGCGCGCGAGGCACAAATCCCGTGGAAAAAGTGGGGGCCTTATCTAAGTGAGAGGCAGTGGGGAACGGTCAGAGAGGACTATAGCGATAACGGCGACGCCTGGAATTACTTCACTCATGACGAGGCGCGCTCACGCGCCTACAAGTGGGGAGAGGACGGACTCGGCGGACTGTGCGACGACCAGCAACGGCTGTGCTTTGCATTGGCGCTATGGAACGAGCGCGACCCGATTCTGAAGGAGCGCCTCTTCGGCCTCACGAATGGCGAGGGCAACCATGGAGAGGACGTCAAGGAGTATTACTTCTACCTCGACAGCACGCCCACCCACTCCTACATGAAGTACCTCTACAAATACCCGCAGCGGGAGTATCCCTACCGGGACCTGGTCGAGACCAACGGGAAGCGTTCACGGGAAGAGTTTGAGTACGAGTTGCTCGATACCGGTGTCTTCGACGATGACCGGTATTTCGATGTATTCGTCGAATACGCCAAGGCAGATCCTGACGACATCCTTGTCCGGATTTCGGTGCACAACCGCGGGCCGGAGCGCGTACCGTTAAGAGTATTGCCAACGCTATGGTTCCGCAATACCTGGTCCTGGGGAGACGATGACCGCAAGCCGTCGCTGTGTGAAGATGGAACGGGTACGATTTGCGGAACCCATCATGAACTGGGCCAGTACTGGCTCTATTGCGAGGGTGCCCCGGAGTCGTTGTTCACCGAGAACGAGAGTAATGCGCAGCATCTGTGGGGCGAGCCCAACGCGTCTCCTTATGTCAAGGATGCTTTTCACAACTACATTATCTCGAAGCAGACCGATGCGGTAAGTCCAGCAAAGACGGGAACGAAGGCCGCCGTTCACTATATCGTCGAGTTGGCTGGTGGAGAAAGCAGGACGATCCGCCTACGGTTGACGGCAACCAGAATGAACGAGCCCTTCGACGGTTTCGACGGGATAGTCGAGAGCCGGATCGCCGACGCCGATGAGTTTTACCAACGGATTGCACCAAAATCGCTGACAGACGATCAACGCCGTGTGCACCGCCAGGCGCTGGCAGGCATGTTATGGAGCAAGCAGTATTACTACTTCGATCTGGACAAGTGGCTGCGTGAGCACAAGAGCCATCCTTTGCTCGAGACCGCCCGTCGCGATGTGCGCAACACAGACTGGTTCCACATGTTGAACGCCGACGTGATCTCCATGCCGGACAAGTGGGAATATCCTTGGTACGCGGCCTGGGATCTGGCCTTCCACACTATCTCGCTGGCGCTGGTGGATTTCGATTTCGCCAAGGAGCAACTGCTGCTGATGCTGCGAAGCCTGTACTTCCACCCGAGTGGGCAAATTCCGGCTTACGAGTGGAACTTCAGCGACGTGAATCCGCCGGTGCACGCCGCCGCGACACTCTGGCTATACAAATACGAGAAACAGCTGGGCCGGGCTGATCCGCGGTTCCTCGAGCGATCGTTTCAGGGTTTGATGCTCAATTTCAACTGGTGGGTCAATCGCAAGGACCCCAGCGGACGCAACGTCTTCGCCGGCGGCTTTCTCGGTCTCGACAATATCGGTGTCTTCGACCGCAGCGCGCAGCTTCCGACCGGTGGAGTGCTGGAGCAGGCTGACGGCACGGCGTGGATGGCGTTTTATTGCCAGAACATGCTGGAGATGGCCATCATCCTGTCCGAGTACGATCCCATCTACGAAGAGATCGCCTTCAAGTTTGTCCGGCATTTTATGTGGATTGCCTATGCGATGGACCGCCGCGGCGAACATCACGACGAGATGTGGGACGAGGAAGACGGCTTTTTCTATGATCTACTGCGCCTCCCTGACGGCCAGGCGACCCGCTTGAAAGTGAGGTCGATGGTAGGACTGTTGCCGCTGTGCGCGTCGACGGTGTTCGAAGCGGATTCCGCCACTCGCTATCCGAAGCTGATGGAACTGATGGCTCAGTTTCGAACACGTCACCCCGAGTTGATTGCCCAGATTGCCCCGACGGAAGCGGGTTTCATCGGCTATAAGGAAAGGCGTCTGCTGTCTATCCTCAATAAAAAGAAACTCGAGCGTGTGCTTGGGTATCTTCTCGACGAGAACGAATTTCTTGGGCCGCACGGCATTCGTTCGCTCTCGCGCTATCACCTGGAGCATCCGTTCGTTCTCAATGTCGGTGGGCAGGAATACAAAGTACAGTACCTGCCCGCCGAATCGAATACCGGCATGTTCGGAGGCAATTCCAACTGGCGCGGTCCGGTCTGGATGCCGGTCAATATGCTCATCGTTCGGGCGCTGGTGAATCTGTACAGCTTTTACGGCGACGAGTTCAAGGTTCAATGTCCCACGGGTACCGGGCCACAGATGACACTGTTCGAGGTAGCCCAGGAGATTGTTCGGCGGCTCACCGGCACGTTCTTGCGAGATGAGCATGGACAAAGGCCGGTCTATGGTGGATCGGCGAAATTTCAGCACGATCCGCACTGGCGCGACCTGATCCTGTTCTACGAGTACTTCCACGGTGACAACGGCGCGGGCCTTGGCGCCAGCCACCAGACCGGATGGACGGGGCTCGCGGCCCCTCTCCTCGATCTGTTTGGACGCATCGATGCAAAGTCTCTGCTTGAAACAGAACGCGTGCAGCTAATGGCAAGAGTCGTCAAAGAACAGATTGGCGGAGAAGCCGCAAATCAAAGGTGACGGAGCAACTATTTCCGACGTACGTTTCCGGGCGTTGTTTTAGCCAGTACACGTATCTGATTCAGTGCGTTGTCTCGCGCATCGTTGCTCAAAAAGGCGCTGCACGATTGTTGAAAGATTGCTAATCCACCAGGCTCGCGATCCAGACAAAAAAATGCGGCGTCGTCTCAATCCGGAGGCCGACGCCGCTCAAAACATCACACGCTCGCGGGGGTCTAGCCGCACGAGTGAACACAAATTAGCCGGTCAGAAAATTGACCTCAAGATGAAAGAACTGCTTTTGTAACTGGCGGCCAGGTAGTTATTACGTCGGACCTAAACCGCGACCGCATAGAAACGTTGCGCCATCTGCGCTGAAAATCGTATGAATTGAAGCGTCCGCAACTGATAATTTACATACGCAGAGGTTTTGTTACAGTCGACGCGGGGCTCGCAATACGACGACGGCCTTTAATCAATTGGCCACATGTTCGCGCTTCCCTTCTCTCGTAATCACGATCAGCATCAGGCGCCGGTTTCCATGCAGCGGCGTGCCGCAACGACGCGTTCCAGCGTCACCTGCGCGTTGCCCGCCGAACCGACGCCGAGCGCCTGCGCGGCGGCATACGATAGATCGATGATCCGTCCGCGCACGAACGGGCCGCGATCGTTGATGCGAACGATCACCGAGCGCGCGCCGCCGAGCGCCGTCACTCGCACGCAGGCGCCCAACGGCAGAGTGCGATGCGCCGCGGTGAGCGCGTGCATGTCGTAGCGCTCGCCACTCGCGGTGCGGCGTCCGTGGAACCGCTTGCCGTACCACGTTGCTATGCCCGTTTGCCGGAAAGTGTTGCCGCACGCGCAGACGGGCGTGGTCGATGCGGCATCGTCGTTCGCCAAAGGACCAGGTGACGATCCCTCGCTCGCAGTGTCCGATGCGCGCGATGTGTCGATGTCGCCGGTTCGTGCCGCATGTTGTGTTGTTGCACGTTGACCGTTGCGTGCGGCGGCAGCGCCGCCACTGAGCGATTCGCGACCGATGCCGGGCTGCGCACATCCGGCAAGCATGAGCAACGCGCCGAGCAGCAAGACTGTCGACGCGCGCCGGCCCGTGCCAAAGCAATGTAGATAGAAATTCATAAGCATCACGTCGCGCGGCGCTCTGCATGCGGCAGGCTCCGCGTCGCGTTCGAGGTCAAGGTCAAGGTCAGATGAGCGGCGAGGCCGCGAACGCGCCGCGTTACTGGCGTTTTGGAAGGTACTTGAGCGGATCGACCGGTTTGCCGTCCGCGCGCACTTCGAAGCGCAGCGATGCCTGGCCTTTGTCGTCCGCGCCCATTTCTGCGATCGCCTCGCCTGCCTTGACGTCCGTGCCTTCCTTGACGAGCAACGCGCGGTTGTTGCCGTATGCGGTCAACACATGCGCGTCGTGCTTGATGATGATCAGCTTGCCGTACGCCGCGATCCGGCCTCCCGCATAAACCACGCGGCCGCCCGATGCCGCCCGCACCGGTTCGCCGACGCGCCCGCCCATCACGATCCCCTTCGTCTTGCCCGACACGAACGGCGCGGTCACGGGGCCACTCACCGGCCACGCGAGTCGTGCCTTTGTGGACGCAGCCTCGCTCGGGCTATCCGCGAAGAGCGCGCGCGCTTGCGCGAGTGAGTTCGATGGCGCGCTGGCTGCGGGCGAGGCACCGGCACCCAGCGGCGGCGCGACGCGCAGCACCTGGCCGACACGCAGGCCGTCAGCGGGCGACAAGCGGTTCCACTGCGCGAGCGCCGAAGCCTCGCGACCGAACGCCTTGGAAACGCCGATCTGCGTGTCGCCGGGATTGACGCGGTAGAAGCCGGCAGGGACTTGCGAAATGGATGCGGGAGTAGGCAAAGGCGCAGGCGCGGACACGTGCGCCGGCACGTCAACGGCATAGACCGGAGCGGCCGGCTGTGCTCCCGGCCTGGCCAGCGCGCAGCCCGCCAACGACGCGGCCAGCAACAGCGCTAATAGCATGGAAAAGCCCGATTTGGCAAAGCGGGACGAACAGATTTTCATCGGGGAGATCCGGGTAAATCGCGTGGGTGGCTAGCCGCGCTTGCCGCGACTGCAGGCATGCGGTGTGGTGTCGGCGCGCGTTGCTATGGCGGCCAGCTATTCATTCGGTGGCGTGTGTGACGGTTCTCGCAAAGCATCGGCATCCGTGGTTCGTCGCGTGGTCCAACGGGCAACAAGCAGCGCGCGTGCAAGCGATGCGTGATTGCAGCTCGCATCGATTTGCCGCTGATCTTCGCCTCACGCCTTGCGATTCCAAAAGCGATGAAGGACGGGCCGACGACCTGCATCGGCCCGCATCCTCGCATCGTCGGCCGATGCTTACGGCTTGATTGGCGCCGCGCCGTCATTCGACGCAGCGGCTTGCGCGCCGCTAGCAGCCGACGCAGCCTGATGGCGATGCGCGTGCTTGTGATGCTTCTTCTTGTGGTGATGCTTCGCAGCCGGCGCCGAGGCTTCCTGCGTAGCCACGCCTGCTTGCGACGATGCGTCGACCGGCGTGGATGCCTGGGCGAATGCGCCGATCGAGAACAGACCCGCGACGGTAACGGCGAAAATGTGCTTCTTCATGGATG
The DNA here is from genome assembly GCF_004339745.1 of Paraburkholderia sp. BL9I2N2. Lineage (GTDB taxonomy): Bacteria > Pseudomonadota > Gammaproteobacteria > Burkholderiales > Burkholderiaceae > Paraburkholderia. Next base: position 1,080,051 of record NZ_SMGP01000004.1, on the reverse strand, counting down.
GTATTTCCTTAACGAACTGCGTTGACTGACCGCTTCACGGCCGCGTGTTCAACGAGTGTCAGGACAAAGCGTTGACGGCATCGTCGGGAACAGGACGTTCCTTGACCACTTGTCACGCTTTCGCTCACGGCACCATCAAATCTGGAGATATTTGAGCGCCCGCGAACAGGCGCAACGTCGCGCGGCGCGGCATGCGCGCCGGACGTTTCGAGATGGATTTCTGGAACGCCGGCTCTTACCGGCCGCCTTCGATCTCAGGCATCGGCGCGAACAGCGCGTCGAGATCGTCGTCCGAGAACTTGGCGGCGCCGGCGGCGTCTTCGGAAAGAATGCTGTCCGCAAGCCCGGCCTTCTGCTCCTGCAACTCCACGATCTTTTCCTCGATGCTGCCCGCCGCAATCAGCTTGTAGACGAACACGGGCTTGTCCTGCCCGAGCCGATGCGCGCGATCGGTTGCCTGATTCTCTGCCGCCGGATTCCACCACGGGTCGTAGTGGATCACCGTGTCGGCGGCGGTCAGGTTCAGGCCGACACCGCCCGCCTTGAGGCTGATCAGGAACAGCGGCACCTCGCCCTGCTGAAAACGTTCGACCGGCGTGACGCGGTCTGTCGTGTCACCGGTGAGAATCACATAGGGAATCGCGGCTTCTTCGAGCGCTTCAGCAATCAGCGCCAACATGCCCGTGAACTGCGAGAACAGCAGCACGCGGCGCCCTTCCTCGATCAGTTCCGGCAGCATCGACAGGAGCAGGTCGAGCTTGGCCGAACGCATGGCGCGCGCACCCTTCTCGACCCGGTCCGTTCTGTCGCGTTTCTCGCCTGCCTCACCGGCCTCGCCGGCCGCCTTCAGGGTCCGGACGAGTCGCGGATCGCAGCACACCTGGCGCAGCTTCAGCAAGGCATCGAGCACGATGATGTGGCTGCGCGCGAGGCCTTGCGCGCTGACGGCGGCGCGCACTTTCTCCTGCATCGCCGTGCGCACGGTTTCGTAGAGATCGCGCTGCGCGCCTTCCAGGTCCACCGAGCACAGGATCGTGGTCTTGGCCGGCAGTTCCTTGGCGACCTCGTCCTTGCGACGGCGCAGCATGAACGGCCGGATGCGGCGCGCCAGCAACGCGCGGCGCACGCCGTCGCCATTCTTCTCGATCGGATTGCGCCAGCGTTTGGTGAAGTCTTTCTGGCTGCCGAGAAAGCCCGGCAACAGAAAATCGAACTGCGACCACAGCTCGCCGAGATGATTCTCCAGCGGCGTGCCCGTCAGACACAGCCGATGCGACGCGCGCAGCCCGCGAATCGCCTGCGCGGCTTTGGTGGTGGCGTTCTTCACGTACTGCGCTTCGTCGAGAATCAGCAAGTGATAGTCATGCTCGGCGAGCACCTTCTGATCGCGCCATAGCAGCGCGTACGTGGTCAGAATCAGTTCGTGCCCGGCGATCTGTTCGAAGCGCTCCTTGCGCTGCGGACCATTGAGCACCAGCACCTTGAGTTCGGGTGCGAAGCGGCGCGCTTCTTCGCGCCAGTTGTGCACGAGCGTGGTCGGCACGACGATCAGCGCCGGCCGCGTCAGACGCCCCGCTTCTTTTTCCGCGAGGATATGCGCGAGCGTCTGCACGGTCTTGCCCAGACCCATGTCGTCGGCGAGCACGCCGGCGAGGTTCTGCTCGCGCAAAAACTGCATCCAGTTCAGGCCTTGGTGCTGATAGGTCCGTAGTTCGGCCTTCAGGCCGCGCGGCACCGGCACCTCGCGCAAACCCGGCCCGGCTTGCAGACGCTGCGCGAGTTGCCGGATCGAATCTTCGCCGCGAAATTGCCAGCGGCCCGTGCCGTTCAACGCTTCCAGTCGACCGGCATCGACGGATGCCACGCGCAGCGGCGCACCCTCCGCGAGCGAGCCGCCGAGCGCGTCGAACAGATCGACGAGTACACGCACCACCGGCTTCAGACGGTTGGCGCGCAAGCGCAGACGTTTGTTCTCCTCGGTCTTCAGCTCGATCGGTTCGTCGTCGGCGATGCTTTCGAGCGCGCCGCTCAGCCAGCGCCGGTCGCGCCGGAACAGGTCGGCGAGCAGCGGCTCGAGCCGCACGTTGCGCTCGCCGATGCGGATGCCCATCTCCAGATCGAACCAGCCGTCGCCGGCCTGATGCGCGGTGCCTTCGATCGCGTCGATCTCGATGACGTTGTAGCGGAACTCCGGCGCCATCGTCACGCGCCAGCCTTTGCTCACGAGGTCGGGCACGGCGTCGTTGACGAACGCGGACCACGCTTCGGCATCGGGCAGGCCGAGCATGGTGTCGGGCAGCAGGCGCGATGCGTAGACCCGGCTGGTCGGCACCTTCTGCAAACCCGTCTTGCGCAGTTCGAGCAGACGTTTTTTCTCGGCCTCGTAGCGGCGGCGGATATGAATCACATCGCCGCCCGGCATCGGCACGAGCGTCACGCTGCTGTCCACGTTGATGCTCACGCCGTCGTAATCGAAACTCACGCCGGCCAACTCGACCGCTCCGGATTGACGCAGCCCCGCCTTGCTCGCCGACGACGGCAGCGCATGACTGTTGAGCGAGAGCACGGGCACGGGCTCGACGTCGATCACGCGAATCGCGGACGCGTCGTGCGTGGGCGGCAGCGGCAACTCGGGCGCGATCTCGCGCAGCACCGAGGCGACCAGCGGCGCTTCGGCGAGCGAGATCGGCGGCATGGCGAGGTAGTCGGGCAACTGCTGGAACGGCAGCGACGACTGAACGATGCCCGCCTCATTCGCGACGCCATCCACGTACCAGACCGGCTCGGTCGGCAGCACCATGCTGGCGCGCGGCTCGGTGCACAGCACGGGCCGCAGGCGCTCGTCGGCGAGCGGCTCCCATTCGATCCGGCCGGGTCGGTCGGCGCCGCGCGAGAGCGCGGTTGGTCCCGCTTGACCGGGCGCGGGATTGAAGTCGACGAAGAGCCGCCCCGTCGCGATCAGTTTCTGCAGCATCTCCGCGCCGCTCGTGCCGCGCAGGATGAACTGGCCGAAGTCCTCACGGGAGCGGCCGAGCCACAGGCCGCGCAGGATCGACAGGTCTTCGTCGGAGACGAATTTCGGCTGCTTGAGCAGCGCCGTCTCGACATTGCCCCAAGGTTCGTCCACTTCGACAACCGCGCCGTCCGGATTGCAGCGCGCGCGGTACAGCACCACCTCGTGGCGCATGTGGAAGTTGGACCAGTTCAGCCGGTATGCGAGCGTCTGGGTGCGCGGGGCGCTCGCCTTCTGGGCGTCGGCGTCCGCAGCCTCGGCGCGGGCGCGAAAACGTTCGAGCCAACTGACCAGTTCGGGCCGCACGCCTGAAGGCTGTCCCATGTGCGCCATCGGCTTCGGCGGCAGATCGCGCGCCGAATCGCCGTCGTCGAGTTCGACATGGGTGATGTGGTCCATCTCGTCGTGATAGTCGAGTTCGGCGAGCAGCAGCGCGGCGACATGCTTGCAGTTGCGCCCGACCGGACACGTGCAGTCGCTCTGCGCCCAAGGGGAACCGCCGTCGGTCCGAAACCGTACCCGCGTTTTGTAGGGAAGCGTCCGCGTGCCCTGCACGTCGCCGCTCAGCGTGGCGCCGTGCCATTTCACATTGGCGATGGGGCCGACCGAGCGCGCCTTGGCGACGGTGTGGTCCCCCAGCCATTCTGCAATCCGTTCCCGATCAAAGAAAACTGACGACATCGACGTCCAATCCTATTCAAGCCGGCTTGGGCAAGCGCGCGGACAGAATCAGCTCGACAGAGCGCGGCTGGCGCCGGCCGGTGAATGTCTCTGCGGCATCGATTGCCCGTGATAACCGGCCATTTTACGCGTTGGACGAAATTGGCTGTGTGCCCACTTCCACATCCACCCCCGCCGCCGCGAACACCTGAGCCAATGCGGGCGCCGGTGCTTCATCCGTCACCAGCAGATCGACGGCGTCCGCGCCGAACGCGTGCACCAGCGCGCTGTGGCCGAATTTCGCGTGATCCGCCGCGACCACGCGCCGTTCGGCCTGGGCGAACGCCGCCAGCGAAAACGCCACGTCGGCGGGCAGCGCGTCCATGAAACGTCCCTGCATGTCGATCGCGGTGACCGAGACGATCGCGTAGCGCACGTGGAACTGGCGCAGGAACGCCAGCACGCTGTCGCCAACCGCGGCGCAGTCGTCCGGCCGCAGCTCGCCGCCCGCGACGAACACCCGGTTGCCGTTGCGCGGCGCCAGCACGCGCGCGACTTCGATGGAATTGGTCACGACCGTGAGCCGCGAACGGGCAGCGAGCGCCTGTGCAATATGCAGGCACGTCGTGCCGCCTTCAAGGATCAGCGAATCGCCGTCCCGCACCAGTTCGCCGATCCGCGCGCCGATTGCCCGCTTGCCCTCGAGGCTCGCCGTCATGCGCCGCTGGAACGGCGGCTCGTCGAGACGCTCCGGCAGCATGATGCCGCCGTGAACTTTGATTAGCAGGCCGTCCGCGATCAACGGCTTGATGTTGCGGCGGATGGTCTCGTCGGAGACGGCGAAACGGCCGGCGAGATCGGTGATCGTGCAGGTGCGCTGCTCGCGGACGAGTCGCAGGATTTCGGCTTGGCGCTGGTTGGAGAACATGGCGATTGGGCGGTGAGGATTCACTGCAGTCTAGCAAAAGACACAGTTTTACGGATTGAATAGCCACACATTTCCAACTAAAACCACATTTTTAAGGCGCACTATGAACTTTCTCCTTCTGAAGCAAGGCCGGAGTGGCCGTACCCTTCCGGAAGGCGCACGGTCGTATGACCGCTGCATGACGCCGCCCGAATCACAACAAGGCTGTGTATTCGTTGCATTTCGTGTCTTTTTACGGCAATCTACACGCACCTGATCCACGCATATCCACACATGTCCACATCCATTCCCACTCACGCTCGCGTCGTCATTGTCGGCGGCGGGATCATCGGCTGCTCGGTCGCCTACCACTTGACGAAGCTAGGTTGGACCGATGTGGTGTTGCTCGAACAGGGCCAACTGTCGTGCGGCACGACCTGGCACGCGGCCGGGCTCGTCGGCCAGTTGCGCGCCCAAGAGAGCATGACGAAGCTGATCCGCTATTCGACCGCGCTGTACGCCGAACTCGAAGCGGACACCGGCCTCGCCACCGGCTGGAAGCAATGCGGCTCGCTCTCGGTGGCCCGCACGTCCGCGCGGATGACGCAGCTCAAACGCACCGCCGCCGTCGCGCGCGCCTATGGCGTGGCCTGCGACGTGATCAGCCCGCGCGAAGCCGGCGACCTGTGGCCGGTCATGCGCACGGACGACCTGCTCGGCGCGGTCTGGCTGCCCGGCGACGGCAAGGCGAATCCCACCGATCTGACCCAGGCCCTCGCCCGGGGCGCCCGCCAGCGCGGCGCGCGCATCGTCGAAAACACCCGCGTTATGGCGATCCACACGCGCACCGCGCAAGACGGCAAAGCGAGCGGCGCGCGCGAGGTCAGCGGCCTCGCCTGGCGCAACAAGGATGGCGAGGAAGGCACGCTCGGCGCGGATATCGTGGTGAATTGCGCGGGTCAGTGGGCCAAAGCCGTCGGACGCTTGTGCGGCGTGACCGTGCCGCTGCACTCGGCCGAGCACTACTACATCGTCACGGAACAGATTGCCGGCGTGCATCCGGACCTGCCGGTGATGCGCGACCCGGACGGTTTCATCTACTTCAAGGAAGAAGTGGGCGGCCTCGTGATGGGCGGTTTCGAACCGGATGCGAAGCCGTGGGGCATGAACGGCATCCCCGAGAATTTCGAGTTTCAACTGCTGCCGGACGATTGGGATCAGTTCGAAATCCTGATGGAAAATGCGTTGCAGCGCGTGCCCGCGCTCGAAACGGCTCAGGTGAAGCAGTTCTACAACGGCCCCGAATCGTTCACGCCGGACAACAACTTCATGCTCGGTGAAGCGCCCGAACTGCGGCGCTTTTTCGTCGGCGCGGGTTTCAATTCGATGGGGATCGCCTCGGCGGGCGGCGCCGGCATGGCACTCGCGGAATGGATCGTGGCAGGCGAGCCGACCATGGATCTGTGGCCGGTCGACATTCGCCGCTTCGCGCGCTTCAACGGCAACGACACGTGGCTGCACGACCGCGTGAAGGAAACGCTCGGTCTGCACTATGCGATGCCGTGGCCGAATCGCGAACTCGACAGCGCGCGGCCGTTTCGCCGCTCGCCGCTGTATTCGCTGCTGCGTGACGAAGGCGCGTGTTTCGGCAGCAAGATGGGCTGGGAACGCGCCAACTTTTTTGCGCCTTCGCCGCAAGAGGCCAGAATCGAGTACGCATTCGGCCAGCAGAACTGGCTGCCCTGGAGCGGCGCCGAACACCGCGCGTGCCGCGAAGGCGTCGCGCTGTTCGACATGACGTCGTTCTCCAAATTTCTCGTCAAGGGACGCGACGCGCAAAACGTGCTGCAAGGCATCGTCGCCAACGACGTGGATGTGCCGACCGGCACCACCGTCTACACCGCCATGCTCAACGAGCGCGGCGGCTACGAATCGGACTTCACGCTCACGCGCCTCGCCGACGATCAATACCTGCTCGTCACCGGCACCGCGCAAACCACGCGCGACTTCGACATGATCGACAAGGCCATTCCACACGACAAACACTGCACGCTCGTCGACGTGACCGGCCAGTATGCCGTGCTCGCCGTGATGGGCCCGCGTTCGCGCGAACTGCTGCAAAGCGTGTCGAAAGCGGATTGGAGCAACGAAGCGTTCGCGTTCGGCCAGAGCCGCGAGGTCGACCTCGGTTACGCGACGGTGCGGGCCACCCGCCTCACCTACGTCGGCGAGCTCGGCTGGGAACTGTATGTGCCGGTGGAATTCGCGGTCGGCGTGTACGAGATGCTGCGCGCCGCGGGTAAAGCGTTCGGCCTCGTCAACGCGGGCTACTATGCAATCGACTCTTTGCGCATCGAAAAAGGTTATCGCGCATGGGGCCGCGAACTCACGCCGGATACGAATCCGTTCGAAGCGGGACTGTCGTTCGCGTGCAAGCTCGACAAGAACATGGCGTTTCGCGGCCGCGACGCGCTGCTGAAATTGCGCGCCGAACCGCCACGCAGACGCATGGTCGTACTGACCGCCGACGGCGCCGCGGATCGCATGCTATGGGGCGGTGAAGCGATTCTGCGCGACGGTAAGCCAGTGGGCTTCGTGAGTTCGGCGGCGTTCGGCCACACGCTCGGCTGTCCTGTGGCGATGGGCTATGTGAACAATCCCGAGGGCGCAGCGGATGCCGCCTATCTGAACAGCGGCCGCTATGCGATCGACGTCGCCGGCGAACTGCTGCCGGCAACGCTGCATCTGAAAGCGCCTTACGATCCGCGCTCGGAACGCGTGAAGCGCTAAAGAAGAACTAACGCTCGCCGCGCGCCATGCTCGAAAACACACCGTCGCGTCGGATCAGCCCATGAAACAGCGCCGCCGCGAGATGCAGCAGCACGGTGGCGAACAAGGCGAACGCAAACCACGTGTGCAACGCGCGCAGCAAGGCGAACAACTCGACGTTATGCGGCGCGATCGGCGGCAAGTGCAGCGGACCGTAGAGCGTGACCGGATAACCCGCGGCGGACAGCATCGCCCAGCCGATCAACGGCATTGCCGCCATCAACACATAGAGCACCAGATGCGAAGCCTTCGCCGCGAACCGCTGCGGCGTGGGCATATCGTCGGGCAACGGCGGGCTGCCGCGTGTGAGGCGCACGCCCGCACGCAGCACCACCAGCAGCAGCAACGCAATGCCGAGCGGCCGGTGAATCGCGATCAGCGTGTTGTGCGCGCTCGAGACAGTGGCGACCATGCCCACGCCGATGAACAGCATTGCGATGATCAGGGGCGCCATCGTCCAATGCAACAGGCGCGCGAGCGGACTGAAATGGGTGCGCGTCGGCCTCATGAGTGGTCTCCGTTTGTCTGGGCTTGATGAACCGCGGGATGCAACGCTTCCTCGCGTGTGCGGCGCTTGTAGGATAGTGCGTACGCGGCCGAGCGCGCGGCCAGCAAGGGATCGTCCGACGGCTTGATGCCGGCCGGCAGGATGGTCGGATCGAAGTTGACGTCGCGGCACGTGCCGTTTGCCTGCGACGTCGTGTGATCGATCACGAGCGTGCCCGCGTCGACTTGTTGACGATCGTCGGGCCATTGCAGCGTGGCGTCGTTGGTGGGGTCGCCGGGCTTTGCGACGGTCAGGATCAGATGCCAGCGCAGAGGGCCGTTTTGCAGGCGCTGATCGAGGTCGGCCTCAAGAAAATTCTTCTCGGCTTTTTCGGCGTCCGTGATCGGCGCGTACGGCGTCTCGGGCACCATCGCCCAGCGCACGGCATGCGTATTGCCGGTGCCGTCGGTAAAACGGAATGCGTTGATGCTGTAGTACGCGGCATTCGCCAGACTCGACGAAGGCGGATGGGCCTTCACCCACGCCTGAAACGGCTGGGTCTCGGGATTCGCCGCGTAAAACGCTTTGAGTTTGGCGGGGTCCGGTTTGCCGGTCGTCGGGTCGGGCTTGGCGGCCACCAGTTGCTGATAGAACTGCTCGGGCGTGTGCACCGCGAAAACGGGCGTCGAATTCATCCCGGTGCGCCACTGCTCGCCGTTTTGCAACTGGAACAGCAACGCGAGGCTGCGCACGGGCGAACTGGTATCCGGCGCGGACGGGTTGCCGCCGGGCACCGCGAAACGGCCCGTGACCGGCGTGCGGCCGGGCGCGAACACGGCCGCGCTGGACAGCGCCGCGCCATCGCCGTTGCTGTCGAAATAGCCCTCGATACACAGGCCCTTGGCATGATTGCGCCGATAACCGGGATGCGGCTGGCCGGCCACGGCCTCGAATGTGTTGATGAAACGCGGTGCGGTGAGACGCGCCGGCGTCAGCCAGCCCGCCGTGTAGGCGAAGCCGCCGGCGAGCACCAGCACGGCCGCGCCGATCGCGATGAGTCGGCAGGGCACGCAGACAGGCCCGGGATTGGGAACGGATGGTTTTGCCACGAAAACTCCTCTCTCGGATAGATGCGCTTACCGGGCTAACACGCGATGCAGCGATCTATTCCATTCGATATCCGGCGCGCCCGTTCCAGTCGCGCGCCGGGGTATCGGCACTTCAATTGACGCTGCCTGCCTGCGCGTCCTGGCTCGCAACATGGTTGGCGGCTGCCGCTTCTTTGGCGAGTGCTTCCTTGTGCTGCGCGACCTGCTGCGCGAACACCGGGCTCACGTCGGGATACGATGCATCGGTGACGTAATTCAGGCCGTTCTGCTGGGCCTGGATCAATTCCTGATACACCTCAGCACGCGTCTTGCCTTGCGCGAAAGCGCTCGACGAAGCAGCGAGAACAGCAACGGACAATGCGGCAAAAGCGATCTTCTTCATGATGAACTCCAGTGAGTTTTGTGCGGGTTTGCATGAGGGAGAACCACAGGTCCATGGCTTTTATTCCTGCCTCGAAGCGTCAGAAAAAACATATCCGGAAGCGGGAATAAACCGGCGCGCAATCGGGTTAGCTCGTGCTTCGGCAGCGCGCTGAGGGGCGCATGAAAGTGCGCTCGCGGCCGCCCTGCGGCGCTGAAATTGGCGTGCGAACATATGGAATAAACTTGGGTGTGTGCGTGTTCGCCCCTTCGCTAGCCGAACTCCCTCGCACGCCGACATCATGACCATTGACGCCCCTTCCGATTCGCCGCTTTCCGAAGCGGACATTCAGGCCTACGCCGACGGCACGCTGACGCCTGAGCGCGCGGCATTTCTGCGGGACTATCTGGGCAAGGATCCGGCGGAGGCGCGCCGGGTGGCGTTTTACGGCAGGCTGAACGCGCAGATTCAGCAGGCTTTCCAAACAACTGACGAACCCGTGCCGGGCCGCGTCAAAGGATGGCGCCGCGTGTTGGAGCGCATCAACACGGGAAAACGGACCCGCAAGGTGGTCAACACGCTGGCGGCGCTCGCGCTGACGCTGGCGGTGGCAAGCGGCTGGCTCGCCGCGACTCAGGTGTCCGCCCAGGCGCTGAACAACGCCGCGGTGATGGCATTGGCCGAAAGCGCCGCCGGGCAGTTTTCCGCTGCGTCGCCGACGCGCGCCGATCCGTCCGCGCCGAATCTTTCGGCGATCGGGTTGCGCCTCGTGGACCAAAAAGTGGTGGCGCTGGGCCCGCTTCAGCGGGTCAGCGAATTCATCTATCTGAACGGCGACAATCAACCGGTGGTGCTGCTGTCGGCTCTGGCGCTGTTCGCGCCGGCGCAGGCGCAGTGGTCCGCGAGACGCATCGGCGAGATTCGCCTGTTGCTGTGGACCGCGCAGCGGCAGCGTTTCGTGGTCGCCGGCGACGCCCGCACCCACGGCCTGATGCGCGCCGCCGACGCGATGACCATGCGATGACAGGATGTTGACTGCGGCACACATTTCACGCTTTCAGACACCACGGCGGAATAAAATGCGCGCACGTGTGTTCGCATCTCGAATGCGTCTTTTCGCGCGGCAGGAGAACGCCTTCTTGCCCGCGGAAAAACTCCACGATTGGGATACAAAATGGATGTCCGTGACGAGTTGATGGAGCATGTACCGCGTTTGCGGCGCTATGCACGAGCGTTGATCAACAATCGCGACCTCGCCGACGATCTGGTGCAGGACACGCTCGAACGCGCGCTCGGCCGCACCGGCATGTTCCAGCCGGGCACCGATCTGCGCGCGTGGCTGTTTACGATCATGCACAACGTGTTCGCCAATCAGGCGCGCAAGGCTTCGGCGCGCGCCGTCCACGTGGCGGTCGACGACGAAAGCGTGTCCGAGAGCGAATTCGCCGTGCCCTCCGAGCAGACCCGCTCGCTGGAAATGCGCGACCTCGACTACGCGCTGCAGCGCCTGCCCATGGAGCAGCGTGAAGTCGTGCTGCTGGTGGGCCTCGAGGAAATGAGCTACGCCGACGTGGCGCTCGCGCTGAACATTCCGCTCGGCACGGTGATGTCGCGGCTGTCGCGCGGACGCGAACGGTTGCGGGCGTTGATGGCGGGCACGCAGCCCGGTGCAAAATTACAGGTGGTGCGATGAGCGACCAAACTATGCCGATCGGCGAAGAAGACCTGCATGCGTACGTGGACGGCACGCTGTCCGACGAACGCCGTGCCGATGTGGAGCGCGCGCTCGAACAGAACCCCGAGTTGGCCGCGCGAGTCAGCGATTATTTTTCGCTGAACAGCATGTTCCACGAGCGCTACGACCGCGTGCTGAGCGAACCCGTGCCGAAGCGCCTGCAGGCGCCTGCGCCGCGCCGCTGGCGGATTGCCGCCAACTGGCCGCAATTCGCCGGGATGGCGGCGGCGCTGGTGATGGGCGTGGGCATCGGCGTGGGCACGCATATGGGACAGGACGTGATCGCGCCGGTTGCAAGTGGCCACTCGGACACGCGGCCTGTCAGCGCGGACAGCTCGGAAGTGTTCGCGCGGCAGGCGGCGGTGGCGCATGTGGTCTACATGCCCGCCGTCGACCGGCCGACCGAGATGAGCACCGACGATCACGAACAGGATTTCGTGCAGTGGCTCTCCAACCGTCTCGGCACCAACGTGCATCCGCCGATTCTGTCGAAGAGCGGCTTCAATCTCTCGGGCGGACGGCTGCTGCCTGGCGCCGATGGACCGACCGCGCAGTTCATGTATCGCGGGCCGAACGGCGAGCGCGTCACGCTGTGCATTTCGCGTCGCCAGCAGAACTCGAACACGACCGCGTTCAAGCTGTATCAGGACGGCCCGGTGAACGTGTTCTACTGGATCGACGGCGATTTCGGCTATGCGGTGTCGGGCGGAATCGACCGCAAGCAGTTGCTGCAACTGTCGCATGACGTCTATTCGCAGTTGACGGGCGCGGCGCCGGGTTGATCGGTGCCCTGCATTACGGTGTGCGCTTCAGCTTCCAGGCGCGCGGCCTCGATCCAGTGAGGCCGCGCGCATAACGTCGTTGCGAGGGTCTAGCGCGGCGTAGCAATGCGGCGGGAATGGCTCGAATCGAACTCGACAATGCTGCCTGAATTCGCACTTGACCTGATCAGCTCGCGCGGCGTCACACCCAACAAGCGGCCCATCCAATGCGCCATATGGCTCTGATGCGCGAAGCCCGTATCGAGCGCGATCTGACTCGCGTTGAGCTTGCCTTGCAGCAGCAGCGTTCGCGCGCGCTCCACGCGCCGCTGCACCACGTATTGATGCACCGGCATGCCGAGCGTCTCGCGAAACAGCACCTTGAAATGCGGCACGCTCAACTCGGCGAGTGCGGCCAGTTCGCTTAGCGTGAGACGCTGGTCCAGATGCGCTTCGATAAACTCGATCACGCGCGCGGCCGTTTTCGGCGCGAGCGTGCGCCGCTTGTTATCGAGCGTCGGCGCACCGCCGATCAATCGCACCATCATCGCCGTACACAGGCTTTCGGCGTAGAGCGGATCGGATGCCTCGTCCGCTTCGAGTTCGGCGCGTAAGGCCCAGGCGAGATGCTGAAAGCGCGGATCGCGCAGCTGGAATTGTGGGCGCAGTTGCGCATCGCTCGATTTCAGCGACAGTTGCTCGACGGTCCGCTGCGCGAACGCCTCGCTGATCCACACGCTGAAAATCGTGCAGGCGGCTTCATCGCTCCACTGCCCGTCGAGTCCGGCGGGAATCACGTCGGCGTCGCCATGCGCCTGGATTCGCGAGTAGCGGCGCTCGTTGCACAGGCAGCGTGCCTTGACGGGCGCGCCGACATGCACGCCCACCCGGTGATATTTGAACGCGGGAATACGGTGCAGCCCGGCCGACACGTTGACCAGCTCCGCGCCGAAGCCTTGCCAGCCGAGCAGTCTGCTCGAACGCAATACGACGCGGGAACCGCTATGCGGCTGCGGTTGCAGTCCAGGTATCGGTGTCACTGCATTCATTGCTGCCCTCGTGGATGACTTCGAGTGTGCCTGCATTGTGCGACGTTTCGCGCCGCTTCGCTCGACTCTACGAGATTCAACGCGTCTGCTGCTGCGCGGCAAGCAAAACCGTCATCCGAATCTGCGCGGCGCGATCCTTGCCCGCGCGTTTCCCCGCTGCCGCGCCTCTAAGATAAGGCCGTACCGAGCCAACAAGGAGCGCAACGTGTTCGTGATTTTTGGAGCAGCCGGCAATGTCGGCGCAGTGAGCGCGGCGGCATTGCGCCGGGCGGGCCGCAACGTGCGTGCGGTGGTCCGCGATAAAAAACAGGGCGAATTCCTCGCCGGGATCGGCTGCGAGATCGCCGTTGCCGATCTGCTCGACGCCGCAACGGTGGCGCGCGCAATCGAAGGTGCGCATGCCGTGCAACTGCTGTGTCCGTTGCCACGGGGACACGCCGATCCCGCACAGGCGATGCGGCGCATGATCGACGTGAGCATCGCGGCATTGCGCGCCGATCCGCCCTCTCGCATTCTCGCGCTCTCCGACTACGGCGCGGAACATGCGGCCGGCACGGGCATCACCACGCTGTTTCACCAGCTTGAAACGCAACTGCGAACGGTGGACTCGCAGTTGACGTTTCTGCGCGCCGCCGAACACATGCATAACTGGGCACGCGTGCTGCCGATCGCGCTCGCGAAAGGCGCGCTGCCGAGTCTGCATCATCCGTTGAGCAAACGCTTTCCCACCGTCGCCGCACAGGACGTGGGCGTGCTGGCCGTCGAACTGTTGCTCGACGATCGAGTGCAGCCGGTCTCGCCGCGTGTCGTGAGCATCGAAAGCGATGAGCGCATCAGCGCATTGGACGTGGCGCGCACGATCAGCGAACTGGCAGGCCGTGCCGTCGTAGCACGTGAAGTGCCGCGCGGCGAATGGGCCGCGGTGCTGCAAGGCGCGGGGCTCGGCGAAGGCCACGCGCGTTCGATCACCGACCTCTACGACGCGCACAACGCGGGTCGTATCGATGTCGAAGCGGATATCAGCGAACGTCGCTTCGGCGCGACGACGCTAGCTGAAGTATTGGCGGCGATTCTGCCGCGCGTGGCCACGGCCGCGGCAACCGCCGACGGCACCGCTCGTTAGAGAGGAGAGACCGCATGCATACCTGCCCTTTGCTACGTACATCGATCGACGCGCGCAAGGTCGCGTCCCAACATCGAACGCGATCGACGCGCATGAACACGCGCGCGCACCGCTGGCTGGCGATATCGGCAAGTCTTGTGGGATGGCTAGGCTGGCGCGCGCTGCAGGACGTGCTCAACGCAATTCCCGACAGCAACGACGACTTCAGCCTGTTCTGATCCGCCGCGCTTCGATGTATCGAAGGCGCAAAGCAAAGCGCCCGGCATGCCGGGCGCAAGATATCGACGAATCCGCCGCTACAACGCCGGCTGCCGTGCACAAACGGCGGCCGGCACAGGCGCGTGGCTCATTCGTTCTCGTCGAAGTAATGACCGAACTTCACCTGCTTGGTGCGGATATAACGCTCGTTTTCCTCGCGCATCGGAATCGCCAGCGCGACCCGCTCGCACACCGGAATGCCATGCTTGGACAGCGTGTCGAACTTCTCCGGATTGTTGCTCATCAGACGCACCGACGTGACCTTCAGCGTGCGCAGAATGCCCGCGGCCGAGTCGTATTCGCGCGAGTCGTCCGGCAAGCCGAGATCGAGATTGGCCTCGACGGTGTCGCGCCCCTGCTCCTGCAGCGCATATGCGCGAATCTTGTTCGACAGGCCGATGCCGCGCCCTTCGTGGCCGCGCAGATACAGCAGCACGCCGCAGCCTTCCGCCGCGATGTAGCGCAGCGCGAGGTCGAGCTGCTCGCCGCAGTCGCAGCGGTACGAGCCGAGCACGTCGCCGGTGAGGCACTCGGAATGCAGGCGCGTCAACACGGACGACTGGTTGGCGACGTCGCCCATCACGAGCGCGAGATGTTCGGCGCCGCTCTCGCATACGCGAAACACGTAGGAAGTGAACGTGCCGTAGCGCGTAGGAAGCGTGGCGGTGGCGTCGAGAATGACGCATTCGCCGTTGGGTGCGCCGTCTACTGCGGGCGACGGATCGTGAGACGTGAGCATGGCGTTAGACAATGGTGCTGACATGAACCCGATCAAACCGGGAATAAGGTACGGACTGGGAGTTTACCGCTAATCGGCCTGCCGCACCCGTATGCCCCTGCATGGAGCGCGGAACCGCTCTGGCGGTGCGCCGCTACCCGAGTTAAACGCAGCGCGCGCCACAGGTATTCCCGAAGTACCCCGGTGGCGCGTCACGCCTATACTGGAATGGCCTGTCCCTCACGACAGCGCGCCGCGCCGGCGTGCTGCACTGCGAAACGGAGCCGCTCCATGACAAGCGTTGCACAGCTTCTTAAAACGAAACCGAACAACACCACTGTTTTCACTGTCGGGGCCGACGACTCAGTCTACGAAGCGATCAAGCTGATGGCCGAAAAGGGCATCGGCGCGCTGGTCGTCACGGACGGCGACAGCATCGCCGGAATCGTCACGGAGCGCGACTATGCGCGCAAGGTCGTGCTGATGGACCGCTCGTCGAAGGCCACGCCGGTGCGCGACATCATGAGCAAGGCCGTGCGCTTTGTCCGCCCCGATCAGACCACCGACGACTGCATGGCCCTCATGACAGAGCGGCGCATGCGCCACTTGCCCGTGATCGACAATGACCGGCTGGTCGGCATGGTATCGATCGGCGACCTGGTGAAGAACATCATCGCCGAACAGCAGTTCACCATTCAGCAGCTCGAGTTCTATATTCACGGCGAGCGGCCCTGACCTGATACGCACGCCGCGGAACCGACGCGCAAAAAAAGCCCAATCCGTGAAACGGTTGGGCGAAGCTACCTTGCGGCAGCGGAGGTTCCTTGACTTGTGGACCGCGACTCGCGCGGCCCGGCTGTCTTGTGGTGCTCGCGGCGCTGCTGCCGCGTCGCGCTCGAATCAATTCGACGGTTGAAAGGGTGCGCGCCATCAATGCGGCGCGCATGTCGATACCGACTTCACACTGCTTGCTGACAGACTACTGCATCTCGTTCGAGGCGAAATGCTGCCCGGTTGATCCGCGCGCTTTCGCCTCGATCGACGTTCTGCAAGGGCCTGCCACTACGGCCTGAATCCAGGCCCGCAAGCGGCTCCCTCGCTGGCTTAGTTACCGAAGTACACCGACTTCGGGCCCGACATCGGCTGAACCACCCCGCCCGCTTGCGACGAACCACTTGTCGCACCCCCGTAACCGCTGGTATCGGCGACCGGCTCCTGGGTCTGCGCGACGGCTGGGTTCTGCGCCTGTACGCGCCGTTCGGCAGCCTGAATGTCGGCCGGATAGGTCGAATCGTTCGACGCACCCGGGTTGTAGCCGGCTTGTTCAACCCGGATCAGATCGGCGCGAACTTCCGCGCGGGTGACGGGCTGTTGGCTCGACTGAGCGAACGAAGCGATCGGAGCGGCGAGAACGGCTGCAATGGCGACTGCTTTGATGAGCGATTTCATGATGATTTACCTCCAGACCTGGTTTTATTTGCAACGCTTGCCACACCATGTGAGAAGCGAGTGATTTCAGTCTAGTCATCAGATCGCCAAGGGAAAACCCTAGATTTCGAGATACATAATTGTCGCAATCGCAAGAATGGGTCGAAAATTACCGCAAGCCTCAATCCAAATAGCATGTTTGGCGTAATAATTGTCGGGATCGTAACCCTTTGTGTCTGAAGTTTCAAAAATGCATCTGATCTGAGCGTGTTCTGCTGACATACGCATGATCGCCGGGCAGATTTACGCCCTGTTCGGCGCACCGGATTGGGGCGTCAGCAGGAGCTTGCGCGGCCCGCTGACAAAGGCGCTGCCGGGTTCGAAAAACCTCAGCGGCCGATGCATTTCGCGCGACAAGCCAATGCGCGTCGTCACTCCCACCGGCAGTTCGCCCCGCTCCATGACGCCGATCCACAAGCTGCGGCCCGAGCACAGATCCCAGCCGTCGAACGCCGGGCCGATCCCGAGCGCCATCGTGAGCCGGCCGGGTCCGCGCGCGAGATCGCGCAACGGCACGCCGGGCCGCCGCGCTTCCATGAGCGGCAGGCCTTCGAGCGGCTCGATTGCGCGCAACAGAATACCGGCGCCGACCTCCTCGGCTTCGGCGGACATGTTGAGCATGTACGACAGCCCATAGGTGAGCCGCACATACGCGTGACCCGGCGCGAGAAACATCGAACCGTTATGCGGACGTCGGCCCATGAACGCATGACTGGTCGAATCGCCGAGCGGATACGCCTCGGTCTCGACGATGCGTCCGCTCATGCGCCCTTCGGGCAGATCGTGCACGAGGTATTTGCCGATCATGAAGCGCGCGAGTTCGACGGTATCGAGCGGTAATTCGTCACGAAGCAATGGCAGGATGGGAAGTTGATGTTTCCGCATGCGTTAGACCTTATTCTTAAAGCGCATGGTGTGGGACTTAAAAGCTATGCAAACGGTATGGGATGGATGCGTGCAACCGCGCCGTCGCGAGCCGCCAACGGCGCGAGGCAACGCTCTGGTTCCAGCGGTTGAGCGCCATCGGTCAGTTTTCATCGGCCCATTCGTTGTACCAAAACCTCACTTCCGTGCTGCGCCGCCATCACCATGGCACTAATTGGAGTATCGTGTGTTTCCGGCCTGCAGCACAGCCTTTGCCGGCTCGCGTGTGTTTCGGCCCGCCCGAATCAGCATACAGTTTGAAAGCATTCGCACGATCCGCAGCACCGTTCCATTCAGTTTTGATCCCGATGTACCTGCTGGTGTAGCGCACTGCCTCATTCGGGGGCGGTTGTACCCATGACAATAGGAGAGAGTTGAATGAAAGCATTCCCGGCAATCAAGATGATCGGCAGCGCGCTGATCGTTCTCGCGTCCCTCAATGCGTATGCGCAAACCAGCGACGCCGCAGCTCCGGCCGCGGCATCGGAGTCGGCGCAACCGACGGCCAAGCAGACCAAGGCGGCCAATCGCGCCCTGGGACGCAAGGTCCGCACCGCACTGTCGAAGACCAAAGGCCTGAGCGTGGCGAACATCACCGTGCGTGCACGCGGCGGCGCAGTGACGCTGGCTGGCTCCGTGCCCGAGCAGCAGCAAGTCGACCTGGCCACTCAGGCGGCGCAAGGCGTGGCCGGCGTGACGTCGGTCAAGAACGCCCTGACGATTCGTCCGGTCGGTCAGTAATCGAGTGAGCCTGCTGTAATCACATAGCCGGACGCCAATGCCCTGTCACAGGGGCGTTGGCGCCACCGGAGCGGTTTCGCCGCACGCGGCAGCCGTAGTATCCTCGACACACCGGGGTTCGCCCGACATCCCGCGTTTAGCCGACGGAACCTCAATGCCTACCGGTCGCCGTAGCCACCGCGCATTCGTCACACACCAGCCACGTCCGCCACGCGTTATCCGCGCAATTCTGCGTGACCCGATCCCTTTCTCCAGCAGTCGCCGTTTGCGCTACAGCATGCCGGACGCACGCCATCGTCGTCTGTCCCTGAGCATGGACAAAGCCACGATCACGAACAATTATCCTTTATAATTTAAAGTGTTAGGGCGTGTTGTTTAGAAGTTGCATGAACATATGCGCTCGCTTCAAGCCAAGGCGGAAGCCGTTCGCGCCCCGCCGGGCCACTCAATACAAGCATTAAAAGGAAGCCCGATGACCACGCCTGCGACCGTTCTGCCCCGCTGGACCATTGCCGTGCCATTCGTCGCGTGGATCGTGCTCGGTATCGCGTATGCCATGCCGGACAGCGGCCTGCTGCTCGTGCTGGTCGGCGTGGCGTTGTGCGCCGCGGTCTTCACGGCGGTGCACCATGCGGAAGTGGTCGCGCATCGGGTCGGCGAACCGTTCGGCACGCTGGTGCTGGCAGTGGCCGTCACCGTGATCGAAGTCGCGCTGATCGTCTCGGTCATGCTCACGTCCGGTCCGGAAAAGGCCGGTCTCGCGCGCGACACGGTATTCGCGGCGGTGATGATCGTCTGCAACGGCATTGTCGGCATTTGCCTGCTGGTGGGCGGTATCCGCCATCGCGAGCAGGATTTTCAAAGCCGTGGCGCCGCTGCGGCGCTGGCCGTGCTCGCGTCGCTGTCCGTGCTGACGCTGGTCATGCCGAACTACACCACCACGAACGTCGGCCCGGTCCTGTCGTCATCGCAACTGGCGTTTGCCGGGGTGTCGTCCCTCGTGCTGTATGGCGTGTTCGTGTTCGTGCAAACCGTGCGCCACCGCGATTACTTTCTGGCCGGCACGCCGGACGAAGACGTCCATGCCGCGCCACCGAGCGCCGGCCAGGCGATGGCGGCCGGCGGCTTGCTGCTGGTGTGCCTCGTCGCGGTGGTATTGCTTGCAAAGGTGCTCTCGCCGGTGGTCGAAACCGCGGTCAAGAATGCGGGCGCGCCGGCTGCCGTGGTCGGCATTGTGATTGCCGCGCTCGTGTTGCTGCCTGAAGGGCTGGCCGCGGTGCGCGCGGCGCGCGCCGACCGCTTGCAGAACAGCCTGAATCTCGCACTCGGCTCGGCGCTGGCCAGTATCGGCCTGACCATTCCGACCGTCGCCTGCGTCTTTCTGTACACCGGCCAGCCACTGGTGCTCGGCATCGACGGCAAGGAAACCGTGCTGCTCGTCCTCACGCTGATAGTCGGCACGCTCACGCTCAGCTCGGGCCGCACGACGATTCTGCAAGGCGCCGTGCATCTGTCGCTGTTCGCGGCGTATCTGTTTCTGTCGTTCGCACCTTGACCTTGGGCGCCAGAGCCTGAAAGAGCGGCGTCGGGTCGGCTGGCCCACGCGCCGCCACGCCAGCCGGACTACTCTTCCCAGTGCGCCGCGATCCAGTCGCGGAACAGATTCAGCTTCTGCTGATGCGCGACCGAGTCCGGGTAGACGAAGTAGTAACGCCAGCCGGTCTTGAGCACCGTATCGAACGGCCGCACGAGCCGCTTGGCCGCCACGTCCTCGTCGATCAGCGCAAGATCGCTGATCGCGACACCGAACCCCTGTAACGCGGCGTTGGTCGCCATATCGAGCGTGTCGAAGCTCGGGCCGTGCTCGGCGTCGATCGCCGCGGCGTGCGCGGCATCGATCTCGGTCACCTTGGCAAGCCACATCTTCCAGTCGCGATGATCGCGCGTGGGATGCAGCAGCGTGTGGCGCGCGAGATCAGCCACCTCGGCAAGCGGCTTGTCTTTCAGCAGATCGGGCGCGCACACGGGCGTCAGACGCTCCTCGAACAACGGCACCGCCTGCACGTCCGCCCCCGGCGACGAGCCGTAAATGATCGCGGCGTCGAACGGTTCGAGCTGGAAATCGACGTCGTGCTGCCACGTAGTCGTGATCTGCACGTGCAGTTCGGGATACTCTGCCTGGAAGCGCATGATCTTAGGCAGCATCCAGCGCATCACACAGGTCGGCACTTTCAGCGCGAGATCGGTGCGCTGCCGGGTGAGGCGCAGCGAAATTTCCTCGATGCGCGCGAAGCTCTCCTTCACGGCCGGAAGCAACAATTCCCCTTCGGCAGTGAGCGTCAGGCCTTTCGCGTGGCGCTTGAAGAGCGGAAACTTGTAGTAGTCCTCGAGCGCGATGATTTGCCGGCTGACCGCGCCCTGCGTCAGGCATAGATGGTCGGCGGCGCGCGTGAAACTGCGATGCCGCGCCACGGTTTCGAAAATCTGCAGCGCGTTGAGCGGCGGTAGGCGGCGCATCGTGGGTGTCCAGTACGATCAGGAAAAATCATTGCGTGGGCGTGGCGGCGCGGGTCGTCGCCTGCCGCCAGAACGCCTCTCGCGGGCCTACAGGATACGCGATCACAAATTGCCTAACGAGAAGCGGTGAACACGACGGTCATGCATTCGGCTCATGCCGATGCCAAAACTTGCCGTTAACCAGGCCAGCATGCACCGGCGCAGGGCAAAACACGTTCGCAACCGCACCAGAACCGAGCTTTCCTCATACCTCCACGAGGGCGCGAATCGTCGACGAAACATGGACGTTAACCCGCATGCGCTACTGCCTCGGCGCTCCCGCCCTCTGACGGGCGTGCGCCGCCCCAGTCGCGCGGCGGCCTTTGCATGAGCTTACGTCATGCCCTCCATGCGCATATTTCGTTTGTTGAGGGATTTTGGCAAACCTAGAGTGCATCCACACGCAGCGCAGGCAAGCAACGCAAACGAGCGATGCAGCGGCGGCGGTCACAGCGATATCACTAGGCAACAGGCGTTCAACACAGGAGACCGCCATGGAAGAGATCAAACGGGGTAGAAGGCAGGCCATCAAGTCGATCGGCGCGGCACTCGCGGCATCCACCTTGCCGATGCCGTTCATCAATCTGCGCGCGCAGGAACACAACTTCAGCGGCAAGACGCTGCGTCTCTTGACGTGGTCGGACGACACGGGCGCCGCCGCTCTGCGCAATATCGCCGCCACGTTCACGGCGAAAACCGGCGCCAAAGTGATCGCCGACCGCGCCGACGGCACCTCCGGCATGGTCGCGAAGGTCAAGGCCGCGGGCGATCGTCCCACCTACGACGTCATCACCTTGGCCGGCGTCGGCGCGGCCGGTCTCGGCGACGCCGGTCTGCTGATGAAGCCCGATCTGGACAAGCTGCCGAACCTGAAAGACGTCGCGGCGCAGTACCGCACGGGCGCGAACGGCTTCGGCGTCGGCTACCTGCTGTGGTCGGACGGGTTGATCTACAACACGTCGACAGTCAAGACCGCGCCGGCATCGTACGAAGCATTGTGGGATCCCAAATACGCCGGCCGCCTGTTCCTGCCGCCGCCCGAGTGGGCCGAAGCGGTGGACCTGGCGATCATCGCCGCGAAGATGAACGGCGGCTCGCAGCAGAACATCGAGCCGGGTTTCAAGAAACTGATGCTGTTGAAAGACCGCGTGATGACGCTCGGCGAGAACCCGAACCAGGTGGCCGATCTGTTCCGCACCGGGTCGCTCGACATCGGCGGCATCTATTCGCCGGCGTTCTTCCCCAACCAGATCCGCAAGCCCGAGTACAAGATGGGCGTGACCTACGGCATGAAGGAAGGCTTCGCCACGCAGCTGATGTTCACCGTGATCCCCAAGGCGCATCCGGGCGACAGCGATCTGATCCACGCCTTCATCAACCATTCGCTCGACGCCGGCGTGCAAGGCCGCATGGCCGCCGACGTGCTGAACGGCCCGGTCAATTCGAAAGCGGTGATTCCCGCCGAGAGCCGTGCGTTCGTGCCGAGTCCGCAGCAGATCGCCGAGAAAGCCGTGCTGCATGACGACAAGGCGCTCGCCGTGGTGCAGCCGGCGTGGATCAAGCGTTACACCGAAATCTTCTCGGCATGACCGCGATGCTCGCCCGCTTTTCGCGGCGTGCTTCACCGGCGTCCGATCCGGCCTCGGATGCCGCGACGGGCGCGTCCAGTCTCGGACCGGACACGCCCGCCGCCAACGCGATGGCAAAGGCGCGGCCGTGGCTGCTGCTCGCGCCGATCCTGCTGTTTCTCGCCATCCTCGGCGCGGCGGCGCTGGTCGTGCTGCGCATGAGCTTCGGCACGCAGGGCAACGAGTGGCGCGGCTTCACGCTGCAAAACTACGCGGACCTGCTCGACGGCTACTTCATGAAGTCGTTGTGGCTCACGTTGAAGCTCGCGTTCCAAAGCATGATCTGCGCAGTGCTGCTGGCAATTCCGGTCGCACTGGCGATGGCGCGCAACGAAGTCGCGGCTCGCACGGCGGCTTCTGCTCGCGGGCGTGCTGCTGCCGCTGCTCGTCAATCTGCTGCTGCAAGGCTATGGCTGGCTGATCATTCTCGGGCCGGCCGGCCTGCTCAATCACGCGCTGCTCGGCAGCGGCCTCGTGCAACGTCCATTGATGTGGCTGTACCGCGAAAACGGCGTGCTGCTCGGCTTGATCCAGACGGCGTTTCCGCTCGCCGTGCTGCCGCTCTCGAGCGCGATGCGCGCGGTCTCGAGTTCCTACGAGGAAGCCGCCGCCACGCTCGGCGCGACGCGCTGGCAAACGCTGCGTCACGTGCTGTTGCCGCTCGCCATGCCCGGTCTCGTGTCCGGCGCGCTGCTCGTATTCGCCTATAACGCGAGCGCGTTCGCCGTGCCGCTGCTGCTCGGCGGACGACGCGTGCCGATGCTCGCCGTGCTGGTCCACGATCAGGTCGCGCCCTTGCTGAACTGGCCGGCGGCCTCCGCGTCGGGTGTCGTTTTGATGGTCGCCACGTTGACGGTGATGGCGCTGTCGCAGCGCCTCGTGCGCCGCACGCAGCGTCTCGCCGAGGAGCCTCACGCATGAGCACGCCCATTCAAACCGCGCCGCCGCCGCGCTTGCAACCGCGTGCACCACGCTTGCCGGCTGTCATGCCCGGCCAGCTCGGCAAGGCCACCGCCCTGCTCGCGGCTATCGTTCTGTTCCTCGCCGCGCTGCCGATCCTCACGATGATCACGATGTCGTTCAGCGCGGCCGACACGCTCGAATTCCCGCCGCATGCCTACGGCTTGCACTGGTATCGCGCCGCGTGGCACAGCTTCGTGTCGCCGGACGCGAGCGACACGCTGTCGATGGGCGGCGCATTGCGCACGAGCCTGATCGTCGCGCTATCGACCATGGTGATCGCCACGCTCGTCTCGGTGCCCGCCGCCTACGCGTTGAGCCGCTACCGCTTTCGCGGCAAGCCCGCGGTCGAACAACTGGTCGCGTTGCCGCTCGTCTATCCGCTCGTGATGCTCGGCCTGTCGCTGCTGCTGGTGTTCAACGTGCTGCCGGTCGAACTCGGCGTGTTCCGCCTGATCATCGCGCACGTGATTCTGGCGCTGCCGTTCACCGTGAAAAATTGCGCGGCGTCGGTCGCCTCGATTGGTCCGGAGTTCGAAGAGGCTGCCTGCGTGATGGGCGCGAGTCCCAGCCGCGCGCTCGTCGACGTGATCCTGCCGCTGATGCGCCCCGGCATTCTCGCCGGCATGCTGTTCGCGTTCATCATCTCGTTCAACGAATTCACGGTCACGTTCTTCCTGTACGGCATCGATACGATGACGCTGCCGGTGTGGCTCTACAGCCGCACGGTGTCGTCGCTCGATCCGACCGTGTTCTGTTTTGCCGTGTTCATCGTCGCGATCGACTTCGCGCTGATCTGGCTGCTCGAAAAGCTGATCGGCGACGAAGGCGTCGCTTTGTGATCGCGCGCTCATGACGCCCTCTTCTTGCTGGAGCATCCGATGACCCATTTAACGTTGCAGGCCGTGACCCGGCGCTTCGGCGCGGCCCATGCCGTCGACAGCGTCGATCTGAGCGTGCCCGACGGCAAGCTGGTGTGCTTCCTCGGCCCGTCCGGCTGCGGCAAGACCACGCTGCTGCGGATGATCGCCGGCCTGGAAACGCCGACCTCGGGCAGCATCCATTTCGCCGGGCGCGACATCACGCGCCTGCCGGCGAACCAGCGCGACTTCGGCATGGTGTTCCAGTCGCTCGCGCTGTTTCCGCACATGACGGTCGCGCAGAACATCGCGTATCCGCTGAAGCTGCGCAAGACGGCGAAGGACCAGCAGACGCGCCGCGTGGCGGAGTTGCTGGAACTGATCCAGTTGCCGCACATGGCGAACCGGCCGGTCACGCAACTCTCCGGCGGCCAGCGTCAGCGCGTGGCGATTGCGCGCGCGATCGCCTCGCAACCGAAACTGCTGTTGCTGGACGAACCGCTCTCCGCGCTCGACGCCAAGCTGCGTGAAGCCATGCAGGTGGAGATCCGCCTGCTGCAACAGCGTCTCGGCATCACGACGATCATGGTCACGCACGACCAGCGCGAAGCAATGACGATGGCCGACGAGATCGTCGTGATGGAGAAAGGCCGCATCGCACAGGTCGGCAAGCCGCTCGATATCTATCGCGATCCGGTCAGCGAGTTCGTCGCCGACTTCATCGGTCTCGGCAATATCCTGCCGGTCACCTACGACGGCGCGGGCGGCGTGAGCCTGCCGGGCGGCCGGCGCATCAGCGTGGTGCAACCGGCGCGCGTGCCGGAGTCCAGCAGCGATATCCGCCTGCTGATCCGCCCCGAAGACGTGTGCGTGAAAGCCGCGTCCGATTCCGCGGGTCCGAACCGGCTGCAAGGCACCGTGACGTTTATCCGCGACGTGGGCGCGTCGCTCGAAGCGACCATCGACTGCGCCGGCTTCATCTTGACCGCCGCCACCACGCCGCGCGAAACGCCGGGGCTTACGCTCGGCATGCCGGTGCTCGCGGAATTGCCGCCGCATGCGTGCAAACTGATCGCCGCGCGGGTCGGGCATTGAAGCGCACTGACTCCCACTGAATCGCACGCCACTCAAACCCATTCCAATACCGACATTTTCGACAGAGGAAAGATCATGAACCACCGCCCCGCTGCCCCAACCCGCACCCGCCGCGTGTTCGCCACGCTCGCCGCGACGCTCGCCTTCACCGCCCTCGGCGCACTGTGCGCGTTGCCGTCGGCCGCGCATGCGGACGCGCTCGACAACATCGCCAAGTCGGGTACGGTGCGCATCGGCGTGTTCGAGGACTACCCGCCGTTCGGCTCGATCGGCCCGGATATGAAGCCGATGGGCTACGACATCGACGTCGCGAACCTGATCGGCAAGGCGCTCAACGCCAAGGTCGAACTCGTGCAGGTGACGGGCGACAACCGCATGGCCTACCTCGCCGACCACAAGGCGGACATGCTGCTGTCGGTCGGCCAGACGCCGGAGCGCGAAAAAGTGATCGACTTCTCGCAACCGTACGCGCCGTACTACCTCGCCGTGTTCGGCCCGAAAGCGCTGCCCGTGAAGAGCGCCGCCGACCTCGCCGGCAAGTCGATTTCGGTCGCGCGCGGCACGCTGGAAGACCTGAGCGTGACCAAGATCGCGCCGCCCACGGCGAACATCAAACGCTTCGACGATCCTAACGGCGTAATTTCGGCGTTTCTTTCTGGTCAGGTACAGTTGATGGTAGTCGGCAACGACGTCGGCGCCACGATTCTCGCGCGTCATCCCGCCAACGATCCCGAGCAGAAGTTCTCGCTGTTCAGCTCGCCGGATCACGTCGGTTTGAACAAGAACGAGCCGCGTCTGAAGCAGAAAGTCGACGAAACGATTGCCAAGGCCCGCAAGGACGGCACCATGAACGCGATTTCGCAGAAGTGGCTGCGCGCGCCGCTGCCGGCCGACCTCTGAACCTTTTTTTGCGCGGACCACGAAGCGTGGTCCGCGCCGGAGTTTGACCTCACGATGAGCGCCATGCCATGACCTATGCGTTCGATTTCAGCGGCTTCGGCCTCTATGCGGGGATGCTCGCGCGCGGCGTCGCCGTGACCTTGGGGCTGACGGCCGTCTCCACCGTGCTCGGCGGGATCGTCGGCATTGCCGGTGCGAGCGTGGCGGTGGCCGGGCCGAAATGGGCGCGCTGGGTCGTGGCGAGTTACGTGGAGTTGATCCGCAACACGCCGTTCATCGTGCAGTTGTTCTTCGTATTCTTCGGTTTGCCGAGTCTCGGCATTCATATCGATGAAGTGCAGGCCGCGATTCTCGCCATGACCGTCAATCTCGGCGCTTATGCCATCGAGATCGTGCGCGCCGGCATCGACTCGATTTCGCGCGGCCAGGTGCAGGCGGCGCAGGCTCTCGGTCTGCATGGGCGGCAAGTGTTTCGCTTCATCGTGCTGCCGCAGGCCATCGCCAACGTGTTTCCCGCGCTGCTGAGCCAGGTGCTGATCGTGATGCTCGGCTCGGCGGTGGTCTCGCAGATCTCCGTGCCCGATCTCACGTACGCGGCCAACTTCATCCAGTCGCGCAACTTCCGCTCGTTCGAGAGCTACCTGATCATCACCGCGACGTATCTGGTGCTGTCGATCGTGTTGCGGCAAATCCTCAACCGGCTCGGTCGTGGACTGTTCGCGGGCCGTGCGGCGCGCGGCAACGAGAGCGCGCCGCGTAACTGGCGCAACCGCCTGATGTGGCGCGGCGCCCGCACCCTGCCCACGGAGCGTTGATCATGGTCGAATTCACGCTGTGGGACATTGCCCGCAATCTGTTGCTCGCCGCCCGCTGGACGGTGCTGCTGTCGTTGATCGCGTTTGTCGGCGGCGGTATTGTCGGCCTCATTCTGCTCGCGATGCGCGTGTCGCCGATCGCCTGGCTGCGGCGCATCGTCGTGGTGTATGTGGAAGTGTTTCAGGGCACGCCGCTCCTGATGCAGCTCTTTCTGGCGTTTTTCGGCTTGCCGCTGCTCGGTGTCGACGTGTCGCCGTGGGTCGCGGCCACCGTCACTTTGACGCTTTATACGAGCGCCTATCTGGTCGATATCTGGCGCGGCTGTGTGGAAGCCGTGCCGCGTGGTCAGTGGGCAGCGGGCGCGAGTCTCGGTATGACGTTCGCCCAGCAGTTGCGCTATATCGTGTGGCCGCAGGCGCGGAAAATCGCGGTGGCGCCGACGGTCGGCTTTCTCGTGCAAGTGGTGAAAAGCACGGCGCTCGCGTCGATCATCGGCTTCACCGAATTGACCAAGACCGGCACCATGATCACCAACGCCGCGTTCCGCCCGTTCCCGATCTACGGCATGGTCGCGATGATCTACTTCGCGATGTGCTTCCCGCTGACGTGGTACGCGCGGGTGCTGGAGAAACGACAGAAGGTGGGCCAGCATCGTTGAAATTGGCTGCAGCGTGTGAATAAATAAAGCGGCAACCGTGCAGAACGGTTGCCGCTTTTTTATTACTGCCGTGAGAGGACTAGCGAGCCGCGTGTGTCGACTTGCGCAACTTCGCCACGTCGTCCGCAGTCACCGCCGGCGCGCCGTTGTTCCACCCGGCTCGCACGAAGGTCAGCACATCGGCGATCTGCTGGTCGTTGAGCACCGGCGCGTACTTCGGCATCGGATACGGCGCGGGAATGCCGCCGATCACCAGGTCCTCGGTGCCGTTCAGCGTCACGTTGATCAGCGACGACGGATCCTTCTCCAGCACGTTCGGATTGCCGGACAAGGGCGCCAGCATCGGTGCGAAGCCGCGGCCATCGACACCGTGGCAGTGCATGCAATACGCCGTATAGACCCGCGCGCCGGCATCGTTCGCGGGACGGTTCAGCGACACCTTCGTCGCCTGCGGGTCGTACTTATACGGCGGCGCACCGCTGCCGCCCGCCGGCGGCAGCGACTTCAGATACGTCGACATGGCGGCAATGTCCGTATCGTTCATGCCCTGCGTGCTGTTGTTGATCACGCTGGTCATCGAACCGAACGCCGAGGCATGGCGATTCGCGCCGGTCTTCAGAAACGCCTGCAGGTCCTGATCGTTCCAGCGGCCGAGACCAACGTTCTGCTCGCCGGTGAGATTCGCCGCGAACCAGCCGTCGAGCAGGCCGCCGGTGAGGAACGCGCTGCCGCTTTCATCGAGCGCCTTCTCCTGGAACGCGATGCCGCGCGGCGTGTGGCACGAACCGCAGTGCCCGAGCCCCTGAATCAGATACGCGCCGCGATTCCAGGCTACATCCTTGCCCGGCTTGTCCTGATAGACGCCTTTCTCCAGGAAGACCATGTTCCAGAACTTCAACGGCCAGCGCATGTTCATCGGCCACTTGATGTCGGGCTCGCGATTCGCCTGCTGCACCGGCGCCACGCCGCTCATGAAATACGCGTACAGCGCTTTCATGTCGTCGTCGTTGACCTTGGCGTACGACGGATACGGCATCGCCGGATAGAGGTTGTGGCCGTCTTTGGCGACGCCTTCGCGCATCGCCCGCGCGAAGTCCTCTTCTGTATAGCTGCCGATGCCGGTCTGCTGGTCGGGCGTGATGTTGGTGGTGTAGATCTGGCCCATCGGAGTGGTCATCGGCAGGCCGCCCGCGAACGGCTTGCCCTTCGGTGCCGTGTGACAGGCGACGCAGTCGCCGACCTTCGCCAGATAAGCGCCGCGTTGGACCAACGCCTGATCCGCTGCCAGCGCCGGCGTCTGCGCGAGGAACGGCAGCGTCACGCACAACGCCGCACCGAAACCCTTCAGAGTGTTTTTCATGTCGGGCTCCGATCAGGCGGTTTGCAGTTGGCTGCCAACCGGCAATTGCCGCAGCCGCTTGCCGGTGGCCGCAAAAATCGCATTGGTCAGCGCGGGCGCGAGCGCCGCCGTGCCGGGTTCGCCGATGCCGCCGGGCGCCTCGCTGCTCTTCACGATATGCACCTCGATCGGCGGCGTCTGATCGATGCGCAGCATCCGGTAATCGGTGAAGTTGTTCTGCTCGACGCGGCCGTCCTTGATCGTGATCTCGCTGTAGAGCGCCGCCGTGATGCCGAAGATGATGCCGCCCTGCACCTGCGCTTCGATCGTGTTCGGATTGACCACCATGCCGCAATCGACCGCGCACACCACGTGTTTGACCGCCACCTCGCCCTGATCCACCGCGACGTCGACGACGATCGCAAAGAAGCTGCCGAACGCATGCATGACCGACACGCCGCGCCCTTGTCCCTTCGGCAGCGCGCTGCCCCAGTTCGCCGCCTGCGTGGCGACGTTGAGCACGTTCAGCGCACGCGGTGTCTTACCGAGCAGATCCTGACGGTATTTGACGGGATCGACTTTGGCCTGCGCCGCGAGTTCGTCGATGAAACTCTCCACCACGAAGGTGCCGCGCGTCGGTCCCACGCCGCGCCAGAATGCGGTGGGCACCGCGTGCGGCTCCTCGCGAACGTAGTCGATCAACTGGTTGGGCAAGTCGTATGGCAGATCCGAAGCGACTTCGACCGCATCCGGATCGATACCGTTCTTGAAGGCGGGCGGTGCAAAACGCGCCAATATCGACGAACCGACGATCCGATGCTGCCACGCGACCGGTTTGCCATTCGCGTCGAGCCCGGCCGAAATCTTGTCGTAGTAATACGGGCGGTACATGTCGTGCTGAATGTCTTCTTCGCGCGTCCAGACCACCTTCACCGGCGTCGAGACTTGTTTGGCGACCTTCACGGCTTGCGTGACCATGTCGAACTCGAGCCGCCGCCCAAAGCCGCCGCCTATCAGATGGTTGTGCACGACGATCTTGTCGGCGGGCAAGCCCGTGACCGCCGCGGCGGCATCCACCACGCGCGTCGGTACCTGCGAGCCGAGCCAGACATCGCAACCGTCGGGGCGCACGTGCACCGTGCAGTTGATCGGCTCCATGGTGGCGTGCGCAAGAAACGGCTGCTGATACACGGCGTCGACGCGCGTCTTCGCACTGGAGAAAGCATTGCCGACGTCGCCGTCCTTGCGCGCCACCGCGCCGTTGCGTTGCGAGGCGTTGGCGAGATCGTCGACGATCTGCTTCATCGACAGATTCGCGCCGGCACCCTCGTTCCACTTGATGACGAGCGCCTGCACGCCGCGCTTGGCGGCCCACGTGTGGTCGCCGATCACCGCGACCGCGTTGTCGATCTTGATGACCTGGCGCACGCCGGGGATTTTTTTTGCATTGGTGTCGTCGACGCTGGCGAGCGTGCCGCCGAATACCGGGCAGTTCGCAATCGCCGCGTAGACCATGTCGGGCACGCGTACATCGAGGCCGAACATCGCGGTGCCGTCCACTTTCTCCGGCGAATCGAGGCGCTTGACCGCCGTGCCGATCAGCTTGAAGTCCTTCGGGTCCTTGAGCTTGACGTCTTGCGGCGCCGGCAGACCGGCGGCCACGGTCACCAGTTGACCATAGCCGACACTGCGCTTGCTGGCCTCGTGGATCACCTGCCCACCCTGCGCATGGCAGCTTGCCGGATCGACCTGCCATTGCTGCGCGGCCGCGCTGATCAGCATGGTGCGCGCGGTGGCGCCCGCTTTGCGCATCGGCTCCCACGCATAACGGATCGAGGTCGAGCCGCCCGTGAGCTGCCCGCCGAGCAGCGGGTCCATGAAGAGCTTTTCATTCGGCGGCGCGTGATCGATGGTGACCGCGTCGAGCGGCACTTCGAGTTCTTCGGCGATCAGCATCGGAATCGACGTGTAGACGCCCTGGCCCATCTCGACCTTCGGAATCACGAGCGTGACCTTGCCCGCGGTATCGATCTGGATAAAGGCGTTCGGTGCGAACACGCCGCTTTGCGGCGTTTCGACACCGTCGCCGCCGATCACCGATTTGCCGGCCTTCTGATCCTGGCTCGCGGCCGGCATGCTGAAGCCGAGCAACAGTCCACCGCCTGCCGCCGCGCCTACCGTCACGCCAAATTTCAGAAAGGCGCGTCGTGAAAAGCCACGTGCGGCACGCGCGCCGCTCTGTGCATCGAGCAATCCCTGGGACATGTCATGCCCCCTTAGCGGCGTGCTTGATCGCCGCGCGGATGCGGTTATAGGTCCCACAGCGGCAGATATTGCCGGCCATGGCGGCGTCGATGTCCGCATCGGTAGGATTGGGGTTGCTTGCCAGCAGCGAAGCCGCCGACATCACCTGCCCCGACTGACAGTAGCCGCATTGCACCACGTCCAGTTGACGCCAGGCCTGCTGCACTTTCTGACCGGCCGGCGTGCTGCCCACCGCTTCGATCGTGGTGATCTTGCGGTCGCCAACAGCCGCCGCCGGCAACACGCACGAGCGCACCGCCACGCCATCGAGGTGCACCGTGCAAGCTCCGCATTGCGCGATGCCGCAACCGAACTTCGTGCCGGTCAGACCGACCACATCGCGTAAGACCCACAGGAGGGGCATGTCGGGCGGCGCGTCGACGGTGTGCGTCTGGCCATTGATATTCAGCGTTGTCATTGAGCGGCTCCGAGTGGGGTTTATTGTTTATCAGGTGGTTTAGGCAGAGACGTCGAACCGAAACGTAAAGACTCGCCGCGTTTATTCGATAAGCCGGACTAATGCGCGCTGCGGCTTTCCAGTCGTTTAAAACGGCGGTGAATGCATGGGCGCGAACGCGCCAAAACTGATCGGCGAATTGTAGACGCCCTTTAAAAAGTTCGCCTCGAAGCTGCATGCCGCCGGCCGGCTGGAAGATTCTAGCGGGCGCCGATCGCGTGGCTGAAAGGTGTTTTTAATCGGCGGAAACTATCCGCGCGGCGGTTCGAGCGGCCGGCCTTTATACGATCAGTGAATCTTGTTGAATCAATGCCGGGCGATTTTGTTAGCATGGATCCGGTCTGACTGACTATCCGAAGGAGCAGCACACATGAACGACTCGCAATGCACTCAATTCCTCTCGGACATTCGCCGACCGCTATTGGCGCTGCACAAAGCCATCCTCGATCACGAGCGTGCCGTGTACGAAAAGGAATTCGGCCCGGTCACGCCGGCGGCTTTCCTGCAGGTGCTCATCAACGGTTCGGGGTTCCGCTGGCTCACGCCGCTCTCGACGATCATTGCGAACGTCGACGAAATTCTCGACGATAAGGAAGCCGAAGCCGCCGACCGCACCGCCGCGGCCGAAGCGGTGACCGGGCTCTTCTCGCCCGACCAGCCGAACAATGCCTTCCTGCCGCGCTATCTGCCGCTATTGCAGGCCGATCCGG
This sequence comes from Paraburkholderia sp. BL9I2N2, assembly GCF_004339745.1. Taxonomy (GTDB): domain Bacteria; phylum Pseudomonadota; class Gammaproteobacteria; order Burkholderiales; family Burkholderiaceae; genus Paraburkholderia. The sequence goes on along the minus strand of NZ_SMGP01000004.1, from coordinate 1,047,605 downwards.
CGATCCTGCATCAGCATGGCCAGGTGTCGCAGCTGTTGCGCGGGATTGAATCGAAGTAGCCGGTTGCGCGCGGCTTCGTGTGCTCGCGTAGTGCGGGTTCGGGCCGCGCGTGGTTTGCGCGTGGTTTGCGCGTGGTTGGCGATTCGCTGTCGGCATGGTCGCGAGCGCGGCGCGCAGCGTTCATGCGGCCTCGGCTCCCGAATTTCCTCACCATTGAAAAGCGCGCGTTTCGATCGAGCGGGACTCGTCTGCATGACGGCGGCACGGCGGCGGCGTTGACGGATTACCAGGCTTTTTGAATGCGGCCAACGCAACGAGGCCTTATTTCAGGCCAATTTATGCACGATTCGTAAGAGTGTGTGTTGTGTGGTGGATTCGTTTGCCGTTGAAACGAGTGCGCGACCGAGTCAAGGTTGAATTTGCCTGGCTTTGCTGACTAAAACAAAGGTGAGCTTCTGCGGGAGGCATCCTGATGCAGGCTACGAAAAGCCGGTCAGCATGCTTCACGAAGCCCTGCTAAGGTAAGCAGACTTTCTTGCGACGCTCATCGCTATGCAAAACTGGCCGCTCCCCGAAAGCTATACCTTCCGCGATCAAGCCGTGCGCTTCAACGTGAGCGGCAATGGCCCGCCGCTGGTGCTGGTTCACGGCACGCCCTTTTCTTCGTATGTGTGGCACCGCATTGCTCCGCATCTCGCGCAGACGCGCACCGTCTATTACTACGATCTGCTCGGCTATGGACAATCCGAACAGCGCGACGGCCAGGACGTCTCGCTCGGCGTGCAGAATGGTTTGCTGGCGGAATTGCTCGCGCATTGGCAACTGGAAAGCCCGGATGTCATCGCGCACGATTTCGGCGGCGCGACTTCATTGCGCGCCCATCTGATCGACGGCTGCGACTATCGCAGCCTCACGCTGATCGATCCGGTAGCGGTCGCGCCGTGGGGTTCGCCGTTCGTGCGGCATGTGCGCGAACACGGTGACGCGTTTGCCGGACTGCCGCCCTACATCCACGAGGCGGTGGTGAAGGCGTACGTGCGCGGCGCGATCGCGCGCGAGATTCCGGATGACGAACTCGCGCCCTATGTGACGCCCTGGCTCGGCGCAACGGGTCAAGCCGCGTTTTACCGGCAGATCGCGCAAATGGATCAGCGCTACACCGACGAGGTCGAGGCGCGCTATCCGCAGCTACGCTGTCCGGTGCAGATTCTGTGGGGCGAAGAGGACCAGTGGATTCCGCTGGCGCGCGGCCGTCAACTGGCCGCGGCCATACCGGAAGCGCGCTTTCAGGCGGTGCCGACAGCCGGCCACCTGATGCAGGAAGACGCGCCGGAAGCGATCGTTGCCGCGGCGCTGCTGTGGCTGGATTGAGGTCGCGCGCCTAGCCGCGTCCGTGCGGCAGGTACGGCATGGGATCGATCGGCTTGCCGTCGCGGCGCAATTCGAAGCCCACGGAAACGCGCGAATTGTTTTCGTCGCCCATCTCGGCGATCTGCTGTCCTTGCACGACAATGTCGCCGGTTTTGACCAGCAGCTTGCGGTTGTGCGAGTAGGCGGTCAGAAAGTCCTTGTTGTGCTGGACGATGATCAGGCTGCCGTAGCTGTTCAGGCCCGTGCCGGCGTACATCACCTTGCCGTCGGCCGCGGCCCGCACCGGATCGCCAGGCTTGCCGCCGATTTCGATGCCGCGCGTTTCGCCCGGCTGGAATCCTTCGACCACGCGCCCGCCCGCCGGCCAGGCTAGTGATACGCCGTTCGCGTGCCGCGCGGTTTGCTGCGCGACTTCGCGTGCTTCAGCGGCACTGAGCGTCGGCGACTGCACGGCCTGAGCGGACTGCGACGTTGACTGCGTTGGACCCGACGCGGAGGCCGGCGCCGCCGCCTGCTGCGCCGCAACCGAAGTCGCCGGCGTGGACGCCGCGGCGGCCTTCGCTGCCGCATTAGCCGCGTTCACCGCCCGCACCGTTTCCGGCGACGCGACGTGCAAGACCTGTCCCGACTTCAAGTGCGAGGACGCCTTCAATCCATTCCAGGTCTGCAACTGCTTCACGCTGCAATGATGATGCTGCGCGATGCGCGCCAAGGTGTCGCCACGTTTGACGCGATACACCAGTGGCGGCGATTTCTTGAGCAGCGCGCTCTGCTCGGGGGTGATCGCGGGCGGCGCGGCCGCCGTCGCATCGGCTGCCGGCGCGCTTGGCGCCGGCACGCTGGACGCAGCCGCCGCGGCTGTCTGCGCGTCCTGCTGGCCCAGATTCGCACAACCGCTGACCGCCAGCGCGACCCATACGCCAGCGAGACTGGCCATCCTGGTTCTGTCGAAGCGCTTTCCCATCTTGTTCGACTCCTGCCTCGTTCATTGGCGAGCCGGATGCCGCCTTGTCGCGTGCGATGCGCGCGCCCGGACGGCGCGCTGCTTTCCCCTGCGACACGGCAAAGCCGCTTCGTGCGGCGCTCACCCATGCCCTGCCGACCAACCCAACCCTCGCCTTCACAAGCTGCCGGATGCCCGGGACGCGTACATGCCGCCCGCCAAAACAGCCCATCGTCCGCGAAAAGGGCCAGACTGCCGATTAAAATTCAAGCGGAATTGTAAAGTGCGTTATATAAAAAACGCGCCAACCCACATACTTTGATACAAACCTTACGCACGGTATTGCGGACATCGTTGCACGTGCAACGTGTACGGCGGCGCGTGCCCGTCAGGCATCCGCGTGGCCGCCGCAAGTTCGTCATTACCGGACTGTGTTTCATGCGCCGCTGGCGGATCAGGCTGCGGGTCTGCAAGCCATGCAGGACGCACGCACGCCGAAGCCCACGCAAGCGCACGATAACGTTTGCATTAACGGCAGAATGGCGTCAAAACTTGAATTGCCAGCGGCGGCGGCAGGCGTGAAGGAGGATCGTGTCGGCGCGCGGACGGCCCGGCGTCCGTCCGGCTCGATGGAACGAGGCTAGCTGTAGTACTGCCCCTGGTACTTCACGTAGCCGATCGGATGATGCGTGAAGTGCAGCACCGGCAGAACGGGATTGCGATTGTCTTCGGTGGGATAGGCGCTGGCGTCGGGGATGTATTCGCCTTGCGCTTCGATTGGGTGCCCTGCCTGCAAATTGGGGATCTCGTGCGCGAGGCCCTCGTTGTCGCCGAAACGCACGGCGACGAAGACCTCGGTGCCCACCAGTTTTTCCGTACCGCCTTCGAACTTCACGACCGTGTCGATCTTGATGACGAAGTGCTGGTGATTGGCGCCGTTGTGATTCTCCGGGCTGGCGAACACCTTGCTGATCGTGCCTTGCACACAGGCCAGCGGCGCGCCCAGCGAATAGACGTAACTATGATGAGGAAGGATCTGCGTCGCGCGATTGTTCATGAAGTCTCCGTGAAAGGAATCTGTCTTGCCTACGGCGAAACGTAAGGCGCGCCGCAAGCCGGCAGCGGCGCGATACCATTTGAGCAGACCGTAGCGCGCGAGTTCATTGCGCGCCGTTCACAGGAGACATCATGACTGAGCCTGCGCAGGCGCAAATCATCAGCGTCCACATCGCGCATGACTGGCGCGAGGTTTACGCTTTCACATCGGAGCCGGCGGCATTTCCCGAATGGGCATCAGGATTGGGCCGGCCCTTGGGCCATGACGGTGCGACATGGCGTTTCGAAGGCAGCGAAGGCACGACGACCGTGCGCTTTTCCGCGCCGAACGAGTATGGCGTGCTCGACCACTACGTCGTCTTGCCCGACGGCAGCGAGATCTACATACCGCTGCGGGTGATCGCAAACGGCAGCGGCTGCGATGTGCAATTCACACTGTTTCGCGTGCCCGGCATGACGGACGAGAAATTTGCCGCTGACGCGCAATGGGTCGAACGGGATTTGGGCAAGCTGAAGGCGTTGGTCGAAGGGCGCGATTGACGAAAGTGCGTGCGCGGCCTTGACGGTTTTTGTCCACGCTGCTGCTTGCGCATGACCCTCACGCGTAAAAAAACCGGCACCCTTAACGAAAGAGCACCGGTTTCTTTGAACGCTGCCTGGCGCCTGATATCAAGCGCCAGAAGTGCGGCTACGGTTCAGCGCAGCGCTTTCACCGCATCCGCCGTCACATCTGCAGGCTGGCCGCCCCACGTCGCGCGCAGATAATTGGCGAGCTGCGCGAGTTCCGCGTCGTTGAGTTGCGTGGCGAAGCCCGGCATATCCTGCATCCGTTCGAGGCCCGGAAAATCCTGCGCGCCGATGCCATCGAGCATCGCCACGATCAGATTGTGGGCATCCCCTTGACGCAGCGTCGAGTTGCCGTGCATCGGCACGGCGACATGCGGCTTGCCTTCGCCGTTCAGACCATGACAGCCCGCACACACGGCGAGATAAACGTTGCGCCCTGCTTCGAGCTGAGCGGCATCCGCGGAAACCGAGCGCAGCGGTTGCGGCGCGGGAGCCTGGTCGCCGAGCAGATAGGTCGACATGGCGCGCAGGTCGTCGTGCGTCAGGTACTGGCTGCTCAGATGCACCACCGGATACATCTCGCCGAATGCCGAGCCCTGCGGCGCGATGCCGGTGGCGAAGAACGTCTGCAGGTCGGCCGCGCTCCAGCCGCGCGCCGCGAGAACGTGCGGCGTGATATCCGGCGCCGCGATCCGGCCGAGTGCCGCGCCGGTCAGCGGCTTCGCGCCGTCGAGCTGGCCGAACGTGCCGCGCGGCGTGTGACATTCAGCGCAATGGCCGAGCGCGCTCGCCAGATAGCGGCCGCGATTCCACTCCGCCGTGCGTCCAGTCGATGCATCCGGCAACGCGTCCTTCAGGAACACCCAGTTCCAGAAACGCACGCCGAAGCGCATGTTGAACGGGAACGACAGTTCGGGCTCGTGATTCGCCACCGCGGCCGGCTTCTGCGCCATCAGGTACGCGTAGATCGCATCGCTGTCCGCGCGCGACAACTGACGGTACGACGTGTATGGCATCGCCGGATAAAGCTGCTTGTCCGGCGTGACGCCGTCATGCAGCGCCTTGTAGAGATCGTCCGCGCTCCAGTTGCCGATGCCGTGGTCCTTATCTGGCGTGATGTTGGTGCCATAGAAGGTGCCGAACGGCGAAGCCAGCTTCACGCCGCCGGCGAACGGCGCGCCGTCTGCCGTGGTGTGGCAGGCAGCGCAATCGGCGGCCTTGACGAGGTAGCGGCCGCGCGCGAGCGGATCGGCGGCGGTGGATTGCGGTCCCAATGCGGCGGCCGCGGCCAGCGCGCCGGAGTCGTCGTGCTTGCCGCAAGCGCTCAGCGCGAGCGTCGTACCGAGCAGCAGCAGCGCGCGGCGCAAGTTCATCGGTCGGCTCATCATGCGGCGTCCTTTACGAGACCAGGCGTCGTCAGCACGACTTCCTTCACGGCTTCGTAATAGCGCACGTAGCCCGTACAGCGGCAGATGTGATCGTTCAGCGCTTCCGTAATCGTGGCCTCGACCTTGTCTTTGGCAACCGGCTCACGCTTCAGGCGTTCGATCAACACGGTCGCCGCATTGACGAAGCCCGGCGTGCAGTAGCCGCACTGAAAACTGAAGTGCTCGAGAAACTTCTGCTGGATCGGCGACAGTTCGACGACCTCGCCCGCTTCGTTGCGCTTCGCGTGGCCTTCGATCGTGCGAATGGATTTGCCGTGGAAAAAATTCGCGCCGGTGATGCAGGTGCGCACTTCTTCGCTCGTGCCGTCCGGTTTGTCGACGATCACCACGCACGCGTGGCAGATGCCCTGGCCGCAGCCGAGGCGCGAGCCGGTCAGGTGCAGATACTCGTGCAGGTAGTCGATCATCATCAGCCCGACGGGCACATCGGTCGGACCGACGATCTCGCCGTTCACCTTGATCGACAGCGGCATCGAACGGAAATGCGTGAGCGGACGCTCGACCACGGCGGCGGCAGGCGCGCTCGCGGCGTCGGCGGCCGAAGCCGTGGAAGCGCCACTCGCGGGAGCCGCGCCGAATGCGGCGGAAGCGCCACTTGCAGCGGCAGTGCTTACCGCGCCGCCAGCGACATTAGCGTTGGTTTGATTGGGGGCCGTCATGCGAGCACCTCCTGAATACGTTGCGGGGTGACCGGCAGATCGGTAAAGCGATGTCCGATCGCATGCGCGATGCCGTTCACGATGGCGCCGACCACCGGAATCATCACCACTTCGGCGATGCCTTTCGGCGGATCGGTCTCGGTCAGCGGCGGCAGCACTTCGCCGGTCTGGGTCCAGACGGCAACGTCCGTTGCGCGCGGCAAGTGGTAGCGATTGAAGTTCCACGTGCCGTTGCCGGGACCGTCTTCGTAGAGCGGCAGGTATTCATGCAGCGCGTGGCCGATGCCCATCGCCAGACCGCCTTGCAACTGGCCGGACACGAGTTGCGGCGAGATCTGATTGCCGCACTCCATGATCGAGTGATGCGCGAGCAGATCGACCTTGCCGCTCGCTTCATGCACCGACAGCTCCACCAGCGTGCCGACCGCGCTGTAGTACGTGACGGCCGCGTTGTTGCGCTGGACCGGCGGAATGAACACACGCTGGCGGTCCAGCACGCGGTAGCGATTCGCCGTGGTCTGCATCTTCTGCTTGTCGGCCGACGCGTTGTCGCCATAGCGCACAGCGAGACCGTCGAGCGGCCAACGCTCGACGCTGCCGTCGATCTCGAAGTCCGCTTCGGTCCACTGCCAGCGGTTGAACACGTGCACGGTCGCGCCGGTCACGAGGCCGAGTTCGTGCGGCCATCAAGGCCTTTCCTTCCCGGCGTCAGGAAGACACCAACCGTCACGCGCGCGCGGCCGCGTGCGTGACGGCACGCAACGAACCTGCGCTGGACGGCTATCACCACGAGGGAGGTGTTCGAACCGCGGACGCTATTTAACGCCCGGGCGTACCGGCGACCTGCGACGACCGTCACTTCGGTCGTGCCGCAGTCGATCTGATTGACCTTGAAGTACCGTGAGTTGCCTTGTCCTCGCCCCACAGAGGGCAAGGGGCGGGATTATCGCGCTGATTTGCCGCGGGGTGCGTCAAATTTTTTGCCCTATCTCGCAAATAACGGATCTCGTATGGTCCGCTATATTCGCGGGTTTACAGCGGTTTCCGGCGGTTTTTCTACTTTTTAATCAGCATGCCCAACTATGCCCGCACGATCGTGATGCCCAACGCTTCGAACGGCGCGGTCAAGGCCTCGTCCGTATTCCGTTCGACGACGATCGTGCTCGCCGCCGTCACATCCGCGATCTTGTACGGCGAGGCCGCATTGAGTTTTTCCGCCGACGCCAGCACCACCGTCTCCGCCGCGTGTTCCGCGAACGCGCGTTTCACGTAGGCCTCTTCCCTATCGCCGGTACTCAGGCCTGCTTGCGGATGCACGCCGGTCACGCCCATGAAATACAGATCCGCGCGAATGTGGCTGAGCGCTTCGATTGCCGCGGCGCCGACGTTGACCATCGAATGCCGGAACAGGCGGCCGCCGATCATCACGACTTCCAACCCGGCATGCTCCGCGAGTTCGACGGCGATGCTCGGGCTATGTGTGACGATCGTCGCCCGCAAGTCACGCGGCAGATGACGCGCGAGTTGCACCGCGGTCGTGCCGCCGTCGACGAACGCAATCTGGCCACGCGCGATCATGCCCGCGGCCGCCCGGCCGATCGCCGCCTTCGACGCCGACTCGATACGCTCGCGCCCGGCAAAGTCCGCCGCCGCCGGCGACGCCGGCAGTGCGCCGCCATGCACGCGCTGAAGCTGACCTTCGGCAGCGAGCTCACGCAGATCGCGGCGAATCGTGTCTTCGGAGACGTCGAATTCAGCGCTCAAGGTTTTGGCGACCACTTGCCCGCTACGCTTGAGCGCATCGAGTATCAGTTGCTTTCTTTGCGATGTGAGCACGGCGGCGGTCCTTAGCGAGTCTTATCGACTTGCACGAAATTACTTGTTTTTGCACGATATCGCACGATACCATGATTCGCATGCGGGGCGAACCGCGTTTCCCTACAGGACAGGATGCGAGCCATGAACGAAATCGCCGAACGGGTCAGGATTGTCGACGTCGAGGTGCTGTCGGACGACTGGTACGTGCTGAAAAAAACCACCTTCGACTTCCAGCGCGCCGACGGCAGTTGGCAACGCCAGAGCCGCGAAACCTACGACCGCGGCAACGGCGCGACGCTGCTGCTCTACGAACCGCACCGGCGCACGGTCGTGCTAACGCGGCAATTCCGCTTGCCGGCGTTCGTCAACGGTCATCACGGCATGCTGATCGAGACGCCGGCCGGGCTGCTGGAGACCGCGTCGCCGGAGGAACGGATTCGCGCGGAAGTCGAGGAAGAAACCGGCTACCGCGTGCACGACGTCCGCAAGGTATTCGAGGCCTTCATGAGCCCGGGTTCGGTCACGGAGAAACTGCACTTTTTCGTCGCTGAATATGATGCGGTGGCGAAAGTCGGCGCGGGCGGCGGCCTCGCCGACGAAGGTGAAGATATCGAGGTGCTGGAGCTGCCGGTGGACGAAGCGCTGGCGATGATCGAGCGTGGTGAAATCGTCGACGGAAAGACCATCATGCTGTTGCAGTACGCCCAACTGAATCTGTTCGGCACGTAGTTCGAACGTGGCGAGTTTCCGCGCTTTTCGGAATCATCCTACCCGGCATTAGGAAAAGGACGATAGGTTGAACACGGCAGTAAAAATATTCTTACGCATCCGTGTGAGATTGACCGGCGCCGCAGTCAAGGCGACGCCGGTTTATCGAATGGAAAACCCTTTCCGTCAGAATATTTTTAATTCGCCGCCTTTATCAAGGCTGCGGGTAAAGCCGAGGTTCAAATGGATTCTCTCAGTTCCGCAAACCGATTCATGAATGGTTTTTTTCTTCGGCACCCTGATTGCCGCCGTCATCATGGTGCTCCTGTGCAATGCAGGCGAATTTTCGCCGTTTATGGCCAAACTGCATGCACTCGAACAGGTTACGATGACCGCGCTGATTTCCATCGTGATCGTCGACGCGAAACCATTGGCCTATAAAACCGTCTGGCGCGAGCGCCGCTGCAGCTTCGTCCTCGACGAGGACATCAACGCCACCCTTCGCGGCCGGACGTTCGGTATTCCGTTCGGTGTTATCGTCGGCATTCTGTTTCAGAATTACGTGATGAATTGATCGCTAATCCGTTTTAATACGCCGCTCGATATTCATAGTCTGAAATTCGCGCGCCTTGTGATAATCCGTTATCCAAGGCGCGCGATTCGTTTACGTCTTTCCTTTTCCCAATGCGGGCCGATCGAATAGCCGATCAGCCGATCAATGCCCGCTGCGTTCGCTGTCGAGATGCGCCATCTGCACCTCGTTGTAGCGCGAACCCGCCACGGCTTCAGGCGGAATCGCAGCTTCGATGCGCGCCAACTCGTCGGCGCTCAAGCTCAACTCGGTGGCGGCGAGCGCGTCCGTCAACTGGCTGCGGCGCCGCGCGCCGACCAGCGGCACGATGTCGCCGCCGCGTGACAAGGCCCATGCGATCGCCAGTTGCGCCGGATTGGTGCCGCGCGCGTCGGCGATAGCGCGCAGGGTTTCGACCAGCGCCAGATTGCGCTCGAGGTTCTCGCCCTGAAAGCGCGGGCTCACGCTGCGGAAATCCTTCTGCGCGCCGCGCTCCTTCGACCACGTGCCGCTCAGCAGACCCCGCGACAACACGCCATACGCGGTGATGCCGATGCCGAGTTCACGGCACACCGGCAAAATCTCGGCCTCGATTCCGCGCGACATCAGCGAGTATTCGATTTGCAGATCGGCAATCGGCGCGACAGCCCGCGCCCGGCGCAGCGTGTGCGCGCCGACTTCCGACAAGCCGATTTGGCGCACGTAGCCTTCCTTGACCAGATCGGCAATGGCGCCGACGGTCTCTTCGACCGGCACGGCCGGATCGAGTCGCGCGGGGCGGTATATGTCGATATAGTCGGTGCCGAGCCGCCGCAGCGTATACGCGAGGAAATTGCGCACCGCCGCCGGCCGCGCGTCGAAGCCGATCCAGCCGCCGGCCGGATCACGCATCCCGCCGAATTTCACGCTGACCACCACGTTCTCGCGCTGGCGCCCTTGCAGGGCGTCGCGGATCAGCATTTCGTTGTGGCCCATGCCGTAGAAGTCGCCGGTGTCGAGCAGCGTGATGCCGGCGTCGAGCGCCGCGTGAATCGTGGCGATGCTTTCGTCGCGGTCGGCCGGGCCATACAGATCGGACATGCCCATGCAGCCGAGGCCGATGGCGGAAACTCGCGGGCCTTGCTGGCCCAGTTGACGTGTATTCATTGCGTGCATTCCCGAAGTCGTTTGATCACGTTTAGGATGACGGCGAACCGGCCTGCGTGAAGCCGCGTTTGAAGCCGGATCCGTCACGCCTGAGCGGCATTCTGCGCCCGAGCCGACAAGCGATAAAGGCGCGGCGTTCGATCAGATTGGTCGAAAACGGTTAACAATCAGGGTGATGGAAAGCCACCCGGACCCGGTCCGGCTAGGTCTCAGACGGAGAGCGTCGTCGATGGATCACTTGCAAGCCATGAGAGTCTTCGCGCGCGTCGCGCAACTCGGCAGCTTCACCAAAGCCGCCGAGCAGATGCAACTGCCGCGCCCCACCGTCAGTAACGCGATCCAATACCTGGAAAGCCATCTGCGCGTGCGGCTGCTTCAGCGCACCACGCGGCGCGTCGCGCTCACGCTCGAAGGCGCCGCCTATCACGAGCGCTGCGTCCAGGTGCTGGCCGAGATCGACGACGCCGAGGCGCTGTTCGCCGATGTCGCCAACGGCCCGCGCGGCGTGATCCGCGTCGACCTGCCGGAGCGCTTGGCGGTGCACGTGGTGATCCCCGCGCTGCCGGAATTCTTCGCGCGTTATCCGGACATTCGCGTCGTGCTGAGCGCGACCGATCGCATGATCGATCTGATCGAGGACGGCGTGGATTGCGCGGTGCGGGTCGGCAGCATGGGCGACACGACGCTGGTCGCGCGGCGCATCGGCGAGTTCGAGCAGGTCAATTGCGCGTCGCGCGGGTACATCGAGAAACACGGCCTGCCGCGTACGCCCGCCGATCTGGACGACCATGTCGCTGTCGGCTTTTTCTCCAGCCGCAGCGGACGCGATCTCGACTGGGAGTATCAGGAGCAAGGCGAACTGAAGACGGTCGCGATGCGCAGCGCCGTCTCGGTCAACAGCGCGCATGCCTATATAAGTTGTTGTCTCGCCGGGCTCGGCATGATTCAGGGGCCGGTCGGCAGCGTGGACGCGCCGCTGTTCGCAAGCGGCGAACTCGTCGAAGTGCTGAAGGACTGGAAGGCGCCGCCGCTGCCCGTGTCAGTGGTGTTTCCGCACGGCCGGCATCTGGCGCCGCGGGTGCGGATTTTTGTCGACTGGGTGGCGGAGTTGATCGGCACAAAGACGCCCGCTGTGGCGGCGCCTAAACACAAACGGCCGCGCGGCGCGGCCAGGTAAAGTTAGGCGAGGTGGTTAGCCCAGGTGAAGTCAGAACTTATGCCGGATCGCTGCGCGCACCACGACCTGCCTCGAGGTCGATGAAGGAGACTGCGTGCCGACGTTGAACGCGTCGTCCAGAATCGAATAGGTCGCGTCGCCCGTCACCTGCTGATACTCGCCCTGGATGTAAACGTCGGTGCGTTTGGACAGGTTGTAATCCGCCATCAGGCCGAACGAGTGAATCTTCGGCTTCACGCCGCCGGTCGAGGCGTCGTAGGTTTCCATCGTGTACACGTACTGTGCACCGACGAACAGCATCGGCGAAATCTGATACTTGCCGTTCACCTCGAAGTTCTGATACTTCAGCGAGTTCAGCAATACGCCCGGCGGCACGAGCGGCGTCACGCCGAGATAGCCGTTGCCGGTCGGGTCCAGATAGTTCGAGTTGGTATAGACGAAGCCGGCAGTCGCAGGACCGAACGTATAGGTGATGCCACCGCCGAACACACGCATACGGGCGGCGATGAAGCTGGCGTCGTTCGCCGTGATCGCCCCGTTCGCTCCATTGCCGGGATTGTCGGCTTGCAGATAGGCCGCGGCCACCAGCAGGCCGCCATAAGAATACTGGCCGCCGAAACTGTACGCGCGATTGTTGGCGAAGTTGGTGTCGTTGCTGAAGCTATAGACGCCGCCGAACTGGAAGCCGGACAGCGACGGACTCGTGTACTTGATCGAGTTGTCGAGCCGGAACGAGTTGTCCGTGTTGTCGTTGTCGTACGGGTGGGAGAAGAGCAAGCCGGCCCAGTTGCCGTTGGCCGTGGTCTGGGCCAGATAATCGACCACCGAATCGTACTGGCGGCCGAACGTCAACGTGCCGTAGCGCTCCGCGCTCAAGCCGACAAAGGCCTGGCGGCCGAACATCCGGCCGCCCTGGTTGAGCCGCCCGGAACTCACGTCGAAACCGTTTTCCAGCTGGAAGATCGCTTTCAGGCCGCCGCCCAGTTCCTCGGCGCCCTTCAGCCCCCAGCGGCTGCCTTGCGCATAGCCGCTCGCCAGCTCATAGACATGGCCGCGGCCGACATTGTTCGTGTAGTTGATGCCTTCGTCGAGCACGCCATACAGCGTGACACTCGTCTGCGCCAGGGCGGGCGCGGCAAAAGCGGCGGACATAGCGGTGGAGACAGCTAGCGCGAACACTTGCTTGTTCATGACGATCTCCCTGCACTCGAGCAATGGGACAACTCGATCCGGCCGCTTTGTTCTTTGCGCCTTACAAGGTGCTGCATCGACCTTGACGCGCTTTCAGAAATCCTCACACGCCGTTAGGTCGCCGTCCATTGGGTGTCGTATCGATATCTCGAAACGTTGCGAAATCTCCACTTGGTGCGTTGGGCCCTTTTGTCGCGGCGCTCATTCAGGTAAACGGCGCGACGCCGCGCGGACTTGATACCGGCTGCGGCCCACGCGCGCTGACTTGCCCTGCCGCAGGCAGATTTGTCACGAAAAGAAATATAATCGCAACCTTCTTGCAGCGGCGCAGCGGAACTCCGCGCCGCCACGTGGGTCATTTTTACTGCCCCCTGCAACCGCGCCACGTCCGGCCGGTTGAAAGCGGCGACGCGGGTCGCGTATCCGCCGCAGCATCCAATCCAATTTCTAAAAGCCTTGTGAGACGCCTGCCGCGCTGAACCAGCGCGCCGTCGCACGGGGTTTGCTTTTGGCGCCACACAATGCAAAAGTCGCAATCCCGCCTGATCGAACTCGATTTTTTTCGAGGGCTGGTCCTTCTGATCATCGTCGTCGATCACATCGGCGGCAGCATTCTGTCGCGCGTCACCCTGCACGCCTACGCGCTGTGCGATGCCGCCGAGGTCTTCGTGTTCCTCGGCGGCTTCGCGACCGCCACGGCCTACGCCGCACTGGCCGAACGGCGCAACGAGACGATCGCGCGCAGCCGTTTCCTGCGGCGCTCGCTGGAGATCTATCGCGCGTTCCTCGTCACTGCTGCGCTGATGTTGCTGGTCAGCGCCGTGCTCACCGCCTTCAGCATCGACGGGCCGAATCTCGCCACCACCGATCTCGACGATCTGATGGACACCCCGCTCGCGGCTCTCGGCGACATCCTGCTGTTCCGCCGTCAGCCGTATCTGGCCTCGGTGCTGCCCATGTACGCGTTCTTCGCCCTGCTGGTGCCGATGATCCTGCCGCTCGCGCGCAGCAAGCCGTGGCTGCTGCTGGCCGGCAGCGTCGCGCTGTGGGCCGGCGCGCCCGCAATCGACGCCTACCTGCCCGCCGCGCCGGACATGCATTGGGATTTCAATCCGTTCGCCTGGCAATTGCTGTTCGTGCTCGGCGTGCTGGCCCGGTGCCAGCCGGTTTATCAGCGCATCAGCGCGCACCGCCTGAGCTGGGTCGTCAGCCTGCTGGCGTTTGCGGTGGTCGCGGCCGCCGCTTACTACAAGCTCTTTATCGAGCACGAGCCGCTCGATGGCAGCCTCAAGCAAAACCTCTCGTACCTGCGCGCGGTCAATTTCCTCGCCATCGCGTGGCTCGTCGCGAATCTGATTCAGCTCGGCTGGGCGAAGAAGCTCGCGCAATGGGTGCCGTGGGTCGGCGTGATCGGCCGCAAGGGGTTGCTGTGCTTTATCGCCGGCGCGGTGATCTCGCTCGTGGTCGATTCCGTGCTGTACGCGGCGACGGACGGCTATCTGAACTATCCGCTCGGACTGCTTGCGGATGCGATTGCGATCGGTGCGCTGTTCGCGGTGGCGCTGGGCGCGGAACCGCTCAAGCGTCTGGCCGGCCGGTTGTATGCCGGGCGGCTGCGTACGTCGCCCTGAGCGGCGTACGCCGGCCGGCGACCGTTGCTCAAAAATTCACCGCCGATCCTGATAGCATGACGGCCGCGCGCGACCCACGCCGCGGCCTCCTACTCTGACATGCGTCTATTCCTACGTTCCGCCCTCGTTGCGCTCTGCGCGGCCTCGAGCAGCGCGCCAGTGCTCGCCAGCACCGTGATCAGCCGCAGCTTCCATTCCGACGCCCTTGGCCGCGACTGGGCTTACACGATCTATCTGCCGACCGGCTATCGCCATGACGCCGGCCGCCTGCCCGTGCTGTATCTCCTGCACGGCAACAACGGCGACGCCAACGACTGGATCGCGCAAGGCCACCTGCAGAGCGCCGCCGACGCGCTGATCGGGCACAAGGACATGCCGCCCGTCGTGATCGTGATGCCGCAAGGCGGCACGGACTGGTACGTCGATCGCAAGGAGAAGATGGAGACCGCGTTCTTCGAGGATCTGCTGCCCGAGATCGAAGCGCGCTACGCGGTCTCGACGCAACGCGGCGGACGGATGATCGGCGGCGTCTCGATGGGCGGTTTCGGCGCGCTGCGCTATGCGATGACGCAACCGGAGCGCTTTTGCGGCGCGCTGCTGCTGAGCCCCGCGATCTATCCGAACGAGCCGCCGCGCGCGTCGGCTGCGCGCCGCGTCGGCGTGTTCGGCGAGCGCGAGTTCGACGCGCGGGTCTGGCACGAACTCAACTATCCGGCGCAGTGGGACCGCTATATGAGCCGGCCGTATCGTCTGCCGATGTTCATCGCCGCCGGCGACGACGACCTCGCGATCCAGGCCGATGCGTCTTCGCTCTATACGCACTTGCGGCTGGCGGGCAATCCGGCGGCGCTGCGCATTATCGACGGCGGCCACACCTGGGACGTCTGGAGCACGCTGCTGCCCGCGGCGCTCAAATACACGCTCGGTTGCGTGAAGCCGCAACCGCAACCGCAGTCGCGACCGCAGCAACCACAGCAACCGCCGCTGGAACATCCTTCGTATCAGCGGCCGTGAACGGTTCAGCAGTGCTGGCTGAAATGGGATGGGCCTGAAAAAAACCGTGCAACTATTGCACGAGGTCGGTCCACAACACCATCAGCACGGTCATCAGCGCGGGGCCGATGAAGATGCCGAGCAGCCCGAACGTTTCCGCTCCGCCGAGAATGCCGAACAGCACGAGCAGGAACGGCAAACGCGTCGAGTTGCCGATCAGCACCGGCCGCACGAAGTGCTCGGCGATGAACACCACGACCGAGCCGAACACGGCGAGGCCGACGCCCGCCGCCACCGAGCCTTGCGCGACCAGCCACAAGGCCGCGAGACCAAAGGTGATCGGCGCGCAGAACGGCAGCATCGCGGCGATCGCGGTGACGAGCGCGAGCAGCGCGACATGCGGCAAGCCCGTCACGAAATAGGCGACGCCCATCAACGCGCCCTCGCCGAGTCCGACCACGACCAGTCCCGACACCGTGCCGCGCACCGCCGTGGCCATCCGCAGCAGAAGCTGCGCGCCGTCGTCGCCGAAGCCGCGCCGCACGCCCTTCAGCAGCGAGCCCGACAAGCGCGGCCCCGCCTGAAAGATCACGAACAGCGTGATCAGCATGAAGCCGAACACCGCCACGGCATGCACCGCGCGCGCGCCGAAGTGGCGGCCGAGCGTCATCACCGTGGTGCTGTGCAGTCCTTTCATGGCGGCCGATTCGCGCAGCGGCTGAGCGAGGTTGGCCTGCCACCACGCGGAAGCCTGCTGCACGCCGAACGGCAGATGCTGGATGAAATCCGGCAACGGAATGCCGTTTTCCTGCGCATCTTTGAACCACTCGTTCATGTCATGCGCTTCGCGTAGCGCCTGGGCAATGCCGATGCCCACCGGCAGCACGACCAGCAACGCGATCGCCAGCGTCAAGACAGCCGCGATCAGCGTCGTGCGTCCGGTGAACCAGCGGTTGCCCTCGACCCTGCGCAACAGCGGCCAGAGTGCGATCGCAATCACGGCGGCCCATGCCACCACCGCGATGAAATCGCGCGCGACCCACAACGCCAGCAGCACCAGTCCGATGTACAACACGAGGGAGGCCGCTTTCTGCTTCTTCAGGCAGTCCGACGCGTCAGGTGGTTCAGGAGGTGCGACAGGCGGGCGTGAATTCATGTGAGCTCTTATGGTTTTGTGAAGGTGCCCCCAAGGACTTCCTTCGGTGTGTGCGGGAGCCGACCGGAAAAATGCAAAACCGCTACACTGCCGTTGCACGGTCGCTCATCAATAACCACATCTTAAAGGAAGCACCGGCGCCCTTTGCGGGTCGAACGCTTGTCTCACTGCGTACAACACTGCGTTGCAAAAATCCGCCCTATCGTAAATTCAACTTAACAATGGCCCGCGAAGGCCCGTCTTTTCGGGATAGCGCGAATGTCAAGTTTCATTGTTGCTATTTGAAGAACAGTGTTTCAACCGCGACACAATGGCTATCCGACTCGCGCGGGACTACATTCGGCACACCACACAATACGGAGCCGACGACGATGACCTTAGAGTCCATCCCCCTTGACGGTACCAATGGCGTCCGCATCGAGATTCTCGAGCGTTCGGACACGACGCTGGTAATTCGCTGGGTCGAGCCGGGTAAATGTCATTACGGCGAGCAGCGGTGGCGCCGCAGGTCGGCACATACCTCGGGAACCTGCGCGGTCTCGCGCCGCAAGATTCGCCGCGGCGACGCGGTATTCAAACCGGCCGAGCGGCCGGCGCCTTTGAACGCTTCCGCGATGATTTGCGCTGAACTGCTGGAGTGCGTCGAAGCCTGAGCCTCATCTGCCTGCCGGCGTCGCGCGTGCGTTCCGCCACGTGCCTGACGCGCCCGATCTGCCCGGCGGACCAACCCACATACCGGCACGCGCCTCGCGCGACCCGCTCCGCGCCGTGGGTAAAACACCCTCTGATTGCGGCCCTTCGCCACGTGCGTTAAGGTGGACGTCGTTGCGTCAAGTCACCTGCCGGCTCCACGCGCGGCGCTATCGTGACCCGCACGTCCACCCACCGCGCCGTGCCCCGTGCGGCGCCGATTGAGGGCATACCATGGCCGAAGACACGCCGGAAACCCGCGCGCAAATAGCGCCCCCCGCGTCGCCCGCTCCACTCGTCGCACCGCAACAATTCTCCCTCGACGTTCTGCTAGAGAAGTACGCGAAAGGCGACGAACAATCGGCCGACGATGTGTTCAAGCGCGTCGCGCGCGGCGTCGCCGAGGCGGAGCCGCAAGCGTTGCGCGAATCGGTTGAAGCGCTCTTCGTCGACAACCTGCGGCACGGCGCGCTCGGCGCCGGCCGCATCATGAGCGCGGCGGGCACCGGCATTGCGGCCACACTGATCAATTGCTTCGTGCAACCGGTGGGCGACGCGATTCAGGGCGTCGACGAACAAGGCCTGCCCGGCATTTACGTCGCCTTGCTGCAGGCGGCCGAAACCATGCGCCGCGGCGGCGGCGTTGGCTATAACTTCTCCGCGATCCGTCCGAAGGGCGCGCGCGTTCACACCACCAGTTCATCGGCGTCCGGGCCGTGCAGTTATATGGACGTGTTCGACGCGTCGTGCCGCACCGTCGAGAGCGCCGGTTCGCGGCGCGGTGCGCAGATGGCCGTGCTCGACTGCAATCACCCCGACCTGCTGGAGTTCATCGAGGCCAAGCATTCGAAGGGCCGCTGGAATAACTTCAACGTCTCGGTCGGCGTGACCGATGAATTCATGCGCGCGGTCGAGGAAGATCAGCCCTGGCAACTCGTGCATCGCGCCGAGCCTTCGCCCGCCCAACGCGCGGCCGACGACGTGCGGCAACGCGAAGACGGCCTGTGGGTCTACAGCGAACGCCCCGCGCGCGCGATCTGGGATCGCATCATGCGCTCCACGTACGACGTCGCGGAACCCGGCATCGTGTTCATCTCGCGCATGAACGAGGACAACAATCTGCGCGCGGTCGAAACCATCCGCGCCACCAATCCGTGCGGCGAACAACCGCTGCCGGCGTACGGCTGCTGCAATCTCGGGCCGCTGAACCTCACGCGTTTCGTGATCGATCCGTTCGCACAGATGAAAGGCCGCAAGCCTTCGTTCGACTGGGACGGCCTCGCCAAACGCACGCGCACACAAGTGCGCTTTCTCGACAACGTGCTCGACGTCACGCTGTGGCCGCTGCAGCAGCAATACGACGAGTCGCGCGCCAAGCGGCGCATCGGCGTGGGCTTCACCGGCCTCGGCGATACGCTCGTCATGCTCGGCTTGCGCTACAACTCGCAGGAAGGGCGCGACTTCGCCGTGCGCATCGCGCAACTGATGCGCGACGAGGCGTATCGCGCATCCGTGGAACTGGCGCGCGAGCGTGGCGCATTTCCGCTCTTCGATGCCGCGCGTTATCTGGAAGCCGGCACGTTCGCCTCGCGTCTGCCCGAGGACATCAAGCAGGCGATTCGCAGCGATGGCATTCGCAACAGCCATCTACTGTCCATCGCGCCGACCGGCACGGTGAGCCTCGCTTTCGCGGACAACGCGTCGAACGGCATCGAGCCGGCCTTCTCGTGGACCTACACGCGTATGAAGGTGATGGCCGACGGCGGCCGCGAATCCTTCGATGTCGAAGACTACGCGTATCGGCTCTATCGCGAACTCGGCGGCGACACGAGCAAGCTGCCGGACTATTTCGTCAGCGCGCTGGAAATGTCGGCGCGCGACCATCTCGACATGATGGCGGCCGTGCAACCGTACGTGGACACGTCGATCTCGAAGACGGTGAACGTGCCCGCCGACTATCCGTTCGAAGCGTTCGAAAGCCTCTACTTCGATGCGTGGAAAAACGGCCTCAAGGGTCTCGCCACCTACCGGCCCAACGAAACGCTCGGCGCGGTGCTCAGCGTGAGCCCGCCGCAAGCCGACGACACGCTGGCCGAGAGCGACCTCGACCCGTTGCGGATCGCGATCGATCATCGGCCTAAAGGCGAGCTGCCCGCGATCATCGAGAAAGTCGAATATCTGACGCAGGCGGGCAAGAAGTCGCTCTATGTGGCGGTATCGTTCATCGAGGTCACGGGACGGCTGGGCGGTGAAGACGTCACCATCGAACGGCCTATCGAGTTCTTCATTCCGACCGGTCAGCGCGACGAATCGCAGCAATGGATCACGGCGACGATGCGTTCGCTGTCGCTGGCGGCACGCGGCGGTTTTGTCGCGCGCAACTTGCAGGACATGCGCAAGGTTTCGTGGGATCGCGGCCAGGTCCGGCTCGGTGAGGTGCAGCGTCTCGATGGGCATCGCACGCCGCGCTGGCACGATTCGGAAGTGGCCGCCCTCGCCTTTGCGATCCAGCAGATTCTGCATCGGCGCGGGTTTCTCGATGCCGAAGGTAACCAGGTGCATTCGCGCATGCTGGCGCGTTTGCCGCGCGGACAGATGCGCGCCGAGACGGCGTTGCCGGCGGATTTCGGCATCCGGCCGCATCCCGTTGAGACTGACGCCGACGCGCTCGCGTTGACGCAGCCCGGCGGAGCGCAAGGCCTGCATACGATGCTTGGGCGTAAGTGCGGGTCGTGCGGGGCGAATGCGGTGATTCGCAAGGACGGGTGTGACTTTTGCACGGCGTGTGGTGAGGTGGGGGCGTGCGGGTAGATTGGGTGGGTCGTGACGTCGACCCACCTATTCAAGGACGATAAACCCAGATCGCTATAGTTTCCTTTTCTTCAGCGTGTAGGCAAACAACGCGTACTGCGTGTTCGTATCGGGATCGAAGTAGCCGCCTTGAGCAGCCCCGTCATTCAGGTCGCTCCATGACCTTCCGAAATCCTTGCTGACGAAGGTGAGATCCCGTGGTGCGCCATCGCCCGTCGCATCCGTGGCGTAGACCAGCAGCACCCCTTGCTGACCTACGCTGAGACCATCGAGCATCAAACGGTCGTCAAACGTATGCAACTGCTGCGCACTGGCTTTCTGGACGTTTCTCCATACTGAAACAGCGCCTGTGCGATGCCCCTTGTCGCTCGGGTCATCCCAATTGCGCGGCGCCCCCAACCGGGACAGCGCATACAGCGAGTAACCGCCGCTCGTTTGCGGGGATGATTGCAGGTCGACTACCGTCTGGTCCGGCAGCACGACATCCTGCTCGAAGTCCGCCTGGTCCCAGTTCAGCCGGTAGACAAGACTGGATGTTTTGATGTCGCCAGATTGTTCGACATAGTAGGCAACACGCAGCACACCATCGGGGGCCAGGTTCATCCCGTCAAATGTTTTGCGGGGCTTACCAACGTCGGCGAGCGGCGGCACCTTGACCTCGTGCCAGGACTGACCGCCATCCGCCGTGCGCCATATGTGAGGTCCCCATCCAATTGCATAGCCGCGTTGCGGATCGAGAAACAGCAACTGTCCGATGTTGTGATCTGCTTGCCAGTTCAATTGCGTCCAGTTGCGGCCGCCGTCGCTGGAGCGCCAGAGTTTGGTAATTTGCGGTGCCAGGCCGTTCGATAGGCGAGGTGCTTTGTAATCCATCCAACCCGTGCTGATATAGACGGTACCCCAGTCTTTTGAATACCACCATGCGGCATCCTGACCTCGTTGCTGGAACGTGCGCTTTATCCCAGCTTCGATGGTCCCCTGCAAGAAATTTACAGTTGACCGGTTTAGGCGCTCGCCGGAGTCATTCATCCATTCTTCGGTTGGCTCTGCCACCTGCGGATCCTTCAACTGACTCGCTGGCTTGAAAGTGATTTCTGGATCTGCGAGCTTCAGACTGATCACCTGGTTTCCGCGAATACGAAATTCTCCGCCACCATAGGGCTTGTCACCTTTTGAAAAGGCGGTCGCAATCGTTTCCCAACCTGTCGTCATGCTCTGGTATCCATAGGTTACAGCGGCGAGAAGCGCGAGCCCGCCGATCGAAATTTTCCAGCGTTTAGCTTTTTGCATATCACTTCGCCAGCAGTCGGCCGAGAGCCTTGCCGACGGGATCATCCATATCCGAGCGGTTAATCATGTTCGGGAGGACCACTTTGCCACTGTCGACCGCCTGCTCCCACGTTCGTGCGTCACCCCACTCCTGAATGTTTGGTTGCGCCGTAATTTTTGCGAGGTCCGCAACCGGAAGATCTGCGAGACCGCCATCCAGATAGGCCAGAGGGTGTGTCCTGAACGCGAAGGCCTTGAACATATCGTCGTCGAGTTCAAGTTCGTATTGCGGAACCATCATCTTGAAGCTGCCATTCCCAGGCTTCTGGCTGCTCATCCGAATCAAATCTCCCATCATGTTCTTGTTGAGTCCATCTTCCATATTTTTCTGAAGATGCCACCGCGCTTTTTGTAGCCACGCCTGCCCTTCCGGACTCAACTTCGGATAAAGCTTGGCTCCATAAGTAGAGCAATAGTAGTACCCATAGCTCACGTAATACGAGGGCGGTTTATGCTCGCAACCGACATGTCGCATCATGAAATTGCCATGACGAGACCAATCGGAATCGGTGCTCTCAGGCGCTATCAACCGCTCGCGACGATGCAGCAAACGACGCGCGACCTCCTTGTCTTTCCATGGATCCCACGAGGTGGCGAAAGCCTTGACCGTTTCCCAGGCACTTGAGACGCTAACCTTTTCTACCGTTTCAAGATACTCACCGTGTAATGGCTGATAGTAGTACGGACATTTCCCGATTATCGAAGCCGCTGCGGGCGGCACGATCCTGTTGCAACTGCTTAGCGCGACTGTCGGGCGAACCTGATAGCCGCTGGGCGTCAGCATTGCCGTGCCCGTTCCAAGGACTGTGCCCTGCTTGTCACCCATCAATGGTTCTCCAGAAATTTAATGACCACGTCTTTGGGCACGTGACTCTGCGTCAGCCCTGTTTCACCGAGATCGTTCGTGACACCCTGCGAAATGAGCGTGCCGTCAGAGAACATCTGGAACCTCGTATTGGCCGCGGGGATATCCGTGCCTGCCCAATGCGCGATAAATGCCTGATCGTAGTTACCTTCCGAACCGGGCATGGTGGGGATGGCAGCGGACATTTGGGTTGGCCCTGCGAACGAATGCTGGCCGCCCTTGACATCGATCTTGCCAGGCGCATGAATCTCGATGTTGCCGTCCCTAACTCGGATATACGCACCGCCCGATGTAAGCAGGATTTCCTGCTTCGCTGCCGCCTCGACCTTTTCCGTTGCCGACAACAGCTTCAACGTCTTTTGTGCGGTCAGTTCGATGTTGTCCGCGTGCGCCTGAACTTCCACCTTGCCTTTGCCCGCAAACAGTTTCATCCCCGCGCTCTGCACGAACAGACTGATTTTCTCTGAGACGCTCGCGATCAGTGATTTACCGGCTGCGATATGCACGTTCTGTCCGCCGACGAGGTTCAGATGCTGGTCAGCGGACAAATGTGCGGACTTCGGCGTGGACATGGCGATGCCCGCCGGGCTGCCAAACAGCATGACCGGCTGCTTGAATGCGTTCGCACTCCCCGTTCCGCCTCCCGCGGTGTTTCCACCTGATGATGAGCCCGACACGCTGTTCTGTGTCGCGTCACTGAATGACTTCAGCGAGTCGTACCCATCCTTGAGGCTTTCCGCCTGATGCGTGGTACTGGAATTCGACATCGCTTCCAGCACGCTTTCCGAATTGACCAGTTGGGCGGACGTTTCCCGCGCGTCCAGCGGTTGGCTGGCCGCCGGATAAGTGGTGACGTACAGACCTTGACCCGCGCGCACTGCACCGTAGGCATCGGACTTCAGATCGAAGCCGCTGCCGAGGTAACGTCCTCTCCTATTACCGGACTGATCGATCAGGTACCCCAAATGCAATTGGGCATTGGAGTTCGTGGAATATAGATGAACGCGATTCTGGCCTGTAGAGTCATCCATTAACATCTGGCTGTAGCCGCTGCCCTGATATTCCCTGGATTGGTAGCCGGACAGCAACCCGTTGGAATGCCAGTGAGGTTGTGTTGCGCCGTTGTAGACGCGGCCCGTGACTAGCGGCCTGTCACAGTCGCCGTCCAACCAACTGATCAGAACCTCTTCGCCGACCCGTGGCACATGTACGCCACCATATCCACCGCCCGTATCGGACATGGCAACGCGCACCCAGCATGACGAGTTTTCATCGCCGTTATTGAGCCGGTCCCAATGGAAGCGCACCTTGATGCGGTTCAGCGAGTCCGTGTAGACCTCTTCATTGGCAGGGCCGGCGACAATCGCTGACTGCAAATGCATGTCAGGTTTGTGATGCTCGAACGGGCTGCGATATGGAGCGGCCTTGCGTTGTGCCTCAATTTCGACAACGAAGAAGCCTTCACTACCATCAGCGTGCCGAACTTTCAGTCCGTCTTCAGCGGCATAGTTTGTTCTGATGGCCGCGAGGTCGCCCTTCAGGCCATCAGGGAAATCCGCAGCGTGGCCGGACGCGGGCAGGTTGTTCTCAACGAACCAGGTGGCGTCGATAATTGCGAACCGCCGGTTCTGGGCGCTATCTGCGGCGTGCGCGGGGTGATTGTCGAGTTCGAACCAGCGGCCGGCATCCGCGCCTCGCACACCGCCCGCACCGAAGAACCGCTTGGCTCGTGATTCCCACTCTTCCACGCGAACTTTGGACAGGCTATCGCCCCGGTCCTGTTTGCCGTAGCTATAAGCCCCGGTATATTCATACACTTCCGCTTGCTGGGGCAGGCTTCCTTGAGTAGGAAGCGTCGGGATGTTAGTCCCCTTCGGATTGCCCGGCGAAGCGGGCGCCTTGTAATCGAAGGTGCGAGTCGTGAGCGTCACGCTTTGCAGCATTCGCGTGCCCGACCAGAGAACAAACGCATCGGTCTCGCTGTTCGTGCCGGCGCGATAGAACTGAACCGTCTGCGGTGAAAGTGAGGGGAGCGAGTCCAAGCTGTCCGTGACGATGAACGTATGCGACTTGCCGTCGCCCGCCTGCTCGAAATAGCCGAACAGTCCCTCACTTTCCATGAGCCGGTGAACGAAATTCCAGTCCCTCTCGTATTGCACGCAGAACGAACGCGAGGGCAAGGGCTTGCTTAGGGCGAAACGGAATGCACCTTGGGCCTGCGGGTGCATGTTGAATACATCGGTCAGGATTTCGTCGGCCGGCTTGTCTTGCCAGATACGCGCATCTTTACGGAAGCGCAGAAAGTGCATCCACGATGCAAACGCGATCTGGTAGCTCGTGAGCCCGCTATCCGATCCGAGGCGACGTGCGGTATGCACATATCCGTGATGAGGCAGATAGGACTTGTCTGTCTGCTGGATCCACAACGTCGCCGGCTGGGCGATCAGGGTCTTGAGCTCAACCGCGCCCGATGTGGAAACGACATCGGCAGTGAACTCGTAGTCACGACCGATTCGTGAGCGACCGACGACCCGCTGGGGCACCAGGACATCAGTTCCCAGTGAGGTTTCCAGCTTCAACAAGCGGTCACTCTGGACAAGCCCGCCGGTTATCGCCCCGATTATGTCCTGCGCACTCATACCGCCTCTTCTTGTTAGCCGACTGCGCGACCGCGCTCTGCGCGATTTTACAAAACATCAGAAGAATCGGCCAGCCACTAATAGTCAGCAAGTGTGAAGCGACATTAATCTTTGAATTTTAGATATGCGTCGGGCATACGGGGAAATGCTTCGGCATGAGAAGCGTTGGATGGTAAACACGTCATACAGCAGCCACGGCCATACGGGCCCACCCTTTGGCCGATCCCTTTGACTTAACAGTGACGTTCTTTTATCAGCAATGAACTGACCGACCGGTACAGCGGAGGTCTCAGAAAAAATGCAGGCCTTATGAATTCGCCTTAGAAGTCAAAATGATCCGGATTTTCTGATTCTTCTATTGCAGGATGATTTCCCCACCGTTTTTTCACATGGCGAATGGCTCGTCAATAACCCAAACCCGCGCGACCTCGCTCCTCACCCCACCCTCGCGTAATAAAGATTCTGCGGATGCTTCGCCTCTGCAAAGAAAAACCAGCGCTCCGCCACCAGCCCCGCGTACTGCACGAGACACGCCGCAGCCAGCAGACCGAGCGAAACGCCGATCGAATGCAAGCTCGCCCCTAACGCCATCAACAACACCGGCGCGACGAACGCCGTCGCGAGAAAGCCCCATTTGACACCGCGCAGCGTCCCCGCCGATTTGCCGTGAAAGAACTCGCGCAGATTGAACGCCCCGGCGGTGAAGCCGCGCGACACCTGCACCAGCTTCGGATTGTGAATGCCGGTGGCGCTCTGTACCGTCGACTTCGGCCGCAAGCGCGCATTGCGCACGAGCGACGCCGAGCGGCTCGCGAGACCCGCGAGCGTCAGCAAGCACGCGCAGACAGCGAGCCCAGCGGTCCACTCAGGCGCAAACCACGCGGTCAAAGCCGTCGCCAGCGTGAAGCCTGACGCGCAGCCGAGCAGTGCGAAGTTGACCAGTGTGAGCGGCGTAGCCCACTCCTGCAGAAAGCGCAGACACGCGTAGATCATCGCCGTGCAGACGAACAGCACGGCGCTCGCCAGCACGCCGAGCCAGCCGATCGCGAGCGACCACGGCGAGCCGAACCAATGCGCGACACCGTAGAAAAACGCACAGGCGAGAAACGCCGGCAGGCACAGACATTCGCGCGACAACCACGAGGTCCGCCACATCGCGATCGCACGCCATGCGCGTTCGGGATGGCCGAGATGAAAGAACGATGCGAGCAGTCCGAGCGCTCCCAACACCACCGACACGCCCGCGCCAGCGACATAGAACGCCTCGACAGGCGACCCGAGCAGGCCAAGATGCGCGGCAGTTTCCACGCCGACGAGCGCGATCAGCAGCCCCTGCGCCGCGCCGCTCAAAGTGGTCAGAAAAACCACGGAGAATGCGGGATTCATCGTGAGGTCCTATCGGTTCATTAGATGCGCGTCGCCATCGACGCGAGATGCAACTCGCCGCGCTCGACTTGCGCATCGAGCGATTCCGGCGACACGCCCGGCTCCTGCAACGAGCCGGCCGATTTGCATGAACAGGAACCGCTGCCGCAACCCGCGGCCTCGGTCGGCACACGCGGCAAATAGTGATTCGCCGGCCGTGTATTCCACTCGGGCATCAACTGGTAGCCACCGCGCTCCTCGATCGCCTTCGACACCACCGAATCCGGATCATGAATATCGCCGAACAGCCGCGCCGAAGTCGGGCAAGCGAGCACACAGGCCGGCTGACGGTCGCGCTCGGACAGATTTTCATCGTGGATCCGATCGACGCACAGCGTGCACTTGGTCATTTCCTTGCGCCCTTCGTCGAGCTCGCGCGCGCCGTAAGGACACGCCCACGCGCAATACTTGCAGCCGATACAGCGGTCGAAGTCCACCAGCACGAGCCCGTCTTCCTTGCGCTTATAGCTCGCACCGGTCGGACAGACCGGTACGCACGGCGGGTCCTCGCAGTGCAGACACGACTTCGGAAAATGGATCGTCTCGGCGTTGGGAAAACTGCCGGCTTCAAAGCTCTGCACCCGGTTGAAGAAGGTGCCGGACGGATCCGCGTCGTACGGATTCAGATCGGCGAGACTGCCCGATTCGCCCGACGTGTTCCACTCCTTGCAACTCGTCACGCACGCATGGCACCCCACGCACACGTTCAGATCGATCACCAATGCCATCTGTGTCATCAAAGGCTCCTTGCGGCTGTCTCGATGCTATTTGCGCCCCGTCGCGCCGCGCAGCCGCGCCGCGAACTCCCCTCGTCCCGCGAAGTAGGTCTGCACGATCCGCGAGATCACGCCGTTCTCACCCGGCACCGCGGCCATCGCCGCGAATTGCGGCAGCGTGTGCCGCGCGTCGGCTTCCGCCGGATAGATGCGCACGCGCACGTCGTACCACGCGGCCTGGCCCGTCACCGGATCGGAATTCGACATGCGCCGCGCCACGTCGTCGTCGCGGCCGGGCAGCTCGTCGGTGATGAGGTGATTGAGCAGGAAACCGCGTTGCGATTCATTCGCGCCCGGGCCGAGGTTCCATGCACCCGACGCCTTGCCGATCGCGTTCCATGTCCAGACCGTGCCCGGTTCGACGGTCTCGCTGAAGCGCGCCATGCAACGCACGCGGCCCCATTGCGATTCGGCGTAGATCCAGGCGCCGTCGGCAATACCGTTCTCGGCGGCCATCAACGGATTCATGTACAGATAGTTCTCGCCGTGAATCTGCCGCAGCCACGCGTTCTGCGAGTCCCACGAGTGGTACATCGCCATCGGCCGCTGGGTCACCGCGGCGAGCGGAAACTGGTCGAGGTCGGTAGCCGCGCTTTCCAGCGGCGCATACCAGAACGGCAGCGGATCGAAGTATTTTTCGACGCGCGCGCGCAAGTGATCCGGCGGCTGCCTGCCGCTCGTACGGCCCTGCGCGGCAAGCCTGAACTTCTGCATCACGTCGGAATACAACTGGATCAGAATCGGCTCACCGAACTTGCGAAAACCGTGCTTGACCGCCCACTCGAGATACGGCCCGTTGCAGTTGCGCATGTATTGCAGCGTCTCAGGCAACCGGTAATGAAACACGCAATTGTTCTTCGCGTACTGCTCCCACTGGTTCGGATTCGGTTCACCCACCAGCGCCTTGTCGCCATCCTTGCCACGCCAGCCGATCAGAAAGCCCACGCCGGAATCCGGCGAAGTCGTGAAATTGACCACGAAGTCGGGATAGTCGCGATAACGCCGCGCGCCCTCGGCGGTCGTGAACGCCGGGAATTTCAGACGCGACGCAAGCTCGATCAGCACTTCCTGGAACGGCTTGCATTCGCCGGTAGGCGGCACGACCGGCACGCGCACCGAATCCACCGGACCGTCGAATTCGGAGATCGGCCGGTCGAGCATCGACATCGCGTCGTGCCGTTCCAGATACGTCGTGTCGGGCAGGATCAGATCGGCGAACGCCGTCATCTCCGACTGGAACGCGTCGCACACCACCAGAAACGGAATCTTGTACTCGCCGCTGGCGTGCTTGTCGACCAGCATCTCGCGCACTTTCATCGTGTTCATCGACGAATTCCACGCCATGTTGGCCATGAAAATCATCAATGTGTCGATCGGATACGGATCGCCGCGCCACGCGTTGGTAATCACGCTGTGCATCAGGCCATGCACGGCGAGCGGATATTCCCACGAGAAGGCCTTGTCGATGCGCACCGGCCCGCCCTGTTCGTCGATGAACAGGTCCTCGGGCGCAGCGGGCCAGCCGAGCGGACCGGTGGCGAGCGGCGTGTTCGGCTTGACGGCGTCGGGGCTGTTCGGCGGTTTCGCCGACGGCGGCACGGCGCGCGGAAACGGCGACTTGTGACGAAAGCCGCCGGGCGTGTCGATCGTGCCGAGCAGCGACATCAGCACGGCCAGCGCGCGGATCGACTGGAAGCCGTTGGAGTGCGCCGCGAGGCCGCGCATCGCGTGAAAGGCGACCGGATTGCCGGTGACCGTTTCGTGCGTCTCGCCCCACGCGTCGGTCCAGCGAATCGGCAAGGTGATGCGGTGATCGCGGCTCGTCTGGATCATTTCACCCGCGAGGCGGCGAATCGTGTCCGCCGAAATGCCGGTGATGCCTGCCGCCCACTCGGGCGTGCAATCGGCCACGCGTTCGCGCAGCAAGGCGAACGAGGGCGTGACCGGCGTGCCGTCGTCGAGCGTATAGCGGCCGTCGAGCGCGGGTTCGACGCCGGGCGTGTGATGCGGCACGGCGCGCGCCGCTTGAGCGTCCCACCAGAGATGATTCTGCGGAAACAGCGGGTTGCCGACCGGCCGCTCGGGATCACGCACGAACAGGCCGAAGTTTTCGCTGGCTTCGTCGAGATCGACGAGTTCCGCCGCGTTGGTGTAGCGGCGCACGAATTCGTGATCCCACGCGTCTGCGGCAATCAGTTCGTGCAGAAATGCCATGAACAGCGCGCCATCGGTGCCGGGCTTGATCGGCACCCATTCGTCGGCGATTGCCGCGTAGCCGGTGCGGATCGGATTGATCGCAATGAAGCGGCCGCCCGCGCGCTTGAACTTCGAAATGGCGATCTTGAGCGGATTCGAGTGATGGTCCTCCGCCGTGCCGATCATGAAGAAGAGCTTGGCGCTGTCGAGATCCGGCCCGCCGAATTCCCAGAACGAGCCGCCGATCGTATAGATCATACCGGCCGCCATGTTGGCCGAGCAGAAGCCGCCGTGCGCCGCGTAATTAGGCGTACCGAACTGTTTGGCGAAGAGGCCGGTCAGCGCCTGCATCTGGTCGCGCCCGGTGAAAAGCGCGAATTTTTTCGGGTCGGTGGCGCGAATTTCGCCGAGGCGCTTTTCGAGCACGTCGAACGCATGCTCCCACGACACCGGCTCGAACTGCGCGCTGCCGCGCTCCGCGTCT
Source organism: Paraburkholderia sp. BL9I2N2 (assembly GCF_004339745.1). Lineage (GTDB taxonomy): Bacteria > Pseudomonadota > Gammaproteobacteria > Burkholderiales > Burkholderiaceae > Paraburkholderia. The sequence goes on along the minus strand of NZ_SMGP01000004.1, from coordinate 1,017,955 downwards.
GGCTTGCGCATCAACGGTTGAGTGAGGCGCGCGGGCGAGTACTGCTTCATGATGCCCGAGGCACCCTTCGCGCAGATCACGCCCTGGTTCAGCGGATGCTCCGGATTGCCGTCGATGTAGCGCACCTCGCCTTCACGCAGATGCACACGAATGCCGCAACGGCAGGCGCACATGTAGCAGGTGGTCGTCTTGATGTCGAGCCGTTCATCCTGCGTGCGGGCGTGATGTTCCATGCGGGATCTCCGTCGCTGCTCCGGCGGGGCCGAAGCGGTGGTGATGCGATACCGCTCATCCTATGCGCCGTGGCCTCACAAGGGAAATCGCCATTTTCGAGAGAAACTATCCGCCACGCCGATAGTTTCCTTTTGCCTTTCAATGGCGCGCCGGCTGCGGCGCTTTGGTCAACGTCGGCTAACCGCGACCTTCGAGTTGCGCGATCAGCGCATCCGGGATCTCGACGCCGTCTTTGTGCGCCGTGTCCGCGAGACGCTCTCTTCGATCGCCGGGCAAGCGCACGTCGTCGTCCGCGAGCATCATGTCGATCAGCGCTTCCACGCGCGACAGATAGGTTTCGTCGCCGGCGAGCGCACCTGGATCGATCGCCCAGAACAGATGGCCGATGCGCGAGCGCTCTCCCTCTTCAGTCAGAAACGAGCCGGCTTCGTAGCCGAAGTTCGCGCCCGTCAGCGCCGCCGCCAGCAGTTCGACGACCAGCGCCAGCATCGCGCCTTTGGCGCCGCCGAACGGCAGCATCATGCCGTCGAGGGCCGCGCGGGCGTCGGTGGTCGGCCGGCCGTCGCGGGTGGTCGCCCAGCCTTCGGGAATCGGCTTGCCGTCGCGCGCGGCCAGCGCGATCTTGCCGCGCGCGATCTGCGACAGCGCGAGGTCGATCACGAGTGGCTCGCCATGCCGACGCGGGAACACGGCGGCGATCGGGTTGGTCCCGAACAGGGCACGGCGGCCGCCCCACGCGGGCATCGCCGCCGGCGAATTGCTGAACGCAAGAGCGACCATGCCAGCGGCGCCGAGCGCGGCCAGATGGGCCGCGCCCACGCCGAAATGGTGGCTGCGCTTCACGCCCGCGACCGCGCTGCCGTAGTGCTTCGTGCGCTCGGCAAGCGTCGAGACCGCGAGGTCGCACGCCGGATAGGCCAAACCGTCCGCGCCGTCGATCAGCACCGCCGCGCCGCGATCCGCCACGATCGTCGCTTGCGCGGCGGGATCGACGCGGCCGTTGCGCAACTGCGCGCAATACATCGGCAAACGCGATACACCGTGCGACGACAAACCGCGCAGGTCCGCATAGACCAGCGCGCGAGCCGTGGACTCGGCGGTGGCCGGCAACGCGCCCGCGCGGCGCAGCAAGTCGACGGCAAGCGTGGTGAGCGCGTCGGGAGACAATCGGGCCATCGGGTCATTCCTCAAGTTGTTGTGTTGTTGGTATTGGTCGGGCGCCGCGGCGAACCGTTCAACCGGAAACACGGCCACGCACTGCGCCGAGCATGCGATCGAAGCGCACACGAAGCAATGCCGCAATGCATCGATTGCGGCATTGCCCATGACGATCCTCATTCGGATCGCCGTCGTGATTGTCCTACTTAGCCGCCCTTTTCCAGCAGCGTCGTGCCGGCGGCCGGGCGTCTCTCCTCGAGACCGGGTTGAGTCGACGGCCCCTGTGCCTGCGGTTTCGACTGCGACTGCGGCTGCACCTGATCCCGGACTTCGCGCGGAGCCGCGAGGAATTCCCGCGCCGCGCGCGCATCGAAAGCCCCTTCCCAGCGCGCAACCACCAGCGTCGCCACCACGTTGCCGATCATATTGGTCAGCGCACGGATTTCGTTGAGCACGCGATCGACGCCGAGAATCAGCGTGATGCCCGCCACGGGAATGATGTTGTGCGTCGACAGTGTCGCCGTCAATGCGACCAGCGCCGCGCCCGCCACACCCGCGCCGCCCTTCGACGTCAGCATCAGAATCGCCAGCAAACCCAGTTGCTGCATCAGCGAGAGATGCGTGTTGGTGGCCTGCGCGATGAACAGCGAGGTCATGGTCAGATAGATCGCGGCGCCGTCGAGGTTGAACGAATAGCCCGTGGGCAGCACGAGGCCGACGATCGCCCGCGGGCAGCCCATGCGTTCGAGTTTCTCCATCAGGCGCGGCAGCACGGATTCCGTGGTGGACGTGCCCAGCACGATCAGCAGTTCCTCGCGGAAGTAGCGCAACAGCGGCCAGAGTCCGACGCCTGCCCAGCGCGCCGCCGCACCGAGCACGACGACGATGAACAGGATGCTGGTGATGTAGAAGCAAAGAATCAGCAGACCGAGTTGCTGCAAGGTGCCGATGCCGTATTTGCCGACCGTGAAGGCAATCGCGCCGAATGCGCCGAGCGGCGCGAGCCGCATGATCATCTCGACGATGCGCATGAGCGTGTCGCCGAACTGTTCGATGCCACGCATGAGCAACCGGCTGCGCTGCGACATGATCGACAGCGCGATGCCGAATAGTACCGAGAACAGCAGCACCTGCAGCAGATCGCCACGCGCGAACGCGCCGACCACCGAATTCGGCACGATCATATCGAAGAAGCTCGAGGACGCCGAATGCGCGTCCGCCACGTAGTGCGTCACGGCGTGCGCGTCGAGCGTGGCGGGATCGATGTTCAGCCCCGCGCCGGGATGCAGCACGTTTGCCACGACCAGCCCGATCACGAGCGCGATGGTGGTCACCACCTCGAAGTAGAGCAATGTTTTGAAGCCGACGCGGCCAACCTGCTTGAGGCTTTCCATCCGCGCAATGCCGACTGAGACGGTGCAGAAGATCACCAGCGTGATCAGCATCTTGATGAGGCGGATGAAGGTATCGCCGAGCGGCTTCATTTCGACGCCGAACGCGGGCGCGAAGTAACCGACGAGAATTCCGGCCGCAAGTCCGATCAGGACCTGCACGTAGAGATGTTTGAGCACGCGCAAGATGGTGTCTCCTCCACTCGCTGCCGCCAGGTGTCGAACCGGCGCCGTAGCGGCATGGCTTGCCGGCAACGGGCGGCGTCGTGGCCGTTCTCCGTGCCGGCGCGCGCCGGGAATTGGGGGTCCACTGCGATACTACCAGGCAAGCGCGAGGCGAGCGAAACAACCGCTCAAACCGCGCTTGCCCGGCCGCCAGACTCAGGCGCTTTCGAACAGCCGGGTCAGCACGAACTCGCGATGACCGAGCGCTTCCGCCGCGGTAAAGCGGCCGTTGATCGTGGCCATCATGCATTCGAGCAGTTTGTCGCCGCTCTGATCGAGGTTTTGTTCGCGCTGCAGGATGCCGGTCACGTCGACGTCGATATGCTCGCCCATGGTGCGCACCGTACGCGGGTTCGCGCAGATCTTGATGACCGGCACGATCGGGTTGCCGATCACGTTGCCCTGCCCCGTCGGGAAGAAATGCACCGCGAAGCCGGACGCCGCGCACAAGGTCACCATCTCTGCCGCCGCTGACGACGAATCCATGAACCATAGACCGGAGTGCGTCGGTTCTTCGGCTTTGTCGAGCACGCCGTCCACCATGCACTTCTTGCCGATTTTCTGAATATTGCCGAGCGCCTTTTCCTCGATGGTCGTGAGGCCGCCCGCGATGTTGCCCTTGGTGGGTTGCGACTCGGAAAGATCGTCCGTCTTCCAGCGGTTGATCATGTCCTGATAGCGGTCGAACATGAACTGGAAGCGCTCGCGCACGCCGTCGTTGGCGCAGCGTGCAGCGACGATCTGCTCGCCGCCGGTCAACTCCGAGGTCTCGCCGAACACGAGCGTGGTGCCGAGTCCGTACAGCTTGTCGAAAGCATTGCCGACGGTCGGATTGGCGCCGCAGCCCGAGGTCGTATCCGACTCGCCGCATTTGGTGGAGACCCACAGCTCCGAGATCGGGCATTCCTCGCGATCGAGCGACGTGGCGTACTGCACCATCTCCTTGGCCGCCTTCGAGGCGCGCATGATGGTGTCGTGGTCGCCGTGCAATTCGATGCCGAAGCCCATCACCGGCTTGCCGGTTTTCGCAATGCCGTCCACCACGCGCTTGGTCCAGCCTTCCTCGATGCCGATCACGACCACCGCCGCGACATTCGGATTGCTGCCCGCGCCGATCAGCGTGCGAAAGTGCAGATCGAGGTCGGCGCCGAACTGCAGCCGCCCGTACGGATGCGGCAGCGCCATGGTGCCCTTGATGTTGTTCTCCACGGCTTGCGCCGCGGCGTTCGACAGATCGTCGACCGGCAGGATGATCACGTGGTTGCGTACGCCAACGCGGCCATTGTCGCGACGATAGCCGCGGAAAGTCGTATCCAGGTCAATCACGCTCATGGTGTATCTCTCGTTCAGGTGTGGGGGCGATTCAATTGCGACAGTCTGTCCGGCGCGACTTACCAGCGCTTCGTCTTGATGTTGTGCACGTGGGCGTGTTCGCCGGCGCTGATCGGCGCGACCACCTTGCCGATATCGACGCCGTACTTGAACACCGTGTCACCGACCGCCATGTCCTTGAGCGCCACCTTGTGACCGATGGGAATGTCCTGCTTGGCCGGGAAAGTCACGATCTCGTCGTCGTCCATGATCCATGCGTTGAGTTGCGTGCCCGCCTTGATGCCCTCGACGACCGCCACACCGACTGTGTCCTTCGCCTCGTGCAACACGATGTGAATCGTCTTGCGTTCGGGCGATGCGCCCGCTGCCGCGGTGCCCTTGATGTCTGCCGTGGGATTGCTCATTAGCGTCTCCGTTCGTGTATTGAATGCGGTGTCGTGCCGCCGGGGAAAGCGCAGCCAGATGCGCTGCTGTGAATCGATAGTAGGCGCCGCATCGATGGATGTCAACTAGGTCATCTATATGTGTTAGATGAGTGTTTTCCAGTAGTGTCGAGATAATCCATCTCATCTAGATGGACTAGATGAGTTTGTCGTTTAAAATCCAGGCAGGTTTAACCTTCGCGAGCGGCGTCGCGCGACTCGCGTATTTCAGAGGTTGTCATGAGCACGCTCGCCATCAATCCGCCCGCGCTGGGCGGCACGCGCTACAAAGAGGTCAAGAGCGCGATTCTCGCCGCGCTCTCGGCAGGCGAATGGAAAGGCGGCGAATGCATTCCTTCGGAGAAGCGGCTCGCCGAGCGCTTCGGCGTGTCCATCGGCACGCTGCGCAAAGCGATCGACGAATTGTGCGCCGAGAACATTCTGATCCGTCACCAGGGCCTGGGCACGTTTGTGTCCATGCATCAGCGCGACCGGCATTTTTTCCGTTTCTTCAGGATCGTGCGGCGCGATGGCGACAAGGCCTATCCCGTCGTCACGCTGGTCGATTTCAAAAAGGCCCGCGCCTCGCGCGACGTAGCGGCCGCGCTCGGCGTGGAAACCGGCGCGCGCGTGTTCCAGTTCGTCAACGGCCTGGCGCTGCATGGCAAAACGGTGCTGATCGAACATATCACCGTACCGGAGGCCCATTTTCCGGGCCTCACCGAAACGAAACTGCGCAACCGGCCGAACACGCTGTACAACTTCTATCAGGACGGCTTCGGCATCAACGTGGTCGAAACCGATGAACGCGTGAGCGTGGGTCTCGCGAGCGAACTGGAGAGCGCGCAACTCGGCGTCGAGGTCGGCGCGCCGTTGCTGGAGATCCGGCGTATCGCCTACTCGTATCACCGCAGCGTGGTCGAGCTGCGCGTTTCACGGGTCAATACCGAAGAGTACGAGTACATCGGCAACCGGCCGGGCGGCAACGAAGAGAAGTAGCCGCGGAACGCGCTTGCGACGTCAGATTGGCGTCAATACCGGCTCGCCCGCAAAATGCCGCCGGGCGTTGCTCAGAAAGTTGTCGACCGAGGCGGTGATCGCTTCCGGCGAGCGGCCGCCCACGTGCGGCGTCAACACCACGTTGCGCAGTGCCAGCAAAGCCCCCGGTGGATTCGGCTCGCCCTCGTAGACGTCGAGCGCGGCGCCGGCAATCGTGCCGGCTGTAAGCGCGTGGGCGAGCGCCGCCGTGTCGAGCACGCTGCCGCGCGAGACGTTGACCACGAAGCCGTGCGGACCGAGCGCCTCGAACACCGCCTCGTCGATCAGATGACGCGTGCCCGCACCGCCCGGCGTCGCGACGATCAAAAAGTCGCTCCACCACGCGAGCCCTTTCACGCTGTCGAAGTACTGATGTGGCGAGCCTTCACGCGGCTTACGGTTGTGATAACCGATTTCCATCTCGAAGCCCGCGCCGCGGCGCGCGACCTTCTCGCCGATATTGCCGAGCCCGACAATGCCGAGGCGCTTGCCGGAGACGTTCGGGCGCATCGGCAAGGTGTCGCGCCAGACGCCCGCGCGTGTGGCCTGATCGAGTTGCGGCACGTCGCGCACCACCGCGAGCAGCAAGGCGAATGCATGATCGGCCACGCAATGATCGTTGGTGCCCGCGCCGTTGACGAGCACGATACCGCGCGAGCGGGCGTGGTCGACGGCGAGGTTTTCATAGCCCGCGCCCAGCGCACTGAGCAGTTCGAGCTGCGGCATGCGGTCGATGTCCGCGGCGGCGAGCCCGGTCGTGCCGTTGGTCAGCACGGCGCGAATCGTCTTGCCGTGCGCGTCGAGCGCGGCGGCTCGTTCGGCGGCATCGGGCGCGTAGACCACTTCGAACGCCGCCTCGATCTTGGCGCGGCTTGCATCGTTGAGGTGGATCAGAACTAGCAGGGATGGCTTCATGGCGGCGCTTTTTCTTGGCAACGTGGATGGACCGGACAAGTTTCAGGCCAGTGTAACAAGGCTCCAGGACGCTTGCCGGCAAGCGTCCCGAGAGCTGAATGCCCCGGCGGGTGCACCTCAAGTCGATTGGAAGGCCGCCGTTATCTTGTTAGACGCCCTGACGCAAAAATGATGCGTAACGGGTCTTTCTTTTCAGCCACAGCCCAACCCGTCTTAAAATGGCGGCACTTCCGATCCTGAGAACCTCATGCTGGACATCCTCCCGCGCGGCCCTGCGCCCGCCAACGACGATTCCGAGATGTTCGAACTCGCGCCCGTCTCGCTCTGGCTCGAAGACTTCAGCGGCGTGCGCAGCTTGTTCGAAGCATGGCGGGCAGACGGCGTGACCGATCTGCGCGCGCATTTCGCCGCCAACCCGGGCTGTGTCGCGCAATGCGCGCACAGCATCCGCGTCATCAAGGTGAATCAGAAGACGCTGACGCAATTCGAGGCCGCCGATTTCGAGGCGCTCACCGGCAATCTCGCCTCGGTATTCCGCGACGACATGCTCAAGACCCACCTCGAAGAGTTATGCCAGTTGTGGGCCGGGCAATCGCAGTTCACCAGCCAGACGGTCAACTACACGCTCGGCGGGCGGCGCCTCGACGTGCTGCTCAAGGGCGCCGTGCTGCCCGGCCACGAGGCGCGCTGGGACCGCGTGCTGGTGTCGGTCGAAGACATTACGGAACTGGAAGGCGCGCGGCATCGCGTGACGCTTGCCGAGCAGTATGTGCGCGGCCTGTTCGAGTATTCGCCGGTGTCGCTCTGGGTGGAGGATTTCAGCGCGGTCAAGCGTCTGCTCGACGAAGCGCGCGCGGCCGGCATCAACGATTTCCGCGTGTTCACGGACGTGCATCCCGAGTTCGTCGAACGCTGCATGCAGGAAATCCATGTGCTCGACGTGAATCAGCACACGCTCGACATGTTCGCGGCGAAAGACAAGAAAACGCTGCTCGCGCGTCTCGCCGACGTGTTCCGTGATGACATGCGTCCGCATTTCCGCGAGCAACTGGTCGATCTGTGGGACGGCAAGCTGTTCCAGCAGCGCGAAGTGCTCAACTATTCGCTCGACGGCAGCGAGGTGCACGTGCACCTGCAGTTCTCCGTCCTGCCGGGCCATGAGAAGACCTGGGATCTGGTGCTGGTGGCGCTCACTGACATCACGGCGCGCAAGAAAGCCGAAGCCTATCTCGAGTTCCTCGGCAAGCACGACGTGCTGACCAAACTGCGCAACCGCTCTTTCTACGTGGACGAACTGAACCGGCTCGAACGCAAGGGCCCGTGGCCCGTGACGATCATCATGGCCGATCTGAACGGTTTGAAACGCGTGAACGATCAGCTCGGCCACGCTGCGGGCGACGCGCTTTTGCGGCGCGCCGGCGAGGTGCTGGCCAAGGCGACTGAGACGCCGTTTCACGCGGCGCGCATCGGCGGCGACGAGTTCGCGATCCTGATGCCGGACACCGACGAGCGCGGCGGCGCCGCGATGGTCGATGCGATCAGGCAACTGGTGGAGTTAAACAATCAGTTCTATCCGGGCTCGCCGCTCAGCTTCTCGATGGGCGCGGCCACCTGCCAGCGCGGCGACCGGCTCGAAGCAGGCGTGCAGCGCGCCGATCTGCTGATGTACGAGGAAAAGCGCGCGACCTACGCGAATCAGCCGGCTGCGAACGCGTCCGACGCGGCAGGCGGCTGACAAGCGCACGCGCCGGATCGCGGCGCGGCGCCGGCGCTGCGTCGGCGTGATAACCGCCATATTCCGCGTTGCAGTGGCAGCAAACGGGAAGGCCGTGCGACCGGCCGCGCCGTCAGCGGCTCGTTCAGCCCGGCAATTTGGCCGCCAGCACGTCGACCTTTTCGATAGTGGGCGGCGAGGCGAACAGTTCGCCGGCCTTCGCCATCAACGCGGCCGCCACCTTGCCGTTCAGGTGCGCGTCACGGCCGCTTTCATCCGGAAAGGCGTCGAAGATACCGAACGTGGACGGCCCGAGCTTCAAACCGAACCACGCGACGGTGCCCGGCTCCTCCTCGACGAGCGGCAAGCCGCCAAGCAGAAACGCTTCGACCTCTTTTTCCTTGCCGGGCTTGGCTTCGAGACGAACGTACAGTGCGAGTTTGACCATGACAGAACTCCAGTTGTGAGATTCGAGCAATCGGTGTGCTTTGCAAAGCTTCGCCAGGCGTGACGAAACTTGCGGGACCGCCAGGCGATCGGAAAAGTATAGTCCGCTGCCCGTGCAGCGTCGCCACACGTGACTCGCGCCGGCCTCCGCACTCGCTAGTTTGCGCTGGCGCAGCATCCCGCGCATCGGACGCCGGCGGCCCGCCACGCGTCCGCTATACTCGCCGACCCTGAAGTTATCCGCGGCCCGCCGCGGTCTGGAAAGAAAATCATGTCGACAATTCCCGCCTGCCCGCAGTGCGCGATGGAAAACACCTACCCGGACGGCGACAACTACGTCTGCCCCGATTGCGCGCATGAATGGCCGGCGAACGCCGCCGTGTCCGCCGACGACGCCGACGAGCCCGTGGTCAAGGACGCCAACGGCAACCCGCTGGCCGATGGCGATGCCGTCGTACTGATCAAGGACCTGAAAGTGAAAGGCTCGTCGATCACGCTGAAAATGGGCACCAAGGTGAAGAGCATTCGCCTTGTCGGCGGCGATCATGAAGTGGACTGCAAGATGGACGCCGGCAACTTCATGTTGAAGGCCGCGTATCTGAGGAAGGTCTGAGTCTGAAACAACGGCGCTGGCCGGCACGGGCAGCACTCACGAGGAGCGACAGCCATGCTTTCCCACGTTTTCATCGGCATCAGTGATTTCGAGCGTGCCTGCGGCTTTTACGACGTGCTGATGGATACGCTCGATCTGCGGCTCAAGTTCCGCGATCCCGACGCATGCTGGTCCGGCTGGATGGCGGCGGATGCGCCGCGCCCGCTGTTCGTGATCGGCAAGCCTTACGACGGCCAACCAGCGTCGGCCGGCAACGGTCAGATGATCGCCCTGCTCGCCGCCGACCGCGCCACGGTCGATCGCGCACACGCCGCGGCGCTCGCTCACGGCGGCACGTGCGAGGGGCCGCCGGGTTTGCGTCCGCAGTATCACGCGAACTACTACGGCGCTTACTTTCGCGATCCGGACGGCAACAAGCTCTGCGTGTGCTGTCATGAGCCGCAGACCTCCACCGTTGCAACCGGTACTTAAGCGCCCGGAAAGCGCAACTCGAAACGCACCACGCCCGGCGCCGGACACACCACGCGCGCCGTGCCGCCATGCAGATGCATGATCGCCTTGACGATCGCGAGGCCCAGACCGCTCGATTCGGTGAACGCGCTGCGTGCCGCGTCTGCGCGATAAAAACGATCGAACAGACGGCCTAGTTGCTCGTCGGGAATCGGCGCGCCGTCGTTTTCGACCACCACGGTGGCGCCCGCTTCGTCTTGCGTGCCACGCAGACGCACCACCGTATCGCTCGCGCCGTAACGCACGGCATTGACGACCAGGTTGTTGATCGCGCGGCGGCACAGCATCGGATTGACCGATGCCACGCCTGCGGCCTCGACCACGAAGCGCATGCCGCGTTCATCGGCGAGACCTTCGAAATAGTCTGCGATCCTGACGAGTTCCTCGCGCAGATCGACCCGTTCACGCTCCACTGAAAGCGCCGCATGGTCAGCGTGCGCGAGAAACAGAATGTTTTCCGCGATATGGCTCAGGCGGCTCAGCTCCTCGAGATTCGATTCGAGCACCTGCTGATATTCGTCGGGCTCGCGGGTGCGGGCCAGCGTCACTTGCGTCTGCCCGATCAACGCGCCGACCGGTGTGCGGATCTCGTGCGCCAGATCGGCGGAGAACTGCGAGAGCCGTTGATAACCGTCGGCGAGACGGTCGAGCATGGCGTTGAACGCGTGCGTGAGCTGACGCAATTCGAGCGGCGCCGCCTCGCTGTCGAGCCGCACGGACAGGCTCGCGGGACTAATCTGCGCGGCGCGCGTGGCAATCTCGCGAACCGGACGCAACGCGCGGCGCAGCACGTACCAGGCGAGCAGCGTCGCGGCCAGCATGCCGATCAGCGTGGCCAGCACGATGCGGTTGCGGTACGCAGCCAGCATGCGCACTTCCTCCGTCATCGGGTGGCCGGCGATCACTTCGACTTCGGTGCCGTCCTCGCGCGCTTTGGCGGTGGCGATCGCCCAATGCACCGGCACACCGTTGCCCAGCTGTGTCTGGCGAATGTCGGCAACGGTCGGCAAGCGGTCCTCAACACCGGCTTGCAGCGCGGGCACCGCCACGCCCGCCGGGTTCACGTCGATGAACGGCGCCTCGCCCGGACGGCGAAACAGCAGCACGTCCTGTTCCGCGCCGAGCATGGTCTCGAACAGCAACGGCCGACTCTTCAATTCGCTCACTGAATAGAGATCGCGCACGATGCGGCTGAAGTGCTCGACGCGGGCGGTCAGCACCACGTCCGCGCGGCGTTGCAACGACACTTCCGCGGAGTGATAGAAATACGCGCCGAGCGTGCCGATGACCACGCACGCGATTGCCGCGAACAGCACCGTGGTGCGAGCCGTGAGCGAGCGCCCGGACCAGAATTTCATGAGCCGTCGCCGAACGTGTAGCCGATGCTGCGCACCGTATGAATCAGCTTCTTTTCGAACGGATGGTCGATCTTGGCACGCAGCCGCTTGATGGCCACGTCGACCACGTTCGTGTCGCTGTCGAAATTCATGTCCCACACTTCGGAGGCGATTTGCGTGCGCGACAGCGCTTCGCCCTGGCGGCGCACCAGCAGATGCAACAGCATGAATTCCTTGTTGGTGAGCGGAATCTCCACGCCTTCACGCGTCACCTTGCGGCGCAGCACGTCGAGCTTGAGGTCGGCGATTTCGAATACGTCGCTTTCGCGGATCACGCCGCGGCGCAGCAGTGTGCGGATACGCAGCACCAGCTCCGTAAATGAAAACGGCTTGACGAGATAATCGTCCGCACCGAGCTCGAGGCCGCGAATACGGTCGCTGACGTGATCGCGCGCGGTCAGGAAAATCACCGGCAGATCGCGCCGCGCGCGCAGCGCGCGCATGATTTCCCAACCGTCGATACCGGGCAGCATCACGTCCAGTACCACGAGGTCGTACGCATTTTCGAGCGCCATGTGCAGGCCGTCCGTGCCGGTGCGCGCGAGATCGACCGCATAGCCGCTCTCGCGCAAACCTTTCTTCAGGTAGTCGCCGGTTTTCGGATCGTCTTCGATGACGAGGATGCTCATGATGCTCGGTGCTCCGATTCGGACGTCCGCTCAGCGGTTCGTTCTGGCACTCGCTGAAACGCTGAAATGCTGGACGTGGATATGCCGGCCATTTTACGTGGCTGCCGCTCGCCATTCATGACGTTTTTGTCATCCGCCTGTCACTCGCCGGAGCCGGTCCCGGGTCTAATCTGCCCCCATCCGTCACCACCTGGAGCTGATTCATGAAGATCGTTTCCGCGCACGCGTTGCGCGCCTTCGCCGCCCCCGCGCTCGTTGCCGCTGCTCTGCTCGCCGCCGGGCCGGCTGCCCAAGCCCAGAACGCCATGCCTACCGGCGTGCGCGGCACGGTGACGTCGCTGTCGGGCGATCTGCTCAAGGTCCACACGCGCGACGGCAAGGATGTCGACGTGAAGCTCGCCAAGGACACGCCGATTCGCGGCGTCGTGCTCGCCAATGTGAACGACATCAAGCCGGACAGCTATGTCGGCACCGCCGCGATCCCGCAAGCGGACGGCACGCTGAAGGCGCTCGAAGTGCACGTGTTCCCGGCCAGCATGCGCGGCTCGGGCGAAGGCCACCGTCCGTGGGATCTCGGCGGCAACAGCTCGATGACCAACGGCACCGTGGGTTCGCTCGTGGTCAGCAACGGCCGCACGATCACCGTGAAGTACAAGGACGGTGAAAAGAAAATCGTGATTCCGCAAGACGTGCCTATCGTCGCGCTGGAACCGGGTGACCGTTCGCTGCTGGTGCCGGGCGCGAAAGTCGTGCTGTTTGCCCACAAGGAAGCCGACGGCTCGATGGCCGCCAACTTCATCTCCGCAGGCGAGCATGGTGTGACGCCGCCGATGTAATACGGCGTTGCCAGCTTTGCTGTTTGCTTGAACAGCCGCGTTCTTCAATGGCGCGGCTTTCCACTTCCTGTTCGCCTCGCGACCCTTGCACCATGCCCGAACCGCAAACGCGCCTGCTCGTTCACCCGCTCGTCGTGCGAATCACGCACTGGATCAACGCATTCGCGATGGTCTGCATGGTGATGAGCGGCTGGGCCATCTATAACGCGTCGCCGTTTTTCCCGTTCAGATTTCCGGTGTGGGCGACCGTCGGCGGATGGCTGGGCGGCTCGATCGCGTGGCATTTCGCGGCGATGTGGCTGCTCTGCGCGAATGGGCTGCTGTATCTTGCGTATGGCGTCGGCCGCGGGCATTTCCGGCGCAAGCTGCTGCCGGTTCATCCGCGCGACGTGGTGCATGATGCGAGCCTCGCGCTACGCTTCAAGCTTCCGCACGATACCGGCAGATATAACGCGGTGCAACGTGCGCTATATCTGCTCGTGTTATGTCTTGGCGTGTTGCTGGTGGCGTCGGGCCTGTCCATCTGGAAGCCGGTGCAATTCTCCTGGCTCACCGCCCTATTCGGCGGCTTCGACTTCGCTCGACGCGTGCATTTCATCGCGATGGCAGGCGTAGTCGGTTTCGTGGTCGTGCATCTGGCGCTGGTGCTGCTCGTGCCGCGCACGTTGCTGCCGATGCTGACAGGGCGCGCACGGCATTCGACGCATGAAAGGAGCCAGGCATGAGCGCATCGAAACCCAACGACGACGCGCGCCGCTCCCGCATCGTACTTGCCGATCATCAGCCGCAAATCGAACGGCTGCAACGACGCCTGTTCCTGCGCTCGTCGCTCTCCATCGGCGCATTGGCAATGCTCTCGGGCTGCAACATGCAGGACGGCGATTCGGTCGACAAGGTGTTGTGGGCCATGTCGCGCTGGAACGATCGCGTGCAGGCGTGGCTGTTCGACCGCAACAAGCTCGCACCGACCTATTCGGCGCGCGAAATCACCGACCCGTTCCCGTTCAATGCGTTTTATCCGGAGTTCGACGCGCCGGACATCGACGGCTCGACGTATCAACTGGAAGTGTCGGGGCTCGTGTCGGACAAGCGCAGCTGGAATCTCGATCAGCTGCGCGCATTGCCGCAGGCTTCGCAGATCACGCGCCACATCTGCATTGAAGGATGGAGCGCGATCGGACAATGGCGCGGCGTGCCGTTTCGCACGTTTCTGGAGCGCATCGGCGCCGATCTGAACGCGCGCTATGTCGGCTTCAAATGCGCGGACCGCTATTACTCCAGCCTCGATATGGCAACGGCCTTGCATCCACAGACGCAGCTCACGCTCGACTTCCGCAACGAGCCGCTGCCGGCCAAGTACGGCTACCCGCTGAAGCTGCGCGTGCCGACCAAGCTCGGCTTCAAGAATCCCAAGCACATCGCGGCGATCTTCGTGACCAACACGAATCCCGGCGGCTATTGGGAAGACCAGGGGTACAACTGGTTTAGCGGCTTGTAACCTGTAGCGCGGCCCGCTCGCCCGATCACACTGCGGTGACGTAACGCGCCACCGGTTTGACCACGCGCGGCGGCGGCGCATCGTAGACGGCGCGCATGCGCTTCACTTCGTCGACCGGACTCAGCCCGAACAGACGCTTGAACTCGCGGCTGAATTGCGACGCGCTTTCATAACCGACGCGCGCAGCGGCCGCGCCCGCATTCAACCCATCCTGCACCATCAACAAACGCGCGTGATGCAAGCGCGTGGTCTTCACGTATTGCATCGGCGAAGTGGCCGTGACGGCTTTGAACTGCGCATGAAACACGGCGAGGCTCATGCCCGCTTCGGACGCAAGCGTATCGACGTCCAGTACGCCGTGGTAATCGGCATGAATTCGCCGCAGCGCTTTGGCAATGCGGCCGAAATGATTCTGATGCGTGAGCGCCGCGCGAATCGCGTCGCCCTGCTCGCCAGTCAGCACGCGATAGCAGATTTCGCGCACCACGCCGGGCGCGAGAATGCGCGCGTCGAGCGGCGACGCCAGCGCGTCCATCAGACGTTGCACCGCATTGCATAGCGCCGGGTCGAGCGGCGTCGAATAGATGCCGACGGGTTCGTGCTGCGCGGCGCCGTGCGTTTCATTCAGCGCCATCAACAATTCGGCCACCATGGTCAGATCGACGCGCACCGAGATGGCGAGGAACGGCTCTTCCGGGCTCGCCTCGGTCTCGCATTCGAATGGCAAGGGCACTGAGAGGACCAGGTACTGCTGTGCGTCGTACTGGAACACCTGATCGCCAAGAAAGCCGCGCTTGCGGCCCTGGCAGACGATCACGATGCTCGGCTCGTACATAACCGGCATACGCGGCATGGGACTATTCGCGCGCATCAGGTTGACGCCTTCGAGACTCGTGCGCGTGAGGCCCGGGGTGGGTGCGAGCGCATCGAATAATTCGACCACACGCTGCTGGGCGGGATCGACCGAGACGGGTTCAACGGAACGGGTTGACATGACGGTATAGTGACGTGCGAGAGAATAATGCTTGAAATTTATCACCAAACGACCTATCGCGCTCCTCACCAGGAGTTTTAGGCAAATCTTCAAGACATTCAGGTATTCCCGGGCTCCCTCCTCGCTCCTATCATGGGAACCCTGCCGGATCATCCTTTTCCGCGCTGCGCCGGGCTCGGTTGCCAATTCCAGTTTGACGAATTTGCCAGCCACCGCCCGCGCCGTGATCCCGGTTCATAACGAGGTTGGCCACATCGGCGATTCGCGTCGCCTATCGCTGGCGCCTTGCGACTTCACCCTCTTTGCTGGAGCTACCCATGAGCACGACTTATGCCTATGCAGCGACCGACGCTACCGCGCCGCTCGCCCCGTTCGAAATCCAGCGCCGCGAACTGCGCGCCCATGACGTGCAGATGGAAGTTCTGTTTTGCGGTGTGTGCCATTCCGATTTGCATCAGGCACGCAACGAATGGAAGAACACGGTGTTTCCGGTTGTGCCGGGCCATGAAATCGTCGGCCGCGTGACCGCGGTCGGGCCGAACGTGACGAAATACAAGGCGGGCGATGTGGTCGGCGTCGGCTGTCTGGTCGATTCGTGCCGCACGTGTGCGAGTTGCAAGGAAGATCTCGAACAGTATTGCGAGAACGGTTTTGTCGGCACGTATAACGGTGTCGACCGGGTTGACGGTCAGATCACTTACGGTGGCTATTCCACGCAGCTCGTCGTGGATGAAGCGTTCACGCTGCGTGTGCCGGAGAATCTCGATCCTGCTGGTGTGGCGCCGTTGCTGTGCGCGGGTATCACGACGTATTCGCCGCTGCGAACCTGGGGTGCCGGTCCTGGCAAGAAGGTCGGCATTGTTGGCCTTGGCGGGCTCGGGCATATGGGGGTGAAGCTCGCACGTGCGATGGGTGCGCATGTTGTGTTGTTCACTACGTCACCGTCGAAGATCGAAGATGCGAAGCGGTTGGGTGCGCATGAGGTGGTGATTTCGAAGAATGCCGAAGAAATGGAAGCACATTTGAATAGCTTCGATTTCATTCTGAATACCGTTGCTGCTCAGCATGATTTGAATCCGTTTTTGAATCTGCTCAAGCGGGATGGGACTATGACGCTGGTTGGTGCGCCGGAGCATGATCATCCGTCGCCGCAAGTGTTTAATCTGATTTTCAAGCGTCGCCGGCTGGCTGGGTCGCTGATTGGTGGGATTGCTGAGACGCAGGAGATGTTGGACTTCTGCGGCGAACACGGGATTACTTCTGATATTGAGGTGATTCCTATGCAGGGGATTAATGAGGCTTATGAACGGATGCTGAAGAGTGATGTTAAGTATCGGTTTGTGGTTGATTTGGATTCCTTGCGGAAGTGAGTCGGTTTTTTTAGGCTTGCGCCGTGGGTTTTTTTGGCCTGCGGCGTGGGTTTTTTTTGTAGTCGTTTTTTCTGACTGTGTGCTTTGGGGTGTTGGCCTTTCCTTGAAATCACGGTGGTCTATTAGTGTTGCCCCTGTGCGGGGCGGCACCTACTTTCTTTGCTTGCCGCAAAGAAAGTAGGCAAAGAAAGCGGCTTTACACCGCTAATTCTTAAGCGGGTCCCTCGCGCAGTCGCGGCAGTGGTGCATCTGGAATCTGTGCCCTCGCACACTCAGCCCCGGTGACAAGGCCGTCATTCTTCCGGCAGCGCTACGCGCGCCCCACGGTACTTCATTAACCCACCGGCCTTTTTCGGCGTGTCGCCGAGGCGAGGCCCCACCACCCACAAACGAAGTCATTTGTTTTAACCAGCCCCTTCGGCGAGCGCGGAGCGCGAGGCGGGAAGTATGACTGCCGTGTCACTGTGGCGGAATGTGCGAGACGACAGATTCCAGATGCACCAATGCCGTGACTGCGCGAGGGACCCGCTTAAGAATTAGCGGTGTGAAGCCGCTTTCTTTGCCTACTTTCTTTGCGGCGGCAAAGAAAGTAGGTGCCGCCCCGCACAGGGGCAACGCTAATAGACCACCGTGATTTCAAGGAAAGGCCAACACAAAAAAAGACCACAATCCGCCGCGCAGGCAACAGCAATAGCAATAGCAAGACAAAACCCTAAACCCTCGACTGGAGCATGAACCGTGATTGACAGAATAACTGCAATGCGCACATTCATCCGAATCGTGGACACCAACAGCTTCACCCGCGCAGCGGAATCCTTGAACATTCCCCGCGCCACGGCGACCACCATCGTTCAGAATCTGGAAGCGCTATTAGGCACCGTCCTCCTCGCCCGCACAACGCGGCGCCTAAGCGTCACGCCCGAAGGCGCGGCCTACTACGAACGCTGCGCGCAAATCCTCGCCGACATCGACGAAATGGAAGCCAGCATCCGTCACGCCACGGATAACCTGACCGGCCGTCTGCGCATCGAGATGCCAGGGGCCGTGGCCAGCGCCATCATCCTGCCGGCCCTGGACGACTTCCACACGCGCTACCCTAACCTCGATCTCGCCATCGGTATCAGCAACCGCACCGTCGATCTGATCACCGAAGCCATCGACTGCAGCATCCAGCTCGGCGAATTGCCGGATTCGAATCTGGTCGCGCGTCAACTCGGCACCCTCGAGCACGTGACCTGCGCGAGTCCGGCCTACCTGGCCCGCTACGGCACGCCCGCGGACCTCGACGATTTGCGTGGACACGTGGCCGTCAATTGCATGTCGCCGCATAACGGCCGCGAAGTGGACTTCGATTTCGAAGTGGACGGCGAAGCGCAAAACGTCAAGGTAAAAGGTTTCGTCAAGGTCAGCGACGAACAGGCCTATCTCACCTGCGGCCTGCAAGGCCTATGCTTGATCCAGCCCGCGCGGATCGCCGCGCAACCGTATCTCGACTCGGGACTATTGCGCGAAGTCATGCCGCAATGGAAGCCCGTGCCGATGCCGGTTTCGGTGGCCTACGTGAAGAATCGCCGCGTGTCGCCGCGCGTGCGCGCGTTCGTGGACTGGCTGGCGGAGTTGTTCGAGAAAGCGGAGCACGTCGATCAGGATCTCTCGCGTGTCCGTCAATTGCTGCGCGGCCTGCATCCCGCCTGAGGCGGGTTGCGGGCACGCAGGCAGCGCGGTAGAAAACCGCGTCAATTAGGTAACTTGACCGGCACCGGCCGCGTCAACAGATCAACATAGAAGTTAAAAAAGTTCGGATTGTCGAAGCGTTTCACCACCGTCATCTTCTGCAATCCCGCCGGCGGCGAACTCGTATAACCGGTAGCCTTGCCGTCATTCGCACCGAAGCTCATATCCACGTCCACCCACTCGTCCACGGTCTGCGTGGCGAACGAAGGATGCATCAGATACGCCAGCGTCAACGTGTCCCAGATGTTCGTCGTGTAGTTCGGGTTGGTCTCGAAGCCATTCTTGCCGTCGAAACCATAACCATTTAACGTCTTGAACAATTGCGTGATGATGGTCTGCTTCGTCGGGTCGTGCGCGACACGATCGTACAACGCCTTGTCCATCTTCACGGTGTCCGTCACATCGAGCGGAACCACCACCTGTTTGATCGGCAGACGCAACACGGCCTTCGCCGCTTCCGGATCGAACCACCAATTGAACTCGGCTGTCGGCGTGGTGTTGCCCGGCACGTCGATCGCACCGCCCATGTAAATGATCTGCTTGATTAGCGGCACGATCTCGGGATGTTGACGCGTAGCGAGCGCAATGTTGGTCAGCGGGCCGATCGCGAGAATCGTCACCTCGCCGGGATACTGCTTCACCGAGTCGACGATGAAATCCACCGCGCTCTTGCTCTGCACCTTGGTGTGGGTCGCAAAACCGTCGGGCGGCGCAACGAGATCGCTATCGGATTTCGGCTCGGGTGTATTCCATGCGCCGAGATAACCGTCGCCGCCGGGGAATTGCTTCTGCTCGGCCTGAATGGCGGCGAAGTCGTGAGACAGAGCGTAATTGGCGCCGGCATACACGCCGATCTGATTCTCAACGCCCAGACGTTCAACCGATTTCAACGCATCCGCTACGCCCTGCTTCAGCCATTGATTGCCGGAGACCACCGTAATGCCGAGCACTTTCAATGAGCCTTGCGCCTGCAATTGCGCGGCCATGACGCCGAGCTGGCCATCGTCGCTCAGCGTGTTGTAGTCGCTGTCGATGATCACCTTCGGCGGGTTCTGCGCATTGATCTCGCTACCACCACACGCCGAGAGCGCCGTGACGGTCGCCACGCTTGCCACACACGTCAATGCCACGAGAAGTCGCTTCACTGATGTCTCCTTTTTTATAGCGCTGTGCCGCGCGAAGGAGGCTCATCATAGACGTAATCCAGATGAAATCAAATCGTCATGTCGAATGGATAATTCACGGAATCAGTTTGCGGCGAATGGTGGAACGCATGCGCGTCGAATGACGCGCATGGCGATTGAATGACGAAGCGCGCCTACGGCTGATGAGCCTGCTGTGCTGAACCCGGACACGCCGGATCCTTGCCCCAATGACCGTCACACACGCGCCAGCGGCACAACTGATCTTCGAAGAAGCCGCGCTGCCCGCACTCTTTCACGCGCTCGGCCAGCTTGGCATTGCCAGGCGCAGCCGATGCACTGACCTTGGTCGCCGCGTTACCGCCTGCCGCGGGTTTCGCATCCGCGGGTTTGGTCCGCGCAACGAGCGCAGCCAATAGATCGGCATCCGAATCATCTTTCGAAGCATTACCGCTCGCGCGCGTCTTCTTCGACTGAGCGACCTCGGTCGGCGCGCTCGCATGGCGATTGCTGGCCGTGGCGCTTTCCTTCTTGCCGTGGACCGCGCTCTCGTGCTTGTCCTTGCTGGCCACAGCCGTTGCGCTTTTGCCATGCTTCGCCGCCGGCACCGTGGCCGCGGAAGCAGCCGTTGCGGCTGCAACCGGCGCGGGTGCGCTGCTCGACTCCGCGCCGTCGGCGAGCGCGCGCGACAGCCGGCTGCCGTCGCTGGCGGGCGCCGTAGCGGACGCCGCAGCGGCTTTGCTGTCGCTATCGTCGGCAACGATCGTCGCCGCTTGCGAGGAAGCGGGAGCCGGCGCCTCAGCTTTGGCGACGACCTGTGGCGCGGCGCTCGCGGCAACCGCCGCCGCGGCAGTCTTCTCTCCGCTGGCCGGCGCGGCCGCTGCCAGCGACTCGCTCTGCGTACGCTGCTGCATATGCCAGGCACCCCAGCCGCCGGCTGCGATTACGAGCAAGGCGACCAATAGAAGCGGCGCTTTCGACCGGCGTGGTTTTTCCGTAGGCGGCGCAACGCGGCCTTCGAGGTTCGCAAGAATTCGCGAACCATTGCCATCAGAGCCTTTAGCCTTATCGGATAACAGGCTAGGCGGGGCTTTGGAATTCGAACTTTCCGGCGCACTCATTCACTGTCTCATTGAATCCTGGATTATTTCGCCGTGATAATACGTTCCGGCTCGTCTCCGAGCAGGCCTGATTCTAAGAGCAAGCATTACAAAATACAATTGTTTCCAATTTCCGGGGTCGCCTTTGATTGCCGTAGTACTTCTCGCCTATTTCGCCATCGCCGTCGTGATCGCTGCAATGCTGCTATTGCCGGCGGTACGCGCCTCTTTATTAGGTGCGGCGCTCACTATTCACGGCCGTGTTATGCGTGGAGCATCGCGCGGCGCTTCGCGCGCTCGCGGTCAATTAGCACGCTCGGCAAAAATTTCGCAATCGACGGCAGTCGATATGCAAAAGTTACTGGTAAAGCGGCGCTTGCTGATTTTTACCACGACAGGTATTCTTGCGACGCCTCCATTGGTGGCATTGGCTTTACGCGGCCGGCAATTATTCCAATTCGATGACACTGCACGGGTTCCGGACGAGAAAATTGCCGCGTTATTGAATGGCGAACAGCTCGTGCCCCCGCCGCCGTTGCCGCCGGAGGTATTCGCAACGCAGGAAGTCGAGCAGATCCGGCCCGCGCTTAAAGACGCGAGCCGCGATTGGAATTTGCTCGACGCCGATTTCAGAACGCGTTTATTGCTCGTGTACAAAATCATGCGCGAGCAATACGGGTATGAAATGGCTTTGCTGGAAGGTTATCGCAGTCCGGAGCGGCAAAACCGGCTGGCGCAAATGGGGGGCAACGTCACCAATGCCGCAGCGTTTCAAAGCTATCACCAATACGGTCTCGCCTCGGACAATGCCTTTTTGCGCGACGGCAAGCTCGTCATTTCAGAAAAAGATCCCTGGGCCATGCGAGGTTATCAGTTATACGGGCAGACAGCCGAACAGGTCGGTCTGACGTGGGGTGGCCGTTGGAAAATGATGGATCTCGGGCACGTCGAATACCACAAACCCGGCTTCGTCCTCGGGCGCGGTCATTAAGGCCGAATGGGTAAAAACCGGGTAATAAAGAGGTTGACATGGGGCGTTCAATCAATTTTTCTGGCAAAAAGCGGCAATGCCGCACGCATAACGGCATTGCTCCGCTCACTGTCGCCACGGCCGGCTATTGCCGATTTAACAATTCGGCCGCATTCGCTTTCGCCTGAATATGCTTTCGTTTTATTTCAAACGGCGTACGCGCGCCATGCTGCCTGCCACACCACGCGCCACAACACTCATCATCAAGACCTGAACGGCTTATGCGACGCATTCTCAACGTGTTGACCCACACACGCACGCTCTCGATCATCGGCCTGCTCGCGCTCGCTGCTGTCTTATTCATCGGCGCCGACACCTTGCAGATCGACCTGATGTGGCCGGCGATCGTGCTAGGCACCGTGATCGCGCTGTGGCTGCTGGTGTGGATCGTGCGCCGCCTGCGCGCGCGCCGCGCGAACCGCAAGCTCGGTGAGATGCTCGAGCAGCAGGCGGAGAAGCAGGCCGAAGCCGGTCCCGCGCCCACGCCCGCGCGCCAGGCCGAACTCGACGTGCTGCGCACGCGCCTCGTCGATGCGGTGAAGACCATCAAGACCTCGAAGATCGGCCAGGTCTCGGGCGGTTCGGCGCTGTACGAGTTGCCCTGGTACATCGTGATCGGCAACCCCGCTGCGGGCAAGAGCAGCGCGGTGCTGAATTCAGGCTTGCAGTTCCCCTTCGCCGACAAGAACAACGCGGTGATCCACGGCATTGGCGGCACGCGTAACTGCGACTGGTTCTTCACGACCGAAGGCATTCTGCTCGACACCGCGGGCCGCTATTCCGTGCATGAAGAAGACCGCACCGAATGGCTCGGCTTTCTCGGCCTGCTCAAACGTTTCAGGCCGAAGGCGCCGATCAACGGCATCATCGTCACCGCGAGCATTGCGGAACTGACCAACAGCAAGCCCGAATTCGCAATCAATCTCGCGAAGAACCTGCGCCAGCGCGTGCAGGAGTTGACCGAAAAGCTCGAAGTGTTCGCGCCGGTGTATGTGATGTTCACCAAGGCCGACCTGATTACCGGCTTCACCGAGTTCTTCAGCGGCAGCGAGCGCCACGAATACGACCGCGTATGGGGCGCCACCCTGCCCTACGAGCCGGATGAGAAGCGCGACGTGGTCGGCCTGTTCGACGAACACTTCGAAGAGCTGTACGACGGCCTGAAAGAAATCAGCGTCGCGCAGATGTCGATCAATCGCGGCAACAAGCTCTCGCCGGGTCAACTGAGCTTTCCGCTCGAATTTTCGACCATCAAGCCCGCGTTGCGCGCGTTTCTCGCCACGCTGTTCGAGACCAACCCGTTCCAGTACAAGCCGATTTTCCGCGGCTTCTATTTCACCAGCGCCTTGCAGGAAGGCGAAACCAACAGCGCCGCGGCCACGCGCATCGCCAACCGTTTCGGCCTGAGTTCCGATAGCCTGCCCAAGCCGCATAGCGCGTTTTCGAAGAACGGCTTCTTCCTGCGCGATCTGTTTTCGAAGGTGATCTTCGCCGACCGGCAAACGGTCAAACAATTCGCGAGCCCCGCCAAGACGCGCATGCGCTATGCGACCTTCTTCGGCTTCGTTGCGGTGCTCGCGTTGGCGCTCGGCGGCTGGACCTGGTCGACGGTCAACAACCAGCAGCTCACGGCGAACGTGCAGGCCGATCTCGACAATGTCGTGCGTTTGCAGCAGAACCGCAACGACCTGCAATCGCGCCTGCAGGCCATGGACGTGCTGGAGGACCGCATCGACCAGCTCGAACAGTTCCGCCGCGACCGGCCGCTCGCGGTGTCGCTCGGCCTGTATCAAGGCGATCGCCTCGAACAGCGCCTGCTCACCGAGTACTACAACGGCGTGCGTCAGATCCTGCTCGATCCGGTCTCGCAGAATCTCGCGTCGTTCCTGAAGGACGTCAACGCGCATCCCGATCAGCTCGCGCCGTTGAACCGCGCGCCGGACGCCGCTGCGATTCCGGTCTCCACGCATTCGGCCATGACAGCGAACAGCCAGGGCGGCCTGTATAGCGACGCCTCGCCGACCAACGTCGAAGACGCGTACAACGCGCTCAAGACCTACCTGATGCTGAGCGACAAGCGTCATGTGGAAACGGCTCACCTCACCGATCAGGTCGCCCGCTTCTGGCGCGGCTGGCTCGAAACGAATCGCGGCAACATGCCTCGTGACGAGATGATCCGCAGCGCAGAACGCATGATCACGTTCTACCTGTCGCGCGTTTCCGACGACGACTGGCCGATGATCGACCAGAACCTCGGCCTCGTCGATCAGACGCGTGAGAACCTGCGCCGCGTGGTGCGCGGCATGCCGGCCCGTCAGCGCGTCTACGAGGAAATCAAGGCGCGTGCGTCGACGCGTTTCGCGCCGATGACGATCGCGCGCATTGTCGGCGAAAACAATACGGCGCTGGTGGCGGGCAGCTATGCGATCCCCGGCACCTTCACGCGTGAGGCGTGGTTCCAGTACGTGCAACCCGCCATTCGCGACGCCGCCACGAAAGAGTTGCAGGCGAAGGACTGGGTGCTCAATACGTCCGCGCACGACGACCTGACGCTCGAAGGCAGCCCCGAGCAGATTCAGAAAGCGCTCGTCGCGATGTACAAGACCGAGTACGCGATGCACTGGCAGAAGTTCATGCAAGGCATTGCGGTGCAGAGTTTCGGCAGCTTCGGCCAGGCCGTGGACGCGATGAACCGTCTGGGCGATCCGCAGGACTCGCCGATCCGCAAGGTGCTTGAAACCGCGTACGACCAGACTTCATGGGACAACCCGTCGCTCTTCAACGCGAACCTGAAGCGCGCGCAAACGGGCGTGACGAGCTGGTTCAAGAACTGGTTCTCGCGTGCGCCGACCGGCCAGCTCAATGCGAACATCGACATCAACGGCAATCCGGTCGAAGTGCCGATGGGTCCGATCGGCCAGGAGTTCTCCGCGCTGGGCCGTATCGTCGTGAGCGGCGACAACGGTTCGATGCTCAAGGGCTATATGGACACGCTGTCGAAAGTCCGCACGCGCTTTAACGTGATCAAGAATCAGGGCGATCCGGGACCGGGCGCGCGCCAGTTGATGCAGCAGACGCTCGACGGCAGCGGCTCCGAACTCGCCGATTCGCTCAAGTACGTCGACGAACAGATGCTCACCGGCCTCACCGACTCGCAGCGCAAAGCCCTGCGTCCGCTGCTCGTGCGTCCGTTGATGGCGGCGTATGCGGTGGTGATCCAGCCGGCCAGCGTCGAAGTCAACAAGGTCTGGAATGCGCAGGTGTATCAGAGCTTCCAGGGCTCGCTCGCGAACAAGTATCCGTTTGCCAGCGACGCGAAGGTCGAAGCCGGCGCCGGCGAAATCGCCCAGGTGTTCGGCCCGGACGGCGCGATCGCCAAGTTCGTCGGCACCACGCTCGGGCCGCTCGCGGTGCGCCGTGGCGACACGCTGACAGCTCGCACGTGGGGCGATATGGGTCTCGCGCTCACGCCTGACTTCACCAACGGCTTCGCGCGCTGGGTAGCGCCGCTTGCGGGCGGCGCGGCCGGCGCAGCGGCCGGTCAAGGCTCGGCTGAACCGCAGACCGTGTTCCAGATCCTGCCGCAGCCGAGCAGCGGCACGACGGAATACACGCTGGCGATCGACGGTCAGCAGATGCGCTACCGCAATACACCGCCGCAGTGGACCAACTTTGTGTGGCCGAATCCGTCGGGTTCGCCGGGCGCGACACTGAGCGCCACGACCTTCGACGGCCGCACGCTGCAACTGGTCAACGAACCGGGCCGCTACGGTCTGGAGAAACTGATCAACTCGGCGCAACGCAAGCGTCGTCCGGACGGCACGTTCGATCTGTCGTGGACGCAAGGCAGCGTGACGGTGGCGGTCAGCATGCGCATCATCAGCACGTCGCAGGCGTCGAGCGCCAGCAGCGATGCGCCGCAACAGCAGAGCCTGCGCGGCTTGCGGCTGCCGTCCTCGGTGGCGGATGTGAGCGCGGCGGCCAATTCGGTCAACGCGACCGCCGCGGGTGCGCCGGGCTCCCTGCCCGCCGCCGCGCCGGCAATGCCCGCGGCACGGCCGGCTACGGCCGCCACCGCGGTTTCGAATACAGGGGGTGCGCAATGACGCAAACCGTGCAGGCGCAAATCGCCTACTTCGGCAAGATCCCGTCGCGCGGCGACTTCGTGAAGAGCGCGCATAACCCGCAATTGCTGGCCACGCTAGACCGCTGGATCGCCGAAGCAATGGAACTGCTCACCGACGATCCGCGCTGGAAGATCGTCTACGAAAACGCCAAGCCGATGCACTTCGCGTTCCTCGGCTCGCGCAGCAAGCTGGCGATCGCCGGGCATATGATGGCGAGCCACGATCAGTCGTCGCGGCGCTTTCCGTTTCTTGCCGCGACCGCGCTCGAAGTCGAAAAGCCGCTGACGTTCCTCGCGCACAGTCCGCTCGCCTTCGCGCGCCTCTGGTCGCGCGTCGCGGCGCAGATGAAGCCGCTACTCGGCGCCAGCGAACCGCCCGGCGCGCTGCAGGCGCTCGGCGAGACGCAGGTTCCCATCGAGATCGGCGCCGGTCCGGGCAATCCGCACGACGGCACCTTCAACGACTTCGTCGAACACCAGACACTCTCCGGGCTCGAACAGATGCTGCTCGCGAGCGGCCATCCGGTGCGTCTGCGTGGCGCGATGCTGGCGCTCGGCTCGCTGCTGCGTCCGGTGATGCAAAGCGGCTCCTCGCACCTTGAACGCGGACTGACCTTGCCGCTGCCGAACGATCCGTTCTACCGCAGCCTCGTTGCCGCGTTCTGGCTCGAACTGATTGCGCCGTTCGTCGCGCAGGCGGATTTCGAGCTGGCGATTTTCATCGGCACGATTGCCGAGCGCGAGCGGCTCATCATCGGCTTTAACGGCGCCTCGGCCAAGACGCTGCACAGCGTGGTCGATCCGCAGTCGTACGCGGCGCACAACATCGATATCGACGATCCCGAGTGGATCGACGAACACGCACAAAACGATCATGGCATCAGCAAGCTCGTCAGTTACCTCGATCAACCGCAACTGTCGCTGCGCGTCAGCATCGACACGTTCCGCGAAGCATTCACGGGAGCGTGACACGATGCTGAATCTCTCCATTCGCACGTCCGTGCTGCTCGCCGGTCTTCTGCTGAGCGTCCTCGCGCATGCCGACAACGACGGCCCGGCTCGCGTCACGCCGGTCGACAACAGCGGCATTTCGATTCACACCACGATGCTGCCGCCGGCTTCGTCGGCGCCGGTGGGCAATGCTGGCCCTGCGGTGAATACGGCGGGACTCGCGAGCGGCACGACCGGCGCCGGCACCGGCGCGATTACCGCGGCGCCGCCGCCCGCCAACGCGACGCCGGGCCAGGTCGTGGTCGGCGGCAAGGTGCCGGACGAAGCGACCAAGGCGGCCGTGCTTGCGCGCTTGCGCGATACGTACGGCGCGGCCAACGTGGTCGACCAAATCGAAGTCGCCGATGTGGCCACGCCGCCGAACTGGTCCGCGAACGTGCAAAAGTTGATCGGCCCGCAGTTGAAGCAGATCAGCAAGGGCCAGTTGAAAATCGACGGCACGCAGATCGACGTGAAGGGCGAAGTGCACAACGAATCACAGCGCCAGCAGCTTGCGAGCGACATGGCGAATGCGCTGAACCCGACTTACACGATCAAGAACGGTCTGCGCGTGAGCGCTTCCGAACAAGGCCTGCTCGATCAGACGCTCGCGAATCGCACGATCGAATTCGAAACCGGCAGCGCGACGCTCACACCGCAAGGCCGCGCGATTCTCGATCAGATGGCCGCCGCGATGGGGAAAATGACGACCAAGACCGTCGCGATCATCGGGCACACTGACAACTCGGGCAACCGCACGTCGAATATCGCGCTGAGCCAGGCGCGCGCGGATGCGGTGAAGGGTTATCTGGTCGCGAAAGGCATCCCGCCGCAACAGATGACGACGACGGGCGTCGGTCCGGATCAGCCGATCGCGTCGAACGACACGACCGATGGACGGGCACGTAATAGGCGCATCGAGTTTCGTGCGGGATCTTGAGTTAGCCCTGCGTGGCGGTGTGCATGAAAAAAGCCTGGCTTCGATAGATAACCGAAGCCAGGCTTTTTTGTTTGCTGCGTTGAAGGCTTTGTTCAGCTGTTCTCTTCCGGCTTCACGCCCAGCAACTCGCGAATATGCGCGAGCGATCCGTCGTCTTTCACCACGGTCGATAGCCATTGATGCAGTGGCATATCCGCTGCCTCCGCCGCCTTGTCGGCGAAATACGCGGCAGGGTTATGCGGCTCCGTCGCGCGAAAGAACTTGGCCACCGCACGCAACTGCGCGACGGCCTGCGCGCGGCTCTGGATTCCTGCAATCGGGCTCGTCGGCATGGTCGTCAACACAGGTTCCTCGCGTTCCGGTGCGGTCTTGAAAGTAGGCTCGGCACGTTCGACTTCGTTGGGCGCAGGCGTTTTCGCGGGCGGCGGCGCTTCGGCGTTCACGCCCAGTTCGCGTGCAAAGCGTTCGGCCAGGCGGTAGACGCTTTCGTACGCGTCCTTCGCCTGACGGAAACTCGGCGCGGAGTCGGCGGCGCGCCGGTCCAGTTCCTGTTCGAGTGCGAGCATGGCCGCTTCGAACGCTTTAAGATCGACAAGCAGCGCCGAGTAAAACGCCGACGGCGTAGCGCGCTTCGACGCCTCGATCTGTTCGATCGACGGCTTGCCGCGCGCGATATCGTCGGCGTGATCCGGATCGCGCTTGACGGCTTGCGCGACGTGCGTGGCCACGTCCCAATCGATCGTGCTGTACGCATTGCCTTGCGACGACGTGAGCGGCATGGCGCGCAGCAGATCGCCGGTGCGGCCGACCAGCCACGCGACGTTGCCGAGACGATACTCGGTGTCGTCGCCTTCCGGCAGCGGATGCACGTGATCCCAGTAGCGCTCGCAAAGCCCCGTCAACAGCGCGTAGCCCTGCGAAAGACCATTGATGCCCTCGTCGATCGCGAGTGCTTCAGTGAGCCACACGGCGAGGCGCAAATCCTTGGTCTGCGTTTGCAGCAGACTGCCCGAACGCTCGACCACAAAAGGCCAATCGGCCTCCTTGATCTCCGTGACCCATTCGCCCTGATCCAGCGACGGGTCTTCGAAACGGCGCGCGTGCTGAATCGCATCGAAATCCGCTGAAAACAGCAGATCTTCGCCACAAGGCGAGGTTTCGCTGAGCGGAGCCAGCAACGTGTTCAGATTGATCGGCATGAAAGAAAGCAATAAGTATCCGGTACGGCATTAAAACAGATTGGCGCGTCCGTTCACACCACCGTGTAATCGAATTCGCCGGCCTCGCTCGCGCGCACGGCAATGCGTTCGATCGCCGCGCCGTTCGCCACACGCTCCAGCACCTGCTGCGCGATTTCGGGCAATAGCGTGCCGTTCAGAATGTGATCGACGTTGCGCGCGCCGGAGTCCACCTCGGTGCAACGCGCGAGCACCGCATCGACCAGCGACTCGTCCCACTCGAACACCGCTTTGTGATTCGACTCGATGCGGCGGCGAATCCGATCGAGCTTCAATTCGATGATTTCGGCGAGCACGTCGTCGGAAATCGGATAGTACGGCACCACTTTCATGCGGCCGAGAAATGCCGGTTTGAACGCTTTGTACAGTTGCGGACGTAAGGTCTCCGCGAGTTCGTCGGCGTCGGGCAACTCTTCCGCGCTCTTGTTCAGGCAGGCCTGCATCACCGCCTGCGAGCCGACGTTCGAAGTGAGAATGATCAGCGTGTTGCGGAAATCGATCTCGCGGCCTTCGGCGTCGTCCATCGTGCCCTTGTCGAACACCTGGAAGAACATTTCGAGCACATCGGGGTGCGCCTTTTCGACTTCGTCGAGCAGCACCACGGAATACGGATTGCGGCGCACCGCTTCGGTCAGCACGCCGCCCTCGCCGTAACCGACATAGCCCGGCGGCGAGCCTTTCAGGCCGGATACGCTATGCGCTTCCTGATACTCGCTCATGTTGATCGTGACCATCTTGCGTTCGCCGCCGTACAGCACGTCGGCCAGCGCGAGCGCGGTTTCGGTCTTGCCGACGCCCGACGGGCCGACGAACATGAACACGCCGCGCGGTTTGTTCGGGTCTTCGAGATTTGCACTCGCGGTGCGCACGCGCTGCGCGATCGCGTCGAGTGCGTGGTCCTGGCCTATCACGCGCGCGGCCAGCAGCGGTTGCAGGTTCAGCACGGTCTGGATTTCGTCCTTGACCATGCGGCCAAGCGGAATGCCGGTCCACGAAGCGACGATTTCGGCGACCACGTGGCCGTCGACCTGCAACGGCACCATCGGTTGGCCGCCTTGCAAGGCGTGCAATTCGGCTACGCGCGTGCCGAGCGTTTCGCGTGCCTGCTGTGCCTTGTCGGCTTGTTCAGGGTCAGCGCTGCTCACGCGCGCCGCGTCGATGTCCGCGCGCAAGCCGACGATCTCCGTCACCAATGCGCGTTCCTTGTCGTAGCGCGCTTCGTCTTCGGCGAGATCCTTGAGGTCTTCTTCGCGCAGGCCGCGCAATTCGGCGAGCCGTTCGTCGTGCAGCGCGCCACTCGCCACTTCGCGGTCCAGCGCGGCGATTTCAGCGTCGATACGTTCCAGGCGCTTCTTCGTGTCGTCGATGGCTGCGGGTGTCGAACTGTGCGCGAGCGCGACTTTCGCACAAGCGGTGTCGAGCACGCTGATCGCTTTGTCCGGCAGTTGCCGGCCGCTGATGTAGCGATGCGATAGACGTACCGCTTCAGTGATCGCATCGTCGAGCACGCGCACGTTGAAGTGCTTTTCCATCAACGCGGCCATGCCGCGCAACATGGCCGCGGCGAGCGTCTCGCTCGGCTCCTCGATCTTTACGACCTGGAAACGCCGCGCGAGCGCAGCGTCTTTCTCGAAGTACTTCTTGTACTCGCTCCATGTGGTGGCCGCAATGGTGCGCAACTCGCCTCGCGCCAACGCCGGCTTGAGCAGATTAGCCGCATCGTTCTGCCCTGCCTGGCCGCCCGCGCCGATGATCGTGTGCGCTTCGTCGATAAAGAGAATGATCGGATGCGGACTCTTCTTCACCTCGTCGATCACGTTCTTCAGGCGGTTTTCGAACTCGCCTTTCACGCTCGCGCCGGCTTGCAGCAAACCCATGTCGAGCACGTGCAGCGCTACGCCTTTGAGCGGCGCGGGCACGTCGGCGGCGGCAATGCGCAGCGCGAGACCTTCGACCACCGCCGTTTTACCGACGCCCGCTTCGCCTGTCATGATCGGATTGTTCTGGCGGCGGCGCATCAGAATGTCGATGGTCTGGCGAATCTCGCCCTCGCGGCCGATCACCGGATCGATCTTGCCTTCACGCGCGCGCTGCGTGAGGTTGCTCGTGTACGTGTCGAGCGCGGGCGTTTTCGACGGCGCGCCCGGCGCGGTATCGGTCGGCGTCCCATCGTCCGCGCCGCTTTCCGCGCTTTGCGTCTCATTGCTGCGCTCGACTTCGCGCGAACCCGTGGTCAGCTCATCGAACTTGTGCTTCAGGTCGGTCACGCGCACGTCGCGCAGCAACGGCGACATGCGCTCGGCGAATTGCGCGAGATCCGGCGCGGTCAGCAGCGCCAGCAGAAGATGTCCCGAACGGATCCGCCCGATCTGCGAATCGAGCGACGCAATCAGCCACGCCTGTTCGAGCAACTCGATCAGATGCTTCGAAAATACCGGCGTGCGCGTATTGCCGGTTTTCAAACGCTGCAACTCGCGCTCGAGATCCGCGCGCAATGCGTGCATGTCGATCCTGCTCGCGCGCAGCACCAGCGCGACGTCGCTCGCTGGTTCGTCCAGCAGCGCCAGCACCACATGCTCGAGGTCGACCTCGTAGTGACCGCGCGCAAGACAATTGTTCGCCGCCAGCAAAGCAGCCTGCCGGCAGGTCGGGTTCAGTTTGGCGATCAGGGTATTGAGGGACGTACTCATGTCGTGCGGTCCGGGTCCGGGTTCTGTCGTTATGGTCAGTGAATCACGTGCAATTCGTAGCGGGCATCCGCGCGGTCACGGTCGGCTTCCTTCGTGCAGAGGAACGCGTCCCAGCCGAGGCGCGCGCCCTTGCTCAACAGGCTCGGTCCGACGGCCTCGCGACGCAGCACCAGCGACACCTCGTATTCGAGCGTGACGCCCGCGAGCAGCGTGAGCATGCGTTCGAGCGCCACCGCGCGATCGGCGCCCGGTAAAAACGCTTCATAGTCGGCCTTGTCGAGCGGTCCGATCACGAGACGCGCGCGCATGTCGCGTTGCCAGACGCGCTCGCCCGCCAGCGCGGTCGCGCCGAGCGTCGCGTTGACGCTGCCGAGCAAGGTCAACTGATCGCGTGGCACGTCGTACCATTTACCGATGAACTGCTCGACGCGCACCGGCACCTTGAAGTACTCCGACAGCGTGCGTTGCAAATAAGCCGCCGATACCGGGCGATGCCGCGCAGCCAGCGCGTAACCGGCAATCGCCTCGTCGAATAGCGCGCCATCGCCGCTTTGCAGGCTGTTACGCGTATCGTCGTCGGAGACGCCGGCGAGCGCGAGCAGCAAAGGCAAATAGCGTTCGTCGCGATCCAGCTCGTAGTGAAACGGTAAGCGGTATTTCTTCCACGCCGCGTAGAACAGCGCCGTCGCACGATTCGAAAACACGTCGAAAAACTCACGCGCGGCGCGATCCCGCTTGATCTGCTCACGCGCGATGATCTGCTCGGTGTAATGCAGCGGCAATGCGCCCTGCCCGCCGAGCAAACCGAAAAAAGCCGGTGTGATATCGACCTTGTCGAGCGAGCCGTTTTCGAGCGCCACCGTGCGTTGTGCTTTTTCCTTCAGCGCCGCGCCTGCGTCGTCGTAAGACTGCGCGCCGTGAATCTCGCTCGGCGGAAACGACATCGACAGCGAATTGCGAAAGGCAATCCGCCGCGCGACGATTTCGCCGGGACGTCCGGTGTGGGTTGGCGATTGCTGCGCGAACCACTTCTCGAGAATCCGCACCGCCTGAAAAAATTCGAAGCGATGCGGCTCGTCGAGAAGCTGCTCGACTACGCCAGGATCGATTCGCCGCTGCGCGGTTTGCATCGCAGAATCTCCTCGCCAGTGCGCTTCGACACGACGACCAGTTGCACAAAGCTGTTCAGATGCACGTACAGCCCAAAAAACGTGTCGATCACGCGCACGAACGACGCGAGACTCGTGCCGACGAAATGCTCTTCGTCGATCGTCAAACGAATCTCGATGCCGCGCACGAACGTGGCGAACGGTTTGCCCGGCAGCCATTGCACGGCGGCGCGCTGTTCGATGCCGACCAGCCCGTCGATATGCCGCGCGGACACCGCCGTGCGCCGCAAGTCGTAGAGCACGAGCATTTCCTTGAGCGCCGACAAGCCGCTATTCGCGAGCGATACGTGATTCAACGCCAGATGCGAGATCAGCCGCCAATGCGCGGCGCGTCCGCGCTCGAAGCGCACGCTCGGCGTAGGCCGGCGCAGCATCGAGATGCTGCCGGTCAGCGAGCCGCCTTCGAGAAACAGATCGCCGCCTTCGAGTCCCACCGCGAGGCCCGCGGGCAAATCGCGATTGGTACACGTCAGATTGAGACTCAAGGTATCGGTTTGCGGCGCGGCCGGTTCGAAGTCGATATCGACGATCGAGATTTCAGTCTCGTAGCCGGGGCTTTTCTGCGCGACCCAATCATTGCGCCGTGCGAACCAATAGTGACCCGCACGCGCCGCTTCGCCGTGATGCAATGAATAGAACGGCCGGAATTCAATTACCGATTCTTCATTCGCCTGTTGCCTGACGAGCTTCACCGAATCGATCGAATAGACTTCGTAGGCAAACGCGCGACGCGCTTCGGCGATCACCGGATACGAAATCGCCTGATGGCTGATACGGATCGGCTCGCCGTGCTGTTCGAACAGATTCACCACCGGCGTGCAGAACAGGCGGAAATGATGCGCGGCCAGTGAATCCAGCAGCCGCGCAATGTGCGAGTCGCTGCGCACTTCCTTCAACACGACATGCAGCGTCAAACGCTGGCAGCGGCCGCTTGCGCGTGTCATCGCCGCCAGATCGAAGTCGGCGAAGTTGAATTTCTCGGGGAACGCGAAGTATTCGGTCAGCAACCGGTACGCCGGGTGCGATTTGGCCGGATAGTCGATCAGCGCGTCTTCTTCGTCGAAACCGGCTTGCACGACCGGCGATTCGCGCAATTGTTTCCACACGCCGCGACGGTCGGCTTCCACGTAAGTGGCCATTCCGTTGATGAACAGACAATCCGCCAAGGCCGCGATAAAAGACTGCTCGCCGTGCAGATGCGTGCGCAGTGTCCCGACTTTCAGCGCGGAGAGATCGAGTTGCGCCGCCGTCGATTCAAAGGTGATCGACACGATCGCCGTGGCATTGCCCGGCAGCACGGTGGCACTCGGCGCCATCGCCACCGACGTGTATTTCGCCTCCGAGATGCGGATCGGCGCCAGCGTCACGTCGTAGGCGGTACGGAAACGGCATTGCACGCCACGAATGGGCCGCGACTTGAGTTCGGTGCCGCGTTCGACCCGAACCGGTTCGGTCAGATGACTCAGCGCGGTGGACGTGCCCAACTGAGCAATCGAGCACGACGGAAACGGCCGCAGGTAGTGCGGATACAGCACTTCCAGCAGCGCCTCGGTGAATTCGGGGTAATCGTCGTCGAGTTTCTTGTTGATGCGCGCGCCGAGCAACGCGAACGATTCGATCATCCGCTCGACGTGCGGGTCCTCGCAGTGTTCGCCGGACATGGCCAGACGCGCCGCGATCTTCGGGTAGCGCTCGGCGAAGTCGCGCGAATAGCGCCGCAGAAATGACAACTCGCGCTCGTAATACGGCAGCAATTCTTCCATCGATCTATCCCCGGACCTGAAGCCTCTCCGCCCAAACTATCGCCACCGTCGCGCGTAACGGCTGCGGCAAAGCGGTACAAAAGCAACTGCTAGACAACGCCGCTACGCGAATGCAGCGGTTGAAAATTCTGCTACTACAGCTTCGCGCGTGCGCGCGTCACCGAGTATTGCAACGTGGAAGGCTGCAGCATCGCATCGAAACTCACCGGTTCTTCCGCCGGATGGACCACCAACAGCGCCTGAATCGCGAAGTTCAGCGCATTGGTGGATTGTTCGTTCAATTCGAGCGTGACCGCCACCTGCTGCAAGCGCGGCTCGTGCCGCGCAATGGCCTGTTGAATCGATTTGCAAATGAAGGTGCGGTCGTAATGGCTTGCGAGGCTCAGGCCCGCGAAATCATTCAGACCGTACGTGAGCACCGAGCGCTGGCATTCCGGCAGCGCCGCCAGTTCGTGCTCGGTCAGCGCAATGCGCGTATTCAGGATCGCCTCCACGTCGCGCGCGACCGTGCTCTTCAATTCATCCAACGACAATTGCCGCATCGCCGGGGAAGCCGGCAGATGCGGTTCGTCGTCGAACAGCTTGTCGAGAAAGCTGGGTTCGAAGCGTTTCATCAGCGTCCGAAGAAACGGATCGATGCAAGGCACACACCGTGAGCGACAACCCTTTCGAGCCCCGCGCGCCGCGTGCACCCGCGCATCAGACCGCGTACGTCTTGTCGTTCTTCGTCAGGCTCCACGCGCCTTGCGCGTTGCCGCCCTGGTTGCCGCCAATCTTCTGCTGCGTGTACTTCCACTGCACGGCGGCGTACTTCAGCGAGAACTGTTCGGTCGGCAGGCCTTCGCCCACCACGCTCGGCGTCACGCTCGAAATGATCACGTACTTGAGTTTGACTTCCAGGTACTTGATGCGATTGCCTTCGCCATCCGAACGCATGAAGTCGATCGTGACTTCGTCGAACGTCGTGCCGCCGGACGCGTGTTGGTAGATCAGCGGGCTGACCACGTCGATGTCTTTCGTGAACTGCATGTCGGCATGTTCGCAACGCTCGGAGGTGTGACCACCTGCGGTCGAGGCGGTTGCCGAACGCGGTTGCGTGATCGAGTGGCTCCACGAATCGATTTCGATCCAGCCGGCGTGATCCTTATCGGCGGACTCGCCCTTGATCGCCGGATTGCCGAATTTTAAATAGATATCCTTCATAACTCATCGACTCCCCAAAGAGGTGGTTTTAACAGCCAACCCGGGCGGCCAGCGCGGGTTGGCTGACTTGCTTTATGAATTAGCCGGTTTCGGCAGGTCAGCGACAAGCCGCAAAGAGATCGACAGCTCGTCCAGTTGAAAGTGCGGACGCAGGAATGCGACCGAACGATACGCACCAGGCTTGCCCGGAATCTCCGAGACCTGTATCGATGCCTCGCGCAGCGGGAACTGCGCCTTCTGCTCCTGCGTCGCGTTGTCGTCCAGCAGCACGTACTGCGAGATCCAACGGTTCAGGAATACTTCGACGTTCTGTGCCGATGCAAAGCTGCCGATCTTGTCGCGCATCATCGCCTTCAGGTAATGCGCGACGCGCGATACCGAGAAGATGTACTGCAATTGCGCGGACAACACTGCGTTGGCATTCGCGCTGTCGGTGCTGTATTTCTTGGGTTTCTGCACCGATTGCGCGGCGAAGAACGCGGCGTAGTCCGAGTTCTTGCAGTGCACGAGCGGAATGAAACCGAGGTCGCTCAGTTCCTTTTCGCGGCGGTCGGTGATCGCGATTTCAGTCGGGCATTTCAGCGCGACTTCACCGTCATCGGTCTTGAACGTGTGGGTGGGCAGATCTTCCACCAGACCGCCGCCTTCCACGCCGCGAATCGCCGCGCACCAGCCGAAGTCGTCGAATGCCGCTGTCAGGCGTGCGGCGAATGCCCATGCCGCGTTACACCACAGGTATTTGCTGTGGTCCGTGCCGTCCACGTCTTCGACGAAGTTGAAACCCTCGGCCGTGGCGCCGTCTTTCGGATTGAACGGCAGGCGACCCAGAAAACGCGGCAGCGTGAGACCGACGTAGCGCGAATCTTCGGCGTCGCGGAACGACTTCCACTTCGCGTATTCGACCGTGTCGAACACCTTGCCGAGATCGCGCGGCTTGCCGAGATCGGCAAAGGTTTCAAGGCCCATCAATTCGGGCGACGCCGACGCGATGAACGGCGCATGCGCGGCCGCCGCGACGTGTGACATCTGCTCGATGAAGTACATGTCTTCGGGCTGGCGTGTCACTTCGAAGTCGCCGATGATCGTGCCGAACGGCGAGCCGCCGAACGTGCCGAATTCTTCTTCGTAGATCTTCTTGAAGAGCGCGCTCTGATCGAATTCGATCGCCGTCTTGAAGTCGCGCACCAGGTCGCGCTTGGGCGCATGCAGCGCCTTGATCTTGACCGTTGCGCCGGTATTGCTTTCCTTGCACAGATAGTCCAGACCGCGCCACGTGCTTTCCATGCGCTGGAATTGCGGCGCGTGCATCACCGCGCTCAACTGCGCGGAGATCAGGCGGTCGAGTTCGGCAACGCGTGCGTCGATGGTAGCCGACAGGTTGTCGGACACGACCACGGTGCCGTCGAGCACCTGATGCACGAGTTCGCCGATCAGGTCTTTCGCGCGCGCGTGCTCGGAATCGGACTTCGCCACGCGGCTTTTCTCGACGATTTCGTCGAGCAGCGTGGATTCCGTACCGCTTTGCGCGGTAGCGAGTTGGGCTGCTGCCGTTTGCTGATTCATCTCACACCCCGTGCTTATTCGCCCTGCTTGTCGTGGTCCGGCGCGCCGCCGTGCTGGTCCGCCGCGTTGCTCTGGTCTTTCGCCAGCGTTTGCAACTGCTGCGTGTTGTTGAGCACTTCGCTCAGCAGGTCTTCGAGTTTGTCGTTGCCGGCCAGCTTGTTGCGCAGATCGGCGAGCTTCGAGCGCGCTTCGAGCAGGCGCCGCAGCGGTTCGATTTGCGCGACCACTTCGTCCGGATTGAAATCGGCCATCGACTTGAAGCGCAGGTCGACAGCGAATTTGCCGCCGGCTTCGCTCAGGCGGTTTTCCACCTGAAACGCGGCGCGCGGCTCGATCGCCTTCATCACGTCGTCGAAATTATCGCGGTCGATATTGACGAACTTGCGATCGCGCAGCTTCGGCTGCTCGACTTCAGACTGCCCCGCCAGATCGGCGACCACGCCGACGACGAACGGCAACTCCTTCACCTCGATCGCATCGCCGCGCTCGACCTCATAGGTCAATTGAACGCGGGGCGGCCGCACTTTTTGCAAGCGTTTTTGAATGCTTTCTTTCTTCGCCATCGTCGGCTCCCGGTGCTGATGGATCAGGCGTGTGGATCAGCGCAGCGCGCTGAACGGATCGGACGCGCCGCCGCTTTGCGCGGCTTTGGCGGGTGCGGCAGGCGCTGCCGGCGCGGCGGGAGCAGCCGGCGTGGCGGCGGGCGCCGCGGCGCTGGTGGTGGTCGCGGTGGCTTCCGGTGCGTCCACGGCCTTGCCCTTGGCGACGTGACGAATCACGCGCTTTTTCTTCACCGCCTGCTTGTCGCTCGCGTCGGGCGGGAACAGCGTGGCTTCGCCGAGCGTGTCGCGCAGCTGCTTGGCGAGCGCTTGCGCGTCCGACTTCGCATCACCCGCGAGCGACGCGTCCTGACGCAATTCGCCGAGCGATTGCGTGGCGACGCGCAGGCCGGCCACCGCCAGCACGCTCTTTGCCTGACGATCGGTCTGGTCGCGTTGCAGCGCTTCTTGCGCGGCAACGATAGCCTGGCCGTAATGGCCTTGGGTGAACTGGATCTGCGCAATACGCGACCACGGTTCTTCACGCGTCGGATCGGATTTGGAAAGTTGCTGATAAAGCGCGATAGCGCGATCCTGATCACCGCCCTTTGCGACGGTATCCGCATCCGCAAGTTGCTTATTAAAAGCCTCCGGTGTGCTCGCCACGTTGCCCTGTGTCGCGCAACCGGCCATCACGCCGCATGCCAACACAACCCCAGATAGTTTTACTAACAGACGCTCATTCATCGTTTTTCACCGACGTGCGAATTTTCTAATTCAAGGAGAAACCGGAGTTTTTGCTTTGCTTCAAGTGCGCGGGTATAGTACAGGCCAATTTTCGATAATTCAACTTTCGTGTGAAGAAGGATTGCACGAAAAAAATGCATGTGGATCATTTAAATGAAACATGCAGAAATTGTTTCCTGCTGCAATAGCGGTGATGCGGGTACCGGAAAAAATTTCCACTCGCCGCCCGCAAACACAGGAGCACCGGTAGTTACATGCGCGTTGCATAAAGCGGCATTACGCGGCATAGCGTGGCTGCAAATTTGCCGGATTGAATTCGTTATTGGTGTTTTGACGGGGGACGGCGCCGAGCCGGTCGATGTATATGAATTCGCGTGTTATTCGCTATGCATCGCTATTGATTGCTCATGCGGCCGCCTGCGCGCTACTGGGCGGCTGCGCGGCCGGCGTGACGGTGCTGGGAGCCGCTGCCAACGCGGCTTTGCAGGCGAGCGGCCTCGGCAAGCCGGACCTGCCGGATGCCCAGAAACCGCCGCGCAATGTCGGCCTTACCTTATATGCCGCGCCGAATCTGAATGCCGCGAATGACAAACGGCCATTGGCGCTGGTGGTACGGCTTTACACGCTGAAAGACCCGACTTCATTCCAGCAGGCGCCATTCGACGCATTTACCGATCCGGCCAAGGAAAAGAGCACATTGGGCGGCGATTTGCTGGGCGTGCGTGAAGTAACACTGATCCCGGGCCAGCGCTACGTTGTTACCGAAAAAGTCTCGCGTGAAGCGCAGGCATTCGGTATCGTCGCGCTATTCCGTGATCCGGCGATGCAGCGCTGGAAATTCGCCTTCGACCCGGCGAAGTCGGAGAAATCCGGCATAATGATCGGCCTGCATAACTGTGCAATGACGGTGACCAACGGCACCGTGATCCCGCCGGAACAGGGATTGCCCGCGCAATCGCTGAATATGCTTTCTTCGGTAAGCTGCGGATAAAGATGCCGGTCAAATACGATTTAACAGTTTTTAGAGAATTAACAATGCGGCGCTCGAATCGGTTATCTCCGGGTGCGCCACACGCTGAACGCATATAACAGGTTTGAGATGAGTTATTCCGCAAAAGTGCTCTGGGGGGAAGGCCTGTTTCTAAGGCCGCAGCATTTTCAGCGTCAGGACGCCTATCATGAGGCGCGCCTGTTCGAATCGATCCAGGCGATCCAGCCGTACAACTGGGGCGTGCGTTCGGCGCGCTTCGACCGCGACGCGCTCGGCAGCAACGTGCTGCGTGTGAGCGAACTCTCGCTGGTGTTCCCCGACGGCGCGCTCTATTCCGCCCCGCAAGCCGACGACCTGTCGCCGCCCATCGCGCTGGATACGCTGCCCGACGGCATCAACGAATTCACGTTTTATCTCGCGCTGCATCCGCTGCGCGAAACCGGCGCGAACTACGCGCAGGACAGCAACGCCGGTTTCGTGTCGCGTTACGTCAGCGAGCAGACGCCGGTGGCCGATCATTTCACCGACGCCGCCGAAGCCGACATCACCTTCCTGAAGACCAGCGTCAAACTCATCGCGCACAGCGAGCCGCGCGACCAGTTGTTGTCGGTGCCGCTCGTGCGCGTGCGCCGCACGGCCACCTCGGGCTTCGAGATCGACGACAACTTCGTGCCGCCCTGCCTCGCCATCGACGCATCGCCGATCCTGCATCAGCGCCTGCGCCAGCTGATCGACGCACTACAGGCCAAGGTCAATGCGCTGTACGGTTTTCACCGCGAGCCGACCAAGAACATCATCGAGTTCCGTTCCGGCGACATCGCTTCGTTCTGGCTGCTGCATACCGCGAGCGCGGCATTCGCTTCGCTCGCGCACCTGTACCAGCATTCGGCGCTGCACCCCGAACGTCTGTTCCAGGAACTGCTGCGCCTCGCCGGCCAGTTGATGACGTTTTCAAAGGGCTATGCGCTGTCCGACTTGCCGGCTTACCGGCACGACGATCCGGGCCCCGGCTTCGCGCGCCTCGACACGATCCTGCGCGATCTGCTCGAAACCGTGATCTCCACGCGCTACTTCGCGATCGCGCTCGAGGAAGTGCGTCCGTCGTTCCATGCGGGCCGCCTCGACTCGGGCAAGATCGACGACAAGACCATGTTCTATATCGCGGTGTCGGCGGACATGCCGACCGCCGAACTCGTGGAAGCCGTGCCCGCGCGCTTCAAGGTCGGCGCGCCAGACGACGTCGACAAACTGGTGCTCTCGGCCATGCCGGGCGTGCGGCTCGTCTACACGCCGCAGGTGCCGCCCGCCATTCCGGTTCGTCCGGGTGCGTGCTACTTCTCGTTCGAAGCGCGCGGCGCGCTGTACGACCGTATGTTGCAGGCCCAATCGGCAATGATCTACGCGCCGTCGGGCATCAACGATCTTCAACTCGAACTGATCGCCGTCACATCATGAGCTACGCGCCATCCCTCTTTGGCGGCAGCACGCCTTCCGCCGCGCCCGCACCCATCACCGAGCCGAGCTATCAGGTCCGCTCGCTGCTCGATCTCTTGTACGACGGCTTCTTCATGCTGTTCCTGTTGAAGAACGGTCGCGAACCCGGCGACGCGCAGGAATTCAGCCAGCGCATCCAGCAGTTTCTCGGCGACTTCGAGCGCGGCGCGAAGAAGCTCAATGCGTCGGCCGAAGATGTCTACGCATCGAAGTTTGCGTTCTGCGCGGCTATCGACGAATCGGTCTTGTCGTCCACCTTCAGGATCCGCACGGAGTGGGAGCGCCGGCCGCTGCAACTCGTGCTGTTCGGCGAGCAACTGGCGGGCGAGAAATTCTTCCAGTATCTCGAGGAGTGCCGCGCACAAGGCGCGGCGCGTTTGCAGTCGCTCGAGGTATTTCACATGTGCCTGCTGCTCGGTTATCAGGGCAAGTATCTGCTCGAAGGACCGGAGAAGCTCGCGTATCTGACCGCGCGCATCGGTGACGAAATCGCGCATCTGAAGGGCAAGCGCGCGCAGTTCGCGCCGCATTGGCCGCTGCCGGATCAGGTCGCGCATCGTCTGAAACGCGAGGTGCCGTTGTGGTCGATCGGCGCCGTGTTTGCGCTGGTTGGATTGCTGGCTTATCTCGGCCTGAATACCTATCTGCGCGATCAGACCTTGCGCTCGCTCGCGCCGTATTCGCAGGTGGTCAAGCTCGGGCCGCAATCGGCTACGTTGACGATTTCGTTGCCTTAGAGCCGCGTCGATCCATAGGCACTTTGTGGCCCGCCATCGCGCGGGCTTTTCTTCGTCCTCGACGGCCTGGATATCCGCATGGAATCGGCCAGTGTAAAACTTCGTCAAGAATAAATCGTCCTATATACAAGCCCGCAAGAGCAATGCTAGAAGGAGTCTTTCTCCACTACGAAAAAAACGATGCCTGTGTTCTGTAGCTTCACACTCAATCGAAAAGAGACTTCGCAGCTGGTCTGCTCCGGCTTCGGCCAGGTCGAGGCTTACTCAGGGCAGAAGATAGGCCGGGACAACCCGGACGAAGTGGCCGATGTGGATGTCGGCCCGATTCCTCCCGGCACCTACTACATCGTGGATCGGCAATCGGGTGGGCGCTTCGGCGGGCTAAGAGATTTTATTGCCGAGCACATGGGTAGTACTGACCGACACAAGTGGTTCATGCTCTGGAATCCGCACGGCGGCGATCTCACTATGATCAATGGTATCCGGCGAGGCCAGTTTCGCCTTCACCCCGAAGGCGAAAGGCGTCTCAGCGAAGGCTGCATTACCGTCAAGAATCCGGCTGATTTTGAACGCCTCCAACGTCATATCCGCGCGTTCGAACCCACAATGCAAATGCCCGGAACTGACATGCGAGCATACGGGCGGGTCGACGTCCGATGAGACATGCACGATTGCTTCGATGGTGCGCTAGCACGCTCGCAGTATGGTTGGCATTGGGCACAGCACTCGCTTGGGGATCGCAACAGCTTTCGTTTGAAATACCGCTATGGCTCGCGGACTTCGTGAGACGCCTGCTGCGTTCGCTGTATCCCGCCTGGATGCCCGATGCCTACGATATCGAGGCGTGGACTAACTTTATCCTCATCGTCTCGGGCTATCTGATCGCGGCCGTCGTTGTTGTATTCACAAGCGTAGTCGCATGGAAGCACCTGTCCAGCAGGCGATAGGCTTCGGGGTGCCAACTTTGTGGCCCGCCAGCAAATGCGGGCCATCTCCATCTAGCGCTGAAGCAAAGCTTATTGAGACTCTTCCGCCCACACGGCATTTTCGCGCGCCATCAGCGCCGTGGATGCCGCCGGTCCAAACGTGCCCGCCGTATAACCGCGCGGCTTTTCGCCCGATTTGCCCCAGCCTTCCAGAATCGGTTCGGCCCACGCCCATGCCGCTTCGAGTTCGTCGCGCCGCATGAAATGCGTGAGGCGTCCGCGAATCACGTCGATCAGCAAGCGCTCATACGCTTCCGCGCGACGCTCGGTGAAGGCTTGCTGCAAATCCAGATTCAGATTCACCGGCAGCATATGCATGCCGCTGCCCGGCTCTTTCGCGAGCACCTGCAACTGGATCGATTCTTCCGGCTGCAACTGGATCACCAGACGATTGCCGTAATTGCGACCGCCCTTCGGAAAGATCGAGAACGGCAGTTCGGCGAATTCGATGACGATCTCCGACACCTTCTTCTGCATCCGCTTGCCGGTGCGCAGGAAAAACGGCACGTGTGCCCAGCGCCAGTTGTTGATATGCGCGCGCAATGCCACGAAGGTTTCGGCGCGGCTGCCCGCCGGCACATTGTCTTCTTCCTGATAACCCTTCACGGCCTCGCCATCCACGGCGCCCGCTGTGTACTGGCCGCGCACGGTATCGCGCGCGATGTCCTCGGGCGTCATGGGCCGCAGCGAGCGCAGCACCTTGAGCTTTTCGTCGCGGACCGCGTCCGGGTCGAGCGACACCGGCGGCTCCATCGCGACGATGCACAGCAATTGCAGCAAGTGGTTCTGCACCATGTCGCGCAGCGCGCCGGTTTTATCGTAGAAGCCCGCACGGCTGCCCACGCCGACCGTCTCCGCCACGGTGATCTGCACGCTCTTGATGTACGGCGCTTGCCACAGCGGGCCAAAAATCGGATTGCCGAAGCGCAG
Source organism: Paraburkholderia sp. BL9I2N2 (assembly GCF_004339745.1). Taxonomy (GTDB): domain Bacteria; phylum Pseudomonadota; class Gammaproteobacteria; order Burkholderiales; family Burkholderiaceae; genus Paraburkholderia. Next base: position 974,120 of record NZ_SMGP01000004.1, on the reverse strand, counting down.
CACCATCAGGTTCTGCACGGTTTCCTTGCCGAGGTAGTGGTCGATCCGGTAGATCTGCGCTTCGCTGAAATGCTTGCCGACCGCCGTGTTGATTTCCTGCGCGGAGGCCAGATCGTGACCCAGCGGCTTCTCGAGCACGATGCGTGAGTTGGCGTCCACCAGTCCCGCCGCCGAGAGGTTGTCGCAGATATTCGTGAACAGATCCGGCGACGTCGCGAGATAGAACACGCGGCGCACGCCTTCACGCGATACTTCTTTCAGGCGCTGATAGTCTTCGACCGAATCGACGTCCATGCGCACGTATTCGAACAGCGCGAGAAATTTGTCCCAGGCGCCGGCATCGAATGCTTTCTTTTCGATGAAGGGCTTGGCCTTCAGCTCCATGAATTCGTTGATGTACTCCTCACGCGACCAGGGCTTGCGGCCGATCGTGAGAATGCGGGTGTCCGGCGGCAGATTGCAGTGCAGATGCGCCATGTAGAGCGCGGGCAGCAGCTTGCGAAACGACAGGTCGCCGGTGCCGCCGAAGATGATCATGTCGAGCGGCAGGTCGGGAGTGGCAGAAGCGTGGTGGGTCGTCATAGCGCGGTCGCAGCGTCGTGAGGGATAAGGCGTCGGTCAACGGGCAGAAAAAAGCAGCAGCGCCGTGCCGGCGGACCGGCACTTTTTCTGGCAAACGCCTATGGTGCAACGTTTTGAGATTGTTTGCACGGCAACATGTGCCTCAGGTTAGCGCAATATGCCAACCGGACGCCATAAAGGCCTGTTTTCAAGGCCTTTTTCGATGCTCGCGAGCCACGCCCTATGCTGTTGCAAAGCACGCCCGCAGGCCGCTTACGCGGCCCTCACACGCACGTTTTTTCGCCAAGCCTTCAACCACCTGACAACGCCTCGCGCGCCACGCGGCACGCCGCCAGATCCCACGCGGCGCAGCCGACGCTTTTAAATACGACCGGTTTTTTTTGCGGCAACAACGCTGGATTGTCGAGCACCGAGGCGATGCCGCCGACCTGAGCCCAGTCCACGCCCGCCTGAATGAAGTCGCCGGCTTCGTGGCGGGCGCCCGCTTCATCATCGACGAAAAGCGCGCTGCCGCCGAGGGTGCGCGCGCCGATCTCGACCATCGCCGGCGTGAATGCGCCGACGCCGATCACGAGCCGCTCCGCGCGCGCCGCTTCGTCGTAGACGGGCTGTCTGCTAGTGGTCAGCGCGATCACCACGTCGACCGAATCGGGGATCGTGGCGCCGGGTTGCATCAGCGGTTGAAGATCGCGCGCCTTGTCCCGATGCGCGGCGCAAAACGCCTCGGCGCGCGCGGGCGCACTGCCCTTCACCCACACGCGCGCGTCGGGAAACAGTTCGCCGATCGCCTCCAGATGGTTGAGCGCCTGCGTGCCGGTGCCGATCAACAGGAATTCGCGCGGCGTGCCGGCGGCGAAGGTGTCGACGCCGAGCATCGAGATCGCCGCCGTGCGGCGTCCCGTCACGGTCGGGCCGTCGAGAATGAAAAGCGTCTCGCCGGTGTCGGCGTCGAATGCCATCACTTTGCCGTGGATGGTCGGCAGGCCGCGCGCGCCGTTGCCCGGGCACACGTTGACCAGCTTGTGGATCGCGAGGTCGGGCGCGGTGGCGGGCATCGACAGCATGATGCCGTCTTCGTTGAGCGGCACGACGAGCCGCTCGGGACTCGCGATGCGCTGCTGCGCGTAGTCGATCGTCGCGCGCTTGAGTGCGTCGACGAGCGCTGCATAGGGAATCAGCCGCGTGGTCGCGGCGGCGTCGAAAGTCTGCGTGGTCGGGTGGGTCATGGGCAGGTCGTTCCAGTCCTTGGCAGAAGGTTGAGTTCGTATGGGCTAGCAGGCGGCGGGCGTTTCGTTCGGCCGGCGCGACGATTGGATCACCATCAGCAGATCGCCCGCCTCGATTGGACACGGCTCGTCTTCGTAAAACGACAGCACGCGTCCCGCGCGCACCAGGCCGACCACCACCGCGCCCGGCAACGCATTGCTCCAGCGGCCGACTTCCTGCGCCGTCGCCTGACGTTCGACCAGGTTGACGCGGCCGCGTGCCGACAAAAGATCGTTCACGAAGGGCACGATGTATTCGCTGTCGACCGCGTCGGCGAGCAGCAAACCGCCGATCTTGGTCGACGAGACGATCACGTTCGCGCCGGCCTGGCGCAACTGGCGCTGATAGGTCTGCTCCTGAATCCGCACGACGATCTTGGCCTGCGGCGCGACGCTGCGCACGGTCAGCGTGAGCAGGATCGCGGTGGCGTCGTCGGTGACGGCAATGATGATCGCGCGGGCAATATGCACCTGCGCCTGCTGCAACAGATCTTCGCGCGACGGATCGCCGAGCAGGCCGGCGACGCCGAGCCCCGTGGCCGCTTCGAGCGCCGCCTGCTGCGGATCGATCACGACGATCGATTCCGCGGCGAAACCGCTTTCCAGCAACTCGCGCACCGCGACCGAACCGCTCAATCCGTAGCCGCAAATCACGACGTGATCGCGCAACCGCTTTTGCAGGCGTTTCATGCGGAATTCCTCGATGACGCGTTGAATGACGAACTGATAGGCGGTGCCGAGAAACACGAACCAGATGACGATGCGGATCGGCACGATGAAAAAGGCGTCGATGAGCCGCGCGCGGGCGGTCACCGGTACGATGTCGCCATAGCCGACGGTGGCCACGGTCACCATCGTGAAGTACATCAAATCGACGATGCCGAGAACTTTGCGGTTAGCGTCGCGCAAGCCGTCCCGATCGATGTAGAGCACGGCGAAGGCGAGCACGCACAGGCCGACCACCAGATAGACGCGATGCAACAGCATGCGCTGCGGCGACGCCGCGGGCCGCGTGAACAGCGTGCGGGCGCGCGGCGCCTGCCAGGGCGTGCGGGCGCGGCGCGACAAACGGAAGCGCGGCGGACGTGGCTCCGGCTTGGGCGAATCAGGCACGCGGCGGCTCCGGGAGTCGAGGACAAGCGATTCTACGACGCCGCGCGCGCCCTGGGGCCGGATCGGGAAAGCGCGGCGGTAAGTCGCGCGACGACGGGCGCGTTAGCGCGCGGTTGAAGATCGGTTCGACACAGCCTGATCAGCCTCGCGCATGGCCGTGCGTTCAAGCCAGGCTAAAGCCGAAAGCAGCCGCGCCGCCATCACTGCGACGTGTCTTTGTCGCCGCCCTTCTTGCCACCCTTGAACATCGCGCGGCACGCTGGGCTGAGTTCATCGACGTGCTGCTTCATGCAGGCGGTGATCTTGTCTTCGTTGGGAATGTCGGCGGCGCAGAAATGCATGGCGTCGCCACGGCAGGCCTTGGCCTGATCGTCGCGGCTGGCAGCGTCCGCCGAGGCGGCGGAGCCAAGAGCCATCAAGCTGGCGGCAAGGAGGGCGTAGGTTCGTTTCATGGCGGTTCCGGTAGCGCAGAAGTCGGTACCGGCTATCCAGCAGAAAACGGGCCCGAACATCGCGCCCACCGGACGCCCCACCCGCCGCACGTCGCGCCTAGCGCGCGATCCGGCTGAGCGTCATGCCGCGCCCGGCGTAGAAACGCACCATGGTTTCGAACGGTAGATACACATCGGCCTGATGCGGCGCGATGCCCGAGGGATTGTGAAACCACACGCCATCGCGGCCGCGTCCGTGCAGCAGGATCAGATGACCGCCTTGGCGCTGATTGGGCCGCTCGGGATAGCGGATTTCGGGGCTCACGGAAACGATCGCCAGCGTCTCGGCGTTCAGGCGCGCGGCCATGTCTTCGATGGACGCCTGCGGCAGCACGTCGACCTGAACGCCGAACGCGCCAGCCACCCAATCGGCAAACGGCCGATAGATCAAACCGTCGACGCCGCCATCCTCGCGCATGCGGTACACGCCATGCCGCAACGCTTCGTCGAGCAGCGCGGCGCGCGGTGCGTGTTCGATGCGCCAATAGTCGAGCGCCGACTCGAGGCACGTCAGGCCGCACAGGCGCCTGGCCCAGAAGCGGTAACGCTCGGGATCGGAGAAGCCGCTGCGCTGCCAGCCGGGATCGGCGCACGGATCGCCGTGCTGCTCGACGATCCGGCCAACCCAGTCGGGGCTGCCCCATTGCGTGTAGTACGGCACGCCGGCGTGGCGCAAGGTCGGTTCGTTCATTGGTGGTGCGGGAGGAAGATTGAGACAGAAGTTTTTTACAGCATGCTGCGAGGCCGTTGCATCGTGCCGTCGAAGAAACGCTGCAGACGGAACGCCGACAGATCGAGCGACGCCTGGCCGCCATCGTTCAATTCCGCGAGCAGCTTGCCGACGATCGGCCCCATCGCGAAACCGTGACCGCAAAAGCCGGTGGCGATCGTCAACCCGCTGACCTGCGGCGGCGCGTCGATCACCGGAATGCCGTCGGGCAGCACGTCGATCAGACCGGCCCACGATTCGACCACCTGCGCGTCTTTCAACGCGGGGAACAAGGCGCGCAGTTTTTTCAACGCCCGGGGCGCATGGCCCACGTTCGGCTGCGGATGCGGATCACGCGGATGCAGCACGCGTTCGTGATTCGACACGCCGCCTGGCAAACGCTCGCGCAGATCACGCAGACATGCGCCGTTCAGGTGGAAGCTGAACTTCTCGCGCTGCGCCCACAACTCGGGCAGGAACCACTTGAGCGCGCGGAAATGGCCGAGCGTCATGTCGACGTCGACCTGCATGTCGTCGGCGAGATTGATCGCGCCGTTCGCGCGCTGCCGCACGCCGAGGCCGTGGCCCCAGAACGTCGACGCGCTGATGCGCGGCAGCGGATTGGTGCGCATGCAGGTGCCGCGCACCGCCTGCTGCGGCAGTTCGAGTCCGAGCGTTTTGAGCAGACGCCAGCTGCTGGCGCCGGCCGCGCAGATGAAGCGCGAGGTGCGCAGCGTGCCGCGCTCGGTGACCACGCCGGCAATCGCACCGCCCGCGCGCTCCACGCCGATCACGCCGCAGCCTTCGAAAAAGAGCGCGCCGGCCTCGGCCGCCCGCGCCGCGAAAGCAGCCGCGGCGCGACGCGGTTCCGCCTGGCCATCGCTCGGCGTGTAGAGGCCGCCGAGCGCCGGAGCGTGCATGCCGGTCACGACCGTGTCGATCTGCTTGCGGTCGAGCGTGCGCGTATCGAGCCCATGCTGACGGGCAACGTCCATCCATTGCTGGAACGAGGCCCAGTCCTCCTCGCCGGTCGCCACGTACAGACAGCCGCCCTGACGCCATTCGAGATCGAAATTCAGCTCGCTCTCGAGTTTTTTCCACAGCGGGATGCCGGCCATCATCAGCGGCACTTCGGCGGATTCGCGGCCCTGCTGACGCACGAATCCCCACGCCCGCGACGACTGCTGACCCGCGATCCGCGATTTGTCGAGCACCACCACCGAAAGGCCACGGCGCGCCAGATAGTAAGCGGCGGCGCAGCCCATGATGCCGGCGCCGGCGATCACCACATCGGCATGGTTCGGGAACACCTGGTCGGCGGAAGTGAGGCTCGCGTGCAACGGGTAAGTCGTGGTCATCGGGCGGGCAGGTTTTAAGTGTGGGCGTAATCTTCGCAGGCGGCCCGGTTGTCCGCAATGCCGCTGTGCCTGAAGACCGACTGTGCAAGCGCGTTGAAGCGCGTCCGCGGGGCTCTCATGCCATTCGCGCCGTTTATTCGCCACACAGATATCTGCATTTTATTCGCCAAACAGATATACGTAAAATATGCGTCACACGAATATTTGACAAATATTCGTGTGACGCATAAAGTGCATTTATTCGTGTCGCGGATAATCTGCCATGCTCCACCTCATCGCCACGCCGGACCAGATGGCCCAGCTGCTTGCCGCCAGCCGGCGGCAAGCCGGCCTCACGCAGGCCGAGGCCGCCGCGCGGATCGGCGTCAGCCAGAGCCGCATTTCGGCCTTCGAAACCGACGCCGCCGCACTCACCCTCGCACAATTGCTGGCCTTGTGCGGCGTCTACGGCCTGCAATTGCAGTTGCGCGACAAGAGTCAGGCGCTGCCGGGCCCGGCGCCGTTGAGCGAGTGGTGAGCATGGGCCGCCAAACTCACTCACGTGCGCTATCGGTATGGGCCAACGGCGAGCGCGTCGGCGTCTGGCGCCTGCCCGCTCGCGGGCCCATGGAGTTCGCCTACGATCCCGCGTGGGTCGCCTCGCCCGCGGGACGGCCGCTGTCGCTGTCGCTGCCGTTCACGCCGGGCAACCTGGCGCAAAAAGGCCCGCGCGTCCTCAACTATTTCGACAACCTGCTGCCCGACAGCGAGGCGATCAGAAAACGCATCGGCCAACGCTACCAGACCGAGACGCTCGATGCGTTCGATCTGCTGCAAGCCATCGGCCGCGATTGCGTGGGCGCCGTGCAGTTGCTCGCCGAAGACGACTCGCCGCAAGGCGTCGAACGGATCGAGGGCACGCCGCTCACGGACAGCGAGATCGAGACCATGCTGGCGCGCACGGTCAGCAACCCCGCGCTCGGCGCTCCGGACGAGACGGACGACTTCCGCATCTCGCTCGCCGGCGCGCAGGAGAAAACCGCGCTGCTGTGGCACGACGGCAAGTGGCAGCGGCCGCATGGCGCCACGCCCACCACGCACATTTTCAAGTTGCCGCTCGGCCTCGTCGGCAACAAGCTCGCCGACCTCAGCACCTCGGTTGAAAACGAGTGGCTCTGCCTGCGGATTCTGCGCGCCTATGGCCTGCCGGTCGCCAATACGGAGATCATGGCGTTCGGCAAGCAGCGGGTGTTGAGCGTCGAGCGCTTCGACCGGCAAATGCATTCGAGCGGGCAATGGCTGTTGCGCCTGCCGCAGGAAGATTTCTGCCAGGTGTACGGCGTGCCGTCGCATCGCAAATACGAAAACGAAGGCGGCCCGGGCGTGCTCGACCTCGCGCGGATTCTTCAGCAATCGGTCGAGGCGCGGCAGGACATCGAAACGTTGCTGGCAAGCCAGATTCTGTTCTGGATGCTGGCGGCGCCGGACGGCCACGCCAAGAACTTCAGCATCCGCCTGCTGGCGGGCGGCCATTACCGCCTCACGCCGCTTTACGACGTGATGTCGATCTGGCCGGTGGAAGGCAGCGGCCCGAACCAGTGGTCATGGTTCAAGGCGAGGCTCGCCATGGGCATGTGGTCGCGCAGCAAGCACGACGCGTTTCGCGACGTGCAGCGGCGCCACTTCAACATCATGGCGCTGAAGTGCTCGTACGGCGCGGACGCGGAACCGCTGATCCAGCGGTTGATCGAACAGACGCCCGGCGTGATCGAGCGGGTCTCGGCGGAATTGCCCGAACGCTTTCCGGCCAAGGTCGCCGAGCGGATTTTCAAAGGCCTGAAAAACTCGGCGGCGAAGCTCGGCACGATGTCTGCTGGTTAGAGGTTTTCGAGCGGCCGGCATCGGGCGACATATTTCTCTTCAGATGCAGCGAGGTTTCATCGGTAAAATACATTGATGCTCAATGCATAAAAAGATCGCCAAACCGGTCCTTGCCGACTCTCGCGCGGACGGGCTCGGCGGCGGTCGTACAAAACTACAGATTGCGATACTTTTTACGGTACATTTGCTGTCCCCCGCGACGCCGCGTCTTTGCGCATTGAATGTGCATGGCCGCGCTGCGCCTGTCGTATCGCACTCCCCAGTACCCTTTAAGACGGCGGTTCTCACGCAGTATGGCCAACGAAACAAACTCACCTGACTCCATCGCAGTCGCCGAGCGCGTGCGCGAGTTGATGAGCCGGCACGGAATCGGCAAACGCCAGCAGACCACGGAGCTGTGCCGCATCCTCGATCTGAGTTTTTCACAGGGGCACCGCAAGTTGCGCGGCAACAGCCCGTGGACGCTCTCGCAGATCAAGAAGGTCGCCGAGGTGTTCGGCGAACCGGCCGCCCAGCTGTTCGGCGCGCAATCGCTCGATCCCGGCATGGTCGGCGCGATCGCCCAGGAAGCCGTGTTCAGCATCGGCGCGATCGAACTGGCCTGCACGGCCTGGGTCGGCGCCGCGCTCGAGGCGGGCAGCCGCCCCGAATTCGTCGCGTACTCCCGGCTCGGTCAATGGCGCGTGGCGCGCCACGACGGCACGCTTTACCAGAGCGCGTACGAAGTTCACAAGATCGAGATCTATCCGCGCCGCGCCGAAACCGACAAGCCGACCATCGCGGTGGTCGACGACGATCAGGCCAGCGCCGACAACCTGCGCGACTATCTGGAGCGCAGCGGCTTCGCGGCGGTGGCGATCTACGGACTCGCGGCCTTTGCCGACCAGTTGCAAAGCCAGGTGTTCGACGGCATCGTGATCGACTGGCTGTTCGGCGCTCAGACTTCGGCGAACGCGATTCGCGCGGTGCGCGCCTCGGAAAATCCGGACGCGCCGATCTTCGTGCTGACTGGCGAATTGCTGACCGGCAAGGCCAGCGAATCGGAGATCAGCCAGGTGATCCGCAATTACGACGTCGCGTGCTATGAAAAGCCCGCGCGCATGGCGATCCTGGTCGCCGATCTGTCGAAGCGGCTGAACCGGCCCTAAGCGGATCCACTCGCGCCGGCAAACGGCTGAAGGCGTGTGCTCAGGTTGATGCCCACCTTCGCCCGGCCGCCACGCTTCGCATCACACCGTATGCCGCGAAGCCAAAGCCCGCTGCAACGCGCTGCGGAGCTCCTCGTAATGTACCGGCTTTAATAACGCTTCGAAGAACGGCTGCGAGCCGGCTTCTCCTTCTTCCGCCCCTCCGGCTACTTCCTCCTCCGGCGCATACGCGCTGACCACGATCACCGGCACACCCGCGGACGGCCCGCCCCGCGTGGCGAAGTCCGCGAGAAACGTATAGCCGTCGCGCTCGGGCATGTGCAGATCGAGCAACACCACGTCGCAACGGCGCGCATCGAGCCAGGCGAGCGCATCGTCGGCATTGGCGACGGCGTGCGCGTCGAAATTCATGTGCGCGATCATTTCGCTGAGCGACTCGCGGATCAGGCGGTTGTCGTCGACGATCAGCACGCACGGACGCGCGCCACCACCTGGCTCGGCGCGCGCCGCCACATCCCGCGGCTGCGCAGCCGCGACCGGCGTAACCGGAATCGTCACGGTGAAGGTGGTGCCCTCGCCGACCTTGCTCGCCACCTCGACGGTGCCGCCGAACAGTTTGACCAGCCCCTGCACGATCGTCAGCCCCATGCCCGCGCCTTCGAAGCGGCGCGTGCGCGACGCGTCCAGTTGAGTGAACTCCTGGAAGATGAGCGGAATCTGCGCATGCGGCACGCCAGGCCCCGTATCGCTGACGACGAAAACCAGCATCGCCGGCCGCTGCCGCAACTGCACGCGCACCGTGCCGGTCTCGGTATAGCGGATCGCGTTGGTGACGAGGTTGTTGACGATCTGGCGGATGCGGTGCGGATCGGAATCGACGAGACCACTCATGCCGCTCGCCTCGCTCTCCAGTTGCAGACCGCGCGCGGCGGCCGACATCGCATGTTCATCGACGATCGACGCCAGCAGTTCGCGCGGCTCGAAATGCTCGTGACGCAACTCGAGCTTGCCGGCGCCGAGGCGCGCATAGTCGGTCAGATCTTTCATCTGTGCCTCCAGATGCCGCGCCGCGGTTTCGAGCCGCTGGATCACCTTGCGGTCCGCCTCGGAGTGATAGTTGAAGCCCAGCAATTCGATCGACGACACGATCGCATGCAACGGCGTGCGCAGTTCGTGGCTGATCATGCCGAGAAACGCGTCCTTCGCATGGCTCGCCTCGCGCGCGGCGCGGCTCGCCTGGTGCTCGGCTTCGAGCGCCGCGTGCTGCTGATGCATCAGGCGCGTCCGGCGCCGTCCGTTCAGCACGAGCAACAGCGTCGCCGCCGCCGAGAGCAACAGCAGCAACATGCCGCCGGCGAACAGGATGCGACGCTTGTCGATGAAGTCGCGGTTCATCGCTTCGCGATCGGCGACGTCGGCGAAACGGCGGCTCAGCGCGAGATCGTTGACCTCGTTCCAGTGCTGACGCAGTTGCGCGACGATCCGGTTGGCCTGGCTGCGGTCTTTCGGCAGCGCGTCGACTTCGGGTTCGATGCCGCCCAGCAACTGATCGAGCGCATGGATTTCGTCCAGCTGCCTTTGCAGCAGCGAGAGCTGGGTAGTCAGCCGGCGCGTGGAACCGGCCATCACGTGCAGCTTGGATTGCAGCAACTGGTAACGCAGCATGAGCCGCTGATAGTCGTCGTCGACACCCGACTGATACAGCAGCAACTGATTCTCGAAGCGCGCGTAAGCGATTTGCAGTTGCGCGGCGTCCCAGTAGAAGCCGTCGTACGAGCCGGTCAACTGCTCGGTGGCGCGCGGGTTGAGCAGATTCGCGTACAACAGATAGCCGATCGCGCCGACCGGCGCCGCGAGCGCGGTCAGCCAGATCAGCACGTAGAGCGCACGGCGCCACGGATGGCGCATTATTTGACGATGAGGGCCTTGATCTGCCATACGAATTTCGAATCGCCCGAGGCGCCCGTGAGTTCATCCGGGAACGCATCGCGCGGGTAGATAAGGAACAGCGGCCCGAAGTCGCTGATCTTCAGACGCCGGCCGTTCATGCTGTACGCAACGACCACGCCATAGCGATCGCAGTCCGACACCGGAATGGTGTAGGTATAGTCGTCGAGCGTATGGATCTCGACCTGGCTGCCATATGCGCCGACGGTCTTCAGAATATCCGCCAGCAGCGGTCCTGTGAAGGTGGAGCGCGGCGTCCACGTGGTCGAGGTCGTGATCGAATGGACCGGCAGAGCGAGCAGTTGAGCTTCGGTGAGGCGGTATGTCTTGTGCGCGGCATCGGTGGTCTTGCCGATCTTGCCTTGCACGTCGAGCGCTAAAAGTGGCTGTTCCGACTGAGCCTGCGCACTCCACGCGGCCAGCGCGAGGACGAGGCCCGCAGCCCAGCGTGCGCCCGTGACGGCGCGTTTTCGGTCATTCACCCTGGTGGTCGAGTTGGTCATCTGCTTTTTTATTCCGTTATCTATTTTCTTGCGGGCGGCCTGACAGTCGCCGGCTCGGTCTCGTGCCGGCCCGCCGCCCCTCGCCCCGGCCGCGGTCTCGCTTCGCGCGTCGGGGTGCCGCGCGTCACCCCGACGCGCGATCTTTGAACCGCATGCATAATATCGCCAAAATTCTTTGTCTCAAAAACGAGGTCCCTCGGCCGCGCCAGAGACGCCCGCCCCACCCGCGCCACGCGACGCCCCACGAGTCATGAACAAGCCGGTTTTGCCCCTGACGTACGAACAACTCGATCACTGGATCGAATCGCTGCAGCCTGCCTTGCTGGCGGAGCGCTTCACGATGGCGATCGGCATTCTGCGCGGCGGCGCGCCGCTCGCGCTGATGGTCTCGCATGCCGTCGGAACGCCGGTCGCCTTTCTGCGCTACGACCGCCAGGCGCGCACGGTGGCCTGGGATTCGACGCTGCCGATGCCGCCCGCGGGTTCGACCGTGCTGCTGTGCGAGGACATCGCCGGGCGCGGATTTACGCTGACCGATTGCATCGCGTTTCTTCAGCAGCACGGTCTCGTGGTCAGGACGCTGACCGGCGCCGTCGACGACCTGAGCCGCACGCAACCCGACTATGCAATCGACGCGCGCGGCTACTTCGCACTGTTTCCGTGGGAGCGCCAGGCGTACACCGAGCGTTATCGCGACGACTGGGCGCGCGTCGAATCAGGCGCCGCGCCCGCGATGGCCGACGATCACGAATACGCCACCTACGCGATCGACCTCGACGGCATTCTGCTGCCCGACGTGCCGCTCGCGCGTTACGACGAGGACCTGGCCGCCGCGCTCGCCGAACGCGATGCGCTGCTGCCGTTCGAGGTGCTGCCGGAGATCGACTTGCAGCGGGTTCGCACGATCATCACCGGCCGGCCGGAAGTGGATCGCGCGCGCACCGAAACGTGGCTCGCGCGGCACGGCTTCGGCCATCTGCAACTGGTGATGCGCACGCCCGACACGCACGATGAAAGTCCCGCCGGCAGCGCCGCGCACAAGGCCGCGGCCGCACTGCGCGGCGGCGTCACGCATTTCATCGAGAGCGATCCGGTGCAGGCGCTGCTGATCGCGCAGCAAGCGCCGCTCTTGCGGGTGATCTGGTGGGACGCGGCCACGCAAACCGGCATGCTGGTCGGTGCTCGCGCGTGGACCTGAGCGCCTGAGCGCTAGACTTCTTTCGCTTCCTTGATCTCCTTGCCGTCGCGCAAGTGCAGATGCCGCGCGGCCCGCTGCGACGCGACGACGATCAGCTTCATCGTCGCGCGCGTGGCGCCGACGAACAGCTTGCGCGCGATGCGTTCGTCGAAAGTCTCGAAGTCGACCTCGGTGAATATCACGCACGGCGCCGCCTGTCCCTTGAAGCGGTAGATTGACTCGAACAGCACGTCGCCTTCGCGGTATTCGGGGTTGCCGAACAGATCGTACTTGCCCGTGAAACTGCGCAGCCGATGCGGCCCGAGTTGATCCAGCGCGCTCATCGCCGAGCCCTCGCGGCCGCGAAACGACAGCACCACGATGTCCTGCTTGCGAAAGCCGAGCGAGAGCGCCTGCGTGATCGCGCGCTTGGTGGCCTCGATGCTGCCTTCGGCGGCATTCGCTTCGTCGTAGACCGAGAGCGAGATATCGGAGCCGTCGAACGGACTGCCGGACGCGAGCGCCGCGGCGACCGGCACCGAGGCGCCGACCACGTCGCGCACGTAATCGAGGATGTCGCGCGGGCTGCGATAGTTGGTGGTTTCCTTCAGCGTGGTCCAGCCGGGTAGCGCGACGGGTTCACGCATGTACAGATTCTGCAGCGGGTCTTCGAGCCACCACCACGCGGCGCCGGGGCGCAACAGACGTTCGAGCGCAGCGACCCACGGCTGCTGGAAGTCCTGGCCTTCGTCGACGATCAGCACGTCGAATTGCCAGCGCGGATCGATCGGCGTATCGGCGAAAGTCGTTTCGAGCTGGTCGAACACATCGCCCGCCTGGAAATCGGGTTCGCGGCCCGCGTCGCGCGCGATCCAGTCGCACAGCTGGTGATAGTTCGCTACCTTCGCCTCAGGCGGCGCGACCCGTGCGATGTGATCCGCCAGCGGCCGGTTGAAGCACACGTATAGCGGACGCTGGCCGCGCGCCACCGCGTCCTTCATGACCTGCACCGCGAGTTGCGTCTTGCCGGAGCCGGCCGTGCCGATCACGCGCAGCCGGAACGGCGCGAACTCGAGCCGCCGCGCCCATGTCGCAAGACCGCCCGCGAGCCGCGTGACGAGCGTGCCTGCTTGCCCGACCAGCGCGCTCGCGTCGGGCGTGAGCGCCAGTTCGTCGGCGAGAAAGTGGTGGATTTTCGGCGCGCAGACAAGGTGCGGTTCGTCGGCCGGCAAGGCTTCGCGGATGATCGCCGCGAGCCGGTCTTTCCGCGTTGCATCCACGATCCGCGCGGGATTCACGCCGGCGATCGCCGCGTCCTTGACGATGTGGTCCGGACAGTACAGCAGTTCCTCGACGAAATACGTGCCCGCGCCAAACGCCGCGGTAAAGCGCCGATGCAGACTTTCGATGGTGTGCGCGAGCGCGATCGCCACATTGCGCTCGGTCTGCAGATAGACCTTGACGAGCCCTTTCGGCGTTTCGCGCAGAAAGCCGGTTTTCTGTTCGACGATCATCACGCGCCCAGCCGGGCTGACGATCACGAAGTCGGCTTCGCCGAACACCGAGAAGTTCTGGTTCAGGCGCGTCCAGTGCACGCCGTGATAGACGGTGTAGCCATCAGGCAGCGCCTCTTCGAGCAACGCCAGCGTTTCGCGTTCGCGGGCCGCCGCGCCGGTGGCGGCGAGGCTCTTCCAGTCGTCGGGAACAATGCGGGCCATGCGTGCCTCGTCGGATTCGGGTGGGGCTCATTGTACGCAACGCGCGCGCATTGCCGAATGCCTGCCGGGGCGTCGCTTTCAGACGCGCTTCCCGCCATCTTCGGCCCGGCCGGCTGCCGCCCGGCGGCGCGCAAAATCACCCGCATCGTGTATCGTTACTGGCTGAACGCCGCGCGACCGGCGCGGCTTACCAACGTAAAGAAAAGGATTTACCGGATGATTACGATCTGGGGACGCGCCAATTCGGTCAACGTCCAGAAAGTGTTATGGTGCTGCGATGAGCTGGTGCTGCCGTATGACCGTATCGACGCCGGCCTGCAATTCGGCCGTAACAACGAAGCCGACTATCTCGCGATGAACCCGACCGGCAAGATCCCGACGCTGGTCGACGACGACTTCGTGCTGTGGGAATCGAACTCGATCCTGCGTTATCTCGTGACGCAGTACGGCGAAGGCAGTCTGTTGTATCCGTCGGAGCCGGCATCGCGCGCCAGCGTCGACCGCTGGCTGGACTGGTCGCTGTCCACGCTGCAACCCGCCGAACGACCGGTATTCTGGGCGCTCGTGCGCACGCCGGCCGCCGAGCGCGACGCCGCCAGACTCGCCACCGACTTCGACGCCGTCACCGCGCTGTGGCGCATGCTGGACACGCATCTGCAAGGACGTTTCTTCCTTGAAGGCGAGAAGTTCACGCTGGCCGACATCGTGATCGGCGCTTACGCCAAACGCTGGTTCGGGCTGGACGGCGTGGCGCGGCCGCCGCTGCCGAATCTGGAGCGCTGGTATTCGCGCATTGCGACGCGCACGGGGTTCAAGAAGTACGTCGACTTCCCGCTGACTTGAGCCATCGGGCCGCGCGCGGCCCGTGCTCTGGCCACGCACGCTACCGCTCGATCATGCCGCGCATAGCCAAGGCGGCGGCCCCGCGCTTCGCGCGCCGGCACGGCAAGACGCGATGGCCTTTATAATCGACGCATGAAGACCGCCAAGCCCGCCGCGACCGCCGACAAAGCCACCTCCGCCGCCTCCGCTCATTCCGATGAACCGGGGCACACGCACGGTGTTTCGCAGGAAGCCGCACTGACACTCGCGGAAGAATATTGCCGCGAACGCGGCGAAAAACTCACGCCGATCCGTCGCAAAGTGCTCGAATTGCTGCTGAATTCCGGGCGCGCCACCAAAGCGTATTCACTGCTCGACGAGATGCGCCAGATCCATCCCGGCTCGGCGCCGCCCACGGTGTACCGGGCGCTGGACTTTCTGCTCTCGGCGGGGCTCGTGCATCGGATCGAATCGATCAATGCGTTCACCGTCTGCCACGATCTGACGCAATGCCAGCACGGCATCCTGGTGGTGTGCCAGCAATGCGGCAACGTCACCGAATTGCATCAGCCGAAACTGCGCCAGGCACTCGTCGCACAAATCGAAGACTCAGGCTACCGTCTCGCGAGCGATGAAATCGAATTGAAGGGATTGTGTTCTGCCTGCCAGGCGTTGGAAGCGGCGGCGTCGAGCAAGGATTCGGGAACGCCTGTCGCCGCCGTCAAATAGCGGCAACGAACGGCAACGTGCGCAAAACCGCACTCGCCCCCTACTTTGCCATCAAGCCAGGCATCTGAGGATGCAGGCGTGTCACGGCGCGGCTGTCAAGCCGTGCCGCGAATCCGTGGGTTTACCTCGAAGCCCTGATTCAGCCCGCCGCGCGAGCGTGAATTGCGTCGTGCAGCAGCGTCACGAGGTCATCGGGCAAAGCCGGCTTGGTCATGAAATGCTGGAAGCCTTCACCGATGCTGCGTAATCGGTAGGCGTCGTCAGTGTGGCCGGTGAGCGCCACCGCCACCGACGGCGGGTGGTCGCCACGAATCTCGTGGTCGCGCAGGCGCTGGATCAGGTAGAAACCGTCCATGGCGGGCAGTTCCAGATCGCACACGACGGCGTCGGGCAATAACCGCAGTGCCGCCTCCACGCCCTCTTCCGCATCCGCCACAGCGACGACATGCGCGCCTTCCGCTTCGAGTAATAGGGTCAACGATTCCCGGCTGTCCGGGTCGTCTTCTACGAGCACGATCGTGGCCTGATCGAGTCTCAATGCTCCGCTCATTTTCCGTTGTTGCTCTAAAAAACCGGTTAGGCCGTCCGACTTGGCCAACGTTTCGCCCTGCTGCTTGCCGCCGATTTGCGCGACTGCGATATTGCTGTTCATGGTTCCGACTCGATTTCGTACGCCGAGTTGCACACAGGGCCCAAGATTGTAAAACATGGCCCGAGCACCAACGCGCGCACAGTAACGCGCCAAAATTGCACGCCAATGAAAAACCGGCCCTCGCCGCCACAGTCATGGCTGACCGATGCCGACTCCCGATTCGCCGCGGCGGCTCGTGCAAACCCCATTGGCACGGCCCTTCCCGCCTGGCGCCTCTTTTCACATTCCTGTTCTTTTGCAAAGCCGGCGACCTGTGTTGATGCCGCCTGCATTTACATCCAACCGATCAGTAGCACGTTGCGTGCCTCGCCGGCTTCGGCGTCGGACGAATGCGGCGCGGCGCCGGGCCTTGCTGAACTGGCTGCGGGGGGCGCTATCATCGTGGGCGCACCGCATCGGGGATTGCCCCGCTGCGGCGCCGCGCGTCATGCTCTTGCCATGTCCCGTTTTCCGCTTCCCACCTTGAGGCCGCCCGACACCATGTCCGATCTCGACTCCGCCACGCTCGAAGCCCTTCGCCAGGTCAGCACCGCCACGCTGACGACTCAATTGTTCAAGCGCGGCCTGCGCAATACGTTCATGCAGGGCGTCGCGCCGCTCGCCGCGCACAACGGCGCAAATCTGGTCGGGCCGGCGTTTACGCTGCGCAACATTCCGTCGCGGGAAGACATCGACGTGCTCGAACTCTTCGCCGATCCCGAGTATGCCCAGCGCAAATGTGTCGAGACGATTCCGGCCGGCCATGTGCTCGTGCAGGATTGCCGCGGTGAGCGTGGCAGCGCGTCGTTCGGTTCGATCCTGACGCAACGCTTGCAGGTTCGCGGCGTGGCGGGCATGGTGTCCGACGGCCCGGTGCGAGACAGCACGACGATCGCGGCGCTCGGCATCCCCGTGTTCTGCGCGGGCGCGAGCGCGCCGCCCAATCTGATTCGCCATCACGCGGTGGATATCAATGTGCCGATCGGCTGCGGCGGCGTCGCGGTGTTTCCTGGCGACGTGATCGTCGGCGATGCGGACGGTGTGGTGGTGATTCCTTTGAAAATGGCGGTAGAGGTTGCGCAAGCCGCTGCCGAACAGGAGCAACTCGAAGCGTTTCTCACCGAGCGGATTCGTGACGGCGCCGCCTTGCCCGGTACTTACCCGCCGAACGAAACGACCAAAGCCGCTTATGAGGCGTGGAAGGAAAAACGCAAAGCGTAAGGCGGGGTGATCGCGTTCCGTGTGACGCCGGCGCGGCTCAGCGAGCAGCGGCCATCAATCGGCTATCAATCGGCTTTCTTCGGACCAATGCCCTGCAGCAGCAAGGCCACGGCATGCCGCGCGATTTCCTCGCCGCCGATATTGCGACGCACGGGATCGTTGCACCACAGCTTCGATGTGGCCAGCGGCAAGATCGTCAGCCCCAGCAGCGTGACGAATACGAGCGCGGGTTCCAGTCCGGCGTTCAAGCGCCCTTCTTTCTGCCAGCGGGCAATGGCTGACAGCGACGCCTTCTGATGCGCGTTGCCGAAGCGCTCGTGCATGCGCTGACGCAACAGACCGCCGTCGCTGATCACTTCGCGCACCCACAGCGACGGAAACCACGGGTGGTCGGCCGCCACCTGCACCAGTCGCTGCGCGAGTTGCGTGATCGCCGCGACCGGATCGTCGGGATTTTCCTGGAACGGCACGCCGAGCCCCGCGCGCAGCGGCGCGAAACGTTCGTCGATCAGCACGTCGAGCAGTTGATCGCGCGTCTTGAAGTAGTAATGCATCATCGCCGGCGTGAAACCGGCCTCGCGGGCGATCTCCCCAAGCGTGGTGTCGACGATGCCCTGCCGCGCGAACAGCACGAGCGCGGCATCGAGCAAGCGGTTGCGCTGCTCCGGTCCGCGCGCGGCGCCTGAAGGCCTGCCTGGCCGCCGTGCGGGTGCGGCGGCCGCCTCCGGTTTTACCGACAGCGCGCCTGCGTGGGTTTCAACGGCGTGGCTCGGCGCGGAGCGCGCCTTGCGAACCTTCACGGCAGCCGTGTCAGGCACCGTGTTTTTCATCCTTCGACCATCGGACGGAATCCTTGCCATTGCCTTCAAATTGACTGGTGACGCGATGTCGCATATATTAATCTCTGAATTAATTAATTTCAACCCGTGATGCCATGAACCAATCGACCACGACACAACCCGCCGAGCTGACGCAGGCCCACGCGCAGGCGAGCGCGCAGGCAGCCGATCACCCGCCGATCCGCCTGCTGTTTCCGGCACTGCTGCTGGTCATGCTGCTCGCCGCGCTCGATCAGACGATCGTCTCGACGGCGCTGCCGACCATCGTCGGCGAACTGGGCGGGCTCAATAATCTGTCATGGGTGGTGACCGCCTATCTGCTCAGCTCGACCATCGTCGTGCCGCTGTACGGCAAGTTCGGCGACCTGTTCGGCCGCAAGATCGTGCTGCAGACAGCGATCATCGTGTTCCTGGTCGGCTCCGCGCTGTGCGGCGTCGCGCAGGACATGACGCAGCTCATCGTGCTGCGCGCGCTGCAAGGTCTCGGCGGCGGCGGTTTGCTGGTGGTGACGATGGCCGCCATCGCCGACGTGATTCCGCCGGCTGAACGCGGCCGCTATCAGGGCGTGTTCGGCGGTGTGTTCGGTCTTGCGACCGTGATCGGTCCGCTGCTCGGCGGCTTTCTCGTCGAGCACCTGACGTGGCGATGGATCTTCTACATCAATCTGCCGCTCGGCATCATTTCGCTCGTCGTGATCGGCGCGGTCTTCAGGCCGCACGTTCGCCAAGTGAAGCACACCATCGACTACATGGGCGCCGCGTTTCTCGCCGGCGCCCTCACCTGCATCATCCTGTTCACGAGCCAGGGCGGCACGATCCTGCCGTGGTCGTCGCCGCAACTCTGGTTCACGCTGGGCATGGGCCTCGTGGCGATCTGGGGTTTCATTCACGAAGAACGCAGCGCGGTCGAACCGATCATGCCGCTCGAACTCTTCAAACAGCGCACGTTTTTGCTGAGCAGCCTGATCGGCTTCATCATCGGCGTATCGCTGTTCGGCTCGGTGACGTTCCTGCCGCTGTATTTGCAGGTGGTCAAAGGCTCGACGCCATCGGAAGCCGGCATGCAGATGCTGCCGATGATGGGCGGCCTGTTCCTGATGTCGATGGTGACCGGCCGGGTGATCAGCAAGATCGGCAAGTACCGCATGTTCCCGATCGCGGGCACGTTTCTCGTGGCGGTCGCAATGCTGCTGCTCGCACGTCTGCAGATCAGCACGCCGATTCATGTGATGTATCTCGACATGGGCATTCTCGGCTGCGGGCTCGGCATGGTGATGCAGGTGCTGATTCTCGCGGTGCAGAACACCGTGGAGTTCAAGCATATGGGCGTGGCGACTTCGGGCGCGACGCTGTTCCGCTCGATCGGTGGTTCGATTGGCGTGGCGAGCTTCGGCGCCGTGTTCTCCAACGGTCTCGCCGCGCGCCTCGAAAAGCTGATCCCGCCCGACACCGAATTGCCGCACGCGCTCGGACCTGCCGCGATCCACGAGTTGCCGCAAGCGTTGCGCGACGATTATCTGCAAGCATTCGCGGGCGCGTTGCACACGGTGTACCTTTCGGCTGCGTGCGTGGTGGTGCTGGCGTTCGCGCTCGCATGGCTGCTGAAGGATCATCCGCTGCGCAAGCACTGACTATTTTTCGCGCCTTTCTCAGGCGCTTGATGCAAGTGCTTAATGACGAGGTCGGACGCCGTGCGCGCCGACCTCGTTCTATTTTCAGCGCCCTTCGAATGGTGTGAAAAAACCTTCACGCCCGTTCGTCCTGCCGATACAGGGGGTATTTCGTCGTACCTGCAAATGTGCGCTGGCGCACATAACATAGGTAGCAACGGCGATTGACGTTCTCACTGAAACGCCACATATTGCAACCAGCGGCATCGCAAGCGTGGCCTTGCCGCAATGACTCTCCGGCGCATGTGGATCGTGATTTCCGCGGACATTGCTCCCGCTTCAACATGATCCGGAACATGCCGTAATGGCATCGTTTTCCAAAGGTGGGTCCACAGCATGTCCACCCAGACACTACTCGGACATAGTTTTCCGACGCCTTGCAAGCGGTGTGGCGGCGCACTGTACCGGCAAGTCGACTATTGCCCGTATTGCGGCGCGGTCCATCCACTCGACGCGGGTCCGCACAAGCGCACAGTGATTCCCGGCAGCCGCGCCAGCGCCATGAACAAATCTGCGCAAAAGAACAGCCTCGAGAACAGCCTCGATGCGGCGACAGCCGATGAGACCGACCCCACGACGCGTGCCACGTTCGCGAGCGAACCCGCTCGTGGCGAGGCTGTGATGCCTGCGTCCGCACTCGTTTCACCGGACGCGCCGATTCCGCATCTTCACGCGCTGCCCAATGCGGCGGCTCACGGCGCAATCCCGCTTCGCAAGGTGCTCTATGCCGTCGGCGCAGTTGTCGTAATCGGCCTGGCGTATGTCGGATATGCGCTATTCAGCGATCGCGATTCATTGAGCGGCAGTAGCGACCAGTCGGCTGAAACCGAAACTACTCAGGACGCCAGAACGACGACCGGCACGATCGCACTGTATTCGCCGGCTCAGTCCACCAACCAGGCTGCCACCGCGGGCAAACCCGCCGTTCCCGTCAATCCCGCCAGGCCGGTACAGGCGATGCCGGCGACGCCCATCGCGCCACCGGTGGCCGCTGCGCCCGCCAAACCCGCGCCACAGTTCCGCGATGCCGCGCAAGCTTTGCAGGTGGCGCGCCTCGCTTTCCGCGCCAACGATCTCTCCGCGGCACAAGCCGCGCTCGGCGCCGCGCAAACGATCCAACCGGGCAGTTCCGACGCACAAGACCTCGCGGCAGAATTGAAGTCGCTGGCCGCCCGCCGCGACGCCGCGTTGCAAGCAGCGCAAACTTGCGCCGCGCAGCAGTCGTGGCCTTGCGCACGTCAACACGCCAACGAAGCGCTCGCGATCGATACCGGCAACGACACGGCGAAGTCCATTCTTGAACGCGTGATTCGCGAGACCGGCTGGGCGCCGCTCAACCCGCGCGCCGCGGCAGGCACGCCGCCACAAGCCAAAGCGTCGGCGCAAGCGCAAGCCGCAGCCTCGTCGCAGCAGGCGGTTCAGCTACAGACGCCGTTGCCCAAAGGCACGCCCCCGAACAGCGAAGTCGTGGTGGGCGCCCCGCGTTCCGCCGCCGCGACGCCGGAGGGCAACAGCGTCGAGGCACGCGAACGCGCCATCAAGGACTCCGGCTGGAAACGTCCGGCGACGAATGCCGCGAAGCCCTCCGCGGGTGGTTCACCGAGCCAGTGACAGATAATCTGGATACCGAATCGTATAAACAATCCGCCCGAAAATCGCGCACGTCAGCGCGTATCGTTTGAGAGGTAACAGACGGACGTGGCGGGCGCGGCACATAGAACATGACATGGCAATCCGGCTCACTGGTGCTTCACGCGAGTCGACGCGCGAAGTCGTACGAACCTGACCGATAGGTAGATAGACCATGCTGAAGAGACTTCTGGCGGGATGGCTGGGGCTGGCGCTGATGGTCGCATCTTCACTGGCCTGTGCGGAGCCGGCGCACTACAAGATCGTCACCGGTCCGGAACGGGGTACGTATATTCAGATCGGCCAGGATCTGTCGAAATGGGTTGCGCAACCAGCGGGCATCGACCTGGAAGTGATGGCCTCGAAGGGCTCCGCTGAAAACGTGCAACGCATGCGCTTCGAGCCGGGCGTGAAACTGGCGCTCGTGCAATCCGACGTGTACCAGGCTTACATCGACATGGCCAACGCCGGCAATGCCGATGCCGGCACGGCAATCCGGCCGCTGCGGCTCATCATGCCGCTCTACGACGAGGAAATCAACGTCGTGGTGCGCGCGGACTCGCCGCTGAAAACCCTCGCCGATATCAAGGACAAAAGTATCAGTGTCGGCCTGATCGGCAGCGGCACCGCGCAGTCGGCCACGACGCTCTATCACTTGATGTTCGGTCAGGCAATTCCTGAGCAGAACATCCAGCATCTCAGCAACGAAGACGCGCTGGCCGCGTTGATCGTCAAGAAAGTGGACGTCGCGATCATCGTGGTCGGACAGCCGGCGAAACTGTTCAACGACATGAACCCCGACCTGTTGCAGCAAATCCGCCTTCTAAGGGCCGATCCGGCCGCACCCGAAACCACCCGCGCCAAACAAACCTATTTCCCGACGACGATTCGCGCGGCCAGTTATCCGACCTGGCTGAAGGAAGACGTGCCCGCGCTGACCGTCAAGGCGTTTCTCGTCACGTACGACTATGGCCTGCGCGATACCGTCGGCAATCTGAATCGCTTTGCCGATTCGCTATGCGCCAACTTCGACAATCTTCAGGAGCACGGGCATCCGAAATGGAAGCAGGTGAAGCTGGAGTTGCCGCCTCTCGTGCGCGGGTGGAAATACTACTCACCGGTCGAGAAGCATCTGCGCGCGTGTCTCGTGAACAAGAGCGCCGCGATGAACGCCACGGCGGTCCAGCAGGCCGCGCCGAAACCACGTCCGACGTGTACGGATCAGGAACGCTTGCTTCTGCTGTGCAAGTAAGTTCGGCGCATTGGCAAGCGAATGTTCAGGCGCGCCATCGGCAACGACTGAACTAGCCGGCAGCCTGACCTGCCGGCTTCGGCGGCATTGGGCCGAAGAACATCGCCATGAACTTGTCACGGCCGATCACGCGGACCAGTTCGGCGACCACGCAATAGCTGGCGACCAGCGTCACCAGCAAGATCTGGATGGCCCAGAAATGCGGCCAGTTCAGATCGGCGAGCAGCTTCTGGTTGGCGGCGGCGAGACTCGGCGCCTCCTTCCAGTATTCATAGAGATGCTCCAGGTAGTGCACGATCAAGGCCACCAGCGTATAAATCGCCGTCTTCCAGCCGATATTCCAGATCAACGGTTTCCGGGGAAAACGGTTGATGAACGGCAGCATGTTGGCGATCAACACCGACTTGCCGAGAATCAACGCGGCGATGGTCACGGAGACCGACGTTGGCAGCGTGACGTCGTAGCCTCGGTTGATCAGCGCGCGCATGATCGCGACAATATGCAGGATGACGAAGAAATAGATAGTCGGCGGAAGCATCTCCATAAATTCGTGCTTGATCTTGGCGGTCAGTTTGCTCATGTTCGTCTCCTGTGTCGATCAGAGTTAGCGCTTTAGCGCTTACTCTGGTCCCACGCAAAGCGGTCGATCAGAGTTAGCGCTTTAGCGCTTACTCTGGTCCCACGCAAAGCGGTCGATCAGAGTTAGCGCTTTAGCGCTTACTCTGGTCCCACGCAAAGCGGTCGATCAGAGTCAGCGCTTTAGCGCTTACTCTGATCCTACGCAAAGCGGGACCTCACCACGCCCAACGAACGCCCGCGTTGCCGATGATCGTCCGTTGATGTTCGCCACCAAGATTCGTGACGTAACTGACGGTGGCGAACGCACTGCCCTGCTTCGTAAGCTTCGCCACGACTCCCGCGCCGATCTGCCCGGCGGTTTGGCCCACCGTCGTCACGATCGGCGTCACGCCGGCGAAGGTCGCCTTGTCGTCGCTGCCGAACGAACGCAATACGCTCAGGCGCAAGTAGGGTTGCAAAGTCGTGTGCTCGACATCGTAGTGACCCGCGAGCCGCACGCCGAAACGGCCGACGAAGGTATTGCCGTTGTTGAACGTCACCGTCGAGATGCCGTCGTTCAGATCGTTGATCGACAGATGCTGCCAGATCAGTTGCGCCTGCGGTTCGAGCGTCAGGCCGTAGCCGATGGCGATTGGCAGGCCGCCTTCGAGCGAGCCGGTCACCGCATTGCCGTGCGTCGTCGTCGCGATGCCGTTGCGTGACGAGGGATCGACCACCAGCGAGCTGCCCATCACGACCGCGTCGGTGTACCAGCCGCCGGCGCCGACGTGCGTCCAGTATCCGCCGAGGCTGTATGCGTTGATCGCGAGATGCCCGACGTCGGCGTTCGGCGTGGCGTCAGCCAGACCGCTGACGTCGCCCGTTGCGCGCGCGAAGCCGATAAAGAAGCCGAAATGGTTGCGTTGGCCGCTTGCCGTGGTGTCGGCGTAAATGTCGTGGCCGGCCTGCACGCCGACCACGGAGCCGTCGAATTCAGGATTCACATCGCCGCTTTGACTCAGCGTGCTATGGCCGCCCCACACGCGGCCCCATGCAGCGGGCAACGTGCCGTTTTCGGAGAGCAACGACTGCTCGCCCTGGCGGTCGTGAAAGTTGTCGACCTGCAGAATGCCGAGCTGACGCGCGACACTTGGGACCTCGGCATAGATCACGACCTCGGGGCGGTACAGGGGCATGGGTGCGGCGCTCGGCGACAGGCTTGGAAGCGGCGGCGTGCCGGCCGCGGCGATTGGAAGGTTCGGTTGGATGCTTGCTGGTGTCCCTGGCGGCGTACCGGTTGGCGGCGTGCCGGTTGGCGTGTCCGTCGGCGTTCCGCCTGGTGTTCCGGTCGGGGGTGTTCCGGTCGGGGGCGTTCCCGTTGGCGTTCCCGTCGTCGTACTCGGCGCGGGCGGCACCGTATTGCGCAAATACCAGCTCTCCGACGTGCCGTTCGTGACGCCGCCTTTAGCGAGGTAATAGTCATACGCACCGGCCGCGACCACGCCGCCGGACAGTCTGAACGCGGATAGGTCCGTCGTCGCGCCGTTCGCTGCCTGCACGACCTGAATGCCGTCAGCGAGCGTCGGCGCGCCTGCGCCTCCGGCATTAGTGACCTGCAACGTCGACGAACCCGTTGCCTTGCCGCCGTTGACAACAAGTTTGTCGGATGCCGAGTTGTCACCGGCAAGCATGGCGCCCAGCGAAATCGTGCCGTTCTGGCCGACGTAGTTGCTGACCGTCAGCGTGTTGCCGACGCTTCGGGCGTTGCCGATTTGCGCGAGACCGGCGTTCACCAACTGGCCATTGATGGTGAACGCGCCGTTAGGCTGACCGTCGAACTGTGCGAGCGCGTTGGCGACGCTGATCGTGCCATTGTTCGTGACGTCGCCGGTTACGCTGCCGTAGCCGCCGAGCGTCGCACCGGACGCGACCGTCGTCGCGCCGCCGCCGCCGAGCGCGGCGCCCGCGTTCACGGCATCGCCTACTACCAACGTGCCCGCGCTGACGGTCGTGCCACCGGCGTACGAGTTCGCGCCGTCGAGAATCAGCATGCCGGTGCCGACCTTGTTCAACGCGCCCGCTCCTGAAATGTTCTGCGTGATCGTCGACTGGAAGTCTTGCGTGTCGATGGTGCCGCCGCCGGCCGCAATCGTGATGGCCCGCGTCGCGGCGAGGTTGAAGCTGCTGCCGAATTGCAGCGTGCCGCCGTTGAATGCCACGCCGCCGCTCGCCGCGCCAAGCGCGTTGTCTGCCGACGCCGACAGCGTCCCTTCAGTCAGCACGGTGCCGCCCGAATAGCTGTTGCCGCTCGCTGCGGCCGGCGCAAGCGTCAATGTTCCTGCCCCGGCCTTTTCGACCGAGCCGGTGCCCGACATCAGACCGCCATAAGTGCCCGCGCTGTCTTGCGTAAAGCGGACGAGTCCATTGTCCGTGACGTTCTGCGGCAGGGTCTGCGCATTGGCTTGCAGCGTCGAGCCGGCATCGACGAGCGCCGCCGCCGATGTGCCGAGTGTCCCGGTGAGGTTCAGTGTGCCGGTCTGCACGTGAGCGAGCGTGAAAGTGCCGGTGCCGGTCCAGTTCCACAGCGTGCCCTGCATGAGCAAGGTCTGGAAGTTCGTGAATGCGTTCGATGCCGTCCCGCTCCCTTGCAAGGTCACCGTATTGGAGCCGGCGCCGCCGTTCGCACTGCCGTTGATGACCGAGCCGCTTTGCAGGATCAGCGAGTCGTTGCCATTGCCCATCGTAATGGCCGTGCCGATACCGCTTTGCACGAGCCCCGCGTTGATGATCGTCGAATTGCCGTTCAGCGTGCGGATACCGGAGCCGTTCTGACTGATGATCTGGCCGCCCGCGCGGTTCTCGATCAGCGCCGTGAAATTCGAGCCTGCGGTGTTGGAGAACACCGCGTCAGCCGAAGTACCGCCGGCCGTCACGCCGCTCGCGGTAATCGTCCCCGTGTTGATCAGGTGATCGGCGTTCCCTTGCATGTAGACGGTCTGCCCCGCCGCGCCGGTCGTGGACAACTGGCCGCTGTTGTTGACGGTGCCGCTTCCGCCGAGTATCGATGCAGCCCGGGCATTGCTGCCGGAGGTGGACACCGTGCCGGTATTCACGATCATGTTGCCGGCCTGTCCGAGATTGGTCTGCCCCCACGCCGCGGACATGCCATAGGCGTTGGGGCCGCTGGTGCTAATCGAACCGTTGTTGGTCAGCGTGTTGTTGCTGCCGTTCGCGGCCATGCCGTCGTTGAACGCGCCGGTTGTGCTGATCACGCCCGCTGACGCATTGGTGAGCAGGTTTGCGCTGCTCACGCCGAGCAGCACCGCCCCGCGCGCGCCCCCACTACCACCGCCACCGGTGAGCGAAAGATTGCCGCTGCTCGTGATCGCGCTGCCGGTGTCGACGCTCAGCGCCACCGGCTGCGCAGCCCGCGCAAAATTGCCGACGGCGGTCGAGTCGACATTGATCGTTACGCCCGTGCTGCCCGTCTGGGCAGCCACTGCAGGGATGCCGGCTCCCGTACATGCCACAGTTGTCCCGCTGGGCGGGGCAGTACCGGTGCATGACGCCACTGCAGACGGAGCAAACGCCCGGTACAGCAGCACGGCAAAACCAAGCCTCGTTCCAAGCGTTTTCAGCATGTGTCTTGTCCTTTCCCTGATGCTTCATGTGGACAAACTCGCTGAGTTATAGCATTCGAAACAGGCTCTTACCAGGTTGGATTCCTGGCGGGACTTTAGGCGTGGGCCTGTTTGGCGTTGCCACGAGCCGGTTGCTGTGACCAACACATCGCCAGCCATGTGACCGCTGTACCGCCCCATTCCTCGGTACAGTTTGGACGATTTGCACCGATCCGTACCTTACCGTCCATGCCCAGATAGCGGATGCTATGAGTCTCTTTCCCCACGCGCGCGGACCTTCTCAATGGACAAAACGACAAACGGCTGGCTGAGCGGCTTCATCGGGGTGTTGATCTTCAGCGGCTCGCTGCCGGCCACGCGCGTCGCCGTGCAAGGCCTCGACCCGCTATTCGTCACGGTCGCCCGCGCGACGATTGCCGGTACGCTCGGTCTGCTGCTCCTGCTCGTATTTCGCCAGGCGCGGCCGTCACGCCGCGAGCTGATTCCACTGCTGATCGTCGCACTTGGCGTGGTGGTCGGCTTTCCGCTGCTGACGGCGCTGGCGCTGCGCCACGTGAGCGCGGCGCATGCCATCGTGTTCGTCGGCCTGCTGCCGCTCGCCACGGCGATCTTCGGCGTGCTGCGTGGCGGCGAGCGTCCGCAACCGGCGTTCTGGCTGTTCTCGGCGCTCGGTAGCGGCGCGGTGGTGGCGTTTGCCTTGCGTCACGGGCTCGATGCCTCACCGATCGGCGACGCGCTGATGCTGGCCGCCATCGTCGCATGCGGGCTGGGTTATGCCGAAGGCGCGCGACTGTCGCGCCACCTCGGCGGCTGGCAGGTGATTTCGTGGGCACTCGTGCTGTCGCTGCCGCTCATGCTGCCGCTCGCGGTGTGGACGCGGCCGGCATCATTCGACGGTGTCAGTCACGCGTCGCTCTGGGGCCTCGCCTATGTGTCGCTCTTCAGCATGCTGATCGGCTTTGTGTTCTGGTATCGCGGCCTCGCGCTCGGCGGCATCGCGGGCGTCGGGCAGTTGCAGTTGCTGCAGCCGTTCTTCGGCCTGCTGCTTGCGGGGCTGCTGCTGCACGAACAGGTGCCGCTGGCGATGATTGTGGTCTCCGTGGTCGTGGTGGGCTGCGTGGCGGGTGCGCGGCACTTCTCGCGGGCACCGGCGTCGGCGCGACCGGCCATCTGAGGCGCGTCTCGACTGCGGCTGGCTCGCATTAAGCTTTCGTCTTGCTTTCGGTTGGTATCCGACTAGCATGCGTCTCATCGACATTCGAGCCCGCGCGGCGCGGATGGCCAGTTGAATATGTCATCATTCCCATGATCGACTAACCACTGCCCAGCGCCGCGACTACGATGCCGACCGCTTTTGCTCAAACCGTCGAAGCCCGCTTTGCCGAACTCACGCCCACCTCCAAGCGCGTCGCCAGCTACATGCTGGCCAACCTCGACCGGCTCGGCCTCGAAACCGCCGATCAGATTGCCCAGCAAGCCGGCACGAGCGGCATTTCGGTCGGCCGGTTCCTGCGCAGCGTCGGCTACCAGAATCTCGACGACCTGAAGCGCGAACTGCGCGGCGCTCAGGAGCGTCCGTGGCTGATCACGGACCGGCTCGACGCGTTCCGCCGCGCTGCCGGCCAACACGACGAAACCACGCCGGACGCGAGTTCGCCTGCCGAGCCCAACCCCGCGCTCGCCCGTTCGCTCGAACTCGAAACCAGCGCGATCCAGCATGTCTATCAACTCGCGCAGTCGCCTGTGTTCGCGCGCGTGGCCGAGCGCATCTCGAACGCGGACGCCGTCTACATTCTCGGCATTCAGTCCACGCGCGGCATCAGCAACGCGTTTTACAGCTACCTCGAATACATCCGCCCACGCGTGTTCTATTCCGACGGCATGTCGGGCTCGTACGTCGATTCGCTGAACTCTGGATTCGAATCGCCTTATCTGATCGTCACCGACACGCGCGCTTACTCGAAGGTCGCGCGCCGCTATTGCGAAGCCGCGACGCGCCGCAGCCTGCCCTTCGCGCTCATCACCGACATCTATTGTCCGTGGGCGCGCGAATTCGACGGCGATCTGCTGCAGGTGAAAACCGACGTCGGCCAATTCTGGGATTCGCTCGCGCCGCTTACGTGTCTCTTCAATCTGCTGATTTCGGCGATCGTCGAAAGACTCGGGCCGCGTATCGACGAACGTGTCGCGCGCAACCGGGAACTGCAAAGCGAATTCGATCAGTTCGACGACCTCTGATGCACGCCACGTCCTTCGCCTCATGACCGACCATCGACTCATCGAAATCACGTCCGCCACACATGGCGTCGACATCGACCTCGTCTACGCCACCGCGCGCAATCTCACTGGCAAACCGATCTACAAGACGGCGCATTGTCTGCTGCTCGAACCGGCAGAAGCGGCATTGCGCCGTGCGGTCGAACTGGCGAGTCAGATCGGCACGACGTTGCGCATTTTCGATGCGTACCGGCCGCCGCAAGCGCAGCAAGTACTGTGGGATTTTCTGCCCGACCCGACTTACGTGGCGGACCTGACGCGCGGCTCGAACCATAGCCGCGGGACAGCGCTCGACCTGACATTGCTCGACGCACACGGCGAGGAACTCGACATGGGCACCGGCTTCGACGCGATGACGATCGAATCGGAGCACTTTCATCCGGGCTGGCGGCTAGAGGTGCAACGCAATCGCATGCTGTTGCTGGGTGTGATGCATGGCGCGGGCTTCACGCACATCAAGAGCGAATGGTGGCACTACGAGTTGCCGGGTTCGCGCGCGTTGCCGTTGATCGACAACAGCGCAAGCGGGCCGCTGCGCCTGATGTGATCGATCGACTGCCAGGAAAACGGGTATCCTCACCGGCTCGTTCAGAAGGAGGATCCATGAAGTTTTCAATTTGCCTGGCGGTTGCCGCCCTGACGCTATCTGTCGGTGCGTACGCCCAGACCTCGCAAACCTTCCGTTTCGGCGAAGGCCAAAGCTCGCTGCCGTCCGGTCATGCGCAGCCCGCTCCCGCGCCTCGCGCGCAGGCCCAACAGGCGCCGGCTTCGCAGCAATCCGCCGAACAGCATGCGCCGACATCCGAGGCCAAGCCGAAACATAAGGCGAAGTATCATCGGCATCATCGTGGGCATGTGACGCAGCCGGATACGTACTCGCATAGCTGAGCGGTGCCAGGCGGGTGACCGTGAGCGTGCGTCGTCTTCGCTAAAGCTTGCTGACGCGCGCATGGGCTAAAGCGAAATACCCGCCATACGTCGTGGTGATTTTTGACTCGCTTCAAATTCGCGCGCGCGGCGGGCATAGTAAAACGTATCCGCCGATTTTTCGCCACGACAGGAACCTGTATGAGCACCACCCATCCCGCGCCCGGCACCTCCGGATCAGCGAACGCAACCGCCCCGCTGATCCGCGACGCCATCGAAGCCGATCTTCCCGCGATTCAGGCGATCTACGCGCACCACGTGCTGACCGGCGTCGCCTCGTTCGAAGAGATACCTCCCTCCGTCGATGACCTGCGCACGCGGCTCGCGTCGGTACGCAGCCACGGGCTGCCGTACATGGTGGCCGAGATCGACGGCGAAGTCGCCGGCTATTGCTACGCCACGCCTTACCGGCCGCGCGCCGCGTATCGCAACACCATCGAAGATTCGATCTATGTGAACGACGCCTATCGCGGCCGAGGCCTCGGGCGCGTGCTGCTCCAGGCGCTGATCGAACGCTGCGAAACCGGATCGTGGCGCCAGATGGTCGCCGTGATCGCGGATGGCGGCAGCGGCGGTTCATTGTCACTGCATACGCAATTGGGATTCGAATTGACAGGCACCTTGAAGGCGGTGGGCTTCAAACACGGCCGCTGGCTCGACACGACGTTGATGCAGCGAACGCTCGGCAAAGGTGACTCGAGCATGCCGGACGACGTGACGTCAGGGCGCGACTGAAGCGCCGTGTCTTATATTCGACTCAGCGTGAGTTGCGCAGCACTGCGGTGTAGGTGACCGGCCAGTCCTTCGAGGGCACATGCAAACGGCAACCGCCGCGCTGACGTAGTGCGATTCGGTTGCCATATGCAGACAGTGAGTAGCCCAAGCGCGAGACCGGAAATACAAGCGAATCCACATGCAAATTTCCATCTTGGGCCTGCATCGGGCGACGCGCTGGTAGCCGCGCGCGCCGCCTCGTTAGAATCCCTCCCATGCCCAACACGCCGCCTCCTGTCCCGCCCTTGGCCGCCGACTCGCACGACCCGGCCGGTATCACGCCGCGCAACGAATACACCGTCGACGAACTCGCGCGCGTCACCGACACCACCGTGCGCAACGTGCGCGCCTATCAGGACCGCGGCCTGCGGCGCGCGGCCGTTTCATCTGGTCGGGCACGACTGGGGTTCGATTCAAAGCTGGGAAGCGGTGACCGACCCGGCGTTCAAAGGCCGCATTGTTTCGTACACGTCGATTTCGGGGCCGTGCCTGGATCACGCGTCTTTCGGCTTGCGCGGCGAGAGCGAGGGTGACGGCGACGACGACACTCAAACCGCACATCCCATAACGAAGCCCCCATTCGGCAGTAGCGTTCGGCAAACGCTCAAGTCCTGGTACATCTTCTTCTTTCATCTGCCGTGGCTGCCTGAACTGATGTGGCGCACGGGCGGGGCACGCCTGTGGCCGCTGTGGCTGCGTGTGACGGAACGCGTGCGCCCCGCGCCCGATCCGGCGCAGATGCGCAACGCGATCAATGGTCTGAACCTCTACCGCGCCAATTTCATCGACAAGCTGCTGCGCCCACGCGCGCGTCATGCGCACGCGCCGGTGCAATTCATCGTGCCGCTGCGTGACCGCTACGTCGGGCCGCCGCTCTCGCTCGGACTGGAGTGCTGGCTCGGCGCATATGAGCGCACCGAGATCGATGCGGGCCACTGGGTCGTGTTGCGCGAAGCCGACCGGATCGCGGCGAGCATCGAACGCTTCGTAGAGCGGCACCGCACGGATTGCGGCGGCTGCGCAGCGCCAACGCTCAACGCTCGCGGGGCAGGCGTGTGAACAGCGTCGGATAGTCGATCACGAGACCGTCTTCGTCGACCTTCATGTCCGCCGCGAAGTTGCGGAAGATGCCCTCGTAGCGATACTCGCGATGCAACTCGATGCACGAATACGCCTGTTCGACGCGCGTGACCTGCAAATCAGGCGTCGAAATATACGCCACCGAAATCGGCTGACGCTCGCCTTCGGCCAGTTGCAAGCGGCGGATCGGCAGCGTGTTGGTGAACGGCGTGGCGGCGATATCGATGTCGATGCAGCCTTCGATCGCGCTCAGCGCGAGGCCGTGCCCATCGTGCCAATGGCCGGCGCCGTCGCCATGCAACTCCAGCTCGCCGCCGCCGACGATCTTCAGCCACGCATAGCGCGTGCGCCATTGCGCGTCGCAGCGCACCTTGTAGTGCAGCCCATACGGCTTGCCGTAGCGCTGCCCGACCACGACGCTTTCCACCGCAAAGCCGTCCTCGTGCGCGTCGAACGCCAGATGTTCGATGCCTTCGCCCTCTTCCGATGCCCACCGTAATTCACGCATGTGCCTGTCTCCTCGTGAGGCGGCGCAGCCGGGTTCTGCCAGGTTCCGCCGGGCTCATATCGTAGCGCGAATGCTTTCGACTCGCCGACTCCTGGACATCGCGGGCGCGTGTCGCAAATAGCCACTATCAACGCGCAGCGATGCCCGGCGCGGCCTGGCTGGCCTATGCTCGCGGTTCGCAGGCATCCGACCGGCGCGCGCCCGACGCTCGCGCGGCGGAATTGCGCATCATCGAAATCACCCGGCCTTCCCATCATGCACGCCGCCGCGACCGAAGCTCAGTCCGCCGCCTTGCGCACGCTGCTGCGCAGCCTCGGCCAGATCGTGCTGCAACCGAACGCCTTCACCGGCGCGTGCCTGCTCGCCGCCTGGCTGCTCTACGACCCGCGCCTCGCCTGCGCGGCGCTGATGGGCGCGGTCGCGGCCAATGTGAGCGCGGTATTGGCCGGTTATCGCGAGGACGATACGCGCGCCGGATTGCACGGTTTCAACGGCGCGTTGGCGGGACTCGCCGCCTTCAACTTCATCGCCGACAATGCGACAGCGGGCGCGGTGGCGATTCTCGCCGCCACGTGCACGGCGTGGTTCGTGGAGCCGTGGTCGCGCTGGCTGCGGGCGCGCGGACTCGGCTTCTTTTCGAGCCCGTGCCTGATCGTCACGTGGCTTTGGCTGCCGATGGTCACGGTCAATGTCCCATTCGCCAGCGTGCCCCCGGCGCACGCGCTGAGCGCGACGCAAGTGGGCAGCGGACTGCTCGCCGGCTTCGCGCAAACCGGCTTTGCATCGGACGCGTTGCCCGGATTGCTGGTGTTGGTCGGGATTGCGGCGGTGTCGCGCAGGCATGCGCTGTGGGCGCTGATCGGCGCCGGATTCGCCAGCGCTGCGCATCTGCTGCTTGGCGCAACGATAACCTCGTTCGACGCGGGCCTGTTAGGATTCAACGGCGCGCTGACCGCGCTTGCGCTGGCCGACTGCGGCCTCGTCACGATGCTCGGCGGCGTTGCCGTGTCGGTCGTGCTGCAAGCGCCGGCGGCGCACTTTGGCTGGCCGGTTATGACGGCGCCCTTCGTCCTCGCGACGTGGAGCGTGCAGTGGCTCAAGCAACGCTTGGCCCACGGCGTGAGCGCGGCCGCCCCCGAACCCGCGCAACCTGTGGACGCCGCACGCGGCGCGACGACGCCGGTCCAGGCCAGCCGCGCGAGCTAGTTACGCCGCCGGGTTTCGTCACAAGCTCGCGCCACACGTTTCGGCGATCATGCAACTTCAGGAGACAGACATGTCGTTCACTCACAGCCCTGCCGGCCGCGTCGCCGAGGCGGGGCCATTGTCCGATGCCGAGCGGCAGACCCGCGTCGACCTGGCCGCGGCCTACCGGCTCGCGGCGCTCAACGGCTGGGACGATCTGATCTACACGCATATCTCGGCGAGCGTTCCGGACGAACCCGGCCACTTCCTGATCAACCCATTCGGCCTCGCCTTCGATGAAGTGCGCGCAGCGAATCTCGTGAAAATCGATATTGCGGGCAACATCGTCGGCGCGAGCGAACATGCGGTGAATGCGACCGGCTTCGCACTGCACGCAGCGGTCCACTCCGCACGCGCCGATGCCTTCTGCGTGATGCATCTGCACAATACGGCGGGCGTGGCGGTTTCCGCGCAACCGGCCGGCTTGCTACCCGCCTCGCAACACGCGCTGCGCTTTTACGGCCAACTCGCGTACCACGATTACGAAGGCCTCGCGTTCACGCCAGCGGAAGGCGAGCGACTCGTCGCGCATCTCGGCGACAAGCCCGCCATGCTGTTGCGCAATCACGGCACACTGACCACCGGCCGCACGGTCGCCGAAGCCTACGTGCTGATGGCAACGCTGCTCAAGGCCTGCGAGATCCAGTTGCACGCGCAAGCATGCGGCGCGGAACTCGTCGTGCCGAGCGATGCAGTCGCCGCACGCACGGCGGAACAACTGTACGATGGCGGCGCCATTGAAGGCGTGCTCGAATGGCCTGCCTTGCTGCGCAAACTCGACCGCCTCGACGCCAGCTATCGCGATTGAATTCGCGCCACGTTCAATTCAATTCCAATCTCGTTCTTAACGGAGTCACACCATGCCCACGTTTCATATCGAACTCTTCGAAGGCCGCTCGGTGGAACAGAAACGCCAGTTCGTCGAAGCCATTACCAAGGCGACTTGCGAATCGCTCGGCGTCGAACCGAATTCTGTGGATATCATTCTGACCGACGTGAAACGCGAAAACTGGGCAACGGCCGGGCGTTTGTGGTCCGACGCCTGAGGGTGAAGCGTGCGGCATGCTTGACGACGCTTGCCGTGCACTGGCGCTTCAAACCCGCGTCGCCAAGGGTTCTCACCTTGAGCTGCGCGCGTTGCGCGCGCAGCTTGTGATGCTCAGCGAAGCGTATTTACAACGCATCGCCGTGGCGGCGTAACAACACACCGCCACGAAGTTACGCCATCAGAACTTGTGGATGATGCCCACACCGGCAGCAAACTGGCTGCGTGACGAGGACGGCGCGCTGTTCTGGCCGTCGCCGATATCGGCCGTCGCGTTGATGATGCTCACGCCGTTCGTGCCCAGGGTCTGACCGCCTGCGCGTTGATACGCCTCGAGCGCATACAGACCGGTGCGCTTGGAGAGGCTGTAGTACTGCGAGAGGTTGAACTGCTGGTAGCTAGCCGAGCTCGTGATGCCGTTCGCTTTGGTAGCACGCGTATAGCTGTAGCCCGCAGCCAGGTCCAGTGCCGTCAAAGGCTTGAAGTGCAGCACGGCACCGCCCGTGTTGAAGATCGCGGTGGTGTGGAACGGCGAGTTGATACCCGGAACGTACTGCACGTTCGAGTACGAGAACGACACGTCCCACTGCGGAGTGAACGCATAGCCGCCCGTTACCGCCACGCGCTGCTGTGCCTGGGCGCGCTGATAGCCGTTGTTGATGCCCGACACACCCGCCTGGGCGCCGTTGTTCGACGTCGTGGAGTCAGCGCCCCATGCGCCGCCGCCAGGCGTCGAGTTGTTGATGCGCTGGAAGCCCGCCGCAATGCCGAACGGACCATTCAGGTACTGCAAGGCCGCGCTCCACGTCGAACCGGCGTTGAAGCTGCCCGGCACGCCGCCCAGCGCATACGAGCCGCTAGCCGTCAGCCCATAGAAGTTCGGCGACGTGTACACCAGCGAGTTATTGACGCGGTACAGCGTATCCAGAGAGTCGATATCGCCCGGGTGTGCGCCGTATGCGCCCGTCAGCCAGGTGGTCGGGCTGTACGGCGAGAGCAGCGTGTAGTACGACGTATATTGGCGGCCTGCGGTGAACGTACCGTAGCTGGCATTCGCCACACCGACGTAAGCCTGGCGGTTGAACGCGAGACCGGAAACCGACTGCGCGCCAGTTGCGCTGTTAAAGCCCTCTTCCAACTGGAAGATCGCCTTCGTGCCGCCACCCAGGTCCTCGGCGCCTTTCAGGCCGAAACGGCTGCCGGCCCAGATGCCGTTGACCATCTTCACGACCGAACGGCCGCCGCTGGTCGAACCGAGCGAAGTTTGGCTACTCTGATAGCCGATCCCCGTATCGACGATCCCGTACAGCGTCACGCTGCTCTGAGCGTGCGCGCCGAGGGCGACCAAGCCAAGCGCCGAAGTTGCCAATGCCTTTTTCATTTCTGCTCCTCTTTAAAAGATTATTCTTTGATCGCGGCACCCTTCGAGGGCCGCGGAGTGTGGATAATTTTCGAATGCTCCGGCATTAATTAAGGATTTCAAAATACCGGATGACCATTGATCAGGCTAGGCAACCATGTCGAGAACATCGGTACGTAAGTCACGATGTTGATCGCGCTGAAGATAGCCAGGTAATAAGGCCACGCCACCTTGGTAGTTTCACCAATCGACACATTGCCGATCGCGCACCCGATAAACTGCACCGAGCCGATTGGCGGGTGCACCAGACCCAATGCGCAATTCAGCAGGATCATGATCCCGAACTGCACGGGACCGACGCCGGCGTGCATCGCCATCGGCAGGAACAGCGGCGTGGTGATCAGGATGTGCGCCGCCATATCGACGAACGTGCCGAGGAAAATCTGGATCAGGTTGATGTACAGCAGCATCAGCCACGGCAGGCTGGTCGCGCCGTCGAGCATGTGTTCGATCGCATCCGGAATCTCCAGATAGGCCATCTGGTAACGCAGCATGTTCGACACGCCGATCAGCAGCAGCACCACGCCGGTGGTTTTGGCCGCCTTGGACAATGCGTGGAACAGCTTCTTCATCGTCATCGAGCGATACACGACGATCGTCAGCACCAGCGAATAAAACACTGCGATAGCGGCGGCTTCCGTCGCCGTGGCAATGCCTTTTGCCACGCAAACCAGAATGATCGCAATCACCATCAAGCCTGGCAACGCGCCAAGGAACGTGCGCGCCACGGCGTACCAACCCGGGAATTTTTGCAGTTCCGTCGACCCATCGGCACGACGCGGATAACCGTACTTGACCGCTTGCCAGTATGCGGCGATCAGCACGAAACCCATTACCCACAACACCGGCAGCAGACCGGAAAACAACAGATCGCCGATCGACACACCGCTCATTGGGTGTCCGTTCAACGTGCCCGTGATGCCCTGTGCCGCGAATGCATAAATGATCATATTGGTCGACGTCGGCATCAGCGCGCCCGCCAGCGACGAGTGCGTCGTCACGTTGACCGCATAGGCCGCGCTATAACCTTCACGCTTCATCAACGGAATGACCACGCCGCCCATGGCCGACGTATCCGCCGAGGGCGAACCGGAGACCCCGCCGAACAGCGTGCAGGCGACCACGTTGGCCATACCGAGGCCGCCGCGGAAATGGCCGACCGTGGCTTGCGCGAAACGCAGAATGCGGTCCGCGATGCCACCGTGCAGCATCAGCTCACCGGACAGAATGAAGAACGGCACCGCGAGAAACGAGAAGCCGTTGATGCCCGAAATCATCGACTGCATGGCGGTGGCCGCCGGCAAGCCTTCGTACAGATAAGTCAGGACACACGAGAGCCCGAGCCCGAAGGAAACAGGAACGCCGAGAAGGAGAAAAACAAGAAAACTAACGGAGAGGATGGCAAGTTCCATGATTGCTCTAGTTTTGTTTCTGTGCGAAAAGCGCGAGCAGGTTCTCAATCGAGAACATTGCAATGCAGACGCTGGCAATAACCGGAATGCAGTAACGCAACGATTCAGGCAAGCCGATAATTGGAATCCGGTCTTCGGCGGTGGCCTCCACCATCTGCAGACACCCGAAGAAAACCATCACCGCAAACGCGATCAGGCAAATATGCTGAAACGCCGTGGCGATGAGTTGCCCTTTCGGCGGCAATTTCTTGACGAGCGAATCGAGCCCGATATGACCGCCCTCACGCACCTTGAGCGCGGCGCCGAACATGGCGATCACGATCACCAGCAAAAGCGCGATGGGTTCGACGAAATCCGGCGCATCGCTGAAAACGTAGCGCATCACGACGCTGTAGATCACCAGCAGACTCAGCACGGCGAGACTCACCGACGCCAGGATAACCAGCGCGCGGAACAGAAAATCATTTGGGCGTTTCATGAATCTCATTGAACCCATCCTTGCATACGACCGACCTTTCTTTAATAGTCAGCAATCCTGTTCGACTTATCGATTCAGGAAGCACGCAGCGGCAGAGCCCGCGAATCTTCTCGCAGGCTCTGTACGCCGCAACTGTGCCTCCGTTCAGGCGAACCTTATTTGACTGCCTGAATCTCGTCGACGAGCTGCTTCATTTGCGGGGTCTTTTCGTACTTCGCCCAGACCGGCTGCATGGCCTTGACGAACGCGGCGCGATCGATCTGCGTCGAGGCGACGATGGTCGCGCCGCCCTTCGTGACCGTCTTGCCCGCGTCGGCTTCACGCGCCGTCCACAGCTTCTGGTAGTACGGCACCGAGTCGGCGGCAGCCTTCTTGATGATGTCCTGCTCTTGCGGCGTCAGCGTGTCCCACACTTTCTTCGAGAACACCAGCACTTCCGGCGTCATCGAATGCTGGGTTTCGGAGTAGACCGGCGCGACTTCGAAGTGCTTGGTCTCTTCGTACGACGGCAGGTTGTTCTCAGCGGCATCCACCAGACCCGTCTTCAGGCCCGTGTAGACCTCGGCGAACGGCATCGGCGTGGGCGTGCCGCCCATTGCGCGGATTTCGTCGACCATCAGATCGGACGGCTGCACGCGAACCTTGAGGCCCTTCATGTCAGCCGGCGTGTGAATCGGCTTCTTGGTGTAGATGGAACGCGCGCCGCTCTCGTAGAACGTCAGCGCGATCATGCCCTTCGCCTTGAATGCGTCGAGAATCTTCTGGCCTTCCGGGCCGTACATCACTTTGCGGAAATGGTCGATGTCGCGGAACAGGAACGGCAGCGACGGGATCATCGATTCGGGCACGATCTCGTTGAAAGCGGCACCGTTGGCGCGCGCCATGTCCAATGCGCCGATGCGCACCTGATCGATCGTGTCGTTTTCGGAACCCAGCGCGCTATTGCCGAAGACCTTCACGGAATCCTTGCCGCCGGTTGCCTTGTTGATCTGTTCCCCCATGTATTTCACGGCCATGTTGGTCGGATAGGTGTCGCCATGCACGTCGGACACGCGGAACACACGCGCTTGTGCCGACACGGTGCTGAAGGCCAGCAGCGAGGCTGCGACGATCATCGAAACACGGGAAGAGGCAAACTTCTTATTCATCGTGAAATTCCTTGAAAAATTGACCATCCAATCGATTGCGGAGGGCCCGCTTGCGGTGGCCGCCCGCGGATGCGACATGGTTTGCTGCGTCTCCCGGCTCGACGCTCGCCACCGCTTGCGGTCACGAGCGCTTTGCCATGCTGGTCTGTGCAACGTCCCCGGCGCAGATGCTCAGCACTCCTGTCAGACAACTCGACTCTTTTACTTTTGCTTCAACTGCATCGGCTTGCGTCGCGCGTGCGAGTAGTCGCGCGCGTCGACGCCGCCTCGTTCATACCGAAAACTTGAAAATTCACAGAAAGGAATTCGTTTGGGCTTATACGTTGTACGACGACATATGAAGTCTATAAAACGAAGTTTGAGTTGTACAGACGGTATTTACCCGCACCGCGAAGGCATCCGGCACGGATGGCCGATGCATCGCACGGCGAGTCCCTACGCCAACTGGCGCGGCGCTCCCGGGGTAAAACCGGCATGCCCCGGAGACGCGGTTTTTCGTAGCGAAATGTGACGAGACCGTAGTCTTTACACCACAATGTTGTACGACGACCTATGAATATCGAGCAGACAAACAAAGGGCGCCGGAGCATGACGACATGCCCGGCGCCCTTCTCATGCGGGCTTCGCTTACAGCTCGCCGGCGAACTCCGGCTCGGGCAGTCCGGTCACGCCAGGACGCACGGCGAACAGATGGCCGTCGTGCTCGCTCGCGTTCGCTGCGGGACGAATCGACGTGACGAACAGCGTGTCCAGATCGCGTCCACCGAAGGCACACATGGCCGGCTTGATGGCCGGCACGGCGATCTGCCGGTCCAGCTTGCCTTCGGGCGTGAAGCGCAGCAACAGGCCTGCGTCGTTCGCGCAGATCCAGTAGCAGCCGTCGGCGTCCACCGCGGCGCCGTCCGGACGGCCCGCATGGTGGTTCAGATCAGCGA
Organism: Paraburkholderia sp. BL9I2N2; assembly: GCF_004339745.1. Lineage (GTDB taxonomy): Bacteria > Pseudomonadota > Gammaproteobacteria > Burkholderiales > Burkholderiaceae > Paraburkholderia. The sequence goes on along the minus strand of NZ_SMGP01000004.1, from coordinate 934,008 downwards.
ACACGCGACGGTTGCGCGGCTCGCCAGTCTCGACGTCGTAATCGAAGGCCCAGATCTGCCTGCGCAACGGATGCGAGTCCGACAGATACATGGTCGTGCCGTCCGGCGACCACGCGAGGCCGTTCTGCGTAATGAGCGCGTCGACGACCGGCGCGGACAGCACGCCGCGCGCATCGAAACGATAGAGCGCACCGGCCGGCTTGGCCGCCGCCATGTCCTGCACCATCGTGCCGGCCCAGAAGCGTCCTTGCCGGTCGCAGCGGCCGTCGTTGAAACGCATGTCGTCGCAAGCGAAATCCGGGGCGGCGAGCTTGCGCCCTGTCACCTGCACGGGTTCGCTGTTCGCCGAGGGCGCGGTCAGCGTGACCGCAAAGAGCCCGGTCTCGCAGCCGGCCAGCACCGTGCCGCGATGATCGAACGCGATGCATGCGACTTTCTCCGGCAGCAACCATTCAGAGCGCTCGCCCGAATCGATCCGCAAGCGCACGATCTTCCGCGCCGGAATATCCACCCAATACAGGGCTTGCTCCGCGACGCGCCACACCGGACTTTCACCGACTGAGGCCGGCGCCTGCCCCGCTGCCTCGACTCGCTCCACTCGCGGGTTCGCCGCGGCGCTCACCGTTTCGGCTCCATCGGACCGGCGAGCACAAATGGGCCGCCCTGGAAACGCTGCGTCGGATCGTCGAGTTCGGCGGTCGGTGCCGTGACCGGAAAGAGATGCTCGAATTCGACCGAACTGTCTTGCGGACGAAAACCAAGGAACGCGGCCTTCGTGTTGTCCACCCACTTGGTCCGGTTATCCGAGACGCCGTAGACGATCGCGTGACCCACGCGGTTGGTGAACAGCGAGCAGCGCACCAGCTCGATGAAGTCGCGATAGCTCAGAAAGGTCACGAGCATGCGCGGATTCTTCGGCTGCTCGAACGACGAACCGATCCGCAGACACACGGTCTCCAGACCGAAGCGATCGAAGTAGTAACGCGACAACGATTCCCCAAAGCATTTCGTCACGCCGTACAAGCTGTCGGGACGCAGCGGCGCATCGATATCGACCACCTCCGTCACCGGATGAAAACCCACCGCATGATTCGAGCTCGCATACACAATGCGCTTCACGCCCTGCTTCTGCGCAGCCGAATAGAGGTTGTACAGGCCACGGATATTCGCTTCGATCAGATCTTCGAACGGCGCCTCGACGGAAATGCCGCCGAGGTGAATCACCGCGTCCACGCCTTCGAGCAGCGCGTGGACCGCGGCTTCGTCCGCGAGGTCGACGGTCGAAGCTTCCTCATGCGCCGCCACGTCGCCAAGCGGAGCGATATCCGTGACGCGCACGATATCGGCCCACGCGGCGAGCACGCCGCGCAACTGCTTGCCGAGGTTGCCGGCCGCGCCGGTGAGCAGCAGGCGGCGAAAGGGTTTCTGTGCCGCGCCGCGGTCAAGGTTCGAGTCAGTCATGTTTCTATAGTGGTGTGAGTGCGATCAGATCAGGCAAGGCAGCCAGCCGGCCCATCAGGTCACGGGCGCCGGATTGAACAGCGTCAACGCATTGTGGAGCTTGAGCTTTTCAGCGCAGGTCTCCTTGCGCCCGCTGGCGACGTCGAGCATCAGACGGAACAGTTCCCAGCCCACCTCTTCGATGGTCGCCGCGCCGGTCGCGATGGTGCCGGCGTTGATGTCCATCAGGTCGTGCCAGCGGCGCGCCAGATCCGAGCGCGTCGCGACCTTGATGACGGGCACTTCGGCGAGGCTATATGGCGTGCCGCGGCCGGTGGTGAAAACGTGCAGATTGATACCCGCCGCGACTTGCAGCGTACCGCAGATGAAGTCGCTAGCCGGCGTGGCCGCGTAAATCAGGCCTTTCTGGCGAACCTTCTCGCCAGGCGACAACACGCCGGAAATCGCCGAATTGCCCGACTTGATGATCGACCCCATCGCCTTTTCGACGATGTTCGACAAGCCGCCCTTCTTGTTGCCAGGCGTGGTGTTGGCGCTGCGATCGGCGCCGCCACGCTTCAGATAATCGTCGTACCACTGCATCTCGCGGATGATCGCCGCGGCGACCTCCGGGTTGGCCGCGCGCGCCGTCAATTGATCGACGCCGTCGCGCACTTCGGTGACTTCGGAGAACATGACCGTGGCGCCGGCACGCACCAGCAAGTCGGTCGCGTAGCCCACCGCGGGGTTCGCGGTGAGGCCGGAGAACGCGTCGCTGCCGCCGCATTGCACGCCGATCACGAGATCGGACGCGGGGCACGTCTCGCGACGGCGATTGTTCAAACGCTTCAGATGACCATCGGCCATTCGCATGATCGACTCGATCATCGACTGGAAGCCGACGTGCGCTTCGTCTTGCAGTACGACGACGTCGCCGTTCAGATCGGCCTCGATATCGCCGATGTCCGCGACTTCGGCCACATTCGCGGCCGCGGCGATCGGAATCGTGCCGGGCGGCATCAGGCGCTCAGGCTGCAGCTTCTCGCAACCGAGGCTGACCATCATCACCTCGCCGCCGAAATTCGGATTCAGGCTGATATTGCGCACGGTGCGGATCGGCACCATCGCGTCGGGTGCGTCGATCGCGACGCCGCAACCGTAGGTGTGGCCGAGGCTCACCACGTCGTCGACGTTCGGATAGTTAGGCAGCAGTTCGGCCTTGATGCGGGTGACCGCGTGCTGGACCACATCGGCGACGCATTGCACCGTGGTCGTGATGGCGAGAATGTTGCGCGAGCCAACCGAGCCGTCCGCGTTGCGGTAGCCCTCGAACGTGTAGCCCTCGAGCGGCGGCATCTCCGGCGCCTTGATCGTGGCGATCGGCAGATCCTCGAGTCCCGGCGGGCTCGGCATGCGGATCACATGTTCGTTGATCCAGCTGCCCTTGGGCAGCGCCTTGAGCGCATAGCCGATCACCACGTTGTAGCGGATGACCTCGTTGCCCTCGGCCAGATCCGCCAGCGCGACCTTGTGCCCTTGCGGTACGCGCTCGCGCAGCGCCAGGCCATCGGGAAATACCGCGCCCTCACCCAGGCCGCCGTCGTTGACGACGATCGCGACATTGTCATTGGGGTGAACGCGAATGTAGAGCGGAGATTGTTCCATTGCATCGATCCTTATGGCGATGTACGCCTGCTGCGCCAGCTATTCATACGTCATCCTACAACACAGAAGATTGCACAGACGTTCCGTATTTACCCTAGGAGAAGCATTATGCCGTGAAATGCCCGTTGAGTTAGCCGTTTTGTTGTTGTACGATGACGTATAAGAAATCTCAATTTCTATCTGAACGAACCACCCGCGAACCATTCCGACGCTCTGGATACTCATCATGACGACACCGCAGGAACTGAAGCAGATCGTTTCCGAAGGCCTCCTGTCCTTCCCCGTTACCGACTTTGACGAACAAGGCGATTTCCGCGCCGACACCTATGCTGAGCGCCTCGAATGGCTCGCTCCTTACGGCGCGTCGGCGCTGTTCGTCGCCGGCGGCACGGGCGAATTCTTCTCGCTCACGCACAACGACTATTCGAACGTCGTGAAGACGGCCGCCGAAGTCTGCAAAGGCAAGGTGCCGATTCTCGCCGGCGCGGGCGGCCCGACGCGCGTCGCGATCGCTTACGCACAGGAAGCCGAGCGCCACGGCGCGAACGGCATTCTGCTGATGCCGCACTATCTGACGGAAGCCTGCCAGGAAGGTATCGCCGCGCACGCTGAAGAAGTCTGCAAGTCCGTGCCGAACATGGGCGTGATCATCTACAACCGTGCGAACTCCAAGCTTAACGCCGATATGCTCGAAGGGCTGGCCGAGCGCTGCCCGAACCTGATCGGCTTCAAGGACGGCGTGGGCGAGATCGAGAACATGGTGTCGATCCGCCGCCGCCTCGGCGACCGCTTCTCCTATCTCGGCGGCTTGCCGACCGCGGAAGTCTATGCCGCGGCGTACAAGGCGCTGGGCGTGCCGGTGTATTCGTCAGCGGTGTTCAACTTCATTCCGAAGACCGCGATGGACTTCTATCGCGCCATCGCCGCGGACGACCACGCGACCGTCGGCAAGCTGATCGACGAATTCTTCCTGCCGTATCTGGCGATCCGCAACCGCCGCGCCGGCTACGCGGTCAGCATCGTCAAGGCGGGCGCGAAGCTGGTCGGCCACAGCGCCGGTCCGGTCCGCGCGCCGCTGACCGATCTGACGGAAGAAGAAATGAGCAAGCTGGACGCGCTCATCAAGACGCTCGGTCCGCAGTAATCCGGCTGGCCTATTAGTAGCAATTGACACCCGCCGGCCGTGCGAACGATGGCCGCGTAGACGGCACCGCAAAGAGCGCCCGGGACGGCAACGTCGCCGGGCGTTTTTGTGCCGCACGAATGTACCGACGAGGCGTCGTAGCCGCTTTTTGCGCCACGACGCCTCGGGAGCCCACTCCTCCCGCGCAAAAGAAATTCAGGAGATGACCATGGAAATGAGCCGCACCGTCAGTGCCGCCCACGTCGCAAAGCGCACCCGAGTCCGCTACGGGATCCTGCTGCTGATCTTTCTGATCACGACCTTCAACTATGCGGACCGCGCCACGCTGTCGGTGACCGGCTCGGCCATGCGCGCCGAGTTCGGCTTCGACGCGATCCGCATGGGCTACATCTTCTCCGCGTTCAGTTGGGCCTATGTGCTGTCGCAACTGCCGGCCGGCTGGCTGCTGGACCGCTTCGGCGCGCGGCGCGTCTACGCGGCGAGCATTTTCTTCTGGTCGCTCTTCACGCTGCTGCAAAGCTCGATCGGCTTGCTGGGCAGCGCGGCGGCCGCCGTCACCGCGCTGTTCGTGCTGCGCTTTGCGATGGGCGCGGCCGAATCGCCGGCATTTCCGGCCAATGCGAAGGTCGTGGCGAGCTGGTTCCCGACCAACGAACGCGGCACGGCGTCGGCCATTTTCAATTCGGCGCAATACTTCGCGGCGGTCGTGTTCACGCCGTTAATGGCGTGGCTTACCCACGCGTTCGGCTGGCACATGGTCTATGTCGTGATGGGCATGATGGGGCTCCTGCTCGCGCTCACCTGGCTGAAGGTGATGAAGAACCCCGCGGATCATCCGCGTGTTTCGCGCGCCGAGTTGGAGTACATCGAACAGGGCGGCGGCGTGATCAGCGGGCAGAAGCAAGCCCGATCCGCCGACAAGATCGAAAGTACCGGCGGCTGGTCCCTGGTTCGCCAACTGCTCAGCAACCGCATGCTGGTCGGCGTCTATCTCGCGCAGTACTGCATCAACGTGCTGACCTACTTCTTCCTGACGTGGTTTCCGATCTACCTCGTGCAGGCGCGTGGCATGACGATTCTGCAAGCGGGTCTGGTCGCTTCGCTGCCGGCGATTTGCGGATTCTCGGGCGGCGTGCTCGGCGGCATCTTGTCCGACGGACTGATCCGTCGCGGCCATTCGCTCACGATCGCGCGCAAGGTGCCGATCGTCGGCGGCATGCTGCTGTCGGTGTGCATCATCGGCTGCAACTATGTGTCGACCGACTGGGTCGTCGTCGCGCTCATGTCGCTCGCGTTCTTCGGCAAAGGCATCGGCGCGCTCGGCTGGGCTGTCGTCGCCGATACGTCGCCGAAGGAAGCGCTCGGTCTCTCCGGCGCGATCTTCAATATGTTCGGCAACGTGGCCGGCATCGTGACGCCGATCGTGATCGGCTATCTCGTGGCGAAGACCGGCTCGTTCAACGGCGCGCTGGTGTTCGTGGGCATCAATGCCCTGCTCACGGTGTTCAGCTATCTCGTGATCGTGAAAGACATCAAGCGGGTCGAGTTGCGCCCGCGCTGATCGCGCGGCGGTTATCGTACTTCTCTGCGGACGGCGAAATGAGCGCCGTCGCCGCGTGAAACGCAGGCTAGAAAGGGACCCCGGCGTCGCATCGGGCGCCGGCCCGCAAAATGATATGGCGTGGTTATAATCAGTCGTCAGACGACGGTATAATGAAACGCATGAAGTGTCTGCAACTATCTGATTCAAGGGGCGTTTTCGATGGCTACACCACTGGCATCCGCGGCACCGCCACGACGCGCTCGTAATCTTGCCGAGTTCGTCGTCAGCTACGTCACCGAGCAAATCGCGTCCGGCGCGCTGAAGCCCGGCGACAAACTGCCGACCGAATCGCAACTCATGGTCACGCTGAGCGTGAGCCGCACCGTCATTCGCGAGGCGATTTCGCGTTTGCAGGCGGGCAAGATCATCGAGACGCGGCACGGCATCGGCAGCTTCGTGCTCGAGCCGCAGCGCGAAAAGCTGGGCATCGACATGGTGCCCGCCACCACTCTGCGCGACGTGCTGTCGATCCTGGAACTGCGCATCAGTCTCGAAACGGAATGCGCGGGTCTCGCGGCCCAGCGCGCCAAGCCGGACGACCTCGCGCGCATGCGCGGCGCGCTCGACGCAATCGAAGCCACGCGCCATAACGGGCTGGACAGCGTCGACGCCGATCTGCAGTTTCATATCTCGGTGGCGCGCGCCACGGGCAACCGCTATTTCGTCGACATCCTCACGCAAATGGGCAGCGCGCTGATTCCGCGGAACCGGCTCGATTCGGCGGGCATTGCGCGCGCGGAACCGGACGCGTATCTGTCGCTCGTCAACCTCGAGCACGAAAGCATTCTCGAAGCAATCACGCGGCACGACGCGGAAGGCGCGCGCGCGGCCATGCGCATGCATCTGTCCAACAGCCGCGAGCGTCTGCGGCGCGCTAACGAAGCCGCCGAGGCGAATAGCTGATTCGGCTCGCTTCTGATTCGGGTTCGCTAAGGCGGACGCAATAGAAAAATGGCCGGGATATCCCGGCCATTCTTTTATCTCACTCGATCACCCGCCCCTTAACTGCGCGTGATCTCGCCATCGCGACGACGCCACAGGTCCAGCGGGTTGCCGTCGGTCAGCGCTTGCGGCAGCAGATCGGCCGGGAAATCCTGGTAGCACACCGGACGCAGAAAACGCTCGATCGACGTCGTGCCGACCGATGTCGCGCGGCTATCGGACGTCGCCGGAAACGGGCCGCCGTGCACCATCGCGTGCGACACCTCGACGCCCGTCGGGAAACCGTTCACCAGAATCCGGCCGGCCTTGCGTTCGAGAATCGGCACCAGTTTCTTCGCCGCTGCCAGGTCGGCGCTGTCCATCTGCACCGTGGCGGTCAACTGACCGGCAAAGTGCTCGGCGACCGCGAGCAGTTCCCGCTCGTCCTTGCAACGGACGATGGTCGACGCCGGGCCGAACACCTCGTCTTCCAGTGCCGGCGTGGCGAGGAACGTCTGTGCGTCGGTCACGAACAACGCCGCGCGCGCCTGCGTCGGGCCGGTTGTATCGACACCGCGCGCTACTGCCTCGACGCCCTTGATCGCCGCCAGCTTGCCCTCGCCTTCTTCATAAGCAGCGCAGATGCCGGACGTCAGCATGGTCTGCGCGGGCTTGCCGCTCAGCGCGTCCGACGCCGTGGCGACGAAAGTCTTGAGCGCGTCGCTGTCGACGGCAATCGCGAGACCCGGATTGGTACAGAACTGGCCGGCGCCAAGCACCAGCGAATCGACGAAACCGCGCGCGATGCTCTCGCCGCGCGCAGCCAGCGCATTCGACAGGAGGAACACGGGATTGATGCTGCTCATTTCCGCGTAGACCGGAATCGGCTCGGCACGCGCCGCCGCGACGCGCATCAGCGACGTGCCGCCCGCGCGCGAACCGGTGAAACCAACCGCCTTGATCGCCGGATGCGCGACCAGCGCCTCGCCGACGGAATTCCCCGCGCCGACGATCATCGAGAACACGCCTTCCGGCAAGTCCATCTCTTGCGCGACGCGCTGGATCACGCGGCCGACCATCTCGGACGTGCCGAGGTGCGCGCGGTGCGCCTTCACCACGACCGGGCAGCCGGCCGCGAGCGCTGCCGCCGTGTCGCCGCCCGCCACCGAAAACGCGAGCGGGAAATTGCTGGCGCCGAACACCGCGACCGGGCCGAGCGGAATCTTTTGCATGCGCAGGTCAGAGCGCGGCAGCGGCTTGCGCTCCGGCAGCGGCGAATCGAGCGTGGCGGCGAGCCACTGGCCGGCGCGCACGACTTGCGCGAACAGCTTGAGCTGGCCGGTGGTGCGGCCGCGTTCGCCTTCGAGACGCGCCTTCGGCAGACCCGATTCCTGGTGCGCCCGTTCGATCAGCGCGTCGCCCAATGCCGTGATGCCGTCGGCGATACGCTCGAGAAACTCGGCGCGCACCGTGAGCGGCAGTTGCCGGTACGGATCGAACGCTTGCTGCGCCAGCTCACACGCCTGCCCCACGACGGCCACCGAGCCGCTACCGAAAACCGGCTCCGCGATATCGGATCCCGTGGCAGGATTGAACGCATGCAATGGTTTTTCCTCGCCGCGCACCGCTTGGCGGCCGATCAGCATTTCGCCGGTAAGAGACATTTGCTTTCCTTGAGTGAAGGCCTAAGATATAGGTCATCCTACAACATTACGAGGTATGCGCGCAACCTGAAACGCTTGCCTGGCGAGGAATTCGGGTTAACGTGACCGTTACAACCGGCGAGGCCGGTGCTAATCTGCAATCAAGACATACGACGACCTATAACTCGTGTTGAGCCGTCGTCGGAACTTGCCCGATCCATTACCGTTCGAGGAAAACAGCCGATGCCAGCCGTCACGCCTTACCAGCCCTTACCCAACAGTTTCCGCCGAGCAGTGTGCGGCGGTGAAACCCTGATCGGCTGCTGGGCGTCGCTCGCCAGCCCGATCGTCACCGAACTGCTCGGCATTATCGGCTTCGACTGGATGCTGCTGGACGCCGAGCACGCGCCGAACGACGTCCTTACGCTGATCCCGCAGTTGATGGCGCTCAAGGACAGCGGCAGCGCGCCGGTCGTACGGCCGCCCGCTAACGACAGCGTGTTCATCAAGCGGCTCCTCGACACCGGCTTTTCGAATTTCCTGGTGCCGTTCGTGGAAAGCGCCGACGACGCGGCGCGCGCCGTCGCCGCCACGCGTTACCCGCCGCAGGGCATTCGCGGCGTCTCGGTGAGCCATCGCGGCAATCGTTACGCGACGGTGCCCGACTACTTCGACGTCGCCAACGACAACGTCTGCGTCATCGTGCAGATTGAAAGCCGCAAGGCCGTCGACGCGATCGACGAAATTCTCGCCGTTGACGGCATCGACGCCGTGTTCGTCGGGCCGTCCGACCTCGCGGCCGCATACGGCCATCTCGGCAATCCGAATCATCCCGACGTGCAGGCGGCGATCGCGCGCGTGTTCGAACGCGCGCAAGCCGCGGGCAAGCCGAGCGGCATTCTCGCGCCGGTGCAGGCCGACGCGGAGCGCTACATCTCCATGGGCTGCCGCGTCGTCGCGGTCTGCGCGGATATGGGGCTGCTGAAAGCGGCCGCGCAGACGGTTCAAAAACACTTCATGCAGAAACAGGCGGGCCAGCAATAACCCGGCCGCCATGACATCTCCGGAGCATTCCATGCAAAAAGCAGGCTTTATCGGACTCGGCATCATGGGCAAGCCCATGGCCGCCAACCTTCTCAAGAACGGCGTCGCGCTGGCAGCGTTCACACGCAGCGGCGTGCCCGACGATCTCATCCAGGCGGGCGCTCTCGCGTGCGACAGCCCCGCCGCCGTGGCCGCGCAGGCCGACGTGATTTTCATCATGGTGCCGGATACGCCCGACGTCGAGCGCGTGCTGTTCGGCGAACAAGGTCTCGCCGGATCGTTGCGCGCGGGACAAACTGTCGTCGACATGAGCTCGATTTCGCCGATGGCCACCCGCGAGTTCGCGGCCCGCGTGCGCGAGACCGGCGCGGACTATCTGGATGCGCCGGTTTCCGGCGGCGAAGTCGGCGCCAAGGCCGGCTCGCTGACCATCATGGTGGGCGGCGAAACCGCGACCTTCGATGCCGTCAAGCCGCTGTTCGACATGATGGGCAAGAACGTCACGCTGATCGGTGGCGTCGGCGCCGGCCAGGTGTGCAAGGTGGCCAACCAGGTGATCGTCGCCGCGACGATCGAGGCAGTCGGCGAGGCGCTGCTGCTCGCCTCCAAGGCCGGCGTCGATCCGGCGCGCGTGCGGGAAGCGCTGATGGGCGGGTTCGCGTCCTCGCGCATTCTCGAAGTGCACGGCGAACGCATGACCAAACGCACCTTCGATCCGGGCTTCCGCATCGAGTTGCACCAGAAGGATCTGAACCTCGCGCTCTCCACCGCGCAATCGCTCGGCGTCTCCCTGCCGAATACGGCCACCTGCCAGGCGCTGTTCAACGCCTGCGTCGCGCACGGCGGCAAGGCGTGGGACCACTCGGCGATGGTGCGCGCGCTCGAATTCCTCGCCGATCACGAGATTGGCCAGAAAACCGCTTAAGCCGCACGCCGCTTTTAAATGCGCCGCTCCGCTTGCCTTATGCAGATAGGCAGGACGGAGCGGCGCATACGTGCGTTCGCCGGCTTCGCAGCGAGTTGACGGAAGTCGTGTCACTTCCACCGCTAAAGTTTTTTTACAAACATTAAGGATACCTTACGTTAAGTAAACAGGTTCGACGAGCTGCATTCCCCAAAGTAGCAACGATTATTGACAACGCCCGCAAAGGGCAAGGAGACATCCGTGGCAACCATAGATAAAACCAACGGCAAGCGGGCAACATCGAAAACGCCCGGCCAGGCTGAGCCGAATTCGCCCGCTCGCCGCGCCTTTATCGTGCTGGCGGGTACGTCAGCCGGCGCGACGCTGCTAGGCGGCTTGTCCGCCTGCGGCGGCTCCGTCAACGGCGGCCCATCCACGCCGCCCGTGGTACAGGATCCGATCTGGGGCACCTCGGGCGCCGCGACGCAGATCATCGCTTCCTTGCAAGGCATCACCCAGTCGATGTTTCCCACACGCGACTTCCTGGTCACGCAATACGGCGCCACACCGTGCGCCGTCGTTGCCGCGACCAATCCGTACACGGGCTCGGCATCGGTCGCGAGTCCCGGTTCCAACCTGACCAACGCCGCTGCCTCGTTCGACTCGCGCCCCGCGTTTCTCGCCGCCATCCAGGCCTGCAATGCCGCAGGCGGCGGACGCGTGGTCGTGCCGGCCGGCACGTGGTACTGCGCTGGCCCGATCGTCCTGCTGAGCAACGTGAACTTTCACCTCAGCGCGAATTGCACGATCTATTTCAGCCCGAACCCCGCCGACTACGCGAAGGACGGCCCGGTCGCCTGCGGCGCCAATGGTAATCTGTTCTATAGTCGCTGGCAGGCGAACGATTGCCTGAACTACGGCTCACCGGTCTACGCGCGCAACCAGACCAACATCGCGCTGACCGGCGAAGACGCGACCTCGGTGCTCAACGGTCAAGCCATGACGCCGTTCGCCGGCAGCGGCAACACCGCCACGTGCTGGTGGACTTTCAAGGGATCGAATGGCGCATACGGCTGCGTAAATTCATCGACGCCGTCGCAGGCGTACCTGAATCCGAAGAACGTCGATCTGAAAACCGCCGCACCCGGCATTTCCGATGCGCTCTACGCGCAACTGACCAGTCCCACGACACCGTGGCAGGAAGACCAGAACTACCTGCCCGCTCTCTCCGAAGCCGGTGTGCCGATTGCGCAGCGCGTCTTCGGTGTTGGCCACTATCTGCGTCCGTGCATGGTCGAGTTCATCGGCTGCACGAATGTGTTGATGGAGAACTACAGCACCAACAACACGCCGTTCTGGCAGCATCATCCGACCGATTGCAAGAACGTCGTGATTCGCGGCGTGACGACCAACAGCATCGGCCCGAATAACGACGGCTTCGATCCGGACGCGTGCAACAACGTGCTGTGCGACAGCGTCACGTTCAACACCGGCGACGATTGCATCGCGATCAAGTCGGGCAAGGATCTGGATACGCAATACGGTCCCGCGCAGAATCACGTGATCCAGAACTGCATCATGAACAGCGGTCACGGCGGCATCACGCTCGGCAGCGAAATGGGCGGCGGCGTGCAGAACATCTATGCGCGCAATCTGCAGATGCTGAATCAGAACTGGGCGACCAATCCGCTGAACATCGCGATTCGCATCAAGACGAATATGAATCGCGGCGGCTTCGTGAAGAACTTCTATGTCGATAAAGTCACGCTGCCCAACGGCGTCGCCCTGAAAGGCGGGGGTTACGGCAGCGCGTTGCTGAGCGGCAGCCCGATCAACGCCACGGTGCCGCTTGGCGTCGTGACGGCGAGCGCAGCCAATCCGTCGGCGGCGCAGGGCGGCCTGATCACGTTCGACTGCGACTATCAACCGGCGAACGACGCCATTCGAATCCGTCCGGCGGTCGTCCAGAACGTGAACATTTCGAACGTGACGGCGAGCAACGTGACGCTTAATGGCGTGACCGGCTCGTGCTTTCAGGCGATCGTCGCTCAAGGGCCCGTCGCGTTCGACTACAACGGCGCGGCCCCGACGCCGACCATTCCGCCGATCAGCGGCGTGACGATCTCGAACTGCAATCTGGGCACGGCAGTCTCGGCCGGACCCGCGAGCGCGACTACACCTGGACCGATCTACGCGTACAACGTCAACGGCATTACGTTGAACAATGTGGTGATCGGCGCGACGACTTACAACACGACGGTCGTCGATAAGCGTTAAGCCGTTAGCGGTTGAACGGCTGAGCGAAGTGCGAGCTTCGTTCAGCCGTGGAGATTCAAGAAACGCAGGGAACAAAAACAAAAATGGCGGCGCCCGAAAGCGCCGCCATTTTCATTTCCGGCTCGACTGATCAGCGTCCGGAATTCATCGCGACCTGGCCTGACTCACTTGAGCACCGCGCTCGCCGGTGTCCAGCGCGGCTCGGGCGTCTTGTCGGCGCTCTTCGCCAGCAGACACACCACAGCGGCCGCGATGATGTCGAACACCGCCAGCACCACGAACAGTGGGCTGTAGCCGATCTGCGTGACCAGCACGCCGAACAGCGCCGTGAACGCAGCCGCGCCCAGGTAGCCTGCCATACCGCCCATGCCGGTCGCGGTAGCGACTTCGTTCTTGCCGAACATATCGGACGTAATCGCGTACAGCGCACCCGACAAGGTCTGATGCGCAAAACCGCCGACGCACAGCAGCGCCACCGCCACATAAGGACTCGCCACCAAGCCGACGCAAGCCGGTCCGATCATGAACAGCGCGCCGACCACGAACACCATCTTGCGCGACGTGAAGAGCGACACCTTCGCGTACTTGTGAAACAGCGGACTGAGATAGCCGCCGAGCACGCAGCCGATGTCGGCGGCCAGAAACGGCATCCAAGCATACAGCGCGACTTCCTTCAGGTTCATGTGACGCTCGGTCATCATGTACAGCGGAATCCACGCGTTGAAGGTCTGCCATGCCGGCTCGGAGAGCATGCGCGGAATGCCGATCGCCCAGAAATCGCGGCTGCCGAGCATGGCGAGCCAGCTGCGCTTGGCGGCGCCGGCGTCGCTGTGCTTCGCTTCCTGGCCACTGAGAATGTAGTCGCGTTCAGCGTCGCTCAACAGCTTCTGGTTGCGCGGGTGCTTGTAGAGCACCATCCACAGCACGCTCCAGATAATCCCAGCCACGCCGACGATCACGAAGGCCAACTGCCACTCGCCGCGCAACAACGCCCACACCACCAGCGGCGGCGCCAGCAACGCGCCGATCGACGAGCCGATGTTGAACCAGCCGATCGCCACCGAACGCTCCTTGGCGGGGAACCACTCGCTCGTCGCCTTGACGCCGGCCGGAATGCCGGCCGCCTCGGCAATGCCGAGCAGGCCGCGGAAGAACGCGAGGCTGCGCCAGCCCGTCGACCACGCCGCCGCGGCGCAAGCCAGCGACCATGCCAGCGCGAACGCCGCAAAGCCGATCTTGGTGCCGACAGTGTCGAGCAGGTAGCCGGCGACCGGCTGCATGAATGCATAGCAAAGCTGCCACGCCACGACCACGTGCGAATACTGCTCCGTGGTGATGTGGAGGTCCTTCATCAACGTCGGCGCCGCGACTGACAGCGTATTGCGCGCGAGGTAATTGATAATGAGCCCGGCCGCGACCAGACTGACCATCCACCAGCGGATGCCCTTGATTTTCATTGCTGCGTCTCCTCGTAATCCTGAACGGCTCAAACAGGCCGCGTAGTGGAAGCGGCCGAGCCGTCCGGCGCGGCGTCATCGCGCGAATAATCGATACCCACAAAGCTGCCGCCCTGGAAGCGCTGGCCGAGCGCGTCGAGCGGATTCGGCCGCGCGAGGATTTCCTCGGCGTAGACCTCGGCATCCTGCGTCGGCTGATAGCCCAGACGTTCGGCGCCGCTGTTGTCCCACCAGCTGCGTGTGTTGGCCGACACGCCCCAGATGGTCAGGAAGCCCACGTTCTCCGCTTCGACACAGCGGTCGAGGAAGTGCAGCAGATCGCGATGACCGAACCAGGTGCTCAGGTGCCGGGGCTCGGTCGGCCGCTCGAGGCAACTGCCGATGCGCACGCAAACGCTCTCGATGCCGTGCTTGTCCCAGTACATTCTGGCGAGCGCTTCGCCCCACACCTTGCTCAGGCCGTAGAAGCCGTCCGGGCGCAGTTCGCAGTCGAGGCTGAGATGCTCGGTGACCGGATACATGCCGATCGCATGATTGGAGCTCGCGAACACGATGCGCTTCACGCCCTGCCGGCGCGCGCCTTCGTACACTTCGACCAGCCCGCGCAGATTGTTTTCGATGATCTCGGGCAGCGGACGCTCCACGCTCGTACCCGCGAAATGGATCAGGACGTCCACGCCTTCCAGCAGACGATCCACGATCGCGGGGTCGCGCAGATCGCCGTGCATCACGTCCTCGCCTTCCACGAGCGGCACGAGGGCCTTCGAGCCCGCGGCCGAACGCAACGGCGTGCCGCGTGCGAGCAACGCAGCGCGTACCACCGAGCCAAGCTGGCCACCGGCTCCACTCAGAGCAATCTTCTTCATAAGGTTCCTTTCCTGCGCCGCGCGCGATCGAACTTGGGTACAGCCGTCGCTTCTGTCATGCCGGCAGTGTCTGCCGATTCAGCGATAGTTGTACGATAACGTACTATCAACGATGCCAGACCGGATTTCAATTAGGCACTTACCCTATCTCGATGAGCCTCCAGTGATGTTTCTCTTAATAAACAAGCGAATAGGCGGACACTATTTATGTGACATCGTATAACTAGAGGCGCGTTTTCGCTCCAGAATCCGGGATGGGAAGGACCTCGTCGGCCGGCTCCGCGCAGACGCACACAAGCGCGTAGACTTGATGCGCTCACGCGCAAGCCGGACTGCCGCCATAATCCGGCGCAGCGCCCCTCTTCGATTGATTTTTAGCGCCGCACGCCACCATGCTCACTGTCCACTGTTCCGTGCAGTCCGTTGCCCTTCCGGCTGAATCGAGCGTCGCGCGTTTGTACGACGCGCCGGATCTGGCCGACGCCTATGCGGTCCGCCTGCCCGAGAACGCCATCGACGATCCGGAGTTGCTGGCGCGCTTCGTGTTCGCGCATCAGGCGGGATGGGTCGCGAGGTTGATGGGCTTGCGCGATGCGATCGTCGCCCGTTTCGGCCTGAAGACCGCGGCGCAGTTACGCAGCATCAAGGATCCCGCCGCCGCAAGGGAGCGCCTCGACATCTTCAGGATCTACACGCGTAGCGCGCACGAGATCATCCTCGGCGAAAACGACCGCCATCTCGACTTCCGGGTTTCAGTGCTGCAGCAAACTCGCGGCACACAGGAAGGACGCTCGCGCTATCTGATCCTGTCCACCGTCGTGCATTGCCACAATCGACTCGGCCGTTTTTATATTCTCGCCATCGCGCCGTTCCACCGGATGGTGGTGCGCTCGTCATTGCGGCGAGCGGCGCGCATCGGCTGGCCGACCGCCTGAGCGGTTCGACACGCGGGCGCGTGAACGATCACGGCCCGCGGTTCGGGTTCAAGTGCAACTGGGCGTGCTTGCTTACCCGCAGCCCACCGCACTCGCGACATCGACGCATCAACACGTCACCGCATTACGACCCGATGAACTCCAGCAGATCGCCGTTCACCTTGGCAGCCTCGACGGTGCACATGCCGTGCTGGCCACCCGGATAGACCTTGAGCGTGGCGTTCTTCACGATCTTCGCGGTCAGACGGCCGGCCGCATCGATCGGCACGATCTGGTCGTCGTCGCCGTGCAGCACTAGCGTCGGCACGTCGATCTTCTTCAGGTCTTCCGTGTAGTCGACTTCGGAGAACTGCTTGATGCAGTCATACAGTCCCTTGATCGAGCCAGCCATGCCCTGGACCCAGAACGAATCGATCACGCCTTGCGACACCTTCGCGCCCGGACGGTTGTAGCCGTAAAACGGCAGCGCCAGATCCTTGAAGAACTGCGAGCGGTCGTCTTCCACGCCTTTGCGGATGCCGTCGAACACGTCGATCGGCGTGCCGTTCGGATTGCTCTCCGTCTTCAGCATCAACGGCGGCACCGCGCCGATCAGCACGGCCTTCGCGACGCGTTGCGTGCCATGCCGGCCGATGTAATGCGCGACTTCCCCGCCGCCCGTCGAATGGCCGACGAGCGTGGCGTCCTTCAGATCGAGTTGTTCGATCAGCGCGGCGAGATCGTCGGCGTAGGTGTCCATGTCATTGCCGTCCCACGTCTGCTCCGACCGGCCATGCCCGCGCCGGTCATGGGCGATCACGCGAAAGCCTTTGTTGCCGAGGAACATCATCTGCGCGTCCCAGGCGTCCGCGCTCAACGGCCAACCGTGCGAGAAGACGACCGGGCGACCCTTGCCCCAGTCCTTATAGAAAATGGTCGTACCGTCTTTCGTCTTGATCGTGCTCATCTGCTGACTCCTGTTAGTTGAAGTCTGCCGTCGCCGGCAGGTGGATGAAGCGTGTTCTCCTGAACCATTCGCGCGGCACGCGACACGACGCCCATTCGAGGCACGGCATGCCTCGCACCACACGTTGATGACGGATTCGCGACGCGCCCAGGCGATTCGGCCGGTGCGTCGGCGATGACTATTCGAAGCGAATAACGGGAAAAAATACTGGACTGGCTATACGGCGTGCATGCGTGAGTAGCATGCGCTCATTTGAAAAATGCTGCCGTTTGGCTGCCTGCATGGTATGGGCAATCGAGCCCGTTGGCTAGCCGCCGGGCGCATGGAAAGTCCGTTCTGACGGAGTGATTGTCGGTTGATGACAAGCCGATCCCAATTGCCGAACATCGCCTTGCGGATCGAATCTGCGGGCGGCGGCCTTAATGTGCTCCAGACCGATGCCGAGCCCGGCTCAAAGGCGTTCGAATCCACCCGCGCGACAATGCTGCAGCGCGGTCGATTGCCGCAGTCGCGCCGTCGGCGCACCGAAACCGTGCCCGGCGCGCCCAGCAAGGCGATCAGGAAAACTTGATATCCATCAACGACTTGCCGTCTCAAAATAAAAAATCGCCGCAAAACAACGTGGTTTTTTGACGCACGTCGCGTCGCAGCAAAAAATTTCCTCATCCCCTACTCTTGCGCCATCTGCCCAGCGCAGTGCGCACCGACAACGGTCGACGCGCGTAGTCCGCCCTCGCGGCCATCACGCACTTCACGCTCATGAACTCCGCTCTCTCGGCCTTCGATCTCGCCCGCATCCAGTTTGCGTTCACCGTCTCGTTCCACATCGTTTTTCCGGCGCTCAGCATCGGCCTCGCCAGCTTCATCGCCGTGCTCGAATGGCGCTGGCTGAAAACCCGCAAGGCGTACTACAAAGACCTTTGCCTGTTCTGGTCGAAGATCTTCGCAGTGGCCTTCGGCATGGGCGTGGTTTCCGGCGTGGTGATGAGCTATCAGTTCGGCACCAACTGGTCGGGCTTCTCCAGTTTCGCCGGCCCCGTCACCGGCCCCCTGTTGATGTACGAAGTGATGACCGCGTTCTTCCTCGAAGCGGGCTTCCTCGGCATCATGCTGTTCGGCTGGCAGCGCGTGAGTCCGCGCGCGCACTTCGGCGCCACGCTGATGGTGGCGATCGGCACGCTGATTTCGACCTTCTGGATTCTCGCCTCCAATAGCTGGATGCAAACGCCGCAAGGCTTCGAAGTCGTGAACGGCCGCGTCGTGCCGCTCGACTGGTTCAAGATCGTGTTCAATCCGTCGTTCCCATACCGGCTCGCGCATATGGCGCTCGCGGCGTTCATCGTCGCGGCGCTGGTGGTGTCGGCAGTGGGCGCGTGGCATCTGCTGCGCGGACGGCGCGATCCGGCCGTCAAGAAGATGTTCTCGATGGCGCTCTGGCTCCTCTTGATCCTCACGCCGGTCCAGGCGTTCGTCGGCGATCAGCATGGTTTGAACACGCGCGAATATCAGCCCGCCAAGATCGCGGCGATCGAGGGTCTGTGGGACACCGAAAAAGGCGGCACCGCGCTGAACCTGTTCGGCATTCCCGACATGCAGGCGGAAACCACGCGCTACGCCGTGTCGATTCCGCACCTGGGCAGCCTGATCCTCACGCATAGCTGGGACGGCGAAATTCGCGGTCTCAAGGAATTTCCGCCGCAAGACCGGCCGAACTCGACGGTGGTGTTCTGGAGCTTTCGCATCATGGCCGGCCTCGGCGTGCTGATGATCCTGATGTCGGTGGCTGCGTGGGTGCTGCGCCGCCGTGGACGCCTGTTCGAATCGAAGTGGTTCCAGCGCGTCGCCGTGGCGATGGGGCCGACGGGTTTCATCACGCTGCTGGCCGGCTGGGTCACCACTGAAGCGGGTCGTCAGCCGTGGGTCGTGTACGGCGTGATGCGCACTTCGCAGGCCGTGTCGCCGCTCAGCACGCAGCAGGTCGGCATCTCGCTGATGACCTTCGTGGTCGTGTACTTCCTCGTGTTCGGCACCGGCGTCTACTACATGCTCAAGCTGATGCGCGCGGGTCCGGCGCTGCCGGGACACACGCCGCACGAAGCGCCGGAGCGCCTGCCGAACCACACCGCGCGCCGCCCGCTTTCCGCCGCCGATCACATGATCGACGCGGCCTGAACCTGCCCTTCTTCACCAGCTACTTGCGATAGAGAAAGAACATGGACGTAACCGTAGTGTGGGCCGCGATCATCGCGCTGGGCCTTTTCATGTATGTGGTGCTGGACGGCTTCGACCTAGGCATCGGCATCGTTTTCCCGTTCTTCCCCGATGAGAAAGAACGCGACCTGATGATGAACACCGTCGCGCCGGTGTGGGACGGCAACGAAACCTGGCTGGTGCTCGGCGGCGCGGGACTGTTCGCAGTGTTCCCCGCGGTCTACTCGACCGTGCTGTCCGCGCTGTATCTGCCGCTGATCTTCATGCTCGTGTGTCTGATCTTTCGCGGCGTGTCGTTCGAGATTCGCGCCAAGGCCAATCGCACGAAGCATCTGTGGGACCTCGCGTTCATCGGCGGTTCAGCGGGCGCGGCGTTCTTTCAGGGCATCGCGCTGGGTGCATTCCTGCAAGGCATCCCCGTGATCGACGGCGCGTATGCCGGCGACGCCTTCGGCTGGCTCACGCCGTTCAGCCTGCTCACGGGCCTCGGACTCGTGGTCACTTATGCGCTGCTCGGCTGCTGCTGGCTGGTGGCGAAGACCGAAGGCGATCTGCAACGCCGCCTGCATCGCGTGGTCTGGCCGCTGACGATCGTGCTGCTCGGCTTCGTCGCGATGGTCAGCCTGTGGACGCCGCTGCAGGATCCGAATATCGCGCAACGCTGGTTCCACGACGGCCTCTTCTATCGTCTGCTGCCGGTGCCCTTCCTCGTGGCGGTCGCGGCGTTCTTCATGCATCGCGCGGTGCGTGAGCGGCATCACAACACGCCGTTCGCGCTCGCGCTGCTGCTGGTGCTGCTCGGCTACGCGGGCTTGCTGGTGAGCCTGTGGCCGTATGCGATTCCGTCGAGCATGACGCTCTGGGAAGCGGCCGCGCCGCGCTCGAGCCAGATGTTCACGCTGGCCGGCGCAGCGGTGATTCTGCCGATCATCATCGCCTACACGACGATGGGTTATTGGGTATTTCGCGGCAAGGTGCGTCATGGCGACCAACATCACTATCACTAAGCAGACGAGCCCGGACGCAACGCACGGCGCATCGAGCGCGCCGGCGCGCAAAGTGCCGGGCTGGCTCTGGTTCATCGCGCTGTGGTGCTTCGGCGTGGGCTCGGCGATGTCGCTCGGATTCGCATTCAAGCTTCTGATGAATGCGACGTTATTTGCAGTCAAATAGAGACTGCTTCAGCGCGCTTCGATCCGGCGCGCATAACCTTCGGAATCCTGCGGGGACGCCTTTAAAAAAGGACCGTTCGGCTCGTCTACCAAGCAAGCCGTAAACTATGCGCGAGAGACCTGCCTTGGACATCATGCGGTGCATCGGAGCAGACGGCGATTTAACAAATAAACGGTCACACAAGCGGTTCGCCGGAAGGTGCGCCGCGCCACCGATCAGGCATATGATCGCGGGGTGGGCGGCAATGATGCGATTCACGAGGCTAGAAGTAAAACGAGACCCTATAACGGCGGTAGCCCACATCGGGCAGGCCCGACTCGCGGAGACATCATGAAGTTTCTTGTAGCCGACGACCATGAACTGATTCGTCAAGGCGTCAAAGGCATGCTGCGCGGCCTCGATCCCGACGCCCAGTTCGACGAAGCCGACAACTGGGAGACGCTTGCCCTGCTCGCGCGTCCCGACGCCGATCACGATCTTGCCATCGTCGATCTGCATATGCCGGGCATGAGCGGCGCTTCGTCGCTCGAAGTGCTGTTGAAGGCGAACCCCGCGCTGCCGCTTGTCGTCCTCTCCGCCGAAGAATCGCCCGACGAAATGCGCGCGGTGCTGGCCGCCGGCGCGCTCGGCTTCGTGCCGAAGCGCCAGCCCGCCAGCGTCATGCTCAAAGCGATCGAACTGGTGCTTTCCGGCGGCGCTTATGTGCCAATGGAAGCGCTCAGTCTGCTGGGTTCGCGCGATGCGCAGGCCGCGCCCGTGCCCGCTCGTGCCGAAGCGCTCGCTGATCCGTCGCAGCAACATGCGGCTCCGGTCGGCGCGCACGCGCCAAGCCAGGGCGGCGCCACGCTCACGGAACCGCTCACGCAGATCCAGGCATTGCAGCCGCACCAGCAGCATCTGCTGGAGAATCTGTCGCCGCGTCAGCAGGACATCATGCGGCTCGTGCATCGCGGCTGGACCAACAAGATGATCGCGCGCGACCTGGGTGTCGCGGAAGGCACGGTGAAGGTGCATCTGTCGGTGATCTTCCGGGCGCTCGGTGTGCATAACCGGTCGACGGCGATCGCCGTGATCAACGGCTGGCTGGAAGCCGGGAAAACCCTGTAGCACGCGATCGATGACAGGCGGCGTTCACGCCGCCCGTTCGCCTCTACTTTTGCGGTGCGCTCTGCGACTGGGTGCTTTGGGTCTGGCTCTGCACTCCGACTCTCGCTTCGCCTTGCGGCACGATCTCAGCAACCCGCGTCACCCCACTGGCCGGCCGGCCATCCACTTCATGTCCCGTTTGGTCCACGCGCAATTCCAGCGCGGCGGCCGCCCGCCCCTTGTCCTGTTCGGCCTGCTGCCACAGCATCTCCAGCGTGCGCCGCAAGCGCGCCGGCGTGACCGGTTTATGGAGCACCGGAATCCCCTGCAAGGCGAGCGCCGCCAGTTCCGCCGACGCCATGTCGCCCGTGATCAGCAGCGTCACCACGTTGTCGTGCCCCGCGCGCGCGAGCACATTGCGCACGGCGGTGAGCGCCTGCGCGCCGGTGCGGTGATTCGCCAACTGGTAGTCGCATAGCACGGCATCGGGCACGAAGCCGCCTTCGAGCGCGGCGAGCGCATCGACTTCGTCGCGCGCGCCGAGCACGCTGCAACCCCAACGGCCCAGCAGACTGACGAGGCCTTCGAGAATCGACGGGTCGTCGTCGATGCACAGCACGCGCCGCCCTTGCGCCGACGGACCGCCGGCCACCGCTTCGTTCAGGCTCGCGACGATGCCGCCGGGATCGCCCGCCTGCACCGGAAAGCGGAACACCGACCCGCGGCCCGGCGCCGAGCGCAGTTGCAACTCGCCGCCGAGCATGCTGACCAGCCGCTTCACCGTCGGCAAGCCGAGGCCGTGACCCTGGCGCGCGTCGCGTTGCGGATTGGCGACCTGATAGAACTCCTCGAAGATGCGCGCGTGCTCCTCCACGGGAATGCCGATGCCCGAGTCGCGCACTTCGATAAAGCCGCCCGTCTGCCGCCCGGCGCGGCGCAGGCCCAGCCAGATCGCGCCGTCTTCGGTATAACGCACGGCGTTCGACAGCAGATTGCTCAGCACGCGTTCGAGCAGCACCGGATCGTCGTGCACGACCATCGTGGTCGGCGCGATGCGCAGCGCCAGCCCTTTGGCGGCCGCCTGCGGACGATACTGGCTGCCGACCCGCTCGAACAGTTCGGACAGCCGGAAATGCAGCCGGATCACCTGGGTCACGCCGCTTTCGAGCCGCGCCAGATCGAGCACCTGGTTGAACAACTGGTTCAACGCCTCGACGTTGTAGACGATGTGCTCGGCGGTCTTCGCGTGCTGCACGGGCGTCGCCGCCGTGTCGTTGAGCGAGGCCGCGAGCAGGCCGATCGCATGGAGCGGCTGGCGCAAGTCGTGACTGGCGGCCGCGAAAAAGCGCGTCTTGGCGAGGCTCGCCTCTTCGGCCACGCGTTTTTGCGCGGCCAGCGACTCCGCCAGATACTGCTGATCGACGCGCGCCTGCACGACCTGCTGGAACAGCTTGCGATAACTCAACGCGTAGACGTTGATCGCGCAAAAGAAAAACGCGAGGACGATGGCGAGAATCGTGCGGTCGAACGTATGCGTGCCGAAATGCATGACGATCGACGGAAACAGCAGAAACGGAATCGAGGTCGAGAAATTCAGCAGGTCGAAGCCATTCGACATGAACACGCCGGCGGCCAGCGTGACGAGCATGACCGTGTGCAGCAGCGGCAAGTCGGACTGCGGGCTCTGGAACGCGAACCACACGGCGATGCCCGGCCCGCTGTAAAGCAGCATGCCGCGCACCGCGTGCAGAATGATCCAGCCGCGCGGCGAGACGAGTTTCGGGTAACGGCGATTGCAGACCCACAGCGCGAGGCCGGCGCAGTTGGCCGCGGCATAGAAACCGAAGCACGCGATGAACAGCGGCGGCGACGGGATTTTCGGCCAGTAAATCGCCACCAGCACCGCGATCGAAAACCAGTGCGAAAAGAACGCAATCGGATCCTGCGCGTACAACACGCGCACCAGGTCTTCGTCGATGGCACGCTGGATCGGGTCGGCCCGCATCGCGCGGTCTCCTTTTGTCGATCGGAGTTAGCGCCTGAGCTGTCGATCGGGTTCGCGCGTTAGCGCGTTACTCCGATCACATGCAGAGCACTTACTCCGGTCCCATGCACCGCGCATTGCACGGCAAATTCGGTTATGTGGATCGGAAGCGCGGCGACGCAAGCGGCGTGAACCGCATCGGACACTTCGGATACGGCGTGGCTCTACGTCTGCGATGCAACTGCGTAGCCGCAGTGCGATGCAATGGTCCAATGCATCCGTTTCTCTTCAGACGAATAAGATGCACTTTGTCGGATGGTTTACCCGGCAGTTTACCCATCAGCTACCACTTAATCCATATAGGCGAAGCCGCCGTTGGAAACCATACTGGCTTCACATTCCAGCGCGGCCTCACCGCTTCAACATCCACATCCCGCCTGCAGTTCAGGCTCACCGCGCTCCCTGGCCTTTCCCCTTATGGAGGTTTTCATGGGCGCAGTTCCGAGCCACGAGTTCGTCCGCAATCTCGACGATGCGATCCTGCCGGATTTGTGGCGCCGGCGTACCCGGTTGTCCGGCGACGAAATGGTGTCGATGGTCGAACTGGTCAAGCGGGCCTTGCGGACCTATCACCCGCTCGAGCTGCAGGCGCTCGGCGAGGACAAGGAAGAACTGGTCGCCCAGTTCATCTACGCGAAAGTGCTGCGCCTCGCGCCCGGCCATACGGAAACCCATGCCTGCGCCGACAGCGCGCCGTCCAACGGCTACGCATTGTGCGCGTATTTCCGCCGCTACCTGATCGACTGCCTGCGCAGCGCCGGCCATCAGCGCAACGTATCGATGGAAAACGACGGCATGGCGCAGGAAATCGATCTGCACGCGCAAGCGCTGGAAGATCCGGTGGAAAGCGTGCTGCTGCAATACGGCCTCGACGAACAGCGCGTACGGTACTCGGCGCGCGCCTTTATCGAAAGCCTCGACGAACCGGAGCGGATCGTGCTGGCCGGCAGCCTCGGCTGGTGCTCGGAAGGTAAAGGCGGTCTGTCGGCAGTCGCAGCGCAGCATCGTGTGCCCTCGTATCACTATCGCGCCGTCAAGCTCGGCGTCACCATGAAGAAG
The DNA here is from genome assembly GCF_004339745.1 of Paraburkholderia sp. BL9I2N2. GTDB lineage: Bacteria > Pseudomonadota > Gammaproteobacteria > Burkholderiales > Burkholderiaceae > Paraburkholderia. The sequence continues at coordinate 909,590 of NZ_SMGP01000004.1, read as the reverse complement.
ACGGCCGGCGCCGAAGATTTTTCCAATACCAAGATCGGCCGCTGGCTCACGGACGTGCTCGGCATCGAGATCGACGTCGACAATCGCCCGGCCATTCTGCTCGCGCTGAACCTGCTCGCCGCCGAATCGAGCGACAGCGAAATGAATGAAGCGGCCGCGTAATAGCACGTGGCCGGGCCAGCGCCCGCCGCTCGCGCCGCCTCGCGACGCCGCGCACGCGGCACAGCAGGCCCGCGCGCCACATACGATGCGCCTTTTTTTGTGCGCGCGCACCGCCTAGGATAAAAAAGCCGTCGCCGCACGCCGTCTTGCTTCCGAAGTCCCGGTTGTCTCTCCCCGCATTCCATTCCAGACGAGGTGGTCGTGATGAACCGCTTATCGAGTGTCGTAACTGCAATCCAATCGCATTACGACGTGGTTGTGGTGGGTTCCGGCTACGGCGGCGCGATTGCAGCGTCCCGCATGGCGCGCGCCGGGCGCCGGGTGTGCGTGCTCGAACGCGGGCGCGAATTCATGGCCGGGGAATTTCCCCGCACGCCGTTTCAGGGCACCGAGGAGGTGCAATACAACACTGCGCTGGCGCATATCGGCTCACCGCTGGCGTTGCTCGAAGTGCATGTGAACGACGATGTGAACGCGGTGGTCGGCTGCGGTCTCGGCGGCACCTCGCTGATCAACGCAAACGTCGCGCTCGAAGCCGACCCGCGCCTGTGGGACGACCCACGCTGGCCGGCCGCGTTGCGCGCCGACAAGGCGGGCCGCGACAAAGGCTATGCGCTCGCCCGTGAGATGCTGCAACCGTCGCCGGTGCCCGACAGCTATCCGACACTGCCGAAACTGCAAGCGCTCGAACTGTCGGCGCAGGCGCTCGGTATGAAAGCCGAGTTCTCGCGCCCGGACATCACCGTCACCTTCAAGGACCGCACGAATGCCGCAGGCGTCGAGCAGAAGGCTTGCGTCGGCTGCGGCGACTGCAATTCCGGCTGCAATTACGACGCGAAGAATTCGACGCACATGAACTATCTGCCCGACGCCGTCGCGCACGGCGCGCAGATTTTCACGGGTACCGCCGTCCATTCGGTGCTGCGCGACGCGGCCACCGGGAAATGGATCGTGGGTTACCAGTTGGTGAGCCTCGGGCGCGAAAGCTTTGGCGCGCCCGATCTGTTCGTGAGCGCCGATATCGTCATCGTGTCGGCCGGCACGATCGGCTCGACCGCGTTGCTGTTGCGCTCGCGCAAGCAGGGGCTGAGCGTCTCCGGCATGCTCGGCAAGCACTTCACCGGCAATGGCGACGTGCTCGCCTTCGCCTACAACACCGAGCCGGTGATCAACGGCGTCGGCTGGGGCGCGCACGAGAAGGGCGAGATTCCTCCGGTCGGGCCGACCATTACCGGCCTCATCGACCATCGCGGCACCCCCAACGTCAGAGACGGCTATGTGATCGAAGAAGGCTCGCTCGCCGGCCCGGTGGGCGCGGCGCTGGTCGGCCTGCTCGGCGCCGCCGCGCCGCTCGAAGGCGTGGATGTCGCGCCGCGCTCCGTCGCGGAACAGCTCGCTTACGACGCGCGCGTGGCCACCAGTTTTCTGCGCGGCCCCTATCACGGCGCGCTCCATCACACGCAAAGCTACCTCGTGATGGCGCATGACGACGAAAACGGCGAGATCGACGTGGACGACAAAGGCCAGCCGCGCATCGTGTGGGAGAACGCCGGCAAGCAGCCGATTTTCCAGGCGGTCGAAGAGGTGCTCAAGCAGGCGACCGTGCCGCTCGGCGGCAAATACATGCGCAATCCCATTTCCACCGATATTCTCGGCAACCGCACCGTCACCGTGCATCCACTCGGCGGCTGCGGCATGGGCGAGGACGCCGGGCACGGCGTGGTCGACCACATGGGCCGCGTGTTCAGTGGCGCCACGGGCAACGCGGTGCACGACGGCCTGTATGTGATGGACGGCGCCGTCATGCCGATGTCGCTCGGCGTCAATCCGCTCCTGACGATTTCCGCGCTGGCCGAACGCAATTGCGAACTGCTGCTGGCCACGCATCCGCTGAACGCCGCGCCGGCCGAGGGCGCGCCCGCCACGCCGAGCTTGCCGCCCGCGCCGACGCCGCAGGCCGCGTCGTCGTCCCTGACGCCGTCCTCGCCGCAGAAGATCGGCCTGCACTTCACCGAAACGATGGTCGGCACCTACACGCCGAACGTGGCAGGCGAAGCGGCCACAAGCCCGATGGAGTTCACGCTGACCGTCGAATCGGAAGATCTCGCCGACATGCTCAGCAATCCGCAGCATCTGGCGCAAACGGCCGGCACGCTGACCTGCCCCGCGCTCTCCGCGCAGCCCATGACGATCTCCGACGGCACCTTCAATCTGTTCGTGGTCAACGAGTCGGACGTCGACGAGCGCAACATGAACTACCGCATGACGCTCAATGCCACTGAAGGCAAGACGTACTTCCTGAGCGGCAAGAAGATCATCACGCGCACTTCGCCGATCAATCTGTGGGAGCAGACCAACACGCTCTACGCGGAGGTTCGCGAGTCGGCGCAAGCCGGTGCGCCGTTGCTCGGCAAGGCAACGCTAATCATCACGCCCGAGAATTTCCTCAAGCAGCAACGCACGCTCGAAGTCACCCACGCACCCGATCTCAAGACACGTCTCGAATGGACCCTGAAGTTCGGCAAGTTTTTCGCGGGCGTGCTGTTCACCGAATACGGCGGCGTGGCCGCACCCTTGCAGTATTTCGACCCGAAAGCGGAGCCGCGTCTGAAGCGCGCGTTGCGTGCGCCGGCGCCGCAAATCGTTTTCTTCGATACGCCCGATGGCACGAAGCTCAGGCTCACGCGCTATCACGACCCCGCGCGCAAAGCGGCGCGTCCGGTGCTGCTGATTCACGGCTCGGGCGTATCGAGCCGCATCTACTCCACCGACCTGATCGCGACCAACATGGTCGAGTATCTTTTCGCCGCCGGCTACGACGTGTGGCTCGTGGATCTGCGCGTCAGCATCGAAATGCCGAGCGTGTTCGTGCCGACCAACGTCGACAAGGTGGCGCGCGAGGACATTCCGTCGGCGGTCGCCAAGATCCGCGAATTGACCGGCGTGCCGGAGCTTCAGGTGCTCGGCCACTGCATGGGTGGCGTGGCGCTGAGCATGTCGCTGCTGTACGGACTCGAAGGCGTGCGCTCGGTGGTCATCTCGCAGGTGTCGGCGCATCCGGTGCCCGGCACGCTGGAGAAGATCAAGGCCGGCCTGCATATTCCCGACATCATGCAACATCTCGGCGTACTCGACGTGACCGCCTATACGGAACACAAGTCATGGCCGCAGAACCTGCTCGATGAAGCGCTCAAGTTCTACCCGCTCAATCACAAAGAGGGTTGCGGCAATCCGATCTGCCACCGAGCGACCTTCCTGTACGGCCTGCTCTACGAACACGAGCAGTTGAACCAGACGCTGCATGCGAATCTGCAGGAAATACTCGGCGTGCACGACGTCGGCGTATTCAAGCATCTGGCCGCGATGGTGAGAGCACACAAGGTGGTCGATGCCGAAGGCAAGGACGTCTATCTCACAGGCACCGATGGCATGAAAGGACTGGAGGGCATGCGCCTGCCGATCGGGTTCATCCACGGCGATAAAAACGAAACCTATCTGCCGGTCAGCACGCAGCTCACGTATGACATGCTGGTCAAGCATTTCCCCGAGCAGCCTTACGAGCGGACCATTATTCCCGGCTATGGACACATCGACTGCATCTTCGGGAAGAATGCCGCGGTGGATGTCTATCCGGTGATCGTGAAGTATCTGGACGCGCATTGAGGTAGCGCGTAGGCGGTATCTGAAAGGCGCGCGCGAGCCAAGCGCGCCTTCCTTACGTCTCGCTCACACGCCGGGTTTCAACAGCATCCGGCGGGTTCTCGTTTGGCTGCCGTTCATGTATGGTCTATACCCTGCAACGCTATCGTGCACCTTAGACCTTCATGCTTACGCCAATGAAAACATTCCTTCTGTCCGTATTGACTGCCGGCTTGCTGGGCAACGCGGTTGCCGCCTCGCAGGTGCAGGCGGCGGAGCTTCATGTCATGAGTTCGGGCGGCTTCACCGCCGCCTATAAACTGCTCGGTCCCAAGTTCTCGGCGTCGACGGGCAATACGCTCGACACGATACTCGGGCCGTCGATGGGCCAATCGCCGGAAGCCATTCCGAACCGCCTCGAACACGGCGAACACGCGGACGTGGTCATCATGGTCGGCTACGCGCTCGACGATCTGATCAAGCAAGGCAAAGTGATGCCCGGCTCGCGCGTCGAACTGGCGGACTCGCGCATCGGCATGGCCGTGCGCGACGGTGCGCCGAAGCCGGACATCGGTTCGGTCGATGCGCTGAAAGAGACCTTGCTGCATGCGAAATCCATCGCTTACTCGGACAGCGCCAGCGGCGTCTATATCGAGCGCGAGCTTTTCAAGCGGCTCGGCATCGAAGATCAGGTGAAGGCCAAGGCGAAGATGGTGCCGAAAATTCCGGTTGCGTCGGTCGTTGCCAACGGTGATTACGAAGTGGGATTCCAGCAGGTCAGCGAATTGCTGCCAGTCGCGGGCGCCAGCTTCGTCGGGAAGATTCCGGAGTCGGTGCAATCGGTCACGCGCTACGCCGCGGGGATTCCGGTCGGTGCACAGCATCCGAAAGAAGCGAAAGCGCTGCTCGACTACCTCGCCTCTCCCGACGCTCAAGCTGCTGTCAGATCGACCGGGCTGGATTCCGTCGCCACGCATTGAAGCTGGTGGCGGCGTAGCGCGGTCAAAACAGCTTGCCTGGATTCAGAATGCCGTGCGGGTCGAGCGCATGTTTGATCGCCGCCATTGCCGCCAGCTCCGCCAGCGAGCGCGAGATCGGCAAGAACTCGCGCTTGAGCAACCCAATGCCGTGTTCCGCCGACACCGAACCATGTAACGGCCCGAGCATGTCGTAGACGAACGCGTACACCGCGTGATGATCGACGCCGGGGATCGAATGGCCGTCCACCGTGACATGCAGATTCGAGTCGCCGATATGCCCGAAGAAATACGACGCGTTGCCCGGCCAGCGCTGGTCGAGCGCTGCGCGACAGCGCTCCACGAAGACGCCGATCTCGCCGATCGGCAGGCTCACGTCGAAATTGATCGCGTCGAGCCGCACCGGAAACTCCGCGGTGCATTCGCGAATCGCCCATAGCGCGCGCACGTCGGCCACCGACTGCGCGATCACCGCGTCGCGGATCGCACTCGCGTCGAGCGCTTCGGTCAGCGCGGCGGAGAAACGCTCGCCGTCGTCGGCCGAATCGAAGCTGGCGTGTTCGATCAGCGCATAGAGCGGATGCGCGTTGTCGAATGGCGAGCGCGTGCCGGTCAGCTTCACGCCGAAGTCGTAGAAGTCCGGCCACATGATTTCAAATGCGCCGATATCGTTGCCGAAGCGCGTCGACAAACGGCGCAGCAGATTCACGGCGGCGTCGTAGCCGTCGAGCGCGACCAGCGCCGTATGGCGCGCGGCACGCTGCGGATGCAGTCGCAATACCGCGCGCGTGATCACGCCGAGCGTGCCCTCCGAGCCGATGAACCAGTGCTTCAGGTCATAGCCGGTATTGTTCTTGACCATCTTGCCGAGCGACGTGAGCACGTCGCCATTGGCCAGCACGACCTCGAGACCGAGCACCTGGTCGCGCGCGGTGCCCGACTGGATCACCCGGTTGCCGCCCGCGTTGGTCGCGAGATTGCCGCCGATCTGGCAGGAACCGCGCGCGCCGAGATCGAGCGCGAGTTCGAAGCCGGCTTCAGCGGCGGCTTCCTGCGCGGCTTGCAACGTGGTGCCGGCGCGCACGGTCAGCGTGGCCGACGCGGCATCCACTTCTTCGACACCGTCCAGCCGTTCGAGTGACAACGCAATATCCGTGGCGCGCGCAATCGCGCCGCCCGCGAGGCCGGTCATGCCGCCCTGCGGCACCACCGGCTGATGAGCCGCATGGCAAATGGCGAGCGCCCGCGACACCTGCTCCGTGGTGCGCGGCAGCAGCAAGGCGGCGGGTCGCGTCGGTTCGTGACGCGTCCAGTCGGTCATGGCGCGTTCGCCGATCTGCTCGCCCACGCGTACGCTGTCTTCACCGAGCGCGGCGCGCAGCGCGTCGAGTGTCGCGGCAAGCGGCGCTGCGTGATTCGCCATTCTGTTGTCTGTCATGCAGTGGTTCCTTGCGCGCCTTCAACGGCGTGTTTCTTCCGATAGCCCATCGAGTCGTTGATACGCCCGAGAATATAGTCGCCCGCGGCGACCGGCTGATACTTGAGATCGGCGTTACTCGTGCCGAGATCGCGCGGATCGACCAGCGCGCCGTACGTCGGATCATAAAACGTCGCGATCGAATAACGCTCGCGTCCCGATGTGTTGATCACACGGTGCAAGGTGGAGCGGAAGCGGTCATTGGTCCAGCGCGCCAGCAGATCGCCGACGTTGACCACGAAGCTGCCGTCGACCGGCGGTGCATCCACCCACGTATCGTTGGCGATTTCGCGCACCTGCAGGCCGCCCACCTGATCCTGCCACAGCAGCGTGATGCAGCCGTAATCAGTATGCGGCGCGACGCCGAACTGATCTTCGTCCGATTGGGGCGGCTGCGGCGGATAGTAGACCATCTGCGTGCGCTGCATCCGTTTCGTATAACGCGGCGCGAAGAATTGCTCATCGACGCCGAGGCTCACCGCCACCGCGCGCAGCAGATCGGCGCCGCATGCGGCGACCGCCTCGTAGTAGCCATACAGCGCAGGACGCAACTCCGGCATGAAGTCCGGCCAATTGTTCGGTCCGCGCAACGCCTGGCCGGCCAGCACGTCGGGGTCGTCCTCCGGCAACTCGAGGCCGATGCTGAAAAACTCCTTGTAGTCGGGACGCTTGGCCTGGTACATGGTCGCGTCGCCAAGCGCGTTGAAGCCGCGGTGCCGCTGATTGACCGCCGCGCGCCGCTTGGTCTCCACCGGAAACGCGAAGAAGTTGCGGGCGGCCTGCGCGGCGGCATCGATCGACGCCTGCGGCACGCCGTGATTGATGATGTAGAAGAAGCCGATCGTCGTGCACGCTTCACGGATTTCCCGCGCCACGCGCGGCAAAGCCTGCGGGTCGCCCGCGCGTACGCCAGCGAGATCGATGATCGGAATACGGGTCACGGGCATCGCGCTGCTCCTGAAAGTCCGGCTGAATCGGCAGATGAAAGGTGGCGCTTGAATCGTCTGCGGGAAGACGCGTTCCCGCCTCATGCATTGCAGTTGTATATACCGCCAAAAGCGTACCCGCAAGTTGCTTTGCAGCGCTTCGTATAAGGGCTTTTCTCTACTCGCGCGTTTATTTATTTCGCGCGAAAACTGCGGTATATACTGCCTCGCATGACTCGCGCCGAATCCGACCGGACTCGATTCGGGCACCCCTTGCGCGCGGCACCGCTTTGCCAACCGGAGAATCCCATGAGCATCCTTGCAGGCTGGAAATGTCGTTTGGTCATGCTGGCGTTGTGCGCGGCAAGCGTCACCGCCCACGCGGAAGACCAGCTCGCCAAAGTGAAGAAAGCCGGCGAACTGGTGGTCGGCACCGAGATGCAGTTCGCGCCCTTCGACTTCCTCGAAAACGGTCAGCAAGCGGGTTTCAACAAGGATCTGTTCGCCGAGGTCGGCAAGGAAATGGGCGTGAAGGTGCGCTTTATCGACTTGCCGTGGCCAAGCGTGCTGCCGGGTCTGGAAGCCGGCAAGTTCGACATGGTCGGCGGCCCGCTCACCGTCACCAAGGCGCGCATGGAGCGCTACACGTACACGCTGCCGATCGCGGACGCCACCGACGCGCTGCTCAAACGCGCGAACGATACGTCAGTCAAGCAATCGTCGGATATCGCGGGCAAGACGGTCGGCGCGGGCAAAGGCTCGGCGCAGCTCGACCAGTTGAAGGCCTATGTCGCCACGTTGCCGAAGCCGCCTGAAATCCGCGAATACGTCGACAACAATCAGGCTTACGCCGATCTCGCCGCCGGTCGCATCGCGGCGGTCGCGAACTCCATGACCAACATCGCGTACGTGGCCAAGCAGCGCCCGGAGACGTTCGCCGTGGTGCAGCCGCCGTTCGGCGCAAAGGTGTACTTCGCTTACTGCCTGCGTAAAGACGCGGACAGCAAACCGCTCGCCGATGCCTTCAACGCCGCGCTCGTGAAAATGCATAGCGACGGACGCCTCGCCGCGTTGCAGAAGAAATGGTTCGGTGTCGCAATGGACGCGCCGACGACCATGCCCGCGCCGAACTATTGATCGACTGATGTTGCACGTGTCTTGATGCACGCGATGCGGCCTTTGCCACGAGCCGCATCGCCCTCCCCGTTCCAGCGAGTGCGACGCTTATGTTCAGCACGACCGTCTTTCTCCAGGGTTTGCCGCTGCTGCTGCATGCGGCGCTCGCCACCATCGGCATTTCGCTGACGGGTCTCCTGATCGGTTTCTTCGTCGCGATCGGCGTGTGCGCGGCGCGGCTCTCGCCGAACCGCGCGGCGCGCATGTTCGGCGGCGCTTATGTGTTCTTCTTTCGCGGCGTGCCGATGCTGGTGCAGTTGCTGCTCGTGTATTACCTGTTGCCGTTCGCGGGCATCAACGTGTCGCCGATCGTGGCGGCGCTCAGCGCGGTGTCGTTGTGCTCCGCGTCGTATATCGCCGAAATATTGCGCGGCGGTTTTCTCAGCGTTCCGCCGGGCCATCTCGAAGCCGCGCGCATGCTCGGGCTGTTGCCGTTCGACATGCTGCGCCGCATTCTCGTGCCGCAAGCGTTTCGTTTGACGCTGCCCTCGCTCGTCAATGAAATGGTGCTTCTGATCAAGGCTTCGTCGCTGATCTCGGTGGTGGGCGTGGCCGAGTTGACACGCACTGCGCAGAACATTGCGGCCAGCACCTACCGGCCGCTCGAAGCGTACGTCGCGGCCGGGCTGATCTACTTCGTGATCTGCGGTGCGCTCGCGCTCGTCGCGCACGCCGCCGAATACCGCTTGCAGCACGCCTGAGCTCGACATCGACACCACGCCATGCAAAAGCTCGATCCCACCGTCATCACGCACAACCTGCAGCCGATCGCCGCGGGCCTCGCCACGACCCTCGGCACCTGGGCCGCGGGCGTCGCGATCGGCATCCTGATCGGCTTTCTGATTGCCGTGCTGCAACTCTTTTGCGGACGCTGGGTGCGCGGCATATTGCGCTTCTATATCGAACTGTTTCGCGGCACGCCGTTTCTCGTGCAACTCTTTTTGCTGTATTACGGCGGCCCGTCCTTCGGGCTCACGCTCGAACCGATGACCGCCGGCGTGCTCGGTCTGGGCCTTTACGGCAGCGCGTATTTCGCCGAAGCCTTTCGCTCCGGCTTTCAATCCGTGCCGCCGGGTCATCTGGAAGCAGCGTCGTGTCTTGGCCTCACGCGCTGGCAGGCGGTCGTGCGCATTCAGGTGCCGCAAATGCTCGTGCTGATCGTGCCCGCGCTGACCAATCTGATTATCGTGCTGAGCAAGGAGACGGCCGTGCTGTCCATCGTCACCGTGCCCGAACTCACGTTCGTGCTGACCGGCATCGGCTCGGCCACCTTTGCTTTCGTCGAAACGCTGCTGGTGCTGTGTGTGTGCTATCTCGCGCTGGTCGAACTGACTTCGCGCGCGGGCATGTGGGCCGAGGCCCGCATCGCGCGCTTCATGGCATGAACGGAAACGGGAGCCTCTTATGAACGCCATCGCCGACATGCCCTCTTCCGCATCCACCGCTACCGTCGGACCATCGTCCGGCGAGCCGCTGATCGAAGTGCGCGATTTGCGCAAACGCTTCGGTGAAGTCGAAGTGCTGCGCGGTGTCGATCTCGAGATCGCGCGCTCCGAAGTGGTGTGCATCATCGGGCCGTCGGGCTCGGGCAAAAGCACGCTGCTGCGCTGCCTCGCCGCGCTCGAAACCTACGATCAGGGCGACGTGCGCATCGAAGGCGAACTGCTCGGCTATAGCGAGCGCAACGGCAAACGCGTGCGCGCGTCGCAAAGCGAAATCAACCGCGTGCGGCGCAACGTCGGCATGGTGTTTCAGCAGTTCAATCTGTGGCCGCATATGACGGCGCTCGGCAACGTGATGGAATCGTTGCTGCGTGTACGGCATCTATCACGCGATGAAGCGCGCCGCCGCGCCAACGCGATGCTCGAAACGGTCGGCCTCGGACACAAGGGCGACGCGTATCCGGCCAAGCTTTCGGGCGGCCAGCAACAACGTGTGGCGATTGCGCGCGCGCTCGCCATGGAGCCGCACATCATGCTGTTCGACGAGCCGACCTCGGCGCTCGATCCGGAACTGGTTGGCGAAGTGCTGCAAGTGATGAAGCAGCTCGCGCGCGACGGCATGACGATGGCGGTGGTCACGCATGAAATGGGCTTTGCCGCGCAGGTCGCGGACAAAGTCATGTTCATCGATCAAGGCCGGATCGCCGTGCAAGGCAAACCGCGCGATGTCTTTCACGATGCAGGGCAGCCGCGCTTGCGGCAGTTCCTGCAAAACTACTTCGACCGCAACGCGTTCTGGACGCGCGGCCCCGACGAAGCGCAACCGCTATGAACACGCGCCGGTTTCTGCCTGCTTCACGCGGACGCTGACACAAGGGCCGCCGATGTCCTCCACCGTTCGCAGCCGCACCCACGACAAGCCGCTTCCCGCGTCGGCCATGAAAGCCGCACGCGCCGCGGCCGACGCGCCGGCCGCGCGCTACGAACAGGTCAAGAGCCATATCCGTCACATCATCGAATCGGGCGAGCGCCGCGCGGGCGACCGTCTGCCGTCGGAACTCGATCTGGTGGCGACGCTCGGCGTGTCGCGCATGACCGTCAACCGCGCGCTGCGTGAACTCGCCGAAGAAGGACTGGTAACGCGAGTCTCAGGTGTCGGCACCTTCGTCGCGCAAAGCAAGCCGCAATCGACGCTGCTGATGATCGCCCATATCGGCGACGAGATCCGCTCGCGGGGCCATGAATACCGCTGCGACACGGTCCTGTCGCAACGCGAAACGGCGTCCGTGATGGTATCGAACGCGTTAGGGCTCGCGCTGGGTGCTTCGGTATTTCATGTGATCTGCGTGCATCGCGAGAACGGCTTGCCGGTGCAACTCGAGGATAGGTTTGTGAATCCGGCCGTCGCGCCGGATTTTCTGCTGCAGGATTTTTCGGCGGTGAGGCCGTCGGAATATCTGTTCGACATCGTGCCGGCGCACGACGTCGAACACGTGGTCGACGCCGGCCTGCCCACGCGCGCCGAAGCCGAACTGCTCGAAATCCGTGCGGAGGAACCGTGCCTCACGCTGATGCGCCGCACGTGGACGAGCGGCGTGGCGGTCACGTTCGCGCGTTTCGTGCACCCTGGATCGCGTTATCGGCTAGGCTGCCGCTTCTCGCCGGATCTGTCGCAACGCCAGGGTTGAAAACGCGGCACGCGTCGTACTACGTTAGACGTTGCCCGCAAGATGAAAACGCGACGCCGGGTGCCACAACTGCACCGACGTCGCCACGTCGTCGCCCACCCACGTGCGGCGCCATAGTTGCAGGCACGGCTCGCCGATATCCATCAACAGATGCCGGCGCACATAGGCGTCGGGCTTCTGCGCATAGATGCGAAACTCGGCGCGCTGAATCGGCGCGAGCCGCACCATGTAGTGATTCGGCGTCTCGATCGTGAAGTCCTGCTCCAGATAATCGGGGAACACCTTCGGATTGACGTAGCGGTCCTCGTACTGGATCGGCTCGCCCTCCTCGCTGTGCACGATGCACGAATGAAACGCCGGTCCGCTGGCGAGACCGAGCGCTTCGAGCGCCTGCGGGTCGTCGCTCGGTTCGAGCGTCAGCACACGCGCCGAATGGCGGTGACCGCGCGCGGCGATTTCGTCGGCGATGTTGCGGATTTCCAGCACCGTCGATTCGTAGCGCTGTGGCGCGACGAATGTGCCGGAGCCTTGCACGCGCGTGAGCACGCGTTCGGTGGTCAATTCGCGCAGCGCGCGCGACACCGTCATGCGCGCGACGCCAAATTCCTTCACCAGTTCCGTTTCGGACGGGATCAACCCGCCGGGCTTCCAGTCCCCTTCGCTGATGCGCCTGATCACGTAGCGTTTGATCTGCTCATAGGCAGGCATGGCTTTCGCGGGTGTCTCCTGGCCGCGATCAGGGCGGTCCTGCGTCTCCGCGATTCGCGCGTTTGTAGTTGTGTTCACTCCGACCTCGTGGGTGGTACGCGGGTTGTACTTGGTTGGTACACCTTGGCCGGCTCGCCGGCGGGTAAGCCCGCTCACCGGCATCGTCCGAGTCATGCCATGTGCGCGGCGGCCTGCCCGTCGTTGACGGCGATGCTCGCGGCCGCGCGGACGTGGCCCGCGGCCGCCAGATTCGTAAGCGTTGCCGGCGCCATCATCTCCGCGCCGTCGACGGACCTGACCGGCCGAGGGCCAATGTTACCAGGGTTCGGCAACGGCGGCGGCGCTTCGTCGGCGATCATGCGAAAGGCGACGCTCATGTCGTCCGCGAGCGGACGGTCGTCGCGATAGGTCGGCACGGCGCGGCGCACGCGCTGCCACAACGCTCCGGTGTGCGGTGCGCGTGGCGCGTCGATACTTTGCAGGTCGTAGGCTTGCGCCGCCGCCAGCAATTCGATCGCGACGATGCGCCCGGCGTTGTCGATAATTTCCAGCGCCTTCAGCGCGGCGGGCGTGGCATGACACAGGTGATCTTCCTGCAAAGCCGAAGTGATGCCGCCGTCGAGACTCGCGGGCAGCGCGAGCCGCCGGTTCTGCGCGACCAGCGACGCCGCAGTGTACTGCGCGATCATGAAGCCGGAACAGGTACCGCCCGGCTCGGCGAGAAACGCCGGCAGGCCGCTCACCAGCGGATTGACGAGACGGTCGAGGCGCCGCTCGGCCATCGCGGCGACTTGTGCGATCGCGGTGGCGAGACTATCCATTGCCAGCGCGATCGAGGCGCCCACCGCGTGCGCCTGCGAATACACGCGTGGCTCTTCCGGCGTGCCGGCTACGATCGGGTTATCGGTAATCGAGGCGAGCTCGCGATTCACCACGTCGGCGGTCGCGGCGAGCACGTCGCGCGCGGCGCCGTGCACGTGCGGAATGGTCCGCATGCTCAGCGGGTCTTGCGTACGCTGACCGACCACCGCCGCGAGAATGCCGCTGTCGGCCAGCGCGGCGCGCATCCGCCCGCCGACCAGGTTCAGCCCCGGCGAGATGCGCAAGGCCAGCGAGTCTTCGTCGAAAGCCGCGAGCTGGCCGCGCAGATTCTCGAAGCTCATCGAGGCGACCATATCGGTCCAATCGAGCAGGCGTTCGGCGCGCGCGAGCGCCAACGCGGCGAGGCCGGTGACGCACGGCGTGCCGTTGACCAGACTCAGCCCTTCCTTGGCTTCGAGCACGAGCGGCTCGAGCCCGAGGCGTTGCAGCGCGTCGCGTCCTTTGAGCCGCTCGCCGCGAAAGCGCACGTAGCCCTCGCCGATGCAGACGAGCGCAATATGCGCCATGTGGCTCAGATAACCGACCGAGCCGAACGCCGGCACTTCCGGCAGGCAATCCGCGTTGAGCAGCGCCACCAGTTGGTCCGCGACTTCGAGGCGAATACCCGAGTGGCCGTGCGCGAAGTTATTGACGGCCGCGGCCATGATCGCGCGCGTTTCGGCGACACCGAGCGGCGCGCCGACGCCGACCGCGTGGCTCATCAGAATGTTGCGCGACAACGTGCGCTGTTCGGAGGGCGAGACGATCACGTCGCACAGCGCGCCTACGCCGGTATTCACGCCATACGCGCGAATACCGCGCTCGACGATCTGTTCGACGAGCACACGCGCCGCCGCGATGCGCGCGCGGGCGCCGGCGGAAAGTTCGAGCGGCTCGCCGGCGGCAACCGCTGCCACCTGAGCCCAGTCGAGAGGACGATCGGAACGGATCACGGCCATGTCAGTGCTCTGCTTGGTAGGTTATCTGGTGATGCTGATCAGTTGGTGGTGCGGTCCTGATGGCTCGAAACGAATTGCCGGAACCGATCCGACTTGCATTCGACAAACACTTCGTCGGGCGTGCCGTCGGCTTCCACTTGCCCCTGGTGCAGGAACATCACGCGATTCGATACATGGCGCGCGAAACCCATTTCGTGCGTGACGACCAGCATGGTGCGGCCCTCTTCGGCCAGCGAGCGCATCACGCGCAACACTTCGCCCACCAGTTCGGGATCGAGCGCCGACGTCGGTTCGTCGAACAGCATCACTTTCGGATGCATCGCCAATGCGCGCGCAATCGCCACGCGTTGCTGCTGACCGCCTGAAAGATGCGCCGGATAGTGGCCGCGTTTTTCCGCAAGACCGACTTTCGCGAGCAGCGCTTCCGCCTCTTCCACCGACTCGGCGCGGCTGCGTTTTTGCACGCGCATCGGCCCTTCGATCAGATTTTCCAGCACCGTCATATGCGACCAGAGATTGAAGTTCTGGAACACCATGCCGAGTTGCGAGCGCACCCGGTCCACCTGGCGGCGGTCGCTCGGTTGCAGTTTGCCGTCGCCGCGGCGCTTCATTTTCAACTCTTCGCCGGCGAGCGAAACCGAGCCGTCGTCGGGCGTTTCGAGCAGATTCAGGCAGCGCAGGAAGGTGCTCTTGCCCGAGCCGCTCGCGCCGAGAATCGAGATCACGTCGCCTTGATGGGCGTCGAGCGAAATGCCTTTGAGCACGTGATGGTCGCCGAACGATTTGTGAATGTTCTTGACCGACAGTGCAACGGGTGCCGTAGCGTTCATGGGATTCTCCAGATTCATCCAGGATGGGCGGCCGTTCAGGGCGCGGCGCGGCGTGCTTCGGTGGTGGCGGAAACCGGGCGGTTCGCCGCGGCCTGCGGACGCGCCGCGCGCAGATGGCGCGACAGACGCGTTTCGAGCATGCCGAGCAGCCGCACGATGACGAAATTCAGGAACAGATAGATCAGCGCGGCGCAGATGAAGACTTCCGTCGTGCGATAGGTTTGCTGAATGATCTGTTGCGCAACGCCGGTGACTTCCCACACGGTGACGAGACTCGCCAGCGCCGTCGATTTGACGAGCAGCACCGCTTCAGTCGAATACGCCGGCAGACACTGGCGCAAGGCGATCGGGCCGATCACGCGGCGCAGCAACGCGAAGCCCGACAGGCCAATCGAATAACCTGCCTCGATCTGACCGACCGGCACGGCCATCAAGCCGCCGCGAATGATCTCGGCGGTATAGCCGGCCGTGCATAGCGCGAGCGACAACACCGCGCACATGTAGGGCTCGCGCAGCACCGGCCACAGGAAGCTCTCGCGTATCACCCCGAACTGGCCCATGCCGTAGTACACGAGGAACATCTGGATCAGCAGCGGCGAGCCGCGGAACACGAGGATATAAGCGCGTGCGAAGCGATTCGGCAGCCAGTGCGGCGACACGCGCATCGTGACGATCACGAGCGAGAGCAGGCCGCCGAGAATCAGCGAGCAGAAGAACAGGCCGAGCGTGGTCGGCACGGCCCCGAGCAGTTGCTTGATCGTGTCGAACAGAAAGTCGAAGTCGAAATGCATGATGGCCGCCCTCGTCAGTTACGCGCGAAGTTGCGCTTGAAGGACCGGCCCACGTGCGCTTCGGCACGGTTGAAGACCCGGTTCGAGATGCTGGTCATGAGCAGATAGAGCGCACCGCCCACTACGAAGAACGTGAAGTACTGATGCGTGGAACCCGCCGCCACCTGGCTCGTGCGCAGCAATTCGGCGAGGCCCGTCACGGAGATCAGCGCCGAATCCTTCAGGCTCAATTGCCAGACGTTGCCGATGCCGGGCAACGCGAAACGCAGCACTTGCGGAATCAGGATGCGCCGCGCCATGGTCAGCGTCGGCATGCCGATCGAGCGCGCCGCTTCGAGTTCGCCGCGCGACACCGCCAGTACCGCCGAGCGGTACACCTCGGCCTGATACGCGCCTGAAATCATGCCCACGGCCAGTGCGCCGACCACGAACGGCGGCACGCCGACGAAACCCTCCGCGCCGAACCACTGGCCGACGGTCGTGACGAGCGTCGAGCCGCCGAAATAGAACAGGTAGATGACGAGCAGTTCAGGCACGCCGCGAAACACGGTGGTGTAGATATCGCCGACCACGCGCAGCGTACGAAAACGCGACAGCTTGGCGGCCGCCACCAGCGCGCCGAACACGGCGCCGACCGCGAGCGCCGCGAGCGTGAGCGCCACCGTCATCAACGCCGCGAGCAGCAATACGCCGCCCCAGCCTTCCGGCCCGAAGCCGAGCATCTGTATCAGAGCCATTTCCTACCTCTCATCTTCATCCAATGCGGCGGATCGAACCGGCCGGCATGCGCTGGTTTTCGCCACGCGCCTGCCGTTGCCTCTTAACGTGAAGGCGAATCAAGGCGTGACGTCGGTCTTGAACCACTTGTCGGAGAGCTTCTTGACGGTGCCGTCGGCGAGCGCGGCGCTGATCGCGGTGTCGAACTTCGCTTTCAGGTCGGCGTCCTGCTTGCGGAACGCGAGGCCTTCGCCCGGGCCCCAGATCGGGCCGCCGATCTTCGGGCCGGCCATCACGATCGACGCGGTTTCTTTCTTGTCGATGTTGGCGGCGTAGTACGTCACGTCGTCGAACGAGGCGTCGATGCGGCCATTGGCCAGATCCAGATCGCGTTCGGGCGAGGTCTTGTAGACGCGGATCGTAGCAATGTCCTTGAAGCCGTCATTGATGAACTTGGTGTAGACCGTGCCCGACTGGATGCCGATGGTCTTGCCCTTCAACTGCTTGCGCAAGGCGTCGACGGTCGGCTGGTCGGCTTTCGGGTCGCCCGACAGCTTGACGACGGCCGAGCCCGGCGCGGCTTTGGGCAACACCTTCGCATCGGCCACGGCGAACGTGGCAGGCGTGGCGGCGTACGGCTTCGAGAAGGCGATGATCTTTTCACGCTCCGGCGTGATCGAGATCGCATCCATCAGGACGTCGAACTTGCCCGCCTGCAGACCGGGAATCATGCCGTCCCAGTCTTGCGCCACGAGATTGCATTGCAGCTTGATGCGCTCGCACAGGTTGGCGACCAGTTCGGGTTCGAAGCCGCCCAGCTTGCCGCCCGGCAAGGTCAGATTCCACGGCGCGTAGCCGCCTTCGAGCGCGATCGTCACCGTCTTCCAGTCTTTGGCCTGCACCGGTGCCGCGAAAATCGCCGCGGCGCCGAAAACGGCGCCGATCAATGCTTTTGCTGCCGTCGTGCGCTTCACTTTCACGTCGAAACTCCTTTGATTGAGGAAACCGTCGAGCCGGATGTTTAACCGCCGCTTAATTTGTATAGACAAGTCTGCATGAGTCAAAAAGCTGTCGCAAGAGAATTTGCGAGAAATTGGCGGAATCATCGGGTAAGCCCCTAGAAGACGCAGCGTGGCGTGGCTTTTCGGGGAGTTCCTAGTGCGCGGAAGATGCACGGCGTGCTTCGCAACACCGGCAAGCGCAATTCGTTTTGTCTAGACAGGTTGATGCAAGCTGAGCAAACGCGCGCGGAGACGGCGGTTCGATACGCCCTACCAGATGAACGGCACGAAGCGATAACGCACGCGCGCCATGTAGTCCGTGTAACCGTCGAGTTGCGCGGCCAGCACGCGCTCTTCGCGCACCGCGCGCCAGCCGATGCCGATCACCATGACCGGCACGAAGGCGAGTCCCCACCACGATCCGAGCAGCAAGGGCGTTCCGACGAACAGCAGCAGCGCGGCGGAATACATGGGATGACGGATATGCGCGTAAAGACCGGTGTCGATCACTTTATGTCCGCGGCTCGCCTGGATCTTCACGACCGGCGCGGCATAGCTATTGGCCTGGAACACGAAGCGGCACATGAAGAGACAGAGGAACACGCAGAGCGAGCCGAGGCTGACCAGCGCCACCGGCAACGGCGCGGTCCAGTGAAAGCGCATTGAGTCGAACGCCATCAGGACGAGCCAGCCGCACCACGCCACGGAGACGCTCACCATGAAAACGCGGTCCCAGCGGCTTTGCTGCTCCTGCACGAATGGCGACAGTCGCTCAGCGAGCAGGCCCGGATCATGGCGCGCCAGCCACAAACCGATCCACAGGCTCAGCACGCCCAACTCGATCACATACCACCACCCGGCCGGCCATGCCAAGGTGCCCGCCGCGCCGAACAGCAGCGCGCCCATGCCCACCAGCCAGACCACCGTTTGAAAGACGAGGCGCGCGACCATGACGGTTCGTTGCTACGCGGTTTTCGCGGGCATGCGCACGCGGTCGAAAATTTCGGCGATGTCGATCTCACCAGTGTTCAAGCCGAACTGATCGCGCAGGCACGCCGCGAGTTCGCCGGCGCTCCTGAGTTGCCGCTCGCTGATGAGCCGGCCATCGGCTGCGCGTTCGCTCAGTTGATCGTTGAGCAGCGCGAGCCGCGCTTCGGGAAGCACGCGGCACACGATCAGCGTGCTCGCGAAAATCGCTTCCGGCGAGGTCGACGTGTACCAGTTCGAGGTTTCGTAATCGATCCACTCGACCGGTTGCAGATCGAAGCGGTAGACCCGCGCCCAGCTTTCGTCGCGCGCCTGCACTTCGAGAAAAAGCGCGTCGCGCGATGCGTCGGCGAGACGGAACGTGCCGAGTTCGGTGGGCTGCGCGAGGCCCGCGGTCAGCCGCAGCGGCGCGGTCAGCGTCACGCTGCCGAAACCCACGTCGGCGATCCAGGCTTCGTTCTCGATGTCGAGGCGCAACACCATGTGCGTGCGCGGCGGCGGCGCATCTGATTCGCGCCCCCACAGTACGCGCCCGAGCAAGGGCGTGACCTCGAAGCCCAACTGCATCAGCACGTTGGCGAATAGCGCGTTCTGTTCGAAACAGTAGCCGCCGCGGTGTTCGGTGACGAGTTTGCGCTCGACCGATTCGAGATCCAGTTGCACCGGACGCCGCGTGAGCGGGTTCAGGTTCTCGAACGGAATCGCGCGCGGGTGCAACCGGTGAAGCGCCTGAAGGACTTCCAGCGTTGCAGCGCGCGGGCCTTCATAGCCAATGCGGGCGAAGTAGTGGTCCAGATTCACTGTGTGAGACATCGGCAGGGTTCCGGTATGGTTTTGGACACAGGACGTTTATCGGTGATGCGCCGCCGTGCGGTTTTGGAAATCGATCATAGCCGCTTTTGTGGTCCGCTCGCTGTGGCGGCCTTTACCTGTTTTCGTAGCCGCCGGTCGACGCCGCCCGAACGAGGGCGGCGTTCATTTCCGAACCGGTTTCTTATTGACCGCCCTTTAGCGCCGAGGTCGCAATCGACGGCACGCTGATGCCGTGGCTCGACGCGAACTGCACGGCCGAGCTCAGCGTCGACATCAACGATTGCAACTGCCCCGGCGCCGATTGCGCGATGTATGACGCGCTCTGCGCCGTCTGCGGATTCATGCCGGCCTGCAACAGCGACGACGGATTCATCTGCCCGATGCTGCCGAGCCCCGACTGCAGGCTCGAATACTGGCTCACGCCTTTACCGAGCGACGACAGGCCGTCCGTGAAAGCCTCCTTGTTGATCGGCGTAGCCGACGCACCACCGCTCGCGCGGCTAGCGAAGGCCTGGGTCAGCGTCTGCGAGAGCGACTGCTGCGTGCTGCCCATCTGCGTCAATTGACTCACCGACGGCGTGCCGCCGCTCAACAATCCCGCCGCCTGCTGCGCCTGCCCCGCCGCGCTGCTCATCCCCATCGCCGAGGCCAGACTCGACTGACCGCTGAGCACCTGCTGGTTCGCGCCCACGTAGGTCTGCAACAGTTGCGACACGCCGCCGGACGACGCCGTCGCCCCAGCGCCCGCGGAACTGTCGCCGCCGCCTATGCCGAACTGTTTGAGATTCAGTTGCGCATTCGAGACGCCACTCACCAGCATACCGCCGCTCGCCAGCAACGAAATCAACATTCTGCGTTTGTTCATATCCACCTCCTGTATTGGCGTTTCGGGTACTCGTGCGAGTTCGACACCCCACCCCGGAACGCGTTCATACGACCACCACCATACAGATTCATTACGTTCTCATTCTCTGCAAATTACGTGCAAATGCCGTTTAGTAGCAGTACGTAAAGAGCAAAGTTATATGTCAGTAATATTGATGCGAATCGTTCTCATTTGTGTTGACGCACCAAATCCGCATGCGTACGATCTCGCAATCTGCTGCAGTTGGCGTCGCGAACCAATGCAGCAAATCGCGGGCATGCGGCGATGCGCCGCGATGGTTCAAATCAGTCGATACAACACCAATAAGGATTTCGATGAAGTTCGCCCATTTCAGCGGACCCGGCGTAGCAGCCCGTCCGTTTCGCGATTCCGTGCCGCGCGCCAACACCACGCGCCGTTCGCGTTTGCCCTCCATGCGGCGTGCCGCGCTTTGCACGGCGTTCGCGTGGGCGTCGCTGACAGCTGGCGCCGCCATGGCCGAAGCCAATCCCGACGCGGCGCCGGAAGCGCCCGAGGCCGACCTGAAGATTCAGGCGACCCAGACGAACCAGTGGACCGGCTTCTGGAATCGACAGCAGATGCTCGGCGACATAGGCGGCCTGCGCCCGTGGCTCGGCAAATACGGCGTGACCTTCACGCTCACCGAAACCAGCGAAGTGCTCGCCAACCTGCGCGGCGGTCTCGCGCGCGGCGCCGACTACGACGGCCTGACCACGGGCACCGTGCAATTGGACACGCAAAAAGCGTTCGGTTTGCCGGGTGGCCTGTTCAACGTCAGCGCCTTGCAGATCCATGGCGCCAACCTCAGCGCCAACAAGCTCGGCACGCTGAATACGGCGAGCGGCATCGAAGCCGACGACGCAACCCGTCTATGGGAATTGTGGTATCAGCAGTCGTTCCTGAACAAGCGTATCGACGTGAAGATCGGTCAGCAAAGTATCGACCAGGAGTTCATCACGAGTCAGTACTCGGCGCTGTTCGTCAACACGATGTTCGGCTGGCCGGCCCTGCCCTCGTACGACATGCCGTCCGGCGGCCCGGCGTATCCGCTGTCGGACCTCGGCGTGCGCGTGCGCGGCCAGATCACGCCTGCGTTGACGGCGTTGGCCGGCGTATACGACGGCGACCCGCTCGGCAACAACCCGGACAACAAGAGCGGCACTAACTTCAACCTGCACAACAGTACGCTGTTCATCGGCGAGTTGCAGTACGCGATCAACCAGCCGGCCGACGGCGAAATGGTCGGCGCGGGCGGCGGCGGTTTGCCCGGCACCTACAAGCTCGGTGTCTGGTACAACAACGGCAGCTTCGCGGATCAGCGCTACGACAATACCGGCTTGTCGCTCGCCAATCCGGCCAGCAGCGGCATCGCCCAGAATCATCACGGCGACTACAGCTTCTACGCCGTGGCGGACCAGATGATCTGGCGTCCGGACCCGGACGAGCCGCGCAGCATCGGCGTTTTTGCCCGCGTGATGGGCGCGCCCGGCGACCGCAACCTGGTGAGTCTCGCTGCCAACCTCGGCGTCGTGATGAAAGCGCCGTTCGCCGGCCGCGACAACGACAGCGTCGGCCTCGCGCTCACCTACATCAAGGTTGGCAATCACGTGAACGGCCTCGATACGGATGCGCGGGCATTCAGCAACAGCCCGTACGGCATACGCACCAGCGAAACCACGCTCGAGGCGACGTACCAGTACCAGGTCAATCCGTGGTGGCAACTGCAAGCGGACGCGCAATACACGTTCAACGCCGGCGCCGGCCAGAATCCGAACGATCCGACGCAGCCGCTGCGCAACACGTTCGTCATCGGCGTGCGGACCAACATCAACTTCTGATGACGTCCGCGCCCCATTCACACGCTACCGACCCAATCGAATCCCATTCATGACCGCAACCACCGCTTTGTGCGCAGGCACGGAGGCTCAATCGTGAACACTCCCACGCGCCAGTTTTCGCCGCGCGCCGCGCGGGCCCTGATCGCCGCCGCTGTCAGCGCGGCCGCATTCGCGACCGCCGGCAGCGCGCACGCCGATCCGCAAGGTTTCCTTGAAACCGTCAAGCACCACACCACGCTGATCAACACCGTGCCTGGCAACGGCGACCAGAATCCGTACGCGGTGGTGGTCGCGCCGGTCACGGTCGGCACGGTCAAACAAGGTGACGTGCTAGTCGGCAACTTCAACAACTCGACCAATCTGCAAGGCACCGGCAGCACGATCATCAACTATCACCCGGACACCAAGGAGATGACGGTGTTCGCGACGGTGCCGCGCGATCTGAAGGAATGCCCTGGCGGCATCGGCCTGTCGACCGCGATGACGATGCTCAAGTCCGGCTATGTGATCGTCGGCAGCACGCCGAGCAACGACGGCACCACCGGGGCACCAAGGGCGCCGGCTGCCTGATCGTGATCGATCCGCAAGGCAAGGTCGCCTCGACCATCAGCAGCCCGAACATCAACGATCCGTGGGGCAACATGGCGGTCGTCGACAACGGCAGCAGCGCCACGCTGTTCGTCAGCAACGCCGGCTTCGGCGTGGGCGGTGCGGACGGTAACCCGCCGGTGTTCAAGCAGGCCACCGTGCTGCGTCTGG
Organism: Paraburkholderia sp. BL9I2N2; assembly: GCF_004339745.1. GTDB lineage: Bacteria > Pseudomonadota > Gammaproteobacteria > Burkholderiales > Burkholderiaceae > Paraburkholderia. Next base: position 886,953 of record NZ_SMGP01000004.1, on the reverse strand, counting down.
ATCTCGACGTGCCGGCCGGCAAGCCGCCGGTCGTGAAGCAAGAAACAGTGGTGGGCAGCGGCTTCGGCGCGCAGGCGGACAAGGGCGTGTTCCTCGTCGGCCCGACCGGACTCGCGCTCTCGCCCGATCAGAAACTGCTGTACGTGTCCGACGCGATCGGCAATCGCATCACCGAAATCGACGAACCGATGACGCGCGACACCAGCGCGGGCGTCGGCCGTCAACTGACCGCCGACGGCCTGCTGCACCGGCCACTCGCGATGGTGACCGCCCCCAACGGCCACCTGCTCGTCACCAACGCGCTGAACGGCCAGATCGTCGAAATCGATCCGGCCAGCGGCAAGCAGATCTACGCGCGCTGGATCGACACCGACAAGGCGCAATCGCCCCCGGGCAACGGCGACCTGTTCGGTCTCGCGATGACGCCTGAAGGCGACGGTTTCTACTACGTGCAGGACGACGTGAACACGCTGGTGCTCGCAAAGTAAGTTGCACATTCCAAAGCCGAACGAAGGTGAAGTAACCATGGCAAACGATCAACCCCCGCGCCCCAAACGGCGCGGGTTTCTCAAGGCGGGCGGCGCCGCGGTCGCGGCGGGCGCGAGCCTCGGCGCGGGTCTCGCGACATCGCAGAACGCGCTAGGCAAAACGCAGCCGCATGCTCTCGCCGATCCGCAACTCGCCGTCGAGCCGTTCTACGGCACGCATCAAGGCGGCATCGTCACGCCGCAGCAAAGTCACACCTACGTCGCCGCGCTCGATCTCACCACCGAGAAGCGCGAGGACGTGATCGCGCTGCTGCGCGCCTGGACCGACGCCGCCGCGCGTCTCACGCAAGGCGGCACGGCCGCGCCGCTGCCGACCGGCGATGCCGCGGACAACAAAGCCGCGCCCGATTCCGGCGATGTGCTCGGCCTCGGCCCCTGCGGGCTGACCATCACCTTCGGCTTCGGCCCCGGTCTCTTCACGCATGAGGGCAAGGATCGCTACGGCCTCGCCGCGCGCCGCCCCGCCGCGCTCGTCGATTTGCCGCGCTTTAACGGCGACCAGTTGATCAAGGAAAAAACCGGCGGCGATCTGTATATCCAGGCCTGCGCGAACGATCAGCAGGTCGCGTTTCACGCGGTTCGCCAGTTGTCGCGCCTCGCGTACGGCACGGCGGCGATGCGCTGGGGCCAGTCCGGTTTCCTGTCGGGTCCGCGCGGTCAGACGCCGCGCAATCTGATGGGCTTCAAGGACGGCACCAACAATCCGTCCACCGCCAAGCCGCCGTTGATGAACCAGTTCGTGTGGGCCGGCGCGAGCGCCGACGCGCCGTGGATGGAAGGCGGCACCTACACGGTCGTGCGGCGCATCCGCATCACGCTGGAGCACTGGGACAACACCGAACTGGACTTCCAGGAACAGGTGTTCGGACGTCACAAGTACAGCGGCGCGCCGATCGGCAAGAAGAACGAGTTCGACGCCGTGGACCTGAAGGAAGAGGACAAGGACGGCAATCCGGTGATTCCGGAGAACTCGCACGTGCGTCTGTCGAATCAGGCGAGCAACAACGGCGCGCAGATTTTGCGGCGTTCGTACTCGTATAACGACGGCACGAACTTCTACATCGAGCGCTGGCCGCCGTGGCGCCAGGAAACGGAGTACGACGCGGGCCTCATTTTCATCGCGCATCAGAGCGACCCGCGCAGCGGCTTCATTCCGATCAACGACAGGCTCGCGAAGTTCGACATGATGAACCAGTTCACGACGCACGTCGGCAGCGCGATTTTCGCCGTGCCGCCGGGCGCGAAGCCGGGTTCGTATATCGGCGCGGGATTGTTCGAGACGTAAAGCAGACGCAGTCGACACAACACGGATCAACTACAACATCACAACGGACTTCTGGATCATGGCTTACAACTTGTTTGGCACTCGTCTGCTTGTCCTGGCCAATACGCTGGCCAATACGCTGGGCAGCGCGGCCGCCCTCACGCTGGCCGCTTTGGCGACGGTGCCGTCGGCGGCCGAGGCCGCGTCGATCACGCTGTATAACGCGCAGCACGAGCAGGTCGTCAATCTGCTCGCCAAGGACTTCGAAAAGCAATCGGGCATCTCGGTGAAGATCCGCAACGGCGAAGGCCCGGCGATGGCCGCGCAGATCGTCGCTGAAGGCGCGGCCACGCCCGCCGACGTGTACTTCACGGAAAACTCGCCGGAGCTGATGCTGCTCGAAGAGAAAGGCCTGCTGAACAAAGTGGACAGCTCGACGCTCGCCACCGTGCCGGCGCGCTTCAGCTCGCCGACCGGCGCATGGGTCGCGGTGACCGCGCGTGAAAACGTGCTCGCCTACAACACCGCCAAGGTTCAGGCTTCACAACTGCCGCAATCGCTGTTCGATCTCGCCAAGCCGGAATGGAAAGGCAAGATCGGCATTGCCCCGAGCGACGGCGACTTCCTGCCGCTCGTCTCCGCGGTGCTCGCGCTGAAGGGCGAAGCGCAAACGGTGCAATGGCTCAAGGGCCTGAAAGCCAACGCGCAGATTTTCGACGACGACGAAGGCGTGGTCGCCCCCGTGAACCGCGGCGGTGTCGCGACCGGTTTGATCAACAACTATTACTGGGCGCGCCTGCATGCCGAACTCGGCGACGGCAAAACTCGCAGTGCGATCTATCACTTCGGCAACGGCGACGCCGGCGCGGCCGTGAACGTATCGGGCGCCGCGGTGCTGAAATCCGCGCACAACACGGACGGCGCACAGAAGTTTCTCGCGTACCTGGTCAGCGACCGCGCGCAACAGTTGATGGCGAATAGCCACGTGATGTTCGAATATCCGCTGCACGCGGGCGTCGCACCGGATCCGATCCTCAAGCCGTTCGCCGAACTCAGCCCGCCGCCGCTGACGATCCAGCAACTCGGCGACGACAGCCAGGCCGGCAAGCTGCTGCGCCAGGCAGGCCTGCTGTAATGAGCGAAGCTTTGTCAGCCGGACCACCGGCTGTCCCCACGGTCCCGGCGCGCGCCCGTTCGCGCGCGCCTCGCGGACTGTTCGCGGCAGCGGCACTCAGCGCTTTGCTGGTGTTGCTGCCGATTGCGTTTACGTTCTGGCGCGCCGCGAGCTTCGGCGTCGGCGAGGCGATCGACTTGATCTTCCGGCCGCTCGTCGGAGAACTGCTGGTCAACACGTTGATGATCACCGTCTCGACCACGCTGGTCGCCGCCGTGATCGGCACGGCCGCCGCGTGGTTCGTCGAACGCACGCACTTGCCGGGACGCCGCGCATGGGCTGTGTTGAGCGCCGCGCCGCTCGCCATGCCCGCCTTCATCTCGAGCTATGCGTGGGTGTCGCTGAGCCTGGATTTGCAGGACTTCGCGGGCGCGCTGCTCGTGCTGAGCTGTGCGTATTTTCCCCTCGTCTATCTGCCGGTCGCCGCCGCGTTGCGCGGCATGGATCCGGCGCTCGAAGAAAGCGCGCGCGCACTTGGTTGCAACCGTTGGACCACTTTCATTCGCGTGGTGCTGCCGCAACTGCGTCCGGCGCTGCTCGGCGGCATGCTGTTGGTCGCGCTCGGCGTGCTGTCCGAGTTCGGCGCGTTTACGCTGCTGCGTTTTCACACGTTCACCACGCAGATTTACGCGGAATTCCGCACCAGTTTCGATGGCGGCGGCGCTTCGCTGCTCGCGTGCCTGCTGATCGTGATCTGCCTGATCGTGCTGGCATTCGAGTTTCGCGTGCGCGGCGCGGCGCGTTATGAACGCGTCGATCGCGGCACACGTCGCGCGGTGTTGCGCTATGAACTCGGCGCGTGGCGCTGGATCGTCGTCGCCGGCTTTGCGCTGCTGTCGATCACCACGCTCGGCGTGCCGCTCGGCATGATCGGCTACTGGCTCACGCAACCGGGCGCGGCGGCCGTCACACCGGCGGATGTGTCGCCCGAACTGCTGTTCAACGCCACGCTCTCGTCGCTCGGTTTCGGGCTTGCCGCCGCACTGCTGACCACCTTGCTGGTCGTGCCGCTCGCGTTCCTGCTGGTGCGCTATCCGACCCGTTTCGCGACGTTGTTCGAACGCACCGTGTTTCTCGCGCAAGGCGTGCCGGGTCTGGTGATCGCACTGGCGATCGTGTCGCTCGCGGTGCACGCGCTGCAGCCGCTTTATCAGAGCGCGACGCTGCTGGTCATCGCCTACTCCATGCTGTTCATGCCGCTGGCGCTGGTCAGTGTGCGCGCCGCCTTCATGCAGGCCCAGCCGCGTCTGGAGGAGACCGCGCGCGCGCTCGGCCTGAGCTGGTCGCAGACGCTGTTTCGTGTGGTGTTGCCGCTGGCGGGACCTGGACTCGGCGCGGCCGCGGCGATGGTGTTCATCTCGGTCGTCACCGAACTGAACGCGACGCTGCTGCTCTCCCCGCTCGACACGCAAACACTCGCCACCCAGGTCTGGGCCGACACCTCGACGATGGCGTTCGCCGCGGCGGCGCCCTACGCAGCGTTACTCACTGGCATTTCGCTGTTCGCCTCGGGCCTGCTGTTCGCGCTGCTCGGCAAATCGGCGCTACTCGGCGAACGCGGCTGACGCGCCGCGCTTTTACCATCGGATTTTCATGAGCGAACTTCGTATCCGCGGGCTGCAAAAATCATTCGACGGCACGCCAGTGCTGCACGGCATCGATCTGTCCGTCGAACGCGGCACGCTGCTGGCGCTGCTCGGCCCGTCGGGCAGCGGCAAGACCACCCTGCTGCGCCTGCTGTGCGGCTTCGAACGCGCGGATGGCGGCAGTGTGGACATCGACGGCCGCCGCGTGGTCGGCGACGACCTGCATGTGCCATCCGAACAGCGCCGCATCGGCTATGTGCCGCAGGAAGGCGCGCTATTTCCGCATCTATCGGTGGCGGACAACATCGTGTTCGGCTTGCCGCGCGCACAGCGGCGCGCGCGGCATCGTGTGGCCGAGTTGCTGGAACTGGTCGGCTTGCCGGCGAACTTCGGCGAACGCGCGCCGCAGCAGTTGTCGGGCGGCCAGCAGCAACGCGTCGCGCTGGCGCGCGCGCTCGCGCCGTCGCCCACGCTGGTGATGCTCGACGAACCCTTCTCATCGCTCGACGCCGCGTTGCGGCTCGAAACCCGGCAAGCGGTTGCCAGCGCGCTGGCCGCGACCGGCGCGACAGCCGTGCTGGTCACGCACGATCAATCCGAGGCGTTGTCGCTCGGGCATGAAGTGGCGGTATTGTGGAACGGCCGGCTGATCCAGACCGCGACGCCGGAGACGCTCTACCGGCGGCCCGTGACGCGTGAACTGGCATCGTTCGTCGGCGAGGCGGTGTTGTTGCCGGGCATGGTCAGGCAGGATCGCGTGAGTTGTGAACTGGGCGAACTGGCGTTGTCCGGACCGATGGGCCAGGGTGCTGTCGATGTGATGGTGCGGCCCGAGCAGATCCGTCTGTTGCGCGCCGAAGAAACGATGCCCAACGGCGCGGCGGCCTATGACGCAGTCGTCACGGAAGTGATCTTTCAGGGGCAGGACGCGGGCGTCGCGCTGCAATTGCATTCCGACATGCGGACGATGGTGCGCGCGCGCGTGCCGGGTTATCTTTGCCCGCGGCCGGGCGAGCAGGTGCGGCTCGCAGTGGATGGCGAGGTGACGGCTTACGCTCGCGGTTGAGCCTGAGGCCGCAGCGAGAGGTCCTGCATCATCTGCGCGGCCAGATAATCGCAGGTCGGTCGATCCGATTTGGCGCTGCGCGCCACCACGATTTCCAGCGGCGCGATTTTCGGCAAGCCTTGCGCTTCACCGAGAATCGTAAGCCGTGGCGGCACGCTGCAACGCGTGAGCGCAATCACCGACAACCCCGCATCCACGGTCGCCACCAGTCCCATCAGGCTCGCGCTGCTGAATGCCGCGCGGTAGCGAATCCGCGCGCCGTCGAGCGCGGCCAGCGTATGCTGGCGCGCCACGCAGCCCGGCTCATAGAGCCCCACCGGTAGCGGCGACACCGCCAGCACCGGCGTATCCACCGACGCCCCCACCCACACCATCGGCTCGCTGCGCACGAATTCCCCGCGCATCTTGCGGTCACGCGTGACGAAAGCGAGATCGATCTTGTTGTCGGCCAGCATCGGCGCGAGCGACGTGCTCTGCGCGCAGACGATTTCGATCTCCACGTGCGGATACAGATTCGAGAAGCGCCGCAACACGGGCGACAGCAGCGAGGACACGTAATCGTCCGGCGCGCCGAGCACCACGCGCCCGGTCACCTCGGGCCGCACGATCGCCGACCACGCCTCCTCATGCAACGCGAGCACGCGCCGCGCGTATTCGAGCAGTGTATTGCCCGGCCGCGTGAGCGACAGATTGCGCGTGTTGCGGGCAAACAGCGTGGTGCCGAGCATGGTTTCGAGCCGCTTGATCTGCATGCTGACGGCCGCCTGCGAGCGATGCACGGTCGTCGACGCCTTCGTGAAGCTGCCCGTTTCCACCACCGCGACGAAGGTGCGCAGCAGATCGACGTCGAATTCGGGGTGCATGATTTATCAATCCAGCTTATGGAATTGCTCAATTTAATTCGTTTGTCGGTGCCGTGCAAGCCGCGCCATACTCGGGGCATCACCTCATCACATCAATTCGCGGAGCCGTTGCGCATGTCCCTCACCCAACGTCAACAAGGCGCCATCACGCTGGCCAGCGGCGGGCTTTTGATGGGCACGCTCGGGGTCTTCGTCGAGGAAGCGCGGCTCGGCGCGCTCACGCTCGTATTCTTTCGCTGCCTGTTCGGCTTTCTCTCGCTCGCCGCGTATTGCGCGTGGAAAGGCTTCTTTACGCGCGCGCATTTCACTCGACGCACCGTCACGCTGGCGCTGATTACGGGCGTGCTGATGGTCACGCAGTGGGTCGGTTTCTTCGACGCGATTCATCGCACCAGCATCGCGGTTGCAACCGTGGTGTTTCACGTGCAGCCGTTCTGGGTCGTGCTGATCGGCGCGGCGTTGTTCAACGAGCGGCTCGGCGTGGACCGGCTCGGCTGGATCGCGACCGCTTTCGTGGGACTCGTGCTCGCGTCGGGCGTCGCGGCCACGGAGAATCTACAGGGCCATACGAGCTACCTGATCGGCATCGGCGAAGCACTGGTGGGTTCGGTGCTGTATGCGAGCGTCACGTTGATCGCCAAAGGGCTCGGCAATTTGCGGCCGCATCTGCTGACGCTCGCGCAGTGCGCGGTCGGTGTGGTCTGCCTGCCGTTCATCGCGCCGCTCACTGCCGTGCATATCGGCCCGATGCAGTGGTTCTGGCTGGTCGGCATGGGCGTGCTGCATACGGGGCTGTCGTATGTGCTGATTTACGGCGCGTTGCCCAAGCTGAGCACGCCGATCATCGCCGTGTTGCTGTTCGTGTATCCGCTGACGGCGATCGTGGTCGATGCCGTCGTGTATGGACGGGCGCTGTCGATGCCGCAACTGGCGGGCATGGTGCTGATCGTGGTCGCGAGTCTGGGGGTGAATCTCGGGTGGCCGCTGCTTTCGGTGCTGCGCCCTGGCGGGCGCGTGCGGCGCCAGGTGGATTGAGATGGAAGCAGCGCTAAAAGTCGGCCACTCATGAAGTTCGTGTCACGCCTTATTCATGCGTCGCCGCTGTCAAGGCCAGAAACGCCGTGCCCGGTCGGAAAGACCCCACGGCCCGGTTTCGTATTTTCCGTTGGACCATCATCCACTGGCTCACGAGACAATACGCCACGCGCCTGTAACTGTGCGATTGATCTCGCCAGTCTCAGCGCGTTTTTTGTGGAGCTCAACAGATACAACGTCGTCTCCAGTCCAGTGCTGCGACTTTCGCTCGCTGCTTTCACGAAAACGACGCGGGTCTCGTCAAAACCAGAAGTGTTCGGCTATCGCCCCTACTCGCGGACGTTGACCCCACGCAACAATGCGCAGGGGCAACTCCACCCGCCACTCAGCCAAACGGCCAAACTCACTGCGGTAAAATCTCGCCCTTCGTCTCCGGCGCGAACGGAATCACGAACAGGCCGACGATAAACGCGAGCGCCGTCAACGCCACCGGCACGCCGAGCGTATGCATATGCAGCACCGCCGCGCCGAGCAGAAAGTTGACGCCCGCGCCGACGAACCGCCCGAACGACGTGCAGAACGCGAACGCCGTCGCCCGCACGCGCGTTTCGAACTGCTCCGGCAGCCACAAGCTGAACAGTGCGAAATTGCCGCCGAAGAAACCCAGCACGAAGAGCCACGCGATGAACGGCGCGAGCCCATTGGGCAAGTAAAACGCCCAGCCGAAGCTGCCGACGATCGCCACCGCCATGCCGACGAAGTAGATCGCCAGCGTCTTCTTGCGGCCGATCCGCTCAGCGAGCGGCGGTAACGCGAGACAGCCGAGGATCGTCGCGATGGACAAGAGCCCCGTGGCCAGCGACGCCGTTCTGATCGCATCGTTCCTGGCCATGCCGGCCTTGGTCGCCAGTTGAATCACGGCGGACGGCTCGTACACCGCGCCCGCCCACAGCCCGATGATGGCGATGGTCAGCAGAATGCACGCGACCCAGGTGCGGCGTCGATAAGCCGGTCCCATGATCTCGCGCAAGGGCTTGGTGCGCACGGTGCGCGCCTCGGCCTTCTCCCACTTCTCCGACTCTTTCACCCGCAGCAGGATCAGAATCGCGACCACCACCGGCACCGCACCGGTCAGGAACATCGCGCGCCAGCCGTAATGCACGCCGACCGTGTAATTCAGCGCCGCCGCAAGGAAGAACCCGGCGTAGTAGCCCGTTTGCAGATAACCGGCGCCCATCTTGCGGCGATCCTCCGGCCACGCCTCCGCCACATAGGTCCCGGCCAGCGCCCACTCGCCGCCGATGCCGACCCCTGCAATGAAGCGATAAATACCGAGCTCCCACACGTTGTGCGAAGTCGCCGCGAGTCCCGTGAAAATGGCGAACGTAAAGATGGTGCCGGCCAGCACCTTGGTGCGGCCGAAGCGGTCGGCAAGCGGCCCCCATATGAACGACAGCCCCCACCCGACCAGGAACAGCGCGAACAGGATCGACCCGGCCAGGCCGACGTTCGCCGGCGTCGCCGCATAACCCGAGCGCGGCAGCAGTTCGGTCAAAGCCGGCGTCAACACGAGCGCGTAGATGAACGAGTCCATCCCGTCGAGCGTCCAGCCTGCCCACGCCCCCCAAAAACCTGCGATCTGCGAACGATTGAGCGGCGTGCGGCGCCGCGAGACCGACGTGCGGTCGGTTAGTGAATTCATCATGCTCCTCCGGCCCAACGGTTGGCGTACTTAAGGTTGACGTACTTAACGCGAACGACGAGATGGCGCGTTTGTGATGAACCGAGGTGTCCTCGCACGACCAGTCAGAGGACGCCACGGACAGAGGGCAAAAAAATTTCCGGGTTTGCCCGCCTGTAATTCGCGTCTTTTTATATATAATATTTGATATTATGAGCGACGCAACAAATGGTTTTCCCCTGGACGCCCCGGCGCGCATGCCGCTTTTACCCGCGGCGGCGCCGCGTGAGAGCACGTCCCGCGTGATCGCGGAGGCGCTGCGTGCGGCGATTGTCGACGGAACGCTGGCCCCCGGCGCGCCGCTGCGGCAGGACGCGATCGCGCGGCATTTTTCAGTCAGCGCAATTCCCGTGCGCGAGGCCTTGCGCCAGTTGGAGAGCGAGGGCTGGGCCAAGGCCGCCGTGCACAAGGGCGCGACCGTCGCGCCTTTGTCGGCGGAAGAAGCGCGCGAAATCTACGAGATCCGCTCGGCGCTGGAGAGTCTCGCCATCGGGCTGGCGATTCCTAATCACACGGCCGCCACCTTGCAGGAATCCGTCGCCCTGTGCCGCGCCGCCGAGCTCGAGGCGAACCCGTCGCTGTACGTCGCGCGCAATGCCGCGTTTCATATGAGCCTGTATGCGCCCGCCGGCCGTCCGCAACTCGAGGACATGATCGGCACGCTGCACCGGCGTGGTGAAAGATATCTGCGCTTGAAGTTCGGCTTGCCGTCGTACAAGGGCGAGTCCGACAATGAACACGCCGCCCTGCTCGACGCCGTGCGACGCCGCGACATTCCCGCCGCGCAAAAGCTGGTCGTCGCGCATCTGCTTGGCACGGGCGACCTGCTTTATCGTTTCCTGACCGAACGCGCGCAGGCCGAGGCCGCGCTCGCGAATCAACCCAAGCCGCGCGGCAGACGCCCGCGTGCCACCACCGGGAGCTGAGAGAAGCCGATGAACCAACCCGCCGAAGCCGCTGCGTCCGCAGTTTCAACACCTACCGCCCGTTCGTGGACCACGCGTCGCGACGAAAAGAACCGCCGCCTTGCCGCCATTGCACCCTGGCTCGAAGACGGTGTGCTGCCGCCGGAGCGCATCGTCGATGCGCTCGAAACGCTGATTCAGCCGGGCGACCGCGTCGCTCTCGAAGGCGACAACCAGAAGCAGGCCGACTTCCTGTCGCGTTCGTTCGCCAAGGTCGATCCGCAGAAGATTCACGACGTGCATCTGCTGATTTCGAGCATTGGCCGCCCTGAGCATCTGACGCTGTTCGAGCGCGGCATCGCGCACAAGGTCGACTTTTCGTTTGCCGGGCCGCAGAGCCTGCGGGTCGCGCAATTGCTCGAAGACGGCCAGCTGGAAATCGGTGCGATCTACACGTACGTCGAGTTGTACGCGCGCATGTTCGTCGATCTGACGCCGCACGTCGCGCTGCTGTGCGCCGAAAAGGCCGACCGTCACGGCAATCTCTACACCGGCGCGAATACCGAAGACACACCCACCATCGCCGAGGCCGCCGCCTTCCGTCATGGCATCGTGATCGTGCAGGTCAACGAGATCGTCGACGAACTGCCGCGCGTCGATATTCCGGGTTCATGGGTCGACGTGGTCGTGCAGGCGGACCGGCCGTTCGCCGTCGAGCCGCTGTTCACGCGCGATCCGCGCCATATCGGCGACCTGCAGGTGCTCACCGCCATGATGGTGATTCGCGGCATCTACGAGCCGTACGGCGTGAGCTCGCTGAATCACGGCATTGGTTTCGATACGGCCGCGATCGAATTGCTGCTGCCCACGTACGGCGAATCGCTCGGTCTGAAGGGCAAGATCTGCCGCAACTGGACGCTCAACCCGCATCCCACCATGATTCCGGCGATCGAATCAGGCTGGGTCGACAGCATTCATTGTTTCGGCAGCGAAGTCGGCATGGAGGCGTATATCGAGGCCCGTCCCGACGTGTTCTTCACCGGCAACGACGGCAGCCTGCGCTCGAACCGCGTGCTGTGCCAGCTGGCCGGGCAATACGGCGTCGATCTGTTCATCGGCTCGACCTTGCAGATCGATGCGGACGCGAATTCGTCGACTGTCACCCGCGGGCGTCTCGCCGGTTTCGGCGGTGCGCCGAACATGGGCCACGATCCGCGCGGCCGGCGTCATTCGAGCGAAGCGTGGCTCAAGCTGCTGCGCGATGAGGGTCCGGTGTCGCGTGGCCACAAGCTGGTCGTGCAGATGGCCGAGACCTACAAGAAAGGCGGCGAGCCGACCTTCGTCGATGAACTCGACGCCGTCGCGGTCGGCGCGAAAAGCGGCATGCCGGTCGCACCCGTGATGATCTACGGCGACGACGTCAGCCACGTGGTCACCGAAGAAGGCATCGCGCATCTGCACAAGGCCGAAGGCATCGACGAGCGGCGCGCGGCGATCGCCGCCGTGGCCGGCGTGACGCCGATCGGGCTGCGCGCCAAGCCGGAGAAAACAGCGGAGTTGCGGCGGCGCGGCATCGTCGCGTATCCCGAGGATCTCGGCATCCGGCGCGGCGAGGCCAAGCGCTCGCTGCTGGCGGCACGCAGCATCGACGATCTGGTGACGTGGTCGGGCGGCCTGTACGAACCGCCGGCACGCTTCAGGAGCTGGTGAGCATGGCGCCCGCTGCTTTGCTGGCGCGTGCGCAAGCGCAAGCGCCGTGTGGCCGCGCCGTGCGCGCGACGCCGGCCGATTCGCGCGTCGACGTTGCCGACGGCTCACACGCCACGGCCCGCGCCGCCCATCTCGCGCCCACGCTTTCCGACACACAGTTGGCACGTTATGCCATCACCGCGCTGATCGCCGAAGCCCAACTCACGCCCAAGCCCGCGCTGGTCGACCGGCGCGGCAGCGGCGCGCATCGCGACCTCGATCTCGACACCATGCTGCGCTCGGCGCACGCGCTCGAGCCGACCTTCGCGATGCTTGCCCGCGCGGCGCGCCGCCGCGGCGAACCGTCCGCGTTGCTGCGCGCCGAACTCGCGCAGATCGGCCGCGCCGGCGAACAGGACATGTTGCAAGCAACAAGCGGCAGCAACGCGCATCGCGGCGCGATCTGGATCGTCGGCCTGCTGGTCGCGGGCGCGTCGCTGCCCATCGGCGCCATGCGTCCGAACGCGTCGCAGATCAGCACGCTTGCCGCGCAGATCGCCTGCTTCCCGGATCGCTTCGCCGCGCCGTCCGACAGTCACGGTGAACGCGCGCGTCAACGCTACCAGGTCGGCGGAGCGCGCCGCGAAGCGCAAGACGGCTTCCCGCATGTCGTCGATGTGGGCCTGCCCGCGTTGCTCGCCGCGCGCGAGCGAGGCATCGACGAAAACGCCGCGCGCGTCGACGCCCTGCTCTCGATCATGGCAAAGCTGGACGACACCTGCCTGCTGCATCGCGCGGGCTTGCCCGGTTTGCACGCCGGGCAACACGGCGCGCAACGCGTGCTGGACGCGGGCGGCAGTTCGACGCCCGCGGGCCTTGAAGCGCTCGCCGCGCTCGAACACAACTTGCTATCGCTCAATGCATCGCCCGGCGGCGCAGCCGATCTGCTCGCCGCCACCCTCTTTCTCGACATGCTGGCGCATCACGACGCCGACAGGAGCTCCGACTCATGGAAAATCTGACCTTCGACTATCCGGCGAAACGCGCCGTCACGACCCGCGCGCATGTCGGCGTGGTGGGCTCGGGCGATCTGGAAGTGCTGCTCTCGCCCGCCGATCCGGCTAGCGCACTGACGGCGCACGTCGTCGTGCGCACCAGCGTCGACGGCTACAGCCACATCTGGAAGAGCGTGTTCGACCGCTTTTTCACCCGCTACGACGGCGCCGCGCAAATCGAAATCAACGACTTCGGCGCGACGCCCGGCGTGGTGGCGTTGCGGCTCGCGGAGGCCGTCGAAGCCGCCGAACAGGGAGACGACGCATGAATACGGCTGCGACCGCTCATCCCGCGCCGATGCTGCGCGAGAGTTTCATCGAACTGCCGGCGCGCGAGCGCGCCCGCTCGCTGCTGGATGCGGGCACTTTCCGCGAACTGCTCGGCCCGTTCGACAAGATCGAATCGCCGTGGCTGCCGTTGCAAGGCGTCGTCTGCCAGGCGGATGACGGCTGCGTGATCGCGCGCGGCACCATCGACGGCGAGCCCGCCGTGGTCGCCGCGATCGAGTCTGCGTTCCAGGGCGGCAGCATCGGCGAAGTGTCGGGCAGCAAGATCGCCGCGGCGCTCGAACTGGCCTTGCGCGACTGCGAACGCGGCAAGATCGTGCGGCCGGTCGTGCTCTTCGAAACCGGCGGCGTGCGGCTTCAGGAAGCCAATCTCGGCCTCGCGGTGATCGCGGAGATTCAGGCCGCGATCGTCGCATTGCGGCGGCATGTGCCAGTGGTCGGCGTGATCGCGGGTATGGTCGGCTGCTTCGGCGGCATGTCGCTGGCGGCTGCGTTGTGCTCGTACCTGGTCGTTACGAAGCAAGGGCGGCTCGGCATGAACGGCCCCGAAGTGATCGAACAGGAAGCCGGCATCGACGAGCTCGATGCAAGCGATCGCCGCCGCGTGTGGCAACTGATCGGCGGCGAACAGCGGGCGGCGACCGCGCTCGCCGATCAACTGGTCGACGACGACGCCGACGCGGTGCGCACCGCCGTGCGTTCCGCCTTCGAGCAAGGCGTGCCCGCCGCGCATCGCAGCGAACAGGTCGACGTTTTCCTGAACCGGCTCGCGCAGATCGATCCCGCTAGCGTCACACCGGAATCCATGCGTGACGTGTTCAACCGTCACGGGCAAACCGAATCACGCAAGGAGCAAGCATGAGCGACGCACAACCTAGCCGCGGCGCGCGCTGGTTCCAGGCGCTGGCAGGCGAATCGATCAGCCAGGCGCCTGTGTTGAGCGGCGACGCGCCGCTCGGCGGCGAGACCGCGCATTTCTTCTCAGTCGTGCCCGATCCCGCCAACCGCTTTCCGCGCGCGACCGATAACGTGGTCGGCCTCGAACAGGGCTGGCGGCTCGCGCGCGCCGTGCGCGATGCCGTTGCGCGGGATGAAGCGAGCGGCACGCGCCGCCCGATCGTCGCGATCGTCGACGTGAAAAGCCAGGCGTACGGCTATCGCGAGGAGATGCTCGGTATTCACCTCGCCTGCGCCGCGGCCGTCGACGCCTACGCCGCCGCGCGCGACGCGGGCCATCCGGTGATCGCGCTGATCGTCGGACCGGCCATGTCGGGCGCCTTCCTCGCGCACGGCTACCAGGGCAACCGCATCGTCGCGCTCGACGCGCCCGGCACCATGGTTCACGCGATGGGCAAGGAAGCCGCCGCGCGCGTCACGCGCCGCACGGTCGAAGCGCTCGACGCGCTCGGCGAAACCATCGTGCCGATGTCTTACTCGATGACGTCTTTCGCCAAACTCGGCCTGCTCGACCAGTTGATCGACGGCGTCGATGCCGATGCACCGGACGCCGCGCAGATCGAGCGTGTGCGCCAGGTGTTGAGCGAGCAGATACGCAGCGTGCGCGACGATGGCCGCCGCAATCTCGCGCATCGGCTGGAATCGGCGGCGGCGCAGAAGAATCGCGCGGCGTCGATCGAAGTGCGCCGGCGTCTCGCCGAACAATGGGATGCCGTGTGATGCAAGTGTGTGCCGCGCCGCCGTTTGCAATCGAACACGCATTGTCGTGCGACGCGCGATGGCGGCCGCATGATTTGCTGCGTCTGCAACGCTTGCAAGCATTCGATGGTGAACCGGCGTGGGTGCGCGGGGCTTTCCAGCGCGCGCCGTATGCGGTCGTACGACGCGCGCTGGCGGCCAACGGCTTCGTCGCGATCGGTATGCGCGGTGCCGGGCGGTCGGAGCGCTATGGCACGTGGGCAGCGTCGGCGGATGTGGTGAGCGCCGTGTCGCCGGAAGCGCTCGCTTTTTCATGCACGCCACTCGCCGGGCGCAACGCACTGCCCGCTTTCGCCGCTTTCGCCGCGCTCGCCGCGTTGCAGGAGGACGCGACGGGTCCGTTGAGTGCATTCGTCTGGGGACCGACTGGTAGTGCCGGTTTCGAACTTGCGACACACGTACCGACGGTGACGGCATCGAGCGATCTCGACCTGCTCATCCGCACCCACGACAAACCGCTCGCGCAAGTTCGAGCCGTTGAATTGCTGCGGCATCTGCAAGCGCTGGCGGAACGCATCGGCGTGCGCGTGGACGCGCAGCTCGATACGCCCGCCGGCGGCGTGGCGCTAGCCGAGTGGGCAGCGGGCAAACCGCGCGTGCTGGCACGCCACGAGCGTGGCCCGCAACTGATCGAAAACCCCTGGGCCGCCACGTTTCACGGGGGCGACGCCTGATGCTCGCGCTGCTTTTCCCCGGCCAGGGCGCGCAGACGGATGGCTTCCTGCATCGTCTGCCGGAGCATCATGCGGTGCGCGACACGCTCGAGGAAGCGTCGCAGGTGCTCGGCGTCGATATGCTCACACTGGACACGCCCGACGCCTTGCGCTCGACCGTCGCGGTGCAGATCGGCTTGACGGTCGCGGGCGTGGCGCTCACGCGCGCGCTGGCTGCCGAACGGTTCGTGCCGGAGATCAGCGCGGGCTTATCGGTCGGCGCGTATCCGGCGGCAGTGAGCTGTGGCGCGATTCACTTCGAAGACGCGCTGAAAATGGTTCGCCGCCGGGCCGAATTGATGGAGACTGCGTACCCATCCGGCTACGGTCTCGCCGCGATATCGGGTTTGACCGAGTATCAGGTGGAAACCCTCGCTGCGCGGCATGCCGAAGAAGAACAGCAGCATGTCCATATCGGCAATGTGAACGCGCCGCGCCAGATTGTCATAGCGGGCCCGAATGACGCACTGGACGCCTTCATCAAACGCGCGCTCGCAGCGGGCGCGCGCAAGGCCACTCGCCTCGCGGTGAGTGTGCCGTCGCATTGCGAATTGCTCGCACAAGCCACGGACGAACTGGTCGCCTACGCGAAGGACGTGCCCTTTCACGCGCCGCAAAGCATCTATGTCGGCAATCGCGGTGGCCGTCCGTTGTATACGGCTGACGCGATCCGCAACGACCTCGCGACCAATATCCGCCACACCGTGCGCTGGTTCGACGCGCTTACGGTCATGCAGGAAATGGGCGCACATGTGCTGATTGAAGCGCCACCGGGCCAGGTCTTGACCGACATCGCGCACGAGTACTTTCCTGAAACCGCCGCGCTCGCAGCCAGCACCTTCTCGTTCGATCGACTCGTGGCCACCGCGCGACGGCGTCTGGACGCCGGCTAAACACGCCGCGCGGTGTTTGTCAGCATGCCTCAGCGTTTCTCGATCAACTGCCGCCCCATCGCCTTCGCATACTGATCGCACGCGTTACGCGCGACGCGCGATGCCGCCAGCACGCCGACATCGGCGTCGTCACGGTAATACATCGCGACATCGATCGGCGGCGGCAGCGGACGCACCTGCAATTGCCCCAGTTCGCCGTTGCTTAGATAAGGCTCGACGAATAGCGCGGGCACCGCCGCAATCCCATAGCCGTCGCGCAGCAGTTTCACGATCACCGCGACCGACGGCATGCAGGTCACCTGAGTCTGCGCGAGCGGCACACCGGCGCGTTTTGCGAGCGCCCGCACGATCGCATCGACGGCGACTTGCGGCGCGGTGCCACGGCCGAAGGTCAGCACGGGTTTGCTCAACATCGTTTGCACATGTTTCGCGCGGCTGGCGGGAATCAGATCGCTGCGCGCGATCCAGCGCACGGGATAGCTCGCCAATAAGGTCGACACGATCGACGCCTCATGCTCCCCGGTTTCTTCCACCTGAATCACCAGATCCAGTTCGCCCGCGCGCAAACGCGGCCCGAGTATCGCGCTCGAATCGACGGTGAGATCCACGACGATGCGGTTGTACTCGCGGTTCAACATGCGGATGTAGTCCGGCAGCCAGCTATGCACCACCGTCTCGATCACGCCGAGGCGCAAGCGCGTCGCCACTTGCGTCTCGTCCTGCGCGGCCAGTTGCAGCGAGCGCGTGGCCTGCACCACCGAGCGCGCATGCGCGAGCAGACGCTCGCCATTCGCGGTGAGCTGAAATTCCGCGGCATCGCGCTCGATCAACTCGACGCCCAACTCCGCTTCGAGCGTTTTGATGCGCAGCGAAATCGCCGCGGGCGTCGCGTGCATGGCGGTGGCGGTCGCGCGAAAACTGCCCAGACGGGCAAGCGTCAGAAACGTTTCGACGAAGCGGGTATTCATTGCAGGTTCTCTCAACAGCGGCGGGATGGACGCGATCATCGCCGCAAACCGGCTGCGGCGCTGTTAAGTTTAATTTAACGAAACGCAATAAAAACTCGCTGGATGGATATTTTTGACGTTACTAATCTGGGTTGCATCACAGAGCTTTTCAGCCAACGCGATCTACCTGGAGTCGAGCAGTCCATGTCCTACACGCCGTCCGAGTTTCGTCAGCAGATACGCAGCCGCCGCCTGTCCGGCCCCACTGCGGGCTATTGCGGCGACTATGCGCAAGCCAACCTCGCCATCCTGCCCAAACAACACGCCGACGATTTCCTGCGCTTCTGCACGCTCAATCCGAAAGCCTGTCCGCTGCTGGGCATCGGCGAACCGGGCGAGTGGCGCGTGCCCGCGCTCGGCGCCGATCTCGACATCCGCAACGACGTGCCGGCGTTTTATGTGTACCGGCATGGCGAGCGCGCCGAGGAAGTGCGCAGTCTCGACGAATTGTGGCGCGACGATCTGGTGGTGTTCGCGATCGGTTGCTCGTTTTCCTTCGAAGAAATGCTGCGGCGAGAAGGCATCGCGCTGCGGCATATCGAACAGCAGGTCAATGTGCCGATGTATCGCACACACGAGCGCAATGTGGCGGCCGGCGTATTCGGCGGCAACCGCGTCGTCTCGATGCGGCCGATGAAAGCCGCCGACGCCATCCGCGCGATCCAGATCACCAGCCGCTTTCCCGCCGTGCACGGTGCGCCGGTTCATATCGGCGATCCGTCGCTGATCGGCATTCGCGATCTGGCGCGTCCCGATTTCGGCGACGCCGTCGAAGTGCGCAGCGACGAGTTGCCCGTGTTCTGGGCTTGCGGCGTCACACCGCAAGCCGCCATCGAAAGCGCGCGTCTGCCGTTCGCGATTGCGCACAAGCCGGGGCACATGCTCGTCACCGACATTCCCAACACCACGCTGGCGGTGCTGTAGCCGCGGCGTTTGCCCCCATCACCAGCCGCGCGACGAGACGCGGCCAACGACGACCGGAGTGCAAGCATGGAAACCGAAGCGCAGTTGACCGCCGATGCCGGGCATTCCGACGCGGCCGGATCAGGAAAAGGCCCGTTCGCGTGGTATCGGCAGATCTCCGCCAGTGAGAAGCGCGCCTTCTGGAGTTGCAAGATCGGCTACGTGCTCGATGCCATGGACACGCAGTTCCTGAGCTTCGTGATTCCGACGCTGATCGCGACGTGGGGCATCACGCGCGGCGACGCCGGTCTGATCGGCACGGTCACGCTGCTGAGTTCTGCGCTCGGCGGCTGGGCTGCCGGCGTGTTGTCGGATCGCATCGGCCGGGTCAAGACACTGCAGATCACGATTCTCTGGTTCGCGGTCTTCACGCTGGCTTGCGCGCTGGCGCAGAATTTCTCGCAACTGCTGTGGGCGCGCGGGCTGATGGGCCTCGGCTTCGGCGGCGAGTGGACGGCCGGAGCGGTGCTGATCGGCGAAGTCATCCGTGCGCGCGATCGCGGCAAGGCGGTGGGACTCGTGCAGGCGGGCTGGGCGATCGGCTGGGGTATCTCGACGCTGCTCTTCATGGCCGTGTTCTCGCTGGTGCCGGCCGATTACGCGTGGCGCGTGCTGTTCGCGATCGGCATTGCGCCGGCGCCATTCGTGATCTGGATCCGCCGCTTCGTCGACGAACCCGAAGTGCATCGGCAGCAGAAAGCGGCGCAGGCCGCCACGCAAACGCGCACCTCGCTGCTCGATATTTTCCGTGGCGAGATTCTGTGGACGACGCTGCGCGCGTCCGTGCTGGCAACCGGCGTGCAAGGCGGCTACTACGCGGTGACCACCTGGCTGCCGACGTATCTGAAGACCGAACGGCATCTGAGCGTGATCGGCACCGGCAGCTATCTGGGCGTGGTGATCATCGGTTCGTATTGCGGCTACCTGACGGGCGCTTATGTCAGCGACAGAATCGGCCGCAAGCGCGCCTTCATCGCGTTCGCACTGGCGTCGTGCGCGATTGCGCTGATCTACACGCAACTGCCGCTCGACAATCTCTCGATGCTCGTGCTCGGTTTCCCCCTCGGCTTCTGCGCGTCCGGCATTTTCTCGGGCATGGGCGCGTTCCTCACCGAACTGTTCCCCACGCGGATTCGCGGCTCCGGTCAGGGCTTCTGCTACAACTTCGGGCGGGCGGTCGGCGCGACGTTTCCGTTCCTGATCGGCTACGTCTCGCAGACGATGACGCTCGGCCACGCGATCGGCGTGTTCGCAGCGGCGGCGTATGGTGTCGTGATCCTCGCCGCGCTGACGTTGCCTGAAACCAGAGGACGGCAACTCAGCGCGTGAGCCGCCGCTGCGCGCGTGTTCAAGCCTGCTCAGGCGCGCGCCCGATCACATGCGAATCCGACGCCGCCGATCCGTCCGCGTGCCCGCGTTCCCGTCCCGCGGTCACGACCGCGCCGGTGCCACCCGGACGCCCCACCGATTTGGCGTGACGCTCGATCAGCCGTTGCAACAGGCAGAACGCGCACAGCAAGGCACCGATCACAATGCGGGTCCACCACGAACTGAGCGTGCCGTCGAACGTGATCAGCGCCTGGATCGTGCCGAGAATACCGACGCCGAACAGCGAGCCGATCACATAGCCGACGCCGCCCGTCAGCAGCGTGCCGCCGATCACGGTCGCGGCGATCGCATCGAGCTCCATGCCCTGCCCTTGCAAACCGTAGCCTGACAACACATAGAACGTGAAGACCGCGCCGCCGAGCGCCGAGCAGAAGCCGCTCAGTGCATACACGCCGATGCGTGTGTGCGCGACCGGCAAGCCCATCAGCAAAGCCGAGCGCGCGTTGCCGCCGATCGCGTAAACGTTGCGCCCGAACCGCGTGAAGTGCGCCACATAGATCGCCGCCAGCAGCGTGACGAACGCGATCAGCACATTCGCCGTCACCGAGCCGACGCCGATGTCGAGACGAAACGCCGAAATCTTCTGGAACGTCGGATCGGTGATGGTGATCGACTGCGTCGTGATCAGAAAGCACAAGCCGCGCGCGAAGAACATGCCGGCCAGCGTGACGATAAACGCCTGCAAGCGGAAGAAGTGAATCAACGCGCCCTGCACCGCGCCGAACACGGTGCCCATCAGCAGCACGATCGGCAGGATCACCCAGACCGGCCAATGCAGATGTTCGGACAGCACCGCTTCGACGATGGTCGTCAGCGCGACGACCGACCCCACCGACAGGTCGATGCCGCCGGACACGATCACGAACGTCATGCCGATCGCCACGATCAGCAGGAACGCGTTATCGACCAGCAGATCGAGGAGCACTTGCCACGAGAAGAACCCGGTGTACATCACCGAGCCGAATCCGAACAGCGCGCAGAACAGCAGGATCGTAACGGCAATCGGCAAGGTGCGCGGATCGACGATATGAGCCCAGGCTTCGAGGATGCGTCTCATCGCGCCACCCTCCGTTGCGTGACAAGCGATAGACCGAGCGCACGCGCCGACGGCGACTGGATCACGCTCACCGCAAGCACCACGGCCGCCTTGACGACGAGCGTGGCTTCCGGCGGCACGCCGATCGAATACGTGGTGTAGGTCAGCGTCTGAATGATCAGCGCGCCCAGCACCGTGCCCGCGAGACTGAAGCGGCCGCCGAGCAGCGACGTGCCGCCAAGTGTCACCGCGAGGATCGCGTCGAGTTCGAGCAGCAGGCCGGCGTTGTTGCCGTCGGCGCTGCGCACGTTCGAGCTGATGAGAATGCCCGCCATCGCCGCGGTCAGTCCCGAGAAGCCGTACACCGCGAAGACGAGCGCTTTGGATCGCAAGCCGACCAGACGCGTGGCGACCGGATTGACGCCGATCGCGCGAATGAACAGCCCGAGCGCCGTGCCTTCGACGAGCGCGGCGGTCGCCAGCACCGCCACCGTGGCGATCCACACCGAGCACGGCACGCCGAGCCAGTAGCCGCCGCCCACGAACAGATAGCCCGGCGCGCCGATCGGAATGATCTGCCCTGCCGTCAGCAATTGCGCGATGCCCCGGCCGGCCACCATCAGGATCAAGGTGGCGATGATCGGTTGCATGCCGACGAAGGACACCAGCAAACCGTTCCACATGCCGCTCAGCACGCCGACGATCAACGCCGCGATCAGCGCCTGTGCGATCAGGCCGCTCGATGCTTCTGGCTGCGTTGCCAGTATCGTGGCGGCGGCCGCGCCCGCGATCGCCACCACGGCGCCCACCGAAATGTCGATGCCGCGCGTCGCGATCACGAGTGTCATGCCGGTGGCGACAAGCACCAGCGGTGCAGCGCGATTCAGCACATCGATCGGCGCGCCGAACAGATGGCCGTCGAGCATGCGCAGCGACAGAAAATGCGGATTGACCCACAAGTTCAACCCGCACAACAACACCAACGTGACGCAAGGCCAGATCAACGGCCGCTCGGCGCCGTCGCGCACGAACCAGTTCGATAGCTTCATTCGCCGCTCCCCGCGATGAGTCGATAGATGTTGTCCTCGTTCGACGCTTTACCGGCCACTTCGGCGATCTTGCGACGGTCGCGCAACACCGCCACGCGATGGCTCACGCGCAGCACCTCGCTGATTTCCGACGAAATGAACAGGATGCTCAAGCCGCTCGCGCACAGCGCCAGCAGACGATCCATGATGTCGAACTTGGCCGCGACGTCGATGCCGCGTGTCGGCTCGTCGAGAATCAGCAGCTTGGGATCGGTGGCGAGCCAGCGCGCCAGCAGCGCTTTCTGCTGATTGCCGCCGGACAGCAGGCCGATCGGCTGTTCCGCATCCGCGGCCTTGATGCCGAGCCGCTCGATCCATAGATCAGCCAGTTCGCGCGCGCGTTGCCGGTTAATCTTGCGCCACCAGCCACGCCGCGCCTGCAACGCCAGCAGGATGTTCTCGCGGATCGACAGTTCGGCGACGATGCCTTCTTTCTTGCGGTCTTCCGCGCAATAGCCTATGCCGTGGCGCACCGCATCGCGCGGCGAACGCAGCCGCACGGGGCGGCCTTCCACCAGAATGGTGCCGCTGTCGGCGCGGTCGGCTCCGAACAACAGCCGCGCGGTTTCCGTGCGGCCCGAGCCGAGCAAACCGGCAAGGCCGAGGATCTGACCCGGCTGCACGTCGAGGTCGATCGGCTGCATCGTGCCGCGCCGTCCGACGCCGCGCAGTTCGATGAATGGCTGGACGGTCTGCGCGACTTGTTTTTCATGCGTGTCGTGTCCTTCGTGGGCGGCTTCACGCAAACGTGCGCTCATGCGCTCGTGGCCGACCATCTTCGATACCAGTTGATCGGCCGGCAGATCGCGCGCGAGATACTCGCCTTCGCGCTCGCCGTTGCGCATCACCGTAATGCGATCGGAGATGGCATACGTCTGCTCGATGAAATGTGTGACGAACAGAATCGCAATGCCCGATTGCTTAAGATGTCGAAGTATTTTGAAAAGCTGGCTGACTTCGCCGTCGTCGAGGCTCGAGGTCGGCTCGTCGAGAATCAGCACACGCGCGTCGACGGAAAGCGCCCTCGCGATGGCCACCATCTGCTGCACGGCGATCGGATAGGCATCGAGCGAACGGGTGACGTCGAGCGTCACGTCGAGGCGCGCCAGCGCGGCTTGAGCCCGTCGCTTGATGTCGGGCCAGTCGATTGCGCCGAAGCGTCTCGGTTGCCGGCCCGCGAAAATGTTCTCCGCTACCGAGAGATTCGGGCACAGGTTCACTTCCTGATACAGCGTGCGCACGCCGGCCGCTTCCGCTTCCTGCGGCGAGGCGAACGCCACGACCTCGCCACCGAGGCGAATCGTGCCGGCGTCCGGCGCGACGACGCCGGTGAGCACGTTGATCAAAGTGGATTTGCCCGCGCCGTTCTGCCCCATCAGCGTATGAATCTCGCCGGGGAACAGGCGGAAATCGACCCGCTGCAGCGCCTTCACACCCGGGAACGTCTTGCTGACGCCGGCGGTGGCGAGAATCGGTTCGACAGTGTTCGTGGTGCCGTCGGCATGGGTTGCCGCGGCGCCGGTGATTCCGGTGGCGGCTTGGGCGTTGCCGGTGCCGCCAGCCGGCGGATTCGGTTCGGAAGCGGGATGCGTCATAGGCCTCGCTCGATCGGCGGTGCGTGGTTCGGCGGTCTCCAGCAGCCTCCAGCCGGCATTGCGCGGAAAAGAGGCCGCCCGCTACCCAAGCAGACGGACGGCCAGGCACCACTGGAGAAACCTTTTTTCGTGTGTCGGTACTGCGCTTCCCTGTCGCACGCTGTTCCGTGCGTCTATGTCCGCTTATTACAGTCAGGAAGCCTTATCAATTGCCGTCAATACTTGCGCGTCGGCAGTGTCTGCGCGGCGACGCTCATCGGAAAGACCGTCTCTTCCGTCAGGATACGTTTGGGCAGCGGCTTGCCGGCCACCACATCCTTCACGGCCGACATCAATTGCGGCCCGAGCAGCGGACTGCACTCCACATCGACGTTCATCTTGCCCGCGGCCATCGCCTGGAAGCCGCCCTTGGTCGCATCGAACGAAACGACGATGACGTCCTTGCCCGGATGCATGCCGGCCTCTTCCATCGCCTGGATGGCGCCGAGCGCCATATCGTCGTTATGCGCATAAACTACATTTATTTTATTTCCATATGTCTTTATAAACGCTTCCATGACCTGCTTGCCGCCGGCCAGCGTGAAGTCACCACTTTGCGAGGCAATGATCTTGAATTTGGGATCGTTCTTGATCACCTCGAGAAGACCCGAGTGCCGGTCGTTGGCAGGCGCGGATCCGACCGTTCCCTGAAGTTCAGCGATGTTGACGGGGCCTTGGTCGTTTTTATAGTGATCCGCGAGCCAATGACCACCGCGCCGCCCTTCTTCCATGAAGTCCGAGCCGATCATCGTCACGTAGAGCGAGGTGTCTTTCACGTCGATGTTGCGATCGGTGAGAATTACCGGAATCTTCGCGGCTTTAGCCTCGCGTAGCACCGGTTCCCAGCCCGACTCGACGACCGGCGAAAACGCAATCACGTCGACTTTCTGCGCGATGTAGGAACGGATCGCCTTGATCTGGTTTTCCTGCTTCTGCTGCGCGTCGGAGAATTTGAGCTTGATCTTCGCCTCGGCCGCAGCGGACTTGACCGATTCGGTGTTGGCGGTTCGCCATGCGCTTTCCGCGCCGACTTGCGCGAAGCCCAGCGTGATCTGTTTGTCCTGCGCGTAAGCGCCCGGCGTGGTCAGCGTCAGCGCACCAAAGCCCGCGCAGAGTGCGAGCGCGCCCAACGCACGACATGCGGCGCGTCGTGTATTCGCCATGACTGTCTCCTGATCGTTGTTGTGTAGGCGACCCATCGAATCCGCCCAGCCGTTGCGGCCCTCACGGTGCGTGGATCGTGATGTAGCGTAGTGTGTAGGGCGTTAACCGTCCAATCATATGATTCGCGTCGGCGATATCAATTTTGGTATAGCGGGCGGTGGCGGTTGTGGCGTGGACGTGGGATGAGGTGTTGGCGTGGGTGGGGTGCGTTGGTTGGCTCGGCGATGCGCCTGGCGCTTTTTTATGCGCTTACGTGCTCGGCGGCTTGTTCGGCTTGTTCGGCTTGCTCGGCGACGCGGCGCCGCCGCCCAACACGCGACCCATCAGCGGACACTCGCGCGCGGCGTCACCCATCGAAACGTCAGATTGATCCGCTCGCCCGCCACGCGCGGCTCCTTCGGCACCCGATGCCGCCAATCCGCTTGCGTGTTGCCCTTCATCACCAGCAAGCTGCCACCCTTCAGCGAAAAAGACTGCACGACGCCGGTCTTGTTATGCCGCAGATCGAACGTGCGTGCGACACCCAGGCTCACCGAGGCGATCAGCGGCTGTGCGCCGAGTTCGGGCTCGCGGTCCGCATGCCAACCCATGCTGTCGGTGCCGCTGCGGTAGCGGTTGATCAGCACGCTATTAAAATGCGCGTTGCAAATAGACTCCACGGCGGACTTCAGCTCGGCGACGGTCGGCGTCCACGCTTGTGGCACGTTGCGAATACCCGAGTAGACATAGACGGCGTCAGGCTCGCCTTGCCAGGCGGTCAGCCGCGGCAGCGGCACGCGGCCGGCCGGCGTGCCCATCATGTCCTGACGCCATTCGACTTCGTCGATGAGTTGCGTCAAGGCCCGTGCCGCCCTTTCAGGCGGCAGCCAGTCGGGATACCAGTCGACGTCGGGCGCCGGCAGAGCATCGGAAAAATCCGCAAAGAGATCCGTCATGAGATTGCCTGAGTACGATCGCGCGCTCAATGCGCGACCGGAAAGAACCTTGGCTATTATGGCGGCAACGACGGCGACGCTCCTACGCACGGCTTGCGGTTTGATCCGGCGCCGTCCTTTCCAATTCACACACCACCTTCAAGGAACAATCAAATGATTCTTTCCGACCAGGCGCTCGATCAGCTTTTCCGCGAAGCGCGCACGCATAACGGCTGGCAGCAAAAACCTGTCGACGACGCCGTGCTCAAACAACTCATCGAACTCGTGCTGCTCGGCCCCACCTCGGCCAATTCCAGCCCGGGCCGCTTTGTCTTCGTCAAAACGCAGGAGGGCAAGGAGAAGCTGCGCCCGGCTTTGTCGCCAGGCAATCTGGAGAAGACGATGGCAGCGCCGGTCACGGCGATCGTCGGGATGGACATGGAGTTTTACGAGCACCTGCCGAAGCTGTTTCCGCACGCCGATGCGCGCAGCTGGTTTGCCGGTAACGACAAGGCGATCGCCGACACGGCATTTCGCAATTCGACGCTGCAAGGCGGCTACCTGATTCTCGCCGCCCGCGCGCTCGGCCTGGACACGGGTGCGATGTCGGGTTTCGACGCCGCCAAGGTCGACGAAGCGTTCTTTGCCGGCACGACCGTAAAGTCGAACTTCCTGATCAATCTGGGCTACGGCGACCCCTCGAAACTGTTCCCGCGCAGCCCGCGCTTCGCTTTCGACGAGGCCGCGCGGATCGTCTGATCCACGGCGCCCGATCTGCTGTTGAGAGCGGTCAACTCAAGATCGCCACGTAGAACACCACGGCGCCGATCAACGCGCCAATGAAGCAGAAGCCCTCTTCGGCGTCGTCGCCGTTGGACCGAACCCAGGCCCCGACGACGCCGAACAATCCCGCGATACCCAGAGCGACACTGAGCATCACGACATAGAACAGCGCGCTTTTGCCCAACTCGGAAAAATCGATGTTGCGCACGCCGAAGTACACGCCGATCGCCATCACCGAAATGACGACGAGCGGCAGCATGACATGGCTGCCCTCGTGTCCGACGTGATGCGCATGGTGCGCGTGGCGGAACGGGTTGCCTGATCTGAGCAGCTTCATGTGCGCCTCCTGCTTCGCCTTCCGGCGGCGACAAAACGAACCGCTAAGCGGACTGCGACGGCTTCATTGTGGCCCTCGCCCTGGCTTTAATACAAGCCGGTTCTATTTGAGAATAGTCCACGCTCGGACACAATTCAAAGCCCATTTAATTCGACCGTATCAGCCGGCTGGACGGCCTGCATACAACAGCGTGGATTGCTGCAATGCAGTAACGTGCGAACACCTTCAGAGGTAAGCGGTCTGGCGTGCCGACATCGAATTTGGCGCCGCCGGCACGCGCTTGCACATCTCGGTAGAATGGATCGGCTCGTCGGCCATGGCATTGCCGCGGCCGACGAGCCGCCGCCGCTCCTCCGCTTGTGCCGGCCCCTTCCCGCCTTGATCTTCTCTATGCGCCGCTCATCGTTTCTTGTTCGCATCATCCTGATTGGCATCCTCCTGCACATTTACGTGGGCTTGCGTCTGATTCCCGACATGCCGATCGATACCACCGGCCGCTGGCTGTGCGCGTTGTGGCTCGTGCTGTCGATCTTTCTGATTCCGCTCGGCATGCTCGCGCGCACGATCAAACAACAACCGCTCGGCGACCGACTCGCATGGGTCGGCCTGCTGGCGATGGGGTTCTTCTCCTCGCTGCTGGTCCTGACTTTCGCGCGCGACCTCGTGCTCGCGTCGCTTCTGACCGTCGACGCAATCTGGCCGAACACCGTCGCCATCGCACACTGGCGAACCGGCTCAGCGGCGGCTGTGCCGTTGCTCGCCCTGCTCTCCACGCTCGTCGGCCTGTTCAACGCTCGCCGCCGCGCCAAGGTGGTGACGATCGAAGTGCCGATCGACGATTTGCCCG
This sequence comes from Paraburkholderia sp. BL9I2N2, assembly GCF_004339745.1. Lineage (GTDB taxonomy): Bacteria > Pseudomonadota > Gammaproteobacteria > Burkholderiales > Burkholderiaceae > Paraburkholderia. The sequence goes on along the minus strand of NZ_SMGP01000004.1, from coordinate 859,255 downwards.
CCGCGCTCGACGGCTTCACGATCGTGCAGATCAGCGATATTCACGTCGGCCCGACCATCAAACGCCGCTATGTCGACGCAATCGTCGACGCGGTGAATCGCCTCAAGCCGGATCTGATCGCTGTCACCGGCGATATCGTCGATGGCAGCGTGCCGCAACTGACCAAACATACGCAGCCGCTGTCACGGTTGAGCGCGCGCCATGGCGCTTTTCTCGTTACAGGCAATCACGAGTATTACGCCGGCGCCAACGCCTGGATCGACGAATTCCGACGCCTGGGACTGAACGTCCTGCTGAACGAGCACGTGATCGTGGATCACGACGGCGCACGCGCCGTGATTGCCGGCGTCACCGATTATTCAGCGGGCCATCACGACCCGGCGCACCGCAGCGATCCGGTCGCCGCGCTGGCCGGCGCGCCTGGCGACGTGCTGATCAAGGTGCTACTCGCCCACCAGCCGCGCTCAGCGGAAGCCGCAGCAGCAGCCGGTTTCACGCTGCAGCTATCCGGCCACACGCATGGCGGCCAGTTCTTCCCGTGGAATTTCTTCGTGCGCTTTCAGCAGCCGTTCACCGCCGGTCTCGCGCGGCTGAACGGACTCTGGGTGTACACGAGCCGCGGCACCGGCTACTGGGGACCGCCGAAGCGTCTGGGCGCGCCGTCCGAAATCACGCGCTTGCGCCTCGTACCCGGCGAGCCCGATTAAGCTCCGACGAAGGCGCCCGTTACTGCGCGGGCGCCACGGCCACGCTGACTTGCGGCGCGAACGCCACCACCACTTGCATACCCGGCGTCACGCCGGTGATCTTCGCCGGATCGCGGCCCTGGATATGGAACACGGACCCATTCGGGCCTTTGAGCGCCATGATGCCGGAAGCATGGTCGATGGCCTCGACGTGAGCGGTCACGCTCTGAGCCGTGTTCGACTGCGCGACGTGAGCCGCCGCCGCTTGACCGTCCACACCCTGCGTGACGCTGATCACGGCATTGCGCATCATGCGGATGTGAACTTTGCCCCCTTGCTTGATCTGCGCAAGATTGCGCGTGTCGGTGATGTTGAACGACGCTTCGCCACCTTGTGCGTCGAGCACAGTGACCGAATGGTTGGCCTGATCGACTGATTTCACGACGCCGTCCGCCTGCAGCGTGCTGCTGCCTTCAAACGGTGCCGGCAGACCTGCGGCCGACGATACGAGTGGAGCGGCAGCGATCAACGCGCCGGCGATGAAGCCAAGAGCTTTACCTTTCATATATTCCTCAGTTCGGATGGGCGGCGGAAACAACGACGTCGTGCGGATCGCGCGCCGTCTGAAGGATGCGAGAGCAAAAAACGCGGAATTGAGCGCCAAGGCCGTGCGAGGTGTTCCGAGTGATGCAGACAGTGTGTTTTCCGGGATGAACATCGTCAATATTCGGAGTCCGTATTTATGTGGGAATAGCTCCCCTATCAGCTCAGAAACTTCCCCAAAGAAAGCGTGCAACTGATTCGCCGCCGCGCCTGATCACGGCTTGACTTAACTTTGCAGAGGCGCCTAAAATCCGCCCAGTTCATCTACCCGGAATCACGATCTTGGACAGTAGCTGCAGTACCTGTCGAGCTTCGATTCGCCCGAACGCCTGATCAGCAAGATTTCCGCGCCAGTCTTTATCTGTCGCCGTCTTGCCTTCGGGCCGGCGGTGCACGTCGTTGATACCCGCTTTCTACCAGCGAAATTGCCAGTGAAGTCGCAGTGAGGCGCCGCATGGCCTGATGCCGTGCCGACGTTGCTCGCCTTTCAGCGCTGCGAGTCTTCGTTCGCGCTGCGTTGCGCCGTGCCTGAACGCGCCCGCGTCCCATCGAGGCGGACGTTTCGCTGTCACGCGTACGGTTCACACTGTGCGATTTCGCGCCTCAACCTTGCTTACCGATGACAATTGAATTCGTCTGGCGGCTTCTCGCCGCCTTCGCCTGTGGCGTCGCGATCGGCCTCGAACGACAGATACGTCAGCGCAATGCAGGCCTGCGCACCATCACGCTGGTCGCGAGCGGCGCGTGCCTGTTCGTCACGCTCGGCGTACTGACCGGCAACGGCACGGCGGGCATCACCCAGATCGCCGCGTATGTGGTCTCCGGCGTCGGCTTTCTCGGCGGCGGGGTAATCATGCGCGACAAGGGTTCCATTCAGGGGATCAACACCGCGGCGACCTTGTGGTGCTCGGCCGCGGTGGGCGTTTTGTGCGGCGCGGGCCATTACGGCCCGGCGCTAGCCGGCACCCTGGTCGTGCTGTTGACCAATACCGTGCTGCGCGAAGTCAGCCGTACGATCAACGCGACGCCGGTATCGAACGCCGACCTCGTCCGCGAATACGTGTTGACAATCGTCTGCCGGGAAGCCGACGAGATTCACATTCGTACCGCCGTTTCCAACTCCATGTATTCGACGCCGCTGTCGTTTCAAAGCCTGACGAGCGAGGACGTTGAAAACGACCCAGGACGCATTCGCGTTACTGCAACGTTGAAGATGCATCCCAAGGATCAGTCGAAGCTCGAACAGATGGCCAGCCGCATCAGCATGGAAAAGAGCGTCTCCAGCGTCAGTTGGACGGCCAGAGAAGCGGAGCCGACGCCCGAGTAAGCGTCACGCGTAAGTCCCCCATCTGCGCGCGCATCGTCTACACTTGATCTGCAATAGATTCAGACAATGTTAATTCCGCGTCCTGAATATGGACTGTCCCATAACCATCGACTAAGCTCTGTCACCGTGAATTTTTCACACTCAACTAGGGAGTCTCGATTATGGAACACGGCATCATTGCATGGCTCATCATCGGCGCGATCGCTGGCTGGCTGGCAGGCGTGCTCGTCAAGGGCGGCGGCTTCGGCCTGATCGTCGACATCATCGTCGGGATTGTCGGCGCGTTCATCGGCGGCTGGCTCGCCGGCGTGCTGCATATTTCGCTGGGCGGCGGCTGGATCGGCTCGATCATCACGGCGGTGATCGGCGCGGTCATTCTATTGTTTCTTATCCGGCTCGTCCGACGAGGCGCCTGAGCGTAGCATCTGATGTCTTACGGCGTCAGGGGCGAACGCCACCTGACGCCGGCTTGAGCTGACTACCCGCGTTTAAAGCTTCGTCTCCACCGCCGGCAACATCGAGCCGGTATCACGCAGCCGCGTATGCCAGGCGAAAGCCTGATCCAACTGATGCGGCGTTTGCCCGCCTCCCTTCAATGCTTGCCCGTAGTAGTCGCGCAACAGATCGCGATACAGCGGATGCACGCAATTCTCGATGATCAGCGTGGCGCGTTCCCGCGGCGCGAGGCCGCGCAAATCGGCGAGCCCCTGCTCCGTCACGACCACGTCCACGTCGTGTTCGTTGTGATCGCAATGCGGCACCATCGGCACGATGCTCGAAATGCGGCCGCCCTTTGCCATCGACTTGGTCGCGAAGATCGCGCACGACGCGTTGCGCGCGAAGTCGCCCGAACCGCCGATGCCGTTCATCATGTGCGTGCCGCCCACGTGAGTCGAATTCACGTTGCCGTAGATGTCGAATTCGAGCGCGGTATTCAACGCGATCAGACCGAGCCGGCGAATCACTTCTGGATAGTTGCTGACTTCTTGCGGACGCAGCACGAGACGATCGCGATAGCGTTCGAGTTCGCCGAACACCTGCGCCTGGCGCGCGGCCGACAACGTAATCGACGCACCGGAGGCGAACGTCACCTTGCCGGCATCCAGCAGATCGAAGGTCGAATCCTGCAGCACTTCTGAATAAATTTCGAAGGCGTCGAAAGGCGAATCCACGAAACCGGCCAGCACGGCATTGGCAATCGTGCCGATGCCGGCTTGCAATGGCGGCAAGCGCTTCGGCATGCGTCCGCGCGATACTTCGTGCTGGAAAAACTCAATCAGATGACCTGCAATCGATTCGGTCTCGGCATCCGCCGGCAGCACCGTGGATGAACTGTCCGCCATATCAGTGATGACGATCGCCGCGATTTTTTCGAGCGGAATCTCGATGGCAGGCGCACCGACCCGGTCTTGCGGACGGACGATCGGCAGCGGCTCGCGGTTCGGCCTGCGGCCCGGAATCCAGATGTCGTGCAGCCCTTCGAGCGCGAGCGGCTGAGCGAGATTGATTTCGACGATGACCTTGTCGGCGAGAATTGCGAAGCTCGCCGAATTGCCGACCGACGTGGTCGGCACGATGCCGCCGGTCTCGGTGATCGCGGTGGCTTCGATAATGGCGATGTCGAGTTTGCCGAGCTGGTTCGCGCGCAGCATCTCGACCGTTTCAGACAGATGCTGATCGACGAACATGACTTCGCCGCGGTTGATGGCGTCGCGAAGCGTCTTGTCCACTTGAAACGGCAAGCGGCGAGCCAGCACGTGCGCCTCGGTGAGCGTGCGGTCCACATCGTGACCGAGCGATGCGCCGGTCATCAACGTAATGCGCAGCGGCTTGCCTTCCTGGCGCGCGCGCTCGGCAAGCGCAACGGGGACGGCTTTGGCATCGCCCGCGCGCGTGAAGCCGCTGGCGCCGACACACATGCCATCCTGAATCAGAAGCGCCGCCTCGGCGGCTGAAGTGATTTTTGCGCGCAACTCAGCGCAGCGAATCCGGTCTTGGTACATGAAACTGAGTCTCTCCATAGTCACCAGTCCAGTCTACTGGTGCGCACGTCTATGGTGTGCTTCGCTCAGCAGCCGGATTGTCGCACCCGCCGCGGCGTGACAAAGGACGGCGTCGCGGCCAGGTGCTGCGTCGCGTTGAACGTTCGCGACAGGTCCTACACGTATTTCAGATATGACGCGTGGCGCTGTTTAGCTGCCGAAGTAGATGTTGCAGAAGCTCACGGGCCCAACGCACTCTTCAGCTTTGATCGCCGGTGTGGTGATGCGGCTTTGGCTTTCGGCGTTCTTCGCACGCTGTGCATTCGCTTGAGCGACCTGTTGTTCCGGGGCGGCCGGCGCCGTTTGTGCGTGAGCGACAACAGCGGACAAAGCGCAGGCAATCAGAGCAATCTTCAACACATTCATTTCGTTCTCCATGACTTACGGTGCTGCCCCGTAGGAAGCCCCGTTGGGGGACTGCGTGGCAGTGATGAAACTATATGGCTGCCGTTCCCGCGGATAAATGGGGCGGTCCGGAAGTAATCCTTCCATTCTGTAGAAGGATCGATGCACATAGTCGATCGTCGCGTGCATCGGTCAACGCGCATTGAACGGCGCGTCCTTGTCGAGCAACGCCGTGCGGATGAAGTGCAGGCAGCTCAGGATGCGCTGCAGGTCGTGACGCTTTTCGCGATCGGCATGAACCGTTTGCAGCACGTCCTGCGCAATCCACGTGACCGCGCGCACGGACACCAGCGCGCGCTCCAGACCACGCGAGTCAGGTCGCTCGAAGAGCCGCGCGAGGTCGTCACGCATGTGCTCTATGGCGCTGGTCCAGCGCGGATGAAGTGCGTGCGCGTAGTCGGCGCGCGCCGCTTCGTTGCGTAGATCGATCACGGCGTGACCCACTTCGAGCGTCGCGAGCGTCCAGCGCAATGCATCGCGGCGGCGCCGGGAGCGTCGCGTCAACAGCATGCGCAACTGGGAAGTCAGATCGTGCGTACTCGACTGAAAGCGTTGATTGAGACCTGGCAATTCGTCCTTGCACGCGGACACGACCTGTGCCCGCAGATCGCCCATGATTTTCCCGATGAGCCAAGGCATGTCGGTCGGGAAAACGACCGCGAAGACAAGCGCTGCCAAGAGCATCGACGCGGTGAGCGCAATGCCGTTGTTGATCAGCAGATCCGGTGCGTAAGTGACGACGTTGTCAGGCCCGGCGAGCAAACAGAAGAACACTGAGAAACCGATCCCATATCCCGCCGCAAGCTTGCGCGTGGCGATGAATGCTCCGAGTGCGAGCACTGGCGCCAGCATCATGCACAGCAGCGGAAAGCCGTCGATGTTGGGATACACATAGCAGGTGAACAGATAGCCGGTCATGGTCGCCAGTACGGCGCCGACGGCCATCTGCACGGCCATCTTCGACGGATTCGGCGCAGTCGACGTCAGCGCGCACGCCAGCGCCGCGCCGATCACCGCAAGGCCGCCGCTCGGCCAGTCCGTCGTGATCCAGAACCAGCCGGCGATTGCCATGACCACAGCCGAGCGCATAAAAGTCAACGCGACGACAAAGGTGTTGGTTTTGCTGACGTAGCGGCTGGTGGTCCGCGGCTGGTTGCCCGGCTTGCGCTGCGTGAGCGTCACGTAGGTCTGCGAGTAACGGATCCATTCGTCGATGAACCGGTACAGCAATTCCGCCGCCGTATCGAAGTCCGCCAGCGATTCGGCGGGCGTGGCTTCCAGCGGCCGTCTCGTTTCACGCACACGCCGTGGCAAGCTCGCCTGAAAGTGTCGCAAACGGGCGGCCGTACGCGATGGGTCCCCTGTGACTTCGAGCGGTGGCGACATAAGCGCGGCCAGCTCATGAAAATACGGTTCGATCGCCGCGACGACCGGCGCCGAGCCATTCATGCGCAGACGCTTGAGCAGTTGATGTAGTGCATGCAGTCGCGCGCAGGCATCCATGAACTCGCCGTTCAAACGGCCGAGATGCTGACTGCGTGAACGCATGGCCGGATCTTCGAAGGCGGCGAAAGTGCGCGTCGCCTCGAAACCGACGATCTCGTCGACGAGATCCGCAAAGCGCCGCTCGAATTGGCCCCGCTTGATGCTGCGAGCCAACACATCGGCAGCGAACGCAGTAAAATTTCCGTACCGAATCTGTAGCGCACGCCGCAGTGCAAGGCTGGACCGCTGCGGCACGATCAGCGCGCTCACCGCGCTCGAGGACACGATGCCGACCGCCACTTCCGCCGCGCGCGTGAGCGCCGCCAGAAACAGGTCGTGAGGCACCGTCACATTCGGGATGCCGATCAGCGCAGCGGTGTAACCCGCAAGCACAAAGCCGTACCATCTGAAATGCCGATACCGGACCGCTGCCGCAATGCAGGCGCTCACCCAGCCGATCATGCCGAGCATGTACAACTCGGGCTGCTGGACGAACAGCGCGCCGAGCACCAGCGCAGCGACCGTGCCCACCGCGGTCCCGAGAATCCGATAGAAACTCTTGGCGAGCACCATGCCGCTGAACGGCTGCATCAGCACGAACACCGTGGTCATCGCTATGCGCGGCTGAGGCAGATCCAGCAGCATCGCAATGCCGAGCGCCAACAGCCCCGCGGTGACCGTTTTGAACAGATGCAGCCAAACCAGACCGTCGCTGGTCGCCCAGTCCCGAACAGCCGGACTGAGCGTTTGCAACATGACGCCCCACTTTCGGCGGGAATCCGCCGTCGGTTCGATCGCATGTTCGCGTTTCATCTGGAAGCAAGGCGCCCCGGTTGGTCGCAGGAAAACGCGCCGGTGAAGAAGACCGCTCGCACCGGCCACGCAAGGCGCCGATTGTAGGGGCATGCTGCGCGCGCATTAAGAGGACGGCCGCGGAACGTCCCTTCCAGAACGAACAACAATGCGCATCCGAGACAGGCGGACAATACGGCTTCAGCCGTGAAATAGAAGGATCGATGGATACGTTACAAAATATGCGAGTGTTCGTGCGCGTGGTCGAAGCCGGTAGTTTTACCGCCGCCGCGCAGTCGCTCAATTCGACGACCGGCGCGATGTCCCGTGCGGTCTCGGAACTCGAAGCTCATCTGCGAACGCGGTTGCTCAACCGTTCAACGCGGCGGCTCGCGCTCACCACTGCGGGCGAGCGCTATCTGAAACGATGTCAGCAGATACTTGCAGATGTCGACACGGCGGAAGAAGAAGCCAGCTGTGCGCACGAGCGCCCGAGCGGCGCGTTGCGGATGCACAGTTTTGCCAGCATCGGCCAGCATTACGTGCTGCCGGCCATCTCGCGCTATCGCGCGCTGTATCCGGAGGTGACGGTCGAGCTGACGCTGTCGCAGCGCATGCCTGATCTTTTCGAAGGCAGCGCGGACGTTGCGGTGATCGGTGCTTCCAGTTTGCCTAATTCGGAACTCGTATCGCTCCCGCTGGGGACGACCTTTAGCATTCTGTGCGCGTCGCCGGCGTATGTGCGCGCGCACGGCGCGCCGCAGCAGCCGGCCGATCTGGCGCACCATGAGTGTTTGATCCTGCACACGCCGGCGTTTCCGCCGCACGATTGGGTGCTCGATGGGCCGAATGGCAGCGAAATGATGGAAGTGAATGGGCCGGTGCACGTGAACATCGCCGAATCGATGATTGTCGCGATTCGCGAAGGGATGGGCATTGGCATGTTGCCGCTGTACGCGGCGATTTCCGGATTGCGTGATGGGACGTTAGTGCGCGTGTTGCCGGAGTATACGGCGCAGAAGATGAATATTTACGCGCTGTATCCGTCGCGTAAGTTCATCGACGCGAAGACGCGGACCTGGGTCGAGTTCCTGCGTACACATCTGCCGAAAGTCATTGCACGCGATGAGGCCCTGCTTGCAGAAGTCGGCGACGCCCAGATCGGCGATGGCGTGGTGCCTGCGGGCGCGAGCGGCGGTGGGGATGTCGCGACGCGGTAGGCGGCATAGTTGGAGTTGTTAGGGGCCGCTGGCTGCGGGTGGGTGCGGCGGCGGCGCTGTGCTCTCCTGTGCGGGTGCCTGCAAAGTGGAAAGGACCGTTTGCGGAGTGTGTTGCACACGATTGCTCAGTGCGGATCGCAAACCGGAGTCTTTGTTCGCCCCATTTTTTCGCCTGTTTTTCCGGCTGTGTAAACGCAGAAACCCCACCTTTTCGGGGTGGGGTTTCTGTTTGCTGCGGGGGAGCCTGACGATTACCTACTTTCACACGGGTAATCCGCACTATCATCGGCGTGGAGTCGTTTCACGGTCCTGTTCGGGATGGGAAGGGGTGGGACCGACTCGCTATGGTCATCAGGCATGACTGGTTGCCGCACTGCCCGTGGGGCAGTACAGCCAATCTGGAAGAAGTAGTTTCTGGTGATGCTCACCAGGGGTAAAGCGTTGGGCTGTGCTGTTTCTGGCACAACATCGATCTCAACCTGTGTGCGCCCCCCTTCGGGGGTGGGATGCGCGCAAGTGCTGAAGCACTGACGGTCATCGCAAAACACACCGGTTATAGGATCAAGCCTTACGGGCAATTAGTATCAGTTAGCTTAACGCATTACTGCGCTTCCACACCTGACCTATCAACGTCCTGGTCTTGAACGACCCTTCAAGGGGCTCGAAGCCCCGGGGATATCTCATCTTAAGGCGAGTTTCCCGCTTAGATGCTTTCAGCGGTTATCTCTTCCGAACATAGCTACCCGGCGATGCCACTGGCGTGACAACCGGTACACCAGAGGTTCGTCCACTCCGGTCCTCTCGTACTAGGAGCAGCCCCCTTCAAATATCCAGCGCCCACGGCAGATAGGGACCAAACTGTCTCACGACGTTTTAAACCCAGCTCACGTACCTCTTTAAATGGCGAACAGCCATACCCTTGGGACCGGCTACAGCCCCAGGATGAGATGAGCCGACATCGAGGTGCCAAACACCGCCGTCGATATGAACTCTTGGGCGGTATCAGCCTGTTATCCCCAGAGTACCTTTTATCCGTTGAGCGATGGCCCTTCCATACAGAACCACCGGATCACTATGACCTGCTTTCGCACCTGCTCGACTTGTCGGTCTCGCAGTTAAGCACGCTTATGCCATTGCACTATCAGCACGATTTCCGACCGTACCTAGCGTACCTTCGTACTCCTCCGTTACACTTTGGGAGGAGACCGCCCCAGTCAAACTGCCTACCATGCACTGTCCCCAGTCCGGATAACGGACCAAGGTTAGAACCTCAAACAAACCAGGGTGGTATTTCAAGGTCGGCTCCACGCAGACTGGCGTCCACGCTTCAAAGCCTCCCACCTATCCTACACAGATCGGTTCAAAGTCCAATGCAAAGCTACAGTAAAGGTTCATGGGGTCTTTCCGTCTAGCCGCGGGGAGATTGCATCATCACAAACACTTCAACTTCGCTGAGTCTCGGGAGGAGACAGTGTGGCCATCGTTACGCCATTCGTGCAGGTCGGAACTTACCCGACAAGGAATTTCGCTACCTTAGGACCGTTATAGTTACGGCCGCCGTTTACCGGGACTTCAATCAAGAGCTTGCACCCCATCATTTAATCTTCCGGCACCGGGCAGGCGTCACACCCTATACGTCCACTTTCGTGTTTGCAGAGTGCTGTGTTTTTATTAAACAGTCGCAGCCACCAGTTTATTGCAACCCCTTCACCCTTCTGGCGCAGGCCAGTCAAGCTACAGGGGCGTACCTTATCCCGAAGTTACGGTACCAATTTGCCGAGTTCCTTCTCCCGAGTTCTCTCAAGCGCCTTAGAATACTCATCTCGCCCACCTGTGTCGGTTTGCGGTACGGTCTTGTTAAACTGAAGCTTAGAGGCTTTTCTTGGAACCACTTCCAGTTGCTTCTTCACCGAAGTGAATGGCGCCACGCCCTTGAATTGCGCACCCGGATTTGCCTGAGTGCCTTCTCCAACGCAGCGACCGGGACTTCCAACACCCGGACAACCTTCCGCGATCCGTCCCCCCATCGCATTTAACAATGGTGCAGGAATATTAACCTGCTTCCCATCAGCTACGCATTTCTGCCTCGCCTTAGGGGCCGACTCACCCTACGCCGATGAACGTTGCGTAGGAAACCTTGGGCTTACGGCGAGGGGGCCTTTCACCCCCTTTATCGCTACTCATGTCAGCATTCGCACTTCCGATACCTCCAGCGCACTTTTCAATGCACCTTCGCAGGCTTACGGAACGCTCTCCTACCATGCATATAAATATGCATCCGCAGCTTCGGTATATTGCTTAGCCCCGTTACATCTTCCGCGCAGGACGACTCGATCAGTGAGCTATTACGCTTTCTTTAAAGGATGGCTGCTTCTAAGCCAACCTCCTGACTGTTTTAGCCTTCCCACTTCGTTTCCCACTTAGCAATATTTGGGGACCTTAGCTGGCGGTCTGGGTTGTTTCCCTCTTGACACCGGACGTTAGCACCCGATGTCTGTCTCCCGTGATTGCACTCTTCGGTATTCGGAGTTTGCTATGGCGTAGTAATCCGCAATGGACCCCACAACCATGACAGTGCTCTACCCCCGAAGGTGATACACGAGGCACTACCTAAATAGTTTTCGGAGAGAACCAGCTATTTCCAGGTTTGTTTAGCCTTTCACCCCTATCCACAGCTCATCCCCTAACTTTTCAACGTTAGTGGGTTCGGACCTCCAGTACGTGTTACCGCACCTTCATCCTGGCCATGGATAGATCACCTGGTTTCGGGTCTACACCCAGCGACTGAACGCCCTGTTCGGACTCGCTTTCGCTACGCCTGCCCTAATCGGTTAAGCTTGCCACTGAATGTAAGTCGCTGACCCATTATACAAAAGGTACGCCGTCACCCCCTTGCGAAGGCTCCGACTGTTTGTATGCATGCGGTTTCAGGATCTATTTCACTCCCCTCCCGGGGTTCTTTTCGCCTTTCCCTCACGGTACTGGTTCACTATCGGTCGATCACGAGTATTTAGCCTTGGAGGATGGTCCCCCCATCTTCAGACAGGATTTCACGTGTCCCGCCCTACTTGTCGTACACCCAGTTCTTCCATTCTGTTTTCGTCTACAGGGCTATCACCTGCTATGGCTGCACTTTCCAGAGCATTCGACTAACAGTACGGATAAAGAGTACAGGCTGGTCCCATTTCGCTCGCCACTACTCTGGGAATCTCGGTTGATTTCTTTTCCTGCGGTTACTTAGATGTTTCAGTTCACCGCGTTCGCTTCACATGACCTATGTATTCAGTCATGGATGACCCATACGGGCCGGGTTTCCCCATTCGGATATCGGTGGATCAAAGCTCGTTTGCCAGCTCCCCACCGCTTTTCGCAGGCTACCGCGTCCTTCATCGCCTGTGATCGCCAAGGCATCCACCACATGCACTTGTTCGCTTGACCCTATAACGGGTGTGTCTCGTGCATGATCCACGGGGAATCATGTGCTCGCCACAATCGCTACAGGTTGAGTATTCGTGTTGCGCCGTATTCCAAAGCAATCTTTCGATCACCTTTAAAATACATTGATACAATCACAACCCTGATTCACCTACTCACACACCCATCTCTAAGTATGCTTTCGTGAATCTCTTTACTACTTCTTCCTGATTGTTAAAGAACGACAGCCGATATCGCAGTTGCTATAACCGCGTATCACTCTGACTGGCTCAATCGCCAATGCCTGTTTCACTACACCGCAAACCCCTTTCAGGGTCCGCCGCAGTAAAACCGGCATTGAGGATTGGTGGAGGATGACGGGATCGAACCGACGACCCCCTGCTTGCAAAGCAGGTGCTCTCCCAGCTGAGCTAATCCCCCAGTCATACACAGATAAACTCTCTATGCGCACGGCATACCCCGGGATCATCGATCAGCACACCAGACAAGACTTTGGTGGGTCTGGATGGATTCGAACCATCGACCCCCGCCTTATCAAGACGGTGCTCTAACCGACTGAGCTACAGACCCCTGAGTCTGTCCTGATTTCACAGCCGATAAGCGTGAGCGCTCAACGCGGTTGACACGTCAGCTCGAGAAAGGAGGTGATCCAGCCGCACCTTCCGATACGGCTACCTTGTTACGACTTCACCCCAGTCATGAATCCTACCGTGGTGACCGTCCTCCTTGCGGTTAGACTAGCCACTTCTGGTAAAACCCACTCCCATGGTGTGACGGGCGGTGTGTACAAGACCCGGGAACGTATTCACCGCGGCATGCTGATCCGCGATTACTAGCGATTCCAGCTTCACGCACTCGAGTTGCAGAGTGCGATCCGGACTACGATCGGTTTTCTGGGATTGGCTCCCCCTCGCGGGTTGGCGACCCTCTGTTCCGACCATTGTATGACGTGTGAAGCCCTACCCATAAGGGCCATGAGGACTTGACGTCATCCCCACCTTCCTCCGGTTTGTCACCGGCAGTCTCCCTAGAGTGCTCTTGCGTAGCAACTAGGGACAAGGGTTGCGCTCGTTGCGGGACTTAACCCAACATCTCACGACACGAGCTGACGACAGCCATGCAGCACCTGTGTTATGGCTCCCTTTCGGGCACCCGGCCTCTCAGCCAGGTTCCATACATGTCAAGGGTAGGTAAGGTTTTTCGCGTTGCATCGAATTAATCCACATCATCCACCGCTTGTGCGGGTCCCCGTCAATTCCTTTGAGTTTTAATCTTGCGACCGTACTCCCCAGGCGGTCAACTTCACGCGTTAGCTACGTTACTAAGGAAATGAATCCCCAACAACTAGTTGACATCGTTTAGGGCGTGGACTACCAGGGTATCTAATCCTGTTTGCTCCCCACGCTTTCGTGCATGAGCGTCAGTATTGGCCCAGGGGGCTGCCTTCGCCATCGGTATTCCTCCACATCTCTACGCATTTCACTGCTACACGTGGAATTCTACCCCCCTCTGCCATACTCTAGCCCGCCAGTCACAAATGCAGTTCCCAGGTTAAGCCCGGGGATTTCACATCTGTCTTAGCGAACCGCCTGCGCACGCTTTACGCCCAGTAATTCCGATTAACGCTTGCACCCTACGTATTACCGCGGCTGCTGGCACGTAGTTAGCCGGTGCTTATTCTTCCGGTACCGTCATCCCCCACGGGTATTAACCACGAGGTTTTCTTTCCGGACAAAAGTGCTTTACAACCCGAAGGCCTTCTTCACACACGCGGCATTGCTGGATCAGGCTTTCGCCCATTGTCCAAAATTCCCCACTGCTGCCTCCCGTAGGAGTCTGGGCCGTGTCTCAGTCCCAGTGTGGCTGGTCGTCCTCTCAGACCAGCTACAGATCGTCGCCTTGGTAGGCCTTTACCCCACCAACTAGCTAATCTGCCATCGGCCGCCCCTGTAGCGCGAGGTCCGAAGATCCCCCGCTTTCATCCACAGATCGTATGCGGTATTAATCCGGCTTTCGCCGGGCTATCCCCCACTACAGGACACGTTCCGATGTATTACTCACCCGTTCGCCACTCGCCACCAGGATTGCTCCCGTGCTGCCGTTCGACTTGCATGTGTAAGGCATGCCGCCAGCGTTCAATCTGAGCCAGGATCAAACTCTTCAGTTCAAACCTGTTACTGTTTTCGGTTCAGTTAAGAACCGGTCGCTCACTCAACGTACTGACGATGATTTGATTGCTCAAACCTTCCTCTAATACTGTGTGAGACTTGATACTTTCGCTTGGTCGGCAGATCCCGAAGGATCCACCTCGCGTCGCGCATCAAGCGCCCACACTTATCGGCTGTTAATTTTTAAAGATCGGTTACGCATTCACTACCGGACCGGCACCGCGCGTCGTCAACCTCACAACCACCCGGCACCGCTTCGTTCTGCGTCGCTGCATCAGCAGCAGAGAAACGAGATTATGAAGAACTTTCGCTACGTCGTCAACAGGTTTTTTCCAACTTCCTGAACCTGCCCACTTCGCTGAAAGCCTTGCCACTGCTGGCTCTCCCGCCTCCCGTGCCCCGCTGTCCGGAGCACGAAAGAGCGAGATTCTAGCGAGCCCGACTCCGCCTTGCAAGCGTTATTTTGATAGGCATGAATTGCGCCAGAAACGGCGTCAGGCCGACGACAAAATCGGCAGACCAGCAAGCGCGAGAAGCACCGAAAACCGCGCAACATTGAACAGCCCTCAGACAGCCGCGTGCTTCAGCATCACCCGTTCGACAACACCTAAATAGTGATCAAGATCCGGCGTCGCGCGATTCTCTTCCTTGGCGAGATCGTCCCACCTGCGCAGGCGCAATGCGTCTTCCGCATAGGGCTTTTGCAGAAACGCTTCAGCCGCCTCCTTGCTGAAAATGCCGCCCTGTAATTCCAGACTCCGCACCGAATCGGCGGAAAGCTGGCCGAAATACGTGTCGTCGATGGCGCATAGGCAGCGCTTGGCGTCGACATGCAAACGAATCGGCTCCAACACCGCGTTCGATAACACCGGCCGCAGAAACGGCAGCGCGAAATACTGATGCAGATCGTCGATGCCCCGCTCCGTCGGCGTCTCGCCTTGCAGATTGAGCAAATGGCCGAGGTCATGCAGAAACGCCGCGGCAACCAGTTCCTCATCGGCACCAGCCTCTTCCGCCAATAAGCCGCTCTGCAAAGCATGTTCAAGCTGCGTCACCGGCTCGCCGCTATAAGCCAGCTTGCCGTATTGCTCGAACAGCGAACGGATGTCCTTCACATTCAATGCCACGCTATTACTCCCACGGTAATGAAAAGGTCTTCAGATTGGTGAAGCTCTTCATGGCTTCCTGGACGCCTTCCTTATAGCCAAGCCCGGAGTCCTTGATGCCGCCGAACGGCGTCAACTCGATCCGGTAGCCCGGCACTTCCCACACGTTGACCGTGCCCACGCGCAGTTCATTGATGAAGCGCGTGATCGCATCCTGCCGGTTCGTGCAGACGCCCGACGACAACCCGAACGGCGTGCCGTTGCTGATACGGATGGCGTCGTCGAGCGTGTCGAAGGTGATGATCGGCGACACCGGCCCGAAGGTTTCCTCGCGCACCAGCGTCATCGACGGATCGACGCCGTCCAGCACCGTCGGCGCATACAGTGCGCCCTTGCGCTGATTGCCCACAAGCAGACGCGCCCCGCTCGCCACCGCCTCATTCACGCGCGCCTCGAAAAGCTGCGCCGCGGCGACGTCGATCACGGTGCCCATCTGATTCGATGCATCGAACGGATCGCCGAAAGACCAGGCCCGCGTCTTAGCGACCACCAGATCGGTGAAATCCGCGGCCACGCTCTTTTGCACGAGCATCCGCTTGACCGCGGTGCAGCGCTGCCCGGAGTTTTTATACGAGCCCTGTACGGCAAGTGTCGCCGCGCGGTCCAGATCGGCGTCGTCGAGCACGATCAGCGGATCGTTGCCACCCAGTTCCAGCACCACGCGCCGGTACGCCGCCTTGCCCGCGATGTATTTGCCGATCGCCACGCCGCCCGTGAACGTGACAAGTTCCGCCAACGGATGCGTGATCAGCTCATCGGCGATTTCGCGCGGATCGCCGGTCAGCACCTGCAGCATCGGCGCGGGCAAGCCGGCTTCGTACAGAACGTCGGCGAGATACAGCGCCGACAGCGGCACCTTCTCCGATGGCTTCAGCACCACCCGATTGTTCGTCGCGATGGCCGGCGCGATCTTGTGCGCGACCTGGTTCATCGGATGGTTGAACGGCGTAATCGCGACGATCACGCCCGCCAGCGGCTCGCGCTGCGAGAACACGCGCCGCTTCTTGCCGTGCGGCGTCAGATCGCAGGAGAAGCTCTGCCCGTCGTCACGCAACGCTTCGATCGACGCAAACTTGAACACATCGGCCACGCGGCCGATCTCATAGCGCGAGTCCTGCTTCGACAAACCCGACTCGAGCGAAATCAGGTCCGACGCCTCTTCGGTCCGCTCGCGCATGAGCGCCGCCGCGCGCTCGAGAATCTGCGAGCGTTCGTAACGCGTGAGTTGCGCCTGATAGGCCGCCGCGTATTCGAACGCAGCGCGCACGTCATCGACGCTCGCCAGCGGGACCGTGCCCACGCGCGTTCCCGTATAAGGATCGAACACATCGAGCGTGCGCGAGCGTGTCACGCGCTCGCCTTTGAGCCGCAGCGCTTCCGCCCGGAAAGCCGGATGGTCCCGCAGCACGGCGTTCATGATGACGACACGCGATTCAAAGCGATGTCGAAGATATCGAAGTTGCGCAGCCTCTTGCCACCATCGCCGCCGCTGGACGGCAATGCTTCGACACGCCGGTTGAACAGCAGCGGCACTTCCTGTTCGGAAATCCCGCCATGCGAGCGCAACGGCACGGTCAGCCCGGACAGATCATGTTCAGCGCGCCGCGTGCCGAGCACGACATGCTTCGTGCTGACCACGACGATATCGCCGACGCGGTCGTTCGGCAGCTCGAAGCGCTCGCACGCCGCCTGGTTGTCGAGCACGGTATCGATCCCCTGCAAGCCGCCGATCCGCTCGATCACCTGCGCGACGCTGACATCGCGCGGCAGATAGATGGTTGCGAACGAGCCGAGCGCGCCGTGATGCACCACATACGGATCCGTGATCGGCAGAATGACGCGCGCACGGCCGGCGCCGAGCCAGTCGTCGAGCACATCCTGCAGATAGATCACGTTCGGCTCGCCGGTCTGCGGATCGTGCTTGGCGTTCATGCCGTGGTCGGCGGTCAGGCCGATCACCCAGCCGAGCGCGTCGAGCTTCGCGAGGTAGCCGTCCATCATTGCGTAGAAAGCGTTCGCGCCCTCGGTACCCGGCGCCCATTTGTGCTGGATGTAGTCGGTCGTCGACAGATACATGAGGTCGAGTTGACGCGTTTGCGCGAGCCGCACGCCGGCGGCGAACACGAATTCGGACAGCCCGGCGCTATACACATCGGGCACCGGCAAGCCGACCAGATCGAGTACTTCGCCGATACCGTTTTCCTCGAGCGTCACCTTGTCGGCTTTCTCCGCCGAAAAACAGATGCCTTTCAATTGCCAGCCGAGCAGCCGGCGCAACTTGTCTTTCGCGGTGACCACGGCGACCGCCGCGCCGGCTTCGGCGGCAGCGGCGAGCAAGGTGCCCGCGCGCAGATACGCGGGGTCGTTCATCATCACTTCCGCGCCCTCGCCGCCGTTCGCGTCCGGATCCCAGAAGTAATTGCCGCAGATGCCGTGCACCGAAGGCGGCACGCCGCACACGATCGACAGATTGTTCGGGTTGGTGAACGACGGGATCACGCAGTCACCCTTGAAGGCTCCACCGCCCTTGAGCATCTTGCCGATGAACGGCGCCACGCCCGCCGCGACCGCGGCTTCCAGATAATCGAATTCGCAGCCGTCGACGCACACCACCACCGTCGGTTGCGAGGGTAGCCGGTAGCTGCGACCGTTGACTTCGATCGTGCGTTCGCTGGTACTCGTGTCTGTATTCGCCATCGTTCCCTTCCATGCGTGCCGGGCACGCGCGTTGTAGTCAGTTCGTTGCAACCATCTCAATCGTTCGACGCCGTCGGCATCCGCACCACGCTCAACGGCCCCGCCGGTTCGCACGCCGCGTGAGCGCGCTGCATGCCGCCGTTCACGTGTGCATGCATCAGCGCCGCGGCATGCTCGGCGTCGCGCGAGGCCACCGCCGTCAGGATCGCGCGATGTTCGGCCAGCGAGCGCTCCATCGCATCGGCATGCACCACCAGCGCGGCACGTCGAAACAGGCTCAATTCGCAAACGAGTCTGCGGTACGTCTCATACAGCTTCGAATTGCCCGATGCCGCCACCAGCGCGTCGTGAAACGCCACATTCGCGCGCGCATAGCCATCGTGATCCTGGGCGTCGAGCGCCGCGCGCATCGCGTCGAGCCAATCGCGCAATCCCGCCAGCTTGCGGGCATCGATACTGACCGCCAGCATCCGGCACGCCGCCTCTTCGAGCACCGCGCGCACCGCGTAAATCTCATCCGCTTCCGCCAGCGACACCGTCCGCACGAACACGCCGCGGTTCTTCTCGGTCCGCACCAGGCCGGCCTGCTCCAGCGCGCGAAACGCCTCGCGCACCGGCCCGCGCGACACCTGCAGGCGCGTCGCCCAGTCGGCTTCGTTCAGCTTGTCGCCGGGCGCGAGCGCCCCCTCGATGATGTGCCGTTCGATTTCGTCGCGAACCAGCGTCGTCAGCGAATGCCTGCGCACAACCTCAATCGGATCGACAGAAGCAGTTTGCATATATTCGGTCATTTTGACAAATTTTGCCACATCGATATGTGCAGGCGCGCCGCCACGGCATGCTCGCACACGCATCAGAAGTTGCTCGTCAGTCCGTCCGGCGGCGCGGGACGCGCGCCGCGATCAGCAGCAGCGCAGCAAGCGAGACCAGCAGAAGAATCAGCGACAGCGCGGAGGCCGGCAGGTAATAGCCGCGTTCCACCTGACCGACGACCACGATCGGCACCGTCGCGAATCCCGGCGGATACACGGTCAGCGTGGCGCCGAGTTCGCCGAGCGAGAGCGCGAAGCCCAGCGCGAGACTCGCGCGGATCGCCGGCACCAGTTGGGGCAGCACGACGCGGCGCAACACCATCGAAGGCGGCGCACCGAGGCTTGCGGCCGCTTCGCGCAGAATCGTCAGCTCCGGGCGTAACGCGGCGGCCGCGCAGCGGTAGCAGAACGGCAGCACCAGCGCCAGTTGCACGAACACGACGATCGCCGCCGAGCTCGACAGATCGAACGGCCGCTTGTGATACGCGATCAGCACCGCGAGCCCGAGCACCACGCTCGGCACGCCGTTAGGCATCATCGCGATGGTGTCGACGATGGCGCCGAGCCCGCGGCGGTCGCGCCCTTCGAGCGCCAGCGCGAGCCACAGGCCGAGGATCGTGCCGAGCACCGCGACGCCCATGCCGATTTCGAGGCTCGTGGTGATGGCATCGAAGTCGCTCGAACCGAGACGCTCGAACCAGCGCGTGCTGAAGCCGTCGGGCAGGATCGTGCCGGACCAGTGCGCGGCCACGCTCGACAGTGCGACGACCACCACGGGCAACACGAACAGCCAGAAACACAGCAAGGCGGAAAAACCGAGAAACGCGCCGCCGAGGATGCGCACCACCAGACTGCGGCGCACCGGCCGCGCTTTCTTGTGCATGACCGGCAAAACGGTCGGGTCGAGTTCAACGGCCATGGCCCGCTCCTTTCACCTTGCGACGGTTGACCTGGCGGTACAACGCGTACAGCGACAAAGACATGATCAGCATCACGACCGCGCCGGCGGCGGCGGTCGGCAGATCGAGATCGACGGTGGCGGAACTGTAGATCGCCACCGGCAGCGTGATCAGATGCGCGCTGCCGAGCACGAGCAGAATGCCGAACTCGTTGAGCGTCAGCAGAAAGCACAGGATCGTGCCCGCGGCGATGCCCGGCCACGCGAGCGGCAGGATCACCTTGAACGCGACCATCCAGCCGCTCGCGCCGAGACTGCGGGCGGCTTCGATCAGACGCATGTCGAGCGTGGCGAACGAAGCCAGCGTGGGACGCACGACGAACGGCGCGTAGAACACCACTTCCGCGAGAATCACACCGCCCACGCCGAACAGGAAATCGAGCGGCGGGTTCTGCAGATGAAAGAGCCGCTGCAAGCCGATGCTGACCGAGCCTTGCGAGCCGTACAGAAAGATCAGCGTGAAGGCGACCAGAAACGACGGGAACGCGACGAACAGTTCGAGAAACCGCGTGATCATTCGCGCGCCGGGAAACGGCTTGAAGAACAGGATCGACGCCAGCGCGACGCCGAGTAGCGACGCGAGACCGGCGCTGGCAAACAGGATCCACAGCGTCGTGCCGATCACGCCGCTCGTTTCCGGATTGCCGAAGAACGCCGAGTACGCATGCAGGCTCAAGCCGTGCGGTCCGGTCAGACTCAGCAGCACGAGGCGCACGAGCGGATAGATGACCAGCGGCCCGAGCACCACCACGGCGATGAACAGCAGATGCCATTGCGCGGCGCGTTCGCGGCGCTTCACCGCGGCCGCATGCGAGGCGGCACTGGCGCTGCGGCGGGCGTCGGCGGCGGCGGCCGAGCCGAGCGGATTGGGCGTATCAGGGGTTGATAAGGACGACATCGTCAGCCTCGTAACGCAGGGAAATACGCGCGCCCTTCTCCGGCATCATGCCGTGGCCGCGCTGCATGGTGACGAGCACCGGCTCGTTCGGCATCGCGTCCAATACGACGGACACCGACAACACCGCGCCATACCATTCGACCGAAGCGATCGCGCCGTGCAACTGCCCTTCGCCGAGCGGCACGATCCGCAATGCCTCCGGACGCAGACAGGCCACGCGATCGCGCTCGTTGTGGCGTGCGTCGCCCATGCTGAAGGCGACTTGCGGCGGCAGCAGATTGGCCGCGCCCAGATAACGCGCGACAAAGCCGTCGGCCGGCGTGTCGTACAACTGTTGCGGCGTGCCGAGTTGCGCGATGCGGCCTTCGCGCATCAGCAGCGTGCGGTCGGACAGCACCAGCGCGTCGTCCTGATCGTGCGTCACGCAGACGATCGTCAGATTCGGCAGGCGCTCATGCAGCGACTTGAGTTCGGAACGCACCGACGCGCGCAGATTGGCGTCGAGTGCGGAAAGCGGTTCGTCGAGCAGCAGCACATCGGGCTCGATCACGAGCGCGCGCGCAAGCGCCACCCGCTGCTGCATGCCGCCCGACAATTGCGCGGGCATCACGTGGCCGGCGTCGCCGAGTTGCACCAGCTTCAACGCGTCGGCGACGCGTCGCGCGACATCTTTGGACGGCGTGCGGCGCGCGCGCAACCCGAAGGCCACGTTCTCGAACACCGACAGATGGGGAAACAGCGCATAGCTCTGGAACAGCAGACCAAGATTGCGCTTGTGCGGCGGCACGTGCGTGAGATCGTGACCGGCCACGGTCAACGTGCCGGCCAGTCCGTCCGCTTCGATAAACCCGGCGATGAAACGCAACAACGTCGTCTTGCCGCAGCCGCTGCGGCCGAGCACGGTGAGCAATTCGCCGCGCTGGATGGTCAGCGACAGATCGTCGAGCACCGTGCGCGAACCGAAGCGCACCGTCAGATGATCGATCTGCACGCCGCCCGGCGTAGTCGAATGCGCGGCATCGAGCGCGTCCGGTGAGGCGCCGAGCGCGCCTGGTTGAGCAAGACTGGCGGTATTCACCGGGTTCATCCTCCAACGGAATTAATGCTGACGCGGCGCCTTGCGGAGTCCCGCAGGCGCCGCCTGATTCTGCAACATCACCCGGCTATATGACTGAGTGACGTCGATGATGCTACGAACGACGGCTTACTTCGGCTTGACCACTTCGAGCTGCTTGCCCGACGAACCGATCACGTCGTTCTTCCAGCGCGCCGTCCAGTCGGCTTTCTTCGCCATCACCTGATTCCAGTCCACCGGAATCAGCTTCACGCCCGCGATAGCCTGCTTGACCGCTTCGCCGTTCTTGCCGGTGAGCGGCACGTCGGTGCGGCCCGGAATACCGAAGATGTCCGGCACCTTCGCCTGCACTTCCTTCGACATCAGGTAGTCGATCAGCTTCTTGCCTTCAGCCTGGTTCGGGCCATTCTTGATCAGGCCGATCGCGTACGGCAGCTGGAACGTGGTCGGCTGGCCGCCTTCGTGTGCGAGGAAAATCGGCTTGAGCGACAGGCCGCCGTTGGCCGCGTCGTCCAGGTCCATTTGCAGGTCGCCGTTGGCGACCGCGATTTCGTTGCGCGAGAGCAGCACGTCGAGGTAGCCCGTACCCTTGGTGTGGAACTTGGCACTGTTTTCGAGCTTCTTCAGATAGTCGAACGCCTTGTCTTCACCCATCAGCGACGAGGTCAGGATGATCACGGCCATGCCGTCGCCCGCCGTGGCCGGGTTCGAGTAGGCGACCTTGCCGCTGAAGTCCGGGTGCAGCAGGTCGGCGAAGGTCTTCGGCTGGGTCTTGGTGACTTCCGGGTTGATCGCGAACGAGAAGTAGTTGTTCACGAAGGTCGCCCACGCGCCATTCGACGCCTTGGCGATCGCCGGCACGTTCTTGTAGTTGGCGCTCTGATAAGCCTGCAGCAGGCCGCTCTGGTCGGCTTGCTGGATGAACGGCGGCAGCGTGACGAGCACGTCGGCCTTAGGCTGATCCTTTTCGATGGTGGCGCGGTTCACCACTTCGCCGCTACCCGCCGTGACGATGTTGACCTTCACGCCTTCCTTCTTTTCGAAGGCCGGCAGCACATCCTTATAGAGGTTCTCGAGGCCGTCGGCGGTGTACAACACCACTGCGTCGGCCGCGTGCGCCTGCATGGCCGTGCCGCCGAATGCCGCCGCGGCGACCAGCGCCGGCAGCAGTTTGCGTACGAGGCCGGCCGTGGCGTGAAGGGAATTCGTCTTTGTCATGTCGCTTTCTCCGAAAGGCAAAAAACCAGACGGTCGGGAGATCCCGATACCTGTTGTGATTGAACGGCGGTAGCGCCGCGCCGCTTGCGTGTTGCCCGCATCAAGCTGTCGTGCAGCTTCATGCGGATTGCAGATTGCCAACAACTTTGCTGCCCTCTTGTCGCCTCTTTCCAGCCTGACTCACAGCCCAGCTACGACACCCGCGCTGCCGACCATGCCTGAATGGGCACGGCAAGGATCACAGGTTTCCATGACAACGCCATGACGATTCTGCAGAGTTCCAAAAAATGACACAATTCGCCAATAATATCCAAATCAATCTTTTCGTCGCCCGGCCTGGGCGGCGTTCGTTCAGATGATGACGGAGGCTGGTGTGACCCCTGGTGTGATCCCTGATGTGATCCTTGGAAACGACCCAATCCTGTTGACCCCGGGGCCGCTCACCACCTCCCCCCGGACGCGCGAAGCGATGCTGCGCGACTGGGGTTCGTGGGACGCCGCGTTCAACCGCATGACCCACAGCGTGTGCGCCGACCTCCTGAAGATCGTACATGGTGAAAATGACTATGTATGCGTACCGCTTCAAGGCAGTGGAACGTTCGCTGTGGAAGCGGCCCTCGGCACGCTGGTGCCGCGCCAAGGCTGTGTGCTGGTTCCGAACAACGGCGCGTATTGTGCCCGGCTGATCAAAATATTGCAGCGAATGGGCATCGCTTACATCGAATTGGCGTTGCGCGAGGACGAGCCGGTCGGCGCCGCCGCCATCGAAGACGCCTTCAATCTCGATTCGCGCATCAGCCACGTCGCGCAAGTGCATCTGGAAACGAGCGCCGGCCTGCTCAATCCGCTCGACGATATCGCCGCGGTATGTCAGCGGCACGGCAAGAGCCTGATCGTCGACGCCATGAGTTCGTTCGGCGCGTTGCCGATCGACCTGCGCCGTGGCGGCATCGACGCGCTGATCTCGGCGAGCGGCAAGTGCCTCGAAGGCGTACCCGGCATGGGTTTCGTGATTGTGCGGCGCAGCGTGCTGGAGGATAGCGAAGGCCGTTCGCCCTCGCTCGCGCTGGATCTGCACGATCAATACGTCTATATGCAGAAGACGACGCAGTGGCGCTTCACGCCGCCGACCCATGTGGTGGCCGCATTGCGCCAGGCACTCGACCAGTTCAACGCCGAAGGCGGCCAGCCCGCGCGCGGCGCGCGTTATACGCGCAACTGCGTGGCATTGGTCAGCGGAATGAAAGCGCTTGGCTTCGAGCCGTTTCTGAAGCCCGAGGTGCAGGCGCCGGTGATCGTCACCTTCCACGCGCCGCGCGATCCGGCGTGGCAATTCGCGGCGTTCTATGCCGCCGTGCGCGAAGCCGGCTACGTGCTGTATCCGGGCAAGCTGACGCAAGTGGAAACGTTTCGCGTGGGTTGCATCGGCGCGATCGATGCGAACGAACTTCACAACGCGGTGGCCGCGATCGGACGCACGCTCGAGCGGCTGGGCATCCGGGTGAAATAGTTCGGCAAGCCGGGGCGCGCTCAGGCGATCAGGATTTCCGGACCGTGCGCCGTGATCGCCTTGCCGAGCGCGCGCTCGGGAGCCAGCTCGGTCACCAGATAACGCGCCGACTCGATCCCGTTGATGCGCACCGGCGTCACGCGGCCGAACTTCGAATGATCGGCGACCACCACCACCATGTCCGCCGCGGCGATCATGCGACTGCGCACCTCGGCGGCCATGCGGCTGTAGTCGGTCAGATAGCCGTCCGGCGAAATCCCACCCGCGCCGATGAAGGCGAAGTCCGCGTGGTACTGCGTCAGCTGATGGACGGTATCGAGCCCGAAGGTGGCGTCTTCGATATCGGACAGCTCGCCGCCCAGCAGCGTGATGCGGTTGTCGTTGCGGCGGCCGAGCAGCAGCGCGATCCGCCAGTCGTTCGTGTACACCGACAGACGATGCCGGTCGAGCAAGGCCCGCGCCACCGCTTGCGTGGTGCTGCCCGAGTCGATGATCAGAGACGCGCCGTCCGGCACGAACTCGGCCGCGCGTTCGCCGATGGCGCGCTTCGCGCCGGCATTCGCGGCTTCGCGGGTATCGAGGTCGGGCTCGCGCCGGTCGCTCGACAGCGCACCGCCGTGAGTCGTGACCAGCAGGCCGCGCCCGGCCAGCGCGTTCAGGTCACGACGAATGGTCTCGCGCGACACGTTCAGTTCGCGCACCAGCTCCGCGACCGAGAGCGCGCCGGTTTTGGCGACTTGCGCCAGGATGTATTGGTGACGTTGTTCTGCGAGCATCGATGAAAGGCCGGAAACCGGCACGCTTGGGTTTCGCCACGGTTGGAGAAGGCCGGCGTATTGTATTACGCATGGCGCGGCGATGCTCCTCCTGGCGCGCTTACCTGCTAATCTGAACGCCCTGGCCGTGCGCGAAAGTCCTCCGATAGTTGTGGACGTCGCATGGCCCGTCAACCGAACTGCCGATGCCGCCACTGTTTCGCCGTCTACTGTTGCTGTTCCACGCGCTGC
This sequence comes from Paraburkholderia sp. BL9I2N2, assembly GCF_004339745.1. GTDB lineage: Bacteria > Pseudomonadota > Gammaproteobacteria > Burkholderiales > Burkholderiaceae > Paraburkholderia. Next base: position 833,751 of record NZ_SMGP01000004.1, on the reverse strand, counting down.
GCTACGGCGCGCGCCTGATCTGGCTTGCCGCGCCCGCAGACCACAAACTGCACTGGATGATCGAGATGGTCGGTCGTTTGCATACGGCCGAACGTAGCGGCAAGAGCCTGAGCGACGTGCTGCCGGCGCTCGGGCCACTCGCGGGTCGATTCGCGGAAACGCTCGTCGAACGGCCTGAGCTCGCGACCGGCACCTTGCACGACGCCATCGACGCGATCGATCACATGGAAGCCCCGCTGCCGCCGCACGAGTCCGAACAGGCACTCGCGCGCGCTTTCGGCAAGCCGCTCGCCACGCTCTTCAGCGCCGTGGATCTGGTGCCGGTGCGCGGCGGCTTCGCCGAACAGACGCATTTGGCGCGGCTGCTCGCGCCGGTGAACGGCCATTACGAGGTAGCGATCAAGCTGGTGCGCGCCGACCAGCTGCAACAGATTGGCGACGAACTCGCGCTGTTGCGCTGGGTCGCGCGCTGGCTGGAGAAGTTCTCCGGCACCGCGCGCCGCCTGCAACTGCGCACGCTGGCGCAAACCTTCACCGACGACATCCTGCGCCGCTTCGACCTGCGCGCCGAAGCCGCCAATCTCAGCCAGACCGGCCATCATTTCGACGGCGACAAGCGCATCGTCGTGCCGGACGTGATCTGGGACCTGTGCAACCCCTACACGCTGACGATGCAGCGCGTCAGCACCTTGCCGGCGAGCGACTTGCCAGGCCTCCACGCGCATCACATCAAGCTCGCGCCGCTTGCCGCGCATATCGTCGAAGTCGTCACCGAGCAGGCGTTCGAGCACGGCTTCTTTCACGCCACGCTCGACGCCCGCCGCGTGCGCGTGAGTATCGAACCGGACACGCTGGGGCGCCTCGTGCTGGCGGAATTCTCGATCATGTCGAGTCTCTCGACCGACGAGCGCGAGTTCTTCGTGCACGGCGCGACCGCGCTGTTCGACCAGGACTACGGGCGGCTCGCCGAAATGCATCGCGATGCCGGGCACGTGCCGCACGACACGCGCGCCGAGGTGCTCGAAGCCGAACTGCGCACGCGCGCCGAAGCGCATTTCGCGGCCGAGCCGGAAGACCGTTCGGCGGGCTCGCTGCTTCATCATCTGCTGCACGCGGTGCATCCGTTCGAGGGCGCGGTGCCCGGACGGCTCGCGACCGCGCAGCGCTCGTTTCATCAAGCCGAAATGCTGGCGCGCGCGCTGCATCCGGGCGTCGACACATGGAGTATCACCCGCGGCGTGCTGGCGGATATCGCGCGGCGCGACGTCGATCACCGCGGCTGGATCAAACGGATCGGGCGCGAACTGCCGCATCTCGCGCATATGCTGCCGCGTGTGCCGCAACTGGCGGTTCGCTATCTGCAACACGAGCATGATCGCGCGCGCACGCCGCAGCAGAATGCGCAACTGATGGCGGAGATTGGCCGCGAATACCGGCGCACGCGCGTGCTGCTGTGGGCGTGTGCCGTGTGTGGCGGCGTGCTCGGCGCAGGAACGGTGCTGCTGATGTGGTGATGGCGTCGGCGCGCCGTGCAAACCGCACCGCTTCGACGCGCCCCACCGATTGCAGCTTCGAACAAGACGCGCGTCGCGTATCCCGACAAGATAGCGTTTTTTCACGCAACTCTCTCCGATGCTCGCTTCTCTCATCGCCGCTGTTTTCGTCGTGTTGTGGTCGACCGGTTTCGTGGTCGCCCGCGCGATCACGCCCTACGCGGATCCCAACCTCTTCCTGCTGGCGCGCTTCGGCGGCACGGCGTTGATATTCGCGCTGGCGGCGCTGATTGCACGTGCCACGTGGCCGAGTGGCCGCGATTTGGGCAAACATCTGGTGGCGGGCGCGCTGCTGCAAGGCGTCTATCTTGGCGCCGGTTACTGGGCCGTTGCCCAGGGCCTGAGCGCCGGTGTAATGGCTTTGCTCGGCGCGCTGCAACCGCTTGCGACGGCCGCGGTCGCGGCGCCGCTGTTCGGCGAGCGGCTCTCGCGGCGCGGCTGGACCGGCATGGCACTCGGCCTCGCCGGCGTCGTGCTGGTGCTCGAACCGAAGCTGACCGCGGCCACCGCGTCGACGCCGCACGGCAGCGCGCCCGCGTGGCTGGTCGTGCTGATCTCGATCGCCGCGATCGGCGCGATTACAGCGGGCACGTTGTTTCAGAAGACTTCGCTGGCCAAGGCCGATATTCGCAGCGCGAGCGCGGTGCAGAACTTCGGCGCCGCGCTAGTTGCGGGCGTGCTTGCGCTGGCGCTCGGTGAACATCGCTGGATTGCGTCGCCCGCGTTGTGGGGATCGCTCGCGTGGGGGATCGTGATGCTCTCCGGCGTCAGCGTCACATTGCTGGTGTGGATGGTCAGGCGCGGCGACGCGGCGCGCGCGACCGCGCTGATGTTTCTCGCTCCGCCGCTTGCCGCGCTTCAGGGGTATGTGGGGTTCGGTGAGACGCTGGTGCCGTTGCAGATCGCCGGGTTTGTCGTTGCGTTGCTGGGGGTGTTGCTGGCGCGCTCGTGATGGGTGGCGCGCTCGTGGTGACCCGCACGGCTTGATGAGCGGCGCGCTCGCGAGCAGCCGCCCGGTCTTGTGAGCGGCGCGCTCGCGACGAACCACGCAAATTAGATTAACGACGCGCTCGCGATAAACGGCGCGCTCGCGCCAAGCAACCCGCTCGCGGCGAACCGCGCCGACGCGAATCAATCCGCCGTGTCCGCTCCGGCCGGTACTTTGGCGCGCGCTTTGCCGCCGGGCGCGGACGCCCACGCCGGGCGGCTCTTGCGCGCCGAATCCACCACGGCGATATAACGCCCGGCCCACGGCGTCACCTGTCGATCGCTTTTCAACACCCACAGCGATTTACCCGACTCGACGAGCGCCTCATATTCGGCATCGAGAATGCCGTAGTGATCGATAAACGAATTGAGCGACGCGGGAATGCGCACGCAACCCTTCGAATGACGAATGCCGAGCAGTGATTCCAGGCGGTCGGGGTCGGTGGCGTGCATCTGGAAGCGCATCTGCGACATGCCGCCCTTGCCCCAGCCGCGCTCGCCCTGGGCCCAGCCGAGGTCGTAGATCCGCATGTCACGCTTGCCGTAGCCGCGGATATGGTTTTCGTTCTGCGTGCCTTCCGAACGGAAATCCATATTGGCCGGCGTATGTTCGAACACGCCGAGCGGCGTGATGAAATGGTCGTACTCGCCCGGCCGCCCCGTCGAAACTGGCGATGCGCCGATCATCTGCCAGGTGTCGGCCGGCGCGGCGCGAAAATAGATGAAGAGCGCCTGCACGTTGGCGTTGCGATCGACCAGCACGACGTACTCGCCCGACAGATCGCCGAGCATGTGCGCGCCGAGCGCGGCTTGCAGCCGATTGGCATAGGCTCGCTGATCCGCCGCAGGCACTTTCAGCTTGCGCGTGACGTTCTGCGCGAACACGTCCCGCAGCACGAACGCGCGACGCGGATCGACCACGCCGGCGGCATCGGGCATCGCGACAGCCGACGCATTGACGGCGGGCGCTGGACGGTTCGCTGGCTTTGGCGCCGATGCAGCAACGGGTGCTGAGGCCGCGATCGCCGCACCGCATGACAACATGCAAAAAGCGGCACTCAACGCACCCGTCAAACGGCGCAAGGAAGACATAGTGCGCGCGATGCTCCGCACGGAAAGTCGATACGACATACACGACACGTCGCGCGGACGATTGACCGGCGCGAAAGTGAGACGGTCCAGTACAGGCTGGCCAGGCCGGTTGCGGTGGTTCATCGCGTGTTTGAGCAAACCTGATTATTATTGACTGCTCGCCGGCTCATGCGGCGCTCTCGGAACGAGGATGTTACTAAGCACATTGCGATCTGTCGATGAACATTGGACGATTCATTGATATCGCCTCAACAACCGGGCACCTTTGCCGATCAACGCGGCAAATGAAAAGCGGCGCCAAGGTAAATTGAACCCACGCCGGTAACGGTTCGACATTTGCGCGAGCGCGCAAGGAGCAAAGAGGAATCATGACGCAACAGGATCCAGTCGTACGCCAGGCAAGCATCTCTGAAGAAATGCACATCAGCGCCGAGTTCGACGCTGCACATGAAATCGAGCGCCGGGTCGCTTTTCTCGCGAACTATCTACGCAGCAGCGGCCTGAAAACGTATGTGCTCGGGATCAGCGGCGGCGTCGATTCGACGACTACCGGCCGGCTTGCGCAACTCGCGGTCGAACGGTTGCGCGCCGAACATTACGACGCGCACTTCGTTGCAATACGTCTGCCTTACGGTGAACAGAAAGACGAAGCCGACGCGCAACAGGCCTTGCGCTTTATTCGCGCGGACGAAAATCTCGCCATCGATATCAAGCCCGCGGCCGATGCCATGCTCGCCGCGCTGGACCATAGCGGCGTGCTATACAAGGACGAATCGCAACAGGACTTCGTGCACGGCAATATCAAGGCGCGGCAGCGCATGATCGCGCAATACGCGGTGGCCGGTGCGCGGGCCGGCGTGGTCATCGGTACGGATCATGCGGCGGAGTCGGTAATGGGCTTCTTCACGAAGTTCGGCGACGGTGGCGCCGATGTGCTGCCGCTCGCCGGGCTCAACAAGCGTCGCGTGCGCGCCGTGGCCAAAGCGCTGGGCGCACCGGAAGCATTAGCGCACAAGGTGCCGACCGCGGACCTCGAAATGTTGCGTCCGCAACGGCCCGATGAGGATGCCTACGGCATTCCCTACGATGCCATCGATGATTTTCTGGAGCGCAAACCCGTGAGCGATGCCGCACGCGCGACCATCTTGCGTTTTTACGAAGTCACGCGTCACAAGCGGGCGTTGCCGTACACGCCGTTCGATTGGCCGGTGCAGGCAAGCGGAGATTGACGAAGAGATGGGTGCGCAAATGATGCGCCAAGGTCGGCGCGTCGGCGATGCGCCAGCTTAGGCGCGCTCTTGTCACGCGCCGCATCCAGGGTGAATCGACAACAGCGTCAGGTTACTGAGCCGCCGGCGGTTCGTCGGTGAAGAGATCGGCGCTGGCCTCCAGCGTCTGGCCGCCCAACTGCTTGCCGTGAATTTGCCGCGCGATCACTTCGCCCACATAGGGCACCTCGGCGTCCAGCTCGACCGTGGCGTACGCGCTGGGCTTGCCGGCGTCGACCACCTCGATGTTTTTCGCGTAATGCCCAAGTTCGTGCTTGAGAAATTCCCGCACTTCCTGCTCGCTGCACGATTCCGCGATATTGCGCACGATCAGGTTCATGCGGCCTACCCTCTGCGCGCGTTGCGGCCTGTGCCGCGATCCGCGGACTGCACGCGCACGGGGCGCAATGCGGCACGCTGTTTCGCCTGCGCGGCAGCGAGCTGGCGGATCAATGCAGCGCCAGCGGCGCCCAAAGCGGCTAATGACAAATAGAAGGCGATCATTTAATTCTCCCCTGCGAATTTCGTCCTGTACTCAGGATAGCCACAATCGACAATAAAAGCGACGCAACACAGTGTCGTCAAAAAACGGACTTAAATATCTCCGTTAATGCACTGTACCTGAATAAGCGGCGTCAAAAATAGCAAAACAGCTGTTCATTTCCCGCTACAGGCCCGGCAAACGCGTCGAACGCGGACGCTGAACGCGAAAACCGGGCCGCGACATGCATCGCCACGGCATCCTGCGGGGACCTGCGCAAAAGGCGGACTGGTCGTCGCGATCAGTCTGCCGTTTGCACGTTGGCCGAACTCACCCACCATGCGTTCTTGCCCTGCGGCAGCTGAACCAGCACCGCGGACGGATCGTCGACGCCATCGTCGGCGACTTCGCATACCGCAAGACCGTCGGGCAGACGCTTCACCTCGCCGGCCGACTGAAACAGCGCAACACGTTGCGCACTCAACGGCCGCAGTTGGCGGTACACGTCGAAGCTGATGGCCGCGGGCACATCGCCGCGGATCTTCAGCGTGTCGGCCTGGCCGCAGCGTACAGGCTCCGCGGCGAACACGGCGGTGCTGCCGAACAGGCAGCCGATGGAAAGCGCCATGGCGGCAAAACGTGAATGGATCATGATGATTCTCCGAAAACTAGTTGGGGCCACGGCCTGCGAGTTGCAAGCCGCGCGACTGAATAGATGCGAATGAACGAAGCAGGCCACAGACGAGGCAGCCGGCTTCATGGCGGGTTGTCGCGTCCGGCTCCGTGGCCGTTGTCGCCACCGGTGGCCACGTCGAGCCGGCTTATGTTGCAAGACGTTTGACCGAAGCCCGAATAAACCACCGACCAGTTGCCGACGATCGCGGCTTGCGCTTCGGCGAGACTCAGCTTGCCTTCGCACACGCAGCGCTTGAGCATGACCGCCGCGCGGGCCTTGCGGCGCTCGCCCTGGTGGCCCGCCCACGGCAGAAGATCGAGATTGGCGGGAGCGTCCGGCGAACCGCCGAGCACGATGGGCACACGCCGGTCGAGCGCGAAGGCAGCGCCGCTGTCCGCGTCGATGCCGCGCGCGGCGAGCATGCGGTCTTTGTGCGCCATCAGTGCGTCGAACGGCGGCGCAACCGTATCCGCGTAACCAGGGCGGCAAATCGTGTCCCCCACCGATTGCTGCGTCACACGTTCGTCGAGCATGCCGACGTCTTGCGCGCGGGCGTCGCCCATGCGCAACGCGAGCAGCGCCGTAAAGCCGAGCGCGAGCGCAAAGCGCCTATTGCCGACGGGACGCGCAACGCCGCACCGGCGCGCGAGCGCTGGCGGAGTCGTGTCATACGTACTGCTGGTCGGGTCGCTGGAATGGTCGGCGCGACGCCTGTCTGCAATGCCTGCGTTCATTCTTCGGCGCGCCGGGAGCGGCACGCAATAGTTCAATTCGCAGACCAATTAAAACACATTCAATATGCTTAAGTAAAAAAGCCTGCCTATGCGCGCCGCGCGCATAGGCCGCATTCGGCGGATTTCACAGGCTGCGGGAACCGGCGACGCCACCACTCGCGCGTCGCCGATCCCAATCCCCGCTGGCGCCCACTGTCCACTGACCCCGCGACGCCAGGCATTCCACACGCGTCACGGCTGCAACGCGACGCGTCAATGCGCCGTTACTTCGGCACACGAGCCTGCAGAGCGCGGATACGGAGCAGCGCCTGCGTGTTGGACACCGTCGTGTCGTACATCTTCGCGAGATCGGCCTTCAGCGCGGTGCGCGACCCGCCGTCGAGATAGACCATATGCCCCGACGGATAAAAGCGCGCCGACAGGTTCTGCCGGACCTGCTGACTGAGCAGCGGCATCTGCTGCAGATCGAGCACGGTCTGATAAAACGGCGTCACGAAATCGAAGAAGCCGTTCGCCGACAGCACCTTCAGATCGGGATTGAGCGCCATCACGGCGGCCAGGTCGCCGGCTGTGTACAGAATGACGTTGCCCTTCGAATCGACGCCCTTCTGCGCGCCGGTCGGATCGATGTGACTGAAGTCCCAGTACTTGAAGGCCTGGTCGTTCAGATCCGTGAACGACGAGTTCGACGTGTACTTCAACTGCTCGTTCAGATAGACGTTCCACATCGTCGTGTAGACGCCGGTGACCGCCGTCATGGTCGGGTCGTTGCCGCCGGAATTCGGGTCGATCTTGCCGGCAATGCCCGTGCCGATCGCCGTAACGCGGCCGTCGTACTCGCCGAGCGCGAGACCTTTGGATTTCAGCAGCGTGGTCAGGAAGAGCGAATTGCCCCGGCTGTCGTACGACGCGATATCCAGACTCCACGCAAGCAAGGTCGTCTTGTCGATGCCGGTGTATTCGCTGAGCTTTTCGACCGTTGCCGTGTCGGTGGTCGGGAATTTACGCAGCGCGGCCAGATAGTCGGTGCGCGCGAACTGCGCCACTTCTTCGGCGAACGTGCCGAGATCGGTGGGCCGCGGCGCGATGCCGAGCTTCTTGTGATACCACGCGTCCGCGGCCGCCGTGGGCAGTGCGCCGACCGGATTGCCGGCCTGCGTGTAATCGAGAATCGACGATTGCAGCGTAATGCCGTTCAAATCCACACCGTCTTCGTGCAAGCGGTACGCCAGCACGCAACTGCGCGCCGTGCCATACGACTCGCCGAACAGGTACTTCGGCGAATTCCAGCGGTTGTTCCTGGTCAGGAAGCGCTTGATGAACTGCTTGATCGAATCCGCGTCCTGGTCGACGCCCCAGAAGTCGCGGTTCTTCTTCGGCGCGATCGCCGCCGAGTAGCCGGTGCCGACCGGGTTGATGAAGACGAGGTCGCTCTTGTCGAGCAGGCTGTCCGGATTGTCTTCCATCGAATACGGCGCGGGCGGCGTGAAGCTCGGCATCGACGTCTTGATGCGACGCGGCGCGAACGAGCCCAGCAGCACGAACACCGACGACGACCCAGGGCCGCCGTTATAGAAGAAAGTCACCGGCCGCGCTTCTTCCTTCTGGTTGTCCTGCGTGAACGCCACGTAGAACATCCGGGCTTCCGGCTGTGAACTGCTCGGGTCGACGATGACGAGGTGGCCCGCCGTCGCCGTGTAGTTGATCTTGTGTCCGCCGATGGTGACCGAGTGATGCGTGATCGCGGCACTTTCATCGGTTGCCGTAACGGAATCGTCCGGCCCATTGCCGTAGGCGACCGGATCGAAGAACGGCTGGTCGCCGGCTTTGTGCGGCGCGCTGGCGGGCGCGGGCGTGCCCGCTGGTGCGCCAGAAGCATGGGAATTGTGCGACGGCTGCGGACTAACAGAAGCTGACTCGGTATTCGTCATGATCGCTCCATGGGTTCGTTCACGTCTTCGTTCACGTCTTTATGTCGCCCCAAAGGACTTCCTTCGGGGCGTGTCCTGCAGACTATAGTGCGGCCGCCACCTTCTGACCATTGGGACTGCCGAGCCCCGTGCAGGCATCCCATCCCGCGGATGCCGCGAAACTGCCGTTGTTGCCTTGCGTGATGTCGTTGCACGCGCCGCTCGCCTTGTACAGCTTGGGGTTGATGAAGCCGGCCGGCTGCCCCTTCGCCGCATTGATGCGCGCGATCAGCGCGGCCCACAGCGGCGCGACCGCGCTGGTGCCGCCGACCACAGTCTGCGTACCGTCGATCAATACACTGTAGCCGGTCACGGGCGATGCGTCGCCCGCCACGTCCGGCACGCCCGCGCCCGCCGAGCGCCTTCTTGCCGCCGCTCGTCGAGGTGGCGGACAGGCCCTTCTGCCACACGGGCACCGGGAAGGCCTGGCTCACGCCGCCGCCGGTCGCACCACCCTGCGCGCCGTCGTTCCACACCGCCTCGTGCGAGATCGAAGTGCCCGACGCAGTGAGGCTCGTGCCGCCGCAGGCCAGCACATACGGGCTCGATGCCGGGAAGTCGACCTGGTCGCCGCTGCCCGCGCCGTCGCTCGAGCCGCTGTCGCCCGACGCAGCGCAGACCGTCACGCCAAGGGTCGCCGCCGACTGCAGCACGCTGTTGAAGGCTTGCAACGACTGGCTGGTCCAGTTCGACTCCGGGCCGCCCCAACTGATCGAAATCACCGACGGCTTGTTGGTCGTGTCGTGCACCGCGCGGCTCACCGCGTCGATGAAACCGGCGTCGCTGTTCTGCGTGAAATACACCGCGATCGTCGCGCCGGGCGCGATCGCGCCGACGATTTCGATGTCGAGCGTGACTTCGCCGTCCGGCCCGTTCGGGTCGCCCGTCGGCTGGTTGCTGCCCTGGTCGACGCCGACCGATTTCACCTTGGGCGATGCGACGCCGAGGCTCGCGAAGTAGGATTTGAGATCGCTGGTGTTATAGCCGCCGCCCAGTTCGATGATGCCGACGCACTGACCGCCCCCGTCACCTTGCGGAAAGTGGTAGAGCGATGCAAGTTGCGGCGGCGTGAACGAAACCTGATGACCGCGGGCCGGCTGGAACGGCGGCCGGATGCGAAAGTGCGGACGCGCCTGCGGGCGGTCGTCGAGGCCGAGCACGGCTTGCACTACGCCGTGCAGATCGTCGGGCACGCTGATCGTGCCGGTGCGGCCGCGGAACTGGCCGGTCGAGTGATGTTCGTAGTGTTCCAGCTTGACGGCGAACGCGTCCTGGAACTGGGCAATCGTGCCGCTCAGCAGCACCGTGCGCGCGGCCGGATCTTCACGCACCACTGTCAGGCCGTGTGCGGTGGCGAAGGCCTTGACCTTGGCGATGTCGTCGGGCGCGGCGCCGTAATCTTTGGCGAGCGTCTCGCGCGACAGCGGCTTGACGCTGGGGTCGCCGGCTTCGATCTTGCTCATCAGCGCGTCGAACTGCGCCTGCTGCTGACGGCGCAACATGACGAATACTTCGATGCGCTCCGCCGGATCGCATTGCCCTACGACTTTCGAACCCTGTTCCACTGTGCGTTCGCTGCCAGGCAGCGGGTGCTTATTGACCATGGTGTCGATTCTCCGGTTAGCGTGGCAGCGCGCTCCACGGGGTGGACGCGGCACGCCACGCGCCTGCACAACCTCATTGCCTAAGGCCGGCGGCAAGTTTGCTGATCAAGGACGTCAAACCGTCCGACCAATCCATTCAAACACAGTTCCGGCGCGCGCGGCAGTTGTCCGAATGGCTAACGTCGTGTCGCGTCGATGCGCATCCTGCATCGCTCGCGCTATGATGCTGCAGCGGCAATCCAGCCGCTACGTTGCCTCGCGCGCCATCCGCGCGCACGATCAAAAGAATCAGAGGAAGCCCCATGTCAATTTCGATGTATCAAGCATCACTGCCCGTGTTGATCCGCGGCCTGACGAACCTGCAGGTCATTCTGGGCAAAGCCGAGGCGCACGCCGCCGCGAAGCAGATCGAGCCGTCGGTGTTCACCACCGGCAGGCTCGCGCCGGACATGCTGCCGCTGACGCGCCAGGTCTATATCGCCAGCGACACCGCGAAGGGCTGCGCCGCGCGTCTGGCCGGCGTCGAAGCGCCGAAGTACGAAGATGTCGAACAGACTTTTGAAGAATTGATTGGCCGCCTTAAAAAGACGATCGAGTATCTGAAGGAATTCAATGCGAAGCAGATCGACGGCTCGGAAGAACGCGCGATCACGCTGAAGATGCGCACGGGCCCGGTCGAGTTCACGGGCCAGTCGTATCTGCTCGGTTTCGTGCTGCCGAACTTCTATTTTCACGTCACGACGGCGTACGACATTCTGCGTCACAACGGCGTCGAACTCGGCAAGCTCGACTATCTCGGCGGCATCAAGTAAAGGGCGTGCCTGCGTGGCTTTGACGGTTGCGCAGATAAGGCAATGAGCGCTCACAGAAAGATGCATGCTGGGGTGCGCAAAGACCCACGCCCCGGCCAGCTCAAACGCGCGGCTGGAATGCGATGATCGCCATGCCGGCCAGCGTAAAGGCCACGCCGGCGGCGTCCCACAGCGTGGGCCGCACCTTGTCGACGCACCATAGCCAGGCAATCGCCACCGCCACATACACACCGCCGTAAGCCGCATATACGCGGCCTGCGGCGGTGCCGTGCAAGGTCAGGAGCCAGGCGAACAGCGCGAGGCTGAGCGCGCCCGGCACCAGCAGCCAGATCGAACCGCCCTCTTTCAACCACCGCCACGGCAAATAGCAACCGACGATTTCAGCAATGGCGGTCACGGCATAAAGCAGAAAAGTTTTCATTGAGAGTGAAAGCGAGTGATTGCGATGCCACGACTAAGCTGTGGCTCTCTATTGGCTTTATTAACACAATCACTTTGCGTGCGGGCATGGCGCATGCGAGAGTCCTAGCATTTACTTTAATTGCCATTCGCCATGAGCATCGCGTCACCCTGCATCGACATCTGCAAGTTCGACAGCAAAACCGGCTTCTGCATCGGCTGCCTGCGCACGCGCGACGAATGCAAAAGCTGGAAGAAGATGAAAGACAAGCACCGCAAGAAAATCATCGAGGACCGCTCGCGGCGTGAGCACAAGCTGAGCAAGTAGGCGGCCCCTCTTGTGCGGTTGGGCGCGTGGCGGTCCGATAACGCGCCACGTAATACCCAGCCAGAGTCAGTCCAGCGAGAGCCGCAGCGCGAAGCCGATCAGCGCCGCCGAGAAGGTCCAGCGCTGCAGCGCTTGCGCGAGCGGATGGGCCCGCATCCAGACGGCAATCCGCGCGGCGCCGATCGCGTACATCACGTCGAAACAGGCGCCGATAGCGAGCAGCACCAGACCGAGTTCGACCATCTGCAAGGCTACCGGCCCCGCCTCCGGGCGCACGAATTGCGGCAGCAACACCGAGCAGAACAGCAACGCTTTCGGGTTCAGCAGGTTGGTCAGCAGGCCTTTGACAAAGGCGGCCCGCAGCGGGCGTGACTCGATGCTCGCCGCAGCACCCGCAGGGGTCGCCGCTGTCGTGCCGTCAGGCAGCGCAAACACCGGCGAACGAAAAATCTGAATGCCCACCCATGCGAGATAAACCGCGCCGCCGTAGCGCACCACGTCGTACAGCCAGGGCGCGCTGCGCAACAGCGCGGCCACCCCGCATGCCGAGAGCGTGACGTGCGTCGCGCGCGCGAGACCGAGGCCGCCGGCGGCCGCGAAACCACTGCGCACGCCGCGTCCGATACTGGTTTGCAGCACCAGCGCCATATCCGGTCCGGGCACGGCATAGACGACGAAAAGCGCTGCGATATACACGGCCAGCAAGTGTGCGGAAATCATGAAATTCTCCTGTTTTCAAGGCTCTATCTTGCTATCGCCGGCGGAGGGTTTGCTGGCGAATTACCGGCCTCGTGACTTCATGTTTGGAGGAATGCGCTAACATTACGGCTTAAGACCATGCTTTCCTCCAATCCGCCATCAGCACCTGAGCTATGACAACCGACCTCGATAAAACAGACCGCGCGATCCTCGCCGCGCTGCAGAAAGATGGCCGCATGTCGAACGCGCGGCTGGCCGAAACGGTCGGCCTGAGCGAAACGCCCTGCGCGCGCCGCCTCAAGCGTCTCGAAAACGACGGCTATATCGACCAGTACCGCGCGATGCTGTCACGCTCCGCGCTCGGCTTCGGCGTGGTGGCGTTTGTCTACGTGCGGTTTGCCGTGCACGACCGCGCGGTGGCGACGCGCTTCGAGCGCGAGGTGCAGGCCATTGCGCGAATCCTCGCGTGTCACAACGTGTCGGGCAGTGCCGATTACATCCTGCAGGTGGTGGCACGCGACCTCGACGACTACGGCACGTTCATGCGCGACGAGATGCGCAGCCTGCCTGGCGTGACATCGGTGGAATCGGCGCTATCGTTGCGCGAAATTAAGGCTAATGGCGGCCTGCCGCTGTCCTGAACGCGAACATGGCATAGTCACGCCTTTGAAAACGGCGCGAGCCGACCAGACGAATACGGAGTTCTCATGGATCACGAACAGGCGCGAGCCGAAGAAACCGCGGCGATGCAGCGCGTATTGACCGCGACGCAGCGGGTGCAGTCGGCGTTCGCGTCGCTGCAATCGCAATTCCCGCCGGCCGGCAGCGGCAAGCCTTCGCAGTTCGCGCTGCAAACATTCGACGCCGCGCTGCAGGAACTCGAAGACGCGCAAGCCGCGTTCGACGAACTGCTTGGCGATCTGCTCGACGGCAATCGTTAAGACGCCTCGAAGCGCGCTCTGCCCGTGTAGCGACGGCGAAGCGCGCCCGAAGTTCGGCTCCATACGCTGGGCACGCTCGCTTGTACCAGCGAGTCACGAACACGCGCTGCAACCGCATCCTGCTTTTGCAAGCGCAGTCGCCGGATCAGACCGAGTTGCACATGGAACCCGGCCCGCGATATCAGCCGCAACCGCTCCGCGCCAGCGACGAAAAACACACCATTCATTTGCCTTTCTTTTCTGTCGAAACTGAAAGACAAGACGCCTCCAGCAACTACAACGTGGCCTAGCCCACGCCCCACAAAAGAATATTTGCTTCGTTTAACGAAGCATGTTGACTTCCGCTTGCCGGAGTGCCTAAAATTCGCCGTCTTCACAAACGGGGCCCATGCCTTGGACATCAGCAGTAGTCGACTTTCGAACAGCTTCACTGCCTGACCGGCCCGACGCCCGCGCTCTCTTTTCTTAGCCGCCGTCTTGCCAGCAGGCAGACGGTGCGCGCCGCAGTAACTCTCTCCGTGCACCTTGATTAGCGCCATCCGGCCGCGCCGTGCTTGCGCACGTGCGTCTTACCGAATGGCATCGCGTTGCGAGCCTCGGCTCGCAACAGCGTTCGCTCGCGCCGTTTCGATTCGCTCGAAACGGCGCGGCCGGGCGCGTGGACAAACACGTGCGTACTGAACGCCGATAAGGAGCCGCCATGGACAGTGACAGTTATCCCATATGCCGCTTAGGTGCCGCTCAGTCACGACCGGGCAGGCACGCAAAGCTTTATTTGCCTAAGGAAAGCGAGTAGACGTCCTTTCGCCGTGCGCCCGATGCGCCGCGCTCCGTGTCTGCTGGCTTTCCGCAATCCGCGTCAAGCCATACGCCCGGAGAAATAACATGTACTTCGCTATCCTCGTACCGACCCTGCAGCAAACCCACACCCACAGCGACGCCGCTCTCGCACTGCACGGCATCAAGCCGCACTGGCTCGCCGCATCCTGGGAACGCCTCAAGGCGCTCGCGTCGCGCCGCGCTCCGCAACCCGCTCCACATCCCGTTTCGCACACCGCTTCGTAACTACGCACGCCCAGCTCAGCGCGCCTTCGCGATCCGCCCGCGCCGCCGTCGTCCGACCGCGCACACCCCGCGAATCCCGAAGGCGCCCCGCTCAATCCAATCAAACCTACTCAGGCGGCCAGCATGTCCACTCCAATCAACGTCTCACCACCGCGCAGCGCCGTTCTCGACGACGCGCACCTCGGCGACATCAAAGGCGCGCTCGGCACCATCGCCCATCACGACACGGGTGCGCGCAACAGCTGGTGGGCCCGCGTGCGCACGCTGCTTGCGATTCTCGGGCCCGGCCTCATCGTGATGGTCGGCGATAACGATGCCGGCGCCTTCGGCACCTACACGCAAGCGGGACAGAACTACGGCACGACCCTGTTGTGGACCATGCTGCTGCTCGTGCCCGTGCTGTTCGTCAATCAGGAAATGGTGCTGCGTCTGGGCGCCGTGACCGGCGTCGGTCACGCACGGCTGATCTTCGAGCGCTTCGGCAAGTTCTGGGGCGCCTTCAGCGTCGTGGATCTGTTCATCCTGAACGCGCTCACGATCGTGACCGAGTTCATCGGCATTACGTTCGTGCTTCAGTTCTTCGGCATTTCGAAAGTGGCCGGCGTTTGCATCGCGGCGGCGGTAACGATGGCCGCGGTCAGCACGGGCAACTTCCGGCGCTTCGAACGCTTCGCCGTGGTGCTGTGTCTGATGAGCCTGTTGCTGGTGCCCGTGCTGGTGTCGATTCATCCGCCGGCCGGCCAGATGGCGCACGACTTTCTGATTCCGGGCTGGCCCGCCCACTCGAAACTAAGCGACGTGATGCTGCTCGTGATCGGCATTGTCGGCACCACCGTCGCGCCGTGGCAGTTGTTTTTCCAGCAGAGCTACATCGTCGACAAGCGCATCACGCCGCGCTTCATGAAGTACGAAAAAGCCGACCTGTGGATCGGTATCGTCTTCGTGATGATCGGCGCCGTGGCCATGATCTCGTTCTGCGCGGCGCTCTACGCGGGCAAACCGGAGTCCGGCAATTTCACCGACGCCGGCGGCGTGATCGCCGACCTCGAAAGATATGCCGGCCGTACGCCCGCCGTACTCTTCGCCGTGGCGCTGCTCGACGCATGCATCATCGGCGCGGCGGCGGTGTCGCTGTCCACCGCCTACGCGATCGGCGACGTCTTCAAGATTCGCCACTCGCTGCATCGCGGCGTGTCGGACGCGAAGGGCTTCTACCTCGTCTATTTCGGCATCGTGGCGGCCGCGGCGACGCTCGTGCTGATTCCGGGCAGCCCGCTCGGCCTTCTGACGGAAGCAGTGCAAACGCTCGCCGGCGTGCTGCTGCCGAGCGCGACCGTGTTTCTGCTGCTGTTGTGCAACGACCGCGCGGTCCTCGGACCGTGGGTCAACTCGAAGAAGCTCAACGTCTTTACAGGCGCAGTGGTCTGGGTGCTCGTCATGCTATCCATCATTCTCACGGCATCGGTGATGTATCCGGACATCACGGGCGAAGCGATTCTTGAAGTGCTCTCAGGCGGCACATTGATGGCCGTGGCAGGCTATGCGGCCACCGTCGTGGTCCGCAAGCTGCGGCGGGAATCAGAAAACTCCGCGGCTCACGAAAGCGAGTTCAGGTTGTCGAAGGAAACACGCGCAAACTGGCGCATGCCACCTCTGGACGAACTGCCGGCGCCGCAATTGACGATGTCCAAGCGTGTCTGGATGGGCGTGTTGCGCGGCTATCTGATCGTGGCGGTCGCGCTGGTGATCGTGAAGGTCGTGCAGATGACACTGCTGCATTGAATCGATAGCGCCCAGCCGCAGCGCGCTCCCGCGAGCGGCGGCCAGAACGCCTCGTTCAATGCGTATCCGTTTCGATGACCGGCTCGCAGAGAATCGGAAAGTTGACCGAGTTCGCGATATAGCACTTCTCGTGCGCCACGTGATGCAGGTGCGCGGCGAGTTCGACATCGCCGCCCGCGCGAATCACGACATGCGGACGCAGAACGATCTGGGAAAAACGGCCTTGCTTCGGATCGTCGAGCATGGTGCCTTCGGCGTTGTCGCGATACGCGGTCACTGCGATGCCGGCATCCGCGCATAGATGCAGATACCAGAGTTTGTGGCAGGCGCTGGCCGAGGCGACCAGCAGATCTTCCGGATTCCAGCGCCCGGCGTCGCCGAGAAAGGCCGCATCCGATGAGCCTGGAATCTCGGGCTTGTTGCCCGCGGCAATCACATGCTCGCGCCCGTAGTCGCGATAACCGGAAGTGCCGCTTCCGCGATTGCCGGTCCACTGCACCGAGACCTTGTATTTGTGCTCGCCGTACGCCATGCCCATCTCCTTGCCGTCGAACCGGATCCGCTTGCCGAGGCGTGCATTTTATACGCGGCCATCACGCGATGGACGCGCGCAGCTTGCTGACTAATTCCGCGCCGGCATGCCCTTGCCGGCGAGATTCGGCACGCGTGGGTCCGGATTCATGTTCAGGCTCGTGCCGTTTGCCCGCATGGTGTTGAGCGCGGGACCGGCCCCCGCGCCGCCCATCGTGCCGACGCCCGGTGTCGGACTCGTGCCGGCTCCCGTCCCCAGCCCCGCACCCGCCGCGGCACCCATGTTATTGATCCCGCTGGACTGCACGCCATTCATGCCACCCGCGCCGGCATTGCCCGGCAGGCCGACCGACTGCCCATATGCCGCCGCGGCGACACCCATCACGAGTGCCGACGCCACGATACTGCCCTTTACGATCTTCATAGCCCACTCCGTTACATCGTCGAATTGCGCGGCCGCGGTGTCCGCATTGCCGGCCGCTCAAATAGTATGACGACGCCCGACCCGCTTCGTTCACCGCCGCCAGATCAGAACTCGGCGAACGATGCGCGATAATCGACGGCTTTCTTCACAGACTGCACCGATGACACAACCCGCCTTCGCCCCCTTTCAGGATCTGGCCCGAACTCTCCTGCCGCACGCTTACGACGACAACGGCGACGGTTCGCACGACACCTCGCATCTGCAACGCGTCTGGAAAAACGCCGCGGCCATTCAGGCGGAAGAAGGCGGCGATGCGCAGGTGCTGTTCGCCGCCACGTTGCTGCACGATTGCGTCGCAGTCGAAAAAAACTCGCCGCTGCGCGCGCAGGCGTCGCGCCTGTCGGCGGAAAAAGCGGCACGCGTGCTGGCCTCGCTCGGCTGGCCGCGAGCGCAAGTCGAGGCCACGGCGCACGCGATCGAGGCGCACAGTTTTTCAGCCGCCGTCACGCCGACCACGCTCGAAGCGAAAACGCTGCAGGACGCCGACCGGCTCGACGCGCTCGGCATGCTGGGCGTGGCGCGCTGCTTCTACGTCGCAGGGCGGATGGGGCGCGCCTTGTACGATCCGGCTGATCCGCACGCAACGCGGCGTCCATTGGATGACACGCGCTACACGCTCGACCATTTCCACACCAAGCTGCTGAAACTCTCGGCGGGTTTTCAAACGACGACCGGCGCGCGTCTGGCGAGCCTGCGCCATGACCGCCTGCAACGTTTCCTCGACGAATTCAGCGACGAAATCTGAACGTGTAACCGGACGGGCGAAGTTGTACAAATCCTTACAAAGGAGCACGCGACCCGTGTCCACCGGGCGCGCTTTCGCGGCGTTATTGCAAGCACCTACCCGCGGAGTCCGCCATGAACACGAACCTCACTACCAGCCAAGCGCAACGCAGCCGTATTCATCCGCTGGTTGCCGGCGCGGCTGTCGCCGTCATCCTGGCGAGCGCAACCGGCATCGCCGCGATGACCGGCCTGCTGCCGACTTCGCACGCCGTCACCGAACCGGCGCTGCCGGTCACGGCGGCGGCGCCGCAGATCGCCAGCGCGCCGATCGCGGCGCCGCAACCGGCTCCGGTTCAGCAGACCGCGCAGCAAGCCGCCCCTGCCCGGCCGCCGGTTCATCACCCGCGCCGCGCAAACCCGGTGGCCGCGCCGAACTACGCAAACAATCAGGGCTACCAGGCACCTTATGACGCCGCGACACCGCGGCCGGTCGCCGCCGATCCGTACGCGGGCGAAGTCGTCGCCATCAATACGGTGCAGGCGCCCGAGCCGACCACGGGGCTCGGCGCGCTGGGCGGAGCGGTGGCGGGCGGGCTGGTCGGCAATCAGATCGGCGGCGGCCGCGGCAAGATTCTCACGACGATTGCGGGCGCGGTCGGCGGCGGACTCGCCGGTAACGGCATCGAGCACGCGGTGCGCAAGCAGACCACTTACGAAGTCCAGGTCCGCATGCAGGACGGCAGCTATCGCAACTTCAGCTACCCGACGCAACCGGCCGTGCAGATCGGCGAACGCGTTCACGTCTCCGGCGATTCGCTTAGCGCTTCGTGAACATGCGAGCGGTCCCCAAAAAGGAATAAGACGGCTCCCTCGCGCGTTATGATCAATCGTTACGCCAGAACGGCTGATCGCGCACGATGGAGCACGCCTACATCCACCTCCTGCATCTATTAGCCGGTCATCCCGGCTGGACGCTGACGGTCGTCTTCCTGGCGGCCTTTCTGGAGTCTCTCGCCGTCATCGGCACTTTCGTTCCGGGCAGCACCGCGATGTTCCTCGCCGGCGCGCTGGTCGGCACCGGCTCGCTGAGCCTGGGCTGGGCACTGGTGTGGGCGATCGCGGGCGCCATCGCCGGCGACGGCATGAGCTTCTGGATCGGCAGCCGCTACAAGCACCGGATCGTCCAGTTCTGGCCGTTCCGCAAACATCCCGAACTGCTCGAGGCAGGTCACCGCTTCTTCCGCAAACATGGCGCGAAGAGCGTCGTGCTGGCGCGCTTCATCGGCCCCTTGCGGGCAATCGTGCCGGTGGTGGCGGGCATGCTGGGCATGTCGCCGCTGCGCTTCTACGCGATGAACGTGCTGTCCGCGCTGATCTGGGCGCCCGCCCATATCCTGCCGGGCATGATATTCGGCGCCTCGGTGCTGCTGGCCGGCGCGGTGTCGTTCCGGCTCGTCGTGATCATCGCGCTGCTGGTGGGGATCGTCTGGCTGAGCTTTCGCGCCGCGCGTTTTCTGCTCTCGCATGCCAATGCATGGTCGGGCGCGGCGGGCCGCCAGCTCGGGAGTTGGGCGTGCCGGCATCCGGGGCCGTTCGGCCGTTTCGCGCGCAGGATGCTCGACCCCAGCACACCCGACGCCAGCAGCATCCTGCTGACGTCGCTGGTCGTGCTCGTGTCGGGCGCGCTTTTTTTCGGCGTGCTCGACGACGTCATCAGCGGCGATCCGCTGACGCAAGTGGATCTCTCCGTCTATCACTTCCTGCAATCGGTACGCACGCCCTGGAGCGACACCGTGCTTGCGGGACTCTCGACGCTCGGCAGCAGCTTCACGCTCGCGGCGCTGGTGGTGACGGTCGCGATGTGGATGCTGCTCGAGCGGCGCTGGCGCACCATCGGCTACTGGCTGGCGGCTGTGGTGTTTTCCCAATTGCTGATCTTCGCGCTGCAGTTCGCGATGCGCCGCGCGCCGCCCAATGAGCTGATGGCCGGCTCCTATGTGTTTCCGAGCAATCACGTCGCCGCGACCGTCATCGTGTACGGCTTTCTCGCGTTTCTGCTGGCGCGCCGGGTCGGCCGGCTTGAGGGCGTGCTGGTGGCGGCCGCGAGTGCGATCGTGGTGATCGTGGTCGCGCTCGCGGGACTGTACTTCGGCAGGTACTGGGTGTCCGATGCGATCGGCGGTGCCGCGCTCGCGTACATCTGGGTGGCGATCGTTGCGTTGACAGCGATGTGGCGGCACCCGGAAGCACCCCCTGAACGCGCGTTCATGCCCGTCGTGGTGCTGGCGGTCGTGCTGGTCAGCGTGGGCGTGCAGATCGGCTTCAACATGCCCACCCCGCCGCCGGATAGCGCGCTGCGTCCGTCGCCCGTGCTGGTTACGCAATCGGAATGGACACTGTCCCTGTGGAAGCGCCTGCCGTGCTACCGCTCGGATATGGGCGGCGACCGCAAGGAGCCGCTCACGCTGCAGTGGGTCTCGAACCTCGATTCGATCCGCGGACAGTTGCGCGCTCAAGGGTGGGTCGAGGGCACGGACGTCTCGGCGCACAGCCTGCTCTCGCTGGCCTCGCCCAACGTGGCCGCGGTGTCGCTGCCGGTCTTGCCGAAACTCAACAACGGCGTGCCGTCCTCGGTGGTCTTCATGCGTCCGGGCGACTCGCGCGACGAACGCGATGTGCTGCGTTTCTGGCCCAGCGGTTACGCGGTGGGCAACGGCACGTCCATCACGCCGCTATGGGTCGGCGCTTTCGCGCACGAACGGCTGTCCCGGCCGTCTTGGCCCATCAACATTCTGCGGGTCGACAGGGAGATGACCTCGTTCGATGCGCACGAGAAGTCGAGTGCGGGCCTGGGCGCGGCGCTCGTCGCCCGGGTCAGTTGCCATGGCGTGCCGGTGTCCTTGCTCGCCTCGCCGATGGAGTGAGCGCGTTCGCTGCTCCCGCGAAGAAATCCTTCTGCACTCAATCAGTTATCTCGCTTGGCCAGGACTTGTCCACAGGGTTGCGAACATTTTCTGTGGATAAGGTCTGCGCACGCGGCGGACCTGGACGATCCGCCGTCGGACCCATCGCCGGCGACGGATCAGGCTTGCGCCCGCTCATTGCCATCCGCCGTTCGGCAGGCGGCCGTGATATGGCGTGTCGCGGCAATGGCCCCACGGGCCCAGCCAGTAGCCGGGAGGGCAAGCGTAGGTCGAGACCGGCGGCGCTGCATAGATCACCGGA
This sequence comes from Paraburkholderia sp. BL9I2N2, assembly GCF_004339745.1. Classification (GTDB taxonomy): domain Bacteria; phylum Pseudomonadota; class Gammaproteobacteria; order Burkholderiales; family Burkholderiaceae; genus Paraburkholderia. Next base: position 812,394 of record NZ_SMGP01000004.1, on the reverse strand, counting down.
CGCGGCGCGACATAGACCGGCGGCGCGTAATGGCAATGGCCCCAGGTACCGCGCCAGCCGTTCGGACCGCAGCCCTGGGCCGCGTGAGCGGTATTCACCACAAGAGCGGACGCGGCCATGACGGCGACGGCCAATGCCGAACGAAGTGTTGACATGATGATTCTCCTTCACCCTGGTTGTTTTTGATAAGCGTCGTTTTCGTGTGCTGCAGGACGCATGATCGGCTTCAAGAGTTAGGTGAAAGTGAGCACTCGGACGACGCTCGTCCGCGGGTCGATCGGCATCGACGTCGAGGTGATTGGCCCGGCGAACGAATGACATTGGCTCCCAATCATCTCCACTTGACTCGCGCTGAAAATTTAGGCAATATCTTTCCACTGTAAACATATCGGTATTTGGCTTCGCATGGCCGTCATGCGTAGTCCGCGTTACGCGAAACGCACGGCCGGCTGCCATCACGCGAACCTCCCCCAACTCTGGAGTCCACGATGAATCTCTTGCTGAGCTTTGCCCCGTTTCTAGCCTTTGCGGTGATCGAACGCCTTGCCGGCGCGCAGGCGGGACTGCTTGCCGGTGCGCTCGTCGCCGCCGCGCTGCTGGTGCGCGATCTCGTAAGCCCGGCTCGCCACATCAAGCTGCTGGAAGCCTGCACCGTCCTGCTATTTGGGGCACTGGCCATCTATGCGCTGACCAGTGACGTGCACTGGTCAATCGCCGCAGTACGGCTACGTGTCGATGCAGGGCTTGCGCTGATCGTGCTGGCGTCGATCGCATTGCGGCGGCCATTCACGCTGCAATACGCACGCGAGACCGTCGATCGCGAGCAGTGGAACAGCGAGCGTTTCATCCACGTCAACTATGTGATCAGCGCCGCCTGGGGGCTCGCGTTCGGCATGCTGGTGCTCGCGGACATCGCGATGGTTTATGCGCCGGCGCTGCCCCATTCGGTGGGCGTGATGGCGACCGTGGCCGCGCTGGTCGCCGCGGTCAAGTTTACGTCGTGGTATCCGGAACAGCACGCGGCCGGGCAGGCATCGCGCTAGCAATGGCGTTTGGCGGCCCTGCGCTTCACCATCGCAGGGCTCGGAACATCGACTAATTTCACGCTAATTCACGAGGCTCACGATGACTCTATCCCGCACGGAAAGACCCCTTCGGCTCTCCGCAGATGCGGTTCGATCATCACGAGGATTAGCATCATGGACACGCAAACCGCCCTTTCCACCCAGTCCGACGACACCGCCAACGCAACCGCTGACGCAGCCGGCGCAGCGCTGGAGCCGCCGCCATCGAACGAAGATCTGCTGCCGTTCTATCTGCTCGCCATGGCCGGCGCTTATTGACGACGACACAGCGAGCCGCCACACCGCGTTATGTGGCGTCTCGATCCGCCACCTGCGCCAGCAGGATTTCGGCACGCCACGAGTCCCGGCCTCTCATCGTTGCGCACGCAGCAAAGTCTTCGAATCGCCCTGCGTCCACGCTTGCGTCGGCACGCACAAACCCCCTCACTCGTTCGACCAGATCGGCACTGCGGATCATGCCGCCGCGCGTGCGTCGGTTATCATTCAATCGCTCGCCTGTCGTGGCACTGCCACGCACCCCGCGAGCTGCGAGTCAGGCACAACCTGACTGCTGCCGACAGGACGATCATGAGAATTCTTCTCGTTGAAGACGATTTGCAGATTGGCCAAAGTCTGCTGCGTGCACTCAAGGACGCCGACTATAGCGTCGACTGGGTCAGGGACGGCATCGCCGGGCGCGACGCCATGGCCAACGCCGAATACACTGTCGTGCTGCTCGATCTGGGCTTGCCCGGCATGAGCGGCATCGAGCTGCTGAAGTCGTCGCGCGCGGCCGGCAACGCGGTCCCGGTGTTGATCCTGACCGCCCGCGACGATCTCGATTCGCGCGTACAGGGTCTCGATGTCGGCGCCGACGATTACCTGCTCAAGCCTTTCGACGTCCCCGAACTGCTCGCCCGCATCCGTGCAATGATCCGCCGCAAGGCCGGCTACGCGTCGTCGCGTCTCGGCGACGAGTCGCTCAGCCTCGATCTCGACAAACGCACGCTGACCTGCAACGGCACCACCACCGTGCTCTCCGCACGCGAGTTCGCGCTAATGCTCGCGTTTCTCGAACGTCCCGGCACGATCCTGTCGCGCGAACAACTCGAAGACCGCTTGTACGGCTGGGGCAAAGAGGTCGAAAGCAACGCGGTGGATGTGCTGATCCATTCGGTGCGCAAGAAGTTCGGGCTCACCGTGATTCGCAACGTGCGAGGTCTCGGCTGGACCGTCATGCTCGGCGAAGCCGGCAAAGGACCGGCTTCATGACACGCCTGCGCAGTCTCATCGCGGCGACTTCGCTGCTGGCGCTATTCGGCGCCACGCAGGCCGCGCTCGTCGAAGCGAAAACCGTCCACTATGCGAACGAAAAGGCCTGCCCGGTCGTTGCCGATCGCCCGGATCACAAGCCATCGATTCGTGAGCAGATCGCGCATACGGTGAACGGCGACATTGCGTACTACCGCTTCGGCCGTGGCACGCCGATCGTGCTGCAAACCGGCTTTCGCGCGACGATGGCCGAATGGGACGCCGCCTTTCTGACCGATCTCGCCAGGCGGCACGAAGTGATCGTCTTCGACAACCGCGGCATCGGCCGCTCCGAACCGGCGGCATCCAGCTTTTCCGCACGGGACATGACACTCGACGCCGCCGCGCTGATCGACACGCTGCACCTCTCCGACGTCACCTTCGTCGGCTGGTCGATGGGCGGCGCCATTGCCCAGCAACTCGCGTTCGACCCGCCGCTCGCCGTGCGGCGCATCGTCCTCATGAGCGCGCCCGCGCCGGGGTCGCTCGGCGTGCCGGTGACGCCCGACGTCGAAGCCACCCTGTCCGGCAAACCGGGCACCAGCTTCATGGACGTCATGCGGGTCCTGTTTCCGCCCACTGCGGTGGACGCAGCGCAACGGTGCTTCCGTAAGAATATGTTCCAGCCGGCCGGCTACCAGCCGCCCGCCATTTCGGCGACGGTGACCGAAGGCCAGTCCGCACTGCTGCATGACTGGGCCGGCGACGAGGCCGCCGCGGCAGCGCTGAAAAACGTGCGCCTCGCTACCCTGGTCCTCACCGGCGCCGACGATCAGGTCTTGCCGAAGCAGAACTCGGAAGCGCTCGCCGAGCAGATTCCGCATGCGCAACTGCTCGTCGTGCGTTCGGCGGGCCACGCGATGATGTATCAATACCCGCAGGCGCTCGCCGCCGCGATCAACGCGTTCATCGCAAGGTCGCGCCCGCCCAGCAGCGGCAAATAAATCGCGAAGCCTCGCCTAGCGCCGCGCGCGCTTCCGGCACGAACGGCGCGAAGCACTGCCACGCGTGCGGCATTGCATGCCATTGTGCGAACTCCACGGCATTGCCTGCGCGTTGCAGTCTCGCCGCGAGCTCGCGCGCGTCGGTACTCAACGCCTCGGCGTCACTGGTCTGCACGTGAATGGGCGGCAAGCCATGCAACTTCGCGCGCGCGGGCGACGCCAGTGGCTCGAAGCGCCTGACGTTGCGCAGATACATGTCGGCGGCCGCTTCCATCGCGGTGCGGTTCATCGACAACGCGTTATGGCTCGCGCGCCAGATCGTCGTCAGGTCCGCCCAAGGCGAGAACAGCACGGCCCCGGCGGGCAGCGGCTCGCCCGCGTCGCGCAGCGCCACCAGCGCGGCGAGCGCGAGCCCGGCGCCCGCCGAGTCGCCGGCGAACACGATCGAACTCGACGCGATGCGGCGCGCCAGCAGCGCCCGATAGGCGCGCAAGGTGTCCTCAAGCGCGGCGGGAAACGGATGTTCGGGCGCGAGGCTGTAGTCCAGCGCGAACACCGCCGATTGCGTCGAGTGGGCCAGTTCGACGGTCAACGCACGATGCGTCGCGGGGGAGCCGAAGTAGTACGCGCCGCCGTGCAGGTATAGCACCACTGTTTCTTCCGATTCCTGTGAAGCGCCTGGCGGACGAATCCATTCGCCCTTCAGTTCGGCATCGGCGTGACGGCGCACTCGCGGATAAAGGCATGCCGCGGCGAGCCGGCCAGGCAAGGTGTAGCGATGCGCGCGCAATCGCAGCGCCTGCACGTCGGGCGCCGGGCGGCGGCTCGAACTGAAGTGCAGCGCCATCACCAGCGGAATCGCGCGTCGCACCCAGGCGGCCTGCCAGCTTTCGGCACGCGGTCGCGTAAGCGTGTCGAGCGGCACGCCATCGGTCGAGGTGGTTTGGGATTGCTGAACGTTCATGATGATCTGATGGGAAAGAAACGGCCGACGGACGCCGTGGTCAGCGCGGCTCGCGCGATGCGAGCGGGGCTGTTCATCGTGAATTCATCGCGGATTCGACGTGCATGTGCCCCGCTTGTCCAGGTAGTCGACGCGCTCAACGCGTCGCCATTTCGGCGGAGACCTGCATCTCGGCGCGAGCCTGCTGCATCAAGGCAATCGCCCTGCCTGCATGGCCGCCCATGTCGTAGCCGTTGGCGCGCTGTGCGGCGCGCATCCGCTCGATCGCCTGCTGCGCGTTGAAATCCGCGGCTTCGATGTTCGGATGACGGCTCATGTAGTAGCCGTAACCGTAACCATCGTCGGCGACCGCACAGCCGGATACGAGTGAAAGCGCCAGCGCGGTAGCGGCGACAAAAGCCCATTGACGTTGCTTCATGACTGATATTCCTCTTGATCGTTGATTGTTGGTTCGTGGTACTGCCGGTTCAGGCACGCGTCTTAACGGCGCCAGTAGCCATAGCCGTAACCCCACCCGCCGTAATAGCGCGGATACTGCGGATGCCCGTAGTACCCAATTACGACAGGCGCCGTGTACACCGGCGGCGGAGGTGGCGGCGCTGCGTAGTAGACCGGCGGCGGCACGTAAGCCGGCACTACCGGCACTACCGGCACCATCGGAAACGCCGGCGCGCCTACAGCTACGCCCACGCCGACGAACACATGCGCTTCGGCACAACTCACCAGGCCGACACCGAGCGCCGCAGCGACTACCAGATGGCGAATGACTTTCATTTTCTGTTCCCCTTGTCCATCGGTGCGAGTCGGTTGGCTGCATCGAATGACTGCATTGTGGACACGCAGAATGAGGGGGAAATTAGCCGGGTGTCAGTTCGAAATTCGCGCATTGCCAAGGCGTTAATCGCCGGTTTCGAGCGCTCATTTCCGGCTCATTCTTCGCGCCTAAGCTTCATTCCATCGACGGGCAACGCCGGCTCCCACAGCCGGACCGAAACGGCCTGTTGCAACACGGACTGGAGAAAATCATGTTTGCCGAACTTGCCAGGAAACTGAGCGCCTTGCTGATCACCACCGAGGACCACGAACGCGAGTCCTATCTGGCGTCGTCGGTCGATCTGGTCGATCTGGAACACCGCATCAACGTCGTGGAAACGCATGCGGATCCGGCGCGCTGGTATTCGTCCAGCACGCCGCACGAATGGAGGATTTGAAGCGCGTGTTCCCGCCCACGCTGGAATGCGTGGCTCGTGCAAACGTTGCCAATGCGGGTGGATCGACTAGCTCGCGTGCTCCGGCGTAATGCGCCGTTCACGCGGGCTATTTGCGCGCCGTCACCCTGCCGTGAAAACCGTTCGGCACGCGGTGCGGAATTTCCACCGTTGCTCCGGCCGCGCGCCGAAGGCGCCGACGTCGACGGCGCCGACGTCGACCACACTCGCCCGTTCGGCAAGCCAGCGCTGCGTGCGTACCCAGCAGTTCCGGTACGTCACGCCGCCGTTCGCGAACTCGAAGCAATGGACCATCCCATGCCCCGCAAACCAGTGCCGCACCGGATCGGGATGAAGCGGATTCGGGCCGTTGCGGACCAGCACGCCCGCCAGCCTGGAGGGCAACTCGCCGCGCACAGGCAGCGGGCCGCAGTCGACTTCGAAATCGATCGGCGCCGGGTTGGCGCGGTAGCCATTCGTTTTCAAACGTTCATTCACACGCCCGCTCAAATTTTCCCAATGGAAAGATTTTGATTTCAGCGACCCGTCTGGTCAACCCGTCTTCTCACTAGAAACATCTGCCAGATCGAAGCGCTGCCATGCAAGACACGGCCGGGTGCTTGCCTGGCTTGCCGGCAGCGGCGCCCGGCCGACCCGTCAAGAACTCGAATGCACACGCAACCGTGTTCGACCTGATCGCGCGACGCCCCCCATTCTCGGCAATGCGAACCAACAGACGGGCACATCGCATCAGTTTTCTCTAGAGTTAAAGGGTCGACCATCCAACACGCCGGTCGGCTTTGTCGCGCTAACTGTTCAGCGTGAGATTCAATCAAAGGGAAAATCAAATGAGAACTTCTGTTCACCACGAAGTAATGGCCTATTCCGAAGAGCAAACCGGGGTTCGTCAACTTCAAACGGGCGCCCCCTTGGCACTTAAACACACCATCAGCCCGGACGAGATCCGGGACAACCTGCCCGCCGGCCAAGGCGGTGTCGGGTTTTTATTTCACGCTACCGACTGGGAGACACTTTCGTTTTCATTTCACAATGTGAAGCACAGAAACGCGTCTTTCGAAGAAGAGCTTTGGAACACCAAGCCTTTCATTGCCTCACCGATCTATTCGGGCTCCCAGATCATCGGGGCCAATATTGCCTGTCCGGTTCCGCTCGAGCTTTGGCTCGGCAGCCCGCGCGGCATCAAGCGATTCCGCGAGACGCAATTTTTTCCGGCACTGGAGCTCGCAAGACAAGCGGGCCTGAACATGGTGGCAATGGGCGCCTCCACGCCGTACGCCTGCAACTACGGCGCACTGCCGCGCGATACCAAGCCGCCGCATATCACCACGGGTCACGCCGCCACCGCGGCGATGCTTAAAGACTGGGCCATGCACTGCTGCAATGAACTTGACCTCGAGTTCGGCAAGACCAAGCTTGCTCTATTCGGCGCGGCCGGCCGGCTCGGCACGACGGTGGCCAAATACGCGCTCTACAAAGATGCACCGCGCGAGCTTGTTCTGATCGATCTGCCGGACAAGGTGAACCTGCTCACGGAGCAAGCCAAGGAGTTGATGGCGTCGGACCTGCTCGGCAAAACGCGGGTTTCCGTGCACACCTTCAGTCCGAACACCCCCTTGCCGGACTTCGACGGCGCCATTCTGGCGAGCAGCACCAGCGTGCCCTACCTCACCGCAGCCGATCTCAAGCGCGCGCAGTTCTGGATCGACGACTCGCACCCCCGGGCGGCGAGCGTCGAGGCTGAACTCGCGTCACGCGGTCATACGCTATATATTGAGTGCTTCGCCCGTGGCCCGGCCGGACTCAACACCACCTTCCCGTTCCGGCTGCCGACCACGCGGGATTGCTATACCTGTTTCGCCGAAGGCTACTCCGCCTGGCAGGAAGGCATTGCGTCCGACTTCATCATCGGCAGCCCGCCCGTGTGGTCCGTCTCCTACACGCACAGCCTGCTGAAGAAGTACGGCTTTTGCGGTCGGCCCTTTTCATGGGAAAAACGGCTCACCGATCGAACTGGATGCACAACTTCGCGGCAAGCGAGAATTGATGGGCTCGTAAACGTCATTGGAGGCCTGATGGTAATACCGCGCGAGAGCATGCGGGACGTGCTGGAACGAAGCCGGTTTGCAATACGATGGGGCGGCGCACTGGGCCTCCTGTGCCACCCCATTTACTACGTAGTCTGGACCTATGTCCTGCCGCAACCTTACGACAACCTCTCCCTTCGATTGAGTGCGGCGCTCGTCTGCATTCCGTTGATTTTCCAGGCGCATTGGCCGAAGCGGTTCAACCATTACCTGCTGATCTATTGGCATTGCTGCCTGATCTACGTACTGCCATTCGTTTGCACTTTTCTCGCGATCAGAAATTCATTCTCCACCATGTGGATGATGACCGAGGTCATGATGATCTTCATCATGGCGCTGTGCATCGACAATCCGCTTTTGCTGATGGGCTGCATCGGCATCGGCGTATTCTCCGGGGCGCTCGCCGCGGTGATTAGTTCGCCGGTTCCGATTGTCGTGACCGCCGCCGATCAATCGAATCTCGCCTTGCTGCCGGTCGTCGTTCTGTGCAGCATGGCCTTCAGCCATGCGATCAGCAAAGGGCGCATCTTCGTCGAAAAGAACCGTGCGCTGCAGGCTCTTGCCGGTTCGATCGCTCATGAAATGCGCAACCCTCTCAGCCAGTTGCGCTATGTGCTGGATCGCGTGGAAGAAGCCCTGCCCGCGACAATGGGCTCCAACCGGCCGCTGGCACTCACACACGACAGGCACGATAGCCACGACAGGGCCGAGAGCGCCGCGGGGCTTTATCGTCATCTCGCCCAAGGGCAGTTGTCGATCGAGCGTGGCCTGCGCATCATCGCCATGACGCTCGACGAAGTCAGCGCCAAACCCATCCGCCCGGATTACCTCACGTATCTGAGTGCGACGGGTACCACGCGCAAGGCGCTGGAAGAATACGGCTTCGGCGATGAAAAGGAGCGCGACAAGGTCAGGCTCGTGGTGCGCGAAGACTTCACCTTCAAGGTCGACGAAACCGTCTATCTGTTCACCCTGTTCAACCTGATCAAGAACGCGCTGCATCACATCGCCACGCACCCGGCGGCCACGCTCACGCTGACGATCGAGCAGCAGTCGGTCATGGTTCGCGACACCGGTCCCGGCATTGCGCCCGACATGCTGTCGCATCTGTTCGAGCCCTTCCGTACAGCCGGCAATTCGGACGGCACAGGACTCGGACTCGCCTATTGCCAGCGCGCGATGCGCGCCTTCGGCGGCAGCATCAGTTGCCGTTCGGAAGTCGGCAAATTCACGGAATTCACGCTGCAGTTTCCCGTCGTCCCGAAGAGCGAAATCGTGGACCACGAGCGGCAGATTTTCGAACGCGCCACGCCTGTCTTCAAAGACAAGCGCATTCTCATCGTGGACGACGACGCGGGTCAGCGCGCGCGAGCCTGCCGTGCGCTGTCGAAAGTGGGCGCATACCTGAGCGAAGCGGAAAACGGCGCGATCGCATTGAGCGTGCTCCGGGAATCGGCTCCTTACGACCTCGTGCTGATGGACATCAACATGCCGGTTCTGGATGGCTACGCGACCGCCGAGAGAATTCGCGCCGGTCACGATTATCCGAGCTGGAATGTCCTGATCGCCGCCTATACGGCCGAGCCCGGCACGGTGGTGCGCGTGCTCGCCCGCCGAGCCGGCATGGACGAAATCATCAGCAAATCCTGCAGCGTGCTCGAATTGATCACGACGCTCCAGGCGCTTTTCGAAAACGGCAACCGGCACCACTTGAGCCAGAAATCCGACGCGTTCTCCGGCAAATCGATCCTGGTCGCGGACGACGACACCTATAGCCGGCTGGTGGCCAAAGCCTATCTGGAGCGATGCGGCGCGAGCGTCGTCGAGGCCGAGCATGGCCAAGCCGTGCTCGCGCATCTGCAGGCGGACGGCGTGATCGACGCGATCGTCATGGATATGAACATGCCGGGAATGGGCGGCCTGGAAACGACGGCATCGATTCGCGCCCGTGCCGATTCGTACGCCGCCCTGCCGATCATCGCCTTGACCAGCCAGTCCGATATCAAGGCGGTCCAGACCTGTCTGGCAGTAGGCATGAACGAAGTCATGATCAAACCCGTGCAAGCCAGTTCTCTCTATGCGTGCCTTGCGAGACAGTTTGCACGGCAACGTGGCTCGAACGCGCCGACGGAAGCCGGTCTACCGCCGACGCCGCCGGCCATGCCGGCGGGCAAGCTGCCGATAGTGAGCGAAAGCGAACTGCTCGACGAGAAACACCTCGAAGAACTGGCGTCGCTCGATCTGCTCGACGAATCGTTCCTCAAAGGCATCGAGCAGATTCGCCAGCTCGTGGCCCGGCTGGCGGCCAGTGTGGCGGCTGTCGACCTCGAATCGACGCACGGCGCGCTGCACCTGCTGCTGGGCGTCAGCGGCAATATCGGCGCAAGAGCGCTGCATCAGTTCGCGCGGCAAATCTATCCGCGCGTGGTGGAAGGCGAATGGCCGGTGGAAACCGATTGGCTCGCGCGCATCTGCATCTTGAGCGAGCGTTCAACCGATGCGTTGCAGACGTATTTCGCCACGGCCAAGGCACGCCGCGATCATCGGGATTTTCTGAGCGACTAGTGGTGATGCAAGCGGTGACACAAGCGGCCATCCGGGCCATTCGATTTCATCGCGAGGCCACCTGACTGTCGGACGGTTCTTCGTCGTCAGCGGTGTGCATGTGGCTATTGAAACTGGGAAAGCCCATGGTCACGGTGGTCCCCGCACCGACCGTGGATTCGATCCGCAGGCAGCCGCCGAACGATTGCATGATGCGGTTGCAGAAGATCATGCCCATGCCGTGGCCGCCGGCGCCGGCGTAAGTGGTGACCGGATCCTGCAGCAAACGTGCTTTGACCTCTGGCGCGATTCCCGGGCCATTGTCGCGAATGCGGATCTCCGGTTCAGGGAATGCCACCACTTCGAGGCGCAACGAAGGCGCGCTGGTGCCGTCGAGCGCGCGCAGCGCGTTGGACAGCAGCGAAGACAGCACGAGCGCCACGCAATTGGGCATGGCGTGCACGACAAAGTCCCCTTCCACGTCGACCTTCACCCAATCGCGCTGCGACGCGACAAACGGATAGGTGTCGAGCAGCGTGGCGATCAACCGCGTCGCTCTGACCGCGCGCGTGCCGCCGCCCGAGGCGGACTTCTGGCCGCCGCTCTTGTGCACCGTCGCCCAGAAAGACGAGATCAGCGTCAGGCAATACTGGGCGTTGTTCAGCATCGACTTTGCCGCGAGGCCGATCTCCCGTTGACGCTCCGGGTCGTATTGCTCGGCCACGTCGTTCTCGACGGAGCGCGCGAACAGCGAGATCGTCGCCAACGGCGTATTCAGCTCGTGGGCGAGAAAAGCGAGCGTCTCGTCCATTGCCAGCAGCCGCTGTTGACGCGTTTCCCGCTCCGTATAGCGCGCGGTTGCCAGTTGCAGGACCTCGCGCACCATGTCCGTTCGCAGCGGCTTTTCGATAATACGGAACACGTCGCCCGTATTGACCGTTTGCAGCAGCATGTCCTTGTCGGCATAGGCGGTCACGAGAATGCGCACGATTTGCGGATACTCCTGCGCCACCTGGCGCAGCAGATCGTCGCCGTCGCGGCCCGGCATGCGGAAGTCCGTCACCAGTACCGCAATCTCCGAAGCGTGCTTGCCTAGCACCGTCATCGCCTCGTCGGCGCTTTGGGCGACATACACTTTGTAATCGGCACTCATCGCGCGCGCGAAGTGGTTGCGCGACATCTCGTCGTCGTCGACGAAGAGAATGGAAAACGGCGGCTGCATAGGGTCACTCATCGCATTCCCAGCGGATGGCGGCGGGTCGACATTGCACGGAGCCCACGTTGCGGATGATAAAAACGGCTTGCCGGTGACAAGCGCCGAACCGATTTGGAGTTTGGAAGTATAGGGTATCGCGTCAGACAAAAACCGGGGAAACACCGCGCGCCCTTACCCAATATGCATCGCCGCCGGTCAGACCGGCTCGCTGCTTGCGAAGGCACGCCGCTTGCGTGCTGCCGGAACCGGACTTCTCGACTGTCGGCTACCCGTCGGGGCGGCGCAGCATGGACGCCCGACTCCTTCCACCAAGGGGAAGCGGTGTCATGGAATTGACCAACGATGGCGATACCGGCCGGGCCGGGCGCGTGCGCAGGCGGCGGCAGTCCCGCGTGCTGTCGCGATACGCCGGGCGGCCCATCCGGCTGATCTGGCGTTACGTGGCCCGGCGCAAGCTGGCGCACGCTATCGTGCTGGCCAGCGTCGTGGCAGCGGTCGGCTGTGCACTCGCATCGCAATATGGGATCCGCAATCTGATCGACGCGTTGCCGGGCGGCCGCGCCCATCCGCAACAGGTGATTCACGCGTTTGCCGTGCTCGTCGCGCTGATCCTCGCCGACAATCTCTTCTGGCGCATTGCCGGATGGATCTCGGCGCGCACGTTCGTGGCGGTGACGGGCGACATCCGGCGCGAGATGTTCGACTATCTCACCGTGCACGCCCCGACCTTCTTCGCCGACAAGCAACCCGGCGTCCTGTCGAGCCGGATATCGGCGACGGCCAACGCGGTGTACGTGATCGAAAACACGGTGGCGTGGACGGCCTTTCCGCCGTGCCTGACCGTGGTCGGGGCGATCGTCATGGTCGGCGTGGTCAGCATTCCCATGAGCCTCACGCTGGTCGCGATTTCGGTCGGGCTGGCTTTCTGCCTGTTCCTGCTGGCGCGCAAGGGCACCGCCCGGCACGAGGCGTTCGCCGCGCAGGCTGCCTCGGTGGATGGCGAACTCGTGGACGTCATCGGCAATATGGGGCTGGTCCGCGCCTTCTGCACCGTGGTGATGGAACGGGGGCGCTTCGACGCGCTGCTCGCCGCCGAAGGCGACGCCCGCAAGCGCAGCCTGCTTTACCTCGAGAAGCTGCGCCTGTTGCACGCGTTCGCCACCTGCATTCTGTCGGCTTGCGTGCTCGGGTGGACCGTGTGGCTGTGGAGCGTCGGCCGTGCGACCACCGGCGACGTCGTTCTGGTCGGCTCACTCGGTTTCTCGATCCTGCACGGCTCGCGCGATATTGCCGTGGCGTTCGTCGACCTGACCCAGCATGTCGCCCGGCTTGGCGAAGCGTCGCAGACACTGCTGATCCCGCACGCCATGCCCGAGCCGACCAGGGCGGCGGCGCTCGAAGTCCGGCGCGCCACCGTGGACTTCGAAGACGTGACGTTCGCGTATCCGGGGCGCCGCCCGGTGTTGAGCGGTCTGAACCTGCATATCGGCGCGGGCGAGCGCGTCGGTCTCGTCGGCCCCTCGGGGGCGGGAAAATCGACCATCCTCGCGCTCCTGCAGCACTTCTACGAGCCGGGCTCCGGGTACGTGCGGATTTCGGGCCAGGACATTGCGCATGTCACGTTGCAAAGCTTGCAAGGCGCCATCTCGGTCGTGCCGCAGGACGTGTCGCTGTTTCACCGCTCGCTGCTGGACAACATCCGCTACGGCTGCCCCGACGCGAGCGAGGCCGACGTGCGCCGCGCGTGCGAGGACGCCTATTGCCTCGATTTCATCAACGCGATGCCCGAAGGGCTCAACACCGTCGCGGGCGACCGCGGCACCAAACTCTCCGGCGGACAGCGCCAGCGCATCGCGATCGCCCGGGCCATCCTGAAAGACTCGCCCATCCTGCTGCTCGACGAAGCGACGTCGGCGCTCGACACCGCATCGGAGATCGCCATTCAGGCGGCGCTCGAACGGCTCATGAAGCATCGCACCGTCGTGGCGATCGCTCACCGGCTCTCGACCTTGCAGTCCTTCGACCGGATCGTGGTGCTCAACCGCGGCCGGGTCGTTCAGCAAGGCACGCCGGCCGAGCTGGCCGCCGTGCCGGGCATCTATCGCGACACGCTGGCGCGGCAGATCAGACGCACGCCCGCACCGCGCCCCGATCTCATGTGATGCGGGACGCACGCGACGGCGCAAGGGACTCCGTTCACGCGCCGTCGCGGTCGCCACCACCGAACAGCCGGCGCACGAGTTCACGGCCCCGGCTCGTCAGCCGCAGCGTCGACGTGCCGCCCACTATCACGCCCTCCTCGCGCCGGTCGATTTCGATCAGATCGTATCGGCTCAGGGCGAGCACGTCGGGATCGATCGCCTCCGGACGGCGCTCGGTGTCGGCGAGACGCAGCAGTGTCGCGAGTTCATGATGGCTCAGCATCGGTTACCTCGTCGGTTGAGACAGGAAATGCCGTCATGCTAGTTCGCGAGCCCGACATTCGGGCTACGGTTCTGTTGCCTCAAGTTACGCGGTTACATGTCGGCACGGCGCGCGTGCTTCGCTGGTGCCCGACGACGTCCCGCGTCGCCGCTACATTTTTCCGTATGCTCGCGCTCGCGCCTGGACAGACGGCAAGGCGCCACGGCCTCGCCGACCGTAACAAATCGAAACGCCCGTCAAGGTACTGTCGTGAGAATTAGCTCCACAGTCGGATAGACTCTGCAAGTGATTGTCTGGATTCCTGTCGCCGGCGACGGCGATGCCCCATCCTGGGAGTTCGTATGACGCTCTTCAACAGCAATTGGCCGGGCCGTTCCTCGACGGCGGTCGCCGGGTGCCACGGATCCGGCGGGAGACCGTCATGAGCGAAGCGTCGTCAATCCCGGTCAAGCGTCCTCGGCGCGGCCGCATCGTGCTGGCGCTCGTGGTGCTCGCGCTGATCGCGCTGGTGGTGTTTCATCTGTTGCGCTCGAAGGCGCCCAAGCCCGGCGTGGCGCCCCAGGTCGTGACGGTCGCCGCCGCCACCACGGGACCGATGCCGGAGACGCTGAGCGAACTGGGCACCGTGACGCCGATCGCCACCGTGACCGTGCTGCCGCAACTGAGCGGCTACCTGACCGCGGTCGGCTATCGCGAAGGTCAGGACGTCGAGAAAGGGCAATTTCTCGCGCAGATCGACTCGCGCCAGTACGAAATCAGCAAGCGGCAAGCCGAGGCGCAACTCGCCAAGGACAAGGCGGCGCTCGCCCAGGCGCGCGCCGATCTCGTGCGCTTTACGCAACTCAACGAGCGCAAGTCGATCGCCGAACAGACTTACGCCGATCAACAGTTTCTCGTCCAGCAGGACGAAGCGGCGGTCAAGGCCGACGAAGCCAACGTCGCGCAATTCGTTCTCGACCTGCTCTACTGCCATATCACCGCGCCGGTGTCGGGGCGGGTCGGACTGCGCCTCGTCGACCCGGGCAACTACGTGACCGCGTCGAGCCAACCGGGCATTGCGGTGATCACGACGATGAAGCCGACAACCGTCGAATTCACCGTGCCGCAAACCGCGCTCGACAAGGTGCTGCAACGCATCAACGCCGGCGCGCAGCTACCCGTCGCCGTATTCAGCAGCGACAATTCCCGGCAAATCGCCACCGGCACGCTGTACGCGATCAACAACCAGATGGCGACCGCGACCGGCACCGTCACGCTGCGCGCAACCGTCCCCAACGACGACGAGGCGCTCTTCCCCAACGAGTTCGTCAACGTCAAGCTGCTGGTCGATACGCTGCAAAACGCGGTGCTGGTGCCGACGCCCGCCGTGCAGAGCGGCGCGCCCGGCGACTATGTGTATCTCGTCAACGCCGACAACACGGTATCGGTGCGCAAGGTCACGCTCGGACCGGGCGACGGGCAGCATACGGTGATCACGTCGGGGCTCGCCGCGGGCAACGTGGTCGTCACCGACGGCATGGACCGCTTGAGCGACGGCGTCAAGATCAAGGCGTCCGCGACGCGGCCGGCTTCGGGTACAGCGGGCGCTTCGGGCGCTTCGGGCGCTTCGGGCGCTTCGGGCGCTTCGGGCGCTGCGGGCGCTGCGGGCGCCTCGGCTGCGGCGCCGGGGTCCGCGTCCACTGCGCGGCGCACACGTCCGGCGTCCGCGCCCGACACGGCGTCCACGGCCTCATAACACGCCGCCCCGCCGATGAACTTCTCCCGCCTGTTCATCCTGAGACCCGTAGCGACGTCGCTGCTGATGGTCGCGCTCGTGCTCGTCGGCCTGGTCGCGGTGCGCTTCCTGCCGGTCTCGTCGCTGCCCGACGTCGACTATCCAACCATCCAGGTTCAGACCTTCTATCCGGGCGCGAGCCCGAACGTGATGGCGACCACCGTCACCGCGCCGCTCGAGGTCCAGCTCGGCGAGATTCCGGGCTTGCAGCAGATGGTGTCTTACAGTTCGGAAGGCGCGTCGGTCATCACGCTGCAATTCGATCTCTCGCTGAACCTCGACATCGCCGAACAGAACGTGCAGCAGGCGATCAACGCGGCCAACAGCTTCCTGCCAACCGGCCTGCCCGCGCCGCCGACCTATGCGAAGGTCAACCCGGCCGATCAGCCGATCCTCACGCTTGCGGTCACCTCGAAGTCGATGTCGCTGACGCAGTTGCAGGACACGGCCAACAATCGCCTCGCCACGAAGATTTCCGAGGTCCCCGGCGTCGGTCTCGTGACGACGGCAGGCGGCAACGTGCCGGCCGTGCGCGTCGAAGCGGACCCGCAAAAGCTCGCGGCCTACGGTCTGAATCTCGACGATCTGCGCACCCTGCTTGCGAACGTCAACGTCAGCCAGCCGAAAGGTAACTTCGACGGGCCAGAGCTCGACTACACGATCAACGCGAACGACCAGATCGTCGACCCGCAGGACTATCTGGCCACCGTGATCGCGTATCAGAACGGCGCGCCCGTGTATCTGCGCGATGTCGCGCGCGTGAGCCAGGCCGCGCAGGACGTGGGACGCGGCGCGTGGTACGGCCGCACGCCGGCCATCGTGCTGAACGTGCAGCGTCAGCCGGGCGCGAACGTGATCGCCACCGTCAACCAGATCATGAAGCAGCTGCCGGCGCTCGAATCGACGCTGCCCGCCGGCCTGCAGGTCACGGTGGTGGCGAACACCACCGGCGTGATCCGCTCATCGGTCTCGGACGCCGCGTTCGAACTCGTGCTCGCCGTCGTGCTGGTCGTGCTGGTGATTTTCGTGTTCCTGCGCAACGTGCCCGCCACCATCATTCCGAGCATCTCCGTGCCGGTCTCGCTGATCGGCACGCTCGCCGTGATGTACCAGCTCAACTATTCGATCGACAACCTCTCGCTGATGGCGCTGATCATCGCGACGGGTTTCGTCGTCGACGACTCGATCGTGATGATCGAGAACATCGTGCGCTATCTGGAGGAAGGCAAGACGCCGCTCGAAGCCGCACTCGAAGGCGCCGGGCAGATCGGCTTCACGATCCTCTCGCTGACGGTCTCGCTGATCGCCGTGCTGATTCCGCTGCTGTTCATGGGCGGCGTGATCGGCCGGCTCTTCAGCGAATTCGCGATCACGCTCGCGGTGACGATCGTGATTTCGGCGGTGGTCTCGCTGACCGTCGTGCCGATGATGTGCGCGCGTCTGTTGCGCGCGCAGGCGCAACGCCATCCGAGCCGCTTCGAGCGGTTCAGCGAGGGCCTGTTCGACAAGACGCTCGCCGCGTATGAACGCGGCCTGCGCTGGGTGCTCGATCACCAGACGCTGACGCTGGTGGTCGCGCTCATTACCGTCGCGCTCACGGCGATCCTGTACATCGTGATTCCGAAAGGACTATTCCCGGTGCAGGACGTCGGCGTGATTCAGGGCATCAGCGTGGCCGACAACTCGGTTTCGTACACTGCCATGGTCCGGCGTCAAAGCGCGCTGGCCGACGCGATTCTGAAGGATCCCGACGTGGTGTCGCTGACCTCGTACGTCGGCATCGACGGCACCAATCCGACGCTGAACAACGGCCGGTTCCTGATCAATCTGCGCCCGCGCGACGACCGCTCGCTCACGGCCGAAGAAATCGGCCGCCGCATCCAGCAGGAAGTCGCCGACGTGCCCGGCATCCGCCTTTATCTGCAACCCGAGCAGGATCTGACGCTCGACACGTCGATCTCGCGCAACCAGTACAACTTCGTGCTGCGCGGGCCGAACCAGCAGGCCTTCGATCAATACGTGCCCGCATTGATTGCGCGCATGAAGCAGATTCCCGCGATCACGGACGTCACGAGCGATCTGAACACCAACGGCCTGAGCGTGAACGTCGAAGTGAACCGGCAGCTTGCCGCGCGCTACGGCATCACGGCAGCCACGATCGACAACGCGCTGTACGACGCGCTCGGCCAGCGCATCGTCTCGACCATCTTCCAGCAGTCCGACCAATATCGCGTGATTCTCGTGGCGAAGCCGGAGACGATACCCACCGTGCAGTCGATCGGCAATCTGTACTTGCCGAGCCAGACCAGCAGCACCGGCCAGGTGCCACTGTCGGGCATCGCGAAGATCAGCATCACGCAATCGCCGCTGTTGATCAGCCACCTCGCGCAGTTCCCGGCGGTCACGATCTCGTTCAACCTCGCGCAGGACGCGTCGCTGAGCGCCGCCGTCGCGCAGATCCGCGACGCCGAGCACGCGGTGGACCTGCCGCCGTCGATCACGACATCGTTCCAGGGCGCGGCCCAGGCGTTCGAAGATTCGCTTTCCAGCGAGGTGTATCTGCTGATCGCCGCGCTGGTCGCGGTGTATATCGTGCTCGGCGTGCTGTACGAAAGCTACATCCACCCGGTGACGATTCTCTCGACGCTGCCGTCGGCCGGCATCGGCGCGCTGCTGGCGTTGATGATCGCGGGCAGCGATCTCGACGTGATCGGCATCATCGGCATCGTGCTCCTGATCGGCATCGTCAAGAAGAACGCGATCATGATGGTCGACTTCGCGCTCGAGGCGGAGCGCGTGCATGGCAAGCCTGCGCGTGAAGCGATCTTCGAAGCGTCGCTGCTGCGCTTCCGGCCGATCCTGATGACCACGCTCGCCGCCATGCTCGGCGCGCTGCCGATGCTGCTCGGCACCGGCACCGGTTCGGAACTGCGCCGGCCGCTCGGTCTCGCGATCATCGGCGGACTCACGCTCAGCCAGGTGCTGACGCTCTTCACCACGCCGGTAATCTATCTGTTCTTCGACCGCGCCGCGCAGCGCGTGAAGAACCGGCGCCGCGCCGCGAATGACGGCACCGCCGCGCCGCCGGAGAACGCACCGTGAACATCTCGGCGCTCTTCATCCGGCGCCCGGTCGCGACCGCGCTGCTGGCGGTCGCGATCCTGATCTCGGGCGCGCTCGCGTATTTCCGCCTGCCGGTTGCGCCATTGCCGAACATCGCCTTTCCGGTGATCGCGTTGCAGGCGAACATGGCGGGCGCGAGTCCGGAAATCATGGCCGCCACGGTCGCCGAGCCGCTGGAGCGGCGCCTCGCCACCATCGCCGATGTGAGCCAGCTGACCTCGATCAGTTACGTGGGCTCGTCGCTGATCATCGTCGTGTTTGGCCTGAACCGCGATATCAACGGCGCGGCGCGCGACGTGCAGGCCGCCATCCAGGCCGCGCGCGCCGATCTGCCGACCACGCTGCGCAGCAATCCGACGTATCGCCAGTACAACCCGGCCGGCGCGCCGATCATGGTGCTCGCGCTGACCTCCGACACGCTGACAAAGGCGCAGCTCTACGACTCCGCCGATTCGGTGATCCAGCAGCAGTTGTCGCAGATCGACGGCGTCGGGCAGATCACGCTCGGCGGCGGCGCCTTGCCCTCGGTGCGCGTCGAGTTGGAGCCGGGCAAGCTGAACAGTTACGGCATCGGCCTCGAAGACGTGCGCGCGGCGATCGGCGCGGCGAACGCGAACAGCGCGAAAGGGCATATCGACCAGGGCGAGCAGCGCTACGTGGTGACGTCGAACGATCAGATCAGCAAGGCCGCGCCGTATCGCGACGTGGTGATCGCCTATCGCGACGGCGCGCCCGTGTTGCTGCGCGACGTCGCCCAGGTGCGCGACTCGAACGAGAATATCCGCAATGCCGGGCTCTACAACGGCAAGTCGGCAGTGCTCGTGATCGTCTATCCGACGCCGGGCAGCAATGTGGTGCAGACGGTCGGGCAGATCCGCGCGCGCCTGCCGATCATTGAAGCCGCGTTGCCGAGCACGATTCACGTGAATGTCGCTATCGACCGCTCGGAATCGGTGCGCTCCTCGGTGGCCGATACCGAGCGCACGCTGTTCATCGCGGTGCTGCTGGTGGTGGGTGTGGTCTTCGTGTTCCTGCTGTCGCCGCGCGCCACGCTGATTCCGGCGGTCGCGCTGCCGCTTTCCATTGTCGGCACCTTCGGTCCGATGTATCTGCTCGGCTACAGCATCGACAACCTCTCGCTGATGGCGTTGACGATCGGCACCGGCTTCGTGGTCGACGATGCCGTGGTGGTGCTGGAGAACATCGTGCGTCATCTCGAAGCCGGTCTCGATCCGAAGGAAGCCGCGCTACGCGGCAGCGCCGAGGTCGGCTTCACTGTCATCTCGATGAGCCTCTCGCTGATCGCCGTGTTCCTGCCGATCCTGCTGATGCCCGGCATTGTCGGGCTGCTGTTTCATGAGTTCGCCGTCACGCTCTCGATCGCGATCCTGCTGTCGCTGCTCATCTCGCTGACCATCACGCCGGTCATGTGCGCCTACCTGCTCAGCCGCGAGCGCGCAATGCATTCGCCGTCGCGCTGGGCCCGCTGGGTCGAGGCGCAGTTCGAGCGCTTCAAACAGGCATATTCCCGCTCGCTCTCGGCGGCGCTCGACCACGCGCTCGTGGTCGTCCTGCTGCTAATCGGCCTGCTCGTGCTCAACGTGTTCCTGGCCCGCTTCCTGTCCGCGACGTTCTTCCCGGAACAGGACACCGGCATTCTGATCGGGCAGATCATCGCCGACCAGAGCGTCTCGTTCAACGCGATGGAAAAAAAGCTCGCGCAATTGCAGGCGATCGTGAAGCAGGACCCGGCGGTGGCGTCGGTCGCGGGCTTCACCGGCGGACGCGCGTTGAACACCGCTAACGTGTTCATCGAACTCAAACCGCTCGCGCAACGCCATCTGTCGGCGACGGAGGTGGTCAACCGCTTGCGGCCGAAGCTCAACGCCGTCTCGGGCGCGCGACTCTTCCTGCAGGCGCAGCAGGATCTACAGATCGGCGGACGCCAGGCCGCTGCCGAATACCAGTACACGCTCACCAGCGACGATGCCAACGCGCTCTTCACGTGGGTGCCGAAACTCGTGACTGAGCTCGGTAAATACCGTAGCAAGATGGAGGACGTGAACTCGGACCTGCAACAAAACGGCTTGCAGACCTACGTGAACTTCAGCCGCGCGACCGCCACGCGTTACGGATTCCAGCCGAACCAGATCGACAACGTGCTGTACGACGCTTTCGGCCAGCGCACCGTGTCGACCATTTACAACCCGCTGAATCAGTACTTCGTCGTGATGGAAGTCGCGCCGGCCTATTGGCAGTATCCGCAAGCGCTCAATCAGATCTACCTGAGCACGGCCGCCGGCAACGCGAACGGCACACAGCAGACGCAGATGTCGCGTGCCACCGTCAGCGCCGTGCAACAGGCGGCGGCGGTCAGCAGCGCGTCGAGCACCAGTGCAAATACGAACTCGCTGAACGCCGACGCCGAAGCGAACCAGCAGACCAACAGCATCTCGAACAGCAAGGGCGGCAATTCCAGCGGCAGCGCGGACAGCACCGCCGCCGAAACCATGGTCCCGCTCTCCGCGATGATGACCTTCTCGAACAGCCACACCGCGACCCAGGTGAACCACCAGAGCGGCCTCGTGGCCGGCACCATCTCGTTCAATCTGCCGGCGGGCGGATCGCTCAGCGAGGCCGGCCAGCTCATCACGCAGGCCGAGCGCGACATCGGCATGCCCGCGTCGGTGCACGGCGCGTTCGCGGGCGCCGCGCAAGCGTATGCGCAGTCGATGGGCGCCGTGCCCTTGCTGATTCTCGCCGCGCTGGTGGTGGTCTATCTCGTGCTCGGCGTGCTGTATGAGAACACGGTGCACCCGCTCACGATTCTGTCGACGCTGCCGTCGGCGGGCATCGGCGCGACACTCGCCTTGCTGATCTTCGGCACGCCCTTTTCGGTGATCGCGATGATCGGCATCATTCTGCTGATCGGCATCGTCAAGAAAAACGGCATCATGATGGTCGATGTCGCGATCCAGTTGCAGCGCCACGACGGCATGAACGCGCGCGATGCGATTCACGAGGCCGCGGTGGTGCGGCTGCGCCCGATCATGATGACGACCGCGGCCGCCGTGCTGGGCGCGGTGCCGCTCGCGATCGGCATCGGCCAGGGCGCGTCGCTGCGCCAGCCGCTCGGCGTGACGGTCATGGGCGGGCTGCTCGTGAGCCAGGTTTTCACGTTGTACACGACGCCGGTGATTTATCTGTACCTCGACCGGCTGCGCGCGCGACTCGCGAAATGGTCAGCGCGCCTGCCGTGGAATCGCCGCGGCGAAGCACCCGATACGAGCGCATGATGAAGACGATCTCCCCCACCCGACTGGCCGGCGCGATGCTGGCCTTATCGACTGTGTTGACAGGCGGCTGCATGGTCGGCCCCGACTATCATCGCCCGCCCGTCGCCACGCCCGCCACATGGAAAGAACTGCCCGGCTGGACCGAAGCGCAGCCCGCCGCCGAGCGTCCGAAGGGCGACTGGTGGACGGGCTTCAACGACCCGCTCATCAACGAGTTCGAGCCGCTCGTGTCGGTATCGAATCAGACCGTGCGCCAGGACTATGCGAACTACCAGGAGGCGCTCGCCGAAGTGCGCCTTGCGCGCAGCGCGCTGTTCCCGACCATCGGCGTGACCGGATCGGTGACCCGCGCACGTTCGTCGACCGGCAACTTCAACAGCAGCACACTGGCCGGCGCGGGCGCGAGCAGCTTCCAGCGCATCAACAACGCCGGCTCGCTCGAAGCCAACGCCAGCTGGGCGCCCGACCTGTGGGGCCTCGTGCGGCGCAACATCGAGGAAAGCGCCGCCACTGCGCAGGCCAGTCAGGCGACGCTCGCGAACGCCACGCTCTCCGAACAGATCGCGCTGGCGAACGCGGTCATCGACCTACGCGTGACGGATGCGAATATCGACTTGCTCACTCACACCGTCGATGCGTTCGAGCAATCGTTGCGCGTCGTAGCCGAGCAGGACAAGGCCGGCACCGTGCCGCCTTCCGATCTGGTGACCGCGCAGACCCAACTGGAGTCGGCGCAATCGAGTCTGATTGCGCTGGGCGTCGCGCGGGCTCAAAACGTTCATGCGATCGCCGTGCTGGTCGGCAAGAATCCGGAAGAGCTGGACATCCCCCCGAACACCACGCTGCCGACGCTGCCGTCCATTCCCGTCAGCGTGCCGTCCACGCTGCTGGAGCGCCGGCCCGACATTGCCGCCGCCGAGCGTCAGATGGCGGCGCAGAATGCCGCGATCGGCGTGGCCGTCGCCGCGTATTACCCGACGATTTCGCTATCCGCGCTGGACGGCTTCACGCAGTCGCCGTTGGCCGGCCTGCTGCACATCAGCAACTATGTGTGGTCGTTGGGCGGCCAGGCGAGCGAAACGCTTTTCGACGGCGGCCAGCGCAGCGCGCAGGTCGACGCGGCAAGAGCGTCTTACGAAGCGGCCGTGGCCAACTATCGCGGCACCGTCCTGACGGCGTTCCAGGGTGTGGAGAACGACCTCGCCGGCTTGCGCATCCTCGCGCAGCAAGCCGAGGTGCTGGAGCGTGCCGTACGCGATGCGACGCGCGGCACCGAGATCGCGCGCAATGAATACCAGGCGGGGACGGTGGACTTCACGACGGTCGCAACGGCGCAGGCAACGCAGTTGAATCTTCAGCAGACCGCGTTGAACGTGCAGCAAACACGGTTGCTCGATGCGGCGTCGTTGTTCGGCGACCTGGGAGGCGGCTGGTCCACTAGCGAATTGACTGATCCACGCAAACCGGTGCAACAGAACGCGTCGCCCTGAGCCGTGCTAGTCGTTGTCTTTCGCCACCACCGCGCCCGTGATCTGATGCCGCGCCAGCGACGCCGTGACGAAGCCGGACGCTTTCATGTCCTCGACGAATTTCGACAGGTATGCGGCCGCGTCGTCGCCCTTTGCCTTGGGTACGCCCATCGCCTGACGGATCACCATGAAGCGCTGATCCAGTATGCGCACTCCGCCGGTTTTGGCGGCGTCCTTTTCGAGCTGTTGCTTGACGCCGGCGGCCACGTCCAGATGCTGATCGAGAAAGCCCTGCACGACCGCGGGCGAAGTCGGAATCCGCACGATTGTCGCGTGGTGTAGTTCGCGCGTCAGAAACAGATCGTAGGCGCTGCCTTTGCCGACCGCGACCGTTACGCCGGGTTGATCGACCTGCTCGTTGGTGGTGATCGGCGAGGCCGCCCGCACGAGATAAAAGCCTTCTATGAGCACATACGGTTTCGTGAACGCGATTTCCTGTCCACGCTTCGGATCGACCGCGAAGAAACCGATGTCGGCCTTGTCCTGATTGACGTTCTCGACCGAGGCGCCCGCCGACTTGACCGCGACCAGTTGCAGCGGCACGCCGAGCCGTTTGGCGAATTCGCTGGCGAGATCGACGGACACGCCGACCGGCTTGCCCGTCGCCGGATCGAGCGCGGCCAGCACGGGGTTGCCGAGATTGATCGACGCGCGCAAGGTGCCGCTCGGCGCGAATACGGCGGCCATCGATGCGCTTGCCGGTTTCGAGGTTGCGGCTGGCTGGGCGCTCGCGTCGTTGGGTTGCGCGAATGCGGGCAAGACCGCGGTGGATACGAGGATCGATGTGAATATTCTGAGCATGCTGCTGTGTCGCTCCATGTTTAAAATTTTGTTGTAGGACATGCACGCTCGGCAGCGCCCCATATCTCCTCAGGATAGCGAAGCTAGCATGTTCGACAGCCGTCTGATGTGAGCCTTGAACGCGATGCTCGCCTCACGATCGGTGGTGGGATTCAGATGCGAGGTCTCAGCGAGTTGAGCCTGCTCGTGGAAATCGTTAGCCACTGTGCGTCGCACGTCGGGTGGCAACGACCGCACGATGGAGACCAGTAGTGCCTCTTCGGCGTGAATCATGCCCAGAATCGAATGAGTGTCCATGGAAGAAACTCCGTTGATGGCGCGATAAGTCAAATCTAGCATGCTCCGCGCCGAGTATTCCGGTTACTTCCGCATACCTCTCGTTACAAACCGCCAGCGGCCGGTTGGTTATCATGTGCGATCGCATCGCTCTGAGTACCCGTTGGCTAATTATGAGGAATATCGGAAAAGCATTGGTGGTCGGTCTGGTGCTCGCAGAGGTCGCATTCGCCGTTTACCTACTGTCCCCAAAAAGTGATCCGTCGACCCGCGATCCCGGGGCCGTTACGGACGGCTCTGCGGCGCTGGCTTCGGACAAGGTTCAGTCCGGCACGTTACATGTGAACGCCGACAACGCTCTCAGCGCGTCGTCGCCCGCCGCAAGCACGGAGACCGTCGCACGCGTCCCCGCGCAAATCCCCGCTCAAGCTGCGCAGGGACACATCACGTCCGCGCCCGCGCCCGAACCGTCAACGGAGCACGCCGCGCAATTGCCACGGCAACCGGCACAACCGCACCCGCAAACCGTGCAAACACCCGCGGTGGCCACCGTCCTGGCCGCCACCGATTCAAAAGCAGCCACCGTTGTGCAACCCGGCCGCGGCCGTGACGGTCTGCACCGCCGCGATTCGAATTCGGTCTCGTCCGCGGCGACGGACGAACTCGTCAAGGAATCCGCCAAGCTGGATCCGGCGCTCCCGCCGCCTGAGCCTGCGCCGTTTGTGCACGACGATCAGCCGCATCGTGGCTCGAACGCCGTCGCGGCCGCGATGACGCAACAGCTCGTCAAAGAGTCCGCCAAGCTCGATCCGGCATTGCCGCCGCCGAACCCGTCGGGCATGCACTAAACGGGGGAACCGCCGCTCGTTCGATCGTGGTGATCATGATGTCACCGCGATCTCGCGCGCCGGATGCTGAAGCGGTCATGCGTTCGATTGCGCGGTAGTCTACGATGTAGTTCAGATCCATGCGCTCCCGCAGCAACACGATTGCCACTTCAGCGCAGGCCTGGACGCATTTCCATCGCGGCGAACCTTGATGGAGGACGAGCATGACCAACGACTCCCCCGACAAAGCAGAACGCGGCACAGGCTGGATCGACCAGCCCGAAGACGCAGAGGTTATCGCCGTTCTCGTCGAGAAAATCAAGGCGCAGCAGGCGGCGATCGCAGCCAGTAGCAACACTCATCTGGACGGACGCGTCGACCGCGGTCAGCATCAGAAGCAAACGCTCGGCGCCTTCGGCACGCTGCGGATCTTCGAAACGATACCCACTGCGCTCAAGCATGGCCCTTTTGCGAAACAGGACGAACTGGGACCGTCGCTTTGCTATCGGGTCGCCTGCCGCTTTTCTAATGGGCAGCCCTGTCCTTTCTCCGACCAGGCCGCCGACGTTCGCGGTGTCGCCATCAAGTTCTTCACCGCGCAGGACATTGAAACCGATCTCCTCATGACCAACGAGGGCGGCCGCTCGCATGCGAGAAACGCGGTGCAGTTCATGGACTTCGCCGATATCCTCGTCGCCCAGATCGCTAGAGGCGCGCTTGGGGCACTGGAGCAGGCGTCGATGGAAGTGTTGAGCGGCAAACTCGGCCCCGTCGAGACAGCCCGCATCGTCGCGATCCTGGCAAAGGAGACCACTCTGCGCTCCGTCGAGAGTCTCACGACCGAGCGGTTCTGGGGCTCGGTGGTCAAGCTGGGCGTCGCGGCCATCAAGTACTCGCTTCAACCCGAAGATACAACCGTGCAAGGGACAAACGGCGATCGCCACGGCGACGACTATCTGCGCGAAGACCTGCTGAATCGCCTGAAAACCGGTCCGCTCAAATGGCAACTCTGCGTGCAGTTCTTCGTGGATGAGGAGAGCACGCCGGTCAACGACGCATCGGTCGCATGGGCGGAGCCGCCGATTGCGATAGGCGTGCTGGAGATCGCGACACTGCCCTCCACCGACGACGAAGCGCACATCAACCAGATGGCATTCAACCCGGCCAACGGCTTCGAACCGCTGGGCATCACACACGCTCGCAAGAACGTCTACGCGGCCAGCGCCGCGAATCGCGTGGACCGCGGCGTATTGTCGAGCGACGAGGCGCGCCGATATATAGAACCCATGTGAAGTTTCCGCGCGATTGTCGCAACGCTCCTCTGGACCAGCCGGCTCAATTCAGACGCCGCCCGCCGTCGACGACTATGGTCACGCCCGTGCTGAACGTCAGATGCGTCGCGCACGCCTCGATTGCCGAAGCCACATCGTCCGGCGTGCCGATGCGGCGAAGCGGTGTCGTCGCCGCGACTTTGTCATTGAAATCGGCGCCGCGCCCCGGCACGAACGTCGTATCGACGGCTCCCGGAGAAACGTTCAAAACCCGAATGCGCGGCGCCAGCGCGCGGCCCAACGAAGCCGCCATCACGTCGAGCCCCGCTTTGGCGGCGCAATAGGCGATATTGCTGCCCTGCCCCGTGGTCCCCGAGATGGACGAGACGTTGATCACCAATCCGTCGCCGCTTGACTCGAGTAGCGCACGGAAAGCGCGGATCGCCGCAAACTGCGCCCGCCAGTTCACGGCAAATATCTGGTCGATCAGCTCGTCCGTGAGTGCATCGAGATTCGCGTGCGGCACGGCCTGCGTGATGCCGGCCGTATTGACCAGCACATCCGTGCGCCCGTACTCGGTTTGCACTTTCACGGCCAGATCGTTGAGCGCGTTGCTGTCGGTGATCGAAACCGCCGCGGCGAGATGGCCGCTCCCCGGCAGCGAGTCGACAACTCCTTGCGCCTTCTGCAAATCCGCATGACTGGTCACGACGATGCGCGCGCCCAGTGCCGCCAGGCGCCGCGCCGTCGCGCTGCCGATACCGCCGGACCCGCCGAGTATCACGCAGACCTTCCCTTCCAGAGACTGTGCCGTCATTTCAACGCCTACGCATGAATGGAATACCGACCGTCACGCCGTGCGAGCGACGCCGTAACGACCGGGTCAGTGAGACCCTCGATAAGAGTATCGTTTCCCGGATGGTACGCCTGACAACCACTTTCGAAATTCGGACGATCTTTGGATTGGACCGCGCACGCCCAGACCGTCAGAAGCTGGTACGCAAACCGACGCGAGCAAGCGTCTGCGAGCGGTTGCTCGCCGCGCCGTCCGGTTGTAGCAAACCGTTGATCCATGCCCGCGTCACTGCCGCGTCGCCACTCGCGCGCTGATAGATCGCTTCGACATACGCGGTGGTGCGTTTCGAAAAGCTGTACTGCAACGCGGTGGTGACCTGTTGCGCCTTGTTGTTCAGCAGCACGTCGTTGCCCTTCATGTACGCGTAGTCGAGACCGAGTGTCCACGGGCCGGAGATCGTCCACGACGCGCCGCCTTTGTAGACGTCGATCTTCGCACCACTCTCCGTATTTTTCGTGTTGGTGTAGAGCAACATCCCCAGCACGCTGCCGAAATTGTAGTGCGCGCCGAAACCGAAATTGCGGATGCCGTCGTGACCGTCGCCCAATTGCGGATACTTCACCTCGACATATGCCGCGCCGATGCCCAACGGACCGTTCGCATAGTTCGCGCCGAAGCTCATTGTCGAGTCCGACGAGAACGAGCCGGGTACGCCACCGAATCCATAGAGCGCACCGACCGTGAACCCCGCGATATCCGGGCTGCGATACTTGACCGAGTTCCCTACGCGTGTCGCGCCCGCCATGCGGTCGAAATCGAATGAACCGGTCGGATTGTTCGGCACGCCCAGCGCGGTAAACGGCCCCTGGCGAAAATCGTAGATGCCGCCGAACAGGAACGCGCCGTCATACAGTCCGAGCGTGAGCGTCTCGAACATGAAGTCGTACTGGGTGCCGAAGGTGAGCGAGCCGAAGCGGTCATTGGTGAGACCGACCAGCGCCGTGCGGTTGAAAATCTGCCCGGCGCCCGGAATCGTCGCGCCGCTGCCCAGATCGAACTGCGACGTGAGTTCGAAAATCGCCTTGTTGCCGCCGCCCAGATCTTCGCTGCCTTTGAAGGTCAGCAGGTCCGGCGAGAGCACGCCGCTGTCGAACAGCGTCGCGGCGCCGCCATGCTGGTTGTTCACATACGTGACGCCCGCATCGATCACGCCTTGCAGCGTCACACTGCTTTGCGCGACGGCTATATTTGGCACGATACCCGGCGCGATGCATGCGAACGTGCAGCCTGCCATCGCCAGGCGCTTCGGCTTGGTCCCTTTCATAGCTGTCTCCTCCAGTCGTTGTTGAATATCTGTCGTTGTTCGATGCGGATCTCGACCGGCGTGAGCGACGCGCCCTCGCACGGTCCATCGACACACACGCCGTCTTCGAAGCGGAACATCGCGCTGTGATGCGCGCACATCAGCAATTCGGCGTCGTAGGCCCAGAACGTGTTCGGTTCATAGTTCAGGGGAATCGAGAAGTGCGGGCACACATTGCGGTACGCCCACGCGTCATCGCCACGGCGCAGAATCACGACGCCTGGTGCGCCGGCACGATCAGCGGGGATTTCAAGCGCGCCGCCATCGGGAATGTCGTCAAGCGCGCAGAGAAAGCCTTGATGAGGTTCGGGATTCGCCGCGTTCATCGCCTCGCCTCCTCATACTTGCCGCGCGGACAGCACGAAATCGCGCTGCACTTCGAAGAACGGGCTCGGCAGCGCCCATTCTTTGGCAGCGGCAGCGTCGTGATTCGGCACGTAGTCGATCACGAGCGACGGCTTCGAGCCGAACACCGCATCGGAGTGAACATAGGGATCGCCCTCGGAATAAAGCGCGGTGGTCAGCGTCTCGTAGCCGGGCGCGACGATCAGGAAATGGATGTGGGCAGGCCGCATCGGATGACGGCCGGTCACCATCAGCATCTGTCCGACCGGGCCGTCGGTCGGAATGGGATAGCTGGTCGGTTTGATGGTCCTGAATGCGTATTCGCCGTTCGGCCCCGAGCGGAATTTACCGCGCAGGTTGCTCTCGGGCTGATCGGGATCCTGGCCTTCATACATGCCGTTGTTCGCCGTTTCCCACACCTCGATCAAGGCACCGGCCACCGGCGCGCCGCCTTCGTCGACGAGGCGGCCATGAATCAACGTCGGCTCGCCTTCCGTGCGGGCGATGTTGGCGCCGAATTCTTCTTCCTTGGCGCCTTCGCGATAGAACGGACCGAGCAGGCTGCTCTCGGTGGTGACGCCGCCGCGTCCGTGATTGATCGCATCGATCATGATCGACAGGCCGAGCGTGTCCGACAGCAGAATGAATTCCTGGCGGATGCCGTTGCACATCTTGCCGGTGGCCGTCAGGAATTCGATGCCACAGCGCCATTCGTCGCCGGTCAGTTCGACTTCGCTGGCGAATGCATGCAGGTGGGTGACCAGCGCGGTCATGATCTCCTTGAGGCGCGGATCGGTGCAATCGGCAAACGTATCGAGCACGTTCTGTGTCAACGGGTGGATGGTTTTATCGTTCATGCCTGGCCTCATGCACGGTGTGCCGCCGAGCCCGCGTCGAGCGAATCGGACGCGCCGTCCGGCGAGCGTTGTTGAGACGGACCGGCGTCGCGGAATACGACGCGCCGGCCCACGGGGAACAGTTGCAGGCCATAGCGGTGCGAGACGAAGCCCCACAGTCCTTGCGGAAAGAACATCGTCACGACGATCGCCAGCGCACCCAGGCCGATCAGATACCAGGTGCCGAAATCGGACAGGAACTGGTTCAACAGGAAGAAGATCAGCGCGCCGACAATCGGCCCTTCGAGCGTGCCGAGGCCGCCGATCATCACGATGAAAATACCGAACGCGCTCCAGTTCACGGAGAACGCGGCGTCGGGCGAAATGCGCAGGTTGCCGACGAAGTACAGGCCGCCCGCCAGCGCGGTGCCGCACGCCGACACCAGATAGACGATCAGGCGCGCGCGCTTCACGTCGACGCCCTGGCTGCTGGCCGCCACCGCGTTGTCGCGCATCGCGGTCAACGCGAGACCGGCTTTCGAGCGCAGAAACAGATACAGCAGTCCGATCGCCGCCGCGACGATGGCAAGCGCCAGCCACAGCGTCAGCGATTCGCGCAGCGCGCGCGGCACCTCCTGCAATGCGGTGAGGCTCGTGCC
Source organism: Paraburkholderia sp. BL9I2N2 (assembly GCF_004339745.1). GTDB lineage: Bacteria > Pseudomonadota > Gammaproteobacteria > Burkholderiales > Burkholderiaceae > Paraburkholderia. The sequence goes on along the minus strand of NZ_SMGP01000004.1, from coordinate 781,718 downwards.
GGAACCGCCGCCGAGCACCGAGACGTTCGCCACCGTCAACCGGAACACTTCGGCGATCACCCAGGTGCCGATCGCGAAGTAGCCGCCTTCGAGCCGGAACGCCACCATCGACACAGGAATCGCCACGACCGTCGCAATCACCGCCGCAATCGGCACCGCGATGAACGGCGAGATGCCGCAATAGTTGGCGAGAATCAGCATGCCGTAGCCGCCGATGCCGAAGAATGCCTGCTGGCCGATCGACACCATCCCGCCATAACCCGCCAGCAGGTTCCACATCAACGCGAATACCAGGTAGGACGCCAGTTGCACGAAGTCGCGCATGGCATCGCGTCCTGCCCACCACGGCGCGCTCGCCACCGCCAACGCGACGATCAGCAGCACGATCACCGCCACGCGGCTCGCACGCGTCGCGCGCCGCACTTCGAAGCCCGCTGCGGGCTGGTTCAATTGCATGGTCATGTCGAAGCCTCTATGCGGTTTTGGGCAGCAAGCCCTGCGGCCGCGCCACCAGCACGCCGAGAAACACCACGTGGCCGAGCCAGATGCCCCAGCCGGGGTCGAAGTAAAAGCCCACCTGCTGCGCAATGCCGAGCGCCATGCCGCCGACGAAGGTGCCCCAGAACGACCCCATTCCGCCGATGATCACCGCCTCGAACGCATACAGCAGCAGCGCCGGGCCGTCGGTCGGCGACACCGCCGTGCGCATCGAGTAAAGCGCCGCGGCTACCGCGATCAGCACGAAGGCGATGCCCATCGCGAGCGCATAGGTACGGCGGTACGAGACACCCATCAGTTGCACGATCTCGCGATCGTCAGAGGTGGCGCGAAACGCGCGGCCGAGCGGCGTTCGGCCGAACAGCCACTGCATCGCGAAGGCGAGCGCCACCGTCGCCACCAGCGTGACGAGCGGCAGATAGCCGAGCGTGATGCCGCCCGCGAGCGTGATGCTCCGCGATTCGAAGCTGCCGGTGGCGATGGAACGCGGATCCGCGGAGAACATCTGCTGCAGCACGTTCTGGATCACGATCGACAGGCCGAACGTGACGATCAGCGACGGCAGCGGATCGCGGCTGCTGACGCGGTTCAGAAGCGCGAACTGCACGGCATACCCCGCACCGAACGCGATCACGAGCAACAGCACGAGCGCGACGGCGAGCGGCAGATGGGCGAAGCTCGTCAAGGCGAACAGCACGAACACCAGCAGCACGATGAAGTCGCCGTGCGCGGTATTGGTGAGCCGCATCACGCCGAACACCAGCGACTGGCCCATCGCGAAGAGGCCGTAAAGCGCGCCCAACAGCACGCCCTGCACGACGATATTGATGAACGTGTTCATGCCGACACTCCGAAATATGCCTGCGTGATCGCCTCGTCCGACACTTCTGCCGACACGCCCGTCAACGACACGCGCCCTTCCTGCAGGCAATAGAAACGCGACGACACGCGGCGCGCCAGTTGCACGTCCTGCTCGACGACGATCGCGCTCATGCCATGCGAAACGATCTCGGGCAACGCCGCGTAGATTTCGCGGACGATCACCGGCGCGAGGCCGAGCGAAAGTTCGTCGCACATCAGCAGATCGGGGTTGCTCATCAGCGCGCGGCCGATCGCCACCATCTGTTGCTGACCGCCCGATAACGCGGTGGCCGCGTGATGACGGCGCGCCTGTAACGCGGGAAACAGCGCATAGACGCTTTGCAGGTTCCAGCGCCCCGGCCGCTTGCTGAAGGCGCCGAGTTGCAGATTCTCTTCGACGGTCAGGCTCGCGAACAGACGCCGCCCTTCCGGCACCAGCGCAATGCCCTTGCCCACGATGCTCGCTGCTGCCGCACCGCCCACTGGCTCCCCGCGATACAGAATCTGCTCGGCGGTGCGTGGGCGCAGCAGGCCCGCCACCGATTTCAGAAAGGTCGATTTACCCGCGCCGTTCGACCCGATCAGCGCGATCACTTCGCCCGGCGCCACCGTCACGTCGATGCCGAATAGCGCCTGAAAGTCGCCGTAAAACGCGCTCAGCGCGCGAGTCTCCAATAGTGCCGACATGGTCAGGCCTCCAGTCCGAGATACACGCGCCGCACTTCGGGGTAGTCCATAACGGCGGCGGGCAAGCCCTCCGCGAGCCGCTTGCCGAAGTTGATGACCAGCAGACGGTCGGCCACCGCGAGCAGCGCATGCACGACATGTTCGATCCACACGATCGTCACGCCACGCTCCTTGACGCGGCGAATCTCGTCGACGAGCGCGTGCGTTTCGGGTTCGGTGAGACCGCCGGCGATCTCGTCGAGCAGCAGCAGTTGCGGCTGCGTCGCGAGCGCGCGAGCCAGTTCGAGCCGTTTGCGGTCCAGCAGCCCCAGCGTGCCGGCCAACTGGTTGGCGCGGGCTTTGAGGCCGGTGCGTTCGAGCACGTCGACGCAGACGTCGTACGCCGCGTGGCCGGTCAGTTCGCCGCCGAAGGTGGCGCCGACCAGCAGGTTCTCGAACACCGTCATTCCGCCGAACGGCCGCGGCACCTGATACGAGCGGCCGATCCCCGCCACGCAACGGCGATGCGGCGGCAAGTGGTTCACATCCGCCCCGTCGAATTCGACGCTGCCCTGATCGGGCCGCACGTCGCCGCTGACGAGGTTGAACAGCGTGGTCTTGCCGGCGCCGTTCGGGCCGAGGATGCCGTAGGTTTCGCCGCGTTCCACCGCGAAGCTGATGTCGTCGGTCACCTGCAGCGCGCCGTAACGCTTCGACACGCCGGTGAGTCTGAGCACTGCGTTCATCACTGGTCTCCGCTTTGAATTCAGGCAATCAACTTGAGCGGGCCGGACAGCGGCACGCTTGGCGCGAGCTGGTTGTTGACGATGGCGAGATCGAACGGATGCTTCTGCCCTTTCACCCATTGCCCGCCGACAAGCGGCGTCTTGGCGACGTTCTTCACCGGTCCGCCGCCCCAGGCGACATGGCCGACCAGCGTATCGAGCTTGGTCGATGCCACTGCGTCGCGGACGGCTTCGTTCGAGTCGACGTCTTTCGCGCGCTTCAATGAATCGACAGCGATTTCGAATAGCGCGTGGGCGAAACCGATCGGTTGGGTCCATTGCTTCGAGGTGACGCGCTCGTAGTCATCCGCGACTTGCCGTGCGGTTTGCCCCGTCAGCGACGACTTGAACGGATGCGAAGGCGACCACCACACCTCGGTGGACAGTCCGTTGCCGAGATCGCCGAGCGCTTCGATCGAGGTCGGAAACAGCAACGCCTTGCCGATCGAAATGACTTTGGGCTTCAGGCCTTGCTGACGCGCCTGAACGAGAAAGTTCTTGGCGTCCGGCGGTATCACGACGCCCGTGACGATCTGCGCATTCGACTGTTTGAACGAGGAAATCTGCGCGGAGAAGTCCTGCGTCATGCTTTGGAAACGGCCGGGGTCTTTGAGCGTGAAGCCCTTCTGCGCGAGTACCGGTGGAAAGCCGAGCTTCGCATCGCCCCAGGCGTTGCCGTCGCCGTCGTTGGGAAAGAGGCCGCCCACGCTGCGGTTGGTCTGCACCGATTGCCACATGCCGGTGTAGACGGCGATCACATCCTCCAGTCCCCAGAAGAAGTGATAGGTGAAACGGAAGCCCTTCTTCGGATCGCCTTTTCTGCCGAAGAACCACGGCTGCCACGGCACCACCGTCGACACGCACGGCATCTCGTTCAGCTCGCACGCGTCGCTCACGGGATTGGCGGTCTCCGGCGTGCCGGACACCAGCATGATGTCGACCTTGTCCTTGAGGATCAGGTCGTTGGCGACTTCGCCGGCGCGATTCGGATTCGACTGGCTGTCCTTGACGACAATCGATACCGGATATGATTTGCCGCCGATCACGATGCCGTTCTTCAGCGCCGTCTGCATCTGCTGGATCGTGAAACGGTCCGCTTCGCCGAACGGCGCGAGCGGCCCGGTTTGCGGCGATACGTAGCCGATTTTCAGTGTGCGCGGACCGGCCGAGAAGACGAGCGGCGAGAACGCCGAGGTCGTGGCGGCGAGCGCACCGCCTGCCGCGAGGCTGACAAAGCGGCGGCGTCTCGCATCGAAAGTATGTGAGTCCATGGTTGTCTCCTGAATTTTTTTGTATGGGTAAATTGGGCGTGCTAGTCGGGGCGCCGCCCGTCGAAGGCGGCTTCGAGCAATGCACGCAGCGGTATTTGTTCGACCGGCCGCGGATTCCAGTACGGGTTCTTCAACGCGAGATCGAGTGCAATGTCGAGATCGGCTGCTGTCAGGCCGATGTCTTTCAGCGCGGTCGGCGCACCGTGATCGTGTGCGAGATCGAATACGGCTTGCGCGGCGTCGTCGGCGTGCAATGCGTGGGCGATACGCTTCATCGCCTCGGGTGCAGCCGCACGGTTGTAGGCGAGCACATGCGGCAACACGATGGTGTGCGTCTCAGCGTGCGGCAGATTGAAAGTGCCGCCGAGCGTATGGCACAGCTTGTGATGCAAGGCCATGCCGACACTGCCGAGCACGGCGCCGCATAGCCACGCGCCATACAGGCAGTCACCACGCGCCGCGAGGTCTTCTGGTTGTTGCATTACGCGAGGCAGCCCCTGGCCGAGCGCGCGAATGCCCTCTTGCGCCATCAGGCTGATGATCGGATTCGCGTCCTGTGCGTAGAGCCCTTCCGCCGCGTGGGCGATGGCGTTGATCCCACTCGTCAGCGACAACGCGGGTGGCAGCGACGTGGTCAATGCCGGGTCGTAGATCACCGTCTTCGGCAGCACACGCAGATCGCGGCCGGTCTTTTTGACGCCGCCCTCGGTGAGGCCGTAGATCGGCGTCATCTCGGAGCCTGCATACGTGGTCGGAATTGCGATGATCGGCAGCGAGGTTTCGAGCGCGATTGCCTTGCCGAGACCGGTTGTGGAACCGCCGCCTATCGCGATCGCGCAATCGGCGCCGACGCTTGCGGCGAACTCGCGCGCCGCGCGAGCGGTTTCGACCGGTACATGCATCACGGCTTCGGCGTAGACGCCTGCCGCGCGCGAGCCGAGACTCGCCGCGAGCGCTTCGGCCTGCGCACGCTGTTGCGGCGTGGACAGCACGATCGCCCGCGTGGCGCCGAGCAAACCGATCTCGCGATCGAGCTGGTCGAGACTGCCCGCGCCGAAAATCACGCGTGACGGCAGGCCGTTATAGATGAACGGTTCCATGGCGGTTCAGCGCGGGTAGTAAGGCGGAATCTGCGCATCCACGTTGACCCAGACCGACTTGGGCTGCGTGTATTCGCGCATCGCTTCGAAACCCATTTCACGGCCGTAGCCGCTTGCGCCGACGCCGCCGAACGGCGAAGCGGGGCTCACGCGCTTGTAGCAGTTGATCCACACCATGCCGGCGCGAATCTCGCGAGCCACCAGATGCGCGCGTTGGAGATCGCGTGTCCAGAGACCCGCGCCGAGACCGTATTCGGTGCCATTCGCAATCGCCAGCGCCTCCTCGTCGGTGCTAAATGTCGTGACCGTCATGAACGGCCCGAACACCTCTTCCTGCGACACCCGATGCTCCGGTTTCGCTTCGACGATAGTCGGCTCGACATAGCAGCCGTTGGCGAGCGCGGCATTGTCCGGTGCTTTGCCGCCTGCCAGTACGCGGCCACCCTGTTCGCGGGCGACATCGACGAATGAAAGCACGCGGTCGCGGTGCTGACGCGAGGTGAGCGGGCCCATCTCGGTCGACGGATCGAGCGGATCGCCAATCTTGATCGTGCGGCTCAAGGCGGCGAACCTTTCGAGCACTTCGTCGGCGATCGATTCGTGCACGATCATCCGCGAGCCGGCGATGCACGCCTGCCCCTGGTTGTGGAAGATCGCGAACGCCGAGCCTTGCACGACCGCATCGATATTCGCGTCGCCGAATACGATGTTCGCGCCCTTGCCGCCGAGTTCGAGTTGCACCTTCTTTAGATTGCCGCTCGACGCCTGCACGACCTTGCGGCCCACCGCGGTCGAACCGGTGAAGGCGACCTTGCTGATCTCCGGATGTTCGGCGATGTACTGCCCGGCCACATGACCCAGGCCCGGCAGAATATTGACGACGCCGTCCGGGAAACCCACTTCGGCCATCAGTTCGGCAATCGCCAGGCTCGACAGCGGCGTGAGTTCGGCGGGCTTCATGATCACGCAGTTGCCCGCGGCGAGCGCCGGCGCCATCTTCCAGCTCGTGAACATGAGCGGGAAATTCCACGGCACCACCTGCCCGACAATGCCGACCGGCTCACGCGTCAGGTAATTCAGAAAGCCCTGCTCGACCGGAATCACCGAGCCTTCGAACTTGTCGGCCATGCCGCCGAAATAGCGGAACGTGGCCGCCGTGCGCGGCACGTCGAGGTTGCGTGTATCGCGGATCGGGTGGCCGGTATCGAGCGATTCGAGGCGCGCGAGCTTGTCGGCATTCGCCTCGATCGCGTCGGCCAGCTTCAGAAGCAGACGCCCGCGCTCCATCGCGGCGAGATTGCTCCACTTCGGAAACGCCGCCTTCGCCGCCGCGACGGCGCGATCGACATCGGCCGGGCCCGCCATCGCGACGTCGGCGATCACCGAGTTGTCGTGGGGATTGAGGGAGGCGAGCGTTTCGCCGTTTGCAGCCGGCACGAAGCGGCCGCCGATGAAGAGTTGCGTTTGCATGTCAGTCCTGTGCAAGTAAAACCTGGACGCGACTTTCCCCGCGGCGCCAGCGGTCTGGCGCCGTTCGATCGACGATCGGGGGGAATGCCGGGGAGTTACATCTGAATCGGATACGGCGGCAGTTCACCGCTTTCGTAGCGCTTGGGCAGATCGGGGGTCGCGTTCTCCCACACCAGCAGCATCGAACGCTTCTGCGAATAGCCCTTGTGGCGGATATCGGCCGGCATCGCGGCGATATCGCCCGCGTTCATCGTGATGCGTGCGCGCGGCTCGCCGCTGTCCTTGTCGGCGACGTCCCAGATGATCTGGTCGGACAGTTGCAGGAACCACTCGACGCGGTCGTTGCCGTGGAACACCGGCAGCACGAATTCCTCGGTGGTCGGGCAGAACAGGCTCTGCTGGCACACCGACGTAACCGACGGATTCCACGTCACGTCCGAGCGCGACAGGTACTTGAAGAGGCTGAACGCATGCAGAGCGCCTTCGAAACCCGGCTCCGCGTGAATCTCCGGTTCGTCCTGGCCGACGTCGGCAAACTGGCGATTGACGGGAAGATCGTCGCGCAACGGCGAATCGCCTTCGAGGCCCGGCATGCGCTTGGTGGCAATCCGCGTGCGCTCGATCGCGGCGATGTTGTCGCCATGTTTCGTGCCGAACGCGGAGCCGGTTTCTTCGGGCGCGGCGAACGGGTCGAAGCCTTCGTTGACCCAGTCCTTCAGGATCGCCTTGAAGGTCGCCATGATGAGCGGCGTGTCGAACTGCTGCATATGGTCGACGCCCGCTTCCTTGAAGCTCGCGTTATACGCGCCGGCGTACATGTCGACCTTGCCGTAGTGATTGCGCGTGCCGATCACTTCGTCGAAGTTGACCCAGCCGTAGAAGAAGCCCCACGCCACGTCGCGCATCATCGCGCGCAGGAAGTCGTCGGCGTGCATCTGGTGCGAGCGGATCTGGCCTTTGGCCGGCCACCTGACGGTGGCGAAATAAGCGTCGCGGCTGAATTCGAAGTCGCCGAGACAGAACGTGCGATAACCGGTCACCGCGTCGGCCTCGCTCGCGGTGACGTTTTGCAGGGTGCTGACTTTGTCCATGATGGGCTCCGAAAAGATGGATCGTGTAGAGGGATTCAGTGGATGCAGATGTCGGCCCACTTCTCGACCGAATAGCGTCCGAGGATCGTCTGCACGAGCAGCACGCCTTTTGTCTTTGCTTCGAAGCGATAGGCGGCGCCGGCGGGCAGCAGCGCCTGATGACCGCGGCGCAGCCGCACATGGCCCATCGACTGGCCCGAGGGCTGGCCTTCGAGGCGCACGCTGCCTTCGGTCTGTGCGTCGACCAGCGGGCCGTCCGACGGCTTGATGAAATAGATGTCGATTTCGCCGTCGAGCACGACCGCGAACTCATCGTGCGACGCAGCAAACCACGGCGACGAACCTTCCGCGCGCAGCGTCTCGATCACGTACTTGAGATTCTTGCCGACGACGACTTTCTCGTAGGGCTCAGCGCGGCTCGCGACGTCGAATACATTCGACATGGCGTAATGTTCCGGTTTGCCCTTGATGATTTCGATGGAGCCTTTCCGAAAGTTGTCCAGGCTGCCGAACCAGGTTTGTTGCATGTCTGCCTCCAGTTGATCCACGAATGCGTTGCTTGCATCGAAGATTAAGCGGCGACAGGCGCTACAGCAATGTTCTGAGGGTCGGGAAACGCGAACCTTGGGTGCTCCAAAATCGCGCCAGGGAAACTACCTGGTGGCGAACCCTCATTGGCCTCGGGTAGGCCTTAACTATCGGACAGTTCCTCGCCGACGCTTTTCGTTTCGTCGTCCGGCGGCGCAATGCCGAGCGCCCGGTCCCACTGCGGTTCGCGCAGATAGCGCGCGCGCAGGAAGTCGACGAAGGCCTTGACCTTGGTGGTCGAGCGGTGCGAGGCAGGATACACCGCCGAGAGCCACAGCGGCGGCGCCGCGTATTCCGGCAGCACACGTTCCAGCCGGCGTTCGAGCAGATCGGCGGCGGCGACCATGGTCGGAAGATAGACGACGCCCGCGCCGGCCCTCGCGAATTCCAGCAGCAGATGCACGCTATTGGTTTTGAGCACCGGATTCAGCGCGATTTCGAAGCATTCGTTGCCGCGCATCAGCGGCCACTTGTCGCCCCAAGGGTAGTACGAATAGCGCGCGAAGTCGTGCCGCAGCAGATCGAGCGGTGTCTCGATCAGCGGCTCTTCCTTCAGATAGCCGGGCGCGGCACAGAGCACGCCGCGCACCGGAAAGAGACGCCGCTCGACCAGCAGGTTCGATGCCGGCGGATAGATTTGCAACGCCAGGTCGAAACCTTCCTGAACCGGATCGATGACGCGGTCGTTGACGGTCACGACGAATTCCACGCGCGGGTACGCGGCGCGGAATTCGATCAGCGTCTGCGAAAAATGGCCGAGCGCGAAGCCCGGCAGGACGTGGATATTGAGCGTGCCCGCGAGCGCCTGCGGATCGCCACGCGAGCGGCCGGACAGATCGTGAACCTTGGTGACCAGCTCGGCGCACTCGCGGTAGTAGGTCTCGCCGAGTTCGGACAGGCGCACCGCCCGGGTCGATCGATGAAAGAGCGGCACACCGAAATGGTCTTCGAGCTGCTTGACGCGCGAGGTCACCACCGATTTGGCGACGCCCAACTGGCGCGCCGCGCCGGCGAAGCTCTGCGCTTCCGCGGCGCGTACGAACGCTTCCATCGACATGAATAGGTCCATGCTGTCTCCTCTTGCCGGGGCGAGCACCATCCGGTCTGTACCGAGATCCTATCGCGAATTCGATGGCGCGCGCCTTCTCATGGACTCGGCTCGACAACCGCCGCCTGCAGGCTTCCCTGCTTATTACTGACCGATACCGCGACAAGCAATGCCATGGCTGCGACGAATGCGGGCGCGGCCATCGACGTCAAAATGGCGATCATGCTGTAGCCGGCAGCAGAAAGCGCTCCCCCGCCGAGCGCGCCGAGAATGCCTCCCAGACGCCCGATACCCAGCATCCACGCCACGCCGGAAGCGCGCCCGTGCGTGGGATAGAACAGCGCCGCAAGGGCCAGCATCGACATTTGCGCGCCCGTCATGCAGACACCCGCCACGAAGGTCGCGATCGCAAGCGACTGAACATTGGCCGTGCCCTGTCCCATCGCGCAGACAGCGGCGCCCAACAACAGAAATGCGAGCGCGACCACTCGCCACGGATTGAAGCGGTCCATCAACCAGCCACAACCCAATGCGCCGATTACGCCTCCTGCCGGAAACAGTGCCGACACCAACGACGCCTGGCGCAGTGTGAAGCCCGCGTCATGGATCATCGTCGGCATCCAGCTCGTCAGCATGTAATAGACAAGCAGACCCATGAAGTACGCTAGCCACAGCATCAACGTGCCGAACCTGTAACGCGTAGAGAGGATGAGAGCAAGTGGCGCGGTTTCCTTCTCCCCTACCCGATCAGATACAGAGAACTTTGAAGCAGTCACCAGCTCACCATTGGCAATTCTTCGAAGTACTCGACGAATCCGATCATCCGGCCAGCCTTTGATCACCATGAATCGCACGGACTCGGGCAGCGCAACAAGGGCACATGCAAGCAGGACGGGCGCAATGCCGCCCGCGAGGAAGATCGAGCGCCATCCGAAGTCTGGTATCAATGCGGCCGACACGACGCCACCGGCCGACGCGCCTAAGGTGAATCCGCAGAACATGACATTCAGCAGCAAGGATCGACATCTCGCCGGCACGTATTCCGACAATAACGTCGTCGAGTTGGGAAGTGCCGCGCCAAGCCCAATGCCGGTTAAAAAGCGAAAGACCGACAGTTGCCAAACACCCGTAGCGAATACGCAGGCAATCGTCCACACGCCGAAAAAACAGACTGAGCCGATCAGAACCTTGCGACGCCCGATCCTGTCGGCAACGGGTCCAGCAAGCAGCGCACCGATCGCGAGGCCCACGAGCGCCGCACTTAGTACGGGCCCAAGCGCGATTTTTGTTACTCCCCACTCTTTCGCGATCGCCGGCGCAACGAAGCCGATTGCGCTGGTATCGAATCCGTCCAGCGCGACGATCAGAAAGCAGAAAAACAGAATCAACCACTGATAGGGTGAAAACCTGCGTTCGTCAATGAACTGTTCCACGTTGAGTAAGTTCTGCTCGCCGATATCTCGTGTGCTCATGCAAACTCCGTGATCAAACGGGCGGAGCGTTCGCAAGAACACTGTCCGCCTGCCTTGGTTAATGATTGCCCTGCGGATTCACGGAGCACGATACCCGTCGCTTCTATCGGGCAACTCGCGCTTCGCGCACGCGCCCAGTTAGAACAAGTGCCGAATTCCCGCCATCGTAGCGAACTGACCCATGCCCGCCGCCGGCGTCGTGCCCCCGCCGCCCACGCTCGCGGAAAAGCGCGCCTTGGCGCTGTTCCACAAATACGTACCGCCGATATAGACAGCAGTGGCTTTCGACAAGAAGTAAGTGGCGCGCAGCGTTGTCATCGTTGCCCGCGCATCCTGCTCCCGGACCACGATCCGAAAGCCTTCGCCATCGATCACAAAACTCGGGGTCACGAAATACTGGGCGCCTACGAAGTAAAGATTCGACCGTACGTCGGGCGCCGCGGCGGAGTTCGTCTCGACGTGTCTTCCGAGCCACCCCGCTCCGACCTTCAACCCGGCAAACTTCACGTAGCCGTTCGCCACGATGCGCGTGTCCTTGTCTGCGCCTGACGCAATGGGAAAAGTGCCGATGCCGTCAAAGAAATTAGCCGCGGCGTTCGCACCGCCTCGCTGTTCGTCGTATGCAGTCGCAACGCCAAAACTTGCCGCGTCGTATTTGAGCATTGCGCTCCATTCATGACATGGGTTGAACTGGCCTGGAACCTGACCGGCGCATGTACCCTGTCCCGGCGAATTGCCGGTGCCGGCCGCATCGCGTCCGAACGAATACGAGGCGCCGACTGTCACCCCTTTATAGGTGCCCTTGTAGACGATACTGTTATCGCTTCGCGCATTGGGCAGGTAATTGTCCAGCGCGCCGATCCCGTGGACATCGGGGCCCAGCATGTCCGCATCGGACAAAGCCCAGAAAACCATGTTGTACTGGCGCCCGAAGGTTAGCGCCCCCCACGGCCCGTCAATGCCGACCCACGCCTGGCGCCCAAACAACCGCCCTCCTTGCCCAATGTCTCCGGCTCTCGTATTGAAGCCATTCTCCAGGGTAAAGATCGCCTTCCAGCCGCCCCCGAGGTCCTCGGTGCCGCGGATCCCCCACCGGGACGGCAATTCCCCACTGATGGCCGGCATCCGAACGACGTGGTCGCCGGCGGAATTTGCATGAGACACGTACTCGATGCCGGTATCGATCAAACCATACAGTGTGACGCTGCTTTGTGCGAAGGCCGATGCACTCAACATCCCGAGACCGAACGCTGCAACCCTTCCACGCTTCATACTCCTCCCAATGATTGGCTAGTCGCTTCGTTATCCAAAGTACTTTATGTGATACGGATCATTGGTGCGGAGCTTATGTTTGCAAATAAAAAGCAACAACACGGTGAAACACGGGGCCACGAAAATACGAAGCGTATTCGCCGGACATTTGGAAAATTTAAATTCTCCTGTAAGGACACAGACGCATGTACTTTTCTTTTCACGGCGTGATCAGCGGTGATTTTCATGCGCTAACGTGCTTGAGAGAGAAGCGCCGGAGGCCTCGAGTATCGAGATGAATTGTGTTCATTTGCCTATTGAACGCAGCGGTGTGCGGCACTTGAACATCATTCAATGTGGTATTGAAAACTATCCCCTTCGTCCTCCAGCAGCGATGTGGCATCGTGACCGCAGCGGTGAGCGCCCAGTCGTTATGCGTCGACGGGCAAAGCCCACCATCTTCGACGCGGCGTCGTCGACCCGGGCTGCACACGCAGCCCCTCAGACCAGTGAGGACCAACTTGTCACAAGCCAATAACTCAAGCAGTAGAGATGAACTCATAGCGAAATGCCTGCCCTTTCTCGAGGAGGTCAAGGATCTGACTACGGGCAATGAGGTCGAACAGTGGCTCAACGAAAAATACGGCACATCGAGCGAGTTCTATAAAGATCTCGAGCGCCTGATTACGATTGGCGTAGTGGAAGAAGGCTGGGCGGCCAACATCGAGATCTCCGGGCGCAGGTATCGGCGTGCACGTCTTGTCGATCCGTCAGAAGAGACCTTTGGATTCAGCATTACGGCGGTCTATATGGATAGCACCGGCAACGACCAGAACAATCCGGAGGGAAGCTTCCGGGGCGATTACCACGCGCATCCCTATGGCGAATTCAACATGGTGGTGTCGCTAAACGAAGGCGCGGCCCTCGCCGGTCCGAACGGCTGGTGTTATGGCGGATGGACCGCGCCGGCGCCGGGCAGTCATCACTATCCGGAAGCAAAGGGCGGCGCAATTATCGCTTTGTTTTTTCTGCCCGCAGGGCGCATTGCGTACAACGTCAAGGCGCCTGACGCAAACTGATCATGCGCAGGAACCGTCGATACCGGCGTGTCCTGCTCTTGTGCCGCATCGATACCGGTTCCTCTTCAATCTAGAGGCGGGAACGCCAGACCGGCATCACGCCGGGCGCGTTGAGTTGCGCCCGGGCACCGACATTCAGTGGGCGGTCAGTTGCTTCGTCACGCCAACGAGGCCAAGACCGACACGTCGCACTTCTGCTTCTGCTTTCTCATCGACGAGTCTGCCGTTCTCGGCAAATGCCTGATGGGCGGAACCCAGCGAGAACACTTGAGGAATCAGTATCGCGCCCATCTTCTCGAGAACGCCCCGCATTCCGAGCATTGCGCGAATCCCGCCCATCGGCCCCGGTGATGCCGAAACAACCGCCGCGACCTTACCGGCGAAGAGTGTCAAGCCGGAACTTCCCGTCGCGGTCGGCCTGCTTACCCAGTCCAGCATGTTCTTGAGCACAGCGGTATAGCCGCCATTATGCTCAGGCGAAGCGACTAACAGCGCGTCATGTCTGGCGAACAATTCCTGCAGCGCTCGAACCCGCTCAGGAACACCGTGCGCACTTTCGACATCAACGTCGTAAATCGGCAAGGGAAAGTCAGCGAGTGTGATAAACGTCACCTCCGCGCCATCCGTTCGTGCAGCAGACGCGGCTATTTCCAATAGTTTTCGATTAAGGGAATCGCGGCGGGAACTCCCACAAAAGGCAAGGATCTTTACTGTCATATTTCGAAAAGTAGTGGAGTCAAAAAAAGAGATTGAAGGGAACTGATTGAACAATTGCCGGCTGATCCTCAACGTGAGTTAGATGATCCGCGATCATGTCGCGTACACACGTTGGGACGCCTGCCCGGTGCACATGGCTCGCGGGTCTTCGGCAAGGCGATTGCGCGCGCCGCAACTGCAACGCGCGCGAATTCTGAAATGGAGAGCGACCGATTAGCCGGTCCAAAAACAACGGCCTTCGGCGCTATGCCTCTTCGTCGAAGCCGACAAACGTAGTAAATCTTTCGACCGTCTCGCGCGGAATTGCGAGTCTGTTGACCACTGAATCGTGGTCTGCGTAACCCAGCGACATACCGCACACCACGTCAAAGCCCGGTTCGAGTAAGAGATGCTCGGCGATGATGGTCTGATAGCGTGCAAACGACACTTGCGGGCACGTATCAAGGCCCCGAGCACGGGCTGCGATCATGACCGTCTGCAGAAAGAGACCATAGTCGAGCCAGCTGTGCTTTTTCAGTCTCGCATCGATGGTGAAGATCAGGCCGACCGGTGCCCCAAAGAAACCGAAGTTTCGGCCTGTGGCGCGGGCGCGACCGGCGACGTCTGCCTTGTCGATACCAAGGGCACCGTAGTATCGCGCGCCGAACTCCTCCTGCATCGGGCGATAAGCCTCCGGCATGGGGTCCGGAACATGCTGTAGCGGCGGATGCAAATCCGCGACATGGGCGCGCACAAGCGCCTCACTCAGCGACTCCTTGCTACGCCCACGCAGCACGTGAACTCGCCACGGTTGCATGTTCGAGTTGCTTGGCGCTGTGCGAGCGACATCGAGAATGTCTATGATGTCTTTCTGTGAGACTGCATCGGAACGGAAAACGCGAACGGCTTTCCGTGACCGGATAACCGAATCGACGACTTGAGCGTCCGAATGCATTTGATGACCGGTCTCCGCGGCGTTAGGGATATCTATATGCATAGTGCCCCCATGATGGCATAGCCAGAACATCAAGCGCGGTGAAAAGACTGCAAGATGGTCTTGAAGGAAACGGGACCGCCTAGCTTCGCACCTGCCTGCCGATGTCGAGTATCTGGGCCCGCAGCCACTGCAGCGCCGGGTCGTGGGCGTTTCGCGCATGCCACACCGCTCTGACCGCGGACTCCGGAGGCGGGTACGGCGTTGCCCGCGTTTTCAGCTCGCCGTAGCGCTCGAACTCGCGTCCCAATGGGGAAGGTACGACGGCGAACATCTCACTGTGACGCAGCAATGCAGGGATCGCCAGCGAATGAGCCACAGCGACCCTCAGCCGCGGTCGCGCCGATCCCTCTGGAAAGGCATCTTCCAACGCCTGCCGGTCGAACATTTCAGACTGCCGCGCCAAACCCCGTTCAACGATGAAGCCGCCGACGGCGCCCTCTTCCGCTCCACCGAGCGAGACGGCGACAAGTGGGTAGTTCAACAGGTCGTCGTGAGTGACTGTGCGCTCGCCAATGGGATGATCCTGACGCATCACCAGCACGTCTCTCTGCTGCCACACCATCATCGACTGAAAGCGCGGCGGCACCTCCGCAAAGATTCCAATGGCGATGTCGATCCGGCCGATGTCGATCTGTCCGGCGAGATCCAGCCGCGTGGACGGTCGTATCACGAGGTTCACCATCGGAGCTTCGGCGGCAAGTCTCTGACTGAGACGGCCGAGAAGAAGCATCGTGATGTAGTCGTTCGCCGCGACGACGAACTCACGTTCGGCAACATCCGGCCGGAACGGCTCGTCGCCCAGCGCCACTTGAATCTGGTGGAGGGCGCTGCGCAACGGGGCTGCCATCGCGACTGCGCGCGCGGTCGGCTCCATCCCTTTCGAGGTCCGGACAAACAGGTCATCCTCCAGTGCGTCCCGCAACCGCCCCAGCGCGTGACTCACGGCGGACTGGCTAAGATTCAACCGCTTTCCGGCGAGGACCAGATTGCGGTCCTCGAACACTGCGTCGAATACTCGCAAGAGATTAAGGTCGATCCGGCCGAGGTTCATGGTGTTAACTGGTTGGCGTTGCAGTCGCATCATTTTACTCGCGGTGACTCGTGCTTCGGCGACTGCACTGCCAAGGCATCGACACAGGAGGATTTGGGACGCGCCGGCGGCCGTTGACCGCATTTGGGACACCTCGTCCCGGTGGCCCAACGTATGACGAAATGGCGCAGTTCGAGGGTCAGCCCGGCAAAGGCATGGGGCTATAAGCGAGCAACGCGGATGCGGAGCGAAACAGCGGATTAACCCCTCTTTCGCCCCCGAGTTTCCATAAAACCAAGTATTAAGTTTAAAGATTTTCAATTTGCAGTCGATATATCGACTGAAGCCGCTCGTCGCCCAGATGACCACAATCTTGCATCGAAAAAATAACAAAGCACGGCACTATGACCACCTTATCGTCATTGAATGTAGGCTTTCCTCTAACGGCGGCGCCGTTATCGAGCACGGCGAACAGCCTTGCTTCGACAGCCGGCGTCGTAGCGGAAGATGCCGTCACCGAGACCGCGTCGACAGTTGTCACGATCCCCTACGCGGGCGTCGAATCACCCATCGTGTACACGCAGCACGGAACGCTGGCGAGCGCGGGACCGACCATCACCTGGGCTCACAGCAACACCGACGCCGTCTCTCTCGCGATGGCGGGCGATTACATGGCCGGCACGATGTCCGGGCAGTTCTACAATCTGGGAAGCGCTCTGCTCGATCGCTTCAAGACCACGGGTAGCAATTTCTCGCAGTCGGTCACGGTCGCTTCGGCGGGCGCAGCCGGCGGAGCTGGTGCAATCGGACTATCGGGGCAAAGTCCGCAAGGCGATATCAAACTGAGCGTTCAGACCGCGAGCGGCGTCAAGGTCGATATTGAAATGGACAGCGGGGACGGCACGCTGGCGGTCAGCGTAAAGAGCAGCGGGACGCTGAGCGGCACCGAGCGCAGCGCCCTGGCCAAGCTGGCCGATGGATTTCAGAAAGCAATCGATGGCCTCAGCGCTGTCCCACCGACGCTCGACATGAGCGGTCTGACGCAGTACGACACATCGGTATTGTCGTCCGTGAATATGCAGTTCGATGTGACAGGCGACGGCCCAAACAACGTGTCAGCCAATATCTCACTGGACAGTTCAGCGAGGAGCGTGAGCCTCACAGACTCCGCCGGCACGATCAATCTCAAGGTCGATACGAGCGATTCCGCAGTCTGGGGCTCGGGCGCGCAACGCGACCAGGCCATCGCAAGCTATCTGACGCAGTTCGACAACGCCAACGCGAAAGGGCACGGGAACACCGCGTTGATGTCAATGTTCAAAGACGCGTTCACGCAACTGAACAGCGACTATGGGACGTCGTCGCAGCAGCTTCCCGGTACGGCCTATGCGCCGTGGCTGGCGCAGTCGGATCACGCCATGTTGACCGGTCTGGCCGATTTCACCGGCTCGATGACCGATAACCCGGTGTCCTCGAATCCGATGCTGGTGAATCAAACGGATACTTTTTCCTATCAGGTCTCGCAGAGCACGCGAACCGGAGGCAATCTGCTGGACGGCAAAATTTCGCAAACGCAGCGATCGCATCTACAAGCGAGCTACCACCAGGCGCTAGCCGGCGGCACGCTACAACTCCGCAAATCGTTAGCGTCACAGAACTACGACTATGTGCAGCTCAACGACGACGCAAGCAGCACAGTCAACATCGCGACGAAACGCGGCAAACTACTTCAGGCGACGTTGAACCAGGCGTCCAATCAGTCTGTACGGCAATCCGAATACGTGAGAGGCGTGTTGGTGTCGGACGTCACCACGCCAACGAACACATCGGTTTCGAAAGATCTGCTTACGTTGCTGCAACCTTTGTTTGACGATAACCAGGCCGCACAGAACGGCAGCACCTGGCAACAGACGCTTTCGGGCATACACGGGATGGTTTTGCTAAACGCGAGTGCAAACTGAAATAGCCCGCGGCAACGGGCATCACTTCGGTCGCAGAGCGCTGGCTGACTCGCGCCCCGCGACCGGGCTTATCAATTGCCGCGATACATCACGCTGGCGCTATCAGCCGCGGCAGGCCCGCCAGACTGCGATCTGACCGATTCGTTACCGCCAACGCCACTGCTGTTTTCGTCTACCATGCTTGCCGGACTCACTGCCGCAGCCATCGTCTGAGCGCTTTGACTGCGTTGCATTGCAGGCTCGCCGACGTCGGGGCGATAGAAAGGTGCAGGGCCGTAACCGCTCGCAAACGCGGGAGCAGCCAACACGGCAGAGCTTGCGACTAATAGACCGACGATAAGTTTCACCTTCATAACGACTCCAATAATAAGTTTGTTGAATACTCGAATGCACCCGGATCAGGTCCATTTTCGGCGCGCTATTCAACGTTGATGCGAAGAGGCAAAGGGCTTGCCGCGCGCTGACAAAGAGGCTCAAACGAACAACGCATTTCCCTTTAAATGTGAGCAATATTGCTGACGCCGCGGCGAAAGCACGAAACCGGTCGTCGTTGTGCCCGCAGCTACAAATGCACGGGTTATGCCAAGTCCGATCCGTCCACCCGCTGACCGACCGTAACCACCTGAAAATAAACAGGAGTTGATCTCCGCCAGGAAGGTATTTGGTGAAATTGAAAAGCGGCGATGTCTGAATGTATCGAACGCTTTTTCGAGCCGCTGTTTGCGGCAATCCAACAGGGGTTCGACAGAAAATTTGGTTTTGCTTCGGTATCCCAGGGTGTGGGCGTACGCTCAGCTTCGCAATGACAAACTAAGCGTCTGCGTGGAGAAATCGATGAAACGAATCGCTCTATCTACGGTTTCGCTTGCGCTGCTCAGCGCAAGCGGCGCAGTCCATGCGCAAAGCAGCGTCACCCTAACGGCGTCATCGATGAAGCGTTTCAGTACGTGCACAACGCCGATCCGGCGGGCAACAACCTGTACCAGCTGGCTGGCGGCAACCTCCAGGGCAACCATCAGGCGCTGGGTTAAAGCCGTTTCCTCGCGTGCATTCAACATGTCTGAATCTTCCCTGTGGCTCCGAACGCTTCAACAGCGCTGTCCGGGTCACGCCTCCTCAGAGTTTCGACCTGGCCGGGCGAGCGGCCGTTGACAAACCAGGCGGACCCTCGACCCAATTCGACATCTACATCGGCTTTCACGATACGACGGCCCCCTCATCGACTCGCAAAGGAAGACGAGAGGTAGCGCCCCTTCCGCACCGGCTAATTCTCCGCTCATTTTGCAAACGCACAACGCTTCACAGCACAGCCTGATTCGCATATCGAATCACGCATCACTGGAGCGGAGCAATCATGCAAAACGACGGGAATACAGCCTTTCGGCCCTATGTTGACGCCTTACTCGATCAACTGGAAAACCAATCTGATCGTGCGGTATTGCGCTATCTCGATCATGACGTCACAGGCGGAACCCTGCGAAGCGCAATATTTCGCTATGCGCGGGCGCTTGCGGTGCATGGCATCGGCCGGGGCTCGCTGGTCGCACTGCTCGCACCCAATTGCCCAGACGCGCTTGCGATTCGCTACGCCGCAAACCTCCTTGGTTCGGCTACGATGTTCGTGCCTGCGTCTACGAATGCCGAACGGCGCGCAACCTTGCTGGCCCGCGTTCAACCGACGCTTCTCGTAGCCTTCCCGGAAACCCTTCACCTCATTCCCGCTGCGGTCGAGGGCCATGTGGTTTTCGTCGGCGTCGGTCCCGCGTCGTCGCGCCTGGACAAGCTCGCGCAAGTGCAGTCGGATCTGCCGTTACGCGGACGGCTGAAGCCCGATGACCTCGCGGTCGTCGTTTCGTCGGGCGGCACGACAGGTGTGCCGAAATGCAGCCGCCGGTCCTCCGCGACATATTCAACGATGGTCGGCGCAGCGGACGACAAGGACCGGCGTCAGCTTATCAATGGCCCGCTCGCCTACCTGTCGCAAGTGCTCGTCGACAACACGCTGATCGGCGGCGGTATGGTCGTGCTGAAGCGTCGGTACGACCCCGCGGAGACGCTCGCGACAATCGAATCGGATCGCATCACCGACGTGCTTCTCGTCGAGCCTCAGCTGTTCGAAACAATGGACCACCCGGACGTCGGCCGGCGCGACCTGTCGTCGCTGCGCTCCATTGCGCACATCGGCGGATCAGCGCCTGCGGTACTGCGGCAACGCGCGATCGCGCGTCTGGGTCCTGTGCTCACGCACATGTACGGTGCCAGCGAAACCGGTCTCGTCAGCATTCTGCCGCCATCCGCATACGAGGCGAATCCGGATCTGCTGGCTTGCGCGGGCCGCATTCGACCCGGCGTCGAGGTGCGTTTGCGTCGCGCCGATGGAACGCTGGCGCGCGCGGGACAGTGCGGAAACATTGAAGTCAGGTCGGACGCTGTGGCTGAAGGTTACTACCATCAGCCGGTCGAAGAAGCACAAAAGTTTCAGGACGGTTGGTGCCTGACCGGCGACGCCGGCTTCATCGACGAGGCTGCCAATCTGCACATTCTCGGCCGCGCGACCGATGTGGCGGAAATCGATGGACTGGCGATCGGCCCCACCGATATCGAAGATGCCCTGTGCCGCTTACCCGACGTTCGCTACGCCGTAGTGCTGGCCGCCGACCAGTCTGCCGACAAATATGGATGGAACGCGCTAATCGAACCGTGGGTTGCTGGGCAAGCAGACGTTGCGCGATGCATGCGCAGGCTCGACATCGTGCTCGGCCCTTTGGTCGCCAAGCGGATTCGTATCGTCGTGGCGGATCGCGTGCCGCTTACTGAACAGGGAAAAGCCGATCGCACCGCAATCGAAATGATCCTGCAAGGCGACCAGCGCTCCAATCGGTCGGCAATCTCGCCGCTGACCGGCGGCTGGGCGGCCGCCAGAATGCCGCCGTCAATGAACCCGAACCGGCCGCATGACGCACCCAACATTTTGTTTTCCTCATTTAGCGAACGCGTGAGGTGAACTGAATTGTCACGGCGATTCACCTGGAACATCTCAGGATTCATTTCGCCGATCCGTTCTTGCCGATATAGAGAGGAGTAGCAAATGCGTCACTATCAATGCAACAGTCCTGAGGCAGCCGGCCGCATCCTGGCGGCATGCCTGCTAACCGATGGACACCTCAGCCTCACGGAACTCGAGGCACTCGATCGTTGTGGCATGGAAAAGCGCCTGTTGTTGAATCGACACCGTCTGCTCTCGATCGTGCAAACGCTGTACGAAGACCTGACGCGCTCCGGATACCTGAGTTGGAGCGACGTATGTCACGTCGATCCCACGACGCTCGCCTGGCTCGCGGCTGATGTGCAGGACCGGCGACTCCGGCGCGACATCCTGGAGTTGTGCAGCGAGGCCGTCATGGCGGACTGCGGCCATTGCGATCGCGAAGCCGAATTCCTGAGACTGTTGCGCGACGCGTGGCAACTTCCGGCCCGTCCTGTCCGGCAAGATGCGCTAACGGGCACGTCCGCTTCGTAGCGTGCAAGGATTAGCAGGAAGATGATGGGGCATTCCGCGTCACCCCTTCTGACGTGACCTTCTGGAAGCCCGGATCAGCCGCCCATTCGGATCCGCCAGGCCATGCGCCGGATAATGCATGGCCTTTTGCATCGCCAGCCATATAATCTGCGGCATGGCTGCGAGGACGACTCGAGGTAAGTGTCATAACCCGTGCGATCGACGGAGGCCGGTTCCCCATGGATCACTATGTCTTTTCTGACGTTGTGCCTGTACTCCTTTATTCGGGTGCAGTGCTTGGGCCACATGTGCGCGAAGCCTGGCAGATCACTTTTGCCCGGAAGACTCACTTATCGCGATGCGGCCATTCCGCTCCACTATGTCCCTCGCGCAGGCGCGTTACGAGACTGCGGCGGCGTAGATGACGCTCTTCGGCACGCTTGCTCAGATCTGCCGGACGGCCCTATTCGGGCTCGGGCGAGAACTGGCGGCCTGGAAGCCTTCCGGGGCGCGCGCGACATTCGGGGCCGAAGCGATGCTCTCGGTCGCACTCTCTGTCGCGCTTGCCAACGCGTTGCATCTATCGGACACGTGGTGGGCTGCAATCAGCGGCTTCGCAGTCATGCAAACGAGTTTTGCCGGCTCCGTGCAGCGTGCCGCACACCGGATCATGGGCACGGTGATAGGCGCGGCGCTGGGAACCCTGGCGGGGCCCTGGATTGGTGACCGCCCGTGGCTGTTCGTGCCCGCGTTAGGGGTGATCGGCGCTGTCACGGTGTATCGAGCCAACGGGTCCAAAGCGGCCTACGCCTGGATTCTGAGCGGCGTGACAGCCCTGATGGTGACGTACGAAGCGCACAAGTTCGCGACCGTGCGGGCGACCGCAATATTCGCGGCGCTACGAGTCGCCGAGGTCGCGGTCGGAACACTTGCTTGTCTGCTGGTGGCGAGCGTGTTTCATTTCGGGCCGAAGTGGTACCGAAAGAACAGAACATCATTGGCGGCTTCAGTCGCTCGCGCTGCGGGCGATTCGGGCGTGCCTTCCGCTGCGATTTTGACGCCGCCATTGGAATCAGCGCGCTCGACCCGCATGCTGCTGTGCTTGCAGGCCGCGCTGTCCATCACAATCCTCGCCTCCCTGACTTACGTGCTGCATCTGCCCGGTTTCGCGCAGGCAATGGTCACGGCGATCGCCGTGCTGATCGTGCCGCCGGGGCTGGCAATAGACAGAACGCGGCAGCCGGTCATGGAAAAGATGGTGCAGCGCGTGGCCGGCTGTCTGCTGGCCGGTGCGATCGGTGTGGCGCTACTCCCTCTGATGCAGGGGCAAGCAATGCTCTGCATGCTCGCGCTGTCCATCGGCGTGTGGGCAGGATGTCACGTGCAAACGGGACGGGAAGGAGCAAGCTACGTGGGCCGGCAGTTCACCATCGCGTTCATCATGGTGTTTGTCCAGGATCATCATTGGTCAGCCGATCCGTTACCCGCGCTTATGCGGCTTTCCGGCATTCTCACCGGGATTGTTGTGTTGGCAGCGGTGATGCTCGTGACCAGCCGGCTGTATATTCCGCCTGTGCCTCAGGATGCCAGCCGTTAAGACTCGTATGCACTTCGTATTGAGCTGCGAGGTTCTGTCCGAGGTTCTTTTCGGCTGCGACAATACTTTTAGCGGTAAATCAGCGAGTCAACGCCGTTTTTCAGATCCGCCGAACCTGGCCTTCGCTGCACGTATCGTTTCGTCAAACGTCGCTTACCAATGATGCAACCGAAGGGGTCGCCGCATTTGCTGAAAGGCGTCAGCCTGAATATGAAGGTTGCTAGTTCGAATGACTCACCGCGCACCGGTCAGGAATCCGTGAATCTGCGCCACTACGGCCGCGCCCTCACCCACAGCCGACGCGACACGCTTCGTCGATCCTGAACGAACGTCGCCGATCGCGAAGACACCCTCGACGCTCGTCTGCAACGGCATGGAATGGACGCCCGCTTCCTCGAGATCGGTCCCCGTCAAGACGAACCCCTTACTGTCGAGCGACACGCTGC
Source organism: Paraburkholderia sp. BL9I2N2 (assembly GCF_004339745.1). Classification (GTDB taxonomy): domain Bacteria; phylum Pseudomonadota; class Gammaproteobacteria; order Burkholderiales; family Burkholderiaceae; genus Paraburkholderia. The sequence goes on along the minus strand of NZ_SMGP01000004.1, from coordinate 758,312 downwards.
ATGTCTTGAGCCATTCAGTATTCGGTTCCGCGCCGATGAATACGAACAGATGATGTGCCGTCATGCTTCCTTCAATGCCGCCGGCACCGCGGTAGTGCACGCGCTCGAGGCGTGCTGCCCCTTCGAGCGCGGTCAGTTCGATACGCGTATGGAGCGTCACGTTGGCCAGAGATGCGACACGTTCGGCCAGATAGTGCGACATGCTGTGTTCGAGACTCGCGCTGCGGATAAACATATGCACATGCTCGGCATGTGAGGCCAGAAACACCGCCGCTTGCCCCGCTGAATTACCGCCACCGACCAGCAACACCGGCTCCTTGCGGCACAGCCTTGCCTCGATTGGCGTAGCCCAGTAATAAACGCCACAGCGTTCGAAGCGCGGGAGATCCTCGACATCAGGTCGCCGATACTCCGCACCACAGGCGATGACCACAGTGCGTGTGGCAATGCGGCGGCCATCGGCAAGCTCTATGACAAGCGGTTGCTTATGGCAATACAACGCCTTGACCTCGCACGGAATGCCGATATGTGCACCGAACTTCTGCGCCTGGACAAACGCGCGGCCCGCGAGAGCCTGACCCGTGATACCGGTGGGAAAGCCCAGATAGTTCTCGATGCGTGCACTCGTACCGGCCTGGCCGCCGGGTGCGCGACAGTCGAGCGCCGCGACCGACAGTCCCTCGGATGCCGCGTATACGGCCGCCGCAAGTCCAGCCGGGCCTGCGCCGACAATCGCCACATCGTAGATGTGCGTCGGATCGAACTCGGGGATCAGTCCGAGGCAAGATGCGAGCTGCCCCTCGTCGGGATTTCGCAGCACAGTACCGTCCGGACAAACCACAAGTGGAAAGTCATCGGGCTGCGGCGTCAGGCGTTCGAGCAGCGCAATGGCTTCGGCATCCTGCTCGGCATCGAGCGTCATATTCGGAAAAGCATTGCGGCGCAGGAAATTCTGCAGCGCGCGCAGTTGTGGATGATTGGATGAGCCGACAAGAATCACCCCCTGTCCGCGCTCGATCACGAGGACACGCCGCAGAATCAGTGCGCGCATGATCTTTTCGCCAAGATCGGCTTCACTGATCATCATGGTGCTGAGTTCGTCGGGCCGCAACAACACCGCTTCGACATCTTCGACGACATGCGCGTCGACAACCGCGGGCTTGCTCGAGAGCTGGGTGACATCCGAGGTGAACTCGCCGCGCTGCGTATAGGTGTGAATGATCCGTTCGTGGCCGAGGCCATCGCGGCCGACTATCCGAACTTTGCCCGACAGCAGGACGAACATTCCGGGGCAGAGACTTCCCGCACGGTAGAGCAATTCGCCTTTGACGTAACGGGACAAGCTGCCGAAGCGGCGCACCTTGTCGACTTCCGCACCGGTGAGCACCGGAAACATCTGTTGGTAACGCGGGTGATCGCGCACGGCCGGGTCATCGGCGAATGCGTCGTCGATACGGCTTCCATCCGCGGAAGGCTGAGGGGAAGGCGTACCGCCTTCCGGCCCTGACTCGTTGCTCATCGCGGCTTCTCCTCCAATGCTGATGGGCGCCGCCATCGGTTGCCCGACAGTCACCGGTGCGCAGGGCAATGACGCGGCGCTATGACCGCCTACGCGATTGCAATGAAAAGAGTAATCGAGTTATTGCCGCCGGCCAAGAGTTCTTGTATTCGTTGTTTGAGTCCGCGTCGGACTCTATGGATGGGCATCAGCGCAAACCAGGACGGGTGGCCGTCATGGCCGCGTCCTGGTACCAGAAGAGACACCATCACCGCTCAGCGGCTATACATTGCATTCCAGTCCGCAGCCGACACACCACCACTCGACTGGGATGTGCTGCTCGATGCGCCACCGTAGTTGCTCGTCGATGCATTGCGCGCCGCCACCTTCGCTTCGGCGGCCTGGATTGCATCAGGATAGTGCGTCGGATCACCGTCGCCGACGTGATAACCCACACTCTCCAGTTGCACGAGTTCTGCGCGGACCTGCGCACGTGTCGTGTGCTCCGTCGATTGAGCGAACGACGCAGCGGGAATCACAAGAGCGCCGGCAATAAGGACTCCACGGATAAATGATTTCATGACAAACACCTCGATAAATGTTGGACCTGCCTGCGACAGAATCAGTTGTTTGAAGCGGTGAATGAAGTCTATGCTTCAACGTTGTCGGGGTTAACCCCAGATCAATCAAGACATCGTTTACCGGGTGCGCGTGAATGCACGCATCGACTGGCTCGCCATGCACGACTGAGCGTCCCGACTACATCCATTGCGATCTGATCGCGCCGCCCCGCGCGCCATCGATCGACATTGCTTTTCTGCGGTAGCATCATCACCACAACCCGGAGGCTCGAAATGACTGCGAAACCGCTGACGCTTGGCATCGATCACATCGGCTTGACCGTTCGTGATCTGAATCTCACTCGCGACTTTTTCATCAATTGTTTGGGATGGACGCAAATTGGCGAGAAGCCGGACTATCCGGCTGCATTCGTGTCTGACGGGCACGTGATGCTGACGCTGTGGGAAGTGCAGAATCAAGCGGGCCGCGTGGAATTCGACCGCAAAACGAACGTAGGCCTGCACCACCTGGCCCTGCGCGTCGGCAGTGAAGCAGCGCTCGACGACGTGTTCTCGAAGGTGTCCAAATGGCCTGGTGTCGAAGTTCAATTTGCACCCGAATCCTTGGGTGCCGGCCCAAAGCGGCACACGATGATTTTCGAACCGGGCGGAATTCGGCTCGAGTTCGACTTCGATCCACGAGTTGCGGCCGCCTGAGCGCGTACTGTTACCAAGATCTCGCCCGATGATCTTCTTGCCGACCCGGCATGCATCGCGGACTTTTAGTGAGACTCGACGGCTCAGTGCGGCAAGCGGTCCGCGACTTTCGCTACGCCCGCCGCAGCGCACACTTCGTCCTTGTCGCCGCCGGGTGCGCCGCCGATACCGAGCGCGCCCACTATCTCTCCGTTCACCTTGAACGCTACCGCACCCGGCAACGCCATGACGTTGTGCACGGTCGCGAGTTGCGGTGCGTACGGACTCGTCTTCATCAATTCGAAAAAGCCACTCGACCGGTCAAAGCCGAATTCCGGCCCTATGGTCACGACGGTGAACGCTTTACGCATGCTCGATTCAGCGGTGTGTACCGTGCTCCTGTCTCCGCGCAGTACCACTTGCGGCACGCCATCCATATCGAGCACCGTGGCGGTCACCCAGTAATGCTTCGTTTCACACACGCGTATCGCTTCTTTCGCCGCGTCGAGAGCGACGTCGAGGGGCAAGCTGTAGTGGTAGCCGGACGGCGGCGGTTCTTGCGCCTGAATTGCCGGCGACATGAGCGACGCAACACAGAGTGACGCGATCAGACTAAAACGTTTCATGATTACACCGTGCGGCGCCGCCATGGCACCGTTTGAACAGATCGATAAAGGGCAGTAGTGCGCACATAGAGCCTTGGTACAGGTTGGCTGATAAATCCGGCATGCGGTCCAAGCGAACTATAGAAGTCACGGTGGCTGTTTGGCACGACCCCTCGCCGAACAACAGTTTTGCCTCGATGGAATAAATGCTTCCGGGAAGACGTATCGGCTGTTTTCCGTACGCCACGGTCTCTCACGCCGCGGTGCGAACGAGGTCGTCATTCGCGCATTCATCGCCCAGATGGAAAAGGTCTTATGAACACGGTTGATGACTCCGTGTATCAAGTGTTGTTTGCATGGCTGCGTTTTTCCCCGACGAGAAAGTGCGTACTCTCCCATCACGCTCTGAGGAACCGCCATGGATATGTCCGTCACCCCTGCCCACACCGACGCAACCGCAACCGCGACCACGATTCGACTCGAATTGCATCCGGGATACAGCCGCGTATTCCAGCCGCGCGAACTCACTGTCGGGCTGATTCTGCCGTTGGAAACGCACCCCGGCATGCCGCATCCTACGATGCGCGACCACATTTCGATGGCGCAACGCGCGGAGAGCCTGGGCGTCGCGGCGTTATGGGCACGCGACATCCCGTTCTTCGATCCCGCTTATGGCGACACCGGGCAGATTTTCGAGCCGCTGATCTATATCGCGCACCTCGCCGCCGCAACGCGCAATATCACGCTCGGCACGACCGGCATCGTGCTGCCGATGCGCGAGCCGCTGCTGTTGGCGAAACAGGTCAACTCGCTCGATCAACTAACGGGCGGACGCGTTGTGATCGGCATGTCGAGTGGTGACCGGCCGTCGGAGTATCCCGCGTTCGGCATCGACTTCGAGACGCGCGGCGAACGGTTCAGAGACGCCTACGGTGTTTATCGGAATGTCAGCGAAAGCGCGTTCCCGCAATTCGCGTCGGCGCGCTTCGGACGATCGCTGGGTGCGCTGGATATGCTTCCCAAGCCGCCGTATGGCCGCACGCCCGCCATTGCCGTCGGCCGCTCGCAGCAAACGTTGCAGTGGATCGCCGAGAACATGGATGGTTACCTCGGGTTCGTACCGGATCCATCCGAGTTGCGCAGCTTTGCAGAAGAATGGCGCAGCCTCACACAGTCCACCGCCAACACGACTGCATTCAAACCACTCGCCTTTGGTGGTTTCCTTTATTTGCATCCGAAGCCCGATCATCCGTTCACACGAATTCGCGGTGGGTTCGCCATAGGCAGCCGTGCGTTGAGAGAGTTCCTCGAGCAGGCGCGCGACGCGGGCGTCAATCATGTTGCGCTCAACCCGCGGGTTACGCCGCGTCCGTATGTCGAGATACTCGATGAACTCGGCTCGATCGTACTCTCCGCTTTCCCTCCTCAATGACGGCCCCGTACGGCGCCGTTCTTCAGGATAACTTGACGGGCGTGGTTCCGAATGCAGCCTCGTCGGCGCTTAACGCTTGTGCGATCGACTCCCGCAAGAAATCAATCCATGTTCTGATCTTCGCGTCGAGGTACTGGCGCGATGCATAGACCGCGTAAATATTCAGAAGCTGAAGATGATAGTCGGGCAGCACTCTAATCAACGAGCCGGACTTGAACGCCGATCTTATCGTCAACGTCGGCAGCGCACCGATGCCCATGCCTTCGTGCAAGGCGGCCGCCATCGCATCGGGTACGTTGACCTTGAAGCGGGCGTTCTGCAACCGGAATTCACGCTCCCCAGGCCTGCGTCTTTTATCTCGATCGTAGCGGCACCGAGTCGAAATGTAGCCCGGCCGGTCCATCCGTCAGCAAAACCTGGACGCGCTCCGGGCTGTCGTCGCCATGCTCCTGCCGATCCTCGCGAGCGACGAGGTGGCCACGGGCGGCCGGACGTTACTCCGGCTGCTATGTCCGCGTCACTGTGTCGGGCGATCTTCCGACCATACGCTGGCGAGTGATGCGAACCTTCACACCTGCAGTGCAGGCACCCGTGGGTTGATCATTGTGCGCCAATAGGTGCCCGCATGGTGCGGACGCGGACTGCAGCGCGCTGATCGCGTTGATCGCGTCGATCACGCAACGCTCGCATTCATCGTGGTCGCGTATCCGATAGACGCCGAAGCCAAGGATAGGCATGTCAACGCCATTGCTCAGAGTCACTTGCTGCATATCGGGTCCTCGTCACCTGTTCGATTGATTTGCGTTAGCGATCAATACGTTGCTGCATATGCGCCGGATAGCGCTCTCCGGCAATTTGAACATGCTGTAACGCTGATTCGATCGCCGCGAGATTGCCCGCCGACAACTCCACAGCTGCGGCCCCCACGTTCTCTTTCAACCGATGCAGCTTCGTGGTGCCCGGAATCGGCACGATCCCTGGCTTTTGTGCAAGCAGCCAGGCAAGTGCAATTTGCGCGCGCGTCACGCCGTTTCCGGCCGCTATCTCACCGAGCAAGTCGACGAGCGCCGCATTCGCCTTGCGATTCGCTTCGGAAAACCGCGGCACGACGTTACGAAAATCGTTCGAGGCGAACTCGGTACCCGGGTTGATCGCGCCGGTCAGGAACCCCTTGCCGAGCGGGCTAAAAGGAACGAAGCCGATACCGAGCTCATCGAGCGTTGGGAGCACGGACTGCTCCGGCTCGCGCCACCACAACGAGTACTCGCTTTGCAGCGCGGCGACCGGTTGCACGGCATGAGCACGGCGGATCGTCTGAGCGCCCGCCTCCGACAAACCAAAGTGCTTGACCTTGCCTTCCCGAATGAGGTCCTTCACGGTTCCCGCGACATCTTCGATCGGAACGTTTGGATCGACGCGATGCTGGTAGAAGAGATCGATACGATCGGTCTTGAGCCGCTTCAACGACGCCTCCGCGACCGCGCGGATGCGTTCGGGACGGCAGTCGGACGGATTCTTCGAATCGCCGTCCTGGAACCCGAACTTCGTCGCGATCACGATCTGGTCACGAAACGGCGCAACCGCTTCGCCCACCAGTTCCTCATTGACGAACGGGCCGTAGCACTCTGCCGTATCGAAAAAGGTCACGCCCGCCTCAAACGCCGAACGGATGAGCGCGATGCCGTCGGCTCTCCCGACGGCCGGCCCGTAACCAAAGCTGAGACCCATGCAACCTAGACCGAGCGCCGACACCTCGAGTCCACCGTTACCAAGCTTGCGCTTCTGCATTGCTCTATCTCCTTCGGATCGCCAAATGGAATGTGAAAGATGAAGCTTAGTCTGCTGTGATGGACTCAACAATCGGCCTACAATTGCATGGGCTTATGAACATCTCTCAACTATGCAGAAAGCTGGTCTTTCGGATCTGACGATCTTCGTGGAGATCGCGCATCAGCGCAGCTTCAGTGCGGCCGCGCGTAACCTGGGCGTGTCGCCGTCGGCGCTCAGCCATGCCATGCGTGCGTTCGAAGCGCGTCTGGGCGTGCGAATGTTCAACCGGACGACGCGTTCGGTCGCGCTCACCGAGGCAGGAGAGCGGTTGCTGCGGCGCGTAGGTCCCGCCCTCGCCGATCTGCAAAGCGCTGTGAGCGAAGCGGCTTCCACGCGCGACCGTCCGTCGGGCGTGATCCGCATCAGCGCGTCTGAATCCGCGGCAAAACCGCTCGTGCGCGGCGTCTTGCCAGGCTTCCTGACGCGATATCCGGACATACATATCGAAATCGTCGTTGATACGCGGTTGGTCGATATCGTTGCCGATGGATTCGACGCGGGCATTCGCGTGCTGCAAGACGTTCCACGCGACATGATCGCCGTGCGCTTCGGAGACGATATGCGGTTCGCGGCCGTGGCATCGCCGGACTATTTACGGCAACATCCCGCGCCTCAGGCGCCCCATGATCTTGCGCAACATCGATGCATCCGCTTTCGTTTCGAGAGCGGCGCCCTGTATCGATGGGATCTCGAACGTCGCGGAAAGAGCGCGAGCATCGATGTCGATGGTCCGATGACGCTCGGCAACCTCAACCTCATGATCGAGGCAGCGCTCAACGGGATAGGTATTGCGTGGATTCCGGATTACATTGCAGCCGAGCACGTACAGTCGGGGCGCCTCGTCCAGTTGCTCACTGAGTGGAGCCCATCATTTCCTGGGCTCTGCCTTTACTACCCGGCGAATCGCCACCCACCAACAGCACTTCGATTATTTGCGAATGCAGTTCGGGAGTGGGCCGAAGGCGATATGAAAGACACACCGTCCGCGCTTTGACCGCAAAGACTGTTGACGGACGCCACCTCACGGTCATCGCGGCACTGGCAGGCCAAGCCTCCATATCAGATTGCTCCGCGCGCTCGTTTCGCAGCGGGCATGAAAAAAATCGGTGTAGTAAATGCGCGGACGTGCCAGCAGCTTGCCCAGAATCGTCCGTTCGTGCATGTCGTAGGCGCGCTCGTCGAGGTCGGGACGTTCCGCTCTCAGGCGCACCCCGTCCTCGCGAAAACGATTGCGTCGAGCACCCAGCACCGCGAGGTCGATATCGCAGGCAAAGCGGTCGTCCAATCCGGCCGGCACACGCGTATGCTTCGTCGCCAGGATCATTTCGCAGATACGCCCGCCCGCAGCGATACGGTCATCTGCCCATTGCCGGAACCAGTCCGCGCTGCGTTGCTCGTTGTCCCGCGCGCCGGGAACGTAGATCACGTCGTGACACCACAGCGCAAGCTCCACAACATCGGGATGAGGAATCGCGCTACGCGCCAGGTCGAGATCGCGCAAGCACCGGCGGATATGACGCAGCGTGTGGTAATAGCGCGCCGGTTCGGCATATAGCTGCGCCAGCTCAGCATAGGCGGCCTCGCCGCGCAAGCCGCCGCTGCGTGACCACAATGCGATGAAGCGCGCCTGCGTCTGACTCATTCCCGCCCCTTTGCACCATGCGCCGACGCGTGAGCGTCCGGTGCCGTGCCTATCGCGACCTCGTTGCTGTGCGGCGATCGACTCGCAATGCTCAAAGAAACTCCTCGCGAATGTCGATACTCGAGCGTTGCCCAACGTTCCGGTAGTGATGCGTGAGCCACGCATCGGCCTCGCGCCGCCCGTTATCGCGCAGTCCACAAAGGAAATCCCAATCGGCGTTGTACTTGCTGGACACGCTGAGCGCACACATTGCCTCGTCGGATCGAATGGAATGGATCAGCATCTCCTTCATCTCGTTACCATCCACTTTGCCATGCTGAATCAGATCTGTGACGAAGGCGATCGCGCGCATCTCACGCATCAGCGACGAATTGAAGCTGATTTCGCTGATGCGGTTGAGAATGTCGGCAGCCGTAATCGGCACGCCCCGGCGAACGAGCGGGTTGATGTGGACGATCACGACATCGCGCGTATTGCAGTGGTAAATCAACGGGTAGATGGCTGGATTTCCCATGTAGCCGCCGTCCCAGTAGTGTTCACCATCGATGGCGATCGCCTGGAACAGCGTCGGCACGCACGCGGATGCAAGCACGGCGTCCGCGCAGATATCCTCGCCCGTGAAGAGGCGTATTTTCCCAGTCTCGACGTTGGTCGCGCACAGATACAGGTGGATGGGACATTGTTTTCGCAACGCGGTGAAGTCGACCTGACTGTCGAGCACCTCGCGCAGCGGATTGAGATTGTTCGGATTGAACTGGTAGGGCGAGAAAATCCGCAGCGCCATATCGGCGAACGCATATAACGGCGAATGATCGAACCCGAAGCTGTGCGTCCCTTTCAGCCACGGCATCCAGCGCAACGGGTTGTAACGCTCGGCCGATTGCGCCACGGCGTACCAGAAATCGTGGAGCGCCTGCCGTGCGCCGTCCCCGCCCCCTTTCAGCAGCCCGTACGCGAGCACCGCGGCATTCATCGAGCCGGCGCTGGTCGCACTCACCCCTTCAATCGCGAGCCTGCCGTCCTCGAGCAGCCGGTCGAGCACGCCCCACGTGAACGCACCGTGCATCCCGCCACCTTGCAAAGCCAGCGCGACCGGCTTGTGCTCGTCATCGCCGCGACGTCTTGTATTCTTCGTCGTCATTTCCCGTCTCCTGGGTCACTGCGGATTCGGTAGCACTCGCCCGGCGCGGTGCGCCGGTCAATCACACGCCAGTCGGCGCCACGTATCATCGATCGTTCACCCCTCGCACAACGCCAACGCATCGAGCAAGGCTTTCGCCTCTCGCATGTCGGCGGTGTCAAAGCCTTCTGCCAGGTTGCCGTACACCTCGGACAACGCCTGGCGCGCGTCCGCCGTTTTGCCCTGGCATTGCCACAAACGGGCGAGGCTCGATGCGGCCCGCAATTCGAACGACCTGGCGCCCTGACGGCGGGCCACTGCGATCGCCTGATGAAAGCAGTCCTCGGCGTCTTCCGCGCGGGTGGCATCGCCGATGCGAGCGCCCGACGCACCGAGCAGCAGATGCCCCTTGATCCGATGCAACTCCGCCTCGTAGCAGTGCTCGCCTGAACGGCTCACCATCGCCATCGCTTCGGCGATCGCCCCGAGGCCCGCATCCGGCTCGCCCGCTTGCCGGTAGCTGTCGGCGAGCAGCGCCAAAAAGTACGAGTACCCCATTTCGGCCCCGGTCGCCCGGTAGCCGGCCATTCCCTCGCGCATCTGCGCAATTCCCTCCTGGAGGCTTCCCTGCTGGCACAGCACCCTGCCGCGCAGAATCGTTCCCCACGCGAGCCAGAACGACATCCCCTGCTCGGCCGCGAGCGACACGACGGCCTCCGCGTACTTGCGGGTCAGCGTCGCATCACCGCGAAACTGATGCAGTTGCGCCGTGTAGGCCAATGTCAGCGCGAGGCTCGAGCCGCCGCTATATTTCCGGGCCAGTGCAAGCCCCTCCTGACTCCGTTTGCTCGACTGATCGGGGTATCCCTGATGCCACAGGGTCCAGGCCATAAAGTTCAGGGCGCGCACGCCCGGATCGATCACGTGGTCGTAGACCTGCTCTTCGTGCCTTTCCTGGAAATAGAAAACCAGCGCTTGTTCCTGGTGGACGCGGGCAGCTTCGAGATCGCCCTGGAAAAACAGGCTTGACCCGAGCGCCAGATGCGCCTCCACCAGCAAGGCCGGTTTCCCGATCTGCCGTCCCATGCGCAGCAGCCGCTCTCCCAGTTCGTTCGCGGTACGGTACTCCGCGCGCAGCTGGTAATAAGTCCTCAGTCCCAGTTGCACCGGGAAGATCTTCGATGTCTCGCCGATCCGTTCGCACAACGTCAGCGCGCGCGTGTACGCCGCCACGACCTCCGGCGCGCCATAGCCGCGGACGGCCACCAAGGCGGGCCCCAGCGAGAGCAGCAGCGTCAGTTCCTGCTGAGCGCGCTCGGCCGTGTCAGGCAAATGCTCGAGTAACTCCCGCGCCGCGCCGAGATGACGCATCGCGTCCAGATGGGCGGAATGCTCGAGTGCCTGTTGCCCGGTGCGGTGCAGGTATTCCACGGCCTTCGGGACATTGCCGCTCAGCCTGTAGTGATGCGCCAATTCGCTCCAGTAGTCCGCGATACGGGTGGAGAACAGCGCCTCGATGGCCTGCGCCGCACGCTCATGCAGGGCGCTACGGCGCTCAGTCAGCAGCGAGCGGCCGGCGACTTCCTGGGTCAGCGCGTGCTTGAACGAATACTCGACCTCCGGAAACGCGGGACGCTCGTAAATGAATTCCGCGGCCTCCAGCCGAGCCAGCAGCTCCCGCAACGCGTCATCGGTCGGGGCGCCCGGCCCCTCGCAGATGCGCTGGACCAGACTGAATGAAAACTCCTTGCCGACGACGGCAAGCGCCTGCAGCAAGTCCTTCTCCGCGACAGGGAGCCGGTCGATGCGAGCGGCCAGCACACCTTGCACGGTGGTCGGAATATGCAGCGCAGCCGGGGTGTGCTCGATCCGGAAACGGCCGGGCTCGCCCAGCAGCGCTTTCTCTTCGACCAGCGTCTGGACGACTTCCTCCATGAAGAAGGGATTGCCCTCCGTCTTCTCCAGGATCAGCTGTTTGAGCGCTACGAGGGTGGGATCGTCTCCAAGCAGCGCGGAGAGCAATCCCTGGGCCTCCGCCGGACCAAGCGGTTCGAGTCGCAACTGGCTGCAATGGCCCACGCGCTCCCAGACAGGCTGATACTCTGGCCGGTAGTTCACCAGCAGCAGGATCCGTGAATTCGCCACGCGGTCGATGAGGCTCAAGAGAAATGCTTCGGTCTCGCGGTCCAGCCATTGCAGATCCTCGAACAACAACTCGATCGGCTGGTCGCGGCTCTCCCGCGTGAGAAGCTCGATGATCGCGTCAATGGTCCGGTCACGCCGGATCTGCGGATCCATTTCCGCGAGCGCCGATCCTCGCTCGCCGATGCCTAGCAGGTAGAGAAGGTAGGGCACGAGATCCTCGAAGCTTCGCTCGAGGGTCAGCGCCTTGCCCATGATCTTTTCCCGACACTGCCGCTCGTCGTCGCGGGCGGTGATCTGGAAATAGTTCTTCAATAGCTCGATGAGCGGCAAATAGGCGAAGGCCTTGCCGTGCGAAACCGAAAACGTCTCCAGCAACACACGGTTGCCCTGAGAGCGCTCCTTGAACTCATGGAACAGGCGCGACTTGCCGACCCCGGCCTCGCCTGCCACTGCGACGACCCGTCCGCGCCCCCCTTTTACCTCCTCCAGCGCCGCATGCAAGTGGTCCAGTTCGAGTTGCCGGCCCACGAATCGGGCAAGGCCGCGATATGCCGACAGTTGCAGGCGCGTGCGCAACGCGCCGGGACCCAATACCTCATACACGACGAGCGGCTCGGGGACGCCTTTGACCTGGGTGGCCCCCAGCGCCTTGAATTCAAAATAGCCCGTGGCGAGTTTGTATGTGCTCTCGCTCACCAGAATCGACGAGGGGGCGGCGATCCCTTCCATCCGGGACGCGATGTGAATCGTGTGGCCGACCGGATCGTAATCGGTGTGCAGGTCGTCCGTGCGGATCGAACGCACGACGACCTCACCGGTGTGGATGCCGACGCGAATTTGCAGCGGGATACCTTTTTCCAGACGAATCCGGTCCCCGTGGCGGCGCATCGCATGCTGCATCCGCAGCGCCGCATACAGCGCGCGCTGCGGATGGTCCTCGTGGGCGATGGGCGCGCCGAACAACGCCAGGATGCCGTCGCCCAGCGATTTGGCGACATAGCCCTCGTAGTAGTGAACAGCGTCCATCATCAGCGCGACGACGGGCTCGATCAGGCGCTGGGCTTCTTCCGGGTCCAGGTCGTGAACCAGCGCCGTGGACCCCGCCATGTCGGCAAATAGCGCCGTGACGGTCTTGCGCTCGCCAGCGATTTCGCCCCGGGCTTCCATGGCCGCCTGCTCGGCGCGGATGCGCTCGGCAAGGTGGTGTGGCGTGTAATGGACAGGCGCCGGGGACGGCTCTGAAACGGACCGGGACTGCGCGGACGCCCCCGCGGGCCCATCAGTCAGCGGCGCGCCGCACTCGCTGCAGAACTTCGCGGAAGACCCCGCCTCTTGTCCACAGCGCGGACACGTGCGTGCCAGCATGGCACGGCATGCTTCACAGAAGCTGGCCCCAGCGGGATTCTCGAATCCGCAGTTTGTGCAGCGCATACGATCCCTTCCCTTGTCCCGTGCCTGCTTCTAAACATTAGGCGCAGGACCCGGTTGCGACAAGAGCGCCCTCCAAGGCCGTATCGTTAATTAGCCGAATAAGGGACTTCGTCCCGGAAGGCGCCATCGAGGCTGGCAATATTCTCGTTAGCCATTTGCAACAGGTCCAGGGCTAGCCTATCTTGAATCACTGAACGCGATTGCTGCGTGGATTAAGTCAGAGGCCAATAGAAGCATCAGCCGGTCAATTCGAGCACGAAGAGTCAGCCTTCGAGTGCCAAAGCGAAGCGTTGAGAACAGCAGGGAGACGCGGCTATGACGACACCGCTGCATGGACAGATGATGGATGTGCCGCTGACGGTTTCTTCGTTGCTGGCGCATGCGTCACGCTACTTCGGCACAACGGAGATCGTGTCGAAGCGCGTCGAGGGCGACGTGCATCGCTATACATATCGCGATTGCGAGCGGCGCGCAAAGCAACTCGCGCAGGCGCTCATCGCGCTTGGCGTCGAAGCAGGTGACCGAATCGGCACGCTCGCATGGAACGGCTACCGGCATCTGGAAACGTACTACGGCACGACAGGCTTCGGCGCCGTCTGCCACACGATCAATCCGCGGCTTTTTCCCGAGCAGATCGCCTATATCGTCAATCACGCCGACGACAGCTATGTGCTATTCGACCTCACGTTCGCGCCGCTCGTCGATATGCTTGCGCCGCAATGTCCGAACGTGCGCGGCTGGATTGCGATGACGGACGAGGCGCATAGGCCGCGCATGTCGACGGACGCATCGTGCTACGAAGCGTTGCTCACCGAGATGGACGGTCAATTCGACTGGCCGCTCGTCGACGAGCGAAGCGCCTCGAATCTTTGCTACACGTCGGGCACGACAGGCAATCCGAAGGGCGCGCTGTATTCGCATCGTTCCACGGTGCTGCATGCGCTAGGCGCGTCGCTTCCCGACGCGATGGGCTTGTCCGCGCGCGATTCCGTGCTGCCTGTCGTACCGATGTTCCATGTGAACGCGTGGGGCATTCCGCACGGCGCGCCGTTGACCGGCGCGAAGCTCGTGTTCCCCGGCAAGGACCTCGACGGCAAGTCGCTCTACGAGCTGATGGAAGCCGAGCGCGTCACGTGTTCGGCGGGCGTGCCGACCGTGTGGCTCGGGCTGCTCAACTACGTGCGCGAAGCGGGCGTGCGCTTCTCGTCGCTGGAGCGCACGATAATCGGCGGCTCGGCGTGCCCGCCCGCGATGCTCAGGATGTTCAGGGACGACTATGGCGTCGAGGCCATCCATGGCTGGGGCATGACGGAGATGTCGCCGCTCGGCACGCTCGCAAGACTCAACTGGGAGCAGATGCAGCGCTCGCCCGACGAGCAGCGCAGGCTGCTCGAGAAGCAAGGGCATGTGATCTATGGCGTCGACATGAAGATCGTCGGTGACGGCGGGCGCGAATTGCCGTGGGACGGCGTCGCGTTCGGCGATCTGCATGTGCGCGGACCGTGGGTGATCGACCGTTATTTCCGCCACGATACGTCGCCGCTCGTCGATGGCTGGTTTGCGACGGGTGACGTCGCGACGATCGATCGCGACGGCTTCATGCGCATCACCGATCGCAGCAAAGACCTGATCAAGTCCGGCTGCGAGTGGATCAGTTTCGATCGACATCGAGAACGTGGCAGTCGCGCATCCCGCGGTGGCGGAAGCGGCGTGTATTGCCTGCACGCATCCCAAATGGACAGAGCGGCCGCTGCTGGTGGTCGTCAAGCGTCCCAATAGCGATGTGACCCAGGACGAGCTGCGTGGATTCTACGAAGGCAAGGTCGCCAAGTGGTGGATTCCCGACGATGTCGTCTTCGTCGACGAGCTGCCCCACACCGCAACCGGGAAGTTGCACAAGCTGAAGCTGCGTGAGCAGTTCCGCCATTACATATTGCCGTCGGCACGCAAAGTTCAGAACTGTCCCTTGACCGATGAGGTTACGGCGGGCTCTAGGTCAACGCATGTACCCGAATGATTGAAAGAGGCTGTCAAAGGACCGCGCCAGACATGAATGCCGGCTGGTAACGAGAAAACAGCGGGCTGGCGAGACCTCATCGGCGAACTGTGCTTCCGCTGAAGGGCGGTTAGTACTAGCCTAGAAGATGGGCTAAAGCGGTGGACTGGCTGGCGCAAATCTCTGAAGTCACAATTGCCGGTCGTCTGCGCGTCTTTACCAGTGTGCTGTCGCAACGGAGCGAGGTCCGATATGCAATTGTCCGCCGTCACAATCGTCAAGCCCGAAACGACTAACTTCATCCTCGGGCAAACCCATTTCATCAAATCCGTCGAGGATATTCACGAGGCAATGGTTGGCACCGTGCCCGGCATCAAGTTTGGCCTGGCGTTCTGCGAGGCATCAGGCAAGCGCCTCGTGCGCCGCTCCGGCACCGAGGAAAGCCTGGTCGAGATGGCTTGCAAAAACGCGATGAGCGTCGCCGCGGGCCACAGCTTCTTTGTTTTTCTCGGAGACGGTTTTTTTCCGGTCAACGTGCTGAACGCGATCAAGGCGGTGCCCGAGGTATGCCGGATCTTCTGTGCGACAGCGAATCCCGTCGAGGTGTTGATCGCGGAAACGGACCAGGGCCGTGGCATCGTCGGCGTGATTGATGGATTCTCGCCGCTCGGCGTCGAAAGCGAGGAAGACGTGCAATGGCGCAAGGATCTGTTGCGCACGATCGGTTACAAGCTTTAGCGGCAATCGATGAGCGTGCCCAATGACGAACGTGTCTTCCCAACGAGCCATGGAAAATCGACGCCTTCAACCGGGAACCCTGTGGCCCTGCCATGCTGCGCCAGACCGCGCACGCGCTGCGCTGCGGCGCGCTGCAACAGATCGAAACCTTCCAGGCGGTGATTGAAAGCGGCGGCATCCGTTTTATCGTGCGGCAGGTCTCGAGCCTGAACCGCAAGGAGCAGCAGCGCCGCGAAACGCAAAAGCTTCATGGCGGAGAACGTCCATCCAGGAATCCATTCCTTCCCTACGAGCCGGATCTCTTTGTCGCAGATATCTCCGACACGCATCTGGCTTTGCTCAACAAGTTTCAATGTCATCGACAATCATCTGCTGATCGTTACCCGTGATTTCGAACCGCAGGACGCGCTCCTCAACCTGGCCGACTTCGAGTCGCTGATTGCCTGCATGGCGGAGTTCGACGGCATCGGTTTCTACAATGCAGGCGCTGCCGCGGGCGCGAGTCAGGCGCACAAGCATCTGCAAATCATGCCGCTGCCGCTCGGCGACTCTGAACCGCCGGTCCCCATCGAGCCCGTTCTCGCAACCACGCTTGCCGATGGTCTGCCGCAATGCGTACCAGGGCTGCCATTCCGGCATGCGTTCGCGCACCTCGAACCCGGCGCCGCGATCTCCGTGGCTGCGGCGCAGTCGGTCCTCTCCTGCTACCGTGCACTGCTCGAAGCCGCCGGCGTCCGACCGGTCGAATCCGACGGTGAACTTCGTCAGTCGGCGCCGTACAACCTGCTCGTTACACGCCGATGGATGTTGCTCGTACCGAGGTCGGAAGAGCGTGTCGAGGGCGTATCAATCAACGCATTGGGATTCGCCGGATCGCTCTTCGTGCGCGACGCGGCGCAGATGCAAGTGATCGAGCGGCTCGGCCCGATGGCCGCGCTGAAGCGGGTTGCGCTTCCCGCGACCGGTCTGCGATAGTGGGTCGATGTGGCATCTCATCTGATCGGGGGTACGTCGAAAAGTAGGGCCTTGTCGGGCGTCCACACCTATCACCCCCATCGCCAGTAGTGCCTTCGTGCATATCGTCGAAATCCGATATATGATTCGTCCTGTAGCGATGCAGTCGTGGGGGCGCCAACCGGCGCCCCCAACTGGCTGTTGTTGATGACCCTGAAACCCACCCAATGACGCTCGACATCGACGCGATTCACAAAGCGCTTGCCAATCCTGTTCGCCGGGAGATTCTTGGCTGGCTGCGCGAGCCATACGCGCATTTCGGCGACCAGGAACTGCCGCTCGATTACGGCGTGTGCGCGGGCAAGATCAACGAACACTGCGGCTTGTCGCAGTCCACCGTGTCGGCCCACCTCGCGGCTTTGCAGTGCGCGGGCCTCGTCACGTCGAAGCGGGTGGGTCAATGGGTGTTTTTCAAACGCAACGAGGCCGTCATCCAGGCGTTCCTCGAGCACATGAACACGCAGTTCTAGGCGCTGTTATTCGCAGTGCCGCGCTTCTTTCATCAAGCAGTTTTTTTTCGGCTCGGGCCGCGCGCCCTCGGCCAAAGGTGAACTCATATGCCGACTCTTTTCGATCCGCTGCAAATTGGTGACATCACGCTGCCGAACCGCATCATCATGGCGCCGCTCACGCGCCAACGCGCCGAAGAAATCCGCGTGCCGAATGCGCTGATGGCAAAGTACTACGCTGAACGCGCGAGCGCCGGCCTGATCATCAGCGAAGCGACGTCTGTCACGCCGCAGGGCGTGGGTTATGCCGAGACGCCGGGCATCTGGTCGCAGGAGCAGGTCGAAGGATGGAAACTCGTCACGAGCGCCGTGCACGCCGCCGGCGGCAAGATTTTTCTGCAACTGTGGCACGTCGGCCGTATTTCAGACCCGCTGTTCCTGAACGGCGAACTGCCGGTCGCGCCGAGCGCGATCGCGGCACAAGGCCACGTGAGCCTGGTGCGTCCGGAGCGTCCCTACGTGACGCCGCGCGCCCTGGAACTCGATGAAATCGCCGGCGTGGTGGAAGCCTTCCGCAAAGGCGCGGCAAACGCGAAGGCAGCCGGTTTCGACGGCGTTGAAGTGCACGGCGCGAACGGCTATCTGCTCGACCAGTTTCTGCAGGACAGCACCAACAAGCGTACCGACGCCTACGGCGGCCCGATCGAAAACCGCGCGCGTCTGCTGCTCGAAGTCACCGACGCCTGTATCGGCGTGTGGGGCGCGAACCGTGTCGGCGTGCACCTCGCGCCGCGTCGCGATGCGCACGCCATGGGCGATTCCGATCCGGCGGGCACCTTCGGCTATGTGGCCCGCGAGCTCGGCAAGCGCAAGATCGCGTTCATCGCCGCACGTGAAGCGCTCGGCGACGACCGTCTCGGCCCGCAATTGAAGAAAGCCTTCGGCGGCCCGTACATCGCGAACGAAAAGTTCACCAAGGAAACCGCGCAACAGGTGCTCGACGCGGGTGAAGCGGACGCGGTGGCGTGGGGTCAACTGTTCATCGCGAATCCGGATCTGGTGCGCCGCTTCGCCACCAATGCGCCGTTGAACAAGCCGAACCCGGCAACGTACTATGCACGCGGCGAAACTGGCTACATCGATTATCCGACGCTGGAAACCGTGGAATAAGCCTTGCAGCAAGCTGTAAAAAAGCGAAGCTATGCGTGGGGTCGACGGAGGTTAAGCCGCTGAGTCAAAGCGGCACATGCACGGCAGTACGCTAAAAACCGCGCGGCGGGTGTGACATGAACGATATGTCCCGGTCACACCCGCCGCGTTTTTTATGGCTGAAAAAAACACGCATATCACGCAAGATCACGCCGCATGAACACCCTCTTCGATTCGTCGAGTCCTCGCGCGATATGCGCGTCGCGCCGCGCGATCAATGCCGCGTCGAGTTCGGCTTCTTCGATATCGCGAAACCCGAGCCGCCGATAATACGGCGCATTCCACGGCACCTCGCGAAACGTCGACAGAATCAGTTGCGTGAGTCGTTGCGCGCGCGCAATTTGCGCGACCTGCTCGATCAGCGCCGCGCCGATGCGCTGCCCCGTGTGCGAGGTGAGCACATCGAGTTCCTGCACGTAGATGCGCGTGGGCTGCGGCTCGAACATCACGAAACCGGCACACGTCGCATCGGCAGCCACGGCAACGATGATCTCCCGCGCCGCGATCTTGCGCTCGACGAGCTCCAGGTCCATCGGCGGCGCATCCGCGATGCCCGCCATATCGACGCTGAGGAAGCGCTGCCCCGCTTCGAATTCGATCGTGCGGATGGCGTTCGCATCGTGCGGCCCGGCAAAGCGGAAGGTGACAGCGGTGGCGTGTTGCATGGGCGTTTTCGCAGGTGTGTAGTGGTGGTTATTCTCGACGACACGCACCGATATTGACATCACCTCCGAGAAATAGACAAGTCAGCGCGCCGCTGCGGGACTAAACTCCTGAAGATCTGAATTTCCCTTCGACCCAAGATGGATCTGATGCATGTGCTGCAGGTCGCCCTGCACTTCGACCAGCACCTGAGCGGCCTGATCGTGCAATACGGCACCGCCGTCTACGCGATGCTGTTTCTCGTCGTGTTCGTCGAAATTGGCTTCCTGCCGCTATTCTTCCTGCCCGGCGATCCGCTGATCTTCATTTGCGGCGGTCTCGCGGCCACCGGCGCGCTGAACGTCTGGCTCGTGGTTCCGGTGCTGTTCGCCGCGACGGTGGCGGGCAGCATCGTCGACTATGCGATCGGGCGCGCGATCGGCGAGAAAGTCTATACCGCCGACTATCGCTGGCTCGACAAGAACGCGCTGCGCAAGGCGCATGCGTTTTACGAAGCACGCGGCGGACTGACCTTCCTGCTGTCACCGTTCATTGCGGTGGTGCGTACCTTCGCGCCGTTCGTCGCGGGCGTTTCTCGCATGACGTTCGCGCGTTTCGTGTCGTTCGTCACGGCGGGCGCGGCGCTGTGGATCGTATCGCTGGTGGCGGCCGGCTATCTGTTCGGCAATGTGCCGCTGGTACGCGATCATATGAGTTCGATCGTGCTGCTGGGCGTCGCGCTCGGCGTCGGCTCGCTGCTCGTGAGCGGAGTGTGGCGCTTCGTCAACCGGCGCTTGCGCGCGCACTGAAATTCGTGGAGATCGTCATGACGCTAACCGCCTTGCTCGTTTTCGCCCTCGCGCTGATCGTCGCGGCCGGCACGCCGGGACCGAGTATCGCCGCGTTGGTCGCGCGCGTGCTGACCAACGGCTTTCGCGACGTGCTGCCCTTTCTCGCCGCCATGTGGATCGGCGAGGCGCTCTGGCTCACCTGCGCGGTGGCCGGACTTGCAGTGATTGCGCGCAGCTTCGGCATGGTGTTCGTGGTGCTCAAATTCATCGGCGTGGCGTATCTGCTGTTTCTCGCCTGGAAGATGTGGCGCGCGCCGGCCGATGTGCAAGGCAGCGAATTGCCGAGCGCCCGCTCGCCGTGGCGCATGTTCGTGGCGGGTCTGCTCGTCACGCTCGGCAATCCGAAGATCATGATGTTCTACCTCGCGCTGTTGCCGACCATCATCGACGTGTCGCGCATCGGCACCGTCGCGTGGTTCGAACTCACGCTCACCATGCTGATCGTGCTGATGGCCGTCGACTTCGGCTGGGCGCTGCTCGCCACGCGAGCGCGCAAGCTGCTCACCACGCGGCGCGCCGTGAAGATCGCCAACCGCGCCAGCGCGACGGTGATGGCGGGCGTCGCGGCCGCGATCGCCACGCGCTGAGGCTTTGCGTCGCTGGAACGCCCGAGCGCTCAGCCAGTCGGTCCGGACGCCTGTACAGCCGTTCGCAGTGAAGCCAGTAACGCTTGCCACCATTCGCCGTGCCGCAGCAGAAACACGCGATCGGGAAAGTGATGGCGCGCCACATGCTCTTGCGGCACGGTATCCCAGCCGCGATGTTCAACGGTCACTCGTGTTTCGGCGCCCACCGCTTCGAAACGAACCTCGACGTGCGTGTGCTGCGCGTCGCTGAAACTGGCCTGACGCCAGCCGAACGCGAGGCGCTCGCCCGGCTCCCAGACCGTGATGCGGCCAATCTCGAAGACGCTGCCGTCCGCCTGCGTCTCGATCAGGCGCCCCTGACCGCCCGCTTGCTCAGCAGGTTCGAACGACAACACGCCGGCGCTCTGCGGCGTGAACTGAAAGAGCTGATTGGGCCGCCACCATGCGCCGATCTCGCGCGTGAAAACGTCGAACGCGCGTTGCGGCGAGGCGGCCACGCGCAACGACACCTGCACGCGCGAACTCATCCCTGTGCCTCCAGATGCGCTTTGAACGACAGCAATTGCCCGGCCCACATGGCCTCGGTCTGTTCGAGCCACGCCTTTAACTCGGCCATCGGCGTCGAGCGCAGCACGTAAAGGCGCACGCGCGCATCGACACCGTCATGCGACTCTTCGATCAACTGGCTCGAGCGCAGCACACGCAAGTGCCGGCTCATCGCTTGAGGCGACAGGCCGGTGGCTTGCGCGAGTTCGCCGGCGCGCATCGGCTGACGGCTGAGCAGATCGACCACCTGCCGCCGGTTCGGATCGGCTAGCGCGGCCAGCGTGCGGTCGAGCGAGGCGCTCGCAGGCAGGGCCATGCGTTACACCCATCCTTCGATCTTCAGACCGCTGACGCGCTCGGCTTCCTCGCGCGACACGGTGCGAACCGTCTGGCCGAAGCTCCACACGTGCCCTTCCGGATCGCGGGCGGCGTAGACACGGTCGCCGTAAAACTGATCCTCCGGTTCGCGCGTAATCACGGCGCCCGCGGCACGCGCGCGGGCGCAATGCTCGTCGATGCCGTCACGCAATTGCACGTGCACCGACTGCGTGTTCTTGCCGCCGATCGACGCCGGACTGGCCGCGTTTTCCGACCATTCGCGGCAGACCATCAGGTAGCTGTCGCCGAAACGCATTTCCGAGTGGCCTAACTGGCCGTCGTTGTCCGTGATGACCATCTGGCGCTCGAAACCGAACGCCCGCTCGAGCCAGTCGAGCGCTGCAAACGGGTCTTTGTAGTACACCGCGGATCCCAGCGAAGGACGATGCAGCGGCTCGCTCATGATTGTCTCCTTTTGTAAACCTGGCGGTTGATATTTAACACTATAGTTAAACAAATCGAGAAAGCAAGGACGAGATACATAACACTGCCCCTTCGCACATGACTCGGTCGATGCGGACGCCAGATACGAACGTGTCTTCGCAAAGAGCACAACTGACTTTGCAGCCTGATACCGCCTCCGACGGCGCACGCCTCGCCCTCCTTTCATTCTCCCCACGCCCCCCTCACCTTGACTTCAACCAGATACGAAGGTAACCTTCGCAGGTAACCTTCACATCTGTCATGGCATGAGCAAGAGCGATTTACCGGCCGATACCGAAACCCTGCACGCCATCGCGGAAGACCTGCGCGTGCTGGTCGGCAAACTGCGCCGCCGCTTGCGCGAAGAGTCGCATCTGGGCGATTTCACTCCTTCACAGGTGCAGGTCCTCGGCTTGCTGGAGCGCGAAGGTCCGGCAACGGTCACCGCGCTCGCGCGTGCTCACGGCATGCGTCCGCAATCCATGGGCGAAACGCTTTCGGTTCTGAAAGCCGCCGGCCTCGTCAGCGGCGCGCCCGATCCGAACGACGGGCGGCAAACGGTCCTCTCCCTCACACCCGCCTTTCGCAAGAAGATCAAGGCAAGCCGCGCGGCGCGCGAAGACTGGCTGTTTCGCACCATCCAGACGCGCTTCTCGGCGGCCGAGCAACGACAACTCGCTACCGGCGTCGACTTACTCAAACGCCTCATCGACTCGTAACTCTCAGGAGCAATTCATGGCATTCACTACGCTCGACGCAAAGACCGCACTCATCGTCGTCGATTTGCAACAAGGCATTGTCGCGCTGCCCACCGCGCATCCCACTGGCGACGTCGTCAAGCGCTCGGCCGCCATCGCCGACGCGTTTCGCCGCCACGGCCTGCCCGTGGTGCTCGTCAACGTGACCGGCGGCGCGCCGGGCCGCGCGGAACAGGCGCGCCATGCCGGCGACTTTCCGGCCGGTTTCGCGGACCTCGTGCCTGAACTCAACGCGCAGCCGTCGGATCATCGGGTCACCAAGCGCACCTGGGGCGCGTTCACGAACACCGATCTCGAAGCCTATCTGCGCGAGCAAGACGTTACGCAAGTGGTGCTCGTAGGCGTGGCCACCAGCATCGGTGTCGAATCCACCGCGCGCTACGCCAACGAACTCGGCTTTAACGTCACGCTCGTCGTCGACGCCATGACCGATCTCAATGCGGACGCTCACACCAACAGCATCACGCGCATCTTTCCGCGTCTCGGCGAAACCGGCACGACCCAGGAAGTCCTCGAGTTGCTCGAGCGCTCGCGCGCATGATGCCGGGTTCGATCACAGCTGGAAGTCTGCGCGCCGGCCTAACCCCGCACATGGAAACAGCCCGGTGAAAGGCACGTTCCGTTCGCTGCGCAATTTCAATTACCGGGTCTGGGCGAGCGGCGCGATCGTCTCCAACATCGGTACGTGGATGCAGCGCACGGCGCAGGACTGGCTCGTTCTCACGGAACTCACGCGTCACAATGCGACCTCCGTGGGGATCGTCATGTCGCTCCAGTTCGGCCCGCAAATGCTGCTGTTGCCGCTCACCGGTTATGCGGCCGATCACTTCGACCGTCGCAAACTGCTGTTCGCCACGCAGGCAGCCATGGGTACTTGCGCACTGGGCCTCGGCATTCTCACCGTCACCGGGCTCGTGCAGTTGTGGCACGTCTATGTGTTCGCGGGACTGCTCGGCTGCGTCACCGCGTTCGACTCGCCGGCACGCCAGACCTTCGTATCGGATCTGGTCGGCGAGGACGATCTGTCGAACGCGGTCGGCCTGAATTCCACCTCGTTCAACGCCGCGCGCATGATCGGGCCGGCGGTCGCGGGACTGCTGATCGCGTCGGTGGGCACCGGCTGGGTGTTTCTCATCAACGGGCTGTCTTTTGTCGCCGTGCTTGGTTCGCTGCGCATGCTGCGGTTGAATGAACTGCATCTGAAGCCCCGCGCGGTGCGCTCACGCGGCAGTTTCATGGAAGGCTTCAAGTATGTGTGGACGCGGCCCGACCTGAAGGCCGCGCTGTTGATGCTGTTCCTGATCGGCACATTCGGCCTGAACTTCCCGATCTTCATCTCGACGATGTCGGTCACCGCATTCCATGCGGGTGCGAGCGAATACGGCGTGTTGAGCTCGACCATGGCGATCGGCTCCGTGACCGGCGCGCTGCTCGCCGCGCGTCGGGCCAAACCGCGCATGGCGCTGTTGCTCGGCGCGGCGAGCGTGTTCGGCGTGGGCTGCACCGTGGCTTCGTTAATGCCGACTTCCGTGCTGTTCGGCATTGCACTCATGGTAATCGGCGTGTCGACGCAAACCTTCACGACGTCCACCAACAGTCTCGTTCAACTCACCACCGACCCCGTCATGCGCGGCCGGGTGATCGCGATTCTGCTGGCGATTGCGTTGGGCGGCACGCCGCTCGGCGCGCCGGTCGTCGGTTGGGTCGCGGACCGTTTCGGCCCGCGCTGGGCGCTCGGCGTAGGCGCGGCTTCGGGATTCGCGGCGGCGGTCGTCGGCTTGCTCTACCTGGTGAAATACCGCCAGTTCCGCGTGTATATGGACGGCAGACGTCTGCGCTATAGCGTCGACGATCCGCGTCAGGGGCCCGCATACGTCAGCGCCGCTATTGCCTTGCAAAACGCTGTCTTGAGCGAAGCGGAGGAAGATTCGTCTTCGGGCGTTTAAGGGGCGTTGCCGCTCCCTCACGCAAAAAAGCCGCGCCTGAATCAGGCGCGGCTTTCTGAATGACAACCAACCCGCCGATAACTTACTTCGCCACCGGCATCGTGAATTCAGCCCCCTTGCCGATGCTGTCCGGCCAGCGCTGCATGATGCTCTTGTAGCGCGTGTAGAAGCGCACACCCTCTTCGCCGTAAGCGTGATGGTCGCCGAACAGCGAGCGCTTCCAGCCGCCGAACGAATGCCATGCCATCGGCACCGGAATCGGCACGTTGATGCCAACCATGCCCACCTGAATCTGCCGGCCGAACGCGCGCGCCACACCGCCGTCCGACGTGAAGAGCGACACGCCGTTACCGAACTCGTGCGCGTTGATCAGCGCCACGGCGCTCGCGAAATCGGGCACCCGCACTACCGCCAGCACC
Source organism: Paraburkholderia sp. BL9I2N2 (assembly GCF_004339745.1). Classification (GTDB taxonomy): domain Bacteria; phylum Pseudomonadota; class Gammaproteobacteria; order Burkholderiales; family Burkholderiaceae; genus Paraburkholderia. Next base: position 733,397 of record NZ_SMGP01000004.1, on the reverse strand, counting down.
GGGCCGAAGATCTCTTCCTTGTAGATCTTCATGTCCGTGCCGACATTGTCGAACAGCGTGCCACCGATAAAGAAGCCGTCTTCGCCCGCCACCGGATGCGCGCGGCCGTCGACGACCAACTTCGCGCCCTCGGCCTCGCCCGACGCGATATAACCGGCCACCTTGGCCTTATGTTCGGCGGTAACCAACGGACCCATTTCCGCGTCGAGATGTTCACCGTTCTTGATCACGAGCGATTTGACGCGCGGCACCAGCTTCTCGATCAGCTTGTCGGCCACGTTGCCGACCGCCACCGCGACCGAGATCGCCATGCAGCGCTCGCCCGCCGAACCGTAGGCCGCGCCGATCAGTGCGTCGACCGCCTGATCCAGATCGGCGTCCGGCATCACCACCAGATGATTCTTCGCGCCGCCGAGCGCCTGCACGCGCTTGCCGCGCTTCGACGCTTCCGTATGAATGTATTCGGCGATCGGCGTCGAGCCCACGAACGACAGCGCCGCGACATCCGGGTGATCGATCAGCGCATCCACGGCCACCTTGTCGCCGTTGACGACGTTGAACACGCCGTCCGGCAGTCCGGCTTCCTTCAGCAATTCGGCAATCCGCAGCGACGCCGACGGGTCACGCTCCGACGGCTTCAGCACGAACGTGTTGCCGCAGGCGAGCGCGACCGGGAACATCCACATCGGCACCATGACCGGGAAGTTGAACGGCGTGATGCCCGCAACCACGCCCAGCGCCTGCCGCAGATTCCAGTTGTCGATGCCGCCGCCGATCTGGTCGGTGAAATCGGTCTTCAGCAGGTTCGGAATGCCGCACGCGAACTCAACCACTTCGATGCCGCGCACCACTTCGCCTTGCGCGTCCGTGAACACCTTGCCGTGTTCGCGCGTGATCAGCATCGCAAGTTCGTCGTGATGCTTGTTCAGTAGCTCCTTGAACTTGAACAGAATGCGCGCGCGCTTGATCGGCGCGGTTTCGCTCCAGGCGGGAAAGGCGGCCTTGGCGGCCTGCACCGCCGCGTCCACTTCCTCGACCGACGCCAGCGCCACCGAGCCGGTCACCTTGCCGGTGGCGGGATTGAACACGTCCTTGAAGCGGCCGCTGGTCGGCGCGGCCGGCGCGCCGCCAATGTAGTGGCCCAACTGCTGCACCGACAGCTTCGCTTGTTCGTTCACTGCATTCATGTCCTTACCTCGCGTTCGGGATAAACCGCGGCGCGTCACCACCGGGCCATAGGCAAAAAATCGGGCTACGTCGCACAGCGCCAGAGCGGCGATCCGCTCGTCGGCAGGCTCCATCGAGACTTGCCAACTGTATCGACGGCGCCGGCCATATTCCCGATACAGCGAAATAAAACCGCGCCTCACTGTATTGTTTTTTGCGTGACAACTGTATTGGACCGCGAACCCCGCTCAGGCGTCGGCGCGCGTCGCGGCGTGGCTCGGTCAAAACCCGCCCACGCCGCGTGTCACGAGCGCGTACGGCCCGCTCGTCAACTGTTCCCGGAGAAATTCGATGCACACCTGGATCTTCGCCGACGACGACAAACGCTCCGCCGTCACGGCCCACACGTCGGCGGACTGCATGTAGTCAGGCAGCACGCGCACCAGTTCGCCGGCGCGCAGGCTCTCGGCCACGTCCCAGATCGACACCATCACCACGCCGTAGCCGTCCTTGGCCCACTGCACGACGATATCGCTGAGATTGGACGCAACGGTGCCCGTCACCTTCACGCTCTTTTCGCCGTTCGGACCGCTCAGGCGCCAGACGCCGAAGCGGTCGTCGCGTCCGCGAAACAGCAGGCAATCGTGCTGGGTCAGTTCGGCCAGTTCGAGCGGCGTGCCCCGCCGTTCCAGATAGTCCGGCGACGCGCAGAGTATTCGCGTGCTCTCCACTATCTTGTGCGCGATCAGGTGCGGCTCATGCACTTCGCCCACGCGAATGTCGATATCGAAGTTCTCGCCGACGAGATCGGCGCGCCGGTCCAGCAATTCCAGCCAGATCTCGAGATTCGGATGACGCTGGCGCAGCAAGGCCAGAATCGGCGATACATGCTTGCGGCCGAGCCGCAGGCTCGTGCTGATGCGCAGCAAGCCGCGCAACTCGGTGCGGCGATCGGCGAACGCATCGGCCATGCCCTGCACGTCGTCGAGTATTTTCTGCGCCCACTGCAAAGCGGCTTCGCCGTCGCTCGTCACACTGACCCGGCGCGTGGTGCGCTGAAAGAGCTTCACGCCGAGACTGGCTTCCAGCATGGCAACCCGCTTGCTGACATGCGAGGGTGACAAGCCCATTTCCGTCGATGCAGCCACGAAGCTACCCCGGCGCGCGATGTTGCAGAACAGCTGCAGATCGCGCAGGAAAGACTCATTGCTGGCTGTGAGCGCATTCTGATTTTCCATTTGGCCGCATTGTGTCCGTGCAGAACCACATTACCCTAGCCTTAACGAGCCGATCGGGCAAGCCATGCCGGTCGGATGAAATACTCGGGACACCCCAGGCACTGGTTAACCCTGTACCGCCGTTCGATTGGTGCGCTGCACAGCAGCGATCGAGCATCCCGAAACAGGCCGCGTCCCGGTAAGTCCTGGCTTGCATAGTTTTGCTTTCAGGACGCCAATGAATCAGCCGTAGAAGCTGATCCAAACATTTCTGTTCAGGAGACAACATGGAAACGAATACATCGGCAGGCGGCCACGAACGCCGCTCGCAGGCTCGCAAGGCAACCGCCAGCGGCTGGATCGGCTCGGCACTCGAGTACTACGACTTCTTTATCTACGCTCAGGCAGCGGCCCTTATCTTTCCACAGTTGTTCTTTCCCTCGGGCAATCCGAAGATCGCCATCGTGGCTTCGCTCGCCACCTACGGCGTGGGTTACGTCGCGCGGCCTATCGGCGCGGTGGTGCTCGGGCATTGGGGCGACACCCACGGCCGCAAGAACGTTCTACTCGTCTGCATGTTCCTGATGGGCTTCTCGACGATGGCAGTCGCCTTTCTGCCTACCTATCACAGCGCCGGGCTGCTCGCGCCCGCCCTGCTGGTGGTGCTGCGCCTGATTCAGGGTTTCGCCGTGGCCGGTGAAATCTCGGGCGCGAGTTCGATGATTCTCGAACACGCGCCATTCGGGCGGCGCGGCTATTACGCCAGTTTCACGCTGCAAGGGGTGCAGGCGGGCCAGATTCTCGCCGCCGCCGTGTTCCTGCCACTCGCCTACTTCATGGAAGAGAGCTCATTCAATTCGTGGGGCTGGCGCATCCCGTTCCTGTTGAGTGCCGTGGTGCTGATCGCCGGCTACTACATTCGCCGCGAAGTCCACGAAACACCGGCGTTCGCCAAGGAAGACGCGAGCGGCAACGTGCCCAAGTCGCCGATTGTCGAAGCCTTCCGCTACAACTGGCCCGATATGGTGCGCGTGATTCTCTGCTCGTTGATGAACGTGATCCCGGTCGTCGCCACCATCTTCGGCGCGGCCTATGCGGTGCAGGCGTCATACGGCATCGGCTTTTCCAAGAGCGTCTATCTGTGGATTCCGGTAATCGGCAATATCGTCGCCGTGCTGGTGATTCCCTATGTGGGCAATCTTTCCGACCGGATCGGCCGGCGCCTGCCCATCGTCGTCGGCGCGCTTGGCGCGGGTCTGCTTTCGTTCGGCTACCTGTACGCGATCAGCATCCGCAACGTCCCGCTCGCCATGGTGATGTCGATCCTCATGTGGGGCGTCGTCTACCAAGGGTATAACGCGATTTTCCCGAGCTTCTATCCGGAACTGTTCCCGACCCGTTCACGGGTCTCCGCGATGGCCATCGGCCAGAACATCGGCACGACGATCACCGCTTTGCTGCCTGCGCTGTTCGCCTATGTCGCGCCGCCCGGATCGACCAATGTGCCACTCATCATCGGCACGATCACGTTCGCCATCACCATCGTTGCCGCGGTGACCGCATGGAGCGCACGCGAGAACTACCGCATCAGGCTGAGCGATCTGGGTGAACCCAATGCCGTGCCGATCGACAAGGTCAGCTACGAGCGCATGCGGGCCGAGAGCATGGCTGAAACGAAGAAAGCTCTCGCGTAATCCATTTCGCTCGAACTTCGAAGGAATCGATCCATGAACAGGACCCGGATCGCCGTGGCCGGCGCGGGCTACATCGGCCGCGCTCACATGGCTGTCGCGCGGCAGAGCGGCACGTGCTCGTTGTCGGCGATCGTCGACCCGTCGCCGGCGGCACAGGCGATCGCTACCCAGACCAGCGTGCCGCTTTACCGGACGCTCGACGAACTGCTCGAACGGGACCGCCCGGACGGGGTGATTCTGGCGACGCCGAACCAGTTGCATGTGGAGCACGCGCTGACCTGTCTCGCGGCCGGCGTGCCGACGCTGCTCGAAAAGCCGATCGCATCCACGGTCGATGAAGCGGAATCACTGGTCGCCGAAGCCGAGCGCTGCGGCGTGCCGTTGCTGATCGGGCATCACCGCGCGCACAGTCCGATCATGGCCCGCGCGAAGCAGCTGATCGACGAAGGCCGGCTCGGCAAACTGGTCGCGGTGATGGGCAGCGCGGTCTTTTTCAAACCGGATGAGTACTACGCCGACGCCCCCTGGCGGCGCGAGCCGGGCGGCGGGCCGATCCTGCTGAACATGATTCACGAGGTGCACAACCTGCGCATGCTGTGCGGCGATATCGTGGCCGTGCAGGCGTTTTCGTCGCACGCCACACGCGGTTTTCCGGTCGAAGACACGGTGGCGATCAACCTGCGCTTCGCGAGCGGCGCGCTCGGCAGCTTCATGCTGTCGGACACGGCTGCGAGTGCTCGTAGCTGGGAGCAGACGTCGCAGGAAAACAAGGCTTATCCGTCGTATCCGGACGAAGACTGCTATGTCATCGCGGGCACCTTCGGTTCGCTCGCCGTGCCCACCATGCGCCTGAAAACCTATGGCAAGGCCGAGGACCGTTCGTGGTGGAAGCCGTTCGCGGTCGGCGTTGCCGAGATGACTCGCGACGATCCGCTCAAGCTTCAGCTCGAACATTTCGTGCGCGTCATTCGACAAGAGGTGAAACCGCTCGTGAGCGCCCGCGACGGCCTGCAGAATCTGCGCATCACCGAGGCAATCGTGGAAGCGGCCAATGCCGGTTCCGTGGTCAGCACGACGCCCGCGGTCGCAGCAGCGCATTGATATCGCATCGCCTTTACTGAATCCATTACTCCAGGAACGCCCCATGAAAACGTTCGTGATGCTTCACGGCATCAACCACAATATGTTCGGCAAGCGCGACCCCGCGCAATACGGCACCGTGACGCTCGCCGAAATCGACAGCAGCCTGCAGGCATTGGGCAAGGAACTGGGCGTGCAGGTCGAGAGCTTTCAGACCAACAGCGAAGCCGCCATGTGCGAACGCATCCACCAGGCTTTCACGGACAATGCCGACGGCGTCATGATCAACGCCGGAGCATGGACGCATTACAGCTACGGCATTCGCGATGCGCTGGCGATCTTGACGGTGCCGGTGGTGGAAATTCACATGTCGAACATCCACGCGCGCGAAGCGTTCCGGCATGTTTCCGTGTTTGCCGAAGTCGTCAAAGGGCAGATTTGCGGCTTTGGCGTCGAGAGTTATCTGCTGGGGCTGCGAGCGGCTGTATCGGCGACGGCCGCTTAAATAACGGTGATCTCGCGTCGCCGCGCCCGGAGTCGTTCACCGTGCGCGGCGAATGCTCCATCAGCGCCATGCATCAGTCAGCTCGTTGGCCAGCACCATCTTCTCGCGGATCACTTCGACAAAGGCGGCGTCGGCGGCGCCCTGCGCCTTGAGGAATTTGAGCACGGCGGAATGCACGGTGCGCATCGCCCGTCCGTCGATTCCGCTCATGCGCGCCGCGCCGCGACGCGTCTCCTCCACCAGATCGCGCGCGCTGCTGAAATCGGGCGACAAGCCGCTCTGCGCGTCGAACCCCGCGCGCAGATCCGCCGCGTAGTCGCGCGAGGTTCCAATCCGGTCCATATCGATCAGCAGATCGACACCGTCCGCCATGCGCAACGCGCACAGAATCCACAGCGCGACGAATGCCCGATACGCGTTATTGCCTTCCGCGGTGCGCGCATAGTGCTCGCACGCCATTGCATAAGTGTCGTCCGAAGTGGGCGCCGCGGGCGGCAAGCTCACGCCGCAGATCTCGATGGCCTGCCTGACTAGCGGGTCCGATTGATTCAGCCCGAGCACACGAAACGGCGCGGCCACGAAAAACGGATTGCTCCATTGTTGACTGAGCAGCCACCCCGATGCGAACTGCGAGGCCGGATTTCGCAACACGCCCACATGCATGGCCTGCGGAAAAACCTGCTTCAGCCACGGCAGCCGGCCGGACGAGCGGCAAAACTTGAAGACCGGCACGCTGCCCTGTTCGGTGGTGCGCTCGCACAGGATGCGTAGATAGGCCTGCAATGCCGGAAATTCCGCATCAGGCACGCTGGCGAAACGATCGAGACTGAAACCCCTGCGATATCCGTCCACACCGCGAGCGCCCTCGCGCAGAAACGGGCGATATTCGTGGAAATACGGCGCGTCAAGCGGCGGATGGCCCGATGTCAGCGTGGGACGCGACGCCGACACATCGGCCAGGCTCAGGTCCGCGAGCACGTTGCTGAGCGGCTCATAAAAGCCGGTCACGCTGTCGAGTTCGCGCAGACGCGACCAGACCCACGTTCCCGCGCTACGCCAGCCCGTGTGCAGAAACACCGCCTGTTTCAAGGCGGTGTTCCGCACGGCATCGGTTGACGGGCCATTCGACGGCTCAATGGACAACGGCATGTGGACTTCTCTTCAAATGAAAGCAACAGGTAAGCGGCGCAAACGCATACTTTAGCGGCTCACGCCGCCGCGTGCATGACAGAAGCATCACTTTACCTTGCAAGCCGCACCGCATTCGTCGGCGCGCGTGCCAGACTGAACTGGAATCGCGCATCCAAACGCTTTAAGCTGCCAGACTTCCGAACTCAAACGTCGCTCACATGAACGATTCGGCCGATATCCGCTTCCTGTTGACGCTGCGCGAAAGCGGCAGCCTGATCGCCGCGGCGCGAAAGCTGGGCTTGTCGCCCTCGGCGGTCACGCAGCGACTTCAGCAACTGGAAAAGAAACTGGGCGCGCAACTGGTGAACCGCACGGCGCGCCGCCTGCAATTCACGGAAGAAGGCACGCTGCTGTGCGAACGCGGCGCCGACCTCGTCCAGCAGTTCGACGCGCTGTTCGAAGACCTGCAGATGCGTCGCGGCGGACTCGTCGGCACGCTCAAAATCAATGCGCCGCTGGGGTTCGGGCGGCGGCACCTCGCGCCCGCGATTGCCGATTTCCAGCAGCGGAATCCGGATGTCGACGTCGCGCTTACGCTCTCCGACAAGCCTCTGACCGAGACGATGGACCGCTTCGATATCGTCGTGCATATCGGCGAGTTGCCGGTGTCGAATCTGATCGGCTACACGATTGCACCGAATGCGCGTTTCGTCTGCGCGGCGCCCGCGCTGATCAAGCGAGTGGGCATGCCGGATTCTCCGGATGAATTGAGCAAGCTGCCCTGCATCGTATTGCGCGAGAACAACGAAGATGTCTCGCTATGGCAGTTCAGCAAAGGCCGCACGCGCCGCAGCGTGCGCGTGTCTGCTCATTTGAGCTGCAACGATGGCGATGTGATCCGCCAGTGGGCATGCGAAGGGCGCGGCGTGATCCTGCGCTCCGAATGGGACGTGGCCGACGATCTCGCGAAGGGCAAGCTCGTGCGCTTGCTTTCGGGATGGAAAGCGCCCGATGCCGACGTCATGGCGCTCACGCATCAACGCGCGGGCCTGCCGGCGCGCACCCGTCATTTCATGCAGTATCTGCAAAGCAGGTTCAGGCCGCAGCCGCCCTGGCGGAGATAAGTGTCGAAATCCGCTTGCAGGAAGACGTAAGCTGGATCATTCATTCTGACTGAATCTAAGAGTTAAGCCATCTGAACGCCGCGCCGCTGATGAAACTTTATAATCAGCTCACCGTCCGTTGCTGGTCAAATCAATCATGACTCGTGCCTCTGTGCCTGCCGCCTATCCCAAAGCGGTCCTGTTCGACCTCCTGACCGCCCTGCTCGACTCGTGGACCTCATGGAATCGCGCGGCCGGTTCCGAACAGGCGGGCCGTGCATGGCGCGCCGCCTATCTGCGGCTGACCTACGGCTGCGGCTCATACATTGCGTATGAACAACTGGTGCGCGAAGCCGCCGCACAAGTCGGCCTGCCCGAATCCGCCGCGCTCGCGCTCGAAGCAGACTGGCTGACGCTCACGCCGTGGAGCGGCGCCGTCGACGCGTTGCAAACGCTCGCGCCGCATTGCAAGCTGGCGGTCGTGACCAACTGCTCCACGCGTCTCGGCACACAGGCGGCCCAGCTCTTGCCGGTCCGCTGGGACGCGATCGTCACCGCCGAAGAAGCCGGCGTATATAAACCGGACCCGCTGCCGTACCGCCTCGCGCTCGAAAAACTCGGCGTCCGTGCCCATGAAGCCGCGTTCGTGGCCGGCTCCAGCTACGACATGTTCGGCACCGCCGCCGTCGGCTTGCGGACGTATTGGCACAACCGCGTCGGCCTGCCGCTCGTAAGCGGCGCACAGCCGCCCGAGATCCAATCGCCGACGCTCGATTCGCTCGTTCCGTGGCTCGCTCGCTTCGGCACGAACCAGCATGACTCCGCATGACTCCATTTCCCGGTGAAAGCATGAAACTCGACCAGATTGAAACCCCAGCCGCGTTGATCGACATCGCACGGATGCAAAGGAACATCGCGCGAATGCAAGGGCATATGAACACGCTCGGCGTCGCGTTTCGTCCGCACGTGAAGACCACCAAGTGCATCGACGTGGTCCGCGCGCAGATCGCCGCCGGCGCGCGCGGCGTCACGGTGTCCACGTTGAAGGAAGCGGAGGCGTTCTTCGCCGCCGGTGTCGACGACATTCTTTACGCCGTCAGCATGGCCCCGTCGAAGCTGCCGAGAGCGCTCGCGCTGCGCCGCCAGGGCTGCAATCTGAAGATTGTGGTGGACAATCCGACCGCCGCCTCGGCCATCGCCGCATACGGCGATCAGCACGGCGAAACCTTCGAAGTGTGGATCGAAGTGGATACGGACGGGCACCGCTCAGGTATCACACCCGAACAGGACACGCTGCTCGAAGTGGGCCGGATTCTGCATGAGAACGGCGTCAAGGTGGGCGGCGTGATGACCCATGCCGGTTCGAGCTACGAGCTCGATACGCCGGAAGCGCTCGCCGCGCTCGCTGAGCAGGAACGCGCGGGCTGCGTGCGCGCGGCGCAGCGGTTGCGCGAAGCCGGCATTGCATGCCCGGCGGTCAGCGTCGGCTCGACGCCCACTGCCCTCGCCGCCACGCAGTTAGAGGGTGTCACGGAAGTGCGCGCCGGTGTCTACGTGCTGTTCGACCTCGTCATGCACAACATCGGCGTGTGCGCGCTCGACGACATCGCGCTCAGCGTGCTCGCCACCGTGATCGGTCATCAGGCGGACAAGGGCTGGGCGATTCTCGACGCGGGCTGGATGGCGATGAGCCGGGATCGCGGCACGTCGAAGCAGTCGCACGATTTCGGCTACGGCCAGCCGTGTTTGCTGAACGGCACGCCGCTGCCCGGGTACGTGGTCAGCGGCGCCAACCAGGAGCACGGCATTCTGTCGCCGATAGTTGAAAACGCGGACGCCGCCGACGATGTCACGCAGCGCTTCCCGATCGGCATGAAACTGCGCATTCTGCCAAATCACGCGTGCGCCACCGGCGCGCAGTTTCCCGAGTATCACGCGGTGGCGCCGGACGGCAACAGTGTGGAGTGGCGGCGCTTTCAGGGCTGGTGAAGCGAGCATCTGAACCGCTACATCACTCGTCCTCTTCCTCCAGACCCGCCAGCAGATCGTCGACCGCGCGATACACGCGCTCGACGATCTCCGGTCCCACCTTGCGCTCCAGTTCGCGGTAGTGCGCTTCGAGATCCTTCGAAATCACGCGCACCAATTCCACGCTCGTATCGGTCAGCGACACCAGCACGCGGCGCTGATCTTCGGCGAAACGCTCCTTGGTCACCAGTTCCATGCTCTCCATGCGCGCGAGCACGCCGGCCATGCTCGGGCTCGAAATCGTGCAGATATCGGAAATGTGGCGCGGCTCCATCGGACCGTGCTCGTTGAGCGCGCGAATCACGCGCCACTGCTGTTCGGTCAATCCATGTGCGGTAATCAACGGACGAAACCGCTCCATCATTTTTTCTCTGGCGCGCAGCAACAACATCGGCAGGTTGCGGTGCAAAACTCGGGTCGAGGCGGAGGCGGACATGTTGGAAGATGATTAAAAAGCAGCCGTCGAAGCTTAAGGGAAAACCCGCGATCAGCCGACAGGCTATTGACCATGGATGATATCAAGCGCAATACTACTAACATGTTAGTGTTTTTGCCGAGAGACAGCTAATTTATGTTTGCACTAGCCGATCATCTGCTGCATCCCGAAGGCGAAGCGTTGCCACGCGACGTGGATGCGCGCACCGCGGCCGCGCTGCTCGCACGCGGCACGGCCTGCCGCGCGCCGGTTGGCGGCGCTGTCTATGGAACCTTGCTGAACGACCGCGCCGCGCTCGAAGCGCTGGGCGACGCGGTGCACGCCGCGCCATATAAAGCGCCGCCGAAAGCGCCGGTGCTCTATCTGAAGCCGCGCAATACGCTCGCCGGGCATCGCTCCCGGGTCGTCGTGCCGGACGATGCGTTGGGCGTGGAAGTCGGCGCGTCGCTCGGCATCGTGATCGGCCGCACTGCAACACGGGTTAGCGTGGCGCAGGCGTTCGACTACATCGCCGGCTATACGCTGATCGCCGATCTCAGCGTGCCGCATGCGAGCGTGTACCGGCCATCGGTGCGGTTCCGGGCGCGTGACGGTTTCTGCGTCGTCGGACCGGCGGTGGTTGCGGCGCGTCATGTCGCGACGCCGGACAATCTGGCGATCCGGGTTCAACTCGGGTCACGGGAGGCGTTCACGGCGAGCACCGCGTCGTCGGTGCGCAACGTGGCGCAACTGCTCGCGGACGTGACCGATTTCATGACGCTTAGCGCGGGCGACGTCATCACGCTTGGCGTACCGCACGGTTCGCCTGTTGCGCATATCGGCGACACGGCCACGCTGTCGATCGGCGCGATGCCGCCGCTCACGGTGTCGTTCGTCGGTGCCGAAGAACAAGAAGGAGAACAGCCATGATGCGCGGCCGTGTTGCGTATGCCGGCGCGATTCACGAAGCGTATCCCGACGCCGATGGCGTGCGCCTCGCGGATGGCCGCGTGCGTCGCGAGGATGAAGTGGTGTGGCTCGCGCCGATCGAAGTCGGCACGATCTTCGCACTCGGCCTGAACTACGCTGAGCATGCAAAGGAATTGCAGTTCAACAAGCAGGAAGAGCCGCTCGTGTTGCTCAAGGGACCGGGCACGGTGGTCGGTCATCGCGGCGTGACGCGCCGCCCCGCCGACGTCACCTTCATGCACTACGAGTGCGAATTGGCGGTGGTGATCGGCCAAACCGCGAAAAACGTGAAGCGCGAAAACGCCATGCAATACGTGGCGGGCTACATGATCGCCAACGACTATGCGATCCGCGACTACCTCGAAAACTACTACCGTCCGAACCTGCGCGTGAAGAATCGCGACGGCGGCACGGTGCTCGGCCCCTGGTTCGTCGACGCCGCCGATATCGAAGACGTCACGCAACTCGAATTGCGCACGTTCGTGAACGGCACGCGTCAGCAACACGGCAACACGCGCGACCTCGTCACGGACATCCCGGCGTTGATCGAATACCTGAGCAGCTTCATGACGCTCGCGCCCGGCGACGTGATCCTGACCGGCACGCCGGAAGGCGTCGCCAACGTCAACGCGGGAGACGAAGTGATCTGCGAAATCGACGGCCTGGGCCGTCTCGTCAATACGATTGCATCCGACGCGGACTTCAAGCGCGCCTGATCGGGGTGCGGTGCATGGGACCGGAGTAAGTGCTGAAGCACTAACTCCGGCTCGACTGCGGTCATGGGATCGAAAAAGAGAAAGGACAAGGCAATGCGAATCGAACATCTGATCAACGGCAAGGCTGGCGCGGCGAAAGACTACTTCGAAACCGTCAATCCGGCCACCCAGGAAGTGCTAGCCGAAGTCGCGCGAGGCGGCGAGAAAGAAGTCGACGCCGCCGTGCGCGCCGCCAAAGACGCGTTTCCCGCCTGGGCCGGCAAGCCCGCCGCGGAACGCGCGAAGCTGGTGCGCAAGCTCGGCGAACTGATCGCGAAGAACGTGCCGGAGATCTCGGAGACCGAAACGAAGGACACCGGCCAGACGATCTCGCAGACACGCAAGCAGCTCGTACCGCGCGCCGCCGACAACTTCAGCTACTTCGCCGAGATGTGCACGCGCGTCGACGGCCATACGTATCCCACCGATACGCATCTGAACTACACGCTGTTCCATCCGGTCGGCGTGTGCGCGCTGATCTCGCCGTGGAACGTGCCGTTCATGACGGCCACCTGGAAAGTCGCGCCCTGTCTCGCGTTCGGCAACACCGCGGTGCTGAAGATGAGCGAACTCTCGCCGCTCACGGCCGCGATGCTCGGCAACCTCGCGCTCGAAGCGGGCATTCCGGCCGGCGTGCTGAACGTGGTGCACGGCTTCGGCAAGGACACCGGTGAACCGCTGGTCGCGCATCCGGACGTGCATGCCGTGTCGTTCACCGGATCGACGGCGACCGGCAACCGCATCGTGCAAACCGCGGGGCTCAAGAAGTTCTCGATGGAACTCGGCGGCAAGTCGCCCTTCGTCATTTTCGACGACGCCGATTTCGAGCGCGCGCTCGACGCCGCCGTGTTCATGATCTTCTCGAACAACGGCGAACGCTGCACGGCGGGTTCGCGCATTCTCGTGCAACGCTCTATTTACGCGCGCTTTGCCGAGCGTTTCATCGAGCGTGCAAAGCGGTTGAGCGTGGGCGATCCGCTGTCCGACAGCACCATTGTCGGCCCCATGATCAGTCAGGGCCATCTGGCGAAGGTGCGCAGCTACATCGAACTTGGCCCGAAAGAAGGCGCGACGCTCGCGTGCGGCGGGCTCGACATGCCGGAGCTGCCCGACGCCATGCGCAAAGGCAACTTCGTGCAGCCCACCGTGTTCGTCGATGTCGACAACCGCATGCGCATCGCGCAGGAAGAGATCTTCGGCCCGGTCGCCTGCCTGATTCCGTTCGACGATGAAGCCGACGCGATCAAACTCGCCAACGATATCTCCTACGGCCTGTCGAGCTACATCTGGACCGAGAGCAGCGGCCGCGCATTGCGCGTTGCCGCAGCCGTCGAAGCCGGCATGTGTTTCGTCAACAGCCAGAACGTCCGCGATCTGCGCCAGCCGTTCGGTGGCACCAAGGCATCGGGCGTGGGCCGTGAAGGCGGCACATGGAGCTATGAAGTGTTCCTCGAACCGAAGAATGTTTGCGTGTCGCTAGGCTCACATCACATTCCGCGCTGGGGCGTTTGAACCATCGGTGCCGGCGCATGAAGCGCCGGTGTGTTTTCAGCGCGAGCGCCTCATGCGCCGCGCGGCAGCAGACTTGGAGGCCGCGATGGGCAAACTCGCATTGGCAGCAAAAGTCACACACGTGCCGTCGTTATATCTGTCCGAACTCGACGGTCCGCATAAAGGCTGCCGACAACCGGCAATCGACGGCCATCATGAAATCGGCCGGCGTTGCCGCGAGCTGGGCGTCGATACGATCGTTGTGTTCGACGTGCATTGGCTCGTGAACAGCGAATACCACATCAATTGCGCGCCGAATTTCGAAGGCGTCTATACGAGCAACGAACTGCCGCATTTCATCAAGAACATGCCGTACGCGTATCCGGGCAATGTCGGCCTCGGCAACCTGATCGCGGAAGTCGCCAACGAAATGGGCGTGAAAAGCCGCGCGCACAGCGAGACCACGCTCGAACTCGAATACGGTACGCTCGTGCCGATGCGCTACATGAATGGCGATCAGCAGTTCAAAACCGTCTCGGTCGCGGGCTGGTGCATGTGGCACGACCTCGACACCAGCGCGCGCTTCGGCCTCGCGGTGCGCAAGGCCATTGAAGAGCGCTACGACGGCACCGTGGCGATTCTGGCAAGCGGGTCGCTCAGCCACCACTTCGCCAACAACGGCACGGCCGAGCAGTTCATGCACAAGGTATGGAGTCCGTTTCTCGAGCAGATGGACCGCAGGGTGGTCGAAATGTGGGAAGCCGGCGACTGGAAAACCTTCTGCGAGATGCTGCCGCTCTATAACGAAAAGTGCTGGGGCGAAGGCGGCATGCACGACACTGCGATGCTGCTCGGCGCGCTCGGCTGGGATCGTTACGACGGCAAGGTGGAAGTCGTCACGCCCTACTTCGGCAGTTCGGGCACTGGCCAGATCAACGCGATCTTCCCCGTTACGCCCCTGCCCGCCTGAGTTCCAAGGAAGGAGATCACTGTGCCGCATCTGACACTCGAATACAGCGCCAATCTCGCCGGCAAAGAAAGTATCGGTCAACTGTGCCACGCGCTCGCGCGGTGCCTCGACGCGCAACGCGAGAACGAACAGCGCGTCTATCCGCTCGGCGGCATCCGCGTGCGCGCGTTGCGCTGCGAACAGTACTGCATCGCCGACGGACGCGCCGACGCCGCGTTCCTGCATGCGAATCTGAAGATCGGCGCAGGCCGTTCCGAGGCCGCGAAAAAGGCCACCGGCGACGCGCTATTCGCGCTGATCAAGCAGCACTTCGCCACCGAATTCGCACAGAAGGGCCTGGCGTTGTCGCTGGAGATCAATGAATTCAGCGAAGCCGGTACCTGGAAACATAACAACTTGCACGCGCGCCTGAAGGCTGAGTAGCGGCACTGAGAGAATCCATCATGCTAGACGAACAGACTATCCGAGACCTCGCGGCACAACTCGACCACGCGGAGAAAACACGCACGCAACTGCGCCACTTCTCCGCCGCGTATCCGCAGATGACCGTGCAGGACGGCTACGCGATTCAACGCGAATGGGTCAAGCTCAAGCTCGCCGAAGGCCACGTGATCAAGGGCCGCAAAATCGGCCTCACCTCGCGCGCGATGCAGCGTTCGTCGCAGATCGACGAACCCGACTACGCGCCTCTGCTCGACAGCATGTTCATCGAAAACGGCCAGGATATTCGCGCGGACCGCTTCATTGCACCGCGCGTGGAAGTCGAACTGGCGTTCGTGTTGAGCAAACCCTTGAAGGGCTCCGGCGTTACGCTGTTCGACGTGCTGGACGCAACCGCTTACGTGAGCCCGGCGGTGGAAATCATCGACGCGCGCATCGAACAGTTCGACCGCGAAACCAGGGCGCCGCGCAAGGTCTACGACACGATCTCGGACTTCGCGGCGAATGCGGGCATCGTGCTGGGCGGACGTCCCGTGCGTCCGCTGGATGTCGACTTGCGCTGGGTCGGCGCGTTGCTCTACAAGAACGGCGCGGTCGAAGAAAGCGGCCTCGCGGCCGCGGTGCTGAATCATCCGGCCACGGGCGTGGCCTGGCTCGCCAACAAGATCGCCCAATACGATGAAACGCTCAACGCGAACGACGTGATCCTGAGCGGCTCCTTCACCAGTCCGATCCCCGCGCGCGCAGGCGACACCTTCCACGTCGACTACGGTCCGTTGGGCGGCATCGGTTTGAATTTCATCTGAGCTCATTCGAGTCGACACGACATGTCTCTACCGCAAAACACATTCAAGCGCGCACTCGCCGAAGGCAAACCGCAATTCGGCCTGTGGGCCGCGCTCGCCGACGCCTACGTGACTGAACTGCTGGCCACCGCCGGTTTCGACTGGCTGCTGATCGACAACGAGCACGCGCCGAACGACGTGCGCAGCACGCTCGCCCAATTGCAGGCGGTGGCCGCGTATGCATCGCATCCGGTGGTGCGTCCGGTGCGCAGCGACAGCGCGTCGATCAAGCAATTGCTCGACATCGGCGCACAGACCCTGTTGCTGCCGATGATCGACACCGCCGAACAGGCCGCCGACGCGGTTGCAGCCACGCGTTATCCGCCGCAAGGCATTCGCGGCGTGGGCAGTGCGTTGGCGCGCGCGTCGCGCTGGAGCCGGATACCGGATTACCTGACCACGGCGGCAAACGAGTTGTGCGTGCTGGTGCAGGTCGAGACCGTGCAGGGCATGGAAAATCTGCCGGCGATCGCGGCGGTCGATGGCGTCGACGGCGTGTTTTTCGGTCCGTCGGACCTGAGCGCGTCGATGGGACTGCTGGGCAAACCCGGCCATCCCACTGTACGCGAAGCGATTCGCAACGGCATCCAGACCGTGCGGCGCGCGGGCAAAGCGGCGGGCGTCCTCGCGCCCGATCCCGCGATTGCCGCCGACTATCTCGAAGCGGGCGCGACCTTCGTGGCGGTCGGCACGGACACGGGTTTGCTGAGCCGCGCGGCGGCGGATCTGGCGGGGTCGTATAAAACGACCGCAGCGCTGGCGGCGTCGCCAAAGGGCGGGTATTGAAGGAATCCGTTCAGCGGAAACACGCGGGGCCGCGGCGCGGGAAACGCCCTATTCCCCCGCGGGCCACGGCAAGCCCGACGCCGACCAGTCCAGTTCCACGCCGATCACGGATCGCTCGGCGGCGAACTGCAGCGCCAGCGTCACGGCGATACACGGCCTGCCGCTGGCCAGCGACAGATAGGGATTACTCGACACCGCCACGCCCGGCAACAACACCGCATTGCGGAAATACGGCCGATGATCCCAGCGCGCGTCGCGCGGATTCGCCACGGGTTGCAGCGACGCCCCGTCCGTGCTCCAGGCCGGCCCCTGCACCTCATGACCGATCTGCCTGCCCGAGTCGTCGAGGATGAAACAGCTGATGCAGCGCTCGAACCTCGCCAGCGAAGCGAACGCCTCTTCCATGGCCACGCCGGCCAGCAACGCATCGGCAGCGAGCCGCAAGGCGACCCGGTAAGGCTCCACTTCGGTTTCGAACAACGCGTACTGATGCGCCCGCCCTTGGGCGATCACATCGAAAGCTTCGTCGATACGCCGATGCACCGACTCCGGCGGCGCGATCTCCTTAGCCGGCCGCCCGAGAAGATAGCCCTGCGCGAAATCCACATTCGATTCCACCGCGAGAATCAGTTCCTCCGTGGTCTCCACGCCTTCCACGACCACCAGCATCCCCGCGAGGTGCAGCAGCGAAACGAGCTTGGGCAGAATCGGCTGCTCGGTGCCGTGGCCCGTCGCGCGAATCAGTTCGCCGTCGAGCTTGACGAGGTCCGGGCGAATCCTGAACAGGCGGTCGAGATTCGACTGGCCGGCGCCGAAATCGTCGACGGCGATCAGGAAGCCGTGCTTGCGGTACAGCGCCGCCGCCCGCGACATGTCGTCGACGCTGCCGCCGTGCGATTCGAGAATCTCCAGAATCACGCGTTCAGGTTCGAGCCCCACGGCCCGCACGATCTTCGCCAGTTGATCGGCGTAGCCTTCGGCAATGAACGTGGCCGGCAGAATGTTGAGGAAGAGCCACGCGTCGTCCGGCAGCGACTTGCGCGCGTGGGCCAGATGCACGACGTGACTCGCGCGGTCGAGCGCGCCTTCGTCGCTCGAAGGCCTGGGCGCGAACAGCACCGCGGGCGGCACCAGCGTGCCGTCGTCCTGTTCGCCGCGCAGCAAGGCCTCGAAGCCCACCTGCTTCTGATGCGACAAACTGTAGAGCGGCTGGAAATGCGACGTGAGGTAGTACTCCTCCCAGCGATGCCGCCGCACTGCCGCCCCGCTCTCGTCGGATCCGTCGTCGGCCAGCAGTTGCAGCGCTTCGCGCGGCAGCGCGCGCTCGGCGCACACCCGGTTTCTGCCCGAGTGCTTGGCGCGCAGCAAAGCCTCGTCGGCGCGATCGAGCAACACCATGATGTTTTCGCCGCTGCGGTGCTCCGCCACGCCGAAGCTCGCGGTCAGACGGCCGTCCGGCCGCTCGATCGCGGCAATCGCATGGCGCAGCCGTTCGGCCACATGAAGCGCGCCCGTGAGGCTGTCGCGCAGCAGCAGCGCGAATTCCTCGCCGCCGATCCGGCTCACGCTGTCGTCCGCCGAAATCTCTTCCATCAGCACCTGGGCGACCTGGTAGAGCGCGTGGTCGCCAATCGCATGGCCGAAGCGGTCGTTCAAGGATTTGAAGTTGTCGATGTCGAGAAAGATCGCGCTGATCCGCGTATCCGGCGTGACGGTGTCGAGGCGGCGCTCGGCCTGCTTGACGAACGCACGGCGGTTTTGCAGGCCGGTCAGCGGGTCGGTCGCGGCGAGTTGCGCGAGCTGGCTCTCCAGCAGAAAGTGGTTGCGGCGAAACCGGTAGAAGCCGAAATGAAACACCGCGGAAGTCGGCACGCCGATCGCCGCGATCCACATCCACACGACGGTATCGACGTCATGCGGCAGCGGCGCGCCGAACAGCAGCGCGAACGCCGTCGTATAGAAGAGCACGCTGCCGGTGATGAAGTGGGCGGGCGTGAGCCACAGTGGCGCGGCGCAGATCGGGATCACGACCATGGCGGGCAGCGTCCACAGCAGCGGCTGCGCGACACCGGCGATGTTCACCGCGAGTCCCACCAGCAGCACCTGCGAGTAAGCGACGCCGATGAAGCCGAAGGTCCACGTCGACTTTGTGCGCGGAATCGCCAGCACGAGCAAGCCGAGCAGCAGCGCGCACGCGAGCCGGTAGGCGAGCGGCGCGGCCGGGCCGTCGACGAGATTGCGCGCCCCGATGAAGCACAGGAACGCGACCACGGTGAACGCCATGGTCATGGTGGACAGCGGACGCTGATGTTCGAGCGAGCGCCGGTGGAAGCGATCGCGCAAACCGGTGTCGGACGGGTGCTGCGTTGAGCTGGAAAGCATATTGATAGGTATCAGGCTGGTTCCGGTCACTCTGCCAATGGATATCGGCAAATGTCTGATAAATATTTATGCCTTCCACACAAATAGAACGAAGATTGTCGTTCCCGGCCCCTCCGCCCTACGCCGCCATCACGCGATTGCGACCCGACGCCTTGGCGGCATACAGCGCGCCGTCCGCGCGCGCCATCAGTTGAGCGAGCGATTCATCGCGCCGCAACTGGTCCACGCCGACGCTGAAGGTGTAGCGCAGCCCACGCGGCAACTCGTCCGGCGCGGCCCCGGCGAGCCGGGCCCGCAGGCGGTCGAGCAGTTTCACCGCTTCGGCGGTGCCGGTGGCCGGGCATAGCACGCCGAATTCCTCGCCGCCCAGCCGGCCGAACACATCGCCGACCCGCAGGTTGCGGGCGACGAACGTGGCGAAGTGGTTCAGCACCTGGTCGCCGGCGGCGTGGCCGAAGTTGTCGTTGACCGCCTTGAACGAGTCGATGTCGATGATCGCCAGTGCCACCGGCGAGCGGGTCCGCAGCGACGCGTTCAGCAGCGCGTCGCCGATCGCGAGAAACGCGCGGCGCGACAGTGCGCCGGTCAGGTCGTCGACATTGGCGAGCCGTTCGAGCCGTTCGGCGAGGCGGTCGTGTGCCAGCATCACCACGCCGATCGAAAGACAGGGCGGCGCAAGAATGCCGAGCGCAAGAAATACGATGTTGGACGGCGACACTTGCAGGAGCCCGGTCTGCGTCAGCAAACCGAAGCCGTACATGAGCCCGCGCGAAGTATGCCCGGCACATAGCAGGACGCCTGCCACCGCGAGGAAGTAGTAGCTGTAGCGCGGCCGGTTCGCAGGACGGCCGCGCAGCATGATCACGGCAAGCGCGGCGTAGAGGCCCGCATGAAATGCCGACACCAGTGCGACGCGCGCGTTGAAGTTCGGCGCGGCGAAGGTCCAGTACGAGATGCCGAACAGGACGACGACGAGTCCGGCGTAAGCCGGCCACGGTCGCGCGCGGCGCCCCAGAAAGCGCAAACAACCTTCGACCACCAGCAGCAGCGAAGCCGCCAGCAACACGTTGGACGCCACAAAAGTCAGCCAGCGCGACGCATGGCCTTGCAAGGCGAAAGCGAGCAGCGCGACGATCGCGATCGCGTTGGCCGAGATCCAGTAACCGACGCCGGGAATCGCCGCACGCCACAACGAGCCGAGCACGGCCATCGCCATGGCGCTCGACAACACGGTGACCAGAAGAATACTGAGTGGATTGAGCATTGAAGTGAATTGAATCAAACGGCATCGTGAACATGCGCCACGTACGCACGTGCTTTTTCTGTGTGCAACCCGCTGCAAGTTCGCAAGCTTAGCGGCTCGGGCAAAAAATGGGCACGCAAGAACCGCGAAAGATTTAGAAAGACTTACCGACGGGCAGTGATCCCGTTGCTTGCGTGCAATCGCCAAGCGTTGCATTTATCACGAAACGAAGGCGTTAAATCAACTGCGGAAACGCGCCGTTAATAGAGTCACGACCGAAGCATTCTTACCGGACATCCACGCTGGATAAGCCAACCGGCGAATCAAGCAGCAAAAATTACTTAATCGAAAATCATCCATCGCAATCGATTGCGCGTATAGACAGACGAATGGAAAGTGGCTAAAAGTTAATGTCTTAAGTAGACTGCTTCGAAGTGTGGTGGACAGACTAGACAACCCGGTAAAACTAACCTAGGCCGCGTGCAATACGCGATTTCCCGCAACACTTTTTCCTTGCATCCGGCCGTGGGCCTCCGACTTTTTATGCGGCTGAAGCAACGGCCATTCCCCGGAAAACATGGTCCCAATTCTCGATTACCTGCTGGAACGCCAAATCTCGCCGCAGTGGCGCGGCATGCTGACCGCCTTGGCCACCGAATTCGAAGCGCAGATAGGCCGCGACGAATTGCGCCAATTGATGCATCGCGTCGGCAGCCGGTTTGCGGCGGCGCATCCGCTGCCCGCCTGCGACTCCACCGCCGAACTCGCGCGAACCTTGAACCTGTATTGGCATGAGATGGATTGGGGCTACGTCGAATTGGCGGACGAACCCGAATCACTGCGCATCGTTCACTACTGCGCGCCGTTGCAGGCATTCGGCGGCACGGCGCTTGCATGGACGCCGGCGTTTCTCGAAGGCGTGTATCAGACCTGGTTGAGCGCGTTGGGCGCGCAAGGCTTGTCGGTCGCGCAAACGAGTGGGTACAGCGAGGACACCGCAATCGAGTTCCGTCTGGGACGTCATCCTGTTTGAATGCCGCACGTTGATGAACATGTGGCCTGGATTGGTGGGCCGCGTTTGTGAATGGACACAGTAGCAATGAGCCGTAGAGAAACGCGCCAGACCGGTGCGCGTGAAGTAGCAGTGAAGTAGCGGAACAGGCAGGACCAGCGTTTCAGGGCCGCGAACGCAAGTCGGGATCGGGGCAAGGGTAGGCATGAACAAGACGGCGGCACTATGAGCTCATCGAGCGACATCGAAAAACTTTTCGATCATTTTGGCGGTGACGCCAGCGCGTACCAGGAAATCGGCCGCGAAAACGAAGCGCGTTCGGCGCGCACCCGCTGGCCGCTACTAGTGACGCTCGATCTGACCCAGCCGACGATTCCCGCAATCGGGCAGCGTCGCGAGGCCAAGCCTCAGCCGCTCACGGTCGAGGCGCCGGTCGCCGTCGATCGTCAGGACACCACGCCAAAAGATGCGGCCTCCGTGACGCGCGCGAAAGCGCCGCTGTTCACCCGTTCGCATCGGCGAGACATTCCGCCGGTTGCCGTGGCCGCGCCGGCGACCGCGCCGAAAGGCGCGTCGCGCTTTGGCGAGCTCGAATCGAAAGATGACGCTACGTCGCAAGCGGCAGTCGGCGCCGCCCGAGTGGAAGGCGTCGCGCCGGTGGCCGCACAAGCCGCGCCGGCTGTTGCTCCGGCTCAGACTGCGCCGGTCGCTTCCGCGCCTCAAGCCGTCCAGGCCGCCGCCATTCCTTTACGGCCGCCAGTGATGCAAACGGTTTCGTCCACCGCGCCGAGTTGGACTCAAACTCCGGCGCCGGCGCGTGCTTACACCACCACGACCACGCCTGCGCCGATTGCACCAACCGCACCCGCCGCGCCAACGCAACCCGCTTCGATCCTCGGCAAGCTCTTCGCGCCGGAACCCGCATCCGCACCTCCGCCGCCGCAAGCGGCCGCGACCCGTGGTGAATCCGCGCCGTTGCAAGCGGTCTTCGACCGCCTGCGCGGCACACCCGCTCAACCCACCGCAGCACCGGCCGGCGCCGCGCGCGCCGCCACGCCCGCCACCTCCAACTCGTGGCTGATCAACGGCCCTCGTCGCTCATGAAAGTCATCGCGGTGGTGTCCGCCAAAGGCGGGGTCGGCAAGACCACCCTCGCCGCCAATCTCGCTTCCGTGCTGGCCGCCGGCGGCCGGCGCGTGATCGCGCTCGACCTCGACCCGCAGAACGCGCTGCGTCTGCACTTCGGCGTGCCGCTCGACAGCATCGACGGTTTGTCGCGCGCCACGCTGACGGGCGACCCGTGGCAATCGGTGATGTTCGACGGCGTCGACGGCGTGACCGTGCTGCCGTACGGCGCGTTGCTCGAAGACGACCGCCGCCGCTTCGAAGCGCATATCGACCAGGAGCCGCGCTGGCTCGCGCAGTCGTTGCAGAACCTGCGCCTCGATGCATCCGACATCGTGATCATCGACACGCCGCCGGGTTCGTCCGCCTATGTCCGCACCGCCTTGTGCGCGGCCACCTTCACGCTGAACGTCGTGCTCGCGGACGCCGCGTCGTACGCCGCGATTCCGCAGATGGAGCGGCTGATCGAAACCTACGCGGCGCCGCGCGCGGAGTTCGGCGGCGAAGGCTATGTGATCAACCAGATCGACCAGTCGCGCCAACTGACCAAGGACGTCCTCAAGGTGCTGCGCCAGATGCTCGGCGCGAAGCTGTTCCCGGGCGTGATCCATCTCGACGAAGGCGTGAGCGAAGCGCTCGCGTGCGACACCACGCTGATTCACTACGATCCACTCAGCCAGGCGGCCGCCGATTTCAAATCATGTGGCGCGTGGCTGCTGGCGGCGCTCGACGCGATCGCCGTCTCGCCGAGGAACGTCGCATGAGCACGACTCCATCGCCGGGTCTCGAGCCCGCCGAGCCTTCGCGGCTCGAACGCTTCGTCGACGCGCGTTTCTGGAACAGCCGCATCGTCACCGGACTCGTCACGCTGTTCGCGCTGGTGATGCTGTACTTCGTGTTCACCGTGCCGCTCGCCTTCTACGAACAGTTGACGTTCGCGACCTGCTGCTTCGTGACCGCGCTGATGTTCCGCCGCCTGCAAGGCCGGTACGCGACGATGGTGATGATCATGCTGTCGGTGGTGACCTCGGGCCGCTATATGTACTGGCGGCTGACCGCGACCACGTACTGGGAACATCCGCTCGACGCCGGCTGGGGCCTGCTGCTGGTGGCCGCCGAAGTCTATTCGACCATCGTGCTGCTGCTCGGCTACTTCCAGACCGCCTGGCCGCTCAAGCGCACGCCGATGCCGCTGCCCGCCTCGCGCGACCAATGGCCGACCGTCGACGTGTTCATTCCGACCTACAACGAGCCGCTCTCGGTGGTGAAGCCGACCATCTACGCCGCGCTCGCGCTCGACTATCCGGCCGAGAAGATCTCGATCCACGTGCTCGACGACGGCCGCCGCCCCGAGTTCAAGGCGTTCTGCGAAGAGGTCGGCGTCAACTGGACGATCCGCACGCACAATCGCCACGCCAAGGCCGGCAACATCAACGAAGCGCTGAAGATCACCAGCGGCGAATACCTCGCCATCTTCGACTGCGATCACATTCCGACCCGCTCGTTCCTGCAGATCGGCCTCGGCTGGTTCCTGCGCGACAAGCTGCTGTCGATGCTGCAAACGCCGCACCATTTCTTTTCCGCGGACCCATTCGAGCGCAATCTCGGCACCTTCCGCAAGGTGCCGAACGAAGGCGAACTGTTCTACGGCCTCGTGCAGGACGGCAACGATCTGTGGAACGCCACGTTCTTCTGCGGCTCGTGCGCGTTGCTGCGCCGGACCATGGTCGAGGAGATCGGCGGCATCGCGGTCGAGACTGTGACCGAAGACGCACACACCGCGCTCAAGCTGCACCGTCTAGGCTACACCACCGCGTATCTGGCTATTCCGCAAGCCGCGGGGCTGGCCACGGAAAGTCTCTCCGGCCACATCGGCCAGCGGATTCGCTGGGCACGCGGCATGACGCAGATTTTCCGGATCGACAATCCGCTCACCGGCAAGGGCCTGAAAATCGGCCAGCGCCTGTGCTATCTGAACGCGATGATGCACTTCTTCTACGGCATCCCGCGTCTGGTGTTCCTGACCGCGCCGCTGTCGTATCTGTTCTTCGGCGCGCACGTGATCGAAGCCGCCGCCAGCACGATCGCGATCTACGCGCTGCCGCACATGATGCACGCGAGCATCACCAACTCGCGCATGCAGCGTTCGTTCCGCCATTCGTTCTGGGCCGAAGTGTATGAATCGGTGCTGGCCTCGTACATCACCGCGCCGACGCTGCTCGCGCTGATCAACCCGAAGCTCGGCAAGTTCAACGTGACGGCCAAGGGCGGCCAGATCGAGAAGAACTATTTCGACTGGGCAATCTCGCGGCCCTATCTGTTCCTGCTGTTGCTGAACCTGATCGGCTTCTGCGTGGGCGTCGTGCACATCTACTTCAACTGGCATGTGCGCAGCGTGGTGCAGACCACGATCCTCAACCTCGGCTGGACCACGTACAACATGCTGATTCTCGGCGCGAGCGTGGCCGCCGCGAGCGAGCGCCGGCAGATTCGCGCGGTGCACCGCGTGGCGATGCAGATGCCCGTGATGCTGAAGTTCTCGACCGGCCGCACGCTCGCCTGCGAAACCATCGACTACTCGGAAGGCGGCGTCGGCGTGGCGCTGCCCGCCGCGATCCAGGTGCCGATGCACGAACGCGTAACCGTCTCCCTCTTTCGCGGCGACGAGGAATACGCGTTCCCCGCGACCGTCGGCTTCACCGCGCCAGGCCGCGTGGGCCTGCGCTTCTCGGCGATGACGCGCGAGCAGGAGTACGAGTTCGTCAAGACTACCTTTGCACGCGCCGACGCCTGGACCGGCTGGGCGGAAGGACGGCAGCAGGACACGCCCCTGCGCGGCCTGTCGCATGTGCTGACGGTCGGCGCGCGTGGCATCGCGGGGCTGTTCGAGCATCTCTATGCCGACCTTCGCAGTTCGATGAAAAGCCGTCCAATGGACGTCAAGAAGCTAAAAACGAAAGACTGATCTATGCGCAACTGGATGGCGAAGGGCAACATCGAACGCTCGAATCACGAGCGCAGCGGGACCGGATTGCAGATGCGCCGCGTGGCACGCCCCGGCTCGCAACGGCTGGTGCGCGGCCTCGCGTGCTGGCTCGCTTTGCAGACGGCGCTAGCCGCGCCGCTGGCGTCGGCGGCTGAAGTCGTGGCGGCGGCCGGCGGCGGTTCAAGCGCGGCGGGTGCCGTTCAGAGCACGCCTGCCGCTCCGGCCGCGACCGGCGTCGGCAGCGTGAGCGCGCCGAGTCCGGCCGTGCCCTACGATCCGAACGCGATGGCGCAACCGCAACTGGCGACGCCGACGCCGGCGCTCGCCGCGTCGTCGGTGAAAGCGTTGGGCATCAGGACGCCGACCACCGCCGAGCCGGGCACCCTCGTGCCGGGCGGCCGCCGTCAAACGCTGACGTTCGCTGATCTCGGCGCGCTCGATCCGCTGCAATTGCGCGGCACCGACGGCCAGAACGGCGTAGCGTTTTCCGTGCGCGGCGACGAAGTGGTGACCGGAGCGGTCCTGCATCTGGTGTATAGCTACTCGCCCGCGCTGCTCGCGAACATCTCGCAGCTCAAGGTGCTGGTGAACGGCGAAGTCGCCGCCACCCTGCCCGTGCCGCACGAACAGGCCGGCATGCTGGTGGCGCGCGACGTCTCGATCGATCCGCGCTTCATCACCGAGTTCAACCATCTGAATGTGCAGTTGATCGGCCATTACACGACCAGTTGCGAAGACCCGGCGAACTCTTCGCTGTGGGCCACCGTCAGCAATGCGAGCTCGCTCGACCTCACGTATGCGTCGCTCGCCAGCAAGCCTGATCTGGCCGCACTGCCGCAACCGTTCTTCGACCGCCGCGACGTGCGCCGGCTGGAGCTGCCGTTCGTGTTCCCGCAAAAGCCGGGCAATGCCACGCTCGAAGCGGCCGGCATCGTGGCCTCGTGGTTCGGCGCGCTCGCCGGTTATCGCGGCGCGCTGTTTCCGGCGCAACTGGACAACGCGCCGCTGTCGGGCAATGCGGTCGTCTTCGCGACTTCCGATCAACGTCCGGCCGGCATCAACATTCCGGCGATCTCCGGCCCGACCATCGCGGTGGTCGATCGCGAGGCGCCGGCGCGCGGCAAGCTGCTGCTCGTGCTCGGGCGCACCGAAGCCGAACTGAAAACTGCCGCCAAGTCGCTCGGCATCGGCCAGAACACCTTGACGGGTCAAAGCGCGACCATCACGCAGTTGAACGAACTCGCGCCGCGCGCGCCGTACGACGCGCCGAACTGGCTGCCCACCAACCGTCCGGTGCGCTTCGGCGAACTCGCCGATCCGCGCGATCTGACCGTGTCCGGTTACGACGCCGACGCCGTGCGTGTGAATCTGCGCGTGCCGCCCGATCTGTTCATGTGGCACACCAAGGGCGCGCCGATCGATCTGCGCTACCGCTACACGGTGCGCCCGCTGCGCGATCGTTCGTCGCTCAACGTGAGCGTGAACAACGGCTTCGTGCAGGCGCTGCCGATTCCGGCCGAGTCCGCTTCCGTGTTCGAGCTGAGCCATTACTTCGCCACCGTGCTGCCGGACAAGACCGCCGAAGCGCGCCGCACCCTGCATATTCCGCCGCTGCTGCTGACGCCGCGCGCGCAGGTGCGCCTGCACTTCTACTACGACATTCCGAATACCGGCGAATGTCACGGGCGTCTGCTCGACAACGTGGTCGGCGCGATCGATCCGAACTCGACCATCGACCTCTCGTCGTTCCCCCACTACATGGCGCTGCCCGATCTGGCCGCGTTCGCCAATAGCGGCTTCCCGTTCACGCGCATGGCGGACCTCTCCGAGACCGCCGTGATCCTGCCGAACGACGCCGATTCGAGCGACTACAGCCTGTATCTGCTGACCATGGGCCGCATGGGCACCTCCACCGGTTATCCGGTCACGGGCGTCACGGTCGGCACCGCCGACGACGCCGACAAGTTCGCCAACAAGGACCTGCTGATCTTCGGCGCGCCGGGCAAGCAGCCGTTGTTGCAGCGCTGGGCGAAGTCGATGCCGTTCTCCAGCGACGGCGACTCGCGCACCTTCCAGCTCACCGACATCGTCTTCAAGCTCGAAGACTGGTGGCATGGCGAACGCGGCGTCGAGCGCACGCCCGCACGCGCCGATCTGACTCTCGTGAGTTCGAACGGCGACGCGCTTCTGACCGGCTTCGAATCGCCGCTGCAGAAGAACCGCAGCGCCGTCGCGCTGGTGAGCGCGGCCGGCCAGTCGGACGCCGATCTGTCCGCGGCGCTGCTCGACTCGGACGTGCTGCCGCAGATTCAAGGCGCGATGGCCGTGATCCACGGTCGCACCGTGACCATCACTTCGAATGGCGAGGCGTATTACGTCGGCCATCTGTCGCCGCAGGAGTATCTGCGCTGGGCGCTGTCGTCGCATCCGCTGCTGTTGATGCTGGGCGGCGTGCTCGCCGCGCTGATCATCGCGGGCCTGTTCTACCGGACGCTGCGCTCGATCGCCGCGCGCCGCCTGAAGGACTAATAGGACTGATATGCGGGTTCGAATCAACAAGAAAATCGGCGTGGCGCTGACGCTCGGGCTGGCGGCGTCCGCGAGTTTCGCCAATCTCGTCAAGGTGGCGCAGACCACCGCCGCACCCGGCGCCTGCGGCGACTGGAGCGGCTATCGCGCGTTCGTCGAGCGCTTCGTGCAGGCCGACGGCCGCGTGATCGACTATTCCACGCCGACGCAGCAAACCACCTCAGAAGGCCAGTCGTACGCGCTCTTCTTCGCGCTGGTCGCGAACGACCGCGCGACTTTCGACCGGCTGCTCGGCTGGACCCGTACCAACCTCGCGGGCAATCAGTTCGACGCGCAAAACATGCGGCTGCCGTCGTGGCAATGGGGCAGAAAAGCGGACGGCTCGTACGGCGTGCTCGATCCGAATTCCGCTTCCGACTCCGACTTGTGGATCGCCTACGATCTGCTGCAAGCCGGCCGCCTGTGGCATGAAACCGGCTACACGCAGCTGGGCGAAGCACTCGCCACACAGATAGCGCGTCAGGAAATGACCACCTTGCCGGGCGTCGGGCCGATGCTGCTGCCCGGACCGCAAGGCTTCAAAACCGGCGGAGTGACGCGTCTGAATCCGAGCTATCTGCCGCTGCCCGTGCTGCGCTCGCTTGCGCACGAAATGCCGAACGGCCCGTGGGGCAAGCTCGCCGACAGCGCCTACAAGCTCATCAAAACCACCGCGCCGCAAGGCTTTGCGCCTGACTGGGCAGCCTGGCAAAACGGCCAGTTCGTGGTCGATCCGAAGAACGGCGACACCGGCAGCTACGACGCGATCCGCGTCTATCTGTGGGCTGGCCTCGCCTCGCCCGCCGATCCGCTCGCCAAGCCGTGGCTCGCGGCGCTCGGCGGCATGCGCGCCCGCGTCGCGCAAACCGGCTTTCCGCCGGAGAAGGTTTCATCGACCACCGGCACGGCCAGCGGCGAAGGACCGCTCAGCTACTGGGGCGCGCTCGCGCCGTACTTCAAGGCGCTCGGCGACGAGCGCGGCCTCGGCCTCGCGCGCACGCATCTCGCCGCGCTCGACACCAGCGTGCCGGGCCGCGAACCGGTTTACTACGATCGTGTGCTGGGCTTGTTCGGCACGGGTTTCATCGACGGCCGCTATCGTTTCGACGAAGCCGGACGTCTCGTGCCGAGTTGGAGAAACGCATGCGACTGAGCGCCCTCGCGTTGTCATTGCGCCTCGCGCTGAGCCTCACGGCGGTCTGTTGCGTGGCGACGGTTTCGCCGGACGCGCTGGCGCAGGCGTCGAAAGATCCTTTGAACGTGCTGATCGATCAGGGCAAGTACTGGCAATCGCATCAGCGCGGCGACCTCGCCGAGCAGGCGTGGCAGAAGGTGCTGCGCATCGATCCCAAGCAGCCCGACGCGCTGTTCGGCATGGGCATGGTGCTCGCCGACCGCAAGGACGGCGCCGGCGCGCAGCAATATCTGGCGCGCCTGAAAGCGGTCGCGCCGAACTATCCGAATCTGGATGAACTCGGCCGGCGCCTCGGCGAATCGAGCCTGCGCGACCAGACCGTGAACGACGCGCGGCGGCTCGCGCAAAGCGGTCAAAGCGCGAGCGCGGTGCAGGAATACCAGCGCGCGCTGAGCGGCAAACCGGCCACCCCCGAATTGCAACTCGAATACTACCAGGCGCTCTCGGCCACGCCGCAAGGCTGGGATCAGGCGCGCCGCGGTCTCGAACAACTCGCGCGCGACAACCCCGACGATCCGCGTTACGCCCTCGCCTACGCGCAGCATCTGACCTATCGCGACGTGACGCGCCGCGACGGCATCGCGCGGTTGCAGAAACTGGCGGGCGACAGCACGGTCGCCGCGTCGGCGAAAAAGAGCTGGCGTCAGGCGCTGTTGTGGCTCGACGCGCGGCCCTCCGACGCCCCGCTCTATCAGGCCTATCTGCAAACCGCCACCGACGACGCCGCCGTCAAGGCACGCTTCGATTCGATGGTGCAGCAAGACAGCACGGCCCGCGCCCGCTCGCAGGAAAACGCCGCCGTCGACGCGCGCGGCCGCACGATCGCCGACGGTTTCGCCGCGCTCGATCGCAACGACGTGGCGACGGCGCGCGCGAAGTTTTCCTCGGTGCTGACCGCTAACCCGAACGACACCGATGCGCTCGGCGGCATGGGCATCGCCGCATTGAAGCAGGAGCATTTCGCCGAAGCCCGCAACTATCTGGAACGCGCGTCGCGCAACGGCAATCCGGCGCGCTGGAAAACCGCGCTCGACAGCGCGACCTACTGGACCTACACGAGCGACGCGATCGGCGCGCGCAGCAACGGCGAATTCGCGAAGGCGAAGTCGCTGTTCGAACGCGCGATCGCGCTCAATCCGTCCGACGTCACCGCGCAGGTGCTGCTCGGCGAAATGCTGCTCGCCAACGGCGACCCGAGCGGCGCCGAACAGGCTTACCGGATGGCGCTGCGCCGCCAGGCCGACAACCCCGACGCGGTGCGCGGGCTGGTCGGCGCACTTGCCGCGCAAGGGCGCGGCGACGAGGCTCTGCAGTTCGCCAATCAACTCAACACCGAACAGCAGTCGAAGGCCGGCGGCATCAACCGTCTGCGTGGCGAAGCGCAGGCCGCGCAAGCGCGTGCGGCCGAAGCGCGCGGCGATCTCGGCAGCGCGCGCAGTCTCTTCGAAGACGCGCTGCTGAACACGCCCGACGATCCGTGGCTGCGTCTCGACCTCGCGCGCATCTACGTGCGCCAGGGCGCGGTCGCCAACGCGCGCAGCATGATGGACGGCCTGCTCGCCGCGCATCCCGACATGACCGACGCGCTGTACGCGAGTGCGTTGCTGTCGGCGGAAACGCAGGACTGGTCCGCGGGTCTCGCGCAACTCGACCGCATTCCGGTCGCGCAGCGCACCGATGCGATGGCGACCTTGCAGCACCGCTTGTGGGTGCATCAGCAAGCCGATCTCGCCACGCGCATGGCGCGCAACGGGCAGACGCAACAGGCACTCGCCACGCTGCGTGCCGCCGAGCCGGTCGCGGGCAACAGCCCCGAACTGATCGGCGTGATCGCCGCCGCTTACAGCCAGGCCGGCGACCCGAACCGCGCGCTCGGACTCGTGCGCGCCGCCATGAACGCGGCGCCCGGCAACACCGATCTGCTGCTGCAATACGCGGGCATTCTGTCCGCCACGCAGCAGGAAACCGAACTCGGCATGGTGATGCGCCGACTCGCGTCGATGCAATTGACGCCGCAGCAACGCACCGACTTCGGCAACCTGAACCTCGGCATCGTCATCAAGCAGTGCGATGCGGTGCGTCAGCGCGGCGACCTCGCCAGCGCCTACGACGTGATCGCGCCGTGGCTCGCGGCGATGCCCGACAATCCCGATCTGCAGGCCGCGCTCGGCCGCCTCTATTCGAGCGCCGGCGACGATCGCAACGCGCTAGCCAGCTATCGCGTCGCGCTGCAACGCAAGCCCGACGATCTGAACCTGTTGCAGGCAACGATCTCCGCCGCGGCCGGCGCGAAGCAGTTCAGTTATGCCGAAACGCTCGCGAAGCAGGCCTTGAACGCGGCGCCCGGCGATCCCGGCTTGCTGGCGACGGTCGGCCGCATGTATCGCGCGGAAGGCAAGCTGTCGCTCGCGTCGACTTATCTGCAACGCTCGCTGGTCGCCGCCAACACGCCGCTGATGGCCAACGTCCCGCGCAGCCCGGCGAGCAACGTGCCGCGCGGCTGGGAAGTGGCGATGCGCCGGATCGGCGCGACGCCGCTGCCGGGCACCAATCCGTTCGAAGGCAAAACCGCCACCGTCACGCCGACCGACGCCGACAATGCCGGCGGCTATAACGCCGCGCGCGCAGCGCTTCCGTATTCGCAGTCTTCCTTGCCGACACAGACCGTGCCGAACTATCCGCCGCCTACGCAACCCGCGCCTTACGTCGCGCCTTATAACGCGCCGGCGCAGCCTTATGCGCCGAGCCCGGCGCCCGCCGCCCTGCCGTACAACGCGCCGCGCCGTGGCGCCGACTCGGGTGGCTACGGCCAGGAGACTTACGGGTCGAGCCAGTCGGGCGCGCCATTGCAGCCTTATCCGGGGCAAGGACAGCCGCCGATGCAACAGCAGGCGCAGATGCCGCCGATGCAGCAGGCTCCGCAGTACAACCCGGCTTATCCGCAGCAGGCGCCTTATCCGCAGCAGGCGCCTTATCCGCAGCAAGCGCAATACGGCGCGCAGGATGGTTATGCGGCCACGCCCTGGCCGATGTCGCCGGCCGCGCGCGAAGCGCAGGCCAATGCCGGTTCAATGCAAGCGCAACCGTATGGCGCACCGGGCGCGAGCACGAGTTCGAAGCGCTCGACCAGCAAGAAACAAA
Source organism: Paraburkholderia sp. BL9I2N2 (assembly GCF_004339745.1). Classification (GTDB taxonomy): domain Bacteria; phylum Pseudomonadota; class Gammaproteobacteria; order Burkholderiales; family Burkholderiaceae; genus Paraburkholderia. The sequence continues at coordinate 701,148 of NZ_SMGP01000004.1, read as the reverse complement.
GCGCGTCGAAGAATAGCCGCAATGCGCCGGCTTACGCGCAGCAGCCGTATGGACAACAGCAAGGGTATCCGCAGCAACAGCAGCCTTATTACGGGCAGCAGGCGTATCCGCAGCAGCAGGGCTACGCGCAGCAACCCTATCAACCCTATCCGGCGCAACAGCAACAGCCTTACCAGCCGTATCCGCCGCAGCAGGCTTACGCGCAGCAGCAGCCGTACATTCCGCAACCGCCCACCGGTTACGCCCAGCCGTACTACCCGGCACAACCCGGCGCGAACGGCAACGGCAACACTTACGCACCGTCGAACGTGGCGAACACGCAAACGCTCGGCGTGGCCGAAGAGTTGGCGCAGGTCAACCGCGAGCAGTCGAGCAGCATCTCGGGCGGGATCGTGTTCCGTAACCGCAGCGGCGAGGACGGCCTGTCCAACCTCACCGACATCGAAGCGCCGATCCAGGGGCGCATCCGGGCGGGCAACGGCCACGTCGTCGTGACGGCGACGCCTGTCACCCTCGATGCCGGCACGGCCGCCGGCAATGTCTCGACGCTCGCGCGATTCGGCGCCGGCCTCTCGAACGACACGTCCACCGCGGCTGCCAAGGCCGGCAACAACACCTACGGCAACCAGACGGCGAGCGGCGTGGGCCTGTCGGTCGGCTACGAAGGCCGCAGCATCAGCGGCGATATCGGCGTGACGCCGATCGGCTTCCGCGAGACCAACATCGTGGGCGGCGCGCAATACAACGGCGGCATTACCGACAAAGTGTCGTATTCGCTGGCCGTCGCGCGCCGCGCGGTGACCGACAGCCTGCTGTCTTACGCCGGTGCGCACGATGCCGGTTCCGGCCTCGAATGGGGTGGCATCACATCGACCGGCGGCCTTGCCAGCCTCGCATGGGACGACGGCACGAGCGGCCTGTATGTGAACGGGGCGGTTCAGTACTACAAGGGCGATAACGTGCAGGGCAATGTCGCCGTCAAGGGAGGGGGTGGCGTCTACACGCGCCTGCTGAAAGATGCCGATCAGACCTTTACGATCGGCGTGAATACGACGGTGATGGGCTACAACAAGAATCTGTCGTACTTCACGTATGGCCAGGGGGGCTACTTCAGCCCGCAGGAATACGTCATTCTGAACTTGCCGATCGAATGGACAGGACGTAATGGCGCGTTCACGTACGACGTGAAGGGATCGATCGGAGTGCAGCACTACCGCCAGGATGCGTCGAATTATTTCCCGCTCAATGACGGATCCAACCGGCAGAGTTCGGCGGTAGAAAACGCAGCGCAGTTCGGTACGAGCGTGCAGAGCAACGCGCAGTATCCGAGCCAAAGCAAGACCGGCGTGTCGTATTCGCTCAGCGCAGTGGGCGAATATCAACTCGCGCCGCAACTGGCGTTCGGGGCGACGGCTTCGCTCGGCAATGCTTATGAATATCGCGAGTATCTCGCGGCGGTCTATGTGCGGTATAGCTTCAGCAAGCAGACCGGGTTGCAGCCGTTCCCGCCTACGCCGCTTGTTTCGCCGTATCTGTCGTTGTCGAATTGACCTTTGCGTGTCTCACGACGGCGCGGCCCGCTTCAGGCTGCCGCCGCCGCGAGCACACCGCATCAGCCGTCATCGCGACCGGTCGCATATCGCCGGCAATGCTCCAGATAGCCGGCAGCATGGCTGCTCACCAATTCGACGATACCCGTCCACAGCCACCCCGGCGCATCGAGCGTCTTCGAGCGGTTTCTGCGTAGCTCGGTGAGCCAGCCCTTGCGCTCGGCGCTATCCATTTGCCGTGCGTGCGCCTTGCCGACCACCATCGCCAGAAAACGCGCTACCTTCATCGCTTCGTCGCGGGTGAACTGCTCGATGGTCAACTTCATGTCCTGCGGCAGCACTTCACGAATCACGACGGCGCGCTCCGCCAGACGCGCCGAGCGCATCCGCTCGCCAAGCGAGGGAGACAGATGCCGCGCGCCCTCCACCACCCGCTCCGCGTTATCGCGCGGCATGCGCACGCCGGGATAGCGCGGCGCGGCCGCTTGCGCCGCTTCCTTGATATCGATCAGGCACAAGTCGTCGCCCTCCACCGCCGCGCCGTCGATGTCGAGCAGCACCGCATAGCGCAACCTGCCGAGCGAACTGCAGCCTTTCACCCAGTAGGCGGCGTCGAGCACTTCCACGTCGGCCTCGTCGCCGGTGCCGCGCAGCACGGTGGCGAGCCGCGCCAATGAGCCTTTCTCGAACAACGTCCCGATCTCGCGCCGCTCGCTCTTGGCGAGCGGCCAGAAACGCGGGCCGAGCGGAATGGTCGGATCGAGATCCTCGATGCGCTCCTCCGCCAGATGACGCCATGAACGGCGCACCGCTTCCCTCATCACCACTCGCACCGCCTCGGGCTTTTCCGCGTGGATGTCGGCGTCGCCCGCGGCTTCGTCGAAGGCGCGCTCGTAACCATCCGCGATCGCTTCCATCATGCGTACCGTCGTCACGCCCGGCAAGTCCGAGCCGCGCGCGGCGGTCGCCAATGAGAGGCCGAGGCGAATCAGGTCGTGGGCCGGATTGCCGATCACCGTTTGATCGAGATCGCGAATCTGGATTTCGACGCGCCCTTGCGCGTCGGCAACGGGTCCGAGATTACCGGTATGGCAATCGCCGCAAATCCAGATCGCGGGACCCTCCGGCAAAGCATGGCCTTCGATGCCATCGAGCCATTCGTAGAACTTGCTGGTGTTGCCGCGTACATAAGCGTGTGCCGAGCGCGCCATTCTGGCGTTGCGGCGCGTGATCAACAACGCCTGGCGCGCATCCGCTTTAGGCAGCTTGTTTCGTGTGATGTTTTTCTTGCTCATTGTGCGGTCCGCTTTTATCGACGTTCAAATTCTGCGTGGCGTCCAGGCCCACAGTGCGCCGGTCGGCGCAGGCGAACAAATGGCGGCAGCAGGATTCGCGCCCGCGTGATGAATGCAGTCTGTAAGCGGCACGCAGCGACCGGAATCACGCCGGCATCTTCCGCATGAAATGCCTACCTGTGAGCTTCTTTCCGCTATCCGGGGCACTCGGTTCTTCGTCCAGGTAATTCTTGCGAACCCGGTTGTGGACAGGCTTCGGCTAAACCCCATAACCCATACGTGACGGGTCACCGGCCCGGCGTTGTGGCCTACAATTGTCGCAACCGCGTGTCAGCTATCCGCCGGCGTGCGGTGCACAGCAGAAGATTCATCCCGCCTCCTGCTGAGAGTGCAAGCGCGTCACGCGCGCCGGCAGAGTGGGGACACTTTCATCGACGTGACCTCTGTGGAGCGCAGCATGCCATTTCCGGCACAAGACCACGGCTGCCCCGGCTGGCGCGGGGAGATGGCGCAGCGCATCAGCGCATTCGACTGGGCCGCCACCGGCCTCGGCGCCATTGAAAACTGGCCGCGCAGTCTGACCGCCACGGTCCAGTTGCTGCTCGCCTCGCCGGTGCCGCTGGTGCTGCTGTGGGGCAAGCCCGGCTACATGATCTACAACGACGCCTACGCGATCTTCGCGGGCGGACGCCATCCCTATCTGCTCGGCTGTCCTGTCGAACACGGCTGGCCGGAAGTCGCCGACTTCAACCGGCATGTCATGGCCACCTGTCTCGCGGGCGGCACGCTGTCGTATCGCGACAAGGAACTGGTGCTGCTGCGCGACGGCAAACCCGAAGACGTGTGGATGGATCTCTACTACAGCCCGGTCGCCGACGACAGCGGCGCGCCGGCCGGCGTGCTGGCGGTGGTCGTCGAAACCACCGCGCGCGTGCTCACCGAACGCTGGCGGCAGCGCGCCGAGGCCGAACTGCACGAGACCAACGAACGGCTGCAACTCGCGCTCAATACCGGCACGGTGCTCGGTACATGGGTGCTGGATGTGCACACGGGCAAGGTCAGCGGCGACGAACGTTTCGCGCGCACCTTTTCCTTTCTGCAGGAAGAAGCCGCAAAGGGCGTCGAGCGCGATGCAGCCATCCAGATGCTTCATCCGGACGATCAGGCGCTCAACGATCAACTGACCGCCGAGGCGATCCGCTCGGGCGAGCCGTTTCGCGCCGAGTTTCGAATCCGCCGGCCCGATGGCGACTATATGTGGGTGCAGGCAAACGGCCAGTGCGAATTCGACGAGCATGGCGAACCGACACGCTTTCCCGGCGTGCTGATCGACATTCACGAACGCAAGATCGCCGAACAGTCGCTGCGCCAGTTGACCGAGACCCTCGAACAGCGCGTCGCCGACGCAGTCGCGGCACGCGCGCTGGCCGAGGAGCAATTGCGCCAGGCGCAGAAGATGGAAGCGATCGGCAGCCTCACGGGCGGCGTCGCGCACGACTTCAATAACGTGCTGCAGGTGATCAACGGCAACCTGCAAATGCTTGCCGCCGACGCCGGCGGGCACCCGGCCACGCTGCGCCGCCTGTCCGCCGCGACGGACGCCGTCAAACGCGGCGCGAAACTGGCTGCGCATCTGCTCGCCTTCGCACGGCGCCAGCCGCTCTCGCCGACCGTGCTGAACCCGCGCCGCCTGCTCCGCGGCATGAGCGAAATGCTGCATCGCGCGCTCGGCGAAACGGTCCGGATCGATACGGTCCTGAGCGACGATCTGTGGAACGTGCAGGTGGATCGCAATCAACTGGAAAACGCGCTGCTCAATCTCGCGATCAACGCGCGCGACGCGATGCAGGCGGACGGCACGCTCACCGTGCGCGCGGCCAACCGAGTGCTGGATGCCGCGTTCTGCCGAGGCAAACCGGAACTCTCTCCGGGCGAATACGTGGTGTTTTCCGTCACCGACACCGGCGCCGGCATGCCGCCCGAAATCCTGCAACGCGTGTTCGAACCGTTCTTCACCACCAAGCCCGACGGCCACGGCACCGGCCTCGGCCTGAGCATGGTGTTCGGCTTCGTCAGGCAAAGCGGCGGTCACACGTTGATCGACAGCGAAGTAGGACGCGGCACCACCGTCTCGCTGTTTTTCCCGCGCAGCTGCGAAGCCGAAACCTCGGAAGCCGTCGACGAGACCGCGGCGCCGAGCGGCGGCGGCGAAACGGTTCTGGTCGTCGAAGACGATGCCGACGTGCGCCTGACCGCCGTCGAAATGCTCGCGCAGCTCGGCTACAAAGTGCTGACCGCGTCGAGCGGCGACGCGGCGATCGAGTTCATCGACAGCGATGTGCCGATCGATCTGCTGTTCACGGACGTGGTCATGCCCGGCAAGGTGAAAAGCGTGGAGCTCGCGCAACGTGCCGCGGCGCGCTCGCCCGCGGTGCCGACGCTCTTCACTTCCGGCTACACGCGCGATGAAATCGTCCACCACGGCAAACTCGACGCCGGCATCACGCTGCTCTCGAAGCCGTACCGGCGCGACGATCTTGCCCGCAAGGTGCGGGGCGTGTTGCGTGCCGGCGCGGCCACGCCTGCCGGCGTGTCCTTGTCCGTGTCCGTCGCCGATGGACAGATCGCCGCCTGCGTGCCGCCCGCCGTGTACGACCCAGGCAGAGAGTCCAGGCAGGAAAGCCAGCATTGCGCTACCGAGGCTGCATCCCAAAGGAAGGCCCCGTGGGGGACGGCGCGCTCGCCCGGCACGCCGGCTCGCGTGCTGCTGGTCGAAGACGACGCGGATTCACGCGAAGCATTCAGTGACCTGCTGAACGCCCTGGGCCTCGATTGCACCGCGGTCGCGAGCGCCGAAGAAGCGCTGCCGCTCGTGCCCGCGCAACACTTCGACATCCTGTTTACTGATCTCACGTTGCCGGGCATGTCCGGCGACAGCCTCGCGCGCGCCATGCTGCGCCAGCAGCCGGGTATCCGCGTGCTGCTGGTGTCGGGCTACGGCAAGAGCGCGCAGATCGGCGACGCCATTCCCGGCGCGCGGCTGCTCGGCAAACCGCTCGATATCGCGGAGCTGCGGCGCGAACTCGCGGACTGGATCGATCACACCGAAGAAGCGTCCTAGCCGGCGCACGCCACGCATTCAACCGACTTCGCCGATGGACATTCGCTGCGGCACCGCGGGCTGGACCGACAAGACGCTGATTGCCTGCAAGCGCTTTTATCCGCGCGGCAGCAGCAGCGCTGAAGCACGTCTGCGTTTTTATGCATCGCAGTTCCCGCTGGTCGAAGTCGATTCGGCTTACTACGCAATGCCATCGGCGAGCAATGCGCAATTGTGGTTTGAGCGCACGCCCGAAGGCTTCACCTTCAACTTCAAGGCGTTTCGTCTCTTCACCGGACATCAGACTTCGCCCGACGCGCTGCCGAGAGACATCGCAATGGCGCTGCCGGAAGGCATCACCGGCCCGCGCAAGAAGAACGTCTACTACCGCGACATGCCCGACGACATCCGCGATGAACTGTGGCGGCGCTATCTGGAAGCGCTCGAACCGCTGCGCGTGAGCGGACGACTCGGCGCCGTGCTGTTCCAGTTTGCACCGTGGATCACGCGCGCGCCGGATGGCCTCGCGCTGGTCGAGGAATGCCGGGCGCGCATGGCGGGCTACATGATGGCGGCGGAATTTCGCAATCAGTCGTGGTTCGATGACGAGCATGCGGCCTGGTCGCTCGAGTTTCTGCGCGAGCGCGGCATCGTGCATGTGATCGTCGATGCGCCGCCGGACGTGAGCAACCGCGTGCATACCGTGTGGGAGGCGACGAATCCGGAACTCGCGATGGTGCGTCTGCATGGGCGCAACACGCAGACGTGGAGCGCGACAGGCGCCGCGAGCGCCGCGGATCGCTTCGACTATGACTACAACGAAGCGGAACTGACGGAACTGGCCGTCCCGATCCGCGCGATCGCGAGACGGGCAGGACGCACGCATGTCATTTTCAATAATTGCTTCGAGGATCAGGGGCAGCGGAATGCGCGGACGTTGATGGAGATTCTGGGAAATGATTTCCCGTAGCAATCGCGCTGAACACTCCAATGATCGTTTCGCCGCCCACGCGAGGCGCGTCAGTATCTTCCCGATCGAATCCCTTCAGCCTTGACCTCATGACGATCGCCGCCAGGCACTGACGCCGCCGCTCAAAACCGGCCCTTGACACCAAGACATCATGACGTCATGATGTCTTGCATGACCACGGACCGCAGCAACCAGCTCCCTCTCTACGCGCAAGTCGAAGCGACCCTCGCCGCACGCATCGCCGACGGCACCTATCCGCCGGGCACCCAGCTACCCAACGAAGCCAGCCTGCTCACCAGCTTCAACATCAGCCGCACCACCCTGCAAAAGACGGTGCAGAACCTGATCGCGCGCGGCCTGATCGAAATCCGCCGTGGCAAAGGCACTTTCGTCACGCAGCCGCGCCTGACCCAGCCGCTCACCGAACTGAGCGGCTTCGTCGAGGACATGCGCGCGCACGGCCGTCATCCGACCGCCCGGCTGGTCGGCAAACAGATCGAAAAGGCCAGCGAAGCGGTGGCCGGCAAGCTGTCGCTCGCACCCGGCACGCCGGTCGTGCACATCCGGCGCGTGCGCATCGCCGACGGCACCCCGCTCTCGTTCGACGAAACCTGGCTGCCGCAAGACATCGGCGAAAAGATCATGCAAGACGATCTGGAGGCCGAGCCGATCTTTACGCTGCTCGAGCAAAAGTACGGCATGCCGCTGATCGAGGCGGAGTACCGCCTCGAAGCGATCGCCGCCGACAAAGCCGTCGCTCGAGCGCTCGACATCGCGCCCGGCAGCCCGATCTTTCTCATCGAGCGCACCTCGTATGGCGACGGCAACCGTCCCGTCGACTACGAAAAGCTCTACTACCGCGGCGACCAGATCCAGTTCGTGACCCGCCTCGCGCGGCGCAAGCCGCGCGGCCAATGACGGGCGCGGCGGCGATGGATCTGCACTACACGTTATGGCTGTTCGCGGTGTCGCTCGGCGCGAGCGCGCTGGGCGGCATGCTCGGCATGGCGAGCGGCGTTTTCATCGTGCCGGTCCTGACCATGTTCGGCCACGTCGATATCCACGTCGCGATCGGTGCCAGCATCGTCTCGGTGATCGCCTGTTCGTGCGGCGGCGCCGCGCCCTTCCTGCGCGAACGCCTGACCAACGTCCGGCTCGCGCTCGTGCTGGAAACGGCGACCACGCTCGGCGCGCTGTCGGGCGTGCTGCTGAGCGGGCTGATTCCCGTGCCCGCGCTGTACTTCATTTTCGCCGTGATCCTGCTGTTGTCGGCGCAGCAAATGCTCGCACGGCGTATCGATCCGGCAAGCGCCGCCGCAACCGCCGGCACGCCCCGCGCCAACTCGTGGGGCGCCTCGTTGCGGCTGGATTCGAGCTATCCGGACCGCGCGCTCGGACGCGACGTCGCGTACCGTGTGCAGCGCGTGCCGCTGGGCCTGTCGCTGATGTACGGCGCGGGTCTGATTTCGGCGCTGCTCGGCATCGGCAGCGGCGTGCTCAAGATTCCCGCGATGGATACCGCGCTGCGGCTGCCGATCAAGGTCTCGTCGGCGACCTCCAACTTCATGATCGGCGTGACGGCGGCGGCCAGCGCCGGCGCGTACTTCCTGAGGGGCGAGATCGTGACCGCGATCGCCGGTCCGGTGGCCTTGGGCTCGGTGGCCGGCGCGCTGCTCGGCGCGCGCGTGCTCATGCGCGTCTCCAACGACCGGCTGCGCGCGTTGTTCGTCGCGGTGCTCGCGGCGCTTGCCGTGCAGATGCTGCTCGAAGCCTTCGGCGTTCACCTGTTCGGAGCGTCGGCATGAGCCGCATCGCGCGGGCCGGCGCGCGGCTCGAACACTGGCTGGCGGCGCTGCTACATTACGGCACGTGGATCGCGACGGGCACGATCGCGCTCGGCCTCGCCATCGCCCTGGCCGCCATGCGGACCCCCGGCGCCAGTCATCCGGCATCGGCCGGGATGCCTGTCGTGACTATCGGCATCGCGCTTTTTATCCTGCTGCCGGTAATGCGGCTTATATTGATGTTAGGCGTGTTCCTGCATCAACGGGATTACCGGTTCAGCGCGATCGCCGCACTCGTGCTGGTGATCGTGGCCGCGGGATTGGTGGTCGGCGCGGCGTGAAATGCGCGGCACGCAGGCGCCCTGGTATGATGCCCATCGTGCGCCTTCCGTGGAGTTCGGTTCACCGGTGCTCCTCACGCAGCTTCCTTTCGTCACGAGAACCATCATGCCCGTCCAACCCGACAAAGTCCCCGCTGCCAGCGCCACGCCGGACAAGGCTCCGCGCAAGGTGATGCCCATCGCCGCGCGCAATCTTCTGATGGTGGCCGTCGGCATCGTGGTCTTCGCGATCGTGGCGACCGTCGTGCTTTACGGTCCGATTACGTACGGCGACGAGATTCCGAACTTCGGCATCATCCTCATGTTGACCGTGCCGGTGATCGCGGGCGTGGCGTTCCGGGTCGGGCTGGATGCATGGTTCGACCGGAAGTGAGCGAAGAACGCGCAGCAGCGCAACGACGCCTCGCAACGGCCACTTTTAGCGCGTCGGGGCGCTAAGGGGCAACACCACCCACACCTCCAGGCCGCCGCCCTCGCGCGCATGAAACTCCAGACTGCCGCCATGCAGCCGCGCGATCCGCTCGACGATCGCCAGTCCCAAGCCGGTGCCGCCGCTATGCGAACGCGCATTGCGGCCACGCTGAAACGGCGCCTTCAGTTGCTCCAGTTCCTGCGCTGAAAGACCTTTGCCGCGATCGCCGACCGCCACATACACCGCCTCGCCCGCCGCCCAGCTTCGCACCGCCAGTCCGGTTCCGCCGTATACGATCGCGTTTTGCATCAGGTTCATCAGCAGCCGCATCATGCTGATCGGCCGGTACGGCACTGCGGGCAAAGTCGCGAGCGACAGATCGAACTCGTGACCCAGCCCCGCGAAATCCCCCGCGAGCCGTTCGACCAAGGCGTTCAGATCGCCGGGCTCCGGCTGCTCGCGCTCGCCGCTGCCCGCGTAATCCATGAACTGCTGCAAGATCGTTTCGATCTGATCCAGATACGATTCGGCGGCGACCACGAAGCTGCTGTCGCTGCCGCTGGGCATCGCCATGGCCATCGAAAGGCGCAGCTTGGTGAGCGGCGTGCGGATGTCATGCGAGATGCCGGCGAGCATCAGCGCGCGCGTCGCCTCGGCTTGCTGCAACGCCTGCGTCATCTGATTGAAGGCGCCGCTCACCGCGGCGATTTCCGTGGGGCCGTCTGTCGGCAGCGGCGCGGGCGTTTCGCCGGCGCTCACGCGGCGCGCCGCCCGCGTCAATTCCTGAAGCGGCCGGTTGAGGTGGCGCTGGATCACATAACCGGTCAATGCCGCCAGCGCGCCAAGCCCGAGCGAGAGCACGATCGCGGCGTCGAGTCCGTTGCCCTGCGCGTCTTCGGGAATCGGCAGGGCGATCCAGTACGGCGTTTGCGGAGCGTCGGCCGGCGCGTGCATACGGATCCACAGGCGCTGGCCGCCCACCAATTGCCAACGCGTCGGCATGTCGGCGGGCAGGTGCGCGCGCAGGCTCTGGAGAAAGATGCGGCGCTGATAGACGCGATACGCGCCCATGAAACTCGGCGGCGGCTCGGCGACGGCTTCGTCTGGAACCTGTGCGCGCATGTCGAGGCGCGTCGTCAATTCTCGACGCGTGTTGGGCGGCGTGGCCGCGAGCAGATTGTCGAGTGTGGTCACATAAGTGGCGAACACGGCCGCCGCGCGCTCGACCCGCGGCCGCTGCACATAGTGCAGCAACACGGCGAGCGAACACACCTGGCTCAGCATCACGAGCGCGATCAGCAGCGCGATATTGCGCGCCAGCAGCGTTCTCGGCAGCAACCTGTGCAGCAGCGGGCGCGTCATGAGTCGACGTCCGCGACCAGCATGTAGCCCACGCCCCACACGGTCTTGATGAAGCGCGGCTTGGACGGATCGTCCTCGACGATCTGCCGCAGCCGCAGCACCTGCACGTCGATGCTGCGATCGAGCGCATCGTGCTCGCGGCCCCGCGCGCGCGCGAGCAGATTGTCGCGGCTCACCGGCCGGTTCGGCGACGACGCGAGTGCGACCAGCAGCAGCATCTGCGCCGAGTGAATATCCAGCAACTCGCCCATGCGCGAGAGCTGCTGCTTGGCGACATCGAGCGAAAAATCGCCGAAGCGCACGCTTTGCGACGTCACGGTGACTTCCCCCGAGGCGATCTTCTGGCGGCGCAGCAGCGCGTTGATGCGCGCCACCAGTTCACGCGGCAGGAACGGTTTGGCGAGATAGTCGTCGGCGCCGGTTTCGAGGCCGACCACCCGGTCGAGCGGATCGCCCTTCGCGGTCAGCATCAGGATCGGCAAGGTCTGCCCCTGCTCGCGCAAGCGGGCGCAGATGGCGAGACCGTCCTCTTCGCCGATCATCAGATCGAGCACCAGCAGATCGAATGGTTCGCGCTCCAGGTAGCGGTCCAGACGCTTGCCGTCCTCGGCGACGCGCACGTCGAAGCCGTGCCCGCGCAGAAAGCGCTGCAGCATGTTGCGCAGTTCGACTTCGTCGTCGAGCACGATGATTTTGGCGGGGCGATCCATGCGAAGGCTCCTCGGTTCAGGCTAGGCGTCGGGCGACGTTTTCCGCGCCGCATGCCGCTCGGAGAGGCGCTGCAACAGCACGTAGAACGACGGAATGAACGGCACGGCGATGCAGGTGGAAGCGAGCATCCCCGAAAATACCGCAATCCCGAGCGAACTGTGCGCGCTGGCACTTCTCCTGATACGACCTCGCGGTCCATTCATAGCCGATACCCGCGGGCAGAATGCGCGCGGCTTTCTGCTCGAACGTCACGATCGCGTCGTCCACCACGATGCCGGCTTCGAGCGCATTCGCTTCGGGTAACTGATAAATGGCGATGCCCGCGGCCGGCTTGCCGACGCTCGCGCAACCGCTGAGCGCCGCACTGATCGATACGCTGAACAATGCGCCGGCGACGTGCAGATGGCGGGACGTGGCAGGATTCATCGCGCGTTTTTATTGGTTTCAGAGGACGGCTGATGGTTCGGCAGGATGGCTCGCGCGCCGGCGGCACACCGCGCCGCGCCACGGCCTCATGGTCCCGCCGATGCCCGCGCGCTTCAGTGCGTTGCCCCGCGTTGCTGCATGAATGCCTCGATCTGCGGCAGGGTGATGTAGCCCGCCTTCTGCGTATCGATCTCATCGAAATGCTTGGCGACCATCGGCATGCCCGCGGCGGCCTGGTCCTTGGTGAGCTTGCCGTCGTGCGTGGCATTGGCATTCGCAAAGCGCGATTGCAACTGCTGCACCATGCGCTCCATGCGCTGCGAGTCGCCGCCTTGAGGCGCGGCTTGAGCGAACGTGACGGTGGATGCGCAGCACAGCAACACGATAGCGATCAACTTCTTCATGACTGACTCCTTCGATTGAGCCATTGAGCGTCGCCTGCTGTTTTGCCGCGATCCGTTTCGATGACAGGCCGAATTCTTGGGGAAGCGTCGCCTGAAGGCAACTTCAGAATCATGTCGACTTATGTCATGGCTTGCGTGACCGCGTCACAAGCCGCCACGCTTGCCGCCACCGCAAATGCAGCATGCGCTCCATACACACACGCACGCCGCAACACCGCCTCGGCGTGACATGGAATGAAATGAGTTTGCGATGCCGTTTTCACGGCGCTTTGCGTATCTTTCGTCTGCCGGCGCCATCAGCGCCTCGTCGCAACGGCTGATCTCTCACGTCACCCGAGCCAGCCGGCCCGCCTCTTCACCCGAAGACGCATCGCACCGCTCAACGCATCAGGAGTACCAATTGACTATTCGCCTCGTTTGCGCCTCAACTGTCACCGCCATCGGCCTCGCCTGTTCGTCGACGGCGTTCGCCCGCGTGGTCGTCTATATGCCCGCCGCCGTGATCTACGCACCGCCGCCGCGCCCGGTCTACTACTCCGTGCCGGTCAATCCCGTGTATGTGGTGGCGCCCCCGCCGGTTCCCCTTCCCGTGGCCGTTCCGGTCGCGGCAACGGTGACGGCGCCGAAGCCCGTTCCCCTGTACACCACCGTCGTCGTACCCGCGCCAACCAACTACGCGATCGTGCCCGCCCCCGCGGTGACCTACGCCCAGCCCGTCATGATGATGCCGCGTTAGGCGCGCTCAGCGTCTTGTCAGCCGATGTGCTGGTTACAACAAAAGCCGCTGAACCAGCATAGGACATGCTGTTGGGGAGAACGCCTGGCGAATTCCCGTTGTCCTGAAGCATGTCCGGCGACGCGATGCGGAGCGCGAGTCCGTGTTGCAAAACTCCGAACGGACCCTTGGAATAAAGCGGTGGGTTTCACGGTTCTAGAGGAAGGCCAAATGCGATGCGGTTCCGTTCCAGCGGGTGCGGAACATCGTTGGCTAAATGTCGCTTGTCACGTGGCGCATGTCCATTCGTGGGACATAGCTGTCCAACCATTGGACTCGCGAGTGGCTTGCGGACATATGTCGGCCGGGCCACCACCCTTTGGGGAAACATCAGATGAACTACCAGGAACTCGACAAGGAGATCGCCCACCTCGAACGTGTGTTCGGGATGATCTCCAGCAACGATCGCATTCCGTTGTCCTATTGGCACAATCGCCTGCGAAATTTGCCCAGGCCGACGTTGATGCCGACACAGCGCGAGCGTATCGCGCGGCTCGAGGAGACGCTGCGCTCGCTGAACGAAGCGGACGAAGCGTCGCTGCGTCCCACCGGTACGCGGTGGTAACCGGGCGGCCCGGAAGCCACCGCCGCCCTCGACGCTCGATTCACGCCGTCAACCAGTCAGGATCCGCGCGCCGAGCGCCAGCACGAGTGCCGGCACCATAACAAGCGCGCCCACCTTCAAAAACTTCATGAAGCTCACGTCTTCGCCCTCGCGGCGAATCGCGTTGAGCCACAGGATCGTTGCGAGTGAGCCGGTGATGGACAGGTTCGGGCCGAGGTCGACGCCGATCAGCAGCGCGTCGATCACACGCTCCGGGCTATGCGCCTGCATCACGGTCGAACTGGCGATCAGACCCGCCGGCAAGTTGTTCATCAGATTGCTGCCGATCGCGATGACGCTGCCTGCCCAGCCCGCCGTGGCCAGTTCGTGATGTTGCGCGGCGCGCTGCGTCAGTTGAGCCGCCGCCGTGATCACGCCGGTGTGATCGAGCATTTCGACGAGCACGAACAGCGCGGCCACCAGCGGCAGCACGCTCCACGAGATTTCGCGGATCATCGGCAGCGGCGACTTGCGCTCCAGAATCAGCACGACCAGCGCGGTCAGCGCGCCGAGTATCGCGGTCGGCATGCCGAGCGGAACATCGAATGCGGAGACCGTCAGCAGCGCGACGGCCGTCACCGCGATGCCCGCGAGCGCCACCTTGCCGCTCGACGAGAGCTCGACCGGCTCCAGATTCGCCTCGCAGGCGCCGGCGAGCGCGTCACGCTGGGTCCAGCGCAACATCACGTAGGTCGCGACGATCGATAGCAGCGAGGGCAGCGTGAAGCGCATCAGCCAGGCGCCGAGTGCGGGCGTGTGATTGCCGTACAGCACGATGTTGGCCGGATTCGAGATCGGCAGCACGAAGCTCGCCGCATTGGCGATGAACGCGCAGACGAACAGCAAGGGCAGCGGATGCGTCTTCGCCTTTTTGGCTGCGGCGAACACGGCCGGCGTGAGCACGACGGCGGTGGCGTCGTTCGAGAGAAACGCGGTGATCACCACGCCGACCAGGTAGACGAGCAGAAAGAGCTTGCGCGGCGAACCTTGGGCATGGTTGACCGCGAGCACGGCGACCCAGTCGAACAGGCCTTCCCGGCGCCCCACTTCCGACAGCAGCATCATGCCGAAGAGGAACAGATAGACGTCGGTGCCCTTGCCGATCGCCTCGAGCGCCAGATGGACCGGCAACAGACCGAGCGAGACCAGCAGCAGCGCGCCGGCGACGGCCCACACGGCTTCGGGCCATTTGAACGGCCGCGTGATGACGCCCGCCGTGGCGGCGGCGGCGATACCCCAAGACAGGAAAATGGAATTCACGAAGTGAGCCCAGGATGATTGATGACGCGCGAGCGCGATGTCCGGCATGGCCGGGCGAACTCGCCCATGTTGCGGTGGTCGCAGGCGCTGATATAGCAAGTTGCGCGCCTATGGCCGTGCCGTTGCGTTCGCTTCATCCCACGCGGTTCACCGCCGCAATGCAATCGCGGCCGTTATCTTTGGCGCAGTACAACTGTGTATCCACCAGATTGACGAAGGCTACCGGATCGGCCGCCTCGACCGGAATCGTGGTGCCGACGCCGAAGCTGGCGGTCACCGTCTGGCGGAACGGCGAGCGCTCGTGCGCGATCTCTTCGGTTGCAATACGGTCGCGGCAACGCTCGGCCACCTGGCGGGCGGCGTCGGCGCCGGTGTTCGGCAGGATCAGCACGAACTCTTCCCCGCCGAAGCGGCCGACAAAGTCGCCCGGCCGCACCGCGCTGCTCAACACGCCGGCGACCCGCTTCAGGCACTCGTCGCCCTGCACGTGTCCGTAGTAGTCGTTGTAGGACTTGAAGAAGTCGATATCGACCATGATCAACGAGAGCGGCGCCGCATGACGCAACGCCGCGCTCCATTCGCGCTGCAGGCGCGCGTCGAACGCGCGGCGATTGCCGACGCCCGTCAGGCCGTCCACGAACGAGAGCGCCTCGAGTTCCCGTTGCAGGGCGGCCAGTTTCTCCTCGGTCTTCTTGCGCTCGCTGATATCGAACATGAAGCCGACCAGCGACTCCACCTCGCCGCGCGCGTCGCGCACCACATGCACCACGTCGCGCAGCCAGACGTATTCGCCCCGGCTCGTCAACGCGCGATAGTCCGCTTCGTGATCGGTGCCCGCCTGAGATTGGGCGACGCAGAATTCGACCACCTTCTCGCGGTCTTCGGGATGCATGCGCGCGGCCCAGTCCTGCACGGTTTTCCAGCTCGAGGGCGCCCAGCCCAGCAGGGCTTCGATCTGCGGGCCGATATAGGCGAACTCCATAGTCGCCCAATCGATCTTCCACGGAATCGCTTTGGTCGATTCGAGCAACGTGCGGTAGACAGCCGCGTCGTGCTCCATGTAGCCTTCCACCCCGGCCGCGGCAGGCGCCGCGGGTGCCACCTCGTGGCGCAGAAAATCCGCGCCTAGCGCAATGTTGTTGTTTTCAATCCTGTTCATCGGTCTCGACTCTCCTGGCGGTTCAGCCGGCAAATTAACACAGTGGAGGACCTACCGGCCCATTACGGCCGCCGCGCCGCTTTATTCCAGCGACATTAGCGTCACGGATACAACAATCTGTTCCTTTCCCCCCGGCTATTCAGTTTTCATTGGCATCCCTACCATTCGCATTCACTTGCAATACCCGACAACCCACGAACGTTAAAGAATGAAATCCAGCCCCGTCCGTTCAGACCGCTACCACGGCGCCGCCATTGCCTTGCACTGGCTGATCGCGGCGTTGATCATCTGCGGCTTCTATATCGGCTGGATCATGACCGATATCCCCGGCTTCACGCCGACCAAGCTGAAGTATTTCTCCTGGCACAAGTGGATCGGCGTAACCGTATTTGTGCTCGCCGTGGCCCGCGTGCTGTGGCGCGCCACCCACCGCGCGCCGGCGCTCGACAGCGCCACGCCCGCATGGCAGAAGGCCGCCGCGCATCTGGTGCACGGCGTGCTGTACGTGCTGATGCTGGCGATTCCGCTGTCCGGCTACTTCTATAGTTCCGCCGCCGGCATTCAGGTGGTGTATCTCGGCATCGTGCCGCTGCCTACCTTCATCGGCCCGGATCAGGCGCTCAAGGCAAGTCTGCGCACGGTCCACGTGCTGCTCAATTACACCTTGCTCGCGCTGGTGGCGATGCATGTGGCGGCGGCGCTCAAGCATCAATTCGTCGATCGCGACGGATTGCTGGCCCGAATGATTCCGTTCCTCAAGTAACGGCAGACGATAGCCACACAGCAGCAGACAGCGGCGGACAGCCGGCGATTGGCTACGGCTTGTTGGCAATCTAATTCCCAGCGGTGCGCAATCAACGCACGCGGGTTCGATAGGATGCGTACCACCATGAAAGCAAACTTTTACCACTCCGTTCAACGCGTGACGCTCGCCGGCATCACGGCCTTTTCGCTGCTGGGCGCAAGCCTCGCGCATGCCGATGTCGACACGGGCAAGAGCAGCGTAATTGCCACCACAAAACAGATGAACGTGCCTGTAGACGGCAAGTTCAGGAAATTCTCGGCGCAACTGAATTTCGATCCGGCCAAGCCCACCGCGGGCAGCGCCAATGTGTCGATCGACACCGGCAGCTACGACCTCGGCGCCGACGACTACAACAAGCAGGCCCAAGGCAAGGAATGGTTCGACAGCGCCACCTTCCCGGCCGCAACCTTCGTCTCCAGCGCGATCGCGCCGGCCGGCGGCAACCAGTACAAGATCACCGGCAAGCTCACCATCAAGGGCAAGTCGCAAACCGTCGTGGTGCCCGTCACCATTGCCAGCCAGGGCGCCACGCAAACCTTCGACGGCGCGTTGCCGATCAAGCGCTCGCAATTCGACGTCGGTACTGGCGAATGGAAAGACACGTCGGTGGTCGCCGATGAAGTCGTCATCAAATTTCACATCGTCGCTTCGAAGAAATAACTCGACACGAAGCGTCACAGCACTTTCTGAAACCTGGAGAACAACTTGAAGAAACAACTTTTGCTCGCCGCAGGCGCGCTGGCCACTGCACTGTCGTTCAACGCGATGGCAGCCGATACGTATCAGCTCGACCCGACGCACACCTACCCGAGCTTCGAAACCGATCACTTCGGCGGCCTGTCCATCTGGCGCGGCAAGTTCAAGAAGAGCAGCGGCACCGTGGTGCTGGATCGCGCGGCGAAGACCGGCACGGTCGACGTGACGATCGACATGAGCTCGGTGGATATCGGCAACGACAAGCTCGACGCGGAACTGGTCACGGACAAGTTCTTCGACGCCGCGAAGTACCCGACTGCGACCTACAAGGGCACGCAGATCCGCTTCGACGGCGACAAGCCGGTGGAAGTGATCGGCACGCTGACGATGCACGGCATCACCAAGCCCGTCAATCTGAAGATCGAATCGTTCAAGTGCATCATGAACCCGATGCTCAAGCGTGAAGTGTGCGGCACGGAATCGACCGCGACGTTCAATCGCGACGACTTCGGCGTCGACTTCGGCAAGACCTACGGCTTCAAGATGCAGACCACGCTGCACATTCAGGCCGAAGGCATCAAGCAGTAATTGCCTGCCGCCCGGACTCCCGGGTTTGCATCAGGCGGTTGCGGCAACCAGTCCCTCGACTTCCGTTGCCGCAACCCGCTCCCAACTCTCCACGCCAGCCCGTTTCTTCGCTCAGCCGCTCACCGGCGAGCCGAACGTGTCCGCGCTTTCCGTGTAAGTCCCCGTCTGCCGATTCGATGTCACCGTGATGCCGGGCGTCGGCGCGTCTTTCACCACGCTCGTGCTGTTAGCGGAAACCAGCGTCGACGCATTGGCGGTTTCAACGGCCGTGTCCGGGGTGAGCTACCGCTTCTGAGCGGTCCTGACGGCGGCGGAGCAAGGTACTATTACGGTTTGACCGTCGTCGTCAGCCGTTTTTTGCCATCCCATGAGTTCTGCAAGCCGCCGCATCGCGCACCTCGACATGGACGCGTTCTACGCGTCCGTCGAGCTTTTGCGCTATCCGGAACTACGAGGCCAGGCGGTGGTGATCGGCGGCGGCCGCAACGGCGTGCCGCAAACGCTCGAAGACGGCACCCGCCGCTTCGCGAAGCTGCGCGATTACGCGGGCCGCGGCGTGGTGACCACCTCCACTTACGAAGCGCGCGCGCTCGGCGTGTTCTCCGCCATGGGCATGATGAAGGCCGCCGTGCTCGCGCCGGATGCGATCCTGCTGCCCACCGACTTCGACTCCTATCGCCACTATTCGCGCCTGTTCAAGGCGGCGGTCTCCACGTTCACCGAGCGCATCGAAGATCGCGGCATCGACGAAATCTATATCGATCTGACCGAACTGCCGGGCGAGCCGCGCGAGATCGCCGCGCGCATCAAGCAGGCGGTCAATCAGGCCACCGGCCTCACCTGCTCCATTTGCGTGGCGCCGAACAAGCTGCTCGCGAAGATCGGCTCCGAACTCGACAAACCCGACGGCCTCACCATCCTCACGCCCGCTGACATTCCCTTGCGCGTCTGGCCGCTGCCGGTGCGCAAGGTCAACGGCATCGGACCTAAGGCCGCGGAGAAGCTGACCGCGCTCGGTCTCGCCACCGTCGGCGATCTGGCGGCGGCGGACGCGGGGCTCTTGCAGGACCACTTCGGGCGCAGCTATTCGGCGTGGCTCATGCAGGTCGCGCAAGGCCACGACGAGCGGCCGGTGGTCGTCGAATCGGAGCCCAAGTCGATGAGCCGCGAGACGACTTTCGAGCGCGATCTGCATCCGCGTCACGACCGGCCCGCGCTATCGAGTTCATTTACCGGCTTGTGCGTGCGGGTGGCGGAAGATCTGGTGCGCAAGGGCTACGTGGGACGGACCGTGGGCATCAAATTGCGTTACGACGATTTCCGCACGGTCACGCGCGATCTGACGCTGGACGTGCCGACCGCCGACGCCGCCGAGATCCGGCGCGCGGCGACCGAATGCCTGCGCAGAGTGGAATTGAACCGCAAGCTGCGGCTCCTCGGCGTGCGCGTCAGTGCGTTGACGCCGGCCAACGCGCTGACACCGCCGCGGCGTCTGCCGGTTCAGGCCGACTTGCCCTTCACCAGCGACGAATAACCGGTTCCCTCGGCCGCCGCGCTCGTGTTCGAGCGCGCCGCCGGCACGCCGGCTTCGAGCGGCGAGACCGCCGCAACCGAGAACGCAAAGATGTTAATGCCGTGCGCGCTTTGCGCCGACACGGTGCCGCTATGCATCTCCGCAATCGCTTTCACGATCGCCAGACCCAGCCCGTGGTTTTCGCGGCTGTTCGTGCGCGAGACCTCGGCGCGATAGAAGCGGTCGAACAGATGTTCGAGCACGTCCGGCGCGATCGGCTCGCCGGGGTTGGCCACCGCGACGCGCACCTGATCCCGATCGCTCACGATCGTCACGCTGATCTCGGCGCCCGGCTCGCAGTGCTGGATGGCGTTCATCAACAGATTCGTGCAGGCGCGGCCGAACAGCGAGCGGTTCACCCGCGCCATGGCGTCGCCGCGCAATTGCGCATGCACCCGCGCTTCTTCGAGCGGTATCTCCAGAAACTCCAGCGTATGCGCGACTTCCGCAGCCAGTGACACGTCGATGAGGCCCGTCGCGCGCTCGCCCTGATCCGCGCGGGCGAGGAACAGCATGTCGTTGATGATCGCCCGCATGCGCTCGAATTCTTCGAGATTCGATTGCAACGTATGGCGCAGATCGTCGACCGAGCGATTGCGTGTCAACGCCACCTCCGTCTGGCCGATCAGAATCGTCACCGGCGTGCGCAGTTCATGGGCCACGTCGGCATTGAACGATTCGAGGCGGCCATACGCGCCGTCAAGCCGCTCCAACGCACCGTTGAAGGAGTTGGCCAAGTCGTTCAGTTCAAGCGGCAACGAGGCGGTATTCAGACGCTGCGAGCGGTTGTTCGGGCTCACCGCGGAAGCGTCGCGCGTGAGGCGCGTGAGCGGCGCGAGGCCGAGCCGCGTGACCGAATAGCTGAGCAACAGGACGCCGAGGCTGCCCAGCGCCGACAGCGCGGCAAGCGCGAAGCCGAACACGCGCATGGTGCGCACATTGGGCGAATAGCTCGCGGCCACCTGCAATTGCACTGCCGGACGCGCGCCATAGGCTGGAATCGTGGCCGTGGAGGTCAGCATGTCCTGGCCGCCGCCGGCCGGCGTCACGCGCGCATAGCCGCCCGCCCAGCTCGTGACCACCGAACCGTCGACCGGTGTGCCGTAATGGAAATACGGATCGGGACTCGACACCGCATACACGGTGCTGCCATCGTGCGGCGTCATGTCGGTGAGCTTTTCGCGCGCCATGCGCCATTTTTCCGGCGTCACGGCGTGATACACGATGATGCGCGCGATCTGCGTGCGGTCGTCGAGCGACTCGCGCAGATGGTGTTCGAGCTGCGTGCGCAGCACGAGAAAGAGCCCCGTGCCGACCAGCGTGAACACGAATAGCGCGACGAACGCGAACATCAACGCGAGGCGCCGGGCTATCGAGCGGTTCATGATTGCTCCGCCTCTTCCCGCACTTCGAGCACGTAACCCATGCCGCGCACGGTGTGCAGCAGTTTGGAGGGGAACGGGCCGTCGAGCTTGGCGCGCAATCGTTTGATCGCGGTCTCGACCACGTTGGTATGGCTGTCGAAATTGACGTCCCAGACCAGTTCGGTAATGGCCGTCTTCGACAGAATGTCGCCTTGCCGGCGCGCCAGCACGCTGAGCAACTGAAATTCTTTCGCGGTCAGGTCGAGCCGCACGCCGTCGCGGGTCGCGCGCCGGCCGATCAGATCGACGAACAGATCGCCGACGGAAATCAGCGTCGACTCCTGCGAGCGGGTGCGGCGCGCGAGAGCATGCAGCCGCTCGACCAGCTCGAGGAACGAAAAGGGTTTGGTGAGATAGTCGTCCGCGCCTTCGCGCAGGCCACGCACGCGGTCGTTCACGTGATCGCGCGCGGTGAGCATGATGACCGGCGTGGACTTGCGCATACGCAGCGCCTTCAGCACGCTGAAGCCGTCGCGTTTGGGCAGCATCACGTCGAGAACGATCACGTCGTAATCGAATTCGGTGGCCAGATGCATGCCTTCCTCGCCGTCGAGCGCGACGTCGACGACCCAGCCCTGCTCTGTCAAACCGGAGCGCAGGTAGTCCACCACCTTGTGCTCGTCTTCAACAATCAGCAATTTCATGCGCGTCCCCTTGTATGTGCATTATACGAAACGCCTTGCAATCTTCTTGCGCACCGCCGCGTGCCCCTGTTGCCGCCCCTGTTGCTTCATGATCCGGTAGCTCACCGCGCGGGAGCCATCGCCTCCTTCGTGTCGTTCGGCTGCGCGCCCATGGGCGTATTCGGCATGTCCGCGCCGACGTCCCAGCCGCCGCCGAGCGCCTTCACGAGCGAGACCGACAGCGTCATCTGCTGGCCGTGAATCTGCACGTCCTGGCGCTCGCTGGTGAGCAGTTGCTGTTGCGCGGTGATCACGTCGAGGTAAGCGACGAGGCCGCCCGAATAGCGGTCGTTGGCGAGCGCCAGCAGATGCTGCGCGTCGGTGACGGCCTCGCTCGACTGCTTCGCCGCGCCGTCCAGCACGGAGAGTCCGGTGATGCCGTCCTGCACCTGCTGGAACGCGGTGAGCACGGTCTGGCGGTAGTTCGCCTCGGTGGCCTTGTAGCCTTCGCTCGCGAACTTCACGTTGGCCGCGCGGCGGCCGCCGTCGAACAACACCTGGCCGACCGCCGCGCCGAGCGTCCACATCAGCGTGGGCGCGCTCAACAGGCTGGCGAACTGTGTGCTTTCCCAACCGATGCTCGGCGCCAGTGTGAGGCTCGGGAAAAATGCCGCCTTGGCGACGCCGATCTGCGCATTCGCCGCGGCCATCGCGCGCTCCGCCGAGGCGACATCCGGCCGCCGCTGCAACACGTCGCTGGGCACGCCGAGCGGGATCGACGGCACTTTCGCATCGAGCACCTTCGGTTCGATCGCGAACTGCGGCGCGGGCACGCCGACCAGCGCGGCGATCGCATGCTCGAACTGCGCGCGTTGGTTAAGCAGCAGTTGCGCCTGCACACGCGTCGAGTCGAGCAGCGATTTCTGTTGCAGCACGTCGAGCCCCGACACCGAACCGAGATCGTGCTCGGTCGTCACGTAGTCGAGCGCCTTCTGCTGCAGTTTCACCGACTGATTCAGCACGTCAATCTCGGCGTCGAGTTCGCGCAGCGAGAAATAGTCGGTGGCGAGATCGGTGGTAAGCACGAGCCGCGCGTTGGCGAGGTCGTCGGCCGACTGCTGCGCGGAAGCCGCGGCGCCTTCCACCTCACGACGTATCCGGCCGAATAGATCGGTGTCGTAGTTGATGGTGGGGCCGAGCTGCACACTGTTTTGCACCGTCGACGTCGTGGGCGTGCCGTAATTCGTCTGCGGACGGTTCTGCGAAATCCGGAAGCGCGATGCCTGCGCCGCGAAATCGACTTCGGGAATCTGCTGCGCGCGGTTGTTCGCGAGCGTCGCCCGCGCCTGCTCGTAATGCGCGCTGGCCGCCAGCAGCGTCTGATTCTGCACGAGCCCCTGCGTTTCCAGCGTGGCGAGCGTCGGATCGCTGAACGCGCTCCACCAGTCCGGCGAAATCGGCGCATGAGACGGTACGGCCACGCGCCAGTACGAATCGGTTTGCCAGGTGGGCGGCACTTCGGCCTGCGGCCGCTGATAGTCCGGCCCGACCGTGCACGCGGCCAGCAGCGCCGCGCCTGCCAGCGTCGTCAGTGCACGGCATGTGGCCACGTGCCTCACGACGCCCCCTTGCCGTTGGCCTGCGGCTGCTGGATCTGCACGTGATCGCCGTCCGCGATCGAATCGCTCGGGTTGATGATGATCTTGTCGCTGGCCTCGATGCCGCTTTCGATTTCGAGCGACTGGCCGAGATCCTGCGCGATCACGATCTTGTGCAACTGCACGTTGCCGTTCGCATCGACCACCGCAACCCGCGGGCCTTCAGCGCGAAACAGCAAGGCGTTGCCCGGCACCATCAATCGCGCGTGCGCAACCGCCGGCAGCGCGACCTGGACATACGCGCCGGGCCGCAGCTTGTCGTCCGGATTCGGCAGTGTCACTTCGACCTGCAGCGAACGGGTGGGCACGTCGATCGCGCCGGAAATATGCGTGATCGTGCCGTGGAATTGCTGGCCCGGCAGTTCGGCCTGCGTCACCACCACCTTCTGTCCCACCGACACGTTCTGCGCATACGCCTGCGGCAACTGCACATAGACGCGCAGCGGGTCCGACTGCGCGAGCGCGAAGAGCGCGCGGCTCGTGCCGCTGCCCGCGTCGATCAGGTCGCCGACATCCACGTTGCGCTGCGTGACCACGCCCGCGAACGGCGCGACGATGCGCTTGAACGATTCCAGCTGCTGCAGGCGCTTGACGTTGGCGTCGGCGGCGGCGAGGTTGGCCACGTCTTGCGTGTACGTGCTCTGCCGTTCGTCGAGTTCCTGTTGCGAGACCGCATCGCGCTGACGCAGTTGCTGCCAACGGTCCAGCGAGCTCCTGGCAAGGCCGAGGCTCGAACTGGTTTGCTGGCGCTGCGCCAATGCCTGCGCGAGTTCCTGATCGATTTCCGGCGTGTCCAGATCGGCGAGCAGTTGACCCTGCTTCACACGCGTGCCGATATCCGCGTACCAGTGCAACAGATAACCGGTGGAGCGCGCGTAAATCGGCGATTCGACGTAGCCGCGCAGCGTACCCGGCAGCAAGGTATTGCCGCCGCCTTCGGTCTGCGTCGGACTCACCACGTTCACATACTGCGTCGCGTTCTGCTTGGTGGTCTCCGCCACCGAACGGTTTTGCATCATGTTCGCAACCACGGTGCGCAAGGCCCCGACGGCGAGCAGTGCCAGCACGATCCACACGGCGATCTTGGCGCGTTTCCATTCGCGATGGCGCGGCGGCAAGGCGTGGCCGCCTTCGGTCTCTCGCGCCGGAATCGCTAGCGATGCATGAGTTTTTTCGGTCATCTCAGTCAGCCATCATTTAACTTTACGCGGGCTTGCCGGCGCCGCCGTGCCCGGGCGCGGGGCCGTCGTGGCCGTCGCCGTGGGAACCGTTGTGGTTTGCGTCGCCGTCGTCACCATCGTCGCGGTGACGGCGCGCAAGGCGGGAGTGAATCGCCGCGAACACCAGCGGCACGAAAAACAGCGTAGACACGGTGGCGAACAGCAAGCCGCCGATCACCGCGCGGCCGAGCGGCGCATTCTGCTCGGCGCCTTCGCCGAGACCGAGCGCCATCGGAATCATGCCGATGATCATCGCGAAGGCGGTCATCAGCACCGGCCTGATCCGGCTTGCACCGGCTTCGAGCGCGGCGGTCAACGGCGGTGCGCCGGCGGAAAGGCGCTGGCGCGCGAACGCCACCATCAGAATACTGTTGGCGGTGGCCACGCCCATGGTCATGATCGCGCCCGTCAACGCCGGCACACTCAGGTGCGTGCCGGTCAGAAACAGCATCCACACAATGCCCGCCAACGCCGCGGGCAACGCGCTGACGATGATCAGCGGATCGACCCACGACTGGAAATTCACCACGATCAACAGGTACACCAGCACGATCGCCATCGCCACGCCGATCCCAAGACCGAAGAACGAACTGCGCATGGTCTGCACCTGGCCGCGCACGGTAATCTGACTGCCGCGCGGCAGCGACGCACGCACGTTGTCCACCAGCTTGTCGACCTGATTCGCCACGCTGCCCAGATCGCGCTTCTCGACGCTCACATAGAGATCGATCACCGGCCTGATGTTGTAATGCGTGACTTCCGCGAACTGCGTCCGCGGCGTGACCCGCACCAGATTGCCGAGCAATTGCGTCGGGCCGGTGGTCGAGCCCGACACCGGTGTGCGCAATAGCTCATCGATCGACGACACCTGATACTGCGGCGTCTGCACCGCCACGTTGTATTCCACGCCGTTGCGATTGTTGAACCAGAAACCCGGCGAGGTTTGCGAACTGCCCGACAACGAAATGAGCACGTTTTGCGCCACGTTGCTCGCGCTCAGATTGAGTTGCTGAAGCCGTGTGCGATCCATCTGAAGATTGATCGCCGGTTCATCCAGTTTCTGCTGGATGTGCGTGTCCACCGTGCCGGGAATCATGCGCACCTGTTTCAGCAGCTTGCGCGCAATGTCGAAGTTGCCCTCCTGATTCGCGCCGGAAATCTGCACGTCCACGGCAGCAGGCAGGCCGAAGTTGAGAATCTGCGTGACGATGTCGGCGGGCTGAAAGAAAAACTCGACGCCCGGAAAACGCTGCGGCAGGATCGCGCGCAGTTTGTCCATGTAGATTTGCGTGGGCTTGTGATCTTCATTGAGCGCCACCTGGATCTCGCCGTCAAGCGTACCGATCGTGCCCGCATTGCTGTACGAGAGATTGATGCCGCTATAGGGCAAACCGAGGTTGTCGAGAATCGTGCCGAGTTCTTTTTGCGGCACGACTTCGCGAATCACTTTTTCGACTTCGTCGGCGAGACGCGCGGTTTCCTCGATGCGGGTGCCGGTCGGCGCACGCATATGCAGGCGAATGTCGCCGGCGTCCACGCTCGGGAAGAAGTCTTCGCCGAGCACGAAAATCAGGCCCATCGAGACGACGCAAAATCCGAGGAACACGCTGCCGAACATGCCACGCCGCACCAGCAAGCTGCTGAGAATCATGATGTAGCCGGCGCGCATGCGCTCGAAACCACGATCGAAGCGATGATAGAGGCGCATGAACAGATTCGGCTTCGCGCCCTGCTTCGGCTTGTGCGCGTGACCCATCAGCAGCATCGCGAGGGTCGGCACCAGCGTACGCGACAGAACGTACGAAGCCAGCATCGCGAACACCACGGCTTCGGCGAGCGGCACGAACAGATAACGCGCCACGCCGGTCAGGAAGAACATCGGCACGAACACGATACAGATACATAGCGTGGACACGAGCGCGGGAATCGCGATTTCGCCCGCGCCGTCGAGAATCGCATCGTGCAGATTCGTGCCCATATGCAGATGCCGTTCGATGTTCTCGATCGTCACCGTGGCATCGTCCACCAGAATCCCGACCGCCAGCGCGAGACCGCCGAGCGTCATGATATTGATGGTCTGTCCGAGCGCATGCAGCGCGATCAACGAGGACAGGATCGACAGCGGAATCGAGATCGCGATGATGCAGGTGCTGCGCCAGTTGCCGAGGAACAGCAGAATCATCGCGGCGGTCAGCGCGGCGGCAACCAGCGCTTCGCGCACCACGCCCTGCACCGCCGCTTTCACGAACACCGACTGATCGAATAGCGCGGTGATCTTCAGATCCGGCGGCAAGGCGGCTTGCGCGTTCGGCAGCAGGCCGCGCAGCGTATTGACGATGGAAAGCGTCGACGCACTGCCGTTCTTGAGCACCGACATCAGCACGCCGCGATGGCCGTCCTGCCGCACGATATTGGTTTGCGGCGAGTAGCCGTCACGCACGTGCGCGACCTCGCGCAGATACGTCGTCGCACCGTTGAGCGTGCGCACCGGAATATCGTTGAGCCCTTCCAACGTGGCGGGCGAGCCGTTCATGTTGATCGTGTATTCCTTCGGTCCGATCTTCGCCGTGCCGGTCGGCAGAATCAGGTTTTGCGCGTTGAACGCGCTGACCACATCGGATGGCGTCAGCCCTTTGGCGAGCAACGCGCGCGTGTCCAGGTCGACCGAGATCAGCCGCGATTTTCCGCCGTAGGGGTACGGCACGGCCGCGCCGGGAATCGTCACGAGCTGCGGACGCAGGAAGTTCAGCGCCGTGTCGTTGAGCGCCTGCTCGGAGAGCTTCGGGCTCGACAGGCCGAGCTGGATCACCGGAATACTGGAGGCCGAGTAGCTGATCACCAGCGGCGGCGTGGCGCCTGGCGGCATCTGCTTGACCTGCGCCTGTTCGACGGCCACCGTCTGCGCGATCGCCGTCTGGATGTTCGCGTTCGGCTGCAGGAACACCTTCAGGATCGTGATGCCCGCGAGCGACTGCGATTCGATGTGCTCGATGTCGTTGACCGTGGTGGTCAGACTGCGCTCGTTCACCGACGTGATGCGGTTGGCCATGTCTTCGGCCGACAAGCCCGTGTAGGTCCAGATGATACTGACCACCGGAATATTGATCTCCGGCAGCACGTCGACCGGTGTGGTCAACAGCACGAATGGCGTCGCCAGCAAAATCAGAATGGCCATCACGATGAACGTGTATGGCCGTTTAAGCGCAACGTTGACGATCCACATGAAACGCGCCCGAATGAATGCAGGTAAGGGATGGGTGAATCAGCGCTTATGCTAGATCGGTAGCACCAACGCCTGCATGGCGCGAAAATGGCGGAATTGTCAGGAAGGCTAATGTAAGGAAAAACAGTGCTTGAACTGCGGGACGGTTTGCTGAAGAGCAAACGTTTGATGAGCGAAGATAGCCGAGGTTGAGGCGTCGGTTCAACGCGATGTCACGCGAGAGCATCACGAAACATCGCGTCGATTGATTTGCGCGAAGCAAATACTTCACGCATATTGAAAGCTTAGTCGATCACGGCCGATTTGCCATGTCGCTGCCAGCGTTACTTCGCAAACAACGCCGACATATCCGCAAACGCCTTGAATTCCAGCGCATTGCCCGACGGGTCGAGGAAGAACATGGTCGCCTGCTCGCCCACTTCGCCCTTGAAGCGCACGTGCGGCTCGATGATGAAATCAATGCCGGCCGCCTGCAGCTTGTCCGCGGCGGCCTGCCATTGCGCCATCGAGAGCACCGCGCCGAAGTGACGGACCGGCACGGCGTCGCCGTCGACCTTGCTGGTGTGGCGGTGGCCAATTTCCTCGGGCGCGAGGTGCGCGACGATCTGATGACCGTAAAAATTGAAATCGACCCACGCGTCCGAGCTGCGTCCTTCCGGACAGCCTAGCAGTTCGCCGTAAAACTCGCGCGCGGCGGCAAGACTATGAACAGGGAACGCCAGATGGAACGGCGGCAAGGCGGTAGCGGCAACGCTCATGATGGGGAAACTCGCTGATTGGAATTGGGTTGAACATGCATGCGCCTTGAAGGCCACACGCGTGAGGCAAAGTTTAACCATGATTAAAAATGGTGAAAAACGATATATATTTGATCTCACCATCACCAAAATCGATCAATCGATCAATCGATCATGCTGAGCGAACTCAAGACTTTTATCGCTGTGAGCCAGTACGGCACGTTTTCCGGCGCGGGCGCGCGCATCGGTTTGACGCAATCCGCCGTGAGCGCGCAGATGCAGCGGCTTGAAGAGGAACTCGGCTTCGCGCTGTTCGACCGCACCGGCCGCTCCGCCACGCTCAACGACGCCGGCCGCGAAACGCTCGCGCTCGCCGAGGAAATGATGACGCTCTACGCGCGGCTCTCCGAACGTGGCGCGGTCGCGGCGGAAAGCGGCATGCTGCGGGTGGGTGCCATCGCGTCCGCGCAAGTGTCGTTTCTCGCCGACGCGCTCGCGCGCTTTCGCGACGACCGTCCCGGCTGGCGCATTCGCGTCGTGCCCGGCGTGTCGCTGGGCTTGCTGGGGCAAGTGGATTCCGGCGAACTGGACCTGGCCGTCGTCATCAAACCACCGTTCGCGCTGCCGTCCGAACTCGAATGGCGCACGCTCGTCACCGAGCCGTTCGTGCTGCTCGTGCCCAAGGCGCTTGCGCGCGGCAAGGGCGAGGCACGGTCCTGGCGCGAACTGCTGCGCAGCGAGCCGTTTATCCGCTACGACCGCACCTCGTTCGGCGGCAGGCTGGTCGACCGGTTTCTGCGGCGCTCGCGGCTGAACGTGCACGACGTGATCGAACTGGACGAATTGCAGGGGATCGTGCAACTGGTCGCGCGCGGCATCGGCGTGGCGCTGCTTCCGAATAGCGCGGGACTCGGCAAGTGGCCAGCCGGGGTCGTCGCGCTCGAACTCGGCGAGGCGACGTTTCAGCGGGAGATCGGCCTCGTGCAGCGCCCGCGGCATAGCCGGCAGGCGGTGGCGGGTGCGCTCGCCGACTGCGTCGGCGCGGCGGCGGGTGCGTGAGCCGGCAGGCGCCTGCGTGATTGTGCTGTTGCCGGAACAGTCAACTGTATCTGTGAGATTCGGCCTGCCGAGCGCAAAATCCCCGTTCGCGCGACGCTTCGTGACGTTCGCGCCTTTACCCCTGTGCGCACCGAGCCGCACACCTTGCCCGCCGCCGAGGTCCAGCCCATGATCGCCAGCACCTTCCTCACCGCCGATGTTTTGATCGCCTACAGCGCCTACTTCGTCGGTACGGCGAGCCCGGGGCCGAGCAATCTCGCGATCATGTCACTGGCGATGAGCTCGGGCCGCCGCTCTGCGTTGACCTTCGCGCTCGGCGTGGTGTCGGGTTCGTTCTTCTGGGCGCTGCTGGCGTCGCTGGGTTTGTCGGCGGTACTCGCCACTTATTCGGAATGTCTGGTGGCGATCAAGATCGCCGGCGGCCTGTATCTGCTGTGGCTCGGCTTCAAATCGGCACGCTCCGCGTTTCGTCCCAAGGCGCTGCCCACGGGCACCGCGCGCGCGGACGAAGCGCTCAAGCGCCTCTATCTGCGCGGCCTGCTGCTGCATCTCACCAATCCGAAAGCGATTCTGGTCTGGCTGTCGATCGTCTCGCTGGCCATGTCGCCGGCCGGCGGCGCCTCGCACACCACGCCGGTGGTGCTCGGCTGCATGTGCATCGGCGTATCGGTGTTCAGCAGCTACGCGGTGCTGTTTTCGACCGCTTCGGCACGGCGCATCTACTCGGCGATCCGCCGCTGGCTCGACGGGTCGCTCGCGATCATGTTCGGCATTGCCGGCATCAAGCTGCTGACTTCGAAAACCTGAGCGCGCCTGGAAACGCCCGCCGCTCTGCGATACTGTCGCCGTGACGATTGAAGCGGATAGACGAACACGATGAGCGGCGGCAACGAAGTGAACCCGGCAGCGCAACGCTCGCCGTGGCAGAAGCGGCTCTATCTGGCGGGCATCGCGGCGCTGGTGACCGGTGTGATTCTGGCCGTGATCATCTATGCGACCACGCCGCCGCCAGACAGCGCCGTCTCCATGTACAGCATCGCCGATCCGCGCTATCAGATCGAATTGCAGCGTATCGGCGGCAATGCGGCGGTGCTGATGGCGCAGCTTCATCAGTGGTTCGACGGACTGTGGCACGGCACGGCGCTCGCTTATACGGTGGCCGTGCTCGGTGCGGTCATCGCGGGCGTGTGCTTCTTCATCGGCTATTTCTTCGCAAACGAATAAGCGCAACGCCAACAGCCACGCGCCACCCTCGCGCAAACCAGCGCTTACGTCGCCTCTTTCACATGCCGGTCGGGCTTCTCCACGCCGGCCGTGCGCAGCGCTTCGTGCAAAGTGTTGAAAATGCAAGTTTCCTCGACGATCGGCGTGATGCCGTGCCGGTCCATGTCCGAGCGCAAATAGCGGTTCACGCGCGCGAAGAGCACCTTGATGCCAACGCTTTTCAACGTCTGGATCAACTCGCCGATCGAACGCGAGGCCGAATAGTCGAGGTCGGTGATCGCGCTCGCGTCGATCACGAAGCAGTGCACCTTGCCGGGGGCTGCGTCGATCAGGCGGCGCGCATCGTCGACGAAAAAGTGGTCGTTCGCATAAAACAGGTCGGCGCCGAAGCGGTAGACGATCAGGCCCGGCGCGGTCTGGATGCCGGGCACGGCGGGCACCGGCACCCACACGCCGTCGTCGCCGGGGGCGAGAATCATCGTATGCGGACGGTAGCTGTGGCGCACGTGCCGCAGCAGCGAGAGCGCCACCGCCACCAGAATGCCGTGCTCGACGCCGATCAGCACCACCGCCGCCGCGGTGAACACGGCCAGCGCGAATTCGCCGGGACTCTCGCGGCGAATCGCAAACAAGGTCTTCAGATTGATCAGGCCGATGGCGATCGTGAACACGATGCTGGCAAGAATGCAGTGCGGCAGATACTGTAGAAAGCGGCTGAAAAACAGCAGCACCACGACCACCACCGCCGCGAACACGAGCTGCGCGAACTGGCTGCGCGTGCCCGCAAGATCGGCCATGGCGGTTTGCGTCGGGCTGCCGTTCACCACGAAGGCGCCCGAGAACGCCGCCGCCGTGTTGGCCGCGGCGATGCCCAGCAAGTCGGCGTTGGTATCCACCGCCTCGTGATGACGCTCGGCGAACACGCGGCTCGCGGCGGCGCTTTGCGCGACGATCATCACGAAGCAGGACGCCGCCACGGGCAACAAATCGAGCATCTGCTGCCATGTCACCGACGGGATGCGCAGCGGTGGCAAGCCGCCCGCCACCGGGCCGAGCACAGCGATACCGTGGGCCGGGAAATGATATAGATCGCTCGCGGCGATACCCGCCACGACCGCGATCAACGGCACCGGCACGCGTGGCAGGAAGCGCTTGAACGTCAGAATGGCGACGACCACCAGCAGCGAAATGGCGAGCGTCGGCCGATTGACCTGGGTGGCTTCGCGCACCACCAGCACGAGCTGATCGACGCTGCGCGCGGCGTGCCCGGGCAAGCCGAACATGTCGCCGAGCATCGCAATGCCGACCTGCACGCCGACGCCGGCGAGAAAGCCGACCAGCACGGTACGCGACAGAAAGTCGGCGAGAAAGCCCAGCTTGAAAATCCGCGCGATGAACAGCAAGGCAGCGGTAAGCAAGGCGACCATCGCGGCGAGCGCGGCATATTCAGCGCTCGCCGCCGGCGCCATGGTGGAGAGCCGGCTTGCGAAAATCGTGGCGGTTGCGGAGTCGGCGGCCACGACGAGGTGCCGCGAAGCGCCGAAAAACGCAAACGCGATCAGCGGCAGAAAGACCGTATACAGACCGGTGACGGCCGGCATGCCCGCAATGCGCGCGTAGCCCAGCACTTGCGGAATATCCATCGACGCAAGCTGCACACCGGCCAGCGCATCGTGCGCCGCCGCGGCGCGGTTCAGGGGAAGAACGCCCTTCAGCACGCTGGCGCGCGCCGTGATATTCGCCAGAAATTCTCGCATACGCGATACTGCCCTAATCCAGGTTATCGCGCATCGTGCCGCGACTCGGCACTCAAAGGCAAGACTTGTAGCGAGATCGGCTCAAGAAAAGAGAACACCGCATCACGCGCCCCAATGGCGCTGCGGAAAATCACCCACTTACGGATTCAACGCTTGAATTGCCCCGTCACCGGATCCACGTGCCGCGCGAAACCAACCAACGCGGCGATGCAGATCGGGCAGGCAATGAAGAAGACGGCCAACATCTCGCACCCCGTAACATATTGTTACCGCCAAGTTTAAGCGATCACCATGCGAATTGAATGCTGGAAAACAGCAAATCAGTGTGTCGGCAGCTACAACAATCTCGCGTGAGCCCACGATCGTCCGCATCGGGATATCAGCAGAAAATGCGGCGCAAACGGTAGCGAAGCGTATGTTCGAGGGCGCGTGCGATACGCAAACGGTTGCGAGCTCATTCACCCGTCGCGATCGAAAAGTCGGCTTTCCTTTTCACCGTCCGGCAATTAGACGAACGCTTCTAGCGGTTTGCGCGCGCATTGGAATCATCAGGCAAGAAGCGATCGACTCGCGACCCGGTCATGGCTCTTTTCCATGCTCCGCGCGGTCTCCCCGTATAATCCGGCATGACCCGAATCCCGCATCATCTGCCCTCGCAACCGGCCGCTTGTCGCCGCCGCGCCGCCCACCGCCCTTCGGCGGTCGCATGAAAACTCCGAAACGTCTGCTCCCGCTGGTCGAAGAAGGCCTGATCGACGAAGTCATCTGCCAGTTGATGAGCGGCAAGGAAGCCACCGTCT
Source organism: Paraburkholderia sp. BL9I2N2 (assembly GCF_004339745.1). GTDB lineage: Bacteria > Pseudomonadota > Gammaproteobacteria > Burkholderiales > Burkholderiaceae > Paraburkholderia. The sequence continues at coordinate 667,608 of NZ_SMGP01000004.1, read as the reverse complement.
ACGTGGTGCGCAGCGGCGACGCCACGCGCTGCGCGAAAGTCTACAAAGACGCCAAGCAGCGCAGCTTCCGCCAGGCCGCGTCCTACCGCGAAGGCCGCAAGGTCAAGAACAGCCGCCAGCAGCGCGCGATGGAAAAAGGCAGCCGCTATGGCCGCGAAGTGCAGGAACAGGCCTGGCAGAACGCCGAAGTCGACGCGCTGTTCCAGCTCGCCAACGCGGGCGTCCGCGTGCCGCAGCCGTTCATCTGCACCGACGGCGTCTTGCTGATGGAGTTGGTGACCGACGCCGACGGCAATGTCGCGCCGCGTCTGAACGACGTCGAGCTGACGGAAGAACGCGCGCTCGACTTGCATGCGCTGCTGGTGAACCAGGTGGTGCGCATGCTGTGCGCCGGCATGATTCACGGCGACCTGTCCGAGTACAACATCCTGCTTGCCGCCGACGGCCCGGTCATCATCGACCTGCCGCAAGCGGTGGACGCCGCCGGCAATCTCGAAGCGCCCGCCATGCTCGAGCGCGACGTCAACAACCTCGCCACGTATTTCGGCCGCTTCGCGCCCGCGTTGCTGGACACCACCTACGGCAAGGAAATCTGGTCGCTCTACGAAGCGGGCGCGCTGCATGTCGACGCCGCGTTGACCGGCCGCGTCGAACTGGACACCACGCCGATCGATCTCGAAGCCGTGCTCCAGGAACTGGAAGATACACGGCTCGACGAAGAAGCGCGCCTGCGCTACGAGCAGTCGCTGCGCAGCGGCACCTGAGCGTTAGCCGCGGGCGGCACTTCGCCGCCTCGCGAGACGCCGCTACGTCGTGCGGCTCAAACGCGCCGCCTCGATCGCGGCCGCCGTCACACCCGGCGCCGGCCCCACCGACTCACGCATCGTCACGCTCACTGGAAACTCACGGAAAATCTCCCACGTGGTCCGGTAGCACTGATTGAGCAGCCAGCGCACGGCGTTCTGCGTCAGTTCCGCAGTCGGAATATGCACCGACGTGAGTCCCGGCGCGGCATAAGCGGCCGAGTAATCGTCGTCATAGCCGATCACCGAGACCTCGTCGGGAATGGCAATGCCCGCCTGGTGAAAACGCGCCAACGCGCTCACGGCCATCGTATCGTTCGCGCAGAACACGCCGGTGAAGGGACGCTTCGCGTCGAGCAGCTTTTGCGCGGCGGCGTAGCCGCCTTCCGGTGAGAAGTCCGATTCGATCAGCGTGACGTCGTCGCGCGCAATGCCCTCGCGCGCCAGTTCGGCAAAGAAGCCTTCCAGACGCGTCTGGTTGTCCGAGGCGCTGAACGGCCCGGAAATCACCGCGATGTCGCGGTGCCCGTGATCGAGCAGCGTGCGCGCCGCCAATTCGCCGCCACGATGATGGTCGGCGCAAAACGACGCTTCCGGCAACTGATCGAACGCGCGGTTCAGAAACACCATTTTCGGGTGCATGCGGTGCAGCATGATCAGATCCTCGTCGTGCAGATCGTGGCTGATCACCACCACGCCGTCGCAATCGCGGCCGATCAGAAAGCGCACCGCCTCGATGGCCTGCTCGCGCGGCGACACTTCTCCGCAGCCCGTCGCCACCACCACGTGACGGCGCACCGCGCGCAGTTCGGTATCCGTCTGCTTGAGAATCGTGCCGTAATAGGAGCCGAAGAAAGTCGGCACGAAAATGCCGACCATGCCGAGCGACTGCGTTGCCATGGCCCGGCCGATGGAAGACGGACGAAAGTTCAAACTGTTCGATGGCCGCCTTCACACGGGCGGCGGCATCGGCTGAGATGGGTCCTTTACCGGAAATGGCACGCGAGGCGGTCGACATGCCCACGCCGGCCAGTGCCGCGACATCTTTGAGTGTTGCCACGCGGATCTCCGTCAAGCATGTTGTATTTTCAGTGACGCCGCGTGCCGGCGCTACAAGCGCGCGCCGCCCGCTTCGTCGAACAGAGAGACATGGGTACTGTCGAACGAGAACGCCGCGGTGTCCCCTATCGCCAACGGCGTCTTCGTCTGGTCGATCGATGCGACCTGCACTCCATGATAGTCGAGCCAGATGACGCGGTGGTTGCCCATCGGCTCCACCAGCGAAACTTTTGCGTGTTCGCTCGCGCCCTCGGCCAGGCGCACGTCTTCGGCCCGCACGCCGAGCACGCACGGCAACCCGTTGGCCGGCGTGTTCTTGAACGGGTACGCCGACACGTCGAGGCGCCAATGGCCGGTGCTGAAGTGGACCCTGCCCTCGCGTGTTTCGAGCGTGCCCTTGAGCAGGTTCATCGCGGGCGTGCCCAGAAACGTCGCGACGAACAGGTTGTCGGGGCGCGCGTAGACTTCGGCGGGCGTGCCGAACTGCTGGATCACGCCGCCGCGCATCACCGCCATGCGCGTGGCGAGCGTCATCGCCTCGACCTGATCGTGCGTGACGTAGATCATCGTCGCGCCCAAACGCTGGTGCAGTTGCTTGAGTTCGCGGCGCAGTTCGGTGCGCAGTTTGGCGTCGAGATTCGAAAGCGGCTCGTCGAACAGGAACACGTCGGCTTCGCGCACGATTGCCCGGCCGATCGCCACCCGCTGCCGTTGGCCGCCTGAAAGCTGCGCCGGTTTGCGCTTGAGCAGCGGCCCGAGTTGCAACATCTCGGAGGCGCGCGCCACGCGCCGCGCGATCTCCGCTTTCGGCGTGCCGTTGATGCGCAAGGCAAACGACAGGTTGCGCTCCACGCTCATGGTCGGATAGAGCGCGTACGACTGGAACACCAGCGCGATGCGCCGGTCCTTCGGATCGGCCCAGGTCATGTCCTCGCCGGCAATTTCGATGGCGCCGTCGGTCACGTCGATCAATCCGGCAATACTGTGCAGCAAGGTGGATTTGCCGCAGCCGGACGGGCCGAGCAGCACGACGAATTCGCCGGCTCGCACGTCGAGATCGAGGTTCTCGATCACCGTGTTCGCGCCCAGCCGAATGGTCAGATTGCGCACGGCGACGTTGGCCGGATTCGTGAGACCCGCCACGTCCGCCGCATCGGAACTGCCGGCCACGCCCGCCATGTCCACGGCGTTTGCCATATTAGCCACGTTTGTCATCGCCCTATCCCTTGACGGCGCCGGATGCAATGCCGCGCACGAACCAGCGGCCCGAAACGAAGTACACCGCGAGCGGCACCATGGAGGTCAGAATGGTCGCCGCCATATTGACGTTATAGAGGCGCTCGCCGGTCGTCGTATTGATGATGTTGTTCAGTTGCACCGTCATCGGCAGGTTTTTGGTGCCGGCGAACACGAGACCGAGAATGAAGTCGTTCCAGATGCCCGTCACCTGCATGATGATCGCCACCACGATGATCGGCGTGGACATGGGCAGCATCAGTTGCACGAAGATGCGCCAGAAGCCGCCGCCGTCGATGCGCGCCGCCTTGAACAGCTCCTGCGGAATCGACACGTAGTAGTTGCGAAACAGCAGCGTCATCACCGGCATGCCGAAGATGGTGTGAATCACCACGATACCCGGCAGCGAACTGAACAGATGCACGCTCGCCAGCACGCGCACGAGCGGATAGACCATCACCTGGACGGGAATGAACGCGCCCATCAGCAGCACGCCGAACAGCAGGCCGGCGCCGCGCGGTCGCCAGAACGACAGCGCATAGCCGTTCACCGCGCCGATCGCGATCGACAGAATCGTGCTCGGCACGACGATGCGCACCGAGTTCCAGAAGCCGACCTGAATGCCGTTGCAATCGAGTCCGGTGCACGCGGACTGCCACGCGGCGCTCCACGCGCTGAGCGTGAAATGCGCGGGGAACGCCAGCAGATTGCCGAGGCGGATCTCGCTCATCGGCTTGACCGAGGTGACGAGCATCACGTAGAGCGGCAGCAGAAAGAACAGCGCGGCCGTCAGCAAAAATGCATAGACGCCGAGGCGCGCCGGTGTGAATGCAGTGCGGCGGCGACGCGGCCGCGCGCGGCCCGGCGTGCCGCCTTTCAGCGGCGGACTGAGCGTGTTCATCACACCTCCTTACGCAAGGCCGCGCGGCTGCGGGCGTAGAAGAACGGCGCGAGAATCGCCAGCACGGTGGCCAGCAACACGATCGACGCCGCCGACGCGAGCCCGATGTTGGCGCGGCCGAACAGATAGTCCATGATGAACTTCGCCGGCACTTCGCTCGCCGTGCCGGGGCCGCCTTGCGTCATCGCGACCACGGCGTCGTAGAGCTTCACGACCATCACGAACAGCAGCACGAAAGCGGTGGAGATCGACGGCCCGAGCATCGGCACGACGATGCTGGCATAGACACGCCAGCGCGGAATGCCGTCGATGCGCGCGGCCTTCCACAACTCGTCGTCGATGCCGCGCAAACCCGCGAGCAATAACGCCATCACCAGACCCGAGGCCTGCCACACCGTCGCGATGACGATGGTATAGATCACCCAGTCCTGATCGACGATCCAGTCGAAGCGCGCGTGCGCGAAACCGAGCTTGTGCAGCACGGCCTGCGCGCCCAGTTGCGGGTTCAGGATCCACTGCCAGACGAGTCCCGTGGCCACGAACGACATCGCGTACGGATAGAGAAACACCGTGCGCAATGCGCCTTCGGCAACCACGCGCTGATCGATGAAGATCGCCAGCAGCAAACCGATCACCATGCACGCCACGATAAAGCACGCGCCGTAGATCACGATGTTTTGCAGCGACAGCAGCCAGCGATCGTTATGGAAGAGCCGCACGTATTGCGTGAAGCCCGCGAAGTCGCCGGAAGGAAACGTGCGCGAATTGCTGAGCGACACGCGCGCGGTCCAGATCATCGTGCCGAGATAGGCGAACACGACGGTCAGGACCATCGGCAGCAGCGCCAGCCACGCCGCGAACGGAAAACGCTTTTTGAGCGGCTTCTTCAGCCGCGCTTGACGTGTCTTCGACCCCGCGGCCGGCAGCTTGAGCGCGTGCATGCTGCCCACCTAGCTCTTCAGCGCACTGGCGAACGCTTTCTGCGCGTCGTCGACCGACTGGTTCTTGTTCCAGAAGTTGGTGATGACGTCGATCAACGCGCCCTGCGTGTCAGGCGAGAGCAGCATTTCCGGATTCGGCAACTGACGCGACTTGTCCTTCATGATCGCAATGCCCTCCTTCGCGCAGATGTCGAGACTGCTGCCGTCCACGTCGGGACGAATCGGAATCGAGCCTTTCTTCGCGCTGAATGCGACTTGCGCGGCCGGCGAGGTCATCACCGTGGCAAGCAGATTCTGCGCCTTGATCGTGGTGGGATTGTCCGTTTTCGGGAACACGAACACGTCGCCCGCGACCAAATACGGCGAATGCGGACCGAAACCGGGGAAGCAGCCGAAGTCCTTGCCGGCGACCTGATTGGCCGCGGAGAATTCGCCCTTGGCCCAGTCGCCCATGATCTGCACGCCCGCCTTGCCGGAAATCACGAGCGCCGTGGCGTCGTTCCAGTTGCGGCCGGGCGAGCCGGCATCGACGAAATCGTGCAGGCGCTTGAACGACGCCAGCACTTTCTTGAAGGCGTCCGACTTCACGGCGCTCATGTCGCGGTCGCGGTACACCTTCATATAGAGATCGGGACCGCCCACATCCGCCAGCACCGCGTCGAAGGTGATTTTCTCCTGCCAGGGCTGGCCGCCGAGCGCGAGCGGAATCACGCCCGCGGCTTTCAGCTTGCCGAGATCGGCGATGAACTCGTCATAGCTTTTCGGCTCTCCGGCAATGCCGGCTTTCTGGAACACCGGCTTCGAGTAGAAGAACCAGGCCGGCATATGGATATCCACGGGCGCGGCGTAGTAATGCCCCTTCACCTTGATGCTGTCGAGAATCGACTGCGGGAACACGCCGTTCCAGTTCTCTTTCGCGGCGACGTCGTCGACGTTGTTCAGCAGGCCCTGATCGATCAGGTCGTGAAACTGCTTGGACGTATTGAACTGCGCGGCAGTGGGTGGATCGCCGCCGACGATCCGGTTGATCGCCGTGGAGCGCGCCTGATCGGCGCCCGCCACCGCATTGTCGACCCACTGGCCGCCGGCCTTGTTATACGCATCGGCAAACTGGCGAATCGCGGCCGACTCGCCGCCCGAGGTCCACCAGTGAATCACGTTGGCCTTCAAAGGCTCCGCCTGCGCGACGACGCCATACAACGCCAGTGCCGCAACCACGCCTCGCAAGACCATTTTTTTGCTGTTCATTCCGTCTCCTCCAGGCTTGGCGCCCGTGTTTCAAGTCGACATACCAACCAGCTCCCGCCTGCTATTCACTGCGTGCTTTGCGCTCCTTCAGAAACTTCGACACCAGCTCCGCGCTGCGTTTGATCGTACGCTTCTGGGTAGCGTAATCGACATGTACGACACCGAAGCGACGCTCGTACCCGAAGGCCCACTCGAAGTTGTCCATCAGCGACCAGAGGAAATAGCCGCGAATCTCCACGCCGGCCTTGATCGCCTGGTCGACCGCGGCGAGATGGCGCTTGAGGAACGAGATGCGCTGGCTGTCCTCCACATGGCCGTCGATCACCTTGTCGTCCGACGCCATGCCGTTTTCGGTGATGTAGATCGGCGGCAGATTCGCATACGTGGCCTTGAATCCCGTCAACAGATCACGCAGGCCGTCCGGATACACTTCCCAGCCCATCTGCGTGCGCTCCACGCCTTCGAGCGGCACGTCCCTGAAACCGTGCGCGCCATCGCTCGCGACATTCGTGCGGAAATAATAGTTGATGCCGAGGAAGTCCAGCGGCGCGGCAATGGTCTGCATGTCGCCGTCGAGCACCAGCGGCTCGGTGCCCGGCCACAATTCGAACAGATCCCGCGGGTAGCTGCCCTTCAGAAGCGGATCGAGAATCCACGCGTTGTGCTGCACTTCGAACAGATGCGCTGCGCGCTGGTCGGCGGCGCTCCCGCTATTGGCCGTGCCGCGTCCGATGTTGGCGACGATTCCTTTTTGCGAAGCCGGATCGTTGGCGCGCAACACCGGCACCGCGAGGCCGTGCGCCAGCAGCAGATGATGCATGGCCTGGGTGGCGTAGCGCGTGTCGGCGAGCCCGGGCGCGTGGTGGCCGTTGCCGTAGCCCAGAAACGCCGAGCACCACGGCTCGTTGAGCGTCGCCCACGCATCGACGCTGCCGGCCAGTTCGCGGCTCATCAGGTCGGCGTAATCGGCGAAACGGTACGCGGTATCGCGATTGAGCCAGCCGCCGTGATCTTCCAGATGCTGCGGCAAGTCCCAGTGATACAGCGTCACGGAGGTCGTGATGCCCTTCTCTTTCAGCCGCGCCAGCAGACGCTTGTAGAAGTCGATGCCTGTGCGGTTCGGCGCGCCGGCCGCATCCATCACGCGCGGCCACGCAATCGAAAGCCGGTAGCCTTCGAAGCCGAGTCCGGCCAGCAGGTCAACGTCCGCTTCCCAGCGATGATAGTGATCGCAGGCCACCTCGCCGGTGTCGCCGGCCAGCACTTTGCCGGGCGTCGCCGAGAAGGTGTCCCAGATGGACGGCAGGCGGCCGTCTTCGTTCACCGCGCCTTCGATCTGATACGAAGCGGTGGCCGCGCCGAGCAGAAAGTTCTTGCGCCACAGCGACGAATCCGCGGGCGGGGTGAAAGGGTCGGCGACTGACTGGGAATGGGGGGAGAGAGCGTCGGATACAGCGGATGTGTCGTTTGCCACGGATTCTCCTGCGCTGAGGTCGTTGAACCGGGTACGGTGGAAGCTCCGGCGTACCTGCGTCCGAAACTGAGTGGAAGCGCTTCCACATGACCTGCGAACGATAGCAGCGGCGGATTCGACGCAGCAATCAGGGTTTGTCTGGAGACGTACCGGCAGGCGCGGCACCGCGATGCACTGGGCATCCCGAGAGCCTCTGCCGGCGGCGAATCGAAGACGTTGTAAGCGCGGCGGTCACGATGTCATACGCCGCCAGCGCGACGCAATCTCAAGGTTTCGGTGTCAGGTCGAACACGCCGCTGTCGTAGGCTTCACAGTACGTTTTCCAATCCGCCGCGACCTGGGCCTCGCATTGCGTCGCGATATTGACCAACGGCAACTGCCAGTCTTTACGATTGCCGAACGCAATCAACTCGTCTGCAATCGACGACTTCTGCCGGCCGCCGCTGCGCAGATGCGCCCATGCGCTCAACTCGGCCATGCTGTTGACCACCTCTTCGAGACGCGGCAGCTTGCCGTCCCAGTCGCTCAAGGCCACGCGATCTTCGGAAGGCTGCAGGCTGCGCAGCACATACGAGCGCTGATTGAATTCGACCGCATGCAGGAACGCCTGCGAGACCGCCTGATTGCGCCGCTGAATTTCGACGACGCGCTGCGCTTCCGTCTGCCACGCCGGCTGCGGCGTACTCAAGTGCGGCGTCACGGAAGAAGGCAGCGCCTCTTTCAGATCGATCAGATAGTTGCCGTCCGGCGAGCCTTTTCCTTCGACGAGGATCACGTAACGATCCACGCCAAGGCTCCCGGTGCCGGCAATCCGCCGCGCCACGTCGAGAATGCGAAAGAAGTCGGGATTGGGCTCGCCCGCGGCGAACTTCTGCATGAACTGCGTGACGGCGGCACGTTGCGTGTCGCTGACCGCCAGCGCTTTCTTGCCGTCCACTTTCAGCGTGCGGGTTTTGCCTTTGAGCGTGGTGCGCCGGTCCAGATGCGCAACCCGCGTGCGGCTCGCGAGCGCGACGAACAGATCGCGCACCATGCCGGTCGCGGTTTCCCCTTCGATCCAGCGCGACTTGCCGTACGCGAGCGCCGCGCCATACGCTTCCAGCGCGGTGTGGCACAGCGCCAGCGCCTGCGCGCGGCTCAGCTTGAGATCGCTCGCGCCGACCAGCACGCTCGTCAACAGCCGCACCAGTTCGTAGAGATTCGGCGCGAGACAGGCCTCGTCGAAGTCGTTGTTATCGAAGTAGACGAGGCGATTATCGGCCTTGTAGCTGCCGAAATTTTCCAGATGCATGTCGCCGCAGATCCACACCGGCGGCGCGTCGTCGAACACCTTGTCGCGCGGCAGGCGTTCGTAAAACAGGTGACATGTGCCGCGCAAAAACACGAACGGTGAAGTGCGCATGGCCTTGTATTTCATCGCGAGCCGTTCGGGATCTCGACCGGCGTTGAAACTGGCGATCGTCCTGGCGATATCGAGCATGAGTTTCCTTTGCATGTGAGGCTCAGCGCGAGCCTCGACCATCGTTCAATGCGGGCGCATGGACTCCGCAAGCGCATGCAGATCGAGCGGCTTCACGCGAATCACGCCACCGCGCGCACTGTCCATGTCGGCGATCATGAGCGCCCACGCCGCATAAGGAATGCGGTTCCATCACGTGGCTTGCATATTGCCCTGCGTGTCGAGCACACCGTTCATTCCCGCGACGGCGAGCGCGACCATCGGCGTGGGCTGCGCGGCGGCCGACTGCTTCACAGTAGACCACATCGCGTCGTCCTCGATTTTTCTGAAACGCCGCGGAAGCGCCGCGCCGATCCGCGCCGGCAGCCACAGCAACGCGAAGGACACGATGAAAACGAGCGGCGGGTGATCGAGACTAGTTTGCATGGTTAGCGTTTTTCTCGGTGCAGGTGTTGCTCACCACACGGGCACGCGTCTAAGCCGTTTCCCGCGCGCCGAACTTCTTGCGATACGCACCCGGACTCGTCAATGCGATGCGCCGGAAATGCCGACGCAATGATTCTTCGGAACCGAATCCCGCCAGTTCCGCGACGCGCGCCATCGGCAGCGGCGCCTGCGCTTCGAGCAGCTCGCGCGCGATGGCCACGCGCTCGCGCACGAGCCACTCATAAGGCGCCATGCCGGTGGCATCGTGAAACTGCCGCTGCAGTGTACGCGGGCTCATCGCCGCCCGCTCGGCGAGCGAGCGCAACGTGTGCGGCAAAGCGGGATGACTGCGCACCCAGTCCATCAGTTTGGACAGACGACCGCTGTCGTCCTGCGGCATAGGACGCGGCACGAACTGCGCCTGGCCGCCCTCGCGATGCGGCGGCACCACGAGCCGCTGCGCGACCCGGTTCGCCACCGCGCTGCCGTGATCGCGCCGCACCAGATGCAGCAGCATGTCGAGCCCGGCCGCCGAACCTGCCGAGGTGATGATCTGCCCTTCGTCGACATAGAGCGCGTCCGGCTGCACGCGCAATTGCGGATAGCGCTGCTGCAATTTTTCGGCATAGCGCCAGTGCGTCGTGACGGTCTTGCCGTCGAGCACGCCCGCCGCCGCGAGCACGAACACGCCCGAGCAGATCGAACAGAGGCGCGCGCCGCGCGCATAGGCGGCGCGGATTTTCTTCAGGAGCGGTTCGGGGGGCACTTCGTCGGCATCGCGCCAGCCGGGAATGACGATGGTGTCGGCGCGCTCCAGCAACTTGAGCGTATAAGGCGCGGCAAGCGTGATGCCGCCCGCCGCCCGGATGGGGCCCGGCTCGCTTGCGCAGACCGCGAAGCGATACCAGTCCACGCCGAGCTCAGGACGCTCGAGCGCGAACAGTTCGGTCACGCAGCCGAATTCGAAGGTGCAGAGCCGATCGTAGGCGAGCGCGACGACGAGATGATTGTGCATGGCGTGATGTTACCGGAGATTGACGATTCCGCCACTTATCCCGCGTGGCGCGCAACGCCACAATGAAGGCGTCCGAATCGCGATCGCCAGACAACTACACACCCACCGCTCCTACCGGAACCTCACTTCACCATGCCGACCTTGAACGCCGTTACCGCCATTCCCGCCGCCGACAGCCCCGCCGCGCAAGCCCACTTCCAGGCCTCGCTGCGGTTCGAAACCGATTGCGCCGACGTCCACGAAGCGCTCGCGAGCGGCGCGCCCGGCTTCGTGCTGCTCGACGTGCGCGGCCCCGCGCTGTTCGCGCAGGGTCACGTGCCGGGCGCGCTCAATCTGCCGCACGGCAAGATCGTGGCGTCGAAGCTCGCCGGCTATCCGCGGGAGACGCTCTTCGTCACGTACTGCGCGGGTCCGCATTGCAACGGCGCCGCGCGCGGCGCACTGCGTCTCGCCGAGTTGGGGCGGCCCGTCAAGCTGATGAGCGGCGGCATCACCGGCTGGCTCGACGAAGGCTTCGCCCTCGCACAAGCGGCGCGCGCCGGCGAGACGGCCGACGCCAATGGCTAACATATTGAAAATGAATTAAATAAAAGCCCCGAACTGTCGATAACATGTTCAGCCGCTTCCCTCCTGGCGGTTGGACTGAACATGCAGAGCTCATACAACCTTTGGCTGGTCACCATCTCATTCGTCGTGGCGACGCTCGCGTCGTACACGGCGCTCGATCTGACCGGCCGGATTTTCCTGCTGGCATCGGCGCGGCTGCGGCACGCCTGGCGGCTGGGCGGCGCCGCGGCGCTCGGCGTCGGCATCTGGTCGATGCACTTCATCGCGATGCTCGCCTTTTCGCTGCCGATTCCGCTCGGCTACGACTTCGCGACGACCGCCGCGTCGCTCGGCCTCGCGATCGGCGCCTCCTATCTGGCCCTGTACGTCACGACGCGTGTGCGGCTCACCGCCGGCCGCCTGCTGGCGGGCGGCGTGGTGATGGGCTTCGGCATTGCCGGCATGCACTACACCGGCATGGCAGCGATGCAGATGGCGCCGGGCATCCACTATCGGCCGGCGTGGTTCGCGGCATCGCTCGCGATCGCGATCGGCGCGTCGACCGCCGCGCTGTGGATGGCCCGCGCGCTCAGCAACGACGACGCGCGCCACGTGGTGCGCAAGCGTCTGGCCGCGGCGCTGGTGATGGGCGTTGCGATCACCGGCATGCATTACGCCGCCATGGCCGCCGCGGAGTTTCCGCTCGGCGCCGTCTGCGGCGCGGCCAAAGGCGTGAACGCCACGTGGCTCGCGACCTCGGTGATCCTGCTTACCTTTGCCATTCTGATCGTCACGCTGATGCTGTCGCGTTTCGATGCGCGCACAGCCTTTCTGGTCGGCGCGGTGTCGAAGCTGAACGGCCAGATCGTGCGGCTCGCCACGCTCGACACCCTGACCGGATTGCCGAATCGCAGCACGCTGACCGACCGCATCGAACGCGCGATCCTCAGCGCGCGCCGGCAACGCACGCTGTTCGCCATCCTCTTCATGGACCTCGACGGCTTCAAGACCATCAACGATTCGCTCGGCCACTCGGCCGGCGACCAGGTCCTGACCGCGTTCGCGCAGCGCCTGCTGCTGTGCGTGCGCTCGAGCGACACCGTGGCGCGGTTGGGCGGCGACGAATTCGTGGTGTTGTCCGAAAACCTCGGCTCGCGCGAAGACGCCGGCGCGCTCGCTGAAGGCGTGCTCGAGCGCATGCGCCTCGGCGTGTGGACCGACTCGCAACCGCTGCAGGTGATGCCGAGCATCGGCATCGCCCTCTATCCGCACGACGGCGACACCGTCGAAACGCTGTTGAAGCACGCCGACGCCGCCATGTACGAGGCTAAGCGCGCGGGCCGCAGCACCTATCGCTTCTTCGAACGCAGCATGAACGAAGCCGCCACGCGCACGCTGCAGATTCAGAACGCGTTGCACGACGCGCTCGCCGCCGGTCATTTTTCGCTGCACTTCCAGCCGAAGTTTCATGGCAGCGGCAACTCGCTGGCCGGCGCCGAAGCGCTGATCCGTCTGCATCATCCGCAACTCGGCACGTTGACGCCGCTCGAGTTCATTCCGATCGCCGAGCGCTCGGGGCAGATCGTGCAGATCGGCTATTGGGTCGTGCGCGAAACCTGCCGGCAGATTCGCCAATGGGTCTCGCAAGGCCTGCCGTCGATGAAAGTGGCGATCAACCTGTCGCCGCGCCAGTTGCTGCAGCCGAACCTGGTGGCGAGCATGCTCGAGATCGTTGAGGCCGAAGGCGTGGCCTGCGAGCAGATCATGTTCGAGATCACCGAAACCGTGGCCATGCAGGACGCGCCCAAAACCATCGAAATGATCCGCGAATTCCAGGCGAGCGGCTTCGAGATCGCGATCGACGACTTCGGCACCGGCTATTCGAGCCTCGCCTATCTGCAGCGTTTTCGCGTCAAGCAACTGAAGATCGACCGCTTCTTCACCAACGGCCTCGACGCGCACGGCCCGGAAGGCAGCGCGATCGTGTCGGCGATCATCGCGCTCGCGCACTCGCTGGAAATGGACGTGGTGGCCGAGGGCGTCGAAACCGAATCGCAACTCGACATGCTCAAGACGATGATGTGCGATGAGATGCAGGGATTCCTGCTCGGCAAGCCGCTCAGCGCCGACGACTTCGGCAACCTGCTGCGGGAAAGAATGGTGGCCGCGTGAGCCTGACGATCGTCTGAAGCGCGCGGCGCGGCACGGCCATGCGGCCGGCCGCACCGCGGCCGGCGCTGGATCTCGTTTCCACTATGAGCGCTTGAATGGGACCGCTCGCCTTCTCAGGCGCCATGCTTGACGATCCCGCATCGAGCGCCTGGACCTTCAGCCGGCTACATCGACGAATCGATGCGTCCATAGACACCCGTCGTCGCCGTCGGACCTGCCGCGAAAAACAGCGTGTTGGAAGGCTGGTTGTCGGCGTTGTTGCCGAACGCCAGGCCCCAGAGCCCTGGCTGCGTCACCTTCGAACCATCGGCCTGTGTGAGCGGCCCTTTCGAGTCGCCAGTCGCAGGATCGAACGCATTGATGGTGCCGTCGCCGAAGTTGCCGATCAGCAGATCGTTGCTGAACGCGCCGAAATTGGCCGGCGCCATGGCGATCCCCCACGGCGAATTGAGCGGCCCGTTTGAAGTGATGCGCTTGAGCAGGTGGCCGGCGGTATCGAACGCATCCACCACGCCGTTGCCCGCACCGCTCTGATCTCTGTGACCATCGGGCCCGAGCTTCGCATACGCCACATAAATCGTAGTGCCGACGGCCTGGATGCCGAACGGATTAAAACCCGCAGGTACGTTCGGATCGCTGAAGGCGCCGGCAACCGTGACCTTCGTGAAAGTCTTGTCGAACATATCGACTTTGCCGTTATGGAAATCGGCGGCGTACAGCATGCTTGCGCCGGCGTTGCTGGCGATCGCGAGGCCCGTGTATTCGGCTGCGCCCGCGCCGTCATCGTGAACGGTGACAGCCTGCGTCGGCAGGACCTTGGGCGACCAGGCCGCGATCGTGCCGGCGAGGGTGGCAAAAATGAATGCCGCGTTACCGGTTGCGCCATTCGCCGTGACGGCGAAGTCCGTGGTGCCGTTGAAAACGATACCGGTCGGACTCGCGGGTTGACCGCTTGCGGCCGGCGGTAGCGTGACGACGAGCGACTGCACCACGCCATTGCCGTCATACAGCGACGACTTCTGTGTATTGTTATCCGATACCCAGACGGGGGTGGTCGGACCGAACGCGATGCCCCAGGCGTTTTGCAGATTGGGGTCGACGTGCGGCGCGGCGACGCTGCCGTCGGACACGAGAATGGTCGACTTGAATGTACCGGCGGTCGGCGTGGGCATATTGTTGTCCGAATTGCCGCCGCACGCAGCCAGTGCGAGCGTGGCCGCTCCAGCAAGCGAGAAAACAGTTGCAAGCTTATGCATGTCACCTCCTGATCTTTGGATGATTTGCCTATAGTCCCCGCGCGGCATAACCATTGGCGACGCGCGTCGACCCCTTTCTGTTCTGAACGAGCGCACCAACCCGCGAGCGGCGTGGATGGCATCCTTGCCCCTCGACCTTCGCGTCGGCGGTTCGTCGTCATTGCGCATTGAACGATCAAGCACGCGTGTTTATTCCGTGCGATCCGTATTTGAGCTACCTCAGGTTCGCATTGCGAGGCGGTGGTGCGCACGCACGTTGATATTCACTCGCGGCGCTCAGATGGCAATTGACTTTCAACGGCAATTACAAATCACCTTCATGCCATGGCGTGTCGCATCCTGCACGAGCTGCGACGGCGAATAGAAAACCATCGGCTGACTGTTGAGCATTGCGAAGGGAAACGCGACGAATGAAGCGCTACTCGGACCGGCACCGTCACGTTGATGAGGTGGTAACGGGACTGGGCAAATGTGGGCGGTTGCTCGGTCATGTATTGCGACTACCCGGTGCAGAAGATCCGCTTCGATGTGCCCTCGCGCGAGTCGCTTTCGGCTTGCATACGCGTCCGTTGTTGTGGAATGTTAGATATACGAAACTCACACGCATGTGGCGCGAGTTCGCGTGATGCAGACTGTGACAGGCTACTATCGGGGAATCGTGCATCCGCGGCGAGTGGGAGCTGAACCTGAGTCGGACGATCCGCACGAAACTGAACAGGAATTCGCGCGTGAGGATCGGGCACGAGATGCAGCGCTCGCTCTTGCCAGCAAGTTGCTTAAAGAGCATAAGTTATGAATTACCGCCTCGCCTCTGCGAATCTCGATAACCGGCGAAGCGTCGAACACGGCGATGGAGACAGCTATGTGGACTTGCCGAAACTGCAATGCGCGGTTCGCCGTCGATGAGGTCGAGCCCCAAATCGATGAGGAAGGATTTTTTTTCATTTGTCTTGGCTGCGACTACCGGAACAAGCTCGCGGACATAGGTCGAGACCCGGCAGGACGCCCGCAACTGGTCCAGCGCGACGACGAGTAGCGCGCCCTTTCGGAGACGGCCACGAAGTTCGACGATAGAGAGTTCCGCGTCGACGCGTCGCCTCCCGATGCACGCATCGAAGAGGACTGCACCTGCGGTTACTGCTGCGGCGTATTTGCGCGCACTCCCCGGTGCCGCCGGCGCGACAATTCTGGATGTTCCTGAACGCGGGGCAGCACTGATTCACCTGCGCCGGGGAGCCGGCTTACACATAGTTCCTTCATGCTAGGATTTCTCAAAGACTCCGAGAGAAACCTTCATGGCCAGCCACAATTTCTCGTACCACGAGGTCAACTACAGCGTTTACGTGACCCAACAGAAGGACGGCAGGTGGGACTGGGCATACACGTTGACCAAACCGCCCATCTACTGGAAAAACCCGGAGACGCCTGCGGGAACGCCAGAGCAGGCAATCGAACAGGCTCGCGTCGACGCGGAGCGCCGCATCGACGCGATGAAATAGGCCGTCGAAAATGGCCCGTACCGTCCGGCATGGCTTCAATCCGGCCGCTTGCGCGGCTCGTATCGTGTTGTCGATTCGTCGACGTCGGGGGAGGCGTGTCGCGCCGCACTCATAAGGAGAGCGGCGACGTCCGTCCGGGATCATTCAGCGGAGCCGATGTCGATCATCATCATGAAGCTCCTGAATGGCGATCCGACACAGGTTCCGCGGACGGGCAGGCAGGATCGCGTGAATAGATCGACAAAAGTGTGGGCGTCGCCCCGCTTTTTCCGCGCAGGCTCAAACGCACGCCACCGGCTCTGTTCAGGCGGTACGACAGGTGCGGCAGTCGTTCAATTGATCCGGGCGACGGCCTGAAGAATGGAATCCCCATCGCAGGTGATGGAAAAACGCTCTCCTCCGGAAGCAAGTTTTTCCAGCGCGACGAGTTGGTGCTCCACCAGGGCGTCCAACTCCGCGCGATCCAGTCCGGCTGGATCGGAGGTGTCCTTGACGAGCATCAAGGTCGCAAATTCATGGGGGCTCAGCATATGCGTCTCCGAGGTGAGCAGGATCAGCGGCGCCGGACGGGATGAACGACCACTGTCACGCAGACGCCGTGAGCCGCATTCGGCAAACCAAACAGTTCCAGGTGCGAGTCTGCCTGATGGCTACGCGTACGCCGCCATCCCCGAATTCTCATCTTAGTAAGTTTGTTTACTTTTTGTCAGATGATTGTGCGTCAGCACGCAAATCAGCTCCGGGCCGTCAATGGCTCCTTCGGAAGAGGGGCGCTCAGACGCGGGGCGGGTCGGTCAAGCTGAATAGGTCATCACCGAGCCCTAGCCCGAGAAGACTGGATGTCGTACTACGCACGCATCGCGCAGTCATTTCGGGCGGCTTCTAGAGGTGTCTTCGCCATACGCCACGAACTGCAACGGTTTGAAGTTCTGCCAGTGGAGTCGCGGCCGGTCCGGCTATGGCGGTCACTCCATCGGCGGAGGTTCCATCGGTCCGGCAAACAGTGCGCGGTCGAAGAACGAATCGTCCAGTTCCAATATTTCATCGTCGCCCAGAAGGATCACGACTAACTGCTGTGAACCGTTCCCGGGCACTTCCGCGACTTCCGCGATGGTCTGCTTCGGCGTCCGGTCGTCCGTAAATCGCACCCAGTAGTAGCCCGGCACTACGGGTCGCGCGTCCATCCACTCCATAACCAATACCCCCTTGATCTGGCGAAATCGATCGCTGCCGCATCGCCGATTTTATCGCTGCGGCCTAGACGGCGTTTCACGTCAGTATGAAACTGGACCGCTGCGTCGGGCGAATCCCTGAGTCCCACCGCGTGGCCAACCCGTACCGACGATCATGCTGCTCATCGAGCAAATTATGTTACCGCGTCGGCATCGCCGAACAGATGACGTTCTCGTCACCCTTGGGGTCAGTCATATCCGTTTCCAGCAGTTCGAATTCACCTTCTGGTCGCCAGGAAAGCCTGGCGTTCATCAGGTTCGATCAGTTGCATCTTGCGCCCTTCCGTCTGTTCGACACCGATATTCGTGCTCCGCTTCACGACGTCGCCATAATCCCAGAACGTGACGAGTGCCCGAGTCTGTCGCAGTTGCGCCTGGGGGGTTGTGAAAACCGAATGTCGTGTCCTTATCTGGGTCCGATCAGGTCCCAGTCGGGAACCACCAGCGTACAGCTTTCGTGCACGCGCTCAATGGAAAACTGTCCGGACAGTTTTGTCATAGCTCCCGCCACGCTTCATGACCCGTCGCAATTTGCATTGATGCGCGCATCGTCATGAGCGGTCGAAACCGCCTGCAGGTGCCGCAAAAAGACGCTAAGCCACGCTTGAGATATGTCACTTCTGCGCAAGGCCCCTGCGCTGAACCATGTCATCGCGTGACGTTGTCCCGCCCGGGGCTTGTTTCCAAGGTGTCCTATCAGCAGCAATTGCGCAAATCGCCTAGCTCGTATCTGTGCCAACAGCAATGTCTGCTCGCTGAACGGGCCGATGCGAATGGGCGGATCAGTCCATACGCAGACCGATAGTTGAGGCTCGCTGGCCACAACAGGGCTACACTCAAAATGGGACAAATTCCGGAGCAATACCATGACCGACGCTACCCCTCAAAGCACATTTCGCGGTCTTCCCCTGACACCGGAGCAGGACGCGGAAGTCAGGCACTACATAAAGAAGAAAGAGCAGCATGGCGCACCGTGGAACACGCCGGAGTTGGCAGCCATGCTTCGAGACATGCTGGAGCCCCCGAGCGACGACGACGGAGGACTCGGTTCCGCCGTCGACGAAACGAAGGCGGCCACAGAACGCGCGACAGCTTCGATCGACGAGACCATGGAACCCATTGAAGCCAGCGAAGAGCGGCATGCCGCAATGGAAAACGAGGGTATGAGGGGACCGAAGCGTTGAATCCCGGAGAGCGCACTCGCGACCAGCACAACAAAGCAATCAGGCTCACGATGCCCGGCGACCGCACGGGACCATGGCTGGTCGGCCACAACCTCTCAGTTAGATGGGACGTCCGGTGGTTTTCCGTCTAATGAACCTCGGTCGTGGACCTGCACGGCTCGCGTCGTGCCACCCTTTTCGTGGAACTGTGCGAAAGCGCAGAGAGCCGTGCAGCAAGCCACACCCGGCATGATTGCGGACCTTGTACCCGCGGCGCCGTTTCGAGGTATGTCCTATCTGCGACAGGAGGGGATCGTGAAGCGCGATATGAATCTGGCATTCGCAATACTGAAGACTCTCGAGGAAAACAAATCCCCGCACCTCAGCGAATTTGACATTGAAAGCGCGCTCAAGGATGCGTTCGATGTTTCAAACCGGGGTGTGTGGTATCAGTTGAGCCTGCTTGCCGACGCAAATCTCGTCCGCTCGACGGGTAGCGACTGGCGGCTAAGCTGGGATGGTCACGAGTTTTTGAAGTCGGCGGTCCCGAAAACGTTCAAAGACACCTGAAGGGTGAACCATGCGCCGAAAACATCCCCTGCTTTCGTGAAGACAACCCGATAGCCGGGGCATCGCACAGGAGGCGCCGAACGCAATAGCAGTTTGCCGAAGCGCGTTCCATTCCACGACTTGATGACGACCGCGCCCGAACGTCGAGCCAGCCGGCTTTGTACAGTCGCATGTGCGGATATTCCTGGTCTGAGGGGAACATGGACCGGTTACAGCATGCGATGCTTGAATATCACGAGCGCAGCAAGCACCGCGTCAGCGGCTATGCCCCTGGCCCCGGGAAACTCGACTGGGCAACCCAACCGGATCCGTTCCGGGTGTTTCACGGCGCACCGCGCATTGGTCTGCCGTTGGCCGCGGATAGCCTGACCACACGCTACAACGAACTACGCTGCGGAGCTTTGCCGCCCGCGCGCAGATTCGATCTCGCCAGTCTGGCAATTCTGTTCGAAGTTTCGCTCGGCCTGTCGGCGTGGAAATCGTACGGCACCCAGCGGTGGGCACTGCGCTGCAACCCATCGAGCGGAAATCTGCATCCGACTGAGGGCTATCTTCTGTGTCCGACGCTGCCCGGCTTGTCCGCGGGGATCTACCATTACCAGAGCCGTGACCATTCCCTTGAATGTCGCGCTGCCGTGGATGACGAACGATGGAGCGAGGCGTTCCCGCCAGGCGGCGTCCTGGTCGGCATAAGCTCGATTTTCTGGCGCGAGGCGTGGAAATACGGCATGCGCGCCTGGCGCTACTGCCAGCACGATTGCGGCCATGTCATCGCCGCGATGAGTTACGCAGCGGCGGCGCTTGGCTGGCAGACGCGGCTGATGGAGGCGGCTGCGGACGACGCAGTGGCCAACCTGCTTGGATTGAACCGCGGAGAAGATTTCGGGCAGGCAGAGGCAGAAGCGCCGGATGCCTTGCTCTGGATCGGCAACCCTGAATGGCGGCCTGATCTTGAACGCATGCTGATCGTCCTGGATAGCGCGCAGTGGCACGGACGCGCGAATCAGCTGAGTCCGGGACATGTGAAGTGGCCGGACATCGATTCGATCCATCGCGCCACGCATAAGCCCTGTACTCGCGAACCGACCTTGCCGACTCCGGAAGAGCACCCGTCGCCCACGTTGCCCGCCGTTGATCTCAGCTTTGCCCGGATCGCGCGGCAGCGCCGCAGCGCGGTGAATTTCGACGGTGCGACGCGCATCGCCGAGGCGGCGTTTTTCAGCATGCTGGCGTGCCTGTTGCCACGTCATGACACGCCGCCGTGGAATGCGCTGATGTCTCCCGCAGCAGTGCATGCAGCGCTAATGGTGCATCGCGTGGGCGAGCTGGAGCCGGGTCTGTATATGTTCGTGAGAAATCCGGGCGCGCTGCCGGATCTCAAGCAGGCCCTACGTCCAGAGTGGCTGTGGCAAAAGACCGGCCCCGATCATCTGCCGCTCTATCTTCTGTTGCCTTACGATTTGCGCGCCACGGCAAAGTTGATCTGCTGTCACCAGGATATCGGCGCCGATTCCTGCTTTGCGTTGGGGATGATCGCGGAATTCGGAACCGCGTTGAAGCAGCCGTGGCGTTATCGCCATCTGTTCTGGGAATGCGGCATTCTTGGCCAGGCGCTCTATCTCGAAGCCGAAGCCGCCGGCGTGCGCGCGACAGGGATTGGCTGCTTCTTCGACGATGAAATGCACGCACTGCTCGGCGTAGCGGATCACACCTGGCAAAGCCTGTATCACTTCACTGTCGGCGGTGCGGTAGACGATCAGCGCCTGTCCACATGTCCACCGTATGAGGTTCAACCTTGAAGCGAGAGCCTCACGTCGCGATCGTGGCGAGGCGGTATTTCCCACGAGCGCCCGGCGATTGAACGTCACACATAGTCTTCGTTTTCCTTATCGATGCGCGGCGAGATCGTCGGGTCTTGCGAATTTCCTGGCCACGCGGCGCGCAGGGTCGTCCTCACGTTCGCTGCCGTCTAGGACGCCGACCCGGGATCTGCCGGTCCATGAAGTTGACGTCCGCGCTGGTCCAGGCCGCCACCTCGTCGCCATCGCATGCTGATGTAGGCGTGACCGCAGCTCTCGCGCCTGATCACGGCCAGCTTGGGGATGCCGCACAGTTGCACGGCGTGGCTCATGTTAATGATGTGGGGGCGCCACTCGAACCATCGTCCTCGATGCCGGCCAGAAATCCCGGTGCGTCGACCGGGAAAACGACCGGAATATTGGATGAATCGCCTCGCTCAAACCGATACTTCGCTCTCCCGCGACTCGCTCCGCTCCCGTTCAGCCAGCGCTTCGAGCCGCTCGATCAGCGCACCGCTGGCGCGCGTCATCGGCATGCGCAGTTCGTCGCGTATCAGGCCTTGCGCGGCCAGCAAGGCCTTGACGGGGGCGGGATTCGGCTCGGCGAACAGCGCCTGGATCAGCGGCGCGAGCGAATGGAAAATGCGCCGGCCTTCGGCGAGCCGCCCCGCCGCGAGCGCGCGATACATCTCGACGAAGCGCTCGGGCCGCACATGCGCGGACGCCGCGATCGCCCCGCTGCCACCCAGACACAAGGTATTGAAGATATTGATGTCCTCGCCGGTGAGCACCTGCAGGCGGCCGTCGCGAATCAGCGCGAGCGTGGTGTCGAGCGAACCGGCGCAGTCCTTCACCGCCTGAATCCGCGGATGCGCCGCGAGCGTGAGCAGCGTGTCGAGTTCGAGCCGCACGCCGGTTCGATACGGAATGTCGTACAGGACGACCGGCTTCTCGCTGGCATCGGCAAGTGCCATGAAATGGCCGACGATCCCCGCCTGCGAAGGCCGGATGTAATACGGCGCGGCCATCAGCACGCCGGCAACCGGCAGCGCGTTCAATTGCTCGATGCGCTCGCGCATGCTCGCCGTGTGATTGCCCGACACGCCGGCCAGCACCGGCAACGCTCGCCCATCCTGCGCGAGATGGCCGGCGGCCTGCGCTTCGTCGAGAATCGTCGCCAGCACGGCGTCCTGTTCGGCGGCGTCGAGCGCGGCGGGTTCGCCGGTCGTGCCGAGCGCGACCAGCCCGGCGATGCCCGCGCCGGTATAGCGGCGCACCAGCGCGCGCAAGGCGGCGTGATCGACGGCGCCGTCGGCGAACGGCGTGATGAGCGGAACCCAGATACCCGAAAAAATAGACATGTCTTTACCTCGATGACGACCGTATCGATTCCGTCAGGCAGTGCGAGGGAGGAAAGACAGGAAAGTGCCCAGGCGGGCGTTGACCGGCTGTTCCGTCGCACATCTGACGGAACAGCGAGCTCCGGTCAGATGAGCGGCTGTTTTTTGGCTTTGGCGCCGACGTTCGAGCCCCACGCGCGTGCGACGGCGACGCTCGCGTGAGCGAGACGTGCGGAAGTCGACGGGCGGAGTCTGAGCGTTGGGCCGGAATGCATGACACGCAGTGTAACCGCGACCGGCGCGGCTTGGCAAAGTCCATCGCGAAATTGCTTGACTTCTGCCGCAGGAAAACTAATATACGCACCGCGTACATCAGCCCGCCATCCCCTCTTCCGACAGGTGCCCCATGAGCGTCCCGCAACAAGCCTTCCTACGCGATGCGATGCGTCGCCTGAACATGACACGCGACACGTTCGCGAGCCGCATCGGCGTGTCGCGCCGGGCGCTTGATACGTGGCTCCTGCCGGACGACTCGCAGGAATCGCGGGCCATGCCGGAGATCGTCGAGCGCTTCGTGTCGGAAATCGTGGTGAACGGCGAGCCGGGCGACAAGTATACGCAAAGCGTAGACTCACAGTCGCTCGCCAGCCAGATGCTGTTTGAGGGCAAGCCGCAGTTGCTGTCGGTGGATCAATTCTCGCGCGACTCGGTGGAGGCGCTGTTTCGCGTGGCCGACATCATGCAGCCGATCGCCCGGCGCCGCAAAATCTCCCGTGTGCTGGAAGGCGCGGTGCTCGGCAATCTGTTCTTCGAAGCCAGCACGCGCACCCGTGTGAGCTTCGGCGCGGCGTTCTGCCGGCTGGGCGGCTCGGTGTGCGACACCACCGGCTTCACGTTTTCGTCGATGGCCAAGGGCGAGTCGATCTACGACACCAGCCGCGTGATGAGCGGCTACGTGGACGCGCTGGTGATCCGCCATCCGGAGCAAGGCTCGGTGGCTGAATTCGCGCGCGCCACCAACGTGCCGGTGATCAACGGCGGCGACGGCCCGGGCGAACACCCGAGCCAGGCGCTGCTCGATCTGTACACGATTCAGCGCGAGTTCTCGCGCCTCGGCAAGATCGTCGACGGCGCCCATATCGCGCTGGTCGGCGACCTCAAATACGGGCGCACCGTGCACTCGCTGGTCAAGCTGCTGGCGCTGTATCGCGGCATCAAGTTCACGCTGATCTCGCCGCCCATGCTCGAAATGCCGAGCTATATCATCGAGCAGATTTCGCGCAACGACCACGTGATCGAGCAGACCCACGATCTGACCGCCGGACTGCGCGGCGCCGACGTGGTGTACGCCACGCGCATCCAGAAAGAGCGCTTCACCGACGAATCGTTCGAAGGCTACACGCCGGACTTCCAGATCAATCAGGCGCTGGTGGATGGCGTGTGCGGCGCCGATACGCTGATCATGCACCCGCTGCCGCGCGACAGCCGGCCAGGCGCCAACGATCTTAGCGTGGACCTGAATCACGATTCACGGCTGGCGATTTTCCGGCAAACCGATAACGGCATTCCAGTGCGGATGGCGATTTTCGCGGTGCTGTTGGGCGTCGAGAAACTGGTCCAGCACTCCATGCGCGATGCGGCGTGGCGCCCGCCCGCCTATCTCGGTCCGGACGATGCGGTGTTTCACGGCATCGATTGATGGAAAAGTGGGCGGCTTGAAACCGCCCCGCTGCGCGCGGGCACAGCCTCAAGCTGCGGCGCTTACCGCAGTAGTGGCCCCGTTGCGCTTGAACGTCCCGGCGAAAAACAGCACCTGATACTGCACCGCGTTGGCCCAGTACTTCCAGGTGTGGCCGCCGGGCCGCTCCGCGTAGTCGTGCGGCACGCCGAGTTCGACCAGCCGCTCGTGCAGCGTGCGGTTCGATTGCACCAGCGAGTCGTTCACCCCGCAGTCGATCGTGAGCGCGATATGCGCGTTGCCGAAACTGCGCGCATTCTCGACGATCGCCTCGTTGTTCCAGAAGTCGGCATGCCGCATCGGATCGCCGAATACCTGGTCGATGCCCGGCTCGTCCTCGCAGCCACGCGGATCCACCGCACCGCTGATGCTGCCCGCGGCGCCGAATTCGTCCGGCCGGTCCAGCGCGATATGCAAGGCGCCGAAGCCGCCCATGCTCAAGCCGGTAATGGCGCGCGCCTGACGCGTCGCGATCGTGCGGAAATGCGCGTCGACGTAACCCACCACCTCGGTGCCCACATAGGTTTCGTAGCGGCTGTGCGGATCGACCGGACTGTCGATGTACCAGCTTTCGTGGCCGCCATCGGGCATCACGAGTATCACGTGATAGCGGTCGGCCAGCTTGCCGATCTGCGAATTCGAGGTCCAGTCGGTGTAGTCGCCGCCCGAGCCGTGCAACAGATAGACGACCGGAAAGCGGTCGGCCGCTTTGCCGCGCGCATATTGATCGGGCAGCACGACCGTCGCTTCGAGCGACTTATGCATGGCCGCGCTCGGAATCGTGACGACGCGTGACTGAAACGCCCAGGCGGGCGTCGTAAAAAGCAGCGTCAGAATGAGCCAGAACGCACGAGCTTTATTCATGGTTTGTCGCTCTTCCCTTTCCAGGTGTCCACTGTCCGGCATACGGCGGCACAATTCTGTGGACGACTCTAGCAACGGCGACTTACAACCAAATTTCAGCGAAACATACGATCCCGTCAGCTTGGGGTCGCGACAAGAGGCGCGCCTCCTTGTATGAAGAACCTACTACGCGCGCCCCGTCAGGATCCTATTCGACGTGCGCACCGAACCCGACCTTTTCGGGCTCGATATCGGCCCGCAGCGTCAGTTCCGGAATCGTGTATGCGCCGCTGTTCTGCGGCCGGAACGGAATCGGCGCTGTGGTCCAAAGATCGTCGAGCCGTTGCCCGAGCGCATCACGCACCTCCGGATAGTTCGCTTCGTCGATGCGGCTTGTCTGGTAGATCACGAACGGCGGCAACACGTCGAAGCCGGGGTAATACAGAATGCCGTGCTGAATCGGGAACAGCACGTCGTCCATCGGACCGTTGATGCCGCGCGGACTGTAGTGCGATTCCCAACCACCCGTCGTGACCATCAGCATCGCGCGCTTGCCGGCGAGTTTGCCCTCGCCGTAGCGCTCGCCCCAGCGCGCATCGGAATGCTCGCCGACGCCGTATGCAAAGCCGTACGCATACACACGCTCCACCCAGCCTTTCAGGATGGCAGGCATGGTGAACCACCAGAGCGGAAACTGCAGGATGACTGCATCCGCCCACATCAGCTTTTCCTGTTCGAGTTCGATGTCTTTACTCTGCAGCCCGTTCTCGAACGCATGCTTCGAGTCGAGCGCCGGATCAAAGCGTTCGCCGGGTTGTTTCACGAGGCTGTCGTGCGCATCGAGCGATGCTTTCCACTGCATTGCGTAAAGGTCGGATACCTGAACGGTGTGTCCGGCATCTTCAAGACGTTTGACCGCAAAGTCCCTGAGCGCCCCATTCAACGACTTGGGTTCCGGGTGCGCATAAACAAGAAGAACGTTCATCACATGGCCTTCATGGTTGAAAGAAACCAAAGATAGACCTCGCTCCGGTATATTGGAAATGAATTGTCAATATGTCAGGTATAGCCATGAATAATCTCAGGAGACTCGACCTCAACCTGCTCGTCACGCTCGACGTGCTGCTGTCGGAGCACAATGTCACGCGCGCGGCGGAGCGGCTGAACTTCTCGCAGCCGTCGGTCAGCGCGCATCTGGCCAAACTGCGCGATGTCCTCGGCGACCCGCTGTTGCTGCCCGGACCGCGCGGCATGCGGCCCACCGCGCGCGCCGAGGCGTTGCGCGAACCCTTGCGCGAAGCGCTCGAAGCACTCGAACGCGCGGTGGCGCCGGCGCGCCCTTTCGATCCCGCCGAAGCAACGCAAAGCTGGCGCATTGCCGCGACCGACTGCGTCGAATTGACGATCATCCTGCCCGCGCTGGCCGGCTTGCGCGCGGCGGCGCCGGGCACGCGCGTCGCCGTCGTCGAATTGGCTCCGCCACGTATTGCGCGGCAAGCCGAACAAGGGGAGATCGATCTGGGATTTCATACCAGCGAAGGCGCGCCCGAAGGATTGCGCCACCGGGTGCTGTTCGCCGAGCGCTATGTTCTGGTGGGCCGCGCCGGTCACCCACGTCTGAAGCGCCGGCCGACGCTCGCGCAGTTCTGCAAACTGGAGCACGTGATCGTATCGCCGGACGGCGGCGGGTTTGCCGGCGCGACGGACGAAGCGCTCGCGAAGGCCGGCATGACGCGTCGGGTCGTGCTGTCCGTGCCGCACTTTTTGTTCATGTTGTCGGCTCTGGCAAGCACCGACCTGGTGGGCATGCTTCCGGAACGGCTGGTACGCGACAACAGCGCGCTGCGGGTGGTCGAGCCGCCACTGGATGTGCCGGGCTACGAGATCGCGATGCTCTGGCATGAGCGCTCGCACCGCGATCCGGCACATCAGTGGCTGCGGGAGACCATCGCGAATTCGGTGTGAAATCGCAGTGCTTTGCGATCACGCTTCGCCGTTGGCGAGACCGATCGCATCCAGTTTCGCGCACACCTCGGCGGACAATTTCAATTGCGACGCCTGCAGATTTTCACGCAGATGCCCGACGCTCGACGTGCCGGGGATCAACAGAATGTTCGGTGCCCGCTGCAACAGCCACGCGAGCGCGACTTGCATCGGCGTGGCGCCGAGTGTTTGTGCAATATCCGACAGCGCTGACGACTGAATCGGCGTGAACCCGCCAAGCGGGAAGAACGGCACATACGCGATCCCCTTCCCCGCGAGTTCCTCGATCAGTGCGTCGTCTTCCCGGTGCACCAGGTTGTAGTGATTCTGCACACAGACGATCTCGGCAATGCGCTGCGCCTCCGTTATTTGCGTCGCCGTCACGTTGCTCAAGCCGATATGACGCACGAGTCCACGTCGCTGAAGTTCGGCCAGCGCCGTGACCTGCTTTTCGATCGAACCCTCGGCGGGCGCATGCACGCTGCCCATGATCCGCATGTTCACGACCTCGAGCACATCGAGGCCGAGATTGCGCAGATTGTCGTGCACGCCGCGCTCGATATCGTCCGGTTCGAATGCCGGCAGCCACGCGCCGTCGCTGCCGCGCACCGCGCCCACCTTGGTGACGATCACGAGGTCGCCGGGATAAGGATGCAGCGCTTCGCGGATCAACTGGTTGGTGACGTGCGGCCCGTAAAAGTCGCTCGTATCGATGTGGTTGACGCCGGACGCCACCGCTTCGCGCAACACGGCGAGCGCTGCATCGCGATCCTTCGGCGGCCCGAATACGCCGGGGCCGGCCAGTTGCATGGCGCCGTAGCCCATGCGGCGTACCGAGCGGCCGGCGAGCGGAAAGGTGTCCGTGGTGTTGAGATTCGACATGACGCGCTCCTTGGTAAGTGGTTGAACGCCAGTATGGACGGGGTTGCGTTGTTAAATAAAGCCGTCTAACGTGTACGGGTTGTTTAAAATTTTGCACAATCGCCATGGAATTGAACGATCTGGCCGCCTTCGTCTCGGTCACCCGCGCGGGCGGCTTTCGCGACGCGGCACGCGTCAGCGGCGTGTCGGCGTCGAGTCTGAGCATCGCCGTGCGCCGCCTCGAGGCCAAGCTCGGTCTGCGCCTGCTCAACCGCACCACGCGCAGCGTGGCGCCGACCGAGGCCGGCTTGCGTCTCATCGAGAAGCTGACGCCGCTCTTCAGCGAGATGGAAGCGGCGCTGGACGTGCTGAACGTGTTCAGGGACAAACCGGCCGGCACGCTCAAACTGAACGTACCGTCGAGCGCCGCCCGGATCGTCTTGCCGAGCATCATCGCCGCCTTCCTGAAGACGTATCCGGACATCCGCGTCGAGGTCGTGGTCGAGGATGGTTTCGTCGATGTGCTGTCGATCGGCTGCGACGCCGGCATTCGCTATGACGAGCGGCTCGAACAGGACATGATCGCGATACCGATCGGACCGCGCGTGCAACGCTTCGCCACGGCGGCAGCGCCAGGCTATCTCGACGCGCACGGCCGTCCCGATCATCCCAGCGAGTTGCTCTCGCATGCGTGCCTGCGCGGACAGTTCGCCGGTGGCGCCATGCCGATCTGGTATTTCGAGCGCGATGGCGAAGTGTTGCAGTTGAATCCATCGGGACCGCTGCTGGTGCGGCCCGGCGCGGCAATCGATCTCGCGGTCAGCGCGGCCGTCGCGGGCGTGGGTGTCATTCATCTGTTCGAAGACATGCTTCGCCCGCATCTCGACAGCGGCGCATTGGAGCCGATTCTGGAGCCGTGGTGGCAGCGTTTTTCAGGGCCGTTTCTCTACTATCCGGGGCATCGTCATTTGCCGGCGCCGTTGCGCGCATTCGTCGATTTTTTGAAGGTGCTCAATTCGAAGTGATGCGAGGCGCAGAGAAATGCGCGAGACAATATTGCCGGTCATCAAAGATGCGGCACGCGAGAATCGGAAGAAACTGCCCGTTGTGCGCTCAAACGATCAACAGCTAATACCGCTGCTTGCACAGTTGCGCGACCGTCGTCAGAAAAAGCTCCGCGCCTACCGGCTTTCTCAGGCAGACATCCCAGTTCTTGACCGCGCCCTCGGGCGGCGGAACAGCGGTATGCACGAGAATCGGCACGTTGGCGAGTTCCGGTATCGCCTTCAGTCGACGGCACAATTCAGCGCCGTCCACCAGGGGCATCATCCAGTCGGTGATGATCAGGGCGGGAACGCTGGTTGCCGCACGCGCGACCGCCTCTGCGCCGTTGCTCGCGCAACCGACTTCGTAACCTTCGTTCTCGAGTATCAGGCGCCACGCCGCCAGGATTTCCGGCTCGTCGTCTACCAGCAAGATTGAGTGCATCAGAGGCCGCCGGGTTAAACGTTCGAGTTAGCGTTATTGTCATCCGACTACAGCGCCGCAAGAGGTGTTCCACAATCCGCGATTGCGGCGATAATGGTGCGAATAATCGGCTGCGGCGGCGCTTTCGGGACACGCGAGGGCAGAGAGCTTGCCGGCCAGGCCTTTAATTGACTCCAGCCGAACGTACCTGTCCTGTGAGGCACGCCATGCGCCTCCGGTCCAACGCGCGTGGGTGGTTCGAGCCTTTGTACGTTGTAGAAACTTCACCCCAATGCGCCATCATGACCGACACACGTGTTAGCCCGCTGCGCAATTTTGCTGACTTCGTTCGCGCGGAACGGATCCGACTCACCGAGCAATGGATGAATGCCGTATTCGGCGACACCGACCTCGTCGAAGCGGACAAACTCACTTATCAGCAACTGGCGGATCATCTGCCGGAGATTCTCGAAGGACTGTGCGCGGCCCTCGATGTCGAAGATCTCGAACGGGTCGAGACGACTATCGAGCGCAATGCGAGAAAACACGGCAAGATCCGCTGGCGCCAGGGCTATCGTATCGAGGAACTGGTGCGCGAACTCGATCTCTTCGATCAGGTGCTGGCCGAAGCGCTCGAGGAATTCGCCAGTCTCGACAGCACCTTCACGCGCCGCCATGAGAGCCGGGCACGGCGCCTGATCGCCGAAACCTTCAGCATGGTCACGCTCACGTCGATCAAGGAAGTGGTCAGCGAACGGGACCGCAAGATCGACGAGTACACCGGCCGGCTCGAGCGCGCCAATCACGAGTTGATGCTGAAGCAGCGGCTGGTGAGCGACCTGTACGAGTCGCGCATGCAGATCACACGCAGCGTGGTCCACGATCTGCGCAATTTTCTGAACACCTTTTCCATCGCGCTGCAATTGATCTCGCGCGCGCCTGCCAGGGCCGAAACGGCGTTGACGCTGGCGAACCGCCAGGCGGCCGATATGAAACAGCTCGTCGAGCAGATGGTCGAGTATTCCATGGTGCTCGGCGACGGCGCCCCGTTCGCATTCGAACAGGTTGAACTGCGCGAGCTGTACGAGGAGCTCGTCACCTCGTCGCGTCCTTCGATCGAGGCAAAAGGACTCACGTTGCGCACGGCATTCGATCCTGCGTTGACGGCGGTCACATCCAATCGTCTCAAGCTCAAACAGATCGCCGTCAATCTGCTCTCCAACGCGACCAAGTACACGAAGTCGGGGGAAATCGAATTGAACTTCGCGATGGCCGACGCGGAGCACTGGTCGATTCGCGTCGCGGATACCGGCGTGGGCATCGCGCCTTCGGATGCGGACCGCGTGTTCGACGAATTCGAGCGCGCCGCGGGTGAAGATATTCCCGGCACGGGCCTCGGTCTCGCTATCGTCAAGGAACTGTGCCGCGTGTTGAACGGACACATCCATTTCGTCTCGCGCGAAGGGGTGGGGACGACGTTCGAGATCCGTTTCCCGTTGGTGCAGGTGGAACCGCAATAGGACCGCACGACCCACGAATACCCATGATCCAGATCACGACCGCCCAATTCCCACAGCAACTGGAAGCGGTCCGGGCCATCTTCCGCGAATACGCCGAGAGCCTGGGCATCGATCTCGGCTTCCAGAACTTCGAGTCCGAACTCGCCGACTTGCCCGGCAAATTCGCGGCACCGCAAGGCCGGGTGCTTCTCGCGCACAACGATGAAGAACTCGTTGGCTGCGTCGCCATGCGGCCTCTCGACGACACGACCTGCGAGATGAAGCGGCTCTATGTTCGTCCAGCGGGACGCGGTCTGCAGGCCGGCAGGCAATTGGCGACGCGCATTTGCGATACCGCGAGAGACGCGGGATATCACCGCATTCGCCTCGACTCGCTGCCGACTATGCGAGCCGCGCTCGAGCTTTATGCATCGCTGGGTTTCGAACGGATTCCGGCTTATGTCTTCAATCCGATTGCCGGCGCGGTATTTCTGGAACTCAATCTGATTCACCCGGAAAATCAATTGGCATAAGCGGGCAATCCACACAAATTAATCATTACGTTTAGCAAACAACAACTTCCATTTTGTAATAAATAATCAGCGAATTAATTGCGCCGTAAAGCCCGTACGCACTTAGTTCCGCACGAATCCACACGCAGCATTCCGAAGCCGTCATTACGGAAATTCGTCGCGTCCTTGACAAAAGGCTACGGCTTCACCTATTTTTTATCTGCCGCCAATATACGAATATTCGATTGCGGAAAAACGGAAAACATGCCGAGATAACCGGAATATTCAATCACAATATTTAGTTATTCTACGCATCCCGCATAGCAGGGAAGTGGCTATGCATTTTTAAGAAAGTTGGTCTCCACCGCTGTATTTGCGGCGATGCATCCAGAATATTTCGAACTCCGATGCATCTTCATCCGCTACAGCGGCCTTTGTGAAAAGGTATCTGAATCCACCACCGAGGATAGAGATGAAACGAGACGAGCGTCTTCGAGGCAATGGCCCTTTTCGTCAGCGCAAGCTGCCGGCTCCAGGAACCCTGAAAATGGCAATGGCAGCAACGGTGCTGCTGCTCGGCGGATGCGGCGGCGGGGACGGCAGTTCGTCCTCCGGCACGGCCGTGAGCATGCAGCAGACCGCTGCGAATCAGCAACTCAGCGCCCACGCCGCTTCGCAGCCGCAGGCGCCGACCGCCAATCAAACCTATATCGACCTGGTCGCCTATTCGGCCAAAGCCAACGACGGTCTCGCGCCCGCCCAGGCCGCGGAGAAGGCGGCGGTCATGCACTACCAGTGGACGCTCGGCAAGACGCCGATCAACTACACCACCACCACCGGCCATCTGACGGCGGCCGATGCGAACGGCAACCCGGAAGCCACCATGTCGTACGTGGCGTACACCGCGCCGGGCGCGAACGGCGCGGCGCGCCCCGTCACGTTCGTCTATAACGGCGGCCCGGGCTCTTCCTCGATCTGGCTGCGGCTCGGCTCATTCGCGCCGACGCGCGTGGCCACGCCCGACCCGGTGTTCGGCAACTGGCCGAACTATCCGCTCGTGGACAACAAGGAGAGCCTGATCGACACCACGGACATGGTCTTCATCGACCCGCCCGGAACCGGGCTTTCCGAAGCGATTCTGCCGAACACGAACAAGAAGTACTGGACGACCGACGCCGACGTCAACATCATGCGCGACTTCATCCAGCGCTATCTGGCCGTCAACAATCGCAGCGGCTCGCCGATCTATCTGTATGGCGAGTCGTACGGCACGCCGCGTACCGACATGCTGGCGCTGGCGCTCGAATCCGCCGGCGTGCATCTGACCGGCATCGTGCTGCAATCGGCAATCCTGAACTATTTCGCCGATGCGATCGAAGCCGTCGCCATCACGGCGTCGTCGGAAGAGCTGGCGCTCGACACGGATACGCTGGCGGGCTATTTCCCCGGCTATGCGGAGGTCGCGGCGTACTACAACCAGGCGTCGCCCGCGCCGCTCAATCAGGATCTTTACGCGTTGCAGACCAGCCTGTTCGTCACGGCGGAATATAAGAAGTTCAGGCGTTACTCGCAGTCATGGGTGCTCAGCCAGCTCGGCATACCTGACGCATTGGGCAAGCCCGTCTTCCCCAATGCGAAAACGCTCGACTCCTGGACCTTGCCGTCGGGTTTGACCGTGCAGGCATTGCAGGGCTATTTCAACCGCGATCCGTTCTCGACGAGCCTGCTGCCCGGCACGACGATCGGCCGCTATGACGGCCGCGTGTCGTTGCCGAATTCGGATCCGCGTCTGCAGAGCGATTCCGATCCGTCCGACATCCTGATCTCGCAGCCGTTCACCACGGCGCTCGCCACCCAGATGCCGGACTATCTCGGGTACACGGCGCCGAACGCGACCTATATGCCGCTGAACGACAACATCATCGAGCTGTGGGATTTCTCGCACGACGGACAGGCGTTGCCCGACACGATCCCCGACCTGCTCGGTGCGCTGACGCTCAATCCGCAACTCAGGGTGCTCTCGGAAAACGGCTTCCACGATCTCGCTACGCCGTTCCTCAATACCGAGAAGCAGTTGGCGCGGTTGCAGACCGTGCCCGGCCTGAATCCTGACTTGCAGGTCAATTTCTTCCAGGGTGGCCACATGATCTATCTGGACGACGTCGCCCGTCCGCTGATGAAGCGCGACCTCGTGCGCTTCTATCGCGGCACGCCGCTGCCCGATGCGCTCGCCCTCTGGACGCTGCCGGCGCCGTGGCGCGACGAAAGTCCCGCCAGCGAGCCGACCGCCACGGCCACGGCGCAAGCGGCGGCGCCCTGACCGCGCACTCATGGAACGTTCAAGGAACCGATCGGATGAACCTCGTTCGCGATACCCTATTCACTCAATCCATGCGAGTCATCATGTCTCTTATCGATAAGTTACGGCGTGTCTCCCCGTTGATTGCTCTCGGCTGCCTGGTCGGCAGTGCATATGCGTTGCCGCCGCAAGCGGTGGCGCCCGCGACGCCGCCCAACGGCGCACGCGGCGTCGACGGTCCGTTCTTCCCGCAAAACCGGGCGGCACCAATTGCGCCATCGACCGGCACGGCATTGCAGCAGCAAGCGCAACAACGGCTCGAGGCGCGTCTCGGGGCGAACTCGGCGCTCAGCAATGGCGCGTCGGTCACCAAAGCGCAGGCGCAAACCCAGGGTCTCGGCTTTGTGGCGAAGCACTTCGATCAGATCGACACGAGCCATAAAGGCAGCGTGACGCTGAGCGATGTCAGGCAGTATTTGCAGCAGCAAGGGCGGTAGCGCGGCAACGCCACTACGCCGCGCATGACAAAAAAGCGCTCCCGGTTATGGAACCGGGAGCGCTTTTTTTGTGGCGTGAGTGGCGTGAGCAGCAATCAGGACGCTAATCCGCATTAGCCCTGCCGCCCACCGACAAACATCCGCTCATCACACCGCCTCTGTCGCTCAGCCCGCGCACGACGACCTCGGATGATTTGCCGTCGCGTCTCGCCAGTTCCGCAAGATCGAGCAACGCGGCGTAGCGAGTGGAGCATTCCTGCGACGATCCACTCGCCCCGCGCGTATCCGCTGGTGCCACGAAGCGGCTCATTGCAATCGCCACGCCCGCGGCAACCACCATCGCTGCCAACGCGCCTGCTTGATAAAACCGCCGTGTCGATGAAGCATCGAAAGACGATCGGCGCACCATGTCCCCACCTTGCACAACTGTCACGCGGGATTTGACTCGCATGGCCGCGCCCATCAGGACCAATGCGCCGGCACCCAGACACGCCCAATCCAGTGACCCGGCACCCACACGACCGGACGCGGCGCCGGCGCGACATACACGACCCGCGGTGCGACATACACGGCAGGCGGCGGGGGCGGAGGTGCGTAGACAACCGGCGGCGCGACCACGACAGGCTTAGGCGCAACCACCACCGGAGCAGGCGTCACGACAACTGGCGCAGGTGTCACCACCACCGGAGGCGGCGGCACGTACACAACCGGCGGCGCAACCACCACCGGCTTCGGCGCGACCACCACCGTCGTGCCGCCCGTCGCGACGACACCCGTGGTCGCCACGACCGTCCCGCTGGACGTCACCGTATTGCCATGCGTGCCCGTCACGCTCGTCGAAGTCGTCACGACACCCGGTGCCACACGCGTGGCCGAGCCGGAGTGGTTGACGGTCCCGCCATCCGAACCCGTCACGGTGCCGGAACGCGAGCACGTCGAGCCGGCGCAATTCGTCGACGCCGAATGGTTGACCGTGTTGCCGTTCGAACCCGTTACCGATCCCGACGACGAATACTGCCCCGTGCCGGTCTTCGTGACATCGCCGGAAGTGGTGGCCGTCTTGCCATCCGGGCCCGTCAACGTCCCGGTGTGCGAGCACGTGCCACCGGCGCAGCTGGTGTCGCCTGCATGCTGGACGGAGTTGCCGTAGCGCCCCGTCGCGGTGCCCGAATTCGAGAACTGGCCTGGCGCATTGCGCGTCACCGTGCCGGTGTTGGTCGCGAGGCCACCGTAAGGGCCGGCGACGCCGCCCGCATGCGAACAGCTGCTGCCGCCGCACGAGCCGTAACGCGCGCCGTTATAGGTGCCGCGCGAGGTGTACGCCGTGCCGTGTTGCGACCAGGCGAACGCCGATGCGCTACCGAGCGCGAGCACGGCGACCGTGGCGGAGAGGACGAGCTTGCGCAGCGCGCCGCGTGCGGATGAGGCGCTCGACACTGAGTCGGTTGCAGAGGCAAAGGCAGAGGCGGCGGCCG
Source organism: Paraburkholderia sp. BL9I2N2 (assembly GCF_004339745.1). Lineage (GTDB taxonomy): Bacteria > Pseudomonadota > Gammaproteobacteria > Burkholderiales > Burkholderiaceae > Paraburkholderia. The sequence continues at coordinate 632,295 of NZ_SMGP01000004.1, read as the reverse complement.
GGACGACGAACGAATGATTTTTCACGGTATGTCCTTCTTGGATTCGGGCCACTTCTGTCACTGCTGTGTGGCGACAGAACGGACTATAGAAGGACGCACCGACATAATCGACAGGGAAGATATGTCACCCTGTTTCACCACGAGGAAGGCCCGCGCGACAAGGGTTTGCGGGCGTTTTTCGCGCTGCGTGACATATTCCGACATAGATTGTTGCAAGCGAAATGACGAGCCGCGCCTGCTTTTAAACGGCGACGGTGCCACTCCTCGCTGTCGTCTATAAGTACAAGCGAGGGCGGCAACCGTTCTTCATATCATTGCGTTGCGCGTGCCATGGCGATGTCGGCAATTTGGTCCGCCTGATACGACGAGCGCACCAGCGGCCCCGCCACCACTTCGCGAAAGCCCATCTCCAAGCCGGCCTCGCGCCAGGCGTCGAACTGTTTTGGCGTCACATACCGCCGCACCGGCATATGAAAACGCGATGGCGCGAGATACTGCCCGATCGTCAGGATGTCCACGCGATGCGCGCGCAGATCGCGCATCGCGCCGAGCAGTTCTTCGTCGGATTCCCCCAATCCGGCCATCAATCCTGATTTGGTCAGCATCGCCTCGTTCGCCTCTTTGACGCGCGCGAGCAGTTGCAGCGAGCCCTGATAGTCCGAGCCCGCACGCGCGGCACGATAGAGAGCGGGCACCGTTTCGAGGTTGTGATTGAACACATCCGGCCACGCGCCCGAGAGCGCCTGCAACGCCCGCTCGATACGTCCACGAAAATCCGGCGTCAGCACTTCGACCCGAATGCCCGGCACGCGCTCGCGCAGCAAGGTCACGCAGCGCGCAAAATGCGCCGCGCCGCCGTCGCGCAGATCATCGCGATCCACCGACGTCACGACGACATAGCGCAACCCGAGCGCCGCCACGGCATCGGCAAGCCGAGCGGGCTCGGCCTCGTCGAGCGGCGCCGGGCGGCCATGCGCGACGTCGCAGAACGCACAGCGCCGCGTACAGATGCCGCCCATGATCATGAACGTCGCGGTGCGCCGCGCAAAACATTCGCCGATGTTCGGGCACATTGCCTCCTCGCAGACCGAATGCAAACGGTGCTCGCGCAGGATCGCCGCAATGCCCGCGACCGTCTCGCTCATCATCGGTTTCGCGCGCAGCCACGGCGGCTTCGGCAAGACCTCGCCGTCCGTGGCCGGCACGATCTTCACCGGAATCCGCGCGAGCTTGTCAGCGCTGCGCTTACCGTGCTGACCGAGCGCGGTGACGCTGTCGGCATGCAATGCGGCGTCCATCTCAGCTCCCCAGAAAATCGTTGAGCAGACGATTCACTTCGGAGGCCGCCTCCATCTGCACCATATGCCCGTTGCCGTCGAGCACATGAACGCGGATGTCGCCTGGCAGACCCTGCGCATGCCCGGCCGGGATGATTTGATCACCGGCGCCCCAGATCACCAGACTGCGCGGCGCGAGTTCCGCCAGCCGGTCCCGATAGCTCACGCGTTGCACGTTGCCGTCGAAGGCCGACGCCGCGATCTTGCGCAGCGCCTCGGGCACGCCTTCGAGACGCTTGTACTTGACGATGTCCTCCACCAGTTGACGCGTCACGAGACTCGGGTCGGCGAAGAGTTTCGCCAACTGCGGCTTGAGCGCATTGCGATTGCTGCCTTCAGTGAAGCCCTGGATGTAGTCGCCGTTGATCTCCTTGCCCAGACCCGCGCCCGAGATCAACGCCAGCGACGCTACCCGCCCCGGCGCTTGCGCCGCCACGGTCATCGCGATCAGTGCGCCCATGGAGTGTCCGATCAGATGCACTTTGTCGATCCCGCGATCGTCCATGAAGGCGATCACGCTGTCCGCGAGTTCGTCGGCACTCCCGGTGTCGAGCGTCTTGCCCGATTCGCCGTGACCCGGCAGATCCAGAGCCCACACGGCGCGATGCGCGGCAAGGTCGGCGTGATTGAACAACCAGTTGTTCAGATCGCCACCGAAGCCGTGAATCAGCAGCGCGGGCGTGCCGCCTTCGCCGAGTTTCAGATAGCGCACGGTGCGCCCACCGATCTGCGCCTTCTCCGGTTGCGGCCCACTGTCGCCATCCGCCGACGTGGCCGGCACGAAGTCGCGCTGGAACGCTTCGACCTCGGCGTCGATCTGCGAGTCCGGCGTCTCCGCGTCCGCCACCACTGCCAGCAATGCGCCGATCGGCAGCGTGTCGCCTTCCTGGGCGATCTGCCGGCGCAGGATGCCCTCGAACGCACACTCGACGCCTGACGAGATCTTGTCCGTTTCCACGTCGAGAATCTCGTCGCCCTTCACTACCTTGTCGCCGATGGCCTTGAGCCACCCGTTGACCTGCCCCTGCTCCATCGACAAGCCCCATTTGGGCATCGTGATCATATGGATCGGCATCGTTCAAGCCCTCACTTTCATCACAGCCTCGGCGATCTGTGCGGCCGACGGGATATACATGTCTTCGAGCACGCCGGCAAACGGCGCGGGCGTATGCGGCGCGGTCACCATCTCGATCGGCGCCTCGAGCGAGTGGAACGCGCGCTGCGCGATCAGCGCGGAAATGTCGGTGGCGATCGAGCAGCGCGGATTCGCTTCGTCGACCACGACCACGCGCCCGGTGCGGTTCGCGCTCTCGAGGATCGTTTCCTCGTCGAGCGGCGAAGTCGTCCGCAAGTCGATCACCTCGACCTGGATGCCGTCCTTGGCGAGTTTTTCGGCGGCTTCGGTGGCGTAATGCACCATGCGTCCGTAGGTGATGATGGTGGCGTCGTCGCCGTCGCGCACCACGTTCGCCTCGCCGAACGGAATCGCGTACGACTCTTCGGGCACATCGCCCTCGCGGCTATAGAGCAATTTGTGCTCGCAGAAAATCACCGGATCGTTGTCGCGGATCGCCTGGATCAGCAGTCCCTTGGCGTCGTATGGCGTCGACGGGCAGACCACTTTCAGTCCGGGGATGTGCGTGAACAACGAAGTCAGCATCTGCGAATGCTGGGCCGCCGCGCGCAAGCCCGCACCCTGCATCGCGCGAATCACGACCGGCGTGACCGCCTTGCCGCCGAACATGTAGCGGAACTTGGCGGCCTGGTTGAAGATCTGGTCGAAACACACGCCCATGAAATCGATGAACATCAGCTCCGCGACCGGCCGCATGCCGCAGGCCGCCGCGCCGACTGCCGCGCCGATATAGCCGCCTTCGGAGAGCGGCGTGTCCAGCACGCGTCCTGGATACTTGTGAAACAGTCCCTTCGTAACACCGAGAACGCCGCCCCACGCGTCCTGTTCACCGGGCGATCCCGCGCCGCCCGCGTTGTCCTCGCCCATCACGATGACGGTTTCATCGCGGGCCATTTCCTGACTCAGTGCTTCGTTGATTGCCTGAGAGAATGTGATCTTGCGTGCCATGTCTGTCTCCAATCGTTTAGGTATGCAACGCGTGCGTTACGGATAGGACACGTAGACGTCGCTCAGCAGGTCTTCAGCAGTCGGCAACGGCGCAGCCTTGGCCTCCGTCACCGCACTCTCGATCAAACTCTTCACCTCGGCATCCACACCACGCAACTGATCCGCGCTCAGCATTTCGGCACGCACCACGCGCTCTTCGAAACGCTTCAGGCAATCCTTCTCGTCGCGCAGTTTCTGCACTTCGCCGGGCGCGCGATAGGTTTGCGCGTCGCCTTCGAAGTGGCCGAAATAGCGCGAGAACTTCACTTCGACGAGCGTCGGACCGCCGCCTTTGCGCGCCCGTTCGATCGCTTCGCCGAGCGCTTCATGCACGGCGAAGAAGTCGAACCCGTCCACGATCACGCCCGGCATGCCGAAGCCGCTCGCGCGATCCGCGATGTTGTCGGTCGCCACCGACCACGTCGAAGATGTCGCCTCTGCGTAGCCGTTGTTCTCCGCCACGAAAATCGCCGGCAGCCGCCATACCGAGGCCAGGTTCAACGATTCGAAAATCACGCCCTGATTCGACGCGCCGTCGCCGAAGAAGCACACGCCGACGCCGCCCGACTTCTTGTACTTCGCCGCCAGCGCCGCGCCGCAAATCAATGGGCCGCCCGCGCCGACGATGCCGTTCGCACCTAACATCCCTTTCGACAGGTCGGCGATGTGCATCGAACCGCCCTTGCCGTGGCACACGCCGGTCTTGCGTCCGTAGATCTCGGCCATCATGCCGCGCACATCCACGCCCTTGGCGATGCAATGACCATGGCCGCGGTGCGTGGTCGCCACATAGTCGGCGTCGTTCAGATGCAGCATCGTGCCGACGGCCGACGCTTCCTCGCCCGCGTACAGATGCACGAAGCCGGGAATTTCGCCGGTCGCGAATTCCACGTGCAGACGCTCCTCGAACTCGCGGATCGTGCGCATCATGCGATACGCCTTCAATAGATCTTCCTTGCTCAATTCAGTTGAAACCGACATGGTGTGTCTCCTTGGAATGAATGCACTGCCTGCCCACTACCTACTTTTGATGCGCAACCACGTTCGCCACTTCCCGCACCAGTTGACGCGACGCCGCGAAACGCAGCGTGCGTTCGACGTCGACGGTCAGCGGCCCTTCCCAATCCAGCGCGATCTCATAGCGGTCGCCGCGCTCCAGTTCGATTTCGCGCTCGCCGTCGAAGGCGAGCGTGCCGTGCTCGGTTTCCAGCGTCCTCCACACGCCGACTTCGAAGCGTTCGCACGTGCGCATCAGCACGCGCTCGACCCGGCCCGGCGCAATGGGCGCCACTAGCGGCACGCCGGATTCGCCCGGTGCTGCAAAGCGCAGATGCAAACCGTGCGACGCGGTGCGCTCCACGGGCGCCCACGCTCCGCCGATCGACGAAAGGCCGATGCCGTCGGGCGCGGCGAACGTGAGAAAGAGTTCTTCGATATCGGCCGGATCGGAGACGGCCCGCGCGCCGACGAAGCGCTGGCGGCTCACGCAGACATCGACCAGCGCGATCTCCTCGCGGCCGCGATTCGGCCCGGCCGTGCAGCGCACCACGAGCCGCTTGTTACGCATCAGCGCCACATCCGGCGGCACCGCGCCCGACGCGACGAGCGCGCCGGCGAGGCCGGCCACGGTGGCTTCGCGCAAATCCGGAAAGGCGTTGTTGGTGCCGGTGGACAAAGTCAGCAGCGGCACTCTTGCGCAATGCGCGGCGACGGCGCGGTGCGTGCCGTCGCCGCCGAGCACGGCGATCAACTCGACGCCCGCCCGCAGCATCGCGGCGACCCCCGCGTGGGTATCGGCGACGCTGTCGGTGATCGGCTGTTCGATGAACTCGACTTCCGGCCAGCGCTGTTGCGCGGCGACGGCGTCGTGCGTGTCGAGCGCGCGCAGCAGCAGCGCCGCCACGCCGGTCCGGTCGCGCAGACACAGCACGCGCGTTACGCCGAGCATGCCGAGCCCGGCCAGCAAGCGCACCACCATGTTGGCTTTTTCGGAGGTCGGAAACACCGACGCATAGGAAGTGAGACGGCGAATGTCGCGACCCGACGCAGGGTTCGCGATCACGCCGACGGTGATGGGCGATGGCACTGTGCATGTCTCCTGTGTCGCCGTCGTCAAACGATGGCGCTTTGTCATGCGTAGGACACTGCAAAGGGTGTGCCAATCTGCTGAGAAATCACATCGCCGCGCGAAAGTGCCCTGTTTAAAGGGCTTTTCGCATCGAGATGCAAATCTGGATGGTGAGCCGGCACCACGCGACGCAGCGTTCCAGGCGTCTCACGCCCGGCGCGTGCAACGTTCGCAGCGTGGCCGAGCAATACGAAGACGCGTCGCAAACCCTTTACCCGTCTCGATCTGCGCGACAAGGCCAACCGTCTCACCTGAGACTGAGACAATCGTCTCACGCGTCTCGCGTGCTGCATTGCAATGTGATTCATCAAGCGGGATGTGATACAAGAACACCCTGATCTCACTGTGTGTCGCTCGCCTGGAGCCGACCATGCCTTACGTCTCGCAGACCCAGCACATCGACCGCGTGCGTGGCGCCATTGAAGGGCGCCTGCCCGCGCCCGCCGATTCTCCACGGCTCGTCTCGTCGTGGCAGCGTTCGTTCGAACAGTACCGGCTCGATCCGGGCGCCGTGATCGGACCGCGCGTGCTGACGTCGGCGGAATTGCGCGAAGTGCAAGGCAAGGAAGAAGCCTTTCTGCGTGCATCGGGCCAATGCCTGACACGTCTGCACGACATGATTCGCGTCGCCGACTATTGCGTGATGCTCACCGACGCGCACGGCGTCACCATCGACTACCGGATCGATCGCGAACGCCGCAGCGATTTCAAGCATGCGGGCCTGTATATCGGTTCGTGCTGGTCCGAGCGCGAAGAAGGCACGTGCGGCGTGGCGAACGTGCTGACCGATCTCGCGCCGATCATCGTGCACAAGACCGATCATTTCCGCGCGGCGTTCACGACCCTCACCTGCAGCGCGGCGCCGATCTTCGCGCCGACCGGCGAGATGATCGGCGTGCTCGATGCCTCCGCCGTGCAGTCGCCGGATAACCGCGACAGTCAGCGGCTCGTGTTTCAACTGGTGCGGCAAAGCGCCGGCCTGATCGAAGACGGTTACTTCCTCAATCAAACGACCCAGCACTGGATTCTGTTCGGCCATTCGAGCCGCAACTTTGTCGAGGCGCAGCCCGAAGTACTGATCGCCTTCGACGAATGCGGCAATCTCGTTGCCGCCAATCGCAAGGCGCGCGAGTGCATTCCGGCGCTGAACGGCCCGCGTCACATCGACGACGTATTCGACACGTCGGGCTCGCACCTGCACGACGTCGCGCGCACGGATGCGATTGTCGGCTTGCGCCTGCGCGCGACCGGGACGACGTTGTATGCGCGTATTCGCGCGCCGCTCAGACGTATGTCGCGCTCGGCGTCCACGATGCACGATGGCGCCGCAAGATCGGCGCAAACCGCGTCGCAAAACGATCTGCAACTCGGTGCGCTCGGACGTTTTCTACACAGCGCGGATCCGCAGATCGCGCATAACGCGGCCGTTGCTTTGCGCGTGATGGGCAAACGTCTGCCAATTCTGATTCTCGGCGAGACCGGCGTCGGCAAGGAAGTGTTCGCGCGCGCGGTGCATGATTCGGGCGCACGGCGCGCGAGGCCGTTTATCGCAGTGAATTGCGGCGCGATTCCGGAATCGCTGATCGAAAGCGAATTGTTCGGCTATGCGCCCGGCGCCTTCACCGGCGCACGCAGCCGCGGCGCACGCGGCAAGATTGCACAGGCGCATACAGGTACGCTGTTTCTCGATGAAATCGGCGACATGCCGCTCGATCTGCAAACGCGGCTGCTGCGCGTGCTGGCCGAAGGCGAAGTGACGCCGCTCGGCGGCGATGCGCCCGTGCGCGTGGATATCGACGTGATTTGCGCCACGCACCGCGATCTCGCGCAGATGGTCGCGGCCGGCACGTTCCGCGAAGACCTCTATTACCGGTTGAGCGGCGCGTCTTTACCGATGCCGCCGCTGCGCGAGCGCGCGGATATCCGCGACGTGATCGACGCGGTCTTCGACGAAGAAGCCCAAATGGCCGGCCACGTGCTCACGCTCGACCCACACCTTGCCGAGCGCCTGGCGGGGTTCGCATGGCCGGGCAACATTCGCCAGTTGCGCAATGTGCTGCGCTACGCGTGCGCGATCTGTGACGGCGCACGGGTGGAATTGCGCCATGTCGCGCCGGATATAGCGGCGTTGCTCGCGCCTGAAGCCGCGCACAAACCGGCGCTATTGCGGATTGACCCACATGACGGCCGGCAACGGGACGCGCGGCAGGACCCGCGTGAAGAGCGCGCACGCATTATCGATGCGCTCACACGCCATCAATGGCGGCCGAACGCGGCGGCGCAAGCGCTCGGCATGTCGCGCGCCACCTTGTATCGACGCATTGCGTCGCTGGGTATCGTCGCGCCGCATCGACGCTGAAGCGCCGGCTGTCAGCGTGATCCGTAAGCGTCGACGCGTGGTCGACGTCTTCACTACGTGATCTCGTAACCCACCACGAACGCAGGCATGGGATGTCGCCTCATAGGCTGGCGACGCAAGCACTACGCATTGCGAAGGATCCCGAGCGGTTCGCACACCCGTTCAAATGAATGGCGATTTTTTGATTGACAAGACCTGTGGCAAAACGGCACACTCGATCTCATGTTGACGCACATCTCTATCGCAAATGCGATTACACACCCGAAGCGAGCCATCATCGGCTGGCCATTGGGAGTGCGTGCGCGTTAGCAGTCTGAATCTGCGTAACATATCCCCAAGGCCCCGCCGGTAACGGAAGGGGCCTTTTGTTTTGTGGGCACCTCCGTCAGCCGGCTTGATGACGGAGAACGAGATGGATCAGGCAAGCCCGCAGTGCATGGATGATGAATCGAGTCTGGTGGCGTATCGGCACGACGACCGTCTGCCGAAGCTGGTGCTGCATTTTTCAGTCATGCCAGGCGCGACGCTGACCTGGCGTGTCGAAGCCGATGGCACGCTCGCCGTGCAAGGCGCGCGCCTCTGGCTCACACGCGTCAGTTCACCTTACGATCATTGGCTCGATCCGGGCCACACATTCCAGCTGCAACGCGGCGAGCGTGTGTGGCTCAGTACGGATGGCGAATGCGCCGCGCGCGTGTCGTTGAGCTACGCGCTGCCGGCGCGAGGCGGCCTGCTCAGACGCTGGCTGGGACGGCTCGCGTGGTTGAGTCTGGGGCCGCCAGCGCCGCGTTAGCCGCGCGCGTGAAGGCGAGCTGTGTTCGTGGCAAAAAAACAAAACACCCCTTAAAACAAGGGGTGTTTTTGTGGCTGCCGATTGCCCGACGTTATTTCGGCGTCACCTGCACGGCCGCCGCCGACACGAATACCGCGTGGATCGTATCGCCGACCTTGACGTCCTTCAGATCGACGTCGGGACCGGCTTCGAGCGTTTGCGTCTGATACGCGCCGCGCAGCGTGACCAGACGCTTCTTGCGGTCGATCTTCTGCACGGTGGCGAGCACTTCGATCTGGCGCGCCGATTCGAAGCCGCCCGAGGCCGGGGCGTACACCTGCGTGTCGACACGCGCGCGAATGCCCTTGTCCTTGCCGGTGACCTTCTCGGCCTTCACAAGGAGCGCATTCTTGTAGAGCACGTCCACCTGGTCACCCACCGTCAGCTTGTCGAATCCCTCCACCTGCTGGCCCACGAGCACGACCACCACGTTGCCGCCCTGCCCCTTGAGCGTGAGCGTGCGGGTGCCCGGATCGATACCGACGATCTGCGCCTTCATATGCACCGGCTCCACCGCGCCGACGATGCCTTGCGCGGCACTGGCCATGGCATCTTGCGCCCATGCCGGCTGGGCTGCGGCAGACGCCGCGACCATCAACGCTGCTCCAATCGTCGCTGCCTTCATTTGCATGCTCCTTGAGAGTTTGTTCGATCCAGCGTAACGGCGAGCTGAAACCGCGGAATGCGGACTCTTAACGCCATGAGTGCCTGTGCATCTTCAGGATGGTAGTTTTCAAAAGGTACGACGCAAACGATTTTACATGCCTGACAACAACCCGCAATTGATTGAATTGTGATTTTCAAATGAATGCGCGCGGCCATTAAAGCGCCGCGGCATGGCGTCACAGCGGCATCCTGTCAGCCGGACAAGCAAGGATATTCTCACGCCCATTCAGAATGAACGGCGCGTTTTAAATGCAGACAGCATTAAATGCATACTGTGTGGCGGCCGAATCGGCAGTCGATGTTTTCCGGTATTCCGTTGTAATCAAAAGCGTCTTTAGACCGAATTAGACACGCATTCGATATGCTCGCCGCACAAAAAGAAACAGCCTCGTCGCATGAGCGACGAGGCTGTTTCTGTTCATCCAGCTTCAACCGTAGCGCGGACCAAGCCGCTAAACCATCACACCCGCTCGATCGCGATCGCAATGCCCTGGCCGACGCCGATACACATCGTGCACAGCGCAAACCGGCCTTGCGTGCGATGCAGTTGATACATCGCGGTGGTCACCAGACGCGCGCCGCTCATGCCGAGCGGGTGGCCCAGCGCGATCGCGCCGCCGTTCGGATTGACGCGGGCGTCGTCGTCGGCCACGCCGAGTGCGCGCAGCACCGCGAGACCTTGCGACGCGAACGCTTCGTTCAGTTCGATCACGTCGAATTGATCGATGGTCATGTTCAGACGGGCCAGCAGTTTTTGCGTGGCGGGCGCCGGGCCGATGCCCATCACGCGCGGCGCGACGCCGGCGGTGGCGATACCCAGCACGCGGGCGCGCGGCGTGAGACCGAAGCGCTTCGCCGTTTCTTCATTCGCGAGCAACAGTGCCGCCGCGCCGTCGTTCACGCCCGACGCGTTGCCTGCCGTAACGGTGCCGTCCGGACGCACCACGCCCTTGAGCTTGGCGAGCGTTTCGAGGCTGGTCTCACGCGGATGCTCGTCTTGCAGCACCGTGATCGGATCGCCCTTCTTCTGCGCGATCGTCACGCCGACGATTTCCTGTGCGAGCGTGCCGTCGCGTTGCGCGCGCGCCGCTTTCAGCTGGCTGCGCACGGCAAAAGCGTCCTGATCGGCGCGGCTGATGTTGTAGTCGGTCGCAACGTTCTCGCCCGTTTCCGGCATCGAATCGACGCCGTACATTTTCTTCATCAGCGGGTTCACGAAACGCCAGCCGATGGTCGTGTCGTAGATGTCCGCCTGACGCGAAAACGCGGTGGGCGCCTTGCCCATCACGAACGGCGCGCGGCTCATGCTTTCCACGCCGCCGGCCACCATCAATGCGGCCTCGCCCGATTTGATGGCGCGCGCCGCAATGCCGACCGCGTCCATGCCCGAACCGCACAGGCGGTTCACCGTCGAGCCCGGCACGCCTTGCGGCAAACCGGCCAGCAACAGCGACATGCGCGCGACATTGCGGTTGTCCTCGCCGGCCTGATTCGCGCAGCCGTAGATCACGTCGTCGATTGCGTTCCAGTCGACGTCCTTGTTGCGCTCCATCAGCGCCTTGAGCGGCACGGCGCCCAGATCGTCGGCGCGCACCGACGACAGCGAACCCGCATAGCGGCCGATGGGGGTGCGAATCGCGTCGCACAGGAATGCTTCGGTCATGTGATGTCTCCAGTTGATGTGCTGCATGCGCTGCGCCGCGGCCGGATTGCCGGCGTGGCGCGCACCGGACGCACCGGCAAGCGCGACGGGAAGCGGCTGCAAGGCAGCCGTCGCATCGATTCAGCTTAGCGCAGGACGATGAACGATGGGCTCGAGAATTCCGCAATTTGTTCTTGATACGAACATACGGTCATATATCGAACAACTAGACACGATAATAGGCGTGTGGCCGAAACCATGTCAAGCGCGGCCAGGCCCGCACCAGGGAATACGTGCAGGCCGCGGCCGTTCTTGCCAAGGATCAGACGAATGACGCGCCCGTGCCCGCTGCCCTGTTTTCAAGGCGCCGGCACGGGGCTGGAGACTGCGTGGGGGTGTTTCTAGCGGAGCTGGATGTGCTCGTCCTCGATATAGCTGCGGATCACGTCGGCAAAATTGCGCTCGCCGCTCAACCCCAGCCCTTCGGCGCGCGACGTATCCCACCGTCCCGGCCAGCTACCCACGATCTTTTCGACGCGCGCATCCGGTTCCCACACGATCCGCCCGGCAACCGCGTCGCCCGCCACCTCGCGCAGCGCGGCGACCATTTCGTCGACGCTTACCGAAATACCCGGCAAGTTCAGCACACGCTGGTTACCGAGCGCGGCGGAATCGAGTTCGAGTCCGGCGATCAGACTCTCGATCGCCTTGCGCGGCGACAGCAGCCACAGCCGCGTCGAGCCCGCGACCGGGCACACCGCCGGTTCGCCGTTCAACGGCTCGCGAATGATGCCGCTCGCGAACGACGACGCCGCCGCATTCGGCTTGCCCGGCCGCACGCTGATGGTGGGCAGGCGCAACACGCGGCCGTCGACGAAACCGCGCCGTGCGTAATCGTTCAGCAGCAACTCGGCGATCGCCTTCTGCGCGCCATACGAGGACTGCGGATTCAACGCGGTATCGTTCTGCACGACCGCGGGCAGCTCGCCGCCATAGACCGCCACGGAACTCGTGAAGAGTACGCGCGGCCGGTGGCCACGCTGCCGGCAGGTTTCCAGCAGCAGCCGCGACGCATCCAGATTGATACGCATGCCGAGATCGAAATCCGCTTCGGCCTGGCCGCTCACGATCGCGGCCAGATGGAAGATCGCCGAAGTCCTGTCGTCGATCACGCGCTCGATCACGCTGCGCTCGGCGATGTCGCCCACTTCCGTGCGTACGCGGCTGTCGCCGAAATCGTTGGCTTGCACCACGTCGAGCAACACCAGTTCGGTGATCGCTTGCGGCGTACCTTGCGTGTCCTTCAGGGAGCCGCGCGCGAGCAGTTCACGCGCGAGACGCTGGCCGAGAAAACCCACGCCGCCGGTAATCAGTACTTTCATGATGAGTTTCGTCCTTGTTAGCGGGTCGCGTTCAGATACGGTTTGAACCAGCCGAGGCCGGCCGAAGTACCCGCGCGCGGCCGGTATTCGCAGCCGATGTAGCCGTCGTAGCCGAGCGAGTCGATCAGCTCGAGCAGATACGGGTAGTTCAGCTCGCCCGTATCGGGTTCATGCCGTTCAGGCACACCCGCGATCTGAATGTGGCCGATGCCGGCCATATCGCGTTTGAGTTTCACTGCGAGATCGCCTTCGACGATCTGGCAGTGGTAGCAGTCGAACTGCACTTTCAGATTCGGCGCGCCGACTTCCGCGCAGATCGCTTGCGCCTCGTCCTGACGGGTCAGAAAGAAGCCTGGCATGTCGCGCGTATTGATCGGCTCGATCACGACCGTGATGCCTTCGGCTTGCGCGGCCTTGGCGGCATACGCGAGATTGCTCAGATACACCTCGCGATGTTTCGCGCGCGGCTGATCCGCGCCAATCAGGCCAGCCATCACATGCAGCTTGCGATTGCCGATCACGCGCGCGTAGTCGAGCGCGGTCTGGACGCCGCGCCGGAATTCGTCTTCGCGGCCCGGCAGCGAGGCAATGCCGCGCTCGCCACCGGCCCAGTCGCCGGGCGGCGCATTAAAGAGTGCTTGTGTGAGACCGCTCGCGTCCAGGCGCGCCTTGATCTCGTCGGCGCGGAAATCGTAGGGGAACAGAAACTCGACCGCTTCGAAACCGTCTTGCGCCGCGGCGGCGAAACGGTCGAGGAAAGCGTGCTCGTTGTACATCATCGAGAGGTTGGCGGCGAAGCGAGGCATGGCGGCGACTCCTTGAAAACGGTTTGATGCGGCGCGCGGCAGCGACCCATGCCGCGCGTAAAGTCGATTTATCGGTTGACCAGTTTGGCCGGCGTGAGCCACGTGGCGATCGCGCCGATCACCAGCATGCCGGCCAGCACGTACATACCGGTCTGCGTGCTATGCGTGAGGTCCTTCAGATAGCCGATCATGTACGGGCTCGCGAAACCCGCGAGATTGCCGATCGAATTGATGATCGCGATGCCGGCCGCGGCGGTCGCGCCCGACATGAACGCGGTGGGCAGCGACCAGAAGAGCGGCGCGCAGGTCAGCACGCCGGCGGCGGCGAGCGAGAGAAACGCGATCGACACCACCGTGTTATCCGCAAACGACGCCGCCACCGTGAAGCCGACCGCGCCGAACAACGCCGGCACGATCAGATGCCAGCGGCGCTCACGGCGCTTGTCGGCGCTGTGCCCCATCAGATTCATCACGACGATCGCGCACAGAAACGGAATCGCGCTCAGCAGGCCGATATTGAACGCGCCCGTCACACCCGTCGATTTGACGAGCGTCGGCATCCAGAACGTCAGGCCGTATTGCCCGGTGACGAACGCGAAATAGATCAGCGACATCCACCACGTGCGCGGATCGCGGAACACCGCGCCGAGCGAATGCTTCTGGGTTTGCTCCTTCGGCTGCGCGGCGGCGATTTCATCGGTGAGCAGGCGCTTTTCGCGTTCGCTCAGCCACTTCGCGGCGGAGATGCCGTTGTCGAGATACAGGATCGTAGCGATGCCGATCACGATGGCGGGGATCGCTTCGATCAGGAACATCCATTGCCAGCCCGCGAAACCCGAGCTGTTGTGGAACGTCTGCATGATCCAGCCGGACAGCGGATTGCCGAAGATGCCCGACACCGGAATCGCCGACATGAACACCGCGATGATCTTCGCGCGCCGATGCGACGGGAACCAGTAGGTCAGGTACAGGATCACGCCGGGATAGAACCCGGCTTCGGCGAGGCCAAGAAAGAAGCGCAAGATGTAGAACTGCATCGGCGTCTTCACGAACACGAACACTGCCGAGAGCAAGCCCCACGTGATCATGATCCGTGCGATCCAGATCCGCGCGCCGAGCTTGTGCATCAGAATGTTGCTCGGCAACTCGAACAGGAAATAGCCGATGAAGAACACACCGGCACCGAGGCCGAACACCGTTTCGCTGAACGCCAGGTCCTGCGACATCTGCAGTTTCGCGAAACCGACATTCACGCGGTCCAGATAGGCGACCACATAGCACAGCATCAGAAACGGCACGATGCGCCAGAACACTTTCTTATACGTGCGCTCGACTTCGGCGGCGCCGGGTTGTCCGGCGGCGTCGGCTGCAATCGGTTGGCTGGGTGTGGCCTGATACGAACTCATGCATTGTCTCCTTGATGAATGGCCCGATGCGGCGCAACGAGCGCAGCCGGGCTTTGTTATGTCGGTTTCCCTACCAGCGCGCGCCGAACACGGTGCGCAGTTCTTCGAGTGCGGCTTCGTCGAGCGGTGCGGGCCGCGGGGTCGTCATCAACCATAAACGCGCGGTCTCTTCGAGTTCTTCGAGCGCATACGCGGCTTGCGCCACTGACCGCTCCCACACCACCGGACCGAGACGTTCGAGCAGCACGGCGCGAACGCTGTCGGCGAGCGCGGCGATCTGTTCCGCGACCTGCGGATCGCCGGGCCGCTTGTAGCGAATCAGGGGGACGTGGCCCACTTTCATCACGTAGTACGGCGTGATAGGCGGCAGCACGTCTGTCTCGCGCCAGACGCCCGCGAGCGTCAGCGCGACCAGATGCGTCGAATGGGTGTGGACGATTCCGCGTGCCTCGCCGTTGCGCGCATAGATGCCGCGATGCAGCGCCAGCGTTTTCGACGGCCGGCCGCCAGACACCGCCTTGCCGTCGAGATCGACCTTGGCGATATCGGCGGGATCGAGCCGGCCGAGACAGGCATCGGTCGGCGTGATCAGCCAGCCGTCGTCGAGCCGCGTGCTGATGTTGCCGGCGGTGCCCACCGTGTAGCCGCGTTGATAAAGACTCGCGCCGGTCACGCAGATTTCTTCGCGAACGCGCGCTTCGTCAGTCGTATGGAGTGCGGGCGTGCCGGTCATTGCGCGGCTCCGCTCAGATGACGCAGCGCTTTTTCGAAGAAGTCGGTCGTGCCGAAGTTGCCGGATTTCAGGGCGAGCGCGAGCGGCTCGGCGCCGGTCGTGGCGGTGGCGGGCACGCCGGGATCGATCTGCGCGCCGATCCGCAGCGTGTGCACGTCGAGCGCCTGCACGACGGCGCCCGAGGTCTCGCCGCCCGCTACCACGAACTTGCGCACGCCGCGCTCGCGCAGACCGCGAGCAATCGCAGCCAACGTGGATTCGACCAGATGTCCTGCCTCATTCACACCGAGTTCGCGTTGCACCGCCTTGACTTCGTCGGGCGTGGCAGTGGCATAGATCAGCATGGGCTCGGCTTTGTCGAGGTACGGCTGCGCAAAAGCCAGTGCCTGTTCGACGACGTTCTCACCACGCGCCGCGGCGAGCGGATCGATGCGAAATGCAGGCCGTGTGGCGCGCCACTCCGCGACCTGGGCGTTGGTCGCTTTCGATGCGCTACCGGCCAGCACCGCCGGCAGTCCGTCCACCGGCGGCAACTGCGCGGCGTCGCCCTGTTCTTCGAGCAAACCCGCGCGGCGAAAGTTGGCCGGCAAACCCAACGCGACGCCGGAACCTCCGGTAATCAGCGTGAGGTCGGCGCAAGCTTCGCCGAGTACGTAGAGGTCGGCATCGGACACCGCGTCGGCAATCGCCATGCGCACGCCTTCATCGCGCAACGTATCGAACGATTCGCGCACGGCCGACACGCCTCGCGCTACAGCGTCATAACGCACGAGACCGACTTTCGATCGGGTCTGCCGTTGCAGCACGCTCACGAGGTTGGCATCGCGCATCGGTGTGAGCGGATGGTTTTCCATGCCCGACGCGTTGAGCAACGTATCGCCGACAAACAGATGGCCGCGAAAGATCGTGCGGCCGTTCTCGGGAAATGCCGGACAGGCGATCGTGAACGCATTGACGTTGCCGTTCGCGGATAACGCGTCGAGCAGCGCATCCGTGACCGGGCCGATGTTGCCCGCGTCGGTCGAATCGAATGTCGAGCAGTATTTGAAGAAGAACTGCCGGCAGCCTTGCGCACGCAGCCAGTCGAGCGCGGCGAGCGATTGCGCGACCGCATCGGCGGCGGGAATGGTGCGCGATTTCAGCGCGACCACCAGTGCGTCGGCTTCGAGCGTTTCGCTCGATGCGGGCACGCCGATGTTTTGCACGGTGCGCATGCCGCCGCGCACCAGCATGTTGGCGAGATCGGTGGCGCCAGTGAAGTCGTCGGCGATGCAGCCGAGTAGCGCGCGTTTCGTGTTTGCCGTCATGACGGTCTCCTGCTTACTTCGCCGCCGGCACGTCGATGCCGGGGAAAATCTTGATCACCGCGGAATCGTCTTCACCACCGTGACCGGCCGTGGACGCCATCATGAACATCTGATGCGCCGCCGCCGACAACGGCAGCGGGAATTTGGAGCGACGCGCGGTATCGAGCACGAGGCCGAGATCCTTGACGAAAATATCGACGGCCGACAGCGGCGTGTAGTCGCCGTTCAGAATGTGCGGCACACGATTCTCGAACATCCACGAATTGCCCGCGCTGTGCGTGATGACCTCGTACAACGCATCCGGATCGACGCCTTCGCGCAAGCCGAGCGCCATCGCCTCGGCGGCCACCGCGATATGCACGCCGGCCAGCAACTGATTGATGATCTTCACCTTCGACCCGGCACCGTGCTCGGAGCCGAGGCGGTACACCTTGCCGGCCATCGCGGCCAGCACGTCCTCGCACGCGGCATAGGCCGCAGCAGGACCGGACGTCATCATGGTCATCTCGCCGGAGGCCGCGCGCGCCGCGCCGCCCGAGACCGGCGCGTCGAGCATCTGCAAACCGGCCGCCTCGATCCGCTTGCCGAGTTCGATCGCGAAGTCCGGCGCCACGGTCGCGCTGGCGATCACCACGCCGCCCTTTTTCATCGCTGCGACCGCGCCCTGCTCGCCGAACAGCACGGCCTCCGTTTGCGCGGCATTAACCACCAGCGTGACGACCACCTCGCACTGCGCGCCGAGTTCGGCGGGCGTCGCACAACCCACGCCGCCTTCCGCGACGAACGCATTCAGGATCTCGCTCCGCAGATCGCACGCATGGACCCGCAGACCCGCGCGCAGCAGCGAGCGCGCGACACCCAGGCCCATTGCACCAAGACCGATGACACCGACATTTCTGGACATGCTTGACCTCTATGAATTCGTTGGGCGCTCGCGCCTGAAGCTGGGCGTTCAAGCTCAGCCGTGAAGCTCAGCAAATCCCCGCTTCCGCGAGACGCCGTGCCGCGTTGTACATATGAGTTCGCGCCGCATTGCGCGCCGCCATCGGATCGCCTGCGCGAATCGCGGCAGCGATCGCCGCATGCTCTTCGCGCACCTGACGCGAAAAGTCCTCGCGCAGCGCCTCGTTGCGGCGCGTGACGACCGTGCCGGCTTCGAGGTACTGATTCAGGAAGGTGAGGGTTTTGAGGAAATACGGATTGCCGGTGGCCGCCGCGATCGCGCGATGAAACGCGACGTCTTCAGCCACGCCGTCCTCGCCTTCGGCCACCGCCGCGTCGATCTTCGCGAGCGCCGCGTCGATCGACATCATGTCGGCGTCGCTGCGGCGCATGGCGGCTTCCGACGCGACTTCCGCTTCGATCGCGCGCCGCAACGCGAGAATCTGCACCACCGAGCCGGGTTCGACCGCTTCCGCGTAGTCGATCCGCAGCGGCCGGACCGTGCCGTGCGCGGCGACGAACACGCCGCTGCCCTGGCGCGGCTCGACCACGCCTTCGTTCTTCAGCCGCGAGATCGCCTCGCGGATCACCGTGCGGCTCACCCCGAACTGCTGGGCGAGCACGGCCTCGGTCGGCAGCTTGCCGCCGCGCTCGAAGGTGCCTTTGTCGATCTGCTTGAGAAGCTGCTGCGCGACGGTGTCGCTCAACGCTCTCGCAGGAATCTTGTCGAACATCAATGCCTCGATTGATCATGTTATCGGGTCATCATACAAATTTTAGATGCCGGTTGCATCCATGCAAACCCTGGGATTTTTGTGCATCGGGCGGCAAAGTTGGCGAAACAGAAGGCTTAAGCTATCGTCACGCCTTTAGCGCGCCGCGCGGGGGATTCAAGCGTGGCGCGGGTCCGCCCTTCCTCGAATGCATCCTTCAAGGCCCATGAGCAAAGCCCTGCCGCCGTCTTCCGCCGTTCCCGTCAGCGCCGAACCGGCCCCGGACAAACCGGGCGACTCATATGTGCAGTCGTTCGCGCGCGGCCTCGCGGTGATCCGCGCGTTCGACGCCACGCGCCCCGAACAGACGCTCACAGACGTCGCCGCCGCCACCGGCCTCACACGCGCCGGCGCACGCCGCATTTTGCTGACCCTGCAAACGCTCGGCTATGTGGAGGCCGAAGGGCGCCTGTTCCGCCTCACGCCGAAGATTCTCGACCTCGGCTTCGCGTATCTGACCTCCATGCCGTTCTGGAACCTCGCCGAGCCGGTGATGGAACAACTGTCGGCGCAGGTCCACGAGAGCTGCTCGGCGGCCGTGCTCGACCGCACCGAGATCGTCTACGTGCTGCGCGTGCCGACTCACAAGATCATGACGATCAACCTGTCGATCGGCAGCCGGCTGCCGGCCTATTGCACGTCGATGGGCCGCGTGCTACTCGCCGCGCTCGACGAGGAAACGCTCGAGACGACCCTGAATTCGGCGCCGCTCTACGCGCACACGCCGCGCACGGTCACCGACAAGGAAGAGTTGAAGAAGCTGATCGCGCAGGTGCGCCGCCAGGGCTGGGCGATCGTCGATCAGGAACTGGAAGGCGGGCTGATTTCGCTGTCCGCGCCGATCCGCAATCGCCAGGGACGCGTGATCGCCGCGATGAATATCAGCGGCAATGCGCAGCGCAATTCGGCCAAGCAGATGGTGAAGGCGTTTCTGGAGCCGTTGCAGCACGCCGCGCAAACCGTCTCGGAGATGGTGGCACGACGCGGGTAATTCCGTTGGCGGGCGCCGCGTCATGACGGCGCCCTGTTCGAGCAATCAATCGATCGGCTGGTCCGCCGTTTCCTTCAGCATCGAGACCGCGATCAACGACACCACGACACACGCCGCCACATAACCGGCCGGCGCGAGCTTGCTGCCGGTCAGCTTGATCAGCCACGTCGCGACGAGCTGCGCGGTCCCGCCGAACACGCACACGCTCAACGCATACGCGATCGAAATGCCGGTGGCGCGCACGCGCCGCGGAAACGACTCGCACATCAAGGCGAATTCCGACGCCGAGCCCATCGAGTAGAACAGCAGCATCAGCGCGGTCAGCGACATGATGACGGGCAACTGCGGAAAGCGGTTGATCAGCATGAAAGCCGGAAACAGCAGCAACACCAGCACGCCGCGCCCGAACAGGATCGGCCGCTTACGGCTGCCAATGCGATCCGACAGCATGCCGAAGAGCGGACACGTGATCAGCATCACGAAGCCCGAGGCGACGCCCACCAGCATCGACAGCGACATCGGCAGGCCGAGCGTGTGGATCGCGTAGGTCGGCATGTAGAAGGTCAGGATGTAGGTCGAGACCGTGCCGCCCATCACCGTCAGCGTGATCAGGATGAGCGGACGCAAATGGCTAGTGAAGAGTTCATGCAGCACGCCGCGTTCGATGGCGTGGCTGTGCGCGCTGGCGGCGTCGTCGGCCAAGCGGCGGCGCAGGTACATGCCGACCGGCGCGATCAGCACGCCGAGCAGGAACGGAATGCGCCAACCCCAGCTTTCCAGCGACTCTTTCGGCAACGCGCCGGACAATGCCGCCGCGATGCCCGAGCCCATCAGCGCGGCGCCGCCTTGCGTGGCGAGTTGCCAGCTCGCGCGAAAGCCGCGCCGCGTGCCGCCGCCCTGTTCGAGCAGCGTGGACGTGGCCGCGCCGAACTCGCCGCCTTGCGAGAAGCCTTGCACGAGACGCGCCAGCACGATGAGCAAAGGCGCGGCGAGACCGATCTGCGCATAGGTCGGCGCGATCGCGATCAGGCCGGTGCTCACCGCCATCAGCATGATGGTCAGATTGAGCGCGGCTTTGCGGCCCTTGCGGTCCGCGTACACGCCGAGCATGACGCTGCCGAGCGGCCGCGTGATGAAGCCCGCCGCGAAGGTCGCGACCGACAGCAGCAACGACGTAGTCGGATCCGCCGACGGGAAATACAGCTTGCCGATGATCACGGCAAAAAACCCGTACACGGTGAAGTCGAAGAACTCGAGCCAGTTGCCGATCACCGCGGCGGCGATCGCGCCGCGGCTGGCGGGCCGGCTCGCCTGAACGGCGTGGCTCGCATTGGTCGTGGTACTCATCGCGTGGTCTTCCTCGTCGTTATGGTTGTGGGACTCGATTCAGGCGCGGCTCGCCGCACCGGATCACTGGCCGAGATAGCGCTCCACCAGCCGCGTCCAGAACGCCGCGCCGACCGGCAAATTGCGGTCGTTGAAGTCGTAGTGCGGGTTGTGCACCATGCAGCCGTCCTCGCCCGCGCCGTTGCCGATGCGCAGGAACGTGCCCGGCCGCTTCTGCAGCATGAAGGCGAAGTCTTCGCTGCCCATCAGCACGGCGAATATATGTCAGGACGTTGCTGGACAAGGCTTTGCGGGAAATCGTTTCTAATATTTTTACGAGGCGGGTATCTCGAATTCGCGGGCATTTAACGGGAGTCGGCAGGAAATATTAGAAACGGGAAACCCCTTGCTCAGGGCTTTGAACAGCCCTCACCCAATCTTGTTGTAGACTGCGCACCACCGCTATATTCGTCTGATAGATATATCCAATATTCGAACCGGGGTATCACATGCCAAGAGCAAAGCGCAACGAAATCGACCTGGATGCTGAGATTGAGCGGCTTACCCAGGATCATCCCAGGATTCATGCGGAAAACGCGGCATCGAAAAAGCATCGGAGCGAGACGCCGTGCCATGCTCCGATGCCGATCAGTGAAATGAAGCGCTTTGGCTTTATCGCACCCGCCGGGCGCGAATGAAGCCGTTACAGGTCATGGTGCTCGTTGTGAAGCCGGCGATGCCGGCAAGATAGACGGTCGTAGTCGATGCCAGGGACATGCGAACGACTGGCGTTGACTGCTCCTGAAATGCCACGCCGGTTAGGTAGGAGACTTGCAACGTGTTCTGCGTGCCGAGGCCCGCGAGAGTGGCCGAAGTTGAAGTGATGCCGCTCTGAAGGTTCGAGGTCACCGTGCTGGCGGCCGGTATGTAGCGAATCGATCCGCTCACATCCCAATCTCCGGCAGTCAGGCTGACGCTCGTGCAATTCGCCGCTGTCGCGTTCGTCAGTGACGTGCCGCTTGTCGTGTTCGTGACGTATTCGCCAAAGCTACCCGCGTTAGCGCTGTCGTTCGTCGTGGTGCCAACGATGCCCGCCGTGCTTGATGGCGTGATTGCGCTAGTCGCCTGAAGCGTCGTGAACTTAGCAGCAGCGGCAGTCGTTGTACCGATCGCAGGCGGGCTAGCAAGGTATGTACTGAACCCGGCCCCACTGACAGTGCTACTTGCTGCGAGAGTTGTGAATGAGCCAGTGCTACCGCTGATCGGCGCATTGTTGATTGTTCCGCCCGAGATCGTCGGCGTGTTGAGTGTCGCCGTCCCGATGGTCGCGCTGGTGCCGAATACCAGTGCACCACTGCCAGTTTCATCAGAAATCACACCAGCCAACTGTGCCGAAGTGGTGGCGGCGAACTGCGCGAGTGTGCCAGTCGTCAATGCATATGTAGTGCCGCAGGAAAATCCGGTCGAAGTCGTGTACTTGAGAGCGCTGTTCGCCGTACTGCAACTCGGCAGCGCGACGGCCGTAGGTGATGCGCTGGCCGCCGTGACATTCGCCACGACGGTATTTGCTGCTTGTGCCGCAAGAGCCGTTGCAGTGACTGGCGACCATACCGGAGCTGTCGTCGGGCCGGTCGATACGATCGCCTGCCCGGCAGTCGATCCTGCCGGGTTCAGCAACTGGATCGGATTGAGCGTCGCGCCGAATGACGCTGCGGCCGAGAACGTCAGCACCAACAGTGTGAGAAGTCGTTTCATTTCAGTCCTTGATCACGGCGTCATCGCCGATGGTCGATGTCAAAGCGTTATCGCAGTGGCCTGGGTTGATCCAGTTCAGCACCTTGCAAAGCACGCAGCCCCATTCCTTGCCTTCGTTGCGGGCCTTCGCCGCGCGCTCGCTGATGGTTTCATTCGGCGATCCGCCAGCAAGCGTGTTGCCAGCCTGGTCGAGCAGAATCAGCAGGTTCAGAAGATAGCGCAGGATCGGATTCATTTCGAAGCCACTCCCTTAATCTTCTCGTAAGACCGCAAACCACCCATGCCAAGCATCCCCATCATGAGTTGCCACAGGTTGTCATCAAGCCCCGGCATTGACGGAAGCTGATGACCGGCCGCGAGAACGCCCCAGCTCACAAGCGGACGCAAGAGATACTGATAAGCAAGCGCGAAGCCGCATACCCAGCCAATGAAGGGGCGCCAGCCGGCAACAAAAGTGCTGTTGTTGCCTGCTTCAGTCTGGTTGACGCCGATCTGTGCCTTTGCAATCTCAAAGGCCTGGTCCATTTCCTTGAACTCGCCGGCCTGCTGGGCCTTGAACAATTCCAACTTGGCCGCTGCGGCTTGAGTCGGATCTGGCCAAACCCGATCGATGATCTTCGAACCGAAATCCAGAACAGAGCCGATGCCAGTAATGTCGAGCAGTCCCATTTCAAACTCCTGTGCGCATCATCTGCGCGAGACGTTGCGCACGTGCACCGACTTGCGATGCCCACGCGGAATTGAGCATCCCGGCCGCCGCGTCGTCATAGCGCCCCTGGCGCATCGCGGCAAGCGTGTTCTTGAAGCCAAGCAGCTTGTTTGATCCGAGATTGAACATGAGGTTGGCGATCACGCGTTGGCGCACATCGTTCAGATCGGTCCACCACGGCAGATCGCGGTTGAGATCAGAAAAGACGTTCGCCAGATCGCTCGCCAGAAGCTGATTGACCTGATCGTCCGTGAGCGGATAAGTCCAGCCAGCGGGCAGCGGTGACGCCTGAAGGTTGTGACCTACTCCGACAGTCGGAATGTCCTTTGTGTCGCGATATGGCACGTACCGAACGCCTTCATCGCGCCGCAACTCCGCGATCAGTTGGGCTTCATTGGCTGGGTTCACTTTTCCCTCCGGTAACGCTGGATCGAGATATAGGTCTGGACGATGCTGTAGACCGTCGCAGCAAGCGCGGCAACACCAGACACGGTGATGTTTTCCGCTGCATGGGTGATGTAGACCCCGAGCCATGCAGGCGATGCTTTGGCTGCCGCAATGGCCGCTTCTTTGTATTGGTCCATGGAATCCCCGTTATCTACCATTCCCCGTATGAATATTCAGGTAACGTCGTTATTCCCGTAGCAAGTCACTGACACGAGAGCGAAGTCTGTTAGCGCCTGAGATGGATTGAGAGTCTGAATCCGGACATTTGCCTGGCCAGGTGAGTAAATCACTGGAAAACATGCCCCGTTTACGTTGATCGTCACCGGGTAGTTCGTATTCGGTCCCTGCTTTTCAAACGTGATGCTGTAATCGCCGGTCCCGATCTTTGTAATCGAGCCAACGTTATATTTGCTGATAGGCGTTGGCGATGAGGCAGTTCCGTCGAACGTGACCCATGCAGACGCCATTGCTTTTCCAGTCTTGCTTGGCCCGATGAAAACGGGCTTCTCTACATTCGAGCCATACATATTCCCGAAATCGGTAACGTCATATACAGCCGCGCCAGATGGGTTTACCTGAATGTACTTCCGGGATGAATCGGCTACATAAGCGCCAAAACCATTAAATCCATTGCCAATGGCTGTTATTTGAACCTTGTTCGGAGTACCAATATCTGCACGAATGTTATTGGTGACATAATTTGTCGCGTCGATCCGGTTGAAGGTGCAGCCCTTCACCAGAATTCCAGTTGATCCATCTGTACCATTTCCGCCAGTGAACCATATATCGGCGTTACCAGCGTTACCTTCAAAATAGGTTCCGACGAATGTTGCAGATTGCGCACCTGCCAATCCAGCACCGCTGATGCTCGTGAATACTCCAACGCCATAGCGATCGCTTGCGCTCCCGCCAATGCCATTTTCTTGCACTGATCCTCCGATAAATATACAGGTAACCGGATCAGCCAGATTTACGCCGAAATTTAGATTGTCAATAAACTGGCAATTAAGGAACGTAATTGCATTGGGTTGCGTAAAATTGCTATAGGAGAAAAGCGCACCATTGCCACACGCACCAATGGCGCAGTTATCAAAGATACTTTGTAAAATATCGGATCCATTAATGCCAGTTCCAAAGACCTGCACCACGATATCTCTCATCGTGAGAAGAGATGCATCCTGAAGCGACAACCCGGTTCCAACCGTCTGACTAACTCCAAGAAAACGCAGATTTTTGATTGAGCAATACGAATTTGCATACGGAGGAGGTGCGCCTTTATAGGTGAGCGCAGAGCCAGTGCCGGTGTAGTAAATCTCGCTCGCTCCCATCCCCGATCCGACGATCGATGAATGTGTGAGCAGATTGTCAGTAATCAGGCTTTGATCAAGCACCAGACCCGACCCACTCACAAGATATTTGCCTTGCGGGAAATAAAGTGTCCCGCCATGCTGCGTCATAAAGGCTAGCGCCTTATTGATTGCCGCAGTGTCGTCTGTTACGCCGTCACCGAGCGCGCCGAACTGCGGATCTTTGACGTTGTATTCCGCCAGTCGATTGGCAAGTGCAGTATTGGCGGCAACTTTTGAATCAACAATCGATCCATCCGCATATTTGCTCATGGTTACAGCGCCGTCAGCCAGTTTTGGCGTCGTCACGGTCCCGTCAGACGGCGCGCCGATGACTCGAGCAGCGCCGCCGCGGATATAGACCATCTGCGTGCCAATCGGGATGGCGTCCGGGAAATTCAGCCCATACCCAACCAATGACCCTCCATCCAGCCCCTGATACGTGCCGTCAAATATCGCCTGAATGTTGTCTATTGAGTAGTACTGATTGGCGAGAGTAAGCGAAGAGGTTGTGCCGGCGACAAATGTAGGAAGCTCCGTCGGGTTCGGCAGCACGCTAGAAATGAATTTCTCGACCTTGGCATCGGCGGCAAGCTCAGCAATATCGTCCTGCGTTAGATAGCGACCGTCAAGCACGGAGATCGGTAACGCACGCGTTACCCCGTTTGCGTTCTGCCAGATTGGCAACTTGTCGTCAGCACTTACCGACGATGCAACCGAGAGGTCATTGATTGTTGTCATGCCGTGTGTTCCGCGATTGGTCCGTATTTCCCCGCTACGAGGTCCGCGTAGATTTCGCGGCCGTAGTCCATGACGTCTTCAGGCGAAGCGTTGAATTTCACCGGCGTAGTTCCTAGATCATGAAAAACGATATCGACGGAGATCATCGTGTGCGCGGCGTCAAACCAGACCGGATTGGCAATGCTGTCGTATGTCATGCTGTTCTCACCCACATGGAGACGCCCGTCGAGCCGACGCCGGTAACGATCGCAGACCATGTACCGGGATCGCCCGGCGCAGATCCAGTCGTCAGCGTCAGGCCACCGACAGTCTTGGTCTGGAATATCGTCGCCATGCGCGGCGACATCTTGGCTTGCAGGTTGCCGTCGTTGGCTGCCTGCGACCCGTTGATATTGAGTTGCGCACCGGCAAAGTTATAGTTCGCTCCATCCCACTGAATAGCTTTTGAACCATCCGAGGTAAGCGCAACGATTCCACCACCTGCGATAACGTTGTGCGACGTTGCGATATCGGATTGCGCTGAAATTCCACCTGACGACGTAATCGTGACGCGGCCAGTTTCGACCGTATTCCCTGCATTCACATTGCGAAGAATCAAGCCACCAGCGCCGCTACCTTGATTATTGGTAATGACGGATTCACTTGTGCCGAAGTCATTCCATGTCAGCCATGTTCCGGGTACGTTGGCGCTTGTGGTCCCCGACACATGAACAGTCTTTGCCTCTACATAAAACGCGTCCAGGTGATACCGTGCACCGTCATTACCAACGACAATCGTAGGAACTGATTCCGGGCTCGTGGTATCGGTCGGCACATAGACGTACATGCCGAAACCAGTCACCCATACCTGATTCGTCGATGACCTGGAGCGCGATCGGAGTTCGGCAAGATCAGCGGCGCTTTGCACGCTCGATGATCCGATGGCCAACGCGATCGGGTCAGTCTCGTTCAATGATGCATAAACGACACGTCCAGCAGAATCGAGAATCGTGATGGAATAGGGAATCGCGCAAAACATATGCACGAGCGCACCGGCCGCCGTTGCATGGCCGTGCACGGTACGAATCGGCTGCTGAAGAACGACAGAACCGGCAACGTCGGAAGTGACAACAGCCGGATAGGCGACAGGATCAAGACCGCCCTGGCCGATGTAGATGGAACCGGACTCCAACGGCGAGCCGTAGAGGTCCGTGAAAAATGGAAGCGCACGCGCCTCGCTGGTAGTCGCCATTACGTCACCCCCATCTTCGGAGTGGTGATACAATTCCGTATAACAAATACGGACTGCCAACTATCATGCGCAAATGTTCGATTGATGGATGCGAAGGAAGGCATCAAGCCCTTGGGTTTTGCCGAAAGCATTACCTCCGGCATTGGTCGGGAAAGGATCCCGCGTTGGATCCAAGGCCTGAAATGCCGGCCGAGAAAAGATTCGCGACCAAATACGCGGTAAATGACCGCGGATGTTGGGTATGGAACGCGCAGAGCAGTAAATTCCGCTCTTGCAGTTTTTGGTTCAGAAAAGAACGTATGACCGCTTATCGTGCTTCGTACATCATGCACAAAGGAGAAATACCTAGCGGCTACGTTGTGCGTCACAAATGCGATGACCCGGCATGCGTCAACCCCGAGCATCTTGAGCTTGGAACACAGAAAGACAATTGTGCAGACAAGGTGCTGCGCAATCGCTGCAACGCGAAGGCTGGGAGCGCTCATTCGAACACCTCGCTGACCGAGAAGGATGTGTTGGACATGCGAGCGTCCGCAGACAGCATGAAGACGCTCGCAGCCCATTACGGTGTGCATTACATGACTGTTTACGACATCATGAAACGCAGGACCTGGAAACACATCTGATCAGGTTTGGTTGAACAAAATGATGCCGCACATCTCAGGGTTCGTCACCGAAGTCCCATAGAACGCATCTACCCGGTACAGCGATTTGTACGTCTCGATGTGCGCCTGCTTGGTCATCACGATCTCGATGCCTTGCTCGGTCGTGCCGCGCATCACTGCGAGACCCTGATCCGAAGGCACAGCCAGACGACCCGGCAGGATTTCGACCGCTTCTTTCTTCCAGAAGCAGTTCACGCCGGTCGTAACCGTGTTCAGCCACGTGATGGCCGCGCCCGATGCCGGAGCGGCGGTACAGTTCTGGTAAGCCAGTTCCGCATCCGTGCCGCCGGTTCCGCTGATGATCGCCGGGGCAATCTGGATCGTGCCCGTACCGCCTGCACCCGAAACGATGCTGACGACGCGGAACGTCTTGAGCTGGCCGGTATCGACCTTCGTGATCGGATGGACGTTGTTGACGCCAGCTATCGTGAAGGCGTCGCCGACCTTGACCGTACCGGACGTGACGGTGATCGCCAGCGCCTGAATCCGGTTGTCCACGTTCGACTGAAGCGGGCCGGTCGGGCTCGCTGCCAGCGCCTTCGGAACCGTGTACTGGTTCGCGCCGTTGACCGTGACCGTCACGCCAGCCGCAGCAGCGAGACGAGCCTGATAGTCAGCCTTCAGCACGCGCTCGAAGCCCGCCACACGGCGGCCAACGGTCGCCATTTCGTATGCGTCGGCGGCCTTCTGACCTTCCACCACATACGCGCGGCTTGCCAGATTGCCAGCCATTGCGTTGTAGTCACGCGAGCCGAACACGGCATAGCGTTCGTCGTAGTCGATGCCCGACTCGTTCATCAGCGAATCGGCCTGCGCCAGATCGTCGAAGCCGGTCGCCGCAACAGTGCGCTTCACCACCAGCGAGCCGAGCGTCGAAACAGCGTTCACCACCGCGAGGTTGATGTCCGATGCGATCTTCTGCTTTGCAGCATCGCCCAAACGGTTTTCCTGCAACGCATCGCGCAGTTCGGTCGCGTCCATCGTCCACGGCGACGAGCGGATCGTATCGATCGCGGCCGGAATCGTGAGCTGCGTTTTGCCGACGAAGTTGGCGGTCTGATCGAGGCCCGAGAACGAACGGGCGATGTACGGCATCGGGCGGCGAATGATATCGCCGGCGCGGGCCATCATGGTCTGATCGTTCTGGAACACGGTGACGGCTTTCGACATGACCAGTTGATCATGGAAGCCTTCCAGCAGGCGTTCAAAGGCGACGCGCTCCTCCTTGCTGAAGGAGTTTGCGGTCGAGAGAAAAGGTGCTGAGGGCGGGTTTGACATAGCGAGCAATCCTAAATAAGAGACGAAAAATGAATGGCCTCAAAGGCCACAGATTTCGCATCCAGCCAGGACTGACGCTCAGGCGTCGATGGTGCTGAGATACGTGAAGCTAGTTGTCGGATCGCGCAAGGAATGTCTCTTATGCGATCCGACCAACAATTGCGCTAAGACTACTACTTTCGGTTATGTTAATCAAGTAGTGCTAAGCAATAGGCGCACTATTTCGCGCCCATCTGTTTCTTGTAAGCGACGACCCGCGAATAGTCGCCAGTGCGCGCCGCTTCATCGCGGAGCTTTTCAAGTTGCGAGCCGGAAGCGCTATGGCCGGTTGCACTGCGTTCGGACGAAATGCGCGGCTCGGGCGCCGGGCGCGGGGTTTTGCGGGTGGTCAAATTCATCTCCAATTTTGCTACAGCAACGGTAAACTTGACCGGATCAGTGATCCTCGACAGGTCGATCAGGCGCGCAGGCGACTTCGACAGCGCATAGACAAGCGCGGCCGGATCGTCGGCGCCGCGCATGAGCAAGCCGCTCTGCGTCTGGTTAAGCATCGCGCCGACTTCGGCTTCTGATTCCTGGAAGTCGGCAACGCCGAGCGCTTCTGAACGCGCCTTGTACGACTTCTTGAAGTTCTCGATTTCGTCTTGCTGTTTGCGCTGGTCGTCGAGCTTCTGGCGGTCGGCGGCGTCCATCGCAGCCTTCTGCTCCATCCACTTGTCGTACGCCTCCGAGAACCGCGTTTCGTCGTAGTCGTACTGGTCGAGCGTCGGCTTGGCGCCGAGTGTCGGCTCCGGCTTCGGCAGTTTGGCGCGCAAATCTTCGAGTTCGCGCTCCATGCGGCGCTTGTCTTTCAAGGCGCCATTCAAATTCTTGCGGATTTCCTGAAAGGTGCGGCTTTCGCGCGGCTGCTGGCCTTCTTCGCCTTCCGGCGTCTCGACCTCGCCTGCCGGCTCCTGATTCCCCTCACCTTCCCCGCCTGCTTCCAACTCGTCGGCATCGTCAAAAAGGACGGCGGCCGGTGCGGCAGTCTGATTTTCGACTTCGGTTTGCAGTTCGTCTGTCTGGTCCATGTTCTCACCCCTTAGGTGGATTCGTTTAAGTGCGAAAAGTATACTTGACAAATGTTGTCATTGGTCAGTAGTGCACATATCATGTTTGAGTCGAAAAGGAGAAAAAGATGGTTATCGCAGCATTTTTACTCGTCCTGTGCGCGATCACAATGCCGCCACAGATTACGTTCGCCGTGTTCATAGCAATGGCGCTCGCCCGCATCCTGTATCTGACGCGGGATTCGGCGATCGACGCCGCCGCCCAGGTCATCACATCGCCGGTGCGACTCGTGGCTGATATCCGCCGAAACGGTATGGAAGTCCTGCGAACAATCGCGGGATACAGCGTGATTATTGCGATCCTGTGCGGAATCGCCTTTCTTTGCAGCTTGGTCTGATATGCGAAATTTCCGTGTTATCAAAGACGGTATGGATGTCGCCGCGCTCGCCCTGGCTGTTGCGATGGAGCCTTCCCGGTGGGACGCCGATACGTTTCTGCGCAAGTATCCGCAAGGGCCCTTTGGCGATACCGACACGATCATGCTGCGCTTTCCCGAGATCGCCACCGGCCTGACGGATGAGCAGATCGAGCTTTACAAGCAGAACCTGCTTCCCGGCTACGACCAGCACGAATCGATATGCTGGCCAGCATGGGATCAACTCCCGCAGGCGCATGGCTTCGTGTTCGACCTCGCGCAGTTCACGCGCGCCACGCGCATCGGTCGTGTGATGATCAATCGCATCAAGCCCGGCGGCCGCATCTTCCGCCATGCCGACACGCCCGAGCACGTGCGCTACTGGCGCCGCTTTCACCTGGTTCTGCAGGGCCAGCCGGGCGCGGTGATCTACTGCGGCGAGGAAAGCGACGGCAGCAAGGACGAGGCAATGCAGATGCTGACCGGTCGATTGTTCTGGTTTGCGAACAACCTTGAGCACGAGGTACGCAACGAATCATCCATCGATCGCATCAGCATGGTTATCGATTTACACTGCCCCAATGGTTCTGCGTCGGAATAACCCGAACCTGCGCCGCCATTTGCTTCTGGTGGCGCTTCCTCTCTGACACGTTCTTGAACTGATCCATAGCGACGGCGGTATAGCGAACGCTGTCGGCACAATTGGAATGCTCATCATGCTTCGGGTGGCCTGACTTTGCGCGCGTGTAACGACGCATGTGTTCCAGCATGACGGCACAGTCGGGAGCATCAGAGATGAATGCGTTTTTCAGCATGTCTCTGGTCCTCTTGATACCTGGCTCAACGCCGATCTGCGGGACAATCTCGACCTGCCAGCCAAGGTTCTCAACAATTCTCTTTGTCGTTAATCCAGTCTGCACGGACCGGGCGTTGCCGTCGTGCGGCAGCCAGATCGTGGCATCTTTCCGGCCTGTGTCTTTGAGCCACTCGCAATAATGGTCGATGCCGTAATTTTTGTCCTCATGATAGCCGACGAGTCGCGCGCCACTGATATCGGCCTGTGCGACCGTAACGGCCATCATGTCGTTAATCCCAAGGTCAAAGATTGCATGAAGTCCGAGAGTCGGATCGGCTACGAGTGGCCGGATGCGATTTTCCGTCGTCAGCATATGCATTTCGCGCCGGTAGATGGCGCCGGAAAGCGCCGACTTCGGGATGCCCTCCCAAATATGGTCGTAATCTTCCGGATCGTCTGCCTTCGACCGCAGCCGCTCTGCTTCCATTGCCGCATTCCAGAACGGGTTGCGGTCCCAATTTACCTCGACAATTCGGGCATCGGCTGGGCGCTTCTGGATAAACGCGGTGTAGACATAATCCGTGTCCAACTCCGGGTTCATACTGAACCAGATCTCAGACGTGATTTTCCGGATCGTCGGCAGGAAAAGTTGCAGCGATTCTTTTGAGAGTGCCTGCGCTTCTTCGCCCCAAGCGATATCAATATCGTTGAGGGATTTGATCGAGTCGGCAGTCTGGTCGCTCAATCCGCGGAAGATGAACTTCGAGCCGTTCGCGCCAGTGATATCGCGCTTCGTGATATTGAAGAACGAACTGAGCCCGCAATCCTTGATGCGCTGCTCAATGATGGCCTTAACCGATTCGTCGATCGACTCCTGAATTTCACGGAAACACAGGATGCGAAGCGGCTCCGAAGCGGCGCGGATAACTAGAGCAGTCGCGCACGCCATCGACTTGCCAGAGCCGCGACCACCATGAAAAATGGTGTAGCGCGGCCCTTGCGTCAGCAGACATTCAGCCCAATCAGGAAGCGATACATCACTCATTTGCCGACCGCCGGCCGGTTAGATGCATGAATCGGCGCTTGCGGCGGAGGCGCGCCGTTTCCCGACGTCAGTTGCTGCGCGGTCGGATCGGGCTGAACCTGCTGCACGCCGTGAAGCGGATTGATACCCGGCGACGGCGCCGCGTTGCCGCTCGCAATGGCTGCATTCACCTTGCCATCGAGCGGATGCTGCGGCTGGCTCGCGCTGATCTGCTCGGCGGTGTTCTGCACGTTGCCTTGCATGCCTTGCAGCATCTGTATGATCGTCGCAAGTTGCGAGGCGTTCGTGGTGGACACTGCCTGCGCAGCTTTCGCCTGGTTGAGTTCGGCGGTCGAAAGAGACTGCACGGCGGATGCCTGGCTCTTGCTTGCGTTGGCGTCGGACTCGCGCGCCTGAGCCAGCAGCGCGACCGTGGCGGCGTCTGGCGGTGCGTTTGCGGCCTCCTGCTGGGCCTCTTCCAATTCCTGCGCCTCCTCGTCGGTTGGCTTGACCACGCCAGCCTGCACAAGCTGTTTGCGCGAGTAAGCGGAGAGATCCTGCATTCCCTCACCGTCGAGATTCTGAATGAGCGTGTTCATGACGAGCTGCGCCATCTGCGGATCGACTACGGCCGGCAGCAATTTGATGAGCGTATTGACCGTCGAATCCTTGCGGCTGTTGAACGCAGGCCCCACGTCAACGAACACATCGAGCCCCGGCGTGAACGCGCGCGTGATGATCGGCTCGCCATCGGCGTTCAGCGACGGGACATTGATCTTCGTCGTCTCCGAGGTGTTGTCCTCACCAATAGCTGCAAACGGCCGGTTTTCCTCAACGTAGACGTCGGCCGCCATCGACATGTAGACCTTGCCGCAGCGCTCCAGCGCGCGCGCCATGTTGTCGATGAAGATATAGACCTGCATGTCCTGATGGGCCTGTACGCGGCTCACCAGAGCATCCGACGTATTCGAGTTCACCTGATCGGCTGCGAGATCGCCGCCAGTAACGTCTAGCATGTCGGCTGCGGTGATCTGCACAAGACCGGCGAGCGCTGGAGGAACGTCAGGCTGCTTGATCTGCCCGACCGGGCCGGAAACGGTAGACGAGCCGTCAGCGCCCGTAATCGGGTTGATCAGCAGGTACGGATTGTTCGCCACCAGATCACCGGCCCATGTCAGTTCATGTCCAGCCATCTGCTCGGGCGTGAAAATCGGCTTCTCGCGCGGCGTGAATGCCGTGATATCGGCCAACGTGCTGATCTGCATGTTGTACAGACGCTGCGAATCCTTGGCGAGCCGAACGGCACCTTGAAACCGCTCGATGCCGTCGATGATCTGGCGGATGCCGAATACGACGACAATGGGAATCTCGCTGCCAGCGATATAGCCGCAGTCTTTCAGAACGCCCGAGCCATCGAGGAAGTATTTGCGCACGCGCTTACGGTTGCGCTTGCCGGTGCGAACCTTCGCGTAGCCGATCGACTTCCAGTGTGCCTCCTGCTCCGCGGCATCCTCGCGCGACTCGGCATCCAGACCGGCGTACACCTTCTGCTCAAGCTTCGAGTTCGGCTCAAGCCACACCGAATATTGTTCGACCTTCTGCTCGACCTCGTAATACTCGCCAATGTAGACGGCATCGTTCGTGAACCAGTCGAACTGCTTGAGAGAGCGAACCATTTTGAAGCTCGACGGCCGTTCTTCGATCTTGACTTCGGCGCTGCTCAGATATTCGTCCGTGTAGGTGTCCCAACTAATCGGGTTGAGCACAACGCACCACTTGGCGTCCGACTTATCGAGCTTGCGGCTGTCCGGGTCAAAGAAAACACTGATATCGGCGTCGTTGATCGGCTCGAACAGGATGCGCTGCGGCGTGTCGTCGTCCAGATCGACTTCTGCGCGGTGATCATAGTCGTTCGTCAGACGCCATGCGCCGACGCCGCCCGCCACAGCTTCTTCGAATGCCGACACGTAGACGTCCTGCGCGCCGCTGTATTGTTCGTCCGACCGGTAGACGATGCGCAGTGCGTCCAGATCGTCCTGGCGGCTGCCGTCATCGCTCGACCGGAAATTGACCGTCATCGCATTGGCGCGATATTCGGACACAATGCGCCGCACGGCTTTCTGCGTCTTGTTGACGACGAAGCGCGGCCGGTTATTGAACTGCGCGCCGAGGCCGCCTTCCCATTGGGCACCGTCTACGAATGCAAAGCGCCGGTCCTCCAGCGAGGCGAGCCGGATTTGCTGCTGCGGGCCATAAGCGCGATCGAAGCGCGACGTGGCGCGATCCCACACTTTCCCGAGGCGTTCTTCTTTGGTCAGAGCCATAGTGCCCACTTCCTTTCGATGGGTTCGAATTTGCGACGCTCAAACAGTGGCGCGGCAGAGAAAGCCAGCTTTTCGCCAGCCATGAAACACTTCACGCCGCGGCGTTTCAGTTCCTTCTCGGTCGCATCAAACAGGGCATTG
Source organism: Paraburkholderia sp. BL9I2N2 (assembly GCF_004339745.1). Taxonomy (GTDB): domain Bacteria; phylum Pseudomonadota; class Gammaproteobacteria; order Burkholderiales; family Burkholderiaceae; genus Paraburkholderia. The sequence goes on along the minus strand of NZ_SMGP01000004.1, from coordinate 597,621 downwards.
CCGAACATCGCGCCGCGCCGGGTCTGCTCGACGAAGAAAATGTCCCCAATCCCTTCCAGGCAATCGCCGTAATGGATGCTCGGGCGAACGAACACGACGAAGTAGGCAACGATCCGGCCATCGAGGCGGCCAATCATCATTGAGAGTTGATCCGCATCCTGCATCGCCTGATAGAGCGCGACATTAGGCTTCAGGTCATAGCCCATCTGCTTATGGATGCTGATCTCGTCGTAATGCTCGTGCAGCAGCGGCAGGAGCTCCGCATACACGTCCTGGAACCGCTCGACTGCAAAGACTGGCCGCGACATACGGACTCCTAACGACGACTGTTGAACTGATTGGCGGTTGCTGCGCCTGCCACGAACCCCGCTTTCGCAGCAAGTTGCTCGACAAACAGACGGCGCGCGGCGAGCGACTGATAATTGCGCAGCGCGGATGCCAGAAGTTTACCGTTCGACAGCAGTTTTGCCGCATTTTCCGTCGTAATCGCTGAAACTTTCTGCGTGACCGTGCGCGTGAGTGCGCCAGTCAATGCGCCGGCCGCCATGCCGCCGATTGCGCCAACCGGGCCGAACGCTGAGCCGACGCCGCCGGTAATCAGCCCCTGCACTGCTGAATCCTTCAGCGCCGAGCCGAGATTGCTGCCGAAACGCTTAGCCGCGCTCTGGTTCTGCGCAGTGTCGCTGCCTGCGATCTTGCCGGTTTTGGCGTAGCTGGCCGTCTGCCGCAACAGGTCGTCGGAGACATTGGCGAACTGTTTAGCATCGTTTGCGGACATGAACGGCGTGTATTTGTCGGCCGTCGATCGGAACTGATTGCGGTTGAACTCAGTCTTGCCGGCGCTGTTGAGATTGCGCTCCTGAACCTCGCTCATCGCCAGGTCACGCGCACGTTGCTGACGCAATGCGATGGCCTTCGCGCGGTCAGCCGCCTCCATGTCGGGCAGCATCTTCTCAATGCTTCGCAGACCGGCCGGCGAGTCAGCGTTCTGGATGGCCTCCTGGGCCTGCGCGAGCGCCGTCTGACTCGTGCGCTGCGATTCGATCGTGGCGACGGTCTGCGCATGCGAGCCGTGCAGTTCCTTGTACGCCGGCGACTGAGCGTCCAGCACCTTCTGGAACTCCGACTGCGCGGCCGCATGCTTCTCGCTCGATGCCAGAGCGCGCCGGATGTATTCCTGCCCCTGCGCCGGCAAGCCCGTCAGATCGTTCTTGTTTTGCAGGTGGCGTGCGAGTTCGGTCAGGGCGTCGATCGTGTCTTGAGGCACCTTGTTTGCCGCGCGCGCGCCAGGCTTCATCTGCTCAGTCTTCACGCTATTGATGGCATTGACCAGCTTGCCCGGATCGACTTCACCGCTCACCGGATCGACGGCGCTATACAGGCGACTCTGAACCGACTGCATGGCATCGATAGGCGCGGATGCCTGCTTGAAATTGTCCAGGTAGTTCTGGAACCCGGGCGCGGACTTTTCGAGTTGCTTGTCGAGCACTTCCTTGACGCGCAGCAGTTCGCGCGACGCCTGCACTCCGGCCGGGTTCGCTGTCGCCATCTTGGGATCTACCATATCGTCGATGCCCTTGCGTACCGAGTCATACAGCGTCTGAGCATCGGTGATCGGGGCACCATCGTTGTCGATGATGCCGCGCAAGTTGTTCAGCGACTGAGCGACGGCCGGCCGCTTGCCGCTCGGCCCCGCGAGAATGCTATCGATCGTATTGAGAACGGGCGTCGGATTGGCTGGCTTGGCGTTCTGGAATATCTGCTCAAGGTCTTGCGACGCCTGAGCGCTGCGAGCGGCTTTCAACGATTCTAGCTGCTCGGGCGTGCCTATAACCTGCTCAAGCGTCTTGCCAGCGTCGGCCTGTCGCGCCTTCTGCAAGTCGTCGAACACGGTCGAACCTTCGTCGCGAGCCATGCGCTGCGCGAGTTTGACCGGCGCCTCAAATTGCGGCGCCTGGAGTTTCTGAGCGATGCCCTGATCGAGCGTCTGCACTTCGGCCTGCCCCTTGGCGGCAAGTGCATCGCTGTGCTGCGCGGCGGCTTCGGCTGCCTGCTCTGCTGCCTGCGGATTGGCCGGAGTGCCAGGGTTGGCCGGCGTGCCTTGCTGCCCAAGCTCACGCGCGATCGCTGCGTCATTCTCCGCGCTGGCATTGGCGAACGTCGATGGATTGGCGTTCGTGGCAGCCTTCTGCACGGTCGTCACGTTCGCATCGTTAGCCAACTCGGCAGCGGTCGGTGTGTAGCCCGGCGTCTGCGGTGCCGGCGCCTGTTCAAGCTTCGTCGCCAACTGCTCAGGCGTGTTGCCGGATGCCTGCGCAATATCCGCGGCAACATGCGCGTCCGTTGCATTTCCAGCCGCAGATACCTGGGTTGCGTCAGACGGCGCTTTGCCAAACCAGCTTTGCGCCTTGGCGATGCCCTTTGCGATGGTCGGATTCTCGGCGAGCGCGGCGATGCCTTTGCCGACCGCCTTACCGACGCCCAGACCGACTGCCCCTGCCCCCGCACCGACAGCCGCATCCCGCGCGATCTCGGCAGCCGATTTATTGTCGGCCACAGCAGGCACAGCACCAGCCACAGCACCGCCAGCTACAGCGGTAGGCAACGAAGCGCCACCGGCCGCGACATATGGCGCCGCAGAGCCGACAACGCCCGCGACCTTACCTGCCAAGCTCCCGCTCGTGTCGCGCGCGACCTTCTCATTGATCTGGTTGCGCGCCGCGACCGCACCGTTGGCGAAATCGTTAGCGCCGACCATGCGACCACCAGCCGCCGCAATATCGAGCAGACTGCCCGCGACGCCGCCGATGCCCTTTTCTGCCACATCGGACAGCGTCGAACCGCTTTGCGATGCAGGCACGACTTGGCTAGGGCCGGCGGGCGCTGCACCTTGGCCGGTCGGAGCGCCACCAAACGGATTCCAGCCTTCCCAATTGCCGCCATCAGCGGGAGGCTGCTGCGCACTCTGCGGGATGACTAACGAGCCGTCAGCCAAGCCCTGCTTGACGACCGCCTGCTGATCTGCCGTGAGTGTGCCATTCTGCATCGCGGCGATTGTCTGCGGGCCGATTGGCTTGGGCTGCGGCACTGCACCCTTGGCCGCTTCGAAGCTGGCCGGCGCGCCGCTATCCTGCGTGGCGTTCGACTGCGGCCGCTGCAATTGCGAAGGATCGACCGCGATCTTTCCGGACTGCACGCGCTGATCGACCGCATCCATATCAGCCGGCGACAGGCGTCCTGAGTTGTAATCAGCCACGATCTGCGCATTGACACCGGCACCCGGAGCGAGAGCGGGCGCGCTCGGTGCGACAGTCTGCGTCGGCTGTTGCTGCTGCGGCGCCGTATCAGTGCCCACCACGCTTGGATCGAGGCCATAAGATGCGGGGCTCGGCAAAGGCGCGGCGGGGGCCGGTTGCGCATCAGGCTGCGGCGTATCCTGACCGCCTGACTTCGTGAAGTGCGCCATCACCCGATTCGTGTACGCGCGCGTCTGACCGCCCCAATTTGCAGGATCTGTGCCGCCGATGTACTGCGTCACCGCGCCGGCTGCGCTGCCTGTGCGCTGAATGCCTTCTTTCAGCAGATAGGCGGCACCGAGTGCGGCCGCTTCAGGCGATGCGTACGGGTCGATTTGATATTTCTTGATGAGTGCCGCGCGCGTGGCCGGCGTCACCTGGTACGGCGTTTGAGCATCCGCGCTGCTCACCTGATTGGCGTTCGACTTCTCGCCGGCAACACGAATGCTCGTGAGCAGGCCAGGAGGAATACCGGCCGCATCCGATGCAGCCTGATCGGCAGCCGCATACACCGGGTCTTTGTACGATTGCGGAAAGGTGGAATTGCTCATTGCGTCGGATCAAAAGATTGAGCGCCCGGCGCCGTGTAATAGCTCGGCGCTGCCTTCTTGCTGAACTGCGTGAAGCTGTCGCCCTGCTTGACGAACGCAGACTGGCCGTTAGGCATCTGCACGGTCATGTCGCGGTACGCCGGCCCGAACGATCCATTGTTGCCGCGCGCCCAATCGCCACGCGCGTTCGACCATGCAGCCTTCGAGGCGAGGAACTTCTGCCGCGCCTGAAGGTACGAGGCCCACGCCTGCGGGCTATCAGTGATCTGCGGCACGTTCTGGACCGCGCGCGCCGTCGACGCGTCCGTGAAGTTGCCATTGACCATGCTTGCGGTTTCAGCCTGCGTGACGAGGCTCGATGCTTCCTGACGCAACTGCTGAAGCTTCGACGTGTCGCCAGTCCATCGACGTCCAGCCTGATCCCATGTAGCGCCGAGCAGCCCGCTTGTTCCGCCGTTCTGGATCGAACTGAACGCTTGCGCGAGTTCGCCAGATTGATCGGCCAACTGCTGATTGCCCTGGCTTGCCGTGTATTCAGGCTGCGCGGCGGCGATCGCAGCAGGAGGCGCGGTGATCTGCTGATTGATGAGCCCGGTATTGGCCTGCGTCTGCGCTATTCCTGCCTGAGTAGCCTGGATTCCCGTCGCGGCTTGCTGCGGGGCATACGCGGCTTGCGTTCCTGCCAGAGAAGCACCAGCGTTTGCCGCTGCGACCTTTGCCGGGACTGTATTCTGCGCAACTGCCGCGCCAGCTTGGTTCGCCTGATTCGCATACAGTTCTCCAGCGGTGTTCGCGCTGCCGGCGTTCAGAATCTGCGACGCGAGCTGCTTGGCGCCTTCCGGGTTCTGGTTGATCAACTGCTCAAACGAACGCGTCTGCGCAGCGCCTGCTGTATCGCCTGCGCCTTCCTGACGCACCGCGCGGGCTTCGAGCAACTGGAGCGCACCGGGCACATCGCTCGCCTGCAAGCGCGCCTGCATTCCTGCGACGGTCGCAACAGCATCTGACGACATGCGCTGCCGGATGTTCTGCCAGTTCACCTGCTGCTGGTTGGTATTGGCATTCACCTGCGCCGAGAATTCCGGGTACTTCTGCGCGAGCGCTTGCCAGTCAGCCGAAGTCGCGTTCGGATTGCCCGACAGAGCCGCCGATTCCATTTGGAAAGCCTGCTGGCGCTGATTGTTGCTGATCTGGAGGCCAGTATTCGACTGAACGGCCTGATTCTGCGCATTCGTCGCGCCGATCCGATCCTTTGCCGTCGCTAGGTTGTAGCCGATCTGCTGCCCGGTCAGTGCGTTCTGACCCATTTCAGTGTCGATGCCTGCACCGAGGCCTGAGAAGTCATACATTAGACGGACCCTCCACCAGCAAACGCGTTAATCCCCTGCGTGATCGAACCGAGGCCCGACTTAAAGGAATTCGAAAGCGCCGTATCGTATTGCGAATAGGCATTCGCCGAGTTCTGCCATGCCTGATCGGAGTTCTGCTGATAGACTTTGCTTGCGGCTTGTAGCCCATTGACAGCGTTCTGACCGTTCGTCATCAACTGGCCGTAACCAGCGAGGCGCTGCGTGATGAGACCGTTAAGAGTGCCAATGGACGTGTTGGCGAGCGTGTTGCTCGTGTTTGATCCGCGCAGTCCACCGGTCGCCGATGCGTTGGCTAAGATGTTTTCGTTTCCAGTCTGCATCAATCCCTGATACTGCGCGCCATTCTTGATGCCGCCGATCGCAGCGTTCTGCGCATCGTTGCCGTTTGCCCCGAGCAAATCCCCGTAATCGGTAAGACCCGTCTGGCCTGCTGCCAGATACGGTGAAATCTGCTGCTGCTGATTGTCGTACTGCTGCTGCGCCAGTTGAAGCTGGCTCTGAGCGGCTTGCTGTTGCGATGCATTCGCTTTGCCGGCCTGATTCGCTGCCATGGCCGAGCTGGCTACGCCAGCCACGGCGACTGCGCCTACTGCTGCTGCAACCATGATTCACCCCACCGAAGATTCGTAACAGCCAGATAGATAGAAAGTTCCTGCATCCAATGCCGCGCCGTCGTAACGGCTCAATGTCAATACCGACGATTCCGGGCCAACTACGCCTGAAACCATGACACCGTTGGCCGATGCGCCAGGAATGATTCCCCTCTGGTCGCTTAAAGGCTGGTGAGTAAATGGAAGTGTTACCGTGGGCTTTCCGCTGGCCGTAATAGTCAGCGTTATTTCCACGTAAATTAGTGTGCCGATCGAGGCCCACACGCCCGATGCGCTACCGCTCGACGCGACCGGCTGATACCCATTCATTGCGCTGCCGTTGACCACGTTTCCAATGGCGTCAGCAACCGCCGCGTTGCCGCCGAGGGCTGCGGTCAACTGGCCTTGTGGCACGCGCGTCATGTTTGCCATGATCAGGTCGCCAATGGCTCAAGCTCGACCAGAAGGCCGAACCACGTGACATGGGCTGTCGTTACGTGCGCAATCCGTACCTGCATCCGGTCGCGCGCGAGCCCAGCCGGCAGCCACCGGATGCGCCGGTCATAGCCGCCGCGCGGCGCCGCAGAGGCAAAGCGTACTTGCGACCAGCGAATCCCATCCGACGAGTACTGCATGGCAATGCGCGACGTGTCACCCGCCTGGCCGGTGATGCACTTCAGTTCGACCGAGCGCAACCCGGCAGATGCGAGAGGTAGGAGCGCCATCGGACCAGTCACGCGGTGAAGCACCGGTTGGCCGTAATGACCTCCTGTCGTCGCGTCCAGATACCCAACGCGGTTATCCGCCAGGTCGCCGCACAGCCACTTGCCATCGAATCGCGTGAAGTTGCGCGCACGGTAGAAGTTCGAATCTTCCGGGCCGCTGTTCAGTTGCGTCCAGAACTTCAGTCCCACGCCGACAGTCGCGGTCGCATCGAATACAAGCGTTTTTGTCGGCAGGTGTACATACAGAAGCTCGGAATCCTCAAACGAGATCGCCTCAAGCGTGACCACAGCGACCTGATCGGCCGTCAGCTTCGATAGTTCGTAATCGACTGCGGCGGAACTAATCTTCGCTGGCGCATTGCCGTTCAGCGTCCACACACCATTCGGCATGTTCCGGCCGCCGCCAATCCATGCGAGCGTCTGATTGAAATAGCACATCGTCTGACGCGAGACACACCCAATATCGATGGTGTACGACTGCTGAACCGTGAACGGGAAATTGTTGCCGCCCGTGTTGGCCATCGTCTGCGTGGTGTTCTTGCCGAACACGTAAAGCTGGTTGTTCAGCTTGTATTGCGCGGTGATCCCGTCTGGATCGTATTCCGCGCTGCCGAAGTAGCCTGGAAAGAACGTCAGGTTAGTCAGCGAACTGCACCACACATCAACGCCGTCCGTGACCATCACGTAACCAGCGATGAATGTCGCGTCAACGATTGGCGTGATGCCGGCCGACTTGCTCATGTCGACCTGAATGAAGTTGCCGAGCGACGTCCACGTGAGATTGAACGTCGCACCTGTTCCGCCGCCGCTCGACAGCACCTGCGGGACCGGATTGGCCGGGATGAACTTCGTCAGCACCTGCGGCGCGGTAAGCACACTGATGCCGTTGATCACGCCACTGGCAACGCTCGTCACCTTCAGCGTCGCCTGCTGGCCTAGCGGGCCAATCGTGATCGTGTCATTGACTGCGTAGCCAGTGCCACCGCTCACCACCGCAGCGCCCGTCACATTGCTGTAGCCGGTCGGCGCGTAGTAGTAGAGCAGATTGTCGGAAACGATGATCAGGTTGTCAAAGCCGTAATCCAGACGACACTTCAGACCATCGTTAGCCACCGTCCCGAGCTTCGTCCGCGCGCCGCTCGTATCGTACGAGTAGACCGATGCGCCCTGCACGCGATACATCACGCCATTCCAGACGATGCCGCCACGGTCAGATTCGCCCGTTGCCGACGACGCTATCCATTGCGACAGGCCGCCGTGATCTGTCGGCGTGCCGGGCTTCTGGTCCGTCGATATCTGGCGCAGCTTCAGGTTTATGGCGAAGTCGCCCTGGATTGAGCCTTCGTCAGTCGTCACTGTCCCGCCTGACATCAAGGGAATCGGAAACGGCTGGACGTTGGCGAGCGGAACCTGGGCCACTTACTTTCCTTTCTTCGCGACTTTCTTGAGCGCCGGATTGGAGCGCTTGGCCGCCGGCGACGCCTTGCGCGCAGCACTGGCGAGGATCGCACCCGCGTTCTTCATCGGAATGCCCTCCTTGCTGGCGATTTTCGACTGTTCAGCAGCGAAACCGGGATGCTTCTTGGCCATGATCAGACTCCAGACTGAGGCGAATAGAACACTTCGACGCCCGACGTGTTCGCCGCGGCAAGCACGGTCGCGTCGTTGTCGGCAGGATTGAGCGTCACGGCGATCTGCAAGCCGTACTTGAGCGCGAGCGTTTCAACGCCCCAATCAATGCGCTGCGGCACGTTGGCCGGGATCTGGAACGTCATCGCCGGAACGTCAGTGCCGAGAACCGGCGCAGTGGCCTTGTCGAACACCTTCAGATAGCACGTGACCGACGCCCAGGCGCAGAAGCCATCGAGACCAGTCGGCACCGCAGCGAGCGAATTGACGTTTGTCGATGCGCCCGTTACCAGGTGAAAGCGCTTGAGCGAACTGATTGCTGTGACGTTCACGGTGCACCCCCAGCGACAGCCGAACCCGTACCGCCTGCGATCAGATCAGCCTGATTCGCCACTGCGGTGAACCAGTCCCGCACGGCTTTGGCCTGCACGACATTGTTCGTCGCCGCCAGTTGCGAGAGCGTGACCGAGATATCGCGCCGGATACCGAACGGATCGACGAACGACGGCGGCCCAGGAGGAAGCTCGGACCAGTGCGGATTCTTCTTTGTGGCGGGCATAACGCCTCCTAGAGGGCTACTTTGATTACGTTTCCTGCGGTTTTATCGATCCACAACTCGCCCGAACCAGCGACAGGCTGGACCGTTGGAAGCTGCGATAGGACTTGCAGAAGCAGATTGATCGACGTGCGCTGCGTCACGCCGCCCGATGTGACGTAGATCAGTACGGAGTCCGAAAGGTTCGGGGTATCGTCAAACGGAAGGTCGCCAATCGTCGCCATGTCAGCCTCCGTGGCAAGCGAATTCGCCGTGAAACATGGCGCGAATTACCCCGATAAACTGCGTGGCCGCATCCAAATCACGGAAATGGCCAAGCAACCGTTGTTTTCCGCGAACATTGATCTGTGCAGCCCACTTCTTCTGCTGCTTGCTCCAATGGACGCCCTTGATGCCCGATTTGTTGTTACTGAACAGGCGTCTGTTGCACATGTTTTCTTCGGGAATGGCAGGTCTGATATTGAGCCACCGGTTATCCCACTCAATGCGATTCTCGTGGTCAACTTGTTCAGTTGGCCACTCTCCAGTCATCCAGAAGATTGCTAGGCGATGTTCCAAATACAGCGTCTTGTTGATCGAGACACGGCGGTATTTCTTTCCTTCCGCCGTACCGTTGATCGAACCAGCACGAGATCCAGCACGACGATTTCCGCTGCTCTTTACCCAAGTGAACGCGCCTGTATCGGGGTCGTAATGGACGATCTCTTTAAGTTCGGATTGAGTCAGCACGATCACATCCCCGTAATGTCGTTATCACCGGACCACAACTCCATATCCGGCTCCATGTGCGAGTCAGGCCCGGCGTCAACGCGCGGCGGCCGCTGCGGGTAGAACTGGACTCCATCTGCCCATACTTGCACGCCGCTGCCCATTGGCATGTTGCTCGGTCGCTGGTACTGTGGGATGCGTTTGCCGAAGAACAGCAGGTTATCGCGCGCCAGCTTAAGCTCGGCCACCGTGACGCTCGACAGATTCTTGCCGATACTCGGAGCCGCGACAATCGCAGCAGACAGGATGATCAGGTTGACAAGGCCGGTCGGCACGTTGACTACCGTGGCCGGATTGTTGATTCCCGGCGTGTCCGCATACACCCAACCGCGCACACGCGCGCCCTTCGTCTCAAGCTCGGCGAGGTTGGCGTCCAGACGGTCACAGACGCGGGCCATTTCCTCGGGCGGAAAGTCATACACCATTCCGCTCAGACCGAGTTCGCCCAATCCATGCTCAACGAAGTAGGACTTCGGCGCTTTCACGATGCACCGAGTTTTTCTGCCGCGGCAAGCGCTGCGGTTACAACCGCCACAGCAGCCTCGACCGGGTTTAGACCTTGATTAATCGCAATCGTGGAAGCGGTGCGAGTCGCCTCATAGATTACTTGCTCATGCATTTGTTCGGTGAGCATCACGATTGAACTCCTTGCGCTTCAGGCGCCGGCTGCACCGGAACAATGGAACCGCCGCCGTCTGCCGTGGACATATGCGATTCAATAGTCTCGGTTCCCGTAACGAACCCGGCATGAGCTTCATGAATGATCCCATCAGCATTGGCATCAGTCGGATCAAGCTTCGCCTTCAGCTGTCGCGCTGCCTTGGTGCGGCCGTCCAGCTTCGTCTGCTCGGCCGCGATCTGCTCCTGAAGCTTCGCATTCTCCGCCTCCATCACGGCGAGTTCGTGCGCTTCGAGCGCTTCCGCTGCACTTTCATACCAGCCTTCGGCCACGTGCGCCGGAGCTTCAGCCGTCTCGACGACCTTCTGTCGCAGCTTGCCCCACACCGATTCACCCTCGGTCGTAGCAAGTGCGGACTTGAAAAGAGCCACTAACATCATGACGACCTCGAAATTGGTTAGGATTCCGGCGTATTTTACTGCATTCCCTAGACGCATCAATGACTTTCGGTTATATGGCGGTCATTTCCCCTCCGACTTCACGATCTTGATCTGCACAGCCGGAGCGCCGTCCTTCCCAGCAATCTCCATCGCCTGAACAGCCTTTCCGTAGCCACGGTCCAGCAATTCCTTTACGGCGCTGATCTTGGCTTGATCGCTCTCCGACGCCTGAGCAATCGATACAAGCGTCTGTATGGCCTCGGCTCCGAAAGACTGTGCCAAAGCCTTAATGTCTGCTGTCACCCTGTTCACGGACCCCTTGACGCGTCCACCGGTCTTATATCCCTTAGCCATACGCCACCTTTCTAACTGCGTCTAACTTAGATGGCTCGACCAGATGCTCTCCGAATCGAAGCGCAAGACGTGCGGCCACCACCTTTGATCCCAATCGAAGGCATTCCTTCTCGAACTCCGTAATGCGAGGTTTTCGCTTCTTCTGCACGGTGCCACCATTTCCGCCCGGATGAATATTAAGGAACGGCTTCAATTCGTCAATCCGTTGTCGTTCGAATTGGTAGGCGTCCTTCTCGGACTTGAATCTGGCGACTTCATGACCGTCCAGTTGAAACGCCTTTCGTTGGACCGCTAGACGACGACCGCTCCCCTTGCCGATATACATAACAGCGCCGGACTCGGAGACAAGCTCGTAGACGTAGAAATTCATACCTTTCTCGCCTCATGCACCACTTCCTCGTAGGCAATCTGCGACGCCGCCACAAGTTCACGCGCCTCAATCTGCGCCCTGTCCCTGTCGCCAGTGACGAGTGCCGCCTGTAGCCGGTCTACGCGCTTTCTGACCTCTTTGAGCCATGCGCCGCTGTTACATTCCGTCATGATTGGCATTGCGTAACCTCCCGTTCGTTCGATTTCGATGTCCATGCGGCTGTAGGTCATCGCGATCCAAGCACGCGTACGCAGTAGAACCACGAATGATCAGCGCGGCATTCGTTCCATAGCATCCGTTCGTAGGCAATCGATCCAATGACCAAAAGTGCCAGCGTCGATACCAGAAAGATTATTGGTTTCATGCGCCTCTCTCCAAATCGAGTTGCATCCACCGCTCCAGACTCGCCTGCGCCTGCTCATCCGTCATCATGGCGATGGCGATTTTCTCGAAGTAGGCGGACGCGCTGCGCCGATCGGCTGCCGATTCGCCGTGCTGGCGACCCTTGAAGAACGCCCACCGTGCCCAGTCATACGTAGGCCAGTACGCCCACTTGTCCGGCAGGCCGTGGATATCGCAGAACACCTTAAACTCGCGCTCGAAGCGATCCCATTGCTCGGGAGTCATGCGGGCGCGGGCGAGCGCTAATGATTTGGCAGGGTCACCGAAGCACATCCGAACCCCCGCCGTCGAGCAGTCTTCCAACAATCCACAGGCCCGCAGCGAGTGCGAGGACGATTAGGGTGGGGGTCATGCTGCCTCCTCAGGCGCGGCGCATTGCCGCTTTGTGACGCTTCACGCCTCGCGCCTTGCGTGCTGCTCGCTTGTCCATTGCTACGCAGCGACGGGACGGCGACGTCTTTCCGCTTCCCTTTCCATGCGATTCATATGAGCCGATCTGAGCAAGCGCCGCTTGCCGCTGGATAGCGCTGGTGAAAGCCATTGCGGCGGCGATCTGCGCCATCATCAATTTGGCTCGGGCGAATGCGTTTGTTTGCTGAAGCATGTAAATCTCCTAGGGTCAGTGCTGCTGTTTAGGTGTTCGCGGTGGCCGCTGCTATGGCCTGCTCGGGCGTCTCTACGACGTAAATCGGGCCGCTCCAACTGGCGTGGAACTCTTGCTGCGCCGGCGTGAGCTTGCGGTCGGATGCGGGCTTAGATGGGTCTTTCACTTCGATCAGGCAGATCCGCTTGGTTGGCCGGTACATGACAACCAGGTCAGGGAATCCGCCGCCGATTGTGTGCGTGGGCGTGACGAGGCAATCATTGGCACGTAGAGCGGCCACGATATCGACTTGATTGCCGTCGGCGCGTCGGGCGTATTTCATGGCCGCACCTCACGGAACTCGATCACAGACCAACCCTGCTTCGCGGCGTGCTTAGCTAGTTCTGGCGACTGGGTAATCGTCCATTCGAGCGCGCCCGTCGGCCAGATCATCCATAAGCGCGAAAGCTTCCGGCGCTTATCCTTCTTTCCCGCGCGCGTGCTTGAGATCATGCGGGCTCCTTGACAAGCTCATAGCCACCGTGCTTCCCGTTAAATCTGGTCACGCTTGCTTTTGTGATGGGACCGGCTTTTTCATGCGTATGAGGGTTCACGGAATGGATCACTGCTCGCTTGCCGTCTTCGAAAATGCTCACGATTTTCACGTAGCGGGAAAACCGCATATCGACTTCGCGCCATATCTGGCCCGGTTTAACGCTCATGATTGCGTCCTCGAAATTACCCACGACAGCAGTTCAAGCTCCGTGCACTTGAGTTGCCGGAGAATTGAGCGGTCCCCATGCACACCTCGGTCCCCGCGATGGCACGGCACACAAAGCGGCACGGCAAGCCAGTGCGGCGCACGCTGGGCCATTCCCTGCCCTTCGCGAATGTGGTGGATCTCGACCGGCGTATCTTCTTCGCCAACGCCGAGCAGCTGGCAGCATGCGCAGCCGAGGCGCGCGACTTTGCCGAGATAGGCGGATTCGGCGCGGGTCATGACAATTCCTCTTTCGCCACGTCTGCCCAGTCGCTGCCGACGCATGCTGGAATCTGAACGGCCACCGACACGCCCGCAAGCGACAGACGTTTGGCGAGCGCGTAAGCGGCATCCTGTCCGGTGTAGTTCGCGTCGTTGTCGGCGAAGATCACCACCTCGCGGACTTCTTTCGGCGGCTCCCATTGCTGCATCCCGTTCGCGGAGATCGCGGCCCACGTCGGCACGCCGAATAGCACCGAGGCCGCGAGCGCCGTTTCGATCCCTTCCGCGATACCGAGACGCGGCGAAACCGGCGCGAGACGGATAGCACCTGTTCTGATGGTTCCGGCCATTACCTTTTTGGCTTCGTCGACAGGAGCCTTCCCGCCATTGCCATCAAGCCATGTGCGGTGCATCGTCGAGGGCGAGCCGTAGGGCATCGTCACCACACCGAGCATTGCCGGGAACGATCGGGCGGCGTCATAGCGCAGGGACTGGTGATAGCGCAGCGCGAGCGGCACCGTCTTGATTCCGACACGACCCGCGAGGTAATTCCAGACCGGATCGCCCATTTCCACGACTCGAGATTCTTTCCACGCCTGGCGCAGCATCTGGCGCTTACGCTCGTCCGTGAATTCGTGATGCGGCGCATCCTGCCGGGACATTCCGAGAACGCGTTCGACCTCGCGCGCAGCCTGCGGAAATGCCCAGCCGTTGATTTTCTGCAACAGTGCGAAACCGTCTCCGGCGCCGCAGTGGCTGCAATACCAGGTTCCCCGGCCGCCCTTGTTGTCGAACCTGAAGCGGTCTTTGCCGGCCGCGCAGATGGGACAGGGTCCGTGTTTGCTGGAGAGGAATTCGGTTGCGATTCCGGACGACGCAAGGATCGACTCCCAGCGGCCGACGCATAGATCGCCGATGCGTTCACGCTGCATGTTTCATCCCCTTGGCGTAAGCGATGTTCCGGGACTGGACATAAGCTCTGGTTTCCTTCGACGGCTCGCACGCCAGCTTCTCCATCGCGTTCGGCCATACGCCGTATTTCTCGCGAAAGATGTTCGCGATCCGGCCGTCGGAATAGCCGCGCATTGCTTTCAGGCCCAGCAGTTCGGAGAAGAATTGCTGCTTTTCGGCTTGGGTCGCCTTGACCTTCTTCGCGGTGCGGTCCTGCTTGACGAGCTCGCCGTCGGCCATCTGCACGTCGTTCTGCTTCTCCGGCGCGAAACCGCAAGCCGGGCATTTGTGCGCCGTTTTCATGAACGCGCATTTCGCGCATGCCGTCGGCAGCTTTTCCTTCTTCTTCGCCTGAGCGGACTTCTTCGGCTTGCCGTCGTCGAGCTCAAGCGGCAGATCGTCCGTCGGAAAGCCCAGGTGCTTCACGGTGCCGGAATGGTCGAGGATCAGCGCGCGCGTCTTGCCTTCCGACGGGCGCAGCACACGGCCGGCCATTTGCAGGTAGCGGATCAGGCTTTTCGTCGGGCGCGCGAGGATCAGCGTTTGGCAGAACGGCGCATCCCATCCCTCAGCGAGCAATGCGGAATTGCTGATGATCGTCGTCTGCCCGTTCTCGAAGCGCTTGAGCGTCTCGCGGCGCGTGTCCGTGTCGTCGTAGCAGTCGATGTGCTCCGCCGTGACTCCGGCCGCCAGAAACTGCTCGACGATGTGCTTGCTGTGGGCGATGTTCGATGCGAAAACAACCGTCGGCGTGCCCTTGGCGAGCCGCATCCAGTGCGTGACGATATCGCCGATCAGTTCCGGCTTGTCGGTCGCTTCGCCAACGTCCATGTCGGAATAATCGAGTTCGCCAAACCGGTTTTTCACCTGCTTGAACCCGGTCATGTCCGGTTCGCCCGGCGCGTAGATGTCGCAATCGACAAGGAAGCCGTCGTCGATCAGTTCGCGAATGCTCGACGCGATCACCATGCGCTCGAACAGCGGGCCGCCCAGGTTGTCGTAGACCTTCCCAAGCCCTTTGGCGAACGGAGACGCCGAGAGGCCGATTACGGGCTTCCCCGCGAAGGTTTCGATGATGCCGCGGTAATCCTTCGATCCGGCCACGCCGTGCGCCTCGTCGATGATGATGAAATCCACGTCCGGAATGCCGCGCTTGGCGATGGTCTGGATCGAGCACACCAGCACGTTTTCGTATTCGCGCCGGCTGTTTTCGCCCTGGATCACGCCGTGGTCGATGCCGTACTTCCGAAACGTCCGTGACGCCTGCTCGACCAGCTGAATCCGGTTTGCGAGGAACGCCACGCGCTTCCCCTTGAGCCGGGCGCCTTTGACCAAGCCAACGGACAGCGCCGTTTTTCCGCATCCGGTCGGCCCGTAAAGCATCTGGCGAAGATAGCCTTCCCCCAAGCCAAGGCGAAGGGATTGGATTGCCGCGGCCTGGTACGGTCGCAGTTCGAGTTCGGTCATGCGATACCCCTTCGGATCGGCAAAGGCGCAAGTGAATCCATCCCTTGGCTGGGAGGGTTTAGGTTTACTGTCTGGCTATGGCTATGGTTACGTTGACCGATCGTCAAACGATCCGTACCACGATTCGTGCTCTGTTCGTCGTTCAGTTGTGCTAATTTCGTAGCAGCCTCGTGTGCGACTCGTTCACGTCTTTTTGCTTCTCGTGCTATCGCCGTCTGACGATTTACTTCGGCCTGCTTATCCGCTTTTGCGACTTCGGCATCGGCGCGACGATTGATAAAACCCTCGTTCGTCTCGACCCAAAACTGATTGATGACCGAATCGATGGCAAAGCGATCAAGGCCCGACTCAGCACGCAGAAGCCGGTAAAGCGCTTTACGGTCGAGTGGCAGTGGCTTTTCAGTCGCGTAGTAGACGTCCAGCATCAGACGAAAAGCACCGTGTTCGGTGACCGACAGGTGACCTGTGTCGCGTTGGTAGTCGCCGATATAGTGCTTGTAGAAATTCACACCGACCTCCAGCAGCCGACTGCGCACAGCGCAATGACGCCTATCATCCAACCCGCGCAGAACAGATCCATGACTTATCCCTCACTCGTCCCAGACTGGCCCTGTTTGGGCAGCATGCTGACGGCGTAGCTAATGCCGAAAGAAATCGCACGGACGCAATAAGCCAGGAAGTCAGGGGTCGAAACGCCCTGTTCCGATGCCTTCTGGTCTATGCCCTCAACTTCCCCCGCGGTCAGTTCGACCGTCACCTGCTTTTTTTCATCGCTCATGCGGCGTCTCTAATCGTCCCAAGTGGGGACCGATCGTCTGAATCGTCACTGACCACAAGTCGCTGGGCCGGCACTATTCCACACAACAGCATTTCAGCGAGGCGAGCGAGAGCTGCTGAGTCGCTGTCGATGAAGTTGAGTTGCTTGAAGTTTTGAAGACGCGTGTAGACCTCGTCGCGCAATCGTGTTTTGACTTCGTTTCGATACTCCGCACGCGGACGCATGGCTGTACCTCAGGGGTTAGTGAGTTGTTGTTGATTAGGCAGCGACTGGCTGAGCCGGCTTCAGATGGTCCAGGCCTTCGAAGGCCTTCGGATACGCCACACGAAGGAACTGAAGACGTGGCTTCGGGATTCCATCTGTGCGCCATTGATGAACCGAAGGAGGCTTGCACTCGCAGATTCTCGCGACGGCAGACGTTCCGCCCAGGCGGTCGATGACGGTGTTTGCAAATTGGTCCATTGCGGAACCTCAAGTGGTGACTTCCTTCTCATTTTAGGCCGCCCTAAACGATTACGCAAGGTGCACCTAAACAAAAATAAATTAGGCTCGACTAATGGAAACTTGGAACACACGCCTCGCGAAGGCGCTCGCAGAAAGCGAGTACAAACCTCACCAGCTCGCCCAGGCTCTAGGCGTCAAGACGCCTTCCGTATCAGCGTGGCTGGGCGCCGCTACGATCCAGCCGGCCAAGAACATCACTGGCGAGAACCTGCTGCGCGTTTGCAAATTGCTGAACATCCGGCCCGAATGGTTAATGTTCAAGGAAGGAGCTATGCGGCCGTCTTCAAGCAAATTGTCTGATGAAATGCTTGAAATTATTGAAAGACTAAAAGAAATTGACCGCATTCAGGGAAGTGAAAGAGAAGATGCCGTCTATTTCATCAATCGCTTACTGCGCAAGGAAGATAGGTCGCAGCAAAAGGCTGGATAATTACCCAAATAGCGGGTTTACCCTATTTGTTAAACGTTTGCGTAGGCGACACTATTGCCGAACGCACCAGATTGTTCATACCAACGGTGCGTAATCCCTACCTAAAGGAGTACGGGGGCATATGTGGGAACTCAAACCGGCTGTGACCAAGTCGTAACACCGATCGAGCGAGGTCGGATCATAAAAATCCAGCGTCAAAGAACACGGGAAAAACCGCTGCAAGAGGAAGCACCCGCGGTGCGACGCCTGATGCAGTGCGTGGAGATGCTTGCCGAGTTGGCAAGAGAAGTAGCGCGAAACCAGTAGAGCCAAAGGCCCGCCTTGCGCGGGCTTTTGTTCATCAACAAATTAAGGTCTGCCTAAAATAGTTCTTGACCTCTAGTTTAGGTCGGCCTAAGATTACCTCATCAACACGACACACCGACGAGGTAGCGAAATGGACCTGATCCGCATCCGCGCAAGCAAGCTCGACACAGCAGCCAAGGTCGCCCAGGGCATGGGCCTGATCATCGACCGCGTGTACGGCGACAAGGACAAGGCGTACGTGAACATCGGCGCGCGTCGCTGCGGCACGTTGGGCAATCACGAACCACGCTGGACCGATGAGCAGCGCGAAGAATTCCTGAACTGGCGGCTGTGAGGTGTGTGATGAAACTGCACAACGTAATCGTCCTACTCGCCAACGCGTACATGGAATTGACGTGCATCGATCCGTGGATGACTGAAAGCAAGCGCCATTGGGTCATCCGTCGCACTGTCGATTACCGCAACGTTTGCTGGGGCTGAAGATGGATTTCGCCAGTTGGCTCAAGCGTCCGTTTGCTCCGTACAGATCCAACACGGCCGAACTGGATGCATTGGAGGATCGCCTAGAAGACGTCGATAACATCCGGCTTTTTTATGGGCAGTTGCAATGCCGCTGCTGTTGTTGCGACGAATGGACCGAATCCCCCGTAGGCATTGATGAGCTTGAGCCGATAGAAACTTTTGACAAGCACTATTGCGGCGGATCGCCGCGCTGCTGCCCTTAAGGAGTCGTCATGTCCATCCCATCCCTCGTATCCGGCTCCCGCATGTTGCGCGATGCATCGTGGCTTTTTGATCGCGAACAGGAGCGCGCAGATAACGCCGCATTGGCCGCCTACGACCGGCGCGAAGAAATCGAGAAGGCTGTCGATTTCAGCGATCTGCTGGAAGAGTGCTGCGAATTCACTCTGGCCCAGCGCGAGTTGTTCATGACCGCTCTGGCTCACGGCAATAACTCGGACGTGCACGCCATTTACTGCCTGCTCGATCAGGCGAAAGAACAGATCGTTAAACGCCGGTTGGCGGGGGGAGTCTGAAATGAAAGTGATCGTCGAAGGTTTCATCATCGCAAAACAGGATGAATGGATGGAAGAGCCGGAATTTATCTTCCGAGAATATGACTCGTCGAAGTATTCGAGCGATCCGCAAGTAATGGTTAAGCCGCACACCATTGAATTCGAAATACCCGATGGGTTCGACATACGGCCTGGTTTGGTTGAGTCGCTTGAGCAAGAGAAGCAAAAACTGATGGCGGCAGTTCAATCTCGCATCACGGAGATCAACGCGAAGATCCAGTCCCTTCTCGCGATTGAGGCGTGACATGAGCGAGATCAAAGACGTTGGCGCTGGCGCATTGCCACCGGCGAAGGTGAATGTCCCGTGCGACGAGTTCGAGAACGCTATACGCGCTATTGGAGTGGTTGCTGCATGCGAGTACTTCGGTTACGGCGCCAATAGCGAATTCACCAAGACGACGATCGATTATCTCCGTGCCCGAGGTCAATCGTGATGACGACCATGCATAGAAGAAGGCAATGGCGCGACCGCCGCCCGGTCACGATGGAAGAACTGCACATGAGCAACCAATATGTCGCAGTCCTCTGCGTGCTGGCCGGGATCGGTACGGCGCTCGTTCTTCTGCTGCTGATCTTTGGGCAATCGTTCGCGAACCTGTTTTTTGGAGGCTAACTTGAAACGTTACACATTCACAGCGAATGCATCCAGCGTCTATGGATCGCAGACCTATTACGTTGACGCCGAGACAGAAGAAGAAGCTCGTATAGCTGTCGAGAATGGCGATGGAGTGTTCGTTTGCGAAGAACTCGAAGTTCAGGATCTCGACAAATTTGAGCTTGATAGCGTTGAAGAAGTCCCCGAGGAGAAGTGACATGTTTGACGCATACGAACAGCAACGAAAAGAAAAACTGCGCGAATGGTCCGAGTACGTCGATTCGATCGAGGACCGCATCGCCCAGGCGAAGGAACAGTTGGGTGATCGGTATTTGCTGGCGCCGGCGAACCGAGTGCAGCGCCGCGTGACGCCGTACGGGAGCATCCGGTGAAGCGCGCCGCTCAATGGTTCAACGCCAGGCCGCTCATCGCGATGCTTCTTGGCTCTGCGGTCGCGTTCTGGATCGAGCTGGTTATTCGGGGCGCGACGTAATGGAAGACGACCTAAGCACAAACGCTTGGGAAATTCTCGAAACGATCGCCTGGTATCAAAACCTGTCGGAACTGCGGCGAAGGGGCCGAAATGGACACCAAAACACATTGGAAGAAACTGATCAACCCGGATTACATCGGTGCGTACGCGCTGCAACCGGACGAGGATCTGATCGTGACGATTGACTACGTTCAGCGCGAGCAGGTGACGGGAACGGGCGGCAAGAAAGAAGAATGCACGGTCGCGCATTTGATCGGCCAGAAGCCGCTGATCCTGAATGTGACCAACTCCAAGTCGATCGCGAAGCTCTACGGCTCGTATATCGAGGACTGGTCGGGCAAGCAGATCACGCTGTACGCCAGCATGACGAAGCTCGCCGGCGACATGGTTGAGTGCCTGCGCATCCGCCCTACTGCGCCAGCCAAGCGCCGCAAGCCGATCACAGATGACCGCCTTCAGGCCGCTATCAAGTCGATCAAGGCCGGCGAGTACACGACTGAGAAGCTCCGCGCGCAGTTCGAATTGACGGCAGAGCAGGATGAAAAGGTCAACGAAGCGGTCAAGGCCGCGATGGAGGAGTAATGCTAAGAATCCGTTGCTCGTCTCTCGGCAAGATCATGACCGAGCCGAAATCCAAGGATGAAATCCTGTCTGTCGGTGCGAAGACGTACATCGAAGACCTCGCGAAAGAGTTCGTCTACGGGTACGTCAAGGAAGTCACTAGCAAGGAAATGGAAAAAGGGCTGATCGTAGAGCAGGCATGTATCGACCTGCTGAACGAGGTCCTTTTCACCAGCTTTACCAAGAACACAGAACGACGCGAAAACGAGTGGCTTACCGGAGAATGCGACATTTTCACCGGGCGCAAGATCCACGACATCAAGGCTCCCTGGTCGCTCGCAACCTTCCCGGCGACGGTCTTTGCTGGCCGGGACAGGGATTATGAGTGGCAGCTGCGCGGGTACATGATGCTCTGGAACGTAGACGAGTCGGAAATCGATTACTGCATGGTCAGCACGCCAGATGAACTGATCCGCTACGAGCCTGAGGCCATCCATTACGTCGATCACATCGACCCGATGCTGCGCGTTACACGCGTTCCATATGCCCGAGACAAGGCGCTCGAAGACAAGATCAAACGCAAGGTCGATGTCGCTCGCGAGTACTTCGAGCAGATCGCTCAAACCATCGCAGAGGAGCACGCGTGATGCCAGTTTTCACGATCCGCGAAGCCGCAGATGCCAAGGAAGCTTGGAATTTCATCAAGGAAAATGCTGCGGAACAGGCGAGGATCAAGCAGCCTTTGATGGTCACGGTTGAGGCCTATCAGGAAAAGCGCACGCTTGAGCAGAACAAAAGACTGCATGCGTTACTGGAAGAAATCAGCGAACACGCGTGGGCCGGAAAGAAACAATACCCAATGGAATTCTGGAAGGAATATTTCCGCCGTCTGTTTTTGCTAAAGGACGAGTACACGACGCCCGACGGCGAAATCATTCAGGTCTATTGGTCAACTGCCGATCTGAAAGTGAAAGATTTCGCGAAATTCCTGACCAAAGTCGAAGTGCACGCAGTCCAAACGCTCGGCGTCGAGCTAATCGAAGTTTGAACTGACATCCTGAGAGAGACGAATATGAGTTTCGACTACATCACCAAGTACTACGGCGTGCCCGCCGAGCGCGGCCGCCAGGTGACGTGCTACGGCGAGCGCGGCGTGATCGTCGGCGCTGATGGTCATTACCTCCTAGTTGTCATTGACGGCGACAAGTCTGAGCAAGAACGGCGCTATCACCCGACCGACAAGGTCGCGTATGGCGACATCGTCGATGTGCCGGCGTTGCGGGAATGGAAGTGCCTGTTGCCGCGCGACCGATGGGACGACTGGGATCACCCAGCCGTCTTCACCGTTACCGCCAGCACGCGCAGCAAAGCACGATACAAGGCCTTCCTCGACCTGAGCGACGTCTACGACCTGAAAGGCAAAGACTTGACACGCATCCGCGTTAAGGCCGTGCCGCGACCGAGGCAATCCGAGGCAATGGAATCAATGCGCGATGTTGAACTCGACTCTGATTTGCCATTTTGACCGCCTAAAGGATCCCCACCATGAAAACCAACCAACCCGAAGCGGAAATGCGAGATAACCAACGACCAGACGCTGAGATTCTGCGCCGTAAAGATGACGAGCATGTCTCGATGCTCAAGGCGCGAGTCGGTATGGGCGCCGTCATCATGGAAGGCCAGGAAATATCTGCCGTGGCGCGATACATCGAGTGTCTGGAACAGCAAACCTCTCTCGCCACCAGTGCAGACCAGAGCGCGAGCGAGGGTGACGACATTCCGCCGCCGCTAACCGATAGCCAGCGCTCGCACGCTCACTCGTTTTACATGAGCCTTCCCCACAATTGGGAGAGCGGCGAGGCAGTGATTCGAAAAGTCGCGGCCGACGCATATGTGAACGGCTTCCAAGCCGCGAAATCCGCCGCTCCCGCTCCAGTAGCGCCGACAGAGCGGGCGGCGTTTGAGGCAGCATGTCAGAAGTTGGCAGCTTTGCCCGAGGATGCGCATGAAAAGCTGTTCGGTAATGATGATCTGGATACCTGGTGGGCTCTTTGGAAGGAAGCCCGCGCCACATCCACGCGCCCAGTAGCAGCGCTGACGGGCGAACAACTAGACGAGATTTACCTGATCGCGCAGGATTCGCGCCCCCTATCAGAGTTCAAGGAAGAGGTCCGCGCCCTTCTCACCACCGCCGAGCAATCCGCCGCTCCGCAAGCCACTCGGCCAGTCGCAGACGCGGCGGTGACGGCAGAGACGGGGGATAAGGAGCAGTTCGAGTGAGATTCTTCACCGGTCTGCACCAGCCGTCAGATGCAAAGCACTTTGACACCGCGTTCATCAGCCGAAATCGCCTGATGGGTCGCAAGTCTGGCTTCGAAGTCGGCGACTGGATTCTGGACAGCGCGGCCTTCACGACGATCCTGAAGCATGGCGGCTATCCAAATGGCGTTGAAGAATACGCAGAGCAGATCAAGCGCTGGGCGTCGAATGGGAATTTGCTGGCGGCCGTTGCGCAGGACTACATGTGCGAGGCCCACATGTTGAAGATCACCGGCAAGACGATCATCGAGCATCAGCAGATGACCATCGAAAGATACGACGCCCTGATGAAGTGTGATGTCGGTGGCATCTACATCATGCCGGTGCTGCAGGGTTATGCGCCTGAAGACTATGTGCGCCACATCGAAATGTACGGCGACCGGCTGAAGCATGGAGCATGGGTCGGCGTCGGCTCCGTTTGCAAGCGCAACGGCGATCCGCGTGCAATCGAGCGCGTGCTGATGGCAATCAAGGCGGTGCGCCCCGACCTTCGACTGCACGGCTTCGGCCTGAAATCTACGGCGCTGTCTTCGTGGATCGTGAAAGACCTGCTGTACACAGCCGATTCAATGGCATGGAGTTTTGCAGCTCGCAAGCAGGGCCGCAATGCAAACGACTGGAGGGAGGCTAAAGCATGGACCGAACGAATCAACAGCCGGCCGCCGCCAGCGCAGAAGGGACTATTTACAGCAGAGGAACTATGCACGATGTGACCGAAACCATTGGTGCCCGACTCAGGCGATTGCGCACCGACGCGCGGCTATCTGCTTCAGAGGCGGCCAACCGCATACGCATGAGCCAAACCTACCTATGCGAAGTGGAGCGAGACGAGCACCTGCCTGGCCTGACGATGGCCGCCGAACTCGCAAAGCTATTCGGCGTGAGCCTTGACTACATTGCCGGACTCACGGACCACGAAAACAACCCATACGTGCGGAAACAATAACCATGACCACAAAAGACAGCGGATCGGTGAGCGAGGAACTGAAGCCGTGCCCGTTTTGCGGCAGTTCAAAAGTAGGAATCGCCAGCGAACACGATAGCGACACAGGCGGAGTCTTTCTGTCCATCAAGTGCTCCTCATGCCGCGCATCGAGCGGAGCGGGATTCTCGACCGATCCATGCCCGCAGACCTACCAGGAGGTGCGAGACGAATGGAACCGCCGCGCCGCTGCCAGCGCTCAGGCGACTGTGGGGGCGGTGGATCCGGACTTGTACGTTTGGTTCGCTGATCCCAAGCCAGTGTACGGCAGCGACGGCGAGCGCTTCATCCGTGCATGGACCAGTGATGCAGACAAGGTCGCCGATCTGCGCGATGCCATCGGCAAAGAGCCTGCGCGCTATTTTGCCGCCCCCACTGCGCAGGGTGGAGCGCAGGACAGGGATGCGGTGCTGGAGGAAGCTGCGCAAGCAGCGATCAAGTGCCAGCACGGCAAGACATATGAAGTGGACGCGCGAATCTACTGGAACAACGGCATCGCCGAAGCAGTGGACGCGATCCGCGCCCTGTCTCAAAACCCGACGGAGGCGTGATGAAACTCGATGAACTGATCCAGCGTGTCGGTGTGGATAACGTCGGCGTTCAAGTCTTGAGCGACTCAGTCACCGGCGCAAAGCAACGGCGCGGATATGTCGATGTCTCGTTCGGCACGGACTGCGTTTCGATGCGCGACATTGCGACCGGCGAGTGGGAAAACGTCGTGTTCGTGGTGAGCGTCAAACGCGGCGCCTTCGAAGCGGCTCGCGATGCCGCCCTGTCTCAAAAACCAGTATCGGGGGAGTGAATGCCAGACGACCGGAATTTTGCTTTGCGCCTCATGCTTGCCCAGGAAGCGCGCGGGCTGACGCAATCGCAACTCGCCGACGCTATCGGCACGACCAAGAGCGTCATATGCCTGCTGTTGCAGGGCAAGACTCACCCGAGCTATGAGACGCTGATAGGTCTGGCGACGCGGCTCGGAGTATCGACTGACTATCTGTGCGGTTTGAGGGGGAATTGACATGCCATACCCAAAAAGAGAAGTCACCCGCGAAGTCCTGTTGGAAATGATCAAGCCGGGCCAGATTTATGCGCCGTACAACCTGGGCCGCAAGCTTCGCGCGCAGTCTGTCGATGTCAAGAGAGTGCTTTTTGCCCTAGTTGATGAGGGTAAGTTGGCGACAATACGGCCACATAAAACGCTGTGCTTCATCCTAAAGGGATCTGTGCATATGCGGAAGAGGCCAGCGCCGAAGCAGGTCATCGATCCGGCGACAATCGCGCAGCCGCGCACCTATGCGGTTCTCACTGGCGAGATGACTGGATACTTTGCCGAGATCAACCGGCGCGCGGAGCTTGCAATGATGGCGAGGCCGCGGTGACAGAAGCAGCACAACGCATAATCGAAACCAGTAAGACGGCTTGGGGTGTGAAATGAGCGAGAGACTGATGACCACGGAGGACTTGGAAAGCGTCACCGGCTTCGTGCGCTATTCTAAGCAGGTGGATTGGTTCAAGCGTGAGCTGCGCGTCAGCGTGGCGCGTCGCAGCGATGGTAGCCCGGTCATCACCTGGGAAACCTTCAACGCCATCCAGAAAAAGCGCGCCGGTGTGACTTCCGAGCCGATCGAAGAACAACGGCCGCTTCTGAGGCCAGAAAAATTGAGAGCAGTGAAATGAACGCCGCACGTCGCCGCACGATCCCCGATGGCTTGCCCAATCGGGTCTATCAGAAAAGCGGAAGTTGGTACTGGGTGCCGAAGAATGGCCCATGGATCAAGCTATGCCGGGTTGATGCTGGCGAGCCGAAGATGCTGGAGCGGCTCGCAGCGGAGAAGCGCAAGCGCGAATCTGATGAAACTGGATCGGGCGACATGCCGGCGCGCGTGGCGGAATATGTGCGCGAGAAGCGTGCCGAGCATCGCGAGGACGGCTGGCACTACTATGGCGACTATGTTAAGCGTGTGTTCTCGGATGTGAACGTCAGGCAGGTGGATAACGCCCATGTGGTCGATTTCCTTGGGCTATGGAAGGGAAAATTGGCGATGCAGCGGGCCTTGCGCGCCTTCCTGAAGGGATTCTTTCAGTGGTGCCGGGAGAAGCGGTACTACGCTGGTGAGAACCCATGCAACGGCATCAAGCTGAAGCAGCCGAAGCCGCGCGACGTGTATATCCCGGATGATCACTTCGCGCTGATCCGCGCGCGCCTCGAAGAACAGAATCCGATGATCCTATGCCTAGTTGATCTCTGCTACCTGACCGCCCAGCGCTCGACCGAGATTCGGTCACTACTCTGGAAGAAAGATGGCGACGATTGCAACTGGGTGGACCGGGACAATGGCGTTATCCACTTCATGCCATCGAAAACACGGGATTCAAGCGGCCTCGCCATCGACTGGCCGATCACGCCTGAAATTGACGCAGTGCTTGAGCGCGCGCGCAGCACCGGCAAGATCAAATCGAATCTGGTCATCCACAACCAGAACGGAAAGTTCCAGAGTGACACGTCGGCGCTAGCTGTGTGGAAACGGGCCTGCAAGGCGGTCAAGATCGAGCAGTCATACACGATCAAGGACATTCGAGCGAAGGCGCTGACGGACGCGGAGCGCGCCGGCTATGACGTGAAAGAGATCAAGGATGCGGCTGCGCACGCCAAGATTTCGACGACTGAGACGTACTTCAAGCAGCGCAATATTCCGGTCAGCAAAATCGTGCTGAAGATACCAAAATCAGCGTGAATATTAGAAACTGGCTCAAGGAATATTAGAAAGCCCTTAATGGTATTGGGTTTGCGGGCGAAAATCCTGACTGCCCATCAGGATGTCGGTCTGCGCGACCACCTTGTCGTCGCCGACCAGTTCGCGCGCCACCTCCACCGCGAAGTCCGTTTCGGCATCCGAATTGACCACCACCGGATAGCCTTCGATGTACTCCACCAGCGCCTTGCCGCCGTAGCTCGCAGCCTGGCTTTCGGCAAGCTCGGTAATGCGTTTCTTCAACAACGCGCGTACTTCCGGGCTGAACGAGCGCACGCTCAGCTCCAGCTTCGCGCTGCTCGAAATCACGTTGTTCGCGGTGCCCGCATGCATCGAGCCGACTGTCACCACCGCCGGTTGCGACGGATCGACGTTGCGCGCGACGATCGTCTGCAACGCCATCACGATGCTCGCCGCCACCACCACCGGATCGACCGTGAGATGCGGACGCGCCGCGTGGCCGCCGACGCCTTCAATCGTGATGATCGCCTTGTCGCCCGCCGACATGAACGGCCCTTTGCGGAACAGCAGCACGCCCGGCTCTTCGCCCGGATGGTTGTGCACGCCGAACACGGCATCACAGGGGAAGCGCTCGAACAGGCCGTCGTTGATCATCTTCAGCGCGCCGCTGTCGATGCCGCTCTCCTCGGCCGGCTGGAAGTACAGATGCACCGTGCCGGAAAAATTGCGCGTGGCCGCGAGCCGTTGCGCGGCGCCGAGCAGCATCGTCGTATGACCGTCGTGGCCGCATGCGTGCATCTTGCCGTGCGTGCCGCTCGCATACGGCAGGCCGGTTTGCTCGACGATCGGCAGCGCGTCCATGTCGGCGCGAATGCCGATGCTGCGCTTGCCGTCGCCCACCTTCAGCGTGCCCACCACACCCGTCTGGCCGACGCCGCGCGTGACCTGCCAGCCCCATTGCTCGAGCTTCTCGGCGACCAGCGCGCTCGTCTGGTGTTCCTCGTAGGCCAGTTCCGGGTGGTGGTGAATGTGATGGCGAATCTCGCGCAGGCTGTCGGCGGCGGGCGCCAGGTCGGACACTTCGGTAAAACGCGCGGCTTCGCTCATCTCTAGGGCTCCATGGATTCATGGCCGCATCAAAACGCGGCCAACAGGCGAGCACTATAGCCACGCCGTTTTGTTCGAATAAGATGCTGTTTTTTTCACCCCGATTAACAAGCGTTATATACGGGATTACCCCAATGAAACCGCAGCAGTTGCAGGCGTTCGTCGCCGCCGCCCATCACCGCAGTCTGCGCGCCGCCGCGCGCGAGCTCGGCGTGACGCAACCGGCCGTCACGCATACGATCCGCGAGCTCGAAAGCGCGCTGAATGCCGAATTGATGGTGCGCAGCGTGCGCGGCATCGAATTGACGGCGTGCGGGCTCGCGCTGCTGCCGCGCGCCGAGCAGTTGCTGGGCGACATGCGGCGCACGGTCGAAGCCGTCGAACAGGTGAAGGGAGAACTGGCCGGCAAGGTCAGCGTGGGCACCATGCCGTCGATCGCGCTCACGGCGCTGCCCCACGCGGTCTCGAAGTTTCGCCGCGCGATGCCGCTGGTCAATCTGCATCTGGAAGAAGTGACGATCCCGGACGCCGTCGCGCGTTTGCGCAACGGCGCGCTGGATATCGCGGCGATCCATCACGTGCAGGCGCTCGACAGCGATCTGGTGCAAGCGCCGCTCTATTCGACGCAGTTCGTCGTCGCCATGCGCGCGGGGCATCCGCTGGCCAACGTGACGCGCCTGCATGAACTGCTCGACGCGGAGTGGATCGTGACCGTGGGCGCCGATCACTTCCCGCACAGCGTGATGATGGCGATGTTCAACGCGCACGGCCTGCCGGTGCCGAAGCGGCTGGTGCGCGCGCCGTCGTCGTTCGCGGTGACGCTCGGACTGGTGTCGCAAACCGATGTGATCGGCTGCTTCACGCGGCCGCTCGCGCAGATGGTCGCGCCGCTCGGCATCCGCGTCGCGCAGATCGAAGAGGCGCTGCCGAACTACGATCTGAGCATCATTTCGCGGCGCGGCCTGCTGCCGACGCCGGCCGTCCTGCAGTTCGTGTCCTGCCTGCAGGACGCCACGCGGGAACGCATGGCGATGGCCGAATAATACGGCTTACTGAACGTCGGCTTCCGCCTTGAGGAACGCAATCAACGCATGCCCGGCTTCGTTCAGCTCGCCGGAATTGTCGATCGTGGTGCAGCGCACGCCATCCGGCAACGAGAACGGCGCGCGGCGCGCGAGCCGCGCCGCCACCTGTTCCGCCGATTCGCGTGCCCGCGCGCCGAGCCGGGCTTCGAGAATATGCGGCGCGGCGTCCACGTGCACCACTTCCGTATTCGGATAACGCGCCAGCACATGCTGCAAATGCTGACGCGAGCCGTTGACGACTACCGTGCAGCCGCGTGCCAGCCATACATCGAGTTCGATACCGATGCCATAGCGCAGCGAGTGGCTCGACCATTCGAGCGCGAACAGGCCGAGCACGGAACGCGCCGCGAACTCTTCGACGCTCAACGCCACGTGTGCCTCGCCATTGCCGCTCGGCCGCGTGATGTAGCGATGCGCGAACAGAATCGGCTCGCCCATCAAGTGTTTGCGCGCGAACTCCAGCAACGAATCCTTGCCCGCGCCGGACGGCCCCATTACATAGATCAAACGACCTGTCATTGTTATTTCACCTCGTCGGTCCGGAACGGCATACGTTGCCACAGCACGAACGGCTCGCCGGGAGCCGGTTCGACGAAGAGCGCGGCGTGATCGACACGCAGCGGCCCGAGCGCGGCCGTTCGCGCCTGCCACCATGTGACCAGCGTAGCGCGCTCCTGCGCATCGGCGAGCGAACTGGAAAGCGTCATGTGAAATCGGAATTCGTCGAACACGTACGGATAACCCCATTCGATCAGCAACGCGCGTTGCCGTTCGCTGAGCGGGGCCGCCAAACGGCGCGCCAGATCGGCCGCGGACTGCCGCGCGCGCAAGGCATCGAGCGTTCGCAGCGCGCTCGTGGCCACGTCGCGGATGCTGGCTTCGCCTTGCGCATCGGCGGGCCGCAATGCCACGAAATCGCCGAGCGTCGCGGCTTCCACCGGCAACGCGAATGCGCTTTGGGTCCGCGCCCACTCACGTGTAGCTTGCAATACGTGTGCCTGCGTCACACCGTCGGCGAGTCGAAACGGCGCGACCAATGTGCCGTGCCAACCGTAGCGGCGCGGCGCTTCGGTGAGTTCTGCGAGTGGACGCGTCAACTCGGGAGGTTGAGGAGATTCGCAGCGCTCGCCGCTTTCCGCGTCGCGCGCGAGCCACGCCGAGCCGGCCTGCCACCACGCCGATTCACGCGACGGCGCGTAATACACAGCGAAACGAGCGTCGGCACCCCATACGGCGCCGCTCATAAGTCGTGCTCCACCAGCAGTTGCACACGGTCCGCGGCAAAGTGCGTGAAGCCGTATTTGACCGGCGTGCCTTGCAGATCGACATCGACGTTTTCGACCCACAGCACCGGTTGCTGACGGTTGATGTTCAAACGCCGCGCCACCTCCGGCTCGGGCAGCACGCTGCCGATACGGCTCCACTTGCGCAGATAGTCGTGCACGCCGAATTCCGCCATGGCCTTGGTGATGCCGCCGGTGCGCTCCAGCACCTCCGGCAGGTCCGCGAAACGCGCCGCGGGATACCAGTTGCGCGCGAACGTGAGCGGCACGCCGTCGGATTCATGCAGCGATTCGATCCGGTAGACCGACGCGCCGGCGCGCAGGCTCAGCGCCTTCGCGACACTCGGCTCGGCCTTCACGCGCGCGGCCGACAACATCGTGCCCGCCGCGGCGTGATGCTGCTGGCGCAAGTTTTCTGTAAACCGCGTGCGGCGGCCAATCGTATAGTCGATGGCGCCGGGCTGCACGAAGGTGCCGCGCCCCTGCTCGACGCTGACGAGGCCCAACGCCGCGAGACCCAGCATGGCCCGGCGCACGGTATGCCGGTTCACGTCGAAGCGTTTCGCGAGTTCGCCCTCGCTCGGCAGGCGCCCTTCTTCGCCGAAACCGCTGGCGGCGATCT
Source organism: Paraburkholderia sp. BL9I2N2 (assembly GCF_004339745.1). Lineage (GTDB taxonomy): Bacteria > Pseudomonadota > Gammaproteobacteria > Burkholderiales > Burkholderiaceae > Paraburkholderia. The sequence continues at coordinate 567,113 of NZ_SMGP01000004.1, read as the reverse complement.
CCGCCGCCAGGATCTGCTCGATCTGCCGCCACACGGCAACGCCCGCGCCGCGTTCGAGCATCGTGCCCGGCGTCGCGTTGTCGTTCGATGTCATGGTGCTGTCATTCCCTTGGGTTCAAATATTCTCTATGACGTGCATTGTAGTGCGCAAGCCGTGATGGAAATGTGAAACGGCCAGCATGCGCTACACGGCTCGACAAGCATATCTCTAAACGTCTAGACGTTTAGATGAATAGATGGTCAAATGTCTTCTCGCTGGATCAACAGGAAATTCGATGAGTGCCACTTCCGCCTCGCCTTCCTCCGCTCCGCCACCGGCTGTCCGGCGCGCATGGATGGCCGTCCTGGCCCGCACGCCGCGCGCCGATCTCGAAGCCGCGCTCGAGCGCGCACTGCGGGACATCCCCACTCCGACGTATGACTGGCTGCGCCCACCCGAGATCGGCCTTGCGATGGTGCGCGGGCGCGTCGGCGGCAGCGGCGATCCGTTCAATCTCGGCGAAGCCACGGTAACGCGCGCCACCTTGCGTCTGCGCGCGTCGGGCGACGCCGCCGCGGCTGTCGGCGTGGCGTGCCATCTGGGCCGCGACCGCCGCCGCGCCGAATTGGCTGCGTTCGCAGACGCGCTCCTGCAAATGCCTGAACATCACGCCGTCTTGCATAAGCAAGTGATCGAGCCGTTTGCCACGCAGCAGGCCGCGAAACGCGCCGGGCGGCAACAGGACGCCGCGGCCACGCGCGTCGAATTCTTTACGATGGTCCGGGGCGACTGATGGAAAACTCACAGATTGCATTGTCCACCGCGTTATCCACCTTAGCGCCGGGTTTCGCAGACCCGGTACACGACACCCAGGCGGTGTTTCGCACCCTGCTCGACGCGCTGTCGCGGCCGGGCACGGTCGGCGTGATCGAGAACGTGCTGCCCGAAGGGCGGGCCACACGCGCCGAGCTCGCCGCCTTCGCCGCGCTGCTCGCGCTCTGCGACTACGCGACGCCCGTGTGGCTCGCGCAACCCGATACGGCGCTGGGTTCGGCATTGCGCTTTCACACCGGCGCGCCGCTCGTCGACGAACCGGGCCAAGCCGCGTTTGCCTATATCCACGACGCAAGCGCGTTGCCGCCGCTGGAACGCTTCGCGCTCGGCGCGGCGGAATCGCCCGAGCAATCGGTGACGCTGTTGATCCGAGTCGACGCGCTGACGGGCGGCGCGCCGATCGTGCTGAGCGGCCCCGGCATCCAGCACACGGCGACGATTGCGCCGGTCGGCCTGCCCGAGCATTTCTGGCGCGAACGCGCCGCGCTCGCGCCGCTCTTTCCTTGCGGCGTCGATTGTTATCTCGTCTGCGGCGCGCGCCTGATCGGCCTGCCGCGCACAACTCAAGCGAAGGTGAACTGATGTACGTTGCCGTCAAGGGTGGAGAACGCGCGATCGAAGCGTCGTGGCGTCTGCTCGACAAGGCACGCCGCGGTGACACGCGGCTGGCCGAACTCAGCGTCGCGCAGATTCGCGAACAATTGCGCCTCGCAGTGGCGCGCGTGATGACCGAAGGCTCGGTCTACGATGAAGAACTCGCCGCGCTTGCGATCAAGCAAGCCGCAGGCGATCTGGTGGAAGCGATCTTCTTGCTGCGCGCCTATCGCACCACGCTTCCGCGTTTCGGCTACACGCAGCCGATCGATACCGAAGCGATGCATGTGGAGCGCCGCATTTCGGCGACCTTCAAGGACGTGCCCGGCGGGCAGTTGCTGGGCGCGACGTACGATTACACGCAGCGTCTGCTGGATTTCGCGTTGCTCGCTGAAGGCGATGGGGCTGTTAGCGTAGCGCCGTCGCCTTCGAATCAAGTCGCCGCATTGGAAACGGAAGCGATGCCGCGCGTCGTCAGTCTGCTCGACAAGGAAGGGTTGATCGAACAGGAACGTCCCACGCCGAATGCGCCTGAACCCGGCGATCTGTCGCGCGAGCCGCTCGCCTTTCCCGCGAGCCGCGCCACACGCCTGCAAAATCTCGCGCGCGGCGACGAAGGTTTCCTACTCGCGATGGGTTACGCGACGCAGCGCGGCTATGCGCACTCGCATCCGTTCGCGGGCGAGATCCGCTTCGGTACGATCGCCGTGGAAATGGAACTCGACGAGCTAGGCGAAACGGTCGAAATCGGCGACATCGACATTACCGAATGCCAGATGATCAACCAGTTCGCCGGCAGCGGCGCGGTGCCGCCAACCTTCACGCAAGGCTACGGTCTCGCGTTCGGCCACTCGGAGCGCAAGGCGATGGCGATGGCGCTGGTCGACCGCGCTTTGCGCGCCGAAGAGCTCGGCGAAACGCTTGCCTCGCCGACACAGGATATCGAATTCATGCTCTCGCATAGCGATAACGTCGAGGCGTCCGGTTTCGTGCAGCACCTGAAGCTGCCTCACTATGTCGACTTCCAATCGGAGCTGGAACTCGTGCGCCGTTTGCGTGCGCAGCACGCCATGCAGAATGAGGATCAATCCAACGCTCAGCAGGAGCAGGCAGCATGAACGCGCCCGACACATCTCTCGCCACCGCGTCAACCGCGTCATACGACAGCGCTGCCGACGGCTACAACTTCGCGTACCTCGACGAACAGACCAAGCGCATGCTGCGCCGCGCCTTGCTCAAGGCCGTCGCCGTGCCGGGTTATCAGGTGCCGTTCGCCTCGCGTGAAATGCCGCTGCCGTTCGGCTGGGGCACCGGCGGCATTCAGGTCACCGCGGCGATCATCGGCAGGGAGGACACGCTGAAGGTGATCGATCAGGGCTCCGACGAAACCACCAACGCGGTCAACATCCGCCGCTTCTTCGCGCGCACCACCGGCGTGGCGACCACGCGCCGCACGGTCGACGCGACGATCATCCAGACCCGTCACCGCATTCCCGAAGCGCCGCTCACCGACAAGCAGATTCTCGTCTATCAGGTGCCGATGCCCGAGCCGCTGTTTCGACTCGAACCGCGCGTCGCCGAATGCAAGAAGCTGCATGCGCTCGCCGACTACGGTCTGATCAGCGTGAAGCTTTACGAGGATATCGTGCATCACGGCAGCATTGCGACCACCTACGACTATCCCGTGATCGTCAACCATCGCTACCTCGCTTCGCCCTCGCCGATTCCGAAGTTCGACAATCCGAAGATGCATATGAACCCCGCGCTGCAATTGTTCGGCGCCGGCCGCGAACGGCGCATTCACGCAATTCCGCCGTACACGCCGGTGCGCAGCCTCGACTTCGACGATCACCCGTTCGAAGTGCAGAAGTGGCAGCACGCGTGCGCGCTGTGCGGATCGACGGAGAGCTTTCTCGACGAAATGATCGTGGACGACGCCGGCAAACGCATGTTCGTCTGCTCCGATAGCGACTACTGCCACGAACGCCGCGGCGACGCGGATCTCGATCTGCCGGCACGCGAAGCACGCAAAGGAGAGCCCGCATGACGCCGCTTCTGAGCGCCCGCTCGCTCACCAAACAATACGGCGGCCGCAACGGCTGCAGAAACGTCAGCTTCGATCTGTATCCGGGCGAAGTGTTGTGCATTGTCGGTGAATCCGGCTCGGGCAAGACCACACTGCTCAACACGCTCGCGCTCAAAACCGCGGCCGACAGCGGCTCGCTTCACTACACGGCCACGCATGGCGACCAGCTCGATTTGCTCGCATTGTCCGAACCGCGCCGCCGCTTGCTGATGCGCACCGAGTGGGGCTTCGTCCAGCAGAATCCGCGCGACGGACTGCGCAGCGGCGTCTCGGCCGGCGCGAATATCGGCGAGCCGTTGATGGCCGTCGGCGCGCGTCACTATGGCGATATCCGTTACGCGGCCACGCAGTGGATGGAGCGCGTCGAACTCGACGCTTCGCGTATCGACGAATTTCCCGCTGCGTTTTCGGGCGGCATGCAGCAGCGCTTGCAGATCGCGCGCAATCTCGTCACCAGTCCGCGGCTCGTCTTCATGGACGAACCCACCGCCGGTCTCGACGTGTCGGTGCAGGCGCGTCTGCTCGATCTGCTGCGCACGCTGACGTCCACGCTGCATCTGTCGGTGCTGATCGTCACGCACGATATCGGCGTCGCGCGTTTGCTCGCGCATCGGTTGATGGTCATGCAGGGTGGCGAAGTCGTCGAGGCGGGCCTGACGGATCAGGTGCTCGACGATCCGCAGCACCCGTACACGCAAACGCTGGTTTCCTCGGTTCTGCCGGTTTGAGGCTCACAATGCGATCCATTGAAACAAGCAGTGAAGCGCGCGCCGGCGAGCGCGCGTTCATCGACAACGCGGCGCTGATGCTGCGCGCGGTCGGCATCGGCAAGACGTTTATCTTGCATGGCCAGGGCGGCGTGCAGATCGAAGCGCTCGCGGGCGTCTCGCTCGAAGTCGAGCGCGGCGAGTGCGTGGTGTTGGTCGGACCGTCGGGCGCGGGCAAGAGCACGCTGCTGCGCTGCCTGTACGGCAATTACCTGGCAAGCCGCGGCTCGATTGCGATTCGCGATGCGGCAAATGACGGCCGGCCCGTGTCGATCACCGGCGCCGAACCGCACGACGTACTGCGCCTGCGCCGTAGCGTGGTCGGTTACGTGAGCCAGTTTTTGCGCGTGATTCCACGCGTGCCGACGCTCACGCTCGTCGCCGAACCGCTGCTCTCGCGCGGCGTCCCTGAAGACGAAGCGCGCTCGCGCGCCGCCGCGCTGCTGGCCAGATTGAATGTGCCGGAACGTCTGTGGTCGCTCGCGCCCGCCACATTCTCCGGCGGCGAACAGCAGCGCGTGAATATCGCGCGTGGTCTGATCGCGGAGCATCCGCTACTGTTGCTCGATGAACCGACGGCCTCGCTCGACGCGGAAAACCGCGACGTGGTCGCCGATCTGATCGTCGAAGCGCGCGAGCGCGGCGCGGCGATCGTCGGGATCTTTCACGACGAAGATACGCGCGGCAAGGTGGCCACGCGCCGCCTGGAACTGCAGCCGCCGCTGCGTCACTAAGTGACACCAAACGGCACTACACTGACGCATGCGGCGTCAACACAGCAACCACACAGCCACACTCAAGTCTGACTGACTACGGAGCAAGTCGATGTTGATCAGGAACGCTCGCATCGTGACGCGAGACGAAGTATTCACCGGCGTGCTACGCGTCGAAGACGGCGTGATTCGCGACGTCGAGCGCGGCACGACCAGCGCGCGCGAAGCCGAAGATTGGGACGGCGACTATCTGTTGCCCGGTCTGATCGAACTGCACACGGACAATCTGGAGAAGCATCTCGCGCCGCGTCCGGGCGTGCAATGGAATACGGATGCCGCCTTCGTGATCCACGACGCGCAAGTGGCCGCGGCCGGCATCACCACGGTGTTCGATGCGCTCGCCATCGGCTCGCGCACGAACGTGGGGCTGCGGGGCCGCGACTTGCAGACGCAATGCGCCGCATCGCTCACACGGTTTTCCGAGCGCAAGCTGCTGCGCGCCGAACACTTCCTGCATCTGCGCTGTGAAATCGCCACCGCCGACGTCGTGGAAGTGTTCGACTCGCTGTGCGCGCATCCGTTGCTGCGGCTCGCCTCGGTGATGGATCACACGCCGGGTCAGCGTCAGTGGCACGACCGCGAGCAATGGCGCCGCTTCCAGGAACGCAACGGCAAGCTGAGCGACGAACACGTCGCGACCGCGCTCGCCGAACTGTCGGTCGAACAGGCGCGTTACGCCGATACGCACCGCCGCGAGATCGTCGCGCGCTGCAACCGCCTCGGCATTCCGGTGGCGAGCCACGACGACACGCTGATCGAACACGTCGAGCAGGCCAAGGAGGAAGGCATCGTGCTCGCCGAATTCCCGACCACCCGCATCGCCGCCGAGGCCGCGCGCGCACACGGCATTTCGACCATCATGGGCGCGCCGAACATCGTGCGCGGCGGCTCGCATTCGGGCAACGTATCGGCGCTCGAACTGGCGCGAGCCGGCTTGCTCGATATCCTTTCGTCGGATTACGTGCCGTCGAGCCTGATGACCGCCGTCTTCGAACTGGTCGACAAAGCCGGCTGGACCTTGCCGCGCGCGATGGCGACGGTCTCCGCCGAACCGGCGCGCAGCGCCGGTTTGCACGACCGCGGCGCGATCGAAGCGGGTTTGCGCGGGGACTTCGTGCGCGTGACGATGCTCGATAAGCTGCCGGTGCCGCGCGCGACGTATCGCGGCGGGGCACGGATCGTTTGAAGGCTTTTTTATAGGGCTTTTATTGCTCGCCGGGCTCGCGATGCGCGGCTCGCGAGCATCCTCATGGCGTGGACGGCAGTTGCCCCCACGCCACCAGCACCTTCTGAATCCCACGCGCATACGCATCGCGCTGCTTTGGCGTTTCCGAGTGGTAAGCGCCGATCGCGCGCCACGTATTGCCGTGCTTGACCATCTTCTGTTTCAGCAGCCAGGCGGCCACGTACACGTTCACGCACGGATCGATCAGCGCGCGATGCGGCACGCCTTCGCGCGCCAGGTCGTCGAAGTGAATCGAGTTGATCTGCAGCTGACCCACGTCGATCGAACCATTTGCGTTCTGGCGTATCGCGCTCGCGTCGCCCTTCGATTCGTACCACGCAAGCGCGCGCAGCACCCACGGGTTGACGCCCTGATACGCCGCGGCTTCGTTGAAGCAATCGTCGGCCGCTTGCGCGACGCCGCACACCGACAGGCAGGCGAGCGCAATAAGGAAGATCTTCAAGGACATGACGCATCCTTCCGCTAGTTAGTGATAAAGAGTGGCGAGCGTCGGGTCGCCGCCCGATTTACTGGCCAACGCCTGATCGATCTGTCGTTGCACGGAGTCGAGATAGGCACGCGAGGCGTCGGACACGACGATGCGCACGACCGGGCCCGGCGGACTTCTGCGCTCCTGCGTCTGAACCGCCCCATGCGGCTTCTTTCGACGCGTAGCCGGTTTGAGCGGCAAGTCGTCGTCGGTTGCGGGCGGAGGCGGAAGCATGGCGAGCGACGGCAACGGCGGATAAACCTTGTCCGCCGCGGCGGGAAATGCTGCGGGAAATGCGCCGGCGGATTGCAGGTCCGCGCCCGGCTGGCCGGCAAAGGCCGGCGCGCTCAGAAGCGCGGCCAGCGCCAGCAAAATGATGCGAACCGTCACAGTACCCTCCATCATTGAACCGTCCTGATCGACACGCTATACGGTTGACCCACTCCGGCGGTGCGGTTCTCGAAGTTCACGCGGGCCGTGCGCTGTGCGGGCACGCCCTTCCATACCGCCTGATTCAGGTACGCAAAATCCTGCCCCAGCGCGGTCACGAGAACGACGGTGGACTGCGGCTGCGCGGCGGCCAACGCGCCCGCTTTGGCGAGCACGGCGCTGAGTTGCGGATCGCGCGCGCCGAGCGCGTCGGGCGGAATGTCGAAACTGATCACTTCGTTCGGCGCCTTGTCCGTATGGGCCGCAGTCGGCGGAGGCATCTGGGCGCACCCGGCGAACGCGAAAACGGCAGCCAACAACCCTATCTGTCGCTTCACGGCAATCTCCCGTCAAATCCGTTGCTATATCGGAGTTTTCGGCAGGCCCGCGGCAAAGTTGATATCGCGGAAACGCTTCGCCGAAAATCAAAAAGACTTGCCTCAAGATCGGCGCAAACGATTGCTTCGACGCTCGGCAAAGCGAGGATCGAGGCAAAGTTGCCTCGCGGTTTTGCTGGGGAGAGAGCAGCAGGCAGCGCGATCGGAAAGCAATTAGAAAGCAACCGGCAAGCAACCGGCAAGCAGCCAGCAAAGCTGGGCGTGCAGCTCAAGCGTAACAGGCGCATCAGGCCGTCGGCTTGGCCTCGCGCCCTTCCGTTACGCCTACGTCTGCCTGCGCGTGCGCCTGCTCGAGCTGTTCGCGGCGGCGCATTTCGAGCACGACGTGATAGCGCATATAGGCGCAGCGTCCGCCGGATTTGGCCGCGTACATCGCGGCGTCGGCGTTGAGCAGCAACTCCTCGGCCGTGCCGCTGTCGTCGGGGAACTGGCTGATGCCGATGCTCGCGCCCACGGTCATGCCCTGCCCGTCCACCCGAAGCTCTTCGTTCAACGTCGCCATGATCCGCGAGGCAATCGCGGGCGCCGCCTCCGCCGAGCGCGGCCCCTCGATCAGCACGATGAACTCGTCGCCGCCCAGACGCGCCACCACATCCGCGGAACAGAGCACTTGCTTCAAGCGGCGCGCCACCGCGACGAGCACCTTGTCGCCGACGGCATGGCCGAACTGGTCGTTGATCTGCTTGAAGCGGTCCAGGTCGACGAACAGCACGGCCAGCCCTTCCTCGCGCCGCGTCGCTTCGTCGATTGCGCTTTCGAGCTTCTCCATGAACAGCACGCGGTTCGGCAGTCCGGTCAGCACGTCGTGCGTGGCGAGATGCACGAGCTCGCGTTGCTTGGTGTGCAACACGTCCATCTGCGATTTGATTTCGCGGCGCAGCCGGTCGAAGCAGCGCGCCAGCACGCCGATCTCGTCGGTCCGTTTGAGCGGCAGCGTTTCCATGGCGTGCTCGGCGAACAGATGCGTCGCCGCGTACGCGAGAATGTGCAGCGGCTTGGTCAGCGCGCGCGCGAACAGAACCGCAAGGAACAGCGCCAGCACGCTGAAAATCAGCACCATGCGCACGATTCTGTTGCCAAGCAGATTCGCTCCGGACAGGACATCTTCGAGCGGCTTGGCCAGGCCGAGCACGATGAAGCGGTTGCCCTCCAGATCGCCGAACGGCCTGCGCACGAAAGCGAGCACCTGGCCGGCGGCCTGCCGTGGCCGCCCAAGGCCGTTGACCAGCACCTCGCTTTGCGTCTGCTCGAACAGCGGCTTGGTGACGGAGAAACTGTCCTGCATCAGCACGCGCCGGCCACGATCGAAGCCGAAGGTTTTCGACACATCCGGATTAACGAGGAAATCGCCCCACTCGTTAGCCAGATAGACCTGATAATCGCTCGGCAAATCGCTTTGCAGGCGCTTGAACAAACCCGCCAGATCGATGTCGATCACGATCACGCCCACCACTGCGCCATTGGCGTTCGACACCGGCGTGCCGACCCGCAAGGTCGGCTTGCCCTCCGCGGCATGCGTGCCGTACTCGTGGTTGACCGAGATCGGTGAGGTGTAGATGCGGCCCGGCGAAAACGCCAGCGTGTCGAACACGTACGCGAACTGGCCTTTCTCCTGCAGCTTGTTGCCTTCGACGCGCACGAGGCCGTCGGCGTCGCGGTCGAAGCGCACCAGTTCGAGTCCATAGTGCTGGCGCGTGATCAGACGGACTTGCAGGTACTCGGGGTGATGCACCATGAAACTGGAATACACCTGCGCCAGCCGTTCGCGCGCCACGTTCGGGCCGATACCGTCGTCGGTCTGCGCGACCTCCGCCGTGGACGGCATGCTTGCGAGCACGAGCGCGTCGGCGGCGACATCGTCGATCGAGGTGGAAAAGCGCTGGCCGAGCAATTCCGTCGACGTAAGCAGGCTGCGCTCGGCTTCGTTCACGAGCATCGTGCGGTTGGCGCGATACGCGTAATAGCCGGTCGCGCCGGACGCGAGCACGCCGATGCATGCAAGCAGCACGGATAGTTTGAAGGTCAGCCCCGGGCGTATCATCAAAAACGCTCCGACCGGTCCCCGGACACGATTCTGGCCCACAGGTCCTCGCGCCGCTGAATATCTTCGACCGGGCCGATCCACACGATGCGCGCGTTATCGCTATTTTCCGCGGGCGCCGTCAACGTGTTGGCGAGTCCCTGGCGTTGCGTCAGCAAGGCGCTCACGTCCGGTTCGAGCATGTAATTGATCCACGCGAGCGCCAGCGGCTGATCGGCCGCCGCGCGCGTCATCGACCAGCAATCCAGCCACGCGAGCGCGCCTTCGTCGGGAATCACGTAGCCGACGTCGGCTCCCGCGCGGCGCAGCAATTCGACCTGCTGGGTGCCGTAGTTGCCGAACATCAGCGCAACCTTGTGCTGGATGAAAAACGCGGTCGCCTCCTCGGGCAACGTGTAATAGGTCAGCAGATTGCGGCGCAGATCGACGAGCTTGTGCGCGATCGCGCGCATCTGCGCGGCATCGAGCTGAAAAGGATGGGGATAGCCGAGCGCCAGCGCCGTGAACGAGAAATTGTGCTGCGCGCTGTTGAAGTCGAGCACCTTGCCGCGGTAGCGCGGATTCCACAATTCGCGCATGGAGCGCGGCGCCACGGCGACCTGCTTGCGGTCGTAGATCAGGCCCATCGACGAATACGTGAACGGAATGGCGTACGCCTTGCCGCCCGACGTGATGCCGCCGATCGACGCGAGCGCCTGAAAGCGCGGCAATTGCTTTTTGGTGTTCGGCAAGCTGGCGAGATCGAGCGGCGCGAGCAGATTCGCCTGCGTGTAGCGCTGGATTTCCGCGGTATTGGCGGCGAGCACGTCGAAAGGCGGCGCATGTTTGGCGTGCATCTGCGCCCACAGCGCCTCGTCGGAATCGACCAGCGTCACTTCCACTTTGGCTTGATAACGCGTCTCGAAATTCTTGACGACGTCGGCGTCCGCGTAGCCGGGCCATGCCAGCACGCGCAGAATCTTTTCTTCGGCTTTAACCGGCGACGCCAAACAAACGCCCAGGCAGATAACCGCGCCAATCAGAAATGTTAAATATCCCGAACAAACGCCGCGATACGACAAACGCGCGCGCGCCAAGGCGGCAGCGATTCGTGAATGGAAGAATCGTTTACAAAAGCGCTTTTCATCTGCCGTCAACATCATGTGCATAACCAACACCGTTTAGCAGAAGGTCTTTCCGACGAGCGCAAACACGCGGACTCGATCCGCGGACGGGGTGCTCGGTGACTTTCTTCAGACAGATGCGCTCGATGCTGCGTGTAGCGGAGCGCGAGGAGCATCGATGATAGCGCTAAGGAAACCATTTTTGGTTTTTGGCTTAGCCAGAGTCGAAAAAATATCCGGTCGAACGTGATGCATCAAAGCCGCTCAACTGCATTTAACGGCACTTTATGCGGAAACTTTAACTCGCCGCCTATCGATTGAAACGCGCGCAAACGCTGGAATAGCGCGCGATTGTCCGCGCTCAATAACGCCATTCGGAGATAGAGGGCCGCCTCTAAAGAACCCCGCGCCGGCGCCGATAAACTCTCTTGCCCAGTGTCCGCCGCCGGCGGTCGACGGCAGCGTCGCCGGATGTCGCGCGGCCTGTCTCGCGGGCAGTCGAAGAGTCGGACAAGAAACAGACAATGCGCTTGAGCAAAACAGAGTGGATGTGGGTGGCCGTCGCGGCCGGGTCGATTGGGTGCTTCGGCAGTTGGCTTCAGGGCGAAATGAACCGGGCCGCACTCGCGCGCACTGAGCGCGAGACGCCGGACATGCGCGGCACCTGCGCGGGCATGTCCGCGCAGGAGGCGCAGATGATGGACAAGGGCGAACTGTGGTGCGGTGAGGTCGGCGCCGGGCGCGCGGATTCGCTGGGTAAGGAGTAAATAAAGAGTAAATGGCCGGTTTTTAGTCCGCCCGCGCCCGGGCGGCTTGAATCGCGCGTCATTCGGCCGAACTGCAATACGGACGCAATTAGCCAACTTCATTACTACGCGATTACATGCGCAAGGCGAGCGGCCATTCCATCCAATACGCATCACGGCCGCTTTTGAATCTCCACCACACTTGGACCTTAAAAGCTATCCTCCCGCGCCATCCGGTGTTTCACTAGCTACCCAATCTTTTTGAACTGATAAGCTTGGCGCGCGCTGCTGGCCGCCCCGGCTGGCAGCTTCAACCCAAGCCCGGTCGTGAGTCGCGCCGGGTGACTCGCAGCGGTACAACCGCATGCGGGCGTATTTGAACTACACGAGGAGTTAAACAGTGAAAAAACTGCTAGCGGCTTTGACGGTTGCTCTGCTTGCTACCGTCTCGATTGGCGCACACGCTAAAGAGTGGTCGACCATCCGTTTCGGCGTTGACGCCAGCTATCCTCCGTTTGAGTCGAAGGGCTCGGACGGCAAGCTCGTTGGCTTCGACATCGACCTCGGCAATGAGATCTGCGCGCGCCTGAAGGCCAAGTGCGTGTGGGTCGAAAACGACTTCGACGGCATGATCCCGGCCCTGAAGGCGAAGAAGTTCGACGGCGTGCTGTCGTCGATGTCCATGACGCCGCAACGCGCCGAGCAGATCGCCTTCTCGAACAAGCTGTTCAACACGCCGACGCGCCTCGTCGCGAAGAAGGGTTCGGGCATCCTGCCGACGGCCGACTCGCTCAAGGGCAAGACGGTTGGCGTGGAACAAGGCACGATCCAGGAAACCTACGCGAAGACGTACTGGGAAGCGAAGGGCGCGAAGGTCGTGCCGTATCAGAACCAGGACCAGGTCTACGCCGACTTGCTGTCGGGCCGTCTGGACGCAGCGCTGCAAGATGCGGTGCAAGCTGAAATCGGCTTCCTGAAGACGCCGCGCGGCGCCGGCTTCGACTTCGTCGGCAAGAACCTCGACGATCCGAAGATCCTCGGCAACGGCGCGGGCATCGGCATGCGCAAGGAAGACACCGATCTGAAGGCGAAGATCGACAAGGCGATCGCCGACATCATCAAGGACGGTACGTACAAGAAGCTCGAGAAGAAGTACTTCGACTTCGACGTGTACGGCAGCTAAGTTGCCAACTCAACCAGCCATGCGCGTCTGACGGCGCGCCGGCCGGTTTGCCGAAACGGGCTCCGCCACATGCGGAGCCCGTTTCATTTGCGGCGCCGCATAAAACCACACACTGCGTCATATCGGCTAAGATCGTGCGATCGAGGCGCCCGCAAGGCGCCACCCGCCGGCCCCGAGACTGACCGGCCGCCAAGCAAGTTTCCCCACTGTTATCAACGAGATAGCGCGGCACGCCTTACCTGGCCGCGGATTTGAAAACTATGCAAACCCAAACCCATCCGCTGATTGCCCCGACGCTCGGCACCGCCCGCAACCTCATGAGTTTCCACTACGGTCCCGGCGGCGGGCAGAAGATCTACATCCAGTCGTCGCTGCATGCCGACGAGTTGCCCGGCATGCTGGTGTCGTGGGCGCTGCGCCGCAAGCTGGCCGCGCTGGAAGCCGCCGGCAAGCTTCGCGGCGAAGTCGTTATCGTGCCGGTGGCCAATCCGATCGGCCTGAACCAGCACTTTCTCGGCCATCTGACGGGACGCTTCGAAACCAACACCGCGCAGAACTTCAACCGCAATTTCCACGATCTGTCGGCGCTGGTGCAGCCGGTGATCGAGTCGCGCCTGACCGACAACGTCGACGCCAACCGCACCGCCATCCGTACGGCCATGCGCGAGGCACTCGACGCGCAACAGCCGGCAACCGAACTCGAATCGCAGCGCCTCGCACTGCAAAAGCTTTCGTACGACGCCGACATCGTGCTCGATCTGCACTGCGACTGGGAAGCCGCGATGCACCTCTACACGAATCCGGATCTGTGGCCGGAAGTCGAGCCGCTCGCCTGCTACCTGGATGCCAAGGCCTCGCTGCTCGCGCTCAATTCGGTGGGCAACCCGTTCGATGAAATCCACAGCTTCTGCTGGTCGGATCTGCGTGGCCGCTACGGCGACCGCTTCCCGATTCCGAACGGCTCGATCTCGGTCACGATCGAACTGCGCGGCCAGCGCGAAGTGTCGTACGAGTACGCCGAGCACGATGCCCAGGCGATCATCGAATACCTGACCTCGCGTGGCGTGATCGACGGTACGCCCGCCCCGCTGCCGCCGCTCGAATTCGCCGCCACGCCGCTCGCCGGCGCCGAGCCGATCGTCGCGCCGATGAGCGGCGTGCTGGTGTATCGCTGCGAAGTGGGCACCTGGGTCGACGTGGGCCATGAGATCGCCGATATCGTCGATCCGCTGACGGAGCAAGTCGTCACGCTGAAGAGCAGCGTGGCCGGCGTGCTGTACGCACGGCATTTGACGCGCTTTGCGACGGCCGGCCTGGAGTTCGCGCGCATCGCCGGCGCGAAGGCGTTCCGCAGCGGCTCGCTGTTGAGCAACTAAAGCGCAACCGTGGACGGTGCCGCGTTGCCGCGCATTGCACCGGTAAAAGCTTGAGCCGAAAGACAAATCGCCCGCTGTTTCAGCGGGCGATCTGCTTTTGCACTCCGTGTGTCGAAGCCGCGCTCAGAAGGCCGGAATGATCGCGCCTTTGAATTGCGTATCGATGTACTTGCGCACTTCGTCCGACTCGTACGCCGCCACCAGCTTCTTCACCCACGGCTGATTGCGGTCCTGCTCGCGCACCGCGATCAGATTCGCGTACGGGCCTTTGAGGTCTTCGATCGCGATCGCGTCTTTGGTCGGCTGCAGGCCGGCCTTGACCGCGTAGTCGGTATTGATCGACGCCGCGTTGAGATCGCCGAGCGCGCGCGGCAATTGCGCGGCGTCGAGTTCGACCAGCTTGATCTTCTTCGGATTCTCGGCGACGTCGAGCGGCGTCGCGTTCACCCCGTTCGTGCCGACGCCCGGCTTGAGTTTGATCACGCCGTACTTCTGCAGAAGCAGCAGCGCACGGTTGCCGTTCGACGGATCGTTCTGGATGCCGACCTTCGCGCCTTCCGGCAAGTCCCTGAGCGACTTGAATTTCTTCGAATAGAAGCCCATCGGCGACACATAGGTCAGGCCGACGTTGACGATCTTGTAGCCGCGCTGCTTGATCTGGCTGTCGAGAAACGGCTGGTGCTGAAAACCATTGGCGTCGAGATCGCCCGCGTCGAGCGCCGCGTTCGGCTGCACGTAGTCGTTGAATTCGATGACCTTGACGCTCAGACCTTCGCGCGCCGCCACTTTCGTCACGACCGTCCAGATTTGCGCGTCGGGACCGCTCATCGTGCCGATCTTGAGTTGTTTGTCGTCCGCGTGCGCGAACGTGGCCGTCAGCGAAATGGCCGCAATAGCGAGCAGGTTCTGGCTGATTCTCCGGCGTTGCATGCGTTGCCCCACGTGTGATTTGTTGATAGGCGCGCATCGTCGCATGCGGACGGGGCGCCCGAAACCAATCGTTTTTCACACGCTTATATGCACGATCCGGAAAAAGCTTATACGCGCATGGCCTGCGTGATTTGAGCGGGCGGCGCCATGTGAGTGTCGCGCCGGCGCGACAGATTTCAAAAATAACCCATGCTGTCACATACCTTACTCTGCGTTCCCTTAAATTTCGGGCCATCGCACGACCTGACCAAAGAGTTCGGCGCCGCGATCGCTTAATTTTTAATCGGAGAAAGTCTTGAACAAGAAAGTATTGACCGCCGCTACTCTCGCCGTCTTCGCCACCGCCGCCCACGCGCAAAGCAGCGTCACGCTGTATGGCTTGATCGATGCCGGTATCAGCTACGTGAACAACTCGAAGACCGCAACGGGTCACGACAACCTCTTCAAGTACGACGACGGCGTTTCGCAAGGCAGCCGTTGGGGCCTGCGCGGCACGGAAGATCTGGGTGGCGGCCTGAAGGCGCTGTTCGTCCTGGAAAGCGGCTTTAACAGCGGCAACGGCACGCTCGGCCAGGGCGGCGCGCTGTTCGGCCGTCAAGCTTATGTCGGTCTGTCGAAGGACGGCATCGGCTCGCTGACGTTCGGTCGCCAGTACTCGTTTTCGACGGACTATCTGGGCGGCAACTACTCGACCGGCGGCCAGACCGTCGCGGGTAACTACGCTTACCACATCAACGACGTCGACCAGTTGACGTCGAGCCGTATCAACAACGCAGTCAAGTTCAGCAGCGCGAATTTCGCGGGCCTGACCTTCGGCGCGATGTACGGCTTCTCGAACCAGGCAGGCGCATTTGCCGGCGCACCGACGGTCGGCACGACCGCCGGTTCGTCGCGTGCTTATAGCTTCGGCGTGAACTACGCCAACGGCCCGTTCGGCGTCGGCGCGGCTTACACGGACATCCGCTTCCCGGGTCAGGCAACGCCGGCCTTCTCGACGGCGATGGCCAACGTGACGACCGGCACGGTGCGCGATCTGCGCACGTTCGGCGTCGGCGGCCGTTACTCGATCGGCGCAGCGACGCTGTGGGCGTTGTACACGAACACGCGCTTCGAGCCGATCACGGGTGGTTCGACGACGTTCGCCGCCTATGAAGCAGGCGCGAAGTACGCGTTCACGCCGGCTCTGACGGCAGGCGCGGGCTACACGTACATGCACCTGAGCAACGCGAACACGGGCCACTGGAACCAGGTGGACCTGAGCGTCGACTACGCGCTGAGCAAGCGTACGGACGTGTATGCACTGGGTATCTACCAGATCGCTTCGGGCCACAACGCGGCAACGGGCGATGTGCAAGCGCAGATCGGTTCGAGCACGAGCTACTTCAACACGTCGGGCACGGGTTCGGACAACCAGTTGGCGTTCCGCGTCGGTATCCGTCACAAGTTCTAAGCGGGTCTCTCTCAGCGGGGAACGCGAGTTTCCTGCTGGATCGAGGTTCTTGAAAAACGCCCTGCGGGGCGTTTTTCTTTTTGGGCGAGTTCCTTTTTTATCGGAGATCATTCGCCCCGTTGTTTTTGGCTTCCGATAAAGGCGCGAGACCATGCGCGAGCATGGTACGGCCCAAGGGACTGGTCCTCGCCGACGATAACGGCGTATTGTTTACCGAAGCCGCGACGCTTGCCAACCCGTCTCGCCGCCAGCGAACATTACGCACGCGACTGCAAGTGCGAACCTCGGAGCCTTCTCAAATGCAAACGACCCAATTATCCGACCCAGCGCCGGAATCGCGCGCAGCACGCAGCACGCAATCCGATAGCGAGCAGCATGTGCGGGAGGAACTGGCCGCGCTTTACCGGCTCGTCGCGCATTTCCGCATGACGGACATGATCGACACGCACATTACCGCGCGTCTGCCGAGCGCGCCGGGTGAGTCAGCCGCCTTCCTGATCAATCGCTATGGTGTCCTGTTCCACGAGATGCGCGCTTCGGATCTGGTGAAGATCGATCATCAGGGCAAGGTCGTCGACGAGCGCGCGCAAACCGAGCCCGCATTGTTCCGCGTGAACGCCGCGGGTTTCACGATCCACTCGGCGATTCACGCCGCGCGGGACGACCTGCATTTCGTGATCCACACGCACACGGCCGCCGGAACCGCTGTATCCGCTCAGGAACAAGGGCTGCTGCCGATCAGCCAGCATGCCTTGAAGTTCTACGGCAAGCTCGGCTACCACGATTACGAAGGCATCGCGCTGGAACTCGGCGAACGCGAACGTCTGGTCCGCGATCTCGGCACCTGCAAGGCGATGATCCTGCGCAATCACGGATTGCTGGCCGCAGGCGCCACGGCCGCCGAAGCATTCCATGAGATCTACTTCCTCGAACGTGCCTGCCAGGCGCAGATTCAGGCATTGGCCGGCGGCAGCGCCTTGCGCATCCCGCCGCGCGAAGTGTGTGAACTGACCGCGAGCCAGTTCGATCGCGAGGATTCGGCGGAAATCGCGGAGCTGGCGTGGCAAGCCGCGCTCCGTCTGATCGACGACCCGAAATCCGATTACCGCAGCTAGCGTCATCCTCCGTTGCCGTTGCCTTTGTGCTCAGCGCCGGTGCCCGGTCTGAGCGCCGCAACTCGCGCGCAGCATGGGTGAAGCCGGCTATCAGTGAGACGCGACAAAATCGTCGATCTTCGCGGCGGGCGAAAGCGCGAAAGACGCTCGCATGTCCCGAGCCTCGTCCACCGGCGAGCGTCCAAAAAACCGCTTGAATTCGCGGCTGAACTGCGACGGGCTCTCATAGCCGACTCGCGCCGACGCGGACGCGGCAGTCAAGCCGTCGCGGATCATCATGAGGCGCGCTTGATGAAGCCGCGTCGACTTGATGTACTGGATCGGAGAGGTCTGCGTGACGGCCCGAAAATTGGCGTGAAAAGCCGGCACGCTCATGCCGGCTTCGTCGGCGAGACGGCTGACATCGAGTGGCTCGGCAAAGTCCGTGTGGATCCGCCGCAGCGCCTTGGCCACCCTGCCGAAGCGGCCTTGATGGGCGAGCGCCGCTCGCATCGCCGCACCACGCTCCCCCACCAGGACCCGATAGCAGATTTCGCGCACGATTGCCGGCCCGAGCACCTGGGCATCGAGCGGCGAGCTCAGCGCCCGTAGCAGGCGTAACGTAGCGTCGGCAAGATCGCCCTCCAGCGGCGTGGAGACGATCCCAAGCGGCGTGCCTTGCTGCTGGCACGCCGCTTGATCGATCGCCAGAATCAGGTCGGTCAGATCGGTGAGATCGAGCCGCAGCGACACGGCCAGCATCGGCTCGGACTCGCTCGCCTCGGTTTCCGTCGAAAACGGCAGCGGTACCGACAGAATCAGGTAGTGCTGCGCATCGTAGACGTACACCTCTTCGCCCAGAAAGCCCAGCTTGCGCCCCTGGCACACGATCACGATGCTGGGTTCGTACAGCACGGGCGTGCGCCCCAGCGGCCGGTTCGAGCGCATGAACCGCACCGATTCCAGTGCGGACTGGGTGTACCCCTCATTCGGCGCCAGACGCCCAAGCAGGCTCACCATTCTTGTGGAAACCGGGTTGTCGGCAACGGTCACGAGAACTCCTTTTTTTGCGAGGTCAGGTTAAGCGATTCCGCCGGACTCGATCAACGGGCAACAACCCACGTCGATAGGAATAGGCAATACCGCCATTGTCGCGTGTATTCGCACGCAGGTGGCCGGCTCATAAGATGGGTCATCGGTTGCACAGTGCTGCCGAAGGTCTCGAGAGAGACGCCGCCGCGATTGCCCTGCTTCCTGATGTACGGCCTTCGCGGCGCCCCTCGGACAAAACCTGCACGAACTATCGGAACGGAGAACGCACCATGACAACGCAAACCAACCAACCCAAGGTCATCCTCATCACCGGGGCAAGCAGCGGTATCGGCGAAGCAACGGTTCGGCTGCTCGCTGCCCAGGGGCATCAGCTCGTGATCGGCGCACGGCGCACCGAACGACTCGCGGCGCTGGCCGAAACAATCCAGGCGAGCGGCGGCTCGGTTCATTATCGAGCACTCGACGTCACGTCCGCCGCCGACGTGAACGCTTTCGCCCAGTTCGCGCTAGACACCTTCGGCCGTATCGACGTGATCGTCAACAACGCCGGCGTGATGCCTTTGTCGCCTTTGAGCTCGCTCAAAGTGGACGAGTGGAATCGCATGATCGACGTGAACGTGCGCGGCGTGTTGCACGGCATCGCCGCGGTACTGCCGACCATGGAGCGCCAGGGGTTCGGCCAGATCATCAATATGTCCTCGATCGGCGGGCTGGCCGTCACGCCGACGGCCGCCGTGTACTGCGCCACCAAATTCGCCGTGCGCGCCATCTCGGATGGCTTGCGGCAGGAAACCGACAAGATTCGCGTGACCGTGATCTGCCCGGGCGTCGTGGAGTCGGAGTTGGCCGAATCGATCTCCGACGAAACGGCGCGGGCCGCAATGCGTGACTTCCGCCGGATCGCGTTGACCTCCGACGCCATTGCGCGCGCAGTCGCCTATGCGATCGAGCAGCCGGCGGATGTCGACGTGAGCGAACTCGTCGTGCGTCCGACGGCAAGTCCTTTCTAACCATCCCCTTCCCCCAGGAGAAATTCATCATGACCTCATCTGCATCCACAGACCAAATGTTCGCCGGCAAGGTCGCCATCGTCACTGGCGCGGCTAGCGGCATCGGACTCGCCACCACCGAGCTACTGCACGGCCAAGGCGCCACCGTGATCGCCGTCGATCGTGGCGCCAATGTCGAAGCGTTGGCCCAGCCGGGGATCGTGCCGCTCATCGCCGACGTCGCGCATGAAGAAAGCGCGGTGCGTGCGGTGTCGACAGCGACAGAACGCTTTGGGCGGCTGGACATTCTGGTCAACAACGCGGCCATCATCATCAACAAGCCGGTCATTGACATGACGCTCGACGACTGGAACGGCATTCAGGCAGTCAATTCCACCGGCGCGTTCCTTTTCTCGCGCGAGGCAATGCGCGCGATGATGCCGGCGAAGACGGGCGCGATCGTCAACGTGGGCTCATATGCGTGTTATCAGGCGTTTCCGCTGATCGCCGCTTATGCGGCGTCGAAAGGCGCGCTCGCCCAGTTGACGCGCGCCATGTCGCTCGAAGCGATCGATCACGGCATTCGCGTCAATGCGGTCGGATCGGGCGATGCGGTGACGAACATCACGAACCACATCCACGAAGACGGGCCGGCTTTTCTCGCCGCGCACGGCAAGAGCGCGCCGATCAAACGGGCGGCCGATCCGCAGGAAATCGCCGAAGTGATCGCCTTCCTGGCTTCCGATAAAGCCAGCTATATCGTCGGCGCGGTGGTGATGGCCGATGGCGGAATGAGCGTGGCGCTCAAGTGATTCATGGCCGAGTTCCTTTAAACAATTGGCCTCCATTAATTTCGCATGACTGATCTATCAAAGGACATCATCATGAGCAAGTCTGCAAAAATCTGGTTTGTCACCGGCGCGTCGAAAGGCGTCGGCCAACGACTCGTACGGCAACTCCTCGCGGGCGGCGATCGCGTCGCGGCGACCTCGCGAACCGTAGCGTCGCTGACCGAAGCGATCGGCCCGGCTTCCGGGCAGTTTCTTCCTCTGCAAGTGGATCTCACCGACGACCAGAGCGTGCGATCCGCTATCGCCAGGACGATCGAAACCTTCGGCAAGATCGATGTGGTCGTCAACAACGCCGGCTATGCGCAACAGGGCACCGTTGAAGGGCTTTCCGACGAGGAGCTTCGGCAAAACTTCGACATCAACCTGTTCGCCCCGCTGACGGTGCTGCGGCATGCGCTTCCGCACCTGCGTGCCGAGCGCGGCGGGCACGTGATCAATATCGCTTCGATCGTGGGTTTCCAGGGCGGCTACGCCGGCTGGGGCAGCTATGTGGCGAGCAAGTTCGCCATCGCCGGCCTGACGGAGTCGCTGGCCGCCGAGGTGGCCGAGTTCGGCATCAAGGCAACGGTGGTGTATCCGGGGCCGGTGCGCACGGAGTTTTTGTCGAGTGGCGCGCTAGCGGTAGCCGAACGGCAGATCGACGAATATACCGAGGCCAAGGCATCGCTCGATCTGCATCTCGGCACGCTGCACGGTCGTCAGGCAGGCGACCCGGACAAGCTGGCCCTGCTGATCATCCAGGCCGTGGATGTAACAGAGCCCCCGTTGCACCTGTTCGCCGGCAAGATTGCGAACGAACTGGCGGCGCAAAAGACCGCGGCGGTCCAGCACGATGTCGACGCCTGGAAAGGCTCTTCCGCAGCGACGGATTTCGTCGAGTAACTTCAAGCCTGAACACGTGCCGAAAAGTTGAAACCGGTGAGCGTCGGTGAACGCGTATGACCGTTCACCGGACAGCTGAGTTGGCGATCCACAGTTGGAAGGCGGTGCGACAGAGACGATTCCAGTCGCGCCGCCCTACATCGCGAAGCTCACCCGATCACAAGCGTGGGTTTCAAGGAGACGGCATTCGCCAGATTGTAGAAGTTGGGAGAAGTGGCCATGACAGCGTCGTGGATTTCGGCGAACTGTTCCCTGGTACCGCTGCCCTTGATACGAACGGTATAACGCAGGCTCTCGTAACCGTTTGCCACCTTCGGGTCGAGCCCAAGAAAGCCTCTAAGGTCGATGTCGCCCTCCGTTTCAATCTCGAGAGATTGGAGCGTGATTCCGCGAACAGCGCACTGCGCCACGTAACCCACCGTCATGCAAGCGTTCAGCGCCGCGATCAGATGCTCCTGAGGATTGGCGAACTGGTTCGAGCCGCCGAGTTCGAGAGGTTCATCGATATCGATCGTGAATCGACGCGACACGTCCTGCCCGCCGATCGCGAACCCCTTTACCTCGGAGTGACTCCGGGCCTGGCCCTTCCAGGTCGTGGCAACGCGCCAACTGGTGTTGGCTTTCGACGCATCGCCCTTGACGCCTTCGATCAGGGAGAACAGGTCGTCGACGTTGAGGCCGTTGACGATGTTAGTTTCATGGGTCTGTGCATTGGCATTCATGTTCCATCTCCTCTACAAACGTGGGTTGTTCAGCTTCAGAAAGTCTTATTGCAGGGTGGCGAGCGCAGTCTGGATGCGCATGGCCTGGTCTTCGGAAATAAGGCTATAAAGCACCTCCCTGAAATGAGGGTGACGTACACCCGAGTGAATGTATTGCCACCGGTAGGCCTCGAGGAAATTCGCTTCGATCGACAGCGTTTCCGCTTCATAGACCGCGCGGCCGCAGTTGGCCACGAAGTAACGCGCGTCGGCTACGGCCTGCGCCTGCAGAATGCCGTCGATCGCGACGACCAGTTCGATGAACTCGTCAACAGCCTTGTCGCGATCGTTGGCCGTGACAGTGGCGTCATGACGTTCCCATTCGAGCTCGTCGAGAATGGCGTGTTGACTCTCCTCCTTCCAGTGGTAAAGGAATACATTCTTGAATAGTTCGGAAAGCTGACCGTCTGGGTCAATGCTATGGCGATAGTGAAGCTGCGTGAACAGTTCGATATGCAGCGTCAGCGCCAGCACGGCCCAGGTGCTCTTGCCGAGGACCACGGCGGCAATGGCATCAGGGTCGACGTTGAAGCGATAGCCAGCGGGCAGCGTTTCACCGACCAGCATGTCGATGCGGCGAAACAGCGCCTGATGTTTAAGCTCCTCGTCGCTAAAGCGGACCAGCGCCTCGAGCGCCACCTGGTCGCCGAGCCAATAGTCGCGGCTGACCTCCAGCACCTTGGCGTTGATGAAGCGCTCCACCAGTCCGAACACGTTGGCATACGTGCGTCCCTGAATCTGGCTGACAAAGCGCTTCTCGCTATCCGAGAGCGTGATGAAATTCGGAGCCAGTGAGAGCCCGTCTGGCAGATACTTCTGCGACGTGTCAAAAGTGCGGCCTCGAATCACGTCACGGTCGATGTCCCAACTGACCATCTTCGAAGCGCGAATGCACCGCGCGTAACGATCGCGGTCGGTGAGTCGCGATACTGCATTCATAGCATTTCTCCCAATATGGATCGTCATGCGGCGGGGCCGTGAGCGTTCATCTACCGGCCTGAAGGCAGGCGGCTGACCTAGCATTCCGGTGGCTCAAATGTACGATTGGGAGAGGCGAGGTTCTATGATCAGGTCGCCGTAAGATATGACCGAAACGCCTGATCGGATTCGACGCATGTGAAGGAACATTGTGTCGGGCATGGCACGGGGCACGCTGGCAATCTGGCCAATGGACGCAATGAGGCACCGGTCAGGTCGCGCGCCCGCGGATGTTGTCGAGGCATGTAGGACCAGAGGTAGCGGGAATTGGCGTGGTGGGAATGAAGACAGGCAATGCGAACCCGGGCCGGGCCGGCCCGACCCGCTCTGACCGCGGCCTATTGATGGAAGCCGCGGCAAGCCGACTAATCATGCGGCTGGAGTGGCGTGCCCGCTATCGCCCATCGTCCGCGCATCGTCGTATTCCTGCGAGATGTCTTTGTTCGTGTAGTCACCCAGCCGCGAAGCGGCGATCAGGCTGAGCACCGAGCACACCAGCACATAGCCGGCGATCGCATAGCCCGAATGATAGTAAGCGAAGAGCGCGGTCGCAATCAGCGGCGCGGGGCCGCCTGCAATGACCGAAGCCAACTGGTAGCCCATGGACGCCCCGCTGTAACGCAGCCGCCCCGTGAACGATTCGGCGATCAATGCAGCTTGCGGACCATACATCATCGAATGCGGTACCAGCGAGAGCACGATGGCCGCAAAGATCCACATTGGATTCCTGGTGTCCACCATGCCGAAATAGAGGAAGCCGAATACACCGACAGCGGCGGCACCGATCATGTACATCCGCCGCCGCCCGATCAGATCGGACACATGGCCAAACAGCGGGATGGTGACGAATTCCAGCACGGAAGCCGCCAGCACCGCCGTCAGCAGCAGGTCGCGTGTCACGCCCAGCGTCGTGACGCCATAAGTGAAGACGAAGGCCGTGAAAATGTAGAACGGTGCCTGTTCCGCCATGCGCGCAAAGGCCGAGAGAAGGATGTCTTTCGGCTGGCGGCGCAATACCTCGAGCATCGGCGTCTTCTCGATCTTGTGTTCGGCGAGGAGCCGCGCGAAGATCGGCGTCTCGAGAATATTCAGGCGGATGTAGAGGCCGATCGCGACCAGTACGATGCTGAGAAAGAAGGGAACGCGCCAGCCCCACGTCAGGAAAGCACTGCCGGAGATCTCGCTCATGGCCAGCACGGCGAGATTGGCCAGGAACAGTCCCGCCGGCACCCCGAACTGCGGCCAGGAGGCGACGAAGCCGCGGTGCGCGTTGGTGCGCGCCCATTCCATCGACATCAGGACCGAGCCACCCCATTCGCCGCCGACGCCCACGCCCTGGATGAAACGCAGCACCGTGAGCGCGACGGCGCCCCAGATGCCGATCGTCGCATAGGTCGGAACAAAGGCCACGGCAAACGTGGCGAATCCCATCAGCAACAGCGTGACGATGAGCGTGGCTTTACGTCCGATGCGATCGCCGTAGTGGCCGAAAATAGCCGCGCCAACCGGCCTCGCTATAAAGCCGACGGCGTAAATCAGGAAAGCTTGCAGTGTGCCGACGAGTGGGTCTGATCCGGGAAAATACAGCTTCGCGAAAACCAGGCCGGTGACCGTACTGTAGAGGAAGAAGTCATACCATTCGATCGTAGTGCCAATCGTGCTGGCGATGACGGCGCGGCGTAACTGCCGCCGAGCGTCCTGATCGGAGAGGGGCGTCGCCCCTGATTGCGTGGCAGCCATTTGATCCCCCGAAAAAAAGGGCGATATTCCAGTATAGACCGTTTGCGCGATGGGAGATTCCGGTTGCGGCAGGTCGAGCGCGCTGCCTACGTGATCTCGTGTGCGAGCGCAGCAATCGACCGTGCTAGGCTACGCGTAGCTATCGTCCCGCATGGTAAATTCCGGCGTCAGGCAGGAAAAGAAACACCGAACGTTCACGTTGCCCGAATATCCGCGTCCGCTCGCTCGTTTAGTCAGAACGCAGGCGATACAAGGTGGATCGATGACCGACGTTAACCCGCGTATTGTCAGGCAGCGGCGCCTGTGCGTCGCCCTATGCGGCTGCGCCGCAGTGGCCGGCTGCATGGTCGGTCCTGACTACCGCTCTCCCCCCGCGCCCGCTACCGACACCTACACCGCCTCGCCGCTGCCCGAGCAGACGGCCTCTTCCCCGGGAGCCGCCGGCTTGCCGCAGCGCTTCGTGCCGGGACAGGACATTCCCGCCGCCTGGTGGGCGCTCTTTCATTGCGAGCCGCTCGACACGCTGATCCGTCAGGCGCTCGTCAACAGTCCGAACATCGCGGCGGCGCAAGCGGCCCTGCGGCAGGCGCGCGAGAACTTCTCGGCGCAAGCGGGCGGCACCCTTCTGCCCAGCGTCGACGCGCAACTCGGCGCCACGCGCCAAAAATTCAACGGCGTCACATTCGGCGAGCCCGGGCTCGTCGAGGAGTTCAATCTCTACAACGCATCGGTGAACGTGTCGTACAAACTCGACGTGTTCGGCGGCACCCGGCGCGCACTCGAAGCGGTGCACGCGCAAGTCGATTACCAGCGCTTCCAGTTGCAGGCGGCCTATCTCGCGATGTCGGCGAACATCGTGACCGCGGCCGTCAAGGAGGCGTCGCTGCGCGCCCAGATCGAGGCAACCGAGCAGATCGCCGCGCAAGAAGACGAGCAACTCGGCGTACTCGGCAAGCAGTTCGAACTTGGGGGCGTGGGCCGTACGACGGTGCTCGCGCAGCAGACCCTGTTGGCGCAGACCCGCGCCACGCTGCCGCCGCTGCAACAACAACTCGACCAGGTGCGTCACCAGCTCGCCATGCTGGCCGGCAAACTGCCCAGCGACACCGCGTTGCCCGAATTCAGGCTCGAGATGTTTTCGTTACCCGAAACGCTGCCTGTCAGTCTCCCGTCGGCCCTGGTGCAACAGCGGCCCGACATTCTCGCCGCCGATGCCGTGCTGCATCAGGCCAGCGCGCAAATCGGCGTGGCCACCGCGGCGATGTATCCGCAGATCACGCTGTCGGCCAGCTACGGCGCCGAGGCCCTCACGCCGGCACAGGTGTTCAAAGCCGGCAGCACGATCTGGAGCATCGGCGCCGGCCTGCTGCAACCGGTCTTCCACGGCGGGCAACTGAACGCGCAGAAGCGCGCGGCCGAGGCGGCGTACGAGCAGGCCGACGCGCAGTATCGTGAAACGGTGCTGCTGGCGTTTCAAAACGTCGCGGACTCGCTGCGCGCGCTCGATCACGACGCGACCGGCCTGAAAGCGCAGACGGATGCCTGGCATGCCGCCAACGACTCGCTGGAACTCACGCGTGGGCAGTACCGCGTCGGCGGCGTGAGCTATCTATCGCTTCTCGATGCCCAACGCCAGTACCAGCAAACAGTGGTGAGCCTCGCTCAGGCTCAGGCAGCC
Source organism: Paraburkholderia sp. BL9I2N2 (assembly GCF_004339745.1). Classification (GTDB taxonomy): domain Bacteria; phylum Pseudomonadota; class Gammaproteobacteria; order Burkholderiales; family Burkholderiaceae; genus Paraburkholderia. The sequence continues at coordinate 540,682 of NZ_SMGP01000004.1, read as the reverse complement.
CGCTACGCCGACACCGCGGCCCTCTTCCAGGCGCTCGGTGGCGGCTGGTGGAACGCCGCCGCGCCGGCCACCGCCGCGGCCACGCATTGACGCATTGCCATAGCCCGACAGGACACTCGCTTCACCGCTCTTTGCAACACGCGCCGTCAGAAACGAAGGAACGAATGGACGAACCGTCCGGCGCTTTCGCCCAATGCCGTGCAAGGACATCACGATGACCGAAAGAAAACCGCTGACAAAACGGATGGTGATCATGCTGATCTGTGTCGGCCTGCTGCTGGCCGCGCTCGTCGGCTTCAACGTGTTTCGCACGCATATGTTCGCCAGGTTCATGGCGGGCAACTCGGCGCCGCCCGCCACCGTCTCGGCAGTCGTCGCCGGCTATCAGCAATGGCAGCCGCAGCTTGCGGCGGTCGGCAGCCTGCGCGCCGTGCGCGGCGTCGATGTCACCACCGAAGTCGCGGGCCTCGTGCGCGAGGTGGCATTCAGTTCGGGACAGGAAGCGAAAGCCGGACAAGTGCTCGTCAGGCTCAACGCGGACAGCGACGTGGCGCTGCTCCAGTCGCTGCAGGCAGCCGCAGAACTCGCGCAGACGGTCTACACACGCGACAAGGCGCAGTACGACATCAAGGCGATCGCCAAGGCGCAGCTCGAAGCCGACGCCGCCGACCTAAAGGGCAAGAAGGCGCAAGTCGCGCAACAGGCCGCGCTTGTCGACAAGAAGATCATTCGCGCGCCGTTTGCGGGACGTCTCGGCATCACCACGATCAATCCGGGGCAGTACATCAATCCGGGCGATGCGATCGTCACGCTGCAGGCAATCGACCCGATCTACGCCGATTTCTACGTGCCGCAGCAGCAGCTCGGCCAGCTCGCGATCGGCCAGACCATCGTGGTCGACACCAATGCCTACAGCGGGCAAACGTTCAAGGGCAAGATCCAGTCGGTCAGCCCGAAGGTCGACAGCACCACGCGCAACGTGCAGATCGAAGCCAGCGTGGACAACCACGAGCGCAAGCTGCTGCCGGGCATGTACGCGAACGTGAAGATCGACGCGGGCGCCGGACAGCGCTACCTGACGCTGCCGCAAACCGCGATCACTTACAACCCTTATGGCGCGACCGTGTTCATCGTCAAGCCGGGCACCCAGCCCAACGCGCAGGGCAAGGCGCTGCCCGTCGCGCAGCAGGTGTTCGTCACGCCTGGCCCGACGCGCGGCGATCAGGTCGCGATCCTCAAAGGCGTCGACGCCGGCGCGCAGGTCGTGACGAGCGGTCAGCTCAAGCTGAAGAACGGCACGCCGCTCGTCATCAACAACAGCGTGCAGCCGTCGGACAATCCGAACCCGGCGCCCCAGGAACAATAGAGAGACCGCGCGATGACCTTCACCGATCTCTTTATCCGCCGGCCCGTGCTTGCCTCGGTCGTCAGCCTGCTGATCCTCGTGCTCGGGTTGCGCTCGCTGGCCGCGCTGAAAGTCAGCCAGTATCCGCAGACCGAAAACGCCATCGTGACGATCACCACGGCCTACTACGGGGCGAGCGCCGACACCATCGCCGGCTTCATCACGCAGCCGCTCGAGTCGGCGATTGCCCAGGCGCAAGGCATCGACTACATGTCGTCGACGAGCAGCACCGGCGTGTCGACCATTATCGCAACGCTGCGCCTGAACTACGACGCGAACCGCGCGCTGACCGAGATCAATACGCAGATCGGCTCGGTGCGCAACCAGTTGCCGCCGCAGGCGCAGCAGCCGGTGCTGACGATACAGACCGGGCAGACCACCGACGCGATGTACATGGGCTTTTACAGCGACGTGCTGCCGAGCAACAACGTCACGGACTACCTGTTACGCGTCATCAAGCCCAAGCTCGATTCGATCGAAGGCGTGCAGACGGCCGAAATCCTCGGCGGCCGGCAGTTCGCGTTGCGCGCGTGGCTCGACGCGACGCGGCTCGCCGCCCACGGCGTGACGGCAGCCGACGTCTTCACGGCGCTCGGCAACAACAACTATCTCGCGACGCTCGGCACGACCAAGGGGCAAATGGTCAGCGTCGATCTGAACGCGGGCACGGACCTGCATACCGTCGACGACTTCAAGCAACTCGTCGTCAAACAGAAGAACGGCGCGATCGTGCGCCTCGAAGACGTCGCGAACGTCGTGCTCGGCGCCGACAGCTACGACTTCAATGTCGCGTTCAGCGGCAAGCGTTCGGTGTTCATCGGCATCAAGGTCGCGCCGGACGCCAACATTCTCGATGTCGCCAAGCGCGTGAAGGCCATCTTTCCGGGGCTGCAGAAGCAGTTCCCGACCGGCATGACGGGTGAGATCGTTTATGACGCAACCGATTTCATCAACACCGCGATCGTCGAAGTCATCAAGACGCTGGTCGAGGCGCTGCTGATCGTCACCGCGGTGATTTTCCTGTTCCTCGGCAGCTTGCGCGCGGTCGTCGTGCCGCTGATCGCAATGCCGTTGTCGCTCATCGGCACGTTCTTCGTGATGCAGTTTCTCGGCTATTCGATCAATCTGCTGACACTGCTCGCGCTCGTGCTCGCGATCGGGCTCGTGGTGGACGACGCAATCATCGTGGTCGAGAACGTCGATCGCCACATGAAGGAGGAAGGCAAGGCGCCATTCGAGGCCGCGCTGATCGCCGCGCGCGAACTCGGCGGCCCGATCCTCGCGATGACCGTCGTGCTGATCGCCGTGTATGCGCCGATCGGTTTTCAGGGCGGCCTGACCGGCGCCCTCTTCACCGAGTTCGCGTTCTCGCTGGCCGGCGCGGTGACGGTGTCCGGCGTGATCGCGCTCACGTTGTCGCCGATGATGTGCTCGCGCTTCTTTCGCGCGGACCAGGAGTCGGGACGCTTTGCGCGCTTCGTCGACCGCCAGTTCGAACGCCTTCATCGTGGCTACGGCCGTCTGTTGCATGCGACGCTCGACACCTGGCCCGTATTCACCGTGATGGGCGCGCTGCTGCTCGGCGGCACGGTCTACCTGTTCATGACGTCGAAATCGGAACTCGCGCCGCAGGAGGATCAGGGCATCGTACTGTCGCAGATCCAGGGGCCGCCGAACGCGACCATCCAGCAGATGCAGACGTACGCGGACCAGGTATTCGACATATCCAAGGCCTTGCCTGAATACGCGCAGATGTTCCAGCTCACGGGCTCACCGACACTCAACCAGGGGATCGGCGGGGTGCTGTTCAAGACATGGGATCAGCGCAGCAAGGGCGCGACCGCGTTGCAGCAGGAATTGCAGCAGAAATGGAATGAGATTGCCGGGGCACGTGTCGCGGCATTCCAGTTTCCGCCGCTGCCGGGCTCACAGGGCTTGCCGGTGCAGTTCGTCATCAGCACGACCGAGCCTTTCGAGAACCTCAACGAGGTATCGCAGGCAGTTCTGCAACAAGCCCGCGCGAGCGGGATGTTTTTCTTCGTCGACAGCGATCTCAAGCTCGACAAGCCGGAAGCCACGCTCGTCGTCGACCGCGACAAGGTCGCCTCGCTCGGCCTCTCGCAGAGCGACGTCGGGCAAGCCCTCGGGTCGGCGCTCGGCGGCGGCTATGTCAACTACTTCTCGATCGCCGGGCGCTCGTACAAGGTGATTCCGCAGGTATTGCAGACCGACCGCCTGAATCCTTCACAGGTGCTCGATTACTACCTGCGCACGCCGGACGGCAGTGTCATGCCGGCTTCGACGATTGCGCATCTCGAACACAACGTCGTGCCGGAATCGATCAACCACTTCCAGCAACTCAACTCGGCGACGATCTCCGGCGTGATCGTGCCGGGCGTGTCACAAGGCGAGGTACTCGACTTTCTGCGCAAGGCGACCGCACAGGCGGCACCAGCAGGCTATTCGGCGGACTACTCGGGGCAATCGCGGCAGTTCGTGCAGGAGTCCGGCGGTTTTGTCATCACGCTGATGTTCGCGACGATCATCGTGTTCCTAGCGCTCGCGGCCCAGTTCGAAAGTTTCCGCGACCCGATCGTGATTCTGATTTCGGTGCCGATGGCGCTCTTCGGCGCACTGATCTTCATCAACATCGGCTTGACGACGCTGAACATCTACACGCAGGTCGGGCTTGTCACGCTGATGGGGCTCGTCAGCAAGCACGGCATTCTGATCGTCCAGTTCGCCAACGAACTGCAACATGCCGGCAGATCGAAGCGCGAAGCCCTGGAAGAGGCGGCCGGCGTGCGGCTGCGCCCGATTCTGATGACCACGGCGGCGATGGTGCTCGGCGTCCTGCCGCTCGTGGTCGCCTCCGGGGCAGGCGCCGCGGGCCGCAATGCGATGGGCCTCGTGATCTTCACGGGGCTGTCGATCGGCACGCTCTTCACGTTGTTCGTGGTGCCCGCGATGTATATGTTTCTCGCCGCCGATCATCATCAGGACGCCGGAGCGCCGAAGGCGGGTCAAGGCAATCCAGCGGATCACGCTTGACGCCAGGTTACTTCGGGCCCGGGAAGCCAAGAGCGTCCGCCTTCGTTCTCAGCTCCGCGAAACGGCCGCCCACCGGGCTCACTGACGTATCGGGGACGGTGCTTCCTGGCGTGACCTGGCTCTTGTCCAGTTCTCCGATGCCGGTCACGGCCGAAGCGCCGGTGGACGCCGACGCCGCGCACGCCGCGCCGAAAACACCCTGCGTGACGGCGATGGCAGGCGCGTCGGTGCGTGGCGCGTCCGCCAGATCCAATGCGTACGCCAGGTTGACCGTTCCCGGATCGCTTCCCCGCACGCCGAGCGGGTCGAGCCCGAAGCGCCAGGCCAGCAGTTGATGGATCGAACTAGGATCGAACGGATAGCGCGACACGCTGTTCGCCCGCACACGCGGTCCGAGCAGCACGCAAGGCACGCGAAACCCGAGCCGCCCGTCGTTGCCCAACGCGCTTTCGGCGGCCGACACCGTCCTTATCGGCGGCGCGACATGTTCCATGAAGCCGCCCCACTCGTCGTAGACGATGATCACGAGCGTCTTGCTCCAGTTCGGGCTGGTGCGCAGCGCATCGTAGATCTGCCCCAACAGCACCTGGCCGTTGCGGACGTCGGCATGCGGATGGTCGTCGTTCGACGTCCCCTGTGCTTCGCCGCCGAAACTCGGATCGACCATACAGAACGACGGCAAGGTGCCCGCGGCGGCATCGGTCAGGAAATCGGCAAACAGCTTCGAACGGCCGACATAGCGGGTTCCATAGAGCGCCGTGAACGGCACGTCGTGGAAGTAGTAGGTCGACGAGATGTTCTTCGCGTCGAGACGGTCCCAGATGGTCGGCAATGACGAAGTGTCGAGCGTGTCGGAAAGGCGGTCCGTTTCACCGCTATGCAGGTAGACGCGATTCGGGTAGGTGTCGGCAAGAATGCCGCTCATGTAATAGTCGCAGACGGTGTATTGCGCGACAGCCCCCTGGTAGAACTCCAGATCCGTGGCCTGGAAATAGCCGATCGGCAGCAAGTCGCCAGGCGTGAGGCTGGTGGCCGGCGTCAGCAGGAAGCCGTTCATTGCGCCGTTTGCGAGGTGGGTGCGCCCGGCGTCGTACGCGTGATCCGGGTCCGCGTATGCGCAGCCCTGGAAGCCATAGGCCGCATTTGCCGTGAGCGCGAACGACGCGCGGGCCGTGCCGAACGCATCAGTCAACGTGCGCCCAGCCTGCGCGCTTTCGGCGTTCGGCACCCAGCCGAGCAGATGATCGAAGGAACGGTTTTCCATCGTGACGAGGACGATATGGTCGATGCCGGAAGTCGACGGATCGGGCAACGGAGGACGCGGAAGATTGGCGCGATCTGGCGCGATCTGGCGGGATCGCTCCGATCGCAGGATTGGTCGACCCGCCTGATCCGGAGTTGCCGCCGCCACCTCCGCCGCAAGCCGACAACGCAATAGAACTTGCCAGCGCAGCGAGAATTTTCCGGCGTGCAGGATCAGGCGGATTGGTGGGCCGAGTGCTCATTTTGTTTGTCTCCAGGGTCGATGTGCAATTCGCGCGGCTGTATTCGTTCGTGCCGCCGCGCGACTCCGTCGACCGAAGTAGCATTTAACGTTCCCCTCCCCCGAGCGGATTCCGGCCGCGATGCCGACAGGCGAAATCACACGCATTCGCAGACGTGGATTGCAGCGCAGCGTGACCGGCCCTTGTGAGGCACCCGTCGATCCCTTGTGCCGCTCGTGCAACCAAAGCGGCCAAATGTTTGGCGTATCAGTGGTTAACATATGTTGCATTAAATATTTTTCTGGCAACATATGTATCAAATCGGCCGCGCACACGCGCAGAGACGGGCTCTTACCACGATGGGGAAATTGTTATGAAACACAGGCTGTTGATGGCCCTCGCGACTTTTGCCGTTATTTCGACCACCGCCTCGGCGCAGGAGACGCAGTCGACCCTGGCAAAAATCCAGAACGGAAATTCGATTTCGATCGGCCACCGCGAAACATCCGTGCCGTTTTCTTACGTTGATACGAATAATCAGGTGATCGGATTTTCCCAGGATATTTGCAACAGGATCATCGACGCGGTGAAGGCCAAGACTGGCCACCCCGATCTGCGCGTCCGCTTCATACCGGTTACTTCGCAGAACCGCATTCCACTCGTGCAGAACGGCACAGTCGACCTCGAATGCGGGGTGACGACGAACCTGACGGCCCGGCAAAACCAGGTCGCGTTTTCCGACACGTTCTTCGTTGCCACGACGCGTCTCCTGACGCGCAAAGACTCCGGCATCAAGGATTTCGCCGACCTTGCCGGCAAGACCGTCGTGACCAACCAGGGAACCACATCAGAACGTCTCCTCAGGAAAATGAACGAGGAGAAAAAGATGAACATGCAGATCATCAGCGCGAAAGATTACGGTGAAGGCCGTGTCACGCTCGAAACCGGCCGGGCCGTGGCCTACATGATGGACGACGTCCTGCTTGCCGGCGCGCGCTCGCTAACGGCCAAGCCCGCCGACTGGGTCATCGTGGGAACGCCCCAATCGTCCGAAGCGTATGGCTTCATGCTCCGCAAGGACGACCCGGAGTTCAGGAAGCTGGTCGACGACGTCATGATTCACGAGATGAAAAGCGGCGATATCAAAACCATGTACGACAAGTGGTTCATGAAGCCGGTACCGCCGAAAGGCATCAACTTTGACTTTCCCATGAGCGAGGGACTGGAAAAATTGTACGCAGCGCCGAACGACAAGTCGTTTGATTGAGACTGGGCAAAAAATCGACCACGCTGGTTCCGGGAACACCTAAACTGAGCTGGTGCGCTCGTCTGGACTACGTCGAACGCGTACCGTCCGCATTGGAGACACCATGACCACCAACTCAACTACTGAGAGTGCCGATAACGGCATCGTCACCTTTGCAAGCGCGCGCTCCGGTGCCGCAACAACCGAACGCCTCCAACAGTCGATCCGGGAACGGGGGCTGATGCTTTTCAGCTGCATCGATTTCAGTGGCGACGCCGAGCGAGCCGGGCTCGCGCTAAGCTTCAGTCAACTCGTGATCTTCGGCAACCCCAAGGCTGGTACGCCATTGATGCAATGCGCGCCTACTGCTGCGCTGGATCTTCCGCTTAAGGTACTCGTCTGGGAGGATGCCGATGGCCGTACATGGTTGTCGTTCAACTCGATCGAGTATCTCCGCCAACGTCATGGACTTCCGGATGATTTGATGAAGCCGCTCAGTGGCGTGGTCGCTCTGGTCGAGGCAGCCGCTGCGCATTGACTAGGCGGAGAAAGACAATCCATCGCCCGCGCCATGCGGGCAGAAAAATCCAGTGATTGCAGGTTTGAGCCGACTGCGCACGCTCCCCTTGCGCAGTCGGCCTGTGAGCCGGCGAAAGGCCCCGTAACTTTCGACATTCGAAGTCTGGTACGCTGCGGCCTTTGCTACCGCTTGCATTCGACTCGATGGAAACCCCTTTCAATGATCGTGGCGTGTCGGTCACGCGCAACGCACTCTCGTCCGCCGGCCAGGTCTTTCCGCTGCGCGATATCGTGGACGTGCGGGTCGTCACCGTGCCGAAGAACAAGGTCTTGCCGCTCACGATTTCGCTGCTTGGACTCGCCGGCGCTATTGTCGGCGCGATATTGCGCTCCCCGGCCGGCATGGTGTGCGGCACGATGCTGGTCGTGGTCGGCTGGCTCACCTGGCTGACCCAGGACATCACGCATCGTCTGATGGTGCGAACGGCGAACGGCGATCGCGAAGCGCTGTCGAGCACCGATCGCGATTTCGTCGAACGCGTCGGCGTGGCCGTGAACGAGGCGAAGGCCACGGCTGCGGCGCCGAAGGTTTGATGCGGCGGTTCGCCGCTGTTTGCCGCGTTACCACACCACACGCAGCCCGCGCGTTAACACAATTTTAATTCGCCGCGCGGCAGCTTTTGCGCTTCCTTGAGACGCGCGCCGTTATTGTGGGCGGGTGCCAACAACGCGCGCCGCCCGCCGGGTCGGCGCAACCCTATGCCCCCCTCCGTCGCCACGTCCGATCTCCCCATCACGCGCACCTCCTCGCGCACCCAGCGCGCGCCGCAAGCGCCGCACATGGCTCGCCGCACGCATATCGTCGTGCCACTCGTCATCATCGACGTCACCGTGCCCGGCAGGTCGTCGGCCGACGGACGGCGCGCGTTGCACGCCGCGCTCGGCGACGACCTGCGTCTTTATGTCGTCACCATCGACCAGCAACGCGAGCGCGTGACCTTCCGCGTCGAAGTCACCTCGCGCACCCTCGAAGACGTGATCGGCCTGCTGACCGTCAAACTCGATCGCGCCACGCTCGGCCGCGCGCAATCAACCGTGATCCGGCGTCCGCGCGACTATTGATGTAGATCGACACTTGCACGGGCCGGTTGCCTGCCGCGCCCGCGCCGTCACACATCTTTGCAATTGCACTCGAGCGGCCATGTAGAGTCGCCGCTCCTGTTATCGCGTGTTCCCTTCCGCAGGTTCGCAAGCGCCCCGGTTTCACCGCGCACGCCACGGCCAATCCGGCGAGATTGCCGCTCGTGCTGTCCGCCTCACAGCGTGCGATGCCTCGCCTTCGTCAGGGACCCGCCTTTTTGCAAAGCGTGTGATCTATGTTCCTGTCGTCTCTCGATACCGCGCGCCGGCATTTACGCCTCGCCCTGCATCATTCCAGCGCGGCCGCGCTTGTCGTGACCGGGGCGCTCGCCGCACTCAGCGGCTGCGCCGTCACCTTCCCCACGCCCACGCCGCCCGCGCCAACCACCTCCCTGATCAACGGCGGCCAGGACGGTCTGCTGATTCCGCTGCAAGTGGAGCGCGTCGACGCAGGTCACGCGCGCCTCGGCCTGCCGATCCAGCTCGACGGCAAGCCGGTGTATGTCGCACTGGACACGGGCACGCAGGGCGTGCGCGTGCTGAAGTCGGTCTTGCCGGCCACGAATTATCCGAACGCCGGGCCATCGAGTTCGCTGCCGTTGGCGAACGGCGCGCAAGTTTCCGGCGCAGCCGTGAAATTGCCAATGAGTCTCGCAGGCACGAAGCCGGCGCAGATCGACGTACAAGCCGTCGAAATGGTGAACTGTCAGCCCAACGCCCGGCGCTGCGTAGGCATGGATGGCTACACCGGTGAATTCGGCTGGGCGTTCTCGGGTCTGTTCGGCGTCGGCGCGGCGCAATCCGATGACACGTGCTGCACGCAACCGCTGCGCGCGTTGCCCGGCAATATCGGCCAGCGCTATCTGGTGCACTCGAACTTTGCGAAACCTTACCTGGTGCTGAGTCCGTCGAGCGCGATCACGAAGGACTACACGATGGTGCCGTTGACTGTTCCCCAAGACGGCACCGCGCAATGGCCGAGAGGTTGCGTGAACGTCGGCGACAAGATGACCTTTTGCGCGCCGCTGGTGTTCGCCACGGCGAGCACCGATATGATCCGCATCGAAATGGACAAGGCGCCGAACTGGACCGGCGACGACGAAGCGGGCAAGGTGCTCAATCAAGGCAACTACAACGCGGCGGTCGGCACGGGCAAATGGGTGCATCGCTATGAAGGCGCGCAAGTGACGATCGTCAAGGCGAAACCGGGCGCCGACCGCATCGTGATCGGCCTGATGGGCATGCAGAATATCGACGTGCTGTTCGACTTCCCGCATGGCCAGATGGGCCTGCGTGCCGCGAACGGAGTCGAGCAGTTCGCGCAATAACCACACTCGCAGCAGACAGTAAAAAAGGCCGTGCGATTCATCAACAATCGCACGGCCTTTCCACTCCGGGACTGAAACGAGGCAAGCATCCGCTATTCGATATTCAGCGGATTCACATGCCAGATATTGCGTGCATATTCGCCGATCGTGCGATCCGACGAAAACTGACCCATGCCCGCCACATTCTCGATCGCGCTTTCGGCCCACGCGCGCTTGTCGACGAAGCGCGCGTCCACCTCGTCCTGCGCCTTGGCGAACGCGGCGAAATCGGCGAGCACCATGTAGTGATCGCCCCAATCGACCAGCGTGTGGAAAATATCCGAGAAGCGCAGCGGATCATCCGGCGAGAAGAAGCCCGTGCGGATCTGGTCGAGCGCCGTGCGCAGTTCCGCGTTTTCTTCGTAGATTTGCCGCGGCCGGTAGCCGGTGGCGCGCAGGTTGTCCACTTCGTCGGCGGTGTGGCCGAAGATGAAGATGTTCTCGCGGCCCACCGCATCGCAGATTTCGATATTCGCGCCGTCCATCGTGCCGATCGTCAACGCGCCGTTGAGCGCGAGCTTCATGTTGCCGGTGCCCGACGCCTCCGTGCCGGCCATCGAAATCTGCTCCGACAGATCGGCGGCCGGAATGATCAACTCCGCCACGCTCACGCCGTAGTTCGGCACGAACACCACTTTCAGGCGGTCGCCCACTAGCGGGTCGTGATTGACCTTCTCGCTGACGTCGCCGATCAGCTTGATGATCGTCTTCGCCATCCGGTACGCGGACGCGGCCTTGCCGGCGAACATCACCACACGCGGCACCCAGTCGCGCTCGGGATTCGCGCGAATCTGGTTGTAGCGCACGATCACGTGCAGCACGTTGAGCAGTTGCCGCTTGTATTCGTGAATGCGCTTGACCTGCAGATCGAACAGCGCATCCGGATCGAAATGCAGTTTCGTGTGATGCGCGAGACGGTGCACGAGCCGCAATTTGTTTTGCCGCTTCGCTTCGCGGAAAGCCTCGATAAAGCCACTGTCCGTGCGCAGGTTGCGCAGTTGCTCCAGTTCGAACAGATTGCTGCGCCAATGCTTGCCGATCTGCTGATCGATCAGCGAGGACAGCGACGGGCTCGCCTGCGCGAGCCACCGGCGCGGCGTGATACCGTTGGTCACGTTGGTGAAGCGGTCCGGATAGATGCGCGCGAAGTCGGCGAAGATATCGCGCGTCATCAGTTGCGAATGCAGCTTCGAGACGCCGTTCACCTTGTGGCTCGCAACGATCGCCAGATACGCCATACGCACGCGCCGCTGCCCGTATTCGTCGACGAGCGAAATGCGCCGGATCATCTCGGCGTCATGACCCGACTGCTCGCTGACGTGCTTGAGAAATTGCGCGTTGATCTCGAAGATAATCTCGAGGTGCCGCGGCAACAGGCGCGCGAGCATCTCCACGTCCCACGTTTCAAGCGCTTCGGGCATCAGCGTGTGATTCGTGTACGAGAAGATCTGCGTGACATGCTTCCACGCCTTGTCCCACTGCAGATGGTGGACATCCACCAGCAAACGCATCAGTTCGGGAATCGCAAGCACGGGGTGCGTATCGTTCAGATGCACCGCCACTTTTTCGGAGAAGCGCCCAAACGTGCTGTGCGTGCGCTGATAGCGGCGAATCAGATCCTGCATGGTCGCCGAGACGAAAAAGTATTCCTGCCGCAAACGCAGCTCGCGGCCAGCCGGAGTCGAGTCGTCCGGATACAGCAGGCGCGACACGTTCTCCGACATGTTCTTCGTGTCGACCGCGTTGCGGTAGTCACCACGATTGAACGCGCCGAGATCGAGTTCTTCCGTCGCGCGCGCGGACCACAGGCGCAGCGTGTTGGTCGCGTCGGTTGCGTAACCTGGAATGACGGTGTCGTACGCGGTGGCGTTCACGTGCTCCGTGTCGATCCATTCGACATGTTCGCCACGCTGCACCGTGCGGCCGCCGAAGTGCACCATGTACTTGATCTCGGGCCGCGGAAACTCCCACGGATTACCCGCGCGCAACCAGTAGTCCGGCGCTTCGACCTGCTCGCCGTTGACGATCTGCTGACGGAACATGCCGTATTCGTAACGAATGCCATAGCCGAAACCCGGAATGCCGAGTGTCGCCATCGAATCGAGAAAGCAGGCCGCCAGCCGGCCGAGGCCGCCGTTGCCGAGCGCGGCGTCCGGCTCGATATCGGTCAGCGCATCCATGTCGACGCCGAGACTCGCCAGCGCTTCCTTCATCTGGTCATGAATGCCGAGAGCGAGCAAGGCATTCGTAAACGTCCGGCCGATCAGGAATTCCATCGACAGGTAGTAGACGCGTTTCACGTCCTGTTCGTATTGCAGGCGCGTGGTCTTCATCCAGCGCGCGACCAGCCGGTCGCGCACGGCAAGCGCCGCGGCGTGCAGCCAGTCATGCGGATGCGCGGTGACGGCGTCCTTGCCGACGCCGTACATCATGCGATTGGAAATTGAGCGCCGTAGCGCGTCGACGGTACTGTTGAGCTGGTCGAATTCCAGATCGACGGCTGTCATCGAAGCCTCCGGGAAAAAAGACGCGACATACGCGAACCGCACAGATGACGGGCGGGAGGCGCGTGCCGGTCAGGCGGGTTAAGAAGCAGAGTACGACATTTTACGACCACCGGACACTGGCGAGCGCGAGCGCTTGGTTACGCACATGCCATGCCCGCCGACATCAGCCGACGCGGCGTTTTTTCGCACGCGCGAGGTGCAAGCCACGTGTGCGTGGCACTGCGCGCGTGCATCGGTTGCGCAAAACAGGCAAACGATTGCGAAGCGTCCAATGCGTATTGAATGGAAGGCAAGGCCATTATTTTTTCGCCGCGTGACGCGCGGATGAATGAGCCGATGGGCCGGTGCGTGGTCAAATCGAAGCGCCTCGTCTGTCAAGCGATTGTGCCGGAGTGGCGTGTGACAACGCGAGCGCGCAGCAGTTCGCGGATGGCGTGCGGGCTCGACCGTTAGTTGCATTAGTGACCTGTGTGATCAGCGCCCTCTCCGCCCAGGTCCCAGCACGATTTCCGCGTCTCTGTAACAATCACTACATTCGTCGCGCGCCCCGCCTGAAACGCGTCAAACGCTGGACTCAGGCCAACGCGCCACACGCCACGCAACTCCTGCCACTCGCGCGCCGAGCGCCTCGACTCGTCCGGCTGCGCGCGGGCATGCTCAACCCGACGAACCACCGCCTTGTCCGACAAACCCAGCGCCACCGCCGCCCAACCCTTCCCCGCGGACGTTCCGATGTCCGCCGCCAACCGCCGCGCGATGGCCGCGATCATGCTCGCCGTCGCGCTCGCCACGCTCGATACCGCCATCGCCAACACCGCGCTGCCCGCCATTGCCGCGGACCTGCATGCGGCACCGGCGGCGTCGGTGTGGATCATCAATGCGTATCAGCTCGCGATGGTCGCGACGCTGCTGCCGCTCGCCGCGCTCGGCGATATCGTCGGGCATCGGCGGATCTACATCGGCGGCATTGCGCTTTTCACATTGGCGTCGCTGGCGTGCTCGCTAGCGACGACGCTGCCGCTGCTGGCCGCCGCGCGCGTCCTGCAAGGCCTCGGCGCGAGCGCGATCATGAGCGTGAACACCGCGCTGATCCGCTATCTGTTTCCGCCGCACCGGCTCGGACGCGGTCTGGGCACCAACGCGCTGATCGTCGGCGTGTCGTTCGCAGTCGGGCCGACGGTGGCGTCGCTGATTCTGTCCGTGGCCGCGTGGCCGTGGCTGTTCGCGGTCAACGTGCCGCTCGGTCTGCTGGCGTTGGGATTCGCGTGGCCGGCGTTGCCGCACACCGAGCGCGGCAAGCACAACTTCGATCCGGTCGCCGCGCTGCTGAACGTCATCACCTTCGCCGCGTTGATCTTCGCGCTCGGCGAGGCGGCCCAGCGCGCCTCGACGCAACTGGTGCTGGGCGCGGCGGCGACTGCCGTGGTGTTCGGTCTGCTGCTGATTCGCCGCGAAGCGGGCCATCCGGCGCCGATGCTGCCCGTCGATCTGTTCAAGCGGCCGGTATTCGCGCTGTCGGCGGTGACGGCGGTTTGCTCGTTCGCCGCGCAAGGGCTGGCGTTCGTCTCGCTGCCGTTCTACTTCGAGGACGTGCTGCATCGCAGCCAGGTCGAAACCGGCTTTCTGATGACGCCGTGGCCCGTGGTGGTCGCGCTGGCCGCGCCGCTGGCGGGCAGCCTGTCCGACCGCTATCCGCCGGGACTGCTCGGCGCGATCGGTCTCGCGGTGATGTCGGCGGGGATGGCGTCGCTGGCGCTCCTGCCGGTGCATCCGCACGTTCTCGACATCGGTATCCGCATGGCGATTTGCGGCGCGGGCTTCGGTTTCTTCCAGTCGCCGAATCTGAAGGCGTTGATGGCGAGCGCGCCGCCCGAGCGCAGCGGCGGCGCAAGCGGCATTGTCGCGACTGCGCGGCTGCTTGGGCAGACCACCGGAGCGGCGCTCGTCGCGTTGAGCTTCGGGATTGCCGGCCGGCATGGGCCGACGCTGGCGCTGAGCACCGGCGCTTTCTTTGCGGGCGCGGCGAGCCTCGCGAGCGGCCTGCGTTTGCTGGCGCCGTCGCATCGGTCGGGGGCGCATGCGAAAGCGTCGATGAAATGAAAAAGCGGACGCGCTGGGGTGACAGTGCGTCCGCTTTGTTTTGCTGATTTTCGTTGCTGCTTTTGTTCGGCGCCTCGTCTTGCGATCCGGCTTTGCGGCTGTTGCCAGCGGCATTGATACGCGGCGTTCCCGTGCCTCAGTCTTCGCCGCGCATTGCCGGCCAACTTTGCGCCCAGACTTTTGCGAGCGCGGCCGCTTAAAAACTCAAGTTCGACCGCGCTCCGCCCAAACATCACCGCGCCGCGAAATACCCCTTCACCGCGGCGATAAACGTATCGATATCCCCACGCGACACGTCCTTATGCGTCACAAATCGCGACGCATACAGCATCTGCGTGAGAATGCCGCGCTCCTTGAGCCATGCTTCGAGCGGCGCGCAGTGCTGCTGCGGAAACTGCGCAAACACCATATTAGTGGCGACCGACTGCACTTTGACCTGGTCGATGGCCTCCAGACCTGCGGCCAGATGGGCGGCGTGTGCGTGGTCGTCGGCGAGGCGCTCGACGTTGTGATCCAGCGCGTACAAGCAAGCCGCCGCCAATACGCCGGCCTGACGCATGCCGCCGCCCAGCACCTTGCGCCAGCGGTGCGCAACGTCGATCAGCGCGCGGCTGCCGACCAGCACCGAGCCGACCGGCGCGCCCAGTCCCTTCGAAAAACAGACCGAGACCGAATCGAACGGCTCGCACAACGCCGCAACCGGCTTGCCCGACGCGACCGCCGCGTTGTAGACACGCGCGCCGTCGAGGTGAGCGGACAGGCCGTGCTGACGCGCAAGCTGCACCGCCTCGGCAACGTACCCCGCCGGCAACACCTTGCCGCCGATGGTGTTTTCCAACGCCAGCAGGCGCGTACGCGCGAAGTGGTTGTCGATGGGTTTGAACGCGGCAGCGATCTTCTCCAGCGGGATCGAGCCGTCCGCGGCATTTTCGAGCGGCTGCGGCTGGATGCTGCCGAGGACCGCCGCGCCGCCGCCTTCATACTTATAGGTGTGCGCCAACTGGCCGACGATGTATTCGTCCCCGCGCGCGCAGTGCGCCATCAGGGCCGCCAGGTTGCTTTGCGTGCCGCTCGGGAAGAACAGGCCGGCCTCCTTGCCGGTGCGTTCGGCGAGCGTGGCCTGCAAACGCAACACGGTGGGGTCGTCGCCCCAGACGTCGTCGCCGACTTCGGCGGCCGTCATGGCCGCGAGCATCGCCGGCGTTGGACGGGTTACGGTATCGCTGCGTAAATCGATCATTGTGTGTTCCTGTGCGCCTGTGAATGACAGCCTATGACAGCCGGTCGACGCACCGCGCCGTCGGTATCGACGGGCGGACACGGCGCCGGCAGTTTAGCCACACAGTATATTCAATTAACGCGGCGCTGAAATCGCGCTAAAAAGAAGCTTCAGCCGCCCGACCTGGGCAGCCACGCGAGCGGATCGACCGGCTGGCCGTTCTGGCGGACCTCGAACTGGATCGACGCGACACCGCGGCTATCCACTCCGACTTCACCGATGGTTTGCCCCTGCGCGACCGCGTCGCCTTCCTTGACGAGCAGCGTGCTGTTCTGCCCGTAGGCGGTGATCAGCGAGTCGTCGTGCTTGATGATGATGAGCGGGCCGTACGCCTCGATACCCGAGCCGGCATAGACGACGCGGCCGGTAGCGGCTGCCTTGACCGGATCGCCCGCACGCCCGCCGATTACGATGCCGTTCGATTTACCCGGCGCGAAGGCTCTCAGCACCGGGCCGCGGACCGGCCATTGCAACACGCCTTGCTGCGGTCCGGCAGATGCCGGGGGCGCGCCGGGCGTAGCGGGACCGGTCGGCCCGACGGCAACCGGCGGCGTCACGACACTGCCCGAGGCCATCGGCGGAGAGACTCGCAGCACTTGGCCCGGCGTAACGGCGGCATTGGCCGCAAGGCCGTTCCACGCCGCGACCTCCTGCGGTTTGCGGCCATATGCCGAAGCAATCCCGCCGATCGTGTCGCCCGGATTGACCCGGTAGAAACCGGCGGGAACCGGAACCGTACTGAGCGTGGTCGGGCCGGAAGGCGTGCTGCTGTAAAACGGCGTGCTCTCCCACGGCATCGTCGTACAGCCGCTGAACATCACGCTGAGTGCGGCCGCTGCCAGCAACCGGGTCCCCGTCAATTGCCATGGTCTTGTCATGTGATTTTCCTCGACACTTTGTTCAATCAATCGGATTCAATCGATGCCCAAGCATTTGCCGTGCCGCTCGTCTCGAGGGCGCGGCGACGGTTATCCATTATGCCGCCGTGCGCGGCGACAACCGCGCCGGCATGGCATCGGCCGTCCGCCAACATTCAGACGCTGCCTTGCGCCTCGACCACCAGAATGCGCGCCGCGCCGATCGGATGCGCCACATGTTCGGTGCCGACCGTTGCGTAGAACACGTCGCCCGTCTCCAGAATGGCCGACTGTTCGACGCCGCCTTCGCGATAGCGCATCTCAACGCGGCCATCGAGCACGGCGAACACTTCCTCGCCGTCGTTGACGTGCCATTTATAAGGCTGATCGGTCCAATGCAGGCGCGTCGTGATGCCGCCCATGTTGGCGATATCGAGCGCGCCCCAGGCGTGCGTCGCGGTGAAATTCTTGCTGCGAATGATCTTCATGGTCACGAGGCAGTTGAGAAAAACGATACCGGCCAGTCATGCGATCCATTGTGCATAGCGGGCCGCCAGGCCTTGGGCGAACCACCTCCCGGCTGGCCCCATTATAGGTGCGCTGGCCCGCTCGCCCGTCGTCAGCAGGCCGCGCGGCCGATTTGTGTGAGCATTGAATCCTTTGAGCCCTCGCCTATACTCAGTCATGCTGCCGCGACGCGCCGTAAGCAAAACGATTGATTCCGCGAGGGGGTTGAGAATGAACAAAGCCACTTTTCTGGCCGTGCAACTCCACGTCGACGATGTCGCGGCGTCGCCTGGTCTGGTCGAGTTGCTGAACACGCACCTGGTCTTCGCCGCCGACGTGGCCGAAGCCGCCGACGCCCTCGTCCAACTTGCCAGCATTGCGGGATTGTCGAGCGGCGTGGAGGCGAGCGTCGAGATTCCTGCTTTGGCGATCGAGCGGCTGCGCGAGGCGCTCGACAATCTGAGCGGCTACGACGAATCCTGGCTGCTCGCCCTCGAACCGAGCCGCGCATTATTCGATGAAATAGGCCGCCGGCATCGCACGCTGCATTAGTGCCACGCACGCGGATTGCATCCGGGCTGCATCCGTATGCCGCGCACCCCCGGCGTCCGTTCACCAACGCCGCCGGTCCGCCATGTTTCGCTCACCGCTCGCCTGCCAGACTAACCGGCACGCTTCACTGTCGGCGCCGTTTGCGGATTTCGGGCGACTCAACCGGAGGACCGCCGTGAAAAGTCTCCTGAACCGCCGCCACGTGCTGGCAGGCCCGTCGCATCTCGTGCATGACGTGCGCGCGAGCGCCTCCGATCCCGCCTCGTCCGACGACAACGAACCGGCAGCGGCCGATGGCTCGTCCGCCGGCTCCGCGGCGCTGGACGCGGCACCGAGGCCGGTTCGTCCGGTGAGCACCTTGCGGCCGGTGCCGGTGGTGCCGGCACAGGTCGGCGTGCGCGGCGTGCAGATTGCCGACATCGCCGAAGTCGAATGGCTCGCCGAAGAGGAAGCGTTGACGCCGTTTCGCGTATTCCGCAGCTTCGACTATTCGGTCAGCCTGCTCTTCCATGCGAAGGAACTGACCTACTACGTCGCCCTGTATGAGGACGGCTCGCTGTGGCGCGCACTGAAAGCCACCGATCTCGAAGCCGCCCAAACCGCCTTCCATCATTTCGAGGAGCAGGCGACGCGGCTCGCGGACGGCGAAACCCGCCGCGCCCAACTCGAGGCGCAGAACGAACAGCTCGCGCGCATGATCGCGCGCTCCGAGGCGCAGGCCGAGCGGCTGCGCAGCGATCTGCAAAGGCGCGGCACGCACGAGCAGGCGGTGTCGAACCGGCAACATCAGGTGCGCAAAGAGGTGTCGCAACTGGAAGCGCAGCGCGTGGCCGCCCAGGCGCATCTGAACAAGGCGCATCGGCAGATTCATCAGCTCAATCTGACGAGCAACGAAGCGATTCCGCATTTGCCGAATCGTTGAGGACCGCGGGTCGACGAGCGCGCACCGACATCGTGTCGGATGCCGGCGCCCGCGCCGCGCCGTAAACGACAAACGCCGCCCGGCAATCCGGACGGCGTTTTTATTTGCTTGCCGCCTATGAGCCAGGCGGCATTTCCATCAGCTTCGGCGTAAATTAGTTGCCGAAGTAAACCGAGTTACGGTCGTTGCTGCTCACCGGACGGCCAGCTTGCGAGCTGCCGGCGATCGGTGCGCCGTAGCCGCTGTTCACAGCCTGGGCGGTGCCGTTTTGCGCATCGACACGTGCCTGGGCGGCCTGGATGTTAGCCGGGTAGTCGAAGTGATCGCCCACCGGGTTGTAACCGGCCTTTTCCAGCTGAACCAGTTCAGCGCGGACTTGAGCGCGCGTCACCGGCTGATTCGATTGAGCAAACGAAGCGACAGGAGCGGCCAGAGCGGCGGCGACGACAACTGCAGAGATAAGAGCCTTCATGATGTAAACCTCCAGAACTTGTTTTTTAATTCGCTGTGGGCTTGTTGTGCCGTAGCGCTTAAATAGAAGTTTAGGAGTGTCGACACCTAGGGGAAACCCCTAAAACGACGAAACTCTATTTCGAATTTCGCAACAGTAGCAGACGGACCGAACCGCCGCGCTACCTGTCCGCTGCCTTTCAGCAATAATTCATCAACTGGGTTTGAAGCGCTTTCACAACCCGGCGCGCCTTGCTGCAAGGGCGCGCCGGACTGCGATTCAAACGCTCAGCTCCAGTTCGCGTGGAAGCTGCCCGGCTTGTCGATGCGCTCGAACGTATGCGCGCCGAAGAAATCGCGCTGCGCCTGCACGAGGTTCGCCGGCAGGCGTTCCGAACGATACGCGTCGAAATACGCGATCGCCGACGCGAACGCCGGCACCGGCACGCCCGCGTTGACCGCTGCCACCACGACCTCGCGCAACGCCGCCTGATAATTCCTGGCGATGTCTCGGAAATACGGATCGAGCAGCAGATTGGCAATCGCCTTGTCCTTCGTATAAGCGTCCGTGATCTTTTGCAGGAAGCGGGCGCGGATGATACAGCCGGCGCGGAAAATCTTCGCGATCGTGCCGTAGTCCAGATCCCACTTGTACTCTTCCGAGGCGGCGCGCAGTTGCGCGAAGCCTTGCGCGTACGAAATCACCTTGCTGAAATACAGCGCGCGGCGCACCGATTCGATAAAGGCGTCGCGTTCGACGCCGAGCGGCCTGGCCTGCGGCCCCTCCAGCAATTTGCTCGCTGCCACGCGCTGCGTCTTCAGCGACGACAGCACGCGCGCGAACACGGCTTCCGTGATCAGCGGCAGCGGCGCGCCGAGGTCGAGCGCGTTCTGACTGGTCCACTTGCCGGTGCCCTTCTGCGCGGCGCGATCGAGAATCACGTCGACCAGATCCTTGCCGGTCTCGTCATCTTTCTTGCTGAAAATCTTCGAGGTGATTTCGATCAGGTAGCTGTCGAGTTCGCCCTGATTCCACTCGGTATAGACCTTGCCGAGTTCTTCGTTCGACAGCCCGACCACCTGCTTGAGCACCGCGTAGCTTTCTGCGATCAGTTGCATGTCGCCGTATTCGATGCCGTTGTGCACCATCTTCACGAAGTGGCCCGCGCCGTCCGGCCCCATGTAAGCGACGCACGGCTCGCCGTCCGGCGCCTTCGCGGCGATTTCGGTGAGGATCGGGGCCACGAGGTCGTATGCGTCGCGCTGGCCGCCCGGCATGATCGACGGACCTTTCAGCGCGCCTTCTTCGCCGCCCGACACGCCCGTGCCGATGAAGTGCAGACCTGACTTCGCGAGATCCTGGTTGCGGCGGATGGTGTCGGTGAAATGCGTGTTGCCGCCGTCGATCAGAATGTCGCCCTTGTCCAGCAGCGGTTTCAACTGATTGATCGTGGCGTCGGTGCCTTCGCCTGCCTTGACCATCAGCAGAATGCGGCGCGGCTTTTCCAGCGACTCCACGAATTCTTCCAACGTGAAAGCCGGCACCAGCTTCTTGTCCGGATATTCGGCGATGAGTTCGTCGGTTTTCTCGCGGCTACGGTTGTACACCGATACCGCGTGGCCGCGGCTCTCGATGTTGAGCGCCAGATTCCGGCCCATGACCGCTAGCCCCACCACGCCGATTGCCTGTTTGCCCATGTGAATTCTCCAGAGTCCAAAAATGTCGTGACGCCGCGCCGGAAAGAACGTCAGTGCGACGTCGAGGGTGAAAGAATAAAAGAAATGCCAGCTTGCCGCTCGTTGGCGGACACCGGGCGGCGCTTTTCAGTCCGTCGAGTCCGCGTCCAACCCGCGCTTAACCTGCATTGACGTTCGTCAGACCCACGCCGCGTCCGCGCGTTTCCTGAACACCAGACTGAAATTGTTGGCCGGCATCGCGATCGGCTCGTCGCACACGAGTCCGACTGAAGCGCCCAACGCCACCACGGCTTCCATGTCGCGCACGCCCCATTCCGGATCGCGGCCGCGCAACTGCTGATCGAACGCATCGTTGCTCGGAGAAGTATGCGCTCCGCCGCGTTTGTAAGGACCGTACAGATACAGTACACCGCCATCGACGAGACGGCGGCTCGCGCCCGCGAACAGCGCCTGCGCCGCGCTCCACGGCGAGATGTGAATCATGTTGATGCACACCACGGCGTCGAGCGTGTCCACGCGCCAGTCCGGCTGATGCACGTCGAGCGCGAGCGGTGCGCGCACGTTCGCGAGCCCCTCGTGCGCGGTCCACGCGGCGATCGAATCACGCGCGCTGGCATCGGAGTCGCTCGGTTGCCAGTCGAGTCCGGGCATGGCGCGGGCGAACCAGATTGCGTGCTGACCGGTGCCGCTCGCGATTTCGAGCACGCGGCCGGTGACCGGCAGCGCCGCACGCAACACCGCGAGGATCGGTTCGCGGTTGCGTTCAGCGGATGGCGAATGTTGCCGCAACGCCGATTGGGAATCTGTCATGTTCAGGTTCGGTTTCAGTTTCAGTACAGGGTCGTGCGCACGCGTTCGGCGAGTTCGCGATCGTAGGTGGCCGCGTCGAACTGCACGCCGTTGATGCGCCGATGAATCGCGCCCGCGCTCGGCAGCCGCGAACGTTCGACGTGCCGCGCCGGGTCCCACAGTTTCGAGCGCACCAGCGCTTTCGAGCAGTGGAAATAGACGCTGTCCACGTCGATCAGCTGCACGGTGCGCGGCAGTTTACCTTCGACGGCGAAACTGTCCAGCCAGTGCGGATCGTTGGTAATACGGCCGCGGCCGTTCACGCGCAAACTTTCGCCGACGCCGGGAATGATGAAGAGCAGCGCGAGCCGTGGCTCGACGATGATATTGCGCAAACTGTCGAGGCGATTGTTGCCGATCCGGTCCGGCAGCGCGAGCGTGCGTTCGTCGACGATGCGCACGAAGCCCGGCGCGTCGCCGCGCGGCGAACAGTCGAGGCCTTCCGGTCCGGCGGTCGCGAGCACGGCGAACGGCGCGACTTCGATGAACGCGCGATAGTCCTCGTTGATGTATGAAATCTCTTTGCGCACGGCGCGCTCGTGCGGCTGACCGTAGAGGGCTTCGAGCTGTGCGATCGTCGTCAACATCGGCATTCCTTTTTATATCGGTGTGACCGGTTTAATCCAGCGCCAGGCGGCCGGCCAGCGCGGTCAGCGTGGCGGCGCACGGGGCGGCGATTTTCAGCGACAACAGCGGATCGGCGCGCGTGCGCCCCAGATTGATCGCGACGACCGGCTTGCCCTGCTTCTGCGCCCACACGCAAAAGCGATAGCCGGAGTAGACCATCAGCGACGAGCCGACCACCAGCACGGCGTCCGCCGCGTCGAGCGCGTGCGAGGCCGCCTCCACGCGTTCCTTCGGCACGCTTTCGCCGAAGAACACCACCGCCGGCTTCAGCAAGCCGCCGCAGTTCGAGCACGCCGGAATGCGGAAGCCGCCGAGATCGTGCCATTCGAGATGCGCGTCGCCGTCGGCGGCGGTTTCGGCGGTCACGTTCAGGAGCGCGGGATTGTCGGCTTCAAGGGTCTGCTGGATCGACGCGCGCGCGTGTTGCATGCCGCAGTCCAGACACGTCACCCCATCGATGCCGCCATGCAGTTCGATCACCTCGCGGCTGCCCGCCCGCTGATGCAGGCCGTCGACGTTCTGCGTCACCAGCGTCGGCACGTGGCCGGCCGCTTCGAGCCGGGCCAGCGCGGTATGCGCGGCGTTGGGCTGCGCGTGCGCGACCACCGGCCAGCCGACCATGCTGCGCGCCCAGTAGCGCTGGCGCATGGCGAGCGTGCCGAGAAACTCCTGCACCGTGATGGGCGGCGAGCGTTTCCACTCGCCATTGTCGTCGCGATAGCCGGGAATGCCGGAGTCGGTGCTGATGCCCGCGCCGGTCAGCACGAACAGCCGCGGATAACGCTGCACGAAGCGATGCAGGTCGTCCAGCGTGTGCGAATCATTCAGGGGTTCGAGCGGCGCGGACTGAAGGTCGGTCATGACGGGGCATGGTGAAGGGCTGCGGCGATCTCAAGGCTAAATCTCGAGCGCCGTTCAACGGTGCGAACGCGGCTTGCTCTGCCGCGTTGCCGTATGTGGCGTCTGCTGCGCTTGCCGCGCCTGCCACTCGGCGAGCGCGGTTCGATAACGTTCGAGCGCGTCGTCGTAGAGATCGAAAACACACGGATTGCAGCCGCTATGACAACAGTCGTCGAGATCGGGCTGCACGGGCGGCACCGGTTGCGGGTCGTCCTTGGGTGTGGCTCGGGGCACGGCGAATCGCTTTCCATCGAGGCGGGAAGCGATCAGTATAAGTTGATCTCGCGCCGCTTGCTCTTTGCGTCCGGCGCGCGCGCGGCCGTCACCCCCGCCCGACGAACGGCATCTTGCTCGCCATGATCGTCATGAACTGCACGTTCGCCGAGAGCGGCAGCTCCGCCATGTGCAGCACGGCGTCCGCCACGTGTTGAACGTCCATCAGCGGCTCGACCGCGATTTCGCCATTGGCCTGCGGCACGCCGCGCGCCATGCGTTCGGCCATTTCCGTCGCCGCATTGCCGATGTCGATCTGCCCGCACACAATGTCGTATTTGCGGCCGTCGAGCGACACGGCTTTCGTGAGGCCGGTGATGGCGTGCTTGGTCGCGGTATAGGCAATGCTATTGGGCCGCGGCGCATGCGCCGAGATGGAACCGTTGTTGATGATGCGCCCGCCGCGCGGGCTCTGCGTTTTCATCAGACCGAAGGCCGCGCGCGTGCACAGGAACACGCCGGTGAGATTGGTGTCGACCACCGAGCGCCATTCGTCGATATCGAGTTCGTCGATATCGACTGGCGAACCGTTGCGGCCGGCGTTGTTGAACAGCACGTCGAGCCGGCCGCGGCGCGCGCGGATCGTCTCGAACAGCGCGGCGACGCTATCGGCGTTGGTGACGTCGCACGCCACGGCGAGCGCGTCGCCGCCGAGTGGCTGCGCCTCCTGAACGACGGCGTCGAGCGGCGCCTGACGACGGCCAGCCAGTACGACGCTATAACCGTGTTCCAGCAGCTTGAGCGCGCACGCGCGACCGATCCCGCTGCCCGCGCCCGTCACCAGCGCGACCTTCTTGACTCCCGTTTCCGTCACGGCACGTCTCCTCGTTTGTGCAGTTGATGCATGGTGTGGACCACTGCACACGAACCTGCCGGACCGGACGGCGTGGAAAGCGCCACGGAAACGCCCAGCGGGCGATCAATCGAGCGCGCGGTCGTTCGGGTTCGCGAACAGCGACTTCATATCCGCCGACAGCGGATAGTTCAGGTTGATGCCCTTCGGCGGAATCGGCTGCGTAAACCACTTCTGGTACATGGTCGCGGCCTCGCCCGAGGTTTGCAGCCGGGCGATCACGCCGTCGGCGAGTTTCTTGAACCCCGGGTCCTCCTTGCGGAACATGCAACCATACACTTCGGACATCGGCGAGGTGCCGGTGATCAGGTAGTCGTCCGCGTCCGCCTCTTTGGCTTTAGCACCATACAACAGCGGATCGTCCATCACAAATGCCACGGCGCGGCCGGTCTTCACATTGAGGAACGATTCCGCGTGGTCTTTCGCGCTGATCAGGCGCATGTTCATGCCCTTCTCGTTGTTCATCTGCCGCAAGAGGCGTTCCTCGGATGTGCCCGCCGTGGTCACCACGGTCTTGCCGGCGAGATCGGGAAAGTCCTTCACACCCGAGCTTTTCTTCACGATCATGCGCACGCCGTACTGGAAGAAGCTGTTCGAAAACGCCACCTGGTTGTCGCGGTCTTTGGTGTGCGTGGTCGAGCCGCATTCGATATCGACGGTGCCGTTCTGCACCAGCGGAATGCGGTTTTGCGACGTGATCGGCACTTCCTTCACTTTCAGATTCGGCAGGTTCAGTTCCTTTTTCACCTCGTCGACGATCTTCAGCGCGATGGCTTGCGAGTAGCCGATCACCTGCTGCTGTTCATCGTAGTAAGAGAACGGCACCGACGATTCGCGCACGCCGAGCGAAATCACGCCGGTGTCGCGGATTTTTTTCAGCGTGGCGCTAGTCTCTTCGGCCCGCGCGGTGCCGGCAAGCGTCGTGGCGATGGCGATCGTGGTGAGGGCTACAGCGAGTTTCATGAGGTCTCCTTTCGTGGCGCCGAAGCGGCGTGTTGTGGTGGTTCTGTAAAGACGGCGTAATGCAACGCACTGTGCGCTAGCGCTGCCATGCATAGGCGCCGAGGTCGAGCGGCGGCGTGCGGCCCGCGATCGCATCGGCGATCACACGCGCACTGCCGCACGCCAGCGTGAAGCCGAGCGCGCCGTGTCCCGTGTTGAGCCACAGATTGCGATAAGGCGTGGCGCCGATGAACGGCTTGCTGTCCGGCGTGGCCGGCCGATGGCCGCACCATGTCTGCGCCTTCGCGTAGTCGCCGGCATTCGGGAAAATCTCCTGCGCCTGGCGCTTGAGCAAGGCCAGACGCCGCTCGCGTTGCGCGACATGCATGCCGGCGATTTCGACCATGCCGGCAATCCGCAAACGCTCGCCGAGCGGCGCATACACCACCTTGCGATGCAGATCGGTCACGCTCACGCGCGGCGCCTGGCCGGGCGCGCCCGGAATGGTGAGGCTATAGCCGGTGAGCGGATACATCGGCAACCGCATGCCGAGCTCGCGCAACAACGGCGCGCTGCCGTTGCCCAACGCGACCACGAAGGCATCCGCGCGCCATTCGCCTTGCGGCGTGCGCACGGCCACCGCAGAGCCGCGCTCGGTGACGAACGAGTGAACCGGCGTCTCGTAGTGAATCGTCACGCCGTAGCGCGCTTTCAGCACATCGGCGAGCGCGACGCTGAAGCGGTGGCAATCGCCCGCCTCTTCCGACGGCGTATGAATCCCGCCCGCCAGCAACGGCTGCGCGCGTTCGAGCGCGGGTTCGAGCGCCACGCAGGCGGCGGCGTCGAGTGCACGCTGATCGGAGCCGGCCGTTTGCAGATAGGCCATCTTGCGACGTGCCGCATCGAACGCATTCGCGTCACGGTACACGACGAGTTTGCCGTTGCGCACGTAGTTGAAGTCGATCGCTTCGCGTTGCACGAGATCGTGCAGCGTAGCGCGGCTCAACGCGCCCAGTTGCAGCATCTCAATGGCGGTTTGACGCGCGCGTTCGCCGCGGCAGGCGAGCAGAAACGACAGGCACCAGCGCCACTGCTGCGGATCGAGACGCGGCACGAAACGCAACGCGGAATCGCTTCGCAGCAGCCATGCGGGCAGATGCGGCAGAACCGATGGATCGGCGAGCGGCGCGACATAGCTATAGCTCAACTGGCCGCCGTTCGCGAAGCTCGCTTCGAGCGCCGCACCGTCGCGGCCTTCGAGAATCGTTACCTCGTGGCCGTCTCGCGCGAGTTGATAGGCGCTCGTCAAACCCGCCACGCCCGCACCAAGTACACATACCCGCATAAACATCACGCCTTCGAAGATTCATCCACATGAGTGTGGCGCGACGAAATGCGCGCAGCAAATGAGCAGATGCACGGCTCCATAACCCAGGGTTAAGAGCTCGAACCCGAGGGACGGCTCAGCCGAAGGGCGCGCGCAACACGTCGAGAAACGCGTTGCCGGCCTGCGAGTCCATGCCGCCGTCGCGCCACAGCGCGAACACGCCCGCCGACAGCGCGGGCGTCACCGGCCGGATCGCGACCGGCTCCGCGCCGCTGCGCGCCGTCAGTTCATCGAGCAGCGCATAGCCGATGCCGCGTGCGGCGAGAGCGCGCGCCACATACCAGGTCTGCGCTTCGACGGCGGCGACGCTTTCATCGAGGCCCTGCGCTTCGAGCGCATTGCCGATCAATTCGCCAAGCGGATCGGTATTGCCGATGCTGATCCAGTCGCGCGCGAGGAAGGCCGCGAGATCGATCGGCTGCCGCGCGTCGGGATCGTCGGGCGGACAGACACAGACGATCGCCGTGCGGCCCAGCTCGACCGCGGTGATGCCGGGCCGCGCCGGTGGATTCAACGCGATCGCGAGATCGAGATCGCGCGTGAGCAGCGCGTTGAACAACTCCTCCGTATGCCGCGTCTGAATCTTCAGCGACACGCGCGGAAAGTCGCGGCGAAACGCCTGCACCGTCGGCGGAATCAGACTCAGCCCGAGACTCGGCAGACAGCCGATGCGTAGGTGCCCCTCCGGTTGCAGCGCGAGATTGCGCGCCAGATGGCGAATGCCGTCGAGATTCGCCTGCAGCTTCTGCGATTCGGAGAACAGCAGCTCCGCTTCACGCGTCGGCTGCAAGCGGCCATGCACGCGGTTGAACAAAGCGAAGCCCAAGCTGCGCTCGGCATGCGCGAGCGCCTTGCTCACGGCGGGCTGCGACACGCACAGCAGTTCCGCCGCTTTCGACAGCGACCCCGTGCGCATGATGGCGTGAAAAATTTCGATGTGACGCAAACGCATGGACGCATGACCGGCACGAACCGGCGAATTAGGCACAGTAAGTTGGACGAGCGGCCGTCCTGAAGGCCCGGCCGTCGCGAAGCATAACGTCTTTCAGCGCGCTTTCATTATTTGCCGTTTCTGTCCGCGGGCGCGTCGCGGCGCGCATCAATGGTATCGTCTGCTGTTGCGCGCCGCGTGCGCGATTCAAGGCCTTCCCAGGAAGGAGGAAGGAAGACAGGAAGCACGCTTTATGAAAGAACTCCCCACGCCGCCGCATGGCGTCCACGACGTGCCGCCACGCCGCTGGCCGCAAACCGGCTATCCCGCGATGCTCACCACCACCGCCGCATGGCACGTATTCGTGCTGGCAGGATGGCTGGTCGCGCCCGCCGCGTGGCCCTGGTGGCTCGCCGCGATCTTTGTGAATCACGCCATTTTCACGGTGGCCGGTCTGTTGCCGCGCACCTCGCTGCTCGGTCCGAACTGGACCCGCCTGCCCGCGTCCGCGCGCAACGCCGACGCGATCGCGCTGACCATCGACGACGGTCCCGATCCGCTCGTCACGCCGCAAGTGCTCGATCTGCTCGACGCCTTCGGCGTGCGCGCCACGTTCTTCTGCATCGGCGCGAAGGCGCAGCGTTATCCGGAACTCGCACGCGAGATCGTCGCGCGCGGCCATGCGCTCGAAAACCATTCGCAGGTTCACGTCCACACGTTTTCCGTGACGTTACCAGCCGCCCTCACGCGCGAGATCGACGCCGCGCAACGCACGCTCGAAGCCCTAAGCGGCGAACGGCCGATGTTCTTCCGCGCGCCGGCGGGGCTGCGCAACATCTTTCTCGAACCGGTCTTGCGCAAGCTCGATCTGCGGCTCGCGGCGTGGACACGGCGCGGCTACGACACGCGCGAGCGCGATCCCGGGTTGGTGACGCGGCGGTTGCTCGACGGCCTCGCGCCGCGCGATATTCTGCTACTCCACGACGGCAACGCCGCGCTCACGATCGAGGGCACGCCGTTGATCCTCGCGGTGCTGCCGCGTGTGATCGACGCCGCTCGGCAACGGCGCTTGCGTTTCGTGACGTTGCGCGAGGCGCGCGTAGACAGCAGAGACTGAGGCGCGCACACGCGCACGCGCGTAGGCCGCTCAGTCCATGCGCGTTGCACGGCTCGCATGCGGTCCAACGCGGAGAGCCGCGCCAACACCGCCGCTACACGCGGAAATCCGCCGCCATGTCCTCGTCCGTGCGCGCCTCGAGTTGTCCGCTGCGGCACGCCTTCAGGAACACGTCGTAATCGCGCTCCACCTGATCCGCGTAGGTCGCGGCGTAGCCGGTGAGCGCTTCCGCGAACTGGTCGCCACGGCCGATATACGCGCTGACTTCGATCGCCTGCCCGCTCGCCTTGGCATGCGCGCGCGCCATGATCCAGCCACATAGCCGCGCATAGCCTTCCAGCAGGTCGATGTCGAACAACTCGATGTTCGCCGAGAGCTTCATGTCGCGCAGCTGGCGGAAATAGAATTGCCGCCCGAGCGGCCCCGTCGCCCAGCCGAGAAAGACGTCGCTCGCGGCCTGCAGCATGCGCTGTCCTTGCACGACGCGTTCACCTTCGTGCTTGATGACCGGCGATTTGTAGAACTGCGCGATCACCGAAGGCCGCGCCTCCTTCAGCTGCAGGAACAGCGGCTTGCCCATGTGATCGACCAACAGCAGCACCATGCAGCGCGTGCCGACGCTGCCCACGCCCACCACCTTGAACACCAGATCCTGCACGGTGAAATGACTGAGCAGTTCGCGCCGGTCATGCGACATCGTCTTCAGATACTCGCCCCACATGCGTTCGAGCAACTTGCGCCAGTTCGCGCCTCGGAACGCTTCGGTCTCTTCCGCGGTGAACAGGGTGTTGGTGCCCAGCATATGAAACAGCGCCGGTGGCGCATCGCGGATCGTCCAGTGGTCGCCGTCGTGCTCGGCCATTTTCTCGAGCAGGCTTTCGTGCGTCCGGCTCGCAGCTTTTTCCATGCCGCGCCTTACGGTGCGGCGGCGTTCCGGTGTCAACGCCGTTTCCGCCATACGGTCGAAGGTGATCCGGTCGTACCAGAGTTCGAGCGCGCCGCATTGCGCGTACTGCGCCATGCGGTCGCGGTATTCGGTGACCGCCGTCATCACCAGGTTTTCAGCGGCGCCCCGGCTCAGGCGCATGTGACGCGCCGCGACGACGAAGCTTGCGGTCAGCCGTTTCAGGTCCCACTCGAATGGCCCGATCGACACCTCGTCGAAGTCGTTCAGATCGAAGACGAGTTGCCGCTCGGGCGTGGCGAAGCCGCCGAAATTCATCAAGTGGCCGTCGCCGCAGATCGGCATGGTCAGGCCGGAGTCGCGCACCTGGCTGAGATCGTGCGCCTGCAGGATTGCGGTGCCGCGAAAAAACGTGAAAGGCGAGGCGGCCATGCGCCCATAGCGCAGCGGCACGAGGTTCTGCACCCGGCCCTCGCTGCTTTGCTTGAGCAACTCGATCGGGTTGCGATGCAACTCGCCTACCGCCTTATGGCTCGACCGTTTCGAATGCTCGCGGGCGGCGCGGCCCCGGGCCTCCCGTTCGGCGATGGTGCTGGCTTTCATGCTCTTCTCCGTTTTTCCGGGTCTTGATTAGCGGCTCGAGAGACTGCTTCTGCTGGCACGACAACATCCTGCGTGGGTCGAGTAAGCCTTCACCAACGGTAGCCCACGCCACCGAATATCACATCCGAATCACGATCATAACGGGTCATGACGCGGTTCCATGCGAGCCGCGCATCCCAGTGCTCGGTGATGCGATACGAGCCCGCAATGGTGATGAGGCCGGAGAACGTCCCGGCGCCCGGACCGGGCGTCTCGCTATGTTCGTTCTCGTCGATCGCATAGTAGGCGCCGAAGCCGACCGCCAACGAAACCTTGTCGTTGAGGAACGCGCGTGTGGCCCACAACTGGCTCGTTAGCCCGTCGCGGCGCGCCACCTTGGTACTGCCTTCGTGAAGATAGCCGACCGTCACGTCGAGATATTTCGCGAGGCCGCGCCGGTACTCGATCGCGCCGCCCACTGCGTTCGGTGAGCTGGGCGAATTGACGATGGTTTTGCCGAGATACACCGCCACTTCGTTATTGGTGACCTTGTGCGTGCTGCCGATCGCCCAGTCGCGCGGACCGGGCGAGCCAGGCGCGTCGAGCTGATAGCCGACGCCGAACATCACGCCGGTCGAATCCGGTCCACGCTGAACGTGCACGCGATTCAACTGGAACTGCGTGATCCACCGGTTCGACGCGTAATACGCGGCGCGCACGCTGTACACCACGCCCCAGCCGTGGGTGTTGGAATAACTGCCGCCCTGCTCGGCGGTGGTCGTATCGAAGTAGCGGTATGGGCCGACGCCCGCTTGCACGACGAACTGCGGGCTGCCCACGGGAAGGCGCGCCCACAACTGGATCATCTGCCCGTCGCGATGATGATCGGGAATGTGCCCTTCGTTGAGCCACGTGAAGCTCGCGGCGAAATATTGCCCCAGGCCTTCCTGATAGTTGAAGGCCCACGTATAGGTGTTGATACTGCTCGCGCGCGAGCCGCCGCCGAATAGCGAAAACTCCTGAGCGTGACTGAGAGTGGAAATGAACAGCAGGCCGAGACCCGTCATGCAGGCGGCCGCCTTGCGAATCAGCCAATATCGAGCAGCAGATGTCAGATTCCGCATGCGGCATTCTTCTCCGGGTGAGTCGCTAGCGCTGCCGGTGTTCGTGGTCGACGGGGGCACTGTGGCGAGGTGTCCCCGGGGAATGGCCGTCGATACAAACTGTTCGTCATGCTAGCAGACCGATCGGTAAAAAGGTTACGTATCCGTTTTGCGTCAGCGGCAGATTGACACGGGGGTTTTACCGGACTAGGCGAATACAAGTTGCAATTGCAACGATCGCAATGAGCGGACAAATTTACCGGCACCCACTCAATAAACTAACCGATTGGTGAAATTTTTAGTGTTTCACCCAGCCGAGCACTTCAGCAACAACGAATCCAGCCGTTTACCCATACATGCAAAAATTTTATGACGCACAAGAAAAGGCCTTGAAATAGGACCTGCTCTGATCGGCCGTGCGTCGCGCAAGATAATCGGAGAGAGTATGTTTGTCGCAATCGGCTGGGTTGTAGTGATCGGTTCTGTGATCGGGAGTTTTGTCGGCGTGGGTGGGCACCTGCCGGCGCTCGTTCAGCCGTTCGAATTACTCTGTATTTTCGGTGCGGCAATCGGCGCATTTGTCGTGAGCAATCCGACTTCCACGCTGAAGAAAACCATCAAGGCGATTCCGTCATGTTTTAAAGGCGGCGGCTACACCAAGGAAAAATATCTGGAGCTGATCGCGCTGCTTTATGAACTGCTTCAGAAGGCGCGCAAGGAAGGCATGATGTCGCTCGAAACGGACGTCACCGCGCCGGAGGAAAGCGTGATTTTCCAGAAGTATTCACACGTGCTGGAGGACCAACATCTGCTCGATTTCATCGTCGACTATCTGCGCATGATGTCCGGCGGCAATGTGAACGTGCTCGAAGTGCAGGACTTGATGGACGAGGAGCTGGCCACGCATCACGCGGAAGCGTCGGTCGCGGCCAACGCCATTCAGAAAATGGCCGACGGCTTGCCCGCCTTCGGGATCGTCGCGGCGGTCATGGGCGTCGTTCATACCATGGGTTCGGTCGGCGCGCCGCCCGCCGTCCTTGGAGAAATGATCGCCGGCGCGCTGGTCGGCACGTTCCTCGGCATTCTGCTCGCGTATGGCTTTATCGGCCCCGTGGCCGATCTGCTCAACGCGAAGGGCCGCGCTGAGGCCAAGCCGTACCAGTGCGTGAAGGCCGTGCTGCTCGCGTCGCTGTCCGGCTACGCGCCGCCGATCGCCGTCGAGTTCGGCCGCAAGGTGCTGTTCACCGCCGACCGTCCGAGCTTCCAGGAACTCGACGACGCCGTGCGCGCCACCAAGATGCCGAAGTCGGCCTGACGCGGAGCGGCATGATGAGCGAAAGAAGATCGCGCGCCTCGCAGGAGGAACAGGCGCCGGCGCCGGTGATCGTGCGCCGTTCGAGAAAGGGCGACGACCACGGCGGGCATCACGGCGGCGCATGGAAGATCGCCTACGCCGACTTCGTCACCGCGATGATGGCGTTCTTCCTGCTGATGTGGCTGCTCGGCTCCACGTCGAAGTACGACAAGCAGGGTATCGAGGACTATTTCAACACGCCCCTGTCGAGCCTGCTCGGCGGCAACGAAGGCACCGCCGCAGCGCGTCCGAGCGTGGTGCAAGGCGGCGGCCGCGACATCTCCGATACACGGCCCGGCGACGGCAAGAAGAGCCAGACCCAGCCCGCTCCGCCCGCCACCGCCGCGCCGACCGTGGCGCCGTCCGATGCGGCGCGTCTCGAACAACTGAAGGCGAAGCTCACTACGTTGATCGAGCAAAGCCCCGCATTGAAGGCGTTCAAGGATCAGATCCGCATTTCGATCACGAACGAAGGGCTGCGTATCGAGATCGTCGATTCGCAGAACCGGCCGATGTTCCCTTCCGGCAGTTCGAAGCTGCAGCCCTACGCGGTGACGATCCTCACGCAGATCGGCGCCGCGCTCAACGACGTCGACAACCGCATTTCGATTGCCGGCCATACGGATGCGGTGCCGTACACGGCGGGCCCGGAAGGCTATTCGAACTGGGAGCTGTCGTCCGAACGCGCCAACGCCGCGCGCCGCTCGCTGGTCGCCGGCGGCATGCACGGCGAAAAGCTGCTGCAGGTGCGCGGGCTAGCGGACGTCTTGCCGCTGAACAGCCATGTCGCCGACGAGCCGACCAATCGTCGCATCAGCATCCTGGTGCTGAACAAAGCCGCGGAACTGGCGTTTTTCCACGACGGCGGACGCACCGCAATCGACGAAGCCACTCCGGCGAGTTCGACCATTCCCGCCGTGGTCGGGCGCTTGCAGGCGGTGACCGGTTCGCGTAGCACGCCGTAGTATTTTTACGGGCCTCCGCCTGATCGATTCAGCGCGTGCGCTCGATAGCGCACACTGCAGAGCCATAGCACACACTGCAAAGCCCATGCAGTGTGTATAGAATCGAACGCATGCGCCCTGCCCTTTCCGAGCAACGGGAGCCCGAGCTTCCGCTGCATACGCCTAGTGTTCCGTCGGTGACGTTGGCGGCGATCATCGCCGTCATTGCGTGGATCTCCATCGTCGCGCAAGCCGAGGTCACGATCGATCGCACGCTCGCCCGCGGGCTGACCGTGCTCGACGGCTTCGCCCGCATGAGCAGTTACCTCACCAATCTGACGGTGCTCGCCTGCGCGATCTGCTTTACCTGCGTGGCGTTGCGTGGCCACCGGTCGACGCCCGCGCGATTTTTCCGGCAACCTACCGTCGTCACCGCCGTGGTGGTGTACATGGCGTTTGTCGGGGTCGCCTACAACCTGCTGTTGCGAGGTTACTGGACGCCTACGGCATTCCGGCTGCTGCTCAACGAATCGCTCCACAGTGTGTTGCCTATGCTCGCCGCGCTTTACTGGGTGCTGTTCGTGCCGCGTTTTCACCTGAAGCTGCGGCATTGTCTGTTGTGGCTGGTGTATCCATTGACCTATCTCGGCGTGACCTTCTGGCGCGGAAGGTTGTCGGATTTCTACCCCTATCCGTTCATCAATGTCGAGCGACTCGGGTTTACGCACGCCGTGGTGAATTCGGCACTGCTGTTCGGCGGCTTCCTTATGCTGATGGCCGTATTCGTGGGGATCAATTCCCGGCGGCGGCACTGACGCTCCAGTCCGGCGCCACCGGTTTTGCTTTTTCCGTCGGGCGCGCTTCTTGCGCCCTGTCTGGTGGACGTAAGCCGCGCTTCTCGGCGCGGCCTGCGCGACACCCTGGTGTGGCCGCGTTGCGATCGCAATGGCTCACACGTAAATATGACAATGGGAGCAAAAACGTATGGACACCAATTCGGCAGCTAACTCAGCGGAAGGCGCAGTGAAGGAAGTCGCGGGCAAGGTTCAGGGCGCGGTCGGCGACGTATTGGGCGATACCGGCACGCAATTGGCCGGCAAGGCGAAGGAACTCAGCGGCAAAGCCCAGCAACTAGCCGCGAGCACCACGAGCCTCGTGCGTGAAACCACGGCGGAAAGCCCCTTCACCGCGATCGCGGTGGTCGCGCTCGCCGGCTTCGTGGCCGGTGCGCTGTGGGCACACGGTGCCGCGGGACGCGACTATCGCCGTTGATTTTCGACGCGGTTGATCGCCGGGCGATCCGCGATGAGCGATCGCCCGTTTCGCGCTTATGCGCCCGCTATACGCCGCTTTTACACTCCTATGCGCCGCTTTTCTTGCGGCGCCCCGCACTCATCTCCAGTTCGACCCACGTGGGCGCGTGATCGCTCGCGTGCGGCTCGCCCCGCACCCAGCGGTCGACGCCCGCATCGCGCACGCGCGGCGCGAGGTCGGCGCTCAGCAGCAGATGGTCGATGCGCAAGCCGGAGTTGGTATCCCAATGCCGGCGGAAATAGTCCCAGAACGTATAGACCCGTTCGTCGCCGAAATGCGTTCGCAGCGCGTCGGTCCAGCCTTGCGCGAGCAGCCGCTGGTAACGCTCGCGGGTCTCGGGTTGCAGCAGCGCGTCCTTTAGCCAGGAGCGCGGGTTATAGATGTCTTCGTCGGTGGGCACCACGTTGAAGTCGCCCGCCAGCACGACCGGATGGGCGCTCTTGTACAGTTTCGCCGCGTGCTCGATGAAATGATCGAACCACGCCAGCTTGTAGTCGAACTTGGGGCCCGGTTGCGGATTGCCGTTCGGCAGATAGAGGCACGCCACCAGCACGCCGCCGACTGCCGCTTCGAGGTAGCGGCTATGCGTGTCGTCCTCGAAACCGGGCAGGCCGCGGCGGCTCTCCAGCGGCGCTTCGCCTTTCGACAGAATCGCCACGCCGTTCCAGGCGCTCTGCCCTTGCCAGATCGCGCTATAGCCGGCGTCGCGCAGTTGCTCGACAGGAAACGCGCTATCCACCGCCTTGAGTTCCTGCAAACAGACGATGTCGGGCGCCTCGCGTTCGAGCCATTGCAGCAGCGCCGGCAGGCGCGAGCGGATACCGTTGATGTTGAAAGTCGCGATTCGAAGCCTGGCCACGGCATGTTCTCCCTGCACTCGCTGCAATGCACCCTATTGCGCTGCCGCGTCGCACCACTCGATCGCCCAGGACCTCGCGCATGAAATGGCATCGGCCTGGCTGGGAAAGGCGTCGATGTCGCCGGAATCGTGCGCCTGCACGTGCTCTTTTTTCCGCGGTACGCGAGTGATCTTCGCTCTCGCATAGTAGAGGCCGTCGTCTGCGTGGCGGGCGCGGCAATCGATATGGAAATGCCTGTAGTCGAACTGCATTCGCTCTCCTTTGAACGCGCTTCACTTCGTCTGCTATAGCATCGTTTATTCCCGATCAGCCATGCTCACCGACGGCGCTTCGCGCACGCCGGCTCGCGTGCGTGAAGCGCAGCCGCGAGCCGGTGCTTCCGTTGTGCGCGACTCAGTTCGGCACGTTCACCGCGCCGTTGCTCACAGTGATCGCATTGACGCCCGGATTCGCCGCGATCGCGGGCAGATTGGCCGTGGTCAGCGCGGGCGCGGCGCCGGGCGCGCCGCCACGCGGTATCGTGTGAATCACCTGCGACGGCGGCAGCGGCGTACCGCTCTTCAAATGACTCCACATCAGATTGAGCGCCTGAAGGTTGTAGTAATGCAGCGGCAGGAAGCGCGAATCGAAACCCGCCACGCCGAGGAACGCGTCGAAATGCTGGGCGTTCGTCACTTCATAGAACGATAGCTTGCTCGCGCCGCCTTCGCTCAGTTGATTCAGGCCGAGATACGGCCGCGACGCGTGATTGATCGGCACCAGCGTATCCGCGCGGCCCTGCACGATGATGGTGGGTTTGCCATGCAGATTCGCATTTACGCGAATGGCCTCGACGCTGTTGGTCAGCGTACCGTTCGTCCACAGCGTACGCAGACAGGAAGCACCCTGGTAACTGGCGTCGGCGGTCGCCAGCCGGTGGTCCGCCGCGCCCCCGACCGAGTTGAAGACGAGGTTGATGCCGTTGGTCGGCGGCACTCCGTTGCCATTGCCGAACACCGTGGGCATCGGCGACACGGCCGGCGTCACACCGGCGGTTCCCGTCGAACTCGTCGTGCCGAAGCTGAAGTCGCAGAGGTTGGCGGTGACGCTCGCTTTCGCGTACGCATCCGCATAGGTCACGGCGACGGCCGGCACCGCTTGCGAGTCCCACATCGGCGCTTGCAGCAGATCGGAGTCGGTCTGATAGCCGTTCTGATGCAGAAGCGCGAGCGCGTTGGTCGCCTGGGTCGTCAAGTTCCCACCCGCGATCACGCCGGCGGCTGCCAGCGACGCGCATCTCGCGGTGCGAATCGCCGTGGTCGTGGCGACCGGCAATGTCGTCAGATACGGCGCGCCTGCCGCGGCGGGCGCGAGCGCCGCACACGGTTGCAGCATGTTGGCAAGCGTCATGTAGTCGGCGAGCGGCTTGCCGAATGCTCCGACCGGCACGCCGCCCTGAGCCACCGACACCTGGGCGGGCAAGCGCAAATTGATCTGCGGTTCGCCCACGACGACCGCGGTGATCCAACCGGACGTATCCTGTTCCGCCGCCGCGAGCGATGCGCCGCCGCCGTTGCTCACCGAGGCCGCGATAGTCGTGATGCTGCCGCTTGCATAACGCACCGTGCGGGTCGAACCGTTCAGCGTGCCGAAAGAATCGTTGAGGGCCCAGTACGCGAACTGGATCGCCTCCAACGTATCCTTGCCCCAATCCTGCTCCGGATTCTGCTGCGAGTGCGCGTGCTTGAACGCATAGCGATTCGGAAACTTGCTGTTGTAAGTCGCGAGATCGGTGTTGCCCAGGTTGGCCGTGAAGAAACTGTTCTTGCCTGCAGCGGTGGCATCCTGCAACGTGCCGTCGATCAGCGTGACCAGGTTGGAAGACAGTTCATGCGCGCCATTGCCGCTGCCTTTATCGGTGTACGCCACCGCGCAACCGCGCTTGAGGCCCCACTCGCCGGCTGCGGAAATCGCGCCGTACACGCCACGCGAACCAGATGACGTTGCCGTGACAATGCACGGCTGATCCGCATTGAAGCTCGCCGGTATCTGCACCAGCATGGTGACGTTCTGTGTGCCGCTGCCGTCGTCGGCGTAGGCGAGGTACTCCTTGCCGGCGATCTTGCCTTCGCCGAGCGTGTCGTTGCCGTTGAGGTCGACGTTTGGCCCCCAGAAGCGTCCATAGCCGCCGGTCGCCGTCATGTCGACGAGCGCGCGATAGTTCGACCAGATGGCGAGGCGCCGGAGTTCGGCGGCCGTAGGTTGCGCAGCGTTGGCAATGGCCGGCGCCGTGGCCGACCCGAGGCCGGTTTTGCCGAGGCCCGCGGTAAGCAGGTCGTCGGTGTTGCCGTCGTAGGCCTGGGTTCTCACCGAGGAAGCGGTAATGAAACCCGGCAGCGTGTTGGCTGGCGGCGGCGGCGAATCACTGTCACCGCCGCCGTGGCAGGCGGTCAGCACGATCGCCACGGCCATCACGATCGCCAGGGTTCGCACCATCGGCACCGGTCGTTGCGCAGGCTGGACTCTGAAAATGGACTTCACGTTTTTTGTCTCCGATATTTGCTAATACCGTTGTGAATGCAACGGCACCGAATTTGCTGCCCGCTGTCCAAGGGATCGCGACGCTTCGGATACCGACGCATCGCTAGCCTGCATTGACCTTTCAATGGAGTCAATAGAACGTCATGTCCAAGCATAACGAAAGTCAGGATCCGGGCGACGTCTCAGCCGCCACCCCACCCAAACCTTCACGCCGCCGCTTTCTTCAATCGGCCGCCGCTGCCGCCACGGTCGGCGCGGCGCCGCATCTGCGCGCGCAGACTCAAACCCCAACCGCACCACCGGCTCAGGTTCAGCAAGCCGTGCCGCCGCGCCCGGTCACGCTGACTGTGAACGGCCGCGCGTACACGCTGCAGCTCGAGCCGCGCGTGACCTTGCTCGATGCGTTGCGGGAATACGCGGGCCTGATGGGCACGAAGAAAGGCTGCGACCGCGGACAGTGCGGCGCCTGCACGGTGCTCGCCGACGGCCGCCGCATCAACTCCTGTTTGACACTCGCCGTGATGCATGAAGGCGAGAGCATCACGACGGTTGAAGGGCTTGCCGCCAATGGCGCATTGAGTCCGATGCAGCGCGCATTCATTGAACACGATGCCTTTCAGTGCGGTTACTGTACGCCCGGGCAGTTGTGTTCCGCGACGGCCCTTCTGAATGAATTCCGCAACGGCACCGCCAGCACCGTCACGGCCGATGTGCGCAACCGTCCCGCCCAACTCTCCGACGATGAAATCCGCGAACGCATGAGCGGCAATATTTGCCGCTGCGGCGCCTACGCGAACATCGTGGCCGCCGTACGCGCGGTGCATGAAGGCGGCGGCCAGAACAGCGGCGGCAATAACCCCAACGTCTGACGGAGCGACAGCATGGATGCGATCTCTTATGAACGCGCCGGCGATGTCGCCGGCGCAGTGCGGGCGGCGCAGCAGCCGGGCGCGGTATTCATCGGCGGCGGCACCAATCTTCTCGATCTGATGAAGGGCGGCGTAGCGCGGCCGATGCGGCTGATCGATATCACGCACATCCGCGGACTCGATACGGTCACGACGCTGCCTGACGGCGGCATCCGGCTCGGCGCGCTGGTGCGCAATAGCGATGGCGCCAATCACGCGCTGGTGTGCGAGCAATACCCGTTGCTCTCGCAAGCATTTCTGGCGGGCGCATCGTCGCAACTGCGCAATATGGCGACGGTCGGCGGCAATCTGCTGCAACGCACGCGTTGCGGCTACTTCTACGACACCGCCTTCACTCAGTGCAACAAGCGCATGCCGGGCAGCGGCTGCGCGGCGCTCGGCGGCCACAATCGCACGCATGCGATTCTCGGCGCGAGTCCGCAGTGCATCGCCGTGAATCCATCGGATATGAGCGTGGCGCTTGCCGCGCTCGATGCGGTAGTGCGCGTGAGCGGCCCCGCAGGCGAACGGACTATCGCGTTCGCCGATTTCCACCGGCTGCCTGGTGACCGGCCCGATGTCGATACCACCTTGCAGCCGGGCGAACTGATCACCGCCGTCGATCTTCCGCCGCCGCTCTTCAGCGCGAACTCCCACTATCTGAAAGTGCGTGACCGCGCCAGTTACGCATTCGCGCTGGTCTCGGTTGCCGCCGCGTTGCAGATGGATGGCGATCGCGTGAAGACCGCGCGTATCGCATTGGGCGGCGTCGCGCACAAACCGTGGCGCGCAAG
This sequence comes from Paraburkholderia sp. BL9I2N2, assembly GCF_004339745.1. Taxonomy (GTDB): domain Bacteria; phylum Pseudomonadota; class Gammaproteobacteria; order Burkholderiales; family Burkholderiaceae; genus Paraburkholderia. The sequence continues at coordinate 500,436 of NZ_SMGP01000004.1, read as the reverse complement.
CGGCGCGGAACAGATGCTCAACGGCCAGCCGCTCACGCAAGCGACGCTCGCCAACGCCGCCGCGGCGGCTTTACGTGAAGCGCGGCCGCAACACGACAATCGTTTCAAGGTGCAGCTCGCGCAGCGCGCGATCGTGCGCGCAGTGAACCAGGCCGCCGGCCGCGCGGGAGGTGTCGCATGAATCTGATCGGTCAACCCATCGACCGCACCGACGGTCTGCTCAAAGTCACCGGCGAAGCGCGCTATGCCGCCGAATTTCCTGAAGCACGTCTCGCGCATGCGGTGCTCGTCACCAGCACGATCGCGCGTGGGACCATCGCCTCGATCGATGCGAGCCGCTCGCAGTCACTGCCCGGCGTGCTGCTCGTGATGACATATCAGAACGCGCCGCGTCCGCCGAACGGTGGCAAGCCCACGTTGGCGCCGCCGGCCGGACGCCGCCTGTCGCTGCTGCAGGACAACCAGATTCACTACAGCAACGAGCCGGTTGCCGTGGTGGTCGCCGACACACTCGAACACGCTACCGACGCCGCGCGCCAGTTGCGCATCGCGTATCAGAGCAGCGTCGCGACCGTGGACTTCGCGCAAGCCAAGCCGAACGCGCACGCGCCGGACAAACCGCAAGGCCGCCAGACCGACACGCAACGCGGCAGCTTCGACGACGGCTTGCAAAGCGGCCCAGTGCGCGTGGACGCGACCTACACCACGCCGATCGAACATCACAACCCGATGGAGCCACACGCCACGATGGCGCACTGGGACGGTCCGCAACTCACGCTCTACGATTCGACGCAAGGCGTCAGCGGCGCGGCGCAGGCCATCGCGAAGACATTCGGCATGTCGCCCGGCGACGTGCGCGTGATTTCGCCGTTCGTGGGCGGCGGCTTCGGTTGCAAGGGCTCGTCGTGGTCGCATGTGTCGTTGTGCGCGATGGCGGCGAAGCAGACCGGGCGGCCCGTGCGGCTCGTGCTCGAACGGCCGCAGATGTTCGGGCCGGTCGGCGCGCGTCCGCGCACCGAGCAGCACTTCGTGCTCGCCGCGCGGCGCGACGGCACGCTGACCGCAATGCGCCACGACAGCATCTCGAACACTTCGGTGATCGAAGACTGGACCGAGACCTGCTGCATGGTCACGCGCATGCTGTACGCGGTGCCGAATCAGGTGACCACACACCGCATCGTGCCGCTCAATCTCGGCACGCCGACCTTCATGCGCGCGCCGGGTGAAACGACCGGTTCGTTCGCGCTCGAATCGGCCATGGACGAACTCGCGGCGGCCTTGAAGATGGACCCGCTCGCGCTGCGCATCAAGAATTACGCCGAGGCCGACCCGCAGGAAAACAAGCCGTGGTCGGGCAAGTCCTTGCGCGAGTGTTATCAGATCGGCGCCGAGAAATTCGGCTGGTCGCGGCGCACGCCCGCCCCTCGCTCGATGCGCAACGGCGGCACGCTGATCGGCATGGGCATGGCGACCGCGACCTATCCGGCCAATCGCAGCGAAGCCAGCGCCATCGCGCGGATTTTGCCGGATGGCACCGCGATGGTCGCCTCCGGCACCCAGGATCTCGGCACCGGCACCTACACCGTGATGACTCAGGTAGCCGCCGACGCGCTCGGCTTCGCGCCGGAAAACATTCGCTTCGCGCTCGGCGATTCGTCGCTGCCCAGAGCGCCGGGGTCGGGCGGCTCGCAATCGGCCGCGAGCGTGTCGCCGGCCGTGCGCGACGCGGCGAGCCAGGCGCGCAGCCAGTTGATCGCGCTGGCGCTCGCCGATCAGGCCTCGCCCGTGCACGGCATCGCGCTCGACGACATCACCGTGGAAAACGGCTGGGTGATGAGCCGCTCGCAACCGGGCAAGCGCGATCCGGCTGCGGCGATCATCGCGCGCTCGGGCGGCAAGCCGATCGAGGCGAGCGCGACCGTCAAGCCCGGCGACGAAAAGCAGAAGTACTCGCTTCACTCGTTCGGCGCGGTGTTCGCGGAGGTGCATGTCGATGCCGATCTCGGCACGATCCGCGTGGCGCGTGTGGTCGGCGTGTACGACGTGGGGCGCGTGCTCAACCAGAAGACGGCGCGCAGCCAGTTGATGGGCGGCATCGTGTGGGGCGTCGGGGCGGCGCTGCAGGAAGAGACCTCGCTCGATACGCGCTATGGCCGCTTCACCAATGCGAATCTCGCGGAGTATCACGTGCCGGTGAATGCCGATATCGGGTCGCTCGACATAAGCTTTATCGACCGGCCGGATCCGTATATCAACTCGCTCGGAGTACGCGGCATCGGCGAGATCGGCATTACGGGCGTGCCGGCGGCGATTGCGAACGCGGTGTATCACGCTACCGGCGTGCGCGTGCGCGATCTGCCCATCACGCTCGACAAGGTGATGCAGACGATGCAGGTTTGACGCACTCGCGTTCGCCAGTGCGTTTCATGGCGACGCGGTCGCGTTCGGGTTTGTGTTCGTTGGCGCGTGCGCTTAGCGCGGATGCGGTGGCCGACGCGCTCACGTCTATCTTCGCCATTGCTTTCAAGGCGGATCGGGCCCGTGCACGCATGGCGTTTCTGCTTCGCAGCGAGCGCGGCGTGGCCTTGGCAGTCCCGCGCCGTGAATCGACATTGGCGCTTGCCTGTGGCTGCGTTGCATCGCACAATCGATCTCATCCTTTCTTCTCATCCTTTCTACCGGTGCCCGCCCATGGCCTACGCCTCGCTCGCCACTGGCGTGTTGCTCGCCGCCGGCTTCGGTTCGCGCTTCGACCCGGACGGCCTGCACAATAAACTGCTCGCGTGCATGCCGGACGGCACACCGGTCGCGCATGAATCCGCGCATCGGCTGCTGCGGGTCGTGACGCGAGTGCTGGCCGTGGTGCGGCCGGGTTCGGACGCGCTCGCGCGGCTCCTGAACGATGCCGGTTGCGACGTGGTGTTCGCGCTGGACGCCGAACGCGGCATGGGCGCGAGTCTCGCCGCCGGCGTCGAAGCCAGTGAGAGCGCCGAGGGCTGGATCGTCGCGCTCGCGGACATGCCGCGCATCGCCACCAGCACGATCGAAGACGTGGCGCGCGCGCTGGACGGCGGCGCATCGCTGGTCGCGCCGTTTTACCAGGGGCAGCGTGGACATCCGGTCGGCTTCGGCGTCGAGCATCGCGACGCGCTGCTGGCGCTCGACGGCGATACCGGCGCCAGGTCCTTGCTCATGTCGCAGCACGTGACGCGGCTGGACGTCGACGATGCGGGCATCTTGCGCGATGTGGACACGCCGGAGGATTTGCGCAACGTGTAGTCGTTGCGTGACCCTGGCCTGGCAGTCGTGACGTGACACGCTTGATCCGGACTGGTGTTCAGGCGCATACTGTACATCCATACAGTGTTTTTGTCCGCATGGGTTGGCGCGTTACGTTGCGCATGGCCGCGGCGCGTCCGCATGAAACGCATTTCAATCGAACCGTCTTTTGCCGACTGGCGCCGCGCGGCGCGGGAACTGCTGCGGCAAGGCGTCGAGCCGGAGCGGATCGAGTGGGTTGAATTCGATTCGTGTGAGTCGGTCGGCTCGGGCACCGGCAGCGCAAACACACAAGACAACTCCGCCGCCCCGGTCGTCGCCACGCCCGCCATTCCTCGCGAACTGCTCGCCTGGCTGAAAACGGCGGCCTGCTTTTGCGCGCCGGACCGCTGGTCCCTGCTCTACCGCATCCTGTGGCGTTGGACGCACGGCGAGCGCCACGTCCTCGATCCGCAGGACGCCGACGGCGCGCTGCTCGATCAGCGCATCCAGTCGGTCGAGCACGAAACCAATGATCTGGTGACACTCACCCTGTTCAGGCGGCGCGATCCGTCCATGGGAGCGCCTGAATTCGTCGGCTGGTACGAGCCGCATCATGATCTGCTGGCGCAGGCCGCCGAGCGCTTTGCCGAGCGCATGGGCGATTCCACCTGGATGCTGGCGACGCCGCAAGGCGCGGTTTTCTGGAACGGCATGTTGCTGCGAATCAGCCGGCTGGCAGCGGATGACGGCGAGACCTCTTGCCCCGAGCACCAGCAGCAGAATCCGCTAACCACCGAGGCGTTACCACCCGGCGCCATGGCCGGCGAAGCCACGACCAGCGAACCCACCGAGGCGCTCTGGCTCGCGTATTACGCCAGCGCCTTCAATGGAGCGCCGGCGCCCGTGCCGCTGCGTTACTGGAGAACGCCGCCTGTGGGTCCGCCGCTGCCCGCACAGCTTGCGCGCGAGCGTAGCCGTCTCGGCGCGCAGAGTGGCACCGTCACCGTTCCGGAGATGCCGCCGCTCGAATATTCGGCGGTGACGCCACCGCTGCGCGAGCCCACCGGCCCGCTGGCTACCTGCCGGCGCTGCGCGTTGTGGCGCAACGCGAAGCAGGCCGTCGCGGGCGCCGGTCCGGCTCAGGCGGCGCTCATGGTGGTCGGCGAACAACCCGGCGAGCACGAAAACCAGCACGGCGCGCCCTTCACCGGGCCCGCCGGTCAACTGCTCGATACGGTGCTCGCGCGCGCCGGCCTCGACCGCGCGGCGCTCTATCTGACTTATGCCGTCAAGCATTACAAGTGGGAAACGCTGGAGCAGCAGCGCGTCCACCGCACGCCCGCGCGGCGCGAGGTCGAAGCTTGCCAGTACTGGCTGGAACACGAACTCACGCAAATCGCGCCGCGCGTGGTCGTCACGCTCGGCGCGACGGCGCTGAAGGCGTTGACGGGCGCGCACGTCAATCTGTCCGAATATCTGGGGCAGACCATCGACCACGGTGGGCGGCTGATCGTGCCGACGTGGCATCCGTCGTATGCGCTGAAAATGGTGGACGGCCGGCTGCGCGAGGATATCGTCGCGGGCATGGTGGCGGCGTTCAGCCGCGCGGCGGGGTTGACGGCGGAAGGAGCGTAGTTTTTTGTCTCGAATGGTGAGCCAATTCAGGAAGCCTCCGTCCCACCAGGGTGAGCCTCTACGGGAACCCTCGACCCGATCAGCACGGCCATCACGATCAGGCACGCGGATTGCGCACCACAAACCCGCCGCGCAAGCCGCGACGATTCCGCCTAAGCTGATGTGACGCCGCATTTTTCCAAGCACCGGCGCGACGCTCGAGCCTCGAACGGCCTCGCCAACGGCCCGCGCGTTGCGAACCATCACACGTCCCATGAGCGAAACCAGCCCACGCCTTTTCATTGTCTCGCCCCATTTCGACGACGCCGTCTTCAGTTGCGGCGCATTGCTCGCCGCCCATCCCGACGCCGCGGTCTGCACGGTCTTCGCCGCCCCACCCGAGCAGCCAATGCATACCGAATGGGATGAAAAGTCGGGCTTCACGGACGCCCATCAGGCCATCCACGAACGCACGCTGGAAGACAACCGCGCACTCGAAGTACTCGACGCGATTCCGCTGCGCATGCCGTTTCGCGACAGCCAGTATCTGGACTCGCCCTCCATCAGCAAAATGGCGGCGGCGCTCGAGGAAACTATCTACCGCAGCACCGCCAACACGTTGCTGATGCCGCTCGGCCTGTATCACGACGATCACGTGCGAGTCTTCGAAGCCTGCTGTGAAATCCTGCCACGCCTGTCACATCTGACCTGGTTCGGTTACGAGGAAGCGATTCACCGGCGCACGCCCGGCGTGGTGCAGGCGCGGCTCGCCGATCTCGCGCAGCGCGGCATCGTCGCAACGCCGGCCAGTCCGAGCGCCGGCCACACGATCGATGCGCAGCGCCGCGCGCAACTCAAACGCGAGGCGGTCAACGCTTACCAAAGCCAGTTGCGCGCGTTCGGCGCGGGCAATTACGACGACATCTTCGCGACTGAGCGTTACTGGCAGCTCAGCGTGGGTCGTCGGGTGAAAAAGTAGGAGACGCGGCGCGCCGGAAAGGCCTACGCTTGAAGAGCACGGCCGGCGCGAGTTCGACGCCGTCGCCGCACCGGCCTCTTCTCCACCCAAAGGTGCTGCCATGAGCTACGACATGCATACCAGTCCGATTCCCGACCCCAACGCCGATCCGAATCGCGACCCGGAAGCCGATCCGCTAGTACCGCCGTCGCCCGGCCATCACACCGAGGAGCCGCAGCGGCCCGATGGGCCGCCGGACAAAGACCCGGTGTGACCGCGTTGCGCGGCCAGCCACCGGACGCGCGAATCAGCGCATCAGTTCGGTAAAGCCCTGCAACAGGCGGTCGATGTCGGCGGCGTGAATGTTGCCCATCGTCGAAATGCGGAACAGTTCGGCCGACAGACCGCCTTGCCCCGCGTAGATGACAAAGCCGCGCGCCTTCAGCGCGTCGTGCAGTTGCGGATACGCAATGCCTGCCGGCAAGCGGTACGCGCGCAGCACCACCGACGACTCTTCCGGCGGCAGCACGCTGCCGATACCGCGCTCGGCAAGACCCGCCCGCGCCTGTTCAGCCAGCGCCGCGTAGCGCGCGTGACGCGCGCGCCAGCCGCCTTCGTCGGCGAGTTCGCGCAGCGCTTCGACCAGTGCGTAGTACGCATGCACCGACGGCGTGAACGGCGTGTTGCGCTGATCCTGCAATTTCGCGAGACGGCCGAGATCGAGGTAGTACGTGCGGCTCGCCGCCTGCGCGAGCGCCGCGCGGCGCACCAGCACGAACGACGCGCCCGGCACGCCATGCAGACATTTGTTCGCCGTGGCGGCCACCGCGTCGAGACTGGTGTCGGCGAAATCGATCGTTTCCGCGCCGAAGCTGCTCACGCCGTCCACCAGCAGACGCAGCCCCCGTGCGCGGCACAGCGCGCCGAGCGCGGCCAGATCGTTCAGGCGGCCCGTGGTGGTTTCGTGATGGATCACGGCGACGTGCGTGAAGGCCTTATCCGCGTCGAGGCGTTCGGCGATCTTCGCGAGATCGGGCGCCTGCATCCAGTCGTGCTTCAGCGATTCATGCGCGATGCCGTATTGCGTGGCGATCTGCGAAATACGCTCGCCGTACACGCCGTTTTCCACCACGAGCAGCTTGCCGTTTTGCGGCACCAGCGCGGCGGTCATGCTTTCGACGGCCGCCGTGCCGGAGCCGGTCATCAGCACCGCTTGCCATTCGCTCGCGTCGAGACCGTACAGATCGACGAGGCGCGTGCGCGCCTCTTCCTGCAAATCGAAAAATTCGCTTTCGCGGTGGCACAGATCCGTCTGCAACAGGCTATTGCGAACGCGTTCGGTGAGCGTCACCGGGCCGGGATTGAGCAGCAGCATGAGCGCTCCTTGACTTTAAGCGGCGCCGATGTGGCGCATCAGACGCGTCTTCACATCGGGCGGAGTGATGGTGGGACGCGGCAGCCCGTCGGGCGTGCCGCGGCGAATGATGAGACGCGCGAAGCGCGGGCCGTCGAGCGGCGCCGCTTCGAACAGGGCGTCGATCACGTTCGCGTCGTCGCTTTCGACCGCCGACGCGTAACCGCACGCCGCGGCCACGCCCGCAAACGAAACCTGCGACGACACCGTCGCCTGACCGCCGGTGGAATCGTGCGCGCCGTTGTCGAGCAGCACGTGCGTGAGATTCGACGGACCGTACGCGCCGATGGTGGCGAACGCGCCCATGCGCATCAACGCGGCGCCGTCGCCGTCGAGCGCGACCACGTGCAGGTCGGGACGCGCGAGCGCAAGGCCCAGCGCGAACGGCGTCACGCAACCCATCGAGCCGACCATGTACAACTGGTTCGGCCGGTCGTCGATTGCGTAGAGTTCGCGCCCGCAAAAGCCGGTCGAGGCGAGCACCACCGTCGAGTCGAGCGGCGTGTGCGCGATCACCTTGTTCAGCGCGTCGTGACGCGAAGCCAGTTCGCTCGCCGCCACGTTCGTGAACTGCGATTGCGGCGTGACGGGTGCGCGGCGCTCGGTCGCGCCGCTGTCCTTCAACTCGTACGGCGCCACACTGCCCTTCTGCATGACGAGCGCGTACGGGCGGTCGGTTTCATCCATATGCGCGATGGCGCGATCGAGAGCCGGGCCAATCGCGTCGGCTTCGGTCGGGAAGGTTTCCCAGGGGATCTCCATCGTCTCCAGCATCGCGGGTGTGACGGGGCCCATCAGCGCGTGCTGCGGTTCGTCGGCGACGCCGGGCTGGCCGCGCCACGTGACGATCAGCAATTGCGGCAGACGGAAGGTCCACGTGAGCGAGGTCAACGGGCTCACGGCATTGCCGAGCCCGGAGTTCTGCATCATGGTGATGCCACGCCGGCCGTTTTGCGCGCCGAGCGTGACGCCCGCGATCAACGCGACGGCGTCGCCTTCATTGGCCGCCGACACGTAATGCAGCGACTCGTCCTGCAACACGTAGTTGATGAACGGCGTCAGATACGAGCACGGCACGCCCGCATACCAGTCGAAGCCGCGCTCGCGCGCCGCCTCGACGAACTGTGCTGCCTCGATCATTGCGCGGCTCCGCTCGCTGCGTCCGCCGCGCCTTTGCCCGCACGGCCGACCGCGGCCGCGAACGGCGCTTGTGCATGCGCGAAGTCGCCCGCACGGCGGAAGTCCTCGAGGTCGTTCACGCCGCGCCAGTGGCCGTGCACGTATTGCACTTCGATCGACTCGCCTGCTTCGATCAGCGCGTTCAGCAACGCGGGCATGTCGAGCGACGCGAAATCCGGGCGCGCCTGCAATTGGCTCATGGCCGCCTGCAAACGCTCACGGCCTTCACCGCGCACGTTCAGCAAACCGACCCAACGGCCATGCGGCGTTTGCGACGCGATGGCCGACGTGGCGTCCTGCCCGCTCGACACGTGACGCAGCACAACCTTGTTGCCGAACAAACCGCGGTCGTCGGCCGCCGAGCACCAGGCGAAATCGCGCACGCTGGCGTTTTCCGCGTCGGTCAGCGACGAATCGACTACCACGCTGAACGCCGCTTCGCTCTCCACGAGATCGCGCAGGATATAGCTGCGGAATAGCAGATCGCCGTACGAGACCACCGTGTCGCCGGCCAGCTTGTCGATCGCGCAGGCGAGCGACGCGAGTTCGCCGGTTTGCGCGTGCTGTTCGTTGACGACGAGCTTGATGCCGGCCGTGTCGATCGCATCGGCGCGATAACCACCGACCACGGTGATGTCGTTCACGCCCTGCTTCTTGAACGCATCGACGAGCCAGCGCAAGAGCGGCTTGCCGGCAATCGGCAGCATCACTTTCGGACGGTCTTCGGTGACGGCTTCGAGGCCCTTGCCGCGGCTCGCCGCGAGCACGACCGCGGAACCGGCCGCACGGCCGCTCGACAGATAGCGGTCTTCGGCTTCCGAGTATTCGTCGGCGTCCTGGAGGCGGAAGATTTCGTTGACCGCGGCAATGCTGTCTTCCACGTTGACGAGCGTTTCGCTCGCGTGGATTTCCTTGGCAACGGCCTGCATCGCCGAGGTCGCCGCGCGGATCAGATGGTTCGCCCAGATTACCGTGCTGATGCCGGCTTCGCGGAAGACTTCGGTTGGCGTGCTGTAGTACTTGGTCGGCACGATCACGAGCGGACCGCGGCCGGCCCATTCGCGCGCGAATTCGAGAATTTCGTCGGGACGCGAGAGCTTGCTGTGAATCAGGATCGCATCCGCGCCGGCCTGGCGATAGGCTTCCGCGCGACGCAGCGCCTCGTCCATGCCCCAGCCGGCGATCAACGCTTCAACGCGTGCGACGATCGAAAAATTCTCATCGGACTGCGAGTCTTTACCGGCTTTGATCTTGCCGCAGAACTCGTCCATATCGGCAAGCGGCTGCGCTTCGCCGTTGATGAAGCTGTTGGTCTTGGGGAATTGCTTGTCTTCGATACACACGCCGGCAATGCCGCGCTGTTCGAGTTTGCGCACGAGGCGGCGCACGTTGTTGAAGTTGCCGTAGCCAGTATCGCCGTCGAGCAGGATCGGCAGATCGCTGGCGTCGGCCATGAATTCGAGCGTGTCGACGACTTGCGTCCAGCTTGCTTCATTGTTGTCGCGTACGCCGTATTGCGCGGAGATCGCGAGGCCCGAGCCCCAGATCGCCTTGAAGCCGGCTTCGCGGACGATCCGCGCGGACAGGCCGTTATGGGCCTCCATCATGAATTCGAGTTCGTTGCTGACGAGCATCTGGCGCAGGCGCGCGCTGCGGGAAGCGGAGACGAAAGCGGGTTCGCGGGCGTTCATTTTATGTACTCCTGGTGGCGGGCTTATTGGTGCTCTTCTTTTGCCCGACTGACGACTGGAAAATGGCGACTATAGCGGAATTTTTATTTATTCGTCTTTTTCGTGACAGCGGTTATTTCCATTTGCGGATAAGTGGAAAAATGTGTCGTTTTTTGCGATTTACTAATGCGAACCGCGACTTGGATTTTATTGGCGTTTTGTGGAATCCTGATGCAATCGTATGGCGGCGCTTTGATGGGCGGTGCGTCCCTTCGTTTTGGTCGTCAACAGTTGTGGCGATGTTGAGGTTTTAATATTGGTTTTTTAATTACGGAAAGCCTTAATTATTAATGCCGATTCATCAACACCGACATTTTTAATTGGCAATAGCGAGAAAGCCTGATTGAACAAGCAAAAAATGAATAAATCCACTTAACGCAACATAAAAAATGCCGTTCCAACGGTAAAAGATCTCTTTAGTCAGACGAATAGAAATGTTTAACAGCGGGTTTCCCCTGCCCTGCGGACCGCATGCCGCCGCGCCGTAAACACAGTCAGCGACAAGCCACTCGCCACAAGCGAATCCAATCCCTGACCGACCACTGTGCGAAAGCAAAAACCGCTATGACTTTGAACAGAAAACTGGCCTCGATGATCGCCGTCCTCTGGATCGGCCTGATCCTGATCGGCGGCTTCGGCGCATGGCAAAACCGTGCCTCAATGATCTCGGACCGCCGCGATCAGCTGAAATCGCTGATCGACCAGGCCAACCACATCGTCGGCCGTTACTACGCGCTCGCGCAGCAGCACACCATTACCGAAGACGAAGCGAAGAAGCAGGCGCTGGAAAGCCTCGCGGCCATGCGCTACGGCAAAGACGGCTACATCTCCGTCAACGATTCGCAGCCCGCCATGTTGATGCATCCGATCAAACCGGAAATGGTCGGCAAGAATCTCGCGCAGTTCACCGATCCGGCGGGCAACCATCTGTTCGTCGATATCGTCAACGCGGGCAATCGCGAGGGCGGCGGCTTTGTCGACTACCTGTGGTCCAAGCCGGGGAGCGACAAACCGGTCGCCAAAACCAGCTACTCGATTCACTTCGCGCCGTGGGACTGGTATCTCGTCACCGGCATGTATATGGACGACGTGCAAAGCGCGTTCTACGCCAATCTGCTGCGCTGGCTCGTCATCACCGTTACGCTCGGCGCGATCGCCACCGCCGTCATGCTGCTGGTGCTGCGCAGTATTCGCCGCACGCTCGGCGGCGATCTCGAAGTAGCCGTGGAACACGCGCAGCTGATGGCGCGCGGCAATCTCGCCACGCGCGTGCCGGTTCAGTCGGATTACACCGGCAGCCTGCTGCATGCGCTCCAGACGATGCAGGCCGGTCTCGTCGAGACGGTATCGCGTGTGCGTCTCGGCACCGAGAACATCAATGTCGGCGCGACCGAAATCGCCGCCGGCAACACGGATCTCTCGCAACGCACGGAAGAACAGGCGGCCGCGCTCGTCGAAACGGCGTCGAGCATGGATCAGATGACGGTCAACGTGAAGCAGAACGCGGACAGCGCGCTGCAGGCCGCGCACCTCGCCGGCCAGGCCGCGGATGTCGCCACGCGCGGCAGCCGCGTGGTCGACGACGTGGTCCGCACGATGGGCGAGATCACCGCCAGCTCGCGCCAGATCGGCGACATCATCGGCGTGATCGACGGCATCGCCTTCCAGACCAACATTCTCGCGCTCAACGCGGCGGTCGAAGCGGCCCGCGCCGGCGAACAGGGTCGTGGTTTCGCGGTGGTCGCGGCCGAAGTGCGCAGCCTCGCGCAACGTTCGGCCACGGCGGCGAAGGAAATCAAGGCCTTGATCGAAACCTCGACGAATACGGTAGAAGCCGGCGCGTCGCTGGTCGCCAACGCCGGTTCGACGATGGGCGAAATCGTGCAGTCGGTGCGTCGCGTGAACGAGATTCTCGAAGAGATCAGCAACGCCTCGCGTGAACAGAGCGCGGGCATCGAGCAGGTCAATCGCGCGGTCGGCGAAATGGATCAGGTCACGCAGCAGAACGCGGCACTGGTCGAAGAGGCCGCCGCCGCGGCACATTCGCTGAAGGACCAGGTGGGTGTCTTGCGCGAAGCGATTTCGAGCTTCGCGCTGCCGGCCTGAGCGTTTTCAGACCGGCCGAAACCGGAACAAGCAGCACACAAAAAAAGAAGGCGCTCAACAGGCAGGGAGCGCCTCTTTAACACGCCGCGTCGGAGTCGACGCATTAATCGAACGAAAGAGCCGCGCGGATTTTTTAAGTCCGCGCGGTTTTTTTACGCCCGCGCGCGCCTCGGTCCACCTTGGACCACCTCTGGCGCACCTGGTGTCGCCTTGCTCAGCAAACGCTTACCACGCGCCGAACCGCAACCAGATTAAGCCGAATTTGGCATCGCCGAATTTTGCTTAAGGCATTTTCATGCTGACGGCACGCTTACGATAATGGCCGCTTTTTTAACGCCCGCCGCGCAGATGCGCTCCACGCCGGAGCCGCCCGCGAGCGCCGTTCATCGAGGCTCGCCGTCATGCTGCTCCATCTCCTCTACCTGCTCGCGATCGTCGCGGAAGCCATGTCCGGCGCGCTCATGGGCATGCGCCGCGGCATGGATCGCTTCGGTCTGTGCCTCGTCGGCACCGTCACCGCGCTCGGCGGCGGCACGGTGCGCGACGTCCTGCTCGGTCACTATCCCCTTGCGTGGATCTCGCATCCAGATTACGTTCTCATTACAATCGGGGCGGCGTCGGTTGCCGCGGCGTGCGCGAAGTGGCTGCGCAACTGGCAGAGGCTCTTCGTCACGGTCGACGCGATCGGCCTGATCGCCTTCACGGTGATCGGCTGCGACGTGGCCGCGACGCTGGACGTAAGCCCCGCCATTGTCGTGCTGGCCGGCGCGATCACCGGCGTGTGCGGCGGCATGTTGCGCGACGTGCTGTGCAACCAGATGCCGCTGGTGTTGCGTCAGGAGTTGTACGCCAGCATCGCCCTCGGCGCCGGCGCCGTGTATGTGGCCTTGCAAGCCTGCGGCGTGGCGCCGGGGCCGGCGTCGGTCGTGGTGCTCGCAGGCGGTTTCGCGGTGCGCATGCTGGCCGTGCGATTCCGCTGGCAACTCAAGGTATTCACCGCCGCCGATTCGGGCGGCGCAAGTTAATCGAGCTGTTCGTTATCCGCACCCAATGATCCAGAAGAAGAAATCGCAGTCGCACGATCCCTACGCGCCCGTCGCGAAGAACCAGTTGCTGGCCGCGCGCCTGCCGATGTGGCGTTCGAAATTCATCGTCCTGCTGGTGTTCGGCGCGTTCGCCTCGCTCGCGGGGCGCGCGTTCTGGGTGCAGGTGGTGAACCAGGACTTCTACGTCGACCAAGGGCAAAAGCGCTATCAGCGCACCATCGAACTCGACGCGACGCGCGGGCGGATCGTCGATCGCAATGGCTCGATGCTCGCCGTCAGTCTCGCGACTTACGAGATCTGGGCTTCGCCGAAACTGATCGACGAAGCCGCGATCGCGCCGCTCTCAAAGCTGCTCGATCTGCCGCTGGCGGAACTGCGCCGGCGTCTGAACGGCGACAAGACCTTCGTCCTGCTCAAGCGCCAGGTGGACGCCGAGACCGCCGGGCATCTGTCCAAGCTTGGCCTCGCCGGCATCACGCAGATCGCCGATTCGAAGCGCTTTTATCCCGAAGGCGAATCGGCGGCGCACGTGGTCGGCTTCACGGATATCGAGGACAACGGCCAGGAAGGCGTCGAACTCGCGGCCAACGAGCAACTGCTCGGCGTGCCCGGTCAGCGCGAAGTGATCCGCGACCGTCTGGGCCGCGTGGTGTCCGAGACCCGGCCGCTCGTGCCCGCGCAGAACGGCGAGACCATCCACCTGACGATCGACCGGCGGATTCAGCAGCTCGCCTATGCGCAACTGAAGGACGCGATTGCCAAACATCACGCCGAAGCCGGCAGCGTGGTGGTGCTCGACGCGCGCAATGGCGAGATTCTGGCGCTCGCCAACTACCCGAGCTTCGATCCGAATGACCGCGCGCGCCTGACCGGCCGCCAGTTGCGCAATCGCGCGGTGGTCGACACCTTCGAGCCGGGTTCGACGATCAAGCCGGTGGTCGTCGCGCTCTCGATCGACGAGGGCAAGGTGCGGCCGCAGAGTGTCATCGATACCGCGCCTGGCTGGTACAGGATCGGGCCGGCCGTCATTCACGACACCTCGAATCATGGCGTGATGACCGTCGCCGAAGCCGTGCAGAAGTCGAGCAATATCGCGCTCGCCAAGCTCGCGCTGAATCTGCCGGCCGAGAAGATCTGGACCAAGTATCAGGAATACGGGCTCGGTCTGCGGCCCGAGCTGACCTTTCCGGGCGTGGCGTCGGGCAAGGTGCGTCCGTACAAACGCTGGCGGCCGATCGAACAGGCGACCATGGCGTACGGCTACGGGCTGTCCACGTCGCTACTGCAGATGGCGCAGGTGTACACGGCCTATGCCGGCGACGGCACGATGCATCGCGTGAGTCTGTTGCGCAACGGAGCGGGCGTGGCCGCGCAATCCGACGACAAGGGCCAGGCGGTCACGACGCCGGCCACTGCGCGCGCCATCCGCTCGATGTTGGAAATGGCGACCGGCGTGGGCGGCACAGGACGAGCGGCGACAGTGGAAGGCTACCGGATCGGCGGCAAGACCGGCACGGCGCGCAAACAGGTCGGCGCGACTTACGCGAAAAACCGCTACCGCGCGTTGTTCGTCGGCATGGCGCCGATGAGCGACCCGCGCCTGATCGTCGCCGTGATGATCGACGACCCGGCGGGCAAGGCGTTTTATGGTGGGACGGTGGCCGGTCCGGTGTTCAGCGGTGTGACGGGCGGAGCACTGCAGTTGCTGGGTGTGCCGCCGGATGCGCCGGGCACTTGAGAACCTCAAGCGGCATGCGCGCCGAGCAGCCGGTCACGCAAGTTCGATGCGCGCTTCAGCGGCTCACATCAACGAGCCATCTGCTCGCCGCCCGCATTCACCAGCGCCTCGATGCGATTGCGGCCGTTGCGTTTGGCCTGATACATCGCGCGATCGGCTTCTTCCATCATCGCGCCGCCTAGTTTGGCCGCCTCGGTCGGCGTGCCGCTGATCGTACGCGCCGCCACACCGATCGACACCGTCAAGGCGATGCGCTCGCCATGATCGTCCTGCAAAGCGAGTCGCTCGACCGCGAGGCGCACACGCTCGGCGACCGTGAGCGCATCGGCGCGGTCGCCCTGTAGCAGCGCGGCGAATTCTTCGCCGCCATAACGCGCCACGGTATCGCCCAGGCGCACCTGTTGCCGCACGCAAGCCGCCACCGCCGCCAACGCGCGGTCTCCGGTCTGATGGCCGTAGGTGTCGTTGATCCGCTTGAAGCTGTCGATATCGATGAACAGACACGCCACCGGCACGCAATAGCGAACGGCGCGCATGATCTCCTCGCGCAGCCGCTCGTCGAAATAGCGTCGATTGGCGAGGCCCGTCAACGAATCGGTCATGCCCAGTTGTTTGAGCCGCTCGCGATGCGCCACGTTGTCGAGACTCGCTGTCACGATGCTCGCGAAGCGCTCCAGAATGTCGGTGGCCATGCCTTGGCCGAAACGCGCCGGGTCGTCGCTGCCGAGACAGAGATAGCCGCTGACGGTGTCGCCCGCGGCAAGCGGCAACAGGATCGCGCTTGCCGGTGCTTCGGCGTCGCCGAAGAACGCGCGTCGCGCCGCGTCATCCATGTCGTGCGGCTTGCCGAGCCACGGCCGGCCCTCTTCGCACAGACCTTGTGCTGCAAGACCGCCTTCGCGCGAGGTGCGCAGCTTCGACTGATCGAGTGCGCGCAAGGCGACCGGTTCGAGCAGCTCGCGCAGCATCGGCGCGCGGTCGTCGAGCCAGAGCGTCACGCCCGTCAGCGAAAATTCCCGCGGCAACTGAGTGAACAGCGTGTCGAGAAACGATGCGAAGTCCTGAGCGCCGATCAAACGCAACTCGACGTTCTGGAAGCGCCGCAGCGTGCGCTCGTTGTGCTGCACGGTATCGACGAGCGAACGAAGGCGCTCGGAAAGCGGCGTTTGGGCGAGGTTCGTCACTTTATAGGTGCGGGCCCGAAGGCGAAGCGGGGTTGGCGACCCCCAATCGCTGTAATAACGGCGGATTTCGCGAGCTCTTGAGGGCCCGATCGCGGCGACCACGCTTTTACGCGATCCGCTTTTGCGCCTTCTTAAGTCTGGCTTAATTCTTTGCTGTAACCATGAGGCACAACATCCCCTGTTGAAGCCGCCAGAACATCGGCGGCGCTTTTTCCCCGGGGTGTCGACGACGCGCCAGAAGATGGGCTGCAGGCCCGCGAAGAAGGAGTCAAACCATGGTTGAAGACACGGTATTCGAGCATCTGCGCACCATGCCCGGCAACGAATGGGTCAGCCAGATTCACTCATGCAAGGTCTCGGACCCGCTGCAGCATCCTTGGGGGCGCTCATACCGGCTCGTCGAATGGACCATGAAGCACACGCCCGAATCGAGCCGCCGGGTGGTGCCCGCCGAGAGTACGCCGCTTGAAATCGCTCAGGCTGTCGTCTCGCACGTGCCGGGCCGGCGTTTTTGTCAGGACGGCAACGAATAACTCGCTTGCGCGCCGATCGCGCGCCGCGCATTGGTCACCATTCGTCACCATTCGTCACGCTAGCCGCGCGTGGCGAACGATGCGCAGTAGTCCAACGCATCGTCCAGCCGGTCGTTGCCCCAGAACATTTCATCGCCGACAAAGAACGTCGGCGCGCCGAAAATCCCTCGGTCCGCGGCTGCCGCGGTCTGTTCACGCAAGCGCAGTTTGTTCGCGTCGCTTTGCGCTTCGGCGATGATCTCCCGCGCCGGCAAATCCAGTTCATCGAGCGCTTCGCTCACCACCTCCATCGAACCGATATCGCGGTCATGCGCGAAGTTCAATTGCATGATCTTGCGGCAATAGGCGGCAATCCATTCGCGATCCGCGCCGAGCAGCGCCACGCGCATTGCAAGAAGCGCCGCGCGCGGGAACGTGGTGGGACGCGTCAGGGCGATGCCGTATTTGCGGCATTGCCGTTCCATGTCCTTCCACACATATGCGCCCTTCTTCTTCTGCAGCACGAACGGCGAATTGTCGAAACCGAGGTCGCGAAAGACCGGCCCCAGCAGGAACGGACGCCAGACAATCCGCACGCCTCGCGTTGCAGCCTCAGCTTCGACGCGCATGACGCTGAGATAGCTGTAGTTGCTGCCGAAGTCGAACCAGAACTCGATCTCCGGTGCATGCGCAGGCACGCGCGTTGCTGCCTCGTTCATCTTTCCCTCCAGTCATACGTAGCCGGACAGCGCCTAGGTCTTGCAAAGCTTAACAGTCGTGCCGCGCGCTTATCCCTATGATGGCCCTTCACACCGCTACGTCAGATGCTCATAACATGAACTATCCCTACGACATTCTCACCGCCGCGTGTCTTTTCATCATCGTGGTGTCCACGTCCATCATGCTCGCGCTGTCCTGAGCTATTCACGCCCTCGCCTGCGACGCCGGTGAACCGGCGAACGCGCTCTACGCGATTCCGTAAAAAGACGGGATATACTGTACATATATACAGTACTTTTCGTCTAAGCAATGCGCCTTCCACCCTTCGAACCTCCCACGCTCGCCGAGCTGCGCGCCTGGTGGCGCACGCGCGACGAGCAGGCCGTCCAGCGGCTCATCCTCGAAATCCAGCGGCAGCGGCTCACGCTGCTGGAACTGCGCAACCTGATCGACTGCGGCGTCCAGCAGGCGCGCGCCGCGGACCGCACGCTGGTCGAGCGCGGCGAACCGTTGATGACGCTGCGCATCAGGATTGCGCAGGAAGTGCTGCGTGTCGGCGACATCGACGATACCCGGCAGATGAGCCGCGCCGAGCAGGAAAGGCTCGCGGTCCGCACGGAAGGTCAGATGGAGTACGCGCGCGAAGGCCGTCTCAGGCGCCAGCGCCGCAATATCTAGCGGGAGTGCGGCCTCGCTGACGCTGCGATGAAGCGAGGCCGCGCGGATCGATCAACGCGTTTGCGTGGCCACGCGCAGGCCGAGCGAAATGAACAGCACGCCGATGATCTTGTTCTGCCAGCGCGTCAGCCACGTCAGACGCTTGACGAATTTGCCCAGCGGACGAATCGTCAACACGATCAGCGTCGTGTAAAGCGCGCTCATGCCGACAAAGATGAGGCCAAGCGTGGTGAACTGCAGAAACGTGGAACCGTGTTCGGGACGAACGAACTGCGGCAGAAACGCGAGGAAAAACAGTGCGGTCTTGGGATTCAGCACTTCGGCGGGAATGGCCTGAAAGAAGGCTTTCGAGGCCGACACCGGGGCGACGGTCGGCATATGCGCGCTCGCCTGCTTCTCGCGCAACGCGCGAATGCCCAGATAAACGAGGTAGGCCGCGCCGACGAACTTGACCGCGTTGAAGGCCAGCGCCGAGGTCATCAGTAGCGCCGAGAGGCCGACCGACGCGCCCAGCGTATGAATGAAATCGCCAACCGCAATGCCTAGGCCGGTGAGAATGCCGGCCTTGCGGCCGCCATGCACGGTGCGCGTCAACACCAGCAGCACCGCCGGACCCGGAATCAGAAAGAGCCCGAGTACAACGGCTACGAAAGTCCCTAACGTCGATAGGTCAAGCATGTCGTCTCCTTTGACGCGCTGGTTCCGGCGGACAGCCGCGCGTGTTTAGCGGAAGATTGTAGACGAACGGGCGATTTCTGACTGGCGCGCGCCGTGCGTGCCGTCCGGCGCATCGCCATGACTTACGCGATAAACGCGCAGCGAGTGGGCCGGCACAACGCACGCCGCAAACCCGCCGCGCAAGCCGTGCATGGCCGTCTCGGAGATTGTCCATTGGCGAGCCGTCGATCCGTTACCATGGCGGGCGTAAGACCGCGCGCGGTCAGCGTTTCCATTCACCAAAGTCTTTGCCTTGCCCACTTACACCCTGCCCGCGCCGTTGAGCGCGGAACTTGAGATTCGCAAGAGCCGATTCATTGCGTACGCGCTACCGGTCGCCGACCGCGACGCCGCGATGGCCGAATTGCGGCGCCTGCGCGACGAGCATCCTGCCGCGACGCATGTCTGCTGGGCGCTGCTGGCAGGCGGCCAGTCCGGCATGTCCGACGACGGCGAGCCCTCCGGCACTGCGGGCCGGCCGATTCTCGAAGTGTTGCGGCATCACGATCTGGACGGCGTGCTGGCCGCCGTCGTGCGCTATTACGGCGGCGTGAAGCTCGGCGCCGGCGGCCTCGTGCGCGCATACACCGATGCGATCGCTTCGGCGCTGCTGGATGCGCCGCGCGTCGAGCGGATTGCACAGGTTTCGCTGATCGTCGAGGTGAGTTACGCCGACGAGGCGAAAGTGCGCCGATGGATCGATGCCGAAGGCTATGCGCTCGTGGACAGCGCCTACGCGATGCTGGTGAAAATGACGATCCGTTTGCCCATCAACGCGGTCGATGATGCCCAGCGAGCGTTGGTGGATATGACTCAAGGAAAAGCCGGGTTCTTCTGACGGCTTGACGTGTTTCTTCCTTGCGAGAGGCAGAGCGCTCCCTGAATAAGAGATGCGCGGGTCCGGGCCGCTGTTACCATGTCGTTTATTCCCCGGCTTGATTCAATCTAAAAGGGCAACTCCTCTGACCTCGACCGCCGCTTTTTCCAGCACAGCGACTGAGTCGCCGCATCGGAGCGCGTCTCTGCCGCAGTCGCTCAATTCCACGCGTTCACCCTTGACATCGACCGTGCTCAAGGGATGCGGGACGATCGCGCTGCCGTTGATGCTCTCCGCCTGCTCGTGGTCCTGGTTCGGCCTGAATAGCTCGCCGCGCGCGGTCGCGCATCCGACCGGCTGGCTCAGCGTTGCCCCTGCCCGTGACTTCGCCTATATGCCCGCTCGCAGCGGACAAGTGTCGCCGAACCGCATCGAAAACACGGCGATGACGGGCATCGTGCTCAAGGACGATATCAATGAAACCGTGCGCAACGGCATTGTGACCAGTCTACGGATCGCCGGCTTTCATCTCGACGCAGGCGAGCGCGTTCTCAGCGGCAGCATCGAGAAATTCACTGTGGACGACACACGCTCGCCGGCGTTGTGGACGCTGAAAATGCGTTATGTGGTGACCGACGCCGCGACCCAGAAGGTCGTGTTTTCGACCACCAAGACGGTCAAGCAAAAGTCGCCGAAGTTCACCAGTAGCACCATCGCTATTGAAGATACCGTCAAGTTGAGCGTCGACGCTTTGATCGGCGATCCGGGGTTTGTCAAAGCGGTGAATTAAGCGCATCGTCGACATCGGGTCGGGCGGGTTCGCTACAATTTGCAATAGCGTGCCGCGCTCCGTGGCAACTGCGTTTTACCTGCGAGCCGTCATGTCCATCACCGCCTGGCTGTTCTTCCTGCCTGCCTGCTTCGCGATCAATCTCGCGCCCGGGCCCAATAATCTGCTGTCGATCAATGTAGCGGCGCGTCACGGTTTCATGACCGCGTTCGTCGGCGGCATGGGGCGCCTGGTCGCATTCGCCGTGATGCTCGTGCTTGCCGCAACCGGTCTTGCGGTTGTGTTGCACGCCTCGGAATGGTTCTTTCTCGCGATCAAACTGGCCGGCGCGGCTTATCTGATCTGGTTGGCCATTCAGTTGTGGCGCAGTGATGCGCCTGCAATCGACACGACGCAGCAGGAAGAGGCGTCGCTTGGGCGGGTCGCGCGAAGGGAGTTTCTCGTGGCCGCCGGCAATCCGAAGGCTATTCTGGTGTTTACCGCGTTCTTGCCGCAGTTCGTTGATATTGCGAAACCGATGTTGCCGCAGTTTGCGGTGCTTGGGGCGAGCTTTCTCGTGCTGGAGTGGTTTGCTATTGCGTTGTATTCGTGGGCCGGGATGTATCTTGGGAAGTGGCTGGTGCGTGCCAGGGTAAGGCGGTGGTTTAATCGCTGCTGTGGGGGATTTCTGGCCGCGATTGGGGTGGGGTTTTTGATGGTGAGGCGGGGGTGAGGGAGTTGGACATTGAGCACTCGGCGCGGCCAATCACGCCGTTTCGCTCGAGCGCAATTCCGCATCGGCGGGCAATCTTGTCGACCGGGAGGCTGGTTTCAACGAGAAGGCGGCAACTCATGTCGAGCCGTATCCTCCGCAAATAAATAAAGCCCCGCCAATGTGTTTAACAGGGCTGATTTGTGGCAACACGTGCGACCGCCGTTCGCCGGTATTTTGAACGGTTGAAAAGTTATCCGCACGGGCGCCACACACAAGAACACGACGGGATAGCTCACATCAACCTTTGACTTTCTGGCGCCACTCTCAACATTCTGCTTGCGATGTCGCCTGCATGCGTAACTTCTCAAAGAAGTCGCGTTCTGCGCCCACGTAGATTTCATAGGCTTGAGAGATTTCCCAATCAATTGCGGCATTCGTCCGCTTCCCGCCTTGCTTCCCGGTTTAGTACAGTTCCTTTCCCGCGTTCTCGGGCGTCGCGTCATCCATAACCCATCCCTAATGCATTCGTCGACAAACTTTAACTATCTGCAATCGTCCCGCCCCCGTATGCTCGAACAATGACCCGCAAACCGTGCACGGCGAGATACGGCATCGGGCAAGCGACTTTTCATCATCAGAGGAGCGGCATCATGAAGATCTGTGTCTTCGGAGCGGGAGCGATCGGCGGCTTGATGGGTGTGCAACTTGCACGCGCCGGTGCGGATGTGAGTTTCGTCGCGCGCGGTCCACATCTCGCGGCAATGCGCGAGCACGGCGCGCGTCTGATCATGGACGGCGAGACGTTCAGCGCGCCTGTGCGCTGCACGTCCGATCCGCGCGAGCTCGGCGTACAGGACTTCGTGATCATTACGCTAAAGGCGCATTCGCTGCCCGGCGTGGTCGATGCAATGCAGCCGCTGCTCGGCAAGCACACGGCCATCGTCACGGGCGTCAACGGCATTCCGTACTGGTACTTCTATCAGCACGGCGGCCGATTCGCCGGCACGCGTCTCGCCAGCGTCGACCCGGACGGCAGCCAATGGACGAAGCTCGGGCCCGAACGGGCGATCGGCTGCGTGCTGTACCCCGCCGCCGAAATCGTCGAACCGGGTGTGATCAAACACGTGTACGGCAAGAAATTCCCGATCGGCGAGCCGAGCGGAGAACGCACGCCGCGCATTCAACAATTGCACGAAATCATGCAGACGGCAGGTTTCGAGGCGCCGATTCGCGACAATATCCGCGACGAAATCTGGCTGAAACTATGGGGCAACCTGTGCTTCAACCCGATCAGCGCATTGACGCATGCCACGCTCGACGTGCTCACCAGCGACCCCGGCACGCGCGCGGTATCACGCACGATGATGCTCGAAGCCAAGCGCATTGCGGATCAATTCGGCGTGCACTTTCGCGTCGACGTGGAAAAGCGTATCGATGGGGCGGGCGCGGTCGGCGCGCACAAGACCTCGACGCTGGTCGACCTGGAGAATCGTCGGCCGATGGAGATCGATCCGCTTCTGACGGTCGTGCAGGAAATGGGCCGCCTCGTCGCGGAGCCCACGCCGACTATCGATGTCGTGCTGGCGCTCATCAAACTGCGTGAACGGATGGCATTGCAGGGGGCTTGAGGCTCAAAAGAGAGAGAGCGATCAGAAACTCGCTCTCTCTCGCATACCGTCAAACGCAAACAAGAAAGGATCGAACGCCGCGCGCGTTCGATCCTTTTTTAACGCTACTGATCGATAGCGAGCCACACCGCCTTGGGTTCAGTGAAGTTCTCAATCGCAACGTCGCCGTGTTCGCGGCCAAATCCCGAGTCGCCCGATCCTCCCCACGGCAGGCGCACATCGGTGTAGCCGTATGTGTTGATCCACACGGTCCCCGCCCTCAGATCGCGCGCAACCCGATGCACCCGGCCGATATCCGCGCTCCACACGCCCGCAGCAAGGCTATACAACGTTCCATTGGCAATCCTTATCGCGTCTGCTTCGTCGTTGAAACGAATCACGCTCGCCACCGGCCCGAAGATCTCCTCCTGCGAAATGCGCATTTCATGCTCGACGTTGGCAAACACAGTCGGCTCGACAAAGAAGCCGCGCTCGCCCACCCGCGCGCCGC
Organism: Paraburkholderia sp. BL9I2N2; assembly: GCF_004339745.1. GTDB lineage: Bacteria > Pseudomonadota > Gammaproteobacteria > Burkholderiales > Burkholderiaceae > Paraburkholderia. The sequence continues at coordinate 477,160 of NZ_SMGP01000004.1, read as the reverse complement.
CGGCTACGAGCGACGCCCCTTCGGCGCGGCCCGTTTCGACATAGCCCAGCACGGTCTTCATCTGCGCCGCGGAGATGAGCGGCCCCATCGACGTTTCGCGCGACGACGGATCGCCGACCTTGATCGACTTCGCACGCGCGGCGAGACGCTCGACCACTTCGTCGTACACATCGCGATGGGCGAGAATGCGCGAACCCGCCGAACACACCTGGCCGGTATTGAAGAAGATCCCCGACGCCGCGGCGCGCACCGCGTTGTCGAGATTGGCGTCCGGGAAAATCAGGTTGGCCGACTTGCCGCCGAGTTCCAGCGTAACGCGTTTGAAATTGCTGGCCGCGCCTTGCAGAATGCCGCGCCCCACGGAGGGCGAGCCCGTGAACGTCACCTTGTCGACGCCGGGATGCGCGACCAGCGCATCGCCGACCACACGTCCCTTGCCGGTGACGATATTCAGCACGCCCGGCGGCACACCCGCTTCGAGTGCGAGTTCGCCGATGCGCAGCGCGGTCAGCGGCGTGATCTCCGCGGGCTTGACGATCAGCGTGCAACCGCACGCGAGCGCCGGCGCGATCTTCCACATGCCGATCATCAGCGGGAAATTCCACGGCACGATCGCGGCGACTACGCCCACGGGTTCACGCAGCGTGTAGGTCAATGCATCGGGGCGCACCGGCACGACCTGACCGTTGATCTTGTCGCACCAGCCTGCGTAGTATTCGAGCGTATCGATCGCGGCCGGGATGTCCTGGCGCATCACCGCCGCGATCGGCTTGCCGGCGTCGAGACTTTCGAGCGCGGCGAGTTCCTCGAGATTCGCGCGCATCAGGCCTGCGAGACGCATCAGTATGCGGGCCCGCTCAGCCGTCCGTATGCCGTTCCATACCTTCAATGCGGCGCGCGCCGCGCGCACGGCGGCATCCACGTCGGCGGCGCTGCCTTGCGCAACCAGCGCGATCGGCTCTTCGGTGGCGGGGTTGATATCGACGGAATACTCGCCGGTGCCGGGCGGCAAACGCTTGCCGTCAATCAGCAAATCATGGCGCCTGAGGTCGGTTTCAGTTTCCATCATGAAGCTCCTTGCTTGGATGTTGCGTGGGCTGAGTGCTTGCGAGCCGGTTCGGGCAAAAGACGCTAGGGCTCGTGGAGGACGGCGCCGTCGCGCGCAACGGTCGGCTTCGCGTCTATCTGCGCAGCGGACGGCGACACGCCGGTGGCATGTGAAGTCGCGGAGAACTGTGCCCAGGCCGCCGCGGCGTTGGGTCGGAGGGAACGGTTGCGGCGATGCACGAGCAGTGTCGCCAGATTCATCGCGGGCGCGAGCGGCCGGCTGACCAATGATGCGCCTATTGCGGGCCAATGCGTGTCGATGGGCAATATGCCGATGCCGAGCCCCAGTTCGACCATGCGCAGCACCGCCGCGACATGTCCGAGTTCCTGCACCGGCCGTCGTTTAACGCCGTTCGTGTTGAAGGCGAGTTCGAGCGCGGCGCGCACACCCGTGTCGGCGTTCAGCGTGACGAGCGCCCATTCGTGCAACTCGCTCCATGCAACGCTCGCGTGGCGGGCAAGCGGATGGGCAGGTGGCATCACCGCATGGAGCGGCGTCGTGAAAACCAGTTGCGCGTGCAACAGGTCGCCGGCAAGCGGCTCGGCCATCGAAACCACGCCGAAGTCCACCTCGCCTTGTTCCACGCTGGTTAGCACACTGCTTTGCGGCTGATCCCTGACGGACACGGCGAGCTCAGGAAAAGCCGCCGCGCAGTGCGCGAGTCCCTGCGCCACCCAACTCGACGACAACACGGGATTGCTGGCCAATACCACTACGCCAGTGTGCCCGTCGTAAGCGGCCCGCTCTTCCCGCAGCGTCAGTTCGATTTCATCGAGCAGCCGGCCGATCCTTCGCTCGAGGCTCGCGCCCGCATGAGTCAGTTCGACCTGGCGCGTGGTACGGTCGAACAGCTTCAATTCGACGGCTTCTTCGAGTTCACGCACGCAACGGCTCACCGCCGATTGCGTCAGATCGAACTCACGCGCCGCGCGCGTAAAACTCCGCTCACGCGCAACGGCGACAAACACCTTGAGTTGCTGCAACGAAACATTCATAACGTCACTGCCGGGTGTGGGCCATTTATGCTATTCCCCTGTCTGCTCAGGCCAGTGGCTCAACCGCGACGCCTTGCCGTTGCCGGCAACGGCAAGCACACCCTGCGGCTCATCGTGCGATTCGATCCAACGCGAGCGCATCGGTGCGAGTATGAATTTCGCCGAGATGCCCGCGGCGATCGTCACGACGGCGGAAACGACGAAGACGAGATTCCAGCCGCCCGTCGCCGACAGTACCGAGGCGATCGGCACCAGCAGCGAAGCCGTGCCCTTGGCGGTGTACAACGTGCCTGCGTTGGCCGCGGCATATTTGCTGCCGAAGGTATCGGCACAGATCGCCGGGAAGATCGAGAAGATTTCGCCCCAGAACAGGAAGATCAACGCGGCGAACGTCATGAACGCATACGGGTTGGTGCCGTACTCCATCAAGCCGAGCAGCGCCAGGCCCTCGCCGATGAAGATCACGAACATCGTGTTTTCACGGCCGAGCTTGTCGGAGATAAAGCCGCACAGCGGACGCGTAAAACCGTTACAGACGTTGTCGATGGACAGCGTGGCGGTCAGGAGCGGCAAGGTCATGCCGAAGATCGTCATCGGGATGCGTGCGAGGCCCCAGTCTTTGGCGATCGGACCGATCTGCGCGGTCGCCATCAAGCCGCCCGCGGCCACCGCGACGAACGACACGTAGATCACCCAGAACACTGGCGTCTTGATCATCTGACCGGGCGTGAAGTCGACCTTCGAGACGGCGAACTTCCTCTTCGGTGCGGCTTGCTGGCGCGCGGTCGGCTTCTTCAACAACAGCGCGAGCGCCAGAATGCATCCACCTTGCAGAATGCCGAAGAAGAAGAACGTGTGCTCATAGCCCGAACGCGTGATCATGTTGGCGATCGGAATCACCGTCACCGCTGCGCCCGCGCCGAAGCCCGCAGCCGTGAGACCCGCGGCAAGTCCGCGGCGGTCGGGAAACCATTTCAACGCATTGCCCACGCACGTGCCGTACACGCCACCCGCACCGATCCCGGCAATGACCGCGGAGACGTACAGCATCGGCAAGGTCGTGATATACGAATTCATCACCCAGGCAATGCCCGCGCAAATGGCGCCGCCCGCGACCACGGGCCGGGGTCCGAACCTGTCGACGAGCCAGCCTTCGAGCGGCACGAGCCACGTTTCAGTGAGAATGAAAATAGCGAACGCAAGTTGAATGGACGCTTCGCCCCAGTGATGCCGCGCGTTCATCGGCGTGACGAACAGCGTCCAGGCGTATTGAAGATTGGCCACCAGGGCCATACACACCATGCCGATGACGAGTTGCCACCAACGGTTCGCCCAAAACGCGCGGGTCGTAGTCTGCTGACTGATATCGTCCATGTGCCTTGTCTCCACTATTTATTTGGTGCAGCCGGCCAACGTCCCGAAGGAAATCCCTCGGGAGACGCCGTGCTGTATTCGTCCCACCTTATGGTTTTGCCCCGAAAAGCCGTACCCTTCGGGAATATTTGATATTTGCGTCTTTAATTCGCTGCTTTAAAAATAGACCAGCTTAAATCATCGCTTTCTGGGAAGCGCTTTATTCCGATCAATTAATGCTTTTTTACACTGCGAGACGCCGGCCGCCTCGTCCAACAGGCCTCAAATCCAAGCGTTAACCCCGAGTTTTTCGCCGACTCCGCTGGCGGCAATTCCGCTTTCTTATACAGAGCCATGCTAGGGTCATTGCTGAATTACTAATAATTAAAGTTTGTTATTATGTTGATTCACATTTGCTTATACATCGGTCATGACGATGCGGAATGCGACTCTGCGGCAACTGAAGGTTTTCGAAACGGTGGCGCGCCACCTGAGCTTCTCGCGCGCCGCCGAGGAATTGCACCTCACACAGCCGGCCGTCTCCACCCAGGTCCGGCAACTCGAAGAACACGCCGGGCTGCCGTTGTTCGAACAACTCGGTAAAAAAATCTATCTGACGCCGGCCGGCACCGAAATGCTTCACTACAGCCGCGCGATCATCCAGCAGTTCCACGAAGTCGACGAAGCGATGAGTCAGCTCAAAGGCGTCTCCGGCGGCAAGCTGAATGTCGCGGTGATCAGCGCCGGCGACTACTTCTTTCCGCGGCTGCTCGCTGAATTCACGCGCCGCTACTCGGGCGTCGTGCTCAACCTCGCCGTGCACAATCGCGAGGAACTGCTGCATCAGCTCGCCACCAACCAGACCGACCTCGCGGTGATGGTGCGCCCGCCGCACGAGACCGACGCGACCAACGAGCCGTTCGCGCCGCACCCGTATGTGATCGTGGCGGCGCCCACGCATCCGCTCGCAAACAAGCGCAACATCAAGTTCAGCCAGTTGGCGAGCGAAGCGTTTATCGTGCGGGAGCGCGGCTCGGACACGTGGAATTCGATGGAAGAAGGCTTCGCCGGGCGTCTTGCCAACCTCAAGATCGCCATGGAGATCAAGAGCACCGAGACGATCAAGCAGGCCGTGATCGCGGGCATGGGCATCGCCTTCCTGTCCGCGCATACCATCAGCCTCGAATTGCAGCTCGGCCATCTGGTCGTGCTCGACGTCGAGAGCTTTCCGGTCATGCTGAACTGGTACGTGGTGCATCGCAAGAACAAGCGGCTGCCGCCGGTTGCGGTCGCCTTCAAACGCTTCCTGATGGAAGAAGGCGCGAATCTGATCGAGAAGATCACGCGCGTCAAGGAATTGAGCGTGTATAAGCAGTAGGCTATGGAGACCCAATGAAACTTTAACTATTGCAAATTCGTCAGGACTTCTATGCTGCAAGCGAGTTCCATCACTCGTCAGCCCAGGAGGCCGATCATGAATCACGCTTCGGTTGAGTCCCAGCCCAGCGCGCACACCGCTCGTGTTGCCGCGATCCATCCCGACGACGCCCACCTGAGCGCGTACAACGCCGCCTTCAGCGACCTCGGCCTGCGCTTCCGCTGGGATCGCGCCACGCTCGACGTACTCCAGGAATTCAACAGCGAGGCGGCTCGAATTACTGCCTACATCGAGCGGTTTCACGCCCATCTGCACCGTGCCTACGACGCCGACTTTCTCGCTCAAATGATTCTGCACAAAAAGGCTCGGTACTTCAGCGAGTTCGCCGAGACGGGCGACTGAGGACGTCGGCGCGATCACGATCCCGCGACGCGCCGTCGTGCCTACCGTTCGACGCATGTGTGCATTCATGGCGTGCGCCGTGTCGTAGCGCGAGCCGGCCGGTGGCCGGCGCACGCACGTTGCCGCCGTTCCGCATTCACGCCATGGCTTCCATTTCGACGATGCGGATAAGCTGCCGTGCGCACCTTACGTTGCGCTACGTCGCGCAGCGTCCAGGCCTGGTCCTCTCCACCGTGCCATTCGATTCGTGCCAACAGGCCGCGCTTGCCCATCGTCAAGCTATGGCAACGCGCGGCAAAGGCAAGCTCGCTTGAATCGTGGCCATGCTCGTGGCCGCTGGAATACTCGCGGCTGAGCATCCGATGCACACCCATCGCACAAGCGAGCGCGCTCATCGCGAGTAGCGAGGCGAGCCCGAATGGCTGCGCATGTTCCGTGACGAATCCGTAGCCGAGCCACCCGCACAGCATCAGCGCAAGCAGGTTGACGATGCCGTGCCCCGGCCGCACCGCCGCGCCGAGCTGCAACGCACCGCGCAGTTTGCAGAACGCAATAGCCGAGGTGGCAAAGATCAGCGCGCCGATGAACACGGCGACATAGAGTTCGACGCGCTCGACATTCGCCTGCGCCGCCGACGACAGATAACGCGCGAAGCCGCCCGACATGACAGCGAGCCCCATGCTGCTGCCCAACAGCGCAACGAGGCGCGGGCGCCGTGTCAGATTGCGCCGGCGCACCAGCCACGCGCCGAGCACCGCGCCCGCCACCGCCGCTCCGACCACGCCGTTGCTCGCGCCCATGCCGGCCGCGAAAAGGCCCGCGAGCGCGACGGCCAATGCACCGGCGTGCCAGTCAGGCCGGCGCTTCGGTCGCCGTTCGAGCGGCAGTTGCCCGACCGCGGCAAGCGCAACGGCCAGCACGGAAGCCAACACCACAGCCAGCGAACACCACACGGTACTGTCATACGCTAGCGGCATGCGCGCTTCTCCGTGTCGGAATACATGGGCGCGATGCCAACGCATCGCACAATCGGTCAACCGTTCAGACAGCGCCTGCCACCATCGGCGCCGCGCCCTCCGCGGCGACTGCGCGCGCGGCGCCCAAGGTATTGCTCAGCGTTCCGATCCCGTCGACCGTGATCGACACCGTCGCGCCATCCTTGATTGAGCCGACGCCGACCGACGTCCCGCACGCGATTACGTCGCCCGGCTCGAGCGCGAGATCCTGCGAGATCAGACTCACCTGCTCGGCGGGCGAGAAAACCATGTCGGCGAGCGGATAGTTCTGCCGCTCGACGCCATCGAGCGTCGTGACAAGATGCGCTTGCTGCCAGTCGAAACCGGAGACGATCGCCGGTCCGATACAGCAGAACGTATCGAAGCCTTTCGCCCGGCACCATTGCGGAAAGTGCGGATTTTCGTTCAGCAGATCGGCAGCGGTCACGTCGTTGACGAGCGTGTAGCCGAAAATCGCTTCGGCCGCCTCTTCGACACTTGCATCGCGGCAGCGCCGTCCAATCACAATGCCGAGTTCGCCTTCATAGGCGATCTTGCCCGCATAGCTGAGCGGCCGCCTGATCGGCTCACCCGAGCCGATCACCGAACCCGCCGGCTTCAACAGGAAAAGCGGGTGCGCCGGCACGGGCTTGTCGAGCTTCGCCGCCAGCGTGTGAAAGTTGTTCCATAACGCGACGACCTTGCCGGGCGCGCACGGCGCGAGCGGCATCAGTGCGCGAGTCGACAGCACGGCGCCAGTGGCCACCGGGTGCTCCAGACCTTCGTATTCGTGCAGATAGCCACCTTCCACACGGCCGAACACGACGCCGCCGTCGCTCGACATGAACCGCATCCATGTATCCATTCGTCGCTCCGTATTTGCCTGGATCAGGCCTAGATCGCGCCGGCAGTGCGCAATGCACTGACCTGCTCAGGCGAATAGCCGAGTTCGGCCATGACTTCGTCGGTATGTTCACCGAGCAACGGTGAGCGCGTGACCTCGGTCGGACTGTCGGACAGTTTGATAGGATTACCAACCGTCAGATACTTGCCGCGTGTCGGGTGATCCACTTCAACAATCGTGCCGGTTTTGCGCAACGACGGTTCCTCGGCGATTTCCTTCATCGACAGAATCGGTCCGCACGGAATGTCGTACTTGTTGAGAATCTGCATGGCCTCGAACTTGGTCTTCGTCATGGTCCAGCGCTCGATCTCGGCGAAGATATCCTTCAGGTGCGGCAGACGCGCGGCGGGCGTCGCGTAGTTGGGATCCGTGGCCCACTCCTCCTTGCCGATCACGTTGCAGATCTTGGCCCACACCGGCGCCTGCGTGATGAAGTAGATATACGCGTTGGGGTCCGTCTCCCAGCCCTTGCACTTCAGGATCCAGCCCGGCTGACCGCCGCCCGACGCATTGCCCGCGCGCGGCACCGCCTCACCGAACTCTCCGTTCGGATATTGCGGATACTCTTTCATCACGCCGGTGCGTTCGAGCCGCTGCTGATCGCGCAGCTTCACGCGGCACAGATTGAGCACGCCGTCCTGCATCGCGGCGAGTACGCGCTGACCGCGTCCGCTGTGGGTGCGCTGATAAAGCGCCGTGACGATGCCGAGCGCCAGATGCAAGCCGGTCCCGCTGTCGCCGATCTGCGCGCCCGTTACGACCGGCGGGCCGTCGTCGAAGCCGGTGGTCGAAGCCGCACCGCCCGCGCATTGCGCGACGTTCTCGTAGACCTTGCAGTCCTCGTACGGCCCAGGACCGAAGCCCTTCACCGACGCGACGATCATGCGCGGATTCAACTCCTGAATCCGCTCCCACGTGAAGCCCATGCGGTCCAGCGCGCCCGGCGCGAAGTTCTCCACCAGCACGTCGCATTTCTGGATCAGCGCTTCGAGCACCTGCTTGCCTTCAGGATTCTTCGTATCGATCGTGACGGAACGCTTGTTGTGGTTGAGCATCGTGAAGTAGAGGCTGTCCACATCGGGAATATCGCGCAACTGCTCACGCGTGATGTCGCCCCGCGCCCGCCCGCTCCACCTTGATCACATCCGCGCCGAACCATGCAAGCAGCTGCGTGCAGGTGGGCCCGGATTGCACATGCGTGAAGTCGAGAATGCGCACACCGTCGAGTGCTTTGCTCATGTCCTGTCTCCTGAAGGGTGGCTCATTGGTATGTGGTCTGGTTGCGGCTCCCCAGCGCGTACTGGCTCGGGTCAGCGCAGATGCTCACGACCGCCGGGCGGCCGGTGCGATGGGTCACTTTGAGGGCAGCGCGCGGCAAGGCGCTGGCGCTGCGCACCTCCTGCTCGAGCGTGAGCACGCGCATCGTGTCCGTGGCTGGGTGCAGGGATGACACAACTGCAGACATAGTCGACTCCTGGGTCAATCGGTTACGCAAAAGGGTTATCGGTGAACTCGCCCGCTTCGAACAGTCTCGACCTTGCACTCCACTCAGCTGGACCATACCGTATGTGATATATCAGATTCGATCAATCGGGATTTCCAGATGCTCATGGCTCGTGTTCTGCTGCTTTTGCTTGTCTGCTAAGGGTTACGAGGACAAGTGCCGATCCCGGCGCCTCGATTCGAGGGAAAACACCGAGGCCGGTTGTTGTCTCGCGTCGTTTGATATATCACATACCATATTTCTAAGACCGTCAAGCGAGGTTTATCCCGCATCGCTCGCGCGGCCCCACGCCACGTTGGTTTGGCGGCAAACAAAAAAGGCCCGCGGTGTCTCCACCGCGGGCCCTTCTTGTTCAACTTGCCAATCAGACGCCCCTTGGGCCGCCAGCCGTCAGTCCAGAAAATCGCAATTCGCCTCGACGAAGGCGGCCAGATCCAGCGAATGCTGACGCGTGAGACGCTCGGCCAGTTCGGTATCCCGCTGCTCCAGCGCCTCGATAATGCGCAGATGATCGACGATCGAGCGCGACGCGCGGTCGCTCTGCGAAATGGTCATGCGGCGAATCGCGCGCACGTGGATAAAGATGTTCTTGATTGTGTCGAGAATGATCTGCGACTTGGACAACTCGACGATTGCCTGGTGAAACGCGATATTGGCGTCCGAATACTCGGCGATGTGCTCAGCCGGCGTGGCGTCGCGGAAGTTGTCGAACATGTGGCGCAGACGGGCGATTTCCTCGTCTGTGGCGTGCAGCGTGGCAAGACGCGCCGCCATGCTTTCGAGCGCGGCCCACATCTGGATCATCTCGACGATTTCGCGCTTGCTCTTGCGCACGATATAGATGCCGCGCCGCGGCACCATGCGCAGAAAACCTTCCTGTTCGAGCAGCGTCATGGCCTCGCGCACCGGCGTGCGGCTGACGCCGAGCGACTCGCTCAGCACCCGCTCGTCGAGACGGATTTCTTCGCGGTTCTGATAGATGTCCGCGTCGGCAATGGCCTGGCGGAGCATCGCATACGCCTGATCGCGCAAGCTCGCGCTCGCGCCGATCGGCTGCAATGACAACGTCAACGGTGTGGCCACTGTTTCAGTTTGAAGTTCTGACGACATTCATCGCCTCTTGTTTAACATGCGCACGATACGGTGTTGCCACTGCCACGCGTTGCTCGCCCAGACCGACAAAGCGGCCATGTTGCGCTGCAAGCTGGGCGACCGGCCGCGGAATCCAGCGGGTCAACAGCACAGTGGCGGCAGAGCCTAAACCAACAACAGCAGCGGCGAACAGCGAAAGAGGAACAAATTCCATTTGTAACTCCGAATGATTGAGTGAAGGAATGACTCAATCATATGCTGCATTGCCGCAAAAATCAATATTCCGTATGTAGTATATCAATAACTGTTGTTTTCAGGATTACATCCTCACGGTAGCACGGGCTGCTTCCCGATGGTTTATCGCCATGCACGAACGCATGGCGCTCGGTGTAAACGCGCAAAACGCGCGCTATGCGCGCAGTCGCGTCCGATGATCGCGCAATTTCTATCGGATGCGGATTGTGGGATCGACTCCGCATCATTAACCTTCGCACATCCTGCAATCGATCGGGAGCGGCCACAGCCCTGCGTCTGTCGCCCGTCCCCAGCAGCCCGAGAATTTCAAGGAGACATTGTCATGAGTACCACCATCCCGACGGCCGCAACGGTCGACAACCGCAAGGCGCGCAGCCAGGCCCGCCAGGCGGCGCTCGGCAGCTTCGTCGGCGCCGTGGTCGACTGGTACGACTTCCTGCTGTACGGCATCGTCGCCGCGCTCGTTTTCAACTCCGAGTTTTTCCCAAAAGTCAGCCCGGCGATGGGCACGCTGGCCGCGTTCGCCACCTTCGGCGTCGGCTTTCTGTTCCGTCCGCTCGGCGGCTTCGTGTTCGGACACTACGGCGACCGGCTCGGACGCAAGCGCATGCTGGTGCTCACGGTGATGATGATGGGTCTGTCGACCGCCGCGATCGGCCTGCTGCCGTCGTTCGCCACCATCGGCTGGTGGGCGCCGGTGCTGCTCGTGACCCTGCGCGCGATCCAGGGCTTCGCGGTGGGCGGCGAATGGGGCGGCGCGGCATTAATGGCGGTCGAAAGCGCGCCGGAGAAGAAGAAAGCGTTCTATAGCAGCGGCGTGCAAGTCGGCTACGGCGTGGGCCTCGTGCTCTCGACGGGACTGGTCGCGCTGATCAGCCGTTCGATGGACAACGCGTCGTTCCTGAGTTGGGGCTGGCGCCTGCCCTTCCTGTTCAGCGTGGTGCTGGTGCTGATCGCGCTGTGGATCCGCTCGAGCATGGAAGAGTCGAAGGAGTTCGTCGAAAAAGTCGGCAAGCACGGTGAGCGCAGCGTGCGCCTGCCGATCGTCGAAGCCTTGCTGCGCCACCCGAAGGCGTTCCTGCTGATCATCGCACTGCGTCTGGCCGAGTTGTTCACGATGTATATCGTGACCGCATTCGCACTGAACTACTCGACGGCCAATCTGCACATGCCGCGCGAGTTCTTCCTCACCATCGGTCTGCTGGTGGGCGCGCTGAGTTGCGTGACGATTCCGTGCTTCGCGTTGCTGGCAGACCGTTTCGGCCGCCGCCGCGTGTATATCGTCGGCGCGCTGGTCGGCATGCTGAGCGCGGTGCCGTTCTTCCTCGCGCTCGAAGCACGCTCGACGGTGTGGATCGTGGTGTTCGCCGTCATGCTCGCCAACATCGCGCACGACATGGTGGTGAGCGTGCAGCAGCCCATGTTCACCGAACTGTTCGGCACCGAGTACCGCTACAGCGGCGCGGGCGTGGGTTATCAGGTGGCGAGCGTGGTCGGCGGCGGCTTCACGCCGTTCATCGCGGTGGCGCTGGTCAGCTTTGCCGGCGGCTCGTGGCATCCGGTGGCGGCGTATCTGGCCGTCGGCTGCCTGATCTCGGTGCTCGTGGCGGCCAAGATGAAGACCGGGCGCACCGTCGACTGAGTTTCCCTCGATCACTGATAAGCGGGCCGGCGTGGCGAAAGATGCCATTGCCGGCCCGCTTTGCTTTGAGCGTTCGGTAGCTTATTTCGGACAGCCTCATTGCCAAGCCGCAATTCGACAAATTACGGTCGTGTTTCACCAGGCAAACACCTTATGTATTTGCATCTCATATTGCCAAGGGCTTGATCGCGCCCTATCGTTCGACGAAGCTGATTTTGGCGCGAATTCGTGCACACCATATGCACCTTAATTACATATATCGACGGCACCAAAAACCACAATTTTTACGCCGCGAGACCTAAAGCATTGGTGTGAAGCGCCGATAACAACTAATTCGTCACCCCGGAGACCGACCATGAGCAGTATCACCGAGCCTAGCGGGAATTCAGGCTCCGCCCCCTTCTTTTCCAAACAGGCCACCGTTGCGAAGCCAGGTTTTTCGCGCTGGATGGTTCCGCCTGCGGCCCTTGCCGTCCACCTCTGTATCGGCCAGGCGTATGCCTTCTCGGTGTTCAACGGCCCGCTGACCAAGGTCATCGGCATTACGCAATCCAGCGCGGATGACTGGTCGCTGACATCGCTCGGCTGGATCTTTTCGCTGGCGATCGTGTTCCTCGGTTTGTCGGCGGCCTTCGCCGGCAAGTGGCTCGAACGCGTCGGCCCGCGCCGCACGATGTTTACCGCCGCATGCTGCTTCGGCGGCGGCTTCCTGGTTTCCGCGCTCGGCGTGTATCTGCATCAGATCGTGCTGCTCTATCTCGGCTACGGTGTGATCGGCGGAATCGGGCTGGGCCTCGGCTACGTGTCGCCGGTGTCCACGCTGATCCGCTGGTTCCCGGATCGCCGCGGCATGGCGACCGGCATGGCGATCATGGGCTTCGGCGGCGGCGCGATGATCGCCGCGCCGCTGTCGGTGGCGTTGATGAACCACTTCCGAAGCGCAACCAGCATCGGCGTGGCTGAGACGTTCGTCGTGCTCGGCATCGCCTACTTCATCTCGATGACGATTGGCGCACTCGCGATCCGCGTGCCGCCGGCGGACTGGAAGCCGGCCGGCTGGACGCCGGGCGCCACCAGCCAGAGCAAGATGATCTCGCGCAACCATGTGCATATCGATCAGGCGTTGAAGACGCCGCAGTTCTATCTGATCTGGCTCGTGCTGTTCCTGAACGTGACGGCCGGCATCGGCATTCTCGGCCAGGCCTCGGTGATGATTCAGGAGAGCTTCAAGGACACGGTGTCGGCAGCCGCGGCAGCCGGTTTCGTCGGCCTGTTGTCGCTCTTCAACATGGGCGGCCGTTTCGTGTGGGCGTCGGCGTCGGACTGGATCGGCCGCAAGAACACCTACTTCATCTTCTTCGCGCTCGGCGCGGTGCTGTATTACCTCGTGCCGGGCTTCGCTGCGTCCGGTCACATCGCTCTCTTCGTGCTCGCCTACTGCGTGATCCTGACGATGTACGGCGGCGGCTTTTCCACCGTGCCAGCGTATCTCGCCGACATGTTCGGCACGGCGTTCGTCGGCGGCATTCACGGCCGTCTGCTGACGGCGTGGGCCGCGGCGGGCGTCGCGGGTCCGGTGCTGGTGAACTACATTCGCGCCTATGAAGTCGCGCAAGGCGTCGCCAAGGCGGACGCCTACACGATGACCGTTCACATCATGGCCGTGCTGCTTGTAGTCGGCTTCGTCTGCAACCTGCTGGTCAAGCGCGTGGACGACAAGCACCACATGACCGACGCACAACTCGCCAAAGGCGCTTAAGGAGACTCGTATGTCGACCGTTCGAGCAGGGAATCAGACCAGCAAGGCCAAAGTCGCCGTCTTCTGGCTGTATGTGACGCTGCCGCTGGCATGGGGCGTGGTCAATACGCTCTCGCAGGCGATGAAGCTCTTCAAGTAAATGTCGTATGGCAACCCCGCGCGTTCAGCGCGCGGGGTGCTTGCAGCGAGCATGACTCGCTGACTGTCTACCGGCGCATGTCAAACGCGCCGATCTCCCGTCTCCCTGTTGCCATTGGGACGGGCGCGCCGGCCGTGAGCGCGGTCGTCGCGGAATTGATGCCCGCGCCGCTCGGGTGCGGCGAATAACCCCCTTGCGTTACCACTGGTAGGCCGCACCGGCACCCACTGTCGTCGTGGCTGAGCTAATGCCGGCACCCAGCTTCACTTTCAGGTTCTGCGTGACACGCGCCGACACGCCGACCGCTACGGCCTGATAACCCTTATACCCGGCCGTTCCGACACCGATCGCGAGATTTTTGGTCGCGTCCACTTCCGGCACCATGGTCAATGCAATAGCGGACGCCGTTCCGGTGTAGGCGGCGCGTGCTATGTTGCTCAGGCCGCCCTGGAACTGCTGCATATTCACTGCATCGGTGGGCGTCTGGCCTGCCGCGACGTTGGTGATGCGGCGCTCGCTGCCGGACGAGCCGACCGACACCGTGTTCGTCACATCGGCTACCGACCCCTCGCCGATCGCCACCGAGTTCGGCGCGGACGCTTTGGCGCCGCCGCCAATCGCCACCGAACCGTTGCCGATCGCCTGAGCCGCGTTACCAGAACTGCTGACGGCGACATAGGGACTGCCCGTGGTCTGACTGTTCTGCACCACGTTGACCTGCTGACTAAGACTGCTGACAGTCTGATTGGTGTTCCAGAGTTGAGCACCGGTCACTGCATCGGTACTGGTGGCCGATAGCGTGCCGTCCTGCAGATTGGTCAGCTGTACTTTCGGCGCATTGGCCGCCGTGCCGCCTAGCGTGATCCTGTCATGCGCCGAACTGTCGTACTGCACCGCATTCGCGACCGCCCCGCCAAGGTTGCCAACGGTGGTCTGCAGGCCGGCAATGTCGCTGCTGTTCTGCGTGACGCGGCCGTCCAGGTTGGTAATCGCGCTACCGACGTTGTTCACGACCGTGCCGCCCACGCGATACGACGGCGCCGTCACCGAACCGTCCGCGTTGACGGTCGACCCGCCGCCGAGCGCCACCGCCGTGCCCGCCGACTGCGCATACAGTTGCGAACCGTTGACCGCGTCGCTGCTGGCCGGAGCGACCGCGCCGGCTGCCACGCCTGTGACGACGCGGTTGCCCGCCGTGCCGGCCAGGTTGATCAGGTTACCGTCCGTGATTGCACCGACATTGATGACACGCGACACCGGATCCTGCGTGATCATGCCGATCCCGCCGGTCGCCATGTTCTGCTGCAAGGTGGTGAGGCCGTTGTCGAGCGAGCCGAGCGCGTCGCCGACGGTGGTTTGCGTGCCGCCCTGCATGTGATAGCTCGGGCCGGTCACAGAACCATCGGCGTTGATCTGGGCGCCGCCGCCCAACGCGGCCACCATCGGTTTGAACTGGCCGAGATTGACCGCGGATGCATCGGTGGTGCCCGCCGCAATCCCGGTCAGCTCGCGTGCGCCGCCGGTACCGGTGAAATCGACGCGGGCGCCATCCGTGCCTTTCGCCACGGTGAGATTACGCGACGTCTGATCCTGCTGAACGAGCCCGATCTCGCCATTGGTGATCTGGTTGGTGATGTTGTTCACGTCGCCTTCGATCGTCGTGGTGCGCTGATCGAGGTTGCTGATGTTCGTCGTGTTGTCGGTGACGCGCTGATCGAGGTTGCTGATGTTCGTCGTGTTATCCGTGACGCGCTGGTCGAGATTGCTGATGTTCGTCGTGTTATCCGTAACGCGCTGATCGAGGTTCGTGATGCTGCCCGTGTTCTGCGCGACGGCCTGATTCGTGGTGAACAGCTGCGCGCCGTTGACGGCGTCCGAACTGTTGGCAGCGAGATTCGCGGCGCGCACGTTGGTGAGCCGAACCGGCGCGGCGGCGCCGCCCAACGTGACGGCGCTGTGTGAGCTCGAATCGTACTGGACAGAATCCGCGCTGGCCTGAGTGCTGGTCGTGACGGCGGCCGCGAGCGCGGAGCCGACGTCGTTGTATATCTTCCCGCTGACTTTGTAGACAGGCTTTGCGATCGTTCCGTCAGCGGCGACGTCCGTGCCGCCTCCCAGTACGGCCGCCATGCCCTTCAACTGTGTGACGTTAGCGGCATCGTTACCCTGGATACCGGCTGCAACATTGGTGATCTGCCGTTGCAGCGTGGCATTGCCGACTGAGACGGTATTCGACCGGTCCGCGACGGAATCCGCACCGAGCGCTACGGAACCCGCTGCGGTAGCTTTCGAGCCGGAACCGAACGCGATCGCTTTCGCTGCGGCCGCCGTGATCCGGGCACCGCTGCCGGCTGCGATCGAGTCTACGGCGTCCGTCTGGACGTTTGTCCCGATAGCCACCGCGTTGACATTCTGAACGGCTGCCATGTAGCCGATTGCAACACCATTCTCGGCGAAATAGTTGGACGTCGCGCCGGCGCCCACCACCGTCGCATAAGGCGCCAACGCTGCTGCGCCCGCGCCGACCGCGGTCGTGTTGCTACGCGCAGCGCCGGAACTCGTACCGACTGCGAGCGCATTGTCGTCGATGGCCATCGCACCGACGCCAATCGCCATTGCGTTTTCTCCCCCCGACGCGGACGTCGTCAAAGCCGGCGTAGTGAACGAACTCACAGCAATGTATTGGGTGACCGGTACTGCGTCCGTCAACGCGGCGGCTCCCAGAGTCAGCGTTTTCGAACGGGCCGCGCCGGATTCGGGCGGCTGGGAGACGGTCGTCAGCGTGTCGACATCCCATTGCACAGGCGCATTCATGATCGGGTTGGGCGACTCCTCCGCCGCTCTCGCAGGCGAAGCCACCACCAGGACGCCAAACAGACTGGTTCCGGCGGCCATCAGCGCCCCGCGTACCGAAGCCCCTTTCGCACCGCGACTTTTCGCCACCCCGGACGCCGCCGCGTAGGTGCGGGTCGCGTTGTTCCATACGGTCCTATAAGACTTGTTCAACATTCCTCCCAATCTTTTTCTTAAAGCCTCGTACGCCAAGATTTTTCTTATGTCATCCTAACTATTAAAGAGAGATCAGCAAAAACTTGAGATGGCATTGCGCTTTCACTTGGCCGACAAAAGCGAAGCGCACAGTTTGCCGCCATGCCCCGATTACGCGGAATACGGCAAATTCTTAAAAGCTATTTTTTAGCTCGAATTAGCTCAAAGGCGTAGTCCATTTAAGACGCGAAATGCCAAACGTCTCAATGTGCACGGACTGTGCATTAGGCCGGATTAAGTGGAGGTTCAGTTATTCTTAAATAATGGATTGGTCAATTAAGAATTACGGCCCAAACCCTTAAACGGACAAACGCCGAATAGCGCTATCACCCATCCACCGCCTGCAAGCGCATTGGAAAACTGATCTCGAAGATCGTCCCTTCGCCTTCCTGCGAGTCGAAACGAATTTCGCCCTCCAGCACCCGGCACAGTTCCTTGACGATCGCGAGGCCCAGGCCGGCGCCCGGAACGTCGTCATCGGCGGCGCGCTCGAACTCCTTGAACACGCGTTCCCGGTCCGACGCGCCGATGCCCACCCCCGTATCCGACACGCGCAGGCGCCAGCGATCGTCCTCCGCGGCCGTCATGCTCAATTCGACCTGACCGGCCTTCGTGTATTTGGCCGCGTTGGTCAACAGGTTGAGCGCGACCTGCTTGAGTTTGAGTCGATTGGAGACGACCACATCCAACGCCCCGTCGAAGGCAGTCAGAAGGCGCAGCCCTTTCGCTTCGATCGCGCTTTCGCACGAAATCACCAGTTCGTCGAACAGCTCGCGCAGCGCGAAGGTTTCCAGCACGAGGGGACTGTCGTCGCCGAGCACGACCGAGTATTCGACCAGTTCGTCGACCAGCGTTTTCATATCGGCCGCCTGACGGTTCGCGAGCGCGAGCGCGGTCTCGACCTTGGACGGCGCGCGGCTGATCAGTTGCAGCGCCATCGAAAACACGTTGAGAAAGTTGCGCAAATCGTGCACGACGCTACGCGTGATCTGCATGCGCGACTCGTACAGATCGCCGACCAGCCGTTGCTTGAGCGTCAGTTCGTGATTCGCGCGTTCGAGGCGTCCGGTGTAGTCGTCGATCTTCCGGTCGCGCTCGTTGACGACCTCGCGGATCGAGGTCAGCGTGACAAAGCTGACGGCTTCGTCGATGAAATGCCGCGCCCGCTCCTCATGACGCCGCGTGAAATACGGCCGGGCCTCGCTGAATTCGACGATCGCGCCGGTCAGCATCTGCCGGAACAGATCGAGCTCGCGCACCAGTTCGTCGATCCGGTAGCCCTGCTTCCAGCGCAATTTGCCGTGCAGGCGCGCGTCGCGTTCGATCGCGCTCTCGACATGGTCGAGATCCTGGTTCTCCAGCACGCTGCAGATTTCGTCGAGGATGTTCGGGATGTGATCGGCCAGTTGCTCGTAGGTCAGCCGGTCGGATTCGGTCAATTCGGCGTCGTGAAAGACGGCCTTCATCCAGCGTTCGGTCAGATCGACCTGTTGCAGGCGCAACTGTGTGGCGAAAGCGGTAAGCGGCAGTACGTGCGAGTCCGTCATGTGCGAGACCTGGCGCCGCATGGCGGCGAAAATAGGTGTTCCGCGCCGGCTCCAAAGAACTGCTTTCGGAGCGTACCTAACGCGTCCGCATGGACTGCAAACCGCGCTCAGGAGGCAGAAGGTGAGCGCTTCACAAGCCGCCCGGGCGCCTCCAGTATGCGCGATTTATGGAATAAAAATTAACCAGGGTTAGGACGCGTCCGCAGTAGTGCGCCGCAAAGAAAGCCTCCGTGAGGGTCTCACAAAGAAAGTCCCCTCAAGAGCCGCCCGAACGTCTCCCCCTTGCGCAACCCGGCGCCACTGCTTCAGATCTTTTCGAACAATACGTCTTGCGCGCCTTCCCACAACACCTTGGTGCCGAGTTCGCGCAGCTTCTCCTTGCCTTCGACAATGGTCAGGAAGTGATTGCCCGCGAGTTGTCCCAGTTTGCTCGCGAAGCAGCACGAACCGTACGCGAGAATGATCTCGGTTTCGCTGTAGCCGCCGGGGTAGAACAGAATGTCGCCGACCGACGGATGGCTCGTGTGATTTTCGAAGCCGACCGCCGCGCCGTCGTTCTCGAGCTTGAAGTCGCCAAGCGGCACCCAGCAGCCTTCGCCGCTCCAGCGCACATGAATGATCTTCTGCCGGTACGGCAGGAGCTTCAGGAAGGCAGCCACGGTTTGCGGCGCGTCCGGATGGGTTTCGGCGGTAAAGACATGGCCACAGGAGGTGATTCGGAGTCGGGTCATCGCCAGGTTTCCAGTGTGAGGTGAATGGAGTGGTCGGTCGGAGGTTTGACGCAAGGCGGAGCCAGGCCGTAGGCACATCATTCTGTCGTCCGATGCAAGGCTTCGACAGATACAGTTGCCGTTCGACTGGTCAGGCCAGTTGGACCAGTACTGTTTTCTTGTGCGAATACCGCCCGGCAAGCCACAACGGCACACGCATGCCAGGTCCAACCGCCCGAGCGCCACGAAAGTTCGTAGTTTGCAAGCCGCGCAATGCGCAGCACACTGCGCAAAGTGCGTGATTCCCAAGGCGGCTCATCGGACTGTACCGTCCGGCGGCCCAACCCTGTCTGCCGTCAGAGACAGGGGCCGCAGCATTGCCCGGCGGCGAAAGCGGCGAGGCTCCGAGTGTACTCATCGGACTGCCTCGAACCGTCCGCCGCCGTCCCGCGATTGCCGGGCTGACCAGCCGGCCACTTCCAGCCGCGCAATCCGTACTTCAGCCGCGCAGCCGGTAAGCGAGCGGTGTCACGCCGTAGTCACGCTTGAACTGCACGGAGAAATGACTGGCACTCTCGAAACCAACCGCGATCGCAATCTGCAGCACGGTCTGATCGGTGGCACGCAATAGCCGCGCCGCTTCCTCGAGCCGCAATCGCGATACGTACTGATGCGGCGTCTCGCCGGTCTCGCGGCGAAACACACGCGCAAAATGAAAGCTGCTTAACCCCGCCTGTGCGGCCAGTTCGCTGATCGCCAGATCCTCGGCGAGATTGGCGCGAATGTAATCGGTTACACGGCGGATCCGGCGCGGCACGAGGCGTTCCGGGCGCGCCAGCAATCCGGCCAGCGCGGGGCGGCCGCGCGAATAGTGCTGCAACAGGTGCGCGGCGAGCGCGTGAACCAGCGCATCGACATACAGGCGCGAGTCGGCCGGATCGGCGGCGGCGCGATGCAATGCAGCAAGCATCGCGGCGATCAACGGATCACGAAACCGCATCGCGTCGCCGAGCGACAGCTCGCGGGAGCCGCCGAGCTCCATCTGATCGGCGACGCTGTCGATCAGGCTGCGCTCGATGTGCAAATGGACGGTCGACAGCGGCTCATCGCTGATCGAACGCCAGCGCCACGAGATCGGCGCGGGCGGCACGAACCAGACGTCGCCCATCCGCAGATCGGCGCTTTCCCAGCGCCCGTTCAGGTTGCGCTCGAGGTGCTCGGCGCCGCTCGCGAGGGTCATCAGCGTGAGGTCCTGCAAGCCGGGCGCTTCCAGCAGTTCCTGCTCGGCCGGTTCGAGATAGGAACGCAGCACCAGGTGCCGCCACGGGCGATCCACGCTCGACACCAGTTTCTGGCCCGCCATGTAGCGGTCGTAGGCGAGCGTCGTTGTGAGTTTTGGAATTCGTGCCATCACGTCCATTCCCAGGGAGGTGCCATATGAAGAGTGAACCCTGCCATACCCGCGTTGCCAATCCGCTGTCGGAGCAAGAACTCAAAAATGATAGCAAGGAACCGGCTACCGCAATTTTTGGAAATAGCTAATCATTCAGGTTGTCGTCTTTCACGCGTTTCGAACGCCGGAGCTACCGTTTCATGGAACACGAATGCGATACGCTGCCGCATTGGCTGACCGGCTCGCCGCAAGGCGAAGCCGGGCACGCGTCGGCAGCATACAACTCGGCGGTTACCGCCCAACCGGCTTACCCGGCCGGCACGCGGCAACTCGAGAAATCAGCCCACGCGGCTGAAGCATCCAGGGCATCCAGCCGCACCGCAACAGGCGCGACGCCCACAGGTTTTCTCACACTCTTCACCGAGGAGGAGATCGGCACGCCCTCGCCCGCGGCGCGCCGCGCCGCACCGGTCATCAGTCCGCTGGTGCGTTTTGGCAGCGCGCAGGACCGCATCGAATTCGTGCGGCAGCGCATCAAGCAACTCGGCTTCGACTCGTTCAGCTATTCGGCCACGCGCACGTCGGCGCATCACAAGACGATGTTCGTGCTGACCAGCTACGAGTCGCAAAGCTGGCTCACGCGCTATTTCCGCGAGCGTTATTTCGAGCTCGACCCGCGCGTGGCACTCGCCTCGCCGACCGGCATGCCGTTCCTCTGGAATACGGCCGACATGCGCGCCGACCTGCCGCGTGCGCAAATGCGCAGCGAACGGCTCGGCGGCCTGATCGACTTGCTGGAGGCGACCGGGCGCAAAAGCGGCATTCTCACGCAGATGCCGCTCCCCGAGCCGGAGCTGAGCGCGAGCCTGTGCTTCAATTCGGAGATCGGCAATCCGCGCTGGATGACCGAATCGATCGTGGCCGAGACGCTGATGTTCGCGCACACGATCCACGAGTTCATCTGGACGCACGCGAAGAGCGTGATCGGCATCGCGCCCGCGCAGCAGCAGCGCGTCACGCTGAGCGAGTTGCAGCATGCGGTGCTGAAGGCGGTCGTGCAGGGTCAGCGTGACAAGGAGATTGCCTACTTCCTCGGGCTGTCGCCGCATAACGTCGACTACCACTTGCGCCGTCTGCGGCAGTTGTTCAACGTGCGTAACCGCGTGCAGTTGATCAACGTCGCGCAGGCGTATGTGACGTAAAGGCTGGCGTCGCGGCCGGCATGCCCGTTCGGGTGCCGGCCGCGGTGCGATTTCACCCTCCCCTCACACGCCCCTTCAAACGTTCTCTACGCGCGGCTCACACGCCGCGCATCGTGCGCAGGTTGACGTTCAAAAGACTTGCGGCTTGCCCGTGGCCCACGTGCCGACGATCTCTTCGATTGCGCGCGCCGCCGAGAGCAACGCCGCCTCGCCACGCGGCTTACCGACGATCTGGATACCGACAGGCAGCCCGCTCGCGCTCATCCCGCACGGAATCGCCATGACCGGCATGCCGGTGAGCGTCAGTGCATAAGTGATCGCGAGCCAGTCGATGTAGGTCTCGAAGTGCTGGCCGACCGCGTCGCGGATATCGCGTGCTTCGACCGGAAACGGCAGCACGATCGAGGCCGGACAGATCAGCACGTCATGGCGCTGCAGCAGTGCATTCAGCTTGTAGAAGAGTTCCGCACGGGTGCGCTGCGCCGAACGCATCGCACGGTTGTCCAGTTGCAGACCGAACTCGATGTTCCAGATCACGTTGGGATTCAGCACGTCGCGGTGCTGCGCCAGCACGTCTTCGTAGTTCGTCGCGTAGGCAATGCCGCGCAGCGTGTGAAACGCCTGTGTCGCCGCGCTCAGGTCGAGATCGCTCTCCTCCACGCCGACGCCCGCCGCCGCGAGCCGATCCATCGTCTTGCGGCAAATCGCCAGAATTTCCGGCTCGACGATGGCGATGCCGAGTCCTTCGCTGAATGCCACACGCGCCGGCCGTTGCGGCCGGCGCGCATGCTCGAGGAACGAGGTCGCCGGCTCACGCAGCGACAACGGCGCACCGTCGACTTCGCCGCACATCGCGTCGAGCAGCAGCGCCGCGTCGGTCACGTTGCGCGCCATCGGCCCGTGAATGCCGAGCGTGTCGTAGGGATTGGCGACCGGGCCGTACGAGACGCGGCCCGGCGTCGGACGCATGCCGACCACGCCGCAGAATGCAGACGGCGTGCGCAGCGACCCCGCCAGATCGGAGCCCTGCGCGACCCACGCGGTGCCTGACGCCAGCGCGGCCGCCGCGCCGCCGGACGAGCCGCCCGCCGAACGCGACAGGTCCCACGGATTGCGCGTCACGCCGAACACGCTGTTATACGTATGGCCGCCGGAGCCGAACTCCGGCGTGTTGGATTTTGCGTAGACCACGCCGCCGTGCGCTTCGAGCAAGGTCACGCCGGCATCCGACGTTTCAGGCACACGGTCGCGGTAGACCAGCGAACCGCGTGTGGTGCGCACGCCCGCCACGTCGGTCAGATCCTTGATCGGCACCGGCAGGCCGCATAGCAAGCCGCGCTCGGCCACGGGCTTCTTCAGCAGCGCATCGGCATGCGCGTGCGCACGCTCGAAACAGAGCGTGGGCAGCGCGTTGACCTGCGGTTCGACGCGCGCGACCTGCGCGGCGAGCGTGTCGAGCAGGTCGTGCGGACTCACCGCTTCCTCACGCAACAGATCGACGACTTCGCACGCGCTTCGCTCAATCAGACTGAGATCGACGGACATAATGGCTATCGGCTCCGTGTTGGGGGTGTCCGTGAGTTTCGCATGACGGGCGGCCTATCAGGTCTTGAGCCGATAACCGGTCTTGAAGATCCACGCAACGATCAACAAGAACACGGCCAGAAAAAGCGCGGTCATGCCGAGGCTCACCTCGACATTCACATCGGCGAGACCATAGAAGCTCCAGCGAAATCCGCTGACCAGATAGACGATCGGGTTGAACAGCGTCACGACCCTCCAGAACGGCGGCAGCATATTGACCGCATAGAAACTGCCGCCGAGAAAAGTCAGCGGCGTGATGATCAGGAGCGGCACGAGCTGCAGCTTCTCGAAGCTATCCGCCCAGATGCCGATAATAAAACCGAGCAGACTGAACGTGACCGCCGTGAGCACGAGAAACAGGATCATCCAGAACGGATGCTGCACTTGCAGCGGCACGAACAAGCCCGCGGTCGCAAGAATGATCAGCCCGAGCAGAATCGATTTGGTGGCCGCCGCGCCCACGTAACTCACGACGATTTCCAGATACGACACCGGCGCCGACAACAACTCGTAGATCGTGCCCGTAAAGCGCGGAAAGTAAATCCCGAACGACGCATTCGAAATGCTTTGCGACAACAGCGACAGCATGATCAATCCCGGCACGATGAACGCGCCGTAACTGATACCGTCCACTTCCTTGATGCGCGAACCGATCGCCGCGCCGAACACGACGAAGTAAAGCGAAGTCGAAATCACCGGCGCGATGATGCTCTGCATCAGCGTGCGCCAGGTGCGCGCCATCTCGAACTTGTAGATCGCGCGAATTGCGTAGATATTCATTGGTCACCTCGGAGCAGACTGACGAAGATGTCTTCGAGCGAACTTTGCGTGGTGTGCAGGTCCTTGAAGCGGATGCCGGCGTCGTCGAGCGCCTTGAGCAGCGCGATGATGTCGGTGCGGCCGCCCTCGCCTTCGTAGGTGTAGATCAGCTCGGTGCCGCCCTTCGCGACGTCGAGCCCATAGCCGGTCAGCGAGACCGGCACTTGCGCGAGCGGACTCTCCAGTTGCAGCGTCAACTGCTTCTTGCCGAGCTTGCGCATCAGCTCCGTTTTCTCTTCCACCAGCATGATCTCACCGCCGCTGATCACGCCGATGCGGTCGGCCATTTCCTCGGCCTCGTCGATGTAGTGCGTGGTGAGGATGATCGTCACGCCGCTCTCGGCGAGCGAACGCACCAGCTTCCACATGTCGCGGCGCAACTCCACGTCCACGCCGGCGGTCGGTTCGTCGAGGAACAGCACACGCGGTTCGTGCGAGAGCGCCTTGGCGATCAGCACACGCCGCTTCATGCCGCCCGAGAGCGTGATGATCTTGCTATCGCGCTTTTCCCACAGCGACAGGTCGCGCAACACCTTTTCGACGTAGGCCGGGTTTTTCGGCTTGCCGAACAGTCCGCGGCTGAACGAGACGGTCGCCCAGACGGTTTCGAACGAGTCGGTGGTCAACTCCTGCGGCACGAGGCCGATCAGCGAGCGCGCGCCGCGATAGTCGGTCGCGATGTCGCGGCCGTCCACCGTCACGCTGCCAACGCTTGCGTTGACGATGCCGCAGATGATGCTGATGAGGGTCGTTTTGCCCGCGCCGTTCGGACCGAGCAAAGCGAAGATTTCCCCGCGGTTGATGGCCAGATTGATGTTTTTGAGTGCATGAAAACCAGTGGCATAGGTTTTCGACAGGTTCGTGACTGAGACGATTGGCTGCATGGAATCGACGATGGCAGACACCGTTGTTTGATTAGAGGGAGCGATGCTAAAGCGCCACCGCACCCGCAATGTAATGGAAAGTGCGAAAGCGTGCAGCGCATCCCGGCAGCGCACCGAAACCACGTGGGGTCGAGGTGGACGAAAGGCGGGCCGCAACGGCATGGCAAGACGCGCACGCTGAATCGGTTTCGCTGCACTGCAAAATAGTTCGGTTTCCATATCGGTTTGATCACGCGACGCCGGGAACGCCCCATGCTCGATCACCGGCATGCTGCCGCGGCCCCATGTTCGAGCGGAACACGATCGAGCGAGGCACACCGCTTGCGGCAGTCCATGCATGTGAGCGACAGGCGCTTGCGTGACATCAAACCGACTCTATGGAGGTGAACCATGAAACGCATTACCAAGACAATTTTCGCTTCGGCGCTCGTGATAGCACTGTCGGGCGGCGCTTATGCGCAGGCTGGCGGTGGCGCCGGTGGCGGCGGAGGTGCAGGCGGCGGAAGTGCGGGCGGTGGCGGTACCGGCGTGGGCGCGGGCGGCGGCACCACCGGTGGCGCGGGCGGGACCGCTACGCCTGGTGTCGGCGCCGGATCGATGAAGAGCCCGAGCGAGTCGGGCTACGGTTCGCCGGGCGTGACCGGCACCGGCGGCGGCATGGGGACCGGCACCGGCGCGACGCCGAATAGTCCAGCCATGAACCGATCGAACAGCGGCATGGGTAACGGCATGAACAACGGTACGCGCAGCGGCACCGGTAATGGCATGAATAACGGAACCGGCGGCACGATGCAAAACGGCCAGTAAAACACGGCTGCTAATGCATTGAGTCACTCGGTTCGAACCGGGGCGGCGGCGCCGACGCGAGGCGCCGCCGCCCTACTGTTTCCGGAACGGAAATCACGTATTCAAAAGGCCACTGACGCGCATGTGGGTCTTGCCACCTGCGAGGCATTTTTCTCAAGAACTGCCGGTCACGGCTCCGCGCAAACAAAACTGCTGGCGAGATTCACATTGCCCTTGCCGACATAGCGAGGAAACAACGGATAGCGGCACAGCGGACGTGAGCGTCCATTGGTCGCCGCAGCGATATCGGTTGCCGTCAACGTCTCGGGCGATGCCCCGCGCGTCACCCAATTATCGAGCGCGCCTAGCAGATCGACCGATGGAATGAACGCGCCGCTGCCGTGCTGGAATCCCGGCACCATGTACAAGCGCATGAAACTATTGACCTGGTCGACACCGAACCGCTCGACCAGCGTGTCGTAATACGCGATCGTCTGGTTCGGGCTGATGACTTCATCGGCGAGTCCTTGCAGCGTGATGAGCTTGCCGCCGCGCGCAATGTAGCGCGTGAGGTCGGGGTTCATCGCGCCGATCGTCTGCGACAGCGCGACCAGTTGCGCGCGATATTTGCCGGGGTGTTGCGGGTCGAACCTGAGCGAGTCGAAGCTGGCGTCCCGCGTGACGAAGTAACGGATATAGCCGTCGCCTTGCGCGAACAGGTAGCCGTTGGCGAAGAACGTCGGCACCGGCAGGCGCTCCGGCTGATGCGCGAGGCCGAGCAGGCCGGTCAGACGCGTGCCCTGAAAAATGTTGTAGCCGCTATAGCCGTTGACGTCCCACGCCAGACGATAAGGCAGGGAAAGCCCGTCGCGCATCACGAGCAAAGTGGAGAGCTGCGTGTTCGTGAGGCATTCATCGTGCGACGGCGTGCGCCCACTGCAGCGCAACGAGTCGATGATCTCCGTTTCGTGGTCGTGGCACGCGGCGACGTCGCTGACGATACCGTCCGCCGCGCCGTCGAGCCGGTCGCAGGTGGCGAGCGTCCGTTGATAGACGTGTTCCAGCAGCAAGGGCGGAATGAAGCCGCCGGGCGTGGTGTATTCCGCCTGGCCGAGTTTCACGCCGAGCAGGCGCACGCCGGAAAAATTGAGCGCGGGCGAATTGGCGATCACACCGTCGTAGTCGTCGGGAAAGCGCTGCATCACGGTGTACCCTTCGCGGCCGCCGGTCGAGCCGCCGGCGAAATACATCCGTTGCGGCGGCCGTCCATACGCGCGCGCAATCAGGGCAAGCGCGGCATCGTGCGTTTTCTTCAGATGCGCAAAGCCGAAGTTCGTGACCGCCTCGTCGACGAGGCCGAACACCGCGACCGATGAATCGCCGACGTGTCCCGAATCGTCGCCGAAGGTCGCATAGCCTTGCGCGAGCGGCGCGCGGTTCGGCGAAAACGGCATCACGCCGGTGCCGCTCACCACCACGCCGTTGTAACCGCCCCCGCCGATCTGCAGCGCGCGGCCGTTCCAGCGACGCGGCAAGTTCAGATCGAAACGGATATCGGGTGTGGTGGCGTTGAACCCTTTAATGCGGCCGGTGATGCGGCAATATTCGCCGCCTTGCTGATTGCCGGGCGCGGTGGCGCTCACCATCGCCGCGTTTTCGATCTGTACGCCGGCGGTCGGCAACGCAATGAGTTCGGGCTGCAGAACGGCGCCCGCTAATTCCGCACAGCGCATGGCGAGCGGCGCTTCCTTGAGAGCGGCGAGCGCCGGGTGAGCGGCGAGCCACAACATCGCGCCGACAACGTGGATGACCGCGCGCGAGTCTCGCGCGACACGCGCACGGCGCCGGCGCGACCTCATCCGTAACCCGCGCCATTGGCAGCCGCCGCCGACTGCTGCCCTCTCCAGCCGCGCCAGCCGCGCGCGATCATCAGCACGGCGCCGATGGCGACGAGATCGCCGCCGAGTCCGATCAGCACGCCGCGAAAGCCATGAAACATATGCGGCGTCGCCGTATCGACGATCAGCGAAACCAGTGTGCCCGCAACGAAACACACGAGCCCCGTGCGGCCGACCGTGACCACGGCAGGCAAGCGCCGCGCGAGCCACGCGATACTGCCCATGCGCACGAACTGCGCGGCGAGCCAGGCAATGACAATAAAGTTGATCACGCGGTCAGGAGACAGATTCTGTTTAAACGTGCCGGGCAACGGTTGCGTCAGCACGAAAAGTTTGACGATAGCGAACGCCAGCACCGCGACCACCGCGATCCGCGTGAACCAGCGCGCGGTACGGGTTGCGTGAAAGCGCTCGCTGATGGGCTGCACCCGGCAGAGAATCCCGAGCACGAACATCAGTTGCCATGCAAACGGATTAAAAGCCCAGTCGGCCACGTCGTCAATGCTGAATAATGCGGCCAGCGGCCGGGCCAACGCCCAGATCAGCAAGCTCAAGCCGAGCGCCATGAGCGACGACCGCCGCGCCAGCGGCACCGCGAACGGCACGCACAGTGCGAAGATTACGTACATGGGCAACACGCTCGACAGATAAGGCTGGCGCCGCAGCAGCATGATATCGAAGGCTTCGCGCAGCGGCTGAACCGCGAAAGGCGGCCAGCCGGTGAGATCGACCATGGGACGGTTCAGATTGAGCGACGCGAGGATCGCGCCGGACAGCAGCGTCAATACCGCCGTCAACAGATAGGCGCGGTAGATTTCCCAGCAGCGCCTGACAAAGCGCATTTTCGCCGCGTTCTCACCGCGGCCCGCGAGCACCGCCGTGTACGCCGCCGCCGACGCATATCCGCCCAGAAACACGAACACTTCCGCCGAATCGCACAACGCATACGCGTGCAGCATCAGATGCGACAGCGTGCTGCCGGGAATGTGATCCAGCACGATGACGATCAGCACGACGCCGCGGAAGAAGTCCACTTCGATCGAGCGCCCACCAAGGGGACTTCCTCCGGGGCGGCCGCGACGGGTTTCCATTCAGGTTCTCGCAGGATAGGCGCGCGTCTGCCGCGCGTCGTTTTTCGTAGGAACACCACGACAATAAAACGTTCCCAGCGAGGCTGCGCGGCCCATCGGCGCGCGCTGACAACCTGCCTCTAATTTCAAACTACGTCGCGGCGATTTGAAATTCCGTTGTCGGCATGCGGTAATACTGAGTCGTCACGCATTCGGTTCGCGGCAAGATTTGCGGCTTTAATTCGCCGGGCGCGAATGCAATCGGTAATCAGCGCAAAAAATAAATCGCAGAGAGCGATGCGCGATTTTTTTTGCTTTTTTTCATCGTAGGATGGTTTCATGCACGCCCGTCGGAGCTCGCGCGTTTCGCGCGATGCCACCTTTCGACGGCGTCCACTCATGTGGACCGGACACGCGGCCGGCCGATCCGCGATCGGCCGGCACGCCGAGCGTCATTGCGACGCCTTTCCAACCGCCACGGCCGACCTGAGCGTCACCGATGCGCGCCGGTCCTTCCATTACCGCCCAGAACGGCTGCGCCGCACGCGCCACCTTCGCACTGGAAGACGACCACATGAACAACAGAATTGCCGGCTTCGACGGATTGCGCGCGATCGCAGTCCTGATGGTATTTTTTCAGCATCGCCTGTTCGGCGACATTGGCGAGATCGGCCATCTCGGCGTATGGATCTTCTTCGCGCTGAGCGGTTTTCTGATCATCGGCATTCTGTCCGCGCAACGCACGCGCATTGAAAGCGGCGCCAGTCGATTCGGCGCTGAATTGAAGCGCTTTCTATTTCGCCGAACCCTGCGCATCTTTCCTATTTACTACCTGATGCTGGTGGTGATGTGCGTACTGATGGCGTTCGGCATGGCAAGTCCCGAACTGGCAAGCGGCATGCCGTTTCATTTTGCCTATTTGTCGAACATCTGGATCGGCTCCGTGCTGCACTACTGGCCGGGGCGCTACTCGCATTTGTGGAGCCTCGCGATCGAGGAGCAGTTTTATCTCGTGTTCGCGCCACTCCTCTTGCTGCTTGCCGCGCGCCGGCATCGCGCGGTGTGTCTCGCGATCGTCGCGGTCGGGCTCTCGTCGCTGCTGGCCATGCGCGCGGCGCATTGGCCGGACATCACCATCTACACGCACCCGCTGACGAACTTCTGGCTGCTCGCGTTGGGCGGCATGGGCGGCTTGATGATTGCGGGCAAAGCGGGCCGCTTGCGGGCGCGGCTAGGACACGGCGTGACGCTCTTCGTGCTGAGTCTCGGGCTCGTGGGCTTTTGCGCGACTGAACCGATCTGGAGCCAGCTGGACAATCCATTGCTGTTCACCGTGGTGAGCGCCTCGTATGGTGGGTGCATCGCTGCGCTGGTGTGTTCGATTGCCTGCTGCCGCAACGCCGTCGTGATCGGCCTCCTCGAAACGAAATGGCTGGTGAGCTTCGGGCGAATCAGCTACGGCTTCTACCTCTACCACAACCTGATCCCCGACCTGACCCGCAACCATCACGCGGCGGCGCTCTTCGGCGGCACGGTGCCCATGTGGGCGCACGTTGCGGGCATCGCCGGGTCGTTTGCGATTTCGCTCGTGATGGCGATGCTATCCTGGCGGCTGATCGAAGAACCGATCCTTCGTTTGAAGACACGGCGTGCGCCGGCAACGGCCGCGACGTCCGCTTCGGCATACACGCCGGCTGCGTTGCGTTCGCGTCGTGAGCGAGCGGAGCATTCGTCGAGGAACGAGAGCGCCGCGTCGGACGCGGTCTAACCCACGCACGACTTACGTTTCACTTGCAAGCAGCGCAAGTGAGGGCACGGTATCATGCGGCCTCACTTAGCCGGCTGCTTCCGATCTTGCGTGACACGCGGGCACCGAACTGGCCGAACGATAACAACAAGCCACCGCCCGCGCGCTGTCCGGTCGATCCGATCCGCGCGGCCGGCTCGCGGATTCCGACACGCGCTTTCCAGTCATGTCTCATCTCACTTTCGCCGGCGGCGTTCTGGGCGCAGGCCTGCAGGCGCTAAACCTCTACGCGTTGCTCGGCATCGTTGCCGCACTTCTGCTGGGCGGAATGGTCAAGGGCGTGGTCCGCCAGTTTCGCATTCAGCGACTGCACTTCACGTTCTAGAATGGGCGTCCTAGACGCGCGGCCAGGATGCCTCCCAGCGCGCCACCCAGATGGCTTTGCCACGACACGCCTGGATATATTGGCATCACGCCAAAGAGCATGGTCAGCCCGTAGCTCGCCGCTACGAAAAGTGCCGCTAGCATCGCTAGAACGTGCCGCGTGTAATAGCCCCGCGCGACCAGGTAGCCCGCGTATCCGAACACGAGACCGCTCGCGCCGATATGCACCGTGTAGGGCGCGCCGAGCAGCCACGCGCACAATCCAGCACCGAGCATCGCACCGATTGTCGCCTGCCAGAAGTTCGCGATGCGCGGCCAGGTGCACAGCCAGCCTAAGATGAGCAGTCCACCAGTGTTGGCTACCAGGTGCATCATGCTTGCGTGCAACCACGGGGCGAACAGGATGCCCTGCAGCCCGCCAAGCGTGCGCGGCACCACGCCGTGCCGGTTCAGATGCAGGAATGGCAGCGCAACAGACAGGAAAAAAACCAACCAGATGGAGCCAACGAAGGCGGCCAGAACGAGACCACGTGCCTTGAGTTGCACGAAGAGCGAGTCGGAAGTGGAAGTCGTGCCAGAGCGCCGGGTCGAGTCTTGCGGCATTGCCAGTTACTCCGTACTCGGCTTGATATCGATTGTCATGGACGCGATGACGTGCGCGCTTTAGCTTTTGCGCTGCCACGGTTCCCCCGGAGACCTAGCTGACGGTGCGTAACGGGTGCGGTTGCGGATAATGACTCGAGGCAGAAGTTAATGAACGCGTCGACTTTCGCAGCACGATGGCGCCGGGACGGAAAGAGCGCATACAGCGGAAATCTTTCGTCCGGCCAGTGCGGGAAGAGGTCCACAAGCAAGCCATCACGCATTACCTGCTCGACGCCAATCTCCATCACCTGGGCGATGCCAGCGCCGGCGATACACGCGCCGAGCATGGTTTCCACGTCCGACACGAGGAGACGCCCCTCTGCCGGTATCTCCGTGACCTTCTTACCCCGATGAAACTCCCACTCAAAGGGCTTGGCCGTCACGGGGTTATAAAACATGATTCGCTGATGCCTGCTCACCTCCTCCGGTTTTCCTGGCTTTCCGTGCTCAGCCACATACCGCGGAGACGCGACCGTAATGATGCGCGTATCGAGCAGCTTGCGTGCAATCAGTGTTCCCAGTGGCGGGGGTCCAAAACGCACCGCAAGGTCAAATCCATCTGCCACGAGGTCGCCGACGTCGTCGCGCATGATGAGTTCGAGCGAGAGGTCAGGATGATGTGCCAGAAAATCTGGCAATCTTGACGCCAGCACCGTCCTTGAAAAGAACGGGTCAACGTTGACGCGAAGCTTTCCCTGCACGACGTTCGCCGAACCCGATGCCGCTGAAGCCGCCTCTTCGATGCCGGTCAGGTGCGGGCCAACCGCTTCATATAGCCGCCTCCCTTCGTCGGTCAGTGTTTGCGAGCGCGTCGTTCGGTCAAGCAGCCGCACCCCCACCCGCTTTTCGAGACGTGAAACAGCACGGCTAACGCCCGATGGCGACAAGCCGAGAGCATCTGCTGCGCGCACGAAACTGCCGCTCTCGGCGACTGCGGCGAGTACGGTGATGCCAGAAAACAGCCGACCATCAAATGTCATGCCCTCTCCGAGGCTAATGGCATTTCGCTAGTTTAATCACGAGTGATTTGAACGGCACGTACTTTATTCAACAATCAAAAAATGAGAGATTGTCCTCCTGAACGCTACGGCGGCTTGCGCCGCAAACCAGGACCAGCTTGGGAGAGCAACCATGGAAGCTTTGAAGACACAGGGAATTGACCTGCCCCGCCTCGGATTTGGCACATTTCGTATGCCGGGCGGAGGTTGCCAGCCAGTAGTTGAAAGTGCGCTGGAGCTCGGATACCGACACATCGACACCGCCGAGATGTACCAGAACGAAGAAGCCGTAGGCGCCGCAATTACGGCCTCGGGTCTCGCGCGAAAGCAACTGCATCTGACCACCAAGGTATGGCACGAGAACCTCGCGCAGGATGCCCTGCGTCGCGCCCTTGACGCCAGCCTCGCAAAGCTCGGTGTCGACTACGTTGACCTGTACATGGTGCATTGGCCGTCGCGTGACATGGACCTCGGCGCCGTCATGGAAACAATGCAAGGCTTTCTGCAGAGCGGCACCGTTCGCTCAATCGGTGTGTGCAATTTCAACGTGACGATGCTACGAAAAGCAATCGAGGAAGTCGGTGCACCCATCGCCTGCCACCAGATTGAATACCACGCGTTTCTAGACCAGTCGAAGATGCTGAACTACTTGCGCGAGAAAGGCATTCCACTTGTCGCCTATGCCCCGCTTGCGCAAGGCAGGGCAGCAAGCGACCCCGTACTTCAGGCGATCGGCACCAAGCATGGGGCGACTGCTGCCCAGGTTGCGCTCGCGTGGCTTCTGGAACAGGACGGGGTCGCCGTGATTCCTAAGGCCCAACGTCGCGAAAGTCAAAAATCCAATCTCGACGCGCTGGCGGTGAAACTCGACGATGAGGACCGTCACGCTATTGCGGCGTTGCCGAAGAACCACCGTTTCGTCACCCCGCCGTTCGCCCCGGAATGGGACGCGTAACTATTGTCTTCGCGTACCCGTTAAGTTGACGAGCGGAGTGCGTCGTCCCCGGAATCCCCGTCTACGAGACGTATGCCGGCGAAAATCGAACGCAGCTTGCGCACGATTTGGTGCAATCGAAGCGTGACTAAACTCGAGCTGCTGAGAGTTTTGAGCGGGCGCCGCGCTAATGCTGGCCGGCGTTCAGCAATGTCCAAGTCTGCCGCGTTGGCGGTCCGGCAAGGATTCGCGCCAACACCCGGCATCGAAGGCAGGTGCAGTGCTCTTCCACTCGCGCATCTTTCACCGCGCCGGCGCCGTTGAGCGTGAGGTCTTGGTGCGGGGGCTCGGCGGCCGCCTTCCCGTAGAGGTCAGCGCACCGCGCGCAGGGTTGAAGCCAAAGGTCCATTCGTCAGTTGTCGGCAATTTTGAGCGGCATGCGGCCATGTCGATGCTGGTAGCAGGCATAGGTTTCAAAGCGAGGAATATGTGTGACGGGGCGTCGCAAGGTAGACCATTCGAGGTAAGCGCATCTCATCAAAAACGAACAACGAATCGATGTCTCTCGCGGTTAGTCCCCAAACGGGTTGCCGGTGTCTTTCACTTCGGTACTAAGGTTGTATTCCGCACGCACAGCCTTGAGCACGCCCTCGATGTCGCGCTCGAAGCCGACCGCGTTGCCGAAGTGGGTCATGTTCCAGTTGCAGCCTGTCTTGTCAGGCTCCTGCATCTGCGGCCGCGGCACACGAATCTTCACGCCATCCTCGACGATTTCCTGCAGTCGATGGATGCGTCGGTTGACCTCCTGCTGAAGCTGCGAGGCATTGAGCGTCTTGCGTATCATCCAGATCTCCCTCCGGTTGCACAAGCCAGTCTAGCGCAAATGAGGCGTTCGGCGACCTGGCGCTGAAATGCAAAGTGCCTGAGAGAGAGCAGGCGCCTTGGTTCGTCCGGGTGCGTCAGTAAGTCAGTACGCGACAATCACTACGCCGCTGTCGCCAATGCCACGACCACCGATGCGCGCATCGATTGCTCTTTTTATGGCTAGTCTGGCAAACAGCTTTATACCAGCGACTATTCCTGCAGGCGTCGACGCACCATTGCCAGCAGGACCACCATCAATCGCGTCTGCAATTGGAGACTTCGTGCGGTTCATTCGCATTTCCGATCCACCGCAGCGGCCTTGCGTGACGGGTTACATAAAGATGTAATTGCGCGAGTCCTTCACGCCATCGTAGTTTGTGTGCTTTGGCCTGACCGAAGGGACTCGTACACGCGTATGAAAGTGAGGGGTCGTAGAGTCACCGACCACCCAGTAATGAGGACTGTCATCAGTACCGCAGTCGCAGAGAGCGTTTCAAAGACGTGACCCATAGCAGCCTTGCTGATTCAATCCAGCACAATTCAACAACCGGTAGGTCAACGGTGCCCTGTCGAAGGAAGGCAATGACGGTTGCCTGTTCTCAGCCCTTAATGATTCGACTCGAACGAACAACCCGTGCGAGGCGCCCGCGATAAACGCTTCGTTATGGAGTTGCTGGCAAATACTGCGGCGTATGTCTCCGAGTTCCTTTTGGGCTGACCGGCGCTACGAGGCTCGGGAAGGCCGCGAAAGCGGGAACATCCGAAAGCACCGCACAGTTATCACCGATGCATCAAACATCACAGCTAGGTCGATGGCGTGACGTAGCGCTCGATGCGAAACATTGAGGTCATTCATCAGCACCGCAATGTTACGAAACATAAGAAGGACTGGTAGAGAACCAGAACGTCTCGCGGCCAGTCAATGTCGAACTCGAGGCTGACTTGCTTACCATGCGAATCTCACGCTTTTCTCGGATTGCCGCGCTGGCCATCGGCGTTTCGATTGCCTCTGGTACGGTATCGTTACTCGAATCCTATACCGGTTGCCTGGGTCTGGTCCTTGTAATTCTCTTCACCCATTTGTTGGGGCGAAACATTGGCCGCCTTTCTGCCGCTTTCGTCTCTTCAGGAATCGTCTGGGTCTTGGTCGGCCTACCCCATCCTGTACTCGCATCAAGCTCATTCACCCGGTCCATTATTACGATTCCTGCAGCGTGGCTATGCGTGGAGCTGGTCTCTCGTCGCTCAAGAAAACCGGCGTCTACCGCCCGGATGAAAGATGCCCCGTTTGACTTGCCTATTGAGAACCTGGCCAGTCAGCTCTGGTCGCGAACCATTGACGGTCAACTGGAATACGTGAACGACCGCAAGATTGCGGAGTCGCGTCTTCGGAGCGAAGGGCAAAACTACAGGCGAATGGTTGACCGCGTGCCTGCTTGCGTGTGCGTGGCCGATCCCGCCGGCAAACTCGTTTACGTCAACAAGGTCGTACTTGCCGCATTGGGCCGTCCAAGCGAAGAGGTTGTCGGTGACCTGTGGATGAACTACATCCACCCCGCCGAGGTAGAAGCTGTCCGTACCGAATGGGCGCAATGTATTGAAACGGGTCAACCCGTCGATGTCGTCGTCCGGATGCAGCAATACGATGGTGTGTACAGATGGCAACACCTCGTCGCTGAGCCGTTTTACGACGAAGGGGTCGTGGTCAACTGGTACCTGGTCGGTATCGAGGTCGACGACGCAATAAAGGCCCAGGAAGCCTTGCAGAAAAGCGAGAAAGAAGCCCGGGAACTGCTCGACCGCCTTCCGGGTCGCTTTGCCACAAGAACGACAACGGATTTCGACTTCGTCAATCGCCACATCCTTGAGGAAACCGGTACTACGCTGGAGGAGCTACAAAAACTCGGATTTTTGCATTTCATTCACCCCGACGACAAGGAGCGAATCAGACAAGCTTATCTCCGGTCGGTCGAACAGATGACAGCTTATGAGGACACGTACCGCTGGAAACATGCGGACGGCGAGTATCGCTGGCATCATTCCCGCTCCGTTCCTTATTTCAACGAGGACGGAAGCGTGTACAAATGGTATGCCATGAACCTCGATATCGATGACCTGTACAAAACGAAAGAGGTCATCCGTGAGCGTGAAGCGCAACTTAACTGGCTCACCGATGCAGTGCCAGGCTTCCTGTGGAGCGCTGACGCCGCGGGCTCAGTAGAGTATGTGAGCAAACAGGCTGAAGCCTACACCGGCAGAAGCCTCCATGAACTGACCAGCAACGGCTGGCTTGACCTTGTTCATCCGGACGACTACGCGACAGTTATTGAAACATGGGACCAATCGATGAAAAGCGGGGCGGCGTACGATACGGTACATCGTCTTCGCGCTGC
Source organism: Paraburkholderia sp. BL9I2N2 (assembly GCF_004339745.1). GTDB lineage: Bacteria > Pseudomonadota > Gammaproteobacteria > Burkholderiales > Burkholderiaceae > Paraburkholderia. The sequence goes on along the minus strand of NZ_SMGP01000004.1, from coordinate 440,728 downwards.
TGACGGGTCGTATCGGTGGTTCCAGTGCCGGGCGAATCCAATGCGTAACGCCCGAGGCGATATTACTAAGTGGTACGGCCTGCTCACCGATATTCACGAGCGCAAAATTGCGGAAGAACGATTGAGACGCAAGGAGTTACATCTTCGCAGGCTCGTAGATGCAATGCCTGCCATGATTTGGCGCGCCACCCCCGGCGGGGACACCGACCGATGGAATCGCCGCATGCTTTCGTTCATCGGAAAGACCTGGGAGGAAATCGGCGAAGAGCCCTTATTCAGTCTCGTCCCGCCTGACCAGCGGGAGCGTGTCCATAGACATTGGCAGCAATGCGTCCTTGAGGGCTCATCTTACCAGGACACTTATCAGATTACGGGAGCTGATGGGAAACTACATTGGTATCTCGTCCGCGGTGAACCCTTCCGCGATGAGACGGGTGAAATCCTTCATTGGTATGGCGTTTGCACGGACATTGAAGACCTGAAAGAAACGGAAGTCGCACTCCAGCAGCGCGAGCACCAGTTGCGGGAAATTACCGAAACGATCCCGGCGATGATTTGGTGCGCCGATGCCGATGGGCAACTAACCTACGCCAACCGGAGATTCACGGAATACGCCGGTTGGGACACACCGGAAGTTTGTGACCTTGAATATAGGAAAAGCATCCACCCGGATGATTGGGAGGGTCTCATTCAAAAAAGGACACACTCAGTTCAGACCAGTGAACCCTACGCCTACGCCCACCGTAAGCGCCACAAGGACGGGCAATACCGCTGGCATCTCGCACGCGCCGAAGCAATGCGCGATGCGGATGGCAACATCGTTCAATGGTACGGCCTGACCATCGACATCGACGAACAGAAACGTACTGAAGATACCTTGCGAGAAGTACAAACCCAACTCACCCGGGCGACCCGGATTGCAACGGTCGCCGAAATATCGGCCTCGATAGCGCACGAGCTCAATCAACCACTTACCTCTGTTATCGTCAATGCTCACGCCTGCCGGCGTTGGCTTGAGGCCAACCCGCCTAATCTCGATAAGGCGCGCTCTTCCGTGGAGGGCATACTCCGGGATGGCCGTGCTGCCGACGAAACGATGCAGAGCATCCGTACCCTGTTCAAACGAGAGTCCTTCAAGAAGTCTCAATGCAATATTCCTTGCATGGTCCGGGACGCGGTGAGATTGTTGAAAGAAGACCCCAGTATGCGAGACGCCGCCATAACGCCGGAATTTCCTGACAATCTTCCAGACGCGAACGTCGACCAGATACAGATTCAGCAGGTCCTCATCAACCTGATCTCGAACGCAATCGAAGCAACAGAAAATACCGGCCGCACACCAAAAGTCGGCATCACCGGCGCCGTCCTCGATGAACTATTCGTGACAGTCGAAATTTCTGACAACGGAGAGGGTGTCGCTGAGCTCGAGACCCTTTTCGAGCCGTTTGTCACCTCAAAGGCAAAAGGCATGGGTATAGGTCTGGCAATTTCACGCTCAATTATCGAAGCACATGACGGTACCCTGACCGCGAGGAACAACCTCGACCAGGGTGCGACATTTTCTCTGACGCTGCCAATTTTTGCCCGTTCTGGTGAACCACAAACCGTAGCCCCAGCAGCTTAAGCAACATCATCGCCGATTGGTCTCTGAGTTGAACGCAGGTCTTTGCAATGCTGCCGAACGCGGCGCATCTTAGTCCTCTTCCGTCGCCGCCGCCTCTTGCGCGACCTACTGACCCGTATCAGAACGCCGATAGACCTGCCCCCACACTACCTCGACGAAGCAGTCCCGTTAACGTCAAACCATGCCGACTTCCCGAGGAACTTGGCAATCACAGCCGTCACAGCCGGGGCTGCCATCGGATGGTCTAAGAATCATCGTGCAGCGAATGCAGGTGCCGGACTTTGTCAAACAGCCACTGAAATAGCGATTGACCTTTTTCCTGCTGGACAGAGGTCTGGGTCGTCAACTTACCCAGCGCGTCCTGCCGGTAGGCTAGTTGCTGACATAGCTGCTTTGCGACCTCCGGATGGTCTTTGAGGAACGCCGTCATGTCGTCCTTACCTAGCTGGTACAGCACGGAAGGCGTGAGCGTCGAAATCGACACGTGCATCGGTAGCCCTGCTAGCAGGCCCGCCTCCCCGAATGACTCACCCGGGCCAACCCGGGCAATCTCACGGTCTTCTTCCGATTCACTGAGCCTCACGGAAAGTACGCCCGAGTACACGATAGAAAGACTGTCTGGCACCGTGTCGGGCGCCAGTACCTGCTGATTCGCCTGGTACTCGTGCCGGGAAAGTCGTTCTGCAAGCCGTGTCACTTCATCGCCGGTCAGACTCTCAAACAGGCCGACACGGCTGAGCAGTGCCTCTTTGGCACCATGAGCGGCAAAGGCAGGCGCGGGCACACCAAGCGAGCGCAGCGTCACGCCTGAGGCGGCAAGATGCCGGTAGCAAAGGTCGAACAGTTCGTTGGTTGTGGTGAGCTTCTTGTTCATGTCGTCGACGAACGCGACAACCTCATATTGCACCGTATTTAGTGTGGTGCGCCTCATGCGTGCATACGGAGATGGAACATCCAGGATGGCGTTGCAGCCCTTCAGAGCGCGGCCTAGAGCATCGAGCACCGTCTTCGGCCGGGCCTCGGGCTCAATCTCAAGGACGAGTGATAAGCCGTGTACATCTGCTGGCCTGCTGTTGTTGAAGATTTTCGCCTTCGATGCAACAGCGTTCGGCACGATAAGCGTATTCCCTTGACCAGTCAGCAGGTGCGTGGCCCGCCAATTCATTTCGATTACTTTGCCCTCGACGTCGTCGATTATCACCCAGTCGCCGACCGAATATGGCTCGGTGGTGTTCAGCACTATGCCTGCGAATACGTCGCTGAGTGTGCTTTGGATAGCCAGACCCAGCACAATAGCGAGCGCGCCTGATGTCGCGACGAGGCCACGCACAGGCAGTTCGAGCACGAAGCCGAGGGCGGCCACGATTGCGGCCAGAAATACCACGGCTCCGAACACGTCCGAGAATAGCCGTTGCCTTCGCCAGGCGCTTGGCAACAGCAGTGTGTCCAGTGAGAGAGTGAGCAGACGAGCGCCCATCAACCACCAGATTATCTCGAGCACCTGCCCTAACCAGTGCAACCGGGCCGCGCTCTCGGGACTCGTTTGGGTGATTGGGCTTAGACCGGAGGAGAAAAGCACCCAGCTCAGCGCGGAAAAAAGTGCCAGTCGGATGAAGAGCCGTACGAGCTCATTTGCAGGCATCCGGAAGCGCCATACGATGACGTCTAAAACGACGATGCCGAATCCGAGAATCAACGGGTATTCCATAGGCGCTCCTCCTTCCCCTTTGAGGCAACTGTAAGAGGATACACATCTCGACGCGTACGTGTGGAAGTCCTGGAGGGAAGCGCTGACCTCTGCAGTTGCACGTCCGACACATGCTCATGAGTGACCCCGAGTTGAATACTTTCGGACAGAAAGTGGTACCCAGATAGGCAATGGGTCATCGTGTTCCCTGGAATCTCGGAGTTCACGTCGCCAAAGTTCAACTACGTCGAAATCGGAGAAGTTGGCGGGAACGCCGCCCTGCGGAATTTGTCATGGCATCCGTTGAGCACCTGCGGTTAGCCAGGGAGTCCGACGATGCGAATTTATTGGGCTGGTCCTGACCGAAACCCCCCGTTCAGCTCGTTCAAGCGGCAAGCCTATGCTCGTAGTAGGGCCTATCTCTGTCATCAAGAATCGCATACATTGCCTCCAAATCCTTCGGGTTCGCGTTGAGCCAAGCGTCTATGTTTTCCGATTTGACGGGAACAATGCAGCGGTCGTGACCAGCCGCTGCGACCTCCGGAGGCAGCTCATCTGTTATTGCCGCGAATGATAGCAAGTCCAGCTGGCCAGGTGCCGACCAGCGTGACCAAAGGCAGGCGACATGCATCAACTGCCCGTTACTCGGACGAAACTCCAAAACAATGTTTTCATCTTTCTCGTGCGTGTCGGATAGCCACGGCTAGCGCCGAGAAGACTGATGTGAAACCACTCAGTCACAGGCGACATCCGATGTGATGCTGCTGTGCGCGACAGCTCTATCACATCTCGCGTCGAAACCCGTCGCTCCAGAGCGCCATCGCTTCGCTTCAGCCATCACCCTGACCAGCGCGGCCGAACGTATACTGGGCGAGACGCTGCGGCATGCCGGCTGCCGTGGACCGGCAGTTCGGCGGCCGACCTGGAGCACACGAAGCTGCACGGCCGGCGGTGGGCCGCATGGCCTTCAATGCCGCGGAGAGCTGTGTGGCCACAGCGCTGCGGCACTTTGACAAAACCAATGCGCCGGACTTCGAAGCCGACCTCGAGGAAGCCGCGTGCTGGATGCTGATGCGGGCCTGCGAAAATGCGCAGCGGCTCGGGCTGACCGTGCAGGGCTTTGACACGTTCAACGAGTGGTTCTGCGAGCACGTCGTCGTGACGTGATTCCAGTCGCCGCGCACAACGCACCTCACCCTGCGTTAGGCCGGGCGAGGGCGGCCCGAAGAACAACAACTTCGGAACGTTCACTTCGCGACTACGCGGCAGACGTTTCCTGACGGAGCGCATGAATCATGAGGAAGCAGTTGACCACCGCCGCAATCGCGACCTGCCTCGCGCTGGTAGCCGTCCGGGCCCAGGCTGGAACTGTCGATGTCGACTACGAGAATGCGACCTTCCGCATCGGCAACGAAGACGTGAAGTTATCGAATGGCAAGCGAGCGATACCGGCCGCGCCTGGCTCGGCGACGCAACACGTGACGCGTGTGTTCGGCAAGCCCGTCGGTGGCCGGCTTGACTCGAAGCCTGCTGCCGCGATATTCCTGGCGGACGAACCAGGCGGTAGCGGCATTTTCAACTACGTAGCGGTGGCATTCAGTGACTGCAGTAAGACCAACGCTATCTTCCTTGGCGACCGCATCATGCCGCGGTCGATTGTGTTCCATGGCCGCTCCATCGTCGTCACCTATCTAGACCGAAAACCGGACGAACCCATGGCTGTCATACCCAAGGTGACGAAGAGCATGACGCTTGGCTTTGACTCCAAGACCTGCCAGCTCGCCAAATAACAACACCGGACCGGGCGGAACCAACGGGGCGCCGCCCTGACAGGGCACGCATCCGGGCAGACCCGGGCGTGCCGACCGCGGTTGGCCGTGCCAAATCTGACGCGGAGCTTTGATGCATGCCTTCCAAGCAGTACGAAGCTGGCTCACAGCTTTCCTTAAGCCCCCTATCACCGAGGGGAGCCGGCGGCCCACCGGCTTTTTTAAGTCAGTGTTCGACGCGTATCAGCGTCAGCATCCTGATGAGACGGCCCAGGCGCGTCTCGACGCAATCGAGTCGCAATAGCCACGCGCCGTCCTGGTCGTAGGACTCGTTCCTAGGTCGACACTGGAACCAGCAGGCGTTGAGTGTTGTGGAAGCTGAACTGGAACGCCGACATCGCCCCGCCGAAAAAACAAACCGGCAAGTCGAAAGCGCAAAAATCGTAACGCCATGGTCGACAAAAAACGTCGAACGCCCGAGAGGAACCAGGCAGGGCCTAGTGCCGCGTACGGTCTGGCAAGGACTGCAGCAAAGCGGTGACGTCCATCTCTTCATGCAGTTCCGGCCAGTACAACTGCTGGCGGTCCAAAGAGATGGCAAAACACCCTCGCTCCGCTGTTGTGGCTGCCTGCAGCGCAGGAAACCAGCCCAGCGGAAATTCAACGGCCTGACCGTCGGACAGGTCGAGAAACAGGTGTCCGCTGTCGAAATGCACGCTTACCGCCCCGCTGTCCATGGCCGTCTCCTTGATGAGAAGCAACTTAAAGATAGGTCGCCGCGAGACGCCAAACAAGGGAGAATGCCGGAACGCGGCGCCGCGACCAAAGTGATTCAGCTTTTCATTTTTCAAGACCATGTCGCGGCCCGGTACCCATTGCGCTAACTTCCGCGCGCACTGGTATCCATGTCCAGCCGTTGCTGAAAGGTCGACGGGGCGAGGAGTTCGTCAACGCACCTTGCGGCCGTTGCTGAAAGTGCGAAGGCAGTTGCCGCGCGGCAATAGCCCCCTTTGTCGCTGTTCCGACCAGTTCCTGGCAATCATGCCGGCGCCCTTGAAACAGGGTCGAATGACGACGCTGTTGATTCGCGTGTCTTCGCCCACATGTGCTGGGCTTGCTTAACTGCTGCGGGCAAGCCGATAGACATGACCAAACCTCAATTTGACGAGCGCGCAAGCGCGCGGCCCGACTTGCTATGTTACTGGTGGCGATTGCAGCTGCATCCTACGCGCTGACCAACGAATGGCGAGTAGACCACATTGTTGAGTGCTGCCGTCGCTGGCTCAAGAAAAATGGGCTGAAGATGGACTGGCTCGACAGGGTCCGCATCGGTCAACTCGCTCTGAAGATTGCCAGCAAGGACTTGCTGGAGGCAGGCGTCGCAGTCCGGCTGTCCAGCGTGAACGCTCTCTTCACCAGCGAGATGGAACTCAACGAGTCAAGCACAATGGTCCAGAGGATGATGGCACTTTGCCACAACGCGCTCTGAACACGTTCGAGCTCACGCTCGTAGCAACAGCTTTCATGTCGCGGGCAACATCGACAGCGCTGCTCCGCTCCGAAATCTCTATCACGTTGGGAAAAGCGGCCGCAGTTGCCTGTACAGATTTCGGAACGACGCCGGCCGTTCCAGTGACCGTCGTGCCCACCCGCTTTCGCCTTCAACTGCGCAACATCTCATGCTCGCGCTGCTTTCTATGTTCGTGGCGAATATCGGTGCCGCGAACAACATAGACGACGGATTCAGCAATGTTGGTCGCGTGGTCACCGATGCGTTCGACGGCCTTTGCTATGAACAGGTAGTCCAGCCCAATCGAGATTGTCCGGGGGTCTTCCGTCATGTACGAGACCAGTTTGCGCACGAAAGCCCGGAACTCGTTGTCGATGGCTTCGTCATCCCTGACGATCTGTGCTGCCGCAACGTTATCCATTCGTGCGAATGCGTCCAGCGCTCTGCGAAGAATGTGTGCAGCCATTTCGCCGGAAAGCTTGATTTCAGCGATGTTGATGCTTCGCCAGTTCGCTTCCCTGGCGATGCGGCGCGTCCGTTTCGCAATTTTCCGGGCTTCATCGCCCGCGCGTTCGAGGTTGGTGACGCACTTAGAAATAGCCATTAGCAGTCGCAGGTCACGAGCGGCCGGCTGTCGACGAGCGATGATATTGCTAACCGCTTCGTCAAGTTCTATCTCCAGCGAGTTCAGCCGGCGTTCCCCCTCGATGACCTGCTCAACAAGAGCCATATCGAAGGTGTTGAGCGCATCCATCGCGCACGCAATCTGCGACTCCACCAGTCTGCCCATTTCGAGCAGCTTACTGGAAAGCAGATTGAGGTCAGCGTCAAACCTGCTCGATAGATGTTTGTCCCACATGCTCATTCCTCAGCCGAAACGGCCAGTGATGCAATACTCAGTTAGGTGCTGCGGTCGAGTTTGAGAGAACCTGCTTGGCTACGCCAAAACCGCCGAACTCCGCACAATGCATGAACCGTCCGCGCCGTGAAGCGGCCACACGATGTATGGGCGCGTGGCGTTGAGCACCGATACTGGCAGGCGCCACTAGGAGTGTGAGCTTCATCCACTAGGCAGCGTTTCGGAACCAAGCGGCGCATCCGAGATTCGGCGCCGAAAACAGGCTCCAGCCTCCCGCCTGAATCCGCGAGACTACAGGGACTATCGACCTCGACCGCTCAGCCGCTACTAAAACAGTATATACCGTATTATTTTCTCGCAAAATTCGATGCGCGGTACAACGTCGGCTTGCTCGAGTCGGACCCGCCGGCGAAGGTAGCAACTGCCCCATCCGGGGGCGAGGGCCTGGTTGTTCAGTCGGATGTCTTTGAGGCGCTTTCAAGTAGATAGGCGCACGTGTACACCGGATTATCATCAGGCTCCGGCAGCGGAGGCCGAACGCATAAGCCCAAGTGCAAAAAGCGACGAGGCCGGTATTCCCGACGCCGTCGCCCCTGGGAATCGGTTTCCAGCCCTTAATCGGCGATACCGCTCACGATTCTGGAGAGATTTGCTTCGAGATATCCGGTGTGGTACTCGCCCACACGAAAGCCTTCGTCGTCGAGCAACGCAAGATGAAGTGGCTTCGTAGTCTTCAGGCCTTCGACGTCGAATTCGCCAAGCGCACGCTTCATGCGTTCGATTGCTTCAGGTCTGGCGCAATCCCAGACGACGACCTTGGCAAGAAGAGAGTCATAGTATGGAGGGACCGAGTAGCCTTCGTAGAGATGTGTGTCGACACGTACACCAGGTCCTGCCGGTAGCCGCAACTCGTTAACTGTACCTGGCGCGGGCATGAAGTTTTTTTGTGGGTCTTCCGCATTGATGCGACATTCAATCGCGGTACCACGTAACACAATTTCCGCCTGGTTGTGTTGCAAGGGTTCTCCCGTGGCAAGCCGCAGAGACTCCCGCACAATGTCGATACCCGTAACCATCTCTGTAATCGGATGCTCCACCTGGACGCGGGTGTTCATCTCGATGAAAAAGAATTCCGAGGTCTTCGGGTCGTACAGATACTCGACGGTGCCGACACCGCGATAGCCGACAGACTCTGCAAGTGCCACAGCGGACAAACACATCTTTTGGCGTACAGCACTGTCCAGCGAGGGAGACGGAGCTTCTTCGACCAGCTTCTGTCTACGCCGCTGCAGCGAGCACTCGCGCTCGAAAAGATGTATCGCGCGCTCGCCGTCCGCCAGAATCTGGACTTCCACGTGGCGCGCCAATCCGACGAATCGCTCGAGATAAAGTCCGCCATAGCCGAAGGCGCTCTGGGCCTCACGAGTCGCGATGGCGTATTGAGCCTCCAGCTCTTTCGCATCTGCTGCAACCCGAATGCCTCGTCCTCCCCCGCCAGCTGCAGCCTTAAGCATGACCGGGTAGCCGACCTGGTCAGCAGTCACAAGTGCGGAGGCGAGATTTTCGACCACACCCTCGCTGCCTGGAACCGTCGGGACGCCTGCTTTCATCGCACAGGCGCGTGCCTGCGCCTTGTCACACATCAATGTAATAGCTCGTGGCGACGGACCAACAAAAATCAGACCAGCGTCGACCACCGCCTGCGCGAATCCTGCGTTTTCTGACAGAAAGCCGTAGCCTGGGTGTACGGCATCGGCGCCGGCTCCTTTCGCCGCAGCCACCACCGCCGCGATGTCGAGGTAGCTCTTTGCTGCCGGGGCCGGTCCAACGGTAATCACTTCGTCGGCCATACGCGCAGCAAGACTGTCAACACCGGCCGCGCTACAGCCAAGAACCAATTACCTTGCAGCAAGCATGATGCTCGGACGTCCCGGAATTAAAGGACAGTACGCGTGAGAAACCATGTGCACGCCGGTCGCCGCGCGTCACTTTCACACCTCTCTTCCTCGACACCGCGCGTTAAATCTCCTCACCCTGGTCATACACCCGTATAAGCGAGTTACGCCAACGCGGCATCAGCATATCCCACCGTAGAGTAGATTCGCTCTCCGGCAAAACCTACTCTTCTCTCGTCGAGGCGGCGCTCGGGCAGCGGAAATGGCTGTTGTCGGCAAACGGACGACGTGAACAGCCACAGCTTTGGGGACGGGTCATGGTGATGGTGTTACTGGTCGACGACGACATGAACCAGCTTCGGGCGCTTGAGACGCTGGTTTGCGCGGAAGGTTACGAGGTTATGACTGCGTCAAACGGGGATGAGGCACTGCACGCAGCGCGCCGAAGGCGCCCGGACATCGTGGTGTCAGATTTCATGATGCCGGTCATGGACGGTCCCGCCCTCATCGGCGCGCTCGCGGCCGAGCCGGAGTTCGCAACTATTCCTGTTCTTCTGAATTCAGCGGTGGCGACACCGCCGCCACACCTTCGGGTGTCGGCGTTTCTCAGAAAGCCGGTCGCGGCCTCGCGCCTGCTCGAACTGCTTCAGCTGCACAGTTCACGGTAGGGTCTAATCGCCATGACCAGTCACTTCGATACGCCGGCAATCGAAAGCCATTGGGTGCTGACTGCTTCAGGGTGCGCTCCGCCATCTGGCCATAGGAGGTTCAGCATGAAACTGGAAACCGCCACGTTTATGCGTCTACGTCGTCTCGCCCCGGTTCTCGATGACATGCTTAGCGCAGGCGAGGTCGAGCACGCAGACCAGGCAGTAGGGCTTGAGTCGCTTGCCCAGCTATGCTCACAGCTGTTCGATGCATACCACTGTCAACACCCGCGCGAGATTGCACAAGCGCGACTCGACGCCCTTGAGCCGCAGTGACGCACTAGCTTTGAACCGACCCGCGGCTCCAGGTATTCCGCATCAGTTTGCCGCTTAGCTACCTCCCGTGTTTGCGGTCGACAATTACGCTCGCCCGGCTGTTCCTCTGTGCAGCGAATCGAGAGGAAGCAGATGATTGAGCACATCGTGATGTGGGACCTCCGTGGAGAGTCAGCCACGGAACGGAAGCGCGCGGTTGCGGGACAAGCTGATATTTTGAGGGCAGGTGCGGCCAAGAAATCCCGGCCCTCTGATGCGCGATTGAAAATTACTGCGAGCGATGAAGAGCGATATGCGACAACTTGCGACGGCCGCGGCCCTGTTGATACTTCTGTCTGCCCGCAGCGCCAGTGCGACGCCTTCAATAGCGGCGACATCAGAATTTGTTGCCGTGGACGAAAAGACGTGTGCTGCGTTCCGGCGCGATGCCGTCCCGCAGAGCATCAATACAGCACAATTCATAGACGCCCATATCGAGCCCGTTTCTGCGGCAGAACAGGTCTATCTGACTGCAGAAAATTCCGCATTTAGACTGTCTCCGAAGCCGGGTCGCTTTTCGCTCCTCGCTTCACTGCCAGCTTTCAGCGCGTGGCAGCTCCATACCTCACTCAACTCCCTGGTGCAGTCGTTGAAAGCGATTGACGTGGTCCCTCCAGGAGAAAGCCTGGAAACTCATCGGGCGAAAAGCGCCACCTTCGCACTGCTCGCAGTGGAACAAACAACCACGATGTTCGATACGTACGCGCGGAATGACAGCGCGCGCAATCGGCCATTCATGACTCAGGCAACAGCAGAGACTGCCTCGGTGTCCCTCGCGAACATGGGGCCGGCTCTCGCGTTGTTTGTGAGCTGCACGGTCGATGCAATAAAGAAATAGACTCGGTCAGCGTTACGTATTAGCTGTGGACGAATGCATTCAAATTGGTTTTTGAATCAGACGAACGCCGAAACGTCGGACCCTTAGAGGGGTAACAAACGGCCACGCTCGAAGGACGCGCCTCCCTTCATCCATTTCGTCCGCTGCGCAGCAATCTGTGCGCACTCCTACCGCGTCATTCTCACGACGTTGGACGGGCCGCGCTCAGGGACGCTCCAAAGCGGTATGTCGACCGACCACCCTTTTTGGCTTCATACATCGCCACATCGGCGACGTCGAGCAACTGCTCGACAGTATCGGTCCGGTCGGATACGTCGCGATGCCGATGCTAACGCCAATCTGGAATCGCCCCGCATATCTCTTGTCGCCGACCTCGCGAACGCGGGCAATCATGCGAGCCGCAAGCTGGCGTAACTGTTCGTCGTCACCGCAATCGGTTGTGAGCAACACGAATTCGTCACCACCGACGCCAGCGAGCATGTCCTGCTGTCGTGTCGCAGCGCGCAGCGCCTCGCCGAGTTCGCACAACAACACGTCGCCAGCGCTATGACCGAGTGCATCGTTGACGCTTTTGAAGCCGAATCTGTAGGCGAGCGGACGAAGCTCTTCTTCCGTCATCTACATATCCATGTTCATCCTCGCAACGTATTCAAAAGAACGAGGCACACCGGCCGCCATGCAATCGTGCCCGGCCTGAGGCACATAGACCCCTTAGCGAAGGCCCTAGCCGGCTTATTATCCTCCAGACGATGCCAGGTCCGGGCGCGTCAGCCCCATTCGTTTCGTTCCGGCGCAGTTCCTTCAATCCGAGCGAACCGCCCGAGCAATCTGCGAAGAGACAGTTGCCTTGCGACACAGCTCACTGAGGAACAGTCCCGACGCGCACAACCGAAGCGGCAACGGGGGGGATAAATTCTGCGCGAACGGCATCGCCCACCTTCAGGCTGTCGAGCGATAACGTCGGGGCAACATCGAACTCCTGTGTCTGAGTCGGGCCCCGCAGTGTGACCTCCCGGTTCTTCCGGTCGATTTTTAGCACCGTGGCCACGAACTCCACGCTTCGGGTCGAACTGACTTCTCCATCCGACGCTGGCTGCAAGACTTCTGTTTCGATTCGCTCGCGGATGCCACTCGATGCCACCTTGTCCATACGAGTCAATATTGCGTTTCTATACGCAATCAGTAGTGTCCGGTTTATTTGAGGTCGACAGGCGGGAGAGCGACTGTTGACAGGGCTTTCGAGGGCTTCATGGGTGTCCACGATTTGAATTTTGAAATCAGCATTTGCGATCCTTTCGGGTTTGGGCGACCTGGGGTAACGCATGAACGTGGGCAAGACGCTGTTTGCGCAAGTCATGGAGTTTGTGCCGTGGAAGACGTTTGGCCGCATCATCGAGCGACACCGCGGCGACGCGGGGGTCCGCACGCTTGGCTGTGCCGATTTGTTCCGCATCATGGCCTTCGCGCAGTTGACCTGGCGCGAGTCCCTGCGCGACATCGAGGCCTGCCTGTCTGCCAATCGGGGCAAGCTGTTTCATATGGGATTGAAGAACGTCCCGGCACGCTCGACGTTGTCGGATGCGTTGAATCTGCGCGACTGGCGCATCTATCACGCGCTGGCAATGCGCCTCATCACCCGCGCCCGAGCGCTTTACGCGACCCAGCCGCTGGACATCGATCTCGATGCGACCGTCTATGCGCTCGATGCCACGACCATAGATTTGTGCCTGTCCCTGTTCGAGTGGGCGCCGTTTCGCACGACCAAGGCGGCGGTCAAGATGCATACGCTGCTGGATTTGCGCGGCGCGATCCCCGCCTTCATCCACATCAGCGACGGCAAGATGCACGAGGTGGGCGTGCTCGATTTTCTGCCCATCGAAGCCGGCGCGTTTTACGTCATGGATCGCGGCTATCTGGACTTCGCGCGGCTGTTCAAGCTGCATCAGGCGGGCGCTTTCTTCGTCACACGAGCCAAACGCAACATGAACGCGCGTCGCGTCTATTCGGCTGCCACCGACCGCAGCACGGGCTTGATCTGCGACCAGAGCATCGCCTTGAACGGCTTTTACGCCGCGCAGGACTATCCCGAGCGTTTGCGGCGCATCCGCTTCAAGGACCCGGAATCGGGCAAGAACCTGATTTTTCTGACCAACAACACGACGCTGCCGCCGCTGACCATTGCAGCGCTGTACAAGAACCGCTGGCAGGTCGAGCTGTTCTTCAAGTGGATCAAGCAGCACCTGCGCATCAAGCGATTCCTCGGCACAAGCGAGAACGCGGTGAAGACGCAAATCTGGTGCGCCGTCTGCACTTACGTGTTGATCGCCATCGTCAAAAAGGAGCTTCAACTCGATGCCTCGCTCTATACGTTGCTACAGATTCTTTCGGTCTCCGTATTCGAGAAAACCGAGATTTCAAGCGCCTTGCGGCCCGATCCATCACTCCCGGAAATGCCTCAATCCGGTAACCAACTGAATTTGTTCGAAATTTAACCGGACACTACTGATACGCAATATTGACCGTATCGCCGATTTGTAACGTCTTTACGTCGGCAATATCCGGGCTGATTTCAAACACGACCATTTCCCCGCCCGCGTCGCGCAAGGTCACGCTGTTGTGCGAGGGGGCTATCCCGGCGACGCGAGCCTGGATGTGTCGAAAGGCTTTTACACCGGCTGCGTGTCCTGTGCGAGGACCTGGTGCTTGGGCACCCGCCGATTGAAGTACCAGCACGCCGACCGAGACAGCAACAGCAACGACGTGTAAGCGGGCCGCGCCTGTTCTGGTTCCATGCATTTCTGGCTCCCCAAAAAAACGTCCAACGATACAAAACTCGCCAGACCGTCACAATCATAAACATAAACTGGACCGGCCCTCTGCTTGCACCGCAAACGCGAGGGGAACCCATTTTCCCTGCGTTCGGGGTGTCGTTGTTCGTCAACAAAGATATCTGCTAGCAGCACACAGCCGCACAGAACATTGCAATGGGCTGGCCCGCACTAAAGTGGTCACCCAGCGTTAGGACCGTAGAGAGCACCGAGATATAAGTAGTTTCTGCCTCTCGATAAGGAGTACGCTTAATTTTCAGACCGGTCTCCAGACGACGGCGATAACGCTCCGGGCAAATCTGCCCGACCGCGAACCCAGTTTCTGCACGCACGTCTCCAACTGACACCCCGACTCGATACGAGCTGGCGCGTTCACGCGCCGGGCTCGCTCGGGGCCACTCGTCCATCGGGGCCATCCGATAAATGGCCAGACCCGTGTCCACTACCGCAATCCGCGAGGTGGTTGCGCGCGTGTACCTATTCGCAATTGACCTTAATAAGGGGCATACCATGCTAGTTAGAGAACGGATGAAAGAGGCGGTCTGTCTGGAGCCGGACCAGACCTTGGCCGCGGCAGCGCGTCTGCTCAAGCGGGACAATATCGGCTGTCTTCCCGTGTGCCAGGACGGCAAAGTTCTGGGAATGATTACCGACCGGGACATCGCGATGCGCGGCGTGGCGGATGACCGTGACCCCAATCGGATGAAAGTGAGCGAAGTGATGTCCTTGGACGTAATTCGGTGCAGCAAGGACGACTCAGTCGAATCCGCAGTGCTGACCATGCAGGCGGCACATGTACAAAGGCTCGCGGTCATCGACGGCGACGGACGTCTGGTCGGCATCATTTCCATGAGCGATGTGGAGGGTGGTGCCTCGGAACGGCGCCCCTACGAAGTCATCTTCTACAAGGAAATACTGGATTATGCGGGCCTGCCGCATCACACTGAGCTGATGCGCGTCTCAGTCGCCCAGGGAACGAAACAGGAGGCGGTGGAAGCGGCCATCGCACAATTCGAAAAAACTCAGCACGTCCCGAACTGGGCCACGGTCGCCAATGGATACGATGTCGTGAGCATTCATGTTGATGCAAATGGCGCGCAAGTTGAAGAACTCGAGTGCACTTCTGAACGCGACGCCCGTATCCGCCCCCGCGCGCGAACATTGTGGGAACAGGCCGGTGCCCCGGAAGGACGCGACGCACAATTTTGGGAACAGGCAGCCGGAGAGACGGATGCGGAGTACCTGCCCGCGAAATGACGGCCACCGGCATTAGCTGCTCGGAAGCCCTTCCTTGCGAGCCCGTACCTACTTCTGACAGCGTAACGGTTCGACTGTCGGCCGCAAATCGTTCAACCCTGATTGCAGCATCGCGTGCGGGTGGCGCACCGAGTTACTGCTGTCCTCTTCGGAGCATGCGATGACGAACCATCCAAAGGAACAGACACGCGGTGTCAGCCGCAAAGATGACGAAGACAAGCTCGCGGATATCACAGACAGCGACCGTGACTCAGCGACGCCGGACAATGCTGCCCCTATCCTACAGTCCGAGGACGACGAACAGCACGACGAAATGCGTGACGAAGACGCACCCGAATAAGAGGCGAGAGAGATAGGCGCTGCGCCAAAACGGTCAGCTGGCTGCGCGTCGCTGCACAACCGGGGGCCTGGCGGACGGGGCTCGGCGTGGTCCCCGTTTTATGGCGGCTTGCAAGCGACGCGGGGTCAATCCTTCTCCGGTTCCGAATGGGTCTCGGAGGCTGCCGGGGCCAACGTTCAGAGTCCCCGTTTGTCCGGAATTGCGAGCGGCTTTGCCGGGCGCCGTCGACGTTGTGGCGTACATCAGTCGCGCCGTGCGCCGCCGACTGACGTGCATCGTTGAGGCACGGCTGTTGCGGCGGCCAAGGGTATACCTACGCGCGCTCACAAGCCGTGTCCACCGTCCTGCTCGTCGACGACGACCTCGATAACCTCTGGGCGCTTCAGTTGGATCTGGAAAGCGGCGGGCATCACGTCGTACTCGCGCAAAACGGCGCGGAAGCGTTGCACAAAGTTCTGCGCGAAATGCCACGGCTCATCGTCACCGACTGGCAGATGCCTGAAATGGACGGAGATGAATTGTGTCGGCGCGTGAGGTGCCAGCCCGCATTTGCTCATCTGCCGACAGTCATGCTGTCGGCCATGCCCGAACCCCGCGACGGTCCGCCCTGCTGGTCGCAAGCCCGCAAACCTCGCCATGCTACTGCGCACGGTCGACACATTTGTAGCTGGGCGCCTGGCGGCGGTCTCTGCGCGACCTGGCGCCGAGGACCGGGCGGCTTCCCGGTGGCGGCCTGTCAATCCGCGCTGCTGGCCGTAGCGCTCTTCGTTCGATTTGTCCAGGAATGGCGAGCGCGCTTGAGGCCAGAGCCAGCCGCACCTCCAATAATTCTTCAACCGCTGCCACCTGAACCCGGATTGGTGGCCGATGCCGGCATGGCGGCGCCGGACTTCTTATGCGTCTTCTTGTGCGAAGGAGTACCCGAAGGTGTCATGCTATTCGCCCCCGACGCACCCGACACCGTGTCAGTCGAACCACCTGCGTTCGGTTTGCTCATCCCCGTGCCTCCTTGCCCCCCGGCGGCCCCGCCACCCGCGCCTTGCGCGTAGATGCTCCCAGATATACCGACAAATAGTGCTGCAATCAAAAGTCCCTTCATCACTCTCATGGCAAATCTCCTCGAGGCCGAAGCGTTCGCTGGCACCGGAAGGTGTGCGCCCGCGTCCTGCTTCGCGCAATTCCCGTGCCCCGGCGACGCCGCCGTCGGACATGCAGTTCTTACTTCGGGTGCCGTGGGGGCCCTTCAGCTCATAGTCCATGCAAAACGACGTTGACGCGGGCGCCCGGAGATTGATGTTGAGGCCGAGCTGCAGTTGAAGAGTTTTTTCCTTGCCGCTCAGGGCGCCCTGACAACGTGTGTCGGACGGCCCTCTAAGAGCCGTCGAGATGTTATTGCCGGACGTCGCGCTCATTGACGAAAGGATGCCGCAGATGAGCGGGCGCGAGCTTGCCGGAGTCCCTCGCGGAAATCCCGCGCTGACTGGAATGACGCTGGTTGCGTTGAGCGGCTTTAATCAAGACGCCGATGTTCAGAAGTCCAAAAGTGCAGGCTTTGATTGCATCTGACCAAGCCGGTTTCTATCGATGAACTTATCAGAGCAACCGAAAAGAGATAGGCTGCCGGTTCATGTGAACTGGGGCGTTTCGGCTCCGGCAGGCGAGTGTCAGCGAACTGAGCCACGAACACCCGCTCTGAACCATCGACAGATTTATTACTCAAGTCGGGCTGCCGTCCGAGTTCGGCTCCGCCTTCGAACCGTCCACGCCTAGCTGCTGTCTCGCCTTCTCCCAATATTCTTCGGAACGCATGTCAGGACTTCCGTCCTTCTCCCAAAGATAGAACGCGAGCGTACGAATCTGGTCCTCGGTAACTGGCATATCCATTTCAATCTCCAGAAAAATCGCCAAATGGGCAGGGCCATGCCGCTAAGGGTCAATCAAGTACCGGCGTCAGAGTGAACGCGCGCGACCTCCACTGAAAAGGCGCAGGATTGCAAGCAGGATGACCGCGCCAATCAGCGCCGTAATAAGTGAGCCGATTATGCCGCTTCCCAAGTGCAGTCCGAGAACTCCGCCAAGCCATCCTCCGATGAATGCGCCAACAATCCCCACAATGATGTCGACAAGAATGCCGAAGCCACCACCGTCGACGATACGACCTGCCAAGGCGCCGGCGATGCCGCCAATAATTAGCCAGAAAATGATTCCGTGCGAGACCGGGTCCATATTCGTTTCTCCTTGGGTTCAACCGCTCTAGCGGTCATTGTCAGCAAGCGCTGCAACGGGCACCGACGCAAGCAGCGTTCCCGTGGCGACTCTCAGTCCCCAATCTGTTGCATGGACAGACTTCATCAACTAAAGAACCGCGAGCGTTTGCCGTAATTGCCCTCAGCGGGTCGTGCGGGTCGCAGAAATCAAACTATAGATTCGAGGAATCAGATGGCTGTAGTCAACGCGTGTGTATCGCAACCGTCCCCGCTGATGTTTGAGACCGAAGGCTGACAAAAGGTGGCCGCCGCTTGCGTCGACTTCGGAGGCTGGATTCATCGCGACAAGACACTGACGCCAATCAAGCTGTCGGCGTTGCTTACAATGCCGCGCAACCCCAGCTTTGTCTGGGCGATGGACAGCCTCGCTGCAGCGGCCGAAGCGGGCATACTTGACGGTGCCCGATACATCGCGCAACTTTTTGCAAACAAAGAAGATGTGCGGTCCTTTCGCCAAATTCTGCGGGACGCCCGTGCCGGCAAGTGGCTGACCGACCGTCATTTCACTGCCTTGAAAATTGGGCTGCGCAGAATTGGACGCAGTCACCTACGTCGGCATCGCGAGGTTCTTCGGCCGGTCAAGCAATCCTTGCGGACATAGAGGTGCAACTTGTACGTCCAGGAAGGGTATTTATGGAGCCTTTGCGATTCCCCATTTAAGAAGAGCGATTTCGATCGTCCCTCTAGCCAAAAGATAGCTGGACGCGGCTAAAGGACTGCTACAGGGTATCCGTTTGCGGAACATCGACATAGGCCTCACGGTATCTCGCGTACGCAAGCCCCTTATGGAGAAACGTGAGACGTTCCTGAGCGCAAGCCCGCTTTAGCCTTCTAGTGAAAACGGTGAACCGCCAGTGTTTTCCTCGAACGACTGAAACGCGTCTTCAACGCTGATAAAGCTGACCCGCTCGCGTACTGCCTTGAGCGTTCTGACTTGCTCCTTAATGTCGGGAGGTGGGCTGCCATAGGCATTGAGTACTGCTTTTCCCGCAAGTACCCGTTCCACGCTCACGTTCTCCAGCGGAGAGCGTAACCTTGAAAAAGCCGCGCGAGATAGTGTTGTTTGTAAGGCTGTCGTCCGCGACGATGACTTCTACCGAGGTATCCGAGTCGGCAGCATCACCCCACAGGGTGGCGGTATCGGTCAAATCCGTGCCGATAAGTTCGCCAGCACGGGAATAGCCGTCCTGCACGCCGGTGACGGTTTTGAGAATCGGGTCGATGAGGAACGATACATCCACAAGCGTCTCTCCGTCAGGCCAGAGGCTATGCGGACCATAATACACGCTGAAGCTGCGCGCGAAACCGTCCCCGCTGGCAAGCGCGTTGCTCTGGAACACTGGCTATGCGGGTCGAACACGGCTTCCGCGATACCGACGCTGGTTGAATCTCATATAAATTGAGCGAACATTGCTGACGCCAACACAACATCGACCCACGCGCCGACATCGGACTGCCCAGTCTTCCAATGGAAAAAAGTTCAGGCTGCAACGATTCACGGGCCATCCGCTGGTCCAGCCGAATCTCGGCGTCCGGTTCGAACTGAGGTCGGCGACAATATTCATGCTCATCATGCGGACGACGCCCTCCAGAGATACACAGGCTATTGGCTCTGGCGGGCGCGTGGCGCAGCGTCGCAGGGGGAGCGGGCTCGGACGATAAGTCGCGACGACATGCGCGCCGGCGACGCCCGGCTCAATGGCCGTGATAGATGTCGCATGAAGTTCTCAAAACGCAGGGAGGCGGACGCGTGCTGCCTGCCGCTGCGCTCCCCGTGGGCTGAACCCCGCCATACGACGTGTCGGTGCCCGGCTGCGCCTGCACTTGCCCCTGCTGCATCGTTGGTTGTGTGGATGGCGGCGCTGTTTGCGGCGCACTCTGGGCGCGGGCCATTCCCCCGACCGCGAACAGGCAAACAGCGCCCATCGCCAATACAGGTTTTGAGTTCATCTCATCTCCTTGATTCATGTAGCAAGTTGCCTGAGTCTTTGCTCCTTGCTGATTTCCGATTTCCGCTCCCCGAATGGACAGTCAGCGCGATGCCGGCGCCGTTTACGCGAGCGAATCCAAAGTCCGCTTCTGGCACGCACTGTGCGAGAAACTGAACCCGTTTGATGACTGTTTGGACAATAACGCGAAGTGGGTACCGCGCGAGGCAGGCCGGCGCGCAACAGAGACGCTGGGGGACAGGACGTTGTGAGTCCGTTGGCCAATAGGGACCGTGCTACACCTATGTTATAGGTCTGTAAGACCGAAATTGACAAGACAATCGTGACGCGGCAAACCTGGTGCAATCCACGGCCGCGTTGCGCTCTCCTACCCAGTGCGTACGAACAGACTGTGTTGTGCGCTTTCTGAAGAAAAAACATGTGCTCCATCAGTAACTGGTCACCCTTCGGCGCAGAGCCACCCGTCGAGGCAGCCATCCGCGCCGAAAGGCTTGAGCGCGGAGTTACAACAGTGGTCAGCTCTGAAACGGAGCAAAGACCGCAGCTCACTATTCTCGATGTGTGTGAGAACTCCCAACACCCGCCGCCCTCGAACAGCGAACCGCAAAATTCAGCACATGCCAGCTCCTCTATCTGTCGTGCGTGTTGTAACACCACCGACAGAAGTGCCTAGGCCGGCCCCGGTGCGGCCACAGGAAGCGCAATACGTCAAAGTCTCCCTGAAGCCGCTCGTTGAGCGGCGATAAGTTACTCTAACTGTTATGCAAGTGGGTCTTGCTTCTCGCCTGACAGATGACGTTGGCCAGCCGAGGGCCGAACCGCGCAGGGCACGGGGACAACTCGCCCAATGAGTTTGGATAAGGGAGGCGTTCAGCTGGCTCGGCGCCAAGCATTCGCAGCAGTACCTTCCCGTCTACCGTCAGCGCAAGCGTGCCGTCGCCGTCTTCTGACGCGATGAGAATCCAGCCGACGGGCGGGACGCGGCTCAAGTCCGGCCGAAGCAGTCGACACTCCTTCATTTAACACGGAGTTTTCAAGGCGTCGCGGGATTCACGTTCCACGTGTGCGCTTTGATGCGCAACGCGGAGCCTTCCTTCTGTGCAATGAGTAAGAAGTTTCCGCTGATGTCCATGGTCCGTTCGTCCGGTACGTTGATGTTCCCTGTCCAGGTTCCGGATTCCCAAGCCACATTTCCATCAGATGTGCAAAGCCCTTGCTGGATTTCCAAATGATTCCAGATTTTCGTTGCCACTTCGGCCCATTCTTCGATTCCCTTTCGGCCGGTCACGGCTTCCTGGCCCGCCGGGATGAGGATTGCGTCTTCGGCAAACAGAGCTACCCAACTGGGTGTGTCGTGGGAGTTGACTGTATCGGCGAACCTGCCGTTCAACGCGGTAAATGCCTGCGAGATGTCCATGGTTCTGTCTCCTTGAAGGGTGACGAGATGGAGTTTGAGCGGATTGATGACGTGACAACTGGCTTCGCACAGCGTGCTATGCCACGTCCATCTCCGGATGGTCCAAAAAAGGCGAGCTCAACGTAATCGCCCGAGCCGCCCGACGAATCGCAGCCTGAAGTCAGAGGCTACTTTCCCCTCCTGACGGTCTTGCGACTTTGCATCGCGATAGCCCCTCAGGTTCGTGACCAATGCGACGAGCGGTTGAGTGTTCCTGATGAGGGACACACGGAAAGGGCTCATCATTAATGAACGGGCTGGTCGCCGCCACGCCGAGCCTTCTTCCCCTTCAGAAAAGCTAGACTACGCAATACCGAATCTCTATGGCCACCTTTTTGGATGGCTTGTTTCGGCTGTATATTGGCCGCCTGCTTACCCTTCGGTCCTTGCTTCACGTCAAAGCTGACCTTCTGGTAGTGCCTTGGGAAAATCCGAGAGTCGCGCGGCTTCAGTTCCGTCCGCTGGATGTCTTCTAGCTTGCCGCGTGTCCATGCAATTTTGTCGGCGGCGATTCGCTTGCTTTCAGTTGCCGACTTCGTGACTTTCACCTGCAGAGTGCGTTCTGCGTCGACGAGTCGAGCACGCTGCTCGAACAGTTCCTGCTCAAACTTGGTCACCTGCTCGGCATTGAACTGGACGATGAGCGCTTTGACTTCGCGCTCGGCGTCTGACTGCGGGTCCGCGAACGAGTCCTCAATCCCTTTTGGTATCTTTGCTTTACTGCCCTCGGCTCGCTCGAAAAACAATCGAGCAAACTCCTTAATGCTCATGTGAGCGCCGAACATTTTCACGTACTTGCGGTAGTCTGCCAAAATCTGGGCCGAATAGCATATGTGGAACCTCCATTTTCCGCTTCCATGATAAGCAACGTCTGCATGCAGTCATCCCTGCACAATAGAATGAAAATAGAAATCGATGAAGAGACTAGCAATGTTATCGCGGGAGGGGCGGCGCAAACGCATTGAGACGGCGTTCACCCTAGACGACGCGTTCGACAAGTTCCATGTCGAACGTATTCAATGCGTCTATCGCGTGCGTAATCTGTGACTCCACGAGGCCGCCCATTCCGAGCAGCCGCGTTGAAAGCAGAGAGAGGTCAGCGTCAATCTGACTTGAGAGATGTTTGTCCGGCATTATTTTCTCCTCGACCGACGCGGCCAGTGTCGCAATTTTCAGTTGCCGGCTGTGTCGAGTCCGACAGAATCTGTTCGGGCTGCACCAATTCCGATATGCTCGTCGAGATATATGAATGCCGTCGGTTCCGTGAGGCGGCCGTCGAATACATCGGTCAGGCGATGCCAATGACGTGAGCAGACTTCAGACGGACGAACGTGTGTTTGACTTTCATCTCACCAAACCACTGTGGCTGGACGACCTCGGGGATGTCTTGTTGTGCTCGTAGAGAATATGCGTCCGGGCGTGTGCAGTCGTATGTCAGTGCAAATATCACTGCTTCAACATCAGCGATGTGCGTGAAGCTTCGAAAAACCCGATAGGTCCGGTCGACGACCGATAACCGGCTTATGCCGGCGTGTGTCAGTTTTGAGTATTCCGTGAGCCAGCGCCGCAACGGTTCCCTAACCACTCAACTCGTTGTCTTCGTCCGCTGGATCGCCGGTGTCGACAGCACAGACGTCCGTACGGAAGTTTGATGCCGCGATTCACATACGTGAGGCAAGGCTGCCGAACGGGCGGAACGGGCTTACACGATTAATTCACCCGCCCACTCCGCCCGAGGCTGCATTAGCGATCGTGATGCCAATCACCTGGCGCCCTTTCGTACTACTGGCCGCTTCCCCTTGAGCCGCCCGGTCCACTGTTGACGTCGCTATTCGCGCCGCTACGCGTGCCCCTATTCAGACCATTGGTCTTGCCGCTATCGGAACGCTCCGTCGCGGGATTACTGCGCGCCGAGCGGTCGCCACTGCCCGTGACGTCGGGAGAACCGTAGCCCGTCTCGGTCGGGGCCTTCATCGAACCGGCGCCGACGCCGGGTGTCGGACGCCCGCCAGCGCTGCCGCTGGCTTGTGCGTATGTACTTGCCGACAGTGCCATCGCGAGAGCCGAAGCGAACAACGCCCTGGTTATATGTTTCATGGCTCACCTCCATGCAAGCGTTTGCCGCTCACATGAATAGGCGCCGCAAGGGATGTGCCTCGTGTCGTTGAACTTCGCCGTTTCCGATAGCCGTTTGCTCTGGAGCGTACCGGCACCCTGCAGCCCCCAAATTTACCTGTCGCTCCGCTAACTTCCCGCAGGCCGTTGAAAGCAGAACCGGCTCGCTTTGGTAAGGCGGACGTGCTCATCCATACGCGATTGATTCGAGGCCGGTAACGCAGAGGCGTTATCCCGGTTCGCATCTCGCGCACCGAAACATGACTACATGTCACGTGGAAAAATCGGACGCAACTCACCTAATGCCCGGACCGGTTCAAGGAGTAGGCGCCGTATTACATCATATAAATGCGGCCCCAACTTTGCAGCGGCAAACGTTTTCGGATTGACGGGTAAACCCGGTTTATTCAGGAGTGGTGTTTCCTGTATCTTTTTCATTACGAGATACTGACCATCTGACTAATAGCCCTGTTGGCCGAGGGCCGGACGCACTGTGCGCAGAGAGTGCCGCTAGTCAGCAAAGCTATATACCTGAGAGAAAACATTGTGAAAATCGCCACCAAAGCAGGCGCCTGGGTGAGCCCCTACACGCCTCAAAACCTTGACACTGCAATTACGCATCTTGAGCGGGTCCTGTGCGCGGAAGATGCGGATTCGTTGTTCGCCCAGAGTTACTGGCGCGGTCGGGTTCTTCAGGCTTACGCAACACCCGGACTCTTGCGACGGCAACGCGAACGGCTACAGCGATTGCTCGACCGTCTCGCCAGCGCTCCCGCAGATTCCAGGCGTCGGCTGCAGGCCGCCTGAGAATGCCCGCTCGATTTGGCGGGTATCTGATGGACGCAGGCCTGGAACGCCTGACTTGCGTCACACAAGCAGATGACGGGACTGCCTGTCTTCGGGTCGGACAGAACCATCGCAGCAGGCATGCATTGCAAACTGAATAACGATTCGCAAGCCCAGACAATGGTTTCCCCGGGAACAGGAAATAGCTTTTCCCACTCGCGTCCGCACGCGAGCAACGACGCCTGCAGCGCAACTTTTAAAGTTTCTACGCCGGGTCAATGACTCTTTTTAACTTCCTTGGAATCAGATAATGCAGACGGGCACAGTGAAGTGGTTCAACGATGCAAAGGGCTTCGGTTTCATCTCGCCGGACGATGGTGGCGAAGACCTGTTTGCCCATTTTTCCGAAGTGAAGTCGGAAGGCTTCAAGTCTCTTAGCGATGGGCAAAAGGTCAGCTTCGAAGTCAAGCAGGGACCAAAGGGCAAGCAGGCCGCAAATATCCAGCCGCTCTAGGAACATGCCCGTTGCATGCCGCATGCAGCGTGCGGCATGAGACCCCACGCTCTACGACCAGATTCGCTTCCCGCATTCAGGCCCACA
The DNA here is from genome assembly GCF_004339745.1 of Paraburkholderia sp. BL9I2N2. Taxonomy (GTDB): domain Bacteria; phylum Pseudomonadota; class Gammaproteobacteria; order Burkholderiales; family Burkholderiaceae; genus Paraburkholderia. The sequence continues at coordinate 415,925 of NZ_SMGP01000004.1, read as the reverse complement.
TATTTCAGCCGACGGGCGGCATGCGGCTCACCGGCCGAATCAGTCGAAACGCCTCTATTTACACTGGAGTTTAAACCGATGAACACGCAAGTTCCCGAGCAGGTAGCTGCTGCACAGAAGGTCGGCGTTGAGGCCCTTTACGGATTTCTTAATACTGGTTTTGAGGCTTACGAAAAGCTCGTCGCACTGAACCTCCAGGCGGCCAAAGCTTCGATACTGGAGAACGAGGCTGTCGCGTCGGAGGCCCTTGCTCTTTCCGCCAGGGACCCTCAATCATTCTTCGAACTGCAGTGCCGGCAGTCGCAAGCAGTCACGAAGAAGGCGCAAGCCTACTGGCAACATGTGAATGAGATTGCCACAGAGACACGAAGTCAACTGCTCGCGTCAAGTGAAAAGCTGGCCGGCGAGTACGTTCGTGGGACTCGGGTAATCATCGACAATCTCGCCCAACGCCCGCCGGCGGGAAACGAAGCGATTACCGCTTTCTGGGCGAAGGGCTTTGGGGCAATGTGGGACGCAGGTAACGCATTGCACGAGCAGACCAGGACTGCGGTGAAGGAGGCTGTGGACGTCATCGACAAAGCCCGCCAGCCGGTAGCCAAGGCATAAAGCGCCAGGCGCCTCTCATCTGCGGAGAGGACCGCAGTCATTGTCCTGTCCGCAGATGGTCCACTCGACCGGGCATCCGGGAAATTCCGACCCGAACGGGGATAGCTGACCTGCGTATCAAGCGAAGAAACTGAAATGCAGGCACACATGCCGGATGCGTCTGCCGCAGAAAGCCGGCACAGATAGGTCGGTGCCACAGATTTTTGACGCTACATCCCACTATTGTTCTAAGGCGCGCATGGAAGCTGAAGTCTACAAATGGTATGTCGTCTGGGTGTGCACGCCATCCTGGAGCATGAAGATATCCATGCCGTCCAGTGAGACACATACGTCGCAGTCGCAATGGCGGCGCCGCGATAATCGACGACTAGAACACGGGGCGCACCACCCCTACGGGCTTCGCACTGCTTACACGCGAGAGAAGTCAACATGCAGGCCTTCTAGTAGCTCGATTTTTTGCTTTGCCGTGCTTCAAGCAACGCTTGGCGTTCCCGTTACCTTGGCGGCGGATGCAGCAGTCACCCCTGACACGGAGCAAAGCGCATATCGCACATAGGGCGTGAGAGCACTGCGTATTGCGGCATTCACCTGTCGAATTACGGGCTTGCCTTCAAAGAAGCGCGACCTGACTTGCGAGGACCTTCACCGCAACTGGAGAAACGCCTCCCGGCAAGCAACGTCGGCCACTCCGCGTTCGAATTACGCCGCCGTTGCCAAAACGGCGTGGGGTGCGAACCCCTTTTTTTGCCTTGCGCCGCCTACGCCTGTTTCCTATCCTCCGAACAATGGAATTAAGGAGGTGCTTGTGTCCCAGGGAAAAAAGATTTCCGTGATATTCACAACTGCTCGCCTGAGTGCACTCGATGACCGCTCGGCAAGCCGGTTTCGAGGTCGGGTCGGGCAGGTCATAGCGTATGAGCCCAAGGGAAAGCACGTAAGCGTCGAATTCCCGCTGGATGGTGAGCGGCGACCAGAACGGCTTGAGCGGGTTCCGCTGGAATACCTTGAGGTCGTTCACGCGCACTCCAGCCCTCCAACGCCGTCTCCTGCACACTCACTTCACGCGAATACAGTTCGAATGCAGCACTCTGCAAGGTTTAAGCGAAGTTAGATTGCCCGCGCCTGCCTGACCACGAGAAGCGTGTGACCCGAAAAGGGAAAGACAGACAACCATTAGTACGCTAGGGGGTTGCGTTCGGCGCATCCGCAACTGAGGAATGTCCCGAGACGGCAACCAACGTATCTGGCACGTCCAGGACGAAACGACAGACGACGACGGGAATGATGCGCTCTGGCGCATGCCAACTGGCAGGCGCAATTGGTACGCGCGCGGATATCACGACTCTCGCCACGGCTAACTTCCTCCTCGGGCCAGTTAAGCGACATGGACACGGCCGATGCGACAGTACGAGGTCAGCGTCGAAATGCTAGGATGGCCGTCGGAAGAGACATGATGAAATTGGTTGGAGTTCGCTCATAACATTCAAAACCCCGGCAGGTCAAGCGTAGCAACATCTCGGGACTGGTCAGTTGACGATGCGCTCCACCAACTGACGACAGGAGGTCCAACATGAAACTTGACGACGCCTCTTTCCGCCGATTGCGCCGACTCGCCCCGGTTCTCGATGACGTGCTCAACGCAGGAGAGGTAGAGCACGCAGACCAGGCCATGGACCTGGCATTACTTGCTCAGTTATGCTCACAGTTGTTCGACACGTATGACGACCAACACCCGGTCGAGATTGCGCAAGCGCGGGCCGACGTCGTTGAGTCGCAGTAGCACACTTCCTCTGGACCGGCTGGCGGCTTCAGGTATCGCCGGTACAATCGAAGGACCTGTCGCATTGACTCAGAACATGACCGCACGCCCGTGCGTACAAGACGACTTTCTGCAGACGCTCGTCAAGGACTGAGCGGTCAACTGGCCGCCTTTGACCAGTTTGTAGTTCTGCCGGAGTCTGGTCGGGGCCTCCCGACGCGACAACCGGGTCCGCGACGATAACGGCCGGCAGCAGCTCAACTTCAACTGTCGCCACGAAGTCCCGATACGGATACGTGCGTTGCACTACCTGCCTACTGTCAGGTTTTGGTCACGCAGGTGCGGCTGCCAGATGGTCGCTGGACAGACCGAATCGGAGTGAACGGCGGTTTCGGCAGAGTTGCGCCGTCAATGTGAGCTTTAGCATACGCAGCAGCATACTGGAGCGCGGCATTCTCCGAGACGAAATAGGTGAGGATTCCGAATGCGCTGCACTTCCCGGTCGGACGCGTGACAAATACGTTTGCCGCATAGCCTAGCTTCGAGATTGATGCAAAAGGCACAATTACGTGCTGTTTATAACTGAATGGCTGGGAGTCCATAGTGCTAATGCCTTCCGCTAGACGTTGCACTCTGTAAGGTCGCGGCATTTTCATATGTTCGCAAACGCACGCCAGCGGACAATTCCCAGCGTTCGCAGAATGCATCCACTTTGCTCGGAGAGGCGTGCCGCCCGTCGAAAGCGCCTATTGCTGGTAGCAGATTCATCGTGTGAAAAGTTGGTGGCTCAATTGGTGAAATGCCGGTGTCGCAATAACCAGATGCCAATTTGGGGCAATTTAATTTGCAGCGCCAGCCCGCGAGACCCAGGAAAGAATCGCCTGTAGAGCTCACCGTAATTGTTCCTTAGTCTCCGTAAGCGATTCGCTTTGACATGTTCTACCCCCGGTTCTTGCTACGGGAACAGACCATGGTACTTTTGCCTGGAAACTAACTTGCGTTTTCCGACGTGTGCGCCGGACGAGGCTTCTTTTCGCCACACCGTCCGGCGGCGTTCAAACAGCTTCAGCCGTTGTAGCCCGCCCGTCACTAATGGGGTTGCTTGCTGCGCGGGGGGACAACGCGCTTCCTGCCAGACATGGATAGCGCTGACGTCTCGGCCATCAGCTCTGGCGGACGACCCTGCTTCGTGAAATCGCGAAGCAGCCTGACTGCCTCCGGCTTGCCCCGCTGCTCCAGTCTCCCGAGAAGTTCATACGCAAATGCCTGCAGGTCCTCGCGTCCATGGCCTGCCTCGAACTGGAGCAGCGTTTCGCTGACTGCCGCGTGAATGCTTTGCTCGTACAGCATGCTCGCAATATGCGACGACCCTCGCGCCAGTTCCATCTCGCAACCGTCCAGGCGCTGGACGTCGTCAGAAGACCGTTTAGGTTTAGCCGTCACATCGATACCCCGGTTTTGCGGCAACGCCTGTCGCGACGACTTATCAACGCCGGCGAACGCGTCGTCGCGCGCCAGTCAGACCCTGGCACACAGGAATGAAACGGACGAAGGGCACACCAACACGATGCACCGCCATAGTCATGAGATGTGGACTAGGCGTCCCGGGTCTGCCCTGTGCAAAGCCAGTGAACGTCAAGGTTGAGCTCGGCGGCAAGACGCGTACAGGCGTTCAGCGGCGGCACGGTGATTCCATGTCGCCAGTAGTCCACGTGGTATTTGCTGACACCCAGCGCCGTCGCTGCGCGCGCCGAACTCAGCCCGGCCCGTTTGAACGCCTTGTCAAGGCGGGCCGCCAATGCCCGTCTGAGGCGGTCGTTCTCCATGCTACGTTCGAGGTGACCGCTCGCGGTATCGTGGTTCATCATTGTTGATATCTCTCAGTATATTTTTTAATCGCCGCCCGCCGATTTCGCAGCCTGGAGTCAGGCTACCTTTTGCTCATGACGGTCTTGCGACTTTGCATCGCGACAGCCCGTCAGGTTCGTGACCGATGCGACGAGCGGTTGACTGTTCCCGATGAGGGAGACAAGGGAGGGGCTCATCATTAATGGACGCGCTGGTGGCCGCCGCGTCGAGCCTTTTTCCCCTTCAGAAAATCTAGACTACGCAATACTGAATCTCTATGGCCATCTTTTTGGATGGCTTATTACGGCTGTATATTGGCCGCCTGCTTGCCCTTCGGGCCCTGCTTTACGTCAAAGCTGACCTTCTGGTTTTCCTGCAGCTATTTGACCTTTTGCCTGAATCTCGGAGAAGTGCGCAAACAGGTCCTCGCCACCGTCGTCCGGCGCAATAAATCCAAAGCCTTTCACATCGTTGAACCATTCACAGTACCAGTTGGCATCTGGCTGCGCTCCTCTCAAACTCACTGCTGGCACAACGCGACAATTGTCCGTTGCGCCTTCAAGATTTATGACGGGTGGTATTGCCAGGAGCCCAGAGGGTTTCGACAGTTCCGGCCGTACCCGGTCAGGCATCCACCGCGGTTATCCGGACAGTACTGGGCATATCGATATCCCGAAAAATAGCTGGCTACCATACGGCGGCGAGGAATTTGTCTCATCCTGTTTGTGGGCTGCGGATATGACGGGGGCTAGGCTGCCAGAAGACAGCTCGCATTCCTGTTGCGCCGCGCGTCTTCGAGGACCCGCATGAGCGTTTCCAGAGAGAATGGCTTTTGCAGACACACATCGAAGAGCCGGGCAAACTCTGCATTGCTATCGCTGTCACCCGTCATGGAGGCAACAAAGGGCCGGGGGAAGACTGGCCTGTCAAGCAGCGACAGCGCAACGGCACTGCCGTTGATGCCGGGGAGGTTTTCGTCCAGGAGAACGAGGTCGAAAGCGCCGGCTTGGAGCAGCTCCAACGCAGTCTCCCCGTCGGGCGCCATAACGGCGCGGTGCCCAATGCAATCGAGCAGGAAGACCAGACTGTCCGCGACGAACTCATTATCGTCGACGACGAGCACATTCATTCAATATCCTTATTACGCGAAGTTCGCGGCGCTGCCAAGAATGCTTCTTATGTAATACGATATTATTAAATGGCGTTGCCTATACGTTAGTTTTACAGATTAATCTCTAAGTATAACAGGCCATAACGGCAGCCCCAAGGGCTCTGGGGCTTCGCTTCAACGCGCGGGACCTGCCTAGCCTCACTCCTCTATCGCGGGCAATTGACAGCTCCGTCAGAAAGGCCTTGTGGTCAAATTTCGAAGTCCGCGTTCTTCTGTATCAGATAGTTCTGCTTAACTTCATACATCAGTTAATTGTTAGTGGAGCTGTTGAAAGACTCGTCGACGTGCAATGGCGGCTGAAACTGGTCACCGCACGGTGCGACGCTGCCGCGCGTTGGCGCGCTGCGGCCAGTTCACCCACGGGCTCAGTTGTCGGGGGAACTGTTGAACACAAGCGCATCTCTGTTAGCGTTCAATGCGAATGCCCGTGGCCTCCGCCACCGCCCCGGTAATGGCCGCCGCCCATACCACGCCCGGGGTATCCATGGCCACCCCAGCCGCCATGACCGCCCCAACCGCCTCGATATCCGTGACCCCAATAGCCGTGGCGGCCCCAGTAGCCGTGCCGGCCACCGCCGTAACAGCAGCCGCCCCAATAGCCGAAGCTCAGCGACACCGACGGCCCCCACCACGCGGGCCGGCCGTAGTACGGATACGCGACGGGGTAATACGCAGGTGCGACGAAGACGGGCACTGCTGGTGCGAGATAAGTGGTCGCCGATGCAGTCGCATCCGACGCGGCTGTACCGGCGGCGGCTGCATCGGGCATCGAGAAAGGATATTGCTGCGGCGCGGCCGCCGCCACTTCGCCGTATGGAACGTAGCCGTAGGGCGCGTAGTAGTAGCAACCGGACAAAGCTGCGGACAGGACCACCACCGCAGCGAGGCCGCCCGCCCGCGACGTTACATCCAGCGTTTTCATAACGTGCTCCAAGGTCCGATGCGACGCGACAGGCGGCGCGTCTTTAATACAATTACCTTACAGCAAGCGCGATGCCCGGACGTCCCGGAATGGAAGGCCAGTACGCTTCGGATTCCGGCTAGGTGGAACGGTGGCGAAAGGTCAGCCATTCATCGGTCGTCGTTGGGGGCGGGCACACACTGAGGGAATCGGTGCTTGTTCCTCGGTTCGTCAACGAATGGCTCTGACCCTGGCCTTGGCTCGCAGGCAATTTCGATGGGTTGCCGCTGATTCTGCTGGAAGGTACCGCGATGTTTGCCGCGCTGTCCGGCGATGGTGAGTACCCCCTCCACTATCATGCGATGTGATGCGGCCGCGTTGCGGCTTCGCGAGGTACCCAGATGGCTGCTGGCCCGACCCACCGAATGACGACTGAAACCGCTGGAGCCGGCGGTCCGGTCGTCTTTGTCGTCGATGACGACAAGGGAATCAGGCATGCCCTCGACACGCCTATGCGCTCAGTAGGCTTGCGCGTCGAAACGTTCGAGTCCCCGGACGAATTTCTCCGGTTTCGTCCACGCTGCCTCATCCTTTACGTGCGGCTCCGCGGGAGGCGTTTCACCAGGAAATCGCAGTAGCGGCATGCGCATTCCCGTCGTCTTCATGACCGGTCATGGAGACATCGAGATAGAAGTGAAGGCGATGAAGGCCGGCGCGCTGGACTTCCTTGCCAACCCGTTCAACGACCAGGACATGCTCGACGCAGCGGGTCAAGCGCTGGCACAAGACAGTGAGCGGCTCGCGGCAGAGGCCGCGTTAGCCGTCCTGCGCGCCTCGTACCAATCCCTGTCATCGCGCGAGAAAGAGGTGATGGCCTTTGTGCTTTCCGGCCTGCTGAACGAGCAGATTGCCACCGAGATGACCCTCAGCGAAATCACGGTCAAGGTTCACCGTGGACATCAATCTCGGCGCCACTGCGATAGGAACCGGCATTACTGCCCACCCTGATTGTGCAGTTGCCGCTTGCCACCATCTGCGTCAGAACACCGGCTATGCCTTCCTCACTGCCGGAAATCTGGTTGGAGGCTACGCAAGATTGCGGCGCGTTCGTGCAGGTTTCGGGCGTTCTCAAACGCATCGCAGTGAAGCTTTCCAAAACCTGCAATGACCTTCGATTGCTTTCGTCTGGTCCGCGGTGCGGCTTTGGAGAAATCCAGTTGCCTCCGATGCAGGCCGGCTCCAGCATCATGCCGGGAAAGGTTAATCCGGTCATCCCAGAGGTCGTCAATCAAATCGCCTTTGAGGTCATTGGAAACGACCTCACGGTCACGCTCGCGGCAGAAGGAGGCCAGCTTCAGCTCAACGCCTTCGAGCCCATCATCGCATTCAGCCTGTTCAAAAGCATTCAGCATCTGGCTGCAGGGTGCAAGACGCTTGCGGACAGATGCGTTCGAGGAATCGTGGCGAACATTGACCAGCTTCGCGCAAGCGTAGAGCGGTCCATCGGTGTGGTCACAGCGCTGAACCCGTACATCGGCTGCGCCAACGCAACCCAGATAGCCCGCGAGGCGCTCGAGACGGGCGCCGCAGTCTATGACCTCGTCTTGTCACGTGGTCTGTTGTCAAAGGCAGACTTGGACCGAATCCTGGGACCCGCTGACCCTCACAGTACCCGAAAACCGACCTCGGTCCTATTTACGCACTCCTGAAATTCTTCGCTTACAGACAAATATCTACCGGAAATGGCTCTTCAAAAAATCGGTAAATAAACGCGCGACTTCGCGTCCCGCCTCCGCTCGACTGGAATCAGGTATGGACATAGAGCTTTGTCACAGCCCCCTAAAAACGCCACAACTATGGACGCTTTAGAAGGCCCAAAAAACTCATTGAAATCATAGGCCTGGCATCATGTCCACATAACAGTAACATCAGGGTGGCTCGCCAGCATCGGCGTACCGCTCGTGGCGATGCCGATCCTCAGCCACTTCCTGCCGATCAAGGAAGCGGTTCTTCTGCTGTCGATGCCGATCATCCTCGGCAATATCCCGCAGGCACTCGAAGGCGGTGAACTGCTGCCGACCGTCCGGCGCATCGCCGCGCCGCTGATCGGCACGGTGATCGGCAATATCGTCGGCGTGAGCATATTGATTCGCTCGCGCCGCATCGCGCGCAAGCGGCTGCCGGCCTCTTGCTGATGGTCGCGTCGTTGCTGTTGCTGGCTTCGCCACGGCTGACGCTGTCGCCGACGTGGGCCAAGCCGGCCGGGTTCGTACTGGGATTCGGCGCGGCGCTCATGGAGAGCATTGCTTCAGTGCCAGGGCCCTTGCTCGCGATGTATCTGATCGCCACGGGCGCGACGGAGCGTTCACGAAGCAGATCGCCATCATTCTGGTGGTGTCGATCATCACGCTCGTCGCGACATTCAGCGGCGGCGCGCATGCCAGTTGGACGGATCTCGCCATCTCGGCCTGCGCGAGCGTGCCGGTGATCGCGGGAATGCTGCTGGTGCGGCCCTTGCGAGACCGCCTGCCGCCTGCCGCCTGCCGCGTTCCGGGTCCTCGTGCTGGTGTTCGTTGCGGCCGCCGCAGCGCAGATGATCTGGAAATCCATAGGGTTTGCGCCGTTAGCGCTTACGCAAAACGGGCCGTGGTACGCGCATTGCTGCACAACGGTGTACCCCTAATTCAACCGGAGAGCCCGTCGTGGCAACCATGGCCAATTCCCCGAATGAGCAAGAGCACGAGCGCCAGCCCGAAGAAGACCCGGGCGGCCCGCCTACCAAGGTGTCCAAGCCGATCGGCGACGCAATTCCCACACCGGTCGAGCCGGGGCTCGATCAACCGCTGCCGAAAAAAGGCGAAACACCGCCGCCCGCTGACGACGCCAACGCCGATGGCGAGGCGCTGGGCGACACCGAAACGCCTCCGGGCGTTCCTGAGCCCGGTCCGTCCGATTTCGCGTAACTAGCGCCGGGCAATAAAAAAGCGGCGCCATTTACTGGCGCCGCCCGTCGATTGCCGTCGCGGCAGTCAGTCGATTATCGGTTCACGCCGCTTCCGGCTCGTGAACGATCTTCAGCGTGCTCTTGTGTTCCCTGATCAACCGGTACACGGTTTCTCCGGGCACGGTCTCCTGCTCGAGCAATTCGTCCGCGATTGCGCGCAGCACCGGCTCGTACGCGTGCAGCAAACCGTAGCACAGTTCATTCAACTCCTTGAGCAGCACGTTCGCATGCTCGATGGCGCTCTTCATTTGCAAACCCGCGTACTGCGACGGCAGCGCCGCGAGGCTGAACAGATCGCCGTCGCTGTTGAAGCCGAATTTCGACACCATGTCGAGGCTGATGCGCGACGCTTCCTGCAAATCCGAAGCCGCACCGCTCGATGCTTCGGAGAACGTGAGAATTTCCGCGTTGCGGCCGCCGAGCAAAACCTGGATTTCGTTGCGAATCTCGGTCTCGCGATACAAATGCTTGTCCTGCGCTTTCGTGATGAGCGCAACACCCAGCGCACCGCCGCGCGGCAGGATCGTGACCTCTTCCAGCACGCCCGTGCCCAGCAGCGCGGCGACGAGACCATGCCCCGCTTCGTGCACGGCGATGCGCGTGCGTTCGTCCTCGCTGAGCGCGCGCTCGGCGCCGCTCACGTCGCCGATGCGCGCAATCTTGATCGCTTCCATGAAATGCTTCGAGGTGATTTCGGTGTCGCCGGATTTGCGCGCGACGAGCCCCGCCTGATTCACCACCATCGCGACCGTTGCCGGCGACAGGCCCGTGGTCAGGCGCGCCAACTGATCGTAGTCGATGTCGGCCGCTTTCGACTTCAGCTTCTCCGCGTAGAAACGGAAAATCTTCGCGCGGTCTTCGCGATCGGGCAAACGGACCTGCACGGTGCGATCGAAGCGGCCCGGCCGGCGCAACGCCTCGTCCAGATTGTCGGGGTGATTGGTGGCCGCGACGATGATGACGCCTTCGTTGGAAGCGAAGCCATCCATTTCCGCCAGCAACTGATTGATGATGCGGTTGCTCTCCGCTTCGACCGGGCCGCTGCCCGTATCCGTGCGCTTGGCGAGCCCGTCCGCTTCGTCGATGAAGATCACCGTGGGCGCATTCTTGCGCGCCAGTTCGAACAGATGCTTGACCTTCTGGATACCGACGCCGTAATACTTCGCGCTGAAATAGCTGCCCGTGATCGAGATGAAGTTCGCGCCGCACTCGCCGGCCAGCGCCTGGGCAAGCCGCGTCTTGCCGACGCCGGGGCCCCCCACCATCAGAATGCCGCACGGCGCGCGCACGCCCATCGACGTGAATTGCTTCGGGTCGGAAAGATAGCCGCGAATGTCCGCGAGCGCCGCCTTCGCTTCGCCCGCGCCGATCACGTCGTCGAAACGCAGGGCGGGCGCCCTGGCGAGCAGCGTGGCGCCGCCGCGCATTTCGCGGCGCATGAACCACACCATGCCGCCGATCAACAACAGCGGCAACAGCAGGCTGATGGCGTCGCGCGTCTGGTCGAAGACCTGCACCCAGCGCGAGCCGCCGGTTTGAATATCCGCATCGGGAAGCCAGACGAGTTGATACGCCGCGGCCTCGTCGGCCTTCGGTTCGCCGAGCAGCAGCGCATGCGAGAACGTCGCGTTGTGGTCGGTGACGAAGTATTTCGTGCCGTCGCGCTTCGAAATCAGAATCGCGTTGGGGCTCACGCCGATCGCGGCAACCTTGGCGTCGTGAATATCGCGCAACATTTGCGAGGCGTCTTTCTCTTTATGCGTCCATGCCGAGGAATCGTGGCGCATCTGGCTCGCGACGCCGGTCAGCGCCGGCGCGACCTGCGCTGCGCGCTGCTGGTAATGCCACACGCCAAAGGCGAGCAACACTGCGATAAGTGCCGCCGTCACCGAGATGGCGATCTTGCGTGAGCGTCTTTTACCAAGCGAGTTATTTCCCGGCTTCATGAGTCAGTTCCAAAAACGGGCCCAATGCGAGCCCCGATACTTGTCAAAGTTCAGATGGGCAGAGGTTGGCGGAGGGGGATCGACTGATGCGACACCATGCATGACCGGAAGAAAGGACACCCAACCATACGTCCCTTTTAATAACGTGCACACGGCCAGTATGCCGTGCCGCCGCTTCTTCCAAATCGCAGAAAAGGCCTAGTTCTACCGTCTATCCAGCGCTTTCGAGCCGCCGGATTTTGGGGAGCGAGCGCTGCGTGCATTGCGGTAACAGACTGCTCCGGCGCACAGTTTATCAGCGCTAAATTCATTGCGTATTCTGCATATCTACTATTAACCGCTCCCTATTTAAAAGCGGTCAGAATTACTGAATATCACCTTGCCGTGCTCGCCTATCTTCTGACGAAAAATACCCGCTGCCGCCGCGCTCGTCTGCATCTACTCTAAAGAGACTGCCGTGGATGCAGGTTCGATGCGGCGAGCCGCACAATCCTGTGCATTACCGCCGCGCGACACGATGAGAGGACCGCCATGCATGACGACACCCCGCTGTTCGATACTGCGCTGACGCGTTTGCTCGGTTGTCGACACCCCGTGATTTCGGCCGGAATGGGCGGCCCGGCGCGCGCCGAGTTGGCGGTCGCCGTTTCCGACGCCGGCGGATTCGGCCTGCTCGGCATGGTTGGGGAAGCGCCGGAAATGATCGAGTGTGAGATCGCCGCGGTGCGCGCAACGACGAACCGGCCGTTCGGCGTCAATCTGATTCCTTTCCGGACGGAGCCCGCGCTGCTCGATGCGCAACTCGCCGTGTGCCGCGCGGCGCGGGTGCCGGCCATCTGCTTCTTCTGGGATGTCATGCCTGACGTGGTAAAACGGGCCAAAGATGTCGGCGCGCTCGTCCTCTGGCAGGTGGGCTCGCTCGAAGAGGCGCTTGCCGCGCAGCAGGCCGGCGTGGACGCGGTCATCGCGCAAGGCGTCGAAGCGGGCGGCCACGTGCGTGGGCGCATCGGCATCATGGCGCTGCTGCCGGAAGTCGCGCAGCGTTTGCACGTGCCGGTGGTGGCCTCCGGCGGCTTCGCGACCGGCGCCGGGCTGATTGCCGCGCTAGCGCTTGGCGCGGCGGGCATTCAGTGCGGCACGCTATTCGTCGCGACGCATGAGTCTTTCGCGCACGACTATCACAAGCAGCGAATCGTCGATGCCCAGGCGGGCGACACCGTGCACACCGACCTTTACGCGATCAACTGGCCGCCCGGCTCACCGGTGCGCGTGCTGGCGAACAGCGTGACGCGCGAGGCCGGCGAACGTCTGTTCGGCAATCATCCGCATGTGTTGCCGCGAGAAGAAATCGCCCACGACGATCAAGGGCCGATCTACAAGTTCAGCACGATTTCGCCGCTCCGCGATACGGTGGGCGATCTCGAGAAAATGGCGTTGTTCGCGGGGGAATCGTCGGCGCTAGTCGAACGATGCGTGCCGGTGGCGGAAGTCATCGACCGGCTCATGAGCGAGGCGGTGGACGCAGCGGCCCGGATTCGCGCCGCAGGTGTTCATTGACACTCAAGCGCTGAGGATGTGCGACGGGCCTCTTCGGGCCCGTTCGCACCATCGCCATTTGCTCTCAGGCTCTGCTGCTTTTATTAGCGATGCCGGCATGCATCGATCTGGTTCTCCCCGACTGAAATCCGGTTCTCGCGTTCCTATGCTTCGACCGACTCAAGCGGCCGTGCGCGGCTTCAGCGCATTCCGCGCCATCTGCGCCATCTGAGCTTCGCTCGCGAGTCTGTCGAGAAGTCTCGTCAGGCGGTGCCGCTGACTGGCAATCAGCTCGTAAGTCTCTTCGAGCGCCCGGATCCGTTTTTCCCAATACTCGTGGTCGAGCGGATACAGCCCGCCGGACGCGTCCCCACGCGTCAGGTACTCCACCACGTTCTCGAAATGTTGCAACTGGCTGTCTACCAGACTAGCCGGACGCCGAGCGCCGCGTTGCACGGTCGGTTGCATGTTCGTGCCGCTCATCTTTGATACCCCGTGAATTACCTGTCGGCAAAGCGTGAACCTCGCACCCTTGCACCGCGCGAAATGGCTCGACGCTGTTTCTGCGCGCAGTTGCGATTCCGATAACGGGGCGGCGGTCGACTGCCTGCCGCGCCGTAAGCGAAAACGATCTGCATCTAATCACGCAACATTAATGCCGCTTTTTTGTTAGGCTTGACCGTACGTCTCAAAATTGGACGACCGGGCGTGAAATAGCCGGGTAGACACGCCGCGGCCCCGTCGGCACGCCCGTCTCGCTTGTAACAACCGATTCAATGAACCAGCGCACCCTGCCGCAACATCTGGCCGCGGCCGCCGCGGCCGATTCGCGCTCCGCCATTTCGACGAGCCGCTTCAGTACGCACGGACTGGCACCCGCCGAACAATTCCTCGCCTGGCGCCAGCGCGTGGGCCATGTGGTCGACGCGCCGCCGTCGAAAGCGCAGGTTGCCGGGGGTTTTCGCGGTGAAATCGATTTATACGCGGTCGGCGGCATGATTTTTACGGACTGCCGCACCGATTCGATGCTGCTGGAACGCTCGGTGGCCCGCGTATCCACCGATTCGCGGCGTGATTACGTGTTTCAGCTCTTCGTGGAAGGGGAAGTCGGCCACGTCACCGGCATGCACAAGAAACGCAGCGCGCCGGGTTCGGTGGCAGGCATCGTCGCATTCGATCTGAACCAGCCGTTCCGCGCCGAACGCCCCGAATGCCGCCTTCTGAGCCTGTTCGTACCGGCAGCGGTGGTGGACGAAGCGTTACGCGACGGCGCGGCGATTCACGGCCGCATCGTCCAGCAAGGCTCGCCGCTGACCGACGTCGTGCTGGATCACATGACAGCGCTCGCCCGCGACATTGCGCGGCTCGATCCGGTCAGCGCCATCGATGCCCTGCAGGCAGGGACGCAGTTGCTGGTGGCCACGTTTCGCAAGGAGGCGCGCCTAAGCGGCGCGGGCCGCGCCGCGCTGCAGGCCGCGGTGATGGGCCGGGTACGCCGCTATATCGAAGCCAATCTGCACCAGGGCGACCTCACGCCAACCAGCGTGGTTCAGGCGCTGCAACTGAAGCGCGCGACGATCTATCGCTGGTTCGAGCACGAAGGCGGTCTCGGCGCCTATATTCGCAACCGCCGGCTGCGCGAGGCGGCGGACGAACTAGTCCGTTATCCGCATGTGCAGGTGGCGGAAATCGCTTTTGGACTCGGCTTTCAGAGTGCGTCCGACTTCACCCGCGCGTTTCGCCGCGCCTTCGACATGAGCCCGCAAGACATGCGCGCCCGCGCCCTCGACCTGCAGCACTTGCGCAACGCAGCCTAGCGTTTCAGGCAGCCGGCTGCGACGCGCTTGCAGCGCGAGCGCCCGCATCCGGTTCCGCTTCCGGGAACGCCTTTAGCGCGATCAGCGTGAGCGCGGTGGCGCCCATCAGATACCACGCCGGGATCATCGGATCGTCCGTCCGGTTGATGAGCCACGTCACCAGAAACGGCGAAAATCCACCGAACAGGACCACGCCCAAGCTGTAAATCACCGATAGTCCGGCCGCGCGCCGGTGCGCCGGAAACGCTTCCATCATCAGCACCGAAGCGGCGCCGGCGTTGTTCACCGCGAGCGCCACGTAAGCCGTGATGATGACGAGCGCCGCGAGATCGCCGGCGCCGTGAGTCAGCGCCCAGAAAGCGGGCCATGCCGCCGCCAGCGACGCCACGAGCGACGCGTATTGCAGCGTTTTGCGGCTCGCGAGCCGGTCGGCCGCGCGCGCGATCAGCGGCGTCACCACGAGAATCACCACGCCTGAGAGGCACGCCGTCAAAAGGCTGATCGCCGGCGGCCGGTGCAATGTACGCACCAGATAGGCCGGCATGTAGAACACGGTAATGTAGATGCTCACGGAAGGCGCCGCCATCATCAGAATGCCGTAGACGAGCGGGCGCGTGTGCTCCGCAAACAGCCGCCGCGGGCTGAGCCGCGTGCGCTCTTGCGGCGCGGCCGCCGGCATGCGACGGCGCAGGTACCAGCCGACCGGGCCGATCAATCCGCCCAGCACGAACGGAATGCGCCAGCCCCAGTCGTGCATGGCGGCGGGCGACAGAAATGCCGTGGTGGCCGCCCCGACCAATGCGGCGGCGAAAGCGGCCGCGCCCTGGCTGGCGCCGCGCCAGCTCACCATGAAACAGCGGTGCCGGTAGCCGGCCGACTCCATCAGCGACGCCGACGCCGGGCCGATCTCGCCGCCCGCCGCGAGCCCCTGCATCAGGCGCGCGAGCACCATCAGCACGGTCGCCGCCGGACCGATCGATGCGTAGCTCGGCAGACATGCGATCAGCCACGTGCCGAGCGTCATCAATGTGAGCGATACGGTGAGTCCGGCTTTGCGGCCGCGGCTGTCGGCAATGTGACCGATCATGATCGCGCCGAGCGGACGCATCACGAAGCCCGCGCCGAAGGTGGCAAGCGAGAGCAATAGCGACGACGCCGGATTGTGCGACGGAAAGAACAGATTGCCGATCACGACAGCGGAAAAGCTGTAGACGGTGAAGTCGTAAGCGACAAAACCATTGCCGATCACAATGGCGGCGACGATACGCCTGAGTTCGGCGCGGGACAGCGGGGCCGCTTTGCCGGCAGCAGTGTGCATGAGTGGCCGTCGACGAATTCGTGGAGATTTTCAGGAAAGTAACAGAAGAAACGCGAGCGGGTTATTCAGCTCAACGGCCCGGCGCGATGAAATTTGACGCGGCGCGGGCACGTGGCAACCCGCTCGAGGCTCAAGCGGCACGCGGCCGTCCTTTGCGCTTCGGCTCGACCGGCTGCACCACGGCCGCCACCGGCGCCACGCGCAGACTGCGCTTGAAATACGGCGAACTCATGGTGGCCGCGCCCATATCCGACGCGGCTTCGAGCAAGGCCGGCGCCAGCTCTTTCAGGCGCGCTTCCGGCAAACGGCTGGTCGGGCCCGCGAGACTGACGATCCCCACCACCAGCCCCGTCAACGGATGACGGATCGCCGCCGCCATCGAAGTCATGCCCGCCTCGTAGGTTTCGCTGGCGACGCCGTAGCCGCGCTTGCGCGCGCCCGCCAGGTCCTGCAGGAACTGCTGGATCGTTTTCGGCGCCTTCGGGCCGCGCGGGCCCGCCTTGCCGATGCCGCCCTGACGCGACACGAGTTCGAGCGCTTCCTCGTCGCTCATGGTGGCGAGCCACGCCTGGCCGCTCGCCGTGCAATGCAGCGGCGGCTGGCTGCCCATGTCCGGGTCGTAGCGCAAGCCGGATTTGGCGCCCTGCGCCTTGCCGACGAACGTGATGTGATCGTCCTCCACCACTCCCAACCGCGCCAGTTCGCCCGACGCTGCCGCCAGCCGGTCGAGCACCGGTTGCGAAATATCCAGCACGCCGCCGGTGGACAGCCACATCAGCGCGAGCGACACCAGTTTGAGCGCCAGCACGTATTCGCCGTGCTCGTCCTGCCGCACGTAGCCCTCTTCGCTCAATTCGGCCAGCAGGCGATGGGTGCCGCTGCGCGGAATATTCAGCGTGTCGGCGATCGCGGCCAACTGCATGCTGCCGCCCTGCTTCGCCAGCAATTCGATGATGGCCAGCGCCCGCTCCAGATTCCCCGCCATGTTGCACTCTCGGTTCGATTTCGATACCGAATGAGAACACGATTCCATATCGGAACTCAAGAGCGCCCGCACTATGCGCCAATGAATTTCGCTGATCTCAGTGTCCGATGCCCGCGCTGACCTGCAGCACCGGCCCGCGATGGCGTGCGCCCTTGAGCAGCACCGCCGCCGCGCCGACCGCGGCCGGCAGCGCGAGCGACGTGAACACCTGGCCGAAGCCCCAGTTTGCGTGCAGCATGCCGGCGCCCAGCATCGCCCCCGCAATCCCGCCGAAGCGGCCGATGCCCAGCATCCAGCTCGTGCCGGTGGCGCGCATGCGGGTCGGATAGGAGCCCGCCGCCAACGCGCAGAATCCCGTGTTGGAGCCGTTCATGCAGTAGCCCATGCCGAACGCCAGCACGCTGATCGCGGTGATGCCGTGGCCGGGCAAGCCCATGTACCAGGCCAGCACGCCGCCCATGAACACGGTTGCGCCCAGCGCCCGATGCGGATTGAAACGGTCCATCTGCCAGCCGATCGCCAGCGAGCCGATCGTGCCGCCCGCCTGAAACAGCGCGCCGACCACCGCCGCTTCGGCGAGCGTGAAGCCCGCGCCGCGAATCAGCGTCGGCAGCCAGCTGCCGAGCAGATACACGGTCAGCAAGCCGGCGAAGTAGCAGACCCACAGCATCACCGTGCCGAATGCGTAGTCGCGCGACAGGATCAAACGGACCGGGCTGCGTTCGCGCCGCGGCGTGTCGTGCGCGACGAAGCGCGTGGACTGATCGGCGCTGCCGGGTTCGAGGCGGTTCATCACCGTCACGAGACGCGCGCGGCGCGTTTCCTTGAGCGCCAGGAAGCGCGCGGATTCGGGCAGCCATTTGATCATCAGCGGCACGTAGAGAATCGGCAGGACGCCACCGAGAATCAGCACCGAATGCCAGCCGTGCGACGCGATCAGCCATGCGCTCACGAACCCGCCACCGGCCGCGCCGAGCGTGAAGCCGCAAAACACCGTCGTCACCATCAGCGCGCGGCAGCGTTGCGGCGCGTATTCGGCCATCAGCGTGGCGGCGTTGGGCATGGATGCGCCGAGACCGAGGCCTGTGAGAAAGCGCAGCACCGTGAGTTCGCTGATGTTGCTCGCGAAGGCGGAGCCGAGACTCCAGACGCCGAAGAACAGCACCGCGCCCGTCATCACTGTCTTGCGGCCGAAGCGGTCCGCGAGCGGCCCCGCGCACAGCGCGCCGAATGCGAGGCCGAGCAGGCCGCCGCTCATCACCGGGCCAAGCGCGTCACGCGGAATCGCCCACGCGCTCGACAAAGCCGGCGCGATGAAACCGACCATCACGGTATCGAGTCCGTCGAGCGTGACGATGAACATGCACATCAACAACACGAGAATCTGAAAGCGCCCGACGGGTTGTTCGTCGAGCAACTGCTGCACGTCGATGACGCGCGAAGCGGACGCGGGTTTCCGCGGCGCCTTGAGTAAAGGTTCCATCAGGTGTCTCCAGACTGTTGTTATCGTTATCGCTATCGATTGAGGTTGCCGGTCTCATGCCGCGCGCCATCTTTGGCGTGCGCTTCGGCGGACCGGCTCGAACGAAGATGAAACCGACTACGTCATCGCATAGGTCCGTTCGAGTACGGCGAGCGTCGCCTCGCGCAGCTTGCGGGCGCGCTCCACCGCGGGCGCGGTTTGAGCCCACCGTTGGGTCGGCACTTCGATACTGATCGGCAAATGATCCGGCAGCGCGCGCAGAATGCCGCCAAGGTCGAGGCCGCCCTCGCCCGGAATCAGACGCTCGCAACGCGCCTGGTACAGCAGCGTGTCGAGGTCGGCAGGACGCTCGGCCGGTGCGTCGCAAAACTGCACATAGCCGAAGTATTCGCGTGGCAACGCGCGCAATGCGTCGGTCGATGAACCCGCGCGGTCGAAGTGAATCGGGTCGACGATCAGGCCGGTATTGCGCCGTGCCGCCGCCTTGACGATGCGCGCGCCCTGCGTGATGTCCTTCACTTCGGTCCATGGCATCGGTTCGAGCGAAGGCGATAGGCCGAGCGGCGCAGCCAGATCGCAGAGTTGCGCGAGATGCTCCGCGGTGCGCGCTTCGTCAGGATCGTTGCCCGCAACGAGTACGTAGCGCGCGCCAAGTTCGGCGGCGGTATCGAGCATCGGCTTGTATGCGGCCACATCGGTATCGGGCTTGAGCCGCAGAATCTCGACGTCGAGCACCTTGACGCCGGTGTCGCGCAAACACGCAAGCGTCTCGCGCTTCAACGGCGTCGTGCCGATGATGTCGTGGCGTACTTCGTGATCCGTGGCGGGCAACAGGCGCAGCCCGACGAAGCCGTAGCCTGCCTCGGCCGCGCACTCCACCATTTGCGACGGGCTCAGTTCGAGCACGGTCAACGCCGATAGCGAGAGCGCCCGTGAGTTGTGCTGGGTCATGTCCTTTCCTGAGTTCGATTTCATCTCCGCGAGTCCGCGCTCAGCGCAACGGCGAGAACGGCGCCGGCACGCAGATCGTCGATTCCATCGTGGTCAGGTGCGCGGGGCCGCCCTTGGGCGGCCAGATGCCGTCCTTCACCGCTTCGGCGCGAATCCGCGAACGTTCGTCGACGCTCGCATACGGCCAGATGTTCAGAAAACGCGGCACGTTGCCGTCGAGCGAATACATCGCGCCGACCAGCGGCGAACGCTGCGTCCGCTCGGGCACCGCTTTCTCCCACGCGTCGATGGTGTGCTGCAGGCTCGCGAGCTTCGTGCCATAAACACGCATCTCGTAGATGCCGCCGTATACGGCCGGTTCGATCGGCGGCAGAAACGGAAAGAGCGAATAGCTGTCGATCTTCACGTCCGTGACGAATTCACCGCAGCCGAACGGGTTGCCTTCGAGCAGCATGCGTTTGCGCTCTGTGATCAACGCGGCTTCCGAATCGAAGCCGCGCAGCACCAGCACCTGGCCGAGCGCGCCGATATCGGAATGCCAGCAGCCGAGCAGCTTCGAGCCCGGTTGATCGCCGCTTGCCTGAATGCTTTCGAAGACCTGCGCGTTCGCGCCAATCTTCACCGTCAGTGTCACTACGTCGTAGAGCGTCATTACATGTGTCCTTGTGGCTGAATGATGGTGTTCGTGGTGTTCAAGGCGGCCGGGTTTGATGCGTGTTGCGCTACGTGCGCCGCGCGAGCTTCTCCGGCGATGGAAAGGCCCGCGAGATAACCGAAGGTCATCGCCGGGCCGAGCGTGATGCCGCCGCTCGGGTAGCAGCCACCCATCATGCTGGCGCTGTCGTTGCCGACCGCGTAGAGGCCTGCGACGGCCTGGCCCGCGTGATCGAGCACGCGAGCGGTGGCATCGGTAGCAAGGCCCGCAAATGTGCCGAGGCTGCCGGGCAGCAGCTTGACCGCATAGAACGGCCCGTCTTCGAGCGGCGCGAGACACGGACTCGGCGCGTGCCGCGCGTCGCCCTGCACGCGGTTGTACGGCGTCGAGCCCTTGTGGAACTGCGGGTCGAAGCCATCCTTCGCGTAGCTGTTATAGGCCGCCACGGTGCTCTCCAATCCATATCGATCGATGCCGCATTGCGCGGCCAGTTCGGCAAGACTGTCCGCACATTTCAGATAACCCAAGCGGCGATACGGCGCGGTGGGAAACGGAAACGGCTTCGAGAAGCCCAGCCCGTAGCGCCGCTGGAAACGATGATCGCAAACCAGCCACGCGCAGACCTCCTCACCGGCAGGGGTGGTACCGATCAGCGCGCTGACGAAATCGTGATACGACGAGGCTTCATTGACGAAGCGCTGGCCCGCGCGCGTCACCGCGATCACGCCCGGCTTCGCGCGCTCGATCAGATGCGGAAACGCGACGTCCGCGCGCCCCTTGCCTTGCGGCACGAGCGAGACCGGCGCCCAGGCTGCGGGCGTTTCGAGCGAAGCATCGAAGCGCGCACCGATCGATTCGCCGAGGCGAATGCCGTCGCCGGTATTGGTGAGCGGCGCGGCGGACCAGTGCTCGCGCCCCGACGGCGTATAGGAAAAAGTTTGCGCACGGCGCGCGAGGTCGTGCGGATAACCGCCGCACGCCAGCACCACGCCACGCGCGGCGCGCACCTCATGCGGCACGCCGTCGATCTCGACACGTGCGCCCACCACGCGGCCCGCCTCGCGCAGCAACGCGACGGCCTCGGCGTTGGTGCGCAGATCGACGCCGAGATCGGCTGCGGATTTGAGCAGCCGCGCGACCAGCGCATTCCCGTTCACCAGATGCATGGATCGGCCGTAACGCAGCTTGTGGCCCGCGAACACCGCGAGCCTGCGCAGCACGTGCCATGCGGCGCGCACTGAACGCGTGGCGTTGAAGAAATGCGCGAGGTCCTGCCCTGAACCGATCGCCATGCCTTTGAGCGTCACCACGCCGAGCGGCTCACGCAACCGCTCGATCAGCGACCCGAGTTCGCGGCCGTCAAATGGCATTGCGCACACCGAGCGGCCGCCGCTCACGGCACCGGGCGTGGTATGAAAATCGGGAATGCGGTTGCCGTCGACGAAACGCATGGACGTATTGCGTTCGAAGAACTCGATCATCTCGGGACCGTAGTCGAGCAACGCGTCGACCTTGTCCGCATCGAAGTGCGCGCCGAGTTCGTTGCGCAGATACGTGCGCGATGCTTCGGGTTCCTCGACAATACCTGCACGCGTTGCGAGCGGGTTGCCGGGAATCCACATCCAGCCGCCCGACCATGCGGTCGTACCGCCGAACACCGCGGCTTTTTCCGCCACCATCACACGCAGCCCGCGCGTCGCGGCGGTGACCGCGGTGGAGAGGCCGCCCGCGCCGGAACCCAGCACCAGCACATCACATTCGAGTATCGGATCGCGCTTCATTACCAGTTCGTTTCGTCGGTTGGGAAGAGATCGTCTCCGATCTATTTGTTGAATACTATTCCATTCTATAACTTCATTCAAACCAGGCTCAGCCCTGGTTCATCAGAAGATTTTCTCTTTGGCCCGCTGTGGGCTTACGTCAGCAGGTTCCGACCACGCCGCCGACGAGGTCCGCGCGGCCGAAGCGGTTTGGGCGCGCGCAGCCGCGTCGCGGCCGGCGAGATAGGCAAACGCGAGTCCAGGTCCCAACGTGATGCCGGGTCCGGGATACACGCCACCCATCACCGATTGCATGTCGTTGCCGCATGCGTACAAACCGCCGATAGGTTGATCGTCGCGACCCAGCACGCGGGCGTGCTGATCGCTGGCCAGTCCGGTCGCCGCGCCGATGTCGCCGGGATAGAGCCGCACCGCGTAGAACGGCGCGCGGCCGATCGGCCCGAGGCAAGGATTCGGTCCCGGCCAGTTTGCGTCGCCGTTGGCGCGCTGATAGTCGGTCGTGCCGCGCTGAAAATCCGCATCCGCGCCGGTCTGCGCGTATTCGTCGATGCGCGCGACGCTATCGGTCAATCCACGTGGATCGATACCCAGCTTGCCCGCGAGTTCGTCGAGCGTATCGGCGCGTGTCAGATAGCCGTCGGCGAGAAATGGGGCGAGGCCTTTGCCACCGGGACGCACCATGCCGAGACCGTATTTGCGCAAGCCTTCGGCATCCGTGACGAGATACGCGGGCACGCACGGCGACTGGCGATGCGCCTCCTGCATCGCGATACCGAACAGGTGATACGAAGTGTTTTCGTTGAGGAAGCGCTTGCCCGCCTGATTGACGACCACCATGCCGGGCTTGCCGCGATCCATCAGAAAGTGAGGGAACACCGCGGTCGTGCCATCCTTGCGCTTGCGTACGGAGACCGGCGCCCAGAACGCGTTGCTCAACGCGCCTTCGCCATAACGTGCGCCGATGGCGAGCGCGAGATCGTGCGCGCTGCCGGTGTGTCCTGGCGCGCCGGGACACCAGTTTGAATCCACGCCCGGCAGCATCGCGCTGCGCCGTTGCGGATGCCGGTTGAAGCCGCCGCTTGCGAGAATCACGCCACCCGTCACCGCGATTTGACGCCGCTGGCCGTTCTGGCTCAACGTGATTCCGTCGACACTGCCGTTTGCGCCGGTGCGCAGCGCTTCGAGTTTCGTGCTCACCAGCACGGTGACGTTGCGAGCCAGCAGCGAATAAAGCAGACGGCCGATCAGCGCATTGCCCATTACGAGACGCGTGCCGCGCGGCCAACTCATGCGGTCGCAAGCGTGGCGCGCGAGCAGCTTCACGGCGTGGCGCAGGGACTTGAGCGACTTCGTCATGCCGAGCAAATGACCGACGTCGTCGCGATCCACCATCATGCCGCCGAGCACCGTGAACTCGGGAATCGGCGGACGGATCAGCGCGAAGTGCTTGCCGAGCTTGCGGCCGTCGAAAGCGAGCGGCTCCAGCGCGCGGCCTCGTAAAGTCGAGCCTTCGAGTTCGGACAGATAGTCCGGATGAAACGGGCGCGCCCTGTATTTCACATCCGAATTCGCCTCGATATGCGCGACGGCCTGCGGGCCGGCGGCCAGAAACGCGCGACGCAACGCCTCGCTGCTGCGCTCTCCCACCGCGCGGCGCAGAAAAGCCTCGGCGTTGGCGCTGCTGTCGTCCGGATTGACGGAAGGGCCGTGCATCGAGTCGGGAATCCACGTTGTGCCGGCCGAATAGGCTGTCGTACCGCCCACGTATTCGGTGCTTTCCACCAGCAAAACGCGGGCGCCTTCGATGGCAGCGAACAGCGCCGCCGACATCCCTGCCCCGCCGGCGCCGATCACCACGACGTCGAACGTTTCGTTCTGCTGCAATCCGCTGAGTGTCTCCACCATGTCCTGCTCCTTTGCTCCTTGTCTGGGCCGCGACGAGTAGTTCGTCGCAGTTCGTCGACATCTGTAGAATTTGCTTTGATTTCGGAATACTATTCCACAAATGCAAAAATGCAAAATACTTCTGCACTCACGGAGGAAAGACGATGCGCGTATTGGTCACGGGAGGAAGCGGGTTTCTGGGGGCGTGGATCATGCGGCGCCTGCTCCGCAAAGGCATCAGCGTGCGGGCGTTCGATCTGCGCGCCGACACGCGCCTGCTGGAAGCGCTCGCGCCTGAGCAGGCCGCAACGGCGCAATGGGCGAGCGGCGACATGGCGAATCCAGCCGATGTGTCGCGCGCACTGAACGGCTGCGACGCGGTGATTCATCTCGCGGGCGTGCTCACGCCGGCTTGCGCGCTCGATCCGGTGCGCGGCGCGCAAATCAATCTGATCGGCACGCTCAATGTTTTCGAAGCCGCACGCGCGGCCGGTTTGAAGAATGTGCTGTACGCGAGCAGCGCGGGCGTCTTCGGACCCGATGACGGCGCCGTGCCTTTTCCGCAGACCTTTTACGGCGCGTTCAAGCTCGCCTGCGAAGGCGCGGCGCGCGCGTACTGGCACGACCACGGCATTGCCAGCGTCGGCTTCCGGCCTCTCGTCGTGTATGGCGCAGGGCGCGAAACGGGTTCGAGCGCTGGACCGAGCCTCGCGTGCCGCGCAGCGGCGCGCGGCGAGCCGTACACGATTCCGTTCACCGGCTCGACAGGCCTCGTTTTCGCGGACGATGTCGCCGCCGCCTATGAAGCCGCTCTCGTACGAGCGCCGCGCGGCGCGCATGTGTTCACCCTGGCGGGCGACATCGTTTCGGTGGATCAGGTCATCGAACGTATCGGCGTGATCGTGCCGGGCGCATGTATCGATACAACCGGCGCGCCGTTACCGATCGCCACGTCGTTCCCCGTAGATCCAACTCTTGAGGAGTTGCTGCCCGATCTGCCGCACACGTCGCTTGACGAAGGACTGCGTCAGACCGTGGATTTCTATCGACAACCTGCTTCATTTCACATTCATACGAAATGATTTCATTCTTGAATGCTATTCCACAAAACGTTAGAGTTCGCAGGAACGGACCCACCGGTCAAGGATCCGTTCGCGCCGAACCCACTCAAGCAAAATCGCCCGGCATCGCGCAAGATGAAAACCGGGCAACACTCTGGAGACATACAACATGACGCAACCCGACGCCCCTTCTTTTTCCGCCTCGCTGGATGAAGGCCTCAGCGGCGCCACACGGGTGATTTTCATCGTCGGCGATCCGATCGCGCAGGTACGCTCGCCGTCCGGCGTGACCGCCGCTTTGCGCGCCGCCGGACGCGATGCGCTGGTGGTCCCCGCGCACGTCGCGCCCGCCGACCTGCCCGCGTTTTTTGCAGGCGTGACACCCATGCGCAATGTCGACGGCGTGATCATTACCGTGCCGCACAAGTTCAGCGCCACCGGGTATTGCGGCTCGCTCACCGAACAGGCGAGCTTTCTCGGCGCGGTGAACACGTTGCGCCGCACGGCGGACGGCAGTTGGCATGGCGGCATGTTCGACGGCACCGGCTTCGTCGCCGCGCTCATCGATACCGGTTGCGATCTGCGCGGCAAACGCGCGCTGCTGGTCGGCGCGGGCGGCGCGGGTTCCGCGATCGGACATGCGCTGGTTCAAGGCGGCGTGGCGTCGCTCGACGTGCGCGATAACGATGCCGAACGCACGGCGTCGCTGATCGGCCGGTTGAATGCGCTCGGACAAGGCGAGGTGCATAGTGTGGCCGCTTCCGTGGATGCGAATGCGTACGACGTGGTCGTCAACGCGTCGCCGCTCGGCATGCGAGCGGACGACCCGCTGCCTATCGACGTGTCGCGTCTGCCGGCCACGACGTTCGTCGGCGACGTGGTGACGAAGCCGCCGCTCACGCCGTTGATCGAAGCCGCCCGCGCGCGCGGATGCCCGACTGTGACAGGCACGCAAATGTTCGGCCGTGTGTGCGACCGGATGGTCGAGTTTTTGCTGGATGCGGATCGGTGAATGAAGCTTCGGACGTGACAGCGGCTGCGGCTTGCGCTGCTACACTTGCGCAACGCCAACCTGTAGAAGACATCTGCCGCGCGACCCGATGCGGCGAGTCTTCTCCTGAATCACGCTCCAATCCATGCTTCGATTCGAAAACCTCAGCAAGCGCTACGGCGAACGCCTCATCTTTCAGGGATTGCATTACGACACGGCATCAGGATGCGTCGCGTTAAACGATGAGTCCGGCAGCGGCAAGTCGACGTTGCTCGGCATCCTCGCGGGCACGATCGAGCCCGATACGGGCGAGGTGTGGCTCGGCGGCCATTCGCTGCGCAGTGCACCGCTCGCCGCGCAATCCGTACTCACCTATGTGCCCGAAGACTGCATGCCTTATTCGGATCAGACCGGACGCGAGTATCTGAGCAATGTGGCATCGGCGAGAAACACCACTGTAACCGCTGACACGCTGTCGCTTGCGGACCGCTTTGGCCTCACGCCGCATCTCGACAAACGCTTTGAACAGATGTCGTTCGGTACGCGCAAGAAGTTTTTCCTGACGGCTGCCGTGCTTGGCGAAACCCAGTTGCTGATCGCGGATGAACCCGTCGGCGGACTCGACGCCGCCGCACGCGCCGTGCTGGTCGATCTGTTCAAGACACTGGCGCAAACGCGCACGGTGTTTTTCTCGAGCTACGACGAGGTCTTTACGAATGCGTGCGAGGCGCGCAGCATCAACTTCACCGACTTGGGTTAGGCACGACTAACGCGCCCTTGCATGCCACTTGGCAGCGCCACAAACAGCGCGAGCGAAACGGGCAACCCGGCTTTCACTCGCGCATACGAAGCGCTTATACCGCCACGCAAATCTTCCCGAAGTGAGCGCCGGATTCCTCGTGCGAAAACGCCTCGCCGAGTTTCTCCAGTTCGAACGTGCTGTCGATCACCGGCTTGATGCCCATCACTTCGAGCGCCCGGATCATATCGCGCTGATCCTGACGGCTACCGACGATCAAACCCTGCAAACGCTGCTGCCGCGCCATCAGCGCCGCGGTCGGCACCGGCCCTGCCCGTCCGGTCAACACGCCGATCAGCGCGATATGTCCGCCGATCCGGCAGGCGGTGATCGACTGCGGCAAAGTCCCCGGACCGCCCACTTCGATCACATGGTCGACACCGCGGCCATCAGTCAGCGAGCGGACCTGCTTGCCCCATTCGGGAGTGTCGCGATAGTTGATCGTGTGGTCGGCTCCAAGCTCGCGAAGTCTGGCGAGCTTTGCGTCCGATGAAGACGTGGCAATCACCGAAGCGCCCATCGCTTTGGCCATCTGCAAGGCGAAAATAGACACGCCGCCGGTACCGAGCACGAGCACCGTATTGCCGGCCTTCAACTGGCCGTCCACGACGAGCGCGCGCCATGCGGTGAGCCCGGCTGTGGTCAACGTTGCGGACTCGGCGTGGCTATAGCCGCGCGGAGCGTGCGTGAAGTAGTGGCTCGGCAGCACGACGGCTTCGCGTGCGTAGCCGTCGATGCCGTCGCCGGGTGTGGTCTTGAAATCGGCGATGGCGGGCGGCCCGTTTTCCCAGAACGGGAAGAAGCACGACACCACGTGATCGCCCGCTTTGAATTCCGACACGCCCGCGCCGACTGCCTCGACGACGCCCGCGCCGTCCGCCATCGGAATCCGCCCTGCGTCCGCCGGCAGATTGCCGCTCACCACGCCGTAGTCGTGAAAATTCAAGGAGTTCGCGTGAATGCGCACGCGAATCTGGCCCGCCGCGGGCTGACCGGGATCGGCGATGTCGACGACCTGGAGATTGGCGACAGTGGCGGGCGAACCGATTTTGACGGCTTTCATGTTTCAGTTCCTCTGTGAGTTGCGCCGGCGCGTTAGGCGTCGCGGCGAAATGCTCGCAAAAGAATACCGCAAGCTTGCTCAGCGCGTCGTCGGACGCGCACAGGCTAGCGTGGGCGAAACGCGCGCTGAAAGCTCATCATGAGTGGGGGAAGTCCCTTCACGGCGCCCGTGAATGGCACGGGGCGCTCGCGAGGATCATGCATTCATTTGACGGTCTGAAGGACTTCGAAGCCTTCGAATTCCGGATGCCCGAGATAGAGCACCCGGTTGTCGCCACCTGCGCTGCGATGCGCGGCGCGAAAGGCGTCGGATTTCGTCCACGCCTCGAACGACGCGTAGTCCTTCCAGATCGTATGGCTGGAATAGAGAACGTGATCGTCCTTCTGTGGACCCTTCAGCAGATGAAATTCCACGAAACCCGGCGCTTCTTTCAGGTGCGTATCGCGCGTGGTCCACAGATGTTCGAAGGCGGCTTCGGATCCGGGCGTCACTTTGAAACGGTTCATGGCAATGTACATGCTGAAGGCCTCTTTGCAGTCACGATGTATCTGACGGCTTGCCGGACTCGAACGACACGTTCCGGCAAACCCGTCAGGCGGCCTTTCATTATATGCGCGCCATTCTTCCTACCGATGTCACGACTGCGAGCCACCCAGGCGATCCGATCGCATCCGCGTTCAGGCCGCTTTGTCCTGCGCCACCTGTTCGAGCCAGAGACGGCTGTCGGGAAACCAGAATGCGTCCGGCCGCGGCGGCGACACGAGTTTTACCGGCAGCGACGGGTTGAATATTCTGGACCATGCCGACAGATACGACGGCGTCTTCACCAGATAACCGCAACGGGACAACAGCAGACTGGAGACGAGCGCTTCACGGCCGATTTCGAGTCCCGGATAGCCGCTGAAATGAACCGGCGTATTGCCATACGCGAGCAATTTAGCGGGAGCGACTTTGACCGGCTTGCTAAACGGCCAGGCGACGAAAAAGTCCAGAAACGCCTGTTCGTCGCTTGAAACGAAGACGTTGTCGAGGTGCGGATTTTCCGCAAGCGTCGTTTCTACGTGGCGGCAGAAATCGCCCCATGAAACCGGGATGGCCTCAAGCGATTTATCCGTGCCTCTGAAATGCGCACCGAGCGTGGACGCGCCGATCTCGAGCTTCTGGCAGATCGTTTCGACTTCATCGCCGATATGGCCGGCTGGCCGGTAATATGCGAAGAATAATTCGCTGGCGCTGTTGAGTTGAAGCTGAGTCTCGTAGCGTTGACGAAACCCAAGCTGGACCAGATCGCGAACCGTCGACTTTCTCACCTTGTGCGTGAACGGCGCCGCCGCCTTGCCATTCACGGACTCGAAGAAGGACGAGAACCAGTCGATCGCTCCAGCAGCGTCTCCGTAGAGGCCGCCGCGCGCGCTGATGCACGGCGTCAGACACTTCTCGTCGCAATACATCAGAATAAACAGGACCATCTGCATCACGGAGAAAAAACCAGAGTTCTCCTGAATTTCGATGGCGAAGATTCCCCTGTTTAATCGCTGCGTGGCATGAAGTGAAATGCGACGTGGTGTGGCGACCGAATGCTTGAACCCCTCGCTGCGTCGGATCTTTTTCGCCCGATCGACTACTTTTCTTAGCATGCCCGGCTCCTAATGAAATCTAGGTATTCTTAAATTCGCACGCGTCTATGCATGAAGAAGTTCACGACGTCCGAGCATAACATCTCAAACGCCTGGGGCGAGTAAGTTCCGCGCGTCTTAGTGAGCTAGCGCACAAAGGAATCGGTAAGACTTCCCCGTGAGTTGCGGCGGTTGCATGACGTGGGCGAAGCCATGCAACGTCGGACGATAAGACGGTGTGCGGAAGGCATCCAAACGGCAACGCGCGAACGGTAATGGTTTATCCGTATGACACGTTCAGCAAGAATGCGATAGGCAGACAACCCGCGTGTGGTGACTACTCTCGCTTCTCCAGTTTCAACACTGTCAGGGCCCCGTCCACCTCGTCCGCGATGAAGTCGATCCTGTCGCCGGACTTGACCTGCGAGAGCATTGCCGCGTCCTTCACCTGAACACCATCGTCATCGCATCCATGCCGAGGTTTTCCAGAGGACCATGTTTTATGGTCAGTTTACCGGCAGTTTTATCCACCTTCCTGATTTCACCATGAGACATCGCGGCTTGCGCACTGGCATGCGCGCTCGCCGACACGTCAGTGGCTTCACCCGCCGCGTACGCCGACGTGAAAACCATGATCACGCAACCAATCGCCATCGAAGCCAACCCATTCTTCATCTCATACACTCCCACGTTAATTACGATCCACACGGCCAACCTGCCGCTGCCGCTGCCGACGTCAACCGTCCGGCAGTTCACCGGTATATTCATAAGCCACCGTTCCCCTCGGATGCCTGAACCAGCCCGGATCACGGTAGTCGTTGCGCCCCAGCCCTTCACGCACTTTCGCCACCGTAAACATGCCGCCCATTTCCAGCGCGCCGAATGGGCCGGTGCCGGTCATCATCGGCAGTGTGTTGTCGGGCAGTGGCATCTCCATTGTCCCCATCGACCCGCCAGTACTGCCCATTGCCATGTAGTCGGGCACCAGCCGGTTGATGCGTTTGACGAGGTCTTGCTGCGGCACGCCGATCATGCTCGGGACCTGATGCCCCATCGCGTTCATCGTGTGATGAGACTTGTGGCAATGAAATGCCCAATCGCCGGGACGATTCGCGGTGAACTCGATGGCGCGCATCTGCCCGACCGCGACATCGGCGGTGACCTCGGGCCAGCGCGCGGACGGCGGAATCCAGCCGCCGTCGGTGCCCACCACTTCGAAGTGGTAGCCGTGCAGATGAATTGGGTGATTGGTCATGGTCAGGTTGCCGACGCGAATCCGCACACGATCGCCCGCCCGCACCGGCAATGAATCGATGCCCGGAAACACGCGCGCATTCCATGTCCACATGTTGAAGTCGGTCATCTCGTTGACGCGCGGCGTGAAGCTGCCTGGGTCGATGTCGTAAGCGGACATGATGAACACGAAGTCGCGGTCCACCTGCATCACGCCGGGATCTTTCGGATGGACGATGAACGTCCCCATCATGCCCATCGCCATCTGCACCATCTCGTCGGCGTGCGGGTGATACATGAAGGTGCCGTGCTTCTCCAACTGAAACTCGTAGACGAAGGTCTTGCCCGGTGGGATGTGCGGCTGCGTGAGACCGCCCACGCCGTCCATGCCGCACGGCAGCAGCATGCCGTGCCAGTGGACCGTGGTGTGCTCCGGCAACCGGTTGGTCACGAAGATGCGCACCTTGTCGCCTTCGACCGCCTCGATGGTCGGCCCCGGCGCCTGGCCGTTGTAGCCCCACAGATTCGCGCTCATGCCGGGCGCGAGTTCGCGCACCACCGGTTCGGCGATCAGATGAAACTCCTTCCAGCCGTTCTTCATGCGCCACGGCAACGACCATCCGTTGAGCGTGGCGACCGGCGTGTACGGCCGGCCATTCGACGGCGCGCGTGGCGGCTGCATCGAGGCTGTGGTCATCGTGGGTGCTTCGGGCAGCGACGCGGCGCCGGCCTTGCTCACCAGTGCGGCTCCCAGCAAAGCGGCGCCCGAGCCGCTCATAAAATGTCGACGTGACACCATGCTATTTACCTTCGGATTCAGTGGGCGACGCCGTTTGCGTCGTGGAGGCGAGCGGCGTCGCGTTAGTGGCAACCGGCAAACGGCCGCCGAGTGCCTGTTGCAAATCGGTCTGCGCGAGCCAGTAGTC
The DNA here is from genome assembly GCF_004339745.1 of Paraburkholderia sp. BL9I2N2. Lineage (GTDB taxonomy): Bacteria > Pseudomonadota > Gammaproteobacteria > Burkholderiales > Burkholderiaceae > Paraburkholderia. Next base: position 384,588 of record NZ_SMGP01000004.1, on the reverse strand, counting down.
CTTCAGCGCGTCGATAGCGCTATTCACCGCGCCGATCTGGTCACGTGAATCGGCGAGCAGTTCGAACACGCTTGCGAGCATGCCGTTGTAGCGAAGCAGCAACTCGTCGGAGATGGTCTTGCGCAGCGGCACGACTTCGTCGCGATAGTGCTTCGCGAGGTCGTAGTCGGACACGTAGGCGGAATACGCTTCGCGCACCTCGGAACGCGCGTTGATCGCGGTCTGCGCGACGCGATTCGCCGACTGCATGTAGATCGCTTCGGCACGCGCGACTTTGGCGCTGCCCCAATCGAAAACCGGAATCTCGACGCTGATCTCGTAGCCCTGCTCGCGTCCGTCGGAAGTCGTGAAATTGTTCTGATAGCCGACGTCCAGCACGTTGATGAAACGCGTCGCTTTGCTTAAGCCCAGTGAACTGGCCACGCTTTGCGTTTGCAGTTTCGAGGCCTGGATGTCGAGCCTGTTTTGCATCGCAAAGGTTTCCAGATCGCGCAACTCCGGGCGTGTGGCAGGCAGATCCGGCAGACGCTCGGGCAGTGCGTAGTGCGCTTGCGAACCCCAGAGGCCCATCACGCGAGTGAGCTTTTCTCGCGCGGACACCGACTGCTGTTGTGCTCTTGCCGCTTGCGCGATGGCTTCCGCGTAGAAGGCCTGCTCGCGCGCGTAATCGAGCTTGCTGAAGTTGCCGGCCTGCTGCATGCGCCATGCGAGTTCGGCACTGGCCTCTGCCGCGTCCTTCACCTGCTCCGCGTAGGCGGCCGATTGCGTGGCAGCGACTGCGCGGAGGTAGGCGCGCCGCGCATCGGCGGCGACCTCGAGCATGGCGTTGGCGGCCAGTAAGCGGGTCTGTTCGAAACGGCGGCTTTCGATGCGCGTCGTCAACGGCATCGTCAATACGCGCAACATGCCGAGCGTGAACGTGCGGCTGATACTCAGGTCATCGCCACCATGCGTGCGGCTGAACGAGAAGCCGGGATTCGGCAAGCGTCCGACCTGAACGAGGTCCGCTTCGGCGATGCCCAGTTCGCTGTACGAGGCCTGCAAACCGCGGTTGTTCAGCAGCGCGATCTGGACGGCGGCGTCCATGTTGAGCGGCGCGGAAAGCAGTTCTCGCGTGCGGTTGGCGACCGCACTTCGATCCTCGTCGGTCTTTATCATTACGGCGTCTTTGCCGAGCCGCTCGGACGCGGCGGTCGACACCGTGCCGAAGCCGCCGTCGTTCGAAAACGTCGTGCAGCCGGCGAGTAGTGTCACCGCGATGGCAATTGCCACAATGCGGGTGGCTGGAAACAGGCATGGCCTCATTTTTCCGCCCCTTCGCGGTGAGAACCGTGGCCGTCCTCTTTAGCGTCGGCGCTGCTCGACTGCATCGAACCGTGGCTCGCTCCGGCGTGCCCCGCTGGATTCGTCACCGCGCGATTGAGCGCTTGCCAGCTCGGCGCTTGCTGCTCACGGTATGGGCGATAGTCGGCGAGCGCGGAGGGCGCATCGATCGCCGGCACGAATGCCGCCGGGTCCGTCGGGTCCGGAAATATGGGTGTGGCGTGCGCGAGCGCCGGCAGATATGCCGTCGCGCCGAGCAGCGCCGCAATGAACGTTCGCATGATTCGTCTCGTCAAGTACGGCCATGACGGACGACGCACAGCCGTCCATCAAGGCGAAAAGGAACAACGCAGCGTGAGGCTGCGAAAGAACTAGACGAGAGAGATGCGGGGAGGCCGTTCGACGCCGCCGGTCAGAAACGACGCGACGCGGACAGTGGGAGGCAGGGGAACAGCGAAGTGAGCCACGTTGGCGGACAGGGACGCAACGGGCGTGATCGGCAGCGCGCCGCCGAAACAGCAGGACGCACAAGTGGAGCACGCGTGCGCATGATGCTCGCCGCCCACGGAACCATGATGCTGAAGATGGGTACCGCCGCTATTGTCGGCTTGCTCGGCCATCGTCGCGGCATGGTCGTGATGCCGGGCCATTGCACCGGCTGTCTCATGGCGCGCGGGCGTCGCATCGCCCACGGAATGCGAGGACTCGCATTTCATGGAGACGGCCGCGAACGACTGAACCGGGAGGCTCAGCACAAGCAGCACGACAATGAAGAGTTTGCGCCAGTAAGACATGGGTACGAAGTCTAGCACGCAGGTTTGCAAAATCGTAAGGCTGGGACGATGCCGCGCGTGATGGCTTTGCGTGCGCGGCTGCAGTTTTCAGCCAATCACGAAAACCTGCTTGACCTTACCGCCGTGGGAAGGTCCACGCTTGAGTCATGACTTTTCATTGGAGGTAGGAAATGGAATTTGCCATCCCGGATATGTCGTGCGGCGGTTGCGCCAACGCCATCACGCGTGCAGTCACGAGTCTCGACCCTGCAGCGAAGCTCGAAGTCGATGTCCCCGTTAAAATCGTCAAGGTCACGTCGACGCTGGCAGCTGAACAACTCATCGAGGCCATCGAGGCGGCGGGCTTTCATCCGTCTCTGAGAGCCTGATAGACAACCCTTTCCAACGGACAATCACAATGAAAAAACTTCGCGCCTTTCGTGCCCTTTGCCTCTTCAGCGGCTTTGCGTTTGCCGTCGCGGCCGTGCCCGTCCACGCCCAGCAACCGGCCGCCATGCCCGGCATGGACATGTCCAAGTCAGCGGATGCAGGCTCCGGCTCCGGCGATGCGACGCAAGCTTTCAAAGCCGCCGACGACAAGATGATGCAGGACATGAGCGCCGACTATACGGGCAACGCCGACAAGGACTTTGTCGCTCACATGATTCCGCATCATCAAGGGGCGATCGAAATGGCGCAGGTCGAGTTGAAGTACGGCAAGGATCCGGAGCTGAAGCGGCTGGCCAGAAACATCATCAAGGCGCAGCATGACGAGATCGCATTCATGAAGAGTTGGCAGGCGAAGCATGGGGTGAAGTGAGGGCCCGGCGCGATTCGAAGGAGACGATCATGACCGACACTCAGCGGCTCAATTACCTACGCGTCGCGCTGGTCTTGACGGGCATCACGGCCATTGGACTTTACCCGCTGATGATCGTCTGGCCCGACGGTTGGGTCTGGCATACGGGACATTCGGAATATCCCCTGATGATTGTCGGCATGTACGCCACGCTGGGTGTGTTCCTGATTTTCGCGGCCCTGAATCCACTCGCTCATCTGAGCCTCATCTGGTTCGCGGTGTGGTCGAGCGTGGTGCATGGCGGGATCATGGCGATCCAGGTCCTGATGAATGCCCCGTACCGCGGCCATCTTCTCGGAGACGTGCCGGCGCTTTTACTCGCGGCGCTCGTTTTAGGGCTGCTCACTCCCCGCGGCGACAAAGCCAGATTTCTACGGGAGTGACGCTAATTTCAGATTCATGCCGCTTCGCCTACACGGCCGTGGCGTCTAAGCACCTCTTTCATCGAACGCACCGTCCACGCCGCCTGCCGCCGCAACGGCAGCAGCAGAAACACCAGCCATCTCACCCCGGCTCCGCCGCCACCCCGCCGGCGGCATCCCGAACTCCCGCTTGAAAGCCCGATTGAACGCCGCCTCCGACTCGTACCCTACCTGATCCGCCACCGCCGCCAGCGACTTCGTCCCGCCACGCAACTCCTGCGCGGCGATCTGCAAACGCCAATGCGCGAGATACTGCATAGGCGGCTGACCGAGCAACTGCGTAAATCGCTGCGCCAGCGCGGACCGGGACAAGCCCGCTTTGCGCGCCAGCTCGTCGACTGTCCAACCATGCGCCGGCTGCGCATGCATCAGCGCGAGCGCACGACCGACAAACCGATCCCCCACGCCCGCCAGCCAGCCTTTCCGATCGGACGGCAGCGCATCGATGCAACGCCGCACCGCCTCCACGAAAAGCAGTTCCGATAGACGCGCGAGAACGATCGCGCTGCCTACGCGCCATTCCGCCGCCTCGGCCGCCGCGAACCGTAACGACGATTCGAGCCACGCGGACTGCGGGTCGTTGCGCATGTCGACCTTGAAGATGCGCGGCAGCGCGGACAGCACCGGGTTGCTCAACGTGTCGTCGCACGCGAGAAAGCCGCACACCAGACGCGTGCGCTCTCCACCACCGCCGTAGCGAAGCGCCATCAACTGTCCCGGTGAATTCCGCAGCTGACTCTCGAGCAATTCGCCGGTGGGTCCGGGCGTAATGTCGAGCGAACTGCCGAGCAGATGCGCTTCGCCTTGCGGCACGACGAGCAGTTCGCCGGCAGCGACGTAAATAGCGGATTCAGGGTCGTCCGGGAGCGCGGCCCAGCAGCCGCCCTCGGTGATCAGGTGGTAGGAGACGATACGTTCCGCGGGAGGAAGGAAACTGCCGCACAACGCTGCGTTCGCCTGGCCGTACAAACACCAGGGTGCAGTGAAGTCGCCGTTTAGATACACCGCACCACCAAGGCGAACCAGGCGGAGGACGTCGGAGAGCGCATCCATCATTGTTTCCAGGAACTTCGGCGTCCTGCACAAAAGATCTGGACGCCTGGTCATTCATCGATTCGACAGCCGCACTGATACTAGCATCCATGCGAATTCCTTACAACAATGCTAAGGAATCTTGAATGAATCGAATACTTAACGTCAATTAAGGAGGCACCACATGAATTCATAAGTCCTGGCGCAATAACACTAACGTGCATCGCACAAATTTTTCTCTGGAGCATCCCCATGTCTGAAGTTCATTCTTCTTCATCACACACCTCCGAATTCGCTGACGTCAAAGCGCGCCAGCACGCCGCGTGGGAAACGGGCAATTACGCCGTCGTCGGCACGACGTTGCAGATCGTCGGAGAAAATTTGTGCGAGGCACTCGATCTACGCGCCGGCAGCCGCGTGCTCGATGTCGCGGCCGGCAACGGCAACGGCACGCTCGCCGCCGCGCGCCGCTGGTGCGATGTCGATTCGACCGACTACGTGGCCTCGCTGCTCGACGCGGGTCAGGCTCGTGCGCGAGCGGAAGGTCTGACAACGGTGCAGTTCCGCGAAGCCGACGCCGAAGCGCTGCCCTACGCGGACGCCACCTTCGATGTCGTCATGTCGACCTTCGGCGTCATGTTCACGCCCAATCAGGAGAAGGCGGCAAGCGAGCTGGCGCGCGTGTGCAAACCCGGCGGCAAGATCGGCCTCGCGAATTGGACGCCCGATAGCTTCATCGGCCAGGTGTTCAAGACGATCGGCAAATACCTGCCTCTGCCGCCCGGCCTCAAGTCGCCGGCATTGTGGGGCACCAGGGCGCGGCTCGACGAACTCTTTCACGGGAATGTGCGGAGTGTCGCCGTAACGAGCCGCGAATTCATGTTCCGTTACCGCTCGCCCGCGCATTGGCTCGAGGTATTCCGGACTTACTACGGCCCCATCAACAAGGCATTCGCCGCGATGGACGACGAACGGCAAGCGGCCTTCCAGCGCGATCTCATGACGCTGATGGAAAGCCGCAACCGTTCCGGCGACGGGACACTCGTGCTGCCCAGCGAGTATCTCGAGATCGTGATGGTGCGGCAATGAACGGGGTCGGCCGCGTACTGGCCGGCGCGGCTGTCTACTTTTTCAATCGATGGCCAAAGGCCAGCGTCGTCGGCTTGCGGTGTATGTCGCTAGCTTTCGGCCTGCCGCTGTTTTCGTCCGTTTGCTTTTTCGGTCTTCGGTTCGTGCTCGCCAGCTTCGGGCTGATGTCTTAGGCGTCCCCGCTGCATCAAACCCGATTTTTTCCCGGCTTCGTCCTTTCCGGACGAAGCCGGATGTCCGCAAGATCGCGTGACCGTTTGCGTTCGCGCCGCTCGTCAAACCGTCACGACGATCTTGCCCAATTGTTCGTTCGACTCCAGAAAACGATGTGCGTCGACGATGCGCTCAAACGGAAATGTGGCGGCAATGACCGGCTTCAGCAACCCCGCCGCGAGTCCATCGAGAATGAACGCCTTGGCGGCGGCAAGGCGCGCCGGATCGGTCAGGATCTCGTGCACAAGGTAGCCGCGCAGCGTGAGTGACTTGCTCAGCACGGTGAACAACGGGAACGGCGTCGGCTCGTCGCTCAGTCCGCCGAATTCAATGAGCGTGCCGCCGCGAGACATCGCTGCCGTGAGCGGCTCGAATATCGGACCGCCGATTGGATCGAGCACCACCCTCACGCCGTTTGGCCCGGCAACGTCTCTCATCGACACAATCGCCGACGCCGCGACCACGGGCATGGGTCTGGCGTGGCTCCCCTCCTGGCTGGTGCGCGAGCGCATCCAGGCGGGCGAGCTCGTGCAAGTGCTGCCGGATCAGCCGGCGTTTCTCTACGACGCGTACGCGCTCTGGCTGCAAACACCTCACTTGCCGCACAAGGTGCGTCTGGCGGTCGACGCATTGGTCGATGCGTTACCCCGGCTCATGACGTGAACGGCCCGCTTCGTCTTACTGGACACGCCTGCGCAAGCGCGACAAAGCACCCGTGACGTTGCGCGCATGATGGCTCCCGGATAGATGGGAGAACCACATGTTCACGCGCACACACGAAACGCAGTCGACAACGAACCTCGCCAGCACGAGCAATCAGGCCACCACCCCCAAAGAGGAAAAGAAAGAGAGTGCTGCGCAGCCCTCGGTGTCGTCGAAGATCGCAGCGTTCGAAGCACTGAAGCAGCCGCCGACGCGCTCGCCGGCAGCCGTCACGCCGCACACGCCATCGGCCAGCTTCGCGCTCACGTCCGGCGCGAGCAACAAACAGCCGCTGGGACAATCCACGGCCACGAGCGCGAAGGCCGGGCCGCCGCCAATCAAACCGAAGCCGCAGGGACTGACCGTGAAGACATCGAGTCTGGCCGGCCACTCCGGCAATGCTCGAACATCCAGCACGAACGAGGGCGAGGCGCCGGCGCGCAACGAAGAAGAATCGAACGCGACGGTGAGCGGTCCCTCCGTGTCGAATCGCAACGACCCGCCGGCCTCTTTCCGCCTGGCCAAAGCATCTACTGCAAACGTGCAATCCGCCTCGACGTCCAGTTCGAGCACCTCAGCGCCTAGCGAGGTCTCCAGCGTCGCGCCCACGCACGCGATTGGACCGACCTCGGCCACGAGCAACGTCGGCGCGGCCGCAAACGTCGCCTCCGCTCACCACGACGACCAGACGCCCGCGGAAATACAGCACGCCTTCAAGACAAGCGGCCTGTTGATCCGTACGCTGCAAATGAAGAACGCGCACCACGAGTTCCACAACTGCAACGTCTCGATCGACGCTGCCCGCGAACAGGCAAAAACAGGCGGACACGGCGGCCTGCGCAAATGGTCATTGGCCCACGCGGAACTCGAGCCGCAGTACTACAAGATGGGCGCTAACGTGTCCACCATGGCCCGTCCGTGTGCGGTTCTCGCGATGCCCGACCTGGTCGGCAATCACGTGGTCGGCGTGTATGACAAAGACCATTCCTCGGGCGGCATCACAGATACGATGAAACCCCTCACGCCGGACGACAGGAAGAAGCAGATAGGCGGCCTTCTCGGCACGCTGAAATCCAATCAGGCGCAGCACGGCTCGCTGGAAAATTCGGAGATTCAGACGGTCGGCATCGCGCCGGGCAGTATCGCCGCCTTGATGTTCGATCCCATGTCGGGGCAGGCAGGCAGGACGACATGGCAGAACAGCAAGCCGAAGTTCGAAGAGATGCTGTCAAAAGCGGGACCGGAATTTCACGGCCGCAACTTCCCTGTCTTCACCTTTGCCAGCAAGGGCGGCCGGACGGAGTTGACGCATATCGACACGCTGAGAGCGTCACCTCCACCGGCGGCGAGCGGGCCTTCGACAGACTAACAAGCGAATCGGCGCGTTCGCGCCGGCCGCCTCATCTTTCCTGCGGCACCCGCACCCAGCCTTCCATCAGCACCCGCGCGCTGCGGCTCATGATGGCCTTCGTCACGGTCCACTCGCCGCCGCTTTCGCTCGCCTCGGCGCCGACCCGCAGCGTTCCCGAAGGATGTCCGAAGCGCACCGACTCCTTCGCGCCGCCGCCCGCCGCGAGATTCACGAGGGTCCCCGAAATCGCCGCCGCCGTGCCGATCGCGACCGCCGCCGTGCCCATCATCGCGTGATGCAGCTTGCCCATCGACATTGCCCGCACCAGCAGATCGACGTCGCCCGCGCCGATGCGCTTGCCGCTCGACGCCACGTAGTCAGCCGGCTTCGCGACGAACGCGACCTTCGGCGTATGCTGGCGCGTCGCGATCTCGTCGAGATGCTTGATCAGCCCCATGCGCAGCGCGCCGTGCGCGCGGATCGTCTCGAACATCGCGAGCGCCTTGTCGTCGCTATTGATCGCGTCCTGCAACTCCGTGCCCTTGTAGCCAATCGACTCGGCGTCGACGAAGATGGTCGGAATGCCCGCGTTGATCATCGTCGCCTTCAGCGTGCCGACGCCGGGCACTTCCAGATCGTCCACCAGGTTGCCAGTCGGGAACATCGAGCCGCCCGCGCCCTCTTCTTCCGCTGCGGGGTCCATGAATTCGAGCTGCACTTCCGCCGCCGGGAACGTCACGCCGTCGAGTTCGAAGTCGCCGGTTTCCTGCACGGCGCCATCGGTCATCGGCACGTGTCCGATGATCGTCTTGCCGATGTTCGCCTGCCAGATGCGCACGGTCGCCACGCCGTCACGCGGAATCCGGCTCGGATCGACAAGCCCCGCGCTGATCGCGAACGGCCCGACGGCGGCCGAGAGATTGCCGCAATTGCCGGTCCAGTCGACGAAGGCCTTATCGATCGACACCTGGCCGAACAGATAATCCACATCGTGATCGGGCCGGCTGCTTTTGGCGATGATCACCGTCTTGCTGGTGCTCGACGTCGCGCCGCCCATGCCGTCGATCTGCTTGCCATACGGATCGGGGCTGCCGATCACGCGCATCAGCAGCGCGTCGCGTGCGGCGCCGGGCACCTGGGCCGCTTCGGGCAAGTCTTGCAGGCGGAAGAACACGCCTTTGCTGGTGCCGCCACGCATGTAGGTGGCCGGAATCTTGATCTGGGGTTGGTGGGCCATGAAAGTCCTGTCCTGATGAGAGCGGGTGTCACGGCCTATAGCGCCATATCACCCGTCCCGCGTTAAAACGTTCGTCGCATCGAGCGAAGCGATCTAAAAACCAGCCAGCCTCAAGCCGCCTTCTTCGACGACTCGAGAAAGTCCTGCGCAAAGCGTTGCAGCACACCGCCGGCTTCGTAGATGGAAACCTCTTCGGCGGTATCGAGCCGGCACGTCACCGGCACCTCGACCCGCTCGCCGTTCTTGCGCTGGATCACCAGTGTGAGGTCCGCGCGCGGCTTGCGCTCGCCGACCACGTCGAAGGTTTCCGTGCCGTCGATTGCCAGCGTGAGCCGGTTCACACCCGGCTTGAACTCCAGCGGCAGCACGCCCATGCCTACCAGATTCGTGCGGTGAATCCGCTCGAACCCTTCGGCGACGATCGCTTCCGCGCCGGCAAGACGCACGCCCTTCGCCGCCCAGTCACGCGACGAACCCTGCCCATAGTCGGCGCCGGCAATCACGATCAGCGGCTGCTTGCGCTCCATGTAGGTTTCGATGGCTTCCCACATGCGCGTGACCTTGCCTTCGGGCTCGATACGCGCCAGCGAACCCGCCTTCACCTTGCCGTCTTCGAGCACCATCTCGTTCTTCAGCGTCGGGTTCGCAAAGGTGGCGCGCTGCGCTGTCAGGTGATCGCCACGGTGCGTCGCGTAGGAATTGAAGTCCTCTTCCGGCAAGCCCATCTTCGCCAGATATTCGCCCGAGGCGCTGTCCGCCAGAATCGCGTTGGACGGCGACAGGTGATCGGTCGTGATGTTGTCGCCGAGCACGGCGAGCGGACGCATGCCCTTGAGCGAGCGCTCGCCCGCGAGCGCACCTTCCCAATACGGCGGACGGCGAATGTACGTGCTCATCGGGCGCCAGTCGTAGAGCGGATTGGCTTTCTCGCCCGTGTCGACAGAAACTGCGAACATCGGCTCGTACACCTTGCGGAATTGCTCCGGCTTCACGCTCGACGCGACGATCGCATCGATCTCCGCATCCGAAGGCCAGATGTCTTTCAGCGTGACCGCATGGCCGTCGGCATCGATACCGAGCACGTCCTTCTCGATGTCGAAACGGATCGTGCCCGCAATCGCATACGCCACCACCAGCGGCGGCGACGCGAGGAAAGCCTGCTTCGCGTACGGATGGATACGGCCGTCGAAGTTGCGGTTGCCCGACAGCACGGCGGTCGCATACAGATCACGCTCCACGATCTCTTTCTGGATCACCGGATCCAGCGCACCAGACATGCCGTTACACGACGTGCACGCATACGCGACCACGCCGAAGCCCAGTTGCTCCAGCTCGGGCAGCAGCCCGGCTTCTTCGAGATACAACGTAACCGCCTTCGAGCCCGGCGCGAGCGAGGTCTTCGCCCACGGCTTGCGAGTCAGTCCGCGCCGGTTCGCGTTACGCGCGAGCAAACCCGCGGCGATCATGTTGCGCGGATTGTTGGTGTTCGTGCAGCTCGTGATCGCGGCGATGATCACCGCGCCATCCGGCATCAGGCCCGGCTCGTTCTCCACCTTGCCGCTGATGCCGCGCGCCGCCAGTTCCGACACCGGCAACCGGCGATGCGGGTTCGACGGACCGGCGAGCGTGCGCACCACCGTCGACAGATCGAACTTCAGCACGCGTTCGTATTCGGCCTGCGCGAGGCTGTCGGCCCACAGGCCGGTTTCCTTCGCGTAGGTTTCCACCAGCTTGACGAGTTCGTCGTCGCGGCCGGTGAGCTTCAGATACTTGATGGTCTGTTCGTCGATGTAGAACATCGCGGCCGTGGCGCCGAATTCGGGCGCCATGTTGGCGATGGTCGCGCGGTCGCCGAGCGTCAGCTTGGCCGTGCCCGCGCCGAAAAACTCGAGGTACGCGCCGACCACTTTTTCCTTGCGCAGGAATTCGGTCAGCGAGAGCACGACGTCGGTCGCCGTGATGCCTTCAGCCGGCTTGCCCGTCAGTTCCACGCCGACGATATCCGGCAGGCGCATATACGACGCGCGGCCCAGCATCACGCTTTCCGCTTCGAGCCCGCCCACGCCGATCGCGATCACGCCGAGCGCGTCCACCATCGGCGTATGCGAGTCGGTGCCGACCAGCGTATCGGGAAACGCGACGCCGTCTTTCACCTGCACGACCGGGCTCATGCGCTCCAGGTTGATCTGGTGCAGGATGCCGTTGCCCGGCGGAATCACGTCGACGTTCTTGAACGCGCGCTTGGCCCAGTTGATGAAGTCGAAGCGGTCTTCGTTACGGCGGTCTTCGATCGCGCGGTTCTTCGCAAACGCGTCCGGATCGAAACCACCGCACTCGACGGCGAGCGAATGGTCCACCACGAGTTGTGTCGGCACCACCGGATTGACCATCGCCGGATCGCCGCCTTGCGCGGCAATCGCGTCGCGCAGGCCAGCAAGGTCGACCAGAGCGGTCTGGCCGAGAATGTCATGACACACCACGCGCGCCGGGAACCACGGAAAATCCAGTTCGCGCTTGCGTTCGATGATCTGCCTGAGCGACGCGTTCAACGTGACCGGATCGCAACGGCGCACGAGGTTTTCGGCCAGCACGCGCGACGTGTACGGCAGTTTGTCGTAAGCGCCGGGCTGGATCGCGTCGACCGCGGCGCGCGTGTCGAAGAAATCGAGCTGGGTGCCGGGAAGGCGTTTGCGGTTTGCAGTATTCATGGCGTAGGGGACAAAACAGTAATGATCCGGGGACGATGGCGGCGGCCGATCACGTCGGCGGCCCCTTTTTTAATCGCGTCTCCCTGGCGGGCCAGTCAGGCAGTACGTGTAGTTTAGCTTGCGGCGGCGTGCCGGTCGGGTTTGCGCGCGGCCACGTGAATGCGCCGCAAAAAACGGCCTCGGCCCGGGGTTTCAGCGAGCCAAGGCCCAACTTCATTGCGCCGCGCTCTTAAGACGCAATGGAGGAGAAACGCTTGCATTCGCGCGGCTACGCGCTCACGCACCCGACTTCGATAAAAGGCACCCTCAAACGCGCTTCGCGAGCGGCACGAACGGCAGGTCGTCAGGTCCGGTGTAATTCGCGCTCGGACGGATGATCTTGTTGTCGACGCGCTGCTCGATGATGTGCGCGCTCCAGCCGGCCGTGCGCGAGATCACGAAGAGCGGCGTGAACATGGCCGTGGGCACGCCCATCATGTGATACGAGACCGCGCTGAACCAGTCCAGATTCGGGAACATCTTCTTTGCGTCCCACATCACCGACTCCAGCCGCTCGGCGATATTGAACAGCTTGCTGTTGCCCGCTTCCTTCGAGAGCTTCTTCGCGATTTCCTTGATGACCTTGTTGCGCGGGTCGGAGATCGTGTACACCGGGTGGCCGAAACCGATCACCACTTCCTTGTTCTCGACGCGCTTTCTGATGTCCGCTTCGGCTTCATCCGGCGTCTGGTAGCGCGACTGGATCTCGAATGCGACTTCGTTGGCGCCGCCGTGCTTCGGCCCGCGCAGCGCGCCGATCGCGCCGGTGATCGCCGAATAGATGTCCGATCCCGTGCCCGCGATCACGCGGCCGGTGAACGTCGATGCGTTGAATTCATGCTCGGCGTACAGGTTCAGCGACACGTGCATCGCGTCGACCCACGCCTTCGACGGCTCCACGCCGTGCAGCAGATGCAGGAAGTGGCCGCCGATCGAATCGTCGTCGGTTTCCACTTCGATGCGCTTGCCGTTGTGCGAATAGTGATACCAGTAGAGCAGCATCGAGCCGAGCGAGGCCATCAGCTTGTCGGCGATGTCGCGCGCGCCCGGCAGGTTGTGATCGTCCTTCTCCGGCAGCACGGTGCCGAGCACCGACACGCCGGTGCGCATCACGTCCATCGGATGGGCGGCGGCCGGAATCCATTCGAGCGCGGCCTTGACGTTGGCGGGCAGGCCGCGCAGCGCTTTCAGTTTCGTCTTGTAGGCGGTCAGTTCGGCCTGGGTCGGCAGCTTTTCGTGCACGAGCAGGTACGCGATCTCTTCGAATTCACAGGCGCTGGCGATATCGAGAATGTCGTAGCCGCGGTAGTGCAGGTCGTTGCCGGTCTTGCCGACCGTGCAGAGCGCCGTGTTGCCGGCCGTCACGCCGGACAGGGCGACGGATTTCTTCGGTTTGAATGCGCCTGCGTTCGGCGTGCTGTTGTCTGCTTCGCTCATGGGTTCGTCTCCTGATGCATGGGGGGATGCTTTGACCGCAGCCTTAAGAGCAAAGAATGGGCCAGCCGCTCCGACGCATGCTAAGTGCCTGATTTCACAAAAGACGGACGTCCACGATGGTTTGCATTTCGTTTCATAACTGAAATGCGAATTTCAAATTGGAAATGGATGCGCGCATAATAGGCGGACGTTCTCACCCCGCCGCGAGCCGCCCAGCCTTGAGCACACCTCTTTTCGAACCGGCCCAGCGCCCCCGCATCTGGGCGGTCAGTATCAGCCGCCTGCGCGATCTGTTTTTCGACATCGCCGGCGAATATGTCGAACGCGCGGACCTGCGTATCGTCGCGCACGGCTTCGAAGACGCCGTGCGCGAAGTCGACGCCGCAGGCGCGGGCCGTCCGGATGTGGTGATTGCCGGCGGCTCGAACGGCGCGTATCTGAAGACGCGCGTATCCGTGCCGGTCGTGCTGATCGGCCCGACCGGCTTCGACGTGATGCATGCGCTCGCGCGAGCGCGCCGCGACGGCGCGAAGGTCGCGCTCGTCACACACGGCAATACGCCTGACGAAGTGCGGCGTTTCGCGACTTCCTACGCACTCGACGTCACGTTCGCTTCCTATCAATCGGCGCAGGACGCGGAGAGCGTCGTGCTCGATCTGCGCGATCGCGGCATCGACGTGGTGGTCGGCCCAGGACTCGTGACCGATCTCGCCGCGAATGCCGGCATGGGGGCGGTATTTTTGTATTCGCGCGCGTCGGTGCGCGCGGCCTTCGACACCGCGCTCGAAGTCGCCCAGGCCACGCGCCGCGAAACGATCCGGCGTCAACGGCTCGACAATCTGCTGCAGCATCTGCGCGACGGCGTCGTCGCGCTCGACGCGCAAGGCCGCGTCGAAGCGATGAACCAGCGCCTCGCCGGCGTGCTCGGCCTCGACGCGGCGAATGCCGTGGGCCGCGTGCTGCTCGAACTCGCGCCCGATCTCGCCGGCAGCCTGCCGGACGCGGACGGCGACACGTTATGCACGGTACGTGGCGTGAGCTATGTCGTGCATCGCGGGCCGCTTGCCAGCAGCAGCGCGGCGGCGGGCACCGTGCTGACGTTTCAGGAATCGCGGGCGGTCGAACGGCTCGACCGGACGCTGCGTTCACGCCAGCGCGTGCAGCAGTTCAGCGCGCGTTACCGGCTCGACGATATCGTCGGCGCGTCCGAATCGATCGAACGGGTGCGCGCGCTCGTGCGGCGTTATGCCCGATCGGACGCCACCGTGCTGATTCTCGGCGAAAGCGGCACGGGTAAAGAGATGGTCGCGCAGAGCATGCATCAGTTGAGCGCGCGGCGCGACTTCGCGTTCGTCGCGATCAATTGCGGCGCGTTTCCCGAGGCGCTGCTGGAGAGCGAACTGTTCGGCTACGAGGAAGGCGCGTTCACCGGCGCGCGCAAGGGCGGCAAGGCGGGGCTGATCGAAGTGGCGCACCGCGGCACATTGTTTCTCGATGAAATCGGCGAGATGCCGCTGTCGTTGCAAAGCCGGCTCCTGCGCGTGTTGCAAGAGCGCGAAGTCGTGCGGCTCGGTTCGACGGAGCCGACGCGGGTCGATATCCGCGTAGTCGCGGCGACGCATCGCGCGTTGACCGAGGGCATCGAAGCGGGCAGCTTTCGCGCCGACCTCTACTACCGGCTCAACATTTTGAGCATCGCGCTGCCGCCGCTGCGCGAGCGGCCGACCGACCTGCTGCCGCTCGCCGTCGAACTGCTATTGCAAGCCGCGGCGCGCGAACCGAGGCTCGCGGCGCGCCTGCCGGACGCGGCCGCCGCCGAACGCCTGCTCGCCGCGCTCGACGAGCCATTCAAGCGTTACGCGTGGCCTGGCAACGTGCGCGAATTGCAGAACGTGATCGAACGGATCGCGGTCGAACTCGCCGACGTGGACGTAGACGCACTGCCCGAAGACGCCACCGAACCCGTTCTCACACGCGACATGTTGCGCACGGTCGCGCCTGAAATCGTCGAGCCGCACGCGCGTGCGAAGAAGTCAGCCTTAACCCTGCGCGAACGCAGCCGTCACGTGGAAGCCGACGAAATCCGCACCGCGCTTGCCGCGCACGACGGCGATCGCGACGCGGTCTGCGAGGCGCTCGGCATCAGCAAGACGACGTTATGGCGGAAGCTGAACGCGACGCCGTAGGCGCACCACTCAAGCCGATCGAACCACTCGCGCCGCCATGCCGCGCCGCATTGGCTGCGGCACGCGCGATGAACATGCTGGGCGTCATGCCGCAGCATCGCTTGAAATGGCGGCCGAAATGGCTTTGATCGAAGAAGCCCACCTCCGTCGCGACGACCGATCCCGGCACGCCTTCGAGCAACAGCGTCTGCGCGCGCTGAATCCGCAGGCCGCACAGATAGCGATACGGCGACGATCCGTATTGCTGCCGGAACACCGTGGCGAAGCGCGACACGCTGAGCGCGGACAGCGCGGCGAGTTGGGCGAGCGTCACCGGTTCGTCGAAATGGGCTTCGATGAAGGCGCGGGCGGCATTGAGGCTGATTGACTGTTTCATGACGTCACGATGCTCGAGCGGGCCGCCGGTTGTGTCGTGAAACGCCGGATGGAAAACGCGTCGAGAGGAATCGCCGTGCTGCCCGTGTCGACGAGCTCCGCCAGCGTCTCGCCGACGCCCGGCCCGATCTGAAAACCCGACCCGCTGAAGCCGAACGCGTAGAACAAACCGTCGACCTGGCCGCTCGGACCGATCACCGGCTCGCTGTCGGGCAAATAGCTTTCCACGCCGCTCCACACGCGAATCACATGCAGCGGCGCCAACGCGGGCACGAGCCGGCGCATCTGCGCCATTTGCCGCACGGTGTTGACCGGCAGCACCGAGGCGCGGCTCGTCACGGCGTCGGCGGGACCGGCCGGACCGCCGCCGACGATGATGTTGCCGCGCGGAATCTGGCGAAAGTAAATGCTCTCTTCCTTGATCGACGTGAACACGCCCATCGACGACTTGAACACGTAGGGCACCGGTTCGGTCACGCACATTTGCGGCCCGCGCGCGGTCAGCGGCACGTGTTCGCCGAACTGTTCGGTCAGCCGGCTCGCCCACGCGCCCGCGCAGATCACGAGTTGTGCCGCCCAGTACACGTCGCCACGCGCGCTTTCCACGCGAAACCGGCTGCCGTCTTTTTCGACGCGCACGATCTCCGCGTCTTCGATCACCTGCGCGCCGAGCCGCGCCGCCGCGCGGCCGAACGCGGGCGCGGCGAGGCGCGGATTGGCGTGGCCGTCGAGCGGCGAGATCGAAGCCGCCAGCACTTCGCGGCCGAGAAACGGAAAACGCCTGAACATGGCTTCGCCATGCAACACTTCGAGTTCGAGACCGTAGGCGCGCGCGTCGATGGCGTACTGATCGAAATTCTCGACGTCCTTCTGGTGGTAGCACACGCGCGTGTGACCCGACGGCAGAAACTCGATGTCCTCGCCGAGCAGTTCCGTCGAGCGTTGCCACGTGCGCAGCGCGCGGTTGGCCATCGCCAGTTGCGGCAGCGCGCGGCCCTGACGGCGGATGCCGCCGAAGTTCACGCCGCTCGCCTGCTGGCCGGTGAGTCCGCGTTCGAGCAGAATCACCGAGCGGTTGCGCCGGCGCAGGAAGAACGCCGTCGTCGTTCCCATGATGCCGCCGCCGATCACGATCACATCGGCTTCGTTGCGGGTCGTCGCGCTCATTTGCTCACCTCGTCGCTCACCTCTTCGGTCAGCGCCACGGGCAGCGGTTTGACCGGCGCCTGGCCGCGCAGCCGTCCCACTGAAGACAGCGGCACACATGCGGCCGCCGCGATGATCTCCGCGCCCGCGTGGCCGCAATAGCGTCCCTGGCAACGGCCCATGCCGACGCGCGAAAACGCCTTCGCGCGATTGGCCTCTTTAGCGCCGGTCGCCTGCACCACGCGGCGCAATTCCCCGGCCGTGATCGCTTCGCATCGGCAAACTATCGTTTCGTCCGGCAGCGACGCAGCGAATTTCGCCGGCCACGGAAACGCTTCACGCAAGCCCGCGGCAAATCGTGAGAAGCGCGCGAGTTCGGCGCGCAAGCGCTCCACGCCATTGACCGGCAGGCCGTGATCCTGCAAGGCGGCCAGCGCCGCGAGACGGCCGGAGCGCTCCGCCGCGTCGGCGCCGCGCACGCGTGCGCCGTCGCCCGCCAGATAGACGCCTTTGATGCTGCTGCGGCCGTCGGCGTCGATTTGCGGCAGCCACTGCCGAGCGTTTTCGTCGAACAGGAAGTGGCAACCGGCGAGATCGGCGAGTTGCGTCTCGGGCCGCAAGTGATAACCGAGCGCGACGGCATCGCACTTGAGTTCGAGGCGCTGGCCGCCGGGTAGCGCGACTTCAACCGCGTTCACGCCGTCTTGCGGCGAGCCTTTGATTTCGAGCGGCTCTACGCCGCGATGAACCGGCACGCGCGCGTCGGCCAGCACACGCGTCAACGCAATGCCTTTTCTGAGCGCGGCGGGAATCGCCAGCAGGCGCGGCAGCGCGGCCACGCGCTGCATGAACGTCGAAGTGTCGAGCACCGCGGCAACCTGCGCGCCCGCCTTCACGTATTGCGCGGCCACGAGATACAGCAGCGGACCGCTGCCCATCATGACGATGCGCGAGCCGATCGCGCAGCCTTGCGATTTCAGCGCGACCTGCGCGCCGCCCAGGCTATAAGTGCCCGCGTGGTGCCAGCCCTTGACCGGCATCAGCCGGTCCGTCGCGCCGCTGCAGACGATCAGCGCGTCGAACGCGAGCGTGTGATAGCGCGTGCCGCTCACCAGATGCACGGTATTCGGCGAGATATTCCAGACCAGCGTCTCCGGCAGATAGTCGATGCGGCTCTTCAACGCATCGAAGCTCTGATGCAGCGCCGCGGCACGCTCGGCCTCGGTGCCATAAAGCGTCTCGTAGCTGCGCGAAAACCCTTCCGGCTGACGTCGATAAATCTGCCCGCCGTCACGCCGCCCTTCGTCGACCACGACAGGCCGCAGCCCCATTTCGACCAGCGCCTGCGCCGCGCGCACGCCCGCCGGCCCGGCCCCGATGATGACTACGCGCGGGGCCATACGCCCTCCCCGGCTTCCGCCAGCTTCGTAACGATCGACATGCCCGGCACGGCCGGCGTGCTGCACGCGCGCACGCGCTCGCCTTGCGCGGTCCACACCCAGCAGTCCTGGCAGGCGCCCATCAGACAGAAACCGGCGCGCCGGCCGTCGCCGAATTCGGAATCGCGCAAGGTGGCCGTGCCGGTGAGCAACGCGACCATCAGCGTGTCCCCTTCGGCGGCCTCGCGCACGATGCCGTCCACGGTGATCGGAAAGGTCTTGCGGCCCGTTTCCGCAAGGCGCACGAATCGTCCGCTCATGCCGGGGTCGCCTCCACGGTCTGCAAACGGTTCAGTTCGGCGACCGGATGGTGGCACAGAATCTCCGCGCCGGAAGGCAGCTTCTTCAACGAGGGCGGCGTCATGTTGCACTTGCCGTCGATACGCACCGGACAACGCGCGCGGAACGAGCACAACTCGGCAACGTCGGCACTCTCGCCCATCGCCGGCAAGGCAGTCGCGACGATGTCACGGCGCGCGTCGAGCCAGCCGGGTTTCAATGCCGGCACCGAATCCACCAGCAAGCCCGTGTACGGGTGATACGGCGGCGCCGCGAGCACCTCGCGCTGGCCCGCTTCCACACGATGCCCCGCATACAGCACGATCACTTCGTCGCAGATCGCGCGCACCGTCGAAATATCGTGGCTGATGAACATGTACGACACGCCGAGTTCGCGCCGCAATTCGGCGAGCAGATCGAGGATCGCCGCGCCGACCACCGTGTCGAGCGCGGAGGTCACTTCGTCGCACAGAATCAAGGCGGGATCCGCGGCGAGCGCACGCGCCAGATTCACGCGCTGCTTCTGGCCGCCCGACAGTCCGGCCGGCGTGCGCGTGGCGATGCCGGCCGGCAGCTTCACCAGATCGAGCAGTTCCAGCATGCGCTTCTTCGCTGCCGAGCCGCGCAGATGGTGATAGAACGCGAGCGGCCGGCCGAGGATATCGGCGATCGAATGGCTCGGGTTGAGCGCCGTGTCGGCGTTCTGAAACACGATCTGAATCTGCCGATACTGCTCCGGCGTGCGGCGCGAGATTTGCGCCGGCAGCGGTTCGCCGTTGAACAGCACCTCGCCGCGCGCCCGGTCGACGAGACCCGCCACCACGCGCGCGAGTGTCGTCTTGCCGGAGCCGGATTCGCCGATCACGCCGAGCGTGCTGCCGCGCGGAATCGACAGACTGACGTCGTCCAGCACACGCACGGCGGGCGCGCCGTGGCGGTCGATGCGGCCATAGCCCGCGGACAGTCCGCGAATCTCCAGCAGCGGCGGCACATGTTTGCCCAGGTTCGGCGGCAACGTCAGCACGGCTTCAGGACGACGCGTGGCCGCCAGCAACTGACGCGTGTACGCATCCACCGGCGCGTCGAGCACTTGCGCGACCGCGCCGTTCTCCTTCACCGCGCCGCCGTTCAACACGACGATGCGGTCCGCCATCTGCGCAACCACCGCCAGATCGTGCGACACGTACACGGCCGTAGTGCCGAGTTCGCGAATCACCTTCTTGAAGGCCGCGAGCACTTCGATCTGCGTGGTGACGTCGAGCGCGGTGGTCGGCTCGTCGAACACCACGACGGCCGGATCGGTGATCAAGGCCATCGCCGCCATCAAACGCTGCAACTGGCCGCCGGACACCTGATGCGGATAGCGCTCGCCGATCGTTTCCGGCGCGGGCAGCGCGAGCGAGCGGAACAGCCCGATCGCCTTGGCGCGCGCCGCCTCTTTCGTCATGAGGTGATGCAGCAGCGCCGGTTCGGTGACCTGATCCATGATCGTACGCGCCGGATTGAAGCCGGCCGACGCGCTCTGCGCGACGTACGCCACGGTACGCGCGCGCAACGCGCGGCGGCCCTTCGCATCGAGCGACAACACCTCGAGCTCGCCGATGCGCACCGATCCGCCGCTGATCGCGCAGCCCGCACGCGCATAGCCGAGCAGCGACAGTGCGATGGTGGTCTTGCCCGAACCGGACTCGCCGATCAGTGCGAGCACTTCGCCCTTCTTCACTGAAAAGTCGACACCCTTGACGATCTCCGTCACCGGCCCCGGCGCGGCCCCCGCGACGACTCTCAGGCCCTTCACTTCGATCATGTCGCGATCAGCCATCACGCACCTCCGTGGCTACGGCTGCGACGCCGCAGGTTGTCGATCAGCAGATTCATGCCGATGGTCAGCGTCGCGATCGCGACGGCCGGCATCAGCACGGCGGGCGCGCCTTCCGACAGGCCGCCGATGTTCTCGCGCACGAGCGAACCCCAATCGGCGTTCGGCGGCTGCACGCCGAGACCGAGGAAGCTCAGCCCGCTCAGCAGCAGCACGATGAACACGAAGCGCAGACCGAAATCGGCGAGCATCGGATGAATCATGTTGGGCAGCACCTCGACCCGCGCGATATAGAAAATGCCTTCGCCGCGCGCTCTCGCCACCTGCACGTATTCGAGGCCCATCACGTTCACCGCGAGCGAGCGCGAAATGCGGAACGCGCCGGGAATGTAGGCCACCGCGGCCACCGTCATCAGCATCGGGATCGACGAACCGAACGCGGCGATCACGACGAGCGCGAACACCTTGCTCGGAATCGAAATGAGCGCGTCGAACAGACGGCTCAGGATTTCATCGACCCAGCGGCCCGACACCGCCGCGAGCAGCCCGAAGAACGTGCCGATCACGCTGGCGAGCACCGCCGCGGCAAGCGCGAGGCCGACCGTGTAGCGCGCGCCGTAGAGAATCCGGCTGAGCATGTCGCGGCCGAGATAGTCGGTGCCGAGCGGATAGGCCGCGCTGTAGCGGCCGAAAATTTCCGTCGAGGTCAGCGCGCCGCCTTTGTATGGCGCGACCAGCGGTCCGATGAACGCGACCAGCAGCCAGAACGCCACCATCAGCAGACCGATCAGGCCGAGTATGGAGAAGCGGTGCACGAGGCGTTTGAGCACGCCGTGTTTCAGCGCCTGCGCTTCAACAGGAGCCGGTTCGACGACCACTTCGTCACGGCGCACGTCGTACAGCTCCGTGCCGGCGTGAGGCACGTGGTGGGGATTGGTAGGTTGGCTCATCATCGACGCAGCCTCGGGTTGGATATGATTTGACACAGGTCGGCGATCAGCACGAGCGCGAGATACGCCGCGCAGAACACCATCACGCAGCCCTGCACGAGCGGCATGTCACGGTTGGTCACCGCGTCCACCATCAGGCTCGCGAGACCGGGATAGTTGAAGATCGACTCGACGATCACTACGCCGCCGAACAGATACGACAGGCTCAGCGCCACGGCGTTGGCAATCGGGCCGATGGTGTTCGGCAACACATGCCGCCACACCACGCGCACAGGCGAGGCGCCCTTGAGCAAGGCCATTTCCACATACGACGAATTGAGCTGATCGAGCACCGCGGCGCGCGTCATGCGCGCCATCTGCGCGACCAGCACGCAGCACAGCGTCATCACCGGCATCGCGTAGATGCGCAGCAGCGCGCCGAACGAATGCACCTCCGACAGATACGACAGCGCCGGCAGCCAGCGCAGCTTGACGGCAAAGATCAGCACGGCGATCGTCGCGATCAGGAATTCCGGCACGGCCACCGTGGAGAGGGTCAGCACGTTGAGCGTGCGATCGAGCAGCGAGCCGCGGAACATCGCCGACGAAATACCGATCAACAGCGCCACCGGCACCGAAACCAGCGCCGTCAGACCGGCCAGCACCAGCGAATTCGGCAGGCGCGTCGCGATCAGTTGACTGACGGGGAGATTGTTCGATAGTGACGTGCCGAAGTTGCCGCTCACCACGTGAAGCAGCCACACGAAGTAGCGTTGCAGCGCGGGCTGGTCGAGGCCGAACTGATGCCGCAAGGCGGCCACGGCTTCGGGCGTCGCCGCCTGGCCGAGCGCCTGCTGGGCCGCGTCGCCGGGAAGCAGCCCGGTGATGGCGAACACGACCGCCGACACCAGCAGCAGCGTGAGCAGCGCGAGGCCGAGGCGTGCGGCGATGAGACGTTGCGCATGTGCTTTCATCGTGAGTCTCCTCTGTCGACCAGAGTTAGCGCTTTTGCGCTTACTCTGGTCCCATGCAACGTAGTTGCAGTTAAAGCCGCGCGCCGCTCGATCCGCGGCGCGCGTGTTGCAGGGTGTGACCTGGGTCCGGCTCAGGTTTCGAGCCAGACGTTTTCCGCGAACATGAAGCCCATCAGCCCGGCAAGCGGAATCGAGCCGAGGCCCTTCAGCTTGTTCGTATACGCGTCGAGCGAACTCTGGAACAGAGGAATGCCGATGCCGCCCGTTTCATGCACCAGCACCTGCATGTCGCCGTAGATCTTCTTGCGCTTGGCGTCGTCCGGTTCGCCGCGCGCGGCCACCAGCATCTGGTCGAACTTCGGGCTCTTCCAGTTCGCTTCGTTCCACGGTGCGTCCGACTTGAAGAACTGCGTGAAAATCACGTCGGCGCTCGGCCGCGCGTTGATGTTGCCGAAACCCAGCGGATGCTTCATCCAGTGGTTCGACCAATAGCCGTCGGCCGGCACGCGCGAGACCTGCAGATTCAAGCCGGCTTGCGGCGCGACCTGCTGAAGGAACATCGCCATTTCAACCGAGCCTTCCGCGGCCGGCGACGCGAAGATCTGGATCGGCGCGCTGCCGACCTTGGCCTTCTGGAAATGGAACTTCGCCTTGTCCGGATCGAAGGCGCGCTGCGGCAAGCCGGCCAGGTAGTACTTGTTGGTCGGATCGATCGGCTGGTCGTTGCCGATCGTGCCGTAACCCTGGAAGATCGCGCGGCGCATCTGCTCGCGGTCCTGCAGGTACATCATGCCGCGCCGGAAATCGTCGTTGCCGGTCAGGCCGCCTTCGTCGCGCACGATCAGGTCGGTGTACAAGCCGGTCTTCGTCTCCAGCACGGAGAAGCCGCCGGCGCCCTTGATCTGCGCGGTCGAACGCGGGCTCACCGCGTTGATCAGTTGCACGTCGCCGGAAAGCAGCGCGTTCACGCGCGCCGATTCGTCGCCGATGCCGATCAGTTCGACCTCGTCGAGATGCGGCATGCCCGGCTTCCAGTACTTCTCGTTTTTCACACCGACGGTGCGCACGCCCGGCGAGAATTCCTTGAGCTTGAACGGGCCCGTGCCGACCGCCGTTTTGAAATCCTTGGTGCCGTCCTTGATGATCTGGAAATGCGAGGTGGCGAGAATCACCGGCAGATCGGCGTTCGGGCCGTCCAGCGTGATGGTCACTTCATTCGGGCCGGTCGCCTTCACTTCCTTGATCTGGTCGGCCAGTGTCTTCGCTTTCGAAGCGGTCGCCGGATCCTTGTGGCGCATGATCGAGTACACCACGTCGGCCGGGGCGAGCGCTTTGCCGTCGTGGAACTGCACGCCGTTGCGCAGCTTGACGACCCACACGGTCGCGTCTTTCGTATCGAGCGAGGTCGCCAGCGACATCTTCGCGCCCAGATGCGGGTCGAGCTCGGTCAGGCAGTTGTAGAACATGAAGCCACGAACGTAATCGGTGCCGAGCGCACCCTTCGCGGGATCGAGCGTATCGGCCGCGGAGGCGGACTGCGTCGCCACGCGGATCTTGCCGCCCTGCTTCGGCTTGGCTTGCGCCAGGGCCTCGGCGCTCGCGGTCAGAAGACCGGCGCCTGTCACTGACATCATCCCGGCTGCGGCCATCGCGCGCAGCACACCGCGCCGCGACGCACCTTTGGCGGTCAACCGCTCCAACTCGCTGCCGAGATGAAGAGCGCCATGTTGCGAGTTTTCCTTATTCATCGAACTTCTCCGCGAGGGTGAGCAATGGGGGTTGAGCAGACTTGGCTGCGTGGTTTTAATTGCCAATCGAACAACGAACGATCAATAAAAAATGTCCTTGATGCGGTAGTACGTGCCCACGAGCGGCAGGAACCAGGGTTTGCCGGTATGGCCGGGAATCGCGGGCCACTCCGACTCGCGCCACGGATTCTGGTCTTCATGGCCGTCCATCACGTCGGCCATCACCTGGCCCATGTGCGTCGACATTTGCGTGCCGTGACCGCTGTAGCCCATAGAAAAATAGATGCCGTCGTGCTGGCCGGCGTGCGGCAAACGGTCGGCGCTCATATCCACCAGACCGCCCCAGCAATAGTCGATGCGCGCGCTCGCGAGCATCGGGAACATCGCGGCGAGGCCTTCCTGCAGGATGCGTCCGCTCTTCGCATCGGACGGCCGCTCGGACGCCGTGAAGCGCGCGCGGCCGCCGAACAGCAAACGCGAATCGGGCGTCACGCGGAAGTAGTTGTGCATCAAACGCGTAGTGGTATACGCGCGCCGGTTCGGAAACACTTGCGCCAGTAACTCCGGCGACACGGGCTCCGTCACGACGATGAACGAACCGACCGGCGCGAGACGCCGCCGATACCAACCAAACGGACCATGCCGCGACGGGCCGGTCGCGATCAGCACCTGCTTCGCGCGCACTTCGCCGCGCGCCGTGGTGATGCGAAAGCCGCCGCCGTCTTTCACGATGGCGGTGACCGCCGCGTTCTCATACAACTTGGCGCCGCGGCGCACCGCGGCCTCGGCGAGACCGACGGTGAACTTGCCCATATGCATCTGGCCGCCGTGCCGTTGCAGCAATCCGCCGTAAAAACTGTCGGACTGGATTTCGCTGCGGATGCGGCTGCGGTCGATCAGTTCGATATCCGTATCGACTTCACGGCGGATTGCCTCCGCCGTCTTCTCCAGATGCGCAAAGTGATGCGGCTTGGAGGCCAGCTTCAGCTTGCCGGTCGCAATGTAATTGCAGTCGATGTTTTCCTCGCGGATCAACCGCTCGACCGTGTCGACCGCATCCGAAAACGCGCGGTAGCACGCGCTCGCGCGCTCCACACCGAGTTGCGCGACCAGCGCGACGAAATCCTGCGCGACCCCGGTATTGACCTGTCCGCCGTTGCGCCCGGACGCGCCGCCGCCGATGCGGCCCGCGTCGAGCACGGTCACCGCGGCGCC
This sequence comes from Paraburkholderia sp. BL9I2N2, assembly GCF_004339745.1. GTDB lineage: Bacteria > Pseudomonadota > Gammaproteobacteria > Burkholderiales > Burkholderiaceae > Paraburkholderia. The sequence goes on along the minus strand of NZ_SMGP01000004.1, from coordinate 359,293 downwards.
GCGCTTACCCAACGCTTGCGCCGCCGACAGTCCGGTGAAGCCGCCGCCGATCACCACCACATCGGTCTGGCCGTCGACCGGACCCTCGCACGCCGACAGCAGTGGCGGCGCGGTGTCGAGCCAGTAGGAATCGAGCTTCATCCGGTCTGTCCTTGAGATGGGCAATGAGCGAGGCGGCAGGCAGTCTTTGGCGCGTGAAAAAAACGGCGCTTACAGGCCGAGTTCCGAAGCCAGATGCGGAATGTCGTTGACCTCGTAGTACTGGTAGTACGGCGTCGACGGTTCGTGGCCGCGCTTGACGAACACCTTGTGCTTGATGCCCAGGTCGTGCGCGGTCATCAGGTCGTAGCGCAGGCTCGACGACACGTGCAGCACGTCTTCCGGATTGCAGTTGAGCTGATCGAACATGTATTCGAAGCCTTGCATGCGCGGCTTGTACGACTGCGCCTGCTCCGCCGTGAAGACCTTATGGAACGGCGCGCCGAGCTTGTCGACATTGCTCTGGATCTGGTTGTTCGAAGCGTTCGAGAGAATCACCAGCTTGTACTTCTTCGCCAGACGAGCGACGCCTTCCGGCACGTCCGGATGCGGACCCCACGTCGGGACTGCGTCATAGATGCTCTGGGCGCCCGCTTCGTTGAATTCGACGTTCATGCGCTTGCAGGCACGGCGTAGCGCATTGACCACCACCTCGCGGTACGGCTTCCACGCACCGAGCACTTCATCGCGACGATAGCCCGAGTAAAACGCGATGAGCTTTTCCAGGTCTTCGCCGTTCAACAAGTGGCCGTACTGTTCGCGCGTCATGTCGGCCATGTGGAATTTCGTCAGCGTGCCGTAGCAGTCGAAGGTGATGTATTTCGGTTCGAATTCGATCATGGTGCAGTCCTATCGTGATGGTGAACTCGCTGTCGGAGCTCATTGGCGAAAACAGGCAAAAGCTCATTCCTGTTAAAGATTCAATCAGCGCAAAAACATAGATGTTCCTGATTAGGGCATGGCTGGTGACACAAACCAGGCGTTTTGAGGCCGCGGACAGCACAGAATGCGGTGATCGGCCTGAAAGCCTTGCCCATGATGGGTTTGCGGCCGGCATGCCAGGCGGATGACACGCGATCAGGCGCGCAGGTCGATCAAGACGCTCTTGAAACGCAGGTTGGCCTCGTAGGCCTGGCGGCCCAGGTCCTTGCCGATGCCGGAACGCTTGAAGCCGCCCGTGGGAATCATGAAGTCCGAGGTGCGGCCATAACGGTTGACCCACACCGTGCCCGCTTCGAGTCCACGCACGAAACGCAGCGCCCGGCCGAGGTCGGCGGTATGCACACCAGCCGCGAGGCCGTACTCGGGATGCTGCGCGAGCGCGAGCGCTTCTTCTTCGGTATCGAAGGTTTGCAGCGTCAGCACCGGGCCGAAGACTTCTTCGCGTACCGCTTCGGAGTGCGCCGTGACGTCCGTCAGCAAGGTCGGGCTGTAGAACGCGCCGTCCGCGCCGCCGTCGGCCCGGACGCCGCCGTAGCGCAGCGTCGCGCCGGCTTCCAGCGTGCGTCCCACGATCCCTTCGATGCGCGCCGCCTGCGGCGCCGAGATGATGGGCGAAAGCGTGGTGCCGGCGGCCCACGTCGCGCCGGGCTTCAGCTCGGCGAAGATCTTGCCGATGCGCTCGGCAAGCGGCTCGGCGAGACTTCGCTCGACGAGCAGACGCGAGCCCGCCACGCACACTTGCCCCGCGTTGCCCGTGATCGCGCCGGCGATGCGGCGCGCCACGTCGTCCAGACGCGGCGCGTCGGCGAAAACGATTTGCGGGCTCTTGCCGCCCAGTTCGAGCGTGACCGGCTTGGTGCCGCTGTTCGCACACGCAGCCATGATCGACGCGCCGGTGCGCGTGGAACCCGTGAAAGTGACCTTGCTGATCTTCGGATGACGCACCAGTTCGTCGCCGGTCACGCGCCCATCGCCCTGAATCACGTTGAAGATGCCCGCGGGCACGCCCGCCTGCACCGCCAGTTCGGCGAGCCGCAGGACCGAGAACGGCGTCATCTCCGAAGGCTTCAGCACCACCGCATTGCCCGCCGCCAGCGCGGGCGCGATCTTCCACGAGGCCATGACCAGCGGGAAACTCCATGGTGCGATCGCGCCGATCACGCCGTACGGCTCGGCGATCGTCATGCCGAGATGATCGTGATCCGTGGCCGCGACGTCGCCGCCCAGCTTGTCGGCGAACTCGGCGTAAAAGCGAATGCCCTCGGCGGTGAACGGCACGTCCCAACCGATTGCCTGCGCAATCGGGCGCGTCGAGCCGAGCGCTTCCAGCCGGCCGAGCATCGGCGCATCGGCTTCGACCAGCTCGGCGAAGCGGCGCAGGATCTTCGCGCGCTCACGCGGCGCCATGCGCGCCCAGCCACTGTGCTTGAAAGCCAGCCACGCGTTCTCGACCGCGCGGTCCACCATGCCGGCATCGGCGAGCGGCACCGACGCGTACACCACGCCGTCCGACGGCCGCGCCACCTCGATGCGGCGCTCGCCCGCCTCTACATCTACATATTCACCGCCGATGTAATGGCCGCTGCGAATCGCGACGTCGTCCGGATTGAAGCTGTCCATGAGCAAGGTTTCCTGTGTGACTGGCTGGTGGTCCGTGCGGTGCGTTTCGTGAACGCCGCCGCCATGACAAAATCGTAGAGCCGCGGGCGTGGCATATGTCGCCGACAAAAATCGCCACGCAGCAGAACTCACCTGTAATGCGCGCCCAGACCTGGCGTTTTGCATCGAATTTGAACGGGGCTCTTTCCGGGGCCCGCGATAAAAAGATCGTCCTAGTCACACCGCGCACCGGATGACACAGTGACGGCGTAAGCCTTCAGTCAATCAGGGAGTACGGCGTGTCCGATTCGATTACCTATAGACGCTTCACCCTCGACGACATCGCCGCCGCGCACGCGTTGACGGTCGAACTCAAATGGCCGCATCGCGCGGACGACTGGAGATTCGTCGCGCAGCTGGGCGTGGGTTTCGTCGCGGAAGACGCGAGCGGCGTGATCGGCACCGCCCTGTGCTGGAAATACGGCGCCGAGCGCGCCTCGCTCGGCATGGTGATCGTGTCGCCGGCAAGCCAGGGGCGCGGTATCGGCAGAAAGCTGATGGACCTGGTGCTGGACGAACTGGGCGGCCGCGTCACGTTCCTGCACGCCACCACCGCCGGCCAGCCGCTCTATGAAAAGCTCGGCTTTCGCGCGGCCGGCACGCTCGACCAGCATCAGGGCGCGGCGTTCCAGCCGCCGCTCGTGTCGCTGCCGCCGGGCGAGCGATTGCGCCCGCTCGGTTCGAGCGACACCGCGCGGCTGGTCGAACTCGCGTCGCGGGCCAGCGGTCTGGATCGCGGCGAAGTCCTGCCCGCGCTGCTCGGCACCGCCGACGGCATTGCGCTCGATCGCGACGGCGAACTGATCGGCTTCGCACTGTTTCGCCGCTTCGGACGCGGCTTCGCGATCGGTCCAGTGGTCGCGCCCGCCTCCGAGGATTCGAGCCGCGCCAAGGCGCTCATCAGTCACTGGCTGGCGCTGAATGAAGGCGTGTTCGTGCGTATCGATACACCCGGCGATAGCGGTCTGACGGAGTGGCTGGAACAGTTGGGCTTGCCGCGCGTGGACACGGTCGTCAAAATGGTCCGCCCCGCCACGCCGGGCGAGCCCGCGAGCGGCGCACAGGACGCGCATTACCTGCAATACGGCATCATCAACCAGGCAATCTGCTGACCATCATGGCCTTCCTCTATAAAGCCGACCCGGCGCGCGGCGCCCAGTGGGCGAAACTCTTCGCGCAGAAGGCGCCGGAGTTGCCGTTTCATATCTGGCCCGATCTTGGCGACCCGGCCGCGATCCGTTATCTCGCCGCCTGGCAGCCGCCGGAAGATCCGACGCGCACCTTCCCTAATCTGGAAGTCGTGTTCTCGGTCGGTGCGGGCATCGACCAGTTCGATCTGTCGGGCGTGCCGGAGCATGTGCCGGTCGTTCGCATGATCGAGCCGGGGATCGTCGAAGGCATGGTCGAGTACGTCACGCAAGCCGTGTTGACGATTCATCGCGATCTGTTCGACTACGGTCTTCAGCAACAGCAGCAGGTCTGGCGCGAGCTGCCGCTCAAGCCAGCCAGCCAGCGCCGCGTCGGCGTGCTCGGGCTTGGCGTGTTGGGCACGGCCGTGCTGGAAAGGTTGTGCCTGTTCGGCTTCGACTGTGCGGGATGGAGCCGCTCAGGTCGCGAGATCGAAGGCGTGGCGTGTTATGCGGGTGAAGGCGCACTGGATGCGTTTCTCGCGCGCACCGATATTCTGATCTGCTTGTTGCCGCTCACGCCTGCCACGCGCGGGCTGCTCGACGCGCAGTTGTTCGCGAAGCTGCCGCGCGGCGCGTCGCTGATTCAAACGGGCCGCGGTCCGCATCTGAATCAGCAGGACCTGCTGGCGGCGCTCAAGAGCGGCCAGTTGCAGAACGCCATTCTCGACGTCACCGATCCCGAGCCATTGCCCGCTGGGCATGCGCTGTGGACGCATCCACGCGTGCGCATCACGCCGCATATCGCCAGCGCGACGCGGCCCGAAACCGCCGTCGAGGTGGTGCTGGACAATCTGCGCCGCCATCGCGAAGGCTTGCCGATGGTCGGCCAGATCGACCGCGCGCAAGGCTATTGAGGGCAGCACCGCATGAAACGCCCGCGCGGCGCCGCTATTCAGCGTCCGCAGCAGAAAATGCCAAGACCGCGCATCAAAACGCGTCGTGCGCGCTTTTCAGGCAATTGTTTAGGTGAGCAGGCGATCGTCGCTGATCAGTAGTATGGAACGGTCAACAGCCCCTTCCCGCGACGAGAAACCATCATGCCGATTCAATCGCTAATTGAAGCCGACCGCAAGCATCTGATTCATCCGGTCATCAACTACCGCGTGCACGAAGCACGCGGCGTCACCGTCCTCGAGTCCGCCAGCGGCGCATTTCTGCGCGACGCGGCCGGCAACGAACTGCTCGACGCGTTTTCCGGACTCTGGTGCGTGAACGTCGGCTACGGCCAGCAGAGCATCGTCGATGCCGCCACCGCGCAGATGCAGAAGCTGCCCTACGCGACCGGCTACTTCCATTTCGGCTCGGAGCCCGCCATCGAACTCGCGCAAAAGCTGGTCGAGGTGTCGCCCGCTTCGCTGCAACACGTGTACTTCACGCTCGGCGGCTCTGACGCGGTGGACTCGGCACTGCGTTTCATCACGCATTACTTCAACGCCACAGGGCGTCCGTCCAAGAAGCACATCATCGCGCTGCAACGCGGCTACCACGGCTCGTCGACGACCGGCGCCGGCCTCACCGCCCTGCCCGCGTTCCACCGCAACTTCGATCTGCCGCTGCCGAACCAGCATCATCTGCCGTCGCCGTACGCGTACCGCGGCGATTTCGCCGACGACACCGCGCTGATCGCCGCCTCGGTGGCCGCGCTCGAAGCGAAGGTGGCCGAACTCGGCGCTGAGAACGTCGCCGCGTTCTTCTGCGAACCGATTCAGGGCTCGGGCGGTGTGATCGTGCCGCCGGTCGGCTGGCTCAAGGCGATGCGTGAAAGTTGCCGTAAGCTGGGCATCCTCTTCGTCGCCGATGAAGTCATCACCGGATTCGGCCGTACGGGTCCGCTGTTTGCGTGCCAAGGGGAAAACGTCGAGCCGGATCTGATGACGGTGGCCAAAGGCCTGACCGCGGGCTACGCGCCGATGGGCGCCGTGCTGATGTCGGACGAAATCTATCAGGGCATTGCGAACGGCGACGCTGAAGCGGTGGTCGGTCATGGCCATACGTATTCGGCGCATCCGGTGAGCGCGGCCATTGGTCTCGAAGTGCTGCGCCTGTATCACGAAGGCGGGCTGCTCGCGAACGGCGTGGCGCGCGCGCCGCGTTTCGCGCAAGGCCTCGACGCGCTGCTCGCGCATCCGCTGGTGGGCGACTCGCGCCACCGTGGCCTGCTCGGCGCGCTCGAACTCGTCGCCGACAAGGACAGCAAGGCGGGCTTCGACCCGGCGTTGAAACTGTCCGAACGGATCGCCGCCGCCGCGTATGAAAACCGCCTGATTTTCCGCGCCTTCGGCGACAACATTCTCGGCTTCGCACCGGCGCTCTCGTACACCGAGGCCGAGTTCGATCTGATGTTCGAACGGCTTGAAAAGACCCTCGACGACGTTCTCGCACAAGCCGACGTGCGCGCCGCGTTGAAGGTCAAAACTCATGCCACCGCATGCTAGAGTAGAGGGCCATCCCAGCCCCACACACCGATCGCCGGAGCGACAACGTTACGATGAGCAGCGACTGCAAGCTAGACCGGATTGACCTGCGCATACTTTCCCAATTGCAGAAGAAAGGCCGCATAACCAACGTCGAGCTTGCCGACGCGGTCGGCCTGTCGCCCAGTCCTTGCCTGATCCGGGTCAAGCGTCTGGAGAAAGCCGGCTACATCATCGGCTACGGTGCGCAGATCCAGCTCGAAAAGCTCGGCGACGTGCAGATCGTGTTCACCGAAGTCACGCTCGCCGATCATCGGCGGGAAGACTTCATCAAGTTCGTGAATGCGATTCGCGACGTCGACGAGATTGTCGAGTGCCATCTGGCAAGCGGCGGCTATGACTACCTGCTGAAGTTCGTCACGCGCAGCGTGAGCCATTACCAGAGCATCGTGGAAGGTTTGCTTGAGCGCGATATCGGCATCGAGAAGTACTTCAGCTACGTGATCATCAAGTCGCCGTTCGTGAAGAGCCATTACCCGCTCGAAACGCTGTTCTCGCAGAATCATCACTAGGCGTTGCTTTGTCCTTGATCCGCCGGACCTTGTCGCTCAGGGTTCGGCGTTCAACGTTCCGCCATGTCCGCGCCTGCTGCACCGTCGGCCGGCGGACTCGATTGCGCGAATTCCTCGCTGAGAAAGTCCACGCAGACCCGCACCTTCGCCGATTGCGCGAGCCGCGCCGGATACACCGCCCACAGATTCGCCGGTTGCGTGACCTCGGGCAGCACCTGCTGCAACTGGCCGCTTTCGAGCAGCGGCCGCACGTCCCACATGGAACGCAGCACGATGCCGCGTCCTGCCAGCGCCCACTCCACCGCCACTTCGCCGTGATTGGTCGACAACGGTCCCGTGACCTTGATCGAGACCGCCTCGCCGCGCACCGTCAAACGCCACAGACCGAACGGATGGTCGCGCTCCTTGATGGCGAGACACGCATGCGAGGACAGCTCGGCGAGCTGGCGCGGCGCGCCATGCCGCGCGAGGTAGCCGGGCGACGCGCACAGCACGCGATAGTTCGACGCGAGCCGCCGCGCGATCAGATGCGGCGCGATCTCGTCGCCGATGCGCACATCCAGATCGAAGCCTTCACCGCCCACATCGACGAGACGGTCGAACAGATCGAGCCGCACGCTCAATTGCGGATAGCGCTCGGAAAAGCGCGCGAGCGCGGGAGCGACGAAGCGCCGGCCAAAGCCGAAGCTGCTGGAAATGCGCAGCTTGCCGCCGGGAATGCGGCGCGTGGTGGAGACGTCTTCCACGAGTTGATCGACATCGTCGAGAATCTTTTCGGCCCACGTGTAGACGCGCTCGCCCGCTTCCGTGATCGCGACCCGGCGCGTGGAACGGTGCAATAAACGCGTACCGAGCGTAGTCTCGAGCACGTTGATGCGTTTGCTGACGTACGCCGCGGACACCGACAAGGCCTCCGCCGCCGCGCTGAAACTGGACTTGCGCGCGACTTCGCAAAACACGCGCAAATCGCCGAGATCGGGTGATGGGACGGCGCTCATAGGTTGATGGATGGCAGCGGCGTTTGTACACGAATCGTGCACAGTGGCTTAACTAAAGCGACCATTTTAGTCTCAAACAGCAGGAATAAAATAGCCCTTGTCGAATCATCCAGAAGCCCAACGGAGGAGCACAACATGTCGAAGAAATATCGGATCGCAGTCATTCCCGGCGACGGCATTGGCGTCGAAGTCATGCCCGAAGCCATTCGCGTGCTGGAAGCGGTGAAAACGCGCTTCGGCATCGAGCTGGAGTATCAGCACATTGAATGGGCGAGCTGCGAGTACTACGCGAAGCACGGCAAGATGATGCCGGACGACTGGAAAGCGCAACTGCAATCGGCCGACGCTATCCTGTTCGGCGCGGTGGGCTGGCCCGACACGGTGCCCGACCATATTTCGTTGTGGGGATCGCTGCTGAAGTTCCGCCGCGAATTCGACCAGTACATCAACCTGCGCCCGGCCCGCCTCTTTGCCGGCGTGCCTTCGCCGCTCGCGGGCCGCAAGGCGGGCGACATCGACTTCTGGATCGTGCGTGAAAATACCGAGGGCGAATATTCGTCGGTGGGCGGCGTGATGTTCGAAGGCACGGAGCGCGAATTCGTGCTGCAGGAATCCGTCTTCACGCGGCACGGCAGCGAACGCGTGCTGAAGTTCGCGTTCGATCTCGCGCAACGGCGCGAGCGCAAGAAGATCACGGTGGCCACCAAGAGCAACGGCATTGCGATCAGCATGCCGTGGTGGGACAAATGCGCGGCCGGCGTCGCCGCGCAGTATCCGGACGTGACGTGGGACAAGCAGCACATCGACATTCTCTGTGCGCGCTTCGTGCTGAATCCGGATCGCTTCGACGTGGTGGTGGCCACCAATCTGTTCGGCGATATCCTGTCCGATCTCGGTCCTGCCTGCACGGGCACAATCGGTCTCGCGCCGTCGGGCAACCTGAACCCGGACCGCAAGTTTCCCTCGCTGTTCGAGCCGGTGCACGGCTCGGCGCCGGACATCGCCGGCAAGAACATCGCCAATCCGATCGCGATGATCTGGTCGGCCGCGATGATGCTCGACTTCCTCGGCAATCACGCCGGCAAGGAGCGCGAGGCGCACGACGCGATTCTCGCCGCGATCGAAGCGACGCTGGCGGAAGGCCCGCGTACCGGCGACCTCGGCGGCAAAGCGAACACCACCGAAGTCGGCCAGGCGATCGCGGCAAAGCTCGCCTGAGTCTTTCGCTCACTCTCCGCCAGGACAACTCGCATGAGCATGGAAGCCTACCCCATCGAAGTCGAATTCCCCGATATTTCGCGCCACGAACAATCGGCGTCCGGCATCGCCTACGTCCATACGTTCGACTCGGGCGCGCCGGGTCCGCACGTGATGATCAACGCGCTCACGCACGGCAACGAAGTGTGCGGCGCGATCGTCGTCGACGAATTGCTGCGGCGCGAGTTGCGGCCGCGGCGCGGGCGCCTCACGCTGGCGTTCGCGAACGTCGCTGCGTATCAGCGCTTCGATCCCGCCGAGCCCGATGCGGCCCGCTTCGTCGATCAGGATTTCAATCGCGTGTGGACCGCCGCGGTGCTCGACGACGCGTCGCGCATGTCCAGTGAATTGACGCGTGCGCGCGCAATGCGGCCGGTGATCGACACGGTCGACGCCCTGCTCGATCTGCATTCCATGCACGAGAAGAGCAAACCGTTGATCGTCGCGGGACCGCTGCCAAAAGGCATCGACCTCGCCGTGCGGCTCGGCGCGCCCGCCACCGTGATCTGCGACGAAGGCCATCCGGAAGGCCGCCGCATGCGCGACTACGAAGGCTTCGGCGACCCCGCCAGCGCGAAGAACGCGCTGCTGATCGAATGCGGACAGCATTGGGAACAAAGCGCCGTTGCGGTCGCGCGCGACACCACCGCGCGCTTCCTGTTGCTGGCCGGCGTGGTCGACGAAGCGGATCTGCCGGCGGGCTGGCTCGCGCCGTTGCCGCCCGCGCAGCACATCGTCCGCGTGACGCAGCCGGTGGTGGCCACCAGCATGGATTTTCGATTCGCGGCGCCCTACACGGGGCTGGAGATCTTCGCCGAGGCCGGCGCCGTGATTGGCTGGTCGAACGGCGAGGCGGTCACCACGCCCTACGACAACTGCATGCTCGTCATGCCTTCGCTGCGGCAACTGCGGCCCGGCGTGACCGTCGTACGGCTGGGCAAGATCGAGCAGACCGTGACGAGCACCCAAACCAGCGGCCAATGACACGGCCCGTGCACACTCAAAAGGTAACGAGAAGATGAAGGTACAGCAGCTCAAGCAAAGCGTGAATCTGCAGAATCTGGAGGACTGGGGCAAGGCCGGGCTGCCCGGCACGACGCCGATTCAGGTGTCGGGCGTGCAACGCGTCATCAAGGGCAGCGAATCCATCGATACCGGCATTTTCGAATGCACCGCCGGCACGTACCGCCGCTCGGTCAAGCAGGCCGAGGTGATGCACTTCATCGCGGGGCGCGGCCGCTTCACGCCCGATAACGAGGAAACCATCCACTTCGAGAGCGGCGACACGCTCTTCTTCGAAGCCAATACCGAAGGGCTTTGGGAAGTCGAGGAGACGATGCGCAAGGTCTACGTCATCTTCTGAACGCCGCGTTACACGTCACGCGTTGCATCGGGCGCCGCGCCGCACCATGCGGTGCCTGTCAGGCCGACGCTCCTCTCTCTTCCGAATCCCATCCCCTCCCGGCGCGCCGACGCGCGCCGCGGCCTGCGTGATCGTTCTCGCTGTCCAGCGCCTTTCTTTTTCCAACCGATGTGCATCCGCAACAAAGTCGGGTAATCCCGCGTTGACCCTTCCTTGTCATATTACTTACAGTGCACACTTGTTCGTATAAAGAATCACAGTTCTATATACGAACAACACGCACACAAGAATTTGATGACGACCGGGTCGCCGGGACTGCCGTCGCAGTCGAGGCAGGTCGAATTGGAGAACACCTCTTGAATCGCAATATCACAATGACCCGGCTCGCCTGCGCGATCGCCGCTCTGGCCAGCGCACCGGTTTTCGCGCAAAGCAGCGTGACGCTGTACGGTATCGTGGATACGGGTATCGGCTATCAAAGCAGCCAGGCCCCTTCGCTCGGCTCGACCTCGGGCGGCAAATCGAACGTGAAGATGGTGCAAGGCGTGTGGGCCGGCAGCCGCTTTGGCCTGAAGGGCGCGGAAGACCTCGGCGCCGGCACCAAAGCCATCTTCCAGTTGGAGTCGGGTTTCAATTCCGCCACCGGCGCGCAGCAATATACGAACGCGATGTTCGGCCGCCAGGCATGGGTCGGCGTGACGAACCCGACGTACGGCACGCTGCAGGCCGGCCGCCAGTACACCGCGTACTACTCGCTGCTGTCGCCGTATAGCCCGACCACGTGGCTCACCGGCTTCTACGGCGCACACCCGGGCGACGTCGACGCGCTCGACACGATTTACCGCGCGAACAACTCGCTGGTCTATACCTCGCCGAAACTGTACGGCTTCACGTTCAGCGGCTCGTACTCGCTCGGTGGCGTGCCGGGCAGCCTGAATCGCGGCTCGACGTGGAGCGGCGCGGTGCAGTACATCAACGGCCCGGTCGGCGTCGCGGTCGGCTTCATGCGCATCAACAACTCGACGCTCGGCGGCGGCGCATACGGCGCGGACTCGACCGTCTCGAACAACGGCGCACAGCCGGGCGTGTCAGCCGTGACCAACGGCTATCAGACGGCGCAGGCGCAACAGCGCTTTGCCGTGACCGGCGGCTATAACTTCGGCAATGGCTGGGACGTGTCCGCGGCCTACTCGAATGTGCAGTACATTCCGGGTGTCGGCTCGAGCTTCCGCGATACGGCGATCTTCAACACGGGCGGCGTCGTGCTGCACTGGAAGCCGACCGTTTCGTGGGACTTCGCGACCGGCTACAGCTACACGCGCGCCACCAAGGCGAATGGCATCACGAGTTCGGCGCAGTACCAGCAGGTCAACCTGTCCGAGTACTATGCGTTGTCGAAGCGCACCGGCCTCTATGCGTTGCAGGCATTCCAGCGCACCAACGGCAATACGCTGGGCACCGCCGGTTCGGGCCACATCATCAGCGCGACGGCAACCATCGGCGACGGCTTCCAGAGCGCGCCGTCGTCGTCGCGCAGCCAGTTCGCCGCCGGCGTGGGCATCGTGCACCGCTTCTAAAACGGCGTCCGATCGTATAAAAAGAAAAGGCTCGTACTCACGAGCCTTTCCGTATTCAGCAGTGAGGAGACCATCATGAACCGCAGCACCGCTGTGAACGTTCAGACCTTCATCAACGAGCATCCGTTTTCGCCGTTCCAGTGGCTCGTGTTCTTCATGTGTTTCATCATCGTCCTGCTGGACGGTTTTGACACGGCCGCGATCGGCTTCATTGCGCCTTCACTGATCGCCGAATGGGGCATCACCAGGCCGGCGCTCGCGCCCGTGCTGAGCGCGGCGCTGTTCGGCCTCGCCTGCGGCGCGCTCGGCTCGGGACCGCTGTCCGACCGGCTCGGGCGACGCTCGCTGCTGCTCGGCTCGGTGCTGCTGTTCGGCGTGGCGTGCCTCGGCTCGGCATTCTCGACCAGCATCGAGCAACTGACGACGCTGCGCTTCATCACCGGCGTCGGCCTCGGCGCGGCCATGCCGAACGCCGTGACGATGATGGGCGAATACTGCCCGGATCGCCGCCGTGCGACCTTGATCAACCTGATGTTTTGTGGCTTCCCGCTCGGCGCCGCGTTCGGCGGGTTCCTCGCCGCGTGGATGATTCCGCATTTCGGCTGGCGCAGCGTGCTGCTGCTCGGCGGCATCACGCCGCTTCTGCTCCTGATCTTGCTGGTGATCAAGATGCCGGAATCGGTCCGCTACATGGTGGCCAATAGCCAGCCGGTCGAACGGATTCGCACCGCGCTCGCGCGCATTTCGAGCGAAGCGGCGCAAGCGGGCAGCTTCATCATGACCGAAACCGCGCCGCAGACCGGCGGCAAGGGCATGGCGGTGGTGTTGTCGCGCTCGTACATCATCGGCTCGGTGATGCTGTGGATCGCCTATTTCATGGGCCTCGTGATCTTCTACGCGTCGATCAACTGGATGCCGATCCTGCTGAAGGACGCCGGACTCACGCCGCAGCGCGCGACACTGATTTCCGCGCTGTTCCCGCTTGGCGGCGTGGGCGCGGTGCTGTGCGGCGTGCTGATGGACCGCTTCAACGCGAACCGCATCATCGCGGCCTGCTATGCGTTGACGGCCGTGAGCGTGTATTTCATCGGCCAGGCGGTGGGCAACGTGGGCGCGCTGGTGTTCATCGTGTTCGTCGCCGGCGTGTTGATGAATACCGCGCAATCGTCGATGCCGGCGCTCGCCGCCGCGTTCTATCCGACCGAAGGCCGCGGCACGGGCGTGGCGTGGATGCTCGGCATCGGGCGCTTCGGCGGGATCGCGGGTTCGTTCCTCGTGGCCGAACTGACGCGCCGCCATTTCACGTTCGGGGGCATCTTCGCGATGGTCGCGGTGGCGGGTCTGATTTCTTGCGTGGCCTTGCTGATCAAGCAGGCGGCACGGCCGCATGTGACGAACGTGGGCGCGTCGAAGGCGGAGTCGTTCGGGCATTGAGCGGCCGTGCGCGGGATGATCTAATGGTTGTTTGAAGCCGCCTTTCGAGGCGGCTTTTTCTTTGCTGCCTCGCGTCAGAAAACGCACCCCGGCACTTCCCGATAAACTACGCGGTTGTTGACCCATTCGGTTGCCGCGGTGGTGGATGCCAGCGCTTTCGCACCGTTGCTCATCTAACCACAGGATTCAGGGAATGAAACGCGTAGTCGTATCCGCGCTGCTCGCGGTGTGTCTCGCGCAGCCGGCCGTTCAAGCCGTTGCGCAAACCGTCAGCGACCAATGCTTTGCGATCGGCGACATCGCCGGGCAGGTCGCCTCGTGGCGCGCGCACAAAAAGACCAAGGCGCAAGCACTCGATCAGGCCGCCAAGTACTACAAGGATGCGGCTGACCGGCAAGCGGTCAGCGCCATCATCGAGAAGATCTACAGCCCGGACGCGCCGCACATGACGCCGGATCAGGCGAGCATGATGTTCACGTCGGATTGCGCGAACCGTAATAAGGCGCAGGCGCCCACGCAATAACGGCTGGCTCTAGCCACTAGCGTTTTCGAAACGCGTCCAGCGACGTCAACGCGTTGCCGTGGAAATCAAACAACGTGTTGTTGTCCCACTGATCGCCGGTGCCGACTTTCCATCCGACGTTCGGCGTCGGAATCCATTCGGGCTCCCACCAGAACACGCCTTTGCCGTGGCCGTCCGGTATCGCCTTGACGATGTCCGTCAACGCGCCGAGAAACTGCGCCTGGCCTGCCGGGGTCTGCGGATAAGTCGCGGACCCCACATTGGTCATCGAGTTCGGTTCGGAATCGCCGTCGCTGGTGGTCCACGGGTATGCGGTCTCGACCACCATCACATCCTTGTCGTAGCGCGTCGCGAGGTCGTTCGCATTGTTCTGCAGGTCGCTCAGCGAGCCTTGCCACTGCGGGTAGTAGGACAAGCCGATCACATCGAACGTGACGCCGCGCTGGGTCGCGCTGTCGAACCACCAGCGGCTCGTCGCGTTGTTGCCGCCGCTGTCCACATGCAGCATGACCTTGATGCGTTCATCGACGGATTTGACCGCGTCGTGCCCCGCCTTCAGCAATTGCGCGAGGTTGTCCCACTGATCGTATTTGCCGAGCGGCCATAGCATGCCGCCGGTGATCTCGTTGCCCACTTGCACCCACTCCGGGTGCACGCCGTCGCGCTTGAGCATCTTCAGCACGCTCGACGTGTACTCCGACAGCAATGCGCAGGTCTGCACGATATCCTTGCCGGCCCAGGCGTGTGGCGGATACTGCTTGCCCGGATCGGCCCACCAGTCGCTGTAATGGAAGTCGATCAGCACGCGCATGCCGAGCGCGGCGGCGCGGCGCGCGAGCACACGCACATGCTCGGCATTGTTGTAGCCGGCAGCGGGACTTTGATCGGCCGGGAAAAAGTTCGGACTGCCAGGATCGTTCCAGACCTTGATACGAATCGAATCGACGCCGTGGCTTCTCAGTAGCAGCAGACAGTCGTGCGGTACGCCGTGCTCATAGAATTTCGCACCGTTCGCCTCCAGTTCGAGCAGCGTCGATACGTCCGCGCCTTTTGCAAAGCGACTGCCACGGCCCGAGGCCTGCAGTTCGGCCGCGAGCGCCGGTGCGCCGAGCGTTGCACCGGCGCCGGCTGCCGCCGCCGTCGATGCGAGCCAGCCGAGCATTTCTCTTCTGTTCATCTGTCATCCTCCATCTATTGATGGGCGGCTAGTCTGAAGGCCGCCTGGTCCCAGGTTGAAGCGCTTGAGTTTCACCCTCCGACAAACACACACTTTTTCGACTCGGTTCGATTCGATTCCGTCGAACAGCCAACGGCCTCAGACGTTCTTCCACGCGCAGACATCGCCCGTTTTCAACAGCGCGTTACCGAGCACGAACGTCGTGTCTGTCGGCGCCGGCGCATGCACGGGCTCTGCGCCAAAATTGAACGCAAACGTCAGATCGCCGCGTCGCCGAATGCGCAAGCCTTCCGCCAATAGCTGCGTGTCGATCCCGGCCTCATGCGCCGCCTGTTGCAATACCGTGCGATGCAACGCGTGCGACAGCCAGCCCGCCACATAGCGAACCTTGCCGTGCGAGAGAATCGCCGGCCACGTGTCGTCGAATTGCGCGTCGACCTGCGTGTCGCCATTGGCCCGCACGTGCTCGCGCCAATGTATCGCCGCACCATGCATGCCGCCGATCGACACCGCGGGCGCCAGTGTGGGCCGCAACGTCTCGATTTCGAGCACCTGCATCGGCAGAACGCGTTGCAAGGCGCCGGGCGGCAGAGTGGAAGGAACGGCGAAGCTGTCGGTTTTCGAGCCGCTGCGCGGGCCGAAGACCCATTGCGCTTCGCTCCGCTCGATCTGATGCACGAGCGCGTCGTCGATCACCGCAATGCTGGGCACTACCACCATGGCATAGCCCGTTAGATCCGCGCGGCTCGACACGATATCGACGTCGAGCCCGAGCTCGCGCAACGACTCGTAGTAGTCGAACGCGAGCGTCTGATAATCGAAGGTTTTGCCATGACGCTGAATCTCGAACATCCATTGCGTCTCGTAGTCGAATACGAGCGCAACAGATGCGCGCGACGGCGCGGCGAGTTCCGACAGCGCGGCGCAAGCGGCGATCTCGCGCGCCGCCTGTTGCACTTCGAGGCCGCCCGGCGACAATTCGTTATTCGGCAGATTGAGCCCGGAATGCATCTGTTCCTGCGCATACGGACACTGACGCCAACGGAAATACGACACCAGTTCCGCGCCATGCGCGAACGCCTCGTAAGCCCACAGCCGGACCATGCCTTTCGCGGGCACCGGATTCCACGGCGCCCAGTTGACCGGCCCGGCCTGCTGCTCCATCACCCAGAAGCGTCCGTTGCCTATCGCGCGGTAGCGGTCATGGTCAAACGCGGAAACGTCGGGATGCGCGGTGCGCACATAACGCGCCTTCTGCTCGTCGGGCAGCGCGATCGATTCGGTGCGCGCGATCGGATAGCTGTCCCACGCGGCGACATCGAGCGCATTGTCTTTGGCGAAGCGGTAGTGATCGAAGGTCGTGAAAAAACCCATGAAGTTGTGCAGCAAGTCCGCCTTCGGCGCGTGCTCGCGCAATACATCGATCTGCTCGCGATGAAAACTCGCCACCTCGTCCGACATGAAGCGGCGGAAGTCGAGCAGATGAATCGGATTGGCGTCGGTCGGCGTGAGGTTCGGCAAGCCGATCGCCTCGAACGACGGATACTCCATGCTCCAGAACACGTTGCCCCACGCGTCGTTGAGCGCCTCAACGGTTTCATAGCGCCGCCGCAGCCAGCTTTGAAAGCGCCCGAGCGCTGCTGGCGAATAGCTGGGTACGGTATCGTGGCAGCCGAGTTCGTTGTCGGTCTGCCACGCGACGATGGAAGGATGCCTTCCATAGCGTTGCGCCATCGCCGTGACGATTCGCAAGCACTCGCGGCGATAGGTTTCGCTGGATATATCGTAGTGACGGCGCGAGCCGAAATTCCAGCGCGTGCCGTCGGCGCGCACCGGCAGCACTTCCGGATACGCGTCGATCAGCCACTTCGGCGGCGAAGCGGTCGGCGTGCCGAGCACGAGCTTCAGCCCCGCGGCCGCCAACGTGGCGACGGCTTCGTCGAGCCATTCCCACACGAATTCGCCGGCGCGCGGCTCCATTCGGCTCCACGCGAATTCGGCAATCCGCACATGCGTGATGCCGAGATCGACCATACGTTTCGCGTCGTCGGCCCACATCGTGCGCGGCCATTGTTCCGGGTAATAACAGACACCAAGTTGCATGAGAAAGTCTCGTTGTTGGATGACGTCGAACAGGCGCTCAGCCCTTGCTTGCACCGAAGGTCAGACCGGCGACGAAATGCTTTTGCATCGCGAAGAACATCAGCACGGAAGGCAACGCGGCCAGCACCGAACCGGCGGCGACCAGATTCCACGCGGTCGTCCATTGGCCCTTGAGCGCCGCGACGCCCACCGTGATCGGCGCGGCGTCGTCGCCTTGCGTGAGACACAGCGCCCAGAAGTAGTCGTTCCACACGAACGTGAACACCAGAATGCCGAGCGCGGCGAGCGCGGGCCGGATCAGCGGCAGCACGATGCGCAGGTAGATAGTCCATTCGCTCGCGCCTTCCACGCGCGCGGCCTCGATCATTTCGAACGGCAACTGTTTGATGAAATTGCGCAGAAACAGTGTGCAAAACCCGGTCTGAAACGACACGTGGAAAATCACCAGCGCCCAGACGCTGTTGAAGAGTCCGACCTTCAGCGCCATGTCGCGCACCGGGATCATCAGGATCTGGATCGGCACGAAATGCCGGCGACGAACGCGAACAACACCGCCGTATTGCCCGGAAACCGATAGGTCGCCAAAGCAAAACCCGCCATCGACGCCAGCACGATCGCGCCAATCACCGACGGCACCGTGATCAGCACGCTGTTGGTGAAGTAATGCAGCATCGGCGTTTGCGTGAGCGCGGCGCCGTAGTTTTCGATCAGCGCGAAGTGTTTGGGCCAGCCCCAGTAATCGCCTTGCGAAAGCTCGTCCGATGAACGGATCGACGTGACGAGCACGGCCAGCATCGGCAGCAGCCAGATCAGCAGCGCGACGGGCAGCGACACTTTGTAAAGCGTGCGATTGAGCGGTTTCCAGCGTTCGACGGGAAGCGGATACATGACACGTAACTCCTGGAGATCAGCGTTCTTCGCGCAGCATGCGGCGCAAATGGAACACGATGTAGACGAGCATGATGGCGAACAGCACCACGGCAATCGCCGCGGAATAGCCTTCGCGGTAGTACTTGATGGCCTGGTCGTACATGTAATAGGCGAGCACGGTGGAGCTGTCGAACGGACCGCCGCCGCTCATCACCGCGATCAGATCGAAGCTGCGCAGCGCGCCGATCACCGTCAGCACCACGGCCATGAACGTGGCGGGCCGCAGTTGCGGCAGGATCACGTACCACAGCAACTTCACGCCCTTGGCGCCTTCCATGCGCGCCGCCTCGACCACTTCCGGGTTGATACCGGTCAAGCCCGTGAGATACAGCACCATGCAGAACGGTGTTTGCGGCCACAGCGCGGCGAAGACTATGCCGAACGTCACCGTGTGCGGATCGCCGAGCACGGGAATACCGTGGCCGACAATCAGACGAAGCAAGCCGAAGCCCGGGTCGTAGAACCAGCTGAACACGAGACCGACCACCACGCCGGAGAGCACGAACGGCGCGAAGAACAGCGACTTCACGACGCGCATGCCACGGATATGCTGGTTCAGATACAACGCGAACAGCAGGCCGAGCGGCGGAGCGAGCAGGAACAGCACGAGCCAGATGAGATTGTTCTTGAGCGCCGTATAGAACGTGTCGGCATGAAACAGCTCGATGTAGTTGTCGAAACCCGCGAAGGTCTTCGGCGTCATGCCGTCCCAGTGGTAAAAGCTGAGCGAAATGCTGCTGATGATCGGATACACCACGCACAGGCAGAACAACGCGCAGCCCGGCAACAGGAAGAAAAACGCGGCGCGGTGCTGGTGACGGCGCGTCGTCGAGACGTGACGGTGCGAAGCCGCGGGTAGGCGGCGCGCTGCGGAATGAGACATGGATCGGGCCTCGTCGGAAAATCGAAGACGAATCGAGGACGAGCGCCGGCCGTTGCTACGTCGCCGGCGCTCAGGGCTTATTTCTTTACTTCTGGTAGATGCGCTTGCGGGTCGCTTCGAGACGCACGAGCACGGCGTCGAGTTGCGACGGATCGCTGTAGAACTGCTGCATCGCCTTCATGCCTTCGTCGGCCATTTCCTTCTGCATGTCGCGATCGTAGAACTGCGCAATGCCGCCTTTGGTGTTGGCGAGCGTCTGGAAGCCGACCTTCGAAATCGCGTCTTCAGGTTCCGCCGATTGGCTATTCGACGGCAGTTGACCCCAGCCCTTCGCGAGATCGGCGTTGATCTGCGGCTGTTCCATGAAGGCGAGCAGCCTGCGCGCGTCGGCCTTGTTCTTCGCTTTCGCGGGAATCAGCAGCACGTTGACCGGACCGTCTTCGGCCATCGGCACATTGGCGTCGATCACCGGGAAGCGGAAAAAGCCGGTTTGCGGTTTGAGGTTCGCCGGAATGCTCGCGGAGAAGAACGTGCCCATCAGCATCATCGACGCCTTGCCGTTCACGAGAAACGGCGCGATCGAATCGAGGTCGTAGGAGAGCGCGTTGTCGATGAAGTAGTGATCGTCGATCAGCGTTTTCCACGCGGTGTAGACCTTCTTGACGCGCGCATCGGTGTACGGAATTTCGCCCGCCATCAATTGCTGATGGAATGCGTTGCCGTTGATGCGCAAATCGAGGTAATCGAACCAGGCGGCGAGCGTCCAGCTATCGCGCGCGGCCACGGCGATCGGCGCCACGCCGCTCGCCTTCAGCTTCTTGCAGGCATCGAGGAATTCGTCCCACGTCTTCGGCTCGCTCTTGATGCCGGCCTTCTCGAACAGATCCTTGCGATAGAAGAAACCGTAGGCGTCATAGCCGAGCGGCGCCGCGTACTGCTTGCCCTTATATGTCGACGCTTCCTTCACCGACGCGTACTGCTGCGACCAGCCGTTCTTGCTCCAGTCCGACGACAGGTCTTCGAGCAGGCCGCGTTGCGCGTAATACGCCATGCGCTCGCCGTCGTGCCACGAGACGACGTCGGGCGGATCGGTGGCGAGCCAGCCGCTCATCTGCACCTTGTACGCTTCCTCGGTGATGTAGGTCACCTTGAGATCGACATCGGGATTGGCTTTCTTGAACTTGTCGAACGCGTCCTGCCACGTCGAGCGCTGATTACCGCGCGCCGATACGTTGACGTTGAGCGTGGCGGCGTCGACGGCGGCACAGCAGAGCGAGCCGGCAACCAGCGCGGCTGCGATCGACACCTGTGCAAGACGGCGAAGGCGAAGAGCAATCATCTTGTGTCTCCTTGATACCTTGTTGACCGGCAGCGTGTGGCTGCCGGCGATGTAACCCGCTCTGTGGCGGAATTCGGCTTTGATGAATCAGTGGGTGTTTTCAGCGCTCACGAATGAAAACTCAAGCGGCGGCCCGCTCGGGTTCGAAGGTGCTTCGCCGCAATGCCAATCCATCCGCGTCGAACAGATGACACGCGGAAGGCGGAACATGAATGGCGATGCGCTCGCCGGAACCGATCGGCGTATCGCCCGCGGCCTTGGCGATGAGCGTGCCCGCCGCGTGATCCGCGTGAATATAGCTGTGCTCGCCGAGCCGTTCCGAGAGCACCGTCGTGCACTGCACGAATTGCCCGTCGCCATCGAGCCGCAGATGTTCGGGCCGCACGCCGAGCGTGACCGGCTGGCCGCGCTGCAAGCGTTGACCGTCGACGTGCGCGCTCAAACGCTCGCCGCTTTTTAGCAACGAGACCGTCACACTGCCTGGTTCGATCGAGTCGACCACGGCGTCGATGAAATTCATGCGCGGCGAACCGATGAAGCCCGCCACGAAGCGCGACTTCGGATGGTGATACAACTCGAGCGGCGCGCCGCTCTGCGCGATGCTGCCGAAGCGCTCCGCATCCGCGCCGGCGTGCAGCAGCACGATCCGGTCGGCGAGGGTCATCGCTTCAACCTGATCGTGGGTCACGTACACCACGCTCGCGTTGGCGAAGCGCTGATGCAGGCGCGCGATTTCGACTCGCGTCTGACCACGCAGCGCAGCGTCGAGATTTGAGAGCGGCTCGTCGAACAGAAACACGCCGGGCTCACGCACGATCGCCCGGCCGATCGCGACGCGCTGCCGCTGACCACCCGAAAGCGCCTTCGGATAGCGCTGCAAATAATCATCCAATTGCAGAATGCGCGCGGCTTCGCGGACCTTGCTGTCTATCACGTCCTTGGGCTGTTTCGCGAGTTTCAGTCCGAATGCCATGTTGTCGAACACGGTCATGTGCGGAAACAGCGCGTAACTCTGAAACACCATCGCCACGCCGCGCGCCGCGGCGGCCACGTCGTTCACGAGACGGCCGCCGATGTGCAACTCGCCTTCGCTCAGGTCTTCGAGGCCGGCGATCATTCTCAGCAGGGTCGACTTGCCGCAACCCGACGGCCCAAGAAAGACGCAGAACTCGTGCTGCGCGATTTCCAGATTTACGCGTCGGATCACCGGCGGATGGTCACCGTACGACTTCTGCACATTCGTCAAGCGAATCCCTGCCATGCTGCCTCCTTCGGATTTAACCGCTTAAATTTCTGTGAAAAATAAGTGGCTAGCCCTTGTGCGGCAAGCATTTAATCGCTTAAATTCGAGTTCGAGGGAAAAAGTCATGGTGGGTGTCTCCGCTGTGTTTTCCAGCAAGTTATCAACGTCGTCCTCAGCTTGCAACATTTGAATCGCAT
Organism: Paraburkholderia sp. BL9I2N2; assembly: GCF_004339745.1. GTDB lineage: Bacteria > Pseudomonadota > Gammaproteobacteria > Burkholderiales > Burkholderiaceae > Paraburkholderia. The sequence goes on along the minus strand of NZ_SMGP01000004.1, from coordinate 337,453 downwards.
TCCCTGAATATGGGATAAATCGCATATGGTCACTTTGTCCGAAGTCGCGAAACGCGCTCACGTTACCGCCGCGACCGTCTCCAACGTGCTGCGCAACCGCGAGAAAGTGCGCCCGGAAACGGCTGAACGCGTGCTCAAGGCAATCGCCGATCTCGGCTATCGGCCCAATCTGAATGCGCGTGCGCTGGCCGAGGGCCGCTCGTCGACGCTCGCCTTGATGCTCTCGAATATCTCCAACCCGTTCTATCCTGAGTTCGTGCTGGCCGCCGAGCGCGCCGCGCGCAAAGCCGGCCACTTCCTGATGGTTTGCAATACTGACGATGACGCCGAGATCGGCCGCGCCTATCTGAACCAGATCGCGGGCACGCTGGCCGACGGCGTGCTCGTCATGAACACGGACATCACGATCAACGACCTGTGCGCTTCGGCCACGCACAGCGCGCCGATCCTGCTGGCCATGTGGGAGCACCCGGAAGCGCCGCCCGCGCTGCCTTGCATCGCCGTGGACTTTGCCCACGCGGGCGAGTTGGCCGCGCGGCATCTGCTCGAACTCGGCCATCACGAAATCGGCCTCCTGATCGGCGACGGTTGCGGCGGCTTGCAGGACGCGCGCTCCAACGGTTTTCGCGCGGCGATGCGCGCCGCCGGCATCGAGACCGATGCGGCCGCGGTGCTGCAGATCCGCGACTCGATCGACGCCGGCTACGCCGCCTGCATGCAACTGATGGCGAACCGGCCGCACCTCACCGCGATCTTCGCGACCAACGACCTGCTCGCGATCGGCGCGGCGCAGGCCCTGATCACGCTGGGCCGTTCGGTACCCAACGACGTGTCGGTGATCGGCATTACCGACATTCAACTCGCCCATCAGGTGCACCCTGCCCTCACGACAGTCGCAATTCAGACGGCGGCGATCGCGGAGTTGTCGATCGAAAGTCTGATCCGGCTGATCCAGACGCCGCATCAGCAGCCGTCGATGGTGCTGGCGCCGCCGCCCACCTTAGTGGTGCGCGCGTCGACCGGCCCGCGACGGCTGAAATGAATTTGCAGGGTAATCAGCAGAAAATGCTGTCATCGCCGAAAAAAAACGGCGTGCAAACCGCCGGCGCCTCGATTGGCAATTTCATCGATTGCGGTAGAGGCGTAGCATCGATCCATCAATCGACGCGCGTACGCGGCCGCGAGCCTCGCTACGTCAAGGGCAACCTGAAGGAGCAACCGAATGTCTCTCGCATTGACACGCAATGAACTGATCCGCCCGCAGAATTTGATCGACGGAGCATGGACCGGCGCCGCCGACGGCGCCCGCTTTGCCGTCACCAACCCGGCCACCGGCGAAACGATCGTCGAAGTCGCGAACAGCGGCGCCGTGGACGCGCGCGCCGCCACCGACGCCGCCGCCCGCGCCTTCCCCGCATGGCGCGACAAGCTGCCGCGCGAGCGCGCCGAGATTCTGCGCCGCTGGCACGCGCTGATCGTCGCCAATACCGACGACCTCGCGAAGCTGATGTCGATGGAACAGGGCAAGCCGCTCGCGGAAAGCCGCGGCGAAGTCGCTTACGGCGCGTCGTACGTGGCGTGGTTCGCCGACGAAGCGACCCGCATCTACGGCGATCTGATTCCGCAGCAGCAGCGCGGCAAGCGCATGAGCGCGGTGAAGGAACCGGTCGGCGTAGTCGCCGCGATCACGCCGTGGAATTTCCCGCTGGCCATGATCGCCCGCAAGATCGCGCCCGCGCTCGCGGCCGGTTGCACCGTGGTCGCCAAGCCCGCCGAAGACACGCCGCTCACCGCGCTCGCCCTCGCCGCGCTCGCACAGGAAGCCGGTTTGCCGGATGGCGTGTTGAACATGCTGTCGGCGTCGCGTGAACAGGGCATTGCCGCCGTGGCCGATTGGCTCGCCGACGCGCGCGTGCGCAAGATCACGTTCACCGGTTCGACGCCGGTCGGCAAGCATCTCGCGCGAGAATCGGCGGGCACGCTAAAGAAGCTCTCGCTGGAATTGGGCGGCAACGCGCCCTTCATCGTGTTCGACGACGCCGATCTCGACGCGGCTGTTGTCGGCCTGATGGCGGCGAAGTTCCGCAATGGCGGTCAGACGTGCGTGTGTCCGAACCGCGTGTATGTGCAAGCTGGCGTCTATGAGCGCTTCGCCGAACTGCTCGCGCGACGCGTCGCCGCTTTGAAGGTTGCGCCCGCAACGGACCCGGACGCGCAGATCGGCCCGATGATCAACGAACGCGCGATCGACAAGATTGCCCGTCACGTGGAGGATGCCGTCAAACACGGCGCGAAAATCCTGGTCGGCGGCAAGCGTTTGACGGAACTCGGCCCGAACTACTACGCGCCGACTGTGCTGACGGACGCGCGCGACGACATGCTCGTCTGCTGCGAAGAAACCTTCGGCCCGGTCGCGCCGCTATTCCGTTTCGACGACGAAGCCGAAGCGATCCGCCTCTCCAACGACACGCCGTTCGGTCTCGCCGCCTACTTCTACACGCAGGACGTGCGGCGCATCAATCGCGTGGCCGCGCAGCTCGAAGCGGGCGTGATCGGCATCAATGAAGGCGCGGTGTCGAGCGAAGCGGCGCCGTTCGGCGGCGTGAAGGAATCGGGCTATGGCCGCGAAGGGTCGAAATATGGACTCGACGATTACATGTCGATCAAGTACATGTGCCAGGGCGGGCTTGATTGACGAGCCTCTCGTTGCCCGTGCTTTGATGTCTTGATGCCCGAATGCTCTGCCGCCGAACGCCATCGCTTCTCACTCGTAAGAGGCGCTGCGCCGAGGCGGCAGTTCTCATTTGCCCGCGATAAATCCAGCACGACGCCGGCCCAAACGCTTTCGCCGGTTCACGGTCGTGAAAGAAGCAAGTAGTCGAAGCTCAGCGTATCGAAGTCGGTCAGCTGCATTGCAGATCCCCTCCGTTGTTCGCAGGATAAGACCGCCGTTCAGCGGCTCGCTCTGCACTCCGCCAAATCTCAGCCCCCCGAATCAAAACCCGTTCCCCTATCCAGAGAACGCCAACACGCCCGTCGCCGCAACGGCCTCGCGCGAAATACCGTAACCGTCATGCACACGATTCATGACGGCCATTTTTGGCCCGAATTTGACCGCGTTATTTCCCGGTCCTATCGTTCGATCATGCCTGCCGGGCTCGTCTCGCCGCTCCTGCCGAACAACATGGCGAGAACGCGCGACCCTCCACATCGTGACCTTCCACCTGCCATGACCCGCCATGAATTCTGACGCGACAGCCGCTCTGACATCCCTAACCTCGACTCGGCCCACCAGCAAGGTTCGTCGCGCAGTGACGACCGCCGTGCTCGGGCAGGTTCTCGAATGGTATGACTTTTTTCTCTACGGTACCGCTGCCGCTCTCGTATTCGGCAAGCTGTTCTTTCCGGTCGGCAGCGATCCGCTGACGGGTACGATCGCGGCATTTGGTGGCTTTACGGTGGGCTTCATCGCGCGGCCCATCGGCGGCGTGTTGTGCGGCCATATCGGCGACCGCTACGGCCGCAAGACGGTCATGATGCTGACGCTGCTCGTCATGGGCACGGCCACCGTCTGCATGGGTCTTCTGCCGACGTATCAGCAGATCGGCCTCGCGGCGCCCGTCATGCTGGTGCTGCTGCGCATTCTGCAAGGTCTCGCCGCCGGCGGCGAATGGAGCGGCAGCATTCTGCTGATTCACGAAAGCGCGCCCGCCTCCCGGCGCGGTGGGCTGGCAGCCTGGAGTCCGTGCGGCGCTGCATTCGGCTTCGTGCTGTCCACCGCCGCGTTTCTGCTCGTGCAAACGCTCTCGCCCGCCGACTTCCACAGTTGGGGCTGGCGCGTGCCGTTCCTCTGCAGCGCCGTGCTGGTCGCGCTCGGTCTGTGGATGCGCCGCTCCGTCGACGAAAGCGCGGAGTTTGCCGAGGTCAAGGCGACTCGCCGCGATGCCCGTATGCCGATCGTCGAGGTGCTGCGCCAATGTCCGCGCCAGGTGCTGACGGTGTTCGGCCTGCGCTTCGGTGAAGGCGCGGCGTCATACATCTTCTTCGCGTTCTCGATTGCGTATGGTCAGTTCATCGGCCTCAAATCGAGCTGGGTGTTGGGCGGCCTGACCGTGTCGATGCTGCTGATGATTCCCGTGTCCCTCTTGATGGGCCGTCTCACGGACCGTGTCGGCCGCAAGCCGGTCTACCTCGCCGGCGCCGTGGCGATGGTGCTGGTCGCCTATCCGTATTTCACGTTGCTCGGCTCGGGCGTGCTGTGGAAAGTCATCACCGCGCTCGTACTCGCCAACAGCATCACGCTCGGCATTCTGGAGGGCGCACAGCCCGCTTTCATCAGCGAGTTGCTGCCCGTTCATCTGCGCTTCTCGGGGCTCGGCATCGGCCGCGAGATTTCATCGGTACTCGGCGGCGGACTTTCGCCGATGGTGGCGACCGCGCTGCTCGCGCACTACCGCAGCGCCGCGCCGGTGGCGATTTATCTTGTCGTGCTCGGTTTGATCACAGTGCTCGCCACCTGCTTCGCACCGGAGACCTTTCCAAAGGCGCTGCGGCTTCAGGCGAAAGCCAGAGAGCACGTCGAGCACGAAAGCGCTTAACGCTCTATCGACGTCACTTCGTCCGCACTCATTCACTCCCATTCCCAAGCCAGAATCATGCAAAGCCTTCAGATGAGCAGTCTTTCGACCTACGCCTACGAACCTCGCGCAATCGATCACGCCGATCCGTATCCCGACTACGCCGGCCCGATCACACTCGACGCGCTGATCGGCGAGATCGAGCGCCGCCGCGACGAGTTCGATCAACTCTCCCACGTTCCGCGCGACATGATCGCGAAGATGAAGCGCGCCGGCATCTTTCGCGCGAGCACGCCGCAACGTTTCGGCGGCGACGCGCTGCCGCCGGCGCAATTCCTGCGAATGCTCGAACGCATCGCGATCGCCGACGGCTCGGCCGCCTGGGTCGCCGCATTCGGCTCGGCGAACACCTATCTGGCCGCATTGCCCATCGAGACGCAGCAGCAGATTTACGCCACCGGCCCCGACCAGGTTTTCTCGGGCGGCCTCTATCCGCTGCAACCCGCCACCAAAGCGTCGGGCGGCTTCGTGGTCAGCGGGCAGTGGCGCTTCGCGAGCGGCTGCAAGGGCGCCGACTGGATCGGCGTCGGCATCGGCGGCACGCCCGCCAATTCCGGCGATGCGGGCGCGGGCAAACCGTTCACCGCCGTATTCCCCGCGCATGAAGTCGAGATCGTCGAGAACTGGAACGTGGTCGGCATGCAGGGAACCGGCAGCCACGATTTGCGGCTGCGCGAGAAATTCGTCGATGCGCAATGGACCTTCGTGCGCGGCGGCGCGGCGCTGATCGACGAACCGCTCTACCGCTACCCCGCCGTCGCCTATCAGGCGCAGGTGCACGCGGCCGTCAACATCGGACTCGCGCGCGCGGCGCTCGATCTGCTGACGGGCCTGTCCGGCTCGACCAAAACCACCACCGGCGCGCCGCGCCTCGCCGATCGCGGCTATTACCGCTCGGGCCTCGCGAAAGCGGAGGCCAACTGGCGCAGTGCCCGTGCATTCTTCTACGAATCCGCCGAAGCCGCGTGGCGGACGATTATCGACGGCGATCCCGTGTCGCAGGAACAGGCCAATCTGTTGCGCCTCAGCGCGACGCACGCCGCGCAGATCGGCGCCGAAGTGGTGATGCAGGCTTATCAGATGGCCGGCATCGCCGCGATCTATCGCGAGAACCGGTTGCAGCGTCTCGTGCGGGATTCGATCGTGGTGACGCAGCATGCGTTTCTGGGCGAAGGCACGTACGACGCATCCGGCGCATTGTTCGCCGGCGTGCCGCCCGTCACGCCTTTTCCGTGACTCGGCACGCCCTGCCTCAAGCCATGCAACAGGAAAAGAACGTGACGATCGAAGACACCAGAAAGCGTTTCCGCGATGCGATGGCGTGCCTGCCCGCCGCCGTCAACATCATCACCACGGACGGACCCGGCGGCCGCTGCGGCATCACCGCGAGCGCGGTGTGCTCGGTGACGGACGCGCCGCCGACCATGCTCATCTGTATCAATCAGGCCAGCTATGTGCACGACGTACTGCATCGCAACCGCAGCGTGTGCATCAACGTGCTTGCCGCCGAGTGCCAGGAACTCGCGCGTGATTTCGCCGGCATGACTACGTGCTCGATGGACGAGCGCTTCGGGCGCCATGCATGGACGAGCGGCGCGTCGGCGGCGCCGGTGCTCGCGGATGCGATCGCCAGTCTCGAAGGCGAGATCGTCGACATCAAGACGGTCGGCTCGCACTCGGTCATGTTCGCGCAGATCCACCACATTGCGTTGCGCTCGGATGGCGATGGGTTGATCTATTTCGGCAGGCAGTTTCATCGGCTGACGCGGCCGCAAGCGGCGGCGTCGCCGTCGGTTGCCGCGCAAGGCGCGAGGTGAATGTGGAAGTCTGCTTCTTTCTCTTTGGCCACGGTAAGCCTGCGCGTGAAGCGCGGTCTTTCGATCTGTCGCGGTTCGAACTTATACAGCGAGACGTAGAGGGACTACGCCGTTTCGTGATCCACCTGCCCGCGGAATCGGACGACTGCGATCCTTTGTCGAAGTCCGACGCTTCCGCGCGACCTCGCTGCGTGCTGCAAGGGTACTTCGACGACCTCGACCTGCTTGAACAAGCGCTGCAACCTAAGGGCGCAATACACGACGTCGTAAACGAATCTTCGAGCACGGGTCTCACTTTCACCCAGCAAGCGATGGCGGTCAGGCGATTCACCACACCGGATCCAGGCGACTTCGGCACTCGCGCCGTCCGCTGCACCTACCTCGTCAGCTACGAAGGCGAAGCGCAGGACTTCAACGCATGGCTCTCGCATTACCTCGCGCATCATCCACCGCTAATGGCGCAATTGCCCGGCATTCGCGAACTCGAAATCTACACGCGGCTCGATTACCGCTCGGGTCTCGGCATCGAACGCGCCACGGCCATGCAACGCAACAAAGTCGTCTTCGACGATCCCGCGTCGCTAGCGGCTGCCCTGGCGTCGCCGATTCGCGCCAGCATGAAGGAGGACTTCAACACCTTTCCGCCCTACAGCGGCGCGACGCTGCATTTCCCTATGCGCAGCATTTACGGTAATCTGAAACCCAAATAAATGCCCTCCCTCGCCGCGATCCGAACGTCATGACCAAGTCGCACCCCGGCATTACGGATTTGAACCTGCTGCGCGTGTTTCTGGCCATCTCCGATCTGCGCAGCCTGACCGCCGCGGGCGAGCGTCTCGGACTCACGCAACCGGCGGTTAGCCACGCCTTGCGCCGGTTGCGCATTTTATTCGACGATCCGCTGTTCGTTCGCACGCCCACCGGCATGGTCCCCACCGACGCCGCCCTGCGCTTGCACGCGCCGCTCACGCAGGCGTTCGGCATCATCAACGACGCGGTCCAGCAAATCGCCAAGTTCGATCCCGCCACGGCGCAGCGCGTGTTTCGCGTGTCCATGTCGGATATGTCGGAGTTCTATTTCCTGCCGCCGCTTCTTTCGATGCTCGACCGCAGCGCGCGCGGCATTCGCCTGGAGATTGCGAATGTTTCCGTCGATTCGGTGAGTTCGGCCATGCGCAGCGGCAAGATCGATCTGGCGCTCGGCTACGTGCCCGGTCTCGATCCAGGTTGCGTGAGCAAGACGCTCTTTGTCGACGAACATGTTTGCGTGGTGCGCGCCGGTCATCCGCTGCGCAAACAGAAGCCGACCAAGGAGGACCTCGCCAGCTTGCGATATGTGTATGCCAGCACCAACGCGACCGGTCACCGGATGGTGGAACAGTGGCTGGAAGAATTGAATCTGCGCCGGGATATCGTGCTGCGCCTGCCTCATTTCGTGGTGGCGCCGGAGATCGTTCAGCATACCGACCTTGCCGTGATTTTTCCGCGCAGTATTGCGCAGCGCTTCAACCGCAACAAGGCATTTCGCATCCTGCCCTTGCCGTTCGCGCTGCCACCCATCGAAATTCAGGTCCACTCGCACTCGCAATTTTCAGCGGATCCGGGCATTGCCTGGCTGCTCGATGAGATTTACGGCATGTTCCATCAACCGTCGATTACCGCAAAGACGCGAGCGCCGGCTGAATCGTGAGGGCGTCAGGCCGAGTCGCGGCTAGTGGCTTATTTCAGGCGCAAGGATTGCCCCGCCACCTGAACAGGAGACCAGGAAAACCGATATGAACATCAGAGCCCTGCAGTGCTTCGTGATTCTCGCGGAGGAGCTCAATTTCAGCCGTGCCGCCGAGCGTCTGCATATCGCGCAGCCCGCGCTGAGCCAGCAGATCCGTTCACTCGAAGAACGGCTCGGCACGCAACTGGTCGATCGGGCAAGACGTCCGCTGAGTCTGACCGAGGCGGGCCATTATCTGTGCAGCGAGGCGCGTCAGATACTCGGCTCTCTGGAACAGGTGACGCTCGTCGCGCAGGAAATCGGCGTCGGCCGGCGCGGCTGGCTGAGCGTCGGATTCACCCGTTCGTCGATGTACAGCGTTTTGCCGCCCGCGCTCAAGGCATTTCACAAGGCGTATCCGCAAGTCGAACTCAAACTCTTCGAGATGCTCACTGAGGAACAGACCGATGCGCTGCGCGACATGCGCATTCACATCGGCATCGGCCGGCAGCCGCTGACGGTTGAAGGTTGCACGTCGTATCCGCTGCTGCGCGAGCGCGTCGTGGCCGCGCTCGAACCCAGCCATCCGCTTGCCGCGCACAAGAAGGTGAGCATTGCCGATCTCGCCGATACGCCGCTGATTCTCTATCCAAAGCATCAGAACGCCCAGTTCAAACGCTCGGTGCAGTCGCTCTATCGCGATGCGGGAATCACACCGCTCGTCGCGCATGAGGCTTACGAAATCCAGACCGCGATTGCCCTGGTTGCGGCGGGTCTCGGCGTGACGTTTATTGGCGAATCGGTGGCGCGGCACGGACGCACCGACGTGGTTTACCGTCACCTTACGGGACCGGGCTCGTCGTACCGCTCCACGCTCGCGGCCACCTTTCGCACCGACGATGCTTCGCCTCATCTGCGGGCATTTCTGGCTTGCCTTCCCGCCCCGCTCACCGACGCACACTATAAGAAAAAAATTATAGAAGCATAAGCAACCGGTCTTGGACTCCCTGTCCGCGCGTTCGTATCATTGACCTCACACATGATTAGAACGCAGCCACGGCTACGGCCGTCGCCGCAAGGTAGGAGACAGGATGACCGCGATCAACGAAGCCGTAACCATGCGAAAAGTTTACGGGCGCCTCATGCCCCTGCTCTTCGCGATGATGTTCTTCAACTATCTCGACCGGATCAATATCGGTTTCGCCGCGCTGGACATGAACAAGCAGCTCGGTTTCAGCCCGGCCGTGTTCGGCTTCGCAGGCAGCATCTTCTTCGTCGGCTACATGGTGCTGGAGGTGCCGAGCAACCTGTTGCTGCATCGCGTCGGCGCACGCCGCTGGATCGCGCGCATTCTTCTGACGTGGGGCGCGGTCGCCGCGGCGACGGCCTTCGTGTTCAACGATTCGAGCTTCTACGTGCTGCGCTTTCTGCTCGGCGTGATGGAAGCGGGCTTTCTGCCGGGCGTCGCGGTCTATCTGACGAAATGGTTTCCGGTGCGTTACCGTGCGCGTGCGGTTGGGGGATACATCATCGCCGGTTCGTTTTCGGCGGTGCTGGGCGGTCCGATCTCGACCGCTTTGATGACCTACGCGAACGGCATTCTCGGTTTGCAGGGCTGGCAGTGGATGTTCATCCTCGAAGGCGTGCCGGCCATGCTGCTCGGCCTGTTGACGCTGCGCATCATGACCGAACGCCCCGCCGACGCCGACTGGCTCTCCGACGACGAAAAGCGCTGGCTCGAATCGACGCTCGCCGCCGAGCGCGAGGCCGTGGGCGGCAACACGCATTTTCCGCTTCTGCGCGTGGCGGGCGACATCCGCGTATGGAGCCTGGCGTGTCTGTTCGGTTGCGCGCTGGTCGGTATTTACGGCCTCTTCCTCTGGCTGCCGCAGATCGTCAAGAGTCTCGGCCATCTGAGCAATCTCGAAGTCGGCTTTCTGTCGGCCGCGCCGCCCTTGCTCGGCGTATTGGGCACCTTCCTCATCAGCCGCAGTTCAGACCGCACCGGCGATCGCAAGAAGCACCTCGCATTCGTGTACGGCATGAGCGCGCTAGCCATTGCCGGCAGCGCGTATGCGCCGAACCCGGTGATCGCTTATGCGCTGCTGTGCGTGACCGGTTTGTTCATCTATGCGGGCAACCCGCTGTTCTGGAGCCTTGCGTCGTCGTTCAGAACCGGCGCGGCGGGCGCCGCGACGATCGCGCTGATCAACACGATCGCGCAGTTCGGCGGGCTGGTCGGTCCGTGGAGCATCGGCCTCGTGCGCAACGCCACCGGCAACTTCAAGCTGGCTTTGCTGACGATCGCCGCCTTTCTGATTGTCGCGACGATCATCGCGCTGGTCATGCGAGCCACACCGGCTGAGGACGAAGCGAATTCGCTCGCCACCGGCGACGCCGCCCCGCGCGCCTGAGAAGCGAAGCGGCCGCACACACAGTTTGGAAAAACAGCGGACTGAATCTGCGCGCGCGCCATGTGCGCGCGCAAGGACAACTCACAGGATTTGCACACCATGATCATTGATTGCCACGGTCACTACACGACCTCGCCGCGTCAGCACGAAGCCTGGCGCACGCAGCAGATCGCCGCGCTGAAGGACGGCGGCACGCCGCCACCGCGCCCTGTCATTACCGACGACGAGATCCGCGAGAGCATCGAGGGCGGCCAGTTGCGAATTCAGCGCGAACGTGGGACCGACCTCACGATCTTCTCGCCGCGCGCGGCCGGCATGGGCCACCACCTCGCCACTGCCGAAGCCAACGCGCTCTGGTCAAGCGAATGCAACGACCTCGTGCATCGCGTATGCGAACTGTTCCCGCGCAACTTCGTTGGTGTGTGTCAGTTGCCGCAGGCGCCCGGCGTGCCGCCCGCAAACTGCATCGCGGAATTGCGGCGCTGTGTCGAAGAGCTTGGCTTTATCGGCTGCAATCTGAATCCGGATCCGTCCGGCGGCCACTGGTCCGGCTTGCCGCTCACGGACCGCTCTTGGTATCCGCTCTATGAAGCGATGGTGGAGCTCGACGTGCCGGCGATGATCCACGTCTCGTCGTCGTGCAATCCGAATTTTCACGCGACGGGCGCGCATTACATCAACGGCGACACGTCGGCGTTCATGCAGTTGCTGCAGGGCGACCTGTTCGCCGACTTTCCGACACTGCGCTTCATCATCCCTCATGGCGGCGGCGCGGTGCCGTATCACTGGGGACGCTATCGCGGACTCGCGCAGGACATGAAGCGTCCGCTACTCAGTGAATACCTGCTGAAGAACGTGTTCTTCGACACCTGTGTGTATCACCAGCCCGGCGCCGAACTGCTCGCCAAGGTCATTCCGGTTGACAACATCCTGTTCGCGTCGGAAACCATCGGTGCGGTACAGGGCATCGATCCGGAGACCGGCCACTATTACGACGACACGCGCCGTTATATCGACGCCATCGAATGGCTCAGCGACGCGGACCGCCAGCGTATTTACGAAGACAACGCGCGCGCCGTGTATCCGCGGCTCTCGCGTCAACTCGATCGACAACTCGCAGCACAAGGAACTCAAGGGGCAACGGTATGAATCCAATCGGATGGCGCGAATACGACTCCGCACAGCAGGCCAACCCGGCCACACTCGAAGCACTCCGTGAGCTGGCCGTCTCGCTGCTGAGCGACAACATGGCGCGAGCGAGCGGCATGGTGGGCTTGCGGCCTTATCATCAGCCGCGTCCGATGGCCGGCACCGCCGTCACGGTCCACACGCGGCCGGGCGACAACCTCGCGATTCATCGCGCGTTCGACTTTTGCCGGCCCGGCGACGTGCTGGTGATCGACGGCGCGGGCGACCTCACGCAGGCGCTGATGGGCGAGATCATGGCGAGCTACGCGGAGAGTCTCGGCGTGCAGGGCCTCGTGATCGACGGCGCGATCCGCGACGTCGGTGCGTTGCGTCAGCGGGAGTTTCCGGTGTATGCCCGCGGCGTGACGCATCGCGGTCCGTACAAGAACGGACCGGGGGAAATCAACGTACCGGTCACGGTCGGCGGCATGGTGGTGCATCCAGGGGATATCATTGTCGGCGATGAAGACGGCTTGCTCGCAATCGCCCCCGCCGATGTGGAGGCGGTGATCGAAGGCGCGCGCCGTCAGCACGCGAAGGAAGCGGCGGCGCTGAAGTCGATTGCCGACGGCAAGTTCGACCGCTCGTGGGTCGTTCCGCACCGGGAACGGATGATGAACAACTGATAGTGGACTTCATGGCGCGATATCTGACCGCTGCAACACTCCTCGAACTCGCGCGCGATGCGCAGACGCGCGCCACTGCGCCCTGCTCGTGCACGAAGACGCCGCTGGACGGCTGGCAATCGCAGCCTTTGTCGCTCGATGAAACGCAGTTCGAGGAAATCGGCACGCTGTTGCCGGAGGACGATCCGGAGCCGACGTTCAGCGAGTATCTGCCGGGAAAGACCAGTTACTGGGCAGCGGATGCGCCTATCGCGCCGCGGTACTTTCCGTATAACCGCTGCGCCGTGTGGCAATGCTCGTCGTGCGGGCGGCTTTATCTGCGGTATGTGGAAGGTGGTGGGTATTTCGTCGACCGCAGGATTCGTGCGGTGCGGGTGGAGTTGATTGAGGATGTGCCTTTGCCGGGGTGATGGGGGGCGGGCCGAGTCGAACGAGCGGCCGGATGATGTTGCAGTCGTACTGCGCATCCTCGCACGTGTCCGGCTGCGGATTCGTTTGCCCGTTTGCCTGAAGATTGGCTGCCACTACTTGTTCCTTGTTGCCGTGAAGTCAATCAGCGTGCGGCGTAGGTTGCGCAATCAGGATCGCGTTGCAGGTCGTTTTGTGACCTTCTACCGCCATGGGCTGACCGAAATCATCGCAGCCGTCCAGACCTTCGGCGATTTCAAACAGATGTGGCGCGCACAGCGGACACGTCACCCGATCGCCCTTCCGGGCAATGGGAATTTCCGCTGCGCTCCAGGTCGTGAGGGACTGCCCGAAATCACCTTGCCGCCGTGACTGGTGGTGTCGCCTACGACAATCTGCGCTTTACCTTGCAGGTTTGCCCGTTCCATTGCGAGTTCTTGCCTATTGGGTCGCCGTACCGGAAAGCGATTGGAGCGCTTTGATCGGCGGGTCCTGATATGTCGTGTCGATCGTGAAGCCCTGGGCTTTGAGCGCGGCTTCCGTCTTGAGTCTCATCGCGTGGTATTTTTCGAGTTCGGCGGGAAGGAGGGTTTTCCAGTTGTGAATTTTGTCGGCGTCGCCGGGGAAGTAGCCAAGACCATAAAAAGCGTACTCGTTCTTTACGTTCACACCCAGAAGATACGTACTCTTACCGACGAAGCCTCCCATGTTGCTCTCAAAAATCGAAAACTCAAGATATACGCCATCCGCATAGAAAACCCACTTTGGAAATTTCCCCTTTGCTTCGATCCATTCATCCATCGTTGGCGTGTAGGTAGAATCCAGCGAGTACGCCCAGTTTGCTGCGCGCGAAGCGGCGAAATTCCAAGCCTGCTTGCCAGTAAGGCGTGGGTCTTCTACGTCGATATATCGCTTCCAGCCCGCTGCCCGCAATTTGGCAAGGACCTCCATGACGCGATCACGGGCAAGCTGGTGCGCGTCAGCCTGCTCAGCACTGACACCGAAACTGATGTCCCAACTGTAGATCCCTTCGGGCTCGTCCTTGTCGGCAAAGCCAATGGCACCTAGTACGTTCTCTACTGTGAAGCTGTGTTTGCCTTGCTCATATTCCACCACGCCGAGTTTCCCGCCAGTCCATTCCCGCTGGTAGAACATCGCGCCAGTCGGATGATTGTCGACGGAGGAGCCGACGCCGGCCAGATCGAAGCCTTTCGGATCCCCGAGACGAACTAGCGTGAGGGTCGGAGGCATGTTGGTACCTTTTGAAGAGAGCGAACTGAAGTTCAGAAAGTGTGTTGCGGCAGCAATGCATATTGCAATGGCGCCGAGGCACACAGAAAAGTAAGCTAGTTTTTTTGAGTTCATCACTTATCCGGCAAACCACCCCATTGGGCAATCGTGGCGAGCGAGTCCTGCATTTTCTGTTTGTACGCTCCCTGCATAAGGCCATGATATTTCTTGGCAACGCCCTTAATCCAGAACATCCGCTGCCGATAATCTTGCAAGACGGTCCGGTCCGGTGCTACCGACAGGAAATCCGGGTCATCGGTCGTATCGTCGGAAGTCAGAACCAGTTGCAGATTTGGCACTAGCGCCCGAATCAGTGCCATTCCAGCCAGATCGGATCCGTCCGATGGAAAGTAGCGCGAGGATTCCATCCGGTCATTGAATGACGTGTCGTCGGATGCGGCGAGCCCGTCATGCTGACGGTTCAGCCACCAGGCGAAATCGGGTTCGTCGTAGATCAGGCCTTGAAGAACCTCGCCTTGTTCATGCTTCGCAATGCAGAGCAGATGGTCGAGCGCGATTCCAGGTCGTTTGTACGACGACGCCGTCTCCCAATCCGCCACCTTAGCAAACCCCTCGACCACCAGCGGCGTGGCACGTAAATAACCCAGCTTCTGCTTTTTGACTCCAGTCTCACCATCGATCTCATAAGGGACCTTATCGACCGACTTCTCAAAGCCTTTCTGATTACTCAAGTTTCTTCCGACCGCGTCGACGAATTGCCGGCTGTCACGCGTGGCTACACATTCACTGAACGTCGTCGCCCCCGCCGCATAACCGTAATGCCAGGGCAGTACATCATTGAAGAGCCACAGATTGCCGTTAATCGCGCAGCACCTCGCGCGTAATATCCACCACGCTCTTATTCTGGAATATGCGGCTCCGCGAATTCTTCGTGGTCAGCCACAAGGCGGGACGCACGACGAACCGGTAGTACGCGTGGCGGTCGTCGGCGCCCGTGAACTGCATACGTGTGATGACACCCGATATCAGGCGGGTGCCCGCGCCCAGGTTGCTCTGGCTCCGGTTCCCGGGCAAGCCGGGAATGAAAGTTCCCTTCCCGTCGAACTCGATCGAGATGTTGATGTCCCTGCCGATCAGTTTATCGGGCACGACCTGTAGTTTGGTGTCGATCTGGGAAATTCTCGGCGAGTACTTCGTCGCCATGTCGAGCGTGTATTTGTATAGCTTGCCGAGCGCCTCGGTGCCACGCAAACGAACCGGAGACAGGATCGGTTCGCCGTACTCGGTGGGGAAGGCATCGCACATCACGCTGAGGGTGCGTGACTGAATGGGGCTATACATGAACCCGCCCCGGCCCGACGTGAAACGTATTTGCCAGACTGAACGAGGCTTCGATCAACGTCTGGCTACATTGCGCCTCGTCTCCCAAGCCAACGGGCGGATGCTTACTCCCATTCTTCACTGCGGCTATCCTTTTTAGAAATTGCCTGCCAATTATCCGGGGGGCAGCGGCAATCGCATATAGGACAACTGTAAAGATTGGTCAAGAAATCAACTTACATATAGTTCGGATAGCAAAACATATCTCAAACTCGTATCGAGCTATTGAACGGGCTTAAAAGGCGCGTGCAATCCCTGCTCAGAAATCGGACTATCCTGCATCGCGGGCTGCAAATCCGCACGCGGCACCGCCGACGCGGCAAACCCGCCTAATGCCCCGGCTTCAACGCCGCATACACCCCAGGCGTGATCCCATAAGCCCGCTTGAACAGCCGGTTGAGATGGCTTTGATCATAAAAGCCCACGGCCGCCGCAGCGGTCGCCGCACTCTGGCCCGAGGCAAGCATGCGCTTCGCCGCCAGCAACCTCACCTGCGTCGCGTAGGCGTGCGGCGGCAGCCCGAATTCCTTGCAGAACGCACGCGTGAGGTAATAACGGCTCAGCCCCACCAGTTCCGCCAGCTCATCGACCGAGATATCGCGCTCGAAATTGGCGGCGACGTACTCACGCACCAGTTCCATCTTGCGCGCTTCGCGCCGCGGTTCGCCCGCCTCCTCGCCTGAGCGTCCATAGCGCCCGACCAGCATCCCCATCGCCGCCCACCAGTTCGCCTGGCGCTCCATCAGCGAGACGGCGCCGTGCTCATCCAGGCTCGCATGCGCCTTCACGAGCAGGCCCGCGAGATGCGGATCCTGATACAGCCCTGGCGGAATCAGCAGCGGTTTGTCGGCGCGCGCGTCGGGAGAGAAAACCGCACTGAGCGCGCCGAGCCCTTCCATGTCGAGATAGATCGCGCGATAAATCCATTCGCGGCCTTCCCAGACCTCGCCGCTATGGTATTCGCCCGGCCCGAAGACCAGCACGCTGCCGGGCCCGGCCACCTCGCTGCCCGCGCGCGTATGACATTGGCCCGCGCCGGTCTCCGTCATGACGATGACGAGTTCGTCATGCAGATGCCGGTCGAACTTGTGATTGCCATAACGGGCGCTCGCGAGACATGCGCCGTCGAGTGCGCCGTCGCGCCAGCAGACCACTTCCGGCTCGCTTTTATCCGATGTCTCCATAGCTCGCGCCCCCATGCCCCTCAAACCAGCTCGATTCTGACCCGGCGATTCCGGCGGCCCTTGTTCTCTATCTTCGCGATGCGGATGGGCCGCGACTGCGCGGTATTGGTCAGGTGTGTGCCGCCGCACGCCTGCCGGTCCAGATCGCCGATCTCGACGATGCGCACCGTGCCGTCCGGCGTCGGCGGCGGCGCCACCGAGAGGCTGCGGATCAGACCTTGCGTCGCTTTCGCCTCATCGGCGCCGACATAGTAGGCGCGCACGTCCATGGCGTTGCGGATCACCTCGTTGACGGGTTCTTCCAGCAGGCGCAGCGCGTCGTTATCCGCGTCCGGCAGATCGAAGTCCATGCGCGCGGTGCCGTCGGCATTGATCTGCGCCCCGGTCACGAGCGCGCCGGCAAAGCGCTGATACACCAGCGCGTTGAGAATATGCGTACCGGTATGGAGCTGGGCGACCGTGGCGCGGCGCGCCGCGTCGATGGCGACGTGCACGTTGCCGGCCAGCTCCAGCGGTTCGTCGAGCAGATGCCAGAGTAGGTCGCCTTCCGCCGCGACGCCGGTAATGCGCACCGCGCCGTGCGCGTGCGTCAGCGTGGCCGCGTCCGACACCTGGCCGCCGCCGCCCGGATGCAGGGCGGAACGGCCCAGCACGACCGCGCCGGGCCGCGCGGCGATCACGGCCGTTTCAAAGTCCAGCAGGTCCGGCTGCTCATGGCAAAGATAATGCGGCACCTTGATGTCCTCGCAGGAATTGACTGAGTATGCCTAGCATAACCAGTCCCGTGGGAGGCCGTCTTGGTTAAAAATGCCCTGCGGGGGGGCGGATCGCCGCAACTTGGCTTTCGATCAGGCTGACAGCGTCTGCGGGTAGTTCGGATTGTTCGACGCGCCCAGCGACAGATCGACGTTCAGCTCGTTGAAAGCAGACGAGCCGCTGCGCCGGCCGTCACTGGAACTGCGCGGCGCCGCGCGCGGCTTGTGCTTCGCAGTAGGCCAGATACTTGTCGTAGGCCTCTTGCGGCGGCATTTTGGCGTAGCGTCCGTACAGACGTTCAATGAAAATCGACAACTCCGCCTGCGCATAGACCTGACGTTCGATCGGCATCGCCGCGGCCACGCCTTGTGCCTTGTGCAGTTCGTCCGCTTTGCTGACGCCGGCGTCGCGGTCCTGCGCGATCAGCTTCGCATTGTTCGCCCGCATCGTGCAGACCTGCGTCATCGCCGACGAGGCCTGCGCGTATGCGGCAAGCGGGGTCGACAGCGCCGCCGACGTCAACACCATCGCCGCCGACACGCGGCGTATCCATGGCAGATAGCGGACATGCCGCGGGTCGCTTCGGTTTGCTGCGTTCATCCGGTCCTCGATGTAGTCGCTGTGTTGGATAGATTCGTTCGTGACGGCGCGGCTTCGCGTAGCAGCGCCGCAGTCGTTGCGTCGTCGGCAAACCGGCTGATCGACAGCACGTGATCCAATGCCCACACGCAGTGAAACCAGCCGGTTGGAATCACCAGCAGGTCGCCTGGTTCCAGCACGACGTCGACACTTTGCGCATCGGCGAAACGCGGGAAGCGGGTCAAGTCGGGCACTGCCGCATCGACCCGACACGGCCGGTACGTGTTGAAGGCATCGAGCGCATAGACCGCGTTTTCTTGCCTGGGTGAATAAAGCCGCACGCGTTTGCGGCCGTGAATCTGTGCAAGAAACGAGTTCGCCAGATCGCAGTGCAAACGCGTGACCAGCGCAGCCGCGCTCGCTCGCCCGAACCACAGTTGTCCCGCGCCGAACAGGCGGGCCGGCAGCATCGGCAGGGAAAAGCGCGCTTCCCACGCGGGCGGCAACAGGCAGCCTTCGGTATAGGTCGCGGCGCCCGCGTCGGACGCGTGATGCGCTGCGAATCCGTCGATGAAATCGGCGACGCTCTGCGCGCCGCCGCTCGATGGGTCCGCACGCAACACGGTCGCGCCTTCATGGGCGCGCCAGTCATCGAGCGTCCACGCGACTTCCGGCCAGTCGATCATGTCGCGCAATAGCAGCGGCACGCAAGCATCGAGCGTGTCGGCAAGTACCGCGTACAGGTCATGAGCGTCGCCATCGCTTGCGCGTAAAGTCGGCACATCGTCGAGTGAGGCCGGCGCGCGCCGCGCGCGTTCGAGCGCCGCGCGGCCCGCCGCCGAGGGACGTTTGAGCAATTGCAGCCAGTACGCGGCAAGCCGCGCCGAGCCCTCGATCCGCACGCCGCCAAGCGCCATGGCCGCGGCGCTGCGCGGGTCGAAACCGGTCGGGTCGTCGAGCATGGCGCTCAACAGCGTGCGGTTCAACGTGATGCGCGCCGTGGCGCAATACGGATTGCGAGCGGCAATCGGTGTCGAATCGATCATCGGGCCGAGCACGAAACGGCGGCTGTCGTCCGTGCAATCGCTGACGATCAGATCGACGGCCACCGTTTGCGGCGGCGCCAGGTAATGCTCTGCGAGCCGCGCGTGCAACAGCGCGTTCATCATGGCTTGCACCAGTAGACCGCCTGGCCGTTGACGCGCACCAGCGGCGCATCGATCCGATGCAGCGCGCGATATTCGTCCACGGCGCGCGCGCAACCCGTCGGCAAACCGTAGTCGTCGACGATCACGAAGCCGCCCGGTGACAAACGCGGATATAGCGCGTCGAGCGCCACGCGCGTCGACTCGTACCAGTCGCCGTCGAGCCGCATCAACGCGAGGCGCTCGATCGGCGCATCCGGCAGCGTGTCGGCGAACCAGCCCGGCAGGAAGCGCACGCGGCGATCGAGCAGCCCCGCCCGCGCGAACGACTCGCGCACGGTCGCCAGATCGCTGCGCAGCAGACTGACCGCGCCCATCAGGTGATGCCAGATAGCCTCGCGCAGATCGCTGGCCGGGTCCGGCGCGGGCAGCCCCGCGAACGAATCCGCGACCCATACGTTGCGGCCACGATCGCCGAACGCGGTCAGCGCGGCGCGCATCAGAATGGTCACGCCGCCGCGCCAGACGCCGGTTTCGATGAAGTCGCCCGGCACCTGCTGATCGATCACCCCGCGCGCCAATGCCACGACGTTATCGAGCAGCACGTCGTCGCACATCGTCAGACGGCGCGACTCGTGGTGCATGTGGTTGAGCGCATCCGCCATGCGCGCCGGGTCAACGCCTGCGACTTCGGCTGCCGTGCGCTGCAGGGGCGCGAGCCAGTCGGCGAACATGCGGTCGGCAGCGGCGAGACGCGCGCTGCAATCGGCGGCGGTGATCGGCGGGGTCTCGCGTGTGTTGTCCGATGGCGCGAGCCCGTCAGGTTCGACGGCCCCGCCGCCGATGTAGCGGCGGATCATCGCCAGATAGGCGGCGGCGCGAACGTCTTGCGCAAGCGGCATGAATGACCGCGGTTCCGGATCGAGCAAGGAGTCAAAGGACACGCCTGGGGGAGTCGGGTGAGTCAATTCCATCGCCGGTTCGGGTGGGGGCGCGGGCCGTTGTCAGAAGGAGAACTGCGAAGACGCTGTCACGTGTGCCGTGATGATCGCGGCGGCAAACCTGAGCCAGTATCGACCGACGCCGGCTGACGTTCGACGGGATCGCGAACGGATGCATGGTCACGCGAACCACCGCCTGCCGCTGCTGCGCTATCTCGCCGCCAAGCTTCACAGCGCGGACGCGTCCTCATCCGCCACGTGCGCTTTTCAATCCGCTCTTTCGTATCGACGCCCCCATCCACGCGCTGGATCAGGTGTGATGGCAGCATCGCTCGCCCTTCCTTGCCACCGATGACTGGTTTTCCGCCCCGCCTCGCGCCCTCCCTGCGCCCGTCGCTGACCTGCCTCGCCGCGTGCTGCGCGCTGGCGCTCGCCGCTTGCGCGACGCCGCCCATGCCGCCGCCCACCTCCGACGCGTCCTTGCCCACGGAACTGCGCGCCGGCCAGCACGAAGTGTTGCAGGAAGTGATGACCACGCACGGCGACGAAACCTACGTGTGCCGGCGTATCAAAGCCGCCACGCAGCCCGGCATGGCGCTGCCCGGCGTCGCCCGCGACGGCACCCAACTGTTGTGGGACCCGCTGGGTTCGGAGGCCATCCTCGTCGACTCGAACGGCCAGAGCGCCGGCACTGTCGCGCCGGGCCGCTACTTCCTCTCGTACGACGGCAGCTATGTGATCGGCAAGGTCGCGGCGGAAAGCCAGGTGGGCGCGAATGCGCTGACGTGGGTGCGCTACACCGCGCGCTTCGTCGCCGCGCCGCGTCCCGGCGAGGGCCGTTTCGCCGACATCAGTTCGATCCAGCGCATCGATACCTCGGGCGGCCTGCCGCCGCAGCCGGATTGCGAGGTCGAAGGCGCGCATCTGCTCGTACCGTATGGCGCGACCTACATGTTCTATCGCGCCAAAGGCCTCGCGCCGGTCGCCTTGTCGGCGAACCAGGCCGCGCACTGACATTCGCGCAGGAGTCGACGATGCAATTCGGTTTGTTCATGACGTTGCCGGCTCCCGAGCCCGCGCCCGCCGCCGAGCTTTACCAGCGCGCCATCGCCATGGCGGAAGCCGCCGACATGCTCGGCTTCAGTCATCTGTGGCTCGCCGAGCATCACTTCACGAATTACTCGCACTCGTCGCGACCGTTGATGCTGCTCTCGCATATCGCCGCGCGCACCCGCCATTTGCGGCTTGGGCCGGCGATCGTGCCGGTGCCGCTGCATCATCCGCTGGTGATCGCGGAAGAACTCGCCACGCTCGACGTGCTGAGCGGCGGACGCGTCGAAGCCGGGCTCGGCAGCGGTTACCAAAGCTACCAGTACGAGCGCTTCCAGCTCGTCAAAGGCACGACCTCGGCGCGCGACGACGAAGCGATCGACGTCCTGCTCAAAGCGCTGCGCGAGCCTCTGTTCTCGCATCACGGCGAGCACTTCAGCGTGCCGCGCACGGGCCTCGTGCCGCAACCGCTGCAACGTGCAATCCCGTTGTGGCTGGTGGTCAATTCGAGCCGGCGGGCGTCGGTCGAACAGGCTGTGAAGCGGCGCGCCAATCTCTTCACCGGCGTGCTCGAACCGATCTCGAAGCTGACTGACGTAAGGCGCCACTATCCGGACCTTGCCGGCGCGCTGGCCAGCATGCGCATCGGCACGCAGCGGCCCGTGTTCGTCGCGCAAAACGAGGCGCAGGCGCGCGAGGCCGTCGAGCATGCGCGCTGGAATGGACGCGCGACGCTGCGTCTGCGTCACGACATGGGCGAGGTGGTCGACGGCATCGTGCCGGCGGCGCCGCTACCCGACGAACCGTCCGACGCGGTGCTGCGCAGCGACTTTCTCGTGATCGGCACCGCCGACGAATGCATTCACCAGTTGCGCCGGATTCAAGAAGGTCTCGGCTGCGATTACTTCAGCGCGAGCTTCTGGTTCGGCTCGATGCCGCATGACATGGCGATGGAGTCGATGCGCCGGTTCGCGCGGGACGTCATGCCGGCGTTCGCGCGTGACCGTGATTCGGGCGAGGAGAAAGCGCCCCATGCGTGGGAGTCGACGCTAGCGTGGTGATGTTGCGTTGACACGCGGGTCCGCAATGCGGCCCCGCTCGAGCGAGACTACTCGTTCATCCTGCCGAGGACTTCTCCCAGGAAGCCGCCTACAGGCTCGATGGGCGGCAATTGCGGTGGGCCATTGCTTTCGGTGCTGGCGCGCGGGGAAGATGAAGGTGTAGTCGTCGTGGATGTCGAGGTCGTGGTGTTGTCCGGCGTCGATGCCTCTGCCGCGCTCACTGCCGGCGCGATAACGTTAGCCGATGCCGCCGTGTTATTCGACGTCGATGCGCTAGCGTTGTTCGACGGCAAAACATTGCCCGCCCCCGACGATGCGACGCTTCCGCTTCTCGAAGGCGCACGACCCAGCGCGTTCCCCAAGTCAGTCTTGCCGCCGTGCAGCGTGAAAGTGCGCTTGGACTGACTGTCGTAGCACACCACGGCGCCAATTGGCGCATGGGCGCCACCCGTGCCGCCAATACGCCGAAGCCCCTGTCCAGCCGCCGTATCGACAAGCGCGACCGTCGCACCCGGCTTGCCAAAAACGCCCGCCGCGACGTTCACGATAGTCTCCGCGTCACGCGCCACATCGACAGGCAGCAGCGGCCGAGCATGGCTGGCTTCGCCCTCACCTTCGGCTTGACTCTGATTCCCCGCCTCGGCTTCGGTCCGCTGTCTGCGCAACTCTCCGATCACCGCCTCGCGCGCCTGCATCACCTGCTTATGCATCGTGCTCGAAGACGCGTCGCTTTTACCCGAGAAATTCTGATGCAGCGCGTACAACATCGAATCGAGGCCCGGCGTGCCGGGGTTGTCGATCACGTCGACGCCGGCCTCTTCGAAATGACTGCGCCACTGCAAAGGCTCGGCTGCGTCCGACGGTTCGAGCTGCACATGCCGGGCCGCATTCGCCGCGCGATTGCGGCCCGGCTGGTCGAGCGCGACCGTGGAAAAACGTCGCCGCACGTTCTCACCGAACAGATGACCTTCGAGCCACTTGCACGCGTCTTTCTCCGGCATGTCATTGAGGGTGGCGATGTCCTTTTCGGTGAAGCGGCAATCGCGCAACATGTTCCGCGCCTGCACGCCGCCCTCGCCGCCCGCCCGCCAGCTCGCGACAAACTGCCGGATCGCGAACGGCGGATTGTCCTGCGCAAAGCGCGTTCTGAACTCCGTGGCGATGTCGTCGGGATTTCTGCCCTGGTATGGGGCTTTGTCGAAACCCACCTCGCCCTTCACCGTACCCGCGGACAATTGTTCGGATAACGTTCTGATCGCCGTGTCGGGCCGGTAAGCCGCATGCTCGAGAAAGTGGGTCTTGAGTGCGGCAAACGACTCATCCGGATTCGAGCCGTCGGCGATAGCTCGCAACTCGTCGGAGTCGTATGTCTGAGCCTCGTCGTCGATCAGCTTGCGCGCCTCGTTGCGATGAAACTCCGAGCTCACCCCGCCGCGTTCATCGGCCAGCTTGCGCAGCGCGATCAATACGTTATTCTCGGGATGCTTTGCCGCGAGAAACTCCCGCGCGCCCGCATGGTTGCCGCTCAACTCCAGTGCGTTGAGCTTCCGGATATCCGCTTCGCTGAGCTTCAGTTCGCCGCGCAGAAACATGTCGCGGTTCTTCAGATCCTTCGTCGGCGCGCCGCCTGTTTCGATTCTTTCACGCAGACGTGGCATCGCGCGCATTAGCGCTTCCTCGTGCATCTTCGAGTCGATCGGCCGCGCGTTCTTTTGCGTGATATAGCTGACGATGCCGCGGCGGCCCGCATAGATCAGATACACCGGACTCAGCACCGCGCGCGACGCGCTCAGCTGTCCGGCAGTCGCGGCGGCCACGGGATTGACGGCGAGTTCGGCGACGCCCATCGCCATGTTCACTCCGCCGTACGCGATCTGCACCTTGGCGTGGCGCTTTTCTTCCTTGAGGTTATCGAGGTTGAGCCCCTGGTATGCCGTCACGTGATGCTTCAGCATCTCGGGCGGCTCGGCGGTTTGCGCCGGTATGCCGCTCGCCTTCAACGGCACGACCTTCGCGTTGTAGCGTCGCTTGAGCGTTTGCAGCCGCTCGATTGTCGCGCCGTCGGAGAAATGCTTCACCAGCGCCACGCGGATATCGCTGCGCTGATATCTCGTCGTGGGCAAGGTGGCATCGCTTCTCCAGAAACGCCACGAGTCGAAGTGCAGCGTGTCGCGCACGCGCGTCTTGTCGGCGGCGGACAGGTTCTGGTAGCGGGCCAGAAAGGCCTGCGGATTGCCTGAACGGGCGATGGCCGACAAGGCGTTCTTGTCGAGCTCGCCGGTCTTGAGTTCGTCGGGTAACGTGCTCAGGTCCGGGCCGACGCGCCTGCCGCGCGACTCTTTCCTGACCGTCTTCATCTCGTCGAGTACCGCGTTGATTCGCGCCGGGTCCGCCACCGCGCCGGCCCCGCCATGCTCGCTCACCGTACCGGTTCCGCCCTCCTCCGCCGCCGCGCTGGTTCCGGCTTGCTCCAGCGCCGCGTTGGCTCCGCCCTGATTCAGATCGGACTTGATGAACGCATCGATCACGTCCTCGCGAATCGCGCGGCGCGTGCTCGCCGTGTTCAGATTCGTCTTGCGGGCGAAGTTCAGCACATTGAGCTTGTTCTGCTCGCCCGCGAAATGCAGCGTCTTGTTCAACGCCCGCTGTCCGTCGGGACCTAGCGCGTCGAAATTCTCCACGAATTTCCGCACGTCGCCTTCGCTGCGCTGACGCAAGATCGAATAGACGTTCGGGTCGATATCGCGCCTGCTGTGCAAATCGTCGAGCGCCTGCATCGTCTCGCTCGTCGTGTCCTCGCGCGCGCTCGCGGGATGGTTGAGCGCGGCGCCGAACGCATGAGTACGCTGCACGCCGCGATCGACTTTTCTGCTCTGCAGTGCGCCGGCCGCCACATACATCGCACCGGAGGCGACGGCGAGGCCGCCGTCCGCGTTCACCGGATGGGGCGGCTTGCCATACAGCGACGTGCCCGGATGCGCCACCGATTGCATGCGGCTCGCCATATTCAGCGAACCGAGTCCGACATCGCGGATCGCGCCGGGCACGGCTCGTCCGAGATTGCCCTTGCTTTGGGGCAGCACGCGCCGCGCTTCATCCCCTTCGAGCGTGCCCTTTTCCGTGGTGCTCACTGCCTGCGCATGTTTCGACAAGGTGAAAGCCTTATGCGCCGTGCCGACTGCGGTGGAGACGATATCCAGTGCCTGCGGCACCGCGCCAAGGGCACCCGTGACTTCGGCGACCGTTTTCGTGCCTTCCGAGACGTGGCCGGACGCGCTCGCCACCCCGCCGCCGGACGACACCGTATTATTCGCGCCCCAACCCAGATAGCCGCCGGATGCGGTCGAGCCGAGCGGCGACTCGATCGACGCGACGCCCTCGCCCGTGCGCCTGGCCACGCCCGACAGCTTCGCATTCAGCTTGCCGAGCCTGGACAATTGGGCATTGCCTTCGCCGGTCGGCGTCGGTGTCGTTGAAGAAGAGGATTGCGTGGCGGGATCATTCGAGCCGTGCTCGCCGTTGTTCTCGCCCGGCACGTGCCCCCCGTGATGAGAGCTTGGAATCGACGGTGTGGACATGGCGTTCTCCGGGATTTTCGGGGCTCGATCCATTAGTACATCGGAAAGGGGCACCGCGATCCGCGACAAACCGGAACTGCCGAACGGCAAAACGAAGTTTCTGTCACGCTGATGACAGAGGCCGGATTATTTCCATGCAGCCCGCATGAAGTGCTTGCTGGTCGCATTGATCACACGCAAACGTGCAAGATGCAAGGGCATGAAATCGCGCTCAACCCCCGAGCACGACGCGCAATCTCTCGCCCATCGCGTCGAAACGGTCGCGTTGTATTCGCGCGTAATCATCGTAAGCAGCGATCAGCGCGGTGCGCACCTCGCCGTTACGCAGCGATGCGATTGCTTCGAGCGCGGCATCGGCGCCGTCTTCGTGATCGCATGCCGCGCTCCATTGCGCGCAGCCCGCTTCGCTCAGCAAGCGCTCGATGCGCGTGTCCATCGAAAGGCCGAACACCGGCACGCCGTGCGACATCGCCAGCACCGCCGCGTGATAGCGCGTCGTCACCACGCACGTGGCATGCGCGACCGTGGCGGCCACTTTGTCGAGCGTATGCGGGCCGCGCGCGACGGTGTCGATGGCGCACGGCACACGCGCCGCCAGATCGGCGCACACGCTGCGATCGAGTTGCTCCATGCCCACCAGCACCGGCGTATAGCCCTGCGCCTTCAATTCGATGGCGATCCGCGCGAAGCGGTCGAGATACGCGTGATAGGCTTCGGCGCGCGCCGCGTCCCAAGTGTGGAAGTGCAGCGGCCCATAACGAAACGGCGAGGCCTCACCGCGCGCGTCGAGTTCGCGGGCCCGCCCGGCGTCGGCATGCACCGGCCACCAGAACGGATTGTTCGGACACAGTGCGACGCGACGCGCACCTTGCGCCACGTTGCCTGCTTCAGGCGGCGCCCGATAGGTCCACGCCGTATCGGCGCCCGCATGCGTGCGCACGCCGAGCGAAGCGAGTTGCGCGCGCGCAGCCTCGTTGCGGCAGATGATCTCGCCGGCCTCGGCGTTACGCTCGACGAAGCGGGTGAGCGCAACACTCATCCTGCCGCTGTCGACACCATAGGCAATCGCCGGCCGCTCATGCGCATGGGCGAGCGCGATCCCGCCGATCAGCACGCCCGCCAGCGAATCGGAAAACTTCGAGGTATAAGTCGAGCCTTCCACGTTCAGCACGAGATCGGCGTCACGCACTGCGGCGTCGAGCGCATCGGGTAAATAAGGGAGCGCCGGCGTAAGACGCGGGGTGCCGGCCAATAGCGGATGATCGAAACAGTCGCCGAGCGCGAACAGCGTGATGCGGGGCTCACGCGGCGCAAGCAGGCGTCGCAGTTGCGCGATCGTCTCGATCGTGCGCAGATCGGCGCCGGTGTTGCCCGCGCCGCTGTAGCCGAGTAATAGGACGCGCGGCGCGTCACCCCGCGCACGCGAGCCGTTGCGATCGGGCGCGCGACGCGCGGCGCCGATGCGCTGCTGCATGTCGTCGAGAAAGACTTCGTCCGGTGCGCTTGCACTGGCATAGCGGTTCAACGCCGCGAGCGAACGCTCCAGCGGACTCTCGACGATGCCCCAATCCATCATGCCGCTCCCAGTGCCTGTGCAAGCTGATGCATCTGCATCGCGCCGGAATGCGGTTCGACGGCGACTTCGACGAGCGTCACGCCCGCGTGAGCGGCGGCTTCGGCGAGCGCATGGTCGAGTGCGTCACGTGTCTCGACACGCCGATGCGCCAACCCAAAAGCCTGCGCCAGCGCGCCGATGTCGAGGCGGTACGGATTGCGGATCGTGCGCCGATACGCCGGCGCCTGCGCAATCGGCAAGAAGTCGAAAATCGCGCCGCCGCCGTTGTCGATCACGCAGACGCAGGCCGGTGTGCTCAAGCGCTGCGCGCTCGCCAACGCCGCCAGATCGTGGACCAGAGCCTGATCGCCGAGCAACAGCAAGCCGGCATCGCGCCTTGCGAGCGCCTCGCCGATGAAGGTCGACAGCGTGCCGTCGATGCCGCTCACGCCGCGGTTGACATACACGTCCTGTCGTATCGCGCGCACGTCGTAGCCGATATCGGCATGCCGCATCGACATGGAATTGCCGAGATGGACGAAGGCAAAACCCGGCGCCGCCAGCACGCGATGAACCGCCGCCACTTCGCCCCATTCGAGCGACGCGACACAAGCGCGACGCTCGCGTGCGCCGTAACTCGCGACGCTCGCCCAGCGGTCGCGCCAGGAGAAGGCGACGGGTGTGGCGCGTGGAGGTGGAGCAATACGGCACAGCG
Organism: Paraburkholderia sp. BL9I2N2; assembly: GCF_004339745.1. GTDB lineage: Bacteria > Pseudomonadota > Gammaproteobacteria > Burkholderiales > Burkholderiaceae > Paraburkholderia. Next base: position 309,460 of record NZ_SMGP01000004.1, on the reverse strand, counting down.
CTTCGGCGAGCTTACACAACGCACCCACTGAAGGCGCCGCCAACACGTCGCGCGGATCGAGCGCCTGATGCAGATAGTCATGCGCCACGCTGCAAGGCGCGATCTTGATGGTGGGCACGTCGGCCTGCGTTTCGAGGTACGCGTGCAGCACCGGCATCACCGGCGCGAGGCCGAAGCGCACGATCAATTCCGCGCGCGCCGCGGCGAGCCGCGCGGCGCCGCCGAACACATCGAACGCGTTGACGATCAACGCACCCGCCGCGCCACGCGACGCCGCTTGCGGAGCCAGCGCTGCGGGCCCCGACCGCAAGCCGCTGCCGGCATCGGCGAGCACGGGAAAACCGGTCGCGGCCGCCAACGCGAAAATGGCGTCGAGCGGCACGCCGGGTTCGGGGCCGACCACGATCAGGCCGTCCAGGCCGTCGTCGAGCGGACGGGCGCCGCGCTTCGCGCACACGCGCGCCATGATGCGCTCGACTATTTGGACCGCGCGCGTATCGGGCGTATGAGCTTGCGAAGAGACGGCGGTTTCGCACGACGCCATCGGCGCGCGCGCGGCACGCACCGTTTCCACCGAAACCGGCTGCGTCTCCACCGCATCGTAGACGCCCGCCAGCGGCACATTCACATGCACCGGCCCGCGCGTCGGCCGCCGTGCGGGCGGATGCGCATCGGCGCGCGACAACGTGCCCTCGCGATCCGCAACGCCCTCGACCATTGCGGCAAGCGCAACTGCCAGCGCACCGCGCGCCTGTGACATCGCGTGCGCCGAATCGACCGGATCGGCCAGATCCGCCTGCGCGCGCACGAACGCGCGCGTCGCGCCGAGATGATCGGCCATCTGTCCAAAGCCCGCACCGCGCAACGCTCGCGGACGGTCGCAGGTGAGCACGACGAGCGGCACGTCGGCGGCGTCCGCTTCGGTCAGCGCAGGCAGCACGTTCGCAATCGCCGAGCCGGACGTCGTGACGAGCGCCACCGGCGAACCGCTCGCCTTCGCCAGGCCGAGTGCGACGAAAGCGCCGCTGCGTTCATCGGTGCACACCATCTCGACGGCCATGCGCGGATGCGCGTCGAATGCGAGGCACATGGCGCTCGCACGTCCACCGGGGCACAGCACCGCATGACGCACACCGGCCGCGCTCAGCATTTCGACGATGCATTCGACCCACACCGCGTTGAGCGATCCGCCCTCCACGACCCCAGCCGCACTACGCAATCCGCTGCTGCCCGTGGTTGCAACGTCCAGTATCGTGGCCATCAAGCCACCACGCGCGAAGCAACCGCCACCGGCGTAATCGCGATCGTGCGCGCGGGCGCGGGCTGATCGCCGCGCTCGGCCGCGATCAGCCGCTCCATCACGCGCCGCGCGCGAATCGCACCGGCATCGATCGGCAGGAGCGCCGGCTGCATCGCCCAGAAGTCGTTGTCGCCGAGGTTGTTCTGCTGCGCTTCGAGCATGGGCAGATCCTCGCATTCGAACGGCTTCATGAGTCCTTCGACGGCATAGCGCACGAGTCCGCGCGCGGCTTCGCCCATCTCGTTCGGCAAGCCGAACGCGAAGAAGTAGTGCGTCGTGCGTTCGGTCTCCGGCGTAAGCCAATGCGCCGACGGCGCGATCAACCCGGCTTCGCGTGGCATGCCCGCCGCCGTCACGCCGACCACGATCGACAGCAGTCCGGGCGGCGTCCAGCGCACGTCCATCCAGCGATCCACGCGCGTGCCGGGCGCAATGCCGAAGCCTTGCGCGACGAACGGCTGTAACGCTTCGTCGTATGCGCTGCGGCGCACCCAGACAATGTCGTCGAGATTGCCCGACTGCACGTCGCCGCGCGCAATCGCCTCGCTGCCGAGCGTGTCGGGATGAAGAAACTGGAAGTGGCTCAGATCGAGCAGATTGTCGGCGCTCAACTGATAGTGCGCGCGCGTGTGCAGATAACCGTCGTGCGTGATGTTGACCGCGGGATCGACGAACGGAAACGGCGGCAGCAACGCGGCGTCGGCGCGCGCGGGATCGCCGGGCCAGAACCAGATCGCACCGTAACGTTCGAGCGCCGGATAGGCGCGCACCTTCGCGCCCGCGGGCACCCGGCCGTCGCCGTGCGGATTGTGGACGCACTGCCCGCTCGCGCTGAAGCGCAGCCCGTGATAAGGACACTCCAGCGCGCCGTCGACGATCCGCCCTTGCGACAACGGCGCGAAGCGATGCGCACAGCGATCGTCGAGCACGACTGCGCGCTGTTCGGCGTCGCGATACAAGACCACGGGCCGCCCGAGCAGCGTGCGTGCGAATGGCTTGCGGGCGTGAACCTCGTGCGCGAAAGCGGCGACATACCAGGCGTTTAACAGAAAGGACATGAACGCACTCGCAATGGAATCGTCGGAGAAAGAAATACGGCCCGGCGCCGCTTTTGCGCCCGCCACGTGCGAGTCTAATTAGCCGGCCGTCTCACAGATTCAACAAAGCTCATGGCGACGCGAAGCCATCTTCCTTAAATTGGGCTTTCCAGATTCTCAACAAAGGTAAATATGCCTTGCAACGCTGAAAGGTGCTGCGAACCTTGCTTCGCGTGCGATTCCGGGCGGCTTAAGTCTCTTTTACCGGAATTGGAAAAGGTAACGGAAATTGCTACCGTAATTGCATACCGCCGCGCATCTCGCGGCTAATACCGGCGATCTGCACGCTTATTCACCTGAACAAAGCCATGCCAAACCAATTAGCGACCTTTCATGCTATTTCAATACATCTTGGGGCGAAACAATTCGTTACAGCCCTGATATTTTAAGGGCCGTAATTTGCGGGACACGCAATGCGATTCAGGAAGCAACCTTAAGCATCTGTCCCGGGAGGGCATGTTGAAATTCGCCGTGATGACCACCAGCAGCAGCCTGTTCAATCTGATTTGCCAATGCTTTCGCGACGATACGATCGAATGCTGCCGCTTCCTCGATGACGTCGCGCTGTCGCGGGCGATCTATCGCGAGGACTATCACGCCATCCTCGTCGACGCCGCCACGGGCATCGACGCGACGCGCGCCGTATTCGCGCGCCGCGCCTGCTACGGCGACCGCCGCGCGCCGTTGATCGTGATCGGCGCGTTCGCCGATCGCGACAGCATCGAGCGCGCTTTCGAAGTGGGCGCCGACGACGTCGTGCTCTCGCCGATCGACCGTGGCGAACTCGAAGTCCGCACTTACCAGGCGTTGCGCCGGTTCCAGTCGCCGACGCCGGTGCAAGCCGAAGACTGGGCCGAACTCGGCCCTTACCGTCTCGACCGGCGCACGGGCACGGTCTTGATCGACGAACGCGAAATCCGCCTGACGGTGCGTGAATTCGCAATTGCGTGGCTGCTGTTCTCACGCGCCGGCGAGTACGTGAGCCGCCGCCAGATTGCGGGCGCAATCTGGAGCAGCACCGAAGATATCGTCGGGCGCACGCTCGAACAGCATATCTACAAGCTGCGCAAGAAACTGGGATTGAACGGCGCATCCGGCGTTCAGCTTCGCACGATGTATGCGCACGGATATCGCGTCGAGTTGTGCGACGGCAAGACGGAGAGCGAAGCGATCATCGCCGGCCTGCCCGAAATCCAGCCGGCCGCGCAAACCGCCGATGCGATTGCGGCAATCACCCAGGCCGTCGACATCGATCGCAAGGAAGCCGCCGGCAAATGCATCGCGCCGACGGCCCGACCATGCATGACGCTGGACGTGCATGCGAAAGACAGTGAAGCCGCGCGCAACGCGCAACCGTGGGGCCAGTATGCCGCGATGTGGCACGGCGGCACGGCGCACCTCGTGCACCCGGTCGCGAGCTTCGCGGCGCACGGCGAGGAGTTGCCAGGCAGCGAGGCTTCGCCGGCGCTGACGTCGTTCTCGGTGCCCGCGGCGCTATTGAGAGGCAATGCACGCCGGCGCTAAAGTTGACGCGCGGCTAACGAGGCCGCGCACCGCATCGAACGCAAGCAGGGGCAAGCGCGGTTCAAACCGCCCTTGCCCCTGCCTTCACATCGAATTCCGGCGCATGCCGATTACAGATCGAGCACCCGTGGCGATAACAGAAAGACGTGTTCCATATGCGAGCGCTGGTCGTTGTTGTACCGGAACAGCGCGCCGATGAGCGGAATCTTCGACAGACCCGGCACGCCGGTCACGCCGTTCGAGTCGTTGTCCACGCTATAGCCGGCGATCAGCAGACTCTCCCCCTCGCCCACAAAGGCTTGCGTATTGATCTCGCTGCTGGTGATCACCGGAATGTTGTCGACCTGCTGACCGGTGAGCTGACCGTCCTCGATATGCACTTCGAGCTTGATGCGCATCTGGCCGTTTTCCTGCACCACCATCGGCAGCACGCGCAATGAGACGCCCGTGGACACGCTGTACAGATCCGCTGACGTATAGCCCGATACGCGCACGAAGAACTTGGTCTTGTTGTCCATCACCGCTTCGACGTTGTCGAGCGTCGCGACCTTCGGCGATGCATCGATCTTCGCTTTCGAGGTGGTCTGCAAAGCGTTGACGCGCGCCATCAGATAGCGCCCGGCGTCGCCGAGCACGGCGGTAATCGAGGCGCCCACCGGCGTCGCGGAAACGACCGTGGTGCCGTCGGCGAGCGTCGTGGTGCCGAAGTTCGGATTGATCGAGCCGTTCGCGAAGCTGTTCTGCTGATTCGTGCCGGTGCCGGTCTGGAAGTCGAGATGGCTGTTGTGCGCGCGCCAGTCCACCCCGATCTGCGCCAGCACGTCGTCGTCGATTTCGATGATGTGCGCCTCGATCTCGATCAGCTTGGGCCGCGTATCGAGCTGATCGATCAGCGTCGCGTACTGGTCGATGCGCTGTGGCGTATCGCGAATCAGCACGGAGTTGGTGGTCGGGTCCGGCTGCATGATCGGCAACGAGAGATCGCCGCCGCTCGGCGGGCTCGTCGGCGAACCGCCCGGCGCATTCGCATAGCCGACATTGCCCGGGCTGCCGTAGTTGGACGGCTGCGCATTGCCGACCAGGCCGCCGAGCGTCGCGCCCTGCCCGTCCGCCATGTTGGGCGGCAACGGCGGGTTGTACACCTGGCCGCCGCCGCTGTCGCCGCCACCCACGTCGGTCATCGGCGGTACGCGTTGCATGTTCGGCGACATCGAAGTCTGCGACTGGCCACCACCACCGCCCCTCCCCTGTTTCGCGTGATACATGTTCGACAGGACGGTCGCCACGCCCGGCACCGTGATCGTGTTGCCGTCGATCTGCACCTTGTGATCGGCGGCCCATGCATGCTTGAGCTTGAACACGCGAATCACCGAACCGCTGCGGCGGCTCGCGTTGTCATCCAGACGACGGGCGATCTCGCTCACCATCTGCACATACTGCGGCGGCCCGTTGACGATGGCCGTGCCCGCGCTTTCGTCGTACACCACCGGAAAGCGCGAGTCGTCGACGCTCATGGTGTGCAGCGCCGCGCGCAGATCCGCGGCCGACGCATGATCGAGCTTGATCACCTGATGCGTGACGTCGTTGGCGCTGCTGATCGACAAAACACTGCCGTCATAGAACCAGACAAAGCCGAAGGTCGAGGCGAGCGTGTCCAGAAAGCGCTGCGGCGATGTGTCGAAGCGGCCGGTCACCGTGCCCTGAACGTTGCCCGCGATCGATGCGGCCACGCCCTGGCTTGCGGTGAAATCGCGCAGCACGTCTTTCAGGTCCTTGCCTTCGACGGCAATATGCACCGCGTTGCTGCGCCATCGCACCGGCGCCGCGCTGGCGGGTTGCAGCCCGCCCAGCGTGAGGGACGCCGCGAGCCACGCGGCGCAGAAGAGCGTCTTCGATTTCATGGAGTCGACTGAGTGAAGGTGAAGGAAAGAAACCGCGAGTCAAGTCGCACGCCGCCGCGGCGAGCGGCAGCGAACGCGCTATCGTTCGAGCGTCTCGGACGGCGCTTCATGAAACTGCTTGCGATATCCGTTGACGAGCGTCGAGCGGTTCTGCACGCCCCATTTGCTCGCCGCGCCTAGCACGCCGCGATCGCTGGAATAAGAACGGTCGGTGAGTTCGGCGCGAATCCGTTCCATGCGCTGACGGCGGATCAATTCAGTGGGCGACAGCCCGAGGAAATTCTTGAAGGCGCTTTGCAGCGCGCGTTCGGTCACGCCGATTTCCGCGGCCACCTCGCGCACCGAGAGATCGCGCCGGTCCAGGTTGTCGAGCACATAGCTGTATGCGCGGCGATACTTGGCCGGCAGGCGCGCGCCCACATCGTCGAGTTGCGGCGAGGCTTTTGCGCTGCGTTGCAGGAACGGCGCGCGCGCCTGCGAGTCTTCGCGCAGACACTGCATCGCGACCAGCGCATAGCGGCTATACAGTTGCAGCGATTCCTGCGCGCGACCTTCGGCCTGGCGCGTTTTCGCGGTGCAGTAGAGGTATTCGAGCTGACGGTGGCCGGTGGTGCCGTTGCGGCCGATCTGATGCAGCGGCTCCAGAATCGAGCAGGCCAGATGCGGCGCCGCGCCCGCCAGCGTCGCGAGTGCGATTTCCAGTCGCAGCGTGCGCTGATAGTCGCCGAGCCCCTGCTCGCGCGACCATTGCAAATGACGCTGCAATTCGCCGATCGCATCGCGATCCGCGCAGGCGGCGAGACGCAACTGCTGCAGATAGTCGATGCGCGCGCGCAGCAATGGCGAGCGCACACCGAACACCGCGCGCGCGAGACCGTCGACGCTCATGTCAACGCCCTGGCCCGGCCGCGGCGCGTGTTCGCTCGACAAACCCGAATGCCAGTAGACGTGATCGCGCAGCGCCGTCGCGGCCCGCACTTCCATCTGCACGGCCAGGTCGAAACGCATCGTGGCAAGCAGTGCGTGCCAATGGCCCGCTGCATCGTCGATATCGCGCTCCACGCGTTCAAACAGATCGTCGAGCGCGTCGGCGGCTTCGGTGGTGCGGCCCAATTCATTGAGCACGCAGACGATCCCGAAGTGCGCTTCCACCGCGCGAGCCGGCTCGATCTCGGGTTCGTCCGCGACACGCGAAAAACAGGCTAGCGCGGTGCCGAGCCGGTGACGGAACAACGCCTGCCACGCGGCATTGCGGCAGGACGCCGTGCGGATCGCATGCTTCGACGAACGAATCAGTTTCTGCGAACGACGGTAGTTCTCCTCCGCCTCGACTTCGATACCCAGCATCAGTTGCAGATCGGCATGCAGTTGCAGTGCATGCGGCGCGGCATCGGCGTGACCCGCTTCGTCGGCCCAGCGGCTCGCGAGCTGGCTCGCGGCGCTCACCTTGCCGTCGAGCAAGGTGTCGAGGAAACGGCCGGACAGTGGAGTGTGTTGGCAAGGTGCGGGCGTCGCGAGTGCGGACACCACGGGGAAGTAAAGCATCGAGAACATGGGCGACTCCTCTGAGTGCAGGAACGCGTCGCACGCGGCACGCGCGTTGCGTTCGGTGGAGTCAATGTAACGATTCGCATCAAGCGAAGTTTCAATTAATCTGATATTCGCGGCGCATTTGAGAAGGTTTGAGTTTTGCCGCGAGGCCGTTGCAATGCGGTACGTTGCGCATGCATTCTCAACATAACCTCAAGGCTTCGCTACGGGCGCGGATGCATTGGGCGCATCGTTCGCGGCCGGCGTCTTGGTCGTATCGGAGAGCACGCGAAACTCGGCGGCGAGACCGCGCAACGTCACCTGGTCTCGCACCTGATCCACGAAGATGCCGACGAACAGCGCGAGCATCAATACCGTGACTGCGCCTTTGACCGGCTGACTGAGCGTCATCAGATCGAGTTTCGAAGCGGACTTCGCGGCGAAGCCGAAGGCGAAGTCGATCAGCAGCAGAATGAACATCATCGGCGCCGCGAGTTTGGCGACCGATTGCATCAGCGAGTCCGTTTGCGTGAGCACGAACGATTCGAGAATGTTCGACACGTTCGGCCCCGCCGAGATGATCGGCCACCAGTGATACGACTCGTACAGCGTGCCGAGCAGAAACGTCATGCCGCCGAGCGCCCAGAATGCAACGGACGCAATCTGGCTAAGCAAGGTGGCGGTCGGCGTCGACTGTTCCTGGCGCATGGGATTGGTGATCTGCACGTTGTTGTAGCCGGTCAGATCGTCGATATACGTGCCCGCGCTTTCCGCGACCCAGAACACGACCGAAGCCGCGAAGCCGATGGCGAGTCCGATCAACGCCTCGCGCAAGCCGACTTCGAGCAGCAGCACGCCGTGCAGCGATTGCATGAACGCGACAGGCTGGCCGTAGGCCACATACGAACTGAACAGCAGCACGATGGCATTGCGTACCACGCCTTGCAGGAGACCGTCGGCGGTCGGCGGAAAAATGAACATCACGATGAACAGGCGCAGCGAACACACGCCGATCAACGTGATATAGCCGACCAGCAGCGAGCCGAGTTGCGGCAACGCCGATGCGATGTCGTTCATGCGTGTGCCCCGCGCGCCTGGAAGCGCCGCGCCAGCGCGGTTTCCTCGGCCTCTTCGTCGCTCGCGTCGCTGGCGGCGTTCTCCTGAACCCGCCGGATGTCGCGAATCCGCTCGCCGCATAGATCGATGCGGCCTTGATTCAACGCGATCTCGCGCTGGGTCTGCGCGATCGCGGCGAGGTTCGCTTGCACCGCGGCTTCGGCGTGCGCGAGTTCTGTTTCGAACACGCGCAGCCGGTCGTTCACCACGCCGATATACAACCTGCAGTTGTTCAGGTCGTCGAGCGAGAAGGCTTCCGTGCCCGTCATCATGCCGTCCACTCGATGCTGGTAGAACTGCAGCACGCCCGCTTCGTGCGCGACTTGTGCCGCCTTCGCATCGCGTGCGGCTTCGAGCGGCGCATGCGCGCCGCGCTGCGCCGTGAGCGTGACGCGCAAGGTCTCGTCGAGACGGCGCCGCCGCGTGCAGGATCGCTCCAGCGCGACGATGCGCCGTTGCTGCAGGCCCTTCGATCCCGCGCTCATCAGCCGAGCCCGCTCAGGTCGTAGAGTTGCGCCTCGGTGTCGTTCGGCGCGGCATAGTCGCCGGTGCGCTGCGAAAGGAACGCCTTGATCGCGTCGGCCTTGGCGATCGCCTCGTCGGCGAGCGCGTTGGTGCCGGGCTGATATTCGCCGATCTGCAGCAGCATCTCGACTTCGCGATGCTTCGCCATCAATTCGCGAATCCGCGCGGCTGCCTGCACGTAGCCGTCCGGCACGACTTGCGGCATCACGCGCGACAGACTGCCGAGCACGTCGATCGCCGGATACTGGTTCTTCGCCGCGATTTCGCGCGACAGGATCATGTGGCCGTCGAGAATCCCGCGCACTTCTTCCGCGATCGGATCGCTGCCGCTGTCGTCTTCGGCGAGCACGGTATAGAGCGCGGTGATCGAACCCGTTTCGCCCATGCCCGCGCGTTCGAGCAGGCGCGGCAATTCGGCGAAGATGGACGGCGGAAAGCCGCGCCGCGCCGGCGGCTCGCCGGCGGCGAGGCCAATCTCGCGGCCGGCGCGCGCAAAGCGCGTGAGCGAGTCCATCATCAGCAGCACGCGCTGGCCACGGTCGCGAAAATATTCGGCGATTGCCGTGGCGACGTAGGCTGCCTTGGCGCGCTCCATCGACGAACGATCCGAAGTCGCGCACACCACCACCGAGCGCGCCATGCCTTCAGGTCCGAGAATCAGCTCGACGAATTCGCGCACTTCGCGGCCGCGTTCGCCGATCAGCGCGATCACGTTGACGTCGCACGACGCGCCACGCGCGAACATGCCGAGCAAGGTGCTCTTGCCGACGCCGGCCGGTGCGAAAATGCCCATACGCTGGCCTTCGGCGAGCGTCATCATCGAGTCGACCACGCGCACGCCGGTCGGCAATGGCGCATCGATCATGCGGCGGCTCATCGGGTCGGGCGGCGCGGCGAAGATCGGCCGCAAGGTGTCGGAATGAATCGGCGGCCCGCCGTCGACCGGTTCGCCCAGGCTGTCGATCACGCGGCCGAGCAACATGTCGCCCACTTTCACGGCGAGCGAACGTCCGAGCCCGATCACCTGCGTCGAACGCGAAATGTTTTCGAGGCGCGAGAACGGCGAGAGCAACGCGACGTCGCGCGTAAAGCCGATCACCTCGGCGTGTTGCAGCAGCGTGCCGTTCGGCGCGCGCAGTTCGCAAAGCTCGCCGAGCGACAGATCGAGCCCGGCCACCTTGATCAGCGTGCCGATCACTTCCAGCACTTTGCCGGTCCGCGCCACCCCCGGCACGGCCAGGATTTCGCGCTCGATCTCGTCGGTGAGACGGTCGAAATCGACCGTGCGGGTCAGCCACGGCGTGCTCATGCGGCTTCCTCGCCGTCTGGCGCCGCGGGCGTGACGGGCTCCTCGCCGCCGGCATCGGCCTCTTCCACGGACCGCTTCAACGCGCGCGACACCGCGCTGCGCATGGCGCGCAATTGCGTGTCGAGACTCGCATCCACCGTGCCGAAGTCGGACTCGCACACGCAACTGCCCGGATCGAGCCGCTTGTCGGCGATCACGGAAAGCGGGATCGGCTGGCCAAGATCGCGCCAGCGCGAGGCGAGCCGGTCGAAGGTGGCCTTGGCTTCGGCGTAGTCGTCGGGATGAACGGCCACGCGCAGATAAGTCGCGCCTTCCACGATCCGGTCGACGGTGGCGAGCGCCCGCTCGAACAGCGCCTCGTGACGCTCGACGCGCACGATCTGCTCGACCGCCGACGCCACGATCTGCGCGAGCCGCTCGCGCATGCGCATCTGCAACTGGTTCTGCGCGTCGGCGACATCGGCGAGACGCTCCATCCAGTCGGCGAGCGCACGGTCGCAACCGTCGCGATAGCCCTGCTCGCTGGCCGTGTCGTAGTCGCGCTGCGCCTGGGCGGCGATCTCCGCGGCCTGAGCATGACCCGCATCGACGATGCGCGCCGCTGCGTCGCGCGCGTCGGCAAGCAGGGCCTCGCGCTCGATGGCGAGCGCGGCGTAGGCTTCGTCGATCGACAGCAGTTCGCCGAAGGTCGCGCGCGGAATCACATCGCTGACCACGCCGACGCGCGCGGACCAGCCGTGCGCGTCGCTTTCGCCGAAAGCGGAGCGCGCGCGCTTCAACCAAATAGCCATGCAAACTCCGGTAGCAGATCGGACAGCCGCGCGAACAGGCGCGCCGAGCCGGCCGCGTCGATCGAATCGGGAACGGACGCGAGCCACGCCGGTGTCGGCAGCACGCGCGGCAAGGCGAGACGCAGCAGCGGAAACGGCACGCGCGCACTGTCGCCGGCGCCGTTCGCACCGTTCACATGGCCCAGGTCGCGCAGCAGCAACGCGCAGCCTTCGACGGCGAGGGTGCCGGCATCCAGCGCGGTCAGCGGCGGCATCGCGGCGCGCGCGGCGAGGCGCGCAATATCGGGGGCATCGGCAAGATGCGCGTCCTGGGTGAGACGGTCGACGCCGACACCGGTCCACTCGGAAAGCTGCGAACGGGTGCGCTTGTCGATCAGACGCCGCGCTTCGGCACGGCGGAACGACAGGGCGCGCATGCGCAGCACCTGCAGCGCGTGACGCACCGGCAGCACGTCGAGCAGCACGGCGTTCGGCTGTGCCGCGCCGGACGGCCTCGGTTTGAGCGCGCTATACGTGAGGGACGCGAAGGCTGGCAGCTTGACAGCGGCGGCATCGGCGAGCGCGTGTGAACAGCTCTCCACCGCCGCGCTGTTCGCGCGTTCGAGCGCCATGCGCCAGCTTTCGAGTTGCACGGCATCCGCGCCGAGCAACGCGGCGCTCCATGAGGGATCGGCCCAGCGGGCAGCGCTCGCGAGATTGCGGCGATACGCATCGAGCGCCGCGGCCACGCGCATGAAGGGTAGATCGGTCGGCGCGTTCATCGTAGCCGCGTCGGCGGATCAGTTCGCGGGACGCAGACGCCGCAAGCGCGCCAGCAATCCGGCGAAGCGCCCGCTCGCGCCGGCCGCGGCATCCGCGTTGCCGGCGGCATCGCCGCTCCTGGGCCGTCCGGCGATCACGCCACGGCGCGCGAGCACCAGCAGCCCGGTCGCGGCCAGCACGATCACCCCGGCCAGCACGCCGAACCACCACGCCGGCATGCTGTTGCTTTGCGGCAGTTGCGAGTATTCGACAGGATCCGCCGCGACCGCGGTCACGCTGACCTGATCGTAGGTGAGCCCTTCGACGCTGTGCATGACCAGCGTCTTGATCTGCGGCACCAGCGCGCCGATATCGGAGTCGCGCCGGTACTTGATGAACACCGCCGCCGACGACGGCTTGATGGTCTGCGCAAGCGGATCGTTATTCGGCAGCACGATCTGCACGCGCGCAACCAGCACGCCGTCGATTTTCGAGAGCGTCGACGACAACTCCTGCGAGGTCCCATAGATGAAGCGCACGCGCTCCTCGGTCGGCGTCGAGACGAGGCCGTCCTTCTTGAACAGGCCGCCGAGGTCGTCGAACTTGCTGTGCGGCAGACCGCGCGCGCGCAGCACTTCCATGGCGCGCACCATCTGCGCGTCGTCGACATCGAGCGACCATGTCTTGCCCGCGTCCGACGTGTCCTTGGACGCATCCACGCCGCGTTCCAGCAGCGCGACCACCATCTCGTTGACATCCTGCTCGGAGAGATTGCCGTACAGCTCCTTCTTGCAGCCGCCGAGCATGACGCACAGCGCCAGCACGCAGAGCAGCGGCGCGGCTCGGCGGGCCGGTCGCGCGACAGGCGGCACGGCGGGCTGCACAGCGGGCAATCGGTCGAACATGGTGACGGCGTCCGTGACGAAGTTGAATGACGGGTTACTGGTTTTTCATCAGCGTTTCGATCGCCGACTTCGACGAATCCACCACGCCCATTTTCGCTTCCAGATCGAGCTGCGTGCTGGCGAGTTCGAGCGTCATGCGGATGGTGCCCGCGCTCATCTCGTTCATCGACATGGTCGGCGCCTGCTGCGCGAGTTGCAGCGCGTCGTTGACGGTGTGCTGCAACTCGGCGTCCTGCGCCGCCACCAGTTTCGAGGCAACCGCCGTGCCGTCCTGCTGCGGCGTGGCGGGCGCGCTCATCTGTCCTTTCTGCATCAGCGACTGAAACTTGTCCGCCAGTTCAGGCGTGGTTTGCGCGGCCGGCGCGGCGCCCGCGCTTTGCGACATCTGCTCGAGCGACGCCTGCAAGGCGGTCGTGGTGGCATTGACGGTCATGGGCGGCTCCGTGGTCAGGCGCGCAGGAACGACTGGTGCGCATAATCGACCGGCGCGGCCGCGGCCGGTGCGGGCGCCGCTGCGGTCGCGGGTTCGGCGGACTGCGCACCCTCGGCGGTTTCCGCGTCGAATTCAGCCAGCGCCTCGCACGACTTCGGCGTGACGAACTGGCCGCCCGCGCGCTTGACCTTCATCGCGTTGAGCAGGTCTTCGCGAGCTTCGAGCGCGCGCACCAGCGATTGAGTGTCGCGCGTCGGATTGTTTTCCATGGCTTCGGCGGCGCACTGTTTCCAGTCAGGGTCGCCTTTCGCGGACAGACAAAACGCGAGCAGCGCCTTCGCATAGCCGAAGCGCGGTGCGTTTTCGCCGACCTGGCGCAGCACGTGAATCGCGTCGTCCCAATGGCCGCGCACCATGTGCAGGATGCCGTCGAGCGTATCGATTTCGGCGACGCGCGGCCGCAGCACGCGCAGCGCGTCGAGCACGAGCTCGATGTCGTACGGGTCGGCCGACACCTTCGGGAAGTTGCTGAGCAACGCGGTCGAGACGGTTTCGATCAGGCCGCCGACGACATCGGGGCTGCAATTCAGGTAATCCGGCGTGCTGACGGTCATGGCGATGGGCTCCTGACAGAAGCGTTGAGGTCGACCGTGCCGTTCGCAGCCGGTCGGGAAGGATGACGCAAACATAGCAACCGCCGCGCGGCGGCAAGCCGTCGAATGCGAAGTGGCCGCAACGGATGCGAAGCCGTGCCGGTTGCCTAACAGCGCTGTCCATGCTCGCGCGTCAACGGCGCGATCCCGGTGCGGATTGCGTGCCGGCGGCGAATCAAAGCGCTTCGTAATGCGGGCGCCCGCTTCGCCTCGCCCGGCACGCGAGGCGGGTGCGGGCGCTATCGTCAGGCGGACTATGAGGCGCTGCCCTCCTCACATCGCGACCGAGCCGACATGAGCGACGAAAAGACCGAAGAGCCAACACAGAAAAAGCTGCGGGACGCGCGCAAGGAAGGCCAGGTGTCCCGCAGCAGCGATTTGACCGATTCGATCTCGATGTCGGCGGTGGTGCTGCTGCTGATGGCGGGCGCGAGCCACTTCAGCGACGCCATGCGCGAGGCGGTGACGATCGCCACCGGCTTCGTCAACGGCGATCATTCGCTCACCAATATGCAGACGCAGTTGTACAAGATCGGCGGCCTCGCGCTGTCGGCGATCGTGCCGTGCGTATGCATCGCGGCGCTCGCCGCGATTGCCGGCTCGATCGGCCAGGTCGGCATGCAGATCGCCACCAAGCCGGTAACGCCGGACCCGAAAGCCGTCAGCCCGATGGCGGGCCTCAAGCGGATTTTCTCGGTTCGCACGCTGATCGAGTGCGCGAAGATGATCGTCAAGGCGGTGATCGTGTTCTGCGTAATGTGGCAGACCATCAAGTGGCTGTTTCCGCTGATCGTCGGTTCGCTCTATCAGCCGCTGCCGGAACTGGTGCGCATGTTCTGGGATCTGCTGCTCAAGGTCTTCATGGTGGCCGCGGCTGTGTTCGTGCTGGTCGGCGCCGCCGACGTCAAGCTGCAGAGTTTCATGTTCCTCAAGAAGATGAAGATGTCCAAGGACGAGGTCAAACGCGAACACAAGAATCAGGAAGGCGATCCGCGCATCAAGGGTGAACGGCGGCGGCTCGCGCGCGAAATGCTGAATGCGCCGCCGCAGTCGAAAGTGGGCATGGCCAACATGATGGTGGTGAATCCCACGCACTATTCGGTCGCGGTGCGCTACGCCCCCGAGGAACACCCGCTGCCGCGCGTGATCGCCAAAGGCATGGACGAGAGCGCCGCCGCGCTGCGGCGCGCGGCGCGCGATGCGGGCGTGCCGATCATCGGCAACCCGCCGGTGGCGCGCGCGCTGTACAAGGTCGGTCTCGACGAGCCGATTCCCGAAGAACTGTTCGAGACGGTCGCGGCCATTCTGCGCTGGGTCGAATCGATCGGCGCGCGGCGCAACGAGGGCGCACTCGCACCCGACGACGGCACTTCGCCCCACACCACGACTCCGCCGCCCGCCCTCCATTGACGAGACCCACCATGCTGAAGACGCTGAAACTCCCTGCCGGCGGTGAAATCGGTATCGTCGCGCTGATCGTCGCGATCATTTCGCTGATGATCCTGCCGCTGCCGCCGACGCTGATCGACATTCTGCTCGGCGTGAACATCACGATCAGCGTGACGCTGCTGATGGTAACGATGTACGTGCCGGACGTGGTGTCGCTTTCCGCGTTCCCGTCGCTGCTGCTGTTCACGACGCTGTACCGCTTGTCGCTGAACATCGCGTCGACCAAGTCGATTCTGTTGCATGCCGAGGCGGGCCACATTATCGAGAGCTTCGGCGAACTCGTGGTGGGCGGCAATCTCGTGGTCGGGCTGGTGGTGTTCGTGATCATCACGACCGTGCAGTTCATCGTGATCGCGAAAGGTTCGGAACGCGTCGCGGAAGTCGGCGCGCGCTTCACGCTCGACGCGCTGCCCGGCAAGCAGATGAGTATCGACGCGGACCTGCGCGCCAATCTGCTGACCGCCGAGGAAGCCCGCCGCAAGCGCGCGACGCTCGCCGTCGAAAGCCAGTTGCATGGCGGCATGGACGGCGCGATGAAGTTCGTCAAGGGCGATGCGATTGCCGGATTGATCATCACGATGATCAATATCGTGGCGGGTATTGCGGTCGGCGTCGCATATCACAACATGAGCGCGGGCGAAGCGGCAAACCGTTTTTCGATTCTCTCGGTGGGCGATGCGATGGTGTCGCAGATTCCATCGCTGTTGCTCTCGGTGGCAGCCGGTGTGATGATCACGCGCGTCGCCGACGAGCGGCAAGCCAAGCCCGGTTCGCTCGGCGACGAGATCGGCCGCCAGCTCGGTTCCAGTTCGCGCGCGCTGTACTTCGCGGCCATCCTGCTGCTCGGTTTCGCTGCCGTGCCTGGTTTTCCCGCAGCACTGTTCCTGCTGCTCGCCGGCACACTGGCGTTTACCGCGTGGCGTTTGAACACGAGGAAGCCACAGCAGAGCAGCCATGAACGCGAGTCGCTGCATGCCATGCAACGCTCGGGCGCGAAGATCGACGTGCCCGCGATTCTGGCGCGTGCGCCGCAGTTCACCTGCCCGCTCGGCGTGCGGATCGCGCCGGATCTCGTCGCGCGGCTCACCATGCCCGCGCTCGACAAGTCGTTCGAGACCGAACGCGCGCGGCTTCAGGAAGAACTCGGCCTGCCGTTTCCGGGCATCACGATGTGGACGTATGCCGCATTGCCGGCGTCCACTTGCCAGATCCTCGTTCACGACGTTCCGCAACTCACCATTGAACTCCCCGCCGGCAAAGTGATGTTGCCCGAAGCGAGCCGGCTCGCGCATTCGGCGGCACCGGTGACGCTCACTAGCGAAGAGAGCCAGGCGCTGGAGGTGCTCGTCGCGCAATGCGAGCCGGGGCCGCCGATCGACACGAGCGGCACGCCGACGCGTTGGCTGGAAGAACGCTCGGTGCCGCCGAAAACACCCGTATGGCGCGCGGAGCAGGCCATCGCACACGCCTGCGTCGCGCTGATGCGGCGCCACGCACCGCTCTTTCTCGGCATTCAGGAAGTGCAATGGATCCTCGACCAGCTCGCGAGTGACTATCCGGGGCTGGTCGCCGAAGTGCAGAAAGTGCTGCCGCCGCAGCGTATCGCCGACGTGCTGCGACGTCTGCTCGAAGAACAGATTTCGATTCGCAATGTCCGCACGATCATGGAAAGTCTGATCGCGTGGGGACCGAAAGAGAAAGACATGCTGATGCTGACCGAGTACGTACGCGGCGATCTCTCGCGCTTTCTCGCGCATCGGGCCGCAAGCGGCGAGCGGACCTTGTCGGCGGTGCTGTTCGACATGCCGGTCGAGCAGCATATCCGGCAGTCGATCAAACAGACGCCGACCGGCAATTTTCTCGCCTTGCCGCCCGATGAAGCCGCGCTGCTGATCGACAAGATCCAGTCCTTCGTCGGCGCGGTGCCGCGCGAGGGCGTGGCGCTCGTGACCTCGATGGATATTCGCCGTTACGTGCGGCGCATGATCGAGGCGCGTCTCAGCTGGCTCGCGGTGTATTCGTATCAGGAACTCGGCGAGCACGTCGAATTGCGGCCGCTCGGCCGCGTGTCGATCTGAGGCGGCGGCGATGACGCATATCGCTTCGCGCCACGTGCGTGTGATTCCGGGCGAAGCGGATAACGACACACCGGAAGACGCCGCTTCGCGTTCCGCTTCACGTGGCCGCGGCTTCGACTACGCGTCGTTGCTCGGCCGCCGCCGCGCGTTGCATCGGCTGAACAACAACGCGGATGCCGATGCCCACGCGGGCTCGCAAGGCGGCAGTCATGCGGATGCCAATGAAGACGCAGAGACCGCATCGGCGCCCGCCGCGCCGCAGCCGTTCTTCCCGCACGAAGGCGACGCCGGTCACGATGCTGCTGAACAGAGCACGGGCTCAGGCGTAAATACCGAACTCACGCTTTCGCCCGAACGCCTCGCGATCGGCGCACGTGTCGCCGATGCCGCGCAACCGGTCGTGTCCGCCGTGTATCGGCAACAACAGCGCTTCGTGCAGCTGCTCGGCTCGCTGGCGCGCGAGATCGGTGCGTTCTGCGGCGATCCGTCGATCGCGGAAGCAGGCAATTGGGAAGTGCAACTGCCGCTCGATCAGAAACTGTTGCCGCACACCACGCTGTATCTGACGCTTTCGCGTTTCAGTCTGCAGCTTCGGTTCGACACGACGGATACGGCGGCGCGGCAATTACTCTTGGAACATAGCGCACTGCTCGAACGAGAACTCGACACCTTGCTGCGCGCGTGGGGTGAAGCCCGCGAAATCGAACTCACTGTCTGGTGACAGATTCCCTGCGCATGACCTATCCGCTCGACGAGCCGACGACTGAAGACGAAGCCGTGACCGACCCGCGCGCGGTGCGTGAACGCGCATCGGTCAGCGAGCCGTCGCGCGGCGCGGCGGAGCTCGCGCATCGGCGAATGATCGTGCCGTTCCGCATGCCGGTCGTGTCCCACAGCGACGCGCGCATTACGCGCACGATCTGCGATACGCGCGTCGCCAATCATCTGCGTGCGACGCTCGGCATCACCGAATGGCGCGCGGCGTTGACCGATGCCCATGCGTTCGATGCCGCCTGCGCCGATCCCGGCGTCATTGAACTCACGCTCGCCCCGGTTGACGGCGGCACGACAGCCGGTCTGCGTGTGGCGCTCGATCTGCGCGCCTATCCGGCGCTGTCGATCGCGGCATGGCCGGATAGCGACGCGCTGAGCACCAAACCGCCCGCCGATGTCGCCTTGCGGCAGGCCGTCGCGGGCGTCGTGCTCGCGCCGTTGTTCGAGCGGCTCGCCGGCGCCGGCTTCAAGGATCCGCGTGTGGTTGCCGTGCGCCGGGCGCGCCTGTGCGATATCGCTTCGACTTCGGCTTCGATGCGCAAGCTCACGAGCGAAGCCCACGCCACTATGCCACCGGTCGTCGCGCTCTCGTTCGTACTCGCCGAGCGCCGCTATCAGGCTGCCGTTCTCGCCGAGCCCGCATGCTACGACCTGCTCGACCGGCTATTGCGCGGCGATACCGACGCGACCCAGGCGCTGAACCCGACACCAGGCGCATTCGCATCGAACGATTCGTCGGCACACGCGAGCGCCGACCTCGACGTGCCGGGCAGCCTGATCCTCGGCGTGAAGCGCCTGCCGGTCGACACGCTGAATGCGCTCGAACCCGGCGACGTGCTGCTGCGCGCCGCCTTCCCTTCGCTCGATGCGGCGCTGCTCGGCGCATCGGACGACTCATCCGCGTCTCACGCTCGGCCGCGTGCCGTCGCCGCGTGGGGCACCCCTGGGCTCACCCGCGTGTGCGCCGCTGTGGAAATCGACGGGCACGCGCTCGTCATCGTCAAGGAGCCGAACATGTCAGAAGAGCTGGACCCGGCGAGCGCCGACGCCGGGCTCGCCATCGACGATCCCGCCGATCCGATCCGGATCGGAGAACTCGAACTGCCGGTGCAGTTCGAGATCGACACGGTGGCCCTACCGCTCGCCCAACTGTCGGCGCTCGGCCCAGGCTATGTGCTCGAACTGCCCGTTCCCGTGGCGGATGCCCAGTTGCGGCTCGTCGCGCATGGACAGACCATCGGCTATGGCGAGCTGGTGACGGTCGGCGAACATCTCGGTATCCGCATCATTCGCATGGCGCACAGGCATGGTCCAATTCAGTGATATCACCGGGCTGCTGCTGGTCGTCGTCGCGATCAGCCTGCTGCCCTTCGTCGCCATGGTGGTCACCTCGTACGCGAAGATCGTCGTCGTGCTGGGTCTGTTGCGCAATGCGCTCGGCGTGCAGCAGGTGCCGCCGAACATGGTGCTCAACGGCATCGCGATTCTCGTCTCCATCTACGTGATGGCGCCGATCGGCATGCTCGCCGCGAAGACGCTCGAAGGCCAGCAACTTGCCTCGCAACCATCGCAGGCGCTGATACAGGCGTTCGGCGCGGCGCGCGAGCCGTTCCGCGCGTTTCTCGTCAAGCACACCAACGAGCGCGAGAAGCGCTTCTTTCTGCGCTCGGCTTCGGTGGTGTGGCCGAAGGAAGAAGCCGCGCAGATCAAGGAAGACGACCTGATCGTGCTCGCGCCCGCCTTCACGCTGACGGAAATGACCGACGCGTTCAAGATCGGCTTTCTGCTGTACATCGCCTTCATCGTGATCGATCTGATCATCGCGAACGTGCTGCTCGCAATGGGCCTGAACCAGGTCACGCCGACCAACGTCGCGATACCGTTCAAGCTGCTGCTGTTCGTGGTGATGGACGGCTGGTCGACGCTGATTCACGGCCTCGTGATGTCCTACAAATAGCGCGGGAGACCAGATGGAAATCGATTCGCTGATCCGCTTCACCACTGAAGGCATGCTGCTGTGCCTGACCGTGTCGCTGCCCGCGGTGATCGTCGCGGCCGTGGTCGGTCTCGGCGTGTCGTTCCTGCAGGCGATCACGTCGATGCAGGATCAGACCTTGTCGCACGCGGTCAAGCTGATCGCGGTGACGGTGGTGATCGTGGTCGCCGCGCCGCTCTCGTGCGCGGCGATCCTGCACTTCGCCAACGAGTTGATGCAGGCGGCCGTGCCGCTCTGAAGCGGTGCAGGCCCGCCGTTGAACCGGGCCACTTTGCGAGGCGCGCGACATGAGCCGAATCTCCCATCAGGGCAGCGACACAGCGGCGGCCCACGCACAGCGCACGGCCGAGGCGCAGCAGAAATCGGCCAACGCGCAAGGCGCGCGTAACGGCGCGCAATTCGCGGCGCTGTATCGCGGCACCACCACTTTCACCTATGGCGGCGACGCGCAACGCGGACCCTCGGTGAGTTCGGTGCGCGCGAAGCGCATGGCCGACCAGTTGGCGCGCAAACGGCGCGCCGCCAAGAAACAGCGCAGCAACGGCCCGGGTCTCGACGACGACGGCCCAGACGACGCCGAAGCGCATCACGCGGAAGGCCAGAAGGTCAACCGCGACGGCGGCGGACGCGGGGGCGGCGGCGGTCATTCGCAAGGCGATCACAGCGACGAGCACGGCACTGGCGCGGCGCCCGGGATCAAGGCGCGCGGCGATCGCGGCTCCGTGCCACCGCCGCCGTCCGGCCGGCTCGACGCGGTCGCCGCGCAGTACGCGCAGCCGGGCGAGGAAAGCGCGCGCGCGGCGGCGGTGCGCGACGCATGGCGCAACGACATGCTGAGCTTGCGCGAGCAACTGGCCGCCAATCCGCAGATGCCGCTCGACGCGCGCGTGCTCGAGCAGTCGATCGATCTGCTCAGTGTGCAGCAGCGCATCGGCAGTCTTGCCGCCGCGCAGCCGGGGGCGAGTTCGGGCGTGGCCGCGCTGCGTGAGCGCGCGGGCAGTGCGTCCGGGCAAGCCGTCACGCGTCTGCCGCCGCCCGAGCGCGTGCAGCGTTTCAACCTGCTGTTTCCGTTGCTGTGGCTGCATGCGGATAAGCCGTCGAACGCGGCGCAGCTCGGGCGCTCGATCGATACGTTGTGCGGGCTGCGCGGCGGGGTGCTTGGGCGGGCTTCGGCTTCGGGCGCGTCTGGTGCGTCTGGTGCATCCCGTCGCCTCGCCGCTGAAGGGAGCCCGCACGGCGCCGGCGACGCACCGCCGTCCCTATCCGACGCCCCGGGAAGCCCGCCTGGACCACGCCGCGCCTTTCCAGACAATCGTCGCTAAACGGTTTGCCGCGCGGCTTCGCATCGCATGCGGCGCCTTCGCATCCGTTCGCTGACACGCCACATCGCGCGGCTACATTTAAGGTCGATCGAGCCGGCCTGAGCGCGCAAGCCGCGCGCTTCTCCGGCGCTTCTCCCACCCACCCTGTGCGAGCACGATGAAACTGCTGCGGATACTGACGGGCGTCCACGCGGGAGCGCAATTGCAGCTCACGCCGGGCACGCATCGCGTCGGCGCCGACGACGATGCCGACATCCGCCTCACCGACTGGCGTGGCGCGGATGCGCTGCTGCACGTCGACGCGAGCGGCGTGGTCAGCGCACAGCGCGTCGCCGCAGCGGTGCAGATGGCCGACACCGCGGACGGGCAGGCCGCGCCGCCGGTGGCCGGCGAAGAAGTGGTGCTGCTGGTGGACTTCGTGCCGATGCAGTTCGACGACATGATTCTGTGCGTGGGCGCGGACGACGCCGTGTGGCCGTCCGATCTCGACCTGCTGTCGATGCTGCTGACGCGTCCCGCCGAAGCGCGCTTCGCCGCCGAACGCAAGAAGCGCCGCCGCTATGTGGGCGCGGTTGTCGCGTGCTTCGTGCTCGGCATCGTGATCGTCGCGGGTTCGCTGCTGACCACGACGCAGATGAGCCGCGCCGCGCTGCCGCGCAATGCCGACGACCGCGCGCAGCGCGTCAACGAAGGGCTGGCCGCGGCCCATGTGACCGGCTTGCAGGCGCACGCGGTCGGCAACACGGTGGTGGTGACCGGCATGGTCACGAGCCCCGCCGACGACGACGCCGTGCGCAATCTGTTCGCGCGCATTTCGCCGACCGGCATCTCGCGCAATTACGACGTCGCGCAGAACGACGCGCGCAGCATCGAGGATTCGCTCGGCGTGGCGGGCGCGCACGTGCGCTATCTCGGCGACGGTAATTTCGCGGTGACCGGCGCGGTCAGCAGCCGCGCGGATCTCGATACGGCGCTCGCGCGCGTGCGGGCCGATCTGGATCCGAACGTGAAGAACATCGTGGTGCAGGCCGCGGAAAACTCCAACGTCATGGCGGCCGGGCCAGCGGCGGCGTCGTACTCCGAAATGATTTCCTCCGACGACGTCCGTTACGCGCAAACGCCGGATGGCGTCAAACACATCTACGCAATCGACACGCCGGCGTCGGACGGCGATGCGGCTGCGAATGCGAATGCAGCAGGCGCAAGCGGTGCAAGCGACGCGGCGCTTGCGGATGCGAACGCGGCCGGCCATGCCAGTAACACAACCGCCGCGAACACGAACGCGGCGCCGAACGGCAAAACCACCACGAGCAACACGCAAAACACCGCCAACGCCTCGATCGTGGACAACGACACCGTCACTCGCAGCGCGGCCAGCGTCGTGCCGCTGCCCAATCCCGCGACACTGCCGCCGGCCCAGCCGCGCGGTCCGTCGAGCTGACCCATCAACGGCACACCGCCACGCTTCAACCAGGACAACCAGGAGATCGACATGTACGAGCAGCTCGAAGCCCACGCCAGCGAATTCAACGACCTGCAGAAGACGCTCGCCGATCCGGCCGGCGCGCCCAAAGTGGAAGCGATCCGCCAGGCGCTCGACGCGACGGCGCAGCGCATCAGCGACACGCAGGGCGCCACCGACCTCGATCGCAACAATCTGGCGAAGCTGTATCGCGGCTTTCTCGCCGCGTCGCGCGTGATCGCGCGGCTGCAGGAAAAACAGGCCGGCGCGCGCGCCTGAGCGCGACGCGGCGGCTCACCGCATGCCCGGCGCGGCACGCGCTCGGCATGCGGATAACGCGCTTGCCGCGGCGGCCCGCTCTCAGGAGCGGCCGGCGCGGCGGCAGGTCTCGATGTAGGCCACTCACTCTCTACCCATAGTCACTGGAGGTTCTTATGTCCGTAGGAAGCGCAGGCGGAATGATGGCTGGTCTCACGCAGGAAATGGATCAGATGACGATGATGTCCGCCCAGATGCAAGTTGAACAAAGCATGTATGCATCGGTGGCGAACATCGCGAAGAGCGGCGCAAGCAACGTCAAGGATGCTTCGCGCGGCGGCTAAGCATTGCAGACGCGGGCCGTTCGCCACAGGCGGCGGTCCGCACGCGGCCGGCCCCGTCGCACACGGGGTCCGGCCGTGTTTTTTGCGGCATGCGCGAGAGGCGCGGCGCGGCGTCCGCCGCTCGCGAAGCGGACAAAAGAACGCCTGGCCAGCCGGGCACCGCGCGCAACCGCCAAGCAAGGGTCGAGAATGAGCAGCGAGCGTTACACCAGCCTGATCATGGATCTGTGCGCGACCGTCGGTCTCGGCGACGCGGACCATGTGCTGCGCACGCGGTCGATCGAGGTCGAGGGCTTCGACGTGCGGCTCGATTACTTCGAGCGCGATCTCGACGCGATGTACGCGAATTTCCATTTCGGCACGGTCACGGCCGGACGCACGCTCGTCGTGTTCCGGCTGATGCTGGAGGCCAACCTGCTGATCTATGCGCAGGACCAGGCGCAACTGGGGCTCGACACCGATACCGGCGGCGTCGTGCTGGTGCTGCGGCTGCCGTTCGCGGACGACCTGAACGGCGAGGCGCTCGCCGATCTGCTCGCGCACTACGCAGAGCACGGGCGCTACTGGCGACAGAACATCGTGGAGTCGAACGACGAGATGTTCGAAGGGATCGCGTCGGGAGAGTTTTTCTGGCTGCGGGCGTGATGCAACGCCGAGCGCGGCCGATCAAGCAACGCCGGAGTAATCACAAGGGCAACTAGCCACGCCACTCACCAGCAACGCAGGCACTGCACCCGCAACACACTCGCTCGAGGGTCCGCGCCTGGCGGACCTCGTTGCACGCCTCATCCCTTCGATGCTTCTTCCACGTTGCGCGCGCCCTGCTTCAGCAATTCGGCGAGCTGCATGACCGCGGCCTGTTCCAGTTGCAGCAGGCCGCCGACCACGTTCACGCCCGCCGTTTCGACACCGGTGGCGCCGTTCGCGAGTGTCGCCGCGCCTTGCGAGAAAGCGCCGAGGCGTCCGGCGCGCCCCGGCGCGCCGCCAGCGGCTGATTGAGCGGCCGACTGAGCCGCGCCCGGCGCAGTCGTCGTCGCCGAAGTGGCCGGCGACGGCACCTTCGCCGCGAACGATGCGCGCGCGCCCTTGCCCGCCGCGGCGCCGCTGCCGTTGCCGGCCAGTGCGCCCAGCTTGTCGTCGGCTTGTGGACCGGCGTGCGGCAAGCCGCCGGCGGGTTTGCCGCCGTCCGCCGGCGACGACGACGATGGGGCGTTGGAGTCGGAAAGCGGCAGCGTACTGCTCGAACGTCCGATCGATGGGGAATTCGGCATGGTGCGGGGCTCCTGGTGTGAATGTGCGCCGTCAACGCGAAGCACAAGACAAGGACGTCGAACAGGCATCCTGCTCGACCTTACAAGCAGCGTACGAAACTCGCTGCCGGCGTGCGAACTCGCGTGCACCGATACGAAGCGCGAGCGCTCAGCAGCACGACGCCGTAGTTGCCGCACTTGCGTGTTCAGCGGCGGGCCGAGGCCAGCCGCCCGGCCCGCTGCCAGGTCTTCGCGCGCCCTTACGC
Organism: Paraburkholderia sp. BL9I2N2; assembly: GCF_004339745.1. Taxonomy (GTDB): domain Bacteria; phylum Pseudomonadota; class Gammaproteobacteria; order Burkholderiales; family Burkholderiaceae; genus Paraburkholderia. The sequence continues at coordinate 284,436 of NZ_SMGP01000004.1, read as the reverse complement.
CGATTCGCGGCGCGTCGTGCGCCGGTCATGCGACGGCGCCACACTGCCGGGGTTTGTCGCTCACTCGGAATCCGACTCATGCGTTTCACTCCGCTCGACACTCTGGACACGCCGTATCTGCGGCTACGCCCCCTGACCCCCGCCGACGCTCCCGCCCTGTTCGACCAGATGCTGGGCGACGCCGACACGATGCGCGACCTGCCTGTGCTGCGCCACACCGGCGTGAGCCAGACCGAGGAATTCATCGCCGAGGCGCGGCGCGGCTGGGACGACGGCAGCCTGATCCGCTACACGCTCGAATGCAGGGAGACCGGCCGCCTGACCGCGCTGATCGAATTGAAGCCAACGCTGCCGCGCGTGGAGATCGGCGTGATCATCAGCCGGCATGGCGGCGCGCGGCGGCGCCGGGCCGGTGTGCTGGCCTTGCAGGAAGTGATCGACTGGCTGATCGAGCAGCCCGGCGTGTACCGCGTATTTGCGTGCTGCGCCGTGGATGGCGCCGCGCACAGTTCGATGGAGCGGCTCGGCTTCGTACAGGAAGCGCGCCTGACGAACCACGAACCGCGTCCGAACCGTGGCCTCGCCGCCGCCGACAGCTATCTCTACGCGCTCACGCGTCCCGCACCGGTGCCGCCCGAACCGGCCAGCGAAGGCGTCGCGTGGTTGCGCAATACCATGCAATGGAGTCTCGCGGACGCGTGAAGCAAGCGTTTTCACCGTCGACGGCGCACCCTGCATTGAAGAAGTGTCCGCAGTCCAGGCAATTGTTCACTTCTCGGGCGATAATACTTTGGTCTGACGAATAGCCGCAGCGCGGGCATTTCGTGATGCATGCCTCGCGAGTATTCCTCGCCGGTGGACCGAAACACTACTACGCCGGAGATTCATCATGTCGCTACCGCGGCTCACTGGTCAGGTGATCGCTTTCTCGCGATTCTGGCTCGCGCGCGACGTGGGCCTGCTGATTTCCGACGGCGCCGTCATCGAACTCGGCGCGCGTCCGTTCGCGATGCTCGCGGCGCTGCTCGACGCACGCGGCCGCGTGGTGTCGAGCGCCGAGTTGCGCGAAATCGTCTGGCCGGGCAGCAATGTCGACGCGAACACGGTGCAGGCGCAAATCTCCGCGATTCGCCGCGCGCTCGACGGCGACCGCGATCTGATCGTCACCGTGGCCGGCCGCGGCTACCGTTTCGCGGGCGAGGTCCGCGTGCTCGAAACGCCGGACACCGGGCTCGATCTCGCGGTGGCGAACGCCGGCAGCATTGCCGCGTCGCTGGCCACCTCGTTCGCCACGACGGTGGCGGCGAGTCCGTTGACCACGGCCGGGTTCCGCTTCGGCGCGCCGGCCCGCGCGTTGTCCGCTGCGACTGCCGCGTCCGCTTATAGCGCCGCGTTCGGCGCGTCCGGTTCGGCCTCCACCCGCACCGCGCGCTTCAGCAGCGCGCCGTACAGTCCGTCCGCCGCGGTCGCATCCGTCGCCGGCGCATCGAATCTCGCCGCGGCGGTCGCGCCGGCCGTGTCCGCGTTCCCCGCGCTGATGCCGACCAGCGCGGTCACCTCGCTGCGTTCGCAGATCATCGATCCGTCGCCGTTCATCGGCCGTCATGCGGAATTGTCGGAATTGCTCGCGCTGGTGCCCACGCGCCGCATCGTCACGCTGACGGGCGCCTCGGGCGTCGGCAAAACGCGCCTGGCGATCGAAGCCGCAAGCCACCTCGCGCCGCACTTTCCCGACGGCGACTTCTGCGCGGCGCTCGCCTCGCTCGCGCAACCGGATCGCGTGGCCAACGCGATCGGCGCGGCCGTCGGGCTGGAGCCGGCCAGCGAGTTGGCCAGCGCCGCCAATCTGGCCGCGCAGATCGGCGAGCGCCGCATGCTGCTGATCGTCGATCATTGCGATCATCTGAGCGAAGCGGCGGCCAGCCTGATCGACACGCTGGTCGCCAACACGGGCGGCCTGCATGTGATCGCCACCTGCGAGTCGCCGCTCTTCATTGGCGGCGAGACCACCGTGCCGGTGGCCGCGTTGCGCGTGCCGCCCGAGCAGATCGACGGCACGCCCGCCACACTCGACTACGACGCGCTGCGGCTGCTTTTTTCCCGCCTCGCGCGCTGCGTGAAGGCCGCCGCATTGCACGCGCCGCTGCCGGAAGTGAGCGGCATCGCGCCGGCCACGTTCGCGGCGGCGGCGCTGATCTGCCGGCGCGTCGACGGCGTACCGTTCGCGCTCGAACTGGCGGCCGCGACCATTGCCGGCCAGGTGCGCGCGGGCGTGCCGCCGGAAGAGGCGATCGTGGCCTTCGCGCGCGAACTCGACACCGTCATGACGTATCGCAGCGGCGGCCGCCGCATCGTGCTGCCGCGCGCGGCGATCGTGCACGTGATGCTCGATCTCTCGTACGCTGCGCTCGAAGCGCCCACTCGCACCATGCTGCGCCGGCTCGGCATTTTCGCCACCGCGTTCTCGCACGACGCCGCCTATGAAATGCTCGGCGCGTTCGGCAGCGACTACGGTTTCGGGCCGCCCGAGCCGCGTCTGCTGGAGCGCCAGCTCCATACGCTGATGGACGCGGGCCTCGTGAATACCGTCGACTGCGACGGCGCCTTGCGGCTGCGCTTGCCGCCCGCCGTGCGCCGCTTCGCGCTCGACGCGCTGGAGCGCAATCGGGAAAGCGCCGAGGCCGAACTGCATCACGCGCAGTTCGTCGCGCGCGACATGGCGCGCCGCTTCGGCGCGGGCGTCGCCGTAGCCACCGCGCACAGCCGCCACGACATCGACGCGCTGCGCGCCGCGCTCGAATGGGCCGTGTCCGTCGACAAAGTGGAGCTGTGCATCGAGCTGCTCGACAACACCGCGCCGATCTGGGTGGCGCTCGCGCTCGTCGACGAATACATCGGCTGGGTGCGTGCCGTGCTGGCGCGGGTGGACAGCGTGTCGATGCGGCGCATCCGCGACGAAATGCGGCTGCGCGCCGTGCTCGCGCGTGCGTTGATGCTCAGGCGCGGCGCGTCGGCGGAGATCGTCGAGAGCTGGCAGCGCACCTATGAACTCGCCAATATCTGCGCCGACACGCCCTACCGCCTGCGTGCGCTCTTCTGCCTCGTAATGTGCGCGCTCGACGCCGGAGAGATCGAACAATGCCGGCGCCTCGCGAACGAATTCAGCGAGATCGCGCCGGTCGCGCAGAGTGCCGCCGTGAGCATCAACGCGCGGCGCATCGAGGGCATCGTCAAGGCGTACGCGGGCGAATTCGACACCGCGATCCGTTTGCTCGCGCCGGTGGTCGGCCTGAACGACGACACCGCCGACGACATCGACGAAGACCTGAGCCGCGAAGCCAACGCGGTGGCCACCAGTTATGGACTCTCGCTGCATCTCGTGGCGCGCGCGATTCATGCCGTCGCGCTGTGGCTGGTCGGCGAACCGCATCTGACGACGCCGCCGCGCGTCACGATCCGCGACCCCGCCGACGAGAGCGAACCGCTCGCGTGCTGCATCGCGCTCGGTCTTGCCTGCGCGCTCGCCGCGCTCGACGACGACATCGCGCTCACCGAGTCGTGCGCCGCGGCGCTGGTCACGCGCGCGCGTGCGGCAGGCGTCAAACGCTGGCTGCGCCTCGGGCTCGATTTCCAGCTTTGGCTCGAAGCCCGGCGCGGCGACGAGGAAGCCGCGTGGCGCCTGATTGCCGGCGCGTTGAAGCGGATCGCGCGCGAGCGCATCTATGTGCCCGACATCGCGTTCATCGCCACGCTGCTGCCGCGCATTGCGCTGCACGGCAAGCCGGAACTCGCGGCGTCGCTCGGCGCTACCTTGCGCGACGCCGTGAGCCGCAGCGAGCGCACCGGCGAGCTCTGGTACGTGCCCGAGCTGCTGCGCCTGGACGCCATGCTGCGCCTGCGCACCGGCGACGATCCGCGCACGGTGCGCGAGTTGCTCGACGACGCGCTGCTGCGCGCGCGTCAGCATGGCGCGCGCCGGCTCGAACTGCGCATCACCGTCGATCTCGAAGCGCTGCACGCTTCGGCCGCCGCGGGGCTGCTTCGCGTGCGGTGACTTCGCTTCGCACGCTGCCTGGGGGTGTCACACGCGCTTAATACCGTGGGTTCAACTGCCGCTCGTTGAACGCCACGCGCCATGTCCGACATTCATGCCCTGCCGCCGCACCTGCCCCACACGCCGGACACCGAAGCGGCGCAAGCGCCCGCGCAGCGGCCCGGCGGTGCGCCCGCCACGCCGCCCACCGGCACGCCGCAGGCCCGGCCGCTCGTCGATGACACGCTGCTGGGCCGGCTCGGCAACACGCTCTCGCGGACCGGCGCGCGGCTGCGGGCGAGCAAGTTCGACGTCAGCACCGCCTTGTCGCAAACCAGTCAGCACGGCAAGCCGTTCGCGCCGGCCGATTTCACCGCCGACGGCGAGCGTTATGCGGCGAAGCCGGTAGCAGGGTCGAACGCGGCGGGAACGGCGCTGGCCAAGACCGAGCGGCAAAGCCGCCAGGCGCTGGGGAAAACGGCGCGCGCCGCGGATTCTTCCACTTCGAACACCACGCTTGCGGTGGAGCACGGCAACGAAGCATCGACGGCGATCCCGCTCGACGCCATGACCGGCGAGGCCGCGTTGAGCGAGTACGTGCGCCAACAACTGCCCGGTCCGTCGCACGATCTGCTCGCGCAGGCCGAACTCTCGCATCGGCTGGCCGCTTTGGGCGGCCCCGACGCGGCCTTGCCGACCAGCCGGGGCTCGCTCGTCGCCCAGGCGTTGCACGGCGCGAGGATCGGCGACGCACCCAGCGCCAACCACGTGCTCGACGCCCTCGAACATCTCGACTTCGCGCAGATGCACACCGCCCGCTCGAGCACGCCCGCCGAAGCCGGCGCCTGGCAAGTGGCCCGCACGCTCGCGCGCACCGACGCCGGTTTCGAAGCGCTCAGCCAATTGCGCCATCACGGCCAACCCGCCCCCGGCGATGTGTCGACGCAACTCGCGCAACGCATGATGCTGCAAGCCGCCGATGCGCTCGATCCGCCGCTCCACGGCGCAGGGCCGGCGCAGGACCCCGCGCCCGCCGCCGTCGCCGCGCGCGCGGCACCGGCAGCAGGCACGCCGCTCAATGAAACGCCGCTCGCCTGGCAAGCCTACGACGCCGCCTCGACACTGACCACGCAAGGACGCGCGGCACTGAGCGCCGATCAGAAAGGCGCGTTCTTCGCGTGGCGTCAGAACTTCCGCGAGGACGGACGCGGCAGCGACCTGTCGCAAGCCCGCGAGCGTTTGAACAAGTTCTCCGCGAAGACCATCGACCGGGTCGGCGAAAACCGCTGGAAGAGTTTCCTGCCGCGCCTCGCCGGCAAACGCAGCTCGCCGCTCTCGGCGCTGCGCTTCGGCACCCAGGGCGTGCCGCGCAAAACGATCGGCGCCGAACAAGGCAAACTCGACGAGGCCATGCGCGGGGCGCTGGAGCCGCTGCGCGAGCGTCCGGAAATGCGCGCCGCCGCCGCGCTTTCGCACGCGCGTCCGGAGCAGTCGATTGCCGAACTCGCGGCCTTGCATGTGTGGCTCGAGTCGGGCGGCTTTCCGAACGGCCGGATGGATGCCGATCAGTTGCACCAGGTCACCGAACGCGCGCAGCAGATGTGCGCCGAGTTGCAGCAGCGCGATGTCGGCTCACCCGCCACGCTCGATCGCCTGCGCGCCGAAACCACGCGCTGGGCCAACACCGATCCGCACACGCTCGCGCGCAGCAAGCCGTTCAGGTCAATCGCGAAACAACCGTTCAATCTGGAGCGGCTCGCTTCATGGGGCAAGGTCGCCGGGGTGCCCGCCGATTCGCCGTTCTGGACGCAGGTGTCGGCCCTGAAGGATCAGGCGCGCCCGCCCGCCCCGGCCGCCCAGGCCGACAGCGCCGACGCGGTCCGGCAAACGCTCAAGGACGTCGCGCATGATCTGCAGTCGAGTTCGCGCTTGCGCCTGACCGATGGCCGCCGCATCGGCGTCAGCACGCGCGGGCTCTCGGCGAATCTGAGCAAGGTGCTGCATGCGGGCGCGGTGCCGATCGCGCCGCGCGTCGATCTGCGCGCGTCGCAAACCCGTGAAGCCGTGGTCGAGTTGAGCCGCGGCACGCATGGCGTCGAGATGTTCGTCGGCACCGCGAAAACCCAGCTGCGGCATGCGGGCGTCGGCGTGCTGGTGGGCTACGACGTCGACGTCGGCTTGACCCAGCTGCGCGCCGGGCTGACCACGCAGGCCGTGCTGCATTCGCAGGAATTGTCCGAGCCGAGCGGCGTATCGCTGCGGGTGGCGCGCCGTGTCAATCGGAACGGCACCGGCTACGACGACAGCGCGATGCGCACGAAACTCGAAGGCATCATCGATCATGTGTTCGACGAGACGACCGAGGCGCACGGCGCAAATTCGGGTGGCGCGCGCGGCACCTGGAACCGGCTCGCCGACCATTATTTCGACGACCCCGACGTGTCGATCAGCTGGACCGACTCGGTGGCGCGCACCGTCAAGCGCGGCGGTTCCGCCGATGCCGGCGTCTCCGTGACCGTGCCGAAGATCGGCTCGCCGTTTCGCGCGGGCGCGAACATCGGCATCGGCTATGAAAAGACCGCGAAGCAGACGCTCGATTCAAATGAACAAAGCGGCCGCATGCAGATCGAGCAGGATCGGGTGGGCGCGGGCTCGCGTCTGATCGGACGGCTGAGCGGAACCGTCAGCGCCACGAAAGCGGTCGGTGCGCCTGCGTCGAGTGTGGGCGTGGGCCTCGTCTCGCTCGACGCACCCTCGGCGACCATGACCTTCGCCGACGACAGCCACCTCGCCAAAGTGCAACTCGTGCGCGAGGACGGCGCACTGACGCATCGCGCGTGTCTGCTCGACACCGAGTATTCCAGCGCTGAAACCTACACGCGCGCGCTCGACGCGAGCCGCGACCAGTGGCTCGATCTGTTCACGGAACAGGTGCTCGCCGAGCAGGAAGGCGAACGCCAGGACGCGCGGCTGAACGGCCGTCCCGAACCGCAGCAAGCGCCCGCGCGCACGCTCGCGGCGCAACGTCTCGAACGCCATCTCGGCGACGTGAAGGCGAACCGGCGGCCGAATCAGACCTACTTCCACCGCTACCGGCTCAAGCGCGGCGCGGCGAAGCAACTGGACATGCTGGCGGCAATGTCGAAACAGTTGCCGCCCGCCGAGGCCGCCGCGGGGCACGCGCAAATCGACGCGAAGGCGGACAGCATTCTCAACGATCCGGCCTCCTGGATGCCGATCGAACTGAAGGTCAAGGAGCGCACCACCAGCACGCGCAGCCCGGGTTTCAATTTCGCGCTGCAGCTGAATACGCAGACCAGCGCGACGGGCGACCGCGAACTGTTTGCGGAGAGTATTCCGTTTGCGCTGGTGGATCGGCTGGACGGTTAGAGGCGGGACGTGTGGTGAGTGCGGCCGGATCATTGCGGAGCTCAGGAAATCCAGTATCCTGAACATCCTGCTGAACGTATCCGACAGAGCCGGCTCTTCTCCATGAATCTATCTTTTGAAGTCCTGCAGGTGCTCGATGCAATCGATCGAACCGGCACGTTTGCGAACGCCGCCGAAACGCTTCACAAGGTGCCGTCCTCGCTGAGTTATCTGGTTCAGAAACTCGAACTCGATCTCGGCGTCAAGCTGTTCGACCGCACCGGCCGGCGCGCCACGCTGACGCACGCGGGGCGTGTGGTCGTCGAGGAAGGCCGCCGTCTGCTGGAGGCGGCCGAAGCGCTCGAATTCAAGGCGAAGCGAATCCAGCACGGCTGGGAGGCCGATCTGCACATCGCCGTCGACGAGATCATTCCGTTCGATCTGCTCTGGCATCACGTCAGCGAGTTCTACAAGCTCAAGCTGGACACGCGGCTGCATCTGTCGAAAGAAGTGCTGGGCGGCTCGTGGGACGCGCTGCTCACTCGTCGCGCGGATCTGATCGTCGGCGCGGCCGGCGATCCGCCGCCCATTCCCAATCTGATCGCGAAACCGATCGGCTCGCTGCGGCATGTGTTCGTGGTGGCGCCGGATCATCCGCTGGCGTCGATACCCGGACCGCTCACGCTGGACGTCGTCGCGCGCCATCGCGCGGTCGCGATCGGCGATACGTCACGCAAACTCGCGCCGCGCACGATCGCGCTCGCCGTCAATCAGGAAGTGCTCACGGTGCCGACGCTCGAAGCCAAACTCGCCGCGCAGATCAAGGGCCTGGCAGCGGGCACGATTCCAGAATGCCTCGCCGTCGAGGCGCTGAGCCAGGGCGAACTGGTGCAAAAGGAAGTGATCGGCATGCGCGACGTCACGCATTTCTATCTGGCGTGGCGCGACAACGAATGCGGCAAGGCGCTGCAATGGTGGGTCGAGCAGTTGAACCGGCCAGACCTGATCGACGAAGTGGTGCAACAGCGAACGCTGCACGGTTGAGGTTCGACTAGCAGGCTTCGCTGATCTCGTCCGGCGGCGGGTCGTCGAACGGTGCTGCAGTGGCATGCGCATTCGTGTCCATCCGCGTATCGCCGCCGGCGGAAGTACCGACCGGCGCGCACGCTTCAGTCGCGACACGCAGCAAGTCTTTAGCGGCCTTGAAGTCGTCCCAGTCGCGGCCTTCCGTGAGTCTCGCGCAGGCTGACTTCACCAGTTGCACCGCCTCGACGCTTCGGCCTTGCGCATGCCAAAGCCGCCCGAGACTGGTCGCGGCCCGCAGTTGCAACGAGCGGCAACCCTGTGCCAACGATTCCTCCATTGCCGCGGTGAGACTCGCCTGTGCATGCGTCGCCGCATCGCCGAACGGTGACTGGCCGGCGTACTCCATCAGCAGCAATTCGGCATGCACGCGTCTGAGTTCGGCGGCATACCACTGGTCGCCGGTCTCATCGCCCTGCGCGAGCGCGTCGGCCACGGCGGCGATGCCCTTCTCCCGCTGTCCGGCACGGCCGAGCGCGAGACTGTATTGCGCGGCAAGCATGGCGCGCGGCGCGGCATATTCGAGCGCCTGGAGATCGCCCAGCGCGGCGCGGAAGCTACGCACACGCTGCGCACTGGTGTCGTCCAGCGAATGCAGGTATTCGTCGAAACAGCGGCAGCACGCATGCGCCACCCGCAGCCCGGCACGCGCCGACACGTCCCGCAACAGCGCGATGGCCTGAGCCGCCCGCTTTCGCCGGCCCGCCAGCAGCGCCAGCGGAATTTCCGCCTCGACCAGCACGTAGCACGTGACCATCGCCTGTTCCTGCCGGCATGCTTGCGCAACGCATGCCTCGGCGACTCTGAGCGCCTGATCGCGCGCGCCCTGCAAGCCGAGCAGGCGGGCAAACGTCGCGCGGCCGACCACGCCCTGATCGATGGATTGTCCGAGCGGCAGCCGATATTGCAAGCGGCCGGTGTGCTGCAAGAACTGATCGAGCGAGGCACGCGCCTCTTGCTGATCGCCCACGTAGTGCGAGGCAATGCCGAGCAAGCGATGAGCGAGAATGCCGTTGGCGGTGTCGCCCGTCTGCGCGGCGAGCGACGCGAAGCGCCGTGCGAACGCCAGCGCATTGCGCGCCGCACCGGCCGACTGGCTCGCGTTCCACATGCCCCACAACGCGCGCGCTTCGAAGGTCTGATCGCCCGACGCGATCGCGAGTGCCAGCACCTCGGCCCAGGTGCCGAGCGTTTCCCGGTTCGGTCCGTTCACATGGACGAGCGCCGCACCGAGCGCGGCGAGCAGCTGCATGCGCAAGCGCAAATGGCGCGGCGAGCGCGCACCCTGATGCATCGCGTCCACGGTGTCAAGAGCGCGCCTTGCCCACACGCAGCATTCGTCGACCAGCGAGAGTTCATAAAGCAGCGACACGAACTTCACCGCCAGCGTTTCGCCCAGCGCAGCGTCACCTTTCGGTGATAACGCCCAGGCCAACGCGGCTCGCAAATCGTCGAGTTGCTCGCGCATGTGGTGGCGCCAATGCTCCGGGCCGGCGCCCGCGGCGTTTGTGTCATGAGCTTCATGTGCTTCACGCGCATTGCTCGGCGAATCGAATGCGACCAGGTCCGCGAAATAACGTGCATGCCTGAGCGTGACGAGGCGCCGCTCGCCGTTGTCGTCGAGCTTTTGCATCGCGTAGGCACGCGTGGTTTCCAGCAGCCGGTAGCTTGCCTTGCCGCGCTCCGCGTGCATCACGACCAGCGATTTTTCGACGAGTCCCGATAGCGCCGCGATCACGCCGGACTCACGCAAGCCGTCGTCACTCACCATGGCGATCGCCGAATCGATCGTGAAGCTGTTCACAAAAACGCCGAGCCGGCGCAACGTCGTGCGCTCGGTGTCGTCGAGCAAGGCGTGACTCCAGTCGAGCGTCGCCTTCAAGGTCTGGTGGCGCGGCAGCGCCGTGCGATTGCCGCCCGTCAGCATGTTGAAGCGGTCGTCGAGATGGTCGGCGAGTGTCTCGATGCCGAGTATCGCGGCGCGCGCCGCCGCCAGTTCGATGGCCAACGGAATGCCATCCAGCCGGCGGCACACGGTGCCGGTCAGATGAATGCTTCGGTCGTCGAACGAAAAGCGCGCGTCGATCGCGCGGGCGCGTGACAGGAACAACTGCACGGCGCTGCGTTGCAAAACATGCTGGCTCTCATCGTCGCGAGCGGGCACGTCGAGTGACGCCACCCAGTACAGGTGCTCGTCCACGACACGCAGCGGCTCGCGGCTGGTCGCGAGAATCCGGATGGCCGGACTCACGTTCAATAACGCTTCGGCCAGCTCGGCGGCGGGGCAAAGCACGTGCTCGCAGTTATCCAGTACGAACAGCACGCGCCGTTCGCCGAGTTCCTTGCTGACGCGCGCCAGCGTGAGCGGCCCGCTCGCCGCGCTCACGCCGACGCTGTTGGCGAACATGGCAAGCACGCTATTTGCGTCGACGGCGGACGCCAGCGGCACCAGATAGACGCCTTCCGGAAAGTGCGCCAGCGAGCTGCGCGCGATCTCGATGGCCAAACGGGTCTTGCCGATCCCGCCGGAACCGACGAGCGTGACATGGCGCGTTGAAGCGAGCGCCTGCGCAACGTCGCTGATGGCCTGATCCCGGCCGATCAGCGACGAGCTATTGGCAGGCAGATTGTTGGGGACGTTGCGAACAGACGGGACTGGTTCGGAGGTATCGGGCGCGTTGTCGCGAACGGCGTTGCCCGGCTGTTCCGTGCAAGCCTCTCTGGATACCAGCCGGTAGCCTCTTCCCGACACGGTCTGTATCAGGTTGCGGCTCTCGCCCAGCACCTTGCGCAAGGCGGACATATGCACCTGAAGATTGTTCTCTTCAACGATGGTGTCCGGCCATACCTGTTCGAGCAGGGCGTCCTTCGACACCAGCGCGCCGTTCGCGGCGATCAGCACGGCGAGTATGTCGAATGCACGGGTGCCGATGCGCACAGGCTGTCCGTCGAGCAACAGCTCTCGGCTGGCGAGGTCCACCTGAAGCGGGCCAATGCGGGTCATTGCCTGAGTATCCAAGACACAGCGGGATGAGGAACCGCTGAGGACTGACTGCTCAGCGAAGCGTCCCCGGAGTCTAGATCAACCGCGAGTACGCATGCGCGGAAAAAACTGATCCTATCGTTCAAATTTTTTGTACTGAGCAAGCGGCTGCCGGCTGCGGATCGCGCGGTCTAGCGCGAGTCGCCTGACATGAGAGTGGACGGCATGCACGCGATAACGGAAGCCAGAATCATGGCGTCGGCATTGGCCGGGATCGCGCTGCGTACTCTCGGCTTGTAGATCGCATCGTCACGGCGAATCGTCGCGCCGCTCAAAGCGCAGCGTCCCTTGCTGCGCGCGCGGCAGCAGATCCACACCTGGTCGACATATTGGCAACGGGTCGCATCCTGCCAGAGCACGGCAATCGACGTATCCGACAGACGCTCGAGCACTTCGATCTGGATATGCCGCGACGGCGCGTGCGCGGCGGCGACGCGTTTCGCCCGCGCCTTCAGATAGGCTTCACCATCGGTCTCATTGCAATAGTCCGCCAACAGCCGGTTGATCACGTGGTTCCACACTGGCGCCCGGCCGTCGTCCGGCATCGCCGCGTTCTCGCTGACCTGGCAGTACGCTTCACGACGATCGCGCGTCTCGTGCTGAGCCGTCTCGGTGCGTTGCTTCAAGGGGGTGTCGATATGCATGATGCTGCTCCCGAAGTGTTTGCGGGTAGAACCGGATCCCTCTTCCGACACGCCTCGCTCACGACGTGGTGCCGATACGGCGTTACCAGCCGAACTTGAGTTCGGCGCCTACATAGTCGGAATTGCGCGCACCCAGGTCGCGCAGCGACGGACCGACCTGGAAATGCACGGCTTCGAGAGCGGCGGCGAGATTCGCGGTGACCGCATAGTCGGCGCGCAACTGCGTGTAGAAACCGGTCCAGCGGCTGCCGTGTCCGGCGGTTCCCGGCACGACCGCCGAGCCTTGTTGATACACCGCGTCGGCGGTGGTCTCGCGCCATTGCAGCCCCACGCCCGCGAGCAGCGACAGCTTGCTGTTCGGTTTGACGATGAGCGACGGCTTGACGTGAATCACGTTCGAGTAGCCCGTATAACCGGCGAGCGCGAAGTAGTAGCCGTTCGGAAACAGCGGATTGAAGGTGCCGATGCGGCTGTCTCCTGGATGCGTGTCGCCTGAGGCCGCATCCACTTGCAAGCCGAGACGCGGGGTCCACGGCAGCGAAGCCAGCGTGTAGCCGGCAAGCGTGCCCACCGCCCATGCGCCGATCGTCTTGCTGCCGACATGGCCCCACTGATACATCGCCTCCGCGTCCCAGTCGATGTGATTGACGGAGCCCGCGTAACGCGCGTCGAACACGTCGCGATGTTCGTCGCCGGTGGCGTCGAGAAAGCGCGCATTGCTGCGGTTGTAGCGGGAGTAATAGGCGGAGAGATCACCCGGACCGACGGCCTTGCGCTCCACCCGCACGCCGCTGAACGTCAGGTCGCGATTGGAGACGTCGTCGAAATCCGAGTTGTCGCGGTACTGCACCGGCTGCGTCGCATAAGCGATCCAGCGCCACGGCCCGGTTTCATAATCGGCCCAGATGGCGTCGAAGGCCTGGCGCACGTTCGGGCCGTCACGCACGGAGATGAACCGCTGCAAGTCGAACGCCATCTCCTGCCGGCCGACACGAAACTTGAAGGTGCCGGGTCCGAGCGGCTCGGTGATGGCGACGAACGCCTGGCGCAAGTCGAGCGGATTCTTGTCGACCGGCGAGACGTTGTCCTTGCCGAACGGACGTGCATCCTCGAACTGCGTGAAGATCTGCACGTGCGGGCCGAGGCGCACATCCGCATGGACTTCAAGACGTTGCAGCACGTACGTGTCGTCGCGGCCCGAACCAAGGCCGAAGAGCGGCGCGTCGTTCATTTCGAGCCGCTCGCGCAGCACCATGCCGAGCGAGATATACGCGTCGGGATTGCCGAACAGCGGAATGTATTTCAGCGAATCGAAGGGCTTCTTCGGCACGCACGGATTGGCGAGTGCCGACCAGTTTTCCTGCCAGCGATTGAACATGACAACCGGCCGCGCGCATGAAGTGTTTGCGGCCGCCGCCGTGCTGCTGGGCGTGCCGGTCGTGCTGGTTTGCTCTGCGCCGCCGAGCGCGGTATCCGCCGCCGACGCCGGCAGCGCGGCCGCCAGTCCCGTGCTGATCAACAGCGCACGGGCGGCGCCCAGCGCCGAACGCCGCCGCAACGCCTGCAAGTTCTGGATGAGGCCTGCTTTACTGGACATCGTGCACTTCGGCGATATACCCACCCGGGAATTCGAGCACGGCGCTCTTGCCTGCTTCGCCGCTATACGGCTGCGACAGCACCTTCGCGCCGGCCGCTTGCGCGCGCTCGAGAGTCTGCGTCAGATCGTCGACGGCATAGCCGGTCGTTTCACGTCCGAACGGGAACGGCAGCTTGCCGTCCGTGACGAACACCACCATGCGGCCGAAGCCCGAATTGATCCGGATCTCGCGAATCGTCTCGCCAGGCCGGCCGATCACGCCGGCATCCGCGCGCGGGTTATCCGACACGACCTTGCCATGCGAAAAATGCAGCCAGCGGCGCACGAAGTTGTTGGCTTCATAACGCGATACATAGACGCGGTTATCCGGCACGCTGTGCAGCGGCGCGTAGTTCGGCGCCTTGGTGTGCCAATAGAGCTGCATCGTCAGGCCGCCCGGCCACTGGATGATCGCGTCCTTGCCGATCGGATCGTCGAAGCTATCGACCAGCACGTCGGCGCCCGCCGCGCGCGCCGCCTTCACCGCCTGGTCGATGTTGGTGACCAGGTAGCCGGTCCGCTCGTTGCCGAACGGATAGGGAATCGGCGTTTCGAAGCCGAACACCGACAGCATGCCGACCGGCGTCTGCACGTATTGCGACGCGGTCTTGCTCGGCGTCGGCGTCACAGTGAACACCGCGCGCGGCGATGCCTTGCCGCCGAACGTGGCGAGAAAGCTGGTGACGAACGCGTCGAGATCCGCCGAGGCGACATACACGTGTGTCGTGTCGTACTGCGCGCCGACCGAGACGTCGGGCATGCGCGCCGCGAGCGCGGTCTTGTTCGAGACTTCCGGCGGGCCGTTATCGGCGAAAGCGGACGACACCGGCGCGAGGCCGATCAACACGGCAGCGCAGAAAGCCGCGATGGGACGAAAGCGTTGAAGCGAAGTGAACATGTGATTACCCGATGGTGTTAGCAAGATCTGAACGGACGGCTTGCTGGATCAGCCGCCCTCTTTTGTCGCGCCGGGCGTGGCCGGCTTTTGCGCCGAGGTGCTCTGCTGCGAGTCGGCGACCTGAACCGTGGCCGTCTGCGCGAAAAACTGCGCCTTGACGACCGGTATCGCGTGCTCGCCCAGCACCATCCCAAGCAGGCCGGCGAGCGCGATCAGTGGCGGCGCAGGCGACTGCACCTTGAGCAGCCAGTAGAGAAGTCCAATGCCGAAGCCAACGCCCAATGAAATGATGTAGCCCATTCTGATTTCCTTTCGATGCCCGCTTGCGGCGTTCGCGTGGCCCGTTTCCAGGCGGCGTCCGACACACGGCGAGCCAGTCGTCATATGCGGCGAACCGCGTCAATTCGCCCAGTCGGAACCCAGCACCAGCCCGCAGAAATTCAGCCGGCGATAGTTCGGGTCCCACCGGTCCAGCACGTCGGCATTCACGGTGCCGAACGTCGTCTCGGGACGATGCTCCATGCCGCGCGCGTAGGCTTCGAGGATCTTCTTCTTGAAGCCGGATTCGCGCGGACAGGCCTGCACGATCTCATCGCGCTGCTGCGCGGTGAATTCGTCATAACGGGCACCGCGAATATCCATCTGCACGCCCGCGCTCACCAGCGCGACGAGCGGCGACAAATGCTCGGGAATGCCCGGCGTGGTGTGCAACGCGATCGCCGCCCAGACCTCGTCGATCGCGCCGGCGGCGGCGCCGTACTGCAGCATGAAGTCGCGCGCCTCATTCGCGCTGTCCACCTCGTAGCGATGCGGAGAGCGCCGGTGTTGCACATTCAAACCGACGTTGTGAAACAACGCGCTCAGGTACAGCAACTCCGGGTCGAACGTCAGCTTGTCGCGAGAGCCGGTCAGCGCGCCGAACAGAAACGCCCTGAGCGCGTGATGAAACATCAAGCTGGACTCCGCGGCCCGAATCTGATCGGTTGCCGCCCGCGCCATCGGACTGTCGGGAATGCCGACTCCCGCAATGTTCTTCTTCATGTCATCTTCTCCCTATCCGGCACGCCGCCGCGGGTGCGCATCGCCGACCGGCCGATCAATGCAGCGTACCGAATTAACCTCATAAAGACTTTGGCGAATCCTTAAAAAGACTGAATCGATGCGGCGCGTCTCGCTGCGCTCACAACGTGAGTTCATGAATGCGCCGAACGCCGTCGCGAATCCATTGCAGTAGACCGCCGGAGCTTGGGTCGGCGTCGTCCGTCGACGCCAGCATCAGCTTCTCCGTTTCATGGTGTTCGGACAGCAGCCGGCACATCTCGCGCGCCACTTCGGGACGCCGCGCGAGAATCGGCGTCAACGCGGCCTTGTCGAGCTGGAACACCGTGGCGTGCGTCATCGCATGAACGACCACGCCAGTTCTAACGCCGGCGAGGATGCCCGACTGACCGATGGAGTCCCCCGGCGCGAGCCGGCGCAATTCGACCTCGCCGCTGTCCTTCGGCACGCTCACTTTCGCCACGCCGCGCGCCAGAATGTGCAGCGCGTGGCTGCTTTCATCGGCGGCGCTGTAGATGGTCTCGTCGATGTCGAACTCGTGGCATGTCAGTTGCGCGGCCAACTCCGCGATCCCACCGTCGTCGAGCGTCTGGAAGATGAGCACGTTGCGCAGCAGGCGCTGCTTTTCATCCGCGGCGTCGACCGCGGGTTCGGGCACGGACAACGAACGCAGCACCACGCCGCGCGATAACAGATGCCTGTGCGCGAGATCGAACAGTTCGTTGCGCACCTCGGTCTTCTTGCCGAGCGCATCGACGTAGCAGACGATCTCGTATTCGATCGCGTCATTGGTCGCCCGCCGCACGCTGACGACCGGCTTCGGATCCGCGAGCACGTTCTCCGAACTGGCGGCGGCGTTGGCGAGCGCCTGCAACACGGTAGCGGGCCGGATCGACGGCTTGACCGGCAGCAGCACGCTGATGCCGTGCGTATGCGAAGGCTGGTTGGCGTTGACGATATTCGTGCGCGCCGCCACGCTGTTGGGAATCACGACGATATTGCCCTGACCGTTGAGCAGGCTGGTCGCGCGCCAGTTGGTCTCCACCACCTTGCCTTCGACCTCGCCGATGGTGACCCAGTCGCCGATCGCAAAAGGCTCCGTTGCGTTGAGCACCACGCCCGAAAACACGTCGTTGAGCGTGCTCTGGATCGCGAGACCGAGCACGATCGCGAGCGCACCCGAGGTCGCGAGCAGGCCGCGCACCGGCAGTTCCAGCACAAAGGCAATCGCACCTACCGCAGCCGCCAGAAACACCAGCGCGCCGAGCACGTCCTGAAACAGGCGCTCCTCGTGCCAGGTCTCCGGCAGCACGGTGCGATCCAGCACGATCGTCACGAGCCGCGCCCCTTGCAACCACCACACCACCTCCAGCAATTGCGCGAGCAGATGGCGCAACGGCTCGTCCGGCCACGGCGCCGCGCGCAGCGGATTCATGCCGTAACTGAACAGCACGTAAGTCGACAAGCCGAACATCAGCGCACGCAGCGCGAGACGCCCCTTGTCCGTTTTACGGCTCATGAACCGCCAGGCGAGGAAATCGAGAACCAGGATGCCTAGCCCATACAGCACGCCATCGTCGAGGGTCGGCATAAAGGTTCTCGCTTGTCGGGTGGCACGAAGCGGTGGCTGTCAGAACGCGAAACAGCTACATCCCAGCGCGCCCCAGAAACCATTCGAATCGCTGACCGGCACGTTCTTGCGCCACGCCCAACCGTGCGCATGGGCATGCACGCCGCACAGATTGACGCAACCGTCCACGCACGCGACCGCGGTCGGCTTGTAACGGCTGTAGCCGCCGAATTCCGTGACCGGCGACCACGACGGACTGACCGGCAAGTCGGGCGGCGCGAGCGGCGCGAACTCGTCGTCCGCATAGACCACCTTGCCGCCCACCACCGTCATGTTCGAGGTGAGGAACTTGATGCGGCTCTCGTCGACCGAGAAGTAGTCTTCGCTGAGCACCGCGAAATCCGCGAACTGGCCGGGCACCAGCGCGCCCTTGCGGTCTTCCTCGTTCGAGAACCATGCGCTGCCCACCGTGTAGCGGCGCAACGCCTCCATCCGGTCGAGCTTGTTCTCGCTCGAATACATCGACGTGCCGCCCACCGTCTTGCCCGACACCATCCAGTAGAGCGAGACGAACGGATTGAAACTCGCGACGCGCGTCGCATCCGTGCCCGCGCCGACCGGCAGGCCGGCGTCGAGCATGTGGCGGATCGGCGGCGTGCGCTTCACCGCGTCTTCGCCGTATTGATGGATGAAGTACTCGCCCTGATACGCCATGCGATGCTGGATCGCAATGCCGCCGCCGAGTGCGTGCACACGCTCGATATTTTTTTTGCGTGATGGTCTCGCAGTGATCGAAGAACCAGCGCAGCCCGTTGAACGGAATCTCGGCGTTCACGCGTTCGAACACGTTCAGGAAGCGTTCGATCGATTCGTTGTAGGTCGCATGCAGACGGAACGGCCAGCGGTTCGCCACCAGCAGCTTGACGACCGCCTGCAGTTCGTCCTCGAGCGCGTCCGGCAAATCGGGACGCGGTTCGAGAAAGTCTTCGAAGTCCGCCGCGGAAAACACCAGCATTTCGCCGGCGCCGTTCATGCGCAGGAAATCGTCGCCGTCGCCGGGCTTGGTCATCTTCACCCACTTGGCGAAGTCTTCGATTTCCTTTTTGGCGTTCTGCGTGAACAGGTTGTAGGCGATACGCACGGTCAGTTCGCTGTGCTTCGCCATGTCCATGATGACGGCGTAGTCGTCGGGATAGGCCTGATAGCCGCCGCCCGCATCGATCGCGCTCGTCACGCCCAGGCGGTTCAACTCGCGCATGAAGTGGCGCGTGGAATTGCGCTGATCCTCGGGCGCGAGCTTCGGGCCTTTCGCGAGCGTCGCGTACAGCAACCCGGCGTTGGGCCGTGCGATCAGCATGCCCGTGGGATTGCCGCGCTTGTCACGCTGGATCTCGCCGCCGGGAGGATTGGGCGTGTCTTTCGTATAGCCGACCGCGCGCAATGCCGCTGCATTCAGAAGCGCACTGTCGTACAGATGCAGAATGAACACCGGCGTATCCGGCGCAATCGCGTTGATTTCTTCGAGCGTCGGTCCGCGGCGCTCGGCAAACTGGAATTCGTTCCAGCCGCCCACCACGCGCACCCACTGCGGCGCCGGCGTGCGGGCCACCTGCTTGCGCAACATGTCGAGCGCGTCCGCCAGCGACGGCACGCCGTCCCAGCGCAACTCCAGGTTGAAGTTCAGGCCACCGCGAATGATGTGCAGGTGCGAGTCGTTCAGGCCCGGAATGACCGTACGGCCTTTCAGATCGACGTGTCGCGTGGCGTCGTTGGCGTGCCGCATCACGGCATCGCGCGATCCCGCGGCGACGATGCGGCCGTTCGCCACGGCGAGCGCGTCGGCGAACGAGCGCTTGTCGTCCTGCGTGGCGATCTTGCCGTTGAAGAAGACGACCTCGGCCGGCGTCGGCGCGGAAGGTGTGGAAGTCATGGCGATCCTCATGGGAGAGCGCTCCGGTCGGTGCGCGCGGAGCTATGTCCGGGCAAGCCCGGAAATCGGGAAACAGGGGGGCCTGGAGGCGCACACAGGGCGCGCCTTCCATCGAGCATTCGAACAGGTGCTGCGGCCGGCAACGGCGTATCGGGGATGCCGGCACGCCGCCGCCGAACGGCCCGGCGTCTGTCGATACGGCTTGGCCGGCGTCATGTCACGCCGGCTGCCGCGAATCAGCCGGCTTCGCTCGCGTGCTCGCCGAGAATCGACTTGGCGTAACGCACGCCGATGCCGTATGCGCTGTGCGCCTTCAGGATGTCCATGCAGCCTTCGTACGTTTCGCTGCGTCCCCAGTCGCGTTGCAGTTCGAACATGTACTGGAACGAGGTCATCGGCACCGCGCCGGCCTGGATGATGCGTTGTACCGCGCGTTCGTGTGCTTCCGTGGTGATGTCGCCGCAAGCGTCGGTCGGCACGTAGATTTCGTAGCCTTCGTTGATCATCTGGATAGTCGGGAACGACACGCACACTTCCGTCCACAGGCCGGCGATCACGATCTTCTTGCGGCCGGTCGCCTCGATGGCCTTGCGAAAATTCACGTCTTCCCACGAGTTCATCGACGTGCGGTCGATCGGCGTGTACTCCGGAAACACCGATTGCACTTCCGGCACCATGTCGCCGCTGAACGACTTGGCGGCCACCGTGGTCAGGATCGTCGGGACTTTGAAGAGCTTCGAGGCCTTTGCGATCGCCTGGACGTTGTGCAGAATGGTGGTGCGCTCATGCGACGTCGTTCCAAAGAACATCTGCGGCTGATAGTCGATCAGGGCAACCGCACATGAATCAGGGGTCAAGAGTTCTTTCGGCATTACGGGCTCCGTATTGAATGGACAAAGCAGTCTGAGTGACTTGCCGTGCTCGCTCGAGCAGCGAGTGAAAAACTGGAACCGAGTTTATCGACGGCGCTGCGCGGAGTCCTTGTCGAAGTCCTTAATCGTTATTAAAAAAGACCCAATGAAAGCGTGCGGCGCGACGCACGGTGCGCGCTGATAACGCCGACCGGCGAAGATCCGCATTCAGAACAATTAAGCAATCTGAAGTTCTCTACAGTGCCTCGCACCATGCATTGAAGGCTGCGATGTCGCGTGATGCATCGTCAGGACGGGACGTCCTTCAACAACACAAGACTGGAGAGAAAGCCTGGCTAGCCCGTCTGGAATTCCGTCGGCGAATCGCCAGACGAACCTCGCCATTCGAAGTCCGGCCGCGCATCTCACCTTTCCAATTCAGCAAACAGCCAGTCCTGAAAGCTGCGCAGCTTCGGCAAGTCGGCACGCGACTTCAACAGATTCAACGTATAGCCATTCACGCTGAGTCCCTCCACACCGAACGGCGCGACGAGCCGCCCGGTTTCCAGTTCGCGTTGCGCAAGCAGCAGACTCTCCAGACACACCCCCAGGCCGTCGACCGCGGCGCTCAACGCCATGAACGAGCGGTCGAAGCGCGGCCCGCGTCCAATATCGACCCGCGTCTTCCGATGCAAACGCATCCAGTCCCGCCAGCCGACCAGACAACCTTCGCTGTGAATCAGCGGATGGTGCTGCAGGTCCGCGACGCTGATGAGCGGATAGTCGCCGCTCATCAGAGCCGGCGCGCATAGCGGCACGATCGTCTCCGGCGGCAACTCCAGCACCAGGGTGCCGGCCGGTTGCAGCTTGCGCGGACCGTAGCGAATGTCGATATCGACCGCTTCCGAAATCAGGTCCGCCGCTTCCGAAGACGCATTCAAGCGCACGTCGATATCGGTATGCGCCGCGCTGAAGCGCGCGATGCGCGGCATCAGCCATTGGGTCGCGAAACTCGGCGTGCAGTGAATCGTGAGGATGTCGCTCTTCGCCACGCGACCGATCTCGCGCGTGGCCGCATCGATGCGCGCGAATGCCGACGTGATTTCCTCTGCGTATTGCCGCCCCGAGTCCGTCAGCAGCACCGTGCGATGCAGCCGATGAAACAGACGAATGCTCAATTGCTCTTCGAGCAGCTTGATTTGATGGCTGATCGCCGAGGGCGTCACGAACAGTTCTTCTGCTGCGAGCGCGAACGACGAAAGCCGGGCGGCCGCTTCGAAGGCTTGTATCGACTTGAGAGTGACGCGATTGTGCATGGCAGCATCCACGTGAATTCAATTCATCTATCGACCCATCTTAATTCGTTTGAGCGCTTGCAGGCGTGCGATTACGCTTGTCATCACTGGCTGCGGCGTCAATGCGGCCCACGCAAAAGACCTAGGAGACAACAGTGAACATCAGCGAAACCGCGCCGTATCCCGAACTCGCGGAGCACGCCTATCAGATCCGCCGCAACGCCCTGCGTATGGGCGAGGTGCAAGGCCAAGGCTATATCGGCCAGGCGCTCGACATTGCCGACGTGCTGGCGGTCGCCTACTTCCGCGCCATGCGTTACCGCGCCGACGACCCCGACTGGGAAGGCCGCGACCGCTTCCTGCTCTCCAACGGTCATTACGCGATCGCCCTGTACGCGGCGCTGATCGAAGCCCGCATCATCGCCGACGAAGAACTGGAGACCTACGGCAGCGACGACAGCCGCCTGCCGATGTCCGGCATGGCGAGCTATACGCCCGGCATGGAGATGTCCGGCGGCTCGCTCGGCCAGGGGCTGACGATTGCGGTCGGCCGCTGCCTCGGTCTTAAGCGCAAGGGTTCGGACGCCACCGTCTACACGCTGTTCTCGGACGGCGAACTCGACGAGGGCGCGGTGTGGGAAGGCCTGATGTCCGCCGCGCACTGGAAGCTCGACAACCTGATCGCGATGGTCGATGTCAACAACCAGCAGGCCGACGGGCCGTCTTCGACGGTCATGGCGTTCGAGCCGCTGGTCGAGAAGTTGCAGGCGTTCGGCTGGTTCGTGCAGCGCGTGGACGGCAACGATCTCGCGGCGGTAGTCGCCGCGTTCGATGCGGCGCGCGCGCATCCCGAAGCGCAGCCGCGGATCATCGTCTGCGATACGCGCATGGGCTGTGGCGTGCCGTTCCTCGAAGCACGCGAGAAGAACCACTTTATCCGCGTCGATGCGCACGAGTGGCAACTCGCGCTGCAGGCGCTGGAAGCCGGGAGAACCGTATGAGCGCCGCCGCACCGAAACCGCGTCTGAAGACTTCGGCGATGATCGCCTCGATCGCCGGTGAAGGCCAGATCACCCGCTCCGCGCCGTTCGGCCACGCGCTGGTGGAGTTGGCGCGCAACCGCCCCGAAGTGGTCGGCATGACCGCCGACCTCGGCAAATACACCGACCTGCATCTGTTCGCGAAGGAATTCCCCGAGCGCTTCTATCAGATGGGGATGGCCGAGCAGTTGCTGATGGGCGCCGCCGCCGGCATGGCGCACGAAGGCGCGCAGCCGTTCGTCACCACCTACGCGGTGTTCGCCGCGCGCCGCGCTTACGACTTCATCCACCAGGCGATCGCCGAGGACAACCTCGACGTCAAGCTGGTCTGTGCACTACCCGGCCTCACGACCGGCTACGGCCCGAGCCACCAGGCGGCCGAAGACCTCGCCCTGTTCCGCGCGATGCCGAACCTCACGGTTATCGATCCGTGCGACGCGCTCGAAATCGAACAGATGGTGCCGGCGATCGCCGACCATCGCGGCCCGGTGTATGCGCGGCTCTTGCGCGGCAACGTGCCGGTCGTGCTCGACGAATACGACTATCAGTTCGAACTCGGCAAAGCCAAGCTGCTGCGCGACGGCGCCGAAGTGCTGATCATCTCGTCCGGGATCATGACGATGCGTGCGCTCGAAACGGCCAAGGCGCTCGCCACGGACCGCATCGACGTGGGCGTGCTGCATGTGCCGACCATCAAGCCGCTCGACGCCGTCACGCTGCTGCGCGAAGCGCGCCGGCCGGGGCGTCTCGTGATCGTCGCGGAGAACCACACGGTGATCGGCGGGCTCGGCGAAGCGGTGGCCACCGTGCTGCTGACCAACGGCGTCACGCCGCCCTTCCGTCAGATCGGCCTGCCCGACGCCTTTCTCGATGCCGGCGCGCTGCCGACACTGCACGACCGCTACGGCATTTCCACCGAGGCGATGTGCGACACGATCAAAGGCTGGCTGCGCTAGGCATTGAATTGATCCGCAGGGTAAATCGTAATCACCGATTGCCAACCACGCAGCACAACATAAGCATCACACTCAGGAGATCCGCATCATGTCAGAGTCACGTCTTCTCGACGGCAAGGTCGCCGTCATTTCCGGCGGCGCATCGCCGCGCGGCATCGGCATGGCGACCGCACGCAAATTCGCCGCTCATGGCGCGCGCATCGCCATTTTCGATCTCGACGAAAAGGCCGCGATCGAAGCCGCCGCTTCGATCGGGCCGGAGCATCGCGGCTATGTGTGCAACGTCACCGATCGCGGCGCATGCCAGGCTGCTGTCGAGCGCACCGTCGCCGATTTGGGTTCGATCGATATCCTGATCAATAACGCCGGCATCACCCAGGCGGCCAAGCTGCTCGACATCGACCCGGAAAGCTGGGATCGCATTCTCGATGTCAATTTGCGCGGCGTGCTGTACCTGTCGCAAGCGGTCGTGCCGCAAATGAAGAAGCAGAAGAGCGGTTCGATCGGCTGCATGTCGTCGGTATCGGCGCAGCGCGGCGGCGGCATTCTCGGCGGCCCGCACTATTCGGCGGCCAAAGCCGGTGTGCTCGGCCTAGCGAAAGCGATGGCGCGCGAGCTCGGCAACGACGGCATCCGCGTGAACTGCGTGACGCCGGGCCTGATCCAGACCGACATCAACGCCGGCAAGATCAGCGACGACAAGCGCGTCGAGATTCTCGCGGGCATTCCGTTGAATCGCCTCGGCGTGCCCGACGACGTAGCCGGCGCGTTCCTGTTCCTCGCGTCGGACCTGTCCTCGTATATCACCGGCGCGGTGATCGACGTGAACGGCGGCATGCTGATTCACGGCTGATTCAAGGCCGATTCGTCCAGCAGGACGAGCCGTCCGGCGGGAGGCCGGCGGCGGCGATGGAGACACAGTAGTAGATAACAACCAGGCGCGGCGCGCGACACGTGCAGCCGCCGCGCTCGAAGTTCGAAAAACATAACGACGCGCGATCCAGGTTTGGAGGAAGACACCATGACTAACCGTTCGAACGCCCCGCAGGGCATCAGCCGCCGCACCTTTCTGAAAGCCGGTGCGACCTTGTCCGCAGCCGTGCCGTTATGGAGCGTCTCGCGGCGCGCCATGGCGGCGCCCGAGTTTTCATACAAGCTCGCCACCGGCCAGGACCCGACTCATCCGGTCAATATCCGCGCCCAGGAGGCGATTAATCACATTCGCGAGGCGACCAACGGCCGCCTCGACATCAAGCTGTTCCCGCAGAACCAGCTCGGCTCCGACACCGATCTGCTCTCGCAGGTGCGCAACGGCGGCGTGGAGTTCTTCAACCAGGCCTCGTCGATTCTCGCGACGCTCACGCCGGCCGCGGGCATCGTCAACACCGGCTTCGCGTTCAAGGACTACGACGCGGTGTGGAAAGCGATGGACGGCGACCTCGGCAATTACATTCGCGCGCAGATCGGCAAGTCCGGCATCGTATCGGTCAGCAAGGTGTGGGACAACGGCTTCCGGCAGATCAGTTCGTCCACGCGCGCGCTGCGTGCGCCGGCCGATCTGAAGGGATTCAAGATCCGCGTGCCGCAGGCGCCGATGCTGACCTCGCTGTTCAAGGCACTCGACGCCGGTCCCGCTCCGATCAACTTCAACGAACTGTATTCGGCTCTGCAAACCGGCGTGGTGGAAGGCCAGGAGAATCCGCTGCCGATCATCGCCACGGCCAAGCTCTACGAAGTGCAGAAGTACATCAGCCTCACTTCGCACGTGTGGGACGGTTACTGGATTCTCGGCAACCGCGCCGCGTGGGAGCGGCTGCCGGCGGATATCCGCGCCATCGTCACGCGCGAATTCGAAAAAGCCGCGATGCTGCAGCGCGCGGACATCGCGAAGCTGAGCAGCTCCCTGCGCGACGATCTGAAGACGAAGGGCATCACCTTCATCGACGTGGACCGCGAGTCGTTCCGCGGCGCGCTGGCCAAGACGAGCTTCTACCACGACTGGAAGAGCAAATACGGCGACGAAGCCTGGAGTCTGCTGGAGAAGTCCGTCGGAAAACTGGGGTAATGCGATGACCACGATCTCATATTCGCACGAGCGGCAGCACCGCTTCGCCTGTGCGCTCGATTCGGCGCTCGGGCACCTGGTGGAGATTCCCGCCGCCTTGCTGGTGCTCGCCGAAATCGTCGTGCTGCTGGCCGGTGTGACGAGCCGCTATATCCTGCACTCGCCGCTCGTCTGGTCCGACGAGCTCGCCTCGATGCTGTTCCTCTGGCTCGCCATGCTCGGCGCCGTGATCGCCTTGCGGCGCGGCGAGCATATGCGGATGACGGCGCTCGTGGGCATGGCGCCGCCAGGCGTGCGCGCGTTCCTCGACGTGGTGGCGATCGCCGCGCCGATCGCGTTTCTCGCGATGGTGATCGGCCCGGCAATCAGCTTCGCGCAGGACGAGTCGTTCATCACCACACCCGCGCTCGAACTGTCGAACTCGTGGCGCGCCGCCGCGTTGCCGGTCGGCTCGGCGCTGATGCTGCTGGTCGCCGTGGTGCGGCTCGCGCGCATGAGCAACTGGCGCCTCGTGCTGGGCGCGCTCGCGTCGGTCGGCGCGCTGGTCGGCATTTTCATCGCGCTCGGGCCCGTATTACGCGACCTCGGCAATCTGAACCTGTTGATCTTCTTCGTCGGCCTCGTGGCGCTCGGCGTGCTGAGCGGCGTGCCCATCGCGTTCTCGTTCGGACTCGCCACCTTCGGCTATCTCGCGCTGACCACGAACACGCCGATGCCGGTGGTGGTCGGCCGGATGGACGAAGGCATGTCGCATCTGATCCTGCTCTCCGTGCCGCTCTTCGTGTTTCTCGGCCAGCTGATCGAGATGACCGGCATGGCCGCGGCGATGATCGCGTTTCTCGCGAGCCTGCTCGGCCACGTGCGCGGCGGTCTTTCGTACGTGCTGGTCGGCGCCATGTATCTGGTGTCGGGCATCTCGGGATCGAAAGCCGCCGACATGGCGGCGGTCGCGCCGGTCCTGTTTCCGGAGATGAAAGCACGCGGCGCGAAACCCGGCGACCTGGTCGCGCTGCTCGCCGCGACCGGCGCGCAGACCGAAACGATTCCGCCGAGCCTCGTGCTGATCACGCTCGGCTCGGTGACCGGCGTGTCGATTTCGGCGCTCTTCACCGGCGGCATGCTGCCGGGCATCGTGCTGGCGATCACGCTGTGCATCGTCGTGCAGTGGCGTTATCGGCGCGAAGACATGTCAGGCGTCAAGCGCGCGACTCGCGGCGAGATTCTGCGCAAGCTCGTGATCGCGTTTCCGGCAATCGCGCTGCCGTTCGTGATTCGCGCGGCGGTGGTCGAAGGCATCGCGACGGCGACCGAAGTCTCCACCATCGGCATTGCCTATGCGGTGCTGGCCGGCTTGCTGATCTACCGCCGTTTCGAGTGGACGCGCCTCAAGCCGATGCTGATCGATACCGCGACGCTGTCCGGCGCGATCCTGCTGATCATCGGCGCGGCCACCGCCATGGCGTGGGCGTTGACGCAATCCGGCTTCTCGGGGCAACTCGCACAGACCTTGGGCGGTTTGCCGGGCGGCGCGGCGATGTTCATGGCGGCATCGATCTGCATGTTCGTGATTCTCGGCAGCGTACTCGAAGGCATTCCGGCCATCGTGCTGTTCGGCCCGCTGATGTTTCCGATTGCGCGGGCCATGCATATCCACGACGTGCATTACGCGATGGTGGTGATCCTCTCGATGGGCGTGGGCCTCTTCGCGCCGCCATTCGGCGTGGGCTACTACTCCGCTTGCGCGGTGAGCCGCATCCATCCGGACGAAGGCATGAAGCCGATTCTCGGCTACATCGCCGCGTTGATGGCCGGGCTGATCATCGTGGCCGCCGTGCCGTGGATTTCGACGGGCTTCCTGCATTGAGCCATTGAGTCCTTCAAGCGCGAGGCATGCGGCGTACCCCGCCTCGCGCGATGTTCTTCCGCCCGTTTCTTCAGGCCGCTTCGTTAGATTTGCCCGATCACCCGCCCGCGGCGCATGACGCAGCGGCGTAGAGGAGCCTTTTGCCATGTCCACCACCGAAGCCCTATCTGTTGCACCGAACGCTTCGTCTGCTTCGATCACTTCACCGCCGCAGGTCGCGTCGGTATCAGCCACGCTAGCGGCACCGTTGCCCTTGGCCGACGCGATCCGTTTCCTCTCCATCGATGCGATTCTGCGCGCCGGCGAAGGCCATCAGGGCGTGCCGCTCGGCATGGCGGAAATCGCGACCGCGCTATTCACGCGCCACCTGAAATTCAATCCCGCCGATCCGACCTGGCCCGACCGCGACCGCTTCGTGCTGTCGAACGGCCACGGCTCGTTGCTGCTGTACTCGCTGTTGTATCTCACCGGATATGGCGCGATCGGGCTGGAACAGATCAAGACCTTTCGCGAGCTAGGCTCGCATTGCGCGGGCCATCCCGAGTACGAACCCGCGCACGGTATCGAGGCCACTACGGGCCCGCTCGGCCAGGGCATCGCCAACGCATTCGGCATGGCGATCGCCGAAGCGTATCTCGCGGCGAAATTCGGCAGCGACCTCATCGACCACTACACGTATGCGTTCGTCGGCGACGGCTGTCTGCAGGAAGGCATCGGTCAGGAGATGATTTCGCTGGCCGGGCATCTGCAACTGGGCAAGCTGATCCTCTGCTGGGACGACAATCAGATTACCGACGATGGCAGCACTTCCCTCTCGATCAGCGAGGACGTCTGCGCGCGCTTTCGCGTCGGCGGCTGGCATGTGGTCGAAATCGACGGGCACGATCTCGAAGCGGTGTCGGCGGCACTGACGATCGCGCGCGCGGACCCGCGGCCTTCGATGATCGCGTGCAAGACCGTGATCGGCCGCGGCATTGCGCGCCTGCAAGGACAGCGCGGCGGCCACAGCGGCAAGCTGTTCCAGCCGGACGCCGATGCGGCCCGCGACGCACTCGGCTGGCCGCACGCGCCGTTCGAGATACCCGCGGAGATTCTGGCAGCATGGCGCGCGGCAGGACGGCGTAGCGACCCGCAGTATTACGCATGGCATGAACGTCTCGCTGCGTTGCCCGCCGCACAGCGCGACGAGTTCGAACGGATCCAGTCAGGCCATCTGCCGCAAGGCTGGCGCGACGTGCTCGACGACTATCGCAAGCGCGCCGTGGAGCGCGACGAGCCGCAGCCCGGCATCACCGTATCGGGCGAGATCAGCGATCTGCTTGCGCCGTTGTTGCCGGAACGCATGGTCGGCTGCGCCGATCTCGAAGCGCCCACCGGCCACAAGCGCCGGTTGCATGCTTTTACCGCTCAGGACCGCAGCGGCGCCTACGTCCATTGCGGCGTGCGTGAACACGTGATGGGCTCGATGGCCAACGGCATGGCCGCGCACGGCGGCGTGATCGCGACCAGCGTCACCTACCTGGCGTTCTCCGACTATCAACGTCCGGCCATGCGCATGGCCGCGCTGATGGGCCTGCCGGTGCACTACGTGTTCAGCCACGATTCGATCGGTGTCGGCAAAAATGGACCGACGCATCAACCCGTCGAAATTCTCGCCTCGCTGCGCGCGATGCCGAACATGCTCGTGCTGCGTCCCGCCGATGCCGTCGAAGCCGCCGAGTGCTGGGCGCTCGCGCTCCAACATCGGCGCGGGCCGAGCACGCTGGTGTTCGCGCGCCAGGCGCTGCCGTTGGTGCGCCGTGAATATAGCGCCGAGCCGCTCTCGCAGCGCGGCGCTTACGTGCTGGCCGAAGCCGAGGGCGGCGCGCGCGCCGTGACGCTATTGGCAACCGGCTCTGAAGTCGCGTTGGCCTTGCAGGCGCGCCGCCAGTTGCAGGACGAAGGCATCGCGACGGCCGTGGTGTCCATGCCGTGCTGGGAGATTTTCGACGAACAGGACGACGCCTATCGCGCAGCCGTGCTCGGTTCCGGCACGGTGCGAGTCGGCGTGGAAGCGGCGTTGCGTTTCGGCTGGGACCGCTATCTCGGCGAACGCGGCGGCTTTGTCGGCATGACGGGTTTCGGCGCGTCGGCTTCGGCGGAGACGCTGTACGAGCACTTCGGCATCACCGCGCAGCATATCGTCGCTGAAGCGAAGCGGCATCTGTAAATCATCGGGGACATGACCATGCATAAGATCGTTTTTCTGGACCGCACGACCCTCGCCCCGCAGATCGTATTGCGCGAGCCGCGCTTCGAGCATCAGTTGATCGAGCACGACCGCACTACGCCGGATCAATTGATCCAGCGCCTCGCTGGCGCATCGATTGCCATTACCAACAAAGTCGCGCTAACCGGCGAAGTGCTGGAGCAATTGCCCGATCTGAAACTCGTTGCGGTGGCCGCGACCGGCACGGATTGCGTCGACAAGGCAGCTTGCCAGCGGCTCGGCATTGCGGTGAGCAATATTCGCGGCTATGCGATCAACACCGTGCCCGAGCATACCTTCGCGCTGATTCTCGCGCTGCGGCGCAATCTGGTCGCCTATCGCGACGACGTGCTCGCCGGCGAGTGGCAAAAGTCCGGGCAGTTCTGCTTCTTCACGCATGCGATTCACGATCTCGCCGGCGCACGGCTCGGCATCATCGGTGAAGGGGTGCTTGGGCAGCGCGTGGCGGAACTCGGCAAAGCCTTCGGCATGCAGCCGATGTTCGCCGCGCACAAGGGACGCGAAGGGCTCGGCCCGCTGTACACGCCGTGGGATGAAGTGCTCGCGACCAGCGACATCATCACCGTGCACAGTCCGCTCACCCCGCACACGCGCAACATGCTCGCCATGCCCGAGTTTCGCGCGATGAAACGCCGGCCGCTGATCATCAACACGGCGCGCGGCGGACTCGTCGACGAAGCGGCGCTCGTGCAGGCGCTCGATGAAGGGCTGATCAGCGGCGCGGGTTTCGACGTGACCGCAGCCGAGCCGCCCGCCGACGATAACCCGCTGTTGCGCGCCGCCGGCCGGCCGAATGTGATTCTGACGCCGCACGTGGCGTGGGCATCGGACGAGGCGCAGCAGAGTCTGGCGAATCAGTTGATGGATAACATCGAGAACTTCGTCGATGGTGCGCCGAACAATCTGGTGAGCGGGGCGTATTGAATCGATAGCCGCGCCGCCGATTCGTCGTCCGGCGCGGCTGTCTATCGCTACCGCCGCATCAAGCCTGACGGAAAATCGGCGCGCCCCACGGGGCTCCGATCGTCCCGCCATCCACGACGATCTCCGCGCCCGTCATTCCCGACGCATCGCTGGAAGCAAGGAACAGCACGGCTGCCGCCACTTCTTCCGGCGCGGCGAGGCGCGCCATCGGAACGCGCGGCGCGAGGGCCTGTTCGGTTGCGTCGAGCGTCGCGCCTTCGCGCGCGCCACGCGTCCAGATCGGCGTGCGCGTGCCGCCGGGGATCACCGTATTCACGCGAATACCACGCTGCACCAACTCCGACGCGAAGACCTTCGCCATGCCCGTGATGCCGGCCTTGGTGGCCGAATACGCCGACGAACCAGGCGAGCCGAGTTCGCGCATCACCGAACCGTTCAACACAACCGCGCCACCCTCGCTCATCAACGGCAATGCGGCTTGCACCGTCAGAAAAACCGCGGTCAGATTGGTGCGAAGAATCGCCTCGAACGCCGCGGCCGTCGTGCCGCCGAGCGGCGTCGGACCGGAGATGCCGGCGTTGGCGAACACGACATCGAGCGACCCGAATTTGCTCTTGATCTGTTCGAACAACGAGTCGATATCCGCTTCGTTATCCAGATTGGCCCGCACGCCCAGCGCATTTTCGCCGAGTTCGGACACGGCCTGATCCAGCTTCGCACTGTCGCGGCCGGTGATCACCACCTGCGCGCCTTCGGCAATCAGCAGCTTCGCCGTGACGAAACCAATGCCGCTATTCCCACCGGTAATCAACGCTGTTTTTCCCGTGAAACGCATCATCTCTCTCCTGGATTGCGCCGCCAACGTGCCGGAAAACACGGCCGTGCGACGCCTGTAACGGTTAAGCGGCCCAAAAACGCCGCCGCGTACGGACATCCGCAAAGACGCCCTCATCGAACAATCTGCATGTTGATCATCATGCACATTTTCAGTATTATGCTCATCATGCAGATTGTCAAGAGGGGGGACGGAAATGGGCTACTCGCAGGCGCAAAAAGCAGAAAGCCGTCAGCGTGTGCTGGAAACTGCGGCGCGGCAGATTCGG
The DNA here is from genome assembly GCF_004339745.1 of Paraburkholderia sp. BL9I2N2. Lineage (GTDB taxonomy): Bacteria > Pseudomonadota > Gammaproteobacteria > Burkholderiales > Burkholderiaceae > Paraburkholderia. The sequence continues at coordinate 252,804 of NZ_SMGP01000004.1, read as the reverse complement.
GAAGACGGGATCGAGGCGCTCGGCGTGGCGGACTGCATGCGGCGCGCCGGCCTCACGCATGGCGCGTTCTACGGCCACTTCGAGTCGCGTGACGCGTTGATCGTCGAGGCGCTGGAATATGCCGTCGCGCAAAGCGAGAAACGTATCGCCGCTTCGATCGCGGCGGCGAATTCGAACGGGTCGGCGAAGAAAGAACCGTTGCGGGCGTTAGGCGAAATGTTTCTCAGCGAGAAACACATCAAGAATCCGGGCAACGGCTGCGCGTTGTGCGCGCTTGCCGGTGAGGCGCGGCACGCGGCACCGGAAGTTCGCGATCGTCTCACGCAATACGTGCACAAGCTGGCATCGCGAATCGCGCAGACGTTGGCCGGCGATAGCGAAAACCTGGCGCTCGGTATCGTCGCGACCATCGTCGGCGCGGTGACGCTCGCGCGCGCCGTCGACGACCCCGAACTCGCCAGATCGATTCTCGCGGGCTCGCTGGATCTGATCGTGGCGCAAGGCGCTGACGCTTAGCTTGATGTAGCGGCGCCGGCATCGGCCGGCGCCGCCCTTCTGTTGCTTCAATGCGCGTCGGGAAATGCGAGGCGCGCGTCAGCGGCTCAATGATCGTCGTCGCGATCGGGGCCGCACGCGCGGTCCGAGTCGCCGTGGTCATGACGATGATCGCCGTGACGATCGTCATCCGCGCCGGGCAGTTTTTGCGCGACGTACGCCGGCAAGTCGCTCGGGTCCCACGCGAAGGCAAAAAACTGATTCGGGTTCGCAATGCCGGCCGGATGGTTGGTGTCGGTGATCGTGCCCAGGAAGTCGTTGTCGTTAGCGACGAACAGCGTGTGCTTATTCACACCGCCGACCACGACGTCAGGACCGAACGCGAGACCCTCCAGCTTCGCCGGAATATCGTTCGCGTTGTAGCCGTGCGCGGTGAGCGTGGCGACCACATCCAGAAACAGCGTCTTCTGCACCGCGTACGGTGCGAGGCCGGCCTCGCCGCTCGCGTTGCTGACGTCCTGAGCGCCGTTCAGGTCGATATGGAACACCTTCTTGAACACCGCCGTCGAGTTGTCGCCCAGCCCCTGCCCGTCCCGCTCGTCCATCAGCAATTCATGATCGTTGACGGCGACCACGTCGCTGATGGTCGGATATTTGGGCTTGGCCGCCGTGCCGATGTTCGTCAGCGGATACGCGAACTGGCTCGTCCTGCCCGTGCGCACGTCGATCCTGACGATGCGCGTGTACGCGCCGTTCGTGCCGCCATCCTGGATCAGCGGGCTTTGCATCGCGCCGAACAGCGTCTTGCCGTCCGGCGAGATCGCGAGGCCTTCCATGCCCTTGTTGGCGACGCGGCCCGAGGTGTTCTCCGATATTTCGTCGTTGCCGATCGGGCTCAGCGTGGCAACCGCGAATGCGTCCGGCAGCTTATATGTGTCGATGCGGCGGCCACTGCGGCGATCGAAACGATAGACGTAAGGGCCGTATTCGTCCGAGATGAAGACGCTGTCGCCGTCATTGCTCACGCGCACGCTTTCGGGATCGAAGCGCGCGTCGCGGTCGTCCGTCGACAGGCGCGTCGGATCGAAGTTGTCCGAGCGGCCGGTGAAGTAGCTGGTGTGATTGCGGCGGTTGAGCGCCGGCGCGCCGTTAGGTACGCCCGCGGCAGCGCCTGTGCCGTAAACCAGCCTGTCGTTGGTGTGGAGCAGCGTCGTGGCGAGCAGGGTCGGCGTCATCGTGTACGGAAGCGAGGCGCCGGCCGCGCCGGGTTTCAGACGCAGGCGCAAGGTCTGAAAACGGTTGATATACGAGGCGGTGTCGTCGATCGCCGCGTTGTACGACACGGCATTCGGGCCACGGTCCGGCACGGCGACGAACGTATGGCAGCCCGCGTAACCGATGCCCGAACCGAGGCCGCCGAGCAGATTGCCCGCCACACCGTTCTCCAGCGGCGCCGCGGTTTCCTTCGATAGATCGCCCGTGAGGCCGCTCAGTTGGCCAACCGCAATAAGATCAACGCCAGCATGCGCGACCGTTGCGACGAAAAGCGACGAAGCGATCGCCGTCAGAGCAAAGATTCTTGAACGAGCCACGGTGTCTCCTTGAGTGGAATGCTTGTTGTCGACGGATCGGGCGCGCGGCGTCGTGCATGGGCGCCTGGTCCGCGTGGAGTTGCGAAAGAAGTGAAGGCGGGCCGGCCTGCGGCCCGTCGGCTGATTGAAGGCCGTCGGTAATACTGCGTGAGGTTCGTGACCGAATAATGACGTCGAGAACCAGCCTCGAAGCGGCGGCGGCAGAATTGCACTGCGTCAGAAAAGTCGCTGAGCGCCCGCGAACCCTACCCGATCGCCAATCCCGCGTCGGCCAGCGAGCGGCGCAGCCCGAGCTTCGGATACGCGCGATCGACCGCGCGCACGTCGGCGCGCGTTTCCTCGATGATCCAGTCGCGCACGTCGGCCGCGGCCGGCCGCAGCGCGCGGCTCTCCGGCCACACCAGACAGCAGCGCCGGTTCGTGACGATCAGTTCCTGTTCCGCTGGCTGAAGCGCGCCCTCCAGCAGCCAGTGCGACACCACGTTGAGCCAGCCGAGCGCGACACCCTGGCCGAGCAACGCGGCCTGCACGACGATCGCGTAGTCGTTGAAGCTCAGCATGCTCGCGGCGTGCCGCCCGTGTGCGGCGAACGCTTCAAAGCGGTCATGCCAGCCGCGCTCGCCGTCGTCCATGACGATCACCGTGTCGCCATGCGCGCGTCCCGCCTCCGTGGCGGCGGTCTCGTCATAACGCCGGTTGCACACCGGCAGCAGCGTCTCCGGCATGACCAGCACGCTGTTCTCGCCGATCTCGTCCTCGCGCCGAAAGCGCATGCCGAGATCGACGTCGACGAGCGGCCCGCCGATCCGCCCCGAGATCAACTGAAACCGCAAGTCGACGTTCGGGAACGCCTGATTCAGGCGGTTCATGCGCGGCATCAGCCAGTGGGTGGTGAAGGCCGTGGACACCGACAGCGTGACCGACTCCACACCCGTGGCGCGCGCCTCGATCTCGCGGATCGCGCCTTCAATGCCGTTGAAGCCCTCGGAAATTTTCCGGTACAGGATCTTGCCGTTCTCGGTCAGCTCGATGCCGCCGCGCACGCGCTCGAACAGGCGCACGCCGAGATGGTCTTCCATGCGCGCCAGCATGCGGCTCACCGCGGGCTGGCTCACATATAACTCCTGCGCCGCGCGCGTGAAGTTGCCGCAGCGCGCGGCAGCTTCGAACACGAACAGCGCATTGGCGCTCGGAAGTTTTTTGCGAAGGTTAGGCATGACCTGATGTTATGCCTTCTCCAACAATTTGGGAATTGCCGCCAAAAAGGACGCAGCCTATATTTTCCCTAACGCAGGCTTCTTCAGCGAGACAGGACGCAATGGACGCACGAGCGAAAACAGGTGTTTCGATCCGATCGGCAGCGAAACGTTATGGCCAGGTCGTGGCCCTCGACGACGTTTCACTCGACATCGCCCCCGGCGAATTCGTCTCGCTGCTCGGCCCTTCGGGCTCGGGCAAGACCACCTTGCTCGGCATTCTCGGCGGCTTCGTGCAGCCGAGTTCGGGCGCGGTCTGGGTCGGCGAACGCGACATTACATTCGCGCCGCCGCACAAACGCGACATCGGCATCGTGTTTCAGAACTACGCGCTGTTTCCGCATATGAGCGTCGGCGAGAACGTGGCGTTTCCGCTGCGCGCGCGCCGTCAGCCGAAAGGCACGTGGGCGAAGAAAGTCGCCGACGCGCTCGCGATGGTCGAACTCTCCGGCTACGAGAGCCGCGGCATCAGCCAGCTTTCCGGCGGTCAGCGGCAGCGCGTGGCGCTCGCTCGCGCAATGGTGTTCGAGCCGCAACTGATCCTGATGGACGAGCCGCTCTCCGCGCTCGACAAGCAACTGCGCGAAACCATGCAGATCGAACTGCGGCGGCTGCATCGCAAGCTCGGTGCGACGATCGTCTACGTGACGCACGACCAGCGCGAAGCGCTCACCATGAGCGACCGCGTGGCCGTGCTGAAGAACGGCCGCCTGGTGCAGATCGACACGCCCGAGCGGCTCTACGACCGGCCGTGCGACGCGTTCGTGGCGAGCTTCATCGGCGAGGCGACGCTGCTCGACGTGACGCGCGCCGGCGACGACGCCGTGCGTCTGGGCGATACCGTGCTGCGCACCGCGCATCCGCTGCCGCATGGCAACAAACTGCTGCTCGCGGTGCAGACCGAAAAACTCGTGATCGACGGCGGCGATCGCCAGGAAGGCGTGAACCGTCTGTCGTGCCGCGTCACCGAGGTGCTGTATCAGGGCGAAAGCCTGCGCGTGTTCGCCGCGCTCGCCGACGGCACCGCCATCAGTCTCCGGCAACCCGGCGGCCACGACGCACGCCGCCGCATCCCGCAGCCGGGCGCACAGATGAGCGTGACGCTGGACCCGCAGGACACGATCGTCGTGCCCGCCTGATTTTCTCCGCCCACGCGTGGGGCACTCTCTCTCCGATTCACGGCATACTGCAAAAGGATGATTTCATGAAGCTCACCGATTTCAAGGTCCTGACGTTCGACGTCGTCGGCACACTCATCGACTTCGAGCGCGGCGTGCTCGCCTCCGTGCGGCGCATTGGCGGCCCGAAAGCGAAGGACCTGACCGACGACCAGATCTTCGAACCGTACATGCGTGGCCGCGCGACCTATCCGGGCCGGTCGAGCCACGAAATGGCGAACGTCTATCTCTCGCTCGCGAAAGAACTCGGTCTGCCCGACGACGCGCAATCGGCCGCCGCCTTCCAGCGCGACGTGCTCGAATGGCCGGCGTTCGCGGATTCGGTCGCGGCGCTCAAGCGTCTGCGCAAACATTTCCGCCTGGTCGCAATGACCAACGCGGACCGCGTGGCGCTCTCGGCCTATGCGCTCACGCTCGGCGATCCGTTCGACGACACCGTCTGCTGCGACGAAACCGGCGTCGCCAAACCCGACCCGCAATTCTTCGCATACAACCGTGGCCGTCAGGCAGCGTTCGGCTACAAGTTCGGCGAAATCCTGCACACGGCGCAAAGCCAGTATCACGACATCGGCATCGCCACGAAGCTCGGCTACGCAACCTGCTGGATCGAACGCCGTCAGAACGTGAAGGGCTTCGGCGCCACGCCCGTGCCGGAAACCGTGACCACGCCGACCTTCAAGTTCGCGACGCTCGGCGCGCTTGCGGACGCCGTCGAAGCCGAAGCGCGTATCGCGGCCTGAGCCGATGCTTGCGCCGATGACTCTGCACACGCCCGCGCCTGATTCGCTCTGGCGGGCGCTCCTTGCGGCATCGCCAGGCGCCGGTGCGGCGGTCAGCACCGGCGTGCCGCTCGCCCGCGATCTCGAAGTCGAGGTCGCCGTGATCGGCGCGGGCTACTCGGGCCTCGCCGCCGCGTATGCGCTGCAAAAGCGCGGCGTCGAGTGCGTGGTGCTCGATGCGAATCCGGTTGGCTGGGGCGCGAGCGGGCGCAATGGCGGCGTGGTGTCGTCGAAGTTCAGACTGTCGTTTCCCACCATCGACAAGCTGCACGGTCTCGATACCGCGAAGCGCATGCATCGTCTCGCGCATGAAGGCGTGCGGGTCGTCGAGACGCTGGTCGACGAATTCCAGTTGGCGCGCGCCCGCTTCGAACATACCGGCAGCCTGCGCTGCGCTCACACGGAGGCCGCGTTCGCCGCGATTCGCGCCGAAGCCGACTGGGTTCGCACGAATCTTGGCGATACCTCGATGACCGTGCAATCGCGCGCCGCCATCGAGCACGAGACGGGTTCGAAGGGCTTTGTCGGCGGCGTGCTGAGCGCGGACGCCGGCACCATTCTGCCGCTCGAGTACGTGCGCGGACTCGCGCGCGGACTCACGCTGCGCGGCGTGCCGATCTACGAATTGACGCCGGTACAGCAGATGCAACGCGCGTCCGGCGAGACGCGCGTGACGCTGCGCACGCCCGGCGGCACGGTGCGCGCGAAGCAGGTCATCGTCGCGACCAATGCGTATTCGGATCTCACGGCGGCGACCTCGGCGTATCAGCGCGAACTCGTGCCGTTTCGCAGCGCGATGATCGCCACCGAGCGCCTGCCCGCCGAGCTTGACGCACGTCTCATGATCGAGCGCCGCAGCTACACCGAAACGCGGCGCATGATGAAGTGGTTTCGCAAAGTGGACGGCCGCATGCTGTTCGGCGGACGCGACGCGTTCGGCAAGGAAGGGCAAACAACGGGCTTCGACGCATTGCAACGCGCGATGGTCGCGCTCTTTCCCGATCTCGCGGACGTGCGTGTGGACTATCGCTGGTCGGGCTATGTGGGCATGACGTTCAATTCGCTGCCGCATGTCGGACGCAGCGACGACGCCACGACCTTTTGTCTGGGGTATAACGGAGCGGGGGTCGCGATGGCGAGCCTGCTCGGCCAGCATGCCGCCGCGCTCGCGCTCGGCGAAACGCCCGAGCTCTCGCTGCTCGGCGCGCCCGGCCTGCGGCCCGTGCCCTTTCATTCGCTGCGCGCGCCGGGGGTGAGACTCGTCGCGGCGTGGTATCAGTTTCTCGACGCCGTAGGTGCATGATGACAACCGCCAAACGGATGCTCCAGGGAACCACCTTGATGCAGGCCACCGAGTCCGATCCCGCCGCGCGCTATCAGCGCCGCGAGGATCGCACGATGCTTCTCCTGATGACGCCGGCGCTCCTCGTGATCGTCGTGCTGCTGGTGGTGCCGCTCGCGTGGCTGTCGTGGCAGTCCATCTATCACGACGGCTTCACGCTCGAAAACTACCGCCGCATGTTCACCGGCGCCTACCTTGAAACGTTTCTGCTGACGTTCAAGCTGAGCATCGTCGTGACTGTCATCACGCTCCTGCTCGGCTATCCGGTGGCCTACTTCGCCGCCTCGTTGCCGCCGAAGCTGAGCGCGCTCGTCCTCGGCATGGTGATTCTGCCGTTCTGGACCAGCGTACTCGTGCGCACCTACGCGTGGCTCGTGCTGTTGCAACGCACGGGGCTCGTGAACAAGGCTCTGATCGCCTCAGGGTTGGTCGACCGCCCGGTGCAGCTCGCCTACAACCAGTTCGGCACGGTCATCGCAATGGTGCATATCCTGCTGCCGTTCATGGTGCTGCCGCTCTATTCGGCGATGCAGAAAATCCCGTCGAATCTCTCGCAAGCCGGCGCGAGCCTGGGCGGCTCGCCGCTGCACGTGTTCCTGCGCGTGTTCCTGCCGCTGTCGATGAGCGGCGTGTTGGCCGGCGTGACACTCGTGTTCGTGTTGTGCCTCGGCTTCTACATCACGCCTGAACTGATGGGCGGCGGCAAGTCGATCATGGTGTCGATGGTGGTGAGCCGCAACGTCGAGATCTACAACAGTTGGGGCGCGGCGAGTGCGGTGAGCGTCGTGCTGCTGATCTGCGTGTTCGCGATTTTCTATGCCGCGAGCCGCGTGGTGCCACTCGAAAAGACTCTGGGCGCGAAATGAACAAACTCCCGTTCGGACGGATCGTCCTCGGCGCGACCGTCGTGCTGATTCTGCTGTTCCTGATGGTGCCGGTGCTGATCGTGGTGCCGCTGTCGTTCTCCGACACGCGCTTCATGACCTTCCCGCCGCCCGCCTACTCGCTGCGCTGGTATCACTCGTTCTTCGACAACCCCGCATGGATCGACGCCGCGCGCACCACGCTCACCGCTTCGATCTGCGCCGCGCTGATCGCCACGCCGCTCGGCGTGGCCGCCGCGTACGCGATCCAGAACGGCACGCACTGGATCATGCGCTATCTGCGCACGCTGCTGATGCTGCCGTTGATGGTGCCGATCATCATCGTCGCGGTGGGCGTGTTCTTCGTGTACTCTCAGGCGGGCTACGTGAATACGCTCGGCGGCCTGATTCTCGCCGATACGATGCTCGGGCTGCCGTACGTGCTGATCTCGGTCGGCGCCGATCTGCGCACCTTCGACCGCACGCAGGAGATGGTCGCGCGCAGTCTCGGCATGAATCGTTTTCGCAGCTTCATGACGGTGACGCTGCCGCAGATCAAGGCAAGCGTGATTTCCGGCGCGGTGTTCGTGTTCATTCAGGCGCTCGACGAAACGGTGGTCGCGCTATTCGTGTCGGGCGGTTCGAACCAGACGCTGACACGCCGCATGTTCGTGACGCTGCGCGACGAGATCGATCCGACCATTGCCGCCATCAGCACGATGCTCACCGCGCTGACGCTGTGCCTCGTGATGATCGTCGTGGTGAGCCGTCGCTCCAACGCGGCGCGCGCCTAACCTCTTTCTGAAGACACCTTTTAGATGATCAATGCACTGAAGTTCTATATCGACGGCGCGTGGGTCGAGCCGTCCACCAACGCGCGTCGCGCCGTTGTCGATCCCTGCACCGAGGAAGCGTTCGCCGAAGTGGCGATGGGCACACCCGCCGATGCAGATCGCGCGGTAGCCGCAGCGAAACGCGCCTTCACGTCGTTCTCGCAAACCACGCCGGCCGAACGCCTCGCATTGATCCGCCGCATTCTCGAAGTGTTTCTCGAACGTCACGACGAGATGGGCGACACCATCTCGCGCGAACTCGGCGCGCCGCGCGCGATGGCGCATGCGTGGCAAGCGGGCATCGGACGGCGGCATCTCGAAGAACTGATTCGCACGTGCGAAACGTTCGTGTGGCAACGCAGGAAAGGCTCGACGCTCGTCAATCACGAACCGGTCGGCGTGGTCGCGCTGATCACGCCGTGGAACTGGCCGATCAATCAGATCGTCTGCAAGGCCGCACCCGCCATCGCGGCCGGCTGCACGATGGTGCTCAAGCCCAGCGAAGTCACTCCCCTCAATGCCTTGCTGTTCGCGGAGATACTCGACGCGGCGGGCGTGCCGCCGGGCGTCTTCAATCTCGTCAACGGCGACGGGCCGACCGTCGGCGCGGCGCTGGCGGCGCATCCCGATGTCGACATGGTGTCGTTCACCGGTTCGACGCGCGCGGGCGTCGAGATTGCGAAACTCGCGGCGCCGACTGTCAAGCGCGTGCATCAGGAACTGGGCGGCAAGTCCGCGAATATTCTGCTGGACGACGTCGATTTCGAAGCGGCCGTCACGGCCGGCGTCAACTCGTGCTTCAACAACAGCGGACAGTCGTGCAATGCGCCGACGCGCATGCTCGTGCCCGCGGCACGCCATGACGAAGCGATGGCGATCGCGCGGCGCGCGGCGCAAGCGCAGCGCGTCGGCCCCGCCGATCACGAGCGCACGACCATGGGTCCGGTGGTCAGCAGCGTGCAGTTCGAGCGTGTGGAGCGGCTGATTGCAGCGGGAATCGACGAAGGCGCGCAAGTGGTGGCCGGTGGCCTCGGGCGTCCGCCGGGTCTGGAGCGCGGCTATTACGTGCAACCGACGGTCTTTGCGGATGTGCGCCCTTCCATGAAGATCGCGCGCGAAGAGATCTTCGGCCCGGTGCTCGCGATCATGCCCTATCGCGACGAGGAAGAAGCGATCGCGATTGCCAACGACAGTCCGTTCGGGCTTGCGGCATACGTTCAATCGGCTGATCTGGAACGCGCGCGGCGCGTGGCGTTCAGGCTCCGGGCGGGCAGCGTGTATCTGAACTACCCGTCGTGGGATGCGGGCTCGCCTTTCGGCGGATACAAACAGTCGGGCAACGGACGCGAATACGGCGAATGGGGGCTCGAGGCGTTTCTTGAAGTGAAGGGGATTGTGGGGTTTGGCGAGTGAGCGTGCTTCGGCCTCCTTGTGCTTAGTCGGACCGTTCACCGCTTGATGCGTGACGTCTGCCGGGCCGCCGCGTTTCAACGCGGGCGGCCCGGCATTGCATTTACGCGCGGCCGCGCAACATATCCGCAATTCGCTCCGCGATCATGATGGTCGGCACATTCGTGTTCGCGCACGGTATCGACGGCATCAGCGACGCGTCGCACACGTAAAGTCCGCTGACGCCATAGACCGCGCCGCGCGCGTCGCAGACGGCGAGCGGATCGTCGGCGGCGCCCATGCGGCAAGTGCCGGACGGATGCCAGGTGCCGCCCACCGAGCGCGTTACGAAACGCGTCAACGCGTGATCGTCGGCGAGCAGTTCGTCGAGCGTCACGCCTTGCGTGACCACACGCCTCACCAGCCACGCGCGCAGCGGCCCGGCAATGTCCAACAACGTGCTCAGCGCGCCGCGCTGCAATGCATTCCACGCCCCCGGCACGGCCACGCTCGCGACGCGCGGCGAATAGCTCGAAGGCAGCAGCGTCGCGCGATGCTGCGCCATCATCGGATCGGCCAGCGTGCGGGCACCGAAGCGCAGCGCGAGCTTGAGCCGCTCGAGATCGCGCGCGTCGGATAGCATGTTGAAGTCGACGGTGGGCTCGTCGTGCGGATCAGCCGACGCGAGACTCACGCGACCGCGCGAGTACGACTTGTTCACCCAGAAGAAGATCGTACCGAGCCGGTGGCCAACCGAATGCCAGCCCGAGCGCGACAGGATCGCTCCATGCATGTCGCCGGGCACTGTCCCGCTCACGCCCGACGAAAAGCGCACGATCGCCTGCTCGTGATGCTCGTCGGGATATAACGTGCGGGACGCGCGCGGCAGAAACGCCGAGACCGCAATCGACGGATGCTCCATCAGATTGCCGCCGACGCCGCCTCGATCCGCCACCACCTCGATGCCGAGCGCGGCGAGTTCGGCCGCCGGGCCGATGCCGCTTCGCATCAGCAGCGCCGGGCTGTGGATCGCCCCCGAGCAAACGATCACATGTCTGGCGCGCAACGCTTCGCTCGCGCCGTCCGCGCCGATGATCCGCGCGCCAATGGCGAGCTTGCCGTCGAATAGCACGCGTTCGACGAGCGTTTGCGTGCGGATCGTGAGATTCGGGCGAGCGCGCACGGCGTCGTCTAGATAGCAGACCGAGGTCGGGATGCGCTCGCCGGCTTCGCTCACCGCGATCGATCCGATGAACGTGCCGTCCTGCCACTCGCCGTTCTGGTCCTCACGCCGCGTGTGGCCGCGCGCGTCGAGTGTGGCGAGCACCGCTCGCACGAATGGCGAAATGCGCGTCCACGGCGCGCGCTGGATGCGAATCGGCCCGCTCTCGCCATGCAGCGCGCCGCAGAAGTCGCAATCGGTTTCGAGCTTGCGGAAGTACGGCAGGCAGGCGCTCCAGTTCCAGCCGTGCGCGCCGAGCGCGTGCCATTCGTCGTAGTCGGCGGGCGCGCCGCGATTCGCCATCAGCGCATTGATCGCCGAGCCGCCGCCGAGCAGGCGCGCCTGTTCGTAGCGGCGCGGCGCGGCCGTTGCGCTCATTCGCGCTTTCAGGCGCTGCCAGATATTCGCGGTGTCGAGATAGGCACGGCCGGGATAACGGCTGCGCACCGCCGCGGGCATGTCTGTTCGCGAGATATTGCAGCCGGCCTCGACGAGGCAGACCATCTTGCTGGCGTCTTCGGACAGGCGCGCGGCAAGCACGCAGCCCGCCGAGCCGCCGCCGAGAATCAGATAGTCGATCACGTTCGATGATTGCGCAGACGATAAGCCGTGCGGGACGCGCGAGAAGCGCTTGGCATTGCGCGCGGTTTTCGGCGTCCTTGGTGTCCAACGGACGCGAATCCCGCGCTCAAGAAGATACGGCAGCGCTTACTGCATGAACTTGAGCCAGCGCGCCTTCGCCTGGACGCCGGCGTCCGACGCCCACCATTCCTCCGACATCAACGCCTGCTTCGATGCATTTTCCGGCGAACTCGGCAACTCGCTCGCGCGCTTCGCGTCGATCTTGCCCGTTTTGAACGCCGCCGGATTGCCCGGACCGTAGTCGATATACAGCGGCAGATTGGCCTGCAGTTCCGGAGACACCGCCGCGTTGACGAACTTGATCGCCTCCGGCAAGTTCGGCGCGTTCTTCAGCACGCAGAGTTGGGTGTTCTGCAGAATGCCGTCGTTGAACGTGAAGTCGACATCGGGATTGTCCTTGCGCACCGCGCTCGCGCGGCCGTTCCAGATCATCGTCATATCGACTTCGCCGTCGTGCAGCAATTGCGCCGACTGGCCGCCGGAAGTCCACCAGACGGTCACGTCCGGCTTGATCTGTTGCAGCTTTTTAAACGCGCGATCGACGTCGAGCGGATACAGCTTGTCGCGCGGCACGCCGTCGGCGAGCAACGCGGCTTCGAGCACGGTCTGCGGGTCATTGCGCAGCGCGCGCGTGCCGGGGAACGCCTTCACGTTCCAGAAATCGGCCCAGTTCTGCGGCACCTTCTTCAGCGTCTTCTTGTTGTAGCCGATCACCGTCGAATAGAACTCGTAGGCGACCGAGTACGGCGTACGGTATTTCTCCGGCATGGCCGCCGCATTCGGGATCTTCGAGAAGTCGAGCTTCTCCAGCAGGCCTTCCTTGCCGCCGCGCAGGCAATTCGACGTCGGCGTGTCGACCACGTCCCAGATCGGCTTGCCGGTCGCGGCCTGGGCTTTGATCTGCGGCCACGCGTCCGGAATGCTGTCCTGGTTCACGGTGATGTTGAGCTGCTTCGCGGCCGGGTCGAGGATCGCCTTGGTCTGCGCCTCCTGATAGGTCCCGCCTTGCGAGACGAAGGTAATCTTGCCGGCCGCGGCAAACGCGGGCGTCAAACACGCGGGCGCGAGATTCGCGACGCCGAGGATCAGGACAGCGGCAAGCGGGCGCAACATGGGCTTCTTGATCACGACGGGGTCCTCGAGACGGTTGAGCGAACATATCGTCGATGTCATGCATCGTTGAGCCCAATATAGTGAGTCTATTTATCCGCGACAACGCCCGAATTGTTGGAGTGCCCATGACGTCACGTTATGACGTCGTTGGTCCGGCCAACGGCGTGAAAACGCCGGTTGCGTAGGCGCGCCGGACGCACCGGCCCGCTCATGCCAGGTTATCGGCTCTTGCGCGTCACACGTTCGCGATATGTGTGTCGGAAATCGCGCGCACGTCGATGCGCCGCGGCAGAATCGCGTCGCGATTAGCGCTGTCGGCGACCTTCTGCAGCGCACTGATATCCGCCTCGTTGACGAAGTGCTGTTTCAGCGACGCGCGCTGCGTAATGCGCTTCGCGGCAGCGAGCGGCGATCGCGTCAGCGTCGCGTAGATTTGCGCGTAGGCGTCGGGATTCGCGAGCGCCCAATCGCCCGCGCGCTGGAATCGCAACAACACGTCGGCAATCGCCGCGCGTTTGCGCGGTTCCGCAAGGGCCGCCCCCGAGGCCGTAATGAAACCCAGCCCGCTATTGATGCCGGTGCCGTCACGCAGAACGCGCGCGCCGCGTTGCACGGCGATGCCGTAGTACGGATCGAATGTGGCCCACACGTCGATCGAGCCGGACGCGAATGCGGCAAACGCATCGACGGGCAGGATGAAACGGACGTTGACGTCATCTTTCGAGAGACCGGCTTCGGCTAACGCGCCATAAAGCTGGAACTGCGAAATGCTGCCCCGCGCTGACGAAACGAACACTGTGCGCCCCTTCAGGTCCGCGACCGTGCGGATCTTCGAGTCCTGCGCGACCAGAATGCCGAGTTGTTCGCCGGAACCGACGCGCGTGGCGACGATCTTCAGCGTCGGGTCGCCCACGGCTGCGGCAAGCACCGGCAAATCGCCGGCCGGCGCGAGATCGACGGCGCCCGCGCGCTGTGCTTCGAAGAGCGGCGCCGCGCCCTGGAAATTAGCCCAGCGAAACGCGTACGGTGCACCGTCGAGCACCTTGGCCGCTTCGGACAAAGCACGCGTGCCGCCCGCCTGATCGCCGAGTACGAGCGTGACCGAGGCGAGGTCGGCAGCCTGTACGTCGAGTGAATTGAATGCGCCCGATGCGGCGAACGCCGGCACTGCGCTCAAGAGTTTGAGTGCACGCCGCCGTGCGGAAAACGAAGTAGAAATAGAACCGGCCATATGCCCTCGCTGACGATGTGCCAGCAAGCGTAGCGACGAAGACGGCATCTGAGAATTATTCTCTTTCGATATGTTTATATCGAATCAATATTTATCTTTTGCATTTAATGGCGCATGCGGATCGCCTCATTCGCTCTGTGTTTTCGATGCACGCATGCGCTTATGCGCTGGCGTTCGATCTTTAGCTGAAACCATCAGTTCGCGCCGCACAGGGTCGTTGCTAGCATGGCCGATTGGCCTTCTTTTCAGACTCGACTCAAGGACTATGAATCATGGCGCTGCTCAACAGACGGGCTTTTATTCGCGTCGCGCTGGCTTCCTCGCTGACTACGCTCGCGGCGCGCAGCTACGCGCAAACATCGGCTGCGAGCGGCGAATCCATTACGCTGCGGGTCGGCTATCAGAAGTCGTCGACGTTGATCACGCTGCTCAAGGCGCGCGGGTCGCTCGACAAGGCCCTCGCGCCGCTGGGCGTGCGCGTGTCGTGGAATGAATTTTCGAGCGGCCTGCCCTTGGCCGAAGCGCTCAATGTCGAGGCTGTCGATTTCAGCGCGGACGTCGCCGACACGGTGCCGATCTTCGCGCAAGCCGCGCACGCGCGCTTCGTCTATGTCGCGCAGGAAGCGCCGTCGCCGGGCGCGCAGGCGATCATCGTCAAACAGGACGGTGCGCTCCATTCGCTCGCCGATCTCAAGGGCAAGCGCATTGCCGTGACCAAGGCCGCCGGCAGCCACTATCTGCTGCTTGCGGCGCTCATCAAGGCAGGCCTCACGCCCGCGGATGTGCGAATCAGTTACCTCACCCCGGCCGACGGCCGCGCGGCCTTCGAGCGCGGCAGCGTCGATGCGTGGATCACGTGGGATCCGTACGTCGCATCCGTCGATCGCGACGCGGACGTGCGCATTCTCGCGGACGGCAAAGGACTCGCGTCGTATCAGCGCTACTATCTCGCGTCGAATCGCTTCGCAGCGGCGCACCCCGAGGTTATCCAGATCGTGTTCGACCAGTTGACGCAAGCAGGCGTTTGGCTGCGCGCGCATCCTCAGGAAGCGGCCCAGACGCTCGCGCCGATCTGGGGACTCGACGCCGCCACGATTGAACGTGCGAATGCGCGCCGCAGTTATCTGGTGCGCCCGGTTCTTGCGCAGAATTTCGGCGAGCAGCAAAAGATCGCGGATACATTCTTTCAGGCCGGATTGTTGCCCGCCAAAGTCGAGACTGCGCAGGCGCAACGCTGGGACTTCGGAGCGAAACGCGGAGAACCTGCGGGTAGCTGAGGGATTAGCTGACGGGGGATGTCAAAACGGTGTCAAAACGCGTGGAGAAAACCGAATAAATCGCATTGCAAAACGCCGCCCAAAATGTTTTTTGGCGGTCGATTATCATGATTCGATCACCTCACTCGAACGACTCGGTGTTGGATATGACGAATACAGGCAAGGCGTTGATAATCGCGCTGGTTCTGGTGGACGTGGGATTCATCTCTTACCAGCTTCTCCCTAAGGGCAATCGCTCCGAGGCGGCGCCGGACACGGTAACGGCCAACTCCGTCACGACGGCGGCGGTCGATCCGCGAGCGGACGGCACGCATGTGACCGCGGGCAACGTGGTTCCCACTTCGCCGTCCGCGAACAGCACGGGCGAGATCGCGGGCGCACCGTTGCCGTCTAAATCTGGCCCCATCGCCAATGATGCGCAAACGGCAGCGCAGCCACAAGCATCGCGACATAAACAGCCGGGCCGCGCGCGCGACGATCTGACCCGGCATGGCTCGAATGCCGTCGCGGCGGCTATGACGGAGCAACTCGTCAGGGAATCTTCCAAACCCGATCCGTCGTTGCCTATGCCGCCGCCGATGCAAGCCGCGCCGACCAGCCAGGACCACCGCGGTTCGAACCCCGTCGCCGCCGCGATGACGCAGGAACTCGTGAGGGAATCCGCACGGGTGAATGCTGCCTCTCAGGGACCGGCACCGAGCGGCACACAGTAAGATTGCAGTCCGAACTAATTGAATGACTGCTGGTTTTCGATCAACGGATGGTCTGATCAACCATGCGGCAACCAGGCTGTCGCGTGTCACTCAAACTCGGCAAGTCGTTGCAATCGACCACATCGCCGAAAGCATGTGCACGATGCCACGCACACTTCATCGCAGACTCGAAGCTGAAAGCAGGTTGTATTGCAGATAGCGAGTCTCGCTGTCCACACATTGCCGGTAGCCGCACGACGACTTGGCTATCGCGCGAAATGTGCACTACGATTGCTCCTGCGCGTTCGGGACGTTGGCTTCGCCAAACGGAACATGACCGTACGCGATACAAAAAGGAGACATCGGATGAGCGAGCAATATGGGTCGTTTTGCCCGTGCTGTGGCAGCGCCGAGCATCGGGCAATGAGTCGCCGCACTTTTTTGAGCCTCGTCGCGGGCACCGCTGCCGGACTCGCGATACCACCGGCTTTCGCGGACTCACCCACAGTACCCTCGATTGCTTACGACTCGATTCCAAATCCCGTTCATTTGCCCAAAGATGTGTATTTCGGTGAGTGCTCCGGCGTTTCACTCAATTCGCATGGGCATATCTTCGTGCTGTCGCGCGGCAACTCGACTGGACCGGCATACGGCGCGGCGGCCGCGCAACTTCTCGAGTTCGCGCCCGACGGACGCTTCGTGCGCGAGATCGGGCACAACCTATATGCATGGTCGTTCGCGCATACGGTCAAGATCGACCGGCAAGACAACATCTGGGTGACGGACAAAGGTTCCGACATGGTGATCAAGTTCACACCGGACGGACGCGTCGCCATGGTGTTCGGCCGCAAACAGGAAGCCTCCGACGAAGAAACCGCGCCGCTGAAGCACCCCAATCCGCCATTGCCCGCCGAGCCCGGGCGCTTTCGCCAGGTCACGGACGTAGCATGGGACGTGGCGGGCAACACGTATATCAGCGACGGCTATATCAACTCGCGCGTCGCGAAAGTCGACCGCGACGGCAACTGGATCAAGTCATGGGGCGAGCGCGGTACGGGGCCGGGGCAATTTCATACGCCGCATAGCATCGCGCTCGACGCGCACGACAACGTCTATGTCGCGGACCGCAGCAACCGGCGCATCCAGGTGTTCGACACCGAAGGGACTTTCCTGCGGCAATTCACGATCGACGTGCCGGTGCCGCCGGACGCACGTCCGGCGATCGGCGACATGCCGGACGAAGCGGCAATCGCGGCCGGCACGTTTGCACCCGGCTCGCCGTGGGCAATCTGCATCTCGCCGGGACCGAACCAGGTGCTCTATAGCGCCGACGCTTTTCCGGGCCGCATCTACAAGATGACGCTCGACGGCAAGGTGCTCGGCGTACTCGGTAAAGCCGGCAAGCAACCGAAGCAGTTCGGCTGGATTCATCAGATGGCGTGCCCGGCCGAGAACGTCCTGTTCGTGGCTGAACTGCTGAACTGGCGCGTGCAGAAACTGGTTCTGCACGCCTGACCGGCGTTGTGTGAGGCGGTGCGACGGGCGGCAGTTTTCGTTTGACACTGCAGGTTAGTTCGTTAACCTAAGATATTCCGGATGGCGAACCGATTGCGATCACGTGCCGCCTATCATGGAACTGTTGTCGCAGCGTGTTGCGCGACCGTCGTATCTGACCACGCCGGACGGCGAGATGGTCGCCGCGCTCGAGTCGCAGGATGAGATGTGCGGAAAGAAGCAGGGGTGAAGAACGTTGCGGCAGGCTCGCGTCAACGGAAACCGAGACACGTGTTAGCCATAAAGTTGGCAGGCGAACATCCTATACTGATTCGGACTGCCTCCTGTCTCTCGCGCAGTGGCGGTACGCGTTGTCGTAAACAACGATCTCCCGCAGACTGATCCTCCTCCCCCCTTGCCTGTTTGGACACAGCCATGCTGACCATCGACGACATCCGGACAGTACCGCTCTTTGCAACACTCTCCGACGACGAACTCGACAATCTCGCGCACACCTCCGCGGACCTTCATCTATGCGCAGGCGAATTCGCGGTTCACGAAGGCGGCGAGCGCGCGCTGTATGTCGTTCTCACCGGCAAGATGGAAGTCATCAAGACGTTCGACGGTATCGAGCGCACGCTAGGCTGGCGTCTGCCCAGCACGATCTTCGGCGAAGTGCCGCTTGCGCTGAGTTCACCGTTTCCGGGCGCTTACCGCGCGGCGGAACCGTCGCGTGTGATGCGTGTGGACGCCCAGCGTTATTACGTACTGGCCGCCGCATCGCCGGATGTGGCGCTCAAGATGGGCGCGCTCGCTCGCGAACGCATCGGCGGGTTGCAAGGGCTTTCCGCTGAGCCGCCCAAGGCGCGCGTCACCATGGTCGGCAGCCGCTGGGACGACGCCTGTACGGCGCTGCGGCATTTTCTCGCCCGCAACCAGATTAGCTACGACTGGATGACGCCCGACGCGCCCGAACTGCCCAAGCGTTGGCCCGGAACCTGTCCGACAGAGGAAGAGTGTCCGTCGTTGCGACTGGTCGACGGCACGGTGTTGAACCGGCCTGAGGCGCGCGAGCTTGCCGGGCTGCTGGGTCTGCAGACGCAGCCTCGCCTCACCGAATACGACACGATGATCATCGGCGGTGGCCCGGCTGGGCTCGCCGCGGCGGTGTACGGCGCATCGGAAGGCTTGCGCACTATCGTGCTGGAGCGTGAAGCGCCCGGCGGACAGGCCGGCACCTCTTCGCGTATCGAGAACTACCTCGGCTTTCCCAACGGTGTCTCCGGGGATGAACTGGCAAGCCGCGCACTGCAGCAGGCAAGGCGGCTTGGCGCGGAGATTCTGGTGACGCGGTCCGTCGGCCGGATCGATGTGCAGGCGCGCAGCGTTCACCTCGACGGCGGCGACATCATCCGGACGCGAACGATCATTCTTGCGACGGGCGTCACGTGGCGGCGCCTCTCGATCGAAGGTTTCGACCGGTTTATCGGTAAGGGTATTTACTACGGCGCGTCGCGCAGCGAAGCGAACGCGACGCATGGACTCGACGTGTATCTGATCGGCGGCGGCAATTCGGCTGGGCAGGCCGCGTTGTATTTTGCCAATCACGCGCGCATGGTGACGCTCGTCCTGCGCGGCGATTCGCTCGACAAGAGCATGTCGCGCTATCTGATCGAGCAACTGCGCGGCAAGTCGAACGTCGCGGTGCGACTGCGATCGGAAGTCGTGGGCGCGTACGGCGACACCCATCTGACGGCGATCGACGTGCGCGACGCGTCGATCGAGGCAGTGCGCCGGCACGATTGCGGGGCCTTGTTCGTGTTCATTGGCGCCGACGCGGAGACCGCGTGGTTGCCCGAGGAAATCGCACGCGATGCGCGCGGCTACGTGCTCACCGGCGACGACGTCGTCAAGGCCGGACGCTGGTCCCATGACAGGGATCCCTACCTGCTCGAATCGAGCGTGCCCGGCGTGTTTGCCTGCGGCGATGTACGGCTGAGTCCGGTCAAACGCGTGGCTTCCGCGGTCGGCGAGGGCAGCATGGCAATCGCGTTTGCCCACAAATATCTGCAGCAAGACGCGCGATAGCGCTGGATCGCGCGGCAACGCTTCTGCCCGCTTGCAAAAGCGCGCCGGCGGCCGCGCCGCAGGCCTATTCTTCAGCTGAATACTTCGACTTCCCAATCATCGAGGATTGACTAAAAAACAGGCTTCTATTCGCCCGATTGAAACCAGAAACGCCGGCGCACACTGACATCGTGCCAATTGCGCAAGGAGCCTGCGATGTCTACCCGCCACGATAAAGATAACGAGTTCGAAATCAGCCTGCCGGCCGCTTCGACGACAGAATGGACCAGCCCGGTGCCAGACGCAGACGCCGAAACGATGCGCGGGTTGCACCTCGCGTCGGAGAGTGTGCTGTGCCTCGCGACGCAGACTTACGACGCCGCCGCCCGTGGCGACGCGGCAGGCGCGGAAGCGGCGCGTGCGTCGCTCGAACAGCAACTCGCACTCGCCACGCGCCTGATCGACGAGCTTCTGTTTGACGGCAGCGGTCCGCATACGACACACTGACCGGCCCGCAGGTCGGACAGCACCAATCGCAGTCTCTACATCTGAAAACTGAAATGAGCGCTCTGACGGTAATTCTCTGCATTTGGGCCATGGTGGCCTTTTGCGCAATTCTTTTCATTCGCGGCGCTACCTCGCGCGTTGAGCGTCCGACCAAGGCACCGCAAAAGCGCCCGTCGCGCTTTTCGATCGCGGAGTAACGGCAAGCAGGCGATCCCGATTCGTTCGTGACAACACGTGCGAATCGTTCGAACGTTCTCATCGGAATAGTCGTACGGCAAAAGCGGCCCGGCAGCCCATCATCACCAAAGGTCGCAACGACCGGGCAGCCACCGCGGCACGAATCCGAGCGGCGCTGTGCCGCCGGTCGTCATCTGCCCTGCCCCTTATTCCATGGAGATCGTCATGCTGAAGTTTTACTTCCACCCGTCGCCGAACCCGATGAAAGTCGCGTTGATGCTCGAAGAACTGCAGACCCCGTTCGAACTGATCGCGGTCGACACGTTCAAGGGCGAACAACATCGCCCCGAGTTTCTCCGCATCAATCCGAACGCAAAAGTCCCGGCGATTACCGACGACGGCGTGACCGTGTTCGATTCGCACGCCATCCTGCTGCACCTCGCGACGAAACATGAACGGTTCCTGCCGGCATCGGCTGGCGAACGCGCACAGGCGTTGTCGTGGCTGATGTTCGTCGCGACCGGACTGTCGCCCTTCTCGGGCCAGGCGGTGCACTTTCTGCATCACGCGCCGACGCCGCTGCCCTATGCGCGCAATCGCTATCTGAAGGAAGTGGAGCGCCACTATCGCGTGCTGGACGAGCGCCTTGCGACGTCGAAGTATCTGGCCGGCGATACTTATTCCGTCGCGGATATCGCGCTGTGGGGCTGGGCTTGCTTCGCCGGCTACATTCTCGGTGAAGCGGGTCTGAGCGCGTATCCGAACGTGAAGCGCGTCGTGGACGAAATCTCCGCACGTCCAGCCGCGGCGCGCGCACAAGCATTGAAGGACAAGCTGACGCTGAAAGCCGAGTTCGACGACGAGACACGTCGCGCGCTATTTCCGCAAAACGAAGACGTAGCCACTTAAGCGTCTACCCGTTGGTCGTGCCGCGCGACACTACGCTATCTTGCAGCGGTCGCGCGGCGAATTGCGTTGCCGGTCATTTGAGGCCAAGCCGTTTGGCCAACCGGTTCAGATTCGCCCGATCAAGACCGAGCTCGCGCGCGACGGCCGCCCAATTCTGGTTGTGGCGAGACAACGCGTCGAGAACGGTGGTTCGCTCGAACTCGGTGACCGCACTGCGAAAATCCTTCGTTCCGCTTTCAGTTGTTTCGCCTGGCGTCTGACTTGTGTCTTCAGCCGGTGTTGCTGATAGCGCGAAGTCGGCAGCCGTCAACGTCAGGATCCGACGGCGCTCGCGATTCGCAGCCAGTGCCTTGAGCGCGCTTCGGCCGATCAGGTGTTCAAGTTCACGCACGTTCCCGGGCCACGGATAACGCAGCAGCATGGCTTGCGCATCCGCCGCGAGACGCAGGCTCAGCAGGCCGAGCCGCGAGCGATTCTCTTCGAGGAAAAACCCCGCCAGCAGCAACACATCGCGGCCACGTTCGCGCAACGGCGGCACGCGTAACGGATAGACGCTGAGCCGATGATAGAAGTCCGCGCGGAACCGCCCCGTGCGCACCTCTTCGGCCAGATCGCGATTCGTTGCGGCGATCAGCCGCACGTCGACCTTGTGTTCGTGGTCCGAGCCGATGCGCTGCAACTGGCCGTTCTGCAAAACCCGCAAAAGTTTGGCCTGCACGAGAAGCGGCAGCTCGCCCACTTCGTCGAGAAAAATCGTGCCGCCGTCCGCCAGTTCGAATTTGCCGCGCCGGTCCGACGACGCGCCGGAGAACGCGCCCCGCACATGCCCGAACAGCTCGCTCTCGACGAGCGTGTCCGGCAGCGCGGCGCAATTCAGGCTGATCAGCGGCTTATTCGCCCGCGACGAGAGCGCGTGAATCGCATTCGCCACGAGTTCCTTGCCGACGCCGGTCTCACCGGTGATCAGCACGGTCAGATCGCTGCCGGCGACCACCTCGATTTCCTTCATCAGATGCGTGTGCGCGTCGCTGCTCCCGACCATTTCGCGCCGGCTCTGGCTGCTCGCCTGCCGGTAGGCTTCCGCGCGCCGCCGCTCCTCTTCGGTGCTGCGTGCCAACGTATCGATTCGTTCGACCACGCTCACCGTGGCGGCGGCCAGGCCCAGAAACGCCCGCAGCGACGCCATGTCGATGCTGTCGAAGCGCGCCGGGTCCAGCGCATCGAGCGTGAGCAAACCCCACGGCCGGCCGCGCACGAACAGCGGACAGCCGAGGCAATCGTGGACTTCGAGATGACCAGCCACGCCTTGTACGAGGCCGTCGTAGGGATCGGGCAGATCGGAGTCCGCGGCGAAGCGGGTCGGCTCCGGCCGCGACAGAAGTTGCTCGAAGCGCGGGTGGTCGCCGACACGAAAGCGCCGCCCAAGCGTATCGCTGCTCAATCCGTCGATGGCGAGCGGCACCAGCGTGTCGCCCTCCAGACGCAATAGCGCGGCCGCGTCGCCGGGAAACAGCGCGCGCAGGCTGCTGAGCAGACGGCGGTAACGCTCGCGGTCGGACACCTCACGCGAGAGGTCGAGGATCAGCGGCGTCAGGACGTCGAGGAGCGCTTCTGCAATCAGATTGACTCCGTCAGGAGTCTTTTCGACTAAGGTCGAATTGACCATTATGAAATTCAGATCGTTGATTTATTTGCATTTTATACCTGGCACGAAACATGGATACACAAGTACGTCAGTCGAAGCCCGACTGGATATCCACCAACAACCAGGACTTCCTATGCTTTCCGCCGAACACCGCGCCATCGTCAAAGCCACCGTTCCTCTTCTCGAAAGCGGAGGCGAGGCGCTGACCACGCACTTCTACGACATGCTGATCAGCGAACATCCCGAAGTGCGTCCCATGTTCAACCTCGCCAACCAGGCGAGCGGCGCGCAACAGCGCGCGCTGGCCAACGGCGTGCTGATGTACGCACGTCATATCGATCAACTCGAACAACTTGGCGGGCTGGTCTCGCAGATCATCAACAAGCACGTCGCGCTGAATATCCTGCCGGAGCATTATCCGATTGTCGGGCAGTGCCTGCTCAAATCCATCCGCGAAGTGCTTGGCGCCGAGATTGCAACCGATGCGGTCATTGAAGCGTGGGCCGCCGCGTATCAGCAACTCGCCGATCTGTTGAGCGGCCTTGAAGAGAAAATGTACGCAGAGCGGGAAGCAGCGCCGGGCGGCTGGCGCGGCACGCGGCTCTTTCGTGTCGCCCGTAAAGTGCGGGAAAGCGACGAGATCACGTCGTTCTATCTGCGCCCCGACGACAACGGCGAGCTGCTCGCGTTTCATCCGGGGCAATACATCGGCGTGCGGCTCGTTATCGACGGCGAGGAAGTGCGCCGTAATTACTCGCTCTCGGCCATGTCGAACGGCCGCGAATATCGTATCAGCGTGAAGCGCGAACCGAATGGCAAGGTGTCGAACCATCTGCACACGCAGGTCAATGAAAACGACGCGGTGGAACTGTTCGCACCGGCCGGCGACTTCAAGCTCGAAGACAGCGACAAGCCGTTGGTGCTGATCAGCGGCGGCGTGGGCATCACGCCGACGCTGGCGATGCTGCAAGCCGCGCTGAAGACCGACCGCCCTGTGCACTTCATTCACTCGGCGCGTCACGGCGGCGTGCATGCGTTTCGCGACGCGATCGACCAGTTGGCCGCGCGGCATCCGAAATTGAAGCGTTTCTACTGCTATGAGCAGCGTCGCGCGGAAGATGCCGACGCGCACGGCATCGGCTATCTCGACGAAACGCGCCTCGACGCGTGGCTGCCCAAGACGCGCGACGTCGATGTCTATTTCCTCGGACCGATCGCGTTCATGAAGGCCATCAAGAAGCACCTGAAAACGATCGGCGTGCCGGAGTCACAAAGCCGTTATGAATTTTTTGGTCCGGCTTCCGCACTGGAATAAAGACGCGGGTTGCGTCGACGTGCAAATAGCCGGAGCCGGCTATCTGCACGCAACTGTCGGTCGCGTTGAAGTTACTCACGCCCTCAGCAAAGCGTTGCGCTCGTCACCCAGGACATGCTCTTGAAGCGCGCGATCATGGCATCCACCAACTCGCGTTGCGCTTGAGCCAGCGCGATCGTGACTTCTTCAAACCCGCTGCCGGGAGGCGTCGTCACAGCGACGGTCTCGACGTTGCGGGAGAAGGGAAATAGCACCTGCCAGATTGCGGCAATGCGCATACCGTGAAGCGCCGCGCGCACCACGAGTCGATGACGGCCCGAGGTTTGCGACGACAGCACCTGCAAACCGCTCTCAGAAGATTCACTGGTCATGTCGTACCCTTTTATATTGACTGAGCCGCGTTGCTCGCGGCCTTCAGATGTTTATTCGATTCTGCCGCCTTATTAAGGCATCTTGATGATCCCGCTCAAGCGTCTGAGCAAGGCGTCAGCATGCTCCCGATCGACCCTTGAAATCTCGCGCTGATTCAGTATCGTCTCGATGCGCTGACGCCAATAATCCGGCTCATTGACTACCGACGTGCACGCCATCGAATCACCTTTTGAAAGCAATCTCTCCAGCGTTGTGACTATCGTTTCAATGTGCGAGAGATCGTTCTTATAAGAAGCGTGACTTCCCATTACATTCCCGGCTGACTTTTTTTAAGCGCCTTCGGATCGCCCTTCGAACGAGTTGGCAAGCAATGCGATACCCATTTCGTTTCCGAATCGACCGATCCGTCCTGCTTGGAGGAAAGCGAAACAACAGCCCTGGAGCGTTTGCTCCAGGCTGCCTGAGCATTGCTGTTGGGCTGAATTGCCTTATTTGGCCCGCGCCGAGTCAGGTGCCGTCAACTGACTGGCCTGCGCCAAGGCAATGGCTTGCGCGGTGGCTTTGCGCATCGCGTCGTAGGCAGCGCCCGCACTGGAAACCGCCGACTTGAACGCGGTGACCGCGAGTTCGGAGCCTGTGGGCGCATTGCGCGCGAAGTCGTCGAAAACCGTCTGCATTTTCGTGTTGGACTGTGCAAACCGGTCTTCGAAAATCTTCAGAAATTCGGCCTGTGCGGCGTTGGTGATTTCAAGCGCGTGACTGTTATAAGACAGTACTTTCTGCGCGACGGGTTGCGCGTTGCTGGCCTGATGAATAAACAGTTCGACCGGCGTCTTACCCGACACCGCCATCTGCCATGCCTGTTCGCTCTCCGCGAACGTGGCCTTGGCCGCCTGCAGGTTCAACTTAGCCAGCTCTTCAAAATACTGGAATGTTTGCTGCGCCAACGAAAACGCGACAGCGACATTGGCACTTTGGATGGAGACGAATTGCTCTGGCGTCGAAAAATACACTCTGCACTCCTTCTTTAAACGTTCACATTGCTCAGACAAGAGGTATGCGAAACCAGTCGAGACGCACGCAGTTAGTTGACTCGTTGGCTTGCACCAACCGGCTCGAATCGTTCTGCGATGCAGCATTAGATGAAACATTCTAACTTTGTTAAATCTGCATCTGGCGCACTCTTTTGTAAGTAATTACCCTCGGGTGACGGTATGGTTTTGACTGAATAAAGGCGCGGCTCTGATCGTCGAAAGATCAGTGGAATATTCGCGATTTCGGCGAACACGCCGATCTATGGGACACAACTTGGGAAGCACTGTCCGTAAGCGCGCTACGGAGTGCATGAGCAGATGTGCGATAGACGGTCAAATGCATGTGTATGCGACCGTCTATCGCTTAGAGAAAAACAGAAATGTGATGTGGATTTACAACCAATCGGCAATGAGAGATCGCCGGACTTAGTCCGGTGGCAATACCAGCGGACCGCAATTGGTATCAGCGATGAATGTCGCCAGCAACTTCGCCGGATGCACCGCATCAGGATTCTCGGCGAATAGATGGAGCGCGCGCGGCGGCTCGAACCAGGTCTGTGCAACCGCGTAGTCGACGGGCGGCCCACCTTGCAGTTGCGAGCGGATCGTCCCTTCCAGCACGACCGCCGTCACTGAACCAGGGTGACGATGCGCGGGCGTAAAGCCGAGCGGCGGAAAGTCGACGATGGCCGTCGTCACCGACTTGCCCGGCACGTTGGGCAGCGCTTCGCACGACAGCACTTTCACGGTCGATGCAGGCCGGCTCGCTGCGCCGGTATGCGTCGATGCGTTGGACATCAACGGATCGACGCCGCAGATGCCAGCGAACCAGTCGATGGCCGAACGAGGCGCCGACGGGCCGAGCGCCAGCATCGTCGTCGTGGCCAGCGCGAGCATGGCGGGCTTGCACGCGAGGCGCGGCAGAGTCAGCGTCAGCGGATTCATACGCGCGCCGCCGATCGCATATCCGGCGACCAATCCAACTCACGGCGCGCCTTCGCGCTGGTCACTTCGGCTACGTCTTGCGCGACGTTGTACACGCCGGCGTTGCCCCGCTGAAGCGCAAGCAACGCCGCATACGCCGCCGCTTCCACATGCAATGGACTTGAACCCGCCGGGGCGTCGGCGCCTGTGCCGGGTCCGTAAATCTGTCCATAGCGAAGCACTGTGCCGTTCAGCGACGCCGCTTCCAGCACGTGCCGTTCGAGCGCCGCGACGCCACGCACGCTCGTGCCGCGCGCGCCCTGCGCATCGATGTCGAGCGGGCAGCTTTCGTCGTAAGGCGTCGGTCCCGGCCGGTACGCCCATGCAATGCTTTGCGCAATCATCCGGCTGCTGCCCGCCGCGATCGCCGCGGCCACCAGGTTGCGCGTACCCTCGTCGCGTATCCGCGCGTTGGCCGTCACCGCCTGAGCCATTCGAGCAGGGTCGAGCCCGGGCGGCAAATCGGTCAATTGATGAATCACGCTGGCCGGCGCGATGCGCACGAGCGCGTCACGCAGCGCGGCCGCATCGAATACATCGACGATGACCGGCACCACGCCCGCGGCCTCAAGTTCTCTCGCGCGGTCCGCGCGCCGCGTGCCGCCGAATACCGTATAGCCGGCGTCGATCAGCAGCGGCGCAAGCGCGCTTCCAATGGCGCCCGTTACGCCGGCGACGAACACCTTGTGTGCCATTTCCTTTCTCCCATCAGTCATTACGCGAAAGTCGGCGACATGCCGCGTTTCCAATGACCCCAGCATAAGGCTGTGAATGGTCATAAAAAAGGTCCATTATTCGGAAATTGATTGAGCCAATTTGACGAGGAAGAGTGTGCGGCGAGCTGAACAGATTGAACTTGCGCTAGCGCCCAGGCCGGAAGGCGCGCCGCTTCACCGCTGGCTCTATGACGAGTTGCGCAAGGCGATCTTGTCGGGGTCGTTGCCGCCGGGCGCGCGCCTGCCTTCCACGCGCGATCTCGCAACACGATTTCGACTGTCGCGCGGAACGGTGCTGGGCGTTTTCGCGCAACTCGACGCGGAAGGGTATCTGTCGGGCGCCGTGGGACGCGGCAGTTTTGTTGCGGCTGAACTGCCGGACCGGCGCATCGACAGCGGCGAGCGGACGTCGCCCAGAAAGCGCGATGGCCGGCCGCTCGCCCGCGAGCGTCATCATGACGGCGACAGCGGCACGCAGCCGCCAGTTGTCGAGTTATCGGCGCGTGGCCGTTTGCTCGCGCGGAGCGCGTTTCAACTCAGCGGCCGCACGCGCCCTGCGCGCGCGTTTCGCGCCAGCCAGCCCGATCTCGATGCGTTTCCATTCGAATTGTGGGCGCGGCTCGCGGCCAACCGGGTGCGTCGCGCGCAGCGGGATCTGCTCGGCGATGGCGAGGCGCAAGGGTATCGGCCGCTGCGTGAAGTGATCGCCGCTTATGTCGGTCCGTCGCGCGGTATTCGATGTTCGGCGGACAACGTCGTCGTGTTGGGCAGCGTTCAGCAGGCAATCGATCTGACCGCGCGCCTCCTGCTCGATCCGGGAGACAGCGCGTGGATGGAAGACCCAGGTTACCCCGGCGCCCGTTTCGTACTCGAAGCGGCGGGCGCCCGGGTGATCGGCGTGCCGGTCGACACGGCCGGCGTCGATGTGTCATGGGCCCGTCAGCACGCCGCAACTGCGCGTCTGGCTTATGTCACCGCCGGGCGCCAGGCGCCGCTGGGTCCGCCGCTCGCGCTCGAACGGCGTCTATCGTTGCTCGAGTGGGCACGGGATCGAGGCTCCGTCATCATCGAAGACGACTACGACAGCGAGTACCGCTTCGAAGGCCACCCGCTTGCCGCGATGAAGAGCCTCGACGATCACGGACACGTGGTCTACTGCGGCACCTTCAGCAAGCTGCTGTTTCCCGCTTTGAGGACGGCGTATGCGATTCTGCCCGACCGGTTGGTCGAGCCATTCGTGGCCGCGCTGTCCTCGACGGCGCGGCATGTTCCAACCGATCAACAATCCGTGTTGCACGACTTCATCGCCGACGGTCATTTCGGCCGGCACATACGACGCATGCGCATGCTCTATGGCGAGCGGGCCGAGGCGCTGACGTCGGCGGTCGAGCGGCATCTCTCGGGCTTGCTCGCGCTTGCGCCGATCGTGGCGGGACTCGATGCGCCCGCCTTTCTGCCCAGAGGCGCGGACGACGCCGACGCGGCGCGGCGTGCGGCACGCGAAGGCATCGAGACGCGCCCGCTATCGCTGTACGCGATCGACCATCCCGCGCCGCCGGGGCTCGTGCTCGGTTTTGCGTCGATCGGTGTCGAGGAAATAGAGTCGGGGGTGATCGCTCTTGCTCGAGTGTTGACGCGCCGTTCGCGATGAACCAGCGCGGCTCAGCCCGCGGACCGTTTGCGACGTTTTGTCTGCGAGTGCTGACCTTGCCAGCTCGCTTCATCGAGAAGACGATCGAACAGCCGGTTGCGGGCCGAATCGTCCAGCGGCGACAGTCCCAGCAGAGAGTGAAACGCGAGACCGCTGGCGGCGAAGTAGCGCAACAGCGACAGATCGAGGTCGGTCGCTTCGTCCTGCAAGGCCTTCATTTTCTCGGCGTCGGACGTCTTCATTTCGTCGAGCAAGTTGGGGTTCTCGACCAGCGCGGCGAGAACGGCTCGTGCCACGGAATTCGGCTGATTGATGGACTCCCGATAAATCGCAATCTGCGCCGCGAGGTTGGGCTCCGCTTTGGACGCGCCCTCTTTCGCCATATAGTCGCGCGCGATCTGCTCGAACTGCTGCTTCTGATGCTCCAGCAACGCGCACAGTACCCCCTGCTTGGTGCGAAACTGATGCAGCAGTCCACCCTTGCTGATGCCGCTTTCACGCGACAACGAATCGAACGTCAGTCCACCGACGCCTTCGCGAGTCAGGATGGTAAGAGCGGCATCGATTGCCTTCTTGCGGGAAATCTCCGAACGGGTCTGGTTATCCATTGTCGATAGTGATGACGTCGCCACGCTGGCCGTGCCGGCCCGGTGCTGCCGCGTCGTGATGGTATTGAGCAAGTGATTCGGCGCGGTGAATCAGTGTCGGCGAGCAGTCGCGCCATCCGTCGGCACAAGCAGCGCTCGCTCTGAGGGTTGGAATTGTACCGCTCAAGCCACCCAACAAACAAACCGGATAGACGGTTTACATTCAATAAAGACGGTGCTACTGTTCGGCCTCATCGGTTCTCGCCTGAACTGCACGCCGCCCGGCATTCACCGGCACTCAAATTGCCCATCAAGGAACATGCAATGTTCACGAACAAACTCGTCCCGCTTCTTTTCGCCGGCGCAGCGGCACTGGCCCTCGCGGCCTGCGCGGGTGTGCAACCCGTCGCGTACACGGGCATCGCGTCCTCGCCGCAGTTGAAGCAGAACCGCGACGACGATGCGGGCAAAGTGCCCTACAAGTACGCGGCGACCGTGGTCTGGGCGCGCTACACGCAGGTGGTGCTGGACCCCGTGGCCGTCTATCAGGGCAGTGACAATCAATTCGGCGAATTAAAGGCCGCCGACAGGGCCGCGCTTGCCGACTACATGCAAAAGACGTTCTCGGAAAAACTGGCGAAACGGTTCGACGTGGCCACGCAGCCTGGCCCCAACACCTTGCGGATCAAGCTGACCTTGACCGGCGCCGAAAGCACGACGTTGCTGGTCGGGCAGTTCATGCATTTCGACCTTGCGGGCAATCTCTACAACGGCGTGCAGTCGATCCGCGGCGGTCAGGGGGCATTCAGCGGCTCGGTGTCCTACGCCGTGGAAGTCTATGACGGCGCGAGCGGCCAACTGCTGAAGGCCTACGTGTCGAAGCAATATCCGAACGCCATGAATCTGCCGGCCGCTTTCGGCTCCCTGGGCGCTGCGAAGACGGGACTCGACAAGGGTGCGGATGCGCTGGTGGCGCAGCTTCATTGATCGGTCCGCTTTCGCTGTCCATCGCTTTGCGCGCTGCGCGTAGTTGACCCGCGGCGCGCAAGCGCCACGGTGCATCGGCCACGGCAAGCCGACGCAACGACAAGGCCGCTGTTCCGGACTATTCCAAGGTACGCGTATGCGCGCATTCGCTGACATGGTCGTCTCACTGGCCCCTCCGCCTTTGATGGTCGCCTTCGTGTTCTTTGTGGCGTATCTGCTGGTGGGGATTCCGGTTCAATTTACGCGTGGCCCGGCCGCGAGAGATGCGTTCGGCACCCTGGCCGGCGTCTTCGCCGCGCTCGTCTACATCACACTGGCCATGAGTTTCTATCCGGATGTTCACGCTGCTCCTCGCTAACCCGGCAGGTCTCTCCAGAAGGTTCAGACACCATGCGCTCGCGGCATCCACGTAGTCCGCGTACGCGAGACCAGCGCGAGGCTTCCGGCCCGCAAGCATCGAACTCGGGCAACGGCACGCGAGCCAGGTCGATCCGCGCAGGCATCAGGCACAGCATTAAGCGAACGCTGCGCTATCTTTGCCGGTTGGCGAAAGACATGGGCGACGTCGTCCGCGGAAAGCTGTAAATGCGTCTTCGCCCACGACTCGCCGTCATCTGGCTCGCGCCGCTTGCCGCCGCATTGATCTGTCTCGCGCTTCTCGCGCCCTGGCTCGAACGATCGGGGGCCGAAGTCACCGTCAGCTTCGCCACAGCCGAAGGACTCGAAGCCGGCAAAACCCGCGTGCGCTATAAGGACGTCGAAATAGGCAGATTGATGGAACTGCGGCTCTCGCACGACCGCACACGCGTGCTCGCCGTCGTGGAACTCGACACGTCCGCCGAACGGTTTGCACTGTGCGGCACGCGCCTCTGGGTGGTTCGTCCGCGCGTCGGCACCGCTGGTGTCTCCGGGCTGACGACATTTATCTCCGGTCCGTACATCGCGGTGGATGTTGGACGCGCGTCCACGATATGCCGGCAGTTTGCCGGTCTGGAAACGCCGCCGTCCGTGACCAGCGAGCAGAACGGCGGGCGGTTCGTTCTGCACGCTTCTTCCCTCGAATCGCTCAACGTGGGCTCGCCAGTCTATTTCCGGCGCGTGCAGGTGGGGCAAGTCCTCAACTATGCGTTGGCTCGCGGTGGCTCCGCCGTCGATGTCGATGTATTCGTGAAAGCGCCTTACGATCGCTATGTCACATCAGGCACGCGATGGTGGCACGCAAGCGGCATCGACCTGCGATTCGATTCGAGCGGCTTGACGCTGGACACCCAATCCGTTGCCGCGTTGCTCTCCGGAGGCGTCGTATTCGATCTGCCCGAATCACAGACGCCCGAACCTCGCGCCGCCGACGGCGCCGCGTTCGCTCTAGCCGCGAACAGAACCGAGGCGATGCGTCGTGCCGACGACGGACCCGCCGCGTCGGTGCGTATGCGGTTCGACGGGAGCGTGCGCGGGCTCTCAGTCGGCGCGCCGGTCGACTTCGACGGTGTCGAACTGGGCGAAGTGACCGCCATCGATCTCGACTTCACGCCGGCGTGCAATCGCTTCGACATGATGGTGACGCTCAACCTCTACCCCTATCGTCTCGGACGACGCTACAGGGAGGCACTCGGAAAAGGCTCCGGCGCGGCGGCCAAAGCGCTGCTGCATCAACTGGTCGCCCAGGGCTTGCGCGGGCAGTTGCGTATGGGCAGCGTGCTGACCGGCCAGCGCTATGTGGCGCTGGACTTCTTCCCGAACGTCCCCGCTGTCAGCATCGACACGCGCCGCATGCCGGTCGAACTGCCGACCGTGCCCAATACCGTCGAGGAACTTCAGGACCAACTCGCCAACATCGTGAAGAGGCTCGACCACGTCCCCTTCGACGCGATCGGCTTCAATCTGAACCAGGCGCTCGTGAACGCCAATTCCCTGTTCCAGCGAATCGACACGGAACTGGTGCCGCAGGCGCACACGACGTTGGCGGCTGCCGAGCGCTCGTTCAATGCCGCAAACGCCACGCTGCAGCAGGACTCGCCGATGCACACCGATATTCGCCAGGCGTTGACCGAGTTGCGCCGCACACTTGCCGCGCTGAAGGCGCTGTCGGACTATCTGGAACAGCATCCTGAATCGATTGTGTGGGGTAAAGCGGCGGACCACTGAGGTGCTTCGAGGCTTGCCGACTAGCCGAGGCGGCGTCTGTGCGATGATGCCTTACGTCGACCCGACTCGCGGAGATCATGATGAGCGGCAAATGGTTTTCGAAGTTCTCAAGCTTCCTTTCCACGATGACCGGCAGGCCGGTCACCTTTGTTCTGGCCGTCGTCATGGTGATCGTCTGGGCCCTCACCGGCCCGCTCTTTCACTACAGCGATACGTGGCAACTCGTGATCAACACGTCGACCACGATTGTCACGTTCCTGATGGTCTTCCTGATCCAGAACACCCAGAACCGCGATACGGCCGCGATGCAGATCAAGCTCGACGAGTTGATCCGCGCACTGGAAGGGGCTCACAACGCGCTGCTCGATCTTGAAGAGCTCGAGGAAAAGGACTTGACCCGCTTCCGCAAACACTACGAAAAGCTGGCTCAAGAAGCGCGCACTGCGCTGCGCGCCGGCGGCAGCGACACCGATTCGCCCTTCGTCGACAATCGCGATGACGGCGACGAAGACCGGCGCAGCGGTAAGGGTCGCGATGGCAAAACGGGAGCGGCGGTGTAACGCGACTAGCCAATGCGTTCGCAAGTATTGCTAGAAACGTGCGACGTCGATCACGGCATCGGCAAACGCTTTCGGCGCTTCCTGCGGCAGGTTATGTCCGACACCGCCGCCGATATTCCGGTGCGCGTACTTGCCGGTGAACTTCTTCGCGTACGCTGCCGGTTCGGGATGCGGCGCACCGTTCGCGTCGCCTTCCATCGTGATGGTCGGTACGGAAATCGTCGGCGCCGCTGCCAGACGCTTCTCCAGATCGTCGTACTGCGCCTCGCCCTTGACCAGCCCCAGACGCCAGCGATAGTTGTGAATCACCACCGCAACATGATCCGGGTTATTGAACGACTGCGCCGAACGCTCGTACGTCGCATCGTCGAAATTCCATTTCGGCGATGCGGTGTGCCAGATCAGCTTGTTGAAGTCGTGGCGGTTCGCGTCATAACCCGCATAGCCGCGCTCCGTCGCGAAGTAGAACTGATACCACCAGGCCAGTTCCGCTTTCGGCGGCAACGGCGTGCGGTTCGCCTCCTGGCTGCCGATCAGATAGCCGCTCACCGACACCATCGCCTTGCATCGTTCCGGCCAAAGCGCTGCGATGATATTCACCGTACGCGCACCCCAGTCGAAGCCGCCGAAAATCGCCTTGTCGATCTTCAATGCGTCCATCAACGCAATGATGTCGACGGCCACCACAGCCTGCTGGCCGTTGCGCGGCGTGTCCGCGGACAGGAAGCGCGTCGTGCCATAGCCGCGCAGATACGGCGCGATGACCCGGTAGCCGGATGCCGCGAGCAACGGCATGACTTCGGCAAAGGCATAGATATCGTACGGCCAGCCGTGCAGCAGGATCACAACCGGTCCGTTTTGCGGACCCGCTTCGGCGTAGCCAATGCTGAGCGTGCCGGCATTGATCTGTTTCAGGTTGTCGAACGAGGCGACGCTAGATCCCGCCTTCGTGCTGTTGGATTGCGCGTTGGCAAGCCCGCTCAGTCCCAGTTCCATCAGGCTCAGGCCCGCAACCGTAGTTCCGAGCAGACGACGGCGCCGAATATTGATCTGGTCAGACATGGTGACTCCCTTAAAAGTTAAGCGCTCGCGAGCCGTGCCGGATCGCTCTCACTGAAAGACGGCCCCAACGGCCGCAACCGGATTGCCGGATCGAGACGCGTCCACGGTAGGTCGACGGGATCGGCAGCCATCGGTCCCGGCGCTTTCGCGACGAGAATCGCCTCGGCGATAGCTTCGAAATCCGCGCGAAAATGCACCGAACTCTTGTTCACCAGAATCTTCATCTGCTCGGGTTCGATGCCCGCCACGCGGAACAGGTTGCGATCGAACACCTGCATCTTGACGGAGCTCACCGCAATCCTGACGCCTTCGATCCGCAAACAGGCGACCGGCCCCAACTCGCCTTGCATGCCGTTGAGCATCGGGCCATCGAAACGGAAGCGGCCGTCCGACACGTGCTCGACTTCGAACACACCTTCCAGCGGCGCATCGCCCTGCACACCGGAACGGCCGCCCAGCGCGAGTGAAATGCGCGCGCCCACACCCGCGCGATGCGCCGCTGCCGCCGCCTGGGCATCCCAGATCACGCCCACCGCCGCGTCGGTGGCGCCATTGCGCAACAACGCGCGCACCATCCCCATCGTGTTCGAATCGCCGCCCACGCCCGGGTTGTCCTGCGTGTCCGCGATGATGACCGGTTTGGCCGCCGTCCTGCTCACCCGGATTGCTTCGAGCGCCGCTTCGTCGGGCGTCAGGAAGGGCACATCCCAACGCGCTTCATCGCCTGCGATCTTCGCGAACAGTGCGTCCGCTGCATGTTCTGCCGCAGCTTCGTCGAATGCATAAGCCCAGATCGTCGGGCCGCACTCGGGAAAATCGGCCGCCGGAAAGCCCGGCGCAAACGACACGGTCACGACAGGCCGCTCTTCGAGATCCTCCAGCAACTGGTACATCCCGCGTGCGGGCTCGACCAGCGTGCACATGCCGTTCACGGGAATCAGGAACGGCACGCGACGCACCGCCCGATGCAACGGTCGCCCCTCCCGCATCAGATCTTCGAGAAGCCGCGCGGCACGCTCGCCGGTTTCAGCCATATCCACATGCGGATAGGTTCGATACGCCACGAGCGCACTCGCGTGTTCGAACATGCGAGCGGTCACGTTGGCATGCAGATCCAGCGAAACGACCACCGGCATCCGATCGCCGACGATCCGCCGCACACGTTCGAGAAGTTCGCCCTCGCCGTCGTCGTGTTGCTCGGTCACCATCGCACCGTGCAGGTCGAGATAGATCGCGTCGAAGCCGCCTGCCTCGACAGCGGCGATGATCTCGCCGCCGATCCGCTCGAATGCATCCGTCGTGACGTGTGCCGATGCGCTGGCGCCCGCCCAGATCACCGGCTTCAGTTCGTGCCCATTCGCTTCCATGACCTTGATGAATCCGCCAATCGGCACATTGACGTCGCGAAGCCCGAACACGTCGTTACCGCGGACCATGGGCGGAAAGCCCTCGCCCTGAACGAAGCTCGAATAAGACGCCCTGGTGGGCGCAAAAGTATTGGTTTCATGCTGGAAACCGGCGATCAGGATTTTCATGTGTTTCACCTTTTCTCAAACGATCTCGCGAACCATCGGCGAGATGATATGGATGCCTATATTTTTGATTTCGAAGGACTTCGGAAAGTAGACTCGACAGTCCTCAGTCCTGCTTGAGCGTCAGCTTGCCCGTCAATATCAGAATCGCGGCCAATGCGGCAGCGCCAGCCATGACGAAGAGCCCGGTATGCACGCTGCCCGTCGATGCTTTGGCCCAACCGACTACAGCGGGACCCCAGAATCCGCCGGACAGTCCTACGGTATTGATTAGCGCGATGCCGCCCGCCGCCGCCGTTCCCTCGACCAGTTGGGACGGAATGGCCCAAAAAACCGTATAGGCCATCCAGAGGCAAGCCGTTCCCAGCGTCAATGCCACGAGTGTGAGCATCACACTCCCGTCGGCAAAGACGGCCGCGACGAGACACAGCGCCGCGCCAAGCGCCGGAATCGCGCAGTGGAAGCGGCGCTCGCCTACCCGGTCCGAACTGCGGCCCGCGAGGTACATGCAGACGGCGGCCGCGACATAGGGAATCGCGGTGTACCAGCCGAGGCGGATCGTGTCGCTCACGCCCTGCTCTTTGAGCAGCGTCGGCAACCAGAAGCTGATCGCATAGATCGGAAAGATGATGCTGAAGTAAGCGAGCGCGAGCACATAGACTCTCGGGCTCTTCAACACGGCCTTGAACGAGTCCGCGCGATGCTCGGTCGGCGCGGTTTCGCGTCCCAGCAGCAACTTTTCGTCATCGTTCAGCCAGCGTGCCTGCTCGGGCCGGTCGGACAACACGCGCAGCGTCAAGAGGCCGAGTGCGATGCAAGGCAGGCCCTCCACGAGAAACATCCACTGCCAGCCGGCCAGCCCGCCGACGCCGGACAGACTCGTCATGAGCCACGCCGATACAGGCCCGCCGACAATCCCGCCAAGCGGCCCGGCGACGAACACGAGCGCAATGGCGCGTGCCATCCGCGCGGGCCCGTACCAGCACGACAGGTAATAGATCATGCCCGGCGCGAAACCCGCCTCGAACACGCCGAGGAGAAATCGCATGGCATAAAAGGCCGGCACGCTGCGCACGAACAGCATGCAGGCCGACGTGATGCCCCACAGCACGAGAATGCGGCTGAACGTGCGCCGCGCGCCGACTCTCGGCAGCATGAGATTGCTCGGCAGTTCGAACAGCACGTAGCCGATGAAGAAGATGCCCGCGCCCACTCCGTATGCAGCGTCCGAAAAACCCAGGTCGGTCTGCATCTGCAGCTTGGCGAAGCCGACATTGACCCGGTCCAGATACGCAAACATGTAGCAGGTCACGAGAAACGGCAGAAGCCGCCAGTTGAGCTTGCTGTACAGCGCTGAGGCAGGATCGCCGGCGGCCGATGGATGGATTGCTGACATGCGTGTCTCCCGGTTTTGCGTCCGTGGGCCCGTCGTGCGGGTTAACTTGATGGTGGCAGGGCAAAACCCCACTAGCAAGAGCAACTAAGTTCACATATCGTTGCTCTGTAGACAACGACAATTGGGCGCTGGAGCGATCAAATGCGAGAAATCAACCAGCAGCGTCTTCGGTATTTCCACGAAGTGCTGACCCACGGCACCATCCGCGGCGCCGCCGACCACATCAATACGTCGCCGTCGGTCATCACGCGGCAGATCAAGTTGCTCGAAGACGAGTTGGGCACCGTGCTGTTCGAACGCCAGGCGCGCGGGGTCAGGCCGACGGAAGCCGCGGCGCATCTGCTCGAGTTCTGGCAGGGCTACCGGTCGCAGCAGGAAAAACTCGAGGACCAGTTGCACGCGTTGCGGGGGCTTCAGAAGGGACGCATCCAGTTGTCCATCAGCGAAGGTTTCGTCGACACGCTCGTCGACGACGTGCTGGCGCCGTTTTGCACGCGCTATCCGCACCTGGACATCAGCATGACGACGCAGGCGGTAGACGCACTGCTGGACGACGTCGCGGAAAGCCGGGCACATATCGGGCTGGCGTACAATCCGCCGCCCCATCCGCGTATCGAATATCGAGCCAGTTCGCATCAGCCCGTCGTGCTGCTGCTGAGAAAAGACCATCCGCTCGTCAAACGGAAAGGGCCGGCGGGTGTCGATGATCTGCGCGCCTACCCGCTCGCGCTGATGCCTTCCACGTTCGGCATCGGCCATGTCGTTTCGATGTTGGAGTTGGCGGAGAACGTGGTGATCCGCCCGACGTTGACGACGAACTCGCTGAGCGCATTGAAGCGCTTCGTGACGGCGGAAAACTTTGTGACGCTCATCGGAGAGTTCGCTGCATACCGGGAGCTCGCCAGCGGCGAACTGACCACGGTCCCGATTGCGCATCCGTTGTTTGAAAGTGCGCAGGCCAGAGTGCTGGTCAAAACCGGCCGACCGCTTGCAGCGGGGCCGCTCGAACTGCTCAAGTGGATTCAGGAACGCATGCCGATGTTCTCTACGCCCAAAGCGAAAGAAAGCCCACGGCGAAAGGCTGGTGGGCGGCGGAACAGTTAGCGGTACATTGCGTGCACTAGTGGCCGAAGAGTCGGCCGCGCGATATGCGCGATATGCAAACGGGCCGCAGCGATCTCGTCTGTCGTTGCGGCCCGTCTTCGTGAACGCGCAAGTAATGCTAGAAACGTGCGACGTCGATCACGGCATCGGCAAACGCTTTCGGCGCTTCCTGCGGCAGATTATGTCCGACACCGCCGCCGATATTCCGGTGCGCGTACTTGCCGGTGAACTTCTTCGCGTACGCTGCCGGTTCGGGATGCGGCGCACCGTTCGCGTCGCCTTCCATCGTGATCGTCGGTACGGAAATCGTCGGCGCCGCTGCCAGACGCTTCTCCAGATCGTCGTACTGCACCTCGCCCTTGACCAGCCCCAGTCGCCAGCGATAGTTGTGAATCACCACCGCAACATGATCCGGGTTATTGAACGACTGCGCCGAACGCTCGTACGTCGGATCGTCGAAATTCCATTTCGGCGATGCCGTGTGCCAGATCAGCTTGTTGAAGTCGTGGCGGTTCGCGTCATAGCCTGCATAGCCGCGCTCCGTCGCGAAGTAGAACTGATACCACCAGGCCAGCTCCGCCTTCGGCGGCAACGGCGTGCGGTTCGCTTCCTGGCTGCCGATCAGATAGCCGCTCACCGACACCATCGCCTTGCATCGTTCCGGCCACAGCGCGGCGATGATATTCACCGTACGCGCGCCCCAGTCGAAGCCGCCGAAAATCGCCTTGTCGATCTTCAATGCGTCCATCAACGCAATGATGTCGACGGCCACCACAGCCTGTTGCCCGTTGCGCGGCGTATCAGCGGACAGGAACCGTGTCGTGCCATAGCCACGCAGATACGGCGCGATGACCCGGTAGCCGGATGCCGCGAGCAACGGCATGACTTCGGCAAAGGCATAGATATCGTACGGCCAGCCGTGCAGCAGGATCACAACCGGTCCGTTTTGCGGACCCGCTTCGGCGTAGCCGATGCTGAGCGTGCCGGCATTGATCTGTTTCAGGTTGTCGAACGAGGCGACGCTAGATCCCGCCTTCGTGCTATTGGATTGCGCGTTGGCAAGCCCGCTCAGTCCCAGTTCCATCAGGCTCAGGCCCGCAACCGTAGTTCCGAGCAGACGACGGCGCCGGGTATTGATCTGGTCAGACATGGCTAATTCTCCTTATGTACGACAGCGCTGAGTTGGACTGTGCGCCCGCAGGACGCACCGTATGCAGAGTCAAAACATCGCGAGGCGTGGCTGGCAAGAACCCGCGTCATCGAAGCTGACCTTCCGTTATGGCTTGGCGTAAATCGCGCCGAGACCGATCACGTCAGTGTCCGACGCACGCGAGCCCGATGCCGAGGTGCCAGCCGTCGCCGGGCCGTATGACGATGCCGACAGTCCGTTTTGTGCGCTCACGCGAGCTTCGGCAGCCTGGATATTCCTGGGATACTGGGTTTCATCGCTCGCGGGGTTGTAACCGGCCTTCTCCAACTGGGCGAGTTCCGCGCGGACCTCTGCCCGCGTAAGCGGCTGATTCGATTGCGCGAACGACAGGGCAGGCAGAGCGACAGCAGCAGCGACGATAAGCGATTGAATAACTTTCATGACTTTCACCTCGAGAAAATGTCTTCTACGCAAACGCCCGTTTGCGTTTTCGGTTAGCAAGGCCAGTTCGGCTGGCTTGGAACCATTAGACCCCGTGGACGTATCTGGCTTATGTCGGCAATGCCCGTTGGTGAAACGTTATGTACCCTGCCACGGCGCAGATACATTGCGATACAAAGAAGCAGGCCGACGCAAAGTCGCTCGCCTTCCTGAGATTGCCGAGCCGAATCGGGCCGATTCAACTTGCCTCTCACTCTTCGCCCATGATGAGCAGAAAGAGTGTTGCCGGGGAGGAAATAGTCAGTTTCCAGTAGAGATTGCGCCGGTGAACCTTGGCAGTGGCGGGTGACACATCCAGTTGCCTGGCCATGTTGCGCCGCTCACTGCCCATCGACAGCGACAGCGTCGGCGCGGCGATCACCAATCAGGCTTGTTTGTTACCCGAACGCTAATGCCGCCGTGCGTGCTTATGTGAAGCCGGCCATCCTCGACAATGAAGCGGTCTATCCTCGCGGTGAGAAGATGCAATCACTCACTCCGTCATTGCCTTTGCCGACCGAAATCCTTCTCCCGCAAAACAGGCTGTGGACACAACTCAAAGCGGGACGGTAACTTACAATGCTGCAGATGAGCCCTCATCCACAGCATCGATGCGAGACGTACTGACTTCCTATTTCTGGAGTGGCGACGCCATTCGCAGTCGAAACGTGAGTGACATCGTGCTGTCAGGCACGCTCGACGTGCCTGCGCCCCCGGCTCGAGTGCTCGCGGATTGGGACAGGGAGACGTCGTCGCGCATGGTCCTCGAACCCGGTGACGTCGAGGTCATGCCGTTGGCGCGAACGCAGGTGCGCTGGCCGGACTACCCACGCTGCGTGCGGGCAATATCCGAGTGGACGAGCGCGCTCGGCCTGCCCGCAGTGCTTGCGGCCAGTGACATAGCCCTCATGGCGTGCCGCGGCGCAAGGTATCACCATGACGGCGCGCAATACGGCGGTGCGGCTTTTTGCAATCTATTCCTCAGCGAGGACAAGGGGCTGGACGTGCATTTCCCCGGTACAGGTCATCGCATTCCTCTGACTCGCGGAACGGCGTTGATATTCGACACCGGCCAGCCGCATGGTGTGATCCGGCGCGGCAGCAGCGGCTTTAGTGCGGCCGACTTCGCGCCGGATCAGGATTGCACGCAAATATTCCTGACTTGGGAGCTTCCGATCGAAGATGTTCACGTTGCGCGCGCGCTTAACGTTGTCTTCGACATCGCCCCCTCGACCCCGTTGCAAGCGGACGAAGAGCAGGTCTGCGTGAATGGTGAACCGGCCATCGTGTGCCCGGAGTCCGGTCGTTGGCGTCGGGTTGAATGATCGTCGGCGTTTGCGGCGGGTTGGTGTAACTGAGCCTTGCCTCCCACAGGCAACGGCCTCAAGATTGGCCTCCAGGCGGCCGTTAACATAGCGGTAGTTCGATATGCTGCCCGCGGTTGACGGTCCGCGACAGTCGTTGCACAACGAGAATGGTTATGACACGCCCGCGAACCGGGACACGGACGCCCGACATTGCCGTAACCGATGGGTCCGAAGCGCGGACATCACTGCCTCAAGCGCTCATCGTCGAACCGTTGTCCTCGCCGACGTATTGGCAAAAGGGCATGGCCTTGCTCGCCGCGCTGGTGGTGACCGCACTGGCGTTCCTTGCAAGCCGCGGCCTGCGGGCCATGACCGGGCAGGTTGCGCCGATGTGGCTGAGCAACGCCGTGCTGCTCGCTCAGATGATCGTCGCCCGGCGGGAACAGCGGCGCTGGGTCTTGTGCGGTGGCACGCTAGGCGACTTCACCGCCAATCTGCTGATAGGACGCAGCCTGCACACGTCGGTCTCGTTCACGTCGGCGGATATGCTTCAGGTCGTGATCGCGTTTGCGTTTGCTCCACGCGTGACGACTGTGGCCGAGTTTATCCGGCCCAAAGCGCTCCTCAAATTCCTCTTCGGCGGCGTGCTGCTTGCGTCGGTCGCGTCAGGCATGTGGGCCACGCTTTTGCTCGAGGGCAAAATCGGCCATCTTCTTTTGCCCACGCTGGCGCCCTGGTTCATCTCGGATGGTTTGAGCCTCATCATCATCACGCCGGTCGCGATGGTGTTCTGGAGCGGCGAGCTTGCCGGGGTTCTACGTAGCGGCAATCGCTTCAAGACCTGCGCACTAGTGGCGTTGGTGGGCGTCGTGACGAGTTGCATATTCGGTTTGCAGATCAGCGCACCGTTGTTGTACTGGGTACTTCCGCCCATTGTGCTGCTCGCGTTTCAGGCCGAAATTGCGGGCGTTCTGCTTGGCTTACTCCTGTGTCTCGCGATCGCGCTCTGGTTCACCGCGCACGGTTCGGGGCCGCTCTGGGCTTATCCGTTCGAGGGCATGCAGCATCGCGTTTTCGCTTTGCAGCTGTTTTTCGTCGCCGCCCTCGGCGTGGCGCTGCCGATCAGCGCGATCCAGATGCAGCGCAATCGCATGATCGGGCTCCTGCGTGACGGCGAAAAACGCTTCCGCACGCTGGCGGAAAACGCCACGGATGTCGTGATGAGCATGCAACTCGACGGCAGGCTGACCTACGTGTCACCGCGTGCGTTCGAGGCGTGGGGTCGCGCGCCTGAACAGCTGATCGGCGTGCATTACGCGGATCTGGTCGATGCCGCCGACCGCAATACCTTGGCGGCGATGATCGAGCAGGTCGCGACCGGCCGAGGCGAAGCCTCGCAGATCAGCCGTTTCCCGCGCGACGGCGGCTTGCGCTGGATAGAAACTCACGTGCGTCCGGTGATCGATCCGTTGTCCGGCACATTGAACGGCCTCACGGCGATGGCGCGCGACGTGACGGAACAAAAAGCCATCGAACAGCGCCACGCCGATGAGCGCCGCGAACTGGAAGGCCTCGCGTTCCGCGACAGTCTCACGGGACTATTCAATCGCCGCTACTTCGATCGCGAACTCAAGCAACGCTGCCAGCAGGGTTCGCATACGGAGACTTATCTGGCTGTCGTGATGATCGACGTCGACAACTACAAGAGCTACAACGATCACTTCGGTCATCAGACAGGCGATGAATGCCTGCGCACCATCGCCCGCTCGATAGCGGCATCTTCAGCAAAGTACACCGACCTGGTCGCGCGCTATGGCGGCGAGGAATTCGCCTTGATTCTGGCGCACGCCGAACCGGATCGGGCACTCGCCGTGGCGGAGCAAATTCGCGAGGACGTGGAAAAGCTACGGCTTCCCCATCCGCCGAGCGTCTCGGGCGTCGTCACGATCAGCCTCGGCGTCTGCGCGCAGCGCAGTGACAAGTGCGGCGATGGCAGCACTGTGGTCGCTGCAGCGGACATGGCGCTGTATTCGGCGAAGCGGCTCGGCCGCAACCGCACGTGTGTGGCCTGACGACGCGACGCGTTCATCAATTGCGTGCGGATCAGGCAGGCGTTCGACATTGAGATAGCGCGTGATTGCTATGCGGCAATGCCTTGC
Source organism: Paraburkholderia sp. BL9I2N2 (assembly GCF_004339745.1). Taxonomy (GTDB): domain Bacteria; phylum Pseudomonadota; class Gammaproteobacteria; order Burkholderiales; family Burkholderiaceae; genus Paraburkholderia. Next base: position 209,560 of record NZ_SMGP01000004.1, on the reverse strand, counting down.
GTCACGGGTGCAACGCAAACCGCTTTGCACTCTTGTGCTTCGGGCGCGATCGAATTGACTGGCGTGACCATGCTTGCCAGCGGCAAGCGCACCACGAATTCCGAGCCACGGCCGAGTCCCCCGGAAAACGCCTCGACGGTACCGCCATGGCTCGCGACGATATCGCGAACCACCGCCAACCCGAGTCCATGACCCTTGGCACCCAATGCGCAGCCCGCAAGTCCGCGCTCGTAAGGCTTGAAGATGGTCGCAAGCTCGCCCGGCGCGATGCCGATGCCTTCGTCGCTCACGCTGATATAACAGTAACGCCCGGCGCGGGACGCCGTCACCTTGATCGCATCCGCAGCCGCCGAATATTTGAGCGCGTTGACCAGCAGATTGACGAACACCTGGGTCAGCTTGCCGAAGTCGCCTTGCACTCGCAACGGCGCATCGCTCGCGGTCAGTCGAATGGGCGCGTGATCCGGTGCGCCCGCTTCTGCTACCTGAACACAATGCGCGAGCAGATCACCGAGGTCGACCGGCGCGGGACGCGCGACCGTTCTCTCGCGCGACGAGCATGCCAAAGCGCCCGACGCCGGTTCAAGCGAACCGGCGAACTCCGCATCATCCGGCGCCATCAATTGCTGGGCCAACTGCCCGAGCAGGCTTGCTTGCCGGGAGAGCAGAAGCGCGTACCGCGTCAACTGTTCGTCATGGCCGTACTGGGCGTCCAACAGACGCGCGAGCAGGCCAAGCGGCGTGATCGCGTTGCGGATTTCGTGGCCTATCGTTGCGCCGATCGATGCTTCTTTCGTTTCATCGCTACGCTCGCCAAGCGTGAAGACGTTCTCCGAACGGTGCATGGTCTGCGCACGCGAATGCCCGGAGGTCCCGACACGCGGCGGCTCGATCTTCGCATCGTGCAGGCGTTCGATTTCCCGCATCTGCGCAGTGCGAAGCTTTTCCACGCAGTACGTGCACAAACCGATGATCGGCCGCGCGGCAAGCTTCTCCTTCAGCGAGGCTTCGTAGTCGAGCAACGCGACCCAATCGGTGGTTTCGTTGCAGACGGCGTCGCCGGCCACTCGCAGTCCTTCGAAGCCTCGCCCCAGCGCGTCGTTGATCGCCTTCGACCACAAGCCCACGGTAGCGCCGCCGTTGAAGCCCGTTTTAGGCGAGGAGTAGATCTGTGCGCCGTCGAGAATCTGCAATTGGCCCGCGTCGATATATTCAGCGAGTGCAGGCGCGGTTCGCGTGAGCATATAGCGGGCTTTGTCGGGTCCCAGCAACGCGGGCGCGACCCACACGCCCGCTTCGCGATTGGCGAGTCCGGCATGGAGGAAGTCCGCGGTGACGCTGAGCAATTCGCTCCGCGATTCGTAGAAGTGACACAGATGTGAGCCCCAAGAGAGGGCTCCAAGCGCGGGAAAACCGCTTTTGCGCGTTCCGGTGGTCATCGTTTCCCTGAAAGTGCGTGGGTCAAGAACCACAGTCGCGCTAGGTTTTAACGATGGCCCGCGCGCTCGAATATAAATGTCACGGCACCTCCCGCGTCGGTCCGGCGATCCTGAAGGACAGGAAGCGGAACTGCCGCGTCGGTGCTCGATATGTGGGATTCAGCAGGATTTAAAATTACGCGAGGGGAGATTTTGAATGAATAGATATTTTCCATAGGCATGTTTTTTGACGCGAAAGTGCGTCTGGTCATACACGCGTCAATCTCGATTGGCATACGACTTGGGGACGCGTGGTCAGCCGCGCACTCGTGTCGCGTCGGAAATGCGAGCGCAGCTATGTGCTTGCCACAAGCAATTCCTCCGCATTGTTCGGCGGACGCAGACCGTCCGTCCTGCCCGCGAAGTAGCGCTGGGTAAGATCGGCCGCCGAAACGTGCCGTGCCTCTCTAAAGCCGGCTTCATGGGCCAGCGCCAGCATCTCCGGCGGAGTGAAGAAGCTGAGAAAAGGTGTGCCGCTTGCTCGCGCGCCCTTCTCCGCCATCTCGAGCCCGGGACGTACCTCGGGGTCCGCCAGTTCCAGCGGGAGCAGGAACGTCATGGCGAGCGTCGACCCTGAGGCGAGCGTCGCAACCTGGCGCAGCGCGGCCGCGTTCGCGTCCCTGGTGAGATACATACTGACACCTGTGGAGACCACGATTGCCGGCTTGCTTTCATCGAAGCCGGCAGTCATCAACTCGTCCCGCCAGTCCCGGCCCGCCTCGAAATCGACCGGCACGAAGCGCAACCAGTCCGGGACGCCGAAGCCGAGTTCGATCAGGCGCTGACGCTTCCACGCTTGAGGACCTGGCTGGTCGATCTCGAACACCTTGAGGCGCGAGGCGATCTCCGGCCTGCGCTGTGCGAAGCTGTCGAGGCCGGCACCGAGAATGACATACTGACTCAGCCCTCGCCCGGCCTGGTCCACGACCAGGTCTTCGATGAAGCGGGCCCGCGCCACGATCGAGGCGCGAAAGGGCCGCGTGAACTGCGGGTCCATGTCGCCGCGGGCACGCCAGTCCTCATCCGGAGCCAGCAGCTCGAGGCCGATTTCGTCTTCCAGTACATGCGGCGGCGGGTCGGCCTCGACGTGCAACGCACGCCACAAGGCGACGCGCGCCGCTGTGCTGTCTGGCGCCACATCTCGCATGTCGTTCATGACTTTCAATCCCGTTTGTTCGTTCTCGGCCCCGATTCGCCATCGCGCAGAACCACCTGCCGCGCTCCTGTCGCCCACAACAGGCTATGATGGAGAAGTGGGTATGACGAGCCGATGACGAGGGACAGCGTGTCACAGACAAGCCCTGATCGCAAGACGACGTTTAGCAAACGCCTCTTATGGTTCATTGGATTGTGGCTGCTCGGCGTCGCCGGGGCAGTGTTGCTCGCGTTGCCGTTTCGTCTTCTGATCGCCGCGGCAATGCATTATCAGCACTGAGACGCTGTCGATACACGGTGCCTGCATCAAGGTCGTTCGAGCATTTTCGGCAACTGTCCAAGCTGTCGAAACAGCGATAGCCAGTCCTCGAGGTGCCAGGTTTTCTCGATCAGATTTCCACGCATCTGATGGAAAGAATGAATCGCGAATTTCACGTGCTTGGAACTCGCGTCAATGCCGAGCAGTTTTCCTGTTTGCGTGCCGCTGATCTCCGCGCGAACACCAATCCGGTCTCCATGCACCAGCAAGTCGAGTATTTCGACTTTCATGTCCGGAAGCGCGGTCGCAATGTCATGGAATACCTGAACCATTTGACCGGGTCCGTGAGTGGCGCCGCGGGGCTCCGGAATGTACTGCCAGTCGGGGGTGACGACCTTCGCCAACAACTCGACGCTTTTTTGCTCGAACGCTCGATAGAAGCCTTCAACCGCTTCACGAGCCGCCACTTCGTCGGTACCTGAGGTCATGATCCGTTGCTCCTGAAGATGCAAGTCACCATGTTAGACCGAATCATCTCCGGCAGCTTCAGGCATTCGCGTGACAAGCAGGCATCCCGGCGCGCCACGTTCATTATCGGCCGAGCGATTTGCGGAAAACACTTCCGCCATAGCCGAGCACGATATTGTCGACTTCAAACGGTGACGCTTCCTGCGCCTCGAGGATGAACGCAACGCTGCCGGCGGTGAGCTTGCTCGCTATCGATGCGACCAGTTCATTATCGAGCGTCTCCTTGATCGCATGCCCAGCGAGGCCGCCGCTCGCCCCGACAGTGAAGCCCACTATCGCGCCGGCCGGTCCACCGAGCATGCCGATCAGGCCACCAGTCAGCGCGCCGATCACGGTCCCCCAAAACGGCCGCGTGTACTTGCCGAGCACGTTCAGTTGACCTATGGCGTCTTTTTGTACCAACACGCCGCTCTCGATCTTGAAACCGAGGTCTTTTTCCTCGAAGTTCCTGAAATCCCGCCCCGCTCTTTCGGCTACGTCAACGCTGTCGAAAACCGCGACGATCAACTGTTGTGCCATTTGATAGCTCCTCAGATCGCAAACGTTATCTGTCAAAGATAGCGACTTTCGAAAAGCGCGCCACTTTTTTGTTTCCGATTCCTGGCATCGGTCGAAATGGGAGTGGGTTGCCGTGCGCGCTCCCCGGAGAAGTACCGGCACGTACTTCAGCAGCAGCGCCACGATTAGCCGTACCGGCGTCGGCACATTGCGTTGTGTTTGAGTCAACAGATGCAGTTCGAAAGGCGGTAGGTCGAAATCCGGCAACAGACGAACGAGCCGGCCGGCCGCGCGCGCGTCGACGCAGGCTGGCTCTTCCAGCACGCCAATGCCCGCACCCGCGACGATCATTTCATACATGGGCCGCCAATGACTGCTCTTCACCGCGGTATGGATCGGAGCACTCTCCACGGCACTCGCCCTCCTCCTTAGCGGCAACTGGTCCGTGCCAAACATGCCCTGCACGCGAATGAACGGATGCTTTGCCAGATCGGAGGGCTCGGTGATCGGACCATGCTGGCTCAGATAGGCCGGCGCTGCAACGAGCACACGCCCGACCTGCCCGAGTTGGCGGGCAATGAACGTCCCTTCTCCGAGTTGCCCGAGACGAAAGGAAATCTCCGCGTCTTCCGACCCAGGATCTGCGATCCTGTCGTTCAGCACGAGTTCCAGATCCAGTTGCGGATAGGTTGCACACACAAGCGCCAATGCCTTCGGCACGACCGTCTCGCCGAAGCAGTGAGGCGCCGCGATGCGAACCGTGCGAGGCCGCTGGTATGCGTCGGGTTTTCTCTTCGGTTTGGACTCGCTCATGCTGTCGCTCAAATCCGTAGCATGCAATCGACCCGTATCCGACGTCGCTCGGTGGCCGCTCATTGCATCCATATCTATTTGCAATGCGAACGAATTACCCCCGTCCTTTTGCCAATCCGATAGACAGGCTCGATGGATTGCCTTCCTACCGGCGGATATTAGCGATGTGACAGTGGAATGAAAAGCCGCTCGACCCGATATGAAGTATCGAAGGGAGCAGCGGGTGCTGGCGCCGGATCAACGTAGAATTTATCGCATGCCGAAGACGGCGCGCAGTTTCCACAAAGTACCCGCTCGGTATAACATCTGTGGGCGTGATGGACGTCAACCGTGTCACGCGTGTTGCGCCCTCCCGGTGACGAGGCAAGGCGGTACGCATGCCCGAGGCGGCGCGCAACAGCTAACCCGCTTCAATCATTCAAACGAAACTCGCGCCCGCCTCCGGCATGTGAAACGCGTAGGCGGAACGACATGGGTTCTACTGCTGTCGGAACCCGTAACGGTCTCTCAACACTCAAGCCGATGCCCAACGAAATCCCGGAACCGCAAGCAATTTGTAATGACGTCTCCCGCAGCGCGATCTTCATTGTCGCGACCGTTGCGAACGACCGCGATCAGGAGGCCAAGGTGCGCGAATGGTGCGGCGACATTGCCGCCCTCGTGCGCGCGGTCGGCAAGCGGGTGCCTTCCGGCAATCTGTCGTGCGTCTGCTCCTTCGGCTCCCACGCGTGGGACAGGCTGTTCGGCGCACCCCGGCCCGCCCTGCTGCACCCGTTCCGGGACATCGGCGAAGGCGAACGGCGCGCGCTGGGAACGCCGGGCGATTTCCTGCTGCACATCCGCGCCGATCACATGGATCTCTGCTTCGAGCTCGCCACGCAGTTGCTCGGCGCACTCGGCGACGCGGTCACCGTGGTCGATGAAGTTCACGGTTTTCGCTACTTCGATATGCGCGACATGGTGGGGTTCGTCGACGGCACCGAGAACCCGGCAGGCCGCGCCGCCGACGAATACACGCTCATCACCGGGGATCCGGGATTCGAAGGCGGCAGCTATGTGCTGGTGCAGAAGTACCTGCACGACATGGACGGCTGGAACGCGCTCTCCGTCGAGACGCAGGAGCGCATCATCGGTCGCAAGAAACTGTCCGACGTCGAGCTCGACGCAGCGGTCAAACCGTCGTCGTCGCACAGCTCGCTGACCACGATTACCGAGAACGGCAAGGAAGTGAAGATCTTGCGCGACAACATGCCATTCGGCCGCCTCGGCGCGGGCGAGTTCGGCACCTACTTCATCGGCTACGCACGTTCCCCCGCGCCGATCGAGCAGATGCTGGAGAACATGTTCATCGGGCGGCCGCCGGGCAATTACGACCGGCTGCTCGACTATAGCCGCGCAGTCACGGGCGGCCTCTTCTTCGTGCCGTCGGCCACCTTGCTCGAGGAGCTCGCGGACCGCGATCCGCCGAGCGTCACGGCCGCCATCGAATCACAGGCTGCACCCTCTTCGCCCGCCGAGCCGCGCCACGATGGCTCGCTGAATATTGGCTCTCTCAAGGGAATCTCCCAACATGAATAACCTGCATCGCGAGCTCGCCCCCATCTCCAGTGCCGCCTGGTCGCAGATCGAAAACGAAGTGGCGCGCACGTTCAAACGCAGTGTTGCCGGCCGTCGCGTGGTCGACGTCAAGGGTCCCGGCGGAACCGAGCTGTCCGGCGTCGGCACGGGGCATCAGATCGCGATTACCGCGCCCCAACAGGGCGTCGCGGCGAAGCTGGCGGAGGTCAAGAGTCTCGTCCAGTTCACCGTGCCGTTCGAGTTGCAGCGCGATGCGATCGACAGCGTGTTACGCGGCGCGAACGACGCCGACTGGCAGCCCGCGAAAGACGCAGCGAAAGAGCTCGCCTATGCCGAAGATCGCGCGATCTTCGACGGATATCAGGCTGCGGGGATCGGCGGGATTCGCGAAGGCTCGTCGAATCAGCCGCTCGCGCTGCCCGCCGACGTCGGCGACTATCCGGACGCGATCAGCAACGCGCTGGAAGAATTGCGGCTTGCCGGCGTGGACGGTCCGTATTCCGTGCTGCTCGGCGCCGACGCCTACACAGCGCTCAGCGAGGCGCGCGATCAGGGCTATCCGGTGATCGAGCACATCAAGCGGATCGTGAACGGCGACATCATCTGGGCACCGGCGCTGACGGGCGGCAGCGTGCTCTCCACGCGAGGCGGCGACTTCGAGTTGCACCTCGGTGAAGATCTCTCGATCGGCTATCTCAGCCATACCGACACGGTAGTGCGCCTCTATCTGCGCGAGACGCTGACGTTCCTGATGTTGACGAGCGAAGCGTCGGTGTCGTTGACGCTCGCTGAATAAGCGCGGGTCGTTGCGGGCTCAGGCTCGCAACGACTGTTTCAGCAGCGCGGAGTCGGCGGCGTCGGCCAATGCTTCAAGACCACGGGCCAATTTTCCGCACTCGACGTGCACTCTCTGGAGGATTTCCGGCGTGCACTGTTTCAACATCGTCACAATCAGGCGTACCCGCGGCGGCACCGGACGTTGCGCCTGAATCAGCACATTGACGTCGAAAGGCAGCGCGTCGAATTGCGGCAGCAGACGAATCAGCCGTCCCTCCGCGAGCGCCTCGACGCACGCCGGCTCTTCCAGCACGCCAATGCCCGCACCGGCGACGATCATTTCATACATGGGCCGCCAATGACTGGTCTTCACCGCGGTACGGATGGGAGCGCTCTCGACGACGCTCGCCTGATGTCTGAGCGGCAACTGGTCCGTGCCGAACATGCCCTGCACGCGAATGAACGGATGCTTTACCAGGTCGCAGGGCTCGGTGATCGGACCATGCTGGCTCAGATAGGCCGGCGCTGCAACGAGCACACGCCCGACCTGCCCGAGTTGGCGGGCAATGAACGCCCCTTCTCCGAGTTGTCCGAGACGAAAGGAAATATCCACGCCCTCCGTCACGAGATCGACGATCCTGTCGTTCAGCACCAGTTCCAGATCCAGTTGCGGATAGGCCGCCCGTACGAGCGTCAACGCTTCCGGCACGACCGTCTCGCCGAAGCAGTGAGGCGCCGCGACGCGAACCGTGCCTCTGAGCGCCTGCTCGTCGTTCGACACGTCCGCGACCGCCTGCTCGACGGCCCAGAGAATCCTCTTGCTACGCTCATAGAAGGTGACGCCTTCGGGCGTGCAATTGAACGCACGTGCACTACGCAGCAGGAGCCGGCAGCCGAGATACGCCTCAAGCCGCTCGATGCGTTCGCTCGCGGCGGGCTGCCCGATATTCAGATCCCTGGCCGCGCTGGAAATGCTCTCGCGCTCCACCACCCTCACGTAAATGCGCATGGCTTCGAGCAGATTCATCATCCCCCGCCTCCCTTTGCGCCGGTCCTGCGTGACGCCAACGGCGAAGCGTCGGAACGCTGATGGCGTGCGTGGCGGTTTCCCTTCAGATTGACGTCTTGCATGTGTTGGCTCCAGTCTTCACGCATCGACAGACCCCTGTTTAAGGGCCTCGCGAACATGCGTTCGATGGAGAACAGAGTAAAGCCGGGCGGTCGACCGCAGAGTGCACAAATCGGCCCGGCTGGCATCAGTACAGTTCTGCTAGGATTTGCGCACCGAACGGCGGCACGTCCGCGCGAGCGCGTGTCAGCCAGCGGAGTGGCCGGTGCAACTTGCCGTTGCGAAACGCCAGGGAAATCGTCCGATGAATCTCTATGAGAAGCTTGCAGACGACATCGAAAAGCTGATCCGGCAAGGCGTCTACAGCCACGGTGAACGCCTGCCGTCGGTCCGCCAGACCAGCCAGCAGCATCGGATCAGCGTAACCACGGTCATCCGCGCCTACTTATTGCTTGAAAGCCAGGGGCTGCTCACGAGCCGGCCGCAATCGGGCTATTTCGTCAATTTCCGCGGCGACGGAGGCGAGCGGAAGACACTCGAACTGCGCCCATCGAAACCGATTCCGATTTCGTCGCCGGTCGACGTCAGCCGGTTGGTGCTTTCCACGCTGCGCTCGATCGGCGTCGACGACGCGTTGCCGCTCGGCTCGCCCTACCCTGATGCGAGCCTGTTTCCCTTCGAGAGACTGAACCGTTACGCTTACGATGCGGGGCGAGGCAAGACACGGTGGGGCGTGACCGACGCGCTGCCGCCGGGCAATGCGGCACTGGTGCGCCAGATTGCGCGTCGCTACCTCGAAAACGGTATGGCCGTCGATCCCAACGAGATCATCGTCACGGTCGGCGCAACCGAGGCGATCAATCTGTGCCTGCAGGCCGTCGCCAAGCCAGGCGATACGATCGCCGTCGAGTCACCCACGTTCTACGCGATGCTGCACGCGATCGAACGGATGGGCATGAAGGCGATCGAGGTGTCCACACATCCCGAACACGGTATCGACATCGAAGCGCTTGCGGCGATCGTGGAATCGCACACGGTCACCGCCTGCATGGTCATGCCGAATTTCCAGAACCCGCTGGGGTTTCTGATGCCCGACGAGCGCAAGCGCGAGCTCGTCGCATACTTGACGAAGCGCGACATACCGGTCATCGAGAACGGTGTCTACAACGAGTTGCACTTCGCTAGCACGTATCCGAGCACGTTGAAGTCCTACGACACGAAGGGATTGGTGCTTCACTGCGCGTCATTTTCGAAGACCCTCACGGCAGCGTACCGGATTGGTTGGGCGATGCCGGGCCGCTATCGCGATCAGGTCGAGAAGCTCAAGTTTCTGAACACGTTGACCACACCGGCCATTCCGCAACTGGCGATCGCGGAATTCCTGGAGCGCGATGGTTACGAGCATCATCTGCGGCGGCTTCGGAAAATGTATGCGCAGCAGGCGAAGCTGATGAAGGCGACCGTGTCGCGTTTCTTCCCTGAAGGTACGCGCATGTCCAATCCCGCGGGCGGCTACGTGCTGTGGATCGAATTGCCGCCCAAGGTCGACGCGATGCGGCTTTATAAGCTGGCGCTCGAACAGGGCATCACGATCGGACCGGGCTATATGTTCTCGATCTCGGAGACGACCTACCGGAATTTCATCCGCCTGAATTACAGCAGCCCCTGGTCGAGCGAGATCGAACAGGCCGTGATTACGGTCGGCAAGCTTGTTGTCCTGTGCGCCCGCTAACCGCCGTGCCCGTGCAACCTTTCTACCCTCAGTGATAGCCGGCATCCCCTTCCCGCACCTTGCCGCGAAACACACGGTACTGCATGGCGTTGTAGACGAGAATGATCGGCAGCACGATCACCGTGCCGACCAGCGTAAAGAGCTGGCTCGAATGACTCGACGATGCTTCCCAGATCGTCAGCGAAGGCGGGACGATATTCGGCCAGATACTGATGAGCAAGCCGCTATATCCGAGAAAGCACAGCCCAAGGGTGAGCAGGAACGGCAGCGCTTCATGCTGAAGGCGAAGCGACCGAAAAATACCCCACACACACGCGACAACGAGAATCGGCACCGGCATGAACCAGCCGAGATAGCCGCTCCCGAACCAGCGATGCTCGACCGCCGGCAATCCGATCACGGTCCAGAGACTCACCACGAAGATTATCCCCAGCAGCACGGTCACCAGCGGCCGCATGACCTCGCGAATCTTGCGCTGCAGTTCGCCTTCCGTCTTCAGGATGAGCCAGCCGCAGCCGAGCGTCGCGTACGTAAAGAGCACCCCGATTCCGCAGAACAGGCTGAACGGTGACAGCCAGTCGAACGGGTCGCCGGCGAAACGGTCATCAACGATCTTGATGCCTTGCAGCAGGGACCCCAGCACGATGCCCTGGCAGAGTCCCGCGAGCGCGGATCCGGCAATGAAGGCAAGATCCCACGCATGCTGGGTCCGCGTGGCCTTCGCGCGCAATTCGAAAGCCGCCCCGCGGAAGATCAGGCCGACCACCATCAGGATCAGCGGCAGATAGTTCGCCGGCAGCAGCGTCGAATAGACGACCGGGAACGCGCCGTATAGCCCCGCGCCACCGAGCACGAGGAATGTCTCGTTGCCGTCCCAGACCGGCGCGATGGTATTGAGCATCACTTGCCGATCGGCTTTTTCCTCGAAGAACGGAAACAGCAGGCCGATACCAAGATCGAAGCCATCCAGCATCACATAGATGAAAACGCCGAGTCCGATGATCGCAGCCCACACAACCGGAAGATCGATTTGCATGGCGTCACTCCCCTTCCAGTGCGTCCAGCGGACGATTGCGCAACACCGGGTGCTTGACGGACTGGCGGGCGCCGACATGTTCCTCTGGTCCGCGCTTCATCATCTTGAGCATGTAGTAGACCCCCATACCGAATACCAGGAAGTACACCAGCACAAAGATCAGCAGTGAAACGCCCGCTTGCTGGGCACTGATCGGCGAGAGTGAGTCTTCAGTGCGCAGCACACCGTAGACCGTCCAGGGCTGGCGGCCGACCTCCGTCGTGACCCACCCGGCCAACAGCGCGACGATTCCCGACGGGCCCATGCACAGCACGAAAACCTGATACCACCGCGTCTCGTAGAGACGGCCTTTTAGCCTGAGCAGCAACCCTAGCAACGCGGTCAACAGCATCAACATGCCGAGGCCCGCCATGATCCGAAAAGTCCAGAAGATGATTGGCGAATACGGGCGATCTCTGGCGGGAAACTCCTTGAGCCCGCGGATTTCGCCGTCCCAGCTATGGGTCAGTATGAGGCTGCCTAAATGCGGTATTTGCACCGCGTAGCGCGTGACTTCCGCTGTCATGTCGGGCAGACCGACCAGATTGAGCGCCGTGCCGCCTTTCTCGGTTTCCCACAGGCCCTCTATGGCCGCGATCTTGGCGGGCTGATATTCGCGGGTGTTGAGGCCGTGCGCATCTCCGACGAAAATCTGGATCGGCGTCAGCAAAAGCAGAATCCACAGCGCCATCGAAAAACTGCGCTTGATGGGGCCATCGCGCCGGCCATGCAGCAGATGCCACGCCCCGCACGCGGCGACGATGAAGCCCGCGACAATAAACGCGGCGATGGTCATGTGCGCGAGCCGGTACGGGAACGATGGGTTGAAAATCACCTTCATCCAGTCGACCGGCACGATCCGGCCGTTCTCCATGGCGAATCCTTGCGGCGTCTGCATGAAGCTATTCGAGGCGAGAATCCAGAACGTGGAGATCAACGTGCCGACCGCCACCATCAGCGTGGCGAAAAAGTGCGCGCGTGGACTCACCCGCTGCCAGCCGAACAGCATGACGCCGAGAAAGCCGGCTTCGAGAAAGAATGCCGTCAATACTTCATAAGTCAGGAGCGGTCCCGTGACGTTGCCGGCAATGGTGGAAAATCCGCTCCAGTTGGTGCCGAACTCGTAGGCCATCACCACGCCCGACACCACGCCCATGCCGAAGCCGACCGCGAAGATCTTCGACCAGAACAGGAACATGTCCTTGTAGACCACGTCGCCGGTCAGCAGCCAGCGCCACTCCAGCACGGCGAGGAAACTGGCCATTCCTATACTGATCGCGGGGAAAATAATGTGAAATGAAACCGTGAACGCAAACTGCAACCTGGCGAGGTGGAAGGCGTCGAAGATTTCCATGATTGATCAGCGGCTCCAGGTGATAGCGGCATTTGCTGGTCTCTCCGTGTGTCGATCTACTGGACGCGCATGTCCAGTAGATCGACCCGTCAAACTCGCCGGCATTCAGGCTTGCGCCGCGCGCGAAACATGAACAGGAACCGACTTGTACGACGGCGTGCCGCTTTCCTTGTCGATGAAGTCGAGCGGCACCAGCACGTTTGCTTCCGGATAATACGCCGCCACCGATCCTTGTGCGATGCCATAAACAATTGCCGTGATGTTCTTCAGGCAAAGCTTCCTGCCCGATGAAATAGTTTCGATATCGACCAGATCGCCATGTTCGAGTCCGCGCGCCGCGAGATCGGCTTCATTCATGAACACCACGTCGCGCCGGCCGAACACGCCCCGGTAACGATCGTCGAGAGCATAGATCGTGGTGTTGTACTGGTCGTGACTGCGGATCGTGATGAGGCGCAGCACATTTTCGGCGCCGTATACGTCGGCGTCTTCCTTCACGCCGCCGTAGACCGAGAACATCGCTTTTCCCGACGGCGTATGCCACACGCGTTCGGTTGGAGGGAGCGGCAGACGGAATCCGCCCGGCGTTCTGATGCGCGCATTGAATGCCTCGAAACCCGGCACGGTCTGTTCGATCAGATCGCGAACCTTGTCGTAATCGGCAACCAGTTCCTGCCAGGCGACCTTGCTGTGCGGCAATGTCGCCCGCGCAATACCCGCGATGATCGCCGGCTCGGACAACAGGAATTCGGAGGCGGGCTTGAGTTTCCCGGACGAAGCATGGACCATCGACATGGAATCTTCGACCGTGATGGATTGGCGGCCGCTTGCCTGGATATCGAGTTCCGTGCGGCCCAGGCACGGCAGCACATAGGTTTCCTTCGCCACTAACAGATGCGAACGATTGAGCTTGGTCCCGAGGTGAACGCTCAGATCGAGTTTAGCCATGGCGGCAAAAGACTGCTCCGAATCGGGCAGCGCGACCGCGAAGTTTCCGCCCAGGCAAAGCAGCGCCTTGGCCGAGCCGTCGATCATCGCCTGCATCGCCTGAACGGCATCGTGTCCGTGTGCCTCGGGAGGCTTGAAACCGAGCACATCCTCGATCTGTTTCAGGAAAGTGCTGGAGGGCTTTTCGGTTATGCCTACGGTCCGGTTTCCTTGCACGTTCGAATGTCCGCGCAAAGGACAGATGCCCGCACCGGGTTTGCCAAAGTTGCCGCGCAATAGCAACAGATCGGCGATCAGGCGGACGTTGGCCGTGCCTTTATTGTGCTGGGTCACGCCCATTCCGTAGGTGACGATGGTCGCATTCGATTTGGCGTAGGCAATCGCAACCTGTTCGAGATCGGACCGGCTCAGTCCGCTTGCCGTTTCAATATCGTCCCACGCCGTAACTTCCAGATCAGCGGCGAACGCGTCGAAATTTTCCGTGTGCGCGGCGATGAATTCATGGTCCAGAACGTTGCCTTCCTCGGCCTCCATCGCCAGCAGCGCCTTCATGATGCCCTTGAGCGCGGCGGCGTCACCGCCGGCGTCGACCTGAAAATACGTCGAGGCGATTCGGGTCGAGCCGTACGTGGCCATTTCAAGCAAGTTCTGCGGGTCCGCAAATCGTTCGAGTGCGCGCTCGCGCAGCGGATTGAAGACGATGATGGGCACATCGCGCCGCGAGGCTTCATGCAACGTGCCCATCATCCGTGGATGATTGGTGCCGGGATTGTGGCCGATCGAGATGATGAGTTCGGTCTCGTCGAAGTCTTCCAGCGACACCGTGCCTTTGCCGATCCCGATCGACTGCGGCAATCCCACGCTGGTGGGTTCGTGGCACATGTTGGAGCAATCCGGGAAATTGTTGGTCCCGTACTCTCGCGCCAACAGCTGAAAAAGGTAGGCGGCCTCGTTCGACGCCCTGCCCGACGTGTAGAACTCGGCCTGATCGGGAGAGGACAGCCCTTGAAGCACTTGCCCGATACGAGCGAAGGCGTCATCCCATTCGACGGCGCGAAACTTGTCCGTGTCGCGATCGTAGACAAGCGGATGCGTGAGCCGGCCAAGATCTTCGAGTTCGAAATCGGATCGTTGCAGCAGCGACGACACCGTGTTGTTCTGGAAAAACTCCGGGCCCACGCGCTTGGTCGTGGCTTCCCATGTGACCGCTTTGGCGCCGTTCTCACAGAACTGGAAGGTGGACTTATGCTCCTTGTCCGGCCAGGCACAGCCCGGACAATCGAAACCGTCGGGCTGATTGGTCCGCATCAGCGTAATCGGCGCTTCGATGCTCTCCATCTGTTGCCTGATGGCTTGAGCTGTCGCCCGCAGCGCGCCCCAACCTCCAGCGGGTCCGTCATACGGCCGGATTCCCGGCACTTCGCGTCGCGTGGTCATATGAGACTCCGTGAACCGTCCCAGGAATCCGGGAACGGTCCTGTCGAGGGTTACGCCATCGTGTTGCGCTCAACCGTTCATATCCGCCAGGCCGAGCGCCGCCGCACTGCCGCCAGGAGCGCAGTGATCTTGCCTGCTCGCTATTCACGCCATGCCGTCAGGAGCGGGCTCCTTCCGTGGACTCGGTGCTGCTGACTTCGTCGGACGATTTTTTCTTTCCGCGGCTATTGGCGCGTTTCGCCTTGGGCGGCGGCGCCTCGCTGCGAGTGAACTTCACTTCGCCGCTGTCCTTGTCGTAGCTGACCACGACACTGTCGCCCGACTTCAGGTCGCTGTTGAGAATCTCCTTGGCAAGTCGCGTTTCCAGTTCCTGGCGGATCTGGCGTTTCAACTCGCGGGCGCCGAATTCCGGCCGATAGCCGGCGTCGGCCAGGTGATCGACAATCGACTCGTCCATCTTGAGCGTGATGTCTTGCGCCGCCGCGGTGCGCGTGACCCGTTCGAGCTGGATCTGCACGATCGAGCGGATATTCTCGCGAGAGAGTCCGTCGAAAATGATCACTTCGTCGATCCGGTTGAGGAATTCCGGACGGAAGTGACCTTTCAGCACGCCCATCAATTCTTCGCGCATCGCCTTGTCGGCGAGGCGTTCTCCCTCGGGTTTCTCGAGGTTGTCCATGATGATGTGCGCACCGAGATTGCTCGTCGCGATGATGATCGTGTTGCTGAAGTCCACGACGCGGCCCTTCCCGTCGGTCAGGCGGCCATCGTCGAACACCTGGAGCAGCACGTTGCTCACGTCCGCGTGCGCCTTCTCGATCTCGTCAAGCAGAATCACGCTATACGGACGGCGCCGGACACGCTCGGTCAACTGGCCGCCCTCGTCATAACCGACATAGCCCGGCGGCGCGCCGATCAAGCGCGCCACCGCGTGACGTTCCATATACTCGGACATGTCGATACGGATGACGGCCTGTTCATCGCCGAACACCGTTTCCGCCAGCGCTTTCGCGAGTTCGGTCTTGCCGACGCCGGTCGGTCCGAGGAACAGGAAGGTCGCGATCGGCCGGTTCGCCTGCCCGAGTCCCGCACGCGAAAGGCGCACCGCGTCGCTCACGGCAACCACCGCGTCGTCCTGCCCGACCACGCGCTCGCGCAGCTTGTTCTCCATGTCCAGCAGCTTCTGGCGCTCTTCCTGTGTCAACTCCGTGACCGGAATGCCTGTCAGACGCGACACCACTTCGGCGATCGCCGCCACGGTCACTTCGAGCGTTTCCGAACCGGTCTTGCGCTGCCATGCCTCCATCTGCTCGTCGAGTTTCGTCTGCTTATCGCCGATACGTTCCTCGAACTTCTTCGCCTCGTCATAGCGCTTGCGCGAGGACGCATAATCCTGCTCGCGCTTGAGCTGGGCGATTTCGG
Source organism: Paraburkholderia sp. BL9I2N2 (assembly GCF_004339745.1). Lineage (GTDB taxonomy): Bacteria > Pseudomonadota > Gammaproteobacteria > Burkholderiales > Burkholderiaceae > Paraburkholderia. The sequence goes on along the minus strand of NZ_SMGP01000004.1, from coordinate 193,437 downwards.
CTTCCAGTTCCTGGATGTCCGCCGGACGCGAGGTCGCGCCGATGCGCACGCGCGCGGCAGCCTGGTCGATCAGGTCGATGGCCTTGTCGGGCAAAAAGCGCGACGTGATGTAACGGTCCGACATTTCGGCGGCGGCGACGAACGCATCGTCCGCAAAGGTCACCTGATGATGCGCTTCGAGCTTGTCGCGCAGACCGCGCAGAATGACGATGGTCTGCTCGACGGTCGGCTCGGGTACCAGCACCGGCTGAAAGCGCCGCTCGAGCGCGGCATCCTTTTCAATGTACTTCTGGTATTCGTTGAGCGTCGTCGCGCCGATCAGACTGAGTTCGCCACGGGCCAGCGCCGGCTTGAGCACGTTCGCGATGTCGAGGCCGCCTTCTCCGCCGCCCTGGCCGGCGCCGACAATCATGTGCAATTCGTCGATGAACAGAACCAGTTCGTCCTTCTTCGCTGTCACTTCGTCGATCAGCGTTTTTGCACGTTCTTCGAACTCGCCGCGATACTTCGCGCCCGCCACCATCGAATTGATGTTGACCTCGACGAGCCGCTTGCCGCGCAGATTTTCGGGGACGTCGTCGTTGACGATACGTTGCGCCAGGCCTTCGACGATCGCGGTCTTGCCGACCCCGGGCTCGCCGATCAACACCGGATTGTTCTTCCTGCGCCGCGCGAGCACCTCGATCGTACTTTCGATTTCCTGCGCGCGACCCAGCACGGGGTCGAGCTTGCCCTGCCGCGCGAGGGCCGTGAGGTCGCGGCCGAACTTGTCGAGCGTGGGCGTGCCGGTCGGCGCGTCGACGCGGCCGTCCTCGGCGCCTTTGCCGACCACTTTCACCACCTTCTGCCGCAGCGCTTCCGGCGTCACGCCGTACTTCTTCAGCAAGGTGCCCGCGATACTGTCCGGCACCGCCGCAAGCCCGATGAGCAAGTGCTCCGGGCCGACATACGAATGCCCCAGATCCCGCGATGCCTGGAACGCGTTCTGGAACACTTTCTTCATGCGAGGCGAGATGGTCATCTTCTCGATCGGCGCATCGGGATTCGCGGTGCCCTTCTGGGCATGCTGATCGATATAACCTTTGATGTCCTGCGGCGACAACTTGAGTTCCTTGAGCAGCGCCGCACACACGTCCGTGTCCGCCAGCACGTAAAGCAGGTGCTCGGTGTCGAGTTCGGTGCGTTGAAGCTCATGGGCTTTTTCCGCCGCACGCTGCAACAATTCGAGTGTCTGTTCGCTGAAGGCGTCGGTTGCGTCGACCGATTCGCGCGGCAGCTCCGCGGCGAACTCCTCGTCATCTTCCTCGCCCGCGCCGCCAAGACCCCCGAAGAAGCGGGACAAACCGCCACCTCCGAGCAGCGAGTCGAACGGGTTCGCCATGCTCTGATGCCGCATTAATTGCCGGTAATCGTAGTCGCAGATCGATAAAGTTTTCCGCTCGCCGTTCTGCACAACGGTCACACGGGCAACAGCGGGACGGGCGTTACAGATTTCGCAAAGGGCGGGCATCGTAAATTCACCTTTATCAGTTAAGGCATCCGATGTTGTTAGAGGTTATGGGACGCGTTCATGTGAGGGGCGAATGCTCGAAACCTGTCGCCAGCCTTTCGATTTGTTGTGCGCCAGGGACCGATGCTTCGCGGGTCGATGTTCAAAATGCCGGCGTCTCTTTCGGACAGAAAGAGACGCGCGAGCGGCTTCCGGCAACCTGGCATGCGCTCGCGTGTTCTCGCTGCGCGCCTGATCACCACATGATTGGCATAACGAACCTAAAAACCGCCTTTGAATTCTATGAGTGGATCGTTAGTAAGGGAACATTGGTTTTTCCGATGATAGGCATTGGCCGACATGCCCGACGCTATCAGGCTGCGAGACGACGCGCTTGAACGTGCGTGAATGTCTCTACCTGCCGGTCTCTCGTCGGCTCTGCTCCGCAACGGTAAGGATAGCCTCAGGCATGACTTCGAGCCGCTCTTTGGGAATCGGCTGGCCGCTTTCATCGGAGAGACCGTAGGTGCCTTCGTCGATCTTGCGCAGCGCGCGCTGGATATCCGCAACGCGCTGGTCGTTCACGTCATGCAGCGACTGGTTGATCTCATTCTGTGCCATTCCCTGCGCTTCGTCCTCATACTCCTCGGCCTCGTCGCCATACTCCTCCTGAGCCGTTCTCTCGTCCGCGATCGTATCTTCCTCTCCGCCCAGCAGCTCCCGACGCAGCGCCTCCAGGCGCTTCTTCTGCTGCGCGATGAACTCGTCACTCAGGTCACCCTGTTGCTCCGGCATGGTCTTCTCCCTCAGCTTGATTCGCTCTACTCGCCGTAGAGCCGGGCGTCACGCACCCAGTTCCTGAAACACGTGGCCGTTGGCCTCGAGTCCTTTCAGGAGTTCGGGTGTCAGTTCGCTTTGCCAGACATGCCCTTCGAATTGCCAGTCGCTCTTGTCGGCGAGATCGGGCAGGCCCGCGCCATTGCGCACATAGAGCCCGAGTGTCGGCTTCTTCAGGTTAATGTAGAAATCGAATTCCTGCATTTTCGCCCCCTCATGCAAGTTAAGGTCTCAATGACTAGAATCACCAGAACAGATATCCGCGGCACTCCTTTCATACAATGAGTCTATATCCCCAGGTGCTTCGCAACCGGCCGCACATGATGATCGGTCTGCTCGCCGGTTTGAGCGCCTGTGTGCTCGCGCCAGCCTCGCTACGGATCACGGCGCGGCTGCTGCTCGGCTGGGACATCGCGATCTGGGCGTATCTCGTCATGATCTGGTTCCACATGGCCTTCGCCAGCGAGAGCGACGTGCGAACCCACGCCCGGCGCGAGGACCAGAATGCGGTCACCGTGCTGACGGTGATATGCGCGGCGACCGTTGCCAGCATTCTCGCGATCGTGCTGGAACTCGGCACCACCAAAGATCTGACCTTCGAATCGAAGGTGCTGCATTCGCTGCTGACAGGACTGACCTTGTTTGGCGCCTGGTTTCTGATCCCGACCATCTTCACGATGCACTACGCGCGGCTCTACTATGGCTCCGATCCGAATGCGCCCGCGCTCGCCTTTCCAGACAGCACGCTCGAACCGGACTACTGGGATTTTCTGTACTTCTCGTTCACGATCGCGGTTGCGTCGCAGACCGCGGACATCAGCCTGCGTGGGCGCAGCGCGCGGCGCGGCGTGCTTGCGCAATCGATCCTGTCTTTCTATTTCAACGTGGCCGTGCTGGGTTTGTGCGTGAATATCGCCGCGAGCATGCTGGGCAACTGACCCTGATCGGATCGGGCCCTCATGCGTCGCCGGTGTTCCGGAAAGAGTGTCAACTATCGTCGACGTTGTCCGCGTAATGGTCGACAGCCACCTTGCATTCGTCGACCACGACCTGAAGGAAAGCGGGATCGTTTCTCTCCACCCATCGCTCCACGTGAAGGAAACGCTGCGTGCCGAGATCGGCGACGCGCTCAGCGTCCGAGGTCGTGACATCGACAGTGACGATCCCGCGGCTCCCTTGCAGTGGAGAGATCGTTGCCGAAAACAGGAATCGTCGATACGAGAATTCTTGTGCCATAACACCTCCTTACGAAAGATGAGTTGAGCCCCCGATTTCTTCATACGAGTACGCGTCTTCGCGCGCGGCACGCCACACGGAATTCTATGAGCAAGTCACGACCCGGTGCACGCGGGTTTCGCCAATGCCAACTATCGGCGAAATACGATGGGCTTGCGCCATTCAGGCGCAATTTTCTTTGTGTCGGAATGCTGAGATTACGGCATGATGACGCTGAGCAGAGGCCCGCTCGCTAAAGGAGAGAACGATGCCAGCATCCACTGTTTTTTACGGCGAGTTTGAGATGGTCGTGCGCCCCGAGACGAACAAGTTCGGCGCATGGATTGCGAGCGTGAGCCTGAAGAATAACGCGGGAAAAGTCGTCGATATCCGCCCGATGACCGTTCAACCCGAATGGCTGACCGAAGAAGAAGCGATTAGAGACGCGGTCGAATGGGGCCGCCGGTTCATTGATCGTGAGTTCGAAACGCCGCAACCGCACTCCTGGGTGAGCGCCCGGTCTCGCGCGGAGGTCTGGTTCCGTGATGCGGAAGAAAAATCGCACGGGCCGGAAATCAGTTCCTAAACGTTGCAAGGCCAAGCCTGCAAAATCCTTGCGGGCTCGATGCAATTGGCCCCCAGCCGATCACTGCTTGCGCAGACGCGCCTCGATTTCCTGGGTACTGAGCGCCAGCAGATCCTCGCTGATCTGCTCGAATATCAGTCGACGCGTGTCCTCGCTCAGATTCGAACGCACCATGCCGAGGAATTTCGCCTCGATGGCGAGGCGCAGCCGATTGTAGCGTTGATGGAGCCGCCCCTTCTCCAGATAGTCGGACACGCGCTTTGCAAACTTCTCCCGATCTTTTTCGGTCAAGACCGTACCGGTGTATTCATCGTTGACGAGAACTTCGACCTCCTGCAAGTCGAGCGTGAGCCCAGGCATCTTGAAGACACGCGCGCGACCTCCGTCAGCCACGACAAGCCAGGTAACGTCGACCATCATGCACCTCTAGGCAGGTATTTATCAGCACCCATGCGGCGCTCGATCGCCGACTGTGCCGGCGACACTCACTCAAGATAGCAGTTCGGACCGGATACGCCCAAGGTCAATTCACCGATTCATCGTATCGGTCTGAAGTTCACCACTCGCCCGGCTTCTGTACAACAGCTTCGAGCGCTACGAGCGCTTGCCTTTTTCCGGAGTCCTGAGCCGTTTCGCATCGGCAGCAGGCAGCAGATTCGCCGCGAGGAAATCGACAAAGACCCTCAGCTTGGGCGACACGTACGGACTCGACGGCCACACCGCGCGGAACACGCCACTGTGTTCGACGTACTCATCCAGTACCGTCACGAGGCTGCCGTCGGCAAGTTGTCGGCGGATTGCAAAGTTCGGCACGCAGGTCACGCCGAGCCCTTCTTCGGCGAGCGCGATCAGCGGCTCGACCGTGCTCGCCGAAGCCGTCACGGGCAACGCCACGTCATTGCCGGAGGCGGGCGTCACCAAAGGCCAGCGCTGCAACTTGCCGCTGGTCGGATAGCGGTGATGCAGGCAGGCATGGTTCAACAGGTCTTCGGGCTTCGCAGGCGTGCCGGCGCGAGCGAAGTAAGACGGCGCACCGACGAGTTGAAGCCGGTAAGCGCCGAGCGTGCGCGCGATCAGCCGCGAGTCGCTCGCGTCGCCGGTGCGCACGACGACATCGAACCCATCGTTGACGACATCGACCAGGTGGTCGCTGAAGTCCAGATCCAGTTCGATCTCGGGATAGGCGCGCATGAAACCGCTCAGGGTCGGCATCATCAGCATGCCGACCATCGGCAGGCTCACGCGAAGCCGGCCCTTGGGCGCGCCTTTGGATTGCGCGAAGCCGGATTCGATCGCGTCGATTTCGGAAAAGATGCGGCGACAGCTCTTGAGGAATTGCTGACCTTCCTGCGTCAGCGTGATGCTGCGCGTGCTGCGGTGGAAAAGGCGCACGCCGAGCCGCTTCTCGAGCCGGGCCACCGCTTTGCCGACCGCGGACGAGGACAGGCCGAGCTGCTGGCCGGCATCCGTGAAACTGCGGAGCTCAGCCGCGCGGGAAAAGACTTTCAGTGCGTTGAGACTGTCCACGCGCGTCCCCACGATTGCGGACATTGGTGTCCGATAAGTCGGGAACTCTAGCATATTGATGGCCGCGAACGCCGCCTCCAGAATCATGCAACGCATCACTTTCGCCTCGAGGCATTGCATGAAATCCGCACACGTTACTTCCGCTCTCCCCGCTCCGGTCTACTGGCTCGCGCTCGGCGCTTTCGCGATCGGCACCGAAGGCTTCATGATTTCGCCTCTCTTGCCCGGACTCGCCGCCGACCTCTCGGTGAAGATCGAAACCGCGGGCCAGCTGGTCACCGTTTTCGCTCTGGCCTATGGCCTCAGTTCGCCGGTATTGACGGCGCTAAGCGGCAGCCTGAATCGCCGCACCTTGTTGCTCGCAAGCATGATCGCCTTCGCGCTCTCGAACGTGCTCGCCATGGTCGCGCCGAACTTCTGGGCGCTGATGGGCGCGCGCGTGCTGTTGGCGCTGTCCGCCGGTCTGTATGTGCCGGGCGCGAATGCGCTGGCGAGCGTGATCGTGCCGCCCGAACGCCGTGGCCGAGCAATCGCGGTGGTGAACGGCGGCATCACGATCGCCATCGCACTCGGCGTGCCGCTCGGCGCGGTCGTCGGCCATGCGCTCGGCTGGCGCATGACGTTTGCCGGCGTCGCCGGCCTGGCGACGCTCGCCGCGGCCGGGCTGGTCATCGGCCTGCCGCGCGACATTGGAGCGGGCGTCCCGATCGCGACGCTGCACGAGCGCATCGCGGTGGCGCGCAATACGCTCGTGCTGGCAACGCTGCTGACCACCACGCTCTGGGCCACCGGCGCCTACACGGTCTACACGTACCTTTCGCCATTTCTCGCCAGCGTCACCGGTTTGGCGGGTGCGCAGATCGGCATGGTGATGTTCATGTGGGGTCTCGCGGCCGCGGCCGGCGTCGTGACCGGCGGCAACGCCAGCGACCGGTTCGGGCCTTTGGCTGTGATCGTGCCGACAATCGCGTTGTCGGGCCTCGCCTTCGCCACGCTGTCGATCAGCGCACGCTTGCTGCCACCCACCGCTGCACTCATACCCGTGCTCGTGGCCATCGCGTTGTGGGGCGTCGCGCACTGGGCGTTCTATCCGGCGCAGCAGGCGCGGCTCATCGACATCGCCGGCCTGAAGGTCGCGTCGATCGTGCTGTCGCTCAATGCTTCCTTCATGTACATCGGCTTCTCGATGGGCGCCGCGCTCGGCGCGCTGACCCTGGCTCACGGCGGCGTGGCCGGCCTCGGATGGGTCGCGGCGGCTTGCGAACTGGCTGCTGTGCTGCTGACGCTGGCGATCGTCGGCCGGCCCGCCGTGGTGAACGCGCCTTGCCAGGCGGAGCGCGGATAGGCGCCGATCATCGCCCGTGCCATCAATCAAGACGCGCTGTCCGATGCGGCGGCGCATCGCACTGGACCGTAGTCGCATCCTTCTTTTCAACGGTGAGATTGACGGAGCGCGCGCCGACCGGCCGCGTTCGATGGCGCGTGCCCGCAGGCACGGTCAGCAATTGGCCGGCTTGCAGGTCAATCGACCCGTCTTCGAATTCGATGGTAAGAGCACCTTCGACGACGAAAAATGTTTCGTCCGAATCCGGATGAAAATGCCAGAAAAATGGCGCGTCCATCACGCTCAAATGGACGTCGTGGTCATTCACGCTCGTCAGCACCTTGTTTGAATATCCTTCAGGCGTGTCGCCGGCGACCGCGCCAATATCGATCATCTGGATCATGTCGTCTCCGTTTAACGTTGCAGGCAGGATTGAGCTATTAGTACGCCGAGCAGGTTCAGCGTAGTCCGGTATCACCTGGTCGCTAAGGCAGAAATTTTCGTCAGTATGTGAGCGAGATTCGCCGGTGGCCGCACGCTTGCCGATGTACTTGCCCGTCAAGCAAAGACCATTCCGAAGATGACGCGGTGGTCGGCATCGTCCACCGCCAAAGCTCGAAGTTCGGTACGATAAGCCCGCCTGTCGCACGAGCACATCCTGCTATGAACGAAATGACCATGGACTGGGGCGATGTCCGCGTGTTTCTCGCGATTGCCCGTTGCGGCACACTCGGCGCAGCCGCGCGCCAACTGGGACAGACCCAGCCCACTATGGGCCGCCGGTTGCGTGCGCTCGAAAACGCGGTCGGCCAGGCGCTGTTCCAGCGCACCGCCGAAGGCTTCGTACTGACCGATGAAGGCAACGCGGTGCTGAGTTTCGCGGAGCGAATGGAGGAAGAAGCGCTCGCGTTCACACGTTCGCTTGCAGGCACAACGCAGCAGTTGACGGGGTCGCTGCGCGTGTCGTCATCCGACTGGTTCGGCATTCACGTGTTGACGCCGGTGTTCGCCGGCTTTCTCTCACGGCATCCGCAACTGTCGATCGAACTGATCACCGATTCGCGACGCTACAGCCTCTCGCGCCGTGAAGCAGACCTCGTGTTTCGCATCACGCCGTTCGACGAACCCGACGTGATCCAGCGAAAGATCATGGATTTGAACTACGCGCTGTACGGACACGTCGATCTGGTTGCGCCGCAGGCCGGCGATGGCGCGGGGCAAGCGCTCATCACAATGGACAGCGCCTTCGAGGCCTTGCCCGATGTGACGTGGATCCGCCGCATGCTGCCGAATGCGCGGGTCGCTTACGCCAGCAACAATCGTGGCGTCCAGGCGCGCATGTGCGCCGAGGGCGGCGGCTTCGCGGTCCTGCCGTGCGCGCTCGGCGACAACACGCCGGGCCTGCGGCGCATCGACCTCGGCGAAACGCCGCCGGGGCGCGAAGTTTGGCTCGGCTACCATCGCGACCTTCGGCGGCTTGGGCGGTTGCGGGCGCTGATCGACGTTGTCGTCGACAGACTCGCCAGCGCTTGACAGGCATCCGGTCGCCGCTGAATCGTTCGCGGTCGCCGACCGGCGCGGCCAGCGTCATTCGATATCGACGACGATCTTGCCGCGCGCGCTGCGATCGGTGATTGCGTCGTAACCTTGCTCAGCCGAGCGCAGATCGAAGCGGCGCGGATCGAGCCGTGGCGTCAAATGACCCGCTTCTGCGAGACGGGTCGCCTCGCCAAGCATCTCGCCGTGGTGCGCCCGATTCTCGCCGGTCAGCAACGCATGCAGGGTGAAAACGCCGGAGTAGGTCGCCTCGCGAAACGACAGCGGCGCGAGTGCATGCGTACCCCAGCCGAGCGCGCTGACGACATGGCCGAAATGCTTGACCGCCGCGAACGAGGCATCGAGCGTCGCGCCGCCCACCGTGTCGGCGACCAGATCGAAACCCGCGCCGCCCGTATGCTGCGCGACGTATTGCTCGACGTTCTGAGCGACGTAATCGATCGGCGTGGCGCCGAGGCGCATGAGCGCGTCGTGATCGCGCGAACTCGCCGTGGCGAACACGTGCGCTCCGAGCGCTCGCGCGAGTTGCACCGACACATGACCCACGCCACCCGCACCGCCCTGCACGAGCACGGTCTGCCCAGCCTGAAGCTTCGCGCGATCCACGATCCCCATGTAGGCGGTGATGAACACCAGCGGCAGCGCGGCGGCTTCGCGCATCGACAGATTGGAGGGCTTCAGTGCGAGCAGATTCGCGTCGACGGCGGCATATTGCGCGAGCGAACCCTGGATGCCACCCACGCCGCCCGTCATGCCGTAGACCTCGTCGCCTGCTTTGAAGCGGGTCACGCCCGCGCCCACCGCCTCGACCACGCCGGCCATGTCGATGCCGAGCACCAGCGGCAGCGGATGTTTTGCATGGGCCGCGCCGCCTGCCCGGATTTTGGTGTCGAGCGGATTCAGACCGGCCGCCGCGATGCGCACCAGCACCTGGCCGGGCAACGGCTCGGGGCGCGCCAAGGTGGTGAGTTCGAGCGGTCCGTTGTACTGGGAGAGAACGAGGGCTTGCATAGTCATGGTGAACGCTCCTTGCAAATACCGGTAAGGGGAAAAAGCAGATGGAGCGAATGATGGTCCATGCAAATCAGTCTGAAAACTTACAAATATGCACGCCTGTCATGCATTAACGCATGACATGATTTTTCGCCAGGCGCGCGGCCGGCCGGTTAGCGGTTGAATGGGTCATACGGCATGGCGCCTCAGCGCGGATTGCGGCCGGCAACCTTCCGCGTCACCGAAACATTGAGCCATCGTCGATCAGCGCGGGCGTCACTCGGGCCTTGAGCAGATCGAGCCACGCCTTGGTTTTGGCATCGAGAAAGTGTCTGGAGGGATACAACGCGGAGACCGTGACATCAGGCGACCGCCACGACGGAAGAACGCGAACCAGGCGCCCTTCGCGAATCGAATCCTTGGCGGTGAACCACGGCAACAATGCTATGCCGCTAGCTTGCTCCGCGGTCTTCAGAAGAACGTCGGGATTGTCCGCGATGATGGGGCCGACGGCTTGCGCCTGATAGGACCGCTTGCCCGAGATCAGTTCCCACTCCGAGGCGACGGAAGGATTGATCAGCCGAATGCAGGCATGATTGGCCAGGTCGCGCGGATGCCGGGGCGCACCGTGCTGTTCCATGTAGGCAGGCGCCGCGCACATCACACCGAACACCGTACCCAGCGACAGCGCCACCAATCCCGAATCGGACAGCTGTCGCGACAGGTAGATGCCCACGTCGATTCCCTCCGCAAGCAGCGCCGGCGCGTACTGCGAAGTCGCGTACTCGATGCTCACTTTGGGAAACGCTGCGCAAAATTCGGCGATAAGCGGGACCACATAGTAATTCCCGAAGCTACCCATGCATTGAACCCTGAGCCGCCCCGCCGGCTCGACCGTCGCCCCTGATGCGTATGCCTCCGCCACATTCACGCGCTCGAGGATATCCCGGCACTGGATCACATACGTCTCGCCGGCGCTGGTGAGCGCAATCCGGCGGGTCGTTCTCTGCAGCAGCTTGGTGCGCAGGCGCTCCTCCAGTCCGGATACGAGCCGCGAGATCTGCGCGGTCGTGAGGTCCATCTGCTCGGCAGCGGATGTGAAGGTTCCGGCATCCACCACCCTCACAAACGCCGTCATCGCGTGAAGCAGTCCGTAATCCAGATTCTTACGCATGATGTAACTAAGTTTCCAATTGGACTCGATTGTTACTCACAGTAGGACTGTCGAGAATGATCGTCAAGCCGGCACTGCGTCCGAATCCATCAGACAGCGGCGCCCCTTTTCGACATCTTTGGAGCAACACCATGAACGGTGCAGAAAGTCTGCTGAAGTCGCTGGTTGCCAGCGACGTGGAAGTCTGTTTTGGAAACCCGGGCACATCGGAAATGCATTTCGTCGCAGCGCTCGATGCGGTGAAAGAAATGCGACCCGTGTTGGGGCTTCAGGAAAACGTCGTCACGGGCGCCGCCGACGGCTACGCACGCATGGCCGGCAAGCCGGCCGCCACGCTCCTGCATCTGGGACCGGGGCTGGCAAACGGTCTGAGCAATCTCCACAACGCGCGCCGCGCCTCCAGTCCGATCGTGAATATCGTCGGCGACCACGCGTCGTCGCACGCAAGGTACGACGCGCCGCTCGCGTCGGACATCGCCGGATTTGCACGCCCGGTGTCGGACTGGGTGCATTCGTCCACGAGCGCCCGTTCCGTCGGCGCGGATGCGGCACGCGCCGTCCGCGCCGCGCGGGAGGCGCCGGGGAAGATCGCAACGCTGATTCTCCCGGCCGACACCGCCTGGGATCCCGCCGTTGAAGTTGCAGCTCCGCTGCCGCTTCAGCCGCGCACACACGCAGCCGGTTCGACTATCGATCGCGTAGCCAGCAAACTGCAGGCAGGGTCAAAAGCAGTGCTCCTGGTTAGAGGCGACGCGCTTCTCGGCGAAGGTCTGGTCGCAGCGGGCAAAATCGCGGCGAAGACCGGCGCGCGGCTGGTGTCCGATACGTTTGCACCTCGTTTGGAACGCGGCGCGGGTCGCGTGCAGGTCGAGCGGCTTCCCTACTTCGGCGAGCACGCCGCCGAATTCCTGGCCGGGACAGAGCTGCTGATTCTGGTCGGCGCACGTCCTCCGGTCAGTTTCTTCGCGTATCCCGACAAACCCAGCTGGCTGACGCCCGACGGTTGCGAGATCGCCGTGCTAAGCCATCCGCACGAAGACGGCGCAGCCGCACTCGCCGCGCTCATGGATGCCGTGGATGCACGAGGCGCCGAGGGCCGCATCATCACGCGGCAAGCGATCCCGTTGTCGCTCGACGGCGCACTCGACGCGAAAAGCATTGCGCAGGTCGTCGCCATGCACCTGCCCGCGAACGCGATCGTGGCCGATGAGGGCGTTTCGTCGACCCTGCCTTACTACGACCTCCTGAACAACGCAGCACCGCATGATTTTCTGAACCTGACCGGCGGTGCGATCGGCAGCATGATGCCAGTGTCGACCGGCGCGGCTATTGCGCGTCCGGACCGCAAGGTTGTGACGCTGGTCGGCGACGGCAGCGCGATGTACACCGTCCAGTCGCTCTGGACTCAGGCGCGCGAGAACCTCGACATCGTGACCGTCGTGTTCGCCAATCGCGGTTACAAGGTGCTGAACAACGAACTAGTCCGCGTGGGCGCGTCTTCGAATGGACCGAACTCGGGCGCCATGCTCGATCTGGGCACACCGACGCTGGACTGGGTTTCGATTGGGCAAGGCCTGGGTGTCGACGCCGTGCGCGCGAATTCCCGTCGGGCGTTCGAGCAGGCGTTCGTCTCGGCGATAGCGCAGCGTGGCCCACGCCTGATCGAGGCGGTGCTCGAGTAAGCGCCCGCAACCCGGACCAGGGGCAGGCTCTACATGTCAATTTCGTAATGAACCGGTGGGGATCGCGCCATTTGCAGAAGCGCAATATGGCTTCCAGACGCTCAGGGAAGAAAGACCCGCGCAATACCAGTAGCGTCGAAGTAGCTGCTGCTATTCAGCGAATTTCCATCAGTCACCCATTGTATTTATTTCGGAGTCTAGATCATGAAGAAAGCTCTTGCTTGCCTCGCCCTCGCTGCCGCCGCCTTGTCCGCTCCAGTGCTCAGCTTCGCGCAATCCAACGGTCCGGTGACACGTGCCGAGGTCCGCAACGATCTCGTGCAGGTGGAACGGGCCGGCTATAACCCGGCGCGATCCGACGACGCGAACTATCCGGCCGACATCCAGGCCGCCGAAGCGAAAGTCGCAGCGCAATCCGTTGACCAGCAGGCGCCCCAAGGCTACGGCGGTGTGCCGGCCAACAGCACGTCGTCGGGTGGTCCGGCGCACACGGCGATGCAATCGACCTGTGTCGGTCCGGCCAGCTTCTGCACGCCGTACTTCGGCAAATGAATGACATGCTGTGCAGGTCCCGTGCTTGTCGCTAAACGCACGGGACCGAACTTCATCCTGAAGGTCCCCCCAGGCAGCAGAACCAGTCTTCACCGTTGACAACGTCTGGCTGAATGAACCCCGGCTTGCCTTTAGACGCACAGAAGACGCGCGTCAACCCTTACCGAAATCCGTGTCCCACACCTGCTCGATGGCCTGCAGCGCAGTCAACACGATCGACCGGTTGAGCGCCGCCGCGAGCGTGCCGTCGCGCTCGGCATACGCCTCGCACAGCCGTTGGTGGTCGGCGCACGAGCGCTGCATCCGTCCGGGCAACGACGTGCTGAGATGCCGCAGCCGGTTGGTGCGCATCCGCATCGAATCGAGCACTTCCTTGAAGATGCCGTTGCGGCTCACCCGCAGTTCCTCATCGCGAAACGCCACATTGGCCCAGAAATAACCGTCGACGTCGGCGCGCGCGGCCGCGTCGGCGAGACGCGCGTGCGCGCGCCACAACGAATCGATGTCCTCGGCCGTGGCGTGCTCGACGATCGCGAGCGACACCTGCCCATATAGCAACACGCGCAGTTGATAGATCTCACGCACTTCCGTGAGGCTCATCGACGACACGCGCGGGCGCCGCCGCGGCGACCAGTCGACCAGCCGTTCGCGGTTCAGCACGAACAGCGCTTCGCGCACCGGCGTGCGGCTGACGTTGAAGCGCTTGGCGAGATCGACCGAATTCAGGTCGTCGCCCGGTTGCAGCCGGCCTTCGATGATGCCGCGCGCCACCCAGTCGACGATCTCCCCGACCGGCGATGCGTCGCCCTGCTCCTCTTCGTCGTGTGTGTCGACAGTTTCGTCCATCCCTTTCTTCCTCGATATCTCTTGGCGTGGCGCCCGGCTGCGTGGACGGATTCTAGCAAACCGACGCCCGGCCAGCCCGGTACGGCACCCTGCCCGATTTCCACAAGTGTGCACAGTTTATCGAATATCTCTTGAAATTCACCCGAGATTCACCATACACTTGGCGAAAGTGTCGACACTACCAATATAGGACATCAGTCCATCAGGAGACAGACGCGATGTACATGGAAAAGGAGATCGCCGGAAGGACCGGCGTCGAAGCCAGCGTTTCAGCGCGGCTCGACCGCCTGCCGCCGACGCGTTATTTCAGCGGCCTCGTCGCGCGCATCGCGATCGGCGGCTGGTTCGAGTTTTATGAAATGTTCATGGCGGCCTATATCTCACTGGGACTCATCGGCAGTGGTCTGTACCGCGCCACCACGGCGGGCCTGTTCGATGTCAACGGCTTCGCCAGCTTTCTCGGCTCGTTTTTCGCCGGGATGTTCGTCGGCACGGTGGCGCTCGGCGGCTTCACCGACCGCTTCGGACGACGCGCCGTGTTCACCTGCGCGATGCTGATCTATTCGGTCGCGACCTTCGCCGCCGCGTTCCAGCATTCACCGGAATCCATGGATCTCTGGCGCTTCGTCGCGGGCCTCGGAATCGGCGTGCAGCTCATTACTGTCGACACTTATATTTCCGAGCTGACGCCGAATCACACGCGCGGCCGCTACAGCGCGTTCAGCATCCTCGTGATCCTGACGTCCGTGCCGACCGTCGCGGTGCTGTCGTTTCTGCTCGTGCCGCACACCATTCTCGGTCTCGAAGGCTGGCGCTGGGTGATGATCATCGGCTCGGCGGGCGCCGTGCTGATCTGGTTCATGCGGCGCGGGTTGCCGGAATCGCCGCGCTGGCTCGAAAGCAAAGGCCGTGTCGACGAGGCGCGCGCCATCGTCGATGCGATCGAGGCCCGCGTGGTCGCCGAAACCGGCCGCGCGTTGCAGGCACCCGCGCAACACACGCCGGAACCGCCCGCCGGCGAGCACAGCGGTTCATGGTCGGAGATGTGGAAGGGCCGCTACTTCAGCCGCACGGTGATGCTGTCGTTCTTCAACTTCTTCCAGACCTTCGGCGTGTACGGATTCGGTGCGTGGGTGCCGGTGCTGCTCTACACGAAGGGCATCACGATCACGCATTCGCTGCTCTACACAATGGTGATCGCGTTCGCGACGCCGCTTGGCGCGCTCGGCGCGATGGCGTGCGCCGAGCGCGTCCAGCGCAAGTGGCAACTGGTCGGCTGCGCGATCGTCGTCGCGGTGGCCGGCGTGCTGTTCGGCATGGTGCGCGAACCGGTGCTGATCCTGCTGTTCGGCAGCGCCGTGACCATCGCGAACAACTGGCTGATCGGCATCTTTCACACCTATCAGGCCGAGCTGTATCCGACCCGGATTCGCGCCCGCGCCGTGGGTTTCGTTTTTAGCTGGAGCCGTCTGAGTTCGATCTTCGTCGGTTTCTGGGTGGCGGCATTGCTGAAGCATTCGGGCGTGCCCGCCGTGTTCGTGCTGATTTCGTCAGCCATGTTTGTGATCGTCGTGATGGTCGGGCTGCTAGGGCCGAAGACCAACGGCATTCGTCTGGAGGAGTTGTCTCAATGAGTTCCATCGCCGCCGCATTCGCGCACGGCCTTTTCGCACTGGCGCAGCGTCCGCTGCCGGTCCCGGTCGCAGAGGAAGCCAGGCGTTCTTTGATCAATGTGATCGGCACTTCGATCGGCGCATCGCGGCATCCTGGTGTCGACGCGATCCTCGCCGCCGCCCATGAGCTAGGCGTGGCGCAAATCGCGCCGGTGCCGGGCCGCAGCGAAAAAGTCGATCTGCATTTTTCCGCACTCGCGACCGGCTTTGCGGGCCATCTCGACGATTTCGACGATACCCATCTCGCGACCGTCATTCACCCGGCCGCTTCGGTGCTCGCCGTGCTGACGGCGCTTGTACCCGACACGCGGCCCACCGGCGCCGCCGCGCTGACGGCCTTCACGCTCGGCTGCGAAGCGCAGTTGCGGGTCGGCGTCTCGATCTCGCCGGAACACTACGACCGCGGTTGGCACATCACCGGCACGTGCGGCGTGATCGGCTGCGCGGTGACGGCCGCGCTGCTGCTCGGTCTCGACGAAGCGGGGTTGACGCAAGCAGTGTCGATCGCCGCCTCGATGTTCGTCGGTCAGCGCGAAGCGTTCGGCACGATGACCAAGCCCTATCACCCCGGCAAGGCGGCTGCGAACGGCATTGCGGCCGCGCGTCTCGCGCAGCACGGCCAGCGCGCCGCCGCCGATATTTTCGAAGCCGCCGGCGGCTACTCGCATTCGATGTCGACCAAGGTTGATTTCGAGCTGATGAACGGCGCGTTCGGCGAGCGCTGGGAACTGCTTTTCAACACGTACAAGCCGTACCCGTGCGGCATCGTCGCGCATCCGGCGATCGACGCGGGACTCGCGCTCGCGCCGCAAATCGACGACGTGCAGTCGATCGAATCGATCACGCTGCGCTGCCACCCGCTCGTGCCCGAACTGATGGGCAACCCGCAGCCGAAGGACGGCCTGCAGGCGCGCTTCAGCGCGATTCACGGCGTGGCGGCCGCACTGTGCGACGGTCAGGTCGGCCTCGCGCAATACGAAGACGCGCGCGTGGTGCAGGACGACGTTACAGCCGTGCGCGCGCTCACCAAGCTCGCGCCCGACGCATCGGTCAATCGCGACGAAGTCTTTATCGCGGCGACGCTGAAGGACGGCACGGTCGTCGAACATCACGTCGAACATGCGCGCGGCAGCCTCGCGCGTCCGCTGACCGACGACGAGCTGATGAACAAGGTCCGTCTGCTCGTGGATCCGCTGCTTGGCGACGGCACCGCCGCGCAACTCGCATCCGCCGTGGCGACACTCGACAGCGCCGCCAACCTCGACGCGCTCTTCGCACTGTGCGCTCCCGCCGGAGAATTGAATCATGCATAACGCCGCTCAACATTCCGTCGTGTCCGACGCGCTCGTCGGCTTCGCCATCGCCGCGCTGCCCGCTTCGGCCGACGCCGCACTCGACGCCGCGCGCGACGCGCTCACCCACGCGCGCCTGATCACCGATCCGGCGACGCGTTCCACCGAGCAGATCAGCGCCCTGCTGCAATCGCAAGGCAGCGCGGCGACCGACTCGCGCACCCGCGCATGGATTCTCGGCACGTCGCTGGCGACGCAAGCCGCCGCGTCGCCGGCGATGCCGGTGCTCGCCGCCGTGATCGTAGCCGGGGACACGCTCGGCTCATCAGAGAGCGACGCGATCGCCGCCGCCGCGATCGGTATCGAAGCCGCCGCGCGCATTCTCAGCGCGGTCGATAGCGCTGAATTCCGTGTGCGCTGGAACGTGGCGTCCTCAGTGGGCTTGCTGGGCGCGGTGCTGGCGGTCTCGCGCCTGCTGCATCTGGACGAAGTGCATACACGTCATGCGCTCGGCGTCGCCGCAACCCAGGCCGCGGGACTCGCGCACAACGCGGACCACGCGATGGAAGCGATCGAGATTGGCAAGGCCGCAGCGGACGCGCTCGAAGCCGCGATGATCGCGAAGCATGGCTTCACGAGTGCGGCTGCGTCGATCGACGGACGGCGCGGCTTCGCTGCGCTGATGGCGTATCGCTTCGACACCGCCGCCATCACGGAAGCGCTGGGTACGCGCTGGACTTCGGTCGACTGACGTGACGCGCTTCGCCCGATGTGTTTGACGCATCGGGCGAAGCTGTCACCGACCGCCAATGCTCGACGCCTTTTATCGGCCACACAGGGGAATCCAATATGACCAGCAAGCGAATCATCCAAGCCTCGTTGTCCGCGCTGTTCTCGCTGTGCGCGGCACTGAGCGGCACGAACGCCATCGCGCAGACGCCCGCGTCGCAACCGTCGGCTGGTGGCCTGCCGGCGCACTCGCCGTTCGATATTCCATACGGCATGCCGATCAGCCTGCAAAACGCCAACCAGGCGCTCGAAGCCGCCGAAGCCGAGGCCGCGCGGCACGGCTGGCCGGAAGCCATTGCCGTGACCGATCCGAGCGGAGAACTGGTGGCGTTCGCCAAGATGGACAACACGCAGAACGCGTCGCCGAAAATCGCGCTGCGCAAAGCCGCGACCGCCGCGCGCTTTCGTCGCGATACGCGCACGTTCTATAACGCCTTCGAAACCGGCCACACCTATTCCGCGACACTCGATCCTTCATTGGCCGCTTCTCCCGGTGGCTATCCGCTCGTGATGGGCGGCAAGATCGTGGGCGCGATCGGATGCAGCGGCGGCAGCGGCGACCAGGATGCGGATATCTGCAAGGCAGGCGCGGACGCGTTGAAGTAAAGACGGGGGGCGCCGTTTCGCGGCGCTTACGCTGGTCGACCATCTTGCTCTCAAGCCAGATCGATCAGGATGCCTTTTTAATGCACGGAGAAGTTCATCATGGACGATAAACCCGCCGCCGCGTCAGCAGTGCCTCCCAAAGCATCATCGCGGCGCCGGTTCCTGATCAAAAGCGTCGCGGTGTTGCCGGTGGCGGGCGGCCTTGCTGCGTGTGATCGGCCCGGCGGCGTGACGGCATCGGCATCGGCGTCAACGTCAGCCACCGCTGGAACCGACGGTTCTAGCGCGAAACCGTACCAGCCGAAGTTCTTCAAGCCCGACGAGTGGAGCGTGCTGCAAGCCGCGATCGACCGCCTGATTCCCGCCGATGCCGAAGGTCCGGGCGCGCTCGAACTCGACGTCGCGGCGTTCATCGACCGGCAGATGGAAGGCGCGTTCGGTCATGCGGCAGCGTGGTATATGCATGGCCCGTTTCATCCCGATGCCACGCCGCTCGCCGGCTATCAAAGTCCCATGACCCCTCGCGACCTGTACCGCACCGGAATCGCGGCGCTCGACGCCTATTGCAAGGCGCACTTCGGCGGCAAGCCGTTTGTGCAATTGACGACCGCGCAACAGGACACGTTGCTGCATGGCATGGATAGCCGCAAGGTCAAATTCGAGCAAACCTCGGCCGGTCATTTCATCGCGTTGCTGTGGCAGAACACCAAAGAAGGCTATTTCTCCGATCCGATTCATGGCGGCAACAAGCACGCCGCGAGCTGGACCATGATCGGTTTTCCCGGCGCGCGCGCCGACTATCTCGACTGGGTCGCGCAACCCGGCAAAGTGTATCCGCTCGGAACCGTAACGATCGAAGGCAAGGCATAGCCACCGCCTTCATCCAGCAACGCGCACAGCAGCATTAGATAAAACACACGCCAGGAGGAGACACATGGCGAACATCAGTAAACCCAAAGTGGACGCGGTGGTCGTCGGCATGGGCTGGTCGGGTTCGATCATGGCGATCGAACTGGCGGACGCCGGCCTCACCGTGGTCGGCCTGGAACGCGGCGAAAACCGCGATACCTATCCCGACTTCGCGTATCCGAAGGTCGCCGACGAACTGACCTACGTGCAGCGCTTCAAGCTGATGCAAAGCCTCGCGCACGAGACCGTCACGATCCGCCGCCAGGCGCAGGAAGTCGCGTTGCCGCTGCGCCAGTACGGCGCCTTTCTGTTCGGCGACGGCGTCGGCGGCTCGGGCGTGCACTGGAACGGCTTCACCTATCGTGCAACCGATGCCGAACTGAAACTGCGCAGCCACTACGAACAGCGCTACGGCAAGAGCTTCATACCCAACGACATGACGATTCAGGACTGGCCCGTCAGCGCCGCCGAACTCGAGCCGTTCTACGACCGCTTCGAATATGTCGCCGGCACTTCGGGCAGGGCGGGTAACGTCAACGGTCAGCCGATCGGTGGCGGCAATCCATTCGAAGCATCGCGTTCACGCGATTACGCATTGCCGCCCTTGCCCACTGCCTATCCGTCGATGCTGTTCGAGCAGGCCGCGCGCGAAGTGGGCTTCCACCCGTATCCGACGCCTGCGTCGATTGCTTCCAGGGCGTACACGAACCCGTATGGCATGCAGCTAGGCCCGTGCAACTTCTGCGGCTATTGCGAACTGTTCGGCTGCTACATGTTTTCCAAAGCATCGCCGCAGACCTGCATTCTCCCGGCGCTTGCGAGAAAGCCGAACTTCGAATTGCGCGACCGCTCGGCGGTCGTCAAGGTCAATCTCGATGCGACCGGCAAGCGCGCGACGGGCGTCACCTATATCGACGCTCAAGGTCGTACCGTCGAGCAGCCCGCGGATATCGTCGCGCTGTGTGCGTACCAGATGCACAACGTGCGTCTGCTGTTGCTGTCGGGGATCGGCAAGCCATACGATCCCGCCACCGGCGAAGGCACTGTCGGCAAGAACTACGCGTACCAGAAGAACAGCAAGATTCAAGTCTTCTTCGACAAGGACGTGGCGATCAATCCGTTCATCGGTTCGGGAGCGGGCGGCGTCGTCTACGACGATTTCAATGCCGACAACTTCGATCACGGTCCGCTGAACTTCGTCGGTGGCGCGATTACCTTTGCGACGGTGACGGGCGGCCGCCCGATCGCGCAGGCACTGGTGCCGCCCGGCACGCCGAAGTGGGGCTCCGGCTGGAAAAAGGCCGTGAAGGACCACTATCTGCATTCGTTCGCCATCTCCACGCAAGGCTCGGTGATGTCGTACCGCGACAACTATCTCGATCTCGATCCGACTTACAAGGATGCATACGGCCTGCCGCTATTGCGCATGACGTTCGACTGGAAAGACAACGAAGGCCGCATGACGCAGTTCGTCAGCCACAAAGCCGCCGATGTCGCGCGCGCGATGAATCCGAAACCGCAATCGGTTGCGATCAACGCGGGCAAGCCGGGCGATCACTTCGACGTCGGGCCGTATCAGAGCACGCATACGACCGGTGGGGCGATCGCGGGCGACCGGCCGGACAACAGCGTGGTGAATAAATACCTTCAGTCGTGGGACGTTCCGAATGTGTTCGTGACCGGCGCCTGTTCGTTCCCGCAAAATCTCGGCATCAATCCAACCGGCACCATCGGCGCCATGACGTACTACGCGGCGAAGGCAATACGCGAGACGTATCTGAAGAATCCCGGCCCTCTGGTTCAGGCGTGAGCGACCGTCATGAAAATCACTTTCGATCGCTTGAGGCAGTACCTGATCCCCGTGTTTGCGCTGATGTGCAGTGGCGCGCCCGGCAGCGGTGCGAACGCGCAAACTTTGAATGCCACGCCCACGCCAGTAACCGTCGACGCGCAGCTAGCCAAAGGCGCTTATCTCGCGAAAGTCGGAGATTGTGCGGCCTGCCACACGGCGAACAAGGCGCAACCGTTCGCAGGCGGTCTGCCGCTCGCGACGCCCTTCGGCACGCTCTATTCGACCAACATCACACCGGACGCATCGACTGGCATCGGCGGCTATAGCTATGACGACTTCGCCAAGGCGTTGCGCCAAGGCATAGCCAAAGACGGTCATCGTCTGTATCCGGCAATGCCGTATCCGTCGTACGCGAAGATCGACGACAGCGATATGCATGCGCTCTATCGCTACTTCACGCAAGGCGTCAAACCCGTCGCGCAGCCGAATCGCGCATCCGAACTGCGCTTTCCATTCAACGTTCGCACGCTGATGACAGTGTGGGATCGTTTGTATGCGCATGACCCACTGCCTTATCAAACCGATCCGCACCAGAGTGTCGAATGGAATCGCGGCGCGTATCTGGTGCAAGGTCTCGCGCACTGCGGCGCATGTCACACGCCGCACGGCATGCTCGGGCAGGAGAGCGTACTCGACGACAAGGACAATACCGCGTTCCTGTCCGGCAATACGCTGGCTGGCTGGTATGCGCCGAACCTGCGTGGCCATATGGCGCAAACATCGGCCAGCGATAAGGTATGGAGCAAGGCCGATCTTGTCGCCTATCTACGCAGTGGGCGTATGCACGACGGCGCGGCATTCGGTCCGATGACGGAGGTCATCAACGACAGCACGCAATATCTGCACGACGAAGATTTGAACGCGATTGCAACTTATCTGACGTCGCCGTCATTGCAAACGGGCGCGACGCCGCCGGCCGCGCAGCAAAGCGGTCGCGCGGATCAGACGGCTGTCGCGCTCAGAGCCGGTCACATCGATTCGACCGGCGCGCATCTCTATCTGGACAATTGTGCGGCCTGTCACCGCACGGATGGCACCGGCGCGATGCCGGCCTTCCCCAGCCTCAGGGGCAATGCATCGGTGCTGAGCGGCGATCCGGCGTCGCTGATTCATATCGTATTAAGCGGCTCGCATATGCCGTCCACCGCAGCCGCGCCGACGCCGCTTGCCATGCCCGACTTCGGCTGGCGTTTGACCGATCAGCAGATCGCGGATCTGTTGAGCTTTGTGCGAAGCAGTTGGGGAAATCGCGCAGCCGCTGTCACTGCTGGTGAAGTTGCCAAGGTTCGCGGCGTCGCGATCAGCGCGAAATAACCTGGCAGCGTTGACGTGAAGTGTTAGCGCGCGAGGCTTGAATGCATGAATGAAGCCCAGGGCGTCGCTCGATGCCCTGGGCTTTGCGCATGTAAAACAGCTCCTAGAACTTGTGATGAATCGCGACGCGCGCCACGGCCTGATGATTATTCGACGAATCGCCGAGACTGCCGATATCCGCAACCGCCGCAGCGCCAGTGGAGCTCGTGCCGCTCGCGGTCTGGAAGGTGCCGAGGAGATAGACATCGGTACGCTTGGAGAGCACGTAGTCGAGCAGCAACGAGAACTGGTTGTACTTCTGGTCGCCGATGTCGCCCTTCACCGCGTTGCCCTTCGTATAGTTGTACTCGCCCGACAAGAACAGCGCCGGCGTGACGCGATAGAGCGCGTTCAACTCGTAGCTGTTGAACGTCGCGGTCGCGCCACCGAATGCGCCGATGTTCATGTACTTGGTATTCGAATACACCGCGCCGATTTTGGCCGGGCCGAAATCATACGAGCCGCCCGTGGTGATGATTTGCAGCGAGTTGGCAGGCTTCGTGCCGAGATAGCCCGAATTTAGCGAGTTGAACGTCGTGGGGCTAGCGTTGCTGTTCAGAATCGAGCCCAGCGCGGATGGATTCTTGAACAGTTCATAGGCGACCGCAATCCCGAACGGGCCGTGTCCATAATTCGCACCGAGGCTGTACCCGCTCGACTGCGAAATCTCGCCCGCTACGCCGCCCAGACTCACCGTGCCGCCGAACGTCAGGCCATTGAAATTGGGGCTCGCGTATTTGATCGTGTTGTTCGCGCGGAACGTGTGGTTGACGTTGTCGAGGTCGCCCGGATGTTCCGTCGTCGATCCGCCATACGCCGCGGCAAAGCCGTAGTTGCCGACGTAGTCGTTGATGCTGTCGTACTGACGGCCCAACGTCACGGAGCCGAACGAACTGCTGGCGAGGCCCACGTAGGCTTGCCGGCCGAATGCGGTACCGCCTTGTCCGAACGCGCCCGTGCTGACGTTGATACCCGACTCCAGCACGAAGATCGCCCTCAGGCCGCCGCCCAGATCTTCGGCGCCGCGGATGCCCCAGCGGCTGCCCTGCGTGCCCGCGTTGGAATCGACCGAAAATTGCCGGCCGCCCACGTTCTTGCCGTTCACCACGTTCTTCGCGTTGGTGTTGATCATCACGCCTTCGTCGACAATGCCGTACAGCGTGACCGAGCTCTGCGCGTGAACGGTTCCAGCAAAGGTTCCCAATATCGATAATGCAAAAAGCGACTTTCTCATTCTGTCATCTCCTCCAAGTCATAATTTATTTGTGCCTTAAACATTTCACTCTGTAATACTAACTAATTTGATGTCTTCACCGCATAAGCAATCCTCCTGCGAAACCCGCAATAGCGAGTCCGACTTGAAACTGTTCGACAGCGGCGCGCAGATGTTGTCTGCCGCGCCGCCGCGGCTACGATCAGCCTAGAAAAGCGCCGCCGTTCGCATGAATCGCCTGGCCCGTGAGATAGCGTGCTGTCGGGCCGCACAGAAACTGCACGAGGCTTGCGACCTCGTCGGGCTGGCCGCGCCGGCCAAGCAAGGTAGTGCGCTCAGCGTGATGCGCGGGTTCGGTATTGCCCGCCGCGCCGCCGCGCACGGTCGCGATCAAGCCGGGCACCACGCAATTGACGGTGATGCCGTCCGGACCCAGATCGTGCGCCAGCGCGCGCGTCAAACCGACGAGGCCCGCTTTCGCGGCGATCACGTGCGCGCGCCCCGCCGAGCCCCCATGCGCGGACATGCCGCCGATATTGACGATCGCGCCGGCCTTCGATTGCCGCAAATAGGGCAACGCCGCGTGCGCGCACAGATACGCGCCGTCGAGAATCACCGACATCACCTCGCGCCAACGTGCGTAATCCAGCTCCGCGAACGGCACTTCGCGACGCACCGCGGCGTTGTTGACGAGAATGTCGATCTGCCCGAAATGGTGAATCGCCGCTTCCATCAGACTTTGCGCACCCGCAGGTTCGCTGACGTCGGCCAGATGCGCGGCCGCGCGGCCGCCCGCGGCCTCGATCGCGCGCACGACTTCGGCGGCCTCGGCGGCGGAACTGCGCGCGTTGACGAGCACCGCATTGCCCGCTGCCGCGAGTTGCAGTGCGATCTCGCGGCCGATATTGCGCGCCGCCCCGGTGACGACCGCGACGCCGTTGACTTCTCCTTTCATGAATGCACTCCCAGTGATTTCGTTGATAGCGTGGGTTGCGCGCTGGCTTGCAGCGGCCGGTCGGGACGAATCCAGAACGACAACGCAATGCCGACCAGCAACAACGCAATGGACATCACGAACGGCAGTCGATAGCTGCCCGTCATGTCGGTAATGAGGCCGAACGCGACCGGCGACACCACCGCCGCAAGACCGGCCGCCGTGCTGATGAAGCCGCTAGCGACGCCCGCAAAGGCCGGCGCGACATCCATCGGCACGGCCCAGATCGGGCCTTCGGTCGATTCAAGGCAGAACAGTGCCGCGGCCAGACACAGCGCGATCAGGGTCCGGTCCCGCACGAACAGCACGCACGAGAGAAACAGCAGCGAGCCCGCGAAACCGATGATGATCACGTTGCGCCGCGCCGTATTCAGATTGCCGGTGCGTCGATAAATCGCGTCGGTCAGCAGGCCGCCCGCCGTATCGCCGACCACGCCGGCGAGAAACACGCCCGACGTAAACAGCGCCGTGCTCTTCAAGTCGATGCCGTACACGCCGACGAAGAAACTCGGCAGCCAGCTCAGATACAGCCACAGCGTCCATGCGTGGCAGAAGAACACCAGCGTGACCGGCATGATGCGCCGGATCAGCGGCCACCACGGCACCGCCGTGCGATGGCGCGGGCCGGCATACGGCGGCAGCGTATCGACTTCGGCGGCGGTGATCGACGGATGCGTGCGCGGATCGTCGCGGAAATACAGCGCCCATACGACCACCCAGATCGCGCTGACGCAGCCCAGCGCGACAAACGCGCCTCGCCAGCCGAGCAGCGGAATCATCAGCACGAGCAACGGCGGCGTGACGGTGGCCGCGAGGCGCGCGGCCGAGTGCGTGAAGCCCTGTGCGAAGCCACGTTTGACCAGCGGAACCCAGTTGGCCATCGCGCGCGTGGCGTTCGGAATCGTGCCGGCTTCGCCGAGACCGACCAGTGCGCGCGAGAGCACCAGCGTCGCGAGGCCGCCGGTCACACCGGTCGCGAGCGTGCCGAGCGTCCATAGGATGCCCGAAAACGCCAGCATCCGGCGAGGTCCGATCTTGTCGCCCAGATAACCGTTGATGACCTGGAAGATCGCATAGCAATAGCCGAACGCCGAGAGTGCAATGCCGAGCTGCGTGTTCGACAGATGCATCTCCGACTTCAGCAGCGGCGCCGCGATGGAAAGATTGACTCGGTCGACGTATTCGATGAAATACATCGCGCAGATGAGCATGAACACTCTGCCTGTGGTGCCGGTAAACATGCCTGCTTTCGCTTTCATCTTGAACCGCCCTGCCCGTGACCGCGACTGTGACCGTGATGCATGGTTTGCTCCTTCAGTTTCGATTGCCGCCGACGCCCTGCGGCGCGCGACGCACATCATTCGGAATACGTTTGATCATCTCTGCAGTGCCCGATGCGCGGTTTCCGGCGCCCACTTCACGCAGAACAGACCGACCAGATAGATCAGCGAGACTGCCGTGATCGCGAGCGGATAGGAACCGAACATCGCCGCGAGCGCGCCGACAATCGACGGCCCCGCCGCCCCAAGCACGCGGCCGAAGCTGAAGGCGAATCCGGAACCGAGCGCGCGCTGCATCGTCGGAAACATTTCGGGCAGCCAGATCGTGAACAGCGAAAACACGCCGCTCGTGAAGAAGCCGAGCAGCGGCAGCGTGATCAGGAATAGCGGCAGACTTTTCAGCAACACCACAATGCCGAAGTACGACGTGACATTGCAGATCAGGGCGCCGGAGAAGAACACGCTGGCGACCGATTTGCGGCGCGGAATCCAGCGCACGATCCACGGCATCGCGACGCATCCCGCGAGCGTGCCGACGCTCAGGATCAGGCCACTCAGCGAGCCGAGATACTGCGCATCGGCAACGGATGCGCCGCCCGCGCGCTGCCAGGTAATCACGAGCGTCGGAATCCAGAATGTGGACGACCACAGCCCGAAGATCAGGCACGTCATCATCAATGCTGCGGACCAGGTGGTGCGCGCCATGCCGGAAGCGAACAGATCGCTGACGCGCGCACGCGGCCCCTGTGCGCGCCGCTGCTCTTGCCAACGGCGCGACTCCGGCACGCCGAGGCGCAGCCAGATCGTCAGCAACGCGGGTGCGCTGCCGATCAGAAACAGAACGCGCCAGCCGCCCAGCGGCAGAATCACCAGCGCGGCGGCGGACGCCAACAGAAAACCGATCGGCGTGCCGGTATGCAGCCATCCCGATAGGCGTTCACGCAAATGCTCCGGCACCGACTCCTGCAACAACGGCGCTCCCGCGGCCCACTCGCCGCCGATGCCGAAGCCCGTCAGAAAACGGAAGATCGCGAACGACACGATGCCCGGCGCGAGCCCGCAGGCGCCGGTAAAGATCGAATAGATGAGAATGGTCGCGCACATGGTCGGCACGCGGCCGAAGCGATCCGCGCACCAGCCCCAGAACATCGAGCAGGCCCAGCCGAGCATGAAGAGGCTGAACATCAACCCGCCGAGCCGCGCGATATGCGCGTGATCGGCCACGAAGCCGCTTTTCGGCAGCAACTCGGTCAAGGCCGGCACGATCACGTAGATGTAGATGGCGTTGTCGAAGCCGTCCAGCATCCAGCCCGCCCATGTGGCGATAAAGACGCGATACGGACGCGCTACTGCGACTGCCACACCGACGGAACTCGACATCTCGTCTCCTGAATCCACGGTCCGCCGCGTTCTTGGGTATCGCGGCTTGTGTTATGTCGACAATGTTATCGATGACGCGCACCCCTGCTTGCACGAGGCGCACCTCATCGGTACTGCACGTGAGCGCCGTTTTACGACGTCTTCTCGACCGGACGCGCCAGCTCCGCCAGCGTTGCGATGTTGTCCAGCGACTCCATCTGCCATCCCGCTTCCAGCAGCTTCGCGGCGTGCGCGCCGCCCAGAATCGGTTCGACCAGATCGGTAAACTTGGCGGCCAGCTCGGCATTGCTCATCGGCCGATCGATGCTGCCGATGGCGTGCTCCACATGTTTCTCGAGCCGCTCGCCATTGGTCAGCGTGACCGTGATGTGAACGGCGTCGGCCGGCATCGCGGGATCGATCTCGGCGGTGACCTTGTCGCGCAGCCGCACCGTCGCGGCGTCATGAACGGCCGCGTCGCTGTACTGATGCTCGCCGGCGCGACCGTCGATGATCGCCACCGCCGCGGAGTGATAGACGCTGAA
This sequence comes from Paraburkholderia sp. BL9I2N2, assembly GCF_004339745.1. GTDB lineage: Bacteria > Pseudomonadota > Gammaproteobacteria > Burkholderiales > Burkholderiaceae > Paraburkholderia. Next base: position 165,790 of record NZ_SMGP01000004.1, on the reverse strand, counting down.
CTTGCCGTCGAGCCCGGTCTGCGGCGTGCGTTTGCCGGTCAGTTCGAGCACCAGCGGATGCACCTTCAACTGCACCGACGCAATCGCGTCCGCCTTCAACCCATGTTCGTTGCGCAACTGGATACAGCCGTCAATTGCCGGATGGATCACGATGCCGCACGCAAACGGCTTATACGAGTTCAGCAGACTTTCATGACGTTCGCCGAGCCCGTCCGTGATTTCCGCGTAGTTGCGATGCGTGCTCGTCACGTTCGCCCAGCCGCGTTTTGCTTCGATGCCCTGCTGCGAACTCGTGTAGCCGCGCGCCGCCAGCAACGCCGACACGAGGCCGTTCTGCGCCGCGCGTCCCGGATGGAAGCTCTTGGTCATCGTGCCGAACATCTCACGCAGGCCGACCGGCTGCGTCGCCGCGAGACCGAGCGCCCAGATCATCTGCTGTTCGTCAAGCCCGAGCAGCTTGCCCGCGGCGGCCGCCGCGCCGAACACACCCGCCGTGCCCGTGATGTGCCAGCCGATGTCGTAGTGGTTCGGGTAGACCGCATTGCCGATCCGGCATTCGGTCTCGATGCCGAGCGTCAGCGCGAGAATGAACTCCTTGCCGCTGACCGGCCGATACTCGGCCAGCGCAAGAATCGCCGACGCCACCGGGCCCGCCGGATGGATCACGGTCTTCAGATGCGTGTCGTCGAAGTCGAACACGTGCGAGCTGATGCCGTTGAAGAGCGCGGCGCTCAGCACGTCGACCTTTTCCGTGCGGCCGAACACCGTCGCCTGCGCCGGGCCGCCGAACGGTGCGAGCGCCGCCATCGCGATCTCGACCGCTTCATGCCGCGACGCGCCGACCGCACAGCCCATCCAGTTGACGAAAGTACGCACCGCATGGTCGCGCACGGCTTGCGGCAGGCTGTCGGCACGCGCGTCGACGAGGTAGCGCGCGAGAGTTTGGGTGACGCGATCGGCTTGGGTCATCGGATCGTAAAGGGTAGTCAGGCCATGAAAAGGGAATCGCCAGGGTACGAGATCGCATTGTACATATTGTCGACAATACGCAAATCATGGCAAATTCTAGTTGCGCGCCTGCGTTGTGGATAGTATGTTGTCGACAATCTTCAAGACGCAATGTGCGTTGTACACTGCCAGCTTTCCCCAACACAGGTCTGTCTATGCCCCGCCCCACCACTTCGCTCGAGTTGCTTCGCTCCGTCACGCTGTCCGGTCTCGTGCAAGAGGAAATTCTCCGTCGCATCAAGACGGGTGAGCTCGAGGCCGGCATGAAACTCAATGAGATGGATCTCGCCGACCATCTGAAGATCAGCCGCAGTCCGGTGCGCGAAGCGTTTCGCGCGCTCGAGGAAGCGGGTCTCGTGTGGCTCGAAAAGAATCGCGGCGTCTACATCCGCGAGATTTCCGACGACGAAGCCGCCGAACTCTATGAAGTGCGCGCCGGCCTCGACGAGATGGCCGGTCGCCGGCTCGCATCGAAGATCACCGACACGCAGTTGCAGGAACTGCACGCAATGCTCGATCAGCTCGAAGCCAGTTCCATCCACGGCGAGCTGAACAATTACTTCACGCTGAATATCGCCTTTCACGACCGGCTGGTCGAACTGTCGGGCAACGCGACGATGCTCGGTCTGTACCGGCAAACGATCAACCGTATGCACCTGCTGCGCCGGCGCGGTTTTTCGATTGCGGGCAGCTCGCAGGCGTCGCACACCGAACATCGCCTGATTCTCGACGCGCTCGCGAGCCGCGATCCCGAAGCCGTCGCGACGGCGATGCGCCAGCACGTGCAGGCGGGCTTCCAGCGCGCGATCGCCGCGCATAGCGCGGAAGACGCAGCGCCCACAGCCGCGGCAGGTGACGCCGCCGGCAAGACGGCGCGAGCCACCGTCGCAGAAGGTCCGCACTAAGCCTCAGCGCGCGCCCGAAACGCCCGGCACGCGCGCAACACGGCGGCGCACGCATTTCATTACCGACTCGGAGTGGTCACCCGTATGAGCGTTGAAAAACCAGAAGGACACGGAATCGTTGGCGAAAAACTCGGCGCATGGATTGCGGACGTGCACGCGTCGGCACTGCCTGCACAGACTGTCGAAATCGCCCGTCTGTTGCTGCTCGATGTGACGGGTCTGTGCATCGCCGGGCGCGACGAGTCGTATATCCGCGCGACGCTGCAAGCCACCGATGCAGGCGGCGCCTGCACAGCGCTCGGCCACGCAGGCAGCTTCAGTGCATTCGACGCGGCGCTGATCAACGGCACCGCCGCGCACGGCGAAGATTACGACGATACGTTCGAGGGCGGTCCGGTGCACTCGGGCGCAGTGGTCGTGCCCGCGGTGCTGGCAGCGTGCGAACGTGAAGGTCTCGGTGGCGAAGCGTTGCTGCGTGGCATCGCGGTCGGCACGGAGTTGATGTGCCGCTTGAGTCTCGTCGCGCCGCGCGCTATTCATACGGCAGGCTTTCATCCGACAGCCGTGATCGGTGCACTCGCGGCAGCGGGCGGCGTCGCAAGTGCGTTACGCCTGAATCCGCAGCAGGCCACCTCGGCGCTCGGTATCGCGGGCAGCATGGCGGCGGGGATCATCGAGTATCTGGCCGAAGGCACCTCGACCAAGCGGATGCACGCCGGATGGGCCGCGCAGTCGGGCATTCGCGCGGCGCTGATGGCGCGTGGCGGCTTCGACGGCCCGCGTACGGTACTCGAAGGCAAGCACGGTTTCTTCAAGGCGTTCGCACCGTCTCGCGCGCCGGATTTCTCGCCGGTGCTCGATACGCTCGGCAAGTCGTGGATCATGGAGACGATCGCGTTCAAGCCCTACGCGTGCGGCACGATGACCCAACCGTATATCGATTGCGCGATCGCCCTCGCGGAGCGCGGCGTGCAGGCGGATCAGATTCGCGACATCGTGTGTGAAGTGGGCGAAGGCACGGTGCATCGGCTGTGGGAAGACCTCGCGGTCAAGCATCGGCCGCCGACTGCTTACGCCGCCAAGTTCAGCACACCGTTCTGCATGGCCGTGGGTTTCTTCGATCGCAAGGCGGGCTTCAGCCAGTTCACCGAAGCGCGCATTCACGATCCGGCGGTGCTCGCGCTGGCCGGCAAGATCCGCTATGTGATCGATCCGGACAACGAGTACCCGACCAATTTCACCGGCCATCTGCGCGCGACGCTCAACGACGGTACCTTTCAGGAAGTGCGCCAGCCGCATATGCGCGGCGGCGCGCGTGAGCCGCTGTCGCGCGCCGAACTCGCGGCCAAATTCACCGACAACGCGCAGCACGGCGGCTGGAGCATCGCACTCGCCGACGAGGCGCGCGTGTGGTGCGAGACGGTATTCAATGAGCCGGCGCTCGGCGCGATCGCGCAGTTCCGGCAATAGACTGATCGATGCGAACAACGTCCTGATTTATGGGCGTCGTTCGTTGATGACGTGCCGCGTTTTTCAGGCGCGCGGCGGACGTCGTTGCCGCTTCCGAGCAGTTGCTCAGGCGCACCGCCCTCTCCGCCGTCGATGCACACCGCTCAATCCTGCAAGCCGCGCACGTTCCGATACGAACAACGGCTCGAATCGACATAGCGCACGCGAAATTCGACCGGCTGGTCCTTGAACGTGTAAGCCGTGCGCTCGATACGCAACACCGGCGCACCGACTTCGATATTCAGCGCGCGCGCCACCTCTTCGTCGGCAATTGCGCCGCCCAGATCTTCCACCACGCGCACCACCGAAATCCCGAAGTGCTCCTGGTAAAAGCCATAAATGGAACCGCGCCGTGCTTCGAAAATGCCGGGTTCGAGATCCGGGAACACGTCGAGCGGAAACCACAAACGATCCAGCATGACAGGCACGTCGTCATGCAACCGAAGATTGTCGGCGGTGGCCAGCCGTGCGCCGCGCGCGAGCTTGAGCGTCGCCGCAAGCGCCGGGCTCGCGCGCTCCTTGCCGAAGCGCAGCAGGCGCGCGGTGACCTTCATTAATTCGCCGTCTGTATCGACGAAGCTGAAGTAGTGGTCGAACGCATGTTCGTCGGCGAACTTCGCGACGATCGTGCCACGCCCTGCCCGGCGAATCAGCAGGCGCTCGGCCACCAGTTCTTCGACCGCGCGGCGGATCGTGCCGATGCCGACGCCGAATTCCTCGGCCAGTTGCGGCTCCGTCGGGATCTTGTCGCCGGCCGTCCATTGGCCGGTACGAAGGCGCTCGAGAATACGGGCGCGGACGATTTCATAGAGCGGTTGCTCTCCCGGAGTACGAAGTCCTGGCATTCAGGTCAGTGTCAGAGTGAAGAAAAGGAATCGGAAAAAGCCGCCCGTTCCGCGCTGAGATGGCCGCGAGACGCACACATTTCATGCGCTGCCTCCGGTCCGATTCGCGGCCTGCACGGCGAATTCCGGAAGGATACAGGATCGACACCCGCGTGCGTGACCGTGATCGGCGCCATGCCGCTACCGAGCCCGATAACCGGAGACAATCGGCATCGACCCGAACCTATCCATTAATTCGAATCATTCGAATGATTCGATTGACTGAGCCGGCATGTCGTCTTAGACTGATCTTCATCGCGCAACCACGCGCGCTTACATCAGAGGAGATGACCCATGCCGAATTTCATCAAGCACATTGCATTCAAGGTTGAAGACGTCGAGAAGGAACGCGCGTTCTATGAGAACGTGTTCGGCTACAAGCACGTGAACACGGTGCGTCGCAAGGGCAAGAACGGCGATCACATTTCGCATCACCTGACCGACGGTTACATGGACCTGACGCTGATTCACTATGAGAAGTCGGACTCCGATGAAGCTGATTTCGCCGGCCCGGCGCCGTGCATTCACCACATCGGCATGGAAGTGGAAGACCTCGACGCATTCATCGCGCAGATCAAGGAAAACGGCGGCGAAATCCTGACGGCGCCGGGTCATCTGCCGGTCAAGTTCCGTTCGCCGAACGGTCCGGTCGCCGAAGTCGTGCCGATGCAACGCTGGGAAAAGCAGACGCTCGCCGCCGGCGTACACGGCGAAGTACTCGAATAAGTAGGTTCAAGTTCGCGTTTCAGTTCGCATCACACCAATTCATAGCGAACTGTTCGACGTACGGCGACGTGGGGCGATTCCCGCGACGCCGCGACACGAGACGCAACGGCACGTGCCGTTGCGTGGTCGCAAGGAGGAGACACGATGGAATCGATCCGCCGCCGCAACCGCTTTTCCGCGACGACAGGCGTACTGATTGTCCTGTGCATCATGTCGTTCCTGATGTATGTGGACCGCACCAATATTTCGACCGCGGCTCTCGCGATCCGTCGCGATCTGCATCTGAGCAACTCGCAGCTTGGCATCGTGTTCTCCGCCTTTGCGCTGACCTACGCGCTCGCGATGATTCCAGGCGGCTTTATCGGCGACCGTCTCGGCGCCCGCAAGATGCTCGCGGTATGCGGCGTGCTGTGGGGGCTCGGCACACTCCTCACCGGCTTTGCCGGCGGGCTGGGGACGTTGCTGCTCGCGCGCTTCGTCGTCGGGTTGGGTGAAAGCCCGATCGTGCCTGCATCGGCGCGAGCGCTGACTGCATGGATGGAACCCGAGCGGCGCGGCTTTTCACAGGGCATTACGCATGCCTGCGCGCGGCTCGGCAACGCCTCGACGCCGATTCTCGTCGCCGGCCTGATCACCGCATTTTCGTGGCACATCGCGTTTATCGTGCTCGGTGCGGCGAGTCTGGCGTGGGTCGTACTGTGGGTCTGGTATTACCGCGACAATCCCGCCGATCATCCGGGCATCACGCCCCAGGACATCGCGCGACTCCCCGCGAAACTCGGCAAGACACGCGTGCCGATGCGCTGGCCGCCGCTGCTGCGCGCACTGTGGCCGGCTACCGTCGTGAGCTTCTGTCACGGCTGGATTCTGTGGTTCTTTCTGAACTGGATGCCGTCGTTCTTCGCGCAGGCGTATCACCTGAATATCCGGCATTCGGCCATCTTCAGCTCGGGGATTTTCTTGAGCGGTGTGGTCGGCACCACGCTCGGTGGTTCACTCAGCGATCTGATGCTCAAGAAGACCGGCAACATTCGCCGCTCACGTCAAACGCTGATTACCATTGGTTTTCTCGCGCCGATCGTGTTCTTCGTGCCGATGTTCCTGCACACGTCGTCGACGCTCGCCGCCCTCTCGCTGGCTGCCGCGCTGTTTCTGTCGGAACTGGTGACCGCGCCGCTGTGGGCCGTCGCGATGGATCTCGCGCCCAATCACGCGGCGACTTCGAGCAGCATCATGAACACGGGGCTCGGCATTGCGGCATCGGTATCGCCGCCGCTCGTCGGTTGGCTGGTCGATACGATGCATTCATGGCAGCCGGTGTTTGCACTGTCGATGTTCTTTCTCGTGCTTGGGCCGATTGCCGCGCACTGGATTCGCCCCGATCGCCCGTATCTCGGCGAGCCGGAAGCAAAGACGAACGAAGCCGGAGGCTTTGCGGCGCCGATGGACGCTTATTGAACGCGCCGCCCGGCGATGCACGTCGGGTCGGCAACGAGTTGGGCGCGTCGAACTTCGCGGAGTTCGCGTACGCAATTGCGTGCTAAGACTTCGCAGTGTTCCCGTTGTCGTTCCCGATGACCCCGAACTCGACAGGCGTCTTGACGTAGAACAGATGCACACCATCGGCGCGCAGCCGGTCGAATAATCGATCGGCTTCGTCGCTCGTCATCGCCATCACGACGGACAATGGCTGGTCCGCCAACTCGAAGAAGTGCGCCGAGTGAATGCGGTGATGCTGGCCGACGCCTTCGCAGCCCGGTATCACGGTCGCACCGCGCAGACCGAGTTCCCCCGCAAGATGGACGAGCCAATCGGCCAGCGGCTTGCCGTGATGGCGGCGATCCTGTTGGGTGAAGAAGGTGACCTGATAGCCGTTCATGTCGGTGTCTCCTGTCCGCGCCGGATCGCTGTTGATTATTCTTGTCGGTGGAGAAGCGCGGCAATACCTGCGTCGTCTGTTCGGCGCAGTCGTTGGCATCATCAGCCAAGGTATGGAATAAGTGTAGATGCCGGGCTGAACTAGTGCCAGTCCGAGGCGGCTTTCCTCAAGCCGACATTCCCGTGGTCCAGCCGCGGGTTGGAACGCCCCGAGACGCTATGCCCGCGATGCACCCGCCGCTAAGGTTGCCGCGCTGACTGGCACTGCTGCTGCCAGCAGCGCAAGCCGAACAGCGGCACGAGCCCATAAGCATGGTCCAGCATGTCCGACTGCAGGTTTTCGTACGGCTCCCAGTTGGTTTCGTCGAGGTAGAGAAAGATCTCCAGCGCGACGACGGGCTGACTTGATTGCACCTGGCGAATCACGACAGGCATGTCGCGGCGGACGGCCGGATGGTCGCGAAAATGCGCGGTCAGATAGAGACGGTACAGGCCGAGGTTCGTGCGCCGTGCGTCGTCGGGCGCAAGTGCCGCGAGCGGCGGGTCGATATCGCTGTGCAGCCGGGCGAGCAGCGCTTCGTCGGGAAAGCGGACCGTGTCGGCGTCGAAATGAATCGAATGCTTGACGCGCCTGCCGCCCGACTCCGTCATGCCACGCCAGTTCTTCACGCCGTTTGTCAGGAGGACGTAGCTCGGCAGCATGACGATCGAGTTGTCGAAGTTCTGCACCTTGATCGTGTTCAGCGCGATGTCGATCACCGTGCCGTCGGCGACGTAGCCGGGCACCTCGATCCAGTCGCCCACTCGCAGCATGTCGTAGGCGGCGAGCTGGATGCTCGCCACGAAGCCGAGCAGCGAATCGCGGAAGATGATGATGAGCAGCGCCGTCATCGCGCTGAGGCCAGTGAGGAAGTAGGCGGGCGAACGCTCCAGCAACACGGAAATCACAGCGATCAGCGCGATCACGTAGAGCACGATGGTGGCGATCTGCAGGAAACTTTTGATCGGCCGCTCGCTCGAGGATGGGAAGTGGCTGTAGCGCTCGCTGACACTGTCGAGGAACGCGAGCGCGGCGCGCAGCAGCGTGTACACCATGTAGCAGGCCGCCAGCACCGACAGCGGATGCCCGAGCGCCGCGATCATCGGGAACGTGATGCCTGAAAGCAGCGGGCCGGCCGCGTAGACGATCGCGGCGGGCACGAGCGGCGCGAGCCGGTGGAAGACCTTGTGACGCTCGGCGGCTCGCAGCCACTTGTGCCGCTCCTGGCGCGCGAGGCGGCCGACAATCAACAGCATGATCGAGCGCGTCAGGTAGTAGCAGACCGCGCTCGCCAGCAGAATCGCGAGCAGCAGCGCTATGACGAGCAGTACTGCGACGAATTCGCTGTCGGTATAGACGTGGAAGTGGTGCCAGTCCGGTCCGTCTTCGATACGCAGCATCTTGTCGAACATAGACTCTCCCATTTCCGGCGAACCTGTTTCGCCGGGCAGATCTGGTCTGGCTGTTTGAGCGGCGCGCTGTGACGGCGAGCGTGGCGCACGATGCTGCCGGCGTCGCTACTGTGCGAACTCGGCCGGACCGGACGGCAGGCGCATCGCACGACGGCTATTGTGACTCAAGATCCCCGCAACTCACGCACTCCCTTACCCAACCGCCGCCGCAGCAACGTTCGCAAAGTGTGACCGTCCGCATACCCGACTTGTTCAGCAATGCGATCGACCGTGAGCTTGGTCGTCTTGAGCAATTGAACGGCACGCTCGATCCGCAGATCCTGTATGTACTCGACGGGCGTTTTACCGAGCACCGCGTTCAGACGTCGAGTCAACGTCCGCGTGCTGGTCGCCAATGCATCGGCGACGGCGTCGAGCGAGATTGCCGTGTCGAGACGCTCACGCACCCAACGGTCGAAACGCTCGACGAGCGGGTCCGAATGGGAAAGGTGATCGGAGATCGCATACGCCGACTGCGACAGCCGCGAATCGAAGACGAGGTAACGGGCTACGAGCGCCGCAAGCTCAGGACTGTTGTTGCGGATCAACCATAGCGCAAGGTCGACGTGGCTCAGGGCCGCCCCCGCCGTCAGCGCGCCGCCGCTGGAAACGACGATCCGATGTGCATCCAGATGCACGTGCGGATAACGCTGCCGGAATAATGGTGAGAGCCACCAGGTGGTCGTGGCTTCGCCACCGTCGAGCAAGCCGCTTTCAGCCAGCACGAACGTGCCCGTACAGGCGGCCGCAACCCGGGCGCCGCCGCTGCGCCACGCACGCAAGGCACTCGACGCATCGATCACATCATCGCGGCCGAGCAAAGGCACAAGCGCATCGGCTGTTATGCGGTTGAGCGCCGGCAAGACGACCCAATCCGGCGCGGGAGCGTCGGACATATCGCAAACGGGTACCTGCATCCCGAGCGCGGTACGCACCTCGGGCCGCAGCCCCACCACGGTAATGTCGAAGCCCGGCGTGGTCATCCCTGTCGCTTGCGCAAGACCGTTGGCCATCGTCAGGCTATCGAGCACAGTGGTGAGACCCGTGTCGAACACGCCCTCGAGCGCGAGGACAAAAATTCGCATGGCAGAATTGGTACCAAAATTGTCGATTGGGACAGTATTCCCCTGCGCACTCTGTTTGTACAGTGTCACTCACCGCATGAACCCATCACGCGGACACTGGAGAAACGAAGATGATCAAGCACGCTTTTTTTGTCCGACTTGAAGCCAAACCGGGAAAGGAGCAGGCGGTAGCGGACTTCCTTACCAGTGGCCTTCAAATGACCAATCGCGAGGCGACCACGCCGATCTGGTTCGCCCTCAAGTTCTCGCCGACGACGTTCGGCGTCTTCGACGCCTTTGCGAGTGAAGAGGATCGTCAGGCACACCTGCTCGGTAGAATGGCCAACGCCCTGATGGCGCGCGCCGACGAGATGCTGGCAAGCCCTCCTTCCATCGAACCGATCGACGTTCTGGCCATGAAAAATCAACTGCCCTGACCCGTTAGCGCCTCGGCAGCGCACAAACCCGCCGCGGGAGGTCTGCCTCCTGTCGATCGGCGTTAGCGCTTTAGTTGTCGACCAGACTTCGCGCTCGAGCGCCCTGCTCTGGTCCCCTGCAACAGGGTTGCTGCAACCGCGGCGCCCCGATCCAATCGCATTCATGTAGATGGAGTAGCTCGTGTCGATTCATTACAAAGTAGGCGTTGTATTCGCTGCCATTGCGTTTTCCAGCGTGTCTTTCGCGCAAACGCCCGACGTCAAACCGGAACGGATTCGTGGCGATATCGTGTCGTTCAAAGGCGAAATGCTGACCGTACACCGGAACAGCGGCGATACGGTGTCAATCGACGTCAAGCCGGACGTCGGCGTGTCGGCGTTCAAGGCCGCCAGACTTGCCGACGCCAAAGTCGGTTCGTACGTCGGGACGCCGGCGCTCACGGGAAGCGATGGAAAATTGACGGCCACTTCGATGATCGTTTTTCCTGAGGCGGCACGCGGTACGGCCGAAGGGCATTTCGCCTATGACTTCGGTCCTAACAGCACAATGACGAATGCAAACGTAGTATCGGTTGTCACCGGCACCAGTGGCCGTGAACTGAATCTGTCGTACAAGGGCGGCTCCAGCACGGTGACCGTGCCGACAAACGTGCCCGTCGTGACGCCGGTTCCGGTCAGCAAAGCCGATCTAATCGCGGGAAAGAAAGTCTTCGCCGTGGTGACCCCAGGCGCGAACGGCGTTTACGACGCGCACGTGCTGTTCGTCGAAAAGGACGGCGTGGTGCCGCAGTTCTAACGCATGATGCCGGTCTCCGCTGTGGCCGCTAGTGGCGATGATCTTCCCTGATGGCAGCAAGCGCGGCCGACCCCGGTAGCGGCCTGAATCGTGTTGGAAATCATAGATGACCACGACAGCGGCTACGCGTCATCTCATGCCGTCGACATTCCGATTTTCTTTTCCATTCATTCAACAATCCCAATCCATTGTTGCGCTTCTAATATTCAAGGATTCACCATGCGTTTTTCCGCCTTACGAGCCGCCGCCGTACTCTGCCTGCTTACCACTGCCGTCGCGCCGGCTTTTGCCGCGCCTGTTAAGAATATCGTGGTGGTCCACGGCGCCTTCGCCGATGCCGCGGGTTGGCGCCCCGTCTACAACATTCTGACGAAGGATGGCTACCACGTGACACTGGTGCAACAACCGCTGACATCGTTTAACGACGACGTGACTGCCACGAAACGCGTGCTCAGCAGCCTCGACGGTCCGTGTGTACTCGTCGGTCACAGCTATGCCGGCGCGATTATCAGTGAAGCCGGGAACGACGATCACGTGAGCTCGCTGGTTTACATCGCCGCGCATGCGCTCGACGCCGGCGAAACCATGGCGGCCAACGGCAAGAAGTACCCGGGTTCACCCATCTCCATCGTCGGCACGCCGGATAATTTTGTCTACCTGAAACCCGCCGACTATCCGTTGCAGTTCGCACCCGACCTGCCTCGTGCGCAGGCAGAGTTCGAAGCCCATGCGCAGATACCGCTTGCGGCGTCCGAGTTCTCCGCGCAAATTTCCGATCCCGCATGGAAGACAAAGCCGAGCTGGTACATGGTCGCGAAGGCCGACAAGATCATCAATCCGGACCTCGAGCGCATGTACGCGGCGCGCGCTCACGCCAATACGGTCGAGATCGCCGGTGCGAGCCATGCGGTGTTCGAATCTCATCCGCGGGAAGTCGCTGCGCTGATCGAACAGGCAGCGCAGCATTCCGGCCAGTAACGATTGATATTCCGAGCAAGCCGGTGGCTTGACATTTCCGACGATGCGCAACCTCATCAATCACGAGATCGCTTTGAGCCACGCAACGATTCAACCCGCCTGGGTCCGCATCACACACTGGATTAATGCGCTCGCTGTCGTATTGATGGTGACAAGCGGCTGGCAGATCTATGACGCCTCGCCGATCTTTCCAGCTTTACAGTTTCCTTCCGCAATCACATTGGGCGGCTGGCTCGGCGGGGCCTTGCAATGGCATTTTGCGATCATGTGGATGCTGGTCGCGAATTTCCTCATCTACGTCGGGCTGAATATCGCGTCGGGACGTCTGCGCCGGAAACTGCTGCCGGTCAGCTTCAAGTCACTTGCAACCGATCTCGTCGCCGCACTGCGCGGCACGCTCGCGCATGAGGACCTCACACGCTACAACGCGGTACAGAAATTCGCCTATCTGGTCGCCATCGTCGATATTGCGCTCGTGATCCTGTCGGGGCTGGCGATATGGAAGTCGGTGCAGTTCCCGCTGCTGCGCACGCTGATGGGCGGGTACGACAATGCGCGTGTCGTGCATTTCGTTGCAATGAGCGTGCTGGTTGCGTTCTTCGTCGTGCATGTCGTCATGGTCGCACTGGTGCCGCGCTCGCTGCTTCTGATGATTCGCGGACGGTGACCATGAGTTTTCGAAAAAAGGCTGTGGAGCCTGATACGTTTCTTCGGTCTCACGCTAAATCCATCATCAAGGATGCGCGCAACGAACTGAAAAATCCGGCCCGCCGGCTGCTTGGCAAGCGAGTTCTCACGCTCGGCGGCTTAGCTTTGCTGTCCGGCTGCGATCTGACCAATGACAAGTCGGTGAACACCATGCTGCGCAGAATGTCGTTCTTCAACGACGAGGTGCAAGCCCTGTTGTTCAATCCGAACGAGATGGCCCCGACCTATCCGGAGTCGATGATCACGCGACCGTTTCCGTTCAACGCGTTCTACGAGGTCGACGATGTGCCCGAAGTCGACGCCGCTACCTACCGGCTCCAGGTGGGTGGTCTTGCGACTGGCAAACGCGTCTGGACGCTCGATGAACTGCGCGCAATGCCGCAGGAAAGCCAGATTACGCGTCATATCTGCATTGAAGGATGGAGTGCGATCGGCCGATGGGGCGGCGTGCGCTTCTCTAGTTTCCTGAAGCATTCGGGCGCGGACACCACAGCGAAGTACGTGTCACTGCACTGTGCGGACAACTACTGGACCAGTATCGACATGCCAACCGCGTTGCATGCACAGACGCTGCTTACGCTGACCTACGACGGTCAGGTGCTGCCACCGAAATACGGCTTCCCGATGAAACTACGCATGCCGACCAAGCTCGGCTACAAGAATCCAAAACATATCGTGGCGATCACTGTGACGAACGAATACCCCGGTGGTTACTGGGAAAACCAAGGCTACAACTGGTTCGGCGGCTCCTGAACGGCACACTTCATCGAACGGCCGGGGCGAATTCGTGCTTGCGCTGATTGAACCCTGCTGCAGCCGGGATAGATTCATCCCTGCTCGATGCCGAGCAGCCGCGCGTCCAGCCGCCGCGCCAGCGCCGCGCCGCCTTCGCGCATCACCGCATCGTGGTTCCATTGGAAAACCGGTCGCAACAGCGGCGCCAAGGCATTCATCCATGGGCGCTTCGTATGCACGCACCAGTCATAGCGGACTACAGTCAGAGCGCGTCCATCGGTCGAAAAGCTCCACCGGCCGGCGCCTTCGACATCGCCACTGGCTTCCCCCTCCAGCGCGACCAACGGGTCGACGCGCGTCACCCGCATATCGAACACGAGGCGATAGGGCAACCAGCCTTTCCACGTATAGCGTTGAACGACGCCCACGCCCTGATCGGAACCTGCCTGCAACTGGTCCACGCTCTCGACGTTATGCCACCACTCGGGCCAGCGCGCCGAATCCTGGATTGCCGCCCACACGTCCTGCACTGGCGCATCGATGCGCCAGATGGTGGAAAAGCGGTATTCGACCGTCCGCAAGCTGCCTCCGTTCTTAGTATTCTTCTAGAGATTTTGTCAGATGCTCACTGCACTTGCCATCACCGGCGAAACAGCGCCGCGTTTCCCGCTCTCGGGATCTCGCCTGGCGTTAGGGTTCCAGAAACGTATGAGATGAGCGTCAGCCGGAAGCGGACAAACCCGACCGACGCTCTATGGCACACATGATATACGGGCCTTTTGTTAATCCGTCGTCCCCGCATAGGCGGCTTTCAGCGTGGCGATGTCGAACTTCACCATTTTTAACATGGCGTCGGCAGCACGCGTGGCCCTGGCGGGATCGGGGTCAGCCATCATGTCGAGGATATCGGTCGGAACGATCTGCCACGAGACGCCGAAGCGGTCTTTCAGCCAGCCGCACTCCTCGGGCGCACCGCCGCCCTCGAGAAGAGCGTTCCAATAGCGGTCAAGTTCTGCCTGGTCGGCACAGTTGACCATCAAGGATATCGAGTGATTGAACGCGTCGAGCCGCCCCGCGCTCATGGCGATGAAAGGCTGCCCAAAGAGAACAAACTCGACAACCTTTGTGGACCCGGCGCTCGGCACCGCGGTGACCCGAGTGACGCGCGAGTCTGGAAAAATACTCGCGTAGAAAGCAGCCGCCTCCTCAGCTTCCGTGGAATACCAAAGAAAAGGCGTGATCTTTTGAATCGTCATGGCAAATCTCCTGTCAGTGGTGGCTGAATGCGCAGGTAAGCCGCATGCTGCCATTGAGACGACGAAGGAAGACCATCAAAATTGACACGGCGGGAAGAAAAAGTTCACTTTTTTATTGGCTTCAGCGATGCGGGTATGACCCCGGTTGAGCAATTGTTTGTGGCCGCACTCGGCCTCATTTGCCGACTCCCGCCGTCTGTCGTGCGATATGACTTATGCTAAGATAAAAGTTCGTACACGAACTAACTTCCAACAAAAAAGCGCCGAACTCTGGAGCGCAACAGGCGAGGTTGAAATATGGATCATCGGCTCGTATATCTGCTCAATGTGGGCCAAAAGCGCCTGAATCGATGGTCGCAGACCCGCACAGCCGCAGGTGGCGTCACCGCAGCGCAGGCGGGACTGCTTTTCTTTCTCGGGAAAAACGACGGCGCCCTCACGAGCGAGGCGGCCGCGGCACTCGATCTCAAGGCACCGGGAATGAGCGGGTTGGTCGATAGAGTTGAGCGGGCCGGTCTTGTGGAACGCCATTCGGACGAACTCGATCGACGCGCGTCGCGGCTTTGGCTGACCGCCGCAGGACGCGCCGCACTCAAGCGGTCGAAATCGGGTCTCGCTGAGTTGAATGCACGATTGACGGAGGGATTTACGTCGTCAGAGATCGACGTGGTTGCGCGCTGGCTAACGAGTTTGCAGGACAAGTTTCCCGACGTCGACGAGGAAGCGGCATAGGGTGACACTGAATGCGGCGGCACCGCCGTGCCGCCGTCTTGCTCGGCGGTGTACGCCGCTCATATCATCGCGGAATCTTCGTGAAGTCTGGCCGGCGCTTTTCGGCAAACGCCAGGAATGCTTCTTTCGCCTCGGCACTTGCGAGCCGCTCCACGAATATCGTGGTTTCCCGATCCATCTGGGCCGTCAGCCGCTCTGCGTCCCGCATGAGCCGTTTCGTTGCCGTCAGAGATCCGTAGGGCCTGGTGGCAATTTTCTCGGCAATCCGGCGTGCTTCTGTACGCAGTTCCGCAACGGGGACAAGCCGATTTGCAATACCCCAGGCAACGGCGGAATCAGCCGAAACCGGGTCGCCGAGCGCGAACATTTCGAATGCCCTGACGTGCCCAATCTGTAGCGGCATAAGGTAGCTCGAGGCGGCCTCGGGAACCAAGGCCAGATTCACGAAGGGGGTCATCAATTGCGCCTCTTCGGACAAAAGCACGTAGTCGCAATGGAGCAACATCGTCGTACCGATTCCGACCGCCTTGCCCTGAACAGCGGCCACGATAGGCACTGTCGCCTTAGCCAGGCCGCGAAGAAAGCGGACCACCTGACGTTCCTGTGGACCGTTGCCCGCAGCCTGCATGGCGAATTCCGAGAGATCGTTACCGGCTGTGAACATGTCCCCATCTGACTGGATCAATAATGCGCGAACGTCCTCATCGACATTGGCCCGCTCGACTGCATCCGCAAGCGCGCCATACATCACGTTTGTAATGGCGTTAATTTTTCCTGGTCGCGAGATCGTTACGACCAGCACGCCATTTGCAAGTTCTACATTCACTTCCGCATTCATTGCTTCGTCTCCAAAGATTTGCTCAGGCTATCTACGGGTATGCACGCCTGGGCACACTGGAACGTGTCTAACCGTTCGCATGCGAAGTATATAACATTCGCATGCGAAGTAAACGTCTTTGTCATCGACTGGACATGCGTACAGGAAGCCTCAGCGACGCGCAGGTTGCGCTGCCGATCGCCCGCTCTCCGCCGCTCAATGCGAATGGCGCGGCACTTCCGCGCCCCGGCAGCCCACCAGAAAGTCGAAGTCACATCCCTGATCGGCCTGCAATACGTGCTGAACGTACAGATGCCGGTAGCCGCTCGCGTCGGCGGGATCGTCCTGGCGTGCTTGAGTCCATGCGGCGAGACGCGCGGCGAGTTCGGCATCGCTGACGTCGAGATGCAGGCGTCCGGCATCGCAGTCCACTTCGATCCAGTCCCCGTCGTGGACCACCGCAAGCGGGCCGCCCGCGCGAGCCTCGGGCGCTACGTGCAGCACCACCGTTCCGTACGCGGTGCCGCTCATCCGCGCATCGGATATCCGCACCATGTCCGTCACGCCTTGAGCCAGCAGTTTTGGCGGCAGACCCATGTTGCCGACTTCGGCCATGCCCGGATAGCCCTTGGGTCCACAATTCTTCAAGACCAGCACCGAATCCGCGGTCACGTCCAGGTCGGGTGCACCGATGCGTGCCTTGTAGTCTTCGAAGCTTTCAAAAACCACCGCCCGTCCACGATGTCTGAGGAGCGCGGGTGTGGACGCGGAAGGTTTGAGCACCGCCCCGTTGGGCGCAAGGTTGCCGCGCAGTACGTATAAGCCGCCGTCCGGAAAAATCGGCTTATCGAGCGTGCGGATGACTTCCTCGTTGTAAAGCGGGGCATCCTTGCAGTTGTCCCACAGCGACTGACCATTCGCAGTCAACGCACCCGGATGCGGCAGCAGGCCGCCTTCGCCGAGCCGGCGCAAGACCGCAGGCAGGCCACCTGCGTAATAAAACTCTTCCATCAGGTAGCGGCCCGACGGCTGCAGGTCGACTACCGTCGGGGTACCGCGTCCAATTCGCGTCCAGTCGTCGAGTTCAAGGCTCACGCCGATGCGTCCCGCAATAGCCTTCAGATGAATCGCCGCATTCGTCGAGCCGCCGATCGCTGCATTGACGCGAATCGCATTTTCGAATGCCTCACGCGTGAGCAGTGCCGACAGACGTAGATCCTCCAGCGCCATCTGCACGATGCGCATGCCCGACATATGCGCCAGCACGTAGCGGCGCGCGTCCACCGCGGGAATCGCCGCATTGTGAGGCAGCGTGACGCCGAGCGCTTCCGCCATGCAGGCCATCGTCGAGGCGGTGCCCATCGTATTGCAGGTACCCGCCGAGCGTGACATCCCGGCTTCGGCGGACATGAAGTCGTGCAGCGAGATTTTGCCCGCCTTCACCTGTTCGCTCAGTTGCCAGACGATCGTGCCCGAACCGATATCGCGGCCTTGATGCTTGCCGTTGAGCATCGGACCACCGGTGACGAGGATCGCCGGCACATCGCAGCTTGCCGCGCCCATCAGAAGCGCGGGGGTCGTCTTGTCGCAACCGGCCAGCAGCACGACAGCGTCGATCGGATTGCCGCGAATCGACTCCTCGACATCCATGCTCGCAAGATTGCGTGTGAGCATCGCCGTGGGACGCAAATTCGACTCGCCGTTGGAAAACACCGGGAATTCCACCGGGAAACCGCCCGCTTCCAGCACGCCGCGCTTCACGTGTTCAGCAAGCTTTCGAAAATGGGCATTGCACGGGGTCAACTCGGACCACGTGTTGCAGATCCCAATAATTGGTTTCCCGTGAAATTCGTGATCGGGAATGCCCTGGTTTTTCATCCAGCTTCGATACATGAAACCGTTCTTGTCGGCCGACCCGAACCATTGGGCAGAGCGTAGCGGGCGCTTTCCGTTCTTCATGTCCCTCTCCTTCCAGGTGCCAACTCGATAGTAATACTATTAAATCGGTGTATCGTGCACATCATTCCGGCGACACCAGACCAGGTCCGTCATCGTGTTGCGCCGCACCCCGAGCTGCAAATGAAAAAGGCAAAAGCTGCGCGACAGTAGTTAATTAGTCAGACTAGTTAAGGGTATACATCGATTAGTGGGCAAAAGTGCGTGATATAGCATTTTCTGAGGGGTAGTCATGCGTACGCGCGTGCACGTGGGCTTTCCGAAAGGAGTGATGCCCGGCTCCGGTACCTGTCTTGCCGGAGCTTTTCCTGCTTGCGCCGTTATAAACAGTGAAGTGTTCAACAACTGAGAGACGGGAGACTGAGATGGCGCAAGAAAAGGAAGACAAGGACGAAGTGCAAGGCATGCGTCGGGGATTGCTGCAGGGCGCAGGCCTGTCCGCAGCACTGGCGCTAATGGGTGGAATGGGTGGAATGATCTCGCAGGCCCAGGCGGCGGAAGCGGGTTCGTTCCCGGCGCACAAACGGTGGAGAATCGTATTCGTCAACCATGTCACGACGAATCCGTTCTTCGTGCCGACGCAATACGGCATTCAGGACGCGACCGCTTTGCTGGGTATGGACTATCAATGGACCGGCTCGGCCAATGCCGACATCGCCGAAATGGTGAATGCGGTCAACGCGGCGATCGCCTCGAAAGCCGACGCGATCGCAGTACCGATCGTCGACCCCAAGGCGTTCGACAAACCCATCCAGGCCGCGCTCGACGCCGGCATTCCCGTGTTCGCCTATAACGCCGACGCGCCCTCGGATTCCACGAATCCGCGCCTTGCGTATATCGGCCAGGATCTTTATCTGTCCGGTTATCAGATGGGCGAGCGGATCGTGAGCCTCATCGATAGCGGCCTCGTCGCGCTCTTTATTGCCACGCCCGGCCAGCTCAACATTCAGCCCCGCCTCGATGGCGCGGTGGCTGCAATCAAGAAATCGGGCAAGAAGATCGACGTGCAGACCATCGCAACCGGCGCGACCGTCAACGAAGAACTTTCGAAGATCAAATCGTTCTATCTCGGCCACCAGGATCTCAAAGGCATGTTCGCGGTGGACGCGGGCAGCACCCAGGGCGTCGCCGTGGTCATGAAGGAATCCAACCTGCCGTCCAAGGGCGTTCACGGCGGCGGCTTTGATCTCTTGCCGCGCACGGTCGATCTGATTCACGAAGGCTTCCTCGACTTTACGATCGACCAGCAGCCGTACGTGCAGGGTTTCTATACCGTGGTCGAGGCGTTCACCTTCCTCGCCTCCGGCGGGCTCGTCGGACCGGCCAATGTCAACACGGGTCTGAAGTTCGTTACTAAGGGTACGGTGGATCCGTACCTGAACACATCGACGCGCTATGAAGGCAAGAGCACGAAAGCCCAGATCGTGCCACGCACCGGTGCGATCAAAGGGTGACGTCTTCTGTGACGGACGCCCAGAAAGCCGCCCAACGTCCGAGGCGCTGGTCAGGCGCGCTCGGGCGTTCCAGCGAGATCCGCATCTTCGCGGTAGCGCTCATCCTCTGCATCTACTTCGAGACGGTTAACCATGACTTTCTGCTGACCAGCGCGAGTCTGCAGAATCTGTCGCAGTTCATCGCGCCAGTCGCGATCATTGCCTTTGGCGAAATCATGCTGATGATCGGCGGGGAGATCGATCTCTCCGCAGGGATGGTCTTTGCATTTGCGCCTTTCATCATGCACTTCGCCATCGAGGCGGGCTTGCCGCCGTGGCTCGGAATGCTCACCGGCGTGGTTGCCGCGGGCCTCGTCGGTCTGATCAACGGCGCCGTCACGGTGTACCTGCGCATCCCCTCGTTCGTGACGACGCTCGGCACGTTGTTCTTCGTGAACGGCCTCACGTTGACGATTTCACGAGGCACGCCAGTTTCGCCGCCGGAAAACTCAGCGTTTGCGGCATTCATGGGCGGATGGGGGTATAGCGAAATCATCTGGACGCTTGTCATTGCCGCCATCATGCATGTGCTGCTACGTCACACACGTTGGGGTTTGCATACGATCGCCTCGGGAGCGAATCCATTGGGTGCGAGCGAGGCGGGGATACAGGTCAGACGGCTGAAGCTCGGCAACTTCATTCTTGCCGCGTTCCTCGCCGGCCTGACCGGGATCCTCGAGGGTTTCCGCATCACGTCGATCGATCCGCAAGCAGGCGGCAACCAGATCATGTTTCTTGCCGTCGCCGCTGCCGTGATTGGCGGCACGCCGCTCGCCGGTGGCTCGGGCACGATCATCGGCGGACTGATCGGCGCGGCGGTGCTTGGCATTCTCAACGACGGCTTCACGCTGATCGGCATCAACGCCTTCACCTTCAACATGATTCTCGGCGCGGCGATTCTCGGGGCCATGATCTTCAACATCCACGTGGTTCGTCTCGCACGCAAAGGGGAGCTGTAATGTCCGAAGTGCTGGAGGCGCTGCGCGGTGAAGACATTGTCAAGCGCTTTGGCGCGGTCACCGCACTCGATGGCGTGACGCTCACGCTAAGACGGGGCGAGATTCTCGGCGTACTCGGCGACAACGGCGCAGGCAAATCGACGCTGATCAAGATTCTGACCGGCTTTCATCAGCAGACAAGCGGCAAGCTTTTCGTCGGCGGCGAGGAAACCATGCTTCGGTCGGTCGATCACGCCCGTTCGCTCGGCATTGAATGTGTCTATCAGGATCTCGCGCTCGCCAATTCCCTGAGCATCTATCACAACATGTTCCTGAATCGGGAGATCATCCGTCGAGGGCCGTTTCGCCTGCTGAACAATCGCGCAATGCGTGAGCGCGCGGCGGAGTGTCTCGAAGAAATCGGCGTGCACGTGCCCTCGGTCGACCTGCCGGTCGAGCAGCTTTCGGGCGGGCAGCGACAGGCTATCGCGGTCGCTCGCGCGGTCAATTCGAATGCGAAGATACTGCTGCTCGACGAACCGCTGGCCGCGATGGGCGCCCGCGAGGCTGGACTGATCATCGACCTGATCCTTCGGCTGAAGGCGAAAGGGGGTCTGTCTATCGTCATGATCATGCACAACTATGCGCAGACGCTCGACATCGCGGATCGCGTGATGCTCATGCAACGCGGACGGGTGACCTACCAGCGGGAGGCAGCCAGCACGTCGGTCGAGGAGCTCATGGAGATCGTGCGACGCGAATATCGGGCAATGCGGACAACGACGCATTGATACGCAGCGGCAAGTCGTGCCCCTCGGGTCAATCGCAGTGGCAGCACAGCGACTGCACCTTCAAGCGTCGAAGCCAAACAAGTTGCGAGGCGTAGCCCACAAGACACGCCGGCGTGCGTCCGGATCGGGAATCAGACGCTGGACCAACGTCAGCAAGGGCGCATAGTCCATTCGCACCGGCGAGCGCAGGAACGGCCAATCCGAACCCCACACACAGCGATCCGGCCCGAACGTGCGAAGAATCTGCCGGGCGAAAATCTGCGCGTCTTCGTATGGATATTCAAGCTGTGAGAATTTTTGCAAGCCGGAAAGCTTGACGACCGTGCGCGCGGTGTCGGCAAGACGCAGGAGCGCCTGGAAGCCGGGCTGATTCAAGCCGGCCGCGACATCGGGTCGACCGCAGTGGTCGATCAGCACCCGCGTCGCAGTCCGCCCGATCAGCGGCTCGAGCGCGACCAACTGATCGCCCGTAACCTGTATCTGCGCGAACATATCGAGGTCGGCCAGCGTATGGAAAAGCGCGTCGGCGTCGCTGAGCGCTTCGACGCCTTCCATCGCCGGATTGAAGGCGACGCCGACCACGCCCGCGCGCCTCATCTCCAGCAACGCTTCCCGGCTCACCCCGTTGTCCACCACGGCGATGCCTTTGAAGCGATCGCCAAAGCATGCGATGGCATCGAGCATGCAGCGATTGTCGGTGCGATAGCCGCTCGTCGGCCCGACCAGCAACGCATGTCGCACGCCGCATGCGTCCATGACGTGGACAAACTGCGCAGCGGTGCCGATCTCCTGCATCGATGGCCGGTACGCGGTGTCCGCGCGATAGGGAAAGCGTGCGGGATCGAAAATATGGTTGTGACAGTCGATTTTCTCTTCATCGAAGATATTCATTGCTGCGACTCTCCGAGAGATTCGTGTCGGCGGCATGCCACTTCAAGCATAGCGCGCGTGCTTCGGTACGCAAGTTCGAGCCGGTCCTTCGCAGGCAGCGACGGCAACGGCATCTCCACGCCCAAAGCCGTGCCGGCAGGCAGCGCGTCCAGCAAGTCGATGAGCGGTAACACCCCTTCGCCCGGCGGCAAACGGCCGGTGCGCGCTTCGAGGATCGTCGCATCGTCACCGACCGGCGCGTGCTGCGACGCGTCGCAAAGCTGCACGGCACGCACCATCCCCACCGATAACGCCCGAACGTCGGCCGGACTACCGCCCGAGCGCGCGAGATGCAACGCGTCGACGAGAATCGCGAGGTTGGCGCTGGCCACCCGCTCGACCATCGACCGGGCCTGCTTCAGCGTGCCGACATGGCGCCAGCGCATGAACTCCAGATCGACACGCAAGCCATATTGCGCGGCCAATTCGCACAAGGCCGCGAGGTTGGCGGCAAGCCGCCCGGCGTCGGGATCGTCGCCCGAGACTGTCACGCAACGGGCGCCCAGATCGGCCGCCGCGTCGAACATCGGCGCATAGGACGCGACGTCGATATCGGGCAGCATCGGAATGAACTCGACGTCGTGCACCGTCATGCCCTCGTCGGCAAGCACGCGCCGCAGTACGCGATGCGCTTCGCTGCCCACGATGGACGGGTACGCGATCGCATCCGCTGAGGTCGGGTTCAGCCTCAGCCCCACCGCATCGAACCCCGCGCGCGCCGCTTGCGTGACCCATTCCAGCGGTGTCAGCTCCAGCGCGGTGAGATGCGCGACCGCAAGCTTCGGCGCTTTTGTCGGCGCGCTCAATATGTGGCCCTCCCGCCGGTCAGATCGAACGTGAAGCCGCTCGTAAAGCTGCATTCGGGACTCGCGATCCAGCTAACCATCGCACCGACTTCCTCGATCTGCAGAAAGCGGCCCATCGGAATCTTGGCCTTGCTCGCCTCGATATGCGCGTCGGACATCTCGCTGAACAGTTCGGTTTCGACCATTGCCGGCGCGACACAGTTGATGAGCACGTTGTCCTTCGCCAGTTCCTTCGCCGCGGCCTTGGTGAACGCGATGACACCCGCCTTCGCCGCCGAGTACCCCGAGATGAACTGAACGCCTTCCTTGCCCGCGATCGACGCCACGTTGACGATGCGGCCGCCACCGCGCGCGCGCATATGCGGAATGGCGACGCGGCAGCAGTAAAACACGCTGTTCAGATCCACCGCGATCACACGTTGCCATGCGTCCACCGGATATTCCCAGCACGGCGCCACCGGTCCATTGATCCCCGCGTTGTTCACGAGAATATCCACTTGCCCGAGATGGTCGAGCGTAGCCGCGAAGGCCTGTTCGACCGAGTTCATGGAAGCGACGTCCACCTGCTGAACGTGGTCGGGCGCGAAGCCCAGACGTTGCGCGCCGCAGTCGTCCACGTTCAGGTCCCACACCGCGACGCGTGCGCCGTCCGCTTTCAGTTTTTGCGCGATGCCCAGACCGATGCCACGCGCGGCGCCCGTGACGATGGCCACTTTCCCGTCGAGAGAGCGAGTCATATTCGATTTATTCCTTTGCTTGAAAAATGTCGTTTTGCAGTTCGATGCGCCTGATATCGCCAACGACGAAGATGTATGAAAGCGCGCCGACCAGCGTGACCGCCGAGATGAAGGCCAACGCATAGACGAACGAGCCCGTCGCGTTGACGATCAGGCCGATCACCAGCGGCGTGACGATCCCCGCTGCATTGGCGAACAGATTGAAGATGCCGCCGCTCAAACCGAGCAGACCCTTTGGTGCGATGTCCGAGACGATCATCCATGCAAGCGCCGACATCCCCTGAGCAAAGTACGCAACGCAAAGAATCGCGATGACGGTTGCAGTGGACTCGACATAGTTCGCAAGGACAATGCTCGACGCCGCGAGCAGGCCCACGATCACCGGCAGCTTGCGCGACCAGTTCAGGGAGATGCCCCGGCGCAGCATGGCGTCGGAGATCCAGCCTCCGGCAAGCGTACCCACCGACGCGGCGATGAACGGCAGCACCGCGATCAGCCCGACCTTCAACCACGGCATATGACGCTCGGTGACGAGGTAAGTCGGGAACCACGTCAGAAAGAACACGTTGGTCGAATTGCCGGCGAACTGGCCGAGACAGATGCCGAGCATGCTGCGCCGCTTGAGAAGCGCGCCGATGTCGGACCAGCGAAAGTGCGTGGCCTGCTGGCTTCCGTCGACCACGCCGCCGCCATCCGCGATGTAATCGAGTTCGGCGCGATTCGCGCGCTTGGACTGATGCGGCTCGTGAAAGCGCATGAGCCAGATGCCGCCGAACACGACCCCGACTGTACCGACGATGCCGAACAACGCACGCCATCCATAGCGTTGTTCCAGCCAGAACAGGAACGGGCTCAGGAAAGCGAGGCCGACGTATTCCGCGAACGTGTAGATGCCGGTTGCGCGGGCGCGCTCGCTCTGTGGAAACCAGATCGCGACCACGCGGCTGTTAGTCGGAAAACAGGGTGCCTCGGCAATGCCGATCAGCAAACGCATGATCAGCAGCGAGACGAAACCTGTCGCCAGCCCCTGCAATCCGGTGAAAAGAGACCACAGCGTGAGTGCGAAGAAATACGTCCAGCGGGTTCCGATGCGGTCCAGCATCACGCCGCCGGGAATCTGCGAAGCCGTGTACGTCCACGAAAACGCTGAGAAGATCACGCCCATCAGCGCCGGATTCAAGCCGAGTTCGTGACTCATGCTCGGTGCGGCAATGCCGGCGACGCTGCGATCCAGATAATTGATCATCGTGCCGACCGCCAGCAGCGCGAGTATGCCGAAGCGGGCGCGGGTCCGCCGCGCGGTCGTGGCAACGTCGATTGCCGCGACTCCAGACTGAGTTGCCTGATTCATCTTGTCTCCATCCTGTCTGCTCTTTGTCTTGAGTGCACTATGCAACGCGGGAGACGGGCTCCCGTTGAGCAGATACTAGATAGTTGCCGCAAGCTTGTCGTATGCCGAGTTTCAGCTACCCTATAACTTTTGGTTAATATCCCCGGATACGCGTTCTGGAGGATGCATGCGGTTCAAGCTCAGGCAGATGGAAGTGTTTCGTGCGGTCATGCTGACCGGCTCGATCAACGCAGCGGCGAAGATGCTCTACGTGTCCCAACCGGCTGTCAGCAAGCTCATCTCCCACACTGAGACCACCTTGGGGCTGCGCCTCTTTGAACGCACGAAAGGCCGGCTGATACCGACAGCGGAAGCGCAGGCGCTATTCAGGGAGGTGGAGCAGGTCTATCAGGCGGCGCTGAGCGTCGATGAATTCGCGCGGGCGCTGGCGCTTGGGCCGGCGAGCCTGTTGCGGGTGTCGTGCAGTCCGTCGTTGGCGACGTCGATCGTCGCGCCTGCCATCGTCGAGTTGAAACGGCAGTTGCCGGCGCTCAGCGTGGACTGGCACACCACCCTGATGGCCGACATGCCGCTCGAAGTCTTGAGCAAGGCCGTCGACGTGGCGGTCACATCGATGCCGATCGAACATGAGCACCTCGACGTGGTGCCATTCATGCGCGGCAGGATGGTCTGCGTCGTGCCGCCGCTTCATCGTCTCGCCGCGCCCGAGCCGATTGCGCTGGCCGAGCTGATTGGCGAACCCATGATTCTCTTCAGGCGCGACATTCCGTTCGGCACGATGATCGCGCGCGCATGCCAGCAAGCCAATGTCGAACTGCAATCCGTGGTGGACGTCACGCGCGCGGACCAGGCGCTGGCACTGGTGAAAGGCGGACTCGGGCTCGCTATCGTCGACGAGTTCGCCGCCGAAGGTCAGGGCTTTATCGTCCGTCCGCTGATCGAGGAACTCGAACTCGTCTCCACCTTTGTCTATTCGAAGTTCTCTCCGCCTTCCCGCAACACGGCGCTGCTGATGCATGCGGTCTACAAGCAGGCGCAACGCATCGACCGGCAGATTGCGGGTGCGTCGCTGCCGGACTAAAGCAAACCCGCGAGATGCAGCACGACGAACGACCCGGCGCCGCCCGCTATCAACACCAAAGCGTTGATTCGGGTCGTCATCACCAGCACGGTCGCGATTGCCGCGGTAAGCCATGCTATCCAGCCGCCATCGAGTTGTTTCATCAACACGTAGACGGCGGCCAGAATAAGACCGGCGGCGACGGGCCGCAGACCCGCCTGCAACGCGTTCAGCCAGCGGGCGCCTTCATGTCTGTTCCACACGTGCACCACACCGCACATCAGGAACGCCGTTGGCCCGAACAAAGCCAGCGTCGCCACGAGGGCTCCGCCAAAGCCGCCCACCTGCCAGCCGATCAATGTCGCGAGCAGCGACCCCGGACCCGGCGCGAGCCGAGCAATCGCGAAGTCGCTCAGGAATTGGGCGTGCGTCATCCAATGATGCACGTCGACGACTTGCCGTTGGACCTCGGCGATGATCCCTTGCCCGCCGCCGACCGTCACGATCGAAAGCGGCGCAAAAACCGAAAACAGTGCGATGAGATTTCTGGACACGTGATGTGGCTTTCTGAAAGTTGCCCGACTGTCGTTATTGCTGCCGCGGCGAACGGACGTATTCGTAGCCGACGCTCAGGACGCCGGCTATCAACACTGTCCACACGAGCGACGCCCTGAATAACGCCACCGCCACGAAGGTCGCGATCAGCATGAGGTACGAAAAGAGCCGCCGCGGCAGCCTGCGCGCGGCGGTGATCGCCATCGCCGCGGATAGGCCGATTGCACCTGCCGCCGCACCGGCCAGCGCGGTATGCGTGAGTGGCAGATAGGCGATGGCCGAGAAGAATGCGCCGAGCAGCACGATCAGGACGGCCGGCGGGAAGATGATTCCGCAAAATCCGGCCAGCGCGCCGCGCCAGCCAAGCAAACGATAACCGATCCAGATGGCCAGATTCTTGATGTTGACGCCCGGCAGCGCCTGCGACAACGCCAGTCCGTTGAGGAACTCGTCCTCGCTCAGCCAGCGCCGGTCGTGCACGAACTCGCGCAGAAACCAGCCACTCAATCCCCCGCCAAAACTCGTGAGACCGATGCGGGAAAAAATAAGGAACAGCCCTAGCGCGGTCACCTCGCCCGGCGCACCTCCGCCGCCTTGCCCGATGTCTTCACGCGTCGATGCCGGATCGAGAACTTCTTGCCCGTTGGTGCCTTTGACCAATGCTCCCTCCTTACGAACTGTGTGGCAAAGCCGGTGAATCCCAGCGCTTCGTTGGCGTCGTTGCGGCCACAACGACGCTGTTTACCCCGGTTTGCCCCGAGTGCTAAATGATAGCTGCAATAAGCCGGCCTATTTTACTCATCATGCAACAACGCCAAAGCTTCGCCGCCTGCGCGTCAATGCATACGGTCTCCTTGACACCCGTTCAGGACGGTATTTAATTCCACTATCTGCCGGCCGGGTCACAAAGTAGAAGTACATTACCTGCTGTTGCCGGAGATCGAATTTCGCACCGTGCGTGATTTTCACTTCATGCGGCGTTGTCGTTCGCCTGAGCGCCGAACTTTCTGATGCCGCAATCTCGCCGTGACGGGATGCATCCGCTGCGAATCGAGCCGCTTACCGTGCAGTCAACGCTGGAGACATGCCATGAGCCCGACCATCGATCGACAGTGGAAACGTTGGGCCGCAATCGCGAGTGCCATTCTGCTGGTGTCGTGCGGCGATTCGATCAATTCGAATCCGACCGTCCCCGATTCGATCATGCAGGTGATGCAAAAGCCGATCTACAAGAGCGCGACCTGGTCGATGCGAGTGGTCGACCTCGACTCGGGCGATGTGATCTACGATATGAACTCGAGCGCCCAAATGCTGATCGGTTCGGTGCGCAAGCTCTTTTCGGTCGGCTCCGCGTTGAATCAACTGGGTGCGCAGCATCAATTCGTCACGCCGGTCTACCGGCAGGGTACGGTCAATGCTAGCGGCACCCTCACCGGCAATCTGGTTCTGCTGGCAAGCGGCGATCTGACAATGGGCGGCCGAGCCAACCCGGACGGCACGATCGCCATCACGAACTTCGATCACAACGAGGCCGACTCGTTGGGCAACGCGATACTCGCCACGCCCGATCCGCTCGCCGGCTTCAATTCCCTCGCGGCGCAGGTCGCGGCTGCGGGCATCAAGACAATCAACGGCGATGTCGTGATCGACGACCGGCTTTTCGAGCCTTTCAACTTCCGCGGTGAGTTCAATGTGCGGCCGATCTTCGTCAACGACGACGTCGTCGACGTCACCCTGAACCAGAGCGCCGAAGGCTCGGCCGTTCCATTCGACTGGCGGCCCAAAACGGCCGCGTTTAGCGTGCAATCCACGCTCGCGACGGGCAGCGCGACCTCGGGTCTGGATATCGAGCTCGCACCGGAACCGCCGTTGTGCATCGGCTCATCGGGTTGTGTCGGCAACGTAACCGGTAACGTGCCGGCCGGGTTCGTGCCGCCACTGACGAACGCCTACCCGCTCATCCGCACGTTCCGCGTGACCGAGCCATCCAATTACGCCCGGACGGTCTTTATCGAAGCCCTGGCCCGCGCAGGTGTCACGGTCACGGCGACGCCCGTCGCCGCCAATCCGGTTCAGTTGCTGCCCGCGCAAGGCTCGTATTCGAGCGCGACGCAGGTTGCGCAACTCACTTCGCAACCGTATGAGCAATACGCTAAATACGTCATGAAGGTCAGCTATAACATCGGCGCCGATACGAGCCTCATGCTGTTCGGTCTTGCGAACAACAACGCCAAGACGCTGACCGACGCGTTGGCGGCGGAACAGAGCGTGCTGACCACCACGTTCAAGATCCCGTCGAGCCAGTATCACTTCATCGACGGCAGCGGCGGCGGCGACTCGACTGCGAGCGGCACTGCCGTCATTGCCATGCTGAGAGGCATGAGCACGACGCCGGTCTTTTCGCCCTACTTCGACGCGTTGCCGGTGCTGGGCGTAGACGGATCGCTGGCCACCATCACCGCCTTCGAATCCGATGCGACGCTTGCGGGAGCGAAAGGCCAGGTGCACGCGAAGACCGGCACTTACGTCACGGAGAACCCAAACGCGCCGACGTTACCGTTCCTGAGAGGACAATCCCTCGCCGGCTATATCGACGCGAAAAGCGGCCACCGGATCGCGTTCGTGCTGACGGTGAACAACGTTCCTATTTCAGGCATCATCGACGTGCTATCGGTCTTCCAGGACGAAGGCACGATTTCAGCGATGCTCTGGAAACTGCAGTAACGCGGCGGCGCAGCCTGCCTGCGTTTCGTCAATACCGTGCGTAGACGATGCCAAGTATTTCTGCCTCGTCGTCGAATACATCGAGCGTATCGGTGAGCGCGGCCACCGGACCGGCGTTGTTGACGAACAGCGCGTAGGCGAGCCGCCGTCCGCTCTTTGCGTCGATATAGCCGGCCATGTTCATGGCGATCATCAGGCCGCCCGTGACGGTCGCGCCACTCTTCACGGCGATATGCTCCTTGCCCGCCACGTTTTTACCGATTGCGGCAAGCGAGCCATCGACACCGAGAATTGAGAGTGCGTTCCGATACACCGTGTAGTTCGGCCGGCGGCTCATTACGCTGAGCAGCGTCGCGGTGGTGCGTGCCGTCGCGCGGCTGTCGGGCGTGCCGCTGCCATTGGTCGGAAAATTGAAGCCCGCTCCATCGAGGCCCAAATCGCCGGTCAAGGATTGACGCTCGGTGGCCAGCGCGTCGCCGACGGTCCGCGCGCCTTTCGTCAAACCCTGGTACATCAGGCTCAGATTAGCGCCCGTATTCAGGCTGACCTTGAGGATCAGCTTCGCGAACTCCGAATACGGCAACGACGTAAAACTCGCGACCTGCGTCGCGCTCGTATACGTTTGCGGCGCGGGCAATTTGTCTGAAGCATTTGGCTGGACAGCGGGCGCCGACACCGTCACGCCGGCGCGTGCCAATGCGTCGATGAAGGCGGTCCGCGCAAAGGACGGCGGATCCTCGACACGCAGGTTGCTGACGTACAGGTCGTTGCCGATCAAAGCCGCCTGATAGCCGGCAGGGATCGAAGCCGGCGTGTTGAGGCTGGCTTCGCCGGAGATGGTTCCTTTGCAGCCGGGCGTGGCAAGACAACTGAGCGGCCCTTCGTCGAGCGCGTCGCCGGATATCACGATGTCCGGTGCGCTGTTGGCCGCAGTCGTAATCGACGTTCCCTGCACGGTCATCGCGCTCGTGCGCGGCCGCCAGTCGAGCTGGCCAGGTTGCCCCGCGTTCGCACCCGGCGCGAGCGTCACATCGATCACGTTCTCGTTGATGAGAATCGGCGAAATGAGCACGTTGCCATTCGGCACGCGGAACGCGTCAAAGAGCCTGTCGTCGATGATCACGTCGCCGCTGATCGACGTAATGCCCGCCGCCCTGACCTGCGCCGCCAACTGGTTCACGGCCGTCAATGGATCTTCGGGTGTCAGGATCGCACCATTGAAGGCACGCGCCTCGTTATGATCGAAGTCGGTGAAATCGATCGTGCCGTCGGCCTTCATCCGGCCGCCGAAAGTCAGATCGCCGGATGCCTTGACGATGAGATCACCAGTCAGTTTGCCGGATGCGTCGACGGTGCCATTACGATAGACCGGAGTTTCAAAACGATAATCCGGACCGATGGCGTTGAGTGCCGTCCCCACCGAGAAGAGCTTGCGCACCGAGCCGGTCAATGACAGCACGTCAGGCTGCAGCGAGTACAGCACTTCGCCGGTGCTCGCGTCCATGACGATCATCGACCATTGCGACTTCGCACTCGTATAGCGCGGCTTCTCCATGATCTGCGCAATAGGATCTTGCGAGAGTTCACTGCCGCAACCGGCGACGAACGAACTTGAGGCGATCAACGCCAGAACAGCCAGGAATTGCATGCGCATGGGAATTCCCGCCGATCGCCATGGGAGAGTTTCAGCATAGTATGCCGGCGGCAGGAACACAAAATGCTCTGCTGCAACGCGCGGATTTGTCTCGTACGAGAGGGGGATTCGCTAACGCTAGTTCGTCTTCTGACGATAACGCAGCGAATCGATAATCAGCGCCATCGCTCGCGACGACTCGGATCGGCTGGCGTAATACGCGTGCAGGCCCGGAAATGTCGGACACCAGTCGTCGAGCACGCGAATGAGACGCCCCGCCGTAACGTGAGGTTGCGCCAGGTCGGACGGTATGTACGCAAGGCCGTAACCGGCCAGTGCCGCGTCGAGCATGTGATAGGTACCGTTGAACGAGAACTGGCCCTCCACACGAACCTGGATTTCTCGACTGCCCTTTCTCAATTCCCACGCGTAAAACACTCCGAGTGTCGGCAAGCGCAGGTTGATGCAGTTGTGCGCCATCAGATCCTGTGGCTTTTTCGGCAACGGCTGCTTTTCCAAATAGGCCGGGGTGCCGACGATCGACATCTTCATATCCGCGGCAACGCGCACCGCAATCATGTCCTTCGCGACCTGATCTCCGTTACGAATGCCGATGTCGTAGCGGTCCGCCACGATGTCAGTTAAGCCGTAGTCCGTGATGATCTCGACCTTGATCTCCGGATATTTACGGAGCACCTTCGACAACCTGGGCCAGAGCACCGTGTTGGTCGCGTAATCGGTCGCGGTGATGCGAATCGTGCCGGCGGGTTTGTCGCGAAGCTCAGTGACGGCCGTCAGTTCGGTTTCGATCTCCTCGAAGCGCGGCGCAACCGTCCGCAGGATGCGCTCACCTGCCTCGGTCGGCGATACGCTGCGCGTGGTTCGCGTCAACAGCCGCAGGCCGAGCCTGGTTTCGAGCGCGCGGATCGTGTGGCTCAAAGCCGATTGCGATACACCGAGTTGGGCGGCGGCGCGAGTAAAGCTGCGTTCGCGCGCGACGGCGATGAAAGCGAGCAGATCGTTGAAATTTTCGCGTGGCATTGATGAACCATCCTCATGGGTGATTGCCGAATTTAACCACTAGTCACACAGGTGCGCAGTCGTTAAATTCGTCGGGCCAATGCCAGTTTGTATTCGCGTCGGTTGAGACACGCCACCTCAACTAAAGCTAGCCGCGTTTGCACAGGCATACAGGAATATTCATGAATGCATTTCATAACCTCTTGCAGTTTCATGGACTTAATCTCTAGACGGCGAATGCCTATCATCTGAACTTAGCCGCTGTTTATAGCGTGGTCCGGAAGAGTCGCAGACAGCAGGCGTAGCCTGCATGGAGAAAGCTAATGGATTATCGGTATCTGGGCCGTAGCGCCCTCAAGGTTTCACCCTTGTGTCTGGGCGCGATGATGTTCGGTGGTGAAACGGATGAAGCCACGTCGAAGCGCATCATCGATAAAGCGTTCGATCAGGGCGTCAACTTCATTGACACAGCGGATGTCTACCACGCTGGCCGTTCCGAGGAAATCGTCGGCCGTGCGATTGCCGAGCGCCGCGACAGCTGGGTGATCGCCACGAAGTTCGGCTATCCGGCGACGCAGGGTCCGAACGAACAGGGCCAGTCGCGCAAGTGGATCATTCAGTCGGTGGAAGCCAGTCTCAAGCGCCTCGGCACGGACTATATCGACATCCTCTACTTTCACCGCGCACTGCTCGATGCACCGCTCGAAGAAGGTGTCCGCGCGATTGGCGATCTGATCCGCCAAGGAAAGGTTCGCTACTTCGGCTTGTCCAACTTCCGCGGCTGGCGCATTGCCGAGATTGTGCGTCTTGCCGACCAGCTCGGCATCGAGCGCCCAGTCGCCAGCGAGCCGCTTTACAACATCGTGGACCGCACTGCCGAAGTCGAGCAGTTGCCCGCAGCGGCGCACTATGGCATCGGCGTTGTGCCTTATAGCCCGCTCGCCCGCGGCGTGCTGACCGGCAAATACACGCTGAATGGCGCGCCGCCCGCTGATTCGCGCGTAGGGCGCGGTGACAAGCGCATCCAGCAGACCGAATGGCGGCCTGAGTCGCTGGCGATCGCGCAGAAGGTTGCGGCGCACGCCGCGGCACGCGGTACCAATTCGATCGCCTTCGCATTGGCCTGGGTGCTCAAGAACAAAATCGTCAGCTCGACTATCGTCGGTCCTCGCACCGAGGCTCATTGGGACAGTTACGTTCAGGCGCTGAATGTGCAACTGGGGGCCGACGACGAAGAGTTTGTGGACAACTTGGTGCCTCCCGGTCACGCATCGACGCCGGGCTATTCGGATCCCGGATATCCGATTGAAGGCCGGCGAGCTTTCTGACGCATCAAGACGCAAGCTCTTCCACACGGCGAATGCCGGTCGCTGATATAAAAACGAGCCTCTAAGGATTCCCTGACCCAAAGTTCAGCATCGGCCACTCTTATTTTCTTGATCTCCTGACAGCACCGCGAAAACTGGCCACATACGATGAACGCACGCCGATCGTCCTTCATCCGAGTGCTGCCATGGTTCCCTATCTGTCCGAAAGAGAAAACTCGATCGAGCACGTCAACGCAATGTGCTTGCATCTCTTCGACCGGTGGTGCGAAACCAGAACCGTCGTGCCGCTGACGTATCTGTTAAGAGGCTGGCCGATGATGAACAGCGACCCCGAGACC
The DNA here is from genome assembly GCF_004339745.1 of Paraburkholderia sp. BL9I2N2. Lineage (GTDB taxonomy): Bacteria > Pseudomonadota > Gammaproteobacteria > Burkholderiales > Burkholderiaceae > Paraburkholderia. The sequence goes on along the minus strand of NZ_SMGP01000004.1, from coordinate 132,206 downwards.
CTTCGGCGTCTCGGAACTGCGTTACGGGAGCTCAGACGGCAACATCTGCACGACTCCAACGATGCCGCCTTTCAGGAAGTCTGCGAGCTATCGGATTGTGTCGAGGATCTGCTGATCCTGTCGTCCCTGCCAACGTGGCTGACGAGCGGCTGGTAGCGCGAACGGCGACGTGGAGGACAGCGTGCATTTCAACGAGATCAGTGACGAAGAGTGGCTGCTGCTCGCGCCCATTCTGGCGGATCCCCCGATTGTTCACCGGCAGCGCGGCCGGCCGCGCGCGGCGGTTCGTGTCGTGGCGAATGCCGTGCTGTGGGTACTGACAACCGGCGATTCCTGGTCGATGTTGCCGGGCCACTATCCTTCGGCGCCGACGTGCCGGCACCGCTTCGAGGCGTGGCGTTCGAGCGGCGCTCTCGCGGAGATGTACCGGATTCTTTCAAGCACCGGACGCAAGTTTCGGTGCGGTCCGCAACTGACACTGGAACGCCGCGACGCCCTGACGCGCGGAATCGACCGTCAGACTCGAGACGCAGGTTTTCGCCGGGTGTTCTGGCGAGATCAGGCGTCGTGGCAGACATCGCGCGAGACATGGCAGTCAGGCGAAACGGCGGACACATTCAAGGATATCGCGCGGCAACTCCCCAATCCCGACAATTCCGCGCATGCCGTACCCGAGCGCGTCGAATCCCGCGCGCCGGTGACACCCTTACATTCGATTCATCGAACTGCCTCACCGTGGATGGGCCTCGCGTCGAAAGGCCAAACCGAATCCGACCCGCGCGGCTACGTCATCTACATTGCCGCCGACCGGCTGGCAAACACCCGCTTCCGAGGATGGGGCGAGATCGTGCGTGACGAAAGGCGAATCGCGCGTTCCGGGCTGATCGGTCCGAGCTTCAAGAACTGCGAGACGGCACAGCAATACGCGCTCGAATGGGCGCGGCGCTGGATCGACGAGGAAAGCAGTGACGACAGCGACGCCGCCGAACTGGACTGCGGCGTCCCGCAACAAAAAGCCCGCTCCCGGTGAGCAACGCGTCGACGCGGCGGATGCCACGGCGCGTCTGACGAGTCAATGCACCACGCCGAAGATCGCGTTGACGCCCTCCGCCGGCGTCAGACCCACATCGAAATAACCTTCCAGCCTCAAAGCGGTCGCGTCGTCGAGTATGAAAGGCGGCCTGATGAAGCCAGTCGCAAACGCATGGTCGTACCATTCGCTCAACCACGCGCGCAATTTCGTTTCGTGCCCCGACAGTGTCCTCAGGTTGTCTGCATTCATCGATGATCTCCTTTGTCCGGCCTCGTTCAGGTCACCCGACGAGCGGCTCGAAGCTCATTCTGCACAGGTTCTTTGCCGGCGGGAAGACGTGCCAGGTACCGTCGTCGTGCCGGAAGAAGAACAGCAGGATCGGACCATCGGGACGCCTGATTTCGACGCAAACCCGGCAAGTCAGACCGTCCTGCGAACCATGCAGCGTGAGCACACGGACCGGCAGCGTGCCTGCCGTTGCCAATAATTTCTCGCGCAGTCCGCGTAGTGAGCCTTTCGTCGCATCCACATCTGCCCCCGCACCTCAGGTTCCCATTTGACAATCGTGGGACAACGGCGGGGATTCTTCAGTCAGCAGCGCCGGATTGTTGATTCGGGAAACGCTGCTTCGAGCCTCAGGATTTCCCTAACGGCTCCGTCACTCGGTTACCAGACCGTGTCTGATCGCATATCGGATCAACTCGGCGTTGTTGTTCAGGCCGAGTTTTTGCATGAGACGCATCTTATGGGTGCTGATGGTCTTGGCGCTGAGCGAACACGACTCGGCAATCTCGTTGATGCTTTGACCGGCGGCCAGCATCCGCAATACCTGAAATTCACGGTCGGACAACACCTCGTGCGGTGGCGCGTCGCCGGAATGCGTTTCGAAGACCATCGCATCGACCAGTTTCGGGTCGATGAACCGCCCGCCTGCCGCCAGTTTACGGATCGCCGCGAGCAGCACGTCGGGATCGCTGTCTTTCGTCACATAACCCGTCGCGCCGGCGCGCAACGCGCGCGACACGACCTGCGCCTCGTTGTGGATGCTGAGCACGAGAATCGGCAAAGGCGGCTGCTCGGCACGTACGCGCCGGATCAGATCGACTCCGCTGATGCCGGGCATCGTCATGTCCAGCAGCACGAGATCGAACCGCCTCGCGCGCAGCCGATCGAGCACTTCCGAACCCTGCGCGGCCTCGGCGGCGACGACGATATCCGTGGTCGTCGCGATAATCTGTTTCAGGCCGCCACGCACCACGGCGTGGTCATCAGCAATCAGGACGTCGATCATTTTCTGCCCCGCCTGTAAGCGGAATGTGAATGGAGATGGCGGTGCCCATGCTCTGCGCACTGTCGATAGTCATCGCGCCGCCGATCAGGCGGGCGCGCTCCTGCATGCCGAGCAGTCCGTAGGAGTAACCCGTGCGCGCCATGTTGGGATCAAAACCGCAGCCGTCGTCGCTCACGTGGAGTTCGAGCGCCGCCGCCGTGCTGGTCAGCGTCACGTCGGCCCGCGTCGCGTGCGCGTGGCGCCCGACATTGGTCAGCGAAGCCTGAACGATACGAAATACGGCTGTGGCACAAGCCTCCGGCAGCACCGGTTCGCCGCCGTTGATATGCAACTGGCAAGGAATGCCGTGGCGTCGCATGAAGTCCTCCACGAGCCACTCCAGCGCCGACACGACCCCGAAGTTCAGCGCCACCGGCCGCAAATGGTTCGCCACATTGCGGACCATCCAGATCGTCTTTTCGACGAGTTCCCGCATGTCCTCGGCTTTGCGCATGGCGTCCGGATCCTTGCCGAGGCGCATTTTCAGCAGCGAGACGTCCATCTTCAGGGCGGTCAGCAATTGGCCGAGTTCATCGTGAATCTCCATGGCGATGCGCTTGCGCTCTTCCTCGCGAATCGCTTCCATATAGGCGGACAACTCGCGCAATTGATTGCGCGATTCGAACAGCTCCTGCTCGATACGCTTGCGCGACGTAATATCGCTCAGACCCACGTAGATCGCCGGCGCGTCGCCGAACGTCGCCACGCGCGCGGTCGCCATGGCCCAGAACGCCGAGCCGTTCATGCGCCGCATCTGGACTTCGCTATTGTTGAAACTGCCCTCCGTGCGCAGATGCGACACGAGCCGGTCACGGTCGCCGGGATCCACATAGAAATCGACGATGTTGGTCAGCGTGCCGATGCGCGTATCGATACCGAACAGTTCTCGCAGCGGTTCATTCGCGTACAGGATCACGCCTTCGGGCATCGACGTGATGCACAGCGGAATCGGGCTGGTTTCGACAATCGTGCGAAAACGCGCTTCGCTCGCCTGCAATTTCGCCTCCGCCCGGCGGCGCTCGTCGACCTGAGCGGAAAGCCTCGCATTCGACTCCGCGAGTTGCCGCGTGCGCTGCTCGACCTGCTGCTCCAGTGCATCGCGCGCGCGCGACAATTCGGCCTCGGCCTGGTGGCGCACCGCCACCTCGTTCAGGAGCTGGCGGTTCTGCACGACAAGCTGCCGGTGCATCACGCGCAAGGCGAGATGGGTCTCGATGCGCGCCATCATTTCATTGACGCGGACGGGCTTCGCCACGTAGTCGACGCCGCCAGCCGAGAAACCCTCGACCATGTCTTCCGCGCCCGTCAACGACGTCATGAAAATCACCGCGATGTCGCGCGTGCGCGCGTCCGCCTTGAGTCGCCGGCAGGTCTCGAAGCCGTCGATGCCTGGCATCTTCACATCGAGCAGGATCAGGTCGGGCTGGGAAAACAGCGCGCGTTCGAGCGCCTCTTCGCCGTCGAGCGCAACGAGTACCCGAAAGCCGCGGTCCGTCAAACTCTCCACGACCACGCCGAAATTCGCCGGCGTGTCGTCCGCAATGAGGATCGTCGGCCGTTCGCCGGCCTCCACGTTGGGCTCGTTCATGACTTGGGCTCGACATTCAGATGCCGCTCGACGAGATGGAGTATGGCTTTCGACTGATAGTCGCGAGCGAGCGCGCAGAGTTGCGCCGTGAACGAGCAATAACGCGAATCGCGGGCCGCCACGCTCTCGGCCCACGCGATGATTTCATGCATATCGCCAAGGCGGGCAAGATGATGCAGTTCTTCCATCTGTTGACGAGGCACGGCCGCGAGACTGATTTCGGGTGTAGCAGTGCGATTGAACGGCGGCGATGCATGGGTCCATTTCAGCCCAAGCAGTGTAGCGATCTGGGCCAGCAGCGCTTCGAGGTCGACCGGTTTGGACAGGAATGCGTTCACCCCCGCTTCAATGCTCCTCGCCTTGTTGACTCCGGATGGGCTGGCGGACATGGCAACGATCGGAACATCGGCGAACGCCTGTAATTGGCGCAGGTTGCGTGTCAGTTCGAAGCCGTCCATTTCGGGCATTACGATGTCCGTGAGAATCAGCGCCGGTCGCTCGCGCTGCGCCTTCTCGAGCCCGTCGCGACCGTTTTCCGCCTCGACGGTATCGAAGCCAAGACGGCCTAGCAGATCCACAACGATCGCGCGATTGACCTCGACGTCATCGACGACCAGCACCTTCCTGCGCGGCCCCTCATAACCCGTCGCCGTGAACGGGAGCGGCGCAGGGCCCGTCGCCTTGCGCAACACCGGCGTCACGGTCGCTGCCGGCAGTTCGAAGCGGAAAGTACTCCTTCGTCCGATTTCGCTTTCCACCTCGATCTCGCCGCCCATCGCGCGCACGAACTCGCGGCTGATGGCCAGACCAAGGCCGGCGCCGCCTGCTCGCCGCTCGGCCGCGCCCAGTTGCTCGAACGGCTCGAAGATCGTGTTCAACTGATCGTGACCAATGCCGATGCCCGTGTCGCGCACTTCGAAACGGACGCGGTTCGATTCGGACCTCGAGATATGCAAGCTGACGCAACCCGAATCGGTAAACTTCACGGCGTTGGCAAGCAGGTTGAGCATGACCTGCCGTAACCGTCGCTCATCGGCACGCACGCCGACGGGCGCATCCCCGGCGATTTCGCAGATGAAGTCGAGGCGCTTCTGCTCCGCTTTCACATCGATGATGTCGCGAATGACATCGACAAACCCTGCCAGCGGCACGTCACCGATTTCGACGCGCAGCTTGCCCGCTTCGATCCTCGCGAAATCGAGCGTGTCTTCGATCAACGTCAGCAGATGTTCGCCACTATTGCGGATGGCCGCCACGCGTTCGCGCTGCCGCTCGCTCAGCGTGGCATCGCGCTCGAGGATCTGGGCGTAGCCGAGAATGCCGTTCAGCGGCGTCCGCAGTTCATGACTCATATTCGCCAGGAATTCGCCTTTGGCCCGGTTAGCCGCTTCCGCCAGATTGCGTGCTTCGCGTTCAGCCGCCGTGTCCTGCTCGTCGCGATACGCGCAGTACAGCCGCGCGCCCATTGCATTGAATGCGGCCGCCACGCGGTCCAATTCATCCGGATCGCGCCGTCTGCGTCGCTGGAGACTGAACGGCTGGGGCGGTTCACGGAAATCGTAATCCTCCACCGTGCGCGCGATGGCCGCGACGTGCCGCATCACAAGACGGGACAAGATGTAGACGATGAACAGCGAAACGAGAAAAGTGTTGGCGGCCTGAGTGACGAGAATCATCGCAGCGGTTCGCATCAGCTCATGGTAAAGGTCGAGCAGCGTCGCCTCGACGTACAGCTTGCCGATCTCGCGGTCCTTGCCCTGCACGTTATAGAGGAGCGGAAACTCGCGGGCAATCACGGGACCGGCTGAGCGCTGACCCGCGCTCAGGTAGGCCGATTGACCGTCTTTCCCCGCCTCGCGGATTTCCACGGCGCGAATGTCAGCGAGACGCAGAATGCCGTTCAACTCCAGTTGCAGTTGGGCGCCGTCGAGGCGCCAGAGCGCTTCCGCGAGACTGTCGCGACTGCTGCGATCAATGTCCACAAGGCGATTTTCAATCTGCTCTACGCCGCGGTAGTAGTCGCGGTAAAGCTGTAACCCGGTCAACAACACAGTGACTACGCAGCTGACGAGCAGCACCGTCACGAGAAGCCGCGACACAAGGCTACTCCTGAAGCCGCCGATCAAACTCCACCATGCATCGAACAGGTTGTGCTTCATACATCCCCGCGAGTGCTACGGTTCTTGTTTCGTCTATTCTGCACTCGTTGCCGCTGCGCGGCCCAGACCAATCGGCCGCCGCGTCGGCAGGGTGGCGATTTAATGTTTGCCTGCCCCGGCCAGCCAGTCACTCTCATTTCCTGGTCTGCGCCGGCGCTCATTCCGGGTGAAACGCGCCCTGATTAATCTGACGAGAATCTACATGACGTACATGATCGGTTCGACGGACGGCGAATCGGTGATCGCCCGTGGCAGGCAGATCCGCGGATACAACAGAATCTCATCGATGCATGACGTCAGCTCGCCGAGGATCGGCCGGACGCGGCCGCCGAGGGCGTCGGGGTTCGACATCCTCAGTTCGCGCATTCCGTCCGATAGTCGCTTCACGGACGCGTATCCCCAATCCGGCAACGGCCAGCAGTGCAACAGATAGCTGAGCGGTATGACGCTTCTGCTTTCGCACCAGATGTCGAACAGGCGCTCGCATGTGGTGTTGAGGAATTCAACCGCGACTTCGCGGCTTTCTGAATGACCGTTCATAACGGGTCCGCTGATATAGACGATTTCGATAAAACATCCTAGGGAGGCCTAGTGAGTCACACAGTCAGGAAGCCCGGAAAAATGCACTTCCGATCTGCTGAATCTGCCGTCAGGAAATCCTTAACGCCTGCGCATCGGTATTTCGGCCGGTGCGAAGACAGCATGGCTGACTTCCTGACAAAGGGATTACGCGGTTTGTCAGCACGGTCCGGACGTGGCACGATGAAAAACCGATCAGGCGACAATCTGCGCGGACGAGCGCCCGGTCGAGCGCGCCACTCCTGTTTCGAGAAACTATCCATTCATGCATCGCAGGCGCTTTGTACTGGCAGCGCTGAGCGCGGCGAGCGTCACGCTTCGCGCGCGTGCCGCACCTGCCGACCCTCCCGTTCACTTCGACATCGTCTATCCTCGCATTCGGCCTGCCCGCGACGTGCACGCCGCGTTTGCGCTCGCGGTTCTCGATCTGGCCATGAAAACGGCCAACGCCTCGTACACATTGCGCTCAGCCGACATCGAAATGGAGCGGGGTCGCGCGCTGGCGGAACTGGCCGGCACTAACAATATGATCAATCTGCACTGGACGAGCATGGAGGCGCGAGCGGAACGCGGCAGGAATGTAGTGCGGATTCCGATACATCGTGGACTGATCGGGCACCGGGTGTTCGTCATCCGAAAGGACCGGCAAGCCGATTTCGACAAGGTCGAACGCTTCTCCGATCTGAAGGCATTCATTGGCGGGCAAGGAATTGGGTGGATCGATACGGAGATCCTGAGAGCAGCCGGCCTGAACATCCAGACCTCGACCTATGACACGCTGTTCGAGATGACCCAAGGCGGCCGGATCGACTATTTTCCACGCGGCTTAGTTGAAGCATTTACTGAGATCGATGGACGCCAGCATCAGGAGCCGGATCTCGTCGTCGAGAACAGGCTCCTGCTGAAGTATCGATCGGATTTCATTTTCTATGTCGCCTCGGGCCACGAAGCACTGGCGGAGACGATCGAAGACGGGTTCATCGCTGCGTATCGCAATGGCAGCTACATGAGATTGTTCAACTCCCATCACTACGTTCAGGACGCGCTGTCACGCGCCAGGATCGCGTCGAGGCTGACCTTCACGCTCGACAATCCCTTCCTCTCCGAACCGGACCGCAGGATTCCAGACGAGTACTGGATAAGCTGACGCAGTCCGCAGCGCGCCACGCGGTTGAAAGGGAAATGCCTGGGCCAAAATCAGGAAATCCTGACATCAAGCCGTCTGCGGCGTCGCCGTATACATGGAAAGGCGGCGCCAGTCCCGCGACGCAACTCCATTTCAAACGCAAGCGGCCCTAAGGAAAAGAAGTGAGCAAATTCGTCCACATCGTCAGGCTCAAGATCATTCATCGCGACCCACGAACGCCCGCACATGGACACTAACCGGTGAAGCCGCAAACGTTCGTCCTACAGGCGCGGCTTTGCGATCGCGCCACGGCGCTCACGACGCGCATGGCCGAAGCGCATGACAAAGCGAAGGAATTGGCCTGCCGCGCGGAGGGTTGTCTCGCGGTGCTGGATCACCTGCGGCAGGGCACGTCCACCGCGGCAAACGTCTCTTTGGCGGACGATGCCGGACCTTTTATAGAGGCGCTGTATCGGGCAGAGAGTGACTGGCAGAGTCAATTGCAGATGTTGCAGGCGCTGCTCACTGAACTCATGGATCAGAGTAACCGTGGCGAGATCGAGTCGCTCGCGGCCCACGCGTTTCGCTCGCAGACCACTCCTGAAGCGATTGCCGCTGCCGGGCGCGCTATCGAAGTACACGAGGCCCACTTTCAGGAAGTTGACGCGCAATTGGAAGTGGCGCGCTCATGGTTCGAACACTTCGACATGCAGATCAACGCGATTGTCGCCCGCTTGCGAAAATCGTCTTGACGATTCGATCGGGTTCTCGGCTGCTACGAAGCGTGGTCGATCGGAATGCGCACGGCGATCGACGTGCCGCTGCCCGTCGCGCTGACCAACGAGATCTCGCCGCCCAGCTTCCGCGACATATTCGGCTTGGCTCCAGGCGAAGTGGCGGCTAGCCGCGTTTGCGCCTTCGACAACATGGCATTCGTCCGCAAGTGGCTGGGGGTTTACCCTCCAAAATAGCGTTAGCGCTTGCAATATCCTCGAAATGAAGCTCAAAATGTAAGCGCTATCATTTAGATTACTGAAGCGAAATTGCCAAGAAAATCCGATGAACAGCTCAAAAGCATCTCAAAATGTAAGCGCTAACATTTACCACTGAACGACGCCTTCGCCGACGGTGGATGCGCAATTTCCGGCCGCCCGACATCGCATTGGCGCGGCTTGCTCACAGCAACCGAAGACATGAAACGGAGACAACGATCATGAGTGCAACACCGGGCCTCGAGCAGGCGCCACCGAGAATCCGCCGCGCCCAGATCGTGGCGCTCACGCTGCTGATGGTGAGCGGCATCGTCAACTATCTGGACCGCGGCACGCTCGCGGTCGCCAATCCGTTGATCCGCCATGATCTCGGGCTGTCGCTCGGACAGATGGGGCTGCTGCTCTCGGCGTTCTCGTGGAGCTACGCGCTCTTCCAGTTGCCGGTAGGCGGCCTCGTCGACCGGATCGGACCGCGCAAGTTGCTGGGCATTGGCCTGATCGTCTGGTCGCTCGCGCAGGCGGCGGGCGGATTCGTCTCGACCTTTGGCTGGTTCATCCTCGCGCGGATCGTGCTGGGCATCGGCGAGGCGCCGCAGTTTCCGTCGGCGGCCCGTGTGGTCAGCAACTGGTTTCCGCTGCGCGCGCGCGGCAAGCCGACCGGCATTTTCAACTCGGCGTCGCCACTCGGCACGGCGCTCGCGCCACTCTGCCTGTCGGTTCTCGTCGTGCAGTTTCACTGGCGCTGGGCATTCATCGTGACGGGCGTGGTCGGCCTCGTCGTGGCGCTGGTGTGGCTCGCGGTGTACCGCGACCCCGTCAAGGCCACCATGACCGAAGCCGAGCGGCACTATCTCGAAGGCGACGAAGCCGACCGCAAGCCGGCACCCACGGTCACCTTCGCCGAATGGCGCTCGCTGTTTTCGCACGGCACGACGTGGGGCATGCTGATCGGCTTCTTCGGCTCGGTCTATTTGAACTGGGTGTACCTCACGTGGCTGCCCGGCTATCTGACGATGGAACGTCACATGAGCCTGATGCATACGGGCGTCGCGGCATCGATTCCGTTCTTCTGCGGCTTCCTGGGCTCGCTGACGGCCGGCTGGTTTTCCGATCTCATCACGAGCCGCAGCACGAGCCCGGTCGCGAGCCGCCGCAATGCGGTGGTGATCGCGATGCTCGGCATGGTCGCCTTCACGATTCCGGCGGCGCTCGTCGAGAGCAACACGATCGCGATCGTGTGCATCTCGGTGGTGATCTTTCTGGCGAATGCCGCATCCGCCAGTTCATGGGCGCTCGCTACCGCCGCCGCGCCGCCGAACCGCGTGGGCTCGCTCGGCGCTATTCAGAACTTCGGCGGTTTTCTGGGCGGCGCCCTCGCCCCGATCCTGACGGGCTACATCGCGCAGAGCTGGTCGTTCGTCCCGGCGCTGCTGACGGCCGCCGGCATCGCGTTCATTGGCGCGATGAGCTACCTCCTGCTGGTGCGCAAGCCGATCGAAGACCCGTCCGCGCCAACCGAACCCGTGCGAGCGCCTGCGTGAACGCGCGCGCCGCCCCGACTCAACGAACCCTCTCCGGGAGATCACGAGCATGACCACTTCCAAACAAGCCGCCACGTCGATCGAAGGCATCGTCCCCGTAATGCTGACGCCGTTCGACGAGTCCGGCGCAATCGACTACGCCGGACTCGAACGCCTGATCGAGTGGTATATCGCGCATGGATCGGACGCGCTCTTTGCCGTCGCGCAGTCGAGTGAAATGCAGTTCCTGACGCTCGCCGAGCGTGGCGCGCTGGGACGCTTCGTCGTCGACAAGGTGGCGGGCCGCATTCCGGTCGTCGTCTCCGGCCATATCAGCGACGACCCCGAGGCGCAGGCCGAAGAACTCAACGTGGCCGCGGCCACGGGCGCGCAAGGCATCGTGCTGGTGACGAACCGGCTCGACCCGAAGCAGCAGGGCACGGAGACGTTCGCGGCGAATCTCAAACGACTCCTCGCGCGCCTGCCGTCCGACATTCCGCTCGGTTTGTACGAATGCCCCGCGCCCTACCGCCGCCTTCTCTCCGACGACGAATTGAAGCTGTGTATCGACACCGGCCGCTTCATCATGCTGAAGGACGTAAGCTGCGATCTCGCCACGGTCAAACGGCGCGTCGCGCTCGCCGAAGGTTCGCCGCTGAAAATCCTCAACGCCAACGCGGCCATTGCGTGGGACGCGATGAAGGCGGGTTCCGCCGGCTTCAACGGCGTGTTCACGAACTTCCACCCGGATCTGTACAACTGGCTGCGCAACGATGCGGCGCAAGACCCGGCTCTCGCAGAGGAACTCGCCACGTTCCTCGTGCTCGCCGCCGTCTGCGAATCGCTCGGCTATCCGGCGCTCGCGAAGATTTACCATCAACGGATCGGCACATTCAGTTCGATTCGCTGCGCGTGATCGACTACGACGTGCGTGAACGGTTCTGGGCGCTCGACGCGGTGCTCGACAAGATCGTCGCCGGCACTGAGCATTTTCGTGGCCGTATCGCGGCACTCGGCGCAAGCCGCTCCGTTCGCTAGCGTTTGCCGGGAGGATTTCCGGATCACAGCAACGTCCGCTGAAACTGTCACGCGCGCTCACGCTTCCCGCGCGCGCAGGCGGCGGTAAGATGGCGGGCGTTCCCCGATTCACTGTGCGCTTTCCAACCTGATGCCTGACTCCCTCGACCCGCCGGCCGCCGCCCGCACCACGACGAACCGCGCTCGCCGCAGCACGGGCCGCAGCGTGCTTTCCGATGTCGCCAAGCTCGCGGGTGTCTCCACGGCGACCGTATCACGGGTCTACAACGAGCCGGACAAGGTCTCCGCGAACGTGCGTGAGCGAGTCGAGCATGCCGCGCTCACACTCAACTGGTTTCCGAATGCGGCGGGCCGCGCCCTCGCCTCCACGCGCAGCCACATTGCCGGCATCATCATTCCGACACTGGATGATCGCGTGTTCGCTTCACAGGTGAGCGGGATGCAGGCGGCGTTCGCGGCACGCGGCATCACACTGGTGCTCGGCTGTTCGAACTACGATCCCGCGCAGGCGCTCACGCAGGTGCGCGCGATGCTGGCGCGCGGCGTGGAAGCGATGGCAGTGGTGAGCGAAGCTCATCCGCCCGAACTGTTCGATGCGTTGCGGCTCTACCGCGTGCCGTATGCCGTCACGTACGCGTATCGCAAGGACAGTCCGCACACCTGCATCGGCTTCGACAATCACGCGGCCTATGCGGAGATCACCGAACATCTGATCGGCCTCGGGCACCGCTCGTTCGCGGTCTGCATCCAGCCGACGCGCGATAACGACCGCGTGCAGGCACGCGTCGCGGGCATTCGCGCGACGCTCGAACGGCACGGCCTCGCCGTGCGGCCGGAACATATGTTCGAAGGCGAATCGACCATGGGATTCGGGCGGCGCAGCCTGCGCACGATCTGGCAGGCGCCGGGCGAGCGTCCCACCGCGATCATCTGCGGCAACGACCATATCGCGCTGGGCGTGCTGCGCGAGGCGGAAGAACTGGGCATCGCGATTCCCGGCGAATTGTCCGTCACCGGCTTCGACGATCTGGAGATGGCGCAGGAGATTCGCCCCGCGCTGACCACGATGCGCGTCGACACCTACGAAATCGGGCGACTCGCCGCGCAATATTTGCTCGACACACTCGACGGCAAGCGTCCGCAGCACGGACACGAGGTGCATGCCCTCTTCCAACTCAGGCACTCGACGGGACCGGCCGCGAGATAGTCCTGCGGCGGCGCTTTATCGACGGATTACAGCGTGGCGGTCACGCCGCCATTCACGTAGAGAATGTTGCCATTGACGAAGTTCAAAGCGTTGCTCGCCAGGAAGACCGCAGCACCGACGAGATCTTCGACATCGCCCCAACGCCGCGACGGCGTGCGTCCGATCAGCCACTTGCAGAAGGTCTCGTCCTTGACGAGCGCCTCGGTCAATTCGGTCTTGAAGTAGCCCAGCCCGAGACCATTGACCTGGATGCCGTGCTGGCCCCACTCGATCGCCATGCCCTTCGTCAGCATCTTCACGGCGCCCTTGCTCGCGGTGTAGGCGGCAACGTTGGGACGGCCCACCTCGCTTTGCACCGAACAGATGTTGATGATCCTCCCGCGTTGCCGCTCGATCATATGCCGCGCCACCGCTTGTCCGACTAGGAACACGCTGTCGACGTCGGTCTTCATCAGTTCATGTCATTGTTCATGGGAGAACTGTTCGAGCGGCGCCGGCGGCTGTGCTCGACCATTGCATGACCTCTCGCAGGTTGCGAGCGCTGTCTTGCGACGCGGAAAGTGTTCGCGGTAATGCCGCTTCAATGGGCAACACGAGAGCACTCCGACGCCCATCAATCGCTCAGCGCGTCCCCATGATCGCCACGCGCTTTGGCCAAAGCGAAATAGGTCTGTAAGGCAGGCGCCGAGTCGTCGCTCAACGAGCAGATTCGCGCCAGCCAGTCGGCCTCGGCGGGCCATTCGCCTTCGACCACGCGCGGATAGATCTGCCGCACGAACTGATGCAGCGCCTTCGCGCCGATATTGCCGCTGATGCCAAGAAGGACGTGTAAGGCTCCGTGCGTCGATTCGAGGTCGCGGGCCGCCACGCTGGCGGCGAGTTGCGCCACGGTCGAGCGAATCTGCTCGATGCCGTTGAGGAACGTCTGGTCCAGCAAATCGAGCGCCACCAGTTCTTCGAGGTGTTTCTCGTCGAGCAGGGGGCCTTCCTTGATCGGCGCAGGCCTGCCCGCTTGCACGGCGGGCCTTTGTAACGGCTCCGCTTTGATCGGCGCATGCGACGCACGTTGCTGGGCAAACTGTCTTGCAAGGGAAGCATAGAGAGCGCCGATCTGCACGGGCTTGATCATGACCTCGTTCATGCCCGCGGCGAGACAGGCCTGCACGGCTTTCATATCGGATTGCCCGGTCAATGCAATGATGGGAACCTGGGCATATGAATCAGCACGGGCGCGAATCGACGCAGTCGTTTCCACGCCGCCCATTCCTGGCATGTTCATGTCCATCACGATGGCATCGATGGGGCCCTTCTCCTCCAACCTCGCCAGCACGTCCGGCCCATGCTCGGCCTCGACGACGCGTGCGCCGCATCGCTCCAGATAACCTTTGGCAATCCGCCTGCTGTAGGTGTCGTCGTCCGCCACCAGAATCGTTTTGCCGGCAAAGCCGTCGAACGGATGGCTGTGAACATGCCGATTGCCGCTTTCGAAGAGCGTCTGAAGCGCGGTGATCAGTTCCACCGCGCTGGCGGATTTGCTGATCATGTCGTCCATGCCGGCGCGGCGGGCGAGCACACGCGTCACATTGGCCGGCTCCGCCGTATAGGCGGCGATCAGCACGTTCCAGTTCGGGTCTTGATGGTCGGCGCGGATCTTCTCGGCGGTGGTGTAGCCGTCCATGACCGGCATATTGATGTCCATCAGCACGAGGTCGTACGGCGCTGACAGCCGAAGCGCGCTCAACGCCACCTCGCCGTTTTCCGCTTCGTTCACGTCCGCACCCACCTTCGACAACGCACGGCGGCTTCGCGCCCGCTGAGTGGCATCGTCGTCCACGACGAGAACGCGTTTGCCGGTGAAAAACGGCGTGGCGCGCTCGAAAATCTTCTGCTCATGCTCTCCAACTTCTCTGCTGGAGACGACGGGGAATTGCAGCGTGAACTGAGTAAATTTCCCGACTTCCGAGCGGCAGGCAATCGTGCCGCCGAAGGCGCGCATCGCGCGCTGGCAATAGGCAAGGCCGAGCCCCGTACCCGCCGAATTGCCCGCGGTACGGAAAGGCTCGAACAGATGCGGCAGGAGGTCGGGCGCAATGCCGGGGCCGGTGTCATGAACCAGCACCGTTTGCCGGTCGACTGTAAGCGTAAGCGTCGCCAAAGGATGCGTGGCAATGTGATGGAGTGCGTTCTTGATCAGATTGAATAGCGTGAACAGATAGACGGTTTTCGTCGACCTTGAAGATGAAATCTTCCAGCACCGCAAGTCGAACTTTGGCGCGCTCCTTCTGATCGCCGAAGCCGTATTCGTCCAGCGCTTTACGCGTGGTGGCCGCCGCGCTCAGATAGGTGAAGTGATCCGAGCGGATCGGTTTCGCACTGACTTCGTCCAGCGTCATGGCAATAATGCGCAGGCCCCGATCAATCGACAATTGGCCGTGGGCGAGATGCCGATAAAGCAACGCCGCCCTGTCATGCGACAAAGCCGGCGACGGGTTGGCATCCGTCACCGCGGGCAGCGCCTCTTCCATGCGATCCAGTACGTGCCTCAGTTGGCTGAGAGGATTGCGCATTTCATGAGCGATCGAGCCGGCGAGCGCGCGAAACGCGACATTTTTTGCCTGCGCGACGATGCCCTTCAGGTTGCTGTAACTGAACGTAAGGCCGGCGAAAATGCCGAATGTAAAAACTGGCAGATACGTGTAGAGAAATAGCTGCCCATCCACGTGGAGGGATTGCGGAATCACGATCCTGGCACACAGGACGGCAAGGCCGATACCCAGAATCAGATTGAGTGCTAACGCAACGAAAGACGGAAATATGGCGATCAGGAAAAACACCATGCCCAGCTCGGCCATTGACCAGAGCATCGAATAGTGACCGGCAATCAGGTAATAAGTGAAAAAGAACGGTAGCGTATAGGCTACCGTTACGAAGTAATACCACGGCAGGAAGCGCACGGCCGAAGCGGGCCAGAAACCGCGCAAGAGCAGCAGCGCACAGGCGGCTGTGCCGAAAGCGCGCATTTGCAGGCTTTCGTTGGGTTGAGGATCGATATACGTCCACCACAGCCAGTACAGCGGATGTCCGATCGTACCGATTACGCCAACAGCCAACACGCTATAGTCCGACACCTTGGCCGAGTCGTAAACCACTCGGTTGAGGTAACGGATGCTCCCTGAAATGGCTCTCATGTCGTGCTTTATGTTTATCTATCCAGCCTCAGAATTTGAAGCTGCTGACGTTGAATGACATGCCGGCACTGCCGACCCAGCACAGCACCCGGTCGCCTCTCTTCAACTGCCCGTCGTCCTTTGCCAGTGAAATCGCAGCCGGGATCGAAGCCGACACGAGGTTTCCGGTTTCCGGATAGATGTGATACATCTTGTCGTCGATTCCGACCTTTGCGCCATAACCCTGCCACGCCGCCTTGGAGGATGCGTGGGTGAAGACGATGTCGATGTCTTTCTTCGGAACAGGCAGTTTAGTCAATACCGCGGACAGTTCGTCCGAATTCTTGTGAAGCTCATGGCCGAATGATGTGAAACGCATGTCGCCGTTTTTCCCGATCCGCTCGGTTGGGTGGCAATACCCTTCGTAGCCGGGGATCGGGATGGTGCACAGGTCCGACACTTCCGGCTTCGCGCGGAAAGCGAAGCTGAAGTTATCCGGCTCTTTTGCGACGAGCAAGGTAGCGGTCGCCGCCTCGCCTATCGTGAACGACGGCAAGGTGTATTCAATCTGAGCCTGGTTCTTCAACGCAAAATTCCCCGGATAGAGTGGACCGCCTGCAAGCATATTGAACTCGGCATTCACAATCATAGCGTTTCTGTACTGGCCCGACTTGAAAAGGCTGTCGATAATCGCCATGGCTCGGGTCCAGCTCATGCAGGCGTCGACCACATCGAAACATTCCGCATTGACGAAGCCAAGCGTGCTGGCCATCATGTGGCTGTTGCCGGGTTCGAGGAACCCTCTTCCAATGCCGACATAAATAAACAGCTCGATATGTTCGGGCTTCAGATATGTTTCCGATAGCGCCTTGCGCGTCGCCATCGCGACATGATCGATAGGCGACTCATGGCTTTCACACCAGCGCCGGTTGACCAGTCCGCTTCTGTCGAGCAACGTCTTGATGGTGCGCATCCCCCTGTCGATGTCGCCCTCGTACTCCTTGGAATGGAATCGAATCATATCGATCACTTCCTCGTTCGTAACGATCCTGGAGGGCAAGCTGACTGCTACGTTTTTAATAAGCATAAAGAATCCATGAAAAAAATTAACGCGGTGGGTAGAAGTACGTTTTGCGCCTATGGCGGCGAGTATCTGGGACGCCAGATACCCGGCCTCGCGGCGCTGGTACATTAACGCGTCCACCGCAATTCATGAAAAAAGTCCCGCTTTGGCGTGTTGCCAATGGGATCGGGGGTGTTGGGGTGTCGGGAAGGGCCGGCGCGCCGGTGGTGGCGTTGGAGGGTAGTTCCGGCGGGAACCAGGGTGTACCGGTATTCGGGGAACGCAGCGATTGGCGGCCCCGCGAATCGGTCGTCCGGCCCGGTCTCCGACAATGGACCGGCATCCGCCTTCATCCCGCGGACGCGGGCAGGCGCTCCCGGGGGCGACAACCCGGTCTGCGGCGCCGCGCAGGAACGCGAGAAACTCAGCGGCGGGCAACGGCCGGCTCAACAGGAAACCCTGCATCTGATCGCAGGCAAGTTCGCTGAGCGTGCGGAACTGCGACTCCGTCTCGACGCCTTCCGCCACGACCTCGATCTGCAACGCGCGCGCGAGCGTCACGACGGCGGACAGCAAAGCGCTGCCGCGGTGACCGGCGGAGTCGAGGTCGCGCATGAACGAGCCGTCGATCTTGATCTGGTCGAACCTGAACCGCTGTAGATAGCCGAGGCTCGAGTATCCCGTGCCGAAGTCGTCGATGGCCACGGTATAGCCGCGCGCTTGCAGCGCTTCGATCGTCCGGCTCGTTTTCTCGATGCTCTGCATCGCCGTGGTTTCCGTGATCTCGAACATCACACGACAAGGATCGACGCCGGCAACATCGAGTAGCGCGTCGATACGCGCCACCAGGTCCGGGACGTTGAACTGG
This sequence comes from Paraburkholderia sp. BL9I2N2, assembly GCF_004339745.1. Lineage (GTDB taxonomy): Bacteria > Pseudomonadota > Gammaproteobacteria > Burkholderiales > Burkholderiaceae > Paraburkholderia. Next base: position 114,536 of record NZ_SMGP01000004.1, on the reverse strand, counting down.
ATCGGCGAAAGATTTACCGCCACGGCAATCGCAGGCAGCCCTTGCGCATCCCACAGCGCGATGTTGCGGCAGACCTCACGCAGCACCCAGTCGCCGATCTCGACGATGAGACCCGAGCGTTCCGCGAGCGGGATGAATTCGAGCGGAGCAATTTCGCCGAGCTCCGGATGACGCCAGCGGATCAGCGCCTCGACGCCCGTCACCGATTGGGAGGCAACGCTGAACTTCGGCTGGAACGACACGCTGAGTTCGCCGTCGCTCAAGGCGCGATTCAGATCGCGTTGCAGGATCAGCGACTTGAGCGCGGTGTGGTTCATCTGCGGCTCGAACACGCGGAACGTGTTGCGTCCGCTTTGCTTGGCGGCGTACATCGCGGCGTCCGCGCTATGGAGCAGTTCGTCGGCATTGCCGCCGTCGCAAGGATAGAACGCGATACCGATGCTCGCGCTCACGCGCAGCGGCAGTCCGTCGACGACGATCTCCTGGGCGAGCCGCCGCAGCACGCCATTGGCGACTGCCGCCGCGGACGACGCATCGGCCACGTTCTCCACCACGATCACGAATTCATCTCCGCCGAGCCGCGCGACCATGTCGGTATGGCGCAAGTCCTGACGCAGACGCTCGGCGCACACCTGGAGCAAGTCGTCGCCGACGCCGTGGCCGAGTGAATCGTTGATCGACTTGAAGCCGTCGAGGTCGATGAAGAGCACGGCGAACATTGATTCTCTGCGCGCGCATTCGGCGACCGCCTGCGCAATGCGCAAGGCGAGTTGCTGACGGTTGGGGAGGTTCGTCAGCGCATCGTGCGTGCCGAGATAATGCAGTTGCCGGTTCGCGCGCTTCAGAGAAAGAGAGAGGCTGCTCGTATGGAAACCGAACAATGCGAGCGTGCCGACCAGCACGGTGAACGACGTCGCCGTGACGACGAGCGCCAGCCAGTTCGCGTCGAACTTCTCACCGGAGAGACACAGGCTGCCGGCGGCGAAATTGGCCGCGCTCATGCCGAAATAGTGCATGCCGGTAATCGCGATGGCCATGATGAAGGCCGCGCCCAGCCGCTTGACGACGAGGTTCCCGGCGTCCGATGCACGCAGCGTGAAGGCGAGCCAGAGCGCCGCTATCGACGCGGCGATCGCCACGCCCACGGAAAGCGCGACTTTCCAGATCGTGTATTCGATTCCCGGCGACATCTGCATTGCGTACATGCCGGTAAAGTGCATCCCCGCCACGCCGAAGCCCATGATCGTCCCCGCGATGCAGAGGCGCCTGTGCGACAGCGTGCCACGGCTCGCGGTGGCGAGCGCGATCAACGACACGCTGATCGCGAGGAACAGCGACGCCGCGGTAATGGAAAAATCGTAGCCAATCGGAATCGGCAGCGAAAACGCGAGCATGCCGATGAAATGCATCGACCAGATGCCGACGCCCATCGACACCGCGCCGCCGACGAGCCATAGCGGCCGCCGTTTCGCGCTCGCGAGCGCGTTCAGGCCACCGGACAGCTCCACCGCCGTGTAGGACGCGAGGAATGCGACCACCAGCGACAGGCAGACCAGTAAGGGATTGTAGACACCAGTCATCGGCCCTCTCTCTTTTTCGTATCAGTCTTATGCGACTGTTTTTTTGCATCCGGGGCTTGGCTTCCGCGAGCCGCGCCGCGTTAGTGCGGCGGCGCGTAGTCCCCTCTGCTCTAACGGCAGAGTGGGGGATAACTTTATGCTTTTGTGGGGGGATGTTGCGTCGGGCGGGCTCCGTCTACGTCAACTGCGACTGGACCACGGGTTCGAACGGCCGGTCATATTCTCACTCGCGCCCGTAATTTGCACCGGCCCGCTATTTTCACGTCCTGTTCAGTCAACAACTTGATCCAATCCGCCGCCTGAGTCCGCTGCCGCCCTCGGGCGATTAAACTCAAAGCCGGTCTTTCGAGGGGGCTTCTCTCAAGCAAACCCCACCCCTCGATCTTACAACCTGCCGCTCCCTCGGGCGGCAGGTTCTTTTTCGTCGATACTCCCCATTCTCTCGCCAGTTGCAGGGCAACCGCACATCGGCCCGTATGTATCAGAGTCTTTGATTGCCACTTTCGATACCAATATTCCCTCGCCGTAGCCAACCGGCAATTGACCAGACCGCGGTATTTGTTGGGAAGAACTGCCAAAAGCATGGCCGCATCCGCCACGCCATGAGGTGTTTTGGACCCGAGCCAATTACCCATCAAGTCAAATCGCCATGCAATATGAAACGGTCATTCCCGCCTTCGTCTTTATAGACAAGGCTTCCCATCTTTTCGCAGCGCCCCACGAATCGCATCGATGTGATCGCAGCCCCCTTCGAGGCTACCCGAGGGCATCAAGCGAAATCGCCCGCAGTTGTGCGAGACTTCCAGCGAATAGAACTGCTGATCCACACGAGCGGGGCGCACATGGATGAGAAAGTAACTTACGTGTATGAGTACACCGGTGGCTTTGGTACATACCGTACTACCGGTACACGGGCAGCACACCAACTTCCCCTTGTCGGCGACAACGTAACAATGAAGGTCGACGACCTGGGATTCGATGGCGTTCTGCGAGTGAAGTCACGGCTCTTCGATTACGATAAAACAGGCTCACTAACCGTCATTCTCGGTCTGTCTCACACGGTTGCTTAGGATCGCTCGTGAGCTCGCAGCGGGAAGAGTCAACTTATTGATGCACGCAGCCTGAATCCCGTACATGTGTACCGGCTCACCACACAGCAGGCACTAAAAGAGGAGTGTCCGCAATCCCGGGACATGACCGCCCTGTTCCAGAACGCTTCACTTTTATGAAAGAGTCACTGATGGAAGACATTCAACAGCTGCGGATGCAACTTCTCGCGTATCAGACGCTAATCGCAGCGCTGCTCGCCAAGACATCTCCCACAATCAACGAACTGGAGCGTATGCGACGTGCAATCCGACGCAGCGCCACGTTCCATCCGATGGACGAACAGAGTCGCGATTCGGCGGGCGAGTACGCTGCAGCGATTGAAGACGTATTTCTGTCTGCGTCGCTGGTCATTCAGGACCTGAGAGAACCACCGGCTGTGTCTTAGTGAGCGGCGTCCGCGGGCCGAGGTCTTGCAGAGAGTCTGCTGACCATCGCCGTGGTTGAGAGATGTCCGCTCCGGCGGACAAAAAATCGCGCGCCGCATTCGAGGAAACCATGCAGCTACCGAGCGTTGATAATTTTGTCAAAGACCAGCAACACGGCATCACGTACAACATTTGCGCCTATCGAAAACTTTCCTGGGACGAGATGATGCGCGCCGTGCAAGTCTTTAATCAACAACAAGGGGGACGCCCACCCAGGCAAGGAGCGGTCGTCAAAATTTTTTCAGTGATGGGACTCAACGATGGGTAGTCGCGCGATTTCGCCGCCCCGCTATGGGGCCAACCGCGTGTCCGAATGGCAAAACGTCTCGTCGGTATCTTGTGCGTTCTAATTTGAAGCGAAAATAGCGGCTCACTGTGCAAGTGATCCGCCAATCGGAAAACGGTGAACCGGAACGAACACTTTCGTCTCCTTTATCGAACCGTCTTATGTCACTGCTCAATCCACCGCGGAATGCCCGGCCACAACCCGCGCTTTGCGTCTAATTCAGGATTGAAAGCAGATCGGCAATGCTTACATTGGGTAATTGCTTGGCGATCATGTCCCAGAAGATCACATCGTGCATCGCGCTCGCATCTTCGGCCGTTCTCCACTGCCGCGCGCCGACGATGCTATCGGCGGTTTCGCTGGCGGCATCAACGATTGTCTTAATGTGTTGTTTGTGCATGAACGGGTTATCGGCTGCGCGGCCGACTTATTTAGGCCCTCGCGCAATCGTTTGCTTAATGTATGACTGGCCTTGACACAATCCCGCTTGAATCTGACGGCCGCAACCAGCCCCGTGCGGCGAACGCACCGCGTGGCGCGTCCACATGATACGGGTGTCATCCTTCAAAAATGACTCTGGAAAGCCCTACCCCGAATATTCCGGATCAATTGGAGTCTGACAATCGCTGCGCAACAGCAAATCGAAATCAGGATGAGGCCGTGTGCACGGCCGGTGCGATTCTATCAATCCCGGCTCGATCTTCCTCCGAGCGGCGGCTATCGGAAACATTCTGTCCGAAGAGGCACCACCGTTTCGACCGCGCTTGACGAATTGCTACCGGCCATAGGTTTCCTCGCGTCAATGGCGTTCTGCGCACCGGTCTCAAACGAGGATGAAGAATGCAACCTCGTCCAATTCAGAATCGTTACGCCATGACAACGCTTTTTCCGCAGGCCTGGTGACGCGCGTCGAAGCCGCAGACAAAGACAGATTCCTCATTCTGTTATTGCGTGAGACGGGATTCGGAATTACAGCGAGATAGAATACTTACCCGGCATTACCCAAGCGCGCGCTGCACGGGTACCAACACCTCGAATAGGGCTTTTTCTCGTGCCTGGTATAAATCATTTTTGAAGATTCCCTATACATTCCGTCTCAGTCTATCCAGGATATCGTCTCGACGTATTCGAATTTTTTCCGTTTAAACGCGTGCCCCAACTCGGTGCTCCCATACCCACTCAATGTCTCCACTGCCAATGTCTTGACTAATTCAGCCTATAATAATGGCGCCTGTATCATTTGCATAACAGGCCTCGACAAAAGAATTACAGGGTCTTGAGAGAGGCTTTACAGGCCACAACATTCCGGGGTAAAGAACCAATGGGGCTGGTACATATTCCGCCGCTCAGCTCGCGGCAAAGTGCGGTGCCGGCGCAAGTGAACGCGACGACTCACGTCGACATAGTGCTGTTCAATGGTTTTGCGCTGCCCAAGGTCGCAGCGCTCATCGAAATATTCCATAAGGCGAACGCGCTCGCCGCGTCGCAACGATCGGGCCGCGCGCGCTACGACGTCTCGCTGCTTTCGGCTGCGGGTGGCCGCATTGCGAGCTCGTCGTCGGTGTTCGTCTGGACGGACAGCGTCGATTCACACAAAGGCACGAGCGACACGCATCTGATGTTCATCGCAGGCGGCGCGGGCGCGCAAGAGGCACGCTGCGATGAGCGCCTGCGCAATTGGCTACGCCACAGGCATCCGTTCAGCGAAATCGTTCACCCAATCGCTGAGGGCCGGCTGCTTCTGGAAGCGGCTGGGCTTCCAAGCCGCTATTGCCCGCTGCTGCGCAGCGGCTCCGAAGCGTGCGACCGAGGTCCGGCACGGTCGCAAGGCGACACGCCCGCGGCCGTGCGCACGGCACTGCACATCGTAGAAGAAGACCTCGGGCCCGAACTGGCGCGTCAGGTTGCCGAGTCCGTCGCGCCGCCGCATAAGACTCCTTTCAGCTCTTCCGTCGCCCGCAGCGGGGCGCCGCAGGTTAGCGAGAAGATCATGGCGTCGGCCCGGTGGCTGGAGGCAAACGTCGATCGTCCCATCTCAATCGACGACGCGGCGCGTCTCGCAGCCATGAGCGAGCGCAACTTCTTGCGGCGCTTCAAGAACGAGATCGGTATGACGCCCTCTGACTATCTGCTTCGCGCGCGTCTGAACCTGAGTTGTCAGATGCTCATTGAATCGCGTTTGCCCATCGACAAAATCGCACGGCGCTGCGGAATTGGCAGCGGCGGTCAGTTGGCTAAGCTTTTCAGAAAGTATCTGGCGACCACACCCACCGATTACCGGCTGAGCAAAGAAGCCTCTCCGAGTAGCCTGAGCTGAGCGCGCAGCGTGGCGCGCCCCTGAAAGCGAATACCTGCGCACGGTGATCCGCCTTGCGGAGAAGCGGCCGAGCTCATTCCGGGCTGCTTCCACCGACGCCCGCCGCTTCTGTTTCGATTGCCGATAGCCCTGCGACGGTGCAGTGCCCTTAGCCAGCCACCAGGCAATCCGATGCATCGATACGGCCGGCACAAGCGATACGGATCGACACCCGTCATGGGAGCGCACCCGACAAATTACACCCAAAATAGTCAGCAATTGATGCCAATGTTTTCGGGTCTATTTTTTCCTTTCGGGTCTCAGTGGCGAACTGCAATTAGCGCAATAGCGAGCATTAATTCACCACTGCTTTTCACATCGCGAACTTTTCACATAGAAAAAGAGCTGGCTGAACCTGCTATAGCGACCGAAATGATGCAATGTGTATAACTCGGTTAACCACCCACACTCGCGACACCCCCTGATATATCGTCATTTCGCCATGATTTGACCGCATTTGAGTCAGCTGGCAATGAGGCTCCAGACGCGGACTATCGCGACACGGCGCCCTCTTTCGCGCCGATACCGCGCGCCAGATATTCAATTGCCGGATATGAAGCCAATATGAATTTCTTGGCGTTCGTCAGCGGCAAATCGATGCATTTCGTGTCAAAAAATTACCAGCCTGGATGTTCTTGATCAAATCCGCCAAGAGCATGGTTGAATCGGACGCCCCTGTCTGATCAGAGCACCCCCGCGAATATGATGCGCTGCAGAAAACTCATTTTCGCTAATAGTGCCGGGGGCCAGCGGTATGGAATGTGCGACTGATATAACGAGGAAAACAATTCATCTCATGATGGGCGGGAGCGTGGGGTTGGCGCGCCGCCGCAGACAGGTTGTGATTCTCCTGTTCGAAGGTTTTTCGCTCATTCATATGGGGCGCCTGGCGGAGACATTCAGTCTCGCCAACCGTTTGCGTCATCCGGACAACGCGCTACACAACTACTACGACCTGCGTCTCGTGTCCGCCAGCGGCGGAGCCATACGCTCGTCCTCGGGCGTGCTGATCTGGACCGACGCGGTCGACTCCCACTACGCGAAAGATGTTCATGCGCTGTTTGCGCTCGGAGCCGTGAGCGCACCCGTCGAAAGCGACGAACGGCTGCTCTCGTGGTTACGTCACGCCTATCCGCATGCGGAGGTGGTGCAGGGGATCGGCGGAGGTAATGGCGTTCTCGAAATGGCTCGACTCGAACCCAAGGATGTTGCAGTGACTGAGATGGCAGGTGGTGCCATGACCGCAAGTGCGCTGTCCGCAACCAGAACCGCCGGCATCGACGCCGACGCTAGTGTCGCGCTAACCAGCGCGTTGTCCGTCGTCAAACGTGATTGTGGCTACGAGACGGCCAGCCAGGTCGCGCACGACCTGCTGCCCGTCACGCCGAAACAGTTCACCCACTCAGTATTCAATTCCCGCGAGGCGCGCGCCAGTGACCTGATTCGCACGTCAGCGTATCAGTTGCGGGTCAGCAGCGAGAGCCGTATATCGATTGCGGATGCCGCTCAGGCTGTGGCAATGAGCGAACGCAATTTCCTGCGCCGCTTCAAACAGGAGATCGGCGTGACGCCGACGGAGTTCGTCCTGCGGGTCCGCCTCGAAAAAGCCTGCCACATGCTGGTCGATACCGACCTGCCCGCCGACAAGATCGCCCGTCGTACGGGTCTGGGTAGTGGCGACCGACTCGCCAAGCTGTTCCGCCAGCACCTGCAAATGTCACCGACAGAGTATCGGACCAATGAGCGCAACCGGTTGGCTGATAACGGGTCGTCCGAACCGCCCGCCGTCAAGCGGGTACGCCGCCCCGTTTCGTAAGAAGCGAGCGATAGCTGGCTGCTTCCTCAACCGGCTCCACGGAGATTCTCATGAAACAAGCTGTCGCACGCCTGATCGATAGCGGGTGCATTGCGCTCGCGGCTGTCATCGCAGCCCATATCGCTCCTGCGCAGGGCCACGAAAGCGGCCCACTTCAGTTGCTGTTCGCAATCGTTATCCTGATGTCGTCAGCGGCTCTTTTGCCGATTGTTCGCGTTTACGCCGTATCGCCCATGCGCTCGTTGTATCGCCTCGGGACCCGAGTTCTGCCGGCATGGCTGGCCCTGCAGTTCGCCGGCTTGCTGCTCCTGCTGTCCATTCAGCACCAGGATGAGACGCTGGTGTCCTGGATCGCATGGTGGACCTGCATAGGCGTCGTACTGCTCGCGGCATGGCGAGTGATCGCCTCCACGATGCGTTCCTCCCCGCGTGTTGTCGGGTTGCGCGCCCGTAACATTGTCGTCGTGGGCAACGGCGAATACCTCAAGCTGATCGTTGCGAAGGTCGACTCCAGCAATCACCCGGATTTCCGCGTCGCGGAAGTTGTCGAGTTGCACGACGCCGGCGACCGACCCGGCTCCGCCATGGGCGAGCACGGCCAGACCAAACTGGCCCGTCTCGCAGGGCTAGCGGAGTCCGGCGGCATTCACGAGGTATGGCTCGCGTTACCGCTGTCGGCCCACGCCGCGGCGGCCCATTGCATCGAAGCGCTCAAGAACACGCTGGTGGAAATTCGGCTGATGCCGGACTTCATGCCGCTCGGACTGTACGCCGGCGTCGCGTCGCTCGGCACACTCGACATCCCCTCGCTCAGTCTTTCTCCGTCGGCCATTTCTGATAAGGCGATGACGGGCAAGGAGATCTTCGACAGGGCCTTTGCACTGGTTGCGCTGATCGGGCTTGCACCGCTATTCGTGGCGATCGCGATCGCCATCAAGCTCTCGTCGCCGGGTCCGGTTTTCTTCCGGCAACGCCGCAAGGGCCTGAAGGGACGGCCGTTTTCAATCTACAAGTTTCGTTCGATGCGAGTTCATGCGCAAGAGCGTGGCGTAGTGCGTCAGGCGACACGCAACGACAACCGTATCACGCCCGTAGGGCGCTTCCTGCGCCGCACGAGTCTCGACGAGATTCCGCAGTTCATCAATGTCCTGCGCGGCGAAATGTCGATCGTCGGTCCTCGTCCCCATGCGCTTGAACACGACGACCTGTACGGACCGCTGATCTCGGGCTATCTCGACCGCTATCGCATCAAGCCGGGCATTACCGGCTGGGCGCAGATCAACGGCTATCGAGGCGAAACGGACGCGCTGGAGAAGATGGCAGGCCGCGTCGAGTATGACCTGTATTACCTGCGTCATCGATCGTTCTGGATGGATATCAAGATCGTGCTACGCACGGTGGTCCGTGGGTTCTTAAGCAAGCAGGCGTACTAGTCATCGTGGGGAGCCGCGGACCGCGAGAAGGAGGTCGGCGAGCCCAATAAAAAGGAATCGGAGTGAAGCAATTGAAAGTCAGGTCCAACGCGCTGCGTCGCGGCGGTGTCAACATGTTTTCGATGAATCGGGTTGCATGGATTGCGGCGCTCCAGTTCGCCTTGTCCGCCTGTTCGGTTGCGCCCGGCATGAAAATGCAAAAAGCGTCTACGTTGCCGATAACCAGTGCGAGTGAGCAAGCGCCGGCCGAGCAATTGCCCGTACCGATGACCGAAGTGACCCTGTCGTCAATCGACGAGATCCGCAGTGAAGCTGAGCGTCGTAACGATGCCAGCGCCAGCGCCCTGCTCGGCCGCGGCCAGGCTTATACGATCGGTGCCGGCGATGTGCTCCAGATCACGGTCTGGGACCACCCGGAACTGGCTGCGGCTTTGGGCGCGCAGCCACCTGCGAACGCGCGCACCTACGACCCGCCGCCGGGATTCGTCGTCGACGACACAGGCTATCTGCGGTTTCCCTTCGTCGGAAATATTCACGTCGAGGGCATGAAAGTCGACGAAGTCCAACGCAAGCTTGCGGCGGAACTGAGCAAGTCGTTCCACGATCCTCAGGTGACGGTGCGTATTGCGTCGTTTCGCGCGAAGCAGGTGTACGTCGACGGCGAAGTACGTACGCCGGGAGCGCAATCCATCAACGATATTCCGACGACGCTGTACGACGCCATCAGTCATGCCGGCGGGTTCAGCGCGGCTGCGGATCAGAGCCGCATTACGTTGACTCGCAACGGTCAGTCGTACGACATCAATTTCACGGGGATGCTGCAGCGCGGTTTGAACCCTTCGAAGATCATGCTGCGTCCCGGCGATCTGATTCGCGTCTCCGCCAGAGAAGAAAACGGCGTGTTCGTGCTGGGTGAAGTGACAAAACCCATTACCGCGCTGCCGCTACGCAGCGGTCAGTTGACGCTGAGCGACGCGCTTTCACAGGCGGGCAGCATCAGTTCGACCACCGCGGACGCCGCGCAACTGTATGTGATCCGCGGGCTCGGCAAGGACGCACGTGTCTTCCACCTCGACGCCGCGTCGCCCGTCTCGATGATTCTCGCCAATCGGTTCGAACTACAACCGAAGGACATCGTCTACGTCGACGGAAACGGGCTGGTTCGCTTCAGCCGCGTGTTGAGCCTCCTGCTTCCTGGTATCAACGCCGGACTTACGGCGGGGTTGGTGACGAAATGACCATGACATTGCGATTTCTCCGAAGCCAGCGCATGACGGTGCGGTCATGGTGAATCGCCGTTCCGCAATGGGTCTCTCAGCCGGCGCCGCAATACTGGGCGCCACGGCTGTCTCGCGTGGGTGGGGCGAATCCATTGAGAATCGATCACCGAGCGGATTTCGCTGGATCAGTGACTTCGCCGCCAAGGGCAAGGGTGCGACGGACGACACCGGCACGTTCCAGCGCGCGATCGACTACGTGCGCAATATCGCACTGCGCACGCGCGACACGTCGTGCTTACCGGCCTTGATGATTCCGGCCGGTCGATACGTACTCACGGAGACGATCGACACCGCGCCCTGGATCAAGCTGTGCTCGGTGGGCGGCGTCCTGCTCGACTTCTCTCAGTTGCCCGTGGGTTGGGACGGCTTGACCTGCAGAAACGAAACCACGCTTCCCGCGACAGAGTTGCGTTTTCCGGGTGACCGCTCGCCGTTCCTCGACGGCACAGGCGGCACGATCTCGATACTTGGTCCCGGGAAGGCGCGGGCCGAAGGATGGGGCATCGTGATGGGCAACCGGCAAGCCGGATTTTCGGGCGCCGTGCGAGACGCGGGTGGCCGCAATGTCGTGGTCACGGGCTGGCGTGGCGCGCTCCGGATCGATCCGCTCAATACGTACCTCACCGCGTGGTTCTCGTCGCGGTTCGAACAGAACCGCGAGAACGGCATTTACGTGGCTGCGGGGGTGGGCAGAAGCGTGAATAGCGGCGAACGGATGACCTTCGTCGATTGCACGTTTGCCGGGTCCGCGCGTGCCGTCGACATCAACTCGGACAGCATGGATTTTGTCTTCGATGCCTGCTCGTTCGATTTCAACGGCGACGTGGTGTATTTCGGCCGTCAGGCTCGTTTTGGCACGGTGGCGCTCAACCACTGTCACATCGAGGGTATCGACGGACTGCTGGTCAACGCCACGGCTTCGGGTAAGCATCTTCGCACCGTGTTCCGCGACTCGATCGTGTTGCCGAGACGCTGGAAGCGCAAGGACCTGAACAATGCGCCTCGTCAATTGGTCGCGGGCACCGCGAAGTTCTCCGCCTCCGGCGTCGAGTGGCGTTTCGAGTCTCCACCGCAGGGGGCGTTGACGGCGTTGATCGGTGACGAGGTGCCCGTCGAGTCGGTGACCGCCATGAGCTTCCAGAAGGTTCAGGCGCTGCCGTGGCGGGGAAGCGTGATCAACGCCGACAGTCTCTTCACGCTGGATCGCCCAGGCACGCGCGTGGACGCGCTCACGCACTGGAGCATGTCAGTCGCCACGCCCGGTCAGACTGCAGGCCAAATCGTCGCTTCGGATACGGTTGCCGGAAACAGCGCAGTGGCCAGCTCGAGGCAGGCCTTGCGGCTGGCATCGAACGATCAGGATAACGCGCCATTCTCGGTGATCACACGTACACCTTTCCCGGTCAGTCCCGGCGAAACCGTTCTGGCCGCGTGTACTGCCACAGCGACGGGCATAACGGGCCGCACGGCATTCGCGTTCCAGTTTTTTGCCGCAGGGGGCGTTCCGCTGAGCGTGAGTGAATCGCAAAGCGCGGCGAATGAACTTCCGTCTGCACAAGCAGCCGTTCCAGCCGGCGCCGTTCAGGCTGTCCTCAAGACGACCTTCACCGGCTGGACGGGAAAGCTCGAGATCAACGAACTCGCGGTATGGCGCTCGTCATGACGTTGAATGCGCGAACGCCCATTCGAGTCAGCAACGTCTCAACACAAAGAAAGAACACCCAGATGATTTCCAACGTTCTAATGGTTTGCCACGGAAACCTTTGCCGCAGCCCGATGGCTGCTGCCCTTCTTCAGCAACGCGTCGAAGGTCTGCGCGTCGGTTCCGCCGGTCTGGCGGCCGAGGTGGGACAACCGGCGGCGACCGAGGCCGTCGCGGTACTTTCCGAAATGGGCATCGACATCCAAGCGCACCGCGCCACGCAGTTGACCCGACAGATCGCGAACGACGCGGAGCTGATACTGACGATGACCGCAGCACAGACGCGAAGCCTGCAGTCGCTTTATCCGCTGATGCGCGGCCGCATCTTCTCGATACGCGGCTTCGACGATGCGGATATCGATGATCCGATGGGCATGCCCATCTCCGCATTCCGCGCGTGTCGCGAGGCATTGACAGACGGTATCGACTACTGGGTACGGCGACTGAAAATCCTGAATGAACCAGCAGGCAACCGCGTCTATCCGGAAGCGGTCTGCGTTCGCGGAGGTGCACAGTGAACCCGCCGTATGCTCCGCACGAAGCAGCCGCCACTGAGAAAGAGTTCAACCTGGCGGCGATGCTCGATGTCTTCATGCTCTATCGCCGCATGATGCTGTGGATTTTCGGAACCGTCTCGATTCTCGGCATCGCGGCGGTACTGCTATCGGATCCGCAATATCAGGTCAACATCATCACTCAGGTCGACGAGGGCTCTGCCGCAACCACCGCGTCGTCGCTGCTGGGCCAGGATCTTTCGTCGATGCTCGACGTCAAGTCGTCCGCCGACACGGAAATGCAGGTGCTCCAGTCGCGGCTTGTCGTGGCTTCGGCCGTCGATAACCTGCGTCTGGATATCGAGGCGGAGCCCGCGCGTTTTCCGTTCATCGGTCGCGCCATCGCGCGATCCAGCAAGGGGCTGTCCCACCCTGGCTTCCTCGGCATGGGCGGATACACGTGGGGTGACGAGAGCGCAAGCGTCCAGCGCTTCGACGTTCCAACCGGATTCGAGGGAGAACAGTACCGCTTGACGGTTCTGGGCGCCGGAAGCTACCGGCTTTCGGGCGCCGGCCTCGAACAGGACGTTGTCGGCCGGATCGGCAAGACCGAGACTTTTGTCAGCGACGACGGTCCGATCACCTTGCACGTGAGCGCGATCCGCGCGGCAGCTGGCGCGCGCTTCAAGCTCACGCGGCAATCGCGTCTGGAGACGATCGACAAGCTTCAACGCAGTCTTTCCATCAGTGAGCTGGGCAAGGATTCCAATGTTCTTCAGGTCAAGCTGCGCGGCAGCGACCCGGTGCTGATCACGGCAATCCTGAACGATATCGCCCGCCACTATGTCGGCCAGAACGAGGACCGCAAGGCGGAGCAGGCCGCGCGATCGCTGACCTTCCTGCGCGGCCAGGTACCCGACTTGCGTGCGAAACTCGATGCCGCCGAAAGTGCCTATGCCGCGGTTCGAAGCAAGCTGGGATCGGTGGATCTCGACGGTGAGGCGCGCGCCATCCTGCAGCAATCCGCCGACAATGAGACCCAGGTCAGCACACTCCTGCAAAAGCGCGCGGAGGCGCTGACCCGCTTTGAGCCGACGAATCCAACGGTGGTCGCGCTCGATCGCCAGATCAAGGTGCTGCAGGCGCAATCGGCCGGGTTCAGTCAACGCATCGATCGTCTGCCGGAGACCCAACGTCGGGTGGTGACGGCACAACGTGACGTCAAGATCAGCAATGACCTCTACGTCGGCTTGCTGAACAACATCGAACAGTTGCAGATTCTGGAAGTGGGACGGATCGGGAACGTCCGCGTTCTCGATAACGCGTTGTTGCCCGACCAGCCGATCCGGTTGTGGCGCCCCGTGTTGTGTCTCGTCGTGGTCGTGCTCGCCGTGTTTGCAGCGGCCGCTACCGCGTTCATCCGCGATCTGCTGTTCCGTGGGATTTCCGATTCACACGAGATCGAAGAACAGACCGATCTCAGCGTGTTCTCCGTGGTGCCGATGGCGAACCGCAGTGGCTTCCGGTTGTCCGGGTACTTGCGTCGAAAAACACCCCCGCGACGGCCACTGGCGTTCGTCGATCCGGCCGACCCCGCGATCGAGAGCTTGCGCAGTCTTCGTACGGCATTGCAGTTTTCGCTGTCCGACTCGGGCAACAAAGTCGTGATGTTCACCGGGCCGTCACCCAACATCGGTAAATCGTTTATCGCGTCGAACGTGGCCGCGGTTCTCGCACGGACCGGCAAACGTGTCCTGTTGATCGACGGTGACCTTAGACGCAGCGGACTGAGCCGTGCCTATGGCTGCCACTCGGCCGTTGGGCTATCTGACGTGATCGCCGGTGCCAGTGGGCTCGACGCGTCGATCCGCAACGTCGAGCGCTCGACGCTCGACTTTCTCCCAAGCGGGTCGATGCCGCCCAATGCTGCCGACCATCTGAGCAGCCCGAGCGTGTCCGATCTTTTCCAGACCCTCTCCGCGCGGTACGACGTGGTGATCGTCGACACCGCACCGCTCCTCCCTGTACCCGACGCCGCCATTCTTGCGCCCTATTCCAATGGCAATGTGTTCCTGGTGGCGCGCGCCTCCATCACGAAGCCGGCGGAACTCGAAGAATGTGCGCGCCGCCTGCGGCAGGTCGGCGTCGACGTGAAAGGCGTGGTACTCAACGGGATCGATCGGCACGCAGGACGATTCCGGTATGGCACGACCTACGGAAGCTATCGCTACGCGAGCTCGCGAAGCAAAGATCCTCGCCCCGTGCTGGACGAGGTCGCGCAATGACGCAGCGAGGCCGCGATGCCTGGGCGGCATCTTTGCTCTCCGTCAGCACGCTGGGATCGGCCGGGCTGGCGTTCGCCGTACAGGCGATGCTGGCGCGGTCGCTGTCACCTTCGGAGTACGGACAGTTCGCCGCCGCGCTCGCCGTCGTGACCATCATTGCCCCGGCGGTCGGCTTCGGCGTGCCGTCCTTCTGGCTAAAGGCCTACGGCACCGAAGGCTGGGCGGCAAAGCGCTGGATGGAGGCATCGGTTCGTTTCATCACTCGCAGCGCGCTCGTGTGCCTCGTCGCCGCCGCGCTCTGGGCATGGGTCGGCACGGCCGACGCGCGCACCAGCCAACTGCTGCTGTCGATGCTCCCCGTGGTATTGACGCAGGGCGTAATCGAAATGGCCTCGGCGAAACTGCAGCTCGAAGAGAAGTTCGGGCGGGTCGCGATGTGGCAGGCGCTGCAGCATGCCGGACGTCTCGTACTGGTGCTGGCTTGCTGGCAGCTGGGGGCAAGCAGCGAGGCGATTGCGCTCGGCTTCGGCTGCATGGGCGCAATCGTAACGCTGTGCGCCTGGCGGTCGGTCTCCGCGCTGCGGCGTGGTGCTGTGGAACTGATTGGACATGGGGCGAAATCCGCAGCGCGACGGATGAGCGGGAATTTGCCAACGCCGTCGATCCATGAACTCTGGCTCAACGCCATGCCCTTTGGCGTCTCCAGTCTCCTTTTCTATGCGTACGGACAAAGCGGGCTGGTGATCGTCTCGCACCTCGGCACGTCGCAGGATGTCGGCGTCTATAGCGTCGCCGTGACGATCCTGACCGCGCTCTATCTGTTGCCAACCGTTTTGTTCCAGAAGCTCCTGATGCCGCGACTTCATCGTTGGGCTGCGTCGGGCGACGAGCGTCTCGAACGAGTGTACCGGGACGGCAACAAATGGATGTTCGCCTCCGGTGTCGCACTGGCCGGCGTCGCAGCATTGCTCGCGCCGTTCGCAATCCCACTGGTATTTGGCAGGCAATACGAGCAATCAGTGAATGTAGTGATGCTCATGACGCTGAGCACGCCATTCAGATTCCTGACCGTCAGCGCCTCTTCCGTGATGACGACCCGCAATCTGATTCATGTGCGTAACCGCTGCGCCTTCGCTGCGTTGTTATTCAGCGTCATTGCTGGCGTGATCGGCGTGTTGCTCGCAGGCATCGTCGGCGCCGCGGTTGCGTCGGTCGCAGGCGAGGTCGTCTGGGCTGCGCTGTCCGTGCTGTGCGCCCGTCGTTTCCTGGCCGGTGCACGGCGCAAGCCGGCACCGGTCGCCGACGTTCAGCAGGATGCCCAGATTGCGTCCTCCTTGCTATCCGAACAGATTCCGGTAAGCGTGATCATTCCATGTTTCAACTGCCGCGCTACGATCGGGCGAGCCGTCCAGTCGGTATTCCTGCAGACGTGCCGCCCACGTGAGCTGATCCTCGTCGACGATTGCAGCACCGACGGCACACTCGACCTTCTCGGCCAACTGGCGCTGAGGTATCCAGCCAACTGGATCCGCGTACTGCCGCAACCTCGCAACGCTGGACCGGGTGCAGCGCGTAATGCCGCATGGGCGGTTGCAACACAGCCCTACATCGCGTTTCTCGACTCGGATGACAGCTGGCATGCCGCCAAGATGGAGATCCAGTACGGATGGATGCGTGCTCGTCCGGAGGCGGCGATCACTGGCCATCCTGTGGCGCAACTCGAGCCCGGCGAGCATCCCGAATCGCAACCATGGCCTTCTGCCGTCGCGCCGCGCCGCATGTCGCGACAGCGCATCCTGTTCTCGAACCGCTTCACGCCGTCCAGCATTCTGATGCGCGCAGATGTCGGCGCCCGGTTCGACGAGAAGAAGCGGCACGCTGAAGACTATTTCATGCTGCTTGAGGCTGTTCTGGTGGAGCAAGGCGAGGCCTACCTGTTTCCGGTCGCCCTTTCATACGTCTACAAGGCGCAGTTCGGTGCGCAAACCGGCCTGAGCGCTCAACTCTGGAAAATCCAGAAAGGTGAACAGGATAACTACCTCCACTTCCGCAGACGCAGAGTCATCAGCAACGTCGAATGGTTATGTTTTTCCCTGTTGAGCGCCGCCAAGTATTTTCGGCGCTGCGTGCTGTCGCGGAGATTTACGTGAGAAAAGTACCCGCATCCAGCGCACAGCACCAACCGGCGAGGCGTTCAGAATGACTTACTACCTCGTTCCCCTACTAATCTTTTACTTCGGCGTGGCGCTGTGCATTGCCTATGGCGGCACCAATCCTGCCGTCGTTCTCACGTGTGCGTTGCCGATGGTCGCTCTAGCCGTTTTGCGTGGCCATAGCGGTACTGACACGGCTGCGTATTACCAGGCGTTCACGGACCTCGGCCAAGGCAACGGCTATGGCGCCGAGCCGCTATTCAATGCGTATGCGCAGTTTCTCTGGGCCATTGATCCCGACCCGCGGTTCGTCGTCAACAGCATTTCGATGACAACTGCGCTGCTGTTGCTGTGGTCCATTTCCCGTAGCCGCTTTGGCATCTGGTTCGGTGGACTGGTGCTCGTGCCCGGCATGTTCTACGAGCTGACCATGAATGTGATGCGATTCGGTCTCGCGTCAGCGATTTTC
This sequence comes from Paraburkholderia sp. BL9I2N2, assembly GCF_004339745.1. GTDB lineage: Bacteria > Pseudomonadota > Gammaproteobacteria > Burkholderiales > Burkholderiaceae > Paraburkholderia. The sequence continues at coordinate 97,147 of NZ_SMGP01000004.1, read as the reverse complement.
CTGCTCGCGACCCGCGTTTCGCCACACCAGAAGCCGCTTCGATACTTCATTTACGCTTTGATCGGCACCTGCGTGCATTTCTCTTCAGCGCTCCTGTTCCTGCTTTTCATTGCGACGACCCGGCGCGGACACACGCTGATGTTTGTCGGCGTTGCGGTTGCCGTCATCGGCGGTTCACTTTTGATGCCGGACTACTTCGCCGACAAGACCAGTCTCTACACCGGCATAGCGGCCCCAAATGCGTCGTCCGGACTGCTCTTTCTGATGATCCAGATGCTGATGCTGGGCGTGATGATCGTGTACCGGCGGCAGTTCGCCATTCCACCTATCGGCTGGCTGATCTGCGCGTTGCTGGCGGCAGTGCTTTACGGCATGACCCAGGTGACTTACGCGGGCATCCGCTTTCAGTTGATCCTCGTGAACCTGATGTTGGTCGTCCTCTGGCGTCAGTTCGCTCCGCCGACTGGACGCATGCAGACAAATCTGGCGACGTGGCTATTCCTCATTGGACTGATCGCGCTCGCGGGACGCATCCACAACATGACTGATGAAGAAGGACACGGGGAATCACCGTTCTTGCCTTATCAGATGGCTCCAGCAATCCAGGAACTAGGGTAAGCGATCATGCGACAAAAAATCGTACACGTAACGGAAGCTCTGGGCGGCGGCGTGCTGCATTGCGTTGCCCTACTGGCCAATCGTCAGGCAGCCGCAGGTGACCAGGTCGTCGTGCTGCATTCCATGCGGCAAGACACGCCGCCGACTGCGAAGCTGGATCAGTTGTTCGATCCGAGGGTGCATCGTCAGGTCGTCGACATGCACACCAGCATCGGAGCCCACGATATCGTCAGCGTGTTCCGGCTCCTCATCGCTCTGTTTCGGGAGCGGCCGGACATCGTTCATCTTCATTCGTCGAAAGCCGCCGCGTTGGGGCGGATCGCGGCACGCTTCCTCGGCATCACGGCGCATACCATTTATTCGCCACACGGGTTCGCCTTTCTCAAGGAGGACATTTCGCCGCTCAAGGCAAAGCTGTTTTTGCTGATCGAGCGGATGCTGCATGCGACGGGTGGACACATCGTTGCCTGTTCGAAGAGCGAATTGCGTTATGCACGAATGCTGCTTTTGGGTGCGGAGCGCACAAGTCTGGTCGAGAATGCGGTGAAACTCGATGGGTTCGATCCGGGCGGTCACAGACAGGCAGGCGAAGCCGTGGTCGTATGCACGTCGGCGCGGGTCACCTATCAAAAGGCTCCTTGGCGATTCACGCGTCTTGCGCAAAACATTGCGGGAATCTCGAACGCGCACTTCGTGTGGATCGGCGATGGCGAAGCCGACGCAATCGACCGTTGGATCGATCGCGACGTGATTCAGTTGACTGGCTGGATTCCCGCGGGGGACCTTCGGCGACGACTTCTGCAATCCGACATCTTCGTTCTGCCTTCGCTATGGGAAGGCATGCCGATCGCACTAATCGAAGCACAAGCCGCCGGGCTTCCGGCGGTAGCCAGCCGCATTGTCGGCAACCGCGATGTCATCGTCCACGGCGTCACGGGCTTCCTCGCGAATGATGATGAACAGTTGGAACATTACACCCGCCAGTTGATCGACGACGCTGAACTCCGTCAGCGGATGGGTGCCGCTGCGACTGCGCACGCGCGTGCCCGCTTCGGCGACACGCAGTTTTTCCGTGCTTACGTGGGAGCCTACCGGCGATTGCTGACGCCGGTACCAGGCCGCCGCTTGCCGGCCGTGACGCACACACTTTCACATGAGGTCCTGAAATGAGCGTGCCCGAAACCGAAGCGCCGCCCACAGCCGCATCAAGCCCTCGCTCTGCTCGCGAGTCGCAACACGGCGACGTCCATCCAGCGTTTATCCGCCGCGAGACACGCATCGCTTTCTTTGGATTCTATGGGCGGCACAACTTCGGCGACGATTTGTTCGGATACTTGCTGCAATCGATATCGGTCAGAGCACCGGGGATTCGTCCGCTGATAGTAGGTGCATCGCCCGCGCAAGAATTGACGCATCGGTTCCACTTGCCGCTTGCCCGGGCATTGTGGGGGCGTCCTGGCGCAATGGGTGCGGCGGCGCGATCAGTGACCTATGTGGCTGCTGTCATGCGTGCGCGGGCAGCGATCTTCGGCGGAGGCTCGCTATTCGGCGCCCACGCATCACTACCCTTTGCAAAGCTGATCGTCAACGCGGGGCGACGGTTCAACAGGCCCGTCGCCGCGCTTGGCGTATCAGTCGGGCCATTCGCAACGGCGGAGCGGCGCCACGCGTTTGCGAGCGTTCTTAGAGCGATCCCGTGCATCGCGGTCCGCGACGAAGCGTCGGTCCGCGCGGTCGCAGACGCAACGGGATTGGCACCTGTCAATCTCAAGGACCTCGCTTTCGCGTTGCCTGCTCTCTATACGCCAAAGCGCAGGAGCGGTGATCGACGTACTCTGGTCGTGTCCATTCATCTGCGTCAATACATGGATGCCGTGCTCGCCATACTCACCAAAGTCGACAGCCAACGCCTCGTCGACGAGGTGCTGTTCGTCTCGCTCGACGACGAAAGCGTCGCGGTAACAGGAGACATTGCTCGCCTGTTCTCGCCATTGAACGTTTCCGTGGGGCGCTTTCAGTACGGCGATTCGATTACCGAGGTGGTTGATCTGCTTACTTCGGCAACATGCGTCGTCACCTCGAAACTGCACGGCGCGATCGTGAGTTTTGTGTATGACGTCCCTATCATGCTGTTCTGCTATCAGCGCAAGTGCGCGGAATTTCTGCTGGACAACGCATTGCCGGGACCACAAGAACCACAGCCGCCGGACGACGTGTGCGTTAGACATGTCACTGAGCTTCTTTCACACGGCAGCCGTGAGCAGCGGTATTCGAGCGCCGGGTGGCATCTCGACCAGTTCACGCAGTTCATCACCGCTATCGGCAACATTCAGACACGCGCCGGCGCTGTTTGAGGCCTTGTGGGACGGTGCGACGACACTATCTGACGCCGCACCGGTTTTGTTCCTTGCGGCGAGGCACAGCCCCGCCGCTCGGTATCCTTTATGTTTGCAGCTCCGTCATGCGGGCGGCGAGATAGTCGCCGAAGTCAGCCGACACCTCGGGATGGCGCAGCGCGAACTCCACCGTCGCCTTCAGGTAGCCAAGCTTGCTGCCGCAATCGAAACGCGCGCCGTCATACCGATAGGCTAAAACCTGCTCATCGTTTAGCAACGACTGGATTGCATCCGTCAGTTGCAACTCGCCTCCGCTGCCCGGCCGCAATGCGCGCAGATGCTCAAAAATCCGTGGCTTGAGCACATAGCGGCCGACCACGCCGTAGCGCGAGGGCGCGTCCGCGGGTGCCGGCTTCTCGACGATACCCGACAGCTTGAAAATATTCTCTTCCCATTGCTTACCGTCGATGACGCCATAAGACTTCGACTCGTCCTGCGCAATCTCTTCGACACCTAATACCGACGTATGGTAATGGTCGAACACATCGATCATCTGCCGCAACACAGGTGGCCTGCCATCCAGCAGATCGTCGGCCAGCACCACGGCAAACGGGCTGTCGCCAACGAGCTTTTCCGCGCATAGCACGGCATGCCCCAAACCCAGCGCTTCGGCCTGGCGAACATAGAAGCAATCGACATGACTCGGCTTGATACTGCGTACGAGCGAAAGCAACTTCTCCTTTCCACGCGCCTCGAGTTCCGCCTCGATCTCGTACGACTTGTCGAAATGGTCCTCGATGGCGCGCTTGCTGCGGCCCGTCACGAAGATCATTTCGGTGATACCTGCTGCGATGGCTTCTTCGACGGCGTATTGAATCAGCGGTTTATCGACAATGGGCAGCATCTCTTTCGGGCTGGCTTTAGTTGCCGGAAGAAAGCGGGTACCGAGCCCCGCCACGGGAAAAACGGCTTTCGTTACTTTAAGCATGGGACTTGAATCTCGCGTGTGGAATGATCAGGCTTTAATCCGGAAATGTCGGTGCTCGGTCCGTAAAAAGAACCTGCCCGAAAGAATCCAGAAGCCGGGCAGGTTTAACCGAGGCCTTTCGGGTTTGCCGAGAATGGCAACCCCGCACAAGTATCGTCTTCCATTAGTCGAGTCGGGTGTGGTCTTGTCGGATCACGCTGATCAATTGACCGAACGCTACAGTAATGTCATTTACCAGCGGCGGCATTTACAGCCAAAAACGTTTTGGCTGTAAATGGACCGGTGAAACAGTGACTGTTGATATGGCGTATTGGCGGAATGAATCAAGGTTTTGTCACAAACGGGAATATGCGCGCGAGTAAGCTTTAGCAAAAGCATATCACCGGGAAACGATCGGTGATGAAACGTCAACCTTCGCATGCAAGATAGACCATTGACCAAGAAATCAGATAGCTTGCAGGCGATCGCCGCATTTAACCAATCGTACCTCCTGCTCGCGCAGCGAATGCTCAAGGAAGACCGGGCGCAGGCAAAGCGCGCACTCGGTCTGTCCGATTCTATGGCTACACGGATCTGCTCATTGACGCAGGCCGAGATCGAAATACTCGCCGATAGCTCGGACCTGATCTGCCAATTCCGAGCGGACGCGGCGCCGGGCCGGGCGTGACACCTGCCGGCTATCCAAACGCCAATGCATCACGACACGGCCGCAGGACGCGTGCCGACGAAATCACTACCGCAACAGATTGACCTTCGCGCGGTTGGCAATCCGCTGGCCTCGCCCGTCGATTACTGCGCGCAACATGAATAGCCCGAAGCGGCAGGCCTCGTCGATAGTCGTCACAGGCGGCATCACGAGTTCTTGACATGCGCCCACGACATTGGCGAGCGCCGGCTCGGGATGCGTGAATGCGTCGAGCAGCGACTTTCAGTTCCCCCCGATGCTCGACGAGCACGCCTCTGATACCCATCACATTCCCCATCGCGGCGAAGTTCAGATCCGTCAGGTCAGAGGCCGTATCGACGACCCCGCCCATCATCATCTTGAAGCCGTCGTCGCCGGATATCGAAACACATGCCGGTCTCCTGAAGGCGGCTCGCCGAGCGTGCCTTTAACCGTGGCCCTATCGCAATCACACGGTCTCTATCCGCACGCACGAGTGCGAACATCCCTGCCAAAAGAGGTGCGCGGCTGACCGGTCGGCGCCTGCGGATGCGATTAGACAAAGCAGCGTGCAAGCGCGAAAGAAACTACCGGTCCACACGACGATACTCGATCGCATGTCCAATCCCATCCTTGCGCGCCCTGCATGTACTCCAGAGCGCACCGCGGAGAACACACGATGAACGCGATCAGATTTCGGTGGTTCCGAACCGGCTACCTCACCGCAGCCGCTTGCCTGACGATCGGCGCATCGTGCGCGCTGCAGGGACCAAGCCTGATGCGGGCGGTCATGACTGTCGGGACGGACGTGCAACTGCCGCTCGAACGCATCGCCACCGATAACCGGGCGCACGCGCAATCGCCGGTTCATTCGTGGAAGCAGAGCAGCCACCGCACGGACGCCAATACGCGCGCGCCCCGTCCTACGCCCGGCTATCTGCGGACGATCACGGATTTCAAGTACTGGACGTAATGGTGCCGCGAGTGGGCGTCGATGGGGCGGATTGAGGCCCATCATCCGCCACACGGTAAGAACACAATCGCTCGATAAAAAAGCTGGCGATACTCGCGCAGAGAATCGCCAGCCTTCATCTGTGCTTTACGACTGCAGGAATTCCAGCGAGTCCGCATTCACCCGATCCGCATGCGTCGTGAACATGCCGTGCGGCGCGCTAGCTTAGATTATCGGATGCAATCGTAAGCGCGCTCGATCGACACTTGCATACCGGCCAACCAGAACCAGTCGATCGTGCCTTGCGACACCTTCGCATCCGGCCGGTTGAAGCCGAAGAATGGCAGCGCCAGAGATATCGCACGCACGCGAGGTGAGCCCGGTGGCAACGCCAGCGAGCACGACGACGTCCAACCAGCGCAAGCCGCGCGAAAAAGAAGCGAGATCAGGCTCGCGTTGCGTCGTCGAGAGCGGACGTCAGGATCATTGCGTCGGCATTGCGCGGCGCAGGCCGGCAGGGACGCGGCTTGTACACGGCGTCGCCGCGACGAATCGGGCGCCCGCTCATCGCGCAGACGCCCTCGGTCCGAGCCCGCGACGCGCACCAGACCTGGTCGCCATAGCAGCAGCGCGTCGAGTCGCGCCAGGAGATCGTCGCGGTCGAAGACGTCGGCCGGTCTAGCAAGCTCACCGTGACGCAGTGAAGCGCCGTGTCGTCCACGTGACGCGCCGGGGTGCCTTCATTCAACCCACTGCCGCGGTCTTTCGACCCGCTCGCAGGCACGGACAACAGGCCAATGGTTTGCATCCACGGATCAATCAAATTTGCGTTTGCCAGCATGTCGCGACTCCGGTTGAAGAGTTAACTGGTTGAATGGCTTTGTATGGGGATCTATCGCAGCGCGTCGACGCATTCACAAAGCGCTTCGCCGTGCGCGTAGACCGTCACAAGGGTTTCGTCGGCTTTAGGGCCGTCGTTGACGGACAATGAATCGCCGGTGTGCTTTAGAAACGCCTCGCTGATCCTGAGAAATGACTGAACCTGCTTATCGAGCGCCATTCGCTTTCGTCCTCCAACAGCAAGGCGTCTCACCGACAAAGCGTTTGAACACAGTGGTGAAATGCGCTTGCGAGCGAAAGCCGCAGCTCAGTGCGACATCGAAGACGTTGTGCTTCGAGCTCAGCAACAGCTGTTGTGCGTGTTCGATCCGGCGGCGCAGCAGGTATTCATGCGGACGCAGGCCCGTCGCGCGCCGGAATTGCGCGGCGAAATGCATGCGGGTGAGGCCGGCGCTCGCGGCAATGTCGGCGAGACCAATCGACTCGGACAGATGCGCGTCGATGTACTCGATCACGCGGTTCATGCGCCACTGCGGCAGCGCGGCCGCCTCACGGTTCTGCGCGTTCGATGCAGTGAATTGACGCGCGACAATGCGCGACACGATGGCGAGGCTGACACTCTCCGTAAAGACCTTGCCCAACGCGGCGTCGCTGGTCTGTGAAACGACCAGCGCCTGACCAAGCCGATCGAGTGCGGCATCGCGGACCAGCTTCGGGTCGCCAAGCACGATGTCGCCCGCATGCGGCTGCTGGAACAGATCTTCGTAGCACTCCGCGAGAACTTGTTGCGACGCGAACAGATGCAGCACGTCGACGGACGACTCGAACACAGCGCTGACGGACACCGCGGGCGCCGTCACCTGAACCACACCCGCCGTCACCCGCCCTTGCATAAGCCTGCGGCCCGCGTGATTGAAGGTCAGCGACACGCATTTCAGCGCCAGGCCTATGCAGTGATCGGACCCGTTGCCGTGACTGACGACTTCGAGCGGCGTGGTGATATTGCGCGTCCAGCGCGACACCTGCACATCGCCGCGCTGCCGGTGTGGCTGCGCTTGATGCGCGCGCGGGCTGCGCCATTGATGCTCGGCGTCGATCGAGCTGGCGATGCGTTGCGGCGCAATGTCGGCACCGGGTTCAGGATACGAGAGCAGCGAGCTGGTCATGATATGTCCGTCCGATAGAGTGATCTGCCTGCGGTCGAAACACTTGCACCGCGATGACTCAAAGTTAATCAAACGGAGCTCGCGCGCCTAGCCGTACATACGGTTGCCTACGACGCCAAATGGTTGGGTCAACCTATATGAAGGTTTAATGCGGGCGGGACATGCGCAGATGAAATAGCCGCGCGACGCGTCCGTCCGCGCGCGGAGGCGTCGCATTGCAGGGATTCGAGCGAGAAACGAACGACGATGCGATTTTCGCCGTTCAGGAGACAAAGATGCCCGCGCGGTTCAGCCGCGCTGAACGCGCGGCGGCGTGGTGGTGCCTTGGGGCGATTTGACGCCGAGAGCTTCCGCCTTCAGCACGAAATCGGCAAGCGAGCGAGACTCCATCTTCTTCATGGCCTGACCGCGGTGAATCTTCACCGTGATTTCACTCAGCTTCATTTCAGCGGCAATCTGCTTGTTCATCAGGCCGCTCGCGACAAAAGCCATCACTTCGCGCTCGCGCGGCGTGAGCGATGCGTAGCGGCGGCGCAGATCCGCGACCGAGCGGTCCGCTTCGCGCCGTTCTTCGTCCTTGCCGAGCGCGGTCGCCACGGCGTCCAGCATGTCCTGGTCGCGAAACGGCTTCGCGAGAAAGTCCATCGCGCCGGCCTTCATCGCCTTGACCGACATGGCAATATCGCCATGCGCGGTCATGAAGATAATCGGCACACGCACTGCGCCCGCCGCAATCTGTTCCTGCACGGCAAGGCCACTCTGCCCTTTGAGCCGCACATCCAGAATCAGACAGCTCGGCACATCCGGCATCTGGAACGCAAGAAATTCATCTGCGGACGCGAACAGTTCAACCTGCAAACCCACTGAGCGCAGCAACATACCGACCGCTTCACGCATCGAGTTATCGTCGTCGACGACATAGACAATCGAGTTAGTCGCGGTGTTGCCTGTTTCACTGCTCATGACAGGTTCCCTCATCGAGCGGCAGAATGAACTGCAGCACTGCACCCTTTCCCTCTTGCGACTCCGCCCAGATCCGGCCACCGTGCGCCTCGACAATCGAGCGGCAGATCGACAATCCCATTCCCATGCCTTCCGCCTTCGTTGTAAAGAATGCGTTGAAAAGCCGCCCGGCGTTCTCTTCGCTGATGCCCGTGCCGGAATCTTCTATGACCACCTGTGCGTGCCGCGCATCGAAGCGGCGCGTGCGGATGCGCAATTCCCGCGGCCGTCCCGTGATGCCCGACATTGCCTGCACACCGTTCATCACGAGGTTGATGATGACCTGCTGCAATTGCACACGGTCGGCGCACACCTGCGGCGGCGGACATGCGTAATCGGCATCCACTTCGACACGGTGCCCATCCAGTTCGCGTCGCACCAGTTCGATGGATTCTCTCACTATAGCGTTCAGATCGAGTATCGCCTGACTCGGGTCGCGCTTTTGCGCCATCGCCCGGATCTGGCGGATCACGTCGCTCGCGCGCCTCGCGTCGCGAATCATCTGGTTAATGGACTGTCCGACTTCCTTCAGATCGATCTGCGGACGATTCATCCAGCGCAGAGCGGCGTCGCCGCACGTGACGATCGCCGCGAGCGGCTGCGTGACCTCGTGCGCGATCGACGCGGCCAGTTCGCCGAGCATCGTCACGCGCGTCACGTGCGCGAGTTCGGCCGTCGAACGGTCGAGTGCTTCCTGCGCCACCCGCCCTTCCGTCACGTCCATCAGCGCGCCGACGTACTCGGGATGCGCCGACTGCGATGCTGCGAGATGCGCGACGTAGTGCACATATTTGACGCTTCCATCGGGCATCGCGAGGCGATGTTCGATGTCGACGAACTGCGCGCCCGCGAGACTCTGCTGATAAGCTTGCCTGACGAGCGCGATGTCTTCGGGATGCGAGCGCTCGAGGATCAGCCGGAAAGTGGGCGTAACGTGCTTCGCATAGTCGAAGATCTGATACGTTTCGTCGGACCACCACATTTCGCCGTCGGGCAGTTTCGTCGCAATACTGCCGGTGCGGCTCAGGCGCTGGGCGTCGGAGAGGAACGCTTCGCTGCGCTCGAGCGCCTGCTCTGCCTGCTTGCGTTCTTCGATATCGGTGTTCACGCCGTACCAGCGCAAGATGTTGCCGGCATGATCGCGCAGCGGTTCCGCGCCGATATGCATCCATCGGTACACTCCATCGCTGCGCCTGATGCGCGAGACGTTTTCGAACGGCATGCCCGTGGCAATGGCCTGGTTCCAGGCGTGCTGCGCCGCGGGGTAGTCGTCGGGATGAACGATCGAGCGCCAGATATCGCCATCATTGTCGGCAAGCGTCACGCCCAGTTCGTTCCAGCGCCGGTTGATGAAACTTAGCCGCCCGTCGCTCGACGAACTCCAGACCATGCCAGGAATCGCATCGATCGTCGCGCGCAATTCGTCCTTCTGGCGCTGCAACTCGCCTTCCATCTGCTTGCGGACAGTGATGTCGTTGTTGGTGGCGAGCACGGCGCGCGGCTTACCCTTCGCATCGCGCCACAGGGCCCAACGGCTCGAAATGATGACGGTGGTGCCGTCATTGCGCACGCGCTGCAATTCACCTTGCCAGCGGCCCGAACGCAACATCTCACTGCGAATCTCGTCGAGTGAAACTGAGGAATGGGTCTGCGTCAATTCATGAATCGGCTGGCCGATTGCCTGTTGCGCGGTCCATCCGTAGAGCGCTTCCGCGCCGTGATTCCAGAACGTGATCAGATCGTTCATGTCGTACACGACGATTGCGTCATGCGTCAGATCGAGCAACTGCAGTTGCTCTTGCAGCGTTGCGGTGTTCTTCTGATTGCGCAACGCCAGCACCGACGTCGTGGCGATGGCGAGCAGGCTGACGGCACAGCGCGCCAGCGCGCCGCCCGAGTAGTGCTCGTCATGTGACATCGCAAACGCAATCACCGTGAGCGCCGCGCAGCTCCACGCGGTGAGGATCGCCGCAGGCCGCGACCCTGTCGATGCGACGAGCAGCACCACGACCACATACAGCACGGCAATCGCGATATCGAGTGGCGTGAACGCGTCGATCAGGAAGACGACCAGCGCGATGACGGCCGCGAGAACGGACAGCACGCGCGCGTCATGCCGCAGCGGTTCGCCGGCACGCGAGCGGAATATCATGACGACGATTGAACGCGCCGCGCGGGAAGGCGGGGGACTAAACGGCGCGATGTTGGCATAGGCATTCCAGGCAAACGTTCGTTGACTAGCACCGGAACCCTGTCTTGTGCCGCAAGCACGGCACATCAAAGTCAGACATGCAGGACGCCGACTCATAATCCGATACTTATTTTATCCGAATTTTTTAAAATTCAACTATTGAGGTCCGCCGCGAGCGGGCTTCAATGAAGCTCGCCGCCTTCGGCCTGGAGCGTTTCGAGGCAACGCGACACGGCAGCACCATCGACAGGCTTGCTCAGCACGCACATCGCTCCGTCTTCCAGGGCCTGGCGGCGCACCGTTTCCGACGCGAAGGCTGAGATAAAGATAATCGGCAGCGCAACCCCACCGTCGAGCAGACGCCGCTGCATCTCGAGCCCGGTCATGCCCGGCATCTGCACGTCGGAGATGACGCAGGCGACATCTCCGATCTGGCCGGCGGCGAGGAAATCTTCGGCCGACGCATAGAGCCGGACGTCCCAACCCAGTGAACGAACCAGGCTCGATGTGGCGATGCGGACGGATTCGTCGTCGTCGATGATGGAAACAATCCGATGGGTATGCAAGCGACTATCCTCTGCCATACATGCGGTTACGACGGCACGTTGTTGTCTTGTCCGCCGTTCAGGTGTTTCTATCTTATGGACAAAACCCCGCCGCGAAAATCATATGTGTGTATAGGGAAGGCCGGGAAAGTTGGAATCAAGGCCGCATGTCGGCGTCGCGCGGCGCATGCGTTTAGTGCCGGCCGTTACCCGTCGTGCGTATTCGAAGTCGGGCGTGCCTTCACTAAACGATGCTTGGGGCAAAGCCGCTACATTGGCGAGATCGATAATGCATTCGCGGCCCACTCTTCTCGATCCGCACAATAGAATCCACGCCCAGGAGCGACCTATGCCGACACTCATTGAACGTCTTGAAGGAGAAGCGCGCGAGCGGCTGATCTGTTGGCTCAGGCGTCGCATGATGGAAAGCGAGATCACGATCGAAGCGCTGGAACACGCGCTCAATCGCGATGTCGAGGATGAGCGGATGATTCGCTATCGCGATGCGTACGGCAACGTGTGGACGGGTCTCGGCGAGATGCCCGAGTGGCTGCGCCGCGCAGTGGCGGCGGGCCAGAGCATCGATCACTTCCGCTGCGGCTGAGCGTCCCGCTTTGCGCAATGCGTGTGTGTCGCCATCTGCTTGCCGACTGCATCGGCGAAGCGCTCGAGCGCAGCGAGAGAGCCTTGCACGCTGCGGTATTCCGTTTTGCCGATCATGCCGTCCAGTACGACCAGCAGGCCTGAGTCTGTTGCGAGCTTGACGATGTCCATTGCAGTCTCCCGATCTTCGCTGTCCTGTTCATGACGATATCCTCGCGCCGCGGATGAATCGTTTGTCACGATTTAAAGGTACGCGCGACGCGCGTCCAAAACCATTCTACGAACGGCCATCTACATGGTGCATTCGCATGGGTCACTCATCCATCTGTATAGGTTGATCGAAGACATGCGATGCGCAGCGCCGTCGCCCCAAGGTTCCAGCTTTATGTAATAGCCACCCCGTGTCGCGCTCACTACCATGAGTAACGCTGGTGGCGACGCCACGGTCAGAGGAGAGCGGGATGGGTTCCGGCGAGAAGTGCTTGCGAACGCCGGTCGGCAAGTGGTTCGGACCGGGCGTCGCGCCGAGGTCGAGTTGGCCGACCGAAGAGCCGCCGGAGATGAACAGGGGCTTGGCCATGACCGTCGGACTGGTCCTGCCCCGTATGCTGTTTGAGCGGTTCGCGACAGCACGCCCGGCCTCTTGACTGATATTCAGAAAGGGGCCGCCGTTCGCCTGCCACAACGCTGACCAACCGCCGCACCCCAATCCCCGAGCCGCCCCTCCGGGGCTTCGACGTCATCCACGTCTTCCCGCTCGCGCGAGACGCGCGGGCCACCCGCCTGCCCCACCGGCGAACGGCGCGAACTCCAGCTTTATGTAATAGCGGTTCTTCATCCTGCTCACTATCATGAAGACAAGGTAGTGTCCCGAAGTGAACCCCAGCTCGGTGAGCGTTCAATGCTCCAGCCGCTGGTATGTCATTGCCTAGGCATCGCGTGCATCCCCGCACAGCGGGACTGATTCGTACCGCGCCCGATAGTAGGTACTTCTGGAGCCGGTGCCAACATCATTGCTGACGCAATCCAATGACTGTCCGGGAGCGCATTTGCGGCCCGACCTGCGGACTCGAACAACATGCCTCCATTTCCCCTTATGTCGCGCCGAGGCTTCTTTCGCTCGGCCGTCGCTCTGGTTCCGGCAGGAACGCTCGCCGCGTGCGATCTGAAGTCGTCCGGCACGTCCGCGCCAGATTCGAACGCGAACGCGGACCGCGCGTCCGGCGCGGACTACAAGCCGCATTTCTTCGACGCGAAGGAATGGGCGTTCATTCACGCCGCGGTCGACCGTCTGATTCCGCCGGACAGCGAAGGCCCCGGCGCCGTCGAAGCGGGCGTGCCCGAATTCATCGACCGGCAGATGGAGACCCCGTACGCGCATGGCGCGCTCTGGTACATGCAGGCTCCGTTCACGCAGGGCGCGCCCGAACTCGGCTATCAGTTGAAGCTGGTGCCGCGCGATCTGTACCGCCTCGGCATCGCGGCGGTCAACGCGTACTGCCTGAAGACCAACGCACACCCCTTCGACGCGCTCGACGCCGCCACGCGCGACACCGTGCTCGGCGCGCTCGAGAAAGGCAAGGTCGATCTCGCGGACGTGCCGGCCGAGGTGTTCTTCGGACAACTGCTGCAGAACACCCGCGAAGGCTACTTCTGCGATCCGGTCCACGGCGGCAATCGCGACATGGGCGGCTGGAAGATGATCGGCTTTCCCGGCGCGCGCGCCGATTTCATGGACTTCGTCAATCAGAACGGCGCGGCCTATCCGTATGGCCCCGTGTCGATCGAAGGAAAGCGCACCTGATGTCTACCCAAACCAAACCGCACGTCGACGCGGTGATCGTCGGCTTCGGCTGGACCGGTGCGATTCTCGCGAAGGAACTCACCGAAGCAGGCCTCAAGGTCGTCGCGCTCGAACGCGGCGAATATCGCGACACCTATCCGGACGGCGCGTATCCGAACACCATCGACGAGCTGACCTATAACGTGCGCAAGAAGCTGTTCCTCGATCTCTCGAAGACCACCGTCTCGATCCGCCATGCGCCGAACGATACCGCCTTGCCGTATCGCCAGTTGGCCGCGTTTCTGCCGGGCGAAGGCGTCGGCGGCGCGGGCCTGCACTGGTCGGGCGTGCACTTCCGCATCACGCCGGAAGAGCTGCGCCTGAAGAGCCACTACGAGGAACGCTACGGCAGGCGCTTCATTCCCGAAGGCATGACGATCCAGGACTACGGCGTCAGCTACGACGAACTCGAACCGCATTTCGACTTCGCCGAGAAGGTGTTCGGCACCTCGGGCCAGGCGTACAAGGTCAACGGCAAGGTGGTCGGCGACGGCAACGTGTTCGAAGCGCCGCGCAGCGACAACTTCCCGCTCGCCGCCCAACTGAACACATATTCGGCCGAGCGTTTCGGCAAGGCCGCGCGTGAACTCGGGCTGAACCCGTACCGTCTGCCCTCGGCGAATACGTCGGGGCCGTACACGAACCCGTACGGCGTGCAGATGGGTCCGTGCAACTTCTGCGGCTTCTGCAGCGGCTACGCGTGCTACATGTATTCGAAGGCGTCGCCGAACCTGAACATTCTGCCCGCGCTCAAGCAGTCGCCGGGCTTCGAACTGCGCTCGCGCTGCCACGTACTGCGCGTCGAACTCGACGACACAAAAAAACGCGCCAGGGGCGTGACGTATGTCGATCCGGCCGGCAACGAAGTGTTCCAGCCGGCCGATCTGGTGATCGTCGCGGCGTTCCAGTATCACAACGTCCATCTGCTTCTGCTGTCGGGCATCGGCAAGCCGTACGACCCGGTCTCGGGCGAAGGCGTGGTCGGCCGCAATTTCGCGTACCAGAACCTCTCGACCATCACCGCGTTCTTCGACCGGGACACCTTCACCAATCCGTTCATCGGCGCGGGCGGCAACGGCGTCGCGGTCGACGACTTCAACGCCGACAACTTCGATCACGGCCCGCTCGGCTTCGTCGGCGGTTCGCCGTTGTGGGTGAACCAGGCGGGCACCAAGCCGGTCAGCGGCATCGCCACGCCCGCCGGCACGCCGAACTGGGGCGCCGACTGGAAGAAGTCGGTGAAGGACCACTACGCGCACACCATTTCGATGGACGCGCACGGCAGCAACATGTCGTACCGCGACGTGTTCCTCGACCTCGATCCGACCTACCGCGATTCGTACGGCCAGCCGCTGTTGCGCATGACCTTCGACTGGAAGGACAACGACATCAGGATGGCGCGCTACGTGACCGGCCAGATGCAGAAGATCGCGCAGCAGATGGGTCCGAAGTCGATCAACGTCTATACGCGCGAATTCGGCGCGCACTTCGACTCGCGCCGCTATCAGACCACGCACCTGGTGGGCGGCGCGGTGATGGGCACCGATCCGAAGACGAGCGTGCTGAACCGTTACCTGCAAAGCTGGGACGTGCACAACGTGTTCGTGATGGGCGCGTCGGCGTTTCCGCAGGGCATCGGCTACAACCCGACCGGCCTCGTCGCGGCGCTGGCCTACTGGTCGGCGCGGGCGATCCGCACGCAGTATCTGAAGAACCCCGGGCCGCTGGTGAGCGTATGACGAAGACGACCGATATCCAGCGCCTCATGCGGGCGATGAAACGCGTGGGCGCGGCGGCTGTGCTGGGCATGACCACACTGGCGGCGCACGCGGCAGCGCCACAGAACCAGAACGACGCGGCACTGATCGCGCACGGCCAATATCTCGCGCGGGCCGGCGACTGCATCGCGTGTCACTCCGCTCCTGCCGGCAAGCCCTTCGCGGGCGGCCTGAAGTTCGACACGCCGATCGGCGCGATCTACTCGACCAATATCACGCCGGACCGCAACACCGGGATCGGCGCGTGGACCTTCGCGCAGTTCGATCGCGCGGTGCGCGCCGGCGTGAAGCCGAACGGCGATACGCTGTATCCGGCCATGCCGTTCCCGTCGTATGCACGCCTGAGCGAAGACGACATGCACGCGCTGTATGCGTACTTCACGCAAGGCGTCGCACCGGTGAACCAGACGAACCGTCCGGTCGATATCGTCTGGCCGCTGTCGATGCGCTGGCCGCTCGGTATCTGGCGTCACCTGTTCGCGCCCGGACCGGTTTCGTTCGACGCGAAGCATTACGCCGATCCGGTTATCGCGCGTGGCGCCTATCTCGTGCAAGGGCTCGGCCATTGCGGTGCGTGCCACACGCCGCGCGCGGCGACGATGCAGGAACGCGCATTGAGCGACCTCGACGGCCCGGCGTTTCTCGCGGGCGGCGCGACGATCGACGGCTGGATTCCGTCGAGCCTGCGCGGCAATCCGCGCACCGGCATCGGTGCGTGGAGCGAAGCCGATCTCGTGCAATTCCTGAAGACCGGACGCACGCAACACAGTGCGGCCTTCGGCGGCATGACGGACGTCGTGCAGCACAGCATGCAGCACATGAGCGACGCCGACCTCACTGCGATTGCGCGTTATCTGAAGACGCTGCCGTCGACGGATCCGAAGGAAACGCCCTACGCGTACGACGACATGGCCGCGCGCGCGCTGCGCACGGGCGACGCCACCGCGCCGGGCGCGGCCGTGTATCGCGACAACTGCACGGCCTGCCACCGCAGCGACGGTCGCGGCTACAACCGCGTGTTTCCGGCGCTGGGCGGCAATCCGGTCGTGCAGGGCAAGGATGCGACCTCGCTGATTCACGTGCTGCTCACCGGCAGCACGCTCGAAGGCACGAAGACCGCGCCCTCCGCGTTCACGATGCCCGCCTTCGGCTGGCGCCTGAACGATCAGGAAGTCGCGGATGTGACCAACTTCGTGCGCAACAGTTGGGGCAACGCGGCGCCGATGGTCAGCGCGACGGATGTGGCGAAAGTCCGCAAGACCGTCACGGTGCACGCGCCGGAGATGCCGCCGGGCGCCGCCTTGAGTCATTGATCGCACGCGGCCTTGAGTGGCGTGCCCCCGCTTCGGGACGCGTCGCGAGGCACGCGCTGTCGATGGGTTTTGTCGCCGTGCCACGCTATTACGCACTGGCCATGTAATCCCGCGAACCAATCCTTCATTTGGTGATGCCGTACGATCTGCCTCGCTACACCGTGAAGCAACATCGGCATGCGCGTT
Organism: Paraburkholderia sp. BL9I2N2; assembly: GCF_004339745.1. Lineage (GTDB taxonomy): Bacteria > Pseudomonadota > Gammaproteobacteria > Burkholderiales > Burkholderiaceae > Paraburkholderia. The sequence continues at coordinate 80,122 of NZ_SMGP01000004.1, read as the reverse complement.
CCCATCGCGATTCCGGCAATGTCTAGTTGAGACAAACCATTGCCGATCCTGTGCCCCCTGCGGTGATGAATCGCCCGTATGATCGGCCGCCCGAAAGAAATCTCATCTGCGACTTTGAGGCCTTCTTTAAGCTCCTCAAGTCGCGCTCACTTTCCGGTGCAAACCGAAGAAGGGACCTTTAAAAAATCCCTTCACGTGTAGCTCCAGCCCGTCGCGAGAGCTACCTCCCGTATTAATCCGCGGCAGGGAAGTCAAGCGTAGTGTCGTTGATACGGTTGAACAGGTTGGTGAAAGCAATGCTTGCCACCGCCATTGTGACGTCGACAATTTGCGTATCGGTGACACCTGCCTCTTTGACTGCCGCCACCACATCGGCAGGAACCGTGCCGCTGGTGGTGATCAGATGTAACGTAAACCTGGCCAACGCATCATTGCGCGCATCGCCCGACGGCTGCGCCTGACGCAACGCCAGAATGTCTTCGCGGCCCAGACCTATTCTTTTTCCCATCAGTGTGTGTGCGGCCACACAGTAGTCGCAGCCGGTCGTCTGGCTGACGACCAGTTTGACGACTTCGATATCGGTAGCGCTCAAGCTGCTTTTCTTGAGCGAGGCTTCCAGGTTCAATACGGCTTCCAGCGCAACCGGACTATTGCCGCCAATTCCAATATATGAATTGGGAACCTTTAACCCAGCGGCAAACCAAGAATTGGATACGTCTTATTACAGGCCGTCGTAGACCATCTTCGTAAATTGACTGCCGTTGAACACAAAATTCCCCCATTTGGCGTCGAAGGCCGCCGTCGGCTTGGCGGCAATAATTTCTTCCAATGATTTACCTTGCGATTTCAAGGTTGCAACGTTGTTGCGTACCGTGACCAACATGTCGCGGAATTCGATTAGTTGGGCGCGTGTACCCACTGCGCCGTGGCCGGGAACGACGATGGTGTGGTCTGTCGCAAATGCCACAGCCTTGTTGGCCCATTGGATCGCACCGTCGATGTTGCCGCCGTCTTCATTGTCGATATACGGATAGATTCCGTTCCAGAAGGTGTCTCCCAGCGCTAGTACGTCAGCGTTTTCGAAGTACACCCATAGATCGCCATCGGTATGGCCATGACCGAAGTTTTCCACTTCGATGTTCGTTCCCGCGAAGGTGAAGGTCTTTTCATCATTGACGATTAGCGTCGGGCGCGCGCCTGCCGGCACCGGATCGAAGGTCCAATTCCAGGCATCGACATGCGTCGTCTCGGTCAGATGCCTCAAGGTATTCTTGTGTGCAACGATGGTGGCGCCAGCTGCATGCATCCACGCATTGCCATCGGTATGGTCCCAATGCCAATGCGTGTTCACCACGTATTTCAGCGGCGCGGGACTGGTCTTGTCGAGCGCGGCTTGCAGTTTTTCTTGCGATTTGCTGATGCCCGCGTCAACCAGAAACTTGCCTTCCTTGCCCGACAGGACGGTAATGTTGCCGCCCGAACCCATTAGGACGGTGATATTTCCGCGCAGGGGTTCCACGACGATATCCCCATCGGCGCGGCGTAAATACCGGGCGCCCGCACCGGTATGAAAATAGTCGTCTGGCGCGGCGTCCTTTCTTGACGAAGACTGACTGCCGGTTTCGGCGAAGGCTACCGTAGAGGTCAACGGTAAACCGGCAGCAATGACGATCGCTACACACAACAGTTTGGAAAGTGCGCCTGATCTTTCTGCTAACTTGAAAAACGTATTCATGGTTCTTCGCCTTCGTTGAGCAGACTCAATCGTCTGCATGTGTGTCGAGTATGGGGATAGCCGGTTTCGCGATAACTGTGAACTGCCCGACTTCATTGAAGGCAGAGCCTGCGGCATTGCTGCCGATGCGCCGCCAACCAGCTGCCGATCAATAGGGCCGAAAAAAAGGCACCGGCAACGCAAACTCCTGACCAGCCCGCCTTGTAATAAGCCACGCTAGCCGCACTTGAACCGATTGCGCCGCCAAAGAAATAACAGGTCAGATAAATGGTCGTGATTCGGCTCCGCGCGTCTGGAGCGAGTGCATAGATCACACCCTGGTTGGAGATGTGCAAGCCCTGTACGCCCACGTCCAAAAGCAGAACGCCAACGATCAATGACGTCAGCGAGTGCGCACCAAGGTAAATGAACACGAACGACGCCAGAATCGCGCTGCTGAAAAGTCCGGTCGCACGATGTCCATGCCCGCGATCTGCCATACGCCCCGCCGAGCCGGCCGCGAGCGCACCAGCGGCACCGGCCAGACCAAACACTCCGATCTTCGCCTCGGAGTAGTGGTAGGGAGCGGCATTGAGAAGAAATGTCAGTGCGGTCCAGAAGATACTGAAGCAGGCATAGCCCAGAGCGCCATACAGTGAGCGCAGGCCGATCGTTGGGTGTTGATCCAGCAGTGTCAGCAGAGACCGCAGCAACTGACGATAGCGCCAGGCTTGATCACTTCTTCGGTCTTGCGGCAATGCTCGCAAAAGGCACAAGGTGAGAAGCAGGATCAAAAATGCGGCGACACCATAAACGATGCGCCAGCCCGCCAATTGCGCGATGGTTCCGGAGACTGTTCGCGCCAGCAGGATGCCGAGAAGCAAACCGCTCATCACGGTGCCGACTACGCGCCCACGCTCGTCGTCTGATGCGAGCGAAGCGGCGAACGGAACTTGCAACTGTGCAGCGCACGAGGTGGCACCGAGTAGCATGCTTGCCGCGGCAAACAGCTTGAAGTCAGGGCTCAGAGCTACTGCGAGCAACGCGAGCACCGTGAGCAGAAGCAAGGATACGATGAGTGTGCGCCGATTCAATACGTCGCCGAGTGGCACGATCAATAGCAAGCCACACGCGTAGCCGAGCTGGGTGAGCGTAACCAGGAAGCCAACCCGGGCCGGACTATAGCCGAAGGTACTCGCAATAGCGGCCAATAGCGGCTGTGCATAGTAGATGTTCGCGACAATGACGCCGGAAGCAAGCGCAAACAGTAGCGTCAGCCGTCTCGTCAGATCAGGTGTTCGGGCAGACATGAATGTCCTTGTCACGAGTGGGGGCCGCGTCAGGTGTGGTCGGAAAACCGTCGATCAGCTTTTGCACCGTCATCGCCTCAAGCCAGGGGTTGACGAGATAATGATGGGCGTTGGCTATAGCGTCCAAGATCGGTTTACTATTCGACCAATAAGCATCTCCTATAGTTGAGGCGTCTTGCTACTGCGGCACATTCGCGACTTCCAACACTGTCGCAACGGATCAAGCAGTTGGGATACGCAATGGGTGCGCAACTCCTGGAGCGGTCAGGACGCACAATCCGGCTCACTGATGCAGGCAGAGGTTATGCACGGTACGCCCGCCGTGCACTGCAGGATCCGGATGCCGGAAGGCGGGCCACTCATGAGGTGCAGGGACTGACTCGCGGTGATCTTCGATTGGCGATGACGCCGTCGCTCACCGCCTCTTTGATTGGCCCGTTGGTGGAGAACTTCAACGCGCGCTATTCGAGGATCAATCTCAGCGTTACGGAAATGAACCGGGATCGCGTCGAGACCCTTCTTGCGCAACCCGACGACGCCCGTTATCCATTCGTGAGTTCGAAAAGGAATCGCTCGTGCTGCTGAGCAGCGATTCTTCGACACGTGAACATATAGACCGCTATTGCCAGGCGCAACGCGTCAAACCCCAAATTGCGATCAAGGCGAATTCGCTCAGCGGGATCATCCAGCAACAGTCACCCGCCGCCGACGTCTCCTTTTTCGCGGCGGTTAGCGCTTCGTATCGTCTTGCCTGGAACCCAGGGCCGCAGCAATGCGGTTTTGTGCAGCGACGAGTTGGTCATCGGTAGTCGCCACCAGCCATAGACGTGCGTGCCCCGCAATCTGGCGGTTGTGGTCCTTCAACGGGCCCATCGCGGCGGCTGCCTTCCAGACCACCGAGCCAATTCGGCTTCGCCTGCCCGATGGCGCGCCTACAAGCAGGCAGTACGGTCCCAGTGGAAGCGATACAAACGGAAGCGCCGGACTGGCGCGCACGCGCCAGTCGATGAAGGGTGTCTCGCTGATAAGCAGCGGCGTGGGCAAGCCGTAAAGCACACTGAAATCGTACAGCGCCAGTTGTTCCGGCATGCCGGCGTAACTACGCCGGATGTCGTCGACAACCGCCGCGCGGATCTCGTCCTCGAACATGGGTTCCTGCGCGTAGCGGGCAAATGCCTCTCGCGCCGCCAATTGATATGCGCTGAACAGGCCGAGTTCAATGCAGTCCTGCACTGCGCGTTGAACCTCCGCTACAGAACCGGCCTCCTCTGGCTTGCCCAACTGCGCAGCCCGCAAAAACCGCGCAAGTCCCGCCTCCTGGATCGCAGGCCCATCCACAGATACATCGTCTTGAGCGTCCTTACCAAGGGGCACGTAGGTGTATTTCTCGGCTGCGAAATGCGATTTCTTGCCTTCATCAAACTTGATCTCGCCATCGACGCAGTCCAAATAGCGAGTCCCGATTCGACCATGCTCCCAAACCCAATTTTTCAGGAGTGGACGTAGTGGATGCAGTCTGTCGTGATCGGTCATTGAAACCTCCAGGTGCCCCAGTATAGTTCCAAGTTGCGGATTGTTCCGCGGACGACATGGCGATCGTTCAAACCGTTGGATCGGCCCTCTCCAATCAAGCTAGGCAGAGCCCTGCTGGCTCAGCAGCGACCGGCCCGACAGATCAACATCGACCCACGACGGTCCATCAGGTATATGTAAAGCGGCCATTCAATGCTGCCGTTTCTATCTTGAACACCGCTTGGCGCTCAGATTGGGCGTTATCGCGCAAATGCCTGTTTCTTAGAATGGGATTGACTGCATGCGAAACCAACGGTATTTTTTCTGACGGGGCATCACGCCCCCTGCGCCGCCTCACAGTTCATTTCGGTTCCGTGCCGGCTGTGAAGGCTCGTCGGCACGGATACTCGGACCGAAGCCATGCGTATCTACTTCCAGAACGCGTCTATCCCGACGCGGGCCGCCAATCGACTCAAATATCGCCTTTCTCTAAAGGAATCCCAGGCGCGCCAGGTGACCTCCGAAGTCTTCGGCTATAGAGACTGGACCGACCTCCACAGCGAGCTGGGCAGCAAAGCAGCTTCCGCGCTCGACGAGGCGTGTGACAGCGCGACGCTAACCGAGAGACGCGTCTATCAGGTGTCGCAATTGCTCGCATCGTCAGTTGATCTTCAGGGCGAATCCGCGGACGACTTTGTTCGATGGTGGCAACCATCGGCCGCGCACGCGCACGAAGAAGGTCGCAACGCGCCAGAAACGCCGTTTGCCGGTTCGAAGGAAGATCTGAGTTTTCAAGAGGCGCTTAGCACGTTGGCTCACGCCGGGCAGCATTCCGTTGGCCACTTCGAGCAAGCGCTCGTGACCGGCATACACAGAACGGAAAACGAAAGCTCGCTGAGGTTTGTAGAAACGATTGCTGATGAGTTGCTAAGCGGCAACCGAAACCGGGAACCCGAAGTGGCTCGTCACCTCCTTGAGGCTTTGGCCTCGCGAGGACTGCCCCGGTCGATACTTAACCTGGCGACGAGTTTGACGCTTGGCGATGGTGGACCCAAAGACGAAAAGAGAGCCGCGGACTTGCTTGAGCAGTTGGCCGGATCTGCTTCAACCCCCGATGATCTGAAGCGGATTGCCGAATCGCGCCTAGGCACCGCCTAAGCATTTGGCGCTCCGCAGAAACCCAGTGCGTCAATAGCTCTGCATTTGTGGGAGTGAGCGTCGGAGACGGGCGACGTCCCCGCTGCATTCAACGCCAGACCGTATCGCGACGCGCGGTGAAAAAGAGGGATCAACCAGCGGATCCGGCGAAAGCTGCTCGTACCTATCGGCTCGTAGCGGTCAACCAGAAAACCATTCGTGCGATCGCGGGCCGTCGAACGATCGCAAGGGAGCGGGCATTGTCGATTGGGCGCTCCGGGACATGCCGGGACGACACTCGAATGAAGCGGCGGGCCGCCGATATGGCTGCATTACTCATACGCCTGCATTGCCCGCGCCTGCGTCGTATCCTTGAAGACGTTCGCGACAGAACATGCGGAGACGAGGATGAAGACCGACAACGTATTGGAAGGAGGCTGCGCATGCGGCGCCATCCGCTATCAGGTCACCGTTGTACCGACCGACGCCGGCTTTTGCCACTGCCGCTTGTGCCAGAAGACCACCGGCGCAGCGGTGACCGCATCCGCGTCGGTGCCGATTGGCGAGTTCAAGTACGTCCGGGGTGAGCCGCGGGTGTATAAGTCGAGCATCTGGGGCGAACGGCGCTTCTGCGGTCATTGCGGTACGCAACTCGAGTATCGCGAGTCGGCGGCGCCGCAAACGGTCGAAATCAACTACGCGACGCTCGACGATCCCACAAGAGTCCGTCCGTCATGGCACGTGTGGTGCGCGAGCATGTTTCCTGGCCTCTCGTTGAGCGACGACTTGCCGAAGTATCAGGACGGCGCGTAGCCCGCTTCGCGGACTCTCGAAAGTCCGTTCGGTCCAGACGGCTCGGGCGGTTCACGACGCCTGCGGCTCACACGTGCTGCATCAATGCGGCCGTCAGAAAGATCAGCGATGCGGCAAGGCTCGACACGCTGCGCACTGCATGAAGTCTGCCCCACTTCTCGAGCAACGCCCTCGTTTCAGCCGATGGGAGATCACGCCCTTGCGCTAATAACTGCGCGTTGGTGGGCTTAATGATGATCAAGGTGAACGGTACGACACTGCCTATGAGTAGCGCACCGACTAGCCATATTGCGGTTCCCCCGAGCCACCATGCCACGATACCGGCAATGCAACTCAAAACGGCCAACGGTGCTTGCATGATCGTCGCCCGACGGTAGCTCGGCGCCCAGACCGTCGCAGCCGTCCTGGTGTCGCATTGCATCCGGGCTGGATGTTCGACGAGACTGATGTAGATCGCCGCCCCAGAAAAAACGGTACATCCCAGCGTGGCGATGAATTGCGCAACTCCCAGCATGCAAGCCTCCCTAGAGGGCGATGGCCGATGAACATCCTGATTGATGCATACCTCAGGCCTTTCCAAAGACCCGCAACGTGTGGCCGCCTGCCTCCGGTCGCAGATGCATGGCCTGATAGGTTCGCGGCACCCCGATTTGGTCGGGTCGAAAAATGCATAACCTATTGGTTATCGTTACCATGAAAAACATTAACTATCGTAAATTTCAAGCTGATCCTACTCTCTAGTCACCCCTCACGTCGTGCCTCGCTTGCAGCGCTCGAGCCGCCGGCAGCGTGACCGGGGCGAGGTCGAAGGAGAGGGTCATGAACACCGCCGAGAAGTCCCTGCATTACGTGGTCGAAAAGTGGCTTGCACCCGTTCCGCCGGTGCGGATCCGCGTGGTTCAGTTCGGTCGTATGCGTGCTGACGGCGGCCGCTACGTGCATGTCGAGGCGTCGGCTCCGGCCGGCTCGCGTGCAATCTTTTTCTTTCGGCACGATGACGGCCGCTGGTGCGTATTTCCTCCCCGGATCGCGCAACCGTCGATGACCGGTTATCTGCTTGCGGCTTGAACTGCGTCGCGTGTCCGGCAAAGCAACGGACAAAAAACGAAACGGCATCGCCATGCAGTCCGCCCAGATGCAATGCAGCGAATCCGAGTTATTCGCTTCGTGAAAAATGTCGACGGTCAGCGGCCCGGTCTTAGCGGGAGATCAATTGCGACTTCACCGCGCGTCGCGCCAGGTTTTCTCGGATAATGACGCCCAGTCAGGGATGAGCGTTGATGCGCCCAAGTCCCATAGCTATGGGAGGTCACTATGCATCTCGCCGGCACCATACTTCCGATCTTTGCCATCATTCTAACGGGATGGTTTGCCGGCGCCTCCGGCTACATGCCGCGCGCGCTGGCCGCACCGCTGATGCGCTTTGCCTACTACGTGGCGATGCCCTCCCTGGTCTTCCTGACGATCGCCGATCAGTCGCTTCACTCGCTCCTTGACTGGCGCTTTCTTGCTGCGTTCGGCGGCGGTTCCATGATTTGCTTTGTGGCTGTGATGATGTTTGTACGAATCGCGTGGGGCGCAGGCGTCGGAAAGAGCGGAATATTGGCTGCTGCCGTGTCGATGACAAACACCGGATTCGTTGCGCTCCCTATATTGAAGTCGCTTTTTGGCCCACCGGGCGTGCTCGCGGCTGCGATTGCAACCGTCTTCGTCGGCGCCATCATGTTTCCGATACTGGTACTGCTGCTCGAGATCGGACGATACGATACATCGCGCAACATACGGACGGCGGCGCTGTTGCGGCAGATCGCCACCAATCCCGTCATCCTTGCCACGATTTTCGGACTGCTTTGGTCGATGCTCGGTTCGGAACTGTCCGGACCGGTCACGTCATTTCTCACGGTGCTCGGAGAAGCGTTGACGCCATGCGCGCTGTTCGCAATTGGACTTGATCTAACAATCGCCGAACTGCGCGAGCGGCTAGGTCTCTATGCGTTGCTGACGGCGCTCAAGCTGGCCATCATGCCGCTCGTGGTCTACGCGCTTTGCCTTGCGGCAGACCTCGACCGGACTGCGACCGTCGCCGCCGTCGTGTGCTCTGCCGTGCCCACCGCCAAGAGCGCGTACGTGCTCGCGGTTGAATACGACGTCGAAAAGGCCGTAGTGGGCGCAGTGATCTCGATGACTACGCTGTTTTCAGTCGTCACGCTGCTCGCCTGGCTTTACGTTTTGTAGCGCGGAGTCGCCATGGTCGCAGAACCTTTCTTCGGACCGTGATAACCGAGATGTCGAACTTCTTCCGGGTCAATAACCGCGTGTGCGGTCGACGATGTTCGTCAGCGGCTCGCCGCGCAGGAATCGCGCGAAGTTGCCCAGCCAGAGTTCAAGCACCCGCAGATTGTAATCGGGCGCATCGCACGAAATGTGCGGCGTGACGACGAGTCCCGGCACGTTCCACGCCGCATGTTCCGTCGGCAAGGGTTCAGGGTCGAACACGTCGAGCAGCGCGCCGCCGCACTCGCCCGAATGCAGCCGCTCGAACAGTGCGGCATAGTCGATCAGCGCTGCGCGCGACAGGTTGACGATGCCCGCACCGGGCCGCATGCGGGCGAGGCGCTCGGCGGAAAGAAGACCGCGCGTCGCGGGCGTAAGCGGCGCGGTGACAACGACGAAGTCGGCTTGAGGCAGCCAGTCGTCGAGTGTGGAGATCGTTGCGAGCACATCGACCGCTTCCGCCGTCGGCGCGGCGCCGCTCCGGTTCAAGGCAACCGCTCGCAGGCCAAGCAAACGTGCCGCGCGGCTCGCCGCCATGCCAAGATCGCCGAAGCCGATTATCAGCGCCGTCTTGCCGCGAATCGATGTGGTCAGCCGCACGTCCCAGCGATGCGCCCGCTGCGCCTGAAACACGGCCGGCAGTTGCGCATTCAGCATCAATAATGCCATCTGCGTGTACTCGAAGGCTTTCTCACTATGAACGCCGCTACTGTTCGTCAGGATCAAGTCGGGACGCAAGCGATCGAGCGGCATCAGATGATCGACGCCAGCGCCCGTCGTGTGAATCCAGCGTAGACGTGGCGCGTCGTTCACCACGTCATGCGGAAATCTCGACGCCAGCAGGAAGTCGACGTCGTCGAGCGGACGCGCGAACCGTTCGCCGTCCCAGCCGAACGTCACATCGATGCGTTGTGCGAGATCGGGATGCCGCACGCAGGCGGCCTGCCACACGGTTTCATGAAGATGGAAAGGTGGCGACTGACGCCGCTGACTTTCGAGGTGCAGCCGGTAACGGCGAGTGGGCTCGGTCATCCGGGCAACATCCTTAGAGAGGAAGTGCAACGAGCGTGTCGTAGCGGCACGAATCCGTGACGACCGTGCGCTCATGCAGCAACGCGCGGCCGCCCGCGAGAACGACCTGATCGACGTAACGCCCCGCGCTAAACACGACCATCCCACCTTCATAGCCGGTTCGCACGACCATGTAGCTGGTTTCGCAACCGATCAGCCCGTCTTCGACGCTGACGACTTCGGTCGGCCCAAGCACGTGACGGTAGACATGCGGCTCGAACACATTGACCGACTGGATCGAACTGACGCGATCCAGCAGCATGCCGCGCGTGTTGCAGAACCAGATACCGAAATCGCGGCCCGCTTCGAAATCGGTGCGCGTGAGAATGCGGTAAGTGCAATCTTCAGTGAAGAACTCCGGCCAGCGGCCGAGATCGCCATTGTCGATCGAACTGCAATAGTGGGTCATCAGGCGTGCGATACACGCGCCCGTCTGGGTGCTGACCTCCAGGTCAGGATAGCGCGCAACACTAGACATCCATCAGCTCTCTATAGAATTTCCAGAAGCCGCGCACCGAGGTTTCGGTTGCGCGGGTCGCCATCGGACCGGTGCCCTTGCCGCCCATCTCGATCACCGCAGCGTCGTCAAGATCGCCGCGAATGCCCTTTTCGACGAACGCGCCGATCGTGCCGTCTTCCATCGACACATAACCCGCGGGGCCGACCAAATTGCTTTGCTTGCGCCGGATGAGCGTTTGCTCCGGCGTGTCTTCCTCGAAACCGAGCACCGTCCAGATCAGTTCGCATCGATCCACGCCAAGCGGCACCACCTGCCGCACGCCTATCGAATTCATGATCTGATGCAGCACGAAGCCGGGGAAAATGCTCTGGATCGCGTTCGTGATCTGGTCGGGATACTCCATCCACTGATCGATCAGCGAAGGATCCTTCAGACCAAAATCGTCGCGCATGGCACGAATCACACCGGAGTCGTATGCCTGATCGCCGATGTCGGTATAGCGCTTCGTAAAGGTGATGTGATGCCGGCTGTCTTCATCCTGCAACGTACCGCCTTCCGCCGACAGCCGGTTGATCTTGAAGGTCGAGAAAAACGCGTGCAGCAGGCTCGGGTGATAGTTGTCGCGGCTATTCTCGACGTAGAGCTTCCAGTTGTTGTGCATCACCTGGCTATAGCGGCCAAGTATCTTTACGCGTCCATATAGCGTGCGCTCCATGTGCCGCACCATCGTTGGCCCGAGATAGTCCTTCAGTGCAGGGGCCTCGTCGGAGAATGAGCCGAACACAAGGCCGCGGATGGTCTCCACGCGCAGCTTCGTCAAACGGAACTTCGACTTGTCGAAATCCTCGGGCATACCACCTTTACCCTGCACGCCCTTCTCGAATGCGACGCTCGTCAGTTCACCGTCGAAGTTATAGACCCAGTTGTGATAGGGGCAAACGAAGTTCGGACGCTTGCGGTGACCCTGCGCTTCATAGCAAAGCACTGAGCCCTTGTGCACGCACTTGTTCACAAGCGCACCAATGGTGCCGTCCTGCTGGTGCACAACAATTACCGAGGTATGACCGACCTTGGTCGTTATGTAGTCACCCGGCTTTGGAATCTCGATGTCGAGGCAGAGGAAACTCCATGTGGGCCCACGAAATACGGCATCCTGCTCGCGCTCGTAGGTCGCCGCATCGGAGAACACACGTAGCGGCACGCGCGTAATGCCCTCTTCCGGCCAGCGGATCCGACTAGCGGGAAATCCAATGGTCGCGACCGTACCGTCGCACTTTTCCGTCATATTGCTGCTCCGTTGATAAAGGCCCGTACTCCGGTGTGGCCACAGCGGCCACGGGCCCATTCCCAATATCCGCTCATTTGACTGCTTCCGAGTCGAGATAAGGCTTCTGATAGAAGAGATCCGCGGGAAGCTCGCCCTTCAGCGTGCCGGCGGCCTTGAAAACTTCGAATGTGCGTTTCAGTGTGTCGATGTCACCCGATTTGAACGAGACCGTATTCATGGTCGTCCAGTGGTCGCCGTAAAAACGCGCTCCCTGGTCGCTCATGTTGCCGGCCTTCTTAAGTATCGCCACGACCGCGTCGGGATTGGCCGCGCCGAAGGCCAGCGCCTCGCGCATCGCCGCGAGCACCTTCACCGCATCCGCCGAGTTGTCCTTAAGCCACTCGCTGCGCATCACGGCGACACCGATATAGGGCGGTGTGCTCGCCTTCGTCATCTGTTTCCATTGATCGGACAATGTCGTGATCACGCGGACTTTCTGCGCACTGTCCGGCACTTGCGCCACCGTGGTGGGACGCATGACGGCGGCATCCACGTTCTTCTGAACGAGGAACTGCGCAAGACGCGGCTCATCGCCCGCCACCAGCCGATAGTCGGCAAGCTTGAGTCCGTAATTGCCGTCGAGCACGGCGGTACCGACACCAGTGGTCGCACTGCCGATTGGCGACATGCCGATTTTCTTGCCGCGCAGTTCACCCGCGGAATGGATGGGCGAATCGGCAAGCACGACGATTTCCGCGTCGACGATCTGCGTGGCGGCCACCATCCGGACCGGCACACCCTGCTGGCTCAGGCTGAATGCCCCCGCGAGGCTGGTGCCGAATGCCAGATCGATCGCGTTCGAAGCCAACGCGGTGGTCGGTCCATTCACGTCCGGAAAGTGGACAAACTGCACCTGCAGGCCCTGCTTCTCAAAGAACTTCTGCGCTTCGAGCACGGCACCGAAACCGAGGCTAGTGCCACTGGTCCAGTAGCCCACTCGCAACGGCGCCGCATACACACTGGTGAGGCACACGCCGACTAACGCGAGTGCGCATAGTGCCTTTATAACGGAACGAAATGATTTCATTGTGCTTTGCCTGAAATAGCGACGCCGTCGGTCTCCCTGGCATCGTCTTTAAAGGATTACTAAATGTCCTTATCAAAACATGAAGCACGGTGCAACCATCCATCGAGAGGTTCCGCCTGAAAGCAAAGGCGGAACCTCCGTATCACTTGCCGATCGCTGCCAGCGGCGCGTGCTCGAAGTCCTGTTTCATGCTGCGGAGCACACGCTCCATCGTCATGTCGCGAAACTTCTCGATGTGCCGGCGCGCAATGCGCGCGCCTGCCTTGCCGTCGCCTGCCGCCAGCACCTCGACCAGTTGGCGGTGATCGTCGGAAATTTCCGGGCTGTCGTCTTCGTCGCTGAAACCGAGCGCCACCAGTCGCGTCATTTCGTCGAACAGCACCGAGATGCTGCGCACCAGACGGTCGTTGCCCGACGCCATTGCAATCACCAGATGAAATTCACGGTTCGCATCGAGGAAAAAGCCGATCCGGTTGCCGTGATTCTTCGACGCCGTATTGCCGCGCGCTGTGCGGTCGATCCGCATCAGCGCCTTCGCGTCCACCTTGCCGGCCGCGAGCCGCGCGGCTTCGGGTTCGAGAATGAGTCGCAGCGCAAACACCTCCTCGACATCCTTCAGCGTGACCGGCACGACGACGTAGCCGTGTCGCGGCACCGAACGTACCAGCCCTTCGTGTGTGAGACGCGCAAGCGCCAGCCGGCATGTCGACTTGCCGACGCCGTATTGATCCATCAGCGCAGCCTCCGTCAGCATGCTGCCCGGTTTCAGCGAACAGGACAGTATCGCCTGCCTCATCGCCAGATAAGTCGACTCGCCCAACAACTTGCCCTCGGCCGCCGCCTTGCCCCCAGAAATTACTTTTCCTTCCATGTGGCCCCCCGTGCGCTCTATCCTGGAATGGCTGTGTATTATGCTTACGTCTTTCTGTAGGCACCTCACCAACCTCAACGCATTCTAGGAGATGCATATAGGGAAGTAAACTGGACACAAAAAAGCACACCGCGTATCAGCCGGCAGTGCCGCTCCATCGGCGTACGGTTCGTGATTCGATATCGAACAGGTCAAGCACGCGCCCGAGCGTATGATCGACCATCTGATCGAGCGTCTCCGGCAGCGCATAGAACGCCGGCACTGGCGGATAGACGATCGCACCGGCGTCCGTGACGGCGGCGAGGCTGCGGATATGACCGGCATGCAACGGCGTTTCGCGCACCATCAGCACGAGACGGCGACGTTCCTTCAGCATCACGTCTGCCGCTCGCGACAGCAGCGAACTGGTGCAGCCGGTGGCCACTTCCGACAGCGTCTTGATCGAGCACGGCGCAACGATCATGCCGTCGACGCGAAACGAGCCGCTCGAAATGGCCGCACCGATATCGGTGTTCGGATAGTTGACGTCGGCGAGCGCCTGCAGATCGGCGAGCCGCATTTGCGTTTCCTGTGCGAGTGTCACCTGCGCCGAACGGCTGACCACCAGATGCGACTCGACCTCCAACTCGCGTAACAGACGCAGCAGACGCACGCCGTAGATCGCACCCGACGCGCCGCTGATACCGACCACGAGGCGTCGCCGTGCGGCGGATTGGGATTTCATGCGATACCTCCGTTGTCCACCGGATGCGGCCATTGCCCGCGCAAACACGTCATCATGGCTTTTGACCCGCTATGATCTTCTTTGCCGTTTCGTACGGCCCGGTGACGAATACATCGGAAGGAAGCGTCCCTTTGATCGCGCCGCTCGCCGCGAAGATCTGCTGCTCGCGCTTGAGCGTATCGATATCGACTGGTTCGAAGGAAATGCTGTTCAGCTCGGCCCAATGCGCGGCATAGATCTGCGCGTCGCTTGCAGGCAGATTCGCTACTTTCTGCAGGATCGTCGCGACCTGGTCCGGATGCGCGTTGCCCCAGGCGATTGCATTGTGAATCGCAACGATCAGCTTCGCGACGGATTGCGGATCGCGCTGGATCAATTCCGTGCGCGCCGCAGCCACACCCAGATAAGGCATCGCATCGGACTTCGTCAGCTTGTGCCATTCTTCCACCAGCGTGCCCAGACGCCGCGTCTTCACTTCAGTCAATTGCGCGACCGTGACGGAGCGCAGCGCCGCGGCGTCGACCTGATGCTGTACGAGAAACTGCGCGAGACGTGCCTCGTTGCCCGGCACCAGTGAATAATCGCCGGCGTTGAAGCCATAGTTCGCTTTCAGCACCGCGGCCGTCATCAGCGCGACCGAACTTCCCGACGGTGACATACCGATCTTCTTGCCGCGCAACTGCGCAATCGATTGGATCTGCGAGTCGGCAGGTGTGACAAATGTGACATCGGCCGGCGCTGTTGCACCGAAGATCTTGACCGGCACGCCGGTCGCCGCGATGCTGAACGCGCTCGCGC
The DNA here is from genome assembly GCF_004339745.1 of Paraburkholderia sp. BL9I2N2. GTDB lineage: Bacteria > Pseudomonadota > Gammaproteobacteria > Burkholderiales > Burkholderiaceae > Paraburkholderia. The sequence continues at coordinate 65,084 of NZ_SMGP01000004.1, read as the reverse complement.
CCGCCACGCTGAAGCTCACGTCGATCACGTTGGCGGCGAGTCCGCTCGCCGGCGCGTTGACCTCGGCGAAGTGCACGAAACGCGCGTCGTCGATGCCGGCTTTCTTCAGGAAGTCGCCTGTTTCCAGCACGGCGCCGAGGCCGAGGCTCACGCCACTCGTCCAGTAGCCGATGCGCAGCGGCGCGGCTTGCGCGGAAAGCGCAAGCACGGAAATCACGGCGGCGAACAGCACACGCCTTGCAAGCAGGTAAGGTTGCATCACGTCAGCTCATCAACGGGGTGAATGGAGCGCTGCCGGCCTGCGCAGCGCACTGAAGGACATCGCGGCAATCAGCGCCGCGTCGGCGGCACGGCGTCGAAGCGCGAACCGCGCACGCACAACTTGCCTTCCGCGGTTTTCCACAACTGCTTGCGTTCATGCAGTTCGCCGAGCGCGCGCGCCAGCGTGCGGAAGTCGTATTTCGACAGCCGCTCGGCGAGTTCGGTGTAGTAAAGCGGCGTGTCGCCGATGAGCGCGATCGCTTCGGCTGCGGCAGCCTCCACCTGTTCCGGCTCCGACACATGCACCGTATCGGCCTTGCCGCCGACGTAGTCCGCGATCTTCGCCGTGTCTGCGTACGCGTACGAAATGCGCTCATAGCGCTCGTGCGGAATGCCTTCCGAGATCGTTGCGTCCACACCGACCTTGGCGCCCGTCGGCACCATGCCAGGCGGCATCACCGGCAGACTCGGGTCGAGCGGCTTCGCGCGTGCGCCGGGGATCACGATCAGATCGCGGTCACCCTGCACGCGCGTCGCGATCGCCCATTCGACCTGTTCGCCGTTGAACACGTCGATGTCGTCATCAACGACCACCACGTGCTTCAGATCCATCACCGACAGCGCCGCCAGCAGCGCGTTCTTGCCTTCGCCGGCCTGCTTCCTGATCGAAATAACCGCGTGCCAGAATGCGCGGCCACCCAACGTTACGTTGATGTCCTTTACCTGCACGCCTGCCGTGCGCAGCGCGCTGCGAATCGCCTGATAGCGCGTCGGTGCCGCGAGCCACGTGTTTTCCCACGGCATGTGCAGCGAGTAATACATCGCATCGCGCCGATGCATGATCGCCTTGATCCGCACATCCGGATTCCAGTGCAGCCCGCCCATCAATGCGGTGAATTCGCCGAAACGGCCTTCCGGTTGCGTCCAGCCCGTCGGCAGGATTTCTGCTTCGATCACGATTTCCGAGTCGGCGATATACGGCAGATCGACGGTCTCGCAAGGCGCCAGTTCGACCGGCACGCCACGAATGCCGCCCGCGATCGCCATCTCATCGACACCGATCGGCGCGCGATAGCCGGCGCCCATGATTTCCATCGGGTGGTTACCGATCGAAATGGAAATCGGGCACGGACGTCCTTGTTCATACGCACGCTGCGCGAACATGCGCATATTGTTCGGCGTCACGATGTCGATGCCACTCAGCGCTTTTTCCTTCACCATGAAGCGATAGATGCCGCTGTTCAGGCCGTACTCCGGATCGCGCGAAATCACGATACCCGCGGTAATCATCGGGCCACCGTCGAAAATCGAAGACATCGGAATGGGCAGGCGGAACAGATCGACATCGTCGCCTTTGTAGATCACTTCTTTCGTGGCCGACGTGGCGACGTATTTAGGCGGAATCGGGTTCTGGATGCCATGCGCCAGCATCTTCTCGATTTCCGAGTAGCTGTCGCAGCCCATTGCCATCATCGCGCGCTCCTGCGTGCGGATGATGCCCGACAGCAGCGGCATGTCGTAGCCGATCACGTTATGAAACAGCAGCGCCTTGTCGCTCTGGTCGACGAGCGTGCCCACGTGGCGGATGTCGACGGGCTGCCGTATATCGATCAGTTGCTGTGCCGCGCGCAGCCGTTCCAGGAACTCGCGAAAGTTCTCGTTCATACTGAACTCCATAATGTTGAATGTCGTGTCGGTTTCATTTATGCGGTCTCGCTATCCTGCAACGACGCAAGCGCTATCGCTTTCAATGCGGCGCGATCGATCTTGTTCGTCGACGCAAGCGGCAATGCATCGACAAACCACACGCGTCGCGGGTGCTGGTATGCGGGCGCATGAGTCAGCGCGTGCTGTTTGGCTTGCTCTTCCGTTAGCGACGCGCCCGCGCGCCGCACGACGAACGCCACCGGCTTGGTTCCCTTGATGTCGTCGGCAACCGGTACCACGCAAGCCTGGACAATATCCGGGTGTGTCTCCAGCATCTGCTCGACTTCACCAGGAAAGATGTTTTCGCCACCCGACACGAACATGTCGTCCGCACGGCCGACGAACGCATAGAAGCCCTCTTCGTCGCGGTGAAATACGTCGCCCGTTATATAGAAGCCATCTGCTGTCACCGGTAGCGGCAGGTCCGGCCGGTTGTGGTAGCCGAGCATGACGGCCGGGCTTTTTACAGCCAGCACGCCGGTCGCCACACCTGTCGGCGGTGCGTCGAGCAACTTCACGCTCACTTCGGGATGCGGATATCCGACCGACAGCAAAGGCGGTTCGATCCCTTGCGGATGGGGCCCGAACACGATCGGCCCGCCCTCGGTCGTGCCGTAGACGTTAGTGAGCTTCGCATTCGGCAGTACCTCGGCGATTTGCGCAAGCAGACTCTCGCTAACTGGCGCCGAGCCCATCCGGATGAAGCGCACCGACGAAAGATCCGTGCGCGCAAGCAACTCCCTTTCGCGCAGCATCATCGCGATCATCGGCGGGACGGAGGTGAGCCACGTGACCCGATAGCGCTCGATTGCCGTGATGTACATGCGCGCGGTGAATTGCGGAAGCAGCACGACCGTACCGTTCCCGTACAGCGACATCAGCACGAGCGTCAGCGCGTTCATGTGATACATCGGCGCGGCCACCAGAAAGCGATGCGCCGCCGGTGGCTGCGCGCGCGCACGCGTACCCGCCACCCATAGATGGCTGCCGTGCGAGAGCATCACGCCCTTCGGCTTGCCGGTCGAGCCGGACGTATAGAGAAACATTGCCGGCATGTTGGGCGTCGGCACGAAAGTCTCGAACGGGCCCGGTTCGACGAATGAAGCGAAACTTTCCTCTCCGGTCGAATCGAATACGACTGTCGGCAGATCGTCCGGGCAATCGGCAAGTCGCGCGGCGTCGCAAAATACCAGACGTGCACCGCTATCGCGGATCACAAAAGTGGAGAGCGCGGGCGGAAACCTGTAGTTGACCGGCACGGCGACCATTCCCGCGCGCATGATACCGAGCAGCGCCGCGACATACTCGGCGCGATTCGCCGCAAGAATGGCGACGCGTTCGCCGACTTTCAGGCCGCGCTGCACCAGTGCACGCGCGACGCCGTCAGCCAGCGCGTCGAGTTCCCCGTAGGTCATGCGCGTATCGTGCCACGCGCAACCTGTTTCATCCGGTTCCCCAAGCGCGATCACTGCAAGCTTGCACGGATCGCCGTCGGCTTCGATCAGATCGCCGAGATTCTCAGGCGTGGGCATGTTCAACTGCTCCGATAAATTCAATGACAGTATTGAGTTCGCCTAACAGCACGGCTACGGACGATGCGTCACTCTGCGCATGGGCCGACGGCATCAGTCGCACGACGCTCTCGTCGGCATGGGACGTGAGCGCGTCCAGACGTGCACGCATCGCGGCAAGGTCGCTTACCTCGACGACGACCGCGCCAAAATAGCTGTCGCGCCCAGCTGCGTTACATACGAGGTCGCCATAGCGCGCGCGGTAGGCCGCGCCATCGACAAAGTCCAGATCGAAATCACCCAACGCAATGCGCGAGTGCCGGGCGGACGGCGATTTGAGATCCGACTCCCCAGCGATCAGCGCATAACGGCGCGCTTCGTGCTGCGGATCGTCACTCACGATCACACATTCCCTCAAGCGCTGCGCGCCGTTCGGATGCTTCGTCCATTCGGCACGGAAGACCCATTCCGGCGTCAGGTGCTCGCAGAAATAGACGCGCCCGGCGGACAGTTCTTCGGCCGCGAGCCGGGTCGTCCTGAAACGGGCGATCTGCTCGACGCCTTCAATATCGACGGGTCGCGTGAACGACTGCGGTTCACTGGCGCGCACGCCGGCGTCGATCAATCGCGCATAGGTTTCCTGCGCGTCATCCGTCTTGAACACGAGACCGTCTATACCTAGACGGCTTTCGAGAATCTCGCGTCGCAACGTGGTGGCGCCGGGCGGCAGGCCAACCAGTTCGAGATAATGTCCATCGAACATCATCAGGTGATTGACCGAGCCAAGCGAGTGATAGCCGCGCGGCGTCAGCGCGAAGCCGAGCGCTTCGAAACACGACGCCGCGGCGTCGGTTTCGAACATCGCGTTCACGACGACATGGTCGAGCGTCGATGTCGCCGTGTTCATCATGCCTTCGGCGCGGGTGCCGGCGCGGTCGAATAGACGCCCCGGCCGCTTGCGAGCAGCGCGCCGGACTGGTCATAGATATGCGCCTCCGCAACCGAAATCGCGCTGCCGAACTTCACGACCTTGCCGCGCGCGATGAGGTCGCCGGGCATCGCCGCGCGGTGATAGTCGACGCGCAGATCGATCGTCGGTACACCGCGGCCCGTTTTCGACACCAGCGCCCAGTCGGCCGTGAGGTCGACCAGCGCGGCAAGAATGCCGCCGTGCGTATAGCGGCGTTCGGGGTTCACGACCCACTCTTCGCGCCACGTCGCGGCGATTTCGATTGAGTCGTCGCCGACTTCGAGCACACGCAGACCGAGCCACTGATGATAAGGACCGCGCGTGAGCATTGCCTGAACCTGCTCCGCAGTAAGTTGCTGGTTATCAGCCATTCGAGTCTCCGTATTTTTATGGGGTAACGACAATCTTGCCGAGCACTTCCCGATCGCGAATCATGCGCAGGCCTTCGGCGGCCTGTTCGAGCGGCAACACCTTGTCGATCTGCACTGCAATCTTCCTGGTACGGATCAATTCCATCAGTGCAGAGAGGTTGTCGTCATAGAAACTGTTCGAACCGATCACGCGAATCTCGAAGCTCCAGATGTAGCGAAGGTCTTCCTTGGGATCGTGGCCCGCGGTCGCGCCGCAGACGAGCAGACTGCCGCCGCGTTTGATGCATTTGAGCGACGGCACCCACGTATCGCCACCGGTGAAATTGATCACGACGTCCGCGCCGCCTTCATAGCTCCGGCGTTGCGGCTTGCCGTACTTCTCGATGACCCATTTCGAGAAATCGGTGTCGCGATAGTTGATGACGTGGTCGGCGCCCATGGCCTTGAGCCGTTCAGCCTTGTCCGCGCTGCCGGCGGCCGCGATCACTTCCGCGCCGAGCATTTTGGCAAGCGTGACGCAGCCGGTTCCGACACCGCCGCTCGCACCCAGAATGACCACACGATCGCCCGGCTTGATGGTGTTGTGCGTGACGAGCATCCGGTGCGCTGTACCGTAGGCGACCGGCAAAGACGCCGCTTCTTCGAAGGTCACGCCTTCTGGCATTGCGATCAACTGGTCCGCGCTGACGAGGCAGTACTGCGCCATGCCGCCGTCGAGCATTTCGCCCATCAGACCTTTCTTCTTGTTGAGCGGATTGACAAGCACGCGCGCACCGACCGACCAGTTTTCGACGTTGTCGCCAACCTCAGTGATCTCTCCCGCCATATCCAGACCGATGACCACAGGCAGCGGCACCTTGATGCCCGGCATGCCCTTCACCGTAAAGACGTCGTGATAGTTGAAAGACGACGCGCGCACGCGGATGACCACGTGACCCGGCACCGCCTTCGGCATCGGTAGCTCGCCGACATGGAGTTTGTCGACGTCACCGTGTTCAGAGAGAATCAAAGCCTTCATCGTACCGCTCATATGTACTCCTATTTATAGAATGCAAACGCGCTACTTCTTCGTAAATTTCGATTACTTCAGCCCGCGGCGCGGCAGCAGTGCGCCGCGAGCCATTCTTTATGCTCGTTTCTTCCAGCGGAACAGGTGGTTTTCAAGCGGCTTGAGAATGCCGTACTCGAGCACCACCATCAGCACGACCATGGTGAGCGTCCATGCGAACACCTGATCGGTCTGAACAAGGTCCGCCGCCTGACGCAGCCGGTAGCCGACGCCGTTCGACGAACCGATCGTCTCCGCCACCAGCGACACCCGCCAGCCGAAGCCGAACGCAAGGCGCGCACCGGAGAAGAAATACGGCAGCACGGTGGGCAGATAGATCTTGGTCATCACCTTGCTGCGCGACATCTGAAAGCTGCGGGCAAGTTCTACGTATTCGGCGTTGACGCTTTGCGCGCCCTGCCACACGTTCGTAAGAATCAGCGGCATCGCTTCCATGAACACGACGAAGATGGTCGTGCCGTTCGAAATACCGAACCAGATCAACGCGAAGATGGCCCAGATCGCGGCGGATACCGTGTTGACCACCGACAGCACCGGCTCGCAGAAACTACCGAGGCGCCGGTTCGCGCCGAGCAGGATGCCGAGCGGCGTGCCGACCAGCGCGGCCAGCAGGAAGCCCGCAACGACGCGGTACAGCGTAATGCCGAGGTCCTCGGCAAAGGTGCCGGTGGCGATCAGGTCAAGCAGCGCGTTCCACGTTTTTCCCGGGCCGGGCAGAATGAAGGCCGGCACGCGTTGCGCCGCCAGCCACCACAGGATCAAGAATATGGCGAGCAGCGAAAGACGTTGACCGGCGACTTTCGCAAAGCGGGTCAGGCGGCCAAACCGTGCGGGAAAAACAGTACTGGCGGTCGAAACAGAAGACATCGCAACGTCCTTAAATGAGGGCGCGCACGCGGCGCACCGTTTCCGCAACTTCGGCGGCGAGTGGATCGCGCGGGCGCGGCAGGTCGATCATCAGCGCATCGCGCACACGTCCCGGCCGCGGACGCAGGACAACCACCTTCTCCGCGAGGATGATGGCTTCTTCCACGTCGTGCGTGACGAATACGACGGTCATCTTCAACTGCTCGCGGATTCGCAGCAGTTCCGCGTGCATCTGCGAGCGCATCTGCGGATCGAGCTTGGAAAACGGCTCGTCCATCAACAGGATGTATGGCTTCACGACGAGGCTGCGCGCGAGTGCCACCCGGCTACGCATGCCGCCCGAGAGTTCGTGCGGATAAGCGTGTTCGAATCCTTCAAGGCCGGTCATCTTCAGCGCGGCCAGCGCGCGTTCGCGCCGCCGTTCGGCGTTGAGCGAGCCCGCTTCGAGACCGAACTCCGTATTCGCCACGATAGTGCGCCAAGGCAGCAGGCGGTCTTCCTGGAACATGTAGCTGACCACGCGTGTATCGTGAGTCGGCTCGCCGGCAACTCCGTCGATCCGCACGTCGCCCTGGTCCGCCTGCACCAGTCCCGCGATGATGTTGAGCAACGTGCTCTTGCCGCATCCGGACGCGCCGACGATCGCTAGCACCGAACCCGAAGGCGCTGTCAGGCTGATGTCTTCGAGCACCGCCAGCCTGCCGTAGTGCTTCGAGACGTGCTCGACTTCCACCGCGTTGCGCGCGGTGGCAGCCTTCTCGAACATGGCCTGGGTAGTTACCGCGTTCATCGTGCGCCTCGCAACGGGACGATCGGTGCGCCTGCATGCGTGTCGCGCAGGCTCGCCATGACCTTTTCCATCGTCATGTCGCGGAACGTCGCCACATGCCGGTGCGCGATCTGCTCGGCACGCTTGCCGTCGCCGCTCGCGAGCGCGCTGATCATCGCCGTGTGGTCATGCCGGATCTCCGGCTTCGTGTTCTGCACGCCGAAGCCGAGCGACACGAGCCGCGCCATATCGTTGAGCAGGCCACCCAGCATGCGAACCAGCCGGCTGTTGCCGGAACATTCGGCGATCGCCATATGGAAAGCGGCATTCGCGTCCATGAAGATGCCGATCCGGCTGCCGATGCCAAGCGACGTATCGTCGTTGCGACACGCGCGCTCCAGCCGGTTCAACAGGTCGATATCGGCCTTGCCTGCGGCGAGGCGCGCCGATAGCGGTTCGAGTTCCAGGCGAAGCGCAAACACTTCTTCGACGTCCTTCAACGTAATCGGCGTCACCACGTAACCCTGACGCGGCACGATGCGCACAAAGCCTTCCTGCGCGAGACGCTGCAGCGCCACCCTGCAGGTTGCCTTGCCGATGCCGTAGCGTGCGGTCAGCGCGCTTTCCGTCAGCGTGGCGGCCGGTTCGATTACGCAGGACAGAATGTCCTGACGGATCGCCGAACACGCCCGCTCACTGAGAAGTTTTGCTTCGTTCGAACAGTCGATCAATTCCACCGTCGGAGCTGCAGGATCTTTCACGACACCTCTCCTTCGTCTCGTAAGCTGCTCACGTGGATCTGCGTGGGCAGGTGATGAGTTAACTTAGAACAGCCATTAAAAAAATGCACGGAAAAAAAACGTGACTTCTGAGCTGTTCAGCCAATGCGTTGAGCCCTATCGCATGCCATATATGCATGGCGCTCACGGCGCGCTCATGCCCTTAGAACGAATGCAGAATCCCGAGCTGTGCGCCCGTCACCCCGTCTCCACGCGCCGGCGTGTTCGGTGTGATGGGGCCGTTGGCGATCAGCGCATAGGTCGCGCCGTGACGGTTCACGAGCCGCTCAAGCGTTCCATAGATGAGCGTCCGCTTGCTCAAGCTGTAAAACGCGCCAACGCTTACTTCGCCCGCGTTGTTATGCTGGCCTGAGCTGTCCTGCGCGTAGCCGATGCCGGCCGCGAGTCGTAGCGCGGGCGTGAGGTTGTACGTCGTCGATAGCGAATAGACGCTGTGATATTTGCCTTCGACATTGGTTGCGGTGTTCGAGCCGAGGTTGTTGCCGCGGTAGTAGCCGAAATAACCCGTCAGACTGCCGAACTGATAGCTGCCGCCGGCGAACGTCGTTTTCGTATTGATTTTTCCGTTCGCGCCATTCTGTTCCGCGTGGCTGACGCCGAGGTATAGCGGCCCGCGCTGATAATCGATCGAACCGACATAGGCGTTCAACGCGTCATGCGGCGACGTCTGACCGCCCAGGCTCGCACCCGCGGAGAACGTGAATCCCGCGACGTTTGGCGACCAGTACGTGATCATGTTGTCGTAGCGGAATGCGAACGTCGAAGCGTTATGAAGAAACGAGCCGTACGTACCGCCCGAAAATGCGTCGAACTTGCTGTGCATCAGCAGCAGCACCGAGTTCTGGCGTCCGAAACGGAATTCGCCATACGGCGTGCCGAGACCGACCCACGCACTGCGACTGAAGGCGAGCGTGGAATCTGTCGCGGCCCCGGAGTTCGTGAGAATGCCGTTCTCTAGGTCGAACGTCGCACGCAGGCCGCCGCCGAGATCTTCACTTCCTCTGATCCCTATGCGGCTTGCCGACAAACCGCCGCTCTGCATCGCAGTCTGTTCACCTTTGCCGCCTGCGTTCGTGTAACCCAAGTACGTATCGAGAATACCGTACAGCGTGACATCGGCTCGGGCCGGCGTCATTGTCACGGTGCCGAGTGCAACGAGCGCTGCAGAACAAGCCAAAGCCATCTTGCGCATTTCAAATTTCCGTTTCGGTAAATGGTTAATGTCGGATTACTAAACATCTCGTCGTGAAATGCTCTGTCGATTGATATTTCCATGTGACGCGTAGAAGAAACGCACATCCGTGAGGTGCTTACAAATAACCGGTAAGCGATCGACGACTGACTTTAGAACGACAAAAAAGAGAAGCACAACAACTATTTCTGGACATCTCAAGCGTGAGATGCTTACGCGCGGATCGCGCCCTCTCGATCAGGCTTCACTATTTTTCCGCGCGGTGTCGGGTGAGTGGCTCGCTGCTGCAGGTTGAACTGCACGGCAAGAGACCGCCACGCGGAGCTGCTACTGGGCGGGCTATTACGTGAACATCGCCTAAAAGCCGGGCAACAACTGGGGGGCAATCGTTGGGGCGCTGTCACGTTAAATTGCGCGCGACACATAGCGGACAGGACACACGCTTGATCAGAAAATGGACGGAACTTGGGTGGCCTCGGTGAAACGATGCCTGGTGGTGAAGCGTGCGGCGAGCTGTTTGCGATAGAGTGAGGTGCGTAGCAGGTGTCGCTTGAGCGCGAAGTGCTGACGGATCGGACCGAAGCTGGCTAAGAAGACCTGCGTGCGTTCAGGATCGCGGAAGCCACGCATGCGTCGCTCGCGTTCGCGCGTCGGCTGATGACTTCTATGAGCAGAAAGTTGTCGAGGCCATTTGCGAACTGCCTCACAGAGGATAGGTCAAGTCTTGCTCCTCGCTGGCGCGGAAGCGCACAGCTGGGTCAAGGGAGCATCCGTCAATCCAAATATCTCAACAACCTCGTCGAGCAGGACCATCGGGCGATCAAGCGGCGACGGCGAGCTTCAGTTTCAACTTTGACATTCTGACGCTGCTTTCGTGACTAAAATATGCCGCTTTCAAACGGTTGCTTCGCCTCGCACGTTGCTGTCAATGGCGCTGTCCGACCTGTTTCAGACTGTCACCACTTTGCGACCGTACGGGTCGTCTCGGATAGCGGTTGATGTCACCGCGTGAGTAGCAAGGTCATCTTCCGAGCGTTGTCGCAGAACGCTTTGCAGGTGGTGGCACGGCACTTGAGCCGAGCAACTGCCCATGTTTAGCTGTTGCACGCCATCGGCTTGAAGCGATTCCATCCTGGACGCCCAGGTGTCAGAGCGTATTTAAATGACTGTAGTTGACGCAATGAAATTTCAGAGGCTCCGTCCGGGTAATACCGCAATCTTCCGGCACTGGCTTATGTTTCAACTGGACTGACCCAAGCATATCAAGGAAGCGATTTGCATCGATAAGTTCGATCGGCATAATGCTTTCCGAACATTTCTGTGCTGCACGAATTGCGCCTCTGCGAAAGCGGGAAGACGATACAAATATACCGGCCGTAAAATTCCCCATTATCAATGCTCCCAGGAACGCCCTGATTTGCTCCACTTCCACCGATCTTCTTTGTCTTTTCACCTGGACACCTATCCTTCCTCCAGAATCATCGTCTAGCACTACGTCAACTCCTCCATCGTTTGAATAAGCCGTTGCAGTCGCTTTGTAACCAAAGTCGCTTAAAACACTCGCAACGGTCAACTCAAAGAGCCGCGGATGAATAGACGCTCTGGCTTCGAATTTGCGTATCAAATAGCGTCGCACTTCTTGAAGGGGCAAGTCAATATCGTTGAGCGCCAGGTCCTGCAAAATCGACATCGAGGCCAAAGTCACCACCCAATGCTGCCACTGCATCGCGGGCAGGACAGCTCGATCTTCTGCAATCCACCACCCGCAAAAAGGGCAAATGTGCAGGCATGTCTTTCTTTCAATAATGTCACCCCGAAGCACTACGTGAGGGTGTCCAAGGGGTGGACCGGGAAATTCTGGATCTCTTATAGCTTGTTCGTGAATAGATGCATAGTCCTCAAACGAGACGCTCCATTGATTAAGGTCATAGTGATCGTCCATCGCATGACCGCAATAAACACAACGAACATCATCCTCGTCCTCGATGCGATACCGCCACCCGGGAAGTTCGCAACGCATTAGCGACGGTGGGATGTTTGATGGAACATGTCGCCTTGCCGTGCTCATAGAAATTTCCTCATGAGTCGCAGACCAGACCTGGTCGTCCAGAAGCAACCGCAGCCGATGCCCACAGTCTACGCAACAATTGCGAGGCTGTTCGCGGGGACCCGTTCTTGCCGGGTCGCCCAGCAACGGCAAAACACGGGCCGACGATCATTCTGTCGCGTTCGACCGATACGAGGCGTTACCCGGCCAGTGCGGCGAGCAACTGATTCTTGACGATCGCGGTGGTGTCGACGAATCGGACGAATTCAACCGGATGCAGGCGCGCCCCGCGGCGCGGGCACCCACCGGCGAACGGCTACGCGAGTTTGTCCGCGAGAAGGGCGATGCCGTAGTGTGCGCGATGGGCGTGATGATCGCCGGGACGTCGCTGAATTATGTGTGGAATGCGTATCTGCCGACCTATGCACAGGTTCAGTTGCATCTGTCGCTCACTTCGTCGCTGCAAGGGATATTTGTTACGAGCATCGTCTCGTGCGTCCTCTCGCCAGTGTTCGGCATGCTGGCGGACCGTGTTGGCGCGTATCGGCTGTTCTTCTTTTTTATCGTGGGCTGGCTGATCTGCGTGTTCCCGCTGTTTGCGTATTTGCTGGCCGAGCCCGCTGAAAGCAGACTGATGATCGTGCGCGTGGTCGGCATTCTGTTCCTGACGCTGCAAGGCGCCGCGCATCCCGGAATGCTGGTCAAGATTTTCACCGTGCGGGGGCGCTCCACTGGCGTGTGCATTTCGTACAACACGTCGGTCATGCTGTTTGGCGGACTGGCGCCTTTCTATATCTCCCTGGTAGCGCGCTTCACAGACGCGCGCTTCATTCCGCCGAGCTACCTGTTCGGTACGGGTGTGCTGGCCATCGTGCTTGTGCTTTCCACGCGTACGGGACGACGAGTGTTGCAGGCCGACCAAGCGGAGCGTGGCCAACGGCGTGCTGCCCGCCGGACCGGCATGCAGCGGGCAGGCTCGAATGACCGGGCGCTTTAGCGCGATCCTGACGACGAAAACTGGATCTCGCGCCTAATGCCTCGTGGTTCGGCTACGCAACTGATCCACATCGGCCCTACCGAAGAATCACAGCGTAGCTCCCTGTGTTTATCCGGTGGACAGCGTTCCCTTCGGGAAATGCTGCTTTAAAACTACGAGGTCATCACGCTCGAAGCTCTGCGCATATGCGTCGTGCTCATCATCTGAATAACGGAGCATCGGTTCTCCTCAAGCCCCAACCGGGCATTTCAAGCGGCGCGCTGTGCGGCGGTTCGTCATTTCACACATGGGCTGCCGTATCCGCTGGGCCGTCCGCGTCAGTCGAAGCGCCCGACACGAGCACCGCCTCCGACTGCGTGCGCGACAGCGCGGCGAAGTACCGTCCCGGCGAATGCCCGAGCGCTTTCTTGAACATGGTGATAAAAGCGGTCACCGACTCATAGCCAAGCTCGTCCGACACACGTTGCACGGAAGCTCCGCCGGCAAGCTCACGCACCGCGACAAGCAATTGCAACTGCTGTCGCCAGCGGCCAAACGTCAACCCCGTTTCACTGACAACGAGTCTTGCCAACGAACGCTCGCTCATGGCGAGACGTTTAGCCCATTGAGCAATGGTGCTGCGATCGCCGGGATTGGCGTTCAACGCGTCCGCCATCTGGCGGATTCGCGGATGATCGGTAACCGGCAGGTAGAGGCGCTCGACCGGCATCAACGTCAGCTCATGCAGCAGCACGCGCGCAAGCCGGTCGGCATGGTCATCCTGTTCATTGTCGAGCGGCGCTCCCGCGAGATGCAGGATCATTTCCCGCACCATGGGGGAAATGGACAGCGTGCAGCAATCTTTCGGCAGGTCGACGATACCAGGCTCTGCAAACAGATAGCAAAGCTGGGCGTTGGGCGTTGCATGATTGCTGTGCGACATATCGCCGGGAATCCAGACTCCGCATTGCGGCGGGACGATCCAGTAGGCGCCCGCCACCTGACAGGTTACGGCACCGTGCAGCGCGAGCACCAGTTGCCCTTTTCGATGCCTGTGCACCGGGATCTCCGCGGCATGCTCGTCGAGGTGCATGCGTAACGCCACCGCAGGCCGATCGATCGCGTCGGGATCTGCATAATCAGGAAGGCTAACGTAACGATCCATATCTGGCATTTTTTAGCGACATGTAGTCATTGTAGTGAAATTCATGCAGAGAATGAGTCGGCATAGTGCGTCATGCCAAGCTCAAACGCCGCCTCGACCTGCTCGCTCAAAGCCTCGCGCTCCCGCGCGCGAGGCTGGAAGCTGACCGATGTTTATCGACGGGCATCGCGCAGCATGGGCCAGAAGCAGTGCGCGGTTTGCGAGTCCAAAGAGTGCCAAGGTGGCGTCAAGCGGATCGACGCGGACGCCACCGCGGGGTTGAGCGAGCCACCGACCGCGAATTGCGCTTCGATTGACTGCTCTCGCCGCACAATCTGCCGAGTGGCGCCCCACAGCACCAGCACAAGAATAAAAAATGCTGCGCGAACTGCGGCAATATTTCTCCGTGCAAGCAAATGACTTCGTGGTCCAGTCGTTCCGGATTTCATTAAACAATGAAATCCGGAACGACGAATAAATAAAGCAAACGAGACAGATCGGTTTTTCCGATACGAAATTCAGAACAGAAAATAGCGCCGCGCAATAGCGCAGGGAGCTCGCTCTGGCACGACAAGGTCGTCGGCAGTTGAATCTGTAGCACCTATCTATCCGAAGAATAAATTGGCCTCATCAATGAGGCACGTATTGATCACATTAAATAGTGATTCTGCAAACCCGTTCTATTTGACCTGATTTTACGACTGCGGCACCGCCCCTTTTAAGACCGGCAAACAAAATGAAATACCGAGAATAAACCTTTCCCTTTAGCGCGAGGAGCACAATATGGAACTACGGCAAATCAACGTCTACGATCTGATCGACGATCGCAGAATCGGCAGGAGGCAGTATTTCATCGTCGCCTTCTGTGCGCTGCTCATGCTGTTCGATGGCTTCGACACCCAGGTCATCAGCTTCATCGTTCCCGTTCTCGCGAAGGAATGGCAGCTGCCCAAGGCGGTGTTCGGTGCGATTTTCTCAGCGGTCTTCTTCGGCTTGCTGATCGGCAACTTCGGCATTCCGTTCGCGACCCAGCGCTTCGGTACGAAGAAGATTGCTTTCATGGCAACCGCTGCATTCGGGCTGTTCACGGTCCTGACCGTATTCGCGACGAGCGTGCCGCAACTGATCGCCCTGAGGTTCCTCACAGGCATTGGCCTGGGAGCGGCCACGCCTTGTGCGGTCGGCCTCGTTTCGGAATTCAGCCCGAAAAGAACGCGCGCGACTTTCGTCATTCTCGTCTACATGGGCTACGCGCTGGGGTTTATCTTCGCGGGACTCTGCAGTAGCGCTTTGATTCCGCGGTTTGGCTGGCAAGGTCCCATGTGGTTGGGCGGCCTCGCGGCACTCAGCTTGACGGTGCTGCTTATCCCGCTACTGCCGGAATCGGTGGCCTATCTGTCGAGAAATTCCGGCCAGACTGAATTGCTTCATGCCACCCGGCGCCTCTTTCCCGATTTCATCCTGCAATCGGAGACCGAACTGGTTACCCACGAAGAGAAGGCTGTGGATGCAAGCGTGCTTGGACTGTTCTCCGCGCAGTTCCGCCTGGGAACGTTCCTGCTGTGGGCGGTATTCGCCATCAATCTGGCCACCTTCTATTTTCTGCAGAGCTGGCTGCCGACGGTTCTCGCGTCCATCTCGTTCCCGCCCGCTCTAGTGGTGTGGGCGACCATCACCGTGATCATCGGCGGCATGGTGGCGAGTCTTCTGATGGGGCCCATCATGGACCGCACCAGTCCTTACAGGATTTTGTCCGCGGTCTACGTCGGCGGCGCCGTCTCGATGTACGCGATCTCGATTGCGATCGGCTCATCGCATCTGGCTTTACTTACGACGATCTTCTTTTGCGGCTTTTGCATTAGCGGCGGACAAACCTGCGCCATCGCACTATGCACGCTCTTCTATAGCCCCGAGTTGCGCGCCCCGGGCGTTGCGTGGGCTTATGGATTCGGTCGGCTCGGCGCCGCGGGTGGTACTTACCTCGCGGGCGTCCTGTACGCAAACAACTGGACGGCCGATGCGATGTTTCGCGTTGCAGCAGCTCCCATACTCGTTGCAGCGGCTTGCGTGGCCTTGATGGGCGCTTGCTATGCCGTGACGAAGAAAGACCTGAAGAGATCTTTTTCAGCCTGACCTGTCACCACGCCCTGAATCGATGACCACAGGGTGGGCTGTTCTTTTGTATTGCCTTTGAAACGTGGATATCTTATGAAAAAGATCGAAATCATTGTCGGTTCGCTCGTGGGGCTCGCCAGTTCCGTCGCGCATAGCCAAAGCAGCGTCACGCTCTATGGCGAGATCGACAACGGTATTCATTACCAGACAAACCTGGGCGGCGGCAAAGCCGTCTACATGGATTCTCTGGACGGCATTGACGGCAGCCGCTGGGGGCTGACTGGCAAGGAGGATCTGGGAGGCGGTCTCAAGGCGATTTTTACTCTCGAGTCCGGCATAAATGTGAACAACGGACAACTTGCCCAGGGCGGCACGGCGTTTGGCCGGCAAGCTTTCGTCGGACTGAGCAGCGACACGTTTGGTTCGCTCACCGCCGGCCGTCAATACGACATGGTGTGGTACTTCCCCGAGTTTCTCACCGGCGCCGCAGCGGTTGGCGATCTTCCGAGCGGGCATCCGGGAGACTTCGACAACACCAGTAACAGCGTGCGATTCAATAACTCGGTGCGCTACATGAGCCCGGACTTCCACGGCTTCTCCTTTGGCGTTGAATACAGCCTTGGCGGCGTACCCGGCGACTTCACTTCGACGTCGGGCTATTCGCTCGGCGCCGGTTACACACACGGTCCGCTTCAGATCGGCGCGGCGTTCGATTACTTCAAACATCCGACATCGACGCCGGGTAACGGGTGGTTCACCGGGTATGCAAGCGGGTTCAATCTGCTGGCCTTCTCACTTAACTCGGCCTATCAGGTCGCACAAGCCTACCAGGACGCCGTCATCGCGGCGACCTACACGATCGGCAACGCGGCAATAAGCGCCTCATACTCGAATGTTCAGTACGCCAATCTGGGTGCGGCGTTCATGAACGGTACAGCTATCTTCAACAACTATGACATCGGATTGAATTACCGCGTCACGCCGGCGTTTTCCGTCGGCTTTGCCTACGACTATATGAACGCGCGGAGCGTCACCACGGCACAAGGCAATACCGTCGGTAACCAGCACTACAATCAGTTGGCATTCATCCTGGACTATCTGCTGTCAAAGCGTACCGACGTGTACTTCTCGGGCGGCTGGCAACGTGCTTCTGGCACATCGTCGACGGGCGCGCTGGCGGTCGCCGACATTGGCGGATCCGGAGATTCGTCGAATAACCACCAGATGGTTTATCGGCTGGCTATTCGACATAAATTCTAAGAACTATCGCCCGCCAAACGCTTTGACAGACGTACGCAGCGGAATTTCACTACCGATATGCCGACGCCACTGTCGCTTCTCAAGGTTGCTGGTTCGACGCCTGATAGTACGGTGTCGCACCGGCGCCAGCGTCATAGACATCCTGATTCCGGCGAGTCTGTGCCAGATCGGGCGGATAGGCCCGCTGCCTGCTCGAGTTGGTCGGAATCCAGCCGTCGCGTTCGGCCTGAACGAGTTCAGCCCGTACCTCGGCACGCGTCTTTCCGTTCGTCGACACCGCTGCGGAGCAGCTTGCATCGTCGACACCGGCGCTCGCGGCTAACGGAAACAACATTACGAAGCAGAGTGCCGCTGCAACTATTGTTCGCATGAAAAACTCCTTCTTTTTAAGGCCGTGGCTCCGCGATCAGACGAAACCATACATGGTGAACAACATGACATAGGGGATTTCCTGTTCCGCCGAACTGCAGACAATGATGTCCAGCTTCTGAATGGCGCACATGGACACTATCGCCTTTGTTATTTGCGAAAAGATAAGCTTCACGATGATTGTTACCCCAGTTGATTTAACGTTAAGGTTGACCTCCCGGCGATCTGTCAATGGCGCTGACTGACGCCTCATTGGTGTATGAAGCACGGCGGTCATCTACATTGCAGAACTCTTGTTCACTACCGGTTCGAAGCACAAGAGCCTGAACATCAGGTGCTTTGAAGTGTCTCCATGGTTAGTACTTTATCTACATTCACCAGGTATGAATTTGTGGAAGATGACAACCTATCTGCAAAAACTGCCAGAGTTCTTTTGAAGCACTGCGCGAGGATTCCGGTTTAATCAACGTTGCTATGCGTTACTGCTTAAGCAGACGTAGACGCGCGGCACGCCACCGGTTGTGCGTTGTCCGGCTGTTGAGTATGAGGATGCTCGCTCACATCGAAATCACCATCAGGCGATGCCGCGACCACTGGCCTCGCTGACCGGATCGCGTTCAAAAGCAGGGCAGACGAGCATTGCGACGCACCGCGTGCGCATGAAGTGATCCTGCACGGTTCGTGTATCGTCGTTCCGGAGCAGCGGCTATTGATTATTTAATTGGCCGCGCTTCGACAAGCGCCTAAAAGCGGCACGTTGCCGCAATGCTGATCCGGAGAACGTGAGCTGCGGGTGTGCGGCGACACACCCTTGTCGTTTCAGGCCTGCTTCTGCGGCAGCCGATGATAAGCGCGCCCGTGATACACCAGACCCGATGTCGAGGAGCCGAGATGCACCGCCTGTACGGCGCAGAAGAAAACCGTATGGGTGCCGATGTCCACGCTTCGGTCCACCGTGCAGTCGAGACTCGCAGCCGCGGTTGCCAGCACCGGTGCGCCTGTGACGAGGCGGATCCACTTGCCGTAAGTGAAGCGCTCGGTCATTTGGATATCTCCCTTGCCCGCGAAGATCGGCGCGAGCACCTCATGCTCGTCGGAAAGAACGTTGATGCAGATGATGCCCGCCGTGCTGAAATGGCCATATTGACGGCTGGACCGGCCGATGCAGACCAGTACCGTGGCTGGGTCGTCGCTTACGGAGCAGACTGCGGACACCGTCATGCCGACGTCGCCGGCTGGTGTCGTGGTAGTGATGATATTTACCGCTGCTCCGATACGTGCCATGGCCTCGCGGAAGGTTGTGCGATCAGGGGAAAGTGCTATCACGGCGGGGTCTCTCTCGGTTGACGGAATGATGTTGCGGGCTTCATGCCCGGAACGTCACGGGTAATTCCATGAGGCGGCGCGTTGATGTACCCGTGGCGTTGCACCAGTCATAAGCTCCGCCGCGCCACAAGTTGGCTCTCGCTGGAAGCTGCATTGCCGGCCGCCTATTGCCGGCGAACAGAAGCGGCCGGCCCGGAACCTGCAAGCTGTTCTCTGATCAACTGTTCTTCGGCGTCGTCGTAAAGACTGGCGATAATGCTGTCATAGCGCTCCATTAGCGGCTTGCGGCGCTTCTTGCGCGTAGCGGTCATCACGCCGTTTTCGGGCGTGAGTTCCTCGGGAAGGATTCTGAAAGCCTTGATCTGCTCTGCTCGCGCCAGCTTCGCATTAGCCTTTTCCACTTCTTTCCGGATCAGATCGATGACGATCGCCGAGGTCGCCAGATCGGCGTAGTGTGCGATCGAAGCGTCGCGCGTTCTCGCCCAATCCATGGTGAGCGTACCGTCCACTTCGATCAGCGCCGTCAGATATTTGCGCCCTTCGCCAATGACCATTGCCTCCGTAATGTACGGACTCTGGCGAAGCTCGTTTTCGATCTGCACCGGGCTGATGGATTTACCGGCGGCGGTGTTGATGAGCTCTTTCTTTCGATCGATCAGCTTGTACGAACCATCCGCGCCGATTTCCACGATGTCGCCGGTATGCAGCCAGCCGTCGCGCAACGCGGACTTCGTTTCGGCTTCCTTATTCCAATACCCGATGAACAGCCCCGGCCCTCGAACGATCATTTCGCCGTCCGGCAACACGCGTGTTTCCCATGCAGCATCGTCAAGCGGCACACCGGAGTTGCCCGGCCTCGACCAGTCGGTCACCTGCGCGAGGTTTCCGCCAACCATCTCCGTTTGCCCGTAGTTCTCTTTCAGATTGACGCCCCATAGTTGAAACAGCGTGACGACCTCGGGTGGCACCGGAGCGGACGCGGTATAGGGATAGCGCAAATCGTCGAAGCCGATTCTGGCCAGCAAGGGCTTGAAAATAACCTCACGGCAAGCGGCGTAAAGCTGCTCCTTGAACGGGTCGCTGCTGCCCGCGTCCAATCGATCGGCCAGCACTTCCCGCGCGATACCTAGCGCAAGCTTGTAGTTTCTCTGCTCGGCATCAGAGCTGCCATTCACGTGATTGATGATCTGGGTCGCGAACTTCTGATAGAAGCGCGGCGGAGCCATATAGGACGTCGGTCTGACTTCCTGAATGCACTTCGCGAAATCGGCCGACACATCGACGAAGTAAGATACCGTCTTCGCCATCAACGGCAGCGTCATGGCCTGTATGCGCGCCACCGTGTGCGAAAGCGGCAGATGGATCACCATGCGCTGCGATTCGGAGAGTATCGCCGGACAGAAGGTCGGCCATGTGAACGCGCCAGCCAGCATCGACAGATGCGTCAGCATCGCCCCTTTGGGCGCTCCCGTAGTTCCCGAGGTGTACCCCAGGCTCACCAGATCCGTCGACTTCGCCGGCTCGGACTGCTCGCGCAGATAGGCGATCTCGTCGCCGGCAAATTGCCCGGCGAACTCGGCCAGTGAAACGACATTCGTGCCGGTGCCGCCTGGCGTGCTCTGCCAGCTCGGATCGAGCACCACGATTTTGACGAGCTTGCGGGATGGGTCGGCAGCTTCGATGATCCGAAGCTGTTCGGCACTGCCTGCAAACGCGAGTCTCGCTCCCGAGTCTTCCAGATAGTAGCGGACCTCTTCGACCGACGCAGTGAAATAGACGCCTACCGTGACCGCTCCCGAGCAGATTGTCGCCATATCGGCGATGACCCACTCCTGGGAGACGTCGCCCATGATGGCAATCCGTTCGCCTCTGGCTATACCGGCTTCCCTGAGTGCGGCGGATACGGAACAGACCGCATTCGCGTAGCCCTTCCAAGTGGTGGGTATCCACTCCCCGGCACGCTTCTGAAAAAACGCGTTCGCCCCAGGGTCGTCCTTCAGCCGCTCGATCAGCAAGGCCGGGATGGTGGTGGTAGCGAACTGACTGCCGGATGTCCACGGTGCCGCGGTCATTTGTAGTTGTCTCCAAAGCGCTTGCGCTTTTCGGCGAACGAAGCCACCGCTTCGCGGCGCTCGGGGGAATTGAAAGTTAGCGTTTCCAGAGCGGTCGATGTATCGAGAAGCAGGTGGGCATTCTGCTTGACGAGCTTGTTGACGCAGTACTTCGTCCAGACCACCGCGTCGCGTGGACCGCTCGCGAGAAGTTCCGCGTAATCGATTGCCGCTTCCAGCAGCTTGTCGCTTTCGACGATCTTGTTGATCATGCCCATTGCGAGTGCTTCCTCGGCGCTGACGAAGTCGCCAGTCATCAGATAGTGACGCGCGCGCACCGGCCCGAGAAGAAGCGGCCAGATCACCGCTCCGCCATCGCCCGCAACGACACCGGCGTTGACGTGCGTATCGGCGAATCGTGCGGTCGGGCTCGCGTAAATCATGTCGCAGAACAGCGCGAGCGTGGCACCCAGGCCTACGGCCACCCCATTGACCGCCGCCACGATCGGCACCTCGACCTCAAGCATGTTTCTCACGAGGTGACGGCCACCGCGCGTTGCCGACGGGATATCGCCATTGTCAATCGACTTCTGATCGCCGCCGGAGCAAAAACCGCGGCCGGCACCGGTCAGAACGATCGCCTTGACCGATTGCTCGTGATCCAGATCGACGAATACCTGTTCCAGCTCGCCGTGCATGTCCCAGTTGATAGCGTTCAGGATTTCCGGGCGATTCATTGTGACAATCGCGACTCCGGAGGACCGCTGTTCGACATTCAGATACTGATAGCGCGAAGACGTGTTCATACGTAGTTTCATCCTTGAGTTGGCTGCGGGTTGGAGCCCTGTGGGCGCATGGCGCGAATCTTCTCGAGCAACTCGTCCGTTGGGCGGACAATATTGTTGCGATCGTTGAAATGAGGAATCACGTAACGGCCGACCATCTCGATCGCCGACATGATCTGCTCGTGCGGTACCGAGTCGATATGCAGCAGCACCTCGTCGATGCCCAGCTTCTCGTATTGCTCCAACTGACGGATGACGGTATCGGGACTTCCGCATACCGTGGTAGCGGATTCGTTCAGAAGGTAATCCCAATCTTCGACGGCGCGTTGCATCGCGGGTACGCTTTCGGCCATATACGCATAGTTGTCCGCAAGTTTGGCGAGCCGCGGATAGGCATCGGTAGAGATGCGCGCATAGTTCATGATCGGGCCAGCGTAAATGTCCTTGGCTTCCTGGTCGGTTTTCCCGATACCGATGAAGAGCGGCATGCCGGCACGCGGCTTATGCAATGGTCCGGTCTCATCGCACTTCCAGTTCTTCCAATAGGTGTCCAGCAGACCCTTCTGTTTTTCCCATCCCTGATAAATGGCATGGCTCATCACCGCAAGGCCTTCCGAGCCAGCCCAGGCATGGCTGTTCGCGCTGGTTGCGGCAACGCCGAGCACCGGATACGGCTTTTGCAAAGGCTTGGGTACGAGTGACCGGGGTGGCACCTGGTAATACTTTCCGTCGAAGGTGAAAACGTCTTCCCGCATCGCTTTGCGCAGCAGCGCCATGCCTTCTTCCATCTGCGGCAGTGTTTCGTCGGGCGATACGTTGAAGGCGCGCATTGCGATCGTAGTGTTGGCGCGGCCGCAATACATCTCCATCCGGCCGTTGGACAGGATGTCGGTCGCCGCCAGCCGTTCCGCAGTACGCAGTGCGTGATTGATGGCTTTGGGCATCAAGGCCACGGCAGGACGAAGTTTGATTCGCGAAGTGACGGCGGCGAGATAACCAAAGACCACTTCAGGAGCCGAACTCGAAACGCCGCCGAGAGCAAAGTGCTGCTCCGAAAGAGCAACAAAATCGAAACCCATTTGCTCGGCAAGCAGTGTTTCGCGAACCAGTTCGCGAAGCCTGTTCGAGTAGCTATGCCCAACCTGTGTTTCCTGCTCGGACCAAAAACCGATTTTCAATGGCATTTGTTCTTCCTTGACAGTCGTAATTAAAAATTCATGGCGAGCGCGAATTGCTGCTGACGTTCCGTCAGTGTCTCGCCGTGAAACTATGGACATCGTCAATGCACCTGATTTCGAAACGTTGCAGAAGAATTCGATAAGTATTCTTATCGATTCGTCTACGTTTCCGGCTCTGAATTCCCGTTGCTTTCGTGAATAAATATTGCCGCAGATCCCACAGCATTTTTTATTCTTTTTATGCCACTACCTTATCGATACCCGCAGATCATGCTGCCGGCGCACCGCCTTCTCTACGTTGATGATTCCGCCGCAAATGCTGCCGCAAGAAGTCTGGCCGTTGCATGCAGACAGGTCTCGCCAATCTCGCGTGACGATCCGCGCGCATCGCCGAGCACGCCGTTTCGGGAGATGGAAGCAACGCCATCCCTCCACATCAGATTCAACTGCTCGGTCGTCATGAAGCCGACATGGCCGGCCACCAGCTGTCCGTGCCGGACGCTGTCGGGATGGAGGTGGATCATGAGCGAGGTCTCGGCGATGTCGGCGTGTCCACCTACCGACTCCGGATCGCCACCGGCTTCCTCGACCGCCAGTCGCCACTCACGCAGCCACGCCTGATGATTTGTATAGGCAAGAACCTGAACGTCCGGGCCTGCAGCTTCTCTCAAACCCGGCAACATCGCATGAAGAGCATTGAAGTTGCCGACATGGGCTGAAAACAGGTAGATACGCTTGAATCCGTGCTTCGCGAGGCTTACACAGTAATCGTGACAGAGCGCGGTATAGGTTTGCTCCTGCAATGAGATCGTGCCCGGGAAGGCCATGTGGTGCTTCGAGCATCCAACCTGTATGGTTGGGGCGATCAATGTCCGCCCCAGCAATGCGGCAATTTCCACCGCCAGGGCTTCAGCATGATCGGCATCCATACTCAGCGGTAGATGGGGGCCGTGCTGCTCGATTGCTCCGCAAGGAATGATGACGCCGTCGAACTGCGTGGCCAATGCGGACGACACGTCCTCATACGTCATGCGCGAGAGATGCAGCGTTTCCGGTGGTTCGAAATTACTCACAATTGGGCTTTCCTGTTGCGGGTCAGAAATTGGGATCTGGCGTCGGCGGACTTCGAATTGCCGAGATATCCACGGAGATCGTCGAGCGTCATCTGCAGCAGCGCCGCGTCGGTCATCTGTGAACTCTCGCGCAGCGTTCTCTTGATGGCGGCGAAGAGTTGCCGGTCTTTGCTGCAAAGCTCCCGGCATTTGGCGAGCGCGTCCTGCAGCACTTCGTCATGCGTGGATATTGCGTCCACTGCCCCGATGGCGAGCCCATCGCTGACGGAAATCAGCTCACCCGAAAACAGCAAAGAACGGGCGACACGTTGACCAAGCAGGATTGCTGCGTGACGCATACCTTTTGCCGCGGGCAAAAGGCCGTGATTGATCTCGGGAAATCCCAGCCGAGATTCAGTCGATGCCACGACGTAATCGGCGTGAAGGGCCATTTCGAATCCCGCGCCCACCGCATAGCCATTGACCGCGCACACGAATGGACTCGGATACTGCTCGAGCTGCCCCAGAAATGCGTGGAACTCTTCCATGCGCGACAGCGCGAGTTCGTGGTCCGCCACTTCATTGATATCGCCGCCGGCGCAAAAGAACTTTTCTCCCGCTCCCGTAAGGACGATTCCAGGTGGTACGTTTTCCTGAGCAAGCTCGCTGAAGGTGGAAATCAATGCGGTAATGAGTGGTCCGCTAAGAGCGTTCGCTGGTGGCCGGTTTATCGTCAGCTGCACGAGGTCGGCATCGATCTGAGTGCAAATAAGTTCGTTGGTTTTCATACCTGATGCCTCGTCTTTTTTCATCTGATTAGTGTAGGTGCAGGGGGGCAAAATTTAATTTTGATTTGTCGGCACCATCGTTAATCCGGCAGATTAAAATCGCGTCATGCAGATGGCCCACCGAATGTTGCGCTGAGCGCGGCGACCCATGAACTCACCTAGGCCGATCAGGCGCAGAAAGCGAGTGAACCGTGGAACCAGGAACGCCTGACACCCGTACGCCCACTTCGCCAGTCATCACAGACCAGGTGAAGATCAACTACCAACCGTTCGACCCGGATTCTGTCGATTTACCGGTCATTTCTGTCCTTCTCGAGACGAGTGGAAAAGAGGATGAGTTGCCGATGCACGTCCACCGCAAGGGACAAATGGTCGTGGCATTGAGAGGGTCGGTCATGTGCCGATCACCGAACGGATGGTGGATCGTCCCGCCCAATGGCGCAGTGTGGATTCCCGGTGGCATTCCTCATAGCAATCATGCTTCCGATCTTGCCAAGCTATATGTCATTTTCATTCCACCGGACGAAGCAGATCTGCCAACGGAGTGCAGTAGCTTTACGATTACACCGCTCATCCGTGAGCTCATCCGTTCACTGGCCAGACTGCCGCCAGACTATCCCAAGGAAGGGCCGACGGGCCGGCTCGCCAGAGTGTTGCTGGATCAGCTCACGCAACTGACACCCGATGACGTCTTTCTCCCCATCTCCGACAATCATCGGCTCCAACAGATCGCTTCGTCGTTGCTGGACAATCCTGCCGATCGCAGCACGATCGCGGAATGGGGACGCCGTTATGCCATGAGCGAACGTACGCTTGCGCGCTTAGTGCTCAGCGAAACCGGTATGACGTTCGGGCGCTGGCGCGAGCGTTTGCATATCATCATTGCCCTTCAGCGATTGTCGGCCGGCGCATCGGTTCACGCCGTTTCGCTAGAACTCGGCTACGAAGGTCCCAATTCGTTCATCACCATGTTCAAGAAGACCATGGGACGAAGTCCCGGTAAATTTCGAGTGGACAAGATGGATGCTTCTTCGCCCTGATCGAGACGCGGCGCCAGGCGATGCCGGGTTGCCCTTCATAGCTGGCGCGCCCGCTGCCGCAAGATGAACTTCTGGATCTTGCCGGTCGCGGTTTTCGGCAGCGGCGTGAAAGCGATGGTCTTGGGAACCTTGAAATGTGCCATCCGTTCGCGGCAAAAAGCGATGATGTCTGCTTCGGTCACGATCGCACCGTCTTTGAGCGCGACGAAAGCACACGGTGTCTCGCCCCATTTTTCGTCAGGGCGCGCGACGATTGCCGCCTCCAGAACAGCGGGATGGGAATACAGCACGTCCTCGATCTCGATCGACGAAATGTTCTCGCCTCCCGAGATAATGATGTCCTTCGAGCGATCCTTGATTTCCAGGTATCTATCGCGATGCCATACACCGAGATCGCCGGTATGAAACCACCCGCCGGTAAATGCCTCCACCGTGGCGTCCTGATTCTTCAGATAGCCCTTCATGACGTTGTTGCCGCGAAGAAAGACTTCGCCGAGCGTATTGGCGGCGATAATCGCTACGGTATCGCGCTTGCCGATGCCGCGCCCGCGCAGCGCGCCGGCGAGTAGCCAGCAACGCCGATACGTTTCGGCCCGGTCGCGGCGAATCGCGCCATGAACGATAGCCGTGCGCTCCGGCCAGATGGAAGCCGCGCGTTCGAGAAACGTCATTGCGGACAAAGCAATGAAATTCGCCGGGTCACGCTCGAGTCCGGCCGTATATGGATTGTCTGCCGTGATTCTCATGCGGGCCGCTCCGCAGCTGTGGCACTCGTGCGATCGGCAAAGACGCCGGGGTTTTCTGCGTGTCTCATCTCTCTTCCTCGAGTTGTTTTTCTGGTCATGAAACGCTCTGAAATGAGCGGCGCGACTGGATAGCTTCAACCTTCCTGATAGTCGCTGACACGCTCTATTTTTCTCTGCTCCACCACGTTCAGACCGTAGCCCTCCAGACCCACAATCGTTCTCTCGTGATTGGAGAGCAGGATCATGTTCTTCACGCCGAGTTCGGCGAGAATTTGCGCGCCTATTCCGTAATCACGCAGTGCCTGCTCGGCGGGCTTGGGATGCATCATCGAACGCACACGGTCCGACACAGCCGTGAGGCGAGACTCTCGGATCAGCACTATGACGCCGCGGTTCTCGTCCGCCAGCAGACGTGCGGCACCACGTAGTGACGCGAGGTGGTGACCTCCAATGATGTCCTTTATGGTATCCGTGGCATGCATGCGCACGAGGACGGGGTCGGCTCCCCGCAGATCGCCCATGACAAACGCAATGTGTTCGACCTGATCGATCCGGTTGCGGTAGACGACGATCCGCCAATGCCTTCCATTCGGTTCGGTGAAGCTGCCGTTTTCAACGACCTCCACGAGCTTTTCCGTGCGTCGGCGATACGCGATGAGATCGGCGATGGTGCCCAGTTTCAGCGTATGTCGCCGTGAAAATTCAATCAGGTCCGGCAACCTCGCCATAGTGCCGTCGTCATTCATGATTTCGCAGATCACGCCGGCCGGCGCGAGCCCGGCCAGACGCGTGATATCCACCGCGGCTTCGGTGTGGCCGGCGCGCACGAGCGTACCGCCGTCACGTGCCATGAGCGGAAAGACATGCCCGGGAGAAACGATATCGTCGCGCCCCGTTTCCGGATTGATGGCAACCGAGATCGTGCGTGAACGGTCGGCCGCCGAGATGCCCGTACTCACCCCATCACGCGCCTCGATCGAGACCGTGAAAGCCGTCTCGTGCCGCGAACCGTTGATCCGGCTCATCAAATGAAGGCCCAACGATTCACAACGCGAGCGGGTCATCGCGAGGCAGATCAAACCGCGTGCATGCGTCGCCATGAAGTTGACGGCGTCGGGCGTGGCGAACTGGGCGGGAATAATAAGGTCGCCTTCGTTCTCGCGATCCTCGTCGTCGACCAGAATGAACATGCGACCGGCTCGCGCTTCTTCGATAATGTCCGACGCCGTCGCGATGTCGGCGTGCGAATCCGCTGGCTGGCGGGTCGACGTAGCGTTACTCATCAGAACACCTCACGCGGTCCGACGCGAGCGCCGTCTGCGCTGCGTACGCTTCGCGGCCGATGAGTGTGCTCTCGGTCGCGCCCGGCTGACCCGGCAAAAAAATCTTCACGTCTCTTCTCCCTTTTCGGATCCCGGCATGCGGTTTCGCTAAAGGTTTATTGCCGGCTTCCGCTTCCGCTCGCCGGGCGATTGATGTAATCACGACACCTGCGCCAGGCCGTGAATCTGGATAGGCCGTGTCGTGTCGATAGGGAGCGTCGTTTTGTTTGCCAGCCGTTTGAGGACGACGTTCGAGCGAACGCTGGCCACGCCGGGAAGGGACGTCAGCTTGTGTGTGATGATGTGTTCGAGTTCGACGAGATCTCTCGCCACCACCCGCAGGAGGTAATCGGTTTGCCCGGTCATCATGAAACAGTCCATGACTTCGGTGATACCTCTCACCGTGTCCGCGAAACTCTCCCGCGCATGCGTGCCCTGCCGCTCGAGACTGATCTCGACAATGGCCATGACGCCCAAGCCGAGTAGAGACGCGTCGAGGACGGCGACGCGCCGGCTGATCACACCGAGACGCTCCAGATTTCTGACTCTGACTAGGCAGGGAGAAGGTGACAGATTGACTCGGGCTGCCAGTTCGAGGTTCGTCAAACTCGAGTCCTCCTGAAGTTCACTCAAGATACTGAGGTCAATCCTATCCAGCGCAACGTTCATGGCCCGGGTCTCCTCTTCGCTAAAGGCTCTGGTGCCCCGAGTTCGAACGGTCGCTTGGATCAGAACATCGACTTCCGCTTCAACACGTATTTGAACAACGGCACCTGATGAACGAGTTTATGCCAGCTGCCTGCGCGGGAAATTCCGATAAAAAGTCGAGTTATCACCAAAAACAGACATTCTCGTCGGCGCGCGGGAAAACCCGCTATTCGTCACACTAGCGAAACGTTCGCTGAGACGGCGATCAGGCCTTTCTGGACGGCGGCAGGTCGGTACAGACGCCTTCGTACAGCTCGGCGGCCATACCGATCGATTCGCCGAGCGTCGGATGCGGGTGAATCGTCTTACCGATATCCGTTGCATCCGCGCCCATCTCGACCGCGAGACAGACTTCGCTGATCAGGTCGCCCGCATTCAGACCGACAATCCCGCCGCCGATCACGCGATGCGTTTCCTCGTCGAACAGCAGCTTCGTGAAGCCTTCGTCGCGGCCGTTGGCGATCGCGCGGCCCGATGCGGCCCACGGGAACACCGCCTTGCCGTATTTGATGCCTTCGGCCTTCAACTGGTCTTCCGTCTTGCCGGCCCAAGCCACTTCCGGATCGGTGTAAGCCACCGACGGAATCTGCAGCGCGTCGAAGTATGCCTTTTCGCCGTGTGCGACTTCGGCGGCGACGTGCGCTTCATGCACGGCTTTGTGCGCCAGCATCGGCTGACCGACGATATCGCCGATCGCGAAGATGTGCGGCACGTTGGTGCGCATCTGCTTGTCCACGTCGATGAAGCCGCGATCCGTCACCGCGACGCCTGCCTTGTCCGCGCCGATCTTCTTGCCGTTCGGCGAACGGCCGACGGCAACCAGCACGAGGTCGTAGCGTTGCGCTTCGGCCGGGGCCTTCTCGCCTTCGAACGACACATAGATGCCGTCGTCTTTCGCTTCGGCCGCCGTGGTCTTGGTCTTCAGCATGACGTTGGCGAAACGCTTGCTGTTGTACTTCTCCCAGACCTTGACCAGATCGCGGTCCGCGCCGGCCATCAGACCGTCGAGCATTTCGACCACGTCGATCTGCGCGCCGAGCGTGGCGTACACCGTGGCCATTTCCAGCCCGATGATGCCGCCGCCGATCACCAGCATGCGTTGCGGAATCTGCCGCAGTTCGAGCGCG
This sequence comes from Paraburkholderia sp. BL9I2N2, assembly GCF_004339745.1. Classification (GTDB taxonomy): domain Bacteria; phylum Pseudomonadota; class Gammaproteobacteria; order Burkholderiales; family Burkholderiaceae; genus Paraburkholderia. Next base: position 35,533 of record NZ_SMGP01000004.1, on the reverse strand, counting down.
CCGGTCGAATCGACCACACGCGGATCTTCCGGAATGAACGGCAGCTTTACCGCTTCCGAGCCCGCGGCGATGATTGCCTGCTTGAACTTGACGACCTTCTTGCCGCCCTCGACCTGCACTTCCATATGATGCGGATCGACGAACGAACCCGTGCCCGTGACCACTTCGACCTTGCGCATCTTCGCCATGCCGGCGAGACCGCCGCTGAGCTTCTTGACGACGCCCGACTTGAAGTCGCGCAGCTTGTCGAGATCGATTTGCGGCTTGCCGAACGTGATGCCGTGCGAGCCGAGCGCTTCGGCTTCGTCGATCACGAGCGCCGTGTGCAACAGCGCCTTCGACGGAATACAGCCGACGTTCAGACACACGCCGCCGAGCGTCGAGTAACGTTCGACCAGCACCGTCTTCATACCCAGGTCAGCAGAACGGAACGCCGCCGAATAGCCGCCGGGGCCCGAACCGAGCACGAGCATGTCGCACTCGATATCCGCGTTGCCGGAGAAACTGCCGCCCTGCGGTAGAACTGACGCGTTTTCCGGCGCCCGAACTGCAGCAGCCGATGGTGAACTCGCCGCATCCGCTGCCTCGCCGACGCTTTCGAGAAGCGCGATTAACGTGCCTTCAGACACGATATCGCCAACCTCGACGCTCAATCGCTTGACGACGCCAGAGACCGGGCTCGGCACATCCATGGTCGCCTTGTCGGATTCGAGCGTAATCAGGGATTGCTCTTTCTCGACACGATCACCGACCTTCACGGCGATTTCGATAACGGGCACTTCCTTGTAATCGCCGATATCCGGCACCTTGATTTCTGTCGCGCTCATGAAAACCCTTGTTGTGTCGCTCGCCTATGTCTGTTCAAGCGGAAAGAAGCTCTATCGTCGCCTCGTGCGAAATCGCTCGCCTGCTTCGTCAGAGCAGCAGCCTGCGGTAATCGGCCAGCAGCGAAACCAGATACGCGTTGAAACGGCCTGCTTCCGCGCCATCCAGGGCTCGGTGATCGAATGACAGGGAAAGCGGCAGAATCTGGCGCGGCACGAACTGTTCGCCGTCCCAAACCGGTTTCATCGCGCTTCGCGACAAGCCGAGAATCGCCACTTCCGGCGCATTGATGATCGGCGTGAAATGCGTGCCGCCGATACCGCCAAGTGAGGAAATGGAGAAGCACCCGCCCTGCATCTGATCGGGTTTGAGCGTGCCTTCCCGCGCAAGCTTCGACAGTTGACCAATTTCCCTCGCAATCTCGACAAGCCCCTTTCTATCCGCATCGCGAATGACGGGTACGACGAGACCGTTCGGCGTATCAGCGGCGAAGCCAATGTGGTAGTACTGCTTGAACACGAGCTTGTCAGCCTCGAGGCTTGCATTGAGAGTCGGGAATTTCTTCAGCGCGATGACAACCGCCTTGATTACGAACGCAAGCATCGTGAACTTCACGCCTGACTTCTCGTATTCCTTGTTCAACTGCGTACGCAATGCCTCCAGTTCGGTGATATCCGCCTCCTCGTTGTTCGTGACGTGAGGAATCGTTACCCAGTTGCGGTGCAGGGCGGCGCCGGAGATCTTCTGGATGCGCGACAGTGGTTGCGAATCGACGGGACCAAATCGCGCGAAATTGCCCCGAGGCCACGGCAACAGACCCAGTTCCGCTCCGTGCGGCGAGGCGGGCGACGCAGGGACGGCAACCGCGCCGGACGACGCCGTCATCGCGCTCCTGACGAACGCGGTGACGTCTTCCAATGTGACACGTTGCTTCGAACCAGTGCCCCGCACTCGTGATAATTCGACACCCAGTTGGCGCGCGAGCTTACGCACCGACGGCGATGCGTGGCTTTCGCGATATGCTTCGCCTTCGGCCACCGGGGCGCGACGCAACGGCGCGGGCGCGGACGTTGGTTCGGGCGCCAGTACTGTCGCGGCATTCGTATTCGGCTGCGTGAGATCGCGCGCAGCAGCGGCCGTGGGCCCCGGCACCGCCTCGTCGCGCTGCTCCTCCGCGCTTTCGAGCACCACGATCAATGTGCCTTGAGACACCTTGTCGCCAACCGCCACCTTCAGTTCCTTGATCACACCGGCGGCCGGGCTCGGCACATCCATCGTCGCCTTGTCCGACTCGAGCACGGCGAGAGACTGCTCCCGCTCGACGCGTTGCCCTACTTCCACCAGAACTTCGATTACCGGGATGTTCTTGTAATCGCCAATATCCGGCACTTCTATTCGTGTCACCCGCACATTCATCTCCAGCAGCAAGCGTTTCAACAGTCGGCGTCCAGCTCTTCACATAGCTGGACGCTCTTCATTCGATCTTTGATTGCTCACGATGAACCAATGAAAGCGATTGTAAGCACCGTCGTTGGCTGAAAAAGTCTGGAACTGGCCGTCCACGGTGTGCGCGAACGCGCGCACCAATGCCCCCGTGCGATCACGTGCGAACATGGCGTCCCAATCCGAACCCCACAGCACCTTGATGACGTTCCAGCCGGCGCCGGTGAACTGCGCCTCGAGTTCGTCGATGATCCGGCCATTGCTGCGTACCGGTCCGTCGAGCCGCTGCAGATTGCAGTTGATCACGAACACAAGATTGTCGAGTCTCTCGCGCGCGGCCAGTGAAAGCGCGCCGATCGCCTCGGGTTCGTCCATTTCGCCGTCGCCGAAATAGCCCCACACTTTACGGCCTTCCGTGTGCTTCAGTCCGCGGTTCTGCAAATAGCGCATGAAGGGCGCCTGGTAGATCGAGTTAATTGGCCCAATGCCCATTGAACCGGTCGGGAACTGCCAGAAGTCCGGCATCAGCCACGGATGCGGATAGGAACACAGGCCCTCACCAGTGATCTCCTGCCGGTAATGTTCAAGATGCGCCTCGCTGAGGAAGCCTTCGAGGTATGCCCGCGCATAAACGCCCGGTGCGGAATGTGGCTGAAAATAGACGAGATCGCCGCCGTGAGCATCATTCGGTGCACGAAAGAAATGATTGAAGCCCACTTCGAACAGGTCGGCTGCCGACGCATAGCTGGCGATATGGCCGCCCAGTTCGCCGTAGGCGCGATTGGCCCGCACCACCATGGCAAGCGCATTCCAGCGCAGTGCGGCGGCAAGCTTTTCTTCGATATCCAGGTCACCGGGATAGGGAGGCTGCTGATCGACGGCAATCGTATTCGCGTAGGGCGTGATACTCAGGCGCGCCGTCCCGATACCGTTGGACGAAGCGTAGGCCGCGAGGCGATCGAACAGGTACTGCGCCCGTTCAGCACCCGCATGCCGGACCACGCCATCCAGCGCATCGAGCCATTCGGCGGTTTCCTGTGGGTCGTCGTCGGTGCGTGTCTGACCCAAGGAAGAGATCAAGGGTGTCCCCGTCGATAAATCGGTCATCTTGGCCTCCGTAAGAGCAATGCGAATTCAGTGATGAATGCGCAAAGGTTACGGGTGATACAGCAGAATGTGTGGTCGTATTTAGGGCTGGCAAACCGGTGCCGCCTGCAATCTCTTCTGGGAAACGCCGGATTTACAGCATTTCTTTTTGAGCCAGACGGCCTGACGTGGCGGACGCAAATTTATGGGCGGGAAAGCATGTGAAAGGCGCTTCAAGACTCGAAGCACCATCGATCACACGCGCGTACTGATTGAAGAGAAAGAAATCACGAACTCACGCTCTATGATCATCGGCGATCTGGAGGACGTTTTCGGAAGATATCGGAATACCCGGGAAGCCTTAACTGGCGGAAGGCAGCCGGAGTCGAACCGACCTGAGAGCGTCTGACGCCCTCAACTGGGTTTGAAGCCCAGCCGCGCCACCGGACACGAATGCCTTCCTACGGTGATTGAACTACACGTTGCCGATGATCAGAGCAGATCGAGCCAGCGACTATCCGTGCGCAGCAGATGCAGGCCACGGTGGAAGCGAGTATACCCAACCCGGTCGAAGAATTCCAAAAGCTGAATCGCGCGTTTGCGGCCCAATCCGGTGACGTCGCGAAACGGTGCGGCCGCAACCGTGCCGGCATTCTTTTGCGCCTCGGCAGCCGCAATCGAAGCCAGTTCGCGAATCATCTCCGGGTGATAGAAGAGATCGCGCACAACCTGAAACAGCTCGCCCTGCCGCGCGAGCTTGCGCATCAATTGACGCACACGCTCCTCGGATACGCCGTGCGCGCTGGCCAGATCGCGTACCCACGGCGGATCGAAACGCCCCGCTTTGACTGCGGGCAGCAACGTAGCCGCGAGCGCGCGATCAGCATCGTCGAGCGTCACCGTGTGGCCCGGCAGATGAAGCCAAGGCCCGCGCTTGACGATCTCGGCACGCGTCGCGGCATCGTCGACAAGCGCGCGCCACAGCGCGTCGTCCACCAGCGGCGCGGCAATGCGTCGCAAGCGCGAGATGTCCGGGCCCAACTCGTCCGGCGAGCGTTCGTGGTACTGCGCGAGCGTCGTCGTCAATCGCGTATTGAGCGCTTGCCAAAGCGCGTCGGCGACTAGCAATGCGTCCTCGCCTGGCAGTTCCACGACACGCGTGTTGGACGGCAACGCGAGCGCCGCCGGCATGCCCGTCAAACTTTCCAGCAGCGAGCGCGACAAGCCATGCGGCGCTCTCGCGAAGATGGCGTCGAGCGTGCCGGTGTCGAGCATCGTCTGAAGCGCGTCGAGCCACGCCAACCGCTCGGCCGAACGACGCTTGCGCGACGGCGCGAACGGATCGAGTACATGGCCACCGCCGATCGTGCGATTGGCCTGCGCGTTGCGCACCACGAACCGATCGCCCGGCACCGCGCAAACCGGCCGCTCGAACACGAGTTGAACGCGGGCACGCTGACCGGCGCCGAGCGTGTCGCCATCGAGCAACGCGACATGCGCGACCTGGTGCTGCGTGCCCAGATGCACGTGCAACGGCGCCCAATGCTCCAACGTAAGCGGTGCATCGGCTAGCAGCGTCAGCATGACGTCGATTCGCTGCGACGCCTGCGAAAGCCGCGGATCGACGATCCAGTCGCCACGATCGATCGCGCTCTTCTCGATGCCCGCGAGGTTCAATGCGCAGCGCTCACCGGCGCGGCCGCTTTGCGCCGGACGATTCTGCGCATGAATGCTGCGCACGCGCACCGGTTGATTCTTCGGCGCGAGCAGCATCGTGTCGCCGACCGCCACGCGGCCCGACACCACGGTGCCGGTCACGATCGTGCCCTGGCCCGAGAGCGTGAAGACACGATCGACCGCGAGACGGAACAGGCCATCGTCACGCTTCATCCGCCACGCCGCGGCGGCCGCGTGCAGGTGCGCCGTCAACGCGGCCACGCCAGGATCGTCGGCGCGCACCGCGCAAGTATCGAACACGGGTGCGTCTTCGAGCACGCTTCCGCTTAGAAACGCGATGACTTCGTCGTGCACTTCGCGCAGACGCTGCGCGTCCACGCGGTCTACCTTGGTCAACGCGACGGCACCTTGCCGAATACCGAGCAGCTCGATGATCGCAAGATGCTCGCGCGTTTGCGGCATCACACCGTCGTCGGCGGCAATCACGAGCAGTGCGAAATCGATGCCGCTCGCGCCCGCGGTCATGGTGTGCACGAGCTTCTCGTGGCCCGGCACGTCGATCAGGCCGAGCACGTCGCCATTCTCGAGCGGCACGTACGCGTAGCCCAATTCGATGGAAATGCCGCGCGCCTTCTCTTCTTTGAGGCGATCCGTATCGACGCCCGACAGCGCTTTCACCAAGCTCGTCTTACCGTGGTCGATATGCCCCGCCGTACCGACGATCATGCGCGCACGCCCTTCAGCTGCTCGATCAATTGCGCTTCATCGGCGGCTTCGAGACAGCGCAGATCGAGGCGCAATGCATCGTCCGCGATACGGCCGATCACGGGCCTCGCCATCTCGCGCAGCCGCTTTTCAAGCGCGACTAATTGACGGCCACCGCGTTTGCCGTCCGCCATTCTGACGACGAGGCCGTAACTCGGCAGCACGTCGACCGGCAAAGCGCCGCTGCCGATCTGGCTGAACATCGGCTCCGCCGTCACCGCATAGCGTTCGCCGAATGCGCGCTGCAACGCGGGTTGCACGCGCTCCGCGGCGAGCCGGATGTGGTCGGCGGGACGGGTCAACAAGCGCAACGTGGTGAGCCGCTCCGTGAGCTTCTCCGGCGCACGGTACAACTGCAGCACAGGCTCCAGCGCCGCGAGCGTCAGTTTGCCGACGCGCAACGCGCGCTTGAGCGGATGCTTCTTGATCTTCGCGATCAGATCGCGCCGCCCGACGATCAAACCGGCTTGCGGTCCGCCGAGCAACTTGTCGCCGCTGAACGTGACGAGGTCGGCGCCGGCTTCGACGGATTCGCGCACCGTCGTTTCACGCGGCAAGCCCCATTGGCTCAGATCGACCAGCGTGCCGCTGCCGAGGTCCACTGCAACCGCAAGACCGCGCGCATGGGCAAGTGGCGCGATTTCATCCAGACCAACCTCTTTGGTGAAGCCGCTGATCGCATAGTTGCTCGCGTGGACTTTCATCAGCAGCGCGGTTTGCGGGCCGATGGCTTCCTCGTAGTCCTTCAGATGCGTGCGGTTCGTCGTGCCGACTTCGCGCAGTTTCGCGCCCGCGCGGCTCATGATGTCGGGAATGCGAAACGCGCCGCCGATTTCAACCAGCTCGCCGCGCGACACGATGACTTCTTTCTTGGACGCCAGCGCGGACAGCGTGAGCAGCACCGCGGCCGCGTTGTTGTTGACCACGGTGGCCGCTTCGGCGCCGGTCAGTTCGCAGATGAGCGCGTCGATCAGATCATCGCGATCGCCGCGCTTGCCGGTGCCCAGATCGAACTCGAGGTTGGCGGGTTGCGTGAGCGCTTTCATCACGGCCTGCACCGCTTCGTCGGGCAGCAATGCGCGGCCGAGATTGGTATGCAACACCGTGCCGGTCAGATTGAAAACGCTGCGCAAGCGCGACTCGTTGCGCTGGCGCAGCGCGGCTTCGACTGAACGCTTCAGTTGCGCGACGTCGAGCGCGCTCACAGACGCATCGCCCGACTGCGCGCCGGCGCGCCAGGTGTCGAGCGCTTCGCGCACCGCGCTCAACACCTGGGTGCGGCCGTATTCGCCGATCAATGCCGCGAACTCGACCGACGCCAGCACCTTTTCCACCGACGGCACGCGCGCCATCAGCGCCTGCAATTCAGAGCCGCTTACATCGCTCACGAGGCCATCCCTTTTCTGGTCGCATCCACTCGCTGCTAGTCGGACTCGCCGGAAGAGTCATCCGCACCGACACCCTGTTCGGGCCACAGCCACGGATGCGGCGACGCGCGCCGGTAACCTTCCGCCCCCATCAACAGATCCAGCGTGAGACTGGCGAGATCGTCCGCGAACGGTTCGAAATCGTAGTCCTTCGACTGAATGCCGATCTTTCGATAAGTATGGCATTCGTCGCACGATTCCGCTTTCAGCGCGGCGTTCTTCGATTCCGCTTCGCGCGTAGCCTCGTCGGCATCGGGCGAGCCGACCGTGTGATAAGCGATGCCCTTGGTCGAATCGCAGTTCGAGCACTTCGTGCGAACCATGTGCCACTCGGTCGAGCACAGGCCGCATTGCAGGTAGCGGTAATTGTCATACGCGCCGCCCACACGCACGATGCTCGCCACCGGATGCGATCCGCACACGGGACACAGGCCGAGTGTCTCGATGTACGGCACCTCGCGCTTGTCGATGTCGGCAGCGAGGTCGGTCCACACCACTTGCAGCGCGGCCACGATGAACGGCGCGCTCGCCGGATCGACCTCTTCGAAGCGCTGCGCAAAGATTGCGTCGGCCTGGAATTCGAGCGTGGCGGTGTCGAGCGTGCGCAGCCTGGCAATCAGCGCTTCGAGCGGCGGCGTGAGCGGGCCCGCGGTTGCCACCTTGTCGAGCAACTGGCGCAGCACGTCGCGCCAGGCCGGATCGCGCACGCCGGAAAGCGCCGGAATCAGCGGCATGGAATGCTGCTGCGCACTCGCGATCAACTCGGGGCTGGGCGGCTGCGCCTTGAAGCTCGTCATCACGGCTTGCTGCGCATCGGCGAGCACGGCCATCAGGCGCAAATAGCCGGCGATCGGATTGTTGAGCGCCGCAAGCTGGCGCAGCCGCGCGGCGCGGGCGGAAAACACCGCGAGCCGTTCCGGCGTGCGAATGCGCGGAATCGCCGAATGATCGAGCGATTCGATATCGCCGGCTTCGAGAATACGTTGAACCACAGTATCGACCTCTGAAAACTAAGGAGCCGCCGCCGTTCATCGAACAAGGACGGCGGCTCGGGTGCAGCGCGCCGGAATCCGCGCTGCCTGGGTTGCCTATGCGTGGCCCGCTATTTACCGATGATTTCCTTGAACCAGTTCGGATGATGTTTCCGGGCCCAGCCGTAGGTCACCGTGCCGCGCGTCATGGCGCCGATCGACCCCTTGATCCACAGCGCCGCATAAATATGCACGACGATCCCGACGATCAGCACGAACGCCGCCGCGGCATGCACGAGCGCCGCGAGCCGGATGATCTCGATCGGAAAATAGAACGAGAAATAGCGGCGCCAGATCACGATGCCACTCGCCAGCAACAGCAGCAGGCAGATCACCATGGTGAAAAATAACAGCTTTTGACCGGCGTTGTACTTACCGATCGCGGGGAGCTTTTCCTCGCGATTGTTGAGCACGTCGTCGATCTGCCTCATCCACTGAAGGTCGGCCTTGTCGAGATAGTTGTGATGCCAGAAGCGCAACGCAAGAATCAGAAACGACAGGAACATCACGCAGCCGACGAACGGATGCAAAATCCGAGTCCATTGCCCACCGCCGAAGATCGCGTAGAGCCACGACATGGCCGGATGAAACATGGCGAGGCCGGACAGCGCCAGCAGAACGAACGTGATCGCGGTGATCCAGTGATTCGTACGCTCGTTCGGCGTGTAGCGCACGATCAGACTGTTGCCCTTCACGTCCTTCAGATCGGTATGCTCAGGGTGCTTCATTGGATGCCTCCCGCGAACGGCGTGCCTCGTCGGCTTCGTGCTGGGCTTCGGCTTCATCCGCCTCCGACACCTCATTCGGACCGACGCGCGTGTAGTGGAAGAACCCGGCTATGGCCGCGAACGCAATGCCCGCCAGCGCCAGCGGCTTGGCCAGCCCCTTCCACACGGCAACCATCGCGCTGATCTTCGGATTCTGCGGCAAACCGTGATACAGGTTGGCCTTGTCGGCGTGATGCAGCACGTACATGACGTGCGTGCCACCCACGCCGGCAGGATCGTACAAACCGGCGTTCTGGAAACCGCGTTCCTTCAGATCTTCAACCCGGTCCGCGGCCTGCTGCTTCATGTCCTCCTTGGTGCCGAACATGATCGCGCCGGTCGGGCACGTCTTCACGCAAGCCGGTTCCTGGCCGACCGCCACGCGGTCCGAACACAGCGTGCACTTGTACGCGCGGTGGTCCTTCTTCGAAATGCGCGGCACGTTGAACGGGCAACCGGTGATGCAATAGCCGCAGCCGATGCAGTTTTCCTCGTGAAAATCCACGATGCCGTTGGTGTACTGCACGATCGCGCCCGGCGACGGACAAGCCTTCAGACAACCGGGATCCTCGCAGTGCATGCAGCCGTCCTTGCGGATCAGCCACTCGAGATCGCCTTCGGTGTTCTCGTATTCCGAGAACCGCATGACGGTCCACGAATGCTCGCTCAGGTCGCGCGGGTTGTCGTAGATGCCGGTTGTCGTGCCGATTTCATCGCGCAGATCGTTCCATTCCATGCAGGCGGTCTGACACGCCTTGCAGCCAATGCACTTCGACACGTCGATGAGCTTGGCGACCGTGCCCGTGACCGGCTCACGCACTTGCGGTTCAGGCAAGGTCGTGGCCGAGAGGCGTTTGATGTCCAGTGATTGCAGTGCCATCTCTTCTCCCTATGCCTTTTCGACCTTGACGAGGAACGATTTGAATTCCGGTGTTTGCGAATTCCCATCGCCCACGGAGGGCGTCAGCGTATTGACGAGATAGCCTGGCTTCGCGAGTCCCTTGAAGCCCCAATGCAGCGGCAATCCGACTGTCTGGACTTTCTTTCCTTCGATCATCAGCGGTTTGATCCGTTTGGTGACGAGCGCCACGGCAATGATGTGCCCGCGATTGGACGACACCTTGACGCGATCCCCGGCCACCACGCCCACCTCCTTCGCCAGATCCTCGCCGATCTCCACGAACTGCTGCGGCTGCACGATCGCATTCAGGCGCGCGTGCTTGGTCCAGTAGTGGAAATGCTCCGTCAGACGATACGTGGTCGCCGTATGCGGGAATTTCTCGTGCGTGCCAAACGCGGCCCGGTCATCGGGGAACACGCGTGCCGCCGGACTGCTGACGACCGCCTTGTTGTTCGGATGCAGCGGGTTGTAGCCGAGCGGCGTTTCAAATGGCTCGTAGTGCTCCGGGAATGGCCCTTCCACCAGACCATCGCGCGAGAAGAAGCGCGCCACGCCTTCCGCGTTCATGATGAACGGATTCATGCCGTTTTCCGGCGGTTCGTCCGCCTTGAAGTCGGGAATGTCCGCGCCCGTCCACGCCTTGCCGTTCCAGGCGATCAGCTTGCGCGTCGGATCGAACGGCTTGCCGCTGACGTCGCACGAAGCACGGTTGTACAGAATCCGCCGGTTCGCCGGCCAGGCCCACGCCCAGTTCAGCGTATTGCCGATTCCGGTCGGGTCGGAGTTGTCGCGGCGGCCCATCTGGTTGCCCGCCTGGGTCCATGCGCCGCAGAAGATCCAGCAACCGCTCGCGGTACTGCCGTCGTCGCGCAACTGTGCGAAGCTCGCCAGTTGCTCGCCCTTTTTGGCAAGCACCTTGGTTTTGTCGGTCGGGTCGGTGACGTCGGCAAGCGCCTTGCCGCTGAACTCCATGGCGATCTCTTCAGGCGTCGGGCTTTCCGGGTCGGCATACGGCCAACTCATCTTGAGAATCGGATCGGGATACTTGCCGCCGTTCTTCCTGTAGGCCTCGCGGATGCGCAGCCACAAGCCCGACATGATCTCGAGATCGCTCTTCGCTTCTCCGGGGCCGTCCGCGCCCTGCCAGTGCCATTGCAGCACGCGGCTGGAGCTGACCAGCGAACCGCGCTCTTCCGCGAAACAGGTGGTCGGCAAACGGAACACTTCGGTCGCGATCGAAGTGGGATCGACGTCGTTGAACTCGCCGAAATTCTTCCAGAACTCGGAGGTTTCGGTGGCAAGCGGATCCATGATGACGAGCCACTTCAGCTTGGCCAGACTCGCGCCGATCTTCGCCTTGTTCGGCGCCGCGGCGAGCGGGTTGAAGCCCTGCGCGATGTAGCCGGTCATCTTGCCTTGATTCATCAGCTCGAAGACCTGCAGCATGTCGTATGACTTATCGAGCTTCGGCAGGTAATCGAAACCGAAGTTGTTCTCGGCGGTCGCGTTATCGCCCCACCATGACTTCATGAAACTGACATGGAAAGCGCGATAGTTGCGCCAGTAGCTCAACTGATTCGGCCGCAACGGCTGGCTCGCGCGCTTCGCGATGTAGGCGTCGAAGTCCTGTTCGGCTTCCAGCGGCAGCGTCATGTAACCCGGCAACAGATTCGACATCAGGCCGAGGTCGGTCAAACCCTGAATGTTCGAGTGACCGCGCAGCGCATTCATGCCGCCGCCCGCAATGCCGATATTGCCTAGCAGCAATTGCACCATCGCGCCGGTGCGGATGATCTGCGCGCCGATCGAATGATGCGTCCAGCCGAGCGCGTACAGGATCGTGCCGGCGCGCCCCGGGACAGCCGTCGATGCGAGCATCTCGCACACCTTGAGGAATTTTTCCTTAGGCGTGCCGCAGGTGCTCTCGACCTGCTCGGGCGTGTAGCGCGAGTAGTGCTGCTTCATCAGTTGATAGACGCAGCGCGGGTGCTGCAACGTCGGATCGACTTTGGCAAAGCCGTCGTCGCCGCGTTCGTAATCCCATGAACTCTGGTCGTACTTGCGCTTGTCGGCGTCGTAGCCGGAATAGAGGCCGTCGGTAAATGAGAAATCTTCACGAACGATGAACGGCATGTCCGTGTAGTTCTTTACATACTCGTGCTGGATCTTGTCGTTGGTGAGCAGATAGTTGATCACCCCGCCCAGGAACACGATGTCCGAGCCGGTCCGAATCTGCGCGTAATAGTCCGCGACCGATGCCGTGCGCGTAAAGCGCGGATCGACCACGATCAACCTCGCCTTGCGATGCGCCTTGGCCTCAGTGACCCATTTGAAACCGCACGGGTGCGCCTCGGCCGCATTGCCGCCCATCACCAGAATCACATCCGCGTTCTTGATGTCGACCCAATGGTTCGTCATCGCTCCACGGCCAAACGTCGGGGCAAGACCTGCCACCGTCGGGCCGTGTCAGACACGTGCTTGATTGTCGAATGCGAGCATGCCAAGACTGCGGACAGTCTTGTGCGTCAAATAACCGACTTCATTGCTACCGGCCGATGCTGCGAGCACGCCGGTGGTCAGCCAGCGGTTGACCTTCTTGCCGTCTGCCGTTGTCTCGACGAAGTTGGCGTCGCGATCTTCCTTCATCAATTTCGCAATGCGATCGAGTGCGTCTTCCCACGACATGCGCTTCCATTCATTCGAGCCGGCCGCACGGTACTCCGGATACTTCAGACGGCTCGGGCTGTGAATGAAGTCGATCAGGCTCGCGCCCTTCGGGCACAGCGTGCCGCGATTGACCGGGTGATCGGGATCGCCTTCGATGTGGATGATGCTGGACTTTGCGTTCTTGGCGTTGTCGCCGAGTCCGTACATCAGGATGCCGCAGCCTACCGAACAGTACGGGCAGGTATTGCGGGTTTCGGTTGTGCGCGACAACTTGTACTGACGGACTTCCGCTAACGCGGGCGTCGGTGAGAAGCCCATGAGGGCGAGACTCGATCCGGCTAGCGTGGTGGCGGAGACCTTCAGAAATTGTCGCCGGGACATATGGGTCATTGAATGGCCTCGGCTCTTTATGGGGACACTGATAACGATTATAGAGACCGGTATGAATTCCTGCAGCGAGAACTTAGGCCTTCTACAGTGCAACTAAATATGAAATGCCACAGCCGATTTCAACAAAGTCGAGGCATTGTTATTGCTGAGTCAGTGAATCACGCACCGACACTTACTCCAGATCTTTGGGCACTTATGACCTATCCCCTTCTCAAATCTTCTCTCGCAGGCAATCTTTACGGCGCAGTGAAATCGTGTGCGTCGGTCGGCGTTGTCTCGCTTGCGCTGGGTGCCGCGATGCTCGCGCTGAGTACGCACGGTATTGCTCAGATCACACAGGGCAGCGGTTCGTCGCAGCAGGAGAACCGCACTTCTTCGATGGGATCGGCGCCCGATTCGTCCGCGTCCGCAGTCCATGAATCGCACAAGCCTCAGACAAAAGATGGCGGTTCGGCGAACTCGCGCGGCAAGACTGACGGGAAGAGCCACAAATCCCAAGGCGCGGGCGGCTTCGATAACGGCCTCTATGGCACCGGCGCCGGCAGCAACAAATAGCGAGTGAGTTTGCCGCGCTTTTGTCGCACTTTTGCGGCAAGCGCATTGCGACCGTGCGGCGCCTTATGGGCAGGCGTGGAGGAATGCACGGCGTGTTTCGCGTTCTGTCCGGATCGCTTCGGCGACCGCCGGTCCCTGCGCATTGCACGAACAACCATCATAATGGCGGTCATTCGTAGCCTGAAATGCCCGCCACAATGACCAATACCCCCAGCCACGCAAGCGCTTCGCCCCGTCTGACCAGTCTGTCGCACGGCGGCGGTTGCGGCTGCAAGATCGCGCCCGGCCTGCTTGCCGATCTGCTCAAGCGCAGCGCGCCGCTGCCGTTCTTTCCCGATCTGCTGGTCGGTAACGACACGGCCGACGACGCCGCCGTCTACAAACTCAACGACGAGCAGGCGATCGTCGCCACCACCGACTTCTTCATGCCGATCGTCGACGACCCGTTCGACTTCGGCCGCATCGCCGCGACCAATGCGCTGTCCGACGTCTACGCGATGGGCGGCAAGCCGCTGATGGCGCTGGCCATCGTCGGCATGCCGATCAACGTGCTGCCGCACGACGTGATCGCAGCCGTGCTGAAGGGCGGCGAATCCGTGTGCGCCGAGGCCGGCATCCCGCTCGCCGGCGGCCATTCGATCGATTCGGTCGAGCCGATCTACGGCCTCGTCGCCATTGGCGTGGTCGATCCGAAGCGCGTCAAACGCAACGCGGGCGGGCAAGCGGGCGATGTGCTGATCCTCGGCAAGCCGCTCGGCGTGGGCATTCTCTCGGCAGCCCTGAAGAAAGACCGGCTCGACGCCGCCGGCTACGCCGCCATGATCGGCGCGACGACCAAGCTCAACCGGCCGGGCGCGGACCTGTCCAGGCTCGACGGCGTGCACGCGCTCACGGATATCACCGGCTTCGGCCTGCTCGGCCATACGCTGGAACTGGCGCGCGGCTCGAACCTGACCGCGCGCGTGCGCTATGCGGATCTGCCGTGGCTGCCAGACGTGGTGAGCCTCGCGGAAGCCGGCATTTTTACCGGCGCGTCGGGACGCAACTGGGACGCATACGGCAAAAACATCGTTCTGCCCTCCTCATTTCCTGCGACGGCGCGCACGCTGCTCACCGATCCGCAAACCTCGGGCGGCTTGCTGGTCTCGTGCGCGCCGCAAGCCGTCGACGAGGTTCTCGCCCTGTTCCGCGCCGACGGGTTCGGCGAGGCGTGTGTGATCGGCGAAATGGTCAGTGGAGAAGGACGCGTCGAGGTCATCTGAGCCGCGAGCGGAAGAAGGAACGATGCGTGGCGCGCGGCCGGGAAACAGCGCTGAGTGCTCCGCCGGCCGCTATTCACGGCGCGTGCGATAATTTCACCCTTCCCGCCGGCCCGTTTTGTCCCTAACTCCTTGAAAAACCTACTCGTCAGCCTCGAAAAAGCAGGTGATTTCGATGAAATCATCGATGTGCGCACGCCTCTCGAATTTGCGGAAGACCATATTCCGGGCGCGCTGAACGCGCCCGTGTTGAGCAATGAAGAGCGCGTGCTGGTCGGCACGACGTACAAGCAGGTATCGCCGTTCGAAGCCACGCGGATCGGTGCGGCGCTGGTCGCGCGCAATATCGCGCACCATCTGGAAACGACTTTCGCCGACCGGCCGCGCAACTGGCGGCCGCTGATCTATTGCTGGCGCGGCGGCAAACGCTCGGGTTCGGTGACCACGCTGTTCAATATGATCGGCTGGCAGGCGCGCCAACTCGATGGCGGCTACAAAACGTATCGGCGGGCCACGCTCGACACGCTCGTCACCTTGCCGAAGACGTTCTCGTACATCGCGCTGGTGGGCCCGACCGGCAGCGGCAAGACGCGCCTGCTCGCAGCCCTGCACGCCGCGGGCGCGCAGACGCTGGATCTCGAAGCGTTGGCCGCGCATCGCGGCTCGCTGCTCGGCGCCTGGGCCGGCGTGACGCAGCCGTCGCAGAAGCGTTTCGATACGCTGCTCGTGAGCGCGTTGCGCACGTTCGATCGGGCACGGCCGGTGTTCGTTGAAGCGGAGAGCCGGCGCATCGGCTCCGTCGCGCTGCCGCTCGCGCTGCTCGAGACGTTTCATCAGGGCCGCTGCGTCGAGGTGATCTCGAGCCGCGAAGATCGCGCGGCATTCCTGCTGCACGACTACGCCCATCTGTTCGACGATCCCGATTCGCTGAAGGGGCAACTGCAACGGATGATCGGTTTGCATAGCCGGGAACGTGTCACGGGCTGGCAAAAGCTCGTCGACGACAACCGCCGTGCCGAGCTCGCGCACGAGTTGATTGGGCGTCACTACGATCCGGCGTATGCGCGCAGCAGCCACCAGCATTTCGTCCAGTTGCCGCGCGCATTGCAATGGAATTTCCGCCCCAACGACGCCGATGTCGTCGACCAGGCAAAAGCACTGCTCGTACAGCTCGACAGCAGCGCGCTCGCTGTCAACTGATTAAAACCAACGTTCAAGACCACCATGCAATCAACCCTTCGACAACCACGAGTCGCTCTTGGCTGGATCGTCTTTCTGCTGATCGCTGTGGTCGGCCTCTTCTATGTGAAGTGGTTCCCGTACTACAACCGCGCGTTCGTGGCCGCGAGCCAGCACTCCATCGGCAAATCCATCCTGATGGGCACGTCGGCGAGCGCGCCGGCGGCGTCGTGGCAGGCTGCCATCAATTACGCCCTCGCCTACGGCAAAGCGATCTGGCAAGCGATGGTGCTCGGGCTGCTGCTCGGTTCGGCGGTGCAAGCGCTGATTCCGCCGCAATGGGTCGCGCGGGCGCTCGGCCGCACCGATTTCAGCAGCGTCGTGAAGGGTGGCCTGCTGTCGTTGCCGGGCATGATGTGCACGTGCTGCGCGGCGCCGGTCGTGGCGGGCTTGCGGGCGCGTCAGGCGGCGCCGGGCGCGGCGATCGCGTTCTGGCTCGGCAATACCGCGTTGAATCCCGCCACGCTGATCTTTATGGGCTTCGTGCTCGGCTGGCAGTGGATGGGCCTGCGCCTCGCCTTGGGCATCGTGATGGTGTTCGGTCTCGGCTATCTGGTGAACCGGATGGTTACGCCGAAGGAAGCCGAAGCGTCACGCGAAGCGATGGCGCAACTGGTCACCAGCGATGTGCCCGGCACTGCCTTCGCACGCTGGGTGAAAATCCTCGGCACGATGACGCTGCGGCTCATTCCCGAATACATCGTGCTCGTGCTGATTCTCGGCGCGGCGCGCACGTGGCTGTTTCCGCATGTCGGACCGGATATCGACAACAGCCTGCTGTGGATCGTCGCGCTGTCCGTCGCCGGCACGCTGTTCGTGATTCCGACAGCGGGCGAAGTGCCGATCATCCAGGCCATGCTCTCGTTCGGTATGGCGGCCGGCCCGGCTGGCGCGTTGCTGATGACGCTGCCGCTGATCAGCGTCCCGTCGATGGCCATGCTCGGACGCTCGTTTCCGCGGCGTGTGCTGACGGCCGTGGCGTTGGCCGTCGTGGTGTGTGGTGTGATCAGCGGGTTGCTGGCTGTCGCGTTGGGGTTTTAAAGCATGAAACGTATTGCCGCATTTGCTTTGACGTGCTGGTCAGCTGCCGGCCTGCTTTACTTCGGACAGCATTCGGTGGCGCTGATCGTGGTGAGCGGGGTTGTTGCGCTGGCTGGGTTTGATCTGCTTCGTCCATGATCGCGCGCTGATGCGAAAGCGTGAGCGTGGATCGCTTACGCGAAGCGTATTTCGACGGCGCGTCTTATTTGTAGAGACATGAGCGTCGGCGCTCGGATCGCACGGCTAACAGCATGAGACCTCTGCTCTGCTGTTAGCCGTTTTTTGTTTCGCGCAATCGAGCGTTTGCGCGAGTTCGCTTACTTCTTCAACGCCTCGCAAATCGCAGCGAGCCACAACGCCACCGCATGCGCACCCGGATCCACGTGACCTAGCGCGCGATCGCCGACATAACTCGAGCGCCCGCGCCGTGGATGCATCGACGCCGTTTGCGAGGCACCTTCGGTTGCCGCGTCGACGGCCGCGTTCAACGCGGCATCCAATGCCTCCTGGCGCGCGAGAGCGGATCGCAACGCGTCGGCGGCCGGCTTCAATGCATCGACCATCGTGCGATCGCCGGGATGCGCACCGCCCAGTTCCATCAAGCCGTCGACACCCGCGCTGAACGCCGCCGCCCATTCCTTCGGCGTCGATCCGTCTGATCGTTCGAGCGCGACCGCCGCGCGCACCAGCATCACCGCGTAAAGCGGGCCCGACGTGCCGCCGACCACGCGCCGCAGCGTCGCCGACATGCCGCGCAATACGGCGCCTGGTATTGTCTCAGCCGGATAGCCATCGAGCTCCTGAAGTATCGCGCGCGCGCCACGCGAAAGACTGATGCCGAGATCGCCGTCGCCGACGCGTTGGTCCATGTCAGTCAACGCCGGCTCGGCTTTCAGCAGGCACGCGCAAACGGCTTCGATCACGCGGCGCAACGTCGCTTCACGCGACAGCGTCGCACCGCTTGCGCGCTCCGGTTCGGCAGGCGCGGGCCGCACGGAAACCTGCGCGATGCGGCCGCTCAGCGCGGGCCACGCACTCGTATGCGCGGCGGCGTCGAGCCAGCGGAGCCGTTGGTCGCCCACGCGCAGCAGCGTCAGCGAGATGCCCGCCATTTCCAGCGCGCTCAGGAACGTGCCGGCCCAGGCGCGTTCCACCTTGATGCCGCGGCTCGCCAGATAACGCAGCGCGGAACCGGCCACAATGCTCAATTCGCTCGACGGCGTGCCGCCTAAATTGTTCACCAGCAACGCCACCCGCTCACCGGCCTGCAACGACAGATCGCCGACGATCTTCGCCAGCAGCTTGTCGACGATCGCGGCGGCAGGCTCCATCGCACCGCGCTCCACACCCGGTTCGCCGTGAATGCCGAGACCCCATTCGATCTCGCCGTCCGCCAGCTCGAAGCCCGGCTTGCCCGCAGCCGGCACCGTGCACGCGGTGAGCGCGACGCCCATCGTGCCGAGCGAAGCCGCCACGTCGCGCGCGATCTGCGCGACTTCCGCCAGTGGGCGGCCCGCCGTGGCAGCCGCGCCTGCAATCTTGTGAACCAGTACGGTCCCCGCGAGCCCGCGACGGCCCGCGTGATCACCGCTTGCCGTCAGCGCGACGTCGTCGGCGACGATCACCATTTCCGTGGCGATGCCTTCTGCGCGCGCGATCTCGGCCGCGAGGCCGAAGTTGAAGCGGTCGCCCGTGTAGTTCTTCACGATCAGCAAGGCGCCTGCCTTACCGGCCACCGCACGGATCGCGTCGAGTACGGCGTCGGTGGACGGCGACGTGAAGATTTCACCCGCGACCGCTCCGCTCAGCATGCCGGAGCCCACATAACCGCCGTGGGCGGGCTCGTGGCCCGAGCCGCCGCCCGAGATCAGCGCGACTTCGCCGCGCGCCGCTGCGGCCTCGGCATCCGCGCGCACGACGATCGTGCTGCCTTGCAACAGGCAGAGATTGGGGTTGAGCGCCGCGAGTCCGTCGAGCATATCCGGGACGACCGCGGAGACCTCGTTGATGAGCTTCTTCATTGCGTCTGCTTCCTCTTAAGCTGCCCGCGCTTTCGTCGCGCGCTGAAGGCAGGTTTATTCAGTGGCGAAACAGGAAGGCTTAACTGTACCGCGCATTGGCGAAAGACGACGTGATACGGCAACGTTGAACGCAGAAGGCATTCGCGGCGCACGAGCGACGCTGCGGCGAGTTCAAGGCTATGGAGAGGGGAGAAACTGACAGGACAGCGGCACAACGAACTGTGCGCCGAGGCGATGCGAGAACCTGACAGTAGACGAAAGCGAAGCCGCTTTCGTCTACGTCACGGATGCGTTGGTAGGCTCGATTGGATTCGAACCAACGACCCCCACCATGTCAAGGTGGTGCTCTAACCAACTGAGCTACGAGCCTTTAGAGGCGCGAATTATAGAGAACCCGCACGCTCAGCACAAGCCCCTAACGGCACTTCTGTCGACTAGCGCGTTGCACTCAGTTCGTGGATGCCCACTCGGTCTGCGTATCGAGCGGAAAAACCGGCCGCTTCACGCGCTTGAAAGCGAACAGGCCATAGTCCGAACTCGTCACGCCGCGGCTGTCGCATTCCACCAGCGCCGCGGCGATCGGCACGAACACCGGCCGGCAGTACATGCGTGATTTGAGCAACAGGAAACGCGCGCGACGCGGATCGATGCCGACGCTCTCGAACACGCCGAGGTCCCACGGTTCGTGCGTGCGTTCGGTCATCACGAGCTTGACGGTGCCTGTGTCGAGGACCGCGGCGCGTCCCATGAAGGCGCGCTGTCCGGTGTACGTCGGGCCGCTGATCACGTACTCGCCGTCGGTCAGCGCGCGCACCACGCCGGTCACGGCAAGCGGCGGACGTGGCTTGAGCGCATCGCTCGCGACCTTGTTGCCGATGGTCACCGTCACCGTGCTGCCGACGCCGGCCGACATCAACGCCGCGACCGCTTGCGGATCGCACAACGGCCCGCTAACGATGCCGTCGAGCTTCTGCTTCAAGGCTTCTTCGAGCAGATCCATCGTGTCGCATGTGCCGCCCGACATGCAGTTGTCGCCGTGATCGAGCAGCAGCACGGGCTTGTCGGCGTCCACCGCGAGCACGGCGGCTTGTGCGACGGATTCAGCGAGCGGCGCGCTGCGATACACGAAGTCTTCGCGCTCGTTCCAGATCTGCCGCGCGATGCGCTCCGCTACCGCTTCGGCGTGAGTGCGATCGCCATTGCCGACCACCACGACGCTGATGCACGGCGCCTCGATATCAGCAAGCGAGAAGCCCGACAGCACCGACACCGCGAGCATGCCGTCGGCCTCGGCGGCGCGCGCGGCATCCACAGCGCGCTTCATCGCCCCTTCGGCAGTCGCGCTGCGCAGCGTATGCGTGAGCAGCGGCGGCTGGCGCCATGCGATCACGGGCTTCGCCTTGCCGTGGATCAGATCGAACATCAGACGCGCCGCGTGCGCGCCGGTTTCATACATATCGACGTGCGGATAAGTCTTGAAACTGACGATCACGTCCGCATTGTCGATCATCTTTTGCGTGACGTTGCCATGCAGATCGAGTGCGACGGCGATCGGCGCATCCGGCAGCAACGCGCGCACGCGTTCGAGCAAGTCGCCTTCACCATCGTTGGAATTCTCGGCGACCATCGCGCCGTGCAGATCGAGCATGACGGCGTCGCAACCTGTCGCGGCCGACACGATCGCTTCGCAGATTGCATCGTAAGCGGCGGCTTCGACCGGCCCGCTCGGATTCGCCGACGCCGACACCGGCGTTACGATGTCGGCATGCTCACGCTCGGCTGCGTCGATGAACGCGGCCATCGCCGTCTGCATGCCTTTGTTGTCGTTGAACGCGTCTTCGCCATAGGTCGGACCGTTACGGCCGAATGCCGCCAACGGCGTGGCCACCGGCGAAAACGTATTGGTCTCGTGATTCATTCGCGCGATAAGGATCTTCATGCGTCTGCGCTCCCCGCTTTCTGCGCGGCGCTCAGCATGGCCTGCAACAGCACGTTGCAACCGGCTTCGAGATGATCCGCGCGTGCGTCTTCGATTTCGTTGTGGCTGATGCCGTCTTTGCACGGCACGAAGATCATCGCCGCGGGCGCGACTCTCGCAAGATAAACGGCGTCGTGGCCGGCGCCGCTGATCACATCCATCGACGAAAAGCCGAGCGTGTCCGCGCCCTGCTTCACGGCACCGACCAGTTCCGCGGTGAACGGTTGCGGCGGGAAATACACCACCTGTTCGACGTCCACCGTGATGCCGCTTTTCTCGCCTGCTACCGAGCATGCGGCGCGCAACGCGCTGTCCATTGCTGTGAGCGAGGCATCGTCGGCGGCGCGCAGATCGACGGTGAGCGTCACGCGGCCTGGAATCACATTGCGTGAATTCGGATGCACGTCGAGCCAGCCGACCGTGCCGCGGCCGTGAGGCGCGTGATCGAGCGCGATGCGATTGACGGCGTGAATCAGATCGGCGGCGACCAGCAGCGCGTCGCGGCGCAGTTCCATCGGCGTCGGGCCGGCGTGCGCTTCCATGCCGTGTACCGTCACGTCGTACCAGCGTTGGCCGAGCGCGCCCTGCACCACGCCGATTGTTTTATCGTGTGCTTCCAGGACGGGGCCTTGTTCGATGTGCGCTTCGAAATAGGCGCCTACCGCATGTGGTTTTTTGATTTCACCGGCATATCCGATCTGAGATAGCGCGTCACGTACCGTGATGCCTTCTCGATCGTGTTGTTCGAGCGCATGCTCCAGGGTGAATGCACCGGCGAACACGCCGGAACCCATCATCACCGGCACGAAACGCGAGCCCTCCTCGTTGGTCCACACGGCGACTTCCAGTGGCGCGAGCGTCTGCACGTTGGCGTCGGTTAGCGTGCGCAACACTTCGAGTCCCGCGAGCACGCCGTAATTACCGTCGAACTTGCCGCCTGTAGGCTGCGTGTCGATGTGGCTGCCGGTCATCACGGGCGGCAAGTCGTCACGCAGACCCGCGCGACGCGCGAAGATATTGCCGATGGCGTCGATCCGCACGCTGCAGCCGATCTCCTTCGCCCACGCGATAAAGAGGTCGCGCGCCTGACGGTCCAACTCCGTGAGTGCGAGCCGGCACACACCGCCTTTCGCGGTGGCGCCGATCCGCGCGAGTTGCATGAGACTGTCCCAGAGCCGCGCGCCGTCGACTCGCAGATCGGCGAACGTCGCGACGGTTGTTGATTCATGAACTTGCATCGATGCTTCCTCGTGTTGAAGACTGAGTGCGCGTCAGACCACGCCGACGCCGAGATAACGGTCCTTGATCGAGTCGTCCGCGGCAAACGACGCGTTGTCGCCTGCATAGACGATCACGCCTTGTTCGATGATGTAGTGCCGATCCGCGAGTTGCGTGCAGACTTCGAGGTTCTGCTCCACCAGCAGAATCGCCACGCCCGCCTCGCGAATCAGCTTGAGTTGCGCGACGATTTCCTCGACGATCACCGGCGCGAGGCCTTCGACGGGTTCGTCGAGCATCAGCAAACGCGGGTGATTCATCAGCGCGCGGCCAATGGCGAGCATCTGCTGTTCGCCGCCGGAGAGCTGCGCGCCCCCATTCGTACGCCGTTCCTTTAAGCGCGGAAAAATGCGGTAGATGTCGTCGAGTTGCCACGGCGAATCTTTGCGAGCGCCGAGCCGCAAGTTTTCTTCGACCGTGAGCAGACGAAAGATACCGCGATGCTCGGGCACAAAGCAGACGCCTCGCGACGCGATCTTGTGCGGCGGCAGGCCGCTGATCCTGGCATCATTGAACGTGACCGTGCCGCGCTGCGGCGCGACGACACCGGCGATCGCTTTCAGCGTGGTCGATTTGCCTGCGCCGTTGCGGCCCAGTAGCGTGACCGTTTCACCATCGTTGATCTGCAAGGACACGCCCTGCAGGATGTGGCTCTTGCCGTAGAAGCCGTGAATCTGCTGCACGTCGAGAATCATGCGCGGCCTCCGGTGATCATGTTGCCGAGATAGGCGCTGCGTACGCGCTCGTCGCCGCGAATGTCGTCGGGACGGCCTTCCACCAGCACTCGCCCTTGCTGCATGACGGTGATCGTGTCGGAGATGTCCATCACGATGCCCATGTTGTGTTCGATCAGCACGACCGTGTAGTCGTCGCGCAGACCACGAATCAACTGCTTCATGTCGTCGAGGTCGTCGATGCCCATGCCCGAGGTCGGCTCGTCGAGAAAGATCGCCTTGGGGCGCGCGGCGAGCGCCATGCCGACTTCAAGCCGTCGCTGCTGACCGTGCGACAGCGCGCCCGCCGACACCTCGCTGAACCGCTGCAACGCGAGCCGCTCAAGCACGCTGTCGACGATGTCCGCATGCGTGAGCGCGCCGTGCGGCGGCGTCCACGCATTCAACGCCCGCACCGCGTCGACACCTTGCGCGGCGAGCCGTAGATTTTCTCGCACGCTCAGATTGGCGAACAGGCTCGTCACCTGAAACGAACGCGCGACGCCGCGCCGTACGCGTTTATGGTCCGGCTCGTGCGTGACGTCGTGGCCGTCGAAAACGATCTTGCCTTCGGTGATCGGCAGCGTGCCGGTCAACACGTGAAAGAGCGTGGTTTTGCCCGCGCCGTTCGGACCGATCACGGAATGCACCGTGCGCGGCATGATGTTCAAAGTGACATCGGAGAGCGCCGTGAATTTGCCGTAGCGCTTCACAACGCCACTCGCTCGCAGAATGGCTTCGCTCATACGGGCTCCTTGTCTGCGTCATTGCCTGCGTCGGCGGATGATTTGCGGCGTAGCGATTGCCAGATGCGTTCGCCCAATCCCCACAGACCGCGCTGCATGAACAGGCTGACGGCGATCAGCACGATGCCGAGCAGCAACAGCCAGCGCGGCCATAAGGTCGAAAGCCAGTCGGCGAACAGCACGTAGAAGGCGGCACCCAATACGGAGGCGAACAGATTGCCTGTGCCGCCGATCACAGTCATCACGAGAATCATCTCGCTCGTGTGATAGTCGATGTTGGAGAGCGGCGCGATGCCGGTCATCAGCGCGTGCAGCGCGCCCGCCAGACCCGTGACCGCGCCGGAGATCACGAACGCCATCAGCTTGAAACGTTTGACGTCGTAGCCGACCGCGGCGGCGCGCGCTTCGTTGTCGCGAATCGCGAGCAACGTGCGGCCGAATACAGAGTGCGATACACGCATCAACAGCCAGAAGACCACGAGGAACAACACGGCCACGAAACCGTAGTACTGCCACGGCGAGGTCAACGGCACGATCGTTTTGCCGAATAGTCCGAGCGCCGGGCGCGGGATGTCGAGCAAGCCGTTGTCGCCGCCGGTCAGATCGGGCGTGGTGTAGGCGAGGAAGTAGAACAGTTGTCCGAACGCGAGCGTCAGCATGACGAAGTACGTGCCGCGCTGGCGAATCGAAAACCAGCCGACCAACGCCGCGGCCGCCGCGCCGATCACTGCCGATGCAAGCAACGCCACAGACACCGGCAAGCCCGTTTTGGTGAGGACCAGTCCCGCGCAATAGCTGCCGAGCCCGAAGAAAATGCCCTGTCCAAACGAAAGCAAGCCTGTGTGCCCGAGCAGTAAGTTGCAGCCGAGGGCGGCAAGTGCGAACACGAGCACTTCAGTAGCCAGCGATCCGGAGCGCAGCGTCAGCGGCAACACGCACACGACCAGCAACGCCAGCAGCAGGAAACGATAGCGATGCAATGAATGCTTCAGGCCCGATTGAGCCCTTGCGGAAGAAGCGCTCTGCACGATAGGTTTCGACGTATCGATCATGCCGCCCTCCCGAGCAAACCGTTCGGTCGCAGCAACAGGACAGCGGCCATCGCGACATAGATCATCAATCGCGCGCCTTCCGGCCACAACGTGCTCATCACGCTTTGCACGATCCCCACCAGCAATCCGCCGACCAGCGCGCCAAGAAAATTACCCATGCCGCCGACCACCACCACGACGAACGCGATGCTGAGCGCTTCGATACCCATGAACGGATCGACGCCGCGAATCGGCGCGGCGAGCACGCCCGCCAACGCGGCAGTCGCAGCGCCGAGCGCGAACACGAGGCTGAAAACGCGCAGCACGTTGATGCCGAGCAGCGAGACCATCTCCGTCGATTCGCTGCCCGCACGCACCGCGCTGCCGAGCCGCGTGCCTTCCAGCACCCACCACAAAAGCGCGGCCCAATATCGCCGTGAAGCCGATCACGAAGAGACGGGTACTTCGGATAGACGAAGCTGCCCCAGATCACCACGCCGTTCAGCACGTCGGGCACGGCCACGTTATCGCCGAGCGGTCCCCAGATCAGGATCGCGCATTCCTGTACGACGAGTGCGAGACCGACTGTGACGAGGATATGAAACTCATGCTGCTGCGCATAGACGTGCCGCAGAATCAGTTTCTCGACGACCCACGCAAGCGCGCCCACCACGATCGGCACGACCACGAGCGCGGTCCAGAAGCTCATCGACCACTGCATCGCCTGATAGCAGAAGTACGCGCCGAGCAGATAGAACGCACCGTGCGCGAAATTCACGAAGCGCAACAGGCCGAACACGATCGACAAACCGACAGCGAGCAGGAAATACAGCATCCCCACTCCGATACCGTTGACGATCTGCAGGAGATAAACGTTCATGGCGTCCGTCTAAAGGGTGGTGCGAAGGGGAGTCACGGTGCGGTGTTGCGATTTTTTCGCGCTACGCCGCGCTCGCGTGCGGCACGGATGCGTCAGGCCATCTTGCAGCCGGTCTTGTCGAGCGGAAGGAACGATTGGCCCGAGCTCACGATATCTGCGTAGTCGTCGGCGTTTTTCATCTTGTTCTTCGCCTTGCCCTTCAACAGATAATAGTTCTTCAGCACCTGATGGTCGCCTTTGCGGACTTCTTCCGGGCCTGTCAAACCGTCGTATTTCATGCCTTCGAGGCGGCGACCACTTTCTTCGGATCGACGTTGCCTGCTTTTACGATGCCGTCGAGCAGGATCTTCGTGCAAATATACGAGCCTGCGAGGCTGTAGTTGGGGTTTGCCTTGAATGCGGCGTTCGAACGTTTGACGAGATCGCGGTTGAGCGGTGAATCGATATCGTGCCAATACTGTGCGCCGAAATAGACGCCTTCGCACAGGTCCGCGCCGAGCGATTCGAATTGCTCGAGTCCGGACGCCCAGGCCATCAGAATCGTGCAATTGTTCTTCATGCCGAAGCTCACGGCCTGGCGCAACGTATCGGACGATTGCGAGCCGAAGTTCAGAATCAGCAGCACGTCAGGCTTCGCAGCGACTGCGTTCGTCAGGTAGCCGCTGAACTCCTTCTCATTGAGCGAGTGGTAGCTGTTGCCCACATGCTCGATGCCCTTCTCTTTGAAGATCGCCTTGGCTGCCGAGAGCAAACCGTCGCCGAACACGTATTGCGGCGTGATGGTGTACCAGCGTTTCGCTTTGGGCATCATCTGGATCAGTGGACGCACGGTCTGCTCGATCGCGCCGTAGGTCGGCACGGACCAGCGGAACGTGGCGTCGTTGCAGTCCTTGCCGGTGATTTCGTCCGCGCCTGCCGTCGTGATGAAAATGCCGCCTGCTTTCTGGACTTCCTTGCCCATTGCCAATGCTTCGGAGGACAGAATACCGCCGGCAAAGAAGCGCGCATTCTTCTGTTGCGCGATTTCCTGCACACGGCGCACGGCGGTTGCGGGCTTGCCTTCCGTGTCGAGCACCGTATATGCAAGCGGTTGACCCAGCACCTTGCCGTATTGCTCGATAGCGAGCTTCATGCCGAGGTCGGCGTATTTGCCGTTCGCCGCGAATGGACCCGACATCGGCACCGGACAGGCGAACTGCAAGGTGCCGGCCTGCGCGAACGCGCTTCGCGCGACCAGCGAACCCAACGTCCCCGGAACGGCCGACAACGCGGCCAGCTTCAACATATTTCGGCGATTCAAAATGACGCTCCTTAGGAGAGAGACACGCACTGACCGACTACGAAACTGCACGCATTGCGCGAACGACTACTTGAGCTTGCTGGCCGCAGTGAAGTTTTCCACCGCATCGGCTTTGTTCTATTTATCATGATAAATAGGTTGGACTTGATCGTAGGTACAATAAATTCGGGTGTCAATAAGGCAAAATTCCTGGCGGCATCGAGGCAGCCTGCCGGGCTGCGACTGCGCCGGCGAATCGGTCGACGATCGTGCAGGACAAACTGGGAGCATCGAATATGGCCATGGACCGCGCCAAGGCTGGCGCCGCGATTGAGATCAAACAGCAAAAACGCGGCGATCTGGTCGCGGAAGAAATCAAGCGGCTCATCACCGAGAAAGACCTTAAGCCAGGCGACCGGCTGCCGCGCGAGGTGGAATTGCAGCAGCTCTTTTCGGTGAGCAAAAGCACGATCCGCGAGGCGTTGAAATCGCTCGAGGTGCAAGGTCTCATCAAAGTGACCACCGGCCCGAGCGGCGGCGGCATGGTGGTGGAAGTGCCACTCGATCGCACGTTGCAACTTCTGCAAAACTATCTGTTCTTCAAGGACGTATCGATCGACGACATCTATACCGTGCGCAAACTGCTGGAGCCCGAGCTCGCGGCAGGGGCCGTGCCGCATCTGACGGAGCAGGACTTCGAGGCGCTCGACGCGAGCATTGCGTGTTGCGACCGACCGGCTTCGTCACACGGCGGGCAGGATATCGTGCGGCAACGTCAGGAGGACGTGAATTTCCACGACATCCTCGCGGCGGCGAATCCGAATCCGTTCCTGCGTTTTAGTTGCGAGTTGATCAATGAAATGATCCGTCAACTCATCGAGTTTCGTAACGACACGCCGCAAGCTGAGCATGAGCGGTTCGGTCAGGCCAACGTCAAGATTCACAAAGCGATTACGAAGGCAGCGCGTGAGCGTGATGTGGAGAAGGTGCGTGAGTTGATGGTGATTCATATGACCGAGGCGCCACGCTATGTGAAGCGGATGAAGGGGAAGCTGCGTGGACGTCTCATCCTGGATTCGGAGATTCGGCGGCGCGTGCGGGCGCGAAGTGTGGCGCCGTCTGCGGATGAGGGTGACGAGGAGTGAAGAAGGGGTTTCGATGCGGGTTGCGGGTGGGTTGCGGGTGGGTTGCGAGTTGCGGGTTTCAAGCCGAGGGCAATTCCGCTATGGACGCCGGTCGGGCGTCTTGCTTGGAGAGCGGTGACCGTCTGCTCTGACGAAGCGATGCAAATGGTTTGATGCGCCCGGCATAGGGCAGAAGGCTTGGCGCGCTCGCGATATCGGCGCCACGTAGCGCGGGATCCGGGTGGGTGAAATGTCTTTCGCATAAAGGAAGATCGAAAGGCATCGCGCTCAGGTTAGGGGGATGCAGGCGCCGGGCCCCGCGAGAGGGGATCGTGGCGAAAGCAGCAGCTAGTCGGCGTTCCAGTCGGTCCGCCTGTGGCGTGCA
The DNA here is from genome assembly GCF_004339745.1 of Paraburkholderia sp. BL9I2N2. Classification (GTDB taxonomy): domain Bacteria; phylum Pseudomonadota; class Gammaproteobacteria; order Burkholderiales; family Burkholderiaceae; genus Paraburkholderia. Next base: position 7,025 of record NZ_SMGP01000004.1, on the reverse strand, counting down.
CGACGGAGGGCTCAATCTTTTGCGAGCCGCGCCGTTATTGCATCTGCACAGGCATAAACATTGGACCTTCATGGCACAACCTATTCCGTTCTCCCGCCACACTGGCGCTGCGCGTGCCCGGCATGCCAAGGCCATGCTGTTGCCGATCGCCCGGCAGACCGCCGACGACCTCGCACTGCGGGTCCATCTGGCACTCGACGCCTTGCGCCGCGGCGCCGGCAGCATGACCGACGCGCAAACGCTCACGCAGATCATGCTGTTGACGGGCTTTCTGGCGGAATCGGGTTTCGGCTCGGCGACCGGTGAGCAACTGGGTGCGGCGGAACGCGCAGTATCGGCGGTGTTCGATATCGGCCGTGAAACCGGCAATTGGAAACTGGATGACGCCGGATTCGCGCTTTTTGCGACGATCGCGACGAATTACGACCGGCAGTTGCACAGCGCGCCCCTTTGGGCGATCACCGGTGCGAGCGAACGACTCGATCGGTTTACCGCGGGCATGTCGTATCAGACGCCGGCGCGTAAGCGGGCTTGATTGATCACGTGATGTGAGACGACGAGGGAAGCCTCGTCGACGAGGTTCATGCGACTGGTGAGGCGCACAGTGTACTGGGTGGGCGCGACGCGGTGAGCCACGAAGGCGTAGATGTATTGACGGGCTATGCGAACGCGCTGCGGGTGGTCAAGGAGTGAGGGCGGTTTTCCCGTTCGTTCTTTGGGCGTTTTTCCGTCGCCGTAAACGCAGAAACCCCACCTTTTCGGGGTGGGGTTTCTGTTTGCTGCGGGGGAGCCTGACGATTACCTACTTTCACACGGGTAATCCGCACTATCATCGGCGTGGAGTCGTTTCACGGTCCTGTTCGGGATGGGAAGGGGTGGGACCGACTCGCTATGGTCATCAGGCATGACTGGTTGCCGCACTGCCCGTGGAGCAGTACAGCCAATCTGGAAGAAGTAGTTTCTGGTGATGCTCACCAGGGGTAAAGCGTTGGGCTGTGCTGTTTCTGGCACAACATCGATCTCAACCTGTGTGCTCCCCTTTTCGGGGGTGGGATGCGCGCAAGTGCTGAAGCACTGACGGTCATCGCAAAACACACCGGTTATAGGATCAAGCCTTACGGGCAATTAGTATCAGTTAGCTTAACGCATTACTGCGCTTCCACACCTGACCTATCAACGTCCTGGTCTTGAACGACCCTTCAAGGGGCTCGAAGCCCCGGGGATATCTCATCTTAAGGCGAGTTTCCCGCTTAGATGCTTTCAGCGGTTATCTCTTCCGAACATAGCTACCCGGCGATGCCACTGGCGTGACAACCGGTACACCAGAGGTTCGTCCACTCCGGTCCTCTCGTACTAGGAGCAGCCCCCTTCAAATATCCAGCGCCCACGGCAGATAGGGACCAAACTGTCTCACGACGTTTTAAACCCAGCTCACGTACCTCTTTAAATGGCGAACAGCCATACCCTTGGGACCGGCTACAGCCCCAGGATGAGATGAGCCGACATCGAGGTGCCAAACACCGCCGTCGATATGAACTCTTGGGCGGTATCAGCCTGTTATCCCCAGAGTACCTTTTATCCGTTGAGCGATGGCCCTTCCATACAGAACCACCGGATCACTATGACCTGCTTTCGCACCTGCTCGACTTGTCGGTCTCGCAGTTAAGCACGCTTATGCCATTGCACTATCAGCACGATTTCCGACCGTACCTAGCGTACCTTCGTACTCCTCCGTTACACTTTGGGAGGAGACCGCCCCAGTCAAACTGCCTACCATGCACTGTCCCCAGTCCGGATAACGGACCAAGGTTAGAACCTCAAACAAACCAGGGTGGTATTTCAAGGTCGGCTCCACGCAGACTGGCGTCCACGCTTCAAAGCCTCCCACCTATCCTACACAGATCGGTTCAAAGTCCAATGCAAAGCTACAGTAAAGGTTCATGGGGTCTTTCCGTCTAGCCGCGGGGAGATTGCATCATCACAAACACTTCAACTTCGCTGAGTCTCGGGAGGAGACAGTGTGGCCATCGTTACGCCATTCGTGCAGGTCGGAACTTACCCGACAAGGAATTTCGCTACCTTAGGACCGTTATAGTTACGGCCGCCGTTTACCGGGACTTCAATCAAGAGCTTGCACCCCATCATTTAATCTTCCGGCACCGGGCAGGCGTCACACCCTATACGTCCACTTTCGTGTTTGCAGAGTGCTGTGTTTTTATTAAACAGTCGCAGCCACCAGTTTATTGCAACCCCTTCACCCTTCTGGCGCAGGCCAGTCAAGCTACAGGGGCGTACCTTATCCCGAAGTTACGGTACCAATTTGCCGAGTTCCTTCTCCCGAGTTCTCTCAAGCGCCTTAGAATACTCATCTCGCCCACCTGTGTCGGTTTGCGGTACGGTCTTGTTAAACTGAAGCTTAGAGGCTTTTCTTGGAACCACTTCCAGTTGCTTCTTCACCGAAGTGAATGGCGCCACGCCCTTGAATTGCGCACCCGGATTTGCCTGAGTGCCTTCTCCAACGCAGCGACCGGGACTTCCAACACCCGGACAACCTTCCGCGATCCGTCCCCCCATCGCATTTAACAATGGTGCAGGAATATTAACCTGCTTCCCATCAGCTACGCATTTCTGCCTCGCCTTAGGGGCCGACTCACCCTACGCCGATGAACGTTGCGTAGGAAACCTTGGGCTTACGGCGAGGGGGCCTTTCACCCCCTTTATCGCTACTCATGTCAGCATTCGCACTTCCGATACCTCCAGCGCACTTTTCAATGCACCTTCGCAGGCTTACGGAACGCTCTCCTACCATGCATATAAATATGCATCCGCAGCTTCGGTATATTGCTTAGCCCCGTTACATCTTCCGCGCAGGACGACTCGATCAGTGAGCTATTACGCTTTCTTTAAAGGATGGCTGCTTCTAAGCCAACCTCCTGACTGTTTTAGCCTTCCCACTTCGTTTCCCACTTAGCAATATTTGGGGACCTTAGCTGGCGGTCTGGGTTGTTTCCCTCTTGACACCGGACGTTAGCACCCGATGTCTGTCTCCCGTGATTGCACTCTTCGGTATTCGGAGTTTGCTATGGCGTAGTAATCCCGCAATGGACCCACAACCATGACAGTGCTCTACCCCGAAGGTGATACACGAGGCACTACCTAAATAGTTTTTCGGAGAGAACCAGCTATTTCCAGGTTTGTTTAGCCTTTCACCCCTATCCACAGCTCATCCCCTAACTTTTCAACGTTAGTGGGTTCGGACCTCCAGTACGTGTTACGCACCTTCATCCTGGCCATGATAGAGTCACCTGGTTTCGGGTCTACACCCAGCGACTGAACGCCCTGTTCGGACTCGCTTTTCGCTACGCCTGCCCCTAATCGGTTAAGCTTTGCCACTGAATGTAAGTCGCTGACCCATTATACAAAGGTAACGCCGTCACCCCTTGCGAAGGCTCCGACTGTTTGTATGCATGCGGTTTCCGGATCTATTTCACTCCCCTCCCGGGGTTCTTTTCGCCTTTCCCTCACGGTACTGGTTTCACTATCGGTCGATCACGAGTATTTAGCCTTGGAGGATGGTCCCCCCATCTTCAGACAGGATTTCACGTGTCCCGCCCTACTTGTCGTACACCCAGTTCTTCCTCGCTGTTTTCGTCTACAGGGCTATCACCTGCTATGGCCGCACTTTCCAGAGCGTTCGACTAACAATGAAGATAAAGAGTACAGGCTGGTCCCATTTCGCTCGCCACTACTCTGGGAATCTCGGTTGATTTCTTTTCCTGCGGTTACTTAGATGTTTCAGTTTCACCGCGTTTCGCTTCGCATGACCTATGTATTCAGTCATGGATGACCCATACGGGCCGGGTTTCCCATTCGGATATCGTGGATCAAAGCTCGTTTTGCCAGCTCCCCACCGCTTTTCGCAGGCTACCGCGTCCTTCATCGCCTTGTGATCGCCAAGGCATCCACCACATGCACTTGTTTCGCTTGACCCTATAACGGGTGTGTGCCTCGTGCATGATCCACGGGGAATCATGTGCTCGCCACAATCGCTTACAGGTTGAAGTATTCGTTGTTTGCGCCGTATTCCAAAGCAATCTTTCGATCACCTTTAAAATACATTGATACAATCACAACCCTGATTCACCTACTCACACAACCCATCTCTAAGTATGCTTTCGTGAATCTCTTTTAACTACTTCTTCCTGATTGTTAAAGAACGACAGCCGATATCGCAGTTGCTATAACGCGTATCACTCTGACTGGCTCAATCGCCAATGCCTGTTTCACTTACACCGCAAACCCCTTTCAGGGTCCGCCGCAGTTAAAACCGGCATTGAGGATTGGGTGGAGGGATGAGGGATCGAACCGACGACCCCCCTGCTTGCAACAGCAGGTGCTCTCCCAAGCTGAGCTAATCCCCCAGTCATACGCAGATAAACTCTCTATGCGCACGCATTACCCCGGGATCATCGATCAGCCACACCAGACAAGGACTTTGGTGGGTCTGGATGGATTCGAACCATCGACCCCCGCCTTATCAAGACGGTGCTCTAACCGACTGAGCTACAGACCCCTGAGTCTGTCCTGATTTCACAGCCGATAAGCGTGAGCGCTCAACGCGGTTGACACGTCAGCTCGAGAAAGGAGGTGATCCAGCCGCACCTTCCGATACGGCTACCTTGTTACGACTTCACCCCAGTCATGAATCCTACCGTGGTGACCGTCCTCCTTGCGGTTAGACTAGCCACTTCTGGTAAAACCCACTCCCATGGTGTGACGGGCGGTGTGTACAAGACCGGGAACGTATTCACCGCGGCATGCTGATCCCGATTACTAGCGATTCCAGCTTCACGCACTCGAGTTGCAGAGTGCGATCCGGACTACGATCGGTTTTCTGGGATTGGCTCCCCTCGCGGGTTGGCGACCCTCTGTTCCGACCATTGTATGACGTGTGAAGCCCTACCCATAAGGGCCATGAGGACTTGACGTCATCCCCACCTTCCTCCGGTTTGTCACCGGCAGTCTCCCTAGAGTGCTCTTGCGTAGCAACTAGGGACAAGGGTTGCGCTCGTTGCGGGACTTAACCCAACATCTCACGACACGAGCTGACGACAGCCATGCAGCACCTGTGTTATGGCTCCCTTTCGGGCACCCCGGCCTCTCAGCCAGGTTCCATACATGTCAAGGGTAGGTAAGGTTTTTCGCGTTGCATCGAATTAATCCACATCATCCACCGCTTGTGCGGGTCCCCGTCAATTCCTTTGAGTTTTAATCTTGCGACCGTACTCCCCAGGCGGTCAACTTCACGCGTTAGCTACGTTACTAAGGAATGAATCCCAACAAAACGTTTTAGGGCGTGGACTACCAGGGTATCTAATCCTGTTTGCTCCCCACGCTTTCGTGCATGAGCGTCAGTATTGGCCCAGGGGGCTGCCTTCGCCATCGGTATTCCTCACATCTCTACGCATTTCACTGCTACACGTGGAATTCTACCCCCCTCTGCCATACTCTAGCCCGCCAGTCACAAATGCAGTTCCCAGGTTAAGCCCGGGGATTTCACATCTGTCTTAGCGAACCGCCTGCGCACGCTTTACGCCCAGTAATTCCGATTAACGCTTGCACCCTACGTATTACCGCGGCTGCTGGCACGTAGTTAGCCGGTGCTTATTCTTCCGGTACCGTCATCCCCCACGGGTATTAACCACGAGGTTTTCTTTCCGGACAAAAGTGCTTTACAACCCGAAGGCCTTCTTCACACACGCGGCATTGCTGGATCAGGCTTTCGCCCATTGTCCAAAATTCCCCACTGCTGCCTCCCGTAGGAGTCTGGGCCGTGTCTCAGTCCCAGTGTGGCTGGTCGTCCTCTCAGACCAGCTACAGATCGTCGCCTTGGTAGGCCTTTACCCCACCAACTAGCTAATCTGCCATCGGCCGCCCCTGTAGCGCGAGGTCCGAAGATCCCCCGCTTTCATCCACAGATCGTATGCGGTATTAATCCGGCTTTCGCCGGGCTATCCCCCACTACAGGACACGTTCCGATGTATTACTCACCCGTTCGCCACTCGCCACCAGGATTGCTCCCGTGCTGCCGTTCGACTTGCATGTGTAAGGCATGCCGCCAGCGTTCAATCTGAGCCAGGATCAAACTCTTCAGTTCAAACCTGTTACTGTTTTCGGTTCATTTAAGAACCGGTCGCTCACTCAACGTACTGACGATGATTTGATTGCTCAAACCTTCCTCTAATACTGTGTGAGACTTGATACTTTCGCTTGTTCAGCAGATCCCGAAAGATCCACCTCGCGTCGCGCATCAAGCGCCCACACTTATCGGCTGTTAATTTTTAAAGATCGGTTACGCATTCACCACCGGACCAGCGCCGCGCGTCGTCAACCTCACAACCACCCGGCACCGCTTCGTTCTGCGTCGCTGCATCAGCAGCAGAGAAACGAGATTATGAGAACGACTGACACGTCGTCAACCCCCTTTGTGAATTTTCTTTTGACCAGACGCCAATCGACGCCAGAAACAGGCGTCCCCTATATATAGGGAGAGTGGTGCAAACGCGACCCCGTCGTGTCAGGACGACCGAACTCTCTATAGTGAGAAGCTTGAAATCAGCGAATGTGCACGCACCTAGATGCATCGAACCGGCGACCGCTCTACGCCCGACCAGCGGCCCAAGGACGAACCTGCGACAAACGCGCATGATGAAATGATGTGCACAGGATGAGCGCGAAGCCCCAAGCTCGTATATAATGCGAGCCGCGCGAATTTCGCACATTTCTATCGGCCCGCTTCGAGCGGGCTCATCTTTTTTGCTCCCAGAGCACAGCCAAACAACCGCGTTGAGTCACTCAGGTGATGTTGAGCCATGCTCGAAACGCCTGACGGTCGCGTCTTGCGTCTCATAGCGAAGCCTCTAGAGGAGAATACGTGAACCCTTTTGATCGCGAAGATTCGCAACACGAAACCGCCGCCTACACCGCCAAAGCGCCCTCGGGCCGTACGGCCAAGGGCAAGGGCG
>NZ_SMGP01000003.1 GCF_004339745.1 Paraburkholderia sp. BL9I2N2 | reverse complement strand
TGCCTGCCACGCAGGCGTACAACATCAGCCGTGTCATCGAAGCAATGTTCGCTTCTTCCAAAGAAGCCGGCGCAGAGGTCTTCATCAGGTAAGAGTTTGAATGGCTGACGCTCGCGGGTGTCAGCCGAGGATTCCGTAAACGATAAACCGGAATCGTAAATACGCATTCCTAACTAGGAGACGAAGTCATGAAAATTCTGAAGAGTGTCGCGATCATTCTGGCTGCTTCGGCAGCGTTCTCAGCAATGTCTGGTGCTGCTTTTGCGCAGGATAAAGGTGTCGTCGGGATTTCGCTGCCCGACAAGACCGAATCCCGCTGGATTACCGACGGGAAAAGCATGGTCGACGCGCTGAAGGCGAAAGGCTACTCGGCCGATCTGCAGTACGCGAATTACGACGTTCCAACACAGGTGAATCAGGTCGAGAACATGCTTGCTAAGGGTGTCAAAGCACTGGTCATCGCACCTATCGACGGCAAGACCTTTTCTGATGCCCTGGCGCTCGCCCAGAAGAAAGGTATCAAGATTATTTCGTACGACCGCCTGATTAGTCAGACCAGGAACGTCGACTATTATGCAACCTTCGACAATTACGGCGTGGGCGTTCTGCAAGGGCAGAGCATCGTCAGCGCGTGGCAGAAAGCTGGCAGCAAGACTCCATTCAACATCGAAGTGTTCGGTGGTTCCTCGGACGATAACAACGCCCATATGGTCTACGCAGGCGGCATGTCGGTTCTCAAACCGTACATCGACAGTGGCAAGTTCGTGGTTCGGAGCAAGCAGGTTGCCTTCGAGAAAGTGGCCACGCGCAACTGGGATGGTGCTACGGCCCAGTCCCGGATGGACAACTTGCTGAGCGCTTTCTACGGTAAGGACCACCTCGATGCGGTCTGGACGCCCAATGACGCGATTGCGATTGGTGTTATCTCGTCTCTCAAGGGCGTCGGATATGGTTCGGCCCAGCAAGCCATGCCCGTTGTCACGGGACAGGACGCAGACATCCAGAACGTCAAGAACATTGTTCGAGGCGACCAGACGTCGACCGTGTTCAAGGACACTCGTAAGCTCGCCACCGTGACAGCCGAGATGGTTGATAACGCACTGAGCGGAAAACAGGTTCCTATCAACGACACGAAGAGTTACAACAACGGAGCGAAGATCGTTCCGACTTACCTCGTGAAGCCCATCCTCGTCGATAAGGCTAATTACCAATCGGAGTTGGTCACCAGCGGCTATTACACGCAGGCCCAAATCAAGTAAGGCATCTGAACGTTGGCGTGGCGGGGCCTCCTGCGGGACTCCGCCTTGCGCAGACACGCGGCCGAGCGTGACCAATTAGAGGAATTTGACCATGGATACCATTCTGGAGATGCGCGGAATTCAGAAAAGCTTTGGCGCTGTCAAAGCCCTGAATAACGTCAATCTGAGGGTGCGTCAGGGAGAGATTCACGCCATTTGCGGCGAAAATGGCGCTGGCAAATCGACCCTGATGAAAATCCTCAGTGGCGTCTATCCGCACGGCTCCTATTCTGGCGACGTCCTTTACGACGGTCAGGAACGTGCATTCGCCGATATTTCCGATAGCGAGGCGGTCGGAATCATCATCATTCACCAAGAACTTGCCCTCGTACCTATGCTATCGATTACCGAGAACATCTATCTTGGTAACGAGCAGTCGAAGCACGGCGTCATCGATTGGCAGGTGTCGCGTGCGAAGGCGAAGGCGTTGCTCGCGAAGGTGGGCCTATCGGATTCGCCAGACTCACCGGTAGGCACGCTCGGGATTGGCAAACAGCAACTCATCGAAATTGCAAAGGCATTGTCGAAAGAGGTTCGCCTGTTGATTCTTGACGAGCCCACCGCAAGCCTGAATGAAAAAGACAGCGACACGCTGCTTAGTCTTCTCCTCGAGCTCAAGTCGCGCGGTGTGACGTCAATCATCATATCGCACAAGCTTAACGAGATTTCGCGCGTCGCGGACGGTATCACCGTCATTCGTGATGGCTCGACGGTTGACGCACTCGATTGCAGTGCCGAGAGTGTGAGTGAAGACCGCATCATCAAAGCAATGGTCGGCCGCGAGATGTCCGACCGCTACCCGCCACGTACTCCGAACATCGGCGAAGTAATTTTTGAAGTCAAGGATTGGCGTGTCCAGCATCCCACGCAGAGGGACCGCGCAGTCATCAAAGGCGTGAACCTGACGGCGCGCAAGGGAGAAATCGTCGGCATCGCTGGATTGATGGGTTCTGGGCGCACGGAGCTCGCCATGAGCGTCTTCGGCGGTACATATGGTCAGGGCATTACCGGCCAGGTGTTGATGCACGGAAAGCAGGTCGACGTTTCATCGGTACAAAAGGCCATCAAAGCAGGCATCGCATACGTGACCGAAGACCGGAAAGGCAATGGTCTTCTCCTGGACGACAACATCAAGCGGAACATCACGCTGGCAAATCTGTCCGGCGTCTCCAGGTTAGGCTTCGTCGACGAGCACGAAGAGATAACGGTTGCGACCGATTTCCTGAAGAAGCTTCGAATCCGCGCACAAGGCGTTACTCACGTTGTTGGCAACCTGTCGGGTGGGAACCAGCAAAAGGTTGTGCTGAGCAAGTGGCTGTTCTCCGAACCCGAGGTTCTGATTCTCGACGAGCCCACTCGAGGCATCGATGTGGGAGCGAAGTACGAGATTTACAGCATCATGAATCAGGTGGTTGCGTCAGGTAAGTGTGTGGTCATGATTTCCTCGGAAATGCCTGAACTTCTCGGCATGTGTGACCGCGTTTATGTCATGAACGAAGGCCGGTTTGTCGGCGAATTCACCGCAGAAGAAGTTTCGCAGGAAAAAATCATGCGAGCGATTATGCGAAATGGAGGTATCGAAAATGCGTAAGGCACTCTCTCCGGTGGTCGTCGAAGGCGCCGAGGTTAAGAAAAGCGAAATCTTCGGTTCGCTTAAGCACTTCTTCAGTGAATACGGACTACTCGTATCGCTTGTTATCATCATGGCGTTCTTTCAGGTCTCGACGAGCGGCGTATTGATGCAACCGCTCAATCTCACCAACCTCGTACTTCAGAACAGCTACATTGTCATCATGGCCCTTGGCATGCTCATGGTGATTGTTTCGGGTCACATTGACCTTTCGGTTGGATCAACGGCGGGTTTGGTCGGTGCCCTGGCGGCAGTACTGATGGTGCAGTATGACGTCAACTACATTTTGGCCACCATCATTTGTATCGCGGCCGGCGCGCTGATGGGCGCCGTGCAAGGGTACTGGATTGCCTTCTGGCGGATGCCCTCGTTCATCGTGACACTAGCCGGCATGCTGGTTTTCCGTGGCATGACGAACCTCGTGCTCCAAGGCCAGTCTATCGGCCCGTTCCCCGACGCATTCGGCGCTGTGAGTTCGGGTTTTATCCCTGACCTCTTTCACGGACAGGCGCTTCACATCACCTCAATTCTCCTGGGAGTGTTTGTCGGTGCGCTTTTCTTTGCAATTGAGCTCAGGCATCGTGCCGGCGCCGCGAAGCACGGAGTCGAGAGTGGTTCATTCTCAATGTTCGTGACGAAGAATGTCGTCCTTACGGCGCTAATTGTGTTTTTCTGCTACCTGCTCGCATCCTATCGTGGCTTGCCGACCGTGCTCGTCATCATGGGCGTGCTGATTGGCGTGTACACATTCATCATGAATCGCACGACAATCGGCCGTCGAATCTACGCGGTCGGCGGCAACGCGAAGGCCGCGCGGCTGTCAGGCGTCAGCGTTCCAGCAGTGAGCTTCCTGACTTTCGTGAATATGGGCGTCCTTGCCGCGCTGGCAGGTCTGATTTTCGCCGCACGCCTGAATAGTGGAACGCCGAAGGCTGGCACCGGATTCGAGCTCGACGTTATCGCAGCATGTTTCATCGGCGGCGCATCCGCCTCCGGTGGCGTCGGGAAGGTGGTCGGCGCGGTTGTGGGCGCCTTCATCATGGGCGTCATGAACAACGGCATGTCCATCATGGGCATCGGCGTGGACTATCAGCAGGTCATCAAAGGCATCGTTCTGCTGGCAGCCGTGTTCGTCGACGTGTACAACAAGAACAAGGCGTAACTACTCCTTCCTGCGGCAGCCAGACTCAGAGCTCAGCGGGGCCAGGCGCGTATCGAGGCCCAGCTGAAATGCATACTTGAGCCATGAGATTGCATCTCGAACATTTGGCCTGCGCATAAGCAATACTAATGGAATTAAATATGGTCAAGCATATCGTGATGTGGAATGTCCGCGGTGAGACGTCCGAACAGAAGAAGGAAACTGCGATGCTCGTGAAGTCCGCGTTCGAGAGTCTGAGCGGGAAGATTCCTGGGCTTACCAAGCTGGAGGTCGGGCTGGATGTCAGCGCTGTGGACTATGCCTGTTACGTCGTGCTCTACACGGAATTCGAGAGCCAGGAATCGCTCGACGCTTATGCGTCCCATCCTGAGCATTTGCGAGTAAAGCAGGTCGTGGGTGACGCTCGTATTGCTCGCCACCAGGTCGACTACATCTAGGCGAGCTGTATCGTTTGACGACACAGGAAGCAAATCTCATGTATCAGTTCACCTATACCACACAGGCTTCCAGAGTCGTATTTGGCGCCGGAAGCATGAAGTTGATTCAGCAGGAAGTCGAGACGTTGGGTGCACGCCGGGCATTGGTTCTCTGTACCCCCGAGCAAAGGGCCCAGGCCGAAGTAGTTTCGTCTCTTCTTGGACCTTCGAGCGCAGGCGTTTTCGACGGCGCCCAGATGCATGTTCCCGTGGAGAACGCTCGCCGCGCGCGCGAACACGCAAGGTCAGTTGACGCGGACTGTGCAGTGGCTATTGGCGGCGGTTCGACGATTGGGCTCGGCAAGGCGATTGCGCTCGAATCGTCGTTGCCGATTATCGCGATACCGACGACCTATGCTGGGTCGGAGATGACTCCCATCTACGGGATAACCAAAAACGGCCTGAAGAAAACCGGTCGCGATGCCAAGGTCATCCCCAAAACGGTCCTGTACGACCCGGAGTTGACCATGGGGCTCCCGGTTCGCCTCTCGATTGTCAGCGGCCTCAACGCCATCGCCCATGCTGCCGAGGGGCTGTACGCAAGGGATGGAAATCCCGTCATGTCACTGATGGCGGAAGAGGGTATTCGCTCTCTCGCCAGCGGCCTGCGTGGAGTGAACAACAACAGCAAGGACAAAGCGGCGCGCGGCGAATGTCTTTACGGTGCATGGCTGTGCGGAATGGTGCTCGGCAACGTTGGTATGGCTCTTCATCACAAGCTGTGCCATACCTTGGGTGGAACATTTAACCTCCCTCATGCAGAGACGCACGCAATCGTTCTGCCTCACGCTCTCGCTTACAACAGTCCCGTTGCGGATGAGGCTATGGGACGAATCGCCAGGGCCTTGAACGTAGATTCGGCACCCGACGGCCTTTACCAGCTCAACCAGGAACTTGGAGTTCCGCAGGGCCTTCGTGAGATAGGGTTGAATGAAGCCGACCTTGATTACGCGTGCGAGGTGGCATTGTCGAACCCATACTGGAACCCGCGGCCGATTGAGCATGAACCGCTGAGAGCACTGCTGCAGCGTGCGTGGGAAGGGGCCCGCCCGTTGGCGTAGACTTTGGAAAGCAGACGCCTGGTCGAGGTCCGCGGTCACAGAACTTCGACACGGTTGATTCTTTTCGCGCGCGCTGCAGGGCTTCGGAGCGCCGATGAAGCACTCGCTATATCCTGCGGCGAAGAGTTGTTCGGGGTTCGTGCCATCGCCGCCTCCGCCGCCGAGTGCCTTCGGCAGGGTCAGCTCGAAATCCAGGTTGCTTTTCGCCTTTCCAAATATAGCTGGCGCTAGCGTCGCGCCAGCCTTTGCTGAACCCGGGTGAAGATCAGGCTGACGAGCAGCGTGGACACCGTGCCGAGGACAACCTGCATGAGCCGGAACAACGGCACGCCCCATAGTGGCCCTTGCGCGGGAACCAGCAGCACGATAGTCGCGGTAATGGCGCCGAGGCGCGCTGCGCTGCCCACGTTCACGCACCAGCAGACGACGATTACCGCGGCAATTGTCGCCGCGTAGCCCAGGATCTCGTGCGTGCCTGCCCCGAGAGACGCGCCGACGAAACCGAAGAGGCCACCCGCCATGGCCCCGATGAACTGGTCGCGCGACAGGCTGCGGGTGTCCGCGTAACTGTGTTGCGTGACGGCGATGGCCGTGATCGCGGCCCAGAAAGCCTCCTGGGTGTGCAGCGCGCAGGCGACGCCGTAAGCGAGACATGCGCCGCAGACGGCCTGCAGCGCCGTCAGGCTGCCCTCGGCGAGCCGGTCGCGAAACGGCAGGCTCTTGAGCAGGTCGATCAATACGTCGGCGGCTCGGATGCGCGCTTCGTTCCGCGTTTCTTTCGCTTCAGTCATCGTTCGTGCAGATTTTTTGAGCGCCACGAGGCCGTCACGGTAGTGGCGTATCCGCCACCTGGAAGGCCGCGATTCGCCCGAACGCCGCCAATTTGCAGCGCTCACGGCGACCGGGCGTCCCTCAGTATTCCAGGCGCAGACCGGCCTTCAGCGTGACCTGCAGTGCATGACCTTGACGGTGAAAACGGGCGCAGCGCTCGAGGCAACGCGCGTCACACGCCCAACGACCGCGGCCGCGTTCATTTTGCTTACCCAGAGGCACGAACCCGCGGGGCCGGAATGACCGTTAGAGACCGGACCCCCTGTGCGCCGTGAATCAGGACACCCTCGATGTCGGCGGTCGCCGAGGGTCCGCTCATCAACACCGCGTAGTTCGCAGCGAAGAATTCGGAGCGATGATACGCGTGGTGCAGATTACCGACGATGTCGGCCGGATCGAGCAGCGCAACGAGATGCTGCGACAGATAGCCAAGCGCATTGACCTGATACTGCGTTTCGCTGAGCCAGATCGACCCGGTCTCGGCGACCGCAAAGCGCGGCCTTACGATGCCGACATCGACGTCGTTCAGTTCATGCGGATCGCGGACCTCCTCGATGCGCCGTGTACCGGCCACTTCGGGCACGGCTGAGCAGATCACTTTCGCGTCTGGATAGCGTGCCCGGATCAGCGCATCGATGTCGCCGTCAGCGGGCATCTCCGCCCAGATGCCGCCCATCTGGGCAAGCGTTTCCTTGAACGTGTCGAGCGCCGGCGGCAGACCGGCGTCGAACATCGGCACGTCGGGTAGCGTGGCAGGCGTGCGCTGCGCGGCGCGCAGACTTGCGAGAATGGCGTTTCGGCTGCTCATTTTGCTTTCCTGTTCTTGAGGTACCAGTCGCGGAAGGTTTGCTCGGGCGCCTCTGGCACTTCCCGTTGCTTGCCCCACGCATTGAAAGGGTTGTAGATGAAGGCACGCGGCAACTTTGCCACAGCCGTGTCCGCTGCCTTGATCGCCACGCGATACAGCTTCGGCTCGGCCAGCACCTTGCCTGCGACTTTCATCGCCTCTTTCTTGATGAATGGCAACTCGTGCTGCTCGGCGACAATCTGACGCCACTTGTAGATCTGCTCGTGAATGTTGATCTTGACCGGGCAGACGTTCGTGCAACTACCATTCATTGTCGAAGCAAACGGCAGCGCGCTGTATTTCTTCAGATCGAAAGTCGGATTGATGATCGCGCCGATCGGACCGGAATACACACCGCCGTAGCTCAGGCCGCTGCTGCGCCGGTACACCGGACACGTATTCATGCAGGCGCCACAGCGGATACACTTCAGCGAGTACCAGAAGTCGTCCATTGCGAGCCTTGCTGAACGGCCGTTGTCCACCAGCACGAAATGCATTTCACCGCCTTTGCGTGGACCGCGGAAGTGCGATGTGTACTGCGTGATCGGCGCCCCCAGCGCATTGCGCGAGAGCATTCGAATGAACACGCCGAGGTGTTCGAGCTTCGGAATCAGCTTCTCGATGCCGATCGACGCAATGTGCAGCGGCGGCACGTTCGCACTCAGATCGGCATTGCCTTCGTTTGTGCATACGGTAATGCCGCCGGTTTCCGCGACAGCAAAATTGCAACCGGTCATCCCGGCTTCCGCGTTCAGGATGATTGGGCGGGTCGCGTCGCGCTGCGCTTCGGCGAGGTAATGTACGTCGCTGTTAGCCGGGTCGGTTCCAAGCGTTTTGGCAAACACTCTGGAGACGTCCGAGGCGAGCTTGTGGACCGCCGGCACCACGACGTGTGCGGGGCGCTCATGATCGAGTTGCTGGATTCGTTCGCCGAGATCGGATTCGACGACCGTAATGCCTCGCGCTTCGAGATACTCGCGCATCTCGCACTCTTCAGTGAGCATCGACTTGCTCTTGACTAGCGTCTTTGCGCGGTGGCTCTCGAGAATCTCGTGCACGATGCGATTGTGCTCTTCCGCATCCTTTGCCCAATGCACGATCACACCGTTGTTCGTCGCATTCCGCTCGAATTCCTCGAGATAGCCGGCGAGGTGCGTCAGCGTGTGTTCCTTGATACCCGAAGCAAGCGAACGCAGTTCTTCCCATTCCTCGATACCGTGCGCCGCCTGATCGCGCAGGGTTCGCAAACTCCACAGTCGCTTGTCGTGGAACTCGAGATGCTTTTCGTCGGCGATAAACTCGCGCGACGCCTTGACGTGGTCAACGCGCTTCATGAACGGGCTCCATTGAGGATCTGGGCGATGTGGATGAACTTCAGATCGAGGCCGAGCCGTTCCGAGCAACCCTTCTGGTGCATCAGGCACGACGAGTCGGCGGACACGATGTATTCGGCACCGGCCTGCTTGTGATCGCGAACCTTGTCCTGGCCCATCCGTGCCGAGACGGGTTCCTCAGTTACGCAGAACGTGCCGCCGAACCCGCAGCATTCGTCAGGCCGGGCGGGCATAACGAACTCGATGCCCTTGACCTTGTTCAGCAGCGACAGCGGTTTCGAGAAGAACGGCTCGTCAATCTCCGACATCTTCGCGGTGCGCAACCCGCGTAGCGTTCCGCAACTGTTGTGCAGGCCGACCTTATGCGGAAACTCGGCCCACGGAAGCGCGTCGACTTTCAACACGTCGTGCAGGAACTCAACCAGTTCATAAGTGTTGGCACGCACCGCTCTGCTCTCCGCGGTCGGTTCGACTGCCGTGAAATGATCGCGCACGTGGTGCACGCAGCTGCCGCTCGGCGCAACGATATAGTCGTAGCCGGTGAAATTCTTGACGAACAGCTCTTCTGTCGCGGCGGCGTCTTTTTCGCACCCGCTATTGCCCATCGGCTGGCCACAACAGGTGTGCTCGAGTGGGAAGTCGACGTCGCAACCGAATCGCTCGAGCAGTTCAAGCGTTGCGACGCCGACATCGGGAAAGAAGGCATCGATGAAACATGGAACAAACAAGGCAACTTTCATAATCTCTCCAGTGGCTACGAATGACTCCAATTAGCGAAACCTGCCGAATCCCAATACCTCATGGCAAGCTTGGCTTGCCTGCATCTGGTCGGCACGGTGTTCGTCAGTAGTGGTGACCCGAAGTCAGGTCGACCTTCCCTTTGAACACGTTGTAGCTATAGAGCGTGTAGATCAGCATCAATGGGTAGACGAACAACCCCGCGCCCCAGAACATGAAAGCGAGGCTTGCATGCGGGCCTGCCGCCTGGGTGATCGTGAGCGAGAACGGGACCATGTACGGCCAGAAGGAAATCGCCAGCATCGCGTAAGCGCAGACGAACAGCACCACGATCATGAGAAACGGCTGGTTGTCTCGACGCCGTCTGACGCCGGTCAGGGTGCCCGCGATCGCACATAGCGCGACCAACGGCACAAGAAAGAGATAAGGGCGGTCGAGCCAGCGATGCATGATCGCAAGATCTTCATGAAGTGCGTGAAGGAACAGCACGATCAGCAGAACGAGCACCACCCAAAGCAACGGCACAATGGCGCGATACGCGGCGTCGCGCGCGTCCGCCTCGCATTTCTTGACGACCCAGCTCGCAGCGAGCAGAGCGTAACCGGCGCATAACGCCACACCGCACAGTGCCGAGAAACTGCTGCACCACGTCATGATGTCGCCCGCGAAGCGACCGTTGACGACCGGCAGCCCTTTGACCAGCGCGCCGACCATTGCGCCCTGCATGAACGCGGCGACGACCGAACCCACCACGAAGCCAACGTCCCAGATCGCCCGCGTACGATGCGCCCTGCCGCGGAACTCGAAGGCGACGCCGCGAAAGATCAGGCCGGCGAGCATCAGGACCACAGGCACATAGAACGCGGAGACCAGCAACGAGTAGACCTGCGAAAAAGCACCCCACAACACGACGCCGGCCACGATCAGCCAGGTTTCGTTGCCGTCCCACAGCGGTGAGACGGCTGCCAGCATATGAGCCCGGCGCGTTTCGTCGCGGGTCAGGCCGAACAGCATGCCGACACCGAGGTCGAAACCGTCGAGTAGCACGTACAGCAACATGCTAAGGGCGAGTATCAGCGACCAGTAGAGGATCATTTCCACGTCTCCGAAATTATTTGACCGTTGACGGCAGATCCGTCGCCGCCGAAAGCGGACGATTCGGCAGGGCAGCAGGCGGCGTGTGCAGTGGGTCCCCGGCAGGTCCGCCTTTGAGCAACTTATAGATGTAGTAGGTGCCGAAGGCGAAGATGAAGACGTAGGTCGCACAAAACACGAGTAGCGACCCCGCCGCCGCGCGTGGCGTCAGGAACGGCGTGACGGCGTCCGCGGTGCGCAGCAACCCGTAGACGGTCCAGGGTTGCCGCCCCACCTCGGCGGTGAACCAGCCGGTGAGGGTCGCGATGAACGGCAGCGGAAAACACAGGAATACCGTCCACAGCAGCGCACGCCGCTGCAGCAAACGCTCCTTGAGCGACAGAAGAGTGCCACCCCAGGCGACCAGCAGCATGATGAGGCCGCACGCCACCATGATCCTGAACGTGAAGAAAGGGATGGCGATCGGCGGACGCTCGCTCCGCGGAAAATCAGTGAGACCGACCTCCTTCGAATCGAGGCTCATCGAGGCAATCACGCTGCCGAGCACCGGCACGGAGATCGCATAGTCGTTCTTTTCGTGTGCCGCGTCGGGCCATGCCAACAGGACTTCGGATGCGGGTTGTTCGTCGTGCCAGCGTGCCTCAATCGTTGCAAACTTGATGGGCTGATAGCGGTGCACATAATCGCCGACCAGATGCCCGAACAGCAGCTGAACCGGCACGAGGATCGCCGCGAGAAACAGGCCCATTCGCAGCATCACGCGACCTTCCGCAAGACACATTCCGCGCAGCGTGTACCACGCACCTGTCGCGGCGACACAGAACGCGCCAGTGACATAAGCCGCGAGCAGCATATGAGGAAACCGCACCCATACAACCGGACTGAAGATGATCATCGCCCAGTCGTCCGGCACGTAGATGCCGTTCTGGATCGTGTAGCCCACCGGATACTGCATCCAGCTGTTGTTCACCATGATCCAGAACGCCGAGAGCGTCGTACCGAGCGTGACCATCGCCGCCGAGAAGAGATAGAGTCCCGGCTTCACCCTGTTCCTGCCGAACAGGAGCACGCCGAAGAACGACGCCTCGAGCATGAAGGCCGTGAAGGTCTCATAGGACAGCAGCGGTCCCTGGATCGGCCCCGAAAGGCGTGACAGTTCGCTCCAGTTGGTGCCGAACTCGAAGGCGAGCACGATGCCGGAGACCACGCCCATACCGAAAGCGATCCCGAAGATCTTCAGCCAGAAGTCGAAAACGCGGCGGTACACGGGCCGCCTGGTAATCAGATGCAGCGTTTCCAGTACCGTCAGCCACGCCGCCAGGCCGATGGTGAAAGACGGAAAAATGATGTGAAACGAAACCGTAAAGGCGAACTGCAACCGCGACAGCATGAGCGCAGTGGTGTCCATACCGCTCCCCTAGCGATAGAGGTTGGTTTGCGCAACCGAGACACATTGTTGAATCGGTTGCCGTGAATTGCCCGGCAGGACGGTCATCAGACTCACGGTCACATCGAGGTCCGCAGTGCAATCACCAGACCACAGTGACTGAATTGAACGGTTCATGTTTCCAGGTGCTTGATGATAGTTGGCGGGGCGAAGGACTGCTATTACATGAATCTGGAATTAGAGCGGCGAGGCCATTGGCGCTCGACGCTTGTTGAGCAACGAGGACAAGGAATCAGGACGACCTGTGCGCAATGACGACTGGCTGCCTCGGCAAACAGATTGAGTGTGTCGCCCACGATGTCATAGCAGCGTCTCACGCCCGCTCGCTCGTGGACTTCGACAATGATTTCCGCGATTTTCTTGCCCATGTACGTCTCCGACTGTGAGGTGATTGGGTGAACGCCCTGTGGGATACGCGCAGGATTCAGTTTGCGCATCGGGCTGCTTCAGTACGTAGCGTGACAGTGGTGCGGCTTCGCTGTTTCCTGGTACGAACGGCAACTTTCCGTTTTGCACGATGATTCTTCGACGCTGAGAGTGCGTTCAATTACCTCTCCGTCCGGATCAGCATGCAATTGCACAACGCCCGTGCAAGCACGCGAGTCCGATGACGAATTGCGTCGCTTTCTCGATCGGTGTCTACTGGGTTGAACGCGACTGTTAAAGCGGCGCGTGCGGGAGAAGACGGGCACGGCATTGCCATGGTGGCATCGGAAGTACGCAGTTTCGCGCAGCGCGAGCGCGGCAAAAAGAGATCAAGGAATTGATTGAGGATGCGGTACAGCGCATCGGCTTCGGCGATGAACAAGTTTCGCGCGCCGGCACGACGATGGAGGTAGTCGTACGTTCGGTAAAGCTAGTGTCGGCCATCATGGCCGGGTACAGTCACGTTGTTGGCATGTTGCGAGAAATGCACCGGCAGTTGCGATCATGTCGTTCCGCAGATCATAGAGGACCGCTTTACTGCAACGGAAACGGGCGACCTACATGTTTATGTAATAGCGGTCCTACCCCCTGCTCGCTATCATCAATAGTTCCTCTTAAACTGGGAGTTGCTGACGGCTCGCGGCATTGCAATCACGTACGAGATGGTGTGACGCTGGCCGGTAAAGTCCGGTCTGGGTATGGGCTGACGCATTCGCTCTACTGCGCTGGCCCGAGCCGAAAAGTGGCATCTTGAAGTGGTGCTCACCATCAATCAACGGCAGGAAGCACTGCGGCGATTTCCGTCGGTCCGCGATCAGGTAACCCGTTCATGCTCTGCCGCTACAACGCAAACGCGCAAGGGAAGCATGACCGGCAATCCAAATGCTGGATCGTCTTTCCGCATAATTTTGGAATACTTGTGTTGGCGATTTTACCCGCGCGACTTTCAATAACGTGAAGGTACCAGGGAACCTGCCATGAGCAGTGAAACGGGCGACGCCGCGAATAGCTCGATTGTCTATGTCGTCGACGACGATAACTCGATGCGTGAAGCGGTCGGTATGTTGCTGCGCTCAGTGGGCTTGCAGGTTGAACTGTTCGCGTCCGCGGATGAATTTCTTGCGTTCCAGATGCCGGATGTGCCGAGCTGTCTGATTCTGGATGTGCGGCTCAAAGGGCAGAGTGGCCTTGCCGTGCAGGAACAGATTGCGGCGGGCGCAGTGCGTGTGCCGATTATCTTCATGACCGCGCATGGCGATATTGCCATGTCGGTCAAGGCGATGAAGGCCGGCGCGATGGACTTTCTCGCGAAGCCGTTTCGCGACCAGGACATGCTGGACGCCGTGGCGACCGCGCTCGGCAAGGACGAGGAACGGCGCGAAGCGGACCGCTTGGTGGCGGATCTGCGCCGTCGCTACGAGTCGCTCACGCCGCGGGAGCGCGAAGTGACGGCCTTTGTCGCGAGCGGCTTGATGAACAAGCAGATTGCCGCTGAAATGAAGCTGAGTGAAATCACGGTGAAGATTCACCGCGGTCAGGCCATGAAGAAGATGGAGTCGCGCTCGCTTGCCGATTTCGTGCTGAAGGCGGAAGCCCTCGGCGTCAAATCGCCACAAGGCTCCACTACACCGCCGCGTATTAAGCGCGGCTGAACCGCGGGGCATCTATGCCTCCCGTGCGACGTAAATCGCATCGCGGTTCGTTTCTCCCTCGAAGCCCTCGCAATGCGACGCCCCGGCCTCACCCGCGTGCATTTCGCCACGCAATTCCGGCGCGCGACGGGCCTGTGTCCGCATGACTACTTGCTGCGCCGCCGGATCGAACACGCACCTCAGCTGTTGCTGAGCTCGGAACACAACGTCTTCGATGTCGCGCTGAGCCGCGGCTTTCGCTCGCAAGCGCATTTCACCACCGTGTTCAAACGCTTTGTCGGCGAGACGCCTTACTACTAAAGGATGAAAGCGAATGGCGCTCGATAAGCAGGTTCAGTCATTGTGTTCTTGCCGTGTGGCGGATGATGCGCTCAAATCCGCGCGATGGCAGCGCTCCTCCCACAAATGAGCCGACGATTGCGCATGCGTCGATCCCGAGGCTGAACTGTGCAGCCGCTCCGACACGTCGGTGATTTGCGCAGGCTCCCGGTTATCTGTGACGATGCGTTGGAGTGGCAACCGGACGTCCGTTCCGAAAGTCATGACTGCCCGCATCAGGCCCCGCTCCGGCAGCAGGCACGATGTACCGATCGTCAGGCAAACAGCCGCGGCGACGTAGCCGGTCTGGAACCACGGAAATCGGATCGAGGTCGTCATGCATTCTCCGATGCGCTCTGGAACACATGTAGGGCGCGCAAGATTGTGATTGAACATGCGATGGAGTATTGCCGCGCGTACGGATACGTTCTTTTGCGTTGGCACATCGTATTGTCTAATCGCACTTGCATGCGCCGACAGTAAAAAAACAGCGCATTGAAGAATGCAGAATGGAGGAGCGGCGAACACCATGCGGCGTTCATCGTATGCGCAGAAGCGGAAGTCCCAAGCCAATCCGCAAGGCGGGCTCTCAATGGGTCAAAGGGATCAATAGCTCCGCATTCAATATTCTGTAAAGGCTTTCACGTTGGAACGATGGCTGAATGCAGACATCCACGAACGGTTTGCCGTGCACGTCATTTGATATGGATGCCCGTACTCGTGCATGCGGATAAAGACCGTGCGACTACGAAAGGGCCAATGATAGGCGATCGCTAGAATCCGGACATGCTTCAAGGCTGACTGCGAAGTGCCGCCAGCAGCGAAGACTTAATCTGAACGGAGAAGCGACATGGCAAAGATGGCAGCTGACTACATGGTGGGCGCATTAGCGAAGGCGGGCGTAAAGCGCATTTACGGTGTCGTGGGAGATTCGCTGAACGGACTCTCGGATTCGCTGCGCCGGGACGGGTCGATTGAATGGGTTCATATGCGGCACGAGGAGAGCGCGGCATTTGCCGCGGGCGCCGAAGCCCACCTCACTGGAGAGCTCGCGGTTTGCTGCGGAAGCTGTGGACCCGGCAATCTGCACCTGATCAACGGACTCTTCGACTGCCATCGGAGCGGCGTTCCCGTTCTTGCCATCGCGGCGCATATCCCGAGTTCGGAGATCGGCATCGACTATTTTCAGGCTACGCATCCTGAACTGTTGTTTAAGGAGTGCAGTCACTACGTCGAACTCGTGTCGAGCCCGGACCAGTTGCCTCAGATTCTCGGGCGAGCAATCCGGACGGCCGTTGCGCGAAAGGGCGTCGCGGTCGTCGTCGTGCCGGGCAATGTGGCGCTCGGGCCGCTGACCAAACCGGTGCCGAAATGGAGCATGCCGTCGGCCCCGGTGATCCGGCCGTCGAACGACGAGGCCGTGAAGCTCGCGGACCTGTTGAACCGGTCGTCGCGGGTGACGATGCTCTGCGGCGCCGGTTGTAAGGATTCACATGCGGAAGTCGTGGAGCTCGCGCGCAAGCTGCAAGCGCCCATCGTGCACTCGCTGCGAGGCAAGGAATACATCGAATACGACAACCCGTTCGACGTCGGCATGACAGGACTGGTCGGATTCTCATCCGGCTATGCGGCGATGAAAGGTTGCGACATGCTGTTGATGCTGGGTACCGATTTTCCGTACCGCCAGTTCTATCCCGAGGGTGTGACCATCGCGCAAGTCGATGTGAGGGCGGAAGCACTTGGGAACCGGTGTCCAATCGATCTGGGGGTGTTGGGAACGGTTAAGGACACGCTCGGCGAGTTGTTGCCGATGATTCAGGAGAAAACGGACAGCAGCTTCCTGAACCGTGCGCTCGACGATTATCGCAACGCCCGGGAGGGACTGGACGCGCTGGCGGAGCCCGAAGCAGGCAGCCATACCATCCATCCGCAGTACGTGACGCGGCTGGTGAGCGAACTGGCGGACGACGACGCGATCTTCTCCTGCGACGTCGGCACACCGATCGCGTGGACGGCCCGCTATCTGAAGATGAACGGCAAACGGAGGCTGGTGGGTTCGTTCAATCACGGCTCGATGGCGAACTCGATGCTGCATTCGATCGGTGCACAGGCTGCCTTCAGAGACCGGCAAGTAATTTCGATGTCCGGCGACGGCGGCTTCACGATGATGATGGGCGAGTTCGTCACGCTCATTCAGACGGGCTTGCCTGTCAAGGTCGTCGTGCTCAACAACGGCACGCTGGGTTTCGTGGAACTCGAGATGAAGGCCGGCGGGTTCGTCGATACGGGGTGTGATCTGAAAAATCCGAACTTCGCCGCGATGGCCAATGCGATGGGTATCAAAGGTGTGCGCGTCGAGCATCCGTCGGAACTGGAAGGCGCGCTGCGGGAGGCTTTTGCGCATCCGGGCCCGGCGCTCGTCGACGTGGTAAGCGCTCGTCAGGAACTTGTGATGCCGCCGGTGACGACCGTAGACGAGGCCTACCATTTTGGGCTGTTCATGTTGCGTGCGGTCATGGATGGGCGAGGCCAGCAGCTTATCGACCTCGCGAAGGTCAATCTGTTGCGTTAATGATTTTGTCGGCACGTATGCTGCGACCACGTCGTCATGCTTTCGCCCCCGCTCGCGACACGGTTCACACCCGGTGGAGAAGCGATCGCGTATCCCTCCCTGAACACAACGGTGATGCCAGTGATGGTAGGTAGACAGAAAGGTAGACGTCGTCGCATCAGCGCCGCTCACAGATCGCATCTCGCGCAGGCGATCTGGGTGGTGCTCCTTTTGCAAGGTTGCACCAGGTCTCCATCGCTGAATGTGCTGGGTGCGTATTTTCCCGATTGGCTTTTTTGCATTGTCGGTGCAGTCGCGGTGACAGTCCTGATCCGCCTGTTGTTAGTGCGCGCGTCGCTCGACGAGTGGCTCGACCCGCCAGCAATTGCTTATCCGGCACTTGTCGCGCTGCTGGCATTCGCTGGCTGGTTGCTGTTCTTCTGACGTCTATCGGGAGTGGGAACACATGGCAGAGAGCGCTCAAAAACCAAAGATGAAGCTGTTGACGGGTCTTCTATTGCTGTTCGCGATCGTGTTGGGGATCGTGGTGGTCTGGCGTGCGGATACCGAACCCCGAACCGACGACGCCTACGTGTACGCGGATACGATCAACGTAGTCCCCGAAGTATCGGGGCGGATCGTGACGCTCGCAGTGCGTGACAACCAGCGAGTGAAAAAAGGCGATCTTCTTTTCGAACTGGATCGGCGCCCCTTTCAGGATGCACTCGATAAGGCCCGTGCGTCGCTCGTACAACTGGACGAACAGATCATGCTGACGCAAAGGTCGGTCAACGCACAGGTACTGAACGCATCGGCTGCGCGCGCAAACGTCGAGCGGGCGCGGTCCGCCGCGAAGCAGGCCGCGGACACATTGCAGCGGATGGAGCCGCTGGTGGAAAAGGGTTATGTGTCGGCGGATGAGCTGGACCGGGCGCGGACTTCGGCGCAAAGCACCGCAGCGGAACTCGCGTCGGCCGAACTTCAGGCGCGCGAGGCGATGGCTGCCGTCAGCGGGGTGGATGCGCTGCAAGCCCAGCGCTCGGTCGTGCAGGCGGAAATCGCCTCTGCTGAGCTGAACCTGGAATACGCAACGGTCCGGGCACCGTTCGACGGTGTCGTTGTGTCGCTTCGCACCACGCGCGGACAGTTCGCATCCGCCTCTGCGCCCGTGTTCACCTTGATCGACACGACTCATTGGTATGTCGTCGCGAATCTGCGCGAGACGGAGCTCGCGAAAGTTCACCCCGGCACGCTGGCTACCGTTTATCTGATGAGCAACGCATCAAGGCATTTTCAGGGGAAAGTTGATTCGGTCGGATTTGGTGTGTCGCCTGAAGACGGCGGGAGTCTTGCTCAAGGTCTGCCGCAAGTGCAGCGCAGTATCAACTGGGTCCATGTATCACAGCGTTTTCCAGTGAAGATTCTCGTCGCGGCCCCGGACCCGGGCCTCTTTCGCGTCGGTACTTCCGCGGTCGCGACGTTTCACCCGGCCGGCCAGCGTGACCCGCGCACCGCGAGCTGACAGATGAGTCAATTGCTCCTGTTCCTGCGCGACGGGCTGTCGCCATTTCCCGGCCGGATGAACGTCGCCTTGCGTTGCATCGCCAGTGCGGCCGTCGTGATCGTAGCGTCGATGACGCTTCAGGTGCCGTACCTTGCCCTGTCACTCATTGTGGTGTTTTACGTGACCCAGTCGAACGTCGTCATCACACGCATGATCGGCATTCTGTTTTTCGTGGGCATTACGCTCGCGACTGGCTGCACAGTGCTATTGCTTAAATGGACGTTCGACTATCCGCTATTGCGGATTGTAGTCGCCAGCATCATATTTTTTTCTGTTGCGTGTATGCGATGCGCGTGTTCCAGTTCGGCATCGTTTTCTTTATCGCGGCCCTCATCGTCATTTACGTGCAGACGTTCGTCGACGTAACGCAGAACGCCGAAGGGATTGTCCGCGAGACGCTATGGGTGTGGGTTGCCGTGTGCTACCCGATTGCTCTCACATTGGTCATCAATACGCTACTGCTGCCGATGGAGCCCCGCCAACAGCTGCGCCGGATGATGGTGTCGGAGCTCGCTGCGGTGCAGGCGAGACTGGACGCGCTGCGCGACGGTGCATCCGCGCTTCCTCCATTAAAAGCGCTCGACATGGAAGCCGCCACGACTTCGCTGCAAAAGCTGCTGAGATTTACCGCGATGCGTGGCAAGCGAAACGCGCTTGCTGAGGCGCGTGATCTCGCGACCGTGACGGCCGTGTCGAATCTATACATGGCTGCATCGAACCTGCGCCCGCTGTCGGGCAACTCGGGGCCTCTTGCGATGGGCGTGGTCTCCCTGGGCGACGGGTGCGCGGCATTGGTCGATTCGATCAAAAGAGACGAACCGTTTTTACTTCCGCTTGCCGCACGCGAGGCGTCTACCGCCGGCATGCCCTGGGCGTTGCTGGCGATGCGACGTACGTTCCTGGAGCTTGATGCGTTCAAGGTCGCGCAGGCCGACGCGATGCACATGCCGCCTGGCCAGCCCATAGTCGCGTCCGACGCTTTGAGCAACCCTGTCTACGTCCAGTTTTCGCTCAAGACCTTGCTGGCCGTGCTCGTGTGCTATGTCTTCTACAACGCGGCCGGATGGCAGGGCGTTCATACGGTAATGCTGACGTGCCTCGTCGTGGCCCAACCCAGTCTTGGTGCGTCGGGCCGGCGGTCCATGCTGCGCTTCTGGGGAGCCGTGTCTGGAAGCCTGCTTGCGCTCTTCGAGATCGTTTTCATTCTTCCGCAGATTGACGGTATCGCAGCGCTGCTCGTGGTCGTTGTGCCCGTCCTGTTCACAGGCGCGTGGATAGCAGCAGGTTCTGAACGCATCAGCTACGCGGGCGTGCAATTGATGTTCACGTTTTCGCTGGCATTCCTCGAACAATTCGCCCCGACGTATGACCTGACCGAGGTTCGGGATCGCATGGTCGGCATCTTCCTCGGCATTGCTGTCGCGACCTTCGTGCAGGTGTGCATCTGGCCGGAAGGCGAGGCGACCTTGCTCAGACGGAGGCTTTCGACCAGTCTCGCGTCGATAGCGAAACTCCTTGCGTTGGGGCAGTCGACGGAAGATCAGACAACAATCGGCAAGCAACGAATGGCCGCGTGGGCCGCGCTCAGCGACTGCGAAGGTATGCTCTTGCGCGTGGCGCTCGAACCGACCTGGCGTGAAGGCGAAGAAGAGCGCGTCACGCTTCGCGCGAATTCGGTGCTTGCAGGTGCCCGTGAACTGTTGCTGGCGGCCGATGCCTTTCGAAGTGCGTTCGATGTTACCAGGACTCGGCTTTCGGCGCGTGCCCGTGTTGCTGTGTGCGATTCCGCTTCCAATGCTGTCTCCGCCATCGAGCAATATGCAGCCGGACTGACGGCGCCGGAACCTTCCGCCAGAACTCCCCGCGTGTTGGCACGACATGTTGACGCTGACGGCGTTGGTGGCCGCGAGGCGGAGCTGGGCGACGAAATCAACCGTGTTCTGCGAGCGGTATCGAACTTGCCGGACTGGTTGGAGAACGATAGCTCCTACCCATTAACGCTTCGAGCAGGCACACACCATGAATGATGCGATGTTCGCCGTGTGGCGTGGCCGTGGTGCCTTGCAATCAGGATGCTGCGCCATCGCTTGTGCCGCACTGCTCAGCGGCTGTGCGTTGATTCTTCACGACAGCGGTGCCGTTCCGCAGGTCGAGGCGGCTCGGGTGCAGCTTTCGCCGAAGCTCGATTTGCCCACCGGCGACTGGCCGTCCGACAAATGGTGGCTTCAGTACGACGACCCGCAACTGACTGCCCTCATCGACCGTGCTCTGGTGGCGTCTCCGACGATGGCACTCGCACGCCAACGTGTGGCGCAGGCTCATGCGCAGGCAGAACTGGCGGTGGCGGCAGCCGGGCCGCAACTCGCCGCGACTGGAGCCATCGACCGCGAGCGTGTCTCATCTCATGGATTCCTGAGCGCATACGCGGGGTCCGATCCGGCGATCGGCGCGAATGGTCCCTGGTATACGACGGGATTGGTCGGTTTCGACGGCGCGTGGGACCTGGACATCTGGGGGCGGCACCGGGCAGAGATTGCGGCGGCCGTGGGGGTCCAGAACGCGCAAAAGGCGGAGGAAGCGGAAGTGGCGCTCGAGCTTTCGACAGACATCGCGCGAATCTACTACGTCGTGCAAACCGCGCGCTCCGAGATCGATCTGCTCAAACAGCAAAGAGACGCGATCTCGATCGAAGTCGATGCGCAACGTTCGCGATTCGCACGCGGACTCGAGCCCGACACGACGGCCAAACAGGCAGAAGCGAAGCTTCTGACGGTGGATCAGCAGATCGCGCAGACATCCGAGCAGGTGACGAACGGGCGGGAGTCGCTTCGCGCGCTGATAGGCGCGGATTCGGGGGGCTCGGCAATTTGGCGTCGCGGCCTCTGCCCATTGTTGCGACGGGCGTTCCGGACAGTCTCGGCTTTCAACTGCTTGCGCGCCGCCCTGATTTGCAGGCGTTGCATTGGTATGTCGTTTCATCTTTGAAACGCGTGGACGCAGCAAAGGCGGCGTTCTATCCGAGCTTCGATATCAAGGCGTTCTTCGGCTTCAACGCGTTGGACCTGTCTCAACTTTTTCTTCATGCAAGCCAGCAGATCAATATCGCACCAGGCCTATATCTGCCGGTGTTCGACAGCGGCCGTCTGAACGCGTCGCTTGGCGGCGAGCGTGCATCGAGCAACGCCACCATTCTGCAATATAACCAGGCCGTACTGAATGCCGTCCGGGATGTGGCGCAAAACGGAAGTGCGTTGAAAGACCTGAGTGAACGGACCGCGATGCAGCAGAAAAAGCTCCAGGACGTGCGGTTTGTTTTCGACAGCGCATCGGCCCGCTATGGGCGCGGACTTGTCGACAGGCTGCAGGTGGAAGAGGCGCGCGAGTCGGCGATTCAGGAACAACTTGCGTTGCTTGAACTGACGGGCCAGAGTCTTCAGACGTCCATTGCGCTCACGAAGACGCTGGGCGGTGGTTATCAGGCGGCAGTCGACGCGCAGTCATAATCGCGATGAGCCGCGCGGGTTCTCTCGCTCACGGATGACAGGTTCGTTGCCCGTCCCGTCCCGTCCCGTCCCGTCCCGTCCCGTGTCGGGTTCGAGTCGAAATTTGTCATGGTGAACCAAGAACGGTCGTTTGGCACTGTGAGCCAAATCGTTGACGGCCCGCGCGCCGCTCGCCAACTCCTGCTGGCGAGCGGGTCAGCCCATGTTCCCAGGCGCGGAACAGCATGCGCCCAGATTCGTGACGGGAGTACGAGTTTCAGCTCCCTTGCAGCCGAATGTCACGCGACGACGCTCCGACGTACACGGTCCCTCCCGGCACATATCGCCAGCCATTGCGCGACGTGTCCCACACGCTCTGCATGCGCGGCGTGACCGTGACGCGAACGTGGCGTGCTTCGCCGGGGTTCAGGCCGATTTTCTCCCAGCCGACGAGACGTCGCGGCGGCTCGTCGCGGTAGGGCACGCCGAGATAAACCTGCGGCACTTCCGCGCCCGCCATGCGGCCGTCGTTGCGCACCGTGAACGACACGTCGATCGCGCCGTCAGGACGATGTTTGACGGATAGCCCCGAGTACGAGAAATGCGTGTACGACAGCCCGTAACCGAACTCGAACATCGGCGTGATGTTTTTCGCGTCGTACCAGCGGTAGCCCATGTTCAGCTTCTCCGCGTAGACGGGATCCGGCTCGAACGCGCCGCTTTGTCCCCACGTCGGCGTATCCTGGTCACGCACGGGGAACGTGACGGGCAGCTTGCCGGAAGGATTGACCTTACCGAACAGCACGTTCGCGATCGCATTGCCGCCGCCTTCACCCGGATACCAGGCTTCCACGATCGCCGCCACGCGATCCTTCCACGGCATCAGCACCGGATTGCCGCTTTCCACGACCACGATCGTGCGGGGATTGGCGTGCGCGACCGCGTCGACAAGCGCATCCTGGTTCGACGGATTCGCAAGGCTCAGGCTTTGCAAATCGCCAAAGTCTTCACCCGCCGGCTGCGCTACGACGACAATTGCGACATCCGAGCGGGCCGCGAGCGCCGCAGCCTGGTTGATCTCCTGTTGAGTGTATGCACGGAAGGGAGTCTGCTGATCGCTGTTGCCGGCAAAGCTCACCTGCGCCGATGGCGCGAGCGCGCGAATCGCCGCAACAATGGGCGTGTTCAGCTTCAGCCACGGATTGGTCCACCAACTGCACCCGGTCGATGTGCCGAACGTCAAGCCGCCACAACCCGCGAATGCCCCCGTGACCGGATCACGTGTGTTGCCTGACCCGCCGCCGGTCAGCACCGCCGCATCAGCGTGTCCGCCGATCACCGCAATCCGTGAAAGCGAGGCCGCGGAGAGCGGCAACTGGTTGTTGTCGTTCTTGAGCAGCACCATCGACTGCTCGGAGACCGCTTGCACGAATGCGTTCGCGCCAGCGAAGTCGATCGTGGCGCCGCCCTTGGGAGGATCGTCCATCACGCCGATGCGGATCATCACGTACAGCTTGCGTCGCACCATGTCGTCGAGGCGCGCGGTCGAAACCGAGCCGCTCGCGATCGCCTGTCGAACTGCCGTGGGTGTCAGATAGACGGTGGAACCGACGTCCTCTTCCTCGTCGAGGCCGGCGTTGATCGCGTTCGCCGTGCTATGCGTCGCCCCCCAATCCGACTGGACCTGTCCTTCAAAGTGCCAATCGTTCTTCAGCACGTCGTTGAGCAGATGCGCGTTCTCGCACGCATAGTCGCCGTTGAGCCGGTTATAGCTGCACATCACGCTGCCCGGCTGCGCGCGTCTTGCGGCAATTTCAAACGGCAATAGATAGAGTTCGCGCAACGTGCGCTCGTCGATCTGGCTATTGCCGCCCCCCCGGTTATGTTCCTGCTCATTGCCGGCGTAGTGCTTGATCGTGGCGATGACCTTCTCGCGCTGCGTGCCGTCAGTGCGCTCGGCGAGCATCTCGCCGGCGAGCACCGGATCTTCGCCGAGGTACTCGAACAGCCGGCCGCCGCGCGGCTCGCGCGCGAGATTCGTGCCCCCGCCAAGTCCCATTCCGAAGCCCTGTGCACGCAGTTCTATCGCAACCTGTCTGCCGAAATTGGAAGACAGGCGGCGGTCCCAGCTTGCCGCAAGTGCGATCGTTGCCGGGAAGGTCGCGCTGGCCTGCGATGTGCTGCCGGAGCCCGTCGCGGAGTCGACCATGTTCAGGTCGGGAATGCCGAGGCGCGGTACCCCTTGAATGAAGCCCGCACCGCCTCCCGGCACGGCGGACATTGCGTATTCCGAATGAATGAACTGCAGCTTTTCGTCGAGCGTCATCTTGCTGACGAGGGTGTCGGCGCGCCGATGCGCGGCCGCCGATCCGAACGCGTTCACCGCACTTGAAGTGGGCGCGAAATCGAGTGGAAAGTCGAGTACATCCGCACGGGCCGCGACGCACACGGCGGCCGCTAACGCGACCGCTGGCCATATTTTCTTCTGCATATCTGTCTCTCCGAGATTCTGCTTTTGTTGGAATGCGGAAGCGGAGCGAGTCCGATAGGTTCATACCGGACACGAAGGCTGGCGACGCAGGGTGGCTGCGCAAACGTTTGCCGGCCCGAACGAAATCGGGACCATCTGATTGACTGTAGCGACTCTCCGTGCTGAGTAATGTAGGAATGTAGTCTGACTACAGCATCAGTACTTTTACTAATACGATGCGTTTTTATGCTGAATGATGGTCGCCGTTAAAAATTATTGGGGATTAAATGCGTTAAACGCACAAAGCCCAATGCATTCAGCACGACAAGTAGTGATTGAGACTTAGGGAAGAGGAATGCGACGGCGAAGGTTATGAGCGGAGACGCCTTATTCCGTTGACTTTGAAGATTCGAAATGAATGAAATCATCGAACGGCTGACAAGTCACGCGTCAGGGCGGCTTGGGGTTGGACGAGTTGCGAAAGTTCGCGTCGGGTGAAAATACGCTGGACGGGCTAACCAAGGCATACATACACCGTAACTTTGAATAGCAATATGCTGTCGTCGAGATAAGCAGACGTGCATATGAATCGGAGATGGAGATTCGGTCTGGGGCCGCATTTGGCATAAAGGCGATGCTAAATCTGGCGTGAGGCATGTCGTCATAGTTCGAGGGACAATGCACACGAAAGTGCGGACGATAGATTGATCCTTTGCCTTCGTAATTAAAACGTGTAAAACGGTAAATTAAAACACAGGTCATAAGGCATGGCTGCATATCTCTTCTCTTGTAATCCAAAAAGGCGGACTTGGGTAGACCACGCGGATGGTATCTACCGTGTCAATAACAACGAGCCCTACGATGTGTATTGGAGTTGTGGAAACCGTCGCAACATCGATATTGGCGACAGGTTTCTGCTGACGACGCATTACGATCGGCGCTTGAGCCAGGCGCCAAGGAGACATCATGACGGTGAAGCGTATGGACAACGTCGGCATCGTGGTTGAAGACATCGATGCCGCCATTGAGTTTTTTATTGAACTTGGCCTTGAGCTGGAGGGGCGCGCCCCAATCGAAGGAGACTGGGCAGATGGCGTCACTGGATTGCGCGGCATGCGTGTCGAAATTGCCATGATGCGTACGCCGGACGGTCACAGCCGGCTCGAGCTGTCCCGCTTCCTTGCGCCACCTGTGGTCGCCGATCACCGTCGCACCCCGGTGAACGCCCTTGGTTACTTACGCGTCATGTTTACCGTGGAGGACATCGACGATACGCTCGCCCGTCTCGGTAAACGCGGGGCGGAACTCGTCGGCAAAGTGACCCGGTACGAAAACACGTATCGGCTCTGCTACATCCGGGGCCCCGAAGGAATCCTCATCGGGCTCGCTCAAGAGCTCGGGCATGGCGCCTAACCCTGGGGCGCGCATGCCATTGCCTTGCGCTCAACCGCAATCGATATCAATCGACATGCGACCTGGACATTCCCCAACGCTAATCACCGGGCCCCACTGGCGATAGCGGCGGCAAGGCAGTCTCGCTGCGACTGCAGACGTGACCAGGCGGTCAAAAGCGCGTCGAGGGACGCGAGCTCCTTCTCACGAGATCCCAAACGCTGAAGCAGCGAGATGTACTCTCGTCGCACTGCAATCACGCCTTCAAGCGCCACCAAGGCTTGCTCAACTTCGCGGAGTTGCCGTCGCAACTCATCGGTCATTTCAATCCTCCCGACGGATGAACGCATCCTCTTCGTACTGGACACGCTCCACCGACTCCAGTGCGCCTGACTCTCGTTGCTGATGCCAAAGGCTGCGGATAATCCGGCGAGCTTCCCTGATTCCCATTAGCACTCTCTTAAGGGCGTAGTGGATCGACGCGGACTCCCTTGGCGCAACGTGAAGTGCGGGCGCGGTTTCGCTTGAGGCGTTCTCTCGTCCATAGTGGACTCGCCAAAGCACTGTGTAAACGTACAGTATCGCGAGTTGCGCGTAAAGGCCTAGACTTACCATTCCGACACAAACGCGGAGCGCGCCATGGTCAGCAAGACCGTCCGCCGGACATTTTCCGGTC
This sequence comes from Paraburkholderia sp. BL9I2N2, assembly GCF_004339745.1. GTDB lineage: Bacteria > Pseudomonadota > Gammaproteobacteria > Burkholderiales > Burkholderiaceae > Paraburkholderia. The sequence goes on along the minus strand of NZ_SMGP01000003.1, from coordinate 1,136,546 downwards.
TGACTTCGACGTTTTCGCCAGCTCCGAAAGGCAAGCAAGGGGTCGCATATACCGTGAGATCGGCCCAGCAACGCGCCGACGAAGCCTGGAGACGCGCGACTCACGGAGTCCACAATTCCCCAGTCAGTAAAGATCCGAAGGCGTGATTTTCGGAAACCAGAAGCAAGACTGAGCCTGCCGTCCGAATTAGCTGTGATCGAAGCCGGAGACGAACTATGACTGCGCCGCAAAAACTTGACGGTGTGACGCTGAAGCCCCACGCCAAGGCTCCACGCAAGCTGATCGAAGTCCCCGACCCAGAGGCGCGCCCTGACCTTTTGGAAGCAGTTCGCCGAGTCGTGACGGAGAATCGGGAAGCTGGGGAGCGACGACCCGAGAATAATTCGATCTAGTGTGGTGGCCGTGGCACCTGTGATTTGAACTACGAGACATAGCCGCTCGGCTCGGGTTGGAAAAACCATCGAATCGGTTGCCGACGGATACGGCGTAGGGAATCGCTCCATGCCGATGATTCAAGCTACGAACGCGGGAATCATTGGCGGTGCATCGATGTCATTGCGGAGGACAGCATCAGTCCCGCTGTCTCGCTTGCCAACGAAAACCGCGGCGTCACGAATTCGCGGAAGTACGCCTTGAGCGCACTCAAGGCGATCCCTTCGCGCGAGCAGATGGATGCGCTGATCGCATCGCCGCGCGCCTGCAAGCATGCGACAATCCAGGCGCGGATCGGCGGCCCGACCTTGATCGCCACCATGTCGGTGTCTCAGTCTGCCTAAGCCTCCAGAATCAATTAATGTCCCTGCCCGCAGCGACCGATATTCGTAGTCCGCAGCGCGCAGAGACAGTTCGTCACGAGAGACGCATTAGCGTTTCGCACTCACCATGGCAAGGAGTAGGTCTTCGTATTGGTAAAACTCTTCATCGCCTCCTGCACGCCTTCCTTGTAGCCGAGCCCCGAATCCTTTACGCCGCCGAACGGGGTGAGCTCGAGCCGGTAACCCGGCACTTCGCGCACGTTCACACTCCCCACCTCCAATTCGGTGATGAACCGCGTAATGTAATCGAAGCGGTTCGTGCAGACCGACGACGACAGCGCGTAGTCGGTGCAGTTGGACATGCGGATCGCTTCGTCGATATTGGAAAAACGCATGATCGGCGACACGGGGCCGAATGTCTCGTGTTTGACGAGTGGCATATCGGGCGTGACACGATCGACGACGGTCGGTGAATAAAGCGCGCCATCGCGACGATTGCCCGCGAGCAGTCGGGCGCCGCGCGACAACGCGTCGTTGACCTGGCGTTCGCAGAACTGCGCGGCAGCCTCGTCGATGACCGTTCCCATGTCCACCGAACTATCCGCCGGATTGCCATATCTCCACGCGCGAGTCTTGTCCACGACGAGGTCGGTGAAGCGATCGGCGACCGCCTCGTGGACCAGCATGCGCTTGATTGCCGTGCAGCGTTGGCCCGAATTCTTATAAGAGCCCGACACGGCGAGTGAACTGGCTTCGTCGAGATCGGCGTCCTCCATCACAATGATCGGATCATTTCCGCCGAGTTCGAGCACCGCGCGACGGTAGCCCATGCGCGAGGCGATCGATTTGCCGATCGAGACGCCGCCGGTAAAGGTAATGAGATCGATCGCGGGGTTTGTGATCAACTCGTCGGCGATGACGCGAGGGTCGCCCGTCAACACCTGGAGCATCTGCACGGGCAAACCGGCTTCATAGAGAATGTCCGCAAGCAGATAGCAGGACAGCGGCACTTTCTCCGATGGTTTGACCACGATGCGATTGTTCGTCGCAATCGACGGTACGATCTTGTGCGCGACCTGATTCATCGGGTGGTTGAACGGCGTAATCGCGGAGATCACACCGAGCAGCGGGTCCCTTTGCGTGTAGACACGCCGCTTCTTCCCGTGAGGTGTGAGGTCGCAAGAAAAAATCTGACCATCGTCTTTCAGCACCTCGCCGGCGCCGAACACCAGCACGTCGGCCACGCGGCCGGCCTCATAGGTCGAATCCTTCCAGCACAGGCCGGCCTCCGCCGTGATAAGGGCCGCGATCTCTTCCGTGCGCGCGCGCACTGCATCGGCTGCGCGCCTCAGGATCGCGGCGCGCTCATACCGGGTCAGCGCGGGACGATACGCGCGAGCGAATTCGAACGCATGACGCACGTCCTCTAGCGTGGCTTTCGGCACCGTGCCGACAAGCGTGCCGTCGTATGGGTTGCGCACTTCGATCACTTCGTCGCGAAAGATTTTTTCGCCGCCGATGCGCAGCGCTTCATGACGCACCTGCAATTGAGTTTTCGTTTCCGCAATGGCGTTCATTTCCGTTTCCCCGGTCATTGAAGGTGATTGAGTGCGATGTCGATGATGTCGAAGTTGCGCAGCCGTGCGCGCTGGGCGACCGACTTCGCGACCGGCTGGTTGAACAGAAGCGGCACGATCTGTTCGGCAAGGCCGCCATGCGAGCGCAGCGGCACGTCGAGGCCGGACAGATCGTGTTTGATGCGCCGGGTGCCGAGCACCACATCGCGTGTCGAGATCACGATGAGATCGCCCATGCGCGCGGGAGGCAGCTCGAAACGTGCGCAGCCTTCGGCGCCCGTCAGCACCAGTTCGATGCCGGGCTCTGCGGCAAGCCGTCGGCGCATCTCTTCGATATCGGCTGAAGGGGGCAGGTAGACGGTCGCGAACGATCCAAGCGCGCCGTGGTGCACGACGTACGGGTCGGTGATCGGCAGGATCACGCGGGCGGCGTCGTTGCCGAGCCACTCGTCAAAGCGTTCCTGAAGATAGATCACGTTGGGCTCGCCGTCTTCGTTGTGCTTCGCGTTCATGCCGTGATCGGCCGTGATCGCGAGAATCGCCCCCAGCTCGTCGAGCCGTCGCAGATAGCCGTCCATCATCTGGTAGAACGCGTTCGCACCGGCTGTGCCCGGCGCGCATTTGTGCTGGACGTAGTCGGTGGTCGACAGATACATCAGGTCGATTGCGCGGGTTTCGAGCAGGCGCACACCGGCCGCGAAGACGAATTCCGACAGCTCGGCGCTATACACGCTCGGCACCGGCTTGCCGACCAACTCCAGCAGATTGTCGATGCCGTTTTCCTCGATCGTCGCCTCGTCGGCTTTCTCCGCCGAGAAGCACACGCCCGCGAGATCTTTACCTAGCAGGCGGCGCAGTTTGTCTTTTGCGGTGACCACCGCGACGTGCGCACCCTTTTCGGCGAAACCGGCCAGCACGGTCGGAGCGACGAGGTACTTCGGGTCGTTCATCAACACCTCCGTGCCGCTGTCGCGATCGAAAAAGTAGTTGCCGCTAATGCCATGCACAGCGGGCGGCACGCCGGTCACGATCGACAGATTGTTCGGGTTCGTGAAGCTCGGCACGACACACTCACCCTTGAGCGCAGTGCCGGAATCCAGCAGTTTGCCGAGAAACGGCGCAACGCCCGCCGCTGCCGCCATCTCCAGATATTCATATGCGCAGCCGTCCACACAGACCACGACGACGGGTCGATGCATCCAGTTGTAGCTGCGGCCGTTCACTTCGATGGTAACCGGTGTTTCGCTCATGACGTGTCCTCTGGGTTAGGGTAAGTCGGGTGTTGTGGATGAGGCGTTATGTGGCAAAGTGTGGCAATACTTGACATTAAAATTGATGCTTTGTAGATTGTCAACAACAGACAACATTCTCGAGTCCACAAAAAGCAGTCGTCACGAAGCTCGCAACAGGCAGTAGTCCCGCAGCACCGGTCGTTTTCGTCGCTGGCCGCGACGCCACTTTCTCAAGGGGTCTGGAAATGAAGGAAAAGCAGGGGTTGAACGGTTGCAGCAATCGTCTGAACGTGGCGCTGCGTTGGCTCGTTGCCGCCGCCGTCACGCTCGGCGCGGTTCAGTTCGCGCATGCGAAAACACAGTTGCTCGTCTATACGGCGCTCGAGGACGAGGCCATGAAGCCGTATAAGGACGCTTTCGAAAAAGCCAATCCAGATATCGAAATCCGCTGGGTGCGCGATTCGACCGGCGCTGTCACCGCCAAGCTGCTTGCCGAAAAGAGCAATCCGCGCGCCGACGTGGTGCTCGGACTCGCGGCATCCAGTCTCACGCTGCTCGATCTGCAGGGAATGCTGATGCCGTACGCGCCGAAGGGCTTCGACAGCCTGACGCGCAAATACAGCGACGCCAACACGCCGCCGCACTGGGTGGGCATGGACGTCTGGGGCGCGACAGTCTGCTACAACCGCGTCGAAGCGGAAAAGCGCCACCTGCCTAAGCCGACTTCGTGGGAAGACCTGACTAAGCCCGTCTACAAAGGGATGATCGTGATGCCGAGCCCGGTGTCGTCCGGCACGGGTTATCTGGACGTGACGTCATGGCTGCAAACGTTCGGCGACGACAAAGGCTGGAAGTACATGGACGCGCTGGACAAAAACGTCGCGCAATACGTCCACTCGGGATCGAAGCCCTGCACGCTGGCGGGCACCGGCGAGTTTCCGATCGGTATCTCGTTCGAATTCCGTGGACACGAGCTGCAGGCCCAGGGCGCGCCCATCGACCTGATCTTCCCGAAGGAAGGGCTCGGCTGGGATATGGAAGCGACCGGCATCATGAAGACCACCAAGCAGCCGGACGCGGCCAAAAAGCTCGCGGACTTCATGGCCAGCAAGGAAGCCAATGAAATTACCGCGCAATGGTGGGCGATCGTTGCCTACCCCGGTGTCGCGAAGAAGCTCTCCGGCATACCTGAAAACTATTCGGAACTTCTGGTGAAGAACGATTTCACGTGGTCGGCGAAGAACCGCGACGCGATTCTCGGCGACTGGCAGAAGCGCTACGGCAGCAAGGAGCAGAAGTGAGGGCGGACTCAGCCGGGTCTTGACGAATGCCGGGCGCGCCGCGCGCGCGTCCCAATCGATACGGTGAAGCAGCGCTCGGCGGTGCATCGCCGCCATGCAGGCAGGGCAAGCGGAGGAGCATATGACAGCGTATTTGAGCGTGCAGAGCGTTTACAAACGGTTCAACGACACGCCGGTTCTGGAGGACATCAATCTTGGCGTGAAGAAGGGCGAAATGCTCTGCTTCCTCGGGCCGTCGGGATGTGGCAAGACCACTTTGCTGCGTATCATCGCCGGACTGGAAACGCAGAGCGCCGGCCAGATCATGCAGGCCGGCCGCGATATTTCGCGGCTCCCGCCGCAGCTTCGCGACTATGGCATCGTCTTTCAGTCGTATGCGCTGTTCCCGAACCTGACCATCTTCGACAACGTGGCCTATGGTCTCGTGAATCGCAAGATGAAGCGCGCGGCGATCGCCGATCGGGTGAACGAGCTGCTCGCGCTGGTGGGCTTGCCCGACGTGCAGCGCAAACATCCGAACCAGCTATCGGGTGGCCAGCAGCAGCGTATCGCGTTGGCGCGCGCGCTGGCCACGTCGCCGGGCTTGCTTCTGCTCGACGAGCCGCTCTCGGCGCTGGATGCGCGCGTGCGTGTGCGGTTGCGTCAGGAAATCCGCCAGTTACAGCAGCGGCTCGGCGTGACCACGATCATGGTCACGCACGACCAGGAAGAAGCGCTTTCCATGGCCGATCGGATCGTGGTGATGAATCATGGCGTGATCGAGCAGATCGGCACGCCACACGAAATCTATCGCGAACCGGCGTCGCCGTTCGTTGCCGACTTCATTGGCAAGGTCAACCTGATTCCCGCCGAGGTGACGCGCGACGGCAGTCTCAAAGCCGGCGCCATCGCGCTGCGCTACGGGTGCGGAACGGAGCGAGCACTGCTCGGTTCGAAGGTCTCGGCTTTCGTGCGCCCGGAAGACATTCATATCAGCGCGCCGGGTAGTACGGCAGACAATCTGCTACCGGCCTCCGTGGAGAAGCTGGAATTTCTCGGCGCGTTCTGCCGGGTCAGCTTCAAGGTGGATGGACTAGGCGAGCAGGAGATCGTCGCGGATCTGTCGTTTCATGAAATGCATCGCACGAGTCTGCGGGCAGGCGCGCGCTTCAATCTGGCCATCAGCCGCGAACACGTGTGCGTGTTTTCCGCCGCGAAGGAGCGACTTCAATGAGTGCCGTTCTGATAGAGCGTCGCAGCGGCGACGAAAGTCACGCCGAGGTACGCCAGAAAAGCCATTGGCATGACCGTGTCGCGCAGTTGGCGCTCGTACTGATGTCCGCGTTCCTCGGCGTGTTTCTGCTATTGCCGCTTGCTCTGGTCGTCGGCAAATGTTTCGTCGATGCGGACGGTCACTTTGTTGGAATGGCCAATTTCACGGGCTATCTGGTGGATTCAGGCGTATGGACATCGACCTTGCATTCGGTCACGGTCGCATGCCTGGTGACGGCAATCGTGATTCCCATGGCTTTCACGTTCGCGTACGCGCTAACCCGTTCATGCATGCCGATGAATAACGCCGTCCGCACGATTGCGCTACTGCCGCTGCTCGCGCCGACGTTGCTCTCCGCGGTGTCGTTCATCTACTGGTTCGGCAACTCGGGCATTCTGAAACCGTTGCTGCAAGGCCATTCCATCTACGGGCTGCCGGGGATCGTCTGCAGTCTGGTCTATGCCGCATTTCCTCATGTGCTGATGATTCTCGTGACGGCACTGTCGTTATCCGATGGCCGTCTCTATGAGGCCGCGGACGCGATGGGCACACGCCGCGCGCGCAAGTTCTTCACGATTACGTTGCCGGGCGCGAAGTACGGGTTGATCAGCGCGACGATGGTGTCATTCACGATCTGCATCAACGACTTCGGCGTGCCGGTCGTCATCGGCGGACCCTATTCGGTGCTCTCCACCGACATCTACAAGCTCATCATCGGCTTGCAGGACTTCAACCGAAGCGCGGTGGTCAGCCTGCTTCTGCTCTGTCCGGCGCTGGTTGCGTTCGCCGTCGACTTCTTCATTCGGCGCAAGCAGCAATCGCAACTCGGCGCGCGCTCCACGCCTTATCAGCCGAAACCCGCGCGTGGATTCGACATGGCGATGCTCGGCTATTGCGGCATTGTTTGCGGTTTGCTGCTGGCGGTGGTCGGTATTTCGGTGTTCGCCTCGTTCGTGAAGTTCTGGCCGTATCAGATGAGCCTCGGCTTGCAGCACTACAAGATGGGGCTGATCGGCGCGGGGATTTTCGATGCGTACAAGAACAGCCTGAAAATGGCCGCTTGCGTTGCGATTGGCGGCACCGTCATCGTGTTCGGCGGCGCGTATCTCGTCGAGAAGACGCGTGGGCCGCGCTGGTTGCGGGGCTTTATCAATCTGTGCGCGATTCTGCCGATGGGCGTGCCGGGACTCGTGCTCGGTATCAGCTACATCTTTCTGTTCAACTCGCCTGCCAATCCTTTGAACGGCCTGTACGGCACGCTCGCGTTGCTCGCGATCGTCACGGTTGTGCACTACTACTCGTCGAGTCACCTGACGGCGGTCACTGCGCTTCGTCAGATCGACAACGAGTTCGAGGCGGTCTCGGCATCCTTGAAAGTGCCTTTCTACAAGACGTTTTTGCGTGTCACCGTGCCGGTGTGCCTGCCATCGATCCTGCAGATCGCGCGCTATCTGTTCGTCAACGGTATGACGACGGTGTCGGCGGTCGCGTTCCTTTATTCACCGGACACGCAACCGGCCTCGGTTGCCATTCTCAATCTCGACGACGCTGGACAGATCGGACCGGCCGCGGCGATGGCCACGCTGGTCCTCGTGACGGCGGCATTCGCGTGCCTGCTGTTTGCCGGCGTGTCGCATGGCGTGTTGCGTAGAACCCAGGCATGGCGCACATCCCGCCGCGCCTGAAACAAATCTTCTATCAGAATCTACAAGGAGCCACCGTGAATCTGCCGTCCGCACCCATTCTGCTTACACCCGGTCCTCTCACGACTTCCGAGCGCACGCGTCAGGCAATGCTGCGTGACTGGGGATCGTGGGACGGCGACTTCAATCAGATCACCGCCCGTATCCGCCAGCAGACGCTGCGTATCGTGCATGGCGAAGACACGCATGAATGCGTACCGTTGCAAGGTAGCGGCACTTTCTCCGTCGAAGCCGCGATCGGCACGCTGGTCCCGCGCGACGGTCTCGTGCTAGTGCCGAACAACGGCGCGTATTGCCAGCGCATCGCGAAGATTTGCCGGGCGCTCGGTCGTCGTCACCAGACCATCGACTATCCTGAAGACACGCAGGTCAAAGCGATCGACGTCGATCGCACGCTGGCGGCTGATCCGGGCATCACGCACGTCGCGCTCGTGCATTGCGAAACAGGCGCAGGGGTGCTCAATCCGCTCCACGAGATCGCCGAGGTTGTCGCGAAGCATGGACGTAGTCTGATCATCGACGCGATGAGTTCTTTCGGCGCAATCGACATCGACACGCGCCGAACCCCGTTCGACGCCGTCGTGGCCGCTTCCGGAAAATGTCTGGAGGGCGTGCCCGGCATGGGATTCGTGATCATTCGCCGCAGTGTCCTGGAGCGCTGCGAGGGCAACAGCCCTTCGCTCGCGATGGATCTATATGACCAGTGGGTCTACGTGAACCGCACGACACAATGGCGCTTTACGCCGCCCACGCACGTCGTGGCGGCACTCGATCAGGCCATTGCGCAATACGTGGAAGAGGGCGGCCTCGAAGCGCGTGGTGGCCGCTATGCAAGCAATTGCCGGGCGCTCATCGAAGGTATGGCCGAACTCGGTTTTCGGACCTTTCTCGATCCGTCGATCCAGGCGCCGATCATTGTCACGTTTCATGCTCCCGACGATCCTAACTACGACTTCAAGACTTTCTACACGGAAGTGAAAAAGCGCGGATACATTCTTTACCCGGGCAAGCTGACACAGCTGGAAACATTCCGCGTCGGCTGTATTGGACACTTCGGCGAGTCCGGAATTCCGGGCGCGGTCGCAGCGATTGCCGACACGCTGAAAGCGATGGGAATCACGCGGGTGTCCGCGAAAGCGTTGGCCTGAACGAGCCGACGCGGAGGCTTCCTTGCGCGTGAATCGCGAAGAAGCCTCCGACTTCGTGCCCGGAGTCAAACCGTTGTATCCAATGTGAGCCATTTATGCGTCCCTTCTGGATTGAACAAGCACTCTTTGCCGATGGTTCATTGGCGCCCGCATTGCAAGGCGCCACGACTGCCGACGTTTGCATTGTCGGCGGCGGCTTCACCGGTTTGTGGACTGCCATCCAGGCCAAGCAGAAAAAACCCGATCTCGACATCGTGATCATCGAGAGCGATCTGTGTGGCGCGGGCGCAAGCGGTCGCAACGGCGGCTGTCTGCTCACGTGGTCGACCAAGTTCTTCACGCTGCGTCGTCTGTTCGGCCAAGCAGAAGCGATCCGTCTCGTGAAAGCGTCCGAAGCGGCTGTCGGGCGGATTCGCGACTTCTGTGTCGAGCATGCGATCGACGCCGAACTTCGGCTCGACGGCACGCTCTACACGGCGACTTCACGCGCGCAAATCGGCTTGCTCGATCCGGTCATAGCCGCGTTGAAGGAGCATGGCATCAACTCGTACCAACATCTCTCACCGGACGAAGTGGCGAGCCGGTCCGGATCCGCGCGCAATCTCGGCGGCGTGTATTCGCCGGTCGCCGCAACGGTTCATCCGGGCAAGCTCGTGCGCGGACTGCGCCGTGTCGCAATGGCAATGGGTATTCGCATTTATGAACGCACGCCCATGCTCGACTTTGCCGCCGGTGACCGCGTGACCGTACGCACGCCGGCCGGCAGCGTGACTGCGCCGAAACTGGTGCTCGCGATCAATGCGTGGATGGCGAGCCGCTTCCGCCAGTTCGAACGCACGCTGGCAGTCGTCTCCAGCGACATGATCGTCACCGAGAAATGCCCCGAACTGCTGCATCGAATGGGCTTGAAGGATGGCGTGTCGGTGCTCGATTCGCGGATCTTCGTCTACTACTATCGCAGTACGCCGGACGGTCGACTGATGCTGGGCAAGGGCGGCAATACGTTTGCCTGGCGCGGCCGGATCGCGCCGGTGTTCGATCAACGCTCGCCGTATGAAACCGATCTGACGCGCGGTCTGCACGATTTCTTCCCGGCGCTGCGCGACGTGCCGGTGACGGCGAGTTGGAACGGGCCGTCGGATCGGTCGGTCACCGGCTTTCCATTTTTTGGGCGTCTGGAGAATGCGCCAAACGTGCTCTACGGCTTCGGCTATTCCGGCAACGGAGTGGGACCGACTTATATGGGCGGCCAGATTTTGTCGTCGCTGGTGCTCGAACTCGACAATGAGTGGACGCGCAGTCCGTTGACAAACGGCCCGCTGGGCTATTTCCCGCCCGAACCGATTCGCTTCGTGGGCTCGATTACCGTGCGCGACGCCATTCGGCGCAAAGAGCGCGCGGAAGACGAAGACCGTCAGCCGTGGCTTGTCGATCGCTTGCTCAGCAAGCTGGCCAACGCGGCCGGCAAGTCGGATAAAGCGTAGCGCAGCCCTTCAGTCTGTTTCAACTTTTGGCTGCCCCGTCCACGGATGCGGCCCACCGTTCGTGGGCACGCCGCATTCTGGCGAGGCCGTGGGCAACGTGTTCGCGCACAAGGGCGACCGCGCGTTCCGCATCGCCTTTAGCGAGCGCGTTGACGATTTTCTCGTGTTCCGCGACCGACGTAGCCAGCGCGCTCTTTTCCGATTCGATGGCGGCCTGACGCAGCAGACCCAATTGGCGGACGAGATGCCGGTACGTTTCGATCAGATGCTGGTTGCCGACACCCGACACCATCGCGTCATGCAACTGGACATTTAATGTCGTGTACAAGGTGAGGTCGTGATCTTTCTTGGCCGTCTTCATCGAAGCAATGATGCGTTTGAGCGTTGCAAGCGTTTCGGGCGTCATCCGTTCGGCCAACGAGCGGGCAACCGACTCGTCCAACATCGCGCGGACCTGGTAGATTTCTTCCGCCTCGCGCAGCGACAGCGCGCGCACCGTGACACCGCGGTTCTTTTCGGTTTTTAGCAAGCCCGCCTGTTCCAGCGCACGAAACGCTTCGCGCAATGGTCCGCGAGACACGTTTAGCCGGGCGGAAACTTCGACTTCGTTCAATTTCTCCCCCGGGGCGAATTCGCCAGAGACGATGCCGCGTTCAAGTGTTTCCTGGACTAGCGTGGCAAGGGAGTGCCGCTGCAGCAAGTCAATCGCGCTGGTTGGAGTTGGCGTGGTCATTGATGAGCGGTTGGCAACGGTAAATGGAGGGGCATAACTCGAGTCTCCTGAACATAGCGTGGCAAGTTGTTTATTGTCAACAACCATCTGACGACAATTTTCTACTGACGCGTTCATCTTCGAAGATGTCGGCGTGACGGCCTGCAAGGGGGCTGCGCCGCGGCTTGCTCGCGGCATAGTTCGGCGAGATTGCGTCCTGTCACGAGACGAGTTTGGCCGACACCGACTGGAGCAGCATCGCCAGGACGTTGGTGCGGCCGCCACCCACAGCAGTGCGTAGCCGTAGCCGGCACCCGCCTGGTTTGATCCCAGACTGGCACGGCAGATGACTCTGGTGCGTATCGGGCGCACGCGAGGAACGGCCCGAGACCTGTGCCAGGCGCTGGCGCCCCGGCACGATAATTTGCCAAGCGCGGGTTTGGCCCCATTGCCAGGCCCATCCGGTCCGCTTCTACAATCAGCCGTCGTCGCCGCGACTTTCAGGAATGTATGGAACACGGCACGAATCACCTACTTGCAATTCAAGGGAGCCAAAAGAAATGAAGTTCCTTTTGCGGTTCTTTACGATCGTCCATGGGCTGATGGCTGCTCTCTTCGCCTGCGCGGCGCTGATGTTGATTGCGATTGCTGCTCGCATCGGTTCGACTGCATTTGCGAGTCAATGGGATCAGGCAAGCGCGCAATCCGTCATTGAAGCCGTGGGGTTGCTGGCTGGGGCCGTTGTCGCCTTGCAGATCGCCGAGACCATCGTAGAGGAAGAGGTCATACGGGAGGCTGACGTGAGCGCGCCGACGCGGGTACGACGTTTCATGTCGCGATTCTTGGTGGTTGTCGTCGTCGCGCTTGCCATCGAAGGGCTTGTGGCAACGTTCAAAGCGCTGCACCAGGATCCATCGCAGCTTCGATATGCGGCCGGGCTGCTTGCTTCGACAGCCTTGCTTCTTGCCTCCTGGGGGCTGTTCGTCCACCTGAATCGGTCCGCGGAAGAGTTAGAGCCGGAGGCCATGGAGGACGCGAAACGCGAAGACAAGAAAGTGCAATAGGCCAGTGCGGAATGTGCTGCCCGAATGCCCGCCGTGACACGAAGCGCCTGATTCGTACGGAAAAGCTTCTGTCACGGTGAGGCTGGTTTGTCGGGTGACCGCAATGGGGTCGGTAGACAGTGTGGCAGCAACCGGGCCACCAGGCGACTTCAGTCAATCGCTCCAAAGCGGACATAGGGATGATTTGCAGACTATTTTCCGATATGTTGCTTTATGCATTTCATTTGATGGACTTGGCAGAAGTCAAAAATCGCGCAGCGATCTAATCCAATTCAATATATCTCTAGTTCTAGCTGCCGAGTTAGCCGGCAGTCCTCGAAGTTAGGCCGACATCCGAACATGCGAGAGGAGAATCATGAGCAAAGTATTCGTCAACATTGGACTTAGCCTCGATGGCTACATGGCACCGGAAGGAATGACCATGGAGAATTGGGACACGCCTGAGTACAAGAGCTGGGGTGCCAAGTGGGGTGCGCTGATGGCGTGGATCCTCAATCAACAGTACTTCCGCGAGAACCTCAAGCTCGGACCGGGGGGAGAGACCGGCCCGGTCAATGACCTGCTTCGCAGCACCACGGAGCGCATCGGTGCCAACATTATGGGCAAGCGAATGTTCGACCAAGGCGAGCGTGCCTGGCCAGAGGAGGCGCCGTTTCACACACCGGTATACGTTCTTACCCATGAGAAACGCGAACCCTGGGTGCGCCCGGGTGGGACGACCTTCTATTTCATCAATGACGGGCCGGAGCGTGCCCTTGAGCTGGCTCGGGGATCCGCAGGCAGTCGTGATATTCGTATTGCTGGTGGAGCCGATGTGATCCAGCAGTACCTGACCATGGGTGTTGTTGACGAGCTGGAAATCGCCTTGTCACCCGTGTTGTTCGGCGGTGGGCGGCGTCTCTTCGAGAACCTACGCGAGCCCGGGCCGCAGTTTCGCATCGACAAGGTTCTTGATGGCCCAGCTGCCACACACTTGCGCTATGTGCGTCAGTGAGGTGGGCCTAACAATCGGTTGCAGCGGGCGGTCCGCTGCGCGGCCCGCCGCTGAACCGGAGCGTTGGATGTCTGCTTCCCAATTGTTGAATTGACCGCTGTGGGCCGATCACGCTCGGCCCTGATGCCGGTGACTGTAATGGCGGGGGAATGGTCGCCAACGCGCAGATGCAGTAAGCCGAAGGCGGGACTGCCGATCACGCGCAATACGGGTATCGATACCTCGCTCGCGAATTTTGTTAATTGTGAAGCAGGCTCCGCTTCGACACGCTCTTCTGCGGCACTCGTTCGTCAGCCGTGTTCCGGCGAATGCGCGTCATTTCGGCCTGAGTTGCAGATCGCTGCTCACGGATTGGACCCCCGGCACGCCGCGCGTCACGGCAAGCGCCTTCTGAATCTGTACCTCTGAATCCACATAGCCTGACAACTGCACGACGCCTCGATACGTCGCGACGCTCATCGGCAACGATCTCAGCCCAGGGTCCGCGACGAGCGCCTGCTTCACCCGGGCGGCGAGCGCAGCGTCGTCAGTGGCGATCTCCCCCGGCGCGGTCACGGCAGGCGTCGTCGTCGTCGACTTGCAGCCGTTGATGAACACGAACGCGGGCAACGCGAACGCCGCGACGATCAGCAACCGGCTTTTGATGTATCGACCGTTTCGCATGTCGGTTATGACAACCCGATTCGTGCACAACGAGCGTCGTTCGGGTTGGCTTGGCAGGTAGACATGTGCGCTCTCCTTGAGTCCACCATGATAGTGCAGAGTGGTGAACTTTGACCAAGCCGACTTGCCTAAGTCTGTTCATGCTCCGGGCCGAGTTTGTTGTTCAGTTCGGCCGGTGCCGGCCAGTCGGCCTTGTCGCATGAATTGTCGACAATCGCACAGCGCTTGTCCGATGAAGCGATGACGGTGACACAGCATTTCAATAGTGAGAGCGACATTTGCGTCGTCTAAATTGCACCCTTCGCATCGAAAAATGCGACATGGTACGATTGGCCGCCGTCATCCCTGCGTCTTGCCCACAATCATGCGCAACCTCGCCTATCTGCTTCTCTCGGTCACGCTCGCCTCGCCGCTCTCGGCGCTGGCGCTGGGCACCGAAAATCCAGACTACGATCAATGCATCCTGCAATCGCTGGCGAACAGCCAAAGCAACATTGCGGCAAACGTGATCAGACGCTCGTGCGAAGCGCTCTACAGAAACGGCGCGCTGCTCTTGCCGCGCGAAAAGTCGTATCACGTGTGTGTTTTACAGAATATGCAGAACGTGAGAGCCGCATATGCGGTTAACCAGATCCTGCGAGCATGCCAGCGCCAGAATCAGATGTGAGCCATGTCTCGTGAACCTCGCTTCAGTTGATGCGTACCACCGGTGGCGGCGTCCACGATCCATCCAGTATGGCGGCCTTGGGCCAGTAGGCGCGGATGTACAGCGAGAACACGTCCTTCGGCGCAGGAACCCAGTTCGATTCCTTGTCTTCCCCAGGCGAGTCGTTCTGGAAATAGAGCGTGAGCGAGCCGTCGTCGTTGTACTTCAGTGATTTGCTCTTCGTGCCGAGCGAAAAGCGGTTCAATCTGTTCGCCTCGAACAGATGCTCCTTGTTATAGACCGTCAATGACCAGAATCCGTTTACCGGAGGCAACTGTCCCTTCGGAAATGTCACCGTGTAGCGATTCGCCCCCGCCAGGCGTTGTCCGCTCGCGTCAAAGTCCGTATAGATATAGCGGGTTTCCTGCGGCGCGTTGTCGTACATATTCGACTTTGCCGATGCCGTGCGCGACAGGTAGTCGGTACCCCAGCGCGCCCCGTTGGGCGGAGACGTCCAGCCGTTGCCTACCGGTCGGCCGTTGTTGCGAAATTCGAAGAGCGGGCTGATCAGATCGGCCTCCGAGGCCGCCGCCGTCTCGTTCAACGTTGCCTTGATTTGCGGGTCTTTTGCCGCAGCGTCCAGCACAGACTGGATCGTCGCGTAGAGCGCTTGCTCGCCGGGCCGAGGCGGTACCATCTTCATGACCAGAGGAAGCTCGTCGAAAAACTTGTCCGGGATGACCCACTTCACTTCGCCCTTGCCGTCGGTAGCCGGCGGCGGGAAAGAGGGGGTGCTCTTCCAGTTTTTGATCTTCATCTTCCCGGTGTATTCGCTTAATGGATACACCATGACCTGACTTAACAGAGGTTGAATTGCTGCTTTGTCTTCAGGTGTGTCGTCCTGAAAAATCCGGGGAAATATGGCCACGAGATTGGTGGGTGCACGGTGAACCGCGACAATCCCTTTCGGGACGTTCCCTTTCCATTCGGGGCCAACCAGTAAATGGAGCCCGGGCTTTGTTCTGTATTGCGTGCCGATTTCGCCGAATGAATCAGTTCTCGCGTCGGAGAGCTGATAGGTATAAAAGCGTTTGCCGAAATCCGGAACCTGGATAATGACGGGGGTTTTGTCAAGCTCCATAAAGCCCGCGCCATACACCGTATCCTGATTGGGACACGTGACAAAATTCTCGGCCGAATCAATGTAATCAGTCAGCATGGAAACCTGGTTGTGCGGCGAACCGGGAATCACGCCGCCTATCCGGCCGGGTTCCGGCAGGTCTTTCACGGCAAGCGAGCGGTTGTAGTTATTCACCAGCGCCCAGCCCCAGAGATAGGCGAACCGGCCAACCGTAGCGACATACTCTTTGGTCATCACCGTGCCGGTGGGGGTCCCAAGGATTTCGGACGCGGACTGCGCAACAGAGGGCGGCGCTGCAGCCGCCACACACACCGTTGAAGCGCCCACGCCCACGCCCACACCTAAGCCCACGATCATATGCCTCAGATTCACATTGACTCCTCGTTGAGAATGTTGGAACGCCAGGCCAAGCGTCGTCATGTCCGCAGCTAACGGCAAGCCGCCCTTCGGATTACGGGGACTCGTAGCATTGCCGGATCAGCACTGAAGCTCGATGGGCACCCCTTATCACCGTTGCGTTATCCATCATGAAAGCAGTGCAAAGAACACAGTCGTTCAATTAATCCCGAGCCCGCCCGCAGCTTGATGTTTTTGCGAATTTAGCTGAGTCGCATAGTGTTATCTGGATATCGGCACTCACTGCCATGACACTCTATCAAGATTTTCTTAATCAATGTAAGCTTTCCGTCATCCATCCAGAAGAGGACTAGTTCAATGCTAAGCACTACCAATGCGACGAGATTGACGTTCTCCGTAATTGCAGCAGGTTTGATTGGCATGGGCGTGGCGGCCTGCAGCTCGCCGGGTAGAAGTCAGGCACCGGCCGCAAGCACGACTGCGAATGCGAGCGCCCCGACTGATGAACAGATCGTGGCCGCATGGAATTATCTGTATGGGCGCTATCTGGTGTTGCAGCAGGAGAATTACGACATCAACGTCGAGAAGGCGGGTTACAACAAAATTAAATACAATCCGCTTGGCTCGGCCCAGTTTGTCAATCCGAATCTCGACGTGGCTTATCTGGAAGCCTGGCTGGCGGCGGATCCGGATCACGCAGTCATCCTGAACGTGCCCAAAGTGACGGGCCGCTACTACACGGCGCAGTTGCTTGACGGGTGGGGCGAAGTCATTACCAACATCAATGAGCGCACAAATCCCGATCACCCGTATGGCAAGTTTGCGCTCGTGATCAAGGGTACCAATCCGCCGGTGCCGGCTGATGCGGTCAAGATCGAATTGCCGTCGGCGAAGGCCAAATTGCTGGCGCGAGTGGAACTCAAAGGCTCGCCGGAAACGGCCGTGAAGTTGCAACATCAGTTCACTGTCGTTGCGTCGCCGGACACAAAGATCGACGCGCCTTTTCCCGTGCCGTCCTTCACGCCGGCCGCGCCCATTGGAGCCGAGATCTTCGATCACGTGAGCGAAGCACTGGCCACGTATCCTGACGCCATGCCGAAGGCCGCCGAATTTCAGGCATCGGCAATCAACGTCGCTAACTATGCGAAGAGCAATGACGCGGCACGCAAGCGGGTGAACGAGGTCGTCAAGGCAAAGGCGGTTCCGGGCTTCTTGCAGCATGCCAAAGGCTTTGGGACGCAGAAGGGCGGCTGGTCGGTCACTTATGTCGCGGGCAAGTTCGGCAATGATTACGTGGCACGTGACATCGTCAACTACGGTGGCCTGTGGGCCAATGTCATCAGTGAAGCAATCTACTTTGTCGGCCTAAACGATAGCAATAACCATCCCCTCGACGGTAGCAAGACCTACGAGATCCGTTTCCCGAAGGGTGAAAGGCCGGATGCACATGTCAATGGATTCTGGTCCGTCACGTTGTATAGCGTGCCGGATTATCGCGTGGTGCCCAACGCGCTGCATCGGTATAACCTGAACAATGTATCGCATCTGAAGGCAAATTCGGATGGAAGCACGAGTATCTGGCTCGCACCCGTTCGACCGAAAAATGTTCCGCAAGACAACTGGCTGCCTACGCCGGATGGGAAGGGATTCTCATTGAACTTCCGTACTTATGTGCCGAAAGACGAGGTCCAGCAAGGTCAGTGGTTTCCGGCACCGATCGTGAACGTGAAATAACGACGAACGTGCAATCGCGGTTCAGTTTGTCGAGGTGCGACCTCGATAGACTGAACCGGATGTCTCTGGTCGTTTGCCAGGCGGGTGTCACTGCTGCAAGCCGGAATGACACGGGCGTCGGTTCGTAGGGATTTCGGCGCCGGAAGCGGCCGCGAACGTCCAGTGCATGAGGCGGCACCGGGGCCAGTTACGGATGTTCGAGTGTCACCTGCAACTCAGACAATGGCCGTTCTCGTGTCGCTTGTATGATTCGGATCGTCATCCGGGACTGCCATCGGTTGTGCGTTCGCATTCGCCTTCGCCGTCTGCCCGCCGTTTCTTGACGGGAAGCGCTGTGCCGTCGTTGCGAGGTCGAGGCATTATCCGGCGAAAGCGAGCACCGTGAATACGCCTCGAACAGCCACGAGCAGTCGTCTGGAAAATCCCTGATGATCCTTGCGTTACGAGCGACATCGGACGAACTGATGATCGACTTGTAGCTTCAGTTTGCAGCCACTACGCCGCAATCACATCCGAACGACATCCATCACGGTTTTCTTTCGGTCCTTGAACTGATAGATCGTGATCGCGGCGTCGCGGAGGTCGCCATGCGGGTCGGACGCGATGCGTCCAATTACGCCTTCATAGCTGGTGGAGGGCATCGGCGCGAGAATTTTCGCCCGCTCGGCCGAATTCGCGCGCTTCATGGCGTCGTAGATCACGTAGACGGCGTCGTAGGTAAATGGCGCATAGGCATCTATCGTCGTCCCGAAACGTGCCACATAGCGTTTGTCGAATTCCTGACCCTGGGGCATCTTCGACAAGGCGAGGCCAGCTTCAGAACACGTCACGTTGCCGATACATGGCGGCACGGGCTTCATGGAGGAAGCCGGCGCCGCGCAGTTTTACCGCGATGCGCGCATCCCAGGAAATCGGTCGCAAGACGCTGCGTGATCGCGGTGCGGTCGTGAAGGCGCTGCTTGCGTGATCGCGCAGACCGCCGACGCGCCCGGCGCGCACAACGGCGCAGCGGTCGTTGCCGTAGCCCGTGCGATACAGGCAGGCAACAAGCCCATACGTCAGAAGCGATGCGTCATGCCGACAAGAAAGAGCGACTGCGACGCTTCCGTCCCGGTTACCGTAATGCCTGGCCAGCTTACTTTGGCACTTCCGTTGTTCTTGAAGTACCCACCGCGCGCATAGATGCTGGTGCGCTTCGACACGCTATGGTCGATGCCTGCCTGGAAACCGAGCGAGTTGTCATGCACGCCGCGTACGTCGCGCTCGACCACTGCAAGCTGGATTTCGTCAGCGGCCGTCGCCTGGATCGTCGCGCCGAGTTCGGCGTAGCTCAACGAGTGTCCCGCGCCGAGCAGGGCCGCTATTGACCCCGGCGCGGCATCCTTCGGACGCGCGTACGAATAGTTAAACTGGAAGTTGACGATGCCGATCCGGTATCCGAGTGCGCCCGTAAAGTGCTCGGTACGCAGCAGGTTGAGCGCACGCGGCAGACTTGGGACCGTCTCCTGTCCGGACTGCTGGTTCAAGTAGGCGAGCGCCGCGAACAGCCCGGCGCCTTGCCAGGTCAGTGCGACATCGAGCATGTTTCCCTGCTGCATCGCGATCGGCTGTGTGGCCGACGCCGCGAAACCATACATCGCATAGAGCTTCGCCCCCAGGACATCCGGCGACCGGTACATGATGGTATTGCTGATACGCCCCGGCGCATACTGGACGGCAAGCGTGTTGTGGTCGGTGGCCGCGGCAAGGTCGACTGCGGAGAGAGGCGACAGTGCTTCATTGCCGCGGAACGGATCGGTCGGATAAACGGCCCAAAAGCTCGGCTGATATTGACGGCCGAAGCTCAGCGTGCCGTACTTCTCGTGCTGTATGCCTACCCACGCCTGGCGATAGAAGAGGGCCGTCGAATCGGCGAGGAAGGCGCCGTTGTTGATGTTGTAGCCGCCTTCGAGCTGAAATACGGCCTTCGTTCCGCCGCCCAGATTCTCGCTGCCTTTGAAACCGATCAGTGAGCCTGTCGAGCCTCCACTTCGTTCTGAAGCCGAACTATGCCCGCCGTTGTTGAGATACTGGATGAACACATCGGCCACCCCATACAACGTCACGCTCGACTGCGCGGCAGCACTGCCCGCAACGAGCGCCATGGCTGTGGCGCAAATGCTCTTACTGATAAAACGCATACATGTCTCCTCTATGTGTATGCCACGTCCGACAGACGCGGGTAATGCTGATTCAGACAGGACTCCAAATGGTTGTTGAAACGCGATCTACCCGGATCTGACGTTTCCATGTTATTAGTAGGAGTCCGTATCGTATATAAGACTATTTCTCACGAATTAACAGGAACTCAACCTTCTACCTCGCCGGAATTTTCAGTGATCAGAGTAAGGATTTGAGTGTCATGGCGCTGCGCGCCATGCCGATCAACGCGTTCCACACTCGATATCGAACGTGGTCGCGTTCAAATAGGAATTTTCGACAATGTGCTGGACGAGGCCCGCGAATTCGTCGGGCTTGCCCATGCGTTGCGGAAACAACAGCTTGCCGACGATCGTCTCTGACACCTTCGCTGGCATTCCCGCAGACATGCCCGATTCGAACAGGCCCGGTGCGATCGACAAGACGCGAATGCCATGCTCGGCCAGATCGCGTGCCACCGGGATCGTCATGCCGATCACGCCGGCCTTGCTTGCGCTGTATGCCGCTTGTCCCATTTGTCCTTGACGCGCCGCGCCCGATGCCGTGTTGATGATGACGCCGCGTTCACCATTTTCGTCTGGCTCGTTGGCGGTCATTGCGAGCGCTGCGTGACGGAGCACATTGAAGGTGCCAGTCAGATTCACCGACAGCACGCGATTCCACAGATCGGACGGGAATAGCTGTCCTTTGGAGATCGTCTTGCTCGGCCCTAGAATGCCTGCGCAATTGACAGCCACATGCACGGTTCCATACGTGCGCACGACGGTATCAATACCCGTTTTGACGCTCTCTTCATTGGCCACGTCGACGGCGACGCCCTTGATATCCGGCCCGAGCGCCTCTTCCAGCTTCGCGCCATCGAGGTCGAATCCGACCACTCTGGCGCCCGTTGCTGCAAGTGCCTTGCATGTGGCGAGGCCGAGGCCGGATGCTGCGCCAGTGACGACTACAACCTTGTTTCGCAGATTCATGTTTCTGCCTTGTTCCTGGTTTGATGTTTAAGAGTCAGGTGATCGGTCATGCGCGGCACTCACACCGCACGCCACTGACCTTCCCAGAACTTGCCGCGAATCTCACGTTTGAGCACCTTGCCGACCGCGCTGCGTGGCAGGTCTTCCCAGAACTCGAAGCTCTTCGGCGTTTTCACGCTGCCGAGCTCGCGCTTGCATAACTCAGCGAGTTGCTCGGTTCCCACATGCTCGCCGTTCTTCAATTGGACAATCGCTTTGACCGCTTCGCCCCATTTCTCGTCGGGTACACCGATTACCGCGCAATCGAGAACAGCGGGGTGCGAGTTGATGACCGCCTCGATTTCTCCCGGGAAGACGTTGAAGCCGCCGCTTACGATCATGTCCTTCTTGCGGTCGACGACCGTGATGAAGCCACGTGGGTCCTTGATGCCGATGTCAGAAGTGTGGTGCCAGCCGAATTGGGAGACCTGCGCCGTTTCCTCGGGATTCTTGTAGTAGCCGAGCATGACGGTCGTAGAGCGCACCACAATTTCCCCCTTTTGTCCGGTGCCGACGATGTTGCCTGCGTCATCCATGATCTCGACACACGCGAACTGCGCGGCCTTGCCTGCGGATTGCAGCGCGACTTCGTCGAACGTGCCATCGGCCAGCAGGTAGTCGGACGGACGTTTGACGACCACAGGAAAGCCGCATTCGCTCTGTCCATAGACTTCGTAGATCACCGGCCCGAAGCGGCGAACTGCCTCCTTGATTTTTTCCGGGGCAATGGGCGCTGCGCCGACCGCGAGGCAGCGCAGCGACGAAAGATCGGCGCCAGCCAGAGCGGGATCGCTCAACAATGCGTAGACGACTGTGGGCGGCAGGAACAGATGCGTGATACGTTCTTCGGCGATCGTGCGCAGTACGACTTTGGCGTCGAACGAGGGCAGCACGACGGTACAGCCGTTGCGGATCGCGCCGGCCAGCGTGAGCATGCACGCGGCATGCGTAAGCGGCGCGACGGCCAGCACGCGCGAGTCCTGATCGATTTTCAGTTCGGAAAACACCGCAATCAGCCCCATTTCGAGCGAGCGGTTGTCATGCAGGGCGCCTTTCGATGGACCTGTCGTCCCGCCGGTCGGTTGCAGCAGCGCGTGCTGATTGGGGTTTTCTTGCGGCGCGACGAACGGGTCACGATGATTCGCTATCCAGTTGTCGAGCGATTCGCCGTGTTCCGATGGCTGGTCGATACAGATGAACTTGCAACCGGCCCCGAGGCCGTCCTTCAGCGCCGGCACGATGGCGGCGTAAGCACTGTGGAAGAAGACCAGTTCGCAATCGGCGAACGAGAGCACCGCAATGTTGGTTTCCACCGTATTGCGCGTATGGACTGAAACCCAGGCCATGTCCGCGCGGTTGATCGCGATCTGAAGCAGGCTGATCCGGTAGTCATTCGGCGCGTAGATCGCCGCATGTGCGCCGGGCCGCAGCGTCGGGTCGCGCATAAGTGCGTGTGCGGCGGCATGGACGAACTTCTGTGCATCAGCGAACGTGATTCGCGTCGTTCCGTCGACAAATGCTTCACGGTCCGCATGCCGGGACACGGCCGAATCGAAGTAATCGGCAAGGCGCATATGAGTCTCCTTGAGTCGACGTAGCCGTGCATGGCGGCTACCTTTTCATTCATGATAGGCGGCGCAGCGGGTCATTCCCGGTGCCGGCATGCGGCAGCCCGAAAGAGGCCGCGGCGATGCGCTCGCCCGTGATGCCTTAGTGATGCATTAGCGCGCCAGAATCGTGATGCAGGCCACTGCTTCTTCGATTCCATACAGGCCGCCACCGTTCTCTGCGACAGCGATCCGCGCGTTGTCGACCTGACGCGGGCCTGCTTCGCCGCGCAACTGCGTGACGAGCTCATGCACCTGTCCGAGACCCGTCGCACCGACTGGGTGTCCCTTCGACTCCAGGCCGCCCGACGGGTTGACCGGGATCCGGCCGCCGATTGACGTTTCGCCACGCTCGGAGAACGGGCCGCCGTCGCCGAAGTCGCAGAAGCCGAGATTCTCGATCTGGACGATCTCACCCATCGCGGTCGCGTCATGCACTTCCGCCACCGACACGTCCTTCGGACCGACGCCAGCCAGCTCGTACGCGCGTCGCGATGCCTGCACGGTGACATGCTGCTCGATGTCGTCGGGCGAGCGGTCCGTGCCGCTCTGGACCACCGAGGCTAGCACGCGGATCGCGCGTTTCGGATCGATGTTCAAACGCTTGAGCGCGTCGGCCGTGCACAGGATGGCAGCAGCAGCGCCGTCAGACACCGGCGAGCACATCGGCAGCGTGAACGGGTAGGTAATGGGCGGCGCGGCCAGGACTTCTTCCACGGTGTAGGCGACCCGGTATTGCGACAGCGGGTTGTGCACCGAATGACGGTGGTTCTTCGCCGACACGGCGGCGATCTGGCGCTGCGTGGTGCCGAAGCGTTTCATGTGCGCGCGGGAGAACGCCGCGTACACGTCCATGAACACGCTATAGGGCTTCGGCGACGTCGATCCAGCCGGAATCTCGACGCCTTCGCCGATGCGCAACAACTCGGCGTGAATTTCTTTCGCGCGCGAAACATCGAGTGCGCTGTCGAAGACCGAGAACATGCGCTCGCGGTCTTCGGAAAACATTTTTTCGGCGCCTACAGCCAGCGCAACGTCCCCGGCGCCCGAGCGCAGATGGTTGACCGCCAGCACGAATGCACTGCTGCCGCTCGCGCAAGCATTCTCGACGTTCACGACCGGGATGCCGCCGATACCCATGTCTCGCAGCGCGATTTCGCCACGAATCATGTGCTGACCGTCCATGTGACCCTGCGATGCATTACCGTAGAACGCCGCTTCCAGAGCGCTCTTTTCGATGCCCGCGTCCTTGAGCGCCGCTTCGGTAGCATTGCGCACCAGCGATTTGATGCTCTGGTCGAGTAGCCGGCCGAACGGCGTCATGCCGACACCAACCACATAGATGTCTTTCATTTTGATTCCCAGATTGTTTGAGGATAGGCTATCTGATGCGGCTAATTCTACTTTCGAGTAAACGCATAGTCGATAGGGTAAAAGTCCATGTTTACCCGGCTGTCTGTGCGTCTTCGGCGTGCGCGAGCAACTCGTTGTCATGCTCGCCGACAGCGGGTACCCCGCGCGTAGGTCCGGGGTGCACGCCGTTGAAGACAAGTGGCTGCGCAACATGCCAGGCGCGACGCCCGTCGCGCTCGTCAACCTCGCAGAACATGCCGCGCGCGCGGAAGTGCGGGTCATTCACGACTTCGTCGAGACTATTCACCGGCGCCCAAGGCACGCCCGCCTGATCGAGCAGTGGCGCCCATTGAGCGCGCGGCCTATGCCGCAGCGCTTCAGAAATGCGGGCGCGAAGTTCAGCTTCGCGCGGTGCGCGTTCGGCGTTCTTTACCTGCGCGATATCGGTGAGGCCGAGAAGCTCGCATAGAGGGGCCCAGAACCAGTCTTCGTGCGCGATTGACAGCGTCAGCAGAAGGTCGTCTTCGCAACGGAATACGCCGTAAGCGGGCTGCGCGTTGATTTCAGCCATGCCGAGGCGTCCGCCGTTCATCGCTGGCGAAAGGAACACGCTCATCCACGACACGAGGCCGTCGGTCATCGACACGTCGACATACTGGCCGAGCCCGGTGCGAGAGCGCTCGAGCAGTGCAGCAAGACAGCCTGTGACGGCGAACATCGCAGCGGAGAGGTCGCCAATCGCAAGCTCAGGTGGTGCTTCGATCTGGCCGCTGGCGGCCTGGCGATGCAACAGGCCTGCGATTGCCTGATACGACAGATCGTGCGCGGGCCGGTCACGATACGGGCCGTTCTGGCCGAAACCCGAGATCGACAGATAGACGATGCGCGGATTGAGCTTCGCGACATCGCCGTAGCCGAAGCCGAGGCGTGCCATCGTGCCGGGACGGAAGCCTTCCATCAGCACGTCCGCGGAAGAGATCAGTTCGCGCAGCGCTGCGCGTCCCGCGTCGGTTTTCAGGTCGACGCCGACTGAACGTTTGCCGCGGTTGAGTGCGGCGTGAAAGTCGGGCAGCTGACGGGCAGGGTCGCCGGCGGGCGGCCGCTCGACCACGATCACGTCGGCACCCAGATCGGCCATTACCAGCGTGGCGAACGGGCCGGGATACTGTTCGGCAAGACTGAGGATGCGCACACCTTCCAAAGGCAAACTCATACGTGTCTCCTGCTGCGACCCCACCGGGTCGCGTAATCAATGCGCGTGCGCATGGTCTGTCGATGCGCCGCGCCGGGTTCGTTGAAGCGCTATATTGGCATATTTTCTACTGCTGAGTTAGTATAGAAACTAGAAATTTAATTGACGCTTGGCTAATCGAGCGCCCGGCGCTTACACCGAGACTGTTTCAGGAGGAAGACACCATGCAGGACATGCCCGTTATCGCCGAGGTACGGCATGGCGCGATGTGGATCACGCTGAATCGCCCCACAGCGATGAATGCGATTACTCCCGACATGGTTCGGGAAATCGAGCAGGCGCTCGACGAAGCTGAGAAGCGAGACGACGCGCGTGTCGTCGTGCTGACCGGCGCGGGCCGCGCGTTCTGCGCGGGCGCCGATCTGAAATTTGTGCGTGGCGAGCGCGACGGCGACCAGCCGGGCGCGAGCCAGTTCCTCGATGCGCTGCTCGCGCTGCTTAACCGTCTCGAACGTTTTCCCCGGCCGGTTGTTGCGGCCGTGAACGGCATGGCGCTCGCGGGCGGTCTTGAGCTGGTGCTGTGCTGCGACCTGGTGATCGCGGCGGAGTCGGCGCGGTTTGGCGACGCGCATGCGAACTATGGGTTGCTGCCCGGCGGCGGCGGCTCGGTCCGCCTGCCACGCAAGATCGGCGCGACGCGCGCGAAGTACCTGATGTACACCGGCGAATTTGTCTCGGCCGGGTCGATGGAGTCGGCAGGGCTCGTCAATCAGGTCGTCGAGGACGCGGAGCTTGATGCTGTGGTTGACACGCTCGTGAAGACGATGGCCGCCAAGAGTCCGCTCGGTCTGCGCCGAATGAAGACGCTCGTGAACGACGGTCTCGAGCAGCCCGCCGAGGTCGCGCTCCGCCAGGAACTGCTGATGACCGCGCTTCACCAACACAGCGAAGACATCCGCGAGGGGCTTGCCGCGTTCCAGGAAAAACGCGCACCCCAGTTCACCGGCCGCTGAGTCGGCCGGGTGGCCGCTTTCGCATGTGCGCTGCGGCCGCCCCACTCATGGAGACGAGAATGCAGAAGCTATTTCGCGTGAGCGCTGCGGCGCTGCTCGCGTGGACCTTGCTCGCGGGTCTCGACGGTTGCAAGAGCGTGCCAATCGAACAGACGCCGCCAGTTGCGACCGATCAAGACCCCGGAGCCACAGTGAGCGACACCGACGTCGTCCATGCTTACCACTACCTGCTTGGACGGTTGCTGGTCCTGCGTCAGCAACGTCTCGATTTCGAAAAAGACGGGTTTCAATGGAACCACATAGTGCACCGTAAGCCGGGCAGCGTGGAATGGGCAAACCCGAATCTCGACGTGCTCTATTCCGAAGCATGGGTCGCTCTCGACGAGAAGACGTGCGTGCTGCTCGACATTCCGCGTATCGAAGGACGCTATTACACGTGGCAGATGCTGGATGGCTGGGGAGAGACGGTGCTCAATATCAACGAGCGCACGTTTGCCCAACGGCCTTATGGCCGCTACGCGCTGTGTCTGAAGGGCGGGCGCGCGACACCGCCGGCCGACGCACTGCGCATCGATCTGCCGGTCCGGACGATGCGGGTTCTCGCGCGCATCGAGCCCGGCGACGATCCGGCGCAGGCTACAGGTTTGCAGCATGAATTCCGCTTGACGCCGCTCGGTGAGCCCCGGATTGAAGCGCCCATCGAGGTGCCTCTCTTCACGAACGCACGTTTGCCGCGAGCTGAAGCGTTCGACTTCGCTAAGCAGGTTCTGGACGGCCAGCCGGACCTCGCGCCTGGCATGGACGAGGTTCGTGAGAAGGTAAGGGCAGTGGCAGCTCTGGTTCAATCGGACGCAGCGGGACGCACGCGGGTGGACGACGTGATCGCCCGGCAGGCGCTGCCGGCGCTTGCGCAGCGGATGAAAACGCTCGGGCCGACTGGCAATGGCTGGGTCCGGCCCATGACCTTTGGCCACTATGGAAGCGACTACCTCGACCGGACGATTGTCGATCTCGTCGGTATCTGGGCGAACACCCGAACCGAGGTGACGTTCTACGGCATGCCGCATCTGGACGGCAGCGCGACCTATACGCAGACCTACCCGAAAGATGCACCGCCGCAGAGTCTCGCGCGCTACTTCTGGTCGGTCACCGAAGTCGATTCGACTCATTACAAGGTGGTGCCGAATCAGCTGGGGCGTTATGCGCTCAACCGGCAGTCGCGCGTGCAGCCCAATGCGGACGGCTCCGTCACGCTCGCGTTCGGTCCCGCCCGTCCTGACGGCGTCCCCGAATCGAACTGGCTGCCCACGCAGCCTGGCACGAACTACAACCTCACGTTCCGGCTATATGGCCCGGCGATCGACGTGGCGGCAGGTCAGTATTTCCCGCCGCCGCTTGTCAGGCAGCATTGAGCGACTTGCAGAGAAAATCAACGGCTCCCGGGCGGCACATGTGCGCACGCGCTCCGTTGCGCGCCGTCTGCCTGGAGGCGTTCGAAACGTCTAGGCTGCTTTCACGGAGGTCTTGCGCGGACGGGTGCGGATCTTCGCGGATCCGGTCGCGAGTCCGTGCGACATGAAGTTGACAAACACCTCTGCGATCGCCTCGGGGCCGTGATCGCCCTCTGGATTGAACCAGCTCGGAATCCAGTTAATCGAGCCCATCAGCCATGCCACGGCCAGCTTGGGCTCGCAAGGCGCGATCGAACCATCTTCGATGCCCTCCTGGATGTATTCCCTGATACGCAGATCAAAAGCGCGGCGGCGCTTGCGGACGATTTCCTGATGCTCGGGCAGCATGTCGTCGAGCGCGGACACGAACGCGTGCGAAACGAAATCGTCTGTCACCAGCACGATGAACCGGCCGATTGTCTGTTCGAGCTTTTCGAGCCCGGTCTTGCCGTACCGGCCTTCCTCCAGTGCAATGTCACCCATGTCGAGTGCGAGCGTCTGCGTTTCGAACAGTAGCTCGCGCTTGCCCTTCACGTAGTAGTACAGCGCTGCCTTGGTGACGTTTAGCGCCTCGGCCACGTCGTCAAGGGACGTGTTGTGAAACCCCTTCGCCTTGAAAGCCTGGCCCGCCGCGCGGATCAAAGCGGTTTTCTTGAGCTTTTGCAGATCTTCGCGCGACGGCAGCGCGTCTTTCCACCGCGGGGAAGACTCTTTCGATTTTCGGAGGGTGGGAGATTTGCGCGTAGTCGAAGCCATGATGAAGGATCCCGTTCTGATTCAACGCATCTTACCACGCAGTCGAACTGGCTTTGATCGTGCTCTAACGGCAGCAGGAAAGGCTCTGAGAAGGGCAGTCTATCGCCTGATCGGGCCATTCCGACAAAGGAAGGAGAGTTTCAGATTGACAATTTGACCTATAAGAATAAGAATTAACTTTATAGTAGAAAATGTGTTCATCAACGTGGGTCAACGGCGTGCAATCGGGCATGTTCCACGTTGCGGAGCGAGAATTCAGAACGGCGATCGAAGCATCCGGATTACGGAGACAACCATGGCAGACACATCCACAGCATTTCTTACCGAGCAACAGATCATGATTCGCGACTCGGCGCGCCGCATCGCCGAGGAGGTGATCGCGCCGACCGCCGCGAAGCGGGACCGCACGTCGGCATGGCCGCACGCCGAACTGAAGCAGCTCGCGGAGCTTGGCTTTCTCGGCATGCTCGTTCCGGAAGAGTACGGCGGCGTGGGCGCGGGCGTCGTCGAGTTCTGCCTTGCGCAATACGAGTTCGCGGGCGCCGATGCGGGCCTGGCAACGATTTTGCACGTGCATAACTTCACGGCGCTGTGTATCGCCACACACGGCACTGAGGAGCAGAAGCGCCGCTATTTGCCGGCCATGGCGCGTGGCGAATCGATCGGCGCATTCCTGCTGAGCGAGCCGCAGGCCGGCTCCGACACCGCCGCGCTGCGCGCAACGGGCCGCCGCGACGGCGACCATTACGTTCTCGACGGCGCGAAGCAGTTCGTCTCGAACGGCAGCGAAGCGGGCGTTGCAATCGCCTTCGTGCTGACGGACAAGGACGCAGGCAAGCGCGGCGCGAGTACCTTCATCATTGATCCGAAGCAGCCGGGTTA
Source organism: Paraburkholderia sp. BL9I2N2 (assembly GCF_004339745.1). Taxonomy (GTDB): domain Bacteria; phylum Pseudomonadota; class Gammaproteobacteria; order Burkholderiales; family Burkholderiaceae; genus Paraburkholderia. Next base: position 1,107,320 of record NZ_SMGP01000003.1, on the reverse strand, counting down.
CACCGTCACTCGCATCGAAAGCAAACTTGGCCAGCACACCGCACATACGGCAGCGATTTCTCTCGAAGGCTTTCGCGTGCCGCGCGAGAACCTGCTGCGCCCGGAAGGTGAAGGCTATCGCCTCGTCATGTCCGGGTTGTCGGACGGCCGCATCGGCATTGCATTCATCGCGGCTGGCGTTGCACGCGCTGCGCTCGACGCTGCTGTCGCGTATGCGAAGGATCGTGAGGCCTATGGCCGCCCAATTGCGGAACTGCAAGGCGTGAGCTTCGATCTCGCCGATATGGCCGCGCAGGTCGAGATTGCCTTCCAGTACTCACTGCACGCAGCGCGTCTGTGTGCGGAAGGCATCGAATGCTCGAAGGAAGCGTCGATCGCCAAGCTGTTCGCGAGCGAGATCGCTGAAAAGGTGTGCTCGGACGCCATCCAGATTCATGGCGGCTACGGCTACCTGACGGACTTCCCGGTCGAGCGCTATAGCCGCGACGTGCGTGTCTGCAAAATCTACGAAGGCACGAGCCATGTCCAGAAGCTGATCATTGCGCGCAGCCTGGTGTAAAGCCGATGTCCGGCCCATTAAAGGCACCCTGAGCCATGAGCGATAGTTCGATGGGTACAGAACCTGACACGCGTTCGCTCAGCCGATGACGTCATCAATCACTGCAAGACGCTGATTGCCAGCTACAAGTGTCCCCGCAGCGTCGAGTTCGTCGACGAGTTACCGCTGTCCGGCGCGGGCAAGGTACTCAAGACGTGCTTGCGCGAGCCATTCTGGAACCGCCGCGCTGGCAACGTTGCATGACTTTTTTTAACCGATTTATCGCGGAGCACACCATGAGCCGAGATGTCTACGTAGCCGGCATCGGCATGATCCCCTTCACCAAGCCCGGTGCGAACGAACCCTATCCGAAGATGGCCGCACGGGCGACAGCTGCCGCGCTGGACGACGCGGGCATTAGCTACTCGCAGGTACAGCAGTGCTATGTCGGCTACGTGTACGGCGATTCAACCGCTGGCCAGCGCGCGCTCTACAAAGTCGGCATGACCGGTGTGCCGGTCATCAACGTGAACAACAACTGCTCGACGGGTTCGACGGCACTTTATCTCGCCCGTCAGGCCGTGGCGAGCGGCGCGGCGGAATGCGTTCTCGCACTCGGCTTCGAGCAGATGAATCCAGGTGCGCTCGGCACGATTTTCAAGGACCGTCCGTCGCCGTTCGATCATTTCGACACGATAGCGGAGGACCTGGTTGGCGCGACAGAAGTGCCGCCTGCATTGCGCTATTTCGGCGGCGCAGGACTTGCGCACATGAAGCAGTACGGCACGAAGCTTTCGACGTTCGCAAAGATCCGCGCGAAGGCAAGCCGTCACGCTGCTAACAATCCCCTCGCGGTGTTCCGCAACATCGTCACCGAAGACGAGGTCATGGCCTCTCCGATGGTGTGGGAAGGGGTGATGACGCGGCTGATGGCGTGCCCGCCTACCAGTGGTGCCGCAGCGGCGATCATCTGCTCGGAGCAGTTCGCGCACCAGCATGGCCTGAACCGTCAGGTGAAGATCGCCGGGCAGGCGATGACAACTGATTTCCGTGCCACCTTCGAGAGCCGCGACATGCGCGAGGTCGCAGGTGTCGGAATGACAAAGGCGGCAGCGCGCCAGGTGTACGACCAGGCGGGCATCGGCCCACAAGACATCGACGTGATCGAACTGCACGACTGCTTCGCGCACAACGAGCTTCTGACCTATGAAGCGCTGGGTCTCTGCGCGGAAGGTGACGCGGAGAAGTTCGTCGTCGATGGCGACAACACGTATGGCGGCAAGTTCGTGACCAACCCGTCGGGTGGCCTGCTGTCGAAGGGGCATCCGCTGGGCGCGACCGGCATTGCGCAATGCGTGGAGCTGGTCCAGCAGCTGCGTGGCACCGCGGACGCGCGCCAGGTGTCCAACGCACGGCTCGCATTGCAACACAACGTCGGGCTGGGTGGCGCGTGCGTCGTGACGCTGTACGAGCGCGTCTGAGTGCCTGATGGCGCTTCGATCGACTTCACACTGAATCATCAACAGGAGTAACGTCCGATGGACTTTCGACCGGACATGGGCCTCGATACCTTTCGTCAGCAGGTGCGCGCGTTCCTTCGCGACAACTTGCCGACCGACCTGGCGGGCTCACAGCACGGTGTGCGTTCGCCGCGCGCCGATCTCGTGTGCTGGCAACGCATTCTCAACCAGCATGGTTGGGGTGCACCCTACTGGGCGGCAGAGCATGGCGGCACCGGCTGGACTGCGCAACAGCGCCTGGCCTTCGACGAGGAATGCGCGATAGCGGGCGCACCGACCCAGGATGTGTTCGGACAGCGGCTGCTCGGTCCCGTGCTGAATCACTTCGGCACGGCGGAACAGAAAGCTCAACACTTGCCACCGATCTTCAATGGGGACCGTCTGTGGTGCCAGGGATTTTCCGAGCCTGGCTCCGGTTCCGATCTCGCTTCGCTGCGCACGCAGGCTGTACGTGAAGGTGACCACTACGTCGTGAACGGGCAGAAGATCTGGACCAGCTACGCACATCAAGCGGACTGGATCTTTCTGCTGGTGCGCACGGACCCGTCCGCGAAAAAACAGGCCGGCATCAGCTTCCTGCTCGTCGATATGAGAACGCCGGGCATCACCGTGCGGCCCATACTTACGATCGACGGCTGCCATCACCTGAACGAGACGTTCTTCGACAACGTGCGTGTGCCGGTGGACAACTGTGTCGGAGGCGAGGGCGCGGGTTGGAACGTCACGAAGTTTCTGCTCAACAACGAGCATGCGGCAACGGCCGATCTGCCGACGCTCGTCCGCTTTCGGCGGCAATTGCGCAAGCTCGCGGCGACGCTGGTGGTGGACGGCAAGCCGCTGATCGAGCGGCCCGAATTTGCGCAACGGCTCGTGCGCCTCGAAGCCGAATTACAAGCCATTGGCATGATGGTGCAGCGCGTTGCGGCCATGGAGGAAGACCACAGCCCCACTGCTCACGTGATGGGCTCGATGCTCAAGATTCGTGGCACTGAACTGCAGCAGCGGATGAGCGAGTTTCTCGTCGAGTCGCTGGGCGACTACGGGGCCTATGCCTATGCTGATGCAGGTGCGCAGCGGGACTCCGGCGCGACGCACGACGCGTTGCCGATGCCTGCGCCAGGTCTTGGACCGGGTATTGCCAGTGAAATGTTTTTCCGGCGTGCGTCGACGATTTACGGCGGCACCAGCGAGGTTCAGCGCGGAATCATTGCCAAGCTGATGTTTCAACTCTGACGCGACAGATCACCATGAACTTCCAGTTGAATTCGGAGCAGCAGATGCTGCAGGACAGCGTGCGTCGCTATATCGAGCGAGCGTACGCATTCGACAGGCGCACTGCGCAGGTCAGGGCAGGCCGCGATCATCATGCGGTGAACTGGTCGTCGTTCGCCGAGAACGGCTGGCTCGCGGCGGCACTCCCAGAAGAGTACGGCGGCCTGGGCGGATCGGTGCTCGACACCGTGCTGATCGCGCAGGAGCTGGGGCGCGGTCTGGTGGTCGATCCCTTCGTTGGCTGCGCGGTGCTCGCCGCGCAGACCTTCGTGGCGGCGGCCACGCCCGCGCAGCTGGACGTACTGCTGCCGCGCGTCGCTGAAGGCACATGCCGCATCGCGCTCGCGTACCAGGAAGCATCATCGCGCGGTAAGCCGACAGTCGTCGACACGCTCGCGACTCGCGACGCGAGTAGCTTCCGGCTCCACGGACAGAAGACACTCGTGCTGGGCGCGCCCGGCGCAGACCACTTCATCGTGTCGGCGCGTATTGCTGATCACGCTGCAAGCGACGATAACCTGACGCTCTTGCTCATCGACGCGACCGCGCCGGGTGTGACGATGCGTGCGGTGCCACTGCACGACGGAAGCTGGGCGGCGCAGTTGCAGTTTGACGGCGTACAGGTTGGCCAGCAAGCGGTGCTCGGTGAACCAGGGTGCGGTCTGTCCGCGCTTCGTCACGGCCTTGCGCACGGAACCGCAGCGCTGTGCGCAGAACTTGTTGGCGCGATGGAAGCCGCGATCGTCGCAACTGCCGAGCATCTTAAGGTCCGTAAGCAATTCGGTGTGCCGATCGGCAGCTTTCAGGCGTTGCAACACCGGATGGCAGACATGGCTGCCGAGATGGAGCTTGCACGCTCGATGCTGTACGCGCTGCTGGCATCCCTCGAAAACGACGACGCGGCGACGCGTCAGCACACTGCATCAGCTGCAAAAGCGCTGGTTGGCCGTGTGGCGAAGCAGGTGTGCGCTCAGGCAATCCAGTTGCACGGAGGGATCGGCATGACCGAGGAATACACGATTGGTCATTATTTCAAACGCGCGGTCGTTGCCGACATTCTGTTCGGCACCAGCGACCAGCACGACGCCGATCGCGGGGCATTGCTGCGCGATGCGTCAAGTTCTTCCACGGAAATGGCATGAAGCACTACGGAAGCATCGAGGCGTTAAAGCCGCTTGTCGGGGAATCGATCGGCACTAGCGACTGGCTCGTCGTCGATCAGCACCGCATCAATCAATTTGCGGATTCGACCGGTGATCATCAGTGGATCCACGTCGATGTCGAGCGCGCTCGCAGCGGCCCATTCGGCGTGCCGATTGCGCACGGCTTCCTGACTTTGAGCCTGATGCCCGCATTTCTCGAGACGGCGTTCGAGGTGCGTGGCATCGGTTCGGCGCTCAACTATGGCCTCGACAAGGTGCGATTTGTAGCACCGGTTCCCGTGAATTCGAGCTTGCGCGCGCAGTTCAGGCTTGTCGAATGGGAACCGCTGGGAACCAGCGGAGCACAAATCAAGGTCGAGATGATTGTGGAAATCAACGGGCAGAGCAAGCCCGCCTGTGTGGCCGAATCCATCATGCGTTTCTTCTGCTGACCCGCGCGGCCTGTACTTAATGAGATCGAGATAATGAACATTCGTTTTGACGGCAAAGTCGCCATCGTCACAGGAGCAGGTGCGGGCCTTGGGCGCCAGCACGCACTCGCTCTTGCCGCACGCGGCGCAGCAGTGGTGGTCAACGATTTCGGCGCAAATCGGGACGGTACCGGCGGATCGTCCGCGTCAGCGCAAGCAGTCGTGGAGGAAATCCGCGCGATGGGTGGTAGCGCAATCGCGCACGGTGCCAATGTCGCCGACTATGCACAGGTCGCCGACATGGTCGCGCAGGCGATGTCCACGTTCGACCGCGTCGACATCCTGATCAACAATGCGGGCATCTTGCGCGACAAGAGTTTCGCAAAGATGGACCTGTCGGAGTTCAAGGCGGTGCTCGATGTCCACCTGATGGGCTCGGTGAATTGCACGAAAGCAGCGTGGGACATCATGCGCGAGCAGAAGTACGGCCGCATCGTCATGACGACGTCTGCAGCCGGGCTCTATGGGAACTTCGGCCAGGCCAACTACGGCGCAGCCAAGATGGCGCTGGTCGGGCTGATGAACGTGCTCCATCAGGAAGGCATCAAGAACAATATCAAGGTCAACACGATTGCGCCAATCGCGGCGACCCGCATGACCGGGGAATTGTTGCCTGCCGCCGCGCTCGACGCGATCCGCCCCGAGCGTGTCACGCCTGGCGTGCTGTTCCTGTGCAGTGACGACGCACCCTCCAGGGTCGTGCTATCCGCAGGCGGCGGCTCTTTTTCAGCCGCAGCAGTGATGGAGACTGCGCCGTGCCATCTGCGTGACGAGGAACTGACACCGGAGACGATCGCTCGCCGCTTTAGCGAAATTGCAGACTGGAGCAATGCGCGCGCGTATAGCGAAGCAGGGGAAGAGGTGCAGCGGTTTATCAATGGCGCGGTAGAAGCTCTGCGCGGATGAGAACCGGATGGACCCGGAGGCCGCAGATTGCGTGCAAGGAGTGCACGGAGCATCGCGTGTACACAGGACGCGGTGCGAGCCGGTGGAAAATTTGAGGAGGCAGGTTTCAAGGTTCTGGTTGCGGTGAAGAGAGTGGTGGATTGCTATGGCGAGTTCTTCGGTGTGGGGGGAAGGTATGGTGCGGCTGCAGGCATACAATAGCTTGCAATTTATTCAGGTTATTGAAGCAATGATCTGGCATGTGGAATCTGGGGTCCGTTAATCTTCTACTCACCAATGTCCAAGCAAGCGAGGCCGTCGATGAACGCATTCGTTAGTCCGTCATATTTGATTGGCGCTGTCAGCGCTTTCGGCATCTCCCGGCTTGAATTCAGACAATCAGGATTCGTCTTCGCATTGGGCATCTCCCTTGCCGTGAGCGGTTGTGCTACCGATGGGAAGCAGCCTTCCGCAGGCAAGACGGCACCCACCGTTCAGACGGCCGTCTCCGACACGGATATTGTTGACGCCTACTACTACCTTCTTGGCAGGGTGCTCGTGCTTCGCCAGGAGCACCTCGACTTTGAGAAAGAGCAGTTCGAGTGGAACAAACTGATCTATCGCAGCCCGGCCGGTGTCGCATGGGCCAACCCGAATCTTGATGTCGTCTATTCTGAGGCATGGATCGCCGTCGATGAAAAGACTTGTGTGTTGCTGAGCATACCGAAGATCACAGGACGCTACTACACGTGGCAAATGCTCAACGGCTGGGGCGAGACCCTGGTCAATATCAATGAGCGAACTTTTCCGCAACATCCCTGGGGCAATTTCGCCCTGTGCCTCAAAGGTAGCGAAGTTCAGCCGCCCCAAGATGCGCTTCGCGTCGATTTGCCGGCCAAAACTGCACGAGTACTGGCACGTATTGAACTGGGTAGCAATCCCAGGGAAGCGTTGCGTTTGCAACGTCAGTTCAAACTGACGGCCAAGGGGCGTGTCCAGCCGGACAAGCCGGTCGACGTCCCCATGTTTGAGGGCAACCACCTGCCCGGGGCCGAGATATTCGATGGTGCCGACTCGATTCTCGCAAGCGAACCCGACATCAATCCCGGCATGGAGGATGTCCGCGCCAAACTGGCAGGCGTGGAGTCGCTCCTTACATCGGGCGCGCCCGGACGGGCCCGAGTGGAGAAGGTCGTGACTGAGCAGGCGGTGCCCGCACTCCCCGGCATGCTAGCAACAATTGGTACGGCGAAGAACGGTTGGGCGCATCCGCGGCGCAACGGTAACTATGGTGACGACTACCGGATGCGCACGTTGGCTAACCTGACCGGTATCTGGGCTAACAACCCGCAGGAGGTTACCTACTTCGGTGCGCAGGGTCTGGATGGCGGGGTTTCCTACACCATGACATTTCCGTCGGATGCACGCCCGAAAGACAAGGTCCGGTATTTCTGGTCAGTCATCGCAGTTGACGCAAAGGAATACCATGTGCTGCCCACTTCCACCAAGCGTTACTTACTCAATAAGCAGTCGCCACTGAAATACAATGTCGATGGCTCGCTGACGCTCGCTTTCGGTCCGCATGCCCCGAAGAGCGTGCCAGAAAGCAACTGGCTACCGACGGTCGAAGGGCTGAAATACAACCTCACGTTCCGATTCTACGGCCCCGTCACAGATGTGACGGACGGCACTTATTATCCGCCTCCACTGATTGGGGGCGACTAGAATCCGATCGCTGACCGGTGTCGGGAGCGGCATGTCGGGCGCGCTTCTCGACTGCAGAAATCGGCCGCTCGAAGCGGCGTTGTCAGGTCGCGAGGCCAGTCAGAGGTAGCCTCACCGTTCGGACAGTCTAATCGACGGCCGCCTGGCGCCGCCCGTCACGTGATTTCAACCTTGAGAGGAGAGGCTGAAACGGTGACGCAGAAACTCAGATTCAGCGCAGGCCAGGCGTTCAATTCGATCATCGCGAAGATTCAGGGCAGGCATGTCGTCCGTGAGCTGTCCTTGCGGCGGCGTTGGCTGTTGACACTAGTCGGGGAGCCTGGATCCAAGCAAAAGTATATCGACCAGCCTCTTTGCACTTTGCTGCCAGTCCGGAGCAGACGCGACATTGGACACGCCGACGAGCGCGCGAAGCAGATCCAATGGCTCGAGATCAGGGCGGATATCCCCACTCGCGATAGCGCGCATGACGAGCGACTGGATTGCGTCCTTGATCTGCGCGCCGGACGATTCGAATAGCTTCGTCGGCCCCCCTACGATCGAATTCAATGCTGGCGCGATGATCTTCTTCGTGGCGATGTAGTCGACGAAGAGCAACATCCAGGCTCGCAACGCATCGAGTGGGGGCAGCGAATCGGACAGTCTGCGCTCTTCCTGGGCGAGTTTCGCGACCTCGGCACGGTAGACACTCTCGAGCAGTGCCTCGCGCGTCGGAAAATGCCGGTAGAGCGTGCCTACGCCGACCCCCGCCTGACGGGCGACGTCCTCCATGCTGATTTCGCCTGCGGCGCGCGTGAACGCCGTTTTCGCTTCGTCAAGAATGCGCTCGCGATTGCGCAGCGCGTCGGCTCTAGGTTTTCGTTCTTTTGGCGTCGGATCGTTCATTTATACGTTGAAGGCTTGCAAACGGAGGGTGACTCCGTTTAGTATCGTAAAAACGGAGGCAAGCTCCGTTTTATCCCGGGCTGGGAATGACGTCAACCTTGATTGTGCTGGAGCGGCGGAAATGACTGAGAAATTTGGTGCGACTTCGACAACGGACGACGTGCTCGCAGGCGTCGATCTTCATGGCAAGCGAATTCTTGTAACGGGCGTGTCCGCGGGACTGGGCGTGGAGACCGCGCGGGCGCTCGCAGCACGCGGGGCCACGGTTATCGGCGCGGCCAGAGACCTGGAAAAGGCAAAGCAGGCGATTGCCGACGCGCGGCGCGAGGCCGGTGCCGCAGGCGGCGACATCGAGTTGATTGCGCTCGATCTCGCGAACCTCGAGAGTGTTCGTGCTTGCGCCGACAGGCTGCAAGAGGACGGCAAACCCATCGACGTCATCATCGCGAACGCGGGCGTGATGGCGACTCCCTTTGGCAAGACAACGGACGGATTCGAGACGCAGTTCGGCACGAATCATCTGGGGCATTTCGTGCTGGTGAACCGCCTGGCGTCGCTGATTCCGGCTGGCGGCCGGGTCGTGATGCTCGCGTCGTCGGGGCACCGTTTCGCGGATGTGGATCTCGACGACCCGAGCTTCGAGCGTACGCCTTACGATCCGTTCGTCGCATACGGGCGCGCCAAGACGGCGAATATCCTCTTTGCGGTGGCTTTCGATCAGCGACATCGGGCGCGTGGAGTGCGCGCAGCCGCGGTTCATCCGGGCGGGATTCACACGGAACTCGCCCGTCACATGGACGAAAGCCAGATGACGGCGCTGCTCGAAACGATCAACACTCAACTTGCATCAGAAGGGAAAGGACCGTTTCAGTTCAAGACTGTTCCACAAGGGGCGGCGACTTCGGTCTGGGCCGCGGTGGCGGCGTCGGCCGAAGAGGTCGGAGGCAGGTACTGCGAGAATTGCCATGTGAGCGAAACCGTCGCCGACGATGTTGTCATCACGCCCGTCAGCGAAGGTGTTCGACGCTATGCGCTCGATGCCGCCAACGCTGACGCGCTTTGGCGCAAAAGCGAAGAGATGGTTGGTGAATCGTTTTGACATGGCGCGTCGAACGCCATTGCAACGGTTCTCCAACGCCACTAATTCACTTTCGTACACGCTGCACGACATAGTGTTGATGCTGGACCTGGAATTGGAGTAGCGGCCGCGCTTGCCCAGCGCGATGCGTGAGTTCATGGTAGATGGTCTGCGCGGCCCCTTCGAGCGGATCCGGGTCGGCGCGATGGCAGCGACGGCCTTCTCCGCGCATTCGAAGGCATCGGCACAACCTTGGCGCGCTTTGGGCAGTTGCGTGTCGTCGAACTCTTCCCAGATCACCGTGCCACAGCGCGTTGGGCCGCAGCGGTGCGCCGCCGCGATGCGCGAATGGCATGTGCCGGTCGCGGAATTCGACGAGTTGGGCCAGCAGGTCGCTGACCGCCCCTTTACATTGCGTTCGCTGCCTTCTGCACTGGCCTTGGTTGCCGCCCACGCCTGATAGGCGACCACGATGGCGTCGAAATGGGGACGCGAGCCGCGATTCTTGTCATATTCCTTCAGGCAGGCATCGAGAAACTTGAGCAGCTTGCTTCTCGGTTTCAGTGCCAGGCTGGTGCGGCGCTTCCGCTCGTCGCGCGACATGATAGCCATCAGCGAAACTCCTTTGTTTGTATTGGCTGGCTCGATGTGTCGGTATTGCTTGCCGGCGGGGGAGGGTCTCTTGTTACGAATTTCGGCCGCTGTGTTTGTGCTCGAGGTTGTACCAACGCACGAATTGTGGCGTCCGAGTACGAGGCTCATCGACACCGCTGAACGGCATTGGGTACGACATAGAACACAGAGTCGTGAGATATCTCGGCATAGTCCGTTTTGACGCTGGTCACGTAGCGCGCTGCCACTGGTGCGCAAGTAACTTTTTATACGTCTCGACTTCTAAAAGTCATGTAGAAAAACGGCCAGATTTAACGATAACTATCGTATCAGAGTTGTCCTCCGGCACCACGGATCTTTGCCAACGCATGTATGAATGCCGGACCACTATGCTGCGCGATCAAGCGCCTGCACGTGGAACAAATGTCGGAAATGGAAGATGATTAAACAAATGGATTTCCTCGATCCCGTCGATTTGCCAAATGGATAACTTTGACCTCAATCTTTTGCGCGTCTTTGATGCGTTACAGCGTCACGGACATCTTGGTAAGGCGGCCGTGGAGCTGAATCTGAGTCAGCCCGCTGCATCCTACGCCTTAAAGCGTTTGCGTGAAGAACTTGGAGATGCGCTCTTCGTCAAAACCAGGTTTGGCATGCAACCGACGCCACGCGCGATGCAGCTAGCCCCCGTGGTTCAGTCGGTACTAGCCGATATTCGTGAACGAGTGTTGACGGCGCCGAATTTTATGCCAGACAAAGCTCAGCGCACGTTCACTATCGCAATGTCAGATGTCGGTGAGATGGTCTCCTTGCCGAGATTGCTGCAGCGGGTTACAAGTCTCGCTCCCAGCGTCAATGTGAAGACAACGTCTTTGTCTCCCAGGCAGCTATTGTCCGCACTTCAGCGAAGTGAGGTCGATCTCGCGATCGGATATTTCCCTGATCTTGATGGTGTCGACGTTTTTCAGCAGCGCCTGGTTCGACATTCGTTCGCGTGCCTCGTGCGGCGGAATCATCCGGCGGTACAGGGCCGGTTGACGAAGAAGCTTTTTTGCGAACTGCCACATGCGGTGGTTGAGGCAGAGGGCCGTCGCCAGGAAATCGTTGAACAATTCCTGAAAGAGCATGGTATCCAGCGCAGAAAGGTCCTCCATACTCCGCATTTTTTAAGCATCCCGATGACCATTGCAATGACCGATCTGGTAGTCACGGTTTCCAGCGATGTGGGCGAGATATTTGCGCGTATCGCCGATCTCGCGATTTTAGAACCCCCATACCGGATGCCGCAGTTTGACGTCAAGCAACACTGGGCCGACCCGTTCTCATGCGGCCATCCGTGCACTTCTGAAGGCATGGGCGGGGGGCGGCGTGCCCGCTGCCGACTCCGTTTTGCTGGATGTCACAATGGGGCTGCACGGTACGGAAGACGCACGTAAGGGTCGAACCGCACGCGTCGAAGCGATGAAGCATGGGGTCGAGCCAGAGCCCGTTGTATTCACTGGACGATAGTTCTGCGGGCTCGCGGCCAAGACCTAGCATGAGGCTAACGAAGAATGCGCATCACGACGACTGAAGGCGACTAACTCCAGTCCGCAAGAAAGCGCACTTTCGTAATTCTCGGTGAGACCCGTCATTCGCAACCACAGTTCACCACTTATGCCGGAGTCCGATCACCGCTGAGACTTGCGACTTGGTGGTGGAGGGGGAAAGCGAATAGATCTGCGCGTACTGCGCGTCACCCGCCGCTTTCTGATAGATGCCGACGAGAAAGAGATCGGTGCGCTTGCTGAGCAGGTAGTCCACACCGGTATTCACCTGATGCCATTTTGGACTGTTGTCCTGTGGGTGGTATTGCCCGGTAGTGAAGATATACGCGGCGCCAAGAATGAGTTGCGGCGTCACGTAGTCGGTCAGCGAAACCTCAAAATTCTGAAGTGTCAGGCGCGACGTGTCGAGATAGTCGAATCGCGCGTTGGTATAAAGCAGCGACAGGTTTGCCGGTCCGAACGCGTAAGCGCCGCCCGCTCCAAACATCCTTTGCTTGCTCACGCCCGCGTTGGTCGCCGGATTCGTGATGAACGGTGACGTGAAGCCATAGTCGTTCACCACCGCGCCGTTCGTATTGTTGGCGTCGTTCGGCGTATTGACCTGAAGGAACGCCACACCGGCTGACAGCGGCCCGTTGCGATATTGCGCCGCGGCGCTATAGGCATTGTTGTCGGAGAAGCCGCCCGGCTTGTTCGAGAAGCCGTAGAGCCCTTCAAACTGAAGACCTTTGTAGTCGATGCTCTTGTACTGGACCGCGTTGTTGATCCGGAACGTGTCGAACACGTTATCACTGTCGCCAATGTGCGCACCATATGCCGCGAACTGACAGGCCGACGAGAAGACACACAGTGTGACAGCCTCGTCGTATTGACGTCCTAGTGTTACCGTCCCGAGGGTATCCGACGACAAACCGACAAAAGCCTGCCGGCCAAACTCGCGACCGCCTTGCGACAGTGCGCCAGTCGCCACACTGTAGCCGCCTTCCAGCGTGAAGATGGCTTTCAAGCCCCCGCCCAGATCCTCTACCCCCTTCATGCCCCAGCGAGGCGTCTGCATCGGCCCGCTAGCGAATTGCCACGTCGCGTGGCCTTGCTTGTCTGCTCCTTTCTGGTTATTCGCGTAGACGATACCCGTGGAGATCAGGCCGTACAGGGTCACGCTGCTTTGGGCGGATGCCGTCTGACAGGACAGAGCCAGGGCGGCGAGAGCAAAGATGCGTCGATTCATGATTTCCTTTGAACGCTTGTTTTGGGAAAGTGAAAACGAATGCTTGAAGCTGGCCTGAAGCCGTTTGTAATTAGGATCACGAAGCAAAGACAATGGGAAGCGAAGTATTTGTTCCACCGCTGACGGTCTCAGCTTTCTCCGGTTAATTGACAACGCAGCACCGCGGTCCCGCATCGAGATCGCCTGTCATTACAAATGCCTTTCGGAGTTTGTCAGGCGCTGATGCGAATCTGGTGCGATTGCTGGCGATTCTTGCGGAACAAAATTCGCGACAGCTAGCACTGAATTTGACTACCAGTGATCGAATTTTTAGCGCGTCGAGGCTGAACTGGTGCACGAATCGCGCACACATTTGGGCGCTTTGTCAGAAAGCGTGCGCAGATAGCCGCTCTAATTTCGGCATCACTCAGCTTCAAAATTGATGCTTGCGGGGACACTTTTGGTTCTTAATAATCGATTTGACCGGCAGCACTCAGCGTTAGATGACCTGCCCCTTGTATCCAGGAAGGACCAACGGAGGAGATGATGTCAGTAATCGAAAATGCCGGACGTCGGCGTTTGCTGCGGATGACGCTTGCGGCGGGCGGCATGGCTGCAACGGGCGCACTGCTTTCGGTGCGCGCCTTTGCAGGCGACAGGACAACAGTCAACATGCAACTGGGCTGGATTCCGGGTGGCAACCAGGTCGGCGAGGTGACGGCAAAGCGGCTTGGATATTACGAGCAGGAAGGAATCGATTTCCGCATCCAGCCGGGCGGCCCGAACATCGACGGCGTCGCGATTGTTGCCTCCGGCCGATCCGAGGCCGGCGAGATTTCCTCGAGTCCGTCGATCATGCTGGCGGTCTCAGAAGGCTTGCCGATCAAGTGCATCGCGGTCGGATTGCAGCAACATCCTTACAGTTTCTTTTCGCTCAAGAAAAATCCCGTACGCACACCGCACGACATGATCGGCAAGCGTATCGGAATTCAGTCGACCGGTATGGTGCTGCTCAAGGCGCTGCTCGCGAAGAACAAAATTCCGGAAAGCCAGGTCAACATCGTGCCGATCGGTGCCGACATGATGCCGCTTCTCAGTGGGCAAGTCGACGCGGTAACCGGTTGGCAAACCAACACGACGGCGCTCAAGCCGCTCGGGGTAGATCGCGTCGACTTGCGCCTGTGGGACACCGGCGTGCGCCTCTACGCGCTGCCGTACTACGCGAACACCGCGACGCTCAAGGACCATCCCGACACCGTCGCGCGGTTTCTGCGCGCAACTGCGCGTGGCTGGGTTTACGCGAACGCGCATCGCGACCAGGCCGTCGATCTGCTCATCAAGGAATATCCGAACCTGAACCGCGCCGACGAGCGTGTCGCGATTGATTCGCTGATGGGCTACGCGTTCGATCAAACCACGCAGACGCAGGGCTGGGGCACGATGGACGCGAAGGTCTGGGAAGAGCAGATCACGATGTACGGTCAACTGGGCCAGTTCCGCGCAAGTCAGCCAAAAGTCGACGACGTGATGACGATGGACGTTCTCAACGCTACCCGTTCCTCTCGCCTCAAGGTGTAATCCATGCATGCTGCCACTATCAATCCGCCGCGCGCGGAAGGGGTCGGTTCGTCCGTCGCCGCGCTGCAAGACACCCCGCTGTCTATTAGCTGCCGCAATATCAACGTGCGCTTCTTCACCGACCGGCGCAGTGTCACCGCGATCGAGGGCTTGAGCCTCGATGTCGCGGCCGGCGAATTCCTCACGCTCCTCGGTCCCTCGGGCTGTGGGAAGTCGACGTTCCTGCGAGTCGTCGCGGACCTGATCAAGCCGAGCCGTGGCGAGATCAGCGTGCTCGGCGCGGCGCCCCGAATTGCGCGTGAGCATCGGGACATCGGCTTTGTGTTTCAGGACGCGGCCTTGCTGCCGTGGCGCACGGCTATCCAGAACGTGCAGTTGCCGCTCGAAGTCGCGGGCGGCAAGGCCCGCGCGGGCCGGGCGACACCGCGTGAACTGCTCGAACTCGTCGGCCTCAAGGGTCGCGAGGACGCTTACCCGCACGAGATGTCAGGCGGAATGCGCCAGCGTGTGGCGATTGCGCGTGCCCTCGTCAGCGACCCAAAAGTCCTGCTGATGGACGAGCCGTTCGGCGCGCTAGATGAAATCACGCGTGACCGTCTGAACGAAGAATTGCGTCGCGTCTGGAAAGAGATGGGCCTCACGACGCTCTTCGTTACCCACAGCATCTATGAGGCGGCGTTTCTCGGCCAGCGAGTGCTGATGCTGGCCGCTAATCCCGGGCGTGTGAAGGAGATCGTCCCGGTCGGGCTGCCAGAAGATCGAACGCTCGATATCCGCGAGACCCGCGAATTCGTCGAACTCGCTGCCTATCTGCGACGCGTACTGGAGACCTGCTGATGACCACGTCCGAAATGCAATTGAATCTGTCGTCACAAGCGGCGGATCCTGAAGCGCAGGCCTGGCTTGCGCGTCGCCGTCAGCGCCTGTGGCGGGCGCGCCTCTTGCCGGTACTCGGCGTCGCGGGCCTGCTATTCGCGTGGTGGGCGGTCGTGGCGGGCTTTCATGTGAAGCCGTTTATCGCGCCGTCGCCGTTCCTGGTTCTGGAGACGCTATTCAGCAAGAGCGATGTGCTGCTGCAGAACCTGGTGCCGACGGCGATCGAGGCAGTGGGAGGTTTCCTGCTCGGCAACCTGGCGGCGATCCTGATCGCCACCGTCTTCGTGCATAACAAGACGCTGCAGGACATCTTCTATCCCGTCGCCGTGATGATCAACTCGATTCCGGTGGTCGCGAAGGCGCCGATCCTCGTTCTCATCATGGGTAACGGTCTTGAGCCGAAGATCACGATCGCGGCGATCGTCTGTTTTTTCCCGACGCTCGTGAACATGGTCCGCGGACTGCAGGCGGTGAACCCGCAGGCGATGGAACTGATGCAGATTCTCTCGGCAAGCAAGCGCGAAATTTTCTTCAAGCTGCGCCTCTACGCTTCGCTGCCGTATCTGTTCTCCGCATTGCGCATTGCCGCGTCGATGTCGGTGATTGGCGCGGTGGTCGGCGAATGGATCGGCGCCACGCAAGGTATCGGCGCAATGATCATTCAGGCGACCTACAGCTTCGATTCGGCCTTGCTGTATACGGCGATCATCATGAGCGCCGTGCTGTCCGGCCTGTTTTTTCTGGTGATCGCGATTGTCGAACGCCTGGTGGTCAGATGGCAACCCGAAAGCACGCATTGAACCGAACACGAAACACCCGAATTCTCAGAGGCGAAAAATGAACATGATCAGCGATTGGATTCAGGAAAGCGCGCGCGATGTGCGCGTGGCGGCCAAGGCAAACGTCGTGGTGGTGGGCGGCGGCCCTGCGGGCCTGTCGGCAGCGATCGGGGCGGCGCGCAACGGTGCCGAGGTGATTCTGCTGGAGCGTTACAACCACCTGGGCGGCCTTGCATCCGGCGGCATGGTGCTGGTACTCGACGACATGTGGGACAACCACCTGCAGGAAATTTCGGTGCGTGGCGTCTGCATGACCTTCATCGAAAGAATGGCGGCGCGCAAGCTGGCGATGTTCCCGCGCTCGGACGAATGGGGCGAGGATCCGGCTGCGTATCGCAAGTGGGGGCGCTGGGGCACCTTCGACTTTCACAGCCAGAAGACGCCTCACCCGGTATGTTTCGCCGCGGCGTTCGATCCAGATGCGATGAAGCGCGTCGCGCTGGAGATGGTGGAATCGCTCGGTATCAAGTTGCGTCTGCATTCATGGTTCTCGCGCACGCTGGTCGAGGACGGTCGGGTGAAGGGCGTGATCTGCGAGACAAAGAGCGGCCGTGAAGCGATCCTCGCCGACGTGGTGATCGATGCGACGGGAGACCTGGATGTCGCGGCGTCGGCGGGTGTGCCGCATGTTGGCGGCACCTATATCACGACGACCGTATTTCGCCTCGGGGGCGTCGATACGGAGGCGGCCGAGCGTTTCGAAGCCGAAGAGCCCGAGGCGTTTGCGGCGCTGGATCGCCAGATCAAGCGCATTCTGGGTGGCTCGTGGGGCTACTGGTGGTTGAAGACACCGTTGCCCGGCGTGGTGTGGTGCAACTGCCCGCATATGGCGGGTCTCGACGGCCTCAAGCCTGAGGACCTGACACGCGCGGAAGTGCAGGGCCGCCAGCACATTCACGCGGTGGTCGATTTCGTGCGCGGCAAGCTCCCTGGTTTTGAGCAGTGTTACGTGATCGATGTCGCGCCGCAAACGGGCGTGCGCCAGACGCGCCTGCTCGAAGGCGAGTACGTGATGACGAAGGATGACCTCGCGCAGCGTACCCGCTTCGACGACAGCATCGCGCGTGGCCGCGACTACTACATGCCGTATCGCGTGCTCCTGCCGAAGCAGATCGACAACCTGCTGGTCGCCGGCCGGCACTATTCGGCGACCTCGCAGGCGCAGAAGATGTCACGTGAAATCCCGCCTTGCATGGCGATGGGCGAAGCCGCTGGTGTGGCTGCCGCACTCGCGCTCGGTGCGGGGGTGCGGGTGCGCGACGTCGATGTGCACGCGCTGCAGAAAACCTTGCGTGCGCAAGGCGCGGACCCGGGCGACCAGACCGGCCGTAATGCCGACGTGCCGCCGCTTGCCGTGCACATCAATAAGCGGGAGGCCGCATGAGCGTCGCAGACAACATTGCCAAGATACCTGACCTGCCGCTTGCCGGCGTGCGTGTCGTCGATCTCACACAGGTCATGATGGGCCCAGTCTGCACGCAGATGCTCGCCGATTACGGCGCCGACGTGATCAAGGTCGAGAGAAAAGGCGCGGGCGATTTGAGCCGCTCGACGTTCGAGCCGGTAGCCGGCGCGGACAATCCGATCTTCTGCAGTCTGAATCGCAACAAGCGCAGCGTGGCGCTCGACCTGCGCGACGCGCAGCAACTGGCCGATTTGAAGGCACTGATCGCGGACGCGGATGTGGTCGTCAGCAATTTCCGCGCGGGCGTGATGGACCGTATGGGTGTCGGCTACGAAGACTGCCGCCGGTTGAACCCGCGGATCGTCTACGCGGTGGGCACGGGCTTTGGCGAAACCGGACCCTATGCGCACAAGGGTGGCCAGGACGTACTTGCCCAGGCGATGAGCGGTGTGATGGCGCGCCGCGCCGATGAGTCGCTGCCGATTTCCGTGTACCCGACAGCGCTTGCCGACTATTCGGCGGGCATGCACATGGTGCAGGGCATCCTGCTCGCGCTCCTGCATCGTGAGCGCACGGGGGAAGGGCAAAAGGTCAACGTGTCGCTGTACAACTCGATGCTCGCGATGCAGATGCAGGAAGCCGCCATGATCATGATGGCCGACTCGGAAGTGAACTGGGCCGCCATGCCGCTTTCGGGTGTCTTCGATACCCAGGACGGTGCGCTGGTACTCGTTGGTGCGTTCAAGCCGAATCCGCTGCGCGACATTTGCGCCGCACTGCAGATCGAAGACCTGTCGCTCGACGCGCGCTTCTGCAATCTCAACCAGCAGTTCGTTCACAAGGCCGAATTGCAGCGGATCTTCCGCGAGCGCTTTGCGAGCAACACGCGCGACTTCTGGCTCGCCCGGCTCGAGGAGCAGGACCTGTTGTGTGCGCCGGTGCGTGATCTGCGTGAAGCGCTGGTCGATCCTCAGACGCTGCATAACCAGCTGATTCTGGAAGGCGAGGGCGAAGGCCAGCCGGTGCGCTTTATCGGCAGCCCGATCGAACTTTCGCGCGCGCCGGTTGCCCTGCGGCGCGGGCCGCCGCGCCTCGGCCAGCATACCGAAGAGGTCCTGCAACAATTACGCGGCAAGGTCGCCACGGAGGCTGTATGAGCGTACGTCTTGTCATCGACCAGCACGTTGCCACGGTGACGCTGGCGCGGCCGGAAGCGCTCAACGCCGTGGATCTTGCCACTGAAGCTGAACTGCAACGCGTGTGGACCGAGCTTGAGCATAACCGCGACGTGCGGGTCGTGGTCCTGACCGGCGAGGGCGAGCGCGCGTTCTGCGTCGGCGCGGACCTGAAGAACCCGTCGGTGAGCGGTGTTGAATATTGGGCGGCGCCGCGCCCGGGCGGCTTCGGCGGCATTGCGCTGCGCGAGACGCTGAACGTGCCGGTGATTGCGCGGGTCAACGGTTATGCTTTGGGCGGTGGCTTCGAAATGGTGCTGGGGTGCGATCTGGTGGTCGCCTGTGACGAGGCGAGCTTCGGGCTGCCCGAGGCGCTCGTCGGGCGCATGCCGCTCGACGGCGGCATGACCCTGCTGCAACGTCAGATCCCATACCGCCAGGCAATGGCGATGCTGATGACCGGCCGCCGGATTTCCGCGCGCGAGGGGCTCGACATGGGCCTCGTCAATGAAGTCGTGCCGCGCGCCGAACTGGATGCCGCTGTCGAGCGCTGGGTTCAGGCGCTGCTCGCGTGCGCTCCGCTGTCGCTGCAGGCGATCAAGCAGGTGGTCAAGCGCACGTCCACACTCTCGCCGTCGGACGCTCAGGCGTTGAGACTGCCCGCCCTGGTGGCCGCACTTCAATCCGAAGACGCGAACGAAGGCGTGCGCGCGTTCCAGGAGAAGCGCAAACCGGTCTGGAGCGCACGCTGATGGCCTATGTCATCACTTCGCCCTGCATCGACGTCAAAGACGGTGCGTGCGTGCAATGTTGTCCGGTTGACTGTATCTACGAGGGCGGGCGCACGCTCTATATCCACCCTGAGGAATGCATCAACTGCGGGGTGTGTGTTTCAGTGTGTCCGACCGAGGCGATCTTTCACGATGAAGAACTCCCGCAATCGGAGGCCATGTTCGCCGCTGTGAACCGGGATTTCTTCGGGCCGGACGCCAGTGCGCTCGGTTCCCCGGGTGGCGCGTGCGACGTAGGCAAGGTAGCCTGCGATCATCCCGTGGTCGCGGCCTGGACGGTGCGGCCGATGAACTGAGAAAACACGATGCATGCGAATGTCCTGAAATATTTTGTCGAAGTGGCTCGGTGCAGTTCGATCCGCAAGGCCGCGCAGAATCTCTATGTCGCGTCGAGCGCGGTCAACCGGCAGATCCTGAAGCTCGAAGCCGAGATGGGAACTGAACTTTTCGACCGGCTGCCGAACGGTATCCGGTTGAACGCGGCCGGCGAGCGCATGCTGCAACACATTCGCGCGACGCTGAACGACTTCCATTTGATGCGCAGCGAACTTGACGACCTGAAAGGCGAGCGCAAGGGGCACGTGTCAGTGGTGGCAATGGATTCGCTTTTCGTCGACTTTCTACCGGCGACCGTCGAGGAGTTTTCGGACGCCTATCCGGCTGTGACCTATTCGATCGCCGCCGTGCCGCCCCATGACGTACCGACGCGGCTGGTCAGTGGCGAGTATGACGTCGGCATTTCGTATGTCACGAAGCTGCCTGCCGGGCTCGATGTCGTGACCGAAGTATCGTTGCCGCCGGGCGTGGTCATGGCATCGTCGCATCCGCTAGCGAAGACGGAGCGCATCAGCTTCGACGAATGCCGCAATCATGCGTTTCTGCGGCTCGAAGGACGATCGCCGATCCAGGGCGTCGTCACCACCGACTTTCCCGAGTACTGGGAGTCGCTACAGCCGAGCGTCACTTGCAACTCGACGACGCTGCTCAAGCGGCTCATTGCGTCTGGTCGAGGCATTTCGTTTTTCTCCAAGCTGGCTTTTCTCGATGAACTGGCGCGCGGTGACGTGGTATGGAGACCGCTCGACGACGTGAACGTCAACGCGCTCACCGTCGGCGTCATCACACCGAACCAGCGCGCGCTGCCTCATGTAACGTTGGAGTTCGTCGAACGTATCGTGCGACGCCTGAAGCACGTCGACCTGTCGCTGCGCGACGCCTGATCTCCGCGTTGTCGCTGATCGCGCTTTGCCGTGGGCAGGGTGACGCCGCGTTCGGTAGTGATCGCGCGCCTTCGCGTGCATGTAATTAGTCATCTTAAGTGATGGGCTGCATTTCGGCCCTTCATTCACGACCGCCCGCCATCATCCTGATAGCGGTAGATGGTCCCCCAACTATCAGGAACACAACATGGTCACATCAGGCTATACGGATACGCGACTTCTGATCAACGGCGAGTGGTGCGACGCCGCCAGCGGCAAGACGCTCGACGTCATCAACCCTGCCACCGGCAAGGCCATCGGCAAAGTGGCGCACGCCGGCATCGCCGATCTGGACCGGGCGCTGGCCGCCGCGCAGCGCGGCTTCGAAGCCTGGCGCAAAGTGCCGGCCAACGAGCGCGCCACGACCATGCGCAAGGCCGCCGCGCTGGTGCGCGAGCGCGCCTCGGACATCGGCCGCCTGATGACGCTGGAACAGGGCAAGCCGTTCGCCGAAGCACGCGTCGAAGTGCTGGCGGCGGCGGACATCATCGAATGGTTCGCCGACGAAGGCCGCCGTGTCTACGGCCGGATCGTGCCGTCGCGCAATCTCGCGGCGCAGCAACTGGTGCTCAAGGAACCGATCGGCCCGGTAGCCGCCTTCACGCCCTGGAACTTCCCGGTCAACCAGGTGGTGCGCAAGCTGAGCGCCGCGCTCGCGTGCGGCTGCTCGTTCCTCGTCAAGGCGCCGGAAGAAACCCCGGCATCGCCGGCTGCGCTGCTGCAGGCTTTCGTCGAAGCCGGTGTGCCGGCGGGCACGGTCGGCCTCGTGTTCGGCGACCCGGCTGAAATTTCGAGCTACCTGATTCCGCATCCGGTGATCCGCAAGGTCACGTTCACCGGCTCGACGCCGGTCGGCAAGCAACTGGCGGCACTGGCCGGCGCGCACATGAAGCGCGCGACGATGGAACTGGGCGGTCATGCGCCGGTCATCGTGGCCGAAGACGCCGACGTGGCGCTCGCCGTGAAAGCCGCGGGCGGTGCGAAGTTCCGCAATGCCGGTCAGGTCTGCATCTCGCCGACGCGCTTCCTCGTGCACAACAGCATCCGTGAAGAATTCGCCGCGGCGCTGGTCAAGCACGCTGAAGGCCTCAAGCTCGGCGACGGCCTTGCCGAAGGCACCACGCTCGGCCCGCTCGCCAACGCACGCCGTCTCACGGCGATGAGCAAGGTGCTCGACGACGCGCGCAAGACCGGCGCCAAGGTCGAAACCGGCGGCGAGCGCGTGGGCTCGGAAGGCAACTTCTTTGCGCCGACCGTGCTGACCAACGTATCGCTCGAATCGGACGTGTTCAACAACGAGCCGTTCGGCCCGATCGCCGCGATTCGCGGCTTTGACAAGCTCGAGGAAGCGATCGCCGAAGCCAACCGTCTGCCGTACGGTCTCGCGGGCTACGCGTTCACTAAGTCGTTCACCAACGTGCATCTGCTGTCGCAGCAGCTGGAAGTCGGCATGCTGTGGATCAACCAGCCGGCCACGCCGTCGCCGGAAATGCCGTTCGGCGGCGTGAAGGATTCGGGCTACGGTTCGGAAGGCGGCCCGGAAGCGATGGACGCTTATCTGGTGACCAAGGCCGTGTCGACCACTGCTGCATAGCGCTGACCGATCGGCACCCGCTTTGAAACGAGGCGCGTCGAGGAAGGGCTAGTTGTCGATAGCCCTGACGGTAGCCATAAGATAACGCCCTTGCCGCTATCTGCCTTAATGACGCGCCCCATGATCACAACGCACGGACGCTTATCGGCCAGACTCGCTTGATGCAGGCTTGAGATGTCCGGCGATGCCATTTTGCCCACCCGAACTGCGCAGAACCTCCAGCGCACTTCGCTCTACCCAGTTATGCCGGAGCAGCCCGTCCTCGCCGACGTGCAGGACAGCAGTTCCCGTCATATCGATCGGTAAGCCCGATGGTTCCGAACCCATAAAGCCGTTGTTCTTTCCCGTAACCCGCCAACGACTGACGACCCGGTCGCCTATTTCGTTCTGAAACGTCTCGATCACATCGAACTCGAACTCATCGATGCTGGCGAGAAATGCAGCGACCCACTTCTTGAACGCTTCGCGCGATTTGATCTCCACTCCGCCCGAGGTTACCGTGAAGTCGTCAGAGACCAGATGGTCCGCTGCGTGTGGATTGCGTAATTGCCAAACCTCACGCCAAAACGTCTCGACGATCTGGATTGAATTCTGCCCTGCCATTTCAAATCTCCTGTTCATTGACAACAAAGAAATCGCTTCTGGTTGACCCTGTCCGGCCTTCGGAATGTTTCATTGAGCGGGCATGGTTCCCGCCGCGGTAACGTGCTTCAACAACGAGGCGATCTCAGCAATTCGCGCGCGGCGTGCGGTGAAGTTCAGCATCTGCCGCAATGAGCCGCGCGTGTCATGCATGAGATCGAATTTCCTGAGGTGCGCGAAGCATTTTGTAGTTCGAGCAGTCCCGCTCCTATCTCGATCCACGACATGCATTCATGCACTTGCTGTGCGGATGCCGCGGGCAAAGCGATCCGTAGGAGCGCGTCGATGCTACGGCTTTGCCCCGTCATTGACCGAAATAGATGCTGTCCCGTGCTTCCGGCGCGGTCACGGTACGGCGCCCGCTTTGCGAGCGGCCCGTCACGGCGCCGCCGAAGGAAGAGGCGCCGGCGCTCCCGGCGTTCGTGTTGGCGTTCTGGAGCGCGGCGGCTGCGCGCAGTTGAGCGGAGGGGTAGGTGGCATCGGGCGCGTCGAACACGCCAGCTTCGCGGGCCTGAACGAGTTCGGCCCGAACTTCTTCGCGGGTCTTGCCATGGGCGGCAGGTTCGGCGAACACAGACGACGATACGATGGCGCTGGCAATGACGACGGGGATCAGAAAGCGTTTCATTTCGTGCTCCTTGGCGGATAGATGAGAAGCTGTTCGACGATCAAGCGGCTAATCTGCGATCTGCCGTTTGCTTGTTCGTCGATCGGTGAATGCATTATTGCCACCGGCCTTCTATCCGCCAATTCCCGAAATGTGCGTACCGTCCAGGAGAAAATGCACAAGCCGTTGCTGCGCGCTGCCCGCGTCAGCCGTTACCAGGAAAGCAGCTTGCAATGAACTGCATGACGCTGCGGATCGCAGGAGCGTGCCGCAGATCGTTGTGAATGGAGAGCCATATCTCGCGCTGCAATGGCTGGCCCGGCCCCTCGACGATGCTGAGACTCTCGTCCCAGTCCCCGAGGAAGTAGGGCAAGATGGCCACGCCGACACCTGCCCGAGCGGCCGCTGCCTGGACATCCAGGCTATTGCTGCGCAGAATCACAGGACGTGACTTCGCCTGCGTGGCCAGCCAGATGTGTTGAGCGGATCCGTCGAGACTGTCGTCATATCCGATGAATTCGTAGTCTTCGGGCGCATGCGACGCCAGATACTCCGGCGACGCATAAAACGCGAACGCAACCACGCCGATCTTGCGCGCGACGAGATCGGACTCGGTCGGCCTGCTCAGACGAACGGCTATATCCGCTTCCCTTCGTATCAGCGACACATTGCGCGTGTCGGCGATCAAGCGGACGTGAAGCGCGGGGTGCTGCACGCGCAGCCTGCCTAAGTGAGGGGCAATGACACTGCTGGACATCGACGGCGGCGCGCTGATCACCACCTCGCCACTAACGACTTCCTGTCCGCCGACCGACATCCGCTCCACGGCAAACGACTCTTCCTGCATGCGCTTGCCCCGTTCGGCGATGCGTTCGCCGTCTGCCGTCAGCACATAGGCGCGTGGGCGGCGATCAACCAGCTTCAGTTCGAGGGACTGTTCGAGCGAGGCGATTCTGCGCGCGACGGTCGCATGATCGACCTTCAAATGCCGAGCTGCTTTCGCGAGCGATTGTTCCTGACTGAACGCGACGAAGTGGCGTAAATCCTCCCAGTCGAACATGAGTTTTCTCCTGTCGCTTTGATCGTTGCAAATCCCCAGGTTGGGACAACTGGACAAGCATATTAGAAGCAAACATGACAGACGTCACAGAAATTGCGTTGTGAAGGGTATGTGCATTGGCGCATATGACCTATGCATCTTTGCGGAATGGCGGGCAGCTTCAGGGCACCTTCCTGCCGTTTGTACATCGATGGCAGCGAAGGGGACATGGAGGCGACGGGACTAGATATAAACCCTTGCGCCTGCGATGCAGGATGATGGACGCACGTCGCCTAATTCAGGTGTTTCAACCAAAATTCGCGACAATTACATTAACAACATCTACCACACCGCCGATAGTATTGTGGAAATCACTACTCGTAGCCGGATATAGCACCTAGGTCACGCTCGATTCCCACATGCATCCCGCTCCGATGTACCCGTTACAACCTGCTACTGGCCAGGCGCCAGGTCATGGCGTCGCCAACAGGTGAAATCGGGTCGACGGTGGCGATCGTTTCTTGCGATGCCGCGTGCGTGCGTTAGCGTCGTTAATGCCTCCCTCGCCAACGCTCGACGCTCGTGCTGGGCGTCTGAGGAATCAGATCATTTCGCGGCTGATTGGCAGTCCCACACAGGAGGCAATATGCACATAGGCGTTCCGAAGGAGATCAAGAACCACGAGTATCGTGTCGGTCTCACGCCGTCTTCCGTGCGCGAGATCGTCGCGCATGGACACAGCGTGGACGTCGAGACAGGCGCTGGCGCAGGCATCGGCGCAGCGGACGACGCGTACCGGGCGGCGGGCGCGCAGGTTGCGCCCAGCGCAGAAGCGGTGTTCGCCGCTGCCGACATGATCGTCAAGGTGAAAGAACCCCAGCCGCCCGAGCGTGCGATGCTGCGCCCAGGACAGATTCTTTTCACCTATTTGCACCTCGCGCCGGACCCCGAGCAGTGCGCCGATCTCGTCCGAAGCAACGCGGTCTGCATCGCCTATGAGACCGTCACGCAACGCGGCGGCGGACTGCCTCTGCTCGCGCCCATGTCCGAGGTTGCGGGCCGCATGTCGATTCAGGCGGGCGCGTTCAGCCTGGAACGCGCGCACGGTGGCAAGGGCATCCTGCTGGGCGGCGTGGCGGGCGTGCCCCCCGCGAAGATTGTGATCCTCGGCGCCGGCGTGGTCGGCACCAATGCCGCGCAGATGGCTGTCGGCACGGGTGCGCAGGTCGTCGTAATCGATCGCAATGTCGACGCGCTGCGACGCATGGACCGGCTGCTGGGCGCACGCGTGATCACCGTGTATTCGAATCAGGACAACATCGAACGACAAGTGCTCGATGCCGACCTCGTGATCGGCGGCGTGCTCGTGCCCGGCGCCGCTGCGCCCAAACTCGTCACGCGCAAGATGGTCGATGCGATGAGCCCCGGCTCCGTCATCGTCGATGTCGCGATCGATCAGGGAGGATGTTGCGAAACCGCGAGGCCTACGACTCACGCGGACCCCACGTACAAGGTTGGCGAAGTCGTACACTACTGTGTCGCAAACATGCCTGGCGGTGTGCCGCGCACGTCCACGTATGCGTTGAATAACGCGACGCTTCCCTTTGTCCTGAAAATCGCCGACCAGGGTTGGCGCAAGGCGCTTACCGATGACGAACATCTGCGTAGTGGCCTGAATGTCGCGTTCGGCAAAGTGACCTGTCCCGAGGTCGCTGAAGCACTGGGCTACTCCTGCGAGGATGCAGGTGCCATCGCCGCTGAATAGCAAAAACATCGAGACGAAGCGCGGGGGGCTTATCCGGTCGCGCTCTCGAGCCAACATGGCGGCGAGAGTCGCGCCCAATCAGACTTGGTCAGGTTCCCACTGCGAACATCTGTATTGCGCGAAATTCCGTTTTGCCGAACTGTATTTGGCTGGTCGTCGACTATCGGGCCAGTTTGAGACGTTCGAGGGTAATCCACGAATCGTTGAACAATCGTGAATCAAAGATAAAACGTGTCGAAAGCCGTCGTCGGACACGGGATGTCACGAGGCCTCCAAACATGAGTTGATCTGTTATCCGAAGCGCCATGCGCTCCGGATAACAGGATGTGGTTCCGGATTTATGCGATGCCGGCGCCGAGTGCCGGAAACACGTCGGTGAACAGCAAAGTGATCAGTTGTTGTCCCGCCGGGGTGGACCAGTCCTGCGCGATTTCCGCCATGAGCGTGTTGGTGGCGGTGAGCACCACGCCCGCATCGTGCATCCGTTGACGCGAAAACTCTTCGGAAAGATCGCTGGGCGATCCTGAAGCATCCATCACTGCCTGCACGCCAAAGCCTTCGAGCGCAGCGTCAATTGCCGGGAAGATCAGGCAAACGTCGGTGGTCACGCCTGCCATGATCAGGTTCTTGCGCCCCGTGGCAAGCACCGCATCGCGGAAGTCGGGATAAGCCCACGCGTTGACGACGCCGGGGCGCTTGATTCGTGCCGCGTGCGCTTCGGGCAGGATCGCGGCGATTTCCGGAAGAATCGGGCCTTGTGCGCGATCTTCCTGACTGGACGTGATCACGACCGGCAGATCGAGGATCTTCGCCATCTTGGCTAGCGCAATCGACTGTTTGGCGGCGAGTTCGCGGTCGATATTCTTAATTAGTTGCATCGTGCCGACCTGATGGTCGATCAGCAGCAAGGCGGTGTTGTCGGCAGTGAATCGTTCAACCTTCATGAGGTAGCTCCTAAGTGGTGATGGGGCGCATGCCCCGGGGGGTGTGGCGGCCTGTTACAGGCTTCCCATCTCGCCACGTTGGTAGGCAGCGGTTGCCGCGATCAGGCTCTCCTGGCTCGCAAAAGCCATCGGTCCATTTGAAAACACGGGCTGGCGCAACGGTTCGCCGATGAACACGGCGACCTTGGCGCCGCCAGCTTTGGTAGCGAGCTTGTGCATCACCGCTTCAGTCGCGGTCGGCAGGATCGGGACACGAAGGTCGTCGAGACCGAAGCTTTCGCCATCGAGCTCCGCGCTGCCGAAGATCGGCATGAAGAAGGCGCGCTTGCCTGCGGCCACCGATAGCAGAAGTTCAGCGCCTTCCTCCAGTGTGATGTCGAGCAAGGTGACCTCGGTTGGCGGTGTCAGCGGGGAGCGCACGCCGTCAAAGCTGCCCAGGGGGACGCGGACCCGGACCCCGGGGCGCTGCACCACCGGTACGTCCTGCGGGGCCAGGCTGAGCGCGAACGGCGCCGCGTTCTGCCGTTCCCGAGGAAGGTTGATGAAGATCTGCAGCAGGTGGGTGGTACTTCCCAGCACCGCGGGATTCTCTTCATGGACCACACCCCTTCCGCCAGCGGTCCAATGCAGGCCGCCCGGCTCGATCAGCGTGCTGTTGCCGAGCGAATCGCGGTTGGCAATGCCCGTCTCCGAGTCGAGGAACAGGTACGTCACCGCGGAGAAGCCGGCGTGCGGATGCGGCGGGAACGTTGGCGCGCTCATCCAGGCGTGGTCGACTCCCATAAAAGGATCGAGTTGCGAGGGCTCGGAACCGTGCAGGCTGTATGCGCGGAAATGGCTTCCCCGGTTGGCGCGCTGCATGCGCGCAGTGACTGTCGACATGACGGCAGTCCTCAGGCGTGACCGGCTGCGCTCAGCACGGGGTAGTCGATATAGCCCTGTGCGCCGGGCGAGTAGAACGTGTTCTTGTCGGGGGCATTGAGCGGCGCACCCACGCGAAACCGCTCCGGCAGATCCGGGTTGGCGAGGAAGGCACCGCCGAAGACCGTGGCGTCAGCGCGTCCCTCTGCCAGCAGGTTTTCAGCCGCGGCCTGGTCGAGTCCTCCTCCGACCATATAGGCGCCATCGAAACGCGGTCGCAACAGTGCGTGGTAATCGACGCTCGTACCGAACAGGGCGACGTGCAGGTACGCGAGATTGATGCCGCGCAGATAGTCGACGAGATACGTGTAGGTTTCCTGCGGCGCAGTGTCGAAAATGTCGTTGAAGTTCATCTCCGGCGAGATCTTGATGCCGACCCGCTCACCGCCGGCCTCCGCCACCATCGCCTCCAGCACTTCGAGAACGAAGCGGGCACGGTTCGCAACGGAACCGCCGTATTCATCCTCACGCTGATTGCTGCCGGACGAGAGGAACTGTTCAGGCAGATAGCCCGAAGCAGCATGCAACTCGACGCCATCGAAACCGGCTTCCAGAGCGCGACGCGTCGCCCTACGGTACTCATCAACCACACCGGCGATCTCATCCAGGCGCAGCGCTCTCGGCGTCACGAATTTCTCCATGCCGTTGCCGGTCCAGGTCTCGCCCGCCGGCTTGATGGCCGACGGTGCCACCGGCAGCGCGCTATCCGGCTGCAGAGACGGATGCGAGATACGCCCGCTGTGCATCAGCTGCATGAAGATCCGTCCGCCGCGAGCATGCACGGCTTCGGTGACCCGCTTCCATGCGCTCACCTGTGCATCGCTGTGGATGCCGGGCGTACGCACATAGCCCTTACCGGTCGCGGAGGGAAACACGCCCTCGGTAATGATCAGACCTGCGCTGCTGCGCTGGCCGTAGTACGTGATGACAACGTCGTCTGGAACGCCTGCATCATCGGCGCGCGAACGGGTCATCGGGGCCATGATCATCCGGTTCGGAAGGGACAGGCCGCCAATGCGAACAGGGGTGAAAAGCTGACTCATGTTGTGCTCCTCAGTGGTGATGTGTTCATCAGATGGAGTCATCATCCGGCAAACCACTGGCGGGATAAAGATGGCAAAATGGAAATCATTGAGCCATTTATGGAGCAGTGGGATGGAGTTCCTGAACGACATGGCGTTGTTCGTGGAGGTGGTCAAGGCGAAAAGTTTCCGCCGCGCGGCCGAGGCGATCGGAGTGCCGAACTCGACGCTGTCGCGCCGGATCAGTGCGCTGGAGAAGGCAATCGGATTGCGCCTTCTGCATCGCACGACCCGCAAGATCGAGCTGACCGAAGCAGGCCAGCTCTATTTCGAGCGCGCGAGGCGCATCGTGGACGAAGCCCGGCTTGCGCACGAGCAACTCGGCGAGATGCTAGCCCAGCCAGTTGGCGTGTTACATGCGTCGTTGCCGGTGGATTTTGCGAATATCTTCCTCGCGCCGCTGCTCGCGGAATTCGCTCGCCGCTATCCCGGCATCACCTTCGAATTCGATCTGACGCCGCGCCGCGTCGATCTGGTAGCTGAGCCCTTCGATATCGCGATCCGCATGGGCGAGCCGCCGAGCTCGAATCTGATCGCACGACAGCTTGCCCGGCTACCGCGCTATCTCTATGCATCGCCGCGTTATATCGAACAGTATGGCGAGCCCGCCGAACCGGCCGACCTCTTGCGCCATGAGTGCGTGCGCCTCAGTCCGGCGGAGGTCAACGGATGGACGCTGCACAGCGAAAGTGAAACGGCTGAGGTCACAGTGGGTGGTCGGTTCTTGCTCAACAGCGTCGGCATGGTACGGCGACTCGCGACCCTGGATCTGGGCATCGTTGTGCTGTCGGAAGAAATCGCGGCCGACGATGTTGCCACTGGGCTCTTGC
Organism: Paraburkholderia sp. BL9I2N2; assembly: GCF_004339745.1. Taxonomy (GTDB): domain Bacteria; phylum Pseudomonadota; class Gammaproteobacteria; order Burkholderiales; family Burkholderiaceae; genus Paraburkholderia. Next base: position 1,077,071 of record NZ_SMGP01000003.1, on the reverse strand, counting down.
GCCGGGTGATGCCAGCATGGCAGGCCCCACCTATTCCCGTGTACGCCATCACCGAGACACGGTTGTTGCCAGCGAAGACGCAGCGCTTTATTGAATTTCTGCGAGAGCACCTGGGGGGAGGAGTGGCTATCAGCAAGCTTCGAAATTGAAGTGCGGCCATTCTTGGAATCGCGGTGGTCCCGACGCCGCTTTCCAACGATGTTCGCAGCAAGACCACTTGAGCGTCCGCTATGGATTGCCGCGAATGTCCCTGATCGGGTGCCTTTCCTGCCGTTCGACAGTCAACGGTGATGCGGCCGCTGAACGCCTCTTACCTGTCGCTCGCGACGCCGCCGGCGAGGATGTCAGGGTTACGGCTGATTCGAAGGCACACTCAAGACCCTGAGCAGTCAATTGCCCTCTCGGTATCCCTTATGTCGCGAGCGTTAATAGTCGACGACCTATAGGCCGCGGTCGATTGTCCAAAACTGGGCCGACATACGCCAACGGTTTCCTTGGCGCGCGAAGTCCGGCCGGCAACGCACCGAACGGCGGACCCGGCTAACGATCAGGTGCGTTTGGCCAGATAGGCATCGACCAACTCGACCAGTCGTTCCCGCCCGAAGCTCCCGTCGTGTCCGGCGTGGACGACTTGCACGGGCAATTCACGCAAGCGCTTCATCGTGCGCACATAAGTCGGAATATCAGCACCGCCTATCTCGTCCAGCAGCGGGCCATCGTAGATCGCATCCCCCGAGAACAGCGTGCCGGATGCCGCTTCCCATAGGCCGATGCTACCCGGCGAGTGGCCGGGTAGATGCAGAACCTCAAAATGCCGGTTGCCAAGATCGACGATGTTCCCTTCCTTGACGATTTCCGTGACCGTTGCGGCACGCACGCGATAGTCGGACATCGAGTAATCAGCGCTGGGAAGGGCGGTGATCAGATCGCCGTCGAACGGATAGCCTGCTTCGCGATACCGGCGAATCGCTTCGTCGCCCAATACCGACGCCAGAAGGGTGCCTGGCTCACGCGGCGAGCGCAGATTCTCTGCCTCCAACTCGTGAACCAGCGTGTGCTCGAACTCATGATGTCCACCGATATGATCCGAGTGCGTATGCGTGGCAACGGCGGTGACGTCCTTCTGCAGCAGGTGCCTGGCTGCCTCCTGCAGACTGACGATACCCATTCCCGTGTCGATCATCAGATCCCGGTCGCGGCCGCGCACATGCCAGATATTGCAGCGCATCAGCGGCACGACATGGGGCTCCCAAAGCAGGGTAATGTCGTCGCTGATGCGTTTGAGTTCGAACCATCGGTCGGCAATCGGTAACTTGGTCATGTGGGGTCGCTCACGGTAGGAGCTGTTACTTTGACACACTCCGCATCGCACTTCGAGAGCGTTGACTCGAGTCGCGTCGTTCAGAGCATTTTCATGCGAGAGGGTTTCGATCAATTGCTCTGCGGACATTGGACGGCCAAGCAGAAAACCTTGCAGGGAATCGCAACCAAGCCGGGTCAGGAACTCTTGCTGCGCCGCAGTCTCCACGCCCGAGATCACGGATAAACCCGCGGTCGATTTTCAGTTCACTGGCCGGTAACCGCTTGAGATAGAGGAGGCTTGAATACCCCGTACCAAAATCGTCGATTGAAATACTCACGCCCGTGCCGCGAAGCTGCTGCAGGATTCGTAAGCTTGCGTCGGCATCGCGCATCGCCGTCGACTCGGCGACCTCGAGCAGTCTCGACGAAACCGAGGTTAGAAACAGGCGAGAGGGACACGTGCAGACGGATGCATCGAGCGGCGGATGGGCGAGACCTTCGCCCACGAGTTCGTCGGTTGCCGGAAGCAACTTTTTTAGTTTTGGTCCAGCGTGTCGCGCGGGAAGAACGTGCGCGACTCAAAAGCCGGCATCACTACGGTCGCGCCTGCCGAAGTAAGGCGGACATTGCAGGTCTGATCGACTCGCTTATCGTGCCTGTAAATGACCGCGCCAGGGCCGCCATTACATTCGGCAGCATGTTCGAAGAGGCGCATTTCGCGCCCGTTCTCGATTGATCTCGTGATGACGAAGCCGTCGGCATGGACTGCCGTTACGCCGACGAGGGCTGCTATCCCAACTACGACTTTTATCATCTGCATGATGGGGACCTCCGGGTCAGGCCGCGTGTCGCACTTGCCAGGCACCGGTGGGTCGGAGCCGATGCGAATATGACCATACTAGATTGTGCTGCTTTCAAATCCCACCGTCGCTGCCGCCAGCGGATATGCTCGATCTGGACAACGTGCCTCAAGTCACCGGACGATTTGACCACAAGTCGTTCAAACATGCTTGTCTGCAGAAAAATGTGAACCCACGCAATCGAGGCACGGACCAATTGCTGCCCAAGGTCAGAAACTGGCGGAACGCGGCCTGGAGACGATCGGCTGAGTTTGTTATGCGTTGTTCGATGCCTGCCCTTGTCCGTCGCCCCATGAGTGCACGACGACGCGTGCGGGCAGGCGTTGGACAACGTTTATCAACAAGCCGCGCGTGCGCGATGGCGCCGCAGAGCTGCCGTTAACCGAGCCGCGCAACTCGCCTGACGGCCGCATTGGGAGAAAATTGGGCACCGCGGACTCAGCCAGTTTCGGCCAACAATCCACTCTCACTAAGTGTCAGCTTCCCGTCAGCTCGCGAGCGTGAAGATGGCATCCCGCTGATGTGCCGCCTAAGCATTAAGCAGTGGGAATGGTTCCGCCGTCGATGACATATTCCGCTCCGCTGATGGCTGCCGCACGCGGTGAAATCAGAAAAGCGATCAGGTTGGCGACTTCCGCAGGTTTCGACGGACGTCCGAGAGGGATGCCGCCCAGTGCATCCATGATGATCTGTTTGCCGCCTTCGTAATCCGTACCGGCCTGGCTGGCGAGCCGTTCCGCCAGGCCGACGGCCGCTTCGGTTTCCACCCAACCCGGCGACACGCGCACGATGCGCACGCCTTTCGGCGTTACCTCCTTCGACAGGCTCTTGCTGTACGTGGACAGCGCAGCCTTGGCGGCAGCATAAGCTGTGGTCGATGCGGGCAACGGCAGTCGATGCTGGATGGACGTGACGTGGATGATGACGCCAGCGCCCTGTGCAATCATCTTGGGCAACAACGCCCGATCGAGTCGTACCGCGGGGAACAGGTTGAGGTTCAGTTCCCTCTGCCACTCCGTATCATCCAGCGCGGCGAAGCCGCCGGCCGGGGCCGAAGATCCGCCCAGGACATGGACGATGGCATCCACTCCTCCGAGCCTGTCCTCGACAGCCTGTGCCACGGTGGCGCAACCTTCAGGCGTGGTCAGGTCGGCCGCGACGAACATCGCTTCGGGAATAAAGTCCGGCTTGGCTCGGGCCGTGGTGAGGATGTCCGCGCCGAGTTCGCCGAGCAGTTTGACGACGGCCTTGCCGATGCCTTTGGTTCCGGCCGTGACGAGCACGCGCGCGCCTGCGAGTTCGAGATTCATGGTGATCAGTGAATCTTTAGAAAATCTATCTGGTTGTCGGTCAGCCGGAAAACATGGTTGAGATCGGCAGGAGTTCCAGGGAAGTTACCGACATACCTGGCCACGACCGTTACGCCCGCATCGTCTTGCACAGCCGTCAACGGTTCGACGCAATAGGCATATTTACGCTGCGCTTCCGCCAGCCAAGCCTCGATTTCCTCGTGTCCCTTGTAAGTCTGTCCTTCATCGTGGACGACCGATTTTTCGGAAAAAGCGCGCCGTAGGGCCGAAGGCGCAGCGCCGTTGCTCACCTGAAAAAAGGTCGCAACCGAATCCGGTAGTGAAATGCTCATGTCTGAAGCCTTTGTGGCAAGCTGGGCGATACGGTAATTTTCACCATAAACTCGCAACCCAACAAGAACGCACGGAAAAGTAAGCTACGTACCCATGGGAAAGGTCTACACCCCCGCGACCGCCGCCACCGGCGTCGAAGAAGTGTTCAAGTTGCTGGAGGGGCGCTGGAAGCTGGTCATCCTGTTCCATCTATTCGATGGCAAGGTGCAGCGCTTCTCCGATTTAGAGAAGCTCATCCCCGGCATTTCGCAGAAGATGCTCGCGCAGCAGCTACGCCAGCTGGAGGCCGATGGCATCGTGGCGAGGAAGCTCTATCCCCAGGTTCCGCCTAAGGTGGAATATCGGTTGACCGACTGGGGACAGGCAATCTGCCCCGCCTTGGACGCACTCCTCAAATGGGCGGAGCAGCGGGACGAGTTGCCCAAAGCCGACTAAAGCCCGATGTGGCGCCTCACGCGGCTTCTTTTGACTGCTGGAGCAAGCTAAGGCGAATCAGGCACTCGGCCTTGGCGACAATGGCCTCTTCGCTCGAATGGGGTGCACAGCCGAGCAGTGTTGCAATGCCTCTCATTCCAGGGTTGCTGAGCGCTGCGAGGCGCACCAGCCGCTTGGAGAGCGTTTGCCGACGCCTGCGATGCATTCGAACCCACCGGCGCCACGAATGTCGGAAGCGATGTCTGGATCGGTTCCGAGGCGATGATCATGCCAGGTGTCCGCATTGGCCACATGGTGCCGTGATCGGAATTCGCGCTCTCGTAACGAAGAATGGTGAGCCTTATAGGGTCATCGGCGGCAACCCCAGCGAAGCCGAATCGAAAGCGTTTTTCGGACGGAGAAATTGAAATGCTGCTTGAGATGAACTGGTGGGACTGGCCGTTCGAAGAAAACAGCCAGTCGATGGGACCTTTGGCCGACGCGATCAAGACACGCGAGATTGAGAGGGGTACCAGGGGGACGTTTTGAGCGTTTCGCCGGACAAAGTGCCTGCCGTCGATCGTCGCATCGCGAAGCGCGTGACACATATGCTCATCGCATTGGGCAGCCCTTTGGCCATGAAGAGATGGTCATCGATCTCGCCGTGAACGGGCCGCTCTTCGGCCTTATGCAAAGCTTCTCATAGGCCGAATCCAGGCGGCCGCCATTCCGCGTCTGATCAAGGTTCGTTGCTGTAAGCATGCGCCACCTTTACCATGCCTATTAAACGACCACGACCGAGTCAATTTTTGACCCGCTTTGTTGCTTGCGGACCCTGCACAATTATTGAGCATAGGCTAGTGGAGGAATCGATGCGGGAAAGCGAAACACGCTTCCGAACGATGTTGGACGCGGCTCCTGTGATGATCTGGATGTCGGATACGGATCGGCTGTGTACGTTTTTCAACAAGCGGTGGCTGGATTTTACGGGGCGCACGCTAGAGCAGGAAATGGGCAACGGGTGGTCAGAGGGTGTGCATCCGGACGATTTCGAACGCTGCCTGAGCGTTTACGTCTCATCGTTTGACGCACGCAAGGATTTCACCATGGAATACCGTCTGCGAAGACGGGATGGCGTGTATCGCTGGATCCTCGATACCGGCGTGCCGCAGGAGGACGTCGACGGTACGTTTCTCGGCTATGTTGGTTCATGCGTCGACATCTCCGACCGCAGGCAGGCTGAAGAAAAATTCCGGAGCGCTCTGGAGTTCCTGCCGGTTGCAATTCTCATGGTTGATCAACACGGGCGGATTGTGCTGGCCAACGAGCAGACCGAAAAGCTCTTCGGGTATCAACGTGACGAACTGATTGCACAGCCTGCGACCATGCTCGTCCCACAGCTGCTGGGCGATAGCGGGGCTATGCCGCAATCCGAGACCTTACGCATTGCACACGCTTCGACAGTGGGGGCGCCTTGCGATCTGTTCGCACGGCGCAAGGACGGAACGGAGTTCCCGGTCGAGGCCGGACACAAGACGGTTCGATTCGAAGATGACGAGACTGTGCTCGCGGTCATCATCGACAAAACAGAGCGATATGAACTGTACCAAAACCGGCAGCAACTGGCCCATCTGACGCGCGTATCGATGATGGCTCAACTAGCAGTGTCGCTCGCACACGAACTGAACCAGCCCCTTACCTCAATTCTGGGCAACACTCAGGCCGCCCAGCGGTTTATGGCCACGGATCCGCTCGACCTGGCTGAAGTGCTCGAGATACTGAAAGACATTGTTCAGGAGACCAACCGCGCGAGCGAAATAATCCGGCGGATTCGCACCTTTCTCAAGAAAGGCGAGCGAGAAATCGCGCCGCTCGATCCGGTCGCTGTAATCCGCGACGCGGTGCAGTTGTTGCAATTTGACGCGATCGCGCGCGGTATGCGCATGTCAGTCCACTACGATGCCACTCCGGCCACAGTGCACGGCGACAAGGTGCAGTTGCAGCAGGTCATGCTCAATCTCTTGCTCAATGCGTTCGACGCAATGGACGGTCGTCCGGCTAGCGACCGCATGGTGGCCGTGTCCATCACGCTTCAGAGCCCCCAAGTAGTGCGCGTTGCGGTGCGCGATCGCGGGGCGGGCCTGCCCGGCGACCTGCTCGCGCTGATCTTCAACCCGTTTGTCACCTCGAAATCCCAAGGCCTCGGCCTTGGGTTGTCGATCAGCCGTACCATCATCGAGATGCATGGCGGGCGGCTATGGGCCGAAAACAATACGGATCAAGGCGCGACGTTTTACTTTACGTTACCCGTAGGGGACGCCGCATAGCTAGACGCCTTGCAGTCGGTGCCGTGATCGACCGGGCTCAACGGCCTTTCTGGTTGATGACGGCGGTTTCGCCACGCCAACATGAGGGCACTCCAGGGCGGGTCGAGGGTCGGCTTAAGCTTGGCTTATCCGAAACTTCTCACAAGACCGGATAGCGGACACTCCGCTGTATGGGCTTGTATGGCCGCCTTGGGTCGCAACCGGAAGTTCGCGGTGGATCGGTACCGAGGGCGGGCCGCGGCGGAGGTTCGCTGCCCTGCCGCTACAGCTGCTGCAGCGGCAGGAGAAGACTTTCATCACAAGCGCGGATTTTGGTGCAGCGTCGTAAAGGTCTTCCAGCCCGACCACGATCACACTTGTAACCGCCTTTACTCGACGATGCCGACCAGATCGTCGATGTCCTTCTGGATACGCATCCGTGCCTCCCGCACGGCGGCATCAGGTGTGTTGGCAACGAGTGGGAGCATCAAACCCGAACCTTTAAATTCGGTTTCGAAATGCACCCATGCTGCGTAAGCGCAAACACCGGAAGCCTTTTGCACCAGGTTCACCGTTACGTTGTATGTGCGTTGCTTGCCATGCTTGCGGGTGTACTGAAAACGGCTTAACAGGGGTTTGGACATCATGTTTCCTTGGCTTTGCTGCTTCCGATTCGGCCTGTTTGCTGAGGGGCAGTCGTTCACTGCCTCAGGGCCGTCTGCCGGATGCCGCGGAGTGTCGTTAGCTATTTGCTGCGTCGTCCGAGGCTGATGATCTGCGGAACGGGGAGCGAGGCATCGGTACGCCATCCACGAAAGCGCTCGCGCAGCGCACGGCAAACTCGTATGCACAGGTCCGGTTTGCGAACTGACCAAGATCACCCAATGAGGTGGATTCGCCGTCTTCCTTCAAAATGCAGGCGCGGGCTACGAACGTGTTTCCGTCCCTTATCGTCGACGCCTGAATCAGTGCGCCGCGGTGAAATAGAACCATTGCATGCCCTCATGATTTCAGAATATGAAAGCATATTGTAATGTTGTTATCTTTGCGTGTGGTGACTGTTACCTTTCTACATAAAGTGCTTAAGTGTGACGACGACACTGTCAAATTGAGGAAATCAACTGACTGAAATCCCACTTCGATGCGGCACTGCCGCGTAACCGAGCAGCGCGCAGAAAATATTTCGCAAATGGCGGCAGTGTCTATACTGAAAGCAAAGTGTAATTTATAGCGGCATCAATGTCGATGTCGCGAGCTGTTAAGTGCGCGTCGGATACAGCCCGCGCGTCGAGCGAGGGGAGGTGTCATGTTCAAGCATCTGCTGGTGCCGACCGACGGCTCGGCACTTTCCGAAGTCGCAGTCCAGATGGCGGTGACGCTCGCCGCCGAAAATGACGCTTCGGTTACGGGACTTCATGTCATGCCGGAGTTCCATGTTTTGGCATATGGAACCGAAATGCTCGCGGATACCGAGGAGAGATTCGTTCAGGTCAACAGGGAGCGTGCAGAAGCCTTTCTCGTGGCTGTCACGAAGGCGGCAAGCCAAGCGGGCGTGATATGCGAAACGGTTGCCACCACCCGCGCTCATCCTTATGAAGCGATCATCAGCACCGCCATCGAGCGAAATTGTGACCTGATTGTCATGGCGTCCCACGGACGCAGCGGTGTGCGTGGCCTGTTGATCGGCAGTGAGACACAGAAGGTACTGACTCATAGCGCTATTCCCGTTCTGGTGGTGCGGCAGTCGACACATACGGGCGTCGTGGGCGAAGCGGGAGCCCGCAAGCAATCGACAACATCGAAGTCTTCGTCGCCTCATGGATTCATCATCGGGCGAATTCCGCTTGCAGTTACTCCGGCACTGTCAACTTAACGGAATTGCTGGCCGGCGTCAGTGCGCCAAAAATGCTATTGAAGCGGGATATTGGTCAGGCCGATTTGCTTAAGTTGACAATACCTCAGCCGTTACTTGTGGGCCGCGCGCCCATCACAAACCCTGTGCCATGCTGAAGGTGTCAGTATGCCGAAAATCTATTGGAAGCTGGAGAGGATCGCGTTCTCGCTCGTCGTGCTGTTGGCGCTTGCATGTTTCGGCCTCATCGTATGGCAGAAGAATCCCGGCATGACGTTGGCGATCCAGACGGGCGGCGAAATGCTGATGCCGAGCAGTGAACATTTGCTCGGCTGCATGGCGCCGGATCAAGGCGGTTGTGAGCGGATGTTGATCGAGCTGAAAACACCGGACAAGACCTGATTGGCACGCAATATGAACGGACACGAGTGTCCGGCGTGTTCCATGCAGTTCCGTCATTGATGCTAGCAGCGCACGCCTTTGCAGCGAGCGCAAACGTCGAACCACTACGCGCGCGACGTGCTACGGGCGCTTGGTGGTGACTTCGACAATCTATTAACCACGACTTCACGTTACGGATCGCGGCAAGCTGCGAAACCGTCGCTAAGGTGAAGCGTTAAGCGGCCTTGGTACGATGCCCGTCCCCGGTTACAGCGTGATACACGGCCACCGGCAAAATCGCTGCCATTAATAAGTTTCCGCTCATCTGGCGCGCTTCGCGCGGGCTTTACGTTCTGCCTGCGTCACGGCCTACGGTGTAACCAGTCGCGCATTGGGTGCGTGTCGAGCCACCGAAGTTGCCGATTCCTGTGATGTTCGCGTCTGTAGTGCTCCGCAATCAGGATGGCAGCCATGATCAGGACGATCGCCCCCAGAAACACTGCCGAAATTGACTCGACCATGGTCGTCTCCTTGCTCGCGATCATAGTTATATCTTAGGTCATGGCAACGAGCATGGACGGCGAATATCCCGGCCACTGAAGGGGCGGCCAAGCTCCCGGACAACCAATACGGCTCGCGAGACTGTCGTCTGAGACTTACCGCCATCGATCCCAATATTTGGCATGCCGCAAAAACTGGTCTAAAGTATTTATCAGACGTAAAACAATATGGCGCAGGCCAGAACCACATTAGGGGGCGCACATGGGTATGTTCTTTGACCAGGACATCGCGCATATTGCACGCGTGATGGTTCCATCACTGATAGAAGACCTCGGCGGGCCAATCCTGTCGGCTGAATACTGGCGCGGACGGCTCCACGAGCTTCTGAATGGGACTCACCTGACGCGCGCCCAACTCTGCGCGCTGGATAGTTTGCTGCTTCAACTGGACGACTTTGAGGCCCATGGCCGGCCGACGCCATCGGGAAGCATTTGCCCGCGTCGCCTGGAATCTCGACAACATCGAACGCCGCGCCAGAACATTTCTTGATCTGGCTCCCTGCGGATTCTTTCCGGTCGCATAAAAAGAAGCCGCAGGACTTGCCTACGGCTACTTAACACACCAAATGCGGGGATTCGTCCGCGTTAATGAAAGCTTATAGCCCAGATATGGTGGCAACAAGCCAAATGTCCATGATTTGCCTCTTCTTGCCACATTCGCGACACAGCTCGTCCCCCAGCTAATTCCCGGTATCGCCAGTCACAACGTTAATATCGTGACGCAGTTACGCGGGGCAGTGCCGCCTTCGACGGTGTGTAATTGGCTCGCCGGAAGCGGGACGCATCGCCCACTGTGCGCGCAGCATCTCTGCGCGCCAAGGCATCGATGGCGCCATCTCGCTGGTTCATTTCCTCCAGGCGAAGCTTGCATAGGATGTCGAAGCAAATGTAGGAAGTGAATCCAGTGATCGCACCGCTGAATAAGGATTCTGAGCCTGCGAAGATACTCAAAAAAAGAAACGGGAAAAAGTTGTTTTACGTGCTGTCGCTTCTGGAGACCTTGATCTGCATACTTACATTCAATGACCGGTTTAACCGGGAGGAACCGCCGTTTCGATAGCCGAGGATCCAACGCCCGGGATGAGGTCGACTACGGTCTCTCGTCTATTGTGTGTGACGTATACATCTCGCCGAACACGATCACTGATCAAGGTGATCGTGTCTCCGATCCGACTGATCAAGAATCAAGAACGCTGGAATAAGCAGGCATGGCTCCACGCGTCTGAATTCCACAGCCTACAGCAACCGATTGGTATCCCAACCGATTGCTGTGCGCAGTGTCGCCCTGTAGGATTTCCCCACTCATTGGGAGGTGACCATGCAGTTCGACTACAAGGACTTCCATATCGACGCGTCACCTCTCGATGAAGGCGGCCATTACTACGCCCGTGCAAAGATCTACCGGCGCGCCTCGGTGGGCGGCGACACCGTCGAGGTCAAATGGTCAGGCGATCTCGGCGACTATCCCTCCGACGCAGCCGCTATCGAGGCGGCGCAGCGCTGGGCGATCCAGTGGTGCGACGAGAATTCGGCATAGGCATCATTGGAGACAGTTATGCAGCCTTGCAACGCCTGTCGCGAATTAGTTGGCAAGCCATCCAGCGTTTCCCCACACGGCGATCTTGCCGCCTCTGGCGTCAGTGCAATCGGGCCATCGGGCCACACGACGAAAATCAGCAGCAACTGGAATTGCACGGTCTGCGGAAGCTGGCTGTACCAGAATACAGCTGATGGCACCCCGCCTGGCGAGTGGGTGATGGGCGAGCATCAGCGAGCTTCGCCCGGGAAGGCGTGACAAGCGGTGCTTTGAAATCACGGTGGCGACCAGCCTGGCTTCGTCCACTACGCTGTCGGAACTTCGCATGCGTGTTCCCCGGCAGTTTTTGTCGAGGGAAGTAGCACGACGCTCAGCTCGCGTAGGCCTTGCCCGCGTCGATCGGCTCGTTGAACGTGAGGCTGTCGTCGTCACTGCTCCTTTCGTTCATGTTGGGCATGACGCGAAGCAATGAAAGTCCTCCGAGACGTTCCGGGCGTTGTTCGTCGACGACTCAAGAGGCCACCTGCGACGGCCATCATCCGGCTCAGTGCGGCCAGGAAGCGACGTTCGCTTCTTCCGCCCAGATCTTCGCCAATCATGGGGGAGCTTGGTTGCAAGTTTGCTCACCGGCCCCGTTCCACTGGCTGCTTGCTATCCACACCACCCAATCAGTTTCCTCGCGGGTCACGTAGCATGCACCGCGCATGCTGGACCACGCCGGCCTCAGATTGGGGACCAGGGACCCGTTTAGGTCACTTCGAAAATCGAAATTCACCCTTGCGAACAATGCGCTTAATTATTAGCGACCGCTTTCCTAAACTTGGTGTTACCTGGAAAAATACGAATAGATCGTTTGCGTCGAAATTCCAGTCCAATTAAGGAGGAGCGGGTCATGAACAAGGCAACCAGCACATTAATCGCGGCCCTCGCCGCACTCACGCTGGCGGGCGGTGCTTATGCACAGAGCAACAACACGCTGGCGACCCCGACCACCGTGTCGCCGGCCGCGGTATCGCCGACCAATGCAACGAGCGGCTACGGCACGCCCGGCGTCACCAACTCGGACAGCGGCATGGGCGCCGGGTCGCCGAACTCGGGCATGCCGAATAGCACTAACAATAGCTCGACGTCCCTCACCAACGCTCCCGGGAGTCACAACACGCTGGCTACCCCGAGCGTAGTGTCGCCGGCCGCCGGCCAATAACAGTTGCGTCGTCGACGTAAATGCTGACGGGGGCGTGAGTTCAAGCCCCGGCAGAGCGAGGCATCGACTCGCATAGCGTGTGTCGTAACGGACTATCCTCACGAGATCCGCAAACCCGGAGTTCGAGTCCCTCATGCGTCACCCATCCTAAGAAAGACCGCTGCCCTCAGGGACAGCGGTCTTTTGTTTCTCCCTGACCGCTTTTGGCATTGGCTTGCGGCACATTGGCTGGTTGCATGCCCGTGTGGTGATCGAATAACAGCAACTGGCGACACAGTTCAGCGGCTGTAGCGGCATGCCCTGTCTGAGCCGGCTTTTACTGACAAGTGACCGGCAACAGTGGAGCAGGCGCGTGCCAAGGAAAAAATATTCAGCCTCACTGTAACCGCGCATCCATCCTCGACGAACTACAAAGAGAGCGGGCGAATGCATACCCCACCTGCATCGCCCGTTGTTCTTTGCTAACGTTCATCAGGAGACCTTGCGCATGGACACTGTCCGCCACCTGCTTCGTTTCACCGATTCCGCCCGGCTGACGGATCGCTGGAGCCTCGCCCGATGGGCACCCCTGCCATTGCGGCTGATCGTCGGTTACGGGTTCATGGCGCATGGCTACTCAAAAATCGTCAAGCATCCGGATGCATTTGCCGGGATTTTGCACGCGCTCGGTGTGCCGGCACCACACTTCATGGCGTGGGCGACCATTGCAATCGAACTGATCGGGGGTCTCTCGATCTTCGCCGGCGCGTTCGTGTCACTCGTCAGTCTGCCAATGATCGCGGTGCTGATGGTTGCGGCGCTGACTGTGCATCTTCCGTACGGGTTCTTGTCGATCAAGCTGATGGCAGTCACGTCGGCCGGCCCGCAGTTCGGTCCGCCGGGCTACGAAACCGATCTGCTTTATCTTGCGTGTCTTGCCGCTCTGATGTTGGGGGGATCGGGACCGTTCTCCGTCGATGGCTGGCTTAGTCGCGACGGGCGGCAATAGGGAAGGGCGATGGAATTCCAGGACGGCATTGCGGACCAGGTATCTGATCTTCGCCGTTATGCGCGCGCCAGTGGGCGACCGTGGCTACGCCGGCGATCCAGTGCAGGGCACGCCAGAGCGAAGTCTGCGCTACGCGATGCGATTTCGACGAGGCACGAATTCGCGCCGATGGCAAATGACGATCACACACAGCGGCAACCAGATTTCATGTCTCGAAGTGCGAGACCTCGATTGGGTCTTTCAAATGCTTTGGGAACAGCAGCGCGAAGTGGTGCTGATGGTCGGTCTTGACGACATGAGTTACGCGGAAATCTCGCTGGTGCTCGGCATGCCGGTTGAAGCGGTCATGTCGCGGCTCTCACGTCGACGCGAACGGTTGCGTCACGTGACCGCCCCCGTGCGGCCAGAATCGAAGCTCGGAGTCACGTCAACGTGACGCGCGGGACGCACGCCGGGCCGATGCGTCCAGTCGAGGAACGGCTCAGAAACTTGCTGGTCCGCTCGCTGGAAGGCGACGCCGCGTCGTATCGAGCGTTTCTGCAGGACCTGACCGGACATCTGCGGGCGTTACTGCGCAAACGGCTGCACTATCTGCCTCATGATATCGAAGACGTCGTGCAGGAAATCCTGCTGGCCGTGCATAACGGACGCCATACCTGGCGCCCGGACGAACCGCTGACCGCCTGGATCAACGCGATTGCGCGCTACAAGCTGACGGACCATCTGCGTGCGCGATCGCGTCGCGAGGCGTTCCAGGAACCGCTTGATGACGAAGCCGATATCTTCGCCGCATCGGACACGGAACCCGCGGATGCGAGGCGCGATGTGCACAAGTTGCTCGACCAGCTACCGGACCGTCAGCGTTTGCCGATCGTGCACGTCAAGCTGCAAGGGCTTACCGTCGAGGAAACGTCGCGCCTGACCGGCTTATCGGAATCGGCTGTGAAAGTAGGCGTGCATCGCGGGCTGAGGGCTTTGGCCATGAAGATTCGAGGGATATCCTGATGAAAACAGAGGATCTGATTTCGATGCTCGCGACAGGCGTTGCGCCTGTCGAACGACATGTCGCTGCAAAGCGCTTCGGTGGAGCGCTCACGTTTGGCGCAATGGGTGCGCTTGCGATCGTGATTCTCGGTTACGGCGTGCGGCATGATATCGCCGTTCTTCTGCATGCTCCGCTGTTCTGGGCGAAGCTCGTGTGGCCCACATGTCTCGCGTTTGCAGCGTTGGCGGCCTGCGTGCGCCTCGGGCGACCCGGCAGGGCTGTAGGGGGCTGGTGGGCCGTACTCGCGACGCCGGTGGCACTGGTGTGGCTTGCCGCACTACTGGTGCTCTGGTTCGCGCCGCCCGAGGCGCGTGAGCACCTACTGATGGGTCGCACTTGGCGCTCGTGCTCTTTCAACATCGCGCTGATCTCGTTACCCGCGTTCGCGGCCGCGCTGTGGGCGGCGCGCGCTCTCGCGCCGACGCGGCTTCGCCTCACGGGCGCGGCCGCCGGACTTGTTGCAGGCGCGATCGGCGCGCTTGCCTACAGTCTTCGATGTCCGGAAATGAGTGTGCCGTTCTGGGCAACCTGGTATCTGATCGGGATGTCGATTCCGACGGCCGCCGGGGCACTGCTTGGGCCGACGCTCCTTCGGTGGTGAAGTTACGGGGCGAAGCACTGTAGCGAGGGACGAATGGACCGTCCAAAAGGCAGTGGGCCGGCGGCGCCCGCGGCTGAAAGCGCCTCGACTGTGCGTCTGTTCGATAAAACGAGCCTCGCCGCAATCTGCTTGATTTGCATACTTCTCGAACGCCGCGAACCGTGTAACGGCCTGGTTGTCGAGTTAAAAATTGCTATTTCGGGCCGGACATTGATTCACTCTGCCGTTAGCGATACCCTTAAATCGTTCGTGGTCGTCGAATGCTGGTCAACCCGGAGACAACCGCTTCGTGAAGCAAGCGTGGGCTTTCCCGTACATCCTCGCCTTGAGCGCGATCCTCGGCGGATGCGGTAAGGACGGATCGCAAAACGCTACTCAAGCATCGGGCGCATCCGAGAGTCAGGCGCCGGTTCAGCCTGGGCAGGCCGCGAGCGCCACACCCGTCGCATCGGGCACGCTGGCTACCGTCACTAAAGCGCAGTTGTCGGCGGAAGCTGCCGAAACACTACGTCTGATCAAAGCGGGCGGCCCTTTCCCTTTTGGCGAGGACGGTGTCCTGTTCCGCAACAGCGCGGCATTGCTGCCGCAGCATCCGCGTGGCTACTACCACACCTACACAGTTCGCACGCCTGGCTCGGCGGATCGTGGGCAGCGCCGCATCGTATGTGGTGGACCGCGCAAGCAGACCGGCGACTGCTACTACACCGACGATTACTACGTCAGTTTCAAACGCATTGCAGAATAACTTGAGCCAATGAAAAACGCCCCCGGGCCTCTCATAAAGGAGACGCCGGGGTGTTGTGTTTTCAAAGGCCGTGCTGCGATGGCACGACCGTTTGCATGCGACGCCGTGGGCGTGATTGTCGCGGCGATGAAGCGCGCGCAAATCAACCGACTCCGCGAAAATCCTTGCCGCGATGCCGGCAACCGACTACCAAGGTGTGCTTGGCGAAACGCAGTTCGATTCAAGAGGCGACCTGCGGTACGGCGTGATTTTCGCTGTACAATACGTGGGAGGCCATTCAGGCGTGCGGTACTGTTCGCACTTCCACACGAAGGCATGCGGACATCTCGGCGATCCTCCCGAGTTCGCGCCAGACCTTGCAAAAAAAGTCTGGCGCACGCGGAACCGAGCGCAAAAGAGCCGAACACTACGCAGCCAGAATCTCCTTCACCGCACTATCGATGAATTTAACATCGACAGCGTTGGCTGCGGGACCGCCCGCAAAATGACCCCAAACCGATTCGATAGGCCGCAACTGTGCATTGGGCATCTTCGAAACCTCATACTCACTATCTTCCGGCGGAAAATACAGATCCGTGCGCCCGGGCATCACAATAGCCTTTGCAGTGATACTGGCCAACGCTCGATCGAAATCTCCCTTATATAGAGAATTCGCGGAAATATCGCCGTACTGCCAACTCCACATCATCGACAAGATATTGTTCGCGTCCTTCTTCAGGAAGTCGCCTTCCCAGAACTGCGTAATGAAGTCCTCGAGAGAGCCATACCCCATTGCTTCCATGTCGAGCCGTTGACGCAGAAACGCCTGCGAAAATCCCCATCCGGCAAACACCCTCGCGGCAGCGCGCATTCCACGCGTCGGCGGTGCATCGTAGAAACCGTCCTTGAATTCCGGGTCCAACAGCAATGGAGCCTTAAGCCCTTCGATGAACACAAAATTGTGCCGCGAGCACCGCGCCGCCCCGCAGAACGGCAGAATGCGTTCGACCATTTCCGGATACATCGCAGCCCAGTGGAACGCCTGCATCGCGCCCATCGACCAGCCGGTGACGAGCCTGAGCGACTCGATGCCAAACTTCTCGGTCACGAGGCGATACTGCATCGCGACGTTGTCGTAGAGCGTCACATGCGGAAAGCGGCCGCGATCATAAGGGGGGGATTGTTGCTTGGCGAACTCGATACGCCGTTGCCAAACATATTCGGCACGATGATGAAATACTCCCGCGGATCGAGCCCCATGTGCTCGCCGATCAGCCATTCATTGTCGACATGGCTGCCGCTATAAAACGTCGGATAGACAATCGCGTTGTCGCGCGCGGCATTCAGCCGGCCATACGTCTTGTAGCTGAGCAGCATGTCAGGGAGCGTCGCACCGGACTGCAGCACGACGCGGCCGAGATTGAAAGTTTCGAAGTCTGTCATGTGAGCCTCATATTCAATTGGCGACGACGTTAAGGAATTTTTGGGTGCGCTCGTGAGTCGGGTTGTCGATGACCTGCTGCGGCGTTCCTTGCTCGATAACTTCGCCGCCGTCCATGAAGACAACGCGGTCGGCGACATCGCGAGCAAAGCGGATTTCGTGCGTGACCACGACCATCGTCATGCCTGCATCAGCCAGCCCGCGCATCACGCCAAGCACTTCACCGACGAGTTCTGGATCGAGCGCCGAAGTCGGTTCGTCGAAGAGCATCAACTTGGGCTTGATCGCGAGCGCACGCGCAATCGCCACGCGCTGCTGCTGCCCGCCTGATAGCCGATGCGGCAGAAAATCCGCGTGCGCGGCGAGGCCCACGCTCTTCAACAACTCCCGGCCGAGTGCTTGCGCTTCGGCAAGCGGCACGTCATAGACCTGCCGCTGTGCTTCGACGATGTTGTCCAGCGCACTCAAATGACTGAAGAGATTGAAATGCTGGAACACCATACCCACGCGCGCTTCGGCGCGTGCGCGTGCGAGGTTGTGCAGGGGCCGCACCGTGCCGCCGCCACCCGGTACTTCCCGGTAACCCACATACTGCGAATCGACCTTGATCGTTCCCCAGTCAAGCGGTTCGAGATGGTTAATCAGCTTGAGCAGTGTGCTTTTGCCGGAACCGCTCGGGCCGAGGATGACGACCACTTCGCCATGCCCGATCGACAGGTCGACGCCGCGCAATATCTCGCGCTTGCCATACGATTTCCAGACGTTCCTGCACGCTACAAACGGTTCATCGCGATGCCGCGGCGTGCGACTTTCGGCAGGCAGCAGCGTCCCGATCCATGCGTGATCGTTCGCCTCCGGCTCTTTTGCGGCGACCGGAGAGTCAATCGGTGCGTCGAGCGCTTTCACATTGCGCGTCGAAGGGCGCAGTCCGAACCACGACAACGTGACCTTTCGGTCGCGCTCGTGATCGAAGATGCTTTCGAGCCACACCTGAAGCAAGGAGATCCCGCTCGTCAGGACCAGATAAATCACCGCCGCCGCACCGAACACGGTAAAGAACTTGAAGTTCTGGCCGACGACCTGTTGCGAGCGAAACGTTAGCTCGTTGACGAAGATCACCGACGCGATCGACGTTAGCTTCAACATGCCGATGGTGTCATTGGCGAGGCCCGGGATCACCGCGCGCATCGATTGCGGCAGGATAATGCGGCGTAACGTCAGCAACGGTCCCATGCCGAGTGCGGCGGCGGCGGTCGATTGCGAACGGTTCACTGACAAGATGCCGGCACGAAACAGTTCAGCGCTGAACGCCGCCTCGTTCAATGCAAAGCCGATAACCGCAGTCGTGACTTCATCGAAACGCAAACCGATCAGCGGCAACGCGTCGAAGATGAACACGAGTTGCAGTAGTTGCGGTGTGCCGCGCACGAACCAGATATAACCCCACGCCGCTGAGTTCAAGGCCTTGAATCGCGACAGCCGCATCAGCGCAAGACCGAGCCCGAGCACCAGCCCGATCGACATCGCTATCAGCGTAATCTTCACCGCGATCCACGCGCCGCCGAGCAGGAAGGGCGAGCCGACATACCCGGCCAGCTCCTTGAAACCGTCGAACACCTGAGCGCCATCGAGACCGGCCGCCATCGCCGGCTGCAATACGAACATGGCAACCATACCGAGAGCGCCGACTACAATGTGTTTGATACGCAATGCCTTCATTTCCGAACCTGATCCATGACGCTACCGGCACACGACACGGTGTGCCGCGCAGGCAGCCTTTATTGAGTAAGCAGTGTGGTCGGCGTTTGCAGCGACGGATCTACGCCGTATCGCTGAAAGGTCTTCTTCTGCGTCTGATTGGCCTGCATGATCTTGAGTCCGTCGGAAACGGCGGCGATCATATCGGCGTTGCCTTTCTTCACACCCACGCCGATCTTCATACCGCTCGTCACCATGAAGCCGCGCATGTAGAGTTGTGGGTTCTGTTTCGCGAGACCGTCGACGAGCGCCAGGTCGTACATCATGACATCGGCACGATGGCTTGCGACGAGGCGTGCGCCCGACGCGATATCGGCGGACGTCATGATGGTCACGTCGGGCTTGCCTTCGGCTTTGCATTTGGCGGCTTGCGCCTGCGCCATCGTCAGTTCGACGGTGCCAATGCCTGCCGTGACCGTGAGGCCGCAGAGCTTGGAGATGTCATCGATCTTCTTGGGGTTGCCAGCCGCCACCAGACCGCCCGTGCCGGCCTGCATATACGTAACGAAGGTCGTTTCCTTCGCCCGTTCCGGCGTGTAGTACAGCAAGTCCCACATCACGTCGATCTGTCCGGCACGCAGCGCGGGCAGCAGCCCCGGCCAGCCGGCAGTGAAAAATTCCGTCTTCACGCCGGCGCAGTCGAACACGGTCCGGGCCATGTCTGCATCGGCGCCGATGATCTTGTTGAAATCCTTGCTGTCACGAAACGCATATGGAGGCGACTCGGGGTCCACGCCGATCTTGATGGTCTTGCCCGCAAGCGACGGATATTTCTGAGCCACCTTGGACGGTTCGCACGATTGCGCTGACGCGCCTTGTGCGAGGAGAAGACCGGTGAGTGCGCACAGCAGCAGCTTGATTGCCTTTGACATGAACATGGCGAATCCTATTGAGGTTGAAGGAAATATGGGCGGACGAGGGCGGCATGGCAAAGTGAAAATGAAGTGATCTAATGCCCGAGAAAGTCCATGTGGTTTGCAATCGAACCAGGCGTGGTGATGCAGACCCGGCCTTCGTCGCGCGCGCGGGCAATATGTTCGAGTGCCCGCCGCAAGTGACACAAACGATGCGGTTGTCCCATCAGGTACGCATGCAGCGCAATGCCCATCACCAGCGGTTCTCGCGCGGATTGCCGCAGCATTTCCTCGAAGTGATCGATCACCAGATCGGCGAACGATTTCGCGTCCATTTGGCGCGCAAGGATCATCGGGATATCGTTGACCTCCTCCGGATACGGAATCGCCCACAGCGGGTGACCGTTGCGCGTAAGCAGGCGCGTGGGCTGATCGTCGTGACACCAGTTGAGCGTGTACTGGTAACCCGCTTCGGCCACCAGATCGCTGGTGACATGGCTCTCCGAGAGCCACGGCGATAACCAGCCGGCCGGCTGTTGCGCGCTCTCCGCCGCGATCCGCTCGCGACATGCCACGATCAGCGCGCGTTCGTCGTCTTCGGTCAGCGTTCCTTGTCGGTCCGAATTCGTATGGCCGTGCGCGACGAGTTCATCGCCACGCTGAGCGAACGCGGCGACCAGTTCGGGGCAGTGATCGTAGAGCGCCGTGTTGATGATGGCCGCGGTTGGCAGTGCGAGTTCATCGAAGAGATCGAGACAGCGCCATGCGCCCACGCGCAATGCGTACTCACGCCACGCGTGATTGAGCACATCGGGTTCGGGCATCACCGGGCCGATAGTCGGTCCCAGTCCTTCACCGAACGCAAAGTGCTCGATGTTGAAACCGATATAGACCGCCAACCGGGAACCGTCGGGCCAACGATAAACGGGGCGGCCGTTGATCGGCAAATATTGAAAGCGCCCGTGGCCGGGCAGCGTGCGATGTGCGGGAGAATCCATGGTCCAGTGAGTCCTGTCGAACGGCGCATACGCCTGTGTTCAAGTCAGAACCCATGGTAGGGAAGCCAAAATCGCGGCATCGAGCTTGCTGCGAACAAACTCTTGTACGCACGCGTATCGGAGGTCGCTACTCGCTACTTCACGCGGTGAAGAGCGACTTCCGGATGATCGCGTGCACGCCCCAGTTGCCGTCTACCACCTGCGTCACGCCGAAGTCGACTGCGACCGAGATCAGAGAGATCGCCTCATCTTCGGAAAGACCCTTGGTCGTCATCAGGAAGCGCCGGGTTTTGATGAACGCGTCGCGCATCGCGAGATCGAGCGTGGATTTTTCGTACACAGCGCTTTGCGCGCTCGTGCCGAACTCGGCCAGATAGTTCGGATAGCTGAAGCCGTGAAGAACCCATTCGTCGGCGGTTTCGACTAGCGGATAGGTGAGGTCCGCAAACACCTGCCTGCCGAGCGTCTCTTTCTTGTGGAGCACCAGTTGGAAGTCGCCGGTGAGCGAACATTCGATCGCGGTGCCGCACAGTTCTGAATCTCCTTGCGATGCATGCGGGTCGCCGACGGAGAGCAGAGCGCCCGGCACCCCGACTGGCAAGAACACGCTCGCTCCACGCGTCACGCGCCAGTTGTCGAGATTTCCGCCGAAGGTGGAGGGCGGGATCGAATCGATCAGACCATCCTGCTGCGGCGCGACCGTGATCACGCCGAAGTGTGGACGTACCGGAATCTGGACGTTCTTCAGGATGTCGTGATTCTCGACCACCGTCGAATGATCGACTGGCACGCCGGGATAGTCGATTGTCGGATGCATCACGCCAAAGGGGTCGCGCTGAGGTGTCCAGCGGAAGTTATAGACAGCGCGCGCGCAGGCGGTTTTGCCTGCGGTGGCGTCGGCATCAAGTTCATAGATGGTGACGACCTCGCGCGGTTTCGGCTCGGTCAATAACTCGCGATAGTGGAAGCCCCACCACGCAGCGGCATTGCTGCCGAACGCGCGGCCGGCGAATTTCGGATTGGCGCAACGGCGCGGGTGAATGTCGAGAATGCGCACTTCCAGCACATCGCCGGGTTCCGCGCCGCGCACGGCAATCGGTCCGGTACAGATATGCACGCCGAAGCCTTCACCCGCGCCACGTCCATAGATGGACGCATCCATGGGACCGGCGCCGCGGCGATTGACGTTCTTGCGCCCGGCGGTCCAGTGGAACACGCTTTCAGCGCCAGGATCACCCTGCACCATGCGCTCCCAATCATCCGCCGCGTGTTGCGTGAGTGTTTCGATCGTCACCGTGTCGCCGCTGTTCAGCTCGAGCACGGGCTTGAGATCGTGACTGAAGTAACCCCAGTGAATTGTGTTGGCCGTCGCGCGCAACAGATGATGACGCGGCTTGCCGGACTCGCGGGACGGGGGTGCCGAAGGCGCTTCAGGCTGCTCGGCAGAGCCGGTCTCGTCCGCAACTTCATGAACCGCACCCTGCTCGGCGAGTTGTGCCTGCACGATCAGACTCCCGGCGTTGACGGGCAAGCCGCGCGAGATTCGCCGCACGAGAAGGCGCGCTAATTCAAGACCTGCTTCATGCCGGAAAGTGCGCGGCGACGCGCCATATTGCTCGCGAAATGCGCGGCTGAAATACGCGGGGTCGTTGAAACCCCAGCGGAAGCAGACATCGGCAATCGAAAGCTTTTCATACAGGGGATTGACCAGATCCGCGCGGCAGCGCTCCAGTCTGCGGGAGCGCAAGTAGGTCGAGAAATTCTGTCCAACCGCTTCAAACAGTTTCTGCAAATAGCGCGGCGACACGCGCTCTTCCTTCGCTATCGAAGTCAACCCGAGATCGGGGTCAGCGAGATTGCCTTCGATGGTTCGACATATTCGTGAAAAGAGCGCGGCCTGAGATGGCGTGAGGCCACTGAAGCTGCCTTCCTTGTCGTGCCCGACGAGACTGGCGACCAGGAACTCCGCGAGCGCGAGTTCGAGGGGACGCAGATCGTCGAGTGACAACGTCTCCACGCTTTCAGCAATCGAGCGCAGAAAGCCGGAGAACACGTGACCGATACCGGCGTCTCCGGGCAAACGCCCGGCACGCAGTGAGAACGGTGTAAGAAGGCGTGCGTTGATGGCGGCGCGGGGCACGCGGATCACGAACGCACGGAAGTCGGAGGTGAACGACAGGCCCGCTTCCTCGCGCGACGACGCATAAACAATATCACCGGTCGCAACTCGCGCGCGCACACCGTCGGCGACGAGCGTTACGCCGCCGTCGAGATGCAGCACGATCACGAGACTGTCGGTGCCGTCGACTTTGAGCTCGATCGTTTGCGCGAACGCGGCCAGCGCGATCAGTTCAAAGCCGTTGCTCGACTTGCGCGACTTGATGGTTCCATGCAAGTGGCGCGCGGCTGCCTGAGGCGCGCCGCAGCGCAGACCAAGCCGGTCGAGCGCCTCGTTCCATGCTCGCAGGCGATCTACTTCGGCGTACGACTCGGTGGTGAAACGCAGTAAGTCCAACCCAGGCTCCCGGACCCTGACGAACGTCAGTCGAGTGATTCAAAGGCAATGTCCGTGCCATCGATAACAACGCCGTTAGCGCTGTGGCGCTGCGCTACGACGGTGCGTGGACGCACCGCTACCGCGCTGCGCTACAACTGTGCGCGGACGCACCGTCGTAGCGCACGCGCACAACTCACGCGCGAGGCTTTTTCTTCGGAGGAAAAATGCTGCGGGGGATCTTGCAATGAATGCCCTGACGGCCATCGACGACCTGGGTCACGGAGAAATCCGCGGCGACGCTCATTAGCGAATACGCGTCGTCGCGGGACAGGCCTTGCTGCTCGGTGAGCAGCAACAACATATCGCGTGAAGCGTTTTTGGTCGCGATGTCGAGGTCTTCATCAAAGCCGTGGACGATCCAGTATTCGGGCGTTTCCAGCAGCGGCGAAGGAAATCTGAAGTCGCGCCGCAGCACGATCTGGAACATCACATTGAGCGACGCCTCGATCGCGGTGCCGCTGATTTCGCCATCTCCTTGCGATACATGCGGATCCCCGATCGAGAACAACCCGCCGTCCACGGCGACCGGGTAGTACATGGTGGAGCCCGCGCCGATGCGCCAGTTATCGATATTGCCGCCATGTGCGCCCGGCGGCACGGTGCTCACGCGGCCCGCCACATCGGGCGCGACGCCTGCCGTGCCCAGATGAGGGCGCACCGGCACGCGAATGCCTTCGAGCGCGGGTTCGCGGCAGCAGTCGCGAATCTCCGAGCGCTTGCCCGGCACGAGATATTTGCCGGGATAGTCATACCCATACAGCGCGTGAGCGGTGTTCGATGCCTGATCGAGTTCGTAGATAGTGACGCGTTCTTTCTCGAAGTCGGTGAACAGATGACCCCAGTGCGCCGCGAGATTCGAACCGTAGTTGAAGCGCGGAATCATCTGCAGATAACGTACCTCGAGCAGGTCGCCAGGCTTTGCGTCCTTCACGAAGATCGGTCCCGTCATCAGATGCACGCCGGGTTGGCGATCGGATTCGGGAATCGTGTCGTAGAGCGCGCGCACCTTGTCATCCATCATGAGGTCGGGGGCGTCGCCTGCATGATGCGTGATCGCTTCGGCGCGAACGAAGTCGCCGCTCTCGACGATCAGCGCGGGCGCTAGCGCCGCGTCAAAATATCCCCAGTGAACATTTTTCTGGATAGCTGGCAGGTCATGAAGCATGCTTTCTGAAGCTCCGTAAGAGTGTGCGATCGGTGCAACGCGACCGATGGCAGATCGTACGAGCGACAGAATAGATACACTTGGGTGACTGCGTACAAAAGCTTGTGCGTGGGCGAAGCTCGTTCCGGCACGACTACGCTTACGAAGGTCTTGTAAGGTCGGCATCCAAGTCCTCGACGATACCGTCGGGGAGGCGGCAATCCGCGACGATCGTCGTGACGTCGGATCCGTCGGGATTGACCGAGTGAATGTGGCCACCGCTCAATTCGAGGAACGACAATCGGCTGGAGCGGGTCGCGTCCGCGGAAACATTTGTTCCGCCGATTTGGGGCATGGTGCGTTCTTTCGGGTCACTGCCAATGGAAGAGAGACTGAATGTGGGGCGCGACTGTGTACCCCGGGGAGCGGTCTCGTCCATCATCCGCCGCACGATATCCGGCTCTGCGGCCGGGGTGCCGACCCGAGCGATTGCAACTCGAGCGATACCTGTTCGGCGACGTTCTGCCCAAGCCGGCTGCCGACGAGTTTGAGCATCAGATCAAGCGGCGCGGTACCGCCGACGCACGTCAGGCGATCGCGGTCGATCACAAACAGTTCGTCTGCAAAATGGACTCGCGGAAACTCCTTGCGCAACACGTGCAGGTCTTCCCAATCCACAGTGCAGCGGTAGCCGTCGAGCAACCCCACCGACATCAGCGCATACGCACCGGTGCACATGCCACCGAGTGGTACACCCTGCCGCGCGAGATCGCCAAGCAGCTCCGTGACGCTGCTATCCACCGCACGGCGGATTTGCGTGCCGCCGCAGACGATCAGCACATCCGGCCTGCCCGCTTCTTCAAGCGTGCACGCGGGCTTGAGCGTGATGCCGTTGCTGGCGCTCACTGGCACGCCATCAGGTGTAAGGATCGACCATCGATATGGCTGCGCGTGGGCGACGTGATTCGCCACGCGCAGCGCCTCGACCGCGCTCGTGAACGCGATCATCGAAAAGCCGGGCAGCGTGAGAAAGCCAAAATGCGCAAGGCTCTGCAACGGCAATTCATTCCTGGCTGACGTCACTTCACTCTCCATGATGCTTACGGTAGGTCTGGTGGTCGCAGAAATCGCTGGTTTTCGCGGCGGCGCGCTGCTCTCTACCTGTTCAGTTCTGTGCGGCAGGCCGCTCCGCTCGTACGCGCATTACGCTGCGCAGGCCTGCGAAGCGCGGCGCGCTGACCGTGCCCGGGGAGCGGCCGAAGCTCTCGGTGATACGATCCAGCATGATCGCGAGCAGCACCACCGATAAGCCGCTTTCGAAGCCCAGCCCGATATCGAGGCGCTGAATACTGGCAAGCACATCGTTGCCGAGACCGCCCGCGCCGACCATCGACGCAATGATCACCATCGACAGCGCCAGCATGATCGTCTGGTTCACACCCTGCATGATCGACGGCAACGCGTTGGGAAACTGCACCTTGTACAGCAATTGCCACGGCGTGCACCCGAACGCCTGCCCCGCTTCGACGATCTCGCGATTCACGTGACGGATGCCGAGGCTCGTCAGACGTACGGCGGGCGGCATCGCGAAGATCACCGTCGACAGAATCCCAGGCACGCGGCCGAGGCCGAACAGCATCGCAGCCGGGATCAGGTAGACGAAGGCGGGCATCGTCTGCATCAGGTCGAGGATCGGTCGCACGACCATCGCGACGTGCTTGTTCCTTGCGGTCCAGATGCCGAGCGGCACGCCGAACACGAGGCTGATCAGCGTGGCAGACAACGTCAGACCCAGCGTGATGACGGTCTGATCCCAGAACCCGGTCGCATAGATCAGTAATTGCGATAGTGTCGCGAAGATCGCAAAGCGCCAGCCGACCCGCCACAACCCGATTCCAATGAAGAACGCCATCAACGCCCACATCGGAACGGCTTGCAGGCCATGTTCAATCAATGCGGCAAAACTCTCGATCGCCTTGCCGATCGAATCGAAGGTACTCGCGTCGTGATCGAGCAGATAGTGAACCGATTGGTCGACCCAACGGCCGAGTGGAATGATCTCAGACATGGCCACCTCGATTGCGCGTGATTACCTTCAGAACGTCCGCCCGATCGACGGAACCGCAATAGCGGTCTTCATCGTCGACCACGGGCAGCGCGGTCGAGTTCGCGCACACGCGCGACACCACGTGATCGAGCGACGCGCCACGCGAAACGCATTCGACCTTGCGCAGCGACGGCGACGCATTCCCGATCGCATCGCGCGTCACGAAGCCGCGAATACGGCGCTCCGCATCGAGCACGAACGCGTATTCGGCGCTGCCGTTCAACGACGCTTCGACGTTCGACTGATCGAGAATACGCACGAGCGGCACGCCGTTCGTCCGCATCAGATCGCCCGCCGTCAGATAGCGGCTCGTATCGACGCCTTCGAAGAAGGCACGCACGTAATCGTCGGCGGGGTTCGCGATGATGTCTTGCGGCGTACCAATCTGCACGACGCGGCCGCCTTCCATGATTGCGATCCGGCTGCCGATGCGCAGCGCTTCTTCGAGATCGTGCGACACGAACACGATCGTGCGGCGCTGATTGTTTTGCAGTTCCAGCAGTACGTTCTGCATTTCCTTGCGCTTGAGCGGATCGAGTGCCGAGAACGCTTCGTCCATGATCATCAGCGACGGGTTCACCGCGAGCGCACGCGCGAGACCCACACGCTGCTGCATGCCGCCGGACAGTTCGGCCGGCAGCTTCTGCGAGAACGTCGCGAGGCCGACCTGTTCGAGCACTTCGAGTGCACGCTTTTCACGCGTCTTGCGTCCCATGCCGGCCACTTCGAGACCGAAGGCGGCATTCGACAGCACCGTGCGCTGCGGCATCAGCGCGAACGATTGGAACACCATGCTCATCGCAGTGCGCCGCAGCGACGTGAGTTCGGAGCGGCGCACTGCGGCAATGTCGCGGCCATCGATGATGACCTTGCCCGCCGTCGGCTCGACGAGCCGGTTGATCAGGCGGATCAACGTGGATTTGCCGGAACCTGACAAGCCCATCAGTACGAAGATCTCACCTTCCTGAACGTCGAACGAGACATTGTGGACGCCGACCACCTGGCCTGTTCTGGCAAATATCTCGTCCTTGGTGGCGCCGTGCGCGAGCAGGTCAGCAGCCGCGTTGGGATTGTTTCCAAAAACCTTGCAGAGACCTTCGACCACAACCTTTGGGGAATCCATTGAATTCATGTCCTTGTGGTGCAGGCGCCGGCCTGCACATTGATGCCTCCGTGGCTTTTCGTACTCGTCGGGCAAACCAGGGCGATAGTCGCGCGCAGAGCGGCTTTCAGCAAAGCTCGGCCGTTCGGCGGCTTTGGCGCAGTGGGTGACTGCACAAGCGATGGATCGACAGGGACTCTTGAATCAAACCATCAAGATTTGAACGAGACGTACGTCTACCCCTATCAGCGAGAATGCGAGAAACACGCGAAGACAGCAGGTGGATCTTGCCGCCGACATCAGGTAGGAGCCACGAAACTAACTAACAAATCATTGCGTCTTAGCAACCCAGCTATCCACGCGCTCCGCGTGCGCCGCAATCCACGCATCAGCTGCCGCCGTAGGCTTGCTGCCATTCTCGGTCGCCAGCATGACGCTATCGATCTCACCCGGTTTCCACTGGAATTTCTTAAGGAACGCAACCACAGGTGCGGCCTTCGTCTCGAGCTGTGGGTTGATCACGTTATCAACATGCTCGGCGCCGCCAAATACCTTCTTGGGATCGTCCAGAAATTTGAGCTTCCACTTGGCAAACATCCAGTGGGGCGCCCAGCCTGTCACGACAACCGGCTTGCTCCCG
The DNA here is from genome assembly GCF_004339745.1 of Paraburkholderia sp. BL9I2N2. Lineage (GTDB taxonomy): Bacteria > Pseudomonadota > Gammaproteobacteria > Burkholderiales > Burkholderiaceae > Paraburkholderia. The sequence goes on along the minus strand of NZ_SMGP01000003.1, from coordinate 1,049,053 downwards.
TTCATCCGTCGAGCGAGTTCCGCCGTCATTGCGCTGCCCGAGCTCGGCATCAAAGTCAGGCTGAGGTTATAAGCCTTGATGGCGTTGTCGGCTTTCTTCATCACGCCCGCACCTGCGTCGATCCCGACGATGCGATCGTTGAAATCCGCTTTGTGCGCTTCGAGATCGGCAACGCTATTCTCGGGCACGCTCGCCGGTACGACCAACCCGATCTTTGCATCCGGGAAATTGGTGCCGAGGTCGGTCACTTTCCCTTTGAATTGCTCCCAGTATGCGCCATGTGTCGCCGGCAGCCACGCTGACAGCGTCGCATCAAGATCGCCCCGTGCGACGCCCTGCCACATGACGCCTGCTGCCACAGGCACGAGTTGAACCGGATATCCCAGTCGCTGCTCGATAATGCGTGCGGCCACGTTCGACGTTGCGACGCTGTCGTCCCAACCTTCGACATAGCCAATCTTGATTGGCGGTTTGGTATCCGCTGTCGCACTGACGGATGTACTCATCATCGTTACCATTGCAGTGCCCAACACACTGCACAACAATAGTTTTTTGAAAACCTTCTTCATTGATTTCCTTTGCTTGTTAACCATAAGGAGAAAACCGCTGACTTGTTCATGATCGCGCTGTCATCGTGCCGTCCAAGGAGTCGGGCGAATCCCGGCAATACGACATGCCCGGTGTCGATAAAACGCGATCAGATGCGCTGCGGGTTGCGGCGTGTCGAGCGATACTTCCGTGCAGCCGCGAGTGAGCGCTCAATGCTCAACGAAGGCGAGCATCAACTTCCCAATTCCCCGTCCTGATACGCGGGGTTGACAGCGAACCGGACAATGCTGGCGACGTCGTCTCTGCGATAAAGGTCGCCAGAGGAGGGCCCATAGCGCGTACAGGGTCATCGTTCCGATGATTGCGCGGGTCTGTTTCAACGCACTCAGCGTCGCGCGCTTCTGCTGCTGGCGCAAGGCACCGGGAAATGGAGTGCGGACATTCGGCCTTGCTCTGCGTGCGACTCGAGGACTTCCGCCAGCTCATCCTCTCCGGTTACGGCGTGCTCGACAAAGAATGGCCACACAGCGTGCGGCCTTCACGCGCCTTCATGATGAACGACCGGAATCAGCAAACGTAACATGTCATTGCCCTTCGATATCGTTTGCATGCTTTCATTTCAACAAATGCGGCATCAAGGCGCCGAAAAAGTTCTAGTTCGGTGCATAAAGATGCCGTCAACGTGGCTCGGAACTGGCAACACGAAGGTGCAGCGTGCCCCTTCGTGCGTAGCCCTGGAGATGGATGGCTTTCACACGTCCAGTAGCAACTGTTGCCGCATCGAATGAAGAGCATAACTCGCAGCTGGTGACGCCAAATCGCGTCTTATTGTTTGCATTCTGCTGTGCAGCGCTGACGGCGAACCTGTCGTCGCGGCAAGCGGCTCAATTGGTCTGCCGTAACTTACACGAACCGCTGCCCACTCGAATCCATTCACTGATGGTTTATATAACCGATATCATGGCAGCAGTTTTCCACTGCAGACGACAGTACCCTTCCAACCTATCGTTCACCATTCCGATGTCCATAACAGTTAGCTTCCCCGTCGAAGTGCGCGACTGGATTGCCCACAATCTCACGCGCGGCGTCGCGCCACAGGCGATCGTGCGCGAGCTGATCGATCGAAATAACGCAGCGGAGCTCGCGTCGGCAATGGTCGATGCGGTCTCCTCGGCTTTTTTATACGGCACACCGTTGCCAGGCGAGACGCTCGAAATCGGCGGTGCGCCAGTCACTTACGAAGTGGAGCCGCTGCGCGTGCCGGACGGTGCGACGATCCGGCTCGGTGAGCGCAAGGTGCGTGTGATGTCGCGGATGCACCGGCCATCCTCGGTACTGCTCGCGGATTTTCTCACCGCGAACGAATGCGAGCAGCTGATCTCGCTCGCGCGGCCGCGGCTGGATCGTTCGACCGTGGTCGATCCGGTAACAGGCCGTCATGTCGTGGCTGGCCACCGCAGCAGCCACGGCATGTTCTTTCGTTTAGGCGAAACGCCGCTGATCGCGCGCCTCGAAGCGCGGATCGCCGAGCTCACCGGCCTGCCGGTCGAGAACGGCGAAGGCCTGCAACTGCTGCATTACGAAGCGGGCGCCGAGTCGACGCCGCACGTCGACTATCTGATCGCGGGCAACCCGGCGAATCAGGAGTCGATCGCGCGTAGCGGGCAGCGCGTGGGCACGCTGCTGATGTATCTGAACGATGTGGAAGGCGGCGGTGAAACCGTGTTCCCGCAGCTTGGATGGTCGATAGTGCCGCAGCGCGGCCAGGCCCTCTATTTCGAATATGGAAACCGTTTCGGGCTCTCCGATCCGAGCTCCCTACATGCGAGCACGCCCTTGCGGACGGGCGAGAAGTGGGTGGCCACCAAATGGATCCGTACTCGCCGCTTTGTGCCTCGCGATCAGGCGTAACGGTTTGCGGGGCGGCTAAAAGCGCGCCCCGCCCACTGCGTTTCAGCGCACGAAGACCTCGTCGGCGACCCAGCCGTTCGACGTCAGATGCACGCCTTCGCGCAACTGCATCGTGCCCGCGCCCTCGATCACGCGCTTGATCATCGGGAACACGCGCTGCGCATCGGCATCTTTGGCCCACGGTGACGGATCGATCTTGTAGGTATAGATGACCGAGGTGGCGGTCTTACCTTCCACTTGCATTGGCCGTTCCCATCCCACCACCTTGTCGAGGGTGAGTGTGGCTGCACAGAAATCAGCCGGGTGCGTGACGCGCGAAGTGGCGGTCGCGACGACTTCCGGAATGTGCAGATAGTATTTCTGCCCTTCGGCTGTCAACTGGTACTGGCGAGCGTTCGCGGTGATCTTCTTGCCGCTGGGGTCACTGCGTTCGACCACCATATCCTTGCCCGCCACGATACCGAGTTTCTCGAGCACCGGCATCTGTACCGCGTCGCGGGTACCGGAGGCGACATCGTCCGTTGTCACGTAGATCGGCCAGTCGTATTTGGCGAGGCACAAGTGGCCGCGCTGGGCGAGAAAGTCGTTGATGGTAGCCGTGAAATTCTCGCGGCTAACGTCTTGGCTCTTGTCGTGGCAGCCAGCGAACAGGGTCAGGGCGCTCAGGGCAAGTGCACCGCAAGCAAGGCGGGCGGCGATGGAACGTCGCGTCATGGTGTTTGTTGCTCAGGTTAGGTTGCTAAGGTACGGATAAGACAGGCACGCGGCCTGCCTGAAAGGGCAGGCCGCGTGCGAGATCATCGATTTTGTCAATTTACGCAGGAGCCGCTGGTGGGCGGCGTGGCGGGCGGTTGATAGCCATCGGTGAGCGTGTTCAGGAAGCACACCAGGTCGGCGATGTCCTGCTGCGTCAACTGCGGCGTCGAATGAATCGGGCGCGGCTTTGCACCGTCGGCCGCCGTCGTGCCACCTGCGTCAGTCTGGCCTTGTCCCATTGGCAGTTCTTCGTCGATATTGCCCTGATAGGCCGCGGGCAGATCGTTGAAGGATTGGGCCGTCGCACCCGATGCGGCCGTCGGGAACAGCGCGAAGGATGGGTTCTGCACCTGGTGGCTGGAGTCGCCGCCCGTGCTCGGATACCAGTATTCAGGGTTGGTGTCGCGCGTGTTGTAGAAATTGATCACCTGCACGAGCGAGTGGAACACGCCGTTATGGAAGAACACGGACCGCGTCGCGACGTTGCGCAGTGTCGGCACCTTGAAGCGGCCGCAATACGGGTCGGGGACATTGACGCCGGTGAACGAATCCGGACCGGCGCCGCTCGTCGCGGAGCCCGGAATGTGGATCGTCGCGTACGGTCCGCACAGACCCATGTCGACGAATGACGCGTTCGTGTTGGCCGGAATCGGATCTGTGTTGTTCGGGATCGACGCGTCGTTGCGCGGCGCACCGATCGCCTGGTAGGTAAAGTCGGTCATCAAACCAACCGAGCCCTGGAAGTTGGCGCCCACGTAGTGGCAGGCCGCGCAGCCGGCGCCGTTCGTAGTGTCATTGAATAGTTTGAGACCGCGCGTCTCGGCGGCCGTCAGCGTGCCGCCGAGCTTGTTGCCGATATACAGGTCGAACTTGCTCGTGTACGTCTCGAACGACGGCTCCTCGATCTGGAACTGCTGCAGCGCGTCGCCGATATCGTTGAACGCGGCCATGGTATTGCCGAACACGCCCTGGCCGTACACCTGCTGGAACCGCGCGGCGTACGGCCCGCTCTGTACAGCCTTCACGACGACGTCCGGCGAGCTGTTGTTCATCTCGATCGGATTCAGCAACGGAAACGCCGGCTGCGTAGCGAGCGTCGTGGCGCGACCATCCAGCATGAAGCCGCCGCCGGGCGCGTTCTGCGTGACGCCGTCCGGGTTCGCCGCGTTGTCGTCGTACGGCGGCGTCATCGCTTTGTAGCGCAGCGACGGCACCGCGCGCACGCCCGACAGCGACGGATCGGAGCCGAGCTGTACCGACAGGCTGTTCGGTGGCCCGTACGCGTAGGCCGGGCTATGACAACTCGCGCATGCCATGTTCTTGTTGCTCGACAGAGATTTGTCGAAGAAGATCGTTTGGCCGAGCTGCGCCTTCTGGCTTAGCGTCGAGGCGGCAGGCGCCGATGCGCCCGACGATGGGCTTGACGCGTCGCTGCTGGACGAGCTACCGCCGCCACAGGCGGCCAGTATCGCGGAAACGGAGCAGATTAGAGCAAGAGATAGCGTACGCATGGTTGGTATAGTTTTCGCCGGGAAGTCAGTTTCCGGGCGACCCCGTAGTCGCACGAGGCGAGGTGGCCGGGAAAATGTGCGAGATGTTCAACAAAAGTGCCGGGTAACGCGCGAGGCATACCCGGCATGCAGCTGCGATGGTTTCAGACGGGGAAAGGGCGGGCCCTTTCCCCGTGACCGTGAAACTTACTGGATCGTCCAGATGTTGGTCTGGGTCTTGTCCGGACCCGGCTGGCGATTAGCTTCCTGCGTACCGATGATGTCGGCCGGATTCAGCTTCTGCGTATAACCCTGCGGCGTGATGTACGCATGGTTCATCGGACGGACCGAGTCGAAGTGCGTATCGGCGCTGTCCGCGAGTTCCGGCAGGTTCAGGATGTTCGCCGTGATGAAGCTCTCGGTGTACTTCGAGCGGGCGATGTACGTGGACTCCTGGCCCGGTGCCGGATCGGCGAGCTGGAACATGTCCTGCAGCGTACGCACGAGCGCGAAGTGGCTGTACGCGTCGCTGTCCTGGATGCCCTGCGCGCCATGGTTCGTGACCACACCGAAGATCGAGTTGCCGTGACCGTGGTTGCCCTTGTTGTACTGCGTCGTCGTCGTCGGCGTGTACTTGCCGTTCGTGAACGTGAGCGGTTCAGCGGCCGACGTTTGACTCGGGTTCCAGCCGCAGCACGACGTCGAGCTACCTTCGCCTTCGTCGAACATCACGACGATCGCAACATGACGTTTCGGATTGTTCCAGATCGGCGAAGCCTGGATCTTGGTCACCACCTGCTGGACGTATGCGTCGCCACGCTTCACGAGGTTGTCGCCCTTACAGGTCGGGTCGTTACCCGTGCCGTGCATATCGTCGCACTGGTCCGGAACCACGAAGTTGACCGCGCCAACGTCGCCGTTCTGCAGGTCCGTATCGAACTGGTCGAAGTTGTAGCCTGACGGGACCGGGTACACCGACGTGTTCTGGAGCGCCGAAGCGTACTGCGTACCGAAGATCGTACGGTTGCTAGCGAAGAATTCCGGCAGCGAACGCGCGGTCTGGTAGGCCATGCCCGGGTGATGCTTCGTCTTGTACAGCGCTGACGGCATGTTCAGAGCCGGGCTGGTCAGGCCGGCGGTGACGGTGCCCGCGATGCCGTTGTAGCCGGCCACGACGGCCGGGTCGGCGATGCTGTCGGTACGCGGGTCCTGGCCCGGGTTCATCGACTCGCTATACGTGCGCCACGCGAGGCCGGCGTTCGACAACTGCGTGAACAGGTTCGGCTGGACAATGTTGTGCGCAGCGGTCGTCCCCGTCGGACAAGTGCCAAAGCCGGACAGGTCACCGTTCGTGTTGGCCGGAACAGCGGGGGTCGCCACCAGCGGCTGACCGTCCGATGCCTTGCCGCCCGGGAACGCGACGTCCTTCAGTGCGGAAGCGTCTACGCCGCAGCCCCACCAGTTGTCGTCGGTGATACCCCAGTCGTCCGCACCGCCGAGCGCGGTGTAGTTCGGTTCCGACGGGTTGCCCGTCGAGTAATAGGTCGTAGCCTGGTTCCACTTGCCGCTCGTGAAGTCGAGGTTGCCGGCGATGTACGGCGCGTCGCCCGAGCCCTCGATACCGATCGTGCCGCCCGTCGTGGTTCCGATCGAGCGGTTCTCGAGCATGACAATGAAGACCGCGTCATAGCGCGGAATGCCTTCGACGTTGAACGCAGCCTGCTGCGACTGCGCGAACGTGATCGGCGTCTGCGTCTGTGTCGGCACAACGGCCGTCGTCGAGGTCACACCCGCCTTGCCGACGAGCGACGGATCGCCGCCCGCAACCGCGAGGTTATCCGGGTACATGTCGCCGCGATCGAGCTTGGTCGTTGCGTACGTATAGCGGTTCGTCAGTGCATTGTCTTCAAACAGGATCGCCGACTGCTCGGCGCCCGACAGCTTGTTCACGTCGCCGAGCACGTCGGCGGCCGCGACAGTCGCTGCCGAAGCGGCCACACCCGGACCGCTCAGGCGCGTCGCGAGGTTGGCCTTCTCGGTGGCGTAGGTCGTGCCGTTCGCTTCAACCAGACGCTGAACTTCGCTCGACATCGGGCTGATCACGACGTTCGTCGCGCCCTGGTCGGCGACCTGTGCCGCCGAGGCGCGCAGGATCATGTGGCTCGGGGCGGCTGCGCCGGTCGCCGTGTTGGTGGCCTTGGTGCTCACGTCGGCTATCAGTTGGCCGGTGCCGCTGGTCTTCAGCGTGAAATGGCCCGTGCTGTCGGTTGTCGCGATGGTTTCAGCCCCGTCGCACTTGCCGTTGCCGTTCGCGTCGACGCACACGGTCGCGCCAGCGTAGTAGCCTGCCTTGAGGATCGGATCGCCAGTCGTGCTGCCCGGCACGAAGCCGGCGGCGGCGACGGCGCCGGCGAATGTCTGCGTGGGGGCGTTGCTGGCCGCCGGTGTAGAGTTGTCATTACCTCCGCAAGCGGTCAGCACGCAGGCTGCCGCGATCGAAGTTAGAAGAAGAGTGGTGGTGCGACTTGTTGAATTGACCGACATTGTGGGGGAGCCCCTGTTGGTTGTATACGCCCTTCAGAGCAAACTCCGACTGCGCGGTGCAGCGCGTTCACTTTCAACTACGTGCGGAGCTTGCCTGGGATGTTATTAGAAGTGCAACTGCCACGACTGCCTTTAAAGCAGGGCGAATTGGAACACCCCTGAGTGAAACTTTAGCGGCAGAAACCTGAATATTGGCTTGCAATTCGCGATGGCGCGTCAACAGGACCTACCAAACATGTCTTCAGAAAGCCGACAAAATTGGCTCTCCGATAAATGTGTCCAGGAGATGTCGAAAAAAAAGTTGCAGTTCGCAATTAACTGGAAGGCAGCGGTTATCATCACGCCTCTCTCGGATAAACTCTGGCAGATTTTTTAGCTCCGAATCCACCTCTCGCGCTGATCCTCGGCCAGCAACATGTCTGAAATTCTGATTGTTGAAGATGATCCCCTCGATAGCCGAACTGCTATGGCTACATGTACAGGAAGCGGGGCATCGACCTGTGGTTGCATGCACGGGCAAGAAGGCGAAGGAGTTAAATTGATGAGCGGTTGCCGGCGGCTGTGATTCTTGGCTGGACGTTGCCTGACATGACGAGACTGTCTCTGTTGATGCCGGGGCGGACTTCTATCTCCTCAAGCCCTTTTCAACAAGGGAATTGTTTACCCGTGTACAGGTTATGTTGCGCCCACAACCAAACGTGAACTCCCAGGATATTTTTTGAGCGTCCCTAGGATCACCGTGTCGCTCACGTCACATCGAGTATTCGTACGGCGGGAGGACTGAGAAGTTGCTGTCACGATGTCGCCGACAGGATTCAGGCTCCTACGGCTTTATTTGACGCATCCAGGAGAGGTACTTCCCCATGACGCATTTGTCCAGAAGGTCTGGATGGCACAACCCCATGCCAGTGAGCGCACGGTCGATGTCCATATCAAGTTCCTCCGCGATGCGCTTCGACCATTGGACACAATGATCGAAACGGTTCGGAGTCGAGGCTATCGTTTGTCGAGTTCTCCTTCTCACTAGTCGAACGCCGGTCAATCATCGTAGGGGCCTTGTCACGTTGCTGCGGTGGCCGCGTAAATCGGCGATGAAAAATACGAAATCACTCTGTGACGGCCATCGCTTTCCGGCGGTGGTGATCGGTTGTGCCGTTCGCCGGTGCAGTGTGTATCGGCGGCGGTCGCGGTGGAACCGCTACTTTCACCTTGAACGCAGCAGCAATACTGTATATATTAACAGTACTGGTTATATATACAGGGTCGGCAATATGGAACATCTGATTCGTATTCTTAACGACAAGGATCGCCGAACGCTCGCCTGGCTGCGGGAGCAGGTCGGCGAGGCCGCCCTTGGCGCGGCCGCTGAGCGGTGCGGCGGCCCGACAAAGCCCTATGTGTCTCGTGTCTGCCGATGCCTAGGCCTGAGGCCGCCAATATTCGGCGAGTCGCGCCCGCACATATCGACTGCGACTGCCGAGCGGTCACTCGCTTCAATCCGCGAAATTCTGGCCGCGGCTGCGGCAAGGCGCGGCCCCGGTTCGGTGCGTGTTTGACGTCTTTGACGTCTAATCTAGCGAGAACGCCGATCCGATCACGTCACACCGGCCGCTTCTGACAGACGGATTCTGGAGTGACGTTTGCGCCAGGCGAGAGCCACAGTCATTCAGCTTGACAACGGGCACCCGCGGCGCACGGTGCGACATGCACAGCTTGGCTCACGAGATCCGTATTTACGAGGACGGGGGAGCTGCTGGCCGTTCATCCTGTACTCGAAGGGCGTCGACGAACGTCGCTGCTGCCGGGACATCGGCGTTCACACGAACCGCTCGCCTTTGCTCTCGCGATGCGGCGAGCAGTCTGGTAAATCGTTGGAATTTCAACTTGCCGCTGTCCATCAGGAAAACGGTGAAACGGTCCTCAACTACGTTGACATCCCTTGCCACCGGTCGAATACGATTTATCATCCCACGGCGCCCAAATGATTGTCCGCAGATATCATCTCGCCTGCGGTGGCTGGGCAAGTGTCGCCTCCGGTATTTGAAAAGGCGCCCTCTTGGCGTTCCAGTAAATTACTCAAGTAATGATTTTGTCAGATCCTGTGCGGCGATAATCAGAGTCGTTTTGGGGTCTCGTGCGCCGCGAGAAATGACGATGGCTTTGTTATCAGAAGGCACGTCTGCCGCCCCGTGCGCGCGGCAACGTTTGTTCAGACCGTGCGGATGAATTCGTCTCATGAGGCTCCATGCGTTCGTCACTATCGCTTTCTGTGCGCCGATCCGTTTCGTCAGCCGCCTCGCGGGTGTTGTCGCCATCTGGTGTGATCGTTTGTGGTGTTTTGCTGACGCTGTTCACGTGCAGCCTTTGCGCGTGGGTGCTTTTCGAGTCACGCAACGATGCCTACAACCACGCCGAGGAAAATGCACGGAACCTGATGCTCGTCATCGAGCGGGACATCGCTCGCAACATCGAGCTCTACGATCTTTCGCTGCAAGCGGTAGCGGACGGGGTGGCGGATCCGCAGGTGATGGCACTCCCCCCGAGGATCCGAAGCGGGGTGTTGTTCGACCGCGCCGCTTCGGGTAAGCACCTCGGCTCCATATTCGTGATGAGTGAGCGCGGCGACATCGTCCTGGACTCACGATTCATACCGGCGCGGGTCGGGAACTTCGCTGACCGTGACTATTTCAGCTTTCACCGCGACAGCGGCAACACCGGCCTCTACATCAGCAAACCCTACGCGTCACGGCTGCGCGACGGCGCGCTCACGATTGCCCTGAGTCGCCGGATTACGCGCGCGGACGGCTCTTTCGGCGGTGTCGTGGTTGGGACGCTGAGCATCGACTATTTCCGCGCTCTCTTGGACGGCCTGTCCGTGGGGGAGCGCGGTACAGCGGCAGTGATCGAGACGAACGGAACCATGATCACCCGATTGCCCTACGATCCGAAGGTGGTCGGGCGTGACATCCGAAACGCCCCCGTGTTTATTCAGGCGATGTCGACAAACGAAGGTGCGTTCGCTGGCACTGCCTCAATCGATGGGATCCGCAGGCTCTACGTGTACAAGCACCTACCCGGGCTTCCGATCATCGTCGACGTGGCGCCCGCGGAGAACGACATTTATGCGGAATGGCAACGCCGGGCCAGGCGACTTGAGATCGTGATGGCGGTGTTCGGTGTGATCCTTGGGACAGGATCGTTGCTGTTGTCGCGTGAGCTACGGCGGCGACAGCTTGCGGAGTCGAAACTACAGCATCTGGCGCGTACGGACGCGCTTACGGGATTGAGCAACCGGGGCACCTTTGACGAAACGTTGCAGAAGGAATGGCAACAGGCCAATCGCTCGGGCCGTCCGCTCTCGCTGCTGTTCGTCGACATCGATCAGTTCAAGGCGTACAACGACTACTATGGTCATCAGGCGGGCGATGAGGTACTAAGAGCCGTTGCTCAATGCGTGGCTCTGTGCGTTCGCCGACCGGCCGACCAGGTGGCGCGGTATGGCGGCGAAGAGTTCGTGGTGACCCTTCCAGATACCGACGCGACCGGTGCCGCGAATGTCGCAGAGACCATTCGGCAAGCCGTATTTGATCTCAACATTGAACACGCCCAGAGCCGCTATGGCTGTGTGACCGTGAGCATCGGCGTGGTGACGTCGCAAGGGCGAGCGGTTCACGATGGCGCGATTCTGGTGAAGATGGCTGACTCGGCCCTATACGAAGCAAAGTCAACCGGCCGTAATCGGGTCTGCGAGGCATAGCAGCGCCAGCGCGCGCACGCAATCGACGCAGAGGGCGTACACAAAGGCAGCGGAATGGAGTTCCACCCGAACAGCAGGATGAACAGGAACCTGGCCGGTGCCCGCGCGGCCAGGCGATCACCGATCATTTTCAGGCTGCACGTTCAGGTGGAATCGGCGAGCCACGATCACTGGCGATGAAGCGTGGTTCAGGGTCGATCTGGTGTTTTTCCATCGACGTCTGAAATGCCTCGTCATCATCGATCTCAAGGTCGGTCGCTTCAGCTATGCTGACGCCGGGCAGATGCATCTCTATCTGAACTACGCGCGCGAGCACTGGATGAAGCCTGGGGAGAATCCACCTGTCGGCCTGATCCTTTGCGCCGAAAAAGGTGCGGCCGAAGCACACTACGCGCTGGACAACCTGCCGAACAAGATTCTCGCGGCGGAATACCAGACAGTGTTGCCAGATGAGGCGATGATCGTGCAGGAGCTGGAGCGCACGACAGCGGAACTGGAGCGGCGTACCGGGGCTGCGTGAGATCCGGTCCCGACGTCCGACAGATCAGGATCACGCTGAGCGCCTCGCAAGAATGCCTTCTGGAGATCTGCCTGATTTCGAACGGAAAGGACGATTACCGCCTGAATCCGCTTCCAGACTCGGGGCGCGCGCTCATTCCCGCATCGCTATCGATTGTAGTTGGCTATCACGGCGCGTATAGCCGGCTCATTCATGTTCGCGCGTGTCACCGTCACCACGTCGACGAATACCTTTGGACGCGGCGGATGGCCCTGCAAGGCGGCGATCAGCGTCTCGACCGACTGATAACCCATACGGTAGGGGTCCTGCACAATGTCCGCGTATATCACGTTGTGTTCCAGTGCATCCAGAAATTCCGGGCGCCAATCGAACACGACCAGACGAGGACGAGTGCTGACGGGCATCTCTTCGACGACATGCAAAGCGCCGTAGGCCGTCGTCTCGTTCGGAGCGAAGACCGCGTCGAGGCGCCCTGCGTCAGCGGACAGGGCCTTGCGCACCTGCGCTTCCGTCTCGCGAAACTGATACCCGACATAGGGGGCGATGACCACACGCCACCCCATTTCACGTGAGACGGTCAAAAACCCCTCTTCACGCGCGGTCGTCGAACTGATATTCGGCGCGAGTCTCAGCACTGCAATTCTGGCGCCCTTTTGCAGAACGGGTACCAGACTCAGCGCGGCAGTTCTACCTGCCGCGAAATTGTCGGTGCTTACGGTGGCGATCGCGTTGTAATCCGTGCTGCTCCGGTCGACGAGTACCGTAGGAACGGCGATCGAAATCGGAGTCGCTACATCTTGCAGTGGCTCGGGCGCCAGCACGATGCCCGCTACGCCGCTCTTCACCATGTAGTCGATCATTCTCAACTGGATATTGGGCTGTGCGCCGAGTGACATGCCGTCGGAAGGACTGCGCATTATCAGTTCGACATGGAGATCGTCAGCGGCACGGTGCATACCCTTGCTCATCGTCGCCCAGAAATCCAGGCCCGAGCCAGCGAGCACTACGCCGATCTGCGTGGCGGGCGCCGCCTGCACTGCCCCCGCCAATGCAGTAACCGCTACAAGAAGTGAAAACGTTCTGCGCATTGAGTGTTGCTGTGGTGCCGAATATGGGTTCTGCTGCGTACGCAGCGCGGCCCAAAGGGCCGCAACTGATTTAGCGCGTGTCAACGTGGAATCACCCGGATGACTTGTCCCAAACACTGGGAAACTAATTGCGCCCGACGGCTGTGTCAATGGATTTCGGATATCCATCCCCGGTCTGCAGCTTGCATCGACGACCTGGAAGACCTGAGGTCATCCCCTTAGCTGCAATGCGCAAATCATGTCCTGCATTACGAGGAAGAAAGCGTTGGCCATGCGCCGCGCAGATGAAGTCAAAGGGTCGCAAACGGATACCCGCTTGCGGGTGGGGCGAAGGTTCGCACCGGGTCAGCTACAGAAGTCGGGCCGCTGCCACGGATGGCTCAGTGCGGTGGAGCAATGTACTTCCGGCTTCGGCCGTCTGCCGCCATTCGTTCGTGCGATCGATCGGTCATTCGGACGTCGGCTCCGCTTTCTGAGCGGCCGCTTCGATCACAACGACGCGTGTCGCGTCGATGAACCTGGCTTCGATAAAATCACTCGCTCGGGCGGCGCCACCACCGACATGCTTCCAGCGCCGCGCCGCAACGCGTGGTTCATAGATGTTTGAGCACACTGCTCGCCAGCGTGCGCAGTTCGTCGAACTGCGTAACGAGTTCGAGGCACAGAATAAACGCCAGCATCGCTGAAGGTCCCGGGCAGCGTTCGATCCATCGCAGCGCCGAAGTCGCGTAGCGCACGCGGATCGCATCTCGTGTCATGACATAGGTAATTCCGATTCCCACAGCGGCGCCCACCAGCAAATCGGTTGGGTAGTGAAAGCCGAGATAGGCGCGCGGAACGCAAATGAATAGCACGGTATAGAGAATCGCCAGCACACCGATGCCGCGCCACACGAGGAAGATGCCAGTGGCGACCGCCATCCATAGCATCGCGTGATCGCTCGGGAAGGAACTCCAATTAGTCAGCAGTGCGTCCTTGATATCGCCACCTGCGAAGTGCAGATGCAGTTCGGCGCTATAGACGGGGCGCACTCTGAACGGCAACCAGTGAGTCAGCAGTCTTCCGACGAACAGCGCCACGAGGCCACTGAGAAGCGTCGCGAGAACCATTTCTCGCCGCCATTCGCGGCGCTCGTCCTGCTGAAACCACATCCACCACAGCATGGGAATGAGTACGAGGCCTTTGAAGGTATAAAGGTCGGCGATGCCTTCTATGGATCGGGTCGCGAAATGACCGAAGTGTAGGTTGGACAGATATGTTTCGATAGAGGAATCGAAGCTATTCATTATTTTGTAAGAAATTTGAGCTAGTCGCATCGAGATTAGCATAACCCACCGAATGCGCTGCATTTTTTGGTGCTTACTTTCATTGACAACTTTCCCTGCGCAATTTCATCGCCAACTTTCCCTGACGGCTTACTGCGCAGGTTTCCTCTTCGGGCGGCGTATGCCGACGAACACCGCGTCGGCCACGTCCATCGGAAAATCTCGGGTAGCTATGGCGACACCTGCTCGATACTCGTCGATCAGCGCGTCGATAGCCGCAGCGGAAATGCCGGCCGCTGTCCTTGGGTGACCCAATCGAGCTTCGACCGAGAATCCGCCAACGATCTCATTCCTCGAATGTCCGCTGCACTCCGAGACGCGCCGCACAGTTCGCCGGATGATGACAGTCTGTACCGGGTCATATTGGAACGTCGAGATAGAGCTGACATGCCGGGGTTAATGCCAGGACACCGACGACAGCTTGCAAAGAACGTCGCATGCCATGACCAGACCGAGCAAACCGTGCCGGTCAGTCGGTCGAAGCGCCGAAGCAGCGGCCGCACGAACGCGCCTTGCCCAGTCGCAGGCGCCCGGCGCTCACTGTTGCCTCACCACCGCAGTCGCACCGGCAAACCCACAAACCATCGCCAGCGTACCGATCGGTCGTCAGCTGGCCAAACACCTCACCGCCCCGCAGCGCAGGTGAGCCTGGGCGGGACCGCCACACACGACGCTGCTCACGGCAGCCACAATCACGTGTTCTGCCGCCTTCTACCGCCTCCAACTCGGCAGTCACGCTGCCGCCGCAACGACAGCTCCAGAGCCACACATCGGCGCCGCGATATTGAAGCGCGACAAGGTAGCCGAAGGTGCGACCAGCGACATCGCGACGAGGCGGAAAGGGCCATTCAGGCGGCAAGGGGGGACGGATACGCTGATTCACAAAAGGTAAATGGGGTTCGGCATCCTACTCTCAAGGCATAAGTCCTGCCCGTCGCTTCGCGGGCGTGGCTCAGGAAGGGGGGCAGAGTGACCCCGTACAATCGATGAATCGGCACCTCGTTATAAGCGACGTATGCTCTCTGCACGTACCAAACGGAGAACGTCTTGGTATTCGCATTGCGATCTGTGTCTTCGCCGTTTTACAGCAATTTTGCGTGCCGAGGAATTCCTGACAATATAAAGTCAACCCGTTCAAGTTTCCTGTGTGCGACGCAATTACGGTGCGACATTATCCACAAGTGGTCCGTCAGCTTGAAGCCTCGCAAGCGTGCGCCGACCAGGCCTTGGCTCACGCACTGTTTTTCTGTCAAATAACACGCGCGGATATCTCTGATCATGATGTGGTACGAAACTTAAAGGGAGTATTCATATCGTGAGAATTGAAGCACCAGCGAGCAATATGCCAGCAATCAACGATGGCCACGACCCGCAAACGACATCAGCGTCAAAAGCGCTAAGCGGCTCGCAACCTCCAACTTCCCCCGAGATCACGGGCCCATTGTCCGGTCTCAGGTCCGTCAAGGACCACGGGTCGGCAGCGCGTGCTTCATCGTCCGTCCGGTGGGGTACGTCACCGTCAACAGCCGGAGGTCGAACGTTTTCGACGAGCGATTCGATCCCATTGCAGCGGATGCCGCAACTGGGTCCGCAAGCACCCGCCAACGCAGCATCTCACACGACGTCAGCGGACCCCGCCGGTAGCGGCGCCCAATCGTCTGGCATGGCGGCTTCTAAGGAAGGGAACGCACCTCTAGCCTCTCGATATGCCGGAGGTATCGCGGGGGCACTCGAGTTAGGGGGCGCCATCGCTGCCGGCGTCGCGACAATCCCGAAACGCGAGGTGATAAGTACCGCCGCGTCTGGTGCTCTTTGGGCGGGCGGTGCAGCGGCAGGTATGGTCGGCAACACGGCCAGCCTGGTAGCGGGTATCGGCACGCAAAGCCATCTATCAGTCGGTAGCCTAGCGACCAGAATTGCATCTCACGCAGGGCAAATGATATCCGGTGTTGCTAATCTGGGTGCTGGCGTGTCGGATGCGACAACAGCAAGTCGCCATGTCGTGGCAAAAGTCGCGGGCGGTTTTTCCGGCGGCGCGTGGGGACTGAGTGCAGGGCTCAACATGGCCCAAGCCGGAACGGAGCTTTGGAACGGCTATAGCCACGCCTCCGCTTTAAAGTTCGCAAGTGGGGGATTCAATCTTGGCGCGGCCATAGCGGATACGGTTGCGGTATTCGATGCCACGGCATCGGTAGCTCCTAAGGTGGCTTCCGCACTATGGGCCGCGGGCGCCGCTGCGCAAGTGGGGGCTGCAATTGCTGAAAGGCCCGCGAAAAAGCCTGAGGATGTCGAGTCTGGGACGCAGGTGAGCCAATGACCGTTTAACGCGCGAAACCCTCCCGTATTGCCACATTGCGATAGACGCGGCAAAGCGCGCAAAGCAGCAGGTGCATTTGCATTGCATGGCGATTGGCCGCGACCGCATTATCACACTGACGCATCGTGAAAATGTGCAGGAAGCCAAAGATTTCGCAACTCACAAAATGAATGAAAAACGCTAGTGTCGCCTGCTTTCCGGTGGCGCCCCGCGACACGAACTGTCCATGATGCGTTTCAATCCATGGATCCCATGATGGACTGCAACACCGGCTTTTTACGATGCGGGCCGAAGATCAGGCAGCCAGACTGCGCGCCGGCAGGCTCACGGAACTGGCCGGGACAACGTCGCGGAGGGGCTCGACAGCCTTGCGGGTGCGTTACCATACTTCACAAGGCCTATCTTTGCGGGCCGCCCATGAAGATTGAAGCGGCGATCCGCACTCTGATGCAGGGCCAGTTGTTCGAGCGCGACATCTACACGGAGAAGTTTCTCACCAGCGCGGACCGCGCGGAGGCACTCGCGAAGAGTCCCCTGTTCAAGTCGATTTGAGCGATGCGGCCGGGCGCGGGTCTTGATCTTTTTACGAGCGCGAAACGAATTCTCTCAAACCCTCACGAGCAACTTGCCGATGTTGCCGCCTTCGAACAAGCTATTCAGCGCAGCAGGCAGTTGTTCGAATCCATCGACAAAAGTCTCCTTGAATACGATCTCACCGCTTTTAACCCAAGGCGCCACTTGCGCCACCATTTCGTCCATACGATTGGTGTAGTCTCTTGCCAGCACGCCCTGAATGGTGGCGCGCTGAAAGAGCATGTGCTGTAGAAATCGTGGTCCCACGTCCGGCGTGTCCAAACCACCGTCGTATTGACTGATCGCTCCGCAAATCACGATGCGGGCTCGGCGCTTGATAAGCGGGATCACGGCATCCGTGATCGGGCCGCCGACGTTGTCGAAATAAACGTCCACCCCTCCTGTGGCCTCGAGCAGCGCGCTCGTCAAGTCTTCATGCGTCTTGTGTTCCCGATAATCGACCGCGCGATCCAGTTTCAGTTCGTCGAGCAGGAATCGGCACTTGTCTGGACCACCGGCAATGCCGACGACCTTGCAGCCCGCCTTTTTGCCAAACTGTGCAACCAGCGAGCCGACGGCCCCCGCCGCGCCGGAAACAACCAGGGTATCACCAGGGCGCGGCCGGCCGGCTTCCATGAGACCAAACCAGGCGATACGCCCCGGCATGCCGAGCACACCGAGTGCCGTGGAAACGGGCGCGCTTGCCGGATCGAGTTTGGTCAATTCGCTGTGATGACACCGTGCATATAACTGCCAACCCGAATAAGTCGACACCCAGTCGCCTTTGACGAACAGCGGGCTGGCCGACTCGACCACTTCTCCCACTACACCGGAGCGTTGCACGATGCCGAGGGGATGAGGCACGTCATACGTATTGCGCTCGTGCTGCTGAATGCGAATATACGGATCCACGCTGATGTACCGTGCGCGAACGATGACTTCGTTCTCCGCCAACGGTCCCGAAATTTCGCTTTCACGAAGCTCGTAGTGTTCCGATCCAACGCGACTCGTGGGACGTTTTACATAGAACCATTGGCGATTCGAATAGGGTGCGTTCATGGATTGGATTTCCGGTGTGAATTGCGATGCGGTGGGAACGATTCACTTGAGTTGCGCGAAGTCTTTGCGATGTTGGTATGACGGATTTGACGAGGCAACGCAGCGATCTCTGGCGGCTGGTTTCGTGCAGCGATATTTTAGTTTTATGGACAGCCACCGTCGAATCATTATTTATCCAGCTTGGCAGTAGTTTTTCTACTGCCTCCTTGCGATCGCTTTGCTGTTGTCGCTGCTTTTAGTTCATATTGGGCCTGCGTGATCAGCCAGTCTCGCATTGCCCGAATAGTCTCCGAGTCGCGCCGGTCCTCGGGATAGACGACGTAATAGCCCAGCGAGAGATGCAGCGCGAAATCGAAGAGGCGGCACAGGCGGCCGGCGGCGAGATCCCGTTCCACGAGTTGCTCGCTGGTCAGCGCGATGCCTTGGCCCGATATCGCGGCATCGATTGCAAGGGCGGACTGGCTGAATCGAGGACCCTTACTCGGATCGACCTGTTCTCCTCCGTTCAGCGCTTCGAGAAATTCAGGCCACAGGTCATGTGAATCATGCAGCAAAACGTGACGCTTCAGATCGGACGGCTTCCTCAGTGGTCGTCTCGAGTCGGCCAATGAAGGGCTGCAGACGGCATAGATGTCGACCGGAAAGAGCGGATCGGCAGCGAGTCCTTTACCGAAAGGCGGCTTGCCGTGGCGGATTGCAATGTCGACTCCATCGCCTTTGAAAGTCGAGAGTTGTTGATCTGCGATCACGCGCACTTCAATTGATGGATAAGCGTCCGTAAATGTTGCCAGCCGTGGGATGAGCCATTTCGACGCAAATGAAGGCGTCGTGCTCACTGTCAAACTCGATGCCCGGTGTGCGAGCGCTTCCGTTGCGTTCGCGATGATCGTTAGCGCGCGCTGCACTGATGAGAAGTAGATCGAACCATGGGTAGTTAACGCGAGCCCGCGCGGCAGTCGATCGAACAACTGAAGTCCAAGAACATCTTCGAGATTGCGCACCTGCTGGGCAACTGCGCCTTGAGTTACGCCTATTTCCTCTGCGGCGACACGGAAGTTGAGATGACGCGCGGCGGCTTCGAATGCCCGCAGCGCGTTTAAAGGGGGAAGGCGTGGCACTTTGGTTGGGGACAGCATACGGTGGAAAAACTACAGCCTTGGAGTAAGCAATGATTCGACGCGGTTGGCGCCCGGACGCCCTAAGTTAGCATATCGTGGCGCGCGCAGGGAGCGTGTTCGC
This sequence comes from Paraburkholderia sp. BL9I2N2, assembly GCF_004339745.1. GTDB lineage: Bacteria > Pseudomonadota > Gammaproteobacteria > Burkholderiales > Burkholderiaceae > Paraburkholderia. The sequence goes on along the minus strand of NZ_SMGP01000003.1, from coordinate 1,029,925 downwards.
TTTACGGCCAGGCCAGGCACCTGCCTCTACCCCTTGAGTTTGCAGGCACTTCGATCAGTCGAACTTGGCCGGGTCCGCCACCCGCACCACTACTTTGCCGAAGTTGCGCCCTTCCAGCATGCCGAGAAATGCCTCCGGGGCCTTCTCGAGACCGTCGACGATATCTTCCTTGCAGCGAATCCGTCCTTCGCCAATGCCGTTGGACACGATGCGCAGAAACTCGGGATAGTGTTCGTCGGCAAACTCGTAGTTGATGAAGCCTCGCACCAGAAGGCTTTTTGTCAGTATCTGGCGCATCGTGGCCGCAAGCTGGCCGTTGGCGTTTTCCTGATCGCCGCTGTATTGCGCGATGAGGCCGCAAACTGGCACACGCGCGAAGCGGTTCAGCAGAGGCAGCACCGCTTGCCATATCTTGCCGCCGACGTTCTCGAAGTACACATCGATTCCATCCGGACAAGCCGCAGCCAGTTGTTCGGCCATGTCGGGCGCGCGATGGTCGATCGCGGCGTCGAAACCGAGTTCGTCCAACACGTAGCGGCACTTCTCCGAACCGCCCGCGATGCCGACTGCTCGCGCCCCGGCTATTCGCGCAAGCTGCCCGACGAGTGAGCCGACCGGACCGCTAGCCGCTGCAACGACGACCGTATCGCCGGGTTTGGGCTTGCCGATTAACATGAGGCCGGCATAAGCGGTGAATCCCGGCATACCGAGCACGCCGAGCCGAGCCGACGGTGACGAGAGATCGGGGTCGACCTTGCGCAATCCAGTACCGTCGATCACCGCATAGTCGCACCATCCGGTTGGTGCGAGTACGAGTTCACCTGTGCGATAGTCCGGATGTCCGGATTCGATGACCTCGGCCACGGCTTCACCGACCATCTTGTGATCGATTGCGACCGAGGGCGCGTACGACTTGCGCGCATCCATTCGGCCCCGCATGTACGGGTCGAGCGACAGGTACAAAACACGAAGCAGCAGCCCATTCGGCGGCGTGTCCGGCAGCGTGGCTTGCTCAAGACGGAAATTGTCGACGGTTGGCTGTCCATCGGGGCGAGACGCAAGAACGATCTGTTTGAAAGTGTCTATTTTCATGGTGGATATCCGCTTCGTCAGGACGTTGGCCCGTCAGGACAGTACAATTCTATTGCAATACCGAAGCACAGAGCTTCGCGAGCCGAGCGTCGAGCGAACGGCCTTGAACGTCGATCTGGGCGCTGTGGAACTGGCTGAGTTGGGTCGACGGCTTATCGTACTCGATCGTCGTGCCACCCTGTGCGTTCTCGTAGACCATGATACGCAATGGCGCGTACAGTCCCGCCGCCATATTGACGCTGGTCATTTCAGTCGCGGTGAGAACGTTGCCGGTGAAATACTCAGTGCCGTTCCGGCGCTGTCCTTTCAGCACGAGCCAATCTCCATGCAGCCCAATGTAGTGAATCACAAGACCGTCGTTGCCGGCGGCTTTCTGAAGGGCGACGCGCAATTCGTCGACCTTGTCCTGCTTCAGCAGCGTGCGGATATGATCGTCAAGTCGGCCGAGACGGCTCTCCAGATCCTGTTTGACGGAAGCGTAGGGTTTGCTGGAAGAGACGGTCACGTGATCGATAATCGTCTTTGTTTCCGATACCTCGACGGTCGCCGCCATCGCGGGCGCACAGAACATGTTCATGCTGATCGCAGCAATGGCGGCCGTAGACAATGCAACTCGTGAAGCGGCAGTACGTAAGTTAATCACTGTTGTCTCCTTGTTCGACAGGTAGGTGGAGCGCGCTCTCTCGGATCAGTGTTCCGACGCGGCTTCCGCTCCAAGGCCGCTTAGCATTCGAAGTTGCTGAGCATCGAAGGAAGCGTCGCCCGCGTTCTGACGTGTCGTGACCGATCCGATCCAGCCAGCGATAAAGCCCACCGGAATGCTGAACAGACCGGGATTCGAGAGCCAGAAAGGCGGGGTGGAATCCTTGAAGATGATGCCTTTTGCTCCGATGACGGCCGGCCCCAGCAGCACGAGACCAATCGAGGAAAGGGTGCCGGCGAGCACTGCGGCCACGGCGCCTCGATCCGTAAAACGCCGCCAGTACATCGAGAAGAGAACCACGGGCAAGTTTGCGCTGGCCGCGATGGCGAACGCGAGCCCTACGAGAAACGCGACATTAAACGTCTTGACGAGCAGCGCGAGTCCCATCGCGGCCATACCGAAGACTATTGTTGCGATCTTCGCGATCACGACCTGCCGACGCTCCTTGTCGCCAGACGCCGAGAAGAGTTGGCCGAAGATGTCGTGGGAGATGGTCGAGGCCGAGGAAATCATGATGCCCGAGACGACCGCAAGGATCGTCGCGAAGGCAATTGCCGAAACGCAAGCGAGAAGAAGTTCGCCGCCGGCAGAACCCGCACCGCCGCCGAGTGTCGTGGCGAGCAGGGTGATGGCGCTGTTTCCTGAACTATGTGTGGCGAGAATCGCCGCCGGTCCCACGATCGCGGTGGCGGAAAATCCGAGCACGATCATCATTACCGCAAAAGACGTCATCACAATCAGACCGATTTTCGCGGACTTTCTCGCCGCGACGGCGGACGGCACCGTGTAAAACCTGGTCATGACGTGCGGCAGGCCCGCTGTGCCCAACGCGAGAGCGAGCGTGAGTGACAGCGTATCCAGCGGATCCTTGAAGTAGCCGCCCGGCACAAAGTACTGCGCCGGACGCAGCGACGAGAGGCGTGCCTTATTGAACAGCGCGCCCACGTCGAAGGAGAAATGCGCGAGCGCAAGCAGCACGAGCACCGCACCGGCAGTCCAGACGAGGACGGCTTTGACGATCTGCACATAGGTCGCGGCCACCATTCCGCCGAACAGCACATACGCGATCATGAGTACGCCGATCAGCACGATCGCGGCGTTGGTGCCGATCGGCAATAGCAGGCTGGCCAGTGCGCCGCCGCCAACGAGTTGCGCGAGTAGATAGGCTAACGAAATGATCAGCGAGGAAACCGATGTGGCCGCTCGAACTCCGCGGCTGCGCAAACGCAGTGCGACCACATCTGAGAGGGTGTATTTGCCGCAGTTTCTGACCGGCTCGGCGACGATCAGCATGATCATGATCCATCCGGCGATGAAGCCGACCTGATACACGATGCCGTCGAATCCGAACAGGGAAACGAGTCCCGTCACACCGAGAAACGAGCCGGCGGACATAAAGTCTCCCGCCAGCGCGAGGCCGTTCTGAAACGGCGACAGATTGCGTCCGGCCACGAAAAATCCGGAGGTTCCGCGCGACCGGCGAGCGCTCCATCCGGTCAGAATGAGGCTGAGTCCGATAAATCCTACGAAGGCGATGATTCTGAGCCCGCCATGACTGATCAGATTATTCATGTCGATCACCGTTCGATTGTGCAAACGCGCTGCGAAGCAATTCGGCCGCTTTCGGGTCGTAGACTCGCTCGGCCCATGTGCAGTAGCCCCAGAAGGTTGCGATCGTGAGCGCGAACTGAACGACTACCGCGAGCAGTCCAAGGTTGAGCTCGCCGTAGACGGATAGGGACATCGCGCCAGGAAACTCCAGCACTGCGATCAACAGGCCGAAATAGATTCCCAGTGAGGTGTAAAGCAATGACCATACGAAGCGGTTCCGGAACTTTGCGAGCGCTCGCGTCTTCTCGACGAGGGACAAGCCGGATGATCTGACTTTCGTCACGTTTTGCCTCTCGAACTCCGCGTTGATTGATTCCATGGATTGCATGTCGGGTCTCCTCCGTTATGGTGTTCATGACAGACATCTGAAGAGGCTTGATCACTAGAGTTTTGCTGGCAGGACTTCGCCGCGACTCTCTCCAAATCCGATTCGTGCAAAGCCTGCTCTCTCACAGTAGCCGCGCAGGATAATGGCGTCGCCATCCTCCACGTAGCTGCGCTTTTCACCCGTACTCAGCGTGACCGGCTCGCTTGCGTTGCGTGCTAGTTCCATCAGCGCGCCCGCTTCCGATTTCTCCGGACCTGAAATGGTGCCGCTGCCAAGCAGGTCTCCAGCACGCAGATTGCAGCCGCCCACGGCGTGATGCGTGACCATCTGTGCGATGCTCCAGTACTGATGCTTGAAACTCGTCAGTGAGAGTCGCGTCGCCGGGAGATTCCCGGCTCTATGGCGAGAAGTCTCCATACAGACTTCCAGTTGGATATCGATGGCGCCCGTCGTGCTATTCCGGCTGGAATCCAGATAACGCAGCGGCTTTCCATCTGTGTCCGGGCGCGGCAGGGGAAGCCTGAACGGGGCCAGTGCCTCCATGGTCACGATCCACGGCGAGATTGTGGTGGCAAAATTCTTTGCCAGAAACGGCCCTAGTGGCTGCATCTCCCAAGCCTGAATGTCGCGAGCGGACCAGTCGTTGAGCAGACATAGCCCGAAAACATGGCTGTCGGCCTGATCCAGATCGATCGGCTCGCCAGCCGCATTGCCTTGTCCAATGTAGATGCCGAGTTCGAGCTCGTAGTCCAGCTTGCGCGACGGCGAGAAGATCGGTGCATCTTCGCCCGGAAGCATGATTTGACCCGCCGGGCGTCGGAACCGCTGACCGCTTAGCCCGATGCTCGAAACCCGGCCGTGGTAAGCAATGGGTATCGATTTGAAGTTGGCGCCCACACCGCTCAGGCCGAGTAGCGTGCTGATGTTGGTCGCGTGATGAATCGAGGTGTAGAAATCCGTGTAATCGCCGATCTGCGCTGGCAGGCTGTATTCCACTTCCGCTAGCGGGACCAGACATGCCTCGATCGCCGCGCGATCGTCCGAAGGGGCGCGCTCATGAAGCGCTGCGAATAGCGCGTGTCGCAATTCGCGCCATGCGGACGGACCCATTGAGAAGAACTCGTTGAGCACGGGCTGCGCGCATGCCCGCGCAGCCTCGCCCGCGATTCCATTCAGACCGGCACGAGATGCCCAGGCGGCGATGTCGATGACCTGATCGCCGATTGCGACCCCGCCCCGAAACGCCTCATCGAAATTCCTTCTACGGATAACCGAGAACGGCAGGTTCTGGATGGGGAAGTCGCCCGCCGGTGCATTGGCGGACTCGACCCAACTGTGCGCAGCGGGATCATGCGTCTGATTCAGAGTGTGTTGCATGTTTATCTCGATTCATTCGGGGTAAGGCGCGAGCCGCTCGCGTCATGGCACCTACGTTCAGTCGAACGGGCGCGTGGGGCTGTGCCTGCTGAGAAGGATTCCGCGCTCCTGCAAATCCCGAATGAACGCCGCGCTGAGCTTGCGTTCGGAGAGCACCTCGGCGTTATGCTCGCCCTGGAAAGCAGGGCTGCCCGGCTGCGGCAACTCAGACTGGCTGAAATGCCACGGCGCGCCGGGCATGCGTGTCGTGCCGCCTGATCTGTCGTCGACATCGACTAGCGCACCCCATTCCTGCACCCACTCGGAATCGGCGAACTCGTTGACGCTCCGGACCACGCCAATGGCCAATCCCGCTTCGCTGACCTGCGTCTGGAGCTGATCCAGGTCGTTGAAGGTGAGAAGCCACGCGCGCACTTCGGCCAGCAAATCAGCAATGTTTTGCCGCCGCAAAAGCGCCGTGCCGAAGCGGGGGTCGCTCAGCAAATCGTTGCGGCGCATCATCGCGCAGTAACGCGAAAACATTGGCGTGTAGATCGGGCTGCCAGCGATGGTGAGTTGGCGTCCATCGGGCAAATCGAAAATGTGTGAATCGGGCGCGGAGAGAATGATCGGTTCGCCATCCGTATCGATTTCCGACAGTTGTGCGCCCACGCGTTCGTTCACCGATAGCATGGTGGCGGCCATCGAGACGTCGACGTGCTGCCCCTCGCCGGTTCGCGCGCGATGCTGAAGCGCGGCCAGAATGCCGATGACGCCGTGAAGTCCGGTGTACATGTCGGCGTGGCTGCATGCGTCGTTACGGACTTCGGTGAGCGCAGCGCCGAAATGGTGCTGGACGATGTCGGTCAGTCCCGACTCGGCTTGCACGGTCGGCGCGAACGCCGGACGGTTGCGCCATGACGTCGATTGTCCATAGCCACTCAAAGAGGCATAAATCACGGACGGGTTGAAAGCGCGCACCTGCTCATAGCCGAGTCCAAACCGGTTCAGCGTCCCGGGGCGAAAATTCTCGACGATGATGTCCGCGTCCCGGCACATGTCGACCATGATCGAGCGTGCCTCCGGGAAGTTGAGATCGAGGCTCACGTTGCGCTTGCCGGCGTTCTGCTGCACATAATACAGCGACATGTCGCCGATATGCGGCATGCTCACGCGGCCGATATCGCCGGAAGGCGGTTCGATCTTGGTCACGGTGGCGCCGAGATCGAGGAGCGTTTTGGTGCAATGCGGTCCGGCCAGCACTCGCGTGAAATCGATCACGCGAATGCCCTGGAGCGGTGCTGACATGATCAATCTCCCTTGAATTCGGCGGTGGCGGGTCCGGTCGAAAAGAACGAAGCGAAACCTCGTTCGCGATCGCCCGTCTTCCAGATCATGTTGTTGAGGTTGATCTGTTCGAGGTCTGCGCTGCGCACGCCGCCGTTGGCAGCGAGATTGGCCTGTTGCTTGATGCCGTGGAGGACTTTGGTCGGGCCCGCCGCCAGTTGCCGGGCGAACGACATGGCGGCGCTCTGGAGTTCGGCTTCGGGCACGACGTGATTGATGATGCCCCAGCGTTCGAATGCTTCCGCCGGGTGCCGCCGTCCGATCAACGCGATTTCCTTGGCCCGCACGACGCCCGCTCGCTGAACGAGTCGTTGCGTGCCGCCAAGCAGCGGAATCAGGCCCACGATGTTCTCGACCTGGCCGAAGTAGGCCGTGTCCGCGGCGACGATCATGTCGCAGGTGAGCGCCAGTTCGAGGCCGCCGCCGAGCGCGGCGCCGTGAACGGCTGCGACTGTCGGAACCGGTGCGTTTTCCAGCACGTCGAGAAACTCCAGGAATTGATCGGCGTTGTGCTGGATCACCGTCTTGCCATCGGTAAATGAGCTCATTTCCGCACCGGCGGAAAAGTGCCGCATGTCGCTTTTGAGCACGATCGCGCGGGCACCTTCGGCGACTATGCTGCGATACGCGGCGAGCAGATCCGCGATCATCGCGTCGTCGATCAGGTTGTGCGGCGGCTTGGCTAATGAAACGATTCCGACGGCGCCATCCATTTCAATCTTTACTGTGGTCATGGTTCTCTCTGCAAGGTCGTGTTGCGTCGCCGCATGGACGGGACCGATTGCGCCATCCACGGTTTCAGGATGAGCGCCGATCAGGGTTGTCACTAGTGCTGGAGCGGGGTGGGCTGGGGGCTTCAGGGCTTGTCTCCATCTGTTTTTCGGCGTGCGCCGTTGATGGTTACTATCTCAGCGAGCCCATTGAGCGGCAACGTCCAACCCTGCCAATTGCCGTGTCAAACTGTGCCAAACGTGCTCGACGAAGATCGGGAAAATGTGCGAGCATGTCCGCAACTGGAGTGAGACAAATCGTGCGACCACCGAAAATCATCACGCCATTGCATCCGGATCTCGATGCGCCGACGCAGAGTCTTCTGGGCTTGGCCGCGCTCGCCGCCGAACTGGCCGCGGAGGGCGTTTCCGTCAACAAACTGTTCGCGAATACGGGCGTCCATGCGAACCAGTTGGAGGATTCGCAGGCGAGAATTTCGCATCGTCAACGCCTCGCCATTTATCGAAACGCCCAACGGCTTGCAACAAGAGCCGATGTTGGATTGCTCGCGGGTGCGCGTCAGAGGATCAGTGACTTCGGCATCTATGGCTATGCCATGGTCAGCAGTACGACCTTTGGAGACGCCCTGAAATTCAGCGTCGAAAATGTCAGGATGGCCGGCGCGGTTTTGCAGATCCGCTATTCCACCGAGGGCAATACCGGCATTCTGAGCAGTCACGGGCTCGCATCGCTCGGCGACATGTTGCCGTTTGTCGCCGAATTCTGGCGAAGCTCGATGACGGTGTTATTCAGCCGGGTGCTGGAAGCGCCTTTTCCGTCGAAGCGCATGGTCATGGCGTATCCGGCGCCGCCACATTGGCGGAATTACGAGAGGATGTTCGACTGTCCCGTGGAATTCGGCGCCGATACGATGGAGTGGCATTTCGACGTGCATGTACTGGACCGTCCGTGTCCGAATGCGAATCCGATTACCGCGCAAATCTGCCAGCAACTGTGTGATCGTCTTCTCGAAGAACGCGATGGCATTCCCGAACTGCCGCGGCAGATTCGCATGGCTTGCCTGAACGCACCGGGCGTGTTCCCATCCGCCGAGAAGATGGCCGCCCAACTCGGCATGTCACTGCGAACCTTGCATCGACGGCTGGCCGACGATAACTACTCGTATCAAACCTTGTTGAACGATGTGCGCCGGTCGCTCGCCATCGAATTTCTCGAGAACACGCGGCTTCCTATCGATCAGGTCGCCGAGCGCATTGGATTCTCGGATGCGGCGAGCTTTCGCCGGTCTTTCAGGAAGTGGACTGGAAATTCACCTAGTCTGTATCGGAAGGGAATGGGCCAGGATGGGTGAGGGGAGCGTTGTCACTTGATGGCGTACGGATTTACCCCAATGCAATAAAGTATCAGTTCGCGGTCTTATTTTCAGTGGCGAGATGTCCGCGGCGGGGCTAACTTTCTGTTATAGCGGACGCAATGCGACATATGCGACTGTCAAAAGCAGAATGGGCTCAGGAGGAAGACAGATGCACACGACGCTGGGTGTCACGGCGCGTACCGATGCCCGCCACGCCAAAATCGCTCAGCCGGATCTGGAACTGGTCGCCGTGCCGCGCGACGAGTCGTTCAAGATCTGGTCCCATGGGTATCCCTATCGCACGGTGCGCTGGCATTTCCATCCTGAATACGAAATTCAGCTGATTACGTCGACCACGGGCAAATACTTCGTAGGCGATTACATCGGCAATTTCGCGCCTGGCAATCTCGTGATGGTGGGATCGAATCTGCCGCACAACTGGGTCAGCAATGTGCCGCAGGGCGACCGTGTGGATGAACGCTGTCTTATTCTGCAATTCGATGCAGAGTTCGTTACGCGCGCAATCAAGCTTTTCCCGGAGTTTAAACGCGTCGAGTTGTTACTCGATGCATCGCGTTGGGGTGTACTGTTCACACCAGAAACGGGCGCGGCTGCCGAACCGATCATGCGCGAGATGCTGGGCGCGAAAGGCATGCGGCGCATCACGTTGTTTCTTGCTTTGCTTGACTTGCTCGTGCAAAGCGTCGCGCCGGTGAAACTGGCGAGTGCTGCTTATTGTGCGGACCCGGCGCGCTATGCGCAGGCGCGCATCAATCACGTGCTTTCCTACATTGGCAAGAACCTGTCGCAAGAGTTGCGCGAAACGGAGTTGGCCGAACTCTTGGGACAAAGCGTCAGTGCCTTCTCGCGATACTTCCGTCGGCACACCGGCGTGCCTTTCGTGCATTATGTGAACCGGCTGCGCATTAATCTTGCGTGTCAGTTACTGATGTCGGGTGAACTGAACATCACCGATATCTGCTATCAGGTCGGCTTTAATAACCTCTCGAATTTTAACCGCCAGTTCCTTTCCCTTAAGGACATGTCGCCTTCGCGATGGCGCGCATACCAGCAACTCAACGCTGCCAGTGGTGCTGAATCACCTGATGCCGCAGTTGTGCAAGACCGGCGATGACTACACGATAAATAAAGGCGCAACACTTTCAGCCCGTGGAACGGAGACATCGCGCAGTACATGGGATATGAAACACGACGCGGCAACTTTCCCATGATCGGGCCAACGCAAGTGAGGCAGGTGATGGGCATTGGTCTGGAAGCCGCTAGCAACGACGAAAAACTACAACAAGGAGTTCACTCGCGACGCAGACACGGCAGCAGCTACGCCGGAATTTTTCTAATAATGGAGACATTCGATGACCCGACTTTCGAACCAACTAATCGGCGCTAGCGCCCTGAGCCTGAGCTTGTTGAGCAACACGGCGGCATTGGCCGCCCCCAGTGGCACGGTCGCCTTTCTGATGCCCGACCAGGCGTCGACCCGCTACGAACAGCATGACTTCCCCGGCTTCAAAGCCGAAATGAGCAAGCTCTGCCCCGACTGCAAGGTCCTCTACCAGAATGCCAATGCCGATGTCTCGACGCAGCAGCAGCAGTTCAACTCGGTGATCGCGCAAGGCGCCAAGGTGATCGTCCTCGACCCGGTCGACTCGACGGCCGCCGCGTCGTTGGTCCACATGGCGCAGGGCCAGGGTATCAAGGTTATCGCCTATGACCGGCCCGTGCCCTCGACGCCGGCCAACTACTACGTTTCGTTCGACAACGAAGGCATCGGCAAGGCCATCGCGGAGTCACTCGTCCAGCACCTGAAGGAAACGGGCGTGCCGACCACCAAGGGCGGCGTGCTCGAGGTCAACGGTTCGCCGACCGACGCGGCCGCGGGACTGATCAAGAAGGGCATCCACGCCGGACTGCAGGGGAGCGGCTACAAGACGCTGGCCGAGTACGACACACCGGACTGGGCACCCCCGAAGGCCCAGCAGTGGGTCAGCGGGCAGATCACGCGCTTCGGCTCGCAGATTGTCGGTGTCGTGGCCGCTAACGATGGCACGGGCGGCGGGGCTGTCGCGGCCTTCAAGGCAGCCGGCGTCAACCCGGTGCCCCCCGTGACCGGCAACGACGCGACGCTCGCGGGATTGCAGTTGATCATCGCGGGCGACGAGTACAACACAATCCTGAAGCCGAGCGAGATCGTCGCCGCCGCAGCGGCGAAGGTGGCGGTCGGCTTCCTTTCCGGCCAGACGCCGAAGGCTGAAACGACGCTCTTCAATACGCCGTCCCAGCTCTTCAAGCCGGCGGTCATCACGGCGAAGAACCTCAAGGCGGAAGTTGTCGACAAGGGGTTCGCGAGCGGCAAGGATCTGTGTACTGATCGGTATGCCGAAGGATGCAAGAAGCTGGGAATCACTTACTGATCCGGCGCATACCCGACGCAAATGCGGCGCAAACGCCCGACGGACCCGGCTCGTGCCGGGTCCCTCTACTCTCAATGAGGTATCCGTCCCATGACTGACAACTCCACGACACGATCCAGGCGCGGCGAACTGGTGCTGAGCCTGCGCGGCGTCTCGAAGCACTTCGGAGCGGTCTCGGCTTTGACGGACATCGAGCTCGACGTGCATGCCGGCGAAGTGGTCGCCCTGGTGGGCGACAACGGAGCCGGCAAATCGACGCTGGTGAAAGTTCTAGCCGGGGTCCATCAACCCAGCGCCGGCACCATTACCTTCGGCGGCAAGGAGGTCACGCTGTCCAATCCGGGCGCGGCGCTCGATCTCGGCATCGCCACCGTGTTCCAGGACCTGGCGTTGTGCGAAAACCTCGACGTCGTCGCGAACATCTACCTCGGGCGCGAGCTGAATCCGCTGCGCCTCGACGAGGTCGCGATGGAGGTGAAGGCCTGGACGCTGCTGAACGAGTTGTCGGCGCGTATTCCGAGCGTGCGCGATGTGGTTGCGTCGCTCTCGGGCGGCCAGCGCCAGACCGTCGCAATTGCGCGCTCGCTGCTGCTGGACCCGAAGCTGATCATGCTCGACGAGCCGACGGCAGCCTTGGGCGTGGCGCAGACCGCCGAGGTGCTGAATCTGATCGAGCGGGTGCGCGACCGCGGTCACGCGGTGATCATGATCAGCCACAACATGGAGGACGTTCGCGCCGTGGCGGACCGGATCGTGGTGCTGCGGCTGGGCCGCAACAATGGCGTCTTCTATCCCGATTCCTCGAATCAGGAACTGGTGGCCGCGATCACCGGCGCCACGGAGAACGCCGTGTCGCGTCGCGCCGGCCGACGCCAGGCCGAACAGGGCACCCAGACTAAGGAACCGTCATGAGCAACGATATTCAAGGCGGCTCGCAGCCTGAACCGCAAGGTGCGCCACAGCCGTCCACGCTGCTCGACCGCAGCGATGTCCGCGTCAAGCACGCCACCGGAGTCGGCGGTACCGTGGCCGCCTTCGTCGAGCGGGTGCGCTCGGGCGATCTGGGATCGCTGCCGGTCGTCGCGGGCCTGATCATCATCTGGACCGTGTTCACCAGCCTGAACCCGGTGTTCCTCTCGGCCGACAACCTGGTCAACCTGCTGTTCGACTGCTCGACGGTCGGCGTGATCTCGCTGGGGATCGTCTGCGTGCTGATGGTGGGGCAGATCGACCTGTCGGTGGGTTCGATGAGCGGCTTTGCTTCGGCCCTCGTCGGAATGCTCTGGGTCAACCACGGCTGGCCGGTGCTGCTGGCCATCGTCGCCGCGGTCGTCGTCGGTGCGGTGGTCGGCGCCCTGTACGCGTTTCTGCTCAACCGGCTCGGCATGCCGAGTTTCGTCGCGACGCTGGCCGGGTTGCTCGCGATCCTCGGGATGCAGCTGTATGTGCTAGGTGCTACCGGGTCGATCAACCTCCCCTATGGTTCGACGATGGTGAACCTCGGGCAACTCATCATCATCCCGGCTGTCGTTTCGTACCTCTTTGCGCTGGTGCCCGGTGTCGTGATGCTGGTGATCGGGCTGCGCACGCGTGAGCGCCGCCGTGCATCCAATCTCTCGGCGCCCTCCGTGGGCAGTCTTTGTGTGCGCGCCCTGGCCATCACCGTACTTTTGGAGGCTGTGGTTGCCTACCTCAACCAGGGACGTGGCGTTCCACTGATGTTCGGCATCTTCCTCGGCCTCTCGGTCGCGATGGACTATGCGCTAACAAGGACGCGCTGGGGCCGGTCGATGAACGCGGTCGGCGGTAATCACGAGGCTGCGAGACGGGCAGGCATCAATGTCGGCGCCATCTACACCAGCGCCTTCGTACTGTGCGCCAGTCTCGCCGCACTCGGCGGCGTGCTGACCGCGGCACGGCTCGCCTCGGCCAGTCAGCAGGCCGGCACCGGCGACGTGAACCTGAACGCCATTGCAGCGGCCGTGATCGGCGGCACCAGCCTGTTCGGCGGCCGAGGCAGCGCGTATTCCGCAGTACTGGGCATTATCGTGATCCAGTCTATCGCCAGCGGCCTGACGCTGCTGAACCTGTCGTCCTCGCTGCGCTTCATGATCACCGGCGCGGTGCTGGCGATCGCGGTGATCGTCGACTCGCTTGCCCGGCAGTCCCGCGTCTCGCATGGTCGCGCGTAAGTCGAACAGTCCAGCAATCGTTTTGCACGGGACCGGGGTTGCATGGGACCGGAATAAGCGCTAAAGCGCTAACTCCGGTCGACCGCCATCAAACCGCATGGGACCGGAGTAAGCGCTAAAGCGCTAACTCCGGTCGACACAGGAGAGCAGTCAATGAGTGAATCCATGAAAGGAAAAGTTGCCGCCATCACGGGCGCGGCATCGGGCATCGGCCTGGAGTGCGCGCGCACCCTGCTCGCGGAAGGCGCAAAGGTCGTTCTGATCGACCGTGCGAAAGACAGGCTCGTGCAACTGTGCGCAGAACTGGGGCCGAACGCACTGCCGCTGGCCGTGGATCTGTTGCAGCCGTCGGAGGTATCCGCGATGCTGCCGAGAATCCTCGAGCTGGCCGGCGGCCTCGATATCTTCCATGCCAACGCCGGCGCCTACGTCGGCGGCGATGTCGTGGATGGAAATCCGGACGAGTGGGATCGCGTACTGAACCTGAACGTCAATGCCGCGTTCCGATCGGTCCACGCCGTGCTGCCGCACATGGTCGCGCAGAAATCGGGTGACATTATCTTTACCAGTTCCATCGCGGGCATCGTCCCGGTCGTGTGGGAGCCGATCTACACCGCGTCCAAATTTGCGGTGCAGGCCTTTGTCCACACGACCCGGCGCCAGCTCGCCAAGCATGGTGTGCGGGTCGGCGCGGTGGCCCCGGGCCCGGTCGTCACCGCACTGCTCGACGACTGGCCGAAGGCGAAGATGGACGAAGCGCTCGCTTCGGGCAGCCTGATGCAGGCCAGGGAGGTCGCCGATGCGGTGCTCTTCATGCTGACGCGGCCGCGCAACGTGACCATCCGCGATCTCGTGATTCTTCCAAACAACGTCGATCTCTGAAATGCGTGCCAGACGCGGGCGCGGTCGTGTGGCTCGCCGTCAACATGGAACGCCTCCCCCAAAAAGGCAATGAGCAGACAGTGACCAGGCAGCGAGCTATGACATCAGAAAACTCGACCTCCGGCGCGACAGACAGCGCACGCGATGCGCTCCATGTCATCGGGGTGGATGTGGGCACGGGCAGCGCCCGGGCTGGAATCTTCGACCTTGCCGGTCGCATGGTGGCCTCGGCCAGGCGTGACATCACACTGTTCCATGCAAGCGGCTCCATCGTCGAACAGTCGAGCGGCGAAATCTGGACCGCCGTCTGCGATTCCGTGAAGGATGCGCTGTCGCAGGCCGCCGTCTCGCCCGATCAGGTCGCCGGCATCGGCTTCGACGCCACCTGCTCGCTCGTCGTGCTGGGCGAGGGCGGCCGGCCCCTGCCCGTGGGCCCTTCCGAGCAAGCCGAGCGCGACATCATCGTCTGGATGGATCACCGCGCCGTGGCACAGGCGGAGCGCATCAATACGACGGGCCACGAGGTGCTGAAGTTTGTCGGCGGCAAGATCTCGCCGGAAATGGAAACACCGAAGCTGCTGTGGCTCCTCGAAAACAGGCCGGGCGTGTTCGAGGCGGCGTGGCAGTTTTTCGACCTGACCGACTTCCTGACCTGGCGCGCGACCGGGGACTTGTCGAGATCCACCTGCACGGTCACCTGCAAATGGACTTATCTGGCGCACGAGCGGCGCTGGGACGAGAGTTACTTTCGGAGCATCGGCCTCGGCGTGCTGGCGGACGAGGCTTTTGCGCGCATCGGCCAGACGGTCGTCGACCCGGGTACGCCGTTGGGCAGCGGACTGACCGAAGACGCCGCCGCGCAGCTCGGCCTGCGAACCGGAACGCCGGTCGCCACGGGCGTGATCGATGCCCATGCCGGGGGGATCGGCACGGTCGGCGCCGACGGCGAGCCCGAGTCCTGCCTCGCTTACGTCTTCGGCACCTCATCGTGCACGATGACCACGACCCGCAGTCCGGTCTTCGTGCCCGGCGTGTGGGGGCCTTATTTTTCGGCGATGGTGCCGGATGCATGGCTCAACGAGGGCGGCCAATCGGTAGCGGGCGCGGCGATCGAACGACTGCTTTCGATGCACCCCGCTGCCCCAGACGTCCGACGTCGCGCAGAGCACGAGGGCCACCCACTGCCGGTGATGCTCGCCGGTCTCGCGGCGCAGGCGGCGGACAGCCTGTCGGGCGCGGCGTTGCTGGCCAACGGCCTGCATGTCGTCCCGGAGTTTCTGGGAAACCGTGCCCCGCTGGCCGACCCACACGCAAGAGCCGTGATTGCGGGCCTTGGAATGGAGGACGACCTGAACAGTCTGGTCGCCCTCTACATTGCCGGCATTTGCAGTATCGGTTACGGCCTTCGCCAGATCATCGAAGCACAGGCGATGGCCGGTGCACCGATCGAGCGGGTGGTGATCAGCGGCGGCGCGGGGCGACTCGATCTCGTTCGGCAACTGCTCGCCGATGCGACGGGAAAGCCCGTGCTTGCGACGCGGGCGGAAGAACCCGTGCTGCTGGGCGCGGCGATCCTGGGCGGCGTGGCTGGCGGCCTGTTCGACGACGTACGCTCGGCGATGGCCAGAATGTCGCAGATCGGTAGGATCTACGAGTCGGACACGGGTGACATTGCGGCATTGCACGAGGCGCGGTATCGCGCCTTCAGGCAGTTGCAGACCGTGGCCAGGGAAATTCGCTAGGCCCGACGTTCAGTCCGCGTTTGCCAGAGAGATCAATGATTGAATTCATGTCAATCGGCAAAAGATCGAGGTCGTGCCGCTGGCAGATCTCGAAAGTATCAACCTGCGCGGAACTTTCGATTTCCCGATCGGACGCATTGCGCATCATTTGCTGCCGGGCGTCGCTGACCTGGATGCGAAGCAACGGCGGTTAGCTTGAACGGCAATAATCTCCATCGGCTCGACACGACTAGAGTTCCGCACGCCGAGTGCAGGGCAGGCGTCACTCCGGCATGCGAAAACTTCGGCGGAGCGAGCAAAACGGGAAGGGGGCAAACGGCAGACAGGAAGCGCCTGATTTGGTGAGGTATTTTAGCGGGACCGCCTCGCAGTCCGCATCAAGCCAGGATCAACTTGCCGTCACAAAATGCATTGAAATCAAGGGCGAACCTGGCAGCGCGCCCGCCGCAAAATTCCGGTCAACTCCCGTTCAGGTCAGAGCGACACGATCTGTCGCAATAGTTCCAGCGCTTTCATTTCGTCAAGACGACCGGTTCGTGCCTTACCTGCGAGCGTCTTGATCAGCGCCTCTGCGATCGGTTCAATACCGATCAGATCGCCAAGGCTGGTCACGGGAGCAGAACGGCGCGGCTCCGCGATGACCTCTGTGATGGAAGCCGCCGCAGGTTGCTGGTGGGAGGCGGACGGCGGGAAATCGCTGTCGACAGTTTGCTGGATTGCCAGATCGGAGGCATGCGGAAGTCCCGGATCCTGTTGCTCCACGACTGCCTTCGTAACGACGCTGCCGCTGGGGTGATCCGCCTCGGGCGGTTGGGCGTGTCGGTTGCTCGCGGCTTTTGCCTTTCTTGTCGCGGATTTTCTTGCCACCACCGCTTCCGGCCTTTTCGCGGCAGGAAGCTCCTGCTGATCAGATGCAGATCGACCCGACAGCGGATCAAGCAGAGCCGAGACAGACTCAGGAATGTCTGAGACTGAACGCGGAACGTCCAGCCAGGCAGTCGGCAACCCAAGGCGTTCGGTGAAACGGTTGGCTTCAGCGTCGTCCATGCGCTTCTGTCCATACAGACGATTGTCTAGATTGGAGGCGCTGATATTCACTACTGCGCTGAGCCGCACCTTCGATCCCTTACGGGACGTTAGTACGTGCAGGTTTGCGCGACGAATGTTTTGCAGAGCCGCCACGTCGGTCAACGGCAAGGATTGCTGGGCCCCGGACTTCATAGACGCTTTGGCTTTCGCTGATGCCGGTTTCGACGAGGGAGCCGTGGCAGTTCTTGCCGCTGCAGGGTTGCGCTTCGCGACGGCCTGTGGCGAGTCGCCATCGGTTCTCTTTGGCATTTCTGATTTCCTGGGCAAACGGTCAGTGGGGGTAGGGTGGTGATTCGCCAGTACTGCAGGAGCCGGTTCCACTGGCTGCCCGTCCGCCGATTCTGGCTCAGCATTCGCGCGAATAAAGTTGAGCGGCGCCCTCAAACGACTGATCGTTTCGGAAGTGAGCGCAGGATTGGGTTGATCGAAAAACCCGTCGGGTAGACCGAGCGTCGTTTCAATGTGGAAAGCCGTCTCGGGTGTGAATCTCTCGCCGTTGATCAACTCGGCCACGCGCGCCAGGTTGGATTCGAGTCCCAGTGCGATGTTCTCCGCGCCCACCGCGTCGACAAGCCATTTAAACGAACGCGTTTTGAAAATGGACGCCGTCTGGGCTGGGTCTCGCGCGGGCGGCGTTTTTACGTATGGCTTGTTCTGTCGGTGGGATGTCGTATTTGAGGGTTGGCGCGATTGACGCGGACCCTTGCCTCGCGATCCCGGATATCGCCCATTTGGCTGACTCATAAAGTGGGGCTCTCCGCCGATGAAATCACTGTCAATGCGGGGATTATAAGGGAGGGGAGACTGTCCTCGGAGTTGTCATCATCATCCAAAAAAATGAGCCGTTCTGACGGCCCGGATGCTGACGGCCTTGTGCCCGGCGACATTCGTGGCCGATCAGGAACGTGCGGCCGTTGCAGGTCGCTTTGCCGACATTCGCGACCAGGTGTCGGCGACTGTCAGCTTTCGTTATTGACGAATGAGCCTTCTCGACCCTCATGTGCTGTTCGTCATCGCGACCGGCAACGACCGCTTGCAAAAGTCCAACGGCCATTCGCTCGCGCGAGATTGCCTTTCGCTTGTCGGCCGTGGCAAACGTTCGTGACGAGCGCGCGTTAGACGCCTGCGCCGGTCAACCGTGATGCCCGGTCACGACGATGCGCTATTTCGCCTTGCTGCTTCGATTGCGGGCGAGCGAGCCGATAGCACAGGCCTCCGGTTGCCCTGCCAGACCCGCCTGGCGATCGCAGGGCTGAGCAGCGACGACGGCGGCATCATCAGGTTGACAACCTTCAGAAACGCCGTCGCCAGCGCGCTGTCGCGCGTTGCGGCAAGGTGAAGCTTGCCAATGTACCAGTTGATGAAACGTAGCATCGGCGGGCGCGCGCCCTTGACCTGTGGATGGCGGAGGTCGTTGCCAACGGCGATGTCCCACGGAATATCGACGATCTTCGCGGCCGCCCGGAAGAATCGAGGCGCAAGCTCATTCGAGCCCGCGCGCAGGCACCGCTGCAGCGTCAGCGCTTCCTCTGCCGCGACGGTCATGCCCTGCCCGTAGACCGGATTGAAGCTGCAGATGGCGTCACCAAAAACCAGGTAGTTCCCGGGGAAGCGTGCAAGCTTCTCGTACCGCCGGCGCAGGCTGCAGGCGTAGCGGTAGTGCTTGTAATCGGTTAGCGGTTCCGCTCTTGCGACAACGTCGTGAATCTCCATGGTCGGCAGCGTCGCCAGATACGCGAGAAAGCCCTGGTCGTTGTCCGGTGCGTCGTCGCCGAGAAAACCGCCGGCACTGACGATCCAGCTGTCGTTGTCCTGCGCGAGCAGGACACCATTGCGCCAGTTCGGCGCACTACCGGCGACAACAATACCGTGCTTGCCGTCAAGATCAGTAGGCCGACGTCGATAGGTACGGGTCGTGTAGCAGATGCCGATCTCGACCTTCTCATTGGCGGGAGGTTGGTAGCCGAGTGCTTCAAGCCACGCCGCACTGGATGAGCCACGGCCAGTCGCATCAACGACAAGGTCCGCGTTGAAGGTCTCTTCCGGCTTGCCCTCGACACATATGCGCACACCGGTCACGCTCCTGCGAACGGGGTCGGTGGCAAGGCCACGCACAGCGCAACTTTCTATGGCGCGCACGTTCGGCAATCCGAGGAGCCGTCGGCGTAGATGGCCTTCGAGCACGGGACGGCTCGCAAGCAGACCGATCAGGTCGCTCGTGCCGTTAGCAAGCCTGACGTTGCGACCTATCCAGATCACATCGTTGGCGACATCACCGATCAAGCCGCCGCTTTGGGCAACGACCTCGGCGTTGTATCCCGGGAAGAATTCCTCGAGTATCGCGCTGCCGCGCGCAAGGAGCCCATGGGTATGACGACCCTGTGGCACGCCCTTGCGCGGTGTGTCTGCTGCCGGAAACGCATCGCGTTCGAGCAAGGTGACTGTGGTATAGAAATCCGACAGCACGCGGGCGGCCAGGAGCCCACCCATGCTGGCGCCGATCACGATCGCATGCTCGCCCAGGTTCTTCATGGCAATCCTCCAGTTCAATCCGTCGCAATGAGTCCAGTGACCATCGCTTGCGGGGAATGGTAGGATTGCTTCGTCCCCTGAGCGTCCCCCGGACGCCGTCATTGAGGGTCGCCTCGCCATGGCTCTGTTCAGCGTGCGGACGCTTGGATTTCCGGAGATCCGTCGGGACGGCCGGCTGTGTCAGCTGCCCCTGCGCAAGGGCCTGGCCCTGCTGGTCTACCTGGCCGAAGCGAACGGCTCAGTCGGGCGTGACGTCTTCGCCACGATGTTGTGGCCGGAAGGCCGCGAAGAGGTTGTACGGGCGCGGCTGAGGCGTCTGTTGCATCGCCTCCAGCTCACGCTTGGCGACGACGTTCTCGCCACCGACCGGTCGACGGTTCGATGGTCATCAGCGATCGACCTGCAGTTGGATTCCCAGCTGTTCGAGCAAGCCTGCGACCGCGGCGAGTTCGAGCGGGCCTGCCGTCATTATCCCGGCGACTTTCTCGAAGGTTTTTCGCCCGGCGACTGCCCGCAGTTCGACGAGTGGGCTTTTTTTCGCCGGGAGGCCTTGCGGGGCCGGGCGATCCAGGCGCTGGAGCGAGTGGTGCACGACAAGAATGCGGCCGGTGAGTACATAACCGCGGCCGCCCATGCCGGCCGTCTTGTTGAGCTCGATCCGCTCAGCGAAGTGTACGGCCGACACCTCATCCGCAACCTTCTGCTCACCGGAGACCGGGCCACAGCCCAGCGGCACCTCGAGGCCCTGACGCAGCGCCTTCACGACGAGCTCAATGTAGCCCCCGAATCCGAGACCCGCGCGCTGCTCGATGCGGGCGCAATGTTACCCATCGAGGACCCGCCGTCGACGCGTTACGTCAGCGGTGGCGGCGTCCATCTCGCGTTCCAGACCTATGGTGCCGGCCGCATTGATATTCTGGTGCTCCCCGGTTTCGTGTCCCACGTCGAACGGGTCTGGGAGGAGCCCCGGTGCCGGGCGTTCCTGTCCGCGCTCACTGAGATGGGTCGTCTTGTCCTGCTCGATCGTCGCGGCATCGGGCTTTCCGACCGGGTCGGGTTCAATCCGAGCGTCGACGCGACCGCGCAGGACATCGGCACCGTGCTTGACGCCGCTGGCAGCCGCCGGGTCGTTCTGTTCGGCGCGTCCGAGGGCGGACCGGCATGTATCAAATTTGCCGCTGATCACCCCGACCGTGTCGCCGGCCTCGTTCTCTTCGGCTCGTTGGCGAAGGGGAGCGCGGCATCCGACTATCCGCACGCGCTGCAGGCTAGCCAGTACGACGCGTGGTTGCGGCAGCTCGTCGCCGTCTGGGGCGGTCCTGCCGGTATCGAAACATTCGCGCCGAGCCTCTCCCGGGATTCGCAGGCGAGAGCCTGGTGGGCAGGCTTGCTGCGGGCCGCGTCGAGCCCGGGAGCCATCAAGGGCGTGCTCGAGGCGTTGCGCGATATGGATGTGCGGCATCTCCTGGGCCGAATTTCCGTTCCGACTCTGGTGCTCCACCGCCACGGCGACCGCGCCGTTCGCATCGGCGCCGGCCGGCATCTCGCCAGCCACATCGCGCAGGCGCGATTCGTCGAACTCGACGGTGCCGATCACTGGGTCTTCGCGGGCGACCAGCAACCCGTCCTGGACAACATCAAGCAATTTGTCGGCAGTCTCGCGGCGTGACTGCGACCGAGAGATGCAGGCCAATATATCAGCGCAAGGCAAGTGCGATTCAGATGAAACCTACCTACGCAGCGCCACTGAATCGCGTTATCCGACGATGTAACCGTTCGACTGCGGTGACAAACGCGCGTTGAATGTCCGTCTTCTCGGAAGCGGCCTTTTGGGATTATTCTTGTTCGATGAACGGCTCATCTCCTGGTTGTCAGACCGCCGGACTTGTGCCGACAGGGCCTGCGCTCCTGAGCATGGCTATCGCGACACGAACACGCTACTCCTTGATCGAACAGGTGCCGTGATGGATAAGAAAGATGCCGCTGGTTCGCACGCTTTCCCCGGAGTCCAGCCGCGCTTCGAGGAAACGCTCGATCCGGACGATTGGACCGGGCTGCGGACACTTTCCCACCAGATCATCGACGATGCGGTTGACTACCTGCGCGACGTCCGCAGCCGGCCGGTGTGGCGAAACATGCCGGCGGATGTCACAGCCTTATTCGAGCAAGCGCTGCCACGGTCGGCGTCGCCGGTGGAAGGGATCTATCACGAGCTTGCCGAGAACGTGTTGCCCTATCCGCTGGGCAACGTGCATCCGCGCTTTTGGTCCTGGTATATGGGGGCTAGCAACTTCACCGGTGCACTGGGAGATTTCCTGGCGGCAATCCAGGGCTCTAACCTTGGTGGCGGCAATCATGCTGCTGCCCTGATGGATCGGCAAGTGGTCAACTGGTGCAAGGAGATGATCGGTTTTCCAGTTTCGGCCAGCGGCACATTGGTGAGCGGTGGCTCAATGGCCAATATCATTGGCTTGACAGTGGCGCGCAACGCCAAGGCCGGCATCGACGTGCGCGAGCATGGTGTCGCCGCCATGGAGCGGCCCTTGCGTTTCTATGGCTCGGACCAGATCCACAGCTGCCACCGAAAGGCCATGGAGGCGCTAGGCATGGGAAACCGAGCGCTGCGATACATCCCGACAGATGTCGAACTACGGATCGATCTCGCCGCCCTGCGCGTTGCGATCGCAGAGGATCGGGCGGCGGGATTTCAGCCTGCCTGCGTGATAGCGACAGCGGGGACAGTTAACACCGGCGCGATCGACGATCTGATGGCGCTGGCGGATCTGGCCGCCGAAGAGAACCTCTGGTTGCACATTGACGGATGCATCGGCGCGCTGATTGCGATCGCTCCCGAAAATGCAAATCGCGTTGCAGGAATCGAGCGGGCGGATTCCATCGCGCTCGATCCTCACAAGTGGTTGCACGCACCGTTTGAAGTCGGCTGCGCCCTGGTTCGTGACGCCTCTGCCCATCGAGGCGCGTTCGCGGTGACACCGGAATATCTGGAGCCGACGCCGCGCGGAATCGCGTCGGCCCCTTGGCTGTATGAGTACGGACTGCAGACGACGAGAGGTTTCCGTGCGCTGAAGGTCTGGATGGCACTGAAAGAGCATGGAGTCGAGAAGTTTGGCCGCCTGATCGATCAGAACATCGCACAGGGTCGCTACCTCAGCGGCCTGATCAAGGCCGAGCCCCTTCTCGAACTGGTCGCGCCAACGAATATCAACATCGTATGCTTCCGATATCGTCCGGAGGGGGTGGAAGAGGGAGCATTGAAGGCGCTCAACATCGAGATCATGCTGCGGCTACAGGAAGCGGGCATCGCGGCCTTGTCCGACACGACGGTGCACGGAGTGCATTGCCTGCGGGTAGCGATATGCAACCACCGCACCCGCCGCGATGACCTGGATCTGCTGGTCAATGAAATCGTTCGGCTTGGGCACCAGATTGTGAGTGCAAGCCGCACCGCCTGACTTGTTTGTTCGAGTCTCACTCCGCTTCGGCGTTGAAGGCAGAATCAAATATGCGCCTCCGGAACCTCGGCATCGTTCAACTATGGCCGATCAGGCAACGCTCGTCTTTCGGAGGCCAATGCCTGTTACGAGTAGTTCAGCGTTGACGTGGAAGCGGGGTCGATGGGTGGCAAAGGGCGTGGCATTCGCGCTGAGTCGGTGGCTACAAAGGTGAGGGTAGCTTCCGTCACCTTGACGACGTCGGCCGTCATGCCCATGCGTTGAGCGAAGACCTCCACGTTGACGGTGATCGACGTACGTCCCTCGCGCACGATTTCTGCGTAGAAGCTCAACAGGTCGCCGATAAAAACGGGCTGTCTGAACGTGAACGAATTGACGGCGATGGTGACGACACGGCCGTTCGCGCGCCGGCTGGCGGGAATCGATCCGGCGATGTCGACGTGTGACATGATCCAGCCGCCGAAGACATCGCCGTGTACGTTGGCGCTCGACGGTTGGGGCACGACGCGCAGCACGGGCATCGCGTGGGCGGGAAGGCGTTCCGAGGATGAGGAGGCGGGCATGGCGGTCTCGTGTCGTAAGTGAGCCGGGAGCGGCACGATAGCGCCGGCTCCTGGCAAATATCGCGTTCAGCGGACCACGTGCGTCAGCCAGTGTGCGTAGCGTTCCGATTTGCCGGCGACCGCGGCGAAGAACGTGTCCTGCAGCTTTGCGGTGACCGGTCCACGCTCTCCGTTGCCGATCACGCGATCGTCGAGTTCACGAATGGGCGTCAGCTCGGCTGCCGTGCCCGTAAAAAAGGCTTCGTCGGCGCAGTACATTTCGTCGCGCGTAATGCGTTTTTCGACGACCTGAAGGCCCTGATCCCGCGCGATTTCAATGACCGACGCGCGTGTGATGCCGTCGAGGCACGAGGCCAGGTCCGGCGTATACAGCACAGCATTTCGCACGATGAAAACGTTTTCACCCGCGCCCTCGGACACATAGCCTTCCGTGTCGAGCAGCAGCGCCTCGTCGTAACCGTTACGGGTGACTTCGCGATTGGCCAGAATCGAGTTGATGTAGTAGCCGCTCGCCTTGGCGCGAACCAGCGACACATTCACATGGTGACGCGATAGCGACGATGTCTTGACACGAATGCCGCGCGCGAGTCCCTCCTCGCCGAGATAGCTGCCCCAAGGCCACGCTGCGATCCCGACGTGAACCGTGTTGCCGCGCGCACCGAGGCCCATCTGTTCGCTGCCGAGCCATACGAGAGGCCGCAGATAGCACGCGGTCAGCTGATTGCGGCGCACCACTTCCAGTTGCGCCTCGCGAATCGTCTCCGCGCTGAAAGGCACAGCCATTTCAAAGATCTTTGCGGAATTGAAGAGTCTTTTCGTGTGGTCGTCGAGCCGGAAGATCGCGGGACCCGCGGCGGTCTCGTATGCCCTGACGCCTTCGAATACCGCCATGCCATAGTGGAGCGAATGAGTCAGAAAGTGGAGTTGCGCGTCCCGCCACTGCACCAGGTCGCCATCTAGCCAGATCACGCCGTCACGGTCATGCATAGTCGTTTTCATAACGCTTTTTCGAAAGATTGAGAGGATGAAACGGGCGGCGTGCTGTCCGCATCGGCCCGGTATTCGGCAAGCCAGCGTTCGCGCTTCGGTGCCGCGGCGAGCACGTTGCGCTCCTTGACGTGACCGAAGCCGCGAATCTCGCCCGGCAGATCGGCGAGCTTCAGCGCCGCATCGAATCGGGCGATGTCGAGCGTTGCGCAGAACTCGTCGACCAGCGCGAAGTACTGTTCGATCAGCTCACGTTCATTGCGCCGTTCCTCCGTCTTGCCGAATACGTCGAACGCAGTGCCACGCAGGAACCTGAATTTTTCGAGCACGCGAAATACCGTGAGCATCCATTGCCCGAATCGTTGCTTTTTCAGGCGGCCGTGTTCGTCGCGTTTGGCGAGCAATGGCGGCGCGAGATGGAACGCGAGCTTGTAATCGCGACCCGGCTCGCCTTCGAACTGCGCGCGCAGCTTGTCCATGTAGGCCGGGTCCGCATACAGACGGGCCACTTCGTACTCGTCCTTATAGGTCATCAGTTTCGCGAGATTGCGCGCGACCACCGGCGTGAGCCGAGGCTTCGACCCCGGCACAACAGCCGCTTCCTTCTCGCGCAGCCGTTCGACGGCTGCAACATAGCGCGCCGCATAACGCGGGTTCTGATAGACACTCAGCCGCTCGACGTTGCGCTCGATCAGTCGGCCCAGCGATTCGGGCATCTGCACGACGATGGCCTGCTGCTTACCGGCGAGCGGCGTAAAATCCTCCACGGCGGCTTCACCGTGCTGCGCGACGTAGCGGCCCCATTCGAACGCCAGACGATTCTTTTCGACGGCCACGCCATTCAGTTCGATCGCGCGATCGAGACTTTCGTAGCTGAGCGGCAGCCAGCCGCGTTGCCAGGCAAAGCCGAGCAACAGGGGATTTGCATAGAGCGTGTCACCTAACAGTGCGAGCGCGAGACGATTGGCGTCGATGAAGTCGCAGTCGTCGCCGATGCTCGCGCGCAGATCCTGTCGTGTCTGATCGGCCGGAAAGCTCCAGTGCGGATCCCGCACGAACTGTGCGGTCGGCGTGGCGCCGCTGTTGATCGCCGCTTTCGTCACGCCGCGTTGCGTGCGTGCCAGGACTTCAGCGGAAGCGGAAACAATCGCATCGCAGCCGAGGATCAGGCGCGCTTCGCCGGCCGCGATCCGCGTGGCATGCAATTGGTCGGGTGCCGCGGCGATCTGCACATGGCTCAGCACAGCGCCGCCTTTCTGCGCGAGCCCAGCCATATCGAGCACGGTGACACCCTTGTGTTCGAGGTGAGCCGCCATGCCAAGCAAGCCGCCGATCGTCACGACGCCGGTTCCACCGACACCGGTCACCAGCACGCCATACGGCTTGGATAACGAAGCAATCGCGGGCCGCGGCAGTGCCGCGAAATCGGGCAACGCGGCTGCGGATGCGTGCTTAGCGGGCTTTTTCACCTGTGCGCCCTCAGCCGTAACGAAACTCGGACAGAAGCCGTTCACGCACGAAAAGTCTTTATTGCACGACGATTGATTGATCTTGCGCTTGGTGCCGAGCGACGTTTGCAGCGGCTCGACCGACAGGCAGTTCGATTGCACCGAGCAATCGCCACAGCCTTCGCACACTGCGTCATTGATAAAGGCGCGCTTCGCTGGATCGGGATACGTACCGCGTTTGCGGCGCCGGCGTTTTTCGGTCGCACAGGTCTGGTCGTAGATCAGAATCGATGTACCGGCCACTTCGCGCAACTCGCGCTGCAACCGGTCGAGTTCGTCGCGGTGATAGACCGTCACTCCTTCGGGAAGACGAATGTTCGCGTCGTATTTCTCCGGCTCGTCGGTCACGATCAGCACGTGCTTCGCGCCCTCGGCAACGACCTGAAACGCGATCTGCGGGACGGTGAGCACACCGTCCACCGGTTGGCCGCCGGTCATCGCGACCGCATCGTTGTAGAGCACCTTGTAGGTGACGTTCGCGCCTGCCGCAATGGCGGCGCGAATCGCTAGCAGACCCGAATGGAAATAGGTGCCGTCGCCCAGATTGACGAACACGTGGCGCTCATTCGTGAAATGCATCTGGCCGGTCCACGCGACACCTTCGCCGCCCATCTGGCTGAAGGTCTCCGTCTTGCGGTCCATCCACATCGACATGTAGTGACAGCCAATGCCGGCCAGTGCGCGCGAGCCATCCGGCACGCGTGTCGACGTGTTGTGCGGGCAGCCCGAACAGAACCACGGCTGCCGCTCCGGCACGGAACGCGGCGTGGCAGCCTCACGCTCCTTGGCTTCGATCACGGCCACGCGCGCATCGATCCGCGCTCGCAGATCGGCAGGCAGATCGGCTTTGGCGAGGCGCCGGGCGATCGCTTTCGCGATCAAGGCGGGCGACAGTTCGTAGTGCGCGGGCAGTAAAGTCTGTCCGCGCGGCACGGACCATTCGCCGCCTTCGTCGTCACGCTGATCGAACTTGCCGAACACCTTTGGACGCACGTCGTCGCGCCAGTTATAGAGTTCCTCTTTGAGCGCGTATTCGAGAATCTGGCGTTTTTCTTCGACCACCAGAATCTCGTCGAGCCCGGTTGCGAAGTCGCGCGCGTTCTGCGCATCGAGCGGCCATACGCAACCCACCTTCAGCACGCGAATGCCGATGCGCGCGCAGGTTTCGTCGTCGAGCGAGAGGTCGGCGAGCGCCTGCCGCACGTCGAGATACGCCTTGCCCGCGGTCATGATGCCAAGGCGCGGAGTGGGGCTGTCGATCACCACGCGATTGAGCTTGTTCGCGCGAATGTAGGCGAGCGCCGCGTACCACTTGTAGTTGAGCAGACGCGCCTCCTGTGCCAGCGGCGGGTCGGGCCAGCGGATATTCAGGCCGCCTTCGGGCATGTCGAAGTCGTCGGGCAGGACGATCTGCAAACGGTCCGGGTCGATGTCGATCGACGCGCTTGACTCGACCACGTCCGTCACGCATTTCATCGCAACCCACAGACCTGCGTAGCGACTCATAGCCCAGCCGTGCAGACCATAGTCGAGATACTCCTGCACGCTTGCCGGATACAGCACCGGAATGCCGCTTGCCACGAACATGTGCTCGGATTGATGCGCGACCGACGACGACTTCGCCGCATGGTCGTCGCCCGCCAGCACCAGCACGCCGCCGTTCGGATCGGTGCCGGCTGAATTCGCGTGCTTGAAGACGTCGCCGGTGCGATCTACACCCGGCCCCTTGCCGTACCACATGCCGAAGACACCGTCGACCTTCGCGCCCGGCCAGAGGTTGAGCTGCTGCGTGCCCCACACGGCAGTCGCCGCAAGGTCCTCATTGACCCCCGGTTGAAACACGACGTCGTGTTCCTTCAGATGCTTCTTCGCTTTCCATAGGCCCTGATCGAGCGCGCCGAGCGGCGAGCCGCGATAGCCGGACACATAGCCCGCCGTGTTGAGGCCGGCGCGGCGGTCGCGCGCCTTCTGCAGCATAGGCAGCCGCACCAGCGCCTGAGTGCCGCTCATATAAACGCGGCCCTTTTCGAGCGTGTATTTGTCGTCGAGCGATACGTCGGCAAGCGCGTCACGTAGCGGGGACGTTAGCGGGGCGTTCATGGTGAGGTCTCCGGCGGCTTTATTGGAAGCGGAGTATAGGAAGCGGAATTTCCAACGTAAAATCACGAATACCGAATCCTGCTATTCGAAAAACACATGTCAAAAGACGTTACCCTGCGGCAGATGCGTTACTTCGTGGCGGCCGCCCAGAGCGGGCAGTTTTCGATGGCGGCGACGGCCGAGCATGTGTCGCAATCGGCGATCACCAATGCCGTGCTCGCATTGGAGGAAACCCTGGGTACGCGGCTCTTCGAACGCCTGCCTCAAGGGGTCACGTTGACGCCGGACGGGCACGATTTTCTGAACCACGCGAGACACATACTCGATTCGGTGCGCGACGCGGTCTACAAGGCGCCGTTCCGCTCGCACGATCTGAAAGGGACCGTGCGCATTGCGGCGTCGTATACGGTGCTGGGCTATTTCCTACCCGAGTTGATGGCGCGTTTTCGCGCGACGTATCCCGACATCGTGATCGATCTGCACGACCTGGACCGCGAATCGATCGAGCAGGCCGTGCTCTCGGGCGACGTCGATCTCGGCATCGTTCTGCTCTCCAACGTCGAAAATATCAGGCGTTTCGGCCACCATGTACTGATTCGCTCGCGCCGGCAGTTGTGGACCGCGCTCACCCATCCTCTTGCGCAACTCAATGCGCCTTCGCTCGCTGATATCGCGAGCTATCCATATATTTTGATTACGGTGGACGAAGGCGAGCAGTCCACGTTGCGTTACTGGAAGCAGAACGATGTCGAACCGAATATCGCCTTTCGCACCAGTTCAATGGAAGCGCTGCGCGGTCTGGTTGCGCATGGTTTCGGCGTCACGATTCTGTCGGACATGGTGTTTCGACCGTGGTCGCTGGAAGGCAAGCGGATCGACGCGCGGCCCATTTTCAACGCGATTCCGCAGATGGATGCGGGCATGTTGTGGCGCAAAGGCGCAACGCTGGATACGCCGGCCGTGGCGTTCCAGCAGTTCCTCATTCATGCATGCGGGAGTTGAAGGAAGGTGTGGGCGGCCCGGTGAGAATGACATTGCACCGCCCGACTTGACGCTGGCGATCCAGACGTATCTGTTTTTCGCATGGGCTGACGACTGTTTTCCTTGTGCACGGACGACTGCCGGCCCGCGCCGTAAGGCCGCGCTGACATGAGCTAGAGCCGGGACGCATTATAATCGGCCCGATGCATCGATTCATCGAGAATCGATCGACCACCGTTCCGCCTTCCGTCATGCCCAAAGAGAGAGCCAGCAAACCCGTTAAGCCTGCGTTGCGCAGCCGCAAATCTCCGCAGGGCTCGCCCACCGTGCAGGACGTCGCGCGTCTCGCGAAGGTGTCGGTCGGTTCGGTGTCGCGTGTGCTGAACGGCCGCGAGAATGTGGCGCCGGCCATTCAGGAGGCGGTGCGTGCCGCGGTGGCCGAGTTGAATTTCGTGCCGAACGTGGTGGCGCGCAGCATGCGCAAAGGCAGTTCGAGCGCGATTGGCTGCCTGATTTCCGAC
The DNA here is from genome assembly GCF_004339745.1 of Paraburkholderia sp. BL9I2N2. Taxonomy (GTDB): domain Bacteria; phylum Pseudomonadota; class Gammaproteobacteria; order Burkholderiales; family Burkholderiaceae; genus Paraburkholderia. The sequence goes on along the minus strand of NZ_SMGP01000003.1, from coordinate 1,000,400 downwards.
ATCACGCAGCACACCGCCGCACAGATGGTGAGCGCCGCCGAAGAGCGCCTGCGGGCAAGGGGTTTCGAGATTCTGATCGCCAATTCACATTACGATCTCGAGCGCGAACGGGCCATTCTGTCGAGCCTGAAGCAACGCCGCATCGACGGATTCATCGGCGCGATTTCCGACGACGAGACGCCTTCCTATTTCAACTTCCTGCATACCCTGAATATGCCGGTCGTGCTGTGGGAGCGCGATGCCCAGGGCGAATTCAATTCGGTACTGACCGATCACGCCGACGGCTGCCGTCAGGCTGTGCGCTATCTCACGTCGCTCGGGCATCGCGCGATTGCGCTTGTGGCCGGCCACGAAAACACGTGGGTAGGCCGCGAGATGGTACGTGGCTATCTGGCCGCGTGCGAGGCCGCCGGCATCGCGCTCGATCCGGCGCTCGTGCTGCGCACCAGCGCCTTCAACAAGGACGTCTGCCGGGCGCTGCTCAGCGCTCCGCAGCCGCCTTCCGCGATCATCGCCACGCTGAACGACGTGGCCATCGTGCTTGAAGTCGTGCGGGAAACCGGGCTGTCGATCCCGGCAGACCTGTCGGTGATTTCCATCGGCGAGCACGAGTATTCCGGAATCGCGTCGCCGGCATTGACCGTGGTGACGCAGAACCCGCGCGACGTCGGCCGCGAAGCAGCGGACATGATGTTGCAGCTGATCGACGGCAGCGCGCCGTCCGGCATCCGTCGCTCCAAACATCCCATGCGGATGATCGTGCGCGAGTCGTGCGGCGCGCCACGCAGTCCTGCCCGCCGCAAAAAGCGCTAGCCGGATCGATTCCCAGGGTTTGCCCGATCGCAAAGTTGCTTGACAGCGGATTTTTCGCCGCCGACATTGCGCATGGACGGTAAATGAATCGATTCACCAAAAACTCAAGGCATGATATGAGCGACAGGAAAAACGACTTACGATCGGGGCAGGGCGAGAACGAGGAAGGCGGCCGTGCGGGCCGTCGGCGGTTTATGAAAACGGCGGGCGCGCTGGCCGGCGCGGTGGCGACGGGACTCGGCCTTGATGGCTGTGGAGATGGCGCGATCAGCGCCGCGTCCGCGCAAAGCGTGGGTGCGCAGATACCGGCGATCGTGCCGGCACAAACGGCGCTTGTTGTGATGCATTATCAGACCGACATCCTGGGGCTCTTTCCATCTGTCGCGCCTACGCTGCTCGCCAACACGCGCAAGTTGTGCGATGCCGCGCGGGCCAAAGGCGTCAGCGTCTATTTCGCCAAGATCCAGTTCAGTCCAGGCTATCCGGAAGTCAGCCCGTTGAACAAGAACGGGCAAGGGCTCAAGCAACTCGGCCTTTTCATCAATGACAAAATCGCGTCGGAACTCGGCCAGTAAGCCAACGAACCGCTCATCATCGGGCATCGTGTCAGCGTGTTTTTCGGTACTGATCTACAGGCGCGGCTTTCCGCGCAGGGTATCGATACGCTGATCATGGTCGGAATTGCGTCGACCGGCGTCGTGCTGTCGTCGGTCGCCTATGCGAGCGACGCGGACTTCCGCCTGTACACCGTCAAGGATTGCTGTTACGACCCGGACCAGGTCGTGCATGATCATCTTTTTTCCACGGCATTCGATTCGCGCACCACGGTGCTGTCGCTCGCAGATGCCGCGTCGCTGCTCGCATAGGTCCGCCGCAAAGCGCTCTGAACGCGCCAGCCAGGGTTTCCGATATTTTTAAAAAGTTGACTCGTCGCGCCAACCTGACTATTGTCTGTGAATCGATTCACTAACACATGTTGAGTTGCGCGGCATTGAAAAAGCAGAGGATTTCATGACTTTCAGCAACAGGCGACGACAACTGCTGCGCGCAGGCGCCGCGGGTATCGCGGGGCTTTCACTGCCGTTCGCATTCGAAGGCCGCGTCTTCGCGGCGCAAGCAGGGGTGCTCTCGGTCGCCATTCCGAGCAATCCGCAAACGCTCGATCCGATCAACCAGCCGAATCACGACGTGATGGCGATCAACCAGTTGATCTTCGAGAATCTGGTCGGCATCGACGCGCGCGGTCAGCGGGTGCCGCAACTGGCGCGCGCGTGGACGATTTCGCCGGACAAACTGACCTACACATTCGATCTGCAGCGCGGCGTGAACTTTCAGAACGGCCAACCCTTCACTTCCGCCGACGTGAAATATAGCTTCGATTACGTGCTGAATCCCGCGAACAAGGCGTTCCGCCGTCCGTTCTGGACTGTGATCGAGTCGGTGAGCGCACCGGACGCGCACACCGCTGTGATCCGCCTCAAGCGTCCCTACCGGCCGTTGCTCGACTACATGTCGAAGTACATGGGTATTTTTCCGGCAGGCAGCCGCGAGCAGCACCCGGATGGCTACTTCAAGCAGACGCCGGTCGGTGTCGGCACCGGCCCGGCGATTTTCGTGCAGTCGAAAGCGAACGACTTCGTCGAGTTGAAGCGCAATCCGGCTTACTGGGGCAAAGGCGAGCCGCATTGGGACAAGATCGTGTTCCGCATCATTCCGGAAGAGTCGTCGCGGCTCGCTTCGCTGATGTCGGACCAGACGCAGATCATTAGTGCGCCGCCGGCCCAAACCTTTGCGCAGATCCGCACGTCGGCGGGCCTTGCGGGCGATAGCCGCGCATCGCCGACCAGCCCGCTGATGATGTGCCTGAACAACCGCAAGGCGCCGTTCGACGACCCGGCGTTTCGCCGTGCGGTTTCGCTTGTGCTGGACCGCGCCAAGATCTGCCGCGATCTGTGCTACGGCGCAGTGAAAGGGAGCAGCATGCCATTTGCGCCGGAGTCGTCGTGGTACGACGCTGGCTCGGCCGGAAGCCTGGCGTTCAATCTGGACCATGCGCGAGCGGCGTTGAAAAGCTCGAAGTACGCGAGTGGCGCGTCGTTCGATCTACTGTACGTGCAGCCTGCGTATCTGATCGATACATCGTCGACGGCGCTTTTCATTCAGGCGCAACTGGCGTCGCTGGGTGTGCGAGTCAATTTGCGTCCACTCGATTTCGGGCAGATGATCTCGCAGGTGCTGGTCGGTAACCACGCTGCGGCGTTGACCGGTTTCATCGCACCGCCGGAGCCGACGTATCTGCTCAATGCGCTGTTCCGGCCAACCGAAAGTCTCTGGAAAGCGAGCGGCTACGAGAGTGCCGAACTACTGAAGCTGATCGACGACAGCTATCTGGTCGACGATCCGGCTGCGCTGAAGCCGATCCTCGCGAAGCTTCAGCAGGTGTTGGCGCGCGACTGTCCGGCCGTCTGGATCGGCGCGCTGGAAGTGCAGAACCTGTGGCGCAGCAACGTCAAGGATTTCCAGGTGAACACCGGCTTCTCGCTGATGCTCGACAACGTTTATCTCGCGAAGGCGTGAGGTGGATATGAAAGCCGTTTCAAGGCTCTTTTCGTCCGTGCTGGTGCTACTTGTGGTGAGCGCGTTGCTGTTCGCGATGTGTCGCGCGACACCCGTGTCGCCCGCGCGTCTGACCCTGGGCAGCGACGCAAGTGTCGAACAGATTGCCGCGTTCAATCATCAATATGGACTCGACCGGCCTGTCGCCGCGCAATACGGCACGTGGCTGAACGGTGCGCTCGCGCTCGATTTCGGCAAGTCCTACGTGACCGGCAATTCGATCGGGCCGCAGATCGCCGATACCTTGCCGAATACCGTCGAGCTCGTCACGCTGTCGTTCATCTTCACGATCGTGGTGTCGATCGTGCTCGGCACCGTGGCGGCACTGAAAGAGAACAGCGGCACGGACCATCTGCTGCGAGCTGTGGCGATCGTCGGTTTATCCGTGCCGTCGTTCTGGCTGGGGCTGCTGCTGATCCGCTATGTCGCGCTCAAAACCGGGTGGTTTCCGGTGGGCGGCCTCACGCCCTGGTCGGACGGATCGGCGGCTCATCTGCTCGCGCTGGTGTTGCCCGTCCTGACGATGTCGGTGTACTACATCTCCGTGCTGAGCCGTCTGGTGCGGGCGAACATGGTTGACGCGCTCTCGCAGGATTATGTGCGAACCGCCAGAGCGCTCGGTTTGTCGCCGTCGCGTATTCGCCTGTATGCACTAAAGAACGCGTTGCCGTCGCTCGTGAGCACGGCCGCGATGAGTTACGGCTACATGTTCGGCTGGGCGTTGATCGTGGAACAGATTTTCAATCTGCCGGGCGTCTCGCGTGCGTTGCTCACGGCGATCTTCCAGCGCGACTATCCAACGGTGCAGGCCATCGTGCTCGTGGTCACGACGATCTTCATCGCGTCGAACACGTGCGCCGACGTACTGCATGGTTATCTCGACCCGAAGGCGAACAGAACATGATGGCTGATTCATCGCTACCCAACGTGCACCGCAAGCCACCTGTGCTCGGCGCATGGCTCGCATCGGCCGGCCGGTTGCTGCGCGCGCTGATGCATGAACCGGCTGGTGCTATCGGTCTCGTAACGATCGTGCTGCTGGGCGTGATTGCATTGTGCGCGCCGTGGCTGCCCTTGAAGGATCCGCTGCAGCTCTATATCGAACATCGGCTGGAAGCGCCGAGCGCGGCATTCTGGCTCGGTACCGATCAGGTGGGCCGTGACATTCTGAGCCGCACGATATGGGGCGCTCGCGCGTCGCTATCCATCGGACTGTGCGCAGTCGCGATCGGCCTCGTGCTCGGCACGGGCATCGGCCTCGTAGCCGGCTGCAAATCCGGCTCATGGCTCGACGAAACGCTGATGAAAGTGATGGAAGTGCTCGCGTCGATTCCGCTCTTGATCTGGGCGATCGCGCTCGTCGGCATTACCGGCACTGATACGCTGCGTGTCGGATTGCTCGCCATTTCGAATGAAACCAAGCTCGTGCTGCTGATCGGCGTGCTGTACGCGCCGGGTCTTGCGCGGCTCACCCATAGTCTCGCGAAGGCCGAGTCGCAAGCGGAGTATGTCGCCGCACGGGTTCTGCAAGGCGCGAGCGAGGCGCGCATCATGCTCTCCGACGTTTTGCCCAACATCATCTCGCCGGTGCTGATCCAGGCGTCGCTGCTGCTCGGCGTGACGATCATCGTGGAAGCGTCGCTCAGTTTCATCGGACTCGGTGTGCAACCACCGACGCCGAGTTGGGGCGCGATGCTCTCCGATGCGCGCGCACTGATTTTCACCGACAACTGGTGGGTGTCGGTGTTTCCGGGCGCGGCGGTGTTCGTCAGCGTGCTCGCCTTCAATCTGTTCGGCGACTCGATGCGCACCATTCTCGACCCGCGGCGGCGCAATGCGCATGCGGCGAATGTGCCGGGAGCGTCGCTATGAACGAAGCGCTTCTGTCGATCGAAAGCCTGCGCGTCACTTTCGGTTCGGGCAAGACGCAGACCGAAGTGTTGCATGGACTCGATTTGCACGTGGGACGCGGCGAGGCGGTCGGTCTCGTCGGCGAATCGGGTTCGGGCAAGAGTGTCGCGTCGCTGGCGGTGCTCGGGTTGCTTGGCAACGCGGGGCGTATCAGCGGCGGCCGGATCGTGCTCGACGGCGAAGACCTGGGCCGTGCTTCGGAGGCGCTTATGCGGGCATTGCGTGGACGGCGCGTCTCCATGATCTTCCAGGATCCGGCGACGGCGCTTAACCCTGCCTTCACGATCGGCGCGCAACTCGCCGACGTGATCCGCGCGCACCGTCCGCTGCGCGGCCGCGCGATCCGCGACGAAGTGCATGGCGTGCTCGAACGCGTCGGTTTCAAAGACCCGCGCACCACGGAGCGCGCGTATCCGCACGAACTGAGCGGCGGCATGAAACAACGCGCGATGATTGCCGCCGCGATTGTCTGTGAACCGGCGCTGCTGCTCGCGGACGAGCCCACTACCGCGCTCGACGTGACCGTGCAGGCGCAGATCGTCGAGTTACTGCGAACGCTGGTGGACGAGATGGATCTCGGCCTCGTGTTCATCACGCACAACCTCGACCTGATGGCGGAACTGTGTTCACGCGCCGTCGTGCTGAAGCAGGGGTGCGTGGTCGAAGCCGGCTCGGTGGAGGATATCTTTCTGCGGCCTTCGCACGACTACACGCGGCATCTGATCGCGAGCATTCCGCGTTTGCCGGTTACGCGTGCTACGGGCCGTCATCAACCTGAGGAGACGCGCGATGTCCGTTAGTGTGCCGAACGCCGCTCTCGCCACGCAGCCGATCTTCGCGCTGCAGGAGGTCGGCAAATCCTATGCGCTGGCGCGTTCGCCGCTCGAGCGCATGTTCAACCGGCGCCGCTTTCATGCGGTGTCGGGCGTGAGTCTCGAGGTGGCGAAGGGCGACGCGCTCGCTATCGTCGGCGAAAGCGGCAGCGGCAAATCGACTGTCGCGCGCATGATGGTCGGCCTCACCGCGCCGACTTCCGGCTCGATCTGTTTCAGAGGCGACGCGTTGAACACGATGACGCGAGCGCAGAACGCGACGTTTCGCGAGCGTGTCCAGATGGTGTTCCAAAGCACGACGAACTCACTGAACCCGCGCAAGACGATTGCCACGACGCTGGCGGAAGCGATCGGCAACGACGGCGTGCCGGTGCGCCAGTTGCTCGACATGGTGCGGCTGCCGGCATTCGTGCTGGCGCGCTATCCGCATCAGTTATCGGGCGGCCAGCGCCAACGCGTGGGCATCGCACGGGCGCTCGCGCGCCGTCCGGAACTGGTCGTTGCCGATGAACCCACTTCCGCGCTCGACGTATCGATCCAGGCGGAGATCATCCGGCTGCTGCGCGACCTCCACCAGAGCGCCGGTGTCTCGCTGGTCGTGATCAGCCACGATCTGGCGCTGGTCGGCGAGTTGTGCCAGCGGGTGGTGGTGATGCGAGAAGGGCGCGTCGTCGAAGCGGGAGCCGTGGATCAGGTGCTGTTCGAACCACGCGAGCGCTACACAACGGAGTTGCTGGCGGCGGTCCCGAAAGGCATTGGCCGGCTGCAAGAGAGGCGATCTGAGCAGTAAAGAAGAAGATCCGGGTCAAGCAGTGAGCCGGTCCACCTATGGACATTTTTTTTAATCTTTGGTGAATCGATTCATTTGCTATCATCAATCGATCGCTAGCCGACCGGGGTGTCGCGATTTCTTGTTTGGAGAAGAGCGGTGAAGGAAAAGTTATTCATCATGGCGGCTCTGCTGGGCGGGAGCGGTTTCGTTCATGCGCAGAGTTCCGTCACGCTGTACGGGATCATCAACGAGGCCATCACCTACTCGTCGAACCAGGGCGGCCATAGCGCGGTGCAGTTGACCGGCAACGGCGAGTACGGCAGCCGCTGGGGGCTGCGAGGCGCCGAAGACCTCGGCGGCGGCACCAAGGCGATCTTCACGCTGGAGAACGGCTTTAACCCGGTCAACGGCGCGCTCGGTCAGAACAACCGCATGTTCGGCCGCCAGGCATTCGTGGGTTTTTCGAATCCGGACTACGGCACGCTGACGTTCGGCCGCCAATACGACGCGATTGTCGGCACCTTGCAGACGATGACGTCCAACGGCGCGTGGGGCGGCGTGATGTTTTCGCATCCGTACGACAACGACAATACCGACGACTATCTGCGCGTCAATAACTCGATCAAATACGTCTCGCCGAACTTCAAGGGCTTCACCGGCACCGCGATGTACGCCTTCAGCAACGCGCCCGGCGCCTTTGCGAACAATCGCATGTGGTCGGTAGGCGGCATCTATTCGCTGGGCGCATTTTCGATTGCGGCCGCCTATTCGCTCTATGACGAACCCGGCGTGAACACCACTGCGAACGTGAACACCAACGGTGCCATCACCTGCTGTGATGCGCCGATCACGTCCAAACGGGAGCAGATTGCGGGCATCGGTGCCTCGTATGTGATCGGACCGGCCAAGCTGAGTCTGATGTACAGCAACGCGATCTACAACAACGTGGGCACGACGTTGACGAGCGGCATCAACTACCGCTTCAACAACTATGAAGCGAATGCGCGCTTCACCCTCGATCCGACGCTGTTTTTCGGCATGGCCTACACGTACACGAGCGACAACATCACCGGCGGTCCGGGCGGACCCACGCAGGTGCACTGGCACCAGGTCAATCTGCTGGTCGACAAGTTTCTCTCCAAGCGCACCTCCATCTACACGGAAGTGATCTATCTGCGCGCGGCCGGTGGCGGCTTCCCGCGACCTACGGGCGGTCCATTGCCGGCGACTTCTAACGGCATGCTGGCCTCGCAGATTCAGACCATGCTGCCCTCGTCGGGGCAGAACCAGGCGGTGGTCAGCGTCGGACTCGTGCACAAGTTCTAGCAGCACTGCTTTTACCGGCGCAAACCGGCAGCGCGTTTGCGCCGCATCGACTAACAAGTAAGGTGTGTAATGACTGAAAGACTTTACCGGGCCGGTGTCGATATCGGTGGGACCTTCACTGATATCGTCGTGATCGGCGATGACGGCGTGATTCATACGAGGAAGGTTTCGTCCACGCCTCAGGACTATGGCATCGCGATCGTCGCGGGCTTGCAGGCATTGCTGGCCTCGCTCGACGCGCAACCGCGCCAGATAACCGAACTGGTTCATGCAACCACTGTCGCCACGAATACCGTGCTCGAAGGCAAAGGCGCGCGCACCGCGCTGATCACCACGCGCGGTTTTCGCGACGTGGTCGAGATTGGCCGCCTGCGTGTGCCGATGCTCTACAACCTCGCGTATCAGAAACCGGAGCCGCTCGCGAAACGCCGGCACCGCTACGAGGTCGACGAGCGGCTATTGGCCGACGGTTCGATCGACACGCCGCTCGACGATGCGCAGGTGCTGAACATCGCGCAACGTATCGCCGACGAGAAAATCGAAGCGGTAGCGATCAGTCTGATTCATGCGTATGCGAATCCCGATCACGAGATCCGTATTCGCGATCTGCTGCGCAACGTGTTGGGGGACGCCGTCTACCTGACCTGCTCGCATGAAATCCTGCCGGAGATCCGCGAATACGAACGCACCAGCACGACCGTCGTCAATGCGTATCTCGGCCCGGTGGTAGTCAGCTATCTGCATTCGCTGATCGACAAGCTACGCGGCATCGGCATGACCGGTCCCGTGCAGATCATGCATTCGAACGGCGGCGTGATGAGCGCGGCCATGGTCATGCAGAAGCCGGCGATGATCATCGAGTCCGGTCCGGCGGCCGGTGTGATCGCGGGTGCCTCGGTGGCGGCCGCGTCGGGTTACGCCGATTGCATTACGGTGGACATGGGTGGCACCACGGCGAAGGCGGCCATCATCGAGAAGGGTGAGCCGGCGCGCACGACCGAGTACGAGGTTGGCGCGGGAATCAACGTCAGCAGCAAGCTCGTGAAGGGCGGCGGCCACGCGGTGAAGCTGCCGTTCATCGACGTCTCGGAGATCGGCGCCGGCGGCGGCAGTCTGGTGCGTATCGACGCGGGCGGCCTCGTCAAGGTCGGCCCGGATTCGGCGGGCTCGGTGCCCGGGCCTGTGTGCTACGACGCGGGCGGCACTATTCCGACGCTCACGGACGCCGTGCTGACGCTTGGCTATCTGAATCCGGAGTTCCTCGCCGGCGGGGAGTTGCGCATCAACCAGCAGAAGTCGCTCGAGGCAATGCGCACGCAGATCGCCGAGCCTACGCACACGGATCTGTACGAAGCCGCCTATGGCGTCTTCTCGATTGCGGCTTCCACGATGACGCGCGCAGTGAAAGCCGTGTCGACGTATCGTGGCCGCGACCCGCGCGAGTTCGCCTTGTTCGCCTTCGGCGGCAACGGGCCGGTCATTGTCCACGCGATCGCCGAATTGCTCGACATGAAGACGGTGATCGTGCCGCCGAGCCCTGGCGTGTTCAGCGCGCTGGGCCTGCTGTTCTCGTCGACGCAACATGAATTCATGCAGACGATGTTCTGCCGCCTCGATCACTCCGCCGCGATGGAGTTGGGTAATGTTCTCGAAGACCTGGTGGCACGCGCCACTGCGGATATGACGGCCGAGGGCAATGCCTTCGACGATATCGCCGTGACATGTGCGCTGGATTTGCGCTACACGGGTCAGGCTTACGAGTTGACTGTGCCGATCGAATGGCGTGCCGGTCAGCCGCTCGACATCGCGCCGATTGCTGCCGCGTTTCATGCGGAACACGAACGCACCTACGGGCACGCGTCCGCGGACGAGGTTATCGAGCTCGTCAATCTGCGCGCGGTCGGTTCGCTGCGCTCGCAGAAAAACCGCGCCTACGACGCGCAACGCGCCGGTGGCAGCCGGGCGAGCTCGTCAGGCGCGCGCGTGCCGGTGCTGCGCCGGGCGTATTTCGGCAAGACCCACGGTTTTATCGACACCCCGGTGATCTCGCGCGCCGATTTGCGCGCCGTGCCGATGAGCGGCCCGTTGATTGTCGAAGAGTACGACTCGACCTGCGTCGTGCCGCCGAATGCCGGCGCGCGCGTCGATGCCCACGAAAACATTGTCATCACGTTTCTGGAGCAATCCGCATGAATACCCAGCAGGCCGCCTCGGCGGGCACCGATGCCATCACACTCGAAATCGTCAAGAACGCGCTCGGCTCGATTGCTGACGAAATGGCGCTTGTCGTGCTACGCACTGCCTATTCGCCGATCGTGCGCGATTCGATGGACTTCTCCACCGCGGTGTTCGACCGCGCCGGCCGCGTGATCGCGCAGGGCCTGACCTTGCCGATTCACCTCGGCGCGTTTCCGGCCGCGATGGATAACGTAGTGAGCCGCTTCGGCACGGCCGGCAAGCCCGGCGACATCTACATCATGAACGACCCGTACACGTCGGGCGGCATGCATCTGCCGGACGTGTATCTGATTCAGCCGGTTTTTTACGAATCGCATATCGAAGGCTATGTTGCGACCATCGTCCACCACGCCGATATCGGCGGCATGGCGCCGGGCAGCATGGCGATCGGCGCGACGGAAATCTATCAGGAAGGTCTGCGGATTCCGTTGATGAAGCTGTGCGATGCAGGCGCTGTCAACGACGCGCTCGTCACGCTGCTGGAGACGAACTCGCGCATGCCGGTTCAATTGCGCGGCGATCTGCGCGCGCAGGTGGCCTCGTGCAAGGCCGGTGAGCGGGGGCTTGTGCAGTTGCTCGACAAATACGGCGCGGACGGTTTCGGACGGCTGGTCGAAGCGCTGCACGATTACGCGGAGCGCCTGACGCGCCAGGCTATCAGCACGATGCCGAACGGTGAATACCGTTACGAGGATTTCATCGACGGTCTGGGCGATATGCCCGTGCCGATCGCGTTTCGCGTCAAGGTCACTGTGGCGGACGACACGGTCAGCATCGACTGGACTGGGACTGACGCGCAGGTGCAGGGCGCGATCAACGGTCCGTTCGCGACCACGCAATCGGTCGCGTACGCGGCGGTGCGTTGTGCGATTGGTGTCGATGTGCCGAACTGTGAGGGGTTTTCGCGGCCCGTGCAGGTGTACGCGGAAAGCGGCTCGATTGTGAATCCGGTGGAACCGGCCGCATGCGCGGCGCGCGGGATCATCGCTTACCGCATGTTCGATGTGTTGCAAGGCGCATTCGCGCAGATCGTGCCGGATACGATTCCGGCGCTCGGTGAGGGCGGTCCGTCGGTCGTGTCGATTTCGGGCCGTAGCTCGGATGGCAAGGGCGGCGGGCGCGGCAACTGGTTGATTACCGACGGCGTTCTTGGAAGTTGGGGCGGTGGCCGTACCGACGGCTGCGAAGGCATTGCGAATCCACTCGGCAATCTGTCGAACCAGCCGGTCGAATTGATCGAGGCGCGTCTGCCGCTCAAGATCACCGAGTATGGATTCGTTACCAACTCCGGCGGCGCGGGCCGGCATCGCGGCGGCCTTGCAATGCGCCGCGCTTATGAATTGCGCAGCGACCACGCGTTGCTCGGACTGCGCTCGGACCGGCGCGCACATCGGCCGTCGGGCTCGCACGGCGGCCTGAGCGGATCGCCGTCGCTCAATCTGCTGACCCGCGACGGTCAAAGCACGTTGCTGCCGACCATGCCGAGCACGGTGACCGCACTTCGCAAGGGCGATCGTTTCTGCCATATCGCGGCGGGCGGCGCAGGTCATGGCGATCCGTTGACACGTTCGCCGCAGGCCGTGCGCGAGGACGTGCTTGACGATCGCATCACGGAGCAGCTGGCGCGTGAAGTGTACGGAGTCGTGCTAGAAGGCGCGGGGCGCGGCGTCGACGAGCGCCGCACCGCCGAGATGCGGGGGCTTCTCCAGACGCTTTCCTGGCAGGAGCGCGTCGCGAGACAGGAGGCGCTGTTTCTGCAATCGACCGGCGCCGATGCTACGGCTATCGGCAAACTACTCTGACCACGACAGGGGCTTTGACTATGTCCGCTTCAATCCCTGAGTCAGTCCTCGATACTCAACGTGTGCGCTTGCTGCGTCCCAGTTGGGCCGAGCTCGACTATGGCGCCATCGCCGCGAATCTGGCCGTCGCGCGTGAACAGGTGGGACGAACCACCAAAATCTACTTCGTTTGCAAGGGCGACGGATTCGGGTTCGGTGCCGCGAAGGTTGCGCAGTTGGCGGCGCAAGCGGGTGTCGATGGCTTTTGCGTCGGTAGTCCGGAAGAGGGCGTCGCGATTCGCAACGCGGGCATCGATCGCGACATTCTGCTGTTTGCCTCGACCTTGCCGGAGGATGCGGCGCAGGTTGCCGCGTTGGGACTGACGGTGACGATCCAGAGTCACGAAAGTCTGCGCGCGTTTATCGATGCCGGCGTGGCGGTCGATGCATTCCTCGAGATCGACCCGGGCTTCGGGCGCTTCGGTTTTCTGCCGTCGCAATGGCAAGCCGCGTTCGAGGCACTGCGCGCTCAGTCGACAGTGCGGCTCAAAGGCGTGTACACGCATCTGAGTTCGCCGGAGAGCGATGACGTGACGCGTAATCAGGCCGGCTTGTTCGATGCCGCGCTGGCCGACGCACGCGCCGCGGGATTCGATAACGTCACGACGATGCTGGCGAGTTCACGGGTGATGCTCGCGCATCCGCATCTGGCGTATCAGGCGGTCGACCCTGGTCGGCTCCTCTACGGAGCGCTCGACGCGGACTGGATGGCGCGTGCGCCGCTGCGGCCGATGTTGCGCGCGGTACGTGGGCGCATCATTCACGTTCAGGAGCATCCGGCTGGATCGGTCCTGGGAATTGGCTATGCGGAACCGATCCGGATAGAACGCCGTGTGCGGATCGGTGTCGTGCCGATCGGTTTCTGGGATGGGCTGAATCATGTGCCGCCGCTTGGCCGCGTGATAGTGCACGGACAGGAGGCTCGTATTCTTGGGCGCCGTTCGTTCCAGCATACCGTGGTCGACATCACGGAGAATGAGCAGGCCCGGACTGGAAGTGCCGTGACGTTGCTGGGACAGGACGGCGACCAGACGATAACGATCGACGAACTGGCAGCATCGCTGCGGCTGCCCGTCATGGAACTGATTCCGCGGTTAGTGAGGAGCTTGCCTCACGTTGACACCGAAGTGACGGATGTGCCGGGCAATGACGGATGTGTCTGTCGCTCATCAAACTGACTCGAAGGGCCGTTGTGCATTAGAACCTGCGGACGAAGGCGCGTTGACTCGAATGACAGCATTGGCCGATGACCGGGCAGCAGGGCCAAAGGCGAATGACCGCTGCGCCTCCGGACGAAACGAAAGGCGGCCCTGGAGCCACGTGGCGAGGAAAGGGGTGAGACGGGTCGGTCGGCCGCGTCGATATGGCCAATGCCGTGATAACCCGCCGTGTCACCGCAACCGCTTCTTGGCATTAGCTGTGGATCGGCAGGGCCGGGCGGCGTCCCCGGATTCTCGGCAATTCCGGTTGTTCATACCTTGCTCGACGCAGTTGTTTCGCAGCGACCGTTTTCGTGCAGTCTCGAATCGTCAATGGCGATCCGTACTCGAAATAGAGCGGGGTGATTGCTCCACGCTCGCACCGACATCAAGAACGAACCGTTCCGGCTGTGCCGACCTTCGAGGCAACAAGGAAACCTGTTGCGACGACAGGCCTATTTTCGGAGAAGGCGCTGACGCTGACCTTGCTGCGCGGTCGCCCAACTGCGGTTTTCTGAATCTTGCCGTGGTCGAACGCGACCCACACGCCTGAGTAATGGCTGATCAAGGTTGGACCAGGCGACTTCCACCACGTTGATGTCAGCCATCTTGCCATTGCTTTCTGACAGTTCCTTCTGGGTGATCCAGGCGTCAGTGGACGTATGGTCAGCCATTGGCCACTTTGCGCTCGCCACAAGGCGCCTTGTTCCTGCGGCGCAGTTCATCTGTGGTTTCGCCGCCGCCGTCCGGCAGCCAGCCAGGCGGCTGGAGAATGTGATTGATCGCCGTCCACACGTTCTTTGCCTTCACTACGTCCCGCACCAGTGTCGCCCAGTGCTCGAACTCGACGACGAACGGATTGCGCGAGGTGGTCGGCGTGACGAGACCGTAACGGCAAGGTTCGTCGGCGCGCTCCTCAACGTAGGTGCCGAACAGCCGGTCGAAGATAATCAATACGCCACCGTAGTTCGCATCCAGATAATCGACATTCGATGCATGGTGCACGCGGTGCGAGGATGGCGTATTGAAAACATACTCAAGCCAGCCGAGCTTCGGAATCCATGTGGTATGCAGCCAGAATTGATACATGAGGTTGATGAAGAGCGTCAGCAGGACGACTTCAGGACGCACGCCGAGCCATACGAGCGGCGCGAAGAAGATCGCCGAGCCCGACAGCTTGCCCGTCACGCCGAGCCGGTACGCGGTGGAAAGGGTCAACTGGTTAGGCGAGTGGTGCACCGCGTGCGTCGCCCAGAAGAACCGGATGCGATGCGACGCCCGGTGATACCAGTAGTAGCAGAATTCCTGGCCGATGAAGAGCGTGAGCACCATCAGAGCGCTGTTCAGTTCTACGGTGAAGATGCGATGCTCCCACGCCAGGGCAAATATGGGGGTTGCGAGCGAGAGCGGCAGCAGCGCGAGCAGCTTGCGCCCGACAACATCGGCGAGCGAAAGCCACACTTCGTGCCATGCGAATGGCGTGTCGGTTATGCGATTTTTCCGGCTAAGCCAGACAGCTTCGACCAGCGACACGGCGATGACGAAAGCTGTGACGTAAAGCGTGAATTTTCCAAGTGATTCCATGACGATGCCCTAACGGTAGTGGCGGAAGCTATCGTCTGCGGTGAAAGGGTGTGGCAGTGCGTCGCATCCGATACGGACAGATTAGCCATGGGCGCCATAACAGTCTATGTGGAAGTTATTTCACCGTATGTCGTGCGAGGTGGAGCCTTGCCATGCGATGAAAGTCGGGTCCACACACATGGAGCCTGGTCCTTTGACACGGTAGTGACAATCACAGGACCGCACGGTGTCAAGGGCAGGTCGAACTGTGCCGTCGGAACCGTAGCTGGCATCGCGCAAGGCATCCTCATCAGGGAGCGGCAAGCGCGCTTCGCTTTGTCTGAAGCGGCGAGCAGCGCACCCGCGCCGACCAGCGATTGGGTTGGCGCGGACCGAAGGGCTGAACAACGCGAAAACTTTGACCGGTTACATCTTCCCGGGCGATGTCATGTGATGCACACCTGCGGCTCCACCTTCAGCCGGTCTACGGCGATTGGGATGAAACGGACACCTTCGAAATATGTCAGCTAGAACGTCCCTATCACAATCTGGAACCTGAGAACGTCGGCCCGTCACTCTCTGAAGGAAAAGACTTGTTGTCCAGCACTGCTCGCTGTGCTTTATAGACTGGTCTTTGGGTCCGGACGACTTTATGTCATTTGACAGCCGGCGCGGCCGAATTGATGCTGACGGGCATGAAATATCGACTGGACAAGATGTATTGAGACCAGCACGAGCTCGCCGTACACATCCTGTCCTCGCGGACCAGGGCCAGGCGCCGGGCAAGCTGAACCGCGACTTTGGGCTTGCCGTCCCCGACGGCCTTGAACTTGATGACGTGAATGACACCCCAGGCCGAGGAACGCCCTTAGTCTTGGGCAATGCTTAGGTGAAGCCCGTCGAGTCCTCATATCTAGCCTGGCCGGAGGCCAGCCCGCTGGGCAGCCACCTGAATACCGTAAACAGTCGAGCCAGTAATTACCCCCGTCATCAACACGCCGATGAAAGCAAGCAAAACCGCGATGATCCGACCAAGCGTAGTGGTCGGCACGACGTCGCCGTAGCCGATGGTCAGCGCAGTGACCGCGCAAAAATAGAACGTCTCGCCCAGAGATGATTGCGTACGTGTGACCGTGTTGACGGCCCCTCCAACGTAATACATCGCGATCGACAGAAAGAAGAAAAGCACGACCAGAATGGCCAGAATGCGGCGCAGGTGCCAGAGGACCTTGGCAACCTCAGCAGCCGCAGTACGCGGCGAGATCTTGGCGTGAAGGTTGTCCTCGTTGCCACTATCCATGTCTCTTAAGCCTGTCAGGTTGATTCGGGCTCTCTTTGAGAGAGCCGCGTCCACAGAACCAACATAAAACGTTGTGTCCGGCGGAGATATTGCATGTTTACGTAATACGAGGCAAGTTCGGGTGTCTGCCGTCGTGGCTGAACAAGCGTCGAGCGTCAACAGCCTCGCTGGATTCATTGCATATACATGTAATAGCCGTTCTTCGCCAAGCCAACTATCATCGGGAGCTCGGGACTTGGAACCGTTCGGTATTGTCGATACGGCTTGGCGATTGCACTGCGGACCTCGATGTGACCGCAGTCCGGATGACCGTCCTGCCGGGCAATTCACGGTAACCGGTTCAGCAACTCGTCCTGGAGAAACGATATGGCTTCGAAAGGGAAGTGTCTGTGGCTCTGTCGAGTTAACGCGGTGAAGTAGATTCGGTCGGACCGTAACGCATGACGAGCGTGATGGCAAAGACGAGGATGCCACGCAAGGCACTGCCCGCTGGCATTGGCAAGGTACTGAAGCGACTGCACTATCCATTGGACTTGATTCAGCTGTGTGTGCGCTGGCATGTGGCGTACTCGCTGAGCCTGCGCAACCTCGAAGAGATGATGGCCGAACGGGGCATTGAGGTGGATCGTTCGAGCGTGCACCGCCGGGTCATCAAGCTCGTGCCGTTGTTCGAAAAGGCGTTTCGACGGCACAAGCGAGCGGTTGGCAAGAGCTGGAGGATGGACGAAATCTCAGTGCGCAGATCAAAAAAAGGCCATGCAGTACGGCACTTTGTGTGCCACATCGGGCCTTCAACATCCCTTGTGTGGATGTTGGTCAGCACGGCGTCGTCCTGCGCTTAGTCAGTCGTGTCGAGCAGTGAGTTCGCGTTGTGGTAGAAAAGCCGCGCTAGCAGAATTAATGGGCACGATTTGCGCTCCAACGGACATCATTAGCAGAATTTGCGACCTTCAGCATTTGTGAACACCAACAATTGGAGCGTCAATGTCGCCGTCGAGGAAGCTATCTGATAAGGATAACTACTTTCTGACTAGGCAAACAGCCGACGCTCGTCAACTTGACAAGGCCGTACAGATCATCGACGAAACCCCGGCCGTTCCAGTGTCAGTTGCAATCGTTGAGCCTGGTCCAGATGAAAAATGAACGACGGGCGAGACCGGACGAGCAGTGTCTTCAGTTCCATGCTGGTCGTGGTCCGAATGAAGGTGTCTACCGTTTTGACCAGCTGATGCAGGACAATGACCTCGCGATCAAGGTAAGTCTGGTCGAAATCGTAGATTCCGACTTCGTTAAGCCTTGCGAGGTCATCGTAGCTCTGCCGCGTCATCGCATCGCTGATCTTGCTTCGTTGTGGAGTCGCTCCGAGTCTCTGCAGCAATTCGGCGGTTTCCTGAATGACCTGTCCATGCTCGTCAATCATCCGGCTCGCGAAGCTTTGCACGCCTCTCAACCGAGTTCTGCGCAAGGCTATTTGCCCTGCCGCGATTTCCGCCTGATTCGCCACAAGGATGATGCCGACGATCTGTGCATTGGTCAGCCCGTCATCCTGACCAAATGCGCAAATGGATGATGCGAGGAGCAGCAGCGCTCCAACGGTACATTTGACGTTCATTGCTCACCTGAAACTTGTGTTCCGGTCGTTGACGCACCGTTCAAGCCGCACGTCGGCAGCACAGTTGACATGCTATACCGGCGAGCCGACGAGTGCACCAGACGAACAAAGAACGCCACGCGAGTTGCCCGCAGCTCCACAGCTCGGCTCCAGCCGGCGCAGGCAATCAGGGCTGCGATGAGAAGAGGCAGGTTTCTCTTCTCAACGACCGGGTCCGTGGCGTCTGCGGAAAGGGCGCGCCGTTTTGCGGGCAGCCCCGCCGCCATGGAGTTATGCTGAACGGTCGATTCAGGTCAGAGCGACAGGATCTGCCGCAATAGTTCCAGCGCTTTCATTTCGTCAAGACGACCGGTTCGTGCCTTGTCCGAAGCTGATGGAGCTGATTGCGCAGTTTCGAAAACGCTACCCCGCGCTGGTTGCCCATGTGGCTCCGACCGACGCGGGTTTCATCGGCCATAGGGAACGGAGACTTCTATCGATTCTCAACAAGCGGAAACTCGAGCGCGTGCTCGGTTACCTGCTCGATGAGAACGAGTTCCTGGGGCCGCACGGCATTCGTTCGCTTTCTCGCTATCACCTGGAACATCCCTTCGTGCTTCACGTCGCTGGGCAGGAGTATAAGGTGCAGTACCTGCCGGCCGAATCGAATACCGGCATGTTCGGTGGCAACTCGAACTGGCGCGGCCCGGTGTGGATGCCAGTTAATCT
The DNA here is from genome assembly GCF_004339745.1 of Paraburkholderia sp. BL9I2N2. GTDB lineage: Bacteria > Pseudomonadota > Gammaproteobacteria > Burkholderiales > Burkholderiaceae > Paraburkholderia. The sequence continues at coordinate 981,668 of NZ_SMGP01000003.1, read as the reverse complement.
GCTGATTGTCCGGGCGCTGATAAATTTCTACACTTTTTTCGGCGATGACTTCAAGGTTCAATGTCCGACCGGGACGGGTCCGCACATGACGCTGTTCGAGGTAGCGCAGGAGCTTGTCCGTCGGCTGACGGGTACGTTTCTGCGCGATGCCGACGGGCTACGGCCCGTCTACGGCGGGGCGGCCAGATTCCAGGACGATCCGCATTGGCGCGACCTGATCCTGTTTTACGAGTACTTCCACGGTGACAATGGCGCTGGCCTTGGGGCCAGCCACCAGACAGGCTGGACGGGCCTCGTCGCCCCTCTCCTGGACCTGTTTGGGCGTGTCGATGCGCAAACTATACTGGAGACCGAACGCGCCCGTGTGATGGCGGGGATCGTAAGGGGGCAGGTGGGCGGAGAAGGGATCGGCGAGAAGTAAAGGAGAGGATATGTTCGACTTACGCTATCCGGCGCTGTACCAGATCAACACCCGCGTCTGGCTGACCGGGTTGTCTCGCGTGCTGGGGAGGAGCGCGACGCTGGACGATATTCCGGATGCCGAACTGGATCGCCTTGCCGAGTTGGGCTTTGACTGGATCTGGTTGCTGAGCGTCTGGCAGACCGGCCCCGCAGCGCAAGCGATCTCGCGTGCGAACCCCGAATGGCGTCGCGAATTCGCCGAAACGATACCGGATCTCTGCGACGAAGACATCGCCGGCTCCGGGTTCGCCATCCAGAGCTACACCGTCCATCGCGATCTGGGCGGCGCCGAGGCGCTCGCCCGATTGCGGCAGCGTCTGCAGCAACGCGGACTGAAGCTGATGCTCGATTTCGTGCCGAATCACATGGCGCCGGATCACGACTGGATCGATGAGCATCCGGACTACTTCGTCCACGGGAGCGAGGCGGACCTGGCTCGTTCACCGCGCAACTACTGCCGGGTGCAGACAAGGAACGGTCCGCTGGTGCTTGCCCACGGCCGGGATCCATACTTCGACGGATGGCCCGATACGTTGCAGCTCAACTACGGCAATCCGGAGTTACAGCAGGCGATGATCGGCGAGCTGCAAAGAATCGCGGGGCAATGCGACGGCGTGCGATGCGACATGGCCATGCTGGTCTTGCCCGACGTGTTCGAACGCACCTGGAACATTCGCGCCGATCCCTTCTGGCCGAAGGCCATCGAATCCGTGAAGCGCAAGCATCCGCAGTTCCTGTTCATGGCGGAGGTCTATTGGGACCTGGAATGGACGATGCAGCAGCAGGGCTTCGATTACGCCTATGACAAGCAGATGTATGACCGCCTCCGCGATGCGCACGCACGGTCGGTGCGCGAGCATCTGCACGCCGGGCTCGATTACCAGGACAAGCTGGCCCGCTTTCTGGAAAACCACGACGAGCCCCGGACCGCGGCGGCCTTCGAACCCAGCAGGCACGAGGCAGGCGCCGTCATCACGTTTCTTTCGCCTGGTCTGCGCTTCTTTCACCAAGGCCAGTTCGAGGGCTGCAGGAAACGCATCTCGCCGCACCTGGTCCGGTCGCCACAGGAGCCTATCGACGCAGCGTTGCAGGCGTTCTACGAGAGCCTGTTGGCGGTGCTGCGTCAGCCGGTCTTTCGGGACGGCGCGTGGAACCTGCTCGAATGCGTGCCGGCGTGGGAGGGCAACTGGACCTCGGATTGTTTCATCGCGTGGTCCTGGCAACGAGCCGAAGGCGACCGGCGGCTCGTTGCCGTCAACTACGCCGACAACCAGAGCCAGTGTTACGTGCGACTGCCGTTTCCCGACATGGCCGGCCGCACGGTGCGGATGAAGGACATGATGGGGCCGGCCAGTTTTGATCGCGACGGCAACGATCTCATTTCACGCGGTCTTTACCTGGATCTGCCACCATGGAGCTACCACGTCTTCGAAATGACCTCATCGTGAAGGCGCGCACGACGCCAGGCGTGGGAGCATTGCAACCCGCGCTGTAACCCGTTGGCGAAACCGGGGCAACTCCAGCTCCACCCGTCGCGACGAGCCCACGGCGCCATTGCGTTATTACGGGCCGCGACCGCGACGGTCTGTAAATTTCCACCGATGCGTGTCGTTAACCCACGCGACCATGCGAGTTTGGTTGACCATTGTGCAGCAAGTGGAACCGACAACGTGATCCCATAGCGAGTACTGCTTTGCAGATCTTGGTTCTCGACGCCATTGATCATTATCCGGCCGCCCGTGAGATACGTAACGTCCGCGGCAATCCACAGTCCGGGCCGCCAGCCGAATCGATCCGACCGTGTCGGGGAAAACCACACTACGCCTCAAGATCCGCGCCGCGAGCCGCATACTGGCGGCATATCCTGGAAGGCTGTGTTCACATTTGCGACGGTGCCAAATGCGCAGGCAAGCGATGCAACACGAGATAGCTGTCGGCGAGCTTGGCATATCGAGTGGAGACGCGGCAAAAATGTTTGATGAGGTTGAAGCGATATTGGACCAAAGTTCAATTGCCTTTTAATGCAAACGAGATCAATACTCCTTTCAGCCATCATGAGTTGCGAACCGTCGTCTGCTCATCGACGAATGCTTGTCTCATATTCGCAATGGCCCAGCGTCGTGCGCGCCAGGCGGATCTCGAAGACGACGTCAACGATTTTGAGCAACCTCGGGCCGCAAGAGATACGTCACGGCAAGGAAGTGGCGGGCCTGATCGGGACGGTGGTGACGTGCACGGTTCCGGTTTCGGCTTTGCGCCTTGACGGCGTGTTCACCGCCGTCGATAGGCGGGTCGGCGAATATTCGAAAGCATTTTTTGGGGCTTTTCGCAATGCAACGAATTGTTCGATTTTCGATCGGCCTGGCGATCTCGTCGCTGGCAATTGCGGCAGCGGCGCAGCAGCCCATCATTTATCCCGCCCGGGGGCAGAGCCCGGAACGCCAGCGAACGGACACCGCAGAATGCCAGGCGTGGGCTCAGCAAACCACCGGCGTCAATCCTGTCGCGCTCGCGCAGCAGGTGGCGAGCAGCCCACCACCACCCTCGCAGCAAGGCCACTTGTTCCGCGGCGCCGCGGGCGGTGCGTTGTTCGGAACGCTGATAGGCGGCGCCGCTGGCGGCCATTGGGGCGAGGGAGCGGGAATCGGCGCACTCGTCGGAACGATGGGGAGCGGCATGCGGATGCGGCGCGAGCAACAGCAAGCGGCCATGGAGCAGGGAAGCATGCAGCAACAGGCGTCGAGTCAGCTTTCGACATACAACCGTGCGGTGGGAGCGTGCATGACCGGCCGTGGCTACACAGTCGAGTAGTCACTGGCGCTGGTGACCCAGTCCATCGAGCGCTTGCTCGCTGATTCACGACAGGCAGGAGAAGCAGCTATGTTGAAGACACTGCGGACAAGCACCCTCGCGATCCTCGTTTGCTCGACGCCGTCATGGGTGCTCGGCGCAGACTTCGACGGCAGCAAGCCGCTGTTGTGCGCCACTATCGATGCGCATTTCTGCGGCGTCGGGGAGGTTTGCTATCGAACGGTGCCGGCGGTCCTTGGCGCGCCGCAATTCATCCGCATCAACTTCGCCAAAAAAGCCGTGATCGGGTCGCAGCGCACCACCGAGATCCGGCACATGGAGCCGAGCGAGGGCCAGTTGCTCCTTCAAGGCACCGAGCTGGGCTACGGCTGGAGCATTGCACTCGATACCAGGACGGGCAGCATGTCCACGACCCTCGTCAACCGTGAAGACGTGTTCGTGCTCTTCGGCGCCTGTACGCCGTCGTAGCTCGCTCGCGGCTCCGGATGCCGCGCCAATCGCGTCGCGCGGGAGGCACGAACCCGGATCGCCCCGGCGCCGATGTCGCACTTCGAGCACCGGGTTCCGCTGTTGTCATGGAAACGGCCACATGCCAGCGTCATCGGAGATTCTCCGTTGCACGTGCTCCTAATCGGACATGCGTAGATCATGAACAGCGAGGATGTCGAGAAGCAGCACGCAGAGCTCGTCGCGCTCGCCATCGTTTCGCTCATCGCGGGCGCGGCCTGCGGAGCGCTGGGAACGCTTTTCCGGCTCTCGCTCGGACGAGCGGACCAGGCGCGCGACGTGTTCATCGCGTGGGCGCGCTCCGGGCATGCCGTCATCGGCTTCGTCCTCGTGCTGCTCGCCGCGTCGGCATCGACCGCACTTGCCGCGTGGCTCGTCAGGCGTTTCGCGCCGGAGGCGAGCGGCAGCGGCATCCCTCACGTCGAGTCCGTGCTGAACGGCGACCAACCCGCCGCGCCCCTGGCGCTCATCCCGGTGAAGTTCGTGGGCGGCGTGCTCGCCATCGGCGCCGGGCTCGCGCTGGGCCGGGAAGGTCCCACGGTTCAAATGGGCGCCTCGATCGCTCATTTGCTCGGTACACTCTTTCGCCGCAATGCGGACGACTGCCGGGTCCTGCTCGCGGCGGGCGCCGGTGCCGGACTTGCGACGGCATTCAATGCACCGATCGCCGGCGCGGTATTCGTACTCGAGGAACTGGTGCGCCGCTTCGAGACGCGTACGACCATCGCGGCACTCGGCGCATCGGCCGGCGCAATCGCGGTGGCGCGCTTGATGCACGGCGACTCGCCGGACTTTCAGTTCGCGGCGCAGCCTTTCCCGGGCTTCGGCACGGTGCCGGCGCACCTCGCCCTCGGCGTCGTCGTCGGGCTGCTGGGCGCCGCCTATTGCCGCGCAATACTCCTCGCGCTCGCCGCCTCCGACCGGCTCGCACGCTGGCCGGTCGAAACGCGCGCGGCGCTTGTCGGCGCAGCGGTAGGACTGCTCGCGTGGCTTGCACCGGACCTGGTGGGCGGCGGCGACGCGGTCACACAGCGCGCCCTCGTGGGCACAGGCGCGCTTTCCGGCATCGCGCTCACGCTCCTGATCCGCTTCGGGCTGGGTGCCGTGTCATATGCAGCGAATACCCCGGGCGGACTGTTTGCGCCGATGCTCGTGCTCGGCGCACAAACGGGCCTCGCGTTCGGCCGGATCTGCACGCACTGGTTCCCCGGGGTGGCCGCTGATCCGACCGCGTTCACCGTGGTAGCGATGGCGGCCATTTTCGCGGCCGTCGTGCGCGCGCCGATTACCGGCATCGTCCTCGCCACTGAAATGACGGGGAGTTTCACCCTGCTTTTACCGATGCTCACCGCATGTTTCAGCGCGATGATCGTTCCCATCTTGCTGCGCTGTCCGCCGATCTACGATTCGCTGGGCGAGCGCCTTCCGCATAAAAGCGGGCACGCAGGGAAACCTGCGCAATGATGGACCCGTCGGTGAGTTGGCGCTTTCACTGTGGGTATTGACCTGGGTTGCGAGTCCGTACCGGACGCGACGACGCTGCGATTCCGGACACGGGCAGCAGGCCTCGTGCCCAATCATCGGTGCGTTGCTGTGCTACCAGATGCGCAACGTGCGCGTCATCGCGGAAGCCCGTGGGCAGCGCGCGATGATCGAATCGCTCGACGCAACGAATGCAGGACATTCATCAGCACGGTCAAAGCTGGCAGCCCGCGCGAATTACGCACCCAGCTATTCTGAACTTGGCCTGCATCGCGGCCATCTCTCAGTCAACCTTCGTTTCACACATTAACAGTGCGTGCGGGTCGGATATGGCCGATTCCCCGCAGGGAGGGCGTGTCCATTCCATCTCGGCCGGTCAGCGACCGCCCGGCTTGCCTGCGTTACGCCGAGCTTCGCTGGATCGTGTCGTAATAGGGTGCGGACTGTTTTCTCGCACGGCGAAGGAGCGATGCCGCCACGCCTGCGCGGTGCTTCGCAACGGGCGGCCTGCACGACCGGTAGACCGACTCATCCCCCCGGCGCGTCCGCGAGCGGCGCAGGCGCGATGTTCTGGTTCAGGCGGAACAGGTTGGTCGGGTCGTACTGCGCTTTGATCGCGCCGAGCCGCCCGAGCTTGGTTCCATACGCCGCCTGCAATCCTGCGAAGCCCTCGTCGCCGCCGAGATAGTTTACGTACGCACCCGGTGCCTTGTACGGCCCGAGTGCGTCAAGCAGCTCACGCGTCCACGCAATGTTCCGTTCGCTATCCTTTGCATCGGACCATGCAGACGTTACCACGATATTCCACGGCCAGTTGCGATGCCCGAACGCGGTCGCCGATTCGGGAACGCGGCTCCATGCGCTGTTGCCATAGTTCTCCAGGACGATCACGGTATGCCGTGACGGGACATGCGCGAAACGATCGACCACGATGTCGATGGCCGCGTCGTCGAGCGCCTTGAAGTAGCTCGATTTCCAGTAACTGTGCAGGCCCGGCGGCCACAGGAAGTCCGCCATGCGCTGCGCATCGTTGTATGGCGTGGGTGCGAACTTGTCGACAAGGGGCGGCCCGTATTCGCGCAATCGCCGTAGGATTTTCTCGCCTTCTTCCACCGGCCCGGCGTAGACGCCACCCAGACCAGCGACCGGGGCGCCGCGCATCGGTGGAGGCAGTGAAGGATCGTCCGGCATGTGGAACAGAAGCGCGCCTAGCGTCGATTCGTCCGGTGCTTCCGCTTCGAGATCGCGCCATCTGCGGATTGCACCCGCCGCTGCACCGGCGGGATGGAGCACAATGCCAGCGAGCACCGTTCCGGCCGGGTGCACCTTGAATTCGAACGAAGTCACCACACCAAAGTTGCCTCCGCCGCCGCGTATCGCCCAAAACAGATCCTCATTCTCGTGGCTGCTGGCCTTCACCCTGCGACCGTCGGCGAGTACGACCTCGGCGCCCAGCAGATTGTCAAGCGCAAGTCCATGCTTGCGAACGAGCCAGCCGAGGCCACCGCCCAGCGTCAGTCCAGCCACGCCGGTGATTGACACGAAGCCGCCCGTGGCGGCAAGGCCATACGGCTGGAGCGCGTCATTGACTTCGCCCCAATTGCAACCGCTTTCCGCACGCACGGTGCGCGCCGACGGATCTACCGTGATCGCTTTCATGCGCGACAGATCGACCACGACGCCGTCGTTGCATACGGCATATCCGGCGACGTTGTGACCGGTGCTGCGTACGGCAAGCGGCAAGTTGTGCTTGCGCGCGAGCACCACAACCCTTGCCACGTCGTCCGCGTCGACGCAGCGCGCGATCAGCACAGGACGCTTGTCAATCGAGACATTGAAGACGGCACGCGCCTCATCGTAATCCGGATCCTCAGACTGAATGAGCTCACCCCGAAAGCCGGATTGCCGAATTTCAGAAGAATTGATCATCGCATCCTCCTTCGGCGACTTGCTAATCAATCAGTACGCCTATGTGGGCGTCAAGCGCTACATAAAACACCGCGAAGTCCCGTGCCGATGACGCATACAGAGTGCATTCGAAAAAATGGACAACTCACGATTTCTAGTCGTAACTGTGGCCCAATGCGGCCCAGCTTCACTCTAGGAAAATGTAAGCCGCATATCAAGGTTCGCGACAGGATTAGGGCGGCTGAACCCATAGTCGTTCAATCAGCACTTAAGACGTACAACATCCAGGACCCCAAGTGTTGATGGAAGCCGTTAAAAAACCCGGGATGTTCTCTGCCAGGTCCACGTAACACGTCGTTGTCCAATCTACGGAAACTGTCGCCGAGCGAGTTCGTCAAATTCTTGGATCAACAGCGACGCGCAGTTGCACGACGCTATATGCTCCCACTCGACTCCAGCGCCGCTTCTGAATACACCGGGTGAAGCGCAAGACTTGAATTTTCACCGAGGCTAACTATCCGCTATCCAGGTTATTTGATCTGTTGATGGCGCGCGGGTTACGTTACGAAAACGAAGACCAACCGCGCGAGCCGAATCGAAGCGCGTGGCTTGACATGTGACGAAGCCGTCCGGGACATTACTTATGAAGCCATTCGGAGGAGACGCAATGCCCGACATCGAATTAATGAAGCGAGAAAGTCGCGTTTTCGAAGCCGGAGCAAACTTTTTTTGCCTGAGCCATTTTCCGAGGTTCTTGACGACAGCAATGCCCGCCCGCTTGTCGCGAAGAATGCGGGGTTATCGCTACTTGTCCAGCGGTCTCATGCGCCGATAATTGTCAATTTTGACCATCCCCCGGATCGAAATGCGCGACCGAATCGACGATGAGATCACCTTTCGCAAGCTGGAAGTCCTGCTCGCATTCATGGAGACCGGAAACCTGTCGAAGGCGGCCGAGGCGCTGAACGTGAGCACGGTCAGCGTGCATCGAGCGCTGCACTCGCTCGAACAGGGCGTACGATGTGCGCTGTTCCGGCATGAAGGCCGCAACCTCAGGTCGACGGAAGCGGCGCAAATGCTCGCCGATGTGGCACAAGAGGTGCTCACTCTGATGTCCGCCGGCATTCACGCGACCCGTGAGGCGGCGGGGTATTCGTCGGACCGGCTGAAGATCGGCTCGCTGTACTCGCTGACCATCAGGACCGTGCCTGACATCGTCGTCGACATCAAGGTGCGGCGGCCGACGCTCCAGGTCGAACTCGTGCTCGGTTCGAATGCCGAACTGCTCGACAAGCTGAAGCAGGGCACCGTCGATGCGGCCCTGATGGCCTTGCCGGACGGCGAGCCCGAAGTCGATTCCATCCCGCTTTTCGAAGACGACATCTTTTTCGCGGCGCCTGCCGGTTCACGATACGCGAACCAGGAAGCGGTCGATTTGCGGGACTGCCGTGACGAGACCTTCGTTTCCCTCGGCGAGGGCTTCGTGACATATCGAGGCTTTATGGAGGCATTTCGCGTCGCGGACTTCACGCCGAAGGTGACCATGAAAGTCGGCGATATTTTTTCGCTGATGAACCTTGTGAGCGGCGGGGTCGGGTATACGCTATTACCAGGCCGCGTGCGTGGCGTGTTCGGCGACAAGGTGCAATTCATTCCTCTCAAGCCGCAATACCTGATGCGCCAGTCAATCGGTGTCAGCTTTCTGCACGCACGCGAGCGCGACCCGAACCTGTTGGCGCTGATGGCCGTCTGCCGTCTTTGCACGAGAAGGGCTGGCTGAGGTTTCAGCCTCACTCGCGCACCCGTTCCCGCTCGATCAGCGCGCCAAGGTCCGGCAGCGCCGTCTCGCTGCAACTCACCGCGATCCCCTCTGTGAGAATCGCGCTGCTCAACCGGGTCAGCACGTTGGCCGGCGGCATCTCGACGGCGAGGCACGCGCCTCGTTCCCACGCAAGCCTCACGGTGTCATGCCAGCGCACCTGCCGCGCCATGTTGCCTGCAAGATCGGCCGCGATGCGTGGGCCGTCAAAAAGCGGGCGTGCAATGTTGCTGCTCAGATACACGATACGAGGCGCGCGTACGGTGATCTGGCCAAAGGCATCGGCGAGCGCCACCGCGGGTGCGTCGAGCAAAGCGCAATGCGAAGGAGTCGCCACGTCGAGACGCTCGCAGCGTTGTGCCCCGTATTCGATCGCGAGCGTCGTAAGGCGGTGCATGGCAGCATCGCTTCCTGCAACGACCATCTGCGTTTCTGCGTTAATGTTCGCAAGGAACACGGGCGTGGCCTCGCTGTTCACTTGCGCGATCAGTCGTTCGAGCGCCCGCTGCGTCATGCCGATGATCGCAGTCATGCCGTAGCCGCTCGGGTAGGCGCGTTCCATCAAGTGGCCGCGCAACTCGACGAGCTTCACGGCGTCGGCGTATTGAAGCGCGCCCGCGATCACGGCGGCCGGATAGGCGCCGATCGAAAGCCCCGCCACCATGTCGGGTTCGTAGCCGCGGGCGCTCATCACGCGTGCCTGAGCGACGCCCGCGATCAAGACGCAAAGTTGCACCGCGACGGTAGAGCGCAGCGAATCGGTGTCGTCGAGCGATGTGACGTCGTAGCCCAACGTGTCGCTCGCTTCCTGCAGTGTTCGAGCGACTTCGGCGTGAGACGGGAGCGCATGCAACATGCCCGGGCGCTGCGAGCCCTGACCGGGGAATGTGAACAGTACGCTCATGATGCGTCGTCAACCCAGGGATCCGATACGAGCAAGGGGCCACGCCCCGTCTTCAGCAGAACGCGATCCGCGTTGCCGGCCCATTCCGCGAGCGCGAACCCGCCGTGGCCTGTGTCGACCTGCATGTCGATGCGCGCGGGCGACGCTTGCAGCAACGCGAAAAGCGAGCGGGCTTCGTCGCGCGGTAGCGGCTTCGATGCGCGCAGTAGCAGATCGAGGTCGCTGTCCTGCCGCAGCGTGCTCACGCCGCTCGCAAGCGCAAAGCCGACGCTGCCGGTGATGCCCCACGCCAACCGAAGCCGGTCGAGTTCTGGCGCCAGGCGACTCAGTGCGCGCACGCAGGGCAGCGTCGCGAGTGCGGCGTTGGTCCGCCAGGCGCAGCCTTTGGCGAGCGCCTCGGGCGTGACGCTGAGACGAATGCGCTCGCGCGCCACGTGAGCGGCGAACCGCTCACTGCGTGCACGACCGCGAAGCCCGACCGGCACCACGCCCTGCTCGCCGACCGCTTCGCGCCGCATGACCACCGGCGCGTGCGAAAGCCACTCGCGCGAAGCCCATCCAGGTACTTCCGATGTCGAACGAAGGTCCTCCCGCTCACGGATCCACAGGAGGTCGTGCGGGCGAAGCGGTTCGTGAGAGGTAGACAAGAGGATTCTCCCGGGCCATCAAGCGTCCATCAAAGCCTTAGTCGCAAAGAACAACAGCGAAGGTCCGAGCAGGCAGCCGACGCCCGTATGGAACGTCGCGATCAGCGCCCCGTAAGGCACGAGCCGACGATCGGTCGCGGCGAGCCCCGCGCTCACACCGCTCACCGTGCCCGCCAGGCCGCCGAAGATCATCGCGGAGCGCGGCGTCTTCAGTCCCATGAAACCGGCCGCGAGCGGCGTGCCGATCATCACGATGATAGCCTTGATGAGGCCCGTCGCGATGCTGAGCGCGATCACATCCGAGCTCGCGCCGATCGCCGCGCCCGTCACCGGTCCCACGATATACGTGACCGCGCCCGCGCCAATGGTCGTCATGCTGACAGCATCGGTGTAGCCGAACGCATGCGCGATGCTCGCGCCGACGATGAACGGCAGCACGGTCCCGAGCAGCAGCGACACCACGCCAATGAGTCCCGCCTTACGCGCCTCGGTGGCCTGCACCTCGAACGCGGTCGCGACGATCGCGAAGTCGCGCAGCATCGCGCCGCCCATCAGACCGATGCCGGTAAAGAGCGGCAGGTCGGCGATACCTTTTTGCCCGCCGGTGAAGGCGCCGCCGACATAGGCGAGCGCTAGGCCGATTACGATGGCGATTGCCGAGCCGTGCACGCGGCCGAAGGTCAGCTTGCGCGAAATCAGCGACGACACCCACATGATGAGGCCCACCAGCGCGAACGCAGTGACGAGGCCGTTCTGAATCAGATTTTTATCGAGAATTTGCAACATGACTGACTCCTGATTCAGATTTCTTCAAGATGCGGAGCGTTCACGAACGACGTGCTATCGCGACCGGTGCGGGAAAGAACGGCGATGCAGCATGCGCAGACGGCCGCAGCCCCCAATGCCGAAAGCAGTGCGACGGGGCCGCCTTTGAGCGCGGCCACGACGTTCTGGTTAGCCGCCATCGCGACGACGACGGGAATGTACATGGCGCCCCAGAAGCCGACGCCAAATTCGGTTTCCTTCGGCAGCAGTCCCTTCTTTTGCAGATAGAGCTTCAGGAAAATCAGCAGCAGCATCGCAATGCCGACGCCGCCGACGTTCGTCTTCACGCCGATCGCGACGCCGAGCAGGTCGCCGAGAAAGAGTCCCGCGAGATGGCAGAACGCGAGAAGTGCAGTTCCATAGATGATCATTTCATGTCTCCTGTAATACCTTTATTGGCTTCTGACGAGCCGGTGCGAGAAGTGCAGCTCTACCGCCATTGCTCCCGCAGCTTGCGGCGAACCGTCGCGGAGGCCGCGCGGTGCTCGCTGCCGAGCCGATTTTCCAGACCGCGCGACGGGTCGTTGCGGATGTCGTCGAAAGCGGCTTGCAGCGCCTTCTCGACGGTGGTCTGATCGGCGTTGGTCGGCGCATCGGCGTTGGTTACGCTCAGGAGTTTCCAGAGCAGCCCGAGCGATGCGTAGTTGTCGATGTCGTAGGCCATCGGCGGGACGCGCGCCGTGAACGCTTCGAGATCGGCGACCGAGCGGAGCGTGACCCGCGCCGCCGATTCCTTGCCCATCGCGTGGACCATGACCTTCGGATCGGCGAGTGCGATGAGGCGGTTGGCCTGATAGCCGTGCGCGAGAAACGCCCCCGACATCGCGCGCCCGACGATCAGCCCGATCACCGGATGGCCCGCAAGACGCGCGCTGGCGTAAGCATCGGCGGCGGCGGCGAGCGCCTGGTGGATGCCGTACGCTTCCTCGCGCCGGCCGTACGCCTGGCTCGCCACGTCGATCACCGCGACGATCGCGCGCTTTTCTCCACGCTTGCTATCCGCATCGACGACCTCACGCACCGCGCGCGCCACTTCCCATCCTTCGACGAGACCGACCTCGCCGCCGCGTGCCCGCGGGAACAGATTGTCCGGATCGGGCACGACGGCGATGAAGCGCGCGGGATGGTCGCCCAACCGCGCATCGGCGACCCGCACCGAAGGCGGATAGCCGGCCTGCAGCGGCGCGCTGTAAGTGAGCGCGTCGAGCCAGACTGCGCCGCGCTTCGAAAGCTCTTGTGTGCTCATAACTGAAACCCCTTGCCGTAGATGGCGGCCGCCTGTTCCGGCGTGGCCTGCACGCCCGGATCGACCTCGGAAAGCCGCGTCAGAAAACCCGCGACGCGCTCGCTGCGGCATGCCTCGGGCCGCCCCGCGCGAAAGCGTTCGATGACGGCCGCGCGGATCGCGTCGGCGTCGTCGGCGACGTAGTCGTCGACGAGTCCCGTGCGATGCCGCTGCTCGCAGCCGGTGAAGCTCCAGATCATCGGACGGTCGCGCGAATCGAATTCGGCGATGCCCGCTTCCTGTTCGATGACCGCCGGGCCGTTGAGGCCCAGGCGCGCTTCGCGGGTGCCGATCAGATAGCTGCACAGTCCCGCCGCGATCGACATGCCCCCATAGCAGCCGATCGGCCCGGCCGTGATGCCGATCACCGGCTGGTAGCGCCGCAAGTCGACGATGCCTGCGTGAATTTCCGCGATCGCGGCGAGCCCGAGATTGGCTTCCTGCAAGCGCACGCCGCCCGTTTCGAAGAGGATGACGGCGCGCGTCGGGATGCCTTTGCGGTTGTCCTCGGCGGCGAGTTCGAGGCTGCCCGCGATCTTCGCCGCCGACACCTCGCCCATGCTGCCGCCCTGGAATCCGCCATCGATGCCAAGCACGACGGCTGGCTTCCCGTCGATGGTTCCCTTCGCGACTACCATGCCGTCGTCGGCCTGCGTCACGATGCCTTGGCGCATGAGCCATGGCGACGTGATGCGCTGGAACGGATCGATCAGTTCGCTGAAGGTGCCTTCATCGAGCAGCTTCTTCGCACGGCTGCGCGCGTCGAGCTCGATGAAGCTCTGGCGTTCGAGCAGTTGCTGTGTATCCATGATCATCACGCTCCGCCGGTTGATTTCAGTTGTTCGAAGACCTGCCCGATGCGCATCTGCACGACCCCCGGCGTCGCGCCCGAATCGTTGATTTCGAGCTTCGCGGCGGGGAGCGACCCGTCGCCGAAGATGCGTTCGAGCACGGCCTGCCAGAGGCGGCCCTTGCCGTCGACGGAAGTCGTGACGCTCACGACGGTGCGGTGCGCCGTGTTCGCTTCGAGCAGCACTTCGAGGTCGCCCGAGGCGACGACGCCCGCGAGCGCGCGGCCTTGTACGGGTTGCCCCGCCGGGAATTCAAGGACGATGGTTTCCATGTGTGTTCCTATGTGTTCGACGTGTGAGCGGCTTCGCGTTGAAGCCGGTCGAGAAAGAGCGTGGCGGCGAGCAGGTCGGCGGCTCCCCCGGGCGATACGTGCAGCTCGACGAGACGGCGGTCGAGCGCCTTCAGTTCGCGGCGCCCCGCGAGCGCCGCGGCGCCGCCTTGCTCCAGAACGCTCCGCGCGCCGTCCTGCATCTCGGCGAGCGCGTCGGGTCCGCCGCGCGCGAGCACACAGGTGTCGTCGAGGCTCGCCATCACGGCGAGCAGCGCGTTCAGGCGCGCGGCCGTTTCGCTGTCGCCGCGCATGCGCGAACGCACGAGTTCCGGCAGCGCGACGTCCACGACGTGCGGAAAGCCGGCCTGCGCCTGTCCGCGCGCGCCGCCGACGTTGTAGTCGAGGCACGCCTGCTCGCCCTTGTTGCCGGTCAGCGCGGGCGCGTGGCGATCCTGCACGCGCGCAATCGATCCGGCGCGTGCGGCGACTGCCCCCGGCGCGAGGTCCGCCGGTTCACGCGCTGCGCCGGTCACGAGCAGCCCGAGCGCCCAGATCGCGCCGCGATGCGTATTCACGCCGCCGGTCGCATCGAGCATGCGCGCTTCGCCAACGCGCCCGATTACGCCGATGCGCTCACGCAGCGCGAGCAGCGGTTGCGTTTCGATGCCTGCACGCGCCAGTTCGACGAACGTCGGCTGCAATGCGAGTGCCGATGCGCACATCAGTTTCCAGTCGAGATCGAGATGCGCGCCGCGGCTGTGGATATCGACGAGTCCGGGCTTCGGCGCGAGCGTGACTTCGTCAATCAGCGCTTCCACCACATGCGCGCCGAAACGGTCGGCCAGGTCCGGCGCCTGGCGCAACGGCCGCGCCGCGTTCATTGCGAGGTTTTCGCGCATTACCAGCTCCGAAAGCGTGCGGGCGGCTCGTACAGCCCGTCCGACCAGTCGACGATATCCGCCATGCTCTTCGCGGCGAGCAGCGACCGGCTCGCTTCGCTGCGGTGGATGCCGAGGTCCTCGGGCAGCGCGACGAAGCCATCGCGGCGCAGCGCCGCGAGCTTGCCTGCGTCGCTCCTGAGACCGATCGGCGTGACGCCCGAGACGGCCGCGATCATCTCCTTGCGATGGTCGAGCGAGCGCGCCTTGTAGAGATACGCGATGCCTTCCTCGGTCAGCACGTGCGTGACATCGTCGCCGTAGATCATCACGGGCGCGAGCGGCATGCCGGATTCGCGGCCGACCTCGACGGCGTCGATCGATTCGACGATGGTCGGCTGGCCGCCCGCCTGGAACGTCTCGAGCATCTGCACCACGAGCTTGCGGCCGCGCTCCAGCGGGCTGTCCGTCTGCAGCAGATCGAGCCACGCGGGCGTCGCGTGGCGCCGGCCGTGCGGATCGTGGCCCATGTTGGGCGCGCCGCCGAAGCCGGTGAGCCGCCCGTGCGTCACCGTCGACGAGTTGCCTTCTCCATCCATCTGCAGCGTGGAGCCGATGAACATGTCCACCGCGTATTGCCCCGCGAGCTGGCACATCGTGCGATTGGAGCGCATCGAGCCGTCGTGGCCGGTGAAGAAGATGTCGGGCCTTTGCGCGACGTAGGCTTCCATGCCGAGTTCGCCGCCGAAGCAGTGCACGCTGTCGACCCAGCCGGTTTCGATCGCGGGGATCAGCGTCGGATGTGGATTGAGTGTCCAGTGGCGGCAGATCTTGCCCTTGAGACCCAGCTTCTCGCCGTAGGTTGGCAGGATCAGTTCGATCGCGGCCGTATTGAAGCCGATGCCGTGATTGAGCGACTGGACCTGATGCTTCTCGTAGATGCCGCGAATCGCCATCATCGCCATCAGCACCTGGATCGGCGTGATGAGGCGCGGATCGCGCGTGAAGAGCGGCTCGATGAAGAACGGCTTGTCGGCCTGCACCACGAAATCGATCCACGAGCCGGGGATATCGACGCGCGGCAGGTCCTTCGGATCGTCGACGATCTCGTTGACCTGTGCGATCACGATGCCGTCGCGAAACGCGGCGGCTTCGACGAGCGACGGCGTGTCTTCGGTGCTCGGACCCGTGTACAGATTGCCTTCGCGATCCGCCTTGTAGCCGGCGCACAGCACGACGTTCGGCGTGAGGTCCACGTAGAGCCGCGCATAGAGTTCGATGTAGGTATGGATCGCGCCGATTTCGAGGATGCCGTCCTGCAGGAACTGCGAGATGCGCAGGCTCTGCGCGCCGGCATACGCGAAGTCGAGCTTTCTGGCGATGCCGCGCTCGAAGAGATCAAGATGCTCGGCGCGGCTCACGCTCGGAATGATGAGATGCAGGTTGTGGACGACTTCCGGATCGACCTTCGCGAGGGAACGCGACAGGAAATCCGCCTGTTTCTGGTTGTTGCCCTCGACGACCACGCGGTCGCCGGGGGCGACGAGCGCCTGCAGGACATCGACGATGCGTTCGGTGGGTAGCACCATGCCATCCGCGATCGATGCAACCTGCGCGAGGCGGCGATGTTTTTCCGCACGGCGCGTGGCCCAGCGGGATTGGGTCTGACTTTGACTGGACATGTGGACTCTCGCTCAAGACATGAGGCAAGTCTAGGGAGCGAGGTGCACTGGTTCAATGACGCTTGGGACGCGTCTGTTATCCCAAGGGTAATGATCATTCGACGTGAACGCTGAAACCGTGACAGAACGGGGCAGGGAGCTTAACCGCGTCGCCCAGGGGTTTTCCCGGTTTCGCTGACGGATGTGCTCGACCGCGCGATGGACATCGTCTGGTTGATGTGCGAGGAATTGCAGGCCCGAGTTCCCGAGCCTCGGCGAGGGCTTCCCCCGTCGAATGGTTGAATGAAATACGGATAAACCAACAGCCTGTCATACGAACCGGTGCCGGCTCGTTGTTTCGATACGGACGCCGGTTTGGCTTTATGCCGTTGCGACAGTATTTCCGGCAGAGGCTCGCGGAGTGCAAAATAGAGGCAGCGGCGGACGGCGAGCGACTGACATCAGCCCTGCGAAGGCGCATTAAGTGTTTCGGTTGGCGGAGGTGCACGCGTCATCGTGGTCGAAAGCGATGCGCTCGCTGACCTGCGGTCGCGATCTGCCGCACGAATCCCGGTGCTTGACCAGCTACGACGGACCATCTACCTCGGTAGCTTCTCCACGAGCGTATCGGCCGCGTCGGGGACTTGCAACCAGTCCGACATACGTTGCGGTCGCATCGTGATCCTACACTTTGCGATCGTTCGAGAATCAAGACAATCGTTGACCTGGCTTTGTGCATTCATTTGACGGCGGGTGGTACCGGAATCATCCCCGGGAAGACATACGCCTGCAGCATGGCAATCACGCCGATCACCGCCGCGCCAGCGATCGAATGAAAGAATACAGTCCGGAAAATCGGTCCAAGCGCGAACGACCGCTCCTTCGGATCGTCGTAGCAGGCGGCGCACGCGACCATGATGGATTGAGCGTCGATCATCTTGCCCATTACACCGCCCGTCGAGTTTGTCGCCACGATCAGGATGGGGTTCAGGTTGAGTTGCTGTGCGGTGATGCGCTGCAAGCTGCCGAAGAGGGCGTTTGACGCCGTGTCGGAGCCCGTCAGGAATACACCGAGCCAACCCAGGTACGCCGCGAAGAACGGATAGAGAACCCCGGCACCCGTGAATGCAAGACCGAGGACTGCATCGGTGCCTGAGTAGCGCGTCAGGAACCCCAAGCCGAGTACCTGAGCAATGACCAGCACCGGGATCTTCATCCTGCGCATGGTCTGCATGAAGGCGTCCTTCCATTGCGTTGCGCTCAACCTGAGTGCGAGACCGGAAAGCACCGCTGCGACAAAAACGCCTGTGCCCGCGGCGGACAACCAGTTGATCGTGAATCGGGCCGCCTCCGCTTTCGCGTTGACGGGTACGACAGGCGGCATCCGCTGCACGAGGTTATGCAGCGCGGGCATGTCCCAGACAGGCAGCGACAACGACCCCTTGAGCGGAGAACCGAGCAGCGTCGTGGAAAATGTGACTCCGGCAAACAGGTTGTTGAGGAACTTCTTGAACTCCGGTACGCCCCACAGTGCACAACAGGCGATCAGAATCACCCACGGCATCCACGCATAGGCGGTTTCGGCGGCTGAGTAGCTGTACTTCCACGTGGTGCTTTCTGTCGTCGTGGTTGCCGTGCTCTTGCTTGCTAACGCGAGTGCCTCACGTTCGGAGCGGAGCAGGAAGCGTGTTTTTGGTTGCCAGACGAAGCGCAGGAACAGCGCCGTGCAGATCACCGAAAAGACGCCGGATACCACGTCGGTCATCAAATGGAGCGCGGTGCTCCCGGAAGCATAGAACTGCATGAGCGCAAACGAACCACCCGCGCACAGCATTGCCGGCCAGACTTCGAAGACTTGCTTCCATGACCCGCCTTCCATCTTCACGAACGTCGCGACCAGCCAGAAGGGCACGAGAACCGACACGAACGGCAACTGGTGGCCCGCCATGGTGGAAAGCGTGACCTGATCGAGTTCGCTCACGGCCGCGAGTGTGATGATCGGCGTGCCGATCGCGCCCCAGGCGACCGGCGCGGTATTGGCGAGCAGATTCAGCACGGCGGACTGAAATGGCTTGAAGCCGAGGCCCACCATCACTGCCCCTGCGATCGCGACGGGTGTCCCGAAGCCCGACGTGCCTTCGATGATTGCGCCGAATGAGAAGGCGATCAATACGCACTGCAGTCGGCGATCGAACGAAATGTGGACGATCGACTCCTTGACGATCTCGAACTTCCCGGTAACAACGCTCATTGTGTACAGGAACATTGCGGCCAGGACGATCCAGATAATTCCCAGAAATCCAGAAAGGGAGCCCAGCGCAAAGGCCGAGATGGCCGTCAGCACCGGCATCCGGAAAACCAGACACGAGATGATAAAGGCGGCGACCACGCCGAAAAAAGCCGCGTAGGGCGCCGAGATGCCCAAGTGCACGTTGCCCTGCGTATCACGGCGGCGGTGCAAGGCAATGAAATAGAGTAGCGTCAGAATCGGGATCGCGGCAACGATCGTGGAAAGGAATGCATTGCCCAACGGGTCATAGGTCTGCTGGTACATGGCTTTCCTTTTTGATCTTAGGATTCGCGCCCCGCTCGTAGTCCATTCGAGGTCTCACAGCCACCGGGAAACTTCGATAGCGCCAAGGCAACGCTATTTCCTTACAGATTACGACTGATGCTTTGAGGTATAGCGGGCGAAATCATCGATTTCAAGTTTTGCGGCCACGGCGAGCGCCCGCGCTATCCGGAGACCGTATCGACCAGGAGCTTGAGGTTGAGTATCACGATGACGCCCGCTACAAGCCACGCGAGCAGCGTCATCCATCGGGGTGTGACACAGGCGCCCATTTTGAGTTTGTCCGATGTAAAGCGCACGAGCGGGATAATGGCGAACGGAAGCTGCATCGAGAGGATCACCTGGCTTAGCACCAGAAGCTGCGCCGTGCCTTTCTCGCCGTAGAGAGCGGTGACGACCACGACCGGCACGATTGCGATGCCGCGTGTGACCAGCCGGCGCGCCCAGTAGGGCATGCGAAGCCTGAGAAAGCCCTCCATGACAATCTGCCCCGCGAGCGTCGCCGTCACGGTCGAATTAAGCCCCGAGGCGAGCAGCGCAAGCGCGAACAGCGTCGATGCAATGCCGAGCCCGAGCAACGGCGAAAGAAGCCTGTAGGCCTCACCGATTTCGGCGACGTCCGTGTGGCCGGTACCATGAAACACGCTCGCTGCGACCATCAGGATCGCCGCGTTGATGAAGAGCGCGAGCATGAGCGCAATGGTGCTGTCCGTCGTGGCCCATCTGATCGCATCGCGCCGTCCCTCATCGTCGCGCGCGTATGCCCGGGTCTGCACGACCGACGAATGCAGATACAGGTTGTGCGGCATAACCGTCGCGCCGATGATGCCGATTGCGACATAGAGCATCTCGCGGTTGGTGACGATTTCCGGCGAGGGTACGAAGCCCCGCAGCACGGCCATGACCGGCGGCGCCGCCGCGACGATCTGCACCGCAAAGCACACCGCGATCACGAGCAGCAGCGCGATAACGAAGGCTTCGAGAAAGCGGAAGCCCTTGTTCATCAGGAGCAGCAGCACAAAGGCGTCGAACGCGGTGATAAGCGCGCCGGCGATAAGCGGGATTCCGAAGAGCAATTGCAGCGCAATAGCCGTACCGATCACCTCAGCGAGATCGCATGCGATGATCGCCGCTTCGCAGGCGAGCCACAGCATGATATTGACGGGCCTCGAATAATGCGCGCGGCACGCCTGCGCTAGGTCGCGCCCAGTCGCGATCCCTAGACGCACCGATAGCGCCTGCAGCAGGATCGCCATGAGATTCGACAGCAGGATCACCGCGAGCAGTGTGTAGCCGAAGCGCGAGCCGCCGGCAATGTCGGTTGCCCAGTTGCCCGGATCCATATAGCCGACGGAGACCATGTAACCGGGACCTGCGAATGCGGCAAGCCTGCGCAGCCAGTGCCCACCCTGCGGCACGGTGATGGAGGAATGCGCTTCCGGCAAGCTTCGATCGAACTCGTCGCCCGGCCTCGAGAACCTCCAGGCGAACCGTGACACGGGCAGTTCTTTATCGTTGGACATGTGATTGCTCTGCTGGAGCGATGTTGGGTCAGGAAGTTCCCCAACAGTAATTATGCCAAACGCGCGGAAAAATCACGCGTCGTTCAGGACGTGAAGCGACCGGCTCATGTCGGGCCGGAAACTGCCGCTCACGAGTCGATTCCAAACGGCTCAAAGGGTCGAACCCGGCCAGCCGTTGAATTGGAGCAAAATGAATGAAGCGGCGCAGAGCGGACAGTGGCGCAGCACTCAGAGCTTGATCATTTGAATAGTATGCGATTTCTCTTTGGGTTCGGGCCGTCTGGAACCCTCATGTCTATTGGGACGCTTTTGCACGAAAAAGTTGGATCAAGCATGAAGCGGCGCGGATTTCCGACGCGTGCCTCACGGCTAGACACGAGGGGAATCGCGCATTGAGGCACGCTGGGGTTGGGCGCAGCCTGTTTTCCGGAAGAACAGGGACGTGGACGTGCTGCTCAACGGCGGAACATTGAAGTGCGCCTGTACATACAGTTGCGCGTCATTGGTTCTGCCATGCGTTGTTCGAAAGAGGGAGACGTCATGAACAAGCTTACGTCCGTTCTCGTGTGGGCTGTCGGTTGTGCTGGGATGCAAATCGCCGACCCGCCCGCGTCGCGGCCCGTTGGCCACTTGTGACAAATTCAATTCGTGATCCACAGTTTTTTGCGCGACGAGGGTAAACCGGGTTGCATGATGCCCTTTAAGCGTTGAAACCAGAGCCCTGAGCCACGCGAGGTATTTACGCTTTGTGCACGGTACTTTCGCTTTCAGATGAGCCTGCGCGACATAGCGGGCTCACTTTTCACCCTCGCGCTTGAACGAGTCGCAGCCCTGTCCGGTGCTATCATGACCTCTCCGACCGGCTTACGTGAGGTCCGCCATGAATATTCTCTTGCCGGTGGACGGTAGTGAGTTCACGCAACGCACACTTGACTACGTCGCAAGCCATGGCACGCTGTTCGGGCCAGGACATACCTATACGGCATTTACGGCTGTCGCTCCAATTCCCGTACACGCGACACGGTATTTGAACCGTCCTATCGTTGAAGAGTACTATCGTGACGAGGCTGAGAATGTACTGGCGCCGTTGCGCGAGTCAGCAAAACTTCATTCGCTCTCCATTACGACTCAGTACGCCATCGGTCACGCTGCAGAAACCATCGCCGCATTCGCCAGGAACGAGCATCAGGATCTCATCGTGATGGGTTCCCACGGCCACTCGTGGATTGCGAACGTCATTCTTGGCTCGGTAGCGACTGGCGTGTTGGCACGCTGCGACGTGCCGGTACTCCTCGTTCGCTAGATCGGATCGACGCAATAGCGACAGTCTGATTCTCCTGTCGTCGGCCAGGAAGCGGCATTCGCCTGCACCGTCGCTCGGACATTCATACGTCGTTTCCACCCAGAAAGTGGCTATTCAATTCACGCGGAACGCCGCCCGGCGACTCAGGCGGTGAGGTGCCCGCCGGACAGGCGACCTTAACCGGGACGACACGCTTGATACCGAGGGGGTAATCCGCGCGCGTGGCTCGCCTTCAAAAAACTGACCATTGGGCTTGGCGAATATAGGAATCGGCCCCTTTGCGCGCTAGCCTCGGTCCTCCGGGAATTCCTCGCTGCATGATGGTAGACCATGCCTGCGTCTTTAGGCTCTGGTGTACATAGGTGGCGTGGCCGAAATGTTTCTTATAGATATGGATGCCTTATTGATTGAACGGGAGTGCATTCCAGGCCGAGGACGCGGTGGCGTCTTTGAGCCCGAGAGCGGAAAGATCGAACTGACAAGTCCACTGTCTGGCCGACCTGATCCACTGCCCGATACAGATAGAGCCACCGGCCACGGATCTTCAGATAGGTCTCGTCGACACACCATGACCGCCCTGGCGGGGCGTGCCAAAACTTCGGATGACCTGCTTCAATCTTTCAGCCACATCCACAACATGAATCAGCGACGCGCGCCCACGGTGCAGCTCGTCTGTTGATTGGCCACGATATCAAGCGCGGCTTTTGCCTCTTCGACCCGTAATCCATCCGGCAACGCCACACCGTTCTTGACCGCCGTCACCTCGGCCAGTATCGACACAGCGATTTCGGGCGGCGTCCGGCTGCCGATAAAAATGCCGACGGGTCCACGCAGCCGGGTAAGTTCTTCGTTACCGAAATCGAAATACGTTTCCAGCCGCTCACGCCGCGCGGCATTACTTCGGCGCGAACCCAGCGCGCCAACGTAAAACGCGGGCGTTCGCAGCGCCTCCATCAGAGCGAGGTCGTCGAGCTTCGGATCGTGTGTGAGCGCAATCACGGCACAGCGCTCGTCGAGTTTCATGTCGAGCACGGTGTCGTCCGGCATCGTATGCACGAGCGTCGTGCCGGGTACGTGCCAGGCGTCGGTGTACTCCTCGCGCGGATCGCAGACGGTCACTTGATAGTCGAGCCCGAGTGCGATCTGGCAAAGATATCGCGAGAGCTGGCCGGCACCGATCACGAGCATCCGGTAACGTGGGCCGTGAACGGTCAGGAGCCTGCGCCCGTCGAAATCGACGCCGTCGGTCGAGTGCGCCGGCACGAGCCTAGCCGCGCCGCTCTTCATATCGAGCGAGCGCGCGACGAGTTGCCCGGCAGCCACCCGCCGGCACAGATCGTCGATGCCGCTCGCGCGCGTCAGCGGCTCGAGCACCAGCTCGATCGTGCCGCCGCACGGCAAGCCGAAACGGTGCGCCTCGTCGGCGGAGATGCCGTATTTGAGGACTTCCGGGCGCGTCGGTCCGATGCCGAGCCGGCGCACGCGGTCGATCAGGTCGTCCTCGATGCAGCCGCCGGATACCGAGCCGACCACCGAGCCGTCCTCGCAAATCGCCAGCATGGCCCCTTCGGGCCGCGGCGACGAACCCCACGTCCTGACTACGGTGACAAGCAGCACGCGCTGGCCGCCCTCGATCCAGCGAACGCTCGCCTTCAGCACTTCGAGATTGACGCTATCCATGAAAATACCGGGTGATTGCCTGACCGTAACCTGGGCTTCGGAAGTAACCCGTCAGTGTCGCGACAGCGCCGAGCGCAAGGACATTTCTCGCGCGGCTTCTGGCGTGATAGTTCTGTTGAGCATGAAACAGGCGACACCGGCCGCCAGCATGGGCAAAGCAGCGAGAAGAAAGATCGTTCCGATCGGCGTTCCGATGGCGATCAGGACACCGGCGAGCAGCGGGCCGAGGATGGCGCCAATGCGCGCCACCGCGAAGGAGGCGCCGGTCGCGGTCGAACGGATGAAGGTCGGATAGATCATGCTCGAAATGGCATTGAGGCCGATATTTCCCCCCAGGACCAGCAGACCCGAGACCAGCGCCATCGCCATGGTGAGACTGGCGCCCGTACCCACGGCCAACCCGAGGGCCGCCACCGGAATGGCGCCGAGGATCATCGTCAGCGTCATCACCCGTACGCCTTTCTTGTCGATCATCCAGCCGAAGAACCAGCTGAAGCCGGCACCAAGCTGGAACAGGGCCTGGCTGCGGGCCGCGTTGGCGAAGCCGATTTCGTCGGTGAGCAGCGTCGTCATCCACTGCGACAGGAAGAAGTGGGTGACAAAGGAAAAGCCAAGCGCCAGCCACAGGAAAGCGGTCATAGCCGAACGGCCCTCGGTGAAGAGGTGCGTCACCGGCACACCCGTGCGCGCCTGCTCCTGGATGGTGAAGCGCGTGTCGTCCGCGAATTGCGCGCTGGGTTTCAGCTTACGGGCATAGGCCAGGATGCGTTTGCTGGAGGGGTTGCGCAGGATCAGGTAGCGAATGGATTCCGGCAGGCCGGCGAACAGGATGATGCCCGCCACCACGGCGCCCGCGCCACCGAGATAGAAGACCGAGCGCCAGCCATAGGCCGGGATGATCTCCGCCGCGAGAAGGCCGCCGCCGGACGAGCCCGCGGTGTAGCCGAGATAGAGGAGGGTAATGATCAACCCCCGCTTACCCGAGCGGGCGTAGTCCGTGATCAGCGAGACCGCCATCGGCATGCCGCCGCCGATGCCGAGCGCGGCGCAAAAGCGCAGGATCGACAGTTCGACCAGGTTGTGGGCGAACGGCACGGCGAACGTGAAGGCGCCGAACAGCGTGGTAGCCAGCAGGATGGCGCGCCGCCGGCCGATGCGGTCGGCCAGCATGGCGAAGACGACCGAACCCGCCATCCAGCCGACAATGCTGACGTTGAACACGGGCGTCATCAGGGCCCGGTTGATGCCCCATTCCTTGATGATGCCGGGGGCGGCGTAATTCAAAGCCTGATTGTCGAAGCCGTCCGCCAGCATGACGAGGGCGCACAGAACGAAGAGGGTCACGGTGAACCAGCTGCGTTCCTGCGTCTCGACGACCTGGGCGATATCGACGGTATTCTTTTGAGTCATGGCGGTCTCCGGATGCCTCTGCTCCAGCGGCTGTTTACCTTCGGTTGGCACGTTGGTGCTCATTCGCCGTGGCCGCCCGAAGCTTCACGCACCGGTGTTTCCGGCTTCACGCCGCCACGCCGGTTGGCCCAGGTGCGCTCGCCCGTCTCGCGCCAGCCGCCGGAGGTCGCCGCCTCTGCATACTCATCCCAGCGCTTGTTCCAGTCGCCCAGATGATAGCCATGCCAGGGTGACTGCGGCGTGAGGGAGGGGAGTTGCAGCTCTTCCCAGATCTTGCGTGCCGCGCTCATGTAGGGCTCGGTGGGCAGCGCCAGCGGCGGCATGGCGTGCTTCAGCGTCGCGTCGATCAGCAGCGTACTTTCGAGCGGCGCGCGACCGGACTTGGGGCCGTGACCGCTGGCGCGATAGGGTGTCACGTGCAGGTCGTGTGTGAAGTCGGACCGGTAGGCCAACGACCAGAAGATCGCATCGGCGTTTTCCGGGTTGATATCCTCGGAGACCGCGATGACCAGCTTGCCGCACTGCGCCTGCAGCGTCGCGGCCCCTTGCAGGCCGCGCCAGACCTCCGCCTGCTGCGTGCCGCGCGCGAACTGGAGGAAGATCACCTTGCGCAGGTTGGTCAGCGGCTCGTGCATCACCACCCGCTCGATGCCGCGCACGCCCATCACCTTGCGCAGATGCTCGAGATATAAGGGCTCGTAGGCCACTTTCTTCAGCACGGAACTTTCGCTGGGCGTGACCTGGCTGATGATCGAGACGAACACCGGCTTCTTCTTCATCGTGATCGCGGTGACGTGCATGGACATGTTGTAGTCTTCGAGCGCGATGTGGCCGTGGCTTTCGCCGAACGGGCCTTCGGGCTCCAACGCATCGGTGTCGATCAAGCCTTCGATCACGATTTCGGCATCGGCGGGAACGACGAGATCGATGGTTTTGCAGCGCACCACCTCGACCGGCGCGCGCATCAGGCCGCCGGCAACGGCCATCTCGTCCTGGTCGATCTGGAGCTTCTGCGGCCCGGTGAACAGCACGGCGGGCGCGCAGCCCAACACGATCG
Organism: Paraburkholderia sp. BL9I2N2; assembly: GCF_004339745.1. Taxonomy (GTDB): domain Bacteria; phylum Pseudomonadota; class Gammaproteobacteria; order Burkholderiales; family Burkholderiaceae; genus Paraburkholderia. The sequence continues at coordinate 955,811 of NZ_SMGP01000003.1, read as the reverse complement.
CACACGGCATCTGCTCGCCCTTGGCCCGATATTTCTCCCAATGGAGATAGCCACCGGCACCCGACAGGCGGCTCGCCATGCGTACACCCAAGCGGTCTTCCGACTTCAGTGCGGCGCGGTAAGTACCCATGTTCTGGACGCCGCTGTCGGGATCTTTGGTCACGCAGAGCGTCGCGGTCAGATAGGGCGCCGCGTCAAAGCCTGGCGTGGAAACCGGCACCGGCAGACGCGACAGGCCGTTTTCCTTCAGCGCATCGCCGCTGATCACCACCTCCTGGCAGGGCGCCTGCTCCACCATGACGGGTGGAACCGGCTCGGCGATCGCCTCCGTCCAGGCCTTGCCGATCTGCTCGACAGGCAAGCCCAGGCCGGTAGCGTAGATCTCCGGCGAGGCGGCAAGCCCGCCGATCAGCACGGGGATGTCATAAGTCCGGCCGTCGCCGTCGACCACGTTGGTGAACAGGAAAGCGCGGCGCTGATCTTCGTGCAGCCCGCCCTGGAACTGCCAGCGCGCTAGCGGGTGCAGTTCCGTATCCTTGTTGATCGGCCGCTCGATGCGAGTCAGCAGCCCCTTGGCTTCCAGCCGGGAGATATGTTCCTGCAGATTACGCGGAGCACCGCCGGCCGTTGCCGTTCGCGAAAGATCGTGAGGCGATGATGACATTCTGTCTCCTTAGCGTGAAACCCAGCAGGTGGGTAAATTGGTGTGATTGTATGATTGCATAACAGTATTACGGATGTCAACGCGACGCCGCCCACTGACGCATGGCGCCCCGGCGGCGTCTGGATTGCTGTCGAACGAGCGCTGGGCGGTGGTCTTGACGTAATGAATCCGGCTGGCAGCCTTCTGCCGAAGCGGCATCGCTCAGAGGCCGCCCATGCACAGGTACTTGATCTCGAGATATTCCTCGATGCCGTACTTCGAGCCTTCGCGGCCGAGGCCGGACTGCTTGACGCCGCCGAACGGCGCGACTTCGTTCGAAATCAGGCCGGTGTTGATACCGACCATCCCGTATTCGAGCGCCTCGGACACGCGCCAGATCCGGCCTATGCCACGGCTGTAGAAGTAGGCGGCAAGACCGAACTCGGTGGCGTTCGCCGCCTCGATTGCTTCGCGCTCCTCGTGAAAGCGGAAGAGTGGGGCGACCGGGCCAAACGTCTCCTCGCTGGCAAAGCGCATCGACGCGGTGACGCCCTCGACCACGGTCGGCTCGAAGAAGAGCTTGCCGGCCGTATGACGCTTGCCGCCGGCGAGCACGCGCGCGCCGTGCGCCACCGCATCGGCGATATGCGCTTCGACCTTCTCGATGGCGGCCTCGTTGATGAGCGGGCCTTGTGTGACGCCGGCCTCGAACCCGTTGCCGACCTTGATGCGGCCGACCGCCGCCGCGAATTTTTCGGTGAACGCGTCGTACACGCCGTCCTGTACATAGAAGCGGTTCGTGCAGACGCAGGTTTGCCCGGCATTGCGGTACTTCGAGGCGAGCGCACCTTCGACTGCCGCGTCCAGGTCGGCATCGTCGAACACGATGAACGGCGCGTTGCCGCCCAGTTCGAGCGAGAGTTTCTTGACCGTCGGCGCGCACTGACTCATCAGCAGTCGGCCCACCGGCGTCGAGCCGGTGAACGAGAGCTTGCGCACGATCGGGTTGCTGGTCATCTCCGCGCCGATCGCGCGCGGATCGCCGACGACGATACTGAACACACCGGCCGGCACGCCGGCGCGATGCGCCAGTTCGGCCAGCGCGAGCGCCGACAGCGGCGTGGCTTCGGCCGGCTTCACAATCATGGCGCAGCCGGCGGCGAGCGCGGGCGCGACCTTGCGCGTAATCATCGCAGCCGGGAAATTCCACGGTGTAATCGCGGCGCAGACGCCGATCGGCTCCTTTGTCACGAGCATCCGCTTGTCGGTGGCCGGCGAGGCGAGCACGTCGCCGTCGACCCGCTTGGCCTGCTCGGCGAACCATTCGATGAACGACGCTGCATAACCGATCTCGCCTTTCGCTTCCGCGAGCGGCTTGCCCTGCTCGGCCGACATGATCATCGCGAGGTCGTCGGTGTTCGCGACCATCAGCGCGTGCCAGCGCTTCAGGATGGCCGCGCGCTGCGCAGCGGTGAGCGCGCGCCAGCCGCGCTGTGCGCGTTCGCCGGCTTCGATCGCACGGCGCGTCTCGACGCCAGTCATCAGCGGCACGTCGGCGATCTTCTCGCCGGTGGCGGGATCGTTGACGGCGAAGGTGCGGGCGTCGTCGGCGCCGCACCATGCGCCATCGACATAGGCGAGCGCGCGCAACAGGCTCGGATCGGCGAGCCGGGAAAGCGGATTGGATTCAGTCATGATCGTCGCAAAGGGCGAGCCCGCCCACGCTAGCGGCGCGGCGGGCCTGTGATGTTGATGAAAGCGGGCGGCACACGCGTTACTGCCGCATTACTGCTCGGGTTGCTGTTCCTTCCAGCGCTTGACCACACCGGTCTCGATGTCGAACAGATCGAGCATGCGGCCGACTGTGTGATTGACAATGTCGTCGATCGATTGCGGCTTCGAGTAGAACGCTGGCACGATCGGCGCGATCACCGCGCCCATGTCCGAAAGCTGCACGAGCGTGCGCAGATGTCCGCCGTGCAGCGGCGTCTCGCGCACGCCGAGCACGAGACGCCGGCGCTCCTTCAGCACGACGTCGGCCGCGCGGCTGATCAGCGAACTCGTGATGCCGGTGGCGATCTCGCTCATCGAGCGCACCGAGCACGGCACGATCAGCATGCCCTTCGTCTTGAACGAGCCGGAGGAAATCGCCGCGCCGATGTCGCCGGCCGCATACCAGTGCGACGCGCGCGCGCGCAGATCGGCGGCGCGCATGTCGGTTTCGTAGGTCATCGTCAGCTCGGCGGCCTTGCTGATCACGAGATGCGTCTCGACGCCCGCCTCGGCGAGCAGTTCGAGCGCGCGGATCCCGTAGATCACGCCGGACGCGCCGGTGATGCCGACGATGATCCGTTCAGGAGTGCCGTTATTTGTCGCCACGATCGCCCTCGACGCCGCGCACCGGCGAATTCGGCTCGACGCCGCTCTTGCGGCGCGCCTGGTAGGACGCGTCGCGCTGCATCCACTCGCCGCGCGTCGCCTGCTCGGCGTTGCGGTCCCATTCCTCGGTCCAGTCGCCGAGCGAGTAGCCGTACCACGGCGACTCCGGCTTCAGTGCCGGCAGGCCGAGGCGTTCCCACAGCACCTTGGCGTTCTCCATGTATTCCTTCTTCGGCAGCGCGAGCGGCGGCATGGGTGTCTTCATCGTCGCGTCGATCAGCATGGCCGAATCGAGGCCGCTCGCATGGTCCGAGCGCGGACCGTGGCCCGCCTCGCGGTACGGAATCAGCTTCACGTCCTCGACCGGATTGCAGCGATAGCCCATCGCCCAGAACACGGCGTCCGCGTTGTTCGGATCGATGTCGTCGTCGATCGCGATCACGAACTTGCCGATCGCGGCCTGCAGCGACATCGTGCCGTACAGCGCGCGCCAGACCTCGGTGCGCTTCGCGCCGCGCTCGAACTGGAGGAACACGAAGCGGCGCAGGTTCGTGAGCGGCTCGTGCAGCGACACTTTCTTGATGCCGCGGATGCCGAGATGGTCGCGCAAATGACGCAGGAACATCGGCTCGTAGGCGAGCCGCTTGATCACGCTCGATTCGGACGGCGTGACTTGCGAGATGATCGAGGTCAGCACCGCGTCCTTGCGGCGCGTGATCGCCGTGACTTCGATGGCGAGGTTGTAGTCCTCGATCGCGACATAACCGTGGCTCTCGCCGAACGGACCTTCCGGTTCGAGATACGTCGGATCGACATACCCTTCGACGACGACTTCCGCCTCGGCCGGCACCAGCAGATCGACGGTGCGGCCTTTGACGACGCGAATCGGCGCACCGGCGAGACCGCCGGCGACGCTCAGCTCATCGACGTTCGGGCGCAGCTTCTGCGGACCTTGGAAGGCGACGACGGGCGGCGCGCCGAGCACGATGGCGACCGGCATCTTCTCGCCCTTGGCCGCACACTTGCGCCAGTGGTCGAGGCCGCCCGCGCGCAGGTTCACGAGCATCATCATGCCGAGGCGCGTGGCCGACTTCAGGTGGCCGCGATAAGTGCCCATGTTCTGCACGCCGGTTTCCGGATCGCGTGAGATCACGCCGGTCATCGTCATGTACGGCGCGGCGTCGAAGCCCGGCGTGGAGATCGGCAGCGGCAGCGATTCGAGGCCGTTGCCGGGACCTTCGAGGTCTTTGCCCTCGATCACGATGTCATGCACGGGACCGCTTTCAACGAGGACGGGCGGGATCGGATTGTCGATCGCGCGGTTCCACGCGTCGCCGATGTCGTCGAGCGACGGCACGTTCATGCCGATCCGGTAGATCTCCGGATTCGCGGCGATGCCGCCGACGATGACCGGAATGTCGTACTTGCGGCCCTTGCTGTCGACGATATTGGTAAAGAGGAACGCCTTGCGATCGGCTTCCGGAATGCCGCCGCGGAACTGCCAGCGCACGAGCGGATGCATTTCGGTGTCTTTGTTGACCGGCTCGTCGATCCGGTACAGCAGGCCTGCCGCTTCGAGGCGCGCGATGTGTTCGTGCAGGTCCGCGTAACCCGGGTTCGTGGAAGACGTGGAAGTAGTGTCTTGATCAGCCATGACTAGAAGTCCCATGAAGCGCAGCGTTGCGCTGCGCCTCTATTGCTTGAAGTGTTGCCCGAGGCGGGCAGGGTACTGCGTGTTCGATCCGTGCCGCACGTGCCGCTGGTGCGGCACCGCGGCGGCGTATCAGCGGCGCATCGACGTCATTGCGTTCGCGAGCGACGCGCCCGCGACTTCGCTTGCGAGCGAGAAATCGGGAATCGTGATCTCGCGGGAGTACGTCTTCAGCGCCGCGATGGCGATCCGGTCGCGCGTGCAGATCGAGGCGACCATCGCGTCCGCGCGCTCGCTCAGACTCGCGGCCGGCACGACTTCGGCGACGATGCCCCACTCGCGCGCGTTCGCGGCGTCGATGGTCTCAGTCAGATAGACCATGTGCGCGGACGCCTTCGGCGGCACCTTGTAGCGCAGTACGGACATCACGAGCGTCGGCGGCAGGTTTTTCTGCAGTTCGGGCAGGTTGAAGCGCGCGTTGTCCGAGGCGACCGCCAGGTCGCACGCGGTGACGAGCGCGCAGCCAAAACCTTCCGCATCGCCTTGCACTTCGGCGAGGAGCGGCACTTCGCTTTCGTGCATCGCGCGGTAGACGTCGAGAATCGGATCGGCCACATTGCGGCGGTACTGCGCGGACGTCGGCGGCGTGGCCGGCGGCGCGCTGACGGCGCGGCCGCGGCAGAACGCGGGACCCGACGCGCGGAGGCGGATGATTTTCACGTTACTGTCGCGGCCGGCCTTGCGGATCTCGGCGGCGAGCGCGCGCATCGCGTCGAGCGTCAGCATGTTGCCGAGGTCCGGCTGGGCAAGGGTGATCCGGTATTCGGAATCGTGGAGCGCTGCGGTGAATTCGGTCGTCATGGAGAAGAGGTGTCGTTAATGAAAACTGGGAATGAGCGCTCGCGATGCGCAAGCGCCCGCGCCGGTCAGCGCGCGTAGGCGCCGGCCTCCTTGAGTTTCTGGAATACGCGCTGCGGAACCAGCGGCGCTTCGGTGAACTCGACGCCGTATTCCGAAAGCGCGTCCTCGATCGCCGCGACGATCGCCGCGGCCGCCGGAATCGTGCCGCCTTCGCCCGCGCCCTTGACGCCGAGCGGATTCAGCGGCGACGGCGTTTCGAGGTGCACGATGTCGATGTTCGGCACATCGGTCGCCATCGGCAGCAGGTACTCGCCGAAGTTCGTCGTGGTCGGCTGCGCGTTCTCGTCGTATTGCATCCATTCGAGGGTCGCGTTGCCGATGCCGTGCGCGACCGAGCCGATCACCTGGCCGTCGACGAGCAGCGGGTTGATGAGCTTGCCCGAGTCGTGCGCCATCACGTAGTTGAGGATCCTGATATGGCCGGTCTCGCGATCGACTTCGAGTTCGACGACGGCGGTGCCGTTGCAGTAGGTCGACTGCGCGGGCGAGAAATACTTCGTTTCTTCGAGGCCGGCAGTGAGGCCCGCCGGCATCGTGAAGCCCGGCATGCCCTGCGAGATCTTCGCGAGCTGGCCGTAGCTCATGCGCTGCTCGATGCCCGAGCGGCGCGCGACGTGTCCTTGCGCGAGGATGAGGTCGTCGGTTTCGCACTTCCACAGGTGGGCGGCGAGCGTGAACATCTTGTCGCGCACGGCCTGGGCGGCGATGTAGACCGAGTTGCCGGCATTGACCGTCGCGCGGCTCGCGAACGTGCCGACGCCCATCGAGATGCCGCCCGTATCGCCGGTGACGACATCGACCAGTTCGAGCGGCACGTTCAGCTGTTCGGCACAGATCTGCGCGAAGGTCGTCTTGTGGCCTTGGCCTTGCGGCGACGCGCCGGTAATCACGGTGATGCGGCCGGTTCCCTGAATGCGCACCGTCGCGCCCTCGAACGGGCCCATGCCGGTGCCTTCGACGAAGCTCGCCATGCCGATGCCGACGAAGCGGCCCTGGCGGCGCGCTTCGGCCTTGCGCACGGCGAAGCCCGCATAGTTCGCGCGCTCCAGCGCCGCTTTCTGGCAAGCCGGATAGTCGCCGCTGTCGTAGCGCAACGGGCTGCCGTCGCGATAGATGAAACCCGCGTCATACGGCATTTGTTCCGGCTGGATCAGATTGCGCCAGCGCAGCTCCGCGCGATCCATGCCGAGCGCGCGCGCGGCCTTGTCGAGAATCCGCTCCATCGCGAACACCGCCTGAGGGCGGCCTGCGCCGCGCACCGGCGAAGTGGCGCACTTGTTTGTGTAGACGACGTCGAGCTTTGCGCCCATCGCGGGGATCACGTAGGGGCCGGGCGTCGTCGTGATCGAGATATACGGGGTGATGATGCCCCACGGCAGGAACGCGCCGTTGTCGTGCACCATCTCGAGTTTCACGCCGCGGATCTTGCCGTCGTTTCCGAGCGCCATCTGCACCGTCCACCACTGGTCGCGCTCCTGCGTGACTGCGAGGAAGTGCTCGCGCCGGTCTTCGATCCATTTGACGGGACGCTTGAGCGCGACCGCCGCGATCGCGACGAGCGCCTCTTCCGGATAGAAAGGCAGCTTCGGACCGAAGCCGCCGCCGACGTCGTTCATCAGCACGCGAAGCTTTTCGGCATCCCATTCGAGCAGCTCAACGAGATTCTTTTTCTCGTGATGCGGCGCCTGACCCGACGACCAGACCGTGAGCTCGCCGTTGGTGGCGTGATATTCGGCGATATAGCCGCGCGTTTCCATCGGATGCGCGGAGCCGCGGTTTTGCCAGTATGTTTCCTCGACGACGTGCGGCGCATCCTTGAAGGCCGCGTCGATGTCACCGAAACCCATTTCGATATGCGCGACGACGTTGTCTTTCGCGTCGGTGTGGCAGAGCGGCGAGTCCGGGCGCAGTCCGTCGCGGCACTCGGCAACGGCGGGCAGCGGGTCGTACTCGATCTCGATCAGACCGCAGGCGTCTTCCGCGATATAGCGATTGTCCGCGACGACGAACGCCACGGCTTCTCCCGCGAACGTTACTTCCGTCGAGGTGAGCAGTTCCTGGGTGCGCTCGAAGCGGATCGCCGGGTTCGGCAGCATCGACGGCGCGCGGCCGCGTGCGCGGCCGGTCAGGTCCGCGTGCGTATAAACAGCGTGCACGCCCTTCAGTTCGCGGGCGGCCGTGCAATCGATCGAGACGATTTTCGCGTGCGCGTGCGGGCTGCGCAGCACCGCGGCTTGCAGCATGTTCGGCAGGTGTACGTCGTCCACATAGGAGCCCTGGCCTTGCAGCAGCTTCTTGTCTTCGGTGCGCATGACGCGCCGGCCGATGTAGCGCTGGTCGGTGGGGGCACCCTTCAGGTCGGAATGGTCCATTGCGTTACTCCGTAGCTTGGGCTGCCGGCGCGGCGGCACGCTGGTCGCGGATGCGCTGAGCGGCGAGCAGGGCAGCCGCGACGATCGGCTGGTAACCCGTACAGCGGCACAGATTGCCCGTGATCGCTTCGCGGATCTCGGCTTCGGTCGGCGAATCCGTTTCGTTCAGCAGTTCGGTCAGCGTCATCAGCATGCCGGGCGTACAGAACCCGCATTGCAGCGCGTGCGTTTCGGTAAAGGCCTGTTGCAGCGCGTTGAGCGTGCCGTCCGCCTGGGCGAGCCCTTCGACTGTCGTCAGCGAATGTCCATTCACCTGGGCGGCGAGCGTCAGGCAGGCGCGCGCGGTGCGGCCGTCGATCAGCACGGTGCAGGCGCCGCAGACGCCGTGTTCGCAACCGTAGTGCGTGCCGGTGAGATTGAGGTCGTGACGCAGGAAGTCACCGAGCATGCGACGCGGTTCGACCTCGTGCTCATAAGCGGTGCCGTTGACGACGACTCTGACGGTACGAGTCTCCATGTGCATCTCCTTTGTCACGCTACGATTGTGTTGCGACGCGCGAGAACGCTGTCTTCAGCGCTCTTTCGGTCAGGACGCCGGCGAGATGCTGGCGGTAGTCGGTGCTGACGTGCGCGTCGGTCATCACGTCGAGCGCGCGCGCCGCGTCGCTCGCGATGCGCAGCGCGTCTTCGTCCATCGGGCGGCCGCGCAAGGCGGTCTCGACCTCGTGCATTCGCACCGGGCCGGGAGCCACACCGCAGATCGTCAGCGACACGCGGTCGAGGCGCTGTTGCGCATCGACGGTGCAGAGCGCCGCGACGCCGACGATGGCGTAATCGCCATGACGCCGCGCGAACTCTTCGAATGCGTAGCCATGGCCTTCGGGCCAGATGTCGAGCGAGATGCCGGCGAGCAGGTCGCCTTCCTCGAGCGCGGGCGTCATATACATCAGCGCCCAGTCGGACATTGGCAGCTCCCGGGTCGCGACTGCGCCGTCTTCGTAGCGCACGATCGTCAGGACACCGTCGAGTGCGGCGGTGAAGCATGGCTGCTCGGACGACGGATCCAGCTGGCACAGGCTGCCGCCGAGCGTGCCGCGATTGCGGATCTGCTTGTGGCTGACGAGCTGATACGCCTCGCGGATCAGCGGCGCGCGCTTCATGACGAGCGGCGACAGTTCGATGTCGCGCTGCCGCGCCATCGCGCCGATGTGAAGACGGCCGTTGCGCTCCTCGATGCGAGTGAGTGCCTCGACGCCGTTCAGGTCGATCAGGTGACTCGTCATCAGATACCGGAAGTTCATCATCGGCATCAGCGACTGGCCGCCGGCAAGCACGCGCGCATCTTCGAGTGTGCCGAGCAGCTGCGCGGCCTCGTCGACGGTGGTCGGCGCGTGATACTGGAATTCACTGGGTTTCATGCGTGCTCCGATAGTGCGGTGGCTTCCTCAGTGGGGCTGCTTGCGCCCGAAGAGCCGCGCGAAGTAATTCCGGATCGACTGCCACATCGCTTTGCGCATGAGTGCGCCCGCATCGAGAGGCACGACCGGCGCCGGTGCGGGGGGCGGGCGGCGCGCTTCGGTGGCCGGCCTGGGTGCAGCCGGTTCAGCGGACACGTTCGAAGCCTCCGGTTCGCCCGCGGTGTTCAGCGCGGTGGCCGGAGTGGCCGGAGCCTGCGCCGCGGCGTGCGCTGCGTCTGCCTCGATAAGCGCGGTCAGGTTCTTGGCGAACTGGTTCAGCAGTTGCTGCGAGAGCGCCTCGATCATCCCGGCACCGCGTCCGTACTGCGCGACCGTGCCCGACAGGTTCACGTCCGAGACGACGTCGACTTTCGTCTTGCCATCGCCGGCGTCGGTGACGGCCGCGTTGATCTGCGCATCGGCGCCGCCGCGGCCCTTGGTGTCGGTGCCGCTTGCGGACACCACGACCGTGCGGTTGGCGTCGTTCTGTTCAGCAATCTTGAATTTGCCCGCGAACTTCAGCGTAAGCGGGCCGAGCTTGACGGTGAAGCCGCCCTTGTAGCTGCCGTCGGGCTGCTGTTCCTTGAGTTCCGCGCCCGGAAAACACGGCGCGGACCGTTCGATGTCGATCATGGTCTTCCAGACGTCGGACGGCGGTGCATCGACGATGAAAGATGAACGGATTGTGATTGCCATACTGCCTCCTCGGGCGGTTGGCCCGTACGGGCGCCGCTCCACTTATCTGGTAACTACCGAGTCGCGCGGCGCGTGAAACTGTCCCAGCGCGCGGGCACGCTCGCGTTTTATTTCATTGAGCGAGGGTCGACAGGAAATCGTCGAATACCGTTGCAAAAGCTTCGTGCATGTCGAACGCTCCAAAGTGCGCCGCGCCCGGAACGACTACGAAGCGGCTCGTCGGCAGCGCGTCGGCGATCTTCTGCGATACCGCTGGCGGAATGCTCGCATCGGCATCGCCCGCGACGACGAGCGCCGGTGCCGACACGCGTGGCAGTTCGCCCAGGTTGTCGAGCAGCGAGATCGCCTGCCAGTTCGCGCTCCAGCTGTACCAGTCGTCGGCGGCGAGGCGCGCACGGCACTTCTGGACGAGGTCGGGGCGCGGCGTATCGGCGGCGAACCAGCGCGTGATCGTGTCGTCGATCACTTCGGACATCGAGCCTTGCCGGCTCATGTCGCCGCGCATGAGAATGCGCGGGCGCACTTCGTCGGGAAATCCGCCGGCCGTTCCGCACAGAATCAGCGCACCGGCCAGCTCGGGAAACTGGATCGCGACACGCTGCGCAATCATGCCGCCCATCGACACGCCTATCAGGGTTGCGCCGGCAAGCCGTTCCTGGCGCAACACCGCGGCGACGTCGGTCGCATGATCGGCGAGGGTGATGGGGGCGGTGACGAGGCTGGAGTCGCCGTGGCCGCGAATATCGATCGCGACGACGTCATACGATGCGGCCCAGTGATCGACATACTCGTCCCACCAGCTCCGGTCGACGCCGATCGGGTGAAGCAGAACCAGCGGCCTGCCCGTCCCGCGACGGGAATAGGCGATGCGACCGGCTGGGATTTCGCAGAAAGTTGAATGAGACATGATGGTTTCGGGTAATGCGCGGGTTCCGGCAGGTGCTTCGCGCGATCGGCTAGCGGGTCGGCAGCCGAAAGCACGAAACCCTTGCTGCCCTCTGGACTGCCAGGCAGGTACGCTTGGGATGAGATGACGATTCGCGAGGCGCCTTGACGAACCGCAAGCCGTCTTCAGGCAGCAGCGGCTTTCGCCTTCAGGTCGAGCACAACCGCCTTCGCGCGACGCAGCCCTTCGGCCGCGACTGGAATGCCTGCGTAGACGCCGGCTTGCAGCACCACCTCGGCGATTTCTTCTTCCGTCACGCCGTTATTCACCGCTCCACGCGTATGCACTTCGAACTCGTGCCAGCGGCCGAGCGAGGCCAGCATCGCAAGGTTCAGCATGCTGCGTGTCGCGCGCGGGAGGCCCGTGCGGTTCCACACGTTGCCCCAGCACACGTCTTCCGTGTACTCGAGGAACACTGTGTCGAACAGGTGGGGATTGGTATTGCTCTGCGTGTGGCTCGAGCCCAGCACTTCTTTGCGGATCTTTGCGCCGATGGCACGGCGTTCGGATAGCGTGATGTCTTCCATGATTATCCTTCGGGGTTTAACCAGCTGTTGTAGGATTGTATAATGGTAGGCAGTATCAGAGCTTCGCTGCGGAATGTCAATATGATTGTATTACGAAGATCAGCGCGGCTCTTTTTTGATTCATATGACAAGGGGATGGAATGAATACCAACAGGCTGGTAGTGCGACCGGTGGCGACGCTGCGCCAGCAGGTGATCGACGGATTGCGCTCATGTATTAGCGACTTGACCTTCAAGCCGGGCGACCGGCTGATCGAGCGCGAACTGTGCGAAATGCTCGGCGTGAGCCGCACGCTCGTCCGTGAGGCGCTGAGTCAATTGGTGGCCGAGGGGCTGGTGCAGATCATTCCGCACAAAGGTCCGATCGTCTCGGTAATGACGGCAGACGAGGCGCGAGGGCTCTATGAAGTGCGCGCCGTACTCGAAGCACTGGCGGGCCGGCAGTTCACCGAGCGGGCGACGGTCGACCAGCGTGCCGAGCTGAAACAGGCGTTGGAAAAGCTCGCCTCGATGCGGGACATGCAAGGCCAGGAGGGCACCATGAGCTTCCTGAAACAGAAAGCGCAGTTCTATGACGTGATGCTCGAAGGCGCCAACAACCCGGTTCTCACGGAGATGCTACGGCTCGTCCATACGCGAGTGATGATGCTGCGCGCCACGACGCTTTCGCAGGCAGGGCGCCTTCCGCAAAGCTATGACGAAATCGCGACGATTGTCGATGCGGTCATGCGCAATGACGCCGACGCAGCCGCGGCGGCGTGCAAGCGCCATGTCGAGCAAGCCGAAAGCCTGGCGGTCGAAGTGCTCGCGGCAGCAGCAACCAGCTAAGTCAACGAAACGCCGCATCTGCCGACCTCTTTCGTACCCGGTACGTTAGAGGCGGAATCCTCGCCTCGACACGCAACGGTCCGGCTTGCGGACCGATCCGACGAGCGGTACGCAACATGAGGCGCTCTTTTTACCTCCTTACTCGCGGCATCAGCCCTTCCCAGCGCGCTTTCCCGCCTAGGCCCAGACGGGTTTGCGCGCTGCGGACATCGCTCATTTCTTTCGATACCTCCCTGTATGACACCGCGCCGTAGGCGTCTCCCGTGGGCAAACGATCGGCAGACAGTAATACAATAATCTGTATTGCAATCACACTGCATTACGATATACTCCGCCAAATGACGAAATCGGGCGCTACGACCCGCATCGAGCAACGTGCTCGCTTATTCGGCGGCAGATCAGGAGACGGGAAGAATGGGCATATCGCAGGGCGCCAAGGCGGCGCCGGTGGCTTCGGCCGAGTCTCAGGGATTCAGGTTGTCGCGCTACCAGTGGCTGGCGCTGATCTCGGCGTTCCTCGGCTGGATGTTCGACTCGATGGATCTGAATCTCTTCACGCTGGTGCTCGTGCCGAGCGTGAGCCAGCTGTTGCACAGCACCGACGCGACCGAAATCAGCAAGATCGGCAGTTACATCATTGCGGGCAAGCTGCTCACGTGGGGCATCGGCGGCGTGCTGTTCGGGGTGGCCGCGGACCGGTTCGGCCGCTCGCGTGTGATGGGCTGGACCATCCTCATCTACGCGGCCTTCACGCTGCTGAGCGCATTTTCGAAGACCTGGCCTCAGCTTGCCGTCGCACAGGCGCTGGCCGGTTTCGGCATCGGCGGTGAATGGGCGGCAGGGGCCGCGCTCGTCGCCGAATCGTGGCCCGGTCGCCAACGCGCCCGCGCCATGCAGATCATGCAGATGGCGTTCGCGTTTGGCTTTCTCGCGGCAGCGCTCGACAACCTGCTGCTTGGCCGCTTCGGCTGGCGCGTCGTACTCGGGGTGGGCGCCGCGCCCGCGCTCGTCACGATTCTCGTGCGCCGCTTCGTGCCTGAGCCTCAACGCTGGGTGCAAGTGCGCGACAGCGTCATAGCCGAATCGGCGATGCAAACTTTCACCGCCATCTTCGCGCCGGGACTACGCCGCAAGACGATCATCGGCGTGATCGTCTCGTCGGCTGCCATGCTGGGCTGCTGGGGCGGTCTCACGTTTCTGCCGAGCTGGATTCACCAGTTGTCGGCTGCAGCCGTTGATCATCGCGACGTCGGCAGGACGGTCAGCTACGCGTTCATTCTCATGATGATCGGTGCGACACTCGGCTACCTTACGCTGATCTGGATGCTCGACGCATTCGGCCGGCGCATGTCGTACTTCATCTTTTCGGCAGGCTCGCTCGTGGTGTCGCTCGTGCTGTTCATGACGGTGCATGACATCGGCCGGGTGCTGTGGCTTATGCCGGTGTACGGTTACTTCGTCATTGGCGCGTTCGGCACTTTTGCCGCTTATTTGCCCGAGCTCTTTCCGACCCGCGTGCGTGCGACAGGGCAGGGCTTCTGCTGGAACATGGCCCGCGCGCTGACAAGTATCGGTCCGATCGCCGGCAATGCGGTGGTCGCGAAGTTTGGTTCGTTCCCGGCTGCATCGGCGGCGGTGTCGCTGCTCTTTATCGTCGGCATGGTGTCGATCTGGTTCGGCCCCGAGACAAAGGGCGTTCCGCTCGACAACTGAGGATCACTGAAGACCACCGGGCAGGCGGAATCGTCCGCGCCGGCGATACAGGTGTTTCCTTCGTGCGATAGCGCTCGAAGGGAACGGATGCGACGCGGCCCCAGTCGAGTCGCCGGATAGGATTTCGTTTTTGGCCTAATGGAACACACCTTGAGCACAGACATGCCGAAATCCGGCGCTTCGATCCGGGAGGCCACCGCAGACAGTCCATCCGCGCGCGTCTTCGACGTCGGAATCAACGAGCGGTTGCCACTCCCGCAACTGGCCGTGCTCGCGCTGCAGAACGTTTTCGGAATGACGGGCATGTTCGTGTTCCCGGGACTTCTCGGCCGCGCGTTTCATTTGTCCGATCCGCAGATCGCGTACCTGTATGGCATGACTTTCATGGCCTGCGGAATTATCACGATTCTGCAGTCGGTGCTGCTGCTGCGCCTGCCGATCGCGCAGGGTCCCTACGCAGGCAGCTTTGGTGCGCTCCTGACGGTCGGTCATTTGCAGTCGGGTGGCCTGGGTACGGCATTCGGGTCGTTCTTCGCCGCGTCATTGATCTGGTGCGTGCTCACGGTGCCGATCCGCGGACGCAGCCTGGCAGGCATGTTCGCGCGGCATTTGCGCCTGCCTATCATCTCCGGAATGATCGTCATGCTGATCGTGGTGCAGATTGCCAGCGTCGCGCTGCCGACCTGGATCGGCAGCGCTAAAAGCCCCGGTTTTCCGGTCGTGAATCTGCTTTCTGGCGCGGTCGCAGTGGCCGGTATCGTTTTCGCGATGCTTTGGGGTGGCCGCCGGCTGCGGCGCGTCGCGATCCTGCTCGGCCTTGCGCTCGGCACGCTGGCTTACACGCTGTTCGAGCCGGTTTCGTTTGCGGCGGTGGCCGCTGCGCCGCTTCTCGTCGAGCCGCGCATCTTCCCGTTCGGTTTCGGCGTGCGCCCCGATCTCGTCGCAGTGTTCCTGCTCGTGCTGATTCCGGCGGGCATGGGATCGATGGCCCTCTACCAGACAGTTGCCGAATGGGGCGAAGAGACGCTCAGCCCAGGCCGCATGTCCGAAGGCCTGTTCGGCGTCGCGCTCGGCTCGGTAGTCGCGGCCGTGTGGGGTGGCTTCAGCACGATCGCGTATCCGGACAACATCGGCATTCTGCGCGCCACGCGCATCGGTTCGCGCTTCGTTACGCTCGCCGCAGGCATCCTCCTGATCGTACTCGGCGGCTGCGTGAAGTTCGACATGCTGCTCGTCGTCGTCCCGATTCCGGTGATCTCGGCCGCCGCGACGCTGCTGTTCGGCATTGTCTTCATGCATGGCGTACATATTCTCGCGCAGGTCGAGTGGGACGATCGCCGGCTGATCGCGTCGGGGCTCGCGTTTCTCGTTGGCCTCGGCGGTCTGTTCATCTCACCGGAAGTAATTCATGCGATGCCGTTGATGCTTCAGCTCGTGCTTCAGCAGCCGGTGATCTCCGGCGGACTCACGCTCGTCGCATTGCACTCGCTGCTTTGCTCGAAGCAGCAGCCGCCGAGCACGTCGGCGGCCAGGCCTTCCCGCGCGCAGAACCAGACTTAGGCAACGCCGCAAAACATGTTCGGGCGGGCAGCGGCCTGTCCGGACTCTTCGACGCACGGTTATTTCTGGATGTAGTGCACAGACACCGGGAAAAACGCCGTAATACAAATTTAATACTTTGTACTACATATCAATAAAGAGAGCGAGCGCTCGGAGCGTCATTCGACACATATCAACGTGTTCGAAGGCGCGCCGCTTCGCAGCCATGAATCCAGGTTTGGAAAGGCGGGAGACATAGATGAAAATAAAGTTGGGGATGAAAGCGCTCATTGTCGGCGCAGCGCTGTTCGCCGAGGCGGCCCACGCGCAATCGAGCGTGCAGCTCTACGGGCTTCTCGATGCGTTCGTCGGCTACAAGAAGCCGATGAACGGTCAGTCGAGCGTGATCGCCGGTAACGGCGGCATGACCGCGCCGTACTTCGGCCTACGCGGGTCGGAGGACATCGGCGGCGGCACGAAGGTCATCTTCGACCTCGAAAGCTATTTCAATATCGAGAACGGCACGATGGGCCGCACCGGTTTCCCGCATGACGGCCTGTTCTCGCGTAACGCATACGTGGGAGTGACCGGCCCATACGGCACGGCGACTGCCGGTTTGATTCCGCCGCTGCTGTGGTTCTCGACCATTACGTTCAACCCCTTCGGGAACTCGTTCGTGTTCTCGCCGAGCGTGCTGCACAGCTACGTCGGCGTGAACGGCCAGGGCGTATTCGGCAATGCCGGCGAGTGGTGGAACGCCGTGTATTACGCGTCGCCGTCGTTCGGCGGCCTAATTGGCCGAGCCATGTACTCGTTCGGCAACGACCCAGGCCATCTCGGCCAGAACAAGTGGAGCGGCCAGATTTCGTACAACCGCGGCGCTTTCGCGACGTCGGTTGTTTATCAGCAGATCAAGTACAGCCTGAACGCCGGCGACCTCGACACCGTGCTGCCGGGACTGACGACGCAGTCGGTGGTGAACCTCGGCATGTCGTACGACCTTCACTACGTGAAGCTGTTTGGCCAGTACCAGCACGTGTGGGATTCGATTTCGAATGGCGACGTCGGCATCGATACCGGTCAGATCGGCTTCTCGATTCCAGTGGGCCTCGGCAGGATTCTTGGCTCGGACGCGTATTCGAAGAGTAGCGGCCATAGCTCGGTTTATCGCAACACCTGGGCGCTCTCGTATGACTACCCGCTATCAACGCGCACCGACATCTATGCGGCGGTGCTGTCCGATCGCGCGACCAGGATGTCGAGCGGCACCACGATCGGTGGCGGTCTGCGCACACAGTTCTGATCGACTGCCGGCGCCGACGACGCCGACGACGCGCGCGACATGCCGATCCGGCTCCACCGGAGAAAAGCGGGCGCGCGAATTCAGACAGCAATGATGGGCCGTCGCATGCAGTTCGAACCCGACCTTCGTGCAACCACGGCCCCACGAATTTAACGATGTCAATGGAGGAACTATGTTTAAGAGTGGAAGGACCGGGAGCGGCGCGCGCAGGTTCGGTCGGCGGCCAGCAGTGGCCGCAATGACCTTGTTGGGGCTTTCAGGGAGTGCGGCTTACGCGCAAAGCAGCGTTACATTGTATGGCTCTCTGGACGGCGGCCTGCGCAATGTCGTGAACGGCACGAAGGCAGGCGGCGCGGCGCTGACGATGGCATCGAACGGCGTCTACAAATCGAATCGCTGGGGTTTTCTCGGGATCGAGGACCTGGGCGGTGGATATTACGCCCGCTTCAATCTGGAAGCGGGCTACATTCTGTCGACTGGTGCCAACAGCAGCACGACCAACCAGCTGTTCCAGCGTACGTCGACCGTCGGGCTAGGCGGCCCGTTCGGCGAGGTCAACATCGGCCATCAGTTCACGCTGCAGCACAGGTTGATCAAGGACTTCGAGCCGTTCGACCTGCACTATCTAGGCATTACCGAAGCGGCGGCGATTTCGGGCGGCACCAGCGGCCGCGACGACAACGCTATCCACTACCACGGCAACTTCGGTCCGTGGACGGCTCGCGCGGTCTATGCGCCGGGCGGCGTGGCGGGCAGTCTCGCTAGCGGCACCATGTTTGCGGGCGGCTTGAACTACCACACCAAACTGTTCAAGTTCGGTGCGGGCTATACGCATCGCTCGAACCCGTTTTCGGCGACGTCGAGCGCGTATTTCGCCAACAATCAATACACTGCGGGCGGTGCCGTGACGCTCGGTCCCGTCGACCTGATGGGTGGCTATTCGCTCGCAACCCAGGCGGTTCCCTCCACAGCGCACGGCGAGACGCGCAATCAATATTTGTGGGGCGGTTTTCGCTATCACGCGTCGTCGGTCTTCAACGTAACGGGTGCGTATTACGACGACAAGAACGCGACGAACGGCGTGGACGGCAGAAAGGACGTCGCCATTCTGGGCGTCAGCTATGCGCTGTCGAAAAACACCGAGCTTTACGCCGATATCGACTACACGCATTTCACGGGTGGCTACGTGACCAATGCAACGCTGAACCCGTCCTTGCATGAAAAACAAACGGGCGTCTCGTTCGGCATGAACCACTTTTTCTAAGCCGAACCGGACGTGAGGGACGCGTCGAGTATCTTTGAGCCCATGCAACACGGGCTCGAAGGTTGCACTGATCTTTCCCGGTGGGGCGCCGGACGTGCAAGCACTATTCCCATTGCGAATGCTGCGAGTCCACCTCGTGCTGCCCCATGGTTCTTCACTCCTCGATCCTTTTATGATTATTTTATTGCACGCAGAAGGCGCGGGAGTCAAAGGACCGGAAACCTGCGCCCAAGGTCGGGCCCAGCGCCACGCATAGCAAGCGCCTGAGCGAGCGCGAGTCCATCCGGGACTCGACTAACGGAAGCCGTAGACCAGGACCTTTTTCCCTTCAAAACTTTCTTGCACACCTTGCTCGCAATCCGGTGGACACTTTACGTTGCCGTCCCCGCTCACGCCTGACACCGTGACGGCCCTGTAGACAACGGATTCGACGAGCGTCCCGTCAGCAGCGACGACGATGTTCAAATCAGTTTCGACGCCGGCCGGCACGGCTCCGCCGGCGGTATAGACGATTTTCATGGTGCCGGTGCAATCGGAGTTCACCGTGTAGGTGCCCATCTGGTTCGGATTGAAGGTCGTCTGCCCCCCTTTCGGCAACCCGCCAATCATGCCGAAGTCGGTGCGTTGAAAAGTGCCCCTGCCGTCGAACGTCACCAGGGCGACGTCGTCGAGGATCGACGGGGCGGCGTACGGATGCAACGTACCATCGGCAGCTTTCAATCCAAGTATCTCTCCGTGACCGAAAAACTCAAACGGTCCCTTTAGCGTCGCGTTCGAGCAAAGGCCGCCGTGGTCGCCGTGGTCCCCGTGGTCGCCGCGGTCGCCGGGGCCGCCGGCCTGCGCGGCGGCACTGAGCGAGAGAAGTGCCGCGGCGGTTGCGGACAAAATGCTTAAATGCTTGCTTATCATGTTCATCTCCTTGTCATCGACCGCGGCCGCTTCGCTGGCGTGCGCGTGATGTCGAGGCGCGTGCACAGGCACAAAGCGTCGGGCGGAGGCTTTCCAGCGGCGGCGCCGCGCCGCTCACGTTGACCTGATTCATGGTGGTCAGAAGCGCGAGCCTGTGCCATCGACAGAACATGAAGAAATCGTTAACCGTGCATCGACGGTATGTGGCAAAAGTGACGCGGAACGGACAGGGCGGCGCACATCGCCCTGGTGGCCTGCGTCAGCCTGCCCGGCCGGCTCGGGAGGCGCGGTGGAAACGAGGGAAGGGCGCTTCGCCACGTACAACGTCAACTATGTGTTGGCCCTTGACCCGCTGCGCCGCCACGGGTAATTCCAGGTGGCCTCTACCCGCCCGTAAGTGCATGACGCCGCCCCCACCGTCACGGTTATCCGAACGTGGAGAAGCGCAGCCCCCTGTGAAGCGTACCCGGCGCCGGTGGACCCATCGCCGAGAGCTTGCCGGCGTTTCGCCACACGCGGATGACCGTTTGACCTGGCGGATTCAACCGGTGGATGCTTCTATGGACCGCTTCACGCCCTGAGTCAGTCCGTCAAGGCGGGATTTTCGGCTACGATTTTCACCAGGAAGTCCATGACTGCCCGTATTTGCGGCGAACGGCGCAAGTCTCGATGAACAGCCATCCATATATCTCGCGAAAACGGTTCGCCACCGTACGTGAGGCGCTGCAGCTTCGCATCGGTATCCGCCAGGAAATCAGGGAGACCCGCCACGCCCGCGCCTGCCCGCGCCGCTACCAGATGGCCATTGATATCGTTGATTTCGCAGGCAATAGGCCTTTTCCCTGCAACGCTCGTCAACCACTTCTGCTGTGGCACGCCCACGAAGCCAGCGTCATAGGCGATGAACTCCCAGGCGGACGGATCGTGTAGATGAGGATAGTCCTTGCTCGCGTACAGACCAAACGACACGCGCCCCAGCTTCCGCGCGACGCTCGTGAGTTCCTCAGGCCGAGTCAGTCTCAGGACAACATCTGCCTCCCTTCGGCTTAGGGAGACCTGCCGTGCTTCGCACGAAACGGACAGTTGTACGCCTGGATTTGCACGACGAAAGTCTGCTAGATGCTTAACCAGAAAATTCGCCACGAGGACGGGCGGTGCGCTGAGCGTGACCTTGCCGCTCAGCGGCGAACGGCTGGCGTCCAGGAGTCGTTCGACAGCGTACGCGCCTTCTTCCATTTCCTGCGCCAATTCGAACACGCGCTGGCCGATCGGCGTGAGCCTGCAAGTCCTGGGCTGGCGCTCGATCAAGCAGGTCTTGATTTCGCTCTCCAGTGCGCTCAAACGCCGACTCACCGTCGCGTGATCAACTTTGAGGCTTCGGGCGGCGCCCGACAGCGTCCCGATGCGAGCAATAGCCAAGAAATATCGAATGTTTTCCCAATCGAACATCGGTGCATTAACGCAAGGTAGGGTTGCAGATACGGGGAATATTCGCACAAATCCGAAATCCCTATCATCGGACTATGCAAGCCGGTAGGGTTTATTTCTGATGAGCATTTCCATGCGCCGCGACCGACGTGGCACGTTCACCGACGCATTGATCCTTGGGCCAGTGCTTTCGGTTGTCCTTCTCGCTGCTGTCGCGAAGGCGGCGCTTTTGACTGGCGCGTTCTACGTTCTTTTTCCCGAACTGGCCGCGTTGAGCTATGACGTATTCACGCGCCCCGCGGGAGAGTGGGCACGCTCGCCGGTCATGCTGGCGATCACGCCCGCTGTGACCGCGGCACTGGGCACCGCGCTCACGCAAGCGATGGTGTACAGCCTATGGTCGGTGGCGATGACCATTGCCGGCGCGATACTGATCATCGGTTTGATGCGTTCGCCCATCATGCCAGCCATTTCCGCAGCCTTTCTGCCCCTCGTGTTCGGTATCACGAGCTGGTGGTATCCAATCTCCATCGCTGCCGTCATGGCGATTCTGGCCCTCGTCTCCACGATCTATGGCCGTATATTGGCTTCGGGCGATGTTGGTCAGGCGCCCGCGCTCGATACCGTGGCCCAAGCCGATGAGATTGAGCGTGCGCCCTGGCTCAGGATGTGGCTACCCATTTTCATTTTCTTCGGGTTTGTTCTCGTGGCGTACGGATTAGCCCGCGTCACCGGTCTACGGCTGATCCTGTTTCCCCCACTTGTTATGACCGCATTCGAGATCTTCACCAACGCTAACATCCGTCCATGGGCGAAGCGGCCCCTCACTTTGCCCCTTGTCTGCACGATCACCGCCGCTGTCGGGCTCGCCGCGCTTTTGTGGTTCGGCGCCGGCCCGTTGTCCGTCGTCGTTTCGTTGCTGGTCGGAATCGTGACGTTACGTGCACTGCGACTCCACTTTCCACCCGCCCTGACGGTGGGTCTTTTGCCACAAATCATGCTGCACCCTGATTGGCGTTTCGTGCTCGCTGTCACACTGGGTAGTGCGGCGCTTGTCGGCGCATTTCTGCTCGCTCGTCCCCTATTGCCTGATCAAAGCGCACGCTCAAGCGGATGACTGATCAGGTTCACTAAGCTTCACGCGCCATCCGCCCGCTATTCGCCTATTTTTCATCGCCCCAAAGGAATACATCATGCCTCGCTTCCATACTATCTCAGTGTCTGAAGCCACCGGCCACACGGCCGAATTGTTTAAAGGTGTCAAAGCGGCTGTCGGCAAGGTCCCGAATTCATACATTGGAATCGGCGCTAATAGCCCGGTCGCGCTGGAGGCAGTACTGAGTCTTGAGGCATCGCTCAAAAAGAGCAACTTGAGCGCACGAGACATCGAAGTCGTTAAACTGGTTGTCAGCCAGACAACCGGCTGCGGCTATTGCCTCGCCGCACACACGCTGTTGAGCAAAAAAATGGGCCTTGACCGTGAGGCCATTCTGGCGTTGCGTCAGGCCCGGCCGTCGGGCGACGCGCACGATGATGCGTTGGCCAAGTTTGTGCTGCATCTAATCACAACGAGCGGCACAGTTCAGACCGAAGTGATAACGGAGGTCAAGCAGGCCGGTGTCACCGATGCACAAATCGTCGATGTTGCGATGGCCATAGCCAGCATTGCATTCACCAATCTGTTTAACCGTATCAACGACACTACGCTCGACTTCCCTGCTGCGGACTAGTGCGAAAGCATCGGCTCCTTGCATCTGATAGCACTTGCGTGAGCCCATGCGAGCGCAAGCGCTGCTGAAAATTAGTCGATGTTCGCGCTGACGGCGATCAACGGGTAGCAACAACTGAGGACGCAACGTCTGTGGCGATAAAGCTTTCGTTTGAAGTTCTTGCGGTCTTGGACGCGATTGATCGCACTGGCACATTCGCTGAAGCAGCAAAGTCGTTGCATCGAGTTCCTTCGTCACTCACGTACCTCGTGCAGAAGCTGGAAGGCGATATGAACGTCGAGCTTTTCGATCGCAGCGGCAGACGAGCAAAACTCACGCAAGCCGGTCGCTTCCTTGTCGATGAAGGGCGGCAACTTTTACACGCTGCTCGACATCTGGAAATCAAAACAAAGGGAATACAGGACGGCTGGGAATCGGAGCTGCGGATATGCCTCGACGCAATCCTGCCTTCCGCATCTTTGTGGCCGTATGTCCGTGCCTTCTACGATCTCGAGATGGTTACCCAACTACGCCTTTCCACCGAGGTGCTTGGGGGAGTCTGGGATGCGCTGATTACCCGACGGGCCGATCTGGCCGTGGGTGCATTTGGTGAGCCGCCGCATGCCGCCAACATCGCAGCTCGACCAATCGGCACGCTCCGACACGTGTTCGTCGTTGCACCGGACCATCCACTCGCAGGCATCCTCGAGCCGTTGCGAAGCGAGACGATCGCAAGATACCGAGGTGTTGTCATAAGCGACACTTCGCGCAAACTGCAACCTCAATCGGTGGCCAAACACGATGGGCAGATGGTGATTGTCGTGCCGACACTGGGCGCGAAGGTTGAAGCGTTGTGCGAAGGTATCGCTGTCGGAATGCTGCCCGAGCGCGTAGCGGAAGGGCCGATCCATGAGGGGAGACTCGTCGCCCGACGCATTGTCGGCGTGCGTGAACTGACAAATTGCTACCTGGCCTGGCGCGAAGACAAGGTGGGGCGAGCATTGGAGTGGTGGATCGAGCGACTAAACACATCCGATTTGGCTGAGCGGTTCCTGGCGGGACTTGGTGACACGAAAGAACAGCAACGTGTGGTCAATAGGCACGACCCGGCCATGAGGAGACAGTCGTCCGGCGCTACCGAATGGCCGGTCACGGCGTGAGCGGACGTTCCGGTTCTGCGGACGCAATGGCGCCTCAGGATCGAACAGAGCCCTTGCCTGGAATTTTCCGAGGTTCTTTTCGCCTCCGGCGCGAGCATTGGCTGTCGTACTGATTGATCCCTTGCCCAATGTCGATGAGATTTGCGGGCCGCAATGGCGGCGTGGATAGTCGCGAGCGCAGCGTCTTTCGCGGCGCGGTGCGGCTATACATGCCAGGCTTTAAGAACCATGATGATCGTGGTGCCAACCACCTTTGTCTTGCCGAACGGGTGACCTCGATATCGAACGCAGGCTGACCCTTCGAGGACGTGCTGGCTGCGCGCCGTCGGCGCATTTCGGTGGATAAGCGGGGGTGAGCGGGGCTGGAACAGGGTCTTGATGACGTCAGGCGGCGGATACACGGCCGGATCGTTCGCCACGTCCTTGTCCACGTACTTGCGCGCTTCGAGGTTGGCGCTCGGGTAGTAGACGGCGTTGGTGATCGCGGCGTGAACCTGCGGCGTTTCGATGTAGTTGATCCACTCGAGCGCGGCTTCCTTGTTCTTCGCGTCCTTCGGAATCGCCATCACGTCGAACCACACCGGCGCGCCGCCCTTCGGAATGTAATACTCGACCTTGTAAGACTTCTTCGCTTCGACCGCACGATGCTTGGCGATCACGACGTCGCCCGACCAGCCGTACGCGAAACACACGTCACCGCCGACCAGGTCGTTGATATAGCCCGACGAGTTGAACTGCGTGATGTACGGGCGGATCTTCTTCATCATCTCGAGCGCGGCGCGGTAGTCGGCCGGGTTCGTGCTCATCGGATCCTTGCCGATGTAGTGCAGCGCGGCGGCGAACATCTGATCCGGCGCGTCGAGCACGGAGACGCCGCAAGCCTTCAGCTTCGAAATGTTTTCCGGCTTGAAGAGGACGTCCCAGCTATCGAGCGGCACGTTCTTACCGAGAATCTGCTGCGCCTTGGTGACGTTGTAGCCAAGGCCGGTGGTGCCGTATGCCCAGGGCACCGTGAACTTGTTGCCCGGATCGGCGCCGGCGACGAGCGCCATCAGCGAAGGATCGAGGTACTTCAGATTCGGCAGCTTGGATTTGTCGAGCGGAGCGAAGATGCCGGCGGCGATCTGCTTGCCGGCGTAGTTGCTGGTCGGCACGACGATGTCGTAGCCGGAATTGCCGGTGAGGAGCTTGGCTTGCAGCGTGTCGTCGCTGTCGTAGTTGTCGTATTTGACCTGGACGCCGGTCTGCCTGGTGAAGTTCGGGATGGTGTCCTTGGCGATGTAATCGGACCAGTTATACACGGCCCCACTACCCGTCTTTTCATTCCGTTCTCCAATCCTGACCGGCCTCGGTCCCACCGCTCATTTCGCGCGCCGCAGAGCCCCGAAAAAAATTAAAAGCTACCATTAATAATTGTCCGCATCAAAAAAATAGGCTTGGTTTTTTGAACGCCGAACCTATGGTAGAACTGTCGTTGCCTCCACTCGACCACTAGACCCGCAACTGAAATTCGACTCGCGGGAAACAGGCGTTCAAACAATACGCTTTCCGGCTACCGGCAAGCAACCGCAAAACCGGCGCGAGTGCCTTGGAACAAGGGCAAGCTGACCGGACAGAAGCCCTCGATCAGGCTGCCGGAATTCTGGGTGATCCGATCATGGCGCGCGGCGCGACATGTTGACCACCCATTAACGGTCGCTCGTTTCGGTCATGTTCGTGCGACCGGGTAGCTTCTGTCGACGGCCCAGGCCTCCATTGAACGTTACCGGACTTGCTGTACAACATCGGTCGGATCCTCTGACGATGCGTATCAAAGCTCGCGCCCTAACGTTTGTCCACGGAAGTTTGGCCGTTATCCAGTGACGACGGGAAAAACCCGTGATATCTGAAAGCTTTATCTGCGGTGCGCTGGTCGGGATAGCCAACCGCACCGACAGACGCGAGCGCCTCCATAGTCATGGAACGATTGGAAACAAACGTCCATTGCGCCGATTCGTCATCGGGAAGCGGTGACGCGCAGCACTGCTCCAGGGCGGTCAGGAGGGCGTCACGGTCCGGTGTGTGAATGACGAACCCCTCGTTCGCGAGCGCGGCATGATCGAGTCCGAGCTCGCGGCAAATCTGGATCCGCAACGGCGTCTCTGACTGCGTCGCGAGACGCGACTGCTGGACGAGTTGATAGGTCGACGCATCGACAAGGACGCCTTGCCGTTGTAATGGCGTTGTTTGCCACGCTTCCGGCGGACAGGCCTTGTTTTGCGGCACCATGGGTACGAAGGGATTGATTTCCGCCGGATAGATTCTGCAGACCAACGGGCGTTCATCGTAAATACCGCAGAGCATGTCGGCGCGCAGATTGGGACACGCGCCAGCGAACGCCGCAGCGAGAATGATCGAGACGCGCACCGGTAACGTTCCGCTCATAACGGCTGACGAACGCGCCCGTTTGTACGCAGCCTGGGCATTGTCGGGCTCCGGCTCGACCGGCCATGGAATAGCTTCGCAGAGGAGTTCCAGCTGTCCCCCACGTTTTAGCCAATCGATCGCCTCGGTGATTGTCAGTGGCAGGCGCAAATCGTGGCAGCACTGGCCACATGTCGTACAGGCAAAGTTGGTATCGTCCACGCTGTTTGTCCTTTCAGGTTCGGTTGCGTCGTGCTTAGTCGGGCCCACGCCGAAATTCTTACAGGGATACACAAGTGAAAAAAGTTGAAGCGTCGTCGTGATTCAGTGGACCGTGTGCGCGCCACATCGGTCCAGTGGCTGGTACAGCGCCCGCGCCCGGATCAAGCCTGGCGTATTTCCGTCGGATAGGCCGGACCTCACGCTTCCTGTGCAGCGTCGTGCAAGCCAGAGAAACCGGCGCATAGCATATGTGGCACAATGTGCTATAAAATCGGAGATAGACATTGAATATTCGTATCCATCGCGACCTGGCGATGCCGCCTGCCCCGGTTCGCCCTTGAGCGTGAGGTCACGATGACCCTTGCCGCGTGGCTTCGTTCCTTTCTGTTCGACAGATTCCCGGCGGACGCTGATTTCAGGGATACGGGAACCAATCGTGTACGTGTGAGTTGGACCGTGCGCGTCGACGGCGGGACACGGCAGAACTCGCCTTACATAATATCCATTGCTCCGGTTGTCAGAGCGCTATGGGAAACGAGTGAAGCTGGCGAGCAGCGCGAAATTGCCGAGCGAATTGCCCAACTCGTCGACGCGCGATGGGTGAGCTACGACCCTCTCCGACGACAAGTCGATATTGAGCGGTTTGTAGTTGCAATAGACTCCGGAGACTTTCGACAGAGTCTTCAATCAACGCGCCCCGAATAGCGTGACGGGTAACGGCAGGAAGGAGGCGATGACTGAAGGGGTGGGCATATTCCTGGTTGCATGCCGGCTGTCGATATCAATGAAGACGTCGACGAACTGGGTATGTGCGGCTGAGGCCGGCAAGCTGGAACGAACAGGCCGACATCGAAGGCCGCGAACTGAAAGCGAGCGGAGTAGACGTGGATCAAGCGGGAAGCTGGCTAAAGTAAAGATAGAGCACGCTTTGCTAAATCATGCGCGTCCCATTTTGCGAAGGCGTCGCGATGAGGTACGGCGCCGACTGAGCAGAAGCGACAGGACTGTGTGGTGGCGCAGATGCGCTGGCTGCTTCTGGCTCCGGTCCGCAGTCACGGCTCGCAGCGCCTGTTTCGCAGTTCAGGGTTCGCTCTGAATCTGACCATCGACTGGGCGCGTTGAACGACCGCTGTCGACCTGAGCGGAAATCCGGATGGTGATACGTCAAATCCTGTCAGCCGGATCAGGCTCATCCTCGCAGCGTGCGCCACGCCCGGAACGAAGCAATCAGCAGAAACGATATGGATCAGGCCTGAGCCTGGAAGACCAGATTGAACGGCGTCTGCGTTGCCCGCGTGAACCGGGTGAAACCGCCCGCAGTGACCACGTTCCTGAGTCGTGTTTCGCCAGCCTGTGCGCCCAATGCCATTTGCCCTTCCTGCGCGAGCGAGGCTCCCGTACAGATCATTGTGGACGCCGAGTAAAACACACGCCCGACCGGATTCAGATTGTCCTCCAGCCTGTCGTTCGCGAAAGGCTCGACGATCATCCACGTGCCACCTGGCTTCAACGAATGCAACACATGCGCGGCAGCACCCGTCGGATCGCCCATGTCATGAAGACAATCAAAAAACGCGACCAGGTCATAATCTTTCCCGGGAAATTGCTGTGCGCTCGCCACGTCGAACGTTACCCGATCGCTCACTCCGGCTTCCTGTGCCGCTTCGCGCGCCCGCTGGACAGACGGTTCGTGGTAGTCGAAGCCGACGAACGTTGCGTCCGGATAGGCCTGCGCCATCAGAATCGTCGAAGCGCCGTGACCGCAACCGACATCTGCGACTCTCGCGCCTTGTGCTTTGAGACGTGGTTCGACACCGTCCAGCGCCGGTATCCAGTCGCTGATCAGATGGGCTGCATAGCTCGGGCGGAAGAACCGTTCGGTTCCCTTGAACAGTGACGGATGATGCTGGTGCCATCCGACTCCGAGCCCCGTGCGAAAGGCAGATTCCAGTTTAGGCAAACTGCGAAACATCGCTTCCGCGCAGTCGCAAAAGCCGGGAATGAACGTTGGACTCGTTTCTTCGGCGAAGCACATCGCCATTTCGTTTTCAAGCTGGTACTGTGCGGTCGACGCGTCGTAGCGGATAAAGCCCGAGGCGGCCTGCGCGGCAAGCCATTCACGAACATATCTCGGCGCGAGACCCGTGCGTTCGGCGAGCTGTTCCGACGTCATCCAACCCTGTTCAGTCATTGCTTTATACAGGCCAAGCCGGTCGCCTAGCGCAATCAACGGTGCCGATGCAACCGCGCCGAACTCGCCAACCATGCGCGCCATGAAGTCCTGTACTTTCTGTTCATCGTATTGCATGACCACCTCCTCGACGAAGGCAGAATTGATCTAACGAAATGGCGACTAATACCAACAATTCGCCAACTTTGAGCATGAGAATTATAGAAAAAAGAAGGCGCGATGAAAGGCCAGATTCACCTTGTCCTGGCTGACTTCGCCCTGTGTATGATTCGCGAACGATGTCGGCCGCGCACTTGAGGTGCCGCGGCGCGTCGCCGAGTGACTGACCAACCAGCAGGATTTCAAATGAGTTCGAATGCGCAAACCAGAAAAGACCTTCCGGCCAAACACGATCTTGAAGCGATGTCTGTCTTCCGCTACGAGCTACGCAAGTTTCTGCGCGTGTCCGAAGAAATCGCCAGCGCGGCGGGTATCACAACGCTTCAGTATCAGCTGATGCTTCACGTGCGCGGTTTCGCTGGGCGGCAGTGGGCCACCGTCGGTGAACTCGCCGAACGGCTGCAGGCGGCGCCCAATGGCACCGCCGCGCTTGTCTCGCGATGCGAATCCGCTGGACTCGTCATCCGCAAGGCTGACGAGATTGACCGCCGCCAGGTTCAGGTGCATCTCACGCCAAAGGGCGAGCGCTGTCTGCTCAAGCTGGCTGCTCAGCACAAGGAGCAGTACGGCTCCTTCAGCTGGGTATTTGGCAATACCGGGCAATAGCGCCCACGTCGTCCTCATTCATCAATCGGAGGCAAGAGAGGCATGTATGTCACAATGTGCCTTAATTTGAATTGATGGAACGGTCTTTCAATGCTCATTCGCGGACTGTTGGACCGGCGCACGATTATGCGTGGCCGGCGTCTCTGGCTGCACTATGGAGTCTTCTGGCTCGGTGCAATCGCCACGGGGCTCGTCGCCGTCATGTACGCGCGGCTGATCGATTTCGGCTATGGCACCTTTGTGCGCTACACGACAACTTACCGGTGGCTGCCCCTTCTGCTCACGCCCGCAATTGGCGCATTCAGTGTCTGGATCACACGTCGTTATTTCGTAGGTGCCGAGGGCAGCGGCATTCCACAGGTTATCGCGACGCTGCATGACGGCCGCGAATTCGGACCGCGGCTGCTGACCATTCGCATCCTGGTGGGCAAGATCATCGTGTCTTTTCTGTCGATTCTGGGTGGATTCACGATCGGCCGGGAGGGCCCGACGATTCATGTGGGCGCTGCGCTTATGTTCAGTCTGCGGCAGTTTTATCCTGCGCGCCTCCTTGCCGTGCGGGGCGCGGCGCTCGAGCGCAATCTGGCTCTGGCAGGCGCCGCGGCCGGACTGTCCGCGGCATTCAATGCGCCGCTTGCCGGCGTGGTCTTCGCGATCGAAGAACTGACGCGCAGCTTCGAGCAGAAGAGCAGCGGCGTGCTGATTACCGCGATTATCTTTGCCGGCGTGGTTTCGCTAGGGCTCCAGGGCAACTACACGTATTTCGGCACTATCCAGATCGACGGTCATTTTCCCGATCTGCTCGCCGTTGCTGTCGTGATGCTGGGCGCCGTGACCGGCGTGGCGGGTGGCTCGTTCTGCTGGCTGTTGCTGAACACCGATCGCTGGATGCCCGGACGGCTCCTGGCGTTGCGACAAACGCGTCCTGTGGTGTTCGGCGCTGTGTGCGGACTTGTCATTGCTGCAATCGGCGTAGCTACAGCAGGCCATACGTTCGGCAGCGGTTACGCGGAAGCGCGCGGAATGCTCGACGGCGATTCGCAACTCGGAGCGAGCTACCCGCTGCTCAAAATGGCGACAATGGTCGGCTCCTACCTGCCCGGGGCGCCCGGCGGTCTGTTTGCGCCTTCTCTCGCAATCGGCGCGGGGATCGGCAACGCGCTGCATCTGGTTTTCGGGCAAATGCAGTTGCCGATGCTGATTGCTCTGGGCATGGTCGGATATCTGGCCGCGGTGACACAAAGTCCGATAACGGCATTTGTCATCGTGATCGAAATGATCAACGGTCACGCGCTAGTGCTCTCGCTGATGGCGACAGCACTGGTTTCAAGTCAGGTGTCGAAACTGTTTGCGCCGCCACTATACGAGGCATTGGCACGACGATATACCGGTCGGCAGAAAGGCGAAATGCCTGAGAAATTGAGTTAGAACCGAGTAACACCTGCTCCAGGCAGGGTAAAGCATCAGATTTACCAAGGCACGTTCAAGGACGACGATCCGACGTTGGAGGTCGCCCGCCTAGAACAGAGAGACGCCTGTAAGCCAGCGACGCGCTTCCATGCAATCGCTTTGTGAGTAAGGCCGACCAGCCTGGCGCGCGTTTTTCAACGACTCATTCTGGACAATAAGCGCGAGAGGCCTTTCATCCCCGATACCACGTGTGCTGCCCCTGCAAACGATCGAGCGCTCCATCGTCACTGTTTGAAGTTGACCCCGGTTCGACGGATAGATTTGCAGTTGAGTTTAATGCGGTGTGGCACCTCCCGATAAGGTTGAATCGCGGGTTGTCCACGGTCGGGCGGCGGGTTGCCTGTCACGACCACGGCGCTGCCCCGGCGGTGGGCAACCCGCGCGGCAATAAGCTTTGATCTTGCGCATGCAGGTTTTCGAACTCGAGCGGCGAACAATAGCCGATGCTGCTGTGCAGGCGGCGCATGTTGTACCAGCTCTCCAGAAACGAGAACAGACGCCGCCGTGCCTGTTCGTGGGTCGCGAAGTGTTCGCGACAGAGCATTTCGGCTTCGAGTGTGCCGAAGAACGACTCGCACATCGCGTTGTCAACTTCAATGCTGCTTTCCATGAGCGACAACTTACTTCGCCTTCAATCAAAGAGTTTCGTCGTATAACGAAACTTGCTAAGCATCGGGGTTTTCGCCGGCTTGGTCGTGACTACCGGTGACTATCTATCCAGCGTGCGCCCACGCAAGTCCACCAACCTGAGCATCTACTTCGGTCTCAAAGCTTTCAAGAACACCTGAGGCTTCGACGAATTTCGAGCCTTTTGTGATTGTCCCTCTGCCAGCATATCGCTCCGAATGCAGGATATCTTCATGCTCTCGGATGGCGTGCCCCCAAATGCCATACCCTTTGTAGACTTCGGCTTCCATGCACGCCTTACGACAATAGTGGGACGTCCCATCGAGAATTTAGGGCACCGACATATCTGCGCCAGCTTTCTGCGGCAGACGCATCCGGTATGCGTCTGCATTTCAGTTTCTTCGCACACAGGAGAGACGCCTGCCGCTTTAAGCCTTGGCTACCGGCTTGCGGCATGTTCCTAGAGCGGCTGGATGTTTGCGGCCTGCTTGCCCTTTGGTCCCAGCTTGACCTCGAAGCTGACCTTTTGCCCGTCGCTAAGAGACTTGAAGCCTTCCGACTTCACTTCGGAAAAATGGGCAAACAGGTCTTCACCACCATCGTCCGGCGCGATGAAACCGAAGCCCTTTGCATCGTTGAACCACTTCACTTTGCCCGTCTGCATTATCTGATTCCAAGGAAGTTAAAAAGAGTCATTGACTCGGCGTTGAAAATTCAAAAAGTTGCGCTGCACGCGTGCGGACGCGAGTTGGAAAAGCTTTCCTGTTCCCGGGGAAACCATTGTCTGGGCTTGCGAATCGTTATTCGGGTTGCAATGCGTGTCTACTGCGATGGTTATGTCCGACCCGAAGACATGCAGCCCCGTGTCATCTGCTTGTGTGAAGCAAGTCAGCGGTTCCAGGCCTGCGCCCATCGGACGCCCGCCAAGTGGAGCGAGCATTCTCGGGCGACCTGCATCCGGCGCCTGGAATCTGCCGGAGCGCTGGCGAGCCGGTCAAGCAGTCGCTGTAGCCGTTCCCGTTGCCTTCGCAAGAGCCCGGGCGTTGCGTACGCCTGAAGAACCCGACCGCGCCAGTAAGTTTGTGCGAACAACGAATCGGCACCGTCCGCGCACAGAACCCGCTCAAGATGCGTAATCGCAGTGTCAAGGTTTTGAGGCGTGTAGGGGCTCACCCAGGCGCCTGCTTTGGTCGCGATTTTCACAATGTTTTCTCTCAGGTATATAGCTTTGCTGACTAACGGTACTGTCTGCGGAAAGTGCGTCCGGCCCTCGGCCAACAGGGCTATTAGTCAGATGTTCAGTATGTCGTAATGAAAAAGATACAGGAAACACCGCTCCCGAATAAACCGGGTTTACCCGTCAATTCGGAAACGTTTGCCGCTGCAAAGTTGGGGCCGCATTAATATGATTTATACAGCGCCTACTGTCCTTGGCGAAGATTCAACGACACGAGGCACATCCCTTGCGGCGCCTATTCATGTGAGCGGCAGACGCTTGCATGGAGGTGAGCCATGAAACATATAACCAAGGCGTTGTTCGCTTCGGCTCTCGCGATGGCACTGTCGGCAAGTACATACGCACAAGCCAGCGGCAGCGCTGGCGGGCGTCCGACACCCGGCGTCGGCGCCGGTTCGATGAAGGCCCCGACCGAGACGGGCTACGGTTCTCCCGACGTCACGGGCAGTGGCGACCGCTCGGCGCGCAGTAATCCCGCGACGGAGCGTTCCGATAGCGGCAAGACCAATGGTCTGAATAGGGGCACGCGTAGCGGCGCGAATAGCGACGTCAACAGTGGACCGGGCGGCTCAAGGGGAAGCGGCCAGTAGTACGAAAGGGCGCCAGGTGATTGGCATCACGATCGCTAATGCAGCCTCGGGCGGAGTGGGCGGGTGAATCAATCGTGTAAGCCCGTTCCGCCCGTCCGGCAGCCTTGCCTCACGTATGTGAATCGCGACATCAAACTTCCGTACGGACGTCTGTGCTGTCGACACCGGCGATCCAGCGGACGAAGACAACGAGTTGAGTGGTTAGGGAACCGTTGCGGCGCTGGCTCACGGAATACTCAAAACTGACACACGCCGGCATAAGCCGGATATCGGTCGTCGACCGAACCTGCCGGTTTTCTCGAAGCTTCATGCACATCGCTGATGTTGGAGCAGTGATAATTGCACTGACATACGACTGCACACGCCCGGACGCATATGCTCTACGAGCACAACAAGACATCCCCGAGGTCGTCCAGCCACAGTGGTTTGGTGAGATGAAGGTCAAACACACGTCCGTCCGTCTGAAATCTGCTCGCGTCATTGGCATAGCCTGTTACTGCCACCAGCTTCGGCATGGAGCACTGCGCGCGTTGTCTGAGGAGACGCGCCATCCAAGTCGGGCATGCTTTGAGCCATTGGGATGACCGCTCACTCCATTTCGGAAGAGTGGCGTGGTGCCGTGCATCGGATTTTTGCACATCAATAATACGGTATATACTGTTTTTAACTGACGGTTAAACGGTTGAGGTTGACGCTCCTTGCGGCCTGGACGGAGGCAGGCAGGGGCCGCCGGAGAGCCTACGCTCGGCCGGGATGTCGAAATCCGCCGCCTGGCTCCAAGATGCCGCCGCGTAGCGGCTGAAACCCCTCACGCATACCTTGGCGTATGCCATTAGCGGTGTTCGAGGCGACGCATCGATGTATTCGGCGGCGGCTTCACGGAACGGACGGCATTCATACACTTCGACGAGCATGTCGGGATTGGTGCAGCCCGAACAGATTCTGTCGAACCCGACACAGCGGGCAGCTTAAAATTACGACACCGGCTGCGTCGGTTGAGGAGAAAATAATGCTGGACAAACATCTCTCAAGTCGGTTTGATGCTGACCTCTCTCTGCTTTCAACGCGGCTGCTCGGAATGGGCGGCCTCGTGGAGTCACAGATTACGCACGCGATAGACGCATTGAATACGTTCGACATGGAACTTGTCGAACGCGTCGTCGAGGGTGAACGCCGTCTCAATGCGATGGAAATAGAAATCGATGAAGAGATTAGCAATGTTATCGCCCGTCGACAACCGGCCGCCCGTGACCTGCGCCTCCTGATGGCGGCTTCAAAATGCGTCACCAATCTTGAACGTGCGGGCGACGAGGCGCGCAAGATTGCGAAGCGAACCCGTCGCATTGCGATGTGTTCCGACGCGCGGGACATCAACATTGCTGAAATCAAGGTTTCGGGCGAAATGGCTTCAAACGTTCTTCGCCGGGCTTTGGACGCGTTCGCACGCATGGATACGACTTCCGCAGAACAGATTATCCGGGATGACGAAGCCATCGATAACGAGTTTCGCGCTTTTGTGCGAAAGCTCGTGACATACATGATGGAAGACCCTCGTGCAATCTCGAGAGGACTGGACTACCTTTTCATTGCAAAGGCCATCGAACGCATCGGCGACCATGCGACCAACATTGCTGAATCCGTCGTCTATGTTGTTCGCGGCACCGATATTCGCCACGAACATAGAAAGCAGCGCGAGCATGAGATGTTGCGCAGTTGAAGGCGAAAGCGGGTGGGCACGACGGTCACTGGAACGGCTGGCGTCGTTCCGAAATCTGTACAGGCAACTGCGGCCGCTTTTCCCAACGTGATAGAGATTTCGGAGCGGAGCAGCGCTGTCGATGTTGCCCGCGACATGAAAGCTGTTGCTACGAGCGTGAGCTCGAACGTGTTCAGAGCGCGTCGTGGCAAAGTGCCATCATCCTCTGGACCATTGTGCTTGACTCGTTGAGTTCCATCTCGCTGGTGAAGAGAGCGTTCACGCTGGACAGCCGGACTGCGACGCCCGCCTCCAGCAAGTCCTTGCTGGCAATCTTCAGAGCGAGTTGACCGATGCGGACCCTGTCGAGCCAGTCCATCTTCAGCCCATTTTTCCTGAGCCATCGACGGCAGCACTCAACAATGTGGTCCACTCGCCATTCGTTGGTCAGCGCGTAGGATGCAGCTGCAATCGCCACCAGTAAACATAGCAAGTCGGGCCGCGCGCTTGCGCGCTCGTCAAATTGAGGTTTGGTCATGTCTATCGGCTTGCCCGCAGCAGTTAAGCAAGCCCAGCACATGTGGGCGAAGACACGCGAATCAACAGCGTCGTCATTCGACCCTGTTTTAAGGGCGCCGGCATGATTGCCAGGACCTGGTCGGAACAGCGACAAAGGGGGCTATTGCCGCGCGGCAACTGGCTTCGCACTTTCAGCAACGGTCGCAAGGTGCGTTGACGAACTCCTCGTCCCGTCGACCTTTCAGCAACGGCTGGACATGGATACCAGTGCGCGCGGAAGTTAGCGCAATGGGTACCGGGCCGCGACATGGTCTTGAAAAATGAAAAGCTGAATCACTTTGGTCGCGGCGCCGCGTTCCGGCATTCTCCCTTGTTTGGCGTCTCGCGGCGACCTATCTTTAAGTTGCTTCTCATCAAGGAGACGGCCATGGACAGCGGGGCGGTAAGCGTGCATTTCGACAGCGGACACCTGTTTCTCGACCTGTCCGACGGTCAGGCCGTTGAATTTCCGCTGGGCTGGTTTCCTGCGCTGCAGGCAGCCACAACAGCGGAGCGAGGGTGTTTTGCCATCTCTTTGGACCGCCAGCAGTTGTACTGGCCGGAACTGCATGAAGAGATGGACGTCACCGCTTTGCTGCAGTCCTTGCCAGACCGTACGCGGCACTAGGCCCTGCCTGGTTCCTCTCGGGCGTTCGACGTTTTTTGTCGACCATGGCGTTACGATTTTTGCGCTTTCGACTTGCCGGTTTGTTTTTTCGGCGGGGCGATGTCGGCGTTCCAGTTCAACTCTACAACACTCAACGCCTGCTGGTTCCAGTGTCGACCTAGGAACGAGTCCTACGACCAGGACGGCGCGTGGCTATTGCGACTCGATTGCGTCGAGACGCGCCTGGGCCGTCTCATCAGGATGCTGACGCTGATACGCCTCGAACACATGTGAGCAAAGTTGCGCCAATGCAGCAAGATGTAGCGCCTGGTCGGCATGCTCTACCTCACCCGCGTTCAGCAAGTCGTCGAGTACAGGAGCGAGACGGCGCAGTTGCCGGAAAGTGGCGTCGTCAAGTTTCATGTTGGGTTTCCTATCTTCGGCCGATACGGCACATGCGGTACGAAGCTGGCTCGCAGCTTTCCTTAAGCCCCTGTCATTGGAGGAAGACGGTGGCCCACCGACTTTTTGAAGTCTATGCCTGGAAGACATGCACCACATCCCGCGCAGGGCAGATAGTGGCGGCGCGTGCATCCAGGCACGTGCGCCAGTTCCGGTACGCCCCACCGCAACCATTTGCGAGCGGGCGCCGAGTGTTCGAGCTGCACCGTGGCGCTCGATGCTTTGTTTGCAATCGTAAAGCATCAAAACGAGACGCGCGAATTACAGTCTACGCTCCCGTCGCTGCGCTGCACAATAAATCTCAGAATCTAAGTGAATATCGGGCCTCGATTGCCCGGGATATACGGCATGAAGCGTACCGAACAACACTGCCAGCGCGGATAATCGTATGCCGAGAGCCTCGGAATACCGTTGTATTTGTGCGTCGCACAATAACAAACTAATTGTCAAATTGTCCGGGGAGGGTTTACGCTTAAGCCACTTCCCCGCGAGATGACTCTGGACTATGGCCACGCCTGCTTTTCTGGACCGTGACGATCTGCTCGCCGCCTGGTGTCGCGTCACTCCGAATACAGAATTTGTCGAGCGTTACCGGTATGAACTGGACGAACTCGGCGAGCCTGTTCTGAATCCTTCCCCGTCTGCCAGGCGCCAGATAGTGCTCACAGATGTCTACTGTCACCTCGCCGAACACATGGGTCATGGCGCAGCAATGTCGGTGGCCATTTCGACCCGGTCATTCGGCATCAGGGTCCCAGACGTCGTGTGGATGCCGTGTGACAAGTGGGAAAGCTTCGACCGCGACGACCCAGTGCCGTTTGTGCCCGACCTCTGCGTTGAAGTGCTTCTCGATACCGACAGGGTGGAGGACATCGACCGCCGGATAGCAAGCTATCTGCAGGGCGGCGCGAGTGAGGTAATCGTTGTGAACCACTTTGGACGGGTTGAATTCTGGGGCGCAAGAGGGCGGCGACCAGCTTCAATTTTCGGGATAACACTCCCGCTTGACCGCATGTATTTCGACGAAAGTGACGTGTCGACTGTTCTGAGCGTTCGTTGTTGAGAGCCTGGCATTCAAAGGGCTTTCTCACGTTAAATTGTTCGCGCCGCGGTAGTGTGGCGAACGGAGGTTTCCTTAAAAGCCGGACGGATTTTGGGTAAGCTCGGTGAAACGATGCCATGCGTGAAAACGCCGATCCAGCCGTTTGCGGTAGAGAGACGCGCGCAGCAAATGTCGCTTGATTGCGAAGTGTTGCCGGATCGGTCCGAAGTTCGAGAGAAACGCCCGGGTGCGCTTTGGGTCGCGAAACCCGCGCAAGCGCCGCTCACGCTCACGCGTAGGTTGATGGCTATTTTCGGCCCGATTGTTCACGCGGGCTGCAGCCTTGACGAACACGTGCCTGACGTTTGCCAGCTCGGGGATTCTGGACTTCGCGGCCGGATAACTGCGCAGCTGGTCAGCGACGATCTTGCGCGGCACCGGGCACGAACGAAGCACACGCTTGGAGAATCGTTCGCCCCGGACGTGTCGTGCTTCTTCTGCAACAGGATATCGAGTTCGACGCCCTGCTCGTCGACGGCTCGCCACAGCACATAAGGTTCACCGCGCAGCGCCACGAACAACTCATCGAGATGCCATGTATTGCCTGGTTTTCGCCGGACAGCCTTGACCCGATGCGAGAACCCGGCGTCGAATTTATCGCACCAGCAGCGCACGGTTTCATAACTCACCACGATGCCGCGCTCGAACAGCAACTCTTCAATGTCACGCAAGCCCAAATGAAACCGGA
The DNA here is from genome assembly GCF_004339745.1 of Paraburkholderia sp. BL9I2N2. Classification (GTDB taxonomy): domain Bacteria; phylum Pseudomonadota; class Gammaproteobacteria; order Burkholderiales; family Burkholderiaceae; genus Paraburkholderia. The sequence continues at coordinate 917,749 of NZ_SMGP01000003.1, read as the reverse complement.
AATACCAGCGAACGGCACGACTGATGACCACCGCTGGAAAGCGATGTCCGTGATAGAGCGATCTAGAACCGCAAGGTGCACCGCGCCTACAATCGCACCCGCGATTCGAACTTTTCGCTCGACGGTCTGACTGGTTTCGACCTTTTCGGCAAGACGGTTGCGGTGGTCGGAACGGGCAAGTTTGGCCGCGTGTTCGCGAAGATCATGCTCGGCTTCGACTGCAAAGTGATTGGGTTCGATCTGCAACCGTCGGCGGAATTCGAGGCGCTCGGTCTGAGCTATGCAAAGCGGGGCGAGATTGGAGGGAAAGCCGACATCATTTCGCTCCATTGTCCGCTCACTCCCGCGACATACCACCTCATAAATTCGGAAACGCTCAAACGCGCGAGGCCGGGCGCGTTACTGATCAACACGAGCCGCGGCGGGCTGCTCGATACGGAGGCCGCGATCGACGCGTTGAAGACCGGGCAGCTCGGCGGGCTTGGAATCGACGTGTACGAACAGGAGGCCAATCTTTTTTTTTCGCGATCTCTCCGGCGAGATCGTCACCGATGACGTGTTTCAACGCCTCGTGTCATTTCTGAACGTCATTGTTACTGGACATCGGGGCTATCTGACGCATGAGGCATTGACAACCATCTGCGAGACCACGCTCGAAAGCGTCTCGGCGTTCGCAAAGAATCAGCCGTTGCAGAACGAGATGAAGGTCGGATAGAGGCGCGTGCCCACGCGAACTGAAATCTGGCATGCGAGCGCGCGTGGTACATCCGGTATCCAGGTGTGAGAATGCGGAGTAAATTGTGTTTGCAGCGGGTATCGCCGTTGCCGTGGTTGTCGCAGTGATGGGTGCAGTAGCGTTCGCTTCGTTCAACGACGCGGACGCCAAAGTTCGCTAACCAGTCATCCCGACGCTGGAGAGTCTCATGACAGATATCGCACTTGCACGCAAAAATGCTTGCCTCAAAGTGGTTCGCGCGGTATTGACGGACTTAATTGACGACAGCAATCTTATCGACGCGGCTCTACGTGTTGCTGATTACGAAGCAGATGATCTTGAAGGCAAGATCACCGAGACGGATGCTGTACTACTTGCTGTCGCGGCACTAACCAAGGTCAATCGCACGATGCGTGAGTGGTCCGACGTGGACGGTAACTCGATGGACGAGATGAGAGTCGCAGAATTTGTTATCGATGAACAAATGAACGGGTACGACCGCGCAGCCAATCCACATAAAACGACTTCCTCCGCGGTAAGAATCCGGGCGCGAGCGGCCGCAGTGATTCCGCGAATGGGGTCCCCGTTGCGACCCGTTCACTGAGGCGCGAGCATTGCCGATGCGGGCAGTGTTTCCGCGGCGGGAAAGCGGGAGCGGATGCGTCCATTTCCAGACGACAAAACGCCGGATAAACGGCGAGGTTGTCACTAGCGCCGCCGCGACGTGACAAGGCACGTGACGCGAACACGCAACCCCTGAGAAATTCGCACAGTCCTTAGTTCATTGATTGTCGCTTCCCGTGACATTGAACCAAGGTCCAATACCTACCGGCGTGCGCCAGGCCTATTCTTAACCCGAGGTACTTTTGTTCGGAGATTGCCGTGAGAACGTCAACGGGCCTGTTGACGGCCATGGTCCCTTCGGCCGGTGTGCCGTTACCTTCGATCTTGAGCCCGCTTCGTCACATTTCCCTGAGCCGACACGTTTCCCGCCACGACGTACAGATTGACGCGCCTCGCTTCGAAGCCAGCTCGACACCGGCACGACGGGTGCGCCGGCCGTCGGGTGCGTGCTGACGAACTCCGGCCTGATGGCCAATCTTAGCTTCGAAGGCACGAAGGTCAGCAAGCTCGACATCTGACGCCGGCACCGCAACACAAGACTATCGAGGCCTGATTCCAGCACGTGCGCAGCCGTCCTGCCGGGAGAGAAGTTATGCTGCTGACACCGATTACCCAACGGGCGTTGTCCAGAGAATTGCTCGATGTACTGATCCGTGCTGGACTCGTTGCTGTTCTGGCCATTTTCTGTTTCCGGATATTCTTCCCGTTCCTGAACCTCATGGTGTGGGCGTTGATCCTCGCGATCACGCTGTATCCGCTTCACGTCAGACTCCGGCGTAGGCTCGGCAACAAGGATGGCCTGACCGCCACGCTCATCATCCTCATCGCGTTTGGCGTCATCCTCGTGCCGACCTATCTGCTGGGGGTCGCGGTGGCCGAGTCGATCGACCATGCGATGACCATTTTCAAAAGCGGCAGCTTCAGCATTCCGCCACCCGCCGACTCGGTGGCCAGCTGGCCGTTGATTGGCCAGCGCGTGTATGACTTCTGGCAGCAGGCCTCTATCGACCTCACGGGTCTTGTAATGAAGTTTGCGCCACAACTCAAGGATACCGGTCTCGCCCTGCTAGGCACGGTTACCGGCCTCGGTGCAGGGCTGCTGCTATTCTTCGTCGCCCTGATTATTGCGGGCATCCTGATGACGTACGGCGAGAAAGGCCACGCCAGCGCGGTGCAGATTGCCTCACGCATCTCCGGCCCTGAGAATGGCCCGCAGATCACCGATCTTTGCACGGCCACCATTCGCGCGGTTGCCCAGGGCGTGGTCGGGATCGCCTTCATCCAGATGCTGTTGATCGGTATCGGCTTCGTGGTCATGGGGGTTCCCGGTGCGGGGCTGCTTGCGCTCGCGGTGCTGCTTATCGGCATCATGCAGTTGCCGGCCACGCTGATCACGGTGCCCGTGATCGTATTCGTCATTGCCACTCAGGGTGTGAGCGCAATGACGATCATTTTCTCGGTGTATGTGTTCGTTGCGGGACTTGCGGATAACGTGCTCAAGCCATTGCTGCTCGGCCGTGGCGTCGCTGTTCCCATGCCTGTGGTGCTGATCGGCGCACTCGGGGGTATGGTCACAGGTGGTGTCATTGGTCTGTTCATCGGTCCCGTGATGCTTGCAGTCGGCTACGAACTGTTCTGGCGTTGGGTAAAAGATCAGGCAAAGCCCGAGCGGTTAAAAGAAGAACAACGGAGGTGAGAATGCCGGGCCAATCCGTGTCCGTCGCGGCCCAAAACGCGCGCGCACACTGGCTGCTGATCGCGGCCGTCTGTCTGAGCGGATGCATGCGTGTTGGCCCGGACTTTCAACCGCAGCATGAGTCCTGGAGCGAGCACTGGAGCAGCACGTCAATCGAGCAGGTCACACAGCAAGCAACACAGCCTGACATCCGGCAATGGTGGCAGGTATTCGCGGACCAAAACCTCGAGAGTCTGATCGCACAGGCCGATGCCAACAACGGCGATGTGAAGATTGCCGGCCTGCGTGTGCTTGAGGCGCGCGCCCAACTGGGCATCGCGATCGCGGGCCGCTATCCGCAGGTGCAACAGGCCAATGCCGACGTCCTGTACTCGGTGCGCAAACGCTCGGATGGATTCAACCCGCGCTCAGGCGGCTTCTGGCAGTACGGGGCGGGCTTCAGTGTCGGCTGGGAGCTGGATTTCTGGGGGCGCTTCAGCCGCGCAATCGAATCTGCCAATGCCGCGTTTTTCGCGGCGCAAGCCAACCGGGATGACGCGTTGGTCCTGCTGCACGCACAGGTCGCCGATACCTATTTCACGCTACGCACGGCCGAGGCGCGCCTGCGCATTGCGCGCGAGAACGCCCAGTTGCAAAAGCGCAGCTATGAGATCGCGCTAAAGCTCTTCAAAAGCGGTGAGACCGATGAACTCGACCTCCAGCAGGCAAAGACGCAGTATCTCGGCACGCTGAGCAGCATTCCCGATTTCGAGAGCCAGATCGTGCTCGCGCATCATGCGTTATCCGTGCTGATCGGACGGCCACCCGGACCATTGCCGGAACTGAATGTGCAAGCGGGCAAAGAGGAAGTGGTGCCGCTCGTGGATCGGGCCGTGCTGCAGGATGTCCCGGCAGATCTTTTGCTGCGCCGCCCGGATGTACGCGCGGCCGAATTGCAGATGGCCGTGCAGTCCGCGCTCATCGGCGTGGCGGAGGCCGATTTTTACCCGTCCGTGTCGTTGCTGGGCTCCCTTGTCTGGAGCGCCAGTTCGCTCACCGGCGCACCGAGCACGCTGGCCCTGGTCGGCGGCCCGAGCGTCACGTGGAACCTGTTCGACCACGGCAAGATAACCAACAACGTGCGCGTGCAGGACGCCCGGCTGCAGGAGCTGACTGTCGCCTACCAGAACACCGTGCGCGAAGCGGCCCGCGAGGCCGACGACGCCGCCACAACAATCATCGCTGCGTTGCAGCGCGACACGATCCTGAACGACGCGCAAGGGGCCGCGCAGCGCTCGCTCAAGCTCGCCAATACGATCTACCGGGAAGGGTACTCGGACTTCCAGCGGGTCCTCGACGCGCAGCGTGCCCTGTTCGCGCAACAGGACGCGTACATCGTCAACCGCGGCAACGCGGTGGGCAGTCTGATTGCGCTCTACAAGGCTCTCGGAGGAGGCTGGTACTCGGAACAGCCGCTCGTCGATCCCGCGACGCGCCAGCAGATGCAGCAGCGCACCGACTGGGGCGGCCTGCTGAACGATTCGAATCCTCCATCCGCCACCGCCAGCTCGCCTGAAGGTTCGTCCCGATGAGCGACAAGCCCGAGCCCGCCGCCGTCACGCCGCCGAAGCCGCCGGCGCCTGCCGCCGACCCGTCGGGCAAAGCGGTGAAGTGGGTCGTCTGCGTGATCGTCGTCAGCCTGATCTGGTATCTGTTCGCCGATCGCTTCACCCCTTATACGCAACAGGCACGCGTTCAGGCTTACGTCGTATCCGTCGCCGCGGAAGTATCGGGGCGTGTGACCCGCGTCCTCGTGCATAACAACCAGGAAGTCAAACCGGGCGACGTGCTCTTCGAGGTCGATAGCGGGCAATACCGGATCGCTGTCGATCGCGCGCGGGCCGATCTCGATACGACGCGCCGACAGGTCGGCGCGAGCACGGCCGGGGTCGATTCGGCGCTCGCATCGCTGCGCGCGGCCGTCGCGAATGAAGTCAAGGCGCGTCAGGACAGCGAGCGTCTCGAAAGGCTGTATCGCGAAGATGAGGGGACCATCTCCCTGCGGCGCCTCGAAGTGGCGCGAGCGACGCACGAGCAGGCCCAGAGCCAGGTTGCCGCGGCGCGTGCCGAAGTGGAACGCGCTCGCGAGCAGCAGGGCGGCAATGGGGAGGAGAACGCGCAACTGCGCGCCGCGGCCGCAGCGCTCGAAAAGGCTGTACTCGATCTTGCCAATACGCAAATCAGGGCGCGCTCAGGTGGCGTCATCACGGATCTGCGCACGGAGGTCGGCCAGTTCGCAGCAGCGGGCAATCCGGTCATGACGCTGATCGCAATCCGCGACGTGTGGGTCAGTGCGGATATGACCGAAAACAACCTGGGGCATCTACGGCCCGGCACGCCTGTGGCGATTGCGCTGGACGCGCTCCCGGGTGAAGTTTTCGAGGGACGGCTTCGCAGTATCGGATATGGCGTGAGCGCGGGGCAGAGCGCACCGCCCGGCGGTCTGCCCACCGTACAGAACAGCCGCGACTGGCTGCGCCCCGCACAACGCTTTCCGGTAATCGTCGAGTTCGAAGCGGGTGAGAGGGCGCGCCTTCACAACGTTCGTGTCGGCGGGCAGGCAGAGGTGATGGCCTTTCCGGATCCGGATAGTCCGCTCAATCCGCCGGGTCGCCTGTTTCTGTGCGTGATGAGCTGGGTCTCATACCTTTACTGAATGGCTAACTACTGCATCTATGGAACACAGGCTTCAGCTTCTCGGTCCACGTACGCTACGCGTTGCCACAGGGACGGCACTTTGCCTGACGATCAGCTTCGCGCTGGACCTGTCGGTCCCCGTCATCGCGCCAGTGTTCGCCGTCTTTCTTCTCGCGACGCAAAACCGCCCGCTGTCGTTCAAGGCCGGCGTAGCGTTCGCGCTGATCGTGGCTTTGACCACGGGCAGCGGCCTGCTCCTTGTCCCGTTGCTTCGCCACTATGCATTCGCTGGCGTGATGCTGGTCGGCCTCATGCTCTTCCTCGCGTTTCGCTATGGGCTACGCGGCGGGAATAATCTGGTCTCGACCTTTCTGGTGGCCGGCCTGACGATGATCTCCGCTGCCGGGACCGCTGACTTTCAGTTGGCCGTGACGGTTGTTGGCGCGCTGGTGAAGGGCCTTGTGCTAGCCGTGCTGGTGGCAGGATTGACTCACATGCTGTTTCCCGAGCGCGTGAGCACGGGACCACATCCTGCCGCTCAGGCCATGCCCGACGGGCAGGCTGCGCGCATCGCGCTGCGCGCCGCACTCGTGGTCATGCCAGCATATCTGCTCGCCATCACAGATCCCGCGAGCTACATGCCGATCATCATGAAGTCCGTCAGCCTCGGTCGACAAAGCTGCACCACGACGGCTCGTAGCGCAGCGCGCGACCTGATTGGCTCCACGTTGCTCGGTGGCTTGCTGGCGATCGTGTTCTGGTTTGCCCTCAGGCTCTTTGTGGACCTGTGGATGTTCTTCCTTTGGATGCTGCTGTTTGGCCTGTTGGTGGGTCGCAAGCTCTATCGCATCAGCACAACGCGTTACTCACCGGGTTTCTGGCTGAACAGCCTGGTCACCATGATCATTCTGCTGGGCCAATCGGTGCAGGACAGCGCGGCGGGAAAGGATGTCTACACGGCGTTCGCGGTCCGTATGGGACTCTTTGTGGCCGTCACGGTCTACGCCTGTCTGATGCTGCTGATTTTCGAGCGAAGCCACCGCGCGCGATGACGCTGTGCGCAGCCGAGCCTCAGCCCAACGCAATCATTGGAGTCCCTCTGCTGATGTGATGCCGAAAGCGCGGTGGGACTCACGTTCACACACGTGTAACGGGGTGAGCACAATGTAGGAGGTACCTGCAATGGGAAATGCGACAAGCGACGCGGTCGTCCGCCTGGGGACACGTGAGATTTTGCGGGAATCAGGCCGGACCCTTTGGTACCTGCGTGCAATCCTGGCTGGCCTTCTGGTGCTGTTTGTGCTGCTGACGGTCGCAATGTATTACATGGGGAACCCCGTGGAGACGGTGAAGCGAACGCCTTCGACGATGGAGGAAACCTTGTACTTCTGCGCGATCACGGCGCTGACCATCGGGTACGGCGACGTCGTCCCTACCTCAACGTTTGGCCGGATCGATGCGATATTGCTGGGCCTGATCGGCATGGTGTTCACGGGGCTGATCGTTGCTGCAGCCGTGCGGGGCGTGCAGGAAGCTGCGCGCCGGGCGGCGGGCGTTGTCGCACATCCCAGCAAGCACTAACCACTGTGCTGTCTGAGCCGCTGGTCGACCCGCCCAAAAGGGTTTAGACCGCTATCTCTGGAGGCACGCGCGCTTCGCTTATGCGGATCAGCTTGCGGATGTATTGGACGACGTACGTTCGGGGCTAACCGGCCACTTTCTTTACCATAAAAAGAGCGGCCTCATTTTTGCGCATACGGAGGACGGCTTTCATCAGATACTACTCGCTCATTTGGCTGCTCTGCACAAAACGGATTTTTGCCGCGAATACGTGATATGGAACGTGCATCAGTTTCCGTATGCAGATCCGATGGGGCACCTTGCCGATGACTGTGTACGCGAGGGGTACGGTCTGTTTCTGTCGTCCGTTTCAAACGAAAAGTGCATCACGGTCGGACAGGCCTTCACGTGGGAACCGCTCGAACTAGCCGCCTTTGGCAAATTTGAACGAGATGTTATTTGAACTTGCCCTGCGCTTCAATTCGGCGCTTGCAAACGTCCGCAAATTGCGGCGATTCGACCGATCTCAGATAGGAAGCCGAAGGACCGTTGTGCATCGCACAGGAAGTTCGGCATCCGGCGGAGGCCCGCGATGTTCGGGCTGACCGTGTCCTCCGGTGTGTGGGCAGTGTGTGGCCATAGAGCGTCACCTCAGAGCTCACACGCACACTCAAAGACCTGGTCCACTGCCATATGCTCGTTGCGTCATCAACCGACTTGGGACGGTCACGCTGGATGCTCATCCTCATCAACGGCTGCGGTCGAGCTGCGCCGAAATATGTCGTCGCGTTCAGCGATACAATTGTGGGGGCCTGGGTGTAACCCACTCCGAGTGCTGCGAACGATGGAACGGTCGGTACGCGCCGGATCGATTGTTCGAAAGTGTTGGGCAGCCACGGAATGCCGGCCTCATGGAAGGTGAACAAAAGGCCTAACTGACAGGGGTGGGTCATGTGCGCTCGGTACTCTATGTCGCAGCTTCCAGGCGCGCGGACAAATGGCAAGGTCGCTTGACAATGCCCGCGATCCAGATGCATTGGTGCTGCCGCGCATCGTGGCGTGCGCCGCTCTGGCTTTCGCCATGCTGCCTTGCCCGGCGGATGCGCAGGCTGCGCCGGGCCAATTGACGAGCAAGGCCGTGATCGGCGGCAATGTGAAGCAGCATGCCGACGCCGTGCTCGCGATCATGACCTATACGACAGTCCCCGACGTTACTACCAGTAATCTGTCAGTCAATAACGGCGCCACCGGTAATCCCGGTTTTGGTCAGACACAGTTTGGCGGTGGCTTCACGATCAGCAAATCCTTTCCGTTGTACGTGGAGGGCACACTTGCCTACAGCCGCTACGATCCGATATTCATCGCGACGGATGGCACCGAGCAGCGTGCGGTACCGACCAAATGGAACACCTTCAGTGGTACGGTCGGCATCGGCTGGGATTTCCGGATCACCGATGAACTGGTGTTCCGTCCGATCCTGAACGGTACGGTTGGACGTGTCTCCAGCGATCTGAAGGTGGGGCAGTCGATCTTCAATCACGTTACCGACAGCAACCTACAGTTCCTCGAGAATGGCTCTCTGGACGCGTACGGCTACGGTGGCTCGCTGATGCTTGATTACGAGCACTACCGCGAAAACTACGAAATCGATGCCGAATTGCGCGCGACTGACATTTACCTGCGCAGCTTCGGCGGTTCGTCGGAGGCCGTCCAGGGTTCAGCCATGGCGCAACAGGTGAGCCTGTGGACACGCTGGCGTGCGCCTACAGGCTGGCACGCGCTGGACCGGCCGATCCGCTATGTGCTCGAAGCGGCTTATTCGCACTATTTTGGCGACAGCGCCGGCGTGCTGGGTTTCAACGACCTCACGTCGTTGGGAGTCGGGCTTGAACTCGATAGCAGCAAGTATCCCATCATCATCACACGCACGCGCGCGATGGTGCGATACGTGTTCGGACACAACGTGCACGGCGCGTCCTTCGGGTTTGCAATGAGTTTCTAGCTCTCCGGACCGCCGATCCTCAGATTCTGGTTCTGTGGCGGAGCTTTGCTAGCGCTTCGCGTTTCGCGGCAAAGCAGGCAATGTCGCGAAACGCTGTTGTGTGCCGCCCAACGCCGAACACGCGTCGGCCAACGCGAATGACCGCGTACGCGACGGCAACCGACTCATCTTGCCGCGAGGTAAACAACAATCGTCGCTCTACGCCAGCCTGGGAACATTCAGCCGTTGGCTGACGCCCACTATGGCAGAATCCTCTCAACGCATTCGCGACTAGAATTTCCGGTTGCCCATTCTTCTAAAGCCAGATCAAATTCCAACCGTACAACGTCAGGTCGCGAGCGATAGTTTCGTTCTCTGGGAAAACTGGTATGACAAACCCACACGATAAAGCCGAATCCGACGAGGATTTAGCTCGCTTGATAATAGGCCATGGGCCCTGCACCTATCTATTGCTACTCTTACTTGGCTTGATCATCCTGTCTCCCTATCTTGAGGAGGGCATAGTCGCTCGCACGCTGCTCGGCATTCTGTTTTCGACCGTACTGCTAGTGGGCGCTTTCGCCACCAGGCAGACTCGGCGGGGGTTCATCTTCAAACTATGTTTGGCGCTGCTTGGCGTTGTCCTTCAATGGGCGGCGTTGTGGACTGAGAGCATCGCGATTCTGGACCTTGCCGGGATATCTTATGCCGCGTCTCTTGCAGTCGCCATTAGCGGAGTGCTCCGCTATATTCTCAAGCGCGGGCAAATTACGGCCGACAAGCTGCACGGTGCGCTTGCCGGCTACATCATGCTGGCCATCGTCTGGGCCTTCATCTACACGGTGATTGAGAGATCCAGCGCTGGCTCATTCGGTCCTGGCCGCCTCGATTTCACACAGCCCGGCACTTTTTTCAGACTATTATATTTTAGCCTCACGACGCTTACGACCACTGGTTACGGGGATGTCATCCCATTGACCAACCACGCCCGCTCATTTGTGATGATCGAAGAGTTTGCAGGCGTGTTTTACGTTGGTGTCCTGATCGCGCGGCTTGCCGGTCTCTATCCGTCGACTCAGACCAAGTGACTCTCGATCTGCCTTAGCCAGCCGTACACCCCGGAGCGACCAGAATGCAATCGTGATGATGGCGCTGCGCGCGGTCCTTTCGAGTACCCACAGCTGGCTGGGCATCGCGTACCGGGGTGAAGCCGGCTCGGGCGCATCCGTCGCCCATTCTTATAGGACCATCGTCCGATTCACCCGCGCGCCGCGCATATTACTCTACGCGAGAGACAGGTGGCCAGTTTTTCCCTTCGGCGCCAGGCGCATCTGAGGATCACCCATGCGACAACCCAAAATTGTCATCGTCGGTGCGGGCCTGGTCGGTGGGTCGGCGGCGCTCTTTGTTGCTTCGACCATCCCTAGCGCCGAGATCGTCATCATCGATATGGCCCGGGTGCGCGCAGAAGGCCAGGTTCTGGATCTGGCGCACGCCGCGACATTCTGGGGACATAACCGCTTTCACGCCGGGGAATACGATGATGCGCGTAATGCCGACATCATCGTGATCACGGCTGGTGTCGGCGTCAAGCCGGGGCAGACGCGCCTCGACATCGCCAAAACGAACGCTGAAATCGCCTGCGAAATTCTCGATCGTACGGCTCCCCTTGCGCCTGATGCGATTTATGTCGTTGCGACCAACCCCTGCGATGTGTTGGCGGGGGTCGTCTTTGACCGCCTGGGTTGCGACCGTCAACGTGTGATCAGCACGGGCACCTCTCTCGACACTGGCCGACTACGCGCCCTGCTCTCCGAGCGGCTCGGAGTCGTTGCGTCTGCGATTCACGCGTATGTGCTAGGCGAGCACGGCGAGTCGGCCCTGATCGCGTGGTCCGGTGCCACTGTGTGCGGCATGACGCTCGACATGTTTCTCTCCCGAAGCGGAAAGGAGCTGGGCCCTGCCAGTCGCGATCTGATACTGCGTTCCGTGCATGAGGCTGCCAAACTCATCAAGGAAGGCAAGGGCTCAACCCACTACGGCATCGCCAGCGCGATCGCCCGGATCTGCGAGGCCATTGTCCACAACACGGACCTCATTCTGACGGTGGGCGTCGTGCACGCCGAAGTTGAAGGCGTAGCCGACGTTTGCCTGTCGCTGCCGATGGTCATCAACGGCAACGGCGCCCAATTGCTGGCCTATCCCGCGCTTGACGAGACCGAGCGCGAGGCCCTGCTGCGCAGTGCGCACATCATGAAGGAAGCAACCGACCGCGTGCTTACTGACCAGTAAGGCCTCGAGACGACGCGGATAGACGCGCAAGATCCCTCGCGACGAGGTTACTCATGGCTCAACAACCTGAAAAGGCATCTGCCGAAACCAAAGCCCGCTCAACGAAGCCAACGGCCGGGTTTCTCGGACAGGTCTGGAAATTTCTTGTCCCGGTGGGCATTGGCGTGGTCCTCTGGTTCCTGCCGACGCCGGACGGTCTACAGGTCAAGGCGTGGCACATGTTCGCGGTCTTCGTTGCGACCATCGCCGGGATCATGACGTCTCCCTTGCCAATGGCCGCGGTCGCCATCATCGGTGCAACGATCGGGGTGCTCGTCGGCGTGGTTTCGTTCACCGACGTCACCAAATCCACGGGTACAGACCTGGTCTGGCTCGTGATGCTTGCCTTTTTCATCTCCCGCGGCGTCATCAAGACCGGCCTCGGGAGGCGCATCGCGCTCGTCTTCATGCGTCTGCTGGGCAAACGAACCGTGGGGCTGGGGTACGGGCTCATCCTGACCGAACTCGTAATTTCTCCCGCCATGCCCAGCATCACGGCTCGCGCCGGTGGCGTGATGCTGCCGATCACGAAAGCCATTTCGGAAGTCCTCGGCAGTGACGCGGACGACCCGCAATCCCGTGGCAAGGTGGGCACGTACCTGATCCTCTGCGCATTCCACGCCAACATCGTGGCCGCCGGCATGTTCATCACGTCCATGGCGGGCAACCCCCTCGCGGTCAAGTTCGCCGCGGACCAGGGGATCTCGATCAGCTGGCTTGACTGGGCGGTAGCCGCCTCCGTCCCGGGCCTGCTATGTCTTGCAATCATTCCGGTTGCCATGCTCTGGATCGCGCCACCGCAGCTTCGCGCGACACCCGACGCCACGGACCTGGCTCAACGGGAGCTCAACACCATGGGGCCCATCTCAGCGCATGAGATCATCATGGCGCTGATCTTCATCGGGCTGCTGGTGCTCTGGATCTTTGGCGACCAGCTGGGTATCGGCGCAACGCTTGCGGCAGCGCTGGGCGTCTCACTGCTTTTCATTACCGGCGTACTCACCTGGCAGGACGCCCTGAATGAAAAATCCGCGTGGGACACCATGATCTGGATCGGGCTGCTGATCATGCTGGCATCCAAGCTCAATGAATATGGCATGGTCACCTGGTTCGGCAAGGAGTTCGGTGCCCATCTGGCAGGTTTCCACCGGCTGGCCGTCTATATGCTGGTTGCCGCCATCTATGTCTACATCCACTACTTCTTCGCGAGTGCCACCGCGCACATCAGCGCACTGTTTCCCCTATCCATGGCGCTGATGGTCGCCGCTGGTGTGCCGCCATTCGTCGCGGCGATTGCACTCGGCGTCTTGAGCAACATTAACGGCTGCCTGACCCAGTACGGTATCGGCTCGGGTCCGGTGAGGTCGGTCGAGACGCGTGGACGCCAACGGGTTAAGCAGCGACCTGATTCAGATAGTATCGCTGCGTGAATGCTACAGGTGACAGGTAATTGAGACGAGCCTGCGTGCGCTGCCGGTTATAAAACATCTCGATGTATTCGCTGATGGATCGCTTGGCTTCATCGCGCGTGGCGAAGCGTCGATGATAGACCAGCTCGCTTTTTAGCGTGCCCCAAAACGATTCGATCGGCGCGTTGTCAAAGCAGTTTGAGGTCCGCCGGAAAAAGTGGACGCCAACATTCCGTAAAATTGAGGAATGGAGGCATACATGAGTCGAATCCCCAAAGCCGTCTACACGAAGGAATTCCGTGAAGAGGCGGTGAAGCTTGCAATGACCGAGGGCGTTGGCGTATCGGAGGCTGCGCGTCGGCTGTCGATATCAATGAAGACGGTGGCAAACTGGGTGCGTGCTGCGAAGGCAGGCAAGCTGGAACGTGTAGGTCAGCATCAAAAGCCGCTGACGGAGATCGAAGCGGAACTCGGGCGAGTCAAGCGGGAGCTGGCGGAAGTTAAAATGGAGCGCGATTTATTAAAAAAATTCGCGACGTACTTTGCGAGGGAGTCGCGGTGAAGTACGGCGTGATTGAACAGATGCGACAGGACTATCCGGTGCCGCCGATGTGCCGGCTGCTGGGCGTTTCCGTGAGCGGCTATTACGCGTGGCGCAAGCGCTCGCCGTCGTTGCGGGCACAGCAGGAGCCGAGACTGGAGGCCGAAGTGCTGGCGGCGCATCAGCGCACGCGTGAGAGCTTCGGGCCCGAACGCTTGCAGAAGCACCTCGACGAGCACGGCGTGCGGCTCGGTGTTCACCGCATAAAAAGGCTACGCAAAAAGCTGGGACTACGCTGCAGGCAGAAACGCAAGTTCAAGGCGACGACCAATTCGAAGCACGACCTACCGGTGGCGCCGAACCTGCTGAACCAGGATTTCACTGCAACCTCGCCGAATCAGGCCTGGTGCGGCGACATCACGTATATCGCGACTGACGAGGGCTGGCTGTACCTCGCCGGCCTGAAGGATCTGTTTAGTGGGGAGCTCGTCGGCTACGCCATGAGCGAGCGCATGACGAAGCATCTGGTAATGCAGGCGCTGTTCCGTGCGGTTGCATCGCAGCGCCCGGCGCCCGGCCTGATCCATCACACGGACCGTGGGTCCCAATACTGCGCTCACGCCTATCAGGATCTCGTCGGCCAGTTCCGCATGCAGGCGTCGATGAGTCGACGAGGAAACTGCTTTGACAACGCGCCGATCGAATCGTTTTGGGGCACGCTAAAAAGCGAGCTGGTCTATCATCGACGCTTCGCCACGCGCGATGAAGCCAAGCGATCCATCAGCGAATACATCGAGATGTTTTATAACCGGCAGCGCACGCAGGCTCGTCTCAATTACCTGTCACCTGTAGCATTCACGCAGCGATACTATCTGAATCAGGTCGCTGCTTAACCCGTTGGCGTCCACGCGTCTCGACCGACCTCAGTTTCCTCGTCGACTCATCGACGCCTGCATGCGGAACTGGCCGACGAGATCCTGATAGGCGTGAGCGCAGTATTGGGACCCACGGTCCGTGTGATGGATCAGGCCGGGCGCCGGGCGCTGCGATGCAACCGCACGGAACAGCGCCTGCATTACCAGATGCTTCGTCATGCGCTCGCTCATGGCGTAGCCGACGAGCTCCCCACTAAACAGATCCTTCAGGCCGGCGAGGTACAGCCAGCCCTCGTCAGTCGCGATATACGTGATGTCGCCGCACCAGGCCTGATTCGGCGAGGTTGCAGTGAAATCCTGGTTCAGCAGGTTCGGCGCCACCGGTAGGTCGTGCTTCGAATTGGTCGTCGCCTTGAACTTGCGTTTCTGCCTGCAGCGTAGTCCCAGCTTTTTGCGTAGCCTTTTTATGCGGTGAACACCGAGCCGCACGCCGTGCTCGTCGAGGTGCTTCTGCAAGCGTTCGGGCCCGAAGCTCTCACGCGTGCGCTGATGCGCCGCCAGCACTTCGGCCTCCAGTCTCGGCTCCTGCTGTGCCCGCAACGACGGCGAGCGCTTGCGCCACGCGTAATAGCCGCTCACGGAAACGCCCAGCAGCCGGCACATCGGCGGCACCGGATAGTCCTGTCGCATCTGTTCAATCACGCCGTACTTCACCGCGACTCCCTCGCAAAGTACGTCGCGAATTTTTTTAATAAATCGCGCTCCATTTTAACTTCCGCCAGCTCCCGCTTGACTCGCCCGAGTTCCGCTTCGATCTCCGTCAGCGGCTTTTGATGCTGACCTACACGTTCCAGCTTGCCTGCCTTCGCAGCACGCACCCAGTTTGCCACCGTCTTCATTGATATCGACAGCCGACGCGCAGCCTCCGATACGCCAACGCCCTCGGTCATTGCAAGCTTCACCGCCTCTTCACGGAATTCCTTCGTGTAGACGGCTTTGGGGATTCGACTCATGTATGCCTCCATTCCTCAATTTTACGGAATGTTGGCGTCCACTTTTTCCGGCGGACCTCACGGTCATGTTCGGCGCTGGCTATGTTTCACAGGGCCAGTGGTGGAAGGCAGGTTTTCTGATGAGCCTCGTCTACATGGCAGTTTGGCTCGTGGTGGGACCGCTCTGGTGGAAGGCGCTGGGCCATATTTGAAACGATCTACTCCACTGCCTCAAACACGGTCACGTTGTTGCCGCAGAGCGGACGACATACATCCTGGGTTCGCTTGCGTTGTGGATGCCGATACCGATGGAGTCATGCGACGTGCCAGCACGCCTCACGCAAGCCTTGCACAACGCCATCTCGTCACGGATTTTGCCCACGCGCTTTAGTTCAACGAACGTACCCGCTTCAATTTCGGATTACGCGCCATGGCCGCCGGCAACTTTAGCCTGCGAGTGAGTGTTTATTTCGAAGCGCGACGCAAGGACCACGATCGAACAAGCAACAAGCGGCTGCAACGGGTCGACCAGAGACGTCCTCAGACCTCCAGTCGGCGTCTCGCACGTCGGTGATCGGCCGCAGGCCAACCGCAAATAGTGCGGCGAGTCGACTCGGCTGTCCGCCTCAATTGTGCTGCGCCTGAGGGCATTCCGCCTGATACCAGCGATCGACCTGATGCTGCGCCGCATGTAGATTTTTCGGATACTGCGGATCGAACCTTCTTGGGTCGTACCCAGCCTTTCTCAGCGCGGCCAGTTCACTCTGGTTTTGCTCCTGTGTGACGGGCGCGTGGTTCTTGATAGCTGCGAGATCGCGGCATTGCTTTGCGCTCAGATGTGTCGCGCCTTCCGCCATGCCTCCCGCGGCCATGCCAGCGAGCGAGATAGTCAACGCGGATATCATCGGCCCGATCTTCGGCGAGTTCTTCATGTCACGTCCTCCTTCAGTGTCACTGCGCGCCAGCATGAGAAACCAACCACTGTCAGATTTAGTGTAGTTCACTGCACAGAACGAGACCGTGCAGGAGTTTCGGATCGCGGCGCCGCCCCGATTCCATGACGTACTTTGCAGACGGCCGCCTCATTCGCTATCGCGAGCGGGAACCTTGCTCCAGCCCGGCCCCGGGTCGAACCATTTCGTGGCTTGCGCTTTCGCTTTGCTGTCTGGCCCGAGATCGCGTTCATAGACCTGACCGGCATGGCTCACCATGAACGTCTTGATGCCCGTGTCGCCGTACTTCACAGGCCAGGCGATGACAGCGAAGCCCCCAAACAGTTTGGCCTTCACGACATAGTCATAGGCGCCACCGGGCGCGTTTGGCCCCTGGGACTCCAGCAACTTGAAGTGATACCCGTAGTAGCCGGCGCTCTGTGCATTGCGCGAACTCGCATCGACAAAGGCCGCGCCAAGCGGACTTGGCGTGTCTTCGGGCCCGGTTGGCCAGTACAGGCCGTCGTGTTTGCCTGGTGTGCTCACCATCTTTGAGGCGTAGGCGAGCACGCCGACGCCGTCGTGATTGGTCTGCGCGTATTCGCGCTGCGCGTCGAAGATTGCCAGCATCGCCTGGATCACGGCCAACTCGTCGCGGCCGATGCGCCGCAAGCGTATCTCTTCTGCGCCGGCCCGCGTATCGAAATGCCACCCCGCATCGTTCTTCACGAGCGGTACCGGGAACGTCCAGCCCTGGTCGCCCACGACGATACGTGCGCGTCCCGGTTCCCCGGACTCGATGGTGTGGGACTTTGCCCACTCGGCAATGAAGGTGTCCCTGACCGGCGCGCCGAACCGGGGAATCAATTCACGAAAGTTGCTGCCGAAGATCGAGCGAAGGACGTCCTCCCGATCCTTGATGACCGCGTCGCCAAAGGCATTCATCGCGGCCTCCGGTGAACTGAAGCTCTTTTGTGCGTGCGCCGGAGGCATCGTCACGAACAACAGCGCGATGACTAGAGAGAGGTTCGCGAGCGTCAGCGTCAACAACTTTTGCACACCACATGGATGACTGTTCATGGTTCGCTCCTCAGCGCCGGCCACCGCGTCCACCGCCGCCGCGCATGCCACCTCCGCCAGCGGGCCGGTTAAAGCCAGACCCCTGCATGCTTCGGTTTCCCCTGTCGAAGTCGCGTTGCGAAACGCTGCCACTGCCCCCGACCCCCGAGAACGCGCCGTCGCGCCCGCCGCCATAGCTCCCCCGACTATCATTACCTACGCGGTTCATATTGCCGGGGGAACTGCGATCGGCTACCCCGCCCCGATCTCCCACCGACGCACGATTGCCAGCTCCCGGCCGGCCGGAGTTGGCCATGCGGTTACCTGCATCGGCGCCGCGCCCGCGATACTGCGACCGGCTGTCGGCCCCGGGCGCACCGGCGAACTTGTCGCGCGTTGCGTTATCCCGGTAGGCGACACCCTGGCGATGACCTGCATCGTGTTGCCAGCGGCCACCGGCCCGTTCTCCGTTCTTGAGCTTCGAACTGTCGAAGTTGCGGTCGACGTTCCTTGCCCTGTCGGAGTTGATGTTGATGTCGTCTCCTCCCCAACACGAGTTGCAGTCCGCGAAGATCGCACCGGCAGCAACAAGGCCGATGCCGAAGGCGAGGCCCGCGCCGGGATAGTAGCCGGGATAGTAGGCCGGGTACGGTGGCCAGTAGTAAGGTGGATAGGCCGGGTAACCCCACCCTCCGTACACGACTGTCGGGTCGTAGGCGGGCACATAGATCACCTGCGCATTGGCGGGTTCGATCTTCACGATGGTCTGCCCGCCGCCAGCCGGTGCCTGTTCGACGATCACGTTTTGCTGTTCGTTCGATTTGAGGTTGCCCGACTCCTGCGCCCGTGCCCGCAACCGCTGCACGGCATCGAAGACGTCTTTTTGCTGCGCAAGAAAGGCGTCGCCGAGCTTCTGGGTCCAGTCGATCTTGTCGTTCATCGGCTTAAGTATCTGCGGGAACGCCACCAGCGATTTCACACTCGTATCCCACGGCTCGTTCTGTACCGCCTTCACGGCGGCGTCGCCCTTCACATTCGGATTCGCTTTCACCCAACGCGCGGCGTGCACGATCTCCAGCGGATAGGTCGACGCCATCAATACCTGAGCCAGCAAGGAGTCCGGGTAGAGCGCAATCGGCGCGACGAGGGCATCGATCTCCTCTGGTTTGAATGGCGCGGGTCCCAAAGACTCACGGGCCGACGGCGGGGGGGCCGATGGCGCGGCGCCTGATGGTGCGGTGCCCAGTGACTCGGGGCCCGCCGGCGCAGGCCCCGCCGGCTCGTGAACGGCACACGCCGAAATTGCCGCCAGCAGGACCAGCCATAAGAATAAGGCTCTCCCGCCTCGGGCTTTCCAGTTGTCCATAGCCACTCCTTCCGGCGGTTCGTTGACGCGGACCAGGAGACTTCCCTGACGGTCACAGAGCCTTCCGTTGCTTGCGTGGTTCGCTGCCCGGATGGGTTCGGCCGGGTCTGGCAAACGATTCGTTTGGAGTTCCCGCTGGCGCGGACCACGTTCCGGACGGGCGAACCCTCCCCATTCGATAAGAAAGCCGAACGTCGGGCTGGTCAATAAGACCTTGGTCCGACAGGCCAGGGATCATGGGACAGCCCGAGGAAGCCGGTTTTCGGATCGAGTATCCCTTCTCTGATCATCCATCTGGCCATCACTTCAGTCAGCGGTTTCACCACGGCATAGGCCGCAACTGCAATGAGTGGCACCGTCCACAGCGACGATCTCAGGTAGCTCGTTAAGCTATACCAGCGATGCAGTCCATGTTCGCTGTCTCCCTACGATCGCGCTCAGTGCTGGCCGACGTAGTCGTCGACTGCACTGCCCACGGTAGGATGAAATCGCTCATCGCCGATGATGTCCAACATTTCGAAACGTCTGAGCTTGTCGCGCACCGGGTCTTTCAATTCGGCGAAGTGCAATGCGATATCGCGCTCGCCCAGTATTCGAATCAGTTCCCGTAACATGTCCGCTGAGGTCACGTCGATACTGGTTACGGGTTCAGCGGCCACTACGATCCTGCGCACGGGCGTCGATGACTCATCGACGGCTTTCAGCAGGCATTCCTGGAAAAGCTCGGCATTTGCAAAGAACAACGGCGCATCCCAGCGAAACAGCAGCAGCCCCGGAATCCGCGTGGCATGTGGATAGCGCTTGATGTCATGGTAGCCGCGCAGATCTTCCACACGCCCGAGAATGGCGTAATGGGGACGCCAACCGTCCCAGAGAAACTCGATGACCGCGATCACGATTGCAATGCAGATACCGGGAATCGCACCGAAAACGGCGACGCCTGTGAAGCAGACAATGGAGAGCCAGAACTCCCATTGCTGGATTCGATAGATGCGCCTGAGATCTGTAAATTCGAACAGGCCGAGGGCGGCGGCAATGACGACGGCGGCCAGTGCGCTATTGGGCAGATACCGCATCAGATTCGGTGCAGCGATCAGGAGCACCGCTACCGCCACCGCGCCGACCACGCCCGTCACCTGCGTTCTGGCGCCCGCTGCTTCGGCCACGGGTGTGCGCGAAGAACTGCTGCTGATCGGAAAACCCTGAAAAAAACCGGCGGCCAGATTGGCCGCCCCCAAGCCGACCATCTCCTGGTTTGGGTCCACGCGCATATGAAAACGCGCAGCGAAGGTTCGTGACAACACGCTGGTATCCGCAAACGAGATCAGCGCGACCGCGCAGCCGCCAAGCAGAATCTTGACGAGATCGGCGTCACCGACCCATGGTAATGCGAACGATGGCAGGCCTTGCGGGATCTTGCCGAGTACCTTGACGCCGACGCTGTCCAACCCGAATACGATGACGCTTAGCGTCGCGAGAACGACGGCGATCAGGATGCCCGGCACTTTTTCGAAGCGCTTGAGCAACAAAATCAGCACAAGGCTTCCCGCGCCGACGGCGAAGCTGTACCAGTTGGCTTTGCCCGCACCGATGGCCGTTCCAAGCGCCAGCAGATCGCGCAGCGGTCCCCGATCATCAAACGAGATGGCAAAAAGTTTCGGCAACTGGCTGATCAGGACGGTCAGCGCAATGCCGTTCATGTAGCCGTACCGGATGGGCTTGGAGAGCAGTTCCGTGATGAAGCCGAGCCGCAGAAGTCCCATCACGATGCA
Organism: Paraburkholderia sp. BL9I2N2; assembly: GCF_004339745.1. GTDB lineage: Bacteria > Pseudomonadota > Gammaproteobacteria > Burkholderiales > Burkholderiaceae > Paraburkholderia. Next base: position 897,220 of record NZ_SMGP01000003.1, on the reverse strand, counting down.
GAACAGCCCGGAGACGATCGCCATCATGCTGGCCGTCGCTATCGCGCGCGAGGGGTCGCTGCCCGCGGTAGCGATGACGACGGCAAGAATTGGCGCGGCGAGGGCGGAGTCCGGCCCGAGCACCAGAATCCGGCTGGGACCAAAGACGGCATACGCCAGCAACGGAACGATCGTCGCGTAGAGGCCATAGACGCCAGGAACGCCTGACGCCTCGGCATATGCGATACCGACGGGTACCAGCATCGTGGTGAGCACCAGTCCGGCAGCCAGATCGTTGGGTAGCCAGCTACCCCGATACGTCTTGAGCATTGCCAGGCCTGGCAGCCAACGCAACCATCGCGTCGCCCCGACGGCAGCCTGTCCACCTTCATGAGTAGGACGATCGGATTGCATTTGTCGGATGGTTGTAATCGAAAGAGTCGCGATCCGGAGTGTGCGGCACTGCCGTTCCAGATGAAGGATAGCCCAACCAGGCGGGCGCGACGTATGGGACCAAGGTCCAATACCTTCCTTGACAGGCAGTGGGTAGACTGGTTTTGATCCACTTCCCGAGGCGTTGAGCGGGTGTGTGAGATGCCCTGTGCTGAGTTCACCGGACCGGCGCCATTGCCGTGTTCCCCAGTACTTTCGGGTAGAACTGACTCAGTACGGTGGTCTACTGTCCGATCGCCAGCAGGGCGGAAAGGAAAGCGAATCACGTCATGGTTGCGATGGTTGCGCAGATGGCAAGCTGCCCCGGACTTGCCCAGCCTCAAACCTTGCTGGATGTCACCAGCGCGCCAGGTAGCGCCACGGCGTGGGAACCGCGAAGGTCACGGCCACCATCGTCGCGATGGAACCAGACACCGGTACCGTGACGCTTTAAGACGGCAAAGGCAGGGCGGCGCAAGTGGAGGTGGGAGAAGAGGCGCGTAATTTCGACCAGTTACGGTTGGAGATATCGCCTCTGACGGGATGTGCATACTATGAAGTACCTCCCGGCACCGTCATTGCCGCACCTGCCGGTTTTGACCGGTCTTTCGCGGCCGCGTGGGACGCGATGCGAGACAAGGGTCTGTCGGTTCGATTCGAAGAACGCGCGCGATCCCGCACTGTTCGATCGCATTTCGCGCAGCCATGACAGGCGGGTGGGGCCCTAAGCGGCTGTGTGTTGCCGGCTTCCACCGTGGTGAAGGCAAAGGCGCTGATTATCGGGCACGTCATCTGTCGAAGTCACCTCATGGCCGAGCGCTCGCAACGGTAATCTTGATCAAGGGCAGACTGTCTTTTCTCGTGAGCCCAGAGCTCGTGATCGGCTACTACGCATGGCTTGCAGATATGTCGTAGGTCATTTCAGGGAGGCAGGATGACGAAGTTGCTGATAGACGTGGTGATCTTTCTTGCTTCGGCACTGATTGCCGTGCCGCTATCAGTACGCCTTGGCTTCGGCGCTGTTCTCGGCTATCTGGTGGCAGGCATTTTCATTGGGCCATGGGTAATGAAGCTGGTGACCGACGTCGACGCGATCCTCCATTTTTCCGAGTTGGGCATCGTGCTGATGATGTTCGTCATCGGATTGGAAATGCGGATCGACGAACTGTGGGCTATGCGTCGCACCATCTTCGGCTACGGTGCTATGCAGATGACGGTCTGCGCCGCGGTCTTATCGGTGATTTTCCTTATGCTAGGGTTGTCTTGGCGCATTGCGTTGACGGGCGGGCTCGCGCTTTCACTGTCGTCAACAGCAATGGTTATGTCCGAGCTTCAGGAGCGCAAGTTGATGGACATGCCGACCGGCCGTGCCGGGTTCGGCATCCTCCTGTTCCAGGACATGGCAGCTATCCCCCTGATTGCGTTGCTGCCGTTGCTCGGACCGTCGGTGATCACACCCGCCGCGGAACCGGGGTGGCCCGTAGCCTTGAAAGCCCTTGCCATGCTTGTTGCGGTTGGACTTGTTGGCCGCTATCTGTTGCACGTTGTGCTGCGTGTGATCACAAGCATCGGAGTACGGGAGATTTTCACCGCTTTCGCATTGCTCTGGATCGTCGGTATCTCGTTGCTCATGCAGAGCGTCCATCTGTCAATGTCGTTGGGCGCCTTTGTCGCCGGGCTGCTTCTCGCAGATTCGGACTATCGCCACGAGGTCGAAACCGACATGGCTCCCTTCAAAGGCTTGTTGCTCGGTTTATTTTTTATCGCAGTGGGCATGTCAATCGATTTTGGCGTATTAATGCGGGAGCCTCTTCGTGTCGCGGTACTTGTCGTGGCGCTAGTCGGCATCAAGACGATCGCGCTGTGGTTGCTGGCAGACAAGTTCGACGTACCCGCTTCGCAACGTGGCTATTTCGCCATTTTGCTGTCACAAGGGGGCGAATTCGCCTTTGTGGTGATGGCGGCTTCAATGGCGGCACATGTCATCGATGAGCGCCAATCGTCCCTTGTTACGCTCGTCGTCGCGCTTTCGATGGTCTCAACGCCGTTACTGCTGCTTGTGCACCGCAGACTGACCCGATCGTTTGCCAGCCGTGAAGTGGGGTAGGACGGGCCTAAACCTTTGATCAACCCAGCGCAACGTCCACGCGCCGCACGCAGTACATCGAGCTGTTTGGCAATTGCGCGATCTATCACGATGGCTGGATTGCCGCGTGGGCAAGGACTTCAGCGAAGCCGACGATCTCGCGGCCCGCGATCCGGAAAAGCTCAAGCAGATGCAAAGGCTCTTCGACAGCGGGGGTCCGGCCCCTGGCGAATTTGCGATCTGTACGCGTGTAATTTGCACCGTCCGATTTGTACCGATTCGCACATAGCTCGTCAGTCTTCGAACTTGGCGCGCACGTGCTCCGCGAGCACTTCCGGAGGAAAGGGCTTGCGAATGACCTCCATATCGGACAACGCATCGCCAGGCGCGTAGCCCGTCACCAGGATAACGGGAATATCAGCGTAGCGGGCCTTGATGGCATCGGCCACCTCTCGGCCATTCATGCCGCCGGGCAACGCGACGTCGCTGATCAGAAGGTCGAAACGAGCGCCTGCATTAAGGAGCCGCAGCGCGGCTGGGCCGCTGTCCGCTTCAAGCACGCGATAGCCCTGTTCGCGCAGCTGCTCGGCGGTCACCTCCCTCACGATCTCCTCGTCCTCGACCAGCATGATAGTTTTGCCGGTGTCTCGGCCGCTTACTTCATTGTCGTCCCGTTCAGCGGGGGCCGGCATGCATAGACGCACTGTGGTGCCCTTGCCTGGCACGGTGTCCACCTGCACGATGCCGCCCGACTGTCTCACGTAACCGTAGATCTGACTCAGACCGAGACCGACACCTTGCCCCGCCGGCTTAGTCGTAAAGAACGGTTCGAAGGCCTTGCTAAGTACCTCCGGCGACATGCCCACGCCGGTATCGGACACCGCGATGCAGCAGTAACGCCCGGGCTGCGCATCCTCGAACAAGGAGAGTTCGGCTTCAGCCAGCACCATTTCGGTAGTACTGATGGTGAGCCAGCCGCCATTTGGCATGGCGTCGCGCGCGTTAACACACAGATTCAGCAACGCGCTTTCCATCTGGCTCGGATCGCACATCGCCAGCCATTTGCCGTCCGACAAATTCAATTCGACATTGATGCTTGCACCCACGGCGCGGCGGATCATGTCCTCCATATCGCGTGCAATGGTGTCGAGGCTCACGAGCCGCGGCTCGAGGGTTTGCTGGCGCCCGAACGCCAGCAGCCTGTGCGTCAACGCGGCCGCTCGCACGGCGCCTCGCTCGGCGCGCTCCACGAGACCCATAACCTCGGTCGGCCGTCCTTGCTGCAGGCGTACGCGGATCATGCTGAGACAACCAATAATCGCCTGCAGCATGTTGTTGAAGTCGTGAGCAATGCCACCCGTGAGCTGCCCGATCGCTTTCAGTTTTTCGCTATGACGCAGGCGTTCCTCCGCGCGTGAGCGCTCGCGGCTTTCGCGATGCAACGTGTCGAGCGCCGCCTGCAACTCCGCTGTTCGCTCTAGTACGCGCGCTTCGAGTTCTTCGCCGCTGCGTTCCAGTGCCTTGCGAACGCGTGCCTGATCTTCTACGTCGGTAGACGTGCCAAGCCAGCCGACAATCCGGCCCTCGGCGCGCACCGGTGTGGCGCGGCTCTGGAACCAGCGGTAAGTCTGGTCGACGGCCCGGCGAATCCGATGCTCCACGGAAAACTCGCCCGTGGTCTCGCATGCCGCCCACGCTGCCATGGTCGCCGGACGGTCGTCCGGATGAATGGCTGCCAGCCACCCGAGCCCCAAGCTGTCTTTTTCGGGAATGCCGCTGTATTCGACCCATTGGGGACTGCCCCAAGTGCGCTCTCCCGAACTGCTTGAAGTGAATACCAGTTGCGGTATTTGCGTAGCCAGCGTGCGGTAGCGTTCTTCGCTTTCGCGCAGCGAGATCGCGTGCCGTCGCGTTTCCGCGGCGATGCGCAACCGTTCGACGGCGGCGGCGAGCAGGTTGGCATAGGAGCGCAGAAACTCGGTGTCGGGGCGGGAAAAATCTCGAGGCTCAAGGCTGTCCACCTGGAGGATGCCGTAGGGGCACCGGCCTTTTCCGCCGAGAATGACAACATTGACCAGCGCCTTCACGCCCGCATCGACGATGAACTGTGGATAGCGAAAGCGCTTTTCCGTGGCGATGTCGCGGGAGACGGCCGGTTCGCCCGTTTGCAGCGCATAGCCTTCCGACGAGCCGGACTCCGCTTTGGCCGTTGCATGTCCGACCACTCCGGGTGGCCAGCCGACGCCGGCCCGCACGAGCAGAGTCGTGCCGTCGTCCTGCAACTCCATGACCTTCGCCATGTCGGTCCTCAACGCCTCGCCGACCAGACGACAGGCTTCGGTCAATATTTCGTCAAGATCGTCTGAGCGAAGCGCCAGTTCGCCGAACTTCGCCAGCACGGCCTGTTGGTGAACGAGAACAGCTTCGCGGTCAACTGTACTCACTTCAGATCTCCGTCAACAGAAACTGAATCCTTGCGCGTAACCAGCGAAAATCGTTCCTGCGATGGGGTCGATTGAGCGCAGAAGAGAACCCATTGAGGAATGCGGCTTGCTAGAGAAAGCAGAATTCGTCGGCGGCCAAAGAACATTCCATGGACAAGGAAAGAATGAACGGCGCGTGTCCCTACTCTTGCGGCGGCTGGGGATCGAAGGCGGTGGCAAGAATTTTTTCGCAGGAGAAAGTCGCGTTGAAGGACAGCACCGTGCTGCTGCGCGCAGAACGAACGGCCGGCTTCATGTGCGTCTGTTGTTCATGGGCGAAACCGGGCGACCCGCACCTCTTCGAGTTCTGCGAGAGCGGCGTGAAAGCGACTGCGTGGGATACCACGGCGAAACGGGTGACACTCGATTTGTTCGACATCCATCCTGTGAGTGAGCTTTAAAAGTCGCACGACCATGAACTGGAGGAAGCTGGGCGCCTTACTGAACCGGCGGGACGACGGGCACGATCTCTACAAGGGTTCGAGCACAACGAAATCGCCGACGCGCATGCCTCAGAATGACCCGCACGCCAAGGGCGTGTCAGACACGGCCGCATCAGGCGCGCATAACGCGTACGAAGCGCTCGTCGTCGGAACCTTCGGAACTGCGGTACCGGTCTGAGCCAGATATCCGGAAGACGCGACGGCAATGGGTTCGGAGTCCTCCGGGGACGGCTGGCAAGTCGCCCTGACAGCCGTCGCGGCGATGCGTTCGCGGCCAGTTTCGAGCAACGCAAGCGCCTGAACCTAGATTAAACGCGATAAACGCTGCACGCCTCCCTAATCCAAACAAGCGGCGCGTAAAAGACATACCCGAGCAGTTCCAGCTGCGATGCTCATGCTCGCCGAGCACGCACCATGCGCAACTTCGCAGCGCGAGGATTTCTCGACGCGCCAAGCGGTAGCAGCGGTCGCGATAGCAGTCGCGGAGGTTCGAAGGTTTGACCCATCTGAATCGACCTCGCCGTGCTTTCCCTGGCAGGCGACTCACACGGACTTGAGAACCGCTTTCCGCACGGTTCCTCCTAGCCACGCGGCGATCCCCGAGCGGCCGGCAATTCCGACTGTCCGGCGAGGTCCGAGGACGATGGTGCCGACGCACAACGCCAGTAGCAGCGTGACGCGCGGTGCGTCGGCCAGCGAGGCGATCAGGCCGACCGCAGGAGGCCGCGTCTGTCCGAGTACGGCCGGGACCGATGGTGGAGTGCTATTCGCCGCTAGCAGTGCTGTGCGTGATTCCGCCATGCGCAGCAGGATTGCGGTCTCGGCTTCACTATTGGTCGGTACCCGGTTCATTTTAGCGCCTCCTTCAACGTGTCGAGATCGCTCCGGAGCTCCCCCTGCAGAAGATGAAGCGAACGTCCGGGTTTCTGGGCGCGGACGAAGAGCAGAGAGACAACGGAAACAACCAGCCACATCACGGCAACGCCCCAGACCACCGGAAGGAAGTAAGGCGTACGCCACGCCGTCGCGATGATCGCAATGCACACAAACGAAAGTGTGAACAGACCGGCGACGGCCAGGGCAACAAGTGCGCTCAACTCGCGGACCAGACATTTCCTGGTCTCCTCAAGTTCGACGCCGAGGAGCTCACCATAATCCGTGGCTCGCTCGACGCAGAATCTGCCGACGTTTCGCCACTTCGTGATTTTCGAACGCATGGACATTGCGGGACTCCTCGGGACTGGCTTGTTGCGGAAACGCCGGGGCGGCCCGCCAGGTGTTTGCCGTCTACACCTTTCAGGCCGCGTCGAGGGCAAGACGCGAGTAGCCTTACTCCCGGTCTATCGAGTCGCTTCGGCCGTTATCGGGCCTTGAGCGATTCGCTGCGCGCAACGCTCCAACGATGAAGCCCACGCCAGCGGCAATTGCCAGCGCCGCGAACGGCCGCTCCACCGTGGACTCGCGTACGACATCCACAAAATCGGCATAGAGTTGCTGAGCTTTGCCGCTCAACTCTTTCGCTGTTCCGCTAACCTGTGCGCCGGCACTGCCCAGCAGATCCCCGGCGGCTTGCTGAACGTCGCCAGCAACCTCCCGTAGCGTTCCTTCTGCTTTCGTCGTTTCCATTGTCTGCTCCTCAAGTGATTGCGGCCGGACCGCACGGGGAAATTGCGTCATGAGAGACCACGAACCGCCCTTTCTGCTTGGCGCAGAACCGATATCGCGATGGGCGTGCCAAAAGGTGAGCAAGGGCTGGGCCCAACTCGACCTCTCGTTGACACGCGAACAACACCGGCGGACGCTCGCCGTATTCAGGGGCAATGTCATTTCGTTTGGTGTGACGCAAGGTGCTGGTCCAGTCGTACAGCGGAATTAGCTTCGAAGCAACGCCATGAAACGCGTATAGCCGGATCAGCGGATTGACGCGCGGCGGAACCGGGAAGTCGAGCGGACCGAGAGGCGCCACTGTCTCCTTCGTGATTTCCGGGAATGCCTTCGCGCCGGCAAAGTGCCTCTTGCAGTGCCCCCTGGTTGTCGGATTGCCGCCCGTCACCAACTGACCGCGGGCGTTGCCTCCAGTGGCCCCGACTCACTTTTTGTCCGCAGCACCTCGCCCGTTCCCTGCAGTTCGCTACGTCCGACGACATCGTCAGGACCCACACTCCGGCCGCAGGCCGGACACCCGGGCTTCATTTTCGCAAATAGCACATCTCCTCCGTCGTACGTCCCGGCGCGGGTCAACTTGCGCAGCCAGGTCCTATGCTGACCGGCCGGAAAAACGCCCGTTTCTATCGTTTCGATCAGGGCTCCGCGATGTCCGCACGGGCATTCGACATAGGTGAAGATCCGGGTTTTCATGATGGCCTCCTGCCTGTTCACATCACGCGCCGCATGAATCGGGCCGCGGAACAACTCGCGCCCGCTTGATCGGGAGCGCCCTCCGCCCGTTGGGCCATAGTTATCGCTGCGCAAACCGACTGAGGCACGCGCGGAGCGTTGGGCATCTGTCTCCCGGGTTCCATCAGAGTGTGCAAAACACACACGAGGGGAACGACACGTGGGGGATACCCGGGATGGCCGTAGGGTTCGACATTGGACCCGGTGGCCAAGTCGCCGGACCCGATCCGCAACGCGGCCTCGCGGCTCCCACAGATCCCATCCGTTCGGCCAGCCCCTGAACCTCGCGCTGTTCTGCCGGCAAGAGGCACAACTCATGCGATAACCCGTTCGGCAGTGTCTGCCATGCGAGGCAATTCGCCCCGCGTACGCGAGAGCTCCTGCTCTGAGAGCCGGGCGCCTACTCATGGGTGTAACGCGATCCCCTGATTCCGTCGCAGCCCGGTTTTGACTCGCGGTTGCAAACGGTTCTGCCGGGCCAAGCGGCCTTCGGAGCCGCGCGCTGCAGCAGCTGGCGCAATCGCTAAAATTTTGACGTGTGCGGTCGGCAGGGCATCCTCGGATCAGAGTAGGCAGGATCGTGCTCGCACCGGGTGGAATGCGAACTACAACTTACTCTGCATTGACAGCATTTCAGCATTGGCGGGCTGAGCACGACGCCTCGCGCCCTGTCGGGGGACGTCGTCCGCGCGGCCTTCGTGCGTCGCGGTCCAGAAGGTCCCGCGACTGCCGTCAGTAGACCGGAAACACGAAGTCCGCCGTCGGCGTAAACGGGTGTCGGAATGCGGACAGATGACGCGTCCCTTGACCGTCGACCCGTGGCGGGAGGCTGGCCCGGCGGCACAGCACAATCAATCGCCCGACGATCACTGGATTGGCGGCACCACGCCCAGTTTCTCGGCTAGCATGCGTTCATACACGCCGAAGTGCAGGTCGACTTCCTCCTGACTTACTGTCGTCACGATGATGTTCACCTGCTCTGGCAGCAGGCCGAGCACCAGCGCGAGCGCCGCTTCGAGTTGCGGCGCACAAACGCTGTCTTCCGCCAGGGTCGTGCCAACGGCGATCTCGTATGCGTGGTCCTGCTGGAAGACGATCTCGACCAGCCGCGCGCGGGCGCTCATGTTGTTGTCGATCGCGAGGCGCACGACCTCCGCCACGCTACGCATCAATTCCGTCGGAAAGCCTCTGGTCGAGCGCAGCCGGACGCGATGTCTGCCAAGCGTGAGCCAGTCCGAATCGAATTCCATGGTGTCCTCCGGTTCCGTTGCAATGCACCGCGATAATATTATTTGGCAGGCAATTTTCAAGACAGGAATTCACCACCGCCGCTTGAAATTTTCGCCGTAGGTTCTATCTTTGATTTCGCTCAGGCAGACGCGCCGGTCACATCCGGTGCGCTGCGTGTTTCGATTTGTTTGCCAGCGGCCTGGCAGGCGGACTGGAGCGCGTAGGCCCGTTCGCCTCCTCGCTGCATCGAAGGAGGATACGATGAGTGATCTCTTTTCCGGAACCGACCTGTTCAGTGAGTTTGACCGTCTGCAACGGCAGATGGACAGCCTGTTCGGCGGCTTTCCGTCCAGCATCCGCTCGGGCCGCTTCGGGGCCTTTCCGCAGGTGAACATCGGTACGACCGACGACTCGATCGAAATCGTCGCGTTCGCGCCGGGCCTCACGCTGGCCGACCTCGACGTGTCGATCGACAAGGGCCTGCTGACGATCAGCGGTGAGCGCAAGCCTGCCCGGGCCGGGACCGATGACGACACCCGCGACGACACCCGCACCTATGCGCAGGAGCGTTTCACCGGCATTTTCCGACGCGTGATCGAGCTGCCGCAGAACGCTGACCCCGACAGGGTGCAGGCCCGCTACACCAACGGCTGCCTGTCGATCACCGTCGGCAAGCGCGAAGCGTCCAAGCCGCGGGCCATCACCGTGCAGTAATGCCAGTTATTCGAGGAGCAGGCCATGAACGACAGGACACAGGTTGCTGAACGCGACCAGAAAACAGTAGCACGACGCGAGGGCGACCAGTCAGCACGTCGGAGGACGTTCACACCAGCGGTGGATGTGTTTGAGGACAGCCAGGGCATCACGCTGTGGGCGGACCTTCCAGGCGTCACCAAGGACAAACTCGACGTGAAGGTGCACGACGGCAATCTTTATATCGAAGCGGAAGCGGTCGTGCCCACACCCGCCGGTCTGCGGCTGCAGCACGCCGAGATCCGTGAACCGCATTTCGCGCGCGCGTTCTCGCTGAGCCCGGATTTCGACACATCGAAGATCGATGCGAACCTGCAGGACGGCGTGCTGAAGCTGACGATTCCGCGTCGCGACGAAGCACGGCCGCGCCGGATCGAGGTGCAGACGAACTGAGCCCGCAAAGACCGGCAACGATGACAGGAGAAAACCCGGTGGCGGCTGCGAGGTCGCCACCGCCCGGTTCGTGGAGGCGCCGGATGCAGATCGTCATGGTCTCGCTCTCCTGTCAGATCATTGAGGAGCAGCAGATGAACACCGACCCCAAAAAATGGAATCCTTTCAAATTTCTCCGCGGCTCAGCGCGCAAGCCCGATGCGGACGGTCCGCAAAGTCCGCCGGCCAGCGAACCATGGCGTGCCGGATGGCCAGATATCCAGCGGCTTTTCTCCCGCGACCCGTGGCGTGCGATGGAGGATTTCTTTCACGATCCGTTTGCAGCCCGCGGGGCGCTAGAACGATGGTTTGGCGACTTCAGCTCATCGCGTTTCCAGCCGCGCATCGACGTCGTCGACGAAGGGAAGGTCCTGCGCGTGACTGTCGAGTTGCCGGGCATGGAAAGGGAGGATCTGACCGTCAGCGTCGAGGATGGAGCGATGGTGTTGCGCGGCGAGAAAAAGCAGGATGTGCACGGTGAGGAAGACGGCTGCTATCGACTTGAACGCGCATATGGGGCCTTCACGCGCACGATCCCGATGCCGGAGAACGCCGACCCCGACCACGCGCTCGCAAAGTTTGACAAGGGCGTGCTTACGTTGACCGTGCCGAAACAGGAACCGCCGCGATCGGCGAGCCGCACGATCGAAATAGGCTAGCGTTGCGCGGCGATGCGGCGCTTGCGAGGTGAATGAATGGGAGTAGCTCGGGTCGTTAGCTCAGCTGGTAGAGCAGCGGACTTTTAATCCGTTGGTCACTGGTTCGAATCCAGTACGGCCTACCCTGATAGGCATAGAGCAACCCGTCGTGTTGGGACGTTCGTGGGGCACGCTCGTCGCATTTGGCATGGCGGTCGGCGCCGCCGCTGACGTGCGCGGGCTCGTGCTGGTCTCCGTTACTACTATCCGACTGCGCGCGCGACGTCGCGCTCGCTGCGGCGGCGGCACTTCCGGTGCTGGGGGAAGTCTTGCGTTACACCATTTCGCCGCTGGCCGGTCGCCTCTTGCTGAAGCGCAGCGTGGAAGCGATGTTCGCTCCGGCACCCATGCCAGCCGGCTTCTTCGATGTCATTCCTCGTGAGATGCTGCTCCGACCCGTACAGGAGCGGGCCGTGGCCGAGGATTCCGCATTCATGATCCGGGCCGCGGCAAATTTATGTGCTCACTATTCTGATCTGAAGATGCCGGTCAGTATTTTTGCCGGCGGGGATGACAAGGTTGTCGGCCCAGAAGCGAATTCGATCCGGCTACACGGCGCAGTGCCGCACAGCACATTCGTCGTTACGCCCGAGGCGGGCATCAAACAGCCCCGTTGATTCACCGCCAGGCACGACTTTTCGTCCAGAGTTGTCGCTCATAGGCTCTCCTGTACAGTGGATGACATTCGTGGACAGTGCGTCGTCAGTTCCCGCTGGCATCTGCTGCGCGGGAGCGGTAGCGCAACAGATGATCAGTGCCGGACTCGGACAGCCAGACTTCTCCTGGGCGGCCCATCATTTGACGTACGTTCGCGTGCGGACGCGGCAGCGCAAACACGTCGAACCGCGTAGTGCGTGGGTCGAAGCGCACTAGCGCGTTGGCGCTCCATTCACTGAGCCAGACGATGTCCTGGTCGTCTACGAATATCGCGTATGCATGGGGATCGTCGCCAGGCAGGCGCCATTCGCGCCATCGACGCGTCGCTGGATCGAATACGCCGACTTTTCCTGCGTTCCACTCGCTGACCCAGACACGCCCTTTGGAATCGGACCATACACGCCGCGCACCCTGATCCGGCGTCGGCGGATCGATGACCTGCGTTGCGCCGCTTCCGGGATCGATGCGGCCGAGATAACTTCCCGCTAGTGACGCGAAATACAGGCTGCCGTCCGGAGTCACACAGATGCCGTAGGGGCCGTGCCCGCGCGGCGCATCGAAGACGCGCATGCTGGCGCGCTTCGGATCGAGCTCGCCATAGACGCCGCTTTGGCCGGTAAACCACAGATGCCCTTGCTTGTCGAACACCGCAGTATTCAGATTGGCGGCCGGCCGGTCCTTGGGCAATGGAAAACGCGTGACGGCAAACGTCTTCGGATCGACGCGCACGATCGCGTTCTGGCCGCCGTCGGTGATCCATGCCGCGCGATCGGGACCGATGATCACCCCGTGGGGTGCCGACCCATCGCCAAGCGGAATCCTGCCGATCCTGCCGCTACGCGGGTCCAGCCGACCGACCGCGCCCTGCGCCTGCGCGGTGTACCACACAGCGCCGTCGGGCGTCGGTGCGACGTCATGTGGCGCACTACCGGGCGGGACGGCGAAAGTCTCGAACGACGGCGGTCGTACCTGCGCCTGCACCGAACAGACGGTGAGCGCGGCGCTTGCCATGGCCGACACAAGACAGGGGGTCAGCCGGGATTCGAGAATCCTGCTTACCACTGCCAAGAAGCGATCCCCCGCTATCTCCAGCATGTTCGCCTCCATGTCACATGGATGAGTTTCAAAAGGCGCCGACGGCATTTTTATTGTTGCACTTATCTGTAGCTGTCGCTGCGCCGACTCTTTCACAGACACTTGCCCGCTCATTCTCGAGGATTGCCGCTTCGGAGCCGGTTTGCCGAGCGCGATACATGTCGCGTCGAGCGATGGGTGCTGCCCCTGCGCGGGCAGCGCGTCGCGGGCGCACGCGTTACGCCGCAATTTCTTTCCCGGAGCAGCACACATATGCTGGTCTTTAGCGCAAGGTAGAGGACGCGACGGCGTGTTTCTCGCGGCAGGTCTACATTTCTCGCGGCGTATTGATTGCCGTTGGACGCATTTCACTCCCGTTTTTCCGACCACGCTCCTGCCTTGATGGAAGACGGAACGAGTCGCGGGCACGCGGGCAGGAGACAGCATGTGGTATTCGTGGCTTGAAGAGCAGCGTGCCCTGATGCAGTCGCTCAGCGACTGGGCAATGCCCGGATGCGATGCCTGGCTGTCGCCGTCGATGCCCTGCGTGCCCGTCGCCGCTGCTGGCTATGACTGGCTGTGCCGGCTGGTTCGACCGACCCTCGAAGCACCGCCGTTCGGCATCGAGGCGGTGACGATGGGCACCCGGTCGGTACCGGTTGTCGAACAGGTGGTAGACAGCACGCCGTTTTGCGCGCTGCGACAATTCGCGCGCGCACACTCGCCCGTTGCACCCAGGCGCGGTCAAAAACGCGCGAAGCCACCGGACATCTTTCTCTGCGCGCCACTCGCGGGACACCACGCGGTCATGCTGCGCGAAACGGTCGAAACGCTGCTGCAGGACGGCGATGTGTACGTCACCGACTGGGCCAACGCACGGGACGTACCGCTCGCTGCGGGCCCTTTCGGACTCGACGACTATGTGCTCGCGGTCGAACGCTTTCTGCTAAAAGTGGGCTGCGCGCATACGCACGTCATCGCCCTCTGCCAGGCCACCGCGCCGACCCTCGCGGCTGCGTCGTTGCTGGCGAGGGAAGGAGAAGCGCCGCCGCTCAGCCTGACGCTGATGGGCGGCCCGATCGATGCGCGGCTCAATCCGACCGCCGTCGACCGGCTGGCGCAAAGCCACAGCCTCGACTGGTTCCGCGACACGGTGATCGACACCGTTCCGCCCGGCTATGCCGGTTCCGGCCGCCGGGTCTGTCCGGGCTTCATCCAGCATGCGGCGATTGTCGCCGCGCAACCACACCGCCAGTTGGCACTCGAATTGCGCTACTGGTCAAGCCGCCTCTCAGTCGATGCGAAGGCCATTGCGGCCAGCCTGCGTGCACTGAACGAATATGCGGCGGTTCTCGACATGGCCGAAGATTATATGCTCGACACGATTCGCGTGATCTTTCAGGAGCAGCAGCTTGCCCGTGGGACATGGCGCGTCGGCGGCCGCTGTATTCAGCCGCAGGATCTCGCAGGTACGGCGCTTTGTACAGTCGAGGGCGACCGCGACGACATTGCCGGCGCGGGCCAGACGCATGCCGCTCACACGCTGTGCAGTGCGGTCCCGGTATCGAAGCGCTGCCGCGTGACGATACCGGATTGTGACCACTATGACCTGTTCACCGGCCCGAGGTGGCGCGAGGTGATTCACCCCGCCGTGGTCCGGTTCTGGAGGTCGATGCGCTGACTGAGGTGTCCTTATGGGCAAGGGCGAATCTCGGCCCTCCGGGCGTAGCCATTGATTGCGCGCTTGGCTCTACCGTGGCCTTTTGCTGCACATCTAGAGGTTGTCGCACGGGAGGTGCCCATGCCGCTGGTTGTCTGACCTGCAAGCGCTGACGAACTGGCACGCGCCGAAGAACTGGTTGCCCGCAGCATCAACAACCTGACCGTCCGCCACGGTTTCGGGCCGATCGCCACGTCGCGGCCTTCGGATTTCCAGGCGTTCTGCCTTCGAGACGATCCACGCGGAGTGTGGCTGGCCGAGGATGATGGCGAAATTGTCGGCTTCGCCCTGAGCTGGATTTGCGGCCGGCTCTGGTTCACACGTCAGCGTTCCCAACGTTCGGCGTGTGTGTTTGTTCGCCGCAGCGCTGTCTGCGGCTTTTTTTGTCCTGCGGCTGGCGTTGACGGTAAGACTTCGCCCCGACAGCATTATTATGAGAACCTGCGCGGAGAAGTTCATGCCGGAATCGTTAAACGGGCCAAAGTGGGCTCTTGCGGTCGTCGTCCAGATGGAATCGTTAAAAACCCTTCGCGTGGACGGTCGACTGCTGTATTCACAGTGCGATTGTGATGAAGCGCGACGCAGGCTGGTGGGCGTTTCTGCAGCCCTGTCGCGCTCTCTTGAACGTCGCATTGTTGCCCTCGAGAAGACTCTTCGGGAACGTACTAAGTGATCTTGCGGCACCTATCTGGTCCAGCCCAAGGCTGAGCAGGCACCGGCCTCGATACCCACGGAAGGCTCGGCAAAGTTACTTTGAACGGCCCAGTTCGACCCCAAGGCGTCATTGGGATTCGACACGTGAATGACGGCTTTGCACGATGCCGCTGTCCGGGACAGCCGACGCTGAAATCGTCACTCTGCGTCCTTGCGCCGGGGCGTCAGGAGGACACGTCAGCACGCGGAAGTGATACAGAAAACAAGGTCTCCGTCTCATCGGACCGCGCTTCAATCGCACCGTGATGGGCTTTGGCGATTTCGCTTGCGATATACAAACCCAGTCCCAGGCTACCCGTCTGCTCGTATGCGCCCTTAAGGTCCGTCCCCCGCGTCAGGGGATCGAAGATGCGTACCAGCATAGTGCCGTCGATAGCCGGCCCGCAATTGCTGACCTCGATATGGACATGTGTTACATCACCCGTCACCGTCACGCGTACGGGGGCGTCCTGCGCCCCGTACTTGATGGCATTCGTTACAAGATTTCCAAGCAATTGCTGCAGACGCCGGCCGTCCCAGAGCCCCTGCGAATCGCCTTTCACTTGCAACTCAATCTGCCTGTCGGGGTGAACTGCGCGCAACTGGTCCAGTTCGTCGGCAAGCACATCTGCCAGATTGACGCTTGCGGGCGTCACATTGATGCCCAGGCCCAGCTTGGTACGGTTGAAATCAGTCAGGTCATCAAGCAACGCCTGCATCCGGGCGCCGCTTCGTATCAGACGGGAGGCGGCTCCGGATACTCGCTCCCCAGCATTGAGCGCGGCCAGGTACGACGCAGTGACCTGAATTGCCTGGAGGGGATTGCGCATGTCGTGACCCAGCATGCCAAGCAGGAGGTTGCGGTTCTGCTCCGCCTGCGTACTGAAGAACGTGACCGACTCCGCGAGTGCCTGA
This sequence comes from Paraburkholderia sp. BL9I2N2, assembly GCF_004339745.1. Classification (GTDB taxonomy): domain Bacteria; phylum Pseudomonadota; class Gammaproteobacteria; order Burkholderiales; family Burkholderiaceae; genus Paraburkholderia. The sequence continues at coordinate 881,228 of NZ_SMGP01000003.1, read as the reverse complement.
TCGATCGCTTCATTGAAGCGGATGACGTCGTCGAGATCCGGCACTTCCGGCGCGCAATCATCCATCCACAAGCGAAGCACACTGGCTCGCAGTGCGCGGTATTCGGCCGCGAGCTGATTGATACTGAAGCCGGCCCGGGCCCTCAGAAGGGCATGCGTTTGCGCGGCTGTTTCGGTCGCATCGATCAGGGCAGGACCTCGCCCCATTGATTTTTCCCGTTGGGCTTCCCTGGTTTGCGAAGTCCGTAAGTCCTTTGCCACGGCCTGCAGGATCTGCTCCGCGTGATCGCGCAACCCCGACGATTCCATGTTCGCCGCCGCAGGCAGGAGCGTGGCGGCGAACGCTTCCCACTGCGCAAGAATTGGCTCCATGCTTTGCGAGATAAAGTCGGCAAGTCGCATGTAGGCGTCTCCAAAGCGTAAACGGCATGTCGAGGTCCAACCAGCATACCGATGTTACGCGCAAATCAGGGACGAACTGACCGAACCTGGCCGGACCTTCATGTCGCCCTGTACATCAGGCAACAGTCGGGCGAACTCCCGTTTCACCACGCCATAACACTCGCACGCACGCTTTTCGAGGCCCGGCCGATCCAGCACCTCAACATGATTACCGGTGCATCGTACCAGCCCGGCATCTTGCAGCCTCATTGCCGCTTCGATCACGGCCGCGCCTGGAACCCCAAGCATGTTCGCAATCCGTGCAGCCGTCATCTTCTGTTCGTTCAGCGGTAGGCGGTCGAGGCTGAGCAGCAGCCATCTGCACATCTGCTGGTCCATCGAGTGATACTGGTTGCAAACGACCGTCTGGGCCATCTGCGTGATCAATGCCTGGGTATAGCGAAGCAACAACCGCTGCACCAGGCCAGCCCGGTCAAATTCCTCCTTCAGAATCCGGGCGTCCAGCCGATACGCCTGACCGGCGCTTTGCACAATCGCAATGTTCGGCATCGTCTCTCCGCCCATGAAAAGCGCGATCCCAACGAGCCCTTCGTTACCCACGATCGCAATTTCTGCAGGCGTTCCGTCATGCATCAGGTGCAGCATCGATACAACTGAGGTCGTCGGAAAATAGACATTCTTCACGCTCTCGCCAGACTCATAGATAACCTGTGCCATTGGCACATCGACCAGGATCAGGTGCACTACCAGGCGCGCCCATTCTGCGTCGGGCAGCACCCTGAGCAGATGATTTTCATTGGCACGATGTTCGTTCGTCATGTTTTCCGCTTCCTGGCACCTAGGCTCGCTATGGCGGATGTGCCTGGTACACGTCAACGTGTCACGACTCAGACGGTATGTCTGTACGGTAGCGTTCCAGGCTCTCCGCCCGGTGATTCAATTTGAGATTGCCTTTTCAACGAGTGAAATATGCAGCCGTTCGTCCCGCGTCGATCGCTTTGAACGGCGAATGGTGCCGGGTGAACCGCCGTACGGCGGTCAAAAATAAGGCCATGCACTTTTTCGACGAACGTCCCTTGCCGGTCAGGAAACGGACATTTGCGATGCCTGGTCAAGTGACTGAATAGGCCGATTGTTGCCGGATGAGCGGGCGAACTGGGCTGCAGAATGCTCAGCCGTTCGCTAAAGGGGGGAGACTAGGCGATTTTCATGAAAGGCGCGCAGCGAGTAGCTCTTCCGAGTCTCTAAGCGTTTTACACTTAGCCGGCACTGTTTTCCTTACGTTTTCCTGTCGAGAATATACAATCAGGGTACGTGGGGTTTCGCGGTCAGAAGCCGCATCCATTGGAAAATTACATACGCCACGTCCCGTTGACGACCTCAGGCAGAAGTTGGATGTGTCCATGTTCAAGGCACGAGCGTTTCGTTGGTTGCTCCGCCTGACGGGCAGAACATGAGCAGCGGTAAGAGCCGAACGCGACGCAGCACCGTGCGGCGATCGGCTCGACGGCCCGTCATGCGCATTCCGGCGCTCTGGCGCAGCAACACCCGTCGACAAGACTACGGGTCGCGTGAAGCGTGCTCATTGCTTTGGCACTCGGTAGTCGGCGCTCATTCGGAAGGCGCTTGAGGTAAGCCGGCCCACGGAGACCCTTACACGCTTACTTGCGGAGCCGGCCACCCGGGCACAGGTTTGCTCATAACGAGTGTTCGACGCCGGGCAAGCTGATCACTTCTCCGCCTTCGAGAAACGAAGACCGCTCGAGATACCACGCTTCGTATGTGTACAGCGCTTGGTCCGAGGGTAAGAGGCAAACATCATGAACTCAATCTGGTCCGAGCGCCGAATCGACATTGCCTGCACGCCGGTCGTCGCAGTCCTTACAGCATCGTCCGCCTCCGCTGCGATCTCCGAGGAATCAAACGCTGCCACGGACGAAAGCGATCGGAGACTCATCATGAAGATGAAAAACTCAGCGCGTCGCGAGCCGATTTGCAAGGTTGCGCTTGCTGGCCTTTCGATTTGCGCGGCACAAGTTACCAGCGCGGCAGATGTCACCATCGCTACTTTTAACAGCCCGGCCATGCTGGAACTCAAGAAGCTTTCCGCGAGCTTCGAGAACGCGAACCGGGATATCAAGCTGAATTGGGTGATCCTTGAGGAAAACGTGCTTCGTCAGCGCGCGACGACCGATATCACCACTAACAGCGGCCAGTTCGACGTGGTTGCAATTGGCACGTACGAAACGCCGCTGTGGGGCAAGCGCGGCTGGCTGATGCCGATGACCAATCTGCCTGTCGACTACGATCTCGACGACGTGGTAAAGACCGCGCGCGACGGCCTTTCCTACGATGGGCAACTCTATGCATTGCCGTTCTATGTCGAGAGTTCGATGACGTTTTATCGGAAGGATTTGTTTCAGGCTGCTGGGCTCAATATGCCGGATCAGCCGACCTACGAGCAGATCAAGCAATTTGCCGTCACGCTCACCGATAAGGCCAAGGGTCAGTATGGCATCTGTTTGCGCGGGAAGGCAGGTTGGGGTGAAAACATGGCATACGTGTCGACAGTGGTGAACACTTACGGTGGACGCTGGTTTGATGAGAACTGGAAAGCGCAGGTTGATACGCCGGAGTGGCACAAGGCGATCAGCTTCTATGCAGACCTCTTGAAGAACGAGGGGCCGCCCGGAGCGAGCTCGAACGGCTTCAACGAGAACCTGACGCTGATGTCGTCCGGGAAGTGCGCAATGTGGATCGATTCGACGGCTGCCGCGGGCACGCTCTACAACAAGTCGCAGTCGAAAGTGGCGGACAAGATTGGCTTCGCTGCAGCACCGGTTGCGGTAACGCCGAAGGGATCGCATTGGCTGTGGTCGTGGTCGCTCGCGATCCCCAAGACTTCGAAGTCGCAGGATGCCGCGAAAAAATTTGTTACTTGGGCAACGTCGAAACAGTACACCGAGATGGTTGGAAAGGACGAAGGTTGGGGATCTGTTCCTCCGGGCAGGAAGTCGACTTTTGCACGTCCCGAGTACAGGCAGGCCGCTCCTTTCGGAGAATTTGTGTTGAGAGCGATCGAATCGGCCGACCCGAACGACTCATCGCTCAGGAAGGTGCCGTACAGCGGAATTCAATTCGTAGGCATCCCCGAGTTCCCGTCCTTCGGGACTGTGGTGGGGCAAGCGATTGCGGGCGTCGTTGCTGGGCAAACCAGTGTGGACGCAGCGCTGAAGGCGGGCAACGCCGCCGCCGATCGCGCTGTGAAGCAGGCGGGTTATCAGAAGTGAGCCCAGGAGCTCTCGACGCCATGCATGGAAGCTTGCTCAGCAAGCTCGTTTCGTCTGGATGTCGAGGACCGGTGATCGGTCGTGACCATCCAGACTACGACAATGCGCGGCGGGTGTGGAATGGCCTTGTCGACAGCAGGCCCGCCGCCATATTGCAGGCGGAGAGTGTCGATGATGTTCGAAGGGCCATCGACTCGGCAGCCCAGAGCAATGCCCTCCTGGCGGTGCGTGGAGGCGGGCATAGCATACCGGGCCTATCCACCTGTGCGACCTCCCTCTGCGTGATTTTTCGGTGCATCGAATATCCCCAATGACCGTGAGTAGCGAGAAAGACGGAAAGAGCGTCCGTCGGTCTATTTGCGAGCGGCGATAAGTAAAGTAAAAGAAATCGAGTGGCGTATGGAATGACCGTTCCACTCAGAATGCCGGCCCTTGCAACTCCGACTGCTCGACCGGCAGTTCCGGGGTCGGCTGCCGCCTTGCGCAGCCATTGGGCGGGGCGGCAACGGCAAAACCACTGTGTTAGACCGGGATCGGGCCATATACGGACGTGTCATCGAAAGTTATGTCCGGAGTTCGCGCTTTATCTGTCGTTCGCTTATCACGATGCCGCGCGGCGGCCTGCGTAATGGGCCGCGTGTTTTATGAGCGGCACTTACACGCGATGAGTGGAGGAGCCAGGATTGATCGGGTCCTGACAAGTCGCAGGTTACACGACGAACGTTCGTCGACATGACTTAGCCAGCGCTTCGTCCGGCCGGAGTTTGGGCCGACGTGCCCTTTTGGTTTGTCGGCGATTGGAACTGCCTGCCAGCAAAGCTGCCGTCGCGATCGCAGATCCATACAAACGCCCATTGCTGGGCAACCTCGATCGCCTCTTCCTCCGTATCGAACCAGGAAAGATTGCGCTCGATGTGCATTTCGCCGTCAACGTCCTCGTCTGCGGAAACGCGGACCAGCCGCGCATGTGCGAAGAACTTCCCAAGGGAGAATTCCGGGGTTGCATCAATGATCCATCCAAGATATCCGCATTTCATGATCACCTCCACACAAGGCTATTGGGATTCAGAAAGCCAACCATGGAATCATCCGGTCGTGTTTGCTCATGCTCCTCCTGGGGGCAAGTCCGCAAGGCCCTGTTTCGGCATCGGGCAGACGCCGTCACGAACGAGCGCCAAGGCGATTAACCCTTCGGCGACCAAACGATAATGGTCGGAGCAAATAACATGCCTTTTTTACAACACGCCGTGGCTCATCAAGCCTTGACCGTACCAGCCAGGGTCGACGACCGGCGTCGCGGTGTGGTCCGATATTTGCTGAGGCGTCCTTGTCACAGCGCGGATCTGCGCGCGGTATTTCGACTTTGGGGCCGTCGCCGGAGGCCATGAGGAGGCATGGATGCGATTGACGACAGCACTTGTCCAGCGCGCTTTCGTCGGCACCCATTTCATTGCGCTAGCTGCGGCAGCCACTACCGCTCAAGCCAGTTCTGTTGCGCCGCTCAACTATTTCCTCCACGCCGCGGGACCCGCCGCCGCTCCGACCATGCGCTTAGGCTGGGCACTGGCGGGTATTTCGATCACGGTATCAGTCGTCATTGCAGGTTTGCTGATCGCCGCGATCGTTCGCAAGCGTCCCGCCGCGGCAAGCGATTCGCTCAATGCCGAAGTCGGCGGCATGCGCTGGATTTACATCGGCACGGGCGTGTCGTCGGCGGCCTTGCTGGCGATGCTGGTCTATATCCTCATCACACTGGAGTCGGTTGCAACGCCGGCGACTCATCCTCAACTGACGATCACCGTGACCGCTTACGACTGGTGGTGGAAAGTCGACTACGCCGACGATCCCAGTCCGGCGCGCAACTTCAGCACGGCCAACGAGATCCACATTCCCGTCGGCGAGCCCGTGAAGATAGCGTTGAAAAGCGCGGACGTCGTGCACGCTTTCTGGGTGCCGCAACTTGCAGGCAAAACCCAGACGATCCCCGGCCAAACCAACGAGCAATGGATCCAGGCCGATCGCGCCGGTATCTATCGCGGGCAATGCTCGCAGTTCTGCGGCGCTCAACATGCGCACATGGCTTTCGAAGTGGTCGCGCAGAGCCCGGCGGATTTCAACGTCTGGCGCGACGCGCAAGGACAAGCGGCGGCGTCCGCGAATGACAGCAGCGTTGCCGCGGGCCGCCATCTGTTCGCCGAGCGCTGCGCGGGCTGCCACACGATTCGCGGCACGGACGCGGACGGCCTGCAGGCGCCCGATCTCACGCATCTGAACTCGCGTCGCATGATCGCGGCGGGCGAGGTGACCAATACACCGGATCACGTGCTCGACTGGATTGAGCACGCGCAGGCGATCAAGCCCGAGGCATTGATGCCGAGCATCGCACTGAGTGCCAACGATGCCGCCGCGCTATCGGCCTATCTGGCCACGCTGCATTGAATTCTGGCCGGCAATCAAGGAGCGTCTTTCAATGTCCGATCACGCGAGGCCCGCTTCAACGCCAGGGGCACGGCAGGCCGCGGCAGACAGTTCGGCGCTGCCGCTCGAGCGCACGCCGCAATACGGCCGCGTCGCGCCCGAGAGTGCCGAAGAAAAGCGTTTGCGCGAGATCTGGTCAGCGCCGCCGGGTTGGCGCGGTTGGCTCTCGACGGTCGATCACAAAACCATCGGTCTGCGCTATCTGGTGACCGCGTTCATCTTCCTGCTGATGGGCGGCATCGAAGCGCTCATCATGCGCATCCAGCTCGCGCGGCCCAACGCGACGGTCCTCACGCCCGAGCAGTACAACCAGCTTTTCACGATGCACGGCGTGACGATGATCTTTCTCTACGCGTTGCCGGTGCTATCCGGCTTCTCGAACTATTTGTGGCCACTGGTGCTCGGTTCCCGCGACATGGCGTTCCCGCGTCTGAATGCGCTTTCGTACTGGGTGTTTCTGTTTGCCGGCATCTTCCTGTATGCAAGCTTCCCGACGGGGCAGGCGCCGGATGCCGGCTGGTTCAACTACGCGCCGCTCTCGGGGCTTGAGTACAGCACCGGACCGAATATTGATGTCTACGCGCTCGGCATGGTGCTGCTCGGCATTTCGACGACTGTCGGCTCGATGAACTTCGTGGTCACGTTGCTACGGATGCGCGCGCCTGGCATGTCGCTAGACCGAATGCCCGTGCTGGTGTGGGGCACGCTCACGGCGTCAGGCGGCAATCTGCTGGCGGTGCCGTCGGTAAGCCTGGCGTTCTTTCTGTTGTGGCTCGACCGGCGCATCGGCACACACTTCTTCGACGTGTTGAACGGCGGACGTGCGCTACTGTGGCAACACCTGTTCTGGATCTTCGCGCATCCCTGGGTCTATGCAGTTGTGCTGCCGGCCATGGGCATCGTCTCCGATGCGTTGCCGGTGTTTTGCCGGCGTCCGCTGGTCGGCTATGGGCCGGTCGCGCTCTCGACGGTGGCGACGATGGTGATTGGTTTCGTCGTGTGGATTCACCATATGTTCGCGACCGGGATTCCCGCGCTCGCGCTGTCGTTTTTCGGCGCGGCCAGTATGGTGATCGCGATTCCCAGCGCGGTCGCCACCTTCGCATGGATCGCGACGATCTGGACCGGCCGGCCGGTGTTTCGCGTGCCATTCCTGTTTTTCGCGGGATTCGTGTTTCTGTTCGTGGTGGGCGGCGTATCCGGCGTGATGACCGCAGCCGTGCCATTCGACTGGCAGCTCACCGACACCTACTTCGTGGTCGCGCATCTGCATTACGTGCTACTCGGAATCAACGTGTTTCCAGTGATCGGCGGCATCTATTTCTGGTTCCCGAAATTCACAGGCAGGATGATGAGCGAACGGCTCGGCAAGTTCGGTTTCTGGGTGCTGTTCGCGGGCTTCAATATTGCCTTCTTTCCGATGCATATCGCGGGTCTGCTCGGCATGCCGCGGCGTATCTATACGTATCCCGCCGACATGGGGTGGAACACGGTGAATCTCGTCACGTCGCTGGGGTCGTTTCTGTTCGCGGCGGGCGTGTTGATTTTCATGATCGATCTGCTGGTCAGCCTGAAGCGCGGCAAGCCGGCCGGCGACAATCCGTGGGACGCGCCCACGCTCGAATGGTCGGTGAGTTCTCCGCCACCGCCATACAACTTCGCGGTGGTGCCGACGCTGGCGAGCCGTCATCCGTTATGGGAAGGCCGCATCGAGGAGCCAGGCGTCACGCTTCACACGCACTCGCAACTGCGTGAAGGTTATCTGCTCGCGCAAGGCCGCGAGGCGCTCGGCACCACCGCACTCGAAGCAAATCCCGACGTGATCCTGAAGATGCCGGGCGATTCCTACTCGCCGTTCTGGCTTGCCGTGTTCGCGACGCTGGTATTCGCGGGACTCGCGATGAGCGCATGGACATTTGCCGGTGCGATGCTGATGGGGTGTGCGGTGTCGATCATCGTGTGGCTGTGGCCCGAACGTGCGTTGATCCAGCGCGAACCGGCCACCGTTCATGATTCGGGAGATTGACATGAGCGACGCCGCCGATTTGAGTCGGACAGCCGCGCAACCGACCGAACCTCTGCCGATCGGCAGCGCGGGCGAGCGTTCGGGCGGCTGGTGGGGTTGCCTCACGCTGATCGCGACCGAAGGCGCGCTGTTCGGCTATCTGATCTTCTCGTATCTCTATCTGGCCTCGCAGAGTACGCAGCGCTGGCCGCCTGAAGGCCTGCCGAAGCTCGGTCTCGGCATGACGAACACGATCATTCTGTTGTCGAGCAGCGTGTTCGTCTGGTTGTGCGAGCGTTGTGTGAGGCGCGGGCGCTTGAGATGGGCCGTCGCCTCGATGGCGGTGGGCGTCTTGCTCGGCATCGTGTTCATGAGCATTCAACTGCTCGAATGGCACGATCATCCGTACGGCCTGACGACGCATCTGTATGGTTCGCTATATTTCACGATCACAGGATTCCATATGGCGCACGTCGTGGTTGGCATCGTCGTGCTGCTATGTTTGCTGCTGTGGACCGCGCTGGGCTACTTCGACGAGAAACGCTGCGCCGCGCTGACCATCGGCGGCTTGTACTGGCATTTCGTGGACGTCGTGTGGTTGTTTATCTTCAGCACGCTGTATCTGACGCCTTACCTGTTTCGGAATCTGTCATGGCCGGGGACATGAAGCCGCCGCTGAGCGTCGGACCGTCTTGCGCGCCGACCGGGGCCATGCGGCGCATGCTGGTCGGCCTGCTGGTCCCGCCGTGCGCATGGCTGGCACAGATGGTGATCGCAGAGACGCTGGCCGCGCAGAGTTGTTATCCATTCGATCAGCCGCTGTCGTCGTCGGCGCTGCCGTGGATGCGTCCGGCGCTCGTCGCCGTCAGCGCGCTATGTCTCGCGGCCGGCGTGTTCGGCGCACTGACGGCCTGGCGAAACGTTCGTCGCCTTGAAGCGGAGGAGGGCGGCTCAGGCGCCGCCGGCCAGAAGCGAAGCGGACTCGACGCCTTCCTGACACGCGTCGCGGCGATGTCGAGCGCGCTGTTTCTGTTCGCACTGGTTGCAACCGATATCGCACTGGCGTTCGTGTCGCCGTGCAAGTGGTGGTGACGATGCGCGCGCCTAACTCATCCATTTCACCACGCCGCGAAGGCTCGCTTGGGCGATGGCTTCGAAGCGGTCGCGGAATTGCCGCCGCGATGCTCGCATTGACCCTCGGCACGCTTGCATCCAGCTACACAGCCGATTCCGCGCCCGGCAACGCGACGCCCGGCGACGCCGCGCAGATCGCGCGCGGTGCCTATCTCGCGAAAGCCGCCGATTGCGCGGGCTGTCATACGGCCGCGCCACGCATCATGCGGCCCGGCGCGACACCGATTCCGGCGACGCCTTTCGCCGGCGGTCTGGGCATGGCCTCGCCGTTCGGTACCATCTACTCGTCGAACATCACGCCAGACCCGCAGGCAGGTATCGGTCTCTATAGCTATGACGACTTCGCGCGTGCCTTGCGCGATGGCGTCGCGCGAGGCGGCAAGCGGCTCTATCCGGCGATGCCGTACCCATCGTTCGCAAAGATCGACGATGACGACATGCACGCGCTCTACGCGTACTTCATGCATGGCGTGCTGCCGGTCGCCGCCCCCGCTCAACCAACTCGGTTGCCGTTCCCATTCAATCAGCGTTGGGTGCTCATGTTCTGGGACTGGGCGTTCGTGCCGGGTGATCGCTTCAAACCGGACGCAGGGCGCGACGCGCAATGGAATCGCGGTGCGTATCTCGTGCAATCGTTGGGTCATTGCGGTGCGTGCCACACGCCGCGCGGGCCGGCGTATGAGGAACGCGGCTACACCGAGGCGAGTCCGCTTTATCTGACCGGCGGCACTAACGACCACTGGTTCGCACCGAACCTCACAGCCGACGCCGGTTCGGGCTTGGGACGAAGTTCCGCGGGAGACATCGCCGCTTTCCTGAAACATGGCCACGGTGGCGGCCTGGTCGCGTTCGGTAGCATGGTTCAAGTGGTGGAAGACAGCACGCAATATCTCGACGATGCCGACCTCGCGGCCATGGCTAACTATCTGAAGAGCCTGCCGCCACGCGCTCAGAGCGGCCACTTCGATCCACGTTCGCGCGGCGCGATGCAGAGCGCGCAGGCGCTGAAAACAGGCGAAGTCGAGCGGCCCGGCGCCGGCATCTACGCAGCGTATTGCGCGCGCTGTCATCAGTCGGACGGCACGGGTGTCACGCAAAAATATCCGCGCCTTGCGGGCAATCCGGCTGTACTCACCCCGCAAACGACCTCGCTCGTGCGTCTGCTCGTGGAGGGCGGGAGCAGTCCGAGCACGGACGGTGGCCCCGAGACGCGCAAGATGCCGGCCTTTGCGGACAAACTAACGGACAGCGAACTCGCACACGTTCTGACATTTATCCGCAACACGTGGGGCAATGCGGCCGAGCCGGTCACGGCCCATGACGTGTCAGCGGTGCGGCATGCCCTGCACAAATAGTAGCTGTGGAAGGCATGCGTGCGTAAGTCACTTCTTCACCGAATCAGGAGGAATCGGGTTTTTGTCCTGAGACGAGTCGAGCGTGTTCTCTGATGTCGGATGCCGGCGCTTTTCCTTTGCGTCCTGCGCGCTCTGAGCGGTGTCTTTCAATGACACGTCGCTCCTGGCTGCTTCGTCTGAAAGGGGCTTGCGATGCCCTTGGTGTCCGGCGGCATCGTCCGGGGTTCGTTGAGTGGTGTGCTTCATGGCTTACCTCACATAAAAGACGGCGGTGTCGGCCGAGCCGTCATGACGCGTGCTCTATTTGTCGTGATGGCCCGGCAGTACTGCACCGAGCACCTGCTTAGCCGTTTCGACGATCACGTTGCCCTGGTCCGGGTCGCCCTTCATCAGCGTCGACGCGAACGCCTTAGCTTGAGCGAGCGTGATATGCGGCGGCAAAGGCGCGATATTCCGATCGGCTTTCACTTCGATGACCACCGGGCAATCCGCGGCGAGGGCTTCGTCCCACGCCGCGCCCATCTGCTCGGCGTCGTCGACGTAGATGCCTTTCAGGCCGATCAATTCCGCAAACTTGTGATAGGGCACCGAGGGAATATCCTGCGATGCTTCGAACTTCGGATCGCCTTCCATCGCGCGCTGCTCCCACGTGACCTGGTTGAGATCGCCGTTATTCAGCACCATGCAGATCCAGCGCGGATCGGCCCAGTTCTTCCAATACTTCGAGACCGTGATCAGTTCCGCCATGTTGTTCATCTGCATCGCGCCGTCTCCAACCAATGCGATCACGGGTCGCTCAGGGTAGGCGAACTTGGCGGCGATCGCGTACGGCACGGCCGCGCCCATCGACGCGAGTCCGCCGGACAGCGAGCACATCATGCCGCGCTGTACCTTCAGGTCGCGTGCGTACCAGTTCGCGCAAGATCCGGAATCGCTCGTGACGATGGAGTTAGCAGGGATGCGTTTGGACAACTCCCACACAGTGCGCTGCGGATTGACCGCGTCTTTGCCGGGTTCGTGTGCGCGCTTCTCGAGCGTCTTCCACCAGTCCGCGGTCCAGCCTTCGATCTTCTTGCGCCACGCACGGTCCGGCTTTTCTTCGAGCAGCGGCAGCAACGCGCGCAAGGTTTCGACACTATCGCCGACCAGATTCACTTCCATCGGATAGCGCAGGCTCAGCATGTCCGCCTTGATGTCGATCTGCACGCCGCGGGCCGCGCCTTCTTTCGGCAGGAATTCCGCGTAGGGAAAGCCAGAGCCAATCATCAGCAACGTGTCGCATTCGGTCATCAGGTCGTAGCTCGGCTTCGTGCCGAGCAGGCCGATCGAACCGGTGACCCAAGGCAGATCGTCGGGCAGGGCAGCTTTGCCGAGCAGCGCCTTCGCGACACCAGCACCGAGTTTTTCGGCGACGGCGATGACTTCATCCGTGGCATGCAAGGCGCCGGCGCCGACGAGGATCGCGATCTTCTTGCCGGCGTTGAGGACGTCGGCGGCTTGCTGGAGATCGTCGGGATAGGGCATGAGACGCGGCGCGCGGTAGCCCACGCCCGAATGCAGCGTGCCGTGCTTGCGGCCGGGTGCTTCGTAGGGCAGATCCTGCAGATCGTTGGGCAGCACGATAGCGGTGACCTTGCGCTCGGAGAGCGCAATGCGCACGGCGCGGTCGACCAGATGGCGGACTTGAGCGGGAACGCTGGCCTGTTCGACGAAGGCGCCGGCGACATCCTTGAACATCGAGACGAGGTCGAGTTCCTGCTGATAGTGGCCGCCGAGCGCCGCGCGGGCTTGCTGGCCGGCAATGGCGAGGACCGGCATGTGATCCATCCGAGCATCGTAGAGGCCGGTAATCAGATGCGAGGCGCCAGGGCCAGAGGTGGCGATGCACACACCGAGTTCACCGGTAAATTTGGCGTGAGCCGTAGCCATGAAGGCGGCCATTTCTTCGTGCCGGACCTGGATGAATTCGATCGGGGCGGGTGCTTCTTTGCCTTCGTCCTTGCTTTTGCGATGTTTCCGGGATTCGGATTGAGCGCGGTTCAGGGCCCCGAAGACGCCGTTGATCCCGTCGCCGGGGTAACCGTAGATGCGGCGGACGCCCCAGGCGTGGAGCCGTTCGATGATGAAGTCGCCAACGGTATCGGACATCACGCTCTCCTTGAAAACGATTGAAGCGACGACGGTTGAGGGGATGTGTGGCTGGGCCATTTCGCCGTTCGTCGTATGCCTGCTTCGCCTGTCGCAAGTCCCGTTCCGCGGTATTGCAGGCTGTAACCGTCAAGGATGAGTGTCCAGTTAGCAGGCGCGGCACGACAGGATTGCTGTCAGACGGTAACCGTCAAGTGGAGGCCGAAGTCGGCGAATATGGCGGAGCACGCATAAAGCATCTGTCTCCGATCCGTCGTCGCCCGAGGCGCCGATTCCGTTCAAAGGCTATCGATTTCTCCCGGACACCATCAGTTACGCGACGTTGGCTGAATTACCGCGTTCCGCTGAGTCTGCATGGTCGAGGAGACGTTGGTTGCACGCAGTATTGAAGGGCGGGGCATCGCCTGGCGACCGCCGCGTGAACACAACCGTTGAGCAACAGGCATTCCTGGGTAAGGGCCTGCACAACCGCGCGAAGATGTTTTGCACTTCGCCGCGCGCAGCCACTTCGACGATACGGTCGGCGGTTCGGCACGCTATCGCCCGAATGCCCCTTCGTTTATTTTCAATGGTGATTTTCGGGTACTGTCGCGTTAAAGAATAGGCAACAAGGGCCGCGAGATGATCAGATGGCAGAGCTGACGCTCCTGATCGGCCACTACATGATGACGGCCCGTTTCCTCGAAACCCTCGACGTGCCGCTTGATGACGCGGCGACATCGTGGGACAACATATAGGTTTCGTGTTCGCGTGGCTCCGGCGATGACCGTTTACCCGAGACAAGCCGCCTTTAGACACGGCAACGTTATCGATACGCGGAAAGGGTAAATTGAAATGTCATTCCCGGGCCAATATTGCGGGACGCCCACACCCGCCCTCCGTGAGCTTCGATGATCGAACGACAGATGGATAGTCCCATCCCCATACCATCTGGCTTCGTCGTGTAAAACGCGGCGAAAAGCCGGTCCAGCCCCTCGGGCTCCGTGCCGATGCCGACGTCCTGTACCGCCACGAGCACCTGGTCGGATTCGCGCCGTTCGGTTCGGATGGTCAGCACGCGCGCGCGATCGATGCCTGCCACCATGGCTTGGATACCGTTGATTGCAAGATTGATGATCACTTGCTGCAGCTGGATCCGGTCGCCGCGCACCAGGGGCAATTCCGGCGCGAGTTGCACCTGCACGGTCACTCGATGGTTGAGCGCCTCCTGCTTTACGAGAGCGACCGTCTCATCGATGACCGCATTGATGTCAAGTGCGACCACCTCCGGATCTGCCCTCCTGGCGAGATCGCGAATGCTTCGCATGATTTCGCTCGCCCGATTGGCTTCTTCGGCAATGTGATTCACGCAGGCGCGCGCTTCGCCTATTTCCGGAACTTCGCGGGTCAGCCAGCGCAAGCCAGCTGAGGCGCTGGTAGCAATGGCGGCAAGGGGCTGATTCACTTCATGCGCAATCGAGGCACTCATCTGTCCGAGGGCTGTTACACGAGCGACGCGGGCGAGTTCCGCCCGTGCCGTGTCTAACGCCTTTTGCGTTTCCCTGGTTGCCGTGACGTCCATCAGTGCACCAACGAGTTCCTCCTCGCCCGATTCGTATTTCACGCGATGGGTCCTGACGGTCAGGTACTTGATCGCTCCATTCGGCATCAGAAGACGGTGTTCGTAGTCGTAGGATGGCTTGCCAAGTGCCGCACGATTAATTTCATGCAGTACAAGTTCTCGGTCATCCGGATGAACACATTGGAGCATGAGATCGATCGTCGGCTTGATCGTTTCGTCTACTCCAAATATCCGATATGTCTCCTTCGACCAGACAATGTTGCCGCTAGCTATCCTCCAGCCAAAGCTCCCTGTATGACTCAGCCGTTGGGCATCAGCCAAATAGGCTTCACTCCGCCGCAATGCGCTTTCGGTACCTCTTCGCGCGACGTTCAGCCACACCACAAACAGTGCTGTCACCGCAAGCAGCACGACGCGCGGCAAGTCCGTGGGCGCAACCGCGAAACCGATCGGCGGGACAAAATAATAAGTGAAACCCGCAACGGACAGTGCGGTCGCGAACAAACCCGGGCCGAGGCCACCGAACCAGGCACTAAACATGATCGCGCATAGAGACAGCGATACGAACGGACTACTGTGCATGTCAGGTTCTAGTAGCAGCGCGGCGACGAGGGCCGCAACAACCGACAGAACTGCAACTGCATAGTTAACGAGAGCGGACCGTCTGGACCACTGTAGAGGACTAGACCGGGACATATCTTCTTCCTCCACAAATCAGCAATGCCTCGCGCAATCTGGATGCCTAAGGCATTCGGATCGACATCTTCAGGGCCGCGACCGCCTCTTTCGGGGAAATCGGCAATGCGGACGCCGGCGACCGCGCCTTGATCTCCTCGCCCCTTGTGCGTAAAACCGCAGTCGGGCGACGCCGCGGCGACCCTCCGGCTCAGCGGGGCGAGGCGCACGGCGGCCCGGTCCTTGCTTAGCTGATCGTCGCGCGGGATACCGACAATCATAGGACTGACCCACCGAGCTGTCGCAACCGATGGCAAGTCAGTGCAGCTGCGCGCACCGACGAGCTGACTGGTGCCAGGCGAAATCTCTTTCTGGGTCAATGGCCGCGGGTTGCCTGAAACCGTTATGGTAGCTGCGCGTCGGCTGGTTAGGTGCGGACAGCGGACACCCGAAGGGGGTCGACTAGAGCCGGTCAGCGAGGCTCAGTGCGGCCACGAGGGGCGCTACCGAACGGCCGGTCATGGAGCCATGGCAGCCATAGAGAGTCGGAGAATTGGATCGATGACTGCCAGGCTTTCTGTGCGGCATGCGCATCAGGGCACAGGGTTACGAATTGAACAAGTCATCGACAATACGTCGTCCCGCACTATAGCCGCCCATCAGCGCATCGGCCTCACTGAGAAATGGCCTGCCTCGGGATTCGCCAAAACGCAGCGGCGAGAAGACAGCGACAGATGCACCGGCCTTGCTGATCCTCACGACCGCCACAAATCCGACGCTGGTTGTCCCCTTGGCTCCGGCCTTCCAGCTGAAGTCAGTCTCAACGGCCACTTCAATGTCAAATCCGTGATAGTGATAAGTGCGGCTCATGGGCTTACCCTGTCTATCCGGGCGGCAATCCGGAAGGGATCGAGCACGACGTTCTTCCCACCCAACACATCGCCAAATCCGAACGCTGATACCAGCATGGCCAACGACGAGCCGACGCACGCGAGCATGTGAGTGCGCAAACCTGCCGCCCAGTTCAATCTTTCGCGCTCAAAGCCGATGACGCTCCCAAGTAGAGCCGCCAGGACGAGGCGCGACAAAAACCCGATATTTCCTGTCACTTTGCCTTTCGATAGGTCCGTTTTAGGCCTGCCGGGAAGCCGTGTCGGCGACATCGGCATATAGTTGGGCCGTCCGGTTAACGCTCCCATCGGGTTCTTCGATGACAGCCGGCAGCGCCTCGGCGCGATTTTCGTGCGCGCAGAACAGATTGACGATTTGCCGGGTCGGTATGCTCGCGACGAGCGTTGAAATTTTGCCCGGAGTGAACCACCGGCAACGTGAGATTTCGTTACGAGCTTCGGGGGACGCGTCGCGAGGAATCTCGGCGCGGAAAACGCGATGGCGTTTGCTGAGACCGCCAAACTGGAACAGGTACGTAAGCTCAATTCCAACGAGCGAAGTTTCTTCCTCCTGCTCGCGCTGGGCGGCGTCCAGCGGCGACTCGGACCGCTTTATCGTGCCTCCAGGTAACGACCACCGTGACCTCACGCGTGCGACCAGAAGTACTTGGCCTTCCCGGCTGCATATGATAGTCGCCCTATCTTTCATGTTCTCCCCTACAGGACACGCGGCTGCTGTGTTTGCAGAGCAGATTAAGGACCACGCGTGGGCGGCCATTTAGTGGAGCGCTCAAACGAAATCTATCGGCTGTTTATATCAAGCGCACGCTTTGTCGTTGGTATCGGTCGGGTGACCGCGATGGACATCGCCCGGCTGACAGAGTGGCAGTCGTAAACTTGATCCCGTACTCCTTGCACATTGGCGTAAGCTGAACATTAGTTAGTGAACAACGGGGAAAACAAAAATGAGAGCGAAAAAACCTTTAACTTTGATGGAACACGCATCGAAGTCGAAAACTTTGGCCATGGCCATACCGATGGTGATGTATGGATCTACTTCAAAAAGGCCGATGTGCTGGCCCTCGGAGACACCTTTTGGAATGGCATTTATCCGTACATCGATAACGAAGATGGCGGCGACATCGATGGCGCGATCGAATGGGCCAACAAGGCTGTGGCATTCACGACAGATCACACTATCGTTATTCCAGGCCACGGTGCGGTGGGTACACGCGCGCAACTGATCGAGTTTCGCGACATGTTGGTCACGGTACGCGACAACGTCGCAGCCTTGAAAAAGCAAGGCAAGTCATTGGACGAAATTGTTGCCGCCATGCCCACGGCCGCGTTTGACGCCAAATGGGGGAATTTTGTGTTCAACGGCGACCAGTTCACAAAGATGGTGTACGCCGGTCTGCAATAAGCCCTAATGGTAAGCCACTGTCTTGAGCGGGGCTTCGACGCCGCCGCTTCACTCCGCTCATAGGGGATGCCTCATCACAGCGGCGGGCATGAGACTGGCAACGGTCTGACGCAACCAGACGTTGCCGGGATCGCGATGAAAACGCGCATGCCAATGCTGCCTTACGGTGTAGCGCGGCAACTCGTACGGTACCACTAAATTGCGAATCGGCTCGCGGGACAACATGGCGAGTGCGTAATAGCGTGGCACGGTCGCGAGAAGTTCTGTCTCACTCACGATCTGCGCAACGGCCAGAAAGCTCGGCACCCGCAACGCGATGTCGCGTGTGACGCCGGCAGAAGCGAGCGCCTTGTCGACCATCGCGGTATGCCCTGTCCCTGGATTGGAGACTTCCACGTGCCGTTCGGCGCCGTAGGCGGTCTTGCCAAGCCGCTTTCCAATGCGCGGGTGCGAAAGGCTCGCAATACACTGAAAGTCCTGCTCGAACAGGGATTGCTGATAGAAGCCGGCATCGAGTTGCGGCATGTAACCTACCGCCAGGTCGACTGTGCCGTCTTCCAGCCGTCGTGGACTGTCGGAATTGATCTTCTCGGCCTCGACATGAATGCCCGGTGCGTGAGACTGCAGGTGGCTGAGCAGCCGCGGAAGCAGGGATATTTCGCCAAGGTCGGTCATGCACACACGAAATGTCCGGTGTGATTTGACGGGGTCGAAGACGGGCGCGCCTGTTCGAGCGACTTCCAGGTCCTCGCGCACCTGGTGCAGCACGGGGTGTAGCGCGACGGCACGCGGCGTCGGCCGCATGCCGCGTGAGGTGCGGATAAAGAGCTGATCGTCGTAATAGGCACGCAGACGATTAAGCGCAGTACTGGCCGCGCCCTGGGTAATGCCGAGCTTATCGGCGGCATTCGTCACACTCAGCGTCTTGTATATCTCGTCGAAAACCCAGATCCATTCCACATCAAGGGAAGCCATAGTTTCGTTTCCAGGTGATATCAAGAATTTCGATACACTTTATCCCGCCGCTCGGTTGTCTGGATAGTGGTCCAGTGCAAGAATATTCGCACTCACCCCTTCTTTCCGCGTAACGACATCAAGCTGGATTAGACATGTCAACCAAGCACAACGGCGATTTCCTGCAAGCCAAAGGATCAACCACCACACTGCCAGGCGAGATCTGGCGGTGGCGCGCGGTCGATATCGCCGCACAAGTTCGCGCAGGTTCCGTCTCTTGCGCGGAGGTGCTCCAAGCCTTCCATCAGCGCATTGATTCGATCAACCCACGACTGAATGCCATTGTGCATGCGGACCGCAAGCAGGCGATCGAGACCGCGAATCGGGCAGACGATTTGCTGCGAACCGCACCCCACGAGGCCGGAATTCTGCACGGCGTGCCGTTGACGATAAAGCTCAACGTCGATGTGGCCGGTGAAGCAACGACAAATGGCGTTCCGGCTTACGCCGCACGCGTTGCGCCCGCGGACAGTTCGGTAGTCGCCAACCTACGCAATGCCGGCGCGAACATCATCGGCCGCTCGAACGTACCGCCGTTTTCTTTCAGGTGGTTCACTGACAACCCACTCCACGGCAGGACGCTGAATCCGTGGCGGGAGGACATTACGTCAGGTGGATCGAGCGGCGGTGCAGGTGTATCGGTAGCAACAGGCATGTGCGCTCTGGCGCATGGCACCGACATCGCCGGATCTATCCGCTACCCCGCGTATGTTAATGGTGTGGTGGGCCTTCGTACCACGCCGGGACGTGTCCCGGCCTATCACCCGACCACCGGCCACCGCTTCTACGGCCTTCAGTCCATGTCCGCGCAGGGCCCACTCGCCCGATCGGTCACCGATGTGTTACTCGGACTACGCGCAATGATCGCCGCCGATACGCGTGACCCAACGTGGGTCGATGCGCGGTTGGAACACCCGGATGATTTTGCGCCAGTGAAGGTCGCCCTGATCGACGAGATTCCGGGAACCTCGGTTTGTGCAGAGATCAAGGCAGCGCTCCAGCAGGCAGCGACCGCGCTTGCAGCGGCTGGCTATATCGTCGAGCGCGCGCTGCCCCCGGTAATTGAGCAGTGCGTTGAAGTGTGGCAGTCGATCGTCATGACAGAGTCTCGTCTTGGCATGATTGCGGGCGTGGATGCGATCGGAGACGCCGACATCAAACGATCGGTCCACAACATGGCTGATTGCGGGCCCACGGTCGACCTGAACGGCTACGTTCGGGCAATCGCACGGCGCGACGTATTGCGTCGCAAGTGGAACGAATTCCTTGGCCGCTACCCAATTGCACTTTTGCCCGTTTCATGCCGCCTGCCTCAAACGTGGGGCGCGGACCTGGGAACGGTCGATGAGATGCGCGCGCTGGTAGCCGCCCAGAGTCCCCTGATCGCCACCGCAGCGCTCGGACTTCCCGGGATCAGTGTTCCGACGGGTCTGTCCGGTGGACTGCCGGTAGGCGTGCAACTGGTGGCCGACAGTTTTCGAGAATTGCGCCTGCTCACCGCTGCATCAGTCATTGAAAGCAATGTCGGCGTGACATCTGCTCTCGACTATAGGGCTGACTGAGGTACCCGAACCCGGCTATTACCGGGCTCCAATTAAGTCACTACCCGGCCGGCATGACGCAGAAGTCGGGGACGCGACTGCATCTTCGATTTCTGTACGCGTATCGACAAACATTCAAGTGTGGGCAACGTACTCACAATCAGCAACGCGCGCACGAGTCGCGCAATCAGGAGACTTCATTATGTCCTCAGCCAACTCTTCATCTGAAGTGGTTGATGTTCAGGCTTTCATCGACCAGCAAAGGTTCTCTCCCTACCAGTGGCTTATTCTCGGGCTGTGTTTCCTGATCGTTGCCGCGGATGGTTTCGATACGGCGGCAGGCGGATTCGTTGCGCCCGCGCTTGCCAGGGAGTGGGGACTGACACGACTCGAACTCGGCCCCATACTGAGCGCTGCGCTCATCGGATCCGTGGTCGGCGCCCTTATCGCAGGTCCGCTTGCCGACCGCATCGGTCGAAAACGTGTCCTGGTGGGTGCCGTTCTGTCGTTCGGTACATTCAGTCTCGCCTGTACGCAAGCTCATTCCACTGAAGTACTCACGATGCTACGCCTGTGCAGCGGCATCGGATTGGGCGCGGCCATGCCGAACGCGACGACGATGATTTCGGAATACGTACCCGCAAAGCACAGGGGACTTCTGGTCAACGTGATGTTTTGCGGATTCACGATAGGCGCCTCCGCTGGTGGATTCGCAGCCGCTGTGCTCATTCCCGCATTCGGATGGAGAAGTGTCTTTTTCGCCAGCGGCGCTGTGCCACTCCTGCTTGCCGTTGCACTTCTCATTTATCTGCCGGAGTCAGTTCGATTCATGGTCGCGAAGTCATGGCCCGCGGCACGCGTCAATGCGGTGCTCGGTCGTATCTCAGGCACGACGTTGACAGGACAACGATTCACGCTTCACGAGCAATCCGGAGCTACCAGACAGACGTCCGTTGCGTTGATTCTGTCGAAGAATTTTCGTGCGGGAACCTTGCTGTTGTGGCTCACGTATTTTATGGGACTGCTTGTCTACTTCCTGCTGACCAGCTGGCTTCCGACCTTGTTGAAAGACAGCGGGATGACCTTGAAACATGCATCTTTGATCACGGCGCTGTTTCCCCTTGGCGGCGGACTTGGGTCGATTGCCTGCGGATATTTCATGGACCGCGCCAACGCACATCGTGTCGTCGCTTTCACCTATATCCTGACCGGCGTATTTCTCTGGAGCATTGGACAGCTTACCGGTGGCGTGTTCTTCGTTGGCGTGCTGATCTTTATTGCCGGGACCTGTTTAAACGGTGCGCAGGTTTCCATGCCGGTTATTGCCGCAGCATTCTACCCAACCAATGGGCGCGCATCGGGCGTTGCGTGGATGCTAGGCATAGGCCGCATCGGTGGCATTGTCGGGTCCATGGCCGGAGCAAGTTTCCTTCAGGCCGGATTCGGTATCGGCTCCATTCTAAGCATGCTCGCGATTCCCAGCTTCATCGCAGCCGCGGCTCTTTTGTTGAAAGATTGCCTGGCACGGCGGCAAGTACGTACAGATGTGATCTTGCAGCAACTTACACCGGATTCCGACTAGACGACTACGTATCGATCTGAAAATTTCATATGGCTGAATATAATTAGTATGTCTATTGTTTGGAGACGCAGTGAAAAAATTGCAATTACCTTCGTCGGAGGGGTAGGTTTAGTCAGTGGTACGGTATTCGCACAAAGCGTGCAGTTATATGGAATTGTGGATACGGGTGTGGAGTACGTCACACACGCCGACTCTGCTGGTAGCAGCGTTGTGAGAATGCCCGCAATTACAGGATCAACTCCGTCACGTTGGGGATTGCGCGGCTCCGAGCTATTGGGGAATGGTTACTCGGCAACATTTAACCTCGAAAGCTCCTTTAATCCCCGAGGTGGAGACCTCAATCAAGGTGGCCGCTTATTCGGCCGCCAGGCGTGGGTTGGGATATCGGGGCCAACGGGCTCGTGGTTCCTCGGCCGTCAGAATACGGCGACCCTCTACACGATTCTTGATAACGATGTCATGGGGCCTGCCATCTATGGGGTCGGCTCCGTTGACGCCTACGTGCCCAATGCGCGTAGCGACAATGCGATTGGCTACAAAGGTGTCTACCACGACGTCACAATTGGTGCGACTTATTCTTTTGGTAGAGACGCCGTCGGAGGCAATTCTCCAGGACAAGGTCTGTGCGCTGGATCGGTTCCGGGAGCATTTACGCAATGCCGGCAGTGGACAGCAATGATCAAGTACGACGGACCGACGTTCGGTGGTGGGCTATCGTACGACGAACAGCGTGGAGGCACGGGGGCAGCTGCCAATTTTTTTGACGGTGTGCCTCCTGTGCAAACCAGTCGCCCAACCGACGTGGACTCCCGGCTGCTGCTTGCTGCTCATGTGACGGTTGGCAAGGTGAAAGCGGAAGGCGGCTGGCTTCATCGCAATACGGAAGATCATTCTTCTACCCCGGATATCCGTTCTGACATCTTTTTTGGCGGTGTGTCATATCAGGTCACGCCTTCATTGCTTGCCGAAGGTGAGATCATCCGGGTTGTCAATGCGCAGCACGATACTCGTGCGACATTAACCACCCTGCGCGGTATGTATTTGCTTTCGAAGCGCACCGCACTGTATGCGCAAGTCGGCTACCTCTCGAATAGCGCAGAGGCCGCCTACACAGTTAGCGCAGGCGGCGGTGGCACGACGCCACATCGAGGGGCGAGTCAGTTGGGGGCCATGATAGGTATGCGGCAGTACTTCTAGCGCCATGATGTGTGGCATCCGTCGTCAGGAACTCGCGCGTGCGTGAGGGACGCACGTTCGCGTACAGATCGAGATCACACCGGAACGAGACGATCACGCTCGATGGATGTGCCGCGTCGCACCGCGCCGTGCGCGAGATGATCGCTGACGCTCTGCTGCCGGAGGGGACCTATGTGCGCTCCTCGTTCATCAGTTTTCGCAAGACTTCAAATCAATGTCTCGTGACATGAATCTCGCGAGGGATTGGCTTGATCGAATGGACCATGAAAAGATTGAGAACCATGTTGAATGGTAGACACTAAAAACAGCCTCTCTTGAGAGCAGCATCAAGGAAGTGTTCTTACTAAAAAACTTCGACCTTGCCGTGAAGCGCGCAGGAGCACTAATCGCTCATACGCCACTTGATTCCCGGTCGTGGCTGGAACTCGGGCAAGCCAGTCTGGAAGTGAACGATGTGCGCCGGTGCATTGAACGCCTACACGAAGGCTGCGTTCCGTCGGACACCTCTGGGTTTCCAACGGCCGCTGCTTCCGTTTCCGGGCGTGATGTTGGAGGCATAGTCATGGCATGCTCCTGATTGCGTTGAGCCGGGGTCGGCTCGCTGCGGTACCTCCCGACACGGCGGCTGCATGCCGCGATCGCTTGGGGGTGTGCATGGGTGAGCAAAGCGCGATCCTGATGAATTCTTTACAGGTGTTATTGCACCTGGCTTTCAACGTGGTAAGCGCAACCCACTTGCCGAAGTCGGAACGCGTGTGTCATCGGTCGTGTGAATGCCGCTAATGCGACTGTGCGAGGTGGACGATGGGACTACCCAGGCGACAATTTCTTGAACTCGCCATATGGAGGGGCAGCGCGGCTCTCGTTACCCCGCGCCTTGCGTCCGGGCAGGGGTAGGGCGGAGCGGCGGCGTCCATGCCTACACCGGAAGAGATGCAGGTCGCACAACGTGGCGGTTTCGCCGACGCAATTCACGTGGCCGGTGGTGGTCCAATGAACGGTGGTGCGTTTCAGACTTCAGTTCACGAGGAGTTGATCTCGTGACTGTCGGCTGCCTCAAAGCGTCGCCGTATATGCGTTCAGGGCCGCCACCGATCAGTCGCCCCGACAGCCGGCCATGATATCGCGCGGTATAGCCTGCGCGTCATCGAGCCGACGATCAGGGCGTGCCGTCGTGTCCACGGAGCAGGTGTACGGTTCGTGCTGTGCTCTGATCGACTCCTCACGCTCACATACAAAGTCTTCGGGACTGCTTCAATAGGCGAACTTCTGATACGCCTCCGGAGCGCGGGCAACGTCCAGTCGATCTACGCGTGGCATATAACGTAGTAGCCGCTTTGCCCGGAGGCTCAGGCGTTCGTCCGCGTCGGCCGGCACATCGATATGAACCTCGGGTCGAAAATACCAGCTTCTGCTGTAGCCGATCACCACCATCGGGCGCGGCTGATCCGTCCTGTTCGGCGTACCTCGGTGCAGCGCACGAACGTCCCGCACCATGACGTCGCCGAGTTCCATCTGGATGGCCTGCAAACCAAGCCGGTTCTCGCGCCACGCCTTCATGGCTTCGTCCGGACGCATGCGGTGCGTGCCTAGCGTGGTCTCAAAGGGACCGTTCTCGAGGGAGACGTCGCACAAGGGAAAATTGACCGCCAATTGAAAGGAGGGCATTTCCGGCTGATCATCGAACAGCGGAGGCGTGTCGCGGTGGATGTCCTGATACGTCGAGCCGCTCAGTGGCGTATCGGTCGCGAGCTGACACATCACCGGGTCGTCGCCCACGACCCGCTCGACGATACCGAGAATGGCCGGGTCGCAAAAGATGCTTTCGTCGGCGAACACACCCGAGAACGGGAGGGTGATGTAGTGCCGGTTGTCTCCGCGCACCGCAGTTGTCTGCGAGGCGACGCGCTCGCGGAGCAGCGGCTCGAATGCTTCGCGCCAGACAGTGAGTAACGCCGGAGGAAAATGGTGCTTCAGAACAACCATTCCATCGCGTTCGAATGTCGCAGCGTATTCGTCCAGTTTTTCTGAAGAGAGGTCAGGCACAGTCGTCTCCTTGTTGTCGGGCTTTCATCGAATGCAAACTGTCAGGGCGTAGATCAGCGAGGCCACAGATGGCGCAAGCGGGAGGCACTAGCGCCCGGACACGTTCACTGGTATGCGGCACGCCGCATGCTTCTGCAGAAAGGATCACGCACCTGATGGTCAACAGTCAACCTACCTGAATGGAGTTTATATGGCTACCGAATCCTCCCGCCCAACGCCGCCACGTCAGACCGAGACAGATCCGACCGCCGCCGACCGCCGGTTGAGCGACGAACAGAAAGACTCGCTGACAAATGAACCGGAACCGCCGAAGCCGAATAGCGGCGAAAAGCTGCCCGATCCGAAAGAGGTCGGCGAAGCCGGCTGATAGAGAGGTCAGGTGCGCCGCACGCCTGTCGCTCGCCCGCACAGATCGCGCAAGGAACATGCCTTTCCCTGAATTCGTTCCGAGCGAACGCGGTTCTCGTTCAATCCGAGCTTGCTTGCGGGTACTTAGCACGAGGATTCACCCATGATTCCCGCCACGCCGACCCATCGATCGAGATTCGCCACGGCGGTTTTCGGGCTGTTGAATCCGATTCCGTATGGGCTCTTCGTCGGCACGCTTATTTTCGACTTTGCCTACGCGGCCACCGCCAATGTGTTCTGGGGAAGGGGAGCTGCATGGCTCGTCACGACAGCGCTGCTTTTTGCCATCATTCCTCGCGTGATCAGTCTTTGTCACGTATGCTTTTCTCCGAGCGGAATGGTGGCCGCCGTTGAGAAGCTCGACTTCTGGGCAGTTCGCTCCTGGATTCGCCAGATTTGGTTTCAAGGAGGCCGCTCGTGAATAAAACTATCTTGAGCGACGCCCGGCGACTTTTTCAAAAGCATCCTGCTGTCAACAGCCCTTCGTTGGATGCTGTCAAATAGCGGTTCACCGGCCGTTGCTTCGCGCGCAATCAGCGGCTGGTTTGCCGCGGCGGCGACATTTGTGGGACGCGTCGAGAACCGTTGATCCTATAATTTCCCGCGACACGTGAAAACGGCGTGAGACGATCGCGGCAAGTGAGATACGCGTTCGGCAGCGTGTCGATGCTTTCGCTGCCTACTGGGTTTGCGCTATGCACATTGAATCGAAGGCCATGCGGAATATATCCCGCCATTGCCCTCATCGCCATTGGAGTCATTACGGTGCGCCCGCACTTTCGCCCGGCTCGCAGGGACGCCTGTTTATAGCGCGAGGATTCTGGGCAGTCATGGGTGTGTCCGCCTGCGACGTTTCTTTGCGCGGTCACCCTGCATGAGCCGGAGGGCGGCCTGTCAAACGAATTTGAGCGGCGTTTGCGCGTGGCTAGCTATTTTCGTTATGGATCTCGACCGAGAATCTCGTATTGTCTTGGTTGCATTGCTCATTTACTGCATTGGTTGACTTAGAAGCTGGCTTGCCGGCGATCTTCAGCATATGCAGGTTCGGATCAAGCGGCCCGACTTGCTCGATCACCAGCACTGGAAAGCGCTTTTTTTCTATTTTGATGTACCTATACTCAATCGAGATATGTGACGCCACGTACGTATCAATCAAGTCTTGGAATACAGGCCGTGTCGACACGTTGACCCTGTAGTGGACCCCATACCAGGCGTCAATTTCCTTTTTCTCGCGGTCAATTCTGTGACACTGGAGTAGCATTTTCTTTATATGGGCCTCGTACGCTTTGTGAGCACTGTTCGCTCTGGTTGTCAGGGGTGTGAGATTTTCGTCTCTGTCACCTTGTCCTCCCATCTCTTCATTCAGTAAGTGACCGGCTATCCAGCCTTTCATGTGGCTATCATCCGCAAGTGCCGTCATGAACGGGCGCAAGCTATTGCTGTTGGTTTTGGTACCTAGCCTGTAATAGCTCGAGACGTTGGATTGGTCAGGGCCGAGCACTGCTTCCATCCACGTCCCGCTGTGGATTTGCGCGTTCTCGAACGTTTGGGCTAGAGCCGGCCCATACGTGTGCCTGACAAGTCCGACAGGAAGTTGCTCAATTATCGAGCGTCCGCTGCTCGTGTTAGTTTTCCTGAAAGCCAAGAGTCTTCTCCTTTGATCCGTGGACCCGCACAACACGAGCTGCAGGCGGCCCTCGTATTTCTCCTGTTGGCTCGCGCGCCGATGAACCATCCGGCCGTCACGCCCGCTCGCCGCAGGATCGATCTCATGGTGAACAACACCGAGACCCCCCTACTTATTCCTTATGCACGATCGCCCATTCGGGCGTGGCGCAAACAACGAAAACCGTGAGCGCGCGGCCGTCCCATCTTGAGTTGCGCTGAGAGGGTAGATTCAACCTGTGGCTGCAATAGTTTGGTGGAAGCAACTCGGCTTTGGTTGCTATTCCCGCCGCCCTTCGTGCTGCACGTTTGGGATACTCTTCTGCGGCGTGTTAGTGTCCTTTGAAGACATACAAACGATGAGGTCCATCCGCCGCGATTCCTGGCTGTCCGCTATCGCCTCAAAACGATACGGCCGAATCGCAGCGGAACATCGGATCGAAGTCCGGCGCAAAATACACGATATCGGTGCGTTAAAGGCCGGGCCAACCAAACTCGCGGGAAAGGCGATGCAATCGAAGACTCATAGGCAACACGTCTATACGGCGAAACGTCGACCGAAGTGGGTGGCGGATTCAACCGGTCGATGCAACACCTAGAATCTGCGTGAGCAGCGGAGGTGTTGCATCGACCGGTTGAATCCGCCGTCGAACTGGGCCGTTCAAAGTCACTTTGCCGAGTCTTCACGGGCGGCGATAGCTCAGGGGGTGAAGTGACAGGCGCAACGCCTGTCAGATATGGATGGCTACCCCTGCTGTAGGAGATCCGTAGCACGCAAACCTTCCCCATTTATAGCAACAATCGGCAATTCCGCCGGTCTGGCTCGTGCACTCATCCGACGACAATCGGCCCAGATTGCGCCAGTCGACGGCGTAGTTGCGCGGACGCTCGAACGGCTGCTCCGCACTCGATCACGGACCGTTCAGCTTTATGGTTTGCTCTTCGCGACGGATCGCCGCTCACCCGTTCTAAGTTCGTGCCACGTCGGAGCGTACATCCCGGTCGGTTGTCAGTCGGAACCAACTGGCAACCAACAGGATTTCGTCGCTGCCCCGCTCACACATAGGCGTGAAGAATGGCAGCGGGCGGTGTGCATGATCTGGCTAGAGCATTCGACCGAGGAAGACGTGCATCTGCTTGGCGATCTCCTCGCTCTTGTCGGCCAACGCGCAATGACCGCTGTCTGTTAAATGGATCTCGGCGTTAGGCACAACTTCTCGATACCGCAGCTGACTCTCGGCCGGAAACAAGATGTCGTTTTTCCCGCTAACGACCAGCGTAGGCGGTTTTTGCGCACGCAGGTAGTCCTGAGCACTCTTGAGTGCGGGGCCATTGGTGCGGATGTCGTAGAGCAGATCGAGTGAAATATCCGCAGCACCGGGGCGCTGCAACGACGAATAGTCGATTTGCCACTGTTCCGGATCGATCAGGGATGTATCTTGAACGCCCGTGAGGTACAGATCGCGGACCACGTCGAGGGTTAGATAGTGTTGTCTGACCTTCTCGCGGCTCCCGTCCGTTCCGTCTTTCCAATACGACACAAGCGGCCCGAACCATGGGCTCGCACCCAGGAACAACGGATTGTTTTGCGCTACCAGCGCTTTCATCCGTTGAGGGGTTTTCAGCATCACGCGATATCCTACGAGGCCGCCGAAATCCGTCGCGTACAACACGTATTGACCGATGCCGACCTTGTCAACGAACTTGCCGATCGTCTCACCGAGCACGTCAAAGGTATAGGGGGCGTGCGAGCGATCGGGGATATCGCTGTTGCCGAAACCTGGATAATCCGGAGCGAAAACATGGTAGTTCGCGGACAGCTCGTGGATGAGATCACGAAACATCGCGGATGACGACGGCCAGCCGGGCAGGAGTAGGACGACTGGCGCACCGGGTGCGCCCGCTTCGCGGTAAAAGATCGAAGCTCCGTCGACATCCACCGTGCGGTAGCGGGTCGGAAAAGCCGGATTTCCAGCGAGCGACGATTTTCCAATAGGGTTGGTAAGCTGAGGTTTGGCCGACGTTGCGCGGGTTACAACCATGGCTGCAGCACCAGCGAGAAAACTCGTTGTAAAGGAACGGCGTGTAATCATCAAGGTTTGTCCTGCGAGGGTTAAAACATAACCATCCGTTGTCGCGGCAAAATCGTCGTGACGACGTCTGGGGCGAATCGACATCTGCCGATCAATCCGGTATTTAGGTGCCGAGGTGCAGCGAGACGTGTTCCAGCTTCCGGTTGTCGCTCGACCACAGTTGCTCGACTTGCTGCGCCAACGGATCGGGGAAGATGTAGGAGTGCCCTTCGGCGATGCCTTTCACTATATTGACGGCGGCATATTCGGGCGTCGCCTTATCCGGATAAGGTACTTCCTTCGCCAAGGCCGTCTCGATCGGTCCGGGATAGATGCCGACAACCGTGACGTTGTCTTTTTCCAAGGTCCCTCGCAGAGACTGGGTAAGAGAATGCAGCGCTGCCTTGGAAGCCGAGTAACCGGCCATCAAGGGAACAGCCGACAGGCCGACAACGCTACACATATTCGCGATGGTGCCGGACTTGCGGGTCACGAACTGCGGGGTGAATGCCCTTAGAACGCGAAGGGTACCGAAGTAATTTGTCCGCATGTCGTCTTCGAAGGTTTCCCAGTTACTGCTGAGAAAATCGCCGAAGGCCAGCGTGCCGGCGTTGTTGACAAGCACGTCCACATCCTGCGCTGCCGCAGCTGCGCCGTTGACCGATGGGTCGCTCGTGATGTCCATCTCCAACGGAACGACCCGCGGGTCTTCGAACAGCGGCAGCGCCTTCGGATCGCGCGCTGTGGCGTAGATTCTCGCCACGCCAACCTTCAGCAATTCCTTCACGATGGCCGCACCGATGCCGCGATTGGCGCCGCTCACCAGCACGACTTTGTTCGAAAGAGTCATGATCTTCTC
Source organism: Paraburkholderia sp. BL9I2N2 (assembly GCF_004339745.1). Classification (GTDB taxonomy): domain Bacteria; phylum Pseudomonadota; class Gammaproteobacteria; order Burkholderiales; family Burkholderiaceae; genus Paraburkholderia. Next base: position 851,484 of record NZ_SMGP01000003.1, on the reverse strand, counting down.
CTGAGTGTTTAATTACCCGATGTCGGGATACGGAAAACCATTCGGCGGGAGTTTTGCCAAACGCTTGCACCGCATAAGTAAACGACATCGTTTACTTATGCGTATATGTAAACGATGTCGTTTACTATGTCAACGGAATTTGTTATAAATGCGAGGTGGACTTCAAGAGGGTGACGAGATGGAGCAGGGCACGGAAATCGAAGGCAAGAAGCTGGATATTATGAAATATGCATTCGATCGCTTCTACGATGCAGGCTTCCATGCGACGGGAATGGAAGCGGCCTTGGCCGGCAGCGGCATATCCAAGCGCACGCTTTACAAGTATTTCCCGTCGAAAGAGGATCTGATTGAGGCCGTGTTGTGGCTCTATAGTGAAGGTGTCGTGCATGAACTCTTCGATCCGGTCGCGCACATCAGCGACCCGCGCGAACAGATCATCGAGTTCTTCGACGTGCGGAAGATTACCGGCCGAATGCTCACGCGCGGCTGTCTGGGAGTGAAGGCGGCACAGGAATATGCCGGGAAGCACGAGGGCATCGTTGCACTTGGCATAGCGGCAAGTTCACGCGGTGAAATGAAGTTCCTCGAACTGTGCAAGCGGGCGGGATTTGCCAAACCTCAGCGCCTCGCCAAGCAACTGAACCTGCTTCTTCATGGGGCGTTGGCGCTTTCGCACGCGTCGGGTGAAACCTCGGCGTTCATGCTCGCAAAGGACGCAGCGTCGGCGGTCCTGGAGAACGCGCCTTTGTTGCAGCCTACGCGTGCAGGATCGTAGCAGAACTGCAAAACCTGGTGGCCGTTATACGTTGGAAGCGGTCATACCAGAGCAAGTCTTTTGGCCGGCCTGTATTTTGGCACGCTGTTTTCTGATCATCGGTACACCGCTTGCGCTTGGGTCTTGGTATACACTCGCGCTGACACCCGTTCTGCTGGTTGTTCTATATTTCCGTATAGGGAGCGAAGAAAAAGTGCTCGTTCGCGATCTCGTCGGTTATACTGAATATCAGAACAAAGTGAAATATCGTTTGATTCCGTTCATTTGGTAGCAGTGTTTATGACAACACTCATAGAAGCAACGCCTCTCGGGCGCCACCCATCGCTACCTGGTCTTTCCACCACAACGCACACCACACCGGACACAGACTGCAACCCCGATCCGTTCTTCACCCGACATTCATCGGCAACAGCACCATCTGCCTACCTTGCAGATGCAAGCGTGTCTGTATCTCGACCGGCGTTTGATTGTGTAGCCACGCAGTCAGGAAACTGACCCGCTTGAATATCAGCTTGCTGGCAAAACAAACGCTGTTCGGAAACTCGTCCATCGTGGTCCCGGCGAGCTTCATGAACTCGCCGACCGGATGCGTTCCGAAAGCGATCCGGTAGTCCGCCGCCATCCCGTGCCGGCGGCAATGCGCCACGTAGTACTCGAGCGCTGTCGAGATGGTTTTCCGCAACCGCTCAAGGTGCTCCGCGCCTTCATAACTTTGTGCGTCGACTTCTCCGACCGCGAGAAAGATCACATTCTTGAAGTGCCCTGGGAAGAGCCGGTTCACCCACAGGAGCGCATGCATGCTCGCGCCGCGGTGCTTGCCAACCGGCAGGATGGCTGTGGTTTGGGACGGGTCCGGTATGTCGGGGGCGGTTGCCTCGTCGACTTGGGGCGGCGGTCCGGCAAAGAGTGCATCCTCCTTCGCAAGCTGGGCACGCGTATCGTCGTAGTGCTGCTTGATGAGGAAGCACAGCGCAACAACAGCGCTCGTCACCAGCACCGTCAGCCAGCCACCCTCAGTGAATTTCTCGACCAGCGTGATGACCAGCACAGTGGTCGTCACCGACAGACCAAGCGCAGACAACCCGAAGTGCCGCAGCCAGTTTTCGCCGTCATGGCGGTGACGCCACCAGTACGTGCACATGCCAAGCAGTGACAGGCTGAACGTCAGAAACACGTTGATGCTGTACAGGACCACAAGAATCGAAACGTCGCCGCGTGTCCACAGCAGGATCAAAAGGCTTGCGGCGCCCATCACAACGATGCCGTTCTGCCTGACGAGCCGCGTCGACAGGTCGCGAAAATGGCGCGGCACCCACGAGTCGGTGGCCATGTTCGACAACACGGCAGGACCGTCGAGAAAACCGGTTTGCGCACCGACGAGCAGGAGCGCGGCCTCGAAGGCCAGTACGGTCGGGAGCAAGCCGTGCCGCGCAAGCGCCGAGCCGAGCCCGAGATGATCGATCACACGGCCGAACACGAGGGCGTTGAGCGTCTGCCCCTCCACCGGTTGCGCGTGCCACAGCATGTAGAGCAGGATGATGCCGCCCGCCGTGAAGGCGAGCGACGACGACATGTAGAACATCGTGATCTTGCCGTTCGGCACGCGCGGCTCTGCCAGCATTGTTGACATTGTTCGACATCGCTTCAAGGCCGGTATAGGTGCCACCGCCCAGCGAGAATGCGCGCATCAGCAGCGCGATGACCACGAGTGGCCCGATGGCATGCGACATGCTCCGGGCGTCGCCGATCGCGCCAGGCACGATGGCACTCAGATTATCGCCATGAGCAGCCACGCCATAAACGATGAGGACAAGATGCAGCACGACGAAGCCGAGGAAAATCGGTAGCAGGACGAGTATCGACTCCCTCATGCCGCGAAAGTTAAGCCCGGTCCGGTCGCCACGGCGAGAAACAGCGCGAGAGACGTGTGTTGGCCGAGCGCCAGGAACGCTTCTTCCGGGCCATAGCATGAAGATGACAGGCCGTCTGCGCCGAGGCCGACCCAGGCCAGCAGCGGCGTCACGGCGATCGCGTGGCGGGTGCGGGGGTCCAGAGGATCGAGCGGCTTGCCGACGATCAACTGCCACATCCTGGCGAAACCGGCCATGGTGTCTCCCGGCAAATCAAGCTGCGGCAATGTCCTCGCAAGTGCCAGCGTCGAAGCTCCATAGCATCGGCGAAGCACGTGAACGGGGCGTCCGTCGACACCCTACCAGTTGCAATGTAGGGCAGTTCCGCAGCGTATGCCAGTCGTCGTAACCCCGGCGGGGCGAAGCCGACGATTTGAAAGGATATCCATTGCCCACTCCGGCATACCTGCGCCGCAGCGGCGAACCGGAAGCGTAGTCGCCCCTACCGACACAACGGCAATCCGGGCGGGGAATGGCAACACAATCGGAAGAGAAAAAAGGCCGCATCACAGACCCGCTATGGACTCTGCATCTCGCTCAAGCCAACCAGTCGATAGCCCCACACGCCAGTCTCGGTGACGATGTGCTTGTGCAGAAGGGCCGTTCTTTTCAAACCAGCTGGAAGCTGGCGGCGATCATGATCCGAACGCGGGCACCACCCCACGAACGCATGCGGCTTTCGCTGCGGATCCGGGAAGCGGCTGCGCGCGCTGGTAGGGGGACGTTTCTGCTCTTTTGCGATGAGGCGCAACGCTACAACGAAAACGAATTACCAGATGTTCAGTGAAAACCGGTGTCCCGCTCACCAACAGAAGCTTGAGACGAAATGCCAGCATTGCGGGAGGAGGACACCCTACATCATCGACGCGAGTCTTGTGGGCTCACCGTATGGTTGTGCGCGCTGTGGCGCGCTTTACGCGACCCGATCTCCTCCTGCTTTTGCAACGAAACCGGCGATGCGCAAAGAGCATCGTATTGCCATCGCGCGACATTTCCACAATCGCATGGCAGGCAGCCAACTGATCTCTTTACTCCGGCCTTCCGATGGGTGACGACTTTACTTCGCTCTACGCCACACCGCCGTATGCACCGCCATTCTCGGTGTACGTGGTCTGTTCAGCGGCGACTGTCTGCGTGCTCTGGCCACGTTGCGACGCCGTGGCGCCGACGAGCGGGTGATACGACGGCGCCGGGCCGTAGCCGCTGTTAGCGAATGCGGGTGCTGCCACTGCTGCGGTAACGACAATCAGAAGGGCTGCGATGAGATTGCGGTTTATAAGATTCACTCCAATGTGCGTTAAATGTCTTGGGGACCCGACGCGCCTCAAGTGTGCGGAGGCAGCGGCGCAGTGTCGTTTGAGGACTGCGCCTCGTCGGGATTAGCAGGGTCTTACTTCAGGCGCGACTGCAACTCGTCGGCAAGCTGTCTGGTCGCAGCCTTCGTCGGTGCATCTTCAGCAAGTGCATTGAGCAAACCGAAGTCGTGGATCGTGCCGTTGTAGCGGACCGTAGTTGCCTCATCGCCCGCCGCGTCGAGTTTGTGGCCGTAAGCCTCGCCTTCATCACGCAGCACGTCGAACTGTGCGACCTGAATCAGCGCCGGCGGCAGACCCTTCAACTGGTCCAGCGAAGCACGCAACGGCGACGCGTAAATCTCGTTACGCTGCTTCGGATCCTTGGTGTACGCGTCCCAGAACCACCTCATCATCGGACGGGTCAGGAAGTGGCCTTCCGGATAGGCGTTGTACGAGCCGTTGTTAAAGGCGTTGTCCGTGACCGGCCACATCAAGCCCTGAAAGCGGATCGCGGGACCTTGCTTGTCCTTCGCCATCAGTGCGACGACCGCCGCCATGTTGCCGCCCACGCTGTTGCCCACCACCGCGAGACGGCTGCCATCCACACCGATGTCGTTGCCATGTGCCGCGACCCACCTGGTCGCCGCGTACGCCTGGTTGATCGCCACCGGGTATCGCGCTTCGGGCGACGGCGTGTAGTTGACGAACACCGCCACGGCGCCGGATTGCACGACGAGGTCACGCACCAGACGCTCATGGGTCTGAAAGTCGCCAAGGATCCAGCCACCGCCATGGAAGAACATGAAGACCGGCAACGTACCCGTTGCGCCTTGCGGTCGGACGATCGTGATCGGCACCGTGATGCCGTCCTGCTCGATGGTCTTGTTCGACACCTCGATGCCCGACAGATCGACCTTGACGCTATTCTGCGCACCGATCAGCACCTGGCGCGCCTGCGCCGGGGCCAAGGTGTTGATCGCCGGTCCGGTGCCGCTGTTCAGGGCATGGAGGAACTGGCTTGTCACCTGATCGGGCGTGGCGGGTGACGCCGGGGTTGCAGCAACTGCGAAGGTGGTGCTGGCGGCCAGGGCCGCAGCGAGCAACAAAGGCGTGAAGGTCTTCATGGCAGATTCCAGTTCTTGGATTGATGGGGGCGTGTGGGTTAGGCGATCGTGAGCGTGACGTCGATGTTTCCGCGGGTTGCGTTCGAGTACGGGCAGACGATGTGTGCCTTGTCGACCAGCGTCTGCGCCGCTTCACGCGCCATGCCGGGCAACGAAATCTTCAGTTCGACTTCGATGCCGAAGCCGTTCGGAATCGCACCGATGCCGACGCTGCCGTCAATCGCGACGTCCGCCGGGATGGCGATCTTGTCGCGTGCGGCGACGAACTTCATCGCGCCGAGGAAGCAGGCGCTGTAGCCGGCGGCAAACAGTTGTTCCGGGTTGGCGCCTTCGCCGCCCGCACCGCCCAGTTCTTTAGGCGTCGTCAGCTTGAAGTCGAGATTGCCTGCGGGAACGACAGCACGGCCGTCACGGCCGCCGGTGGCGTGAGCATGGGCGCGGTAGAGGACTTTTTCGAGGGACATGGTGAAACTCCTTTAAAGAGACTGGGTTGCTAATTTGGCTATCTATGAGTAGATAGATTTTTGCGGGAAAAAACGGGTGTTTCCAATTCTCATCTGCCGCTTATCTATCTATGCACAGATAGATAAGCGGGCAAACAAAGAGGTGGCATGCCACCTCTCGTTCGACTGCTTTACCGCGTAATTCTCACCGAGGCTTCGACATCTTCCAGTCGAGCCCTGGTATGAAACAGCCGGCTTGCCAGCACGCTACCCTGAAAAGCCGCGTAGAGCGCGCGCGCCGCGTTTTCCGGTTTGCTGTTCACCGTTAGCGTCTTTTCCTGCGCACCTTGCGCGAGAACCTGGGCCAGCCAGTTTTCGTTCGCCTTGAAAAACGCCTGCACCGCTTGCCGGACGTTCTCGGGCAGCGACTCGATGTCCGCAGCAAGCATGCCGCACAGGCAGATCTGATCGCCGTCACCGAGGGTCCTGCCGAACATCTTCGTGTACCTGCTGAGCTTTGCATCGGCCGGCAACGAAGCGTCGATAGCGTGGACGGCGTTGAGCACCTCTTTGCTGTACTGGTTGACCGCTTCCAGCACCAGATCGTCTTTCGACGGAAAGTAGTAGTGGATGCTCGAGGTCTTTACGCCGACCAGACTGGACAGATCACGGTAACTAAAACCGTTGTAGCCGCGCAGCATGATGAGCGTGACTGCGTGGTCGAGGATCTGTTCGCGCACTGTCGTTGTCGTTTCCATGGATCGAACTTTATCTACTGGTAGATAGATTGTCAAGCGATGGTGTGAAAAATTTTGTGGGAGGAGAGGGGCATGATATGGGAGGTGTGGTGTACGCAGCCGGCCGGCGATATCCGAAATTTGCTTGGGTTGCGCGGCACGGTATGCATGCGTCTCGAGAGCGTACCGTCCCGCCATGCGCGGGCGGTGTATCGAAGGAAGCGCCGTGACGGCCGCCCTGACTCGTGGCGAGACGGTGCAGCTGATCGGCTTTGGAGACGTTGACTCGCGGGGTCGACATGGTCGAATCGGACCAACTTCGGCATCCTTTCGGCGATAAAAGTACCCACGACCTTGTCCGTCCGGACTGTGGACCTCAAAATCAAAACTATGGGGTGACCGCTTTACGGCTTATTGAAACCGGCGTCCGGATGTGGCGTTTCCGGTCCGATTCGTTGGCGGTAGCGCCCGGTTAAGAAACTCTACAGTCAACCCCCGAGACGCGGCGTTGTAGGCCCATCGAACGAACTGCTCCAGCAACAGTGCGTCGCGTTTTCGCAGTTCTGCGTCCTCCTGCTGCAACCGCTTCGTTCGCTCCAGGCATGCGTTAAGCGCGGCAGGGTTTATCTCGCACAATAGATCGTGGCGCGTGTTGTCGTTCGTAGTCGCGCAGAGAGTGGGTGGCCGCTCCAATTGCATTGGATGGTCTCCGGCCAGAACCAGCCACCGAACCTTAAGCTACGACCGTCCGTTTCCGATTCAGCTTAAGACGGCCGCTGAGGCTTATCTATCTTGCGTAGCAATCGAAACCGCTGATTAAACAGCTCGACGCTGGCGGGAACACTTTGGTGTTTGCATATGCAGGTAACCGACGCTGCCATCGCTTCGCTCTGGAGACTCGCTATACGCGGTCCCGTACAATGAGTCGTTTCGAATCCCGCGACAGATCGCACTTTGCTCCAGCCTCCAGCGCCATGAATCACGAAATTGAACACGCTCTCGCCGCCGCGCAGGCGAACCTCATGGCCGGTCGGCTCGACGATGCCGCAGGTCTGCTGCTCGGCATTCTGGCGAGCGTCCCCGACCACGGCGAAGCTCTTGCAGGTCTCGGTTATATCGCCGCCAACCAGGGCGATCATGCATGCGCAGCGGAGTACCTGATGCAGGCATCGGCGCACATGTCAATGTCTATGGATCAACTGAACTTCGCCGCGCAGGTGTGTCAGTTGGCGCAGCGTCACGATGCTGCGATAGCGCTGTTCGAGCGCTGCCTGACCCAGTTTCCGAACCATGCCGCCTCGTTGTACGGTGCCGCAATGTCGCTGATACAGCTTGGCGAATCGCAGCGGGCACTTGATCTGTTGGTGCATCTGTGCAAGCTCCAGCCACAATCAGCCGAAGCGCATTACAACCGTGGAACGCTGCTCGGTACGATGGCACGCTATGAGGACGAACTGGATGCCTACCGGCAGGCGATCACGCTCAAGCCGCGTTTCGTACGCGCATACGTTAATCTCGGGGTCGCGTTGCGAGATCTCCGGCGCTTTGATGAGGCATTGCTTCAATTCAAGAAGGCGCTTTCAATCGATCCGAACGACGCCGGCGCGCGCACCAATCGAGCTCAGACGAATTTGCTGCTCGGCGAATTCGAACACGGCTGGCGCGAATACGAATGGCGTTGGCGCGATGGCACCTGCAGCCACGGTTTTCCGCAGAACACCCTATGGACTGGCACCCAACCGATAGACGGCAGGACAGTGCTCGTTCATCATGAGCAGGGGTTCGGCGACACGCTGCAATTCGTGCGTTTTGTGGATCGGCTCAGTGCAGCTGGCGCTCACGTCGTGTTGCGTGTTCAGGATGCCCTGTTGCCGCTCCTCCAAAATTATCGGGGTGCGGCCGAAGTCATCGGTGAGACAGGGCAAGTGCCACATTTCGACTATCACATTCCAACCCTGAGTCTGCCGTTTGCGCTCAAGGTTCGTGCACCCGATCTCGCGCTATCCGGTGCATATGTGCAGGCAGACGGTGCGCTTGTCCCTCAATGGGACGATTTTTTTACAGGCTCCATTCGACGGCCGAGCATTGGGATCGTGTGGTCGGGAAGCCGTACGCATCTGAATGATCACAATCGGTCCATTTCGCTTGAGCAACTGAAGCCAGTGTTCGATGCCGACGCGGATTTCTTCGCGTTGCAACCGGATGTACGCGACAGTGATCGCGCGTGCCTCGCGCAACTTGAGCAGCGCGGGGTGCTGCGCGATGTTTCCGGGCGGCTCACCACGTTCGCTGAGACTGCTGCGCTGATCGCTCGCCTCGACCTCGTCGTCAGCGTCGACACAGCTGTGGCGCATTTGGCGGGGGCGCTTGGGAAACCCGTATGGATTGCTTTGCCGTTCATGCCGGACTGGAGATGGCAACTCGACCGAAGCGATAGTCCGTGGTACCCAAAGGCGCGGTTGTTTCGACAAACGACGCGAGGCGATTGGACTGGCGTAGTTGCAGCGCTTCGCGCAGAGATCGACGCATTGCGGGGCGCCTGAAAGGCGAGCCGCCCGACAGAGAGCGCCCCATCCACTGCTCGCCGCAGGTTCGGGTCGCAAATTTGGTCGCGCCTGTTCCGTCGTGCCGCTTGCCCGCTTTGAGCGACTAAGGCGCGTCGGATTGCCGGGTCCAGGCAACGGGGAATACTTGCCGTCGATCGAGTGTCCAATTTCAAGCCCTCTTACGGACATTCGTCACGGTGATTCGACAGGCGGTTGCGGGTCGAGTACCGCCGATCACCCAACGCGAACGCAAATCTAAATGGCGCCTCAAGTGGCACCCGATGGGGTGGGTGAGCGCCGTCTTCGACAGCGGCACGCAGTATCAGGTGACCGCGCTTTCGCATGGTTGTGAATGTCGTCTGCCATAAGGGCTCACTCTGGAAGTCCGTGTCGATACAAACATGCAACTAACCATCTGGCACGTCCGCGTCTCCCTCAACCGCAAACCTCGCCTCCAGCAAACGCAGGCGCAATCTACACTGCGGCAGACCGAAATTTCGTTTCGCCTGACCGGACATCGCAGTGAGATCGTGTGCGCGACACGCGAGGCGCGCCGGAAGCGCAATTCTGGTTGCCGCCAGACGCTGACCAGGTCCGGATGCTCAAGGCGTTTGCTGATGGGAGATGCCGCATTATCGCGGTCGCCGATAGAAAGTCCGCCTGCGTCCGGGTGAATCAATCAGGCTCACGGCCGACGATTTCCAGATCAGGCGGAAGGGCCTCGCCGCGTAGGCGTTCCGGGCAGAGTGTTCGTGTTCCGATGAAAAAGACACGTTAGCAAAATTAACGAACAGCATTAGCGCCCTTATGGCCACCGCTAGCAGAATTAGCGATCTCCAACAGTGGGATCACAAACGTCGGCGGAGTTCAGGTCGTTGGCCACTATCGTCGGTGACAATACGCTGGCGATGTACATCGTCTGGGACAACGGCGCGAGTGCAGGGAGGGCGGTCCGGGTGAATCGACCAATCTCGAAGGCGCGATGAATGGCGTCGTACCGACAACCGCACAGATGTTGCCGATGATGGATGACCCCTGCACATGGAAGACCTATAACCACTTCCCCCATGGGTTGGGCGCACGCGCTGGATAGACCGTTCCAGTGTACCAAACAGATCGCCAGGAACTTCGGCGGCACACGCAACGGAATGGTCATTTCGTTGCCGGCGCACACCAAGGAGCAGGGGGAGATCCGTTCACAGTAGCATCACGTGATCGATATTCCGCCCACTGTGCTCGACGTTTCCCCATGTCCCGCAACCGGTCGAGGTGAACGGCGTCAAGCAACGTCCGGCTGAAGGTGTCAGCATGGCCTAAACCTTTGATCAACCCAGCGCAACGTCCACGCGCCGCACGCAGTACATCGAGCTGTTTGGCAATCGCGCGATCTATCACGATGGCTGGATTGCCGCGACGACGCCAATTGCGCCGCTGTGGGCGACCGAAGTCCCAAAGTCGACGTGATAGACGGTTACAAATGGGAGCTTTGTGACGTGAGCAAGGACTTCAGCGCCGCCGACGATCTCACGGCCCGCGATCCAGAAAAACTCAAGCAGATGCAAAGGCTCTTCGACAGCGGAGGTCCGGCCCCTCGCGAACTTGCGATCTGTACGCGTGTAATTTGCACCGTCCGATTTGTACCGATTCGCAGATAGCTCGTCAGTCTTCGAACTTGGCGCGTACGTGCTCCGCGAGCACTTCCGGACGAAAGGGCTTGCGAATGACTTCCATATCGGACAACGCATCGCCAGGCGCGACACCGGCCGGCACTCGGACATGGTTAGCGGCGTCGGCGTCCAGGCAGTCGAGATCGTCGAGGATGCGGCAACACCCGTCATAAAAAACGCTCGGCAACCTCTGTCAGCGAACGCTGGCGGGTGGAGCGATGGAACAGACGCGAGCTTAGACGGCCCTCCAATGAAGCTATCGCGCGCGAGACCGCCGACGGCGATAAGCCCAGAATTTCCCCCGCGCGCCTAAAGTTTTTGACCTCGACGATCGTGCGAAACAGACGCAAGCTTTCAATGTATTCCATTGGAACGTCCGGTGCGAGCAGGTAACGGCTCAGTGCGTCTGCTGGCTGCTGTTTCCGAGTAGGCGCTCGAGCTCGAGCAGGGCGTCGCCGAGCGCGTCGCGCCATTGGCGGTTGTGGCTGTCGCGGCACTGCGCAATGCATGCTGCACGATGTCGTGCACGCCATGGGGTTTCGCTTGCACACCGGGAGGTCTGGTTTGTTGCGCCATAGGAGATCCTGCGAAAAATTTAACTTGTGTCCCACGAACGGTCTGACCGTCGCCGGCAGTCGGCGTCAGGCATTTGTGGCATTAAACTCATAACTGATATAAATGTCAACTAAAGCGTGTAAAGCATACGGAATGAGCCAGACGAAACAAGCCGCCTCGCGAGGTTCAACGTAAGTCATTCGAAATGATCAGTGTTGACCAAACAAACAAAAGTGATGATAATATCATTTAGGGTGCGGGCCTGCCCGCCCGCACCGCGACATCCCAATGCGGGCGTCCCCGATTTGTTCACCCTACGTTGCACTTATGACTTTGCACCATCGCCACGCCTTGCTATGGGGCGCGGTCGTCTTGACGGCTGGCGTCCTGCTTTGGATCTTGCGCCCGGTCCTTACGCCGTTCCTGCTCGGCGGGCTTATCGCATATGTCCTTCAACCGGGCGTGGAGTGGCTGGTACGCCATCGCACGCCCCGCGGTCTTGCCGCGCTCCTGATGATGCTTCTGTTCGGTGTGATGGCCACGCTGCTCGTTTTGCTCGTGTTTGCCGTGATCCATCAGGAGGGGCCTCAACTGATCGTGCGGATTCCTGCTCTGGCAGCGGCCGTTAACGCGTGGTTACAACCCAAACTGGCCTTGCTGGGTCTAAGCTATTCATTCGATTTGAGCCATGTTCGCGAGATGTTGGCGACAGACCTCAAGGTGAGCGAACAGGCCATCGCAGTGGCTGCGTGGCAGTCACTGCGCACGAGCGGCAACATGATGGTTGCTGTCGTTGGCAACATCGTGTTGGTGCCGCTCGTCCTGTTCTATCTGCTCTATGACAGGCACGAGGCATTTGCCCGCCTTGAAAGCTTTGTGCCGCGACCGTGGCTGGGCAAAACGCGAAGGTTCCTGACAGACATAGACCAGATGCTGTCGCAATACCTGCGCGGCCAACTGCTCGTGATGGGGGCGCTCGCTACATTCTATCCAATAGCTTTGACGATCGCGGGCTTCGAGATCGCGCTGCCTGTCGGTCTCTTCACCGGGCTCGCCGTGTTCATTCCGTACATCGGATTCGCGATCGGACTGGCGCTCGCGCTTCTCGCCGCGCTGCTGCAATTCGGTAGCTGGTATGGCGTTGGCGCGGTGGTGGTCGTGTACGGCATCGGCCAGATTCTCGAGAGTTTCGTTCTCATGCCGCGCCTCGTCGGCGAGCGCATTGGCCTGCATCCGCTCGCGGTGATTTTCGCCTTGCTCGCATTCGACCAGCTTTTCGGTTTCTTTGGTGTCCTGCTCGCGCTTCCAGCCAGCGCAATTCTGGCCGCAGGCCTGCGCGAACTCCGCGGCCGTTATCTGGCGAGCGCGTTTTACGGGGGATAGCAGGCATTGATCAGCAGGAGCGCGATTTTGCTCTGCAAACCCTGGTTTCCGATCTGCTCGTGGGTAAGGGCAGGTGCGCGATCCTCTCGGCCTCTGCGCGTTTGAGTCCAAGCACCTGCAGCACGACTGCTGCCACCCGTTCAGCGAAGTTCTGTCCGCCCACTCCTGACGCTTTTTGCCGCCGGACTGGTGGTGCAACCGATAAGGCAAAGTGCAATTCGGCGGCGATCGCCGCGAAGATGATGCCCGTGACCGACACGACGCACATCAGGTGATCAGGCACGACAAAGCGCTTTGCGGAAATGCCTCTTTGGCTGTCGCGCAGCAATCGTTGGCCGAGCCCCCAGCCCAGCGCATGCACCGAAAATCCCTCGCGGATCAGAAGCCGTCCCCATACCGGCTCACGGCGTGCGCGCATCAGCGTGTGGCGTACTGACACGGCGACTATTTCGGCCGGGTCGGACAGCTCGCGGGCGAGCTGATCGAGCGTATCGGCGAATTCCTCGAACACCCATTCGACCAGCGCCGCGAAGATTCCTTCCTTCGACCCGAAGTGGTTGTAGAACGAGCCGAAGCCGACGTCGGCGGCCTCGGTAATGTCATTTATGGCTACCGAGTCCATTCCTCTTTCCGCCATCAGCTTCAATGCGGCGTCGAGCAGGCGGGCGCGGGTTTCGCGCTTGCGGCGGGCGCCGCGCGGTTGGCGCCCTTCCGCCGCTGGGACCGGGCCGCGCAACGTCTGCGTGCGCTGCCGGTTTGCACGGGGTTTTGGGATATCAGGCATCTCGGCTCCAGGTCTTGGTATCGTCATATTTTATAATTATGCTTCATAGTTGACAATATCATCATGTATGGGTTTAATGTCATCTTAGCCGGACATCGGCGGCTGCGTAGACGAATTGAGAAGCGACGGTATCTACCGCATGCGATGACGAAGTATGAAGAGTTGCAAGCGGATCGTATCAGAAGAGTCAAGTAGGAATGCTAAGTTAACCGTGTTGGGGATCGTCTTTGGCGCATTGAGCAAAAGCATGCCGCCGGACGCACCGTGTCTTCCTATGCCTCGCCTTTTTTTATTGCTGGACCATCACCTGCCTTGTAAACATCGTGAAACTATCCGGTCTTAACGCGCGGACATTCGCGCGTCCCTTCCTGTCTTCCATCGCCCGGCCACCGTTCCGAGGGCGTCTGCTCGTTGCGGCTTGTGGTGCAATTCTGCTCTCGGCCTGCCACCGCGGTGAAGTAGCTCCGCCGGAGCCCAAACCGGTTGTCGCGTTCGCGGTTCATCCCGACGGACGCACGCCGACTGCCTCATTACCGGCTCAGGTAGAGGCGCGCTACTCCACGCCACTGTCGTTCAGAGTGGGGGGCAAGGTTATTGAACGAAAGGTTCATCTCGGCGATACCGTCAAGGCGGGGCAAATCGTTGCGCTGCTCGACCCTACCGATCTGCGCAATAACCTCGTTAATGCGCGCGCGCAACTGGATGCCGCCGAACATCGTCTCGTGTACGCAAAGCAGCAGATCGATCGTGATCAGGCTCAGATCCAGGCACACCTGATTGCACCGGCGCAGATGGAACAGACCGAAGACGCTTACGCTACGGCGCTCGCGCAACGCGATTCGGCCCTCGCGCAAATGGCGCTCGCCACCGATCACCTGCGCTACGCCACGCTCACGGCAGACCACGACGGAGTCATCAAGTCGGAGGACGCGGACACTGGCCAGAACGTCCAGGCGGATCAGGCGGTCTATCACATCGACTGGACCGGCAGCGTGGACATCGTCTGCGACGCACCGGAGCGGGCGCTTGGCGCGTTGGCCGTCGGCAGCAAGGCGCGCGTGAGCCTGTCCGCGCTGCCCGGCAAAAGCTTCGAAGCGAGCGTGCGCGAGGTATCGCCCGCCGCCGATCCGCAAAGCCGCACCTGGCGAGTGAAACTCACGCTAGCCGAGCCGGCCGCGGAAGTCCGAGTCGGCATGACGGCCAATGTCACGTTCGATGCCGCCAGCGACGTGCCGGAGGCGGCTGCGTTCGCACTGCCTGTGACGGCGCTGTTCCACAAGGGCGAGAACCCTGCTGTATGGGTGGTGCGCGCCGGTAGCGACACCCTTGAACTGCGCACTGTCGGCATCGTGCGCTACGACGACCGGACCGTCTCCGTCATTGGCGGACTTCACGACGGCGACCGCGTCGTGATGCAAGGCGTTCACGCGGTGAGCGCGAACCAGCACGTGCAGGTCGTGGCTCCGCTCCATCCCGAGGACTTTTCGTCATGAACGCCCGCGACCGTGAAGCCGCGCGCGACAGCGCGCCCATCATTCCACCTAAAGCCGAGGCATCCAGCGAAGGCGGATTCAATCTGTCCGCGTGGGCGTTGCGCCATCAGCAGCTCGTGATCTTTCTGATCGGGCTGGCGACGCTGTTCGGCGTGATCGGCTATACGCAGCTTGCCCAGTCGGAAGACCCGCCGTTCACGTTCCGCACCATGGTGGTTAAAACCTACTGGCCGGGCGCGACTGCCCGCGAGGTACAGGAACAGATCACGGACCGGATTGGACGTCAGTTGCAGGCCGCGCCGTACGTCGACAACATCAAGAGCTACTCGCGGCCCGGCGAGTCGATGATTTTCTTCGCAATGAAGGACTCGGCGCCGGTCAAGGAGGTCCCCGAGACCTGGTACCAGGTGCGCAAGAAAGTGGGCGACATCATCGCGACGTTGCCCAAGGGGACGGTTGGACCGTTCTTCAACGACGAGTTCGGCGACGTCTATACGAACATCTATGCGCTCGAAGGCGACGGCTATACGTCCGCGCAACTGCACGACTACGCGGATCAGTTGCGCACGGTCCTTTTGCGTGTGCCCGGTGTCGCCAAGGTTGACTACTTTGGTGATCCTGACCAGCACATCTTCGTCGAAATATCGAATGCGGAGCTGACGCGGCCGTCCATCACGCCGCAGCAGCTCGCACAGGCCATCGACGCACAGAACACGGTGACGCCGGTCGGCACCATCACAACGGCGGACGACCGGGTGTTCGTGCGCCCAAGCGGCGCGTTCAAGGACGTGCAGGCGCTCGCGGACACGCTCCTCACCGTGAACAAACGCACGTTCCGGCTCGGCGACATCGCAAAGATAACGCGTGGCTACGACGATCCGCCCGTCACCGAGATGCGTGTCGGCGGGCAGGCGGTACTCGGCATTGGCGTGACGATGCAAAAGGGCGGCGACGTGATCAGCCTCGGCAAGGCGCTTGACGCCAAAACCGCCGAACTGCAGGCCACCATGCCTGCGGGACTCAAGCTGGCTCCCGTCTCGAGCATGCCTCACGCGGTCAAGCATTCAGTGGACGAGTTCGTCAGGTCGGTCGCGGAAGCGGTAGCAATCGTGCTGGTCGTGAGCCTCGTTTCGCTCGGCCTGCGCACTGGCATGGTCGTCGTGATCTCGATTCCGATCGTGCTCGCCGTGACGGCGCTGTGCATGCATGTGTTCAATATCGGGCTGGACCAGGTCTCCCTTGGCACGCTAGTGCTCGCGCTCGGGCTGCTCGTCGACGACGCGATTATCGCCGTCGAAACGATGGCCGTGAAGCTCGAGCAGGGGTGGACTCGCACGCGCGCGGCGGCCTTTGCCTACACGAGCACGGCCTTTCCGATGCTGACCGGCACGCTCGTGACAGTATCGGGTTTCCTGCCGATCGCGCTTGCGAAATCGAGTACGGGCGAATACACGCGCTCGATCTTCGAAGTGTCGGCCATTGCGCTGATCGTGTCCTGGTTCGCGGCTGTCGTGCTGGTCCCGTTGCTGGGTTTTCACATGCTGCCCGAGCGCAAGGGCCAGGCCGGCGGCCACCATCAAGAGCACGACGTTTACAACACCGGCTTCTACAAGCGCCTTTCGGGTTGGGTCTCGTGGTGTATCGAGCGTCGCTGGGCCGTGCTTGGCGTCACCGCGGTGCTTTTTGTGATCGCGATGGCGGCATTCACGCGCGTGCCGCAGCAGTTCTTTCCGAACTCCGAACGGCCCGAACTGCTCGTCGACTTGCGGCTGCCGGAAGGCGCTTCGTTCGAGGCGACGCTGCGTGAAACGAAGCGCCTCGAAACGGCCCTCAACGGCAAGCGCGAAATTGACCACTTCGTCGACTTCGTGGGCACTGGCGCGCCGCGCTTTTATTTGCCCCTCGACCAGCAGCTCCAGCAGCCCAATTTCGCGCAATTCGTGATCACCGCGAAGAGCGTCGAAGATCGCGACGAGTTGATGCGCTGGCTCGATGCGAAACTCGAGAAGGATTTCTCCGGCGTGCGGGCGCGCGTGGCGCGGCTCGAGAATGGTCCGCCGGTGGGGTTCCCGATCAAGTTCCGGGTGAGCGGCAGCGATATCACGACGGTGCGCTCCATTGCTGAAACGGTCGCTGACAAGGTCCGTGCCGATTCCCGCACGCGCAACGTCCAGTTCGACTGGGACGAGCCGGCAGAACGGTCGATCTCGTTCGAGGTCGATCAGATCCGGGCGCGCCAGCTCGGTGTCACGTCGGAGGACGTCTCGAACTTCCTGGCCATGACGCTCTCGGGCTACACGGTCACGCAGTTCCGTGAGCGGGACAAGTTGATCAACGTCGATCTGCGTGCGCCGAAGGGCGAGCGCGTCGATCCCTCGAAACTCACCAGCCTCGCGGTGCCGACTCTGAACGGCCCGGTTCCGCTGGGTTCCCTCGGACACATCAAGGACACGCTCGAATACGGCGTGATCTGGCAGCGCGACCGGCAGCCGACGATCACGGTACAGGCCGACATTCGGGGCGACGCGCAGGGTATCGACGTGACCCGCGATATCGAGCACGCACTTGCCGGCGAGCAGGCCAGATTGCCGGTGGGTTATCGCATCGAAGTAGGTGGCGCGGTCGAAGAAAGCTTGAAAGGCCAGACCTCGATCAACGCCGAGATGCCGCTCATGATCATTGCTGTATTGACGCTGCTCATGATCCAGCTGAAAAGCTTCTCGCGGACCTTTATCGTCGTGTTGACCGCACCGCTCGGGCTGATCGGCGTCGTGGCTGCGCTACTGCTGTTCGGCAAGCCCTTCGGCTTTGTCGCGTTGCTCGGCGTGATCGCCATGTTCGGCATCATCATGCGCAACTCCGTGATCCTGGTCGACCAGATCGACCAGGACATCGCGGCGGGGCATGGGCGCTTCGACGCGATTATCGGTGCGACCGTACGGCGTTTCCGGCCGATCACGTTGACGGCCGCCGCGGCCGTGCTCGCCCTGATTCCGCTTCTGCGCTCAGCGTTCTTCGGACCCATGGCGACCGCGTTGATGGGCGGGATCACGATCGCTACTTTACTGACGGTGTTCTTCCTGCCGGCTCTCTACGCGACGTGCTTCAGGGTCCGGCGCGACGAGCGCGGGATGCAGCCGGTCGTCGTCGAGCATACGGAGATTTGAAGATGAAGTTTGCCTATAAGACATCCGTTCTCGCCGTCGCTATGGCGCTCGTGCTGACGGCTTGCTCGTTCGGCCCCAGCGGCGAACCCCCGGTGATGCCTTCGCCGATCCATTACGGCGCGCAGGCGCAGCCGTCCAGGACGGTGGTCGCAAATGGCGTCGCCCAGCAGTTCGATATCGGCTCGACGGCGGTGCCGCAATGGTGGCGGCTGTACCGGTCCGACGCGCTCGATGCGCTGGTCGAGGAAGGTATGCGCAACAGCCCGACGCTGGCGGCGACGCAGCGCACGCTTTCGGCCGCGCAGGAGGGACTGCGCGCGCAGGTCGGCTCATCCACACTACCGTCAGTCGACGGTGTCGCCCAGGTTGAACGCGCGCGTTCACCCGTCGTGCCGGGGCTCGGCCCTGAGCAGGTGCAGTACAACTTTTTCGCCGGCCAGCTTCAGGCGCACTACACCTTCGACTTCTTCGGCCAGACGCGCTACGCCAACACGGCGGCTGCCGCTCGCGTGAATGTGCAGGGGTATGAGCTGGAAGCGGCCCGGCGCGCGCTCGCCGCCAACATCGTCGGCACGGCGATCAATGTGGCGGCGCTTGATCGCCAGATCGCACTGACCGAACGGCTCGTCGCCGTGGCGAGCGAAACGGCAAACGAGGACCGGCAACGGTACACGCTCGGATCCATCTCGCATGTGCAGGCGCTCAACTCGACGCAGGATGCAGATTCGATTGCGGCTAGTCTTCCGGCCCTACGCCAGCAGCGCACCACAGCCGTCCACGCGCTGGCGGTACTGATGGGTCGTACGCCGGATGACGCACCGGCCGTTCCCGACCTCGACAGCCTGTCGTTGCCCGACCATGTGCCGGTCGCTGTGCCGTCGGACCTTTTGCGTTCGCGTCCCGACATTCAGGCGGCCGACGCAGCCGTGAAGGCAGCCGCAGCCGACGTTGGCGCCGCGACTGCGCAACTCTTTCCGAGCCTGTCATTGACAGCCGCGATGGGCCGCGGCGGCTTTAGCTGGCCGATGTTGCTCTCAGGCGCGGGCGGACTGTGGGCGATCGGGGCGGGCCTGTCGCAACCGATCTTCCATGGTGGGGCGTTGTTCGCGCAACGCAGGGCCTCGATCGATACATACGATGCCGCGGTTCTGCACTACAAGTCCACGGTTCTGTCGGCATTCCAGGATGTCGCGGATTCACTTGCCGCGCTGGATAACGACGCGCAGTCGCTGAGGTCTACCGAACGAGCGGCGCAGTCGGCCCGCGCGGCCTTCGACGAAACCGCTTCGCGCGCCCGCCTCGGTTCGTTGCCGTCCACGGCGCAGCATACCAGCGAGCAGAGATTTCTCACTGCGCAGCTGGGCGCCGTGCGCGCCGCAAGCCAGCGCATGACGGATACCGTCGCACTGTTCCAGGCGATGGGCGAATTGCCGTCCGCTCAGCAGCACGTGACGTCAAAAGAGTGACGTCTCCAAGCATGGAACATCGCAACCTGATTGCCTGCCACGAGTGTGATCTGCTTTTCCGCAAGCCGCCGCGCCTGGGTGGGCTGGTTGCACGCTGTCAACGGTGCGGTGCGGGTTTCAAAGGCCTGCATCGCAGTGGCCTGTCGCTCGAGGCGATTTGCGCGTTGACCGTTGCGGCGTTGATTACCTTTGTTATTGCCCAGGCGTTCCCGGTACTAAGGCTGGAGACAAACGGGATCAGCTCGCAGACCACGCTGTTTGGTGCAGTGCAATCGCTTTGGGGCGAAAACATGCGTGTTGTCGCATGCATGGTGTTCTGTTCGTCGATGCTGTTTCCGCTGACGGAGTTGCTCGCCTTTCTTTATGTGCTGGTTCCCGTTCTGGTGGGCAAACGGCCATCTGGCTTCAATCGCGTCGTTCGTCTCATTCAGTTCGTTCGGCCATGGGGAATGATCGAGGTCTTCATGCTCGGGGTGCTCATCACGATTGTGAAAATGGTGAGCATCGCGCAGGTGATTCTGGGGCCCGGCCTGTTTGCATTCGGCGCATTGACCGTGATGTCGGCCATGGTTGCCGCGTTCGACCCAGCCGTGTTGTGGGAGGTTTGCGACGAAATGAAGATTCGTCGGCGTGCCGACGTTTCCCGGTCGAGCGTGAGTGACAGCCGCGTTGTGCCGGGTGACACCTCCGGCTCGCCGGAAACAGGAGTCACGGATTATGTCACGGCAAGACATGCAGGACTTCTCGCGTGTCATACCTGCGGCCTGGTTCAGACGGCAATCGCGCATCAGCCACACCAGCACTGTTCGCGATGTGACTCGCCGCTGCACGAGCGCCGCCCGGACAGTGTGACGCGTTCGCTGAGTCTTCTTATCGCCGCAGCGCTCGTCTATATTCCGGCGAATCTTTTGCCGATCATGCATGCCTCGTCGCTCGGCCGCTCGGAGGACGACACGATTCTCGGCGGTGTCGGCTACTTCTGGAGCTCGGGAGACTGGCCGCTCGCGGTCGTTATCTTCGTGGCGAGCGTCATGGTGCCGATGCTCAAACTCGCGGTTCTCGCATTGCTGACCTTGACCGCTCGCCGGGATTCGGACTGGCGGCCGGTCGAACGCGCGAGGCTGTTTCGTATCGTCGAGCGCGTGGGCCGGTGGTCGATGCTCGATGTCTTCGTTGTTTCACTCACGGTTGCCCTGGTGCATTTCGGCTCTTTTGCCTTCATTACTGCGGGTCCGGGCGCGCTCGCTTTCGGGTCGGTCGTGATCCTCACCATGCTGGCATCGCATCAGTTCGACCCGCGGCTCACCTGGGACAACGTCCATTGCGCACGGCCGCATCCTGACGACGTCGAGTCCGCACGGATTCGTAGCGCCGTCGCATCCGTAAATTGAAATCAGCAACACTATCCTCTAGCGATGCATCTTCCTGATCTACCCCTTCCCGACATTAAACCGCGAAAACGCTGGCTTCCCTCTTTAATCTGGTTGGTTCCCCTGATCTCGGCGTTGATCGGCATTGCGCTAGTGGCCCGATCCATTTCAGAAAAAGGGCCGACAGTCACGGTTTCGTTCAATAACGCAGACGGAATGGAGGCAGGCAAAACGAAGGTCAAGTACAAGGACGTCGAAATCGGCTCCGTGCAGGCCATTACGCTAACGAAAAATCTTCAGCACGTGATGGTGAAAATTCAACTCACCCGGGAGGCAGAAAAATTCGCGACGCAAGACACGCGCTTCTGGATAGTTCGACCGCGCGTTGGGGCCAATGGCATTTCGGGCCTCGGTACTTTGCTCTCCGGCGCGTACATTGGCGTGGACATCGGGCAATCGTCAGAAAAACGCACGGAGTTCGTCGGACTCGAGAATCCTCCCATCGTCACCAGCGGCCAACCGGGGCACCAGTACACGTTGCGAGGAGATTCGCTGGGGTCGGTCGATATCGGTGCTCCTGTCTTTTACCGTCGTGTGCAGGTGGGCCAGGTGGTCGGCTTTTCGCTCGACCCGCACGGCTCGGGCGTAATCGTGAACGTCTTTGTCAATGCGCCGTTCGATCAGTATGTCGGGACGAACACCCGGTGGTGGCATGCGAGCGGCGTCGATCTTCGGCTCGACTCGAGCGGGCTCAAGATCAACACGCAGTCGCTGGCGACAGTGGTTGTGGGAGGTCTCGCATTTCAGTCACCGCCGGGTCAGGACGCCGGACAACAGGCCGCTGACAAGGCGGTGTTTCGACTCGCAGTGGACGAGTCGGACGCGATGCGCGAGCCGGACGGACAACCCCTCAATGTGGTGATGCGATTCAACCAGTCGCTGCGCGGATTGTCCGTTGGCGCACCTGTGGACCTGCGCGGAATCGCGTTGGGGCAGGTGATGGAGATCGGTATTGAGTATAGCGAAATGGATAAGAGTTTCAGTATGAAGGTTTCCATGGCACTTTATCCCGACCGGCTCAGCCGGCGCAGCAGCGAGGCGCTACCGGCTCCCAACACGCCAGGCGGGCATGAGCTGCTTCAGCACCTCGTGATGGAAGGGTTGCGTGGCCAGTTGCGAACCGGCAACCTTTTGACCGGGCAGCTCTATGTGGCGCTGGACATGTTCCCGAAAGCCCCGCGTGCGACCGTGGATGTGCATCAGAATCCGATCGAACTGCCGACCGTGCCTAACACGCTCGACGAACTGCAGGTGCAGATTGCGGACATTGCCAGGAAGCTGAATCAGGTACCGTTCGACAAGATTGGGGCCAACCTCAATGGCGCGCTGGAAAACGCCAACAAGCTGTTTGGTCATCTGGATACCGAGGTCGTTCCACAGGCTCGGGACACGCTGGCGGCAGCGCAGCGGACCTTCGGCACCGCTGAGGTGACGCTTCAGCAGGCGGCGCCGTTGCAATCGGACGTCCAGGGTGCGATGCAGGAACTGACCCGTACGCTGCAGTCTCTCAATGCGCTCGCGGACTATCTTGAACGCCATCCCCAGGCGCTTCTGTTCGGCAAGAAAGGAGACCGGCCGTGACTTTCCTTCAGTCTTTTTCGTTGCGCGCTTTCGCTCGTGTGGCGACGGGAATCAGTCTCGCCGTTCTGGTGGCATGTGGTTCCCCGCCCAGCCGGTTCTACACGCTTGGCTCCGGCGGCGGTTCGGCCACGGCGGATCGCACGGTAAGCCCCGCCGTTCTGGTCGATATGCGCCCCGTTACAGTGCCTCCCGCGCTGGCGAGGAGCCAGCTCGTCGTTCAGGTGAATGCCACCCAGGTCAAGGTGCTGGAGGACGATCGCTGGGCGTCGCCGCTGCCGGATGAGATCCGCACTGTAGTGCTGGCAACCGTGACCCGGCAATCGGGCGCGGTCGACGTGCGCGACATGGCGCGCGCGGACGATGTTCCGCTGTACCGCATTTCGGTGCAAGTGCAGCGCTTTGAGACGTGGCCTGGGTCGCACGTGCTGATTGAAGCCGTATGGAGCATACAGCCGTCAAATGGTCAGGAAACGATGACCTGCCACAACATAGCCAGCCAGCCGGTCTCGGCTGGCTATGATGCAATCGCGGATGGTCACCGGCAGGCCTTGCAACGAATCGCCACGCAGATTGCGCGGGCCCTCCGCGAGCTTGCCAGGCGGTCGGAATTGCATGGGAGTCCGCAAGCGGTGAACCGTCCGGCATCCTGCCCGCTAATGGCCTACGCGGAAGCGGGGAGCGGGGCGACCCTAAGCCCCTGACGGTCCTTTTCGCGTCCGCCTTATTCCGCCTCGACTTCTGCCTCGATGAGCGGCAATGCTCGCGTCGAAATCTTCTCGGCCTCCGCGCGTTTGAGGCCGAGTGTTTGCAAAAGCGTTGCTGCCGTGCGCTCGGCAAAGTGTTCCCCGCTGAAGCCGAGTTCGTCGAGCAGCGCTGCCGCCGGCGCGCCGGGCGCGACGAAATTCAGCTCGGCAGCGATTGCCGCGAGCACCGTGCCGCCCAGCGAAAGAAAGCCGATGAAGGGGTCAGCGACCACAAAGCGCTTGGCTGCGATGCCATTTCCGATGTCCCGCAGTAGCCGCTGGCCCAACCCACGGCTCAGGATGTGCGCCGAAAAACCTTCACGTATCAGGAAGCGCCCCCAAACGGGATCGCGCCGCGCCCGCATCAGGGTGTGGCGCACGGAAACGGAGATCACTTCCGCCGGGTCGGACAGGCCGCCGGTGAGGCGATCGAGCATGTCGCCGAACTCCTCGAACACGTTGTCGACGAGCGTCGCGTAGATGGCTTCCTTGGACTCGAAGTGGTTATAGAACGAACCGAAGCCCACGTCGGCGGCCTCGGTGATTTCGTTGATTGCCACGCCCTCCATGCCCTTTTCCGCCATGAGCCTGAGCGCCGCGTCTAGCAGGCGGGCGCGCGTCTCGCGCTTGCGGCGCGCTCCGCGCGGCTCGCGCTCCTCGGGAACGGGGGCCGGGGAATCGGAGACCGCGGAAACGGAGGCCGCACGGGCGGCGCGCTTAGGCGCAGGCCGCGTTAAAGAGTTCGCCATGACAAGTTCCAGTCTTTGCTCATATCCAAGTATAGATTGGAATGTCTCTATTGACAAAACTATCATATATGACTTTAATGTCACGAAGGCGCATGCTTGATGCCCGATAAACAAATAGACAGATGGAGTGACAGTGGAGACAGGATCAATCAACACCACCGGGCCGTCTGGTCCGCACGAACCGGTTCAGCCGTCGGTGCACGAGGTGGTCTGCCTTGCCAAGCCGCTTCGGCAGCGCGAATTCGCTCGACAGCCCGAATGGCAGTCCGATGCCCGTTATGTCGAATCTCATTGGCGGGCGCCGGCTATCGAAGCCGAAGACGCCATTCAAACCGTTTGATTTCCGTCCTGCCATGAAACTGACCACTGCACAGCCGGCCCGTCACCCCAATCCCACGTCGAAAGCATCGGCACTGACCTATCTGATATTCGATCGGCCAGACCTCGAGAAAGCCGAAGCTTTTCTCAATGATTTCGGTCTCCGAACCGTGTCGCGCACTGAAGAACTTGTTCTATTGCGAGGAACGGGTGCTTCGCATTTTTGCTATGTAATCCAAAAGGCACCGAAATCCCGGTTCGTTGGTTTTGGGCTAAAGGTTGATAACAGGGCCGATCTCGATGCACTTGCCAAGCTGCCTGGTGCATCCGAGGCCGAACGGTCGCCCTTGCCCGGCGGCGGCTATATCGCACGGTTGACCGACCCTTCCGGTTTTCGCGTCGATGTGATTTGGGATCAGGCGCCGGCTTCGGCGCTGTCACACCGGCCACCTTTGCCGTTCAACTCCGTGGATGCGGCCGTCCGGATTAACGGGACGCAGCGACCGCCTGAGTGCTCGCCCGAAGTTATCCGGCTCGGGCATGTCGTGCTCGAACTCGCTGACTTTCAGGAAACCTGCGCATGGTATGCGCAGCATTTCGGCTTTATCCCAAGCGATGTGCAGGTGCTTCCCGATGGCTCGCCCGTCGTCGCGTTCATGCGACTCGATCTTGGTGACAAGCCGGCCGATCACCATACGCTCGCGCTTGCACAAGGCTTCCTGCCCACCTACAGCCATAGCGCCTACGAAGTCGTTGACGCCGACGCGGTCGGCATGGGCCAGCGCGTCCTGCGCGAGAAGGGCTGGACGCACGCGTGGGGGATCGGCCGGCATATTCTGGGCAGCCAGATCTTCGACTACTGGCAGGACCCTTGGGGCGACAAGCACGAGCACTACTGCGACGGCGATCTCTTTACTGCCGATGCGCCGACCGGTGTCCATGCCGTGAGCCGTGAGGCGATGGCGCAATGGGGACCAACAATGCCGCGCAGTTTCACAAAACCCAGATTCACGCCTGCGAGCGTCGTGGCGCTCTTCAGGAACCTGCGCCGCAGCCCTGATCTGACGCTGAGCAAGCTGCGTTCGCTGGCAAAGCTTTTCGCCTGAACCAATCCCTTCCATAGAATCCGGAGATCGAAAAATGGCACTTCACGTTCTGCATTATTTGCATCAAGGCCGCGCCCAGTGGGGCGTGGTCGCTAATGGCGCTATCACGCCGATTCCCGGCGAATTCAGGTCGACCGCCGAGTTTATCGAGGCTAACCCGGTTGAGCGGCTGTTCCTGCTGAGTGGCCCGACGATTCCCGAATCGAAGGTCCAATGGTTGTCGCCCGTAACCGCCAATCAGCAGTTCATCTGCCAGGGCGCGAATTATCGCCAGCATATGATCGAGTCCGGCATGGACCCGGATGTGAAGAAGTTCAACATGATCTTCACGAAGGCGACGAGCTGCATCGTTCCGGCCGACGCGGCCGTCGTGAAGCCAAATGAAGTCCGGTTCCTCGACTATGAGATCGAACTCGGTCTCGTCCTCAAACGCGACGTGACCTCCCGCGAGACCGTCACCGACGACAACCTGCATGACTACATCGCCGGCGCCGTGATCGTGAACGACTACTCCGCGCGCGACATCCAGATTCCGCAGATGCAGTTCTACAAGGGCAAGAGCTATCGCACGTTTGGCCCTGTCGGCCCTTACCTTTGCCTCCTGGAGAAACAGGATATTCCGAAGCTGAAGGAGCTCGTGCTGACGCTGACGGTAAACGGAACTGTCCGCCAGAATGACTCCACTGCGGGTCTCGTCTACGGCCCGGCAGAGACCTTGACGGAGCTTTCCGGCATACATGACCTGCGCGCTGGCGACCTGCTCGCGACCGGGACGCCGTCCGGCTGTGCGCTGAGCGTTCCGTCACCCGAGAAGCAGCGCGCCACGGCGCAACTGCCTGAAGCGGAAAAATGGCGTCTCTTCCTGAAGATGCAGGAGGAGAGGCCACAGTACCTGCGGGTTGGTGACGTCGTGGAGGCGTATATCGCCAGCTCTGACCGCGCGATCAATCTGGGCGTACAGCGTAACGTCGTCGTGGAAGAGGCAGTATGACAGGCGTCGCAAACGTACACGATGTCCTTGCCATTGAAACGAAGGGGCAGCCAGCGGATCTCCCGTCGGGCACCTACGAGATGATCTGTCGGGGCGCGGCCCTCAATCCGTCTGCGCCCGCACTTTCGTTCTTTGCAACGGCCGACGACTACAGGAATGCCGAGTGCTGGACGTATAGTGAACTGGTGCACGATGTCACGCGAACCGCCAACATGCTTGCCCGCCTGGGAGTGCAGCGCGACTCAGTTGTCGCATACGTCCTGCCCAACCTTCCTGAAACGCATTTTGTGATCTGGGGCGGGGAAGCTGCCGGAATCGTCTGCGCGATCAATCCGCTGCTTGAGAGCGAAGCCATCGGTGAATTGCTCAACGCTTCATGCGCGAGCGTGCTCATAACCCTGGCGCCGTTCCCCGGAACTGACCTTTGGCAGAAGGTGCAAGCGGTACTGCACAAAGCCCCTTGCCTGCAGGAACTGGTGCTCGTGAATCTGGCCGACCGCATGCCAGGCGAAAAGCGATTCGCGGCCCGGATGCTGCAACATGGCGAGTGTTCAAGACTGCATGGTCCTGGCGGCGTTCACAGTGCCGTGCCTTCGCATGTTGGGATACACGATTTCAGCACCGCAATCGCGAGGGAGGACGACGGGGAGGCGCTCAGCCGCACGCGCCGAGTGAGCAACGACGATGTATCGTCCTTCTTCTGCACAGGCGGCACCACGGGGCTGCCAAAGATTGCAATTCGCCGGCACGGCAACGAGGTGGCCAATGCGTGGAACGCGGGTCAATTCTTCGGCGAAAGCATCGGTCCGGGAAAAACGATATTCTGCGGATTGCCGCTTTTCCACGTCAATGCCGTGATGGTGACGGGTCTGCTGGCGTTCTCGCGTGGTGCCCACGTCGTGCTCGGCACACCGCAAGGTTATCGGGGCGAAGGCGTCGTCAAGCGCTTCTGGGAAATTGTCGAGCATTACCGCATCAACTTCTTCAGCGGTGTCCCGACACTGTACGGATCACTGCTGGACGTTCCGGTTGGCGAACGGGATATCAGCTCGCTCGAGTATGGACTGTGCGGCGCCGCCCCCATGCCGGTCGAATTGCTTCGCACCTTCCAGGATCGCACAGGAATCAGAATCCTCGAGGGCTACGGCCTCACGGAAGGCACCTGCGTTAGCTGCGTGAACCCACCGCTTGGCGAGCGCAGGGTCGGTTCGATCGGTCTTCGTCTGCCCGGTCAGGCCATGAAAGCCGTGGTGGTCGACGAAACCGGCCGGTATGTACGGGATTGCGTTGCGGATGAGGTCGGCCAGCTGGTTATTTCTGGTCCGAACGTGTTCGCTGGCTATACCCGGCCGGAGCAGAACAGTGGCATCTGGATGGAGGGTGGTGACGGCGGCCGCTGGCTCATTACCGGCGATCTGGGACGCTGCGACCCCGACGGCTACTTCTGGCTCACCGGCCGGAAGAAGGAGCTGATTATCCGGGGCGGACACAACATCGACCCCGCGGCAATCGAAGAACCATTGCATCGCCATCCCGCAGTACAGATTGCCGCAGCCGTAGGCCGTCCCGACATGCACGCGGGCGAGTTGCCGGTTGCCTATGTCCAACTGAAGCCGGGCACCACCGCAACCGAAGCAGAATTGGCCGAATTCCTGCGTCACGAGATCAACGAACGCGCCGCGTTGCCAAAGGGAATACGAATCGTGGATGCGATGCCGCTGACGGGCGTCGGCAAGATCTTCAAGCCGGCGCTGAAACGGCGCGAAACGGCAGACGCCCTGGAGTTAGCCCTCGTAGAGGCTGGCGTCGAGGATGCAATCGTTAGCCTCATTGACGACACCTCGCGCGGAATTTCACTTCACGTCGAACTTGGCGACCCCGCGTTCGAAGCATTGGCGACTTCCGCGCTCGGACGCTTTCCGTTCGCATTTTCGATCTCGGCCGCCGGGAGACAGCCAAAGGCGGAGCAGGCGACGGGGACGGACCCGGCAGCGACAGATGCGCAGGGCAGCCCAACGTGAGACGAGCCACGACATTAAAGGGACGCGTTCGGTCATGCGCCCGGATTAAAGGTTAATCGGGCGTACGCGCCGCGATGACACGATTCAAATGGTTGCCGGTGCTTATAAATCAGGAACCCTAATTGTGTGGAAGGAAAATATGGGCGTTACCTCAAAAAGGTCTTTGCGTTCGCAGGTTGAAAAATGGCTCGGGCCGACTTCTTCGACACCGGTTCGGGTTACCCGATTCAGCCGTGCACGTTCGAATCAGAGACCGTGCGTGCGCATCGAGCTACTGCTGCCGGCAGGCCCGCTTGGATTCTTCTTCTTCCGGCACCGCGACGGCACGTGGTGCGTGTTCCCACCTGAGACGGAACGCGTGGCCATGCACGCTTACCAGGGTGAAGAGCAATCGGAGTGTGTGGCATGTCTAGCTGTACCAAAGGAATAAAGCAATCAACTAAGCAGAGTCAGCCGCAACACCAATGATTCATAAAAACTTCCAGACATAGCGACAGGAGAGAGACATGAGGAATTACAAACGCGCAATCAGTTCGATCGGTATGGCGGCTTGCATCTGCTCGGCCGCGGTTATCGACGATGCCCATGCGCAGTCTGCCGGAAGCATAACGCTGTCGACAGGTTGGCTTCACATTGCGCCACAGGGTGATGCAACGCCACTGACCGTGGAAAGCATTGGCGGCGTAGCGGTGAATCAGCAGCTATCTGGTAGCGGAGCGCACGCCAGCTCGACGGATACGGTGGGAATTACCACCGAGTACTACGTCACGGACAACATTGGTGTCGCCATGCTTTTTGGACTACCGATGAAAGTGAACCTGGTTGGCGACGGGACGCTAAAGAAGTATGGCAACCTCGGCACGACAAAGCCGATGCCGCCCGCCATCGAAGTTCGATACCACCTGTTTTCAGCCGAATCGAAATTCCGTCCGTTCATAGGGCTCGGCGTGAACTACACGTGGTTCACCCAGGTTCGCACAACCAATAGCCAGTTTGTCACTGATAGCCTTGGCCCAGGCGGCTCGACACATGCGACACTCAGTTCATCGTGGAATCCTGTATTCGAGGTCGGGGCAAATTACGCGATTACAAAACACTGGTCGGTCGGAACCTCTCTCGGCTACGTTCCAGTGAAGACCCACCTTACGTTATACGGGCAGACCGCGACGGGAACGCAGATCGTTTCCAGATCGACGCTCCGGCTCAATCCACTTAACGTCTTCCTGAACGTCGCCTATACGTTTTAACGCGTACCGGTCTTTGACTCCCAGCGTGACATGACCGCGCTAGTCAGGGCCGCTCACATGTTCCCGCAAGCGCGTCGGTCAGGCGTTCATGCCGTCGCTGGCGCAACAAAGTTTTTCTGGATCGAATATGAAACGACAGGTCCTCAAGACCATTCTTTTTGCATTGCCCAAGCTCCTTGAGCTGACGGCACGCCGGTTTCCCGTCTATCGTGAACGCCTGAGGCAGCGCGATCTCGTCGTCTCGATCGGGCTCGTGGACGGAAGCGTCAATCGGGTCATCGAGTTCAAGAATGGCCACATTCGGTCGCGTGCCGGCAATCATCGGCGCTCCAACGTGCGCATGGCCTTCAAGGATGTCGCCACCGCGCTGAAGTTCTTTTCCCCCAAGCCGGACCAGGGCGAGATTATCCACGCTGCCAAGAACTTCAAAGTGGTGACCGAAGGCGAGGACGAATTGCTGGTTTGGGTCATGCAAACCCTGAGCATGATGCAGACCACCGGTTTGCCGATGGGCACGCGGATGCGCGACGGTACGCGCCGCTACACCACCTGCACAAATGGCGGCCCGCTGTTCGTCTACGTCAACGGTGGCCGCGTCGTCCGGGTGACCCCCATCGATCTCGACAGCACCGATGCACCGAGCTGGGTAATCGAAGCGCGTGGGCGCCGCTTCAGTCCGCCACGGCGCGGATTGGTCGCGCCCCACGCGTTGACGCTCAAGTCGCTCGTCTATTCGGACAAGCGCATCCTTCATCCGATGAAGCGAGTCGACTTTGATCCTGACGGCGAGCGCAATCCGCAAAACCGCGGCAAGTCCGGCTATGTACGTATCAGTTGGGAGGAGGGGTTGGACATTGTCGCCAAAGAAATCAACCGGCAGAAGCGCGTTCATGGACCCGGCTCGATTACGTTCCCGCTGTCGTCCCACCACCAGTGGGGTAATGTGGGCTATTACCTCAGCTCGCTGACGCGTTTTGCCAACCTGATCGGCTTCACTCGGGTCGCCGCGAATCCGGACAGTTGGGAAGGATGGTACTGGGGCGCCATGCATCATTTCGGCAATTCGATGCGGATCGGCGTTCCATCCGGCTACGGCGGTGTCGAGGATTGCCTGAAGGAAGCGGACATGGTTGTCTTTTGGTCCTGCGACCCCGAAAGCACCAATGGCGCCTATGCGGGATTCGAGGGGACACCGCGGCGCCTATGGGCCAAGGAACTCGGCATTGAGTTCGTGCACATCGACCCGCACTGCAATCCCACCGCGCAATTGCTCGGCGGGCGATGGGTGCCGATCCGACCGCAAACAGACGCGGCGCTCGCCACCGCGATCATGTATGTGTGGGCCGTGGAAGGCTTGTACGACGGGGATTATGTCGCCACCCGCACGACCGGGTTTGACGAGTGGAGGGCCTACCTTCTCGGCGAAACCGACGGCGTTGCCAAGACACCCGAGTGGCAGGAAAGCGAGACCGGTGTGCCCGCCAAGGACGTCCGCGCGCTTGCGCGCCGATGGGGGAACAGGAAGGTCCATCTGGCTGTCGGGATGACCGGTGCGGGATTCGGTGGCGCGGGCCGAGGCGCAACAGGAGCGCAATGGGCGCGCTGCATGATCATGATGATGGCGATGCAGGGCTGGGGTAAGCCGGGCGTGAATTTCGGCTGCCTTGAAGTGGGTGTGCCTCACGACCTCCATTTCTATTTCCCCGGCTATGCGGACGGCGGCATTTCCGGGGACTTGGCCTGGACCGCCAACGCGGTGAACAATTACCAGCGCATGCCGCACATCCTGACCATGAATCCCGTCAAGCAGATGGTGCCGCGGCAGCAACTTCCCGATGCGATCATCAACGGTCATGCCACAGGCTACCTGTGGGACGGCGTGTCGCAGGAAGCGCAGTTTGCGCCGTTTACCTATCCCATGCCCGGGTATTCGCCGATCCACATGATCTACCGTTACGGCGCATCCGCCTTCGGTACGGTGACGAATTCCGGGCGCTGGGCCGACGCCTACCGGCACTCGAGCATCGAGTTCGTGGTCAACCAGTCCATCTGGATGGAGGGTGAGGCTCAGTTTGCCGACATCATCCTGCCTGCCTGCACTTCTCTGGAGCGCTGGGATATCGGCGAGTGGTCGAATTCCGGCGGCTACGCTCATCATGGCTATAGCACGGTCAATCATCGCATCATGACGTTACAGCACAAGTGCATCGAGCCGTTGGGCGAGTCCCGCTCCGACTACGACATCTTCACCGCGATCCTGACCCGGTTAGGCCTGGGCGCTGTATTCACCGAGGGCTGCAGTGAGCTTGACTGGGTCAAGCGGGTCTTCGACTCGTCGGATCTGCCAGATCATATTTCGTGGCGCGAGTTCTGCCGCAAGGGCTATTTCGTCGTACCGCCCGAGAAGCCCGCGTTGCGCCATCCGGTGGACATGCGCTGGTTTGCGGAGGGCCGGCGCAAGGACTTGCAGGAACCGCACCCGCTGCCGTCCCAGTTCGCCGAAAAATTCGGCTCGGGTCTGCAGACGCCCAGCGGCAAACTGGAGTTCGTCCCCGAGTTGCTGAAGCGGCACACGGCGGACAATCCCGAACGGCCGGCGCTCAATCGCTACATCCCGTCCTGGGAGGGAATGCGCTCCGAGCTCGCCAAACGATATCCACTCCAGTTGATTGCCACGCACAGTCGTTACAGCTTCCATACCCATTGCGACGGCAAAAATTCTTCGGTGAACAGCATCGAGGACCACCGCGCGCTGATCGGCGGGCACCACTTCTGGCTGCTGAGGCTCAGTCGGGCGGACGCGTCCATTCGAGGCATTGCCCATCGCGACCTCGTCAAGGTATACAACGACCGGGGCGCAGTGATCTGCGCGGCCGACGTTTCGCCGCTGGTCTACGCGGGAGTGGTCAAGTCGTACGAGGCGAGTGCCGAATTCAAACTGATTGAAATTGATGGGGAGCGCGTCGAGATCGGCGGCTGCATGAATATGCTGACCCCCGACCGCTCTCAGACGGCCGGCACGAGCAGCATGAGTCCCAACTCGTGTCTGGTGCAGGTCGAAAAATGGAAATCCGCCGACGCGTTCATGCTCGGCCGCGCAGCCTGAGGAGCATAAAATGAGCAAGTGGAATCTGGTTGTCAAAGTAGGGCAGTGCGAGAACTGCCAGAACTGCGTCATTGCCGCCCGGGACGAGCACGTCGGCAACGACTTTCCCGGTTATGCCGCGCCCGCGTCGGCCAATGCCGAAAGCGTCGTGCGCATTCTGCGCCGTATCCAGGGCGATGCCCATATGGTCGAGACCACGTATCTGCCGGTCATGTGCAACCACTGCGACGACGCGCCGTGCATGCGGGTGGGCGGCGATGCGATTCGCAAGCGCGCCGACGGCATCGTAATCATCGACCCGGACAAGGCGCGGGGCCGGAAAGACATCGTGAAGTCGTGCCCATACAAGGCGATCGTCTGGAACGAAGAGCTTCAGTTGCCACAGACCTGGATCTTCGATGCGCATCTGCTCGATCAGGGTTGGCCCCGGCCACGTTGTCAGCAGTCATGCCCCACCGATGTTTTCGAGACGGTCAAGCTCGATGACGCGGCGATGGCCGAGAAGGCACGGCGCGAGGGGCTCAAAGTATTGCGGCCCAACCTCGGCACGAAGCCACGCGTGTGGTACAGCGACATGGAGCGCTGGGAAACCTGTTTCATCGGGGGAAGTGTCAGCGCGCAGATGGGAGAAGTGGTGGAGTGCCTCACGGATGCGGTCGTCGCCCTGTACGTCGGCAATCAGAAAATAGGCGAAACCGTCTCGGACGGCTTCGGCGATTTCCGGTTCGGTGGCCTTGCCAAGGGAAGCGGCCTCTACCGGATCGAAATCCGTCACGACCTCGGCAACGCCTCGCGCAATTGCGAACTGGACGAAAGCGCTTACCTGGGCGAGATCAGGCTTGTCCAGTCGACAAACAGCGTGCAAGTCGCGTGATCATGAGCACCGCAACGAAGCTGCTTTTCCGGAAACCGGCAGCTCCCCTATCCAACTGGAGACACGAACGACCGCGATGCCTCGACCGGGAACACAAGTCGACACGCGGGGTGAGTGTGTCGTCGATTGCTGCACAGGCTGCCGGAGTCGGCTTCGACTTTGGCCCGTTTCGGCGCACTGACAGGGGACGGGCGCTTCTGCGCCCGATGATTCCGCTGTTTGTTTTCGCATCAGTATAGATTCTATCGCATCGATTGACATTAACATCAATATTGAGTTTAATATCGTTTGTGAGGCTTGGTGGATGCTGCCATAGAGGGCGTTGTCATGCATGGAGCCACGCGGCGGGGCGCGTAGTCGGAAAGTTATCGGGAACACCAGGCACGTACCGCAAAACATGCACGTGACGCGCTCAAGGTTCGTGGCATCACTCACTCCTCGGAGCATTTGGCATGAGGCCGTTGAACTCGCGCATTGGCCTCGCCGTTTCCGGGACACTCGCCTCGCGCCCGCTTTGCGGACTTTGCTCGACTTACCCCCGGGGCGCTGGTCGACGCAACCCGAAGCCGCGCGTGAGGTGAGTTCGTGTGCGTCGTCGAGCAACGTTATTTTTACGCCCTCGAATAACCTGGCAGAACGCCGAACTGGATCAGATTCAACAGGTTGATAGAGCTCGCCGAGGCAACATGATGAACGCAACGCTCCTGTCGGCAATGGCAGCACTGTTCGGTGCAACGATCGCCGGCCTGACATCCGTTGTCACGCAACGAACGCAGACTAAGGCAGAGTGGCTTGCGCAAGACCGCATTCGCCGGCAGGACCTCTATAAGGAGTTCATCGAGGAGGCGTCGCATTGCTATGTCCACGCGCTTCAGCACGATGAGCCGGACCTCGCTGCTCTCGTCAGTCTGTTCGCAAAGATAAGCCGTATGCGCGTCCAATCCTCGACAGAGGTTGCGAACGAAGCCGATCAGGTTGGACGAAAGATTGTGGATACCTATCACGCCCCGGAAAAGACCTTCGTTGAATTACGTGAAATGCTCGCAGACGGTTCGATCGACATCCTCGGCCGCTTCAGCGACGTTTGCCGCGCCGAATTCGATTTGCTGCGCGCGCAGCAATTCTGAGTGAAGAATCAACCCGGATTTTACGCGAACCGCGCGCGCATTCCATGGCGCCGCAGATGGCGATCTGACCGGTACGTTATGCCATGAAACGGGAACGCCTGACACACGCACAGCGCAGGGAACAGACGCGAGAGCGCCTGCTTGAGGCTGCGCGGAAGACGTTCGTCAAAAAGGGATTGGCTGCTACAAGTGTGGAGAATATCGCTGAGGCGGCTGGCTACACGCGCGGCGCGTTCTATTCGAACTTCGACGGTAAGCCGGAGCTGCTGCTTGAGTTGCTGCGCCGGGACCACGATAGCGCGCAGGAACGAAATTCCGCTCAGAACGCGAGACGCGGCGCGACATACCCGCCATAGTTCTTCGTCGAGACGCCTGTTCCCTGGGTCGGCATCGTGTAGCCGGCTACGAAGTGCCCCTGGATGTACTTGCTGCCCTGGTCCGCACTGTCGATGTGAAAAGCGGCGAATGCGATGATCGGGACGAGTGTCTTGTTCTCGATTTGCGTGCTGACTGGCATGAGGACGGTCGTTGCCGTGGGAATGCTCTTGTAGACAGCCGCCTTGACGCCCGGCTCGATGTAGATGCTGTCCCCAATCGACAGTGAGGTCGGATTCCCGTTGTCGATCAAATTGACGACCGTCGGCGTGTCGTTGGCGACCACGAGAAACGATGTCCACTGCCCCGCCTCGCAGGAAGCGCCATATTCCTGGCCGTTGCCGACCTGGAACTCGTAAGGCTGGCCTGCCGCGTCGAGCTTGGGCGCATTCTTCGTCGAGTCCCAATATTGGTTGTACACGCATTGATCCATGACCATGGGAAATAGCGCTCCGGCAGGCACCGCGGAAGGCGGCGCGATGACCGCCACGGCCGTTGCGCTGTCGGCCGTCGTCGGCATGCCGAGCAGCGTGCCGAGCAGCAGGTGCACGAGGCCGCCGTTGCTCGTGGCATTGCGGCTGATCGTCACCTGTACCGCGGGCTCCAGCAATTGGCCCGCCGGCGCCGGCAGCGTGACCTTGCCCGGCGCGAGCAGCGAGGGCGACGACGCAGCGACGTCCCAATATCCCGCTGTGACCGATCCGCTCGTCAGCTTGACGCCGTCCGACGTATTCAACGCCACGGCCGCCGTTGCGGACGAGGCCGCCCCCGCCCAGTTCGGTCCGCTCGTGTTGCCTTGTGAGAGCGCTCCGGCGCCGGCGAGCGCCGCCGCATCAGCCCCGTTTTGCAATTCACCGCTGACCGTGAAGACACGCGGCAGGTCGATCGCAAAAGCCCCGATGATCAGCAACGCCGTGAACGTCAACAAGAACCATAGCGTTACCGAACCGCGCTCTTGCGATCTCGCACGCACGCACCGGCGCAGGCGCTCGTCGCGGTGCACGGATGGCCGGCAGAGCATCGTAGCCGCGGCTTGGCGGGAACGCACTCGCTTATTCACAGTTTTTCACCGCGACGGCCTTCACCGTAATTGGCCCCGTTATCGCACTGAATGCCGAGCCGAGCACAACACCGTTGTAGGTGTAGCTGATGTTCACCTGCAGCGGATTGCTGCTGCCGGCCGATGCGCAGCCGCCCGTCGGGGTCACGCTCACGGTGGGGGACGTGGCCGTGCCGCTTGTCACCAGACTGTTCTTCGTATAGGCAAGCGCAACATTCTGGATCTGGGTTTGCGTATAGGACGGCACGCGCAGCACGACGCCCTGGCGCGCCGCTTCCCCCGCGGCATTCGTGATCACGGCCTTGTCGCACAGCACCATGCTCACGTCGACGATGCCGAAGAGCACCATCAGCAGGAACGGCGTTATCAGCACGAACTCGAGCGAAACGCTGCCGCGCGCGCGAACGCGGGCACCGGAGCCGGGGCGCCCGTGCCGCTTCATTGGAGCACTCCGCGAGCAGCGGCACTCGCTGCCGACACCGGCGGTGTTTCTCCCCCAGCTGCAACGCCTGCAACACCCAAGTCGCCTGCATCACGCCTGGCGGTGCCGAGACGCTCGCGCAGTTGCCGGTAGAAGCGCAGATTGTCGTCCGCCGATTCGGCCGGCATGTCGGCCACCAGAATGCGCCTCGCCGCCTCGCTGTTGCCGAGCATCCCATACGCCAGCGCGAGGTTTTCGCGAGCCTGCGGCGGCGCGTCAGGCAAGCCGGCGATATCGAGCAGAACATTGGCGCCTGCGCGCACATCGCCGGCCAGAATGAGCGACAAGCCGAGATTGGCCTTGAGCCCCGCGACCTCGGGGTGACGCTGCAAGGCTGCACGATAGACCGCCTGCGCTTGCGCGTGCTTACCCTCGAGATCCAGCGTGGCGCCAAGCCCCTCGGCCGCTACCGCCTGGTCCGGGTGGGCTGCGGTGAGTTCGCGGTAGCGCTTCTCGGCCTCGTCGAGCCGTCGCTGGCGCAGAGCGACGCGTGCGAGCCCGAGCACGGCGCGCGCATCGTCCGGCGCTACGGCCGCAACCTGCCCATAGAGGACGCCCGCGCGCGCGAGATCGCCACTCTGATACATCGCATCGCCGAGGCCGAGCTGCGCAGCTTTCGATTGCGGGTCGGTCTTCAGTACTTTTTCGAAAAGCGACAGGGCAAGCGGCGTGTCGCCGGCCTCGAGGGCGCTTTCGGCGACATGCATGTCGGCCTGCGCATCGGGCAGATGGGTGGCGGCGGCAGGCTGTGGCGTCACGAAGTGATTGCTTGCGCATCCGGTGGCGAGCAGCGCAGCGGCCAGCGGTGCCAGGAGCGCGGCGAAGGTCTTGCGCGCGAGCAACGGATGAGATGAGTTCAATTTAAGCTCCAGGAACCTTGCAGCGCTCAATGGCCGCGAAATACGGCGATGAGTCGAATGACGGCCGGCCCCGCCGCAATGAGCGAGACGGTCGGCATGATGAAGATCATCATCGGCAGCGTCATCTTCGGTGCGAGCTTCGCGGCCTTTTCCTCGAGCGCGACCATCTGCATGGCCCGTTCGGTACGCGACAGGGTGCGCAGCGATTGAGTGATCGGCGTGCCGTACTTTTGCGACTGCACCAGTGTGGTCACCAGTGCGCGCATCGTGGGCAGGCCCACCCGAGCCGACATCGCGCTGAGTGCCTGCGCCGTGTCGCTGCCGATACTGAGTTCGTCCGCGGTCACGGTGAACTCATCGGCAAGCGGCGGGCAGATAACGCGCAGCTCGCGGGCCACGCGCTTGATGGCAACGACGAGACTATTGCCCGCGTTGGTGCAGACCACGAGCAGGTCGAGTGCGTCGGGCAGCGCGGCGGCGATCGCCTTGCGACGATGCCGGATGAAGAATGCGAGCGCATATTCCGGCAACATCATGCCGATGACGAATGCGCCCGCCATCAGCAGCGCGCGAATCGTAAAGTACTGGCCGACCTTGGGCAGATGCCCGCCGAGGACGATGGCGCCGAGCGCGAGACAGGCTCCCACGACAATCTTGAGCCCCGACATGACAGCGATCGCACGCCGGTCGCGAAATCCCGCGCTGGCAAGACGCATGGCCACTTTGGCGCGGTCTTCGGCCTGCACGACAGGCAGCCGTTCGCCGAGCGCGGCGATCCGCTTGGCGAAGCGCTGCGGCATGCGCTTCGCGGCGTCGGCCATCGCGCTGTTGTCGACGCCCACGCGGGCCACGCTTTGCCGTGTGCGCTGGGCAATGCGCGCGCGGTGGCTCCTGTCGCGCAGGACCAGCCACAGCGTGAAGCCTGCGAGCAGGACGAGCAAGGCGGCATTGCGCCAGAAGTCGGCGTTCATCATCGCGAGGTGTCCAGGTTCGAAATCTTGTTGATCGACCACAGCCCGATAGTGAGCAGCACGGCGGCGAGGGCGAGAATCTTGTGTCCGGCCCGGGTATGCGTGAGCGTGTCGAGATAGGGCCGATTGGCGATATAGATAAAGCCCATGAGCGCGAACGGAACGACTGCGATCATCTTGCTGGCGAGCCGCCCTTCCGCCGTGAGCGCCTTGCTCTTTGCGCGGATATCGCGCCGCATGCGCACTATGCCCGCGAGGTTCTCGAGCGTATCGCCCAGATTGCCGCCCGTTTCGCGTTGCAGGACCAGGCAGACCGAAAAGAACGAGAAGTCGGCGAGTCGCAGGCGCACCGCTGCCTGTTCGAGCACCTCCTTCAGGTCGGCGCCCACGAGCAGCGCATCGCCCATGGTGCGAAATGTCGTGCGCACCGGCTCCTCGCTTTCGACCCCGGCGACGCAGATCGCCTGCACAACGGGAATACCGGCACGCACCGCGCGAATGATGAGGTCGATCGTATCGGGAAAAACGGCGAGAAAGCGGTTCCTGAAACGCGCGATCTGCCAGTGATAGGCCCACCGCACGACGAGAACGGGGATTGCGATGCAGGCGAGCACGCGCAGCGCGGGCCCCACAGGAACGAACGCAGTGGCGATCACCGATGCAATGAGGGCAGCGAAAGCGATGACGTAAATCGCGCGAACACCGCCCGGGCCGCTGACGGTGCGTACGCGCTCATGCCAGGCCGAGACGACGGCGAAGAGCGCGTCCTGGTCGGCGAGGCTGCGCTTGGGGTGCAGCAGTTGCTCCTGAAGACTCGCGTCGCGCTCGGCGAGGGCGGCCTTGCTTTCGTCGCGCACCTTGGCCACACGTGCGCGGATGCGCGTACCCGCCTGCTGGCGCGCGATGCCGCGCAACGCGTGCACGATGAGCCCCCCGACCATGAGGGCGAAGAAGGCGCCGAGGCCGATGACGTCCGCGGGTCTCATGATTGCATCGCCGTGAGCAGCGCGTCTTCGAGGCCATAGTAGGCAGCGCGCTGGGCGAACACCGGACGCAGCGACGAGCATTCGAACATGCCGCGTACCTGCTCTTCGTAAGCGGTTCCGTTGTAGCGGAACGTGAATAGATCCTGGGTGATGACGACGTCGCCTTCCATGCCCGCGATCTCGGTCACATGAGTCACGCGCCGCACGCCGTCGCGCATGCGTTCGATTTGCACGATCAGATGGACGGCGCTGGCAATCTGCCTCCGGATCGACATCAGCGGCAAATTGCCGTTGGCCATCATCACCATGCTCTCGAGCCGCGTGATCGCATCGCGCGGCGTGTTCGCGTGGACCGTCGTCATCGATCCGTCGTGGCCCGTATTCATCGCCTGCAATACGTCGAATGCTTCCGTGCCGCGCGTCTCGCCGAGGATGAGCCGGTCCGGGCGCATACGCAGCGCGTTGCGCACGAGGTCCCGTTGAGAGATTCCACCGAGGCCTTCGCTGTTTTCGGAGCGCGTCTCGAGGCTGACGACATGCGGCTGTTGCAGTTGCAGCTCAGCGGCATCCTCGATCGTGACGACGCGCTCGGTTTCGTCGATAAAGCGGGAGAGCGCATTGAGCAGTGTTGTCTTGCCGGAGCCCGTGCCGCCGGAGATGACGACGTTCAGGCGGGACGCGGTTGCGATACGCAGTACGTCCACCATCTGCGTGGAGATATTGCCTTGCTGCGCCATCCGGCCAAGTGTGATGTTTCGTTTGGCGAACTTTCGAATCGAGATCGATGCGCCGCGCAGCGCGATGGGCGGCAGCACGACGTTCACGCGGCTGCCGTCGGCAAGACGTGCATCGACCATCGGGCTGCTTTCGTCGACACGCCGCCCGATTGCCGCCGCGATGCGCTGCGCCACGTTAATGACGTGCGCGTTGTCGCGGAATTTGAGCGCCGTCAGTTCAAGGCGGCCGCCGCGCTCGACGTAGACCTGGTCCGGTCCGTTCACAAGAATATCGGTGACGCGTTCGTCCGCGAGCAAGGGCTCAATTGGCCCGATGCCGAACATGTCGTTGAGAATCTCGTCGACAACGAGCGTCTGCTCGGCCAGCGTCAGCGACAAACGCTCGCGGGTGGTCGTCTCGGCTGCGACCTGCTCGATGCCCGTGCGTACCTCGCTGCGCGACATCATGAGCGCCGCCGACATGTTCATCGACGCAAAGACGGCCGAACGAATTGCCCTGAACGTGTCGGAGCGGATCAGCGCTTCATTGCGATCCGCGGCTGAGTGGCTCATTGCTGCGGGGGTAGCGCTCGACGAGGCCGGCTGCGTCTCGCGCTTGCTCGCTTCCGGCCCGGCTGCCGCAGAGCCGGCGACCGCGCCGGATTCCCGACGCTCATCGTGATCGACGAACGACGGACTGGTCGAGAGGGGGATGCGCCGGCCGAACATCAGCTCACCTTCCGCGTGGGCAACAGGCGCTTGTACCATGGCTCGCGGGCCACTGCCGTGTCGCTGCCCGTGATCGCATCGGCCAGCGACACGATGGCCGCTGCGAACGGCGAGCGATGTGCGTGGGCAAGCCTTCCAGCTTCACCGAGGTTCTCGGCGAGGGCAAGACTCTGCGGCTCGTAGGGCAGCGAATGCACGGACCCGCGTGCGAGCGCGTTGACGAAATCGTCCTCGCGAACGCGCCCGGGCACAGGCTGCTGTGCTTCGTTGAGCAGCACCGTGATGGCGGGCGCGGCGTCGAGGGTCTGTGCGAAACGGCAAAGCCGCGCGGCTTCGCGCGCCGAATGCACGGAGAAGTCGGCGACGACGTGGACCGTCGAGCTGCTATCGAGGGCTTCCTCGACGAGTCTGCCCGCGCGCCCAGGCAGATCGAGCATGATGTAGTGGAAGTGATGCTTGAGCATCGTGACAAGCTCGCTCAGCGCGCCCGTGCGCAAGGCGAACTCCTGGTTGTACGGGAGCTCCGCCGCAAGCACGAGAAGACGATCGCTCTGGGCAACGAAAGCCTGATTGATTAATTGCTGGTCGAGTCGCTGCGGGTTCTGCAGCAATTCAATAAGCCCGTTGTTGGCGGCGACGCCGAGCATCGACGCGGCCGCGCCGCCGTACGGGTCGAGATCGACATAGGCGATCCGGCGCCGCGTCGTGTCGGCAAGATGAGAAGCAAGTGCGGTGGCGATTGTCGTGACGCCGACGCCGCCTCGCGCGCCAACGAACGAGAGCACCTTGCCCGTGCGTGCCGACGCGCCGTCGTCGGTGGCCGCCAGCGCGCGCCGGACGAGTTCCGCGGTGAGCGGCTTGACGAGATAGTCCTGCACGCCGATATGCAGCAGGCTGCGATAGAGCCCGACGTCGTTGCGCTCGCCAACGACGATGACTGCAACCGAAGGGTCGACGGCCTCGGCGAGCCGCGTGAGATCGGAAATCGGCATCGTCGATCCCGTCACATCGACGATCAGGTGGCGCGGCGACTCCTTCAGTGAAGTCATGATCCCGACCGCGTCGTCGAGCGAACCGAGCGTGACGTGCGAGGTCGCGATGCCCTGATCGACGACGACGCTCTTGACGACCTCGATGCTTTGCGCGTCGGAGACGACAGCGATGAGTTTCTCGGCGCCAGACGGTTGTGCCCGGCGTTTGAGGATGTTCGATTCGAAAGCGCCCATGTGTGCAATCTCCGTTAGCGAGATCCCGACGACGAGCCCGTCGTCGAGTTCGACGAAGTTGACGACGAACTCGAATAGTCCGAGCTCAACGGTTTCGCCCGGTCTTCCTGGTAGCGCCGTACCGCGCTCGCGGCGAGCGGCGCGTCCGCGCCCGCGTAGGGCATGGGCGCCGCGAGGTCGGCTGGCCGCGCGAGCATCGCGGCGAGGTTCGAGTAGGTCGCGCAGCCGAACGCCACACCGGGCCGCGCCTGGCCCGCATCGCGCATGCCGGAGTGCTGCGTGAGCGTTTCGCACGCTGGTGGCGTCGCGCGTCCGCCGTCCCCGGGCGTAAAGCCGATCACGGATGGATCGGGCATGCCGAGCGGCGGCCGCGCCGCCATGCACGACGTGAGGCAGGCGCTCGCCACACCGGCGAGAATGGTGGCAATGAGGGAGAGCCGAGGATTCATTGTGGTCTCCGTATCAATAGACGAAGCCCGCGGCGCCAACGAGGCGGGGCGAATTGCCCGCAAGCGGGTCGATCGAAAGCGACTGGCGCACGGCATATT
Source organism: Paraburkholderia sp. BL9I2N2 (assembly GCF_004339745.1). Classification (GTDB taxonomy): domain Bacteria; phylum Pseudomonadota; class Gammaproteobacteria; order Burkholderiales; family Burkholderiaceae; genus Paraburkholderia. The sequence continues at coordinate 808,894 of NZ_SMGP01000003.1, read as the reverse complement.
CGATGTCGCTGCTGGGGGTGATGACATCGTCCAGCGCGCCGCGCAGCCGGCCCGGCCCCGTCGGTCCGACGATATACGGTGTCACGATGACGACGAGCTCCGACTTGTTGTTCTGATATTTCGTCGACGAGAACAGCTTGCCGAGAATGGGCAACCCGCCGAGGCCGGGAAGCTCGGAGAGCACGTCGCTCGTCGAACTCTGGAGGAGTCCGCCGATTGCAAAGCTCTGCCCGCCTGACAGCTCGACGGTGGTTTCCATGCGGCGCACGGTCAGCGCCGGTACCACGATCGAGTTCAGCGTGATGCTATTGCTCGGATCGATCTGGCTGACTTCAGGCCGTACGGTGAGGCTGATACGGTTGTCGGCGAGCACAGTCGGGGTGAAGTTCAGCGCGACGCCGTAGGGTTTGTACTCGATCGTGATCGTGCTCGTCGTGCCGCTCTGGGGCACGGGGATCGGCAGCTCACCACCTGCGAGGAAGCTCGCCGTCTGACCCGACATCGCGGTCAGGTTCGGTTCGGCCAGCATCGTCAGCAAGCCTTCCTGGTCGAGCGCGTCGAGTACGCCTTCGATCGACGTGCGGCCGGCCTTGAAGCCGCCCACCACCGAGAATGCACCACCGGTCGGCAGGTTGAACAGATTCGTCGTCGCGTCGAAAATGTCACGCCCGTTGAACAGCCCACCGAAGAAGTTGCCGCTCGCGCCAATGGCATTCCAGTTGATGCCGAGCTGCTGCGTAATGTTGCGATCCACTTCGGTGATGCGCACGCGCAGCAGGACCTGGATCGGGTGAGCGATCGAGAGGCGGTTCACGAGTTGCTCGTTGGCGTGAAGATACGGTTGCAGCGTTTGCACAATGGCATCGGCATCCGCCGCGCTCGGCACCGCGCCAGTCACCATCAATGAGCCGGGCGCACCCGACACGGTGACCGCGAGTTTGGGAAAGCGCGCGTCGATGAGACGTTGAATCGAGGCCGTATCCGTCGACACACTGATCGTCTTGCGGAGAATTTCCCGATTGTTCGGTCCGAGTGCAAAGAGTGTCGTCGTGCCGGACTTCTTGCCGAGCACGAACACCGAGCGCGGCGTCGGCACATGGACGTCGGCAACGCTCGGGTCGGCGACGAACACGGCAACGGCGGGCTGCGGCAGCTGGATCAGCGTGCCACTGCCTGCCGCAACTGGCAGCACATCGGCGGGCTCGCTCGCCCATGCCGCCCCCGTACCGAGGCCGCAGAGCGTGACAATGACAAGCAGCGCGGCGCAAAGGCCGGTGAGGGCAGGACGGCCGCCTGCGCAAAGCCGCGCGCAGCGTGAAAACAGCTTGCCGTGTGTGAGGCTGAACATTTGTCGTCCTATGATCCTGCGGAGATGGCGGGAGCCGCGTCGGCGTGTGCGGGAGCGGCGGGCGGCGTGCCGGTGGGCAGCGGCGGCACGCCCGGCGCGCCCGTCGACGTGCTGCCGGGCAATTCGCCGTCTGCCTGGTCGACCTTCGAGCCACGGTAGATGACGACATGCGGCGCCGGTGCCGGTGTTTTTGCCGAGTGCGACGCTGCCGGTGCGCTGACTGCGCGCAATGCGCGCGAGACATCGCCGGCCCACACGGGAGGTGTGTGCGTCATGGCGACATCCTCGACGTCCGGCGTGCGCCGGTCACGCGTGGCAAAACTGCGCAGTGCAAGCGAGAGCGTGCCGAGGTGAGCCGCCACCGTGATCGTCTGGGCGCTCGCCGGTGTGACTTCGATGGTCACGGTGCGAGCGGTCGTGCTCGGGGCATTCGTGCTCGAGGCGCTGTCGTCATCCTTCGGCCGACGAAACGCTGTACCGACCGCCAGCACGCGCACGCGCTCGGCGACCGTTTCCGATTCGACCGCGCGCGCGGGGGCGACCTGGGCGCCTGCTTCGGTCCGCATCTGCTGGGTCAACAGGATGTCGACATAGTCGCCAGGCTGAATGAGCCCTGCATTGCCCGACACGTCGTCAACGGCAACGGAGATCGCGCGCATACCAGGCTTGAGCGCGGCCGCAAGAAATCCGGGGGCGCTCGGCAAAATCACGTCGGCAACGCCAAGCGGCGTCCCCGCGCGCACCGCGTGCCGCAGCAGATCGCCCTTGAGGTCTTTTGAGTCGCTGCCGTTGGAGGGTTCTTCGATGAGCGCGCCGGCCGGGACCTGCTCGCGCGGCATCGTTTTCCAAACGAGGTCCACGTCGCGCAACAGCAGTCCGTCCGGCAGATCGTCGGCTGCGGCGCGCACGTGCATCATCGACGATTGGTGCGCCACACGCGGGCTCGATGCCGAAATGTACAGCGCGCGGATGATGAATGCGCCCATTGCGGCGATGACAACGAGCGCGGCTAGCTTGATGAAGTTTTGCATATGGGCGGCGTTGTATTCAGGCAAGCGGCGCACGGCTCGTGCAGCAATAACCTTAGGTGGACTCACCGAATAGTCGAAACATGGCGAGCGTCGTGCAATGACCGGCTGTGGGCTGCAGCAAGACTGCGACGATGCCGCCCAACGCGAGCGCGACGCCATACGGGACGCCCCGCGCCGGTGCAATCCAGTCAAGTTGCCTGCTCACGCCCGCGAGGGCGGGAATTCGCTGCATGCCGGCCACTGCGAGCACTGCGAGGGCAACAAGCAATCCGCACAACGAAACGACCACCAGCACCGGCCAGGATTGCGGCCCCGCCCAGAGAAAAACCGCAGCGGCGAGCTTCGCATCGCCGCCGCCGAGCCAACCCAATCGAAACATCAATACAGCCGCGGCAAGCGATGCCGCGCCCGCGGCCAGATGGATGTCCCATGACGCACGGCCGAAACCGGTCATGGCGGCGTTGACGAAATACAGGGCGACAAACGCGGCCACGGCGGCATTGGGCAGACGCCGCATGCGCAGATCGAAACCTGCCAGCATGACGAGGGTCACGCAGGCACCTGCTTTCACTACGCCGGGGGCTATCATCGTTTTCCCAATGTGCCGAGGAAGGTGGTCTCCGGCTCACACATGCTCGTGCTGAGCCGGAGCATCACGCCCACTACATTGCTTGGGTTGCCTTTGTGATCAGCGTCTGGAAAACGGACTGAAAGCCACCGGCACCTTGCAGGAACGTGCCAAGTGCGACCAGCACGGCGACGATGATGCCACCCAGAACAGCATATTCCAGCGAGCTGACGCCGCGCTCGTCGCGCGAAAGGGAACGGATAAAACGCAGCATGAGAAGACTCCTTGTTAAGTAACGCCTGCATGACAGGCTTGCTACGCCGATTGGCTACGAAGGAGGACCGACTCATCCCCCCAACCCCGTCTAACGGCAATTGGCCGGCAAGCTTGAGCCCATCGCGCGAAGACTGGGATCCGGTGTGGACGCCCTTCCTTGATGCTTATCGTATTTCCGGTCGCAGCAATGCGATTCATTGAATAGAGGCGTAAAACAGTTCCAGTTTTTGCCTTATAAGAGCCTTTCAGGTCAGACAATTAGGGCATGCGCGGTAACGCTCAGTGGCATAGGATTTTGTTTTGTTGCGGTTTCCTCACGCGGGCGCGGTGCATATTTAATGTCTGGTACCGATCATGTTCGGGGAATCACAACAGCGGAGGTCATCATGAGCTACGGCTTGGAGGAACGCATACTGGAAGTCTGCGCGAACGGTTGCATATCGAGGTGAAGGCGTCCGTGCAGCACTGCACTTCAAGTACGCTTGCCGCCACTGCGAACGCCATGCCGAACGCACGCCGGTGATCACCGCATCGATGCAAGTGCAACCGTTGCCGGGCAGTAATGCCAGTGCGGCGATGATCGCCACCGTCACCGCAGGAAAGTACGTCGATGGGTACGCCGCTGTACCGGGTCGCTCACGCGCTCGCGCGCAGCTATCGAAGTGGGAGGTCATTACGCCGAACCTGAAAGACTGTGCAATCGCGGTCGTCGATGGAAGCGTGGTTAGGCTGAAGCAAACCGCAGCATCGGCGAGCACATCATCCGCCACTGCTGCTGCCAAACTAGATGGCGAGCCGCAGCCGGCAGTGCCACCGGGCACCCAGGCCGCGCTTGAAGCGAATTTCGATTGCAAGTAAGCGCATTCGACATCCGAGATGCTGATTTGCGGCGACGCCGAGTTGGCGCAGCTCGATCGCGACCTCGCCCAGCTCTACGCGCAACCAAAAGCAGCGGCGCCGGACAAAAAAGCGTTCGCGAAAGAGTCACGACGGAGAACTGGAATTGGCGTTAGCGCAACTGCCGTGACAAGGCTTGCGTTGTTAGCCGGTATGCAGATCAGAAGCAGTGGTTTATGGACATTGTGAATCCGGCTCCCAAAGTTGCAAACGATGAGGTGCAGCCACCTGCCGTTCCGCAAGGGGCAAGCGCGGCGCTTTGACGATCGCCATCATCGACGGTACCCGAGCCACTGGAACTGTATGGACAGACTGGAGGCGAAGCTCCCCAAGCTATTTCACTACCTCCGGCCTGACAATGAACACCGGCTGAGCGATCCAAGCGTTTCACCCGGCCACTACTATCGGCGGTTGACAGGCACGTCCGATGCGCAAATTAGAAGAGAGCGTCGCGGTCCGCCTACGGGCCGCGCCGCAGCGGCATGCACCTGCCTGCCGAACTCAAGAGCCGTACCCAAGCCGAAACCGATGCGAAGTCAGGTGAGCGTGCGTGCAAAGCGCGCGAGCCAAAGCTGATGCGAGCCGCGGTGTACAGCATCCATGGACGTTAAAGCGAAGGAGAGAATCATGCAAGACGCCAATCAGGGTGGCGAACAGATGAATCCGGGTGACGAAGCGCCAGCCGACGCACCCGGCACGGGCGAAGACTTATGCCGCGCGTGCCACGGCACCGGCAAAATAGAAGGGGAGCAGTGCAAGGCGTGCGGGGGCACCGGCAAAGTGCAACAAGGTATCGGAGGCGGTTGAGACCTCGCGTGAACTGACAGCCTCGCAGGGCAATACGGACACGTGATCACGAGCTTCGACGGAGGCTGTCGCGGCCATCTGACCGAAAAAGCAGCGCGGGTGCCGTTACGTCTCGCTATTCCGATGCGGCCACTGCTACCTGATGTTCCCTGGGCCGATTTCGCCCTACGGCGGGTCCCGGCTTCACTCCGACGCGCGCATAAAGGCGTATGCCATTTTCGGCGTCGAACGCGTCATTGGCGCGCCCCAAATCATTCGCCCTCCCGCCGGCGACTGCATGGAAGTATTGCGGCTAACGATGATTGCGGCGGCCGTCATGCGGCATGCAGATTACCGTCAATCGGATGCGGCTCCCACCGTCCGGTTCGACCGGCGACTGTCGATGCATGGCGCGAGACCCGTCGCACGGTCACTGTTCGGTACCATGCGGAGGATCTCTCGCGCGCCTTCGTGACCGAAGGAACCCACGACTACCTCGAAGTCCGGTACGCAGATATGCGGCGCCCGGCGTTTTCCCTTTTCGAACAGCGAACCGCGCTAAAGGCCGTCCGGTCGGAAGGACAGCACATTCCTTGCGGTTGTTTCTGGCCGGTAGTGGCAGTTATGCATTCCTCGCTGTGCGCAGGCGGCGAGGAGTCCAGGACCCAGAAACGTTCTGGATCAACGTAACGTCCGAACTAGCCATCGACGCAACCCAGTCCGCCCCACGGACCCGATATCTTCTGCGGTTGCCGGACGCGCAGATCAACGGGCGGACGGTACGTATGCCAATCATTGATATGCAGTGGGTGTCCGAGGATGTCTTCGAACCGGCTACGCCGATCAACGATTAACCGTCGAACGCCTACCAATGCAGGGGGAGACTGAATGGCCGTTTGCAGGTTTGCCGGACGCCAATTCCGGGTCGCGTGCTGTCGACCACCGGTTCGCATGAGGCGGTGCCCGGCCAACTCCGGACGTTGATCCGGCTCAACCAGATCGGCGACAATCCAGACCCTGCCTACGCTATCCGATGGAGCACCATGAGTGTCATTCAGCTAAGCCGCGTGATCCGCGCCGACGCCGCCGATTTGATCGCCGCGAACTTGGCAAGCCAGGACTATCACCTGCCTTGGGTCACATCCTTTACAGACCAAACGGGCTTCGATAACTGGTATGCACGCGGCCTCGTCGGGCCGAACGTTGGTCTCGTTGCGCGTGAAGCGGCATCGAATAAAGTTGTCGGCGTCGTAAATATAAATGAAATAGTTGCAGGCGCTTTTCAGAGTGCCTATCTCGGGTATTACGGGATGTCGAACTTCGCCCGGACAGGGTTGATGACGGAGGCACTGCGAGCGGCTGTCGCCTATGCGTTCAGCGAACTTGGATTGCATCGGGTGGAGGCAAACATTCAACCTGGGAACACTGCATCGACCGCACTTGTGCGTAGGTTAGGTTTTAAACAGGAAGGTTTATCGCCACGCTATCTCCGCATAAATGGCGAGTGGCGAGACCATGAGCGATGGGCGTTGCTTGCCGACATGCTTGGCTAAGCACCAGCCGGAGTCGTTCAGGTCTCACATCCGAATCTCAGCGGTTAAATTTCGCTATCGACTTCGACTGGTATTCACTTTGGATCGCTTGCCACTGTCCGGTAGCCTCCTTGCTTGACACCAAGCCACGATGCATGCAGCCCTCGCGAACGGCGGCTTCGGGGCGCGATGAGTGTCTCCTGTGGGCCGTCTGCTGCCCGTCGCGGCGGGGCTACAGTATCTGCGTCATTTGCAGCTAATGTTGGCACGCGGCGGTCGAATGCAGGTCGGTGCCGCTGAATGCAGCCACAGTTGCAGATAATCCTGGTTCGCGCGTGCCGTCAGTTGCAGTTAATGCTGACCGAAAAACGCGTCGATTGCAGGTCCGACCATTTTCAAATGCAGATCGTTACACCTAGCAGGTTGGGCTTACCGCCTGTGCAGGGGCCTGAACGCCGGCGGCGGTGGCTAGCGGAAGACTGGCGATGGTGCGGGAGAGTTTCGAGCCGGGCATGTCGGTCTCGATGGTTGCACACCAGCACGGCGTCAAGGGTGACGAGCACGGTGTGAGCCGGACCGCCTACAATCGATGCCGCGACAAAAATTGTAGGGCCCGCCCACTCTTTCGGCAACTTATATTATGAATTCGCTTCCCGGCCGTAGTCCGACCATCGCTGCAACCCGGATGCCTGTATCACGGGCGCTGTTCCTGACCGCGTGGATCAGCGCGTTCATTTTCGGCGTGTACATCGTCGTGTTCTATGGCGGTGCGGTATTCACGGGCAGCATGCAGGACTGGAACCAGGTACTGCCGCGCCTTTACGAAGCGGCCTCGAGACCGGCGACGTTTGCCATCGGCGCGCATTTCTTCGCGGGCGCTGTCGTGCTCCTGCTCGGACCGCTGCAGTTCCTGCCCGGTTTGCGGGCGGGTGCGCCGACCGTGCATCGCGCGGTCGGCCGCGTCTATGCGTTTGCCGCACTCGGCGCGGGGCTCGGCGGGCTCTCGTATCTCGTGCTCAAGGGCGCGGTAGGCGGCCTCACCATGGACGCGGGCTTCGGGCTCTATGGCCTGCTGGTCGTGCTGTCAGCCATCAATACGGTGCGCCACGCGCGCGCGCGCCGCTTCGAACTGCATCGCGCGTGGGCCACGCGACTTTTCGCGCTCGGCATTGGTTCATGGCTCTACCGGATGGACTACGGTATCTGGCTCAAGCTCGTAGGTGGCATCGGCCACACGCACACCTTCGATGGCCCGTTCGACCACGTCATGGATTTCTTTTTCTATGTGCCGAATCTGCTCGTCGCCGAGGCGGTCATCCGCGCACAACGCAACGCGGCGCACGTGCTGGGCGCTCGCACGCTGCGCACGGTGCTGATCGTGGCGGCCTGCTTGCTGGTGATATCGACGGCCCTCTTCACGCGCTCGTATTGGGGACCGCATATCGTCGCCCGCCTGGCCGGAGTTCACCGTGCGTCGGTGCTGTGATTTCCCCGCGACGCCGGTGCTTGGCGCCATCAAGGATGGAAACGACCGCCACTCCTTTATTCGTTAAGGGGGGGAAAGAGTCGCTGCTGGACCCTGCCCTCGCGAAGCGTTCATGTGTTCCGTCTGAGGCTCTCAGGAAGGTACGCTGTGAACGGAATGATAGAAAGCGTTCGCGGGCATGGTTACCGGCTGACCGATCGGTTCGCGATAGCCGGAGAGTCGAAGGTATCGGGCGGGTAGTAAATGGCGGGAGCCAAGGCAGGCGGCCATCTGGGAAGGATCCGCTACTGGAATCGTCGGGGCTGCAGGTCATTGAGCCACCACCAAGAGGCGGCTTTACACAATAGCGGTCGGGAGTCGGAGACGCCAGTTCGCCCGCTAGTGGCCGAACCCTGTCCATCGGGAACTGCACATAAAACCTGTCCGCACGGGCAGCCCCCAGTTACGGCCGTTTTTTTTTGAGCGCCGTGGTGACATTCGAAGAGATTAATTGAAAGGCAGGAACGGGTCGGGTTGAGCCGACCGCATCGGGCGGGAGTCGGCCAGTTGCTGCCGTTTCAAAGAACAAGTATCAAAATTTCGAACGACCGTTCCGGGCCGTGAAGCGGACATCGATGCATCATCAAAATCGCATTTCCCACGGTGGCCCGTCGATGAACTTCGATTCGATCCATTCCCTGAAGGCGATTGTTGTAGCCGGAGAGAACCTGGCTGAGGGCCTGACAAGAAAGACCCCACCTTGGGCATCAAGCAGCCAGTCAGGAAGGATACGCATCAGCCGGCCAGCCGCGATGTCGCGGCTCATCAGCCATTCGCCCGCGCCAAGAATTCCAACTCCATCGTTGGCCGCCGCGAGGAGCGATTCGCTGTCGTTGGCTGTCAGAGACCCCGTCGGCACGATCGTTTCCTGCCGGTTGCCGTTAGACAGGCGCCACTCAGGGAACGATGCGAATCCGCTGAAGCGCAGGCAATTGTGGCCGGCGAGGTCCTGCGGCTTTGCCGGAAGTCCGTGCCTTTTGATGTAGGCGGGGGCCGCACACAAGATGCGGCGGTGGTCGCAGAGCTTTTTTGCGATCAGTCGATTGTCGTTCAATTCCCCGATCCGGACGGCGGCGTCGAATCCTTCAGCGATGATGTCAACAAAGCGTTCGCTATAGTCCGCCACGATAGACACGTGCGGGTGGCCATTGAGAAACTCCGCCAGCATGGGACCGAGCCAGCGGCGCCCCATCGCGGCCGGAAAGGCGACGCGCAGTACGCCACGAATTTCTGCTGCACCTAACGCTGCTTCCTGTTCCGCCTCTGTGATCGAACCGATGGCAGACTGCAAGCGCTCTGCCAACTGTACGCCCGCATCGGTCATCCTGAGCTGCCGCGTTGATCTTTCTATCAAGCGAACGCCGAGGCGCTTTTCCATCGCCAGCAGGCGCTTCGAAACGATAGTGGGGTGACGCTGCAATAGTCGCCCTGCGGCCACGAACGATCCCTCCGAGGCCACCGCCAGCAGCGCCGCGATCTCATCGGTGTGTCGGGGGTCGAGTGGCCGGGCAATCATGGTTTCAGAATTATGGACCCTGAGGATTTTCCGGATTCCAGATCGGCATGGGCCGCTGCCGCATCGGCCAGCGAATACCGGCCCCAGATGCGTGGTGTGATAGCACCAGTCTCGATGTTCGTCAGCACGTCCCGCGCACGTTCCTGATACTCGGCGATCGTTCCCGTGTGTGCTGCCAACGAGGGGCGCGTCAGAAACAGCGAGCCTTTCGCATTCAACGTCGCGAGTTCTACGGCCATCGGCGCACCACTTGAAGCACCAAAGGACACCATCAGGCCACGTGGTCGCAGGCTATTCAAAGATGCGTCGAAAGAAATCCGACCGATTGGGTCGTAAACCACGTCTGCTTTCCTGCCGTCTGTGATCCGGGCCACCTCATCTGCCAGAGTTTGCGCATCGAATACGAACACCTCGTCGCACCCCAGTTCCCTAGCCTTTTGCACACTCGCCGGTTTGGATACGACACCGATGACAAAGGCTCCGAGATGTTTGGCCCACGGCGCCATGATCTGGCCGAGCGCGCCGGCCACGCCATACAGCACCATAATCGTGCCTTGACCGACTGGATAGGTAGTCTTGAGCAGATACTGGGCGGTGACACCCTTGAACATTACTGCGGCCGCATCCTCGTACGACAAGGTGTCCGGAAGCACAACTAGCCGGTCGGCGGGGTAGAGACGACCGCTTGCATATGCGCCTATAGGGCCTGTCGCATAGGCCACCCGGTCGCCCACCTTAACATTACCCACTCCCGGCCCAATGGCGGCAACATGGCCGGCACCTTCCAGGCCGAGACCGGATGGCAGGGGCACACGTACGGAGCCGTTGCGCTGCATGACGTCCAGATAGTTGACGCCGATGGCGTGTTGCTTCAGCCATACCTCTCCCGGGCCGGGGAGAGACTCTGTAAAGTCCTCGACCGCAAGGACTTCGGGTCCACCAACTTGGCTGAGTCGGATTGCAGAAACCATTTGTATGCCCTTTCGATGTAAGTCACTGTCGACGAATGTCGAAGAGGATTGTGAGATCTTTGTGCGGCGGAAGCAATGCGAGCTGGATGCATTACATTGCTGCACCCGATGCAGCCTAGCGCCGAATGCTTGACGAACGGCGGGTGTGCCATCCCTAGCGGACATGCAGCCTTGAGAGGTCGAACGGCTGAGTTGGGTCGGTTACCGCCGACAGCGTCAGGCAGAGGTCGGCCATGACCTGTCATTCGCTCACGCCATTGCCAGGACACTCAGACGGCGGCTTTGGTCCGTAAGCGGCCGTTTCTTTCGCGAAGGTGAGGGTTCCATCATCGACGCTGCACAACCCGCAGAACTGAAAAAATTCGGTCGCAAGGGATGGAAAAGTTTTGCAACAACGTGATCTACCGCGCAGTGTAACGTACAGGTATCCCCCGATTATTGAGGCGTTGCGTCACCGGGGCTGTATCCAGAAGTGGTCGGGACCTTGGCCTTTTGTGACCCCCCGGCATAAAAGAACATTTTTTAGTTGGCGGAGTGTCACGTGACGATGAGGGGGTCATCATGCTGCAGTGGATAGCAAGCTGGACAGTGCGTAACGCACTTACTCCGGAGAAACGGGCCGAAAAGGCGTTGCGAGAGTTGCGTATGGAACTCTTCCAGGCTGAACAACGTATCCTTGATGCGCAGATGCACGCAGAATACTATCGAGCCCGCCTGGCCTTTTGTGAGGCGGTATTAAAAAGCGGGATCGAGCAAGTAAGCGACCAACGGAAAGGGCCGCAGATAGGGGTGCCGGCTTTATGGACAGGTCACAAGCTTACAGCTGCCCAATAGCCGCAACTGTTGCGGTGGGGAGTGACTACTTCCTTACTGGCCGCTTTGACTGAACTGCTAAATGACGTTCTCGACGAATTGCCAGTATTCCGCTAATCGCTGCGGACGACGCATCGGCGCCGGCCTTTCACCAGGTGGCTGGATTGCCTCGTCGCTCGGTCGTGTGCACCTTCGCGGCCCGACTAAGTCTCGTGTTGGTCATGCCGAAACGAAGCGATTGTTCCGATACGAAGTCCGTCGGCGATTTTGCGTGTACCGCGCCAGTCATCGCTGGTTTGCGGTCGTCACGATCTGCACGTTTACCGTGACGACCGCGGTCCCGTTCGGTTAGTTAAATTGAGCACGCAACGTTCTCGTGCCGGGAGCGTGCCTGGATCACTCCGCGTCGAAATGTCAGCCGCTTTCGGAAACGACGGCGGTCCCATCATGTGCGCATGGCCTTCGCTATTCCCGCGAAAGACATCGACGGCCTGTCAGATAGCCCTGAACGACGTCATATCCTGCCTTTGACAACGAGGACGAGTGCACAGGGTAAGGCGTTTATCTAAAACGTCGACGGCGTGCACAGGCTGGGCTCCCCAAACGCTCGCCAGTCGAACCCGACACACTTCAATTTCCTCCCGTGAACCTCATGTTTGGCACCTCAACATTCCTGAGTAGTTGCCGTTACCGGATTACCAAGGTTGCACTTCACCGGTTGGGGCTGGCGATTTTTGCCAGCTCGTTGCTATCGATATGAGAGGTTGGCAAACATATGAGACTGTCTTTTGCAGAGAAGCTCACCATGACCGCATTCGTCGCAATGGGGGCCGTGCAGAGTGGGGATGCGCAGACATTGCCGACAGTGGGCCGGGCGCTGCCGTAGTCGCCCAACCGGGCATGGCGACGGCACTGTCGGCCACGACGCAAGAACAGCAGGGGCAGGCCGGCATGCTGACAGCCGACGAAGCGAAGCAATCCGCCGCTGGCAACGTCGCCGAGTTGCAGCAGATGATCCGAGGCTCGGACCTGAGTGAGCTGCGCACGACGTCCAACGGCAACTACGGTGCGAGCCTGCTGTTTTACGGCAAGGAAATGACCTACTACGTCGCGCTGTTCCAGTAAAAGAATGCGCGTCATCAAGACGCAGGATACAACGCGTGCCGACATGATCTACAAGGATTTTGTGCGCCAGACGTTGCAGCTATCCGAAGTCGAGATTCGCCGCACGCGGCTCGAGGCGCAGAAGGCGTTCATCGAGCGGATGATTGCGCTGTCGCAGGGTCGTGCGAACCGCCTCCAGGCCGGCCTCGATGTAGCGAGTCAGCAGCAGACAATCGTCGCCAGCCAGCAGCAGAAGACGCGTGCCAAAGCCACTGCGCTCGCGCAGCAGAAGGCCGCCGCGCAGGACCAGTTGCGGGCTTCCCAGCGGCAGGTACGCGAACTCCAGAGCCAGCTGGAAAGCGGCCTGGCGCGCTCACATTAATTTTTCAGTGTCTCACTGCACGAGCGCGACCCCGCCCGGTTCGCCGCTCGGAGCGATGTTCGTTCACCGAGGCCTCGCGCGACAGTCGCGCTGCGGCAGGCCGCGAATCTCGTTGTCAATGCTCCGCGCTGCGCGAGACGGCACTTGACTCTGCGCCACGACGAGGCCGCGGAACTGCTTCCACGACATATGCAGCCGCGACGGCCGAGTTCAGCACGAGGCGCGGCGGAATCTGATACAGATGCTTTATTAAGCTGGCTGGCTCCCAGGCGGGCGGTTGGTGAACATAGGGTTTGCCCCGATAAAAATATTGAGACGGGACGCCGTAATACTGCTGGATTTACACGGCGCGGGTCGAACATGGGAAAGCAAACGTTTGCTCAATTACTGTGGCTGCTAGTGCCCGTGAGACTTGTCGGTCCGATTGCGATCAAGGGCTTCGACGCATGGTTGTTGCGTCGGGTGCATCTGGTGAACAAGAGCGCCGGTGTCCGTTTGTGATCGCGGATTTTAAGGTGACCGCTACTGCTGGGTGCTGGCATCCCTACCAGCCCGCTGAGGAAAGAGCTACATGTTCGACGCCGAAATTGCCGCTACGCTCCTGAACCGGTGGCACCGTAAGCGTGCGAACCCAGGAGATCCGCCACCGCTGGAACTCTTGCAAGAAGGCAAGCTGCATTTCAGGCATGAAGGCGGTGACGTCCACGCGGACGATATCGCCGCGGACCGGCGTCTTCGCGTTGAATGCCTGACGTTCGCCGACGGTTCCCGCGCCTTGCGCGTCACCGACGCGGGTGGACAAAGTGGCTGGACGCGATGGACTGCTACCGAGCCGGTCTGAAGGCTCGAAATGAGCACCCCTCTCGGAAGATGCGCCAGCCGTTGTGCACGCAATCGCCATGCTCGACGAACTGGCCGGCGTACCGGCTTGCGAGCCACGGTGGCAATATCGTTATCGACGAATTCCACGATGCCCTTTCCTCGTGAAAGCAGAGCTGGAAAGGCTCCTCAATACTTCTGAGGCCGTAGATTCATGCGACTGCCCACCCACATGCCGACGAAAAAGAGCCGACAGAACGTGTCGGCTGAAGGATTCTGGCTATTCCGAGGGCCGTGCCAGAATCTGAGAGGCGCACATTATTGCACTGCCTGATTTCTAAAGGACGGATGGCGGAAAAAGGGTTTACGCCAATAAAAATATGCAAAAGGAAGGCCGTAATACATGGTTAGTTCATCCATGCGACAGATCGGACGTGAAAAAGCTAACGTTTGCGCAGAAGCTGTGGCTGCCCCTCTTCCTGAGCGTTACCTGTCTGACGGCGATTACGGCATTCGACGCCTGGTCGTTGCGCCAGGTGCGTATCGAAGAGCGCGAGAGCGATCTGGCCAACAACGCCGACAACGTGGTCAGCCTTGCGCGCCAGTACTCGAACCTTGAGCAACAGGCGACGCTCACGCGCGACGCCGCGCAGAAGGCGGTCATGGAACGCATCAAGGGGATGCGCTTCGGCAAGGATGGCTACTACACCATCATGACCGATGAGCCGAAGATGCTGATGCACCCGTTCAAACCCGAACTGATCGGACGGACGCTCGGCGATTTCAAGGACGCCAACGGCACGCTGCTCTACCAGGAGGCGGTCAACGTCGCCAAGGCGAATGGCGCAGGTTTCATCCACTATGTCTGGCCGCGCCCCGGCGAGGACCGACTGGTGCCCAAGCTCACTCGTATCGCAAGCTTCAAACCATGGGGCTGGATTTTTCTCGATGGCGTCTATTTGGACGATATCGATACCGCATTTCACCATTTGTTGATCAGGTCCGGCGCCATCCTCGCCGCTGTCGCACTGATGCTATCGGTCGTGATCGCCGCTCTGAATCGCGGATTGCAGCGCTCACTCGGCGGTGAGCCGGACGATGCTGCAGAAGCGGCGCGGCGCGGCGCGAGCGGCGGCCTGAGCGTGCGGCGCTCGTCGAGCAGGCGGCCGCGGCTGCTCAATCACTCAGCGGGCAGGCACACGGACTGGCACAGGTCGTCGCGGCATTTCGCCTGGAACCCGACGACCAAAAGCAACGAAGCTTTACTCACCACCCGGTATCGAGGGAGATAGCCGATGTCGACATGGCCTAACCGCACTCTGAGTTGGCTCTTCATCCTAACCTACACCCTGATGGTGGTATGGCTAAATTACCTGTAACGAATGTTGTGCCACGTGTGGCGTGTTGTGTCCAGGCGGATGCCTGAGCACCATGACGTCGCGAAAGGTGACGGAAGCGGCCACTGACCTATGCCGAATGAGCTGTCTTCTTCGGTCCACGGCAGCCCGTGGGACATTCCGTGTTTCAGAGGGTCGCGCAAGGAGACGAACGTGGACATGGTGAAGACCGAGATCGGACAACTTGAGAAGGCTGTGAACGCGCTGGTTCATCGCCCCTGGCTCATCCGTCGCGAGTATTGGGCATTGCAGATCGAGTGTCTGCTTGGACGTCCCGCCCTGTCGTTGCAGGATCGGCAACGACTACGCGCGCTACTTGACCTGCTCGGCACCCCCGTCGCGGAATGTATTGCCTCAGCGCAGCAGTGACAAGCGCCGTAAAGTCTTCGATGTACCAATCAAGATGACGCGGTTAGCGTTCTTTGAAACCGATCGTCGACAAGGCAAGCGCATTGATCCTGTGGAACACGCTCGCCGCTGCCGCATCAATTTCGGCGTGTGTCAGGACTTGGCAATGCGCCGACAACGTTGCGCGATGTCAGGCATCGTTGCGGCATCTGTTTGCACTCTCTGCGCGATCATTGACGGCGAACGCGCCTGCTGAGCTATCGGAAATTACTATGTTTAACGAGTCGAAGTGCATATCGCTGATGTACGAACAGGGCCTGGATCAGTGGACGCGTGCCTGCTACCACGAAGCCGTCGAAGCGAAATTTATCAACCCAACGTATTATCCCGACCCCGCGACCATACGGCGTCTTCGCGGCTATTTTGGCGCCGGCCTGTCGCCCATCGAAGCTGCCCAGGCATGCTTCGGACACAGGCACTGAAGCAACCGGATGATTGCGTCATGTCCCGGTAGCCATACCTGCACGAAAGGCAGTAACGGACCTGAACAGTTCGGCGAATTTTTCACTCACGACAGTAGCCGCGCTCGTATGTGCGTCAACTCGACCGGCATCTCGCAAACACCGCTCCCGATGTCAAATTCACACCGCTCTGCTAACGGCTACCGCTCCAGCCATTCCTCGGCGGGTTGCATGACTTCGTCAAACACGGGCTCCGCGATCGCGCCTCTGGCGGACCTGTCGAGCGCATCCTGATGACGCACGCGCAACCAGACTGCGGCGACGGTTGCGTCGTGCCGCCACCAGAGGTCGTCACTGCCCTCAAAGACCTCTACCTTGTCTCGAGCGCTCTCGCGCAGCGCGGCGCTTACGCTCAGGACATTCGCGATGCCCAATGGCGGACCATGGCTCAACGGGCTCAGGAGGCGAAGACAGCAATCGACCAGCACGGGGAGAGTCTTGAAACGCGTGCGATGGTGCTGCTTCGACAGATGACAAGCATATGCCAGGGTCTGGTTGATCGGCACGCGGCCCGTCAGGAGATTCCCTTCGCGGTCTGGCGCGAAGTAGGCAGACTTGGGCACGACGCCTATGAGTGGGTCAATCTGACCGCCCCTCGCCGGAGAGGGCCCGACGCATGAGTCAACAGCTAATCATGTGGGCGCACAGGGCCGGGCTCGAACCGGGTCGGCGCGCGCAACGCCTCGGACCGGTGTCGCCGCCACGTCCTGGCCGCCCCAACGTCCGGCGCGTTCTAGCGTCTCAGGGACGCCAACAACGCGCCAATGGAGGCTGCGCGCCCAACGTCCGAACAAAACCAGAACTGCGCACCGACACCGGTAAACAATGATCAGAAGGTTGTTGCAACCATTAAACCGTGGAGCTTTCATTGAACGCGGAAGGAATCAACAAGGCTGCGTTGCTGCTGATGTCGCTCGGCGAAAACGAGGCGGCGGAAGCCTTCCGGTTCCTCGATCCACGTGAGGTGCAGAAGATCAGTATCGCGATAGCCACCCTGAAAAACGTCACACTCGGTGCTGTCGACGCCGTGCTGCAAGACTTTATCAAGGAAGCGGAATCGCATACCACGCTGTCGCTTGACTCGAAGGAATACATCCGGTCGGTGCTGACGAGTGCCCTCGGCGAAGAGAGGGCTGGCGGCATCATCGACCGAATCATGCTGGGCGACGACGTCACCGGCATCGAAGGCCTGAAGTGGATGGACGCGCCGGCTGTCGCGGAATTGATCAGGAACGAACACCCGCAAATCATTGCGACAATCCTCGTGCATCTGGACCCGGACCAGGCTTCTGACGTGCTCGCATGTTTCACCGAGCGGACGCGAAACGACGTGCTGCTGCGCATTGCCACGCTCGATGGCATTCAGCCAGCCGCATTACGCGAACTCGATGATGTGATGACCGACTTGCTGTCTGGCAATGCCAATGTGAAACGCAAAGCGGTCGGAGGCGTTCGCGCGGCGGCGGAAATCCTCAACCACCTGTCAAACCAGCACGAAGAATCGGTAATCGAGAGCGTGCGCGGCTATGACGTCGATCTCGCGCAAAAGATCATTGACGAGATGTTCACGTTCGACAAACTGGTCGAGCTTGATGATCGCGCGATCCGGCTATTGCTCAGGGGAGTTGGCACAGAGACACTGGTTATCGCATTGAAGGTCGGACCGCCCGAGTTGCGTCAGAAGTTCATGGCGAATATGTCGCAACGTGCGGCGGAACTGTTTTCTGACGATATGGAGACGAGTGGCCCGGTGCGTCTCTCGGAAGTCGAGGCAAAACAGCGCATAGTTCTGCAAGTCGCGCGCAACCTTGCCGATAGCGGCGAGATAGCGCTTGGCGACAAGGCTGACGACATGTATGTCTGAAGTGCCTCACTGCGCGAACATCAGCGATGGGAATCGAGAGGATAGCTAATGGAAAAACGAGCCGTGAGGCACAAGAATGGCGTGTGCGCGTTCTGGAACGTTCGCACTCGCATCATACTGACGGCCTTGATCGGATGCATGCCTGGATGCAGCAACGGCGTTTCAGATTCCGATGTGAAGTTCATCGCTGCCGGGATGCCACCGCACTTCGAGTCGTTCCGGATGTACAGCGCAGCCCCAGATGGCAGTGGCCCAGTCAGTGGGTACGCTCATCGCCCAGTCCGGCTCCAGCAGGGCTGCCAAGCAATCATACTTTCGGCGGGCGGCCGTTTTCGCGAGTCTGTGATCCTGCAGAGCGAATCGGCCGAGTCCTTCGATCTCGATGTCGTCCATACGGCTGACGGATGGACCGTTACATCGGACGGCCTCGCCCCGCCGAGCGCCGACTCTGCAGGGCTTCGTACCCAGTTCATGAAATGCGTTAATGCGATCGAGGACAAGTTTCGGGCGGAGCCGGAAAAGATATCCCTCCGGTGACCGCGCCGGCGTCCGAAGGGGGCGGATGACCGTTGCACCCCAAAAGGTGCCGTCGAGGTGGCGCTGGGTTGAACGTCCGGAGCGGCTCGGCAAGCGCCTGTCGCGTTGCTCAACAACAGTCATTCGGAAACGCACGCGACCGCAGTGTTCAGGAAGACGCCGCTATCGTGGTAACCCTTCTCTGGGGTGTCCATTTTTAACCGGAGTTGGCGATTTGCCTCCACGGGCGGCTCGGCGAAGGTCGCTCCAAGCTCGGCGGACGTCCGCGTTGCCGCGGCTGCTTTGGAGGAACAGCCTTTGGGCGCTGGTTCATAACAAGGTCCCGAAACGGACCGGTTCATGGGCGACAGCAAGCTCCAGGACCCGGTAGAACAGCCTCACTCGGCTACGTGAGCGGGTTGAAACCGTTCAATTCCGGTTAAATGGAGACACCAGACCCTTCTTATCGCAAGCCTTTTCCACGCGTAACTGCGCCGATGCGATTCAAACCGCACGCACCGATGCGGACTCCGACTGTGGCCCGCATCAACGTCGAGACTTCGCTAGCCTCATCAAGAGCTTGGATGCTAATTCCAGGGCTTGCGACGCGAAGTGACAGATCTAATTCGGACTGAGGCGAGTTGTCACTTTTATTTGTCCGAGAGTGGAAGCAAATGTGTCACCGCAACGCCGCTGAACCGCATCGCGCCGTACCGCGGGTGGTGACAGATTCATTGCGCTTTCACGCCTCGGCACCGCCGGGTGACGACTTTACGTCGATCAGAACAATGTCCGGATACCGCCCCCTACGGTGTAACCGTACGAGAAGTTCGTCGCATGATCGCCGAGGACCGCAGCGTACACGATCGTGCGGCCGGACAACGGATAGTCATAGCCGACCGACCACGTGTTGCGGAAATCGTCCCGTTGCCCGCCGCTCTTCGACATCCCGTCGGACATCAGAATGCTGCCCGTGCCGACCTTGATGGATGCCCCAAGCTCGCCGAAGTTGACGTGGTACCCGCCGCCGGAGATCGCGTTCGACACGTACTGATACTGGCCGTACAGCTTGACGGTGCCGAAATCGTAAGTGGTGCCTGCCTGCACCGCCGACTGCGTCGACAGGCCCGGTACGCTCGCCGCGAGGTCGCCCGCCACCGTATTGAACTTGATCTGCTGGTAGACCACGTTGGCCGCCAACGCGCCGCTACGGTAGATCACCTGTCCAGCCCATTTGTTCTGCCCGGGCTCGCCGGCTGCATTGCCAAACGCGTATTGGGCGTTGAGTTGCCAGCCGCCATACGGCACGGTCGAATACGTGACCGCGTTGCTCCACTCGCCACCGCCGCCGCCCACGCCCTGGCCGTTGACCGGCACATAGGTATGGATCACCGCCGGCGAGAACACGAACGAGTTGAAGAACGGATTGAAGAAGATCGTCGAATTCCAGTAGAGCGGTCCGATCTGGCCGGCGACCAGCTTGCCCCATGGCGCGTTCACGCCGACCCACGCATTGCGCGAGAAAAAGCCGTCGCCCGCGAACCGGCCGAACGTACCGTTCTGCACCGAGAAGTAGCTTTCCAGCTCGAATATGGCCTGATAGCCGCCACCCAAATCTTCAGAGCCTTTAATTCCCCAGAACGACGCGGTTGCGCCGCCGTTGCCGACCATAAATGCGGTCTTCCCACCCAACGCCTTTTTCGCTCCGACGAAAGCATCGACGTCGCCGTACAAAGTCACACTCGACTGGGCCGCGGCCACGCCGCTCCCGCACATCGCGGCAAACGCCACCGCAGGCAGCGCGCGACGCAATTTCCTGTTCATATTTGGTTCTCCGTAGCTTACGGCTCTGATTCTGGTTCTGATTTCGGTCCTGCCGGGCGCAACGAATCAGTGCATGGCGGCGCGGTAATAGGTCGGGTCGTAGTACTTCATCGGGTCTTTCAGCGCTTTGTGCGGCATCGCATAGCGGGTGCGCAGCGCCAGCACCGTCTTGATGCCCGGCACGCTGATTCGGCCCTTGCGGAAGAATCCCGCTTTCGGATCGAGCAGTTCGCCGTACGTCGTGGAGGCCAGTTCAGGCGACATCTGCGGCACGTTTTTCAACAGGATGCGGATCGCCTCGTCATGATTTTTCGGGTCGTAGAGCCAGTCGATCGCCTCGACGTACGCCTGAATGAACGCCACCAGCTTCGGCTTGTTCTGGCGCGCCCACGACCGGCGAGTCGCCGCGACGTTGCCCTGATACGGACCGATGACGTCGGTCGCGGCCACGATCTGATTGAAGCCTTCGTTGCGAGCAAGAATGTTGAACGGCGTCGACAGCAGCGTGGCGACCTGCATGTGGTGCTGCAGTGCCGTCCAGCGCTGGGTCATGCCGCCCGCCGTCTCGACCGTGTAGTCGCCAGGCTTCAGGCCCTTGCGCGCCAGCATGTCGTACAGCACGAATGCGTAGCCGGTGGTGCGCGCATCGACCGACAGCGTCTTGCCGCGCAGTTCGTCGTAGGTTTTGATGTCCGGCGCCGCGACGAGACTCAGGAAGCTGCTGTCGCTCCCCATCACGGCGACGAAGTCCGGCTGCGGACCGATCGGCGCTTCGCCTTCGCCTTCGACATAGGCGACGATGTTGTCGATCGCCGTCATCGCGATATCAAAGTGTCCCTGAGACAGATCGGTCATCTGCGCGACGGAACCGGTAGTCGCTTGCAGGATCACGTTGATGCCGTGCTGCTGGAAGAAACCTTTGTCCTCGGCGACATAGCTCGGCCAGTTGAACCCGCCGGGGAACACGTTGACGGTGACGTCGCCCAAGCTGGGTGCCGGCTGCTGCGCTTGTGCCGCCGTAACCGGGAGAGCCGACATCGCGCACGCGATGAATGCCGCAGCCGTCAGTCTTGCCATTGATTTCTTTATAGCTGTATTCACTTAACAATCCTAAATGTAGGATGCAACATATTTTAAAAAAACCGCAGACGATCTACTTCGCGTCTGCCGTCATCATTCGGCTTACCGGCAATGCCATCTTCGACGGCTGCAATCCCAGCGAAATGAGTGCGCCGACGCAAGCCAGCAAAGAAATCTGTTCGAGGCCGGCCGCCGACCATCCGGCGGACGTGGCAAGCCATCCGATCGTGTAGCCGGCAATCGATGCCGAACCGTACACGCTTGACACGAACACGCCCGACGCCTTGTTGTTCAAATGGCCGCTGACCGAACGAATGTGATAACCGGCGAGGTTCACATAAATGGTTCCGCTGACGACGAGGCCCCACACGAACGACAACGCTTCCTGTGCAGCCACGCTGGTGGCGGAGTAGAACAAACCGTAGCCGAGCACGGCGGCAATCAGAAAGCTCACCGAGAGCACTTTGCGAGCCGACAGGGAGTCGCCGATCCAGCCGCCCGCAATCGATGCGAACACACCGATTCCGTAGGCGCTCATCACGTGTCCGGTAACGGCCGGCGTGAAGGCCAGATGCTCGCGCAGGAACGTTGGGTACATGCCGAGATACCCATAGATGATCAGGCCGCCGATCAGGCTGAGCACCGTCAACAGAACGGTGTTGCGGTTGAGCAGCGTCGGCGGCGCGGAAATCTGCGCGCTATTGCGGCTCGCTTCCGCGGCCCGGACTTCGCTGAACCATGGGCGCACCGCGACAGCGAGCAGTACGATCGCGACCACCCCGAGGAGGCCGAATACGACCATCGGAAACCGCCACGTATGCCGCATCGCCAGCAAGCCGCTGCCTGCGATAGGGCCGACGATCGCGCCGACGCCGAACGAGAAGTTCACCGCGCCCACCGCAGTCGACCGGAAGCGGGTGAAGTAGCTGGTGCCGATTGCGATGATCACCGTCAGTTGCATTGCCTCGCCGATGCCGGTCGCGGCGCGATACAGCAGCATGTCGACAAAGCCGTGCGCGCAGGCAGTCAGCACCGTGCCGAGCGAAAAGATCGCAATGCCTATGATGGTCGCGCTTTTGCGCGAGAGCCGGGCAAGCAGGAAGCCGGTCGGCACGCCGGCGATCGCCATGCCGAGCGTGAAGATGGTCGACAGAAGTCCGGTTTCCGCAAGGCCAAAGCCTAACTCGTGGCGCACGTCGGCCGCGAGCAGCGGGAAGATCTGCCGGTCCATCGCGTTGATCGAATAGGACGCCAGCAACACGACAAACATGGCGACGGCGGCAACGACGGGACCTGCAGGCCGGCCCCCGGCCTGCGAAACGGTGTTTTTCATGAGCGTCTCGAAGAAGGCGACGACCGCCGGGCCGCCGCTTACTGCTGGAATTGCGCCGCCGTTGGCGGCCAACGCGCGTATCCGTCTGCGGGTCAGTCCGACATCGGAGTGGAGGCCACGAACGCGTCGCAAATCTCGCTGCCGGTCGTGAACACGACGCCAGGACGCGCACGGATATGCGCCAGCGCCTCGCGGAAATAACGCAGCCGGTGCGGCACGCCCATGATGTACGGATGGACGACGAGCGCCATCACGCGCGGCTCGTTCTGTGCATCGGCGTACAGCTGTTCGAACTGGTCGATCGCGCGGGTGCGGTATTCGACGGCCGCATGAAGCTGAATCAGCATCATCGCGACGTCGTTGCATTCCTGCGTATAGGGAACGCTGACAATCGGTTTGCCGCGCGTCTTCAGGTACAGCGGCTGGTCGTCTAGCACCCAGTCGCACACATAGTCGTAGCCTTCTTCGGCGAGGATATCCGGCGTCTCCCACGTCTCCGTCAGGCCAGGTCCGAGCCAGCCGCGCGGCGCGCGGCCGGTGAAATCGCGGATTGCAGTGGTGGTCTTCAGGATGTCGGCGCGCTCGTCGTCCACCTTCTGCATGTTCTTCTGGCTGTAGCCGTGACCCATGAACTCCCAGCCCCGCTCGAGCGCCGCCCGCGAGATCGGTTCATAGGCGCGGATCGCGGAACCGTTGATCGCCAGCGCCGCGCGAATGCCGAGCGTATCCAGCACATCGAGCATCCGCCAGAACGCGACGCGATTGCCGTACTCGTGCCACGCCCAGTTCGGGATGTCTGGTGTCGGCGAGCCGCCGGCCGGCGGCGTCAGCACGGTGCGTGGCATCGTTTCGCGCGGATTCCATTCTTCGATATTGACGATTACCCAGACAGCAAGTTTCGCGTCGCCCGGCAACGCGAGTTTCGGCCGATCGACGATCGGCGAATAAGCAAGACGTTCGTTCGGTAGCATAGTCATTGTTTCCTGGAGCCAATGGTGAAGTGGACAGTGTCGAGCCCTTCGATCACGCCTTCGATGCGGTCACCGGGCACGACCGGACCGACGCCCGCAGGCGTGCCGGTGAAGATCAGGTCGCCGGCCTTCAGTTCGTATTGTGTCGAGAGGTTCGCAATGATCTCCGGCACATTCCAGATCATCTGGCCGAGGTCGCCCTTCTGGCGCGCCTCGCCGTTCACGGAAAGCGAAATCGAGCCGCGTCCGATATGGCCGACGCGTTCGACCGGATGCAGCGGGCCGCACGGCGCCGATTCGTCGAACGACTTGCCGATCTCCCACGGTAGCATCCGTTCGCGCGCTTCGCGCTGACGGTCGCGGCGCGTCATATCGATACCGACCGCGTACCCGAACACATGGCTGAGCGCGTCTTCAACTGAAATATTCATGCCGCACTTACCGATCGCGGCGACCAGTTCGATCTCGTGCTGGAAGTCTTCGGTGTACGGCGGAAAGCTCAGTTCGGCGCCGTTCGCGACGATCGAGTCCGACGGTTTCTGGAAGAAGAAAGGCGGATCGCGTTCATCCCCTTCCTTCATTTCGCGGATGTGTTCGACATAGTTGCGGCCAACGCAGTACACCCGGCGAACGGGGAAGCGGGAAGCGCTGCCGGCAACGGACAGGACGGGTGTAGCCAATGCAACGGCATAAGAAGACTGATCGACGGTCAAGCTTGATTCTCCGGACAGTGAAGACGGGTTGCACTGATCATGTGTGTACAATAATGCCATGTCAATGCTAAAGTGTATTCAGTTTGCGCATTGAAAAACCGTTGATTGCATGCGCGCAGAATCGGTGCATTTGGTATTTCTGGCCGTGCATATTGGGGCTTCCCCTGCACACGGATGGTGACATGCACTTACCAGATGCATACGATTCACCGCACGCGAGCCATAATTGTGCTCAGCTCTGATTTATAATCAGGCACGTCTCTAAGTCGAAGGACGCCAATGATGGAAAAAAACCGGGGCGGCGACGCTGTCCGGCGAACTCGCCGAACGTATCCGACAGGATCTGCTCGATGGGGTGATTGCATCCGGATCGCGCATCAACGAAGTCTCGCTAAGTCGCGACCTCGCCGTCTCGCGCACGCCACTACGGGCCGCGCTGCAGATGCTCGCGGGTGAAGGATTGTTGACTTACACACCGAACCGCGGCTTCACTGTGCGCGCGTTTCCGCTATCGGAAATTGTCGATGCGTATGAAATGCGGGCGCTCGCCGAAGGTCTCGCCGCCCGGCTTGCCGCCGAGCGCGGCCTTTCCGCCGATGCCTGCATTGAGCTCGAAAACGCGCTGACGCGCGGCGATCAGATTCTTGCCAGCGGCATCGAACCGAATGCCCAGCGCGCGGAATACGCGGAAATCAATGAGATTTTCCATTCCGTCATTCATGACGCGGCGAGTTCGCGGCTGGTGTCCGATGTGTTGCGTCTGTGCCAACAGATTCCCCAGACTTCGACGCACAACATTCTCGCGTTCGAAATCGACGACATTCGCGAACGTCACCGCTTTCACCATCGTATTTATGACGCGATCCTCGCGCGCGAGCCGCGTGAAGCCGAAGCGCTGATGCGGCAGCACGTCGTGAGCGTGAAGACGTCGCTGATCCGCGCGGCCAGCCGGCAGATCACTACCGCGCAACGAAACAGGCCAGGGCAGCGGAAGGCAGCGGTGGAGTAGCGCAACCTGTTGCGCACCGAAAGGTGCGCGCATACCGGTGCGAGCCG
Organism: Paraburkholderia sp. BL9I2N2; assembly: GCF_004339745.1. Lineage (GTDB taxonomy): Bacteria > Pseudomonadota > Gammaproteobacteria > Burkholderiales > Burkholderiaceae > Paraburkholderia. Next base: position 783,703 of record NZ_SMGP01000003.1, on the reverse strand, counting down.
TTTCGATGAATTCGAAAAAAGCATGCTCAACGATGAGCCGGGGGAACCTAAGGGCTGAGAGCGATCACGTGCCGGCGCTCGCAATAGTTCGAATCATGTGCCCCATATGCCCATCGCATGAGACGGCGACCGGCCAAAAACGGCCGGTCGACAAGCCAGGCTGAATCGTCGACAATTTGGTGCTTTAGCATTTTGCCGACGTTCTCGACGATATTGATCTTTCCAAATCTACCTACGTCGTTTGAAACGGACCGTCTGGTCATCAGGTGCCCTCGGTCTGGTGACGGTCCTGAGTTGTTCTACGCGACCGTCGACGCACTAACGGAACTGAGGCGCTTCCCAGCGTCCATGCCATGGGCGCTCGGAACACCATCGATTGATACGTCCGAGTCGTTTTGCCTTGCGGGTTCGGCAAATTTTCAAGCAAGAAAAGACTTTCCGTTTTTGTTTATCGATAAGACGTCAGGCATCGTTGTGGGCTGCGGCGGTCTTCACCGGCCCAGATGGGCCGTCCCAGTTTTTGAACTCGGTTTTTGGGGACGGTCGTCGCTTGTGGGACGGGGAATGTTCAGCGAAGCCGCCGATGCCTTGGCAAACTATGCTTTTTCCAATTTCGGGGCGAAGCGAGTCGAGGCGATCTGCGACGATTTGAACATAAGGAGCATTCGACTTTGTGAGCGCATTGGGATGCAACTAGAAGGCGTGTTGCGGCAGGAACGGCGCGCCCCGGACGGTAGTTTACGAAACACGCGAGTCTATTCAAAACTAGCTTGAACTTGCGCTCGGTTCGGCAAGTGTCGGCCAGGGGCGGAGCGTCAACTCGAATTGTGAATCGGCGACAAGACTGACCTTTCTCGACACATTCGACCTATCGTTAAAGGAACAAACAGAGCGTATGGATGGCTCTGTTACCCTGCTACGGCCGGCGTTTCGGGGCCGTTAGCCTTGGCCCCTGTCGCCTACCGGCAACAGCGTACTAGCTCTTGAGCAGCCCTTCGTCTTCGAGCGCGTCAGCGGGGATGGAGTCGTCGATGCGCGGCCACTCCAACTCGACATGTGCGTTCCAATGGCGAAGCGCTCTCGCACGACCCTCTTCTTCGAGAACGAATTCGAAAGTGATGTCTGGAAAATCGCTGCTGCGAAATTGCAGGCCTTTGAATGGTTTAAGGACATCGGCGGGTTCGCCCGGATGAAATAACGAGATATCGCCGGCCCGACTCAGTTTGACACCGATCTTCCTGCCGAGAGGCGTTTCGTACGTGCCAACGAGTCTTGAAAGCACGTCCGCATCGGGTGGCGTTGGCAGACGAACGATCACGGCTTCCGATTGATCAAACCGTATCACCGCGCGATCGATCGTCGAGCATGCTCGTAAGGAATGAAACCGCCCACGCGCCATTTGTCTCGTCATCAGCAGGCTGCCGCGCGCGCGATTAAGTCAGGGCGACAAGAGTTTCTCGAAGTAAAGTGTCCGGTTCAACGTTTACTCGAGCCATATGTGCGCTGAATGTGGCCGTCCGGAGTGACTATATCGTCGCCCCACACCAGACGCGCCCAAATATTTTTTCGGCAACATGCTGGTCCTGCAGCAGCGACCCTCAGCAAGTGCATCGAAACCGAAATGTTTGCAAAACCTTGTGACCGAGGTGATCAGGCAGGCCGCCGGGCGTTCGGACCGGCTTGTCATGGTTGCAGATGAAACCTACCATGCCGGAGCAATATACGAGGCAATGGGTTTCCGGCAGCAAGGGCGCATAGCAAGCTTGTGTCAAGAGCCGCGTACTGCGCAACGTGCTCCGAATAGGAGCCAGGGACGTTTATCCAGGCGACCCGGGTGCCTGCTTTCAGCGACGCTACGGAGCTCCCAACCTCAAGGATCGTTCCAACGCCTTCAAAGCCGGGCACGAAGACACCGGACTGGTAATCAACCCCTCCATTTCGCTGGTACACATCGACATAGTTCACGCCTGCAGCTTCGACATCGACGAGCACTTCATCTGATCGCGGCGATGGCGACTGCGAGGAGACCAGTTCCAGCACCCCCGGGGCCTCCCGTCTTCCGAACGAGAATCTGCTTCATTTGACACCTCAATTTTTTGGCGCCCGGTGGTTGTGGCGACGGCGCTCATTCGTCAGGCTGCCACGTGTCAAACCCGTCTCCTGTCGAGACGGGTTTGATCAGAGCGGAGGGCGCCGATCGCCAAGACCGCCGCGGCGCTTGAGGAGCGCGCCAAGGCGCAGGATCGTGGCCTCGTTGAGCCATTTGGACACCAGCTGAATGCCGATCGGAAGGCTCTCCGAACTGAACGCATACGGAACGGAGAGAGCGGGGAGCCCGGTGACGTTGAACGGCGAGGTGGCCCTCATGACGTGCATCCAGGACACGGTTTCGCCGTTGACCGTGAGTTCCTGAGCGCCGTGAGGCGTTGCCGTCATTGGATTGACGGGGCACAGCAGTACGTCGTATTTCTGAAAAACGCCGGCAAATCCCGATCTCAGCGCTTCGGCGTTGCTCTCGGCGGTCAAGTAGTCGCTAAAGGAAGGATCTGAAAACGCAATGATGCCCTTGCCGATTTCGTGCAGATCGCTTTCGCGGCCAGCGGCAAGTTTTTTGATGTACGGCACGATCTCACCGTATACGGTTGTCATCAACGTACTCAGCGGATCGCCGAGGAACGGCAGGCGAACTTCTTCGACGTCGAACCCGAGGTCGGAAAGTTGCTTCGCAGCGGCTTTCACAGCAGCAGTGATCTCCGGATCAACGGGACCAAAGGCACCGTCCGATACCCAGCCGACCTTGAGCGCGCGACCCGCCAGGTTGACATCGCTGGAATCGGCATTGCTCTGATGTACAGCGTAGCCGTCGACTCCGTCCGGGCCTTTCAGAATCGAATAGCCGAGAGCCACGTCGCGGACTGTCCGGGCCATCGGACCAACATGCCACCAGCGCTGGGTGACGCCCGGATAATGCCCGGTGTACGGAATACGACCGTGCGTAGCTTTAAGAGCGGCAATCCCCGTAAATGCAGCCGGGCCGCGCACAGAGATCGCCACGTCACTGCCGATGCCGATCGGCGTCATGCCGGCGGCGATCGCCGCGGACTCCCCGCCAGACGATCCGCCCGGGGTACGTTCGAGGTTCCACGGGTTGTTGGTGCGGCCAGTCACAAGGTTGTCTGTTTCGGTCCACGCTGAAAATTCGGGAAGATTGCTCTTCAGCAGCGGGATTCCGCCAGCGGCCTTGAATCGGGCAACAGCAGTGGCATCCTGCGTAGGTATGTTGCCCGCGAAGAGCCTGGAGCCTCGCTGGGTCAAAACGCCAGCCGTATCCAGGGCATCCTTGATGGAAAACGGCACGCCGTGCAGCGGTCCCAACACGTCGCCGTTCATGACGGCTTTTTCTGCTGCTTTAGCGGTGTTGACTGCGTTGTCCCGCATCAAGGTGACGACCGCATTAACCTTTGGGTTGACCGTCTCGATGCGATCCAGATGCGCTTTTATGACCTCGACGGGTGAGATCTCTTTGGTCCGGATCAAACGCGCCAGTTCGGTCGCGTCGCGATAGAAAATCTTTGTGTCATCGTTCGTGAAGCTCATGGCTGCCGCCTATACGTGGACATACATTCGAGGAGGTATATGCGCGGAAAAACGCGCCGTGCAGTTCACGGCACATAGGCATATATCGCTAAGACGAACGGAGTGTAGGCGCGCACTGACGCAAGATAAACGGCGGATCCTGGAAACATTCTCCAGCGCGCTGGATAGTGCGATCTCAACGACCAGGAAGACGTGGGTGCCTGCGTTATTTGTAGCTGCGAAAGCGTATAAAAATGACTGGTTGGCCGATCGGCAACAAGCAAGCCAGATCGACATTCGTCAACAACTTCTGGCGGATTACTGACAGCCGCGGGCGTTGTGGTGAATTGTCGAAAGCCGATAGTTTGAGGAGCAGTCGCCGGTCGCCAAACGGCCGATGCAGCGACCGGTTGAATCCGCAGTCGACCGCGGAAGATGGGGCGCGGCTCGGCGACGCGCGATTCTCGTTGAACGTCGAACTGCCGGAATAGGCCAACTGCAGTCGCTCGCCCGCACGTGCAGACGGACACTCGAAGGTCGCGTTCGCTTCGAAAGCTGCCACTCGAGCCCGAAAGCTTCGAGCCTTTGAGGAAGGTTGTGGGCTGTGCCGATCACGCCGGCCTTGGACGGACCACAGCCAGGGGTCGTGATGCGCTGGCGATCCTCACGTGTCCAGTTGACATTGGGATCCTTTCCAATCCTAACTCCAGTGCTTCAATCCAGCGGCACCGTTAGCCGGTCGATCACGGCCCGCGTCTCGGGCCGCACGCCACGCCACCACGCGAAGGCCTCTGCTGCCTGCTCGACCAGCATGCCGACTCCGTCCGCGACGTGCTGCGTACCCGCATTGCGGGCGAGTCGCAAGAAGGGCGTCAGACGCTTTCCGTAGGCCAGTTCATAGGCCACACCCGTTGGACTGAAGACGCTCGGCGGAACGGGCGGCAACTCGCCAGTGAGACTGGCCGACGTCGCGTTGACCACCAGATCGAACTGTCCCATTGTCTCGAGATCGCGGTAGCCACAGGCAAGCAGCGGGCCGCGCGTCACGACCTGCGCGACTAGCGCCTTGACCTTCGCCGTATCCCGGTTCGCGACGACCAGTTCGGCAGGTTGCGCGGCAAGGAAGGGCAGCAATGCGCCACGCACTGCGCCACCCGCGCCGAGCAACAGCACGCGCGTGCCGCCCATCGGCAGTTTCAGGTTGACCTTAATGTCGTGTAGCAGGCCGATGCCGTCGAAGTTCTCGGCGATGATGCGGCCGTCCTTGAAGCTCAGCGCGTTGGTGGCGCCCGCCAGTTTCGCCCGTTCGCTGCGCTCGTCGGCCATCGCAAACGCCTTCAGCTTGAACGGCGCGGTCACGTTCATGCCTTTGCCGCCCGCCGCAATGAACGCACGCACCGTCGCGGCGAATGCGTCCTGCGGCTCCAGTGGACCTTCGATGGCCGTATAGGCCATGTCCTGCTGCGTCTCCTGTGCGAAGAGACCGTGGATCAGCGGAGATTTCGTGTGTTCGATCGGGTTGCCGATCACTGCATACTGGTCGCTCATCATGGCCTCACTTTTGAATACAACACGCCGTCGGTTTGCATCGCGTCGATTTCGGCGATGTCGAAGCCCAGCGATTGCGCCACTTCCGCGTTGTGCTGACCGAGGTCGGGCGCGACATCGCGGATCGTCGTGTCGCAGTCCGAGAAACGAAAGGGCAGGTTCGGCAGACGCAATTTGCCGTAGCGCGGATGCTCCTGTTCGACCACCATCCCACGCGCGACGATCTGCGGATCGGCCAGCACTTCGTCGATGCGCTGCACCTTGGCGCAAGGCACATCGATGCCATCCAGCAGGTCGAGCACCTGCGCGACCGGTCGGCTGGCCACCCATGGCTTCACGACGGACAGGATGTCGAGGCGATTCGCATTGCGTCCTGCCAGCGTGTGAAAGCGTGTGTCGGCGCCAAAGCCAGCCGGTCCGCCATGTGCCTCGACGAGCACCGCGAAGCGCTTCCACGCGTCGTCCACCTGGGCCGCGATGACGAGGTCGCCGTCGGCGGCACGAAACACGCCGTATAGCGTCGACGTGGGCATGTCGTGACCCGTCTGCTCCGGCAGGATGCCTTGCATCGTGTAGCACTGCACGGCGTATTCGTGCATCGACACCAGCGTGTCGTAAAGCGCCATGTCGATGTGCTGGCCGCGGCCGCTCTTCACGCGACCGAGCAGCGCGGCATTGATCGCCGCCACCGCGTGGGTTCCTGTGTACATGTCGCCGAGCGAGATGCGCATCAGCGGCGACGGTTCGCCGGGCGTGCCGATCATCTGCATGATCCCGCTCTTTGCTTCGGCAATCAGACCGAAGCCGGCGCGATGCGCGTCGGGTCCCGTATGGCCATAAGCCGAGATCGAGCAGTAGACCAGTTTCGGATTGCGCGCGGACAGTTCGTCATAACCCAGCCCGAGTTTGTCCAGCGCACCCGGCCGGTAATTCTCGACGAACACATCCGCCGAGTCGCACAGCCGTTGCATGAACTCTTTCCCGCGCGGGTCGCGCATATTGACGCTGACGCCGCGCTTGCCCATGTTGAGTTGCAGGAAGTAGCCGCTCTGTTCGTCATCGAGCACCGTGGCATGCTGACGTCCCGCATCGCCGCTGCCGGGACGCTCGACCTTGATGACCTCGGCGCCCAGCGCCGCGAGACAGCGCCCGACATACGGACCGGCCAGAAAATGGCTGTAATCGACAACGCGAATACCTTCAAGAGGACGTGCCTGCATCAGAATGCTCCGGGGCGGCGCGGCACCATCAGACGATGCTCGCCATGCTGGACGACCTTGCCGTCCTGATTAACCAGCTCGGATGGGAGTAAGACGATCCCCCAGTCAGGGCGGCTCTTGCTCGCGCGCATCGTGCCGATGCGGAACTTGACGTGCAGCACGTCGTTGACCTTGATGGGCAGGTTGAAGTCCCACGTCCAGCCGAGCGACATACCCGGCAGGAAACGGTAATCGCTTTGGGTCTTGAGGCCATCGGCGATAGACAGGCCAAACAGACCGTGAGCGACGATCGAACCGAAGTGGCTCGCATTCGCGTAGTCCTCGTCCACATGCACGGGTGTGTGGTCGCCTGTGAGGTCGGCGTAGGCCAGGATGCGTTCTTTGGTGACGGTGTAAGTAGGGCTTGTGCACTCGTCGCCTTCGCTGGCGTCATCCCAGTATTTTTCAATGATCGTCATGTCAAACCTCTGAACGTGGGTTGATCGCCAGTGCCTGCGCGACACATGTGGCAGGCCTCGCCTGAATCAGTTCGACGGCGAGGCCGTCGGGCAGGCGCAACCAGTTGCGTCCTTGCGGCATTTCGCTGACGCCGTATGTTTGTGCCGCGGCGAGCGCGGCTTCCATGTCCTCGCACATCACGCCGAGGTGACCGAGGCGGCCTTCGGGTGCGTCGTGCTGCGGGTTATGGATGAATTGCAGGCCGCCAAGCGTCCAGTACTGACGGGGTTCCTCTACCGTGCCGTCGACCTCGCGCATCGTCATGCCGAGCACGTCTTCGAAAAAGCGGATGTGCCAGTGGATGTCCTTCACCCAGATAGCGACATGTTCCAGATAGGCTTTGCTGCCGTTCATCAGGTTGTCTCCGTTGTCGACCCGAGCTGGTGCGAAGCACTTGCCCGGGTCTCATGCCAGTTATTGCGTTTTTCGGTCGGTCATCGCGCGTTCGATGCCCCTGATGCATGCCACCAGCGTCGCGTTGACGGGCGTCGGCACACCGTGCCGTTGTCCCCAGCGCACGACCGCGCCGTTGATAAAGTCGATTTCGGTGATGGAGCCTTTTTCGAGGCTCTGCAGCATCGAAGTCTTGAAGCCGGCGGAAAGGCCTTCGCCGGCGAGGGTCCACGGGCGTTCAGGATCGGTGGAGGAAAGCGTCACGCCGGCGGCCTGGGCGACTGCGATCGCTTCGGCAACGGCTGCCAGGGCGGCTGTTTTAAGTAGTGGCTCGTCGTAGAGCTGGCCGTAGGTCAGGCCGGTGGTGCCCGTCAGTGCGCCCGTTGCGACATTGACCAGCAACTTGTCCCACATCGTGCCGACGATGTTGTCGCTGACCGTGGTGGCCAGTCCGGCCGCGTTGAAGGTTGTGGCGATCGCCGTCACGCGGGATGTGATGTGGCCGTCGAGTTCGCCGATGAAAGTCGCCTTGCCAGCGACGCCGGACTCGATGTGCCCCGGATTGCGCAGCACGCCGCCGACGTAAGTCTTGCCCGCCAGCACGCGTTCACGACCCACGATGTCCGCGAGCACATCTTCGTGTCCAAGGCCGTTTTGCAGCGATAGCACCAAGGTTTCGGGTCCGATCAGTTCCAGAGCGCCGCGCATCGCCGCATCGGTATGAAAGGACTTGACCAGCACGACGACCAGATCGACGGCACCCACCTCGGCGGCCCGCGTCGTAGCCTTGACATTCACGCAACGTGAGCCGTTCGCATCGTCGACGAGCAGACCGTCGCGCCGCATTGCATTTACATGCGCCGCTGAGCGGTTCAGCAACCAGACCTCGTTGCCGCCTTCGGTTAGCGCCGCGCCGACGGCGCAGCCCAGCGCACCCGCACCCAGAATCGCAATCTTCACTATCGTCTCCTTGACCTGGAGATCACGATACGACCCGGTGCTCATACTGGCAATGCAATGGATACAATGAGGTCATTGCGCCAGACAATATCGTCATGAACCCGGCAGAACTCCCCGATCTGAAACTGCTGCAGCTTTTCGATCTTCTCTACGACGTTCGCAGCGTCACGCGCGTCGCGGAGCAGCTTGGACAAAGCCAGCCAACTGTCAGCATCTGGCTCGGCCGTTTGCGGGAGCATCTGCAAGACCCGCTCTTCATACGAACGCCAGGCGGCATGGCACCGACGCCACAAGCCGATGCGCTGATCGGACCGTGCCGGGAGATTCTCGAATCGCTGCGGCGCTTTGCGGCGTGGGAAATCGCCTTCGATCCCACCACCGCCAAGCGGCGCTTCCGCATCTGCATGACCGACGCGAGCCACATCACCCTGCTGCCACGCATGCTGGCGCACGTGCGAGCGCAGGCGCCGGGAATCCGTCTCGAAGCCGCGAGGATCGACGGCAATACTGAACGCGCGCTGGAATCGGGCGAGGCCGACCTGGCAATCGGCCACGTGCCTTGGCTCGGCGGCGGCATCTACCAGCAACAGCTATACATGCAGGACTGGGTGTGTCTGATGAACCGGCATCATCCGCGCGTGCGCGGCAAGCTTGGGCTCAAGCAGTACCGCACGGAGGGCCATGTCGCCATCGCGGCGGGCACGGGGGCGCAACTGCTGGAGCAGGCGCTGGTGCGCGAGCACATCGAACGGGACGTCGTACTCGAGTTGCCGGGTTTTCTCGGGCTCGGGGCCATCATCAAGAGCACCGATCTGATCGCCACGTTGCCGCGGCATATCGGCGAGACGCTGGCGAAGGTCAATGACCTGTCGGTGCATTCGTGTCCGATACCGGTGGAGGGGTTTGCAGTTCGGCAGCATTGGCACGCCCGCTATCACCACGAAGCGGGGAATCGGTGGCTGCGCGATGTGGTGGCTCAATTGTTCAGTAGTCTGCGGTGACGTTGCGTGTCGGCTGCGGTTGTCATGCTGTGCCGGGGGGCCTAACTTATTGCCGTTTGTGGGACTGGTTTCTCGCTGACGTGGTCTGCAACGGGAACTGCCCGTGCGGGAGTTTCCAGGCGCGCCCCTGCGTCCGACTGGCAATCCGATCGTCGGTTCTAGCGCCGGAAGCGGCCGTCAGTTGAAACAGCATTGAACGACCGCAACGAAGCGATGCGCGCGCATCCGACGCTATTATCAGCGTGACCTGAAACGCGAACCAGCATCGCTGGTCTATCCGGCGATGCCGCCATCATCCTCATCCTCCGCCGACGAACTGCAGGCGCTACGCGCAGAACTCGCTGCCATGAAGGGCGAGTTGCGTGTGGTGACAGTCGAACGCTACTTGCTGCGCGAGAAGCAAGGCCTATCAGCGGCAGCTGTTTGCCGCCAGGAGCGAAGTGCGCGGTGCTGAGCAACGCGACCTCTTCTTGAACGAAGCAGAAGCGCTCGCAACAGGATGCGAGCCGGCTCAAGAGACCGAAACGGAACAGAGCGTCGAGGTCGGCGCGCATGAACGCAAGAAGCGTGGGCGCAAACCGTTGGACCCAATGCTGCCTCGCGACGTCGTGCGCCATGAGTTGCCCGAACTAGAACGCGTCTGCGCACGCGACGGCCACGCACTGGTCGAGATCGGCGCCGAGATCAGCGAGCAACTCGATATCGTGCCGCAGCAGGTTCGCGTCATTCAGCACCAGCGAATCAAATACGCATGCCCTTGCTGCGACCTTGGCATCAAGGTGACGCCGGCACCTGCGCGCATCATCCCGAAGGGCTTACTCACTGAATCGGCGCTTGCATGGGTGGTTGTGAGTAAGTTCGCTGACGCGCTGCCGCTGTACCGAATCGCCGCGTTGCTGCACGGTTTCGGTGGCGATCTCTCACGCGGCACGCGTAGGGGAGTATTCGTACTTTCCGTGCATTTTCTGGCGGTTTGCACGAAAAATCACATTCAGATCAACGAGTTGAAAATCCGTCAAGTTGCAAAAGCCTGTGAGGCCGCGGAGCCTTGGTACAAGCGGTTTTCTTACGCCGCTACCGCCAGATTTTGCACGGATCGAACGAATACCCCTATTACTCAGCACCGTTTCAGTACGCTCCGTGGGATCGACGGCGGATACATCCGCCTGGCCGGACACAGCAGCCGGCGGGACGGCTGGTTCGAAGTCATCGTCGGAAAATCACTGCGCGACGGCGGCCGCGGTCAGGCGGCGCATGCGCAGTCACGTAGCAGCGCTTATTTCTGTCGATTCTCGTCGTGGAACTCTACGTCCTCGATCACGTCGCCGATATCCATGCGCTGGCCCGCGCGCTCGCGCACCTGCTGCTCGTGCGTCTGCTGTGCGCGTATTGCCTGCTCACGAATCTGTTTGCGTAGATCGCGCGTCTTCCACCAGACAAAACCGCCGATCACAATTCCTGCTCCAAGAACCACTGCCAACATTACAAGCGAAACGGCGAACCCCACGACGAGCAGGGCAGCGCCTATCACCACGGCCAGTACCTTTGCCAGCAAGCTTGGCGCGCCAGGACGCATGGTTACGCCACTTTGCCTGAGCCTCTTTTGTTGCTTGTCCAATTGCATCGCATCTCCAATCGCGGTTTTCCCGGGGCCGTATCAGCGTGCAGCGCGACAGCGAAATCAATATTTAGAGGTTCGAGGTTGATTCGCTGATACGACGGTCGCCCCTTAGGAACAAAGTCGATTTGTTGTCGCTCAGTATGCGCCGAAGATCCGGTCGAGCGCCGCGAGGATGGCCTCGCGTCGATCTGAAAGGGAACCAATGCACTTGCCGAGAGCCTTCAAGGGGACCGCGCTCATGCCAGGCGTATCAAGGAAACATTCTTCGCCGTGGACTTCGAAAACGGGAAGAAGGTCGGATGGTTTGCCCGAGAAGGCGAGATGCCGAACAGGCCGCAGCGGAATTACGATGCGCGTCGGCAAAATGCCGACATGGGCGCTTTGCACGTCGAGCAGGTAAGGTGCAAGCTTGCGCGTCTCAATGTCAGGGTTCGCGTAGAGATCAAACCGGGCCATCAAAACGCCCTGTATTTCGCGAGCGGAAGCCCGTCGCGATCGACCATCGCCGTGTAGGCGGCAACCAGCTCGGCGTTATCATCGGCCCACCGCCGCGCCTCGGCCTCCTGGATTTCTTCGCGTACACCGCGCTCGCTCGCGCGCGAAAGATTAATGCCAAGTTGTTTGGCCCGCTCCAGCACCTCGGGAGGCAAGGTGACGTTGGTGGATTTACGCGGTCGAACTTCGAGGGCTTTGCCCATGTGCGGCTCCGTGCAGCATAATTATGTGCATTATGCTGCACATGATCGACGGATCGCAAGCGGGTCGGCGGCCGATGTGCGCTACGCGGAAAAGCGTTAGGGCGCAGTCAGACGAGGTCCTTCGGATCTCCTCAATATTTGGTTGAGCAGGTGGTTTTCGATGCACATTGGGATTTTAAATAATTAATTTGTCCCCAATTTTTAAACAGGGAATCGTTGCATGACAAGTCCCTCGTCGGCGACTACGCATCCGACAGCGAAGTGCTTCGAGATGCGCTCCGGGTACTTCGTGAGCGGGATCGGGCAGTCGAAGCATGGTTGCGCGATCAGGTTGTGCCTGCTGCGCAAGCACTCCGCGACGACCCCGGGCGAGCGCTGTCTGCCGATCAGCTGCGCGCCGAGCTCAAGAAATCCCGAGCGCGTCGCGGATGAACCGGAAGGTTCAGTTTGCCCCTGAAGCACTCGGCCATTGCAGATACTCGAAGAACGGATCGCACAGGCTGCTGCTCCAATCACCGCGGAACGTTATGTCGATGCAATCGTAGACTTCTGCATGTCACTGCAGACGTTCGCTGCTCGTGGGGTCGCGCGCGAAGACCTGTTGCCGGGACTTAGAATTCGCACTTTCGCAAGCGCGCGATCATCGCTTGCTTGCTGGACGACGAAACTGTGTCTATCGTCGGCACCCTCTCTGGCGGCCAAGACTACGAGACTGCGCTTGGATCCAAAGAAGGAAAAGTCAAGAGCGGAAATCTTGTAGACGTTTCACTTGCGCCGGCTTGCCGGACACGGAATTTGTGCAACAACCTGCTGCACAATTGCCCGCGGTCCGTTCTCTCCAGGTCAAGGATACAGAGCAACGAAGCTGTCGGCGATACGCTTGAGCACGGCAGGCGCTGACGATGCAGATCGAGACAAATATTCGCGAGCGGGTGGCTTGTCGCGGAATATGCGATGCGACGCGACACCAAGCGAGCGGGCAAAGCGCAGTACATGCCTTAAGAAGCGCCGGAATGACTGGAAGCGGAACTCTCGTCGATCGGCCTGATTGAAGAAGAGTAGCGCGATATTGCAGATTCACTCAGAATATAATTTGACATAAGATAAATTATCAACGTCTTCGATGTAGCGGCTTCATGTAAATGTCGTGTTCTAGCCAGATAGAAATGTCGTGTTTTTGAACGCTGGCATGCTGGTCGGTCCGTTGCGAGATTTCGGAGTCGGCCATGTGTCCAGCCACACTGGTGACATTGAACATGCGCGAACTCGACCGTTTGAAGGTCATCCAGAGTGCATTCACAGAAACTGTTATAAAAATTCGACAGAAATCGTTCAGAAATGCCGTCGCCGTCTTTTCTAAACGGTTTACGTCGAAAACAGAACGCGTAGATGGTCTCGTGGCATTTCTGAAGGAATCACGTTAAGTCTCTATGGTGGCGACTTCTGGCCGCCCCAGCGGGTGGTATGCGAGTTACCCCCGGGGCAGCATTTTGAGGCAGATACTTGAAATGTGAGACTTGTGATATAAACTTAAACTATCACATTTCTCAATTTCGAGTACGCCATGGTTAAAAGACGTTCAAGTGCCGAAACGATGGCCCCCGCAAACATGGCCGCGTTGGCGCTCGGATCCCAGACCGCGGGAGGCGTCGGTGACGTCGGCCGGATCGTGATGGCGTTGGACGCGACACGTGCTGCTGCGACTGCAATTCTCGACGGGTTGGAAGACTTGGGCGGTGGCATGTCGGAGCACACCAAGGTAGAGCTGACTCGCAAGGTACGCCGGCGAATCAGCGAGCAGGAAGATAGTGTCCTGCAAGGTCTCGTCGATGCGTCACCGGTCAGGCTGATGACGCCGTCGCGTGCCGAGATGGAAGCCAAGGCGGTTGCAGCTGTGCTGGACGGAACCACGTGGTTGACGGCTCAGATGGTCGGCAAGCAGCAGAATCCGGATGCCACGAATCTGCATGCTGTGACGAGTCGGTGGAAGAAGGAAGACAGGGTTTTTTGCCATCGAGCGGGCGGGCCAGACCTTGTACCCGAGGTACATTTTTGATGATCTCGGCAACCCGATTCCTGCAGTGGCAGAGATCCTGAAGGTCTTCGAAGGCTTCACACCGTTCCGGATTGCCTCGTGGTTCGAGTCGACGAACAGTATGCTCCATGGGAAGCGTCCTCGCGAGGTCCTGGCAACAGGCCCCTTGGCCGTGATCGAGGCCGCGCGGGATCACGTGGTAGGAGCGGTGCATGGGTAGTACACAGCATCCTCCGCCGCCATCGTCATTCACGCTTTCAGCCTTCCGTCCCTAAAGTTGTTCTCCACCGGAAACGCTCCCACGTAATCTGTATCGTATATTCCACGTAATCTGTGCTGGAAATGGTCGCACCCATTTTCAACAGAGATCACGTGGCTTCGGAGTGTGTCAAGCGTACACTTTCCGTCATTAATCGCGTGGCCCAACCAATTCCACGCAATTTATGACGGAAAGGCGCTCCCACGTAATCTGTGCTGGAAATCGCCGCCCGGCGGTGGGCGTTGCCATCACAATCTGCACCAGTTCGCCCAGACACGCACGGCGGTTGTACGGCTGGTGCACCCGCGGTGCACGCTCCTTGCGCGGGATCCACACCCCGGCCGCCCGCATCAGCGTGCGCACCGTCTCGACCGCCAGCCCGATACCGTGACACTCCCGCCGCTTCTCGCAGGTCAGCGTCGGACCAAAATGCGGGTAGCGCTCGCGGATCAGCGCCAGCGCCCGCTGAGCGTTGCCAGCAGGAAGCTGGTGGTTGCCCGGACGGCCACGCTTGCCCGACACCAGTCCGGCCACGCCAGCCGCCTCATAACGCCGCACCGGCCGCTCGACCTGGCGCACGCCCAGTCCCAGCCGTTCAGCCGCCTGGATGACCTTGAACCGGTCCACCTCGCGCATCGTCAGGGCCAGGATTCACGGCATCCCGGAGGCTCGCGCCAATGCCTGCGTGTTGACATACTCGCCGATGTTCGTCAGCTTGCCGTGTCGAACTGTGAAAGTGCAGATCCAATGATCCTCCCACGTTCTCTTCGTGGCCTTAGCTTCCCCTTGGCAAAGCCGATCACGGGCGCCCGGTCTGCCTGCGCGACGAATTCACGTGTTTCCATGAATGAAGTCTCCATTGTTTCGGATCCCTTCTGAATACGTTCTTTTAGTCCGTCGTGCCCGCGGCGCGTGCCGGCCAGTGGCCAGCCATCGCCGGGAATAATCCATTCGATATCTTCGGCACCCAAGGTCAACAGGCTTTGCATATCGCCGCTGCGTAAGCAAGCACGGCCTTCCCCGGTCCGAGTCGTCGATGTCCACGATTCCTTGACCGGAGTCGAATGACCGCTCATGGCGGCGGAACCAGCCGAATTCGGATCGGTGTCGTACGATCCAAGGGCCTTTAACCCATCCGCTGTAATCGCCTCCGGCTGCGTTTAAGAAAACAGCGGGAAGGATTCGACGACGACCTGGTGCCGACGTCGCTCAGGCGCGGCACGGCCGGTTCGTGCGGGACGCTTCCCGTCGACCGAACTGAGGCGATTGGTCAGGTCCACCCGCGCCTTGCCGGCAGACGCGCGCTCGAGGATCTCTGGTAATGCCAGCTCAAGTCGGTTTAGCGAACTCTGGCAGACTCGCTTCTTCAGTCGTCTTTGCTATGAGCTTTGGCTTCTGCATACGACCGCTCCCTGATCGGCGGACGCCGTGCAATGGCGTTATCACAAATCCTCAAGATCTAGCGACCTCTGTCTTTTTGTCTTACCGCCAAAAGGTACGTCGGATCCATCTGCTTTCGGCGCCGCCAGTTTTAGCACTTCAAGGTGAAAAATCGCATCGACGCCGATCCCGACAATGCCATCATCGGGCCGCTGCGCGTGAAAGCCCCTCCACGGGCGAGCAACGCTCCCCCTCTTCTTCCTGCATCGTCCTATTCACGGTGCATCCGCCAGCATTGACTGACGACAGCGCGCCGCGGAACACGTGCACGCATATTGTGCCCGAGCCTTGTCGTCCGCAGGCTCGTCAATGGCGAGCGAATAATCGATGAACAGTTCTTCGCCTGGGGCAGGAGGCCATCATGAAAACCCGCATTTTCACTTACGTCGAATGCGCATGCGGACATCGCGGAGCCCTCATCGAAAGCCTGGACATCGGCGATTTTTCCGACCACCGGTACCGGACGTGGCTGCGTAACCTGACCCATGCCGGGACGTACGACGGAGGTGACGGACTCTTCGCAAAAATGAAGCCCGGCTGCCCGGCGTGCGGTCGAAGTCTGGTCCCGGACGATATCGTCGGCCGCAGTGAGTTGCAGGGGTCGGGCGAAGTGCTGCGGCCAAAAGAGGATTCAGGATCAGCGGAGACCACGCTCAGCATCGGTTGCTGACAGGCGGGGCCGCGCGTCCGGTTGGTGGCTTCCGGCGGTGCCGCGTGACAGCCCGCTGTTGCCCTGAAACCCATCGCTGGCAAACTTCGCTTTCACTCTGTTCAGTCTGGGAATCACCGGCACGGGCCTGCTCGCATTGCCAGTACTCGCGGGGTCTGGAGCCTATGCAATGGCGGGGTGCGTTTAACTGGCGAAACAGCCTCGCCCTGAAACACTAACTGATAAACCGTTTCTACGGCATCATCGCCCTGTCGACGCTAGTCGGTCTTGTGGTCGGCTTTACAAGGATCGATCCTATCGAGGCGCTTTACTGGAGCGCTGTGATCAACGGAGTGGTTCCGTCCCGATCATGGGGCTGATCATGTTCACGGCGGTGAATCCGAAGATCATGGGCAGCTTCATCATTCCAGTGCGCCATCGCATCACCCGCTGGGCCGCGACGATTGCCATGGGCGCTGCCCCGCTCGCCATGTTGGGGTTCATGCTCGCTCCTTGAGTGCGTGAGCAGTGCGGGCGCGCGAAACACCTTGGATTTATGTTTCATACTTAATTCGACCTTCCAATGTCCGCCCTTAATGGAATCCGTCCTGGAGCGCAATGCCCGCAATCTCCGTTGAGGAAATGATGAACTGCGAACGATCGAGAAATCGATACTCTGGCGGATCAGGGCGAACGGGGCAGCCGCGGCATTGCCTTAGCTGTGTTCGCAGGTCGAAGGCTTCAGCTGCGTTTCCCTTCGCCTCCTGTCCGTTTTCCTGAAGGTCTGTGATCCGTTGCTTCCTGTCGGGAAGCGTTCGACCTCAAGCCACCCTCAGATGGGATAACGGCCTATCGTCCAGCAGACGGGGTGCCCCTCCAACGGCGAGCAAGCACGCGCGCATAGTTCGCGGCCGCCGACTGACCCGTGTCTGATCTGCTTCTGAACTGTTCGTCAATCGTCTCACGATCGGAGCCCAGACGCGTTCCTGAACACACTGGCGAGTCAATCGGGCTTCTTCAGGCCGCTCGGATTCTCAGGTCCACCGCGCGTCACCCCCTGATCAGTCGGCGCGCTCGCCCCGCGGTTATCGGGCGCCGTCTCGCGTCGTCCGGAGGCCGCCGACCCAGAATGGGGCGCGCGGATTGCTCCAGGCACGCGCGATCGATCGTCGCTCTGAGGCGCCTCCGCGACGCTAGCGCCTCGCATCCCCGCCCCCGAGCGGGCCGCCCCTCCACCGCTCGCTCCCGCCTCGCGGGCCGCACCTGTATTCTGCGCAGTTCCAGTCGCCGCAAAGATCGACATCAGCGCTGCAGCTGCGAAGCTTTTAAAGAAAACTTCCATTTTCGTCTCCATCGCCAAGTGCACGCATCCGTCGGTGCGCGCGCGTTAACTCGACAAACCGCTGCTGACACGTCGAAGGCTTCTTCCGGGAAGGCGGACGGGCTCCGCCGAATCCTCACCGCTCTGATTTGATGATCGCCGCGACTGGGCTAAAGGGCAGGCATCATGAGCAGAGCGAACGCCACCCCGTGTCTTACGCCCGTCGAGGGCTCGACGAAATCTGACGTGCGGTACGCGGCCCCTGGGGCGTCACAAAGACACTCACTTGAGCACGTCTTCACCGGAAGGTCGCCTCCATTTAGAAGTTGCACCCTGATGCGCCCTGCACGAGGCAGGCCCTGCTACGCGCTTTGCAGTGGGGTGCTTTCATGTTAGGTCCGTTGAGCGACGGGACCAGCATTTTCGTTACTTCCGACCAAATTGCGACGGAAAGTGACTTTGGAGAGCGCCGGCCGTGCGAATGGGTGCGTCAGCGAATTATCAGGTTGGGCCCGACTTTTGCGCACCATCTGGCACGCCGTCCCGCTGCCGAACCAGCGCTTTACATAGAGGCGTGGTTCTCGACTTTCATGCCGGCGCATTTTCCCGTGCGGCCTGATCGCACTCACTTGAGGAGCAGACAATGGAAACGACGAAAGCAGAAGGAACGCTACGGGAGGTTGCTGGCGACGTTCGGCAGACCGCCGGAGACCTGCTGGGCAATGCCGGCGCACAGGTTAGCGGAACAGCGAAAGAGTTGAGCGGCAAAGCTCAGCAACTGTATGCCGATTTTGTGGATGTCGTACGCGAGTCTACGGTGGAGCGGCCGTTCGCGGCGCTGGCAATTGCCGCTGGCGTAGGCTTCATTCTTGGAGCGTTGCGCGCAGCGAATCGCTCAAGGCCCGATAACGGCCGAAGCGACTCGAGCGATCGGGAGTGAGGCTACACGCGTCTTGCCTTCGACGCGGCCTGGAAGGTGTAGACGGCAAACACCTGGCGCGGGCCGCCCCGGCGTTTCCGCAACAAGCCAGTCCCGAGGAGTCCCGCAATGTCCATGCGTTCGAAAGTCACGAAGTGGCGAAACGTCGGCAGATTCTGCGTCGAACGAGCCACCGACTATGGTGAGCTCCTCGGCGTCGAACTTGTGGAGACCAGGAAATCTCTGGTCCGCGAGTTGAGCGCACTTGTTGCCCTGGCCGTCGCCGGTCTGTTCACACTTTCGTTTGTGTGCATTGCGATCATCGCGACGGCGTGGCGGACGCCTTACTTCCTTCCGGTGGTCTGGGGCGTTGCCGTGATGTGGCTGGTTGTTTCCGTTGTCTCTCTGCTCTTCGTCCGCGCCCAGAAACCCGGACGTTCGCTTCATCTTCTGCAGGGGGAGCTCCGGAGCGATCTCGACACGTTGAAGGAGGCGCTAAAATGAACCGCGTAGCGACCAATAGTGAAGCCGAGACCGCAATCCTGCTGCGCATGGCGGAATCACGCACAGCACTGCTAGCGGCGAATAGCACTCCACCATCGGTCCCGGCCGTACTCGGACAGACGCGGCCTCCTGCGGTCGGCGTGATCGCCTCGCTGGCCGACGCACCGCGCGTCACGCTGCTGCTGGCGTTGTGCGTCGGCGCCATCGTCCTCGGACCTCGCCGGACTATTGGAATTGTCAGCCGTTCGGGGATCACCGCATGGCTAGGTGGTACCGTCCGGAAAGTCATTCTCAGATCTGTGTGAGTTGCACATGCAAGGGACCGCGCGGGGACCCCGTACACTGCAGCAGCAATTCCGCAAGGTTTCGGACCAATCGGAGCCACGAGCATGCGCTTCCCCACGCCGAGCGATCGGCGCGTGCGCTCAAGACATTCGAATACGGCCTCCGGATCGCTTGCCGAGCAGTACTCGATCTCGAGGCGCGCCGTCTGCAGGGTCTGCAAATGCGGAACGATTGAATCCAGCTCCCATCCCGGCTGATACGCTGGAACACCGAAGACTATCTTGACTTCCTTATCTGCGATCATCTGGTGCTCTTCAAGCGCACGCTCCAGCCCCTCCGATTCGAATCCGAGAATAAACACTCCCGCCTCAAGATCATCACTGCACGAGATCGACTACGGAGCGAGGAATCGGCTGATATCCAAGCGTGGTTTCGGACAGCGCGAACTGGTCCCCTCCCGGTTGTCGTCGCGTGTATTTTTCCGGCTCCATGGAGACTATATCGATCCGCTTGCAATCGAGCTCAACTAGCCCACTCACGAGCGTGAACAGCACTATGCCAGGCAGTGACAGATTTGCTTCGATCTACGCCTACCGCGAATGGCACACGAAAACGAGATCGTATGAATCGAACGTATCGGGCTCGATGCCGGCCGATTCGCTGGCTTGCGCAATCGCCCTGTCAAGGGAGCCAGTATCGAGCGACTCCACGAGGAGTAGCCCAGCGAACTCACCTTCCGAACTTCGACGCATAGACTTTTCCTGCGTGGCAATGGCTGTCGCATCGTTTTTGACGGACATGATCTGCGCGCTCACAACCCAATCGACTTTCGCTAGCGCTTTCACCAGTTCCAGCCCTTCGCGCGCGGCCAGACGATCCGGCAGAGCATCCTCGAAGCGTGCGATGGAAATGTGGCCGCCGTGTCCGGCCGGGTTGCCGCCCCGCGCGACAATAGAGCCGCCGCCGCGACGAAACTGTTCCAGCGTCGGCATGATCCGTTGCGTCCACGGTGTCGGATTGTTCAATCGTTCCAGGTAGCCAGGGCTCGACATTACGTCCGCATTGTCGAGCTCATAAAGCATCATGTATTCCGAGGGCCGGCTATTGCGTCGTTTGAATACGCGCCCGGATCGAAAGCCAGGTACGCTCACACGTTCGAAGATGTGCTCCCGGGTCAGCCAGTGCATGTAGTCCGTTTCAGATTCGGCTGCGATCGTGCTCCAGATCGCGAGCAAGCCGGTTTCGTCTTTGATCATTTGCTTTTCTCCGTCTGCTTTTCAGTGCGCCGAGGCTATGCCCTCCGCCGCGCAGGGCGAATGCACTCCCCGAAGGATCAGTAAGTCGCCTGCCCGGAGACAGACTCACGTTCGCCAGCAATTTCGGCTGTTGAGTCGAGGCGGTTCATGTCGATACCGGCGGTCTCTGGTCCGATGGCGATCATGCAGAACGACAGGATATTGAGTGCTCCAACCAGTGCGATCAGCGCCCACGGAGAGCCATTGCCCAGGTGCAGCAACCACGCGGCGACCACCGGAATTGGGCCGCCCGCGAACAGGCTCGCACCGGTGAAGGCGAGCGCCGAACCGGAATACCGGACATTGGTCGGGAACACCTCGGCGAAAGCAACAGGCTGAATTCCGGTCTGGACCTGCGTGAATGCCATGAAAAGACCCATTGCTATCGCCATCGGTACGAAGCTCCGTGTGGCGAGCACCTGAAAATAGAACAGCATGATCACGAACGTCGCGGCTGACGCAAGCAGCAACGCGCGCTTGCGACCAATCCGGTCACTCAGCAAGCCGCCACCAATCGAACCCGCGATAGCACATGCATTGGCGATCATCAACAACATGAAACCGGTCTGCTTCGGCACGCCGAGCGTGTTCGTCAGGTAGCTCAAAGTGAACACGACGGCGAGGTAAAAAAGTGCGGTCGGCCCACAGAAGAACAGCATCATGCGAATGATTGTCTTGTAATGCAGACGGAATGCATCCCGTAACGGGCTTCCGACCTTGGCGACGGCGGACTGCTGCAGCTTGACGAACGCCGGTGTCTCGGCAACGCGCAGCCGGATGTAAATGCCGACCAGCACCAGGACAAAGCTCAGCACGAAAGGAATGCGCCAGCCGTAGCTTATGAAAGCACCCGCACTCATCGTCGATGAGAGCAGCAGAAGCGCCGCGTTGGCGACTATCTGGCTCAGCGGGGCGCACATGCCTATCAGGCCCGAGTATTTGCCTCGCCGGTCTGCTGGTGCATGTTCAAGCGCCATGAGCTGACCGCCAGTTGATTCGCCGCCCAGCGCGAAGCCTTGGATGATGCGGAGAATCACAAGCAACAGAGGGGCATAGACACCAATCTGCGCATACGTCGGCAGAAGCCCCATCAGCACCGAAGTAATCCCCATTACGGATACCGTACCGAGCATCAGGTTACGACGCCCAACCTTGTCGCCAAAGTATCCGCAGATGATCGCACCGAGTGGGCGCGCGGCCAATCCGACACTGAAAGTTGCCAGCGACGCGAGCATGGCGGAATTCGAATCCATCGCAGGAAAGAACAGTTTGGGCAGCACGGTGGCTGCGACTGATCCATAGAGCGTGAAATCGAACCATTCAAGCGCCGTACCGAGCGTAGCGGCGCTCACCGCCCGGTTGGCCATGGAATGCGAGGTACTCTCATCCGTAACGTGGGTCATGCGTGTCTCCTGCTGTTTAAAAGAGGCTGCCTTGCCTTTTTGTCAATCCGACATCTTTGCTTCGTAATACTAATTACTAATTATAAGTGAAGGCGAATTTCAATTCGCCTTCTACCATGTCAAGTCGTGAATGAACTACGCCCTCGCAGTAGACGACCCGGCCTAACGCTCAGCACCTGCCGCGCGGCCGGCGCCTCGCAGCGCCTGCTTAAGCATGGGCGACACGCCGCTTGCATCGGACAATTCCGTAGCGGTCGACATGAGCGCCGGAACGAGTTCTTTCATTCGCTCTTCTGTCAGGCGCGACATCGGCCCCGCGATGATCAAGATTGCGTGCACTTCCCCCCCAGCCGTACGCACAGGCGTTGCCATGGAACTCATGGCTGGCAGAAACATGTCTTGCGTAGTCGCGTAACCATTCTTGCGCGCACGCTCAATCATTGGCAGCAGAGCTTTGAATGTTGTCGGTGCACGCGGACCAAAGTCAGATGGCATGCCAAAGCCCTGTTTCGAAACAAGCCTTAACGCATCTTCTTCGCTCTTGCCAGCTAACCAGATCATGCCCGCAGCGCTGCATGAAAGGGTCACCGCGCGGCCCATCTCGGGGTCATAGCGAATGCCTTGCCGTGCACCTTGCGCTTTGGCAACGTAAATCAGTTGCTCTCCATCGACGATCGCCAGCCGGATCAATTCACCCGATGTCGTGGCAAGCCGCTCCAAAATGGGCTGCGCGACGTCCACCACACCGCCGGCGCTAAGAAACCGTAGACCCAGCGAGGGCATTTTCATGGTGAGGGAAAATTCGCCGCGCCGTTCGTCTTTTCGCACATAACCTTGCTCCACGAGATCGGCGAGCAGACGATGAGTCGCGCTAACCGGCAGGTCGAGCGTGCTGGAAAGTTCTGAAAGCGTTTTGCCCTCTGGCGCATTGGCGAGCTCTTCCAGTACACGGAGGATGCGTTCGGCTACGGCGCTCATTGCTTGTCACCTGAATCCACGGATTCGCTACGGTGCGTCCCAATGACGCTCCCATTCGACACAGGTGCCATCATAGTGGAAAGTCTTTCCAAAAAGCAAACGCTTTTCAAAATTTCCTCGTGTGGCTTCCCTTCTTGTCTGCTGATTGGCGCGCTGACCGTTTCGGGTCTGGATGCCAATGCGAACGTCCGATCTCAATTCGACTTCGGTCAAACGAAGTGTGTTCGCGCCAGGTATGAATCTGCTTATAGATCATCGGCGGACGACCACGGGTGCTCAGGGGTGCTGCGCTGAACGAAGCGCGTTCGCCAGCCAGTTCGTTAGCGCGAATCGCGCAGACCGCGTTGCTCCTTCCGGGCGGACAACGCGCTTCCGGTATTAGCCGGCCCTTATCAGCCTTTCCTTCCTGCAGACGTTCGCGGCTTGCGGAAGGTCTCCAGCACAGTCACCGCCTCAAACGGCCTCGTTGCCGTAAGCGAACTTTTCATGAGGGCTTCGATACGCTGTGCAGTATCCGTCGACGGCGCGGGTGTGTAGACCATGATGCGGATTCCTGGCGCATCGGGCACTTCGAGCGAAAGTGCGTCCAGTTCAAGCACTCCCGCGACCGGATGCTCAATCACCTTGCGCCAGTCGCTGCGCTTGAGCACTTCATGCTCGGCCCACCAACGACAAAAGTCCGCATCGGTATCCGTCAATTCTTCGACCAGATCGCGAAGGAACACTTCCCCCGAAGGGCGAAGGATGTAGTCGCCCCGAAACTGCGCTAGCACGCACTTCGCGTACGCATCCCACCCCCGGAACAATGAGCGCGCGCCTTCGTGCTGAAACGTGAACCAGAGCAGATTGCAGCGGCCGGCCGGCATCTTGCGAAAGTCGGTGAATACCTTGACCGCCGCCTCGTTCCACGTCACGTAGTTCCAGTTTCCATCGACGACATACGCCGGCATGTTGCCCAACTGATCGAGCATCCGACGGACCGTGTCGGTCACATTCTGCGCAATCGGATAAGGACCCGGCGGCGTGTAGTGGTTGGCAAGTTCAAAAAGATGCGTGCGTTCATGCGGAGAAAGCTTCAACGCATTCGCAAGGCTTTCGATAGTTTTGAAAGAAACGTTGACCTCGCGGCCCTGCTCGAGCCACGCGTACCAGGTCACGCTGATCCCCGCCCGTTCAGCGACCTCTTCGCGCCGCAGCCCCGGCGTCTTTCTGCGGTTGCCGGCCGGGAAATCGATGTCTTCCGGGCGAAGGCGGGCTCGCCGCGTGCGTAAAAAATCAGCCAGTTCATCCAACCGCTGCTGCTTTTCCATTCCGTGCCTCCTGTCACTTCCCTGTTACTGCCATTACTAGTAATGGCAATTGCTAGATGCCCCGATGCATCCGTGCCACATTTCAGCCGTCGGCAGGACGTTCATTGATCCGCAGCGGCAGCGCCTGATTATAGATCGCGCTCCGAAGGAAGGTGACAGTCCGACGACAACCAAAATATTCATGGAGACATACATGCGTCGCTTGATTCCGTTCTTACGTGCCGGTGTTTTCACACTCGCAGCAGCACTTCTTCTTCCCCTGAACAGTGCACATGCGGACTACACCGGTGCGCCCAGAACCTTCCTGTTCAACCCGGCTGTGCAGATTCCCTTCTCCGACACAGCGAAGTTCAAGAAGAAGGCGCCGTATGTCATCGGCTTCTCAAACGCGGGGCTGGGCGACAGTTGGCGTGTCGTCATGCAGCATTCGTTGATGAAAGCCGCGTCGGAGCATGCGGACGTCATCAAGCAGTTGATCATCACGAACGGCAACATGGACGACGCGAAGCAGGCCGCGGACATCCAGGACCTGATTTCGCGAGGCGTCGATCTGCTGATCGTGAGCGCGAATACACAGAAAGCACTCGACCCTGTTGTCACGCGCGCCATGAAGCAGGGCATCCCTGTCGTGATGGTCGATCGCCGCATCTCATCTGACAATTTCGTGTCGTTCGTGACAGGCTCCGATGCCATGATGGGGCGTGTGTGGGCGCAATGGATCGTCGAGAAGCTGCACGGCAAGGGCAACGTGATCATGCTGGCCGGCCAGGCGGGTTCGAGCGTCAGCGCAGACCGCGAGGCTGCCGCGCATCAGGTCTTCTCGCAATACCCGGGCATCAAGGTGCTGGATACCGTCTATTCGGACTGGAGCCCGGTGAAAGCCAAGCAACAGATGCAGGCGATGATCGCGAAGTACGGACACACCATCAACGCAGTGTGGTGCGCGCACGGTTTGCCGGTTGCCGGTTCGATCGATGCGTTCGTCGCGGCCGGCTTCAAGGCGGGCGAGATTCCGCCGCACACCACGGCAGACCTGAACGGCCCGCTGCAACTCGCGCTCAAGTACAAGATTCCCATGCTTGAAATCGGCTATCCGCCTGCGATGGGCCGTACAGCCCTCGACGTTGCGCTGAAGGTGCTGGATGGCCAGCCTCTGCCGAAAATCTACGAGATCAGTCCGCAAATCGCGCTGACGCGTGGCGATGAAACGGCCTCGGTCCCCCATCCGGATCAGTACATTGACCAGATCGTCGATGCGAAGGGACCACCGGACGAAATCATCGACGGCGGCATGGGGCCGGGCTACAACCCGTCGACGTTCAAGATCAAGCTGCCGGGTGAGAAATGAGCCATCCAGCAATGAAGGTCGCCGTCGACCTGGCTCAGCTTTCTCATGACAGGATCGAAGTCGTCGGCGTGACCAAACAGTTCCCCGGCGTGAAGAGTCTGGACGCCGTGTCGTTTGGTGTGCGAAGCGGAGAAATTCACGCACTGGTAGGAGAAAACGGCGCCGGTAAGTCGACGCTGATGAAAGTGATGGCGGGCGCGTATACGCCGGACGATGGCGAGATCCGTTTCGAAGGCAAGCCGGTGCAGTGGAAATCCGCTGCGGATGCCAAGGCGCGCGGCATTCACGTCATCTATCAGGAACTCGTGCTGTTTCCGCAATCGACGGTGGCCGAAAACATCTATGCCGGGGCCGAGCCGCTCACGTCGCTTGGCACGATCGACCATCGACGCATGAACCGTCAGGCGCAAACCTTGTTGAACGAACTCGGGGTGCGTCTGGACCCACGCGACCGGTTGCGCAGTCTGTCGGTGGCGGATCAGCAAATGGTTGAAATCGCGAAAGCGATGGCGGGCGAAACGCGCGTGCTTGTGCTCGACGAACCGACTGCCGTGATCGCGGGCAAGGAAGTGCAGTTGCTGTTCGAGCGCCTGCGCGTACTGCGCGCGAGAGGCGTTGCGATCATTTATATCTCGCATCGTCTGGAAGAAATCTTCGCGCTCTGTGATCGCGTGACGGTGATGAAAGATGGACGCAAGATCGCGACGCAGGATGTCAGCGCGGCGACGCGCGACGGCCTCGTCAGGATGATGGTTGGCCGCGAGATGAAAGAGATCTATCCGCCCAAACCGGCACTCGCGTCTAACGCGGCGGTATTGCTCGCAGTCGATAGCTTGCAAGTCGAAAACCGCGTGTTCGATGCGTCGCTCACCGTACGCGCAGGCGAGATTGTCGGCCTTGCCGGCATGGTTGGCTCGGGACGCACCGAACTGGCGTCAGGAATTTTTGGCGCCATGCGTATTGTGCGCGGCACGGTCGACGTGCGCGGCACCCGGCGGACACGCATGACGCCGAATACGGCGATTCGCCTGGGTCTCGGTTTCGTCACCGAGGATCGTAAATCGCAGGGTTTGCTGATGTACCTGAACGTTGCGCAGAACGTCACGGCCGCCACGCTCGGCAGAATCTCCCGCTTCGGTCTGTTGCGCTCACGCGCCGAGCGCGACGCCGGCGCGGCTTCCATCAGCGAATACGGCATCGCAGGTGCGCGTCCTGCGGGCAGCGTGGCGACGCTCTCGGGCGGCAACCAGCAGAAAGTGCTGATTAGCCGCTGGGTTCGTGTGTGCAAGAGCGTTCTGATTCTCGACGAGCCGACGCGCGGAGTCGATGTGGGCGCGAAAGCCGAGATCTATCGCGTGATGCGGCAACTGACAAAGCGAGGTCTCGGCATCCTGATGATCAGTTCGGAACTGCAGGAGGTGATCGGCATGTCCGACCGCGTGCTCGTGATGCGCGAAGGGCGAATCAACGGCGAAGTGGCTGGCGAACAGATGACCGAGCACGACATCATGCGGCTTGCGACCGCTTCAGAGGTGCAAGCGAATGGAGACGGACATGCTTTCATCAACTAACGGCGGCGCAAGCCTGCTGAAACAGCATGTTGGTGCCGAACGGCACTGCGTATGTCGTAACCGGCCTGCTGCTGGTTCTTCTGCTGGCTGGGGCCTATGTGAGCGACCGGTTCGCGACGGTTCCGAACCTGCTGAACGTCCACCAACAGGCGACCGGACTGGCACTCGTGGCGCTCGGTCAAACCCTCGCTATTCTCACGGGCGGCATCGACCTGTCGGTGGGCTCGCTGATCAGCGTAACGGCGACGCTCACGTCCGGGCTTTCCGACAACCCATACGGCGGCTGGACCAGCGCGATTGTGCTGGTTCTCGTCTTGTCGCTCGTCGTTGGGCTGGCGAACGGATTCCTCGTTCTCTGGCTGCGCGTGCATCCGCTGATCGTCACACTCGGCATGGGCGCCGTGCTGCAGGGCGCAATTCTCTATTATTCGAGCGGCCCCGCGGGTAACGTGCCCGACGGTTTCGATTCGATCGCATATGGCCGCTATGCTGGCGTACCCGTTGCGGCGACGCTCGTCGTGCTGCTGTACCTGGCCGTCTCGTACTTCATGCGCAACTTCAGGTTGGGACGCTACGTATACATGGTCGGCGATGACGAATACGCGGCAACGCTGTCAGGTCTTCCGCGAGCGCGCGTGATCCTGTTCGTCTACGTGTTCTCCGCGCTCTGCGCAGGCTTGACGGGTATCTATCTGGCCGCGCAATTCGGCTCGGGCCAGCCTTACCTCGGTGCGAACTATACGCTCGCATCGATCACGCCGGTGGTGGTGGGCGGGACGGTTCTCAGCGGCGGGCGCGGCGGCGTGATCGGCACGCTGATCGGCGTCTATCTTCTCAGCCTCCTGAACAACCTGATCAACTTTGCAGGCATCCCCTCTCACTATCAGCTGATTGTTCAAGGCGCGGCAATCATTGTCGCGGTATCGCTGAATCTGCAACGCAAGCGGGGGGCGGCATGAATTCGATCGCTTCCCGACGTCGCCCGCCTTTCGCCCGCTTCCTGTCGATTGATATCGCGCGGCGCTACGGCATCTTTCTTTTCTTCATCCTGCTTGTCGTCATTTCAGGCGCCCTATCGCCACCGTTTCTGCGCGGCGATAACGTCGTCAACATGCTGGTGCAATTCGCGCCACTCGGCATTGTCGTGATCGGCCAGGTATTCGTGATTCTGGTTGGCGGACTCGATCTGTCAGTTGCTTCCGTGATGGCCACCGCTGCCGTAATCGCAACGGCATTCGACGGAACCAATGCATCGGCGCCGGCGATATTCGGCGCGACGTTCATCATGTGCGTATGCGCTGGACTGTTGAACGGACTGCTCGTCACCAAGCGACAAGTGTCGCCTTTTCTCGCTACCTTCGCGACGGCGATCGTGTTGCAAGGTATGCGCTTCGCCTACACACAGGGCGCACCGTCGGGCAACGTGCCACCGCTCTTTCACGCGATGGGCACGGGTGCGATAGGCGGCGTGCCCGTCAGCGTGTTGCTGCTGATTGCGTGTGCCGTTGGGTTCGGCGTGTTGCTGCATCTGTCGACGTTCGGGAGACGCGTCTATATGGTCGGCGGCAATCCGGAATCGGCGCGGCTCGTCGGCGTCAGTCCGGACGCCGTACGCATCGTTTGCTATGTCATCAGTGCATTGCTCGCGGGGCTTGCCGGCCTTGCGCTGTCGGGCTACGTCGGCATCGTCGACAACTGGGTCGGACGCGGCTTCGAACTCGATTCGATCGTGGCGGCCGTGATGGGCGGCCTCGCGCTCTCGGGTGGACGCGGTTCCTTGCCCGGCGGACTGACCGGCGCGGCGATCCTCGTGATCGTCTTCAACATCGTCTTGCTGGTTGGCATGCCCGTGCAGGCGCAGATCATCGTCAAGGGCGTAATCATCATCGGTGCGTCGGCGTGCTACGTGGTCCGGCGGCGACGCTAGCAAGGTGGCTTCACAGCGCACCGCTCGCGCGCATTTCGGCAGCATCCACGAACATCGGAGAACGACGCCCGCTCAGGGGCGTCAACGCAAACAGGAGCAGACACATGAGAGCAGTACGTTTTCACTGCGCACACGACATCCGTGTCGAGAACGTGCCCGACCCAAGCGGGATGGGCGCCAACCAGATGATCGTCAAACCAATGTGGTGCGGCATATGCGGCACCGACCTGCACGAGTATCAAGCCGGCCCGATCGTCGTGCCCACCAAACCTCACGCACTCACGGGTGCGAAAGTGCCGCAGGTGCTCGGACATGAGTTCAGCGCTGAAGTGATCGAAGTCGGCAAAGACGTGAAGAACGTCCAACCCGGCGACCGTATCTCGGTGATGCCGCTGGCGTCGTGTGGCCAGTGCTACTACTGCGCACGTGGCTTGCGTCACCTTTGCACGAAGATGGGCTGCGTAGGCTTGAGCTGGGACGGCGGCGGCATGGCCGAATACACCGTGCTGAACGACTACCATGCCAACAAGCTGCCCGACACCGTCAGCGACCAGCAAGGCGCGCTGATCGAACCGGCCGCGGTCGCACTCTATGCCGTCGATCGCGGCGGCGTGACGGTGGGGTCCACGGTCCTCATTACCGGAGCGGGACCCATTGGCGTGCTCGCCGCGTTGGCCTGCCATGCTGCCGGTGCTTCGAAAATCTTCGTCAGCGATCCCAATCCGGCGCGCGCTGCCAAGATGGCGGGCTTCGGCGTCGCGACCGAGATCTTCGATCCCACCGATGGCGAGTTGCCGCAAAAGATCCGCGATCTGACTGAAGGCATCGGCGTGGACGTCGCGATCGAATGCGCCGGCAACCAGCACGCGCTGAACGCCTGCGTCGACGCCGTGCGTTCGGCAGGCGCAGTCGTACAGGCTGGACTGCACGTGGGCACCGCAAGTGTCGATCCGATGAAATGGTCACTCAAGGACATTCGCATCGAAGGGACATGGTGCTATCCGGTCACGATCTGGCCGCGCATCATCGGCATGATCGCGAACGGCAAGTTTCCCGTCGAAAAGCTGATCCACGACCTGATCGACGCAGACGATGTGGTCGCCAAGGGCTTCGACGTGCTCAGCGACAAAGGCAGCGACAAGATGAAGATCCTGATCAATCCGCAATCGCGCTAAGGCGCCAATTTGACATGACAGCGCTGGAGAATCGCATGACTGAAGCAGGCACGCAGAACCATCCCACAATTGGCTGGATTGGCCTCGGCAAAATGGGCTTGCCCATTGTCGGCAATCTGCTCAAGGCAGGCTTTGACGTCGTGGTGTACGACGTCGACTCGCGCCGCACGGAAGAACTCGCGCAACGTGGCGCGCGGGCATCGAAAGACATCGCTGGCGTCGCGGCATCGGCACACCTGATTTTGTCCATCATTCCCGACGACGTCGCTTTACAAAAAGTCGCGCTCGGCCCACAAGGGGTCATTGCGAATGCACGCGATGGCGCAGTGTATATCGACATGAGCACCGTGTCGCCGGCTATATCGGAGACGGTACGCGACGCGGCCCGCGCACGTGCGGTCGACTTCATCGCCGCGCCGGTTTCGGGCAGCACCGTGCTCGCCGAGAAGGCGCAACTGACGGTTTTCGCATCCGGACCCAAACCCGCATTTGAACGTACGCTGCCCGTGTTCGAGGCGCTTTCCGCTCGCCAGTACTACGTCGGCGCGGATCAACAGGCGCGCTATCTGAAGCTCGCGATTAATCATCTGGTTGGGTCGACGGCCGTTCTCCTTGCGGAAGCATTGACGCTCGGCAAGAAAGGTGGTCTCGACTGGGCGGAGATGCTGACCGTGATCGGCGACAGTGCCGCTGCGTCACCGTTGATCAAATACAAGCTTGAGCCATTGAAGCAACGCGACTTTTCGCCGGCGTTTTCGTCCACGCAAATGCTGAAGGACATGACCCTCGTTGTCGACGCCGGCGATGCGGCCGGCGTACCGATGGCCGCCGCGTCGCTCGTGCGCGAGCAGTTTGCGCAATACGTGAACGGCGACGGCGCAGAACTCGATTTCTTTTCCATCGTGCGCGCAGTCGAATCGGCTGCTGGTATCGAAGGTTAAAAGTTTTCGTCGATAACTTACTTTCTCTCGGGAGCTGCAATGCATTTCACTGTCTACTGCCTGGACCATGACGACATGGTCGAACGCCGTCTCGCTCACTACGATGCACACAAGGCCTATCTGGCAACGTCGCCGATCAGGATGGTGATGTCCGGTCCGTTGCTGGCCAGCGACCAGGAAACCATGATCGGCAGCTTCTTCCTGTACGAAGCGGACAATATCGCCGACGTGATGCGTTTCAACAGCCACGACCCCTTCAACGAGGCCGGCATCTGGCGCGCCGTCGATATTCGTCCTTTCCTCAAGCGGGTCGACAATCGCTAGACCAACTGGAGAGGAACATAACGGCCATGCGAAATCTCGACGAAAATACCATCACCGAAGCGGTGCTGGCGCGCCATGAACACGCGACCGACGAGCGGTTGAAAACCCTCATTACGAGCCTCGTCCAGCATCTGCATGCGTTCGCGCGCGAAGTGAGCCTGACGGAAAGCGAGTGGCAGCAAGGCATCCGTTTTTTGACCGAAGTCGGCCACATCACCGACGACAAACGCCAGGAATTCATTCTGCTGTCGGACACCCTCGGGTTGTCGATGCTCGTCACGGCGATGGCAAACCGCAAACCGGCGAGCTGCACGGAAGCAACGGTATTCGGGCCGTTTTTCGTCGAGAATGCGCCGGTCTATCAGAACGGTGACGATGTAGGGAACGGCGCAACGGGCGAGCCGTGCTTCGTATCCGGTTCGATCAAGGGACCTGACGGAGAACCCGTGGGCGGTGCACGGATCGAAGTGTGGCAAGCGGACTCGGACGGCTTCTATGATGTACAACTGGCGGGTGAAGATGCGCATCGGGCGAGAGGCGTACTGCATAGTCTCGCCGACGGGCGTTATCACTTTCGCTCAATCGTGGCCGAGCCGTACCCAATTCCACACGACGGCCCTGTCGGGATGATGCTGAAGGCGCTTGGGCGTCATCCGTGGAGGCCGGCGCATCTGCATTTCATGATTGCGGCGCCTGGCTACGAGCGTCTCGTCACGCATGTTTTTCGCGAGGGTGACAGGTATCTCGATTCGGATGCCGTATTCGGCGTGCGGTCGTCGCTTGTCGCCCAATGGAGACGACATGCGGAAGGCGTGGCGCCGGATGGCACGCGGATGGACATTCCGTTCAGCACGCTTGAATTCGATTTCGTCCTGAGCCGCTCGACATGACACCCTTCACTTTCACCAGCCGCCCTGCCCGCATTGTCTTCGGCGCGGGCTCGCTCGAAAGACTCGGCGAGGAACTCGACGAACTGGGCATCCGGCGCGCGCTCGTACTGTCGACACCGGAACAGCGCTTCCTTGCTGATCGCGTTCGCAAGTTGGCCGGCGGGCGTTGTGTGGACGTGTTCGACGGTGCCATTATGCACGTTCCAGTCGAAGTCGCGCAGTCAGGCCTCGACGCAGCGCGCGCAATCGAAGCGGATGGACTAATCGCTGCGGGGGGAGGCTCGACGCTCGGACTCGCCAAGGCGATTGCGCTCGAAACGTCGCTGCCCGTCGTCGCTATTCCGACTACCTACGCGGGGTCCGAAGTGACGCCGATCTATGGCATGACCTCGGGCAACGAAAAGAAAACCGGCAAGAGCTACCGCGTGCTGCCGCGAACCGTGATCTACGACGCGAGCCTCACATTGACGCTGCCCGTCGGCCTCTCGGCCACCAGTGGGCTAAACGCGATTGCGCATGCCGCCGAGGGCCTGTACGCGCAGGACGCCAACCCCGTGATGTCGTTGTTCGCCGAGGAAGGCATTCGCAGTCTGGCATTCGCGTTGCCGTCAGTGTGCGCGCGTCCCGACGACGTAGCGGCGCGCGAAACGGCGCAGTACGGAGCGTGGCTGTGCGCCACAGTGCTGGGCAATGTCGGCATGGCATTGCATCACAAGCTTTGTCACACGCTAGGCGGTACATTCAATCTTCCGCATGCGGAAACACACGCAGTCGTTCTGCCGTATGCGATGGCGTTTAACCTGCCGGCAGCGACAGAGGCTGCCGAGCGGCTTCGCCGTGCATTAGACGTCCCTGATCCGGCGGCGGCTCTATACGACCTTGGGCGGCGGCTTGGAGCACCCTCGGCGCTGCGTGCACTGGGTCTTGCCGAGAGCGATCTCGATCACGCGGCCGAAGTCGCGATGCGCTCACCGTACTTCAATCCGAGGCCGCTGTCCTACGGCGCGATTCGTCGGTTGCTGCAAATGGCTTTCGACGGCACCGCGCCAAATCTGCACTCATTCGACGGCATCTAACGAATTTCGCTGGAGACGCGTTCAATTCACAGGGAAATGATGGGTCGAAGAACCCTCCCTGTGTCGACAGACATTTCATTTACTTTTTGAATTTCTCACTCATGGAAAATCGGGCACTTATCATCGGCGCAAGCGGCATCGTCGGCAGCAATCTGGCCGACCAGTTGCTTTCCACGGGCTGGAACGTTTCGGGGCTCTCGCGCGGCCGCACTGCGGTGTCGCCTGCAATCGAACCGATCACCGCCGATCTGACCTCACCTGAATCGGTCAGTGACGCCCTGTCCGGTAGAACCTTCAGTCACGTGTTCTTCACCGCATGGGCTCGCCAGGCCACGGAGAAGGACAACATCCGCGTGAACGGCGGCATGGTGCGTCATGTGCTGGACGCACTTGGACCGACAGGCGGGGTGTCACACGCCGCCCTCGTCACCGGCCTGAAGCATTACCTGGGGCCTTTCGAAGCGTACGCGACAGGCGCGGTGCCAATCACGCCGTTCCGGGAAGAACAGGGCCGTCAGCCGGTCGACAACTTCTACTACGAGCAGGAGGACCGCCTGTTCGAAGCGGCGCAACGATACGGCTTTAGCTGGAGCGTGCATCGTCCGCATACCATCATCGGCTTTGCTGTCGGCAACGCGATGAACATGGGGGTCACGCTCGCCGTCTATGCGACCCTTTGCAAGCAGACAGGCCAGCCGTTTCTGTTTCCCGGTTCCGCCGCGCAGTGGGACAGTCTGACCGACATGACCGATGCCCCGCTGCTCGCGCGACATCTCGAATGGGCCGCGACGTCCGCGCATGCTCGCAACGAGGATTTCAACGTGGTCAACGGCGACGTGTTCCGCTGGAAATGGATGTGGTCACGCATTGCGGATTACTTCGGCATTGAAGCGATTCCATTCGATGGCGAGATGCGTCCGTTGGAGAATCGAATGCAAGACGCTCAACCGCAATGGTCCGAGATCGCGGCAAGGTTTGGTCTGATCGAAACCGACGTCGGCAAGCTTGTGTCGTGGTGGCATACCGATGCCGATCTCGGGCGCCCGATGGAAGTCCTCACGGACATGACAAAAAGCCGGAAGGCAGGCTTTCTCGACTATCAGAGCACGCCAGATGCCTTCTTTGCATTGTTCGACCGATTGAAGGCGCAGCGAATCATTCCTGGATGACGGACCCGAAACAAAGTTCGCGTGAGACGTTCGGCCCCCGACGCCCACGATTGAATAACGAGGACGCGGGGTTGGCGGCGCTCAACCCTGCGGCTCCAGCAAAATGAGCGCAACCTCGTCACGCGATCTGGGATATTCGTTCGATCCGCGCAAAATCTGGCGGTAGCGGCGTAAGAAAACCGCTTGTAGCAAGGCTCCGCGGCCTCACAGGCTTTTGCAACTTGACGGATTTTCAACTCGTTGATCTGAATGTGATTTTTCGTGCAAACCGCCAGAAAATGCACGGAAAGTACGAATACCCCTCATTGGGGGCATTGGTCATGAATGGGCGAAAGTGTTTAACGGCTTGCTTGGTCTAAGAGCCGCCGCATATTCTGAACACTGGGAGCAATCTGGCGTCGCTCAATTTGATGCGCGACTTGAACGATTGCCCGATTGACAGCAGCATCCTTCCCCGCAAGGTTGAACTGATTCACAACCAGCCCGTTCAAATCATCAACCTCGCTGCGCCGGCCCTTCGTCCAATCCTGAAGCACCGTGGTCGTAGTCTCGGGCAGAACAAATCCTGACATCAAGGTATCGAGCAGCTTCTCAACCGCGTGTTCGCGGTCCGACACATCTTCCGGCTTCAACCCGAAGATAGGTAGGATCTTGTATCCTTGTAATAGACCAGCTTGCAAGGCTTCCTGGCCCGATCGAAGCATGAGGTCACGCATACCCGGAAAATGCATCGCTTCCAGCATCGGAAGCCCCAGAATCGCAGTCGTCACCAAGGTGGTCGCATTGCTGACGACCTTCATCCACTTTGTTGAGCGAATATCATTCACGACCTCCGTCCGACCCACGTCGCTCAATAGTGATGCAATTTCCCGTTCACGGCCTTGCGTGTCAACCCCGGTTGCGCCAACAGCAAACCAGGAACGATCCGGCGGAGAGTCTCGACGCACCACGCCCGGGTCGTACATCGTCGAAGAAATTTCGATCACGGTGCCAATGCTTCGATGTGCGCCTACGACGTCGCTTATTGCGTCAATGGTCATGCCGTTTTGCACACCCGCCATCAGCCCCTCAGGCTTAAGATAGGGCTCGATTAGTTGGCTGTGCCAGCACGTGTCGTAGGCTTTGCACGAAAGCAGGATGACATCGAACTGCTCGGTGAAGGTGCATACGTCACAAAGGTGAAAGGCTCGAACCTTTGTGACCAGCGTCTCCTCGCGCATCACCTGGGTGACACCTTTGGCGCGCATCGCTTCGACGTGGGCGGGCCACTGATCAATCAATACAACGTCGTGACCAGCTCGGGTAAGGTCAGCAGCGATCGTCGCGCCGTTGGCGCCAGTGCCAAGCACGGCGATACGGGGGGTGGTCATTTCGGCTCCGGTGGGTGAGTTTCGGCGCGAGCGCTCCGGCATCTACCTGAAGCGCGTCCAAGACAGATCGTCACTTCATGATGTCGAGAAGTCGGTCGATATTCGAAGGGGCGGCTTCGAGCTTGCCTAGTTCTATCTCGTGTGCGACCTCAACCACCCGTTGGTTGACAGGCGCAGACTTGCCGACTTTTTCCAACCACTGCACCACGTAGCCGTTCACATCGTCCGTCTCCCCGCGACGACCCTTCCGCCAGTCTTGCAACGTGGTTGTCAGCGTATCCTCCATCGAGAAGGTCTTCAGCACCTCGGCGAAAAGGTCATCGACAACCTTTTCCGGATGAAAAGGATCGACAGCGGACATGCCAAAGATCGGCACAATACGGCTTCCGCTGGCGACGGCAGCGTGGATCGCTTCGTATCCGGCGTGACGCATGAAGTCGAGCATGCCCGGTACGCGTGCTGCTGCAGATAATGGCAAATTCAAGATCGCGGACGGAACAAGTTCAGCCGCATTGACGACGAGTTTCATCCATTTTGAGGAACGGATGTCGGACGTGACTTCCACGGTGCCTGTGTGTCGCAGAATGCTCGCGATCGATTCGGCGCGTCCCTGTGTCGACTCGTCGAATCCTCCAACTGCAAACCATGACGTGTCGTGATCGTTCTGCCGGTTCGTGATGCCGGGAATGAACATGTTCGATGCAATCTCGATGACGGCACCGATTGTTCGATTTGGGCCAACGACGCTCGCGATGTCATCAATTGACATCCCATTTTGCAGACCCACCACGAGTCCGTCCGGTTTGACGTACGGCTCAATCAATTGGCAAGACCACTTGGTGTCGTACGCTTTAGTCACAATGAACACAACGTCGAATTTCTCGCGAAGCTCGGCCACCTGACAGAGATGCAATGCCTTCACCTTTGCATTGATGGTTCGGGTAGGGAGGTTCACCGTGATGCCATCCCTTCGTATCGCTTCAACATGATCAGGCCACTGCTCGATGAACGTGACGTCAAGTCCAGCGAGTGCCAGATCTGCACCGATGGAAGCCCCCTGCGCGCCAGTCCCCAACATAGCAATCTTTAAATCGGTCATTTCGAAATTCCTCAAAATTGGATGAATGCGGTCGTGTTTCGCGCACCCGGACAAACTACAAGAATCGCCAATACCGTGGCCCGTCTAAATGCGCTTCACGTTCGCTGAAGGACACCGGAGAGGAAGTCTCGATGACTGGCCGCAACCGCGATGCGTAGATTGGTACCTGTCTTCGCTTGCAAAAATCTCTTTGTTGTTCACCACTTCCCAACTGGCATGTCTTGCGACGCGGAGTTGCCCAATCGTGTCCACCATCGGAAGACACGGGTTAAAAAAGAGTGGCCGCCAGGGTGCTACAGCAAGCCACTCAACCCTGGAAAGGAAAGCGAATTTCCAGCTACCCTAGTTATAGCCAAGGATAGTTACAGAACGGATCTCGGGTCTTTCGGAGGATTCGGCTGCCAGTGAAAGAGCAGGACCGGCCTTCAACAGCTGATGCGGTGTACTGAGGCGGTAGGTCGAGGCCGGTATCTCGTAGGCGTTTGAATTACCGTTGGCGCCTGTCTGGATTTCCTGGTCCGTCAAGAGAGCTCTCATTTCTGTTGCCCCAATTAGACAAGTATCATTCCGCCATCAATCGCTACTATCTGGCCGGTCATGTAATCAGAATCTGACGACGCAAGAAATGCGCCGGTACCACCAAGATCATCGGGTGTCGCGGTCCGCCCCAGTAGGATTCCCTTGGAAAACTCGTCAATCGCTTCGCCAGGCTTCGAGCTGGCCCCCATCTCCATAAGATCCTTGTCCAACGTCTTCCAGAGAGGCGTCGCGACGACCCCCGGGGAGAATCCGTTGACGGTAATCTTGTACTGCGCGAATGCTCTAGCGGCAGCCTGGATGATCGCGACCACTGCGAACTTACTTGCGCAGTAAGGGGTGAAATCGGGATACCCCTGTCGGGCAGCGATCGATGCAGTATTGATAATCTTGCCGCCGTTCCCTTGCTTGATCATCTGTTTAGCCGCCTCTTGCGTACCAATAAGCACGCCGAGCCCGTTGACGCGCATGATCGCGTTCCAGTTGTCTTCCGTGATCTCAAGGAACGGCATCGGCTTATTGAAACCCGCGTTATTGAACATTACGTCCAACCGGCCGAACGTCTCGACCGTCTGCTTGATAGCAGCCTGAATCTGGCTGCGCTCCGCTACGTCAGCCCGAATGGCAATCGCTTGCGCACCGCTCTTAGTGAGTTCGTCGGCGGCCATTTGCGCCTGTTCCAGATGAATGTCGACGATGCTCAAACGCGCACCCTCACGTGCAAGTCTCGACGCGATGCCGAATCCAATCCCTTGGGCGCCGCCTGTGATCAACACAACCTTATCCTTGAGCCTCATTTCTGCCTCCAGTTCTCCACCTGATGTAGATGTGAATCCGCGTTGTCAAGCGCCCCGTAGAATTGAACTCATTGCGCCGTGTAGCCGCCGTCACAGACGAGGCTCGTGCCGGTCACAAAGCCCGCTTCATCTGACGCCAGGAACAGAACGCAGTTAGCGACGTCAATCGGTTCGCCAAGGCGCAACGGATGCAGCCTCTTCATCATGTCGAGATACACTTCCAGCCCTCCCGGATATGTTTCACCTGCTTTCATGAAAAGCGGTGTTTTCGTCGAGCCAGGATGCACTGCGTTGACGCGAATGCCGTATTCTGCGTAACACAGCGCGTCAGTTTTGGTCATCGCCAGGATCGCGCCTTTCGTTGCGTGGTACGGAGGAATATCGTTGTTTCCGATGAGCGCGTAGATCGAAGAGAAGTTGACGATGGCACCTGCGCGCTTTTGCATCATGTGCGGAACGACATGTTTGGTGCACAAAAACGAGCCGCGCACATTCACCGCGAAAACCTTATCCCACTCATCGATGCTTACGTCGTGAGCGAGCTTGTTGACTCCCGTGATGGCGGCGTTGTTCACCAGAATGTCAGGCGAACCAAGTCGGCCGACTACCTCCTCGACGCCCGCGCGAATCTGAGCCTCATCCGTCACATCGACAGATACGAAGATCGCATTGCCACCCGCCTCCCTGATGCGGGCCGCTGTCGCTTCCCCGGCTGCTTTCACGACGTCGAACACAGCGACCTTTGCGTTTTCTTCAGCGAAACGCCGAGCTGTTGCTTCCCCGATACCCGTCCCGGCGCCAGTGATAATGGCAACCTTCTGTTCAAGCCTCTTCATACGAGGTCTCCTTCCTGAGAGTGATCTGATAGCTGATATTTGCTTCTGGCATCCTGAGCGAACTTACGCGGCCGTCAGGCAAAGGATCTTTGGAATGCCGTTCTCAGCGACAATATGTGTCTTGCCTCGGCAAACGACGCGGGCCTTCGACCGTTTTCCTTGCACAGATGAATGACCTTGTAGAGCGTTGCGTTGTCACGCTTGCCGCTTGTGCTAATCGAGCCCTGTGCTTGTGTGACCGTGGCCTTTCCGTGGCCGCCCATTTCGATCGACCAGCGAGCGAGTTCCAGTTCGCTCTTTCCTCGGCCGACACCGGTCCATGTTGCTTCCGGAGCGAGCCTCCTGAGTGTTTCCACAAAAAACAGAAAGGCATCACGATCGGATGGCACGCCGAACTCGCGGCCCAAGCAGAAATTCACGCGAAGGCGACCATCGAGAAGACCGTCGTGCTGCAACTTCACAGCTCGGAAGACCATCGAGAGATCTTCAATGTCTAATGAGAGTTTCCCTCTGAGCTTTCGAAGGTGGTCCTCGCGTGACCGAAGCAGACCAATCGCCTCGCTGTTGCAAAAGATGGCGACCGGAACCGAAACGAT
This sequence comes from Paraburkholderia sp. BL9I2N2, assembly GCF_004339745.1. GTDB lineage: Bacteria > Pseudomonadota > Gammaproteobacteria > Burkholderiales > Burkholderiaceae > Paraburkholderia. The sequence goes on along the minus strand of NZ_SMGP01000003.1, from coordinate 744,134 downwards.
GTCGGGATCGAGTGCGTCAAAATGTGTAAGTAGTCGATTCAACTCAAACAGGTTGCGGCAAGCGACCTGAAAAATCACTTCGGGGAAGCTGGCCCTGATTTCATTGATAACTAACCTCAGTTCCTCAACGCCTCCGCTGTTCTGCAGAGCGTGCGCGACCGCCCCAATGTCCAAAACGCTCGCACCGTGTTCGATCGACGCCTTCAGAATCTCTACAAATTCGGCCGTACTGCTTTGCTTACTATCGGAATCACCATCGCGAAAATAAGGGATCGACGTATTTACGATGCATAGGGAATTCATTTGCCTGGCTCCTACACAGCCGTTCTCGCGACTGTGATGGCATTAGTCGATCAGCTGTCCGCGGACCCAGTCGAGTTCGCGCGACACATAGTCCACAATGTCGCCAGTCTTCAAATGATCTGGCAGAACATCCCACGTGTAAGTCTCGATTTCCAGATGGGTCGAAAGCGGCAGAGCCTTGTGAACACGAAGTGCCTCTTCGATGGCGAACCGGGTTGTCCCGAGGCTACCCAACGCATCCAGAAATACGGGGACGTGAAAATGAATTCGCCACTCACGGGGACCGGGGTCACGTTCCCACGCATCAAACGCTTCTTCGAGGTTCAGATACTGACGAATTTTCCCGTCCTTTTGCTCCGTGGTTTGCGTCAGATAGATCGTGTCTGCGAACTTCTTGAGTAAGTCGACGTTAGCCTGCGTGACTTCCGGCACCCGAACAGCAGACGCTTCCTGCAACTTGAAGATGGGGATGCCGGCGTCGACGAGTCGATTCAACGACGCTTCAATGTCCTCACACTCAACAGCTTGGTGACAAATGTCATAGACGATGCCGACATATCGACGCAAAGAACCGATCGCTTCAGACACTGGCATTCCACCGATCTCGGCCAGCTGCCGCGCAGCGGCACCTGTATGCACGTGATCGCGGAAGTACGTCACGACATCGTCGGTCGTTTCCAGATAGCATGCAGGCTCTGGTTCAATCGCGAGCGTCACACGACGTCCAGTGCGGCTTTCGAGATCCGCAAGGTGCGCGATCATACGTAGCACGTTGCGCGTCATAGTCGCCAGATATTCGGGGCTATTGACCTTGGGTCGAAATGCAAGGGGCGCCGTCTGAATCGATGGAGCAACACCCGCCGGTGATATATCCGCAAGGATGTCTGCAACATTTTTCGTGTACTGCAGGCGTTCTTCCGAGTGCCAGTCCGGTTCGTACACCTGCTCCTTCACAAGAGTGTTCTTGAAACTTCCGTACACGAAGGCGTTCGCCGTGTACACGTAGAGATCGTTCTCTTTAAAGAAGCGTTTGATGTCGTCGCGCTCCTCTCTGTTCTCGACGAGTTCCGCAGCTGTCGCAGCGGACAGGCGGATTGACACGCCGAACGGAGCATGCGGAGAGACACGCTTCTTCACCTGGGGCAGATACTTGTGAAGGCTCTCACGCATCTGCTCCCATGTGTCACCCGGATGGACTAGGGTCGAGTACGAAAGGTGTCCATATTTGTTGCCGATGTCCATTTGCGTCTCCTGGATTGGTAAGCGCTGTCGTGATTCCCACGACTAAATCGTCGCCCGAATTTGAGCTGGATTTGTTTCTAAAATTCAAGCCGATGTTTGATAGTCGACCTGATGCCTCGCGGTGCGAACACTTCCGATCTGCTCTTTTACTCGCAAGTGCTCAGGATGATCCGCGTAGCCTATTAGGGCATCGTGCGAATCAAACTCCGAATACAGCACAACATCAAAGGCGTAATCGACCTGGCTCATATCTATCCCAACCTCGAGCATTCGCATCCCAGGAATTTTTCCATTAAGCGACTCGAAGGCGCGCTTAACGACATTCATCGCTTTCATTTTTTCCTCTGACGAGGAACCCGCGATCTGCCACATGACGATATGTTTGATCATGTTTTGCCTTTTGCATCTATTCTGCATTTCGATATGACACGCGGAATTTAGGCAGCTACGTGCACCTGCCTCCGCCACGCATCTAGTGTGGATGACTATAAGTGTCGTTTCCGACACCCGAAAGCTGCCGCAGCAAAAATGTAATTTCCTCCTCGCGGAAGAATTCGCGAAACGCATAGTCAGCAACACTCGTCGAAGATCCATTGCCGCGATCCCAGGGTAACCCTCATGATTTTTCCGCGCACCGGAAATGTCATTTATGCCTGGCCCCTTCTAATTTCCAGGCTGCGAAACTATCGTTTGTACAAGGCCACTGCGAATCGAACGTTGCAGCGCAACGACAGCGTCCACAGCTTCGGTCGAAAACCATTCGCAGTCGAGCCGCGAACTCACAGACATAATCATTTGGAGACGGACATGGCATCTAACGCTAAGGCAGGTCTGAAACTGCTCGCAGGAATCCTTTCAGCCACCGCATTCATCGGTGGAATTCTGGTTAACCCGTCCACGGCAATCGCCGCCGACTCGCCGAAGCTCATCGCCGGCATCGATGAAACCGCATCGGAATATTGGGCTGAATATCTGCGCGGCGTTGAGGCCATCGCCCAATCGGTCGGTACCAAATCGACTGTTATAGCCGACAACTATCAGGGCGACCAGTTGCTTGCGCAACTCGGCGCAATTTACGCCGGCGGCTGTACAGGCTGTTCGCTGGTTACAAACTCCACTTCAAATGCGTATGTGAAAGCTGTCGTTGAGCGATCGGCTCGGTCTGGCGTTTATGTAGTGACCGTGTGGAACCGTCCGGAAAATCTGCACCCGTGGGATACGGGGAACAACAAGTGGGTCGCCCACACGTCGTTTGACGGCGTTGAATCTGGCTACCTGCAGGGGATGGCACTTTGCAAGGCACTGAAAGGCAAAGGGCAGATCGCCGCCATCGAAGGCGTACCGTCAACGCCGCCGGCCTTCCAACGGATGGAGGGGCTAAAAAAAGCGCTCGCGGAGTGCCCCGGGATGAAGCTTGTCGATACACAGGTCGGCGAATGGCAAGAAACGAAGGCGCAGACCATCTCACGCACCTGGCTTGCACGCTACGGTGATTCGCTCAACGGGATCTTCGCGTCGAACGATGCGATGGCGCGAGGCGCCGTCGCAGCGCTTCGCGAAAAGCAACTGAACGGAAAGGTGTTCGTTACCGGTTCCGATGGCTCAAAGGTCGGACTGGATATGGTCAAGAGCGGCGACATGTTGGCGACGGTGATGAATGACGCCGTACTGCAGGGTGCCATCAGCATGGCGTTGGCGCGCGCGGCGGCTGTGGGAGACATCCAGCCGGACAAGCTGACGAAGGCACAACGCGACTTCTATTTGAAGCAGCAGTTGGTAACAAAGGACAACGTCGACCAGTTCCTCGCGCAGAAGGCGAACGCACCGAAGTACACCTATGCCGACATCAAGAAAGACTTCTGGAAATACTCGCAAGGCGAGATCCCGGCCGGCGTGAACGCCGCTAAATAGTTTCAGATCAGTTGTCGGAGAGATCATGGCGAACTCAAATAGCGTTAGACACGAAGGCATCCACTTCGGAAGAAGTCGACCCCTATCCTTGAAAACCCTTTACAACATGGGTCCGCTTATCGCCCTTGTCTTGATGGTTGTCGTATTCCAGGTGATCACGGGAAGCTTCGTTAGCATCGGGAATTTCAGATCCATCCTCGAAGCGGCGGCAGTTCCATCGATCCTGGCAGTGGGGCTCAGCTTCGTGATCCTGCTTGGCGCAATCGATCTCTCCATGCAAGGCGTGATCGCGGCTACGAGCATGACGCTCTCACTCCTGGTTGCCAATGGCATCAATGGCAATAACTTCGGATTCGCCGGAATCATCATCGCAATCATGGTTGGCGTGGGATTCGGCGCATTCAATGGTGTATTGCATGTCGTCGGGAAGACACCGTCGCTGATCGTCACCCTCGGTACCTGGTTCATTGGATTGGGGGTTGCAGCAGTTTTGTTTCCAGAACGCGTCCCCGCAATCCACGAGCCTCTGGTTCTTGGATTGTCATCTGTTCATGTTGCCGGCGTGGGCCTCATCGTCTATTTGGCTTGTGCAGTGATCGCCGTTGCATACGTCGTACTCAAGTACACCAGGGTTGGACGGATGATCTACGCAATTGGCGGCGACGAAGCAATCATCGTCGCGTCGGGTCTGCCGGTGAAGCGCTACAAGTTCATCGCATTCGTGATTTCAGGCGCAATCGCGGCGTTCGGCGGTGTCCTTCTTTCCGCCCAGCTTGGTAACGGCAACGCTGATATTGGAGCAGGTCAATTGTTTCCGGCCATCAGCGCCGCAGTGGTAGGCGGAACCTTGCTCAGTGGTGGTCGTGGTGGTGCTTTGCAATCGGCTTTGGGTGCGCTGATGCTCGAAGTGTTGAGCAACGGGCTGATCCAGATTGGTGCGGGACCGTACTCGCGAAACATCATCAGCGGTGCCGTCATCCTCATCGCTGTTGGCATCAGCAGCTATCACATGCGTCGTAAGTTGAGGGTCGTGAAATGAGTACCATACTTGAGTTGAAAGGCGTGAACAAGCGGTTCGGCAAAGTTGTGGCGCTCGACAACTTCAATCTGGAACTGCGAGCCGGGGAAGTGCTGGGACTGGTTGGTCAAAACGGCTCCGGCAAATCCACACTCATGAAGATGCTTGCCGGTCTTCAAGGCCCCGACTCTGGGGAGATCCTCTTACGCGGCGAGCCGGTACGGATTCGGTCAGCAGCAATGGCCACCTCCCTCGGGATTGGAATGGTCCATCAGGAGCAGTCGCTGGTTCCAAACCTGACAGTGGCCGAGAACATCTTTATCGACAAACCCAACGATGCGACTCGAGGCGGCCTATATCGTTGGGGCGCGCTGTTCAAGGCGGCACGCGCTCAATTGGACAAGATCGGTGTCGACATCCGTCCAGAGGCTCTGGTGGAAGAGCTTAGTTTCGCTGAGCGTCAGCAGGTAGAGTTAGCCAAGGTTCTTGCTATCGAAGAATTGGTGGACCACCCGCCAATCATCCTTTTTGACGAGCCCACGTCGGTTCTGAATCCCGACGAAATCAAGATTCTTTTCCGGGAAATTCAACGTCTAAGGACCCGTGCATCGATTGTCTTCATCTCGCACCGTCTGGATGAAATTCTGGAGATTTCGGATCGTGTCCTCGTTATGACAAACGGCGTGAAAGTGGCCGACAAACAAGTAGATACCATCGACAGAGACGACTTGTACACATTGATGGTTGGTCACGAGCGCGAAACGAAGGAGCGAGAACACACTCAGACTGTGCAGAGTTCGCGCCCCAAGCCGCGTCTCAGCATTCGGAAGCTTACGGATGGCAACAAGTTCAAGAATCTTGACCTTGACGTTGCAAAGGGCGAAATCGTCGGACTCGTCGGTGTACAGGGATCTGGGGCGGAAGAGCTGTGCCGGACCATCTTCGGCGCAGAAGACTCAGTCACTGGAGAAATCCTGCTCGATGACGTCCCAGCGCTTTGCCAAGGCCCACGCCAGGCCGTGAGCAAGGGGATCGCCTACCTCCCTTCCAACCGACGTCTGGAAGGCATGTTGGCAGGTCGGACGCTCGTCCAGAACATGGTCATCACGTATGGCCTCGAATACGGCCGTAGCCGCTTCCTTGTCGACTACAAGGCGGAAGAGGCTGCTGCGACCCAATGGATGTCGCGGCTGAAGGTGAAAGCAACGTCCGGAAAGGATCGGATCAATCGTCTCAGCGGCGGCAACCAGCAAAAGGTTGTGCTCGGAAAGTGGTTGATGTCGAAAAAGCTGAAGCTTCTACTCCTCGACCATCCGAGCCGCGGACTTGATCCTGGCGCACGTGACGACCTTTTCGAGGCGATCAAGGAGCAAGCGAGACAGGGTCTGTCTATTGTCTTCGTTGCGGATACGAGCGAAGAAGCGCTCGAATTGGCAGACAGGGTGATCGTACTCAGAGATGGACAGATAACCGCGTCCTACGATCTCCAGCAAGGTGTCATCCCGAGCCAAGAGGACATCCTCAGGGCAATGATCTGAATCAATGTGGGAGTCCTCGAAAATGAATGCCACGAAACCTCTTGGCTCCAATTTTGGAGCCTACGCCAACCAGGCGCGCGGACTAATTCCGCTGCTTGTACTCATCTTGCTCGTAGCTGGTAGCTCTCTCTTCGCACCGGGGATGCTTTCGACGGGCGGTCTTTCAAGCTTCTTCACAGATGCGGCGCCGCTTCTGATTCTTGTTGTCGGTAGTACCCTGCCGATTCTCGCAGGCAGCATCGATCTCTCCGTTGCCGGGATCGCTGCGTTGGTCGGTGTGCTCATTGTCCAACTCCATCCGATTTTCGGGGTGTGGGCGACGCCGGTTGTTCTCTGCGGCGCGGCTCTGTTCGGAGCACTGCAGGGGTATGTTCACGCGAAGTTGCAGCTTCCCTCGTTCATTACGACATTGGCGACGCTCAGTATCGTGACCGGTCTCGCGTTGCTGCTCTCTAACGCCACCGCCTTGCCGATTCCAGACGACGACTCCATCGTTGGTTGGATCTCCGGGAGCTTGGGTCCGATACCAAACTCAATCATTGTGGTGGTCGCCGTCACCATCATTCTCGCTGTCGTGTTGCGGTACACAAGATTCGGTCGAGATCTGTACGCGCTGGGTGCAGGAGAACGGACGGCGATTATGTCTGGCGTAAACACGATCAAAGTTCGCTGCGTCGTTTTCGCATTGTCGGCACTTTGCGCAGGGATCGGGGGCGTGCTCCTGAGCTCGATTACCGGCTTCAGTTCACCCGGTATCGCCGGCAATCTTCTGCTCCTTTCTATCGTTGGTGTCGTCCTCGGCGGGACCGCGATCTCTGGGGGCGTAGGCGGCCTCGGTTCAGCTCTGGTTGGAGGAGTGATTACCTCGTGGTTGCGCGTGATTACCGTCATGGTTGGCGTCGCACCGACAACCCAGAACATCGTATTCGGTGTCATGGCACTCATCGCTGTGATGCTCACTACGGATAGAGCAAAGATCGGCATCGTCAAATAAGAGTCGGACGGATTTCACTCGGGCTGCCTACGAGTTAATCCGTCTTGCCTTGCCGGGTGATGTGGTAACCGTTCTTGATATGAGTGTCCCATGAGCAAGATCGAAGAAACCGTGCAATTTGACGCGTACGAAATGAGCATCATTGCGAAGGCACTAGCGCTTTTCCTGAATGAGCGTTCTCGCGCATTCGAGCTAGCCGTAGAAATTGCGAGCGAAAAAGGTCAGGCCTCCCCCGACCATGAGGATTTTGGCCTGACGACCATCCTGCGGCTTTCTCGCCGCTGCGCCTCGTACCACCCTCGACGAGACGGTTCCCGAACTGTCTTGGACGTCGCGCAGAAGTCCCTGCAGCGCACAAGTCTGACAAACATTGATGCCAGGTAGAGGAGACATATCGTGGCAATTCCCGACTATTTCAGAGCGGCACGCGCTCAGTTTGTTCTCCGGGTCAAACGGTATCTTTGGCGTGTGGTCTACCTGCGAACGCGTGGCGAGTGTGTGTACGTTGATGACGAGTGGTAACAGCGGTTCACCCCATTCAGGAATGTTCTTGAACGGAAATTAAACCAACTGAATGAAAGCGGAGGTGGATAGTGAGTTCGCGGAGATTGGAAGGAAAAGTAGCAATCGTGACGGGTGCCGCGCGTGGGGTCGGGCGGGGAATCGTGCTTCGGCTTGCGCAGGAAGGCGCAAAAGTCGTTGCGGCAGACCTCGCATCATGCGACGAAACGATTGCAGAGGTGCAGAAGGCCGTCCCTGAGTGTGATGTAACGGCGGCATCGGTGAATGTGGTTCAAGGCGAATCGGTAGATGCGCTTGTAGACTCCACGGTTAGGAGGTTCGGGCGACTCGACCTCATCGTCAATAATGCAGCCGTCGTACAAACGATGATGGCGATGGCTGACACCCCGGACACCGAATTTGACCGTATCTACAACGTCAACTTCCGTGGTGTATTTAACGGAAGCCGCGCCGCTGCACGAGTCATGCGTGAGCAGAGGAGCGGTTGCATCCTCAACATCGGGTCGTGGTATGCAAAGCAGGGGTTCGCCAATTTCGCAGTCTATTGCGCGACTAAGGCCGCTGTTATGCGCATGACCGAGGCCTTGGCCCTTGAGATGGCTCCCTTCGGTGTACGGGCAAACACAGTTTGCCCGGGTAACACGGAGACCGAGATGCTGAAGAAAGCCATGAGGGAGGAGGCTGCGCTTCGGAACATCACCTACGAGGAACAGGTTCAGCATGTGAAGGACAGCATTCCCCTGGGGCGCCTCGGTCGTCCAGAAGACATCGCTGCGGCCATTGTCTATCTCGCCTCGCCCGAAGGTGAATACGTGACGGGCGAGGCGCTGAACGTCAATGGTGGTGTCATATTCTCATAGGACTTACGCCGGGGCTGTCCGCCAGCGACCTGAAATCTGGATCGCTGGCACCTTCAACAGACGACTCTCTCGTACGATGGCGGAAGGTTCTCGTCGGCAAATGACCGGCTTAGCTAAGGCAGCGCTTCTTGTATTTGCTCCCGCTACCGCACGGGCACGGGTCATTTCGGCCGGCCTTTTTTTCTCGGCTGCGCGCACTCAGTAACGCGCTCAGTGCCTGTTCGATCGGTATCGGAACTGCCATGTCTCGAGTTCTCTCATTCATGTCCTGGTCTTCGGTCCATGGATATGTCAGCGAAACCCCGAACCGCACATCCGGTCCCGTCGAACTCATACACAGGCCAAACCACCTTTCTGCTTTCTCCCTGTATTTACGCAGTTTGCAGTGAGATTTCAGACGAGGTCCAGCCACATGTACGGGCTCGTCCGTGCATTGGAACGTGATGCCAAAGCCTTCCTTGAAAGCGAACGTCGCGTCATGTATCTGGCCGTCTGCTCGAGTACGTGCTGCCTGTCGGTTTATTGCGCTACTCATCTCGATAACGGCCTCCTCGCTCATCGCAAGGAGCCTGAAACCCGGTCGATTGTTGCTGATTCCGGCCGCACCTCGACCTCCTTAACCACGCGACCAATTGTCGTGTCGGCGAAGCGCGTCAAGACGCCGTCCGCAGTAGCAGCACCCTGCACGCCGTCACGACGAACCGCCATCGCGAGGTCAAGTCCTGCTGAAAAATCGTCGGCGAGGTGCATAAGACCGACTTCAGGATCGACCCAGAGGTTCTTCTCATGCCTACTCCGAGGTAGCGATATGTGGCGTTGGCGCGTCGCTATTCGCTGACTTCGCAACGTGGTCGAGCCTCGAAGGACGTACGCTTTCGAGGTCAATAAGCACGGCAGATGAGCGATTGCATCGCTATCTGCGTTCTACGGACTGGCCATATAGGTGCGTGGTCTGAAGCACTCACACATCTGCCAGGATGCCGCCCGTGCCCCCAAAGCTCCGTGAGCCTGCAGCGGCGCATGCAGTCCGCCTCAATTTGTCCAAAGGCGTTCGTAGTCTTTCTCGCGAAATGTTCCAGTTAGCAAGTCAATGAATGTCCGCACTTTTGCCGATAGATGCTTCCTGCTTGGATAAGCGAGGTTGATCGTCAGTCGTGGCAGATCCCATTGATCCAGGACAGGAATGAGTCTCCCTGCTTTAACATCGTCATATACGATGTACTTCGGCTGCACAAGAATCCCTAGGCCGGAAAGCGCAGCAGTACGCAGAACCTGACCGTCGTTCGACTCCATAAGGCCATCTACGGCAACTGTCGACGTCTCGTCGCAGCGCGTGAACTTCAGCTCTCGATAGTTTTTGGACAACGTGTAGTTGAGGATCTTGTGCTCAAGAAGCTGCTCAGGGCATTCCGGCGCACCATTCAGTCGGAGATATTCGGGTGATGCCGTGAGTATCCGACGTGTCTCCGCAAGACGACGGATTGTGATTGAGGAATCGTTCTCATATTCACGCGTACGGACCGCCAGGTCGATGCTGTTGTCGATGATGTCGAGATACCGATTTGCGGTCTCTACATGCACCGATACGTCAGGGTACAACCGCGTATATTCGGGTATCAACGGTGCGATATGCAAGATGCTAAAAGATAGGGATGCCGTGATCCGCAATGTCCCGGTCGGCTTGACGTTACTTGCCTGCGCCGCCGAATCAGATTCCTTGGCATCCTGAAGAATAGCTTTGGTACGTTCAACATATTCACGGCCGATTTCCGTGAAATAGAGTCTGCGCGTACTGCGCTCGACCAGCCTCACACCCAGTCGATCTTCCAGACTCGACAGATAGCGGGTAGCTGCAGGATTCGACATCCCGAGCGCCTCTGCGGCGCGACTCAAGCTTCCCAGTTCGGCCGTTTTTGCGAGCAGTTCGAGTTCTGTCCATCGATCCATAAGTCTCCTCCCATCTTGTCTATCACGGGATTTTTCTTTCGAACCAGGTCTCAAATTGTCCGTCCATGGACTGACAGCAAACAACGACGTAGGTTCACGCATACTGCGCCGGTTGGTCTACATGTGCTCGCTGCCGTGGCCGGGATGTCAACGGTTGTCGACCCGCTTCAGAAACGGTCGAATATCAACGGTCTTCCAGATGCCGGCCTCGTTAAACGGATCGGCTTGATTGAAGCTACGCACCTCCTCGATCGAATCGGATTCGTACAGGAAAAAGCTGCCAATCATCGTCTGATTATCCTCAGCGACGACGGGGCCGGATACGAGGGTCTTTACTGGTGACGTCGCTAGGTAAGCCTTGTGCGCATCATAGTTTGCAAGCCGCTTCTCGACCATTCCATCATGGTCAAGGCAGTAAACAATATAGTTCATTTGTAATCTCTCCGATTTGTCAGAATTGAAGGTCGTTCAACATGCCTTCGCCCGTTATTCGCCCACGTTGACCAGAATTTTCAGGTGATGGCCGGCTGGATCAAGCAGGGCTTCAAAGCCGTCGCGGACAACGTTGTCCATGTCGATTTGAGCGGTCGCCACTTTCTCCACCGGCAGGACGCCGCTCTCGATCATCGCCGCAACCCGAGGGAAGCTGTAGGTCGGGAAGCACCATGTGGCTTCAACCGTAATGTCCTTCAGCGCCCATTTCATCGCGTCGACGGTCGCAGGTTTCGAATGCAACCCCGCCTGGACCACGACGCCTTGCGGACGAACCACATCTACACAGGCGTTCAAGGATTTCTCAAGCCCAACGCATTCAATCGCCGCATCGACACCTACACCTTCCTCGGTCTGGTCGCGAATTGCCTCATACAGGTCCGTCTTCGACGGATCGATCGTGATGCAGTCGGGGACGAGCTCGGCCGCTTTCCTCAGTCGGTTCGGATTAACTTCCGCGACAAAAATCTTCGACGCGCCAGCTGCCTTGGCGCCGAGCAGAGCCAAGGCGCCGATTGGACCGAGTCCCGAAATGAGCACCGTCGAACCGGTCGTGACGCGGCCCCGATCCAGCGCATACAGGGAAACCGCAGTCGGCTCCAGCATCGCTGCCTGCGCGTCGGTCAGTTTCTTGGGTACCGGGATTGCGTTATATCCCTTTACAACCGCCTGCTGGCCCATCCCGCCCCACTTCCACGAAAGGCCAATGCAGGCCTGACAGGGACTCAGATGAAACAGTCCTCGACGCCCAAAATAGTCATCACGAGGCGAGACGAGTGGCTGCACAGAGATTCTGTCGCCTGGCGCGACGTGCTTTATCCCGCGACCCACGTCCATCACTTCCGCGGAGAACTCGTGACCGAGAATCTGCGGAAGCGTAGCGCCGCTGTATACGTGCGGGGTCTTCGGTGTAACGATCGGTCCGCCGATATATTCGTGTAAGTCCGTGCCACAAATTCCGCATACCAGTGGGCGCACCAAGACATCGTCGTCAGCCAGCGGCTTTTCGGGCGCGGCTACTTCTTCGACACGAATGTCGCGCTTGCCATGAAATCGAACTGCTTTCATAAATCTCCTCCATCAGTGGAACGTAAGTTGGTAAAGCGATGGTTGATCCATCTGCCCCGCCCTTGGTTGCCGAAATCTCGCTAGTTGTTGTTATCAACTTTTCATAAAGCCCATGTGCGCGGTTGAGCGCCATCGAAGGCATCCTGCAGCAGCCTTCTGATCTTTTCCCTGTCAACAGGCTGCGGATTCCAGTACGGATTGGATGCCGCTATGTCAGCCGCGCGATCAAGGTCGTCTTGGCGCATTCCGATGTCCTTCAGCGACAGCGGCGCGCCAACCTCCTTCGCGAACTCGTGCATGCCTGTTGCCGCGTCCGCGGCTTTGAGTGCACGCGCGATCCTTTTCATTGCCTCTGGTGAGGCATTCCTGTTGTAGGCCAAAGCGTGCGGCAAGATGATCGTATGAGTTGGCGCGTGCGGCAGATTGAAGCTCCCGCCCACGGTATGGCACAGCTTATGGTGGAGAGCCATGCCGACATTTCCAAGAACAATGCCGCACAACCAGGAGCCATAGAGCGCCTTCGACCGCGCCGCGACGTCCGAAGGGTCAGCGACGATAGCCGGTAGCGCTTCCGCCAGCGCACTGATGCCTTCTTCTGCCATCATGCTCGTCACGGGATTGCTATCGCGTGCATACAACCCTTCGGCGGCATGGGCGATCGCATTGATACCGCTGGTGACCGACAGGCCGACTGGCAACGTCGTAGTCAATGTCGGATCGTAAATGACCGTTTTTGGCAGCACCTTGATGTCGGTGCCGGTGCGCTTCAAGGAAGCCTCTGTGATGCCGAAGATAGGCGTCATCTCGCTTCCCGAGTAGGTCGTCGGTATGGCGAGAATTGGTAACTCGGATTCGAGTGCGATTGCTTTTCCAAGCCCGATCGCCGATCCACCACCCACGACAACGGCGCAATCCGCATTTAGGCGACGCGCGACCGCGAGTGCCTCACGCGCCAGCTCGATGGGAACATGCATGACAGCACGATCAAACAGGCCGGCACATCGCTGCCCAAGGCGCTGCGCTATATGCGCCCCGGTATCTTTCTGCTCGGGACTACAAATAACAAGTGCCCGTTCGGCGTTTAAGGCGAGAACTTCTCTCTCGAGGTGATTCAATGAACCCTCGCCGAAGACCACTCTCGATGCGCGTGCCTGGTATACGAATTCAAGCGATTCCATGACCCAGTCTCTATAGAAAAATTTCGCCCAACTTCATCTGTTGTCGTAGAAGGTCAGCGTCGGGTTCGGGGATGCCAAAGCACGCTCAATGGACTCGTCCCCGTGTTCGGCCTCTACAACTCTGCCGGCGACGCGCTGTCGAATGCGCAAATCTGCCCGGTATTTCTGTTACACCTAGTTTGCTGCGGGGTTGAGTACAAAATCGTATTGAAGCGTGTAAAAGGCGTTGTGCATTTGGGTGCCATCTGGAGCGACGCCGGCGTCGTGCCGGACCCAGTCGGCGATCAATGACGATCGCACGCCGAAGACCGCATCCGAATCGAGGTATTTGTCGCCGTCACGGAAGACATGCGTCACCAGCGTTTCGTAGCCGGGCGCCTCAATCATGAAGTGGAGGTGGGCAGGCCGCCACGGATGCCGGCCCAATGCTTCCAGCATCCGTCCCACCGGACCATCGTGCGGGATTGGGTACGCAACGGCCAAAATAGAGCGAAAATTGAAACTACCGTCGGCCGCGCTCCTCAGCCTGCCACGCGCTTGATGTTCGGGCGCGGAATTAGGTTCGGGAGGCCTCTGGACATCGTAGAAACCTTCGTCGTCCGACTGCCACACGTCGATTTTGGCTGCCGAAATCGGCAATCCGTCCAACCCGAGAACTCGGCCACTTACAAAGCATGGCTCACCAGACGCACCGTTGGAGATGTCGTCTCCGTTCTTGTACTCTGGCGCGCCATCAACGAAGAAAGGACCGAAGACGGTCGCCTCTGTACATTCCGGAGGCTTTTTGTTGTTCTGCGCAGTCACGAGCATTGACAGTCCCAAGGTATCCGACAGGAGAATAAATTCCTGCCTCTTGTCGTCCGTGATATGTCCGACCTCGGTCAGAAAGCGAATCGCGTGAAACCATTCGTCTTCCGTGAGTTTGACTTCGCGAGCAAACGCATGCAGGTGATGGACAAGACTGTTCATGACCGTGCGGAGTCTTGCATTTCCCGAGTCACGCATCGATTCGACAACCGCTTGGGTAATCGTATTTTCGTTGATGTTGCGCATGGGCGTCTCCGCGCTTGATGAGTATTTCAAAGACCGGGTCTTCAGGTACTGCGGCGGTGTCGTGCCGTGTGAGTCCCGGTGCCTGGGGTGCGAGGTCCGGCCGTATCGGCCCCAGCCGTACGACCGACCATCTCCATGGGCAAGCTCAGTCGTTCGTGAGCGTCACCTTGATGCATTCGCTCGGCTTGATGTTCAGTGCTTCCACCGCGTCCTTGAGATCGAAACGATGGGTCTGGATGGGCGACAGATCGATCCCGGTTTTTTCGAGGAATCGAATCGCTGCAGGCCAAACGCCCGGCGATCCGATACAACCGCGAACCGTCAGGTTGCGCATCTGGATCTGACCAAGGTTGGACGTCAGCATCCGGTCGATACTGATACCGACCATCGACACTCGTCCTTCTTCGGCCGCAAGCTCGAACACTTTGCTAACCGACGCGTCATGTCCCGAGGCTTCGATAACCAATTCCGCGCCTTTGCCGCCCGTGAGCGCCTTGACCTGCTCAATCACATTATCCGCGGGGTCGAGAACGGCCTCGGCACCGAGCTTCAGAGCAGCTTCTCTACGACGTGCAACCGGGTCGATTACGATGACGCGCGCTCCCATGCCTATAGCTGCCGCAGCCGAACACAGCCCGATCGTTCCACCACCTGACACCACCACGGTTTCGCTGGCATTGGTGCCTCCAGAGCGCATTACCGCGTAGTAGCCGCAGGTGAAAGGCTCGATAAGGGAGCCCGTTGTGTCATCGAGATTGGGGGGAAGCTTGTGAAGCCATTCCGGTGAGACCGCAAAGAATTCACGATCGGCGCCATCCATCGAAAAGCCGAAGTGATGGAGGCGCTCCGGGGTTTCAACGACACATTCGCCCACGACACGATCTCCGACCGCCAGTCCCGATACAAGCTTGCCCACCTCAATGACCTCACCACACCATTCGTGTCCAGGTGTGACCGGATAGGAGATCGGGATGATGTAACGACCGCCAAGCAACTCATAGTCAGAATGGCAAATTCCGACCGCACGAGTGCGGATCATTACTTCGGTGTCTTTCATCTGCGGAACAGGCACGTCTTTGACAACTGGCTGTTCGGGAGCTTCGAATACAAGAGCTTTCATTTCAGTCTCCAAGATGTTTTGAGGACGCCATCAAGCGACGGTCACTACTTGCCCGTTTTGGGCCGATGCGATGATTGCTTCCAGAAGCGCGATGTTTTCAACCATCTCCGAGCCCTTGATCGGATACTCGGTTTCTCCGCGTACTGCGCGGGCGAACGCGACGAGGTTGTCGCGAACCGGCTCAGCGGGAGGCACGTGGCTAACCTCAATGGGCATGCCTGTCGAGGTCTTGGTAACAACCCATCCGTCGGGTGACTCCACATGCGCCTTATCCCGGATGTCGATCCAGCCCTTCGTGCCGAAAACAGCGAATCGCGACACAAAAGGTGTAACAAGCGTGGCGCTTACATATGCGGTCCCACCGTCCTTGAAGCGGACGTGAGCGCTCAGCGTGTCGCCTTGCGGAAAGGACGAGGCTAGGTTTTCACAGACGACGCGGACGTCGCGTGCCGGACCAAGTAGCTTGACTGCAAGGTCAGTGAGGTGAATACCCGTCGCGGTCATGCCAGCTGCCGGCGCATGACTTGCATTCAGCCGCCAGTTGGAGGGATCGAGACTCAGAAACTTGTCATGACTAAAATTCGCTTCGATCTGCAAAATCCTGCCGAGCGATCCATCGGCGGCCGCCGCGAGCATCTGGGCAACCGGCGGCTCGAACCGCCGCTCATGCCCCATCCCTAACACAAGTCCGTGCGATTCGCACGCCTTGACCGCGCGAACAGCACCTTCGCGAGTCAACGCGAGAGGTTTCTCGCAGAAGATGTGCTTGCCCGCCTTAACCGCCAGATCGATCTGCTCCTCATGCAAATCGTGCGGAGTCGCGAGGATAACCGCCTCGACTTCGAGATCAGCTAGAGCCGCCGAGTAATCCGAGAAAAATCGGATGTCGTTCTCTTTGCAGAATGCGGCTGCCGTATCGCCGTACGGCTCCACTGCGGATACGACTTCAAGATCGTCGGCCGCACCTTTCGCGACAGCCACCATCTTCCGGCCCCACCATCCGAGACCAATCATCGCTGCTTTCACCGGTCGTTTTTTCACTTCGCCATCCTAAATGCGTGGATAATTAATTTGGCTCTCAGATCCTGCTTGTTCTTCGATTCCTTTGACTACCTTTAGTGAATACTGCGAGAGTTCATTGCGAACTCACAGAGTTACTTCACTCAAGTTCGCTGCTTGCTCAACTACCTTGATAATTGCTGCATAATCCTCTCCGGCGTAACCTTGCGCCGACGCACTCGATAACAGTTGAGCGGTCAGAGCTGTCAGTCCCAACGGCACGTTAAGCATCTTTCCGGCATCCAGGATGAGACCGACGTCTTTCCGCATCTGCTCGACAGTGAACGTCGCGGTGAAGTCTCGCTTCGACAGCGCGCTAGCCTTGGCTTTCACTATCGGTGAGCCAACGGCACTTGCGTCGATGACTTGCCACATATCGGACCATTCCAATCCACCCTTTCTGCCGAGAGACAGCGCTTCCGCCAGCATTCCGGAGGTCAGCATGATCATGAGGTTGATTGCCAACTTCATTAACCTGGCTTGTTCGCCGTCGCCGAGGTAAAAGCTCTTCTCACCCCAACATTGGAAGATCTTTTTACATGCTTCGAACGCTGGCTGATCACCCGACACCATGATGGTCAGCTTGGCAGCCTCTGCCATGACATTGTTTCCCGATACTGTGCAGCGAAGATAGGTGATGCCCGCGTGCGCCAATTCTTGCGCAACTCTGGCGGAAGCTTCCAGCGACACAGTACTGGCGTCGATGTAGATAGAGCCGGCGTTCGCAGAACGGCAGAGTAGAGCGCTCACCTGTTCGAGCGCTTCGTCGTTGGGCAGCGACGAAATCATCATGGAACTGCTCTTTATCAACTCGTCGACCGCAGACGTAACTGGCAACGCCGCATGGTCTGCCAGAGTCCGACGTTCGGCTGAAGGATCAAAACCGACGACTGCGTGCCCAGCATTTGCAAGATGCAGGGCCATCGGTAGGCCCATCTTGCCTAGGCCGACAAAAGCGATAGCGTTGTCCATGATTTCCTTACCAATTTCTCTGTAGCGGATCTTCGATCCAGTTCACTCGTCGCGATTGTCAATGCGCATCAGGAAACCGTGGATGCTTACCTGCTGCCACACTCCAGCTACAGTGAACGGATCATTCCGATTGAAATTGACCACGTCCTCTTTGCTTCCAGCTTCAAATATGAAGCAACTGCCGATCATCGTTTGCCCATCATCAGACACCAGCGGTCCGGAGATGACCGATTGCACTTTCGCGCTGGCGAGATATTCCCGATGTGCCTCGTAATTTACGAGGCGGCGTTGCAGCGCATCCTCATGATCGAGACAGTGGACGATGAAATGCATTTCCGTCTCCTGTACAGTCCTTGCGACATCACGTGGGTTACGCGATCCGCGACTGGTTGGGCTTTTGATTCGTGACCCTTTGGCGTTAGGTTAGTTGCTGTCGCTCTGGACACCAATCTGCGGCTCATCCAAAATGGACATTTGAGGTCCGCAATGCGCCCAGTTCATGCAAAAACCGCCCAAACTCAGGGAAAACACTAGCGCTCCAGCGATGAATGACCAGGAGTTCCTGAGGATTATTGAGTTCATCGAGAGCACGAGGGCTCCGTTCACCCTGCAGATTCGAGGCATGTCGCCAGATTCCGACTGGGCTCTTACAAGCTACCTGGTGAAGGCAAAGTTGCAACAGCAGGCCGTCTCGATTTCAGATCTCATCAAAGCGTCGGGTCTGACCTACGGAACTGCCCACCGCCGCGTCAACTGTTTGATCGACCAAGGGCTAATTGACGTCGTTCCAGCTTCGCCAACCGGCAAGTCACATTTGTTGTTGCCCAGCCAGACGTTGCTAGAGGGTTTCGAGAGCCTTGCGATTCACGTCAAGTCGATGGTTGCGACGCTCGTCGGGCATCGCGACGACAGCCAGAGCTCGGATCAGTACTACTTCGGCGAGCCACGGGGATCTATAGATGGGTTATTGCCGCCAGCCGATTTGCTGACGTCGCGGGGCGGCACCGGCAAGCGGCTCAGATTCCTGTTCCACGACGACAACTACTTTGTTGCGCTGCGAAACCTGTGGATCGATTTTCGCGCGAACGTGGGGCGCAGCGAGGATTTCGAGCTCGCAAAGCTGCAGGAACTCTACGAGGCTGCGCTGGCAAACGGAGCTCGCAGCGAATCGCAGTTCGACATTGTCACGCTCAACTACCCTTGGCTGGCGGAATTTGCCCGAAAGGAGCTGATTTCTCCCTTGAACATCGACATAAGTGCACCGTCTGCGAATCTGGGCGATTTTCACCCGGTGGCGTTAGAGTGCGTGCGTTATGAGGACCGTCTCTATGGGATGCCGTTGTACGTGACCGTCGAGTCACTGCTAGCACGACGCGACGTGTTCGAGGACAACGCGTTACCTTATCCCACGACGCTGAAGGACCTGCTCTCTGTAGCTCGCCGACTGCATAAGCCGAAGCGGGCGCAGTACGGCCTCGTATGGAATGCTGCGAGAGGAATGCCAGTTGCAAGCGCATTCATGTTTTTTCTGAACGCACACGGTGGCACAGTTATCGCTGATGAGGTGTTGGAGGCGCAGATCCACTCTAAGTCTTCTGGCCGGAAAGGAACTCGCGCCCGTCTTGATAGCAAAGCGGCGCACGCGACGCTTGCGTTCATGCAACAGCTTCTGTCGGTTTCACCACCCGACACTCTCGCCTTCAACTGGGAAGACAGTTTCAACGAATTTATGTCGGGGCGGGCAGCACTGTGTTACGCGTGGTCGATGCGTGCGGCACGTCTGGAGCTAGATTTCCGGTCGAAAGTTAAAGGGAAAGTCGAATTTCTGCCGCATCCAAATGTGCATGGAGTTCGTCGCTCGGTTCCGCTTGGCGGATTCTTTCTTGCCGTACCGAGCAACTTGCCCCCGGAACGGGCAGCGCTTGCTCAACAAGCTATCAGATGGATGACCTCGTCGGAGGCGATGAGGTCGAGCGTTCAGAATGAATTGCCCGTGGCGCCTCGTTTCAGCGTGAGTTCAGACCCTGACCTTAACGTCGTCTCGCCGATCGTCAGTTTCGTCGACAATCTCGCTCGGAACGGCTTGATTTGCAATTCCATGCGGCCTCTCACGCCTGTATACACACGTATTGAGGAGATTCTTGGCGTCGAGATCCACAATGCGTTATGTGGATTGACCTCGCACGTAGATGCCCTGCGGAGCGCGCATACCAAAGTTCAGGACTTGTTGGACTCGTTGTCATCGGACAGCTAGGTTGCCGGCTCAACTGATACTAAGAAGCGTTAACAAGTGCGACGCGTGTCGCCGTCCGCCGGACGTAAATCGGCAATGCAGTGGATGGCAAAGCTCTTCTCAGCCTTGTCACATTCAACAAACTGAATATCGGAGTTTGAAACCGTGACCTGCTGTACGACCAGCAGTTGCCTACGCGGACGTGCGCGACTGGTAACGGTCGGGTTCGAAGCTTCGGGGACAACGTACCCGCCTTACGGGCGATTCACTCGGGTGACGGGAGGGAATCGACACTGCCAGCAGCCGCGCGGTGTCGGGGCCAGGCAAGTTCCGCATGCGCAACGTAAGTGAACTGTTGCAAACCTCGTTAGCTTCGAGGAGCCAAAGCTGCTGAGAGGCTCTGACCAAAACGGTGAATGGCCGGTTACATCCATTTGTTATGGATGTACGTCGTCAAGGCGCCATCGGGGAATTGAACCGCCCCGGCTTTGTCGGAGACTGCCGAGTTTGGCGCTACGCCGCGCGAGCGGGCCTCGCCAGATTCCGATTGTAGACTTTCTCTGCTTCCGCCGGCGACACGTATCCGAGCGGGCCGAGCAATCGATGATGGTTATACCAGTGAACCCATTCGAGCGTGGCGAGCTCGACGTCTTGGAGCGTACGCCATGAACGCCGATGCACAACTTCGGCCTTATACAAGCCGTTGATCGTTTCGGCCAGAGCGTTGTCGTAGGGGTATTCGTCCTTTTCGTGCTAAATCTGGCGGTTTTCCCTTCAGAGCCTGATTTCGCGAACTGCCATCGGATCTGACTTTTGTCTGAACAACCAAAAGCGCCTGCGATACCGTACCCGCCCGCGATTACAGATCGCGCCACCTTGACGGGAGGGAGGAGATGCCAGGCCTGGAATTTCGCTATGTGGGGCAGGATCGCCTGCCCTCCCGACTGTCGGAATTCGACGTGGAGCGCTACTTCGCGTTGACTGACAGCGACATTGCCGCGATCAACGAGCGATTCTGGCGCGATCGCCGAGCTGGCGTTGCCATCCAACTAGTCTTTTTGCGTGCCAGCGGCCACACCCTTGATCATGTCGGCACACTGCCGCGCGCGTTACTGCACTACGTTGGCGAGCGGCTTGGCCTTCCTACCCCGACGATCGCCTCCCTTCACACACTTTATCAACGCTATAAGACGCTGTACGAGCATCAGGTCTGGACCTGCGAATATCTCGGCCTGACGTCGATCGAACCGAACCACTGGGCGGCACTGGAAGAGTGGATGCGACAGGATGCCGCCGAATCACTTACCCTTGAAGAGCTGCTCCAGCACGTCCATTACTGGCTGTATGAGCGTCGCATCCTGATACCCTCCGAGCGGAAATTGCGCGATCTCGGCCGCAAGATCTGGTCGGACCTTGAGCGTGGTCTGCTCGCACTTATCAAAGCAGCAGTCACGGAAACGCAGTTAATGCATGCCGATTCTGTCCTCTCTGCCCAGCATGGGACCTCCGGCATGAGAGTTCTCGAATGGCTGAAGACGCCGCCCGCGCGACACAGCCCGACGACGCTTACCGAAACCCTCGCGAAGGTTCGGTTCCTCAAGGAACTCGGTGCGCACACGTGGGTACTCGACGCCGTGCCGATCGAAAAGCAGCGTGCATACGCGCAGCGCATCCAGGCTCGCCGTCCTGCTAAGGTTCGTGAACTCAAGGAGTCGACCCGCACCATTGAGCTGATTTTTTTCCTGCGGGTCACGCTGCTCGAGTTGACTGACGCCCTCCTCTATCAGGCAGGACGCAGGGTCTCGGACCTTGTGCGGCAGGCTTACGACCGTACGACGGTCCGGCAGGCACGTTCGGCTGTCGAATACCGGCAGCAACTGCTCGCGATCAAGGCGTTGGTTCAGGATGGCAAGCGTCCGGCGCAGGAACGTCTCGACGATATAGGCAAACTGCTGGACGGCCTCGCGGACAAATCACCGGCAAGTCATGCAGCCTACGTACGCGAAGCGCTCACCGACGATCATCACCGCATCCGCAACCTGCTGGGGCCGTTACGCGAGCTAGGCTTCGTAGGCCGCGAAGCAGAACAAAGCCTGCAACAGTTTGAACTTATCGGCACACTGCATGACAGTGGCGCGACCGAATTGCCACCCAACTGCGATGTGCCGGTAAGCGCCGCCTGGCGCGATCTCGTCAAGGGTGACGATCGGGCGCGCGCGTTGCGGGCACTGGAAGCATCGGCAATCACAGGTCTGCGTAAGGGGCTTCGACGCGGCTCGGTCTGGATCAACCACAGCCTGTCGTTCCGGGAGCGTGATCAGTTGCTGATTCCGCCCACGCAATGGGAAAGCGATCGCGAGCGCTATCTGTCGTCGCTCGGGTTGCCGGGGACCGCGGAGCCGTTTCTAGAACGGTTGACGGAACACCTGAAGGCAGGCCTTGCTGCGCTGGAGGAGGCGCGAGAGGCAGATCGCGTGACAATCGGTACCGACGGCGCGTTGCACTTGTCCGCAATCGAGGCATTGCCGACCGACGGCATACCGAAACGCACGCGGGATCTGATATTCAAGGAGATCGGCACCGCGCAGTTCGCCGACATTATCATGGAGACGGATGCCCACACGGGCTTCAGTGAAGTGCTCCGGTCACGCAAGGCGCGCGATGCAAACGAACTCGTCTCGCTGTACGCTGCGCTGATCGCCCACGGCACGGAAATGGACGCGAAGAACGTTGCCGCCATGATCCCGCAGCTGGACCCTGCGCACATTTCGACGGCAATGCGCCTGCTTGAGATGCCCGGTCGGCTGCCGCGTGCAAACGACCGCGTAGTTGAATTCCAGCGCAGCCATCCGATTACGGAACTCTGGGGCACCGGACGGCAGGCATCAAGCGACTCAATGAGTCTTGATACGTCAAGGCACCTCTTTTATGCGCGGGTCGATCCGCGACGTCGCACTCATGCGGTGGGTATGTATACGCACGTGCTGGACCAGCACGGCATCGTTTATAACCAGCCGATTGTGCTAAACGAACGTCAGGCTGGAGTCGCGATCGAGGGTGTGATCCGTCACAACGAGAACCGTGACGACGGCGGGTTGCTGCGACTTTCGGTAGACACGCATGGGTACACGAATGTAGGAATGGCGGTGTCGAAGCTCCTCGGTTTCGATCTATGCCCGCGGCTTCGCAACCTCTCGGAACGCAAACTGTATTTGCCCCGACGAGTGGCCGCTCCCGACGGGCTGGTATCGGTCGTTGCCTACGAAATATCCATCAAGGCAATTCGGGATGGCTGGGAGGAACTGCTGCGCGTCGTCGCGTCGATTCATTCGGGACGCGTGAGCGCAAGTGTCGCTTTGCAGCGATTCGGCAGCGCCGCGCAGGGTGACCCGGTGTACCGGGCGGCGGACCACCTTGGCAAGCTACTGCGCACGCTATTCCTGTGCGATTACTTTAGCAACCTGGAGTTTCGTCGCGAAATGCATACGTTGCTTAACCGCGGCGAATCCGTTCATCAGCTGCAGCGCGCGATCTATACCGGCAAGATCGCGCCTGAGCGCGGACGGCGCCGCGACGAAATGATTGCAATATCCGGCTCGTTGACGTTGCTGACAAACCTGGTAATTGCGTGGAACACGCAGCGGATGCAGACCACTCTTGATGACTGGCAACGCAAAGGACAGGGAATTGACGACGACTGGTTGCGGCGGCTGGGGCCGGCGCACTTCGCACATGTCAATTTCCGCGGTACGTTGAGCTTTCCGATTGACCGTTATCGCGACATGCTACTGGATGCGGCACGTTGGCAGCGTACGGCCGGATAGTGAAGCGGCGCGGCAGAACCAGTGACGATGAACCTCGATACTGGACTCGTCGTACCGCAGAGGGAGATCAGGCAGTTCAACTTGGGCAATGCGCGTCTGGTCGCCAAGGCGCGCGCTGAGCCGAAGCGTGGACCCGAACGGCGGGCGCATGGTGCGGATTTGCTTGTCACCTTCGAACCTGCGCTCGCCGTACGGCCCGATGAAAGCGCCAGATTTTGCGTTAAGGCGCCGACCTTCGGAAAAATTGACGACCGCATACGACTTTGATTTTTAAAGAAAAAGCCAGGAAAACCGCCAGATTTAGCACGAAAAGGACGAATACCCCGGCTCGCCCGCTTCGCCGATACGAAAACCACGTTCGACAACTACCGCAAGGAAGCCGAACGCCTGCTGCTGTGGTCCGTGCTCCAGATGGGCAAACCGCTGTCGTCGCTGACCCACGAGGACCTGCTCGTCTACCAGCACTTTCTTGCCGATCCCCAGCCCGCCGCGCGGTGGACCGCTGACGGCGGACGCAAGCATCCGCGCCACGATCCGCGCTGGCGCCCGTTCTACGGCCCGCTGTCCGGAGCCAGCCAGCGCCAGGCCATGGTGATCCTCAACGTCATGTTTGCGTGGCTCGTGCAGGCCGGGTATCTGGCCGGCAATCCGCTGTCGCTGTCGCGTCAGCGCGCCCGACGGGCCAGGCCGCGCATCGTCCGGTATCTGTCGCCCGAGCTGTGGCTCGAGGTCAAGACCTGGATTCAGGGCATGCCCGTGCAGACAGCTCGCGAGCGCGAACACCACGCACGCGTGCGCTGGCTCTTTACCCTGCTCTATCTGGGCGGTCTGCGCATCACGGAAGTCGGCACGAACACAATGGGACGGTTTTTCCGGCGCGCTGACGAAAACGGCACGGATCGCTGGTGGCTCGAAGTGATGGGCAAAGGTGGCAAGGAGCGGCTGGTGCCCGCCACCGCAGAAATGATGACGGAACTGGGCACCTACCGGCGGGCACGCGGACTGCCCGCCCTGCCCTCGCCGGGCGAGGACACGCCGCTCGTGCTGCCAATTGGCCGGTCGCTCAAACCGCTCACGCGCGCAGCGTTGCACCGGATCGTGAAGGATGTCTTTAACGGTGCGGCGCAATCCCTGCGCGCACGTGGTGAAGACCATGCGCCGCGCGCGGACCGCCTCGAGCAGGCGTCGGCACACTGGCTGCGTCACAGCGCCGGGTCCCACATGGCGGACCAGCAGGTCGATCTGCGACTCGTGCGCGACAACCTCGGGCATGCGTCACTGACGACGACCAGTCAGTATCTTCACGTCGACGACGATCGCCGGCACCGCGAGACCGACGAGAAACACCGCATTGACTGGTAATGAGAAGTACCCGATGGCAGCCATAACTCACCACCACCTGCCGGCTGATCTGGACAGCGTCGGTGGTGAGCCTGAACTGGCTCACCCGGGCGCAGGCGGAGTTTTCTTCCGGCGACCGCAATGATGCGGCGGCGTCCGTCCGCAAATGCCTTGGGCAAGCGGATCTGGTCAGCGTCTGGCGGCAACCAGAATGGCACCTCGGGCGCGTCCCGCGTAATCGCACAGGCGACCTCGCCGCGATGCCCGGTCAGGCGAAATGAAATTTCATGTCGGTCTGCCGCAGTGGAGATTGCGCCTGCGTATGCTGGAGGCAAGGTTTGCGGTTGAGGGAGACGCAGACGTGCCAGACGGTTAGTTGCATGTTTGTATCGACACGGACTTCCAGAGTGAGCCTTTATGGGAGACGACATTCACAACCATGCGAAAGCGCGCTCGCCTGATACTGCGTGCCGCTGTCGAAGACGGCGCTCATCCACCCTATCGGGTGCCAGGTGAGGCGCCATTTAGATTTGCGTTCGCGTTGGGTGATCGGCGGTACTCGACCCCTGACGAGACATTCGACCTTCAGAGTTGTAGCCGGCGGCTCACAGACCCGGATCGGTCATCGGGGGCGGTTTCGCGCAGCTTGGCACAGTCGTCGACATTGCCGTGGTGCATCTCTTTGAGAGGGGGCATTTGTCCGACAACGGCTCTTCGCATTGGCGGCGATATGAGTTAAGAATCCCCGAATTTTGACTACACTTGATAACACTATTGAGAAGCCGGTCTGCCGCACCTAAGTTCCCCCAACTCCTTCTCGTGCATACGCGTTGCCAGGTGAGGCAGCCCACCAGTCCAGCGGCAGCGCGCAACACGTGCTTTCCCGTCTCTGTAGAACCTGTGAAACTGATCTTGGCGATGTCGGGATGATTGGTCAGCAGCGGGCCAAGTTCATTGCCGCCCGAAACAACCGACAGCACGCCTGGCGGCAGGACGGATTGCGCAATCTGCCCAAAGCGCAGTGCTGACAACGGAGTAAAGGGCGAAGGCTTGATCACCATGGTGTTGCCAGTAATCAGCGCAGGCGCCACCTTCCAAAGTGCAAGCAGCACCGGAAAATTCCACGGTGTGATGGCACCGATCACGCCGAGCGGCGTATGGTGCAGCTCGACAAGATGTTCTTCGGTCTCCTCGACGATCTCGACCGGAATTCGACGGGCGGCAATCTGACGAATCCACGAGATAGACTGATCGACCTCCGGCTCCGCCATGGTTGATTACGTCAAAGCTATCTTGCGACTTCACAAGATTACCAGCGATGCTGAGGTAATACGGGCCGTTGAAAATGCCAACGGACTGAACTGCTTGTGGTAATGCAGACATGAATTGTTCTCCAAGGTATGGACGCTGAGGTGCCGTTGCCGCGAATCCCTGCAACAAACCGGCGCGGTTTTTCGGCGCTTGGTAGGATTACTTAATTTAAAAAATATAATGTTTTTTCAGTCAGCCGTTAGTACGGAAAACGCCGGCTGGGTGCTTACGCTGGGCCGCTCCTGCATTCTTTCGTACCACGCCAGCAGCGCGGTGCACTCGGCTGGCACTGGCAGCTTCACGATAGAAGCGAAGACCAGGCCGCCGATTACGGTGATGTCCGCCATCGAAAATTCGATGCCGGCAACGTACGGCTGGTTTCGTAGAACAGCATCGAAGTAATGCATTCCGCGCAGGGCCTTGTCGCGCTG
This sequence comes from Paraburkholderia sp. BL9I2N2, assembly GCF_004339745.1. Taxonomy (GTDB): domain Bacteria; phylum Pseudomonadota; class Gammaproteobacteria; order Burkholderiales; family Burkholderiaceae; genus Paraburkholderia. Next base: position 717,717 of record NZ_SMGP01000003.1, on the reverse strand, counting down.
CCTGAATCCCCATTCGGGGTTCTGGTACAGCTCGACCTGCGGCCCCAGCCCCGGCGTCCCGTGATGGAAATACACGCTTATTGCGTCGAGCAGTTCCAGTTCGGCACGCTTGCTCATCATGTGGATCAAGCCTTTTTCGAGCGGCGCCCTGCCAGTCAGCGTCGGCACGCCATCGAGTCCATCAAGGTACTCCGTGATGGCCGTGCACTCGGCAATGCAGGTCCCGTCATCGAGTTCGAGCACCGGCAGCGTGCCCGAGTAGTTCTTGCTCGCCATGAATTCGGGCTTCTTGTGCTCACCCGCATACAGATCGACCAGCACGAACCGCACTCCCGAGTGCAGATTCTTCTCCGCCAACGCAATGCGAACACGCGTCGGATACGGCCCTTGCGGGAAGTCATAAATTGTCATCGTCGACAACTGATTGTCATTGATGCTCGTCGCAATAGCACTCATTTGGCTTTCCTTCCGCAGTTGTGTCGTGACGAACGGCTTTGTCTACCTAACGTTCGTTAGGTTTACGATATGCGTTATAATCCGGGTTGTCAACACTGAGTAGTCGATGCGGAGAACCGTACAAGTGAGGAACGAATCGAACACAGGCTCCAGGGAGCGGATCCTTGGGGCGGCCACGAAGATTGCTCAGGCCCACGGCTATTGTGGGTTGAATTTTCGTGATCTCGCGCAAGACGTCGGTATCAGACCCGCTAGCATCTATCACCACTTCACGAACAAGGCCGACCTCGGTGCAGCGGTGGCAAGACGCTATTGGGAGGACTCGGCGGCGGTTCTTGAAGCCCTCCAGGCGGAATCCCCGGACCCGTTACACTGCCTGCACCGCTATCCCGAAACGTTTCGGAAGGCGCTGGAAAACGCAAATCGCATCTGCTTGTGCAGCTTCATGGCTGCCGAAAGCGACGACCTTCCCGGTGAAGTGATGAAAGAAGTCCGAACCTTCGCTGAGGTGCACATTGCCTGGCTGAGCAAGGTTCTCTCAGCGGCGGAGGTTGTTGACTCAAAAGGGAGTGATGAACGGGCCCGCGCTATCTTCGCCGCCGTAGCTGGCGCACAGCTCATTGCGAGGAGCCGTTCGGACGTCTCCCTCTACGACACATTGATCGACGGCTATCGTGCGGCCGGTCTACTTCCTGCCTAGCACGCTTATGAATTGCGTGATACACCCTCGCCCCGCATTGTTGCCGCAACTGGGGCGGTTCTTGCGTGAAGATACACCGGTGCTCGCGAACTGGTTTCGTTGGCTGAACCAGGGGTGGCGACGCTGATCGGATGAACCGCTTCCAAAAGCTGCAGGAGCGCCTGCGCGCCTTCCCGGTTATCGGCTTGCGTAGTCATGTTCCCCCTGATGAGCTGGAGTGCCGTATATCATCCTATTAGGGACACTTGGCTCTGGACTTCGCAGATGCAAGATCATAGGCCCGGGGGGCTCGGACGCCAGCGGCGCTACTCGCAGCTCTCGCCAGCGACGGTTGACCGCAGCCAATGAGACGTTCGGTAGGTCGCGCTTTTGGAATGGTTTGTGACTGTTTGTAGCCGCGCACCGCCTCATACGAACCGCATCGGCGGCTCGACCTCCCTCGGTCTCGATCGACAACACGCGACCCGTTGCAGCCCATCGTCGTGAACTGGTCAACGTCCGCTTTTTCGGAGAGAAAATTGCCAGGCCCAACTCACCGCAATGGCGAATTGATGGTCGGTATCCAGATAGTGGACGTCGCCTCATAGAAATTCTCAGGCCCGCCTTTAGGTGGCCAGATTCCATCAGCGAAAGACTTTGCACGTATCGCGATGCGTTCATCCAGGCTTTCCCAAGGCCATATGTGCGTGATCCGCGGCACGCCGTCAAGCGCGTACATGTTGACTGTCAGACGGGACCGTTTTGACCGTTCAGGCATCGCGGCCTCCCACGCCTCAATAGTAGGCGCCAGTCCACCTGGTCTTAGCCAGTAGGTACGAAACTCGTAGTACCTGCCGAACGAACCCGCCTCGACGGGGGGAAGGAAAGGAAAGCCGGCGTAGCTCTCCATCTCAATCGTACACGTGCCGTTGGCCGCCCCGAACGGGTTGGCATGATGTAACGCACGCGTTCGTTCCTGAGACAGTTCCCCGGCATCGACGAACCTTCGCAGAATACGCACGCTGCCTAGTCGCCCGTTCTCCGAAGTCCATGTGCCAAGCCAGCACCCCGCAGTTTTGGGATGATTGAGGTAAACCTCCGCATTCGCGATCACCTCCGGCAGCTTCAGAATATGCGACGACAAGGTAACCAGTTCGTAGAACATGTCAAATTCTCCTGAGTCCGTGAAGGGTCATCAGACGACCGCTACAAAGGAGGCTAGACTTGCCTTGGTCCCTTGGGAATTCCTCATCGGTTCACAAACTCTGTTAAAAAATAGCTATGTTCGACTGGCAAGATCTGCAGTACCTTCTGGTACTTGCGCACACCGGAACACTCTCAGGCGCCGCCAGCGAACTGTCGGTCGAACACGCCACGGTTGGGCGGCGTGTAATGTCGTTAGAGTCGGCGCTCGGATTGAAATTGATTCATCGACTTCCCCGTAGCACCCGTTTGACCGAGGATGGAAAAGCCATCGCAATGCTGGCCCGATCGATGGCCCAAGGCGCTCAGACAGTTGAAGCATACGCATTGCGGGCGTCATCCGCGCTGTGCGGAACGGTCCGCATCAGCGTGCCGCCTACGGTTGGTAGCTACTGCATCGCGCCACACATACGTGTGTTCCGGGAATCGCATCCGGCCTTGAAGATCGTGATGGAGGGATCTCCCGACATAGCGCCGCTGGATCGAGGCGTCGCAGATATTGCCGTTCGCATGGTCAAGCCAGAGGAAGGCAGTCTCGTTGCGCGACGCATAGGCACGGTCCGATTTGGTCTGTATGCCAGCCATGCATATGCGGCTCGCCCTTCTGCGCGATGGGAGTTCATCGTTTATGACTCGTCGTTGGACCATGTGAAACATCAAAAGTGGTTACGCAAAAATATCGACGGACGGCCCATCGTATTCGAAACGAGCGATGTGGTTGGGCAGCAGATGGCCGTACGCAACGGCGTCGGGGTTGCGGTCCTGCCTACGATGATCGGCGATAGCGACGCTGAACTGGTCAGACTTGACATTGGATCCGAGCCGCCCGAAACCGGGCTTTGGCTTGTGACCTACCCTGACCTGCGTCGAACGCCAGCGATCAAGGCTGTCATGGAATTTTTAGTCCACTGCATCGGTCGTGAAACCCATTACGCAGATAAGGACGCTCGCAAATAAATCGCCGTCGCCAAACGGTTCGCTTTTCTGCCCGACAATGCCATCCTCTAGAAAGCAGCCATTCACTGAAGACTCGCGAACGGCCGAAGCTGGCCGAGGGCGTGTGGAAACTCGATTTTCGCGGCTAAGGGCGAGGTTGGCGGTCGGGTCAATCAAGTTAGATGCGTCCAGCTTGCGCTATTCGAGCGATGCGAGCGCAAGAAGCCCTTCAGGTGCACTGTCACGTTGCAGAGATGGTCGAGTAAGATCGGATGATGAAGAATGCAAAATCGCTTTACCGCGGCCATCGCTTTCCGGCGGCGATCATCAGTTGCGCGGTACGCTGGTATTTCAGGTTTCAGCTCAGCCTGCGTGATATCGAGAACTGCTGTTCGAGCGCGGGGTTATCGTCAGCTACGAAACGGTCCGAAGCTGGTGCGATAAGTTCGGTGCTGGCCTCGCACGCCGTGTGAAAGCGGCGCGTCGCAGGCCCGGCACCACGTCGCACCTTGACGAAGTATTTGTGACGTTGCGCGGCGGGCCTTACCTGTTGTGGCGCGCCGTCGACAGCGAAGCGGTTTTTCAAGCGCGTGCTTGCCTCGTGTGGTGAGGCACCGCGCAAGATCGTGACCGACCAGTTGCGCAGCTATCCGGCGGCGAAAGCCGAGATTCCCGAACTTGCCCACGTCAAGCACGTCTTCGTCAAAGCCAGCGCGCGGGTCAATGACCGGGCGGAAAACAGTCATCAGCCGACGCGCGAACGCGAGCGACGCATGCGCGGCTTCCGCGATCCTGAACGCACACAGGCTTTCTTATCGAGCTTCGGTCCGATCCGGCAGCACTTCGCGCTCAAGCGACACTTGATACGCGCCTCACTCTATCGCAAACAGCTCGCCACACGCTTTGCGCCTGGCATCGTTTCACTGAGGTCACCCAAGATCCGTCCGTTTTCTGAGCAAGCGTTTGTCCTCTCCGCTATTGCGCCGCGAACAATTGAACGTGGCAGCGCCGTGATAGGTATCCATATCTGACAGGCCTTGCGCCTGTCATTCCCCCCCCTGAACTATCGCCGCCCGTGAAGGCTCGGCAAAGTTACTTTGAACGGCCCAGTTCGACCCTAAGCCGCCGTTCTGCCTCATCTAAGAAGAACGGCCGCTTCTGAGGGTACGACCGCCACTCGCGGGCAGAGTTAGCACCGACCGAGCACTCGCCATCTCGGTGCAGGCTCATCGAAGGCGCTTCCCCGCCTGCAGGGTGCTTCGGGGACCCGCTGGAATCGTCCACTGCCTCCAATCGAGGAGCTGTTCACCGACCAGGCCCGAAACTAGAACGTGTGTCGAACGCCGACCGCAAAGGTGTTGCCGGTGGGACGAGCGCTCAGTTTGTCGTAGGTGTAAATCGCGTAGATGTCTGTCCGCTTCGAGAGAAGGTGGTCATAGCCGAGAGACGCCGTATTGCGAAAGCCGTTGGTCGCAGGGGTCGGTCCCGACCGTTGCGTCCGCGCCCACTCGGCGAGCAGGAAATCGGCCGGTGTGAACGGGATGGAAAAACCCGCCTCGTACGTGTGGCTGCCTGTTGGCGTACTCACGTCACTTGTCATCGCCCACGCGCCATAAAGCGTCACGACCTTGAAGTCGTACGCTGCGCCCGCGAGGTAGGCGTACTGCGCGCCGACCGGCCCCGCTGCGGTGTACCGTACACGCTGGCCAGAGAGCACGGCCGTAAGCCCGTGACCTTGATAATTCAGGTGAACGCCGAGGTTACCGACGCCGGGCGACCCCGCAACGCCACCGAGGCCATAGATCACCGTTGCGCCGAAACCTTTAAAGTCTGGCGTTGTGTACTTGGCGGTGTTATTCCACACCGTATCGCCGATGATCGTGCCGCCGTAGTTGGTCACGAACGTCTGAAGGATGAGCGGCGAAAAGACCGTGGACGAACTGAACGGGTTGATGAGGGATTCGGCCGTATAGGTCGGATTTCTATGGCGCCCGAACGTCAACTGACCGAAGTCGCCTTGAAAGCCCACGTACGCATTGCGTGAAAAGAACGGGTCTGTCGCATTGCGGCCCTGCGCGCCGTTTTGAGGCTGGAAGAAGCTCTCAAGAGCGAAGATGGCGCTAACGCCACCCCCCAGATCTTCCTTGCCGCGGATTCCCCAGAACGAAGTGGTCAATCCGCCGCTGCCCATGAGTACTGTGGATTGCGGCGTGTCACTACGTTTGACACTGCCGACATAGGTGCCAACAATCCCATACAGTTGGACTTGGGAACCACTATCTGCGCGGGCTTTGACAGAGGTCAATGCGAGGCCGGAGCTTAGCATCGCTGCTACGCCAAGTGTGCCAGCAACCTTCCGCAATGAGGCGCAGGCCATGACCCGTTGTACCTTTTTCATTTCGGTTGTCTCCATCCATCTTGTTATATTCAGCTTCCACTGACATCCGATCAGTAGTACGAACAGAGTGTCTTGGAGCGTTGTCGCTATCTGCGAACGTGTCGCGCTGAAATTAAAGGTTGTGTTGCGACCGAGGAGCCTCCTTCCCTTGGTTCAATACCAGGAGAAGGAGCGACAAGGAATCCGAGCGGTTACGGGGAGATCTCTTCGAGCGCGCGATTGGTCGTCTCCACCATTCGCGAAGCCACGAAGAAGCCCACTGCGCTGACCACAGCGAACAGGATGAATACCGCAGCGATACCTTTCCCTGTTAATACGACGCCGACGATCGCGGGCGCGGCAGCAGAAGCGGCTCGCAGCCAGGACGTCGCGAGGCCCGTACCGATCGCGCGCATCCGGGTCGGATAGATTTCAGGGGTGTACAGGTACAGCAGTACAGTCGTGGTTGCCATTACCGCGTAGGCCGACGATCCCAAGAACATCACTGACCACGCGCTGCCAGCGCCATGAATACCCAGTGCGGCGAGCAGAATGCCGCTGATGATGAAACAGGCCATTGCCCACCGCCGGCGCCCGACACGATCAATTAACAACGCGCAGGCAAGCACCCCACACGTGCTCAGGACGTTCGAGATGGACGCCATGTGAAGCGACTCTTGCAGCGGCAGATGGTAGACCGTCTTATAGAGGCTGGGCAGCCAGTTGTTGATGCCGTTCGCGACAAAGTAAGACGTCGCCCAGAGTAACCACACTATGATGGTGCGCCCACGGTAGAACGGCGAGAAGAGTTCCTTCCACGATCCCTTCTGCTTCGACTGCAGGCCGTTCAGGAGGCTCACCACGCGCTCGTCGACCTCGGCTTTCTGCGTCTGCGTGTCGAGGCTGCGCTTCGGCGTGCTTGCCTCCAGCCGCTCGATGATGCGTTCAGCTTTATCGAAACGCCCCTTCGAAATGAGCCAGCGCGGCGATTCTGGAAGGCGCGCGATCAGGATCGCGACCACGATTCCGGGAAGTCCACCTATGAGGAACATATACTCCCAGCCGAAGCGGGGGACGATGAACGCACCCAACTGCGCGGCTGCAAGCAGACCCAGCGGGAAAATGAGTTCGTACAAAATAAAGAAACGGCCTCGACCATGTGCTTGCGACAGCTCGTTGATGTACGTGGCCGCCACGGGCACTTCTCCGCCCACGCCGATGCCTTGCAGAAAACGCATCAAGAACAGCATATGGAAGCTGCCGGTGAAAGCACATACGACGCTCATGGCCGACATCACACCGACTGTTACCGTTGCACTAGGCACGCGACCGACGCGCTCAGCAAGCCAGCCGAACACCAACGCGCCTACGACTTGCCCGAGATAGCCTGAGGCGATCAGCACGCCGATCTGGCCGGGAGAAAGATGCCAGAGACCCACCAGCACAGGCAGCACGAAAGCAAGCGAGAGGGCGTCGAATGCGTCAAAGAGGGTCGCGCTGCCCATAATGATGCGTGCCTTCGTGTGCCACTTGCAGAACGGCACGTTCTCGATGCGAAACAGCAGGTTTGCCGCACGCAATTGCTCACTCACGGGGCGCGTTTCGCTCGGGGATTGACCAACGCCGACGCCATAGGCGGTCGAAGGGGTGTTCATGCTGTCTCCTGAAAAGCTGCATTTTATGGGCCCTCGGATTTCTTCTTGTTTTGAAGCACCGGTCGCGTTTCTTTCTTGTTGTGTCGCGACGCTGGAGCCTGTTTGGTCGTTTCCCGATCCTGTTATGAGCGACGCGTTGAAACGGGGGTTTCGTGCGTCGCCGTTACGGCTTAAAGCGGATAGCAAAGCGGGGCAACGCTTCGCTATCGTCATAACGGCTACAAATACGCAGCTTCCGCGTCAGTCGACGAGGCCTGCCGAGCGAAGTGCGTCGGCGATTTCAACGTCTGCGCCTTCCGCGAGCGGCAGCAACGGCGAGCGCACCGTGGCGTGCTCGAGAATGCCGCGGGCCACGAGGCCATGCTTGAGTGCCACGGTGCCTTCCATGTGCGAGCCACGGTGGTACACGTTACGCGTCACGGGCAGCAGGCGATCGTGGATCGCGCGCGCGGCCTGGTAGTCTTTCGCCTTGCCTGCTTTGATCAGCTCAATGAGCGGTTCGGGAGCCAGGCCGCCGTAGCCGACGAGAGCACCGTCAACGTCGAACATCGTGTGCAGCAGATATTCGTCATGGCAGGTCAGGATTTGCAGTTCCGGACGCTCGCGACGGATGATGGGGATCTCAACATCCCAGCGACGCATATTGCGCACGCCGTTTTTCATTGCAAACACGCCCGGTTGTGCGGCGATCTCCAGCTGCGTTTCGAGGTTGTAGGTCGCCTTGGTGGCATCCGGGTACTGGAACAGGATGAGCGGCAGACCGCTGCCTTCGTGGATGGCGCGGTAGCGGTCTTGCGGTGCACCCTTCTGGTACCCAAAGCGCAGCCAGCCGTGCGACGGATACACCAGACCGGCCGAAGCGCCGGCTTCCACCGCTCGCTTCGCTTCATCGACTGCGACTTGCGTACCTTCGAGTGTGATACCGGCGATGACCGGAATCTTGCCGTCGACGGACTTAACAAAACTTTCGATAACTTGAGCCTGTTCTTTCTGCGTCATGAACGTGCCTTCGCCAGCGTGCCCGAGCACCGTCAGACCTTTAACACCTTCGATGCTGCCGAGCCAGGAACCCAGTCTTTGAATTGCTGCATGGTCCACCGCTCCATCGCGGGTGAAGGGGGTAACGGGTGCCGGGACCAAACCGCGCAGATCGATCGCTTTCATGACGTCTCCAAATGTGAGCTTTTCCGCTCCTCTTTCCGTAGAGGAGAGCCCGCTGCTCGTTTCGCATCAAGCTGGAACAACGGTGCATGCGTTGCAGTGTAGGGATGAACGACCCATGCTAGAACTGCTCAACCAGACATTTCAGCTATACTGAATCAACATATCTTGTCGGAGGCTGGGCGGTGGACTACGCAGCTTGGAAGCTATTCATCGATGCGGCGGAACTCGGAAGCTTGAGCAAGGCGGCCGTGGCGTACGGAACCAGTCAGCCGCATATCAGCCGCCAGATTGTTGAACTGGAGCAGTACTGCGGCGGCCGCTTGTTTCAGCGGACAGGGCGCGGCGTGATATTGACGGAACTGGGGGCGCGGATCGCCCCGCGCGTCAGGACGTGGCTGGCCAGCACGGAACAGTTGTCCAACGACATCCGCAGTACCGCGGGAGAACCGATTGGCGTGGTCAGGCTCGGGATCTTGCCTTCCACCGCCCATCCGCTGGTCAGCACGCTCTACCATCGCCTTCGAGAACGTTATCCCCAGGTGCAGTTACAGGTGCGCGAGGGGCAGGGGGCTTTGTTGGATACGTGGTTGGAAAACGGCAGTGTTGACCTCGCCATCCTTTTTAGAAATAGCCCCACGCCGAAAGACGGTGACGAGTATTTGGTTGAGGCAGCGACCTACCTGGTCGGCGCGGAAGGCGATTCTCTGACCAAACACCCCACGGTTGCTTTCTCGAAGCTTAACGGGATTCCCTTGGTTTTCTTCTGCCGCCCTAACAGCTGGCGCGACCGGCTCGAACAAATTGCCGGTGAACACCAGGTCTCCCTGAATTTCGCGGCAGAAGCCGACTCGTTGAGTCTGCAGGGGCACATCGTGGCCGATGGCGGCATCTACGGGTTGCTCGGACCTTACGCGATTGCAAACCTTGAAAAGGAATGCCGGTTGCAGGCGTCAATGGTGGTTGAGCCGTCCGTGGCGCGCTTCATTGCGCTGGCCATGTCCCCTCACGGCGAACTGACGCTGGCGTGCCGCACGGTGAAGCAGCTCACCAAGGAGATCGCGCGGTCGCGCACCCTCTCCTCAGATCTTCGACGGGGCGTCTCTACTGCCTTTCTGCGGTCCGTCTGAAGTCTGTAGGCGCGCAGCATTGTGCTTTGCGCAATGTAGCATTGTCCGAATAAGGGAAAATACCTAGCTTATGGCGCATATACTTTGAGGCTTCTAGCAGTACTTCAGATGACCCGACACCAAAAAGTAGGTATGTGATGAAACAGATTTTCGTGACGGCCGCCCTCGCCCTGCTCGCCTCTGCTCCAATTACTTCGTTCGCTCAAGCCGATGCGCCACTTACGCGCGCACAAGTAGGCGCCGAACTCGCCAATCTCGAACAAGCCGGCTACAACCCGCTGTCTGTTGATGTGGACTACCCGATCAGGCTGCAAAATGCTGAAGCGCAATTGCAGGCTGAGCAAACGTCATCGCAGCGCCAGGCCGCGATTCAATCCGGCACACAGCAAAACTGATGTTTACCGTTCTCTGGCCGAAGCGCCGGCACGCGGCGTGTCGGTCGGCCGAATCCTGCCAGCGCCAAAAAGAGGATCCCTCGCACGGGGTGCGAACCGCAGCTTGAGCGACGCCTCCCGGAGGCGAACTGCCGTTCGAACGTCGAAATGCTGACAACCGCGAGCGTCCCTTCCTGGCCGAACTGAGCCCGACGACGACCGGTTCTGTTCGACCCACGCCTGCCGTTCATGGGAGACATTTCCACCGTCAGTAATGGCCCACTCATAGCTGACACCGAGCGCCGATTGCCGATTGCCTTAAGCGTTGCTGTCGGCGTCGGGTTTAGAACGGAGCGGCCAATTGGCCGCAAAATGCGGTCGATCGGCTCATCGGCGCCGCCCGTACAACGCCTGCGACGGCTAGGCGTCCGAGCGCTTCAGTCGCATCGAAACCGAGAAGCGTTCAGCCGGATGGACGCTGATCGATACCTCAAAGGTTTCCCCCGTGGAGTCGAGATATCGTCGCACAATCTCAAGCGCCGCACTCCCCTTCTCGACTTTCAACCTTTCCGCCATCTCCTGCGAAATCAACGCGGCGTGCACGTCCTGCTGAATCTCCGCGATGCAGCGACCGTAGCGCGCTTCGATTAACGAACTGATCAGCGTGTCCGGTTGAGCTCGCGCAGCCTCTGCGACTTCAGTATAAGCCGGGTCGATATACACGTCGGTCCAACCGACCGGTGGACTCCCCCTGTCGCCATCGATGCGCAGGCTCGAAACGCGCAGCCATCGCGCACCGTCTGAACATTTCAGAGTCTTGGCGAGCCTGCCGCTTGCGAGGATCTCCTCCGTCGATTGCACCAGACGCAAGTGCTGAGAGCCGAACTGCACGAGATCGTCCACCGATGCGAGCGACGGCCGAAACTCGTTCGTCGGCTGCGCCGATTCGACCCGCGTTCCCGCGTTCTTGCGCCGCGACACGAATCCCAACTGCTGCAATTCATGCAGCGCTGCGCGAATCGTATGCCGGCTCGTCTGATAGTGGTCGCGCAGTTCAAGCTCGGTAGGCAGATACGAGCCGACCGGATAGCGGCCGGACGCAATGCCCTCAGTCAAGTGGCGAGCGATGTCGGCGAAGTGCGGTTTGTTCATTTTTGGGTCGCGATGCAATCGATTTATCAGGGGCTAGGGTAAATCATAGCTTGCTCAACATGTCCGAACATATTAATTTAATTATGTCCGGACATATCGTTGCTTCTGCGAATGGTACCGGCCCTTTTAAGCCGCTTTCCGGCACTTTCAAGAGGATGTCATGACGAGTCGCAATGTCCCTATGGCCAGCACTGTGGTCGATTCAATCCTGTTCCGCGACGCCTTCGGCACGGCGAAGATGCGTGAACTGTTCTCCGACTACGCCCTCGTGCAGCGCTACATCGACGTGGAAGTGGCGCTGGCCAGGGCTGAAGCGCGCGTCGGCGTGATTCCGGCCGACGCGGCGGAAGTGATCGCCCGTGAATCGACGATCGAGCGCATCGATTTCGATCACATGCGTGAGGAGACAGATATCGTGGGTTATCCGATTCTGCCGCTGGTTCACCAGCTCGTCGGCATGTGCGGCGACGCGGGCCGCTACGTGCATTGGGGCGCGACGACACAGGACATCATGGATACGGCGGTCTCGCTGCAAGTGCGCGATGCGCTCGACGTGATCGACAGCGACATACGCGAGCTGCGCACGATTCTGGTCGATCTTGCAAAGAAACACCGCGATACACCAATGGCGGGCCGGACTCATCTTCAGCAGGCGCTGCCCGTGACGTTTGGCTACAAGGTCGCGATCTGGCTGGCGATGTTCGACCGGCATCAGCAACGCCTCGCGGAGCTGCGCCCGAGGGTGGCTGTCGTTCAGTTCGCGGGCGCCGCGGGCACGCTGGCCTCGCTTGGCGACAAGGGTTTCGAGGTTCAGAAGGCACTCGCTGGTGAACTGAAGCTAGGAGTGCCTGCAACCACGTGGCACGTGGCGCGCGATGGTTTCGCCGAAGCGGTGAACCTGCTCGCACTCGTGACTGGCTCACTCGGCAAGATCGCGCTCGACATTATGATCATGGCGTCGACGGAGTTCGCTGAAGTGTACGAGCCGTTCGTCAAGGGACGCGGAGCGAGCAGCACCATGCCGCAAAAGCGCAACCCGATTTCCAGCGAACTGATGCTTGCCGCAGCGAAAGCAGTGCGTCAGCACGCGGGTCTGATGGTCGACGCGATGATCCAGGATTTCGAGCGGGCCACGGGTCCGTGGCACGCGGAATGGATCGCGATTCCCGAGAGCTTCATCCTTTCGGCTGGCGCGCTGCATCAGGCGAAGTTCGCGCTCGGGGGATTGATCGTCGACACCGAACGCATGAAGCACAACTTGGGTATCACCAGAGGGTTGATCGTCGCGGAGGCGGTCATGATGGGCATGGCGCCGTTCACCGGCCGCCAGCAGGCTCACGATATCGTCTACGACGCATGCCGTACCGTCAACGAGCAAGGCGGCACGCTCGCCGACGCGCTCGCGGCGCTGCCCGACGTCACGACGCACTTCGACCGCGCGGCGATCGACCGGATGACCGATCCAGCCAACTATCTTGGCCTCGCGCCGCAAATGGTTGATCGCGCCGTCGAATTGTCCAGCGGCATCTGAGTGAAAGACGTGGAGAAGCACACATCATGAACAACGAGATCGCATCAAACGAAACGCCGAACGTGCCGCCGCCCAGAAAGCTGCCGTGGTACCGCAAGCTCGGCATGCAGGTTCTGGTCGGGCTGATTCTCGGAATTGCCGTCGGGCTGATTTTTCCGAAGGTGGGTGGACAGCTTAAGGTACTGGGCGACATCTTCCTGTCGCTTATCAAGGCCGGTGTCGCGCCGCTGGTGTTTCTGACCATCGTGCATGGCATCGCATCGGCCGGTGACGTCAAAAGCGCGGGCCGCGTAGGATGGCGCTCGATTGTCTATTTCGAAGTGGTATCGACCATTGCGTTGATGGTCGGCCTGCTGGCGGGCAACCTGCTGCAAACCGGAAAAGGCATGACGGCCGTCGCCGTTGGAGCAGCACCGCCGGTGGTTGCAAAGATGGACTCACACGGCTTCGTCGCGTTTGTCATGCACATCGTGCCGGACAACTTTATCGGCGCTTTCGTGAAGGGGGAACTGCTGCAGGTGGTGGTGCTGGCCGTCATGGTGGGTATCGGCATACTTGCGATTCCTGAACGCCGCCGCGTCAGGATCAACGAGGGACTCGACCTGGTTTCGGAAGTCCTGTTCTCGTTTATCAACCTGGTCATGAAGCTGGCCCCGCTTGGTACCTTCGGCGCGGTCGCTTACTCGGTGGGCAGCAACGGTACTGCTGTGCTGATTGCGCTTGCCCAGCTCGTTTTGAGCTTCTATGCGGTCGTGATCCTGTTCATCGTCGTTGTCATGGGAATCATCGCGAAGCTCGCAGGTTTCAGTCTGTGGCGCTTCCTGCGCTACATCAAGGATGAGATCTTCATCGTGCTCGGGACCGCTTCTTCCGAGAGTGCACTGCCGCGCCTTTTGATCAAGCTTGAACGACTCGGCTGCGCGAAGCAGACGGTCGGTCTCGTGCTGCCTACCGGCTATGCGTTCAATCTCGACGGCACATCGCTCTTCATGTCGATGGGTGTGCTGTTCATTGCCCACGCGTACGGCGTACCGATCACGCTGGAGCATCAGATAGGGCTGCTATTGCTGATGCTGCTCACGTCCAAGGGCGCGGCCACGGTGTCGGGGGGATCGTTCGTGGTGTTCGCGGCGACGGTTGCTTCGACCGGCATTCTGCCCGTCGAAGGCGTAGCAATCATCTTCGGCGTGTACCGCTTCATGTCGATGGCGATCGCCACCTGCAACACGATCGGCAACAGCCTCGCCACGGTCGTGATCGCGAAGTGGTCGCGCACGTTCGACGCGCAAATTGCCGAGCGGCACTTTTATCCGGAGCGCTATCCGGACACCGCACGGGCCGACGAGCGTCTTGCCGACGGCAACTTGCTGCCCGAGGACATGAACGACGCGAATCCGCACCCTGCCGGGATTCCTTTGAAAAGCGCCGGCAACACACCGTGATTCGATTGACCGACCGCCCACGCGCGCTGTTCCCAATCGTGAGCGCCGCGTTGCTCAGATGGCAGATTCAGGGCAACGGTATTGAAACGGTATTCGCTCGATCAGTCTGGCCGAAAGGCGCCTCGGCTAACCGTTGATCGCGACAGCAGACGCAGGGCGCAGTGGCACGCGTGACGTGAGTCGGCCCAGCCTAACAGTGGCGCGAAGACTTACTGTTCAAAGTATTCAAACGCTAGTCGCCATCGCGGCTGACCGCATCAAGCTGCATCATAAACAGGCACCATCACGACCATTGGGAGTATCACCATGACGGCAGCAACACGGACTGAGCAGGATGCCTTTGGCACTGTCGAAATTCGTTCGGATCGGTACTGGGGAGCGCAGACTCAACGAGCACTTGGCGTATTCGAAATAGGCGAAGAGCGTTTCCCGGCGGTATTAGTGCGCACCTTCGGTTTGCAAAAGTTCGCTGCCGCACGCGCCAACGTGCAGTGCGGCGTGCTCGCTCCGGTGCTTGCCTCGGCGATCGAGACGGCCGCTCTTGAACTGCATGAAGGGCTATGGGACGACCATTTCCCGCTCACGATATGGCAAACGGGGTCGGGGACACAGACCAATATGAACGCGAACGAGGTCATTGCGAATCGGGCGAACGAGCTACTCGGGCGCCCGCTTGGGACCAAGGCGCCCGTCCATCCGAACGATCACGTCAACGCGTCGCAATCGTCGAACGACAGCTTCCCGACGGTGATGCACGTAGCGGCCGCGATCGAGATGACGGGACGCTTGCGACCCGCGCTAGATGAACTGCGTTCGGCGCTCGCGGAGCGTAGCCATGCATTTGCCAGCGTAGTAAAAATCGCCCGTACGCACCTGATGGACGCGGTGCCGATGACGATGGGCCAAACGTTCGCGACGTTCGAGCACCAGATCTCCAATGCTCTTGCGCGCGTCGACGGTGCGTTGCCGCGACTCTTGACCGTCCCTCAGGGCGGCACGGCAGCCGGCACGGGATTGAACGCGCCCCGGGACTTCGACAGCTTCTTTTGCGCGACGCTCGCGGAGGCAACCGGACTGGCGTTCGCTCCCAATCCGCACAAATTCGAAGGGATGGCGGCACACGACGCTTTGGTGGAGGCCTCGGGTGCGCTAAACACAATTGCTACCTCGCTGCTGAAGATAGCGAACGACATACGATTTCTTGGGTCCGGTCCCCGTTGCGGGCTTGGCGAATTGCTGATCCCCGACGACGGGCTGACTTCTTCGATCATGCCCGGCAAGCGTAATCCCACGATTGCGGAGGTTCTTGTGCAGGGGTGTTTTCAGGTAATCGGCAATCACCAAACGATCACGCTCGCTGGCGCATCCGGCAACTTCGAATTGAATGTCGCAAAGCCGGTGTTGATCTACAATCTGCTGCAGTCGCTGCGCGTTATCGCCGACTCCGTCCGCGTATTTTCACGGCGACTCGTTTGCGGAATTGAAGTTGATCGTGAACGTCTTGTCAAGAATGTGGACCAGGCACTGCTCGCAGTAACGGCACTAAATCCAATACTCGGATATGACCAAGTTGCGCAGATCACGGCAACAGCCTTGGAGGATCGGATCACGCCGCGTGCGGCAGCAATCGCGCTCGGTTTTATTGACGGCGACGAGTACGATCGGCTGGTTGATCCAGCCATGCTCGCTCGAGGCGGGCGGCTCTAGCTGTCTCACGCCCTCGGGCGGTCCTTCCCGGCCAACTCCATCACTATGGGTAGCGGATCATTAACGCTGTTGCTTGACCGCAGAAATGGGGTCTCCAGCAACATTCACTTGCGAACGGTGGTTATGAGCGCGACAGTGGACGCACCGACGACACTGACGTAAGTCTCTTCATGGCCGATTGCACCAGTTCGATGACGGTGTCGCCGAGAGGATGTTCGAATTCTCGATGGCAGCTTTCCGGCAGTTTGTGCGCACGCGTACTTCCGGCCGATCCCGAGGGAGGAATTTGCCCGGCCCATCCAGCTCGTCGTAACGACAATCAGCCCGATGCGGAAAAGACACAACACGGGGTCGCCGGTGAACGCCAGTGGCTGGTGAATGACCTCGGCGCGAAGCACGATTTGTAAGGGGCAGCTTATGCTGGGGGCACATGCCGCATCATGTGTTGCGGAAGACCTCGCGAACGGAACACTTGTCGAACTCCAACGGCGCGCATGGCACATGCGCGCCCTCACGTTCATGATCTCGCAGCGGCGCGGGTACTCGTTTTCCGAATGCGAGACACGGCTGGTCGAACTCCTTGGCAATCGTCATCGCTTCTCAAAGGGTACCAGCAAGCGCTCCGTCTCACTCAAAGGCAAAAAAGCGTGAAGGCCCGCCACGCGTGATACGAGGTCGATCAAGATCTCCGGCCGCTTTTCGAATTGCAACGGCCGTTAGTCAATACGGTTGAATCGCACTGGAGGTTCAATCTCCCGAAGTGGGCTGCCGCGATAGTTTGCCCGCGGCCTCGACTCACATCATTTCGGGGCTGCTCAGTTTCGTTCCGTCGGAAAAGCGGGCCAGTCTGTAGGGACTAATGTCAAACTGCGGCGCCTCGTCCATTACCAACCGGCTCACGAGCACCCCTGCGCCTGGTCCTAGTCCAAAGCCGTGTCCGCTGAAGCCGGATGCGATCACGAGACCGGGTTTCGCATTAACCTTCGAGATGACGGGAACGAGGTCCGGCGTCGTGTCGATCGCGCCCGCCCACGCGTGAGCGATCCGCAAGCCCGACAGTTCGGGAAACACGCTGGCCACGTTTTGCAGCGCACGTTCGAGCCATTCGGTATCAGGCCGGGGATCCAGCACCCGTGTTCCTTCGAACGGCGAGACGTCATCGTCGCGCCAGGTCGCGCTTGCCTCCGGTCCGTGGAAGAAGCTGGCACCGACGCGAATCTTCAGTTTTTTCTTCAGCTTGCTGCGGAACATGGTGCGGAACTTCACCGAATGCCGCAGGTTTTGTGGCGCGAGCTCCACACGTCCGTGGCCGGGAACCGCGATCGTATAGCCGCCGTCCAACCGTCGCCTCAGCGCGAAGTTAGGCCCGGAGAAACAGCCTTCGATAACCCCCGGCGCCTCAGCGGTTCGCAACGCCGTTCCCATCACGTTGATGGATGGCAGGTCGATGCCGTGATGCTGGCAGAACAACGCGCTCCAGGCGCCTCCCGCGAGAACGACGGTGTCGGCTGCGAGCCGGCCGCGCTCCGTCCAGACGCCAGAGACACGCCCCGCGCTCATGTCGAGACTTCGTACCGCGCAGTTCTGATACACCATCGCGCCGAGACCTTGCGCGCCGCGAGCAATCGAAGGCGCGGCTTTCGACGGCTCGGCGCGGCCGTCCGTGGCCGACCACAGCCCTCCAGCCCACTTCGCACGTCCGGACGGAATGCGCACTGCCAGTTCGCGCGCACTGAGGATCTCGCTGTTAAAGCCGACTTCCCGGGCGCGGGCAAGCCACGACTCCCATTGCGCGATGTCAGATTCATGCTCCGTGCCGTACAGGATGCCCGCCTTACGAAACCCAATGTCCTCGCCCAGTTCTTCGCTTAGTTCGCTCCAGCGCTTGAGGCTCTGCATCGCGAGCGGCAACTCATGGAGGTCGCGGTTCTGCTGACGCACCCAGCCCCAATTGCGGCCCGACTGCTCGCAACCAATGACGCCCTTTTCGAGCAGAGCCACCTGGAGGCCGCGTCGCGCCAGTTCATACGCGGTGCTGACGCCAACAATGCCGCCGCCTATTATCGCGACATCGCATCGCTCGGCGAAACCTTCGCTATTCGTGACTTCGTCGATCCTTAGCATTTCATAGCCGTTGGTTGCCGCTTCTCGGTAGGTTACCGCAGTCAAGACCTTCGGAAATGCGCAGCTGAAGCGCGATTTCGCCATCCGCAGATCGTGGCTAGGATTTTCGTATCTTCCATTGCTTCGCTGATAGGACGATCCTGTTGTATCCGAAAGGGATACAACTACGATCTACCAAGCACTGAGGCAAATCTTGAATTGCAATCTTGCAGACAGTTGCCGAGACCAGGCTTCTGCTTAGCCACATTCTCACGCTCTTGCTTCCTGGTTACCGGTAGACGCGCGCACCTACCCCGATCACGGCGATCGACTCTACGACACTTGCAATCGAGAGGTCGATGTGGGTGGGATTTGCCACCTCGCTCTCGGCACGCGCAAAGTAGGCGAGCGGGGATGTTTCGTCGAGTGTGACCAGAGCATCGTCATCCATCGTGAGCCTCCGATTCGAGTACGGCAACGCCGTCAGCCGCCCGTACGCCTTGGCCCGCAGGCAGCACGAAGATCGGATTGATTTCTGCTTCGACAATACGCCCGCCAAGCCGCACTGCCATTCGTGCAAAGGCGACGATTGCGGTCACGAGGGCGTCGATATCAGCGCGCGGCCGTCCACGATACCCGTCTAGCAAGGGCCACGTTCTCAGTTCGTGGATCATCGCGAACGCGTCTGCGCGCGACAGCGGCGCTTCGGCGGAAAGGAGTCGCATCGTCGTGTCCTTGAACAGTTCCGCTGTGACGCCGCCCATGCCGAGCAGCAATGCTGTGCCCAACGGGTCTCGATGAAGGCCGAGAATCAGTTCCGTTCCACCGGCCACCATTTCCTGAACGAGAAACGCATTCGCGGATACGCCAGTTGCGGTTTCAACGTCGTCCCGCATACGGTTCAGGCGAGCCCCGATGCAGTCAGCAGTGACCCCAACCACTACGCCGCCGACATCGCTCTTGTGGGTGATCGTGTTCGACAGCAGTTTGAGTACGACCTTGTCACCCAGCTCGCGAGCGGCGCTCTCGGCTTCATTCGCGTTCGTGACGACACGCTCGCGCACCGCTGTCACACCAAAGCGGGCAAAAAGCTCTTTCGCCTGCGCCTCGTTTAGTGATCCGGCGGGTAGATCGCTCACGTTGACTTCGGCTTCAGCGAGTTGTTCGTTCAAACTCACGGCGCGTTGCATGGACTCGCCGTGTTGCCACATCGCAGCCAGCGCGCTCGTCACGCTTTCGGGCGAAGGGAAGGCCGGCACTCCCTGCCCATTAAGCAACTTCGTGATCTCCGGTGCGTGCGGGCTCACGAACGCCATCACGGGCTTGTCACTGCCTGGCAGCGAATCGCGGATCGCGTCAGCCATCAGGTCAGGCATCGCAAGACCAGACGATCCAACGATAACCACGACTGCGTCGTATGTCGGACTGTCGAGTAGCGTGCCGATCGCACCACGCAGGAGAGCCGGCTGCAAACCCGCAAGCGTCACGTCAATCGGATTGCGGTCGAGAACTGCATGGTCGCCGGTCTGGAGCGCGCGCAGCCTGGCAGCTGTTGCCTCGTCAGGAGGTGGTGACTCAAAGTTCGCCATGCCAAGGCTATCGGCGACGAGCGTGCCGGCACCGCCGGTCGAGGTCAGAATCGCCACCCGTCGCCCGGAGAGCTTGCGACGAGTAGCGAGCGCATGAGGAATGTCGAGCAAATCGGAAAACGTCTGGGCACGAATGACGCCGACCTGGCTGAAGAGCGCGTCATACATGCGGTCCGAGCCGGCCAGCGCGCCCGTATGCGAGACCGCCGATCGCGCGCCTGATTCCGAGCGCCCGATCTTGAACACGACGACCGGCTTGCCCGCCGCGGCCGCCCTTAGCGCGGCGCGGCGAAACCGGTCCGGATGACGTAGCCCTTCCATGTAGAGCGCGATAACGGAAGTCGAATCATCGTCAACCAGATAATCGACGAAGTCTGCCATGTCGAGATCTGCTTCATTGCTCGTCGACACCAGCTTTGACAGGCCAATACCGCGTGCTGCCGCCCGCGACAACAGCGAGCCAAGAATCCCCCCGCTTTGTGATACCACGCCGATGCCGCCGACCGTGAAAGTGTCAGTCTCCAGCGCTCCGCTTGCCGACAACGTGATGCGGTCAGTCAGGTTGACGAGCCCGATCGTATTCGGGCCGAGCAGGCGCATGGACCCTGCTGCCTCTATCAATTGAGCCTGACGTCTGGCGCCTTCCTCGCCGATCTCTGCATAGCCACTCGCCAGCACGATTGCAGCGCTCGTCCCGCGGCTCGCCAGATCCCGCACCGCAACGTGGGCGCGCTCGGCCCCGAGCAGCACGATACCGACATCGGGCGCACGCGGCAACGACGCTACATCGGGATAGCAGGGCAGGCCACCGATCGAGTCGTAACGCGGGTTGACAGGGTAGATGTCGCCGACGAAGCCGTGCTTCCGGAGGTAAGCCACCGGGCGCCCTGAAGTCTTGGCTGCGTCCGCCGAAGCTCCGATTACCGCTACGCTCGCCGGGCGCATCAATTTTGAAATTACGTTCATGCCGATCTCCTTCGTGCTCACTTGGTTTTGTTCAGGAATGCGAGCACCGAGTCACGATGTTCACGGCTTGTGTAGCAGACGGCCTGTGCCTGGCTGCCTTGTGCAAACACTTGATGCGCGGACAGTTCGTAGCTCTGGTTGAGAATGCTCTTGCCCAGCGCGAGCGCTGTGGCCGAACCCTCGCTCAATTCGGCGGCCCACGCGTGGGCGTCGGCGATGAGCAAATCCGGCTCGCTCAGGCGATCCGCGATGCCGATTTCCAGCGCTTCCTTTGCATCCACCTTGCGCCCGCTGAAGATCAGTTCCTTCGCCCGCGCGAGGCCGACCCGTCGCGGCAAAAAGTACATCCCGCCGCCGTCGGGGATCAGCCCGCGTTTGATGTAGCTCCACGTGAAGCTCGCTTCCTGTGACGCGAGGATAAAGTCGCAGGAGAGCGCCATATCGGCACCGAGACCCGCCGCTGCGCCGTTGACGGCAGCGATGGTCGGCTTGGGCATCGAGTAGAGCAGATTGACCGTGTGATGCACGAGTTGCTGGCGGGACCAGCCATTAAACGCAATCTCGCCGGCGGGTGCTTCAATGCGCTGCGCCATACCGCTGACGTCGCCGCCAGCGCAGAACCCCTTGCCGTTGCCAGTCAACACCACGGCGTGCACCCCCCGGTCGCGCGAAACGGTCTCCAGCGCCCCGATCAGTTCGGCACGCATTTCGTTGGTGATGGCGTTACGTTTTTCAGGACGATTCAGCGCGATCATGGCGACCTGCGCGTCGATAGTGACTTGAATGGTGGATGCGCTCATGCGTGTCTCGATGGTTGAATTGGAGTCGACTGACAAGGTCAATCTGACAATGCAGCTTAGCCCCACCTGCCACCCATGACACCCCGTTAATTCCACTCTGTGGAACGGAGCGCGTTTCATCAGGGGCCCGAGAAATTCCACTGGGTGGAATTGGCGGATTGTCATCGAGCGTTCGGTGCCGATAATGGATTCCAACGCAGGACACTTGCCACGACGATCCTGCGGCCCAATACAAGCCTGGAGACATGATGCACGCAGCCCGTTCCAATCCAATCGACGTCAGCGCCGTTGCGCAACCACGAACAGAGGCCGTCTACCGGAAAGTCACCTGGCGGCTGCTGCCGTTCCTCTTTATTTGTTACGTCTTCGCGTATCTGGATCGCGCCAATATCGGCTTTGCGCACCTGCAGTTCTCGCGTGACATTGGTCTTTCTGACGCCGCATTCGGTCTCGGCGTGGGACTCTTCTACGTGGGTTACATGCTGTTCGAGGTGCCGAGTAACCTGTGGCTCGCGCGAGTCGGCGTGAGAAAAACGCTCATGCGGATCATGGCGCTATGGGGCATCGTTTCGGCGGGCACCGCATTCGTGCAGACGCCGACGCAGTTCTACATCGCACGCGTATTGCTGGGCGCAGCGGAAGCAGGATTCTTCCCGGGCGTGATTCTCTATTTCACCTACTGGTTTCCGGCCGCGCGGCGCGCCCGAGTCACGTCAATCTTCATGACGGCGATCTGCGTATCCGGCATTCTCAGTGGGCCCGTGTCGGGATGGATTCTCAATAGCATGTCGGGCTTACTTGGCTACAACGGCTGGCAATGGCTCTTCCTTCTCGAAGGATTTCCGTCAGTGATCGCCGGTGTCTTTGCCTATGTCTATCTAACGGACCGCCCCGAGCAGGCGACCTGGCTCTCGGACGACGAGAAGGCCCTCCTGCTTGCGGAGCTTAACCGGGACGCGCAAACGAAGGCCGCACGCGCTCATGGTTCGATCTGGGCCGCATTGAAGGAGCCCAAGTTCTATTTCCTGACGTTCGCCTATTTCAGCGTGCCGTGGGCGAGCATCGTCGTGCACATCTGGGCACCGAGCGTGATCCAGAAAAGCGGCGTATCGAACTACTGGCACATTGGGCTTCTTTCCGCGATTCCGTATGTGGTCGGCGCAGTCGCGATGTATCTGCTCGGCCGGAACTCGGATCGTATGCTGGAGAGGCGGTGGCATTTCATGGCAAGCGCATTGATGGCCGCACTGGGCGTCGCGCTTCTGCCGGCGGCGGCGAATCACGCAGGCATTCTGGTAGCACTGCTTTGCATCGCGACGGCTGGTTATCTTGGCATGCTGTCGCTGTTCTGGACGATCCCACCCGCGTACCTGTCGAGCACCGCCGCAGCAAGCGGCATCGGCCTCATTAGCAGCCTCGGCCAGTTTGGCGGGATTTCGGCACCTTCGGTCATCGGCTATGCATCGACGCACTTCGGCAGCAGCGCCGTGGGACTCTATGCGGTTGCGTTCGTCTCCATTCTCGGCGGTCTTGCAGTGGTGCTGGGTATTCCAGCGCGCGCGATCAGTGAACGCCGGGAATGAAAGAGAGGCTTGCAGTCTTCAGCCTTCCAGGCGGGCGCATGCGGCTGTAATCTCGTCGCGCAGACGCAGCAGGGGTGCCGCGAGTTCGCTTACAACGCTGTCGTTTGACGCCGCCGTGCGGACGCTAAAGTTCAGGACCAGCAAACGATGTCCGGGAATGGCGAGGGGCGTCGCGAGTGCAATCACTTCCGGCTGCCAGCTTGCAACGCAGAAGCCGCTTCGGCGCACATCGTCTACAGCTTCAGTGATTTCCAGCGCAAGACGCTCCCAGCCGCTCCGTTTGCGCCGCTTGAACGCGTCCATCAGGGCGGTGAATTCCGCCAGCGGCAGTGCTGCGAGATACGCGCGCCCGAGCGACGTCAGTTCCATCGGCACGCGTTGTCCCGAAACGATCGTGCGTAATGAGGCTCGCTGGTTATAACGAATGGACTCAAGGTAGACCATCTCTTCCCGGTCGGCGCCCGCGATTCCGACATTGATGTGCTTTGCCTGGGCAATATCGCGGATTAGCGGTCCTGCAGCATTGAGTACTGTGGATCCGCTGCGCAATGCCTGCGCCAGACTGAGCACGGGCAGGCCCAGTCTGTACGCCCTGCGTGCCGCATCGTGCTCGAGATAACCCGCCTCGACGAGCGTTCGCGTAAGGCGGCTCACCGTTGCTTTCGGCAAGCCGGTGCGCTCCGCGAGTTCTCCGTTGCCGAGAAGTGTCGCACCGGGGCCGAACGCGCGCAGCAGTTCGAGCCCGCGTTCGAGCGATCGATTCGATGGCGTAGCGTTCGATTCCGGTTGTTGATTTGTGCGGTTCGCCATAGACAGTGGGTTTGCCGTGCTTAACGTGGAAAGGTCGATTATCGATGCCGAATCAGACCGCATCGTAGCGCCGCGGCCTTGGTCCGCGGATCATCTCGCGATTGGCGTCCGGAACGGCAACCTGTAGGGGGCGACGTTTTATCGACGCAGCAGATGGTACCCCTCCTGGATTTCGTGTGGATATTCGCAGACTCTCTGTGCAGTTGCGTGCTTCCCTTCCAGGAGCTGGATGGTTTTGCGCATCTTCGGTCCGGCCGGGTTCCAAACCGGTCGCGCCAATTGCTGGAGCATGCGCAATTTTGCGCTTCCTGCCGGCCACATCTTCCCTGTAGCCACCGCATGTCAGTACATGCGGCGAGATTCGATACCTGAACAAACCGTCGCTTCACTAAAAAGGACAATCCGATAGTCATCAACAATGCAAAGCGCCGACGCGCGACCGTGTCTGCCGCACTCTGGAACGCGTCACTATTGTCAACTGCGGTTCATGCCGCTGACGTTCATGTCCTGGCAACCGGAGCGCTGCCAGCAGCTTTTAGGGAGCTCGGACCAGGGTTTGAACGGCAGACCGGGAATCACCTCGTCATATCGTGGGGGCCTTCATACGGTGCGTCCGCTGACGCGTTGCCCACGCGCATCAAGAATGGCGAAAAGATGGACGTCTGCTTCATGATCCGCCCTGCGCTAGACGAACAGATCAGACAGGATAAGTTTCTCCCGGACACTCGCACAGATCTCGTTGCGTCCCGAATTAGCGTCGCGGTCCAGGTTGGCATGCCGAAGCCGGATGTCAGTACTGTGGAAACACTACGTAATGCATTGCTCGCAGCGAAATCAGTAGCTTTCTCGGAAGGAGCTAGCGGCATTTATATTACTGAGACATTGTTCCCCAAGCTCGGCATCGCAGATCAAATGAAAGCCAGGAGTGTTCAGATCAAAGGCAAGGAACTGGTCGGAACGGCCATTGAGCGCGGCGACGCCGAATTTGGATTGCAACAGATCAGTGAACTTCGCGCCATTCAGGGGATCCAGTACGTTGGCTCGCTCCCGCAAGAAGTCCAGAAGGTGATGGCACTGCACTTTACGGCAACCGAGTCGATCTTCAGTTACTTCGAGGCGATGCGCGCGTACCTTGAACAGCATGGCAAGCCGGTTGCGCTGTACAGCGACAAGGCCAGTGTGTTTCATTGCAACAGCGGAACCACATCAGGCAAACCGTGCGTCTGACAGAACCCACTGCAGTGGCAGGATTTGCCACCGGTATCCTCTTCCAAAGCGGCCCGCATCGCGACGTCGCCGCCGAAAACAGCTACATCGCAACGTCTCCCTCGGATGCGGCGGGCGAATCGTTCTCGCCCTCCAGATGCCGGCGTGCCCTGTCCCAGTACTCTTCCGACCGCCCCGCCGGGCTGCCGTCCTTCTCCCAGAGGTAAAAAGCGAGAGTCCGAATCTGCTCTTCGGTGACTGGTACGTCCATTTTGACCTCCGTTAAAAAAGCTGGTCTGCCCGTATTTAGCTGACCTCCTGTTGCACGAGAAAACAATGTGCACGACCACCGACTTCCCGGTGCGGGCAGGAACTGGCCAATTTGAGACGTTCGGCTGCATCGCGAACGGCCGCTCCGAGGCAGCCTGCCCCAAGATCGCAGCCTCGTGCGGCTCAGGTAAAGATGGCATCCGCTCTCTCAATGGGTTTTCTTCCGATCGAAATTTGTCCCCAATTCGGGCATAACACCGGTGGGGTTGTAGTCGATACCCCGGATGGCGAGGTTCATCGCCGCCAACCGCCAGGTGGTGGGATTGGACTCCTGCCCGTAGACGGATGTCACCCAGCCTGCCGCCGTGGGCTTCGATGAATTTTTCAGACTGCACGAACATTCCACCGGAGCCACAGCAGGGGTCGTAGACTTTGCCGTGGTGGGGCGCCAACATCGCGACCAGCGTCTTGACGATGGAGGCTGGCGTGTAGAACTGCCCACCCTTCTTGCTTCGGCACTGGCGAACAGTCCGAGGAAGTATTCGTACACCTGCCCGAGCACATCGCGCGCGTGGCTGGCGTCCTCGCCAAAGCAATCGGACGTGCCGGCGACTGCAAAAAACCGGTTTGGCCAGGTTGGACCGGGTACTGACGCGAACCAGCTGTCACATACGCCGAACTGCCTGGCGAGGAAGTTAAGTACCGGCAACTGGTCGGGAGTGAACGCACTGAACGCATCCGCGACGACGTCAGCGTGGTCCTCGTATGTCGCGGCGAACCCGGTGGTAGACGGGTCTACAGCCAAGGGCGGGTAGCCTGTTGAGCCCAGGACAAGCGAATCGCTTCTAACCATATCCGCGCTTGCGGAGGGCAAGCCGCACAACTGGACGCAAGTGTCCGTAAATTCATGGCCCGGGTCAAAGCCGAGCGCATACGGCGAGCGTCTGCCCAACTGATAACGCGTACCGGTCCGGCCAAAGTTGACAATCGGTTGCGCCGGCAAACCATTGGCCGTCGCGGCGCCACCGCCCGGTAGATGGCCAGCAAAAGCCGACAGGCCGAAGATACTGTCGTACGAGCGATTCTCAAGCATGAGGACGAAAACGTGCTCTGTTGCCATTGCTTCCTCCCGTTCTTCGTTGGGCCAGCCTCAGCACCGTACGCCCATGAGCGGGCTCAGGGCGCCCGTGCGCGTCCAGCCATTCAGTTACATCAAGCGCCGCGGCCATATCGCGTGGCAATCGAATGCAATGCGAGCAGGCGCAAGGCTCGCCTCAGGCAGCGTTGGTTGGAAGTCATCAGCAGGACGGGTAAGCGGGTCGGTCAAGCCAAGGGTTAAAAACGCTTCTACGTCCTTATGATGCCTGCCTCGGAAGGGTGACCTTTTCGGCGTGAAAAAGCCGGCGCGAGTATCTGTCCTAGCCCGCTGCTGTGAACTCCGGCGGCGGCTCGTCCGTTAGGGCCGCAAAAGATAGCAAATCCGGCTCATCGGATGCGCTCCAACTTGACCACAGACAGGCGACCAACGTTAACATCGTTGCAAGTCGGACATGGAGACCCTCGCACTGTTAGACGGTGAACGGTACACGTAACGACTCGCTCGCGGCATCACTGGCTTGGCGCACGCGTTGCTCTCATTCGGAGTCGTCGCCGATGCTCGACTACCTTGCGCTCCAGCTCGGGCTTCGTACGCTCTGGTCGGATATGACGTCGTCACCTTCCAGCACGCGCGAGACATACGCACGATCGTTATCGTCGAGTATCTGCGTCCACTGTGCGGCGAGCGCCTCATCCAGCGTCTCGAGCACGCTGACCGCCACTCCGTTCTCGCTGGTGCGAGACGCAAGCGTAAAGCTCGCGGTGCTGGATCGGTCTACCAGGCCTTCGTCCTCGGCGAGGACCTCAAGTCTGTACCGCCTCGTCATGGTGTGGACCTCCTATTAGAAATATAGCCCGGCAGCCCCTTCGCCTCGGGCAACCGGCAGGCCGCGAAAGCGTCCGCTAGCATGAGTGCAAAGCCGTCGACGGTCGAGCGGCGCACGGCAACCCGCTTCCTGAGAAATTCCGCCCAAGCGAACTTCGCGTTGAATTCGCCAGGATTTTCGAAGACGCCCGCCGTGCGTACGAAAGCAGCCAGGCTCTGGAAAACGTCGTCCGGTATCGACTCAATAGATTGAGGCAGGTCAGACACTGGAAACTTCCGTCCCTGCTCATCGAAGGGATGCAACCAGCCCCGCTCCGACATGGTCTTCACAAATTGCTCGGCAGTGAGCCCGCTGAAGTCTTCCCTGATGCGCACGGGCGCTTCCGGCAAGCCCATGTCAAACCATGCACGCGCCCAATGATGATGGTCGACTACATGAAGCGTCCCTGAAGGCCCGAGGACTGCCACGATGGCCTGCTCTTCAGCGAACGAGCGCCTGTTCTCGGGTTTGAGTTCGCGGTAGCTCGCCTTCTTGGCTTGTACCTGAACATAGCCGATTGCGCCCTGCGTCGGTCGCAGCACGCCCCACTGGACCCAGCGCTGCGGTAAATTGCCCCCAGTTGTCACGCCGCCTACCGACTGCGATTTGTCTGTCATGTGTGCCTCCGCGGACCGATGATGCATGCACGGTGCCTTCCCGAAATCTCGCAGCAAGCCTCGAGCCCGAGAGTGGCGAACCCCTGTCAGTAAAGGTACGGTCCTTGCCGCAATGGACATATCCGCAACAAGGGAGCGACCGTAATGATGGACAGTCCAAATCCTACGTTCGACCGCGAAGCGCTGGCAGAAGCAAACTTCGAGACCTAGGCGAATCCTCTGGTCGCCGAAGCCGTCGAACATGCTGCTGCTGTTCAGCACGGCGCGGTCGGTTTTGAGCTTCCGTGCCGTGCAACTTGCGACGCTTGTGCGAATCAGTAGCGGCGTATTTCAGTTCGAAGTGCGCGCCGTTGCCACTGCCAGTTGGGGGAAAGCGTACTGCCTCGACGCCTGCGACTTCGAAAGTGTCCTTCCAGTCAACATGTGCGACGAGCAGATGCGGGACACTTCCACCATTTCGCCCGGCCTGTATGAATTGTTGCCCGCCATCGTCGCTACTTTGAAATATTGAGAACAGCCATTTAGCAAGGGCGGTTCCGGGCTTCACAACCCGGCGAGCGCGCGGCATCGCCAGACCTCAACTCCTGCTGCATCGCACGAGCCGGCACGCGTCGCTGAACTGACTGCAGACGCCGCGCGCGGATGCCGGTTTCCGCCAGGGCATGGGGGTTGCTCGGTGCACGGCATCCGGTTTCAGGGCAGCGTCAGGTAACAGGCGCTGGGACAAGGCGGTGCGCCGAACCAGAGCGTTTCCAGCCACGCACGGAACGAGGGAGACAGTTGCAATGGACGACCGATATGACAGACGGGAACTGCTCCTTCACCTCGGGGATATGCTCGAAGCCTTGAGCTGTCTGGCGAGGACAGGTTGGCCGGACGCGCTGGTGGTGCAGCTTGCGAAGGAACAGGATTTGTTACAGGACTTTGAGTTCCTCCGGGCACTTGCCCGGAAGATGACCGTGGGCGAGTTCAGCGCACGCGTCGCGAGCGCGTTCTTCCTCTGGCCAAAGGAGTTGCTCGATACTGAGCTCAACCGCAATGCGCTGGCGTCAACCGTTCAGCACGACCTCTTTGACGGCAACCCTGATGGCTGGAAGGCCTATGTCGCTCACATCCAAAAGAAGGTGAAGTGGTTTGGGACCGGGCTTCCCGAGATGCGGAGGGACGCGTGGGCCGAGCCATTGCCGCACGCCGCAGAAGAAGGGAGTCCTGTCGGGGTCGCGCCGCCCCCGAAACGGAATGCGCCCGGCGAGGGGAAGGGTTGGCCCTGGCCCCAACCCAAGACGACGACCTGACCTTCGAGTCGTGGCATTCATCCGGATTCAGGTCCCAAACGCGCCCCGGCCCGGCCTCGGCGACAGCATCGTCAGCGTCGAAGTCTGTCTGGGTTGACAGGCGGTCCCGGTCGAGCAGGCGACATGATGGCAACGCGCCGTTTCAATCTGCTACCTCGCGCTATCGGTACCGGTAACCAGAGGCGCAGTGAGGCACGCATTCATCGCCCGTACCGGCGGCCCACTTCGGGATGTGGGCAGTTTAGACAAGCGTTTGACGCTGGGTCAATGCATCGACCCAGCGCAACGAGGCATGCGCCTAATGGTGACGCGTCGGATGGTCCTTCGACGATTCCTTGGCGTCACCGGCGTCTTTCCTGGCTTGTCCCGCGCCTTGCTGGACATCGCCTTTCAGTTCCCGGGCCCGCATGCCGAGCTTCGCACTGGCAGGGCTGGCCATGGTCGATTCGCCTCAGACGCTTCCGGGCTTGACAATCGCTGTCCGTTCGCTCGGCACCACTTCCGGAGCGTCGACAAATTCATCGGAGTCGTTCGCTCTGTCAGCTTGCGTGGGACTGCCATCCGGGCAGAGTTGCAGCCGCGCCTGTTCCCAAAATTCGTCTGCGCGACCGTCGGGGCATCCACCCTCCTCCCACAATCGGTAGGCTAGCGAACGAAGTTCCTCTTCCGTCATTTGCGTATCCATGTCCATCCTCGCAAGCTTTTTAGGTAGATTTAGCAGACTCGTCACCACTCCGGGACATAAGCCGTCCCCGCAAAGACCGGACCTTCCCTCGGCGACGGTTGAAGATGACCTAGCATGGGTTGCGCGGCACGAAGGCGGCACCATCCGTTCCCGCGGCGACATCAATCCGGGGCCGGAATCGCGATCAACTGAAGTCGCCGAACCACCGGTCAAGGCCGCTTACGCCCGCGGGCGGATCGCTCCGCCCGGCAGAAACGCGGGTCGACGTACTGCTGATCGACAGCGAGCCGAAGACGCTCTCGCGGCTCGCGTCCATGCTGACGTCGCGCGGCATGACAGTGATCGGCACGGTCGATCCGGCAGAAGCGCTCAGAGCGGCGAAGTCTGCGCGCCCGCGGGTCGTGGTGACGGCGAACATGTCGAGGAATCGCGAGGCGGTCCCTGAAATCGAATCGTTAAGCACCTCGCGCGAACGTTCCCGGCCGTCGTTTGTTATTGCGTTGTACCGCGAGAGCGAACAGGTCGACCCAGCGCAAGGCGACGAATGGTTCATGGGCTCCGGGAAATGAGTGAGCTGGTTGAAACCGTGATCCGGCGCGCACGCTCCTGCAACTGACGGCGCTGGCGCACGAGGGTGACATGTCCCGCTTTTTTTTCCGCGCCGGGACCCTGCACGTCGATTTCTCGAAATTTCGAGAAAGTTCTTTGCCATCCGACGGGTGACGACAGAATCGTGGCAGCAAGATGCATCCATGATGCGCTTGCAAATGTGACTGGGGCCTCGACGAAGTGATGTCCGGAATTCCGGGCTTCGCACGTCTGTGTGGACTTTATCCTGTGTAGACCGGAACAGTCGCCCGGTATTTCCTGCGAGCGGACGTTGTCGTTCCGGCGGGCGACAATGACGGCTCTGATGTGACGGACGATTCCCGAGCTTCGGGTTCGGTTTTTTCCAAAGTGAAAGGTCGTGACTTCCATGGCACAGAGTGGCCATCATGAAGATAGCCACCGTCGGCCTGGGCCTTGCAAAGGACCCTATTTCAGGTTCATGGACTGGATTCGCAGGGACATGTCATCGTCCGCAAGCTTCATCGCGCCTCACCTGTCCACATCGCGTCCAGTGCCGTCTAGTTCTGCCTCACTATTGTACGGGCCCGATCGATATCGCTACCTCACAAAGGCCCCCGACGTCGCCGGCGTTGCCTGCCAAAGTTGGATTGCGAAGCGTGGTTCTCACAGCGATAGCGGCATGAAGTTATGCCGGGAATTGCCGTGTGATCCGGTATATCGAGAGCTGGTCGGCGCCAATGCGGCGTGGCACCGCCGGCCGGCGACTTCGGAGCACATGATGACGCAGCGTAGCTTTCGCTCCACGCCAGGCAGATGGTCGAGACCAGCACCGAAAGCGTCCGATGGCGCAGACGTAATGGTGGAAAATTCCTGTTCGTCCGAAACGGAGGCAAGGCGTCACGCCTCCCGTCAAGGGCTCCCGCCGGGAACACGTTTTGCTCGTCGGTCGTACGAGCTGGACACAAAGCATAAACCGAAGGTGGTCCGGGATGTACTGAATCCTGCTCGTGGATGGTGAGCCTGACCTCCTCGCGGGCGGCGTCTCAGACTGAGTGGGGAAGGACATGACGTGCGGTGCGCTGCAAATGGGGCCGAGGCACTTGAACTCACGAGGCAACGCCTGCCGCATCCCGAGCCTCCCCGGAAACGGGCGGCAAAATCCATCGACGAATCAGTTTTGCATCGGAGGCCGGCCATGAACAAGGATCAGGTAAAGGGTGTGGCGGAGAAGGTCAAAGGCAAGGTGAGTGAGACCGTGGGCCGCGCAACGGGCGACCGGAAGCAGGAAGTCAAGGGCGATGCCCAGCAGGCGGCGGGCGAGACACGGAAGAAGGCAGGCGACGTCAAGGAAGCCGTCAAGGACACGACCAGAAAGCCCGTCTGAAGCAGCGTTGCGTCGCGCTTCCTCCTTTAGCAGATGGTCTGCGCGAAGCACCTGAATGGAGAAGCCTGATGCGTATCGCGCAGATCGCACCGTTGCACGAAGCGGTTCCGCCAAAGCTCTATGGCGGTACGGAGCGCGTCGTGTCCTATCTCACCGAGGCGCTCGTCCGCCTCGGACACGATGTGACGCTGTTCGCAAGCGGGGATTCGCAGACCCGCGCGCGCCTCGAGCCGGCATGGCCGCACTCGCTGCGGCTCGACCCGGGAATTGGCGACCCGTTCGCCCCGCACCTGGTGTTGCTCGAGAAGGTCCGGCGCGTGGCCCATACGTTTGACGTCCTGCACTTCCATCTGAGTTATCTGCCGTTTCCCACGTTTTCACTCCTCGGCGTGCCGTTCGTGACCACCCTGCACGGTCGGCTCGATCTGCCGGAACTGCAACCGGTGTTCGACATGTTCCCGCAGGCCCCCGTCGTTTCGATTTCCAATTCGCAGCGGATGCCGTTGCCGGACGCGAACTGGCTTGACACGATCTATCACGGCCTGCCGGAAAATCTGCTGACGCCGCAAGTGCCAACGCAGCCTGCATATCTGGCTTTCCTCGGCCGGATCTGTGCTGAAAAGCGTGTCGACCTCGCCATCGAGATCGCCGCGCGCGCCGGGCTGCCCCTGAAGATTGCCGCGAAGGTGGACAGGGCCGATGAAGCCTACTTTGCAACCGTGATCCAGCCGCTACTGGCGCGCCCGCATGTCGAATTCATCGGCGAGATTAATGACGCGCAGAAAGCCGGGTTTCTCTCGGGCGCCCGGGCGCTCCTGTTCCCGATCGACTGGTCCGAGCCGTTTGGCCTGGTGATGATCGAGGCAATGGCCTGTGGCACCCCCGTCATCGCGTTCAACCGGGGCTCGGTGCCGGAGGTGATTACCCATGGGGTGACGGGCTACATTGTCGATGATGTGCCAGGAGCCGTCGACGCCGTGACACGGCTCGACGCGCTTTCCCGCACGGAAATTCGTGCGGCCTTCCTGCGCCGCTTTACCTCGATGACCATGGCGCAGCACTACATTGACCTCTATGCCTCGCTTGCGCGGACAGCAGCTCCCCCAACACTACGTCAGGTCGTCGCGGGGTGACCGGGCTGCGGAATACCTGGTCGCATCCCCTACCTGATGTGCGGTCTGGCCGTCCCGTGCCTGCCGTCAGTCAGTCAGTCAGTCAGTCAGTCAGTAGACCGGAAACACGAAGTCCGGCGTCGGTGTAAACCGGATTCCGGAATCCGGACAGATGACGCGTCCCCTGACGGCGACATGCTGTCCCAGATAAGTTCGCAGGAGTTTCGGGTCCGTTGCTCCGAAGTTGCCGAGCAGGATGTCGGTCACGACCTTGTCGTCGCAGGGCGAGGCCGCCGGGCGGTCCAGCAGCAGGGTCGTGTAGTCACCCGGCGCGTATTGCCCGTTGCCTTGCTGTATCGTGCCGCCGATCCAGATGTCCTGCTGCAGAGGCAACGTTTTCAGGGACGGCCCGGCGGGTACCGCCATGGCAGGACATGAACCCGCAATCAACACGGCTGCCGCGAGCCGTGCGCCTGACATGTTTTTCATCATGAGGCTCCCTGTTCGTTCTGCCGCCCCCCGGCCGGTGATCCGGGCCGCTCCGAACGCGCACCAGGGGGCCTTCGGGTTGCCCGTCACTGTGCACTCACTCCGGATAGAAGCGGTCACCGACGATCACTGGATCGGTGGCACCACGCCGAGCTTCTCGGCGAGCATGCGTTCATACACCCCGAAATGCAGGTCAACTTCGTCCTGGCTCACGGTTGTGACCGTGATATTTACCTGTTGCGGCAGCAGGCCGAGCACCACCGCGATCGCCGCTTCCAGTTGCGGCGCACAAACGCGGTCCTCGGCGAGCGTCGTGCCCACCGCGATGTCGTAGGTCTGTTCGTGCTGGAAGACGATCTCGACCAGCCGCGCGCGGGCGCTCATGTTGTTGTCGATCGCGAGGCGCACGACCTCCGCCGCGCTACGCATCAATTCCGTCGGAAAGCCTCTGGTCGAGCGCAGCCGGACGCGGTGCCTGCCAAGCGTGAGCCAGTCCGAAGCGAATTCCATGTTGTCCTCCTCTTGTCGTTGCAATGCACCGCGATAATAGGATGTGGCAGGCGATTTTCAAGAGCGGAATTTCACCACCTCCTCTTGAAATATTCACCGTAGGTTCTATCTTTGATTTCGCTCAGGCAGACGCGCCGGTCACATCCGGTGCGCTGCGTGTTTCGATTTGTTTGCCAGCGGCCTGGCAGGCGGACTGGAGCGCGTAGGCCCGTTCGCCTCCTCGCTGCATCGAAGGAGGATACGATGAGTGATCTCTTTTCCGGAACCGACCTGTTCAGTGAGTTTGACCGTCTGCAACGGCAGATGGACAGCCTGTTCGGCGGCTTTCCGTCCAGCATCCGCTCGGGCCGCTTCGGGGCCTTTCCGCAGGTGAACATCGGTACGACCGACGACTCGATCGAAATCGTCGCGTTCGCGCCGGGCCTCACGCTGGCCGACCTCGACGTGTCGATCGACAAGGGCCTGCTGACGATCAGCGGTGAGCGCAAGCCTGCCCGGGCCGGGACCGATGACGACACCCGCGACGACACCCGCACCTATGCGCAGGAGCGCTTCACCGGCATTTTCCGACGCGTGATCGAGTTGCCGCAGAACGCTGACCCCGACAGGGTGCAGGCCCGCTACACCAACGGCTGCCTGTCGATCACCGTCGGCAAGCGCGAAGCGTCCAAGCCGCGGGCCATCACCGTGCAGTAATGCCAGTTATTCGAGGAGCAGGCCATGAACGACAGGACACAGGTTGCTGAACGCGACCAGAAAACAGTAGCACCACGCGAGGGCGACCAGTCAGCACGTCGGAGGACGCTCACACCGGCGGTGGACGTGTTCGAGGACAGCCAGGGCATCACGCTGTGGGCTGACCTGCCAGGCGTCACGAAGGACAAACTCGACGTGAAGGTGCACGACGGCAATCTTTATATCGAGGCCGAAGCGGTCGTGCCCACACCCGCCGGTCTGCGGCTGCAGCACGCCGAGATCCGTGAACCGCATTTCGCGCGCGCGTTCTCGCTGAGCCCGGATTTCGACACATCGAAGATCGATGCGAATCTGCAGGACGGCGTGCTGAAGCTGACAATTCCGCGTCGCGACGAAGCACGCCCGCGCCGGATCGAGGTGCAGACGAACTGAGCCCGCAAAGACCGGCAACGATGACAGGAGAAAAACCGGTGGCGGCTGCGAGGTCGCCACCGCCCGGTTCGTGGAGGTGTGGAAACAGAACGTCATGGAGGAAGGGTGATGCAGATAAACGAGCAGAAGATGCGCCGTGCCGGTGCGTCAGTTCGCAAGCGGCCCGGCCTTCGCTGATGGTGGATATATCGGCTTGGTCACGAGCGGGCGCGATGCCCGTCTGCTCGCCGACTGGCATCTGCCGCGTCACACCCGGGCGGTAGACGCAGCGCGACGTGCCGCCGCAGCCCTGCAAACGGTGTGTCCGCGAGCGCTGAAGCCCGGCAACGGCGGCCGCCCGGGCGAGTCCGGGAACGCAGCAGAAACGTTGAGCAG
This sequence comes from Paraburkholderia sp. BL9I2N2, assembly GCF_004339745.1. Lineage (GTDB taxonomy): Bacteria > Pseudomonadota > Gammaproteobacteria > Burkholderiales > Burkholderiaceae > Paraburkholderia. Next base: position 682,458 of record NZ_SMGP01000003.1, on the reverse strand, counting down.
AAACGTTGCGGTGAGAGCCTAATGACGGACATTAAGCTCTCCTGTCAGATCATCGAGGAGCATACGATGAACCCCGACCTGAAAAAGTGGAACCCTTTCAGATTTCTCCGCGGCTCAGCAGGCAAGCAGGACACGGACAGCGCGCAAAGCGGGCCTGACAGCGAATCGTCACGTGTTCCGTGGCCTGACATTCCGCGTCTTTTCTCCCGTGATCCGTGGCGTGCGATGGAGGATTTCTTTCACGATCCGTTCGCAGCGCGCGGCGCGCGCGAACGATGGTTTGGCGACTTCAGTTCATCGCGTTTCCAGCCGCGCATCGACGTCGTGGACGAGGGGAAGATACTGCGCGTGACCGTCGAACTGCCAGGCATGGAGCGGGAGGATCTGACGGTTAGCGTCGAGGACGGCGCGTTGGTATTGCGCGGCGAGAAAAAGCAGGATGTGCACAGCGAGGAGGATGGCTGCTATCGGCTTGAGCGCGCATATGGGGCCTTCACGCGCACGATCCCGATGCCGGAAAATGCTGATCCCGACCACGCTCTCGCAAAGTTTGACAAGGGCGTGCTTACGTTGACCGTGCCGAAACAGGAACCGCCGCGATCCGCGAGCCGCACGATCGATATTGGCTAGCATCGGGGGTAACGCTCGCGAGGCAAATGAATGGGAGTCGCTCGGGTCGTTAGCTCAGGACGTAGAGCAGCGGACTTTTAATCCGTTGGTCACTGGTTCGAATCCAGTACGACCCACAAGCCGGCATCAAAGACTGCATCCACCATTACACCCACGATATCATTCCGACGCAGCGCGACTCTGAACGGACGACATCATGGTATTCGATACTGACTGGCTCACTCTGGGCCGGCACCGCTTGCGGCTGCGCTCGACAAAGGGCTTTTCGAGGAAAGGATGCGCACCGTGGTGGAAATCGTCCGCATTGCGATCGACAATAACATGAGCGCGCGTGCGCGACTGATCAAGGTCGTCTGCCCGGACGAGAAGATGTACGACGTGCTGGTCGGCACCACGATGAAAGAACGCAAGGTTTGCGCGCCGCAGCTTGACGCGGTGATCGCGGCCGTGCCGGCCCTGCTGCCGGATCAGATCAACGTCACCGCCACGCCGGTCGAGCCACGGCGTTAACCATTGGCCGATAAACCGCGCTGCAATATTACAGCCGAATCCGCTCCACCTCGTCCAGGCTGATGTCCTCCCGACGCCGGTCATAGAGCTGCGTGGTACGCGTCGACGCATGATTTGCCATCGCCGCGGCATTTTGCAGCGTGCCACCGCTCTTCAGGTAAGCGGCGATGCCGGTCGCACGGAACGTGTGATTACCGATCGCCATACCGATGCCAGCGGCGATCGCGCGCCGCCGCACCACGCATACGCGTTCGCCTGCGGCAGCGGCGTGGCGTTCAGCTGCCCGGTGCCGCGCCGGTTCGTGCGGCACAGCGGCCCTTTCGAGTCACTGGCGATGCCGGTGCCGTCGAGGTGCGCATGCAGGTACGCCTCGAGCGTGTGATGACAGGGCATCTCGTGCTGCCTGCCACCTTTCTCACGCAAACGCACCCCCAGGCGCCGCTGCTGCACGTAGACGTCGTCGACGCGCATTGCCAGCGCCGCGCCGACCCGCGCGAACGAAAACACTAGCGCAATCAGCGCGCGGTGGCGCAGGCCGATCGGCGTGCTGACATCGATGCTGTCGAGCAGCTGCCGCGCCTCGGTGGCATCGAGCACCGGCGCCCTGCCTTTTTTCGTGGTGTGGGAAGGTCCGCGCACCGAAGCGGCCGGGTTGTGCGGGATGATCTGGCCGATCACGAGCCAGTCGAACAGGTGGCGGATTGCCGCCAGCCGCTGCTTGACGGTCGGCGCCGATAACGTCTGCGGCTGCAGTTCGATCCAGCTCGCGACATGCAGCGGCTGCACCGCGGTGATCGACGTCACGCCGGCACCGGCACACCAGGCGAGGAAGTCCGCGGCCGCACGCGCATATGCGCGGCGCGGATTGCGGATTGCCGACGCGAAGAACTCCTGAAAGCGGATACCGGCCCGTTCACCCGCTGCATCGACCAGCGCAGGCACAGACGCCGCCCGTGCAGACGGAACGATCGGGTTCATGCGTTGCTACACGCCCAGAATGCTGCCGACCGCTTCATTGAATTCGGCCTTCGCTTCAACGATCGCCTCGTCGGCTTCCTCCTCGAGGTTATCGACGTTCGCATCGATCACCGCCTGCAGGGTCAGATGCCGCCAAAACCGTCGCGCAATCCACTTACGATGTGCGCCTACGGGGAGCCGGACCGTGACGCCGTTTGTGCTGTCCAAGTCTCCCGGGAACGCCTGTTGCGTGGCTATTGCGCGGTCGAAGCTTCGGATTTCTTAGTTGTTGAGACCGCGTTTGAACAGCCTTCAACCTGGGAGACGCCATCATGCAGATTCTTGCCACTCAAACCGGCCTGCCTCGCGTGTCATGGGGTGCCATTTTCGCCGGCGTAATCCTGTCACTCATTGTCTATCTCGTCCTCAGCGTGCTCGGGACAGCCATCGGCGCAACACTCCTGTCTCCGCTATCGCAGCCCGACCCGATGCGCGCATTCGGTTTTGGCTCAGGCGTCTGGATGATTGTCACGACGGTCGTTGCGGTCTTCACCGGTTCGTATCTCGCTGGTCGATGCGCACCTGTCCTCGGATGGCTGCACGGCGTGCTCGCGTGGGCAGTCATGATTCTTTTTGTTGTGTACGGCATGGCGTCCCTCGTCGGGGGTGCTGTCAGCGTTGCCGGCAACGTCGCCACGGCGGGCGCGACTGTGGGGGCCGCGCAGGGCCAGGCGCCCGGCGGCAACCCGGTGGTCGACTCGGTCAGACAACAGGTTCAGAGCGTGGTCGCGTCCGCAGCATCGGTAGCGTCGAGCCCGCAAGCCGAGCAGAACGCACGCCAGGCGGCAGATACCGCTGCCCGTGCCGTCGCTCGCGCGACGTGGTTTTCGTTCGCCGCGCTTGTCGTGGGCGCAATCATCGCTCTGGGGTCCGGCAGTCTCGGCTTTCGCCATCAACCCCTTTACGAGGAAGGAGGCGGCTCGTCCAGCGACGCCGCAGTACGCGCCGCACGCGGAAGTGGGGGCACACGTACCAACAGTCCTGCCCGTTGACGCCTGACGGCTGGCGTTCGGTTGTGCGCAAGGAACATGCTTCCTGTTGGGCGTCGCCCGGTCGACCGTCCGGCGCCCCCGCCGGCCTGAAGGAGATTGTGTCGAAGTTCGCGAGACCAGCGAGCGGCCGGTCGTCTCCAAAACTTGGCGAGTGGTCCAGGAGGCCGGGCGACAATATGCGTAGCTGTTCGTGAATAATCTACTGGAGAGATTGCAATGGACAACGTTTCGCGGGAAGAACAGATTCGCGTGCGGGCCTATGAGCTCTGGGAAAAAGACGGTAGCGTCGAGGGACGCGCCGACGAATATTGGGAGCAGGCCAAGGCCCAGATAGACGAAGAAGAGACTGCGGGCGAAAACGGAACTGAAGCAAAGAGCCGGGTGCCCAAGTGATGGAAAACGGACGCTGAAGAGAAGAGCCGCGCCGTCGACCGCCCGGCGGAGTCATAACTCTTGCCGACGAGCCGTTCGGCGGCGCAGCGGCGGCGCGCCCTTCCGTGGTCACTACGGGCCGACCCCGACGTGCCGGATGCTATCCGGTTGCGTCACGCTACCGGATAACGCTCCGGACCTTGACCTTGCAATTTACGCGGGACGCTTCTGCAGCAGCACCGCCGTCAGTAGGTCTTCTTCATGCCGCCACCCTCGGAAGCAGGTGCGTCCATTCCACCCTTCTTCTGCGTATTGGGCTTCATCTGCTTTTGCGACATGTCGCCGGACTTCCCCATCGTGTTTGCGCCGGATGCGCCAGACGGTGACTCCGTCGTTCCGGTTGCATTCGGCGTTCCCATTCCAGTGCCACCCTGGCCCGCACCAGCGCCCCCACCACCAGTTGTGCCCGCACCCTGCGCATAGGCGATGCCAGACAGACTCAAAACGAATGCCGATAACACTAAACCTTTCGTAGCAACTCGCATGATGGTCTCCCTCGTGTGCAAAGCGACCGGTTGCGACCCGGGTCGGCGCAGCCCTCGCTGCGTTGAATCGCGCAATTCCCGTGCCGCTGCTGGCCCTCGCAAAGGTACCTCGATTTCAGCCTTCGCCGTTCGCCGTCCCCCAGGAACTATTGCGAACATCGCACGGCCCGCGCGCTGACGCGCGGATGCCGCGCCGCCGCACAAAAGGAGGTTCCGCTGCTGTTTCAAGGCGGACGACATCTCGTCTACGGAACGGAAGTGCGCTGCGAGAAGAGATTGTCCACAGGCGACGGGCGGATGGCATATCAGTCTGCTGGCCGGGTTAAGCCCTGCTGAACCGTGGACTTCGACTGTCGGGGCACGAGCCAGCAGGCAGCCATCGCGAGCACCGCACGCGAGCCGCGAACAGCGTCGTGGCATGCGCGTTGCGCGTCCAGAGGCATCCACCTTTTCAGGAGTAGGCCATGACAATCCTTGACCCCCAAACGCAGTCCCAGACAGGTGGCACAGGTGCGGACATAGTTGGCGGCGGAATCGGCGATGGGCCGGGGCCGGATGTAATGGCCGCCTCAACCCTGGATGGCACCAAGGTGATGTCGTCTGATGGAGAACATATTGGAAAAATATCAGACATCATGCTCGACGTGCGCAGCGGCCGCGTCGCATACGCTGTTCTCGCAGAGGGCGGCTTTTTAGGTATGGGCAGCACGCTGCACGCCATTCCGTGGAGCGCGTTGACGCTGGACACCGACGAAAAGTGCTTCTTCGTCGACATAACGGCCGAACAAATCAAGAACGAGCCCGGTTTCGACAAAGACCACTGGCCGTCCATGGCGGATGCGCAATGGGGCGCCACGGTCCATCAGTACTACAACCGGGACCCGTACTGGTCTGCTACCCGCTCTGCTAGCAATGGGGACGTGACTGACATTTAACAGTGCTGTCCTCGACAGGCGGCATACTGAAGCGGCCGCCGCCTGCCGGATAGCCGCGCCGGCAGGACCCAATACAGCGGGCCGCTGACTTCTTCACGGAGGAAACCATGATGAATCGTCGAAGGGCACAGACACATGAGACGCGCCGCGATGATGACAAAGATGACCGACCAGGAGGCACGTCGAAGTCGTCTGGTCCGCCAGTGCCCGACAGCGCTGCTCCGGTCTTGCAGTCAGAGGACGATGACCCATTGGTCGACGAAGACGCGTCGGCATAAGGTGCGCCGGAACGAGGTGGAGCGCCGACACGGAACATTTTCAGGTACGCAACGTGTGAGGATAGGTGCGACGGGCGACCTATTCGACAGGCGGGAGTTGCTGCTTCACCTCGCGGATATGCTCGAAGCGAATGCCTCGTCCAGGCCGACGCTCGGTGCCGCAGAGGATGCGAATCCGGCCGAGGCATCAAGGCAGCGCCGCCCTCTCAGTGAGAAGCGCCCGATGAGAAGCATTCTTCACTGCGGCCATCTTTTTTGTCGCGGGTTTGGTCGCGACGGCTTTCGGTTTGCTCGCGGCGGCGGAATCCGCAACTCCGCTAATACCTTCAATCAAGAACTTCATCCGGTCTTTTGCACCGGCTAGCAGGCCGGCGCCGGACCACGCCCACTCCAGGTCGCGCCGGACTTTGGGTCACGGTAAAGCGCCGGCTGGGGTCCTTTCCTCTGCCCCTTGCCAGCGCTCCTGCTCTCCTGAGGAAATTAGGTATCTCTGCCTTCGGGGTCGAAAATATCGGAGGTCTCGCTATCATGGACTTCCCCGGAACCGTAACATCGTGTGCAGAGCTGCCACCGCCCTCCGTCGCATTTTGGGCACGTGATGGTGTTGGACGTGTAAGACATGTCTGAAACAGTCTCGATTTCAGTTATCTGCACTTTTCCCGTCCCGCCACATTTTTCGCACTTGATTTTTCCTTGGCCACCACATTGCTGACAGGTAGTCATGGTCCCCCTTCCTAGTGGTTAGGTGTACATGACCATCCTACTCCAAGCGCCCGGGGAACACGAAGCCGCCTGCTAGACCTCGCTGCGTTTGAGCAGATAGTCGAGACCTCCCACGCGATACCAGCGATAGCCATAGGGCTCGAGCACCACCGTGTGCCGTCCGGTTACATCGGCCTGACTGTGTTCGTCGGAGAGCAGGTTGACGAGCCGCGCGTCGCCTGGATCGCCGGTCCCGGTTTTGAAACTGACCGTGCATGCGGTCGCGCTGAAGTTATGCAGACACACCACCGAATTATTGCGCCAGTCGTAGCGTAAGCCGAGCACGTCCTTACGCGATATCCGCAGGATCGAGAAGTCTCCCCAGCTGATCTCCGGCACTTCGCGGCGCATGCGGATCAGGCGTTCCATCCAGTTCAGCAGCGAATCCGGATCGCGGCGCTGGCTCGCGACGTTCACGCGTTCAAAGCCGTATGGCCCGCCTGAAATGACCCGCGCGGCCGGCTTTGGATGCTTCGTGAAACCGCCGTGCGGCTCGGTCGACCACTGCATCGGCGTGCGCGCGCATTCACGCTCCGGCAGGCGTAGATCGTCACCCATGCCGATCTCATCGCCGTAACGAAAGACCGGTGTGCCCGGTGACGTGAGCATTACGCTATACGCGAGTTCGAGGCGGCGCCGGTCCCCGTTGAGCATTGGCGCGAGCCTTCGGCGAATGCCGCGGTCATAGAGTTGCATGTCAGGCGCCGACCCGAATGCGGCGAATACGGTCTCGCGCTGCTCCGGCGTGAGACGTCCCAGGTCGAGTTCGTCGTGATTGCGCAGGAACACGCCCCATTGCGCTGTCGCCGGGCGCGGTTTTGTTGCGCGAAGCGCCTTCCTGAGCGGTGCAGTGTCTGCGCTCGCCATCGTATAGAACGTGGCTTGATTGACCTGAAAGTTGAACATCATCTGCAGACGCTCGCCCTCGTCGCCGAAATACTGCATGTCGGTGTCGGGCAGAACGTTTGCTTCGGCGAGGATGATCGCGTCGCCCTTACGCCATTGGAGGAACTCGCGGAAGGTCCGCAACATGTCGTATTGCTCGACGGGCTGCCGCACCTGTGGGCCTTTGGTCGCGATCACGAAGGGCACGGCGTCCATACGGAAACCTGATACCCCGAGTTGGATCCAGAAGCCCATGATCTTCAGCAGTTCCGCCTGAACGTGCGGGTTCGCCGTGTTCAGGTCAGGCTGGAAGTCGTAGAAGCGGTGGAAATACCAAAGGGCTGCTTCCTTGTCGTAAGTCCATGTGGATTTCTGCACGCCGGGGAACACAATGCCGTCTGTTGCGTTCGCGGGCTTCTTCTTCGACCACACGTACCAGGCTCGGTACTGTGATTCCGGGTCGCGGCGCGCGCTCTGAAACCACGCGTGCTGATCGGACGTGTGGTTCACTACCAGATCGATCATTACCCGCAGACCGCGTTGCCGGCACGCGTGCGTGAACTCGGCAAAGTCGCCGAGGGTGCCATAGCGGGGATCGACGTTGTAGTAGTCGGAAATGTCGTAGCCGTTATCGCGGCCCGGCGAAGGCTGGAACGGCATCAGCCAGAGCGTCGTGATGCCGAGGCCCTGCAGGTAATCGAGCCGGCGCATCAAACCCTGAAAATCGCCGACGCCGTCGCCATTCGCATCCATGTAGGTGCCCACCGACAGGCAGTAGACGATCGCGTTTTTGTACCAGAGGTCGTTTAACATGCGCAATAGATGTCGTGGACTGGTTCGATGCTACGCCTGGAGCGACGATGACAGCACTCACCTGGTGGGAGCATGGCGTCATACATCCAGTGTACCCGCGCTCCGCTTCGGGACGCGGCGTTTCAGGTCGCAAAGGGTCTGTTCAGCGGCTAATAGAGGTCGATCCTTTCTGGAAGGCCCAGGTGTTAATACCTTCCTCCGGCTCGCTTCGGGTGCGCTTGTCGGCATGTCGTATCTGGTCTTCGCCCCCGCGGGGAGAGCGCAAGCAGTCGTACGATCCATCGGCGCCCCGAACACGTGCCAAGGTGGTCGCCCAACCTTAACGACAGCTCGCCGCCGGTTGTAATCCGTCGGAGTGGATCTGCTACCCGGAAATGCGCAAGCCGCAAGGCACGCGTGGTGCACCGCGAAGCCAAGCTCGGCCGAGCGCACGCCAATCTGGGCGCCGCGAGGACAGACCACTTCCACAGTATGTCCCCGCTCGCGCAACGCAAGCATTTCCTTCACTGTACGAACTTCCCGACCGCCCGATCCGTCAAAAGTCCAGTTGATCCGCCGTGATACCGAGTGCGGCTCCAATCTTTTCACGCGAAGAGTTGCTTAGGCGCTCTTTCGTTTCCAGTTGCGAGTAGGCCGGTTGACTGATGCCCATGCGCGCAGCGACTTCTGCTTGTTTCAGCCCAAGGTGCTGCCGCCATGCTCGAGACGGTGTTACACCGTCCACGGCTGCGCTCACGACCTTATGCGGAATCGCTCTGCCCTTCTCAGTCATACGAGCTCGATCAAGATCTCCGGCCGCTTTTAAAATTGCAACGGCCGTTAGTCAATACGGTTGAATTGCACTGGAGGTTCAATCTCCCGAAGTGGGCTGCCGCGATAGTTTGCCCGCGGCCTCGCGTCACATCATTTCGGGGCTGCTCAGTTTCGTTCCGTCCGAAAAGCGGGCGAGTCTGTAGGGACTAATGTCGAACTGCGGCTCCTCGTCCATTACCAGCCGGCTCACGAGCACGCCTGCGCCTGGCCCTAGTCCAAAGCCGTGTCCGCTGAAGCCGGATGCGATCACGAGACCGGGTTTCGCATTAACCTTCGAGATGACGGGAACGAGGTCCGGCGTCGTGTCGATCGCGCCCGCCCACGCGTGAGCGATCCGCAAGCCCGACAGTTCGGGAAACACGCTGGCCACGTTTTGCAGCGCACGTTCGAGCCATTCGGTATCAGGCCGGGGATCCAGCACCCGTGTTCCTTCGAACGGCGAGACGTCATCGTCGCGCCAGGTCGCGCTTGCTTCCGGTCCGTGGAAGAAGCTGGCACCGACGCGAATCTTCAGTTTTTTCTTCAGCTTGCTGCGGAACATGGTGCGGAACTTTACCGAATGCCGCAGGTTTTGTGGCGCGAGCTCCACACGTCCGTGGCCGGGAACCGCGATCGTATAGCCGCCGTCCAACCGTCGCCTCAGCGCGAAGTTAGGCCCGGAGAAACAGCCTTCGATAACCCCCGGCGCCTCAGCGGTTCGCAACGCCGTTCCCATCACGTTGATGGATGGCAGGTCGATGCCGTGATGCTGGCAGAACAACGCGCTCCAGGCGCCTCCCGCGAGAACGACGGTGTCGGCTGCGAGCCGGCCGCGCTCCGTCCAGACGCCAGAGACACGCCCCGCGCTCATGTCGAGACTTCGTACCGCGCAGTTCTGATACACCATCGCGCCGAGACCTTGCGCGCCGCGAGCAATCGAAGGCGCGGCTTTCGACGGCTCGGCGCGGCCGTCCGTGGCCGACCACAGCCCTCCAGCCCACTTCGCACGTCCGGACGGAATGCGCACTGCCAGTTCGCGCGCACTGAGGATCTCGCTGTTAAAGCCGACTTCCCGGGCGCGGGCAAGCCACGACTCCCATTGCGCGATGTCAGATTCATGCTCCGTGCCGTACAGGATGCCCGCCTTACGAAACCCAATGTCCTCGCCCAGTTCTTCGCTTAGTTCGCTCCAGCGCTTGAGGCTCTGCATCGCGAGCGGCAACTCATGGAGGTCGCGGTTCTGCTGACGCACCCAGCCCCAATTGCGGCCCGACTGCTCGCAACCAATGACGCCCTTTTCGAGCAGAGCCACCTGGAGGCCGCGTCGCGCCAGTTCATACGCGGTGCTGACGCCAACAATGCCGCCGCCTACTATCGCGACATCGCATCGCTCGGCGAAACCTTCGCTATTCGTGACTTCGTCGATCCTTAGCATTTCGTAGCCGTTGGTTGCCGCTTCTCGGTAGGTTACTGCAGTCAAGACCTTCGGAAATGCGCACCTGAAGCGCGATTTCGCCATCCGCAGATCGTGGCTATGATTTTCGTATCTTCCATTGCTTCGCTGATAGGACGATCCTGTTGTATCCGAAATCAGGGCACGGTCACCGACGGGGCTATCGCAGGAAATGGACTGTGCCAGTCCATCCAGTCATATGAGTCACTGCGATGCGCCCATGACCAGTTCCTTGCCGGAGCAGGATTGATCACACCGATGATATCGTTCGCCGCCGAACCCACGTCGCGCCGATCACTCGTACCACTTCAGTGATCAATACTTTGAGAATTCGTGTGGTCGTAAAACATGATTATCTCCTTTGACAGCTTGACATACACCACTACCTGCGGCGACCGTACGAGACGGAAGAGTTCTTTCGGGGCACCGAGTTCTGACGACCGACAGGCTGAGCGCGGTACAGCACGTTGCCCAGGCAATGGCCTTCAGTTTCATCGTGCTGGACGCTGGCCACGGATGTTGTCGGCGCCCGCGGTGGGCATCCGACGTCTGCGGCCAGCCACGTCCGCGCGATGATCGGCGTCCTGTATTTCTTCCGGCGCCGCCACAATACGCACGAGAAAAATCCCGCAAGCACTGTCTGCATCACCTCGTCGCTCGCCGTCTGTGGATCGCATACTCTGGAGAACTGCACACCATCGCGTAGGCTCACTAAGCCGAGCGCGAGCGCGTCCGCCTGCAGGGGCAACGGCCTGCCGTCGCGCAACCGATATTGAACTGTGCCCCCGTGGCATGAACCTCGACGTCGACGATGACGAAACCGGCGATTTGGGCATCGACGAGAATGAGAAATGGAATCGTCGTTGAACTGGCGAGATAATCGAGCTTCGGACGGATAGCAAAAAAACCGTCGTCCGCGAACGAAAGCGGAATCCACTCACCGAAGTCATAGTTATAAAACTGCATCAGGTTTACGATTAGCTGATGGTCTGTTTTCTCAGCCTGCTTCAATTCGATTTGTGGCATGTGAAGACTCGATCGGGACTGTTCGCGTTAGTGGCCCGAGGGCTAAACAACTGCAGATTGTCGACGATTCGTCCAGCAATGTCGAACGTCCGAAACTGGCCTGGCGTACGCGTTCACCCGCCCGTCGGAAGCTGCCATTGAAAACTCCAACGTCAGCTCCGTGGAGCGTCCACGGAGCTGGCGCTCTCGGTCATAAAGAGACGCCCACCTCTCGGCCATGAATGACCGCTGACACCACGGAACCGGCCCCCGCCCCGACTTCGGTGCGATCCTTGGGCTGAATTTACCGAGTGTTGCTCTCGATGGTCGCTTTCGCCCGCATCATGCAAAATAGCCGCATCTAAAATTCGGAGGATGGCTCGTGGGCGTTAACTTCGACCTGAACGATTTGCAGGCGTTTCGAGCTGTCGTCGAGTTGGGTAGCTTCCGCAAAGCCGCGGAGGCGGTCAACATCTCGCAGCCGGCATTGAGCCGCCGCGTCGAGAAGCTCGAAGCGGCGCTCGGCGTGCGGCTGTTCGAGCGAACAACCCGAAGCGTTACGCTCACGACCGTAGGACGCGTTTTCGCCCCGAGCGCGGAACAATTGCTCGACGATCTCGATGTCGCGTTGCTCGGTATCCGCGACGTCTCCACGAGCCGCCTGGGTCATGTGACCATCGCGTGTGTGCCGTCCGTTGCCTATTATTTCCTGCCGAGCGTCATTGCCGCCTATCACAGTCGCTATCCGCGAATCCGGGTCAAGCTCCTCGACTCGAGCGCCAACGAAGTGCTCGGCTCAGTGATCAGCGGCGAAGCCGATTTCGGCGTCAGCTTCATGGGCAGCCAGGAGACCGAGGTCGAGTTCAAGGTCTTGCTGCAGGAACGGTTTGTCGCCGCGTGCCGCCGCGATCATCCCCTTGCTCAGAAAAAGCGCGTGACCTGGAACGAGCTTTATGAACACGAATATGTATCCGTGGACAAGACTTCTGGCAACCGCCTGCTGCTCGATCAGGCGCTGACCACCGTGGCGCCGAGGATGCCTAGCGTCTGCGAGACCCGCCATGTCACCACCATGCTTGGCCTGATCGAAGCAGGACTCGGTGTGGCCGCCGTGCCTTCAATGGCCATGCCCATGCGCGACCATCCGATTCTGACGAGCGTGCCGCTCGTCGATCCGGTTGTGACGAGACGCGTCGGCATAGTCAGGCGCCGCGGACGTCCGCTCGCGCCCGCCGCGCAACAGTTCTATCAGACGATCCTCGACACGAAGCGCAGCGGCACGGTCGGCGCCGCGGGAAAGAAGGCGCCGAAATGACGTTGGCAAGGCCCTTCAGGCTGCTTTACGTCCAGGTCCTGCTTGGAATGGGGCTTGGCATGACCGTCGGCCACTTCTGGCCGCAGGCCGGCGCGTCGCTCAAACCACTCAGCGATGCGTTCGTCGCGCTGGTGCGCATGATGATCGCGCCGATCGTCTTTTGCACGATCGTCACCGGCATCACGTCGCTTGCGAGCGGCTCGAAGATCGGGCGGACGATTCTGAAGGCGCTGGCGTTGTTCTACTTTCTCACCATTGTTGCGCTCGTTCTGGGGCTGGCGAGCGCGTTTGCGCTGCACCCGGGCGCGGGCCTGCACATCGACGCGCATCATCTGGATGCGACGGTCCTCGCGCAGTATTCGACGCGCTCGCAGTCGCACGGATTCGTCGAATTCGCGCTGCATGTGATCCCTGAGACGCTCGTCGGCGCTTTCGAGAAAGGCGAGGTGCTGCCGGTGCTGCTGCTTGCCCTTCTGTTCGGCTTCGCATTGAATGCCAACCAAAGCGCCGGGCGGCGGGTACAGGAATTCATCGACGGCATCGCTCACGTGCTGTTTCGCATCCTTGCGATGATCATGCGGCTTGCGCCGGTCGGCGCATTCGGCGCGATGGCATTCACGGTGGGCCGCTTCGGCATTCGTTCGATTGGCTCGCTCGGCATGCTGATGGTGGCGTTCTACGCGGCGTGCCTGCTGTTCATCGTTTGCGTGCTCGGTCCACTCGCACGGCTGCATGGCTTCTCGCTCTGGCGACTGCTGCGCTACATTCGCGAAGAACTCGTCATCGTACTCGCGACTTCGTCGACCGAACCCGTGCTGCCGCGCCTCATCGTCAAGCTCGAAGCGCTTGGCTGCGACAAGGGAATCGTGGGACTCGTGCTGCCCGCCGGCTATTCGTTCAACCTCGACGGCACGGCGATCTACCTGACGCTCGCCTCCATGTTCATCGCTCAAGCGTGCGATGTTCACCTCTCGGGCGGCCAGATCGCGACCATGCTCGCGGTCATGCTGCTCACGTCGAAGGGCGCGGCGGGCGTAACGGGCAGCGGACTGGTTGCGCTCGTCGCGACGCTGGCCGTCATCCCCGACTTGCCGCTTGCAGGCGTCGCGCTGCTGGTGGGCATCGATCGCTTCATGTCCGAAGCGCGCGCCCTGACGAGTGTGATCAGCAATGCCTGCGCGGTGATCTTCGTATCGATGTGGGAGCGTTCCTGCGACCGGGTGCGCCTGAAGAACGCATTGAGCCTGGCGCATGAGCCTGAGGATGAGGATGCATTCGATCAGCCCGCCGACCTGACGGGCTGAATCGTTGCCTTCGTCTCAATGGGTGGCGACGGAATCGAGCCCGGTCGATGTCACCTCCGGCTGCACGGCGGGCGACGCGAGATAGTCGAGCAGCGCTTTGGCTTCCCTGGGGTGTTGCGCGCCGACGGGAATGCCGGCCGCAAAGCGCGTGACGGACTGCATCGACTCCGGAATCTTGCCGACATACGCCGCGCCCTTCACCGGAAGCAGCTCACTCACCTGCTGAAATCCCACTTCGTAGTCGCCCGTCGCCACAACGGACGCCACCGGAATTTTGGGGATCATCTTCGCCTTGGTCTTGACCTGCTCCTCGATGCCGAGCCGCTTGAACAACTCGCGCTCGATATAGACGCCGCTCGCACTATCCGAGTAAGCGATCGACCGGGCATGCAGCAAGGTTGCCTTGAGCGCCGCCTCGGACCCGATGTCGGGCCTCGGCGCGCCGTCGCGCACCACCATGCCGATCCGCGAATCCGCAAGCTCGACGCGCGAACCGGGAATCACCTTGCCCTGCTTGATCAGATCATCGAGTGCATAGCCGACCATGATCACCACGTCGGCAGGTTCGCCGCGCTGAAGCCGGTTCGGAATGGCCTCCGGCGACTTGCCCATCGACGGGCCGAGCGCGGTATCGAGCGTATCGCCGCTGAACGCCGCGAACTTCGGGCCGAGCAGCTTGTAGGCGGCGGTAAAGCCACCCGAACTCATTACATGCAGATCGGCGGCCTGCACATTCGCCGCAGCGGCGCAGGTGCCGAGCAGCGCCGCGGTGCAGAGTTTCAGAAGGAAGGATTTCATTGGGCGATAAATGTCAGTCTGGTGTTCGAGGAGGCGTGCGATGCTTCAGGGAGCCGCATGCAGTGGAACGCGACGGCGCCGGTACAGTGCGAGTGTTGCTCCGAGCCCGCACACCGCGGCGAAGCTCATCCAGTAGCCTGGCGCGGCTTTATCACCCGTCATATGAATGAGCGCGGTCGAGATGACGGGAGTAAAACCTCCGAAGACCGCTGTCGCGAGGCTGTAGGCGAGTGAAAATCCGGCGACGCGTACCTCCACTGGCATCACCTCAGTGAGCGCGACGACCATCGCGCCGTTGTACATGCCGTACATGAACGATAGCCAGAGCAGCACAAGCAGCATGTTGACGAAGCTCGGTGCGTGGGCCAGCAGCGACAGCGCCGGGTAGGCGGTCGCAATTGCCAGGATCGTCATCGCAAGAAGGAGCGGACGGCGTCCGATCCTATCCGACAGCGCACCACCAATCGGCAGCCAGATGAAATTGGAGACACCCACGCACAGCGTGACGAGCAGGCTGTCGGCAGTGCTCAGATGCAGGACCGTCTTGCCGAAGGTCGGCGCATACACCGTGATCAGATAGAAGCTCGTGGTGGTCATTGCCACCAGCAGCACGCCAGCGATCACGACATTCCAGTTCTGCACGAGCGTAGCAAAGACCTCTTTCATGCTCGGGCGATGCTGGCGCTGTTTGAATTCCTGCGTTTCCTCGAGATTGCGCCGCAGGAGGAAGATGAAAGGCACGATCATGCAGCCGACGAAGAACGGCACGCGCCATCCCCACGCAGCGATCGCCGCCGTGTCGAGCCACTGATTGAGCGCGAAGCCGAGCGCGGCGGCGATGACGATAGCCACTTGCTGGCTCGCCGACTGCCAACTCGTGAAGAAGCCCTTGCGGCCCGGCGTCGCCATTTCGGCGAGATACACCGATACCCCGCCGAGTTCAGCTCCCGCCGAGAAGCCTTGCAGCAGACGACCGATGAGAACCAGCGCCGGGGCGAAGAGTCCGATCGTCGCATAGCCGGGCACGAACGCGATCAGGATGGTGCCGCTCGCCATAATCGACAGCGTGACGATCAGGCCCTTGCGGCGGCCGACATCGTCGATGTACGCGCCGAGGATGATCGCACCGAGCGGCCGCATTAGGAAGCCCGCGCCGAACACGGCGAACGTCATCATCAGTGAAGCGAACTCGCTCCCCGCCGGGAAAAAGACCGCGGCAATCTGCGTGGCATAGAAGCCGAACAGGAAGAAGTCGAACTGCTCCAGGAAGTTGCCTGCCGTCACGCGTAGCACGGCGGATACCTTCGATTGCCCGGGGGCCAGTGGGGGTGAGGAGGGATGCATCGAGTTGTCTCCAGAAATTTTGAACTTGCGGTGTTCGGGCGATTTGTTGTTTGTCGAATATTCGCCCGAACCACATGAAACGATAAGTGCTATTTTCGAAACGATTGATGTCCGTTGGTTATCAGTGTCGGGAAAGCGCTCAAGCTACAAATCGGCATTGCGACGCGGGCGTTCGGGTGTCCATATTGCGTCCCCGGTTCAGGTGATCGTCGATTTCCGCCGCGCATCCGAGCATGCGGGGATAAAGGAAGATCGTGAACGCGGCGGTTTCCAGATCGGTCTCGCTCAATTCACCACGTCGCAGCGGCTGCCACAGCATCTTCAGCAGCAGCGCTGCGATCACCGCATCGACGTTGACGCAATACACGTTGCGGGACACGCCGGCATCGAACAACGCCTGCACAAGTTCGCGATAGAACGCATGGAACACGTTGTATTCCCCGCGCTTCTCGCACAGGTCCGCGATGAACACTTCGCGCGGATCGTGGTTGACCGGCCTGTCCTTGAAGACCGGATGGTTCACCCCCGGCAGCTTCGCGATATCGAGGCTGCCGGCATGCTTCTGCCGGGCCTTGTATTGCGCATACCGCTCGACCGAGCGCTCGGCCAGCGAGCGCAGGTCAACGCCATGTACAGGGTCGGACGGATCGGCGAGGCCGCTGTCCCGGAACGCTTCGATCAGGAACGCGATGCCCTCATAGCCGTTGCCGCCATGCGTATAGCCGGTATGCGTGAGAAAGCCGACCAGAGCCTTGTTGAGTTGCACTCGCTCTGGACTTTCCGGACCGTCGGCCGATACCGCGCCTTTCGCACCCTGCGCCGAGATGGCTCCTGGACCGTTGGTGAGCAGCAGACCGACGAGCGTCTTGAAAGCGAACAGATCGTCGGGCCCGGGTTCGAGGTTGAGCAGCGCGGCAAAGCAGATTTCCGTGAGACTGTGTTCGTTCAGCAAAGCTTGCGTGGTAAAGCCGCAGAAGCCGTCTGGACGGTGTCGCGAGGCATCCGCCGATGCGCCGATCAGCGTCCCGAACAGCATGGTCCACCAGGGCAGGCTCTCGGCCGTAACGCGCGAGATGCGCTTTCGCATCAGCGGTCCCCATGCGAGCGTCGTGGTGATCGCGGCCAGCACCGCGTCGGCCGTCGGGTGATCAGGTTGAGACGCGAGCCAGCGGACGAGGACCGACTGGGCCCCACGCTCGGCGAGTCCCGCGAGCATCGCCTCAGCGCGCGGATCGCTTGAGTCGGCGAAAAACGGCTCGCTGCCGCTCGCGTCGATCCGGGCGATGTCGAAGTTCTCATCGAGCGGGCTCGTAAGGCCAGCTGCCGAGAAGCGATCGATCATCCATTTCGCGGCATCCCGAGCCGCTCGCTGGCGATTCGGCCCGATGATCGAAGCCGCGGCCGCCAGGATCGCGTTGGGCGCGTTTCCGGCCTCGCGAGCGGCTTGCGCCGCCGCGAGTTCCGGCGTTCCGTGAAGATTGACGAACGCGGTGATCGCGACATCGATGAGCTTCTCGTCGTTCTCGCCGCCGATCTCGTGAAGCAGGGCAAGGCAGACGTTCGCTTCGAGCGAATGCGTCGCTGCGTCGAGCATCGAGGCGCCATGCAGGCTGCTGACCTGCGTTTTCGCATCCATCTGCGAAGCGCCCGATGCGTCCTTGAGCGCCTGACGCGGCGCAATCGCCCCGACTTGCCGATTGACCTGCAAGACCTGCTCGTCATAGGGGGCGACCGCACCGACCACGGGAATCGCAAGGCCGGACGGAAGCTGGATGCCCTGGTCGGAGCCAAACCACGGCTTGAGCGCGAGACTGCCTTCGGGCTCGAAGTCGGGCATCGTCGCGTTGGCGCGCATCACGGCGGTCAGCGCCGCCGGGATATGCGCGATGTTCGTGACGACCGCGCCCTTGGCGGAGCAGCACGGATCGTCGGGCGTGAAAAGCCGGTCCACGCCGAACTTCTCCATGAACCAGCGTTCCTTGGCTTGTGCGTCGTCGGAGCCGCCGGCCATCGCGCCCGCATGGCCGACCGCACGCGTGAGGCGACTCTTCCAACGACCCACCACGCAGGCCACCGCCGGCTTCGTGAAGGCCGCGTCGGCCTCGTAGTAGCCGCCCGGTTCGCAATAGAGCACGGCGGCCTTGCTGCGCGCATCATTGGCGAGCGCAAAGGCAAATTCCGGTGCGGCATAGTGGATGTAGACGTCCTTGCCGCTGGAGATGACCGTCGACGTGCCCCAGCCGCTCATGCGCAGGTACTGCGCGATCGTCGTGCTGAAGCCGCCTGAGTTCGAGAAGATGGCGATCGATCCCTTGCGCAATGAATCGTCTGGACTATCACCACCGAGTGCTCCGCCGATTCTCACACGATTCCACGAGTCGGCGACGCCCAGCCCGTTCGCCCCGAAGATGTCGATGCCCGCCTGCTGGCCCATTGCGCGAATTTCGCGAGCGTCGTGCACGGCGATCTTCTCGGTGATGATGAAAATCTTCTTCAGATCGGGATTGACGCGGATCAGTTCGGCGACGCCGTCGCGAGCCGCCGATGGCGGTAGATAGACCACGCCGCAGTTGAAGCGATGCCCTGCCTCCAGACCCTCGCGAACGTTGTTGTAAACCGGGATATCGCCGATAGATGTGGCGAGCACCTGGCCGCCCTTGCCCGGCGCCGTGCCGAAGACAATATTGCCGCCCGAAAACGCATGACTGACGGGCGTTACCTCTGAGGACTCACCGCCCAGGATGTTAAGTACGCACACGCGATCGTCCCGCGTGGCGATCTGCGCGAGCGAGTTGACGCCAACGAAATACTTGAACTGGTTGCTGGTTTGCTTGTACATGTCGCTCTCCTCAGGCTTGAGCCGTTTCGGTTTCGGTCGTGGGCGCGCCGATCCGTGCTGCGACCTCGGCTCGGCCACCGGCGCGCATCCAAGCATCCGCCTGCCGTGCGTACTGGATGACTTCGCTGATGTCGGAATCAAATCCGAACAGCCGGTACGGCAGGCCGAGCGAATCGCATGTATCTCTCAGCGCGGCCATCCCTCGCACGAGGTTCGGCCCTCCGCGGCCGAGCACCACGTAAAGGGGCGTCGGCCCATGCTCGCTGAAGTGTTCGCGAAGAGCGTCGGCCATCGCTCGCAGCGTCTCGAAGATGTCGGTGTTATTCGACTTGCCGCCGATGATGAAAAGCACATTCGCCTGCTTGAGCCAATGCCTGAAGCAGATGCGGGCCACTTCTTTCATCTTCGCGTAAGGCGGATTGCCGCCGAAATCCGACGAGATGATCGCGGCGTCGCCCAGCATTTCGGTGACGAGCGAGTTGGCGCCGCCGCCGAACGTCGGCGCGAGAATCGTGCCTTTCTCGTTGATCACATACACGTCGCTCTGGCCCTGGTGCGTGCGCAACTGATTGATCTCCTGCTCGAAGTCGGAGTAGTCCGCTGCGAACAGGTGTTGCGGCAGCCCGAGGCGCGTCCATCGCGGATCATCGCGATCGAAGCCGCACTTGAAGTCGCAGGCAACCGGCGTGAGTCGTCCGTGCTTGTCCTCGCGCATGCGGATCGGATTCAACTCCAGTGTCGTCATGCCGAAATCGTGAAAGAGCTCCCAGAGTTTCGGCAACTGCTGCACGAGCGGCGAGATGATCTCCTTCGGCGCACCGATTTCGCTCAGCGCGTTCGCCACGACGAACGCCTTTAAACCCGTCAACGCGTCGAAGGGCACCATCGCCACATGCTTCGGATCGACCTCTTCGATATCCATGCCGCCCTTGTGCGAGAGCGTCATGGTCGGCGCACGAAAACGCGTGGAGTCGGTGATCGAGAAATAGACCTCATGCTGGGCTGGAACGCCGGCTTCGAACGTCACGCCATTCGACTTTGCTTTCACGTGGCCGACGGAATGCTCGGCGAAGTACAACCGCTCTTTTTCGATCAACGCCGTCTTGAGATCGGTCGCGCGGCCCAGTAAACCCGCCTTCCCCTTCTTTCCCACTCCGCCTTTGAAAACGGGTTTGATGAATATCTGGCGATGACGATCGATCAAAGTCTTGATCTCCTCCTCGCTGGCGCTCGGGCCGAGGATCTCACTCGCCGGGAATCCAACGAATTGCAACAGGCGCGCGCCGTGCAACATACCGGTGATTTGCATGAAGTTGTCTCCTGAAGGGCATAGCGATATAAAAAGAAACGGGTGTACGGATTGGTAGTTCGGCGAAAGCGCGAGGCGTGACAAGCGGCCGTGACGCCGTTGGCGTTCGGAATGCGTGGATGATGTGTGTCGAGTTGTCCGGTGCTCGAACCGCTGGGGCTCGAGACTAGCCGCCCAAGGGGCGATCGTTAGGCGCTCAAGGTGCGCCTTGCGTTGTACATAGCCTTGTCTCCGATGCGTTTTATTTTCGTGCCAATCTCGCTGGAATCTTGAGTACAGATACTCACGCAAATTGAGTTAAGCGATAAGTGCATTTTTTCGAAGCATTGATGTCAAGATGTTATCAATGCGGCCGTTGTAGGCACAGGCGCCTTCCCACAGAGCCTGAATTTTCAGCGCCAGTACAGGTCAGGCCGAAAGAACCAGAGTGGTCCGTTAGGGAAAGGCTGGACGCATAACTTCAATACAACAGCGTTGGTGAACTCTGATGGCTATCAGGGAATGGGAGAAGACTCAGCGCTTGACGCGGTGGGCACTCTGGTTGAAATGAAGGCGTCACTCGACCTTTTGCTCGATAGCTCGACGCCCATCGAAAAAATGGTGACGGCAACGCTCGGGCAGCGCTGGTTCGGCGACCAGTTCATCAATAACACTGTCATCGTGACGCAGGGACTGAATGGCGAGGCCTTCGTTAAACTGCCAGATTGGGACCTACAACCCACCTCCAGGCCGATCTGAGAAGCTAGTGCTGAACGCCGACGGCACGTATTCTCTCGACTCTGTTCATCATGCAACGCTCAAGTTCAATGCCGCAGGCCACCCACTCTGAGAATCCGGTATATTGCGATGCGAGACATCGCTCTCAGAGATAGATAAAGGCTTATATGCTCGACGGCGTATCCCTCGACCAGCTCAGAACATTCATCGCTGCGGTGGACGAAGGAAGCTTCTCCGCGGCGGCTCGACGCTTGAACCGCGTGCAGTCCGCAGTCAGTGGCTGGGTGAGTGCTTTGGAGGAGCAGATCGGCATCACACTATTCGACAGGTCAGGGCGTTTCCCAAAACTAACGCCTGAAGGCGTGCTCATTCTTGCGGATGCGCGGGCTATCGTGTCGGGTGTTGACACCCTCAAAGCTCGGGCAAAGCTCATGACCTCGGGAGTCGAGGCCGAGCTCTCCGTGGTGTTCGATGTCTTCTTTCCCACTGCCGCCATCAGCGAGGCAGCCAGAGCGTTCGCCAAGCGCTTCCCGTTGACGCCGTTACGGATCTTCGTGGAGGGTTTGGGTGCTGGGTATCAGCCGGTGCTGGAGGGGCGCTGCACGTTGGGAATCCTCGCCTCACTCCCAATGGACTTCGCGTCGCTGGCTATCGACCGCCTCGGCACCGTCCCGTTGGTGATGGTTGCTGCGCGTGGCCACCCGCTTGCAAACTTCGAGGGCCATATCCCCAAGAAGGAACTCTCCAAGCACGTGCAACTGGTCTTGACCGATCGTTCACAGCTGCTCGCTGGCCGCGACTACGGGGTCCTATCGTCTACGACCTGGCGCTTGGCCGATCTGTCCACGAAATATGCGTTGCTCAAGGACTGTGTCGGCTGGGGAGGGATGCCTCTTCACATGGTGGAGAAAGACATCGCCTCCGGTGACCTGGTCGCCCTTGACGTCGATGGTGTCCCGCGCGCTGGAACCATGCTGACCATTTCTGCCGTCTACCCAGCCGCAGCGCCTCCTGGTCCCGCCGGTCGCTGGCTCGTTGAGCATCTGAAAGACTGGTCGAGCGCAAAAGAGTCGCCTGAACCCGCAAAACTCTAGCGCTAGGCAGCGGCCTTATCGGTCTCCACGGGCAAACACCAGGCCCCGTGGCCATCAGGAAGGGCCGCTTGCCCGCGAGTTCGGCCGCGCCTGCTCCGCCTATGGCCGCGCCTCAGCGGCCCGCGGACAGCACCGCAGTGGGGCACGGCTGTCACCCTTTAGCCGACTCAAGTCGGCGATGGTGGCCCGCCCCCGCGGTGCGGAGGTATCGGGAAATCAGCATTTTTGGGTCACGCTTGGTGTGTGCAAACCGGTGCGAAGGCGCCCTGGAGCAGCCAAACGAGTACACGCGGCTATCGACGCCGCGTGTCCGCTCGCGCGTTCCGCCGCGCACGCTCGTCCGAGACTAGCGGCTCGGATGCTCGCGCCAGTGCTTGCGTGTCAACGTACTCCCGGATGTTCGTCACCTTGCCATTTCGAACGGTCATGGCAAAGACGAAATAATCTTCGAACGGCCTATTCGTGGCCTTCACTTTTCCCCTAGCGAGGCCAGTCATCAACACCCGGTCTCCCTGCGCGACGAATTCTGGAGGCTCGGGGAATGACGTTTCCAGACCGGAGGCCTTCTGAAGCAAATCCTCCAGTCCGGCATGCCCGCGATGCGTCCCGGCCAAGGCCCAACCCTCGCCCGGAACGATCCACTCGATATCTTCAGCGCACAACGACAGCAGACGTCGTCTATCGCCGCTGCCCGTTGCTGCAAAGAAGTCTTTGACGACTTGGACATTCTCTTTGATGCTCATCGAAAGCTCTCCATTTTCTGACCTATTCGAATGCTTATGGACCGGCGGCTGAGGACGCGGTGTTGTCGCTTCGAGAATCGCAAATCGCCCCCTGCTTGGGCCATGATTGGGATCCGGGGTTGGCCATGGCCACGTACCGGAGCGGGTGCTTCGATAATCGGCGTAAGCGTCGCGAATCTTATCGGGCGTATTCATCACGAAGGGCCCGTGCTGCACAACGGGTTCGTCGAGCGGCTGGCCTTGGAGCAGAAGCAGATCTCGCGAATGAATGGAAACGAAGCGTTCGAATGCCCCGATTTCCAATGGTGCGGCCGAAGCGGGCTCGTGAGAAGCCCTGATATTGAGAACCGAACCATCCGTTTCAGCGATGGATAGTGCTCGTGCAACTCGGGAAGCGTGCACACGGCAGAGAGTCTTTTCTCGCTTGGGACCAGCCAGGCGCGTTCCGCGTCCATGTGCTTGGACGGCAGGCCGTAGTTCAACGCGTGCGCAATACTTGTTGGCCATCCAGAGGTCGAGGCTGGTCAAAGGGCCCCGAGTCAGGAATACGGTATATTGAGATGCGAATCATCACGTGGTGCGAAAGAAAGCAACTGCATGCTCGATGACGTCTCTCTTGATCAGCTCCCCGCTGCGCCTCTTTGTCGAAGGACTCAGTGCCGCGTATGAGCCGTTTGGTCCGGTCGGCGGCTGGTGTGTGGAGCGGAAATCGAGGTGGTGCGGCCGGCTGCCAAGCATCGATCGAAGCCAAGCACAATGCCGCGCTGACCGATGTCGCCCCGAAATCAATCGTTGCATCGCCCTATGGCTTTCGAGGTTGGTCGCGGAGATCCGGCCATCTGCGGTGCTCGTCACCGGCGGCATTGTTGCAACGCCATGGCGCAGCCGTCATCCGCGCTTGCCGGGCTCAAAGTTACTCTGATCGCATCAAGTTGTTTGCACCCAGTGGCGAGCTCGACGTTAAGTGGGCGGCGGGACTCGTTAGGGCTTCACAAACCGATAGGCGAAGCGATCGGTCTCACCCTTGATCGAGGGGTCGAACACCTTGCTCGAGTGCGGATCGTCCTTGTTGGCGAGAACGGTGCTTTCCGCGTCCAGTACGAAGCCTGCCGCTTCCACCTCCTCGCGCACGGACGCAGGGTCAATCCGATGCAGCGACTCGGCGTTGCTCATGCCCAACCCGGCGGCGGTGGCGTGATCGACGATGACATAGTACCCACCGGACTTCAGTCGCTCGTAGACGGCTCGGTTGAACTCCGCCGCCGTCGCGCCTTTGGCCTGCATAAGCGCAGTGTGGAGGTCGTGGTAGAACAGGTGCAGCCACAGGACATCAGCCGGTCGAGTGGCCTGCGGCATCGCCACGAGGTCCGCCGAAACGACCTCGACGTTCTCTCGGCCCGGCTCCTTCGCAAGCGTCCGCATGAGGCCGACCGGATCGTTCTTGAAGTGGGCGACTTCGGCCGGCACGAAGCTGTAGACCCGTCCTTCGGGTCCCACGACGTCTGAAAAGAGACGGGTCCAGTCGCCGTCGCCCGGGTAAACGTCGATGACGGTGGCGCCCGCATCGACGCGTGAGAAACGGATCAACTCCGCTAGCTTGGCTTGGTCGTACATGGGATCTCCTTCACGGTAGAGAATTCGACCAGCGTATGACGTGCAAGGCAGCGGTCCACGGCTCATTCGCCATAGACCGCGAAGAATGCCGCCAGGGCCGGCACTGCGCAGGCGCGGACGCGTTCCTCTGAGCGGCCCGCGCCTGCGCCTGCGTGTCAATGTACTCCGGGATGTTCGTGATCTTGCCGTCCAGGACGGCAGTGGCATATGTCGTGTCGCTACCAATGGAAACGGCGTGCCCGTAAGTCCAGCCACAGGACCGCGTCGGGTCAGCCCTGCGCCATGCCCCCATCGACGGGAAGATCGATACCGGTGATGTAAGAACTTTCATCGGAGGCGAGGAACGTGACTGCTGCAGCGATTTCCTCGGGCATGCCCCTGCGGCCCATTGGGATCTGCGTGGTGAACTGTGCGACTGCTTGCTCGGCCTGTTCAGCGGTAAGGCCCGTCGTGGTCGCCAAGGCGGGGGTGTCGATTGCTCCGGGGCTCATACAATTCACACGGATCTTGCGGTCTTTCAATTCCAAGGCCCAGCCGCGCGCGAAGTTGCGCACAGCCGCCTTACTCGCGGCGTAAGCAGTAAATCCTGGAAGCCCGAGCACGTTCGAGACCGAAGAGTTCAGGATAATCGAACCGCCGTCTTTGAAGAGGGGAAGGGCTTTCTGCACCGTAAAGAACATTCCCTTCACATTCACGTCGAAGGTCTGGTCAAAATGGGCCTCACTAGCTACCGCGAGCGGTGCGATTGTCCCTGCGCCCGCGTTCGCGAAGAGAATGTCGATGTGACCATGTTTCTCTTTCACGACAGCAAAGAGGCGGTCCAGATCTTCCAGGCGCGACACATCGCCCACGACCGTCGTAACGTTTTTCTTTATGAACGTGGCGGCCTCTTTCAGCTCTTTCTCTCGGCGCCCAGTGATTACGACATGTGCACCTTCATCCACGAAGCGCTTGGCTGTGGCCAAGCCAATCCCACTGCTTCCGCCCGTGACGACTGCAATCTTGCCTTCTAAGTTTTTCATGATCTTTAATCCTTCGTAATTGAAAAGCGGGGTCCCGCGACTGGCGGAGCCGAAGTCCCGCAACGGGACGACGACCCAAGCTCCCCGCTAGAAGCGCGAGGGCTTGCAGATCGGCCCGCTGGCCGAACACGAATGGTAGGAGCGCACCGGCCTCCTGAGAAGACGGCATATTGAGATGCAATCCATCTCTTCCGTAGATGGACGCCACTTACGGGCCCGATGAACTTCATGCGCTGACTTTGACGGCGGCTCTGCGGACGAGACCGCAACGAACTGCAGGTGATCTCCCTCGCGTTGTCGACGGCAAGGATATCCAGCGCAGTCTCGATCTCTGGCATCGGCGCGGATACGTGCGCTGGCAGATGAAAGATCTGGGTCCGTGTGTCGGCTCGGCCCGCGCGATGACGACCGCCCCGTCCTACAGGCGATTTCCACGAGGCGCTCCCTGCAGGGCAACCACGGGCGCCGGGCCGCCCGGCGAATTTGCTTAGAACTCGTCGACCTAAGGCTGGCTTAGATGCGTTCGCGTGAGGGGCCTCAGGGTCGGCGTCTGACTGGACCGTCCCTCGGCGAAATGCGCCGCTGGCCCGATCGGCGACTATCGAGAACCACGGCAGTGCGGCTCACTCCGTCGGTCGAGCTGGACTGCCAGTCCTGTGTTGAGGGAGTTGATGACGACGCGAAGCAATGGCTCGGATACCATGCGGCACGCGTGAGCTTCGGAGCCTTGTGGCGCGCGCAACGCCACACGGCGTCCAATTCATTGCGCCCGTGACGTCCAGTTGGCTCGGTGCGCCGTATTCCAGCAAATGCCTGCGTCGGGCCAGATACCGAACGCGGCAGCAGACCCGGTTTGATTCGATGTGGGAAGAGGCTCGGGGCGCCTGCCTATCGTGGTCAGAGATCGGAGGCTGGCAGGTCATTGACGCGCTAGTCCCTGCGAACCACGACGTGCGCCGCCGCTGTTAGGACTCAGCGGTGGGCTGCCGTGGTGCTGGCTCAATCAAAGCATCGACGGTCAGTTTGTGGCTCGCTGGGAAAACGCCCATCCGTAGGTCTATGCCGCGACGCCTGCCGCCGCAATCGCGGGACTGCGGCGCTGCGCGACGATATGCCCGCACATCGCGGGTATCGCGCTCCCCTACCCGCCTCCTGCGCCGGTGGGTGGACCCAGCCCGATATCCACGATCGTCGCAGCTGATTATCGGCTGCGTGAAAGCGCGCCGCGGTTTCTGGAACGAGGCGGGGACGATCACATCGACGGACAGGCCGTACCGGGCGGTAGTAACAAATTTAGTTGAGAAGTAATAACAAAATCAGTTGTGCGAGCGACTTCATCGAAAAACGGCAGGGATGTCCAGAACCGAAGGGGTGGATAGCCCCAACTAACGGGGCCCTTCGTTTCAGACAATTTCACAATGACCAAACGAAAGCAATTTAACGCTTCTTTCTAGAACATATCTCACTGAGCAAAGCTGTGTTCCCGATTACAGTGAACTTTTATTTTGTCTAGGCCATTCTGAAATGTCGCAGTGGCAGCCAAATAGAAATGTCGTATCCGGGGTTGGGTTTGACGTCAGGTCTGCCCCTGTCTTTAACGGTTTGAATCTCACACAGCGTTGAAGGACAGCGTGTAAACGGGCAGGGCGTGTCAGTCCGTTCAGGCAGATCCTGCAGACCGACGGCCAGGTTTGCGTGTTTGCTTCGGCTGCCTGCGTTGTGACAATTCCGTGATCACATCGTTGATGTCATCCTGTGTGAATTCACGCTGCTCCTTCGTGCCCTGCACGCGTTCCGTTGCCCGGTCCTGCAGCGTCAGGTGCGCGCGCTCGACGCGGCCCTTGGCTGAGCTGCTGTTCGCACAGAACGAGCCGGTTGTCCCTGATTTGTGCGCGCAGGGGAGCCGGAGATGCGCCGGTTGTCGCGTTGCGCCTGGATCGCCTGCGCGACCTGCAGCACGTGACTCAGGCGCTTGTGTTCAACACAGCTCGAACATCGCCCGGCCGAAATGCGTCACGCTGCTTCCCGTTTCATGGGCTTTGCCACTGCGAAACACGCTCGCCTTGTCGCTGTAGTACGCGCCAGGCTTGCCGTGGCATTCGATGTACGCACGCGTCGCCTCAAAGTAACTGAACGTCGATTCACTCGCCGTGAAGTGCAGATGCGTCAGCCGGCTGGTCGCATCGTCGACGTACACCAGCAGTGTGCAGGCCGGCGCCCGTTCCTCGAACCAGTGGTGATCGCTGCCATCGATCTGCACCCATTCGCCCTGACACGACCGGCGGCTTCTCGGCTGGTAGACCTTTGGCGGACGCTGCGAACTAAACTAGAAGCCACATCCCAGGCATTTCCGTTGAGGAGCAAAGCGTCGAGGCGAGGCTAGCCGACCACCATCGTAATCTAGGAGTGTCCGACCGTCCGCATCACAAAGAGGCGTTCATCCCACACCACGGGTTGCGGCTCGGTCACAACAATCCGCGTCGCGTCGGGGTGTGCGGGATTGACCAGCACGTTGAACTCTGCACGGACGACGACGGAAGGTACCATCAGGAGCGCGGTACGCGACTCGGTCAGCCAGGCGTCGCCGAACTCCCTTGCCGCCTGCAGTGCTGGCGCATCCCATCCCCCTGGCAACGATTCGGCCGACTGGAGTTCGACGCGAATATCGTCGGGAACCGCTGCTTCAACCCATCCGTGTGTCTTCGGTACCTTGCCGATGCGCGCATGAACAAGAACCTCGAGCATCGCACCGGCGAAGGTCGACGCGGCGTAGATGACCGGTCGCCCCGGGCTATTGAAGCGGCCGCCCACCAGCATCGCGCCGGTGCCGCTCCAGACCGTATGTCGAGTGTCGGCGATTCGAAACAACTTCACGCCGGCAACCCATAAAACAGTTTCCAGAGCAGCTCTTCGACCCGGCGCGCGCCGAGCTCGGTCAGTGCAACATCGAGTGGCGCCCGCCCCTCGAGCTCCGGGTGCGGCGTCGACAGGAATTCCCGCGCGTCCTCTTCGTCGTTCCAGACGTAGGCCGTCGTCGCGACGATCCTGGCCAGCCGCTCAGTCTTTTCCGATTCGTCTGGCGTCAGCCGATCACGACGCCGCTTATAGGTCGCTTCGGGGATGATGCGGGCACGTAGCGCACGCCGGGCGTCAGCGCCCTGCGTCGCATGTTCGACGCCCGCGCGCAGCGCGGACTTGGGCAGTCCGTCGCGGACAAGTGCTTCGAGTTCCGCGAGCGTGTGCGGGACCTGCCGCAGTTCCATGACTGCGGCCACTGCCTCAGGCGTAATCAGTGACATGCGACTCCCGACTAAAGTATCAGTTGATACCCAATCATAGCGCAGTTGATACTGTCCGCAAACCCATCTTCAACTAGCAGGCGCCAGCGGGGAGACTGCCGAGACGGCTTCCTCGACATCGTCCGTGCCTGCGAGCATGGCGGCCCCTTATGGCGTACAGAAATCTTTCATACACGAAATGCTCAAGCAATTAAGCATCCGCTCGCGACGGGATGTCGCACCGGATATACGGATAAACCATTTATAGTGCAATGCACAAGCCCGTGTGATCGATAGATGCAACCTGATGGTTGTGTTATACTGCACTGCACAAAATTCGTCCAATCGGCAAGCGCGATCCGACGATCGCGTCCGGCGTTGCCGGGTTGGCGGACCGGGATGCCGCTGAAGTTGAGTCGACACGCCTGTCAGCTACGTCCAGTTTCTGTCTACATCATCAAAATGAGGTCCCTGTGAAATACCTTACCCGCATCGCCGCGTCTGGAGCACTCCTGGTCGTCGCTCTCGGTATCGTCACCTTCGCCCAGATCAAGTTCGCGCCGCAGTCCGCAGACAGCAACCCGGTCGCACGGATCGTTCTGAACGTCGAATCGCAACTGAACGGTTGAGCGACTCCACCGCCGTATGTAGCTCGCGCCCCGCAGGCAAAGAAAAACCCGCCAGGCTCCGAAGAGAACTGGCGGGTTTGAGCTACTGATTTCGGATTCACATACCCAGGCGATGGTAACGGAGTTGACGCCTGCTCAGGCTCCTCCAGCGACCAGCCAGCCTCCATGTCCACGGCATCCAACACCTTGGCAGGTCACCAGTCGTCAATTCGAGACGCTTCATCGTGGCCTCGTGAGACAGGCAATCTTTCCCCTTCGACGTTTCGATTATCAGAAACTTGAAGAGCGTGTCGCCACACTGATCCAGCGCAAGCCAGCCCTCCCCGCCCTGCGCAAATTGTCACCGCGCAACCTGAAGGCATGGGCGAATCCAGAATTTGTGCAGCAACGTCCTGCACAAATCGAAGCCTCTCCGGCCTGGTAAACATAGGATTACGATTAAACGTCGATCAATTATGTAATGTAAAGTCGGACGGACAAAATGCGGCCCTGTTTTTCTCTCCGTCGGTTCAAGTAATTTTGTTCCTGTTTTGCAAGCGAATGTTTCTAACCCGCACGACGAGAATCCATTGCTAGCTTTCTGTTGCGCCGTGCTGGTCGGTAGCCACTCAACAGTGGGGAATTCGTTCGATCCGTGAAAAATCTGGCGGTAGCGGCGCAAGAAAACCGCTTGTAGCAAGGGTCTGCGGCCTCACAGGCTTTTGCAACTTGACGGATTTTTAACTCATTGATGTGAATATGATTTTTCGTACAAACCGCCAGAAAATGCACGGAAAGTACGAATAGCCCTTCTCCGGCGGCATCGTCGATAGAATCAGCGATATGGGCGGCCTTTAAAGCGCGTAGGCAGGTATTGTATGAAGGTCGCGATGGTCGGCATCGGCCTCGAGTTGAAGCGTGACCTGAGACCTGTCGGCCTTGCGCTCGAGATACGACACGACGTCCTGCGTGACATCAACGCTGCTTACCGCTCCAAAATTGAAGTTTTGCGACTCGTTGACTTCGGCGAGATGCAGCAGTTGTCCAACCTGACGGGTCATTAGATCGATCTCGCGAAACAGAAGTTCCTTATCGTCGATCCAGCGCTGGCAAGCGTGAAACGCTTTTTCGCCAAGCAAGCGCACGGCTGAATAAGGGGCGAACAGCACCCTGCTCACGCGTGAACGCGAGCAGCGCATGCTCGGTTTTTGTACCTCCAAGCGGACACAGGCGTTCCCCTCGAGCTTCGAACCGATACGGCAACGCGTTGTACTGAAGCAGCACCTGCTACGTGCCTTGCTCTATCGCGAACAACTCTTATCCAGGCTGTTGCGTGGCGCGAGTTCACCGAATGCACCCAGGTCCCGCCGACCGTTTTCAGAGCAAGGGTCTCACCCGCCGTTATCTTGACTCAAGGTCAGCAACGTCGCAGAGCCGTACGCGCGTATTCGTCTCAAACTAGTCGGCACTCAGCAGGTCGATGATTTCCTAGGGCAGTCTTCGCAATGTGACTAGAGAGGATCTTCTGGGCACCCATCACCTTTCGATTCCGGCACAGGGAAACGCAAAATCGCGCCAAATTAATTAATTGTACAACCATAAAGTTTTCGTGATCGATGCCGAAATAAAGGGTTCCCACCATTCTGTGCATGGAGCCGGCGTGACCATCTCAAAGCGTTTGATTCTCGTATTAGCCACCGCGCTCGCAGCATTGCTGTTCGTTGGAAGCCTCGGCCTTTGGCGGCTCCACGAGGCACAGCAACGCTTCGAGTATGTCCAGGCAAACATTCTTCCGAGCGTCAAAGAACTTGCCCGAATCAAATTCGAAGCCAGTGTTTTCGGCCGCCTCAACTTCCGATACCTCATGAGTCCCTCTAGCGAGAAGGCGACTGTCGCGCAGGCACTCGATGCCGTCAGCAATGGCATCGATCAGCGCATGGCAATCTACGAGCGCAATAACTCCTCGAACGATACCGATCGCCAATTACTCGCGACCGACAAGTCAGATATGGTCATATATCGACAAGCAATTGCCGCTTTCCAGGCGAAAGCGGTCTCAGGTGACATTGATGGCGCGAAAAGCATGCTGATCGACGGCGCAGTCCATGATGCCGCCACTAAGCTCTTCGAAGATCTGGAACGTCATATAGCCTACAACGATAAGCTCAGCCAGGATGTACGTGACGCGAATAACGCCGCCTACACAAAAGCATTCTGGATACTAGGTACCTGCATGATCGCAACGCTGGTCGTAAGTGGCCTTCTCGGCATGCAGCTTTATCGCTTGATCGCCTCAGGCCTCAGTAGCGTTCAGCGCAGCCTGCATCACGTCAGTCAATCCATGGATCTGACCCATCTGGCGAGCGTAGAACACATGGACGAGATCGGCCGTACCGCCACGGCCTTCAACGCTTTGCTGGCACGTGTGGCGGAGGTCATCGGCGAAGTCCGGCGTTCCGCCGGTACGGTTGGCGTGGCGTCCCGCCAGATCGCTGCGGGAAATACCGATCTTTCCCAGCGCACTGAAGAGCAGGCAGCATCATTAGAACAGACCGCATCCAGCATGGAAGAACTCACTGCTACGGTCCGTCAAAACGCGGACAACGCAAAGCAGGCGACCACACTCGCGGCTGTAGCATCGGAAACAGCGCACCGGGGCGGAGACGTTGTTGGACGTCTAGTCGAAACAATGCATGGAATCTCAGATAGTTCTTCCAAGATGGCAGAGATCATTGCGGTCATCGAGGGCATCGCATTCCAGACCAATATCCTTGCGCTTAATGCCGCAGTTGAAGCAGCACGTGCCGGCGAACAAGGACGGGGCTTTGCAGTCGTGGCAGGCGAAGTTCGCACCTTGGCCCAACGTAGCGCTTCCGCTGCAAGAGAAATCAACAACCTGATCGGGGAATCGGTACAGCGGGTAGATGGCGGATCAAAGCTCGTTGAAGAAACCGGCCGCACAATCAGTGAAATTATCCGATCGGTCAAACGTGTGACTGACATCGTGAGTGAAATATCGTCGGCTTCCGAAGAACAACGCATGGAAATCGAGCAAGTCAATCAGGCAGTCAGTCAGATGGACCAAGTCACTCAGCAGAATGCGGCGCTAGTTGAGGAGGCTTCGGCAGCTGCCCAGTCGATGGCGGACCAAGCGCAAGGATTGCGCGAGGCGGTCGCGGTTTTCCAGATCGCCGAATGAACGGATAGCGCGGAACCTGTCCGCAATTTTGTATGCGAGGCGGTTTAAAAAGTTCTTATCGCGAGCGAGAGTGAAGCGCTCGCCAAACAGGATAGCAAACTCATTCATCGCAGATTTCCGTCGAATGCGGCCCGTACGGACTTGGCCAGTACATTGCGCAGCGCCGGCCAGAGCAGCTTGATGGCGGCCTCGTCGTTGGGGAAGTGGCCACGGGTCTTGATGATCTTGCGCAGTTGCAGGTTCAGACTCTCGATGGCATTGGTTGTGTCTACGACCCGACGGATCGCGGGCGCAAACACGAAGAACGGCGTGACGTGTTCCCACGCTCGCTGCCAGGATTGGACGATGGTCGGATACTTCGTTCCCCATGGCCCTTCGGCGAAGGACTGCAGCGCCTGCAGGGCGGCCTGTTCGCTCGCGGAGGCATAGATCGGACGCAGCGCCGCAGCGACGCCCTTGCGGTCCTTGTAGCTGGCGAACTCCAGACTGTTGCGAATCAGATGCACGATGCAGGTCTGTACGGTAGTGCGCGGGTAAGCCGCACCGATCGCCCCGGGCAGCCCCTTCAGGCCGTTGACCACGGCAATCAGGATGTCATGGCATCCGCGCGTCTTCAGTTCGTTGAACACCTTGAGCCAGAACTTCGCCCCCTCGGTCTGTTCGGTCCACAGGCCGAGCACGTCGTGCTGGCCATCGGCCTGGATGCTCAGGGCGAGATAGACGGCCTTGTTGCTCACCACGCCGTCGTCCCGGATCTTCACGCGCAGCGCGTCGAAGAACACCACCGGATACATCGCTTCGAGCGGGCGGCTTTGCCAGGCGAGCGTTTCGGCCATCACCTCATCGGTGACCGAGCTGATGAAATCGGGTGACAACCTCGGTGCCATAGCTTTCCGCCAGAAACGCCTGGATCTCACGCACGCTCATACCCCGGGTGTACATCGCGATGATGCGTTCGTCGAAGCCCGTAAAACGGCGCTCGTGTTTGGGAATCAGGATCGGCTCGAAACTGCCCTCGCGATCGCGCGGCAGATCGACACTGAGCGGGCCGCGCTCGGTGATCACCGTCTTGCCGCTGGCGCCATTGCGTTCGTTGGTCTGCGCAGATGGTTTGGGCTGACCGGGCCGGTACCCGAGATGCATGTTCATCTCGGCACCCATCGCGCGCTCGATCAGTGCCTTGTTGAAAGCCAGCATCAGGTCCTGAACCTCGGCGGGCGTCAGTGGACCCTTCACCAGTTCATCGAGCAGACCTTCCGGCAGGGCAGGCAGCGGCCCTCGGGCCGCTGCCTGCGAGGCGACGGTACGTTTCTTCTTCACGATCGGCATATCTATGACTTTTATCCTTCATGATATGCCTCGCCCACGAAATTACGGATAGGTCCCCGCCATTGCCTCACGCAAATGACCTGAGATTCGGCAACTGCAGAAATTGACGGTAGTTTCACCGTCAGGCCAGTGGCCTCGTCGCTAATAGCCGAGTCAGCTCGTCTTCTCGACTAATCTGATCACCAGATAACGCATAACCAGAAATTGCCCCACCATCCTCCACGAATGCTGCGCATACACCAGCGTTGCTGTTGCTTTTTATCTGCCATCCACCGCTAATGCCAGCGGGCGGCAAGAGTACGCGAACAGGATGCGCTGGGGTTTTGACGTCGATTGGCATCGGAGGATACGACACCCGAGTAGCCGTCCCGGTTAGCGTCGCGGCCAACGCCCTCGCTCCATGTTGAATGGGCGCAAGAAAGGGAAGCACACTGCCGTCGATTTCCGCGCAGTCCCCAATCGCATAAACGTCAGGTGCCGACGTCTGCAGATAACTATCTACAACAATGCCCCGATTAGTTTCAAACGACGGCACGACACGGACGGCCTCCGGTTCAAGTCCGATCGCAGCGATTACTACGTCGCACGCGATGTGCAGGCCGTTATCTCCCGTTATCAGAAATTGGTGAGCGTCCGCATCTGCAGTATCGATGGAACGGATAGCCGCCCCCGGATGCCAGCGCACTCCCTCGGCGATCAATGCCTGTGTCACCGCATCTGCCGCCTCCGGAGGTAAAAATCGGTCGAGCATCCGCGCCGAGACATCGAGCAGGTCGACACTGTAGCCACCGGCCACCAAATCGTTCGCGAGTTCACTGCCGACCAGCCCGGCACCTATCACCGCAACACTCGACTTTCCGTCAAGCGCCGCACGTAATGCCCCATATTCGGCCAGAGTATTGACAGACAGCACCTGGCTGACTGCGCTTCCTCCGAATTTAGGCAGACGTGCCCGCGCTCCGACAGCGAGCACCAGCTTGCCATACCCAACTCGGCTGCCATCAGAAAGATGCACGCAGTGCTCGGCCGAGTCGATCCATTCAACACCGATATTCGACTTGATCTCGAGATTCAGCCGCTTCGCCATCTGCTCTTTCGGTGTGCCCGCCAGTTGCTCGAGGCACATTTTATCGGCGAACGCATTCGACAACATCGGCTTCGAATACTGGTTGCCATCCTCGCGACTCAGCATCAGCACGCCAATGGAGCGATCGCGGCGCCGTACCTCACGGGCAACTGTATAACCCGCGAACCCGGTGCCAACGATAACGATGGGATAGTCGGTATTGCTACTCATCGCATCACCATTTTAGACAGGTACTACGATGAGGGTATCCACGCGGCTAGAATCGAGTACGGTCAACTTCTTGCGAAACCGCAATCCTTCTGCTGTCTCGACAATCTCGTCGCGCCAAATGCCCGACAGGAACAGCATACTGTCGCCGCTTTCGAGAATTCGCACAACCGCGAATCCCATCCGCGCGTGGATCGTTCCGTCGTCCGCAGACTCCACATGAAGCGCACCGAGCAAATGCCGATACCGTTGCGGCTCAAAGATGTTCGCCTTGCGCATCGAGTTGATTCGGTCAATCAGCATACCCTTGCTGTTGCACTGAATAATGCCGATTGGCATCGAGGCGCGATACGCCTCTCGTGTCGTAATCTGGTAGAAACAAACGTCTTCGAAAAACTCAGGCCATTCGTCGTAGCGCTCTTCGTCGATACAGTCTGCGTAAGCATCGTACAGAGGCCTCACGCGATGATAAAGTTCGCTGGATTCCAACACGGTTGCGCTCCTTCATTAAGTAGATCTTTTGTGCGGGACGCGCGGCACCTATCGTGCGCGTCCCGTCGTGTTTTCTATGGCCTGATTACAGCTTCATGTACTTGCGGTATGCCTGCCAGAAACCACGCACCGATGCTTCGCTGACTCGCGACTCCTGACTCTCAACGGTCCGCCCACCCATTTCAAGCACCGTCTCACGGCCCTGGTTACCAACGATCGCACGCTGGACGAAGCTGCCAATCACTCCGTCTTCCATGGATACGAGACCTGCAGGCCCGACCAGGTTACTCAGCGCGACACGGATATCCGTCTCCTCCTGGGTATCTGATTCGTAACCAAACATGATCCACACCAGTTCGCACCCGTTGACTCCACGGGGGATCAACAGACGCAAAGCGAGCGAATTCTGGATTTGCTGGACGATGAGGTTCGGAAAAATACCTTGAATGGCATGCGTGATGCCGTCTTCAAATTCCGGCCAGCTCTTGAGGATCCGGTTATCGTGCAAAGCAAAATCATCTTTTTGCGCACGCAGACTGCCGTCCTCATAGTCCGTACCCGTGCCGGACTCCGTCGCCATTTTCGAGTAGCTGATGTGATGACCGCCGTCGCCATCCAGGATCAGGCCGCCCTGCATCGAAAGCCGGTTCAACTTGAAAGTCGTGAAGAAAGTGTGAAGCAGGCTTGCGTGATAGGAGTCCTTCACATTTTCCATGTACAACTTCCAGTTGTTGTGCATATGCTGCGAGAACGTCCCAAGGATCCGGATTTTCTTCGAAAAGATCCGACGGATATGCGCAGACATCTTAGGCCCGAGAAATGTCTCAAGCTTAGGTGCGTTTTCCTCGAATGACACAAACAGAAGGCCGCAGAACGATTCGACCCGCAGTTTCTGAAGATTGTGATCGCAGTTACGGAAATCCTCTGGCAAACCACCCTTGCCGCGAACACCCTTATGGAATGCAACTGTCTTCAGATTTCCTTCAAGATCGTACGACCAATTGTGGTAGACGCACGTGAACGCATCGCGATGGCCCGTTTTCTCGTAGCAGAGGGTCGAGCCTCGATGCGCGCAACGGTTCACGAATGCGCTGTAGGTATCCTCCGCGCTTCTCACGACGACGACGGGCGTGTCGCCAACGAAATTTGTCTTAAAATCGCCTACCTTAGGAACCTCCACGTCGACCCCGACGAAGTTCCAGATCGGCCCTTTAAACAGGGCTTCCTGTTCATCTTCGTAAAGTGCCGCATCGGTGTAGATATCGAACGGCACCCGGCTCACGCCCTCTTTCTGCCACTCGATCCGTTGGGCCTGCACATTTACATCGCTCATTCTCGCCTCCTTTAAATACGCCTAGCACCGGCTATCTTGTGCGACAGCCGTGCCGACGATATGCCCTTTCTCGTTTTCATCGACCGGCACCCATACCGACACTTATTTCGCCAGCGTCCTGGATGCAAACCCAGACTTCGTCTCCTCGCACATCCACCTCATAGGTCGCCAGGTCGACGGTCAGGGGTGAACAAAGCGCCTTCCCCGTCCGCACATCAAAACGCCCCTGGTGCAAAGGACACTCGATTTCTCCGTTTTCCTGATATCCATCGCTTAACAAAGCAAACTGATGCGTACAGATGTTTGACGTCGCATACACGACACCATCGACAAGGTAGATCGCAATTCGATGGGTTCCTACACTGCACGCGGCCGGATACTCCGACGTTAGATTGGACAGTCTTGCGACATTGAGCCAAGACACGCTGACCTCTCTCAAAGAAAGCCGCAAAGCGGCGAACGTTACGTGACGGCAGCGACTCATTTCCCCGCGCTACCACTTGTCATTATCGTATATCGCATTTTGTTGAGTCGCAAGCTGTTTTCCCACTTAGCGTAAGAAACCCCGTAAACTTGGCGGTCCAGAGGACGTTTCAGACGACGCGACCGATGATCACAGGTTAGCAAGCTGTATTTGTACGTTGTTATAAATATCGGAAAAGGCGTCACGATTGAGCGGGCTGCCGGAAGCCGCCCGATTGCGGGGTCGATGGTAGAGGAGATGGGCGGCGAGCGGGGCGATATCGCGCGAAGGAAGAAGTCCGTATAATTTCCGCGCCGGCCTGTGGCGGTATTCGATGGCCCCAGTGACCCTGGAAAATGGCGAGGATCAATTGCGACAAATGCCTATGAAAGCTCGGATGGGCCGCGCGCTCGCG
Organism: Paraburkholderia sp. BL9I2N2; assembly: GCF_004339745.1. GTDB lineage: Bacteria > Pseudomonadota > Gammaproteobacteria > Burkholderiales > Burkholderiaceae > Paraburkholderia. The sequence goes on along the minus strand of NZ_SMGP01000003.1, from coordinate 644,959 downwards.
CGCAGGGAGTCGATGCACGTTGCCATTCTCGAGCAGCTTCGACTCGATATCGTGGAGGGCCGCTGGCAGCCCGGCGAACGGCTGCCCGAACCCCTTCTGTGTGAGGAATTTGGCGTCTCGCGTACGCCGCTGCGCGATGCGTTCCGGATCCTCGAAACAGAGAGACTGGTAGAGCTGATACCCCATGTCGGCGCCGTCGTGACCGCGCCCGACGCCTCGGACATCAACGGTGCTTTTGAGGTGCTGGCACTGCTCGAGGCAGCCGCCGCCGAAACCGTCGCACGCCACCGCTCACCCGAGGTAGTTAGAAAGCTGCGCAAGGTCTGCGAGCTCATGCAGATTGCCCTGGAAAAAGGCAATCATCGCCGATACTTCGAACTCAACGACGATTTCCACGCCGCCATCGTCGAGGGCGCCAGCAATCCCGTCCTGCAGCAGACTCACGAGCACCTCATGTGGCACGTCTATCGTATCCGGCAGACGATCAACCGGCATCGACCGTTTAGCCGCGAGGCGGGAACCGGTGAAGAGCACCAGGACATCGTCCAGGCCATCATGGATGGAGAATCCGCCCGCGCCTTCGCACTCGTGCGCTCACACCTTCTGGGCGTGGGCGCCGCAACACTCAACGACGCCGGACTGGCTCAGCCGCTCGTCGCCGGCGAGCCCGCCTGATACCCACCCGCCCCGCATCAATCACTGCGCAGCGCCCGCCTGCAGGCCACCGACCACAAAACTCGTCAGCTCCTCGATCACCTCTAGGGGATCGGCCGGGTTGCAGATGTGCTTGACGGCATGTCGGTACTTCAAAAGCCTGCATCCCGTGACGGGCGCCACGCGCGCGTGACGGGATCAGATTGATCAGTCGATAGCATCGCCGTCCCTGAGGAAAATCTGCTTTCGGGAAGATCCGTGAAAGCTCGTCGGCGATCGACGGAAAGTCTCGCGACCACAGCAGATCTTCGCCGTCAAACTGCAAAAATGCCGTAACCAACAGGATGCGAGGGTTTACACCGACTACATATAATTTTATGGCCATATAATATTTTTAATACAACGACTCACCTATCCTTGTTGAATCGAGAGGGATCAGTGGATCGGACGTCGCCGACCGTATTGGATCGTATAACCCATCACGCGGCTGTATGTTCAGTAACCCGCGGGATGTGGCGATGGCTTGAACCACGGTCCCGAATCGCATTGGAGCAGTCATGGAACCCAGGAAAGTCAACATCCACGACGTGATCGATCGTGATCGCATCGGGCGAGCACAGTACGTCGCCCTCGGGCTCTGCGCCCTGCTTATGCTGTTCGATGGCTTCAACACGCAGACAATCAGCTACATCGTGCCCGTCCTCGCAAAGGAGTGGCATCTGCCGAAATCTATCCTCGGCACCATTTTTTCAGCCGCGTTTGTCGGGTTGCTGATGGGAAACTTCGGCATCTCGCCTCTTGCGAACCGGTTCGGCCCCAAAAAAATGACGGTTCTGTCGACTGCCATTTTTGGACTTTTCACAGTACTAACCGTTTTCGTTACGAACGCGCCGCAGCTAATAGTACTCAGACTCCTTACCGGCATCGGTTTGGGCGCAGCTGCACCCTGCGCTATCGGTCTCACGTCCGAATTCAGCCCTAAGAGGACGCGCGCAACGTTTGTTCTGCTAATTTACGTCGGGTACTCCCTCGGTTTTACGGTTGCTGGCTTCTGCTGCGGGGCGATGATCCCAAGTGTTGGCTGGACCGGTCCGTTATGGGTGGGTGGCCTCGGGCCCATTGCGCTTTCACTGGTGCTGATCCCTTTCTTGCCAGAGTCGCCTTCATATCTTGCTCGGCGCCGCTCGCACGACGATCTGTTGAAAACGGCACGGCGACTGTTTCCCAAATTCACTTTGCCGAACGACACCGTCCTCACTTCGAATGAGGACGACACCAGCGACACACACATCAAAGGTCTGTTTTCGCCACATCTGCGCATTGGTACATTTTTGCTGTGGGGTGTGTTCATTATCAACCTGGCGGAATTCTATTTTCTTCAAAGCTGGCTGCCGACGGTACTGCATTCACTGTCTTACTCCGCCGAACTCGTCGTCTGGGCAACCGCTGTCAGCACTATCGGCGGCATGGCAGCCGGCCTCGCGATGGGACCTCTGATGGACCGGATCGGCCCATACAGGATTTTGTCCGTGCTGTATTTGTTCGGTGGCATTTCAATGCTGGCAATTTCGGTCGCGCTTGGCGCGGCGCACTGGCTACTGGTGTTCACCGTGTTTTGTTGCGGCTTCTGCGTCAGCGGTGGCCAGAAAGGCGTCGTTGCTCTTAGTTCCATCTTCTATCCGGCGGGACTACGCGCGACAGGCGTTGCATGGGCGTACGGTGTCGGCCGCCTCGGCGGAGCTGGAGGTACCTATCTAGCCGGCGTGCTATATGCCGCGAACTGGGCACCGGACGCAATCTTTCGCGTTGCCGCCGCGCCGGCAGTGATCGCGGCAATTTGTGTCGGATTCATGGGATTGCGTTACGGCAGTACAAAGTCACTACCTTCGTCTGTCGTAGCTCGAGACGCCTGACAATCCGTCGAGAGAGCTAAAAAACGGCCTGCCAATCACAATTTCCCGCGGCACTGGCCCCGTGTATCCATTTACACGCTACGAGCAGTCGTGGTTGGGACCGTAAAATAGATCTTTCAATACGGTCTTATATGATTAAGATTACTGATTATAAAGTCACTGTCTATTATCGGCTTGTGCATCGTGTCAGCAATGCACAGAGTTCGGTTACGCTGTATGGTAAGCGGTGCATCACGGCCGTGGTTGACACGTTGCTGCGTCAGGTTGACGCCGGACGCAGCGAAGCGGCGACACGCCACGGCAACAGCTCATCCACCCGATTGATCGGACGGTCTGCGATGTTGGTGAGGACGTGACGCGGATACGCCTCGGGATCCAAGCCACCGAGCTTGCAGATGCCGATGAGGGAATACATCGACGGGCAGCCGCGATGTACTCGCTGATCGGCACTTGCACATTGAATGACATCGATCCGCGTGCCTACCTGGACTATGTGCTAATTCACGTCGCTGAACACAAAATCAATCGTATCGACGAGCTCCTGCCTTGGCGTGTGGCCGACAAGCTGCACAAGCCAGCCAGTCCACCGAATCCCGGAACCTGACTGGGCAGGTCCTGATCACCATCATGCCTCACGCGGAAGCGAATGGACGAATGGCCCAGGCGAGCCGCTTACATTGAATGGAAGGTTGCCGGATTTGGAAATTTTCCCGGCGAAAAGGCCGAAACAGCCTTCGACCACAGTACGAAAGGTTGCACGTTCCTGGGAAAGTACGCTCTTGAACTAACCCGATCCTAGCCGCGAGGACCACATATGTTCAAATACGACCGATTGCGAATCTGTGCGGCACCCTCGATTTCCGCTCAATTCACAAACAAATTACAGCGCAAGCAGATTGAGCAAGAACCCTTTCCTATCAGCCTCTGCACGGAACAGGTCCAGACTGCTTCCGCCAGCGAACTTCTAAGTGTATACCCCAGACATGCATAATTTTACGTTCATATAATATTGCGGACGCAACATGCTTTTTTCGACACACACGAAGGTAGCCGGTCCAAACCCACTGCCAGCAAGATTGTCCGCGCGCAGTGGAGCTCGCATCACAACGGGACTCGTTGGCAAACGCGGCCTGGGCCGATACGCCTGATATTGCAAGGAAAACGACATGCAAGCACGGCAAGTGAATGTCTACGACCTCATCGATAGTCATCGAATCGGGAGAAGGGAGTACTTGATCGTAGGCTTCTGCGCGCTACTCATGCTGTTCGACGGCTTCGACACTCAGGTTATCAGCTTCATCGTGCCCGTCCTCGGCAAAGACTGGCGTGGATAAACCCACCTGACCCATCCCCCGCACATCACTTCGCAGCGGCTGCCTGCAGGCCGCCCACTACAAAACACGTCAGCTGTTCCAGCACCTCCACAGGATCAGACGGGTTGCAGATGTCCTTTGCAAGCACTTCGAGCCGGTGACTGTCCGAGAATGCATAGAGATATGCACCGATCATCAGCGTTACCCGCCAGTACAGATCTTTTTCTGGTAATCCGGGAAGCACCCTGCGTAATGCCTGGACATAAACACCGGTAGACTCGTTATATGCAAGGTTGCGAAGTTTGTAGGACACTTCCGGTGGCTCAGTGTGCAACCGTGCCTGCAGCCGGATAAACGCCCTTCCCGAGACAGTCGAACGCAGCGCCATGATGGGTTTCAGAAATGCGCGAACGATTTCCGCCAGCTCTACATCCTTTCCACGCGCCTCAATTTCTCTGAGCAACTGGACGCGGTCATCCGATATCTTCGTCGCTCGGCGGAGGAATACTTCTTCGAAGAGCTGCTGCTTGGTTCCGAAGTAGTAAGTGATCAAAGCTTGCGTCACGCCACACGACACGGCCACTTCACGTAACGTCGTACCTGCATATCCGTGATGGGAAAAATCCACCTCGGCTGCATCCAGAATGCTTTCCTTCTGATTTTCTGTGGCGCCGGCTGGTCGTCCAAGCGTCCCGCGGCGCTTTAAAGCGCCTTGACGGCCTTCTGATTGTTTTTTCATAACTATAAATTCTGGATTCCGTTGTCTTGATGCAGTTCGCTTGTGGACTGTCAGTCACTTAGGCGAAAACGCCTAATTATACGTCCGCACATTAAAATTAACGTAGTCAATGTCACGCAGACCATGGCCCCTCCGAGCTGCTTGCCGAATTCATCCGCGTCTTCAACTCGAGCTCAAACATCTCCGTCCACATCGTACAAAGGTGCAAAATCTCATGAAATTGGAAACTGGTATTTCATGAAAGCACGTTGCTGATCGCCGCTCCGCCGGCCGATAGCGACGTAAAGTCTTGAAAATTGGCCAAGTCCGCACGCACAAAAAAGCGACGATCAGACGGCTCCGTGCCTGCTGATTTTCAGCATTTACATACAAATACCTATTGTGCCAAATACGTTTTCTGGCTCTTCTTTACCGTGCCAGTGATGTTTGCATCGCAACTGGATGCGTTAATGGGAAAATTGACCGGAGCTGCTCAGTGGCAATCAAGATTTGCGGGCGATCGAAGCCGCTATCGCGCGAAGGATCATGTCCGTATAATTTCCGGCCCAGCCTGCGGCCATGTCCGATGTCCGAAGGCGCAGTGCCCCCAGAACATGGCGAGGATCAATTGCGAGAAATGCCTGTGAAAGCTCAGATGGGCCGTGCGCTCGCGCGCAGGGAATCGATGCACGTTGCCATTCTGGAACAGCTTCGACTGGATATAGTGGAGGGCCGCTGGCAGGCTGGCGAGCGTCTGCCCGAGCCGCTGCTATGCGAGGAATTCGGAGTTTCGCGTACGCCACTGCGCGATGCGTTCCGGATTCTGGAAACAGAGGGACTGGTGGAACTGATACCTCACGTCGGTGCCGTGGTGACGGAGCCCGACGCGTCAGACATCAACGGTGCATTTGAGGTGCTGTCCCTGCTCGAGGCTGCCGCCGCCGAAACCGTCGCACGAAACCGGCCACACGAGGTGCTGAGAAAGCTGCGCAAGGTCTGCGAGCTCATGCAAATTGCCTTGGAAAAAGGTAATCATCGAAGATACTTCGAACTTAACGACGATTTCCACTCGACTATTGTCGAGGGGGCTAGCAATCCCATCTTGCGACAGACTCACGAGCATCTGATGTGGCACGTCTATCGTATCCGGCACACGATCAATCGCCGCCGCCCTTTTAGTCGCGAGGCCGGAACCGGGGAAGAGCACCAGGAGATCATGCAGGCGATCCTTGAAGGAGACTCCGCGCGCGCCTTCGCACTCGCCCGCTCACACCTTCTAGGCGTTGGTGCCGCAACACTCAATGACGCCGGACTGACACAGTCTGAAGTCGTGGATGAACCCACCTGATCCATCCCCCATCACATCACTTCGCAGCGGCTGCCTGCAGGCCGCCCCCGCCCACTACAAAACACGTCCGCTGTTCCAGCACCTCCACAGGATCAGACGGATTGCAGATGTCCTTTGCAAGCACTTTAAAACTCTGACGGCCTGTCTACGTACAAGCACGCTCGCTCAACGACGCACCTACCTGTTTTGCGATCACGTGCCAGTCGCTCCCACAAGGCCGGCAACATGCACTCTGTCACCATCAATGGCATCTGTTGCTTGACGAAGACAGAGCGTCGCGCAAAGAGCGAGTACGGTAAGGGTCCAGCGATTCGCGCGGCAGCCAGATCGTAAAGCGGATGCCGCGCATTTATCCGCCGACTCGAAAGCTCCGACCGTATCACGCCCACGTTGCCGTAAAGCAGTTCCGCAAGTGGCCGTGTGCACAGCCGTCTCACCGCCTGCCACACGCCCAGGCTCGCATCCAGCGGCGTCACACTGTGAGCGGCGACATAAGGCACACCGTCCACGGCAAGCGCAATCTCGCGTATCCATGCGCGCTCGCGTGACACCAGTCCCAGTGCGTCTCGTTCATCCGGCCATGGCAATCCGACTGCCTCACGGGTGACATGCACGTCTACCCTTCCCAGAGCACGCAGATGGGCGGTCAATGAGCCGCCCATCGTCAACCAGGTCTTCTGAAGAGAGGTAAAGCCGGGTATCGGCGCAGCTCGCCAGGACCCGCTCGCAGGGTTATACGAGATAGACCTAGCGTGCACGACAGGGTCCGGGCTTTTGCGCCAGTTCACTGCTGATGTAAATCTGCATGTCTTGAATGTCAACAGACGCCTGCGTTTTCACGCCTCTTCAATGGCGGCGATCGCATCGGCGAGCGGCATGACGGCCGCATACTTCTGCTGCATGTCGAACAGGTTTGCCTCATGCGGTGCAATCGCGCGGTCTCCGACGCAGTCGGCAAGCACCAGTGGCCGGAATCCGTACGACATGGCGTCTACGACGCTCGCACGTACGCAGCCACTCGTCACTGCGCCTGCTACCAGTAGCGTCTGTACCGCGCGCTCGGTGAGCCACGGCGCGAGCTGGGTGCCAAAGAACGCCGAGGGGACTGTCTTGCGCACGACCAGTTCACCATTTTCGGGCGTAAGCTCCGGCACGATTGCACTGTTCGGGTTGTTCTCGGTCAACGACGCCATGCCCGGAACCTTCACCGAAAAAACATTGCTGTCGCTTCCATCACCGGCGTAGACGATACGGCTGTGGGCTACAGGCCAGCCGTTGCGGCGTGCGAGTGCCAGCGCATCGACTGTACGTGCGATTGCCGGCCCGATGTTACCGCCGCCAAACACCTCGGGATCGGCAAACCCAACCACGAAGTCGATGATTAAAAGTCCTACCTTGCCCTGAACGGGCAGCGGCGTTCCGAAGCCCTGTTTGTGGTACACGCCTGCTTCGGCATGATCTGAAATGTCGGTCATCGTAGTCCTTTTCAGTGTTAAGCCCGGTCTGCCACGCGACCATCGACAACAACCGCTTCATCGTCCAGCCTTACGGTGCAGTTACGCAGCGGAATATCGATGTGGCAGGTGGTGGTGCGACTTCCGCCACCTTCGTTGTTAGGTCCAAGCGAGAACAGGAAATTGCCTTCGAAGGCTCGCGCGTCCATGCCGATGGTTGCCTCCCGGTCATACAGACCGAGCGTGGACCAGCGCGCGCGAGGTTGCAGTCCCCAACCAATGTGGGAAATCGCGTAGCCTTCGGGATCCTCGAAGGTCTCCATGTAATCGCGCAGCAGCGCTGCGTCGACCCCCCCTTCGATCTTTGTCGCGTAGCCCTTCTCCACCGTCAGCACAATCGGCTCATCGACGTAGCGCTTCTGCGGCAGCAGGATGTCACCCCGGTCGATCACAATTTTGCCACTCGCTGTATGGTCGTTCGGGAACGTCAGTGCGAAACCGCTCGGCCAGTGGTCCCAGCGGCCCGGTTCGTCGACGAAACCGTATTCGGCGATAGCCGGGAACTCGCCAAGCGGACACACCAGGGAGGTACCTGCCGGGGAGGTGACGTACATCTCGCGCGCAGCGCCAATCTTCCCTGCAGCAGCGAGCACACGCTCCCGGTCGGCCTGTGTCGGCACCAGCCGCGCCAGCACTTCGGGCGGTTCGACAGCAAGCAGGATCTTCGTGCCGGACTTGAGGATGTCGTGCTGCTCAGGCGAGAAGAGCAGCGTCATCAGGTCGAGCACCAGGTCGCTCTCCTTCAGCGCGGCGATCGCCGCGCGGTTACCGGTCAGCGGCGTAGTGCCCAGATAAGAAAGCGAATCGCGGCTGAACGCCTTCTCACCATTGACTGGCGGCAGGTCGAGCCGGTTGACGACCGCACCCATCGACTGTGTGGCGATGAGCGCGCAAGCGAGCGTCTGCGGATGAGTGGAAGAACTGGTCAGGATCATGACGGTCTGCCCACGTTCAAGACGCGACAGCTTCAGCACTTCCTTCCAGGCTTCGACCATCTGATAGTCGCTGATGGGCATGAGCTACTCCTTTAGAGGTATAGCGGACCGGACTGTCTTATACGAGCGGTGCACCGAGGAAATCGCCAAATGCCGCATAGAAGCCTGCCGCATTGTCCCAAGGAATCATGTGGCCGGCGTCCGGCACGCGTACATGCAGCATCGACGGTGTCGCGTCCTGCAATTCAGCGACATCCTCATCGCGCACCACGTCGCCTCGCTCGGCAGTGATCAGCAGAGACGGCACATGCAGTCGTGCAGCGTCGGCATGGAAATCTTCGGTATGGAACTCTTTGTACGACTCGAGTACCGCGCGCTCGTCACAGGTGTGCAGCCATTCAGCCCGCAGTTGCAGATCGTGTTCGGTCCACGTCGGGCAGAAGGCACGCATTGCTTCAGCGTCCGTGCCCTCGCGCGCAAGCGCCATCGAGTCGACATACCAGGGCGTCTTGCCCGGATACTCACGACGCCCCGGCCCGGACACCGGAGGGTCCACCAGCACCACCGACGCAAGACCGGCTGGCTTGTGCATGGCCGCGCGGGCGGCAATGCGCGCGCCCATCGAGTGACCCACGAGAGCAAAGCGTTTCAGGCCCAGCGCGACCGCGAACGCGACCACGTCGTCGCCCTGCGCGGCCACACTGTAGTCCAGTGTCGGCGACGCCTCGGACAAGCCGCGACCCCGCACATCGATCACGTAGGTGTCGAACTTCCGGCCGAGCACCTCGCCGACAAATCCCCACGTGATGGCAGGACTCGTGATGCCTGGAATCAGGATGATTGCAGTACGTTCGCGGTGCGCGCCGTCCGGCCCGCCGTAGCGGAGATAGTGCTGACGGATGCCGTTCGCGGCGACGTTCGCGCCGTACAGAAAGGTGGTAGACATGGGGGGCTTCCGTACGAATGGTGGACTCAGTACGCGCCGGACAGCAGCGCACCCGCGCCCGGTACGATCGCTTCAAGACCGAGCTCATTCAGCATCGCGTACGTGGTCGCGATCGCCGCCGTGATGACAGGCTTCCCGGTCATCGCCTCGACCTTTGCGACAGCCGGTAGCGAGGGCATCTGCACGCATGCGGACAGCACGATCGCGTCGGCATCCTGATAGCGCAGCGTCTGTACGATCGCCGGCAGGTTGGCCGGATCGTGGCGGCCGACTTCCAGGTTGTCAGGGATTTCGAGCGCGCAGTAATCGAGTACCTCGTAGCCTTCGTTGCGGATATAGTCGACCACCAGATCGGTCAATGGCAACATGTATGGAGCGACGACAACGATACGCTTCGCGCCAATCACCTTCAGCGCGTCAATCAGGGCACCGGCGCTGGTCAGCACCGGTGCATGCGCGTCATTACTGGCGGTGTGCTTCGTGAGCCGCTCCTGCGATGCACGGTGATAGCCGTGCCCCATCGCCATGATCGCGACCAGACACGCATAACCCAACACGTCAACGCGCGCATCAGACAGCTCGAGCGCGCACCGGTCCGATTCCGCATCCATCGCGGCGAGTTCTTCCTTGACAACCTTCTTCATGCGCATCCGGCTCGAATGAAACGTGAAACGTTCCGGCCGGATGCTCTCCCGCAGTCGCAACATCGCGGGAATCTCGGTTTCCATCGTGGTATTCGAGCTCGGCACAATCTGGCCGATGCGATAGGTCTTGCTCATGTGTATTTCCCTCAAGCGTTGAATATGCCGCACGTCAAGCGACCGCCGCTACCCGCGACTGGAAATCCGCTGCGTTGTACGCGTACACCCAGTCCGCCTGAATACCCGACGAGTGAGGATTGATCCAAGACTTGAACTGATAGATGAGATCACGTTTGCGTTGGGCGTAAAGGCTCGGAAGATGGTAGGTGCGGCCGCGCTCGCGCGATTCCAGTTGAACGCGACTGGTGCGTGGAATACGTTCCGCCTCGTAATCGCGCAGGGCAGACGTCACATCAGAACCGTGCGCCGCCAGCGAGCGTGCCAGCACGTAGCCATCTTCGATGGCCATCGCGGCACCCTGCGACAGGAACGGCAGCATCGGGTGGGACGCATCGCCCAACAAAGTCACCCGCCCCTTCGACCACGTCGGCATTGGATCGCGGTCGAACAGCCCCCACTTGAATACCGAACCAACGCGCTCGAACAACTGGAGAATGTTCGGATGCCAGCCGGCGAATGCCGCAAGCAACTCTTCCCGGCTGCTCGGCGCATTCCACGACTCTTCGACCCACTCGGCGGTCTCGTTCACCGCCACGATATTGACTGCCTGGCCACGCCGGACATAATAGGTCACAATGTGCGACTTCGGTCCCAGCCAGAACGATGAGTCGGGGCTCACAAAATCAAGCGAGCCGTCCACAGGCACGACCGCCCTGAAGCACATGTTGCCGGTAAACTTCGGCGCATCGTCGCCAAACAGTTTGCCCCGCACGATTGAGCGCACACCATCAGCGCCAACAATCAGGTCGGCCTCAAACTCAGAACCATCCTCGAAGATTGCCACTGCGCTGCTCGCGGTCTGCCGGACATCAACACACGCGGCCGAAAGCGTCGCTACGCCATCGGGCAAAGACTCGACCAGCAACTGGTGCAGATCGGCCCGATGAACGTGGAAGAACGGTGCGTTGTACAGGCGCGGGCATTCGTCGGCCAACGGAACACGGAAAATCTCCCTGGCCGTGTCCCAGTTCCGGCCAACGATGGCTTGCGGCACGAACGCGACCTTGCGTAGCGCCTCCCCCAGACCCAACGCCTCCAGCACCTTGACCGCATTGGGCGTGACCTGAATGCCGGCGCCGATCTCGCCAAACGCGGGGGCACGCTCGAACGTATGCACCTCGATTCCCTGCTGCGCAAGCGCGCTTGTGAGGGCAACACCTCCAATACCGCCACCGACCACGCCGACCCGAAGCTTCCTAGTCATCTTGCTTACTCCCGCTAAATACCCGTCCAAACGGCCACCACTCATATTTATGTGGCCGTACTTTTAATTTCTAACCGCAAACAATCGGCTCTCAGACAGCACTCGTATCCGGGCGATGAAGCGATACCAGCAAGGCACTGTTAATCTGCTGCATTGCAGAATGCATCCCCTCCGTCACCTTGGGCGACAGCCCGCTATCGCTGGTTGCAGCAAGTAGATCGGTCAGCACCTCAGACGCATGCGCCGAAGTACTGTCAGGCAAGACCGCCGCAATTGCATTCAGCGCGCCAACAAGGCCAAGAATCTGGCCACGCAGATTTTCAATATCGTTTTCCATAAAACTCACTCCTCCTGGCTTTTGTGCGCCTGCGCTTGGTCACCAATGACACACAGGCCTAGTTGTCCCATAAAGACTTGGAGACTTGCATTAATTATATATCTGTACAATTGTTAACGCAAAGAGATTTTTGCACCTTGGCGTGTGACGTCGTCGAGAGTCGTCAGCTTTTTGAACAGCCCCTGGGCGCGACACTGATGCGGGCAAGCAATAGCCCCGGATCTCTTTGAAATGGCCTAACGCTTTACCGTCGCCTTTTTGCTTCCTGATCAGCAACCCAACCGCAAGGTAAGGAACACGCAAAGCAAGGAAATCGAAGCGAGGAGCCTCCCACGGCTTCAGCACGAACCCGCCCAGGAAATGTGCATGCACCAATGAAAACTGCTTTACGGCCGCGCAGGCAACGACACCGGCACTCGTACTGCTTTCGCTAGAGACAAGGAATGTTTAAGCGTTTGCGCTGCCGCCATCCGAATTGATATGCGTCGCACAGAGCAGTCGATCACAATCACGTGGCCGGCGCCGGAGGCAGCACACTGCGCGCGGTGCGGCAGACTGCTTTACATGAACCTGCCCACCGACCTCAACGCCCTGGCCCGGAACTGCTGCGCGCGCTAAGCGGCTGATTGCCCAGGTCAAGGACAGAGGCTGGGAGATTGATGAGAAGACTTGGGACGTCGGCGAGAAAGAACGGGAACTGCGTTACCCGCAGCCCCGTATCGAGCGAGATGAACTCGCTGGACGAAGCGATCGACGTGGATCCGGCCACCATTGAAGTGGAGCTCAAGCAGCTTCAACCACACGCCACAGGGGAGCCGTCACTCAGCAACCGAAGCGCGCAGCGCTGCCGGCGCAACTGCCACGCACAAAGATCCACCATCAGCCGGACAGCACCGTAGGTCAGTGTGACTGCGAGCGTGCGCATGGGCGAGGACATCAGGGGGAATCTGTACTACAGACTAGAGCGTGTTAGGCACTTTGAAGTACTGGCACTGCGTGAACGGGCATGAGCATTGCGAAGACCACGAAATGAAGTCCTGCAAGGGTTTCGGGCAACAGTGATTGCAATGCTTCAAAGTGGGTGGTGCATCCAAAAGCTTTACCTACAGGTCGAGAACGATGGCCGAAGACGGTATGGCCTGGCATGCCAAAGCGACATCAGGTTCGTCGAGTTGTTGCCCGTTCATGTGTTGAAACTGACCTTCCAGCACTCTGACCGCGCAGCTTTCACACTGACCAACCCGACAGCCGCTCGGGGCTCCTATCCCCAGACCTTCGGCGAAAGAGAGGAGACTTCCATCTGCGCTTTTCCATGTAGCAACCTTGCCGCTCCGAGAAAACTTCACCTCAAATGAGAGGCCTGTGGGAATTCCATCACTCGCAGGAGTCTCAGATACAAACTGCTCGCTAAAGATCCTGAACGGCCTCACGCCACGCTCGCGCAGCAACGCAGTCACATCTTTGACCATTGGAGCAGACCCACACATGTAGAAACGTGCGCCCCGATTCACCAGTTCCTCAGAGATCAAATCTTTCGAAATGCGACCAAGGTATTGATAGTCCGTTCCTTCCTCGTCTGAATCTAGCGGCGCTGTGTAGCAGTTGACAACACGCAGAGAGGGCAATCGCTTCTGATGCTTCTCCAGTTCGTGCTTGAACGCATGTATAGAGCTATTCTTGTTGCCATAAATCAGAATCGTCTCATGCTCGCTCGCAGCATTTTGAAGCGAGCGAATATACGAAATGAATGGTGTGATACCGATACCCGTCGCGAGGAGTACGACCGGCTCCCGGGTATGTATCGGAATTGTGAACACGCCCCCAGGTGCGGCCACCTCGACGATATCACCGACCTTCAGTATTTGATGAACAAAGGAAGACATCACGCCGGGCCTTCCTTTTAACCTCGAATCTTCGCCGACACAAATCTCATAGGTTGTGCGACCATCGACGTTTGCGGCACTTACCAGGGAATATGCCCGCTCTATAAATTTGTCGGTGTTTCCGCATGCACTACGGATTTTTAAATATTGCCCAGCGACGAAGTTTGGGAGCAACTGTCCGCGGTGTGACTCAAGACGTAACCACCTTGCGTTTTTCCCCTCAAAACGCATTGCGCTCACCCTCATTTCCCGAAATCCGTGCCACGACAGGTCTTCTATCGGTTCGATGCTGCACCGCACCGCCTTGTGGTTCGTTGAGCCGCTAATGGGATCACGCTGTTCGGATGAGACCAGATAATTGAAGTTTGTGTTTCCCTCTCCAAATAGTTTCGTCTCGGGAACCCCGAGCCCTTCCGAACCTTCCCAGAAACCAAAATCGCCCACTAGTACGTCGTCATGCAAACGACCTTCTATCTCCGCTATGAAGCAGGCGAATCCTGACTTCGACGTAGCGCGTACCCACTGTCCGGCGCGGATATCGAATCTGGACGCGACCGCTTCGTTCATCTGAATAACAGGGTTGCGTGCGCGCTTGCGAAGGCTGGTGATTGAGCGAAACGAACTGTGTGTGTAGTAGCCGCTCTTCATGCAAGTCAAGACCAGCGGATATCGATCATCTGTCTCGACCTCTTCCAAATGGAACGGTACCGGGGGATATCCGTATCGCAGAAATTTTTCCGAATATAGTTCAACCCTTCGTGTTTCAGTAGCAAAGCCAACGACCTTGCCGTCCTCTACTTCCGCATATTTTCTGTTGCGATGCTCAAGTGGGCGGACCATCCGGTTATCGTTTCTCCGCAGATCGTCCACAGTGAAGCCAAGTGGCGCAAGGATATGGTTCCAGCCGGCCTCGATGCTACCTCCAAAGAACGCATCACTGAACCCAAGCCGACACGCAAGGTCGAAGACGATGTCAAGATCTGACCGGCTTTCGCCTCTCGCCTTCACAAATGCGGGGCGAAGCTGGATGAGATTTTCTGCATCTTCGCTGATCTCGAAGCCGATCCGAAGCGACTCACGCTCCCATGGCGTGCTCACCGGCAGGACGATGTCTGCGTGGCGTGCGGTGGGAGTTTCGATCATGTCGCACTGCACGTGAAACTCAGTTTCTTGAAGTCCGGCTCTGATCTCTTCCACATCCGTCTGGGTTGCGAGATGATTCGTGCCAAAGCCCACAATGGCTCTGATCCGGTACGGTTTTCCAGATCTGACTGCGCGAAAGACATCAGTGGGCTTGACCCGCCCCTCCGACGGTGGACCGATTGGCCGCTCAGAAAGCCCAATAGCCTTCGCGAGTTGGCTTTTTTCTAACAGGTCGGGCTTATCGACCTTATTGACTGGCTGCTTTGAATAGATTCGATTGCAGCCCACATCGTCGAAGCAGCCGCGCAGCGCGTACAATGTAGCAAGTGCTCTTTCGGTTTGCGCAGCGTTGGGGCCCTGTCCCACGCCCGTCCAGGCGTGATAGGCGATTTTCTTGCTTGATCCAATCAACTCTGCAGCCTGTTGCAGGTTTTCAATAGAGACACCCGTCACCGCCTCTACCCTTTCAGGCTTCCACTCGGCGCATTGCGCTGCAAACAGACGGAACGCGGTATCACATACGTGTGTCCCGTGTGGAGTTTCGATGTTCAACGAAGCGTCCAGCTCAAAGTCGATGCTACCCTGATGCTCCGCCGCCATGGTGGTGTCATAAATCCGCGGGGCGCATGACTTCTTGTCCCAAACGACAAAGCTGTCGTTGTCATCAGGCCAGATGTCTTTTGCACGAAGGAAGAGCCCCGTATGTCTGCTTACGAGAAGAGGCGCATTTGTCCAATTCCTGACGAACTCATCGTCATAGCGGGACCGACAAAGTAAGAGATTCGATAAACCAAGAGCGAGCGCGGCATCTGTCCCGGGTTTGACCTGAAGCCAGACGTCGGCGGTCGATGCGAGAGGTGTCGGACGTGGGTCAACGACAATAAGCTTTCCTCCGCGCTTGCGCCCTTGGGTGATCGCTTCAGACTGTGCGAGCCATGTGCTCGTGGGATTGTGGCCCCAAAGAATAGACAATTCGGCACGAGAGTAGTCAGCGGTCGGTATTGTTACCCCGAAAGTGAATTTGTGTGCGTTGTCCTTGTGCCAGTTACAGATCTCCGTTGAGCCGAGGACGTTTGGGCTACCAAAAACACGGACGAAGCGATCGATCCACTCTATCGAATCTCCAATTGCGGTCCCACTCTTGGTAGTGACCGCAAATGCCACGGACTCAGCGCCCGACTCACTCCGAATCTGTGACAGCGTCGAAGCCACCGTTTGGAGTGCCTCCTCCCACGAAATCCGGACCCACCCAGGATCAATCGCGTTCTTCGGGTTTGTCCGTTTCATAGGATAGAGGATGCGATTCGAAGCCTCGATAATTTCCGGGCCCGCGCGCCCCTTCATGCACATAGCGGCACCGGTCGGGTGGCTAGGATCGTTTCGCACTGTTACGAGCCGATCTCCTGCGACCGTGTTAATTGTGCCGCATTGAGACCGACATAGTGTGCAGAAACCTCGGATCTCTTTCATGCATAGCCTGCTTGTCTGTTCGTTGGTGAAAGATCCAGCGCGTTCGCAACATTTTCAACTGCCCTGTGGCAGCGTAGACCATCGGGTTCGATCTGGGCGTCGAAAAAAGTCAATTTGCAGCGATTAAACATCATCGTCTGTTTGTGCATCTGCTGACGTCCAGATTTATCGCAGTCAGAAACGATGTCTGAGGTTCACCCGGATCGCCACTTGACTGGATGTAGTTGAAGGCGTCAGTGAGGCAATGCTCGCGACTGCAGGTGCCCCAGTCGAATCAATGCCGATTGCCCGTTGCCAAACGGTCACAAGGTTGATATCGGTCCGTCTGGACAGAGCGTAGTCGACTCCCGCATTCCACTGCAGGTATTGGGCCGTACCTGTTCTGGAGTATATGAAAGCGCCACCGAGCTGCCAAGCGGGGACGATCCGGTAAAGGATGTTGGCTTCAATATCGTTAAACTGTGGCGTACCACCGTGATGCGGAGTAGTAGGCGTGAAAGCTACATTCTTGAACCGGGTGTTCGAGTAGATCGCTCCCAAATCGATAGCGCCAATCTGGTAGATACCGCCGACAGCGATAATTTGCAGCGTCTGAGCCGAGGCAAATCCTCGGTAGATAGGCGATGTCACTGGTGTTGTGTAGCCGGGCTGATTCGGCAAAGTGGTTCCGCCATAAGCCGGAATTGATGGGTCATTTATGTTCAGATATCCAGCACCAAGCGTAAGACTTCCGATCTTATATCCTGCTCCGAAAGACATTGCTCGCTCACTCGCGAGATCGCCCGCCACACCACCCGGAGCGTACATTGCCTTGAAGGAAAGACCGCTAACAACAGGACTTGCATATTGCACGGAATTATCAAATCGAATCGTCGACTGCATGTTATCAACGTCACCGGGATGCGCTCCCGTCCAGCCCGCCCATCTGATGGCGCTACTTAGCGCACCGACATATTGACTTAATGGTTCATATTGCCGCCCCGCGGTGATTGTGCCAAACGGTGCTACGATCCCAACGAACGCTGAGCGACCAAACAAACGCCCGCCCTGGCCTAGCTTTCCGGTCGAAAGATCAAATCCATTTTCGAGAGTAAAAATGGCTTTATAGCCACCGCCCAGATCTTCCGCACCCGTCATCCCAAATCGGCTTGTGTTAGTTTGACCGGTCGTTGCCTGAATAACGGCTCCGCCTTTCTGATTATTCGAGTAGATGAACCCGTCCTCGACAATACCGTATAGCGTCACCGACGATTGGGCGAGTGCGCTCCCGGAAGCCAGAATCAATGACGTAGCGAAGGAAATTTTAAACATAGTTACAAGTTTTCTCATTAGGATTCTCCAAAACATGTCGGTGCCACAGCCTCTACTCCTAGAGGTGGTTTATTTTCGTTAGTATTTCTAATTATTTATTTTTCTTCAAGACGCTTTTAAAATACTTTAGGACGAAAGAAAATTGTCTCTGTCCTTCATCCCTTGCCCTTCCAGAAACCTTAGCTTGCGTCGCGCTGCGCATTGGACGGCGCAGATCCTTTGCAACGGTTAGCACTATAGAGCCAACCCATGATTGCTATGCAGATCGAAGCGACAAATGCCGGCCCGGCTGCTGCATGAAAAATCGCATCGGGCGACCAGTCTGCGGCGTACAGGAGGCCGGCGAGATATGTCCCGCTCGCCCCGCCGATCCGGCCGACGCCATATCCCCATGCCACTCCGGTTGCCCGAAGCCCGGCGGGATAAAAGAGTGAACCTAGCGCGACAACGCCTTTCTGCCCCCCACCGACGGCAAAGCCGCAGCAGAATACGGTAAAGATCAGTAGCGCACTTGCCCCACCTAGCACGGCAGATACCGCTAACATCATGATCGCACTAAGCAGATAAAGGCTGGACAGAACCATGTAGGGGCCGATGCGATCCATTAAGGGGCCCAGGACCACACCGGCGACCATACCTCCGACACTGCTAATTGCTGTCACCCAAACGATAAGGTTAACTGGATAACTAACTGACGTAAGGACCGTCGGCAGCCAGCTTTGCAGGAAAGAGTATTCGGCAGTGCTCATGGCGAATACTCCCCAGATCAGGAACGTTCCCGCGCGCAGATCTGTCGAGAAAAGACCTCTCACGTCGGTGCTGTCCGCCTTCGGATCGTTTGAGATAACCTTCGCCCCAATCGGCAGATCCACATGCGGATAGAGCCGTTTGAGCATTAAGAGAAGGTTCTCGTCGCCGTGCCGGCGTGCAATGTAGGGTGCCGACTCTGGAATGAAGGGCAATAGGAAAAGGGTTAGAACGAGCGGGCCGATTCCCCCGACCCAAAGCGGCCCTGCCCATCCGTACGTCGGTATAAGCGCGCCGCTGCAAAAGCCCGCAATGGTGTAACCGAGAGAATATCCTACGTAAGTCAGCATAACGAAGGTCGCGCGCAACCGTTTCGGACTATACTCGGACGTGAGTCCGACGGAACAGGGAACTGCTGCCCCCAGAGCAATTCCCGTCACCAGTCTCAGGGCGATCAGCTCGTTGGCGTTTGTCGCAAGCAACGTCAACAAGGTTAATAGGCCGGTCGCGACTGCTGAGATGATCGCCATCTTTTTCGGACCAAATCGATTCGCAAGAGGCGAGATACCAAAATTACCAATTAGAAGTCCTACGAAAGCAGCTGAAAATATGGTACCTAGAATCGGTTTCGGCAGGTGCCACTCTTTCGCCAGTACCGGCACAATATAGCTAGCGACCTGTATATCGTATCCGATGGAGAGCAGCAGCAGCGCCAAAAGGACAAGCGCAACAACTTGCGTTTTCTTGACGGATTCACGATCGATCACGTCGTGAATGTTGACATTTACTCCTCCCACCATGCCCTCCAGCTTCAATAGTCGTATCGATCGTGCGGGGGTCTGGCAAGGAGAACACCAGCCCTGTCAGGCCATTCTTTGGGACAAATCTGTTGTCGCCGTGCAAACTATTATATAGCCATAAAATTATACATAGTTGAGGTTTACCCTATGTGACGCAAACCCGCCTCGCGTGGACCCTATTGGGCACTGGCCGGCAATAAGACCGCTGGACGACTGCGAAAAATCCGTATTTTTGGCAACGTTGGGCGGCGCCCGCGCTGACGGTTGTCACTGCGTTCTGAGGCAAGCCGCAATTTTGCTAAGGACAGGGTGCGCGGATCTCGTCAAGGCTGCGGGCGCGCTTCGCGCTATCGTCCGATTGCAAGCCGGATACATGCATGCACACCGTTTCGACATGACGAACAAGAAGCTTGCAAAAGGCGCCGGGTCCATACATGCACGAAAAAGAGCGAATACCCCAGGCAGCATCCCAAGGCGCGGTAAACATCCCCGGGGCATTCGCCGAGATCGGCTCGATATTCCAGGGCTGGCGAAAGAAGACGACGCCGTTGAAGACGTATCGCGTGATGCACTCACGATGGAATCAAGCTAAACCTGCAAGACAAAAAATGCCAATCTGCGAACTGCAGGCATTGCTCCTGCCTAGGAGTGGATGTCTCCCACCTGCGTATGACCGGCTTCCTAACGGAGCGCGCAACATCGTCGACAGGACTCGAACACGAGCTTTGGGGATGCCTGGAGGTATCCAAACGTATAAGCGCACTATGTCCACGTAGAACCCCTGTGACCGTTCGTAGAATGGTTTTCCTGGAGTCGTCCGTCTATCTTGATTCCATGGACTTCGCGATTTCATGTGAATGTCAACCATGTCAAACGTTCTGCATAACTGGGTTTATATCGGTAGCAACGCGTACGAGGGTACACGTTGATCCCCTGGTTGGATAAGAATGTGTATCGCCGGACTGTTGACCTTAGCAGAATCTGTATCCAGTGAGCGCCACGATGAGCACGAACGCAAGGGATTTGCTTGAGCTGCGCCGAGATGATCCGACGTCAGCAGAACTGCGGAAGATGGCCGCGAACATCATCGCCGTCGGCGTCGCAGATCAACACAAGGGCTGCTGACATGAGCGCTCTCGGAAAGTGGCACAACCGACCGCTGCAGGTCCGTGTGTTGGATCGCTGCGATGAATGCGGCGAGTTGAAGGAAGACGTCCGGAAGCAAGTGAACTACTGGCCGAATATTACCGCGGTCTGCTGTGCGAAGTGTTTCGCCGAAATGACTGGGGAATGCAGCGGCTCTGCACCCTGCTAGGAGCCAACGATGACCGGAACGATCGTGACTGCGGGCCTGTCCGCCTGGGGCATTCTGGTGCTGTTCGCGTGCTCACTATGCCGCGCTGCCCGTGATGCTGATCGTCGAATTGATTGGAACTGTCGCAGACCGCCGGCACACGTCCGGCGTCGCGCGAGCCGGATCGTACCCTAGCAGAAGTGCGCAGTCGGCCGCTTAGCCAATCTCCTTGCACGGAAGCCGTGCGCCGTCGTCTGTGCGGGGACTGAATCATATAGGTTCTGTCGCATTAACGCGGAGACGGTAAAATTCGAGGTTGACGAAAACGCTTTGGCCGCGCGATGAAGAAGACACTGGCGCCACGAACGACGCTCGCTCCGGGTATCGCCAAGGTTCTGGAGCGGCTGCACTATCCGCTTGAAGTGATACTACTGTGCGTGCGATGGTACGTTGCCTACTCGCTGAGTCTTTGCAATCTTGAGGAAATGCTGGCTGAGCGCGACATTGGCGTCAATCATTCGACGGTGCATCGCTGGGTCATCAAGATGATGCCGCTATTCGAAAAGACATTTCGCAATCTCAAGCGTCCGGTCGGCAAGAGCTGGCGGGTTGACGAAACCTATATCAAGGTCAAGCGCTCGTGGAAGTATCTTTAGCGGGCAGTGGATAAGGCGGGAAACACCATTGATTTTCTGTTCCGAGCCAAGCGGGACAAGGCTGCTGCGCAGCGCTTCTTCGAAAAGGCAATCGTTCAGTATGGCTCGCCCGAGACGGTAACCATCGACAAGAGCGGCTCCAATCTGGCCGCGCTTAACGCGGTGAATGCCGAGCGCCAGATGTCCATCAAGGTTCGTCAGATCAAGTACTTGAACAACATCGTGGAGCAGGACCATCGGGCCATCAAACGCCGGACCCGGCCGATGCTCGGGTTTAAGGATTTCAACTGCGCGCCCGTCATTCTGAGTGACATCGAGGTGATGCACATGATCAAGAAAGGGCAATGTTCGGGCAAAACTAAATGTCGTCAGCCATCAGCGGGCCGACCTGAACAATCAGCTTGTTCAGGTCAAGTCGGACCTTTGCGGGAGTCGTGCGCCTGAACAGCGCACGAATGCGGCTTACCACGTCCGCCGTGGCTTTAGCATCACGGACGACAGCCTCTACGCTGAGTCGGGCTTGCTCGATGTCGGGCGGCGTCGCAGTGAGCCAGCGCCGGCACGCCTGCCCATTGGCCAACACGGCCTGTGGCGGCTGATTGATTTCGTGCGCGATGGACGCGGACAACTCGGCCACTGTTGCCATCTGTGATGCCTGCGCAAGCTCTTCCCGGACGTATCGCAGCGCGTCTTCCGCTCGCGTGCGCTCGATGAATTGCCCGACCCGGTAGCCGACGGTGGTCATCATCTGCAAGAGCTCGGGATCGGCATCGCGGACCTCGCGGCTGAAAAATTCGAACACGCCCACTACCCCGCTCCTGAGCGTGACCGGGAAGGCGAAGGCGGCGTGGAACCCTGCGTTCGCGGCAGATTCCGGCCGCTGGAACTCAGGAGTGGCGCCATGTCGGGTATGCATACGGGTGCGCCGCTCGACCATGCTCGCCCGGGGGAGCCCATGCCGATGCCGGCCGTCCCCGACAGCTCGGAGCCGGCCCGCGCTGAGGCGGCGAGGGCCATGCCCGCACGCGCACCAGCACGTCCGCTTCCGGATCGACGCGCCAGAATGTGCCGTGATCCCACTCGAGTGCCTCACACATTTCACGCAGAATGCGCGGCGCCGCCTCTTCGAGCGAGCCCACTTCCGATAGCGTCCGCGTGACGCTGAATTGCGCGAGCAGCCGCTGCTCGCGGTGCCTGGTGATGTTACTGGCGAGCGCGATGGCGAAAAGGCGGCCGCTGCGGTTGAACGCTCGTGCACGCACCTCGACGGGAAAGAGACTTCCGTCTTTTCGCTGGCGGCGGCCGCTGAGGGTCACATTGCCATCGTCCCGCCGACGCGAAGAACTCCAGAAAGCGGATACCGGCCCGTTCACCCGCTGCATCGACCAGCGCAGGCACAGACGCCGCCCGTGCGGACGGAACGATCAGGTTCATGCGTCGCTACACGCCCAGAATCCTGCCGACCGCTTCATTGAATTCGGCCTTCGCTTCATCGATCGCCTCGTCGGCTTCCTCCTCGAGGTTATCGACGTTCGCATCGATCACCTCCTGCAGGGTCAGATAAGCAGCAATGATGCTGTCCAGCTGGTCGTCACCGACCCGCGCATAGACGGCCTCGCCGAGCGCCTCCATGAAGTCACCGCGGCTTCCGCCAATCAGGCCGTCCGCGTTGGTTTCCAGGTCATCCTTGAACTGTTCCACGTCTGCCATGCTTTCCTCCGGAAGGTTCAGATACAGCGTTGCTAGGACAGTGCGCAAGCCCTGCGCCTGTCGTCAGGCGGTACGTGGGACCACGTCGGAACCTTATCCGATCAGCGGTTTTCCACTTGGGGCCGGCGCTGGCTCGGTAATAGCGGGCCCATTGGGCGGCGGCTTCGGCGCGGCGACCGCCACACGTCGAACTGACCACACACGTCGAATTAAAAGCCGTGCCGAATGGAAAGTGTCGCGCCGGTACTGTGCGAACCAAGAGCCGCGACGCGTGCCGTGCCCGAAAATACCCAATCATCGACTGTCAACGAGAGCCTTCGCTGCGGTTGTGCACGGAGCGTAAGAGTCGGGTTTGGCAACTCGACGAGCGAGAGTTGCGGCGCCGTCGACTGACCTGGATGTAGAAAATTCGACGCCTGCTGTGGCGCCGGTTCAGGCATTTGTATCGCTTTGCCGGTGCCGAGATGAAACTCGTGCATTACCTGAGCGCTACAGAAGCCCTGTATTTGCCCGTAATACGGCCTTGCTTGACTTGCCTGGAATTCCATTTCATAGCGATGCAAATAGCTTAACGGTTGCGGAATGGGCGGAACAAGCTCCTTGGGCATCGGCTCGAGGTTCGCAACCGTCATCTCTTCGGGCGAATTGATGATTGGGCCGTCCGCGAACGCATATCCGCTCAGGACAAAAAGTATTACGCCGACAATCCTTTCTTTCAGGCACGTCATGGCATTCCTCCGATGAAGGAATCGAAACGTCCCAACCACTGGCCGTTACTTCTAAGAAATCGGCTTCGCGGCTTCGCTTGCGTCCAGACATTCTAGTCATGAGTGGCGCAAAAACGGCCGAAAGAGGACTGGTAGATGTTCGGATATGTTGCGGCACGGCGTATGCGAGAGGACGACCAGAAACGCTACCGCGCGCGGAAGGGAGGAGCGATGACTAGGGATTCATTCGTCGAGCAGATCGAGCGAAACGCCAAGGTCATCAACGCCATGCACTACGCGCGCTATGCCTTGGTCCGACATCACATGCTGCCGGTGACAGTGGAGGGGTAGCAATTTCGGATGGACTTCTCGCTTGAAATTGAAAAGCTGACAGAGGCCATGGAATTGCTGGGCGTTGACATATCGCGTGGACTGCTTGCGCCTCCCTTCAGTAAACCGGACGCGGATGACGGTTGATGCGTTGCCAAGACAAGCCGATTGATCAGCGCCAATGGACGCGCAGGAAGGTCGAAACAAAGATGAGGGCATCCGCCGTCTATCCGTCAGGCCCGCTGATTGCGGCTTGGTCCTAAAATCAGCAGGAGCGAGTATGCAATTGACGATCGACCAGTTCAAAACGCAATTGGCAGAGTTGCTTCGGGATCTAATGCCATGCACGTCCGCCGACCTGACGGACAACACCATCGCCTATTGGGATGGACGCAAGGTTGTCTACTGTTATCTGAAAGACGACAGCGATCTGATCGATAAGGAATTCGAGCTTGACAATCGTCTCTGGAAACATTGGGAGGAGTATCTGTCGGAGTGGATGGTTGAACCGACATTCAGCGTCAGGCCTGAGCTGCAGGACCGGCTGAGTCAAGCGCCGACGAACGGGCCTCGATAGTTGATGTCGGCCGTGGAAGGGACGAACTTCGCAGCACCGGCGGCCGCCTTTCGGGCAGAGCACCGCCGGCTGTTCGCGTTGCAGATATAGCTTGACGCGATCTGAATCCTACGCCGGCGCAGGCGCCATCGACGTCAGTGCCTTTTTTGCAGCCGCATAGCCATCGTCAAACAGACGCTGCCGGATCTCGATCGGCATATTGCGATCGAGAGTCGACGCGTACCGGTGCGACGTCTGATGGCCCGCCTTGACCAAATCTGAAATTTTTGCCAGCATTTGGTCGGCAGTCGGACTCGAGTGGTAAGCCTCGACACTGACCATCGAAAATTTGAGCCAGGAGGCAAGCTTCATGGTCGCGTGCCAGATCGACACCGGCGAGCACGACATCGTCATCGAGCAGCATCTCGACACCTTCATAAACGGTGGCGGCATCGCTGCTATCAAGCGACATCGGCAGATACCACACGCCCCGTAACGTAAATACAGTGCCGTCCAACTCCGCGGTCACGGCGTGGCCGTTTCCTCGAGTGAATCCGACTGTCACAGGCATCGGTCCGCCGCATATGCCCGACATCGACGGCCGGCGGGGTCACCGCATGTACCAGAACGCCAAGACGCCCAGACACGACCAAGCGGGAAGGGTTGCCCCCGGCGAGATGAGCCTGCACCTTGTCCGAACCACGCTCTTTTCCTGATATAGTTGCCGCTGGCTGTCGTCGCCCGCCGCACGGGCCCTCCGGGGCATGACGAAGACGATGCATCAACGCACCCATCCCATTCAATCGTCGTTGTTTTCGATGGGCGGTCCGCAACGCGTGCACCGGATGTACCGCCCAGGAGAAAGCAATGGACACTCAGCAGTTGAAGCTGCTGGCCGGGCTCGTCCGCGGCCTTTTGCAGCCCTCGCACCCTTCCTTGGCTTGGGCAATGGCTCCATCTGATCGCAGCGCTCCCCGGGCTTCGTAACTGGCCCGAAGTGATGGCGTTTCCGGATCGCGTCGCCGCGACCGAGCTGGACACCACGTCGACCAGCCGCCTGGCGTTCCGCCTGAAAAAGCGCTTCGCGGTCGACATGTCACCGCGGGAACTGCTCGCAACCCTGTCACCGCCCGGAGCGGTCGCCAGCCGCAGCGCACCGCACGTCTGGCCGGCGGGCCCCGTTCCCGGCGTCTACCTCACCACCTCCCAGGACGCCCTCGACGCTCTGCTGGAAGTCTATGAAGACGCCACCGACGGCGCGGTCGTCTACGCCGTGCGCGCTGGCAATCAGTGGGCCGGCAGCATCGACCTGGGCGAGTACGGCCTCTGGTCGTCCGGCCTGGACCGCGTGCCCAGCGGCACGCTGCTCATCGTCGGGCCACTAGAGCTCGACCAGCAATCGTGGGACGACGCGGGCGAGCGTCTCGAATGGCATGTAATCATGCCCTGAACTCCGGGCATCGCATCGCCGTTCTCCTCGACACCCCCACGCCTGAATCCGCCCAGGCGGATGTCCGCTTGCTTGTGACGTCGCGCCCGGACCACACGGATCACGACACGACGTTAACAGGCGTGGTAACGGACGATGGGGAGCTGGAACCGCGCACGCCGTTCGCGCAACCGTGGCCCCACGTTGAGCTGGTGCCCACCGTGGCCACCCCGGACGTGTTCCCAGCCTCGATCAAGGGTCGGCTGAGCGAGGCCCTGGCCGGCAAGACGAACGGCCTGCTGCTGTTCGGGTCGGGGAGCATCGACGAGCATCCAGCAATGCACCTGGTGGCAGCATCGCTCGCGCTGACCGAGCGCGCAGGCCCAGCGGCTCGTGTTATGCCTCGCCACCGCTCCACCCCGTCGAAGGACTGGGACGTGCCGGAATCGATTCGCGCGCTGCCATACCTCCCGTCGATCGAAAGCGCCTACGCCCGCGGGTACCGCCGGATCATCTACACGCCGAGCTATACACGTTCCGGCCAACTGCTTGCCGTCAGCAACGACGCGCTGCTCATCAGCGGCTCCTACGGCAGTGATCTTGCGCAGGTGTTCATGGCCTCGTCCCGCTACGGTGGATCGAAGGACGAGGAAAGCCTGCTGAAGCGCATCATCGCCGTCGCCGCGACCGTCGACATCCCGACGAGCGACGGCACCGCGTCGGTCGCCGACCTGTACATCGCAAACGGCCAAGACGTCGGAACGCTGAAGCGCTTCAAAGAGGTTGACGAGTTCATGGCTGCCCATCGCGTCGTCCGTTGGGAAGACGAGCTGAGCAGCCTGCTCGAAGCCGGGTCGGTCACGGACGAAGCCGTCAAGAAAGCGTTCCCGCGCAGCCATGGGATCGCAACCTTCCTCGACGAGTACACGAAGAAACCCGGCATGGCTGCTTAAGCCATCAGGAGATCCGACGTCAGGTGGCGTTCGACCTCCTGGCCGATAACAAAGCGGTTTGGGGTGTTATGGATTTTGCCTGATTTTTGCACGAGCGGCTGGCGTTCATTCGTCAGCTCTCACACGCTCGAGTTTCGTGAACAGCATTTCTGTTGCGAGGAAAATCCTACGCCACGTCGACGCACCGTACGTCAAGCGGGGCCGCCTTATCTACAACGAGGAAGAGCCCTTCGTCCCGCCGTACAGCGAAGGTGGGGAGCACCCTTTTCAAAGAGAGTGGCAGGAGGCCCATGATTCCATCGACGTGCCGGGTCACACGTGCCCTTGCCTTGTGGCCTCATCGTTGCGAAAGGCCGGGTGCGGCCACAAAGCGACTATCGCGACGAGCCGCCGAATGGCCGCTCACGGAGGCCATGCGGCCCATGGGGCCTGTCGTTCGCCAGTGTCGCGCCAGTTTTCTGCAAAGCACATCTCGGCATTGCTGCAAGGCGTCGGTTTGGCTCGTTCCTTGCATAACGAGCGCGAGTGCATTGCACGAATCCTCGCGCCGGACAGACGGGGCGTTTCGGGCTGACGAGGCGCAACGAACGATTGCCGCGCGCGCCATGGTTTAGGGACTAACGCTTGAGTAGCCATAAGGAGCAGCGATTTAAGCGCAAGCAAATACAAAGTGCATCGCAGATGCAATTTTTACTTGAGCCGGGGCTATCCGCCCCGACGACTTAAAGCCGCCGACCGGGCGTGGCTCCAATAACAAAATTGACCAATGATCATGAAATCGCCGCAAATCGGTCCGTTCCCTGGACTTGCAGCATATCTTGAGGGAAAACGCGGACTTATCACACGCCGTTGGCTGCGTGCGGTGCGATCCGATCCGGCGATCGAACCAGCCGGCAGGCTAACGACGGGTCAGCTGGTTGATCATCTGCCGTCGCTTTATGAGGAAATCTGTTCGGTTTTGCGGACCGAGCAGATGACGCTCGCCCGGTTGTACAGCGACGCCAGAAAACACGGTCGTGACCGCTGGATGCGCGGCTACCAGCTCGATGAGCTATTTCGGGAGTTGGACCAGTTCCAGCGCTGCGTACAGCGGGCAACGCGCGAATTCTTCGCGAACACGCCGGCATTGCGTAGTGCCCAAGCCGCGGCACATCAACTGATCGAGGATTTGTTCAGTGCGACCATCCTCACTGCGATCAGGCAAATGATCGACGAACAGGATAGGCGGATCTCAGCGACCATCGAAGAGCGCGATCGTGCTCTGGCCGCGCAGCAAAAGAGCGAGGAACGCCTTCGAATGGCAGCATCTGCGGCGGGCCTCGGTATTTTCGAGTGGAATGTTCCAACGCGGGTGGGCATTTGGGAAAACAAAAGGATGTATGAAATCACGGGGCAGCCTGAATCTCGGGGACCCCTGTCATGCAAGGCGTTCGTGCGCGAACTTTGTCATCCGGATGACGCGCAGGCGCTAATCATGCATTACACGGAGACCATGCAACACGGGGGCGACTTCCATTCGGTTTTTCGAATCCTGCGTATCTATGACCGTGCGCCACGCGTAGTCGAGATGCATGGCCGCTTCCGCTCGGAGCCGGATGGTTCGATCCGCTCTTTCATTGGTACTTTGACCGATATCACGCGACGCACGGTCGCGGAAGAGTCGCTTCGCGAGACGAATCGTCGCAAAGACGCGTTTCTGGCAACGTTAGCCCACGAACTTCGAAACCCCCTGGCGCCCATCCGTAACGCGGCGCAGATTCTTAGGCAAGTCCGTACGGACATGCCGCCCGAAGTCGAATGGGCGCGCGTGACCGTCGAGCGACAGTGCGCACACTTGACCCGACTGATAGATGATCTGATGGATGTGTCACGCATCAGTTGTGGAAAGATCCGTCTGCAACGAGAAGTGTTCGATTTCAGAGCGGCGGTACAAGGCGCAGTTGAAATCAACTTGCCGATCGCCAACGAGCACCGCGACCGTATCAACGTCAATATTCCCGGTGAGCCTGTACTGGTGAACGGCGACCGAACGAGGCTGACCCAGGTCGTTTCCAATCTGCTGGACAACGCAATCAAATACTCGGACGAGGACACCGAGATAACGATCGACGCCACAGTTCACGATGACCAGGTGCAAATCGTCGTAAGCGATAAAGGCATCGGCATCCCGGCATCGCAACTTGACCGTATGTTCGAGGCGTACGTCCAGCTTGCCTCACCGGATGGCCGGTGGCGATCGGGCCTCGGTATCGGGCTGTCTGTCGTACAGAACCTCGTTGATATGCATGGCGGCAGCGTCGCCGCCGCAAGCGATGGCTTGGGAAGTGGATCGCGGTTCACGGTCACGCTGCCGATCGCGCGGGCGCCTGCCATTGGAACTACTGACCCAACCGAGCCGGCGGGCCAACAGACAAGGCGGCTACGCGTTCTTGTTGTCGATGACAACCGTGATGCAGCTGAATCGCTGGCGATGATCCTGCACGACCATGAAGTCCAATGTGCTTTCGATGGAGAGGCTGCGCTTACTGTCGCACAAGAATTTCATGCCGATGTCGTCATCCTCGACATTGGCTTACCCGGCATCAGCGGATACGAACTGGCGCGGCGGCTAAGGGCACTGCCCAGAACCGCAAACGCGGTTCTGATTGCGCTCAGTGGATTCGGTGCACCTGAGGACCTTGCGCGGTCACGCGAAGCCGGGTGTGAACAGCATTTTGTAAAGCCGGTTAACCCCGAAACGTTGATCGATTTCTTGCGTGATAGTGCGGCAAGGCGGGACCTTTGAAAGGCGAGGTTTACCTTTCAATGGGCGACTGCTTTATGCATTGTTCCGGGCACAACCGCCAGTGCAGTGCCTGCAGCCGAGGCGGTTAAAGTGAAGAGTGAATGACTAATGACGCCGCCTAAGCAGACGTCGAACCGGCGGCGCCGTACGGCCGAGAAGGGTCGGGTACGATCATCCGGCAGAGACGCGACCCGCTGCGGTAATGACACCTACCTCAGAGGCCGTAGAAGCCATCCTCGTCGCGCTGATTGGGCTTGCCCTCTATCGCGCCGGTGCCGCCGCTACCGGTGAATGCGTATCCTCTAGATAAAAAAGCGCCGCCCCTTTTTGGGTGCGACGCTGTTCGACAGAAGTTAGACCAGTTCGAGAATCATCCGAGTCAGGTCAGTGTTTGTAACGGGAACTGCCACGATGGCTGGTCTATTCTCTGCAGCTACAGACCACCTCACCTGTTGGCTGCGCGGCCCGCACAGACGATAGATCGGCATACCTCGCGGATCACCCGGAACGTCACCGAACCGGAAGCTGAACCGCTCGGGGGCCCCACCTTCCAGGTCGCTATTTCAGGTCAGCTGGGTCGGCATTCTTGCGAGCCGCGGGAACTACTATGTTGCCGGATTTTCCGAACTGCGCGGGTCTCTGACATCTCAACGTTGAATCAACTCCTTGAATACGACGCCGGTTGGCAAACGGCTCGATCGACTTGGGCGAGCGGGAATGCCGAAGCCGGCGTGAGGGGACCTTCGCGGCTGTCACGCGCCGTTGTCGGCGGCTACCTCCGTGCTGCCAAATGGAGCGTAGCTGGTTGTCCAGTTACGACATTTAGAGCGGTCGACCTAGCGATATCAAAATCTTGTAATGCGATTGAAGTCTTACTAAGATGAATTCGTAAACACTCCCGACGTAGCCGGACGAGGAGGCAATCATGACGCTGACCCGTATGGAAATGGACCGGAAGCTCGATGAGCATTTCGGCTTCGAGAAACACGACGATGTCGATGGCGTCCTCGCGACGCTCGCCCCTGACGTGGAGCACGATGTGGTCGGCTGGCCGCCCGGGCCGGCGCGCGGTCGCGCAGGCGCGCGGCCGTTCTACGAGGCGCTTTTCGCGGACCTGTCCGAGAGCCGGGTTGAGTGCTTGCGGCGCCTTTACGGTGATGGGTTCGTCGTTGATGAATCGTTCTGGCGCGGCAAGGCCCCGGGCAGACCGTTCGGCCTCGAAGGCCGAGGGCGTGCGCTCGAATTCCGGCTGCTGCATGTCGTGGAATTCGCCGAAAGTGGCGACATCAGGCGAGAAAACGTCTGGGTCGATCTGGCGGCAATCATTCAGCAGTTACCGCAGACCTGACATGGCAGATATCCAAACCACGCGGCGCCAGAACCAAAAGCGCCGCACTCGAAAGGATTTGCTGCAGGCTGCGTCGCGCCTCATGAAGCAGGGCTGCAAACCGGGTCTGGAGCAGATCGCCGAGGAAGCAATGGTGTCGCGGGCCACGGCGTATCGCCATTTTCCGAGCATGGACGCGCTGCTTCTGGAGGCGTCGCTAGAGGTGGCCATGCCGGACGCCGACGAATTCTTTCGCAAGCACGCATCGGCCGATCCGGTCGAGCGTCTCACGCGCATCGACGCGGCGCTGCACGACATGATCCTCGCCAATGAAGGGCCGCTTCGCATGATGCTCGCGCATTCGCTGGAGCGCGCGGCGAAGGGCGAGAACGACATCGAGGTGCCGCTGCGCCAGAATCGTCGCACGCCGATGATCGAAGCGGCGCTCGAGCCGGCGCGCAAACAGTTCAAGCCCGCCGCGCTCGAAACACTTACGCAGGCACTCGCGCTTGTTATCGGCACCGAAGCGATGGTCGTCTTCAAGGACGTCCTGCAGCTCGACGACGCGCGTGCTCGCAAGGTGAGGCGCTGGGCGATCCGCGCGCTGGTCGATGCGGCAAGGCGGCCGGAAGCAAGAGAGTGATCGGTTTCTTTGTCGGATATGGGCGGTTCAACACGCCGTGCAATCTAGCGCGACATCGAGTTGAACCATGCCGCTTTGCGAAACTGAGATACTACAATTGCAGTACCCAGTCGCTATCTAGCGTGGCGATGTGATCACTAGCCACAGGCCGCCAATGATGCATCGCCACGCGAATCATGCTTGGACGAGAGGTGCAGACGGAACGGCGACGGCCCTGGCGCGCGTAACGCCTGACATCTTCGACGAGGACGATCCGGAGCACCTGCGCGTTTTCTATGACCGCATAAAGGAGTGTCTTGATTCGACGCCGGGCGGCATGTTTCGCGTGGTCTGGGGCTTCAGCATAATCATGAGCAACGACATGGTCGACCCGGATCTCGACTACCTCGCTTTTCATCCGCGAATTGTCCAGGCGCTGGCGCGGCCGCCCGCCGGCGCGATGACCTGTCCCGCCGAGATTACGCCGGAGCTGCTCACGTCTCGAATCTGCGCGGCACGCAGCATCCGCTTGCCGGGTCGATAGCGTCGAAATGGTGTGGAGATCAACCGGCTTATACCGTCGCAGTCCGAGTGCACTCGATTGAATCGATGTACGTGTGCGCTCGATTTTCGCCGTATTTAAACGCATGCTGCTCCGAAAGGAATTCGAATTGCTCTGGAAAACTTACAACCGTCTGCATCGGATGCTGCGACGACGAAACCTCCCACGACACGCGGTATCGCCGCGCACCGCCCCCGATTTGACGCTTCGCTACTGGAGTGACGTGGACTTCGATCCGGTATCCGCGATAGGGCGCATAGGCTTGGCTCGACATGGCTTCCTCCGACGATGGCGTGCTCGCAAATACGCGCATCGCGTGTGCCTGTCGACCGCACGCCAGGGGAAGTTCTTACGGAAAAATCAGCCAAACGGCGAATGGGAACTATGAGTGATATCCAACTGCAGGCAGAGGCGGCGCGTTCTCTCCTGGCAACAGACCATGGGGGCATGCGCGTGGGCTCCTACGCGCTGGTGCCGTCGATGAACATCCGGCCGGCCTGGAAGCCCGATTGAAAGCTTCGTTCATAGTGCGCGCCTCGCCGACACTGCCAACCTTGTGCATCTGGTCTCCGCGCGTGCCGACGTACACATGAAACGGTCAGCTGTCAGAGCGAATCTCGTATGCCGTAACCACGTGAACCAGCCGGTTCTTGTGGTCGTACTCCATAACCTGACGATAGCCCGTCTCGATTCGGCGCATGGCTGTCTCCTGTCGGATGCAGAGGAATCCTAGCATGACTCAAATTCAGACCGCCACGCTCGACGC
The DNA here is from genome assembly GCF_004339745.1 of Paraburkholderia sp. BL9I2N2. Classification (GTDB taxonomy): domain Bacteria; phylum Pseudomonadota; class Gammaproteobacteria; order Burkholderiales; family Burkholderiaceae; genus Paraburkholderia. The sequence goes on along the minus strand of NZ_SMGP01000003.1, from coordinate 612,205 downwards.
AGGAGCGGATATGCAACCGTCTGATGAACAGATCGTAGAGGCCGGCTATATGCACACTGTCGAAACCGATGAGCCGCTTTTCACGTTCGACCGCAAAAGAATTGATCGCAATGGTTCGCGAACTGCTATCTGCAAGCAAGCCTGCAGTGCTGCAGGACAATGAGCAAGACCCAGACGTCGAGCTGTGCCGTCACTGCGGCGAGCCGACAGGCAGGCCGGGTTTCTGCGTCTGCAATGGCGCCAAGTACGAGCGCAAGCGTCGCACCGCATCCCCTGCCGCGCCAGCGCAATCGGGGGAGCCGGTGGCGACCGTGCGCGACAATCCAGGACGACATTGGCACAGTCATCGAGGCGACGCGCCCGCTAGAAGTCGGAACGCAACTCTATCTTGCCCGCAGCCAGCACAGACGGAGTGGGCGCTGACGGACGAGCAGATTCGACGCGCGGCCGATGCATCCGGATTGGGTTCGTGATCTTCGCGATCAGTGCGATGGCGCTGGGCGTCCCCTGCCTGTTCAAGCAATGGGGAAGAGTGGGCGTCCGGCGAAAATTGCGGCGGACCGCTGACGCAGACCGCGCGGGTGGCGGACTATTGGGACGGCGAGTGGGAATTCAGCACCATGACGCCGGGTTGCGCTGAAGGGATGCACTGCGATGATGAACCAGTGCCCTATCGCTGCGGCAAGAAAGCGGCCGGCCGCCATCTCGACGGCCGCACGCATGACCAATTCCCGCGAGGTGTTGCATGAGTAAATTACTCAACAGCGTCGCCGGCGGGCAGCCGATCGGCCTTCACGTTCGCGTCAAGCTCTGCTTCGAGGCGGGCAGCATCGGCAGACTTCAAGGGACGGTCGCGCATCTCTGTGTAGCCGTCGCCGTCGATGGTATAGGACCAACTCCATCTGCCTCGCACATCTTGACCGGCGTTGATGCTGACGACGTGTCCGTTGCGGATGTGTTCCCAGTGCGGCACGGATCTCTCCCAGATGGTTTTCGAGGAATCCTAGCATGAGCACAGTCATCACCCCTTGTGGCGTATATCGCTATTGGCTGACGCGCCCAGCCGAATCAATGTCGCCCGAAAAATCGAATGCGCTGTTCGTCATGCTCAATCCGAGCACTGCCGACGCGCGGCTCGACGATCCGACCATTCGCCGATGCCGCGGCTTCGCGAAGCTGTGTAATTGCAATGGTCTGGCAGTCGCCAACCTGTACGCGCTGCGCTCGGCAGACCCGGCCGCTCTTTGGTCCCATCCGGATCCGGTCGGGCCCGATAACGACGACTACCTGTGGAATTTCGCTCGCGAGTGCGGCGACGTAATTTGCGCATGGGGCTCGAATGCCAGGCCAGAGCACGCCGCGCGCGTCGGCAGCATCATGCTCGACGCCGGCGCGCGCCTTTGGTGTCTCGACACGACGAAGGACGGCTCGCCGCGTCATCCACTATATATGCGCAACGATCAGCCGCTAATCGCATGGAGCCCCGCAGCTGTCACGGCATCCGCAGAGAACGGGGACAACTCACGAACGGCAACAATCGCTCGCTCTGTGGTGCTATCGGGGTCGCCCCAGCACTGAGGCAAGTACCGCCTTCCTCCAGGCATGGTCGGGAGGCTTGCGCTCAGGAACTTGCGGAACAGGAGCACTCGACTCGCATGTCCACCAAAGGCCCGCCGGTAATCCATTGGATGTGTTTTGCCTCATCCAGCAACCGCATGAGGTGCATCGGTAAAGGACGTAGCGTGTTATCGGCGATTTTGGCGTACCGAAAACACCCGACCCAGAGCAGTGGAGTTTTTCGTGTGGGGGGACCGTTGAGGCTCTTCCGATCAACGTCTCGCAAGCAAGGCACCGTTCCATTTCGCCCTCCCTCTCCGACACAATCGACCTATGCAAATAAGAATAGGTCATATATGGATGAGGTCGAAGCAGAACCGAAGGCAAAACTTGCCTGATCGAAACGGAAGCAGCAGCACAACGAATGATTGAAATCACGCGCAAACACTGGGTGTGAATTGAGCGACTACCTATCAGCGCACGAACTGGCCGACCTGGTCGGCTGCAAACCGGATCAGCGCGCCGCGATGACGCACTGGCTCACCGATAACCACTGGCGATTCGTCGTCGACAAGAATGGCTTGCCGAAGATGGCTCGCGAGTACCGCGACCGGAAGCTCGGACTTACAACTGAAACCAAGTCAACGAAATACGATGCCGGCCCGAACCTCCAGACCTTCGCGTGAGAAGCACGTCGCCACGAACGAGTCGACGGGCATTGATCGCCTCTACAAGCGGTATGGCGTGCGCAAAATCTCCTTCTGGTACAGGTACCCGGACGCGGCCGCAGCGAGACGCTGACGTCCGCGAAGCTCGGCGACCGGGCAGAGATCACAGCAGCCGAGCGCAGCGCGAAACGCAAGGCGCTCGACATTCAGGTAGGCCAGATCCTCTCGGTTCGCTCGCCGACATGATCGACCGCTTCAAAACGGATGTTGCACCGACGCACTTTCGCGACCAGTCGAAAGAAGGGCTGGCAGTACGCGCAGGCGCATGCGACCGCCTGACGAAGTTTTTCGGGGATGATGCAGAACCAGGCTGAAAAGGATGTCCGGACTGTCGTCCGATGAAGTAAAAATAAAAGCGTTTTCGAAGTAAGAGTAGTAGCAGCGTTGATCTCGGCCGTATTCGTGCATTGCTTTGGGTGCGACTGCTCTGCAAACCGTTCATCGTTCCGGCGTATGTCTCAGCGGTTCCGCGATCAGCGCCGAAGGAAGCACGCTAAAACCTCATTTTTCCGGCTTGGCCCGCAACCGCAGCCGCGCTGCCTCGATTGACTGGTGAAGTTTGGCCTGCAAGGTCTCGCGGGAAGGCAGCACGGTCAGGTATTCAGCGACGTGGATGCCGCTCCTGTCCAGCTCGAGCAGTTCGATCTGCTCCTGTTTCTTGCCGGCGCACAAGATAATCCCAAGTGGCGGCAGTTCGTCAGGTTCCTGTTCGTGTTTCGCCAGCCAGCGTAGATACAGTTCCATCTGGCTCTTGTATTCAGCCTTGAATGAGCCAAGCTTCAGTTCGATTGCCACGAGCCGCTTGAGCTTGCGGTTGTAGAAAAGCAGATCGATGTAGAAATCATCGTTATCAATCTGCAGCCGCTTCTGGCGGGCCACGAATGTGAAGCCAGCGCCGAGTTCAAGCAGGAATTGCTGCATCTCGCGCAGGATGGCGTCTTCGAGATCCTTTTCGAGGTAGTGATCGTTCAGGCCGAGGAAGTCCAGCACATACGGGTCTTTCAACAGCACGTCCGGCTGTACGCGCCGCTCCTGCCGTAGCTGCGCCAGATCATGCCGGATCGCGTCTGCGGATTTCCGCGAAATCGCACTGCGCTCGAAGAGCATCGAATCCATGCGCTCCTGCAATTGCCGGGACGACCAGCGTTCCAGCCGACAGAGCTCAAGGTAGAACTCGCGCTTTAGCGGGTCGTCGACATAGATGAGCGTCTTGATGTGCGTCCAGCTCAATTCTCTCCGCACTGCGGAGAGAATTGCCGAAAACGGCACGGACCGCTGGTGGCTTGAAGTGATGGGCAAAGGTGGCAAGGAGCGGCTGGTGCCCGCCACCACGGAAATGATGACGGAACTGGGCGCCTACCGGCGGGCACGCGGACTGCCCGCCCTGCCCTCGCCGGGCGAGGACACGCCGCTCGTGCTGCCGGTTGGCCAGTCGCGCAAACCGCTCACGCGCGCAGCGTTGCACCAGATCGTGAAGGACGTCTTTAACGGTGCGGCGCAATCCCTGCGCGCACGTGGTGAAGACCATGCGCCGCGCGCGGACCGCCTCAAGCAGGCGTCGGCACACTGGCTGCGCCACAGCGCCGGGTCCCACATGGCGGACCGGCAGGTCGATCTGCGACTCGTGCGCGATAACCTCGGCCATGCGTCACTGACGACGACCAGCCAGTATCTTCACGTCGACGACGATCGCCGGCACCGCGAGACCGACGAGAAACACCGTATTGACTGGTGATGACGGGTAACCGATGGCAGCCATAACTCACCACCACCTACCGGCTGATCTGGACAGCGTTGGTGGTGAACCTGAACTGGTTCACCCGGACGCAGGCGGACTTTTCTTCCGGCGACCGCAATGATGCGACGCCTCCCATCTGCAAACGCCTTGAGCATCCGGACCTGGTAGCGTCAGGCGGCAACCAGAATGGCACCTCGGGCGCTTTCCGCGTAATCGCACAGGCGACCTCGCCGCGATGCCCGGTCAGGCGAAATGAAATTTCATGTCGGTCTGCCGCAGTGTAGATTGCGCCTGCGTATGCTGGAGGCAAGGTTTGCGGTTGAGGGAGACGCAGACGTGCCAGACGGTTAGTTGCATGTTTGTATCGACACGGACTTCCAGAGTGAGCCTTTATGGGAGACGACATTCACAACCATGCGAAAGCGCGCTCGCCTGATACTGCGTGCCGCTGTCGAAGACGGCGCTCATCCACCCTATCGGGTGCCAGGTGAGGCGCCATTTAGATTTGCGTTCGCGTTGGGTGATCGGCGGTACTCGACCCTGACGAGACATTCGACCTTCAGAGTTGTAGCCGGCGGCTCACAGACCCGGATCGGTCATCGGGGGCGGTTTGCGCAGCTTGGCACAGTCGTCGACATTGCCGTGGTGCATCTCTTTGAGAGGGGGCATTTGTCCGACAACGGCTCTTCGCATTGGCGGCGATATGAGTTAAGAGTCCCCGAATTTTGACTACACTTGATAACACTATTGAGAAGCCGGTCTGCCGCACCTCAGTTCCCCCAACTCCTTCTCGTGCATACGCGTTGCCAGGTGAGGCAGCCCACCAGTCCGCCGCACTGTTCGTGCGGCATGCTCAATACCTTTTTAATCAAAAGGCAGGAGACGATCATGCAAGCGGTTTTAAGAACATATTCCGGAAAGGGTGCCAAAGAGTTATTTGACGTGTTGGAGAAGCGAGCGGCAGAAGTCGAAGAGCTACTGCGTAGCGTCAAAGGATTTGTAGGCTATACGCTGACCCGCAGCGACGATGGCGGATTTTCAGTGACTGTATGCAACGACAAAGCGGGAGTCGACGAGAGCGTTCAAAAGGCAAAGGACTGGATCGCAAAGAACGCGGCAGATACAGGTGCGGCCGCGCCGAAAGTATCGGAGGGCTCGGTCATCGTTCACGTCAAATAGCTCTTGCTTCGCGGCGGACACATGCGGACCTTCGTTCCATGTTGCGAGGTCCCGCCTCGCAGTCCGCCTTATCCTTGGGCTCCGTGGCGAGCGTCGGTCCCACTGCGCAACTCATAGCGGAAGAACGACTATTTCTCGAACAGGGTACCTGTGCGTGGGTCGAGAGTCGCCAGTCAGTCGCGCCCGAGGGCGCTTCCCTTGCCTTGACGCGGCAAAGCCCATGTGGCGAGGTCAGCGGCGGTATTCGCCCCCCCCCCCGAACGAACCTTCGGCGTGCTCGATACCGAATGACCGGAGTCAGGGGCGTTATCGCCCTTGGCGAAACCCCCACCTACTTGCTGGGTAAATGCCTGGGCGCGTGACCGGTGATCTTCACTTTCATGGATTCGTCGAGGGACGAGACAGACCAAGCCAAGGCAGTGATCGCTCGAATTCACGAGGGGGGTACTCTTAGGCATCCGGATTCGCAACTTTACGCTTTCTCTTCGCCGCTGCTCGCCGACAGTAAGTACAGGTGGGAGAATTTTAATGAGCAAGAAATCGTCGCAGGTCCTCGACGGTGGCGGTATCGGGCGAGCGCCCGAGAAACCGGGAGAACTCGCGCACGATGCGCAAATAGTTGGCCTGCGTCTTGGGGCAAAGCTGGCGCATGCGCATGTCGTCGATCATGCGCTGACGCAGCGGGCTGATGCCCTGGCTGGGGGTGGGTCATGACTCTGCTCCCGTTGAGTGACGAGGCGGATTGCCTCGTCACTCAACATGAAAACAGAGTCGGTTTCTTCTCCATTACCCCTACCGCCGCCCGGAGCCCCCTACCGCGCGAGCGGTTTCGTTCTTCGACCCGTTTCGGTCTCTCACGACGAGTTTTCGTCCGTCGGGTCTCGGCTCGATTTGAGACGGTCGCCAGCGATGCGATTACATTTATGTGCAGTATTTTGGACGGGACGTAAGTCTCGCATGAACTGTGGCCAGTACACCGATGAGCGCATCTAAAGTTCGGGACTGTCCAGTACTTTATGCAGCTCTTCCAGGGTGTAGGGCTTGCGCAATGCCTTCCAGCGGAACGGCAGCGCTGGAACATCAGGCATCTCGTTGCCCGAGGCGAAAATGACACGCAGCGCTGGCCTTAACTGCACCGCGCTTTCAGCGAGTTCGATACCCGACATGCCAGGAATCGCGAGATCGGCGAGCAAGACGTCGAATCCCTCGTCCTCAAGCCAACGCAGCGCCTCTGCCGGCGAGCCAGTTGTAGCCGAAGCATGTCCGAGCAATTTTACCAGTTCGCTCGTAGCTTCCAGCAACGCAGGATCGTCGTCGACCAGAAGAATCCGCAGACCTGTCATGCCGGCGTTTGCTGCTGATAGCGTCGCGTCCTCGCTTTCAAGGATCGCGCCAGTGCCGCCCAGTATCTGGCGGATCTTGTAGGCGAGCTGTTCCCGGCTGTATGGCTTGCTCAACAGTTCGACGCCCGCGTCAAGCCGTCCGCCGTGAATAACCGCGTTCTGCGTATAGCCGGAAGTAAAAAGCACCTTCAGGCGCGGCAGAAGCTGCACCGCCCGCGCGGCCATGTCGGGACTGCGCATGGACCCGGGCATGACGACGTCCGTAAAAAGCAGGTCAATGTGGATGCCACTTCGGACGACGGTCAACGCCTGTTCGGCGCAGTCTGCCTTCAGCACGCTGTAGCCAAGGCCCGACAGCATTTCGACAACGGTCGATTGCACTTTCAGGTCGTCTTCCACTACGAGGATGGTCTCCGTTCCGCCTAACAACCTGACACTCGGTCTCGCGGGAGGCTCGATTGCCGTTTCGGTGGACCGCGGCAGGTAGATCTTGACGGTGGTGCCATGCCCGATCTCGCTATAAATTCGAGTATGTCCGCCGCTTTGCTTGACGAAACCATAGGCCATGCTCAGCCCCAGTCCGGTTCCCGACCCTTCAGGTTTCGTCGTAAAGAATGGGTCGAACGCGCGCTCGAGCACGTCCGGCGGCATGCCAGTGCCAGTGTCGGTGACGGCGAGCATGACATACTGGCCTGCCGGCACATCGGGCAGCCCGGCAACGTAATGATCGTCGAGCATCGCATTGGCCAGTTCCATGGTGAGCTTTCCGCCATCCGGCATCGCATCGCGCGCGTTGATTGCCAGATTGAGGATGACGTTCTCCAACTGATGAATGTCCACGATCGTGTTCCATAACCCGCCAGCGACGACCGTTTCCACCTCGATGGTCTCGCCTAGTGCGCGCCGCAACAGATCATCCATGCCCCGTATCGCGGGTGCCAGATTGATCACAACCGGTCGCAAGGGCTGCCGACGTCCAAAGGCGAGCAGTTGGGATGCTAATTTGGCGCCGCGCTCTACCGCGTCGATCGCCTTGTCGAGCCGCTCGCGGGTCCATCCGTCGCTGGCATGACGGTTTTCCAGCAGTTCCAGGTTACCGCGCAATACCTGCAATACATTGTTGAAATCGTGCGCGACGCCGCCTGTCAGCTTACCGATGGCCTCCATCTTCTGCGACTGGAACAATGCCGTTCTGGTCTCTTCGAGAGCCCGGTTCGCTTCCATCCGCTCGGTGTTGTCACGGGTGATCTTCGCAAATCCAGCAAGCGTTCCGTCCTCGTCGTAAATTGCGTCGATTACGACGTGCGCCCAGAAACGGGTGCCATCTTTCCTGACCCGCCATCCTTCCGCTTCAAATCGCCCATCCCTTGCGGCAGCGGTCAGCCCGCGCAGCGGCAGTCCTGTCGCAGCGTCTTCCGGCGTGTAAAAGCGCGAAAAATGCGAACCGATGATTTCTTCTGCGGTGTAGCCCTTGATGCGCCGTGCGCCGGAGTTCCAGTTTGTGACCACGCCTTCCGGCGACAGCATGAAGATCGCATAGTCAGTCACTCCGTTCACCAGCAAGCGGAATCGTCGCTCGCTTTCCAGCACTGCGTCGTGCGCGGCCTTTTTATCCGTGATATCGCGCACGATGTTCACAAAACCGACAAGTTGCCCGCCCTCCGTATGCAATGCGGTAACCAGGTCGCTGGCCCAAAACGTTGTGCCGTCCTTGCGGGTTCGCCAGCCTTCGGTGTCGTGGCGCCCTGTCCGTCGGGCTATGTCGAGGCCGACCGCGGGCGCCGCTTTTTGGCGGTCATCCTCTGTGTAGAGGATGTCCAGCATCTGGCCAATGATCTCGTCCGGCTGGTATCCGTGGATAGCTATGCCGCCTGGATTCCAGGTCAGAATCCGGCCTTCCACCGAAAGCGCACAAACTGAATAGTCAGCGACAGATGCAACCCACTTGTCCGTCCAGTTCTGGATCGTATCGCCTGGTTGCCGTTTGTTCGGCATATTCGACTCCCGATTTGACTGTCTTTGAAGCTGGCGTGGCCGCCCAACATATTACCCCGTCATTCGATGCGATCAGGATGGGCGGCCCGCGCGTTCCTTTCGTCCGTGGCTCGACCGAGCGATCAAGGTCTTTTGATCCGGCCAAAGCCGACGGCAAGCTCAGCGCAAAGGCCTCTTCCGCAAGCGAGCGAATTCGGGAATCGCGGCGAAGGGAAGAAAGCGTTGACGGTGCGCTGTCCGCCTGTCCTGCGATGATCGGTTGGCCGCAACGAAACGGAAATCGGCCATTCGGCAGTTTCCCGCGGATGTCTCGTTATGGCAGATTGTCGTCGGATGAGTGGCGCGAGCCAGACCGGCGGAATTGGCGATTGTCGCTATAAATGGGGATGTTTGCGTGCTACAGATCTGCGACAGCAGGCGTAGCGATCCATATCTGACGGGCCTTGCGCCTGTCATTCCACCCCCTGAACTATCGTGGCCCGAAGAGGCTCGGTAAAGCAACTTTGGTCGGCCCGGTTCGACACGTTCATGGCTCGCCTAGCGGGCATCCGGCGAACGGCGAAATACCCCGTCAAGCATATCCGCAAGTTTCCAGACTGGACACGGCCGGCGACACAGGCCGTCGAAGCCAATCTGCTTCATATCGTGCGGCGTCTCCTCCGGAAAGGCTTTAGTCATCGCGATCATCAGGACACTCCGGAACTCGTCGTCTTGTGCCGCCTCGCGTACGAACCGGAAGTCGTCGGCATGGCACAGGCGCGTGTCGATCAGCACCGCGCGCGGCTTCCAGTATTCAAGCATCAGCGTGAAGTTTTCCATGGTCGACGTGCTGACAGCGACAAAACCCTTCAACCTCAGCAGCAACGCCGCCGATTCTCCAACTGAAATATCGGCATGGGCGACGACCACGCCTTGAGAGTCGACCTCTCCGGGCGTCCGCTTGGAGTGCCAGAGGGCAAACTGTCGCTCGTCTTCGTGCGGTGGGCGTCGGGTCATTGGCGGTTCGGACATTAAGGCCGCCTCGGTTAAGCTGCCGTGAGCAACCGGCGTCCGGATAAAGCTTCGGTCCAGCTGGGTTGGCGGGCAAACTTGCACCGCTGGAGGGTCAACCGATCCGCGGATTGGATAACCGACACTGATCTTTTACACCTGGCACCCGCTCCCGTGTAGTTTTTTTGCGACTGTGGCGCCTGCGCCTGGCGTGACAGCAGGCACGTGGCGCAAGCTTTGCACGGAGCGGAAAATCATCACACAAGACACCCGATTTGCATCGGTCCGGAGCTTGTATAGCATTGGCACACACGTCAGCGTTCCCAACGTTCGGCGTGTGTGTTTGTTCGCCGCAGCGCTGTCTGCGGCTTTTTTGTCCTGCGGTTGGCGTTGACGCTAAGACTTCGCCCCGGCAGCATTATTATGAGAACCTGCGCGGAGAAGTTCATTCCGGAATCGTTAAACGGGCCAAAGTGGGCTCTTGCGGTCGTCGTCCAGATGGAATCGTTAAAAGCCCTTCGCGTGGACGGTCGACTGCTGTATTCACAGTGCGATTGTGATGAAGCGCGACGCAGGCTGGTGGGCGTTTCTGCAGCCCTGTCGCGCTCTCTTGAACGTCGCGTTGTTGCCCTCGAGAAGACTCTTTGGGAACGTACTAAGTGAGCTTGCGGCACCTATTTTGTGCCAGCCCATGGCTGGGCAGGAGCCAACCCGACGCGTACAAACAACGGCCTGTTGATGGCGGAGCTAGCGCATGCCGAGCGCGGCCTTGCGTGCTACAGATTTGGTAAAGCAACAGGGTAAGCCTTATCTGACGGACCTTGCTCCCGTCATTCCACGCCCTGAACTATCGCCGCCAGGGAGGGCCCAGCAAGCGACTTTGAGTGGCGCAATTCGACCGATTCTGTTGCAAGGGCAAAGGTCTTGCTTTGCTTCAGCACATCAGCGCCCGCGCCAGAAGTTTGAGTTATAGCGTTTGGCGAAGCAGTGGATTTTGGCGGGGCGGGGTCCCCATTGCCCGTCATGCAACCGCCTGGTTAATCCGCGTGCTTCCCGGCTAAGCTACGGCCAACCTTCCCGCAAGTGCTCACCGTGCAGCACGCGCTGGCGGTCATAGATTGACCGTGTGGGGTTTCCATCGGGGGAATCGTTCCAGAAAGCCATCGCTCGCCGTCAGCATGTATCGCGCTTTGATGCCTAGCGTGATATAGCACGCATCCTGCACCAGTGTTGCACCACCGAACACCTGTAGATCGCGCTGCAAATCAGGAAGTTCGGCTTTTGCTACGTCCAGAATCAGAAGGACCACGACTTCCCCTAAAGCTCAGCTTTTACCAACTATGCATCAAATCCGGCAGCAGAGATAGCTGAACTGAGCTCGGCGAGGATTGACTCAGCTCGACCCGAACCAGCGCCATCGCGGGTTTTTCGAATGTCGCCGCTATTCATGACCGATTTTCGGCGGATGAGCGCGCGTGAGTCGCGACTGCATAACAGTCGGCTGAAGCTCTGAAAGGGAAATGTTTCGTGTGAGACTGGTTCACCGGATTCAAATGACGTCTCGTTCGAAGGCGGCGAAAGCCAGTCGCTCAAGAGGGCCCCATTTGAAGGTCCGCCCGACCGTAATGCAATTTCCGTTCGAAGCGGACGACATATACAAACCGTGTCCCTCGCGTACGCAATCATCCGCAAGCTGCGCGATCGGATCCGCATATGGAAACTGATGCACGTCCCACCTCGCGTGTTCACGGAGAAAATCTGTTTTGTGTAGCGCCGCCAGGTGAGCGAGCAATAATTGATGATAGCCAAACTCCGTGTGGGTGAAGATCAAGGCGCTCCGCGGATGATAAACAAAATACCCCGCTCGTCCGGAACGCACGTCATCCACCGCATCCACCAGATGCTCCGCGTAACCGAAGCGGGCGTGCCGCCAAAGATAGCGATACAAACCCTGCTCGATGGCCGGCTGTCGTATATCCGTAAAAGCCGACAGAAGTAGGCGCATAAGTGCTGGAGCGTCATCCACTCGATATCGCATGTGCCGTTCTCGTCGCAGTGTCGCTGATGCTTGAATCAATCTTTGCCAGGTTTCGCGGTGCAATCTGCATTCCCGACAAATTGTCAGTCTTCATGCGGAATGAAACCGGACTCATACCGGAGCGGCTACATGCCTCGAATCGACCATGCCGAATCGATTGCACCAAAAGATTGGAAAGGTAATGCGTGAAGACTGTCTGGTAATTGCAACGGCCCTGCATCACCGCATGGAGCGCCTATCGGCCAGTGCGCTTCAAGATGAAGTGTTAACCGTGATCGACTGGTCAGCCATCTGGCGCGCAACGATCTTCGCCTGCGCATTTTGCGTAGGGAGCAAGAGCAAATTGGTCATCATCGTTACGCCCGAATCGGTACTACGTCCAGTTCAGAGCTGGACATCTACTTTCCCGGAGTCGAAACCAAGTTTGTCCAGTACGTATATTTTGTGCCGAACGCGCTAACTACTTCAAGGAGAAGGGTCCGTCGATTTCCGCCAGGTGCAAATCCACAGCATTGTTGAACTGACCTAATCGGAAAGCTTCCTCCGAAGGTTCATCGAACGGTGCTCTCACCCAAGCTTTGGCCACTCGCAAGAAAATGGCTATATGTTGACGATTCGGCTGCCGACCCGATCCGTGCGTTCAGCAGCCACGCTATCAGATTCGTGATCGCTTTTTATAGGGTGCGTTGACGAACGCGGGGCCCACAGGCTTCGGCGACATCACGCCACGCCGCCGCCTGGCACGCAGCATGTGCATGGTGGAGCCGATCACCGGCAGCTTATTCGCCGCGAGCCGGATTGCCGTCTCGCTGGCGTTTCCCCCGGGGAGAGAGTTATACCGACAACACATTCTCAGAGGTTGGGCCCTGGGGCGATTGTTCGTCGTCAGGATGGCGGTCGTTCTTTCGCCAAAGACCGCTTCCGACCAAACGGTTGTCGGAATGGCCGAGCGACTGCCTGCGTGACTGTCCGATATTGGCGGAAGAACCGAGGCAAAATAGGCGTGGAGGATACGCGCGACTGGCGGCATCGCGCCGCTTGCGTTGCGCCAATCGGACGGATGGAGATGCGCTATGGAAAAGCTCATGAAAAACTGCTCGACGGTTGCCGCGTTGACGCTCCTACTGACTGGAAACGCCGCTGTCGGCGCGCCAGATAGCGGCCGACATCTGACCCCAACCGAGTGCCGGGACCTGGCCGAGACTAAAATCAACGCGCCCCGGACGAAGTCACAACGCCGCAGCGAGCTTTCGGCTCTGAGCAAAGCGGGCTACAACCCGTCACCATGGCACGACGACCCACACTACCCGGCAGATCTACACGCGGCGCAGCGCCGGGTTGACCATTGGTTCGAAACGGAGTGCAAGTAGTCTTAAACCCAGGCGAAAAGGGCCCGAGGCTACTACGGTCCTCTTCAAATTCAGCTAGCCCGCTTTACTGATACGCCCAGTTGGCAACGGGATCGGCATTAACAGTGTTTTCGTGCCTTGCAGCGGCACTTTCGGAAGATAATCCGCGAACGATGAGATATGTGCGCTTACGCACAACAGCCCGAAGTCACGCGCCTGCCACTCTGGGCCTTCCCTTGATCTCGCCGCACCGAGCACCAAGCGTTGCGAGCGCTGTTTCGCGCCCCCAGGTGGGCACCGTCAGTGCCAAGTAGCGGTTGCCCCGGCAAACCCCTGAGCAGCAGAACTCGCCACGGACCGCTGTCTAGGGCCATGCGGTCGTTCAATGCCCAATGTTGGCTGCGACGAATGACCTTAGTGGCCGATTGTCGTCGGATGAGCAAGTGCGAGCCGGGACTGCGCTAGAAGGCGCAATGAGCCAAGAGGAGAAGTTTCGCGTGCTAAAAATCTGCAAAGCGACTTTTGAGCGGCGCAGTTCGACCGATTTCTGTTGCAAAAGGCTTGTTTTGCTTCAGCACATCAGTGTCCGCGCCAGAAGTTTGAGTTATTGCGTTTGATGAAGCAGTGGATTTTGGCGGGGCGGGGTTCCCATTTACCCGTCATGCAACTGCCTGGTTAATCTGCTTGCTTCCCGGCTAAGCTACTTGGCCAACCTTCCCCCAAAGTGCTCACCGTGCAGCACGCGCTGGCGGTCATTGAGTGACTGTGTGGGGTTTCCATCGGGGGAATCGTTCCAGAAAGCCATCGCTCGCCGTCAGCATGTGTCGCGCTTTAATGCCTAGCGTGATATAGCACGTATCCGTTCCGGAGGTTGCAAGCCTGTGCGTCCGCGCGGAGAAGCCGTCGGAGAAGGCAGCTCTAGTCCGTGTAGCGAGTCGAACACGAACAGGCCCGAGTAATCGACGCGCGTGCCCCGATGGCCTGCTGTTAGAAAAGAACGTGCCGCCTCGTCCTGCGGTTGAATATCACTTGTAGTTCCAATCCGTCGTTTGGCTGATTTTTCCTTGAGAACTTCCCCTTGGTGGGCGTTCGGCAGGCACACACGATGCGCGCATCTGTAAGCACGTTGTCGTCGGAGGCAGCCATGTCGAGCCAAGCCTATGTGCCGTATCGCGGATACCGGATCGAAGTCCACGTCACTCCAGTAGCGAAGCGTCAAATCGGGGGCGTTGCGCGGCGATACCGCGTGTCGTGGGAGGTTTCGTCGTTGCAGTATCCGATGCAGAGGGTCGTAAGTTTTCCAGAGCAATTCGACTTCATTTCGGAGCAGCAGGCGTTTAAGTACGGCGAAAGTCGAGCGCACACGTACATCGATTCAATGGAGTGCACTCGGACCGCCAGGAGACAAGCCGGATGACTCGCTACGAGTTCGCCGTTGTCCGCGCCGGCGAATCGATTCCGTCCGCCTCGCGGAGAGAACCACGTCCTTTTAGTCAACCGCAGCCTACGCCGCCGCTGCTTGCACTTCGACAGGGGCGCGGCGGTTCCAGGCGGCGATAGCTAAGCTGGCTGTCACTCTCAGGGCGCCAGTGGATCACGGACACGCTGCTCGGCTCGCTATAGCGCGTGCCCATCAAAACCTTCCCTTGTCTTTGATGGTCGTCGTGCCTGAGCCGCAAAGCGGGCACGTCTTCAGCCGGACCGGGTCTGTATTCGTGGTCAGTCGACCTCGACCTTGGCGCTATCGACCAAGACGTTTGCAACCTGCGCCACGGCGCGTGCCCGGTCTACATCCATCGGGTTCTCGCGGTCGCGCGGGTCCGCAAGCGTCTGCATCAAGTGCTCGCACAAATCGGTAATGGTGCTCATGACTGTTCCTCTTTAGCCTCACGGGCGATTCGATTTACTTGACGTGTGATTGCGCCTTTGAGCTGAACCAGCTTGGCCAACTCCGGGTTGCGCGAGGTAGATGGTTGCGCGGCGCTAGTCTCGCGCGACTGACGAGCTTGAGCGCATCGAGCGTGATCTTCTGGACCTCGCCACTGCGGCGACGAGGCAGGAAACAAACAACGTGACCGCGCGGTACCGGGCCGTTTACGGTCTCCCATACACGGCGATGCACGCCTACCCAGCACCGCGCCGGCACGGGATGAGCGTCATCGGTCTTTCGCTCGAGGTAGCCGTCTTTGCTGACCCGGTGCGAGCCGATCGGCAAGCAGCTGTGTCGCGCTGCGCCGCTCATGGAGCCCTTCTTGAACTGTGTGCGCGACAGTTCGGGTGCATGGCCGCGATGCCCTTGGTGCCCTTGCTCCAGGACTCTTGGCCGGCCTTGAACTGAGATGCGATCATGTGTGGGTGCTGCCGACCACGCTGTGTGCCGCCGCACCGATCCGATT
Source organism: Paraburkholderia sp. BL9I2N2 (assembly GCF_004339745.1). Classification (GTDB taxonomy): domain Bacteria; phylum Pseudomonadota; class Gammaproteobacteria; order Burkholderiales; family Burkholderiaceae; genus Paraburkholderia. Next base: position 596,892 of record NZ_SMGP01000003.1, on the reverse strand, counting down.
CGATGAATTCCGTGGCTTTCAGACGAGGCCGCTCGGCCGCCCCAATGAGGCGACATTCTCGGCAGCTGCGGCGTTCGCTAATCGATACGGCGTCGCAGATTCTCCCGTGGTCGTCAGTCTTCGTGGTGTGATGACGGGAACGACGCATCGCTCGCGTTCGGCGCAAATGCTCCAGCAATTCCCTCTTTAGCGCACCGCGGGCCTGTATATAAAAGCTCCTGTAGATCGTCTCCTGCGACACCTGATAGTCCTTGTTGATCGCGCAAGAGTGCTTGAGCCAACCAGCAATCTGTTCTGGCGACCACTGCAACTGCCCGCTACGACCCGGGCGAGTTCCCGATTCCCGAGAAGCCGACATGAACGGCCGGACGCTCGGGTGTGGCGAGCCGCAAAAACCCGATACCGAAGGTCGTCTTGCCACTGCCTGCCGGCCTGACGATCGCGGATACAGAACTGCCCGGCAGCCCGCCGCAGTTCATCCAGAAGCAAGACGGTACGATCGAAAAGCGCCCGCACGGCAATATGGACGAGACGCTCGTACCGAGAGGAAAGGACAACCCACAGGAAGGTCCGTACGTGCCGGAACACCACGGCGTAGACCCGGACACGAGCCCCGACCCTAGCGATCACCCCGGGGCAAGTCAGACCTCGGTGCCTGATGGGCGGCGTCGGGCCGCTTCGCCGCGGGATCGACACGTCGCCTACCCCTGACACGTGTCAAGCGAGTCGGCCCGGGCACTCGGCGTGTCCGCGAGTGGGTCCTCGTCGGGGTTGTTGTCGCCGGCGAAAAGCCGCTGGCGATTCCGACTGAAGCTACGGGCGATCTTCCTTCGCGACTGCCGCATCCTGCCCCGCGCCAAGGTCGGCGCCGGTCACCGGATCTGTCTCAGTAGCAGAGGCCGTTCTCGATGCCATCGCGCTCAACACTTCGACATCTTCCTGTGAGACCTGGACGCTGGCAAGGCCATCACCCCCGTCGACCGCAGGCTGCGGCTGCTCGACGAAGTCCCAACCCGGCCCGTCATTCCATGGACCGCGCGGCGCGTCATCGCCGTCGGACATGTTGTAATACACGTTTGTAAATTCAGGAACGCCTGGCAATTTCCCTTGCGGGAAATTTGGCTGGATCGAGTGCAGGGCTTTCTCAAACGACTTCTGATGCGCAATTTCGCGGGTCATCAGAAAACCGAGCGCTTCCTTGATACCCGGATCATCGGTCACGTTGATCAACCGTTCATAGACGATCTTCGCACGGGCTTCCGCAGCAATGTTCGATCGCAGATCTGCTGTGGGCTCGCCAATGGTGTCGATGTAAGCCGCCGTCCAGGGCACGCCCGCCGAGTTCGTTAGTGCGGGGCCGCCACCGTAGAGCAGCGCGGTCGTGTGCGAGTCGTTACCACCTCCAGTCAGCGAGCGATAGAGCTCCGCTTCCTTTTCCACGCCTTCTGCCAGTTGCCCTTTCGCGCCCTTGTTGAGCATGGCAACGATGGAGCCGATGATTTCCAAGTGACTGAGTTCTTCGGTCGCGATATCGAACAGCATGTCACGCCGGCCCGGATCGTCCTCGCTTACCGCCTGGGTGAAATACCTGCACGCGGCGGCCAGTTCGCCCTGCGGACCGCCAAACTGTTCGAGCAGGAGATTGGCAAGGCCCGGATTCGGTGCCGCTACACGGACGGTGTACTGCAGTCGCTTGTTGTGAACAAACATCGCATCTCTCCAAAAATAAAGTGGGTTCCGTCAGAAGCGAATCCCCTGCAGAGCGGGGAACACATCGGACGGGCTAGGTGTCGTTGGAAACAAGGCTGCGGCCGATGACGAACGCATATGCGGAATGTCCCGGACCCGGGTCTCAGAGCGATCGCTCCGGCGTAACGTGCGCGCAGGAACGCAACTGTGATAGGCCTGCGAGCGTCGGTCTCGCATGCGTCGTGCCCGAAGGACAAGGAGCACAATCAGATGGCGCAACAGCTCGCTTCGAAGAAAGGTGTCGTCCAGTAACGGCCGTTTTCCGTTGCGCGTGCAGAAACGCGGTCTGACACTGCCTCGCGGCCCCCAGCTTTTCGCGGGGGACTAGCAGTCGTCCGCCGCGCCGTCCCGCCCCTTCTCATCCGCCGCGCCATCGACGTGTCCCTGCGAACGCTGTTCATCCGCGAGTTCGGCTTCGACTAGACTTCTCGCCCTGCGCCAGTACTCGTCCGCACATCCTTCCATGCTGCCGTCGTCCTGCCAGAGCTCATACGCTTTGGCCCGGATGCGCTCCTCGACCGTCGCTGTGTGCATGCACAACTCCTCGGTCGTAGCCCGTTGCTCTCAACTATAGATCGTCGTTGTGACAATGGCAGTTCGATCCCTGCGATGTGTACGGCTGCCAATCCGTGTTATCGCTGAACCCGAAAGCCTGGCGATCCTACCGATCTGGATGCATAGATCAGGACGCTCATTGAGTCGATGGTTCCGAGTGGCGCCGCGGGATGTCGGGCATATCGGGCATAGCACCGGTGGAAAACGAGCCGAAGCCAATCAACTGCACCGTCTTGCCCTTCGTCAGTTCACCGGTGATCGCCGAGATCACCGCGTCGATCGCCTCTCCCGTGGCGGCCTTGTTGCCGCCCGTCTTCGCCGCGACCGCGTCCACTAGTTCCTGCTTGTTCATGGTTTTTCCCGTTGAGCGAGTGGATATCCCGTCACCCTAGCTATCGGTGGGACTTCATGCAACGGGGCCATTGCTCTGCCACACCCCGGCGTCTGTGCCCCCGGGCCGAATCCGGCATGCTGGCGTGGCGAACGTCGGGCGAACTGCACACGTGCAAAACTGGTCGCCGCTCCGGTCAAGGTCAACAGCTATGGGTCAGTCCTGCAGGCTCCCTGGCCCGTTGGACAGGGTTAAAAGGCCATCGAGTTCGCTGGTCGCCAACTCTCCGCCCCCTGATGGCCCGCAGCCTCGCGCCTGCGGGCGAGCCGGGCGCCGGAGGCGTCATTCCGCCCGTCCGCCGACGCCCTCTCCCCGGAACCAGGTGAGTGACCGCAGCCGAAGGGTTTCCCACTTGCGCCAGTGAAACCACGCCGAATCGGGGTGAGCGTCCGGTAGGTGACGCGCGGGCGTCGGGAAGTAAGCAGCTCAGGCGTACGAAGCCGCGTCAACGGCAGGGCCGGCCGCGACTCCCTCTCGCCGCTTCGTGCGGATCACGCGGTTTGTGCGCGGTATGAGCGGCAACGAGTACCCGGTAACCGGCACCTTTATGGCACCGCCGCGCGGGCCTCGACTCGCGTGATCGCGGCCCGCGGCTAGATGATTGGCGCACCGCCCGTTACCGCGATTGTCGCGCCCGAGACATAGCTGGCTTCATCCGACGCGAGCATCACGTAAACAGCCGCCAGTTCTGCCGGCTGTCCAGGCCGCTTCATCGGCACCTGCTGGCCGAACTTCTCGACCTTTTCCGGCGGCATCGTCGACGGAATAAGCGGTGTCCAGATCGGCCCCGGGGCCACGCAGTTCGCGCGAATACCCTTTTCCGCAAGCAATTGCGCAAGACCGCCCGTGAAGTTCTGTATCGCGCCCTTTGTGGTCGCATAAGCGATCAACCCGGGGTTCGGGTGATCCGCATTTATCGACGACGTGTTCACAATCGCACCGCCCTGCTTCATGTGCCTCACCGCGGCCCGCGTAATCCTGAACATCGCGCCGATGTTGGTATCGAAAGTCTTGTCCCATTCCTCGTCGGTGATTGCGTCGAGCGACGGATAGGTCATCTGGTACGCGGCGTTGTTCACGAGGACGTCGAGCCGCCCAAACGCCTCGACCGCGCGTTCCACGATCTCGTTGCAGTGCTCGCGGCTCCTGATATCGCCGCGCAACAGCACCGCTTTGCGTCCAGCTTCCTCGACCCACCGCGCGGTTTCGCGTGCATCGTCGTCTTCATCCAGATAGGCTATCAACACGTCGGCGCCTTCACGCGCAAACGCGATCGCGACGGCACGGCCGATGCCGCTGTCGCCGCCAGTGACAATCGCCGCCTTGCCGGCGAGACGGCCAAACCCCCTGTATGAGTATTCGCCGTGATCCGGCCTGGGCGTCATGTCGGCGGTGCGACCGGGTGTCTGGTTCTGCTGCTGCGCCGACATAGGCGGTGTGGGACGTTCGGTCTCAGTCATGACGATCTCCTGATGAGGGGTCCATTGCGCCGATCTACGTTCACGTAGCGCTGCAAACGCATAGACGAGCAACCCCTGGGCCCGGGGCGCTGGCCGAAGCGTTCACAGGGGCTGAAGCATTCTGGATACGGTGATTTGCGCGCCCCCCGCTGGCGTCGGCGCGCTGAGACATCGCCTGCTGCTTCAATGGAACGGCCGCCGCAGCTTCATAATTCATTATTGTCTGTGCCGGGGCGATCCGTGATCCAGAACGTTTCCCGGTCCTAAACTCCTCGCGCGCCTGCGCACATCGAGTACTGCATAATTCGCACGACTGGCCAGAAAACACCGCAGGGAGTCGCGGGTTCCTTTATGCGCGCGTCGGAGTGAAGCCGGGACCCGCCGTAGGGCGAAAAATCGGCCCAGGGAACATCAGGTAGCAGTGGCCGCATCGGAAAAGCGAGACGTAACGGCACCCGCGCTGCTTTTTCGGTCAGATGGCCGCGACAGCCTCCGTCGAAGCTCGTGATCACGTGTCCGTATTGCCCTGCGAGGCTGTCAGTTCACGCGAGGTCTCAACCGCCTCCGATACCTTGTTGCACTTTGCCGGTGCCCCCGCACGCCTTGCACTGCTCCCCTTCTATTTTGCCGGTGCCGTGGCACGCGCGGCATAGGTCTTCGCCCGTGCCGGGTGCGTCGGCTGGCGCTTCGTCACCCGGATTCATCTGTTCGCCACCCTGATTGGCGTCTTGCATGATTCTCTCCTTCGCTTTAACGTCCATGGATGCTGTACACCGCGGCTCGCATCAGCTTTGGCTCGCGCGCTTCGCACGCACGCTCACCTGACTTCGCATCGGATTCGGCTTGGGTACGGCTCTTGAGTTCGGCAGGCAGGCGCCTGCCGCTGCGGCGCGGCCCGTAGGCGGACCGCGACGCTCTCTTCTAATTTGCGCATCGGACGTGCCTGTCAACCGCCGATAGTAGTGGCCGGGTGAAACGCGCCGAAGCGTCGGGCATAGATCGTTCAATGGCGTTCGGCGGTGCAGGCTCAGTACATGGGCCGGCTCGGGGCGGCGCCGTGCCAGTCATTTTTGATTCGTGGGCGGTTGCGTTTCACCTTCATCAAGGATCTTTTCTTCTTCGGCGGCGCTGTCGGGGGATGGTGTGCCGGATTCGGGAGGATTATCAGGTGTCCGCTTTCCCCCGTCTGGCTGGTCATCAGGAAGGTCAATTTGACTGCCGGGCAGATCTGAGATCATCGAACTCTCCTCTCGTTGCGGAATGCAATGTGTGGCGCGCAACTACCGTACCCAGCGAACAAAAAGCCGTCCGCAACTGCCGTGTCGCCCTGTTTGCATCGGTGAGACGCGCGCGTCCGCTTAGCCACAGCCATGCCACTGTCGACGCCGATAGGACCCTCGCGATCCGGGCGTTCCTGTCCACTGCCTTGATTTGACCGGTTCCTGCGGCCTGCTTAACGACCGAAATCTCGCCCCCTGACCGCGCTGAAACGGGACAAATGTAGTTCACGCCGGCCCGTCGTCGCATTACGCTGCATCCTGCGTTGCATCAGCACTGTCGCCGCCTGCGCTCTCTTCCTCGACAAGGCGGTGAGCCCTCTGCCAATACTCATCGGCGACCCTCCATGCTACCGTCAGCCTCCCAAAGCGCATACGCCTTCGCGCGGACCCGTTCCCCAAACGTTGTACTTCCCATGGACAGCCCGCCGACCCTTAGGGCGCTCTCTACGGCGAGAAGGGCACGGCGACGACCACGACCGGCACGATTGCGATGCCGCGTGTGACCAGCCGACGCGCCCAGTAGGGCATGCGAAGCCTGAGAACGCCCTCCATGACAATCTGCCCCGCGAGCGTCGCCGTCACGGTCGAATTAAGCCCCGAGGCGAGCAGTGCAAGCGCGAACAGCGTCGATGCAATGCCGAGCCCGAGCAACGGCGAAAGAAGCCTGTAGGCCTCACCGATTTCGGCGACGTCCGTGTGGCCGGTACCATGAAACACGCTCGCTGCGACCATCAGGATCGCCGCGTTGATGAAGAGCGCGAGCATGAGCGCAATGGTGCTGTCCGTCGTGGCCCATCTGATCGCATCGCGCCGTCCCTCATCGTTGCGCGCGTATGCCCGGGTCTGCACAACCGACGAGTGCAGATACAGGTTGTGCGGCATAACCGTCGCGCCGATGATGCCGATTGCGACATAGAGCATCTCGCGGTTGGTCACGATTTCCGGCGAGGGCACGAAGCCCCGCAGCACGGCCATGACCGGCGGCGCCGCCGCGACGATCTGCACCGCAAAGCACACCGCGATCACGAGCAGCAGCGCGATCACTAAGGCTTCGAGAAAGCGGAAGCCCTTGTTCATCAGGAGCAGCAGCAGAAAGGCGTCGAACGCGGTGATAAGCACGCCGGCGATAAGCTTCGATCGAACTCGTCGACCGGCCTCGAGAACCTCCAGGCGAACCGTGACACGGGCAGTTCTCTATCGTTGGACATGTGATTGATTGCTCTGCTGGATCGAGTTGGGTCGGGAAGGGTCCCGGGAGACGATACCGGCCGGGAATGCGCCCGGCCACTATTCCTCGTGCCGCGTAATGATATCGCGGTCTTGTTGTGGCAGTTTCAACCAGCGCCGATGCAGCGCGCGCTCGACCGGACGACCAAGGATTAGTAGCAGGACCAGAAGCACGGTGGCTGTGAGCGCAATAGACCATGCACCTATACCGCAGACGATGCCCAGAGCCGCCGTTACCCATATGGACGCCGCGGTCGTAAGCCCACGAATTTTCTCTTCGCCGCCGGTCTGAACGATAACGCCGGCACCGAGGAATCCAACACCAGTAACGATGCCCTGAATGGCGCGAGCGGCATTCGCATCAATCCCCACTCCGCTTACGGCAAACCCTGCGCCCGCCATGGTTACAAGGCAAGCGCCGAGCGCAACCAGACCCAAGGTTTTCACCCCGGTGGGTTTGCCGCGGAGATTGCGGTCCACGCCCACCACGCAGCCAACAAGCACTGCGACGACCATTCGCAGCAATACTTCACGGAAAACTGGCTCAGGCAGCATGACCGTTACCCTTCTGCAACCTATGTAGACAGTCGACCGCGAGTGCGCCATCACGGACTGCTTCCCTGACTGCCGACCAATACGTCTCCACGGGCCCTGAAGCCGGTGGCAAACGCGGAACTAGACCGCTCCCGGCTCTATAGTGCTCGCTTGCTCTCAGTCTTCGGTGCCAGCCAGCTTTCATGTTCGGCCACTCCTGCCGTTTCTACACGACATTCAGTGTATTCAACAATCGCGACACTGGCGGACGTCGCCCCTCCTTCCCGGGTCCCAACGTCAGAGGCAGGGCGCTCCAGTTGGTCGCAGCATAAAGGGAGAACATCGGTACAGTACGATACTGTCGCTTCAGATGCGCAATGACGTGTTTCCCGCTTGAGCTGACGACAGAGCTCGACGCCGTCCACAGTGGGCATCGACCTCAGCCCTTGCAGCGGCAAATCCCTCGCTGCCATTGCCAGCGATTATGACCCGATATGCCGCCAGACGAACAATGCGTGTCCAGGACTTCGCGATGAACGGGTCGTCGTCGAGGATGGTTTTCATTTGGTCCCTAACCCTTTGTTGCCAGCCATCGGCACGCGCATGCCGACGGCTTTGACCGAAGTCAGTCGACCAGGGAAGCCGTCCAGTCCCCGCAGGCTCGTGAGTTGCAACGCTTCATTCGCGCTGGCGCTCGAGCTGAGCCGGCGTTTGCTGCCGATAGCGCGATGATCCATCTCGTCATTCGGGCGGTCATTCGCCCATCGCCTGAATCTGAGCCACCCCTTGCCGCATCGGCCTTGCGAACCAGACGTTGTAATTTTCACGTGTACGGGTCGTAATTCCTTCAGGGGCGGCCATCCTGCGCCGCTCAAGGAGTCCGCTGTGAATAGAGCCGTCCAGGGCTGGCACGACCCACCGGCGCGCTGCATGGATTGTTTACACGCGAGTCGGCCATGTGGCTGGTGGCGCTCAGTCAGCATTTTCGAGGGAACGCAGGATGAAAACGCTTAATCGTGGCATGCTAGCCTGCCAGTTAGCGATCTGGACAGTTGCGCTGCTTCTTTCGTTCTGCGCATGACCGCACGACCCCCGCTGCGCGTAAGCCGCTTGAACGGTCATGCAATCAGCACCCTGTTCACCAGCAGACACTCCACGTCTGCAAAGCACGGCGCGGCGCATGGGTTCCAGGCGTGCTACGTGCTATCCCAGACTGGAACCAGCAGCGTGGAACCGGCAGCGGATGCGCATGCCCGCCCATTACCGCGCCCATTGGCGACCAGGGTCGCTGCGAAAAGATTAGCTCGATGAAGGGAGCCATATTGTTATGCGCAGCGAGGCAGGCGCAGACAGATGCTATGAAGCTTGACGAGAGACGACAATGCCCCCGACTTTCTACACGCGAATCCTGGCCGGCGCCATCATGGTGTTCGCCTTGGCCATTTCCACCGGCTGCAAACCCGGTGACAAAGCAGGGGGGGCAGCGAATGCAGATTCGGCTGCCAGCAGTTCCCCTTCCCCCGCCAGCCGATGATTTCAGCATGCCCACAGCGCGAGCATCTGGACACGATGATCTCGCGCGTTTCCGCGGCGTTCCCGGGGGCGTTATGCACGCGATGTACATCAGCACGACTGGACTCGCATCAGGACTGCGGGACGAGCACGCGCCCCTTTCGGGCACTGACGCGATCGTGGCAAGGGACTTTCGCATAGTCGCCTCTGAACAGCATGGTCGGTCCGCTTCCGCGGCACGATCACTGCTACGACGGTTCTACTTTTCGGAATGCGCGCCATGCAAAGTCAATATCGCGGATACACAATCCATGTATCGGCTAGCCTGGTCGATGGAGACATCGTCGGCTACGCCCGTATTTACAGGCAGCAGGGTGATGGCCTCGCCGCGGAAGACGTGCACGAGATGGAATTTCATCTGGCGTTTGTCGATGAACATGAAGCAATGGCTCTCGCACGAGAGCGTGCTGTTGCCTGGGTCGACGAGCATTAACGCGTGGGCGGGATTCTAGGCGCCTCCCCACACAGCCGCACCGGCAAGGAAGCTCGCGAACGACCCGCCAGACGGTGGCGAGTCCCGTCGCTCCATCCCGCGCGCCCACTGCGGGATAGCGGTGTCGATACCTTGTCCTGCGATGCACTGAGAGAGGCGCAGCGGAGCGACCCGGCAGACACACGCCAGGAGCACTCTCTCATCCAGAGTCGCACGATCGCGGCACGGCCCATGCTCGGCCGTCGATATTTCCCAGGAACCGACCATGAAACAACGGGCCACCGTAGCGTGTAGCAGAAAGGGACGGCTGCTGCTCATCGCTAAGGAGCGCCGCCGTTGGGCAATGCCTGGCGGCCGACCGGAGACCGACGAACCTCTGTCGCGCACGGCCTTCCCTGAGTTAAGCCAAGCCGTCGCCCGGCAACGAAATTGCTCGGTGCCGCTGGGCCAGACTGAAGGAAGTCAAGCGCATGCCCGCAAGCATTCCCACCAAAGGCATCGCCGATTTGCTTTTGAGAGCAGGTCCTATGGTCGAGCGCACTGCGGGAAGCGCAGTGCGCTCCAGCAGCATGGCACCGAACATGGCCCGCGCTATGCGCGGGTGTGCACTCCGCGCGCCCTTTGCCGCAAGCAGCGTACCGCTGGTAGCGTCAGGTGAGAACCGTCAATCGAATCACCTGGTTGGTCCAAGCAGGAAAGTGTCCGGCCTCCGCCCGAGCGACGGGCAATCGTTTCCCGTATGTAGTGCACCCTGCCAGCACCACGCGGCCTCGCCAACGACAGATCGGCCCTTCCAACTGGCTTATGCAAATGCTAGATCGGCACGTGAATTTCCGACAGCGTGCCATGCCGGATGACAAGTTGGGGCTCGGGAATGGTTCGGGATGGCAAGCGTTCTTATGGCGGACGACGATGTCGTGACGTCGGCGGCATGACCGGCCACCCGCATCCCCTGAGGCATACGCGGTAAGAACGCCAGCGACGGGCAATTAGCGCCGCACGCCGATTATCGACGCGAATCCGAAAACGATACAGGGCGTCATGGCCGTCCGCGCAAGGCGTCCCCATGCAACCAGTCGGGAACGGGCCAACACCGGCCCGCAAAGTAGGCCCCCACAGGCACGGGGACAACGGTTGTCACGATCATCAAGGTCCGGATCCAGCCGAATGCGCGGATCACTGCCGTGAGCGGCACGTACGGTGTGCTGGCCTCGCCTGCCGCACGCGCAGCCGCAACCGCAACCGCGGCAGACACGCTTTTCGGGGATGGCGTGCTCGCCGCGTCGCGAGCCGATTAGTGGGCCACGCCCTTTTTCGCCGCGAGATCTTGCGCCATTTTGTAATGTTCCTTGATCGTCGGGAGCGCCTTTTGCGCCGCTTTTTTCAGGTCGGCGTTTTGTCCGTCCGATATCTCTTTTTCGAACACCGCGATGGCCGACTGATGACCTTCCAAGCCCACCTTCTGTATGTAAGCCTGATCGAATTCCTTCCCATTCAATTGCTTCAATGTGTCAAGAATGCTGGTGTCCGAATTGTCTTTCGGCACCTCGACGCCATGCGGTGCAGCCATCTTCAGTTGCATGGTCAGCTTGGTATGGTCCACCATCATGTGACGAGCAAACGACTTCACATCCTTGTCGGTGGACTTGCTGGTCGCGAGCTTCGCTGCGTCGATTTCAGTCGACGACGACATGCTGGCGGCCTGAACGAAGTCCTTGTCCATCCGAGGCAGGGGATTCGCTTCAGTAGTGGAGGCGGCTTGGGTCTGTGCGTTGACCACAGGTGAAAAGAGCCAAAAAGAAGCACCTGCGGCGGCGAGAAGTGTAATCCGTTTCATGCGTAACCTTCCTTGAATATGTTGAGTGGGTTATGACGGCCGAAGGCTCATTGCATCTACCGGGCCGCAGCAACCACCATGCCGGGTCGGTGAGGCGCAAGCTTGGTACCCCCGCGCGGCGTCTGCTTTCCCCGGCCGTCCATGCTGAAGCTCAATGCGAGTGCGACATCGTGCTTGTATCTTCCGAGGGAAACGGCTGAACGACTGCACGCTGCGCTCGCAGTCGCGGCAAAACGTCTTCGTAGTCATCTTCGTCGGCGAGCACACTGTCGCACAACGACACGTGCGGCCATTTCAGGCCCGCCAGGGAAAGCCATTCAACGCCTCGGCGCACGAAGACGCGAGGTGCACAGGCGCACCGCTCGAGCTCCGCACGGCATCGGTCACGTCTCGCGCTTCCTCCTGATCGTCGACGACCATCACTGACTGACCTTCGAGCGACCTCGCGCCGTCAGGACGCTCTATAGACGGGTCGCGCGCTGCATGCCGGTCGGAATCAGCAACCGGACGCAGCGGCAGCATCGGGACATATGCGAGCGGCCCATGCATTGGCACTGGCGTAAGGCTGGCGGCAGTCGCGTCAGCGCCGTCTCCATCCCACGCACAGTCAATGGCTGCGCCGGCTTGTCGCCCATCCCCGGCACGCTCACCCACGCGTGATTGTTGTGACGATCCACCCTCCACGCGATGCACTGCCCTTGACTTGCCTGCGCGATCTCGTGACGGCACAGGTCCGCGATCAGCAGATATAACGCAGTCGGCTCCCCGGTCACGCGCAAATGGCTGCGTGCAGCTAGTCATTAGTACTGCGTATTTAGCCTTTGTCCGCCAACGCGTCCGTAGCACCCGTAGTGCTGAGTGCTTTTCCTTGCCAAAGTTACACGTCCCACTTGTAAAAACAGGGACTGCCACAGCGCTTCGAAAACGAGACCGGGGCGCGCCACAGCGCTTAGGTCGTCGCGGCAAAAGCATTTACGTTGTCCCGCGTCCGTTCTGTAGCCGTTTGGCACACCGCATGCTGCGGCCCGCGGTAAGCCGCGACCGGGCAGATACGCACAGCCTGCCCCGGGAAGCCGACTTCGCTCAACGTCCGCCATTCACCACACTGCGGAAGGTATCGATGAAAATCGCTCTTATCAGTGAACACGCTTCGCCGCTCGCACTTGCTGGTGGAGTCGATAGCGGTGGACAGAACATCTACGTGGCAAACGTCGCGCGCCAGCTGCTCGAAGCCGGCCATCAGGTCGACGTGTTCACGCGGCGGGACCGCGCGCTGCTGCCGCTCATCTCCGACATGGACGGCGTGCGAGTGATCCATGTGCCTGCCGGTCCGCCGATGCAACTGCCGAAGGAACAGCTGCTGCCATTCATGGATGAGTTCGCAGCATTCCTCATCGAATTCTTTCGCCGAGAAAGTGCGAGGTACGACGTGATGCACGCGAACTTCTTCATGTCCGGTCTCGCCGCGTTGAAGGTGAAGGCGGCACTCGGCATTCCACTCGTCACCACCTTTCATGCGCTCGGCCGGCTGCGCCGGATTCATCAGGGCACGAGCGACGGCTTTCCGGACGAACGCTTCGCGATCGAAGACGACCTCGTTGCGCTGTCGGATGTCATCGTCGCCGAGTGTCCGCAGGACGAAGCCGACCTGATCGAGCACTACCATGCCGACCCTGCGCGCATCCGGATCGTCCCGTGTGGTTTCGACGCCGACGAGTTCTGGCCCATCGGGCGCGCCGTCGCACGCGAAGCGCTCGGCTGGAAGCGCGACGAATTCATCGTGCTGCAACTCGGCCGGCTCGTTCCACGCAAAGGGATCGACAACGTGGTACGGGGCGTGAGCGTTCTGAAGCAGGCTTTCCGCGTGTCCGCGAGACTGTATGTTGTGGGCGGCAACTCCGACGTGCCGAACGAACTCGCGACACCAGAAATCGCACGCTTGCGCAGCATCGCCAGCGAGTGTGGCGTGGAGGGACAAACCACGTTCGTCGGGCGGCGCGGCCGTGCGCAATTGCGCTACTTCTATAGCGCCGCCGATGTGTTCGTGACGACGCCGTGGTACGAGCCCTTCGGCATTACACCGGTCGAGGCAATGGCTTGCGGCACGCCGGTGATCGGCGCCGACGTGGGCGGGATTAGTTATTCGGTGGCCGATGGCGTCACGGGCTTTCTGGTGCCGCCGCGCGATCCGGTCGCGCTCGCCGTGTGTCTGGATCAGTTGAGGCGTGACCCCGATATGGCGCGCCGGATGGGCGAAGCGGGGCTCGCTCGCGCGCATGCCGAATTCACCTGGCGCGGTGTGGGCGAGTCGCTCGCGCAGATCTATGCGCGCGTGGCGCGGGCGCCACAGCCGGTGCCGACGGAAACCGTCGTCGGGCAGAGCGAGATGCCGAGGCGCGCCGCGGCGGGAGCGTCGTCCGGCTAACGCTGCGGGCGCACGCAGAGACAGGCATCGCGCGATGCCGCGGCAGTGGCACACCACCTCGGCACCACTCACATTTTTTCGCATGGACGCTCATCATGCTGCGACCCGCTGTATTTCTCGACAAGGACGGCACACTGCTCGACGACGTGCCGTACAACATCGATCCCGCGTTGATGCGCCTGGCCCCGGGCGCGCGCGACGCACTGGCGCTGCTGGGCGCGTCGCCGTTCGCGCTGTTCGTCATCAGCAATCAGCCCGGCGTGGCATTGGGCCTCTTCGCGCGCTCGGCGCTGAAGGATGTCGAAGCGCAACTGCATCATCTGCTCGCCGGGTGCGGCGCGACCTTGAGCGGCGCGTACTGGTGCCCGCATCATCCGGATGGCAAAGTTCCGCCGTACGATGTCGGCTGCGATTGCCGCAAGCCCGGGGCCGGCCTGTTGCTGCGCGCAGCGCGTGCCCACCAGATCGATCTCGCGCACAGCTGGTTTATCGGCGATATTCTCGACGACGTCGAAGCCGGCAACCGTGCCGGCTGCCGCACCGTGCTGCTCGACAACGGCCACGAGACCGAGTGGATCGAAGGCGCGCTGCGCGTGCCGTTCGCGCGCGCCGCCAATTTGCGCGAAGCCGCGCAGATCGTAGTTCTCCATGACGGCGGCACCCCCACCACGCCGCTTTATGCGCAAGCCCCGCGATGAACGCCCCGTTGCTAATTGCGCAGCCGACGCTCGCTCACGCGCGGGTGCCGCTGGAAGCATCTCCGCTGACGCGTTGGGGCGACGACGTCAGGCGCATTCTGTGCGTGCGGCTCGACAATCTCGGCGACGTGCTGATGACCACGCCCGCGCTGCATGCATTGCAAGAGTCCGCTGCGGATCGTCATATCACGCTGCTTGCGTCGCGCAGCGGTGCGGCGCTGGCGCCTTTTCTCGACGATGTCGACGACCTGATCGAATACGACGCGCCCTGGGTGGCGCCTGGGTCGAGCGCTGTGCGCACGCTGGCCGAGGATCACCGGATGCAGGAGCGTCTGCGCCGCAACGGTTTCGACGCCGCCGTGATTTTCACGGTATACAGCCAAAGCGCGCTGCCGGCTGCGATGCTCTGCTATCTGGCCGGCATCCCGCGCCGTCTCGCGCATTGCCGTGAAAACCCCTATGCGTTGCTGACCGACTGGTTGCGCGAACCGGAACCCCAGCAACGCACGCGTCATGAGGTGGAACGCCAGCTCGATCTCGTGCGCCAGGTGGGCGCACACTCGCCCGACACGCGCATGCGCTTCCGTGTGCATGAGGCCGACCGGCGCACGCTCGGCGCGAAATTGTCGGCGCGCGGCGTGGATCGCGCGGCCGAATGGATCGTGCTGCATCCCGGAGCGACCGCAGCGTCGCGCCGCTATCCGCCCGAGCGTTTCGGCGAAGTCGCCACCCTGCTCGCGCGCGAGACCGGCGCACCGTTACTGATTACCGGCAGTTCCAGCGAACGACCGCTGGTCGAGGCGGTGATCCGCGCCGCCGCGCCAGGCGCTCGCACGCGACTGCACGATCTCAGCGGCATGCTGACGCTCGGCGAACTCGGCGCGTTGATCGAACGCGCGAGCGTGCTCATTTCCAACAACAGCGGGCCAGTGCATCTGGCTTCCGCGTTGGGCGCTCCCGTTGTCGACCTGTACGCGCTGACCAATCCGCAGCATACGCCGTGGCAAACGCCGTATCGCGTGCTGTTCCGCGATGTCGAATGCCGCTGGTGTTATCGCAGCGTGTGTCCGCAAAAGCATCACGCGTGTCTGCTCGGCGTCGCGCCTGGCGAGGTCGTGCAAGCCGCGCTCGAATTGCGTGCCGCCATGCCGATGGCCGAGGCCGCCCCGAACCCTGCCGCGAATAGCAACGCCCGCCATACCGACGCGCCGCCGCTTGCCGACGAACCGCTGGTTCCCTGACCCCTCTTTCATTGCGAACGCCCATGTACACACTCGGAATCAATGCCGTCTATCACGACAGCGCCGCTGCCTTGCTGCGCGACGGCGTGGTCCTCGCCGCCGCGGAAGACGAACGCTTCACGCACGTCAAACATGCGAAACGCCCGGTGCCGTTTTCGACCTGGCAGTTGCCCTTCGATGCGATCGACTACTGTCTGAAGGCCGCCAGCATCACCCTTGCCGACATCGACCACGTGGCCTATTCGTACGACCCCGCGCTATTCGGCGGCATGCCGGGCCGTGCGGGCACCACCATCGAGCTACCGTTCCATCCCGCCAATACACGACTGACGGACCCGTCCGCATCGCCATGGGATCCGCTGTTCCTGAGCTACATCGCGAACGCGAAAGGGCAATTGCTCGACGGCGCGCCGCATCATCTGCGCAAGCGTTTTCAGGGCGTGGACCGCGAGCACGGCTTCGAATGGCACTTCGTCGAACATCATCTTGCCCACGAAGCAAGCGCGTTCCTCGCGGCGCCGTTCGACGACACCGCCGTGCTGACCATGGACGGCCGTGGCGAAGGCGTGACGACTAGCATGGGACAATTCGTCGGCGGCGAGTATGCGCGGCTCAAGCAGGTCGAACTGCCGCATTCCCTCGGGCTGCTCTATGAAGCCGTCACCGACTGGCTCGGCTTCCTGCACTCCTCAGACGAGTACAAGGTAATGGCGCTCGCATCATACGGCAAGCCCCAATACGTCGATGTATTCCGCGAGATCGTTCGCTATCGCAATGACGGCAGCTACACCGTCGAGGCACCGCGTCTGACCGCGCGCTTCGGACCGCCGCGCGAGCGCGGCGGTCCGCTCGAACAGCGCCACTTCGATATCGCGCATTCACTGCAGCGCGTGCTCGAAGAAACCGTGCTGCAACTGGCCGGCTGGCTGCATCGGCAAACCGGGCTCAACACCCTCAGCATGGCCGGCGGCGTCGCGCTGAACTGCGTGATGAATTCGAAGTTGCGCGACGCCGGCCCATTCGACGACATCTGGGTTCAACCCGCCGCCGGCGATGCGGGCACCGCGCTCGGCGCGGCGCTATGGATCGATTACCGCGAGCGCAGCGCACGCGGCGACCGCCGGCGTCGCTGGATCATGGATCACGCATACCTCGGTCCGGAATATGGCGAAGCGGAGATCGAACAGTTCCTGCGCTGGTCGAAAGTGCCGTATCGCAAGGTTGCCGACATCCCCGGGGAAACCGCCGATCTGCTCGCCAACGGCAAAGTGATCGGCTGGTATCAGGGCCGCACGGAGTTCGGGCCGCGTGCGCTCGGTGCGCGTTCGATCCTCGCGTCGCCGGTCGATCCGCACATGCAGGGCAAGCTCAACGAGATCAAGGATCGTGAGGACTTCCGCCCGGTTGCGCCGGTGGTGATGGAAGAACATGCGAGCGACTGGTTCGTCGGTGGCCGGGCCGCGCCGTTCATGCTATTCGTTTTTGACGTCCGCCCCGACAAGGCCGACCGCATTCCAGCCGTGCGCCACGTGGACGGTACAGCGCGCGTGCAAACCGTCAACCGCACGCAGCATCCGCTCTACTATGACCTGCTGGCCGCGTTCATGCGACGCACAGGCGTACCAATTCTCGTGAACACGTCGTTCAACACGCGCGGAGAGCCGATGGTGAACTCCCCGCGCGACGCGGTCGAATCGTTCTGGACCTCGCCGCTCGACGCCCTCGTGATCGGCCCGTTCCTCGTCGAGAAAGCAGGAGTACGCGCATGAGTTCATCCGCGTCCGCTCCGGCCGATCTGCGTGGCGACTTCGGCAGTCCGCGCGGCGCCGCTGAGCCGATTGTCCCCGGCAGTGCCGGTGCGCTGCACTCACATCTGGACATCAGCGTGGTCGTGCCGACCTATCGTCGGCCGGCGCTGCTCGCCGCGTGTCTTAACGCGCTGTGCCAGCAGGATTTTCCGGCGGACCGCTACGAGATCGTGGTCTGCGACGACGGTCCGGACGAAGCCACGCGCACGTGCGCCGAGCATCTTGCAGAGGACCAGGCGGCGCGGGGACTGACGCTGCGCTACGTACCCGTCACGCGCACGCAGGGCCCGGCCGGCGCACGAAACGTGGGCTGGCGGCTCGCGCGCTCGCCGCTGATCGCTTTCACCGACGACGACACACTGCCCGACCCGCACTGGCTGCGCGCCGGCGTCGCGGCGCTCGCGCAAGACGCTGCGGCCGCCGCTGGAACGATCCTTGTGCCGCTGCCGCCATTGCCGAGCGATTACGAAGCGGACGCGAGTGGCCTGGAACGTGCCGAGTTCGCCACCGCGAATGCGTTTGTCGCCCGCAGCTTTCTCAGTATGACGGGCGGCTTCGACGAACGCTTCACCTCCGCGTGGCGCGAGGACTCCGATCTGCAATTCACGCTCATGCGCGCACGCGCCAAGATCGTGCGCGCAAGCGATGCGGTAGTCGTGCATCCGGTGCGGCCCGCGCGCTGGGGCGTAAGCATCGCCCAGCAGCGCAAGAGCCAGTTTGATGCGCTGCTTTATAGAAAACATCCCGAATTGTTCAGAAAACGAATTCGCGCGCGGCCGCCGCTGCTCTATTACGCGATTCTGTGCGCCGCATTGGCCGCGCTGATGGGCGGGGCCGCCGGCAACGCATCCCTCGCGTCTGGCGGCGCCGTCGCGTGGTTCGTGCTGACAGCGTACTTCTGTGTGATGCGCTTGCGCGGCCGCGATCGAAGCTGGCGTCATATCGCCGAGATGGCGTGGACCTCGATTCCAGTTCCATTCCTTTCCATCTTCTGGCGACTCTACGGCGCCGTCCGTTTCAAGGTGTTCTTTCTATGAATGCAGCTCCGTTTCTGGCGACGCTCGCGCCGCGCCGCATCGTCATCTTTCGCGCGCTACAACTCGGCGACATGCTGTGCGCCGTGCCCGCGCTGCGAGCGTTGCGGCAGGCGGCGCCGCAGGCGCACATCGCATTGATCGGCTTGCCGTGGGCGCAAGCGTTCGTTGAGCGTTACGCAGATTTCGTCGACGAGCTGATTGTGTTTCCCGGCGCGGTTGGCTTTCCCGAACAGCGCGAATCCGACGCCGGCCTCCCCGCGTTTTTTGCGCGGATGCGCTCGCGGCGTTTCGACCTCGCAATCCAGTTGCATGGCAGCGGCGGCATCGCGAATGATCTGCTGCTTGAATTCCGCGCACGGGCCAACGCAGGCTTCGTGCAGCCGCACGAGGCGGCACGGCGCGGCGCTTTTATCGGCTGGCCGGACGGGTTGCCGGAGTCCGAACGCTACCTCGCGCTGATGAATGCGCTCGGCGCGCCTGTAATGGACCGGCAGTTGTGGTTCCCGCTGGGCACGCGCGACGGCGAGGAGTACGCCGCGCTGGTGGCCGAGCATGGTATCGAAGCGCAGCGGCTCGTGCTGATTCACCCTGGCGCGCAATTGCCGTCGCGTCGCTGGCCCGCCGGACGGTTTGCCGGTGTGGCCGACCGCCTGGCCGCCGACGGCTGGCAGATCGCCATTACTGGCACCGCCGCCGAGGCGCCGTTGACCGGCGCCGTGCGCGGCGCAATGACCGCGCCCGCGCTGCCTCTGGCCGGCGCCACGTCGCTCGGCGGACTGGCCGCGCTCGTCGCGCGTGCACGACTGGTGGTCTGCAACGACACGGGCATCTCGCACATTGCCGCCGCCACGGCCACCGCATCGGTGGTAATCGCGTCCGGCAGCGACACCCGACGCTGGGCGCCGCTGGATCACGCACGGCATCGCGTGCTTGCCGACTATCCCGCATGCCGGCCATGCACGTTCCGCGACTGCCCTTATGGTCATCCATGCGCGCTGAATGTCAATGTGGAGCAGGTAGTCCAGACCGCGCGCGCGCAACTCGCGCAGGACAGCGGGGCGCATCCCGGCGCGCCGAGCGCGCTGCATGCATCTGCGGACCCGGAAACCTTCGAGGAGCAGCATCATGCTGCGTAATTGCGGCCGTCTGCGCGTGCTAACCTGGCACGTGCACGGCAACTATCTGTACTACCTGACCCACGCGCCGCACGACTTCTATCTGGTCACGAAACCCGGCCATCCGCCCGGCTATGCGGGCATGGTTGGCGTGCTGCCGTGGGGCGACAACGTGCACGAGATCGGTATCGACGAGGTCCCCGATTGGCAGTTCGACGTGATCCTGTATCAGCACAGGACTCACTGGGAACATGACCGCGAGCAGGTGTTGAGCGGAGAGCAACAGCGTCTGCCGCGGGTCTATATCGAGCACGATCCGCCCCAGGACGATCCGTTCCAGCAACGGCATTGGGTCGACGATCCGAACACGCTGATGGTGCACGTCACGCATTTCAACCAGTTGATGTGGGATTGCGGCGTCACGCCGACGCGGGTGATCGAACACGGCGTGGTAGTGCCCGAGGGCGTACGCTACAGCGGCGAACTTGAGCGCGGCATCGTGGTAGTGAATCACCTCGCGCAGCGCGGGCGACGGCTCGGCGCGGACGTGTTTGCCGAAGCGCGCACCCGCGTGCCGCTCGACCTGGTCGGAATGGATGCGCAGCGGCTCGGCGGCATCGGCGAAATCGGAAACCTCGATCTCGCGGCCTTCACCTCGCGCTATCGCTTCTTTTTTAATCCGATTCGCTGGACCAGTCTCGGTCTCGCGATCGCCGAGGCGATGACGATCGGCATGCCGATCGTCGGTCTTGCAACCACCGAACTGGCCACCGTGATCCGCAATGGCGAAAACGGTTTCGTACATACCGACGTGGACGCGCTGGTGGACGCAATGAGCGTACTGCTGCGCGATCCCGCTGAAGCGCGACGCCTCGGCGCGGGCGCACGGTGCACCGCGCTGAAGCGCTTCAATATCGACCGGTTTACGCGGGACTGGCACGAGACGTTACTGCATGTCACCGCATGAATCCAATCTGAGCCGCCACGATCCAAGGACGACGCATCATGAAAGAACTCACCCGCAAACGGATTCTGGTCACGGGCGGCGCAGGCTTCCTCGGCTCGCACCTGTGCGAACGCCTCGTCATGCAAGGGCACGACGTGCTGTGCGTCGACAACTTCTACACCGGTACCAAGGACAACATCGCACCGCTGCTGGACTGCGCGAACTTCGAATTGATGCGTCACGATGTGACCTTTCCGTTATACGTGGAAGTCGACGAAATCTATAACCTCGCGTGCCCCGCTTCGCCGATTCACTATCAGCACGATCCGGTGCAGACCACCAAGACCAGCGTGCACGGCGCGATCAACATGCTCGGGCTCGCCAAGCGCGTGAAGGCGAAAATCTTCCAGGCGTCGACGAGTGAAGTGTATGGCGACGCGCTGGTACATCCACAGACTGAAGACTACTGGGGTCATGTGAATCCCATCGGCCCGCGTTCCTGCTATGACGAAGGCAAGCGCTGCGCTGAGACTCTGTTCATGGATTACCGGCGTCAACACGGCCTGTCAATCCGGATTGCGCGCATTTTTAACACGTATGGCCCCCGCATGCATCCCGCGGACGGCCGCGTAGTGTCGAACTTCATGGTGCAGGCGCTGCGCGGCGAGCCGCTAACGCTCTATGGCGACGGTTCGCAAACCCGCTCATTCTGCTATGTGGACGATATGATCGACGCAGTTATCCGTTTGATGAATGTCGACGACGATCCGGGCGGCCCGGTCAATCTCGGCAATCCTCATGAGGTCACGATGGGCGAGATCGCGCGGCGCATCGTCACGATGACAGGCTCAGCGTCGCCGATTGAATTGCATCCGCTGCCGACTGACGATCCGTGGCATCGCCAGCCGGATATCTCCCGGGCGCGCGAGTTGCTCGACTGGCAGCCGCGAACTTCGCTCGGCGACGGCTTGCTCGAGACTGCACATTATTTTCGCGCACGGATGGAGGACTTGTTGTCAGGCGAGACACACCGCGAGGCTTTCAATGAAGATGAACGCTTATCACCGGGGCCGGTCACTCGCGCGTCGCATCTCGGTTGTGGTCCTCACGCGTAACCGCGCAACGGAAGTGCTGCACAGCCTGCCGCGCCTCCGTTGTGGCCGGAGCAGCCCGGCGTGATAGTTGCCGACAATGCATCCAGCGACGATACCGTCGCGCTGATCGAGGCGGGGTTGCCGGGAGTACGCGTCGTGCAATGCCAGTCGAATTTAGGCGCCGCAGGGCCGCAATCAGGCTGTCGCCTGCATATCGACGGACTATGCGGCCTTCCGCGACGACGATACGTGGTGGGAGGCCGGCTCCCGGGCGCTCGCGGTTCGTCTGCTCGGCGCCTCGCCGCGCGTCGCGGTGCTGAGCGCCCGGGTGCTGGTCGGCGAGTCGCTGGAACTGGATGAACAGGTGTTCGTATGCGCAACAGCCCGCTGGCGAGCCGTGATCTAGCTGGCCCACCGCTGACGGGCTACATCGCGGGCGCGTGCGTTTTCCGCACTGATGTGTTCCGCGCCGTCGGCGGATACGAGCCGCGCCTTTTCACGGGTAGAGAAGAAGAACTGGCCGCGCTCGACCTCCTCGCTGCCGGCCGTCTATATGCTCAACCAACTGAGCTAACGACCCGGGCTACTCCCATTCATTGGCGACCTCGCAGCCGCCACCGGTTTTTCTCCTGTCATCGTTGCCGGTCTTTGCGGGCTCAGTTCGTCTGCACCTCGATCCGTCGCGGCCGTGCTTCGTCGCGACGCGGAATCGTCAGCTTCAGCACGCCGTCCTGCAGATTCGCATCGATCTTCGATGTGTCGAAATCCGGGCTCAGCGAGAACGCGCGCGCAGACGCCTGTTATCTGCCGACCTCCATCACTTCGCCCATGAACTCATGTCCCAGGATGTCGCCCGATTTCATACCCGGCATGAATCCGTCAAACAGGTGCAGATCCGACCCACAGATCGCACAGCTCGATACCGTGAGGATGGCATCTCGCGGATGCTCGATAGTTGGGTCCGGGACATGATCGACGCGGACGTCCTTCTTGCCGTGCCAGCAAAGAGCTCTCATTTCGTGCTCCAAATGTGAGCCGACCCGTCGAACGGGCAAACGGGAATGACGGTCTCAAAGCGTCTGCGCCGGTACACCTGGGTGGCGCGCAAGGATCGGAAGTGCTGACACGGCGTGTTGCTAACCCGGTGACAGCGGTCGATATGGAGCAACGTGTGTGCCGCGGGCCAGCCCACTACGTAGGCAACCGGCCGCCGCACTTTCCCGGTGTTCCCAACGGAGGCGCAGCAGTGCAAACCGCAGCGTGCTGCTGTGCGGCGCACGCGGATCGGTCCTTGCTAATCCCATTACGTGTCACTGCTGGAGACAAGCCATGAATATTCCCATGCAAGCCGTGTCTTTCCTGACATCTCGAGGCCTGAAACTGGCGGCAGCCGAATCCTGCACGGGTGGCCAGATCGCCTCCAGCCTCGCGAGCGCTCCGGGCAGCGGCGCATGCCTCGATGTCGGCTTCGTGAGCTACTCGCCCTCGGGCAAAGCAGGCTTCCTCGGCGTCAGGAGAAAGACGATGGAACGGTCCGGCGTGACGAGCGAAGAAATCGCCCGCGAGATGGCGGAAGGCGCGCTTCGCCAGGAAGGCTGCTGTGCCGATGTGGCCGTGTCCAACACGGGTCTCGCGGACGCCGCGCCTGAGGGCGGTCCGCCGGCGGGTACGCAGTGCTTCGCATGGTCGTTCCGGACCCGCAACGGCGAGCTGCTCACGTTCACTGAAACACGGCTGTTTCCGGGCAACAGAAACGACGTGCGTTCGGCGGCCGCACTGTATGCGCTTTCACGCATCGAGTGTTACTTCGATCAACTCCCGCGCGCGCAACGGGAACAATCTCAGAGGACTTCGCCATGACCCTGCCACCTTCTACCGAGAGAAATGCCTGGCAACAGGCCGTCATTCGCGAACTCGGCGTTGCGCACGATTTCGACGTCGACATGGAGCGGGAACAGCGCATCACTTTCCTTTGCGACTATCTTATTTCGCAGGGGCTTCGCACGTACGTTCTCGGCATCAGCGGCGGCGTGGATTCGTCCACCGCGGGCCGTCTCGCGCAGCTTGCGGTCGAGCGCCTTCGCGCACGCGGCTATGAGGCGAAGTTCGCGGCTGTCCGCCTTCCCTACGGCAGCCAGCGCGACGAGGAAGACGCCGCGCTTGCGCTCGAGTTCGTCCGTCCGGACGAAACGTTCACGGTCAATATCAGGGATCCGTCGGATGCAATGCTAATCTCCCTCAAGCGCGGCAATGTTCAATACGTCGACGACTTTCAGGAAGACTTCGTGCTCGGCAACATCAAGGCCCGGCAACGAATGGTCGCGCAATACGCGATCGCCGGGGCGCGGGTGGGCGTCGTGATCGGCACCGATCATGCGGCAGAGTCGCTGATGGGCTTCTTCACGAAATACGGCGACGGCGGTGCGGACATCCTGCCTCTCGCCGGTCTCACAAAGCGGCGGGTGCGGGCATTAGCACAGGCACTGGGCGCCGCAACCCGCCTCGCCTATAAGGTGCCGACGGCAGACCTCGAATCTCTGACGCCGCAAAAGCCGGACGAGGACAGCTATGGCATCAGCTACGAAAACATCGACGACTTCCTCGAAGGGAAACCGGTGAGCGACGAAGTTTTCACCACGATTCATCGCTTTTACACGGCGACCCGTCACAAGCGCGCCCTTCCGGTCTCATTGATTTCCACAAGGCCGTGATCGATGGACCGGCGTGCCGACACCGCTCGCCGCCGGTGCCGCCCCGTTGAGCACGGTCGGGCGCGGCGCGGGCACCGTTGTGGGGACGCTTTGCCGGAGTCAGGCGCATCCGCAACAGCGCCGATGACATACGGCACCGCATTGATTCGCCTCGGCACTTATACAGATGACCCGGCGGGAGTTAGAGTTTCATAGCTCGAACGGCCCTCGCTCTCTCTCCGCGCCTGAAGGTCACGCGGCACTGCCCGTCTTATGGCAGGACGGAGGTTATTGTGCAGAGGTCGTCCCGGCGTTCCTAGTCCGCGGTGGTATTGCATTGCGCGGCTGGAGCTCTATCTCGAAGTCCCGCCGGCACCGACTGGCGGGTATCCGGCTTGCTGGGCTAACAACCTCCCCTCAGGCGAGGCGATTGCCCACGCAAGACTCTGGAAAATGACGATCGCTACGAGAGCTTGCGCCGGCGGCAAGCTTCCATTCTGCGATCGGACACGAAGCGTGGCATAGCCCGATAGGCTGCGCCACGACGAGTACATTGCGCGCTTTTCGCTGTACGCGCCATCACCAACGGGGCGTCACCTCGACTAGTGGCCCAGGTATTCGGCACAAGGCGCCTTTCCGCGTCCGCCTGCGGACTGATCTTTCGGTGTCTTCATTACACCGGCACTCTGGAGAACTCTAATCCCCGATACCGCTTCCTCGATGTCTCCGACATCGCCACGATATCCGGCTGGATCAAGTGCATGTGCTCGCGGCGTTCCATCGCTATCACGCCGACGGCCCTTGGTGGCGCAAGCGGGCAATCGTTCATTCGACCTGTGCCGCTCTCGAAATCCACGCGCAACTTGAGGCCGCAAGAAAGAACGTCGTGCCGAGCGAGCGGCCGTCGGCGAGCATTAAAGCCGCTCATCAGCTCGGTGGTGACAAGCATCGCTGGACCGCAGAGGCGCAGAGGCGACATCCACAGTCGGTCTCGCTCGGACACTCGCAGATGAATGCGGATCGCGAACAGCGATACGACGGGTCCGATCACCACGCCGACGACGAGATAGATCATCGCGCCGCTCCGCGCATGACCCAAAGCTGCCGCTGGAAAAATGACAACGATTGCCATAAACTTTGTCGCATCGTACACGGTCCCATAGTCGACCCCACAACGGAGTCGGCTCACCGCCTCTCCGGCGCTGTTTTCCCTACATCGGGATGCGAGGGCGTAAGCGAGAGATAGCATTCTCCGTACCGGCGCCGTCATTGCTAAGGCTTCGTCGCGATTACACTGGTCGATGTTGCACCCACGTTGGTCGCACGACCTGATGTTCGGCAGCGAGGAATAAGGCCATCGCAGCGATGTCATCGACCGCGAGCCGTGGGGAGGCGATATCTTCTTCAGGTGCTAGTCGCATATGGGGCCGCGCGGCACGGTAACTGCGCACTTCGCGGATGACCGGCACCACACATTGGCCCCGGTCCAAAAGCGGCGAGATGATAGGACGTCGTCGGCCATCCTGCCGGCGATCTCAGGCGAACAGCGAGATCGTCACCCGACCGCCGGTACGCCTCGATGCCGGCATTCCATCTTTCGTGGCAGCGGACTGACCGTTCGCGCCGCTCGCTTCGAACAACGAGAGAAGAGGACTCACCATGAGTGACGGCATTGCAAAGCTTTTCCGGCATTTGACAGCAGGCGTGTATGTCATCGGCGTGGCGGACAGTGATCGCCGAAATGCGTTTACTGCGAGTTCGATTATGCAGGTTTCGTTTTCGCCGTTGCTTCTCGCTATTAGCATCAATCCGGAGCACGAGTCCTATCGGCTCCTTTGCAGAGGCCGGGTATTCGCCATCAGCGTGCTGCGCGCGCAACAACGGGCGGTTGCCGTGCACTTCGGCACACAATCGGGGCGCACGGTCGACAAGCTCGCGTCGATACCGTGGCGGCCAGGCAAGACGGGCGCACCGCTGTTGGTCGACGCGCTGGCTTACTTCGACTGCGAGGTGGTCAGAGACATCGTGGCGGGAGACCATCGGCTGGTGATAGGCCGCGTGATCGATGGGGCAATAGTCAGCCCGGCCGGGGACCCGCTGCTATACGCTCAGACCGGTGACCTGGACATGAGCGCGGGTCTGTATCCGCAGGAGTTTTGCTAACCACGCTGCCGTTTATTCTTTCCGTGCGTTGCGGCAACCTCCTATAGTCGAACACGCGAGATGCGCGTCTACATTCGCGGCCGACCTCCCGGCTCAGGCCTTTGACATACTCGAACGCGCCGAACGGCGTGGAAGCACCCAAAGACATTCGGACGTCGAGGTACTTTACTCCACGAGACCTCTCAAAAGCACCAATTTCGACAAGACTGCATGGCGGAGGCCGGAATTGATGGACAGAAGCAGGCAATCGTCGCGTTCGATAAGAAAGCCTCCGAGGGAGTCGGCTCGCTATTGACCGCCTTGATGGGTGTCACGAGCCTCTTTCCAATAGTGGATTTTTCTCATAGGGGCCTGTGCGGCGGACAAGAAAAAGGTACGGTGGCCCGGATACGCTGCTCTATCGTTTCTGCACGCATCACTGTCTCCTTCGGCGCCAATCGCCGATCGCAAAAAGCTGAACCCCTCGCCGTCGAGTGAGGCATTCACTTCGCGCGACGCGCGACGCCAGGAGGTAGTGGCCGCCTACCGATTATCTGTAAACGCCACAAACCCGGTGAGGACAGTTACGGCATCAGCTACAAAAAGATCGACGATTTCCTGTGCGCCAGACCAGTCAGCGACGACGTGCTGACGACGATCCGTCGTTTTCACATGGCTACCCGGCATAAACGCGCCCTCCCCGTTTCACTGCCGCCCGCGCGCGCCTAAGCGCCGGACCGCTTGCGCGCACGCGGGGCACGTCATCAGCAGGAGCAAAGTGAGCCGCGCGCTTGCCACGAGTGCCGCGCGCGCCGCCCAACAATGCCAGGTCGACGGGGGCGCCGGACGGTCGACCGGCGACGCCCAACAGGAAGCATGTTCCTCGCGCAAACCCGAACGCCAGCCGTCAGGCGTCAACGGGCAGGACTGTTGGTACGTGTACCTCCACTTCCGCGTGCGGCGCGTACTGCGGCGTCGCTGGACGAGCCGCCTCCTTCCTCGTAAAGGGGTTGATGGCGAAAGCCGAGACTGCCGGACCCCAGAGCGATGATTGCGCCCACGACAAGCGCGGCGAACGAAAACCACGTCGCGCGAGCGACGGCACGGGCAGCGGTATCCGCCGCCTGGCGTGCGTTCTGCTCGGCTTGCGGGCTCGAAGCTACCGATGCTGCGGACGCGACCACGCTCTGAACCTGTTGTCTGACCGAGTCGACCACCGGGTTGCCGCCGGGCGCCTGGCCCTGCGCGGCCCCTACAGTCGCGCCCGCCGTGGCGACGTTGCCGGCAACGCTGACAGCACCCCCGACGAGGGACGCCATGCCGTACACGACGAAAAGAATCATGACTGCCCACGCGAGCACGCCGTGCAGCCATCCGAGGACAGGTGCGCATCGACCAGCGAGATACGAACCGGTGAAGACCGCAACGACCGTCGTGACAATCATCCAGACGCCTGAGCCAAAACCGAATGCGCGCATCGGGTCAGGCTGCGATAGCGGAGACAGGAGTGTTGCGCCAATCGCTGTCCCGAGCACGCTGAGGACGAGATAGACAATGAGTGACAGGATTACGCCGGCAAAAACGGCACCCCATGACACACGAGGCAGGCCGGTTTGAGTGGCAAGAATCTGCATGATGGCGTCTCCCAGGTTGAAGGCTGTTCAAACGCGGTCTCAACAACTAAGAAATCCGAAGCTTCGACCGCGCAATAGCGACGCAACAGGCGTTCCCGGGAGACGCGGATAGGCGCAAACGGCGACAGGTTCAAGCTCCGCGCAAACGGACAGAAGCAGAAGTAATTCTCCAAGCGTACTGAAGCTCGCGGCTACTGCTCCGTTACACAGAATTGCCGCCAAAGGATGCGGCGAATCGAGTGAGCGACGTATTGAGCGGCAAACACGGGCACGTAGTTTGCGGCCGGGACCATCACACCGCACTCGCCGGCAGGTGAGTCTCCCAAACTGACTCGAAGGAGTAGCCATGACTACGAAGACGCTGAAGGATTTGTTCATTCACTCGCTGTCCGATATTTACAGTGCCGAAAAACAGATGACGAAGTCGCTGCCCAAGATGGCGCGCGCGTCGACCAATCCGGGTCTCAGGTCAGCGTTCGAGATGCATCTGGAGGAAACGCGAGGTCAGATTGAGAGGATTGACCGTGTCGTCGAGGCTACCGGCATCAAGCTCAAGCGCATCAAGTGCGTTGCCATGGAGGGTCTCAACGAGGAAGGCCAGGAGCAGATTGACGAGATTGAAAAGGGCCCGCTGCTGGACACTGCGCTTATCGCAGCGGCGCAGAAGGTGGAACACTACGAAATTGCGGCATACGGCTCGCTGATTGCGCTGGCAAAACAGTTGGGCGAAACAGAGTCCGTCAAACTTCTGGCCGACACGTTGGAAGAAGAGAAAGCCACCGACCAGAAGCTGTCCCTGATTGCCGAGGAGAAATTGGCAGCAGAATCTCTCCGGCAGTAGTCCCGCTCTGCTTCCGCCAGCGGCGCACCGGCGCCGCGGCTACCTGTCAGGCTGAGATTACCTTCTGATCGCATAATGGGGCGGCACGGTCTTGCACCGGCGAGCCGGATGAGTGCGGGATCTCATTGGCGGGCTCTGGCTTGTCATCGTCGTGTGCTACGGCGCGCGTGTGTCACGATTCTGCTCGCCGGGCCTGCCGCCCCCGTTGGGACTGGACATTGATCGGCCGGCGTTGTCACCCCCGGCGCCTGGAAGTTCGATGCCTTGGAACGTGCAACGCGCATGCCACGCGAGACCCGTTCGACATGCCCATATGAGACTGGCTGACTTGCCACGCACGCGCCGATGCTAGCGCCCGATCAAGTCAGGTCGCTCTGAGCCCGCCTGGAGTCGCATCCGGCGGCATGCAAAGCAAGCCCGACAGCGATTTCGCGCGCTCGGTACGCCGCGATGTCCAGCGCATCTCCTTTCGCGACGTGACCGCAGTAGCCCCTTCTTTCGAACACGAGACGCTGGTCCGGGCTCCGCTCCGTAACGCGGGACGACCCATAGAAATTCGCCATCGCAATCTGCTACTACGTCCGACCTGACACACACGTCCGCCATCTCGATGATATGTACGCGCATGGCCCCCTCCCCTCGTTACCGCCGCGTCGTCCCCGCAATGCGCATCCGGCATGCCCGGGACGCGCATCCGCGCGGTCGCAGGCGAACGGACCGAAGAGCATAGATGGCTGTAGCCGGAATAAATTGGCCAGACCGTCTATCTGGCCGCGGTGGATCGCCGCATATCAGATCCTCGCGAGAAGGCTGCAAAGAAAACGGGCTGTCCGCGTTACAGGTCATCGACTGGACTGAACGGGTTCGGCCGGAACCTCGGATCGAAGCGCAATGGCATCGACGGGCGCGTCACTTGCTATCTGGGGGGGCAAGCCAGAGGTTTTGCAATGAGAATTGACGCTCATCATCCAGACCGGTCAGTCGCGCATCGCATCTCGGTAGTCGTGCTGACGCATAACCGCGCGCAGGAAGTCATGCGCACCCTCTCGCGCCTGCTTGCGTTGCCGGAGCAGCCACAGGTGATCGTCGCGGACAATGCATCCAGCGACGACACCGTGGGGCTGATCAAAGCCATTCTGCCGGATGTACGCATCGTGCAGTGCCCGTCAAATCTGGGCGCCGCGGGCCGCAATCAGGCCGTCGCCTGCGTATCGACTGACTATGTCGCCTTCTGCGACGACGACATGTGGTGGGAGGCCGGCTCCCTGGCACAGGCGGTTCGCGTGCTCGACGCCTCGCCGGGCGCTGCGGTGCTGAGCGCGCGCGTGCTGGTGGGCGAGTCGCTGGAACTGGACGAGACGTGCGTCCGAATGCGCAACAGCCCGCTGGAGAGCCGTGATCTGCCCGGCCCGCCCCTGACGGGATACATCGCGGGTGCCTGCGTTTTCCGCACTGATGTGTTCCGCGCGGTCGGCGGATACGAGCCGCGCCTTTTTTTGGGTGGAGAAGAAGAACTGGTCGCGCTCGACCTCCTCGCTTCCGGCCACGCCATCGTCTATATGGACTCACTGGTGGTGCATCATCATCCGTCGCGGGCGCGCGACAGCCGCTTGAGGCGCCGGCTGCTGGCACGCAACGCAGCGTGGATTTCCTGGCTGCGTCTCCCGTTGCAAGATGCCTGTTCCGCGACCGGGCGAGCCTTTGCGCTTCTGTGGCGTGAAGGCACTTTCGCGCGTGATGCGTTCATGATGATGGGAGCGCTCCCGTGGGCATTGGCTCGCCGCCGGGTGGTCCCGCCTTCGGTACGTGCAATGCGTCGGCACGTCGATGCTGCCGAACAACGTCAAAAGAAAGTCGCCAGGCGCGCGGCGAACTGATGACTGGAATTCTGGCCGTACTGACGGTCTCATCGGCGTTGACTCTCGTGCAAAGGTCTCGCCCTGCCCTGCTGGAAATCCACGTGGATCCTGCGGAGGCGATCTCGACGCCGAACCAGTTAAGAGTCTGATGTGACGTGAGCCTATTGAGCCCGTCTGCGAATCCAGCCGATTGGCGTCGCAGCGTTGCGTATACCCCTGCTTCCACGCGCAGCCACGGCAGGTCGTGGGTTGATGAAAACAGATCTATGCAAACAAAGGCCTTGATCGGCGCGACTCGCAGCCTAAACAGAATGTGAAAGGTCTGCGTGGTGCGACCAGCCCCGTGGCGCTGCACTTTACGGCGGCGGAGTCGGCCCAGCGCATGGCGATGTCGAGCAGTGAGTACGTCGATTCATGAAGCAGCTTCTGCGCGGTCTTCAGCCGTAGCTCGAGATAGAACTGCGACGGACTGACATTAAAATGCTTCAGCCACATCCGTTCGAACTGGCGCGGCGAAATGCCGACAAGCGAGGCGACCGTCTTCGTCGGAACCGGCCGCTTGATGTTCTGTTCCATCAGCGTAATGGCATTGACGATGCGCCGGTCTTCGACACCATATCGCCTATCCACAGTCACGGGATAACGTTCTTAAGCTTTCCTTCAGGATCCTGCGATAGATTGGTCGCACACTATCAAGCATCGCTGATTGCAATTCGGCCGAACGCTAAGCCCGGCAGTAGTTGTGCGCGTGCATAAAAAATCGCGCGAGCTGACGCGACTAAACGAATACGGCTCCAGGTCGCAGTTGAATGAAGAAGCCCTGAGCTGGCTCGTCAGCGCTGTCAAACATTCCCCAAAGCTGCATGGTATGGCAGCGAAGGCGTGGACTGTCGAGCAGGTGCGTAGCCTTATTTTGCAACGATTCGGAGTGAGCTATTCCGCATCGCACGTCGCCCATATAGTTCGGGAACGCGGACTCGCCAATCGCCTCACCTATCCGGTGGCCGACGCACACACCCAGCGACGACAAAGGCCCGTTAGCGACAGAGATGCGGCCCGAAGAAGAACCGCAGCAGAGATGCTCCTGACAGGCCAGAGCGCAGAGCAGGTCTCGGAAGCCATGAATGTTAGCCTGCGAACGGTCAAGGCGTATGGATCGATGGTGGCCGTGAAGGGGCTTGAGCCACTGGATCAGTCGACTGCCCGCGGCCATCGTTCGACGCTTGATCCGAAAGCGCTTAGATGGTTGAAAGCTGCGCTGGAAAAAGGACCGCGCACCTACGGTTTCGAATCGAACTGTGGCGAAATTGCGATGTGCAAGCGCTAATCAAACGCAGGTTTGACGTCGACCATTCGAACGGATACGTTCGACAGCTGGTTGTGAAGCTGGGACTTGCCGATCGCATGCGTCCGCCGAAACGGCTTCAACAGCGCCTGGGTGTGGAATACTCACGAGGCTATATCCGGGAGATTGCCCGACCGGCCGGGGTCGCCCATTTCGGTCTTCAATCTTCCGCGAGACGGTTATGCAACGCTCGGCCTCTTCGGCCATCTGGTGTCCGACGGCAGGCCAGGCCGCGCATTAACTTTATTCTTCAGTTGGTGAAATGCGTCGAACGGGACCAGGCCGGCAGCGGCCAAAAAACATAAGGGCCGGTAACCCAGCCCCTATGGCTGACTGTTATCCGGACTCGTGTCCTTGCTTTCTACGCCGCAGCCTGTCAACCGTCGACAATTATCCAGGCAACTTCATCGACACGTGGGCGGGGGCTGGGTCTGGTGTATTCAATAGACCGTCTATCCCGTTGATAACACGGTAGGCTTCAACGAGTGCTTTTTCCTTGTCTACATCGTGCCCGCCAACGACACGGGCCATATCGGTAGAGGAGAGATCCTTCTCCTGATGCAGGTCAGCGATAGTCACTGTGTTCATTTCGATTCACCTATTAAAAGTAGTTTGGCAACGAGAGCTGGTCTTAACTGAGCGACTGTGTTCTGCGCTCACCAAGTTACCAGTCACGATCTATGCCCAGCTCGCCTTCGGCACACAGTGAGGCGTAACTTCTTGTTTAAAAATAGTTTTTAACCCCGCCGCTTTTCCGAACCAGCGATTCGAGGCATCTCCATGTGGGCGCAATTCCAACACATGACAATCCTCTGTCGGCTATTTGTATACACAGGCAGGCGGCCCGTCCCCCGGCGGCATTTTCGACGGCGGTGGCAACGGCACTGCGTTGCCCGGAAAACGTCAGGAATGCTGAGTCGCAGACTCAGCCAGCATCATTGCCCCATAGTCGAACATGACAGTCACTTAATGGCGGCGACAATGACTACAGCGTGCGGGAAAGCGCATGCGGGAATTCCTGTGCTCATTTCATTTGACTGATCCGAAAGGACTCGCGGACGGGTTTGTCGGTGGTGCGGCGACAAAGCACGCGTCGTTGGCGTTTTCCGGCACAACCGCAATCTCAGAGAGATCCACACGAACGGCGGTGCTTGCAAGTACATAAAATCCTGCCTGCCGAAGGAGAATGCCAACGTTGTCGTGCTGCCTAACGATAAGTGGCAGGGGCTTATTTGGGCGTGGCCGCATCTTGCTGGCCGCCCACGGTTGGGGGCGCGCATGCGAGCCAAAACCACGAAAGCCAGCGACTTCGTCGCAGCCCTCGGGCACGCGTGTTGCGACGACTACCATCATGGCGGAGGGAATACCGAACTACGATTGCGGAGGACACAATCATGAGACAAACCGTATTAGGCGTGTTCGATAAATATGCCGACGCGCGCTCGGCACAACGGACACTGGGCGAGGCTGGCGTTGCTCAAGCCGATATTGCTATCTACGCGATGTCAAATGACACACCCGTTGAAAAGGGGCCGCGTGTTTATGCGCCGGGCAGCAGCGACGTACTCCATCACAACCCGGTCTTCGATCAACTCGAAAAATTGTTTGCACGACTCTTCAAAAGTGGCCAGTATCCAGCGGAAACGGAGGATTACAGAGAATTGATACGTCGCGGTGGAGCGATCGTCAGCGCAGACGTTTCCGAAATGCAAGTTGACCTTGCTCGCGATTTGATGCGCCGTGCCGGCGCAGCCGACATCGAGGAGCGCGCCAAAGTATGGCGAAATAATTCCGGGCTCTCGGAACAGGCGCTACGTGGGGATAGCTCAACGACCCGCGATTACTCCTGCCCCTACGAGCCGACTTCTGCGCAGCAACGCGAGACGATCACACACGGTGGACACGCGGCGGACACGGCGCCTTCGTCAACAACGGAATATCTCGCCAGTGCGCACGACGCGTCGGTCCTTCCAGTCGCACCGAGGTCACCCACGAGCGAAGAGCCGGCGGCAGGCCGGACAGTAATACAGGGCACTCCCACCGCTTCGGTAGGGGCGAAGATGGTTGTCGGTGGGATGCAGCAGGTCGCGACACGCACGGAGGGACTCGGATCAACTTCGTCCGTGGAAAACGGGGAGGAGTTATCGGGGGAACCCCGCGTCGGACACACGCGGACGCCCGAGGGCGCGCGCGCGAGTGGCAAATCAGCTGCGGCAGCATACTCATCAGATGACAGCACCGGTACAACAACAGAGCGCAAATCTGGGACAGGTCTTGTGGGCGAGCCCGACCCGGCTACTCCGCTGGACGACACCCCCTATGACGCTGAATTTCGCGCGGACTATGACGCCCACTACGCGAACACCGGTGCGTCATACGACGAATACCAGCGAGCCTACGCGCACGGAGCCACGCTCGGAAACGACGAGCGGTATCGCGGACATGACTGGCAACGGGTAGAAGCGAACGCTCGCGAGAATTGGGAGTCGCGCTACTTGGAAAGTGGATGGGAACGATTCAAGGCGGCCGTGCGGCACGGTTGGGACCGAGTTACAGGCGGCTAATATTTTTTATGCGACACCCCGGCGATGGTGGGATCGGTGCAGGCGTCGGGCGTCGGCGACACATCGGCTATGGGCGCAGTCGTTTCCTGCTGAATCTTGCATGGTGAACTGCCCGATAGTCGGTGCCGCTGCCGTATTGAGAGCAAATCCCATGTGACGATGGGAGGATTTTGCCACCGCCGCAGGCGGTGAGTGCCGGCTCCACATTCACTGCACCATCGATGTGGGATGTCGTCTCGCCGCCACGTTTAGAGGCTGCTACGCAGTCTGGGCTATTTCAAAAGGTGAGCGCGGCAGGGGTTCGCCATCCACGAATGCAGTGGCACCGTGAAAGCGAACGTTTTTTGGCGGGCGTTGTGCCGCGCTTTGGGTATGGCGATTGCTGCGGCAGCGCTGACCCCTGTCAGACTTCTACGTCGCCGAAGTGATGGAAAATCGCCCAGCCGATCAGGTACGGCCCGAAAAACTGGCTAGGACGGCAATCCTTCGTCCGGCTCAGTTCCGGCTTGCCATCGTCTTTTCCGGCAGCCTCGCGTTTCGCGCGAATGCCGAGCCTGCCCAAACCGCACTGCGCCCGGCGGGAGTGCAGGCCTCGCACATCCTCGCTCTGTGGAACGTCACGCTGACGGTGTGCTCGCTGGTCTTCGCGGCCGTTCTAATCGCGCTGCTGATCGCAGTGAGCCGCGCCCCGCGCTCCAGCCGCGATACTCGCCCTGACCTCGAGTCGCTCGAACGTCCGGAAAAACGGCTGCGTCGCGTGGTCAGCGGCGCGTCAATTGCGTCCGTGGCCGTGCTGTTTTGCCTGCTGCTCGCCGACGTACTGACCGACCGGGCGTTGTCGCGCCTGCCGGTGGCGGACGCCGTTCATCTCGAAATGACCGGGCATCAATGGTGGTGGGAAGCGCGCTACGACGACGATACGCCAGGCGGCAGCTTCGCGGTCGCAAACGAGCTGCACGTGCCAGTGGGACGGCCTGTCATCGTATCGCTCAAGGCAGACGATGTGATCCACACCTTCTGGGTGCCGAACCTGCATGGTAAGAAGGACATGATTCCGGGCCGCACGTCGACGATCGAATTTCGGGCCGACCAACCGGGTACCTATCGCGGACAATGCGCCGAATTCTGCGGCCTGGAGCACGCATTGATGGCTCTCGACGTCGTCGCCGAGTCGCCTGCCCGATACGACGCGTGGGTCGGGCATCAGCGGGCGGTCGCGCCGCAGCCTGTCAACGGCCTTCAGGCGCAAGGTGAGCGCCTCTTTACCGCCGGCGCCTGCGCCGGTTGTCATACGGTGCGAGGCACGTCCGCCCGCGGCGTCCTCGGGCCCGATCTCACGCACGTCATGAGCCGGCCGATGCTGGCGGCCGGAACATTTGAGAACACCCCTGCGAACATGGAGTCCTGGATCAAGGCACCGGGCAGCATGAAGCCCGGCACGACGATGCCCGCGAGCCAGTTTTCGGCGCAGGAACTTAAAGCCCTCGTCGCATGGCTCGGAACCCTCCAATGAGCGACCGTCATTCCTCGGACCGGCGTCCACAACATCTGGTGGACGGCCCCGCCGCCGGGGCGCGGGTCGTCGAAGCCCTGGCGCGCACATGGAGCGATCCGCCCGGTTGGTTCGGCTGGCTCTGCGCGATCAACCACAAGACCATCGCCCGAAGATTCGTGATCACGACATTCGTCTTTTTTCTGCTGGGCGGCACGCTAGCACTGGCGATGCGGTTGCAACTCGCGCAGCCCGGCAATCGCCTGGTCGGCCCGGAACTGTACAACCAGCTCTTCACAATTCATGGCACGACGATGATGTTCCTGTTCGCCGTGCCGATCATGCAGGCCGTTGCCACATGGCTCGTGCCGCTGATGATTGGCGCGCGCAGCGTCGCGTTTCCACGGATGAACGCGTACGCATACTGGGTTTTCGTGTTCGGCGGACTGACGCTGTATGTTGCGTTTTTGCTGGGCGCGGGTCCCGACGCGGGCTGGTTCAGCTATGTGCCACTGGCAGGCCCCGACTATTCGACCGGCAAGGGCGTCGACATCTGGGCGCAGATGATCACCTTCACCGAGCTCTCGGCCCTGCTTGAAGCGGTCGTGCTTATTACGACAATCTTCAAGCTGCGCGCACCGGGCATGTCGCTCAATCGGATGCCGCTATTCGTGTGGGCCACGCTTGTCACGCAATTCATGGTGCTGTTCGCGATGCCGGCGGTGATGCTCGGCAGCACCGCGCTGATTCTCGACAGGCTGGTCGGCACGCATTTCTACAACGCGGCGCGCGGCGGCGATGTGCTGTTGTGGCAGCACCTGTTCTGGTTCTTCGGCCATCCCGAGGTGTACCTGATTTTTATTCCACCGCTTGGAATTCTTTCGTCGATCATTCCTGTCTTTGCCCGCCGCCCCATTTTCGGCTACCCCGCGATGGTGCTCGCACTGATCATGACGGCGTTCCTCGCCTTCGGGCTATGGGTGCATCACATGTTCGCGACGAGCATTCCGGCACTCGGCAAGAGCTTCTTTACCGCCGCAAGTCTAATGATCGCGATCCCCTCAGGCGTGCAGATCTTCTGCTGGCTCGCGACCCTCTGGACCGGCCGCCTCAATCTGAAGACGCCGCTATGGTTCACGCTGGGGTTCTTCTTCATCCTCGTGCTCGGCGGCATGACCGGTGTGATGCTGAGTTCTGTCTCGCTCGATCTGCAGGTTCACGATACGTACTTCGTGGTTGCGCATCTGCATTATGTGCTGCTGGGCGGCGCAGTTTTTCCGCTATTCGGTGCGTTCTACTACTGGTTTCCCAAAGCGACCGGCCGCTTGATGAGTGAAATGCTGGGACGCATACAATTCTGGCTGTTCTTCATCGGCTTCAATGTCACTTTCTTTCCGATGCATCTGCTGGGTCTGCACGGCATGCCGCGCCGTGTATGGACTTACCCGCACGGTATGGGCTGGGACAGCATGAATATGACGGCCACCATCGGCGCATGGACGCTCGGCTTAAGCGTGCTGATTTTCGTCGTCAATGTGATACGCAGCTACCGGCATGGTGAGCTTGCGGGCTCCGATCCCTGGGGGGCGGGCACACTCGAGTGGAGCACGACAAGTCCACCGCCGCCACACAATTTCGATGCTCTCCCCGTCGTCCACGGGCGCGATCCGCTTTGGGAACCAGGGGCGCAACCGGCCTATGTCAGCGGGCTTGCAGCCGAGTCGCGGGAAGTGCTGTCGACGACCGCGCTCGATGCGCTGCCCGATCTGCGTTTGCTCTTTCCGTCACCATCCATCTGGCCGTTCATCAGTGCGGTGGCAACCACCGTATTATTCATCGGCTCGATCTTTTCGCCGTGGGCGGTCGTGTGGGGATCGGTGCCGGTCGCGGTCGCGTTGATCGGCTGGTTCTGGCCGACCCGCGCCCAGAACCGGCGAGCGGTCCAACTGGAGCAACGGCCGTGACGGAGCTTCGCAGAGTTCCTCAGCAAGCGGCATCCGACGGCAATGACGCGTCCCCCGCGTTGATGCTCGATGTGCGCCACTTGCCGAGCTTCGGCTTCGGACATCGCAGCCTGATGTGGTGGAGCACCGTGTGCCTGATGCTGATCGAGGGCACGGTGTTCGCCATCGCCGCAATGACGTATTTCTACCTACGCAGCCTGACCGTGCACTGGCCGCTCAACGCCGCGCCGCCGGCGCTCCTGTGGGGAAGCGCGAACACCGCGGTGCTGATGCTGAGCATGTGGCCAAATCAGCTTGCCAAACGCGCAGCCGACCGCCAGGATCGCGTCCGCTCGCGGCTATGGTTATCGGTGTGCCTGTTATTCGCCGTGGTGTTTCTGGTGCTGCGGGGCTTCGAATTCGCCGCACTGAACGTGACCTGGTACGCCAACGCGTACGGCTCTGTCGTATGGTTGCTGCTCGGCCTGCATACGACCCACCTCATCACGGACACGGTGGATACCGCCGTGCTCGCGGTATTGTTATTTACCGGACCCTTTGAAGGAAAACGGTTTGTCGATGTGAGCGAGAACGCGCTGTACTGGTATTTCGTCGTGCTCAGCTGGTTACCGATCTACGCAGTGCTTTATGTCGCCCCACGGTTGTGATGGAGGTCGCTATGCGAACCTGGCTCGCGCTGCTTGGTGCGCCCTCGGCTGTACTGGCTGCGCTGAGCGCCGACTATGCACTGGTCACGCCGGCGTGTGGATGGCGCACGCTCCTGCCACTCGGCAGCGTGACCGGCACCGCCCTGTTGTTTTCGGTGGTTGCAACACTGCTTGCCTGGCAGCGCTGGCGCGAAGCCGGCGTGACCGCACCGGCGAGCGCGCCCGCCTTGCCGGCACGGCCCGCGATGCTGGCGTGCGCGGCAACGTGGGTCGGCATGATCTCGACTCTTTCACTCGTGGCAATGTGGATTCCGCAATGGCTGCTCTCCCCCTGCGTGCAGTGAGCATCCCGACGAACTGTCAGCGAGCGTTCGCGCTCCTGCTCGCCGCGACCTTCGCTCCGATTTGCGTGCAAGCGCACGTGCTGAGCGCCACCGAAGGGAGCGCGCCCGCCGTGCTGCGCTGGACGTTCGAGCCGTGGATCGTCGCACTACTGGCCGTGAGTCTCGCCCTGTATGTAGCCGGCTACCTGCGTCTGCGCACACGCAGCAAACGTAGCCGCGGTATTCGCGCCCGTCAGCTTGCCGCCTTCGTACTCGGATGGCTCACGCTGGTAGCCGCGCTCGATTCGCCGCTCGATGCGCTGAGCGCCGCGCTCTTCTCGGCGCATATGATCCAGCACGAATTGATGATGCTCGTCGCCGCACCGCTTCTGGTACTCGGTCGGCCGCTCCCCGTCTGGCTCTGGGCATTTCCGCCGCCAGCACGGCGTGCGATAGCCGCCGCGGTATGCGCGCAACCGTTGCGCGGCCTCTGGAAGATGCTGCGCTTACCCGTCGTAGCGTGGCTGCTGCATGCGACCGCGCTGTGGGCGTGGCATATGCCGCGGCTCTTCGATGCGGCGCTGACCTCGCCGGGCATTCACACCCTTCAGCACGCCAGCTTTCTGCTGAGTGCGCTGCTGTTCTGGTGGGTCGTCTTTGGCGAAGGCGCCCGCCGCCATCAAAGCGGCTACGCGATGTTGTCACTGTTCACGACCATGGTGCACACCGGCGCCCTTGGCGCGTTGCTGACGCTCGCGCCCGGGCTATGGTATCCCGCGTATATGGAACCCACATCGGCGCTCGGTTTCGATCCGCTGCAAGATCAGCAACTTGGCGGCCTCGTCATGTGGGTGCCGGGCGGTCTCGCGTATCTGATTGCGGCGCTCGCAACCGGCGCTCGCTGGCTGCTGCATCGTGCGCCTGTCACACTCATGCCGGACGCACTCGCCGCGCCCCGGGACGGTACTTGATGATGCGGCGCTCCAAACTAACAACGATGGCGAGCGCGGCGGCCCGCTTCGTGGTGCTTGCGCCATGCGTTTGGTGTCAGCCGTCGGGCGCGGTGGATGCCGCGCTCGTCGCGCGCGGCGAATACCTCGCGAAAGCCGCCGATTGCGCGGGATGCCACACAGCCGTCGGCGGTCCTGCGTATGGAGGCGGCCTCGGCCTCACTTCACCGTTCGGCACCATCATGAGCAGCAACATCACGCCGGATCGCCACTATGGGATCGGCGCATACAGCTATCAGGATTTTGAGCGGGCCGTGCGCGAGGGTATATCACCTGGTAACAAGCGGCTCTACCCGGCCATGCCGTATGCTTCGTTTTCGAAAATGTCCGCCGATGACATGCGCGCGCTTTACGCATACTTCATGCACGGCGTGAAACCCGTCTCACACCCCGCGCCACCCACCAAGATTCCTTTTCCGTTCAATCAGCGCTGGGTGCTCTATTTCTGGCAACTCGCGTTCGCACCGAAAGAGCCCTACCAGCCGAAGCCAGGACGCGACGCCCACTGGAACCGTGGTGCCCTCCTCGTTCAAGGTCCCGGCCATTGCGGCGCATGCCATACGCCTCGCGGCCTCGGTTTCCAGGAGCGGGGCTACGACGAATCGTCGCCTACGTATCTGACTGGCGGCGTTAACGACAACTGGTTTGCGCCAAACCTTACGGGCGACCCGGGCTCGGGGCTCGGACGCATCGGCGAAAGCGATCTCGCTGCTTTTCTGAAGACGGGCCACGGCGCGGGGCTGGTGGCATTTGGCTCAATGGTCGAGCAGGTCGAAGACAGCACACAATATCTGACCGATGAAGATGCGCTGGCTATGGCGCATTATCTGAAGTCGTTGCCGGCGCAAAAACTGTCGGGACGCTACGATCCGGTCGCACAACCGGACTTACCTACGCGCAATGGCAATCGCGTCGACGCGCCGCAATCTGTTGGTGCGCGGGTCTATAGCTCGTTCTGCGCCCAGTGCCACGGCGTGGAAGGCGCGGGCGTGCCCAACGTGTTTCCGCGGCTCGCGGGCAATCCGGCAGTGATCACGGAGGACACGACCTCGCTGATCCGCCTGTTGGTGGAAGGCGG
The DNA here is from genome assembly GCF_004339745.1 of Paraburkholderia sp. BL9I2N2. Taxonomy (GTDB): domain Bacteria; phylum Pseudomonadota; class Gammaproteobacteria; order Burkholderiales; family Burkholderiaceae; genus Paraburkholderia. Next base: position 555,901 of record NZ_SMGP01000003.1, on the reverse strand, counting down.
CAACAGCCCGGCGACCATCAGTGGACCTCCGCGCCAGTCGATGCCCGGCTTTTCTCAAACGCTAACGAACGCGCAGATGGCGTCTGCACTCTCGTGGATTCGTGCTTCATGGGGCAACGACGCCCGGCCAGTTACCGCAAATGACATCCAGTCGCTGCGTGAGAAACTGCACAAATGACGCGGCGGATGAAGGCGGTACGGGAAGTGCGCCAACCGGCGGGACCGACTTGCGTCAGGCGTCACGAATACTAGCCCTGCGCTGATACCTCGGGGACCGGCCATCGAGAGGTTTCTTGAAACAGTACGAATCCGTCTTTTTCAGCTACGGTCCATAGGCGGAATTTGACGGGACCCATGCTTCCCGTACAGTTCGACGGTGCGGCGACTGTTCACGTGTCTGCCGAGCCACAGCGCCAACCCAGGCTGTCCTGCGTGATTTTCCAGGTTGCGCGAGAATCGCGCTGCCCACGCCATCGACACCATCGGCGCCAGGCCAGCACAACAACACCTCAAGGCAATACCCTCGCCTCGCGGACCGAATGCGCCACATCCGAGCGGCATCCCGCAACCCGTTCTCACCGCGAGAAGGCGCGCGCTCCAGTGCCACGTTCAGAACTGAAGAGCGGCTCTGTCCGCCACTTCCGGTGAAAAATCCAAGCGTGGCGCTCAATCGGTCCAGCAGCGTCCGCGCGTCGGTCGAGCACGGGTCCTCGCGGTTGATAAGGATTGTCGAAAACATCATGGGGCCTCGCCTACTTTTCCATCGCATGCGAAGGAGAGTCAGCAAGCAGTTTCTTGCCACGCACTGGTGCCGCTGGCGACGCGGCGAAAAAAAAGGCTCGCCGACTGGCGAGCCAAACGAACAACAACCATGGCCTCCCCGGAGGCACAGCCATATCAGCATTCCCCGTGCCGGCGCACCCGCGAAAGCGCGGAAAGGAGCGCGTTTCCTCCAACGCAGTGGCGCTACTGCACTCGAGCCGCAGCGACAGCTACGACGCCCAGGCACCGGCCGCGATGCAAGAGCACCGTGCGGTCGCGAAATCATGCGGGCGGGCCAGGTTTAACGTGCCGCGCGGCAATTGCACGGCGAGCCACACCATGCACTATTTTCGCCAACTTCGCAGATCGCCTCTGCGCGCAGGCCGGTCCGGCGCTCATGCGTTAACGAGGCGATGGTCACGGACCGAGTCCGACGCGCAGGTATGGGAAATGCGCCATCTAGCGCAACCGCGCCTGCCGGCCGTCAGGCTCGCCGGCGCGTCATTCTGGAGAACTGTCATGCCCGATACAAATTCATCGATGTCGCCCACCATCACTTCGATGATCCGTCTGGACCATATGCATGTGCTCGCTGCGTTCCATCGTTATCACGCTGGCAGCCCCTGGTGGCGCAAACGCGCCATTGTCAATTCCGCCTGTGCCGCGCTGGAGATTCACGCGCAGCTGGAGGAAGAGGTCTTCTACCCAGCACTGGCCGGCGTACTCAATGAAGACGAAACGCTCGGTAAAAGCCGCCCTGAACATGACGAAATGCGCGCCACCATTAACAAACTGCGCGCGACGGGCCCTGAGGATGCTGCCTACGACGCCCTGTTTCACGAACTGATGCGCGAGGTCATGCATCACATAGCCGACGAAGAAACGGTTCTACTGCCCGCAGCCGAGCGCGCGTTGAAGAGCCAGTTGCGCCCCTGGGCGCGCGCATGACACGGCGCCGACTTCAACTTCTGGGCGAGCGTCCGCGCGAGATTGCCGTGAACACAGCTGGTACATTCCCGATCGCCACGCTTCTGCTCGGGTCATTGCTGGTGCTAGGCGTCACGCATTGCCTGCCGAAATCGAGAAAAACGCGCTACGGGAGTAAAAGCATTTGATAAGGCGAATTGGCCGGCCTATTCGGCCAGCCAATTTCTCTCAGACAGCCGGCTGCTTGCCTGGCTTGTCGACGATTTTCACTGGAATGGACTTCGCGGCGGGCACCTTGCTCTCCTCTGCGCAATGCCACAGCGGCAGTAAGGGGTTGCATTCCGGGTAATAGGCGGCAATGCATCCTCGGGGGATGTCGTAGGCCATCACAGTCAGGCCGCTGACGCGCCGGTCAACGCCATCATTCGCGATGGTCTCCAAGCCGATCATGTCGCCCTCCGAAAGACTGCTCGCGGCGATATCGTCTTTATTCATCAGCACGACCATCCGGTTTCCTTTCACGCCGCGAAAGCGATCGTCGAGGCTGTAAATAGTGGTATTGAACTGACTGTCCGAGCGCAATGTCATGAGCCGCAGCGCGTCTGTTCCCCGCTCGGGCATATCGGGATCCTCGCCGAGCTCTTTCGGCACAAGGAATTCGGCCCTGCCGCTCTTTGTTTGCCATTGTCGCTCGCGTGCGGGAAGAGGCTTTGGAAATCCGCCAGGCGTCCACATGCGCCGACTGAAATCATGAAATATCTCTGGGTACGTTTTTGCAATTTCATCGCGCACGACAGAGTAGTCGTCTCGCCAGGCGTTCCAATCGACCGCGAAGCGGTCTTCCAGCGTCGCCTTCGCAATGCCCGCGAGGATGAAGGGTTCGGAGCGGATATTCTCGCTGGGCGGCTCCGCCACGCCGTGAGAGCCGTGCACGCACGCCGTGCTGTCTTCCATTGAAACCGCCTGATCACCGCTTGCCTGCCGGTCGATCTCGATGCGGCTCAGGCACGGCAGGATGTAAGAGATCTCACCGTGTATGAGATGGCTGCGATTGAGCTTTGTCGCCACGTTCACGTTCAATCGCAGACTCCGCCATGCCGGCTCGATACGATTCCGGTCAGGCGCGGAACGTACGAGATTGCCTCCCAGATTGAAAACGGCCTTGACCTCTCCTTTGATCATCGCTTCGAACGCCTCGACGGTATTAAGGCCTTTTGTGCGCGGCGGCTCAAAGGAGAACTGACTGGCCAGCTTATCGAGAGGTGCCAGTTCGGGTTTCTCTGTAATGCCAACGGTACGCTGCCCCTGCACGTTGGAGTGCCCACGCACAGGCGAAGGCCCGGCACCCGGCTTGCCGATATTGCCTCGCAGAAAGAGCAGGTTGCACACCATACGGACATTCTGCACGCCGAGCCTGTGCTGGGTCAGTCCCATACCGTAATGGATCATGACTGCATCCGCCTTCATGTACTCGTCGGCCGCGGCTTCTATCGCCCCGCGCGTCAACCCACTGACTTTTTCGATGTCCGTCCACGACGCCTCGCGCGCGCAGTTCGCAAATGCATCGTAGCCGGCTGTGTGATCGCGGATGAAAGCAATGTCAATCGTGCGCGGCCGGCCTTGCTCGGCGGCCAGATCGTCGGCTGCAATCACGGCCTTGCAGATGCCGAGAATCGCCGCAGTGTCGCCGCCCGTCTTCACCTGGTGATATTGCGTGCTGATCTGCGTGTTCGCCGGCGTGAGCATCTGCGTGGGTGACTGCGGATTGGCGAATCGTATGAGTCCCGGCTCGCGAAGGGGATTGAACGTGATAATCGGCACGCCGCGTTTGCGCGCGTCCTGCAACTGGTGAAGCATGCGCGGACTATTGGTGCCGACGTTCTGGCCGAAAAAGAACATCAGATCCGTCTTTTCGAAGTCATCGAGCGTAATGGTTCCTACGCCCACCCCGATAGCTTCCTTCAGCCCGACGCTGGTGCTTTCGTGGCACATATTCGAACTGTCGGGGAGATTGTTCGTGCCGTACATGCGCGCGAACAGCTGATACATGTACGACGTTTCGAGCGACGCGCGGCCAGAAGCATAGAACACCACACTGTTGGGGGCCAGGCCATTCAATTCGCGGCCGATTTCATCGAACGCCTGCTGCCAGTCGACTTCGACGTATTTGTCGGTGATGTGATCGTAGCGCAACGGAGCAGTGAGCCGCCCCGCTTCTTCCAGGTCGTGGTCATGCCAGGACAATAGTTCCTTCACGGTATGCAGGCGGAAGAACTCCGGAGTCGTCCGCTTCGACGTCAGGTCCCACGCCGTTGCCTTGGCTCCGCTTTCGCAAAATTCGAAAACATGCGGGTCCGCTGGCTTGGCCCACGAACAGCTTACGCACATGAATCCGTCGGGCTTATTCTGCCTTGCGAGCACCGCGCTGCCTTTCGCGCCGACGTGCTCCCGCGCCAGAATCGTCGTCACCGCCTTCAGCGATCCCCACCCTCCGGATGCGTAAGGATAGGATCGTGTTGCGTCCTTTTCTTTCATCACTGTCTCCCAGCGAATACCGATGGAAGAGATCCGCACAAAGCATACCTGCGGGCAGAGCGCATCGTCGCCTGAGCTTAGAGAGCGAAAGACCTCGGTGTGCGAATTTGCCGGCTGTCGCGGCACCGCCTGTCCCTAACAGGTGCGTTTTTTCGAACAGGATGCACGTGGGCGTCGCCAACTCGGTCCGCAAATCTGAGCATCGGGCGCGGCCGGACGCGATGAGACCGCTCCGCGAACCAATGCAGACGTCGGGCGACCGCCGACCTCCGGTCTCCAGGCACGCGGTCAAAGATCAGCGAGCCGGACGCGAGGGGTAGCGGACGCACCATGGAGCCTCACAAATCCCGCCGATCCGGGGGCCAGCTCGTCAAACCCGTCTTCTGACTACTCACGAGGTCATTCGCGAAACGGCCGCGTATCCCCGTTCTTCCTGGCGCGGCCGGCGCCTGTTTTAATTGCTGATGGGACTGCGAATGGCCGAGGCCGCTGCTTCCGCCCGCTCGCGGAACGGACGTTGCTGATGGAGCAGACGGAACCCGATATCCGGCCGCACGCTTCGTACGCAAGTCGGCCACTACCCCTCTGGAGAGTCACATGAGAGCACTTCGCTGGCACGGCAAGCACGACATTCGCTGCGACACGGTTGCCGATCCTGTAATCGAGGAAGGACGCGACGCTATTGTCAAGGTGTCGACCTGCGCGATCTGCGGGTCGGACCTGCACCTGTTCGACGGTTTCATGCCGACCATGGAAAGCGGCGACATCATGGGACACGAATTCATGGGCGAGGTTGTCGAAGTCGGCAAGGACAACACGAAGCTCAAGGTTGGCGATCGTGTCGTCGTACCCTTCACCATCTTTTGCGGCGAATGCGAACAGTGCAAGCGAGGCAATTTTTCCGTTTGCGAGCGCAGCAATCGCAACAAGGAGAAGGCCGACAAGGTATTTGGCCATACGACCGCCGGCCTATTTGGATACTCGCATCTGACCGGCGGCTATCCGGGCGGCCAGGCGGAATACGTGCGCGTTCCGATGGCGGACACCACGCACGTAAAGATTCCGGACGGCCTGACCGACGAGCAGGTTCTCTTTCTCGGCGACATCTTTCCGACCGGGTGGCAAGCCGCTGTGAACTGCGACATCCAGCCCGAAGACACGGTCGCGATCTGGGGTGCAGGTCCGGTCGGTCAGATGGCAATTCGTAGCGCCATCCTGCTGGGCGCGAGGCTGGTTGTCGTGATCGACCGCGTGCCGGAACGACTCGCCATGGCGCGAGCCGGCGGCGCAATCACCGTCAATTTCGACGAGGAGAGTGTGCTCGAGCGCCTCAAGGATCTGACTAACGGCAAGGGCCCGGAAAAGTGCATCGATGCCGTGGGCATGGAGTCGCATGCAACCCGGTCGTTCGATGCCGTGTACGACCGCGTCAAGCAGGCGGTGATGCTTGAGACCGACCGTCCTCATGTGCTGCGCGAAATGATCTACGTTTGCCGCCCTGCGGGAACGCTTTCTGTGCCGGGTGTCTATGGCGGTCTGATCGACAAGATCCCGTTCGGCGCGTCGATGAATAAGGGCCTCACCTGGAAAATGGGTCAAACCCATGTCAATCGATGGACCGACGATTTGCTCAAGCGGATTCAGGAAGGCCAGATTGACCCCTCCTTTGTCATCACGCATACCGTATCGCTGGAAGACGGACCGGGCATGTACAAGACATTCCGCGACAAGGAAGACGGCTGCATCAAGGTCGTGCTGAAACCTTGATGACGCCCTCACGCCGCCGCAATGAGATCAGCGCCTCAGGCGGCGATGCGCAGCTTGCCAGACAAACGGGTGACCCCACATGAAGCTAGACTTAAATCAATCAATGGCGGCTGAGCTGTCGCCATAGCGGCCGCACCGCATGCATCAGTTCTTCGAGGCTCGACCCTTGCAGCGAGGCTGCCCCGGGCAGGCCCGGCTTCCACTTTTTTGCCAACTCTGGAGGGGTCATCGGGAGCTTTTTTTGGGAACCATCTGTCGGCACGCAACCGAACTGCACTCGGCGCGGCCCGCCATCGCCGCGAACTATGCTCATCTACCGGCCACCGGATTGCCGCGCGTCAGCGTGGAAAGTTGGCCTTCCCGCCATCGATCCGAACTATTTCCCATCATCGCGTGTCAAGTTTTGGCTGTTGGTGAGCGGGAGAAAGGCCTAACGACAGCGCGGCGCGTCGACTAACAGCGATTAACAATGGCTGATCCGGTTTAATCCGACGTCCGGATCGCCCCGCCGGGGTCGACCTGCCCGCCAGAAACAAGCACGGGCCCCGACTGGAAGGTGTAGCACCATGGTTTCGCCGGAGCCCGGACCGCGCCTTGCTACTCCGTAAGCAGCGCGAGATCTCTTTCGCTAAACCCGGGGATACCCATGAATGTTCCAATGCAGGTCGTGTCATTCCTGTCATCGCGTGGGCTGAAACTCGCCACTGCCGAGTCCTGTACCGCGGGTCAGATTGCATCGTATCTTGCCAGCGTACCGGGAAGCGGCGCGTGCCTCGATGTCGGCTTTGTGAGCTACTCCCCTTCTGGAAAGGTGGGCTTTCTAGGTGTGAAGCAATCGACAATGGAACAGTTCGGGCTCACCAGTGAAGAAGTCGCGCGTGAAATGGCTGAAGGCGCTCTTCGACAGGAAGGCTGCTGCGCGGACGTTGTTGTCTCTAATACCGGCCTGGCGGACGCCGGTCCGTCAGGAGGACCCCCGCCGGGCACCCAGTGCTTTGCATGGGCGTTCCGCACCCGGCAGGGCGAGATACTTACTTTCACCGAGACACGGCGGTTCGCGGGCCGCAGAAACGACATCCGCTCAGGGGCCGCACTTTACGCTCTTGCCCGCATCGAGCATTACTTCAACGAAGTCGCCGTCGCAGGGCGACGCATTTAGACGAGGTCCGCAACAGCCCGTCAACGCATGGTCGCCCAATATGCAATCGCCGGCGCCCGGGTCGGCGTGGTGATTGGCACTGGACACGCCGCCGAGTGCAGGGCCTTGGCGCTCACATTGGGTGCCGTAGATTATCTTGCTCACAAGAGCCTGACCGACATTCAATCGGGCGATCCCTCCGCTCGCGCGCCTTGTAGCGCTCGCTGGCCACATTCGCGGGGACAATGGACTCAAAACTCGGCATATCAGTTGCTGTTAAGCAGAGGTTACGATGTCTTCGGGCGAAGAGTTAGGGTTCGCTTTCCGCGGAACCAGTTTGAGCGGCGGACCGCGCCGCACGCGGCAGCTTTGCCAGAAAGACGTGATGCCGCTTCGAGAAGCCTTAGCGCGTGCCCACTCGCCCGAAGCCGCGCGGTTGGCCTTGCCGGGCGGCAGAATCTGATTTGTGGAATCTCTGACGACATACTGATTGTGGCATGATCCGGCTCGGGCTCCGGGCTCACCCAACGGTACGATTAAGTGCGTCGCTGGAATGCTCACATCGAGGCCGAACAGGGCGGTGCCGATCCCGAGCGTCGTGCCGACCAGGCAGCTGCACAAATGGCAACAGAGCGGCTGGAATCGAACGTGACGCAACTCTCGCGCGCCAAGGCGTGATCCGGAGGCACCTCCCCTGAATAGGACGAAGGACGTTCGCCGCCAACGACCGTACGTGCGACTGAGAATCCGCCGGCGCAGGATACGGCGGTCGGTGGTCTCCGCTTTTGCATGTCCAGCGACGAGCGGTTCGTGACCCGGCAAGCAATGGCAGACGACACATCCCATCGAAGTCGTTTCTCACTGTCCGGGACGCGTTTGCTCAGCAATTTTTCGGTTCATACGATTTGACGTTCTGCTCGAGACTCGGCTTCCGATCGTGAGCCGCAGCGGCGCAATGGTCATACGTTGATCCGCTGTCGTCCGGCGATCTGCTTGAGCCGTGTATAGACAGTGCGCAACGTCCGAGGCCAGCGGCGCAAGGCGTACAAAGCGAGCTGTTTCGAACCAATTCGCGCCGCACGCCAGCTCGACTCGATGCAGTCCTCGAAGGCATCGCCGTGCTCATGCTCCAGATAGAAGATGGCCGACGTCAGATAGAACTTTGCGCGCCCACGGTTGACTGCGTCGCTCGCCATGCCGAGATCGGCCGCGATCTGGCAGGTCTGGATCATGTCGGCCATGTATTCCCTATGACGCTCGGGATTGTTGATTCGTGTCGAGGTCATGCCGGTCCGGTTGACACGGTAAAGGCCCCACTCTTCGTCCAGGTAGCAGCCTTGCCAGCCGAACACCACCTGGAGCAGGTGGGCCACATCACAGACTGATTTCAGACCTACGTCAACGGGGCTGCGATGACGCAGATGGGCCCGATACATCTCCGAGCTATGAAAAAAGTACGGTCCGTTCATGACGAGAAATTCAGCGTCGAACGTTGCGGGCTTATTTCGGGGTAGTGGATACGGCACAGGCTCCAACGTATCCTGGTCCACCGTGCGCATCCTATGGACCACGAGACCGCATTCAGGATGTTCTCTTAAGAAATCGAGTTGGCGCTGCAGCTTGCCAGGAAGCATGACATCGTCGCCGTCGATGTTCGCGATGTATTCGCCCTTCGCCATCGCGACGGTATCGGCGAAGTTCGCCGCGAAGCCGACGTTGGCGTCGTGCGAAATGACCTTGATCACATCCGGATAGCGCGATCGAAACGACTCGATGACGTCGAGGGAGTTGTCTGGCGAATTATCATCGCCCACGATCACCTCGAATGGCACATCGAGCTTCTGGTCGAGTACGCTTTGGAGGCACGGACCGACATACTCGCCTTGCCGGTAGCAGAGCACGATGACCGACAGTACGGGCGTGGCTTGCTCCTGGACTGGAGGTTGAAGGTTAGTATCCATGCTGTTTCTCTCAGTTGAGGACCAGCCGCCCGGCCAGGTGGCGAGCCCTTCGTTGAATAATCGGCGAGACTGCGATGGTCAATGCGGCCATAGCGAGCCACGCTCCTGATAGAACAAAGAACAGACCAATACGCGAACAGCTTGTGAGATCCGCGAAACTCAACAACAGTCCGACGGGGGTGAGCGCAGCGATACGCGCAGCGAGGCCGCGATACCAACTGGCGTTGATACCGGGGATAAACTTTCGATGTACGATCGCAACCCAGCCGAACAGGAGCAGAAAGTTCATTCCCGCCCACGCATAGGCAGCGCCGACCGCACCGAGATGAATGCCGCCAAATAGGACCGCGGGCGCTAAGAGAATGAAAAAAAGCCCATATTGCCCTTCCAGTGCAGTAACAAATCCCCTTTTGCGTCCTGCACGAAGAACGCTAGCGAGGCAAGGGCGAACACACATTTCCGTCCGCGCCGGTAGTCAGCCGTGGGATGAACGCCTGTTGAATTGGATTGGCCAGCAACAAGATTCCGCTCGCCAACAGAGTCGCCAGGCTGAACACCGCAAAATCCGCCAGCGGCAACATCTTCGCAGGGGCGATCTTGTCGATCTGTGCGGTGCAGGTCCAGATCATCGTCGCCAATGCAATCGACAGTGACAGCTTCGCGCGCGATGACAGTACCCTCCATGAAAAACGTGCCGACACAAACGGTATGTCGAAGGTACGGCCGAGCAGTGTCCGCATCGCGGCTGCTTCTACGACAATCGCCAAAAGTTGCCAAACGAAAAAGAACTCGATACGCGGCCATATCATGATGATCGGCATAATGAGCACAACGCGTAGCACGGCAAAGGTGATGACAATTCCGGCGAGTGCAACCTGTCGATCGATGCCGACCACACCCCCACGGTATATCGCACCGAGCCACCGCGCTGTGGCAGTCAGCATCATCAGCACAAATGCCGGTCGAATCTCACTCGGAAGCAGCGTGGACGCATTCAACCATCGTTCGGCGAAATAAGGCGCGATGAAGATCGACAAGACGAACAGGATGGCGCTGGTAGCGAGAATCATCTTTTCCAACAGCAGTCCCACTTCTGCTTTCGAGCCGGTACCGGCGCGCGGGCTGCCTAGCTCGCGGCATAACGTTCGTGAAAGTCCGAAGTGAAGAACGAGGACCCATCCGAGAAGCACGGCGTTGATGGCAATCAGCCCATATGCTTCTACGCCGAGATGAAGCACGTATATCGACACCATGACGATACCCAGCGATACGGTCACCATCTGGCCAGCGAAATTCGTAGGAAGCCTTCGTCTCAACATCTCGATCTGCCAGTAAATAGAGTAAAGACTGCGGGTGCCGGCTCAGGCGCCACGAGCCTCAAACTGAATTTCTCGCTGGTGTCAATTCGTCCCGAACTTGTCTTACGGCGAGCGCGTGACCTGTCAAGCGACCGAACGATTCCACTATGATTCCGGCCGGCCGTTATCGGAATGACGATTAAGGTTGGCCACATACGTATCGGCGATTCGAAAAATCACCTTTTTGAAACACGACGTATTGCCGGGGTACTTGATGCGGTCTATATCGCGAGTATCGGAAAACGTTCCCTAACCCGGTGTACAGACCGCGCGGATGAACACTTGAACACGACTGGCAAGCCATAGCCCCCGTCGCGATCCATGCGTTGAAGCGTACCTGTCCAGCTTCACATGAAATGTGCGGCGGCGCACGTTCTGCAAGTTATGTGTCAGGTATCCATGGAAACCGCAAGCAACTTCATTTCGTTCAAACGCGAGCGGCCAACGGGTTAGCCATGCCATCATTCAGCACGTTGAGCAGATGCTGGCCATACGCGTTCCTGGCAAGCGGTTTCGCCGGTTGAAGCACCTCCTTGCCGATGAAATGTCGGCCGAACGCATCTCCTCCGGGCACGCCACCACCAAACCCTGACGCTTTTGCAGCCTTTCGTTGAAAGTAGCTGCCTTGGTCAGCGACGCGTGTGCCTGTGTCAAGCCAGGCGTAACCGCGGCCCATGATTTCAGCTTCGAACTGCGAGTGCTTGAGCAGCGCGGGCGCGCGGACCACCTTGGATTTGTGTTTCATACTTAATTCGACCTTCCAATGTCCGCCCTTAATGGAATCCGTCCTGGAGCGCAATGCCCGCAATCTCCGTTGAGGAAATGATGAACTGCGAACGATCGAGAAATCGATACTCTGGCGGATCAGGGCGAACGGGGCAGCCGCGGCATTGCCTTAGCTGTGTTCGCAGGTCAAAGGCTTCAGCTGCGTTTCCCTTCGCCTCCTGTCCATTTTCCTGAAAGGGCTGTGGTCCGTTGCTTCCTGTCGGGAAGCGTTCGACCTCAAGCCGCCCTCAGATGGATAACGGCCTATCGTCCAGCAGACGGGGTGCCCTCCAACGGCAAGCACGCGCGCATAGTTCGCGGCCGCCGACTGACCCGTGTCTGATCGGCTCCTGAACTGTTCGTCAATCGCCTCACGATCGGAGCCCAGACGTGTTCCTGAACACACTGGCGAGTCAATCGGGCTTCTTCAGGCCGCTCGGATTCTCAGGTCCGCCCCGCGTCACCCCCTGATCAGTCGGCGCGCTCGCCCCGCGGTTATCGGGCGCCGTCTCGCGTCGTCCGGAGGCCGCCGACCCAGAATGGGGCGCGCGAATTGCGCCAGGCACGCGCGGTCGATCGTCACCCTGAGGCGCCTCCCCGACGCTAGCGCCTCGCATCGCCGCCCCCGAGCGGGCCGCCCCTCCACCGCTCGCTCCCGCCTCGCGGGCCGCACCTGTATTCTGCGCAGTTCCAGTCGCCGCAAAGATCGACATCAGCGCTGCAGCTGCGAAGCTTTTAAAGAGGACTTCCATTTTCGTCTCCATCGCCAGGTGCACGCATCCGTCGGTGCGCGCGCGTTAACTCGACAAACCGCTGCTGACACGTCGAAGGCTTCTTCCGGGAAGGCGGACGGGGTCCGCCGAATCCTCACCGCTCTGATTTGATGATCGCCGCGACAGGGCTAAAGGGCAGGCATCATGATCAGAGCGAACGCCACCCCGTGTCTTACGCCCGTCGAGGGCTCGACGAAATCTGAAGTGCGGCACGCGGCCCCTGGGGCGTCACAAAGACACTCACTTGAGCACGTCTTCACCGGAAGGTCGCCTCCATCTAGAAGTTGCACCCTGATGCGGCCTGCACGAGGCAGGCCCTGCTACGCGCTTTGCAGTGGGGTGCTTTCATGTTAGGTCCGTTGAACGACGGGACCAGCATTTTCGTTACTTGCGACGAAATTGCAATGGCAGGTGACTTCGGAGAGCGCTGGCCGTCCCAATGGGTGCGTCAGCGAATTATCAGGTTGGGCCCGACTTTTTGCGCAGCATCTGGCACGCCGTCGCGCTGCCGAACCAGCGCTATACATAGAGGCGTGTTCTCGACTTTGATGCCGGCGCATTACCCGTGCGGCCTGATCGCACTCACTTGAGAGCAGACAAATGGAGACGACGAAAGCAGAAGGAACGCTACGGGAGGTTGCTGGCGACGTTCGGCAGACCGCCGGAGACCTGCTGGGCAGTGCCGGCGCACAGGTTAGCGGAACAGCGAAAGAGTTGAGCGGCAAAGCTCAGCAACTGTATGCCGATTTTGTGGATGTCGTACGCGAGTCTACGGTGGAGCGGCCGTTCGCGGCGCTGGCAATTGCCGCTGGCGTAGGCTTCATTCTTGGAGCGTTGCGCGCAGCGAATCGCTCAAGGCCCGATAACGGCCGAAGCGACTCGATAGACCGGGAGTAAGGCTACTCGCGTCTTGCCCTCGACGCGGCCTGAAAGGTGTAGAGGGCAAACACCTGGCGGGCCGCCCCGGCGTTTCCGCAACAAGCCAGTCCCGAGGAGTCCCGCAATGTCCATGCGTTCGAAAATCACGAAGTGGCGAAACGTCGGCAGATTCTGCGTCGAGCGAGCCACGGATTATGGTGAGCTCCTCGGCGTCGAACTTGAGGAGACCAGGAAATGTCTGGTCCGCGAGTTGAGCGCACTTGTTGCCCTGGCCGTCGCCGGCCTGTTCACACTTTCGTTTGTGTGCATTGCGATCATCGCGACGGCGTGGCGGACGCCTTACTTCCTTCCGGTGGTCTGGGGCGTTGCCGTGATGTGGCTGGTTGTTTCCGTTGTCTCTCTGCTCTTCGTCCGCGCCCAGAAACCCGGACGTTCGCTTCATCTTCTGCAGGGGGAGCTCCGGAGCGACCTCGACACGCTGAAGGAGGCGCTAAAATGAACCGCGTAGCGACCAAAAGTGAAGCCGAGACCGCCATCCTGCTGCGCATGGCGGAATCACGCACAGCGTTGCTGGCGACGAATAGCACTCCATCATCGGTCCCGGCCGTACACGGACAGACGCGGCCTCCTGCGGTCGGCCTGATCGCTTCGCTGGCCGACGCACCGCGCGTCACGCTGCTACTGGCGTTGTGCGTCGGCACCATCGTCCTCGGACCTCGCCGGACGATCGTTATAGCCAGCCGTTCGGGGATCACCGCGTGGCTGGGTGGCACCGTCCGGAAAGTCATTCTCAGATCTGTGTGAGTTGTACATGCAGGGGACCGCGCGGCCGGGACAGTCCAGATAGGTCAGACATTCGAACCGCTGCGACTCCTACCACGACCCCGGCGTTTTGTTGGCCCGTTCAGAACCCGTCGCGCTGCAAATTCGCCCGCGATCCGCCGTGGCGGTCACGACAGGACTGCTGCTGCACGTCCTTCGAACACGGGGTGTGTTTTGAAGTCCGCGCGCAACTGTTTATCGCGGATGAGTCGAGGCGCAGGCGCTCGCCCGATTTCTCGCTGGCCGCCGACGCGTCGCGCTGGCTGCTGCCAGAACGGCGCGCCGGGCGACCCCGGAAGATCACGACCCAGTCGCCGTCAAGTCTCCCGGATCCGGCCCGGCAGATTGCTCCGAAGGTTTCCGCACCCAGCGCTGCGTACAGTTCATTGCGCGCCTGATGCAGCCGTATCCGACGCGCCTTTGGCGTGCGGGTCACTCTGCGGCATGCGGGTGGGCGATTTCTTCGTGTTCGAACCTTTCGACGTGGAGGTCGTGCCGGTCGTCCCGCCGGTATCAGGAGTACTCATGCCAGTGCCGCCTTGTCCGGCAGTGCCGCCTCCCCCTCCACCGGCTCCGCCGCCTCCAGCCCCTCCTGCCCCCTGTGCGAACGCGGCACCGGCGGACGCGAACAGAATTGCCGAACAAACTACCGCTTTCCTTGCTGCTTTCATGATTGCCTCCGTCATTGCTTTAACACCAGTGCAGCATTAACGTGCCGCTCTGGCAGCGCTCCGGGCCCAGTTTCTAGATATCGCTCTGCCGTGGCTCGTCGACATCGCGCGCAGCCGACCAATAGGGATCCCGGTTGTAATACTGATGGACCGTAGTACCCCACGCGCCATCCGCCATTGACGGCCAGTGGTCCTTGTCAAAGCCCGGATCTTCCTTGATTCGCTGGGCAACGACGCTCACCCGAAAGCATTTCTCATCAGTATCGAGCGCCAGAGCGCTCCAGGGTATAGCGTGCAGGTTCGTACCCATCCCGAGAAAGCCTCCTTCAGACAGCACGGCATATGCGACTCTGCCGCCGCGTACGTCAAGCATGATGTCGGAAATCTTGCCGACGTCTTCGCCGTCCGACGAAATCACCTTCGTGCCCTTGAGCGTCGACGCGGCCATCACATCCGGGCCGGGCCCGTCACCCACGCCGCCACCGACAATCTGTGCGCCGCTGCCGGACGCGCCACCCTGCGGATCCAATGTGCTCATGATGTACTCCGAAATATCAGGTTGAGAATCTCTACGCGCAACGACTATGCCCGCCCGTTACTCTCGCAGGGCCAAGCTCCCAGCCGCTCCTTCGCAAGGTGTGTTTTCGAAACTACCGATGTACGCTTGGGGTCGGGCACAGTCCTGCTTTCGTCGTTTCACACTCTCCCGTCGTACGCGTGAGCGTGGAAAGTCAGGCTCGCACGTGCTCGAGCGGGAAGCACAGTGGCCGTCAGCAAGGATTCGGGTTTGTTTGCCATGGAGGACTGCCGTAGCAGTGCGCCTTCATAGGCTCTGCGATCCCGGTAGATCGATGACCTGGTTGTGGTCGTTGCACATAGTTGAATGCTCATTTTCGACGCTCACCGGCTCCCGGGTCCGGGTTAGGAGTCGTGCCTGCTGCAGGCGAATCGACGTCGCGTGGGACCTTTTTGCTCACGTCAATTGCCACATGCCAGCAAGAGAGCACACCGTGCCGCCTTCACATAGCTCAACAGTGCATGGATGAAACACGCCACACTGTAGACCATTCCAGGCGCCCCTCGGCTGGCCCCGCATTCCTCGGACGGACTTTCGCAATAGCGCTGTCACCCCAGGCCATCGCACACCTGAGGAGACCTTCCGACGGCACTACCGGTCAGCAGTGTGTGCGTCAGACGGTGCCCGCTCCGTTCAGTGCGGCCTCGACAACACGGCCGAGACAAGCGCCAGCAAGTGCTCAATGGCTATGGGTTTGCGAAGGTACGCATCATATAGCTGCGAACGGCGGTCGTTCGGCGGCTCGTCGGCTGAAAGCAGGATCACCGGCAGGCCAGACGACAGCTGGTTGTGGCGCAGCAGACGGCATAGCCCCAAGCCGTCGACGCGCGGCATCTTCCAGTCGGTGATGACGACGTCGGGCGCTTTGCCCGACACGAGTTCAAATGCTTCCCATCCATCGAGAGCTGTCATCGTGTGGTGCCCTTGCGATTCGAGGGTAATCCGCAGCGCCTCAATGGCATTTCTTCGAGGTTGCGCAGGCTCAGCGAGTACGCGACATACCAGCGCACGCACGGAACGATGACATCCAGCGGATAATGAAGCCGCTTGAGCACCTTGGCAATGCCAGCAGGCAGCGTCTTGCGCGGCGCATCATTCGTCTTGGGCATCTTGTTTGTCACTGATGATCGAATGCAAAGTCTAACCTAGGGCCTTAGCGCGACAAAACCTGCCAACCTGCTAGCCAACTGCATCTTCCCCAACAGGACCGGTACCGAGACGCGCCGAACCATGGATTGTCCGGCCGAACCGACGTAGCGGCTCACATCGACAGCTCCGATAGCCCTTCAGTTCCGGCTCAGGCGGCCGTAATACAGAGGTGGTGAATGAAGGCCCGGGGACTCGGGCCATTTAAACTGTTTGGAGACGCAGGCATGTATAAAGATACAACTCATACGCCCCAGTCGATGCTCACGATCAAGGCCAGGCTCGGCTTGGCCATGGCGTTCATGGCCCTTCTCATGATCATCATTGGAGCGCTCGGTCAGGTCGGCATGAATACGAGTAACGAGGCGGATCATCAGACGTACGCGGACCAGTTGCCCGGCGCGATCGCGGTGGGCAACATGGAAATCTTCGTGGCGCGCGAACGTATGGCGCTCGATCGTGCAGCGCTGTCGTCCGATGACCCCAGTTCAGCACAGACGATTGTCCGCGCGCAGGGTTTTCGTGCCGCTTCGAACGAGTGGTGGAATAAATACCTTGCGCTGCCGCGCGACGCCACCGAAGACCGTCTAGCGCAGGATACGGGGAAAAGGCGTCTTGAGATGCAACGAGCGGTCGATGATTTCATTGCCGCGATTAAGAGTGACGACCACGTCGCGATCGTCAATGCCGCCAATCGCCTAACACCAGCCTATGCCTTGATGACTACAAGCGACGACGCCTTGAAGAAGTACCAGGGCGAGCTGGCCGAGAGCGGCTACCAGCATGCACAGCGGATGTTTGCGACATTCAGGATTACATCCATCGTAATGATGCTATTAGGTCTACTCATGGCGGCCATGAGCTGGCTATCCCTGCGCCGTGCGATCGGTGAGCCGATCACCGACGCTCTCGCTCATTTCAAGCGAATCGCTGACGGTGACCTGAGAGCGAAGGTAGTCGTGAAGTCGCGCGACGAAATGGGCCTTTTGCTCGCGGGACTCTCGCGCATGCGCGAAAGCTTGATCGAAACGGTGATTGCAGTGCGAACCGGAACCGAATCGATCGGTGCGGCAACCCGGCAGATTGCAACGGGCAACGCCGACCTGTCCAGCAGAACCGAAGAGCAGGCGGCCTCGCTTGAAGAAACCGCAGCGAGCATGGAGGAGCTGACAGGCACCGTGCGGCAAAACGCGGACAACGCCCGACAGGCCAGCGGGCTTGCGGCCAACGCGTCGGAAATCGCCAATCGTGGGAATGACGTGGTGGGACGCGTCGTCGGCACGATGGGCGAGATCAACAACAGCTCGACCAAGATAGCGGACATCATCGGCATTATCGAAGGCATTGCCTTTCAGACCAACATCCTGGCGCTGAACGCCGCAGTAGAAGCGGCTCGAGCGGGCGAACAGGGACGCGGCTTTGCCGTGGTGGCGTCAGAGGTGCGCAGCCTGGCGCAACGGTCGTCGAGCGCGGCGAAGGAAATCAAGGAACTGATTTTGACTTCGGTAGAGCGTGTTAAAAGCGGCTCATTGCTCGCGCAGGAAGCTGGTCAGACCATGAACGAGATCATTGTCGCAGTCCGGCGGGTGACGGACATCATGGGCGAAATCTCCGCCGCCTCCGAGGAACAGAGCGGGGGCATCGACCAGGTGGCACGGGCGGTCACACAGATGGACCAAGTTACGCAGCAGAACGCCGGGCTGGTCGAGCAGGCCGCAGCTGCGGCCGCATCGCTGGAGAGTCAGGCGCATGCCCTCCGTGCCGCAGTGGCAATATTCAAGTTCGAGCCGGCCGGGTACGAGGCCTGACCGCATCCCATAGTCGAGGTTCCGTTGTCGAGAAGCCAGGGGCAGACAACTGGTACGGTCAACCCTGGCTTCATCTGGATCAACCGCTACGGGCAATTCGGCGTCGAAGCGCAGATCCCGGTGAACCGCGCGAGCGGCTCGCACGTGGGCATTCCCGTGCAGGCCCATAGTTTCTTCGATGACGGCGCGCCCACGACGCTCGGCAAACCGCTGGTCCAGTGACGAAGGAGTCCACCATGAACCAGAATCGACGCACTCTGAAACGGGCCATCGCGAGACTGGCCGGGCTCTTCGCCGGACTTGCTTTTGCCACATCGCGTTCGCACACGTATCTCCGCAGAAGCACGAACCAGCAGCGGGCGCGCGCGTTGCTGCTCCGTCTCAGGTGAAAATCACCTTCGACGGGCCGTTGGAGCCAGCATTTTCGTCACTCACGATCACCAATGCTGTCGCAAGGCAGGTCAACGCCGAGAAGTCCCTGGTCGACGCGCATCAGCCGGACGTGATGACCGTTGCGCTACCTCCCTTGCAGGCACGGGAGCTATACCGTGCACTGGGTGGCAGTCGCATCAGGCGGGCATCGCACCCATGGCGATTACGCGTTCGAAGTAAGGTAAGCGTCGGTGGCATCGCGGCATGACAAATTCTTCGTCGTACAGGCTGACAGGCCAAAGCTCAACGACTAAATCAAGCCAGCCAAATTTTGCGGCACACCTGAAGTCACAAAACGCTACCGGTTCCGGTACGACAGCGATCGGCTCAGTCATCAATATCAGCGCCTAACAGGCAGCCGCAAACGGATCGGGAAACGACGAGCCTCTATTTCTTTCGCTCAGGTTTTCCGAATAAACGGCCCGTCTGATCGCCGGGTCCAACCCGGCGCCAATCCGATTCGTACGTGTTCTTCGACGGCGCAGCGTAAAACCCTAGTCGCCGATGCTGCGAACGTATGCAACGGTGCTTCCGTTGCTGACTTCCAAGCTAAATCGCAGCAGCAGTTCACGGATTTACCACAGTCGCTATTGAAACCAACTCGCCAGCCCGTACGGGTCGCTGATAGAGGAACCCTTGGGCGAAGGGCACGCCACCTGAGAGTAACGCCTGATGTTGCGCCTCTGTCTCGACGCCTTCGGCGATGACCTGCAACCCAAAGTGCCTGGCGACTGAAACGATACCTTTGATCAGGTCGGCTCCGCCCGTATCGACCTGGTTCACGAATTGCCGGTCGATTTTCACGTAGTCAAACGGAAACCGATTGA
This sequence comes from Paraburkholderia sp. BL9I2N2, assembly GCF_004339745.1. Classification (GTDB taxonomy): domain Bacteria; phylum Pseudomonadota; class Gammaproteobacteria; order Burkholderiales; family Burkholderiaceae; genus Paraburkholderia. The sequence goes on along the minus strand of NZ_SMGP01000003.1, from coordinate 536,753 downwards.
GTACGTCCAGGTTACTGTGCTGCGTGCCGAAATCGTCGATCGCGAACTTGATGCCCTTCGCCTTGAGCGCCCGGAAAACGGCTGCGGTGCGCGCGCTTTCGCTCAGCAAAAAGCGTTCGGTCAATTCGAGAACGAGGCTGCTACCGGCTGGCAGCTTCTCATTCAAAGCCTCGACCTCGGCAACGAACCCCTTCCGTTCAAGGTCCCTGGGCGCGACGTTGACAGCTATGCGCAGCGGAGTGGCCGGCGGGCGAAGGCTCATTTCTGCGACTGAGGTGCGCAGCACGAACTGCGTTACCGCTGCCAGCATCTCGCTGGATTCCACTTCAGCCATAAAAACGGCGGGACTAATCGGCCCCCACCTGGGGTGATGCCAGCGTAATAGCGCCTCTACTCCAATGACGCTGCGGCTTGCGATCGCAACAATCGGTTGATATACGACATGAAACTCTCCGCGTCGCAGCCCGCGTTGAACTGCGCCCAGCAGAAGTCGGCGGGGTGCGAACGCGAGCAGGTACGCGGCTGCGATAAGCGCGGCAAGCAACAGTCCAACAGCACCATAGGCTAGCCGGTACTTCCAGCGCGTAGCAGAAACGAAGCCGTCAGACGAGGAAACCAGAATGGCGAACGGCCATGCGTGGGATGCCACGCGCGCTGCGTGAGCCGCCTGAGATGAAGAAGCGGACAGGAACTCGCCCTGATCATTCAGAATCCCAACCCCGGCCATTGATAGTGCTGCGGTTTCGGCGCCTAATCTGACGCCGTGCGCCAGTGCATCTGCCAGATAGTCACCTTCAACAAGGTACAACACGCCAGTACTGTTGCCGGTCGGACTATAGATGGTCAGTACCGGTACCCCTGGCTGGAACGGGGTCTGCGCGAGAAGTCCTATCCTGTCCTTATTAGCAGACGACGTGAGATAGGCCGACAGCGGGCGGTCGATCCGCCCCAGCGCGGACGAACAATAAAGGCGTCCGTTTGAGACAAGTGCCACTGCACGGACATAGCGAAGACGGGTTTCCAGTTCGGCCAGAGGACGCTCGACTTTCTCACACGGCTGGCCGGGAAGAGCAGCAAGCTCGGCTCGACGTCGGGAAATGACGCTCTCCAGAATGCGGTCAATCGATGCAACGAGATCATCGCCGATCAACTGCTCATGTCGCTTCACTGCCCAGCCTGCATGCCGTTCGCCAAGGAGGATGGCGACCACCATGACAAGTATGATGCAACCGGCCGCGAGGGCCAGCGACAACCGCGGTGCTATCCCGCGGAAAGTTCGCCCCGTGGGCGCGGCTTCAATTGGTCGGGGCTTGTTAGCGCCCCTGATCGAGTCGGACATGGCGCAACGCAGACAGAAAGACACAGCTTCGCACCTGCTCTAAACGAGGGCAAAGCGGTTTGTGTGTGATTATCGTATGTCGAATGTATTCGGCAGCACAATTGCCGGGCAACTGTCCAAGGCAATAAGCAGTAGTGGGGTTCTCAAACATAGGCATCGCCGGGCTTGTCTCCCAGCGCGATTTCACCGCTATCGGCAAGCCTGCGCGCGATCTGCAAAATCGTGCGCTGTTGCAGTTCAACCTCCGAGAGGCGCACCGGACCGCGTGCTTCCATGTCCTCAACAAACAGTTCCGCTGCACGCTGCGACATGTTAGCCGTGAACTTCTCCCGCAGTTCGGGCGGCCCGACCTTCAGTGCGACTATGAGCGTCTGCGCGTCAATCTCCTTGAGCAACAGGCGGATCGAACGGTCATCAAGTGCAACCAGCTTCTCAAAGTTGAACATCTCGTCGACAATTTTTTGCGCGAGGTCGTCGTTGTAGTCCCGGACATTGCCGATCACCGACTCTTCATGCTGGTTCGAAAGGTTATTGATGATTTCGGCGGCCGCGCGCGGCCCGCCCATCGCGCGGCGTTTCATATTGGCGCCGCCGGAAAGCAGTTCTGTCAGCGAGTCATCGAGGTCGCGCAATGCCGCCGGCTGGATGCCGTCAAGCGTCGCGATCCGCAAGAGCACGTCGTTGCGCGCGCGTTCGGCGAAGCATGCGAGTACAGCCGACGCCTGCTCGGGTTCGAGATGCACCAGCACGGTCGCGATAATCTGGGGATGTTCGTTCTTGATGAGTTCGGCAACAACCGGCGCATCCAGCCACTTCAGACCTTCAACACCGCTTATATCGCCGCCGACGAGAATGCGGTCAACAACGGCACCTGCCTTGTCTTCGCCCAGAGCCCGGTTCAGCACCGATCGTATGTACTGGTCCGTCTCAAGCGACAGCGTTGTATGCGTTTGTGCCTGCTCGATAAAGCCGCGCACCGCATCATCGACGGCGCTGCGCTCAACGTTTCTGAGCGCAGCCATTGCTGCGCTGAGTTTCTGCACTTCCCTCGGGCTGAGATGACGGAACGCCTCGGCCGCTGCTTCCTCGCCGAGCGCGGCCAGCAGCAACGCCGCCCTGGCGACACCCTCGGCGCTCACCGGATACACCTTCGCCCACAGAGGCACGTATGTATTTTCCGATCACCCGAACCGTGCGCCCTCATGCAGCGCCGGACCGGTCTCATTACCGGCGGAGCATTCATAAGTCTGGTCCCCGTTTCCCGTTGACACCCGGATCGATGTAAGCATAGGCATCGCGCCCCAGCTTGCCTGCCTCCCGCCAGACTGCGGGCGGGCACTTCCGTCCTGCGATGTAAAGCTCGATGATGTACTCGCAAATTGCCAAAAGGCGACGAAGTGCCGCGACGGCGTCCGTGTCGCGCACGGGCTCACGATGAAGGGCAGTCCTGGCCTTTTCGGTGCGCTCAGCCACTGCACGCCACTGCAGCTCAGAGACCTCAAACCCATAGCCGCCGAGCTGCGCAGCGGCGCTCGAAAGAATGTACAGCTCTCGAAACGCCCCTACGATTTCGGGCGCTGGCCGCACATATGTTCGTTCGCCGCCCGGGCGCACGGGGGTCATGCACATTCCTCGGGTAGGTATGAAAGGGGCGCAATCATCCCCGGCGTGGCTGCCCCGGAACATGTAGACGCCATCGACAATGCAAGTGAGAGCGACGCAGCGACGACGTGCGCGTGCAGTGCCTCCTCTTCATGAGCAAGTGTGTTCGAAGGATGTCGACTATTTGGAAGCATGGCAATCTCCGTTCCCGGACTCGTTTGGCTCAGCCGAAGCCTGGACCGAGCGCTCATTCGCGACCGTCGCGAGTAAATCCAGAAGCGCCCATAAGCGCTGCCGATCCCTTGCCGGGATGCCCGGACGTCCAAGCACATCTTCAATTTCGGACACCCAGTATTCGCGGCGGATAAGGCGCGGACGGCGGATCAGCGTATTCACCGTCTTTTCGAGTTGCCCGATCTCGTTCTCCACGATACCCATCTGCTTCTCCTACTAACTTCCGCAATTTCGAATGAGCGCTTGAATCACCTCGCCTGCATCAGGGCGGTTGGCGCTAAAGCTACACGGCAGGGTCCACCAATGCGTCACGACAATCCATATGAACAGGAAGAACCGGCTAGCACGGCGAGCCATCCCACCACCGGGCGTTCAGGCGACGCTGACATCAGCTGTCTTCGTCGACGCTACGGGCTCAACATCGATTTCCGAGCCATGATCTGCGTCTGGCAAACGGAAGGTCGCGACAACCCGCGCCAGTCCGTTGGCCTGCTCGCTGAGCGATTGCGCCGCGGCGGCTGCCTGCTCGACGAGCGCCGCGTTCTGCTGGGTGACCGCGTCCATCTGTGAAATCGCCTTGCCGACCTCCTGGATGCCGGTGCTTTGTTCACTGGATGCTGCGGCGATCTCATGGATGATCGAGTCAACGCGCTTCACAGCACCGACCATCTCGCGAATGGCCGCGCCAGCCTCGGACACCAGCGCGGAGCCCCCACTCACCCGGCTAACCGAATCCTGAACCAGCAGCTTCACGTCTTTGGCAGCTGCCGCTGCGCGCAGCGCGAGGCTGCGCACCTCGCTCGCGACGACGGCAAAGCCCCTGCCCTGTTCGCCCGCGCGAGCCGCTTCTACGGCGGCATTTAGCGCAAGGATGTTCGTCTGGAACGCGATGCCCTCGATGACGCCGACGATCTCGGCGATCTTCGCCGACGAGTCTGAGATATCCTGCATCGTTTCGACCACCTTCCCGACCACTTCGCCACCCCGATCGGCGATCTCCGATGCGGTGCCCGCCAGCTCGTTGGCGCGCAATGCGTTGTCCGCATTGCTGGTCACCATTGAAGTTATCTGCTCCATGCTTGAAGTCGTCTCCTGTAGGGATGCGGCCTGCTCCTCGGTGCGTTGCGAAAGATCACCATTGCCCACGGCGATCTCCTGGGAGGCGGACCTGATCGACTCTGTCGAGTTTCTTATAGCGCCCACCACATGTGCGAGCTGGTGGCGCATTTCTTCGATGGCGTACAACACACTGCGCTCGCCGGCGCCGCGCGTGTCCACCAGCATGCTCAGATCGCCGCCCGCGATGCGACGTGCTGCCTCAGCCGTCACGTCCGGGTCGCCGCCGAGCGAGCGTCGCAGCGCCCGATTGAGCAGAACGACAACTATCGAGAGCACCAGCGCGGCGATGACCAGGATGCAACCAGAGCGCAAGAGCGAACGGTAAAAGGCACGATCGATGTCGTCGATATACACGCCGTTAAGAAAAATCCAGCCCCACGGTTTGAACGTCGCGACGCGGGTGAGCTTTGCCGCCGGTTGCTCTTCGCCCGGGCGTGGCCACACGTACCGGATAAATCCACTGCCATTCGCCTTGGCAACATTGACCGCATCGCGGTACAACGCAGTGCCGTTAGCATCCCTGAAGTCGCCGAGTACCTTGCCGATCAGTTCGGGCTTGAACGGGTGCATCAGCATCCTGGGTTGGTCAGTCATGACGGTGTAGTAACCGTCATTGCCGAACCGCATGCCCTTGATGCGCTCCATTGCCTCGTTCTGCGCGGCGTCACGCGTGAGCACTCCGCGTCGCTCGAGTTCCGCATACTGTGTCACCAGGCTGACCACGTTGTCGGCGTTGTTCGCCAGGTCGTTTTTGCGCTCTTCAATGCGCACACCGTGCAGTGTCCACGCGTCGAAACCGGTGACCGCGATCAGGCAGGCGAGACTGACGTAAAGCGGCAGCCAGAGTTTCTGCGCAAACGTTAGCTTTTTCATGGCTTCTGCACCGTCCGAGATTAAAAAAAGGTCATCGGGGGTTACGGCAATATTTCGTAATAATTTATGGAGGGGTAAACCCCTAAGCATTTACTTCACGCGCCAGCTGCCAGAAATTCGTTGTTGTTTGGTTGCCGTAGCAGACGCCTAGAAGCCGGGCAGAACCATGGCCCGCCGGGACACCTCTCCGGCGCCCCGCGGCGGTCAAGCCTTCCGCAAGGGTAGGCAATTAATCTTATGAAAACCTTAAGGGTGGCGATCGTGCGTCCGGCCCCCGTGCAGGGCGGCATGGTGCATCCCTACCTGCGCCGGCGGCAGGGACTGGAGCCGTTCACCTATCCGAGTCCGCAAATGGAGCAGGCGCTCTCGCGCACGCTCGGTGTGCCGATCTTTCAGGAGCAGGTGATGCAGGTCGCAATGCTCGCGGCCGGATTCACCGCCGGCGAGGCCGACCAGCTGCGTCGCGCGATGGCTGCGAAGCGCCGCAAGGGCGTACTCGAAGCCTACTACGACCGCATCGTGAACCGGATGCTCGAGCGTGGCTTCGACCACGAGTTTGCCGAGGCCATCTTTGCGCAGATCCAGGGGTTCGGTGAATATGGTTTTCCGGAGAGTCACGCGGCGGCTCTGATGCAAATAAAGTCCGAGAATCGGTTAGATACCTGCAGGTTGATCGTGGCGTGTCGATGAACTTCATGCTCAGGGCGAGGCGCGACGTGGCCGCCGCCAAAGCCTTCTTCAGAAAGGTCCTCAGGCATCAGGGTCGGTCGCCAGAGACCATCACGCAAGATGGTTATGCTGCCTCACACCGCGCGGTGCCCGAGATGAAGACCGATGGTCTGCTGCCTGACGACACGAAAGGTCCGATCGTCAAAATATCTGAACAATGTGATCGAGCAGGACCATCGCTACATCAAATCCTGAACGAGCGTGATGCTAGGATTCAAACGGTTCAGGAGTGCCGCGACCACGATTTCAGGCGTCGAGTTGACGCATCGCATTCGCAAGGGGCCAATTCGATCTCGCGAAGCTCAGTCCTCGAGAATGCCGCTGCGCCTGCCGTATGGACTGCGGCGTTGTTCAATCGATAAGGTATCCTCCATATAAGAAACTTCTGGACCTGCTTTCCTATTTGCACCAGAACCCCGATGCTCGGCTTCAAGACCTTTCGGTGTGGCCGCATTTCAGTTGGCGGAACCGAACTCATGCACATGACTGCGAAAGGGCAGATGAAAGACAGCGGTAGCGGCCAAGCTTGTGCCGAGCAGTTCAATTCGTTGACGATATAAGCATTCCTCATCATGCCGGTCCCGTTTTCACTCTCATCCCTTATCGACAAAACCAGCATTTCTGGCTACCAACGAAGTTAGTCCGTTCCGCATGCTCAAATTGTTGACCGACGGACCGCTGGCTGCGCACTTCACTCTGGCCGTGGTCGAAGTAGCCGTGGCTTCGACAGGCAGACTCATCCGCAGACTTCGCCTGAAGAACGCTAAGGCACACGGTAGGCGTTCGAGAAAGCGGATTTGATGCCGTGATCAGGTCGCAGGGCTACACGCGGGCTAACGCATCTCCAATAGGCACGTCTCCTCCTACAAAACCAATTACCTTGTTCACGAGTCGCGCCTTGAGCGCATCGAGAACGACCTCGGCCACATCTTCCCGCGCCACCGTGTCGCGCGGAGAGTTGGCATCCGACACGATCTGGATGGTTCCAACTCCCGGCTCCATTGTCAGCGTGCCGGGGCGCAGCACAAGGTAATCGAGCCCGCTAGCAATCACGTAGTCGTCCGATTCGCGTTTCATTTGTGCGTAGTGTTGCAGTGCTTGTTGCGAGCGTTCCGGCGCGTACGCAAGCAATGTACTGATAACGACAAAAAGGTCCACGCTGCTTTGCTTTGCGTAATCGACCGACTTGATGATCGAGTCGCGGTCGATCAGGCGTTCCTGCTCCGAGCCCTCGGTTTCTGCCGAGCCGGCGGCATAAATGACAGTATGTATGCCGCTGAATACATGCGAGAAATCGCCAGACAGGTCGGCAATGAGCGGTCGGACGCCGAACCGCTCGAAAGCATCGCTTTTTGTCGCGTTGCGTATCAACGGGCAGAACGGGATGGCGGAGGCATGCAATTTTCCGGCCACTAGCCAACCCGTTCTCCCGCTTGCGCCAATTAACAGAATGCTCATGACTTTTCTCCTGGAAAGATGTGCTGCGCCGTAGCGTGTTTTCACAGTCTAGTATCAGAACGCGAAAGTTTTCTGCATGCATCGGGCTGGGGTAAATCGCAACGGCGGGCCCAACCGCTATTCCTCGTCACCGAGTTTCTCTGCGACCGTGAGCGCAGTCTTCCGTACAGTGTCAAACTTTGGAACCATGTCGTGCAATCGTCGCCGCAAACCAGTTTCTGGGGGTGTCGCATCACGATGTGGCCATTCCGATCGAGCAGCTCGATTTCGTCAATGGCAAACTGGTGCTTGCCGGTGCGACGAAAGATGCGATCAAGGCGCTGCCAGAGTTTCAATACGCAAAGGTACGCGCGGCACCTAAGGCGAGGTCCGACTACAGCGAGCATCATTGACATTTGTCTCGCACCGATCCCAATCGATGCATTTGACGCGCGGCACATTCGATCCATGGGCAGCGCGCCGATCAGTGCACCTCCGCGTGACTATTCGTCGTGCCGCATGATCGCCGCCTGCTCTTTCGGGGTTTCCTGGTAACGTCGTGCTCGGCGAGCACCTGGCTGCTTACCACAGTCTAGCGTCGAGGGGAGCAAGCTGCTTGAGCGTCAAATGTCGCTCAGGAGACCCGTTAGCCTGAAAACCGCAGCTATCCTCTTGCGATCGCAGCAATCGGTTGCCGTTGCAGCGGCGCAGACGCGGTGCCGCGCGCGCAGATTAGCGCAGCAACTCGCGCCGGCGCTCGAGCTTCGGGAACTGCTCCGCGAAACGTGCGACGTTGATACCGTGATGTGGCTTGATAGTAAGCCGATGCAGAAGCAATCGCTGGTCGCTAACAGGCTTCGAACTCGTTCTCGATGCCGCGCAGTGTGGTCGCCGACGCACGTATTCCGTCTTCGGCCATCAGCGGCATGACTGGATTGCCGTCATGGCGTACAACCCCTCCGCCGCATGCGCAATGGCATTGAGGCCGCTCATGAACGACAGGCCGGGCGGCAATTCACGTGACAGCCCGGGTCGTGGATAAGCGTCTTCGGCAACACACGCAGGTCGCGTCCCATACCTTTCCGGCCGTCCTCGGTCAGTCCATAGATCGGTGTCATCTTTGAGCCTGCATACCTGGTCGGGATCGCGATGATCTGCAGGCTCCATTCGAGCGCAACGCCTTACCCAGGCCAAGTCCGATCGATGTTCCCAGTTCGCGGACGCGCGTGCGGTGCGCATGTCATGCCGCTTCGCGAACCTGACCGCTTTCGAACACTCCGTAAGAACCGGCGTAAGCGTTAGCTGAGAAAGCCTTCAGGAACGATGGGTTGCTTTGAATCCCGGCTAATAGCGTGTCGAGCGTCGTTCCGAGGTGCCCAGCAATATAGCTCAGCAGCATGTCCATCAACGAAGTCGGGTTGCTTGCGCCCATATTACGAATCTGCCTTAAGCGGCCTTGAATTCGACCTAACCTTAGATGTGTAACCAGTCAAGGAGGAGACTTCTGCTTATCATGAAGCAAGAAATAGGGTCGACCTCGGATCGCGGGTTACGCTGCCAACCCATGAACGTCGCTTTCACCAATGGCGGGCTGAATTCAGTGCTGGGTCTTCGGCTCGTTATGCCGACAGGTACCACTGTTGTACAGGCCGCGGGCTGCGACGACCTCGGAGTGAATCACGCCATCCTGATAAGTGATCCATTTGTCGCAGTCATTCCGGCGGGCGCGCAGTTGGCCACGATCGCTGACAACGATCCCAAGGGATGGGTTATCGTACTTAAACCGGGCGTACTTGGGCAAGTCTCGCAAGAAGCGTTTGATGCGGTCCCGAAATGGTCTAAGTCTTGGGATCCGTTCCTGCGAGAGGCCGCGGACACATTGGGCGCTCTGCATCATGCGGAGATCATCGACCCTGTCTGCGCCGACGCTTTTGCCGATGTCATCTCGGTGCACATCGCGCTGCGCCACGGGCACTGTGCTGGTGCGGCGGAGCCGGATATACCTCTTACGCATCAAATGCTGACTCGCATTCAAGCCTTCGTTCATGAGCACATAGCCGAACCAATTTTGGTCGAGCAACTCGCATTGCTGGTGCACATGGGTGCATCAAACTTTGCGCGTGCTTTCAAAAGGGTAACAGGCAGGCCGCCCCATCGGTACGTGACACTCGAACGAGTGAAATTTGCGAGGACGATGTTGTGCGAGGAGACCATTCCCTTGGTTGACGTTGGCGCGCGCGCGGGGTTTCAGACTCAGCAGCATTTCACCGAAGTGTTTCATCGATACACCGGTGTGACGCCGCGCGCATACCGGCTTGCTCACCGTAACGTCGGTAGTTGATTCATTTGACGAAGTTGCGAGCAAAACGACGACCCCGACTCCCCCGCCGGCGATTAAACCAGAGCGACAAGAGTTTCTCGAACTGGATGCTGCCCTGGGTCACCATCTCGATCTCGTTCGTCAGGCCGGTTACGCCGCTCACCCGCAGCGCCGTGTCGGCCGCGCGGCGGCGCTAGTAGTCCCATTCGACTTCGCCCTTCAGCGTCACCTGTCCGTCCCTGACGATCGCCTTGATGGTGTCCGCCGCATAAGGCACCTCGGCCTTCAGTTGGGCAATGATCTCGCGCACGATCTCCGGATCGGGCCGCTTGTTGATCAGAGGCAACCGCACCTCCATATCGTTTGCGCCCCCCTTCACGCCGCGCACACGCGTCGCGTCCTCCTCGGCCTTTTGCCTTTGCCGGAAGCTGCGTGCGAAACCAGACAATGTGACCGCGCCGTCCTTGACCGCAACCCCGATATCTGATGGATCGATGTCCGGATCCCACTTCAGTTCGTACTTCAAATCTCGTTTGATGTCGTCGTCGGTTCTCATCGCTGCTCCTAGTCGGTTTGTTAATGGACTAACGCGCGCGGGGCAGATTTTCTTCCCTTCGCCTGCGCAGTTTTTGCTGAATGCTGCCGTACGTTCACGTCTGGAAGCCGCGCCGCTGGAACGCAGAGATCCGACACGTCTTTGCAGGAATGAGGAAGAAGTGCAACCGGCAAGAGCCTAGTCTTGATGTCATCATCATCGGGTCAATGGCCACGTCAACGTCCGAAGGTACACGCCGGACGGGACATGCAAGGCTGGCTGGCACCACCGCTGCTTCGCGGCGCGGTCCACCGGCTTGCGACCTGATCTGAGCATGGATTCAACCGTCTTGCCGCGGAAGGGTCTCGTTTTATTTCCCAGAGAAATGGAGCAAATCGATGAGCGATCTAGTCGTTGTAAGCTTCAAAGGCGAAGAGACGGCCGACCAGGTATTGACCAAACTCCAGCAGATGCAAAAGGAGCACCTGATCGACCTTGAGGATGCCTGCATCGTGGTCCGCAGCGCGAAGGGCAAGGTACACCTCAAGCAAGCCGTCGATCTAGTCAAGATCGGCGCGCTCAGCGGCGCGGCCTGGGGTGGTCTGTTTGGTGCGCTGGTTGGGCTGATGTTGCTCAATCCGCTCGTCGGACTGGCAACGGGCATGGCCATCGGTGCTGGCACGGGCGCGTTGTCGGGGGCGCTCTCGGACTATGGGATCGATGACGATTTCATGCGTTCGACGGGCCAGAACATTGAGCCGGGTTCGTCCGCGCTCTTCATCCTCGTGCGTCGCGTGAACTTCGACAAGGTCCTGCCGGAACTGAAACCTTTCGGCGGAAAGGTATTGAAGACGTCTCTGACGAACGACCAGGAGGAACGCCTGAGGAAGGCGCTAGAGAGCCTGAACAGCAGCGGCACGACAGCATGACCACCCCTGCGTTGCATCAGGGTTGTGATCTTGAATTCTGTTGAAGTTCGCATTTGGGTCGGATCGACACCCCGACAATTATGCGGACCATACGGTGAGGACGTCGATCAAATCGACGCGCAGTTCGACATTGGAGAGTACTCACGCTTAAACTTCCGAAGACTGATACGACCGCATCTGAAGGCCGGAGAATCGAAATTCAGCAGTTGCGCGAACTGAGCGTCGGCCGACCGTGCTGTAGCGGACGCTTCGTCACGGATGTGCTTCCCGCGGCAACAAGGTCGTTGAGAACACATGTTCACGTGGGACACGCGGCGGGCAAGGTGTTTTTCGGGTCGTGAGCTCCGAAGGTAGAGCAACGGACTTCTAGTCCGTTGGTCACCGGTTCGAATCCCGTACGGCGCGTCCGGTGGAGGACGGTATGCAAGCAGGAAGCAACACCATAGCGGCGCTCGCAGCGGTCGTCCTGTCAGGGCTCGTCTATATGAATTGCCCACATCGCTATGCGCCGAACGCAAGAGACTCGACCTAGCCATCTGTGCTGCGTCTAAGGTTCAGGTCGCTTGTAATACGGAAGCGCGCCGGAAGTACAGAATGTGTGTGAAATAAACGACATGTTACCTTTAGGTAATGCCGCCGTTAGCGTTCGGGTTCCACGGCGAGCACAAAAAGCGCCGCCAAATCGAGAAACCTGGAGAGTATCTGTATTCCAGATCGTGCGACGTCAGAAACGCGAGCCTTTCAGGCTTGTCCAACTCAGAGCCGCTCTTCGCGAGCAGCTCGTTAGGCGCGGTGCCCGGGTAGAGCATCTCCTGCTTCACGCACGCGGCGATCTCTCGCGCCACCCGGCAGATCGGTGACGTCGATTTGGATGTCGTCGATGCCACGATTTTCGATCTGCCGAAGGTGGCGATCTCCGCCTCCAATAACCGTGATTGCATGCACGCACCGCCGCTGCAATAGCGAAATTCCGCTGGTTCCCTTATGGAGCGCAACATGACAAAGGAAAGTCGCGTCGACATCCGGAAGTCGAATGTCGAGGCACAGGAAGCGCCGATGACCCTGGACGAGCAACTCGACGAAGCGCTCAAAGAAACCTTTCCTGCGAGCGATCCAATTGCCGTTCATCCGGAGCCCGAGCAACGCGCGAAGAACTAAACTCAATCGTCGTCGGTACTGGAAAGCAACTGAGCGAGCTTGTCGACGCGCAGCAAACAGCGTTTCCTATGTGTAGATTTTGTTTGAGGCGCCCCGAAAAGTTGGAAGGTCTTACGGTAGATGTGGGTGCGACACGTGTCGCCGTCAGCCGCGCGTTATGCAGCATGCTGTAGATGGTAAAGCTCTTATTTCCTTATCACAGAGCGTAAAAGCGGTACCGGTCTCTGCCCTCGTTTTCGCGTGCAACACCGCCTGCAGCTCGCCGAGGGACCTCCGGTGTTGCGTACGCTTTCCTTTTGTACATGCTGTCGCCGACACGTGCGCGGTCTATATCTGTGCCGAACCGTCGGTGACCCAGCGCTATCGTATGTCGCCTGGCCCCGACTTTGCCGTTATTGCAGATCTGCCTGACATGGCGGCCTGCAATGAATTTGCGAGTCGGCTTCTTGAGAGTTCGTCGAACGTCTGTAATGTGCGGATGCTCTTTTCGACGCATCGGGTGAAGTTCGAGGCGAACGCCCCGGTCGTGAATCTTTCGAAAGCGGCAGTGTAACTGGGAGCACGGCAGGGCCGCATCCGATCCCCGGTGGAGCGATCGAGCGGGCGACAGCAGGATCGCGACACATCCGAGCAGGAGTTGGAAAGAAACGCACGCCGGCCATGGCTAGACTCGGCGAAGAGCGGGACCCTGCGATGTGGTTGACGCCGACGCTTCGAAGCGTCTATGGCAGCGCTTTTCGGGCCAAGTCCAAAACGCAAGGAGCGAATTTATGTCTGATACGGAAATCGCGCCCAGGGAAGCCGGGCAGCACGACGAACAAGTCCAACTGCGCAAGCTCTTCGAACCCATAAGGGTGGGGCCGCACGACCTGCGTCATCGTGTCGTGATGGCGCCGCTGACGCGTTCGCGCGCGAGCCGACCAGGCAACATACCGTCGCAGCTCAACGCCTGCTATTACGCGCAGCGCGCAGCGGCCGCGCTCATCATCAGCGAGGCGACGCAGGTGTCGATGCAAGGACAGGGCTATGCATGGACGCCTGGGATCCATAGTCGCGAGCAGGTCGAAGGCTGGCGGCTCGTGGCGGACGCCGTGCACGAGGCGGGCGGGTTGATGTTCATGCAGCTCTGGCACGTCGGACGCATATCGCACCCCTCGTTGCAGCCCGATGAAATGCTGCCCGTTGCGCCCTCTGCGGTCCAGCCGAAAGCGGAGGCGTTCATCGAGAACGAGCGTGGCGAAGGTGTCGTCGCGCCCTGCGTCACGCCTCGCGCGCTGCAGGTCGAAGAGATGCCGTATCTCGTGCGCCAATACTTCAGGGGTGCGCGCAATGCAAAGGCTGCCGGTATGGACGGCGTCGAAGTGCACGGAGCGAACGGGTATCTGCTCGACCAGTTTCTGTTGTCCGGCACGAACCGCCGCACGGACGAATACGGTGGATCGAGCGAACGCCGGGCCAGGCTGCTGTTCGAGGTGATCGAAACGGTTTGCGAAGTGTGGGGGCCGGAAAAGGTTGGCGTACGGCTCTCTCCTCTCGGCACCTTCAACGACATGCATGACGACGATCCCGAGGCGACCTTTTCTTACGTCATCGATAAGCTCAATCGATACGGGCTGGCTTACTTGCACATCGTCAATCCCGCGCTGGCGGCGACCGGTGAGGATGTCGCTTTGACGGAGCGCGCGAAACGCATGAGCGAGATGATACGCCGCACATATCGTGGTGTGCTGATGGTCGCGGGCGGGTTCGACGGCGGCAGCGCAGAAAGATGGCTCGAGGACGGCAACGCGGACCTGATCGCGTTCGGACGATTGTTCATCGCCAATCCCGACCTGCCGGAACGCTTCCGGTCGCACGCTCGGCTCAATTCGCCGGATCCGTCCACGTTCTACGGAGGCGGCGAGCGCGGGTTATACCGACTATCCGTCGCTCGCGCAGGAGCGCGGGGAGGCCCCACGGTCCGTCATCGATGGGCGTTGGAGATAGACTGTCGTTGACCGGCGAGTTCGCTGGCGTCACGCGACGATTTACGATGGCCGCCGAGCTGGCGACCGATCACGCTGGGAGGGCGCACCATGGCTGTCACTACCTGGGTTGTCGTTGCCGACGGTAGTCGTGCTCGAATCTTCGAGACACCGGGACTTAAGCTGGACTTGCGGGAAATCGAAGACCTCGTCAATGTCGTCCCTGGTGGACCGGCGCTGAGCGAGAAGGATCGCGAAAAATTCGCGAAGACCGTGGCCGACTGCGTCGAACAGGGACGGCTTCATCACCGGTATCAGCGATTACGATTTGCCGCGGAGCCGAAGTTTCTCGGAATGCTGCGCGAGCGTCTGAGCGAGGAGACGCGTCAGATGATTTTCGAAGAGATCAACGAAGATCTCTCGGCCCTCGAAGCGCGCGATATCCAAGCGCACCTGCGAAGACATTGACGGCGACCTGCCGTAAGCCGCATTAAATGTATCATCCGTCGAAAGCCCAAGGTCAAGAGATAGATACTTCTCTCCCAAACTTTACCCTGCTCAGCTGAAACATTTCAGCCACCCCACATCGGTGCGCATGAGCATGCGTTCGATTATTCGCTCACCTAGTTGCAGCGCTGGTCTGCGCCAGTCATCCATCGGAATCAAGACGAGGGCAGGTGTTCTGGCTTCCGCCGTGGCTCATAGCGAGCCCCAGAAAACCATCGGTGCCAGACCGGTGTGCATGAGAGCATTCACCAATGATCGGCATGCTGCGTCAGTGCCAGGCTGGTTTCGGCTCACGGTCTGGGCATCCCAGAGCTCGCTAATAGGGGACGTCGGGAGCGCGTAGCCCAATCACTAGACTGGGTCTACGCCAACACATTTACCCCGCTTATGGCCCCGCCGAAAAACTAACCGCAGCATTTGGTGACCTCAAGAGAGATTTCTCATCTCGCAGCATGTAGACCGGGGCCCCGCGCGAGCTTGTGCGCAAGCGCCTCCGTGGCGACCACGGGCATGCGCCGGGCTTTCTTGCGCTCATAGAAGCGCCTCCCCTACAGACAACAGCGCATTGCAACGGCGGGATCCTCGATGAGGCCCACGCCCAGGAGAGATACTTGTCGCCATTCCTTGCGTTGCCTTCTCCTGGATAAGCAGACACTGCTTGAAACAGCTCGGTCAACGGCGCGGATGAAGACGTTGCGGCTGCGCTCGAGGCGCCCCCCCGATGGCGAATATGCGAGTCCGGCGGAAGTGTTGAAAAGCGTGGGTAACGAAGAATAACGCTTTCAGGCGCGTTGATCCCCGACGATCACCCGCCCCTTCCCGTGTGCTGCCAGCGCTGAACCATTCGCCCCGGATACGTAGGCCGCATGCGTCGGCAGACATCGAGCAGGTCGAGGCCTCGCCAACCAAGCAGAGCCGCCCTAGGTTACCTGGCGTTGGCCGTTTGTCATCACCGCTCCTGGCCAAAGCCAAAAAATGAGTACCGATTCTCGCCCGGACCCGACGTTGTTTTTGTTCATCTACGGTGGTCTGCCAGCACTTTCTCATAAGTCTCCAGATATGCGTGCGCCATCCGGGCGGCGGTGAAACGCTCTTCAAAGACCTGGCGGCAGCGCCGGCGGTTCAACTGGCCAGTGTGGCCAACGGCGACGACGGCCTCTTCGATGGTGTCCACGATGAAGCCGGTGACTCCGTCGTCGATGATTTCGGGAACCGATCCGTTCCGAAAGGCGATTACGGGTGTGCCACAGGCGAGGGCCTCGACCAATACCAGCCCGAATGGCTCAGGCCAGTCTATGGGAAAAAGCAGCGCGCGTGCATTGCCGAGAAACTCATCCTTCCTTAAGTCGGTGACCTCACCACAGAAACTAACCAGTGGATCGCGGAACAAGTCTTCTATGGAATGCTCGAAATATGATCGATCAGCATTGTCGACCTTGGCTGCAATGACGAGTGGCACGTCCGCGCGGCGCGCGATCTCGACAGCCGGATCCGGTCGTTTCTCCGGCGCAATCCGGCCGAGATGGAATGGACACCGCCCTCCCTCCGGGGAATTGGGCACGATTGAGGGCCCCCAGGACCGAACGGCATCAATGTGCCAGAGTGGAGTTGCGACACAACCACTTATGGAACGGAGGCCCCAGATGAATGCTACGACATACGGACTCGACATTGCAAAGCGGGTGTTCCAGATGTACTGGGTCGACGCCCAAACTGGCGAGATCGCGAATCGGAAGTTCGGACGTGACGATCTAATTGCATTTCTGGCGCAGCGCCCCGCCGGTCGCGTCGCCCTCGAGGCTTGCGGAAGTGCTCACTGGTGGGCGCGTAAGATCCGCGCGCTCGGACACGAGGTGGTGCTGTTACACGCTCAATTCATTCGACCTTTCGTGCAAACGAACAAGACCGACGCGGCGGACGCGCGGGCAATCTGGACTGCAGTGCAGCAACCCGGCATGCGCACGGTTGCCGCCAAGACAGAGGATCAGCAAGTGATGCTAAGCCTTCATCGTATGCGCTCGTTGCTCGTCAAGTTTCGAACGATGCAGATAAATCAGCTGCGTGGGTTGCTGTATGAGTTCGGCGTTACGTTTCGTGCAGGACGCGTAGCAGGACTCGACGAGATCAGAAAGCGCATGGCAGAACTCGAAGACACGCTGCCACGATCGATACTTCTTAACCTTCTCGAACAGTTGCGTCGCATCAACCTGTTTGAGGAGGACATCGATCAACTCGAGAAGCGGATTGGCGCCTGGCAGAAACAGGAAGCTGCATGTCGTGCGATCTCCGAAGTGCCGGGTATCGGTCGCCTAACTGCAACGGCCCTGGTAGCAACAATTGGAGATGCGAAGACATTCAGGTCGGGGCGCGAGTTCGCCGCGTTTCTGGGACTTGTTCCTCGTCAGAATGGTACCGGCGGAAAGATACGGCTGGGCTCGATCTCCAGACGTGGCGACCCATACCTGCGTACGTTGCTGATACATGGGGCGCGCTCTGTTCTGTGTCACGCCAAAGTACCAACCGGATGGCAAAAGGCAATACAGGAGCGACGTCCAGCAAATGTAGCAACAGTGGCCATGGCGAACAAAATGGCGAGAATCGCCTGGGCGATCCTCGCTCACGGAACTCCGTACGAAGCGCATCATGTGAGCAACAGACCTGCATAGCAGGATGAGCACTTTGAAGCGTTGAGAAACTGGTAGGTTGCTAGGGTTGATTTCAATGTGATGGCAAGACAGGTCGGACCGCAGGAACGCAAACCTGAGCACACTCTTGTGCCTCAAGCACGTGGCCGAGATGAGGACGTTCCTGGCGAATTCCATCAGGGCCCGCAGCTTCGGCTTGCAAAAGGCCGCATATAAGACCGCAGCCGATACCTTGTTCACGCATCACACAAGATCAACCTGGCAAACCGGGCGGTGTCCATATAAGGGTGTGTGAAAACGCATTGATCGCCTAAACTGAATCAACGCATTGAGACCGGGTGACTCATGAAGCGATTCGTTGAAGGCGTTGACCGCAAGCAGGTCGCACTGCTTCCCGAATACGTCGATGACTACATCGGACAGGACAATCCAGTCAGGGTCATCGATGCTTTTGTCGACGAACTGGATCTGAAGGGACCCAAGTTCGCGACGCAGTTTGCGTAGAAGCCGGTTGTAGTCCCCGTGCTCAAGATAGTCGGCAATTGCACATTGCACGGGCACAGACGCCGGGGTCATCGTCAGCCAACGCGCGTGCTCAATTCTCGCGGCGTACCGTCCGGCGCGGCAATTCGTTGAGGCAGGCCTGGCTGGCCCGGTTATCTCGCAAGGCTGTTGCAAGTTTGGACGCGATCGCAGAAATCCGACATGTCCTGGCAGGAACATGGAAGAAGCGTGGTCAGCGGAAGCCTAATCTTGATGATGAATATGCCCCCGGCAATAGCCCAACGGAATGCCCGCACCACGCGATTTTTCTGCACCAAGCGGCCCTTGTGGGCAGTACCGACCAACGGATGCTCATCGTATTGCTCCTTCCCTAGCCGGACAGGTACTAGACTTCAATCATCTGTAGCGTGATCTCCGCACGAGACTTTCGCGCGACGTGACTCCATGTCGACGTGCGCCACTCATGGAGGGCAAGCCCATGTCGAAGTCCATTCAAACGGCCGAACAGATTCGCGCCGAAACACAACGGCGCGTCGAGCAGCTTGCCGCCGACGTCCCCCACCATTTGCGAGTCCGCGTGCCGCTGCCGGAGCGGCATCCGCCCGACGCCTCCGGCCGGAACTGGGACATGCTCGCGCTCAACGAGAGCGGCACCGACTATCTTCGACAGGTCAGGCGTGTCATCGAGGACATGCGTACTGAGTTCGTTCTGCCGGATTGAGACGAACGTACGTGACGATTGACCACACACATGACCCGAACACAGACATGGGCGAGGCACACATGGTCAAGATCTATGGACGCATGCGGTCGGCGGAAGGCTATGCGATCCGCGATTTCCTGCATCGTTGCGACATTCCCTTCGAGTGGATCGAACTCAATAACGATGAAGAGGCGGTGAAGCTGGCACAGGTGCAGCACCTTCGCGACTCGCGCCTGCCGGTATGCGAGTTTCACGACGGCACGCGACTCGAATGTCCGACTGTCCGGCAGATCACCGAAAAGCTCGGCTGGTTTCGCAGCCCGTCACGTTCGGAATACGATCTCGCGATCTATGGCGCCGGGCCGGCCGGTCTGAGCGCCGCGGTCTACGGTGCATCCGAGGGATTGCGCACGGTGCTGGTGGAGCGCTGGGCCGTCGGTGGGCAGGCTGGCAGCACGTCGAAGATCGAGAACTACCTGGGGTTTCCGGACGGTGTCAGCGGAACGGAGCTCGCCGAACGGGCTCGCGATCAGGCAGTCCGCTTCGGGGCGGAAATCCTGCTGGCCCGTGCCGGCGTGCGCGCGGATTTCTCCACGGGCAACGGTATCGTCTATCTCGAAGACGGTACGCGAATCACGGCACGCACGTCGGTGTGCGCGACAGGTGTCGCGTACCGGCGGCTCGAATTGCCAGACGAAGCGCGCTTCAGCGGCGCGGGTGTTTACTACGGCGCGGGTGCGAGCGAGGCATCGCTGATCCGCGGCGAAGACGTGTACATCGTGGGCGGCGGCAATTCGGCGGGGCAGGCCGCGATGCATTTCTCCCAGTACTGCAATCAGGTCACGATGGTGGTGCGCGACACGTCGCTGAAAAGCACACTGTCGCAGTACCTGATCGACCGTATTTCCTCCGCGTCAAACATCGAGGTGCTGACCTGCACGACCGTTACCGCATTGCATGGCGACGACGTGCTGCGCGAAATCACGCTGACCGATCGCCGCGGCGGAGAAGCGCGACGCGTGAAGACAAACTGGCTCTTCATTTGCATTGGCGGCCTGCCGCAGACCGATTGGGCCAAAGAAGTCGGCGTGGCGCGCGATGAAGCCGGCTATCTCGTGACGGGCACCGACCTGCACGACACGGACCAGAAGCTGCAGTGGCCGCTGGATCGCGAGCCGCTGTATCTGGAAACCAGCATGCCGGGCGTGTTCGCCGCTGGCGATGTCCGCCACGGCTCGATCAAACGCGTAGCGGCCGCCGTCGGCGAAGGAGCCACGGCGGTAGCGCTCGTGCACCGCTATCTGAGCGGCGCATGATGTGCTTCATGTGCCTCACATGAGTGAGCACCGTCCGCTTTCCCTGTCGCAATCTGATCACCAGGAGCTGACCATGACTCCCACCTGCACGCATCTGGATGGAATCCGCGTATTGCAGACCACGAAGCACTATTGCGAAGACTGCGTGAAACTCGGCCACTCCTGGGTGCATCTGCGGCTCTGCATGTCGTGCGGTCATGTCGCTTGTTGCGACTCGTCGCCCGATCGCCATGCGAGCGCGCATTATCACGCGACCGGCCACCCGCTGGTGCGTTCCATTGAACCGGGCGAATCGTGGATCTGGTGCTATCGCGACGAGATGATCGCGGGAGAAGTGGCACTGTAAGCGGGTACAGCTGGCGGCGTTGACTCCGCCGGCCGTACCCGTCGTTTCCGAGCATCAGGCCGGGGCTTCGGCGGCTTTCCTGGCTTCTTCGCCGGTCGATTCCGGCGCTTCGAGCTTCTTCACACGTACAGCCTTTTCGCTGGCGTCCCAGTCGATTTCGACAGCATCGCCGCTGCGCACATCGCCTCGTAACAGCGAGTCGGCGAGTTCCGATTCCACTTCCATACGGATCTTGCGCTTCAACATCCGCGCGCCGAACTCCGGATCGTATCCAACCCTGGCCAGATGATCACGCAGTGCATCGTCGAACGACAGCTCGATATTCTGCGCGGCAGCCGTGCGCTGCACGCGCTGAAGCTGCAGGTCGACGATCCGGCGGATCTGCTCCCTGCCGAGCGCATGGAACACAACCACTTCATCGACCCGGTTCAGGAACTCCGGCTTGAAGTGATGCCGCAGGACTTCCATCAGCCGGTCGCGCAGCGCGGGATAGTCCAGCTGTTTCGAATCGGTCTTCATGTTGTCCTGAATCATCTGCGAGCCGATGTTGCTAGTGGCGATGATCACGGTGTTGGTGAAATCCACGAGCCGTCCCTTGCCGTCCGTCAGACGTCCTTCGTCGAACAGTTGCAGCAGGATGTTGTGCACTTCGGAATGCGCCTTTTCGATCTCGTCGAGCAGCACGACACTGTATGGGTGGCGCCGCACGCGCTCGGTCAGCTGGCCGCCTTCTTCGTAGCCGACATAGCCGGGAGGCGCGCCGACGAGACGGGCCACCGTATGGCGTTCCGAGTATTCGCTCATATCGATGCGCACGAGCGCGTTCTCGTCGCCGAATACCGCGGCGGCGAGCGCCTTCGCGAGTTCGGTCTTGCCAACGCCGGTCGGTCCGAGAAAGAGGAAGCTGGCGATCGGCTTGCCAGCTTCCGTCAACCCCGCGCGTGAAAGTCGCACGGCCTTTGATACGGCCGTGACGGCTTCGTCCTGGCCGACGACGCGTTCCCTCAAACGGTCTTCCAGACGCAGCAGCTTTTCGCGATCCTCGGCCGTGAGTTCGGACACCGGCACGCCGGTCAGCGAGGATACGATCTGCGCGATGTCTTCCGCCCCGACTTCCTGCGAACTGGTGCCGCGTTCCTTCTTCCAGGCCTCGGTCGACTCATTCAGACGCGCCTGCTCGCCCTTGATTTTCTCCTGCAGTTCCTTCGCCTTGTCGAACTGTTTGGCCGCGCTCGCCGAGTCCTGCTCCTGACGCAGACGACGGACAGTGGCCTCGATTCCCTGCAGCGCCTGCGGTCGCGAGTTCGACGAAATGCGCACGCGAGCCGCGGCCTGGTCGAGCAGGTCGATGGCCTTGTCGGGCAGGAAGCGGGCGGCGATATAGCGATCCGACAGCTTCGCCGCGGCCGTGATCGCTTCTTCGGTGATCTTCACCTTGTGATGTGCCTCAAGCCGGTCGCGCAGGCCGCGCAGGATATCAATCGTGTCCTCGACGCTCGGCTCGGGCACCATCACTGGTTGGAAGCGACGTTCGAGTGCCGAATCCTTTTCGATGTACTTCTGGTATTCATTGAGCGTGGTTGCGCCGATCAGATGCAGCTCGCCGCGCGCAAGCGCCGGCTTGAATACGTTGCCGATATCGAGCCCGCCTTCGCCGCCGCCCTGGCCCGCGCCGACGATCGTATGAAGCTCGTCGATGAAAATGATCAGCCGGTCCTGGTTCGCGACGATTTCGTCGAGCACCTGCTTGACGCGCTCTTCGAATTCGCCCCGATACTTCGCGCCTGCCACCACGCTATTGATATTCAGCTCGACCACGCGCTTGCCGCGTAGCACTTCAGGGATCTCGTCCTGCGCGATGCGTTGCGCCAGACCTTCGACGATCGCCGTCTTGCCGACGCCCGGCTCGCCGATCAGAACCGGGTTGTTCTTGCGGCGGCGCGCGAGCACTTCGATGGTGGTTTCGATCTCCTTGTCGCGGCCGATCACCGGATCGAGCTTGCCGAGCTTTGCCAGCTCGCTTAGATCGCGCGCGTATTTATCGAGCGTCGGGGTGGAGGAGCGGCCTTCGACGCTGCCGTCTTCCGCGCCCTGGCCCACCACCTTCACTGCTTTCTGACGCAGCGATTGCGAGGTCAACCCGAGTTTGCGCAGCAGCTCGCCGGCGAAGCCGTCTCCTTCCTCGACGAGACCGATCAGTATGTGTTCCGGGCCGACATAGCTATGGTCGAGCTCGCGCGACGCTACGAGTGCATTTTCAAGCGCGCTCTTTGCGCGCGGCGAAACGCCGATGCGTGCCTCCTCGCCATCGGCTTTGGCCGTACCGCGCGGCGCGTCCTGTTCGATGGTGCGCTTGATATCGTCGGCATCGAGCTTGAACTCGCGCAGGATTTCGTTGACGACGTTGTTATCGGCTAGCGCGAGCAGCAGATGTTCCGTGTCGACCTCTTTCTTGCCGAACTCGACAGCTTTCTGCGCGGCCGCCTGCAGCCGCTCGAGCCCGCTTTCGCTTAGAAAGCTTTGCAGGTCGACGCCCTCACGTGCACGCCTGCGTCGGCGAGGGCGGGCACCGCTGCTGTCCGGTCCGCCCGCTGCTTGAGACGGACCGGATGACCCGGCCGAACCCGACGCGCGGTCAGGCGCGGGACGCCCTGCCCGCTCCCAGTCCGTGCCGCCGTTTTCGAATGGCGACCATCCCTCGTCGAACAGGCGCTCGAACAGCCCACCGTGGAAAAGCGACTCGAGCGGCGACAGGCTGCGCTGATGGCGTGCCATGAACTGCATGTGATGTTCGTCGCAAAGCATCAACTGGCGGCGCTGGCCGTTCTCGGTGATCGTGATCTGTGTAGTCGCCGGTTTACCGCAAACACTGCACTTGGCCATGATGTTCCTCTTCAGGTTCTGCCCACGCGCTGTGCGTTGCGACGTGGACGGCTGGGCTGTCCATATCCTGGATATTTCTGCCTCGCCGACGCACTGCTCTACATCCCTCGTGGCGAGGCCTTGCGGGATTCGCGGGTCACCTGATCTCGATCTGCTTTGTCTCGCCCGCCTTGGGCACGCGTCGCCGTCGTCGACTGCGTCGAATGCGCGGCTGAAACCAGATGCGATTCAAATCGCCGAACCACAGTTCCGGCGGCCCAGGCCGCCGAACGGGTCCGGATCAGACCGGTGAGCATCTGTAGCAAAGCACCGCTGAAAATAGCGTGCGCACTGATCATCCAAACAAGTGCAAGCACGCCAGCGCCGGGCCACGCGATCACGAGCACGCCGAATACCAGCGAAATAGTGCCGGTTGCGTACAGCAACCGGGCGCGGCGCAAGCGGCCACGCGACCGGGTGACGGCAGATTCGACACTACGCGCCGACAGAAGCGACTTCTTTCTTATTCCTGCGAAGACTTGTCGGGATCCTGCGATCCTGGCGCGCGTCTCCCAATGCCCGCAATTCGCTTCGCGCGGCACTCGGCTAGAACACATCCATTGGTGGGCGTCAGGCGCTTCGTCGAACGAAGGCGATGCACGGTGCACTAACAATGACGCGGTTACATTTGCCGGTTACGTCAAGGCTGCTTCCTTCTACGGCTGTCCTGTCAGCCGTTGACAATGAGGTCCGCCGGTTGCGTTCAAGCAGCTATCTGTAAAAAAACAGCACGAACCCGAAAGACCGTGGCGCATGAACTGCCACATCGTCTGCTGACCTTCGCACGACGCACGTGCAATCCGCCCCCGCTGTGCGCGCACGGCGTATCCACGCCCGCCCGGAAGCCAGATCATGGACAGAAAGAAAAGCAGGCTGCGCCGGGATTTCGATGCACTGCGTCTGCAGTGGGACGTACTCACGTTTTATGAACGCTTCGAACAGCTTGTCGCGCATGTGCTGAGCCTGGTGATCTCCGTCATCATTCTCGTGTCGCTTTGGCAATTGATCCGCGCGGTGACTGCATTGCTAGTTTCGGACGCACTAAACCCGCTCGATCACGCAGTGTTCCAAACGGTCTTCGGCATGATCATGACGTTGTTGATCGCAATGGAATTCAAACATTCGATTACGCGCGTGATGGCGCGGCGCGATCATATCGTTCAGGTCAAGACGGTAGTTCTCGTTGCGCTGCTTGCCATCGCCCGCAAATTCATTATTCTCGATCCGGCCAGCGCACCCTCGCAGATCGCGGCGCTTGCGTTTGCGCTGGTGGCGCTGGGGATCGTCTACTGGCTGATGCGGCAACGCGACGACCCTATCGACGCGACCTCGGCACCGGACGCCGAAGTCGACCGGACCCTGTATGCACAGCGGCAGCAGGAAACACGATCCGGCGAAGGTGCGCGGCGGGGCGAGTGACTCGGGCTGCCGCACGACGAGAACAAAAGCGCCGGTTAGCGCACGTCGTCGACTACCAGACCCGGATCCCGCTTCCAGTTCGACCTTCGTCGCGATGCCCGCAACTTCGACAATGAATCAGCTACTGACGTTACGGCGGGCAAGCCGGTATGCGCGTGGCGTTACGCCGGTGTATCGATGAAACACTTCGGTGAAATGCTGTTGAGTCTGAAACCCCGCGAGCGCGCCAACGTCAACCAGAGAAGGGGTTTGTTGGCTCAACATCGTCCTGGCAAATTTCACTCGTTCGAGTGTCACGTACTGATGGGGCGGCCTGCCTGTCACCCTTTTGAAAGCGCGTGCAAAGTTTGATGTGCCCATGTGCACCAGCATCGCGAGTTGCCCGACCAAAATGGTTTCAGCTATATGCTCATGAACGAAGGCTTCAACGCGACTCAGCATTTGAAGCGTAAGAGGCGTATCTGGCGCTGCCGCACCAGCACAGTGCCCGTAGTAAAGAGCGATGTGCACCGAGATAACATCGGCGAATGCGTCGGCGCAAGCAGCGTCGATGAGCTCCGCACGATGCAAAGCACTCAACGTGCCCGCCACCTCACGCAGGAACGGATCCCAAGACTTAGACCATTTTGGGACCGCCGCAAACGCTTCTTGCGAGGCTTGTCCAAGTACGCTCCTTTCGAGTGCGATGACCCATCCCTTTGGATCGTTGTCAGCGATCGTGGCCAACTGCGCACCCGCCGGAATGACTGCGACAAATGGCGCACTTATCAACATGGAGTGATTCACCCCAAGGTCGTCACAGCCCGCAGCCTGCACAACAGTGGTACCTGTCGGCATAACGAGCCGAAGTCCCTGCACTGTATTCAACCCGCCATTGGTGAAAGCGACGGTCATCGGTTGGCAGCGTAACCTGTGATCCGGGGTCAATCCTGTCGTTTGTTTCATCGCAAGCAGAAGTCTCCTCGTTGCCTCGTCGCATACCTAAGCTTACGTCGAATTCAAGGCTTCCTAAGGCGGATTTGTTATATGGGCAGATGCGGCTGGCCGAATAATCGTGGCTAACCATCGCGGCAATCCGGAGCGGCTGTGTGCTGGGGCATGTGGGGCTGGATCTGCATCACAAGCTTTGTAATGCTCCTGACGAAAGCTTCAACCCTTCCGCGTGTGCGGCGTTTAACGCTCAAGCAGTTTGCTCCCTTCGCTAGACTGTAGTGAGCAGCCAGGTGCTCGCCGAACGCGACGTTACCTGGAAACCTTAGCGGGATGCCAATGATTTCACACCTGCAGTTGCTTCAGGCGATCTTGCGCATGGTCGCGGCAGTGCTGGTGGGCTGCATCGTCGGGCTCGATCGAAACCTGCACGGCAAACCAACCGGTGTGAAGACGCTAGGCCTCGTTGCGCTCGGCTCCTGTCTCGTCACAATGGCCGGCATGTCCTTCGAACTGCACGGTTTCAGCGACAGCAGTGACGCCGGCCGCGCGATCCAGGGCGTCATTACGGGCATCGGTTTTCTCGGCGCCGGGGTGATCCTGCAAGACCGCGCCACCGGCAGGATCAGCGGCTTGACGACGGCGGCTTCGATCTGGGTCACCGCCGCGCTCGGAGTTGTATGCGGCATCGGCGCCTGGCAGATTGCGGGTATTGCCACCGCCCTGCTCCTGCTGCTGCTCTCGGTGGGCGGCAGCATTGAACGTGCGTTGCACCGGCGCTGGTTAAGAAAGTCGCCCGAAGAGCAGGCGGCGGTCATGCGGCACGACGAATAGTCACGCGGCGGTGCACTAATCGGCGCACTGGCCATGGAATGGATGTGCAGTACGTCCAAATGCATCGATCGCTGACGATGCGCGACATATGTCAGTGATGCTCGCTGTAGTCGGACCTCGCCTTAGGTGTCGCGCGTACCTTTGCGTATTGAAACGCGGGCAGCGCCTTGATCGCATCTTTCGTCGCACCGGCAAGCACCAGTTTGCCATTGACAAAATCGAGCTGCTCAACCGGAATGGCCACGTCGTGATGCGACACCCCCAGAAACTGGTTTGCGGCGACGATTGCAAACGATACCGACCGGTCCGGTGCCACGATAATGTCATGAATGACACCGACACGCTCACCCTTCTCGTTGAAGACCGGCTTGTCCATGATCGACTTTCTCACGCTCCAGCCTGCCACGATCGCGGCCGACTCTTCCACGGTGACACCAAGCGGCTGGGCGCCGGCCACTTGGGCGTTCGCGTCTGGAGCGAGTCCTAGCGACGACGCGAGCAGCAATACAAGCAGATTCGTTTTCATGAGATTCCCTTCGTTCTGGGGTTGACGGTGCAACACCGGGTCAGCAATGAAAAGGTAAACGCCAGACCGTGCGCGGCGTAAGTTCATGTTAGAAGGTCGCACGGCAAGCCGCTATAAAAAAGCGGTGATGGATCGAGCTATTTTCGTACATGCGGATGCCATTCCGCACGCCTCATGAGCGAATGCAGAATTGCGAAACGCATGGCAGAAACGCGAAAGAATCGCAGCAGCGAGGAGCCTAGACTGCAGTTCATCGCATGACGGTAGAGCCTGAAGTTCCACATGGATGAACTGCTTGGACGCGCCTGGTGGATGCTCATTTTGCGTGGCACGGTAGCGCTACTGTTTGGCAGTCTGGCGCTGTTCTGGCCCGCTCTCACTCTGCTACTGCTGATTACTCTCTTCAGCGCCTACGCGATCGCCGGCGGCATTGTCGCGATTGTCGGGGCCATCCGCTACCGCGCGACGCACGCCGGCTGGTGGGTGCCCTTGCTGCTCGGCATCTGTAGCATCGGCGCCGGTTTGATAGCCGCGTTAGTGCCGGGCATTACCACGCTCGTGCTGGTCGCCATCATCGGCGCAAACGCGATTATCAGCGGCGTATTCGATCTGATCGCAGCAAGGCGGCTGCACAGGCGACTGCGCAATGCGTGGATGCTGGTGCTGACCGGCGTGCTGTCCTTGCTGTTCGGCATCTTCGTGCTGTTCTTTCCGGGTGCCGGCGCACTAGCGCTCGTCTGGCTGATCGGCGTGTATGCGTTGTTCACGGGCTCGCTGCTGTTCGTACTCGGCATCACTGCGCGTGCCTGGCAGCAGGATAGCCTGACTGGCGAGCCACACGCGCCATTGCATCCGTAAACGCACCGTTCAAGGGCAGTCGCGGGTCACAAGGTCAAACCCGCGGCCAACCCCGTACCGGACTCGTTGCGCTCTCGCGGACGATGCCGCGCCGGCCGGCCCCGCGCATTCGGAGGGCGAATGGACCGCCCGTCATCTCCAGTGGTCCAGCGTCGGGTCTGGCACTGGCTTATCTCACGTAAGGAGAATCACATGCCTCTTGATCTCGACAAATGGAATCCGTTCCGGTTTTTACGCTCACACTCCGCGCAAAAAAGCGCATCGGACCGCGCCGGTGCGCCGCGGACCAGTCCGCAAAGCGCCCGGCAAAACGGGCAACAGACGGGCGGCACGCAAACGGGTAACGCGGTTCCGATGGCAGCGGCTGCTGCGCCGGCACTCGCGCCTGCCAGCTGGCCGCTGCCTGATCCGATTCATCTGTTCGCCGAATTGATCCGCGATCCGTTCGGCGGCCGTGGACCGCTCGGAAGCTGGTTCGGCGACTTCAGCGCAAGCGAGTTTCAACCGCGGATCGACGTCACCGACGATGGCGACGCTCTGCGTATCGTCGCCGAATTGCCGGGCATGACCCGCGACGACGTCGAACTCGAAGTGATTGAAGACATGCTGATCATCAGCGGCGACAAGCGCTTCGAATCGACGAGCGAGGAACAGGGATGCTATCGGGTCGAGCGGTCGTTTGGACACTTTCAGCGCGCGGTCCCGCTGCCCGCGGGCATCGATCTCGATCGGGCAGAGGCCAGATTTGAAAACGGCGTGCTGACGCTGCGCGTGCCGAAGGCGACCGGAGAACCGGCAGCCAGGCGGCGCATCGAGATCAAATAACGCAATCCGCACTCCGCTGTCAGGCCTGTCGCGACACGTTTTGGTCATGCCGCGAGTCGCAATACGACGGAAGCACGCTGCGCGTCAGGAAGTGATTCCCGCTCTAGCCTAAATCCTGAACACCGCCACCGTCTCTTTCAACATTCGCGCCTGTTCCTCGAGCGACTGGGCCGCTGCTGCCGCCTCTTCGACCAACGCGGCGTTGTGCTGCGTGACCGAGTCCATTTCCGCGACGGCGCGAGTAACCTGTTCGATACCCGTGCTTTGCTCTGACGAAGCCGCCGATATCTCGTCCATAATGTCCGCCACGCGCCGCACGCCGGTGAGGATCGCCTGCATGCGGCCGCCCGCCTCGGTGACCAGCGTGCCCCCCGCCTGTACTTTTCCGCTCGACGTCTCGATCAGTTCTTTGATCTCTTTCGCGGCAGCCGACGAGCGCTGCGCCAGCATGCGCACCTCGGCCGCCACTACCGCGAAACCGCGTCCCTGTTCTCCGGCGCGCGCAGCTTCGACCGCTGCGTTGAGCGCCAGAATATTGGTCTGAAACGCGATGGCATCGATAATCGCGATGATGTCGCCGATACGGCCCGAGCTCTGATCGATTTCTTTCATCGTCGTCACCACCTCGCCCACCACGGAGTTGCCGTGATCGGCCATGTTGGCCGCATTAGCAGCGAGAGCCTGCGCCTGACGTGCATTCTCGGCGTTATGCCTCACCGTGCCGGTCAGCTCTTCCATGCTGGCAGCAGTTTCCTGTAACGACGCAGCCTGTTGTTCCGTACGGGCGGACAGATGGAGATTGCCTGAGGTGATCTGCTGGGCCGTGGCGATGGCCTCGCTTGCGTGACGCACTGTTGTGACGGTGCTAACGAGGCCGTCGCGCATTTGCGAAAGACCGTGCAGCAGCATGCCCATCGTGCGAACGCGTTTCGATCCGCTGCGACAGATCGCCCGTCGCGATTCGGTGGAAGTGTTCCAGCGCCTCAGCGAGCGGACGGCCGATCGCGCGGCGCAGCGACACGAAGGTGAAGACACCGGCGAGCAGCCCAAATACGATGGAGGCGGTTGTCATTGCACGAAAGCGTTGGAAACTCGCTTCCGAGTCATCGTACTGTGCTTTTGCCTGATCGCGTTGAAACTGCTTGAGATCTGCGCTCACCGTGACATAGTCCGTATTGGCCAGCGCGATTTTCTTCAACGCGACCTTGACTGCCGCGTCGTCCATGCCCTTGACCGAATCCGCAAAAGCATCCAGCTGGTTTTGTACCTGGCTTCGCTTGGCACTGACCGCGGCGGCAAGAAGGTTTTCATCCGACGTGGTAGGCAAGGCGTGATACTTCGTCCACGCATCCATACCCTGCCCTTTGAGCATGCGATAAGTGGCAATATCTTTCTCGACCGTCGGGGCGGCCGGGTCGAAAGCGATCCGGTCGACGGTCGTGCGCTCCCGGCTGATCGCGAGTTCCGCATCGCCGATCAGACGCGTGCTCGCGAGCCGGTTCGTGTAGGTCTCGCGGTTGGCGTCGTTGCTGCGCGCCATACCCGTTACGCCATCACGGCAAGGAAGAAATGGCCGATGTTGTCCGGCTCATCGCTTTTTTGCGTGCGGTTGCGCACGGGCGAGAACGAACCGCCGCCCAGCGTGCTCCCGAGAATCTGCGCGAACAAACCGAGACCGTAGCCTTTGTGACCGCCGAGAGTCTTGCCGTCGCCGCCCAACGGCGCGAGGCCGCCACCGAGGCGGGCACCCCTGCGACTGACCTGGCCGACGAGGCGCCCATTCAAACCCGCGTTAGCGACTCGACGGCCGCCGCTCCGGCGCCGCAATCGGCCAGGTCATACACGGCATGGTAACCGGATCGATTTGCGCTCAGCGCGTCAAAGGATGCGGCGAGTGCGCGGACGCACGCGCGCACAGCGCAGCGGCCGCCTCATCCTCCGGCTCTGCCGACAGATCCCGCCTGAAAGTCTCCGCGAGGAAAAACGCGCACACCAGGCTCAGCAACCCCGTCGCCGCGATATAGATCGAAATGGGCAGCGTCTGGCCATACGTAGCGAACAGATAGGTGGCGATCAATGGCGTCGGTCCTGACGTGATGATGCCGGCGACCTGATACGGCAGCGACGCCCCCGTATAGCGCACCCGCGTACCGAACAGTTCCGCAAACCACGTCGATTGCACGCCGTACACCGACGCCTGGCTCAACGCGATACCGCAGACGTACGCCACGAAAATCAAGGTCGGATTGCGTGTCTCGAGCAACGGAAAAAACGCGAATCCATAGATCGCGACGAACACCGCGCCGAGCATGAACACGGTCCGGCGTCCGATCACGTCCGACAGTTTGCCGAACAGCGGCAGCGTGATCAGCGCAAACGCGCAGCCCACAATGATGGCGTTCAGCGGTAGCCCACGCGACAAGCCGAGCCGCGTCGTTCCGTAGACCAGCACGAACACGTTGATCACGTTGAAGGTAATGTCGACCGCGAAGCGCGTGCCGATCGTCAGCACGAGGTCTTTCGGATGCCGGCGCAGCAATTCGACTAGCGGCGCCTTCACGACCTGCTTGCTCGCCTTGATCTGTTCGAATACCGGCGACTCCATGACGCGCAGGCGGATGAACAGGCCGATCGCGATCAGCGCGACGCTCAGCAGGAACGGCAGGCGCCATCCCCATGAATAGAACGCGTCCGACGGCATACTCGACACGGCTTTAAACACCGCGGTCGAGAGCATCAGCCCGAGCGGCACGCCCAATTGCGGGAACGCGCCGAAAAAGCCTCGCTTCCTGGCCGGCGCCGTTTCGACCACCATCAGCACCGCGCCGCCCCATTCGCCGCCGACGCCGAGGCCTTGCATGAAGCGCATCGCCACCAGCAGGATCGGCGCCCAGACGCCGATCGACGCATAAGTCGGCAGCAGGCCGATCACGAAGGTGCTCACGCCCATGATGGTCAGCGTCGCGACGAGCGTTGCCTTACGTCCGATGCGATCGCCAAAGTGCCCGAAAAACACGGCGCCGAAAGGCCGTGCGAGATAGCCGACCGCAAAACTGCCGAACGCCGCGATGGTGCCAACCACCGGATCGAACGAGGGGAAGAACAGCTTGGCGAAGACCAGCGCCGAAGCGGTGGCATAGAGAAAAAAGTCGTACCACTCGATGGCGGTCCCGACCACCGAAGCGACCAGCACACGGTTGACGGCCGACCGGCTGATAACCGGCGCGTTGCCGGATGAAACAGGCGATGTATTCATGTCTCCTCCCTTCTCTGGGAATCTATGTCTTGAACTGCTGCGTGCCGGCGGCGCGGATTCGCCGGCACGTTACGTTAAATTCGCTGCACTCACCAGTGCAGTTCCATCGGGAACTGGTCGAGCGTTTCGACGCCGCCCGAGGTCAACCGCACGATACGTTCCGTGCGCAAACCGCCGACGTTCGGCACCGTGATCGTCGCCTTCAAGGTGAAGACCATGTTTTCCTGCAGCACGGTCTTGTTGCCCGGCCCGATCCATGGCGCTTCTTCTTCCGGATCCATACCGGTGCCGTGACCGGTGCCATGGCCGCGCGCTTCGCTCGAGTATTGCTCGTAGTTCGACTTCACCAGCGCCTGCTGGATCACCGCGTTCAGTTCCATGGCCGCCATGCCGGGACGCGCGGCGGCCAGCCCCGCTTCGACCGCGCGCGCCGCTGCCGCGACGATCGCCATCTTCTCGGGATTCGCCGGACCGTAGGTGAAACCGCGTCCGCCATCGGCGACGTACCCACGATAACGCGCACCGATGTCCGTCATGATCAGGTCGCCCGGTTGCAGGATGCGGTCGGTGGGACGCGCCAGGTTATACGCCGAGCGCGGACCGGATTGCACCATCGAATCGAACGCGGTCCGGTCTGCTCCTCCCGCGAGCATCGCACGGTCAGCGATTAGAGCGAGTTCACGCTCGATGTAGGGACGGCCGTCGGCGAGCGCGTCGCGAATCGCGGCCATCGCCGAATCGGTCAAGGCGGCAGCTTTGCGCATCAGCGCCACTTCGGCGTCGCTCTTGATCGCCTTGATTTCGGCCAGCACCATCGTCGGTTCGAGCTTCAGTTCGCCGAGACCAGCGTTCAGGCGCTGCAGCAGGTCCGCGGGGATATAGGCGGCGCCGGCAAGGCCGACCGTGCCGCTGCGGTGCCGCGCCGAAAACGCCTGCACCTGTTGCGTGACTTCTCGCAGGCTGCGCACCTCGAAGGCGGTCACGCTCGTCGCGTAGTCGAAGCATTGATCCGACACGAACAGCACGGGGTCGCCGTCTACTGGCAGCAGCAGGATCGCGTTGGCAATGTCCGATACGCCGTCGAGCGGACGGAACTCGGTGAAGTAGCCGATGTTCGCGCCACGCCAGCAATCGCCGAAAGCGAGCAGGCCGACCAGGCCCGCCTCGTCGAGAGCGCTGCGGACCTTGGCGACGCGGCCGAGGAACTCGTCGGTAGTGATGCCTTCCGGCGGGATATCTGCGGTACGGATGTTCATTGCTTCTTCGTCTCCTGTGCGGCTGCATGCGCGGATGCTGGATGCAGCCGTTCTCGATGCCCATGATGGGAAACCGCCCGCCTTGGAATGCAGGGCGTCTGATGCATAGTAGAATCGATCGATATGCTTTTATAATGAAAAATAACGCAAAATCTATATCAATACGGAATACATGGAGACGACATCGTGACCTCGGCAATTCATCCGGACGGCGGCGCGGGGACGATCGCGACGGGCCGCTTCGACCCCACACGTCTGAAGACGCGCCAATTGGCCCTGATCGTTCAGCTCGACATCCATCGCTCGGTATTGCGCGCGGCGGACGCCGCGCACATGACGCAGCCCGGGGCGACCAAGTTGCTGCGAGAACTGGAAGAGACGATGGGTGTGCCATTGTTCGAACGGCATCCGCGCGGTGTCGAGCCCACCTGGTACGGCGAGGTGCTGATCCGCCATGCGCGCAGCGTGCTGGCGGAGTTGCGGCACGCGTACGACGAAGTGTCCGCGCTCAAAGCCGGCCTGACCGGGCAGGCGATGATCGGCACCGAGGTCACGGCGGCCACCAATCTCGTGCCGCAAGCCGTGGCGCTACTCAAGAAACGCTTTCCGCAGATTCGCATCAACATCGAGATGGAGTTCAGCGAGGTGCTGGTGCAGCGTCTGCAGGAAGGCAAGCTGGATATGATCGTGGCGCGAATCCGCAATCCGGACGATCTGGCGGAACTGCACTACGCCCCGCTCGCAGAAGCACAGCACGCGCTGTTCGCACGCGCTGGCCATCCGCTCGTCAAGCGCAAGGCTCTGAGCTGGGACGAACTGGCGCCGCAAACGTGGATCTTGCCGCCGAAAGGCAACGTGATGCGCAATCAGTTCACGCAACTTTTTCTCGAACTGCAGCTCGCGTTGCCGACGGATGTGGTCGAGAGTTCGTCGCTACCTGTCATCACGAGTCTGCTGCAAATGAGCGATATGATCGCGCCGCTTGCGCGCGAGCCGGTGCGGCCGTATTGCATTGCCGGCGCGCTCGAACCGCTACCGTTCGAACTCGATCTGAAGCTCGGACCGGCGGGCATCGTCACGCGGCGCGGCGACAGGCTCTCACCGGGTGCGCGGGCGATGCTGCAAGCGCTGCGCGAGGCCGCCGGATTCGATACCCAAGGCCCCGACGCCGAAAGCGACTGACTTACCGCGACGGGACTCAGCGCACGCCGTCCGCCGCGACCCCTGCGCCGGACTGTAGTAACCATTCATGCGCCGGCTCGTTGTGCACGTGCCAGGTGCGACGTGGACCGGCCATCACATTCAGGTAGTAGAGGTCGTAGCCGTGCGCGGCCGCAACCGGATGATAGCCGCGCGGCACCAGCACGACATGCTTGTCGTACGCCGCGAGCGTTTCGTCGAGACTGCGGTCGTCGGTATAGACGCGCTGAATCGCGAAGCCCTGCGGCGGCGAGACGCGGTGGTAATAGGTTTCCTCGAGATAGGTCTGCTGCTCGCCATCGTCGGTATCGTGGCGATGCGGCGGGTAGCTCGACCAGTTGCCCGCGGGCGTCACCGATTCCACCACCAGCAAGCTCTCCGCCGGCTCGGTTTCCGGAAGGATGTGCCGCACGTGACGCAGGTTGGCGCCAGCGCCGCGGGTTTCCTGCTTGACCTCGCGAGGTGCAATGAAGCGCGGCGGCAGACCGCCCTTCGCGGGCGCGGAGCAGATTCCGAGTTCGACGTCGTCCGTCGCCAGGATCGTGTAGCGCGTATGCGGCGGCACATACATGGACCACGGCGCGCCATCGAACGGTGACATCCGTGCGCCGATCTCGCGGCTCGCGAGTCCTTCGCAACCGACTATTGCGTGCCCCTTGACGAGCACGACCACGACTTCGCGATCGCCCGTCTCCCGAGTCACCGTCGCGCCGGGCATCAGGTCGAAAACATCGAAGCCGACGTATTGCCAGCCGGCGCTCGCCGGCGTGATATGGATGATCTGGCCGTCTTCGGCATGCTTTGACGGTTTGACGAGCAGGTCGCTCATGTGTTCCTCCAATTATTTAGGGCTACTAGCCGGCAGAACGCGGCGGTTGCTGCGGCCACGTGCATGGCCTCAAGCGGTAAAAGCGCCCATCGCTTTGACGACGCCTTGTGCACGAATCGCCGCCAGATGGCGTGCGACTTGCGCGACGAAACGCGGGTGCGCGCGCAGATCGCCTCCGAAAATCGACTCGATTTCGAACAGTGTTCGTACCGTATCGACGGCATCCGCGTGCAAGGTCGCGCGGACCGCTTCGGTCAGTGTGTCGGCGAGGGGATCCGCGATCGCGTAAGTGCGCCCTGTCTCGTCCTGACCGCTGAGGTACGCGATCCAGCCGGCCAGCACAAAGGCAAGACGTTCGGTCGGCGCGCCGCTTTTCAAGTTGGCGCGCACGCTTTCCAGCCAGCGCTGCGGCAGTTTCTGCGAGCCGTCGGTCGCGATCTGTTGCAAGCGGTGATCTAGCGCGGTGTTGCGAAAACGCGCGAACAGTTCAGCGCGATAGGTGGCCAAAGCGGGTCGCGACAGCGTCGGCTCTACCTCGTCGCGCAACATGCTTTCGACAAAGTTCAGCACCGCCGGTGCGCCGATCGCCTGATCGACGGTGTCATAGCCAACCAGCGACCCGAGGTACGCGAGCGCCGAATGCGCGCCGTTCAACATCCGCAATTTGGCCTGCTCGTAGGGGCGCGCGTCATCCACGAGTGTCGCGCCTGCGCGTTCCCACGCCGGCCGCGGTCCCACGAAGTGGTCCTCGATCACCCACTGCGAAAACGGCTCGGTCATCACCGGCCACGCATCGTCGGCACCGAGTTGCTTCGCTACGCGCATACGGTCGGCGTTGGTGGTGAGCGGCACGATCCGATCCACCATCGTGTTGGGAAATGCGCCCTCTTGCTCGATCCAGTCGGCCAGCACAGGATCCGTTTCGCGCGCGAACGCCAGCGTCAACGCGCGCATCGTATCGCCGTTGGACGGCAGGTTGTCGCACGACAGCACGGTGAACGGGCCCAGACCGGCCGCGCGGCGCAGCGCCAGCGCGCGCACGACGAAGCCGATCGCGCTTCGGGGCGCGGCGGCCTCGCGCAGATCATGGGCAATGTCGGGATGATCGAACTGCAATGCACCGCTGGCCGGATTGCGGCAATAGCCCTTCTCGGTGATCGTCAGGCTGACGATATGACAGCGCGGATCGGTCATCGCGTCGAGCACGGCGGCGGGAGACTGCGGCGCGACCAGCGAAGCAATCAGCGCACCGATGACCTGGAACGAATCCGCGGTGCCGTCGCCCACATCCACC
This sequence comes from Paraburkholderia sp. BL9I2N2, assembly GCF_004339745.1. GTDB lineage: Bacteria > Pseudomonadota > Gammaproteobacteria > Burkholderiales > Burkholderiaceae > Paraburkholderia. The sequence continues at coordinate 500,344 of NZ_SMGP01000003.1, read as the reverse complement.
GCATACAGATGATCTTGCGGAGCGAGCGCCTCCGACGTGTCTGCACGCCGCAACGACACGCCGACGATACCCCAGCGGTGATCGCCAGCACACAACGTGTGCTCGGTGTAGACCGCCTGGTGCGCACGATGAAACGCCCCGAGGCCCAGATGGACAATGCCCGGTGCAAGGCTCGCGCGATCGTAGGCGGGAACGACGACTTCGCCAGCAGCGCGCGCCGCGAGCGAAGCCAGGGCGGCATTACTCAGCCGCATGATCGGCCGGATGTTTGGCGAGACCTTCCCAGATGCCGTTCAGGTAGACCGCACCCAGCGCTCTGTCGAATAGCCCGTAGCCGGCGCGGCCCGTTTCGCCCCAGATCATTCGCCCATGGTCCGGCCTTGCATAGCCGTCAAAGCCGGTTTCGAAATAGGCTTTGACGATTTCCGCCATGTCGAGTGAGCCATCGGCCGAGCGATGCGAAGTCTCATGAAAGTCGCCCGCGGCATTGGTTTGCACGTTGCGCAGGTGGGCAAAATGAATCCGGCCACGTGCGCCGAACTCGCGCACCAGTGCCGGAATATCGTTCTGCAGGTCCGCGCCCAGCGACCCCGAACACAGCGTCAGGCCATTGGCGGGATCGTCGACGATAGCCAGCACGCGCTGCAGGTCAGCGCGATTCTTCACGATGCGCGGCAGGCCGAAAATCGGCCGCGGCGGATCGTCGGGGTGGATCGCCATCTTGATGCCGGCTTCTTTGGCCACCGGAATAATCGCGCGCAGAAAGTAGTCGAGATTGGCCCAGAGACCGGCTTCGTCAAGCGCTTCGTACTCGCACAGCAGGGCTTTCAATTGCTCGGGCCGATAGCTCGCGTCCCAGCCGGGCAACTGGATACCTTGGCTGACGTCGAGCTCGCGGATCGCTTGCGTGTCGAACGCGAGCGTCGTCGATCCGTCGGGCAGGCGCATTTCCAGCGAGGTGCGGGTCCAGTCGAAAACCGGCATGAAGTTGTAGCAGACCACCTTCACACCGCAGGCGCCGAGGTTACGCAGCGACTGGCCGTAGTTGGAAATGAGCGTGTCGCGCGTCGGTTTGCCGAGCTTGATGTCCTCGTGCACCGGCACGCTTTCTATCACTTCCAGTGTCAGACCGTGAGCCTCGATCTTCTCTTTCAGCGACAGGATCCTGTCGATCGGCCACACCTCGCCCACAGGCACGTCGTAGACCGCCGAGACGACCCCGACCATGCCCGGGATCTGGCGGATATACGCGAGCGGCACGGGGTCCGTGTCGCCATACCAGCGAAAGGTCATTTTCACGTTCGAGTCTCCTCCTCACACGCTCGCTGCGCCTTCAACGACGCTGCGTATCAGTGAATGGTTGGTTCGGCCTTTCCGCGTTGGTCCAGCGCGGCGAGGCGTCGGATCGACGCCGTGCGCCTGTTGGTTTCACGCAGGGGCACAGCAGGGACTTTGCATACTAGCGGCGATCGACATGCATTTATAATGAACATTAATACATTATCTATACGATTATGGAATACATGGAGATGCAAGCTTGCCGCCCGTCTGCTGTCAGATACAGCACGCGCGACTCGTTCAGTTCCCAGTCTTCCTCTCGCTCAGCCAACGGCTGCAGTGCTACATAAGTCGATGGCGCGCTCCTCGACATAAAACACGTTGCGCGACGCGGGCGAATCGATATCGCTAATTCGGACAGCAGCGATCGAAAAGTTCTTACAGTCGAGCTGGCTTGCCCGATAGATGATCGCGTCAGCCTTCGTGACGCGCGTGCGGGGATTGCTGAATTTGCGCCGATCACTGCGTAGTGCGTGTCCAGTAGGACAGCGATATTGACGTGGTTGACGAGGCCGGGCGGCCAATTCACTTGGTTGACGCTCACCGCGCCAGCAGCGCGCGAACATCAATTCCGTTTGGCGCTATCCCAAACGCAGCATGAATTCCACCAGGGCCTTCGAGTCAAGCGGGCGGCTGACCAGATAACCCTGAATGGAATCGCATCCGGCGTCCTTCAACTCTGCGACCTGATGTGGGTACTCCACGCCTTCCGCGACAGTTTTCATTCCCAGTGAACGAGCGAGACCGATAATGCCTCGGATGACCGCAGACGCTTTCTCTGAATCGACCAGCGCTCGAACAAACGACTTGTCGATCTTCAGCGTGTCGATAGGCAGCCGGAGCAGATAGCCGAGACTGGAGTATCCAGATCCGAAGTCGTCCAGCGATGTGGATATGCCGGCTTGCTTCAGCGCGGCAAGAACGGACGTTGCCTTTTCGATATCGCTCACTAGAGAGTCCTCCGTGACTTCAATATCGAGCATTGCGGGGGAGACGTCGTGTGCCCTCGCGATATGGAGAATCCTATCTGTAAGTCCCGCACCGAGAAGTTGCCGAGCCGACAGATTGAGACTGATCCGCGGTACGGATACACCCAGCCGTCTCCATGCACCGATATGCTGGCAAACTGCATTGAGCAGCCATTCGACGAGGGCGCCTTCATATGGGGACTCAAGTAACACATCCAGGAATGCGTACGGCGTGAGCAGGCCTCGTTCAGGATGACGCCAGCGAAGGAGCGCCTCGACGCCGATTGGGGAAGCGTCCGCGAGTGCTATCTGAGGCTGGAAATGAAGCTCGAACTGGTTCGCCGCAAATGCCTCACGAAGATCGATGCGCAAAGCAAGGCGGTCACGCATGCCCTGGTCGAGGGTCCCATCGTACGCGCATACCTGAAACCGGCCAGATGACTTCGCTGCGTACATGGCGGTATCGGCATGACTCAGCAACGCCTCGGCTGATTCCGGTGCATCTCTCAGTAGCGCGATGCCAATGCTGGCCGACAGGGAGACAGCCCTTCCACATGCTTCAAATGGCATTGCGAGCTCGCTGAGCACCGCGTGCGCGAACGCTTCTGCCGCGCTTTCAGTAGTATTGCGTAACAAGAGAACGAACTCGTCACCCCCGACGCGCGCGGCGAAAAAATCAGGGTCAAGAATTGCCAGAAGCCTTTTCGCAAAGCCGCGCAACAGATCATCGCCGACAGCATGACCGAACGCGTCGTTGACTTCCTTGAAATGGTCCAGGTCAACAAACAGCACCGCCAGGGAAGCACCATGCGTAAAGCCCGTTGAAGCAGCCTCAGCGACCGCGCGCGATAGCACCTCCATGCACTTGCGCCGGTTGGCCAGACCAGTCAGATAGTCGTAACTAGCTTCAAATTCCAGCTGCGCCGCGTGCTCGTGTTCGCGCGTGACGTCGCGGAAAAGCACCGTGATGCCATCGTCGTGGGCAAATGAACGAGCCTCAAACCACGCGCCGAGCGGTGCGTAATAGTCAGTGTGCCGGCCCGGCAGTCCCGTTGCCGCCGTCTGCTGATAGGCGCGATAGTAGCCAGAATCTACCAGGTCCGGGTAACACTGCCATATGTCACGTCCGAGCAGATTTTGCCGGTCCCGCTGCAAGTATCGTTCAGCGGTATGGTTCATGTAGCTGAAGCGCCACGATCTGTCTATCGACATGAATCCGTCGCTCAGGCTATCAAGCATGTCGGCCAGGTGGGGCGGTGCAGGCTGTCGGGCGTCGGCATCTGTCGGGCGGGGAGGACGAGAGTCAGTCTGTCGTTCCATTTTTTTGTGCCTTCTGTTCGCGTCGGAGCCAAAGGCATCGCTTGTGCGGATACCGTGGGCTCATCGCATTCTAACCGCCTTTGCCGCCACCTCAAACATCTGGACACCCTCGCAGCCTGCCCGCGATGTCGAAGCCGCTGCCGTGGCCGACGCTCGAGAACATCACGCCCGCGCCGATCGACAGCGCCGCGCTATGGCGGCCCGCGCGCAGCTTGACGGGAATGTGCCCCTGGTCGTGATACATCGCGACGAACACGTCGACATCGGGATTCGTCAGCAACAGATCCGCGCCGTCCGGTCCGATCACGGCAATGCCCTCGTCGCGCAACTGCCGCGCGGCGGGTTCGGTGATGTCGATGTCCTCGCGGCCAAACAGCCCGCCTTCGCCCGCGTGCGGATTGATGCCCATCAGGCCGACCACCGGGCGCTCGATGCCCATCAATTGCAGCGTTTGCGCGGCGGCTCGCGCGGCGCGTACGATGTGGCGCTGATCGAGCCGCGCGAGCGCCGAACCAATGCCTTCGTGCAAGGTCGCATGAACGATGCGCAGGCCGCCGCCGATCAGCAGCAGATACACGTCGTCAGCCGGCACGCCCATCTGCTGCGCGACGAAGCCCGGATAGCCGGCGAAACGCACGCCGCTCGCATTGATCGCCGTCTCCGAATGCGGACACGCGATCACGACGTCGACATTGCCCGCCCGCGCGGCAGCGAGTGCGACGCTGACATACGCGAGCGTCGCGGTTCCGGCCGCGGCCGCGACTTCACCCGGCACGAATGCTTCGGCAGCCAGCGACGCGACGTCGACCACGTCGATCGCGCCGGGTTCGGCCGCGGGCAAATCGTCGGCCCGCACTTGCCGAAGCGTCATCCCGGGACAGCAGCGCTGGACATACCAGCGAATGACGAACGCATCGCCGAACAGAACCAGACGCCGCGTCGGACCGGCATCGGCCATGTCGCGCGCGCTCTGCGCGGCGGCCTTCACGGCAATCTCGGGACCGATGCCGTTCGGGTCGCCGATCGCCAGCGCGATGGTTAGGGAGTGGCTCGTCGGCTGTTTCATAGCGGCAGTGCCAGCAGCGTGTCGATACGCGAGCTGTCGCACACGACGATCCGTTCGCGCAGCATCCAGCCTGCGCGGCTCGCCCGGCGCGCCGAAGGACATCCCGGCGCTCGGGGCCGAACGTTGGCTCGTTCATCTCGAACCGGTTCGGCACTGAGCCATCTCACTCCCCCCGAACTTCAATGGAGACCCGCCTGTCCGGTTGCAGGCAAGCGATGAGCGACTTGCTCCCGCCGTCCGGACATTGCGTTGTTGAATCGCCGGAGCCCACGCCCGTCGCATGAATCACCTCACCGTTCAGTCCATGATTGATCATGTACTCCCTCACCGTCTGTGCACGCGCCAGGGACAACGGCTGGTTGACCGTTTCAGGCCCAAGACGGTCGGTATGGCCTACGACCGAAATGGACTGAACGCCACTGCGCTGCCTGATACGCCTAATGACCTGATCGAGACTTGCCACCCCGCCCGGCAGCATTGAAGCGCGGCTTGATTTGCCGAAGGCAAACAACGCATCGCTTTGGATCACGAACTGATCAACCGTTTGCGCCGCAGGTGCGACCGGCTGCGAGGACACTGCAGCCGGCGTGACCGGCGCGTCGCCGCAGGCGAAGGTAAGCCGCCGCGTGACATCGGCCTGGTCATTGTCCGGCAGCAGGCGCCCGACTTTCTGCACCGGGCGAACCGGTTCTCCGTGACATATCTGCTGAGCCACCTTCATACAGGTAGCAGGTCCCTCGAAGATCCCATGACATTCGACCTGATGAAGCGTGGAACCGTCGGCGGCCGTAATCGTATAAGCGTTAAACGTCGGCCCGGAGGCACTCGAACATCCTGCAAGCAACACCAGGCTCAGCGACAAACCCCATCCAGAAAGCTGCTTCATTGTGTTCTCCATACTGTTTTGCGTACGTCAGGTTCTGAGCACGATCATGTTGTCCGCACTTGAGCGAAGGCGTCTGCGCCCTACCATTGCATGGCCGCACCCATGCCGAAGGTTGTGCCGCCGGGGCTCATGCCGACGCCTGCCTTCATCTTGATGTTTTCGGTGACACGAGCGGTCCCCCCCAGCGCGACGGCCTGATAGCCACGAAAGCCCGCCGTGCCGATGCCAAATGACAAGGTCTTGTCCTTGTCGACCTCCGGAATCATCGTCAATGCGGTCGCTGCGGCGATGCCGGAATAGGCATTGCGCGCGACGGAGTTGATGCCCGATTGCAGCTGATCCACCCGTTGATCGGTATAGGCATTGGCCTGCGCGAGCCCGGCATTGAGCTGGTCCACGTTGACTGCGTCCGTCCCCTGGGTTCCCGCAGCCACATTCGCCACCTGCCGCGTGTCGGCAAGCGAACCGACGGATACCACGTTGCTGCGGCCTCCGTCCGTGCTACCTGCCCCAAGCGCCACCGAGTTATTCCCGCTCGCGGCCGCGCCGACCCCCACTGCGGTCGCGCCCGTCGCGCTCGCTTGCGAACTGTTGCCGACCGCCGTGCTATTCGACCCGGATGCCGATGCGCCTTGCCCGCCCGCCGACGAATTCGATCCCGTGGACGCCGGTGGCGTCGGCGTGCCGGGCGAGGACGAGAAGCTGCCGCCGCTGTTCGTGGTCCGTTGGTTGATCAGCGTGGTCAACTGGGTTGACACCGCGTCCAGTTGCGAGACGTTCACCGCGTCGGTTCCGGCCTTGCCGGCTGCCACGCCGGTGATCTGCCGATTACCGATATTGACCTCACCTGCGGACGATTGCGGACTGCTCAACCCGTATGCGATGTAGTTGCTCAACGCGCCAACCGTGGTCACCGAACCCGCGCCTAGCGCAACGCTGTTTGCCATCGACGCGCTCGCGCCTGAGCCCATCGCGACCGCATCGATGGCGCTGCTTTGCGCCCCCGAACCGATAGCAATGCCGCCTGCATTCGCAGCCTTTGCGTTCGCCCCTTGTGCGATCGACTGGGCGCCGCTTGCGATGGCGCCGCTGCCGAGCGCAATCGCGTCGGCCTGTGCCGCATTCGAGCTTTCACCGATCGCGACGCCGCCTGGTGCCGTCGAATCGACGATGGCGCCGTTGCCGATCCCCACGCCGTTATCACCGTTGACCACTGTCGTCGGTCCGACCGCAATCGACTGCGCGCCGACCGCGAGCGAATCCGCCGCCGTCGAATTCGCGTGAAAATACATCTGTCCGGTAACGGCGAACGACGATAGCGCGCCCGCAAGCTGCCTGATGGTGACCGCATCCTGTGCCTGAGTGCCGTCCGCGACGTTGGTCAACTGGCGATAGGTGTTGCCGGCCGCGCTGCCGAAAGACACTGCGCCGAGCAACGTTTGATCCGACGTGTTGAAAGGAATCGCATGGGTGCCATTCGCAATTGAACCGATCCCGGACAGGACCGCGCGATTGGACACGGATCCCGAGCCGATCGCGACTCCGCCGGCCACCGTTGCGCTCGACAGGGCACCCAGCGCAAGCGCGTTGTCCGCCTGCGCGGCAGCGCCGTTGCCGCCGGCAAAGCTGCTCACGCCGGCGGCCGTTGCCCCCACGCCCGCCGCCAGCGCATTGACGCCGGTGGCGCCGTCGTTGTTGTAGTTGCCGCCCTGTGTGCCGCCATCGTTCACGCTGTAGTAGTGCGTCTTGCTGGCGGTCACTACGCTGGCGAGGCTGTCCACCGCCTGATCCGTCGCGTACAGCTGCGAACCGTTCACCGCGTCGGTGCTTGTCGCGCTGACCCGGCCTGCCGCCACGTTGGTCACCGTGCGCTCGTTACCCGCGCTGCCCACGCTGACCGTGCTCGTCGGGGCGGCACCGGCGTAGGTGTAGGCCGTGCCGTTGATCGTGTCGCCGGTCGTTGCCACTGCCGCAGCCGTGGTCGACCCGCTGCCCAGCGCAACGGCATCGGCGTTATTGGCCACCGCGCCCTGACCCAGGGCCGTGCTGTTGGCGCCGGCCGCGGTGGCGGCCACACCCGCCGCAAGCGCGTTGGTGCCGGTGGCGCCATCGTCGGCGTAGTTGGCACTCTGAGTACCGCCGTCGTTGACGCTGTAGTAGTGCGTCTTGTTGGCGGTTACCGTCGTGGACAGACTGCTGACTGCCTGATCGGTTGCATACAGCTGCGAGCCATTCACTGCGTCGGTGCTGGTCGCGCTCACCCGGCCTGCCGCCACGTTGGTCACCGTGCGCTCGTTGCCTGCGCTGCCCACGCTCACCGTGCTCGTCGGGGCAGTCCCGGCGTACGTGTAGGCTGTGCCGTTGATCGTGACACCCGGCGTCGCCACCGCCGCGGCGGTTGTCGATGCGCTGCCCAGTGCCACGCTATTGGCGAACGTCGAGCTGGCCCCGGCGCCGAGCGCTACGGCGTCCGTGGCGCTACTCTGCGCGCCTGAGCCCACAGCCACGCCGCCCTGGTTAGCGGCATTCGCGTTGGCGCCCTGCGCAATCGACTGCGCACCGCTCGCGACCGCGCCGCTGCCGAGCGCCATTGCGTCGGCCGCGGCCGAATGCGATTGCTGACCGATCGCGACACCGCCGGGCGCCGTTGCATCGACCACCGCCCCGTTGCCGACACCGACGCCGCTGTCGCCGTTGACAACGGTCGTCGGTCCGACCGCGATTGACTCCGCGCCCACGGCCAGCGAATCGGCCGCCGTCGAATTCGCGTGGAAATAGTTCGTGCCCGTCACCGAAAACGACGACAATGCGCCCGCCAGTTGCCTGACGGTGACTGCGTCTTGCGCCTGCGTGCCGTCGGCCACATTGGTCAACTGACGGTAGGCCGTGCTACTGCCGACGGATACCGCACCCAGCAAGGTCTCATCGGACGTATTGAACGGAATCGCGTGGGAGCCGTTGGCGATCGATCCCGCCGCGGGCAGAACCGTGCGATCTGAAACCGATCCCGACCCGATCGCCACGCCGCCGACGATCGAGGCACTCGCCTGCAGTCCGAATGCCAGTGCACTGTTCGCCAGCGCCTGGGCACCGTTGCCCAGCGCCATGCTGCTCACCCCCGAAGCCTGGGCGCCGACACCCGCAGCCAGCGCGTTCACACCGGTCGCGCCGTCGTCGGCGTAGTTGGCACCCTGTGTGCCGCCGTCGTTGACGCTGTAGTAGTGCGTCTTGTTGGCGGTTACCGTCGTGGACAGCGCGTCGACGGCCTGATCGGTCGCGTACAACTGCGAGCCGTTCACGGCGTCGGTACTGGTCGAGCTCAACCGGCCCGCGGCAACATTCGTCACGGTGCGTTCTGCGCCCACTTTGCCGACGCTGACCGTGCTCGCCGGCGTGGTGCCGGCAAACGCGTACGCGGTCCCATTGATCGTCGCGCCTGGCGTGCCCACCGCGGCGGCAGTCGTGCTTCCCGCACCCAAGGCCACCGCGCCGGCGTTGGTGACCGTGGCGCCGGAGCCGATCGCAACGCCTTGCGTCGCCGCGGCCGACACCGTTGCAGCGTCGCCGAACGCGACCGAACCGGCATTGTTCGCTTGCGATGCGTTGCCCAGCGCGACGGCGCCCTGGCCGGTCGCTGCATTCGCATTGCCGAGCGCCACCGCGCCCTGGCCGTTGGACGTATTGTTCGCGCCCATGGTTATCGCACCGGTCCCGATCGCTGAGTTCGGATCGCCGATGGCGACCGCGCCGTTACCGCTGGCCGTATTGCCCACGCCGATCGACACGGCCTTGCCGCCGGTGGCGGTTGCCGTCTGACCGATCGCTATGGCGCCGGCCGTGTTCGCGGTTGCTCCGGTACCCTGGGCGATCGAATCGCCACCCGTGGCTTGAGCCCCGTTGCCCAATGCAATGTCGTTGGCCGTCGTCGGTGCGCCGTTCACGCCGGCCACCGCATTCAGACCCTGGGCGATCGAATCGTTACCGAACGCGTTGGCGGCCGGTCCCACCGCGATCGCGTCGGTGCCGGTGGGCACACTGTCCGGCAGCACCGAATTGGTGTGAAAATATTTGATCCCGCCGCCATTGTTGATGTTGGAAATCGCTGTGGTATTGGTCGACACCTGCTGGTTGGTGGCGAACAGCTGGGACCCGTTCACCGCGTCCGTGCTCGTCGCGTTCAATGCGGCCGGCGCCATGTTGGTGATGGTCACCGGAGACCCGGCCCCCGCCCCGCCGGTCGCACCGAGCGTGATCCTGGTACCGCCCGCCGCGTCGTACTTGACCGCAATGTTGGCGGTGTTGTCGATATTCGTATTCAGCGCGGTCAAGGCACCGGCAACCGTCGTCTGCGCGGTGGGTCCGCTTACCGCCCCGGTAGTGCTAACGGTGTTGACCGGCTGGCTAAAGCCGGTGAGATTGCCGGTCGCCGCGCTATAGCTGGCGCCGCCGCCCAGGGTGCCCGCTGTCGACGCGCCGAGATTATTGATACCGGCGACAACCGTATTCAGCTGCGAGCCGTTGATGGCGTCGGTGCTGGCGGCCGAAATCACGCCGGCTGCCACGTTCTGCAGTTGCCGCTCCTTCCCAGCGGAGCCCACCGACACCACGCCATTGGCCGCGCTCGCGATGCCGGCCGCCGTGCCGCCGTATAGTGCAGTGGTGCCCGTATGTGGCGCTGCGGTTGTGCTGCCCGCACCCAGCGCGACATCATTCGCGTTGCTGGCGGACGCGCCGGCACCCAGCGCGATCGCATGGGTCTGGTTGGCCACCGCCGAATCGCCGAATGCCAGCGCGCTCGCGCCGTTCGCATTGCTCGCGTTGCCCAGTGCGACCGCGCCCTGGCCATTGGCGGTATTGCCGTTGCCCTGCGCTACCGCGCCATCGCCCGTGGCGGTGTTGTTCGCGCCCACGGCGACCGCACCATTGCCAGTCGCGGTATTGGGATCGCCAATCGCGACCGCGCCGTTGCCGCTGGCGGTCTGCGCTTGACCGAGCGCTACTGCGCCCGTCCCGCCGAGTACCTGGGAGTTATGGCCGCCGGCGAACGAACCCGCGCCGGCTGCTGCGGCGACGGTGCTGCCGTCGCCGATCGCAACCGTGGACGCAGCGAGCGCACTTGCGGCATTGCCGATGGCAGAAGCATTGGTCGCGTTTGCCGTCGCGGAGGTACCCATGGCGAGGGCATCGGTGTTGGCGCCCGTCAGAGCTGAATCGCCGATCGCGATGGACGAGGAGCCAGCCGAACTCGCGCCGGAGCCGATCGCAATCGCGCGAATGCCCGACGCCGCGGCGCCCGCCACCGTCGCCGGGGCAGACGCGCCGCCTTCCGCGACGGAATCGGACGAACCCAACGCTATTGCATTAGCACCGCTCGCTTTCGAGCCATTCATCATGCCGAGCGCGTTGAGCCCTGTAGCGGCGGCGCCTGCCCCCAAAGCCACGGCATTCTGTGCCGTGGCTTTAGACACTGTGCCGGCGGCCAGTGAAGAGGGACCGGACGCAGTCACGTCCGTGCCAACGCCAATCGCACCCGCCGCCGTTGCGCCCGTGCCTGCGACAGAACGCGGCCCAAGATAAACGGCGTTGAGGCCGCTTGCGATGGACTGAAAGCCGACGGCGACGGCATGCGTCCCGGAGGCTGCAGCGGTATAGCCCACTCCGACGGCTGCGGGTCCGCTTGCCACGGCCTGGAAGCCAATCGCTGCGGCATAATCGGCGTTAGAGGTAACGTCAGTGCCGATGGCGATGGAGGCCGTTCCGGTCGAACCGGTGCCCGCCGCGGTGCGCGCGCCCAGATAAAGGGCGTTCGCACCAGTGGCGCTGGCTCCCGAGCCAACGGCTACACCATTGGTCTGGGAGCCTGTGGCTCCGCTGCCCAATGCGACCACGCCCGACGCGGCAGCGTTGGCGCTCGAACCCAGTGCAACGCTGTTGTCTCCGGTTGCTTTCGCCGAGGGGCCGACGGCAGTCGATAGGTTGCCGCTCGAAACAGCGTCAACGCCAATCCCGATGGCCGCGGACCCGCTGGCGGCGACATCCGTACCGATGCCGATTGCCGACTCCGCGGTCGCGCCGGTACCCGGAGCCGTGCGCGCGCCCACGTAAATGGCGTTGATACCATTGGCAATGGCCTGAAAGCCGAAGGACAGGGCATTAATGCCGGTACTGCTGGCGAGAGAACCTACCGCAGTGGCTCCGCCTCCAGACGCGGTCGACTGAAAGCCCACGCAGGTGGTGCTGCCACTATAGAAGTTGAAGGGCGCCGCCGAGCAGCTCACCTGCGCCTGCGCCTGCGCGGCCCATCCCCCCAGACCCATTAACAGCAGTACGGTGACGACACGCGGGCTGGAACCGTGCAGCACCGAAGCACCGTGTTCACCAGGCTCGCCGCAGCGCCCGTCGCATACGGAGGCAGCCGCTCCTGACTTTCCCTTGCCGCGCGACGCGTCCAGCTCCGACGCGGCAACGAAGGCGCCTAGCGCCTTGTTCCAGATGGTCCGATATGCTTTGTTCATGTCGTTGCCTCACCAGGTAATTGAAATGCGAAGTTCATATGCACGGGCGTGTGCATTCATCCCATTTATTCAGGATACCTATCTATGGTGTTTAAAACGTCTCACTGCGACGCGCGTTGCTTTAGCGTTGGAACTGCGGCAAGTTGCTTCCGCCCTCGGTGAATCACGAATTCTGCGCGCGAGCGAATACCCATGCTCACGATCCGATTCGCATGCTAATTAAATAATGAGGGTCAGTCAGATAACCAGTTTTTGGGGCGCTGGCCGCTGAGACGTTTGACGAATGTCTGGGTTATGAAGGTCCAAAGGGCGGACGCACAGAAAAGGCGATCGCGTGGCGGAGCGCCACTTGCCGGCCAGACTGGTGCGTCTTCGCCGCGCCAGTGCGCGGCTCTGTCCCGACTGGGATACTCATCGTTACTGCCCCTCAGTAGCCTGTTGCAACGTTCTCTCGGCTCATGGCATGACAAATAGTCTTTCGCCAGCCGGCACGCGCCGTTTTTCTTTCTCGCAACACCTTGAGCAATGTGAGACGCAGGCCGCCGGGTTATTCGCATCGAATGCCGCTTCTCCCATTAGCAGATCCTGTAATGGAAAGAAAGTTAAGTGCTCGCGGGGAACTTTCTCATAGGTCTTTTAATTTGTCTACAAAAAATCTTTACGATATCTGGACATTGCAGAATTTAACAATTAGGTTCTGTTCATGCGTTTCCCACTCAAAAAAATGGTCGGGATTTCCTTACATATCTTTAAGGAAATCTGTACCTTTTTCTCCATTTTCAGTCAATTGTCGTATAGCAACGCGCATAAAAAAATGGCAGGCCAGCTAGTGAACAGAAACCGCTTCGTTGATCGTGTCGACGGACACTTCTATTTCTGCCACTGCGAAGCAATCGGGAAAAGCTGCGTGCCGTTCACTGCGTCCGTGCTGGTGGCGCTGATCTGACCGGCGGCGACATTTTGCAACTCATGTTCCTGACTGACCGCGCCGATACTCTCGACAACGTCGGCGTCGCGCCTTCTGTTGAAGTTCGTAAATTCCGCTAATGATGTCCTTGGCGCGCTAATCGTGTCCACCAACGCTGCTAGCGCGGCTTTTCTACAGCATCACGAACTCACTGCCCGACACGACTGACCAAGCGCAGGACGACGCCGCGCAGACCAACATCCACACAAGGGGATGCTGAAGGCCGCAGCAGTGACGCACAAAGCGCCATACTGCACAACCGCAGTAGCCCAATTAGCGGACACAACGAACGCGTTAGCAAAATCAACGGACATCCGAGCGTACGTGCTTTGCTGAAACGCAACCCATTGCGTCTGCAGATACGCCTCGAGTTGCTCGCGGCTCCCCCCACCGGCGGCACTTCACGCGTGGCCAGATTCAGCGCCGGATGACGCCGTCCGGCGAGAACGAGATCAGATCGCCGTGCGTCCAGACACCCGGATTGCTGGCGATGTAAGCGGCGTGAAAAGCCGTCCGGTCGATGTCGCCAAAGAAGCCGCGAGGACGCGACGGAAACGGATTGACGCAAACGAGCTGGCCGACGATCGATTCCGTGCGAAATCAAACACTTTCCCGACCTGTGATAGCAAATGCGAGGCAACGTTATTCTCGCAACGGTGTTGGCAGTAATGTAGAAACAACCCGACGACAGTTTGGTGATCGGGATTCACGATTAGTGACCGGTCGTAACTTGTACTGCGCGATGGGACATGCGAAGCCTTTTAGGATCAAGCACGACATGCTTTATGTGGGTCTTTTTCCACGTATACGTGACATGAATCATGCCGTCTGGTGACTGGATAATCGCGGGGTATGAGAACTCCTGATTCACGGTATTCTCAAGGTCCAATACGTTGCGATAGGTCTGATGGTCGACCGAAACAAAAATAGACAGCCTATGTCGGTCCCAACCGCCTTCGACGTAAGGTAGCGGATTCGTGACAACCAGGTCGCGTCCGTCAGACAGGGTCAACGCGTCCAGGCCGGAATTTGGATTCGGAATACTGATCGGTGAGAGAGCGCTCCATGTCTTCCCCCAATCGCTCGATCTGGTGCTGAATATAAAACCGCTTTTTGTCCGAACGAGCGCCTGCAACCGTCCGTGGCCGTGATCAAGGATTGCAGGCTGGATCGCCTGGACAGGCCGCGGCCCGACCGCCGGGGCCACAACTTCCCACGAATTGCCTCCATCATTGGAAAGCTCGAAGTGAACTTTCCAACCATCATTCTCGGTGCTGCTGCCAGATATCACGATTCCATTTGACAGTTCGACGGGCTTGTTTTTCGCCGGGCCTGATACGCCTAAGCCCAGTGCGACCGGCTTTGACCATGTCCTACCGCCGTCAAGTGAAGTCATGCGCAGAGGATGCCAATCTGCCGGCAATTTCCCCCGGCTGTAGAACAACATCATAGGGCCTTTTTGGGGAGAAAATAGCACCGGATTAATTGTCGTCAGCGCTCCACCGTCACGCGAGCGGTCACCCGCGACGCGAACAGGATCTGCCCAGTGATTGCCGGAGAAGATCGCTACCCAGACGCCAACATCGTTCGCTGCCTCTTTGCTGCCTGCTAGCCATGCGGCTACCAGATTTCCGTCTCTGTAGGCAATCGTCGAAGCATGGCAAAACGATACGTTTTGCGTAGGATTGACGATTTCGGTCGACAGAATCGCGCTGAATCCGCTTTCGCTTTTCGCAGGTATTTGCACCGAGTACAAATAAAGGATTACGAAAGATATATGCCGGAAGGCCGAGGAAGTTTGTCGCATCATACCGATTGATTCCGATGGCATTCGTTATGAGTGAGCGTCAGCGACGCTCAGTATTTTCTCTCGATGCAGAGCAAACGTACCCAAAGTTCCTGAAGGAAAACTTAAGAGCACATTCGGGCGCAAGCACATCCGGCCGACCGATTTTGAACTGATCACTTTGTGGGGGAAAGAAACCTGCGACTCCAATTGGCACACACGGACCTGGCAAAAGGTTCGTGGCCCGATTCATGCTGCGCTCATTGGAACCGGCGGAAGGCCATCATGAAAACCCGCATTTTCACTTATGTCGAATGCCCATGCGGACATCGCGGAGCCCTCATCGAAAGCCTGGACATCGGCGATTTTTCCGACCACCGGTACCGGACGTGGCTGCGTAACCTGACCCATGCCGGGACGTACGACGGAGGTGACGGACTCGTCGCAAAAATGAAGCCCGGCTGCCCGGCGTGCGGTCGAAGTCTGGGCCCGGACGATATCGTCGGCTACAGTGAGTTGCAGGGGTCGGGCGAAGTGCAGCGGCCAAGAGACGATTCAGGATCAGCGGAGACAACGCTCAGCATCGGTTCAGACAGGCCGGGCCGCGCGTCCGGTTGGTGGCTTCCGGCGGTGCCGTGTGACAGCCCGCTGTTGCGCTGAAACACAACTGGTAAAACCTTTCTACGGCATCATCGCCCTATCGACGCTAGTCGGTCTTGTGATCGGCTTTACCAGCATTTGTGTTACTTCCGACGAAATTGTAATGGCAGGTGACTTCGGAGAGCGCTGGCCGTCCCAATGGGTGCGTCAGCGAATTATCAGGTTGGGCCCGACTTTTTGCGCAGCATCTGGCACGCCGTCGCGCTGCCGAACCAGCGCTATACATAGAGGCGTGTTCTCGACTTTGATGCCGGCGCATTACCCGTGCGGCCTGATCGCACTCACTTGAGAGCAGACAAATGGAGACGACGAAAGCAGAAGGAACGCTACGGGAGGTTGCTGGCGACGTTCGGCAGACCGCCGGAGACCTGCTGGGCAGTGCCGGCGCACAGGTTAGCGGAACAGCGAAAGAGTTGAGCGGCAAAGCTCAGCAACTGTATGCCGATTTTGTGGATGTCGTACGCGAGTCTACGGTGGAGCGGCCGTTCGCGGCGCTGGCAATTGCCGCTGGCGTAGGCTTCTCTTCGTCCGCGCCCAGAAACCCGGACGTTCGCTTCATCTTCTGCAGGGGGAGCTCCGGAGCGATCTCGACACGCTGAAGGAGGCGCTAAAATGAACCGCGTAGCGACCAATAGTGAAGCCGAGACCGCGATCCTGCTGCGCATGGCGGAATCACGCACAGCACTGCTGGCGGCGAATAGCACTCCACCATTGGTCGCGACCGAAGGCGGGCTTACGTGGCCGCGCACGGCGAGCACGATCGCTTCGCTCGCAGACGCACCGCGCGTCACGCTGCTACTGGCGTTGTGCGTCGGCACCATCGTCCTCGGACCTCGCCGGACAGTCGGAATTGCCGGCCGCTCGGGGATCGCCGCGTGGCTGGGTGGCACCGTGCGGAAAGTCATTCTCAGATCTGTGTGAGTTGTACATGCAGGGGACCGCGCGGCCGGGACAGTCCAGATAGGTCAGACATTCGAACCGCTGCGACTCCTACCACGACCCCGGCTATTCGTTGGCCCGTGGTTTGCGCGCTGCTGCACGACATTGGCGATACGCTGGGAAGTTACAACCATGCCGACGTTGCAGCCGTGCTGCTGGAGCCGTTTGTCAGCGCGGAGAATCAGTGGATGGTCAAGCACCATGCGATCTTCCAAGGGTATTACTTCTTCCATCACATGGGCATGGACCGCAATCTGCGCGATCAGTACGGCGACGTGCCGGAATTGTTCAAACGTACTGCACATTTCTGCGAGAAATATGACGCGGCGGCGTTCGATCCGGATGCGGAAACACTGCCGTTAGAGTTCTTCGAACCGACGGTGCGGCGCGTGTTTGCTGAGCCGAAGCGAACCCTGTACAAAGCCGCTTTCGAAAAAATCGGCTGAGTGTCTGGTTCCGGGCGACCATCCGGGGAAACGGTTGTGGAGGATTGACGCGTGAGTGGTCCTAGAGTTGCACATCGAGTTGCACCGATCACAACGATACAGGCCCACGCATAACGTGGGTCAATCCGATGAGAAGCAGTAGGCGCCGCGGCGCCTACTGCCGCTCCTGCCTCACCTGGCATGTGCCGCATCTGTCACGTTGCCGAAATCGTGGATTTCGGTCCGAAACGGCCTGTTACGGCCGAAATACCCGCCTGATTTATGATTTGCCCGATAAGATGAGATTGCCGCAATCCATGACTGAGGATTTTCCCTAAGCTTTGGCCGCCTCGGCCGTGAGGCGGCACATCTGCCTACCCTTGCGGTCCGCCGCCCGCTCCGGCGTCCAACAACGCCCCTTCGCGCGGACACAGCCGCCAGCCAACGCGCTCAACGATTTACTTGTGCGCCGATGCGTACCCAAACCCACTGAGCCCGAGCCCGCCATGTTCGTAGATTGTCTAAAACGCTACCCAGTCAAAGGACTATCCCCAGAGTCTCTGCAATCTGTTCTTTTGCAAGAGGCACAAGGGTTTCCACTTGACCGCGCATATGCCATTACTGACGGTTCATTTGCGTTCGACCCGGGCAACCCCACCCCCGAGCCGAAGACGAAATTTTTGATGCTGGCAAAATACGAACGGCTGGCTCAGTTGAAAACCCGCCTGATTGCAGAGACCAGCGAACTCGAAGTCGAGCACCATGGGTCAACCGCCCGTTTTGATCTCGCCACCGACGCCGGGAAGGAGACGGCTGCGTCTTTTGTGAGTGATTTTCTTGGGGTGCCGCTTCCCGGAACTCCGAAGGTCGTTCACGCGCCTGGGCACCAGTTCACTGACGTCAGCGTTCACTCTGTTGCCTTGATGCGCAGCATCTCCTTCATCAATGTTGCGACCGTCCGCGATTTGGCTGAGCGAGTCGGTATGGAACTTGATCCCGTGCGTTTTCGCGCAAACGTCTATTTCGACGGGCTTCCTGCGTGGGCCGAGATGGAGTGGCTCGACCGCCACTTCTGCATCGGTGACGCACGTCTCAAAGTGGTGAGACGCACCAAGCGTTGCGCAGCAACGAGTGTGAACCCCGCGACTGGCGAGCGCGATATCAACCTTCCGCTCCAGATCAAGGACTACGTCAACCACGGAGATCTCGGAATCTACGCAGAGGTGTTGACAGGTGGGACCATCAAGCCGGGCGACAAAATAGTCCTGGAAAATTAGTGATGAAAAGCCAATCGAAACAGTCATCGGTTCTGTTGCAGTAAGGCGGTCCGCTAAGATGTGTGGAACGACATGAACGGCTGCAACAGCGCACCTCAATCCCACCGCACGTCACGCACCTGAACGATGCCCGCCTCGATCCGCACCGGAAACACAACCACATCCTCATAAGCCGGCGGCGCCAACACCTTCCCCGTCCTGATGCAAAACCGCGCGCCGTGGCGCGGACAGATAACCACGTCGCCTTCCACCACACCACCTGTCAGGATGCCGCCGTCGTGCGGGCAGATATCCTCGATTGCATAACAGGTGCCGTCGACATTGAACACGGCAACCTGCGCGCCATCGACCTCGACGCTGCGAACACCGCCGACCGGGAAATCCTCAACCGCGGCGACATCGACCCAGTCAGACATATCAAAGCATCCCCAATTGCAAGCGTGCCGCGTCCGACATTCGCTCTCTCGACCAAGGCGGATCCCACACCAGCTCGACGTGCACGTCGTTCACGCCGTTCACGGAAAACACCGCATCCTCAACCGTCGCCGGGAAGGTCTGCGCGACCGGACAGCCAGGTGCGGTCAACGTCATGCGGATTTCGACGCGGCCTTCAGCTTCGTCCACGTCAAGACCATAGACAAGCCCCAGGTCGTAGATGTTGACAGGAATCTCCGGGTCGAACACGGTGCGCAGCGCGTCCATCACGCGTTCTTCGAGACGTTCTGTTGTTGCGCCACTGCCAGGTTGTACGGCCTCGGCGCGCTTCAGCCAATCGAATGTACTCATCGTCTGCCTCACTCTGTCGAAACGGGGCGGTCCTCGTCGTGCAGCGCGGCATGTAGCGTATGCCACGCAAGCGTCGCACACTTTACGCGCTCGGGAAATTCGCGCACGCCGGACAGCACCGTCAGCTTGCCCAATGCCGACGCAGCTGGCGCCTGTCCTGCAGCGGGTGTTGTCACCATGTCGTGAAAACGTCCGAACAGCGCTTCGGCCTCCGCTTCCGTTTTGCCCTTCAGCGCCTCGGTCATCAGCGACGCGGACGCCGTCGCAATCGCACAGCCCGCGCCTTCGAAACTCGCCTCCCTGACGACGCCATCCTCGATTCGCAGATACAGCGTGATCCGGTCGCCGCACAACGGGTTGTAGCCCTCGGCCTTGTGATTGGCATCGGCCAGCCCATGACAGTTACGCGGCCGCCGGTAGTGGTCGAAGATGACTTCCTGATACAGATCGCGCAGATCGCTCATGAACCGAATATCTCCCTGACCCTGCCAAGCCCTTCGATCAGGGCGTCGATATCTTCGCGCGTGTTGTACAGGGCAAGCGACGCGCGCACTGTCGCCGGTACGCCGAACCGCTGCATCACCGGCATCGCGCAGTGGTGACCCGCACGCACCGCGACGCCGTGATGATCGAGAATTGTGCCGACATCATGCGCATGCACGTCGTCGAGCACGAATGACAGGATGCTCGCCTTGTCGCGTGCGGTACCGATGAGACGCAAGCCCGGTATCGCCTGCAGTGCGTCCGTTGCATAAGCGAGCAGGCCGGCCTCGTGCGCGGCGATCACTTCCATGCCGATGCTGTCAACATAGTCAAGCGCCGTGCCCAGCGCAATCGCGCCGGCAATGTTCGGCGTGCCCGCCTCGAACTTCCACGGAATCGCGTTGTATTCCGTTTTCTCGAACGTCACCGAACGGATCATGTCGCCGCCGCCCTGCCACGGCGGCATCGCTTCAAGCAGCGCGGCCTTGGCATACAGCACGCCGATGCCTGTCGGCCCGTACACCTTATGCCCAGAAAACGCGTAGCAATCACAATCGAACGCGCGGACGTCGACCGGCAGATGCGAGATCGCCTGTGCGCCATCCAGCAGCACCGGTACGCCCTTCGCGTGCGCCGCTGCAACAATGCGCTCCACCGGATTGATGCTGCCGAGCGCGTTAGCCAGATGCGTCATCGCGACCAGCCGCGTGCGGTCGTTCAACAAGCGCTCGTACGCGTCGGCGTCGAGTGCGCCCGTATCGTCAATCGGCACGACTTTCAGCACCGCCCCAGTTTGCTCGCAGACCATCTGCCACGGCACGATATTCGAATGGTGCTCCATCGCACTGATCAGGATTTCGTCGCCAGGCTTGAGCTGCGGGCGCGCAAAGCTCTGGGCGACGAGATTGATCGCTTCGGTCGTGCCACGTACAAACACGATCTCGTCCGGACGCTGCGCGTTGATGAAGCGTGCGATCTTCGCGCGTGCTGCTTCGAACGCTTCGGTCGCGCGCTGCGACAGCAGATGCACGCCGCGGTGCACGTTGGCGTTGCTATGCCGGTAGTAAGCGTTTTCCGCGTAGATGACCGAGGCCGGCTTTTGCGTAGTCGCGCCATTGTCGAGATAGACCAATGGCCGGCCATGTACACGCTCACCCAGAATCGGAAAATCGGCCCGCCAGTGCTCGACATTGCGCGGATCTGGCGCCTGCATCTGTCCAATCGGCTTCATAGCAACTCCCTGATGCGCTCGCCTTCCGGAGTGCGCGCGAGCAGCAGATTTTCAAGCCGACCGCGGAGCGATTCGATGCGCACACGTTCGACAATGTCGCGTGCAAATGCGTAGGTCAGGAGCGCTCGCGCCGTGCGTTCCTCGACGCCGCGCGCACGCAGATAGAACAACTGGTTCTCGTCCAGTTGACCGACCGTCGCGCCGTGTGTGCATTTCACATCGTCGGCGTAGATCTCGAGTTGTGGCTTCGTGTCGATTTCCGCGTCGCGCGACAGCAGCAGGTTGTAATTCGCCTGATGCGTGTCCGTTTGCTGCGCATCGCGATGCACGATGACGCGCCCGTTGAACACGCCGCGCGCGGCGCCGTCGAGCACGCCACGGTAGTATTCGCGACTCGAGCCATGTGGCCCTCCGTGATCGATGCGCGTGTGGTGATCGACGTGTTGCCGGCCACCAACGAAATAGAGACCGGTCAATGTGGCTTGCGCGTTCGCGGCGTTCAGGCCCGTGTCAATGCCCGTGCGCGACAACGCGCCGCCGAACGCGAACGCATGCGAGGTAAAACAGCTGGCGCGTTGCTGCGCAGCAGCGACCGACGCAATATGAAACGCCTTCGTGCCTTCCTGCTGCAACCGGTAGTGCTGCACCTCTGCCTGTTCGCCTGCGACGACGCGGGTAACCGCATTGGTCCAGTACTCGTCATCGCCAAACCCTACAAAGTGCTCGACGATCACGCAGCCTGAGCGTGCTCCCGCAAGCACGACATTGAACGGCTGCACCGCAAGTCCCGCTTCGTCGGTCAGGAACAGCATGTACAGCGGTTGATCGATGACCTCGCCAGGCGGTAGCACGACGGCAAATCCATCCCTCAGAAACGCCGTGTTGAGCGCGGTAAAGCCGTCGGCATACGTCTGCGAAGCGATCGCAGCCTGCAGTCGTTGCGGTATTTCTCTCAACGCCCGCGTGAGCGAGCCGACAAACACATCATGCGGCAAACCAATCAGTTTCGACAGCCGCGGCACATGGTGACCGTTAACGAATACCAGTCGATGGCCAGCCGGGTCCAGCACGAGTCCATCGACGATGCGTCGCACGTCGCTATCATCGGTGCGGCCGGTGCGTTGCGGCGCGAAATGCCAAGGACGCTTGCCAATCGCCGACACGTTCGTGTACTTCCAGTCCTCGTGCCGCGTGGTCGGAAGGCCCAGCGTGTCGAACTGTTCGAAGGCGCTTCGGCGCGCGGCACGCAGCCACGGCAGCTCAGCGCCGGGCAACGTCTTCGCGAGTTGTTCAAAAGCCTGGTGGAAGTGGTCGAGCGACTCGTTTTTCATGGATGCCCTGCACTTGCTGAACCGGCTGATTGCACGGCCTCATCCTCGATCCAGCCATAGCCCTTGCGTTCCAGCTCCAGGGCCAGTTCACGCGGCCCTGACTTCACGATCCGGCCGTTCGCCAGCACATGTACGCGATCCGGCACGACGTAATCCAGCAAGCGCTGATAGTGCGTGACCAGCACAATCGCCCGTTCGGGGCTGCGCATGCTGTTGACGCCCTGCGCGACGATCTGCAGCGCATCGATATCGAGTCCGGAATCCGTTTCGTCGAGAATGGCGAGCCGGGGCTCCAGCACCGCCATCTGCAGGATCTCGTTGCGCTTCTTTTCTCCGCCGGAAAAGCCTTCGTTGACTGCGCGGTACAACAGGGTCTCGTCCATCTGCATCAACGCCATTTTGTCCTTGACCAGTTGCAGAAATTCCATCGCGTCGAGTTCCGGCTCGCCACGATGCCTGCGCCGCGCGTTCAGCGCCGCCTTCAGGAGATAAACGTTGCTCACACCGGGTATCTCAACGGGATACTGAAACGCGAGAAACAGCCCTGCGTGCGCGCGCTCTTCGGGCGCGAGCACCAGCAGATCGCGGCCGAGATACGAGACCGCGCCGCCGGTGACGACAACGTCCTCACGCCCAGCCAGTACGTGGGCGAGCGTGCTCTTTCCCGAACCGTTCGGGCCCATGATCGCGTGCACCTCGCCGGCCTTCACCCTCAGATCGATGCCACGCAGAATTTTCTTGCCGTCGACTTCGGCTTGCAGATTGCTGATTTCAAGCATGGTTCGAATCCCTCGCGAATCGCCGTGGGCCAGGTGCTAACGGTTAGCCCACACTGCCTTCCAGGCTGATGCCGAGCAGCTTCTGCGCCTCGACGGCGAACTCCATCGGCAGCTCCTTGAAGACTTCCTTGCAGAAGCCGTTCACAATCATCGACACCGCATCCTCCGCAGACAGCCCGCGCTGCCGGCAATAGAACAACTGGTCTTCACCAATGCGTGATGTCGACGCTTCGTGTTCGACCTTCGCGGTCGGGTTCTTGACCTCGATATAGGGGAACGTGTGTGCGCTGCAACGGTCGCCGAGTAACAGCGAATCGCACTGCGTGTAATTGCGCGCACCTTCGGCCGCACGGCCGACCTTCACGAGGCCGCGATACGCATTCTTTCCTCCGCCCGCTGAAATGCCTTTCGACAGAATCGTGCTACGCGTATTGCGGCCGAGGTGAACCATCTTCGTCCCGGTATCGGCCTGTTGACAGTGGTTGGTCAGCGCCACCGAATAGAATTCACCGACCGAGTTATCGCCCTGCAGGATCACGCTCGGGTACTTCCACGTGATCGCCGAACCGGTTTCCACCTGAGTCCACGAAATCTTCGAATTCGCCTCGCGGCAATCGCCACGCTTGGTCACGAAGTTGTAGATGCCGCCCTTGCCTGACGCATCGCCCGGATACCAGTTCTGCACCGTCGAATAGCGGATCTGGGCCCCTTCCAGTGCAATCAGCTCGACCACCGCGGCATGCAGTTGATTTTCGTCGCGCATCGGTGCGGTGCAGCCTTCCAGATAGCTCACATACGCGCCTCTGTCCGCGACGATCAGCGTACGCTCGAACTGCCCGGTGTTCTGCGCGTTGATGCGGAAGTACGTCGATAGCTCCATCGGGCATCGCACGCCCGGCGGGATATAGCAGAACGAGCCGTCGCTGAACACGGCGGAATTCAGCGCGGCGAAGAAATTGTCGGTGTGCGGCACCACGGAGCCGAGATACTTCTGCACCAGTTCGGCATGTTGCTGCACGGCGTCCGAGAACGAACAGAACACAATGCCGAGTTCCGCGAGCTTTTCGCGGAACGTCGTGGCTACCGAGACGCTGTCGAACACCGCATCCACCGCAACGCCTGCCAGGAGTTCGCGTTCTTCCAACGGTACACCCAGCTTTTCATAAGTACGCAACAGTTCCGGATCGACTTCATCGAGACTCTTCGGACGATTTCTCTGTGCCGTCGGCGCGGAATAATAGACGATGCCCTGGTAGTCGATTGGCGGATGCCGGATTGTCGCCCAACGTGGCTCGGTCATCGTGAGCCAGTGCCGATAGGCCACGAGACGCCATTCGAGCATGAATGCCGGCTCGTCTTTCTTTGCGGAAATGAGCCGGATCACGTCCTCGCTTAACCCGCTCGGCAACGCGTCGGCCGCCAGGTCGGTCACGAAACCATGCGGGTACTCGCGACTGATCAGTTCGTCGAAACCGGTTGTAGATGCGCTCATGCATGGCCTCCGTCGGTCGTTTTGCGCGACAGTTGCGTCGCACCCGCGCGGCCGCTGGGAATGCTGCGCGCGCGGATCGCGCTGATATCAACCGCGCGCAAGGTCGGACCTGCCATGTCCGCCAGCGTGACCTGCTGTAACGCCTCGCAGATCACGCGATTGACCTTTTGCCAGTTGGCCCGCACCGCGCACGCCGCCTCCTGGACGCACAAGCCAGGCAACGTGCTGCATTCGGTCACCCCGATCGGCCCGTCGACCGCGGCGATCACCTCCGCCAGCGTGATCCGCTCGGGCGGCCGCGGCAGCAGGTAACCACCATTCGTGCCGCGCAGCGACTCCACCATACCGCCCCGCGTCAGGATTTTCAGCACCTTTGACACCGTAGGTATCGCGACTCCGGTCGCCGCCGCAATGCTGCTTGCGCTGTGGACTGCATCCGGATCGCGCGCCATCGCGGTCATGATCACTGTGCCGTAGTCGGCAAGTTTGCTCATGCGCAACATCCGAATATCTCCCGTTTTAATCAGGACCTGTTTAGTCCTGATTAGACCCAAATGGAATCGGCTCGGTTGCAGTGAAACCATCCTGCGTGGGGCCTGGCCGCGTCGCCAACCGCTTCCCGTGTGCCGGGAAACATTTCGATACACGACACGTACCTTGATTTCATTCTAGACCTGTCTGCAACACATTGTCAGGGCTATCGTCATCCGATGCCGGTAAGTGCTCGGGCCGGGCCCAGCACCAGATTGGAACCGGGCGGCCGAATACTTAATGATCAGGCCAGCCGTCTTCGCCGACTAGCGGTACGAAGCTCACTTCGCCGAGCGAGCGCTCGTGATAATCGTGTTCGCTGTAGCGGACCAGTTTGATCAATCGCTGATGGTAAGGCTCGCGTCCCACCGGCATGACGATCCGGCCACCGACCGAGAGTTGCAAACGCCACGCCCGCGGGATACGCGGACCGCCGGCTCCCGCGATAATTGCATCGTACGGCGCATAGGCGCCCAAGCCGACAGTGCCGTCTCCGAGATGAACGGTCACGTTTGAAATGCCCAACCGCGCCAGCGTCTTGCGAGCGGTGCTGGCGAGCACCGGATCGCGTTCAACGGAATCAACATGCGCCACGATTGCGGCCGCAATTGCGGCGGCGTACCCCGAGCCCGTGCCAATGTCGAGAACCCGGTCGCGGGGACCCAGTTCGGCCGCCTCGATCATCTGCGCGACGATGCTGGGCTGCGAGATCGTTTGGTGACTCGCGATGGGCAACGGACTATCGTCGTACGCGCTTTCACGGAGGTGCTCCGCTACGAATTCCTCGCGCGGCACATGACGCATCGCGGATAGCACGTTGGAATCGCAGATGCCGCGGGCCGCGATTTGCCATACAACCATCCATTCCCTGGCTTCACTGAAATCGATCATTGCTGCTCTCCTCTGATGGTCGTGCAGGTTTTACGGCAGGCTCCGCATACCTTCACCGAGAGAGCCAGACGGGGCGCGCCGGCGGCCGCACGCACGGCGTCGCGACATCCTGCATTCGGCAACGCACATACCGCACACGGGATTCTCACGCCGCCGACCGCGGCGGTCGCCGATGCAGGCAGCCGCAGCGCCGCTTCTTCGCAAAACGATACTCATACGGAGATACTCATACGGAAATTGTGCACTCCTGGCGCACTAACTTCACTACGTATCGGTGACCGGATCGTACAGCGACGCTTCGGCGTGGCGAACGTCTCGTCGAGGAAGACCTCGATATGCTGCTCAACAAGCGCGGTTTCCTGTCGCGCATTTTCCGTCCGCTATTCCACCTGGTTTCGCGCAACTGGCACATGTACCTGATCGGCTTTCTGTTCGGCCTGGGCTTCGATACGGCGCCGGAAGTGGTGCTGTTCGGTATTTCCGCCCCTCAGGCCGCTGATGACATGTCTCTCGCGACCATCCTGATCTTCCCCGCGCTGTTCACGGCTGGCATGTGCCTCGTCGATACCGCCAACGGCGTGCTGATGCTCGGCGCTTACGCGGGGCGTTCATGAAGCCGGTCCGCATGGTGTACTAAAACATCACGATCACGTTCGCTTCCCTGGTGGTGGCGGTGCTGATCGGCGGCATCGAGGCGCTGGCGCTCATCGCGGACAAGCTCGACCTCAAGGGCGGTTTCTGGGGTCTGATCGGCGCGGCGTCGGACAATTTCGGCCTGCTCGGCTGCGCGGTGATCGGCCTTTTTGTCGTCAGTTGGCTAGTGTCCTTGCTGTTCTACAAGCTCAAGCGTTACGACGACATGCCCGTCAACCTGGGGTGATCGGAGATCGGCTCAACTGTCCGGGCGCGCAATGGGTTCGGCTCAGACACGCGGATGATCGCGTGCCGATCGGACGCGTCGCCATGATGATGTCGCGCGTTCGATCGACACGGGAATTATGTGCGGAGAATACGCCGTGCCGGAGACATCGCACTCGTCCGTTTCATTATCAGCCGCCCAAAGCGGCCGCAATGGCGCCAAGATCGGTCATTCGGTAGCCCCAGATGATCGTCGCTTCATGGCCGGGTCCGGTCCAATATTGAAACGACAAGGCCGCTCGCCGTCGATGCTTTCGGTGGTGTGATCCACTGAAGTATGCAGCACAAGACTGGTCCACGGTCCGCTGTGCAAGCGGGGGCGTCGTTGCCATCTGCCCGTTGCCCTGGAGCCGTCCCTCCCGGCGCCGTCAGCGCGTGGCTCGCGACGACACGCAGGGATATAAGCGGTGGTCAATGCGCGCTAAACTGGGTTCGTTACTGAAACGATCGGTGGATCGGGCTCAAGGCGATGAAATTCACCGGGTTGATGTTGCGTCTCACCGTTGCGTTCCTGATTGTGTTCGCTGGAGTAGCCATCTTGCAGGATCGCTTTATCTACTTCCCTGAGAAGGCTGCAACCGGGGACGTCGTTTCCAGCGTACTTCGCGCCTGGCCGACACCTGAGGCGTTCCGGGGCCTCGTGGCCGAGCCCGTCGGATCCGTGCGCGCCACCGTCATCGTCTTTCATGGCAATGCCGGGCACGCCGGACACCGTTCGTTCTACGCCGCAGCGCTCACGCGGCTCGGGCTGCGCGTGATCCTCGCCGAATATCCAGGCTACGGGCCGCGCGACGGCACGCCGGGCGAAGAGAGTCTGGTCGGTGATGCCCAACAGACCATCGCGCTGGCGCATCGGCTCTATGGCGCGCCGCTGCTGCTCATCGGCGAATCGCTCGGGGCCGGCGTGGCGGCCGCCGCCGGCTCGCGTGAACGCGACAAGACCGCTGGCTTGCTGCTCATCACGCCATGGGATCGGCTTGAGCACGTCGCCGCTTATCACTATCCGTGGCTGCCCGTGAAATGGCTGCTGCGCGACCGATACGACAGCGTGACCCATATGGCGTCGTTCGGGCGCCCTGTTCTCGTCGTGGTTGCGGAGCGCGACAGCATCGTCCCCCCGCGCTTCGGCGAAGCGCTCTACAACTCGCTGGCCGAACCGAGACAACTGATAGTGGTGAAGGCGGCTGAACATAACGACTGGATCGGCCGCGTCGACGAAACCTGGTGGCGGGAGGTGATCGGCTTCCTGCTCACGCCTTCGCATTGAAATATGAAATCACGCTCCGTCCCGTCCGGCAGGGAACGCTTCTATGTCCTCGATGCGAAGAACAGACCTGTCGAGGTGTTCGACCGCGGCGAGTGGTCGCGCTGGATGACAGAGAACGAACTGATCTTCCGCCGCACGCTGCTGGACGAATCCGGTGTGACGGTCACCACCCGCTTCCGCGGTGTGTCCGAACCGAAAACCGGGGAGGGTTCGCTGTTCGTGGCGCGCGTCGCCGGAATGGAAGCGCGAGACAACAGGAGCTACGGAGCACGTACGCTCGATGAGGCGCTGGAGCAGCATGAGCTCATCGTGCAGAAAATCGCCCGCATGCTGACCAGGCGGTGATCGCCACAGCACAACGATTCTCCTCGACCATAACCATCCCCCCGCGCGGACGACATTGTCTGCCCGGGCGGCCCCCGAAGGTCGCCACGCCCAAAGTGACTATCTATCTGACTGACGGCCTGCAGCCTTTCGACCGTGAAATCGGATTTGACAATGGCGCGCCACTCTCGTCCGCACGGCTGCAGCCCGAATAACCATCCATGCGCAGGACGGGCGATTGAAGGAGATCGGCGGCGACCGGGTGCAATTGACCGTAGTCGGACCCTTTTCGGACGGCCGCCATCTGGGCATGTATGGTTGGATTAAGCCTTGAACCGGACATTCAGCACCACCTGGGCGAAGAGCTTTTTGGGGGTACGGGTAGCTCTAGCGCTTTTTCCACAGCCCCAATCAACGCGACGCCCGATGCAATATCCGCGGCACCATTCCACGTCGGCGCTCACCACTGCATGGTTTCCTGACGCGTCCCACTTCAGTTCATATTGCCGCCGTGTCGAGGGCCCGGAACATCGCAGCGGTCTGGACCACCGGCACGTGAAGTTGTATCGTTTAAAGAGGGGAGCGGAAACGTCTGCTGAAATTCCGCGCTGGAACGGCACGAGTTGTTTTCATTACATTTTGCGGGGCCAGGGGATTTGATGGCACGCACACTGACAGTCGGACGGCGGATTCTTTGGGTGCTCGTGCTCTGCATTGCCGCGACATGCCTGGCAACCGGTGCAGCGCTGCTGTTCGAGTTGTCGGTCGTCAGCCGCGCGGTGAGCGAATTCAGTCAGGACGAGACACGGGAACGGGCGCGCATCGCCCATGGTGGGCAGATTACGCTCGATGAGCGCCTTAATCCGGCCTACCTGAAACGCTACGATCTGGACCCGGGCCAGTACGTCGACAGTCAGGGCCATTTTTCACCAACGGGCGCCGACTGGCAGCGATGGAGGCTTCGAACCAAAGCGGCCGCGACGGTAATGTGGCTTGGCCACGATCCGCCAGGCACATGGTGGACGCTACTGCAGATCAAATGTGTCGATCGGTTTCCCGAAGCCCACGCCGATAGCGAGCCGATCGTCGACGTCGCCGATGCATGCCTCGGTCAGCCGCACTGATCGGCGCAACGTTCAGCGGTTGCGCGAGGGACGGCGTGGGCGCTGGGCGATGATGCTGGCCGGCACCGTGAACAGGCACTGTCACACAAGCGGCGAAAGGAGAGCAGCGAACATGAGCATCACGCTTAATCACACGATCGTGTACGCGCGGAACAGGAATGCATCGGCGGCATTTCTCGCAGAAATACTCGGACTTCCCGAGCCGAAGCCATTCGGGCCGTTCCTTGCCGTGCAACTGGATAACGGCGTCACGCTGGACTTCTCCAGCGATGATCATCAAACGCGGCCGGAACACTATGCGTTTCTGGTGAGCGAGACCGAGTTCGATTGCATTCTTGCGCGAATACAGAGCCGCGGATTTCCCTACTGGGCGGATCCCTCTCACCGCCGGCAGGGTGAGATCAATACGAACGATGGCGGTCGAGGCACGTATTTCGAAGATCCGAGCGGCCACAATCTCGAGATCATCACGCAGCCGTACGGCAGCGGCGCATAACGAATCCAGTCGGCGTCCAATCCGGACCGGGCAAGCGTGTTCGGCAGGATTGGCCTGCGGAGAAGTCGAGGGATTTCTCGGCATTCGCGCGCTGATCGCCGATCGCACGTGATCGAGCCCTGGTGTTCTCGCGACAGTCAGCACGCGAGACCCACTCCGGCCGGTCGCGCGAGACACCAATCGGCCGCTATTGGACCGACACACGACGTTTGCGACAAACGCATTGGTTATCCGCTGTTCGGCCCTTATAGCGGCCATTGGTCAAGGTGCACCCATGCTGCCCTGCAAAAGATGCAAGGCTCAAAGCGGAAGACCCGGATATTTTCCGCCGGATCCCGATCTGGTGTCGAGCTCAGTACTGCCGGCTGGGCAACGCGGGATGAGTTACACAGGACGTGCGGCTGCGCCATGGTACTTCAATCACTGAGCGCGGAGGATGCGGACGTTTGCTAGTTCGGAAATGGCGAGAGGCCGGCCTGATGCATGACAGGCCGCCGGAAGTGTTCGACGCGAAGCCAGCCCGCGCATGAGCGTAGAATTACAGTAGGTCAGGCGACAGGGACCATTGTGAAACCGATGACGCGCTGGCTGCACATCCTGATTCCAGCAATTGCATTGGTGTGGCTGTATTCCGGTGTTCACGCCGCCGACGATTTTGCGCTACGCCGGGCGAGAATGGTCAAGGAGATCGCAGCACTGACTGCTGACACCGGCACCGAAACCGGCAGGCATGCCATCGATGCGCGCGTCATGGCGGCCATGGAACAGGTGCCTCGCCACAAATTTGTTCCGCCCGAGCAGGAGCACAACGCATACGAGAACAGGCCGCTTCCCATCGGCTATGGCCAGACAATCTCGCAGCCTTACATTGTTGCCCTGATGACCGACCTGATGGTGATTAAGCCTACCGATATCGTGCTCGAGGTCGGCACCGGCTCCGGCTACCAGGCGGCGATCCTGGCAGGTCTGGCACGAGCGGTATATTCGATCGAGATCGTCGAACCCTTGGGCATGCAGGCGCAGGAGCGCCTGCAACGGCTCGCCTACAAGCAAGTGGAAACCAAGGTGGGCGACGGCTATTACGGGTGGGAAGCCCACGCGCCCTACGACGCCATCATCGTCACCGCCGCTGCCAGCCATGTCCCTCCCCCCCTCGTGCGGCAATTGAAGCCGGGCGGCAGAATGGTTATTCCGGTGGGCGCGCAGTTTCTGACCCAGTACCTGCTGCTGATCGAAAAATCGGACGACGGAACGATTTCCACCAAACAGATCTTGCCCGTCAGATTCGTGCCATTGGCCGGGCACTGATTCAGGGATGAGGTGTGAGAGAGCAAATGGACATGGCGATCCCCTGCACCTGCCTTGTCTCTGGTCGAGCGCATCCTTCATGCCGCATCCATTCCCATTCACGCGATCATGCCCACTGCGCCTTTGCTCGCCCTCTCCCTGCTCTCGGCCGCAGCGCTCGGCTACGAGATCCTGTTGATGCGCCTGTTTTCCATCATCCTTTGGCACCACTTCGCCTATATGATGATCAGTGTCGCCCTGCTGGGATACGGTGCAGCCGGTGCGATGGTGGCGTTAGCGCAGCGCTGGCTAGCGCCCAGGTTTACGGCCGTGTTCGCTGGCGGCGCCATTCTGTTCGGCGTTTCCGCGGTCGCCTCTTTCGCGCTTGCCCAGCGCGTCGCGTTCAACCCCCTGGAGATTCTGTGGGATCCGCAGCAGCCGCTGCGCCTGCTGCTGATTTATCTGCTCCTGTTCGTCCCTTTCTTCTGCGCCGCGACCAGTGTCTGTCTCACCTTCACACGGTTCAATGATCAGATTCCCCGCATTTACAGTTTTGATATTGTGGGAGCCGGATTAGGCAGCCTCGCCATCATCGTTGCGCTATTTGTCCTTGCTCCGCTGGATGCGCTTCGCCTCCTGGGCGGTGTGGGTCTGGCGGCAGCCGCGCTGGCATGCATCGAGTGTCGCTGGCATCGAAACTGGTTGCCGGTGCTGTTGGTGGGAGCCGCGGCCATTTCGCTGACCATCCTGCCACGCGACTGGGTCGCTCTACGGCCGTCCGACTACAAGGAATTGAGCCAGACACTGCGCATCAAAGACGCACACGTGATCGCTGAAAGCTCGAGCCCGCTGGGTCTCATCACGGTAGTGGAAAGCCCTTTGATTCCTTTCCGCCACGCACCGGGGCTCAGCCTCAACGCGACCATGGAGCCGCCGCCACAGTTGGGCGTGTTTACTGATGGTGACGGGCTCTCCGCGCTCAATCGCTATGACGGACAGCGCGAGTCACTCAGTTATCTGGACTACCTCACCTCCGCGCTTCCCTACCACTTGCTGGAGCGCCCCAGAGTCTTGGTACTTGGCAGCGGCGCCGGGGCCGATGTGTTGCAGGCGCTTTACCACCAGGCGAGCGCAATCGACGCGGTGGAACTGAATCCGCAGGTGATCGACGCGGTGGAAGGCCGCTTTGCCGACTTCTCCGGCAAGCCTTACAGCGCACCCAACGTTCACGTCTTTACCGGCGAAGCGCGAAGCTTCATCGCTGGGCACGGCGAGCGCTATGATCTCATCCAGGTCGCGCTGCTGGATTCGTTCAACGCCACGTCGGCCGGTCTTTACGCGCTTTCCGAGAGCTATTTGTACACGGTGCAGGCGTTCCAGGATTATCTTCGCCATCTCAACCCAGGCGGCATGCTGGCGATTACGCGCTGGGTCACGCTGCCGCCACGCGACATCCTGAAATTGTTTGCAACGGGGATGCTGGCCATGGAGGGCGTCGGCGTGGCGCAACCCTCCCGCCGGCTCGTGCTGATCCGCGGCTGGAAGACTACGACGCTGCTGGTCAAGAACGGAGAGTTCAGTGGCATGGAAATCGTCGCACTGCGGGGCTTCTGCCGTGCGCGCTCATTCGACGTCGGATACTACCCCGGGATGCACGCCGCGGAAGCGAATCGCTACAACGTGCTTGAAACGCCATACTTCTTCGAAGCCGCGCAAGCCTTGCTGAGCCCCGATCGCGACAAGTTCTGGGCACGCTACAAGTTCGATGTTCGACCCGCCACGGATGACAAACCGTACTTCTTTCACTTCTTCAAATGGCGTTCGCTGCCCGAACTCCTCGCCTTGAAGGAGCAAGGCGGGTTGCCTTTGCTGGAATGGGGCTACCCGGTGCTGATTGCGACCCTGCTTCAGGCCACATTGGCAGCTTTGATATTGATCCTCTTTCCCCTCTGGATGATAAGGCGCCGCCAACGCCTGGCTCACAGCTCGCCATCGTCAACGACAACCCTTGTCGACAACGCCACTGCATCAGCGGCCTTATCCGGGCGGCGAGTTGCTATCTATTTCCTCGCGATTGGTTTCGCCTTCATGTTCGTCGAAATCGCGTTTATCCAGAAGTTCATCCTGTTCTTGAGTCACCCGCTCTATGCTGTTGCGGTGGTGCTATGCGCGTTCCTCTCGTTTGCCGGACTGGGAAGCCGATATTCGCAGCGCCTGCAAGGGGGCGGAGCGCACTTACCCAGCACCGCGCCACGGTCGCACTGGAATAGAGGTCGCCCGTCCCTGCTGACAAGGGCCGTCTTCGCGATCTCCCTTATCTCCCTGCTCTACCTGGCCATCCTCCCCACCCTGTTCCGACTGCCGATTTCCCTGCCCGATCCAGCCAGGATCGCTATCTCCGCGCTGCTCGTCGCACCGCTCGCGTTTGCGATGGGAATACCCTTCCCAC
The DNA here is from genome assembly GCF_004339745.1 of Paraburkholderia sp. BL9I2N2. Taxonomy (GTDB): domain Bacteria; phylum Pseudomonadota; class Gammaproteobacteria; order Burkholderiales; family Burkholderiaceae; genus Paraburkholderia. The sequence continues at coordinate 466,808 of NZ_SMGP01000003.1, read as the reverse complement.
TGGGACTCGGGCGCGTTGGCGCGAGCGCCGAAGCGCTGGTGCCCTGGGCGTGGGGCATCAACGCCTGTGCTTCCGTGGTGGCTGCAGTTCTGGCAACGGTGCTGGCGATCCATCTTGGATTTACCGCAGTGGTAGTGATAGCGCTCTTGCTCTATGTCGCGGCGGCGGCCGTTTGTCCCTAATTCCGCTCTGAACGGGCCGCTGCCAAAGCCGCGCATGCGACCAAACTCCACAGCCGTCGGCGTAGCCAACGCCGGTCCGTCCCTGGCCAAAATTCAATCGACCCTCTGGGCCGCGCATCACGCGTCAGACCGTAGCCGACCGAGATGGAATGGACACCGCCCTACCTTGGAGGACGTGGGGTTCAGCTGGAACGCGGAGGCCCTCCAGAACCGAACGGCATCAATGTGCCAGAGTGGAGTTTCGACACGTCCACTTTAGAAACGGAGGTGGGCACTGCAAGGATCGCGCCCCCCCGGCCGGCCAGTCGCTTGGTTTTGCACGCGGAACGACGCTCTCGGCAACATCGCCGTCCTGCTGGCTGCTGTGGGGGTATTCGGAGCCGGGGCGGCCTGGCCCGATCTGATCGTCGCCGCATTGCTGGCGACGCTGGCCATGACGCGGCCGTCCACGTACTTCGTCAGGCACGCACGAAACTCGGAAAGATTGGTCCGAAGCGCAAGAGCATACCGACAGTGCCTGAAAATTGAACGTCGTCGTGGGTGAGCCCCGAGACCCGGCAAAAAACATCGCGGTTGCACGCTTCCGACAGGCCGAAGTTTTCCTTCCCACGTCTCCTTCCCCCTTAAACGCTACTTCCTGGGACTGGCTACCTCGTCTGTCGTCCGCAGCGCTGCGTTGGCTGTAACCAGCAACCTCGCATTGGGATCGCACAGTAATGCATCTACATCGCCGAAAGCTTTTTTAGCTTCGAACCTCCGACATCGTCGGAGGACGATTTCTTGCTCATCAGAATTCTCCCAAGTGGGCCCACCTGCACGGAGCAGGATTAAGCGTCTCGCGAAGAAAGATAGCAATCGTCTAATGTTGAAATAGCAATATTACATAAACCTTTCGGTTATCCGGTGTCAAAGGAGAGTTGAGGGTTCTCTGTCATCGCAGTCATTCAGCCGGTTTCCACAGGAGACTTGCCAGTGAAACGAATTTTGCTGTTCCTCGCCACCAACCTCGCGGTGATGTTGGTGCTTTCGATCGTATTGAACGTGTTGGGCGTCGGTGGCTTCTTGACCGGGAGCGGGCTTAACGTCAATGCGCTGCTCGTGTTCTCGCTGGTGATTGGCTTCGCCGGCTCGATCATTTCGCTTTTCATCTCCAAGCCGATGGCGAAATGGACAACCCGGGCGCGCGTCATCGACTCGCCGCGCGATGCGACTGAGCAATGGCTGGTCGACACTGTGCGGGAACTCGCGCAGCGTGCTCGCATTGGCATGCCGGAAGTCGCAATTTTTGAAGGCGCACCAAACGCGTTCGCCACAGGGGCTTTCAAGAATTCCGCGTTGGTGGCTGTCTCCACCGGTTTGCTGCAATCGATGAACCAGGAGGAAGTGGAGGCGGTTCTTGGCCATGAGATTTCGCACGTCAGCAACGGCGACATGGTGACCTTGACGCTCATTCAAGGCGTGGTGAATACCTTTGTGGTTTTCTTCGCCCGTGTGGTCGGGTACTTTGTGGACAAGACCTTGTTTCGTACCGAACGCGGTGTCGGTCCCGGGTTTTACATAACCGTTATTGTTTGCGAGATCGTTTTCGGCATTCTCGCTTCGGTGATCGTCGCGTACTTCTCGCGCCTGCGCGAGTTCCGCGCTGATGCGGGCTCTGCACAACTGCTGGCTTCTCCGCGACCGATGATCAATGCGCTGGCCCGCCTGGGTGGACTTGCACCCGGCGAACTTCCGCAATCCTTCAAGGCGTCCGGCATCACCGACAAGCCAGGCTGGCTCGGGCTGTTCTCCACGCATCCACCGATCGACAGGCGTATTGCCGTGCTGCAAGGCCGCGGGTAGTCAGTGAGGCAGAGTTGCGCGCGGCATTCCGGCATGCGACGTCGACGTTTGGCAGGGGGCTCAGGCGCGCGTCGGTAACGGGCTTCCTGTGGCGACCACGGGCCACGGCGCGCGGAAGCACCGGTGCGCCCACAAATTCTCAGCGGATCTAAAGGAAAGGCGTTCATGTGCGAGAGTTATCCGAAGCCCCTGGTCAAGCGCGTCATCCTCGCCTTTCTTCTTGGCGGGCTCGTCGTGCTGAGCTACGTAGTGCTGCGCCTGTTCCTGGTGCCTGTCGCCTGGGCCACTATCCTTGCCTACGTGACCTGGCCTGTCTATCGCCGCTTGCGCTCGCTTATGCGCGGGAACGCTACCGGCAGCGCGCTGCTGATGACGATCATTCTCTCAGCGGCGTTCATTCTGCCGTCAATCTGGCTGATCATGCTGCTGCGTGGCGAACTGGTCACGGCCTACCAGACCGTCGCCGGCTACCTCGCCAATGGCCCGCATACATTGCCGGAATTGATTGTGCGCATCCCGTGGCTTGGGCAGTGGCTGCAGGAGCTACTGAATCAGGTCTCGGCCGATCCGACAGCTTTTCGCGCGCAAGTCGCTGAATGGGGCCGGCAGTGGACCGGGGAGGTCGGCCAGTTAGTCGGCGGCGTGGGTCGCAATGCGACGAAGCTAGGCTTTGCCTTGCTGACGCTGTTTTTTATGTACCGGGACGGCGAAAGCGCGTTGGATCAGGTGCGCCGCGTACTACGGGGTTTTCTGGGCGATCGCATGGACGCCTATCTCGCTTCTATCGGCGGCACGACCAAGGCGGTCGTCTACGGGCTCGTGCTGACAGCATTGGCGCAGGGCGCGCTTGCCGGCCTGGGTTACTGGGTGGCCGGAATGCAGGCGCCGGTGTTGCTGGCTGCGTTCACGGTGATGATCGCGTTGATACCTTTTGGCACTCCGTTCGTATGGGGATCGATCGGGGTATGGCTCCTCGTCACAGGAAAAACGCTAGCAGGGGTCGGCCTTTTACTCTGGGGTGCACTGGTCGTTAGCTGGGTGGACAACCTGATTCGTCCGCTCGTGATCAGCAGTGCTACCCGGATACCGTTTCTTCTGGTGGTGTTCGGTGTGCTGGGCGGGCTTGCGGCCTTCGGCCTGGTAGGGCTCTTTGTGGGCCCTGTCATCCTGGCGGTCCTGATGGCAGTGTGGCGTGGGTGGCTGGAGGAACAGGCAACCGTGGGTACTGGAACACAATCCTAGCCCGATCTACTGCTGAAGCGATCAACTGCTGGTGCCGTCATGCGGATTGAGCAGGATGATTCGTTGGCCTTAGAGCCTAAAGAGCTTATGGACGTCGACCTGTGGTCACTCATCGAACTGTTCCTGCCCGCGAGGACACCGCGCAATCGCCGATACGAGGATGCAAAACCGGCCCGGACTGGGCGAACTGAGTTCCCACGCTGTCGATTGATGAACGCGGAGACCCCAGCCGCCGTTGTCGCAGGGATTACAAGTTATGCGCCACTGCCCAACGCAACAGCTGCGATAAAGTCCCGTGAGGAATCTCTCATGTGCCTGTCGGCGCACTCGCAAGTGGAGCTCGACGCTAGATGCTGCAATCACTCACAGCTTGGGCAACGCGGCTAAAGCGAGACGTAGTCACGCTTATGTTCGCCAGCCACGATCCGGCCACGCCGTTGCTTGCGAAATTTCTCGCATTGGCAACGGTGGCATATGCGCTTAGCCCGGTCGACCTTATTCCCGACTTCATACCCGTCCTCGGCTATCTGGATGATCTGGTCGTCGTGCCGCTTGGAGTCTGGCTCTGCTTGCGCCTCATCCCGAAGGCAGTCATCGAAGTCAATCGCAGAAAGGCCGAAGTCTGGCTAGCTGGCAAACCGGTGAAGCAAAGTAGCATGGTCGGTCTCGCCACGATTCTGGCTATCTGGGCACTCTGCGCCTGGTTGCTGTGGCGTTGGCTTGCTCGCTGAATTGGCCGCACGACTTGCAAGTTGTGCGACAGCTGACCTGGCAATCGGTTGAATGTCCGGTCAAGCCGACGCAGCGGCCGGTCGAACGTCGCCGAAAAACACTAGACTTCGACACACCAGCTGAACGATTTCAGCAAGCCGTTGCATCGACCGGTTGAATCCGCAGGCCATTGCGGACTTTCGGCTGTCGGCGGTGGTGAGGTGGCTCCAGGCTACTTCTCTGCCGTTCGGAGAATGATCAGGCGACTGTACGTCATCGGCCTGGTGTGGACCGATCGGCGCGGCCGCGATGCTGACCCACAGACTCGCTGCCTTCTCACTCCCAAGCCGCGCTTTCACCAACTGCGCGCCGCAACGTCGCCGGCAGCGATGTTGCGGCAGCGTGACGAGTCGGCTCAGCGCGTGCCGATCGTCACCACCAGATTTGCCTGCGAGCTAAGCCCCGCCGAATCGACCGCGGTCAGCGTTAGCGTGTAGGTTCCGGCGACCGGGTGCAGCCATTTGGCAACGAAGCCCGGCCCGCTCTCGATGAACACCATGCCGGACGGCGCGCCCTTGATGTCGACCTTCACGTTGTCCGCGCCTGGGTCCTCGATACCGATCACGCCGCTGACCGCGCTGCCTTCAACACCGCTGATCGGCGCAGCCGAGATCGCGGGGCCCGTTGCCACGGACGAGATCCGCACGCTCATCGTCGCCGAACCGGACTGGCCGTTGCTGGTGTCGGTCGCCTTGACGCTGACGCTATACGTGCCCTTCGCAGGCGTTCTCCAGCTGATCACGCCGGCGCTGCTGATGGACATGCCCGAAGGCGCGCCGCTGAGCGAGAACCTGACCGGATCGGCCGCACTGACGTCGACCTGATAGCTGAGCGGCTGTTTCGCCTGGCCCACGATCGTCGCTGCCTGCACGACCGGCTTCGATGCCGCGACGACAGTCACGTTCGCACTCGCGCTGCCCGTCGAGCCGGTGACCGTATCCTTCGCGGTCACGGTCACCTTGTAAGTGCCGGCGACCGGCTGCGCCCATGTCACCTGACCGGAGCTATCTATGCTCATGCCCTGCGGTGCATTCGCGAGCGACCAGCTGAGCGGGTCCGACGAGCTGGCCGCCACCGTGAACGACAGTGCGCTGCCCGCCGTACCCTTGACCGTCGCGGCCGACACGACCGGCGGCGGCGCCTTGGACACACCGAGCGTCGACAGCAGGCTGCCGACCACCGGTGTACCGAGACCCGACGGCTGATCGTAGCCGGTATGGGCCGAGCAGCTCGAGCAGTAACCGTCGTTGCCCGAAGTGACGTCGTAAAACGCATTCGCGTACAGACCCGCGTCGGTCGAGACGGTACCGTACAGCTGCGTCTGCGCGAGGCCGAGTGCGCCGAGACTGTTGCGCGCCCGCTGTGCATTGGCGACGGCGACGATGCCGGCCCATTGCGGGGTCGACAGACTGGTGCCGCCGACGCTGTACCAGCTCGGCGCGGCCGCGACGGGCGTGATGACCGCGACGTACTGACCGCTGAACGGATCCGCGTTGAACGACACGTCTCCAACCGATCGCTTCGTCAGCGTGCCGAGGCTAGGCACCGACGTGTTCTGATATGCCGGTACCGAGGTGTACTGACTGATGCCGCCGCCGGTACCTGACCACACCGTTTCGTTCTTGGTGGTGCCGTCGTAACTCAGACGGGTGCCGCCGACGGCCAGCACGTTCGGCGACACGGACGGCCATTCGACGCCGGTGCCGTTATCGCCGGTAGCGGCCACGTAGGTCATGTTCGCGTGCTTGAACGCCGAGTCGACGGAGCCGGTCCACGAGCCTTCGGGCGCGCCAAAGCTCATCGACACGACGCCGGGCCCCATCGCGTTCGCGAGGTTGACCGCCGCGGTCATGCTGCCGGTCGACGCATCCGGCGCCTGGATCAGCACGATGCGCGCGAGCGGCGCGGTAGCGTGGACCCACTGCACGTCGAGCGCGATTTCGGTGGCCCAGCCCGAGTCGTACGACGGCGCGTTCGACGTCATCGCGCCGCTGGTCGTCGAGTGCACGACCGAGAACTGGCACGCGTTGCTGTCAGGGGCCGCGAGCGGCAGCGACGCGTTCGGCGCGATGGTGGTCGTCGTGCAGCCCGGCAAGCCGAATTTCTGGTCGAACGCCGCGAGTTCCTTGACGATGTTCGGATCGCTCATCGCATCGATCACGTAAATCGTCTGGCCGGCGCCCATTCGCGCGGCCTCGCTCGCGCTCAGATTGCTCCACGACGACGGCAGCGGCGGTAGCTGATAGGCCGCGCGAATTTGCGCCGGCGTATACGTCGTCACCTGCGTTGAATTCGACGCCGCCCGCGCAGTTTTCGTGGCATACCGAGCAATCGTTTGCGGCGTCAGCTGCGCAAGCGACACGACCGCCATTGTCGACGTCGACGCTTGCGCGGCAGGAGGCTGATTGGCCGACGCGAAAGGCGCCACGCTGTCGATGTCGGAAGGCGCGTTCAACACCACCGGGGCCGTGTAGAACGCAGGCCTCACCAGCGTGCTCGCCACCGTGCTCGACAGTGGCGACATCGACACCGAACTCGTGGCTGACGAGGTGTCGGCGAGCTTCACGGAGCTCGTGCCGCTCGACGCTGTCGAGTCGTCACTGCCGCCGCCGCATCCCGCCAGCAGTAGCGGTGCGAGCGCTGCGGTCACAAGGGTGGCATGCGCGAGCGTGCACAGAACCGGTCGGATAGTTTTCATTTCGATCGTCCTTCTGCGGGAGGCTGGACCGGAATTACCAGCACGGGTGGAGAAACCGCGGAGGCGGGCAGATCGGGCGCGCGTCGCTGCCAGCCGCTCGAACAGGTCTGTACGGACGGGTAATAGCCGGGCGGTTCGGCGCACCAGAGTCTGACGCTTGCAGGTGGCTGGGCAGAAGGTGGAACGCGCGATGTCTGCGCTTGCGAGCTACATGCGCCTAATCCGGCCACCAGCGCGCAGGCGGCGCAGATTGCCGTGACGATGCTACGTAAGCGATTCAAGCCTGCCCACGCGTTACGTTTACCTAATGAAATAGAACGGGCTGCCGGCCTCGCGAAATAATCGGAGAATTGAGCGTGCTCGTCGGTTTCAACAAGGCCAATAGCAATCCGATTGAGCTGGATCATCGTTGTTCGCGTCAGATTGGATACAGGGCTTGGGCGCACAAAGCGATGATTGGCCTGTCGGCACCGCGCGAGCAAGCTTGATGGCCATTCGCGGGTTAGTTGCCGGACAGACGGTGAGAGGACCTTACCATTTTTTATGCGACGGGAATATCGCATACAACGCGCGAAAACGGGGCCACATTTTCGGCCCCTACGGCGCCCCGCTTCCACGTCTGGATAGTAGGGATTGTCCTTAAAAAAGAAGGGCCGTGCGGCGCATCGCTAAACACGATCGTTCGATCCCGCGCGGCGGATTGATGCCGCTGACTTCTCACGCGGCCTACCGCGCAGTGCTCATCCGGCGGCTTGCGTGTGCGCGGCAACCGCATCGAGCGTGCGCGCCGAGTACACGGGCGTCTCGCGCGGTACATGTCCTTTCGCGGAGGTCCGGGACCGATCGGAAAACGCCGATTGGTCCACACCAGACCGATGGCGCACAGTCGCCTGATCATTCTCCGAACGGCAGAGAAGTAGCGGCGGATTCAACCGGTGGTGGGCGACGGTACGTGGAACTACGGAGCCCAACCGGGCGGACGAAATGGCTACGGCAAAACCCGAGACGGCCAACCGTGCGTGGTGGGCCTGTCGTGCGATATCTATCAGGGTAGTTAACCTGGACGGCTGTGTCGCGATAAGCGGACTCGAAATCTGAAACGACAGATACGATCGATGAAACAGACGCTGAATGGGGTCGAGATGGAATGGACACCGCCCTCCCTCCGGGGAACTGGGCACGATTGAGGGCCCCCAGGACCGAACGGCATCAATGTGCCAGAGTGGAGTTGCGACACAACCACTTATGGAACGGAGGCCCCAGATGAATGCTACGACATACGGACTCGACATTGCAAAGCGGGTGTTCCAGATGTACTGGGTCGACGCCCAAACTGGCGAGATCGCGAATCGGAAGTTCGGACGTGACGATCTAATTGCATTTCTGGCGCAGCGCCCCGCCGGTCGCGTCGCCCTCGAGGCGTGCGGAAGTGCTCACTGGTGGGCGCGTAAGATCCGCGCGCTCGGACACGAGGTGGTGCTGTTACACGCTCAATTCATTCGACCTTTCGTGCAAACGAACAAGACCGACGCGGCGGACGCGCGGGCAATCTGGACTGCAGTGCAGCAACCCGGCATGCGCACGGTTGCCGCCAAGACAGAGGATCAGCAAGTGATGCTAAGCCTTCATCGTATGCGCTCGTTGCTCGTCAAGTTTCGAACGATGCAGATAAATCAGCTGCGTGGGTTGCTGTATGAGTTCGGCGTTACGTTTCGTGCAGGACGCGTAGCAGGACTCGACGAGATCAGAAAGCGCATGGCAGAACTCGAAGACACGCTGCCACGATCGATACTTCTTAACCTTCTCGAACAGTTGCGTCGGATCACCCTGTTTGAAGAGGACATCGATCAACTCGAGAAGCGGATTGGCGCCTGGCAGAAACAGGAAGCTGCATGTCGTGCGATCTCCGAAGTGCCGGGTATCGGTCGCCTAACTGCAACGGCCTTAGTAGCAACAATTGGAGATGCGAATACATTCAGGTCGGGGCGCGAGTTCGCCGCGTTTCTGGGACTTGTTCCTCGTCAGAATGGTACCGGCGGAAAGATACGGCTGGGCTCGATCTCCAGACGTGGCGACCCATACCTGCGTACGTTGCTGATACATGGGGCGCGCTCTGTTCTGTGTCACGCCAAAGTACCAACCGGATGGCAAAAGGCAATACAGGAGCGACGTCCAGCAAATGTAGCAACAGTGGCCATGGCGAACAAAATGGCGCGAATCGCCTGGGCGATCCTCGCTCACGGAACTCCGTACGAAGCGCATCATGTGAGCAACAGACCTGCATAGCAGGATGAGCACTTTGAAGCGTTGAGAAACTGGTAGGTTGCTAGGGTTGATTTCAATGTGATGGCGAGACAGGTCGGACCGCAGGAACGCAAACCTGAACACACTCTTGTGCCTCAAGCACGTGGCCGAGATGAGGACGTTCCTGGCGAATTCCATCAGGGCCCGCAGCTTCGGCTTGCAAAAGGCCGCATATAAGACCGCAGCCGATACCTTGTTCACGTATCACACAAGATCAACCTGGCAAACCGGGCGGTGTCCATATAAGAGTGTGCGGGCACTGATCGAGGAACCTGCCGTCCGGCTGCTCGACACCGCCGTGAGCGGCAATCCGCCACATAGCTGACGCAGAACCGAGCCCGCTCCGACGTCAGCTATCGCCGTAGGAAGGAGCGTTCGTTCTCGACAAGCGGTTGGCCGGTTACTGGGGCGGACGCTACCGCCGAACCCAGCAAGGGATCGTGCCACGCCCCTGCGTCGTGCAAATTGCTGGCGGCGGGTCAAACTCGCCTTTCAGCCATTTGTCGAGTCGGATCTCCATTTAATTTTTCATGGTTTCGATCAGTTGTGGTTCTGCTTTGCGCCTGCTGCGCTCCCTTTCAGCGAGGTGCGCACTTTTGCACAAGAGTCAGCCGTGTGTAATGGAATTCGGCACTTCAATGCAGAGGGTTGTTCCCCCATGCTAGCCTTCCCGCAGTCCTCGCCGTGTAGGTGTCGAGGAACTTGCGTTTCGTTCTGTGTCTGGAGGGTTTGTGGCTTTTGAACATCGTGGTTTTCGCGTGACCGCCGATGCTGCGGCGGATGAGCTTGGCGTTCAGTGGGTATGCCATGCCGTGATTGAACGTACCGACGGGGATAAGGCCAAAGGCACGCCCCCGGTAATCGAAATGGTCATTCCAAGAGCCAAAATCGACCCACTGATGGCACTCAGTGCGCTTGAGCATCGGGCTCGAACCGAGATAGATGATTGGCATGAAAGCGGGCATGCGTAGGTGTATTTCTTTCACCAGGCGAGCCACCTTTCCGCTTCTGAGCGAAGACTGCGGCCGCCACCGCCTATATCCACGAGTTAGCGTCCCGTCGGAACCAGCGCGAGGCATTGAGGGTGTTCCAGAGAGTCCGATCGCTATCAATGGGGCTGACTGACGCCCTTCCGAAGGATCGTTGCTGCCATTTTCGGAAAGCCGATAGGCGCGCATATCGACGGTCTCAACGTAGTCTGCGCGCCAACATTCGCTAAGCCAGTTCTTCCCGGTGGCGGAACGTGACTGGACCGGGTCCCACGACGAACTTCCGTGCGACCCACTTCTGCCATCGGATGCTTCACACGGGAACAGTGAGGTCGGTCGAGACGCGTGGACGCCAACGGGTTAAGCAGCGACCTGATTCAGATAGTATCGCTGCGTGAATGCTACAGGTGACAGGTAATTGAGACGAGCCTGCGTGCGCTGCCGGTTATAAAACATCTCGATGTATTCGCTGATGGATCGCTTGGCTTCATCGCGCGTGGCGAAGCGTCGATGATAGACCAGCTCGCTTTTTAGCGTGCCCCAAAACGATTCGATCGGCGCGTTGTCAAAGCAGTTTCCTCGTCGACTCATCGACGCCTGCATGCGGAACTGGCCGACGAGATCCTGATAGGCGTGAGCGCAGTATTGGGACCCACGGTCCGTGTGATGGATCAGGCCGGGCGCCGGGCGCTGCGATGCAACCGCACGGAACAGCGCCTGCATTACCAGATGCTTCGTCATGCGCTCGCTCATGGCGTAGCCGACGAGCTCCCCACTAAACAGATCCTTCAGGCCGGCGAGGTACAGCCAGCCCTCGTCAGTCGCGATATACGTGATGTCGCCGCACCAGGCCTGATTCGGCGAGGTTGCAGTGAAATCCTGGTTCAGCAGGTTCGGCGCCACCGGTAGGTCGTGCTTCGAATTGGTCGTCGCCTTGAACTTGCGTTTCTGCCTGCAGCGTAGTCCCAGCTTTTTGCGTAGCCTTTTTATGCGGTGAACACCGAGCCGCACGCCGTGCTCGTCGAGGTGCTTCTGCAAGCGTTCGGGCCCGAAGCTCTCACGCGTGCGCTGATGCGCCGCCAGCACTTCGGCCTCCAGTCTCGGCTCCTGCTGTGCCCGCAACGACGGCGAGCGCTTGCGCCACGCGTAATAGCCGCTCACGGAAACGCCCAGCAGCCGGCACATCGGCGGCACCGGATAGTCCTGTCGCATCTGTTCAATCACGCCGTACTTCACCGCGACTCCCTCGCAAAGTACGTCGCGAATTTTTTTAATAAATCGCGCTCCATTTTAACTTCCGCCAGCTCCCGCTTGACTCGCCCGAGTTCCGCTTCGATCTCCGTCAGCGGCTTTTGATGCTGACCTACACGTTCCAGCTTGCCTGCCTTCGCAGCACGCACCCAGTTTGCCACCGTCTTCATTGATATCGACAGCCGACGCGCAGCCTCCGATACGCCAACGCCCTCGGTCATTGCAAGCTTCACCGCCTCTTCACGGAATTCCTTCGTGTAGACGGCTTTGGGGATTCGACTCATGTATGCCTCCATTCCTCAATTTTACGGAATGTTGGCGTCCACTTTTTCCGGCGGACCTCACAGTAGCTTTTGAGGACCAACGGTCATCCGTGAGTACACGGGCTTAATTCCCTTCGATGCCCTTTCGCATCTGGCCCTTGACTAGCGTGCAATCTCGTGCACCGATCGCAGACCGGCCGAGGACGTTTGGCGTACAATCCGCCCGACTCTAATTTCTTACCAATCTTGAATAGAAAATGAGATGAATGACCTGAGATTTCAGTCTCGGATCGGGGAAACGCTGTCCGTGGGTTGCGCCATACTGATTTTCGTGGCGATGTTCGACCACGTGATGGCCATCAAATATGTAGATCTCGGGATGCTGGTCGTGCTTGGCGCGTGGTGTGCCGGCAGATCGTTGCTCAAGGACTCGCATACGCGCCCACTCCTGCTGCCGCTCGGCCTCTGGGCAATCTGGACACTCATGTCAGCAAGCTGGTCAGCCGACCCCGCCATTAGCGTACACGCGTGGTTCGACGAAGTCGGCTATCCGCTCACAGGTTTCTACGTGTTCTGGCTGACCGCACAGCAACCACGCCACGTGCGGCGCCTGCAGATTGCCCTATGGGCTGCGTGCCTGATTCTTGCGGGCATCAGCGTCGCGTATTTCCACTTGCTCGATCCGGCCCTGCCGAAATCTGGTCTGCTGCACTTTTATCCCCGCGTTGGACACACCAGCACCCTGGCGCTGATGGCGATACCCACACTCGGCGTCATGGCTGCAAATGCCGATACGCGGATCCGCGGACTTACCGGCATCCTTTTCTGCGTCATCATCGGTGGTGCCACACTGAACCGCTTCTTCTGGGTCGCGCTTGCCGCGGTCGTGGTGATATTGCAATGGCCGCATACGCCAAATGACCGCAAGCGTGCGGCGTGCATACTCAGTGCACTTTTTGTTTCCATCTTGATCGCTGCGGGCTTTAGTAACAAACTACGTCTCGCCACGGTTGCAAGCAACGCGACGCGATCGGAGACGGTGACTACGTCCGCGACGATGGCCAAGCCCTATATCGGTATGACGCTGGCATCCCTACATACTGAAGACCCCGCGGCGCGCCTGGCCGACGCCGATCCGCCCCATCACGTTGGACTAATGTCCAGGTTTCCGGCGTTACGCGCAGCGGACCGTGTCATCACCGCCGACACCCGGCCGCAAATCTGGAGCTTCTATAGCAGTCAGGTGCTGAAACACCCCTGGATAGGTATCGGCTTCGGCAAACCGCTGCCGTCAATTGCCTACGGGAGCCTGATCCCCTCCACCCTCGTCGAACTGGATGAGAACGTGCGGACTCACGCGCACAACCTGTTTTTGAATACGCTGCTGCAGGTTGGGGTTGTCGGCCTAGCGCTCGAAATCATTGTTTTTGCGTCACTCGCTTACCGTTTTTACGAGGCGCGCAAGACACACCCACTCCTCTATCGTGCAGGTCTGGCTCTCATCATCGGCATGATCACGAAGAACCTCACCGATGATTTCATGTGGGAATCGACCATGCTGATGTTCTGGTGCAGTTGTGGCTGGCTCATGGGCCTGTCGGGTGCGCAGACAAATGCGAACTGTGCCAGCTAACTAAAAAACTACTGACGCGGTTTGTGAAAAAGACGGGCGGTGTCCTTCCATCTCGACCCGTTGCCGTCATTCGAATCGCCGGCATGGCAACGACCGCTCTCGAAGTCCAACGGCAGTTCGGTCATGGTTGGTCGCCTGCGGCTTCTCCGCCTTTGCACGGTCTCCAACAGACTGTACTCGACATGCCCTTGTTCGAGATGTGCGGCGACGAGAGACTTCGCGATCAACGCGCAGATGGCCTCTGTTATGTCGTGAACTGAGAGGTCCTCCGATGCAGCGACAGCTTGAGCATCCTTGAGGGTAAAGGCACCTCGAAGGACACCAAGCCGGCTGAGCACCTTTCGTTCGGTTTCCGAAAGAAGGTTATAGCTCAAATCAAATGAAGCCTCGAGTGTTTGATGATGTGGCAGTGCCGTCCTATGCCCACCTCCCAATTTCCAAATAGACTCGTCGACTTTTTCGGCGAGGACTTCTATTCCAAGAATCGCCGCGCGGGCGGCCGCCAGCTCAATGGCGAGCGGAACGCCGTCAAGGCGCTTACACACGTCCAGCGAGCGGGGCATGACGCTCAAAATCGGCGCGGTCAAGAATGCGAACCGTGCCCTTGCGGCGTTCGCGCTCGCGAACGTTTACCTGTCGCGCAAGCGATTAATGATCGAGGTATGCCCATAATGGGCAAAAGCGGGCTATGCGCCCGCGCGTGGGGCCCGCAAGGGCCAAAAAATAGTGGCATAAGCACGAATTGCGAACTACCAATCGTCGGAACGTCGCGAATTCAGTGCCTTGTTCAGCGTTGCCTTAGACCGACGAGTGTCCGCTACATCCTTCGATGGTTCGGATACAAGCCTGGTAACGCACAGACCCTCGATCTCATGGCTCACGCGGTACGGGTACATCGGCAGGAAGAACTTCACGGTAAGTCATGCCGGACAGGACGTCGTTAATGCGCGAAGCGCCGCGCTTGTCGATTTTTAACGATGGCGCACTGTAACCTGCACACTATAATTCCACACGCATATCGGAGACAGTTACATGGAAAGCAGCCTGAAATTGCTGTAACGATCAGCTCAGACTAGCCTACTAACAGGAGCGCGGCCCGGGCTCCCGGCAAAGGGATGACGCAATGGACCGCATTGTGAATCGATTGCTGGCTGCGGTTGTCATCGCCGTCGTGTTGTGCAATTGCGTCATTACGCTACCGGATGCAGGCGGACTGACCTATAAGAGCCGCGCCGTGACTCGCACCGAAGGAGGGCTCCGGGTTTCCGCTTCAGTGCTTTCTGCTGACGAAAGCGCGGCGGTTTACGGCGTGCCGCTCGCGAAAAAGGGGATTCAGCCGGTATGGATCGAGATTCAGAACGACGAGACGGTCAGCTATTTCCTGATGTCGCCTGGCCTCGACCCAAATTTCTTTCCGTCTTCCGAAGCGGCCGAGGCGTTTGACGGCAACAAACCGCCCGGCGGGAAAGACGAAATCGACAGGCGCTTCCGCGGGCTCGCCTTCCGCAACCCTGTGCTGCCAGGGCAGACCGTATCGGGGTATGTGCTGACCAACCTCAGCGAGGGCGCGAAGCTCGTCCAATTGGACCTCGTTGCGAGCGCGCAGGCAAAGACATTCTCGTTCCTCATAGTGGTGCCCGGCTTCTACGCCGATTACCATGTCAGCGCAGTCTTTCGGCGTGAGGTCTATCCGCCTGAAACGATTGTCGACTACACGGACGATGAGGCTTTCCGCGTCGCACTCGAAGCGCTTCCCTGTTGCGCGACCAATGAGGACGGTTCGAAGAACGGCGATCCGCTCAATCTCGTCATAGTGGGAGGCCTCGACGACGCGTTTCCCGCACTGGTCCGACGAGGCTGGAGTCCAACCGAACAAAAATGGTCCGGTGCAATCATGAAGATGATTACCTCCGCGCTTTCCGGCGAGCGTTACGTCAACGCACCTGTCAGCGATCTTTATCTGTTTGGCCGGGCGCAGGACCTCGCTCTGCAGAAAGCGCGCGACACGATTCACCAGCGCAATCACTTACGCCTCTGGCTCAGCCCGATGCGCTATCGGGGCAAGCCCGTGTGGGTGGGCCAGATCAGCCGGGATATCGGCGTTCGCCTTACGTTCCACTCACCGACGTTGACGACGCACAAGATCGACCCGGACGTAGATGAGGCGCGGACATCACTTACCGAGGACATGGCCTATTCCCAGAACCTCCAGAAGATCGGATTCGTAAAGGGAGTCGGCGCCGCCCCGTCAGTCGCACCGAGCGAGAATCTCACCACTGACCCCTACTACACCGACGGCTATCGGCAGGTACTCGTATTCGACCGGCAACCCACCTCGCTCTCAGGGATCGAATTTCTCCCTTGGGAGGCGATGGCAAAGCTCAACGCCCTGCCCTCAGGAGCAAAGCAATGAGCGAATCGTCGTCGCTGCAACGTGCATTGAAGAATGCGGCTGGCGGCGTCGTCCTCTCGCTCATTTTCGCAGGCTGTGCGACGTGGACAGCCCCAACCAGCATCGACGACGCGCCGCTTCGTGAGCGTGCGGTGAGCGCGACGAAGCAGGACGCACGGGTAAGCGTGGCCGTGCTGGGGCCAGACGACAGCAAGCGCATGTTCGGCGCCGACATCAACAAGACCAACATCCAGCCGCTGTGGATCGAAGTCGAGAATCGGACTTCGCAGGCGTTATGGCTGCTGCATTCCGGCACCGATCCGGACTACTTCTCGCCACTCGAAGTCGCGTGGTCCATGCACACGCTTCTCGGAGGCGCGACGAATGCAAGCATCGACAGCCACCTGGACAAGCTCGGATTCAGGAATCCCATTCCCCCCGGGGAAACGCGCGCGGGGTTTCTGTTCACCAATCCCGACCGGCAGATCAAACTCGTCAATGTCGATCTGTTCGGAAGCAAAACGCTGATCCCCTTCTCCCTGTTTCTGCCGGTACCGGGCGATGCCGCGGACCCGCGTTTCGCGCTGGCCCCGTTCCAGTATCCCGAGATTGTATTCACGGACTACCACGACCTTGCGTCGTTGCGCGCAGCGCTCGAACGGATGCCGTGTTGTGCCACTGATGAGCACGGGACAACGGAAGCCGATCCGTTGAACGTGATTGTCGTCGGTACGCTTGGGGACATTGGTGCCGCAATGGTGCGGCGTAGCTATCGTCGCGACATGCGTGAAAACGACCTCTCGCAGTGGGTATTTGGACGCAGACCCGATGTCGTCCTGCGCAAGGAAGCGCAAGCGGGCGCGCCCTCCACTTCATTGCGCGCATGGCTCGCGCCCATTCGCTTCAACGGTGACGCAGTGTATCTGGGGCAGGTCGGTCGCCCGGTCGGCGGTCGCTTCGCGCACCGTCATACGGCAGGCGACGCGCTGCATGGGGACGTCGACGAGGCGCGGAACTTTCTGATCCAGGACCTGATGTATTCAGGCGGTTTGGATAAACTCGGCTTCGTGTACGGCGTGGGTCCATCATCGCAGGTACACCCGCGGACAACGCTGAATGGAACGCCTTATTACACTGACGGACTGCGTGCCGTGATGTTCTTCGCGACACGCCCGCTCAGTTTTACGAACGTGCAAATTCTTGACTGGGTGCCTTACCTCGAGCAGCGTGAGTCCGCCGCACGCAAGGAGAACGGCAATGCCGGCAAGTAACTCCATCACGGGAGCGCCAAATGGCGTTTCGATGCGACCGATTCCAGGTCGGCGCGCGTGGAAGAATGGTGGTGTCAGTTTCGCGCTCCTTACGACCTGCCTTGCACTCGTAGCGTGCGCAACGAAGCCGCTCGTTCCCTACACGACGGACACGCCGCCGCTCGCGCTCGTTCCCGCATCCGAAGCGGGCGTGCAGGACAAGCGGGCGCGGTTTCGCGAAATCTACTGTGCGGTGCTTGAAGCTCACGGCCCGGCACTTCCTGACTACCGTGCTTGCGAAGACGCACTGACGCGCGTCGGCACTGAACCTGCCGGCTCCGGCGCGAGCGTCGATCTCGGTCAATCGAGGCGCCACCTCATCGCGGCAGTGGTCCCTGGCATCGGGTACGACTGCTTCAAGCCGTGGCTGAATTCGCCGGGAACCGTCACCAAGCAGCTACAACAATTTGGCTACGACGGGGTCATGCTCGACGTCGACGGGCTGTCGAGTTCCACCCACAATGCACATCAGATCCGCGACGCCATCATGGCAATGCAACTGTCCGCTGGAGCAGCGCAGCTCGTGTTGGTCGGTTACTCGAAGGGTGCCGCGGACATCTTGGAGGCTGTCGTCGCGTATCCGGAGATCCGTAGCCGCGTGGCGGCTGTCGTCAGCGCAGCGGGAGCGGTTGGAGGCTCGCCGCTCGCCAACGATGCCGAGCAATATCAGGCTGACATGCTGCGGCATTTTCCGGGCGCGACCTGCACCTCGGGAGACGGCGGCGCCGTGCAAAGCCTGCGCCCCGCAACACGCAAGGCGTGGATGGCACAGAACCCACTTCCGAACGACCTACGCTACTACTCGCTCGTGACGTTCCCTCAGCCGGAACGCATATCGTCGATACTAAAATCGAGCTACGACAAACTCTCGCGGGTCGATGCCCGCAACGACAGCCAGGTGATCTTCTATGATCAGGTCGTGCCCGGAAGCGCTCTCCTGGGCTATGTTAATGCCGATCACTGGGCATTGGCCGTGCCTGTTGCTCGAACACACACCATGATCGGCTCCCTGTTCGTCACGCAGAACGCTTACCCCCGCGAGGCGCTGACGGAGGCGATTCTGCGCTTTGTGGAGGAAGATCTGGCGACATCCAGAAAGTAAAACGGCGCACGTGCGCAATGCCGAACGCAGACTGACCCGCTGCCTAGAGGCAGCCGCTAACATCACCGCCGGTGTTGCCGCCTGTCCCGCTGCCTGCGCGGAAACCGACCGACGTTTTGCTGTTACCCGTCCACGACGGCCGCACGAGAGCGGCTGCGCCATTCGGAGGCTGCTGCCCCGGGGCGTAGACGTCCATCGCCTGGTTGTTCGCCACAATCACCTGCGATATGACCGTCTGTTGAGACTGGTCTGCCCATTTCTGGGCGATGCATTGCGAGACTGCGGGGACGGGCTGCTGGCTTTCTCCAAGCGATTGTGCGCTCGGCGGCATCGGTTGGCTTGCACAGGCTGAAACAGCGATGGTCACGACGAGAAGCGGTAACGGTTTCATTTCTTCACCCTCCAGTTGGATTTCCCGCTTCCGGGCGCGCAGGCGCGTCAATCTGTACGTCATCGCGGCGGGAAGCTTTGCGGCTCTGCGAGTTCGTACGACCCGACTCAAGCTCGAACGGAGCGGCAAACCAGCCGACTTGACATTGCCGTCAACAGGCCTGTTGACGTTGTCATGGCAATCTCCGAACGAAAGTACGTCAGGGAAAGAATAGGACTGGCGTACGCCGGCAGGTATTGGACCTTGGTTCAATGTCGCGGGGAGCGGCAATCTGGACTTGCCCCTGCAAGACCGGCTCATCCATCTCATCGAGACCTTATCGAGCAATATGAGGTTTTGATGAAGGCTGATCAGCAATGGACGCTGGAAGCGAGTTTTTTTAGTCAACACTGGAGAGATACGAAATGAGAACGTAAGCAACGATGGAAACGTTTGGATTACATACAGAGATCCCACGAAAATCTGCGTAAGAGCTGACGCTTCTGTGACCGCTAGTAGCAAAGGTAGCGGGGCTTCGGGCATGATCTACGCCATTGAAACTGCGGCATCATCACCTAAATAAGACTACACACAGTCGACAAGGTGAGAATCTTGGCTCACGGCAACTATTGACCACTCCTGGCCGGAGCTGCCATGGTCGTCTGCGTTGAATGCATCGGTGGTCCCCTTTTCCACCTCTGCACCCTACGGCGCGATCATTCCATTGTGAGGAAAACGAACATATTGAGCGCTTGGAGTCAACTTTCTTAGTCGATCACTTGTCGGGCACCGCCCAAGGTCCATTGTCCGCTGGAACAATAATTTTCTTGCGGCCTGGCGCGTTACCTCTACTCTGGAAAGGTGTGTTATTTGCTCATGGCCGCCAAACCATTCGCAAAGACAGTTGTGACGAAATAAGGGGTGAGCATTTCAGAGTGCTCGGGATAAAATCTCATCCGTTGTTGGAGCAACTGCCCGATGAGATGTGGATCGGAGGAATTCATGGCGTTGGTCAAATGCAAGGAATTCGGGAGCGAGGCTCGCAGCAAGCCGACGAAGTGCGTCAAGTATGGCGCGCCCGGGGTAAAGCAGCAGACCGGCGCGAGACCGATAAGGGGTGGCTTCGGGATTCTTATAGTCGGATCGTTGATCAGCGGGTGTTGCGTTTCGACCTATGGCGCCAAAGATGGCCACGACCCGATGAATCAAGCCCAGTCGTGCTGCAAGGACGACCTCCAATGTCTCGCAGAGAAAGCGATCGTTGCGGCCGACACCTATTGCAAGGATCCGATCGAGCGACTTGCGACGCACGCTGTGAGATGGACTGAGGCACCCAACGAGATGAAATTCAGTTACTTTCTCTGGACCGATCAGCCGGGCGGCGCGATCACATACGTTGGCGATAAGGTCGAGTTCCAGAACGACGTCGGCACCTATACGCCGATCATTTACCAATGCGACCTTGCCAGTGATGGTCAGACAGTGCTTGGCGTCAATGCGACCGCTGGCAGGTTGCCGCGCTGACGACGTCCGGATCCAGCCAGCGAATCGAATCATCCCATTCGGTCGTACGTGCACGCTTAACATCGTTCACTGCTGCGGAAAGCGCTATCGGGAACCGGATCAAGTATTGACTTGAATCGGTCATCCCGCATTCCGTATTCCCGGACGACACCACTGGCATAGACAGAGCGCGAAGGCCCGCTTTCTGGTTCCGGATTGGTAATCATCTGAAAGGCCTCCTGGCCGCCCTGGAGAAAGTGGCCGCACTGAGTCGGATGACGACCGACCCAGATCGACCCACAGCCGCCCTGTAGGCTACGATCACGCGATCACGAATGGCCGTTGCCCGGACAAAAGCCAACCTCGCACGGTTTCATCCGACACGCTTCGCTAGTGTTCAGATTTGTATATGGCAGGACGGCTTAAATGGTAAGGGAACGATGTAACTCAGGCGGGCCACCCATCGCGTAGCGATCAGAGAGTGGCCGGCTACCGTCGATGTCGGTCACGCCGAGTGTTGCGCCGATCTCCGCGCCGATCAGCGCCCTGCCTGAAAGTGCCATCATGGACTCAAATTCATAGAGCGCGGCGATAGTGCGGCCTGTAAATTGTGGAGACTCGCGCTTTTGCTTGGGGCGCTTGTCTTCGAGGAGCGTAGCGAGATAGGCGCGAGCACGTTCGGTGTCTAAACCGCCCATCCAGATGGAAACCACCGCGACATTGTATGGCCGTAGCTCCTTCGCCATATCGGCCGCCATTTTGTCCGCACCTGCCTTTTGGGCGCCGTAGGCCGGGTTCTGATGGTAGCTGACGGCACCGTAGTGTCCGGTGTTGACAATCAACCCACGGCCATTGGCAATCAGAAGCGGCGCAGCATAGTAGCTAGCCACGTAGTGCGAGCGCAGGCCGACAGTAATCACATCGGCCGTATCCAACGGCTTCTGCCAGAAGCCGCCTTGAGCGGGTGCACCAACCTTTGCAGCATTGTTCACGAGGATATCGAGACGGCCGTGTTGACGACGGATGTCGGCGAAGAAATCTGCCACTGCCAGATCGTCTGCGTGATCGAGCACAACTCCTATTCCTGTCCCGCCTGCGCGAGACACGAGTTCGGCTGTTTCATCTACTGAACCGCCGAAGGGCGTTTCGCCCCCAGTGGCACTGCGCCCGGTGACGTAGACCGTGGCCCCGGCTTCTCCAAGCGAGATCGCGATGCCCTTTCCGGCGCCTCTGCTCGCACCCGTCACCACTGCGATCATGTTTGCTGTCATCGATCCTCCTGCGCACTGCACGACGCCTTATTGCGTCGGACTGTCATCAGTTCCAGCAGTCTAGTGCCTGTCGGCTTTGTTGATTAGTGACATAATTTTGTATGAAATCATGAGTGAGACTCAACAATGAACCGCGAGGATCTGGCCGATCTGCTAACTTTTGCAACCATCGCCGAGGAATCCAGCTTCACGCGTGCGGCCGCGCGGCTCGGTGTTTCCGCTTCTGCTCTCAGCCATTCCATTCGCTTGCTGGAGGCGCGCCTCGGCGTCAAGCTGCTCAATAGAACCACAAGAAACGTCGCGCCGACCGCTGCGGGAGAAAAGCTGTTGAGCCGGTTGCGGCCCGCTTTCAGCGAGATCGGGGCAGGCTTGACAACGCTTGCGGACAATCGAAGCCGGCCAGCAGGCCGTGTCCGTATCAGTGTTCATCGCACGGCAGCGCTTATGTTCGTCGTGCCGAAGCTCACACAACTTCGGCGCGACTATCCTGAAGTCGTAGTTGAATTGTCGGTAGATGATTCCTTGGCAAACATCGTCGCGGCTGGCTTCGACATGGGCATCCGAAATGGCGAACTATTGGCTAAGGACATGGTGGCGGTTCGCATCGGTGCTGACTACCGAACCGCGGTGGTTGCATCGCCCTCGTATCTGAAGAACAATGCCGCGCCGCTCACTCCGGACGATGTGGCCGGCCATGCATGTCTGGGATATCAACGGCCAAGTTCGAAGGCCCTCCATTTCTGGGACTTTGAGCGAGAGGGCCGATCCGTCCAGGTGCCAGTCGATCCGGTCTTTATCTCCAATGACAGCGATATCCTTATCCATGCGGCCCTGGCGGGAAACGGCCTCGCCTATGTTCTCAAAGAACAGGTGCAACCCCACCTGAAGTCAGGCACATTGACGCAAGTGTTAGAGGGATGGTCTGTCACGCTAGCGGGAAGCTTCCTCTATTATCCCGACCGACGCCAACTTCCGGTCGCTGTACGTGTCGTCATCGACTCGCTTCGTTATCGTTCTTGATTTGGTATGAGACATTAGCTCCCGGTCCGGATGTTGCGGAGTAAATGTCCATTGCCGACCCAGCTGCGGTCATTCGAATAACGCCGGTAACTGACCGCTCCTGGCCCGGTTGCACTCGTCGATTGAGCGCGACTGGCGGGCCAGCGGCTCGACCTACGCCTCTCGCTTGCTTCGCCCATACAGCAGGAGCATCGCCGCGATCACCACGCCGTAGATGATCTGACGCCCCGCCTCCGGCATCTGCGCGACCGAGAGGATCGATTGCAGCAGTGTGATGAGGATCGCGCCGGCCACCGTGCCCAAGTATGAACCCCGTCCACCCAGAATCGACGTGCCGCCGAGCACGACCGCCGCGATCGCCGGCAACAGGTAAGCATCGCCCATCGACTGTGCGGCCTTCGACGCATAGCCCGCGAGCAGCACGCCGCCGAACGCGGCGAACGCGCTGCACACGGCGAAGGCGGTCACCGTGACGAGCCGCGTATCGATACCAGAAAGATACGCTGCGCGCTCGGTGTTGCCGATCGCGTATAGCGTGCGGCCGAAGGTCGTGCGCGACAGCAGGAACATCGTGGCGCCGCCGATCACCACCCACAGCGCGACGGCATTCGGCACGCCCGGTACGAGCCAGCCCGCCGCGAGCCAGCGCATCACCTCCGGCGCGGAATCCTGCGGCGACGATCCGCCCGTATAGACAATCATGATGCCCTGCGCGACCGCATTGGTCGCAAGCGTCGCGATCATCGACGGAATGCGCAGCAGTGCGACGAGGATGCCGTTGACGATGCCGATCAGCACGCCGCAACCGATCCCGACCGGAATCGCGAGGACACGCCCGAGATCTCCGTGCCCCGCGACCGCGCACGCCATCATCGCGCCGACGGTGATCGTCCACGGCAGCGACAGGTCAATGTGGCCGAGCAGGATCACCATCATCAGGCCGGTCGCAATGATGCCGAGGAATGCGCCGACCTTCAGTTGCAGCAGGATGTATTCCGGCGACGTGAAGTTGCGCGAAAACATTCCGCCAACGAGCAGCAGCGCGACGATGCACGCGAATGCGATCACGATCGGTTTGTCGATTCTGCGGGTGAGCCTCGACACGAACGTGGTCCGGCCGGTCGCGGAAGCGTGGCTCATTGAAACCACTCCAGACGGTTGCGCACCCTGAACAATCCGCACGCGCCGATCGCGACAGCAAGCAGAAGAATCATGCCCTGAAATAGCGGCTGCCACAGCGCATCGACGTTGAACACGAACAGCAGATCGCCGATGCAACGGAACGCGAATGCGCCGAAGATCGCGCCGATCGCGCTGCCCTTGCCGCCGAGCAGCGACACGCCGCCGATCACTATCGCGGCGATCGAAAACAGCGTATATGAGTTCGCGCTGCCGAGGCTCGCGTCGCCGGTGTCCGTGAAGAACGTCAGAAACAGGCCGCCGACTGCCGCGAGCAGGCCTGCCAGCGTATAGCTCGCGAACTTCGCGCGGCGGATCGGCATGCCGGACAGGAAAGCCGCGGGTTCGGACGACCCGGTCGCGTATGCCGCTCGCCCGATCGCCGAGCGTTTGAAAGGAATCCAGACGATCACGATCGCGGCGAACAGAATCACCAAGCTCGCTGGCAAACCGCCGGCGACCTTGCCCGTCAGTGCGTCGGCGAGGTCCTCGTTGATCGATCCGCCGGGCACAGGGCGCAGCAGCAGCGCCAATCCGTAGTAGACGGCGCCCGTCGCAATCGTCGTCACGATCGGCTGCAGCCGGCCGAAAATGATGATCACGCCGTTCAGCGCGCCGCACAGCGCACCCGCCCCGAGCACGCCGGCGATGCCGAGCGCGCTGTGCAGCGAGTCGCCCGTGACGATCCACGACCCGATGCAATTCGTCAGCACCAGCGTCATGCCGATCGACAGGTCGATGCCGGCGGTCAGCACGACGAGCGCCTGCCCCATCGAGACGAGCGCGAGTAGTACCGCTTTGTTCGCTGCCGTCTGAAATACGTTGGCCGACAACACCGACGGATAGTTGACGAGATAGATCGCGAACATCAGCACGAACAGGCCGAACGCGAACACCGCTCCGCGATTCTCCGCATACCAGTAACGCAGCCCGCTCATAGCGCCACTCCCGTGGAAGGCACAATCTGTCCGACGGGCAGGTCGAGAGCACTGGCAATCAGGTTCTGCTCGGTGATCGCCGAGCCGACGAGTTCCTTCTTGATCCTGCCTTCGTACAGTACGAGCACGCGGTCGCAGCAGCCGATCAGCTCGTCATAGTCGGTCGAATAGAAGACGATCGCGGCGCCTTCGTCGGCAAGACGCCTGAGCAGCTGGTAGAGCTCCTGCTTGGTGCCGACGTCGATACCGCGCGTCGGGTCGCTGAGCAGCAGGATTCTCGGCTGCCGCATCAGCCACTTCGCGATGACGACCTTCTGCTGGTTGCCGCCCGACAGCGAGCCCACGGGCGCGTCGAGGCTGAATGACTTGATCGCAAGCAGCTCCATCATCTGCTCGACGAGCGACTGCTGGCGGTCGCGATCGATTATGCCCGCGGTGGACATGCGATCGAGTGCGGCAAACGACAGGTTCTCGCGTACCGACATCGGCAACATCAAGCCTTCGGTCTTGCGGTCCTCGGGTATCAGCGCCATACCGATTTCGTTGGCGCGCGCGGCCGTCGGGCTCCCGATCGACACGGCTTTGCCGTTGATCTCGATCTTGCCAGCGCAGCCGCGCAACACGCCAAACAGCGCGAGCAGCAGTTCGCGCTGGCCTTGTCCGTCGAGGCCGCCCAGTCCGAGGATTTCACCGGGCTGCAACGAAAAACTGATGCCCCGCAGCGTGTCGCTCCATGCGAGATCATGACAGGCGAGAACCGGCGCGGTGCTGTGGGCGTCCGTGGGCTGGTCCGCCGGTTTGGCAGCGGGTTTGGCTGCGGGTTTGGCAGGAAATGCATGCTGGTACTTCCGGCCGATCATCATTTCGACAACCTCATTGTCGGAGCGCGTGCCGGCTTCGAAGCTCATCACATGGCGACCGTTCCGGTAGACCGTGCATTCGTCCGCGAGCGCCTTCACCTCGTGCATGCGGTGCGAGATGAACAGCAGCGCGAGCCCCTCTTCGCGCAGGCGCTTGAGCACCTCGATCACGCGCGCGACGTCAGCCGCGGTCAGCGCCGAGGTGGCTTCGTCGAGGATCAGAATGCGCGGCGCGTGTGCCAGCCCCTTCGCGAGCTCGACCATCTGCTGGCGCGACAGCGGCAGGTCCCGGACTTTCGCAAGCGGATTGATGTCGGCGGCGCCCGCTCGCGCGAGCGCCTCCTCGGCCTGGCGGCGTTGGGCCTGCCGGTCGATCATCCCGAAACGTCGCGGCGGGTTCGCAGCGTAGATGTTATCCGCCACGCTCAAGTCGGGGATCAGCGACAGTTCCTGATACACGCAGACGATACCGGCCGCGTTCGCCTCGGCAGGCGACGCGAACGAGACCTCCCGGCCATCGAAATGCATCGTGCCCTCGTCCGGCTGCACGACGCCGGACATCACCTTCAGCAACGTGGACTTGCCCGCGCCGTTCTCGCCGAGGATCGCGTGAATGCGGCCTCTGCGCACCGTGAGTTCGGCGTGATCCAGCGCGACGGCGCCGCCGTAGCTTTTCGACACGCCAGACATCTGAAAGAACGGCTGCTCTGGATCCTGCAGCATGCTTCGTCTCCGATCACAGCGCGGGCCATCATCCGGTCACTGGTTGCCCTGGTTCTGCTTCATGATTTCCTGCGCAGAGAAATTGATGCCGCATGTCGGAAACGAGTTGCCGACGAAAAAGTTGTCGGAGTCGTTCGGAAAATAGTTGACGCCCGACTTCAGCATCGAATCGTCGGTGACGTCGAGCGGCAGCTTGATCGCCACGGGAATCGTCTGGCCATCCAGTGCAGCGAGTGCCGTCTTGATCGCCACGGCCACCTGCGCGGGCCCGGTGCCCGCCGACGTGCACTTCAGGCCCTGGCTCCCATACTGCGCGCAGAACTTGCGAAAGCCGTTCTCCGTCTCGCCGCCGAAAGGCACGAACGGGTGTTTCGCATCGATCATCGCGCGCACGACGCCCGTGTCGCCGCCTTGCGCCGATATGCCATCGAAATGACCCTGCACGGCAATCGCGTCGGCGGCGACCTTTTGCGCGACCCCGTCGTCCCACTTGCCGTAGACCTGGACGACGTTCCACTTCTTGCCGGTGTCGTCCAGCGTTTTCGTGAAACCATTGTGCCGGTCCGTGTCAACCGACGTGCCCGCCACCCCGCGAACTTCGAGCACCTTGCCTCCGTTCGGCAGGTGGCCCGCGAGCCATTTGGCCCACAGCGCGCCGAGCCCATACTGGTCGACGTTGACGTTGATCGCGTCTGCGCTGTCGAGCGTGTTGTCGAAAGCGACCAGCACCACACCGGCGTTCTTCGCGCGGCGGATCGCGGGGCCGAATGAGGAGGGATTCTGCGCGTTCACGATGACGGCGTCATAGCCGGCATCGATGAAGTTGTTGACGGCCGAGATCTGCGCCGGAACGTCCTCGCCGGTCGAGACGACCTTGAATTCCTTGAGCTTGGCGGCAACGGCCGGTTGCGCGGTATAGGCCTTGGCCGTCCTGATCATCTGGATACGCCAGGTGTTCGCGATATAGCCGTTCACGAGTGCGATCCGGTACGGCCCGTTCTTCTTCGGATACTTGATGAACTTCGTGTCGCTCTTCCAGGGGACCATGCAGGTGGGATCGCTGGGCGGCCCTGAAACGATCGAAGCCTGCGCGAAAGCCCCGCTTGCGCAGAGCGCCAATGCGGCGCTCGCCGCCGCTCGAAGCACGTGGATTCCTGAAAGCATGTTGCCTCCTTTTTGTTCGATTGGACGTACCGATTGCCTGCGCACATGGCTGGTCGTGGACTGCCGGCAC
Organism: Paraburkholderia sp. BL9I2N2; assembly: GCF_004339745.1. Classification (GTDB taxonomy): domain Bacteria; phylum Pseudomonadota; class Gammaproteobacteria; order Burkholderiales; family Burkholderiaceae; genus Paraburkholderia. The sequence continues at coordinate 439,731 of NZ_SMGP01000003.1, read as the reverse complement.
GGTGTGCGTGAAGCACGGAACCTTGCGGAGTTGCTATAGCGGGACTGGATCGGACTTGCAGAAGGAGCTTTTCAACGGCGCCTCCTCGAAGCGAAAAGAAGGGCATGCGTATACGCGTTCCCGTCTGACAGTACTGGCATACCAATCCACGCGCGATAGTGGTTTACCAGTGAGTCCAACGCGCCGGGCGACCGGGCTGAAACCCTTGGTGGATAAGGACTGGGCTGCCGTGAATGGCGGCGGCGGCGCTGCACGGGGATGAGGGGTCATTTTGACGAAGTTCAGCGGTCGCCCGGTGGCTTCGACCATTTCGAGAGGCGCAGATGGGTGATCTTTCGCACACGTCAACTGACCCAGCCGCCGACGCGGTCGCGGCCCACCGGGCCCGGCTATCGACCCAAAGACCGCAATGGCCGACTTGCTCACTTTCGATCATCTGGTCGGCTTCGGAGCGAACCGGCCGTTGGAATGACGCCTTCGCATATTGCGTCAACGGCAGCTAGTGGTCGAATCCGGTCCGATGCTGAATGGATAATCGATCCGCCGCAGGTCGCTCGGCGTCCGGCTCAGGTCCCGCAGTATGGCGAATCGCTTTTCACACGCTCGCCGTCGCCATGGATCCTGGACAGTACTTCGCACATCCTCTTCGGCTCAAGGCTCACCACGCCGAATGATGGGACGCCGATCTGCAGGTTCCTTCCCATGAGTCGAATCATCGGTGCTACGTGGTGCTTTGCCGATTCGCCCGAAAAAGAGATGCCCCACTCAAGCTCATAGCGTCGAGCGCGAGTCGTCGACTGAAGTCCCCTGCGCCTGGCAAGACTGAGAAGATGGCCGGCGTGCTCGGCGTGCACCCGCTCATGCGGCGGGTTGCCGCCGATACGGACCGGTTGACGCTCGCTGAAGTGAAACGGCCCCGACTGGCACCAGCGGCAGGTCCGATACCCGAGGCGGCCTCCGGCGCACAGTGCGCCAATGGCCTTCGCCAGTTGGTGAGCGTCGACCGGGGTTTGCGGCGATAAGCGCAGTTATCGCCGCAACCGGTGCCATTCCCGGCCGGAAAACGGTTTTATGGCGTCAGGCGCGTAATCTGAAGTGGAATTTCCCGCCTGCGCTTCAGGTTTGCCCCCCCCCCGGACGAGCCGGCCCCGGCGGAGAGCGCAGAAGCGCCCACGCTCGCCATCGCGGTACCGGAAAACGACCAGCCCGTCGGCCGGCCCCAACGTCTGGCTGACCGCGCTTGCGCCAGGCGCGGATCCATCCGGCCGCGTTTGGCTGGCGCGCGCGGGACGCTTCGTCAACGAAATGGTTCAGCCGTCGGGAAGGAAGCGCTGGACTGAACGCCGCCTGAAGTGCCCGGCGGGTGAGAGTGCGCGCACCGGCTCCGCCGTGTAGTTGCTCACAGAACTTTCGTAGCCCAAAGGGCGAGCAATCCCGATAGCGCTCACTCCGTCTGGTTTGCGGTGTGTATCGTGGCGAAGCCGATAAACGGTCACCAAATGCGGCGAAAAACAACGCGCTTCGGCTCACACTTTTCTTCTGCCTGCTTGACTGCAGCTCTCGCGGTTACGCAGCGCGATTGCGGAACCTGGGCGGTTCAATGGCCATGCCCGCCTCCGTGCCCGCCATGACCGCCCCAGTGGCCATGTCCACCACCCCAGTAGCCGAAGTTGAACGACACCGACGGCCCCCACCAGCCGGGCCAGCCATACCACGGGTAAGGAGGATAGTACGCAGGGTAGTAGGCGGGCACGACGTACATGGGCGCCGGGAAGACATACGCGGGTTCACGCGGCGATGCGGGCGGGATGTTCTGGGCGTCCGCGCCGTTCGACAAGCCGTAGCTTTGAGCAGGGACTTCGTGCTGGGTAGCGACACCAGGAACGGCGGGATAGTATCCGTATGGATAATAGCCGGGGCCGACGTAGTAGCAGCCGGACAGCGCAAGCAGTGCAAGGGCGCTACCGCCGCGCGCCGTTGCCGGGAAGGGCTTCATGACATGCTCCTGTCTCGTCGCGACGCCACGATGTGATGCGGCGCGCACTTATGAGCATACTTCAGCGCTGGAACAGAGGAAATGGAGCGCGTACGGGCGGATGCCGGACTGACCCCCAACCACAATGCCTGAGGAGGAAGCAGTGTTCCAGGCGGCACTTGCGCGCTACGAAAAGCCCGCTGGCGGAGCTTACCCGGAGGGTGGTCTCGTTCCCACCTGAAACTGTCCTTCGCCTCTTTCTGCCAATTGAGTCCTTGCCGTTCTCTGCACCGGTAGGCGCTCGCTGCCGCCCTCCGTCTGTACCCTCACGGGGACGGTGAATTGAGCAGCGAACAAAGGAAACACAAACCTGAGTGCCCCGGACTAAAGCTTCCGTTTGTCTCTGGTTCTTTCCTGGTTCGAGCAGCAGTGCATCAGGACGTCGAGCCTGGCTGGGGCCAAGGCCAACCCTTCTTCTCGTCGGGCGCATCCCATTCAGTCGCTGGCGCTGCCCCGACAGACGCTTCGACCGGACTCGCATCCTCAGCGGCATCGAGCGTCAGTCCGGACGGGGCGTCCGCTTTTATTTCGGGAAGCCCAGATCCATACCACTTCACCTTCTTCTGCATGTGGGCGACATACGCCTTCCAGCCGTCGCGGTTGCCGTCAAAGAGGTCGTGCTGAACGGTTGACGCCAGCAGATTCCTGTTGAGCTCAGAGTCAAGCAGCTCTTTTGGCCACAGGAAGAATGCGCTGGCAACGCGTGCGCTGAACTCGGCTACCGTCATCTTCGAGGCAAGCGCCCGGAGGAACCCGAAGTCCTGCAACGAATCTTGCTCCTTCGCAAGTTGAGCCACCAGCGCATCCGGCCGACCTGCCCTGGTCAAACAGCTCAAAGCTTCGAGCATGTCCCCGAGGTGAAGCAGCAGTTCTCGTCTATCAAGTCGGTCATCCATTGCAGAATCTCCATTCATTGCGCCCCTATGAATGATACTAGCCGCTCTCACGGTGAGGGCCAGCAAGCGCGTTGCGCATCGTTCGAGGACGGGGATGGTCGACGGTCCACCGCGGCGGGATGTCGACGCTGCCTCCCTGGACCCTGCTTCAGTCTGGAGGGAAGCAGGCAAGCTGCGCATGCCTCCATCGACACGACCACGGCGCCGAAGGCATGAGAGTCGCGCAGTTTCCAGTGCCGAAGAACACTTATTTTTTCGTGGCAGGTCGTGCGGATGTCTGCAGACCCTGGTCATCCACTCCAAGCCTAATCAGAAACTGCTCAAGCTTGCTTGCATTGGCGGGCTTGGGCACATGGACATCGAAGCGCTTTTCGAGGGCTGCCTTCCTGCCTGCGTCATCGGCATGACCTGTAATCGCCACAAGGGTCGTTGCGGCAAGGCGCTGGAAACGCCGATTCACAGGTTGTGAAGGTTCTGTCCGAGTCAGCCTGGCGAATGTCTTGCACATCTGCAGCAACTGCCTACGCTGGTGAGCATGCTTGGGGTACTCCGCTCAGTATCCGGGTAAGCCGTTGGGTGTGAGGTTACGCGTGAGCATACGCTGTCAACGCGCAATTCCTGTGTTGAACCGAAAGCAGTGACTGCGGGTAAACGTGGAAGTTTCCCGAACAGGTTTGCGCCGATACGGAATCAATGGAAAGCACTGAATTGATGGAAACTTCGAATTAGTGGTGGCCGCGGACAACTTGAGGTCGACTTGTAGTTGCATGTCGGTGCTTCGTTCACAATAGCCTGAAAGACCGGCGCGATTCAAGGAGGCGTCCGCCCGAGTTCGCAATAACAAGAACCTGAGAGAAGACAATTGGGACAGCCATCCGAGAAGCCGCCTACCCGATCGAGCACACTCGTCGAAACAATGCTGTCACCCGGCTGGGACAACGCTGTCCGGGCCATGGTGCTCGCATTGGCGGTGACGACGGCGACGAGCCTGGTCAGCAGGGCGCTCAAGGCAACAGCTGGAGAAATCGGTCCAATCTGGTTGACCAATGCCGCCCTCCTTGCGCAAATTTTAGTGGCACCGCACAGACAGCGATGCTGGGCATTTGCCGGGGGCTTACTGGGCTATCTAAGCGCCGGCCTTCTGGTTGGTGAACGTCTATTCGTGTCCGTCTCATATTTGTGCGCCAACCTCCTCGAGGTGCTGGTGGCGTTGGCATTCGCCCCGCCTGTCTCAACGGTCGCCGAACTGTTTCGTCCAAAGCCTCTCGTGAAATTCATGGCCGGTGCAGTGTTGCTCGCGCCGGCTGTGTCCGGGCTGCTTGTGACGTCCATGCTGCACGAACAGCTGGTCGGCCATCTGCTGCAAAACTTTTGCAACTGGTTCCTCTCGGATGCCTTGAGCCTCGCCATATTGACGCCCGCCGCCATCGTCTTCTGGACCGGGGAGGCGACCCAACTGCTGCGTGTCGAGCGCCGGCGAAGGACGGGGTGCCTCCTGCTCCTGGTTTGCGTCATCACGACCGGCGTATTCGGGCAAAATCACTTTCCGCATTTGTACTGGGCGCTCCTGCCCATCGTGTTACTGGCGTTTCAGGCAGACATGGCAGGCTTGATGGTCGGGTTGCTCCTGTGCCTCGCGATTGCGATGTCGTTCACCGTTAGCGGGTCGGGACCGCTGTGGACGTTTCCCTATGGGGACATGCACAGCCGCGTCTTTGCGGTCCAACTTTTTCTCGTCGCGGCAATGGGCATTGCTTTACCTATCAGCGCCACGCAGACGGGGCGTAGCCGTCTCCTTGCAATGTTCCGTGACCTCGAGCAGCGATATCGGATACTGGCAGAGAACGCGACCGATATCGTCATGAGCATGGCGCCCGATGGCAGGCTCACGTACGTTTCACCACGCGCTACGGCGGTGATAGGAATTGCCCCTGAAAACCTTGTTGGTTTGCACCTCCCGGACCTGGTTCTGTCCGACGACCGCGATGCCCTCGCTGCGACAATTAGGAGCATGGCGATGGGTGCGGCCGAGGCTTCCCAGGTGATTCGCTTCCAGCGCATAGATGGCCAGGTCCTGTGGATGGAATGCACCTTCGCCATGTCATCGAAAGGTTTCGCGGCAAGCCCTCAGGAGCTCACGGCGACAGCGCACGACATTACGGAGCGCCGGGCGGCAGAGCAACGCCTCGCAGATGAGCGAAGTCAATTGCATGCGTTTGCCTTCCGGGACGGACTGACCGGCGTTTTTAACCGTCGGTACTTCGACCGCGAACTGGCACTTCAATCGCAGCCGGAGTTCTGGAAAGAAGGCCGCAGTTTTGTCGCGATTGTCATGGTCGATATCGACGGATACAAGAGCTACAACGACCGATACGGTCATCAGGCTGGCGATGAATGTGTGCGCGCAATAGCGCAATCTATTGCATCCTCGGCGAAACGTCCTGGAGACACCGTCGCGCGCTACGGTGGGGATGAGTTTGCATTGATTCTGAAGGAAACCGACCCGGACGGAGCGCGCGTAGTTTCGGAGCGCATCCGGCAGGCCGTTGAAAGTCTCCAGATTCCACATGTCGCTTCCGCCGCCGGTATTGTCACTGTCAGTTGCGGAGTGGCGGCGCAACAAGTGGACAGTGGCGGAGACAGCCTTAACCTGGTTGCAACCGCGGATAGAGCGCTATATACGGCAAAGCGGCGAGGACGCAACCAGACTTGTGTGGCCGGGGCCGACGACAAAGATGGCCCAGGATTGTGACGCGGACAGTGCAGGTGACGTCACAACCAGGGTAGAAGGCTATATACCCCGCGAATTCTGCATTCGTAGCCGGACCATGCATGCGCTGCCATCGCTTCAAACTAGCGAAAAGCGCGGCTTTGCCTCCGCGGGAGAAGCCCATGAACACGACTCTCGTCGAGTCGATTCTAGGGTGCTTTTGCAGTAGTGCGAGCGCGCGGTATGCGTCCTCGGACTGTGCGAGCAAGCCCAGCTCCCCGCGGTTATTGACCAAGTTCACAATGCCGCGACCGGAAAAGCTGTCCACGACAAAAGTGGCGATGCCCAGTCCCAGTAGGTCCTGCTCCCAATCGACGATGTTTGACCCTATGCCTCCTGCGGGGTGGAGAATGATAACGAGCGGGAGCCGGTCAGTGCCGGCGCGCGGCGGGCGCAATTCTCCCGCCACCTAACGGGCGTTCCGTCTTCTCGGCCACTCAGGAACTCCTGGTCAGTCAACGTGAGTGTCTGAAAAGGGATAACCTCCACGCGCGATACCGGCATTGTCGCCACTGGGGTGGGTATGGGCGCGGTCGACGTCGGAAGCGTCGACGTGCTGCCTCCACAGCCAGAAAGTACTAAGGCGATGACGAACGGTAGCGTATGGAAAGTCCGAGTGGCGAAGACGGGTCTCATGGTTGCTCCTTGGTCGGTAGCTCGGATGCCTGCCGTCGGCTCGCGACACCAGTGACGCCATACCGGAATCCAAGGATGGCTGGCTCGAATGCGTTGCACACGCAAACCTGGAAGTACGTTGCGTACTCCTACGGCAGTTGGACTCGAAGAGCGCGAGAGACCGCGAGGGTTCCCGGTTCTGAGAGGTCTTTTTGTAGCTGCCACGGCATGATCGACGTCAACGCCCTGACGGTCCGCTTCAGGACCAAGACCGGTTACTTTGACGCAGTACGCGAGGCGAGCTTTCATGTCGGCGCAGGCGAAGTATTCGGGCTGGTCGGCGAATCGGGTTCCGGCAAGTCGACGATCCTGCGTGCGTTGACCGGACTTGCGCCCATCGCCGGCGGTCATATGAAGGTCGGCTCGCATATGCCTCGCGAGAAGATCAACCGCTCCTTTCGACGCGACGTGCAGATGGTCTTTCAGGATCCATACGGCTCGCTGCATCCGCGCTTTACGGTTGATCAGACCTTGCGCGAGCCGCTGTCCATCAACGGCATCGAACGGCAGGACGAACGGATCGTGGATGCGCTTCGCGAAGTCGGCTTGAGTCCGGCGTATCGCTTCCGCTATCCTCATCAGTTGTCAGGAGGCCAGCGGCAGCGCGTCGCAATCGCACGGGCACTGATTCTCGAACCGCGCGTGCTTCTGCTCGATGAGCCGACGTCCGCGCTCGATGTTTCCGTGCAGGCCGAGATTCTCAATCTGCTGCGACGCCTTCATCGCGAACGCAATCTGACGATGATGCTCGTGAGCCACAACCTGGCCGTGGTCGGCTTTCTCTGCTCGCGCGTCGTGGTCATGCGCAATGGCGAGATCGTCGAGCAGTGCGATGTCGCTTCCATTCGCGCGCAACAGGTCGAGCATGAGTACACGCGCCGCCTGCTTTCCGCGACCGCGGGCTATCAGCGCAGGCCGGTTCAAGCATTATGACGCGCATCTGTCCACGCGGGTCTTCAGAACGACCCACCGCCGCCCACTACGATATGTTGCCCGGCAATCGACCCACCATCCGGTCCGAGCAGGAATGCGCTCATGTCATTGCGTTGGGACTGATACTCACGACTGCAACACGAGAGAGTTCAGGCATCTGCGATCCGTCACGCACAAACCCCATGCCCATAAGGGCCAGCGTAATAAAAGGCTTCCGAATCGCGGCATAGACCTTCACGTTTCTCTCCGCATCCTTACCCACCGGTCCGTCTTGAAAAAGCACGCGGCCTTCAAACTGCGCGGCGACGGCATGCGCCTCGCCTGCATCTTCAATAACGTGCGCGATCACGAAAGCGTGCTTGCTTGAGTTCCAAGCAAAGCCGTTACGCTACGCGAAACGAACGCGGCCATCGCCGCACTCAAATTTTGAGTCGCGAGACCTTGGTTCCCGAGAGCGACACATCTCCCATCAGACCGGCATTGGTCAGCACGATCGCATTGACTGGTGAAGTTGCCGTTGTCGTATCGATCGAACCGTTCGCACCGACCTTCAACACCGCGACCGACCCTTCTCCACCGACCGACCAGCCTTTGGAATGGCGAAAGCTGTTGAGCGCATCATGGGTCATGAACAGGAAGATGATGGCCTTCGATTGAGCACCCGCCTGCAGGCCAAATGACCCCGATACCGTGTTGTAGTAGCCAACGGACTTCCCACCTACGCGCAATGCGCCTTCGCCGTATTCGCCACCGGCGACGAAGCCGACCTTGATCACCGATGGGAACACGAGCACACCGTTCGCCTTGTCGACCAATTCCCTGGACCCCTTGACGTTCGCGTACAGCTTCGACAAGGTTCCATGGACCTTTGCATCGATCGCCCGCCGCTTCGAATCGTTGGACTCGTTAGCAATGGCGTCCGTTACCGCCCCTAGAGGCACCGTGAGCGCAAGACCCGCGCCAACTAGTGCTGCGCCTGTCCGTACAAACACTCTCCTGTTCATCGCTACCTCCGTCGTCGTTGTTGGTTCGGCTAACTAATGGCACTGTTCATCCATAGTAAGTGGCTCAGCAGCAGGTGAATAGCCCCTCGAGAAAAACCGCAGTTCGTGTTCAGCCCCTATGGTATCTGTACGGTAGCGAACAGCAGCCACGAGAACTTTGATGATACTGGCGTGCTTAATAGTGACCTCAAACGCAATTGCAGTAAGCGGTGCATTACGACCGTGGATTCCTCCCTGGCTGACGGTTCGTAGTGCGTCTTCCACGATGTTATCGTCGATCTGTACCACGCCGTCGTCGCAGTAATAGATGAGTGTCTGCCACCGGCGCAGGAAGTAATTAATTGCCTTCGCTGTTTCTGACTGCAGCGGGAGGATCAATAGGTGACCCCGCAGCCATCTCCCAAGGTCGTCGAGTAACGGCCTTGCCTGCTCATCACAGCACTGTTTGAACAGCTTAGTTTGATCCCGGCTCCACTCCGCTTTTCAACGGGCCGCTTGCTGAAAGTTGCCGACGATGCGTCTTCGTGCGCACCATTATGGGGCTGGGTCTGCATGACTTCTTTAGGCTCGTGAAAACCTGATCTGTCGGCTCACTACAACATGCAATCCATCCCGCTATCAATCGGATGGACAACGGTGAATAATAAATTTGCCAAAAAGAAAACTCTATATATGTAAAGGATTGCTGAGTTTATGCTGTCACGGCCCAGAGATGCGGTGAGATTGACAGCCCGAGGTTTTCGCGATTTTTGTGCTTCGAGATCTGCGTTCTCCATTTTGTGAAGCTATTTCACCGGTAATTTTCTGGAGTGATGCAATGAAAAGAAACCTTATGGCGGCAGCCCTTCTGGGCGTGCTTGCGAGTGCCGCACAGGCCCAAAGCAGCGTCACGCTATACGGCCTGATCGATGCCGGCATCACCTACACGAACAGCCAACTCACAAGCCAAGGCGGCCGCAGCAACGTGCAGATGACGAGCGGCTCGGTGGAGGGCAGCCGCTGGGGCCTGCGCGGAGCGGAGGATCTAGGGGGCGGTCTGAAGGCAATCTTTACGTTGGAAAGCGGCTTTAACGTGAACAACGGGACCTTTTCACAAAGCGGTCGGGTGTTTGGGCGTCAGGCCTTTGTCGGCCTGTCGAGCGTCGACTTTGGTGCTGTCACATTAGGTCGCCAGTACGACAGCATGATCGATTATGTGGGGCCGTTGGCGCTGACTGGCACGGAGTATGGCGGAACGCACTTCGCCCACCCGTTCAACAACGATAATCTGAACAACAATTCCTTCTCGATCAACAATTCGGTCAAGTACCAGAGTGCGAACTATGCGGGTTTCCAATTTGGTGGGCTGTACGGCTTTTCCAACGCAGCAGGCGCTTTTGCGAACAACCGTGCATACAGCGTGGGCGCGTCGTACAGTTGGGGCCCCTTGAACTTCGGTGCCGGGTACCTTCACCTGAATAACGGCGCGAGCTCGCAGGCGGCGGCCAACTTCAATGCCAACGGCGCCGTGACGGATGGCCAGGCGCTCACTGCCGCGCGCCAGCAGACGTGGGGAGCGGGGGTGAACTACGCGTTTGGACCGGCAGTCGTTGGTTTCGTATACACACAGACCAACCTGACTGAGATATTCCAGACTGGCTTGAGCACCCATATCCAGAACTTCGAGGGCAATATCCGCTATAACCTGACGCCAGCGATGAACGTGTCCGGAGCGTATACATACTCACGCGCGGGCGGTAACGCCGGAAGCGGTGCTCCGCACTGGAACCAGGTTGGCCTGCAGACGGGTTACAAGCTCTCCAAACGCACGGACGTGTATCTGCAGGGTGTCTACCAGTCAGTCAGCACGAGCCAGAACACCGCACTCGGGGTGGCGTTCATCAATGGACTGAGCGCGCCTTCATCGACCACCAACCAGGTCGAAGTGACGGCGGGCCTGCGTCATCGCTTCTAGAGCAAGCGCATGCACAAGCGCGACGTGCGAATTCGCGGGGTGGGCCGACATCGTGTATGCACTGCATTTGTGACACGCGGCGGGACACGTCAAGCACGGCCCGCCGTGAAGGCTAAACGTTGTCAGCCGACGGTGAACTTCCGTGAGTGAATACGTAGCAGTCACGTTGTCCTACATCAGATGAAAAGACAGTTCATAAGACGTGCGCAACGCAGCGGCCAGCCATCAAAATTCTCGCTTCAGGATTTCCTCAAGTTGCGCCAACCGGCCTGGAATCTCGTCGGCCGCGTGCATTTCAACCTCGCTGTCGCTTCGCAAACTCCGTCCCTTTCTGCTGAAGTACACTATGGCGACATTCCCCAAAGAAAGCCGCTCGCACAAGGGTGCGGACCCCTCCGGCACGGAGGTGTATTCATCGCAGTCCCGGTCGGCAAAAAATCGCCCCGTGGTACTGGTCAGTTTCCAGGCATTGACCGATTGTTTAACGCCCGAACGGAGCGAAATCGATCCATGGATATGTTACAGGCCATCCGTGCCTTTTCTCACGTAGCATCAGTTGCCAGCTTTACCACGGCAGCACAAGAACTCAACCTCGTTACATCTCAGGTATCACGCGCAATAGCAGACCTTGAGACGCACTTGAACATACGTCTGTTGCATAGGACGACTCGGCACGTCGCATTGACGGAGGCAGGGGAGCGATATCTTTCCCACTGCGAAGTGATTCTCAAACATTTGGAACAGGCGGAGGCTGAGGCGTTGGGAGTGAGCGCCGAGCCCTCTGGGACACTTCGGATCGGCGTCTCCGCGAGCTTTGACCGGCACCACCTACCGGGTCTGATATCAGGCTACCTGGAGCGATTTCCGCAGGTTTCGGTGAGCGTTACACTGGTGCAGCAGATACAGGAAGCGATGCTTGGCCATCACGACGTCGTACTTCTTTGCTCATCAGAACCGCCCGTACCCGGCATAAGCTCTGAGTGTCTTGGTGCGATGTCTTCGATCCTCTGTGCTTCACCTGTCTACCTGGCGCGTTACGGAGTACCAAAGACACCTTATGACCTAAAGCAACATCGGTGCATTGATCTCGCTGGCGATGTGTCATCTGGGGAATGGCAATTTGAGGGGCCATTGGGTCATGAGGCATGTTCGGTCGGCCACACAGTTCTTCTGAGCGACCTATGCGACGTACTCAAAGATTCCATTCTGGCTGGTCTGGGCGTAGGCCCATTGCCCCTTCGGGTTGGAATGCAAGAACTGCGTGCTGAGTCAGTGGTGCGCGTCCTGCCTGAGTACAGGGTGAACACGCGTAATGTCCACGTGGTTTACTCATCTCCCCTGCCTCTCGATAAAAAAATAAGGACATGGGTCGAGTATCTGCAGGAAGTGTTGCCCCAACGTCTTGCTAGTGATGAGGCCGCGTTCGCGCCTCTTGCGGCGGCGTCGGCTGGCAACGGTATGTCCGCAAACAACATACAAAACTGAGGTACTGACGATACTTCGAAATAAACGCGACTTTTCGATTAGAGGGCTAGACTGGAGAGCCAATACCGGTCTCACTTTGAGTTCTTTGAGTGAGCGGTTATCGCTCACGGAGACGCGCCCTCTTGCGGGTGCAAGGAACATGACAAAACAAAAAAGCCAACCCTTGGGCTTGCACCCGTGGTTGGCTTAAGAAGCGGCCCGACGTCTCGAGCCGTATGTCATGCGTTCTATTAGAACTTGTGACGGATACCCAGGCTGACGATTTCCTGACTGGACGAACCTGCTCCGAAGCCATACGAGCCAACCGATGCGCCTGCGTCGACGATGGCGCCCGTGCTTTGATCACGCTGATGGCCGGTTGCTTTCTGGTAAGCACCGATCAGGTACAGGTCGGTACGCTTCGACAGACTGTAGTCGCCGCCTAGCGAAACCTGGTTGTAGCTTGCCGACGCATCGCCAGAGCCGTGCGTGTAGGTGTAGCCCAGACCGAGCAGCATTGCCGGCGTGACCTGCCAGCCTGCGTAAGCGCCAGCAACCTGGTACTTCTGCTGCGACGCGAAGCCCGAGAATGCGTCCGGCTTGTACTGCGCGAAGCTGTAACGCACGTTGAACGTGAACGGGCCCGTGACAAATTGGCCAGCTGCCGACGTGATGTCGATCTGCTTGGCAGACTGGTACGCGCCGTTGATGTTCGAGCCGTCAAACGTACCGTCCGACGTCGCGCCCGAACCCCAGACGCCAGCCGGCGTTGCCGGAGTGAAACCGCGGCTTGCCAGCGTGTTGCCGTTTTCCATGCGGAAGTAACCAGCAGCAACGCTGAACGGACCGCCGCTCCACGTTGCTGCGCCTGCCCACGATTGGCCTGAACCCGTTGCGCCAGCGACGCCGCCGAGAGCGTACATGCCTTCGAACTGGAAGCCGCTCCACACCGGCGAGACGTACTTGATGGCGTTGTTCGTACGCGAGCTGTTGTCGTTGTTGTCAACGTCGCCCGGCGTCGCGAACGTGCTGCCGAAGTAGTTGTCAGCCGTCAGCGGCTGGACCATATCGACGAGCGGGTCGTATTGGCGACCCATCGTGAACGTACCGTAGGCGTCGTGCGCCAGACCGACATACGCCTGACGACCGAACAGGCGACTGCTTTGGAGGCTTTTGCCGTTATTCGGATCGAAGCCGCTTTCCAGCTGGAAGATCGCCTTCAGGCCACCGCCCAGGTCTTCCGTACCCTTCATGCCCCAGCGGCTACCCTGCAGGTTGCCGGCTGCCAGCTGCCACAGGTTGTCGTTGGCCGTGTTGGCGTTGTGAATGTACTGGATCGATTCGTCGATCAAGCCATAGAGAGTCACGCTGCTTTGTGCATGAGCTGCGCCTGCAGCGCCAAGCAATGCCAGCGAGAGGGTCGACAATGCAATTCGTTTCATCCGTTTCTCCGCGCAGAATGATTCGCTTTGTTGTTACGAACGGGAGGGTAACTCGATATCCTTGGATTAACGAAGCGAAACAAAATTGTGTATCAAAATACTGACACCTATGCGCCTCATATTTGACTCGGACTGTCTGCCGTTTATTTTTTCATGGCGACACGTAGGGATCCTAATAGGGTTTTCCCGGGGAATTTCTTCGCCCCCTTCTGAAAGGACCGGTACTGAAGCCTGTCAGTAACCCACTAAACCGAGAAGTTTGTATGGAGTATTTGCTGAATTTATATGTGCTGAAAGTATCTGCTTCGAGTCTATCGGGTCCCTAATTTCGCGACATAGGGAGCAACCTATAGGAACCAATGTCCACTGGGAAAGCGGAGCGCTTACTCATCGAGACGACGATCCGAATCTGGTCGAAGCCTACGCGCTGTTCTTCGAGGCGTACGGATACGCCATCCAGCCGGCAGCGGACGGCGTCGACGCGCTCGCCGCGTACTGCGTCTCGCACTGACGTCGTGACTCCCGACATCCAGATGCCAAGTATGGCCGGTTGGGCGGTGGCGAGAGAAATCCGGCGCAGACTCTGCACCAAAGCAACTTTGATCCGACCTATACCAACGCCCCTGATCGCTCCAGCCATATCCACTGCGACCCATTCGCCCGTGATGCAGCAGTACCTTCAGGGGTGACACTTCAATCCTCAGATGCGGTTTAACAGGTTCGTGTTCCTCAACCGTCCCACGCTCAGCCTGGAGGCTCATCTTGGCGTGCCCGCTTCGCCACAAGCCCCGTTTCCCACGGACTACGTCACCTTGCCAGTGTCGGCAAGTCACCGCCGCTTCGGCTCCCTTCCTCTCGCAGCAGAGAGAGGGCATGCCCCGGTACCGCAACGTCAATTTCTCCGGGTACTGCATTCCAGACATGCTCAAGCAGCTTCACCCCCATACGGGCGGGCTACGCTGGCTGGGCGTACCGTACGTGAAATCCCCCGCGGCAGCCGAGGCTGGACGGGCGAAGCTCGCGACAGGTGACGCACGAGCGAGGAGACACGGTGGTTGCTTGGCCCGGAATCGAGCCGCGCGCTACCATGGGATCAAGATAGACGGACGGCCCAAACGAAACCATTCTACGAACGGTCGCTGCAGTGTTCCGCATGTATCATGCGCTTCTACGTCTGGATAGGCAGGCTTCAGTCCTCAAGCCTTGCAGCCAGCGCAACTGGCCAATCAAAACTGTGCCGCACCGGATGGACTCGTTGAGCGCGGAACCCTTGGATGATTTCCACAGCACGCGCCAAGGGATCACGATCGCGATGCGACGTGCAGGTAGTACGCGCCGCTAAGCCTGCAGGGGTTGGCATTCACCTTGACTTCTCAACCGGGTTAGGCTGCTGGCACTCCGTTTGGAACCAGTAGTCGACCAGGCGCTGTGCCGCTTGTAGGTCATCCGGGTAGTATGGATCGTCATACCACGGTGAAGGGTTGTAGCCCGCTTTCCTCAGGGCAGCCAGTTCGCTATGGTGTTGCGCCATCGTAGGGGGCGCGTTGGTCCTGAGCGCGGCTAGGTCGCGGCACTCTGTTGGACTGAGGTGCGGCCCGGCATACGGCCTGCCGCCGACGGCACAACCGGCGAGCAAAAGCACCAGAGCTGAAAGTATTGACCGTATTCCAGGCGCCCTTCTCATAGTACGTGTCCTTCCCTACGATGGTGGCAGCCCGCCCAGTGGCATGCCGCCGCGCCCGGCGTCTCGTGGTCGAGTCGTTTCGTCCTTCGAGTGACGATGCCGTCTTGCTGCCGGCTAATACCTACTTGTCCCCGCTGCCAAGCTCGCTGCGCTTGTGCGAGTGCGTCGCGCCGTGAACCAACTCGTAGCGCACACCCTTGCCGCTGCGCGTTGGGGAAAATGCTCGCCTTCGACACACGTCACTTCGAAGCCGGAGCCGCCGTCACCTTCATTCACCCTTATAGATCCCAGACGTCTGAACCTTCTCGCCGGGTTTGTGCTGTTCGGCCATGTCAGGCTCCTTTTGACCTGCCTTGCGACACGCAAGCATTGTTCCCGCCCCGCTATTAGCAGCTAGGTCAGGAAAGCGCGCCGCGAATGCTCACGCGAGGCGCGCACCCGAGCCGGCGTCGCTCCCCGAAAATCTCTCTTCGACTCGACTGCGACATTCAGCCTTGGCTCGCAACCGTCCGGTTACGAGTAGACAAGCGACTGATCTCGACCGAAGGGTACTCCGGCGCAGTGGTGCTGGGACACCCGAGCACTTCGTTCGATTCTCCACGAGACCTACGATCGATCTGACGATGAAAATTTAGCCCTAAGGTGACACTTCAGGGCACCAGCGCGACGAGTTGCGTCTCCTCCGGTTCGAACCAGTCAGGATTTAGCTCAGCGACTGGCCCGAGAGACACCAGGATCTCACGCAGATGGGTCCGCATCGCCTCTTCAGCAGCGTCGGGGTCGTGCGCCTTTAACGCATTCACGATGTGCGCATGCTGCTTGATCAGCAAGTCGAGCGGCGAGACCTCGTGCAGGCTTAGGTAACGCACACGGTCCATTTGTGCCTTTATGTCCTGAATGGTGTCCCACGCCGCCACACAATCGATTGACTGCGCGATCAGGAAATGGAACTGTTCATCGCACGCGAGGAATGCGGCAGTATCGTTGGCCTTCGAGGCAGCTTTTTGCTCACGCAGATTTGCAGCGAGGTCCGCTAGCTGTGCATCGGTGATCGCGACCGCCGATTTGCGCACGACCGCCGCTTCGATCGCTTCACGAATAAATCGACCCTCGCGCACTTTGCGCGGCGATATCCGCTTAACAAACGTGCCGCGCTGCGGCAGCACCTGAAGCACACCTGCCTCCACCAGCTTGATAAACGCTTCACGGACTGGTTGCCGGGATACCTGAAACATTTGCGACACCTCCTTCTCCGAAAGTGGTGTGCCGGGTGCAAGCAAGCCGGTAAAAATAGCCTGACGTAGCGAGCGGAAAATCTGCTTGCCGATCGGCTCATGGGATTCCAGGGAGACGCCTGCGATTGCGCCGGGAAGCGACATATCTGGCAAATCACTTGATGCAGCACGCAGCCGCGGCAGGCCGGCGGCCGGACGGGCTGCCGCGGCACCCGCCACGCTGTTTCGCTGCCGGCTGGCGGACAAACTCACATTTTTCATTGTTCAAGACGCCGTTAAACTGATATTCCAACACTACCATACTAGTTTACGTTCCGCCGGATCTTTTTGCGCTCTTGGCTCGCGAATCCAGATTAGCGCGCACAAGGCTCCCAGCACGGCAATCGCTCCGGCGAGAACGAACGCGCTTCCGTAAGCGCCATGCGTCGCCTGCACGATAAACCCCGTCACCGCCGGCCCGATCACGCCCGCGAGATTGGCCAGGAGATGCACGAAGCCGCCGACGCCGCCGACATCCTCGCGCCGCACGGTGTCCTGGATCACCGCCCAATAGACAGAGCCGGTGACATACAGGAAAAAGATCGAGACGGACATCAGCGCGACCGCCCCCTCCATACTCCGCACGCGCCCGGCAAATGCCACACATACCGCCGCGACGCCGAGGCACACGGAAAGCACGATTCTTCGGGACATAAGCGGCTTGCCGGTCAGGCGCAGGATAAAGTCGGTGATGAAACCGCCCGCCGCGAGTCCAATACTGCCGAGCACCCACGGTATGACCGTCGCAATGCTCATATCATGCAGCGACATATGATGAGCTTCGGTCAGGTAGGTGGGAAACCACGACAGGAAGAAGAACAGCACATAGTTGTATGCGAAAAACGCAAACGCCGTGGCGAGAATGAGCGGCTGCTTGAGATAGAAACTCAGGCCTGTCTTCTTGCCCGCGGGCGCGTGTTCGAGCGACGATGCCTGCTGCTGACCCGCGACGATCAGCTCGAGTTCAGCGTCGTTTACACGCCTGTTCTGCTGCGGGTGTTCCGTCGTGGTAAACGACCAGAGCACAAGCCAGGCGAGCCCGAACACCATGATGGCGACAAACGCCCAGCGCCAGCCGAACTGGATCGCCATATAGCCGACAACCGGCCCTGCTAGCGCGCCGCCGAGCGGTGTGCCCGAACTGATCACGCCGATCGCGCTCGCGACCTCGCGGCGCGGAAACCAGTTGTTCACCATCTTGCTGTTCGACGAACTGAATGGACCCTCTCCCATTCCAAACAGCACGCGCAGGACGATCAGCGAGACAAGGCCGCTCGCGAGCGCGGTCGCGCCGCAAAAGATCGACCAGATACCCATCGCACCGCCAAAGACTTTCTTCGCGCCAAATTTGTCGGAAGCTACGCCGCCGACGAAGTTGAAGAGCGCATAGCCGACAAAAAAGCTGCTAAACACGATGCCCATCTGCGCATGCGAGAAGTTCAGGTCCTTCTGGATGAGCGGCGCGGCAATCGAAAGTGCCGCGCGGTCGAGATAATTGATGACGCCCGCCAGAAATAGCAGGCCGACGACGAACCATCGCTGGCTTTTGATCATGACATGTCTCCGGTACCGCCTCTTCTTTGCCGGGCGCAGTGGACTCTCAGGTTAGTCGAAGTGCAGATGCACTTTCATCGACAGCTTGCGGTCGTGCGCCACTTCAAATGCGCGGTTCGCTTCTTCCAGCGGAAACGCGTGCGTCATGAGCGGGCGCAAGTCGATCTTGTGCGCGCCGAGTTCTTCGGCGGCAACCGCGTATTCATCGGTAAAGCGGAACGACCCCTGGTAGCGAAGCTCCTTGGCCATCACCAGATTCGCCGGTACCGGCGAGTGTCCCGCCGGCAGATTGCCGACCTGGATCACCGTGCCGCCTGCGCGCGCTGCCCGCAATGCCGTATCGAGCCCGGCAGGACTACCCGAAGCTTCGAGTACGACGTCGAAGGTGCCGCGTTGCTGCGACCACTTGTCAATGCGAGTCTGGTCATTGGCGAGCACGGTTTCGTCCGCGCCGAGCGTCGCCGCCATCTGCAGTGCCTTGTCGGCAAGATCGACGGCGACGAGATGGTGCGCGCCTGCCCGGCGCGCCACCGCCAGCAGAATGCAGCCAATCGGCCCGCAGCCGACGAGCAGCACCTTCGCACCGACTAGCGAGCCGGCCAGACGCAGCGCATGCAGCGCGACGGCAAGCGGCTCGGCCATCGATGCCATCGCGAAGTCGAGTCCCTCAGGCACAGCTACACACTGGCGCGCGTCCACCGCGATGAACTGGCGGAACATGCCCTGCATATGCGGAAACGTTGAGGCACTGCCCATGAAGCGCATGTTCAGGCAATGATTCGGCATGCCCTTCACGCAATAGCGGCACGTCCCGCAGTTAAGGCCTGGATTGACCGCTACGCGCTGGCCGACGCGCAAGTCGCTCACGCCCTCACCCAATGCGGCGATTTCACCCGCGACCTCATGGCCTAGCACGAACGGTTCACGCACAGCGAAGTCGCCGCTCTTGCCCTTGAAGTAATACGACAGGTCAGATCCGCAAATGCCGCCCGCGCGCACCCGAATCTGCACCTGGCCCGGCTGCGGTTGAGGGGCATCGAGTTCATCGATGAGGAGTTTTTGGGGTTCGTGAAGAACGGCTGCCAACATAGTGCTGCTCCTTTGTGTCTTGATGCAGTGCGGCCGCGACGCAGCCGCATGAAATCACCAGTTCCAGAGCGTGCCGTCCTCAAGACGGGCGACGGGGAGATACGCGGGATCGTAGGGATACTTCGCGGCAAGCGTTTCATCGATATCGACGCCATGACCCGGCGCTTCGCCCGGATGCATCATGCCGCGATCGAACGTCCATGCATGCGGGAACATCTCGAGCGCTTCCTTCGGAAAGCCCATGTATTCCTGCACGCCGAAGTTGGGCACCCACAGGTCGAAATGCAACGCCGCGCCCATGCAGACCGGCGACAGATCCGACGGACCATGACAGCCCGTGCGCACCTGATAGAGCGAAGCGAAGTCGGCGATGCGCTTCAGGTGCGTGATCCCGCCCGCGTGTGTGAGCGTCGCGCGAATGTAGTCGATCAACTGCTCTTCGATCAGTTGCTTGCAGTCCCAGATGCTGTTGAACACCTCGCCCACCGCGATCGGCGTCACCGTGTGTTCGCGGATCAACCGGAAGCCGGCCTGGTTTTCGGCGGGCGTCGGATCTTCCATCCAGAAGAGCCGGTACGGCTCGACCGATTTTCCAAGCCTTGCCGCTTCAATCGGCGTGAGACGGTGGTGCACGTCATGCAGCAAATGCGACTCAAAGCCGAACTTGTCGCGCACGGCTTCAAAGAGCTTTGGCACGAAGTCGAGGTATTTTTCGCTGGACCAACTCTGCTCCTCCACGCCGCCTTTGGTCGCCGGTTCGTACATGCCGTTGCCCTTCGACACGCCGTACACCGAGCGCACGTTTGGCACACCGCACTGAATGCGGATCGCCTTGTAGCCCTCTTCGATGTGTTCGCCGTAGCGGTCCAGCGCTTCGGGAATGTCGCGGCCCGTGGCGTGTCCATAGACCATTACACCCTCACGTGACGCGCCGCCGAGCAACCGGTACAGCGGCAAGTTCGCCACCTTGCCGAGAATGTCCCAAAGCGCCATGTCGACGGCGGCGATCGCCGTCATCGTCACGGGACCACGCCGCCAGTACGCGCCCTTGTAGAGAAATTGCCAGATGTCTTCTATGCGGCCCGGATCGCGCCCGACCAGCAACGGGCAAACGTGATCCTTCAGATACGATGCGACGGCAAGCTCACGGCCATTGAGCGTGGCATCGCCAATGCCATATACGCCCTCGTCCGTCACCACCTTCAACGTGACGAAGTTGCGGCCGGGGCATGTGACGATCACATCGGCGCGGACGATTTTCATGGGGATTTCCTTGAGTGGCATTCGTTGGAATCGATGCTACCATACAAGTATAGTTAAACGTCAACCGCGGGTATTCCCGCCCCGGATCTCGAGATGACCGCCAACCCCACCCTGAGCCGCGCTGCCTTTCCTTCTTTGACCGAACACCTGATTTCGCCAACGTGGCGCGAACCGGCCATCGGTATCGTCCATCTCGGGATCGGCAACTTTCATCGGGCGCATGAAGCGGTCTATACCGAAGAAGCGATGCGCTCGGCGGGAGGCGATTGGGGCATCTGCGGGGTGACGCTGCAAGGCGATGTCAGCAAGCGCGACGCGCTGATGGCGCAGGATGGCCTTTACAGCGTGGTCGAGCGCGGCCCCGAAGGCGTACGCGTCACGGTGGTTCGCGCGCTGAAGGAAGTGCTTGCGATGCCGCACGACCGAACGCGGCTCTTCGCGCTTCTCGCGGATCGAAACGTGCGCATCGTTTCGTTGACGGTCACCGAAAAGGGCTACTGCCGCGACCCGCAAACCGGCGATGTGGATCTGAACCACGAAGGCGTGCGCCAGGACCTCGCGCGTCCGGACGAACCGTCGACCGTCCCTGGCATTCTGTGCGCCGCGCTCAGACTGCGGCGCGACGCCGGGACGCCGCCCTTCACCGTGCTCTCTTGCGACAACCTCTCGCACAATGGCGCAGCGCTAAAACGGGTCGTCTGTTCGTTCGCGCGTGCGCTAAGCACCGAACTCGGCACGTGGATCGAAACACAAGTCGCATTTCCGTCCACGATGGTGGATCGCATCGTGCCGGCCACCACCGATTCCGATCGCGACGCCGCTCGCAATATCCTCGGCATGGACGACGCCGCGCCGGTTCCTTGCGAGCCATTCCGCCAGTGGGTGATCGAAGATCACTTTCCGACCGGACGCCCCGACTGGGAGCAAGCCGGCGCGCAACTCGTCGACGACGTGATGCCGTTTGAACTCGCCAAGCTGCGCATGCTGAACGGCACGCATTCGACGCTCGCCTACCTCTCGATGCTCGCGGGCTTCGAGACGATCGACGAAGCCATCGCGCACCCTCAGTTGAAAGCCCTGATCCGGGCGATGATGACGCACGAGATCGCGCCGACGCTCGACGTACCAGCCTCCTTCGATTTGCTCGCCTATCGCGACGCGCTGCTGGCACGTTACGCGAATCCGGCCCTCAAGCACCGCACGGCGCAGATCGCCATGGATGGCAGCCAGAAGATTCCGCCGCGCCTACTGGCGACGATCGAAGCGCGTCTGAACGCCGGCCAGTCGATCGAGCGGCTCGCACTCGCGGTGGCCGCGTGGTTCGTGTTCTTGCGCGGTCACACTGACGACGGCACACGCTACGCGATCAGCGATCCGCTTGCCGCGCGCCTCACCGCCACCCTACCTGACGATCCCGAGCAGCTCGTCAATACGATGCTGGCCATCAAGGAAGTGTTCCCGCCCGAACTCGCATGCCGCCAGGATTTTCGCCGTCCGCTGACGAACGCCGCGATGCTATTGCAGCGCGGCGCACGCCAGGCCATCGACACCGAACGACACTGATCGAAGTTGTCGCGCCAATCATCACACTAGCGCGCTTTAAGCGATATCAAAGCGCTCGGCCTTCACACACATTGGCGTGCCCACAGCGACAAAATCGACCTGCTCGGCGGGCTCGCCGGTCGTGGGATCGATGCGGTAGACCGCCAGCCGGTCGCTGTCTTGCAGTGCGACAAGCAGGAAGCGTCCCGTGGGCGACAATGCAAAGCTGCGCGGCGTCTTGCCGCCGGCGCCGCATATCGACGCCGAGACAATCTTCCCCGTCCCTTCCTCCAACCGGTAGATGCCGATGACGTCCGCGCCTCGAATCGACGCATAAAGGAAACGGCCGTCCGCTGCGATCTGCAAATCCGCGGGCTGACCCGCGCCGGGGTTTTCGGGCAGCACATCCACCGTTTCGAGTAGTGAAAGCGTGCCGTTGCCGGGTTCATAAGCGAGACGGCAAACGGTCGAATCCAGCTCGTTGACAACGTAGGCTGCCACGCCGTTTGGATGAAAGACGAGATGGCGCGGACCCGCGCCCGCCTTCATGCGCATCGCGGGCACACCCGAAGATTCAAGCCGACGGCAGTCGACGTTGGTCCGATACGTGACAAGTTCGTCAGTGCCCAGATCCGTCGCGATGGCAAAGCGGTTATCGGGACTGGAGACGACGCAATGGGCATGCGGCACGCTCTGCCGGTCCATCCTCGGCCCGCTGCCAGTATGCGCGAACGCGCTCGACGGAACGCTCAAACCACCGTTATCCAGCATTGCAAAGCTCGCGATCTGTTGTCGCGGCGTCTCCGCTGCCGTCTCATGACCGTAATTGGCAACGAACACCATTTCCGCCTGCCGGTCGACGTTGCAAAAGGCCGTGAGACTGCCGCGCGTGGGTTGCCGGTTGATGAGCGCCAGCGCCCCCGACATCGGATCGATGCGGTACGCGCTGACGGCCCCCTCGGGCTCGCCGAATATCTCGCTGGTCGCATAAAGCAATCCGCGATGCGCAACCGCGGCGAGAAACGTTGGATTGGCGATGTCCGCGGTTTCAGCGAGGAACTCGAGCCTGCCGGTCGCTTCGTCGAAGCTGTACGTGACGATTCCCCGGCCGTTCGCCGCAGCGAAATGCGGCACGGCGCGATTCAGGCATCCGACGAAAACGAGCGTTCGTGTATTCATGGGACGAGCATACGGCGTGCATGAGAAGAAGACCATCTTCGGTTAAACCCTACTTGTATGGTAGTAGAGTTCAACACTAAGATGCAATCACTGCCTGATTCGCCAGCAAGCGCCCTGAGATCGCGATTGGCCCATAGCGGCGGTCCATTACTCGTTAGGAGACAAGCATGTTGCTCAAGAAAGTCATCCTCGCCACCGCGATTGGCTCGGCATTCATTGCCGCTGGCGCCTCGGCCGCAGTTGCGACCGGCGATACGTCGAAAGACAAGATCGCGCTATCCAATAGTTATGCAGGCAATACATTCCGCCAGCAGCAGTTGAAAAGCTGGGCGCAAGTGGCCACCGACGCGAAAAAGGTCGGCACGATTGCCGATGCGCCGGCGTTCACCACGGCGGAAAATCAGGCAACGGAGCAGGCGCAGCAGATCCAGAACCTGGTGTTGCAGGGATACAAGGCGATCGTGATCAACGCAGCCTCGCCTACCGCGCTGAACGGCGCAGTAAAACAAGCCTGCGCCGCCGGCGTGATCGTCGTATCGTTCGATGGAATCGTCACCGAACCCTGCGCATACCGCATCGCCGCGGATTTTCATCAGATGGGGGCAGTACAGGTGGACTTTCTCGCGAAGAAGCTCAACGGGAAAGGCAACATCCTTGAAGTTCGCGGGCTGGCCGGCGTCTCGGTCGACGATGAGATTCATCGCGGTATCGTTGACGAAGTAAAGAAGTACCCCGGTATGAAAATCGTTGGATCGGTCTATGGTGCGTGGACCCAGACCGTCGCGCAGAAAGAAGTGTCGGGTGTATTGCCATCGCTGCCGCAGATCGATGCGGTCGTGACCCAGGGCGGTGACGGCTATGGCGCGGCGCGCGCGTTCCAGGCCGCGGGCCGCAAGATCCCAACGATCATCCTCGGCAACCGCCAGGAAGAACTTGCATGGTGGAAAACACAGGGCGTCGACAGCTATCAGACGATGTCGATCGCGGCCGATCCCGGCTCGTCGACCTTCGCCTTCTGGGTTGCGCAACAGTTGCTTGCGGGTAATCCGTTACCGCATGACATGTCGCTGCCGACCCTCACCGTTACCTCTGCGTCGGTCGACAAGGTACTGTCTTCCACTGCACCGGGAACCGTCGCGAGCAACGTATTCACCCGCGACCAGGTGGTCAAGCTCATCGAGTCCCAGCCGAAGACGAAACCGTAAGCAGGCTTTGCGCATCGCCCTCTGTGCCATTCGAGTCCTTTCCCCGGTCCGGTGTCCGCCATGAATCGTAGCGACAGTATCGAAATTGAAGCACTACACGTTGAGCGGCAGGTCGAACCGCTCATCTCCGTGTGCAACATAGACGTGTCGTTCGGTCTTGTGCGAGCGCTGAAAGACGCGAACTTTCAGTTCATGCGCGGAGAATGTGTCGCGATCGCGGGGCACAATGGCGCAGGGAAGTCCACGCTCATGTCGGTCCTCTCCGGCGCCCGACGCGCTAATGCCGGTTGGATCGAACACGACGAAATCCGGCACGAGCGCGGATACGGTGCCGACGTCGCGCGCGGTCTCGGCGTGCGGTGTGTGTTTCAGGAACTGTCGCTCTGCCCCAACCTCACGATTGAAGAGAACATGCGCGCTATGCATCCGCAGCTAAAGGGCATTGGCTGGCGCAAGCGTGCGCGGCGCATCATCGAGGCGCAACTTGATGCGATCTTTCCAGGGCATGCGCTTTCAGGTACTGACGTCGTTGGCAATCTATCCCTGACCCAGCAGCAGATGGTCGAGATCGCCCGCGCGTTTTCCAGCGTCGACAGCCCGGTGAAGGTCGTGATACTCGACGAACCGACGTCCAGTCTCGACAAGTACACCTCCGAGCAACTGCTCGCCTTCGTACGCAAGGCTGCTGCGAGCGGGATCACAAGCATCCTGATCACCCATATGCTCGGCGAGATGCTGCGCTGCGCGGACCGGATCATGGTCATGCGCGATGGAAGCGTGGTGTCGACTCTGAGCGCACACGGGCTAACCAAAGACGCGATCATCCGTGCGATGGGACAGTTCGTGGAAGGCGATGCGACTTCCGGGCGCGAGCGGCGAGCAACGACGCATGCGGGTGAGGTGTACAGATGGACCCTTGGCCCGAAAGAGCGAACCGCGATGGAAGTCCCGCACGGAAGCATCGTCGGCCTCGCGGGGCTCGCAGGACAAGGGCAGACCGACGCGTTAAATGAGATCTATGCCAAAGCCCGCAGGCGAGGCTCGCATCAGCGCGTCGCCTATGTAGCCGGCGACCGGCGCGCAGATGGCGTCTTTCCGGACTGGACGATCGCCCAGAACTTCGATATCCGCTCGCTCTTCGACCGCGCACGCGGGTCATGGATCAATGTGCAGCATCTTCAGGCGTTGTTCGATGCGTGGGCGAAGAGGCTCGATATTCGCGGTGCCGCGGGCACCGCCAATATCCTTGCGCTGAGCGGCGGCAACCAGCAGAAGGTGCTGTTCGGGCGAGCGCTGGCATCGGATGCGGAACTGGTCCTCATGGACGATCCAATGCGCGGCGTCGACATTGGCACGAAGCTGGAGATCTACCGGCTACTTCTCGAGGAAGCCGCGAAAGGCCGCACTTTCGTCTGGTACACCACTGAAAACGATGAACTGGCGTACTGCGACAAAACCTATGTTTTCCGTTCAGGCCGGATCACGCGGGAACTGAGTGCGGCCGAATGTACCGAAGAGGCACTGCTCGCGGCCAGCTTCGAGGAGGCGACAGAATGAAAGCAGTCCTGAGACCGCTGCGTGGGCCGCGCGATCTGCGCTCGATCCTGCCGTTCGCATCGCTCGTCGCGATTCTCGTGCCGATGGCGATCATCCAACCTAACACACTCAGCTATTTCGGTGGCGTCATGCTGCTGAACCTTGGCGTTCCAATCGTGTTCGCCACCCTCGCGCAACTCGCCGTGATTACGGCGAACGAACTCGATCTGTCGATTGGCTCTTTCGTCAGCCTGGTTGCCTGTATCGGTGCGACCTTATTACAGAGTTCGCCGTGGCTCGGTGCGCTCGCGCTCGCCGGATGCGTTGTTCTCTACGCGCTGGTCGGTGCGCTGATCGAGTACCGTCGCATATCGTCTGTTGTCGTCACGCTCGGATTGTCGTTCGTCTGGAATGGCATCGCGGTCCTGCTCCTGCCGGCGCCTGGTGGGAAAAGTCCGGACTGGCTTGCCACGTTGATGGGCTTCCAGTCGCCCGTCATTCCGGCACCTCTACTGTGGACCGTCGCGATCGCCATCTGCATGCATTTGTTCCTGATGCGTTCGTCGCATGGCGTGGCCTTGCGCGGCGTCGGAGGAAATGCCCCTGCGATGCGCCGTTTCGGCTGGTCAGTGATACGAGCAAAGGCGACTCTCTTCGGATGCGCCGGCGTGTTCGGCGTCTGTTCCGGCCTGACATTGCTCGGGCTGACGACTTCCGCAGATGCCAATATTGCGCTGCGCTATACCTTGCTGTCGGTGGCGGGTGTGATTCTAGGCGGCGGCGAGTTCGTCGGCGGCCGGGTGTCTCCGATTGGCGCCGTGCTCGGGGCCATCACGCTGACGCTGGCATCGTCGTTCCTTTCCTTTTTGCAGGTCGCGCCTCAGTGGCAGATCGGCCTGCAAGGCGCCATTCTGATCGCAGTGCTGTCGCTGCGTCTTCTGGTTCGAATGAAGGAGCAACGCAAATGAGCAAGGTCTTTTCAATACGCCAGGCCCCCTGGTTCTGGTCATTCCTCGGCGCGGTTCTCGTCGGCATTGCGGCAAGCGTGATGTTCGGCCTCGGCACAGCGGGCAGCATGCTTTCTACGGCATCGGCGTTCGTCGTGTTTTCGGTCCTCGTCGGATTGGGACAGATGCTGGTAATAACAAGCGGCCCGGGCAATATCGACCTGTCGATACCCGCCACCATTGCACTGAGCGGCGGCGTCGGCATGCGCGTGATGGCGACGAGCGATCACTCTATCGTCATTGGCATTTTCGCGGTGGTCGTCACAGGCGCACTGATCGGCTTGTTCAACTATCTGTTGATCCGCTCGTTGCGCATCCCACCGATCATCGCCACCTTGTCGTCGAGCTTCGTGCTCCAGTCGTTTGCGATCAGCCTCGGGCGCGGCGGTGCCGCGCCGCCGCCGGCGCTCGAAGACTTTGCACTCGCTCGCGTGGGCGGGGTCTCGGCGCTGGCGCTCATCGCGTTGATCATTACCTCGCTCATTGCCGTCGTCCTGTTCAAGCTTGTACAGGGACGCAGCTTGTCGGCTCTTGGCCAGAACAGGCGTGCCGCTAATCTCGCCGGGGTCAGGGTGGGCGCTGTGCACTGCCTGACGTACGTGAGCTGCTCGGTGCTTGCCGCCATCGCAGCGCTTCTGCTCGCCGCATTTTCCGGCGGTGCGACGCTGGACATGGGCGCTGACTACATGTTGCTATCGGTCGCCGTCGTCGTGATCGGCGGCACGCTCGTGTCGGGTGGCCGGCCGAGCGTCACGGGAACCTGGAGCGCCGCGTGCTTCCTCTTTCTGATCAACGCTCTGCTCAATGCAAGTGGGGCCGGCGCTGGACTTCGCGCAATCGTTTATGGAGCGTTGATCATCGGGGTAACAGCCATCGCGACTGGCCCCGCAGACGCTCGCTCGTAGAGCGGCAACACGAAGCTCGAACAGGTGCAGCGGTCCCGCCGACCGCATTCAAATCGCGAGTCGTCGGGAGGCAAGCAACCCGGGTTGCGAGCATCTGCTGGTCGCGAGAGTTCGTGGCCGGAGCCTGCTGTACTAGCAGAACCCGGTACGAATCGGCACGTCGCGGTCAACCAATCAAGACTATCGGGATTCCCGGCCGCGCTTGTTGGCAACTCATCGCGACTCCTCTATTGCGTGTCTGCTCTGGGCAGTGCTGCGGCCACACCGACAAGATTCGCAACCGTCTCTTCCTGGCCCATCTGTCGGACGCCGGTATCCGATTCACGCCTGCACCTGTTCGTTTTTCCTATCTGCTGATGGGTGACACGGCTGTTACGCGACGACTTCGAGCGATGATTGCCGGATCGCCAAACTCGATGCCGCAGCTGATTACGTGCTGAGGACATCAACGATGAGGCGTGTCGCGTGGCACGCTTCGACCACCTACCGCGGTTGCCCAAAGGCCGGCGGGAGCCGCGCGGTCAGCGCGGCAGGAAAGGGCTTGCGGAAGTGTCTGCACTGCATTTCATTCGAGCGGTCCGAATGGACTCGCGAACGGATTTGTTCGGGGTGCGGCGACAAAGCCCGCGTCGTTGGCGTTTTCCGGCACAACCGCAATCTCAGAGATCCACACGAACGGCGGTCCTTGCTTCAGGTCCCTTGAATCACTAAGCAAAGTCCGTCGCCCGGTCTGCGGGTCAACCCGGAAGAGCAGGGTTGGTTCGGCGGCCCTATTCGCCGGGTTACCCGCGCCAACGATTATTCCTCCCGCCCTCGGCTGCTCCAGGGCGATGCCGGAAAGGCGCCACCCAAGCGGTCCTTGCGCAGCATTGTCGAAATCGCTGAGGACAGCACGGTTCCCGGTATTGGGATTAATTCGCAGAAGCAGATTTCTGGGGACGGGCGCAATTGACGACCCGTGCGAATTGACCAGGATCTGCCCGGAGGTTTCGACGGCAATGCCGGTTGAAGGTACCAGGTCGGTGGCACCCTGGGCCGGGCTGTTGAAATCGCTGAGCAGCGATCGTTGACCCGTAACCGGATCGACCCGGTACATGTCTCCTACGTCCCGGCTGGGGCCGACGGGGACGAACCACGTGACGCTTGCGAGCACCGCCCCGGTTTTCTCCAGCACGAGGTCGGTAAAGTACGCGACGCAACAATTGAACACGTCGCCCTGAGCCGGGTTCGCGAGATCGCTGACCACCACGCGGGTGCCCGTCAGTGTATCTATGCGAACAATTGACCTCGGAGCGCCACCGAATTGCGGTTGCGCCCAATTTGTCATGAGACGTCCGGGCGCATCAATTGTCGAGCCAAAGACGTCTCCACGAAATGGCTCGGTGGTGAAGTCGCTCACGAGGGTCCGGTTACCGGTGCGCGGATCGACCGCGTAAATGCCGGTAGTCGCAGCAGTGACGAATATCTGCCCCCGTCCTATGGAGACACCCGCGAGAAACGATCTGTCCACAGGCCCTTGTGTCGGATCCAGAAAGTCGCTGATGATAGTGCGGGCGCCGGTATTGGGATCCACAAGAAACAGCTTGCTCGCACGAGCGTCGACAACCAGGATATCGCCTCCATGGATAGTAGCAGCCTGGGCGAGGTTGCCTGCCAGCAGAAGGACGCAGAGCACGCCGAGCCAAGCGCGAAGGAAGCGCCGACAAGAGACGCGACATGGTGCTTTCCAACTTGAACCGGCGATGCTGTGGCCTAGCACCGTGATCCACTTTGTCGCGTTTGCCATCACTATTCTCCTTTTGAACCGTGGCGCGTGGAAGCCCAGGAGGTCGAGCACCGTAAGGCGTACTTCTAGCGTATGAAACTGGCGGTCAATTGCAAGGTTGTGAACTGCTCCAGCAATGTCGGCGCCGGAAGACGCGTTCGGGCGGCCTGCAGCGGAGACGCGCCCCCCCTCCGTCGCACACAGCGAGCAGGATCAAAGGACAACTCCAGCCAAACCGAATTTTCTCGTGATGGTTTGCGCCCCAATTCAGCGCGTGGTAGACGGCCGTGAAGATCCGTTTGATCATACGCGGCCCAGAACACAGCAATGGCTTGCAACCGAGCCGGGCATCACGGCGAAAACCTTGCATGACCGTGTCGTCGCGATGGCATGGCGATCTATGTCCGGAGGCTCGCTCGCCGCAGGTCGCTCGAGAGTCCATTGTCCGGCTCGCAGACGACCGCGAATTTGCTGAGCAGCGACGGGCCAAATGTATTGCTGATCGCGACATCGGCAGCATCGCGGCCGCGCGCCATCAGAATCCGTCCCGTGCGCGGCGCGTTGTTACGCGGATCGAACGTCTCCCAGCCGTTGCCTAAATACGCCTCGAACCATGCGCAGAAATCCATCGGCGCGTAGGGAGGTGGAAGCCCCACATCGCTGATATAACCCGTGCAGTAGCGCGCCGGAATGTTCATCGCTCGGCACATCGCGACGGCAAGGTGCGCGTAGTCGCGGCAGACGCCCGCACCGTCCTGCCACGTCTGCCACGCCGTTTTCGTCGGGCGGGCGCAGTTGTAGTCGAAGCGGACATGGTTGTGCACGAAGTCGCAAATCGCCTGCACGCGACTACGTCCGAGCGGCGTCTGGCCGAAGAGTTGCCACGCACTCTCGGAGAGCAGATCGGTTTCACAGTAGCGGCTGCCGAGCAGGAACATCATGCATTCGTCGGGGAGTTCTTCTATCGCATGTTGATAGTCGCTGGAGCCGGGTAGTTCGTGATTCGGCGGCACCTCGAATACGCCGCGTGCCGACAGCGTCAGGACGCCTGGCGGCGCAGTCAGACGCGTGCAAAGGTTGCCGAACGTGTCCTGATACTGCCGCAGCGGAACCGACGGTACGGTGTCTATGTGATCCGGAACGAGCATGTCCTGTGCACGGGAATAGTGCGTGTTAAGCATCAGAAGCATCGGCGTCGGTTGCGGACACTCGTACACCAATTCGTAACCCACGCGAAGTCTCATTCCATCACCTTTATCGGCGGCAGTGCCGGCGCCGGACTGACGCCTTGACGAAAGTGAGAGCAACGGCTGTTCCCGAGGCGGCGTTCTCTACCCCGATACCGGATGCGAGCGACGCCACAAAGCTGCCACTTGCCCCTCCGTATTCGTTTCGAGCTCCGTGCTGACATTCACGGGGCCCTCTCAAACTCGTCGATTGTTGCCGTGCGAACAACACGCTGAGCACATTCGCGGCCCTACTGGCGTTCGCCCCCGCTGACTAGAATCAGTCTTACGGTCGTGTCGAAACGCGAGCGATACGAAGCGCGCGAAACTCGTGCTCGTGTTCGTGTACTGCGCCGCCCAGTAAGGCTTACCCCAATCAATTAAGAGGACTATTGACCATGAGCGAAACAACCCGCAATGTGCAGCCGGTCACCGCCTGCCTTGGCAAAGAAGGTTCAGGCGAACTCGTGCCTTCCCGCTACGCCGTGCAAGTGGGTGACGTCGACGTCGTGCTGATCAGCGATGGCGTTCTGCCGCTGCCGACCTCCACCATGTCCACTAACGTGAGCGAAGCGGACCGCAACGAATGGTTCGATGGTCGTTTCCTGCAACGTGACATGTTCGACTGGGCGCTGAATATCGCGCTCGTGCGCAGCGGCGAACGCCTGATCCTGGTCGACTCGGGCGTGGGCGACGGTTTCGAATACTTCACGCGCGCCGGTCGGTCGGTGATGCGCCTGGAATCGGCTGGCATCGACCTGGCTGCGATCACCGATATCGTTATTACGCATATGCACATGGATCACGTCGGCGGGCTGAACGTTGATGGCGTCAAGGCCAAGCTGCGTCCGGACGTGCGCATTCACGTGTCGGCCGCGGAAGTGGAGTTCTGGAAAAATCCGGACTTCAGCAAGACGGTGATGCCGGAAACGGTTCCTCCCGCACTTCGCAAGGCTGCTGCAACGTTCGCGGAACTCTATCGCGAAAACATCGTGCGGTTCGATCAGACCGTGGAAGTCGCAGCGGGCGTGTCGGCGCGCGTGACGGGTGGACACACGCCGGGGCACTGCATCGTGGAGGTCGCATCAAACGGCGAGAAACTGACGTTCGTAGGCGACGCGATTTTCGAAGTCAATTTCGACAATCCCAGATGGCAAAATGGCTTCGAGCACGAACCTGAAGTGGCTGCGGACGTGCGTATCGCGCTGCTCAACGAAGCCGCCGAAACTGGCGCTCTGCTGGCCGCGGCGCATGTCGCGTTCCCGTCCATTGGTCACATTGCAAAGAACGGTGAAAGTTTCCGTTTCGTGCCGGTGCAGTGGGACTACTGAT
The DNA here is from genome assembly GCF_004339745.1 of Paraburkholderia sp. BL9I2N2. Lineage (GTDB taxonomy): Bacteria > Pseudomonadota > Gammaproteobacteria > Burkholderiales > Burkholderiaceae > Paraburkholderia. The sequence goes on along the minus strand of NZ_SMGP01000003.1, from coordinate 407,997 downwards.
TGAAGCTCGACTATCAACCATCGTCGTATAGATCGCGCTGACGATTGTCAAAAACCCGCCATGAGTTCACAAGACTCGCGGCGGCTTTTTGCAACCGATCGCCCGCCCGCGCTGTGGCAGCGGCCACATTACCGGCTCGGGATTCCGGACGCGCCCCATCGGTCGACTGCCGATGTTTGAGCGTCAGACGCGCCGGCGCTACTTCAGCCGCACGGTCGACACGCCGCCGCGAAGCACCTTAAGAAACTCGATCTGTTCGTGCCCCGGCTGTCGCAGCTTTTTTCGTTCCTTGACGCCGCCGAACTATTTGGCAGCCTGTCGACAGGCATCGGGAAACGTGTGGCGCGCATCGCGACAGTCCGCTTAGTGCAACGCAATCGACGTCTGCACGTACAAGACTAAGTTCCGCTCAGGGCCGAGAGTGCCTACTCGAATTGCTCGGAAGCGGCCATTGTGGAGCGGCCGTGACGGCGATGGCATGAACGGCATGCAAAGCGCGCCGACGACCAGTCATTCGCCAGTTATGTCTCTTACGGCTCACCCGACCTGAAGTTTCGGCTTACCATGGTTGGCATAGGATGCCGGCTCCGGTTAGCCGCAACGGCGTCAGCACAGACGCTCGTCGGCTCGGCAGCGTGCGCGGCGCAGCGTGCCGATCGAGCGGGAAGCAAGGAGGGACCACGATGCGGACACGAAGTGTGAGCCAGGGACGGCGCGATTTTTTTCGCAGGTCGGGTGCGGTGCCGTCCACGTTGCTGCTGTTGGCCCTCGGAAAAGCAAACTATGGCCGGGCCGACGAAGTTTCAGCTACACCCGCCTGCACCGACGCACAAGAACCGACCCGGCAGCAAACGGCCGGTCCGTTCTTCCTGCCGCATTCGCCGCAACGGGGATCGCTGCTCGAATCGGGCATCAATGGAACGAAGATCGTCCTGACCGGACGGGTGTGGTCGACACGATGCAGGGCGGTGTCCGGGGCTTTGCTCGATTTCTGGCACGCCAATGCCGCCGGCGAGTACGACGTCGAGGGGTTCCGGCTGCGTGGCCATCAATTCGCCGACAGCGAGGGACGCTACCGCCTTGAGACCATCGTGCCGGGGCTGTATCCGGGACGCACACGACACTTCCATGTGACGGTGCAGCCGCCCAACGGCCCAATCCTCACCACCCAACTATATTTTCCTGGCGAGCGACGCAATGCTCGCGATTCCCTCTTCGACGGCCGGTTACTGATGACGATTCACGACGACGGCGAGCAAAAGACTGGCCGGTTCGATTTCGTGCTCGCGTTTACGTAGGGCAAGTCGTCGTGAAGCCGCGACTTGTTGAGAGTCGAGGTTGACTACGTAGCGACGATGACAAAGAGCGGGTAGCTCGGAGCTGCATGGAGAATCGTTCCATCGGCCAAAGATGCGCTGGTTACGATACAAACACCCGCCGACGATACGGATCGCGTATACGGCAGTAGTCGGGCCAATAGCCGCCCCTCGTCTTCGTCGTCAAGCAGACATTCGAACGGCTGCTTGGCTCGGCGGATTCAAACAGCGGTCTGTCGTACCGAGGTTCCTTGTGCTCATCTGGGTCAACACAGATATGCGGCACAGTGTCCGACGGCCGCGCGATCAGGAATCAGTTCTAATAAAGCAGTTCCCGATGCTGAGTTATGAGTTGCTCACTCTATCGTTCCCAATCTCTTCCGAGGATGAGCCACACGGTTACGCGACATTTCCATGGTCGCCAATGCGGCTATGAAGTATTCCTGAAGTTTTGATGCAATCGGTGGAAGTTTACGTCCGCTTTGTTCAATGAGTAATAAACGTTCAGTCAACTTTTCCACGAGTGGTCGAAAGATAAGCTCGTTATTCCGAATCTCTCGTTCGATTCCAAGCCGGCTTTTGAACATGAGGCCGGCCCCGTCCCGCACTAACGCTTTCAACGTCTCCACCGAGTTACACATGATAAACGGTTCGAGATCGATGTTCTGTTGCGACAGAGCGTCGTTGACGACGGACGTAACTGAGATAGAGGTTGTAGCAAAACAAATCGGATAGTGCGCGCAATCCACGACCCTGATCGATTTCTTTGAGGCCAATGGATGATCAGGGCGCATAACCACGCCTATCTCAAGTTCGGCCGATGCGATGCGACGCACCCCACGAGTTATCGGCGAATTAAACGAGACGCCAATATGGGCTTCGCCTGACGCAACGAGGGTTGGTATGGCAGCCGAGGGAGCAACGGTGATGGAAAAGGTGATGTGGGGATAACTCTTGCCGAATTCGGTGAGCACCGTTGAAAGTAGATCGATTGCCACTCCCTCAATGACCGCAATAGAGACCCGTCCTCGGCGCAGGCCTCGCAAATCCTCGATCTCGGATCTGGTGCGCTCCAGATCCTGCAGTGTCCGTCGGATATGTTGAGCCAGTATCTCGCCGGCGGCCGTCAAGCGTAAGCCAGATGCATGACGTTCATAGATCGCCGTGCCGAGTTGCTCCTCTAGCAACAGTATCCGCCGGTCGATTGCGGAAGGGGTGACATGCAAGGACATCGCCGCTTTGCGGATCGAACCAGTGCGCGTGACTTCGTCAAGATATTTCAAGGCTCGGCTATGCAGGTGCATGGGGGGCTCCTTTCATGCAATGTGGCGTCCAGTCGGGATGGGTGTATACAAAAAGTGGACACCCGAGACTAAAAATTGCGCTTTTAATCGACACCGAGTCCGCCCAATATTGCCCTACCGAAGCTCAGATATACAAGGATTTCAATATGAAATCGGATACCTCGATCCTGCGGGGGGCACACGTCATAGACCCCAAGCAAGGAATCGACGCCGTTGCTGATGTTGTCGTCGCGAATCAGCGTATCGAATTCGTTGGTGATGCATCGCACGTTGATGGCGAAGTGCTTGATTTGACCGGCCATTATCTATCGCCTGGCTGGATTGACATTCACGTTCATACATACGGCACGCTTGGTTTTTCGGATCCCGACGCAATTGGTGTCTACCAGGGGGTTACCACCTTTGTGGATGCGGGGGGCGCAGGTATCGGTGTGCTCGACGAGTTCGTCGCAACAATGGATGGTCTCCATACGAGCCTTTACGCTGGTCCGTTCGTGCGTCCACTCGGGTTGATCGCGTTAAACTTCCTTGAGGGTGAGATACGTAGTTTGGGAAATATTCCCCTGTCCGAATGGGTGGATTTCATGAAGCAGAAGCGAGGCATGCTCCGCTATCTCAAATGCAACGCGATGGGCAACTATGGGCCGGGGTCGCTCAAGATCTCGAAGGGGCTGGCGCAGGTTCTTGGCGTACCCCTCTACATGCACATTGGGGAGTTTCAGCAGCACAAGGTCGAAGAGACTCTGGCTATGGAGGCTTTCCGGATTGCAGAGCCGGGTGACATGATTACGCATGTCTATCACGGAAACATGGGGAAGGTAGTCGACGACCACGGCAAAGTCCTCGATCTTGTCCGTCGAGCGCAGGACCGGGGCGTGCTTTTCGATGTTGGTTACGGTGGCTACAACTTTGCCTGGAAAGTGGCTGAGCAGGCGTTCAGTCAGGGATTACTGCCGGACACCATCAGCTCCGATCTGCAGCAGTTCAACGTTGTCACCCCGGTCAAGTCTCTGGCGAACGTGATGACGGCAATGATGATCCTGGGAATGGGCTTGTACGACGTGATCTCAAGAGTGACCGACCGAGCCGCGCGGGCTATCTCCTTGCAGGATGAGGCAGGTACTCTCGCTCCAGGTATGCCCGCGGATATAACGGTGTTCGACCTGGTCAAAGAGCCCCTTGTGGTGACCGACTGCATTCTGCATAAACGCACAGCTTCCGCGTATCTGAAACCTCTGATGGCGTTCAAACACGGGCAGCGTTTCGACTGTGACATGGAACGAGCAAAGAAAGAGAGTAACTGGCTGGTCCAGTACTCTGACGAAAAGGTTCCACAAAGGGCGAAGTGGCTAACTGCTCCACAGAAACAATTTCTGAGTGATCTGGTCGATGCGCTTGCTCACGTGGAGTGGAGTATCACACCAGAGGAAGAATTCGATTACGACAAAGCATTGGAGCTACAGCGAATCTTCCATTTGGTTAGGAAACGCCACGTTTTGACGCTCAAGGCCTGTTTGGATTCACTCTATTCCAGTTTCACCGATCACCAATTCCCGATACAGGCTGGGCTGTTCATCATGTGTCAAGAGCGCGACTTCTTCTTCTCGCGTATTCGCGAGATCCTTGCCAACCAAGCTTCTGCTGAGATCCTGTGAACTGCGAGCAAGCACATAGTGCTGATGCTGAATGGGCTATAGCATCACCGGTACCAATTGGTGACCTCAAGTTTCCGCTGCGCGTGAAGATCGGTGATGAGACGATCGTGATTCACCGGACCAAGGCCGGTTTCCGGGCGGTGGATAGAGGTTGCCCACACCAGGGCGCTTCTTGGACGCAGGGGGACCTCATTATGAACGAATCTATGATCAAGTGTCCACTCCATGCCTTTACTTTCCGACTCTCCGATGGAAAAGGCGTGAACTGTCCTGGATTTCGGATCAAGGTTTTTGATGTGAGGGAAACCGACGGACTGCTCTATGTTCGAATCCCGAAAAAGGTTGTCGTGAAGGATGCTTAATCGATTTGATTGCATCTTGCTACGGGAAATTGGCCTCGTGATCGATCTTTTTCACTTATTCCGATAAGCGCGGAGCGAACCACGTCGAGCATCCACATGCCTGGTTGCATAACTTCCGCCGCCTGCGTATTCGCTTTGAACATCGTGGTGACATTCACGATGCGTTCCCCAAACTGGACTGTTGCTTGATCTGCGGAACATTCTTCAGCGAGTTCAACAGCGTTTATAAAAACCGTCTCTTACTACACGTTTCTTTTGCCATGAACGTTGTCGTCTCCCGTATTGAGGATGTCGCTGTCGACATCCGCGCGTTCGAATTCATGCCGCTCGACGGACAATCATTGCCCGGTTACGAAGCGGGCGCGCATATTGACATCCGTCTGCCGGGCGTAGTCCGTCAGTACTCGCTATGCGGCCGTCGAGAAGCCACTGGCGCTTATATGGTCGCGGTTCAGCGCGATGCCGCGTCGCGAGGCGGATCAATCGCGATGCATGCGCTAAGGGTTGGGGACGTGCTGCGCATTGAAGGTCCGCGCAATCACTTTCCGCTCGAGGCGGCCGCTACGGAGTCGATCCTGTTCGCCGGTGGTATCGGCATCACGCCGCTGCTCGCGATGGCCGAACATCTTGCCGCGCTGAACTCATCGTTCGAGCTTCACTATTGTGTGCGGGAGCGCTCGCGTGCCGCGTTTCGTGACCGGCTGGATTCGCCGGCATTGCGCGAGCGTTCATTTCTGCATGTCGACGCGGAGCGGGGAAGCCCGGCGCTCGATGCGGCGCTTGCGATGGGTGCGCCCGCGCCGGGAAAGCATCTGTATGTCTGCGGCCCGGGCGGGTTCATGACCCATGTGCTGACTACCGCGCAACAGGCGAGATGGGACGACGCGCATCTTCACCGCGAATATTTCAGTGCGCCGGCGCAAGCGTCCGACGCCGCTTCGCCGCACGACGCGTTCAACGTGCGGCTCGCGAAAAGTGGTCGTGTCATTCCGGTCAGCGCGTCCCAGACGGTCATCGAGGCACTTGCCGCGCATGGGGTCCGCGTCGAAACGTCGTGCGAGCAGGGAGTTTGCGGTACCTGCCTGACACGCGTGCTCGAGGGCGAGCCCGATCATCGCGACGTGTACCTCACGGAAGCGGAGCGGGCAGGAAACGAGCAGTTTCTGCCGTGTTGTTCGCGCTCGCGCACGCCGGAGTTGCTGCTCGATCTGTAAGCGGCTGCGCGCTCCAGCACGCGGGAGATGTCGTCTTGCTCGACCTTCGAGCGCCTCCTCTCGTCGGCCAACGGCTGATGAAGCGCCGTCTGCTGTCGCACGCCTAACGCCTGCTGCTCGCGCAGTTGTTTGGTCGCGTCACCCGCCTCGGCAACGAACCGCGCGTTGTCCTTGTTCAATTGACTGATCGATGATGGGCGCTCCTTCTGCGGCCCCCCGGAAGCTACTCAAAGAACAGCGCGGCGAGGCGAAGTCCCTTGCCGGCCACAGTTATATTTTTTTCGACAAAATTACTGGAGAATCCATGAAGCCTCTCGTCCAAAGTACGCTAAAAACCGCAGTCAAATTCACAGCCCTCGCTAGCATATTCGGGTTGTTGGTCACAAATTCAGCACATGCGCAATCAAGCGTGCGACTGTATGGTTTGGTCGACGAATGGGTTGGCGAGCAGAAATTCCCGGACGGCAAGGGTGCAGCGGTGGTGTCGGGCGGTGGTATGGCCACCTCTTACTGGGGTTTGGGTGGAGTGGAGGATCTGGGCAACGGCTACAAGGCGATCTTCGCTTTGGAAGGCTTCTTCCGGGCTCAGAACGGCGCGTACGGCAGCTTCACGGGCGACACGTTCTTTTCGCGTAACGCGTATGTCGGTATCGCATCGCCGTACGGTATCGTCACGGCCGGACGTCTGACGACACCGCTATACGTCTCGACGATCCAGTTCAACCCGTTCGTCAACTCGTACACGTTCTCGCCGATGGTCAAGCATACGTACCTCGGCCTCGGCTCCTTTCCGACGTACACCACCGACATGGGCGTGGTCGGCGGTTCGGACTGGAACAACGCGGTGGAATATTCGTCGCCGAACTTCAATGGCTTGAGCGCCAACGTGGTGTATGCCCTCGGCAATACGGCGGATGAGAACGGGGCGAAGAAGTGGAGCGCTCAGTTCCTCTACTTCCATGGTGCGTTCGCGGCAACCGGCGTGTATCAGTACGTGAACTTCAACGGCGCCCCGGGCGACCTGACCAGCCTCGCGCAGAGCGTTGGGCTCGCGGGCATGAAGAGCCAGAGCGTGGCTCAACTGGGTGCGACCTATGACCTGAAGTACGTCAGGTTCTTCGGTCAGTACATGTACACCGACAACGCGCAGGACACCGGCAGCTGGCACGTGAACACCGCACAGGGCGGCCTCACGGTTCCGGCGGGCCTGGGCTGGATCATGGCGTCGTTCGCGTACTCGCGCGACGGCGGCGGTCTGGACCAGACCCGTCAGACGACGTCTATCGGCTATGACTATCCGCTATCCAAGCGCACCGACGTCTACGCGGCTTACATGTACGACCACCTCAGCAACCAGACTTCGGGCGACACGTACGGCGTAGGTATCCGCACGAAGTTCTGAATCTCACAGAACGACTTCTGCAATCGGCTTCTCGAGTCCGTGCGTCGAATGTCCGTACCGACTGACAGCGAGGGGCCATCTTCGAACTAGGTACCGGATGAATCAAGTTTGCGAACATGGATGGTTGATCGGGCATATCCAGCGCCGTCGCCTCGATCAGCTGTCAAATCGCTGTGATGTGCGGCACAACGCCGGGCAGACGGCAGCTCAGATGCTTGTGGCCGACCGATTTCCCCCCCTTTTTTCACGACAACGTAGAAACACCGTACAGGACTGGAGAATCACGATGAAGATAACATGGCTGAATGCGCCACGAGTCACCCGTTTAGCACTTGTGCTGTCAGCAGCGATTGGTGCATCAGGCGCTTCGGCAACCGACGCCCCCGGCGTCGCGTTTGTCTACCTTGGCAACCCGGGAGACGCCGGCTGGACCTACGGGCATGACCAAGGTTCGAAGGAAGTCGAAGCGAAGTTCGGCCACAAGATCAAGATCACACGCGTGGAGAACGTGCCGGAATCGGCCGACTCCGAGCGCGTGTTCCGCGATCTGGCGAACAAGGGCAACAAGATCATCATCGGGTCGACCTTCGGCTTCCAGGATTTCGAACTGAAGGTTGCGAAGGATTTCCCGGACACGGTGTTCCTGCACGCAACCGGCTACAAGAAAGCGCCGAACTTCGGCACCTATGCCGTGCGGATGTATCAGGGAGCGTACCTCGCGGGCGTCGCCGCAGGCTACGTGACGAAGACCAATACGCTCGGCTTTGTCGCGTCGGTGCCGATTCCCGAAGTGGTCCGCAACATCAACGCGTACACGCTCGGCGCGCGCTCGGTGAATCCGAAGATCCATACCAAGGTCATCTGGATCAATAGCTGGTTCGATCCGGGCAAGGAAAAGCAGGCGGCGGAAACGCTGATCGGCCAGGGCGCCGACGTGCTGCTGCAGAACACTGATTCGAGCGCCACGCTCGCAACCGCTTCGGAAAAGCACGTGCATGCGTTCGGCTGGGATTCGGACATGAAGAAATTCGGGCCCGACGCGCACCTCGGTTCGGTGGTCGCGCATTGGGGCGTGTACTACACCGCGGCGATCCAGCAGGTGCTAGACGGCAAGTGGAAAAACGATCCGGTGTGGTGGGGCATTCCGCAGAAAGGGGTCAGCCTGGATAACCTGAACACGTCGGCGCTTCCGGCTAATGCGCTGAAGGACGTGGCGACAAAGCGCGACCAGATCGCGAGCGGCAAGTGGGATGTGTTCAGCGGTCCGATCAAGGATCAGGCGGACGAAGTGAAGGTGCCGGCCGGCAAGACGCTCAGTGATACAGACCTTCAGCGCATCAACTGGTACGTCGATGGCGTCGACGGCTCACTGCCGAAATAGACGCTGGAGGTTCGGGACTGCTTAGGCCATCCCGGCGCTTCCTGCTGAGTGTCTGAATCGTCGCGATGTCCGGTCGCGGGCCACCGTTGCATGGATCGTCGCATAGGCACTGGTCGATGAGCGCCGTCATTGCGGCATCGGATGATCGGCGCGTAGCCGCTGCATGACGCTGCTCTGACCGCAGGGGAAGTAGCGTGGTCGAGACGCTCATAAAGGCCCCCTTTCAACTGACCGGTGAAGGCTCGGGCGGCCGAACAACCAGGGCAAGCCACTGCGGACTCCGACGCGGCCGCCGAGCCTGGCGACGATTCGGAGCCGATGGAGCACGCCGAACTCGGCGCACGCCTATCGGTCGTTTGACCGATGCCATCAAGACAGGCCGAATGCCATGATCTCTACCAACACAGGATTCTTGTCGCGATGACGCTGGCGCGATCCTGCCGACAGCTCATCGCGACAAGAGCCTGGCGCGTCGTTCAAGGCGATGCGGTCAACAAAATTTTGAAGGAGTTCCAATGGCTGATCATCTTTCAGATACCACCCGCCTTCAGGGTGAGCGGTGGCTCAAACACTATTATTTTATCCGTGCCGCATTTTCTGTCGTGTGGGTCGCGCTCGCGTTCGCCATCGGGCAGCATGCCACGGCGATCGGAGCAGCACTGCTCATCGTCTATCCCGTATGGGATGCGCTGGCTAATTACGTCGACATGTCGCGTAGCGGTGGGATGCGCGAAAACCCTACTCAGGCTTTCAACGTCTTCGCTAGCGCGGTGATAGCAATTGCGGTGATTGTGGTATTGAGCGTCAACACAAGCCTGGTCCTTGATGTATTCGGAGTCTGGGCCATTCTGTCCGGATTGCTTCAGCTCGCCACCGCCGTTCGCCGCTGGAAGCGCTTTGGTGCGCAATGGGCAATGATTTTGAGCGGGGGCCAATCGGCGCTGGCGGGCGCGTTTTTTATCGCGCAGGCCCATGCATCAGTGCCTCCGGCGATTGTCAAAGTGGCCGGCTACGCAGGTGTCGGCGCGATCTATTTCCTTGTCTCCGCGTTGTGGCTATCGGCCGGCCAACTGCGGCGCAAGTTTGCATCGACGCATTAAATGACCGGGTTATCGTGGCCGTATTTTTGCAGGTGCTGCGATTTGGCGACCACTACAAGGTCAACGCTGGCATAAGTCGACTTCGGCCGGTGCAACCCCTGCACTTTCAGACTACCCGCCAAAGACAACACCCAGAAAATCCCAGGCGTTAGACTTTCAGCACAGGCTGTAACCGTAACCGCTAGAATTGCGGCTTTAGCCCGGAATACGCCAATGTCTTTTGCCTCGCTTGGCCTGATCGATCCCTTGCTGCGTAATGTGCAGGACCTCAATTACCAGACACCTACGCCGGTGCAGGTCAAGGCGATTCCTGCTGTGCTCAGTGGCAAGGACGTCATGGCTGCGGCACAGACCGGCACTGGCAAAACGGCGGGTTTCGCGCTGCCGCTGTTGCAACGGCTGGTGCAGCACGGCCCCGCGGTGTCCAGCAACCGCGCGCGTGTTCTGGTGCTGGTGCCCACGCGTGAACTGGCCGAACAGGTGCTGCAAAGCTTCATCGCTTACGGCAAAGGCCTCGACTTACGGTTTCTGGCCGCCTACGGCGGTGTGAGTATCAACCCGCAGATGATGAAGTTGCGCAAAGGCGTGGATGTGCTCGTTGCCACGCCGGGCCGTTTGCTAGATCTCAATCGCCAGAACGCAGTGCAGTTTGATCAAGTCCAAACGCTGGTGCTGGATGAAGCCGACCGCATGCTGGATCTGGGCTTTGCGCGCGAACTCAACGCCGTCTTTGCTGCGTTGCCCGCTCAGCGCCAGACCCTGCTGTTCTCTGCCACGTTTACGGATGATATCCGCGCCATGGCGGCCGGCATTCTGCGCGGCCCGGTCAATATCAGCGTCAGCCCGCCCAATGCCACGGCCGGCAAGATCAAGCAGTGGGTGGTGCCGGTGGATAAAAAGAACAAGCCTGACCTCTTCATGCACCTTGTAGCTGAGAACAACTGGGAGCACGCGCTGGTGTTCGTCAAAACCCGCAATGGCGTGGATTACCTGGCGGCCATGCTGGATGAAGCGGGCTATGCGGTCGACACCATCCACGGCGACAAACCGCAACCCGCGCGCCTGCGTGCGCTGGAGCGCTTCAAGACGGGCGAAGTACATATGCTGGTAGCCACCGATGTGGCTGCGCGCGGGCTGGATATCGACGACCTGCCGCTGGTGATCAACGTTGATCTGCCGATCGTGGCGCAAGACTATGTGCACCGTGTTGGCCGTACCGGCCGCGCGGGCGCCAGCGGCGCGGCGGTGTCCCTTGTGTGTGCCGATGAAGCGCCGCAACTGGCCGCGATTGAAGCGCTGATCCGGCAAACGCTACGCCGTGAAGAGGTGCCGGGTTTTGAAGCCGAACACCGCGTGCCGCAAACTAGCGCGACGGGCCAGATCATCAAGAAACCCAAAAAACCTAAGAAACCGAAAGTGCAGCAAGCTACGCCGGGTGCCGTGCAGGTGCTCAGCAAAAAACCGCGCCCGCAAAGTGGCGAATACAAACGCAAGCCTGCGGCGCAGCGCGCTGTGGCCGCGGGTAAAGGCACAAGCTTGTCCAGCGGCAACCCATTCAGCGTGCAAAAGCCACGCAGCAAACCCGCCAGCAAGCCAACTGCGGATTCACGCAAGCCGGCTGGCAAACCCGCTGGTGGCCGCGGCAAACGCCAACCCTGATCCGTGAGGACGAGTAACGCCAGGCCCTGGAACAGGCTGGCGGTTTGCGGCCCGCTGGCGGGCAGCGGCGCGGCTGCGGCGTGCATCAGGTCGGCGGGTAACGGCGCACTGAATCCCGGATCGATAACAACTTCGGGGCCGAACGGACGTTGAAATCGCGCGCAGCGAGCGTTCGATCGAGGTCGTCTCGGGTGAATGTGTCTGAACGCTCTCTCTTCACCAGCGAGATGGAACTCAACGGGTCAAGCACAATGGTCCAGAGGACGATGGCGCTTTGCCACGCCGCACTCTGAACACGTTTCGAGCTCAAGCTCGTAGCAACTGCTTTCAAGTCGCGGGCAACAGCGACTGCGCTTGCTCCGCGCTGAAATATCTACATATCACGTTGGGAAAAGCGGCCGCAGTTGGACATCTCCTTTGAGGGCCTTGGAGGCTACGCTTAATAGACGAAGCGCGCGGCGATGACTGGCGTCAGCGTCGCCGCGCTGGTCGCACGTTTAGAACTGTTGGAACATCTCCTGCACGCGAGCAGGGTCGTTCGTCACCGTCAGCGCGAGCATCAGGAGAACGCGAGCTTTTTGCGGGTTGAGGTTGTCGCCGAGAAGACCGATATAAGCCGAGTCTTCGGGGACATAGCCACTGCCGGTTCGCGAGGAGCGGACCACGATGACTCCTTTATCTACAGCCTTCCTGATAGACGGCAGCGTGAGAAGAGACTCACTACCCGCGCCGACGCCCGCTACGACGATGCCGCGAGCGCCGTGAGCCACCGCAGCGTCATACATGTACCCCCCGTCGTTCTGGTGCCCATAGACGATGTCGACTTCCGGCAGAGAATCCAACTTCGAGACGTCGAACGGAGTCTGCGTTGTTTGCAGCTTGGCTACAGCTGTTTCGAAGTGCGGCACCTGATCAATCAACGTGCCGATGAAGCCATCGTCCGAACTCTTGAACGTGTCGAGCGTGTTCGCGTTCGTCTTCGTCGTATATCGAGCCGAGCCGATGCGGTCGTTGAGGACAATTAGTACGCCACGTTCTCTCGCAGTTGGGGAGGCGGCAACCGTTACGGCTTGAAGGATATTGCTGGGACCGTCGGCGCTGATTGCTGTCGACGGGCGCATCGAGCCAGTGAGGACCACCGGCTTGTCACTTTTCACCACCAGGTTGAGGAAGTAGGCCGTTTCTTCGAGTGTATCCGTTCCATGAGTGATGACCACGCCAGCGATGTCAGGTTGAGCAAGAAGTGTATTTACCCGCTTGGCCAGCTTCAGCAAAATTTCATTAGTGATGTTCTCGCTGCCGACGTTCGACACCTGCTCGCCAGACACCCGCGCCACTTTTCCAAGCGACGGAACGGACTTCAATAGAACGTCCGCAGTGAGGACGCCGGACTTGTAGCCGGTGGTTTGCGTTTCGCTCGCGCCGGTTCCAGCGATAGTGCCACCCGTCGCCAGCACGACGACATGCGGCAGCGTCGTCTGTGTTTGATTTTGAACTTGCGCTAACGCCGTTCCTGACGAAATAAAGCCGAATACCAAGGCCGAACAGAAAAGATTCCTGTACTTGCTCATCTGAGCACTTATGTCTCGCACCATGGACTCCAGATTCAAAGTGTAAATGTTGCCTGCGCCTCCGCGGATGACGCGGGAGAGGATAATCGGACCCTGGCGACTGCCGGCGTTACCACGTCTGGGGACACCGGAACTCGATTAGTTATCGGTCCAATGGCAAGAGTTTAGTGACCAACAGAACAAAGCCAATCGGGGTTTCCTGATTATTAAAAAACTTGATACTGCGCTACGGATAAGCTGACAGTGGGCTTTTCATTGGGGAATTTCGGTTGCGAAAATTTTTTTGAGGAGACGTGCTGCGTAGAGGACAAACTCGATATGAACCGCGGTCTTCCAGGGCCGAAAACCATAACCCGCTACTGACTCCGTCTTCGACGGCGGTCGCCGCGTCCGCGCTCCTGCTGGCGCTTCGCCAAGAACAACTTTGCGTCTCTTGAGAGTACGCGCACGATGGCGTTGGAGTTTGGTCGTGAGTTGAATTGGACGTGACGCCACTGGCAGCGGCTTCGTACGGCGACAGTTTCCGTGGATTGGACAGCGACGTGTTACGTGGCCCTGGCAGAGAACATCCCAAGGATTTCAACGGCTTCCACCAACAGCAGTATCTGCTCGCCGTCTCTATTGTTGTCGTTTTGAAAACTGTGAATTCACCGTGGCTGCGTTGATGTCCAGTGCATAGTGCTTAAAATGGACTGTGTGGGCAAACGGCTCGCGCGCATCACAGTGGTAACAGAATCGCATGATTCAACGATGTGGAGCATCAGATGGACATCCTTGACCTGGCTCGGAAATCGGGCATGACAGTGGTTCTTGACGCGAAGATTGGACGTCAGGAGTACCGCACAGTGCACGGCTCAGTCGCGGCGCTTGAGCGCTTCGCCGAGCTTCTCGCCGCGTCCATGCACGATGAGCTGGCGGAGCAGGATTGATACGCGTTGACAGCAACCTCAAACAGGAATCGCAATGAACTACGACTCATCGAAATCCACAAATATCGGCCGCGCTGAGCGCACGAACGACAATTACGACGGAGCTTCGCCCTCCGAAGAGGTCGCACAGGCGGTCGGCAAAAAAAGTGAGACAGCAAGGAACTGGGCGTGGGCGCACAGCAACGAATCGTACGATTGGATGGACTCTCATAGTCTCTTCAACACCCGGGACTCGATTCATTGAGGGATTTACCAGGGGGCAACGATTTTGCGCGATCGCAGCGTTGAACTGTATCGATCTTTGAAGTTGGCTTAGCCCATCTCGAGCAGCAGACTGTCGGCGTTCATCTCGATCTGTCTGACGTAACAGTCTTTTCGAACGTATCCCAACGGCGATAGTCCTGTTCGATGTAAGACGCCATGGTCGTCAGGACTTGTGTCATGCCGACCTCGGCGACCAGCTTTGAAACATCGTTTACATCTATGTATCGCGTCATGCTTTTAGCTCCTTGTATGCGGGCGACGGTCGGATCGCAAAGCGACGAATCGGTAAAACGACATCAGGCTCTACCTTCAAAGCCCAACAGAACGTTGACCGCGTTGATTCCAATCTCGTCGACCATATATCCGCCCTCCATCACGAAAAGCGTGGGGACGTTGAAGCTTGCGATCGCCTCGCCGATGCGTAGATAGTCCGGCGTGCGCAGGCGGAAGTGGCTGATGGGGTCGTCTTCGAACGTGTCGACCCCGAGAGAAATGACCAGTGCGTCGGGCGCATGCTGCCCGATCGCCGTGCCGGCGTGGCGCAGCGCGTGGTCGAAGCCTTCCCAGGTCGTTCCCCTCGGAAGGGGCAGGTTCAGGTTGAAACCCTCTCCCGCGCCGACGCCACGTTCGTCGGCATGCCCCGAGAAGTATGGATAGGACACCGTGGGATCGCCATGAGTCGACACGAATAGAACATCAGGTCGATCGTAGAAAATGTCTTGCGTGCCGTTGCCGTGATGGAAGTCGATGTCGAGAACGGCTACGCGCTTTGCGCCGCCGTCGATGCAATGCTGGGCCGCAATCGCGGCGTTGTTCAAGTAACAATAGCCGCCCATGTATTCACGACCGGCATGGTGACCGGGCGGGCGGCAAAGCGCGAATGCGGCGCGCGCGCCACCCGACAACGCATCCATGCCGGTCAGTGCCGAGTTGGCACTGGAACTGATCGCGGCCCACGTACCCGCGTTGATGGGGGAACCGGCGTCCATCGAAAAGAAGCCAAGCTTGCCATCGATGAATTCGGGCAACTCGTGACCGGGCAGTCCCCTCACGGGCCAGACGAGTGGCAGAGCCTGACAGGCTCTGCCCGTTGCAAGCCACTCGTGCCACGCTCCTGCCAGAAAGTCGACGTACCGCTGGCTGTGCGCGGCTGCATAGTCCGCGCATTGGTAGGCCTTCGGGCTGATGACATCGCCGAGTCCGGTTGCCCTCACTTGCGCAAGCACCGTCTCGGCGCGGAGGGGCTTCTCGAAGGAATCGGAGATGGCGCCGTCCTTTAGTTCGACGCCATGGTGCAAGCGATGATCGCTACTGTAAATGGTGAGCATGGTTGACTGCCGCGTTGAAGACAGCCAACAGTTTATTGAGCGGCGGCCGCATTGATTTTGCTTTCGGATGCGGAAAAGCCTAACATTTTGGGAAATTTGTCTAACAGGAATGAAAGATGAGCACAAATCGCCCAAAAACAGAAATGGACGCGGTCGACCGCTCGATGTTGCGCCTGCTTCAGGACGATGGTGCCGTGTCGAATGCCGCACTCGGGGAGAAACTCTCGCTGAGCGTGACGCCATGCTGGAGGCGGCGCAAGCACCTGGAAGACGAAGGTGTGATTACCGGTTACCAGGCGAACATCGACCGGCGCGCGGTCGGCCTGAATCTTCTTGCGTTCGTGCATCTCCGGTTCAATGTGCACTCGGACAAAACCGCAGATAACTTCGAGGCCGTCATCCGCGGTCGACCGGAAGTCCTCTCGTGCCACAAGATCACAGGCGATGCGGACTATATTCTGCAGGTGGTCGCCGCTGATCTGGACGCATACGGTGAATTTGTCGAGCGGGTGCTACGACGGCAGCCGGGCATCGCGTCGATACAATCGAGTCTTGCGCTACGCGAGGTGAAGTTTTCGTCCCGGGTTCCGATTCCTGACGCCTGAACACATCACTCAAAAGTAGGCTGCCGATTCGCCACTCGTTGCGACTCAACTCGGAGCGGGCTGTCAACGCGCGCTCGACCGCCATGCGCTGCACCCCGTTGTGGACCCTCGCCCTGGCCGCGCGTGCGTCCGATATCCGTTCGGAAGAGCATTCTCTCGATGATTTCCGCCCTGCTTACTGACCGCATTGAACTACCGTCGAGATGTCCCGCAAGGAAAAGGGCCAACTAACGGCAGAGATCTCTGCCGAGATACGCAGCGACCGCCCCTGTCAGCGCGATGCCGTGCAATTCCTCTGGCGATACCAGATGCGCGGCGATAATCTCACGATTATCAAGCCGCAACTCGGGTATGCAATCGAGGTGCAGTTCAAAGAAGTGCACCCGGTCTCTTCGCCCGTCCCAAATGCCGCAGACACTGCCCGCGGGAAGTAATGGGTACGACGAGAGACCAATCTCCTCCTCCATCTCGCGCTGCGCCGCTGTATCAGGCGTCTCTCCGGGCCGGACACTGCCGCCGGGAAAATTCCACTCGGCCCGGTACGATGACTCCACCAGTAAAAGCGCCCGCCCGACGTAGATTGCTACTAGCGCTCCCTCATGGCGAGGCCGTCGAAGGTGCCACCAGGCGCGAGCGAACGGGAATCCAAGACGAAGCACCATGCGCCAGACAGAGTCGATAGGCATAGCTGGTCGCACTTGCTCAAGGCTCCGCATGAGGTCTCCCCTCCCTTATAATCCCTGCATTGATAGCGATTTCACCGGCGGAGAGCCCCACTTTATGAGTCAAGCACACGGGCGATACTCGGGATCTCGGGACAAGGGCCCGCGTCAGTCGCGCCAACCTTCAAAAACGTCATCTTACCGACAGAACAAATCATACGTAAAGGCGCCACCTGCCCGAGACCCGGCCCAGACCGCGTCTATTTTCAAAACGCGTTCCTTTAAATTTCTGGTCGATGCAGTGGGAGCGGAGAACATCGCACTAGGACTCGATTCGAACCTGACGCGCGTAACCGAATTGATGAATGGCGAGAGATTCACACCTGAGACGGCCTTCCACATCGAAACGACGCTCGGGCTACCGGATGGGTTTTTCGATCAACCTCATCCCACCCTCCCGTCCGAGACCATCAGTCGCTTGAGGGCGCCGCTCGACTTTATTCACCCGAATGCTGAACCGGAATCAGCGCACGGGCAGGTATTGGAGACGGCTCCCGCCACACAGGCGAATTCCCGCCCTACCCCCACAGATCGTTTGCCCAGGGAATCAGAAATGTCAAAGAGGACAGATGGCAGTTCGCCAAAGGCCGCCGCGAAGAGTAATCCCGCAGGGGCAAAGCCTGCCACGACTCCCCCGTCGAAATCCGCGTCAGCGAAAGCCAAAGCGTCTCCAAAGTCAGGGACTCAGCAATCGTTGCCACTGAACGACGTCGCAGCGTTGGAAAACATCCGTCGTGCCAATCTGCACGTGCTCACCCACCGTAAGGGATCGAAGGTGCGGCTGAGCGCGGTAGTGAGTATCAGCGCCTCCAACCTCGACAATCGTCTGTATGGACAGAAGCGCATGGACGACGCCGAAGCCAACCGCTTCACCGAACGTCTTGGTCTGCCAACCGCGTGGCTGGACGTTCCCCGTTCAGTCAGAGACATCCCTGAATCGGTCTCGGCTCTGCTTGATCCAGATCCACGGTCTGGTCGACATGCGACTGATCAGCAGGAACTGCCAGCTGCTTTAAAGCCGGAAGCTACGGTGGCAAGAAAGTCTGCGGTTAAGAAAGCGAAAACCGCGCGCCGTCGAAACAGCGACCCGTCGGAGGCAGATCACACGGGCGTCGCCGCCGAAACGAAGTCAGTTGTGGAGCAACAGGATGCGGTGCTCCCATCAGCCGCCGATCCGGACGTTCGGCAAGCTGTTGACCGCGATGTCCCGTCGTCCGCCTCTCACCCGCAGCCTGCGCTGGCCTCCGTCACAGAGGTTATCGCGGAGCCACGCCGTTATGCTTCCGTGACGAGCCTGGACGATCTGATAGGTATTGAACCGATAGCAGAGGCGCTGATCAAGACGCTCGCGGGTAAGGCACGCACCGGCCGCCTGGACGAGATGAAAGCGTTGGAACTCTTGCGGCAGATCGTGTCGCTCTGACCTGAATCGACAACTCACCGGCACTCCACGGCCGCCGGAGATTCCGCCGGAACGGAGTGCCTTTCCAGCAAAAGCCGCGTATCCGATCATTGAGATGCGAACTGCGCCTCGTCTCATGGCGGGTTTGCTGGAGTGTCGTGCGAGACGTTCGCGAACGTCACTTAACGGTCGCCTTGGGTATCTTCCGCCGGCCCATTACGCTGACAGAGCGTGGGGGTTCACGTCTGGTCACAGTAGTTCCTCTGGCCTTCTGACTTTCGCTGTAATAGATCCGGGGTTTCTGCTTCTGGGCAACACTCCCACCGCTACCGCAGCTTCCATTGTGATGTATCGACCGGTTGAATCCGCGGGACCTCCGCGACATTCAACCGCATGATAGCGGTGGGCGCTTCATGCTCACAAGCTCTGTCACCTCACGCCAATCATCTGCGGATGAGACCGCAACAGTCAGCCATTTGCCGTCAGGGTATGCTCGGGCTTCATCGTAAAGCTTGACCAACTGTGGTCGCCAGGAATAACGCCGCTCCTCAAACTTCTCTCGCTCTGCTCGCCCCAAGACCACCAGAACCGAAAACAGCCTGTATGCCGGCAGCAAGGTGCAGAACGCCTTGGTCTTCTTGTAGCGCAGTGACCAACCGCGTTTCTTGCCACCATAGAGCCACTCTGGCGCGAAAACACCGGGGTAGGAAGCCTCGATCCAGCTCTGCAGCTCGACCCAATGCTCGAACGCCTCTGGCCCGATCCAGCTGCGGACAGTGCGCTCATCGGGGGGTGCTGATTTGTCGGTGATCCTGTCGCCGATTTGGGGGGACTGTTTCATGTTGCTTTCCTCTTCCTCTTTATGGGTGGAATGCCTCTAGTGGTGAAGGAGCTCTCCTTGCCGACGATCTTTCATGAGCTTCTCGAAGGCAATTTAAATGCTTGGCGGTATCGAAAGTTCACCTATCCACGCTTGTGTCAGACCGATCGCTCTAATCGGATGCGGCAATGGCTGCGACCTTCACAAAGCAAATAAGCGGCACTCGTATCGATCTTGTCGAATTCGGGCGACTGCTAAGGATGCTCTGGACAATTCACTTCTGGAGCGGTGCCTATCTTTTCGATGAGATATCAAATCGGCTCGATCATCAGGGCCCGCCTATACCGTAGGCAGCACTGCTTTGAAGACGATTTCGATGAGCTGCTCAGGAAACGCCAGCCTCGAAACGCCGATCAGATTGCTGGCGCACTGAGGCCGCGCCGTAGCATAGGCTTCCTTGCGCACCTTGCCCGCTATCGCGAAAGCCTCATCGACATCGAGGACATAGATCGTCTCTTCCACCACATGGTCGAGGGTGGCTCCGAACTCTGCGAGGATCTTTGCAGCGTTTGCATAGGTCACCCGCATCTGCTCCGCCATCGTCGAGAAGTCGGCTGGCTTGCCGGTTTCATCGAGCGCGGCCGGTGCGATCATGACCCCCGTGTCGTCATGACTAAGCTGACCGGACACATAGATCATGTTTCCGACCTTGATCGCTTGTGCATAGCCGTAATCGTCTTCCGCCGGTACGCCGTGATAGGCGGCCTCTTTGCCATTCGCTGCGCTCGTGTGCGTCATATATCATCTCCTGTCGAATAAGCCGGTTCAGATGTCCGGCCATCTGTTCACGTCACGACTTCTGAGGGTTGGTCCGCGAGCCCTGGACTGACGCTAGAAAGAGAGAAAGCGATGCAGCCAGCAGAACAAGATCCTTAAGAAGAAACTGGCCAGGTACAGCTGAAATGGCCGGAAATCCGCCCGCCGTCGCTTCAGCTACTCCAGGGGTGCTCAAGAAGAAGGTGAGCGTGATCAGATAGGTCGCCGTCGACATCGCCGCGCCCAATGCGGAGAAAATGGGCAGGAAGGCTCCGAGAATCAGAGCAGCCGCGGTCGACAGGCTCAAGGACGCCTATAACGTTACTTGCCCCTTGAACTCCCAATAGCGCATGCAACCAGCTCATGATCGGGCTGTTGACGATGAACGGCGCGATGCCGTTGGCTTCGTAGGCGGTGAATT
Source organism: Paraburkholderia sp. BL9I2N2 (assembly GCF_004339745.1). Classification (GTDB taxonomy): domain Bacteria; phylum Pseudomonadota; class Gammaproteobacteria; order Burkholderiales; family Burkholderiaceae; genus Paraburkholderia. The sequence continues at coordinate 387,726 of NZ_SMGP01000003.1, read as the reverse complement.
TCATTGCACCGAACCAAAGAAAGATGACCACCAGCGCCCATCTGAGCAGGGCCAGAATAGAGAGCGATCCAACGCTCTTTTCAGCGATTTGTAGACGATACTGATTTGCTCGAATGCTCATTTTGGATTTCCCGTTCAGGTTGTTCGTCGGTTCGTTAGGAGGCTCCACTTTAAGGCCTACCCGGTTCCCGTTTCGAGACTAAATATGCTCAATAAAATGCCCAAAAGGATCAAGGCAACGAGGCGATTCGTTCCCGCGGCCGCGTTGCGGGATGGCACGATACGAGTCGTTTCGTCGAGATCGAGGTTCAAAATACTTGAAGGTAGAGACGAGCGCGTCGTGGATCGCTTGCCCAAACGAAACGGAAGGAGAGTTCCGATCCTCCATGGATCCGGGATAGTTGCAACTGGGGTGTGCATGTCGGACTGCGCGTCATTGCTTGACCAGGACCGAACGAGGTCTTGTCGAAAGAAAGGCTCGCCCCGCGTGAGTGCGTCTCCGCCTCATTCGTGCGTTATTCCGCAAACGAAGCGTCGCCATTCGCGTTCGCGCGCGAGGCGACGCCATTGTCCCGGCGTCATGCCCATCCTGTCGGTGAACACACGCCGGAATACCGACACGGATCGATACCCTACCGACCCGGCCACGACCTTCACAGTCATCGCCGGCTCCTTCAGCCCGTTGACGACCAGGCTCATGCGGATATCGGTCAGCAGTTCGACGGCCGAGCGCCCCAGCCTGTCCTGAAACTGCCGCATGAAGGTGTCTCGTGACATGCCGCACGGTGCGCCGCACGAGTGCTGAGGACGGCCCCGCGCCGTCGTGTCAGGCGAATAGTTTCCGGTACTGAATGAAAGGCGAGCGATCACCGACGCGGTCGTAAAGCCGCATAGCGGTATGGTTGGTTTCGTGTGTGAGCCAGTGCACACGGCGCACCCCGCGACGTTTCGCATCCGCATAGACATGCTCGATCAGCGCGCGGCCGATGCCGCTGCCACGCGCATCGTGCGTAACGAACAGATCTTGCAGATAGCAGTAGTCGCCCGCTGTCCAGGTGGATCGATGGTAGATCGAATGCACCAGCCCCAACGCCTGTTCATCCACCATCGCAAGCGCGGCATGCATCGGCTCAACCGGGTCCAGAAAGCGTCCCCATGTCTCGAGTGTCACGGACTCGGGGATATCCACTTCGTAAAATCGCTGATAGGCTTTCCACAGCGGAAGCCAAATATCAAAATCGTTCTTTTCAATAGCTTTGATCTCGACTGATTGCATAGAATGCTCCTGAACTTGAGATATCCGCCCTTCTGCTGAATGCGGACGGGGCGCGCGGACGTGGCCGAACACCTCTAACGCCCAATCGAAGTGATCTGCGCCGACAATCCGCTGGACGCCGATTCGTCGACCGAAGAGAGGGGGCCACTCCGGCGGACGACTCGCCCTTTCCCCCTGACGCGACCAACCGATTCCAGGAGTCAGAGGGTGCATGGACAGTTCGGGCGCATCAACAGGATCGGCCTCGTGAGCCGCTCGCGAGCGTACCCCCCGCCTACTCCATGATGGGTTTCACGCCATACTTTTGATAGTAAGACATCCTGATCTCGTCCTGACTTCGAGGAGGGTCGGCGAAGACATGGGCCGGCGACAGCAATGGGGCAATCGAAGAGGTTTCGATTCTGGCGACGTGATCGACAGGATACTCGAGGCCGTTCGTCGCCCGAACCCAGTCCGCGATCTTCAGATACTCGTCATCGCCCGGCGTCAGTATCAACGCACGGCCCTTGAATCGATAACCGCGCCTCTGGAAGATGTCGATGACGTTAATCTCCACGGCGGGATTGCGCTTCAGGTTCCGTATCGTCCCGGGCGATGCGATATCGGCGAAGTAGAGAACACCGTTGTTGACCGTCAAAGACGCCTTCGGCGAAAGATTGGGCGTCCCGTCGTCGTTGACTGTCGCGACGAACGACAGTATCGCCTGTTTGATGATCGCCTCCATGTCGGCGTTGATTTCATTCATAGATATCCTCGCTTGAAAAGAATTTGGGTGACTCCCAATGCGTCGCTGAACAGAACTCGTCAAATGTTGATCTCAGGGTGAGCTTCTCGTTATTTGATGGGCGTGGTCAGCGCTTTGTCATCGGTGTCGAGGACGAATACCGCGAGCAACTTTGCCGGCTCGGTCTTGCTCGCGTTGCGGCTGATCGAATGGATCGCGCCCGGCGCATAATCGACTCCACGGCAATCAGTGACTTGCCCGGAATATTGGGAATGGCCGCCTCGTAGTTCTTCGTGACGGTTTCCGCTTCGCCGTCATGGGCCGAGACGGGGCCAACCACCGAGATGGCAAGGGTCGCGCAGGTGGCAGCGATGATGGTTCAGATCTTCATGGACTATCTCCTTCCGGGTATCGGTTAGTCTTTGTTCTTCCGTGTTTTCTGCCAGCGCTGCTTCAGGCCGCCGTCACTTTCAGCCCGCGCTGCACCGCCGTCCGCGCAAGACCCCGTTCGAGCCATCGTTGTACATGCCCGAAGCGGTCAAAACCGACGAGCTCGCGCGCTTCGTAAAAGCCGATCAGGTTGCGTACCCAGCCGAGCAGTGAAATATCGGCGATGCTGTAGTCAGCCCCCATCACCCAGTCGCGGCCCGCGAGCCGTTCGTCGAGGACACCAAGCAGCCGGGCTGATTCGGTTGCGTAGCGCTCGCGCGGGCGCTTGTCCTCATAGGCTTTGCCTGCGAATTTGTTGAAGAAGCCCACCTGGCCGAACATCGGCCCGACACCGCCCATCTGCCACATCAGCCACTGGATCGTTTCGTAGCGCGTGTTGGGATCGGTGGAGAGGAGCCGTCCCGTTTTGTCGGCGAGATAGATCAGGATCGCTCCCGATTCAAACAACGCAAGCGGCCGTCCGCCCGGACCATCGGGATCGAAGATCGCCGGAATCTTGCCATTGGGGTTGAGCGCGAGGAAGGCCGGATCGTGGTTCTCGTGCGCCATGATGTCGATGCGATGCGGCTCATAGGCAAGGCCCGTCTCCTCCAGCATAATGCCGACTTTCACACCGTTGGGTGTCGGTAAGGAAAAGAGCTGGAGCCGATCAGGGTACTGCGCCGGCCAGCGCGTGAAAATTGGATGAAGGAGTGTCATTTTCTTCCTGGGTGAGCGGGTCGAGTCGCGCCGGGGCATGGCCGATTCTTCCGACTGGATGCATGCCGGGACGATCGCCACGAGCCAAAAAAGCAACGATGATCCACGGGGTGGGCAGAGCCGTTCGCCCTCCCCCGCTTTCTCACGAACGGACGCGGATGATCGTCTTCCCCGCGATTCGTCCGGTCGGGTTGAAGGCGGCAACCGCATCATCGAGGCTCGCGACGGTGCCGATGTTCGTCCGCAGTCGCCCGTCCCGCACCCGCTGGACGATCTCACCCAACTGGGCACGATCGGACTCGACCACGAAGTCGACCACCAGGCCGTCCGTAGGCCGCGCCTCGGTCGGGCCGGCGATCGTCACCAGCGTTCCTCCGGCTCGAATCAGGCCCGCGGACCGCTTCGCGATGTCGCCGCCAAAGACATCGAAAACCAGATCGACGCCGCCGACGTCTTCCATGGCGTCGTTCTCGAGGTCGACGAACTCCTGCACGCCGAAGTCGAGCGCCGTCTGACGGTGCGCAGCGCGTCCGGTACCGATGACGTAGGCGCCGTACTCACGTGCAAGCTGGGTCACCATTGACCCGACCACGCCGGCCGCGCCGTGCACGAGGACGCTCTGCCCCGACCGGAGGCGGCCGTGCTGGAACAGTCCCTGCCATGCAGTCAGGCCCGGCATCGGCAGGCTCGCGCCTACCGTGAAGTCAACGTCGCCTGGCAGCGGCGCGAGGTTACGCGCCTCGACGGCCGCGTACTCGGCAAGCGTGCCATCGCGAGTCCAGTCCGTGAGACCGAACACCCGCTGTCCCACTGACAGCCCCGTCGTCCCATAGCCGAGAGCGGTCACCACTCCGGCCAGCTCGTGCCCAGGAATTGACGGTGTTCGGTCACGGTTCACGCGGTCGGTCCAGGTGGGGGGCCACGTCAGCTCATCCCAGGTGAATCCCGACGCGTGAACCTCCACGATGACGTCGTTTATCGCCGCCTGCGGCTCGGGTCGCTCCGTCAGCCGCATCCCGCCTGTTCCTGCAGCCTGGTCCGTCACAATGATTGCCTTCATCGTCCTTCTCCTTGTGCGTGGTACATCGCCATTTCCGAATTCCCTCGCAAACGAATGAATAGAGTTCAGATCGAGCCAGCCGGCGTAACGGCGGGAAAGTCCTTCTCGGGATCGAACACGTTGTTGAAAAAGTTCGTCAGCGAGTACATGGCTACCAGCGCGACGATCTCCATCACGTTTGCATCCGTGTAGCCGGCATCGCGGACCGCTTTCAGATCGGCGTCACCGACCTGCCCTCGGGTCTCGATGACCTTGCGCGCAAACTGGACGGCAGCGTCCCGCTTCGCGTCGGTGGCATGGCCCTTGCGCGCGAGAATGATTTCATCAGCCGGCAGCTTCGCCATGTGCTCGGCCGTAAAGCTGTGAACCGTCAGGCAGTAGTTGCAGCCGTTCACTTCGGACACAGCGAGGCCGATGCTGTCACGCGTCTTTACGTCGAGCGCCCTGCTCAGGGAACCGAGCAGGGTAGCCCATGCGTTGAATGCGATCGGGCTCTGCGCGAAGGCCGCCATCATATTCGGGGTGAACCCGATATTTTTGGTGAACGCATCGAGCGTCGGTTTCGATTCGGCCGGCACCTGGTCCGGCTTTAAAGTAGTAGTCCTTGTCATCGTGGTCTCTCTAAGTCACTGGTTTCACTAGTTTGGGAGAGTTCATCTGGGAACCATCCCTCGGCTTACTTCGTGCCCGATTCCGGGGTCGAAGGTGATCAGGCCCTCAGGTAGGAGGTACCTTGCGCTTGCCTCCCATTCTGTCGGCCCCGTGGTCGTTCGGCGCGATCACCGCCGCGGCGACGCATCTAAACGAGATCCAGCACATCGGTCAGGGGACGGCGCGGCTTCTGCGCCCAGTTTCCCGGACGCTCCGCCCCGACGGACAACAGCAGAACCGGCACTTCGTCCCCGGCCAGTCCGAACTCGCGGTGTACCGCTTCGGCATCGAAACCGATCATCGGCGTCGAACCCAAGCCCAGTGAGCGGGCCGCATAGATCATCGCCGACGCGCCGAACGTGGCGGTGCGTACAGCCTCGTCGCGCCGGCGCTGCGGGTACGCCATGTACAGATCGCGTGCGGGGTTTTCCCATTCCGGCACCATCGCGGCCGGCATGACGCCCGCCTCCACCAGCGGCGCCAGGCGCTCCGGTATGACGCTGGTATCGACCAGCTGACCGCAGACGATGAAGGTCACGGCCGCATCGGTGATCGCGGGCTGGTTCCAGGCAATCGGACTCAGCCTGGCCTTGGCTTCACGCGTGCGTACCGCAATGAAGCGCCAGTTCTGCAGGTGGAAGGATGTCGGCGCGGTGGTGCCGATTCGCACGAGCTCGCGAATCTGGTCGTCGCTCAGGGTGGCGGCAGGATCGTAATACTTGGCGGCGCTGCGGCTCAGGATACATTCGATGACTGCATTGGTCATGGTGGTTCCATTGTTCATGGTGATTCCTATGGGTGTGGGGATAGGTTGAGGGACACGAGTGCTTTCGCTCTATGCAGAGCTGCTGTCATTCACGGTTCTGGAACCTGATACCGGCTGGCCCAGGTCGCTATCATCGCGGCGGCATAGTCGGCGTCGGCCCGGCGCGTAAGCAGGTGATCGGCGTTGTCCAGGGAAATGAAGCTCTTGGGGTGCTTCGCGACCGCAAAAAATGCGCGCGGCATTCTCGATACCCACTGTCGCATCCAGCGGCGAATGCAGGACCAGCAATGGAATTCGCAACTGGGCGATTCGGAACGCCAGGTTGTGACGCGCCAGGTCGTCGACAAAACTCTTGCGCACGACGAACGGCCTGCCAGCCAGCAATACCTCTGCTTCCCCTCGCGTCTCAATGGTTTGAAGGCTTCGCGGGTCGAACTGATGCAGAACATGGCTGGTATCAAAGGGGGCGCCAAGCGTGGCCACGGCACGAATGCCCGGCATCTCGCCCGCCGCCATCAAGACGGCTGCACCACCAAGACTATGGCCGACGAGAATCGATGGGGATTTACCGTCTCTGGTCATGGCGTTGCCGGCCGCGACCAGATCGTCCACGTCCGCGGCGAAAGTGGTGTCGGCAAAACTCCCACCGCTATTGCCTAGTCCGGCAAAATCGAAGCGCAACACACCAATGCCATGAGCGGCCAGCGCACGCGCCACGCGACTGGCGGCCAGGCTGTCCTTGCCGCACGTAAAGCAGTGAGCGAGTATGGCCCAGCTCTGCGCATCCCCGTCCGGTAGTTCCAACCTGCCGGCGAGCCTGTAGCCACGTGGTCCGTCAAATTCAAAGGATTGTGCGGTCATAAGTCGATATCTCTGGTTTGGCGGGCATTACATCAGCGAGCTGCCGGGCGACACCCTGGATGTGTGCTGCCGAGCTTGTCCGGCGAGGCCCTTCACTCGACGGCCGGAAAGTCGACGTCGGTGCCGTTGATACGATTGAAGGTATTGGTGAAGATTCCGAGTGCGACGGTCAGCGAGATCTCCGCCAACTGGGTGTCGGTATAGCCAGCCGCACGGATGGCATTAAACTCGTCCTCGCTGATCGTGCCGCTCGTGGTCTGCAGGTGGGACACAAAGCGCACCAGGGCATCACGCTTGGCGTCACCCGTGACCTGCCCCACGCGAATGGCGCGCAAGACATCGACCGGCAGGCCCACCTTCTTGCCCACAAAACTGTGGGCGGCCACACAAACGTCGCAGCCCGTCTTCGCACTGACCAACAGCTTGATGGTTTCGAGCTCTTGCCGGCTCAGGCTGCCTGAGTCCAATGTGCCTTGGGCGTCGAGCACCGCGGCCAAAGACGCCGGTAGAAGGTAGCCCAACGCGGCGTACGTGTTCGGGACCCGGCCGCCAGCAATCTTCCTGACCCGCGCATAGATATCAGCGGTGGCGCCAGTTGCCGATTCGATGGCGGGAATAGCGATACGGCTCATGTGGTGAACCCTTCATCACGTGGTTGGGAGTCTCCACTTTAGGCCTCCCCCGTACCGATTTCGAGACCGGATTTACTCAATAAAATGTCCAAAAGGATCAAGTCGACCTGGACGATCCATCCCTCGGCACACAACGCGGACGGCGCATGTCGTCTCGTGGAGATCGAGGTTCACGTGCTGCAGGTATAGGCGAACGCGTCGAGGGTCGCTCGCGCGAATGGGCGGCCGCCCCGCGCCGACACCTCTAGCACCTGATCCAGCCTGCACACCGAAAGCGAAGCGATAATTTGTGCCACTACTGGCCCTGGCGCGCGAGACGGCGCCATTGCCCCGGCGTCATGCCCATCCTGTCGGCAAACAGACGCCGGAATGACGACACGGATTGATACCCTACCGATTCGGCGACGGCCTCGGTTGTCATCGTTGGCTTCTTCAGCTCGTTTGCGGCCAGGCTCATGCGGATATCGGTTAGCAGGTCGATGGCCGAGCGCCCCAGTGTGTCCTGGAAGTGCCGCATGAAGGTGGCGCGTGACATGCTGCACAAGGCGGCCAGATCAGGCAGACTCCAGGACCGCGCGGGATCGGCGAACATGGCTGAAATGGCTGGCGCCAGTCGTGGATGGCCTGCGAGCGCCAACAGGCCTGCCGGGGCCTGCTCGGATTCGCTCGCCTCGCGCAGTACTAGCATAAACAGCGCCGAACTAAGCGCGTTGAGGATGGCGTATCCGCCCACTTTGTCGCCCGTGGACTCGGAGCGCATCAGACCCACGAAACTGGCCAGGTGATTCGAAGCAGACCCGATATCCGTTTCACCATGGCCTTCCATGGTCCGTACCACCAGATTCGTGGGCAGGTAATTGCGAATCAGCCGGTCATGAGGCGGCCCGATGAGAAATCGCCCGCACAACATGTCCAGACGCTCGCCCTGGCCGTCATTCTCGCTGAGCGTCAATCCGGCGGAGCCCTGGCGTTCGTAAGTAGGCCCAGGCGCATGTCCACTGCCATCGTGCAGAACGTGCGCCGACCCGTGAGGCAGCAGCACGATATCGCCGCCCACCAGTTCCGTGGCCGTCTCTGTCTCCGGATCCTCGATGATGGCCCGGCCCTTGAGCACGACGTGGTAGGGAATCTCATGCGCCGCGGACTGATCCCAGGCCACACGCCAGGGCGCACCGTAGGCGCAGCGGACCTCCAGCCGGCCGGTGATGGTGATCATTTGCAGGAGATGGCTCAGCCAGTCGACTTGGGACATGGGACTCCGTTAGGCCTCGACATGGAAAAAGATGGGGCACCGGCCGGGCTACTGCGCCTGCCGGCGCGTGAAAATGGGATGCTTGAGTGTCATTTTCTTCCTCCTTCACGATCAGCGCCGGCGCATCTCAGCGGCCAGCACTTTGCCCGCCGTCGACGTGCAGGATCTCTCCGGTGATAAACGGTGCGGAATCGAGAAACAGGATGGCGTCGGCGATATCGCTCGTCTCGCCCAGACGTCCAATAGGGTTGAAAGCTCCCAGCGCTTCATAAATTTCAGGCGCGTGCATGGGCGTCTTTATGTTCCCCGGAGCGACGGCGTTTACACGAATGCCCTTCTTCGCGTACTCGATCGCCAGTGACTTCGTGGCGGCGTTGATGCCGCCCTTCGTCAGAGCCGCCAGGACCGAGTAGACCCCACTGATTGCAACCTGGTCTATGCTGGCCGTGACGCTCACCACGTGGCCACTCGAATGCTTTTCCATCTCGGCGATCGCGAGTTGCGTGATGTGATAGAAGCCCGCCATGTTCACGTTCATCACGGCGGCGTAGTCCTCAGCGGTGTGTTCGGTAAAAGGCTTTCCGATATAGATGCCCGCGTTGTTCACCAGCGTATCGATCCGGCCAAATCGCGCGACGCCTTCGGAAATGACACGTTGGGCGGTCGCTGGGTTGCCGCTGTCACCGGCTACCGTCAGGACGTTCGCGTCGTCCGACGGCTTGATCGAACGTGAGGTTGCAACGACGGCATAGTCGAGCTTGCGAAATGCCTGAACGATCGCGGCACCAATCCCTTGCGACCCGCCGGTAACGACGACAACCTTTCGTGATGTGCTCATGTTTTGGTACTTTTTAACGTGATGGTTTCTGGGAAAAGCCAGATACAGCGGAAGCTAGAATCATTCGATGGCGATTGATAGGCACATGCGATCGATGTACACGCGGACGAAATATCGAATCCCCGCGGCGTATTGGTTTACCGGACAGCACACAAATCGCATCCGCGTGCGCAAGACCGATGCCCCAGATCTGATTCGCATAATGACCCAGGCAAGGATCGCTCCAGCGTATGCTAATCGTCGTTGACGACAGCTTCTCCACAATGGAGACGTGCAACGGCGACCGTTCGTTTTGCATGGTGGGGATCGCTCATCATCAAAACCTTGTCGGTAAGCCCGGATGGGTTCGCAAGAATCTTTTGGCATCAGGAATCTTTTGCATCCGGGCTTTCGCGTTACGCTCGCATCAACCTCCTGGGACACCCGGAAATGGTCGATATATCGTCAAATCGAGCCGGCGGGCGTAACAGCGGGAAAGTCCTTCTCGGGATCGAACACGTTGTTGAAAAAGTTCGTCAGCGAGTACATGGCTACCAGCGCGACGATCTCCATCACGTTTGCATCCGTGTAGCCGGCATCGCGGACCGCTTTCAGATCGGCGTCACCGACCTGCCCTCGGGTCTCGATGACCTTGCGCGCAAACTGGACGGCGGCGTCCCGCTTCGCGTCGGTGGCATGGCCCTTCCGGGCGAGAATGATTTCATCAGCCGGCAGCTTCGCCATGTGCTCGGCCGTAAAGCTGTGAACCGTCAGACAGTAGTTGCAGCCGTTCACTTCGGAGACAGCGAGGCCGATGCTGTCACGCGTCTTCACGTCGAGCGCCCTGCTCAGGGAACCGAGCAGGGTGGCCCATGCGTTGAACGCGATCGGGCTCTGCGCGAAGGCCGCCATCATATTCGGGGTGAACCCGATATTTTTGGTGAACGCATCGAGCGTCGGTTTCGATTCGGCCGGCACCTGGTCCGGCGTTAGCGCTGAAGTTCTTGCCATCGTAGTCTTCCTTGTAAGTTACTGGTTTTACGAATACTCAAACGCGGCTCCGCACGAGGCTGACCATCGCCGGTTCGATCGTCGCGATGAGCGAGCGGCGAAGTTCGGTTGCGCGCGTCTCATCGATGAAGGCCGTAGCCTGCAAAGGCAGGTAATGGACGGTATTGAGACCAATGCAGCCGAGCACGGCGGTAAGATAGGGCGTAAGGAAATCCGGCTGATTGGCTCGATCACCAGCGAATACGCCACCCGAAGCGATCCCGACGAATACCGGGCGGTCCTGAAGCATTCCGACCTTGCCGGTTGGTGTCGACTTCATCGTGCGGCCGACACGGAGGATCTGATCGATCCACGCCTTCAGGACGGACGGGACCGTGAAGTTGTTCATCGGCGTACCGATGACAACGACATCGGCACACTCGACCTCCTGAATGAGTTGCTCGGCCGGAAGCACCGCGTCGGCGGACCGCCCTGCCGCGGCCAGCGACGCGGGCGTCGCGAGCGCGGCGGCATAGTCGGGTCCGGCATGAGGTATCGGTTCATATCCGAGGTCCCGACGAATTACATTCGCGCCGGGCAGAATTGTGAGAAGCTTTTCGACAAGCGCCGCCGACAGCTCTCGACTGTGCGACTTCGGTCGCGGACTGCTATCGATGTGCAGGATATTCATATGACTTTCTCCGGCCGCGTCACAAAGCCAATGGCGGCATCGAGCATCTGTTCAGGCTTGGTGCGGCGGTTCTTGCCACCTACCTTCCACAGGTCACCGGTTCTACTAATCATTAAACGAGCGCCAGCACATCGGTCAGGGGACGGCGCGGCTTCTGCGCCCAGTTTCCCGGACGCTCCGCCCCGACGGACAGCAGCAGAACCGGCACTTCGTCCCCGGCCAGTCCGAACTCGCGGTGCACCGCTTCGGCATCGAAACCGATCATCGGCGTCGAACCCAGCCCCAGTGAGCGGGCCGCATAGATCATCGCCGACGCGCCGAACGTGGCGGTGCGTACAGCCTCGTCGCGCCGGCGCTGCGGGTACGCCATGTACAGATCGCGTGCGGGGTTTTCCCATTCCGGCACCATCGCGGCCGGCATGACGCCCGCCTCCACCAGCGGCGCCAGCCGCTCCGGTATGACGCTGGTATCGACCAGCTGGCCGCAGACGATGAAGGTCACGGCCGCATCGGTGATCGCGGGCTGGTTCCAGGCAATCGGACTCAACCTAGCCTTGGCTTCACGCGTGCGTACCGCGATGAAGCGCCAGTTCTGCAGGTGGAAGGATGTCGGCGCGGTGGTGCCGATTCGCACGAGCTCGCGAATCTGGTCGTCGCTCAGGGTGACGGCAGGATCGTAATACTTGGCGGCGCTGCGGCTCAGGATACATTCGATGACTGCGTTGGTCATGGTTAATCCTACAGGTGAGGGGATAAGTCGAGGTACGAGGGGCTTTTTACCTGACCGGCGTGGTCAGTTCCTTGTCGTTGCTATCAACGACGAATACCGCTAACAGCTTTGCAGGTTCGGTTTTGCTCGCGTTCCGGCTGATGGGATGGCGCGCGCCAGGCGGTTCGGACCAGCTCTCGCCCGCGCGATACACGCGTACTTCACCATCGTTCACTTTTGATTCGATTGCACCTGATACCACGTACGCGTATATGAAAGCGGACTTGGCGTGCACGTGAGGTACCGAGGCAGCGCCCGGCCGCAGCGCCAGCGCTTATGAAGATCGCAACTATCGCGCAAAACGCAGACAGGATCGGGTGAATGGTCATGACCAGATATCTCCCCTATTGGCCTTACATTTGTACCAATGATGGTGTGAATATTCTGTACCATCGATGGTACGAATTAAAGAACCAAGATTCCCCGTTTTTGTGTGTACCAAGAACATGAATGCAGACCTGCAGATTCAGCTCGACCGGACAGCGAAGCTGTCCCTGGCAGAACAGATTCGTATGAGCATTAGCAGGGCTATAGAGTCAGGCCTGCTCGCACCTGGTACCCGACTGCCCTCGTGGCAGGACCTGGCCGCGCAGCTCGGCGTGGCGCGCGGTACAGTTCAAGCGGCATATGAACGGTTGTCCGACGCTCAAATGATCGAAACATTCCGGGCCGGGGGCACCCGCGTCGCCCCACGACCCCGCGTGGCGGCGACTCAATCCGAAGCGCCGCAGCTCGGAGCGTTTATGAGGGCTTATGAGGAAATGAACGCCGGGCCGGCGATCTTTCAGCTCGGCATTCCGGCGTTTGAAGGCCTACCGGAACAGCTTTTTGCACGCGCGCGCTCGTCCAATCTACTGAAGACCGGATGTCTATCGTCACTGCTCTATCCCGATCCCAGAGGGGAGTTCGAACTGCGAAGAGAGATCGCGGGCTATCTCGCCATCGCTAGAAACGTTCACTGCTACCCGGAGCAGGTGTTTATCACTTCGGGATACAGCTCCGGCTTAGGCCTTGCACTGCGGGTGTTAGGTTTGGAAGGCAAGAAGGTCTGGATGGAAGAGCCCGGTTTCATGCTCACCCGGAAAGGGTTGGAACTCGCTCGTTTGAATATCGTGCCGGTACCGGTGGATGCAGAAGGTCTCAACGTAGGCTATGGCATCGAGAACGCCGCGGACGCAGCGTTAGCCGTCGTGACGCCTGGCCAACAGGCTCCGCTGGGCTCGACCCTGTCGTTAAGGCGACGTCTTCAGCTGCTTGAATGGGCGGCCTCGAGCGACGCCTGGATTATCGAAGATGACTACCTCGGCGAGCTACAACTGCAAGGCAGGCCGGCACCTGCCCTGGCATCTCTGGACGAGGGAAAACGGGTCATTCACATCGGTTCCTTCAGCAAGACTGTTAGCCCGGGGCTCCGGCTTGGATTTGTCGTGGCGCCAAACGAATTGGCCAACGTATTCTCCGAAGTAGCCGCAACGCTTGCCCCGGCACCATCACCGGTAGTTCAACTCGCCACGGCTCAATTTATGCGTGATGGCCACTACATCCGACGCGTGCGTCGGCTCAAGCGTCTATATTCTGCCCAGCGTGACGCGCTATGCGAGCAGTTACGAATGCGCGACGCAGAGTGGGTTAATGCCGGCCTGGCAGTACTCCTCCGACTCCCCGACGGCGCGCCCGATGTGCGGATCGTTCGGGAAGCGATGACCATTGGCATGGCACCATCGCCTTTGTCCGCGTGGTTCGCGACTCCATCCTGGACCTTACCCGGCCTTTTGCTCGGGGTGGCCACGGCGCCTGAACAGCACCTCGCCACATCGTGCCGTCGACTGTTCGAGATCATCGACCGATATTGCTAGCGCGACGTGCGGGGCGTCACATGAGACCACGAAGGAAACTCCGGTGCAAGCCAGCAACTGAGGCGATACGCGCACGACCGGAGACAAAGCGAAGCGCGCCGACGGCACAGTTTGACCTGCCCTTGACACCGTGCGGTTCTGTGATTGTCATTACCGCGTCAAAGGACCAGGCTCCATGTGTCTGGGCCCGACTTTCATCGCGTGGCAAGGCTCCACCTTGCACGACATACGGTGAAATAACTTCCACATAGACTGTTATGGCACCTATGGCTAATGTGTCGGTATCGGATGCGACGCACTGACACACCCTTTCACCGCAGACGATAGCTTCCGCCACTACCGTTAGGGCATCGTCATGGAATCACTTGGAAAATTCACGCTTTACGTCACAGCTTTCGTCATCGCCGTGTCGCTGGTCGAAGCTGTCTGGCTTAGCCGGAAAAATCGCATAACCGACACGCCATTCGCATGGCACGAAGTGTGGCTTTCGCTCGCCGATGTTGTCGGGCGCAAGCTGCTCGCGCTGCTGCCGCTCTCGCTCGCAACCCCCATATTTGCCCTGGCATGGGAGCATCGCATCTTCACCGTAGAACTGAACAGCGCTCTGATGGTGCTCACGCTCTTCATCGGCCAGGAATTCTGCTACTACTGGTATCACCGGGCGTCGCATCGCATCCGGTTCTTCTGGGCGACGCACGCAGTGCACCACTCGCCTAACCAGTTGACCCTTTCCACTGCGTACCGGCTCGGCGTGACGGGCAAGCTGTCGGGCTCGGCGATCTTCTTCGCGCCGCTCGTATGGCTCGGCGTGCGTCCTGAAGTCGTCCTGCTGACGCTCTTCATCAACCTCATGTATCAATTCTGGCTGCATACCACGTGGATTCCGAAGCTCGGCTGGCTTGAGTATGTTTTCAATACGCCATCCTCGCACCGCGTGCACCATGCATCGAATGTCGATTATCTGGATGCGAACTACGGCGGCGTATTGATTATCTTCGACCGGCTGTTCGGCACCTACGTTGAGGAGCGCGCCGACGAACCTTGCCGTTACGGTCTCGTCACGCCGACCACCTCGCGCAATCCGTTCGTCGTCGAGTTCGAGCACTGGGCGACACTGGTGCGGGACGTAGTGAAGGCAAAGAACGTGTGGACGGCGATCAATCACATTCTCCAGCCGCCTGGCTGGCTGCCGGACGGCGGCGGCGAAACCACGGATGAACTGCGCCGCAGGAACAAGGCGCCTTGTGGCGAACGCAAAGTGGCCAATGGCTGACCATACGTCCACTGACGCTTAGTTCACCCAGAAGGAGCTGTCAGACCAGTCGGGTGACAACGGGTCATCCGGCATCCGGTACGAGTTCGCCATCACGATTGGCGTACGGATCGCGCCGCCCATCGTGGCATCGATGAGATTTCCAGCGTGCACTGCCTGATTGTGGAAAGCGAGACTTGCCGGCTGGTCCTTATCCGGCCGTCGCTACATGATCCTGGTTGCCATATGTCGTCTTCCTGATGCACACGACTTTCGGTTGAGTCATTTCCTCGTACGCAAACCTGACACCTTCGCGGCCCAGGCTTCTGTACTTGAATCCCCCGAACGGCATGGCATCGAATCCGTAATCCGATGAGTCGTTGATCATGGCCCCGCCGGCTTCCAGTTCGTCGGCGGCCCTGAGCGCTGCATGCAGATCGTTTGTGAAGATGCCGGCATGCAGGCTGTACTCGGGGCTGTTGGCAAGCGAAAGCGCCTCGTCCAGTGTCTCAATCCGCTGCAGAACGACAACCGGGCTGAACACCTCCTCCTTCCACAGGTCACAGTCGAAGCTGACGTCCTCGAGCACCGTCGGAGCGTAAAGCGAACCGTCTTGCGTATTCCCGCACAGCAGCCTGGCACCCTGACCGATCGCGGCATCCACCACGCGTTTCGTCTGGACGGCTGACTGAGCTGTAATCATCGGTCCGACGTCCGTGTCGGGCAAGGCGGGATTGCCCGACTTGAGTGCTCGAGTACGGGCAACAAAGCGCCTCCCGAACTCGTCGTAGATGGACGACTGGATCAGGATTCGTTGCGTGCCGATACAGTTCTGGCCCGCTGCCCAGAATGCTCCGGACACACACGACGAAACGGCGTCTTCGAGATTGCAGTCACTCAGGACGATGACGGGTGCGTTGCCTCCGAGATCCATCGCGAGCTTTTTCAGACCCGACGACCGGGCGATTTTCTCTCCGGTTATGAATCCACCGGTAAAGGAGACCATTCTGACGTCCCGCGATGAGACGAGCGCTTCGCCGAGCGCTGCGCCGCCCGTCGCGACCGACACGACGTTCGATGGCAATCCGGCCGCCACCAGATATCCGACGAGCTTGATCGCCGAGAGTGGCGTGAATTCAGACGGTTTGAGCACCACGGCATTGCCGCCGGCAATCGCTGGCCCGAGCTTATGCGCAACCAGGTTCAGCGGATCGTTGTACGGGGTGATGGCGACGATGATGCCGAGAGGCTCCCGAGTGAACCATCCCTGCCGGTTTTCCGATCCACCGTACGCGTCGAACGGCACGACCTCACCTACGTTTCGACGCGCTTCATCGGCGGACAGCTTGAGCGTGTTCACGCATCGCAGCACTTCCTTGCTGGCCTGCCGGATCGTCTTGCCCGCTTCCGCGACGATCAGATCGGCAAACGCGTCCTTGTCACGCTCCACAAGCGATGCGCAAATCTCTAGCACGCGAGCCCGTTCGTGACGGGACAGGTTGCGGCAGACGCGCGCCCCCTCCTTTGCGGTCTGGATCAGCGCCTGCGCGCCTCCCGGTGGAATGTTCACGACAGTGCCCACTTCAACGCCATCGAAGGGATTGGTGATCGAGATGAAGCCCGGCGATGCATCAATGGGAAATGCGTCATTCATTTCGAAACGCCTGTGGTCGTCTTTTCTTTCGAATGCGGGAAATGGCAAAATTCCTCGCGCAAACACTCTCAGCGCGTCTCGCGCCCGGTCTCCGTTTAGAGCGTAAGCGAGCCTTCCACGGACGTGACGCACGAACCGCCGACGCTTACCGCTCCGTTCGCATCCACGCTTACCTTGACTCGTCCATCTCGACCGACGCAACGCCCCTGAGCCGCCACGTAATCGGCTCCGCCAGGCGGTAACAGGCCGCGCTGCCACTGGAAGACGGCCACACTGCCGTTGCCGCTTCCGCAGACAGGATCCTCCTCCACCCCGCAGGACGGTGCGAAGGTACGCACTTCAATTGCCGCATCGTCGCCATGCTCGCGAGCGCCGAATACGGTCAGGCCCGTGACGCCCAGGCGGCGCTCAAGCTCAGCCAGTCTCGGGAGATCCGGCCGAAGATCCAGTACGGAAGCCGCATCGATCAGTTGAACCACGATCCAGATGGCGCCCACGTTCACGATACCTGGCGCAGTCTTGAGGTCCACTTTGCACCCGAGGATGCGCTCCAACTCCGCCATGTCCGTCGTGTGCAGCGGCTCCAGCTTCGCAGGCGGTAGCCGGAAGGTGAGCTCGCGGCCTTCGCTTCGCGCCTCGATCGTCAATTCGACGAGCCCGATGCCGCATTCCTGGATCAATCGACCGATTCGGAGGGGCGCGACGCGCCCGGCTTCCAGGTTTGCGTGCGCGCTACCCAGCGTCGGATGGCCGGCGAAAGGTAGCTCGCTACGCGGCGTGAAGATCCTCAAGCGATAGTCGGCGTCGGCTGTCGTGGGCGGAAGGACAAACGTCGTTTCCGAAAGATTGGTCCATCTCGCGACAGCCTGCATCGCGTCAGCGGTCAGGTTCTCCGCGTCCATGACCACGGCCACCGGGTTGCCCAGAAGCGGCCGGAATGAAAAGACGTCAACCACGCTATAGGATCGCTTCATGTTCCCTCCGTCTGAATCCCGCGGACTCGTACCGCTCAGGCTGCGCTCACGCTGTCGAGTTCCGTCCCTGTGAGACCGTACTTCGCCATGCGAGCACGGTGATCCGCCGAACCGAGGTACTTTCGAAGCTGCTCATTCACCGCTTGCAGAAGCGCGTGATTGCTCTGGCTGAACGAGAAGGCGCCGACAGGTGCTGCGCTTGCGTTGCTCGTTTCGACCGCAACCCCTTCCAGTTCCTTATTGGCACCCGCCAGGACACGGCTTCCCACTGCCGTGCTCGCGTAGGCGTCGATCTTTCCTGCAAGCAGCGCGTCGATCGCGTGGGGTTGGTCCTTGAACGCCACGATCTGGCTGTCGCTCACGCCCGCCGACATTGCAGCGTCGTACTGAATCGTCCCGGCAACGATCCCGAGCCGGGCGTCGTTCCGCGCCGCGACGGCCCGGTAGCTCGTCAGCGCTTTCGGATTGCCATGACGAAGCAGGAAGCCATCACCCAGCGACCAGACCGGCACACTGAATGCAACGCGCTCCGCTCGCTCGGCCGTCACGAAAATTGGCACGTTCATGTCCCAGCGTCCTTCCTGCACGCCCGGCAGAAGCTCTTCGAACGAGGTCAAATGATGTTCGATCGAGGACACACCGATCGCTCGAAGCACCACATCCGCCAGTTCGATGTCGGCGCCCGTCGCGCAATAATCTTCGCCCGTCCAGTAGAAGGGCGGTTCCTCGAGATACGCGATGCTTACTCTCATAGCAGTACTCCACAAATCCAGGGGTTACGACACGTCAGGCAGTCGCGGCGTCCAGAACCGACGAGAGCGCGGACAACGCGGGCCCGAGGCGCGCTGGCGGCAGATAGCCAAAGCCCAGCCGGAATACACGGTTGCTTTCCCCAAACCATGCTCCGGACGCCAGTTGCAAGTCATGACCCGGCAGCAGATCCCAGAAGCGCGAGACGGCAGCCTCGTCGAATGCCTCGGAGCGCAGGCGCACGCAGCACAGCGCACCTGCGTCGGGTCGGACCCACTCGACGCGTTCGCGCTCGCTCTCGCACCAGTGCGCCAGTTCCTGGAGAGCGCCGGCGAGCGACCGACGTCGCGACACGAGTACACCTTCCCTGTGGCGCAGAAGCACAGTGGCGAGCGTCTCGTCGAGCACCGAACCCGAGATCACGGTGTTCATCCTGGCGATGGTCAGACGCGCCCGAAGATCAGCGTCCGCCACCGTGAGCCAGCCTGTTCGCAAGCCCGGCGCGCCGAGCGCCTTCGATACCGACGCGCCGGTGACGATGCGTGCGTCGAGCGCCGCGAAACTGTCGGCCACCGCATCGTCACCATAGGCGGCTTCCCGATAGGTCTCGTCAACGAAAAGTATCGCTTTCGGAGACCGCCTTTCCATCACGACAAGGAGCTTCTCGATGTCGGCACGAGACATCTGAACGCCAGATGGATTTTGTGGCGAAGCGATGCTGACAAGCTTCGTCTTTGACGACAGGCTTGCGTCGATCCGATCCAGGTCCAGCCGATAGCCACTCTCGAACGACAGCTTGATCTCGCGTACGTCCATAGAAGCGTTCATAACGGAGTAATCCCTGATTATCGACGCGACGCCCTGGCTCGCCAAGGGAAATTGTGATGGTCCATTCTGCAGAAAACTGTGACTGTTCTGGTTGACCCAGGGACGCTACGATGCATACGTTGCGATCGCGTCCGAAGGAACGGGATGCCGTACCGCAGCAAGGCCCCGTGCACGGCTGTGACCTCCACGAAGGCCGTGCTGGACCGGCAGTTCGACGGCTTGCAGCGGATCGTCTGGCGAATGACTCACAGCAAATGCAAGGCACAAGCATGAACAGTTTTCAGCAGAATTTCGATGAAAGACAGCGGCCTGGCTTCAACGAAGCGAATTCCCTCGCCTGGCGCGGGAGATTTCCTCGCAACGAGATCATTTCGCTGCTCGACGTGAATCGGCCATTCAATCTGGCGGAGAGCACTTCGCAAGACTTGACGGTCGGCGAATTGCTGGGCCTGGCGGGTCTCGACCGTATCCGCGATCTGAAACTCGGCTATGGAACCTCCGCTGGGTCGTTAGCGCTGCGCGAAGCCATTTCAGAAGGCTGCGGCGTTCCAGCCGGGCAGATCATCACGACACAAGGTACCGCGCTCGGGCTCTTTCTTCTCGCTTTCGAGGTCTGCCGGTCCGGCGACGAGGCTGTCCTTGCGACACCATGCTTTCCGCCGAGCCGTGACTGCCTTCTCGGAGCCGGCGTCGACACGCCCACTCCGTACCGTTACGAGCAGTTGGCCGAACTCATCGTCGCCATGATCGACAAGGGCGCACTCGCAGCGGGCATGCGATTGCCATCCGTGCGCGCAGTCAGCGAGCAGCACGGCATCAGCATCTCCACGGCGTTACAGGCATATCGCCTGCTTGAAGATCGCGGCGTCCTCGTCGCGCGTCCGCAGTCGGGCTTCTACGTCGCGGCCGCACGCCGCGGCGCCCTCGCGTTGCCATCGGCCTCGCGGGCGCGCGCGAAGGCGTCGACTGTGTCGATCAGCGGAGCGGTCACAGCGCTTCTCGAGCACGCATCGAATTCGGCGCTCGTCCCCCTTGGCTGCGCCGTGCCCGACGCCGCGCTGCTGCAATCGAAGCGGCTCGATCTCGCGCTCGCGCGCGCCGCACGTCAACATGGCACGCGCTACAACACCTATTGCGCGCCACACGGCGAGCCGCGCCTGCGTCGCGAGATCGCAAAGCGCGCGATGCGCGTCGGGCACACGCTCTCCCCCGACGACGTGCTCGTGACGTGCGGCTGCACCGAGGCGCTGACACTCGCGCTTACGACTGTCGCTACGCGTGGCGATACGATCGCGATCGAATCGCCCACATACTTTGGGCTCCTTCACACCATTGAAATGCTCGGCCTGAAGGCGTTCGAGCTGCCAACTCACCCGACGCGCGGTATCGACGTCGGCGCGCTCACACGCCTGCTCGATACAGAACCCGTGGCGGCCTGTGTGCTGTCATCGAGCTTCAACAATCCACTCGGCTCGGCGATGACAGAAGCCGACAAACGTGCGCTCCTCGCGGTGCTTGCGCGGCATGCCGTACCGCTCATCGAAGACGACGTCTATGGCGACATCCACTTCGGTCGCGAGCGGCCGAAGCCCTTCATCGCGCTCGACGGCGGCGCGAATACGATCTACTGCAGTTCGTTTTCGAAATCCCTTGCGCCCGGATACCGGGTCGGGTGGATGGCGGCGGGCGCCTATACGCAGCAAGTGATGGAGCGCAAGCTCGCGTTCAGCCTCTGCAGCCCGGTCTTGCCGCAGGTTGCACTCGCAGACTTCCTGGAGAGCGGCAGCTACGATTCGCACCTGCGCGGCATCCGCCGAATCTTCGAAGAAAACCTCGCGCGCATGACTCAGACGATCGAGGCAAGCTTTCCCGCCGACACGAAAGTCAGCCGGCCAGCAGGCGGTTTTGTGCTCTGGCTCGAACTGCCAAGACGCTTCGATTCGCGTGCGCTCTTCGACGAGGCACTCGAGCAAGGCATTTGTTTCGCACCAGGCGACGTCTTTTCGGCGAGCCGGCGCTTTCGCAATTGCCTGCGCCTGAGCGCCGGGCATGCCTGGGACGACCGCATAGAGGACGGAGTCCGCCGCCTTGGCCGGCTCGCACGAGCGCAGCTCGCGCGCCAGGAGGCATTGGTGAATGGTTAGGCGGGTGACCAAAACCTCGATTGCTACAGCCAAAACTCAAAAGCCGGTCACATCGTCGGTTGCGGACGGTCCGCCTCTGGCCGGTCGCCGCCCGACGTTCCGCACGCGTGAACTCGCAGACCCCGCATCGCGCGTCGGACCGTAGCCGACCCATAAGCGCCAACCGCGTTTTACTTTCGAACGACCGTTATTCGGCCCAAGACGGCCGCTCAGGCCAGCGCTGCGAGACCAGCGGGCACTCTATTGAGTAGCCTTCGCCATCGGCAAGCGGAGAAGAGCGCGCACGCACCCGCAACAACACGCGCCGATTACCCACACCCGCGCGCATTTCCCCCGACATTCACCGTCACTCACTGAGCCGGCGAGATAGCTCTCGCTTCGTCCGGCTCATGGCCAGTTCGGTTTTGGGCCCTCAGTCGGATCCCAGCCACCGGCGTCCGTTCGCCCTTCAGTAATCATGGTCAGTGCTGCCCCACCGAAGTCAAAACAAAAATTGTTTGTAAAGTACGCTACATTTGTGTAGTTTACTTTACATGAATACTCTAACCAACTGGTGCGTCCTCGTTCTGACGTTCCCCACCGAGAACGCCACCGCGCGCATGCGAGCGTGGCGCGCGCTGAAGGCGAAGGGGTGCGCGGTCCTGCGTGACGGCATCTACCTGTTGCCTCACACCGCGGAGCGTGAGGACATGCTCCGCGAACTTGCCGGCAGCATCGACGAAGCCGGCGGCACCGCGCATCTGCTGCGGGCGCCAAGCTCGGACGCGTCGCAGGAAGCGGACTTTCGCGCACTGTTCGACCGGAACGACGACTACGCAACCTTTGTCGCGTCACTGGGCGCTACGCGCAAAACGCTGGGCGGCCTGCCGCCGGCAGACGTCACGCGCTTGCTGCGTCGCCTGCGCAAGGATTACGACGCGATCCGGATGATCGACTACTTTCCGGGTTCCGCATCGACCGACGCCGAAGTCGCCTGGGAAGATTTCCTGGCGCTTGCGGATACGGTCCTGTCGCCGGGCGAGCCGCATGCGGCTGAGCGAGTGATCCGGCCCCTCCGGCGTGACGAATACCAGGCTCGCACGTGGGCAACCCGGCAACGGCTCTGGGTCGATCGCGTCGCGAGCGCATGGCTGATCCGCCGCTTCATCGATCCGAAGGCACGCTTCCTCTGGCTGGCTTCGCCGGAGGCCTGCCCGCCGGACGCGCTCGGCTTCGACTTCGACGGCGCCGCCTTCACACACGTGGGCGAGCGAGTGACGTTTGAGGTGCTGGTCGTGACCTTCGGCCTCGACGATGACGCGGCGCTGCTTCGGCTCGGTGAAATGGTGCACGCGCTCGATGTTGGCGGAGCACCGGTGCCGGAAGCGATCGGCTTCGAAGCGGTGATGGCCGGCGCGCGGCAACGCGCATTGGACGACGACCAACTGCTCGACGAGATGGGGCGCGTGCTCGATTCGATCTACGCCCACTTTGCGACGAGCAAAAAAAATAACAACTCAGAGGGCCGTTCATGAACACCACGACGGCGATCACGCCCGGCTACACGCTCGGCCAGATCGTCCTCTACATGCTGCGGCTCGGCACCTTTGGATTTGGCGGCCCGGTGGCGCTGGTCGGCTACATGCACCGCGACCTCGTCGAGCGACGGGGCTGGATCAGCGAACAGGACTATAAGGAGGGCCTGGCGCTGGCTCAAATGATGCCGGGTCCTCTCGCCGCTCAACTCGGCATTTATCTCGGCTACGTCCATTACCGCGTCGTCGGTGCAACGGTGGCCGGTATCGCTTTCGTCCTGCCGTCGTTCCTGATGGTCGTGGCCCTCGGCTGGGCCTACGCGCAGTTTGGCGGCCTTTCCTGGATGCAGGCAGTCTTCTATGGCGTGGGCGCCGCGGTGGTCGGAAT
Source organism: Paraburkholderia sp. BL9I2N2 (assembly GCF_004339745.1). GTDB lineage: Bacteria > Pseudomonadota > Gammaproteobacteria > Burkholderiales > Burkholderiaceae > Paraburkholderia. The sequence goes on along the minus strand of NZ_SMGP01000003.1, from coordinate 364,728 downwards.
CATCGCGATGAGCGCGTATAAGCTGACCAGGAAGACCGTCGCCAAAGACAGATTGCTGTGGGCGATATTCCTGACGCTCGCGGTCGTTACCGTGGTCACTCAGTCCGAGATCGCGTGGCTCTTTATCGCGGGTGGTTTGATCAACTGGTTCTGGCGTGCCCCACCGAAGTGGCTTGGCAAGGGCGGACTGAATGCGCTTGCCGTGACGCAGGGACCGGGTGTAAGCGGTGTCCTGAGCGGTCTTGACCTGCCGTTGCTCGGCCAGATCGGTCTGTTCTTCGCCAAGGCCGGCGCGTTCGTGTTCGGTTCGGGACTGGCGATCGTGCCGTTCCTCTATGGTGGCGTCGTGACCGAACATCACTGGCTCAACGACAAGCAGTTCGTCGATGCGGTGGCCGTCGCGATGATCACGCCGGGGCCGGTCGTGATCACAGTCGGGTTTATCGGTTACCTGGTCGCGGGATTCCCGGGCGCCTGTGTCGCCGCGCTTGGGACCTTCCTGCCCTGCTACCTGTTCACCGTGCTGCCAGCGCCGTACTTCAAGAAATACGGCAGGTTACCTGCCGTCAAGGCGTTCGTTGATGGCATTACTGCGGCGGCCGTGGGTGCGATCACCGGCTCAGTCATTGTCATCGCGCGGCGCTCCATCGTCGACTGGCCGACTGTTGTGCTTGCGCTTGTGACGGTCGTATTGCTCTGGCGATTCAAGAAGCTGCAGGAGCCGGTGATTGTCGTTGCGGCTGCCCTGTTTGGTCTTGCTGTCTATCCGCTTATCCACTAGCACGCCATCTGACGGCACGCGCGTGCGCGCATTCTACGAGGAACGTAATCATGGCAACACGTCGTACCTTCCTGCACAACACCGCTGCGGTTGGCGCGGGAATCATGCTGGCCCAGGCGCAAACCGTGCGTGCCGCAGAAGAGCCCGGTTATACCGACAAGCTCACGGACGCGGACGGCAAGTATGCCGCTGGACCGCTGCCATTCGCCTATGACGCGCTAGAACCCGTCATCGATGCGCACACGGTCGAACTGCACTACAACTTTCACCACAAGCCTGCTGTCGCTGCCGCGAACAAGGCTGAAGACGGTCTCTCGAAAGCGCGGGACTCAAACGACTTCGCGCTGGTGAAGTTCTACGAGAAAGAACTCGCGTTCCAGCTGTCGAGCCACATCCTGCACAGCATTTACTGGACCAGCATCTCGGGTAAAGGCGGTGAACCGAAGGGCGAACTGGCCAAAGCGATCGACAGGAATTTCGGTTCGTATGCGAAGTTCAAGGCCCAACTGGTGGCGGCAACGATTGCAGTGGAAGCATCCGGCTGGGGTGTCGTTGGCTATCATCCCACGACGGGCAAGCTCATGATCCTGCAGTGCGAGAACCATCAGAAGCTGACCGCTTGGGGCATCCAGCCCATCCTCATCCTCGATGTTTTCGAGCACGCGTACTACCTAAAGTACCAGAACCGGCGCAACGAATACGTCAATCAGCTTTTTAGCCTCATCAACTGGGACAACGCCGCCATGCGGATGCAGGCAGCGTTGCCTGCTCGGAGGATGACGTGAACTGGATGATGCGTGAGCTGGCGAAGACGACGATTGGACGAGCGCCGCTCGCAAAGCATAGTTGCACGGTGAACACGCTGAGGAAACTCGCGTTATGAATGCACTTTGGACTCGGCCTGCTGCTCGTTGGCTGCTTTCTGTAGCGTGCGCTATTGTTGCCGCGCTGGGGGGCGTTGCGTTCTCAGCGTCGGGTGCGGACAACGGTCTTGAAATGGGTGGCCTGCCGTTGAGACAACTCGCCGACGTTCCGCTGGGCGGACGGCCGACCCGACTCGACTACGAAAGCTTCGATCCGGAACGCCACCTGCTGTACATCGCCCATCTGGGCGACGATGAGGTCATCGTGTTCGACACGCGCGCCGGTCGCGTCACCGGCCGGATTCCAGACGTGGCCTCTGTGCATGGCGTACTGACGGTTCCGGAATTGTCACGCGTGTATGCGTCGGCCACCGGCTCAAATGAGATCGTCGCGATTGACGAAGCCACACTAAAGATCACGGCGCGCATGCCGGGCGGCCGTTATCCCGATGGCATGGCCTACGCGCCCGACGCGCACAAACTCTACGTGTCCGACGAAACGGGCGAAACTGAGACGGTGATTGACGTTCGCTCCAACACGCGGGTTGCAACGATCCCGCTCGGCGGTGAAGTCGGCAACACCCAGTACGATGCGGTTTCCCGACACATCTTCGTGAACGTCCAGTCTCGGCGGCAACTGCTCGAAATCGACCCAGCCACGGACCGGATCATCACACGGATCGATCTGCCGGGCGCGCAGGGCAATCACGGACTGCTGATCGAACCGCAGCAACGGCTTGCTTTCATCGCTTGCGAAGGCAATGACAAGCTGCTGGTAGTCGACATGCCCACGATGCGGGTCACGTCATCGTTCGATGTCGGAGAGGATCCGGACGTCCTGGCCTTCGACCCGCAACTGCATCTGCTCTATGTCGCTGGCGAAGCCGGCATCGTCTCGATGTTCAAAGCCGAAGCGGGCAACGTGTCGAAGATCGGTGACGGTCGTGTCGGCCTCAATGCGCACGTTGTCGCAGTAGATGACTCAACGCATCGTGCCTACTTCCCGCTTAAAAATGTTCAGGGGCAAGCAATGTTGCGCATTATGGCCCCACAAGGCTGAGGCGATAAAGACAACGGAGTCGGAATGGGTAGTACCAACCGTGGCCGATCGCGAAGTTGTTCGCGCTCAAGTGCCCCCTGGATGCAGGCGCGTGTGGAGGATGAGATGAGTCAAACTAAAACTGCCGCCAGGGTGGCCATACTGTGGCGCGGTGATCATGAAGCGCGCAAACATGCGACACCGGCGAACAATCGCTTTTATCGCGTCTTCGAAGAACTGACGGCGATTGGTATTCAGGTGGAACCCGCTGTCTATTCCGACGAGATAGTGGATGAAGTGCGTGAGCAACTCCTGAAGGTCGACGGCGTACTGGTATGGGTTGATCCGATTCACGACGGGCAGACCCGTGTGGCTCTCGACGCCATGCTGCGGGAGGTGGCGTCGCGTGGACCCTGGGTCAGCGCCCACCCTGACGTCATCCTGAAAATGGGCGTCAAGGAAGTTCTGCATCGCACCCGGAATCTCAGCTGGGGAACGGATACCCATCTCTATCGCGACAGATCTGCGTTCCAGTCTGAGTTCCCGTCTCTCCTTGAATCGGCGGGGCCGCGCGTTCTCAAACAAAACAGGGGCAATGGTGGTCAGGGGATCTGGAAAGTCGAGCAGATCTCGCCGCCTGGCGGCGATGCGGTATTGGTTCGCGTGCTGCATGCACGCCGAGGGAGCGTGCCGGAAGAGATAACGCTGCACGATTTCATGGCTCGCTGCGAGGCATACCTCACGCCTGACGGCTGCATTGTTGACCAACCCTTTCAGTCACGCCTGCCCGACGGGATGATTCGCTGCTACATGGGAGCCGACAAGGTTGTCGGGTTCGGACACCAGTTGATCAAGGCGCTGATATCGCCACCACCCGAAGGCCATGACTCTGACGCTGCGCAGCCCGGGCCACGTATCATGCACTCCGCCTCGGCCGAGCCGTTCCAAGTCCTCAGAGCGAAAATGGAACTCGAATGGACGCCGCAAATGATGGATATCCTGAACATCGACAGCGCTTCGCTGCCGATTATCTGGGATGCTGACTTCCTTTACGGACCGCGCACCGAATCGGGCGAGGATACCTACGTACTCTGTGAGATCAACGTCAGTTCAGTTTTCGCCATACCGGACCAGGCGCCGGCAGCAATCGCCCGTCTGACGAAGGAACGTCTGCGGAAAAAATAGTCATCGAACTGGAGTTCCCACCGGATGGCGAGCAGTATGATTTGTGCAGCAAAAGGCGCCGTCGAAGCTCCGGGAAACGGGGAGTCGCTGCGGTTGGGCAGGATCGCCAAAGCCATGAAAGTCCGTTCGAGCGCAGACTTCGGTCATTCGCGAAGCCCTATTGATTGACCGTAGATGGCCGACCTCTGAATATCCAAACGATTTGCGGGCGAATGACGGGTCACGGCCCGGTAAGCGCCCGCCGCCATGATACCCAGCGGTCACTTACTGCTTGCCGGAAGCGAGCTGCTGGTTGCGCTCAGCAAGAAACTGGATCAGACCGTCAACACCGCTTTCCTTGATCTTGTCACTGAACTGCTGCCGATATGTCTGGATTAGCCAGACGCCGAGCACATTCAGGTCATACAACCGCCAGCCCTGCGGCGTGCTGTACAGCCGGTAGTCGATCTCCGCTGGTTCGCCGTTCCTGGTTGCAACCGTGCGCACCACCACGTCCGTATCGGTTGGAGCGATGTGGATCGGCGGGTAGTCGATCCGTTGGTCTGGACGGAGCTGACCGATAGCACCCGAATAGGTGTGGATCAGGAGCATCTTGAACTGTTCGACCAGTTGCTGCTGCTGCGCGGGCGTAGCCGTCCGCCAGTAACGGCCCATCGCCAGTGACGTGGTGCGGTGAAAATCGGTGTAGGGAAGAATGTCCCGGTTTACGATATCAATGATACGAGGAATATCGTCTGGCGCGATCGCTCGGGTCCGCACCTCGTCGAGTATCTGTTGCGTCGCGGTCTTGATCAGCAGCTGAGGCTCAGATTGGTCGACTTGCGCGTACGCCGCACCGCCGAACGACAACAGCGCTGCGCAAAGAGTCAGTAGAGAAAGTGTCTTCATGTGCAGAATCCTGGCTGGACGCGTTGGCTTGCTGCTACGAAGTATCCTCCATCTACGCCCGAATGCGTCGCCGCAGCACTCGTCGCTGTTTCAAGTCCGAATGGACACCTTCCGCGTCACTTCTGCCCTACGGGCGCTCGCAGCCGACGAGTCGCCAGCGGCCATCATGCACTCGCTCAGAGGCACTAACCGAATCTCGGTCAGATCACCAGCACGCGTTTAGCGATGCACGTGGCCGCTGTCTTCGTCGTGAGGCGCCGCTATTTGAACTTGACGAGATCCTTGAAGATCAGTTGCCCCCAGGTACTGCCCCTACCCTGGACAAGCAAGCCGCCATCCTTGAGCGGTCCTAGCGCAATCGGCGCGAAACCGAGTTGTTCGGCCAAAGCAGCGACCGGTGCCACCGCATTTTCGTCATCGCTCGACAAAAACACGACGCGGCTCCCGCCACTCACGTTTGGATCAGCGGCCAGAACGGCAGCGGGCAGATGGTTAAAGCCCTTTACGAACCTGGCGCCGGTAAACGCTTTGGCGACAACCGCGGCCGGCGGCTGGCCTTCCAGGTCTGCAACGGGAACACCGTAAGCATTGGTCGTATCGATGATTGTCTTGCCCTGCCAGGTTGGGATCTGCTTCGCGACTTCGCGATGTTCCCAGAACGGAACCGCCAGGAAGATCGTGTCGGACGCAATTGCATCCTGCAGCGTCCCGGGGACAACTGTGCGGCCAATCGCTTGTGCCTGCGGCATCAACGTCTCGGGAGAGCGCCGGCTGGCGACGGTCACATCGATGTTCTTTCTTGCAAACGCTCGGGCGAGTGCGTGACCTACCGCGCCAAACCCAATAATTGAATAGCTCATGCGAACTCTCCATTCCGTATTGACAAGGAATCCATATTTATCGACACCAATCGGATCATCTTCGTCGAGTTGACAGGTGCTTCTACACGCTTTTCGGCGCGATTTCAGATGGCCGAGAAGCCGCCGTCGACAGACAACTCCACCCCATTCACGAAGCTCGAATCGTCTGAAGCAAGAAACAGCGCAACCGTCGCAATTTCCTCAGGACGACCCATCTTTCCCCGCGGGATCAGGGATTCGAACATCCGCTTAGCCTCCTCGGTGAGAACCTGGTCCTGCATCGGTGTGGCGATCGGCCCCGGGCTCAGCACGTTCACCCGGATATTCCTACCCTTCAGTTCGTTAAGCCAGGTGCGTGCGAATGAGCGCAACGCCGCCTTGCTCGCCGAATACACGCCATAACCAGGAAAGCCTTTCACCGAAGCAACGGACCCGGTCATGAAGATCGATCCGCCATCGTTGAACAGCGGCAACGCTTTCTGAACCGTAAACAGCGTTCCGCGCGTATTCAGACCGAAGATCGCATCGAAGTGCTGCTCGGTAATCTCGCCCAGAGGGACAGCTTCGCCCGTGCCTGCGCTCGCGAACAGGATGTCGATCTTGCCCTTTTCCCGCTTGACTGTATCGAACAGGCGGTCGAGGTCGTCCAGATTGGCCGCGTCGCCGCGCACGCCGGTCACGTTCCGGCCAATCAGCTTGACGGCCTCGTCGAGCGCCTCCTGCCTGCGGCCCGTGATGAAAACATAGGCGCCTTCTTCAACGAACCGCTTGGCGCTCGCCAGCGCCATGCCGCTCGATCCACCCGTGACGACTGCAACCTTACCCTCAAGCTTTCCCATGACATCTCCTTTCGTGGTGTCGGACAGCGTCTCTGTTCCAATTTGCACAAATGCGCTGTATCTTATGGATCAGTGATCCATATCCTGATTTAAATATATGGATCACTGATCCATTTGTCAAGGAAAGTTATGCGGGCCGACGCCAGAAAAAATTACAACCACCTGCTTGCAGTCGCGCGTGACGTCGTCACTGAGAATGGCGCCGATGCGTCCATGCGTGACATCGCCCGCCGGGCCGAGGTCGGGTTGGCCACAGTGTTGCGTCATTTCCCGACGCGAGAAGCCTTGTTCGAAGCGTTGCTGCGTGCGAATCTGGACGCACTGACGCAAAAGGCAGGCGAACTCGAAACGTCGAATCCGCCGGGCGAAGCGCTCGTGTCCTGGTTTCGCGAAGGGGTCGCATTCGTTCATAGCTATAGCGGCGTTGTCGCCTTGATGGCGAGCGCCCACGCGGACCCGGACTCCGCGCTTTACGCTTCTTGCACAGCGGTGCATGAAGCGGGCGAGCGACTACTGCGCCGCGCTCAGGGCGACGGAACGGCGCGCGCCGATATGGATGGGGTAGATCTGTTCGCCCTGATGTCGGCGCTCGGCTGGCTCGTTGACCAACCCTCATTCGCGTCACGGGCCGATCATCTCCTTCACGTTATTACGAGCGCCATCCTGACAAATCGGCCTGGCAACGATATCAAGAAGGGAACGTAACAGAGCGCAACGAATCGTTGTCTGCATTGCGTCGGATGGCGTCCTCTATGACCGGCGCCGGAGACTCTATGCACAAACGTCCTGGCAAAGGTGACGAATGCACTGATCGTGTCGGGAGTTTTGAGCGGCTGTTATCCGCCGGGCTGGACAGCAGGACCACGGGGGACTCAACCAGGCACGGCGTGTATAGGGGCCGACACAGCGTTGGCGTGCCCGGGACCGCCCGTGATCGCGGCCACGCCTACTCTGCCGGTCATCCGCGCCAGTGAGTCGGCCATGTGAACGGTGGCGGCCTCGTCTCGTATGTATCAGCTTGATTCCTGTCTCGAAGGACGCGCCGAAGACCGGCATGATGTGATTGCGCTAGACCGTGAGGATCAGCCTGACTCCATTCCGATGCATAGTCTGCGGAGTCAGGTCTGCGCCACGAGTCTCTGTCATTGATTGCTCTCAAGTCACCCGGACCGGCGGCGTCGAAAAAGTAGCATCGTCCTCACGTGATACCTTTTTCACATCTCCTCATCAACCCTCGGATGGTGATGTCATGAAGCGATCTCCTGCGGCACTGCAACAGTCATATCGAAGCCCTGATCGCCATCGGTGATGGTGGATCGGTACATCGCGCTGCGCGCAGTCTCGGCGTTGCGCAACCGGTGCTCTCACGGTTGCTCGCCGATGCGGAAAGCCGGCTGGGAACACGACTCTTCGAACGGTCGAGCCAAGGAAGCCAGCCCACGTTGCTCGGCGAAACCGTGCTCGCGCAAGCGCGCTCCGTGATGCGCCGCGCGAAGAACCCGTGTTGAAGCGCTTTCGCAAGCTGCTGCAGGAAACGGCGGGCGAGTTGGCTTTGGGCTGAGTGGTGCTCGATTGCTTCTGTGATGGGACGTATCGTCCTTTGAAACAGCGAACAGCAATCTGATCGTCCCCGCGTTGCCGCCGGCGACGCATCTTGTATTCCGCATGCCTTGAAAATCGCTATCGTGAGAGGTAGTAGCGCGCTGCGGCCTCACACATAGCGCACCCAACGTTGCGCGTCTCCCTGGTTTGAGGTTTGCGCCGCCGCAGGACGCGGCGGCGCAGGTCTTTCAACTGAAGCTACTGCGCTGCCGGCGCGCCGACGCCATCGATGTCCGGTGCCCAACCCGCAGGGTTCGAGAAGATCAGCGCGTTCGCGTTGCCCGACTTGAATGTGCCCGTCACAGCGAGAGTCGAGATGGTGCTCCACCCACCGCTCGGCGGAAACGACACAGTGACAGGCGTTGAACCGTTAAAGCTGATGTCCGCGGAGCGCGGCGCCGAGTCGCCGTTCGCATAGCCCACCAACACGGTGTAGGTGCCGTCCGCGGGAACACTAATGTTGTTGATCGTCAACGTCCCGCCGTTGCCAACATAGCCGACGTCCGAGCCGCCCGAACAAACGCTGCATGCCGAAATGCGCGCGCCACCGGCGAGTACGCTGCTCGACGCTTCTGCCTCGTAGGCAGCCTTGAACGGCGGAAGCGTCACCGGGCCGGCGACGACAGAGACTGTGCCAATATCGGGCGCAGGCGCGGTGCTGTCCGCGCTCGACAGCGTCAGCGAGTTACCCCCGGGCTGCAGCGGCACATAGACCGTGACCGTGCCAACTAGCCCTTCGCCGCCGGTCGGCGGAAACACCACTGTGGTCGTCTGGCCGCCGTTCGTCGAAAGTTGTGCGGTCAACGTGTCGCGAGAGCGGTTCGCATATGCGATCTCAACGTAGCCGCCGGTGCCGGTCGATGCGACGTTGCCGAAGGTTACCGTGCCAAGTCCCCGAACGATCCTGCCGCCGTCGCAGTCCGGGCAGTGCGTATACGATGCACCACCGCCAAGTGAAGTCGGCTGGTAGTTCTTCGCGGCGACGTCCTGTCCGCTTACCGAGAGCATCACGGCGCCGCCCGCGGGCACCGTGGGTGCCGTATACGAAGTGACGAACGAGCCGAGTTGCTTGCCGGCCCACAGATCACGCACCATCGCGCGCGCGTTTGGCACCAAGCCGAGTTGCTGCCACGTGATCGTCATCGGCGCGTCCGTCGTGCCGTTGTTGAACAGCACGACAGCACGCTGCCCCTGGCCGGCGAGAAGCTTCGCCCACACCTGCTGTGCGCCAGATTGTGCGACCTTTACACCTTGTGTGCCAAGCGGGTCCTGGTCGACTGCAATGACGTCGGTGTTGGTCGTCAACTGCGTGGTATCTGCGGTCAGCGGCTTCGACAGGTCGGCGCCGAGAATCAGCGGTGCGCCGGCGATCGCCCACAGGCTCATGTGCGCCTGATCGTGAACCGCCGTCATGCCCATGCCGACCACCATCATGTCGGGGTCGTTGTAGAAGCCAGTGTGCTGGGCCTCGGGGTGATAGTTGCCAAGAAAGTTGCCGGTCACGCTGCCGAAGTTCGGCGCGCCGCTGTTCGGCCCATAGATGTCGCCCGTCGTTCTCCACATCCGGCCAACCCCGGCGGCCCACGCCCACGGTCCCTCGTTGAAGTCGGGGTACGTGCTGTTGCTGGCGATGGTTCCCCAGTCGCAGATGCTGAGCGTCACGCGGTGGCCGGTCTGCACGTATGCCTTGTCGATCGCATCAGCGATGGCTGTATAGGCTTGCTGCGGATCATAGCCGGCTGCGCCGCCCCCGCAGAAGTCGACCTTCACGAAGTCGAATCCCCACTGCGCGAATTGCAGGAAGTCGTGATCGTAGTGCGCGAAGTCGCTACCGACGAAATGCGTGCCGTTGGTTCGCGTGCCGCAACCCTGCGGGCCGGCGTCGATGTAGATGCCCGCTTTCAGTCCCTTGCTGTGGATGTATTGCGCGATGGCCTGCATGCCGCCCGGCCATTGGGTGTTGTCGATGACGAAGTTGCCGTTGGCATCCCTCGCCCCTGAGGTCCACCAGCCTTCATCGGTGTTCACGTACTCGTATTGCGCGCCGGCTTTTAGCTGCGCATTCAGTGCGGAAAGGCCATCGGCTTCGGCCTTGATCGTGTTGTAATTCACGTTCTCGGCAAGGCTATTCCATGACGACCATCCCATTGGCGGCGGCACCACGGCGATTTGACGCGAGGGGCGGCGGCTTTGCTGCGCCGCGGATTCGCTTTGCGCGGCAGAGGCCGCCGTGGCTTGTTGACTCTTCGCCGAGGCGACGGCCCCGCTACCGCCCGGCGCATCGCCGCCACAACCCGACAAGCCCAGCGACACACTCACGGTTAATGCGGTTAACAGCGAAACGGCACAACGTCTGTACACGAGCAGGTTCATGTCTCTCTCCTGGTTGAACGCTTGACTCTTGCGGCAGGGCTGTTTTCGGGAGTGACTATATTCAGGTCCGCTCAGGAACTCCAAAAACTTTTTTGTTGTCCCAGCACGTGGGAATATTTAGGGTTACAGAAATTTATGCGTAGAAGATAAAATCGAATGACCGCTATAAACGAGCACACGGACTGCTGAAGCGTTTGCAGTTTCAAGCCTCAGTCCGTTGTTTCGGCAATGCGGAAGTGACCAGTTCGACCTGGCTATAGCAATCGGGAAGCGGTCGCGATAGTCTCCAGTGTGCGGGCCGCACGGACCATCGCTGCCGAGCAAGTTCAGGAACATAACCGGGGGGCGTTTCACAATGTCTGACCAACGCGGTAGTCAATCTGTCACGATGTCTGACCGAACCGGTAGTTAATCTGCATTGCGTCAAGTTGCAGCTTCGAGGCTTTTTCTCGGCGCAACCATTGCGATGTTTTTGTCGGGTCTCGGCGCGTCGGCGGCTGCACCACAGATCGTTCTGTTCCTGGTGAAGGAACTCGGCGCCTCGCTGCCGTTGGCGGGATTCTATTACCTGACCAGCCTTGCAGCTCCAGTCGCGGGGTATTTCGTCGGCCGCTACTCTGATCACACAGGGAATCGCCTCGGTCTTTTTCGCATGTGTGCTGTGGCGGGCTTTGTGGGCTGGGCAGGGCTGGCCGTCTCTACTTCGGTCTGGATACCCTTCATCATTGCGGTCGCTTTGCTGGCCGTTTCCGGTGCTACCGCCTCGCAGATTTTTGCGGCTGTCCACGATGAACTCAGCGACAAGCCCGACGACGCAAATGAAAGTGTCGTTGCCATCATCCGTATGGCGCTTACCGGCGGATGGATCGTCGGGCCTGTCCTGGGAGCGTGGGTAGCGGCTGCCTATGGCCTGCGCCCCATGCTTTGGATGACCGCCATCTGCATGCTTTTACAGATCGCACCTCTCGGAACGCTGAACCCAACCGTCAAGATCAAGCCGGCGTCGGCGAGCGAGCCCGCGCGTCACTCCAGCCTACGTGCCATGCTTCCACTCCTGACGTTCACAGGACTCTTCGTCATGCTCTACGCGGGGGAGCCAGTGAAGTACGGATTCCTGCTGATCTACATGGAAGAACGCCTCAAGCTAGGCCCGGCCGTACGTGGAACGGTCATCGGGACACAGCCATTCATCGAGCTGATCATCATGCCTTTCAGCATCGGGCTGGGCCGCAAGCTTGGCAACATATGGTTGATGTGTATCGCGGCCGCCATGGGGGTGTTCGCCAATCTTTGCTTTGCGCTCTGGTCGTCTGCAGCGGGCATGTTCGCCGGACAGATCCTCATGGGTGGTGTTTGGGGCATATTTATGGTTCTGGGCATCATCGTCGCTCAACGCCTGCTTCCCAACGCGGTAGCGACGGCGTCGGCAATCTTCATGAGCTCGACGGCCCTCGCCTCGGCGTTGGGAGGCATCGCGAGCGGTTTCGGGGTCGCATTCCTGGGCCTTCCCCATGTCTTTCTGCTGCCAGCGCTCTTCGCGGGTATAGCAGTTATTGGACTGGCATTGATGGCAAGCACCGAAAGCTTCAAGGTGTATTGATCTCGGGTCGGTCCCTTCGCGCGCTTCACCGTGCCGTTAAGGCAGTCCTTCGACGGCGCGGGCTGCTCTGCGGATATATGACGCGGCACGCAGTATTTGCGCGTTTGGCTCCATTTGTGTCGCCAGCGCGTTGAGTCCCCAGGCGAGTTTGAAGGCGTTCCCCTTGTCGGGCAGTTCGCATACGCGCTCGAGCAAAGATGCAGCGTCCGATTCCGATCGCGAACCGGCCGTTGATTGCGAGGACAGGAACGTCTGAGTTGGATCGGGAGCGCTCAATCGCTGACGGTGGGACCTGACATTCGCGGCCATCGGTGTGCGAACGTCAACCGCTGTCCCCTACGTCGTCGACAAACGTGGTGGCGCCCATGCGCTGGACGCCACCGTCCGCACACTTCGAGCGCTACATTCCTGAAGCAGTCTGAATTGCCAGGCTTGGGCAATAATGCGTTGCGCTGAGAAATGCCGCTTGCTGCGACCGGTTTTCCAGCGGCGCTGGACGTGGGTGGATCGATAAAAACAGATGCGTTATTCGATCCCGCAGGCGCGGTGAAGGTCATCGTCACTTTCCACCAGTTGCCCGCTCGCACCGCGCTCAGCGAGGTCGCTTGTCCGGCGCCCCATGTTCCCCTCACGACCTGCCCCGTGTTCGTGTTGACCACCCACCCGAATTCCGTGCCGCTCGAGTCATCGGTCTGGATCGATCCGCCAGGAAAGACCGTCCGCGTTGGAGGTAGCCATAACGTAGTCCGTGAAACTGTAGGTTTGGCCGCCCTGAACCCGGATGATTTCGCGGATATTCGCAACCGACGAGCCATTCGTACCGATGACCGTCGCCGCATGCTTGCTGTTCCCGCTGATATCAGTCGCAGGCACAGCCGTGCCGCCATTTTGCTGGCTCCATGCATCTGGCATTGCAAGACTCAGCGGCGAATTCACCAGATTGTTCGCGTAGCAGGCGGCCGAAGTCTTATTGGCCGGCGGCCCGTAGAAGCTCGCAATGCTGGACTGGATCCCGTTGTCCGTCACGTCGGATGTCGCCTTGGTGATGATCGCGCCTTCGAAGAACTGAATTGGCGCAGCGCTGCCGTCGCCCCCTTCCCCAAGTGAAAGACCGCCTTGCCATTGTCCGTTGAAGGCATGGCCCGCATCACCGCCAAAGTTAAGGGCTTCTGGCGGAGCCTGATCAAAGAGCGGGGTGAGCACGCTCTGCGAAGCAGAACCGCCCTTGACGACGAAAATATTCGATGCGTTCACCGGCGAATACTTGGAAAGTACCGTGACAAACTTTTCATTCTTGGGCTGCTGTGGGCCGTACAGATAGACCCCCGCCTCGGCATCGACGCCCGGCCAGTTGGTATCCAGTCCGTTACATACCGGGTCCTTCGCATTCGGTGGCTGATTCGAATCACCATCGCAGTAACCGAACACCGCTGCGTTGCCGTTTGAGAACGCCAGCGCAAACATCTCGCCCTCGATTTCGCCATGAGCAAAGGTGCTGGGGTTAGCGCTGTTCTCCATGTTTCCGTACGTGCCGCAACACGTAGAGGACTGGCTGTAATGTGCGCCGGCCACCATATACTCGGCGATCTCGGTATCGCCGATCGACTGGTTCACTGTGCCGAACCGGTTCCGATAGGCTTGTCCCCCCAACGTATTCAGCGCTGGAATCTGTGCGCCTTCGAGCGGTACGAAACCCAGCTTCGCCGGTGTGCCGTGCGCCGGCAAATCGTTACCGATCGATACCTGCAGAGTGGGCGACTGCGCGGTCAGCGCGGTGGGCGGCTGCGACAACTGCACAGTCAGTGTCCCACCCGTTCCTGGGAGCGTGATCGTCGCAAAGCCGTTGATGATCGGTACGGTCGTCGTCTTCTTCGATCCTGAAGCGCTACTCGCAAGGGTCAGTGTTTCTGTGCCGTCCAGATTGAGTGTGAGCACGGCGGGCACGTTACCAAACGCGCCTCCCTTCAGGGCCGCAACCGAGTCGATCTGATCGTAAATGTATGAGACGGCGCAGGACGTATCGTTGCAGAACGCGTTTGCGCTTCTGACATTGGCCGAACCGATTTGCTGCCGATCGCCGCCGTTCGGCAAGGTGCTCGACGTATAAGGGTAGATGTCCTGCTTTGCATTGTCAGAGGCCCGTTGAAGCTGGAACAACGGGCCTCTGTAATTTCTTGTCAGTAAGCGTGTCACGCTGTGGGCCGCGGAACACGGTGTGTTGGCCGCTGCGGCGGTGTCGCAAGGTAACGGAAGTGCATTTGCCGCTTCCGTTACTGCACTGCTATCTGGCTGCGATGCAGTGTTCGCTGATGACGTCGGTGACGCACTCGTGTTCGCCACGCCTTGCGCCGCAGATGTGCCGGCGCTGTCTCCATTGCATGCAGCGAGTGCAACAGTCGCCGCCAGCAAAACAGAAATCAATCCAACTCCTCTGGACATCATGACCTCCTCCTATCGGACCACGCTTCGGGTTAGTTTTTGATAAAATTAGTTATGCAAACTGATTTGCACAGAATCATCACCGATCAAGCAGACAGTGTGCGGAACCGTCACTCGTTCCCGGCGATTTGGAGAATGTTCTGCTGCGTGACGCGACTCGCCAGGCAGAGGGAGCACGATGCCGGTCAGGCGCCAGCGATCTCAACTATTAATAATATTAGTCAACAATATCGCCTCACCATCTCAGGATAATCCCCTAGCTGCAGCGCCGCAATTCAGCTATCCGACCGTTGAATCCAGATCAGCAACGGGCATAACAGGGTCCTGTGTCAATATTATTGCTAATAAAGAACCTTTCATAATGAATGGTTTGGCGTCGTCCAACTCACTCGCGCCGCCTCCGTGTGGTGCCATCGTGTCCCACGCGCAGCGCTGGCTTTCCCGGCTTACACGTCAGCGGTACGTCGTGCGCGGCCGCGCTAGCGGATGCTGATGAAGCAGGGTCGGCTGTAAATGCAATTTACTATCAAGAGAAGCGATGCAGCACGCAATGCAATTATTCTTAAAGTTGTCGGTCAACAAAAAACGTTCGCTTTAATCAATTTGTAACGTTCAATAAAACATGACCACCGCGCGGCGCGTGTACTGTCACGTTGTTGATGGTCGAGCGGGCGAAGACTTTGAACATCAGCATTCCTGATTTGTGCGGCATGGCGATCCAACGTTGGGTTGCCGGTCACGGTTTCCCACACTTTAAAACCTGCGTGCGCGCCTGCCGCTTGTCTTGCGCGGATACTCACGTTGCCGGGATGTCGGCGGAAATGCAGCGACAATTGCGGGTATGAAACGAACTGCTCTCCAACACAGCGCACCTGCCAACGACGCTATGTCTATGCCGGCTACCGATTTCCGCCCGACGCGATCAGTGTACTGTGCCCGAAAAGACCCGCTCGATGACCCGGAAAAACTGGCAACCAGTTGTGAGAAAGAAAATCACTCTATTTACGCATAGTGCAGACTGCGAAGTATTTTCAATCTCCGGCAATTTTTTGCGTAAAGCGAATGAGTGGGTCTTTAGTTTTCGGAAAAAAGTGCTTACATCGAGAGGCTTTTTTATAAAGGCACAAATTTCGGAAATCCGAATAACAATTTGCTTATACAACCCGTCGATCCGCATTTTTTTTCGCCACGTCTTGATTCACGTCTCTGACATATGCAAACGATAGATTTTTCCGGCTGAGGCTCAGAAACGCTCAGCACAAGCAGCTCCAATTTTAGATCAGGGGTAACAGAACAGATCTGAGACGTTCAGTTCAGGAGCAGAGATTTCAATTCTGTTTGTTTTCTGGAGATATGAAATGAAAAAATGCAGACTGGTTCAGTCTAGCATTACATTAGGATTACTTACCGGCTCTATACTTTTCCCAACCCTTCAAGCAAGCGCAGCACCTCAAAGCAATATGGAACTGTTGCCGACCGGCCAGTTCATCTCCCCGAGAGCCATTCCGGGCGCCGTCCAGCAATTGCTGAATCCGCAGCTTTCGGCGAAGTCGACCCAAGTGGTCAGCGGTGCCATCAAGTCGCAGCTCAGTCCGGACGGCAACACGCTGGCCGTGATCACCGCTGGCTACAACACCGTCTACACGGGCGCCAACAACAGCACGCTGGACAAGGCTGACTCGACCCAGTACATCTTCATCTACGACGTGTCGGGCGCGAACAAGGCCCACCCGATGCTGGCGCAAGTCATTCACCAGAACAACGCGTTCGACGGTCTCGCCTGGAACGGCAACCAGACCCTGTACGGCACCGGCGGCGCCGACGACAAGGTCTATGTGTATAACCGCGCTTCGGCTGTCCCGTCGGCGCAATGGTCCCAGACCGCGGCCATCGCACTGAATCACACGACGGGTATCGGTTCGGGCGTCAAGCCGAACGCTGGCGGCCTCGCTGTCTCCGCTGACGGCCGGAACCTGGTCGTTGTCAACAACTACAACGACTCGATCTCCATCATCGATACGGGCTCGAACACGCTCGTTTCCGAATACGACCTGCGTCCGTTCAACACGTCGGGCCAGCAGGGTGTCGCCGGTGGCGAATACCCGTGGGCGGTTTCGCTGAAGGCCGACGGGACCGCGTTCATCTCGTCGGTGCGTGACCGTGAAGTCGTGGTGCTGAACCTGGCGAACCCGGCCGCGCCGCAGTTCATCACGCGCATCCCGGTGAAGGGCAATGCATACGGCATGGCCTTCTCGCCCGATCAGTCTAAGCTCTACGTCGCCGTATCGAACACCGACCAAGTCGCCGTCATCGATACCGCCAGCCACAGGGTTGAGAAAACGATCGACATCGCCAGCCAGAATGGCGACGGCAACGACCGGGGTAGCGGCAATAACAAGAAATACAGCGGCCGCGATACGGTCAACGTGACCGTTTCGAAGAACGGCAAGACCCTGTATGCGGTCAACAACGGCGACAACTCGATCGCTGTGATCTCGCTCACCGGCGAGAACGGCTACCACGTCAACGGTCTGATCCCGACCGCCTATGCGCCGAAGGACATCACGCTGAGCGCCGATGGCTCACAGATGTACCTCATCAACGGCAAGTCGGTCACGGGCCCGAACCCTCTCTATACCTCGGGTACCACGGCCCAGTACCAGTTCGGCCTGGAACAGAGCAGTCTCGTCAGTGCTCCGGTCCCGACCGGCGATGTGCTCGCCCAGCTGACCACCCAGGTGGACGAAAATAACCACTACTCGGAGAAGGAGTCGGATAGCGATCGCGAGACGATGCACTTCTTGCGCGCTCGTATCAGGCACGTGATCTACGTCGTGAAGGAAAACCGCACGTTCGACCAGATCCTCGGCGACCTCGGCAACGGCTCGAACGGTGATCCAACGCTGACGATGTACGGCAAGGCCACCACGCCGAACTTCCACAACATCGCCAGCAACTTCGTCACGCTCGACAACTTCACCGATCCCGGCGACGGTTCGATGGACGGCTGGTCGTGGGTGCAGCACGCACACGTCACGCCGACCGAGGAAGTTTCGCAGCAGGAGAACTACGCCGGCGTCAGCCGCGGCATGGCGTATGAATCCGAAGGCTCCAACCGCGGTCTGCCGGTTGGCCTCCCCACCACCGCCATGCGCGACTTCGCCACGAACGGCAGCTTCACAAGCGCCACGTCGTCGCTGCCGGGCGGCGCGGCCAACGCGCTGCCGGGTAGCGCCGACGTGTCGGTGCCGGATGCGCCGTTCGGCTATCAGAAAGCGAGCATCTACGACGCGGTTCTGCAAGCCGGCGGTGCGGTCCGCAACTACGGCGGCATGGTCAACAACGTTGGCTCGATCGGCACGATCGCCAACCCGCTGCTCAATCCGGCCGGTGCCAACATCGTCCAGGCTCATCCGCTCAAGCCTTCGCTCGTCAACCTGACGGACCAGTACTACCGCGGCTTCGACCAGGCCTATCCCGACACCTTCCGCGAACTCGAATGGAACCGCGAGTTCCAGCAGTACGTCGCGAATGGCCAGCTCCCGTCGTTTGAAGTCGTCCGCATGGGCTCCGACCACACCGGCAGCTTTGCCCAGAACGTCGGCCAGATGGGTTCGGCTGAGCAGGAAGAAGCCGATAATGACTTCGCAGTTGGCAAGCTGGTCGAAACCGTCGCGCACAGCCCGTATGCGCGGGACACGCTGATCGTGGTGGTCGAGGATGACTCGCAAGCCGGTTCCGATCACGTCGACTCGCACCGCTCGCCCGCTTACGTCGTCGGTGCGTACGTGAAGAAGCACGCCGTCGTCAGTACCGCCTACAGCCAGGTCAACGCGCTCCGTACCATGGAAGACCTGCTCGGTACCCAGCATATCGACCTGAACACGGCGTACGCGCGTCCGATGTCCGACCTCTTCGACACGAAGTCGGACGGTTCGTGGACCTACACGGCGGTCGCTTCGACGATTCTGAAAAACACGAACGTGGGCAACGTGGCGAGCGGCACCGACGGCAACCAGTTTGCCCAAGGTGAGGACATTCATCCGCTGCATGACGCGACGTACTGGGCGAACGCGACGAAGGACTTCGACTTCTCCAAAGAAGATCGTATTCCGCCGGATCTGTTCAATCGCGTGCAGTGGAAGGGCGTGATGGGTGACAAGCCGTATCCCGTCCCGCACTCGATCTACTCGAAGGCCGCAGCCGACGGTTCGAAGTCGGTCGCTGCTGTCGACGACGACGACGATTAAGCAGGTCGTCGCGTGGTCCGGTTCGAGTGCGTCGGGCGGGCTTGCATTGCCTGATGCGCGAGATCCGAAGTAGCCAGTCACGGCGGGTCGCTGTCCCAACGGACGGCCGCCCGCCGAGCTTCTCACTACCGTCTCCAACAATAGCCAGCACCGCGTGAAGCCAACGAACGTATCCAGGTCCCGAACCGCAATTGCCATATCGGCGCTATTTGCCGCTTTGTCATTCCCCAATTTGGCGAAGGCTCAACAAGCTCAACAGGAACAGCCTCAGCAAGCACAAGGTCAACAGACGCCAACCCGGCAGACGCAACCCGCGAGCACGCTCGGCGAGATTTCCGTCACCGCTGCGACGGCCGCGGCCGGGCGCGACCATAACGTCAACGACCCGTATCAGGTCACGGGCGTCAGCAAGACGGGTACCGCGCTCGGCGACCTGCCGATGAGCCTGCAGGTCATTCCGCGCGGAATTCTCGACGAACAAGGCGTCACGTCGTTGCAGGAAGCGATCCGGAACGGCAACGTGTCCGGCGTGAACTATGGCGGTACCGATTCGAAAGGCTTCACCGACCACTTCATGATCCGCGGCCTGCAGGCGCAGACCTATGACGACGGCTTCTCGGACGGCGACCAGGTCAACGGCCCGACGCATTCGCTGCTGGGCGTCGAGCGCATCGAAGTGCTCGAAGGACCGGGGTCGGCGCTGCTCGGCAGCGGCCCGCCGGGCGGCGCGATAAACCTGATCCACTACACGCCGTCGGCGCAGTTCCACTGGGGCGGCAATATCCAGGCCGGCTCGTTCGGTACCGTTAACGCCAGTGGCTACGTCACCGGTCCGACCGGCATCGAAGGACTGAACTATCGCGTGGACGCCGGCGCCGGCCGCTCCGACGGCTACCGCGACCTCGCATCGTGGAACAAGGAAATCCGTCCCGATCTGCAATGGAAAATCGGCGACCACAAGATCGAGTTCTCGATCGACGCGCAGGACTATATGGCAACGCCCGACTCATACGGGATGATCTATTACAAGGGGGCGCCGATCCGCAATGTCCCGTTCGACGCCAAATATTCGACGCCGTTCGCGAACGCACACGGCAACGATGTACGCGCCACGCTCACGGACGAGTGGCGCATCAGCGACTACCTGACGATCAACAATCGTTTGTCGTACATGCACCACACGCTGGACTTCTACAGCAACGGCGACAGCACGCACGCGAAGGTCAAGGGCAACACATTCACCGGCCGCCAGTTGCGCGATCAGGACGATTCGCTCAACACGCTCGACTACCAGTTGGAGCCGGTCTGGAAATTCTCGACGGGCAGCATCCACCATACGCTGCTGACGGGCTTCGAATACCTGAACCAGGATCTCAACACGGTGAAGGCGACGGCAGACCTTCCGGACATCGAGGACATCTTCGCGCCGGTTCCGACGGAAACCTCCATCGCAAGCCTGCATTTCCAGTGCGCGCCCTCTCACTCGTGCCAGAACGACCATGTGTACGCGAACTTCTACAGCATTTACGCGACCGATCAGGTGGACGTGACGGACAAGTTGAAGATTCGCGCGGGCGTGCGCAAGGACTGGTTCGATACGTCGCTGACCCTGAACCCGCTCCCCGGCGAGCCGAACCGTACCGCCAACGACGGCATCACGCTGGTTCAGGGCAATACGTATACGCGCAACGATGCGCCGACCAGCTGGAACGCCGGCGTGCTGTACAAGGTCACGCCCTGGATGACACCATATTTCGGCGTATCGCGCAGCTACCTCGCGAATTTCAACTCGGAGAACGATGCGTTTTCCATCGGCCCGCCGGAATCGGCGCTGCAATACGAGCTAGGCGTAAAGTGGTCGCTCGACGACGGGCGCTACGTGCTCAACACCGCGCTGTTCGACGTGAAGCGGGAACACGTGGCGACCCCGTTCGGCGACGACCAGATCGCGTTCGATTCGCAGCGCACACGCGGCGCCGAGGCCTCGCTCGACGCGGATCTCACACCGAACTGGCACGTGTACGCGAATTTCACCGCGCAGCACGCGCGTATCACTTATAGCCCAGACACTCCTGGCGCGGTCGGTACGGTCCCGCAGGGCGTGCCCGCCTATATGGCGAACCTGTGGACGACGTATCGCTTCAGTCTCTTCGGCAGGGCGGGCTTTCATGCGGGTGCCGGCATCAATTACATGAGCCGGATGTCGAACGGCTTCGCCAACGGCTACGACTGGGCGCCTGCCTCTTTGATCGAGAACCTGCAGTTCGGTTACGCGGAACCTCACTGGGGGGTCGATCTAAACATCGACAACGTCACCAACCAGCGCTACTACATCGCCACCAACGTGGTCGGCGCCTACCTCGGCGCGCCGTTGGCCGCCTACGTTTCCCTGCATGCGGATTTTTGAGGAGGATCGATCATGTCGATGGACATCCTGTTACGCGTCGCCGATCATTCCGGCGGCGTGCTGTATGTGATCGCCGCGCTGCTGTTCGTCTCACTGACCGTCGTCATCGAGCGGCTGTGGTTCCTGCATCGTGTCGCGCGCGATGCGCACGCGGCGCTTGCCGAACTGGACCACCAGAAGGCGCTGAACGCGAGCGCGCTCGCGGCCTGGGCCCAACGGCACGACGGGCTCCCGACGGGCAGCGTGATCGCAACCGCGGGCCGGCTCGCCGGACGCGCCGATCGCGACACGCTCGCCGCGAGCCTCGAGGAAGCAGTGATGCGCGAGGCTCCCCGCATCGACCGTTTCCTGTGGGTGCTCGATACCGCGGTCACGCTAGCGCCGCTGCTCGGCCTGTTCGGCACGATCGTCGGCATGTTCGACGCGTTTCAGGTGCTGTCGAATCCGGGCAACGCGCCGACCCAGGTGACGGGCGGCGTCGCCGAGGCGCTGATCGCGACTGCGTCGGGCCTGTTCGTCGCGATGATCGGACTCGTGTTCTTCAACGGCCTGCATAATCGCGTGCGACTGGTCGTGCATCAACTCGATACGCTGAAGACCGCGCTCGTCAATCGCCTGACGAGCGACATCCCGGATGTCCACGTCGCGCGGGAGGCGGAAACTGAAACCCCGCACGGGGTGATCGGGTCGCTCGCCCGGCGGGGAGCATGACGTGAAGTACTTTGAGGCTCGCAAGGCGCGCATCGAGATCATTCCGATGATCGACATCATGTTCTTCATGCTGGTGTTTTTCATCATGATCACGCTGCACATGATTCCGAACGCGGGCCTGCGCACGCGGCTGCCGTCGGCCGCGAGCGCACAGAGCCTGCCTCCGCCGAAGGTGACGGTGACGCTCGCGGCCGACGGCAGCGTGTCGGTCGACGGCCGCACGCTCAGCACGGCCGATCTGACCGCGCTGCTCACGAAGCGCCCCGATCCGGCGCATACGGTGGTCACCATCGCGGGCGCGAAGGACGTGCGGTTGCAGAAGCTCGTGAACGTGATGGACGCGTGCCGCGCGGCCGGCGTTACGCAGGTGTCGCTGGCCGCGCAACCGGAAAAGATGGACTGACATGTCGTCGATGCCGACCGTCGCGCAGCATGCGCCGCACCCCGGCGCGCGCAAGCCGCTCTATATGTCAGCCACGCTCGCGCTAGCCGTCGAGGCGCTCCTGCTCGCGGGCGTCGGCGCATGGCTGACTCATCCGCGCATCTCTGCGCCGAGGCGGCCCGAGCCGATGACGATCACCCTGGCGCCGCCGACGGCCCAGGCGCCGGAGCTCGCGCCCATCCCCGGGCGCGAAGTGTCGAAGCCGGTGCCGAAACCGGCCGTGCAGCCGCGTCGCGCTCCAGCGGTACATCAGGCGCGCGCCGCGCACGCGGCGCCGCCGAAGCCGCAGCCGGTCACGCCACCGCCCGCGCCGATTCCGGCGCCGAACACCGCGCCTGCTCAGAGCGCCGCGCCGGCCGAACCCGCGTCCCCTCCCGCAGCACGTCCCGCGCCTGCGCCCGTCCCCGCTCCGGCCCGCCCCGACGCGAGTTTTGACGCCGCGCTGCGCGCCGCGATCGAAGCGGCGCTGCGCTATCCAGAATCGGCTCGCATGGAAGGGACAACCGGGCGGACGCTCGTCGGGTTCGTCTATCGCGACGGCGCAGTGTCCGACACACACGTCGTGACGTCCAGCGGCATGGGCCTGCTCGACCATGCCGCGCTCGCGGCCGTGCGCGACGCCGTGTGCCCGCCTCCGCCGCATGGACTCGAGGGCAAGAGCCTGCCCGAGCAGCTATGGGTCGATTTCACGCTCGACAGTAAGGGGTGAAGACTATTGTTAGTCCGTTGAACCAATGAGATTGCACCGTTCGTCTACTGTGCATGACCGTATGCGGATTACAACGTCGGCCTCGAAAGCACATCGACGAGAAAGAAATCGCATGGCATTGCGCCGCAAGACGCGCTAACGCCGGCGGCCGGGTCCGGTCCATTTCGTCCTGCATCTTCTGGCGATCACTGGGCACAGCACCAAATTTGCTACCAATGTCACGGGAGCAGATGGCCTCCTTACGCCGACCAGGGAGAACCCGAATCTGGGTTGTGCCTCGGCGCGCCACATTTGTCAGTATGGTCTGGCGCGACAGGAACAACGCGCTGAGGCGACCGGGGGTGGTTGCGGCAGTCACCGGATTGGCTGACTCGAAAGTGGATTCGATCAGCGTAACGCGCTCCGATGCTCCAGGAATTGGACCAAAGTTGCATTGCCGCTTTTTGTTCCGCAGCCTACATTATGAAAGGAACTCCGGAAAGTACCTGAACCCGGGACTCGCGAAGACAGGAATGGCGAAGACAGAGGCGAAAAAAAGACCGATCCGTCATCGTGTTCATAGCGGCGGAAATGCCGGCCAGATTCGTTCGCGGCGCTTCGGTGACGCCGACTTTCAATTCGCTCGACCCGGGGACTCTGAGCGAATTGCAGCCGCCCATCCATGATTTCTTCTGAAGGAACCGGAGAGTCACCTCAAAGGTCTTGAGGACCGGCACTAGTGAGTCGAATCTGAACGTGATCGTCCGCAATGGTCGACGACTCGACTAGCATGATCGTCGGGTTAAGGTCCGTTGTCAGATGCAGACCGGCGATTCCCGCCGGATCTATCGTGCCTCAACAGGAGCGAGAAATGAAAGCAATCAGGACATTCAAGCTGATGGGTGGCGCATTGATCGTCGTGGTATCCGTCAATGCGTGGTCGCAGACTAGCGAATCCGCTGCGCCGTCGACTCAGTCCAGTATGGCGCCGTCAAGCGGAGGAAGCGCGAAAGCGACCAGACAGGCGAATCGCGCACTCAGCAAGAAAGTGCTTGTCGCGCTCTCGAAGGGCGGTGTCAGCACGTCCAGAATCAACGTAGTTGCGAAAGGCGGTGCAGTGACGCTCGTGGGAGCCGTCACTGACGCGACCCAGATCGACAAGGCGGGAGAACTAGCGAAGGGGGTGTCCGGCGTCACGTCGGTGAAGAATTCCCTGACACTGAAAGAAGCGGGTCAGTGATCCTTCCTGATCAGGTCGGCCGGCGGGGTTAATTTCGCAAAAGTAACGGCTGGACCGCCGTGCTCACCCATGCCGGGTTGATGGCTAACCGCGCACCGCAGGTGCACGAAGGTTAGCAAGCTCGATATCTGAAGTATTTTTGGACACGTGCCTGGGGCCGGCAGGATCAGAGGATGCCGGCCTCCGCCATGCCAGAGTGAACTCCGCATCGCGAGCCCGTCAGGAGGAGGTGAGCATGGAAACCATGGTGAAGGTGCCTGGGAAAGCCAAGGTCAGGGTCAATAACGTCGCGGAGGATGTCCCGGCTCCTCGCTCCCGGGAAGAGCGACTTGCCGCCGGTCGGGCGTTGCGCGATCGGGTGCCGCGCAACAGCCACGCCGACTGGACACCATCGGCACAGCGCCGGGACCCCATCGAGATACTGGAAGAATCGAACCTGGATCGCTTGCCGGAATTGGTCCCGATCCGCTATGGCCGTATGCTCCGCAGTCCCTTCACGTTCCTGCGCGGCTCGGCGGCGCTCATGGCCCACGATCTTGCGACTACCCCAAGTACAGGTCTTCGAGTGCAAGCCTGTGGAGACTGCCACCTGTTGAATTTTGGCCTGTTTGCCACCCCGGAGCGCAATCTGGTCTTCGATCTGAACGACTTTGACGAAACGCTGCCAGCGCCTTGGGAATGGGATCTGAAACGGCTGGCCGTCAGTTTCGCGATTGCTGGACGCGATAACGACTTGCCGGATGCGGATTCCCGGAAAGCCGTCCTCGAGTGCGTGCGCGCATATCGGGAACACCTGCGGGAGTATTCCCGGACGAATCCTCTGGAAGTCTGGTACACCCGCCTGGACATGGAAACCCTCATTGCGATGGCGCCCGATGAAAAGGTCAAAAAATACCGGGAGCGACTGGCAGAAAAAGCCCGCCAGCGTGTTGTCGAAAACCTCTTTCCCAAGATCACCGGCGAAGTGGCTGGACGACGCCGCCTGGTCGACCAACCGCCGCTGCTCTACCACGTCAGTGACCCGGGCTTCGAGGAACGGGTTCGTGAGGCACTCGCCGACTATCGCCGGTCGCTGTCCGACGAGCGCCGTGTCCTCATGGATCGCTACCACCTGGAGGACTTCGCCGTGAAGGTCGTGGGTATTGGCAGCGTCGGCACCCGGTGCTTCATCGGGTTGTTTTTCGACGAGGAAGACCATCCCCTGATGCTCCAGTTCAAGGAACAGCGCCGGTCGGTGCTCGAACCCTATGCGGGAAAGAGCCATTATGAAAATCAGGGGCAGCGCGTCGTCATGGGACAACGGCTGATGCAGTCCTCCAGCGACATCTTTTTAGGGTGGTTGCGGGGACAGCGAGGCTATGACTTTTTTGTTCGGCAGTTGCGGGACATGAAGATGTCGGTTGTCCTCGATGAAATGACCGCCGCGCAGCTCAACCGCTATGCCCAGTTCTGCGGCTGGACCCTGGCCCGCGCCCATGCCAAGTCCGGGGATGCCACGACCATTAGTGGCTATCTGGGCAAGGGTGACACCTTTGACGAGGCCATCGGCGCGTTCTCCCTCGCCTATGCAGATCAGACGGAGCGCGACCACGCAGCGCTGGTGAAGGCGGTACGTGCAGGCCGACTGGAGGCTCTCGTTGAGGAGTAGCCGTCCTACACCACTCACACGCGACAGAGCGTGGCGAAAGACTTGTCGTGGAAACTTGACCAGCCCGACGTGCCGCCGGCTCAATGCCTTTTCACAGTCCTTCAGGGGCAGCTTGCGGTTGCTTCTCCCGGATCGGTCCAATGGATGGGGTGCGTAAGCGGCCGGCGATCCCGTCTTGAGTAACGTTCAAGGTCTTGGGAGAATCGCGTGCACTTAAATAGGTGGACACGTGAACACTATCGAAGAAGACGTGCCGGTTGGGAGGCGTCAACGCCGGCGGGTCTCGCGATACCGCGATCGACGTTGGGTGCGTGGGTCGGTACTCGCACGAACGCGAACGTGCGACACGTCTTGCCTTGCGCAGACAGTCGCCCTGTTAGCACCTCAAATCGAACATTCCGGTTTACGCCGGCCCGGACGAATCTCCCGTCAATGGTCAGAGTCCATTCGGAGTCGCCGTCCATGCCGGTCTGCGTTACTGGTTACACGGCCTCTACACGAGTACCGATGCGAAGGCCGTGTTCAGAACAGCACCGGTCGCGCGCTCAGGAACATACTCTGTCATTGGACTATATCGCATATCCAACTGCCAGAAAGTCTCGCACAGGCACGATATGATCCGGCCACTTCGGAAAACGAACCGTGCCGAAGACGATAAGTTCGTCTATTGCGCGTAATTCACCTTCAGTGCGGGCAAAGTCGGCATAACCTCGAAATACAACTCTGCGCTAGAGCGGATAAGCAAAGCAAACGAATCCCTATGATAGTGTCCAAAGGTCATGTAGACAAAGCCAAAACGATAGTCGACGACAAATCGGCACTCCACGTACAGATCGTCCTGACACGTGTATTCCATAAACTACCCATTGGTAGTCGCGTTTGCTGCTGCCTGATTATGCAGGAGAGCACCAACCGTCTTCGCGGCGGTTCGAATGAAAGGAGCACTGACCGCGGACGGGGCATCATCCTTGTGCGGCAAATAACCGTGCTCATTCTGATGTACGGACCGCGTATCTTCGACAAAAGGGAGAAAGGCATTATGTTGGATGCGCATCGCTTTGCGAACCTTTTGGAGGAGAGCGTATGTTTCTGGTTTATTCTCCAGGCATTCATCATGGAAGATCGGTATTACCTTTTCGGCATGGTGGGCGTCAAGGACGCCTTAGTGATCCGTTGTAGTGCTTATTGCCACATTGATTGAATAAAGCCCTCAATCCAGATGGAAACTTGCCAGACGCGTTATCTTCCACTAAAGAAACCGACTGAAATGGCACGAAGCCCTCCTCTTTCAAATCGCTAAAGTTGATTGTGATCTTGCGAAGCGTCTTATAGGCATGGACCTTCGAGGCTGCCGCTGGTGCCGCGTACAACAGGTTTCCCTTGTGACCCGCACGAGCGCATTTCCGTTTGCCGTTTTAACGCCGTGATGGTGACTACTTCCGCTCGATGGGCCGAACAAGATGCCTACGACCACAACCACAAGGACAGCTGCCACGCCGATCCACAGGACAAGCCAAAGTCGTGGCACTT
The DNA here is from genome assembly GCF_004339745.1 of Paraburkholderia sp. BL9I2N2. Taxonomy (GTDB): domain Bacteria; phylum Pseudomonadota; class Gammaproteobacteria; order Burkholderiales; family Burkholderiaceae; genus Paraburkholderia. Next base: position 337,343 of record NZ_SMGP01000003.1, on the reverse strand, counting down.
CCACAGGATCGTCAGTGCGGCCAACCGTCCAGGCACAGAAACCAGCAACGTCCATGCGGGCAGTTTGCGCGCGTCTGTGTTTTGGTTCATGTGTTCCCTGTTGCGCGGCGCCCCGCTTTTCCGATTACCCGGATTTCTTCATTGACTCCCGCTCCGGGGCGGGCTTGACTGCAACAGTGGATCTAAAGGGGACATCAAAGGAAAATTCGTAGCCCGTCGCCGCCTTCAACGACGCAGTGATGCCCGTTCCAGGCGCACCCTTCCGAAAAATTGCGACGCGCCATACAGATCCCGTGGATCGGCAACGGACCTCATGAATGTCCTGTTCAACCGTGGCATTGTCGTGCATTACGCCAGGGAGAATATGGCGAGTGTACGATGCGCAACCAGTGAGCTCGACATCCATGCGATTCCCATTCGAGTAGTCGTACAAAAGCGAGCCGGTTGTTCCGTCCGAGCTGAAAGAAGTGGTCAGGCGAGAAAATCCCGCTCTGCTATCGTTCATTTCCACCACATTGAACGCGCCGGTCATCTCGGGCGCAAAGTTCTGTCCCGATGGTGTCGGAGAGGAAGGGTCGATCGCGCAGCTCGCCGCGAGCATAGAGAGGGCAAGCATCGCCCCAACCCGGAGGAAACCCTTTTTAGCCTTCTGCATGTCCTAATTTCTCTTTAATGTGTCGTCGAGTAATTCAATCGATTTGATACAGCGAACTCGGCGCATTTCCGGCCCACGACCGTCTATTTGGCTAATCATGCGAATTGCATGAATCTGCTTCGAACGTGGAATCTGCATCCAACGATAGTTAACGGCATCCACGCATCAATCTTTATCAAAGACCCTGTCGAATGTCGCGATGGCTTCCCATCGCTCCCGCCGAGTCACCTCCAGATACGGGGCAACGTGGTCCAGATCGGAATGCCCAAGCAGGAACTGCACCGTGTCGAGCGAGTCGCCCTGCGCAACCAGGCGGCTTACAAATGTCCTTCGTCCACTGTGGCTGCCATGACCAGCACCGAGGCCAGCGGCACGATACCGTCTCTCGCAGAGCGTGGCGCACGCACCGCAATGCTCATCTCATGAGACATCATTCACTTATGCAAGGAATACGGTGGACCGGTGCGCCTCGGCTTCGTGCAGACGCCATCAGGCTTTGACCTCTTCGCCGGTCACCTTCTGCGTGAAAAATAACGGTGAAGCGGCGCACATCCAACAGCTTTACAGAGGAACTCATTGAATCTACGACACTCCCCCCGGCTGGCGGACACAACGAAGACCGAAGGCCGATTGCTACCTGACCTTGCACGCCAAAAGCGCGCTTGACAAACGGGTACTAGTCTTTCGGCCGCAAGTGTGTCGGCTCCCAGTCGGCCGAGTAATGAGCTGAATCAGGTACGTTGCAAGCTCCAAGTCCTGATAAATAGAGTCTCATTAAGTCGGCCGCAGAAAACCGAAAGGAGTTCGCAGTCGCTCCGGCAGCGTGCCGTGCAGGTCGCCCGAAAACAGGCCGATCTCCTCCAGCATCGTGCCGGCCCCTACCTCAATTCCGATCTCCTGCAGTCTTCCGCTCGTCGCCATGGAACGTGCGTCTGGATCGCAAGCGCACGATCTTGTCCTGCAGTCGGATTGCCTTTACTTTCAGCTCAGCGAGTTGCGTATGGTCAGCAGTCTCCAGCGCGTTCGGATACCGCTGGATGCTCTTCATGGACAGTCCGTGTCGCGGGAGCATCACAGCCAACCGGGTGACATTCAAGTGTTATGTAAAACATGACAAGCAATACGTAATAAATATGATGCCAACCGATTACTTTTTTTTGCGGTAATATTCGTCGCTTCGTTTTACACATAAAAATAATTGATGTGCTCTCCGAGGGAATATAACGATCCATTTATCTCGATCCTGGAGGGGGTGCCATGCAGTTTGGAAGAAACTTCAAGGTAGTAACGCAGTTGATCGCGGGATTTTCTCTCGTGATCTTTCTGATGGCTTGTCTTGGTGGGTTTTCCCTTTACAAGATGAATCAGGAGAACACGCACGTTGCCGCCCTGCGCGACAACGCATTGCCTAGCGTACGCACCAATCTGGAGATGCAGTTGGCTATTCGCGGCATCCGGGCAAGTCAGCTTCTTGCCGCCACCGCAACGACGCCTGATGAATCCCATACTGCAGAAGATCGCATCAATGCGGCGCTGGCCAACTACCAGAAGGCATCTTCGGAATACGCAACTCTGGTAGATAGTCCCGAGGAAAAAACCGCCTACGCCGACATTCAGATGCTGATGCCGAAGTTTCTCGATCTCAACAATCAGGTTCTGGAACTCGTCAGACAGGATCGGCAGGCCGATGCGATGAGCCTGCTGCGCAAGAAGTCGGACTCGATTCGAAATGCAATCGAGAAAGACATCCAGACCATCGTAGATGCCAATACGGCCAGCGCAAACGACGAAGGCAAACAGGCCGCTCAGGATTATGCGCAGGCGAAAACGCTAGTTTACAGCTTGATGCTGGCAGCGGCCGTGGTCGCCATCGTGGTTGCCCTCGTCATCGCCTTTGGTGTGGCAAGGCAACTTGGTGGTGAGCCTCGCGACGCAATGGCACTGGCCAGCGAGATCGCGGCAGGTAACCTGCGCGCCACCGTACAGCTTAAGCCGGGCGACCACTCAAGCCTCATGTACTCGCTGAGCACAATGAGAGACCAGCTTGCGGCACTCGTCCGGCGGATCAAGACCGCCAGCGAGTCGATTACGGTCTCCTCAGGCGAGATCGCGCAGGGCAATGCCGATCTCTCACAGCGGACCGAAGAGCAGGCCGCCTCTCTGGAGGAGACCGCATCGAGCATGGAACAGCTGACCAGCGCCGTGCGCCAGAACGCAGACAATGCGATTCAGGCGAGCCAGCTGGCCGGTACAGGCTCGGGCGTCGCGCGACGGGGAGGGGAAGAGATTAGCCGTGTTGTCACGACGATGCACGAGATCGCCGAAAGCTCCGGGCGGGTTGCCGAGATCATTAGCGTGATCGAGGGGATTGCGTTCCAGACCAACATTCTCGCGCTCAATGCGGCGGTCGAGGCCGCCCGTGCCGGCGAGCAGGGGCGAGGGTTTGCCGTCGTCGCGGGAGAAGTCCGCACGCTTGCACAGCGCAGTGCCACTGCCGCGAAGGAGATCAAGGATCTGATCACCGAATCGGTCAGACGCATTGATACCGGATCGAAGCTCGTTGAAGACGCGGGTCGGACCATGACTGAGATCGTGCGGGCAGCCGTGCGCACCACGGACATCATGAGTGAGATCGCGGCGGCCTCCGAGGAGCAGAGCACCGGTATCGGACAGGTCAATACGGCCATTACCCGGATGGATGAAGTGACCCAGCAAAACGCCGCACTCGTCGAGCAGGCCTCGGCCGCGGCCCAGTCTCTGGCGCAACAGGCAGAGGGTCTGCGTGACGCGGTGTCCGTCTTCAGCGTAGACGACCATGAAGCATCCCATGCGACTGTCCAGCCACTCGAACGGCCCCGAACGGTAGCCAGAAGCGCGTCATCCATCGCAAAGACTACGTCATCGCAAAAGCTCGTGCGAGCCGAACGTACCGGCGGCAACACGGCTCTGGCCGATAGCGCCGCCGATGACTGGCAAACGTTCTGAGCGAAGCCTGAAAATGGCAAGCGATACGGGCGTTCTAGGAGAAATGACCAGGGTCGTCACCTCCAACACAACAGCTATCAGCAGGCTGGGGGCACAGGCGATGGTTTTTGGAAAGTTTCTCGACTCTGCCTTGTCGCGACTCACCGGGTCGCTCCGTGTCGAAGTCACCCGGTCGTTCCGGCTGGAATTTTGAAGATGCCCTGTCGATGATCGACGACCTGCCCTTGCCTGCCGAATATCAGTCATGAGCGCTGGCCTGATGGCTGTCGTCCTCATCGCGATTGCATGCAGCGCATTCGTCATCCACCGAACCAAGAACGTTCGACACAATGGGGAGTCAATCTTCGTCAGCCAAAGACGCTCTTCCGGACTTAAGACCGGCAGTCGATGGGTTCACGCGGACACCTTACGCTTGCCCGCCATCCTGACGATTCGGAGCACTTTCTGCAATCAACGCGCGCCTGAATGCATCCCTTGCGCGCAGCCGTTCCAGATACGCGAATACTTCACAGTGCCCGGCCTCGTTGATGAAGCCGGTTTTCTGCAGGACGATCGAGCGGTCGCCGCCTCGCACCAGCGCATTCGAGTTGTGATAACTCTCTATTCTTCGTGCATAGCTCGCGGGAAACAGTCCGATCGCCGGGAGATGCAGATATCGCGCATATCAACTGTCGCACTAATCATGGTCGCAGTAGGCTTGGGCATTCCTTTTGAGCACGTGAATGTCGCGTTTATCGTCAGCATGGGAGCAGCGATTGCCGCCAGCGCCAATTGCCCCGTTCTTCTCTGTTCAATATTCTGGCGAGGCACAACCACGCTAGGCGCCGTGCTTGGCGGCCTACTCGGCCTTGTCTCGGCCGTGGTTTTGACAATCCTGTCCAAACCGGTATGGGTTGATGTCATGCAACACGCCACCGCGCCCGTCAGTCTCGACAATCCTTCTCTTTTTTCCGTGCCGCTCGCCTTCGCAGGCATATTTGTCTTCTCGAAGCTTGACCGCACTGCCCGCGCCAAAAAGGAAATTGCCGCCTTCGACGCGCAGGAGTTCATCTCACAGACAGGCATTTCACCTATGGAAGCCACCAGTCACTGATGTAGCGCAAGACGCTGTGCAGGCCAGCGCCTGTACGGCGCCTCGCTAACAGCGACCCATCTCAGCGTGCATTGGGGCCTATCCATGACGCCTCGCGGCCGAACTTAAACGTGGTTGCGGGCGTCGCCAGTCTCGCGAAGAACCCATCGGTTTGCCTGTCTGACTGCCGACTTGCTCTTGGCCGCTATATATGCCAGCGATGCTGGACATGACTGTTGCCCCGCGAGCGCGCCAAACACCAGCCGCTCCTTCAACCTCGCGAAGTGCCGCAGCCGCGTTGATGTCAAGTTTCAGTTGACGGCTCGTTGACTTTCACAAATGCGCTTCAAATGCGAATAGGTTTATACTTCGCATGCGAACGTTTAAGCGCGATGGCGTTCCAGGCGGAACTTTCCTCCCGTGCCCGCGGTCCAGCAGAACCGTGCCTCAACAAGGTTGCGCCCCAGGAACATAACGAACCGATGGAATGCTTTGATCGGTTCAAGCGTTATTACGCTGCACTCGTTGCGACGGAGCGAGTCTGCCGCACGGAACTCGAAACCTCTACCTGATCAAACATGCCATTCATCGAAATTGAAGGAAAGCCGCTGCACTATCAGACTCACGGCACGGGATTCCCGGTGCTGCTGGGGCACAGCTACTTGTGGGATTCGTCAATGTGGGCGCCGCAAATCGACGCGTTGTCTCGCCACTATCAGGTCATTGTTCCGGACCTTTGGGGCCACGGGCAATCCGGGCAGCTCCCGGAGAATACGCGTTCGCTTGGCGATTTGGCCACACATGCGGGCCGTCTTCTGGATGCCCTGGGTATCGGACAATGCGCGATAGTCGGCTTGTCGGTGGGCGGGATGTGGGCGTCCGAACTCGCGTTGCGAGAACCGAGCCGTGTCAAGTGCCTCGTCCTGATGGATACCGACAGGAGCGCCGAACCCGATGCGACGCTCAAGCAATATTCCCAGATGTTCAACGCGATCGAATCGCTTGGCAGCATTCCCGCTCCGATGATCGAGGTCATCGTGCCTTTGTTTTTCCGCCGGGGCGCAACGCTAGACGGTGAAGTGCACGCAAAGTTTCGAAAAGCGCTGGCGAGGTTCTCTGCGGACCAGTTGCGACAGTCGGTTGTACCGCTGGGCCGGTTAATTTTCGGGCGGTCCGACGCCCTTGCCCGTCTTGCCGGTCTTGACGCCGCCAGTACGCTGCTCATGTGCGGCGAACTCGACATTCCGCGGCCACCAACCGAAATGGCACGAATGGCTGCGGTGATTGGCTGCCGGCAAATGCTAATACCCGACGCGGGCCACATCTCGAACCTTGAAAATCAGTCCTTCGTCACGGACACATTGCTTGCGTGGCTTGGTCAGCATGTGGCGTAGCGGGCAGAGCAGCTGCCGATAAAAACGACGATATTCGGACCGACAACGAACGTGGCGCTGTCGACCACATTGCACTGCTTGCCCAAGGGTTCACACAGTTCCGCGCAAACTTCGAAAAGCTCGGCATGAGTGCGCGATAACAGAACCAGAACGGCAGTTCGAACTGGCAGACGTTCGTCCACGACCAGAATGGCGGCCTGGTCGGTATACGTTCGGCCAGGGCTGCCGAGCCGGAATTACCAGTGCCAATCGAAGCAAAACTCCGCTACAGGACAAGCACGCAGTTCGTCAATCCAGCGGAATATTTGGCGTTGCAGGCGAGGGTTGCGCAACTGAGCCGCGGCCCCGAACAGATCACAACAGATGGTGTTACGAAGCAAAAATCGCTGCGTAGGAAAATTTGACCCAATCGCCACGAAATCAATTCGGTCAAGGAATCTAGTGCCTAGCCGGCGAGCAGCAACGGCCCGATGTAGTTCATACGGAAGGACACGAAGCTTCGCAACATGCCTTCCTGGGCGCCCCACCTCGCTTGAGGCGGAACGCCGACCTTCTCAGAACAGGTACATACCAGCCACAAAAACCACGCCTGAAAACAGAAGTGCCGTCACGCAGTAGCCCATGATGTCTCGAACGCCCAAACCGGCGATAGCAAGTGCAGGCAGTGCCCAGAACGGCTGCGCCATATTCGTCCACGCTTCGCCGTAGGCAATTGCCATCGCGGACTTGCCGAGGTCGGCGCCAAGTGCTTGCGCTGCCGGCATAACAAAGGGACCTTGCACCACCCAATGACCGCCGCCAGACGGCACCGCGAAATTGATAAGCGCCGAACTCAGGAACGCCAGAAGCGGGAATGTGTGAACGTTCGCGATGTCGACGAACCACTTCGTAATTACACCAGCCAGCCCCGAATGGTCCGTAAGGGCCTGAATGCCAGCGTAGAACGGGAACTGAATCATGATGGCGGACGCGCCCCTGGCTGCACCGGCTACAGCGCGCGCATAGGCCATCGGCGTCTTGTGAAGCACGATACCTGCTGCGAGGAACACGAGGTTCACGGTATCGATGTCAAGAACGAAGCCGTTCTTGACGAATCGGATTACCAGAAACACGGCGCACAGTGCCGCCACCAGGAACGCCAGGATACGGCTTTCCTCCATCTTCTCCGCGAACGTCGCGTTAGGAGGAAGTTTGCGCTCGACACTCGGCGGGTCCTGCAAAAGGGCCGGGTCCACTGTGACGACGTCCTCCGGCTTCGGCATCATGAGTCTCGCCAGAATTGGCAAAAGAATAATGAGGCCGATGGTGATAAACGCGTTGTAGCCGGTGAATATGGTGTGCGATACCGGAATCAGACCTACTGTCTTCTCCATCGGATTGCCTTTGGTCGCGGCCACTAGCGGCACAGAGCCAGACAGGCCCCCATGCCACGTCAGGAAACCCATGTAGGCGCTTGCAACGAGGAGACGGTAGTCCGTTCCGGGGACACGTCTCGCGACCTCGCGCGCAAGCATCGCACCGAGGACCAGACCGAAGCCCCAGTTAATGGCGCAGGCCACTCCGCCCACAAACGCCACCAGCATCACGCCTTGGCCGGGTGTACGCGCGGAGCTTGCGAGGGCGACCAACATCCGTTTGACCGGGCCTGAGCTCGCCAATGCGTGGCCGGTCACAAGAATCATCGCCATCTGCATCGAGAATGCGAGCAGATTCCAGAAGCCAGAACCCCATAGCATCACGAGGTCCGCGGGTGCTTTCGGCGTCAAACCAAGCGCGAGCGCGAAGGTCACGATGGTTAGGAGGATGGCAAAAATCAGGGGGTCCGGCAAAAACCTGTGCACCACCTGAGTAAAGAAGGCGGAAATTCGCTGAATCAAGTGTCTACTCCTCGTCACCAATATGAAGTCGGCCTACTGTCGTTGTTATGGCCGGTAAGCCGCGCGCGGCGATTCTTGCACACAACGAAAAATCCTGCAGCGACGAAGACAAGCCGAGTTCGCACACGCGAGTACGCCACGAGAACGCGGCGGCGCCGTCCCAATCGCCACTATCAGCGGCGATTCAGTCCAAACTCATTGACTCACTTCTGACAAGAGTGCTGTGGATTGCAGCTTTTGGTTCGTCGAAGGTCGGGCGCATCGGGATGACGTCGTACACGAGCACGGACGTGAATTTCCGCTCTCGGCTATCGACATCCAAAAGCAACTGTATGAGCGCTGGCCACTCTCGCAGGGTCACGTCAGTGATACCGGCATCTTCGTAGTCGCGCGCGATGCGGATGTGATGGCGTCCCGCACAGTCTGCAACAGACTGTCTTTTGAAAGCCGGAGACTATTGTCGACTTTGTATTCAAGTCAGCCGCATTGATGCCGACACCTGGTGCCCCCGTGAGCAATCCGAAATGCCCGACTTTTTCTGTCGGCCACCTCCAGTATTCGCCTAAGTCAGCGTTCGCACCGCTTCCAGCGCGGGCGCAACCTTCGAACTGACAAGCCAGTCGGCGCGAACCTGCCTATACATCCCGGTCCAGCGCGTTCGCTGCCCTTCCGTGCCGGGCACCACAGCCATGCCCTGACTGTAGATTGCATCGGCTGCGATCGCATGCCACTGGAAACCGCGCGCGGTAATTAACGTGACCTTCGGCGACACCTTGAACGTAATCGACGGCTTCACGTGGATCAGGTTGTAGCCGGCCGAAGGGCCGCGCACCCTGGAGTTGAAAGAGCGCCTGCGCATGCTGACCGATGCGCGCGTCGGCATGCACTTCGGTGCGCTGGATCACGTAGCTGTCGGGCCTCGCGCTGCCGAGCCCGAAGAGCGGCGTATTGTTCAGTTCGAAGGCCTCGCGCAGGTTCGCGCCGAGCGACAGATACGTCGATGGATTGCTGCCGAGCGGGATGTACTTGGGCGCATCGGATGGCTTGCGCGGCACGCACGGATTCGCCAGCGCGGACCAGTCTTCCTGCCAGCGGTTCAACGACAGCGCCGACGGCCGCTCCGCAATGCATTGAGGCGCGGCGGCCGCGCCCGCATCCGCCGTCTCATTGGCGGCGAACGCGTTCGCGCCCTCCGTCAATCCGCCCACGGCGAACGCAGCGCACGCATAAAAAAGACGCTGGCTACGATGGGCAAATCAACGAAAAGAGGCCAGAAAAAAGGCCTGTTCGTGATGTAAACGCACGCACATGACCGATAGAATTTCGTTACGCACCGTCGCGCGTCCGATACCTGTCGGATCGCTTTCTCACATCGGATTTCCGGTTAATTCAGCATGACACGGCTTGCACGGCACTACGTCCCAGAACAACCTCAGCACGTTATCCTGCAGGGGCTCACGGGGCCCGCATTCCTGGACGAAGGAGACTACCTGTACTTCCTCGCCTGCCTGGCAGACGCAGCGCGCGTCGCCGATCTGGCAGTTCACGCGTGGGTCCTTATGCCTGACGCGGTACAGTTGCTCGTCACGCCTTCATACGAGTCGAGCGTGGCCATGGCGATGCAGGCGGTCGGCCGCCGCTATGTCGAGACCTTCAACCGCCGCCATGGACGCCGCGGTACGGTGTGGCGTGGCGCGTATTGGGCAACAGTGATTGAGCCCGACCGGTATTTCCTGCTCGCGAGCCAGGTCATCGATCAAGCGCCGGTGCGCAACCGCCTTGTGGCAGAGCCTGGGAACTACCAGTGGTCAAGCTACACACATCACATCGGAATGCGTGTCGATAGCTTCATCAAGGACCATCCACTCTACCGGGCGCTCGGCAATACGCCGTCCGAGCGCCATCAGACTTACCGCGATTTGGGCGCACGGCCCCTTGACGAACACGAGGTCGATAACCTGATGCAGTCGACGCTCAAGGGCTGGGTGCTCGGCAGCGCCGCGTATTGCGAGTGGGCGGCGCAGACCGCTAACCGGCGTTTGATGCCCCTGCTGCTGCGAGACCGGCCGTCCAAGGTTCGCACGACACGCGCTCTCGCAGACGTGGACTAATCAAAAGAAAAACAAGCAAGGAAACCTTGCTTGTTTGAGAGGTGCAGTCTCGCGCGTCCTGGCGAGCCCGACCCACAAGGCGCAGTCGGCCGTCCTGATAACGGACAGTCGAGCGTGGTGACGAGAAACGGTTCATACTTTTTAATTCGCGTCGAGCCCTATTTCAGTGGAAATAGGCGGCCTCCTGACGTTCGCGCCACAACGAGGGCGCGACGACCAACATCGCGCGCTCACCGCCGGTGTTTCTGGTGTTCGATTCACGACGCTCGACGGGTGATCGCATAAAATGAACTAGTCCGTTGCAGTACGCCCCAACGCAATCGCCAAACATGCGAATCCAGATGACTCGAGCCTTACGATCTGGGATGCCATCGGATTTCGTTCGCCATCGTTTCTCTCCAGTCGGGGCACCACGTCCTTATGTCGAGAATGACCACAAATGCGATGAGCCGCCGGCACCTGCTGACGCTGATCGGCAAGAACCTCGGCGCGGCCGCCATGATGCAAGGCATGGGCACGCTTGGGTTCGCCGCTACCTCGACCTACGCCGGCCCGATCAGACTCGACGGCGCACCCAAAGGAACGCGAATTCTCGTGCTTGGCGCGGGCATGGCTGGCCTCGTCGCGGCCTTTGAGCTGAGGAACGCGGGCTACCACGTACAGGTGCTCGAGTACAACGACCGCCCGGGTGGCCGGGCCTGGACTGTCAGGGGCGGTGATCGTTATACAGAACTCGGCGGTGCCACCCAGTACTGCGATTTCGCTGACGGGCTTTATCTGAACCCAGGGCCGTGGCGCATTCCGTATCACCACCAGGGCGTACTCGACTACGCAAGACGCCTGAAGGTGCCGCTCGAACCGTTCATCCAGGTCAATTACAACGCATACCTGCATTCGACCGAGGCTTTCGGTGGTAAGCCGCAACGATTCCGGGCGGTGCAGACCGACTATCAAGGCTATATCGCCGAGCTGCTTTCCAAAGCAATCCGCAAGGACGCACTCGACGATGCGGTGTCAGGCGAAGATGCGCATCTGCTACTCGAATCCCTGCGCGAATGGGGTGCGCTTGGTCGGGATGGCAGCTATCAGGCGGGCCGGCGAAGCAGTGAACGCCGCGGATTCGCGACCGCGCATGGCGGTGGCCTGATGCCCGAGGCCGTCCCGTCGGATCTGCTCCCGCGCGACCCCCTGCTTGCATCGCGTTTGTGGCAATGGCTCTCGTCTGGAAACGAGCAGGACTTCCAGAGCACCATTTTCCAGCCTGTCGGCGGCATGGACAGGATTGCCCATGCGCTTCATTCGCAGGTCGCGAGCGCCGTAGTGTTCAACGCCAAAGTCACGGCTATCTTGCAGGACGAGCAAGCCGTCACAGTGCGCTATACCGATACGACCACCCGGACCGAACGGAACGCGCACGCGGATTGGCTGGTGTGCACCATTCCGCTCTCGATTCTGAGTCAGATCGACATTGCGGTCGGTCCGGCCATGCGCGCCGCGATCGATGCGGTGCCCTACGAGACATCGGTGAAAATCGGCTTGCAATTCGGCCGGCGATTCTGGGAAGAAGACGAGCAGATCTACGGCGGCATCACGCAAACTGATCTGCCGATCTCGACGATCGGCTATCCGGCAACAGGTTACGGATCGACCGGTCCTGCGGTGCTGCTTGGCGCCTACATGTGGGGGCCCGCCAGCTATGAGATGGGTGCGCTGCCCCCTGCCGAACGGATCGCGGTGGCATTGAGCCAGGGCAGCCAGATTCATCCGCAGTACGCGCGCGAGTACCAGACCGGCTTCGCGATGAGCTGGAGCCGATCACCGTTCACGAATGGCTGCTTCGCCGCATGGACGGATGCGTTGAGAAAAGCGCATTACGCAAATCTCTGTCAGATCGACGGACGGATCGTCCTTGCCGGAGAGCACGCGTCCCATATCCCGGCATGGCAGGAAGGCGCCGTGCTGTCGTCGCTGGATGCGATCACCCGGTTGCATCGGAGAATCGTCAATGGATAAGCCGACGCTGATCCTCGGCGTGATGCTGATGGCGTTGCTGATGGGAGCCGCGACAATGTCGGTTCAGGCCGTGGCACAGGAAGCACCACGCACTTTCACGATTTCACCGGGCTATCACTTCACCGAAAAAAGCGGTGAAGCGCTTTACAACGCTACCTGCGCGGGATGCCATATGCCGGATGGAAAAGGCGCACAGGGCGCGGGTCACTACCCGGCGCTCGCTGACAACCCCGCAGTCGAAGCGGCACCCTACGTCATCGCCAATGTACTGCACGGCCGAAAGGCGATGCCATCGTTTGGCGACGCGATGAATGACGATCAGGTCGCTGCTGTCGTCAACTACACGAGAACCCATTTCGGCAATCGATTTGCCGGAACTGTCACGCCGAGCGAGGTTAGAGGTTTGCGCTGAGTTCACGTGGCATGGCTATCGCCCGGCCGCTTTCCCGCACCCTTCTCCACTCGCTTCACGAGACTTATGGCACGATGTACCCGGGTCTGTTTCGGCGTGGCGATGGCGCCGAGTGGTACGGAGTGATCCGTTCGTCAATTCGGCAGGCGCCGCGGAAGATCCGTGATGCGCGGCCCACAGAGTCGGGAGTGCCCGAGGCACGATGCGAGCGCCTGCTCGCCGAACCATTTCTGCGTGTCCAGGTTGTAGTGCACGCTGCCGTCCCCACCGCCTAACGCGCCGCCCTGGAAAATACCGAAGCCGGGCGGCTGCCCATTCCAGTCCGGCGACTGCGACGCATCGACGAAACTGAAGACGCGAGGATTCGCGTCGACGAAGCCGCCGAACACTTTCTGCATCGACGCAAGCGCGGCGGGATTATAAGGCGCGACCGCGTTGGTGACGTTGTCGTAAGCGGTCGACAACGGCTTCACGATCAGCACCGGAAAGGTCGAACCCACCGCAGCAAAAAAACTGCTGAAGAGGTCAGCGTAATTCTGCGGCGCGCGATGAATCGTCATTGCGTTGCCGGCCGAATTCAGCGGTGCAGCTTCTGCTTCCCACTGGTTCCACTCCAGGCCGAGGATGCGCGGTTTCTTGCCGGTCGCCAGAATCTGCTTCAGTCCCAGATACATCATGCGGCGCGCGAACGGTGCAAGCGCATACGTCGGCGTCTTGCTTGCATCGAGCATGGGTTGCCAGAGATTAACGCCATGCACCGTCCAGCCGCAGCAGCCGCTGAACGCGTCGTCTGCGACGTCCACGCCCTGACTGCCCCAGCCAATATGAATGATGTACAGATCGGGCAGCGGCTCGCCCGCATTGATCGCAGCCTGCCACGCATACGCGGCGAAATTGGCGGCATTTCCGCTGCCGCCGTAGTAGCCGAGATTCATGTCGGACGACGTGCTGTCCGACCAGTTCACCCAGGACACGTGATCGATCGTGGATATCGGCTGGGTAAATGGCGCACCCGTCCCGTCGGCGTTACCGGTGATGTTACCCCAGCCGTCGTTGCGGATGCCCCATACATTGGGTGCCGGCATCCCGCCGGTGCCCGCGCCTGCACCCGAGGCTCCCGTCAACGTCAAATCCGCGGGCAGGCCGTTAAGACCGGCACTGTTGCTCTGCCCCATCACGAACAGGACCGCCACTTCGTCGTGACGGAATCGCGACCCTTTCTCCCACGATTGCGCCGCGGCGGCATTCGGTTGGGCCGTCGCGTCGGCGGCAACGGACATCTGTACCCCACTCGCAGCCAATACGAACGGCAGCGCAATCCGCATCAAGAAGTTCTTCATGCCTGTCTCCATGGATCGTCGGTCACTGTTTGGCCGGCTGGCTGACTGCCTGGCCCAGGCCGTCGATATCGGGACCATAGTTGCCGGAAATCACCGAGAACTTGATCGTGTTGGCCGCACCGGCTTTTAACGGGACCATGACCTGAGCACTCGACAGGATCGGAAAGTCCCAGGTGCCTTCACCGGGAAACCGCACGGGGACCGGTGGGCCATTGTTGACGCTCACGCTCATTGCACGAGGCGAACCGCCACCGTCGTCCGCGCTGATATACACCACGGGGACCGCATACTCGCCATCGGCAGGCGCCACGATTCCGTTGAACTGGAGGCTCGAATCCGAGTTCACAAAATTGCCGACCTTTTCGTGGCCGTTGCATATGTTGCATGCCTGGACTGCCGCATCCTGAATGATGTTGGTGGCGCTTTCCGCTTCATAGGCGATGGGCGGCAATGCGGGTTGCGGAGCGGCGATCAGCGTCACCTTGCCGATCGACGGAGCGCGGCGCCCCTTGTCCGGAAGAACGAAAGTCAGCTTGTTGCTTCCCGGCACGAACGGCATGTACAGCGTGACGGTGCCTTGGGCCTGTCCGGTTGTAACGGGCAGCTGGATCGTCGTGAGTACGCTGTCGTTGAGAATCAGCGGCACCTTCAGCGAAGACTTTCCTTCGTTCCGGTACGTCACGTCGATGTACCCGCCCGTGGTTGCATTCACCGTGTAGCGTGCTACGCCGTCTTCATGTGTGACCGGTTTGGCCGGGTGGATTTTCGACGCATCGTCCACGCCGGCGATGGTCAGCATGACGGAGCCGCCGGCCGGAACAGCGGACACCGTATACCCGGATGTGTGCGAACCAAGATCCTGGTGCGCCCAGATATCCCGCACGCTGGCCGAAGCAGCGGGGTCCAGTCCGAGATCCTTCCAGTTCACCGTGATCGAAGCGGCAGACCCGGTCGTGTTGAGCAGAACTACCGCACGGCGACCTTGACCGGCGAGCAACTTGGCCCATACGCCCAGACCGTTCTGCGGCACCGCGACCCGGATCGCCTGAAGGCCGCGCGGGTCCTGATCGACGGCGAGCACCTCCGGATTGGTCAGCGTCGCCATCGTTGCCGGGCTGACGGGCGTCGTGAAATCGAGACCCAGGATAAGCGGCGCACCGGAAATGGCCCACAGGCTCATGTGCGTCTGATCCTGCGCGGCGCTCAGACCGAACCCGGCAAGCATCATGTCCGCATCGTTATAGACACCCGTATGTTGCGCTTCCGGAAACAGATTGCCGTAGAAATTCTGGTTCACGATTCTGGAAAAATCCGGCGTGCTTTGATGACCCGGTGTACCGGTGTCATAGGTGATGTCCTCGGTCGTTCTCCACAGATCCGCGACTTGCCCCCAGTCATACGATCTGCCCGTCTTGTCAGTGTGAAAACTGTTCGGATTGATGCTGTAGACGATCCGCCGATTCACCGCGGCACCCGCACTGTCCAGCGCATCGCGCATCTTCCGGAAACCGGCCACCTGATCGTCGACGGTGCCATCCGGCGAGCACCAGTCGTACTTCACGTAGTCGACGCCCCACGCCGCGAATGTATTGGCATCCTGAACTTCGTGCCCAAGACTGCCCATCGGGTTGGTGTGCCCAGGGTACAGATTGTTACGCTGAGCACAGGTTTCGGCTGCGGGCACTTCATACATGCCGAACTTCAGACCTCTGGCGTGAATGTAGTCGGCCAGCGCTTTGATGCCGCTCGGAAACTTCACGGGGTCGGCAACCAGATTGCCTTGCGCATCGCGGGATGGCGCGAACCAGCAGTCGTCGACGTTGATATAGCTGTAGCCCGCTTTCATCAACGGACCGTCTTTCTTCAGGCCGTCGGAGATAACGTCCGCGGCCGTTTTCACCAGATCCTCGGTGATATTGCAGCCGTACGCATTCCACGACGCCCAACCCATTGGCGGTAGTGCAATCGACCTTTGGGCCTGAGTTTGCGATGGCCCGCCTTGTGCGGAAACGTTTGCGGAGTTGGCCGCGGCCTGCATGACGCTCGCGCCGTCGGAGGAACCTTGCTGGTCGCCGCCGCAGCCGGACAAACCGAAAACCATCATGATGCTCGCGAAAAACAGATACACCTGTGTGCGACCCAGGATCTTCATGATTTTCCTTTGTTGAAAAATGAAACTGGGACTTCCGGGTAAACTGCTGTGCGGCGTCTGTTTCGGGCTGCCCGGCCGCTTCGGGAGCTCAGGAAACCGGCTGCAGGTTGCCGTCGAATCGTGCCGTTCCGTTTTCCCTTACCGACACGGCTCGCGCCACGTTGCCGTATTGCAGTGTCGTTCGCGTGCCGCCGACGCTGACGAGCTTCACGGACGACAACACGCCGCGGTTCCATTTGACGTCCACCGCAAATCCGCCCTTCGCCCGCACGCCCGTGACATGCCCCGTGCTCCATTGCGACGGCAGCGCGGGGAGCAGCGTGATGCGATCCATCCTGCTTTGCAGCAGCATTTCCAGTATTGCCGCCGGACCACCGAAGTTCGCATCGATCTGGAACGCCGATGAGTTGCTCGACAACGCATACGCGTCGAACATGTTGGCGAACGTGCCGCTCACGCCGTCATTGCCCACCGAATAGCGCAGCAGCTTCGGGATCATCGAATAGCAGTTGGCGGCGTCGTGGAAATGCGCCCAGCAGGCGATGCGCCATGCGAGCCCCCAACCGAACGAGTCGAAGCCGCGCGCAAGCAGCAGCGCCTTCACGCCGGCCACGAGCTTCGGATCGCTGTCGAGCGTGATGCGCTCGCCTTCGAACCAGCCGATCAGCGGCGACAGATGCCGATGCCCCGTCTCGCCGACGATGCTGTCGCTCATCCATTCCTGAAGCTGCCCTGTCGTGGGACTCACCTTCGGCAGATAGAGCTGCGCCTTCATGCTCCCGATCGAGCGAGCAAAATCCGCGTCCTTGCCGAGCAGCTGGCTCGCGGTCAGATAGTTCGTGAACAGATCCCACACGAGTTCCTGCGCGTAGGTGATCCCGAGCTGCTGATGCGGTCCCTGCTCCGGCGACCAGTCCTTGTCGTCGATGAGCAGACCCGTCACGGGGTCTCTGATCAAACGCGCCTGCCAGAACTCGCACGCGGACTTCATTACCGGATAGATGCGGGCGAGATATGCCTTGTCCAGCGTGTACTGGTAGTGATTCCACAGCGTGCGGCAATACCAGGCGCTCGCGGGCGGACTCCAGTCCCAGCCTATAGAGCCGTAGATGCCCGTCGAAATGGCAACCGTCCAGCCCGCGACGTTGCCGTTCGAATTGCTGTAGTTCACGTTGGCGGCATCGTTGAAGTGATTCTTCGTCGACTGAACCCACGACGGCAACTGCCCGGTGACGTAATCGGCGAACGGTTGCTGGCACTCCGGCAAACCGGCTCGATCGGCGAGCCAGTAGTTCATCTGGATGTTGATGTCGGTGTGGTAGTCGGCCATCCACGGCGGGTTGTTCGTGGTGCTCCACAAACCCTGCAGATTCGCCGGCATCGAACCGCGTGACGACGAGATCGTGAGATAGCGTCCAAACTGCACGTACATTGCTTCGAGCTCCGGGTCGGCCGCGTTGGGATTCACCTGACGCGCCAGCAACCGCTCCGGGATCGTCAGTGCCCGTTGCGCATCGCTCGACCTGCCGAGATCGAGGTCCATGCGCCCGAAGAGCGAACGATAGTCGCGCACGTGACGCTCGAGCAGTTCGCGGTAACGCAGGGACGAGGCGCCCTTCACGTCAGCGATCACCGCACCGCGCGGATTGACGCCCGTCAGATAGTTTTCGACGTAGCGCCCGTTGTAGTCGGTGCGCGCCGCGATGATGATCGTGAGCGCCGGACAACCCTGAAGAGTGATCTGTGCGTTGGCCGAGTCGAGCGAAGCGACGCCCGCATCTCGAACGACCAGCATGTAGGTCGTGTACAGCTCGCCACTGCCGCTGACCGCGCCCGAGAACGACAGCGCGTGGTTCGATTCACCGATGGTTTGCGTCCCCTGCCCGTCGACCAGCGACACCGCGCCGTTATAGGTGCCGCCGTCGGACGTGAGCCGCACGACGATCACGTTGTCGGGGAAGCTGCTGAAAATCTCGCGCCGATAGGTTTTGCCGCCAACGCGGTATTGCGTGCGTACGATCGAATTGCTGATGTCCAGCGAACGCTGGTAGTTCGTGGCCCCGGCGTGACCGGGCAGATCGATGTAGAGCTTGCCGAGCGACAGGTAGGTGCCCATCCCCGTCGTCGTGTAGGCCGGATCGACAACGTTCTTGCTGCCCGACCACAACGTGATTTCGTTCAGGTACAGCACCTCACGTTCGCTCGCGCCGCCGGCCATCGCACCGAGCCGCCCGTTCCCGACCGGCAGGCCTTGAAACTGGATGCTGGACTCGGCAGCAGGCGAGTCGTATCGGAACAGCAGTGCCTGATCGGCGGGAACGCGCGCCGAATCGGCCTGCGTCGAAGCGTTGGCTGAATCGAAAGTATCGGATGGAACTGAAGAGGGATCGCCGGTCGCGCCGGGCGAGGAAAGAGTTGCAGCGCCAGCACGTGCTGCAACCGGGAGGATGACAGCAGCACTGCCTAACTTCAGCAGCTTGCGGCGCTTTGGACTGGTGGGAATTTTCATCGTGTCTCCTGCTAGTAAATTATGCTGAATCCACCTATGAATATTTCGTTCAAATATGCACGCGTAAGGATTCATCAGACATTAGGTTTTTCCCCTGGTACCGCGTTGCAAATGGTGGGATGAAGATGCGGGCGAATTGATGGTGCTGTGGGATGTCTGCGGATCGGAATTTGGTGAAATTTAGGAAACCGTATTTTTTATGGCGTACGAGACCGCGTGCGGAGAAAGCGGTCATTTCAGTGGGTAACGATACGTTTCTACGCAGCCCAGTCCGGCTAGTTTCCGACACACATCCATAGTTCTCTTAAGCGAATTAACTGCTGCTCCGCCGACCTGTTTTTGGACGACTGGCGGCCCCGGACCCGTCAGAAATGGGACTGCGTTATCGGTATGACCGGTTGCCGCGCGTGTAGATCACGCATTGATATGCGAGCACGCAAAGGAGCCCCAAGCTCGCGAACAAACGAACGCGGCCGGCCACTTGCCCATGCCGACAATTCCGCTCTGTTCCCGCGAGAGCCGTCCGTCGTGTGGGGCATCTGACAGAAACCGTCACGCAGGATTAACAGCCAGTCTCGAGCATGAGAACTCTGGAATCAGGGAAACCTCATCGGGCTCCCATACGCAAAGCACTCGCGTCATCCACATCGCTCGCGAACAGCGGCATACGCGCAGACCGTATGAACCGGTCGTTTCGAATCTGTCAGGTTTAATGGGGCCTTCGGCAGGCTTCGGCCCGGACTGACCCCGCAGCCAAAGGTCTGCCGATCTCAAGCGGGCGCCCGTGGATTATCGGCTTAGGGCGGCCTGGGCCCGTTGCAGCCACTCGCTGTTATGTTCGCGGGCGTGGCGTGGCCAATGCCTGGCATCCTGCACAATCTCGGCGTAAAGTTCGCGCGCACGCTGGCGGTCGGCCCCGTCGGGCTGCACCGCTAGCCAATCGGCGTACAGACAACGCGGTGCAGCGTCTCTTGCGCTCGCGAGCGCAATCTCGAACGCGGCGCGTGTGCCTGGCGCGCCAATCACGCCCAAGGCTCGTGCATACAGCAAGGCAGGCTCCGGCTGCCGTCGGGTGACAGGATGGGCGGCGAACAGTTTTTCCAGGGCGTCCTGCGTGGCCGAAGCATTGCCGTTGGCAAACTGCGCACGCGCCAGCCCTTGGAGTAAAGCCGGATCGGATGAGAACGGCCCGCTGGCCGCCGCCTGGTAATGCTCCAGGGCTTCGGCGGCATTTCCTGCATCGAGCAGCGCTGCGGCCAACCGCATGCGATGCGCGACGGTCGGCGCGCGATCGAAATCAGTGCGCGCCTCGCGCACCGCTCGATTGGGATCGACAAACTGCGAGATGGCCCTCGTTGCCGCCCTCGCCCCACGCGACTGGCGCAGGGAGGGCAAGTAAATGACAAAGAAGTAGACCGCACTGCCGAGGCCAGGGAAAAGAAACAGGATCAGCAGCCAGTACATGTTCTGCTGGGTGCGCACGGCATGCACCGCAAAGAACAGGGCGATGATGACGTAAAGGCTGATTCCGAAGATGCGCATTTACGAAAAGGTCAATTGTGGGGCGTTGCCGACGGTACGTCAGCGAAACGGCTGAGCGCTATTGTGACAGAAACACGCTGCCATATCTGGTAGCTCAACGGCACCCTTCCCGCCAGCTGGCACTTGGCCCGGCCCGCGAGGCAGCGGATGCCCCGCATCATCGCTCCCCTCCGTCTTTATTGGGCCGGGAGCCCTGCGATGCGCGTCGTCCAGGCTCTCTATTGGCTCAACGATGCCTTGGAAGACAACAGGGACGGATTCGAAAGCGTCTAGGACCGGTTTTTTCCAACCCCGTTTACGGCTGTGAAATTAAGCGGGATTGAAAGATGGCTTTTCCCGTTTGACCATCTGGATGCAAAAGTTCTCGCAGCCCATACCGGACTTTCTCCACGGCGGCTGACTAGACGATGCAGCAGCGCCACACCGGCATGTAGCCGTGCAGCCGCAAACTAGCCCGTCCATGGACCCAGCCCGCAGTGGCATGCTTCACACGGCCTCGCGTCAAGCGTCTATCCGCAAATCGCAACGGGATCCTTTTTCGACGGCCTCGCGTCGCGGCACATTTGACGCCATAAAAAAAATTGCAGCGAATGGAATGTTTGCTCCGAGCCTGTGTTTGCCCCTTCGTACACCAGAATCCAGCGCCCGCTTGCAGTCGGAAGCATCGACCGGATGATTGACTGGGTATGGTTCGTCTATCGACTCGCCGCAGCGGCTGAGCGAAATCCGCGAATCTCATCCCTCACCTATCTCGGAGAAGTCTCATGAAGTTGAATTCGTTTGTCCTCGCCGGTTTCGCCTGCGCCACGCTGCTGAGCGCAACGACATCATTTGCGCAGGACAGCACCGCCGCCCCGTCCGCACCGATCAAGAACGTCGTGCTGGTTCACGGACTGTTTGCAGATGGTTCAAGCTGGGGGAAAGTGATTCCTCTGCTGCAGGCGAAGGGCCTGCACGTGACGGCGGTGCAGAATCCGACGACCTCGCTCGACGCGGACGTGGACGCGGTCAAGCGCGCGCTTGCGCAGCAGCAGGGCCCAACGCTGCTGGTCGCGCACTCGTACGGCGGGATGGTGATCAGCCAGGCTGGCGATGATCCGAAGGTGGCCGGTCTCGTGTACATTGCCGCGCGTGCGCCGGATGCCGGCGAGGACTATCCGGCGCTGACGAAAAAAATTCCCGGCCGCGCCCGCATCGGCGGGGCTTCAGTGGTCGGACGGCTACGGCGCGCTGTCTGAGCAGGCATTCTTGAAGGACTTTGCCGGCGATCTGCCGACGGCTGAAGCAGAAAAGTATTATGCGGTTCAGCAACCCATCGGCAAGGCGATCACGATGGCGAAGACGACCGTCGCCGCGTGGCACGACAAGCCGACGTGGTATGCGGTGTCGACTGAAGATCGGACCATCAACACCGATCTGGAGCGCTTCATGGCGAACCGGATGCACGCGCATACGATCGAGCTAAAGTCGAGCCATGTGTCGCTGCTGTCGCATCCGACTGAAGTGGCAAATCTGATCCTCGAAGCGACCGGTGAGCAGAAGTAAGGCGGTACTCGCGTCGGCTCGCAATGGCGTATAGAGCGCGGGCGGTCAATTGGGCGGTGGCGCGTGGTGGGTAACGTCTGCCCGCCCTGCGTTGTTGAACCGGTGTAGCGCATTCCGCAGACTGACTTCATGGCTTCGCAAGAACAATTGTGTCCAATCAGACGCAGGCCGACCGCTATGGCCCAGCATGCGTGGACCACTCAGCGCAAGACATAAAGAAACAAGGCATTCTGCACTCACCCTATTGTTCACACTTTCGCATCAGGGTCACGCATCATGCGTCTATTAAACATCGTGTCTTCTCCTCGTGGCGCCAAGTCAGTCTCAATCTCTGTCGCTAATGCGTTTCTCGATGCGTATGGTAAGGCTACTCCTTCGATTGAGATCGACACCTTGAACGTCTGGGACGAAAACTTGCCTGACTTTGACAGTCATGCGATTGGCGCAAAGTACAAAGGAGTATCAAAAGAGCCGATGGATAGCGCCGAATTGTCGACCTGGATTCGGATACAGTCTCTTGTGAAGCGTTTTCAACAAGCCGATCGGATAGTCGTCGGTGTCCCGATGTGGAATTTTGGATATCCCTATAAGCTCAAACAACTGATTGATCTTGTCAGTCAGCGGAACATGCTGTTCACCTTCGATGGCGAAAGATACGGCCCAATACTGAAGGTCCCGAGGGCCCTCGTCATCTACGTTCGCGGACAGAGCCACGATAGAGGTGCGGGTATCAGTAGCCCCGGGTTTAAACATCAAGCCGATTACATCGATTTCTGGCTGAAGTTCATCGGTGTGGATGAAGTTAGAAGCCTGATGGTGGAACACACTTGGGATGGTAAGGGACCGGAAACTATCGAGCAGGGGAAAGCTCGAGCGATTGCGATGGCCGCAGATTTCTAATCGTGCTAACACAGCGTACTCGCAAGCGCCTGTTTGTTTAGCGACTGCAGCACCTTGAAAATGTTCTGGCGGGACGGTCGACGCTATCTACCGGATCGTCCTGTTCGCCGCCCTATTCTTCGTGCTGCTTGTGTTGCGCCTCTGGAATTTGGTCGCCTAATCACCGGTCTCGGTCGCTTGGTAAAGCTGCACTTTTCCTGGCACGGCGGTGGTCCGCTATCGACACCACCTGTCTGGTCTCGGGCCGACAGTGCTCGCCTCGGTATGGCATCGATCGTGGTTGCGACAGTTTGCCAACGAGACATTTATAGTCGGGGAGGCCGGTCGAGTTTCCGGACAAATCCGCGACCGTGGCAAGCGCAGCAGCAACGAGTAGTGCGTTGACCGTCCACTTAAATCTGAGGGTTTTATGGACACATTGCAAAAAATGCGCGCGTTCACGCGAATCGCGGTGACCGGCAGCTTCACCTCCGCTGCCAGGTCGCTCGATACGACGACCGGAGTCATGTCTCGAGCGGTATCAGAACTCGAAGCCCATCTGCGAACCCGCCTGCTGAACCGTTCGACGCGACGGCTTGCCCTCACACCGGCCGGCGAGCGATATCTGCAAAACTGTCAACAGATCCTAGCTGACCTCGACATTGCAGAAGAGGAGGCTCGCAGTGCGCACGAACGCCCTGCCGGCACTTTACGGATGTTCAGCCTGGCGAGCATTGGACAACACTATGTGCTGCCGGCGATCTCGAAATATCGTGCCCAGTACCCGGAAGTTTCCGTCGAACTAACCTTGTCGCAGAGTACTCCGGATCTGTTCGGTGGCGGCAGCGATGTTGCCGTCGTCGTAGCGCCGTCTCTTTCTGACTCGGAGATGGTGTCGCACCTGCTCGGCTCGACGTGTAGCATCCTGTGCGCATCGCCAGACTATTTGCGCTCGCGTGGCACTCCGCGGCAACCGGGCGATCTGGCGCAGCATGAATGCCTGACGCTGAACACGCCTGGCTTTCCGGAGCGCGAGTGGTTACTCGAAGGACCTGACGACAGCGAATTGCTACAAGTCAGGGGCCCGCTGCAAGTGAATATCGCCGAATCGCTTGTTGTCGCAATCCGCGAAGGCATGGGCATCGGGATGCTGCCGTTGTATGCCGCAGTCGACGGTCTGCGCAACGGCACGCTAGTTCGCGTGCTACCCGATCGCACGCTGCAGAAGATGAACATTTACGCACTTTACGCTTCACGCAAGTTCACCGATGCGAAAGTACGCACATGGGTCGATCTCCTGCGCGCCCACTTACCAGGGGTCATTGCGCGCGACAAAGCGCTGCTTGCCAGTTCGAGGGCGATGAAAGACCGAGATGGACACCAAAGCTCTTTATGCTTGCCGCAAGCGCCCACTTCGCGCGGCTACCTGCGATCAGAACAGCAACGTGAGGTCCAGCAGCTTCCACCTTAGATCGCATGAAGACAGTCTGAACGAACGGAACCACCTCTAAGGGAGTCGACGGGCACTACGCTGTGTATACATTTCCAGCTGGAATTTTCCAGGTCATGCTGCCCGCAGTCGCTCTATAACGTGCGCTCTTCACTCTCCCTCAAAAACTGCGGATGTATTGACAAAGGAATCCGACCTCGACCAAGACAAGTAGCAAGCGAATTTCCCACGTTGTCCATCGCTAACCCTCCGGCAACCTCAACGGCACGACGGTCCGCTCATTATTGGCCTCCACGAGCCGGATCATTTGCAACATGAAGAAATCGCGCTCTACAGATGACAGATGCTCGATCGTTCTGTCGTGCGCGCGTTGCACGGCCGGCGCCATTTTTGCCACGAGACGCTTGCCCTGGGCAGAAAGGCGTACGAGCCTAAGGCGTTTGTCGTGCGCAGCCTGCTTTCGGTTGACGAGGCCGCGCGCATGCAACCTCGGAATCACTTCGGCGACGCTCGAACGTTCAAGGCCGATCTCGATGGCCAGCGTGTTCTGGTCAATTTCGCCCAGCGCTTCAAGCGTGGTCAGCAAGCTGTATTGCACGGGCGTGATATTGAACTCGCTAGTCTCTTCGGCGAACAACGACCCGTGAATCTGATGCAGGCGCCTGATCAGAAAACCAGGCCGCCCAAACAATGGGGATCTTGCCTGCAGCCGCTCAAGCTCAGCACGGGTTGTTTCGAGGTCCATTTCCGGAATGATCAAGGTCGACATGGTGCGGTCTCTGGCGTAACTGGTGAACTGACGTAGACGCGCGAACCGCGCGCTCAATGGCAGCATTCTATGCGAACGACGTGCCCCATTTCAAATGCGCGGCACACCACACAATTCACCAAAAAATAGCACTGGGCAAGAATCCGGTGCACACCCGCCTCAGAGTCTTCATTTTGGTGCGAAGTCGCTCGGGAAAATCCGTGGTATGGCACACACCTGTTGGCCGTATCGACGGTTTCTCATTGATGCAAAAGGCTTTTCCGAATCATTGAAGCAACGGATTCAAACCGGCACACTATTTGCGGTACACCACGCATCTCGTCCCGGAAACGCACACAAAACATGTCCCAGCTTCTACTTCAAGGTGGCCGCGTGATCGATCCGGCCGCCGGCATCGACGCCACGCTCGACGTTCTCGTCAACGGCAAGTCGATCGCCGCGATCGGTGCCGGGCTCGTCGCCCAGGCGCCGTCAGCCGAAATCATCGATTGCCGCGGCAGGCTGGTGCTGCCCGGCCTGATCGACACACACGGCCACGTTTATCAATACGTGACCGGCCGCTTTGGCCTGAATGCCGATCAATGCGGCGTGCACTCCGGCGTGACGACCATCGTCGATCAAGGCGGAGCGAGCTGCATCACGATTCCGGGCTTTCGCAACTTCGTCGCCGAGCGCGCCGCAACCCGCGTGTTCGCCTTTATTTCGGCCTATCTCGTCGGTGGCCTCGAAGGTCATTACTATCCCGACCTGTACCGTCCCGACTGTCTCGATGCGGCAGCAACCGTCAAGTCAGCGCTCGCCAACGCCGATCTGGTCAAGGGTATCAAGGCGCATGCCGAGATCGGCGGCTTCGCGCGCTGGGGACTCGACGTGATGAAGATCGCATCGAAAATTGGCCGCGACGCTGCCTTGCCAGTCTACATTCACTTCGGACAGCTCTGGCCCAAGCCGGAGCTAGGTGGCATGCCGGTCAATCCCGACTCGATTTTCAACCAGGTCGTCGAGACCCTGAAGCCCGGCGATATTCTCGCGCATCCGTTCAGCCGGCATCCGGGCGGGTTTGTCGAGGAGAACGGCCAATTGCATCCGCTCGTTCATGAAGCGGTCGCACGCGGCCTCAAGATCGACGTCGGTCACGGCTCGCACTTCAGCTTCAAGACCGCTCGCGTCGTGCTCGACAGCGGCGTGATCCCCGACACGCTGGGCGCGGACATGCATGGATACAACACGCATGTGCCCTCGCCTGCGGGCACGCCTGACAGCCATCCCGACGAAGAGCACTCATTCCTCGGCCGCACGCAGTTCAGTCTCGTCAGTGCGATGACCAGCATGCTGGCGCTCGGTCTTCCTCTCGATCATGTCGTTGCGATGACGACCAGCCATGCCGCGAAGATGATCGGCATGGACGGTGAATTGGGCACGCTCAAGGTGGGCGGTGTCGCTGATATCAGCGTGCTGGACGACCGCCGTGGCCGTTGGGTGCTCGAAGACAACGAAGGCACCCAGGTGATCACCGACCGCATGCTTGCCCCGCTTTTCTGTGTACGCGATGGCGTCCGCTATGACGCCAATGCGTCCCAGTTGCCGCTCGCGCGAGCGGCGTAAATCCGACCCGGCTCTCTTCACGAGGCAAACGATGAAACGTGCAGTCGCAGTCAAGTCGCCGGACCGGCCGCAGGGCATCGGCGTGTCGCTGCCGCGCAAGGAAGACGACCGCTTCCTGCATGGCCGCGGCGAATATGTCAGCAATATTCGCATGGTCGGAATGGTCGACGTCGCGTTCGTGCGCAGCCCGATCGCACATGGCCATATCGTTGGAATAGAGAAGCCGGCCGGTCTGGAAAAATCGGTCTACACGCTGATCGATCTCGACAATGTGAAACCGATCGTAGCGAATTCGGGGCTGCCGGGTTTCAAACCGTCCGAACAGCCCGTACTCGCCAGCGGCAAGGTGCGCCAGGTGGGCGAAACCATTGCTATCTGCGTCGCGGCGACGCGCGCTGCCGCGGAGGACATCGCGGCGCAGGTGTTCGTGGACTTCGAAGAACTGCCCGCTGTCGTCGACATGCTCGACGCTCGCCGCGAAGGCTCCGCACTCGTGCACGAGCATTGGGGGGACAACGTCTTCCTCGAAACCTTTGTCGATGCCAAGCCCGACGTCGACCTCGACGCGATCCGCCGCGATGCGCCGATCAAGGTCCGCCGCAAGCTACGCACCTCGCGCCAAAGCATGGCGCCGATGGAAGGTCGCGGCGTCGTCGCGCACTGGGATAGACGCCTCTCTCAGCTGATCATCCACACGTCGGCGCAGATGCCGCACATCACTCGTACGGGCCTCGCGCATTGTCTCGGTCTCGATGAAGGCCAGGTCCGCGTGATCGCGCCCGACGTCGGCGGGGGGTTCGGCTACAAGGGCATCCTGTTGCCCGAAGAAGTCTGCTGTGGCTGGCTTGCGATGCATCTGGAGAAGCCGGTCCGCTGGATCGAGGATCGCCGCGAACAGTTGACGGCCAACGCCAACTGCCGCGAGCACGACTACGACATCACCGCGTATGCCGAACTCGACGGCCGGCTTATCGCCGTCGAGTGCGAGGCTAGCGTCGACTCAGGCGCTTACTCGTCGTATCCATTCTCCGCCTGCCTCGAGGCCGCGCAAGTGGGCAGCATTCTGCCCGGCCCGTACAAGATGGATCGCTATCGCTGCCGCACCTGGTCGGTCGCGACGAACAAGCCGCCCATCCTGCCGTACCGTGGCGTGGCTCGTACCGGCGTGTGCTACGCGATCGAATCGGTCATGGACGCGATCGCCGTGGAAGCCGGCATCGAACCCTACGAAGTGCGCCTGCGCAATCTCGTCGAACCGCACGAAATGCCGTACGACAACATCACCAACAAGCACTTCGACAGCGGCGACTATCCAGAGGCCGTACGGCGGGCCATCGCCGCCATCGATCTTCCCGCGATACGCGCGCGTCAACGGCGCGGCGAACCCGATGGTCGCCGGATCGGTTTCGGTCTCGCGATCTTCTGCGAGCAAGGCGCACACGGCACTTCCGTCTATCATGGCAAGGCGCACACGGCACTTCCGTCTATCATGGCTGGGGTATTCCGATGGTGCCGGGCCGCGAGCCGGCCGTCATTCGCCTCACGCCCGACGGCATTCTCGAAGTGCGGGCCGGCGTGCATTCGCACGGTCAGAGCATGGAGACGACGCTTGCGCAGATCGCGCACGAGGTGCTCGGCATCGATACGGAACGCGTACGCATCGTACTTGGCGACACCGGTGTGACGCCGTATTCGACCGGCACATGGGGCTCGCGCTCGATCGTGATGGCTGGCGGCGCACTAGGGCAAGCCTCGAAGGAACTCAGACAGCGGATGATGAAAATCGGCGCATGGCTGCTGAAGGAGCCACTCGACGCCGTGCGTTGGGAACACGGCGCAGTTGTCGGTGCGCAAGGCCGCTGCACCATCGCCGACATTGCGCGAACGTGGTATCTCGCGCCACAACTGCTGCCGCCCGACGTCGATCCGCGCGGCCTGGAAGTGTCGACGTCGTATCAGGCGAAACGCGATACCGGCACGTTCAGCTACGCGTGCCATGCGGTCGTCGTTGCCGTCGACACACAACTCGGCAAGACCGAGATTCTCGATTACGTGATCGTCGAGGACGGCGGCGTGCTGATCAATCCGATGGTCGTCGATGGGCAGGTATTCGGCGGTGCAGCGCAAGGAATCGGCACGGCCCTTTACGAAGCCATGCCGTACAGCGAGGACGGCCAGCCGCTTGCCTCTACCCTCGCCGACTACCTGCTGCCCGGCGCCACGGAAGTCCCCGCTATCCGTATCGAACACATGGAAACGCCCGCTCCGTACACCGAATTCGGACAGAAAGGCATCGGCGAAAGCGGCGCGATCGGCTCAGCGGCCGCGATCGCGAATGCCGTCAACGATGCACTGCGGCCGCTCGGCGTTCAGGTCGACCAGTTGCCGATCTCGCCGCGTGTCATTGTCGAAGCTATGCGATCGGCAACGCCGGCTCGCGCCGCCAAGGGGATGCCAGCATGAAAGCCGCGATCTACGACTATGCAAAGCCCGTTACCGAAGATAGCGCGATCGCGCTGGTTGGCGCCAGCGATGGAATGGCGAAGTTCGTGTCCGGCGGCCAGTCGCTTGGCCCAATGATGAATCTGCGGCTCACGCAACCCGAGACGCTGGTCGATCTGCGCGGTATCGCGGCGTTGCGTGAATGCGGCAACGAAGGTAACAGGACGCTGATCGGTGCATGCGTGACGCACGCGGAGATCGAAGATCGCAAGATCGACGACGGTACACAGGGATTGATGCCCTATGTGGCGCGCGGCATCGCGTATCGCGCGGTGCGCAATCGCGGCACACTCGGCGGCAGTCTCGCTCATGCCGATCCGGCTGCCGACTGGATTAACACGATGTATGCCCTCGACGCGGAATTTCTCGTCGCGGGCCCGCATGGGACCCGCTCGTTGACGGCGGCCGGCTGGATGAGCGGCGCGTTCACGACCGCGCTGGAGGCCGACGAGATTCTCACCGGCGTGCGCTTTCGGCGCCTGTCGCCTGCCGCGCGCTGGAGCTACTACAAGTTCAATCGCAAGCCCGGCGAGTTCGCGGAAGCGATTGCGGTCTTCATCGACGATGCGCCGGCCGGCATTTGCCGCGCCGTGATCGGTGCAATCGACGG
The DNA here is from genome assembly GCF_004339745.1 of Paraburkholderia sp. BL9I2N2. GTDB lineage: Bacteria > Pseudomonadota > Gammaproteobacteria > Burkholderiales > Burkholderiaceae > Paraburkholderia. Next base: position 307,921 of record NZ_SMGP01000003.1, on the reverse strand, counting down.
GCCGCCGCATTTGATCGAAAACGCGCGAGCGTTGCTCGACAGCCCCAATGCAGCGCTGGTCGATTCGCACCTTGACGCAGCGGGTCTCGAAACCGGGAGCTACGAATACCAGGTGCATCGCGTGGCGCTTGAACGGGCTGCGGCGATCGTCCGCGAAAACAGGAAGCAGCAATGACCGATATCCTCACTCAACGGATCGAACTCCGGATCAATTGCGAGCAGGTGTCGGCCGCTGTCGAACCGCGCACGAGTCTCGCGGATTTTCTGCGCGAGCATCAGATGCTGTGCGGCACGAACCTCGGTTGCGAACAGGGCGTGTGCGGCGCGTGCACGCTGATGGTCGACGGCATGCCGACCCGCTCGTGCATCACGTCGGCGGTCTCGTGCTCGGGTTCCGACGTGCAGAGCATAGAAGGCTTCGACGGCGACGACGTGATGAACGAACTGCGCACCGCCTTCACGGCAGAGCACGCGTTGCAATGCGGCTACTGCACGCCGGGAATGCTGGTGACGGCGCGCGATATCGTCACCCGCCTGCCCGACGCAGACGACGACCGCGTGCGCCTCGAACTCTCGGGCAACCTGTGCCGGTGCACCGGCTATGTCGGTATCGTGCGAGCGATCCGGCGCGTACTGGATGCGCACCGGGCGAGTCAGCGTGCACCGCTCACCGCGACTGCCGCAACCTGATCCCCTAGTCTCAAGAGACCGGACCACGAATGGAAATTGAGCAAAACTTTACAGTGCCCTACCCACGCGATGTCGTATGGGCCTGTTTTCGCGACACACCTGGGATCGTAGCGTGTCTGCCCGGCGCGTCGCTGACCGCGCCACCAGACGACGGCCGTCTGAAGCTCGCGATGACCGTCAAACTCGGGCCAATCGTGGCAAGCTTTGCCGGCGACGGCGAGATGAAGCTGGACGATACAGCCTGGCGTGGCAGCGTTATTGGCGGCGGGGTGGATCGCAAGAGCGCGTCGCGCGTGAAGGGGGAAGCGTCGTTCTCACTCGACGACCCGACGCCTCGCGAGACGCGCGTCGACGTGAAGGTGGACTACGCGATCGCCGGCAGTCTTGCGCAGTTCTCGCGTGGCGGCATCGTGAAGGAACTCGCCACACGGATGACCGAAGCCTTCGCTGCGAACCTCAAGGCCCGGCTGGATCTTTCGGCTTCGCAAGTCGCAGCTACGACCACCGCGCCTGTTGCCGAGCCGGAACTGGCAACCGTTTCAGCCCCCGACCCGGTGACGACGCCAGCCACAACAGTTCCACCCGTTTTGCAGCCTACGGATGTCCTACCAGCCCATACGGCTAACCCGGCTACGCAGCCGTCCGCTAATGCCCCGCTCAACCTCGGCAACATGTTCTGGAAAATCCTGTGGTCGCGTGTTTGCGGTCTGTTCGGCTTCGGAGCCCGCAGATGACATCCCCGGTCCAGGATGCCGCGCTTCAGCGCCTGCAAGCGGTTCGTCCTCAATGGCGCGCTGTGCGCTTCGCACGCAATGCCGTTGGGCTGCCCGAGTTCACGCTGATGCATGCAGGCCCTCCGTATGAAGACCCATGCAGGCCACCCCCGCCGGTGCTGTCGTCGGCGGTGTTGTGCTGTCTGTATGAAGGCTGGGCGGCAAGCGAGCAGGATGCCGAACGCCTGATCGCCACCGGCCGCGTGAAACTTGTCAGCGCCCAATCCTATGGCGTGGTTACGCCGCTCGCAGCCGTGATTTCGGGCAGCACGGCGCTTGTCGAAGCCGGCGATCCGACTGGCGCCGCCTGGTCGCTGCTGGGCAGCGGCGCGGGGCCGCAACTGCGCTTCGGCTCACGCGACCCCGCGATTCTCGACCGCATGAAATGGCGCGACTCGATTCTCGCGCCGGCACTCGACACAGCGCTGCGCGGCGAACCCGTCGATCTCTTAGCGCTCGCCCGGCACGGCCTCGACAACGGCGACGATCTGCACGCCCGCACAACCGCCGCAAGCGCAGCGCTCTACGACGTGTTGTCCGCACGACTCACCGATTCGTCGATCCACGCGATGTTGCAGCAGACGCCGCTGTTCTTCCTCACGCTGTGGATGGCCGCGTGTCGCCTGATGACCTCGGCTGCCGCGCAGAATGCGGATCCGGCATCGACGCTCGTCGTCTCGCTCGCGGGAAACGGCATCGACGTCGGCATTCAACTGGCGGGCCGCCCGTCGCTCTGGCACACCGCCGCTGCTGCCGCGCCGGCAGGGCCGGCCATCAATCCCGCGCTCAAGGTCGGTGCTGCTCCTTTGACCGGAGACAGCGGCGTAATTGATGTAGCCGGTTTCGGAGCGCAGGCGCTCGCGCTCGCGCCTGAACCGGCGGGTGCCTTCGCCGCGTGGCTGCCGCCCGAATGGCAACGCGAGCAAGCCCAACTGTATGCGGGTTCCCACCCCTGCTTTACTGATCTCCACTGCGGACTCGATGCCGCGCGAGTCGCCTCACACCGCGTCGCGCCGCTCGCTGCAATCGCAATGATCGGCGCCGATGGTCGTGCCGGTCTGCTAGGCCGCGGTCTCTTCGCTGTTCCGCAGAGTCTGTTTGCGTCGGCCGTTCAATCTCTCGAAACGCGATGCTCGTGAGCTGTTCCGAGACCACCTTTGGCAACGACTTCGCGACCAGAATCGCCTCTGAGCTGTCAGTCGCAGAGCCGAGGCCCGGATCGATGGCGCCTGGCGAATCCTCACTGTCGCACGCACGATCCACGCTTCGCCAAAAGGCAGCAACGTCAGTCGTCGTCGCTTTTCTTCGCGGCGCCACCGACCGGTGTTCGGCTCAGATCGTTATTGGTCTCGACGAGCAAGGTCAGATAAGTCATGAAGCGCTTGCGATCCTCGGGCGGCAGCGCGGCGAGCGTCCGCTCGTGAGCCCGCGCGACACCCGTCTCGAGCCGCGCCAGCAGCGCCCGTCCAATCTCCGTCAGCTCCGCCACCTTCTTGCGTTTATCCGTCTTCGACACGCGCCGCTGAATGAAACGCCGCTCGACCAGCCGCCCAATCACGTCGGCGGTATTGGCGCGATCGAGACCGACGGCCCGCGACAAAGCAATCTGTTCGGACGGCCCTATCTGCTCCAGCGCAGTGAGAATGCTGTATTGCACTGGCGTAATACCCTCTGGCGCGCACTCTTCGACAAATAACGCGACATGGATCTGATGCAGCCGGCGGATCAGGAAGCCTGGGCGTGCATCCAGCGCGGTATGACGCCAGTCCTTGGACGCGCTGTCGCTCGCGCCTGCCCTGTCGGGTTTTACTTTATTCGGACTCGCCACCATGACCTGCCTTATTTTTCCTGCGAAGGGTTATCTGACGTGGCGCGCGACACCGTGACCTCGACAGGCGTGGGTCGGAAGCCCGACGAGGGATTGTTCTGTTGTGGGCAGTTCGACAACACAGCAATAACGGGCATCTCCGCGCGCAGCACCACGTAGTCGCCTGCTTTCGACGGACTTGGCGCAATCTCGACCTCGCCCTGCTGGCCGAACGTCACACGCATGAAGAAGTTGATGTTCGAGACGATTTCCGACGGCCCCAGAGACCACTTCGCCAGTTCCTGCGCGAAGTTGCTGCGGCAACTCAGCTTGTTATGCACGCCGTAGCGGAGGAAGTCCATCTCGTGGCTGCAACATCCCGCGAGCGTGTCGTGAAAACCGCAGGTGTCGTCGAGCACCGAAAACATCTTGCGCGCGCGATCGGAATAGATCGTGGTGCCCTTGGTCACATACAACGAGCGATTGAGTTTTACCGTGTTCGGAACGTTGAGCCGGTCGAGCGGCAATTCGCCGGAGTAGCAGAGAAAGTCGACCGCCTGCTGCCCCTCCAGATCGACGATACGCAACTGATCGCCCGTCTCCAGCCGCATCGACCAGCGGCCGCCCGGTTCGATGATTTCACGATAAGCCGGTTCTTGGAACGTAAGATCGCCGCCGTCTTTCATTTGGTCCAGCCTCCATGCTTCTTGTCAAATTGGTCAACGGTGAGTTGATTCGTCAGTATGCATCGTATCAGTACAAAAACAGAAATTCTCTTCTTTCTCGTCTCTGTCCGTAACGCACCTTCTTTGTGCGTCGTCTCCTTTATCGCGCAACAGCGCCAAAGCCTTTGCATTGACTCAAATGAGTGCATTTCGTCCATTCTGTGAGGGCTTAAGTCTTTTGTTGGTGCGCAGATTGCCCTCTATCGACGCATGCATACGCTCGCCTCGACGCTCACATCGGCACGGCGCGGTGCTCGTCGAACTGGCATGTGAATTGCATCGGAGACGCGCAACTTGTCAGTGTGCATACGAATTTTCGAATGCGTACGAACGAGACGGCCTTTCGGCCACCAAAGCGCACGCTTCGCGCGCCATCCGAGTCATTACAGCCAAGAGGGGTATTCATGTCGTCTCTCACCATCCAAAGTGCCGCAACGGACAAGACTTTCCGCACCGGCTTCAGGCGGCTCGCGCTGTCGTCTCTGCGTTCGCTGTTCGCTATTGCCGCCTTTGCGGGCGCCGCGCACATCGCATCGGCTGCCAGCGTCGACGAGATCAAATCGCGTGGCTATATCTCGGTCGCGACCGAAGACGATTTCAAGCCATTCGAATTCGTCGATAACGGTGCCCCCACCGGCTATGACAACGAGATGCTCGCGCTAGTGAAGAAGAAGCTTCCGGTCCAGGTGAAGCAACAGATCATGCCGTGGTCGGGCATCCTGCCGGGCGTAACGACAGGCAAGTACGACATGGCTGTCACTGCGGTTCTAGTCACGCCGGAGCGCAAAGGCACCTTTGATTTCACCGCGCCGCTGGCGGAATCGACGACGTTTTTTGCGACCAAGAAGGGATCGCCCATTAAGTCCGCCGACGACCTGATCGGCAAGGTGATCGGCGTGCAGACCGGCAGCGCAATGCTGGCCGACGTGAAAGCATTTGACGAGCAACTGAAGAAAACCCACGGCGGCAACGGCCTCAAGCAGATTGTCGAATATCAGTCGTATCCCGAGACCTATCAGGATCTCGCGCTCGGACGGCTCGACGCCGTCGCCAATACGCAGATCAATCTCAACTCGCTAATCAGGACGCGGCCGGACACATTCGTAATCGGTCAAAAGATCGGCAGCCCAGTGTATATCGCATGGGCGGTCAAGAAGGGCGACACGGCTGCGCTGCAGATGGTCAACAGCGTGCTCCTCGACCTGCGCAAGAGTGGTGAGATGTACCAGGTTCAGAAGAAGTGGTTCGGCGCCAGCTTCGAATCGATGCCGCAGTCCATCAACTGACCTCGCAGGCGAGCCCGCTTAATGACCGCTTACGATTACTGGAGCATCACGCAAGGTGCACTCGCGACCATTTCGCTGTCGCTCATCAGCATCGTGCTCGGCGTTCCGCTCGGGCTCGCACTGGCGCTGATTCGCTGGGCGAAAGTGCCGGTACTCGACCGCTTCGTGTACTCCTACGTCAGCGTCATCCGCTCGTGTCCGACCGTGACGTTGACCTTGCTGGTGTTCTTCGCGTTGCCCCAGCTCGGACTATCGCTCGATCCGCTGCCCGCCGCGATTGTCGCGTTGACTATCAGCACGTCGGCCTTCAACTGCGAGATATGGCGCAGCGCGCTCGTCGAATTTCCGCGAGATCAATACGATGCAGCGCTGTCGTTCGCGATGCCGCGTTTCACCCGCATACGGCGCATCGTGATGCCACAGGTTTGCCGCGCGAGTCTGCCCGGCCTCGTGAACGAAATGACGCTGCAGATCAAGTCGACGCCCGCGGTGGCAGTGATCGGCATTGTCGAGATTACGCGCGCTGCGTTGCGTGTCGGCTCGAACACGTATGAGCCGCTGCCTCCGTTCATCTTCGCGCTCGCGCTCTATGGCCTGATCGTGTTCGCGCTCATCAGGCTGCAACGTGCGGTCGAGAAACGTCTTCGCTCCGGAGGCATGATTTGATCAACAACTTCCTGATCATCTGGCAGCAGCGCGACATCGTGCTGGCTGGCCTGCTCAACACGGTGATCCTTCTAGTCATATCCGGCGTGGCGTCGCTCGTACTGGGCGCGCTACTTACGCCGTTGCTCATGTCGGAGAACAAGGCGGTCAGCCGCGCGGCCGCCGCCTACGTCGATGCCATGCGTTGCGCGCCATTTCTGCTGTTTGTCTACCTGATCTACTTCGGCTTGCCGACGCTCGGCATCAGAATGTCGAACTGGTCGGCTGGCGCAGTTGCGCTGATTCTCTACAACACGGCTTACATGGGCGAGTTGCTTCGCGGCGCCTGGCTCGAACTTCCGGCATCGTTGATCGAGTCGGGCAAGGCGTTCGGATTTCGCGGTCTCACCCTGTTACGACGGATCATTCTGCCGCCGGTCATGCTGCGCGCGATGCCCCTGGTCGGCAACCAGTTGATCCAGATCGTCAAGGACAGTGCGTTTCTGACCGTCATCGCCGTCGGCGAACTGACCCATGAAATGACGGGCATTCAGGCCACCTATTTCATTCCGTTCGCTGCCTTCGTCGCGGCGGTCCTCCTTTACTGGTGTCTCTGCCTTGCAATCGAAGCCGGCACCGGGATGCTGAACAAATTCGCCGAGGAGCGTCGAGCGTGACCCCGACCTTGCCTTTGACAATGCCTGCAACAGAAACGGAAAATTTGCCCCCCGTCGATACGTCGCCGAACGTCCTTAGGCTCGTCGGCATCTCCAAATCGTTTGGCGATAACCACGTTCTGCGAGACGTGTCTTTGCAGGTCGCGCAGGGCGAGACCGTTTGCCTGCTAGGACCGTCCGGATGCGGCAAGTCGACGCTGCTGCGCTGTATCAACTGGCTCGAAGTGCCCGACGCAGGCAGCGTGCATGTATCCGGCCAACGGATGGGCGTGCGCGACAACACCCGTATCAGGATGAGCGATGCCGATCTGGCGAAAATGCGTGCCAAAATCGGCATGGTCTTCCAGCATTTTGCTTTGTGGCCGCACCTGAGCGTCATCGAAAACGTGATGGAGGCACCGCTGCACGTGCTCAAACGCGACCGCGCGACCGTGCGCGAGGAAGCGATCGAACTGCTTACCCGCGTCGGCCTTGCCGACAAGCACGACCAGTTTCCCTCACGCCTTTCCGGGGGGCAAAAGCAACGGGTCGGCATTGCCCGCGCTCTCGCGATGAAACCGGACGTACTGCTGTTCGACGAACCGACCAGCGCGCTCGATCCGATGCTGGTTGGGGAAGTGCTGAGCGTGATGAGGTCGCTTGCCAACGAAGGTGCGACGATGGTGATCGTCACCCACGAAATGGAATTCGCGCGACAGGTAGCCGATCGTATCGTGTTCATGGACGGCGGCCAGGTTGTCGAAACGGCGACGCCGGCCAAATTTTTCGGCTCGCCGGACTCGCTGCGCGCAAGACAGTTTCTCGCCCGATTTCATGGACATGGCGGCAACGCTTCGGTTTGAGGTCGAGATGGACTTTTAATCTCGAGCTTGCGCGCGACGGGAATGGCGTGCGCCGGTTATACCAGGTAGGAAGAGTTGGGCCACGATGAGCCACGGTCACGATCGAACCAGGCATGGGCACCGCGACATGCAGCGGATTCGAGGGATCGGCTACTGAGCGGCTAAGACGCGGCGGTCCCGCATGTGCGGTAGTGCCCTGCTCGATCAATCTCATGCCGGACATTCCTTTAGGATTACCTGGACTCGCTTTGAAGGCGCCTTTTGAGCGGTAAAACCGCGACTAAAGGTTTCGGCAGGATCGACTGTTAGTTGCATTTTTACCATGCCCAAACAGTCATCCAACCCGGACTGTTCCCGATTGCGAATGCCATCGATAAGCTCGCAGGGCCAATTGTTAGCGACGTGCGACAGACCTGTCGCTCCGACAGCCCACGAGGCTCGTGTCGCAATCGCCGACTGGCGCTCGTGGGCGCCCTCCTCTCACACTGCACACTCGTCAAGGACGACGAGCTCGTGCGCGGCCTTGGCGTGTCGTGCGTGCCTTATACCGATGCGCTATAACACCATCACGCGCCCGCATACTGTCCTCTCACGCCCTTCATCGCGCTACAAATCGCGCTGACATGGCGGTGATCCGTGCCACAGCATCCGCCCACCACGTTCATGCGCGGCAACAATGCGTTCAGCGCCCGATACTGTGCGCCGAGCTCCTCCGGGTTGCCGTCGTCGAGGTCGGCGGATTCGTCGAGTTCGGCGTGACTGCGCCGTGACGCGTTCGCCCGGATGCCGTGAATGCGCTCGAGCCACGCGCCTCCATCGCCCAGCACGCTTTCGAAATGCGATGGGTGCGCGCAATTGATCATGTAATACGCGGCATAGGCGCCGGTTTCCGCGTCGGCGCGCTCGATAACATCGCGCAGCGCATCGCCCGACGGCAAGCGTCCGTCCATTTCGAGCGTGAACGAAATCGCCACGGGCATGCGGGCTTGCCTAGCGGCATCGATCACGCCGATGCCTTCTTCCGGATAGGTGATCGTGAAGGCCGCGATCATGTCCGCCTCGGTCGCCGCCAGCGTGTCGACCTGCGGCTGGTGATAGGCTCGCGCCTCGTCGCGGGTCATGCGTGTATCGATCCGGTAAGCATCGCCGCGCGGGCCTAGACAACCGCTGATGACAATCGGCGTCTCCGGCGTTTCGAACTCGGCGCGCACGTGCACGAGCAGTTCGATCGCCTTGCGGTTCGCCTGCGCGAGCGCGGCCTCGGAATAGCCCAACTTGCGCCCCCAGTCCGCATTCGCGCGCCAGGTCGGCGCTTCGAGCACGAGACCGATACCCTCCCTGCTCGCAAGACTCGCATAGCGCCGGAAATAAGCGTCGAGGCGCGCGGTGCCCGCGGCGTCCTTCAGCAGATCGAACGCGGCGAAGCAAGGCAACTCCATGCCATCGTGAAAGATCAGCGTCGTCTCGATGCCGCCGTCGGTCATGAAAAGCGCGTCATCGAGTTGCGGAAGGTGAGTGCGGTACTGGCTCATGGTCATGCTCCGTCAATGAAGTCCACGTCAGGGAAGTCGTCGGCAAGGCATCGGCGGGGCATCCGCCGAGTGAAAGAAGGAGATAAAACATGAGCGTCCGGGCCCCCGCTCCTGCGGGCAGTGCTGGCGCCAGCGCCTTACACTTTAATAACATTGCGACGGAGCCACGATACGGCGAGCGTGCGCCCGACGCCAAAGCCATTTCGGCAACTTACCGGACAAAACGGCCATGAACGACCGCTCACCCGTGCGCATCTGCATCCTCGCGCTGCCCGAGACGTCGGCATCCGTCGTGTACGGCATGTACGACATGTTCATGTCGGCGGGGCGCGACTGGGGTCTCATCGTCGAGGGCACGCCGGGGCGCGCGCCCATCGCGCCCTGCGTCGTGTCGCGCCACGGAGCCTCGTTCGTCGCCGCCAATAACGTGCGCATCACGGCGGACGCGCCGCTCGATGCCTGCGCGGATGCCGACGTCATCTGCGTGCCCGAGCTGCTGGTCCCGCCCGGCGAGCCGCTCGCGGGTCGCTTCGACCACGAAATCGCCTGCCTCAAAGGCTGTTACGCGCAGGGCAAGATTCTCGCAACGGCCTGCTCGGGCGCGATCCTGCTCGCAGAAGCCGGCCTGCTCGACGGCCTCGACGCGACGACGCACTGGGCGTACTGCGATTTCATGGCACGGCGCTATCCGTCGATCAAGGTACGCGCGCATCGGGCGCTAGTCGCATCGGGCGATGGCGAGCGGCTCATCATGGCCGGCGGCGGCACGTCGTGGCTGGATCTGGCGTTGTATCTGATCGCGCGGCTGGCGGGCATCGAAACCGCAATGCAGACGGCGCGCATCAATCTCGTCGACTGGCACGATGTCGGCCAGCAGCCGTTCGCGCGGCTCGCGCGCACGCGGCAGGCGGAAGATGCCGTCATCGCGCGCTGTCAGTCGTGGATCTCCGATCACTACGCCCAGCCCTCGCCCGTCAGCAAGATGATGCAAATGAGCGGCTTGCCCGAGCGCTCGTTCAAGCGCCGCTTTCAGCAGGCGACCGGCATGTCGCCGCTCGCTTACGTGCATACGCTGCGGCTGGAAGAAGCCAAGCAGATGCTCGAAACCGACACTCAGCCGATTGAAGCCATTGCCAATGAAGTCGGCTACGAAGACGCGGGATTCTTCAGCCGCCTGTTCAGACGCAAGGTGAGCCTCACACCGGCGCAATACCGCCGACGTTTCGGCGCCATGCGTAACGCAATCACCTACGTCAAGGAGAATCGATGACGATCGCGACGAGCCGGCGGTGGGCTTGCGATTCTCCGTTTACGGCTTCTCATCGGCGTTGACCTGACGCACCTCGCGGCCGCCTCGCGTCCTGCCGACGTGCTTACGCCAGTCCGCCCTGGCAGACATATTTCAGCGTGGTGTAGTCGTCAAGACCGTAGCGCGAGCCCTCGCGTCCGTAGCCCGATTCCTTGACCCCGCCGAATGGCGCCGCTTCGCTCGAAATGGCGCCCTCATTCACGCCGACAATGCCCGCCTCCAGCAATCGCGAAACGCGATCGATACGCCGTACGTCCTGGCTATAAAAATACGCGGCGAGGCCGAATGGCGTCTCGTTGGCAGCCTTGAGCGCGTCGGCTTCGGTGTCGAAGCGGAACAACGGCACGACCGGCCCGAACGTTTCCTCGCGAAACAGCAGCATGTCCGCGGTCGCATCGGCCAGCACGGTAGGCGCGAAATAGTTGGGCCCCACGTCGGTCAGGCGCTTGCCGCCGGTCAACGCGCGCGCGCCCTGAGCAAGCGCATCCTCGACATGGCGCACGATCTTGTCGATCGCGCGGGCGTTGATCATCGGGCCGATCTGCGCGGCCTCGTCCGTGGCGGGCGCGACCTTGAGGGCGGCCACGCGCGTGCTCAACACGTCGGCGAAACGATCATAGATGGCCGACTGCACGTAGACCCGGTTCGGACACACGCAGGTCTGTCCGCCGTTACGAAATTTCGATGCGATCAGGCCCGCCACCGCGGCCTCGATATCCGCATCGTCGAACACGATGAAGGGCGCATTGCCGCCCAGTTCCATGGAAAGCTTCTTGAGCGTGCCCGCCGATTCGCGAGCGAGGTATTTGCCCACCGCCGTCGAGCCGGTGAACGATATCTTGCGCACCCGTTCGTCGGCGAGCCAGTCGCCCACCGCCGGGGCTGCATGCTCGCGCGATGCGGTGACGATGTTGATCACGCCGGCCGGCACGCCCGCCTCCTGCGCCAGCTTCAGCAGCGCCAGCGCGGTGAGCGGCGTATCCTCCGCCGGCTTCGCGACGACGGTGCAGCCCGCCGCCAGCGCCGGCGCAATCTTGCGGGCGATCATTGCGAGCGGAAAATTCCACGGCGTGATTGCGGCGACCACCCCTACCGGCTCCTTCAGCGCGGTCATCCGTTTGCCGCGCTGCTGCTGCGGAATGATGTCGCCGTAGATGCGCGACGCTTCCTCGGCGAACCACGCGACGTAAGACGCACCATACGCCACCTCGCCGCGCCCTTCGGCCAGCGGCTTGCCCTGCTCGAGCGAAATCAGCCGCGCCAGGTCCTCACCGTTCGCAACGATCGCGTCGTACCAGTTGCGCAGGATCGCGGCGCGCTCCTTGGGCAGCTTTTCGCGCCAGCCGGGAAATGCGCGGCTCGCGGCATCGGTGGCCGCGCGGGCATCCGCGGGTTGGCTGTCGGGCACATTGGCGATCACCTCGCCCGTTGCCGGGTTGTGAACCGCGAATGTTTCGCCGGACAGCGCGCTTTGCCATTCGCCGTCGATGAAATTGAGCGGGCTGAGCAGCGCCGGACGATCGAGGCTTGACTGTAGATCCTTCATGGCGGATTCCTGAAGTGGATGAGGGAGAGGCATTGCTGCGACCGGCAACTGAAGTGCGCCAGATGTTTCGCTGCGCGGCGGCAGGCGTGATCAGTGACGCACGGCGTCGACGAAACGGTTCGTGTAGGTGGACGGTATGTCGATCCGTCCTTTCGCATCGGCTAGTTCCTTGTCGAACTTCGACAGGATATTGAACACCGCTACCGGGCCGGCTGGATCGAAACGGCCGTCGGCGGAGAAGATCGGTTGCGAGTTTTTGTAGGCCGCGACGAAGGTCTGGCGATTGCCGAGTTGATAGGCGGTGGGCAGCGCGTCAGTCACTTCGTCGGGTGTCGCCGTTTGCAGGAATTTCTCGGCGCGCACGATCGCGTTGACGACAGCCTGCACGGTATGCGGATTCTTTGCGATGAAATCCGCCGTGGTCAGGATCGCGGCTTCCGGATATTGCGCGCTGCCGAACGCGGCCTGCACGCCACTGGCGGTGCGCATGTCGGCGACGACGTTGAGGTCGTGGCTGTCGGTCAGCATCGTAATGACCGGATCGACGCTGATCAGTCCATCGATCTGGCCTTGCCGAACCGCGGCCGCGGCGCCGGCCTCGGCACCCACGCCGATTACCGAAAAACTCTTCAGATCGACGCCGGCCTTCGACGCCAGATAATCGAGCACCAGATTATTGCTGGAGCCGGGCGAGGTCACGCCGAGCTTCATGCCGCTCAGGTCCTTCATCGACTTGAACTTCGCCGCGCTTTTGCTCGAGATGCCGAACACGTAGCCCGGATAGCGCGCCATCAGTGCAACCGCGACGACCTTCTGGTTTTTCGCGGCCATGGTCAAGGTGTTCGAATACGCGCTGGAGCCGAAATCGGCCGTGCCGCCGAGCATCGACTGCAGCACTTTCGGGCCGCCCGGAAACATGCTGCGCTCGACGTCGAGCCCCTCGTCCTTGAAGTAGCCTTTGCTGATCGCGATGTCGACCGGCAGATAACCCATCACCGCGCCCACCGTGGCGATGTCGATATGCGTCTTCTCCAGGGGCGGCGCGGCTTCGCCGGCGGCCGATGCCAATAGCGCGGTCAGCAGCAGCGTCATCCGCGCGGCCGACACTGCGGCCGCCGGAATGGCAAAGCGGCCCCGGCTCATGATGCGCTCTCCTGCCCGGCCAGATCGAGCTTATAGGTCGCGGCCGCCGTCTCGCTGAAGAGTGCGCGTTTTTCGTCCTCGGACGCGCTGCTGGCGATTCGCTTGAACGCATTCCACAGCACGTGGTAGCTGAACATCCCTTTGTCGACGGGGAAATTGCTCTCGAACATACAGCGTGTCACGCCGAACAGCTCGATACAGGTTTCCACGTAGGGCCGCAACGTATCGGCGAGCAGCGCGGAGGTGGGCGGCAGGTCATCCTGATCCAGGTGAAAGCCCAGCACCGGCATGCCGCCGCCACCAAGCTTCACGCGGGTATTCGGCAGCGCGGCGAGCCGCCGCATCGACTCACGCCACTCGCTCAGCATGGCATTGCGCGCCTGCGGGCTCGACGCGTGGCGCCCCACGCCCACCGGTCCGCCGAAATGATCGATGACCACGATCACATCGGGAATCGCGCGCGCGAGCGCGTAGCATTCGTCCAGTTGCGTGTGATAGATCCACATGTCCAGCGCGAGCCCGTAATCGCCCAGCCGCGCGGCGCCCTGCTGAAACTTCGGATCGAGCATCATGTGGGCGGTCGTCCGCGCGGTGGTCGAGGTCACTGCGGGATCGTCGTGCCAGACCAGCGAATTGCGGATCCCCCGCAGCCGTCCGCCGGAGACCGCAAGCATCGCTTCGAGCACCGGCGCCACGCTATCGCCGAGCGCGAGGCTGGCCGCGCCCACGATTCCCGCACACAGTTGCGTGCTGCCGTAGGTGCCCGACGCTCCCATCGCCGCCACGCCGTTCGCGAACTCGACTTCGCCGAGCGTGGCGAAGGCCGGGTCGCCCTGCGCACGCAGCATCGAGCGGCTCTGGATAAAAACCGTTGCGGCGATCCGGTGGCCACTCGTCACATCGTCGAGCAGATCGTGCGCCAGGTAGCGCGCGCCTGGCCGGTCCCACAAATGATGATGCGGGTCCACGATCAACCGCTCCGGCTCGATGATCGTTTCGTTGCGCAGCGCGAGCCACGCAGGACGAACCGGCGCGTGCGGATCCGTGGGTAAGCGGGAAGAAGGTTTGCTGGCATTCATGACAGGCACCCCGCTCATTGCAATGGCTTCTTGAAGCGGTTTATCAGCGCGCGGGTTCCATCGGCCAGAATCGCCGCGTCGGCGCCCACCGCAACGAACATCGTGTCCAGATCGATGAACCGCTGCGTGTCGTCGGCGTTGAAAGAGACGATGCCCGCCGGCTTGCCGGCCGCGGCGATTCTGCGCAACGCGTCTTCGACTGCGGCGCGTACTTCGGGGTGGGCGGGATTGCCGGGATGCCCCATCGACGCCGCCAGATCGGATGGTCCGACGAAAATGCCATCGACACCCTCAACTGCGGCAATCGCTTCGATCTGCCCGAGCGCGCCGGCTGTTTCGACCTGCACCAGCAGGCACATCTCGTCTTTGGCCTTCGCGATGTAGTCGCTGCGCGCGCCGAATCGGGAAGCGCGCGCCATGCGTGCGCCGACGCCGCGAATGCCATGCGGCGGATAGCGCGTCATTGAAACCAGTTCGCGCGCCTGCTCCGCCGTGTCGACCATCGGCACGAGCAACGAGCGTGCGCCCGCATCGAGCAACTGCTTGATGATCCACGCCTCGCCAACCGGCGGACGCACCACCGGCTCGACCGGAAACGCCGCGAGCGTCTGCAACTGCGCGAGGATCGTGCGTAGATCGTTCGGCGCGTGCTCGCCGTCGATCAGGAACCAGTCGAAGCCGGCGGTCGCGCAGATTTCAGCGGCCACGCTGTCGGCCATGCTGAGCCATAAGCCGATCTGCCGCTGGCGCGCCGCGATGGCAGTCTTGAATGCGTTGGGATGCTGCATGTCGAATGGTCTCCAATGAGTTACGGTTTCTTGACGGTGGCGGCTTCCACAAAACTATTCGTATAGGTCGACGGCAAATCGATCCGGCTACGCGCCCCGGCGATCAGCGGGTCCGATCCGGCCAGCACGTCGAGTACCGCCGCGGCGCCCTTCGGGTCGTAGCGGCCGTCCGTGGAATAGACGGAACGGGTATGCTCGATGGCCTTCAAATACATGACGCGGTCGCCCACCTGATACGACTTGGGCAACGCATCGGCAATCTGCGCGGGGGTCGCGGTCTGCAGGAATTTCTCCGCACGCAGCATGGCGTTGACCACCGCCTGAACGGTATGCGGATTCTTCTTGATGAAATCGGTGGTGGATATCACCGAGCCTTCCGGATAGGTGCTGCTGCCGATCGAGGCCATCACGCCCTCGCCGGTGCGCAGATCGGCGACCACCTTCAGTTCATTGCTCTCGGTCAACATCGTGATGGTCGGATCGATGCCCACCAGCGCGTCGAGTTGTCCTTGCTTCACCGCCGCCGCCGCGCTGGCTTGCGCGCCGACGCCGATCACCGCATACGATTTGCGGTCGACGCCGTTACGGGCCGCAATGGCATCGAGAATCATGTTCGTGCTCGAACCCGGCGAGGTCACGCCGATCTTCATGTTGGCGAGACTTTTCAGCGACGTATATTTCGCCTGCCCCTGCCTGGTGATGCCCAGCACGAACGCGGGATATTTGATCATCAGCACGAACGCCTGCAGGTGCTGGCCGTGCGCGGCCATGGTGAGCGTGTTCGAATAGGCGCTCACCACCATGTCAGCACTGCCGCCGAGAAGCGCCTGCAAAGTTTGCGGACCGCCCGCATACATGCTGCGTTCGACGTCGAGTCCTTCATCCTTGAAATAGCCCTTGGCGAGCGCGATTTCGAAGGGATAGTAGGAAATCACGGAACTGGTGGTCGCGATGTCCAGATGGGTTTGCTCCAGACCGCCCTGCGCGTGGCTGAGCGTGGCCATGCCGAGCGTCAATAGCGCGCAGCACAGCGTACGGAAAGTGTTTTTCATGTCGGTGTCTCCTTGTATTTGATATCGGCCTGTCTACCGCTTTGCATATGTCAGGGCGGTGCGCTTGTGCGTGCCTCGAACGCGGCGATCCGGTCGGCGAACTGCAAGGTGTAGTCCACACCATCGATCCCCAGCAGCAGGCATTTGCGATTGAACGGATCGACTTCGAACCGGTAGTCGGCATCCCGCGTGCCGACGATCTGACGCTCCAGATCGATCGACAGCGTCGTACCCGGCGCGTCTTCCAGCATCGCGAGCAGGCCGGCGACCACCTCCGGCGGCAGCACCACGCACAGAACACCGTTTCTGACGCAGTTGTTGAAGAAGATATCGCCAAAGCTCGCGGCAATCACCGCGCGAATGCCGTAGTCCGCAATCGCCCAGACCGCCATTTCGCGCGACGACCCGCAACCGAAGTTCGGTCCGGCAACCACGATTTGCGCGTCGCGATAAGCGGCCTGGTTCAGCGCAAAATCGGCCCGCTCGTTGTCGTGGTCGTCAAAACGCAAGTCGTGGAAAAGATACTGGCCGAAGCCCTCCGCGCGTTGCTTGCGTAAAAAGCGCGCGGGAATGATCTGATCCGTGTTCACGTTCGAACCGGCAATAGGCAGCGCGACGGCTTCGACGCGCAAGAACGGTTGCATGCACGGCTCCCTAAAGAAATTGACGCACGTCGGTCAGATGCCCGGCGATCGCAGCCGCCGCGGCCATGGCCGGGCTCATCAGATGCGTACGCGATTCCGGCCCCTGGCGGCCGACGAAATTACGGTTCGAGGTTGAGGCGCAACGTGCCCCCGGCGGCACGGTGTCGCCATTGGTCGCGAGGCACATCGAGCAGCCCGGCTCGCGCCACTGGAATCCGGCCGCCACGAAGATGCGATCGAGGCCTTCGGCTTGCGCTGCGAGCTTTACCTGCGCCGAGCCCGGCACGACCAGCGCCGTGACGTGGGCGGCGATGGTTTTGCCCTTCACGATCGCCGCCGCCGAGCGCAGGTCCTCGATGCGGCCATTGGTGCACGAACCGATGAACGCATAGTCGATCTTCACGCCGTCGAGCGGCTCGCCTGCGCGGAGGCCCATATAGTCGAGCGTGCGCTCGATCACCGCGCGACGTTCCGGCTCACCAGCGCTTGCCGGGTCCGGCACCGCGCCGCTGATCGGTAACGCATCCTCGACGCTGTTGCCCCAGGTGACCATGGGCGCGATGCGGGTGGCGTCGAGCGAAACCTCGGTATCGAAGGCGGCGTCCGGGTCGCTGAAAAGCATGCGCCATTGCGCCAGCCGATCGTTCCAGTCTTCCCCCGCTGGCGCGAACGGCCGGCCTTTTATGTAGGCGAAGGTGGTCTCGTCGGGTGCGATGATGCCCGCCCTCGCCCCTGCTTCGATCGACAGATTGCACAACGTCAACCGCCCTTCCATCGACATCGCCGCAATCGTGCTGCCGGTGTACTCGATCACATGCCCCGTCGCGCCGGAGGCGCCGATCTTCGCGATCAGCGCGAGCGCCACGTCTTTCGCGCTGACGCCGCGTCCGAGTTCGCCGTCGATCGTCACACGCAGGGTGAGCGGCATGCGTTGCCATACGCTTTGCGTCGCCAGCACGAGCGCGACGTCCGACGCGCCGACACCGAACGCTAGCGCGCCGAGCGCACCGTGCGTCGAGGTATGGCTGTCGCCGCACACAATGGTCATGCCCGGCAGACTCAAACCTTGCTCGGGCCCGACGACATGCGTAATGCCATGCCGCGGATCGTCCATGCCGAATAGCGTGATGCCTTCGCGCTGCGCGTTGCGGGTCAGCGAGGCGACCATATCACGCCGTTCGGGGCCGTCGACGTCGTCGAGCGTGCGTCCCGTGGTCGGCGCGTAATGATCGGGCGTCGCGAACGTACGGTCGGGACGGCGCACGGTGAGGTTCTTCGCAGCGAGCACCTGAAACGGGTTGCGCGAGCCTTCGTGAATCAGATTCCTGTCGATATAAAGGAGACTCTGGCCGGTATCGTCGCGCACGACTTCATGGCTGCTCCAGATCTTTTCGAACAAGGTCTTGCCTTGCATGATGGACACAATCCGTCTCCGTTAGTTGTCGGCGCGCGCTTTGGCCGATGCGCCCGAGGCCGGTTGCCAGATCAGCAGGCGCCGCTCGATACGAGTCACCAGTGTGTCGATCAGCAACGCGAAAACGGTCAGCACCACGATGCCGGCGATCACCGCATTGATGTTGAAGGACCCTTCGGCCTCCAGAATCAGATAGCCGATGCCGCGCGCCGAACCGAGGTATTCCCCCACCACCGCGCCGACGAACGCCATGCCGACCGCATTGTGCAGGCTCGAAAAAACCCAGCTGGCCGCCGACGGCAGATACAGATAGCGCAGCATCTGGCTGCGGCTCGCGCCCAGCATCCGCACATTCGAATGCACCACCGGACTGACTTCGCGCACGCCCTGAAAGACGTTGAAGAACACGATAAAGAACACCAGCGTCGTACCCAGCGCGACCTTCGACCAGATGCCGAGGCCGAACCACAGCGCGAAAATCGGTGCGAAGATCACCCGTGGCATCGCGTTGGCGGCCTTGATGAACGGATCGAGCAGACGCGCCAGAAAATCATTCAGCGACAGCAGTAAACCCACTACCACCGCCGCGCCGGTCCCGACCAGAAACGACAGCACGGTCTCCACCAGCGTCACCCACAGATGCGGCAGGATTTCGCCGCTCTGGAACCATCGCCAGACCTGTACGAACACCGGCCCCGGATCGCCGAAGAAGAACACCGGCATCACGCCGAGGCTCACCAGCAGTTGCCACAGGCCGAGCGTTGCAGCGAGCAGCAACAGACGCCACAGCAGCATCAGATCGCGCGGCGCACGCGTGTTTGTCGGGCGCTTCGTCATGCGCACGGCGCCTTCGATCGGTTCAGCGTTTGCTCTGTTCATAGCCTTTCAGCACCTCATCACGAAGAACGTCCCAGATCTGGGTATGCAGCGCCACGAAACGCTCGGAATTACGGATTTCGGACACCTCGCGCGGACGCGGCAAATCGATCGGAAACTCTGCGATCGGCCGCGTGCCCGGCCCCGCCGACAAGACGACGACGCGGTCCGACAGCGCGATGGCTTCATCCAGATCATGGGTGATGAACAGCACCGACTTGCGGTCCGCCTGCCATAGCGCGAGCAGTTCGGATTCCATCAACTGGCGCGTCTGGATGTCGAGCGCGCTGAACGGTTCGTCCATCAGGATGAGCGGCGGATCGAGAATCAGCGCCTGGGCAAGTGCGACGCGTTTGCGCATGCCACCCGACATCTGATACGGAAACTTGTGGCCGTGCCCCGCGAGGCCGACGCGCGCCAGCCACAGTTCGGCGCGCTGTCCGGCTTCGGCGCGGCTGACGTTGGCGAACTGCAGGCCCGCGGAGATGTTGTCGATCGCGCGCCGCCACGGCATCAGCGCTTCGCCTTGAAACAGATAGGTCGCGTGACGGTTGATGTCCGTCACCTCGCGGCCGAAACTGAGCACCCTTCCCGACGATGGAAACAGCAGACCCGCCGCCATGTTAAGCAAGGTCGACTTGCCGCAGCCGGTCGGACCGACCACAGACACGAACTCGCCGGGCGCGACGCTCAAGCTCGCGTTGTCGACTGCCGTATAGCATTGCTTGCCGGACGCATGCGAAAACGTGCACGTGACGTTTTCGAACGCGAGCGCGGCACCGGCCTGCGCGGCCACCGGTGTCGGCAACGCATCTGCGCGTCGCGTGCCGGATGCGCCTGGTTGGACACCCGGCAGCGCGGATTGGATCAACGCGGAACGAATCATGGCCGTCAACCCGCGAGTGCCGCGACCACCGCATCGCCCATGGCGCGCGTGCCGACCTGGGTGCAACCCGTTTCCATGATGTCGCCGGTACGCGTGCCCGCCGCGACGAC
The DNA here is from genome assembly GCF_004339745.1 of Paraburkholderia sp. BL9I2N2. Lineage (GTDB taxonomy): Bacteria > Pseudomonadota > Gammaproteobacteria > Burkholderiales > Burkholderiaceae > Paraburkholderia. Next base: position 288,097 of record NZ_SMGP01000003.1, on the reverse strand, counting down.
CCGGCGCACCGCCTCCTCGACGAGCACCGCTTCCGTCTCGCGTTTGAGCGTGTAACGCAGCAGCATTGCCGCGGAAAGAATCGTGGCGAGCGGATTGGCGATGTCGCGCCCGGCAATGTCGGGCGCCGAGCCGTGGATGGGCTCGTACAGCCCCTTGCCGCCGGGCGCCAGCGAAGCCGACGGCATCATGCCGAGCGAACCCGCGAGCATCGCCGCTTCGTCGGAGAGAATGTCGCCGAACATGTTGCCCGTGACAATCACGTCGAAGCGCGTCGGTGTGCGCAATAGCGCCATCGCGGCAGCGTCGATATAAAGATGCGTGAGTTCCACATCCGGATACTCGCGGCCCACTTCCGTCATGACGTCGCGCCATAGCTGCATGGTCTCGAGCACATTGGCTTTGTCGACCGAACACACCCGCCTGTTGCGCTGCTGCGCTGCTTTGAATGCGACGTGGGCAATCGCCCGCACTTCAGATTCGCGGTAACGCATGGTATTGATCGATTCGCGCTCGCCGTTCGCGCTTTCCACCGGACCGCGCGGTTCGCCGAAGTAGATATCGCTCGACAGTTCGCGCACGATAAGCATGTCGAGTCCGTCGATCACTTCGGGCTTGAGCGTCGACACGGACGCGAGTTCCCGGATCGGCCGGACCGGCCGTAAATTCGCGTTCAGGCCGAGTGTCCTGCGCAGTTGCAGCAACCCTGAGCGAACCTTGTTCTTGCGCAGCCACTGTTCATACTCGGGGCCGCCTACCGAACCGAACAGGATGGCGTCGCAGCGTTGCGCCATCGCCAGCGTTTCGTCGGGCAGCGGCTTGCCGGTCGCCTCCACACCGCTCATGCCGATGGCCCCATACTCGAGTTCGAGTTCGAAGCGCCCGTTCGAGACCGCTTTCAGAACCTTGACGGCCTCGGGAACGATCTCCCGGCCCACTCCATCGCCCGGCAATACGGCAACCTTCATTGCGTGTCTCCATGATTAGTTGGGTACAGCGGCGCAATGCATCGAGCACGCCGCTGTTCTGGCCTCGATATTAGGAACAGCGGCACGGGCTCGCTATTTCTGTTTGACGAAGGGGGCTTGTCGATTCGCGAGGCTCACAGCCGGCGTCAGCGAGCCGGCGGCTGCCGCGAGGACCGGCGAAAGGACGCCAACGCCTTACGTCATCGGAGCGCGGCGTAAAATGACACGGGCTGTACGCGCGAGCCGCGCAGAGGATGCGCGGCGACCATGGCGCTCCTTCAACGCGATATTCCTGGGGAAAGCACTAACGCCGGCTGTGCTTTGATGTGTCGAAACAAACCGGACGCGATCACCTCGGCGGTCAACGTTCGGGCAGGGAACCTGTATGAGAATCGATCTTTACACGCTGCAACTGTTTGTCGCCGTCATGGAGACCAAGAGTCTCACGCAGGCCGCCGCGCGCGAGCACATAGCGGTGTCGGCCATCAGCAAGCGCATGTCGGACCTGGAAGCGATGCTCAATCAGCGTTTGTTCGAGCGGCGTCCCACCCGGCTCGAGCCCACGCGGGCTGCCCATGTCCTGCTCCGTCACGCCAACACGATTCGCCGCAACATCCAGCAGCTTGAAGTGGAGATGACGGATCTGTCGGAAGAAGTACGCGGTACCGTCCGGATTGCCGCGAGCATCGCGGTGGTCACGCAATATCTGCCGCAGCAATTGCGTACATTCTCCGGATTGCATCCCGGCGTCAGTGTCGAACTCACTGACAGTCTGAGTCCGCACGCGATCAAGCTCGTTGCCGACGGGCAGGCGGACATCGGCATATTCGGCGATCCGTTCGCGGCAAACGGCCTGAGCACGCTGCCTTATAACGAAGAGAGGCTAGTTGCGGTGCTGCCCGTGGGACATGAACTGCTGGCGCGGCCGAGCCTGAGCTTCGCCGAGATGCTGCCGTTCGAGTTTGTTTGCCTGCGCAGCGAAAGCTCGTTGAGCACTCTGCTTTTCGCAGCGGCGGCCCGGCTTGATCGGCAGATCAGCCGGCGCGTCCAGGTAAGCGGCAACGAAGCGGTCTGCTGCATGGTGGAGATGGGCATGGGCATTTCGGTGTTGCCTGCGCCGTGGCTCGAGCGCCACCCGAGTTTCGCCGGTGTTGAAACCCGGCCGCTCGATGAGCCTTGGGCGCAACGTCACCTTCACCTATGTTTCAATGGCGACCGGCATACGTTGAATGTTCCCACGCAACTGCTGGTCGAACATCTTCGTAAGGCAGACTAACCGGCGCTTGCTGCAGCACATCTTGCTCGAAGCACGCGAATCATGTGCAGGCCAGTGCCAGATTGATGGACCGGCGTCGTGAAGCGGTGAGCAAGACGAGATCGCTTTGTCACGGCCACCGCTTTGCTGCCGTCGTTATCAGCTTTCCGCTTCGCTGATATTTCCGGTTGAGCCTGAGCCTGCGCGACGTTGAGGCGTTATTGCTCAAGCGTGGTGTCGTGGTCACGCACGACACGGTCCGCTGCTGGGCGAGCTTGTCGCCCAGACGGCCAGCAAACTCCCCAACTGCGCCCCTCGCCAACCGGGCATGATCATCAAGGGAATAAATCTGCGGCACTGGCTGTTCTACCAAGACTCTCTTAGTCTAACGAGCTAACTACATGCCATCCATCAGGATCCCGCGGTTTCTTCACCATCCGTCGCAAGCGAACGCGCAGCCAGGTTTCCAGTGGACGTCGACCCAATACCATGGCGTTATGGTCGGACGTCGGCCGCTGCATCCCGCATCGTTTGTCGGTGCGACGCTCGAAGCCCTCGGCAAGATCGCTAGCGGTGCGGCCGGCCGCAGGCTGATGGATGAAATTGAACTGGCCGCGGCCCTGATCCACACTACTCTGCCGTACAAAGTGGCGATCATTCCGTCCGGCGACGGTCAGCGCGTCTCCATAGCTCCTGGTTCATTCGGAGCGCGGGTGTACGCTGGCACGAACGGCGCAAGTGCGTCGAACCTCGTGCGCGCGCAGGGCGCCCAACAGGTTGGAAGGACAAGCGCACCCGTTCCATTGACAGGCAACGTGTCCAACTTCAATGCGGCCGCGTGGGCAACCGCCCAGATGCGGTTTCTCGATGGCGATATCGGTTCGCCGTCCATGATTCGATGGAATCCGGGCAAGTACGACTCTCCGGACGGACATCGCCCTCCCTTCATTGGACTAGCCCATGAACTGATTCACGCACTGCGCAGCCTGAAGGGCGCGACCGCCGTCTATGCTGAAGCCGACGAGCGCGCGGTGACCGGCCTTCATCCGTATCCGGCAGGCCCGATCACGGAGAACGCGATCCGCGCCGACCACGGCATCGCGCCACGAACCCGGTATTCAGGCCTCCAACCGGGCGCACTGACCACGTGAACACGGTCAAAGCCGAACTGCCCGTGCCAGGTTTTCATGGCTTGATTAGGAAGCGATCTCTTCCTATTATACAACCCATGGACAAAAAATCAGTCACACCTTCTCCGGGACCTCGCAGTCCCGGACGCCCACGGGAGTTCGATCTCGATCACGCTCTGGACAAGGCCATCGGCACGTTCAGCGAGAACGGCTATTACGCCACCTCGCTCGGCAAGCTCACGGCTGCGATGGAGATCGCCGAGGGCAGCCTCTACAAGGCCTTCCGCGACAAGCGCGGCGTCTTCCTGGCCGCATTCGAGCGCTACGTCATGCTGCGCAGCGAGCGGCTGGCGCAGGAGTTGGCAAACACACGAACCGCACGCGACAAGGTCAGGGCCATACTCGCCGTCTATGCCGAAGGCAGCCACGGCAAGACCGGCCGGCGCGGCTGCCTCGTCGTGAGCAGCGCTGTCGATCTCGCAAGCTCCGATCCCGAAATGGCGAAGCGCGTCGCCGCCGTGCTCGCGAACCAGGAAAGGCGTCTCGTCGAGTTCATTCGAGAGGGACAGGAAGATGGCTCCGTTTCCTCGCTGGTCGATGCTGCCGTCACCGCCCGCCTGCTGCTGTGCGTGGTGCAGGGAATGCGCGTCCTGGGCAAGACCGGCCGCTCCCGTGAGGAGATGGCAAGTCTTGTCGATAGCGCATTGAAGCTGCTCGACTGAGCATTTGCCTAATTTGGAAGGGGTCTCTTTCTATATGAAACCGGCCACGCCAACCGACCCCCGCGAAACCAGTCCCACCAGGCGATTGGACGCGACCGCTGATCACCCAGACTCGACCAGGAGTACCCCATGACGCATGACGTCGTTCAAACCTCCGCCGCGGACACGTTACCGCCCTTCGACCCTGCGACGTTCTGGACGCAGTTCCACCACGATACCGTCGTGATCAAGGGCGTGCGGCTGCATTTCGTCGAAGGCGGCAGCGGCGCGCCGATCCTGCTGCTGCCCGGCTGGCCGCAGAGCTGGTACGCATGGCGTTATGTGATGCCGCTGCTGGCCAAGGCCGGCCGACGCGTGATCGCGCTCGACCCGCGCGGCATGGGAGACTCCGATCGGCCCGCCTCTGGCTACGAGATGCGTACCGTGGCCGCCGAGCTTCATGGTTTCGTCGAGGCGCTGAAACTGACCGCCAACGGGCCTGTCGACATCGTCGGTCACGATCTCGGCACCTGGATCGGCTATGCCTATGCGGCCGAATGGCCGGGCGACGTGAAGCGGCTCGCCGTGTTCGACGCGGCGCTGCCCGGCATCACCCCGCCGCCGCCGGCCGGCATTCCCTCGGCGGAGGCGAATGTGAAGACCTGGCACCTGGCCTTCAACCGGCTCGATGATCTGCCGGAGATCCTGCTGCAGGGACGCGAGCGGGAGTTCCTGACTTGGCTGTTCAGGGCGAAGTCCACTCGTCCCTGGACGATCACACCGGCGGATATCGGTGAATATGTGCGCGTCAACGCCGCCCCTGGCGCGACGCGGGCGGCGCTTTCCTACCAACGACACAATCTCGGGCCCGAAGGAATCGCGCACACTCGGGCCCGCGCCGAGCGCAAGCTCGCCATGCCGGTACTCGCTGTCGGCGCGGAGAGCGGAGTCGGAGCAATGCTGCTCGACACGATGCGCTTAGTCGCAGTGGATGTGCGGGGTGCCGTGTTTGCTGGCTGTGGGCACTATATGCCCGAAGAAGCCCCTCGCGCAGTCGCCGAGCAAATCATCAGGTTCATGGGTAAATGAATGCGGCCGCAAGCCCACTCGCGACGGCACTGTCAAGTTGACGAGCGTAGGCTACATGTCTGAATCAAGAGTAGTTATCCTTATCAGATAACCAGGTTGGCTGCGGTTGGGACCGGCCTGTCTTGCCATGTGGCGATGCGTTCTTTTAGTATGGCGCGATGACAATCCGCGTTCATCTGATGTCTGGGCAGCGCGAAGTGCTGCCGGAACGGGCCGGAGCATGAGAGAAACGCCTGCGTGGGACGCGCGTCGCGAAAGTCGCACATCTGGCGCTCGCGCCTGCGGGTTGGTTGGTGGCTATTCTCGGCGCGGTTTGTCACGCGAGCAGCCGCTTTGATAAAGACGTGCTTTACCTGAGCGACTTCAGGAATATCAGCCTCGAGCGAGGCAGCGCTGTAGCAACTATCTCGAAGCGGAAAATCTCAGGAGCGGGGAGCCTCGGCCATGAACCGACCGATCGCGTGCGGAGCCGCGTTGATGAAGGCGTCAATTGTTACATCGAGAACAGTTTGGCTTAGCTCGTGGTCCGTTGACGTGCCAAAGGCGCAACGCCGAATTCCATGATAGAAAATCCCACCGTGAAAGGACCATACGTAGTCAAGTTCGTCTTCCGTAATGGGAATGTCGACCCCAGACGCCATCCCGTACTCTGGAAACCCGTGTGCCGGATCGAAATTCGGAGGTAGCAAAATGAACACTGCTTCCGCCCCGTCAAAGGCACGCGCCAAGGCGACTGCGTGGTTCATTTGAGCTACTGCCACCTCGCATCCCTGGTTTGCCCAGTCCTCTCCTTTTTGCTGGATCACGAACGACTCCACGCACTTCCAGTGCCTGCAGCAAGCAGAACACGTGCAACGACACCTACTACTTGCCCGGTAATTCCAGTAACCGCAAACATCTGCCCCTCCTGATTCGCATCGTTCGATGGGGCAATTTTGCGCGCCGACACGTCTTTTCGCGATAACATCAGTGTCATTTCATATATGCTGCGAGGGCATTGATGGCCGGCTTCGACGAACGAATTCTGAACGGGATGGGTGTTCTGTCCGCGATAGTCGACACCGGCAGTTTCGCTGCTGCGGGTGACATGCTCGACATGTCTCAGTCGGGTGTCAGCCGCTGCATAGCACGGCTTGAAACGCGCCTAGGGGTCCGTCTCCTGGACCGCACGACGCGTTCTGTCACGCTGACGGATGAGGGCCGCCGCCTTTACGAGCAAGTGATGCCACTGCTTGCGGCGCTTGAAGAGGCCGCGACGTCCGCTACCGAGGGAGCGACAGCGGTACGCGGTCGCCTGAGGGTCAATGTCGATCCATTTTTTTCCCGCCTGCTCCTTGCCCCGAAGCTAGGGTCATTTATCGATCAGTATCCGGAGCTCCGACTGGAATTGGTCACAAGAGATCAGCTCGGCGATATGATCGCCGACGGCTTTGACCTAGCGGTCCGATTTGGTGAACCGCGACCTTCCAGTCTTGTGGCACGAAAGCTTCTCGATACGCGCATCCTGACCGTTGCAGCGCCCGCCTATCTCAAGCGCAAGGGCCGCCCCGAGCAACCCTCCGAGCTCGAAAATGACGCTCACCAATGCATAAGGTTCCGGGACCCCGAAACAGGGCGACCCTTCGACTGGGAATTTCACCGCGGGCGCAAGAAAATTTCCATTGAGGTGGCTGGGCGACTCACTGTCAACGATGTCGGCACAATGCATAGCGTCTGCGTGGCCGGGCACGCCATTGCTCAGGTGATGGAGCTCGGTGTAGAACAACTACTCGCGGATGGCCGGCTCGTGGAGTTGTTCCCCGACTGGCCCGACGATAGATTCCCACTTTACGCACTCTATCCGTCCCGCCATCATGTTCCGGCAAAGGTGCGCATGTTTCTCGATTTCATTGTGTCGCTCAGCGCAGCCCCAGAAAAGATGCCCGATAGGCGAACCAAGGCTAGCCGTCCCTAACGGCCAAGTCGCTCACTATCTTTTGGCTCAAAAGGTTGTCGCGTATAGATGAGCGGTTCACCCGTCCTCCCATGACCCTGCACTGACGAGTCTAGATCTCCCGGCTGTTAAAAAAAACCGGCGCATTTCCGAGACTTTAACGACACACGTCCCCTATCGCGGTAGACAGTAGCGTCCGGCTCCCCGCTAACCCGTCGTCCGTCGCGACCTCAAGACGTAGCGGGGAGGTCATAACCCCAGCCCGTCTCCCAACGACGCGGATACCTGCCGAACATTTTGCCAGCCGCACTGGCCGCAGAATTTTGCTGCGCCGCGTTTCGGTAGCGCGATTCACTTCAGCCTGTCAGTTTCCCGGCGATTCATTTCATGACAATACGGCATCGATTAGATGACTGCAATGCTATTTCAGTTTCATCTCCTTTTGTCCAGAATCCATCCCACACCATACGTTCTTCTTTTAACCCAAACCGAAGGAGATTTGCCATGAACTTCCGCCAACTCACCCTGGTCGTCGCAACTGCCCTCGTCTTTCCAATCGCGAGCCATGCCCAGGAAACGGCTTCCACTGTAACCCGTGCCCAGGTCCGCGCCGAACTCGTTCAGCTTGAAAAGGCCGGCTACACGCCTGGCCGCGCCAACGATCCCCACTACCCGGACGACATTCAAGCCGCTGAGACCAAGATTAGCGCACAGCGCAACACCGATGCCAACGTCGAAACCAGTTTCGGCGGCGTACAGGACAGCCGTACGGAATCGGGCAGCCGCACTGTCGTTAATGGGCTCGGTTCAATTTATGCGCATCGCTGAACCATATGCCGTCCGGCGCGAAAGTATCTACACTCTGCCTCGCCGGACGGGCGGCTTTCAGGCTGGACTCTCGTCCGCCCGAACTACCTGTAGTAAATCGCCCGCGCGCTTTACTACGTACCAAATGCCAGCATGCGCAGCCCTGCTACTGTCACAAGTCTTGAATCCACTCGTGATCTTTGATGACATTGTGTCATATCACTTCTGACGTGACGGATATTCATTTACCAAGTCGTTCAACATAAGCTCCAAGAAACTTCATCGGAAGGCAGCGATGCGTCGAATCAACGCTCTGCCAAGTTATTCGCCATCAACCAATTGCTTGGATACCAGACTGGGCGGTCTATTCGCCTGACAGGTTTAATACCGTTTAAAGGACTAGGTCAAATGTACGCGATTACAGGAATTACAGGAAAAGTCGGCGGTGTCGTCGCCCGAACGCTTTTGAAGGCAGGACTGCCTGTTCGTGCCGTTGTCCGAGACATCGCAAAGGGTCAGCCATGGGCGGAGCTCGGTTGCGAAATCGCTCTTGCGGAAATCGGCGACGCCGAGGCGCTTACGAAGGCTTTTGAGGGTGCAGACGGCGTGTTCTTGATGACACCTCCAAACTACGATCCCCAACCTGGCTTCCCGGAAACGCAGGCGAACGCTGTTGCAGTCAAGAAAGCGCTGGAGACTGCGCGGCCAAAACAGGTAGTATTCCTTTCGACAGTTGGTGCGCACATCGCCGAACCGAACCTGCTCAATAACTCCAAGATGACCGAGGAGATGCTTCGCACCCTGGACCTCCCGGTGTGCATGCTCCGTGCGGCCTGGTTCATGGAAAACGCAGCGTGGGATGTAGATGCGGCGCGCACCGGGGCAATTCATTGCTTCCTGCAACCGCAAGACCATCCAATACCGATGGTGGCCGCTGATGAGATAGGAAGCAACGCCGCAGAAATCCTTCGTGACGAATGGACCGGCGTGCGAATTGTCGAACTGGAGGGGCCTGCGCGCTATAGCGCAAACGACATCGCGTCCGGGTTCAGCGCCGCCCTCGGCCGTCCTGTGCGCATGGTCCCGGTGCCGCGCGATACATGGGAAACACTGTTCCGGTCCCAAGGCATGCAATATCCAATGCCCCGTATTCGGATGATCGATGGATTCAACGAGGGTTGGATTGACTTCCAGGGCGGTATTGGTATTGAGCACCGCAAAGGCCAAATTCCTCTCGATGATGTCCTGAAGGCGCTTGTCGCGTAACTGGGCAAAGATACGTCGACAGAAAATCGGTTTCTGTCTCCCGCTACCTATCCGCCCGAACAAATGACAAGATGGCATTGATGAGATGAGAGTCGCGATATTGTTGGCTCGGAGGAGTTCTCGGAAAATCGACCCGTTGATTAGTTAATCGGACGGCTGGGGGTTGAGCAAAACGTAGTCAACGCTCAGCCGCAAATCAGGGGTTACAGTGGCGACAGATCTATCAATTGAGGAATCGCACGGTTCCTCAACTCACCGCATCGGCTTTGCGATGACTGCGCTTATGGCGCTCGCATGCGGACTTATCGCAGCCAGCAGTTACCTCGCACAACCTCTTATCGTCTTCATCGGGCCCAAGGTCGGACTGCCGCTTTGGGGCGCAAGTCTGGTCATGACACTCAGCCAGGCCGGCTACTGCGTCGGACTAGTCCTTCTCGCCCCACTCGGCGATCTCCTGGAAAATCGACGACTCGTTTTGTTGACACTTACCGGACTCTGCGTCGCGTTGACTGTGATGGCGGGCGCTACCAATGTTGTTTTGCTCCTGGCGGCCGCGTTTTCTCTTGGTGTCGGAACCACCGCCGTACAGATGCTTATCCCTTTGGCGGCGCACATGACTGACGATGCGTCCCGAGGTCGAGTAGTTGGCAAGATCACTGGCGGATTACTCGCAGGCATCATGCTTGCGCGACCTGTCGCGAGCGTCGCTGAAAACGTCGTGGGGTGGCGTGGTCTATATATTCTCGACGCCGTCATTCTTGTCGCGCTCTCGTTTCTTCTCAGTCGCCAGCTTCCAGTTAGGCAACCGGACGCAAAGCACGACTACAAGGCGTTGATCGGATCTTTACGTTCGCTAACGCGAACGCACCGAGCCCTACGGCAACTCTCGGCGGCCCAGGCATGCCTATTCGCGGCATTTAGCCTCTTTTGGGGTACTGCGCCAATCATCCTCATGCACCGATTCGGGTTCAACTCGACGGCAGTGGCATTGTTCGCGCTCGTCGGCGCGGCCGGCGCATTGTCGGCACCTGTCGCTGGCTATGCCGCCGACCATGGGTTCGGACGGATTGGTCGCATGGGTGCGATTTCGCTTGTCGTCTGCGGGTTCGCGGTGGCGGGGACCCTGGATTCGGTGGCAGGATGGGTCATAGGAGCGCTGATGATCGACGCAGGTGTGCAGGCATCCCACGTCATTTCACAGCGAACCATTCTAGCGCTGGACCGATCAGCCAGCAGTCGCCTGAACAGTCTGTACATTGCCATCTTCTTCCTTGGCGGTGCCTTGGGCTCTGCTCTGGTCTCGCCCCTGCTGCTGATCAATTGGCGATGCACCGCAACGGCAGGTGCGCTGATTGCCTCATTGGCCGCGGTATTTTTTCCAGGCAAGATGCAATGATCAGCGCGGCTAGCAGTCGGGCCAAGGGGCGCGTCGAGCGCGCGAACCACTACCACACGCGCTTTCCACGATCCGGACGAACGCCTATCGATCGGCGTGGTTTCGCCGATCGACAAACTTGTGCAGAGCGAGTGCCCAGCCAATTAACTCCCTGTCCGTACCCGGCTTCCCAACCAGTTGCACACCGACCGGCAGGCCGTCCTCGCTCAACGCAGTGGGCAAATGGATGCACGGCCAGCCCAGCAGGGACCACGCTTTATTGAAGGCCGCGGTTCCAGTCGATTCGAGTCCTCTTGGAGCCGGACCCAAAGCGCTCGACGTCAGGACAACGTCCGCATCGCCGAAGTAATCCGCCCAACACAAACGCTGGGTGTCTTGCCACGCCTTCATCTCGCGATAAGTCTGCGCCGGCATCTCCAGTCCTTGGTCGATAGCCTCACGCAACGGCCGGCTCAGTTGCGCTGCGTGCTCCAAGGCCACCGGTAAGAGGCTGCGCGCCAGTTCGTAACGCATGATCACCGAATGCGCTTCGAGAAATCTGGCTGGGTCGGTTAATTCAGGGACCGGTTCGATCGTCGACAGATCGCGAAGCGCACTCCTCGCATCTTCGAGAGCGGCCTGTGCAGCGTGTTCCAGCACATGTCCGGGATTGCCCGGCAAAAAACCGATCTTTACCGTCCGCATATGTTCGGTTGAGTACAACTGAGGTGGAACATCGGGGAGCATGACTTCCGCGACCCGCGCCACGTCAGCCACATCGGCGCAGTACCAGCCGATCACATCCAGCGACTCGCACATTATCTTCGTACCGTCGCGACCGAGCGCCCCGAAACTCGGCTTGAAACCGACGACACCGCAAAACGCCGCCGGCCGGATCATCGATCCGCCGGTTTGCGTGCCCAATGCCATTGGCACCATGCCTGCGGCTACGGCAGCGGCCGAGCCGCTCGATGAGCCTCCCGGCGTATGTTGGCGGTTTGCCGGATTGCGCGTGGGTCCCGGCGTCATATAAGCGAATTCGGCCGTCACCGTCTTGCCGATCGGCACCGCTCCGGCTCGCCGTAACAAGGCGACGCAGGATGCATCGAATTGGGAGGGCGAAGTGTTGCAGGCCTCGGAACCGCATCGCGTCGGCATGCCGGCCACGTCGATGATGTCCTTCACGCCGAATGGAACCCCCGCCAGCGGACCGGATGCGCTCCGCGCGGACGCGTCAATGAGGTCGCTCGCAGACGCGACATGCGACCAAGCGTTCAACTCCCGTTCTCGCCGTGCAATGACCGAAAGCGCACGGCGCGCTGCATCGAGTGAGTCGTCCACGCCCGTTTGCACTCGACGGGAAATCTCGACGACGGAATAGGCACCGGTTGCCATTTTCATTCCGGGATCATCAATAGTGGCAGCGCTGCACTTTCTTCAACTCCGCCCTGCCGCGCTGAAAGGATGTTCCTGCAACCAGTGATTCGCGATATCGATGCGGCGGCACATCCACACATCCTCCCGCCCCGCGAGGCTGTCGAGCAAACGCTCGAGTCCCGCGGCACGGCCAGGATGACCGATCAAACGCATGTGCAGCCCGATAGACATCATCTTCGGCGCTTGAGCGCCTTCGCGGCACAGCATCTCGACCGCGTCGTTGACGAACATGTAGAAGTCCTCCCCGGTCGCCATCGCGCCGCGCGCGAACTTGACATCGTTATTTGTCAGGCTATACGGAATCACCAGATGCGGCTGCTGTTGCACCGTCGTCCAGTACGGGAGCTCGTCGTTGTACGCGTCAGAATCGTAGATGAATCCACCATGCTCAACCAGCAGCTTGCGAGTATGAACGGTCGGCGCATAACGGCAATACCAACCCGCTGGTGGCCGTCCCGTGGAGCGGGTAATAGATTCGAAGGCACGCCTGATTTCCTCCGCTTCCTGCTCTTCAGTGAGATCTTGCGCCCTCACCCAGCGCCGACCGTGACTGCACACGTCCATGTCGCCATCGCGGATTACTTGCGCGAATTCCGGATTGCGCTCCAGCGCCTGCGCACAGGCGAACGCGGTGGCGGGCAAACTGCGCTCCTCCAGCAGGCGCAGCACGCGCCAGATACCCACCCGGCTCCCGTACTCGAACATCGACTCGGCAGCGAGATCGCGGCCTTCGAAGCCGCCCGCCCCTCCTTCGCCCAGGCCACTTTCAGAGTGGCCGTCGCCATCAGGGAAGGACGCTTCCGCGCCTTCCTCATAGTTGATGACGATATTGACTGCGAGTCGGGCGTCGTTGGGCCACCGGGGGTGGGGCGGCCGGCGTCCATAGCCGGTGAAGTTCCGTTCCAGGTGATCGTATTTGCCGTCCATTGCGTGCTCCTGCTCTATAGCGCGACCATAACAGGCTCGGCCAGTCTCGTTACGACGGTGTCATCGCTGCGGCCACTGTCCGCCATGATCACCGCTACCTCATTGACGTCGTCGAGCGACGTAAACGCGAAGTGCCAGACCGAGCGTCGATAGCACACGCCCTGGCCGCCGTCACTGGTAAAAGCGGAGAGCGTGGCGAGGTCGGGAAGGCCGTCTTCGCCGGGTAGTGCAACCGCGATCAGGTATGGAACCTCGCGCATCGGAATGAAGGTCTGATGCGAGTGCGGATGGCATTCCATCGTATCGATGGTGATTGACCGAGTCCGGCTCGGCTGCAAGCGGTTAATCCATAGACGCGGCGTAGTGCCGGCGTCGAGTCCGGCAAACGGCATTGAAAAATCGCGCCGTCGCTGTTCGGTCTTGTTTTCGAGAACTTCGCCATAAACCTCGAACGCGTTCGCGCTTAATGGCTTTACATCGATGTACGGTGCTGCGCCTGCCGTCGTCATATCAAACTGCCTTCCCTAAAGCACGTCGCGATGTAGTGAACATCGGTGTGCGACTAAAGAGTACCGTTAGCACGGTTCCCAAGACCAAAAAGCCCGCAAAAATCCACGCCGGGAGAGCGAATCCACCGCTGACCTGACGACTCCATCCCAGCAGACTGGGTGCGATCACACCAGACAGGTTAGCCAATGAATTAATGACGCCAATTGCCACGGCGGCCGCTGTGCCGGTCATCAATTCGGAAGGCAGTGTCCATAGCAGCGCGTTGGAAGCATAGACGCCCATCGCCGCGAAGCAGAGAGCGATCATGGCGGCCCAGTGCACGGGCAACAGGAACGCGAGAGCAATGAAACCGAGCGCACCGAACAGCGTCGCCGTGGCCAGATGCGCGACGCGTTCGCGATGGGTATCGGAATGGCGCGCCCATGACACCATTGCAATCACGCCAGCAAGATATGGTACGGCGCTCAGAAAACCGACCGTCGTATTGCTATAGCCAAAACTCTTGATGATCTGCGGCAAAAAGAACGCGATGCCGGTCGTACCAAATACGATGCAAAACAGCGTGCCGGCCAGCAGCAAGACAGCGCGGTTCGCGAACGCTGCTGACAACGGATAGCGTGCCTCTGAGTCGAGTGCGCGACGCTCGCTCTCGAGCATGCGTTCCAACCTGTCCTTGTCGTCAGAGCTCAGCCACGTCACGTCCGCGGGATGATCGGCCAGCCACCATAGACAACCGATGCCGAGTACAACCGCGGGGATGGCTTCCAGTAGAAACATCCATTGCCACCCGCGCAGGCCAGATACGCCGTTCATGCCGTCGAGGATCAGTCCGGAAATCGGACCGCCGATCAGGCCCGACAGTGGGATTGCAACGATGAAAATGCCTGTGACCCGTCCCCGGTAACTCGCGGTGAACCATCGGCTCAAGTAAACCACAATGCCCGGGAAGAAGCCTGCTTCTGCCATGCCAAGCAGGAAGCGCAGTACATAGAAACTCTTCTCGCCCGATACGAACATCATGGCGCCGGAGACCAGCCCCCAGGTCACCAGGATGCGTGCGATCCATCTTCTTGGCCCGACCTTCGAGAGTATGAAGTTGCTTGGCACCTCGAACAGAAAATAGCTGACGAAAAACGCACTCGCCCCGATTCCGTATGCAACGCTCGACAGCCCGACGTCCGCGTTCATCTGCAGCGACGCGAAGGCAATATTGACCCGGTCGACGAACGCGACGAAATAAAGCAGCATCAGGAAAGGCAGAATTCTCCACGCCACCTTTGTCATGACCGTTTGTTCGACACCGGAAAAGTTGACGCTTGCGACTTTATTCATTGGGGTGTCTCGGTCTGAGGGGGTTGGGCCGTTACGGCGCGCATCCGGTCTTCGGGATGCGATAACTGGCATTATCAAAAGCGGCCTTACAATAATCAACTATTGAAAATTATTCACACCGTATAAGAAAAGGTTATTGTGAACACGAGACTGCTGGGTATCTTCAGGACCGTCATGACGTCGCAGACCACGGTCGGTGCTAGCCGTGTGCTGGGGATCTCGCAGCCGGCTGTCAGCACTGCGCTCGGCCAACTTGAATCGGAACTTGGATTCCCGCTCTTCAATCGCGTGGGAAACCGGCTGGTCCCGCGCGAGGAGGCTAAGCTGCTGTTCAGCGCATCAGAAGCCATGTTCATGTATTCCGAGGCTCTCGACCAGACCGTCGAGGACATCAAGGAGAACCGCCTCGGACATGTGCGTGTGAGCGCCACGCCGCAGCTCGGGCACTCAATACTTCCGCAGGCAATTCAGCGTTTCATGATCGGCAAACCCGACGTAAAGGTGTTCTGCGACGTCGTCGATTCATTCAAGGTGATCGAAAGCGTTGAAGCGCTGGCGGCCGATTTCGGCCTGGCGATGGCGCTCGAACCCGAGCTTGACCAGTCGCTGAAGATGGTGAAGATCGCGTCGATCGAGATGGTTTGCGTCGTGCCCCATGGACATCCGCTTGCGCGGCGCAAACGCGTCGTGCCGGCCGATCTCGAGCCGTATCCGCTGATCGGTCTGTCGAGTCTGGCGCGCGTCAGCACGCAAATTGCTGCGGCATTCCGCGACGCCGGCGTCCCGTACCGCGTGGCGGTCGAGACACGCTATTCGGAGACCGCGTGCAGGCTGGTAGGCGCCGGCGCCGGTGTCGCGGTGGTCGACGCACTGTCGGCCGTCGCACATACCGGTCAGCAGCCGATTGTCGCGCTGCCGTTTCGGCCGAAGAACACGATCGACGCGTGGGCGATTTCCTCGAAAGACCGCCCTCTGACGCGACTCGCGGAAGCGTTGCTGGTTGAAGCACGTGATGCGATAAAAGCTCTTCGGCCATAGGGCCCGTTAAACCTCAGATCCCAACCCGATCGGATTCGGGCGCGCGGGCGTGGTCGTGCGACTTTTCGGAAGTCGCGCTCCGTCTGTTCGCGCCCGTGATTAACGGGTCATGCAGGTCACGCTGCTCATTGCCCGATCGCGGGCGGTATGCGCTCATGCCAATCAGTCACCTGCTGATAAGCCTGACCGATACGCAGCGCCAGCGATTCATCATATCCACGGCAAACGATTTGCAGCGAGCTCGGCAAGCGCTCGGCGGTAAAGCCGTTTGGCAGCGACAGCGCGCACATATCGAGAAGGTTGACGAAGCGCGTGAGGCGGGTTGGTTGGTCGTTTTGATTCACCTCGCTGAGCGGTATGGCCACCGTCTCCGTTGTCGGTGTCAAGAACGCGTCCACCCCTGCCAACGCGGTTTTCATCCCCTGCTTCATCTGGTCCCGGCGGTGCAGCGTTGCCAGATAATCCTGAGCCGAGATGCGGGATGCAGCAAGGATGCGAGAGCGGACCACTTCGTCGAGCGGCAGGCGCGGATCCTCGACGAGATGACCGTGAGTGAAATACGCCTCCGCCATCGTGACGTTGGTCATTGAAATGAATTCAACGAGGCTAAACGGCAGAGCGATATCGACGATCTCCGCGCCGAGCCCGCTCAGCACTGCAAGTGAGCGGTCGTAAGCGTCCAGCACATCGGCCGCGACACCCAATCTTTCCTCGGACGGAAGGCGCGCGAGCCGCAGACCGCGGACGCCATGCTCCAGCGTCGAGATGGGATCGGCCGGCAGGTGGCCGCTCGTGCGATGATCGCGCGGGTCGGGGCCCTGCAGGAGATCGAAAAGCAGTGCCACGTCCCGAACTGTATGAGCCATCGGACCGGGCGTATCAAGAGTGGGGCTGAGCGGCAGGATGCCATACGTGCTGATTCGACCGATCGACGTTTTCAGCCCGGTAATGCCGCACCACGCAGCGGGCTGGCGGATCGAGCAACCGGTGTCGGTACCCAGCGCCCAAGGCGCGAGGCGGGCCGCGACGGCGACGGCGGAGCCGCTGCTCGAGCCTCCAGGCGTGCGCGGCACGTCAGCGTCCCACGGATTCCACGGTGTGCCTCGATGCTGGTTCATCCCCCACGCGCCACAAGCGAATTCCACCGTGTGCGTTTTGCCAAGCGCGATCATCCCTTGGCTCACCAGGCGACGCACGACCGTTGCCGTTACGGTCGCGCGATGATCAAGCCGGCTCGCGGAGCCGCCTGTCGTGATCCGCCCTTCGATGTCGATGATGTCTTTGATGGCCACCGGGATACCATGCCAAGGTCCCACCGCATGGCCCGAACGAATCGCCTTATCCGCTGCCTCAGCGGCGAGTCTCGCCTCTGGCGCATAAACCTCCACGAATGCGTGGAGCTTCGGGTCGTGCGTTGCGATACGCGCGAGCAGCGCATCCATCAAGTCCACAGGCGACAGACGCCGTGCCGCGATTTCCCGCGACAGGACATACGCGGGTGCGAGAGTAATATTGTCAGTCAAGTCAGGATCTCCACTTCATGCCGAGTACAGGCCCTCGACAGGTTCGTATAGGCAGCGCGGAACGGTGTGCACTTCGGTCTTACTGCATATTGACCAGACTCGCATATTATTCGCAACTTCAGGCGTTGCGCACAGCCGCGTGGCTCGAACAAAAAAGTCTACGGGATTCCCGGGGCGATTCAAGTATCAAGCGGCAGCTGAATTCGGCCTGCGAGCAATAAAGTCAATTTCGACGAGCGCGTCGCGCGCCAATCCAGTCACGCCTATACAGGTCCGCGCCGGCAATTTCCCAGGCGGGAAACAGGCAGCATAGACCGCGTTCATCGTCGCGTAATCTCGTTTGAACTCGGTCAGAAAGATCCGCACGGAGAGGACATGTTCGAGGCCAAGCCCGATCCCCTTTAACACGAGGACCAGATTGTTCATGACCTGGGTCGTCTGTGCGGCTACGCCTTCTGGAAGCGGTGCGCTGTCATCGTCCGGTGATGTCGGCATCTGGCCAGTGAGAAACACCCAGCCGTTTTGTTCGGTTGCATGCGAGAAGGGACCGACGGGGGTAGGCGCGCCCTCCACCATCCAGAACTTCGTTGATGAATCCATCTGCTGTCACTCCATGAACAAAGAAAAGCGTCGTATGAGTCCGCACCAGCAGCGCTCCCATACCTCGCGCTGGCACATCCGGCACGCCAGCCCATGTGCAACGCCCGCGGCCCGGACGAGAACGCTTAGCCGCCCGCGCCGCCAATGAAAACGTTCTTGCGGATCGAGCCATGCACGCCCCAGTTGCCGTCGACGACTTGCGTGACGCCGAAATCCGCGGCGACCGACATCAGCGCGATGGCCTCATCCTCGCTCAGCCTGTGTACGGTCATCAGGAAGCGGCGCAGCTTGCGGAACGCATCACGCATCGCCTTGTCGAGGCTCGCGTGCTGTGCCACCTCGATCTGTCCGGCCGGGCCGAGTTCCGCCAGGTAATTCGCGAAGGTGAAGCCGTACACCGACCATTGGTCTTCGGTTTCCAGCATCGGGTGCGTGAGGCCTTCGAGGATAGTACCGCCCAGATCGTTCTTCTTGTGCAGCACGAATTCGAAGTCTCCGGTCAGCGAGGTCTCGATCGCGGTACCGCCGAGCTCGCTGTCACCCTGTGCCGCATGCGGATCGCCGACGGAAAAAAAAGCGCCTTCGACGGCGACCGGGTAATACATCCGCGCCCCCTTGCCGACACGCCAGTCGTCGATATTGCCGCCGGTGTAGCTGGGTGGATTGGAGCTGACGTAGTCGACCTCCGTCGGCGCAAGTCCCATGGTGCCGAAATGCAGCCGGGCGCGTACCTTCACGTTCGACAGGATGCTCTCCCGCTTCTTGACCAGCGAATGATCGACCTTCACGCCGGGGTAGTCGATCGTCGTGTGCACGATGCCGTCCGGATCCGTCTGCGGCGTCCACACGTAGTTGTAGACCGCACGTGCGAACGGCTCGCCCGAGGAATCGAGCTCGAAGATCGTCACGACTTCACGCGGCTTCGGTTCCTCGATCAAATCGCGATATTGGAAGCCCCAGGATGCGGCGACGTTCGAACCGAAACAGCGGCCGCGATAACACGCATTGCAGCTCGGCCGCGGCCGTACGTCGAGTATCCGCACTTCGAGCACGTCGCCGGGCTCGGCCCCTTCGATCGCGACCGGCCCGGTCAGCAGATGCACGCCGACACCTTCGCCGGAACCGACTGTAAACGGTCCATCGGTTGGCCCCGCGCCACGGCGCGGCATGGCCTTGTGCTCGCGGGTCCAGTTAAAGATACTTTCGGCGCCGGGGTCGCCCGCTACCATCCGTTCGTGATCGTCGTTCGCATGGTGAGTCAGCGTCTCGATCGTGATCCGGTCGCCGGAGCGAACCGTTAACGCGGGCGCGACTTTCTTGCTGAAGTAACCCCAATGAACCGTTTCAGGCGACACAGGCAAAGTATGGTGCTTCATGGTTGTTCGATTCTCGCAAAGCGCCCGGCGCAAAGGGCCGGGCAAAGCTGAACGGCGCGTGCCGTCACGACGCGACTTCGAGCCGATTGTCGGCGCCCATCACGCTCAGGAATCGCGCCGTCAACGGATCGCGCGGGTGTGTGAGCACTTCGTGCGCAGGCCCCTGTTCGACCACCGCGCCGCCGCTCATAAACACGACGCGATCGGCGACCTGATCCGCGAAGCGCAACTGATGCGTTGAGATGATCATCGTCAGACCGCCTTCGTCCACGAGGCGCTGGATCACGTCGAGTACTTCGCCGACGAGTTCGGGATCGAGCGCGGACGTCGGTTCGTCGAGCAGGAGCACGCGAGGATTGGGCGCAAGCGCGCGGGCGATCGCGACGCGCTGCTGTTGCCCGCCGGATAGATGGCGCGGCAACGCGTCGGCGCGATGACTGAGGCCAACGCGTTCGAGCAGTTCACGCGCCCGGCGCTCGGCATCGGCGGGCGCCATGCCGTGCACCCAGCGCAGCGGCCCCGCGATGTTCTCGCACGCCGTCAGATGGCTGAACAGATTGAAATGCTGGAACACCATGCCGACGCCAGCACTCGCACGCTCATTGGCGATATCGGCCTGCGTCATCGGCTGACCATCGACTCGAAAACCGAGGCGCTTACCGCCGATGCGGATTTCCCCCGAATCCCACTGCTCCAGGTGATTGATACAGCGCAGCAGCGTGCTTTTGCCCGATCCGCTCGGCCCGAGCAGCGCGATAACCTCGCCGTAGCGGACGGTGAGGTCGAAGCCGTCGAGTACCGTCTGCTCACCGTAACGCTTGCTCAGCCCCTTCACCTGGACGGTCGCGCTCTGCTTCTGGAGCGTCGCGTAGCGCTGCGCGCGCTCTGCGTGTACATCACGCCGAACGTCACGCGCGTTAGGCATTGGCACGGGCGACGGCGCCGGTTCGAGCAGCGCATCGGCGGGAAGTGTCGCGCCCGCGCCGGGTGGGTTCGCCGCAATTCGGGCACGGCGCCACGGCAGCAGCCGTGCAAAGCGTCCAGACGGGCTGCGATCGAGATCGAGCGACGTTTCGGCGAACAACTGGATCGCGGCGATCACGCCGGTCAGCACGAGATACATCAGCCCGGACGCGAAGAAGATCGAAAAGAAATCGAACGTCGACGACGCGAGCTGGGTGCTGCGCAAGGTCAGTTCGTCGACTGCGATCACGGATGCCAGCGACGAGTTCTTCAACGCGCTGACCGATTCGTTCCCGAACGCCGGTATCATCGTGCGGATCGCCTGCGGCGCGATCACGCGGCGCAGCAGCACGGTCGGCGTCATGCCGAGCGCCTGCCCCGCGAGCAGTTGCCCACGGTCGACACCGAGCACGCCCGCGCGCAGGATCTCCGCGATGAACGGCCCCTCGTTCGCCGCGAGCGCGAGACCCGCTGCGCCCATCGCGCTCAACTTCAGGCCGATGTGCGGCAACGCGTCGTACGCGAACACTAGTTGCAGGATAAGCGGCGTCCCGCGAAAAATCACCGTGTAGCCTCGCGCGATCGCGGCGAGCGGCCCCACCTTGCTCAGTTGCATGCTCGCGAGCACCAGTCCCACGATCAGACCGCCCGCCAGCCCGAGGGCCGTGACCGCGATCGTAAAACCGATGCCGCTTAGCAGATACGGCAGGCCGAGATAGTGCAGAAACAAATTCATCAGTTCAAGGCAACCAGCTTGGGGGTTTCGAGGTTTTCAACGCCGAGCGACCACTTCTTTAGCAAGTCGGTCTGGATGCCGGCCTTCTGGATCGCGACAAGCGCTGCCATTACGGCTGCGCGCATTGCCGGGTTGGTTTTCGGCACGCCGATACCGATTGAATACGGCAGCGTCACCGCACTGGCCTTTTCGAGTTGGTTCGGATACGCCTTGACCGCCTGGTCTACCGTGTTCACGTCGTTGATATACGTGTCGGCGCGGCCCGCGAGAATCGCCTGGATCGCGTTCGCGTTGTTGTCATACAGCTGCACGGCGGCTTCCGGCTTGTTCGCCGCCTTGCAGGCCGGCGCAAGATTCTGGATCAACGGCACTTCTACGTAGCCGGTGTTCTCGGCGGCAGTCGTGCCGCACATCGTCGGGTTGATGCCGCTGATCTTCTTCGGATTGCCCTTCGCGACGAGCACGCCGTCGAACACCTTCGAATAGGTGATGAAGTCCGCCGCCTTCGCGCGCTCTTCGGTCGCATACATGTCGGAGATCACGATGTCCGCCTGGCCGCTTTGCAGCGTCGGCAGCAGCGCCGCAAACGAGACTGGCTTGTACGCAATCTTGAAGCCGAGGCAGTTGCCAATCGCGTCGCCGAGGTCGATGTCGAAGCCGATATATTTACTCGGGTCATTCGGGTCCAGCGCTTCATAGCCCGGCGTGTGCGGATTGATCGCGTTGATCAGCGTCTTGCCCTTGAATTGCGGGTATTTCGCCTGTAGCGCCGCGCATTCGGCAGGCGCCGGCGCGGCAGCCTGTGCGTGACCCGACAGCAGTAGCGCCAGCATACTGACGGCGCCAAGAACCAGCTCGCGCCAATGGCGGGCAAAACCGCCTGCGCGCCGCACTCGATGCCCATGATCGACAAGATTGGTATACATCCCTGAACCCCCTGAAGCGGCAGATGCCAATGGCCCACACCATGTACGCCTTGTTGCATCGCACCAGCGCGAGAGTATGTGAACGAAATTCCACGGACTTGTCCCAGCGCGCACAAATGCTTGTACGGGGATGAAGGAGTTGGCATACAGCGAATCGCAGACGAGGAGCGGGCCTGAATTTCGCGGCGAGAGAGGCAGGGGTAGAGTCAAGATGAAGCAAACCCGTTGCCTTGGCGGAGGCCGACATGAAGTTCTGCGGAATATCAAGCGCGACGCGCCGGCTATCGGCTACCGACTGCTGAAGACGTGCCCGGCATTGGTGAAGTACTTGCGACGGTGATCATGCTGGAGACCGGAACGGTGGCACGGTTTGCCAGCGTGGGGCAGTTCAGTTCGTACTGTCGCTGCGTCGATAGCGTAGGGCAAAGCAACGGCGGCGACGGCAATGCATGCCTCGCGTGAGCGTCCATCGAGGCGACGAACTTTGCATTGAGGCAATGCGCGCCGGCACCGCGTTTCTATGAACGCATGTAGCGCGCGACCAACCGGATCGTCGCGCTCAAGGCCGTGGCCCACAAACTTGCGCAAACCTCTGCCCGGCGCCGTCCAGCCCGAACTTCACCGACCAGCGCAGCACCGTCTCGTATGTAAGCTGAATGCCGCGTGCGACCAGCAGTTGCTCGACCATGCGCAGGCTGAGCGGGAAACGGTAGTACAACCACGCCGCACAGCTAATCACATCGGGCGGGAAGCGATAGCCCGCAAGTTCGCAGTACCCGCCCGGCTATGCCGTCATGTCGATCGCTTGTGTTGACCGCAGCACGGATGTTGCATTGCGCGGCGAACCCGTGCTTATCCCCGTGTGCGTATTGGTGCTTACATCAACACCTGGCCGCCATCGACCACCAAGGTCTGCCCGGTGATCCAACCCGCGTGCGAGCTGGCGAGAAACAGCACCGCATTCGCAACCTCCGCTGGCGTCCCGAGCCGGCCGAACGGAACCGAACGCAGTATCCGCTCATACAGCTCGGGATCGGAAGTCTTGCGCTGTTCCCACGCTCCACCGGGAAACTCGATCGAGCCGGGCGCAACCGAGTTGACACGGATCCGGTCCGGCGCGAGCGTCAATGCATGGGAGGCCGTGTAGTGCACGACCGCTGCCTTGATCGCCGCGTAAGACTGGGTGCGTGTCGACGGACGCAGCGCTGAGATGGACGTCACATTGACGATGGCGGCGTTCGCCGACTGCCGCAGGAATGGAAGCGCGGCATGACCCGCTCGCACCGTTGCCATGAGGTCGACCTGGATGCCGGCCTCCCAGCCGGCTTCGGTATCCCCACCTCCGAAACCGGACGCGTTGTTAATCAAAATGTCGATACCGCCGAGCGCGTTGCCGGCCATCGCAATGTAAGCGGTGATCGCCTCGCCGTCAGCGAGATCGCAAGGTGCGGTATGGACCGGACGGTCATAGACGGCCAGCTCGGCCTCGACCGCTTTCAATCCTTCCAGGTTGCGTGCACAGACGGACACGGCGGCGCCTGCCTGCGCGAACCCGAGCGCGATGCTGCGGCCGATACCGCGCGAGCCCCCCGCGACGACGACACGTTTACCGTTGAAATCGAAACCCATGTTTTTTGCCCTCCAGGACAGCTAAACCAGCACGTGACCGCCGTCGACAACAATGACTTGCCCTGTGCTGAAGCCCTGCTGCATCAGGTAAAGATAAGTTTGCGCGACGTCGCTCGCCTCCCCAACCCGCCGTACCGGCATCTTCCCCGAGATATGGTCGTAGAGACTCTCGCGATCGGCTTTGCTCATGTTGTCCCACAGCGCGGTACGCAAGACGCCAGGTGCCACGGCATTCACACGGAGCGGCGCAAGCTCGACGGCTAGTGTCCGTGTGAGTGATTCGATCGCCCCCAGGATACTGGCCGGGATTGCCCACGTAGGCAGTGGACGCGACGAGGCCACTCCGCTCGTAAGGGTGATGGAGCCGTTCGCGCGAATGAGCGGGGCTGCATGTTTGACGGCCTTGAGCGCCCCCCAATAGCGCACCTCGAAGGCCCGCTGCGCGGCTTCGATGTCGAGTTCAGCAAGGGTTTGCAGGAACAACGACTCCCCGGCGGTGTAGACGAGGTGGTCTAGCTCACCGATGCGTGCAAAAAACGCGCGCACTTGCCCCTCGTCGGTGAAGTCGAGTGACTCGCCGCGCGTACCCCGAGGTAGGCGTTCAAGTGCGGCAGCGACGCGCTCCGGCCTGCTCGAGGCGATGATGACTTCGGCTCCGGAACGTGCCGCAGCTTCGGCTACGGCAAAGCCAATTCCTGACGTGCCCCCGGCCACAACGACCCGGCTTTGTTGAAGAGTAATGCTGGTAGATTGGCTGTTTCCCATGCTTGAAGTTTCCGTGAGAGAGCGGTCCGCGCGGTGGCGTCCAGCGTAACGCAGCATGTACTGCTGAACCACAGATCGACGTGCTACCGCGGCCGCGTCCGAGTGTACGGGATTTGTGGAAATCGCGTTGAAGGCGCCGCGCGGAGAGTACATTTGAGTACATTTCTCGGGAGCTTCGCATTCGGTGGACCAAGGTGACGTGAGCCTTGTCACCGCGACGGCACGCATTGGCTCAGAAGGCTGTAGACGGATCTTGGGTGAGTTCGGTAAAGCGATGCCACGTAGCAAATCGCAAGGCCAACTGTTTGCGAAAAGTAAAGTAGCGGATGTCGCCTGATGGCGAATGCTGCGGATCGGGCCTTAGCTCGCGAGAAAAGTCTGAGTGCGTTCAGGCTTTCGAAATCCATGCATGCGACGCTCGCGTTCGCGCGTCGGCTGATGGCTATTTTTCGCGCGATTATTCATTCGTGCGGAGGCTTTCAAAAACACATGATTAACGTGCGTCAACTCGCGGACCTCCGCCAATCGCGGCGCGATAGCTGCGAAGCTGGTCTATCACGGTCTTGCGCGGTACTTCGCGGCACGAGGCGAGTACGCGTTCGAACAGCAGTTCTTCGATATCGCGTAGGCGAATGTGAATCAACCATGACGATAATTGACCCCGTAGAGCGGCAGCATGATCTCAAACCTCGACGTCTTGCAGACGACACCGCGTATAGCTCAGCAGCGATGCTCGCTTGGATGATCGACGAGAAGGAGATTGCACCGCATATTCGGGTCTGGGAGAAAACGACGCGCAAGGACAATACATTGTCTAGCAGCAAGTTTCAGTGGGATGAACAGGCCGATGAATATCGCTGCCCCACCGGGCACGCACTACGCAGTGATCGTCGTAAATTCAGAAATCCGCGCTCGCCAGTCACGATGGCTGACACGATCATCTATCGGGCAAGCCAGCTCGACTGCGAGAGCTGTTGGATGAAAGATCGCTGCTGTCCGAACACACCCATTCCGCAAGATCGCCCGCTGCATCCATGAAGCTGCGCGTGACGAAACGAGGTGTATTGCGAAGACGTCTGAATACAACCGCTCTTGCCGTGAGCGAGAGAACGTGGAAATGATCTTCGCTCATCTCAAACGCATTCTGAAGCTCGACCGTCTCCGATTGCGAGGTCCAAGCGGTGCCCATGATGAGTTCCCGATGGTAGCGACTGCGCAAAATTTGCGAAGATCGACCAGGTGGTACATGGCAGGAAGCAAGCAGATGAACCAGGCAGTTGCATGACGAGCAACGGGAACCGTTGCTTCGTTCAAGTCGCCGCTTCGCCGATCACCACAACTCGAAAACGTTCTGCCAACCCCTGCATCTCCGACCACAATTCGACATTTTCAAATGTGAGGGACTTCCCCATCCTGAGACGACGTTCAGGTCGCACGGCATCGAGTGCCAGGATTGAGGTGTCAGCCATCAATCTGAACAGGAGGGGAAGTCATGGACCGGCTTGCTGCGGTCGGCATCGACCTCGCAAAGATGTGTTTGTGCACCCTGCAAGTCACGTGAGTTTCTGTTTTCACAAAAGCAGGTATGAGCTGCCACCCAACAGCCATTCAGCATCCTCGATTGCGGCCGTTCGTAGTCGTTCAACATCACTGCATGTTGCCCGTAATTCCACGTCGCCGAGCCACTCACACTGCACGCCGCACGGTGGCCAACGTTACTGCTGTGCCAAGCGTCAGGAGCTGGGCGCCGCGCTCGTCGCGTTCATCGCGGTTGGCAAATGCGACGACCGAGCGCGTGCCGTCATGAGCGATGAAGCGAAGGACGTAAGGGCGAATTGCAGATATAGGTGAGGACTGTGAAGCGCGTGAGATACGAACCCGCGCGAGCGCGGCTAACGACATGATGACTTCCAATCGGACAGCGAGATAACCGGGCGCCCTGCTTCTGAAGATCCAGCTGCGGCAGCGCCGCAACCACTTGCTGCGCCGTTCTCCGCAGAAACCTTAGCTTCGGCGACCAACGGTTGTTGCACGGTTGCCCCGTTTCCCGCGCCAACCTCGCTCACTCTCTCGACGCATCGACGTCGAGGAGCATCCAAATTTCTTTCAAATAAAAAACTCACATTACTTTTAGCTTTCATATATAAAGGCAAGGCATGTTGCGAACAGCCTTGTCTCGCTTCATGTCCTCGGCCCGCCGGCATTGCCAGCGGGCCTTTTTTTCGCAGCGAAATAATGTCGGCGCTTACATACAGCCAGCTTTCATATTAAGAATTACGTGGTGATAACCCCAATAATTCTTTCACTTGACTTACTTGATATATCACATACTGTATGGGGTGGATCACCGGTTATCGTGCCGGTGGCGGGCGGAGAAGCCACCTTGGCCCCGCAAACATCAGGCAGCAAGACCTAGGAGACAGTTATGAGCGCGGATCTACAGGGAGGGGCGTCGTCGTGGAGGGCGTCGCCGTGGGTGCAACTGGTATTTGGTGTGATTTGCATGGCAATGATCGCGAACATGCAGTACGGCTGGACGTTGTTCGTGAATCCAATCAATGAGAAATACCAATGGGGTCGCACGGCGATTCAGGTTGCATTCACCATCTTCGTGGTGACGGAAACGTGGCTCGTGCCGATCGAAGGTTATCTCGTTGACAAGTACGGTCCGCGTCCCGTCGTGGTCGTCGGCGGCCTGCTCTGCGCAGCGGCATGGGCGCTCAACTCGGTGGCGTCGTCGTTGCCGTTGCTGTATATCGCGGCCGCCATTGGCGGCGTCGGCGCGGGCGCAGTGTACGGCACCTGTGTGGGCAACGCGTTGAAGTGGTTTCCCAATCGCCGCGGGCTCGCTGCGGGCATAACCGCGGCCGGCTTCGGCGCAGGCTCGGCGGCCACCGTCGTGCCGATTGCCAGCATGATCAAGAGCAGCGGCTATGAAGCCACGTTCCTCTGGTTCGGTCTTGGCCAGGGCATCATCGTTTTCATACTCGGTCTCGCGCTGCTCGCGCCACCGGCCACTCTGCTCGCGTCGGCGAAGAGCGCGGTGCAACGCGTGGTCTACAACGCGACGCCCCGCGAAGTGATTAGTTCACCGGTGTTCTGGGTCATGTACCTGATGTTCGTGATGATGGCTGCGGGCGGCCTGATGGCGACCGCGCAGCTCGGACCGATCGCAAAAGACTTCGGTCTGCACGATTCGCCGGTTTCACTGCTCGGATTGACCTTGCCCGCACTGACCTTCGCGCTGACTATCGACCGCGTGTTGAACGGTCTGACCCGGCCGTTCTTCGGCTGGATCTCGGACCGCATCGGCCGGGAAAATACGATGTTCATCGCGTTCGCCATCGAGGCGGTCGGTATTCTGGCGCTGTCGAAGTACGGTCAAAGCCCGGTTGCGTTTGTCCTGCTCACCGGCATCGTGTTCTTTGCATGGGGCGAAATCTACAGCCTGTTCCCCGCCACTTGCGGCGACACGTACGGACCGAAATTCGCCGCCACTAACGCGGGGCTGTTGTACACGGCGAAGGGAACGGCCGCGCTGCTGGTGCCATTTACCAGCGTCGTCACGGCGATGACGGGCAGCTGGCACGCGGTGTTCATGCTCGCGTCCGGAATGGCCGCAGTGGCGGCACTGCTCGCCCTATTCGTGCTGAAGCCGATGCGTCGCGCCTATGCGGAACAGCACGCTACGCCGGCTCTGGAGATGCCGTACGGTCCAACGTTCGTCAGTGACTCGGCTCGAGTTTCGGCCGACGGTGGATAATTGACGAGACAGTTGAGCGGTTCCCGGTCGACTGTGAGCGCGAGGTTCCGGGCAGTCCCTTGCTGGTCCAGAACCACGATGATTTCCGTATCCGGTCTCGGAGGGAGAGAGATGACGCGGTTCGTTCACGGCGGCAGCCGTCCGCGAAGTTTTCTCCTTCCTGATGCACTCGACGACTACGTAACGGATACGAATCGCGTGCGTGTCGTCGATGTATTTGTAGATGAGCTGGATTTTCCGCAGCTAGGGACAGAGGGCAACGAGCCTGCGCTCACATACCGTCCTTCGTACCACCCCGAGGTGCCGCTCAAGATCTATATCTACGGTTAGCTCAACCGCCTTCGATCCAATCGCCGGCTCGAACTATTCAAACCCAAAAAGTTCCACGGCGCCGCGACGAACACCACCTTCTGGATCTCTTCTTTGGACAGACCTGCCTTCTCGAGATACGCGGTCACCAGATACTGCTCGTAAGCGCCCGGCGCGTTCACGCCGACCTTGCGGCCGATCAGGTCACGCGCACTATGGATCGGACTGCCTTGAAGCACGAACAGTCCACCATTGGTCTCCTTGTCGGTACCAACGTAGGAAATCACCGCCTTGACCGGCGCATGCGCCGCCACCAGTTTGACGATCGATCCGTTGAACGCACCGCCGAAGTCGACGTCGCCGGTGACCGCCGCCTGGATATCCTGCGGTCCGCTGATCGTATTGCCCGCCCATTTGAGTTTGATCGGCGCAAGGTAGCCAAGGTCTTCGGCGAGTTCGGGATACAACACCTTGCTGGCCCACCCCTGATAGCGCAGTTCGAGCTTCTCAGGGGTTTGCGCCAACGCCGGGCTTGCTGAAGCCGCGACGCCCGCGGCGAGCGCCGACAGATAAAACAGGCGCGCAACACGATGCCGCAAGTCACGTGCGGTTTGCTTCATGCTTCGATCTCCGTGATCCGATGTGGAAGGCGTGCGTGCGCGGTTCAGAACACGCCGTCGTGTTCCAGCGTGATGCGATGAATACGCCGGCGCGCCGAGCCGTAGTCTCGCGCCGCGTAATGTTGGACCTGACGGTTATCCCAGATCGCGACATCGCCGGCACGCCATTCGAAGCGGGCTTGTACTTCCGGCGTCTTGATGAGGTCGTAGAGATAGTTCAGCAGACTCTGGCTTGCCGTTTTCGATACGCCGAGCAGATGGCTGGTATGTCCTTCATTGACGAACACCAGCTTGCGGCCGTTCTCCGGATGCGTCTTGATGACCGGCACTTCAATGGGCGGATACTTTTGCGCGGCATCGCACACGCGTGCCAACCCGGCCTCGACACTCTGCTCGCTCGTGCCTTCGAGAATGTCGTAGCCGCTCAACAGATCCGACAGCGCGTTCTTCTTGGGCGACGCAAAGAACGTGTTCACCGCTTTCAGCTTCTCGAAGTAGCGGGCCAGATCGGGATCCAGCAAGTCGTAGACTGCCGCCGACGAGGTCCAGATCGTGTCGCCGCCGCCACCCTCAGGAATCTCCTGCGCGTGGAGGACGGTGGCCTTCGGCGGCTGCGGTTGCCATGAAACATCCACGTGCCAGTTGTCGGTGCCGCCGGACTGGGTTTTATCGCTGTGGGCGATGACTTCGATCTCCGGGAATCCCGCGACGGCCGGCAGATAGATATTCTTGCGAATGGGCGTGCCGAAGATGCGCGCAAGCGTGACGTGCGGTTCTGGCGTAAGCGTCTGCTCGCGAAAAAAGATCACACCGTGATCGACGAGTGCCTGCCTCACCGTTTGCTGGTTCTCATCGCTGAGCGGCTGCGACAGGTCGGCGTTCTCGATCACTGCACCGATCAGCGGCTTGTAGCGGCGTACGCGAAGTTCCTGGTGAACGGTGGATGGCGATTGCTGGCGGTCGAGCACTGTACTCATGACGTCCTCCTTGGGGTCGATGGCGTAATCCATGAAAGCAGCATCGATGCGGCATCGACAACCAACGATTCAACTCATGCTTACGC
This sequence comes from Paraburkholderia sp. BL9I2N2, assembly GCF_004339745.1. Taxonomy (GTDB): domain Bacteria; phylum Pseudomonadota; class Gammaproteobacteria; order Burkholderiales; family Burkholderiaceae; genus Paraburkholderia. Next base: position 258,058 of record NZ_SMGP01000003.1, on the reverse strand, counting down.
GTTGCCGGGCGATTCGATTAGTCGCCGTCGCGGCAAAAAGAGTCCCCCAGAGAAGCGCTTTGGTTCGAATAAAAGCTTATTTCGAAGCCCGCTTGCGTTTGCCTATAGTCGAAGGTTGGGTCGTTGCTCCGCAAGACGTCAATTCTGGACGGGCGATCCGTCATTCGCCCCATCGCTGTCAATACACGCCGATTGCATTCGGGCGACGCTGCCGTGAAGCAACGCGCTGAAACTGCAAAGCAAAGCATAAAAAACTGTTTGTCATTGCGATGTCAAACGGCCTTTAATAACAGGCTTGCCTTCGTGACATGCCGAAGTTGACCAATGTCTGCCCCCGCATCGGGGTATCGCTGAAGTAGCAATCGTATGTCAGGACTCGTCTCCGCATGGCGGGTTGATTTGTACCGGCTCCATATCGGGGCACTCTTTTTTCATGGCTGATATGGAACCGACATGGCTGACTTAACTTCCTCTCGCAACAGCTATGTCTCTTCGAAACGAATGCGTGCAGGTGTTTCGAGAGGTGCGCTTTATAGTTGGCTCTCCTGGATTGTTCCAGTTCTGGTCCTGGTGCTTTGGGAGGCTGCGGCGCGTATTGGACTGATTGCGCCTCAGGTGCTCCCGGCTCCAAGCAGTGTCGCGGAAACCGCGTTGGATCTGGCCAGAAACGGCGATCTTTTCGTTCACCTCGGCGTCTCGCTTCTGCGTGCAATGGCGGGCTTCCTCATTGGGGGAATCATCGGCCTCGCGCTTGGCATCATGGTCGGCTTCTCACCGCTGGCACAGGCGCTTTTCGACCGTTCGATCCAGATGGTGCGCGCGGTCCCTTTCCTTGCGATGCTGCCGCTCGTCATCGTCTGGTTCGGTGTGGGCGAGGTTGCGAAAATTTTCCTTGTCGCGCTCGCGGTCCTGTTTCCCATCTATATCAACACCATGCTTGGCATCCGCCAGATCGATCCGAAGCTGATGGAGCTCGCCAAGGTTATCGGGCTGAACTGGACCGCGATCGTGCGACGGATCATTCTGCCCGGAGCGATGCCGTCGATCCTCACGGGCGTACGTTATGCGCTCGCTCATGCCTGGCTCGCGCTGGTCATCGCCGAAACACTCGCGACGACAAAGGGCATCGGCTTCCTGGCCATGGATGCCCGCGAATTCCTCCAAACCAATGTCATTTTGCTGACCATGATCATCTACGCGATCATCGGCGTCGTAGCGGACGCGCTGGTGCGCTCGCTTGAAACCCATTTCCTCTCATGGCACGCGAATTACGCCAAAGGAGAGCAAAAGTGAGCCAAAGCATCGCACTGCCCCGTGGTTCCGAAGTATCGGCACTCGTCAACGAAGATCGCGTCAGTCAGTCCGCGCTGGGCGTATCGGTACGTGGCCTGCGGCGCTGCTATGGCACGCGTGTCGTCATCGATGCACTGGATCTTGATATCCACCAAGGCGAATTCGTCGCGCTGCTGGGTGAAAGCGGGTGCGGGAAGACCACCCTGCTGCGCGCGCTGGCAGGCCTCGATCTGCCCGACGCTGGACAGATCCGCGCGCCCGAGCGTCCTTCCGTCGTGTTCCAGGAGCCTCGTCTACTACCTTGGGCTACGCTGTGGGAGAACGTCGCTCTAGGTCATGAAACCACTGTCGGCCGAGCCGGCGCGGCTCGTGCCCTGGCCGAAGTCGGGCTTTCCAGCCGGGAGAACGACTGGCCCCGCAATCTCTCAGGCGGTCAGGCGCAACGCGTCGCGTTGGCGCGGGGCCTCGTTCGCGATCCCGCCCTTCTGCTGCTGGACGAACCGTTTGCGGCGCTCGACGCGCTCACGCGGATCAAGATGCACGGTCTCGTCAAGGAACTCGTTGCCCGCCATCACCCGGGCGTGCTGCTCGTGACGCATGACGTCGACGAAGCGCTCACGCTTGCCGACAGGATTCTCGTCATGCGCACGGGACGCATCGCTGCTTCTTTCCGACCCAAGAACCACACGCCACAGGAACTGCGGTCCACGCTGCTCGCAGAACTGGGCGTTCTGTCTCACTGATCGATTTCCTGCCCGACTCCAAGGACCTGACAAGGATGAATGATTCTTCACTGAGCCGCCGCCAACTATTGCGCGCGGCGGGTGGCCTGCTGGCCGGTGCCGCCGCCAGCAGCCTGTTCCCAGCGCGGGCAGCCGAGCCGCGCAAGCTGACACGCAACACCGATACGGTTCGCATTGGCTGGGGGTACGGCAGCCTGCCGGACATTGCCAAGCAACGCGGCGTGTTCGAAAAGACGCTCGCCGCAAAAGGCATCAAGGTCGAATGGATCGGTCCGTTCCCGAACCACGCGCCGTCAATTCAGGCAGTGGTCGGCGGCAGTGCGGATTTCGGCTTCTGGGGATCGACTACGCCTGCATTGGCCGCCATGCTGGCCGGCTCACCTATCGTCTTCAATGCGTTCGACGTCTATTCCCCACGCTCGACTGCCATCATCGTGAAGAAATCGAGCGGCATCAATTCGGTCGCCGATCTGGCGGGCCGCAAAGTTGCCATCAACCGTTCGGGGCTTGGCGAATTCCTGCTCATTGCGGCCCTGGAAAAGAACCACATTGACCGCGACAAGGTCGAGTTCGTTTATCTGAATCCGCCCGATGCCGCGCCCGCGTTCGCGCAAGGCAAGGTCGACGCCTGGTCGATGTGGTCGCCTGCGGTGGATATCGCGCGTAATTCGAACGACGCCAAGGACATCTTCAACGAGGGACGCGACCTCGATTTCCTGATTGACTACAGTTCGCTGGTAACGCGTCGCAAATTCACCGAAGAGAACTCCGAACTGATTCGCGCGGTAATCGACGCGTACTACGTCGAAGGCGCCTGGCAGTCGACGCATTCCACCGAAGCCGAGCAGCTCGCACAGGGAGAAGCCAAATACCCGAACCAGGTGCGCGACTATCTGGCGAGCCTGAAGCGTGTGAATCAATTCCACGAACCCGACGACGCCGCTTTCATCGCGCAGCTTCAACGGGCAGCCGACTGGCTCGCGGAACGCAAGATCATCCGCTCGCGGATCAAGGTCGCGGATTACAGCATCAAGGTTTGATGGAGCACCATGACCACTCCTGAAACCACGATCGTCGACAGCGGCCGGCCCCAGCTTGTCTCGCCGCTGTCCGCACGCCTCGGCTTTTCGGAGGCCATCGCCGATATCGCATCGACTGCGGCAGAGCGGGAACTGACACATCGTCTGCCGTACGATGAGATCGCGAAGCTCAAGGCGCTAGGGTTCGGTGCGCTACGCCTGCCGACCGATGCGGGAGGGCAAGGTTTGTCGTTGACCGAGCTCTTCTTCGTAGCTCGCGATCTTGCTGCGGCCGATTCCAATATAGCCCATGCTTTTCGTAACCATCTGTGGCAAGTCGAAGCCTCGCTTAGACAACGAGACCACCCTTTCCATGCGCATGTCCTCGACCTGACCAGGCAGAACAAGACCGTCGGGCTCAGTTTTACCGACAGCGACGCGGCGGCGGCGGGCGCTTGTCCGAGCCGGGTCCTGAGCAGGCTCGAATGGGACGAAACACGGCATGCCTACATCGGCTCGGGCGAGAAAGTTTATGCGACGGGCAACCTCTACAACGACGCATTCATCGGCGCTGCTGTGGAAAGCCGTGCGGGCCGGACTGTGCAATACGTGCTCGACCGAGGCGAAGGGGTCAGCGATCACGACGACTGGCAGGGATTCGGCCAGCGCCTGACAGGCTCAGGCACGGCGGCCTTTCGCGCCGTGATCGTGCCCGCCGCCCATGTTTACCCGCCGGATCCGCCGAAGCCTGAAGAAGCCGCGCCGTGGGGATACACCTTTCATCAGGTCTATCTGACCAACTGCATCGCTGGCGTCGTGCGACGCATCGTACTGGACGCTGTAGAGGTTCTGCGCGCGCGGGGGCGCAACTTCTATCATGGCGAAGCCGCGCATCCTACCGAAGAGCCCGTACTGCAGACATTGCTCGGTCGTATCCGCGCGTATGCGGCCAGCACCGAGGCGACTGTAGACCGCGCTGTCGGAGCGCTGCAACGAGCCTGGGACAGCTATGGCACGAGCGACGAATATGAGACTACGCTTGCCGCCACGCTCTCGGCGGCAGAGGCCAAGGTGGTGACCGACGATCTCGCCCCGCAGATCGCCAGTTGGCTGATCGACCTCGGGTCAGGCTCGGTCGTCTCGCGCGTGGGCGCTCTGGACCGGCACTGGCGCAACATCAAGGTCATTGCCTCGCACAATCCGCGGCTTTACAAGGAACGCCTGCTCGGGCAGAACTTGCTGACCGGGCGTCTTCCGCCCACAGGCGCGTTCTTCTGATCACGAACCACGTCGTACCTGGCTTCAGGTGCGACCCTTGATTGACTCCAACCCGATATTCCGCGTTCAGGCGGAAAGGAGACGCCGAACGCGCGGCGCCACCTCTTCCGCAAAGCGCTGCATATCGGCCTCGAAAGGCTGGAACTGCAGCATGAAGAGTTCAATCCCCGCTCGGTGAAAATCGGCGATACGGCGCGCGACCGTATCGTAATCGCCAACGAGCCTTGCGGCCGTGCCCCCGTTCGAACCGACGCGCGGCGACTGTGCGAACGTCTGGATCATCACCACGTTCGGATCGATATTGGCTTTCTGCCGCTCCCGCAGCGGCTTGTCCAATTCGGCCAGCGCGAAGAGATGCTCGAGGTGAGCCTCTGCCTGCGCCTGTGTTTCGCGTGCGATCACGAACGCCGACAGGCCGAAACGCAAATCGTCCTGCCCGACGGGGCGCGCGCGAGCGGATACGTCGGCGATCAGGCGTGCAACGTCGTCGTGCGGTTGACCATTGATGAACCACACGTCGCCGTGCGCCGCCACCAGTGCGCGCGCCGGCTCCGACTCACCACCGACGTAGATCCGCGGACGTGCGCGAAACGGATCAGCGGGACGCAACTGATACCCGTCGATGTGGAAGTTATCGCCGCGGTGATTCACCACTTCGCCGCGCAGCAGCGCATCGACGACCGAGATCCATTCGCGGCCGTACACGTAGCGTTCATCGTGTTCCGGAAAACCGATGCCGGCGCGTTCGAGCTCCGGACGATTCCACGCGTTCACCAGATTGATTGCAAAACGCCCGCCGCTAATGTGCTCGATTTGCTGCGCCATCTTTGCGAGCACGACCGGGTGATAGAGATAGGGCTTGATGGCCGTAATGATCTCGATGCGCGACGTGAGCGCCGCCAATGCAGCCGATGCCGTCCATGCCTCGAGCTGGTCGAGCGAGGCGTCATGCGGATTGACCGTATGCTGGGCGACGAGCACCGAGTCGTAGCCGAGGCGCTCGGCCTCGAGCACGAGCGTCTTGTTGCGTCCCCAGGAGGCGTCATACGGTTCTGCGGGATCCTGCAGCGCCGCGCGGCTACCATGCACGAGCGCCCAGATGCCGAAGCGCGGAGGTTTGGCTGACATCGCTTTGATCAACGGGAAGATACAGGTGAAGGGACGCCCATGCTACCGCTACCTGTACGCCTCGCCATCCAATTTCTATCGATATGCAATTGCCGGAAAGGCATTAAGACCCTCGTCGCGCAATGCGCGCATACGACAATGCGGACTACCCCGCGCCCCACGGGTCGACTTAACAGTCTATTTTCTGTATCTGCCATTTACAGCATATTTTCTGTATTCGTCGAATACATAATATATACTGTTTCTGTCATTCACAGACTGGTTGATGTTTTCACGACTTTCCGAGGTCGCCCGTGGACTATCCCGTTAAAACCCCTCGTCAGTTGCGGCCACTTCTTGTCGGCTTCCGCAAGGCCGCCGGACTCACGCAGTCCCAGGTGGCGAGCCATTTGGGGGTCGCCCAGCAAACCTACGCCCAACTCGAGGCAAAGCCCGAATCCGCGAGCATGGATCGGCTATTCCACGTTTTGAAGTTGCTCAAGGTCGATATCGTTCTGACCCAAGTGTTCAGCTCGGCCCTTCCCGAAGGCCACCAATCCGGGCGTCTGCGTACAGCGGCGCCGCCGGTCGCGGCAAAGCAGAGCGTGGCAAAAAAGCGTGCGACTACTACGGCCGCGAAGACAGCGGGCACCCGCAAGGCGGCCGCCACCCCAGCGCGCGGTAGCGGTCAAGGCGCGCCGAAGCCGCCCACCCGGAAGCGAGTGGCACCAGTGACTACTGCCCCCAAGAAGCGGGAGGACTGGTAACAATGGGCCGCCGCTCGCACGCCAAAAGCCTCAACCTCTGGATGAACGGGTTGCCAGTCGGTACCTGGGAGACCACGCGGGACGGAGAGAAGCTGACCTACTTCGAAGCCTGGATAGAAGACGAACAGGGACGTCCTCTATCGCTCTCGCTGCCATTTACGGCCGGCAATCAGCCCTATCGGGGCAAGGTGGTCTCGGACTATTTCGATAACCTGCTGCCTGATAGCAGGGCTATCCGCGAGCGCATCGCAGGGCGCTACAAAACTGGCGGCACGTCGCCGTTCGAGTTGCTGGCCAAGCTTGGACGAGACTGCGTAGGCGCTACCCAGATGCTGCCTCCAGACGAAACCCCGGTGAATCTTGAGCAGATCAATGGGCGCCCCCTCAACGAGGCGGAAATCGCGCGGCTACTGCGGGAAACAACGGCCCCACCCGTATTGGGCCAGCATGAACCCATCGATGACCTGCGCCTGTCCATCGCCGGCGCGCAGGAAAAGACTGCGCTTCTGTGGCACGACGACCAGTGGGCCATCCCGGAAGGCAGTACCCCGACCACGCATATCCTGAAGCTACCTCTTGGACTGGTCGGAAACATGCGCGCCGACATGCGCACGTCGGTGGAAAACGAGTGGCTGTGCTCGAAAATCGTCGCAGCGTATGGTTTGCCGATCGCCAATTGCGACATCGCCGCCTTCGAGGACCAGAAAGTGCTCGTCGTCGAGCGATTCGATCGCAGGTACGCGAGCGACGGTTCATGGATCCTGCGGCTTCCCCAAGAAGATATGTGCCAGGCGACAGGGACGTCCGCCGCCGACAAATATGAGTCAGATGGCGGGCCCGGAATCCAGAAGATCATGGAAGTCCTGGCCGGTTCAGAACGGTCCGCCATCGATAAGCGCCATTTCTTCATGACGCAGATCGTGTTCTGGATGCTCGCCGCCACCGACGGGCACGCGAAGAATTTCAGCATCGCACACCTGAAGTCCAACCGCTATGAGGCCACGCCGATCTATGACGTTCTCTCCGCGCACCCGATCATTGGCAATGGACCGAACCTGCTTTCTGCGCGTCGGGTGAAACTGGCAATGGCGGTGCGTGGCAACAACGCCCACTATCTGATCAACGATATCCGTCGACGCCACTGGATTGCGCAGGGGCAACGAGTCACGCTGGCTCCGGCCGACGTCGAGGAGATGATCACCACCCTAACGGACATGACGGAGGATGTCGTCGCGGAGGTTGAGGCGCTGTTACCGGCCGCGTTTCCAACCGATGTGTCGGACAGGATCTTCGAGGGCCTGCGACAACAAAGCGCGAAGCTCGCCGCCCAGTAGACCGGTTGAAGGCAGCGGATCCGTCGCCGCTATTGCAATCAAGCGGGACAAACTGACGACGTCTTCCACCGCCGCGACAAAGGTAGCGCGTATCGGCGCTAGCCAGTCTGCAACGTCGGCGGATTCTTCTCGAACAGGTACCCCGGGTGGCTCGTCCTCACCGAAATCATGAGCCGACAGCAGCGTATCGCCACTGGTCTGGTCGGCGATCTAAAACAGTCTGGGTGTACCGGCCCAGACAACGACCGACTCGATGTGGGCGGTATTTACCCAGCTATGCGGCACCGTCGATTCGTAATGCGCGCTATCTCCCGCGCGCAATTCAAATGTCTTGCCCTCCAGCGTCAGCGATACCTGACCGGCGATCACGTACATGAACTCCTCGCCAGCATGCGTTGTCACTTCGGAACGCTCTTGCCCGGGCGGCATCCTCACGAGAATGGCCTCGAGATGACGGCCTCCGGTCAGGTTCGTGAGTCTGGCAAACAGGTTCGCCGAATCCGCAAAGCCAAAAAACGTCAACTGCTCCGCGCGGCACACCGAACGTTCTTCACTGGGCGTGTCGAGGAAATACTGCACCGCCACTCCGAGTGATCTAGCGATACCCGCCAGCGATGTAAGGGAGGGGCTTGCCAGACCTCGTTCGACTTGCGACAGGAACGGCTTCGAAATGCCAGCCGCAGTGGCCGTATCATCGAGCGTGCGCTTTAGCCGCTGCCGCAGCCCGCGTATCTTGCTACCCAGCGCAAGAGGTGAATCGCTATTGTCAGTTTTAGTGAGCATGGCACGCCAGAATTAGCCGCTCTTGGCGGGTGTAACAACTTAACAGTGCTACCGATGCGCTCGGCAAGACGAGCGATGTCGCACCCTCGCGTCTGTCGCGGGTGCCTGCGAGCGACGATGTCCGGGCGCTGACCGACTACATCAGCGGCGAACAACAACTCAACCGTGGGCCGCCCATGGAATAACGCGCCGCCCTCTCTCCAGCTGTTGCTCGGTCCTCGGAATGGCCAACATCGTTTAGCCGACTGTAATCCGCTCGGCCTTTTTCATTTGAGTCGGTTTCTTCAGCGGAGCCCCGCATCGGCTCAGTCAGTCAGCGGCTATTCTGATCAATTGTTATTGTCAGGCTTGACGTTGCGTCGCACTTTGCAAAAAATTTTTGCGCCAAATCCCTGATTCAACTTCCGACCGGCATGCTGTAGGAAAACGAAAGGTTGTTCACATCCAATCACATTGACCTCCACGCCTTCTCATGCGCGAACTGGAATCCCCGAACGCAGCACGCAACACGGATGATCAGCATCGCGGGGAACTGCCTACCCGATAGCGACGTCCCAGACTCACTAATGGTAGTCTCGAAGTCGACTACCATCATGCCGAGCCGGAGCAATATGAATAAACAGTGGACCGTGACAGATATTCCGCCGCAGATCGGCAAGCGAGTTCTCATCACCGGTGCGAACAGCGGTATTGGCTACCATGCTGCATTGGCTCTGGCGCGCAAAGGCGCGCAAGTCATACTTGCGTGCCGCGATAAACAACGCGGAGAAGAGGCCTTAGCCCGTCTGAACGCCGCCGCACCCGACGCTCGTGCTGAACTGGCGATTCTCGATCTCGCATCCCTCGCGTCCGTAGGACAGTTCGCACAGAGGCAGCTCGCCGGGCAACGCCCCATTCACATTCTGGTCAACAACGCTGGCGTCATGGCGCCACCGAAACGGCGCGAAACTGCCGACGGCTTCGAACTGCAATTTGGCACCAACGTACTCGGCCATTTCGTGTTGACTGCGCTCCTTATGCCCGCTCTCGAACTAGCGGCCACTGGATCGCCTGAGCGACCACGCATCGTTACGATTGCTTCCATCGCGCACAAGCTAGGACAGATCGATTTCAACGACCTCCAATCCACAAAGACGTATTCGCCGATGCAGTCCTATCGGCAGTCAAAGCTCGCGGATCTGATGTTTGCGTTCGAGCTCGACCGGCGTTTGCGCGCTGCCAACTCCCGTGTCATGTCGGTTGCCGCTCACCCCGGCGTCGCAAACACCAATCTGTTTCGGGGCGGTGACCGCTCGGCGATTTCAAGAGCTGCCCGCGAGCTCCTTAGTCATTTCATCGGTGCCGCGCTGAACACCGATTACGCAGGCGCGCTGCCGACCCTTTACGCCGCTACTTCGCGTGACGTCGGTGACGGTGGCTACTATGGTCCACAAGGCTTTCTGGAGGCACGTGGAAGCAGGATCGGCGAGGCGAGTATCGCCAGACAGGCAAAGGACACTTCGAACGCCGGCCGTTTGTGGCAGGTTTGCGAGGAGCTCACCCAGGTACGCTTGCGCCCATAGGGCGGGCCGGCCAAAACCTGAAGCGAGGATCAGGAACGGACGCCTCACGCGGATGGTCGCGGATCGGGCGAACATCAACACGGGTTAGGCAGGTGCGCGGACCGATAACGGATAGACGCGCTGCGGCAGCCCTGGTCGCGAGTTTTCGTGGCGCTGGTTACCCCGCCTATACCTCTGTATAGGTAAGTTACGCTAACGCGGCATCGGCATATCCCACCGTAGAGTAGATTCGTGCTCCGGTAAAACCTACTCTTCTCTCATTCCGACAGGACCGGCGAGCGCGCAAGCTCGCGTGCGGCAGGAGAACCGAATGACTCTCGAATTTTTAAGCCATCAAGTCATTTTCGACCAGGCGGTCCAGCATCTGTTCCAGCAGCGCGAAGCAGCGCTCTTGCCGCGCGGCGGCGGCGCATATCGCGGTTACTGCGGCGGCTGTCCAATCGGCAACTTCATCAAGCCACGCGACTACCTGTCAGTGATGGAAGGTGTTCCCATTCACTATGTCAGCAGGAAAAAGCATGAAGTGCCCGCTTATATGGACGTGGGTGTCGCTGCGCTGAGAAGAGCGCTACTGCGTTCGAAGATCAACGTATACGACCCGCAGACGGTCAGCCTGCTGAGCTGCCTGCAAAACGTACATGACGTCTTCGGCGTCTGGGAATGGGGCGACAGGCTGCAATCGATCGCGCATCAATTCGGCCTTAACGCAGACCAACTGACGAACGCTGCGTAAGGACGGCCCGGGCTCGAGCACACGGCGTGCCGTGCCGCTACGATTGCGACTGCAGTTCCTCGCCAACCCGCTGGAGTACGTTATGCCGGGAGTTCAGCGAGCGCCAGCGCACTTCCTGAACCCGCATAATCCGCATCATGACCGGCCGGTGTGCGGTGACGCCGCCGACCGGGCGCGGACGTAATCCACCGACGAGCTCAGGTTGCAACCGCCGCAGTCGTATCCACGTATAGCGCGTACAGTGACTGCCCGGCTGCCATGAACAGCCGGTTGTGCGCCGCGCCGCCGAAGCAGACGTTCGCGCAGCGTTCGGGCAGAGCAATGCGCCCAATCGCGTTGCCGTCCGGCGCGAATACCATCACACCGTTCAGTCCCGGTCCGGTGCCCCAACCGGCCCACAGGTTACCGTCCATGTCGCAACGGAAACCGTCTGGCGCGCCGTTCTCGCCCGCATCGACGAATACGCGTCCGCGCACGAGGCGCCGACCGTCCTCGACATCGTACACACGGATACGCCGCGGCTTCGAGCCCGATTCGACGATGTAGAGGCGGCGTTCGTCGGGCGAGAAGCAGATGCCGTTCGGATTGACGATGTCGTCGGCGACCACCTCCGCCCGGCCGGTGGCCGGGTCGAGGCGATAGACGTTGGTCGGCAGCTCGGGCTCACCTTTGACACCCTCGTAGTTGTTGGAGATGCCGAACGGCGGATCCGTGAACCAGATGCTGTCGTCGCTCTTCACGACCACATCGTTCGGAGAGTTCAACCGCTTGCCGTCGAAGCGATCGAGCAACACGGTCAGCGTGCCGTTGTACTCGGTGCGCGTCACGCGCCGGTTGCCGTGCTCGCAGGTGATGAGCCGCCCCTGGCGGTCCCGTGTATTGCCGTTCGCGTACCCCGAAGCCCTGCGAAATACCGACGTCGCGCCAGATTCCTCGTCCCACCGCATGATGCGGTTGTTCGGAATATCGCTCCACAGCAGGAAGCGGCCGTCGCCGAACCACACCGGTCCTTCGCCGAAGCGCATGCCAGTCGCAAGCCGCTCGACCGCCGCGTTCGTGATCCGGTATTTCAGGAAGCGCGGATCGAGCACTTCCACTGCGGGATCGGGATAGGTTTCACTTTGTTGCCACATAGTGCTGGCTCTTGAGTCAACGGGGCTGCTTGATGAACGCTTCGAATGCCGTAGCGTAGTCCGGATGCCAGCGCGACAACGCGGGCCGGTTCTCGACGATATCGCCTGCGGCCCATAGGATGCGCAGTTCATCGAGTGAACGCGGCACGTCGTTGTCGGGACACAGTATGTAGAAGTCGCCGGCGTCTAGACGCTCCAACATGAAATCGACGGTCTGCTCAGGCGTCCATGCGGCGGCGGGCTTTTCCACGCGGCCGTTGCGTGTCAGTTCCGTGAACACGAAGCCAGGAATCAGCAGATGAGCGCTAATCCGGCAGTCGGCGGTGTTGCGCAGTTCGTGCTGCAGCGCTTCGGTGAACGCTTTCAGACCGGCCTTCGCAACGTTGTACGCGGGGTCGCCCGGCGGCGTCGTGATGCCTTGCTTCGAACCAGTGTTGATCACAAGTCCCGGACGACCGCGCTTGATCATGTCCGGCACGAAGACTTGCGTACCGCGGATCACGCCCCACAGGTTGACACCCAGCACGCGCTCCCAGTTCCCAGTCGGACCGAACATCCCGCTACCGGGCTGAATGCCGGCATTGTTCATCAACACATCTGTTCCGCCGAAGCGTTCGACGACGGTTGCGTGCAGGCGGCGAACATCGTCGGCGACGCTGACGTCGGTCTCGACCGCAAAGACGTCTTGTGTGCCGCTTGGGGTCAGCGCGGCGATTTCCTCCACCGCCTGCGCGATGCGGTCGGCGCCGAGGTCGGCGATGCAGACGCGCAACCCAAGCTGCGCAAAGCGTTTGGCAGCAGCCAGGCCGATGCCGGCGGCGCCACCGGTGATCACGGCAACGGCGCCGGGGGTCAGGGCAGAATGAGTCATGAGAATCCTCGTTGATGCCGGAATCGCGGCGCCTACAAGCGACTTACGATCCCGATCCGTTGGAACAGTGAGTCGGCGATCCTAGCATGACCATTTCTTTCGTGACCGGCCGGGCTCCCAATGACGAGCGGTCCTAAGCATGTTGCGCTATTGCCGCGCGAAGCGGTCAGTCGAGCGTCAGGTCGCCATCGCGGGCAATTTGAGCAAGTCCAGGAAAGCACGGGCGACGGGTATGAGCGGTTCTCCCGCGCTTCCCTTAAAAACGGCCGCGAGTTCCCAGCAGGGCTCCTCGGCCTCGCGCAGACGCGCCGTTGCGACCGGTGCGCCGTGCGTATTGCTGCCCCTCGCGGCGGCCACGGATTCGGGCACCATGCTGATTGCAAGCCCCTGTGCGGCCAGTTCAAGCAGCATCGGCATGTCGTTGACCTCGAAGCTGGTCCGGCGCTGCAGCCCTGCCGCCGCAAAGCTTCGATCGACGAGCCGCCGCACACTCCACTCCGGGCGCAGATCGGCGAATGTTTCGTCGACGAGATCGGCCAGCTCCAGCCCGCTGGCGCCCGCAAGTCGATGATACGTCGCGCAGACGACAACCATTCCTTCGCATGCGAACATGTGCGACCCGAGATCGTCGAGCGGCGTATCCGGCGGCTGCGTGAACGCGAGGTCGAGGCGCCCTTCCCTCACATCGTCGATCAACGCACGCGAGCCGTCCAGTGTCAATTCGATATCGATCCCACCGAACGCGGCCCGAAACCGTCCTAGAGAAGCCGGCAAGTCGACGAAAGGCGCGAGACCATGAATCGCACCGATACTCAGCCGCCCGCGTGCGAGCCCATGAACCTGCGTGACGGCGTGCCGCGCGTCGCGGGCGGCAGCCAGTACCCGCTGCGCCTCTGCGAACAGCACCTCGCCGGCAGGCGTCAAGGCGACTCGCCTCGTGCTGCGATTGAATAACGGTCCGCCCAGGTCTTCTTCCAGCGAGCGGATCGACGCAGACAATCCGGACTGCACAAGGTTGAGGCGCCGCGCCGCGCGCGTGAAATGTCGCTCTTCCGCGACCGCCACGAAATGTTCGAGTTGCTTCAAATCCACGTTGGCACTCTTTCTGCAGAGACGATTAATCACGGAAACCGCTTAATTGGATCACATCTTTCTATTGGAATGGTAATTCAATCTCCGTTATCGTCGCATGTCTGGACACGTGAAACGCCGCGCACGAAATGCGGGCGCAATGGGACTTAACGACCGCACGCCATTTGCGAATCCTCACAGCATATAGGGAGATTGCTTCATCATGGACTACCGTCAACTTGGCCGTTCGGGCCTCAAGGTGTCGACCGTCACGCTGGGCACTATGACGATGGGCGGCAAAGGCAAATTCGCCAGCGTCGGCGAGGTCGGCCTCGACGATGCGCGCCGGCAGATCGACATGTGCATCGACGCGGGCGTCAACCTGATCGATACCGCGGACGTCTATTCGAACGGTGCGTCGGAGGAAATCGTCGGCCAGGCGCTCGGCGGCAAGCGCAAAGGCGGCGTGCTGATTGCGACGAAAGCCCGCTTTCCCATGGGTGACGGCCCGAACGACCGGGGTCTGTCGCGGCATCATTTGATAGAAGCCTGCGAGGCGAGCCTGCGCCGTCTCAAGACCGATGTAATCGACCTCTACCAGGTGCACGAATGGGACGGACTCACGCCGCTCGAAGAAACGCTTGAAGCGCTCGACCTGCTTGTCCGGCATGGCAAGGTCCGGTATGTCGGCTGCTCGAACTACTCGGGCTGGCACCTGATGAAGGCGTTGCATGTGAGCGAACGCGATCGCCTGCCGCGCTTCGTGAGCCAGCAGATTCATTACACGCTCGAAGCACGCGAGGCGGAATACGAACTCGCGCCGATCGCACTCGATCAAGGCCTGGGCATTCTCGTCTGGAGCCCGCTCGCAGGCGGCCTGCTGTCGGGTAAGCACCGCCGCGACGCGACGCCCGAGGGCACGCGTCAGCTCGCAGGCTGGACGGAGCCGCCGATCCGCGACGCCGAACGACTGTGGTCGATCGTCGATACGCTTGTTGAAATCGCCGGCGAGCAAAATGTCTCGGCTGCGCAGGTCGCGCTCGCATGGACGCTCGGGCGCCCCGCCGTCACGTCGGTCATCATCGGCGGACGCAACGAGAAGCAGTTGCTCGACAACCTCGGCGCGGCGAACCTCAGACTGAGCGCCGAACAGCGCGAGCGGCTCGACAAGGTGAGCGCGCCGCCCCTGCTCTATCCGTACTGGCATCAGGTGCAGACCGCGCACGATCGTCTTTCAGTTGCGGACCTGTCGCTGTTGGAGCCCCATCTCAAGGCGTAGACGCGCATCCATTCCCCATCTCATGGCGATGGTCGGCATGCTGGCGGGAGGCTGCCTCGGTGACAGCCTCCTGAAAAAGGGTAAATCGGTAACGGTCGCGCGCAAGTTGCCGGTGATCGTCGGCCTCGTGTTGACCGCCACGATCGTTCGGCAATCTGTCCGGTATTACTACGCCCGTCGTTTTCGGCATGATCCTGCAGCGCACGCACAACTTCCACTATGCGATGTGATACGTCTCGATCGTCGCCGTTCTGGGCATCCTTTCGTAAATCTTCCTCGTCGGCAAAATCGAAATGATCGTGCCGCCGAAGAAGCGGAAACCTAACGCGTACGGGGTTGCGCAGTCGAGCTAGGCTCAAACAGGCTGGCTTACGCTAGCCGCGCCAAAGAAACGCAAACGCCGCCTTATGTGATGGCGCCAATCTGCCAGGGCACGAATTCATTCTGGCCGTATCCGTGAAGCTCGCTTTTCGACGCCTGGCCCGACGCGGTCGCAAGCATGAGTTGGAAGATCTCCTCACCGAGTTCGTCGACCGTTCGTTCGCCGTCGAGGATCGACCCGCAATTCAGGTCGATGTCCTCTTCCTGGCGTTGCCACAAAGCGGTATTGGTTCCCAGTTTCAACGAGGGCGACGGCGCGCAACCATAGGCGGAGCCGCGACCGGTCGTAAAGCAGATCAGGTTTGCGCCGCCCGCGACCTGCCCGGTCGCCGAAACCGGATCGTAGCCCGGTGTATCCATGAAAACGAGACCGCGGGCACACACCAGTTCGGCGTACCGGTACACGTCGACGAGATTGGTCGTGCCGCCTTTCGCTACGGCGCCAAGCGACTTTTCGAGAATCGTTGTCAGCCCACCGGCCTTGTTCCCGGCCGATGGATTGTTGTTCAGATCGGCATTCATGCGCGCGCAGTATGCTTCCCACCAGTGGATCCGTTCGATGAGCTTTTCGCCGACTTCACGTGACACGGCCCGGCGCGTCAATAGATGTTCGGCGCCGTAGACCTCGGGGGTTTCGGAGAGAATCGCCGTTCCACCGTGCGAGACCAGGCGATCGACTGCCGCGCCGAGTGCCGGATTTGCGGTAATGCCGGAGTAGCCGTCTGAGCCGCCGCATTGCAAGCCGATTACGAGGTGCTTGGCATCCACGGGCTCGCGCCGTACCTTGTTCGCTTCCGCGAGCATTGCCTTGACCTGTTCGATGCCCGCCGCCACCGTGCGCGCCGTGCCACCGGTCGCCTGAATGGTCATCGTCTTCAGCGCCGCGCCGGACGTAAGACCCTGGCTTTGCATAAGCCCATCGATCTGATTGGTTTCGCAGCCCAACCCGACTATCAGCACGCCGGCGAAATTAGGATGCCGTGCATAACCACCGAGAGTGCGCCGGATCATTTCCAGCGCTTCGCCTTCGGAATCGATCGCGCAGCCCTGAGCGTGCGTCAGCGCGATCACGCCATCAACGTTTGGATAGTCCGCAAGCGCTTGCGGATGAATATCGCGACGAAAGTAATCTGCGATGGCGCGCGCCGCCGTTGCGGAGCAATTGACCGATGTCAGAATGCCGATGTAGTTACGCGTTGCGACACGTCCGTCGGCGCGTACGATGCCCATGAATCGCGCCGCTGCTGCGACCGTCGACGCCGGCTTCGCATCTGCGCCGAACGCGTAGTCCCGATCGAAATCGCCCATCGCAAGGTTGTGCGTATGGACGTGCTCCCCGGCATCGATGGCACGTGTCGCAAAGCCGATGATCTGGCCGTAGCGCCGCACTGGCGCGCCCGTTTCGATAGCGTGGACGGCAAGCTTATGACCCGCCGGGATCAACCCACGTACAGCAAGACTACCGCGGATGCGCATGCCCGCGACAAGCTGGTGCCGCGCGATGACGACATCGTCATCTGGATGCAGTTGCACGATTGGCTCTACGGTTGCCGAAGGATCGGCCATTGTGTTTCCCGCATTGAATATCATGACGTGGCCTCCTCGCTCTGCGCTGCGCGCACTGCCTCGCCTGTTACGGCATCAAGGCCGACGAGCGTATTGATCGATGCGCAAGCGCCGCATCGTCCGCCGATGAAATGATGTCCGAGAATGCTCATGTGAATATCCGGTTAAATCGCGTGCAGCGTGCCTGCATGTGCCTAGCGAAGCGTCGCTTCGGCCGAGCCAATCGGCGCTTCGGCTACGCGGCGTGACTGCAAGCCGATGCTCATAAGCAGGAACACGCCCACGACGCCTGCAAACGCCAGGGTGAACATGCCTGCACGAGGGCTATGAAAGAGCGTCTCCACTGCCGTCTTTAATGTGGGCGCGATGAAGCCGCCGAGATTGCCGAGCGCGCCGATCATTGCAATACCGCTCGCTGCCGCGGTACCGCTCAGGTAGGCCGTCGGCAAGGTCCAGAAGAGCGGCTGGACGACTACGAAGCCGACCGTCGCGATACAGAATGCGACGAGCACGGGTCCGATGTGATTGCCGAGGGTAGACAGTGCTATTCCTGCCGCGGCCGCTGCCAGCATGGCGATGGCGAGTTGCCGGTGCTTCCCGCTCGCGTCCGCGTAGCCGGTGATAAAGCGCAGTGCGATGAGTGCGCACAGCCAGGGAATGGCGGTCAGCAAGCCGACCTTCGAGCCGATGGCGGTACCGGTCAGCTCCGAAATCCGCGTCGGCAGATAGAAGATGACGCCATACACGCTGACCTGAATGGCGAAATAAATCGATACAAAGCGAAGCACGTTCCAGTTGCGCAGCGCGGTCAGCGCAGTAGCCGGCCCATGCGCAACCTTGTGCCGGTCTTCCGCTGCAATGGCGTTTTCCAAAGCGTCTTTTTCGGCCGACGTCAGCCACTTCGCGTGGCGCGGTTTGCTCACCAGATAGAAGAACGCGACGATGCCAACAGCCGACGCAGCGAGACCTTCGATGAGAAACATCCATTGCCAGTTGTGCAGCCCGAGGCGGCCACCCATGACCTCCATCAGATAACCTGACAGCGGGCTGCCCAGCACGAGCGCCACTGGCAAGCCAAAGTAGTAGATGCCTAGCGCCTTGCCGCGTTCACGTGCGGGGAACCAGTATGTGGAATAGAGAATGACGCCGGGCGAAAAACCTGCTTCGGCCACGCCCAGAATGAAGCGCAGCGCATAGAACGAGGCCTCGTTGTGCGCAAACATCATGGCCGCCGACGCAAGCCCCCAAGTGACCATGATCCGGCTCAACCAGAGCTTCGCACCCACCCGATGCAGCATCAGATTGCTCGGGATCTCGAACACCGCATAGCCGATGAAAAAGATCCCCGCCCCGAGCGCAAACGCCGCGTTGCCGATGTTCGAATCGACTTGAAGGGCCTGTTTGACAAACCCGACGTTCGAACGGTCAAGCATCGATAGCGCGAACATCAGCGCGAGGAAGGGCGCGAGCCGCAGGCGCGCCTTGCGCACCGCGCTTTCCAACGGGTCTTGCGTAACGTGTTGAGTCTGCATCTCGTCTATCTCCTTGAGGAAGCCGGGTATGCCGGTCTGTTATGGGGGGCTAGAGCCGGGTCATACGTGATCAGAGAGAGGCTGTGTCCAGTAGTCCTCGTGCAGCAAGGTTCGCCATCAGCGCGCGCACGCCGAAAGTCCACGGCTCGATGCGGTCGCTGTGGTTGACCCGGTTGACCAGCGTGCCGAGCTGCCGGCTCGAAATCTTCACGATATCGCCCAGCTTGTGTGTGAAGCCCGCGCCAGCGGCGTCGCGGTCTTCGATTGGTGCAAAAAGCGTCCCGAGGAACAGCAGCGCGCCATCGGGGTATTGATGGGTCGAACTGATCGTCTGCGAAACGAGATCGAGCGGGTCGCGCGTGATCTGGTCCATCGAACTCGTGCCTCGCAAGACAAAACCGTCGCCGCCTTCAACGCGCAAATCGACTGTCGCCCGGCGCACATCGTCGATCGAGAAAGTCTCGTCGAAAAGCCGCAGGAAAGGGCCAATCGCACACGAGCCATTGTTGTCCTTCGCCTTGCCAAGCAGGAGCGCGCTGCGTCCTTCGAAGTCGCGCAGATTGACGTCGTTGCCCAGCGTCGCGCCGAGCGCGCGGCCGCGGCTGTCGATCGACAGCACGATTTCCGGCTCCGGATTGTTCCAGACCGAATTCGGATGCAGCCCGATCTCCGTGCCTGTACCCAAAGCCGCCAGCACCGGTGCTTTTGTGAAGACTTCCGCGTCAGGGCCGATTCCAACTTCAAGGTATTGGGACCATAGTCCCTGCTCGATCAGCAGCGCCTTCAATTCGCGCGCCTCGGCGGAGTCCGGTCGGATGCTGGTGAGACTATCTCCGACCAGAGACCTGATCTGCTCTCGCACGCGCACCGCGCCTTGCGGGTCGCCCTTTGCCTGCTCCTCGATCACTCGTTCAATCAGGCTCGCCGCAAAGGTCACCCCTGCTGCTTTGATGACCTGCAGATCGCAAGGCGCGAGCAGATGGACGCGCTCCCGGTTGCGCGCGGTGCCGCCCGTTGCATCGGCCGTATTGCCGATGATCGTCTCCAGCTTGCCGATCCAGCGGCCGCTCGCGGCTCGCACCGTCGCGACCGGATCTTCCCGCTCCAGCAAGCTGCTGATGGTCGGTGCTGCGTCGGAAATGTCGAACACTCCGTCGGCGCGCAAGACGACTACGGCGGGACCTGCGGGCATTGAATTCGCGGCAGGTACCCAGGCGCGGCCGACAAGCGTGCCGGACAATCCGTCCGACGGAAGCGTGTCCGTTACGCTGAGTGAAAGCGGGGATGTCATGTCTGTCTCCACTGAAGTTTGTCTGGCGCGCGCGGCTTGCCGCCAGTTCGCGCGTTGATTCCGCGCGTTGATTCGCCCAGCAGCAACTTTAGGCAGCCGACCGATAAACATCCAATCTCTTATTCAGTACAATCGATTCCATCCGGTTATGAGTTCGTGCGTGTTTACCCCATGTCCAGACAATTTGCGGTGCGTACGTCGAGCGTCCTGGCAAGGCTGCGCTTCAGACATCTTCAACTGCTCGATGCCCTCGGACGCACGCACAACTTGCGCATCGCAGCCGAACAGATGCTTATCACCCAGCCCGCGGCGACAAAAATCCTGAGTGACATCGAATCGATGTTCGGGGCCCAGTTGTTCGAACGGCTACCACGGGAGATGCGCCCAACCGATCTCGGCGTATTGTCCGTGCGCTATGCGACCGCGGCGGTAGCCGATCTGGGCAAGTTCGTGAACGAGTTCAGCACCTTGAGCGATGGCGGCTACGGTCATCTCACCGTCGGCGCTATCTCGGCTTCGGCCGCTCAGGTGGTGACGACCGGCATCAGGGAGATTCGCCGGCAGCGGCCGCAACTGGTCATCAAACTGGTCGAGCAAAGCAGTGACCAACTGGCGGTCTGGCTCGAAGAAAGGAAGCTGGACGTGATGGTCGGCCGTCTGACGGAGCCGCGCCATCAAGTACTGTTCGACTTCGAGGTGCTGTCCGGGGAACCGGTCTGGGTGGTCGTCGGACAGCATCATCCGTTGCTGCAGCGGCGGCGGCTGGAGTTGGCCGATCTTGGCGCGTGGCCATGGATTCTCTATCCGCAAGCAACGGCTATCAGGCAGCTGTTCGACGAAACGTTCGCCGGCGCGGGCATTCCTGCGCCGGTGGGCATGGTGGAAACGCCTTCAATCTTTTCGACACTGGAACTGTTGCAGGCAACCGACATGATTTCGCTGCAGCCACGTGCCGCTGTCGAAAAAATATGTAAGCAAGGGTCTGCTCGGACACCTGCCCATTCCCATCACCCGGACCATGACGAGCTACGGTATCGTCACGCGCAAGCACGAATTGCCGTCACAGCCCATGCAGGAATTCATCGCCATTCTACGTTCCGTGGCGGGACGTGTCGGCGAATGAGCGCTGCCAACGCGGGACGGATCGAGTGAGGCAACGGTGACGATAGGGATCGGCGAGAGCGGTCCGACGATAGCCTTAGAACGATGTGCCTATCTGGAACTGGAATTTCTGATACTGATCGCCTGCGTGCTTGACGAGCGGAAAGCCGAGGCTCAACTTGAGCGGACCGATCGGCGAGATCCAGGCGAGCCCCAGCCCATAGCCGTAGCGCAATCCGTTCGCTCCGATGCTACTGCCTTCGCTGCCCCATACATTGCCGCCGTCGAGGAAGGTAAAGACGCGCAACGTGCGGTCGTAGCCGGATCCCGGCAGTGGAACGGTCAGCTCGATATTGCCGACGACCATCTTCGAGCCACCGATGGGATCGTTGGTGGTCGCGTCGCGCGGGCCGAGCGAACTTGGTTCATATCCACGCACTGAACCGATACCGCCCGCATAGTAGTTCTTGAAGATCGGATAGGGCTTGCCGTTCAATCCATTGCCATAGCCGCCCTGAAAGTTCAGGCCAAGCACGAAGCCACGCGCGAACGAATAATAGTATTGCGCCTGGAGGTCTGCCTTGTAGTACGGCGTATCACCCAGCGGCGTGCCGTATTCGGCATTGGCTTGCGTATAGTAGCCCCGGCTTGGGACAAGCGCGCTATCACGGTCGTCACGTGACCATCCCGCCGTCAACGGAACATTGTTGGAGACACGGCCGAATTGCGTGACGTAATCCTTATAGCTCTGAGGCGTATTGGCGTCGATATCCAGACGGTTCTGCTCGAACCCCAGCCCGAAGTACACCATGTCGGCCTCGGAGAAAGGCACGCCGAATTTGAGGTCTGCTCCTGCCGTGATAATTCGGAAGCTCGAGTCGGTCGAATAATACAAGGGCTCCGTCGTGCGGTAATAAACGTCGGTGATGCGCTTGATGCCGTCAATCGTGAAGTATGGATCGACCTGTGTGACCGTCAACGTACGGTTGGTAGTGGAGGTGTTCACATTCAGTGCGAGGCTCGTGCCCGAGCCGAACACGTTGTCCTGCGATACGCCCGCGGAGATAATGGGCCCCTCGCCCGAGCCATAGCCCAGGCCCAGCGAAATCGAGCCCGTGGGTTTTTCCGTCACCTTGACGTCGATATCGACCTGGTCCTGCGTGCTTTCGACCGGCACCGTGGTCACGTCCACATCCGTGAAGTAGCCGAGACGGTTGATCCGGTCTTTCGACAGCGCGAGGCGGTTCGAGTCGAACCACGAGCTCTCCATCTGACGCATTTCGCGGCGCACCACTTCGTCACGCGTACGCGTGTTGCCGACCACGTTGATGCGGCGCACGTAGACGCGGCGGCTCGGGTCGACTTGCAGCGTCAGGTCGACCTTGTGGTTGGCCTGATCGATCTGCGGCTGCGCATTGACGGTGGCAAACGCGTAGCCGTATTCGCCGAGCTTGTCGACGATCGACTTGGTGGTGGCTTGCAGCTTTTCAGCCGAGAAGCGGTCACCCGGTTTGATCTTGATGAGCTTGGCCAGCTCCGGCTCGCGGTCGAGCAGATTGCCCGCCAGCTTGATATTCGAAATCGTGTACGGCTCGCCTTCGTGCAGCGTGACCGTCAGATACATGTCCTTCTTGTCCGGCGAGATCGACACCTGCGTCGAGTCGATGTTGAACTCGAGGTAGCCGCGATTCAGGTAATACGAGCGGACGTTTTCGAGGTCGCCGGTAAGCTTGTCTTTCGCGTACAGGTCATTCTTCGTGTACCACGAGAACCAGTTCGGCGTGGACAACTGCATTTCGTCGCGCAGCGTGCCCGTGCTGAATGCCTTGTTGCCGATGAAGTTGATCTGGCGGATCTTCGCGCTCGGACCTTCGGCCACCGAGAACAGCACCGACACGCGATTGCGGTCGATCGGCGTGATCGTGGTGGTGACTTCAGCGGCGTAGTAGCCGCGCGTCAGATACTGACGCTTCAGTTCCTGCTCGGCCTTGTCGACCAGCGCCTTGTCGTAGTAACGGCCTTGCGACAAACCCACGGCGCGCAGCGCCTTGGTCAGGTTTTCCTTGTCGAACTCATGAATGCCGGCGAAGTCGATCGTGCCGATGGCCGGACGTTCCAGCATCTGCACGATGACGACGTTGCCTTCGGTCGTGATCTTGACGTCGTTGAAGAAGCCCGTGGCATACAGGGCGCGAATCGCCTCCGATGCCTTGTCGTCGCTGAAGGTGTCGCCTTGCTTGATGGGCAGATAGGCGAACACGGTACCAGGTTCGACGCGTTGCAATCCCTCAAGACGGATATCGCGAATCACGAACGAGTCGCTCGCGTGGGCGGACATTGCAGTCACACTTAGGCCGACGAGAGTCACCGCCCTGCTACGGCGTGCAGTTGAAGTTTGAACAAGCATGCAAAGGGAAGCCAAATGATAGAGACACAACGTGGAGAGCCGACTTCAATACGCTGTGTCGCGTATCGATCGAGGGCGCGGGTGATTCAGGTGCGAGCTCTATTGCACCGTGATGGCGGACAGATCACCAATCTTTGCGATGCCGCTCACAAGCGCCAGAACTTCCGTCATGTGTGCGGCCTCAGTGCGTTGCATGCGAAACGACAGTTCCGCGCCGCCGGGCAGACGGAATGTAAGAATCAGATGGGCTGCCGCACCGGCGTCCTTGCCGATCTCCCAGGCCTCACACGGCATCGCGAATTTCACACTCTTTTTCTTGCTGCGAATCCGCTCCGACACGCCAATCGCGTTCGACAACGCTGCCAGCAGCTCGTGCATGACTGAGCAATGCAACGCAATGCTGGAAGTCTGATTGGCTTTCAACATCAAATACTGACCGTCGCCCGTCAATTCGAAGCCACGTACGGAGTCGATCGCAAGAGAGGTCGCGGTGCCATGGAGCACTCCAGAATCAAGCAAGGACTGAAGTGTAGGACGCGCTCCCAAGCCTTGAGTTACGCGACGGTTAGCTAAACTTTCCTTCGGCCCTTATCCATTACTGAATCTTCAATCCAGCAAATTTATGCGGCCCGCGGGCAACATTGACCCTGAACATTTCAGAAGAGAAAGGGAGATCGGCATGCGATTGAAAGCATCGTTCTCCGCCAATTAACGACCGACTCGGGGGCGTGAAAACCGCTTTCTAGTCCACATGTTTTCCGCACAACTGTTTTGTGCAAAACATCGCTTTTACCGTGACGTTCATCTTGAATGATGTGGCGGTGGCGTGAAGACCTCATCTCCAGAATCGAAGTCGACTCTTTGAATGCCACTTAGCAAATGGTGTCAAGAGCACATGTGGACCTCTCGAACAATCGGTAATAAAAAACGCTGACGGTTTAGCCTTCGCAGGAAACGGCGCTCGCACGCCTGTGTCCGGTTCTTGACACACATCGCTCTGCCCAACAATGACAAGGTATTCCCGGCATTTGCGGGTAAAGAGAAATGGACTCACCCCGCATTCATACGTACCTGACTTCTTATTTGTCCTTCAGCAGGAATGCCGAGCTTTGTGTACATTCGCGCTTGAGTTGCGTTGCAGCACATCGGCACGTGGCCCAAGGCGACCCTCTTCGTTGCGCATGTCTTTCTCTTCCAAACGCCAGGCAATTGAAAGATGCACGCAAGCTTTTCGACTGATCGTAAGCAGCAGAGCAATTCTCAAGAAATGCAGATTATGCGTAGCCCTATCCAGTATTCCGTCACGGTCGAATATGCCCTCAGCTCAAGTGCGTCTTGTGCTTGTGGCAGGTGCAAGCACGCGGCTGCGCGCCACCGCACGCCGCGCTAGCCTCCGCCAGGACACTCTTACGTTTTACCCCAAGCTCTGGAATTCTCATGCTCGGCCTAGTCCGTATCGCCCTTCGGCGACCCTACACCTTCGTAGTCCTGGCGATATTCATTCTCATCATCGGTCCTTTGTCCGCGATGAGGACGCCAACCGATATCTTTCCGGATATCAGGATTCCCGTGATCAGCGTCGTGTGGCAGTACACGGGTCTGCCCCCGGACCAGATGGTCGGCCGCATCACCTCGCCATTCGAACGCACGCTGACGACCACGGTGAACGACGTCGAGCATATCGAGGCGGAATCGGTCGCCGGCTTCGGGATCATCAAGATCTTCTTCCAGCCGGGCGTGAATATCAGCACGGCGAACGCGCAGGTGACCTCGGTTGCGCAAACTCAATTGCGGCAGTTGCCTGCAGGTACGACGCCTCCTCTGATCCTGAACTACAACGCGTCGACCGTGCCGATCATCCAGTTGGCGCTGTCTGGCAAGGGACTCTCCGAACAGAATCTCGGTGACCTTGGCCTGAATGCAGTGCGCCCGGTTCTCACGACGGTAGCAGGCGCAGCGATTCCTTACCCGTTCGGCGGCAAGACACGTCAGGTGCAAATCGACGTCGACCCGGCGGCACTCCAGGCGCGGGGCTTGTCCGCACAGGATGTCGCCAATGCGCTCGCCGGCCAGAACCTGATTACGCCGGTCGGCACGGAAAAGATCGGTGACTACGAGTACACGTTGCAACTGAACAACGCACCGTCGCAAATCAAAGCGTTGGGCGATCTGCCGGTCAAGGCGGCCAACGGCACCACGGTCTATATTCGTGACATTGCGAACGTGCGCGACGGCAGCCCGCCGCAGACCAATATCGTGCACGTGGACGGCCGGCGTTCGGTACTGATGTCGGTGCTCAAGAACGGTTCGGTGTCGACGCTCGGCATCATTTCCGGCATCAAGCAGCGGATTGCTGCAGGTAAGGCGTCATGGCCCGATAACCTGCAGATCGAGCCCATCGGCGACCAGTCGCTGTTCGTGCGGGCGGCGATCACCGGCGTGGCGCGCGAGGGCGTGATCGCGGCTGTGTTGACGAGCCTGATGATCCTGCTGTTCCTTGGCAGTTGGCGCTCGACGATCATCATCGCAACCTCGATCCCGCTCGCCATCCTTGGCTCCATCGCCACGCTGTCCGCGCTCGGCGAGACGTTGAACATCATGACGCTCGGCGGTCTCGCGTTAGCGGTAGGGATTCTGGTCGACGACGCCACGGTGACCATCGAAAACATCAACTGGCACCTCGAGCATGGCAAGGAGGTGGAGACGGCTATTCTCGACGGCGCCGCGCAGATCGTCACGCCGGCGTTCGTCTCGCTGCTCTGTATCTGCATCGTGTTCGTGCCGATGTTCTTCCTGAACGGCGTCGCGCGCTTCCTGTTCGTGCCGATGGCTGAAGCGGTGATCTTCGCGATGATCTCGTCGTTCATCCTGTCGAGAACCCTTGTGCCGACGATGGCGAAATACCTGCTGAAACAGCATGTGCACGACGAGCACGCCGAGGACACGAAGCGCCCCGGTCCGCTCGGGCGTTTCCAGCGCGGCTTCGAAGCGCGCTTTGAAAAGGTGCGCAGCGCCTACCGCAGGTTGCTCGAACTCGCGCTGACCCACCGGCGTCCGTTCGTCAGCGGCTTCCTCGGCTTTGTCGCCCTCTCCTTCGCGCTGGTGCCGTTCCTCGGCCGCAACTTCTTCCCTTCGGTCGATTCCGGACAAATCCTGATGCATGTGCGCGCACCGGTCGGCGTTCGGGTTGAAAAGACCGCGCAGATCTTTGCGAATGTCGAAGGCGCGATCCGCCAGATCATTCCGCCCGCGGATCTCGGCACCGTGGTCGACAACATGGGTCTGCCGGTCAGCGGCATCAATACCGCGTACAACAACACCGGTACGGTCGGCTCGCAGGACGGTGACATCCAGATCGCGCTGAACGAAGGCCATCGTCCAACCGACGAGTATGTTCGCGTCATGCGTGAGAGATTGCCGCGAGAATTCCCGGGCGTCACGTTTTCTTTCCCGCCAGCGGACATCATCAGTCAGATCCTGAACTTCGGCTCGCCGGCGCCGATCGACCTGCAGATTCGCGGCAATAACCTGAACGCCAACTACGCGTATGCGGACCGTCTGCTGCGCCAGGTCCGCGATGTGCCGGGCGTGGTCGATGCGCGGATCGAGCAGTCGCACGGCAACCCGACCTTCAACGTCGATGTCGACCGTACGCGCGCGCAATTGCTCGGCATCACCGAGCGTGACGTGACGAACAGTATGGTGGTGAACCTCGCGGGTTCCAGCCAGGTCGCGCCCACGTTCTGGCTGAACAACGCGAACGGCGTGTCTTATCCGATCGTGATGCAGACGCCGCAATACAGCCTCGATTCGCTCGCCGCGCTGCAAAATCTGCCGATCACGGCCAGCGGCGGAAGCACCGCCCAGATCCTCGGTGGTCTGGCGACAGTCGAGCGCACCAGCAGCAATGAGGTTGTCAGCCAGTACAACATCCAGCCCATGGTCGAGATCTTCGCGACCACCCAGGACCGCGACCTCGGCGCGGTGGCGTCCGATATCCAGCGCATCGTGCACGACAACGCCGGCACCTTGCCCAAGGGCTCCTCCGTTGCGCTGCTGGGCCAGGTCCAGACGATGAACAGCGCCTTTGCCGGCATGTTGTTCGGCCTGCTTGGTGCGGTGGTGTTGATCTATCTGCTGATCGTGGTCAACTTCCAGTCGTGGGCCGACCCGTTCGTGATCGTGACCGCGTTGCCTGCCGCGTTGGCGGGTATCGTCTGGATGCTGTTCGCGACCCACACGACGCTCTCGGTACCTGCATTGACCGGTGCGATCATGTGCATGGGGGTGGCGACGGCCAACTCGATTCTGGTCGTCAGTTTCTGCCGCGAACGTTTTGCCGTCCACGGCGACCCATTCAAGGCCGCGCTCGAAGCGGGCTTTACGCGTTTTCGTCCCGTGCTCATGACCGCGCTTTCCATGATCATCGGCATGATGCCGATGGCGCTTGCATTAGGCGAAGGCGGCGAGCAAAACGCGCCACTTGGCCGCGCGGTGATCGGCGGTCTGCTGTTTGCCACCACCGCTTCGCTGTTCCTCGTCCCCGTCATTTTCTGTATCGTTCACGCGCGCCCCGGGCGCGCGGCTACCCCGGCATCCGTCTCGGGAGGTCCTGCTCATGTCGTCTGAATCTACTTTTCCCACTGATACACCGTCGCGCCGCCCGCTTCTGGTAGCAGGCGTGGTCGGCCTGCTGGTCGTCTTAGGCATTGTCGTCGCCGGTCTCACGCTGCGAGCCGCCGATGCCCGCAAATTGAAAACCTGGACTGACGCCCAGGCCGTGCCGACCGTCAACGTGATCCAGCCCTTGCGCGACGCCAACGGCCCCTCGCTGCAACTGCCCGGCCGCCTCGAAGCGTTTACGCGGGCGCCGATTTTCGCGCAGGTCAGCGGCTATCTGAAATCATGGAATGTCGATATCGGCGCGCCGGTCAAAGCGGGCCAGGTACTCGCCGAAATCGAAACGCCCGAGCTCGACCAGCAACTATTGCAAGCGCGCGCGGATCTCCAGAGTGCACAGGCGAATGCTTTGGTTGCGGGTACGACTGCGAAGCGCTGGGAAGCGCTAAGCGGCACCGATTCCGTCGCCCAGCAGGATGTCGATCAGCGTACGGCTGATTACGCCGCCAAGGAAGCGATCGTCGCGGCCGCGAAGGCCAACGTGGACCGCCTCGTCGCCACCAAGGCTTTCGCGCGCATCGTCGCGCCATTCGACGGCGTGGTGACCGCCCGCGACACCGACGTCGGCGCGTTGGTCAACGCCGGCAGCGGCGGGGTCGGACAGGAGCTGTTCGCGGTCTCCGACGTCAAGCAGTTACGCGTGTATGTCCAGGTGCCGCAGAACTACGCACCGGCGATACACGACGGCACGACCGCCAACCTGACCGTCCCGGAGTATCCCGACCAGCAGTTCACCGCGCGCGTGGTGGCGGCGGCAGACTCGGTCAATTCGAGTTCGGGAACGACGCTGGTTCAACTACTGGTCGACAACGCCAACGGCAAGCTACTGCCGGGTGGATTCGCCAGCCTGAAATTCTCGTTGCCCGCTTCCGCCGATTCGGTCCGTGTACCGGCCAGCGCGCTCGTCTTCGATAGTCGCGGCGTCGTAGTCGCCACGCTTGGCGCGAACGGTCACGTGCTGTTCAAACAGGTGAAGATCAATCGCGACCTGGGCGATTCGGTGGAGATCGGCTCAGGGCTCGCCGCAACCGATCGCGTGATCGATACACCGCCCGACGGACTCGCCGACGGCGACAGCGTGGAGGTGGCGACGGCGACCGACAAGAAGGCAGCTGCACATGGTTAAGTATGGACTTCCGGCGCTTCTCGCGAGCGTCGTCGCGCTCTGCGCCTGCTCGTTCGCGCCGCAATATCACGTCCCGCCGACGCCGATCGCGGCGCAATACAAGACGGTCGGCCCGTGGACCACGGCACAGCCCGCCGACCGGATAGACCGCAACGGCTGGTGGAAGATGTATGGCGACGCGCAGCTCAACGATCTCGAAGCGCGTCTGCTGGCCAACAACACCGACTTGCGCGCGGCGTACGCACACTATGAGCAAGCGCAGGCTTTCGTGGCGCAGGTCGAGTCGGGGCTGTACCCGTCGGTCAGTGTGAGCGCCGTGCCGCTGCGTGAGCGCCAGTCCGACAACCGGCCGTTGCGCGTGGGCGGCCCGAACGACTACAACTCCGTCACGCTTGGCGGCGAAATCAACTATGACCTCGACCTTTGGGGGCGCGTGCGCGACTCCGTGGTGGCCGGCAAGGACGAGGCGCAGGCGACCCAGGCCGATCTGGCCTCGGTCAGGCTGAGCCTGCAGGTCGAACTCGCGGACAGTTGCCTCCGCTTGCGCGGCCTCGACCAGCAAACCGAGCTGTTGAACGAAACTGTCGTGGCGTATACGAAGGCCCTGCAACTCACGCAAACTTTGCATAACAGTGGAATCGTGTCGGGCCTCGACGTTTCCCGAGCGCAAACGCAACTTTCGTCAGCGAAGTCGCAGCTGTCGCAGAACCTGGCGCAACGGGCTCTGCTTGAACATGCGATCGCGGTCCTGGTCGGAACCTCTGCGTCCGAATTCAGCCTGCCGCCCCAGACCGCCGCGATCGCGTTGCCGGCGATTCCCACCGGCCTGCCGTCGACGCTGCTGCAACGCCGGCCCGACGTCGCTGCGGCGGAACGCCGGGTGGCCGAGGCCAACGCAAAGATTGGCGTCGCGCGGGCGGCCTACTTCCCGGACATCATGCTGAGCTTGCAGGGCGGTGTGCAAAGCGCAGCCTACGCCGGCCTCGTTAGCGCGCCCAATCTGTTCTGGGCGGTCGGCCCGCAGCTCGTGCAGTACGTGTTCGACGGCGGGTACCGTCGTGCGCAACTCGATTCCGCCAAGGCGGCAACTCAAGAAGCGGGAGAACGCTACCGCGGCGTAGTACTGTCTGCATTCCAGCAGGTTGAAGACAACCTTGCCCTGCTGTCGTATCTCGGTACTGCGTTGGGTGAGCAACGGGACGCAGCCAACGCCGCGCAGTACTCGGTCGACCTCGCGTTGCGTCAATATCGCCAGGGCGTGGTGGGCTACCTCGATGTCGTGCAGGCACAGACGGTCGCACTCGAAGCGCAACGCAGCGTGCTCGATATCCAGACGCGCCAGTTGAGTGCGAACGTGCAACTCCTGCATGCGCTCGGCGGTGGATGGTCAAGCGACGAACTGGCTCAAGCCGCTGCGGCGCCGGCACTCGTCGCAACAGCAACGGCAACGGCAACGGCAACGGCACCCAGCGCGAATTGACCGCCGCTGCATGGCGCGGGAACGGCAGCCCCGAATTGCTGGCTACTTCGGAGCGCGTTCCCTGTCCGGACTATTGCAACCTGTTGGCGGTCGCGGAAACGTTGAACCCGGAGTCGTCGTGGCGATCAGTCGGCCGTGCGTCTTCCGAAACCGGCGAACGGTGGTTGCTTCTGTTCAACCTGGCAAACCGCGCTTTGGCCTCGATCACGTGTCTGGTCGCAGCCGCCGTCAGTTGCTGATCGTGAATGGCGAGAATTTCCTCAAGCATACTCGCGACCTCCGCACTGACTTGCCACACGCCGTCACACTGTGCCCTGCCAGCAGCTTGATCCAATGCGGCCTCGGCACGCCGATACAAATCGACAGATGCATTACCGAATCCGGCCTCTTGTAAGTAGTACGTCAGATAGACGGCTCTGTTCAGCTCACTGATCAGATGAGCGTTTCCTTGCCCTTTGCGGCAGACCGCAAGCGCAAGGTGATTTGCGAGCGAGATATCAGAGGCAGCTCGCCTCGTCATTGGGAGCAGCATCTCCTTGCTCAGGTGACGCCGACCAAAAGAAGCGCGGCCCGTGGGCCGGCGAGTGCTATGGGACATTGAAAGTGTATCGACTAGAGAGTTGCGAAACGGCCCTGCTGACTCGCGAATCATCGACATTCACGGTTGGGTCGCGTCAATTCTATAGCGATATCGGCAAGGTTGCATTTACGATAAATTTGCAACGGCACTGTGCCGCTTAGCCACAATCGAATTCCGAGGCCACTTGCAAGAAAGCCTGGATCAACCGGAGTCGCACCGAGCCCGTCGAGCTCGCAGCGTTGATGCGGCGTAATGCAATGTTGCCGAAGGTAGCTCTCGGCGAGTTGCCCACCGACAACATTGCGGTCGTAACGGAGAAACGGTTCCGTCTGCAATGTGACGTGCGGATCCGTCACCTTCATCGCGGCAAGCTCAGGAGTACGAGCGGCTCTTCCCTGAACGTGTGCCAGTCGCAACTTTTCGGCAGATTGAATGGTGGCCGTGCGACGACCGCGGCATCGAGATCGCCACTGACCACTCTCTGATACAGGTCGTGCGAGGTGTCAGGCTCGAAACGAGCGACCACGACGGCGGAGCTGAATATGGACCGTAGCTGAACCTGGGATAGCACGTTGGATCCGCTCATGCTCGACATCCCCATTCGCGCGCTGGTCGGCATGTGAAATGCCGCTCCTGGCGAGCGGCATTGTGCCCATTGCGCTCAGCCGCCGTGAAGCGCGTTGCTCAAGCCGGCATCGGACAGCGCACAAAGTGCCACCGCCGACCAGTCATGTTCAGCGCCGATTCCTTGCGAGCGCAACGTCAGGAACCGGTCGTGGACGAGGCTTGCCAGCGGCAACGGAACGCCCAGTGCCTCAGCGGCTGCCAGCATCAGGCGGTTGTCCTTCTGGCCGAGCGGCAACGAGAAGCCAGGCGGCTGGAATTGCTGCGACGCAATCAGCGGGCCGTAGATCTTGTATGGCGGCGCATTGAAGTTTGCACTCGTCAGCAGCTCGACCAGACGCATCGGATCGATGCCGGCCTTGCCCGCTACGGCACAGGCTTCGCCCAGCGTTTCGATGATCACGGACAGCATGAAATTGCCGATCAGCTTCACCAGGTTCGCCTGCGAAGGATCCTCGCCGACAATGCCGACCGACTGCCCAAGCGTTTCGAGAAGCGGCACGGCAACCTTGAGGTGCTCGTCGGCGCCGGCCGCCATGATGAACAGCTTGCGCGCCGCCGCGGCATCGGGCCGGCCGAACACCGGCGCGGACACGAAGGCAAGACCCGCTTCACGGTACTTCGCAGCGTGATCCTGCGCGGCGGCGACACTGATCGTGCTCATCGAAATGTGCAGCGCACCCGGCTTCAGTGCGGTGGCGATGCCCGCCTCGCCGAACGTGACCGCTGCGTGCGCGGAATCGTCGGCCACCATCGTGAAGACTACGTCGGCCCCCAGCGCCGCCTGCGCGGGACTCGACGCGACACTCGCCCCCGCTTCGCGCAATGGTTCGGCGCGGGCTGGACTACGATTGAAAACCTGCACGTCGTGCCCGGCGTCGATCAGGTTCTTCGCGATCGCTGCGCCCATCGAGCCAAGTCCTACAAATCCAATTTTCATAATGCCATTCCAAATGATCGGCCGCGCGAATGCGGGCCCGTTCAGACTGCGAATTGATAGACCTGACGGCTCACGTCGAGTGTCACGTCGCCGTGTTCGCCCAGTGCCGTCATCCCGTGCTCTTCGAGTTTCGTGATCAGCGTGCCGATCGACTGGCCGCTGATCTGATAGTCGCGCAAGCGGGTTCCCACCGACATGCGTTCGAAGAACACACGCGTCGCCGTAATCGCCGCACTGATACGCTCGTCCTCGCTGCCCTCGGTGATGTTCCAGACTCGTTCGGCGTACTGCAGCAACTTCCCGCGTTTCGACTCGCGGCGCACGCTCAGCATGGCAGGCAGCACGATGGCGAGCGTCTGTGCGTGATCGAGTCCGTGCAGCGCCGTGATCTCGTGGCCGAGCATGTGGGTCGCCCAGTCCTGCGGCACGCCGGCGCCGATCAGACCGTTCAAAGCCAGCGTTGCCGTCCACATCAGGTTGGCTCGCACCGCATAGTTGTGCGGCTCGGCGAGCGCTTGCGGGCCGACTTCAGTCAGCGTAATCAGCAGGCCTTCGGCGAAACGGTCCTGTACCCTGGCGTCCACCGGGTAGGTCAGATACTGCTCGACGATATGAACGAACGCATCGACGACACCGTTGGCAATCTGCCGCGGCGGCAATGAATAGGTCGTGGTTGGATCGAGCACCGAGAAGACCGGATAGGTCGCCTCGCTACGGAACGGCAGCTTGTCGCCCTTCGCGCGGTGGCTGATAACGCCGCCATTGTTCATCTCCGAACCGGTGGCGGGCAGCGTCAACACGCTGCCGAACGGCACCGCGTCGCGTATCTCGGCCTGCTTCGCGAGAATGTCCCACGGTTCGCCGTCGAACTTCACCGCGGCAGCGATGAACTTGGTGCCGTCGATCACCGAACCGCCGCCCACCGCCAGCAGAAAATCGAAGTTCCCCTCACGGGCGAGCGTGACCGCTTCCATCAGCGTTTCGTACGTGGGATTCGGCTCGATGCCGCCGAACAGGTGCCACGCGCGCTCACCGAGCGCCGCCTGCACTTGCGCGAGCACACCGTTGTTCTTGATGCTGCCGCCGCCGCAGGTAATCAGCACTCGCGCGTTGGGCGGGACGTGCGCATCGAGTGCGGCGATCTGGCCTTCGCCGAAAATGATTCGTGTGGGGTTATGAAACGTAAAGTTCTGCATTGAATCTCTCTTCCTTACATTGAAATGACCGGTCGTCTCAAAACGGAATAAACGGCTACCCGGATCGACACCAGACACCGTTCAAATTAGCCACGACCGTTACTGCGGGGATTTGAAAAACAGATCGAACATGGAATGCACGCAAGCCTTCAGCGGCTCGACGGAGTCATCCAGCTTCATGCGCAACAAGCTGCCTTCCCACGCATTCCAGAACAGGTCAGCCATTGCATCAGCCGAAAGATCGCGCCGCACGGAGCCGTATTCCTGGCCGCGCCGCAGATAATCGGCACAGCCGACACGCCATTCATTGACCGTCCTGCGCGCGGCGAGCCGGCACAGATCGCTCGACTGCGCGATCTCGCCTGCAAAGTTGCCGACCAGACAACCGTAACGGTCGTCACAAGCTTCATAGTCGGCAACGATGCATGCGTAGATGCCGCGAAGCGCGAGCAGCGGATCGGACGATGCCGCTTCGCGCGAATACCGCTTCCATTCAGCGGCCTGCTCCTGCGCGTAGTGGTGCAGGATTGCCGCGCCGAATGCCTCTTT
Source organism: Paraburkholderia sp. BL9I2N2 (assembly GCF_004339745.1). Taxonomy (GTDB): domain Bacteria; phylum Pseudomonadota; class Gammaproteobacteria; order Burkholderiales; family Burkholderiaceae; genus Paraburkholderia. The sequence continues at coordinate 223,632 of NZ_SMGP01000003.1, read as the reverse complement.
GCTCTCGAAGTAGTTGTAGAACGAGCCCTTCGGCACGCCGGCACGCTCGACGATGTCTTTTACGCCGGTGCCGTGATAACCCGTTTCGGCGAACAGCGCGACACCCGCTTCGAGTAGCCTTTCGCGAAAGTCTTCAGTGCGTCGTGTTTGCATAACCCTGACAACTACAGCCCTAAGGGCACGGTGCCGCTCAGCGCGAGCGGGCGGCACCGCGCACGTACATCGATTTCAAACCGCGTCAGGCGCGGCGCGTCGCAAGTTCGGCGCCTTGCCGCAGTGCTTCGAGCAGGCTGCGTTCGTCAGCGATGCCTTTGCCTGCGATATCGAACGCCGTGCCGTGATCGACCGAGGTACGGATCACATCGAGTCCGACCGTCACGTTGACGCCGGCTTCGAGGCCGAGCACCTTGACCGGACCATGGCCCTGATCGTGGTACATCGCCACCACCAGATCGAAGTCGCCGCGTCCCGCACGGAAGAACAGCGTGTCGGCCGGAAGCGGGCCCTCGATGTCCCAGCCGCGTTCACGCAAGACCTGCACGGCCGGAACGATCTTTTCCTCTTCCTCGCCATAACCGAACAGGCCGTTTTCGCCGGCATGCGGGTTGATGCCGCACACGGCGATGCGCGGATTGGCAATGCCCGCCTTCACCAGCGTCGCATGCCCTCGCTCTAACGTGCGCTGCACGAGGCCCGGTTCGATCTTGCGGATCGCATCGATAATGCCGATGTGAGTCGTCACGTGAATCACGCGCAGTTTCGGCGCGACCAGCATCATCGACACCTCCTCGATGCCCGTGAGATGCGCGAGCATTTCAGTGTGGCCGGGATACTTGTGACCGCCGGCGTGCAACGCTTCCTTGTTCAGCGGCGCCGTGCAGATCGCATCGATCTCGTCGGCCTTCGCGAGTTCGACGGCGCGCGCGATGTACTGATACGCGGCGTCGCCTGCGAGCGCCGACAGCGCGCCGAAAGGCAGGTCGGCGGGAATCAGCCCGAGGTCGATGCAGTCGATGGTGCCCTGCTCATATTGCGCATCCGCCGGCTTCGCGATGCGACGCACTTTCGTGCTGCCGCCGACAATCCGGTTGGCCTGCTCGAGGCGCGCGGCATCGCCGATAACGAGCGGGCGGCACTGCCGGTAGACGGACTCGTGCGTCAAGCTCTTGACGACGATTTCCGGACCCACGCCCGCTGCGTCGCCCATCGTGATGCCGATGACTGGAAGATAGTTGCTCATGATGTTTTGCCTGAATGACGTTGGTTCGTTTCGCGAGCCGGCGAAGATGTTGTGTTGCCGCTCGGGTGAGCCGAGCCGGACTCGTTATCAGCGAACTCCGGTGTGCCCCGCAGATGAAGGTAGGCGCCGTACAGCGCATGCTCGCTGCCAAATGCGCCGGCTTTGGTGACGACGGTGAGGCGCGGGTTGCCGTGCGGGCGGCCCACTGCCACGCCCGGCTCGATTTCCGAAAGCAATTGCAGGCTGTCGATGCCGGCTGTACCGAGCATCGCGCGCGCGGTTTCGCCGCCCGTCGCGATCAAACCGCTCAGATGCGTGAAAAACGGTGCGACGAGCGAAGCGAGCGACGCAGACAATTGCGCGCCTTCGGCGGGATCGAACAGATCGTCGCGACCAATTCGCACCAGCAAGTCGGTGTGTGCGCTCAGATGCGCGCCAACGCGTGCTTGCCAGGCCGCCCACTCGTGATGAGACTCGCCCGCACGCAGCACGACCGGCGGCACGATCAACTCGCCCACGCCCGCACGCTCGCGCAGCATCGCGCATTGCTGTTCCGAGACGGCCGACAGGCTGCCCACCAGGATCAGGATCGCGCTTCTGTGCTGGTCCGGCTTCGGCGGCGCGTCTTGCGCGGCTTCCGTGGCAACCTCGAACAGGTCACTCAACGACGCCAGTTCGCGAGCCAGACCGCCTGAGCCGACCCAGAACAGGGCTTCGTCCATCGACGCCGTCGCCTGCGCGAGTGCTCTCAAATCCGCATCCGTTTCCGCATCGACGATGAGCGCCTGCGCGCCACTGCTCGCCACGGCGGCAATGGCAGCGCGCAACGCTGTGGGATCGCCACGCAGCGCGTCGACACCCAGGGCCGCGGTGCGCAAGCCGACCGCCTTGACCATGGCGTTGAGGTCGGCGGAGTGCGCGGCGTGTTCGAGCTGCCACGTTTCCGTATTTTCGAGCGGCACGCCGCGCACGAATACGCGGCCCTCACGGACGGTGCGCCCAGTGGCAGGAAAGGCCGTGGCGACGATGGCGAGGCCCGCGAGCGGCTGCAACGCGGCTACTTCCGCGGCCCAGTTACCGCGCAAGGTCGAATCGATTTTCTTGTACAGACGCCGACCCGGCCCGCGCTGCGCCAGCCACGCGGCGCTGGTACAGTGTGCAGCTTCGGCCGGCGGCATGCGGCGCGTGTCGGTATCCACCGCGATCACCTCCGCCGCGTCCATCGCGCGTGACGCGTTCAGCGTCACCGCCGTACTGCGCCCCGCTCCCGCAAATGCAATCGCGCAGTCGGCGGCGCCGGACAGGTCGTCGGCGATGATCAGAATGCTCGTGCTGCTCACCGGGTCGCCTCCAATGCAGCCGCGCGGCTGGCGTCGGCCTGCTTGCCAATTCGCTTTGCGACGGCCGCAGTGAGAATCGGCGACACGATTGCGGTCACGACGACGCATGAGGCGACCAGCAAAGTCGCGCTCTTCGCGGCCTCGGCATAGACCGGGTTGGCCGCTGCAATCAGCGCCGGCACAGCCGCTCCGTTGCCAGCCGTGTTGGCTGCCGCCACGCCTGCGACACCCGTGCCGCCAGTCAGCCGATCGGTCAAATACAGGGGGATGCCCGTCACGATCACCACCGCGACGCCGAGGCCGATGCCGAGCAAGCCGGCTTGCCATACTTTGTGCAGGTCGAGGCTCGCGCCCAGCGCCAGGGCGAAGAATGGAATCATCACAGGTACGGCGCGGCCGAGAAAGTTGCGCATCTCACGGTCCAGATTGCCGAGCAGCATGCCGGCCGCGAGCGGGAGGATGCTGCCGACCAGCGTCTGCCACGGAAACGCCGACAGCCCGGCTACGCCGAGCGTGACCATCGTCAGGAACGGGCCGGATTCGAGCGACATGATCGTATAGGCACCGACGTCCTCAGACTTGCCATATTGACCCATCAACGCCATGTACAGGCCGCCGTTCGTGTCGTTCATCGCGGCAACCACCGCCAGCGTCGACATTCCCGCGAACAGGCCGGACGAAACCGGCTGCTCACCCAAAAAGTGGCCTAGCACGACACCCACCACAATCGCGGACCCGACTTTCGCCGCGAATAGCGCCCCGCCCTTCTTGAGCAGATAAGGCGTTGCCTTCACATCGATCGACGCGCCCATGCACACATAAAACACGGCGAGAATCGGCAACGCGCCGGTAAACAACGCATTCGTGAACGAGCCGAAGAACTTCGGCATGCCCGGCAAGAAGGTGGCGATCATTGCGCCGAACAGTAGCGGGACGATCATCATCCCGCCCGGAACGCGTTCGATCGCGCGCTTGATAGGAACTTGGGCCATCTTTGTCTCCTGTATGGAAATGATCGAAACAATCATTTATAAATGACTGATTCAGTCATTCGGAGTGTACGCCACGAGACGCCCCTGCGCAATCCGCTCATTAACAAGCTGTCGAGGCTGGTAAATTCGCCAGAAAGGAGCACGTCCAGGCGTAATGGGGCCGAATTTGATTGAATCGATCACACTGAGCCAAAAATACTTGTATGCCGTAACGACGTCGCGGGCGCAGCGCGCCCCGCTCCGCAGGCGTTGCTCCAGCAGCCGGTTTGATTACACTTACGCCCGTTGGCGCCTCTCCTCTCTATTGCGCGCAGCATTCGGATGACCCGCTACCCTCTATCACCATGAAAGTTACGAACCGCCGCGAGGCGATGCTGAAGGCCGTCCTGTCCGGCATGAACGACGTGGGCGCCCTGTGCGAGCATTTCGGCATGTCCGAAGCAACCGTGCGTCGCGACCTGCGCGCGCTCGCCGACGAACGGCTCATCGTGCGCACGTATGGAGGCGCGGCCGCCTCGGTTGGGATTCACGAACCCGAGGAGTCGCTCGATCTGCGGCGCGAAAGCTTCCGCGAGCAAAAGGACGCGATCGCGCAGGTGGCGGTGAGCCACGTCCAGGACGGCGACACCATCTTTCTCGACGGCGGCACCACCACCGCTGCAATGGCCCGGCTGCTGGCCGGCCGCCGCGACATTCGCGTGGTCACCAACAACCTGCTGGCAATTGGCCTGCTTGCGTCGAGCGACGTGCCGGTCACGCTGATCGGCGGCGACCTGCGGCCCTCAAGCATGAGCACGCTTGGGCCGCTCGCGCAGATCGCGCTGAACCGCCTGTCCGTCGACAAGGCTTTTCTTGGCGCGGACGGCGTGGTCGCCGGCCGTGGGCTCTGCGAGGCGACCGCCGAGCAGGCCTATCTGAAGGAATGCATCATCAGGCAGGCGGCCAACGTCTTCGTGCTGGTGACGTCGCACAAACTGGATCGCGCGAGCCAGCAGCACTGGACCCCACTCGAACGCGACTGGACCCTGGTGACCGATGCTCAACCGGGCACGCCGGAATTGGCAACGTTCCTGCTGCACAGCGAAGTGACGATCGAAACCGCCTCGCAGCAGGCGCGCCAGCCTCTGCCTCACGGAAAGTCATAGTGTCTTCAGGCGTCGGCGTCGCGCGGCCCTTACGGATCACACAGTCGCACACGACAGCGGCGAAGCTCCACACATGCGCAGCGCCAAACGCCTTCACGACGTTCACCCAATATGAGGCACCGGTAGCCGATGCGTCGTCGTTGAAGTCGTAGTGCGGGTTGTGAAACGGAGCGCCTGGCTTGGGCCCGTCGACGCCCATCCGGACATACGCGCAGGTTTCGTTCGAAGTAAGGCCGGCTCGCGATGTCGAGTCGAGAGTCCCCTCGTGGGCATCATGCAACGCGAGATTGCTTTGCTGCATCCCCGCGTGACCAAGCCGAGGCGCAAGAATCAACCGTTCATGCGGCCGCCCACAACATCCGCCACCAGCAGCGCCGTCATGTTGACGATCCGGCGCACCGTCGCCGACGCCGTCAGCACGTGCACCGGCTTGGCCGCGCCCAGCAGCATCGGACCAATCGCGATGTTGTTGCCCGCGGCCGTCTTCAGCAGGTTGTACGAGATGTTGGCCGCGTCGATGTTCGGCAGCACCAGCAGGTTCGCGTCGCCTTCGAGCGTCGAGTCGGGCAGCACCTCGCGGCGCAGATTCGCGTCGAGCGCGATGTCGCCGTGCATTTCGCCGTCCACGTGCAGGTCCGGTGCGCGTTCGCGCAGGATCGCCAGCGTGTCGCGCATCTTCTGCGCGGTCGGCGCGTTGCTCGTGCCGAAGTTCGAATGCGACAGCAGCGCGATCTTCGGCTCGATACCGAAACGGCGCACTTCCTCAGCCGCCATGATCGTGATTTCCGCCAGTTGCTCCGGCGTCGGATCGACGTTCACGTGCGTATCGACCAGGAAAATCTGCCGGTTCGGCAGCACCAGCGCGTTCATCGCCGCGTAGACCTTCGCGCCTTCCTTCTTGCCGATCACCTGATCGATGAAGTGCAGGTGACGATGCGTGGTCGACACCGTGCCGCAGATCATGCCGTCCGCTTCGCCCTTTTCCACCAGCATCGCGCCGATCAGCGTGGTGCGGCGGCGCATTTCGAGCTTCGCCATCTGCGCGCTGATGCCCTTGCGCGACATCATCTTGTGATATTCCTGCCAGAAGTCGCGATAGCGCTCGTCGTGGTCCGTGTTCACGACCGTGTAGTCCTGCCCCGCGACCAGACGCAGGCCGTAGCGCGCAATGCGCTGCTCGATCACCGCCGGCCGGCCGATCAGGATCGGCCTGGCGAGCTTCTCGTCGACGATGATCTGCATCGCGCGCAGCACGCGCTCCTCTTCGCCTTCCGCGAACACGATGCGCTTCTTCTCCGGCTCGACGCCACGCGCGAGCTGGAAAATCGGCTTCATGGTCGTGCCGCTGTGATACACGAACTGCTGCAGATGCTGTTCGTAGGCTTCCATGTCCTCGATCGGACGCTCGGCGACGCCCGAATCCATCGCGGCCTTCGCCACGGCCGGCGCGACCTTGACGATCAGACGCGGATCGAACGGCTTCGGAATCAGGTATTCCGGGCCGAACGAGAGGTCCTGAATACCATACGCCGTCGCAACGATATCGCTCTGCTCCTGGCGCGCGAGTTCGGCGATCGCGTTGACCGCGGCAATTTCCATTTCCCGCGTGACCGTCGTCGCGCCCGCATCCAGCGCGCCGCGGAACAGGAACGGGAACACCAGCACGTTGTTCACCTGGTTCGGGTAGTCGGTACGGCCCGTGCACAGCACGGCGTCCGGACGCACTTCCAGCGCCAGTTCCGGCAGGATTTCCGGCGTCGGGTTGGCCAGCGCCAGAATCAGCGGCTTGTCCGCCATCTGCCTGACCATGTCCTGCTTGAGCACGCCGCCGGCCGAGAGCCCCAGGAAAACGTCCGCGCCGCCGATGGCTTCGGCCAGCGTGCGGGCATCAGTTTCACGCGCGAAGCGCTCCTTGTCCGGGTCCATCAGTTCGACGCGGCCCTTGTAGACCACGCCGGCCAGATCGGTGACGGTGATGTTCTCGAGCGGCAGACCGATGTCGACCAGCAGGTCCAGACAGGCCAGCGCCGCGGCGCCCGCGCCCGAGGACACCAGCTTGACCTCCCTGATGTCCTTGCCGACCACCTTCAGACCGTTGGTGATGGCCGCCGCGACGACGATGGCCGTACCGTGCTGGTCGTCGTGGAAAACCGGAATCTTCATGCGCTTGCGGCACTCGCGTTCAACGATGAAGCAGTCCGGCGCCTTGATGTCCTCGAGGTTGATGCCGCCGAAGGTCGGCTCCAGCGCCGCGATCACGTCGACCAGCTTGTGCGGGTCGGACTCGTTCAGCTCGATATCGAACACGTCGATGCCGGCGAACTTCTTGAACAGCACGGCCTTGCCTTCCATGACCGGCTTCGAGGCGAGCGGGCCGATGTTGCCCAGACCCAGCACCGCGGTGCCGTTCGTGACGACGCCGACCAGGTTGCTGCGCGCGGTGAAGCGCGCGGCGTTCAACGGGTTCTCGACGATTTCCTCGCACGCGAACGCGACGCCAGGCGAGTACGCCAGCGCGAGGTCGCGCTGGTTGATCATCTGCTTGGTCGGGGCGATCGCGATCTTCCCCGGGGTGGGGAACTCGTGGTAATCGAGGGCGGCTTCGCGAATGTTCTGTGCGGCAGTCTTGTTTGTCATTCTGGCGTTACTCGCAAACTATGGTCGGTACCGTTGTATATCGAAGGCATCAGCAGTCGCCATTGAACGTATAGCTGGTGGGCAATGCATTAAGGTGCCGCCTGAGACATCGCACGTGGGTCAATGTACGGGAAACTCGGAAGTGGGAAGTAATAGCTTATCCGCGGGATGCGCGTTATGGCTTCACCGAAAATCACTTGTTTATTTACTTTCAGTGAAAACTGACATCGCCTTCTGAGAGCGGAACAGCCGTAGGCACTGCCCGTTATTGCTGAATCCGCGCTCATTAGCGTTTTCCAGAGTCGTCATCGCCACCGCAGCGCATAGCTACGGAACATTGCGCACCGTCGCAGGGCATCGAATCTCACACCTGCACCAGCGCTTGGCATCGGATTCATGCCGCCTGTTCGCATCATGTTGTCCTCAATGTCCGCCTCGGACAAAAACAGCCACATTTCCCGTGCATTCGGGACAAGCTGATTTCCTGCACAGACGGATGACGGCGACAGGCCTGGTACTCGCTCTATTGAGTCAGTCTCGATCAGCAACGGACTCTGTCATGACTCGCACACCCACACCGCTCAAGCTTCCCGTCACTGTCATCTCCGGGTTTCTCGGCTCGGGTAAAACCACTCTCGTCAATCAGTTGCTACAGCAACGGGCGCCGGGATCAATCGGCGTGGTCGTCAACGAATTCGGCGAAGTCGGTATCGACGGACAATTGATCGTCGCCGAAGAACAGGCGCTGGTCGAAATCAATAACGGCTGCGTGTGCTGCACGGTGCGCGCGGACCTCGTCGATAGTGTGAAAGCGCTGCTGGCGCGTTCGCAGACCGGCGCGGCACCCATGCAGCGCCTGATCGTCGAGACATCCGGACTCGCCGATCCGGCACCGGTCCTGCAAACGTTCCTCGCCGATCCCGACCTGCGCGAAGCCGTGGATCTCGAATCGGTCGTCACTGTGGTCGACGCACTGCATCTGCGCCGGCAACTCGATGACGACATTGCGCGCGAGCAGGTGGCGTTCGCCGACGTCATTCTGATCAACAAGCTCGACCTGATCACGGAAGACGAGCTAGTCGCCGTCCAACGAACGATCCGTTCTTTGAATCCAACCGCCGCCATCATCACCTCGACCCGCTCGCAAATCCGCGCGGACGCTCTGCTGGGTGTGCGCCGCTTTTCGCTCCCCACGCTGCTCGCGATCGAGCCCGATCTGCTCGACGAAGGCGCTCACGACCACGAACACGACGTGTCAATCCAATCGTGCGCGCTGGTCGAAAAGGGCGACCTCGATGCCACGCGCTTTAACCGTTGGATTAACGAACTCGTACAAAAGCAAGGCCAGCAACTGATGCGCATGAAAGGCGTCCTCAACTTTCACGCCGAAGCGCGACAGTTCCATTTCCATAGCGTGCATATGTTGCTGGAAGCCAAACCCGGACGCGCATGGCAGAAGGACGAGCCGCGCGAGAACAAGTTCGTGTTCATCGGCCGCAATCTGGATTTTCCACGACTGCGCGAATCGTTTCTCAGCTGTATCCACTAGCCAACTTATCTCGAGGAGTCTGCAATGAAAAAGACTGATGCGCTTACCGTCAGTATCGGCGTGCTCGCCGTCGTCGACACCTACGTCACGGCAACGGTGTTTCCAGTCCCCGTCTGGGTCACGTTTATCGCGTGGGCATCGTTCTTCGTGGTCGGCGGCGGTCCGCGCGGCTTCGTGCAAAGCGTCGCGTCGAATCTCACCGGCCTCGTCATCGCGTCGCTCTCGTTGATGGCGATCGCCAGTAGCGGCACGGCCCCCCTCGCCGCAGCGATCTGCGTCGGCGTCGGAAGTGCGGCGATGGTGCAGGTGTCGAAACTGAAGTTGCTGAATGTGCTGCCCGCCGTCGTGTGGGGCTTCGCTTCGACGGTCGGCACCACAGTCGCCACCGGTAAGGCGATTACCGCGGTCGGTATCCAGAACCCCGCGTTGGTGGCTGCCGCCGCGCTCGTCACCGGCGCCGTCTTCGGGATCGTCTCCGAAGCGTTCGGCGAAGCACTAAGCCACAAGGCTCAGCCTCAACTCAACTGACCACCCACTTCAGGAATCGCACGTCATGAAACTACAGCACAGCCTTGGCGGGCTCGAAAACCTCGGACCCGTCAATGTCGAGACACGGGTTTTCGTCGAGCCGTGGGAGAAGCGTATTTTCGGCATTCATACGGTGATGATGGCGGAAAGCACGCATCTGTCGGACGCATTGCCAAAGTACCCGGTGGCGACGCTGCCTACCACGTTCAGGAATACGTGGACCTGGGCGTCGCTGCGCACCGGCGCCGAAGGCATGCAGCCGTTCGAATACTTCAAATACCGGTACTACGAAAAGTGGCTGATGGGGATTTCGCAATTCTTCATCGATCAGGGTTATGTATCGGCCGACGAGCTCGCGCAGAAGACCGCGCATTACCGCGCCCAGCCCGATGCGCCGTTGCCCGCGCAGCCGAATCCGGCCATTGCCTCGCAGATCAACGACTACCTTGCAAAAGGCGATTCGGGGCTGAACGCACTGACGCAGACGCCGCGCTTCGAACCCGGTGCCCAGGTCTGCATCGCCGATCCGGCCGCCGTCGATCACACGCGTTTGCCCGGCTACCTGCGCAACAAGCGCGGTGTGATCGACTCCGTCTATCCGGGTGCCTACTCCTACTTCGTTTCGACAGGGCCCGACGGCATCGGCGAGCCGATGCCCGTCTATCGCGTTGCATTCAAGGCCGAGGACATCTGGGGCAAGGAAAAGAGCGAGCCAAACACGACGATATACGCCGACCTATACGAAGCGTATCTCGATGCATCGAACTGAATCTCTACACCCATCACCTGGTATGGAACCAACATGAGCGAACTTTTCAAATACGACGACGAGCGCGAGGCCGCGAGCGCGGCCAAGGTACGGGCGCTCGAAGCGCTTCTGATCGAGAAAGGAGTGCTGGGCAGCGACTCGGTCGATACCGTGCTGGCTCATTTCGAAGCGATGGCTGGCCCGTTCAACGGCGCGAAAATTGTGGCGCGCGCGTGGATCGACCCAGCGTTCAGAGAACGCCTTGTCGAAGACACACCGAAGGCGATTGCGGAAATGGACTTCCCGGCCGGGATGGAAGGCGCGGAAGGCGAACACATGGCCGCAGTCGCCAACGGCGACGGCGTTCACAACCTCATCATCTGCACGCTCTGCTCCTGCTATCCCTGGCCCGTGCTGGGTCTGCCGCCCTATTGGTACAAGGACCCGGTGTTTCGCGCGCGCGGCGTGCGCGAACCGCGCGCCGTGCTGAAGGAGTTCGGCGTGCCGGTTTCGGACGAGACGGAAGTCAAGGTATGGGACAGCAGCGCGCAAATCCGCTGGTTCGTCATCCCGGAGCGGCCCGCGGGTACTGAAGGCATGAGCGAGGCGGAACTGGCCGCGCTCGTCACACCCGAAGCGATGATGGGTGTGGCGCTGGTGCCCTCGCCTGACGCATCGCAGCGGCCTGCGGTCTGATCATGTTTACCCGGTTCGAGGAATATGCCGCCTCCAGCATGCTTGGACATCCGGACTCTCCGCCGCGCATGCAAGGCAAACTTCTGTTCGACAAGCCATGGGAACGGCAGGTATTCGGGCTCGCGCTTTCGCTGTCGAAGGCGGGGCACTTCGAGTGGGAAGACTTCCGCCAGAATCTCATCGAGTCGATCGCCGAATGGGAAGACGGATACTGCGCGGGGCAGCCACCGTGGGATTACTACGAGCGCTTTCTGCTCGCCCTCGAAAAGACCGTGACGCAGGCTGGGGTGCTGTCGGCCACAGACATGGCGTCGCTGAATCTGCGCGCATTGCGTCCGTCCAGCGATTGAGCCGTGCCCTTGCCACCGGCGTTCAGACAAGGGCACGAGAACGCTCGCCATATCGCGTAACGAAGTTTCATCAGGATATCTATCATGCTCAAGCAACTGTCCAATGTACTTACCGGATCCGATCCTCAGGTCCAGCGCAAGCTCTTCGGCATTTACGGCCTGCTGCTGGTGACTAATGCGGCTGCCTGGATCTGGGCGTTCGTGTCGTTCTGGGACCACCCAGTCCTGCTGGGCACCGCGTTGATCGCCTACGGATTGGGCTTGCGCCATGCCGTCGATGCCGATCACATTGCAGCGATCGACAACGTGACCCGCAAGCTGATGCAGGAAAAAAGGCGCCCTGTCGCCGTGGGCTTTTTCTTCTCGCTCGGTCACTCGACCATCATCGTCATCGCCTCGCTCGCGGTCGTGGCGGTCGCAAGCGTGTTGAGCACGCGCTTTGCCCAATACAAGGAATTGGGCGGCCTGATCAGCACGTCGGTGTCGACAGTCTTTCTGTTCGCAATAGCGTTCCTGAACCTGCTGATTCTGAAAGCGATCTTCCAGGCATGGCGCCACGTTCGCGCAGGCGGCGCCTACGTCGACGACGACTTCGACATGTTGCTAGCCGATCGCGGCTTTCTCGCGCGGATTTTTCGCCCGATGTTTCGGCTCGTCACGCGCAGTTGGCACATGTTCCCGCTTGGCTTTCTGTTCGGACTGGGTTTCGACACCGCGACTGAGGTGAGCTTGCTCGGCATGTCCGCGTCGCAGGCTTCCCACGGCATTTCGCCATGGGCGGTCATGGTGTTCCCGGCGCTCTTCAGCGCGGGAATGTCGCTGGTGGATACGCTCGATGGTCACCTGATGCTCGGGGCCTACGGCTGGGCCTATCTCAAGCCGATTCGTAAGATCTACTACAACATGACGATCACACTGGTGTCGGTCGCGGTCGCGCTGCTGGTCGGCACGATCGAGGCCTTGGGCCTGATTTCTGACCACTTGAAGCTCGAAGGCAAGCTGTGGGATGCTATCGGGACGCTGAACGACAACTTCGGCACGCTGGGCTACATCATCATCGGCATCTTCGCCGCGAGCTGGCTCGTATCGATGGTGCTTTACCGAACCCGGCGCTTCGACGAACTCGAGGCGAGCCGCTAGGCGAGCGCATGCGGCATGCGTCGCGCCAGCCTCGGCTCCATTTTGACTGACCCCTATGCGCAAGATCACCGTCGGAATGGTGCTTTTCCCCGGATTCCAACTGCTCGATATCGCGGGCCCCAAGGACGCCTTTGCGGAGGTCCGCATCCTCAGTCAGGGAGCCTGCGAATACGAAATGCTGACGATCGGCACGACGCGCGGTAGCGTGCTGTCTTCCAGCGGGCTCACGGTAATGCCGGACCGGACCATCTTCGATCCGTGTCCGCATTTCGACACGGTGATCGTGCCCGGCGGCCTCGGCGTATTCGAAGTACTCGAAGACTCGACGCTCAGCGAATGGCTCGCGAAGCAGCACAAGAGCACGAGGCGGATCGCCGCCATCTGCAACGGCGTTTTTGCTTTCGGCGCCGCCGGCATGATCGACAACCGTACGGTCACGACCCACTGGATGGACGCCACGCGTCTTTCGTCAATGTTTCCGAAGGCGAAGGTCGAACCCGACCAGATCTACGTAAAAGACAGCGGCCTCTACACGACCGCAGGCGTGACCGCCGGCATCGATCTCGCGCTGGTCATGATCGAAGAAGACTTCGGCAAGCAAATGGCGCTCGACGTCGCAAAGTATCTGATCGTATATGTGCGCCGCGCGGGCGGCCAATCGCAATTCAGCCCCCTGTTGGAAACCCAGGCCGGCAGCGATTCCCAGATCCAGTCAATTCAGCAGTACCTGCTCGACAACCTTCATCTGAATCACACGACCACGTCGCTTGCGCGCCGGCTCAAAATGAGTCCGCGCAACCTGTCCCGCATCTTCACCAAGGAATGCGGCGTCAGTCTCATTGCATTCCTGAACGACGCGCGCATCGATGCCGCGCGCCGCTACCTCGAAAGCACTCGCCACCCGATCGGCGAAATCGCGAAGCGTTGCGGCTTTGAGAGCGCGGATACGCTTCGGCGTACGTTTAGCCGCCGGCTTCAGATTAGTCCCGCCGAATATCGGCAACGCTTTCGCTCCGGCGATCCGGTGAACGACGGGGCCGCTGCTCTGCGTCACCGATGACGAAAGCGATAGCTAACCGTGCGAATTGCGCGTGATCGTCGAGACGCGTCCGGTTTCTAGTTGAACTGTTTGTCGCCAAACCCTGGCGCGCACTCTGCGATGGCCAGCGCGTCTCAGCCACGTGTGCTGGCCTTGCGCAGCTCGCTGGCCAGAATCACTGCTTCGCTGTTGAGTGGTTTGAACGATCCGCGGATTCGGGGACGGTAGACCGGGTCGCCCTTGCGGATGCGCTCGCCAGACAGGGCGCAACGCGCCGCCGCGGGAGCGAAGCATAGTGCCCAGATTTGCTCCTCGTAGTTGCAACGCGTCGGGTCGTGCCAGCGCAATGCGAAGAGCGAATTGGACAGTTCCTCCACGATCGTCACAGTATAGGTACGCACGTCGCCGCCCTCCGATTTACGCGAATTGAGCGGCTCACCCCCCAAGCGGGAGCGACCGCACAGGTCCGAGGACTCCGCATCGGGTCTGGCGGAGAAAAAGATTGGCCGATGGCTGCGAGCGTCGTCGTCCACGGGTTCCGAACCTCGGGCGCTGAAGTAACCCGGTCCGGCCGAGGCGATGAGGGATGTTCACGATCGTTTGCGCTCCTTAGCAAAGAGTGAGGCAGCGGCCGAGCAACTCCCGACTTTGCGGCTACTGGATGCATATGGCGGAGAAGTCGACGGTACGGCGATATATGGTCCTCCCTAGCCACGGCACGAACGTGTACTCGCCGTAGGAGTTGCTCCCGATATGGATCCAGCTACGTAGAACATATGACACGATGATTCCTTGGGGACGTTAAGAAGCGAACCGGTCGGGCGGCCATCCGAAAGCGCCATGGGGTCGTCGGGCCGAACTGCGAGCTTTGCGCTGCAAGGAGAGCAAGCGTGCCGCGATAAGAGAAGGGTAGATTTAGCCGGAGGGCGAGTCTACTCTACGGTTGGATATACCGATGCCGCATTAGCGTAACCGGCTTATACGGACGTATAAGTGCGGTAAGGAGATTTCACCGAGCTTGCCGCGTCAAGCGAATCTCCTGTTGAGCGGCAAACGCGGGCAGATCCGCGCTCAGCACTGACGGCCGTCGGGCAGACAGGGCTTGATACCAAGCGATTCGGCCTTGCGCACGAGGTCCGGCATAGAGCGCGCGTTCATTTTTCGCATGACCTGTCCACGGTGCACCTTGACCGTGATTTCGCTCAAGTTCATCTCAGAGGCAATCTGCTTGTTCAGCAGGCCGGACAAGACAAAGCCCATCACCTCTTTCTCGCGCGGCGAAAGAGACTGGTACGCAGCGCGTAGACCGGCTAACGCGGCTTCCGCAGCGAGCCGTTCGCTGTCTCGCGCCAAGGCGTGGGCAACTGCGTCGAGCATGTCCTGGTCTTTGAATGGCTTCGCAAAAAAATCAAGCGCGCCAGCCTTCATTGCCTTCACTCCCATCTCGATGTCTCCATGACCGGTCATGAATACGACGGGAATACGCATGCCGCTATTGACGATTTCCTGGTGAAAAGCCATGCCGCTTTTCCCGCGTAGTCGCACGTCGAGGATGAGGCAGCTCGGTCCCGCGGAATGAGGAAACTGGAGAAACTCGTCCGGCGACTCGAACGTTTCGACGCGCAAGCCTACCGAGCGCAAAAGCAGGTCAAGGGCCAGACGGATTCCTTTGTCGTCATCGACGACGTAGATGACGGACGCGTCGGTTGTTTCGGATTTGTCCGTCGTTCGGCGGGTCGGTCTAGTAGTCATCTTGACACCTTGGGAAGCCGGAATGCGGTCGCACCCCACTGGCATGGACCCATTTTCAACTTGCCAATGCTTCTGCGTCTCATTGGCAACCGAGTAAACTAATTGTAAATCGTTGCAGTCGTCACGTGATTATTTTGGATGGGGCCAACGTCCGTGCAGGCTGGGCCCTCATTCAACAGCGGAATGCAACGTGCAGGTGTCGGGCCGGGTCGCGGCAGACAAGGGGGGACAATGATAGTCGCGAATTGTCAGACCATTGATCGGGTCTACGTGACGGCGGGCTCGGACCTCTACCGTGCCCGACGCTTGACAGATGGGCGGCCGGTGCTCCTGAAACTCCTTCCCGAACATGCCGGCGCAGTCCAGTCCGCTCGTTTCAAGCGCGAATATCTGCTCCTTCAAAGGTTGAACATCGCTGGCGTTGCCAAACCGCTTGCCCTGATCGATGACCGCGGACGCCTGGTGTCGGTTATGGAAGACTTCTCGGGCGAATCGCTCGAGACTATTTTGTGGCACGGCCCGCGCCCGGACCTGCCTCGCTGCCTCGCTATCGCCCGTCACCTGGCCGATGCATTGGCGGGCGTCGATACCGCCCACGTCATCCATCGAGATCTGCGGCCGGCCAATATTCTGGTCGCGCCAGACACTGGCCATGTTCTGCTGGTGGATTTCAGCCTCGCGACGACCCAGGAACACACCGTCTCGCCAGAGGACATTGTCGTATCCGTGGGCGAGTGGGCGTATATGTCCCCCGAACAAACCGGCCGCATGAATCGGCCAGTTGATTACCGGACCGATTGCTATTCGATGGGCGTGTTGCTCTATCGCATGCTGACCGGTCAGTTGCCGTTCCAGGCGAGCGATCCGCTGGAATGGACGCATTGCCACATCGCCCGTATGCCACCGCCGCCGTGTGATATCGCGCCCGCGGTGCCGCAACCGGTGTCCGACATCGTGATGAAGCTGTTGGCCAAACTACCGGAGGATCGTTATCAAAGCATGCGTGGCGTGCAAGCCGATCTTGACCGCTGTCTGGCGCAATGGCGCGCCTCCGGCCGGATCGAGCCGTTCCGGCTCGGCACGGACGATCTATCGGATCGCTTCCAGATTCCACACAGGCTGTACGGGCGCGATCAGGAATTGAATGCGCTCCTCGGTGTATTCGAACTCATGGCGGCCACCGGCCGGGCGGCGCTTGCCACCGTATCCGGGTACTCGGGCATCGGCAAGTCGTCGCTCGTCGACAGCTTGCGCAAGCCGATTGTCACGAAGCATGGCTACTTCATTTCAGGCAAGTTCGATCAGTACCAGCGAGACATTCCGTATGCCACCCTTACGCAAGCGTTTGGCGAGTTGGTGCAGCAACTGCTGGCCGAAAGTGCAGCACGCATCGCGGGCTGGCGACAACAACTGCAGGCTGCGGTCGGGGTCAATGGCCAGCTTATTCTCGATGTGCTGCCCAAAGTCGAGTTGATCATCGGCACCCAAGCTCCGGTACCGGCGCTGCCGCCGGCGGAGGCGCAAACCCGGTTCCGCCTGGTCTTCCGGCAATTCGTGACCGTGTTCACGAGCAAGGCACATCCGCTAGTCCTCTTTCTGGACGATCTGCAGTGGATCGACGCCGCCAGCCTGGCGCTCGTCGAACACCTGCTCACTCACCCAGACACCTGTTATCTGATGCTAATCGGCGCGTATCGCGACAACGAAGTGAGCCGAGCGCATCCGCTTATGAAGAGCCTCGATGCGATCCATCACAGCGGCACGCCGGTGATCGACATCCAGCTCGCGCCATTGTCCGCCGCGCATCTGAATCAGTTGGTCGCCGATACGCTGCATGCGCCACACGCGTCCTGCGGGCCGCTCACACAGCTCATTTGCGAACGCACCGAGAGCAACCCGTTCTTCTTTATCCAGTTCCTGGATGCGCTACACAAGGAGGGGTTGCTGCGGCGCGATGCACAGATTCAGGCATGGCAGTGGGACCTGGAACAGATCAAAGCGAAAGACTTCGCCGACAACGTCGTCGATCTGATGTTGCGCAAGTTGCGGCAACTGCCGATCCCGGCACAGGAAGCGCTGCAGCTGGCCGCTTGCCTCGGCAACAAGTTCGACCTGCGGATTCTCGCGCTGGTCAGCGGCCAGGCCGAACTCGAGCAGCAACTTGCGCCTGCCGTGCGCGAAAGTTTGATTCTGCGCACCCATGGCAGCGGTAAGTTCCTGCACGACCGGATCCAGCAAGCGGCTTACTCACTGGTTCCCGAAGAGCGCCGCAGTGAAGTACACCTGCGCATTGGTCGCGTGCTCCTCTCGAACATGACGGCCGACGAGCTCGCCGATCATCTGTTCGATGTGGCAAACCAGTTCAATCGGGGCGCCGCGCTGATCAAGGCGCCTGAAGAACGCGAGCGTGTCGCTGAACTCAATCTCAGCGCCGGCACGCGTGCCAAGGCAGCGACGGCCTACGCATCGGCACTGGCCTATTTCACAGCCGGAGACGCACTGGTGACAGAGGATGGTACGAACCGGCACGATGCGCTCACGTTCTCGCTCGGCTTTCAGCGTGCCGAATGCGAATTCCTCAACAGCTACCTGACGACGGCGGAACAACGGCTGTCGATGCTTTCAAACCGCGCCGCAAACCTTATCGATAAGGCCGCCGTCGCGTGCCTGCGCATGGCCCTTTATATGAACGCGGGACAAGCCGACCGCGCCGTTGAAGTGAGCCTCGAATATCTCCGTGCCGTCGGCGTTACGTGGTCGGCGCACCCGCGGAAGGAGGAGGTGCAGCAGGAGTACAAACAACTGTGGCAACGGATGGGCAGCCGCTCGATCGAGCAGCTTCTCGAATTGCCTCTGATGACCGATCCCGTGTGCCGTGCCACCCTGGACGTACTAACAGCCGTCCAGCCGCCCGCCCATGCCACGGACATGAACCTGTATTGCCTCGTCGCCGGTCGCATGGCGAATCTGAGCCTCGAGCATGGCAATAGCGATGGATCGGGATTCGCCTACGTCATGCTCGGCATGACCCTCGGGCCGCAATTCGGTGATTACGAGTCTGGATTCCGGTTCGGCAAGCTCGGCGTCGATCTCGTCGAGAAGCACAGGATGGATCGCTTCAAAGCTCGCGTCTACGCCGGCTTTGGCGCCTTCATCGTGCCCTGGACGGCGCACATACGTTCGGGTCGTGCCATTCTGCGACTCGCCTTCGACACGGCCAACCAAACTGGCGACCTTACGTTTTCAGGCTATTGCGGCAACAACCTGATCACCAATCTTCTGGCTGCTGGAGACCCACTCGGCGATGTGCAGCGAGAAGCCGAAAGTGGCCTCGAGTTCGCACGCAAAATGCGGTTCGAATTCGTCGCCGATGTCATGACTGCGCAACTCAGGCTGATCAATGGACTCCGCGGTCTGACGCCCGAATTCGGCTCCTTCAACGATGCCGCGTTCGACGAAGACCGGTTCGAGCAGCATTTGGCCGCAGATCCAGGGCTGGCACTTGTCGCTTGCTGGTATTGGATTCGCAAGTTGCAAGCGCGTTTCCATGCAGCTGACTACGCTTGCGCCATCGCGGCGGCATCGAATGCTGAGCCGTTGCTGTGGGCGTCGCCATTCTGCTTCGAGGTGGCGGAATATCATTTCTATGGCGCGCTGGCGCGCGCAGCACACTGCGATTCGGTATCGGCTGACGAACGACCCAGGCATCTGGAGGCGCTGTCCGCTCACCAGAGGCAGCTCGAGACGTGGGCGAACAATTGCCCCGAGAATTTCACGAACCGCGCCGCGCTGATAGCCGCGGAGATTGCTCGACTCGAGACGCACGACCCCGACGCCATGCGGCTTTACGAACAGGCCATTCGTTCGGCACGCGAGCACCACTTCGTCCATAACGAGGCAATCGCTTATGAGCGCGCATCGGCGTTCTACCGGACGCGTGGATTCGAGACAATTGCCGACACATACATGCGAAAGGCGCGCGACTGCTTTGCGCGCTGGGGCGCCGACGGTAAGGTCAGACAGATCGACGCGCGCGCGCCGCAACTGCGCGAAGAGCCGGCTTCATCGGCGGTCACTGCATTCGGTAATGTCGAGCAACTGGATCTGCTATCGGTCACCAAGGCCTCCCAGGCCATCTCTGGCCAGATCGTGCTCGAGGATCTCGTCGACACGCTGATGCACATCCTGCTTGAAAATGCCGGGGCTCAGACCTGCCATTTGCTGCTCGCACGCAACGAGAGTCTGGTCCTCGCGGCGGAAGCGAGCGTCGAGCAGCAGACGATCCAGGTACGGCGGCATCTGGGCCGGGCGCGGCCCGCACAGGCGTTGCCGGAATCGTCCGCACGCGAATCGGTGCTGCCCGCGTCCATCATCAATTACGTGCGCCGCTGCCAGGAGCGGGTATTGCTAACGGATGCGATGCAATCGAATCCCTTTGCGGCAGACGACTACTTTGCCCGCCGGCGACCGAAGTCGGTATTGTGCCTGCCGATCATGCGGCGCTCTGCGTTGATCGGCCTGTTGTATCTGGAGAACAACCTGGCCACGCATGCTTTCCCTCCCGAACGCGTGACCGTGCTGGAACTGCTGGCCTCGCAGGCTGCGATCTCGCTGGAGAACGCGCTGCTCTACGCCGACCTGCAACGCGAGAACAGCGAGCGCAAGCTGGCCGAGGAGGAGCTACGCCTGCGCGAAGCACGCATCCGGCGGCTGGTCGAATCGAACATCATCGGAGTGTTCTTCTGGAACGTGGCCGGTATCGCAACCGACGCGAACGACGCGTTTCTCCGGATCGTAGGTTATTCGCGACAAGATCTGCTGTCCGGCCATGTCCAATGGGCCACCATGACACCTCCGGAATATCGCGCCGCCGATGCGCGGGCGATTGACGACCTACGGCAGCGCGGGAGTTCCCCGCCCTATGAGAAGGAATATATCCGCAAGGACGGCAGTCGCATCCCGGTTCTGGTCGGCGGCGCGCTAATCGAGGGCTCGGAGGAAAACGGCGTGGCGTTCGTGCTCGACCTGACCGAACAGAAGGAGGCTGAGGCGGAACTCGCAGCGCGGCGGACCGCGGCCAAACAGGCAGAAGAGCAGTTGCAAGCGTTGCAGGTGGAACTGGCTCATGCAACTCGCGTAACAACGCTTGGGGAACTGAGTGCATCCATTGCACACGAAGTCGGCCAGCCGCTAGGCGCGATCGTGACCAGTGGCGAAGCCTGTCTGCGATGGCTCGGCCGCGGGGAGTCGCAGCCGGAAGAGGTGCGGGCCTGTGTGCAGCATATGATCGGCGAAGGTAGGCGCGCGAGCGAAATTGTCCGGCGTATCCGCACGCTCACCAGGAAGGCTGCCCCGCGGAAGACGCCGCTGCAACTCAACGATGTGATCAATGATGTCGTAGCCCTGGTTCAGCGCGAAGTCCTGAATCATCGCGTTTCGTTGCGCCTCGAGCTTGACTCCGGGCTGCCTGCGTTGCTCGGCGATCGGGTCCAGCTTCAGCAGGTGCTCATCAATCTGGTCATAAACGGTATCCAGGCGATGGCTGACATCGGCGGCGACTCACGTGAACTACGGGTCGAGTCCCATCGGGATAGCGATGGCCACGTCGTGGTCGCCGTACAGGATTCTGGCCCGGGGATCGATCCGGAAAGCGCAAACCAGCTGTTCGACGCTTTCTTCACCACGAAGGCCGAAGGAATGGGCATGGGGTTGTCGATCTGCCGTTCGATCATCGAGGCCCACGGTGGACAAGTGTGGGCGTCCAACAATGCCGGGCACGGGGCCAATTTCCAGTTCAGCCTGCCTTCGATTAGCGAAGCGTCCTGAAGGGCAATCCGGCGTGATAAACAGGACAATAATTGGTAATGGTCGCGAGCACGATCGAGACGCATCCGGATCGACGCTACGCTTATGACCCGTTTATACATTCGTATCATTTCCGTGCTGCGCCTTCCGAGCTACGATTGATTTGAGTCGCGTGCCAGACGATTTCGTCTGGCACGCTCCGCTTTCAGTGTGTCGAGGCCCGTCGCTTGTGTCTTCTCAAATTGTTTCCATCGTCGACGACGATGAGGGTGCCCGGGTGGCGACCGCGAGTCTGGTTCGTTCGCTAGGGTGGCAGGCGCGAGTGTTTGCATCGGCGGAAGAATTTCTGGATTCGGGGTCAATCGGCGAAACGTCATTCCTGATTTCGGATATACGGATGCCGGGCTTGTCCGGAATCGAACTGCACGACCATCTTCTGGCCCTCGGGTACGCCATTCCGATCATTTTCACCTCGGGATTCCCGACTGACGCCGTTGAGGCCAAAATCCAGGCCAGAGGTGCGCCCCCTTTCCTCGAGAAGCCCGTTGACGCCATCACTGTCGAGCGATTGCTCAATCTTGCGCTGGGTCGGCCATAGCGCGTTCGCAGTTCGTCAGGAGATTGCCGTCGCGCCGGGCCACGCAATCCGGTCGCTCATAGCTTCAGTTCCCCTGCTTCGTCAGGGCGATTTTCTTCGCCTTCAGCCATCACGCGAGTTATACGCGGGTATGAGATTCCTATCTACATGCACCGGCGTTCGAACCGTTCGTAGAATGGTTTCGTGTGGCTCGCACCTGTACATTGTTTTCAAGGCCAGTGTGCAAGCACGATACACCTGGCATGGTCAGTCTTGTTTATCACCAGTTCGTTCGATCAATACGCGAACTTAAATCCGGTTTCTCGACGATTGACGCTCACGGTTTGTCTCGCGGCCTTTGCCGTGGATCTGCTGCGCGCATCGCGGCCCATGCTGTCAGCCGGTGGTGGCCGCCGCACTTGCGGCATATCTGAAGGAGGAGCAACCGATGATGACCGTCGTGCTTATCTACATGTCCGGCTTCCTCGTCGTCGTGGCCGCTTTGCTTGTCGCAATGATCAAGACCACCGCGCGTCCAAATCGTTGAAACGAGGAAATGTCGTATCTATCCACCGCCGTTCTTCGCATCTGCGTGATTTGACCACGCACATGTTCGATGTTGTGGAGGTTGTCATGTTCATCCAGTCCAACCAGATAGCACTGCCTTTTTCGTTCGAACTCGACCTGTGCGCATGGGCAAACGCCGTGTACGAAGAAGCCGTCGGAGAAGGCTTCATTCGCGTGCCCTGGGAGCCGGACGATGCTATCGTGCGGCGATTGCAGGCTTACTTCCACAGTGGCCTGTCGCCTGCCGAAGCCGCGAGCGCGTGTTTCTGTCTGAACCACTGATGATCGCGCCTGACGCTGAGCCTGAGATCGCCCGACTGTCCGGCCCATTCACATCGTACACAGGTGCGTGGCATCGTTGAGCCCGAGCCTCGCAAGGGGCGGGTCGCCACCTGCGAGGCTCAGGCATCTTGTACGGCACGGCTGCCAGGATCAGAACCCGGCGGCCAGCCCGTCGCGCCGGGTGTCGCTCGCGGCGACATAACCGCGCTCCGGGTCGTTGCGATCGAGCTTCCAGATGTACTGGCCCGAGCCGAAGTCCATATACGGATCCTCGATCGACTTGATCGTATGGCCGAGACCCTCGAGGGCTCGCACCGTGTCCTCATCGAGCGTCGCTTCGACGTCAACCGTGAAGTCGCGATTAACCTTCCAGCGCGGCGCGTCGCATGCGGCCTGCGGCTGCTGGCCGTAGTCGAGCATGCGCACGATCGATTGCAGATGTCCTTGCGGCTGCATGTCGCCGCCCATCACGCCGAAGCTCATCACCGCTTCCTGGCGGCCGTCGACCTGCTGGGTCAGGAAAGCAGGGATGATCGTATGGAACGGTCGCTTGCCGCCCTCGACCACGTTCGCCGACTTCGGATCCATCGAGAACCCGTAGCCGCGGTTCTGCAGCGAAATACCGGCGTCCGGCACGACGATGCCCGAGCCGAAGCCCATGTAGTTCGACTGAATGAAGCTCACCATCATGCCGCGCTCGTCAGCCACCGACATGTAGATCGTGCCGCCCGCCTTCGGCATGCCGAAATCGAACTGCGTGGCACGCTTCGGGTCGATCAGCTTCGCGCGCGACTTCAGGTATGCGTCGTCGAGCATCTGTTCGGGCGTGACCTCCATCGAGCGCGGATCGGCGACGTACTGGTAGACGTCGGCGAACGCGAGCTTCATCGCTTCGATCTGCAGGTGCTGCGATTCGATGCCGTCAACCCGCAGCGCGCCCACGTCGAACTGTTCGAGAATGCCGAGCGCGATCAGTGCGGCAATGCCCTGGCCGTTCGGCGGAATTTCGTGCACCGTGTGGCCGCGATAGTCCTTGCTGATCGGCTCGACCCAATCCGCGCGGTAGTTACGCAGATCGTCCATCGTGAGCGCGCCGCCGCCCTGGCGCGAAAACGCGGCGATCTGTTCGGCGATCTCGCCTTCGTAGTACGCGCGGGGGCCCTGTTCGGCCAGCTTGCGCAGCGTCTTCGCGTGCCCGGGGAAGCGCACCAGTTCACTCACTTCCGGCGCGCGGCCACGCGGCATGAACGTCTCGGCGAAGCCCGGCTGGTCCTTCAGTTCCGGCACAGCGGCCGCCCACTTGTACGCAACGACGCTCGCCACCGCATGGCCGCGCTCGGCGATTTCGATCGCCGGCTCCATCAGGTCGGCAAACGGCAGCGTGCCGAACTTCTGATGCAGCGCCTCCCAGCCGGCGATTACACCCGGCACCGTCACCGCATCCCAGCCGCGCTTGGGCTGCTTCGCGAGACCGTTTTCCTCACCGTACTTACGCTTGAAGTAATCGACATTCCACGCGGCGGGCGACACGCCCGACGCGTTCAGCCCATGCAGCTTCGCGCCGTCCCAGACGAGCGCGAACGCGTCACTGCCGAGGCCGCACGAAACCGGCTCGACGACCGTGATCGCCGCCGCCGCGGCAATCGCCGCATCGACGGCGTTGCCGCCTTTCCACAACATCCGCAAGCCGGCTTGTGCGGCAAGCGGGTGGGACGTCGAAACGATGTTGCGCGCGAACACCGGCAAACGGGGTGTTGGATACGGGTTTTGCCAATTGAAACGTGTCATTGAAAAACTCAAACGAGAGTAATGAGGGGGCCGTCGGCCCATTGAGGCGGTGACGGACTCGGGTTACGACTCGCGCGGATCGAGCGCATCGCGCAGGCCGTCGCCGAGCAGGTTGAAACCGAGCACGGCCAGAAAGATCGCGATGCCCGGGAAAATCGACATCCACGGCGCCTGACTGACAAAATCCTTCGCGGTGTTGAGCATCGAACCCCACGACGGCGCCGGCGGCAGCTGGCCGAGCCCGAGAAACGACAGGCTCGCTTCGGCGATGATCGCGGTCGCGATCGTCAGGCTTGCCTGCACGATGATCGGCGGTAGCACGTTCGGCAGGATGTACCGCACGATGATCCGCGCGTGGCCGAGGCCGATTGCCCGCGCGCCTTCGACGTATTCCTCGGCCTTCACGGTGATCGCCTGGCCGCGCGTCAGCCGGACGAAGCGCGGCATCGCGGAGATGCCGATCGCGGCCATTGCGTTGGTCAGGCTCGGTCCGAGAAACGCGGCGAGCGCGATGGCGAGGATCAGGAACGGAATCGACAGCAACGCATCGGCGATTCGCGAGATCACTCCGTCGACGAGCTTGCCGAAATAGCCGGCCAGCAAGCCGAGCGGCACGCCGATCACGACCGCAATGCCGACCGACACGACGCCCGCCAGCAGCGACGCGCGCGCGCCCCACAGCAGACGGCTCAGCACGTCGCGGCCGAGTTCGTCGGTGCCGAACCAGTGCACGGCAGAAGGCGCCTGCCGCACGGTCATGAAGCTCGCCTGCACCGGGTCGTAATGCGACAGCCACGGCGCGAATACCGCCATCAGGACGATGAGCAGCACGAGCGCCGCGCCGAACACGGCGGCGCGATTGCGCATGAACTTGGCGATTCCACGACGCTTGCGGCGCGGCAGTGCGGTCGTCTGCGACGCAGCGGCCGACGCGTGAACGGGGTTGGCGGAAGTAGCCATCAGCTGCGTCTCAGTCGGGGATTGAGGAGGACGTACAGCACGTCGGCGCACAGGTTCACGACGATGAAGCACAGCGCGGTGACGAGCACGACACCCTGCACGACCGCGTAGTCGCGATTGAACACGGCATCGACAATGAGCTTGCCGAAGCCGGGGATCGTGAAAACCTGCTCGGTCAGCACCGCACCCGCGAGCAGTTCGCCGAACAGCAGCGCGAGCACCGTGACAATAGGAACCAGCGCGTTGCGAAAAGCGTGCTTGACGACGACGGTGCCGCGCAGCAGCCCCTTGGCACGCGCGGTCCGAATATAGTCGGTGCGCAGCACGCTCAGCATCGCGCTGCGCGTGTGGCGCATCAATTGCGCGCCGAGCGAGGCGCCGAGCACGAACGCGGGCATCAACATGGTCTTGATGCTGAGCCAGAAGTCTTCGGCCGGCGACACGTAGCCGGACGACGGCAGCAGGTGCCAGCGCACCGAGACGATGAAGATCAGCATGATCCCGAGCCAGAAGTTCGGGATCGACATGCCGGACAGCGCGAAGATGTTCGCACCGTAATCGAGCGCGCCGCCGCGGCTTGCGGCGGAGATGACGCCGGCCGGAATGCCGATACCGATCGCGAAGATCATCGCCATCGCCGCGAGCTGCAGTGTGACCGGCAGCTTCTGCGCGATCAGCGACGTCACCGGCACGTCGGTGCGCAGCGACGCGCCGAGATCGCCATGCACGACGTCACGAACCCACAGTGCGTATTGCGTCGGCACCGGTTCGTCGAGGTGGTACTTGACGCGCAACGACGCGATCAACTGTGGATCCTGATCTTCCCCGGCCATGGCCATCACCGGATCGCCGGGCAGCAGCTTCTGCAGGCCAAAGATCAGCATCGACACGAGAATCAGCGTCGGAATGGCGACCAGCACGCGATTCGCAATGATCTGCAGCATGATCGCTCAGCCCTTGACACTGACGCCGCGTAGGCGGATCAGGCCGTCGGGATAGGGCGTGAAGCCTTGCACCTTCTTCGACAGTTCGAACGGCCACGGCTGGCTGTAGACGTAGATGATCGGATCGTCGTCGGCGAGCAGCCTGGACGCCGCGTCGTACTGTGTTTTGCGGTCCGCGGCGGTCAGCTTCACGCGCGCCGCGTCGAGCAGCTGGTCGACTTCGGGGTTGCAGTAATGCGCGTAATTGAGGTTGCCGGCGCACGTGTTGAACTGATGCAGGTTGCCGTCCGGATCAACACGGCCCGACCAGCCGAGGTACATCGCCTCGAAGTCGCCACTGTGCGCGGCATTGAGCTCGGTCGCATAGTCGGTCGGCCGCAGCTTCAGGTTAAAGCCGGCTTCGCCGACCATCGCCTGCATCATCTGCACGATCTGGCTCGACACCGTGTTGTTGGGGTAAGTGAACTCCATGTCGACGTGCTCGTGGCCCGCCGCCTTCAGCAACGCCTTCGCCTTCGCGACGTCGCGATGCGTCATCGGCAGCGACGCGTTGTAGTAGGGGCTCGACTTCGGCACCGCCTGATTCGCCGGCGCGAAGATGCCCGCGCCGATCACCTGGTTGATCGCGTCACGGTCGATCGCGAGTTCGAACGCCTGCCGCACGCGCTTGTCTTTCAGCAGCGCGTTGCTGCGCTTGCCGTTGCCGATGTTGAACGTCACGTAGTAATAGCCGAAGCCGCTGACCGGCGCGAACTTGTAGCTCGCGTCGCTCTTGACCGACGCGACATCGGACGGCGCGAGGCGCTCAAGCATGTCGAGCGAACCCGAACGCAGGTTTGCGAGGCGCACGGTGCTGTCCGGAATCGGCAGGAAGATCACGCGCTGGACCGGGTATTTGTCCGCGTCCCAGTAGCCCGGGAATTTCTCTAGCACGACGCGATCGTTCTGCACGCGCTGAACGAACTTGTACGGGCCCGAACACACAGGATGCGCGGCGACGCCCGCCGGATCGGCCAGCGTCTTAGGCGCGAGCATCATGCCGGCGCGGTCGGTCAGCGTCGCGAGCAGCGCGGCGTCTGGCTGCTTCAGCACGATTGCGACCGTGTAGTCGTCGATCACGTCGACGTGATCGACCGACGCAAGTTCGCTCTTGCGGTTGCTCGTCGGCAACGTACGGTCGCGGTCCAGGTTCGCCTTGACGGCGGCCGCATTGAACGGCTCGTCGTCCTGGAACTTCACCCCTTGCCGCAGCTTGAACGTGAGCGTCTTGCCGTCGGCGCTCGTCGTCCACGACGTCGCGAGCATCGGCACGATCTTCAGGTCGGGCGTGATATCGACCAGCGCGTTGCACAGCGACGCAAATACGATCCGGTCGACGAGCTGCACGCTGCGTGCGGGGTCGAGCGAACCGATGTCGTCCTGCAAGCCGATCCGTATCGTCTGGCTGGTCTGGGCCATCGCGCCGGTAGCGCTGAGTGCGAGCGCCGCGGCAATCAATATTCTTCGCATGAGGACTTCCCTTTGTTTTCCAATTCACAAACGGTTTGGTGAGCGGGCAGCACAGCGGCGGCAGCTCGATTCTTCACCCGATTTTCATCTCGACCACCGGCTCAATCGCCGCCGCCAGCGGCGAGCGTCGCCTGGCGGTCGCGGTAGATCGCGAGCCGCTCGATCAATTTCGGGCTGACGCTCGTGGCCAGCGGTGCGCCGCCGCCGGCGTTCTGGATCTCGCGCCAGAAGTGGCATGCGACCTGCCGTCCGTCATCGAGCCGTTCGCTGATCGGCCGCGCTTGCGCGCAGTGCGGCTTCGCATGCGGACAGCGCGTATGGAAACGGCAACCGGAAGGCGGCGCGGTCGGACTCGGCAGATCGCCGGACAACGCAGGCTTTGCACGCCGCTCGTGCGGGCTGCTCACCGGAATCGCGCGCAGCAGCGCTTGCGTGTACGGATGCAAGGGCGCGTCGAACAGTGCATCGACTTCAGCCAGTTCGACGATCTCGCCGAGGTACATCACGGCGACGCGGTCGCTCATGTGGCGGATCACCGCGAGGTCGTGCGCGACCATGATCAGCGTGAGGCCGAGATCCTGTTTCAGTGTTTCGAGAAGATTGATCACCTGCGCCTGCACCGAGACGTCGAGCGCCGATACCGGCTCGTCGCCGACGATCAGCTTCGGCTCGCCGGCCAATGCGCGCGCAATCCCGATTCGTTGTCGCTGGCCGCCGGAGAATTCGTGCGGGAAACGGTCCGCGTAGGCGGGTTGCAGGCCAACCGTGCGCAGCAGTTGCGCGACGCGCTCGCGATGCTCGGCGCCGTTGCGCGCGAGCCCGTGCAGCGCGATCGGCTCGCCGACGATCTGGCCGATCGTCATGCCCGGATTCAGCGACGCGAATGGATCCTGAAAGATGATCTGCATTTCGCGGCGCAGCCGCCGCAGCGGCGCGCCTTGCTGATGCGTGATGTCGTTGCCTTGATAGAAGACGCGGCCGTCCGTCGAGTCGATCAAACGGAGCAGCAGGCGGCCCAGTGTGGACTTACCACAGCCCGATTCGCCGACGATCGCGAACGTCTCGCCGGGGTCGACCGCAAACGACACGTCGTTGACTGCATAGACGGTTGGCGAGCGTGTGAAGAGATGCCGCGTACCGCCAAAATGCTTCGTCAGCGCGCGCGCCTCGATGATCGGCGTCTGCGAATTCGAGGCCGGGTGTGCGAGCGGCGTCGGTGTATTGGGCGTCGTCATGCAATTTCCTTGCGCAACAGCGGCGCGGCAACCTGTTCGACCGGAGCGAGCCAGCACGCGACGCGATGCACACCGGCTATCATCTTGTCGGGCGGCGCGGCGTCGATGCAGCGTTGCTCGGCGAAGGGGCAGCGCGGCGCGAAGCGACAGCCGTTCGGCATCAACTCGGGCGACGGCACCGAACCGCGGATCGTCGCGAGCGCGCCTTCGCGCTTACCGACCGACGGAATCGCGCCCATCAGGCCGATCGTGTAGGGATGCTGCGGGTCGTCGAACAGATCGGCAACGGTGCCGTATTCAACGATGCGGCCCGCGTACATCACCGCGACGTGGTCGGCGACTTCAGCGACGACGCCAAGATCGTGCGTGATCAACACCATCGCGGTGCCGGTCTCGGCTTGCAGATTTTTCACGAGCGCCAGCACCTGCGCCTGGATCGTCACGTCGAGTGCGGTCGTCGGCTCGTCGGCGATCAACAGGCGCGGGCGGTTCGCGAGCGCCATCGCAATCATCACGCGTTGGCGCATACCGCCGGAGAGCTGATGCGGGTACGCATCGAGCCGGGTTTCCGGCGCCGGGATCCGCACGAGCCGCAGCATTTCGAGCGCCTGCTCGCGCGCCTGCCCGCGCTCGACATCGCGATGTCGCCGGATGCTTTCGGCGATCTGGTCGCCGACCGTGAACGCCGGGTTCAGCGACGTCATCGGCTCCTGAAAGATCATCGACAGCCGGTTGCCGCGAATATCAGCCAGTTCGCGCTCGGTTAGCGAGAACAGGTCCTTGCCTTCGAAATGCGCGGTGCCGGCGACGCGTTGTGCAGGCGGGCTCGCGAGCAGACCCATCAGCGCGAGCGACGTCACGCTCTTGCCACAACCCGATTCACCGACGATGCATAGTGTCTCGCCAGTGCCGACTGAGAACGACACGTCGTGGACGAGGTTCGGTACCTCGGCAGCGCGCGAGAACTTCAACGAAAAGCCGCGCACCTCCAGAACCGGTCGGCGGGCGGCATCGGTCATGCTGGGAAACTCCATATCGAGCTGGTAGTCCTGTTCAAGGCTGTCCTCGCGGCGATTATGTGGTGCGCTTCACGACAGAAAATATTAATATTTCTTACTGATACTTAACTTTTTCTTGGGGATGAGCGATGCCGACCCTGCGCATGTTGAGAACCTTTCGGGCCATCGCGCGCACCGGATCATTCGCGGCAGCGGCCAGGAGCGTCGCGCTGACCCAGGCGGCGGTCAGCTTGCAGATGCGCGGGCTCGAACAGGCGCTCGGCCGCCAGTTGTTCGACCGCAGCGGTCGGCAGATCGCGCTGAGCCGCCACGGACAAGATATCTGGCCGAAGGTCGAGCAGATTTTCGACCTCCTGGACGAACTCGAAGCGACGCCGGCGGACTCGATGGTCGGGCCGGTGACCATCGGCGCGGTGGTGTCGGTGATCGGCGCGCTCTCGCTGGTCATCGCGCGATTGAAGGCCGCGCATCCGCAACTGGATGTGCGGCTGCTGTCGTCGCGCTCCGACGAACTGGCGCGGATGGTCGAGGCGGGTGAGGTCGATATCGCGGCGGTCGTCGCGCGTGCCGACATGACGCTGCCTGACACGCTGAAGTGGACGACGCTATACACGGAGCCACTGATGCTGGTGGTCAGCCGCGAAATCGGTGACAACGACCCGCGGCGAATTCTGCGCAGCCACCCCTTTCTGCGCTTCGACCGGCGGGTGCGCACCGGGCGCGTCGTCGAGCATGCACTGCAGACAGTCGGCCTGACGGTCAACGAATACCTCGAACTCAACTCGATCGAGACAATCGTCGCGCTGGTGCGCGAAAATGTCGGCGTCGCGGTGCTGCCGCTTCTGCATCGCGGCAACTGGCAAAACGATCCCTTACTACGCGTGCTGCCGATTTCGAATTCGCCGGTGCTGCGCACGGTCGGCATGATCCAGCGCGCGTCGTATGACCGGCGCGGCATCACGCAGGCGATTATCGACACGCTGCACAACGACTGAGCGGCCTGCGCCCACCGCTTCACAGCGGTGCGTCTGCACACGACGACATATGGTCTGATACAGTACCCTGAATCAATTGGAGCATGCAGCCATGAAGGCTTCACGGGCGGCGGCATCACGCACTTACGCGATGCCTGAGCGAAGCGATCGCCTCGATTTCTACATACGCGACCAAGCCTCACGCCCCGCAATTGAAGAGCCGCACAAGCACGAATATTTTCAGATTCAGATCAACCTCGGCGGCGATACCGAACAGCACATCGGCGGAGTACGCCGACCTTTTCCTGCGGGTGCGGTCGCCTTTATCCTGCCGCATCGCTTGCATCTGATACCGCACCCCGCGCATTCGCGCTTCATTGTCATCAACTTTACGCAAGCGTTTCTACGCGCCAATACGGACGGAGTCGCGGGTCCCCTGGACCTCGAGGATGTGTCGATTACGCAGGCACCCGAACTCGCGCCGTTCAGGCTTCAGGAGTACATCGACTTCATTCTGGCGGACGCCGATCTCGCCGAAATCGAGCCGGTTCTGTCACGTATGCTGGAGGTCAATGAGACACGGCGCTTTGGTGCGAGCGCCCTCCTGCGCGGATACCTTCTCCAGTTGATTGGGATCGTATGCCAGCGACACGCGGATCAGCTACTTCGGCTTTCCTCGCGTAACGTCCAGAGACTCGGCCGACGAGATGCTCTGGTCCGTGTGGACCGTCATGTCGATGCCCATCTTGCGAGCAACGCGCTGTCTCTGACCTCTGCCGCCGCCGCTGCGTTTCTATCGCCGAACTATCTTGCGCATCTGATCAAGAAAGAGACGGGCCGGACGTTTGTCGAGTGGGTGACCGAGCGACGCATCGCACGCGCAAAGGAACTGCTGGCAAACGACAACCGGCGCATCAAGGACATCGCGTTTCTGGTCGGCTATCGAGACGAGGCCTATTTTTCGAGGCGGTTTCGTCAGTCGGTCGGTCAGTCTCCGAGCGACTTTCGCGACATGCACCGGAGTGCGGGTCAACGAAACGGCGGGGCAACCGCGCGCAAGGAAGCACCGTAAGATCGTCCTGGTGTTCAGCGGATTTGTCCTGCTCGGCAGGTTCGCAGGGCGATATCGTAGGTAGGCTAATACTACTTGCGAGGCTTACCATGACCGAATACTCGGTGACACCACCCACGATCACCTCCGTTGCTGTCAGCGGTTCGACGAGCCGATTTCCCGTGCGCCGCGTGTTCTGTGTCGGACGCAACTACGCAGAGCATGCGCGTGAAATGGGCGCCAACCCGGACCGGGACCCGCCGTTCTTTTTTTCCAAGCCTGCCGATGCAGTCGTGCCAGCGACCGGCGTCCTTCCGTATCCGCCCCTGACCTCCGACTTGCACCACGAGATTGAACTCGTCATTGCGATCGGCAAGGAAGGAAAGATCATCGCCCGCGAAGACGCACTCGATTTTGTCTGGGGCTATGGAGTCGGTGTCGATCTGACACGCCGGGATCTTCAGGCGACGGCGAAGAAACTGAGCCGCCCGTGGGACTGGGCGAAAGGCTTCGACGCGTCTGCGCCAGTGAGCGAGATCAAACCGACGTCCGAGGCGGGGCATCCATCCAGTGGCCGCATATGGTTGTCCGTGAACGGAGAAGTCCGTCAGCAAGGCGATCTCAGCGAAATGATCTGGCCTGTCGCGGACATCATCAGTTACGTGTCTCAGGCCGTGACCGTGAAGCCGGGAGACCTGATCTTCAGCGGAACACCCGCCGGCGTCGGCGCACTACGCCCAGGCGACAAGGTCGCAGGTGGAGTGGATGGCGTTGCAAACTTCAGTTTCGAGGTGGGCCCGCTGGTCGGATGAACGGGGCGCGGGAAGTCGCCTGAAGATCTCCCCTGCGAACAAGTGCGACCGGTGCGAACCGAGGCGCACTTTCGCAGCGGGACTCGAGTGTGGACGCACAGGCTCAACGTCCAACTGCTTCCTGTCGCAGGCTCATGAAGGAAGCTGATCCACGAGTACCTGCTTTAACGCGGTGCAATCGTTCCGACGATAGACCGCCGCCCTCAATCGATCAGGAGCGGATCGCCGTCGAATTCGACGAGACAGCCGGGGCCGCCATGAAACAGCGCTTCACGCGCATCTTCCGTCTTTCCCGTTGCCGCGATCTCAGCCGCGTAGAGTTCGGCATCATCTTCCGGCACGTACCCGAGATAGCGCACGTTGGCATTGTCCCAGCGATTGCGCGCGTTATTGGAGACGCCGTACACGACCGCGAAGTGGAAGTCCGGATAGTCGATACAGCGGCGCGTCACCTGCACCATGTCGCGATGGCTGATCCATGTGAAGAGGTGGCGCGGTACGGTCGGCCTGTTGTCCGGGCGAAACGAGCCGATACGGATGCACGCAACCGACATGCCGTGCTTGTCGGCGTACATCCGGCCAAGCGCCTCGCCGAACACCTTCGAGATGCCGTAACGGCTATCAGGACGCGGCTCGACGCTGTTGTCGATCATCCGGTCGCGACGATGAAAACCCACTGCATGGTTTGAACTCGCGAACACCACGCGCTTGACGCCTGCTTGCCGCGCCGCTTCGAACACGTTATAGCAACCCTCGATGTTCATATCGCGGATGC
This sequence comes from Paraburkholderia sp. BL9I2N2, assembly GCF_004339745.1. Classification (GTDB taxonomy): domain Bacteria; phylum Pseudomonadota; class Gammaproteobacteria; order Burkholderiales; family Burkholderiaceae; genus Paraburkholderia. Next base: position 190,178 of record NZ_SMGP01000003.1, on the reverse strand, counting down.
GCTCCCAGCGATCCTCGTCGGGGATGCCGGCGAGATGCACGACGACGTCGACGCCCTCCATGGCTGGCAGAAGATCCTCCAGGCGCGTGATGTTCGCCGTCACGATTTCCTCGCCTGCCTGTGCCTCGGCCTGCGGCGCAATATCGGCGAGGCGCAGCGCATAGTGGCCCTGGAAACCGGCGCGGAGCACGCGCCCAATGTGACCGGCCGCGCCGGTGATCAGTACTCGAGTCATTGATACCCTCTCCGTGATTCAGGTAAAAAAACAGCTAATCGGTTTCGCCTTTCTGTACGGCGTAGCCAGCCGAGCGGCGATGATGCGCTTCGAGATACGCATCGCGCGATGGCACCAGGTGGTCCCGGCATAACTTGATCAACGATTCCCGGTCGCCGCTCCGGAGCGCCTCGATCATCTGGTGATGCTCGGCACGAGCCTTCTCCAGATACTGGGGAAACACGATGGATACTGAACGGATCGCATGCGTGCGGCGTTCATACTCGCGAATCGCCTCGGTTAGAACCTGGCTTTCCGACAACGCAAAGAACGCATGGTGAAACGCCATGTTCGCGCGGAAGACGCGTCGCAGGTCGCCGGCGAGGGCCGCTTCGTCGTGCTCTGCCTGAATTGCCGTCAGCGCATCGAGCGCCTCGCTGCTGACCGGAAAAACGATGCGTCGCGCCGCGTCTGCTTCCAGCAATTCGCGTAGCGCATACAGTTCAATGACCTCGCGCGGTGTAAACGACTTGACCAGCGCACCTACATTCTTGCGGCGCTCCACCAGGCCGCGCCGCTCCACCTCCGCCAGCACCAGACGGGCGACGTGGCGCTTCAGGCTGAAGCGCTCGCACAGATCGTCTTCGACGAGCCGTTCGCGCGGATGCAGAACGCCAAGGACGATCTGCTCTTCGAGCTCGTCTGAGACGCTGCGCAGCGTCTCGTCGATGTTGCGGTCACGTTCGACCGTCTTCGCAGTGGGTGCAGCGGAGCGTTTGGGCTTGGCAGCGTTGCTCATAGAAAGGATCCGCAAAATGATCTAAGCCGCGAGCCTATACGAAAATATGATCTTTAACCCTTGTTTCCGTTGCCGGGAACGGTCGCGGTAATCCGGGTAGCTTGCAGAAAGTCAAAGTCGCAGCCCTCGTCGGCCTGAGTGATCGTGGTCAGAAAGAGTTTGCGATAACCACGCTCATCGGGGTCGGCCTGGCGCGCCGGCAACGCGGCGAGACGAGCCGCGATTTCCTCGTCACTGAGGGCAAGTTCGATAGACCGTTCTGCCACGCTCAGGCGAATGCGGTCGCCAGTTCGTACGACCGCGAGAGGACCGCCGATGGCCGCTTCAGGTGTGACGTGCAGCACCACTGTGCCGGACGCCGTGCCGCTCATGCGGCCATCCGAAATACGCACCATGTCTTTGACACCCTGGCGGCCGAGCTTGCGCGGGATCGGAATGTAGCCGGCTTCCGGCATCCCGGGTGCACCGACCGGACCGATCCGCTTGAGCACGAGTACGTCATGTGCTTCCACGTCCAGTTCCGGGTCGTCGATACGGCGAGCCAGATCCTCCGCGTCTTCGAAGACGACGGCCCGCCCTTCATGCTCCATCAGGCTGGCGCTTGCCGCTGACTGCTTGATGATCGCGCCGCCCGGCGCCAGGTTGCCACGCAGCACCGCAATTCCGCCTTGCGGAAAGATGGGGCGGCCAAACGGACGGACGACTTCCTGCGGGAAGCTCGCCGGGGCGGCATCCAGCTCCTCGCCGAGCGTACGGCCGGTCACAGTGAGCGCGTCGAGATGCAGCAGGCCCTTCATCTCGCGCATCACCGTGGTCAGCCCGCCGGCACGATGCAGGTCTTCCATGTAGTGCTGTCCGGACGGTTTCAAATCGACGAGGACGGGCGTCTCGCGCGCCATCCGGTCGAGTTGCTCAAGGTCGATGCGAATCCCGAGCCGGCCCGCAATGGCCGTGAGGTGAATGATGCCGTTGGTCGAGCCGCCGATTGCGAGCAACACCCGCAATGCGTTTTCGATCGCCTTGGGCGTCAGGATGGCCGCCGGACTCAGGTCTCGCCCGATCATCGCCACCGCCTGCGCGCCGGTGCGCTCCGCAATGCGGATGCGATCGGCGGTCACGGCAGGCGCGGACGCGCCACCCGGCAGCATCATGCCCAAGGCTTCCGCGATGCAGGCCATGGTGCTTGCCGTTCCCATCACCGAACAGGTCCCCACCGTTGCGACGAGTTGGTTGTTGACGGCTTCGATCTCGGCTTCGTCGATCTGGTCGCCGCGAAAACTCGCCCAGAAGCGACGGCAGTCCGTACATGCCCCCACCCGTTCGCCGCGATGCGAGCCCGTGAGCATGGCGCCCGTCACCAGCTGAATGGCGGGAACGCCCGCCGCCGCCGCGCCCATCAACTGGGCCGGTACGGTTTTGTCGCAGCCGCCGATCAGCACCACCGCGTCCATCGGCTGGGCCCGGATCATCTCCTCCGTGTCCATCGACATCAGATTGCGAAGGTACATGCTGGTCGGATGCGAAAAGCTCTCGGCGATCGAAATCGTCGGGAATTCGACAGGCAGGCCGCCAGCCAGCATCACGCCGCGTTTTACCGCCTCGATCAACTGCGGCGCGTTGCCATGGCACGGGTTGTAGGCACTGCCGGTGTTCGCGATGGCCACGATGGGACGCGACAGCGCGTCGTCCGTATAGCCCGCCCCCTTGATGAACGCCTTGCGCAGAAATAGCGAGAAACCTTCATCGCCGTAGTTCGTCAGCCCCTGCCGCAAGCCGCTTTTCTTTTCGCTCATTGTCGCTCCTGAATCGTCGATGAGATTATCAATAATCTTGACGGGAATGTTACCGATACTTATAGTCTCTCCGCAAGCGATTCTTTTCTGTTGCGGTCGGTGCCGCATATCCACTCTTCAACAGCCTTCCGCCGAGGTCTTCATGAAGCATGTCGTGGCCTATCGTTCGTTGCCTCCTGCCGTGCTGGGGCTCCTTCGTGAGCACTGCTCCGTCGAGCTGGTCGACGTTTCATCCGGCGACCTCGCGCCGTTCAGGCATGCCTTGAGCGCGGCTCACGCAATGGTCGGCAACAATCTCAAGATAACGCCGGAGATCCTCGATGCGGCGCCTCTACTCGAGGTCGCGTCCACGATTTCGGCCGGCTTCGATGCGTTCGATGTCCCCGAACTCTCACGCCGCGGCATCGTACTGACGAATACACCGGAAGAAGTCACCGAAACCACCGCCGATCTCGTATTCAGCCTGATCCTCGCAACCGCCCGGCGCATTTCGGAACTTGCCGATTGGACACGGCGCGGCCAATGGACGCGTACTGTCGGCGAGGCGCAATTCGGTGTCGACGTGCACCACAAAACGCTGGGAATCGTCGGGCTTGGGCGCATTGGCAGCGCGGTCGCCAAGCGCGCCGCCCTCGGCTTCGGCATGGACGTGATCTATTCCAATCGCTCCCGCAACCCGGAAGCGGAGGAGCGCTACGGCGCGCAATGGCGGCCGCTTCCCGAATTGCTCGCGACTGCGGACTTCGTTTGCGTGCTTGTGCCGCTATCGCCCGCCACCGAGCGGCTGATCGGCAGCGCCGAGCTCGGGACCATGAAGCCGTCGGCGATCCTCATCAACTGCGCTCGCGGCCAGGTCGTCGACGAAGTCGCCCTCATCGAACATCTTCGTGAAGGCCGCATTCGCGGCGCCGGTCTCGATGTGTTCGAACGCGAACCGGTGTCGCCGGACTCGCCGCTGCTCCAGTTGCCGAACGTGGTAGCGGTGCCGCATATCGGTTCCGCTACGCAACAGACGCGCGAAAACATGGCCATGCGCGCGGTACGCAATCTCATCGACGCACTCGACGGCCAACTCTCGTCGACCTGTGTCAATCCCGAAGCGCTCCACGCCCGCTCGTCTGCGCAACAGATCCCGGGCTGAATGGCGCGAAACACGCTCACTTCAATCAAAAGGAACACGCGATGACTTCAGTCAACCGACCCCGCGGCGTTTACTCGCCCGTGGTCACGCCGTTCACAAGAGACCTTCTTCCGGATCACGACCGCTATGTCCGTCATTGCCGATGGCTGATCGAGCAGGACGTCGGACTCGCTGTTTTCGGGACCAACTCGGAAGCGAATTCGCTCGCCGTCAGCGAGAAAATGAAGCTGCTCGAAACGTTGGTTGGCGCAGATATTCCGCTCGATCGTCTGATGCCGGGCACAGGCTGCTCGGCCCTCACCGACACGGTCGAACTAACACGCCATGCGCTTTCGCTAGGGGTGAATCATGTGCTGACGCTGCCGCCGTTCTTCTACAAGGGCGTCACCGACGAAGGCCTGTTCCGCAGCTATGCGCAGATCATCGAACGCGTGGGTTCCGACGCACTGCGCATTTATCTGTATCACATCCCGCCCGTCTCCCAGGTGCCCCTCAGCCTCGCGCTCATCGAGCGGCTGCTCGCTGCTTTCCCGGGCGTGATCGCCGGCGTGAAGGACAGTTCGGGCGACTGGGGCAACACGCAGGCCATGCTCGAGCGCTTCCAGCCGCATGGCTTCGATGTGTTCGCCGGCAGCGAGACCTTCCTGCTGGCCACCATGCGGGCGGGCGGCGTTGGCTGCATCACGGCAACCGGAAACGTCAATCCGGCGGCTATCGTGCAGTTGTATCGTCATTGGCAATCGGCCGACGCCGATGCCCGTCAGGCAGCACTGGATGCCACGCGTGCGGTGTTCGCCAAATTCCCGATGATTCCCGCACTCAAGGCAGCGATCGGCGTGTATTCCAACGATGCCGACTGGGGCGTCGTCCGCCCGCCTCTCGTCGATCTGACACCAGTGCAATGCGATGCGCTCGCCGCCGCACTCCGCGAAATCGGCTTCTCGATGCCAGGGGTCGAAGTCACCGCCTGATGCCCTGAAGAAACACCCGCCGGTTGCATGCGCAACCGGTGGTGTTTTCCAGCTATCCATGGCTTCCGCTTCAGGCCCAATCGTCTAGCGCGTATTCGTTCAGCGCGGCTTCATCGAAGTCGAATCCGAGGCCTGGACGAGTCGGCACGGTCAGGTTGCCGTCTGCGAACGACAGCTGCGTGTCCACCAGCCGACGGAAATTCAGCACCTGATCGTCAGGAAAAAATTCGACATAGCGCGCATTGGGCGTCGACGCCACCAGATGCACGTGCAGATCGTGGAACCAGTGCGGACACATCGTCACACCCACGGCCGCGGCCGACGCCGCAATCCGCCGCCATTCGCTGATCCCGCCGCATACCGCCGCGTCCGACTGAAGGATCATGGCCGCCCGCTTGTCGAGCAGCTCCTGATGCCGCCAACGCCCCGCTTCTATCTCGCCGGTCGCAACGGTCACCGGCGTGCGTCGGCTCAGTTGCGCATGACTCTCGATGTCGTCGGGACTGAACGGCTCTTCGATCCAGTACGGGTTGAACGGCTCGTACCGGCGCATGTATTCGAGCGCGGTCGGAACGTCGGACCATGCGTTGTTGGCATCGAGCATCAGCAGCACGTCGCCGCCGATCGCTTCGCGGGCGGCCCTGATCCGCGCTTCTTCGCTGCGCGGATCAAGCCGCCCTACCTTCATCTTCACCGCGCGAAACCCCAGCGCCACATAGCCGGCCATTTCCTCGCCGAGATGCTCCGGCGTCTTGCCTTCCAGATAGTAACCACCGCTGGCATAGGCCGGCACGGTGGCGCTGGATGTGCCGCCGAGATAGCGGCTCAACGGCAGGCCGGCAGCGCGTGCATTGCGGTCCCACAAGGCGATGTCGATGATGGACAGCGCACGCATGACTGAGCCCGCACGCCCTTGCAGCAGCGACTCGTCGTACATGGCGCACCACGAGCCTTCGACGTCGAGCGCGGAGCGCCCACGTAACAGCGGCGCAAACAGTTCGCGCACGGCATACGTGACCAGCATGCCGGCGCGGGTGCCGCTGTAACAAAAGCCGATGCCGTGATGGTCATCGGCTGTCGTGACGCGTACTACGGTGTAGTCGCGGGCAGTGACGAGGCGGGTCGAGAATGCAGTGTGGCGGTCAAGCGGCACGCGGATGGTGCGCGCCTCCACCGAAACGATCCGCGAACGTGTCTGATAATCGGTTTGCTCGGATTCAACAATGACATGTTTCATGGCAGTAGATCGACTCGAAAAAAACGAGATACTCGCGCGGCCACGCGTACGGCCGCGGGCGGGTGGCTCCGCCTGCGCCTCCCGGCTCCTTGCGTGGCGGGACGGACCGTTTATGCGGCGGTGGTATGCGGCCCGGCTGTCTCGCCTGCCGCGCGCCGGCCGATGACCAGCAGCATTGCCAGCACGCCGACCAGATCGACCGCCGCGCCGAGCATGAAGCCGCTGCTGTAACCACCCAGGTACTGGACCGCCAAACCCATCATGGTCGGACCGACGATGCCCGAGATGTTGCTCATCAGGTGAACAAAGCCGCTTACGCCCCCAAGATGCCTGCCGGGCACAAGCTCGTGCATGGTGGCCCAGCACGCTTGCGACGAAGCCGTCAGAAACAGTACGGCGAACGCGACAAGCAGTACTGCGGGCGTCACGGAATCGACCATACTGACGCCCACCAGGGCGAGACCCGACAGCGCGAGCGGCACGATCGCCGAGACCTTGCGCGCCAGCAGCTTGTTGCTCATGCGCTTGAAGCACGCGTCGGCAAGCAGGCCGCCACCGAAGTATCCAATCCCGCCGCATGCCCATGGCACTGCGCTCAGAAAGCTCATCTGCTTCATGTCGAGATGCAGCGCGTTGGTGAAATAGCTCGGCATCCAAGAGATGAACACGAACAGCGTGTAGTTCACCGCAAACAGGCCGACGCCAAGCGCGAGCGTGCTCGGACGAAACAGGTAGCTGCGCAGCGGCGTGCTTTCTTCGCCGCCTTCCGCAGGATGTGCCGCACTGCGGCTCGCTTCGACCATCTCGCGTTCGGCCTCGCCGACCCGCGTGCTTTGCGCCGGCTTGTCGGTAGCGAACATGCGCCAGGCGACGATCCACACCAGCCCGAACGCCGCGATGATCACAAACGACGTGCGCCAGCCGTAGGCGATGGCAATCAGTCCCACCACCGGCCCGGCGATCGCACTGCCTACCGTCTGGCCTGAAAACGTAAAGCCGACCATGGTCGCGGTTTCATGCCGGGGAAACCAGTTGGTGATGGTCCGGTTGGTCGTCGAATTCATCGGACCTTCGCCGAAGCCGAACAGCGCCCGGGAGATCAGCAACGTGCCGAATCCAGTCGCGGCCGCGGTCAACCCGCAGAGAATGGACCACGCCCCCATCGACCAGGAGAAGACCCGGCGCGGCCCATACTTGTCGGCGAGTTGTCCGCCGACGAATGCGAAGATGGAATAGCCGAAGAAGAAACTGCTGAACACTACGCCGAGTTGCGACGGCGAAAGATTCAGCTCCTTGTTCAGGACAGGCGCGACCACGCCAAGCGCCGCGCGGTCCATGTAATTGATCGCGCCCGCGATAAACAGCAGCAAGGCGACAACGTAGCGATACTTCCCAGTCTTCATGTTGTCTCTATTCCATGTAATTGAGGATACCGAATGTTGCTATCTGGCACTTCTCTCGAGTGCCATGGAGGTACTACTTGTTGACAAGCCTGGCGGGAAGCTGCGTCAAGATGAGACCTGCGGAGACAATCAGCGACCCCGCAATCAGGAACAGGCTCGAATCAAGAGAATGCGTGACCGTCTTCAGCCACCCCACCAGCGCAGGGCTTACGAAGCCTGCGAGATTGCCCGTCGAATTGATCAAGGCAATGCCGGCCGCCGCACCGGTGCCGCCGAGGAAGGAAGTGGGCAAGGCCCAGAACATGGGTAAGGCCGTAATCACGCCCGAAGCGGCAAGCGTCAGGCCAAGCAACGCAATATACGTATTGTTGCCCGCGTAGGCGCACATCACGAACCCCGCGGCCGCCATGCATTGCGGCAACACGACGTGCCAGCGGCGTTCACGCGTGCGGTCCGCGTGGCGGCCGACCACAATCATCAGAATCAGGGCGGCAAGATAAGGCACGACCGTGAGCAGGCCGATGGTGAAGGCGTCCGTAATTCCGGAACTCTTTATGATGGTTGGCTGCCAGAAGCCAACTGCATAGGAGCCCATCACGATACCGAAGAGAATCGTGCACAAGGTCCAGACTTTGAGCGACGTGAAGACCTCGCGCACGGAGCCGTGGCTTTTGGTGCGTGCTTCCGCATCGATTTCCGACGCTATGAAGTCGCGGTCCTGAGCCGGTAGCCACTTTGCGTCCTTCACCCGATCATCGAGGAACCAGAAAATGACGGCTGCGAGAATCAGCGCGGGGGCGGCCTCCAGAATGAACAGCCACTGCCAGCCGGCAAGGCCCGCGTGCCCCGCGAGGCGCTGCATGATGAAGCCGGAAATCGGGGCCGCCGACAATGCCCGCCACCGGATTGCCCGCCATCAGGAAAGCAATCATCTTGCCGCGCCGGTGCGATGGAAACCAGTAGGTGAGATATAGCACCAGCCCCGGGAAAAAGCCCGCTTCGGCCACACCCAGAAAGAAACGCAATACGTAGAACATCGTGGGCGTGGTGACCCACGCGGTCGCGGCCGAGAGCACGGCCCACGTGAGCATGATCCGGGCGATCCAGCGGCGCGCGCCGAGCCGGTGCAGCAGCAAGTTGCTCGGCACCTCGAAGAAGAAATACCCGATGAAAAAGATGCCCGCGCCGAAGCCATACATCGCCTCGCTGAAGTTCAGATCGCTGAGCATCTGGAGCTTGGCGAAGCCCACGTTGACCCGATCCAGATACGCCACCACGTAACAGACGAACAGCAAGGGCATGAAGCGCCAGGTCACTCGCGTGTAGATCGAGTTGCTTGTCGCGCTGTCAGGTATTTGTATTGCCGGGGTTTGAGTACTCACAGGCTGTCTCCGCCATTTGTTCGACTGCCTACGGGCGACGGTTTTACTTATAGGTGTAAATGGCCGTTCGCCCTCGCAATGCGCTGAGCCACGGCGCACTCAACTCATGATGCCTATCTGCCACGGCACGAATTCGTGGTCACCCAGTCCGAGCACTTCGCTTTTTGTGCGCTCGCCCGACGCGGCGGCAAGAATAGCGTCGAAGATTTTCTGGCCCGTGCTGTGGATCGACGCGATGCCATCCAGAATCCCTCCGCAGTTAAGATCCATGTCTTCGGTCAGACGCGTGTACATCGGCGTATTGGTGGCGAGTTTCAGCGATGGCACGGGCTTGGCGCCGAACATCGAACCGCGCCCTGTCGTGAAGGCAATAAGATTTGCGCCGCCCGCAATCTGACCCGTCGCGGAGACGGGGTCGAAGCCGGGAGTGTCCATGAATACGAGTCCAGATTGCTTCACCAGCTCGGCGTATCGATACACTTGCATGAGGGGGCCGGTGCCGCCTTTCATCGCTGATCCGATCGACTTTTCGAAGATGTTCGCCAGTCCGCCCACCTGATTGCCGGGGCTGACCTGGCCGTTGATCTGAACGTCTCGACCGACCGAATACTCGTCTTTCCACCAGCGGATGCGCTCAACCAGTTTCTCGCCGACTTCGCGGCTGACCGCACGCCGCGTGAGCGTATGCTCCACGCCGTAGATTTCGGGTGTTTCGGAAAGGATGGCGGTGCCGCCATGACGGACCAGCAAGTCCATCGCCGCACCGAGCGAAGGATTGGCGGTGATCGAGGAAAAGCCGTCCGAGCCGCCGCATTGCAGACCGATTTTCAGATGACTTGCAGGAACCGTCGTGCGCTTCACGCGATTGGCATCGGGCAACAGCGCCCGGACCGCAGCTACGCCGGCCTCGATGGTCCGACGGGTGCCGCCGTTCTCCTGCATGATGAATGTGTGCAGCCGCGAATCAGCTTTCAGACCTTCCTGATCCATCAGTCCGGCCAGTTGGTTGCGCTCGCATCCCAGCCCGACAATCAGCGCCGCGGCAAGATTGGGGTGCCGCGCGTAACCCGCAATCGTCCGGCGCAGCAGCGCCATCGGCTCACCGCTCATTTCCATGCCGCAGCCGATCGAGTGCGTGAACGCGACCACACCATCTACGTTGGGGTAGTCCGCCAGGCGTTCCGGCGTGAACCATTCGGCGATTCTGTGCGCGACCGTGGCGGAACAATTGACTGTCGACAACACGCCGATGTAATTGCGCGTGGCAACCTCGCCGTTATCCCGCACGATGCCCTGGAACGTGGCGCGCCCGGCTTCGGGCACCATCTCGACGGGCCGGTAGTCCGCGCCAAATGCATAGTCCCGGTCGAACTCACGGAACTCGACGTTATGGCTATGGACCATCGTGCCTGGCGCAATATCCGTCGCGGCGAAACCGATCACCACGTTGTATTTGCGAACCGGTTCGCCCTTTTTGATGGACGTCGCCGCGATCTTATAACCTGCGGCCACCTGGCTGCGGCAAACAAAATCTTCTGCTGGAACCGGCGTACCGATTGCGACGTCGATGCGCGCAATGACCACATTGTCAGCGGGATGCAACCGAATCACCGGCCCGGTTACGTTCTTGCTCGTCGTCTCAGTCATCAGGCATTGCCCTTCTAGAAATTTGCGCCAGGCGGTCACAAAAGGCACGAAACGAGTAATCGCTTTCTTACATAACCGCTACGGCCCATGCGTCACTGCTCTAGACTCAAGAATTTCAGGCATCTTATGGCACTTCATGGACTAATTCAAGAGAAAGCGCTTACTCATTTCCCTTTATACTAGCGGTCGTGCCGCCGCAATAGGCGGAAATGCCGGGGCCTGAACAGGAGAGTGAGATGTGGCAACAAGCTGAGCGATACCCCGACCCGCGGGTGATTTCGCTAGACCCTTCCTTCGATAAATACCGCGTGGCCTTTTCGGCCGTCGAACGGCTGGCTACCGGTTACCGGTGGACCGAAGGCCCGGTATGGTTCGGCGATGGACGTTACCTGCTCTGGAGCGACATTCCGAACAACCAGATGCTGAAATGGGAGGAGGAAACGGGCGTAGTCAGCGTGTTCCGGAAACCTTCCAACTACGCGAATGGCAACACCCGCGACAGACAGGGGCGGCTCGTTACGTGCGAGCACGGCCGCCGCGTCACACGCACTGAGTACGACGGCAGCATCACCGTCCTTCTCGATTCCTTTGAAGGCAAGCCGCTTAATTCCCCCAACGACCTGGTCGTGAAGTCGGACGGTTCTATCTGGTTCACGGATCCGCCGATGGGCATCTCCGGACACTACGAAGGAATCAAGGCGGAGCAGGAACTCCCCCACTCCGTATATCGAATTGATGGCGCGACGGGCGAAGCGTCCGTAGTCACTCGCGACTTGAAAGGACCGAACGGCCTGTGCTTTTCACCCGACGAGAAACTGCTCTACATCATCGAATCGCGCGGTGTGCCCAACCGGATGATCCACGTCTACGAAGTGGACGCGGATGGCCGCGGAATCGGTAAAGGCCGAATGTTCTATGACGCGGGCGCCGGCACGATCGACGGCATGCGCGCGGACATCGACGGCAATCTGTGGTGCGGCTGGGGCATGGGCAATGACGAACTCGATGGCGTCATGGTTATTTCGCCACAGGGAAAGATGATTGGCCGGATCGCCCTGCCCGAGCGCTGCGCGAATTTGTGCTTTGGTGGACGCGCGCGTAACCGGCTGTTCATGGCGTCGTCGCAGTCGATTTATGCGGTGCACGTCAACACGCAGGGCGCGCTAGGTGGATAGCCCTGTTCGCCACGAAACGTATCACGGCCTCCGGCATGCGCCGGTGGCGACACTTCACTTCGAAACACTGACTTGATAACCCTTACATGCAAAGCAAACCCGTGTTGACCGTTGTAGAAGCTACGCGAATCCTGGAAGCCGCGCGCGTGGAAGCAGAGAAAAAACCAGTGGGCAGTCACCATCGCGGTCGTGGATGACGGGGGTCATCTGCTGGCCCTGCTCCGCCTCGACGGCTGTGCGCCGATAGGCGCTTACATCGCAACCGAAAAGGCGCGTACCTCCGCGCTCGGTCGACGCGAATCGAAGCAGTACGAAGACATGATCAACGGCGGCCGCACCGCGTTCCTGAGCGCGCCGCTAGCCGGCACGCTCGAGGGCGGCGTCCCGGTCGTGGTCGACGGAAAAGTTGTGGGTGCAGTCGGCGTGTCCGGTGTCAAACCGGATCAGGATTCGCAAGTGGCCAGAACCGCGGCAAACAGCCTCAATGGCTGATTGATTGATATTTGAAACTGTTGGAGCAAACGATGGGTGAAATGATCGACAGAAACGGGCTGCGTGTCGCGGCTGTTCTCAGCAAATTTGTCGACGATGAGGCGTTGAGTGGGACTGGCATCGATAGCGAAGCTTTCTGGAAAGGCTTCGATGCTCTCGTCCACGACCTCGCCCCCAAGAACCGCGCACTGCTCGCAGAACGCGATCGCCTGCAGACGGAACTGGACCAGTGGCACCGCGCGCATCCGGGGCCCGTGCGCGATCTGAAGGCATACCGCGCATTTCTCGAAGCCATCGGCTATATCGTACCGGTGAGCGCAGCTGTTAAGGCGACGACCCACAATGTCGACACCGAAATCGCCGGGCAAGCCGGCCCGCAACTCGTCGTGCCACTGTCGAACCAGCGCTACGCACTCAACGCCGCGAATGCGCGCTGGGGCAGCCTCTACGATGCACTCTACGGCACCGACGCGATCCCCGAAACCGACGGTGCCGAGCGCACCGCCTACTTCAATCCGGTGCGCGGTGCACGCGTGATCGCGCGCGCCCGCGCATTCCTCGATGAAGCCGCGCCGCTCGTCAACGGCTCGCACGTCGACGCCATCGCGTACCGCGTGGAATGCGGCAAGCTCGCTGTCACGCTCAAGAACGGCTCGTCGGCGTTGAAGGTCCCCGCGCAGTTCATCGGCTATCAGGGCGATGCAGGCTCCCCTTCCGCCGTACTGCTCAAACATCACGGCCTGCACTTCGAGATCCAGATCGACGCAACGGACTCCATCGGCAAGACCGACGCTGCGCGCGTGAAGGACGTGCTGATGGAAGCGGCCGTCTCGACGATTATCGATTGCGAAGACTCAGTTGCCGCTGTCGATGCCGCCGAAAAGGTCCAGCTTTACCGCAACTGGACCGGCCTCGCGAAAGGCGAGCTGACCGAGCAAGTCACGAAGAACGGCAAGACCTTCACGCGTCGCCTGAACGCCGACCGCACATACACCGCGCCCGATGGCTCGACCGTGAAACTGCATGGCCGCTCGTTGCTGTTTATCCGCAACGTCGGGCATTTGATGACGAATCCGGCGATCGTCGATCGCGACGGTCGCGAGATACCCGAAGGCATTCTGGATGCCGTGATGACGTCGCTGGGCGCGATGCACGACCTGCAAAATAAGCTCAATTCGCGGACCGGATCGATTTACATCGTCAAGCCGAAGATGCACGGCCCGGCCGAAGTCGCGTTTTCCAATGAACTGTTCGACCGTGTCGAAGATCTGCTCGGGCTGCCGCGCCATACCATCAAGATGGGCATCATGGACGAGGAGCGCCGCACGAGCGTCAACCTGCAGGCGTGCATTGCGGCGGCATCGGCGCGCGTGGCGTTCATCAATACGGGCTTCCTGGATCGCACCGGCGACGAGATGCACAGCGCAATGGAAGCCGGTCCGATGATGCGCAAGGGGGATATGAAATCGTCGGCATGGATCGCGGCTTACGAGCGCAATAACGTGCTGGCCGGCTTGAGCTCGGGATTGCGCGGACGCGCGCAGATCGGCAAAGGCATGTGGGCGATGCCCGACCTGATGCATGCGATGCTCGAACAGAAAATCGCGCATCCGAAAGCGGGCGCAAACACGGCTTGGGTGCCGTCGCCGACTGCCGCGACGCTGCACGCGCTGCACTACCATCAAGTTGACGTTCAGGCCGTGCAGCAAGAGTTGGAAAAGACCGCCTACGACAGCGTACGCGATGAGTTGCTCGATGGCTTGCTGACGATTCCTGTCGTCGAAGAGGCGCAGTGGTCAGATGAGGAAATCCGCAAGGAAATCGAGAACAACGCGCAAGGGATTCTGGGTTACGTGGTGCGCTGGATCGATCAGGGCGTCGGCTGTTCGAAGGTGCCGGATATACACGATATCGGCCTGATGGAAGACCGCGCGACGCTGCGCATTTCGAGCCAGCACATTGCGAACTGGCTGCATCACGGGGTGGTGTCGGAAGCGCTGGTGAACGAAACGTTCAAGCGCATGGCGAAGGTGGTGGATGCGCAGAACGCCAACGACCCGCAGTACCAGCCAATGGCCGGTCATCTGGACACATCACTCGCGTTCAAGGCGGCGAAGGCGCTGGTTTTTGAAGGGCGGTCGCAGCCTAGCGGGTATACGGAGCCATTGCTGCATAAGTTCCGACTTGGTGCGAAGTGGTAGGCGCGGCATAGCGCAGTCGAAAGCGTGGTCGACTCAGCATGCGTCGCGGGCGGCTGGTGGCATCCCGCGCACGCATGTGCTTGGCAACTTGCGGCCGGGGTGTAAATAGCCGCGTTGACAATATGTTCCTTTTAGTGAGGATACCCAGGCGTGTGGACGCGAGGCATGCCGGAGTGCGAACGCTTCCGTATTCGAGTTCGGCGTCGTGCTGATAAGCCGCGCCAAAACAGGTAGGTTCACCAGGAGTGGTGGTGACGCCGGCGCGAACCCGCGTGGTCCGCGGAACATGTCGGCCACCTGCGACGTGTTCGCAACGGACAGCCGCCGGCATATCACCGACCGGCGGCTGTCGCACGCTCAGGATCCGTTCACTGCATCCTTGAACGCCTTGCCGGCCGTAAACTTAACCGTCTTCGCTGCGGGGATCTGGATTTCGGCGCCGGTCGCCGGATTGCGGCCCACGCGTGCGGCGCGGGCTCCCGTCGAAAACGACCCGAAGCCGATGAGTTGAACCGTGTCGCCCTTCCTGACGGCGCTCGTGATTGCGCTGATGAACGCGTCGATCGCTTCACCTGTTGCCGCCTTGCTCGCGCCAGTCGCCGCAGCGACCGCATCCACCAGTTCCTGTTTGTTCATTGTCGATCCGTTGTTTTCTTTGTGGAAACCGTCACCCTACCCGATCGCCGCGCGTTCGCGCAATGACAAACAGCGCGTGATCCTCTTCGCGACTCGGTAGCCATCGGTAGCGTTGGCGTACGAGACTAGAACTACAGAATACGTAATATTTGATACATGGCGGTTTGCGAAGGTATTGGCCGGTGATTTTTATTGGCGCTTGTCGATTTCGCAGCCTTAGAATGCGCCTCGTCGTGAAACATGAGGACAGCCGCGCTTGGAAATTCCTCCAAGTTATTGTTTGTGCATCGTTTTTTCGCTTCCGTATTGATCGTTTAATTGTTTCACGAAAATCCGTTTAGTCGATGTCTTGGGTCCGCATCGTGAATACCGCCCCTGCAAGCTCCAACCGTAGCTAAGCATTCGGCGGGTCGTGGAGGTGCTCGTAAAGCTCCGCGCTGCTTGCGTCCTCCCGGCAACAGCACGAAAACTGCTCCGTGCATGCGCGGCGTCGGCACCTTGCACGTGACCGATGCACGCACTGTCACGCGCTTTACGGTGACGACTAAATCGAACGACTTACTGCTGATCTATGGTGTCGCTCTCAATGTCGGCGTCGCTAAGGATGGGCTCACGGGGCTGTGACTTCGGCGTCCGGCCAACTTTGGCATAGATCGAGGGTCGAAACTTTCGAAGGTTTTGCAGCGGATCAGTGGACAGTATTCACTCGGGGCGCAACAGTTTTTGCACGTATCGTGAAAGCGATGTCAGGGCTTCGCCTGTGCGTCGAACTGAGACGCGTATAGCGTGTTCTTGCTCGGGACGCGCATTCGGGACTTCCGATCAGGCGTGGACACGCGATGTGATGCAGGGATCATCGACTATTGATTTATTATTTCGATAGATAATACATATGAAGGCAATCATTTCTTGCCGGCGCTCAGCTGTCTAGCGGTTCCGTCTGAGGGCACGCGACCGTGATAAGCATCCACCGTGAATAGCGGCGCGACGACTGCACGCGCCGGCATGTCGCAGTCGTGATGTTCAAAGGTAATCCGACATCGCGGGAGGCCGGGGAGCCCTCCACTGCGAACCGCAACGTTTGCACAACCGGCCGGACGAGTCCGCGATTTCAGTCAAAAAAA
Organism: Paraburkholderia sp. BL9I2N2; assembly: GCF_004339745.1. Lineage (GTDB taxonomy): Bacteria > Pseudomonadota > Gammaproteobacteria > Burkholderiales > Burkholderiaceae > Paraburkholderia. The sequence goes on along the minus strand of NZ_SMGP01000003.1, from coordinate 173,963 downwards.
TCGAGCCTAACTAGGGTGGCTTCCTCTAATTTGCGGCTTGGTAGTCGTACGGCGTGCCGGAAGATCCGGATGAAGCGGCTGCCGCAACTCATGGAATGTATCCAGCGTATTGATGAACATGAGCCGTCATGGCCACCGCGGCAAATTGATGCCGGCACCTGCCTGCTTCGCCATTTTTTTGATGTAGCTGTCTCGTTCGAGGGAGACACCCGGCGGTCTCTCTTTGCGGTGTTGTGCGTTGGTTTTACTACCAGCTGGCAGGGGTCCGAATGCTCACCTGGGCCCTATTGATGGCCCAGCACAATAAGGTCGCAACCGGGCGGCGCCACGCGCCGGTGGACTTGACCGCTCATTGTCTCCGTATCGACACTGCTCCAACGGCGGATCGTTGGACCACGTCCAATCCAGACGACGCCCCCATGATGAACCGCATCGAGAGGACGACGCGGCTGGAAGCATCGCTCGCTGAGATGCGCAACCATCCACGCAAGCACTATGTCTGAGTAACCGCTACCTGTCTGAGAACCGAGTGGGCGTGCAGAGCTTCAGTCGCCGGCCGACGTCGACGGCCGTTCTTTTTGGGTGAAGGGCACCACTGGAAGGACTGAGTTCCGGAGAGGAAGGCTCGACTTCAGCATGGCTTCGCGAAGTGGTCTATCGGTCAGTGCATCACCAACAAGCAAAGACGCTAACCATACTGCAGACCTGCATCGAACTGTGCGGCCGAATGCTGACGCAGCGACGCCGGAACGGCAATTCGCGTCCGAGCAACAGTGCACGAACCTCGGTCGTTCCCTCCGGGCGCAAATCGTGATGACGCCAGTTGGGCGGATCGCTGAGTCGAGCGACGGCAGCCGGGCCCGGAGTCGCGCGCCCGGCTTTTAACTCGTCCCTAATCTCTCCCGTACAACAACGTCGAAGCGATGCTGATACACCTGCCCTGTTCCGCGACGTCCCGCCCCCCGAGGCCAGAAGGGGCTTGAATGATTCGCCTTGCCGGCGTCTGGAGGTTGGCAGACTGAGATCTCGGCGGCTCGATGGACATTGTGCACGCGCGGAGGAATTTCTCACGCAGTCGTATCTAGGGTCAAGCGGCACGAAGGCTCTCAGGATAGCTGTGCGCTGCGCCCGTTTGCCGGGCATTCGTCGTCGATTTGCAATGGTACAACGTGTTTGTACTGCGGGAATGTTCGCGTGGCGATTGGCGTACGCTACCTTTGCGGCAACCCGTGTCGGGACATCGCGGAGGCGGTGACAGAAACGAAAACCGGCCGTTCCGTCGACGAGGGCTGCCGAACAGGCATTGGAAGTCATTTACGCGCGGCGGCGGCATCCTTTCCCCTAAATGCGCGAAGTTCATCCACTCACGGCGTACCGTGTCGCTCGAAGTGAATGGCCCCCGCGGTATTTGGCGCACAGTATCGCCTCGCGCGCGCAACTGTCCTTCTGATCGGTTTCACCAGCGTGCAGCGGAATGATACTTTCCACCTCGTCCGCGTCCCGCCCTAGCCCGGGCCCGAGTAGCACGAAGACTCAGACATCCTCGGAAGGTGTCGATTCTGTAGAACCGAAGGTGACGGACGGGGTCCGTTCGCATCTGGTGATCGAAGTCCTGCACACTCACCGCCTATCGCGAGACTGATTCTGAGGATGCGAAAAAGCGAGAAGTTTCGTCTCTCTCGCGGGGTGATCCCAACCACGCAGACCCCAGCCAAAGCATCTGCTCATTCTGTGGACTGGTAGTGGATCTTGCGCCACGGGTTAGACTGGCCCGTGACGCGGACACCGCTGCGCCTCGCGGAGAACGAAATTCTCGCGCTGGACGTGCGGGAACCACGCCCTTCGCTTGAAGCGGCGCCGCACGCGCTGCACCACACGTTCGTCAACCTGCTCGCGCGGACCACCTGCGCGTAGATGTGCTGCAGCGTGTGCTGAGTTACGCATTCCTGCAGAATGCAACGATCTACATATCGGTAGAGCAGGCTCGCAGCCTTTGGGCAACGGGATAGGTCTAACACGACTCCGCCTGAGAGCGAGGTAGAGGAAGGCACCGCCACTGGAGGCACTTTCCACCCTCGCTATCAGCGGCGAGCAATTGGACAGTCGAGTCGTTGCGCTGTCGTCATATATTTGCCCGCCTATGGGTCGAAAGGTGGGGATTGAACGCGTGTCAGCGATGCTGGCACCTCTACACGAGGAAAGTCGGACAGATCGAAGCAAATCGACTATCGGCGGTGAGGTGTCAGTAATACCGACACTCCGAACAGGGCGCGTCGAAGAGTCGCTGTCGCAACCTGTCAGTACACTTCGTGGCTCCTCGTGTAGCGGTTGCGCAGATTCCAGTGCATATAAACCTCGGCCACGCGGTCATGCCAACCAAGCCGGTCCCTCACATTCGCAAGAGGAAATACCGTGACCATAGGCAACGCCGACGGGATGGCGGTCCGCAACTACAGCAGACGCCACACTGGAAAGCACATCAAGGAGCGGTGTGGCATACGTTGAGACCCACGTGATGACCGCGATCCGGTTCATCTTCTGGGCGTCGCTGTGGGCAAGCCTCGGTCCTCTATGGAATGCACAAGCTCGCTGCTGACTCGTGCGTGGAAGACGACCTCAAAAGAGCTAAGGTTTTCTGCTTACAGTCCTTCTTGTTCAAAACTCAGTGTGTCAGTAATACCGACACTGCTCCCACAGGGCCGGGCCGGCCAACCGTCCACGTCGGGACGCGTCGTCCACCGTATGCGGTTCAGAATCGGTCGGTACAAGTATCGCTGACACATGTGCGCCCAATGTCGCGCCTCGCCCGAGCGAACGCGAATCGCAGACACAGCCTGCCATCGACCTCCGCCCCGTCGGCGACAGAGTCCGGTGTCAGTATTACTGACGCCCGCGTCGGCACAAAAAAAGCCCGCTCGACGCGGGCTCCTTTGTCGCAAGAAATGCTAGCTCACCGCGGCTCGCCCTTGTACAGCTCACTGATAAGCTGCCGAATTCGCGCCTCTTGTGCCTCGGTCAAAGCCGTAGCCTTGATTTTCACGGTAAAGCTATTGACGTCCTTGGTAATGCTTCCCGCCTGGTCTTTTCCGGCGAAGAATTTCTCGATAAGCCTCTCCCGAGCCGTCGTCCCCGACGCACGACGGGTCACCATCGCGATAATCGCCGGCGCAAGTTTGCCTTGGGCCATATCCCCCTTGACCACATCTGGCCAGAGTTCGCGTGCAGCCAACTCAGCTTCGCCGCCGTGCTTCTTAAGGGCCGAGACAATTTCCTCTGCAGCGTTACAGCCGAGTAGGGCAGGCTGCAAATCGAGGTCCTTCTTCATGAAGTCCGGCAGATTTTCGAACGCAAGAAATTGATATAGCCCGGTACGTGAGAGGCCCACTGCCTCCGCCAGCCTTTTGCGGCTAGGAAACTCACTCTCAGACCGACGAAGCGAGATGGCCACTTCATAATCGGTGAGGTCGTCCCGGTCCATATTCTCGACCAGCGCCAACACAATCATGTCCTGGTCGGAGCACTCGATGACCACCGTCTTGATGTACTCCGCCCCGAGTATCTTGTGTGCTCGCCAGCGCCGCTCCCCTGCCACAATCTGGTAGGCCGATTCAACCCGACGAACCACGATGGGCTGCATGAGCCCGACTTCGCGAATCGACTCTGCCAGCTCGGACAGCTTGGCTTCATTGAATACGCGCCGCGGCTGCCAGGGATTAGGAATAATTTCTGTCACTGGCAACTGCGACGTCGTTCCGGACGACTCAAGCTCCTGTACCCTCAACTGCGCGGCCGCCAATGCTCCGGCCATCCCCGGTGCCGTCTCTGTCCGACTTGCGCGACGGCTGGCATCGGGGGTTCGTTCCGCTGTCGACCGAAGATTTGCGGTCTTGGCCAACATCTGATCACGGATATTGTTGGCGCTCATTGTGCTGGCCTCCATTGCTTGACGAACATGTCATCGACCCATCGGCAATAGTCAATTAACGGCTGCTTGACGCGCGCTAAGGATTTCGCCTGGCTATGCGAGCTGCTGATGTCAAAAACGGTCGTAAATGCGAGAGCACCTGAGCTCATTACGGAACTGGCAGGAACCTCAAACGGGTCCAGCCAGTGACGATACGCGCCTTGTGCCCACGTGCGGACAACCGGTGCCGCGGAAGTGCTGTTGTAATTCACGCGGGTCAGCAGCACAGAAACGAAATCGTACTTTTTGTTAGCTTCGTATTTGATGAACGACTTGGCGACGTCCGAGAAAAGTCGCCAGAAAGAAAGCGAGCTGAAGAAGTCGAGATTCTCCGGGACCATCGGCATTACCATTGCGTCCGCTGCCATCAATGCGTTCAGGTTGAGATAGGACAGAGAGGGCGATGTATCCAGAATGATGTAGTCGTAGTGCTTGCGCAATGGCGCTAGTCCATCCCGGAGCACCTGCCAGAATTTGAATCCTGCAAGCTTCATCTGCATTGCGGGAAGGTGATACTCAGCCCCGACCAGTTCTGTATGCGCCGGAATGATATCCAACCCATCCCAGTACGTTGGCTGCACCCGGGAGAGCAGACCTCCTTCGACCTTTTGATCATAGACAAAAGGAAGCACTGTATCGTCCGGAGATACCTCTTTTTCGGCATACAGCCCACATAGCTCGGAAAGCGAAGCCTGGGGGTCTAGGTCGACAACGAGAACCTTTCGCCCGCGCAGGCTCAACCCTTGGGCAAGGCACATCGACGTTGTGGTTTTAGCCGAGCCCCCCTTCAACTGCGACGTGATGAGTACTTTGCCTTCGAAATCGCTCGGTCCAGCTACCAAGGGCGTCTGGTAGATGTCCGACACCTGCTGTACCCAATTTCGGGCTTCACCTAGTGTAAATAGCCGACTTCGGCTTCGTCCTGTCCCGGTGGACTGCCCTTCCGGCAACACACCATCCCCCTTGGTTGCGAGGTATTGCACCTGCTGACGCGTCAGGCCGCATAGCTCTGCGACTTCTCCAGTCGTAAACACCGGCGCTTCCTTGCGCGGGCGCGGCGCGAGAATTTGGTCCCGTAGTTCAGTTGCATAATCGGTGACGACGTCCGCGAAATCTGAGATTTCCTCAAGCGTCACGGTTCGGTCTATCGGCATCGGTTGGCTGACATTGGCCATTTCGGAGTTTTCCCTGGAAATTGAAGCTAAACGGAGAATACAGGAAAAACGCAAAAACAGCGTTATATTGTCGTCCAGTTTCTCAAATATCGTTCGTAAGCCACTGTTTTTTATGCCTTCAACGATATCTGTGGCAGCCAACGTGAACGAAATCGCCCGCACAAAATCTCTCACCTTTAGTGCAGGTGACGCCGCCGGGGGATGCAGTTAGGGACAAAAGGTGAGAGTTTTTGTCCACTAACCCGCCAGACCGAGCCGACGAAACGGGCTGAGAGGCTGGAGCTCAAGACATCCGATAGCGAATAGAGCACATACATTGGACGATTACATTACATCTTTATTTCGTTTGACTGAAGCAGAGGGCAAAGGTGAGAGATAGTGTGCATCGACACAAATGCCAGTATCGGACGCGCATCCGCATGCACAAAATCCCTCACCCTGCGACTATCGACATTCTCCGCTGAAGCTTGTACGTAGGACGATAGTCGCGGCGTAAGTGAATGCGACCGACGGCGTGGACGAAAGACCTCGCGTGTATTGGCCAGCAGAAAATGCTGCACACAATCTCTCACCTTTGAAGCAGGCGCGAAGAACATCACCGAGACCGACGTTCCTATTGCATGTGAGGCCGCACTGCTTCCCTCATTCGAAAAGCACCATCGTTCTCGCCATACACTCTTAAACGCCGCGGGAGACTTGTTGTCTCACTCATTTGAGCGCGGAGAGTTGACAGCCCTATTAGGTCTCACGGCATATCGGACCTTTACGCCCGACTCTGATGTCTATCGCCGGCCGTGAGCTAGCCACGTTGCCGAGCGGTTTGTTGGTTGTTTTAAATAAAAAAACGAACTAACAAACGTACAGGGGAAATACCATTCCTTTGTTATCAAACAGTTAGTGCCGGATAGGTGAGATTCAATGTGCCGAAGGTGAGAGAAAATGTGCACCTCAGGTGAGACATCCGGGTGCAGAAGGGGAGATTTATAGTGGGCCGAGGTGAGAGACAAAAGCGCGTTTTACCGAAGGTGAGAGATTTTCCTGCGTCACCTGTGGATAACTGGCTGAAACCCTCTACCATCATGCGCTGCGGCACCGACGCTTTCACTAGTGGTGAGAGATGGTGTGCCGAAGGTGAGAGATGATGTGCATGCTGTTCGTCTCAGTGCCAAAGGTGAGACTTTCTTATTGACATCTCACCTCTGTATGCCTAGAGTCTGCTGAAATTTCCAGGGAACAGGCATGTCCAGCAGCGTCGACCGGCGAGTCACTCCTCTTCAATTTGCACTGGACCTATTCGTCGAGATGGCGCCGGCGCAAAGGTCCATCGATGAGACCAGTCCGGATAAAGATATCGGGTATCAAAAGAACCGGGTCTTCGCGCGCATTATCGGATTAGGACTGTCCGCCAGGCGCTTTGTGGATGCCGCTTACTTCATCGTCGCGCAGGACCCTGAAATTCAGGAAACCTATGACGTGACGCTGAGCTTTTTCAAATGGCTCATGCGCTATGACAGCAGGAATAAGAAACATTTTTCCAGCGTCATTCGCAGCGTCAAATCTTCGATGCTCGAAGTGATGAGTGCACCGGTAGTGTCCGTAGATTCGAAAGGACGCATGCTGGAGGAACCTCTCGAACCCGGCGAAGAGGGCAGTGCCGGTGATGACGATGCGGATGAGGACTTGGCCGTCCAGAATGAAGACGGGGACTGGCTTGAGTTGATCGGCCGGGTCAGTGTCAGAAATGGCCGGATTCGCTTCCGCGTGCCTATCGAACTGCAACGCCTCATCAAGGACCCTGAGAACTCGTACTGGACCAGCCTGCTAGTCACCTCGAGATTTACGCTCATCTACGCTCGAGGCATTTACGACCATGTCTTGCCATCCGTACCCAGCGGGCTAACAGACTGGCTGTCACTCGACCTTGTTCGAAACTTGCCCGGCAAGTCATGGGCAAACAACGCCGAGTTCAAATACTTCAAGCGCGATTATCTCGAGCCAGCCGTCAACCAAATCAACGAACTGTCCGATATCGAGTTGTCGTATGAGACCCGTGCCGGAACTCCCGGCTCGCGAAAGAAGGACCAGATACGTTTCCGGCTTAAACGCAAGGAAGGGGCATTGGCATCCAAAGCGGCCATGCTGAACTCGGTGGTACTTTTCAAAATGCTTCAAGATGAATTCGGACTGTCTGAAAAACAGTTTGAAAAAATCGCTGAGAACAGGTTTGTCTGGACGGACGAGCGCATTCAACAAGCCATCGACTACACCCGCTGGACAATCAGGCAGGGTATCAAGGTGAAAAGAGCATCCGCCTACCTCATGAGGGCTCTTTCGGACAACTACCGGGTATCCGACGCCGACAGGCAGGTCGAGTTGATTCAGGCTCAGCTTGCAGAGGCTACGACGGGGGAACAGGGGGCGAGGTCTGACAGGCAAAAGGAAGTCGAGGCCAGCCTGGCGGCAGCTAACGCGGCCGCCGATAAACGTCGACAGGAGGAGATTCGTCTGGCGCGCGAATTCTTCGACACAGCGGACAAGAAGACACGGGAGGACCTCGTCCGCAAGTTTGTCGCGTCGAGCACGATGGGGCTGCGCGCTATTGAGCGTCAAATGCTCAAACCGGCTAATGTCACTGAAGCCAACATTCTGAATCTGCCAGACGTTGCCAATACGTTCAGTTCGTACGTCGCCGGCGAAATTAGAAAAGCTGCGCGTGTACGCGCGCGGAACCCATAACGTTCTGTACGGTTATCAGCAATCCGGCGCTTCGCTGCGGAAGTTGTCCGACCAGAACCGCACGGTGAGGCCCTGTCAGCAAGCATATCCAAATGCGGCTATCATTTTCGCGCGGCGATCGGCGCCGAAACAGGAAAGGAAGAAATCCGGATGATCCATGTCATTGCAACGATCACTACCCAGCCCGGTCAACGCGAAGCCGTGCTGGCGCTTTTCAACAAAAACCGTCCGGCGGTGCTGGCGGAAGAGGGGTGCATTAGCTACGAGGCTGTAGTCGACGTACCGGACTTCGGGACGATTCAGACATCGCTCGGCACTGATACCTTTGCTGTAATCGAACGCTGGGAAAGCGCGGAAGCGTTAAAGGCGCATGCGGCCTCCGCGCATATGGCCGAATACGGACGCAATACTCGTCCGTTGCTCGTGAGCCGCGTCATTAACGTGCTCCAGGCTTGCTGAAGGGCCGGACTCGTGCAGCCCTGCGTTTGATGAGCAGGGAATGTCTGAAGCGGTCAGGCACCTAAACGATCAATGATGCGGTGAATGCGTTCGCAGCATATTGGCTGTGACGGTGCGATGGGATCAGCGTGCTCTTGGCCACTCCTGCGCAGCGGAAGCCGAATCAATTGCGCGCGGATCTGGGAACGGAACGACGCTAGTACTTGTGGCCCGCCTACAGGGCGCGAACCCGTTCTTCACGAACAGCAGGAAGATCGGAAGACCCTCCTTCGAACAGACCTGATCGCAAAACGTACGGCCACCCGTTGCGACGCGTTATGGACCATGGTCTGCGATAGTTCTGCGATGCTCCACAGCAGCCGCGTCATGGCGATGAGCGCCTTGCCGTATCTCTGGTCGGTGAGCCAGCCCAGATCGGCTGCGCGATGCCATAGCCGGGAAACAGCGCGCCGGAGGCGAAGTCGAATACCGCGGAGGTCGACGCCAGCTCGCTGCGATGGCCGGTATCGCGAAGCCAAGGTTGATGCGATCCATGAAGTTGATCATCGTCGCCCTGCAGCCGGAACCATCTTTGCCTCATCGCCTGTTTCCGTTGCAATACCGACCGCTTACCGGACCTGCGGCGGGGGATACACCTTGCAATCGAAAACCTGTGGCTCATGAGCCGGCAGCACTGTTGCTCCAAGCGCCGCAATGCGGCGGAGGCTTTCGTCGTAAGCGCGCAGGTCCGTGTGGTTGCCGTTCGGGATCGGCTCGCTGCCGTCCTCCGGCCAGTTCTCGTAGAGTGGAATCAGGTCGCCCGCGATGAGATACGGTCCTGCCTGCGTGTCGACCAACACACCCTGTGAGCCTGCCGTATGTCCCGGCAGGCGCAATACACGGATATCCGGCACCACGTCGGCGTCACCGAACGCCACGTCCATCCGGTCGAGAATGTCCACCCACGGTGGAGTGCGGCCGCGCTGGTTGGTTTCGTAGATCGGACGCTGGAACGGCACCGGCCAGACTGCCTCTTTCAACTCGGCTTCCTAGACATGAAAGCGTGCGTTCGTGAACAACCGCGCGCCGCCGACGTGGTCGTTATGCAGATGAGTGAGAATGACCAGTTCGACGGAAGCCGGGTCGACGCCTTCGCGCGCCAGACCGTACTGCAGCAGGTCGTCGATTCCGGCATCCGTCTCGGTGTAGCACTGCGGTGCGCGCGAGCGGGGACCCGGTCCGGCATCGACGACGATCGTTTGGCGAGCGCTGCGCAGCAAGCACGCAATGCAAGGCGCATGCAGGCGCGCGGAACCGCAGTTCTTGCGGTACAAAAAACACGAGCACTCATGGTTGACGATATCGCCGCAGCGGATCGGTACGATGGTGAATGCCATGTCTGAGGCTCGCTTCAACTGTTTTGTGGTGCTGACGCAAAGTGCCTACATGACGGGCTGGGCTCTGGCCGAATCTGGGCCGGTGATCAGATGAACGGTCGTGGGGCGAGTTCGGTCGTTTCCCTTCCCACCCATTCACGAGCAAGGTGATGCTGCGATCTTATCGGTACACATGACTCCGCCGCGCGCATTGCCGGGCGATAAGGTGCGCGGTCGCGGGTATGGCCGTTCGGAAGCCACAGTATAGGTGAAGTGAGTAAGCGCTTTCTCTTCAATTTATTGGGGTTTACCCGTGAAAAGCCCTGAGGTTTTGCGTGATTTGATTGAATTTCGAAGGAAATCTCAAACGCTAGAGAAACGATTACTTAAATTGTGTATTTGGCGAATGCCACTTTGGGTGCCGCTGAGCCAGGTCTTCGCACGCCGACGTCAAACGCGTGGTGCCCGCGAGTTCGAATCACCCGATGGGATTGCAGCGATGCCACCGGGTAATCGCCAATGCGCTCGGCTGGATGGAAGCGGAACAGGCACGGCATATCGGTCGCATGCATGCGGATCAACTGGTTTCGTCCCGGCAGTACGCCGACGGCGCTGCGCCATCCTTTCGTTTTGCTCAGCCATCACTACGTGATGCAACTGACAAAGCGCTGCATCGATTACCCCGACTAGCAGTTCGTGATCGCCCCCAGTGTGTAGAGCAATGCGCGCAACCGCAGGGGCAAAACGCACGGCAACTGGGCTACGCGCCGGGAGAATAGCGCACGATGGTATGCCGTGCAGATCGCGGCCACGCGGCGGGTGAAGGATCGGCACGAGGCGCTCTTTCCGGCAGCTTCGACTGACTCGTACAGTCCTGACGCGAACGCTGAACGGAGCGAGCATGCGAAGGCCCGCGCCCAGCGGTGGCCATTTCTCAAGGTGCCGCGTTATAGTATGCCGCACAGGGAAGGCGCGATGGTGCGCCTCGACATCGGGCAGGGTGGAAGTTGACCAACGAGGCAAAGAAAAGAGCACCGCGTCGCAAATCGAATGCGATTTCCGTAATCGATGTTGCACGCGCGGCAGGGGTATCGACTGCGACCGTTTCGCGCGTGTTGAACGGCAACGCAAAGGTAGCGGCTGAACTGCAGAACCGCGTGCGCGACATCGCGCAGGAACTCGGCTATACACCGCACGCCGCGGCGCGTGCGCTGGCATTGCAGCGCTCGAAAACGATTGGCGCGGTGATCCCATCGCTGGAAAACCAGAACTTCGCGATCGGCGTGTTCGCGCTGCAAAAGCGCATCGGGGAAGCCGGCTATACATTGCTGCTCGGATGCTCGTACTACGACCAGGAAGACGAACTGAAGCAGGTCCGTGCCCTGATCGCGGACGGTATCGCCGGGTTGATGCTCGTGGGCCGCAGCCACTCGCCTGCGCTCTACGAACTGATCAAGAAGGAACAGATTCCGCTCGTCAATGGCTGGACAGTCGATCACGACCACCCGTATGTCGGCTTCGACAACGTGGCGGTCGGCCGTCGCCTTGCCGAGTATCTGCTCGATCTCGGGCACACGCGCTTCGGCATGATTACGCAAATGACGCAGCACAGCGATCGTGCGGCTGATCGCATCATCGGCGTGCGCGCGGCGCTGCAATCGCGCGGGCTGCAGTTGCGCCACGAGCATCTGATCGAGATGCCGCACAAGATCATTGAAGGGCAGATGGCGATGAAGGCGTTGATGAACGGCCCTGAGCGACCGACGGCCGTCATCTGCGGCACCGATCTGCTTGCAATCGGCGCGCTGGCCGAGGCGCGCGAGTCGGGTATCGACGTACCGGGCGACCTGTCGATCGCGGGCATCAACGACATCGAATTTTCCAGCTTCACGTCGCCGCCGCTAACGACCATGCGGCTCGCCGCTGATGAAATCGGCGCGCGCAGCGCCGAGTATCTGCTCGCACGGATCGAAGGACGACCGGTGAGTTCGCAGTATATCGTTCCGACCGACCTGATCGTGCGCGGCACGACGGCACGTCCTCGCAACACCTAAGTCGCCGACGCGCGGTGTGGCGCGTCATGGAAAGACGCAAAGCCGGGCGAGCACGGACTGCGGCGCGCAGCGACGACGCGTCGGCGACTCGTGTGTCCGGACAAACGACACAGATTCTCGCTGACCCCGACAATCTTTGCATGGCTGACGCCTACTCCGCACCATGCGCGGACTCAGCACGCAACAAGTGCGGCCGCATTCGCTTCGGCGGCAGCGCGCGCCTCAGATTTGCCGGACAGCAACGGCAAGAATGCACATTCAGCGACCTGCGTCGGCAAGTTCCATGCACGACGGTCGACGTCTGCCGGAGCTCGACCGTTCCCTGTCCAGATGAACACGCCGTACGCCGGTCTCGCGCTGTACGGCGCGCAATAAATAGTCCACTCCCGCTCGCCGACTACCCCGGAATAAGCACGCGACTGCGTGTGAGCACCTCTTTGGCCAGCTCCACGATGGTATCCGCACCGCTAAGACACTCTTCCTGATAGGCGACAAAGAACCCTTGCTGAGTGATTGGCCGCTCAGTGTTCAGCACATGAATCAGCCCGGCATCGATCTCTGCGCGCATTATCGCGGGCGACAACACGGCCGCCGCGTGTCCGGCCGCGACGAGCCGCGACATCATCGACAGGGAATTGCATGAGCTGATGTTGTCCGGATTGCAACCTGCGCTGCGAAACCAGTTCATCACCAGCGAATGGTTCGATGACGGTTGCGAGACGGTGATGATCGGCACCGACGCAAGATCGTGAGGCGCGATTTTGTTATTGGGCACGAGTTGCGGCGACGCAACCCAGTGCAGATCGGTGTGGCCGATGGCGGTCTCGACCACGTGGGGCGCATCGGTGGAATCGTTCAGTATCGCTATGTCAAGTTCGTGCGCGCCAAGCTTGCGTCCGAGCGCGACGCCCACATCGATCGTGAGTTCGATCTTCATGTGCGGATAGCGCGTCTTGAGTTGCGTCAGTAGATCCGCAAGCCCAGCGTGGGCGATGGACTCGATCGCGCCGAGACGCAGAAGCCCGTACATGGGGTCGGTACGTTTCGCGATCTGTTCGAGTTTCTCGGCGAGCTTCAGCACCTGTTCCGCATCGGCGAGCGCGTCGCGGCCTGCGAGCGTGAGTTCGGAGCGCGTCCGGCTGCGCGTGAACAGCTGCACGCCGAGATGTTCTTCGAACTCCTGGATACGCGCCGAAATGGTCGGCTGCGTGAGATGTTGATGACGCGCCGCCGCATGAAACCCTCCCAACCGCGCCACCCAGTAAAAGGTTTCAATTTGCTGAAGAGAAATACGCATGATCGAAGGTTTCTATCAGATGGTCTCGCTAACTTTGATTATCTCCCGGAAAAATTGCATTCGTATACTCGGTGCACTCCTTGGTTGCCTCTCTATCGACGCCGAAGCGCTCTGACGATGAATTGGGAATCCTTATGATAAGGAAGTCGCTGCTCGATCTCGCACTTTCGAACGCGTTCGCCATTCCAGCGTTTGTGCAAAGCAGCGTCATGTTGTACGGGATGATCGATGAGGGGCTGACCTACGTCAGCAACGCGGCCGGCCATAGTCAATGGGCCGCTGCAAAGCGGCGTCGAGGGCGGCGTGCGGCCCTGCGCGTGAGATTTTGATAGCGCCGCCCGAGCGGCAACCACTACTGAAGCAGGGGAGTGAACATGAACACGAGAATGGCAGCGCTGGCGCACGGCCGTAAATCATCGGTTCGATGGAGAATCTTCTGGTTCCTGCTCGTGCTGATCACGATCAACTACGTGGACCGCGCTTCGCTATCGGTCGCGATGCCCCTGATCTCGAAGGAGTTCTCGCTCTCGCCGATGGTGCAAGGCTTGATTCTGAGCTCGTTCTTCTGGTCGTATACGGTGATGCAGATTCCAGCGGGCCTGCTGGTCGACCGTTTCAAGCCGCGCATCGTGATCACGGTGGCGACGCTCGTCTGGGGAGGCTTTCAGGCCGGCGCGGGATTCTGCACGAACGCTGCTTCACTGCTGCTCATGCGTCTCGGTCTTGGGTTCGCCGAGGCGTCGATCGCGCCCGCCGGCGGTAAGCTCAATGCGCTATGGCTGACGCGCAACGAACGCACAAGGGGCGCGTCGCTAATGGACGGCGGCGCGCCGCTCGGCGCAGCGGTGGGATCGCTGTTGATCTCGGCGTTGATTGGAGTATTGGGTTCGTGGCGCCTCGCGTTTGTGGTTGCGGGTGTCGCCACGACGCTGGCCGGCGCCCTGGCCTGGGTCTATATCCGCAATCATCCGCGCGAGCATCCGGCGGTCAACGAAGACGAAGCATCGTTTATCGAGCGTTCGCACGAGGAAGAACTGGAGCGCGAGCCGGCCAACGCATCCGGGCGTGCAATCGACTTTCTGAAGTATCGCTCCTTCCTGTTCATGTTCTTCGGCTTCATGTGCTGCAACACGTTGTTCAATGGATTGCTTACGTGGATGCCGAGCTATCTGATCAAGGAGCACGGCCTCGATATCCGTCAAATGGGTGGGTCGAGTTTCATCATCTATTTTTCGGGCTTCGCCGGCGAACTCGTCGGCGCGTGGCTTGCCGATAAGTGGCTGGCGGTGGGCGGCAGGCCGAACACGGTGTTGCGGACGATTTTCGGCGCGGCTGGCGTGATTGCCACCGTCTCGGTGTTTTCGGTGGCTTACTTGTCCAGCGCGACGCTGGTCGTCGTGTTGCTCTCATGCACGGTTTTCTTTCAGCGCTGGGGCAACCTGTACTGGTGCATTCCACCTTTGCTTGCCACGCGCAACAAGGTCGGCACACTAGGTGGCTTTCTCAACCTGGGAGCGGCGGTCGGCGGCATTGGTGCGCCGATTCTGGTCGGCGGGATTGTCCAGGCGACCGGTTCGTATTTTCTCGCCATGATGTTCTTTGCGGCGACCGGCGTTGGCTTGCTGCTCTGCTCACTCGGCATCGACTACGAGAAGAAGTTGCCTGTATGAGACCCGCGCTGCCGCTTTCCGGTCTTCAATTATCCACCGTCAGTAAGGACGCTTTGATGAACCCAGATGACTCGCATAGCCAGCCTTGGCAATGGCCTGAAGCCCATTGGCGGAAGTTGGTCGACCAGGTACGCGCGGGACGCGCGCTTCGCCCCAATGGCTGGCCTGCTGGAGCGCGCTGCGCGGTGGCGCTCTCATTCGATTGCGACCACGAAACCAGTGAATTGCGCGAGGGCGGAAAGTCGATCGGCCGGCTCAGTTGGGGGCAGTACGGTAGCCGGGCGGGTATGCCGCGCATTCTCGACGTGCTGCGCAAATATGCCGTGCCGGCCTCGTTCTTCGTACCCGCGGTCACTGCGCTTTTGCATCCGGAAGAAGCGCGCAGCATCGTCGGCGACGGCCACGAAATCGGCCTTCACGGCTGGATTCATGAATTGAACTCGGTGCTCCCGCATGAGGCGGAGCGCGATCTGTTGCTACGCTCGGCGGACACGATCGAGACCATCACCGGGCAGCGTCCTGTGGGCATGCGTACGCCGTCATGGGATTTCAGCCCGCATACGCTGTCCATCGCGCGCGAAATGGGATTGCGCTACGATTCGTCGCTGATGGCCGACGTGGACTGCTATGAACTGCTCGAGGCCGGCGTGCCGAGCGGTCTCGTCGAACTGCCCGTCGAGTGGATTCGCGACGACGGCGCGTATCTGATCATGAATCGCTTCGAGGCGGTGCGGCCTTATACGTCGCCAGCCGACGTCTACGATATCTTTCGCCGCGAGTTCGATGCGGCCTATGCGGAGGGTGGCGTCTTCCAGTTGACGATGCATCCGCACGTCACTGGTTACCGGTCGAGGATATGGATTCTCGAAGAAATCATCCGGCACGCGCAGTCGTTGCCGGGAGTGTGGTTCGCGACACATCGCGATGTCGCCGAATGGGCACTTGAACATGCACAACCGACCTGAATCCAGTGTGCGATCCGGCGACGCCGGGCAGCCGCGCTTTCCGGTTCCGCCGAAGGCAACCGATAGTCACCACCACATCTACGATGCGCGCTATCCAGTCGATGCGTCAGCGCAGTTGCAGCCGCCCGACGCGACGGTCGCCGACTATCGCGCGCTGCAGCGGAGGCTGGGTGTCGAGCGACATGTCGTCGTTCAACCGTCTACGTATGGAACGGACAACCGATGTCTGCTCGATGCCTTATCGCAATTCGGAAAGACCGCGCGCGGTATCGCGACCGTGCCCGTCACCGTGACGGATGGTGAGCTGGCCGGTCTTCACGATATGGGCGTACGCGGACTGCGCTTTAACCTCGAATACCTGGTCGACGTCACTGTATCGATGATGTCGCCGCTCTCGAAACGGATCGAACCGCTCGGCTGGCACATTCAGGTCAATGCCACCGCCGCGCAGCTACTCGCGCATCGGCAGTTGCTTGCGAATCTGTCGTCGCCGCTCGTGATCGATCATATGGGGCAGATCCCGCAACCGGACGGCACGGAGCATGCCGCGTTCCGGATGGTCGAGGCACTGCTGGCCGGCGGCCGTACCTGGGTCAAATTGAGCGGCCCCTATCTCGCGTCGAAAACCGGAGCGCCGGTCTACGCCGACGCCGGCACTGTCGCGCTCAGGTTGGCCCGGCTTGCCCCGGACAGGATGCTGTGGGGAACGGACTGGCCTCATCCGACGCAAGCGGCCGACAACAAGCCGGACGCTGCCCATTTGCTGGATGACCTGGCGCTGTGGATACCGGATGAATCGACGCGGCACCGAATCCTCGTTGAAAATCCTGCGAGGCTTTACGGCTTTTAGCATGCGTGCGGCACGCCGCGCCGCCTGGTTCAATGCTTGCCGATGTAGGCAACCACGTCGATCTCTACGAGCACACCTTGCAGACCGGCTTCGACGGTCGTTCGCGCCGGCTTGTGCTGGGCAAACCAGTTCGCGTAGAGCGCGTTGAAGCGGCTAAAGAGCGTTAAGTCGGTCAGATAGACCGTGACCTTGACGACATCCTGCAGTCTCGCGCCGGCGGCCGCCAGCACCCGCTCGACATTCGCGAGCGTTGCACGGGTCTGCTCTTCGATCGAGTCGCCGATCAGCTTCCGGTCGGCGTCGCGCGGCGTCTGGCCGGACAGGAAGACGAAGTCGCCCGCGATCATCGCGGAAGAATAGTGACCGCCTGGTTTGAAGTCGGTTGGATTGACGCTACGCAATGCGCGGGACGTGCCGCTATCGTTCATGTTTTTTCCCTTCGCCTTGATCTGGTGTTTTTCCAACTTGCCGTATGACGCGCGTGGCTGCGTGGCGTCGCTTCAATCGACTTCTGCCCGCCGCGAGCCTTATGGCTTATCGACGGTTCCCGAGTTGTTCACGCACTTCCCACGACCCTTCCGCGGTGAGCACCATTGCGCAGGGGTAGAGATAAGCAGTCGTGCAAGCGTGGCGCGGCAATAGCATCACCCGGTCGCCGACTGCCAGATCGGTGTTTTCGACCACCACGTGCTCTTCGCTCATCATGACGATCTTGCCGTCCCAGCGAAAGCGCTCGGCCAGCGGCTTGTCCGGCGAGATCGCCTTCGAGCCCGCATCGAGCGTGGCAGTCGTGCTATTGCGTGAAATCACGGTGGCCAGCACATAGGCGCTCGGCGTCCAGCCGAGTGCAGGCAACTCCAGGTCGTGTTGAGCGCTCGAATAGGCCCAACTGCCGGGGGACACGAAATCGGCGAGTGTGAGCGGCCACAGATCGAACGTATAGCTGCCCCCGGCGATGAGCCTTCTCGACAATCCTTCTGCCTCGGCGGCGCGCGTCAGCGCCGTGACTTCTCCTACGATGGCGGCCACCCGCTTGCGGCGTGTGGCATGGTCGAGATCATGGATGTGGCCGTCGTAGACATGCCATCCTCCAAAGCAGCCGAGCGTGGCCAACTCACGGGCCAGTTGCAGCGTCGCCGTTGCTATCGGCGCTCCGGTTCTGCCCATGCCGGCATCCAGATCGATAAGCAGCGAGAGATTGGGCAACTGCGCCCCATTCGTCGCGAGTCGCCACGCGGCTACGCCTGCCGCCGAGTCGACGAGCGCCTCGACCCGTGCGTCCGGATGAGCATGCGCCAGCGCGAGCACGGTACGGATATGAGCAGGGTTCACAGTCGGATACGCCCAGACGACGTGTTTCGCGCCGGCCTCGAGCACCATCGCCACTTCCGCCACGGTAGCGGTCTTGAATGCGGTTACGCCCTCGCGAATCAGTCTCTTGACGATCCACCCTGCGCGATGCGTCTTCACATGCGGCATGAGGCGTTCCACCCCTCCACACGCGCGGGCGGTCGCATGCAGGTTATCGACGATGCCACGCTCGGATACGATGAAACACGGTGTCTGCAATTCTTCTGGCAAGCTGGCGGCCCATGACGGCGCACGTTTGAGAGCGGTACTCGAAAGGTCGAACATGGTTGGTGCGTTAAGAGAGGAAAAGGGTGTCGCGCTCACGAGTGCGACGGCACTGCGAGATATCCGTCAACGTGAGCTCTGAGCTGACTCAGCACTTGTGCGTGCTGTTCCCACGACAGCCGGTCGACGCTCATCTTCGGCGTAGCGGGGCGGTCGATGCGGCTATCGTCAACCGCCTGCCCGACGTCGACGGCCGCGGCTAGATACGCCCGGTCGCGCTCCGGCGTGAAATCGGTGAGCAACCGCGCGGCCGCATCTCGCGGCGCGACCATCGCCATCGCGGATACCAGGCCCCAGCCGCCCCAGTTCGAGACGCTGGAAACGATCAGGTAGTCGGCGGGAATGGCTGCGCTGATCAATGGGCCGTTGGGAATGTCGTCGTGGACGATTTCTTCGGGCAGCACGCCCATGCCGATTTCATTGCCGCCGTCGCCGATGCCGATCGTGACCCACGGACGCGGCCACTCGGGATCCTCGAACAGGAGATGCAGCGGAGCGGTATCGTCGGACATGTCGGCGCCGTACTCGCGGTGCGGCTTGCCGTCGCTCGCGGGCGACACCCGCTCGATCGCGATCATATGCGTGATCGGACGTTCAGCCTCGCTGAGCCGGGCTCTTAGCGACTTGACCGATGCCGCGCTCACCGAGGTGATCTCGAACGCGACGTCTTTCGGCAATTCCGTTGTAACAGCCCAGACCGCCTTGCAGCATGGCGCGTCCGAGATCACCGTCACCGGTATGCCGAGGTTCGAAAGTGCGGCGGCCAAGTGGGCCATGCCGCCCAGTCCATCCGTCTCGGGCGAGGGCGGAACGGCATTACGTATGAAGAAGCCGGTCACGATACCGACGTGGGCGTTCGGCGTGCTCATGATCGAGCGCGCGGCTGCTTCCAGCTGACCTTCAACGAACCGTTTCATGCGGCCAATATCGCGCCGGACGGTTTGGCCAATGATGTCTTCGACTTTTGCTATTCCCATTTTCCAATCTCAGTAGCAACGTTGTTCATGCGAGGCGCGGCGATGGCTTAGACCGGAATCTTCGTTTCATAATCGATTCCGATCGAACAGAGCATCAGGCCGACGCCCATTGCGGCGAAACACATCAGCGCGAGGAAATAGGAGCCAGTGAATTGAACGATCGCGCCGATCGCGATCGGGATCACCATGCCGCCGATATTCCCACCGAAGTTGAGCAGACCGCCGAGCACGCCCACCTTGTTGCGCGAGGCGAGCATCGCGGGGATCGACCAGTACAGACCACCCCAGCGCAGAAAGAAGAGCGTGATGGACAGCAGGATCACGACCATCGTGGGGCTCGTCGCATGTGCGACTGAAAACACCGCAATCGTGGCGACCACGCCGGCGATACCGAAGATCGTGCGCATGACGCGGTTCGGCGCGGCGCCGCTCGCGAGCCACTTGTCGGCGACGTAGGCACCGCATAGTTCACCAATGAAGCCGCAGAAGAAGATCACGAAGCTGGCGCCGCCCATCTGCTGAATGTTGAAGCCCTGCACTTTCTGCAGATAGGTGGGCATCCACGTCAACAGGCCGTAGTAAAGCGTCGTGCAACACATGAAGCCGACGAACATCAGCAACACTGAGCGATACCTGAAGAAATCGAGCGAGTTGCCTGACAGGTTTTTCGCTTCCTTTTCATCTTCCTTGCGGCGGGCCTGTTCGATATGTTCCGCTTCGGCTTCGTTGACTCCGGCGTGATCGCGCGGTTGATTCTTGATGTAGTACCAGGCGCCTACGCCGCATAGGACCGTGCCGACGCCGGCGATCGCGAACGCAGTGCGCCATGAGTGCGCCACTACGATCAGCCAGGTGATCAGTACTGATCCGAGCGCCGCGCCGAGCGGTGAACCGCCGTCCATCAACGATGCGCCACGAACCCGCTCATGCTGCGTGAGCCACATCGCATTGAGCGCACCTCCCGCCGAGGCCACGGGCGCTTCCGCCACACCGAGTCCGAGCCTCGTCGCGAGCAAGGACATCGCATTGGTCGTCAACGCGCCAAGACCCTGGAAGGCACCCCAGAGCAAAGTGCACAGCGCGAGGACCAGCCGCGGCTTGAAGCGGTCGACTGCCATGCCGCCCGGAATCTGCATCAGCGTGTACGACCAGAAAAACGAACTCATGATGAGGCCTTGCATGACCGGCGTAAGCGTGAACTCGCTTGCGATCATCGGCATTGCGACGGACAGGGATGCACGATCGATGTAGTTGACCGTGACCAGCAGCAACATGATGAGAAAAATCTTCCAGCGAACCGATGTCTTCGGCTGCGCGTACGCGACGACCGCGGCGGGTGCTCTGCTCATGCCTGCTTCTCCTGACTCGCTATTTGAATGTCACGTGCATGCGCGGGGCGTTGCGCATCGGCGATGTATGAACTGGTCATCTGCCACGCCGCAGGCGCCTGTTCCGTGCTGGTTAAAAATTGAGTATAGGTGCGCGGCTCTGAGTGGAGATAATCGAAAGTGACGCGGGCAAGCGATAGAAATCGCCGATCATGCGCTGGGTCAAAGGTGACCCGGTGAGGAAAAGGCCGGCGTATCAATTGGTTGTAGGTTCGCTCCTTTGCACGAGCTTGATGGTGGGTACAAGCAACAGGGAGACGACCGCGCCGATCGATATCACCAGGACGGACGAGAACGTGAGATGGAGGGACTGGTGGAGCGCAACTCTCACTGCAGCAGTGACGATAGCGTCGCCCGGTGCCGAGCCAAGAAGCTGTCGCAACTGATCGGAAGTCAACTCCGCGGTGCCGGTGGAATGAGTCAGCCGCACTGGTGGTTGTGGCTCGTTCTTATACTCTTCGCCTGAAGACATAATGATGCCGCCGAGCTATACCAATGGCATCGCCAGACATGCGCTCGAGACGAGACTGCCCCGCCAGCAGGGTCGGAGCGTGCCGACCCTGCTGCGCAGGGCCGCCATTAGGCGCAAAAAGACAGGCTATCCAAGCACTCGCACAAAACGCGCGCGAGTCGGCTTCAACACGAACATTGCAAGGACGGCAGTACTCAGATCGAGCACGATCGCGCATCCGAACACCGGCACCCAACTGCCGGTATGCTGATGCAGCAACGCGGCCAGCGGGCCGCCGAAGATCGAGCCAATCCCGAACGAGATGTAAAGCCAGCCGTAATTCGTGGTGGCATAACGGGCGCCAAACGTGTCGGTCAGAGTCGAAGGGAACAGCGAGAAAATCTCACCCCAGCCGAAGAACACCACGCCGGACAGCAGTACGAACAGGACCGCGTTTTCGCGCGTCAGCAGCCAGAGCGCCATCGCCACACCTTCCAGCGCGAACGCGAAACACATCGTGTTTTCCCGCCCCAGGCGATCCGATATCCAACCGAACAGCGGACGGGTCAGACCGTTCGTGAAGCGGTCGATCGTCAGTGCCAGCGGCAACGCGGCGAGCCCGAAGACCAGCACCTTGCTGACGCCGAAGTCGGCGGCGAAGCTTGCCATCTGCGACGTAACCATGAGGCCCGAAGTAGACATCATCGTCATCATCACGAACATCAGCCAGAACAGAGGCGTCTTGAGCATCTCGGACGGGCGGTAGTCGAGCGTCGAGACCTCTGACTGGGATACTGCCGAGCCGATACTGTGGGCCGCAGGCGGTACTCGCAGGCCCTGCGAGGCGAGGAGGCCGACCGCCGCGAAGATGATGCCGTAGAGCCACAACGTGGATTCGACGCCGTGCGTTGCCAGCGATGCAGAGATCGGAAAAGTGGTGACAATGGCGCCCATGCCGTAACCCGCGGCAGCGACACCGGCGGCGAAGCCGCGTCGATCGGGGAACCAGCGAACCACGAATCCCACCACGCCGACATAGACGATGCCGGTTCCGAGACCGCCAATGCAGCCATACGTGAGGTACAGCATCGATGTGCTGTGCGCATACGAAGCCAACACCCAGCTCACGCCTGCCAGCAGCGTACCGATCGAGATCAGCATGCGCGGCCCGAAACGATCAATCAGCGCGCCCTGGAACGGTGAAAAAAATGCCTGCAGCAGCACCAGCAGTGAGAATGTCACTTGCAGTTCCGGCAGTGCGATGCCGAGCTTGGCCATGAGCGGCTTCGTCATCAGAGTCCATACATATTGCGGACTCGAAATCGTCATCATGCAAACAAGGCCGAGTCCGAGCTGGATCCAGCGAGTATGCGCGGCTGTTTGCGCGGCGGGCGGGGCGGCGCCTTTCAGTGCTTGCGTGGGGGTGTTCAACGTGTTTCTCCGTTTGGGATTGATGTATCGACAGATGGACAGACGTGCGCCGTCCTTGACGTCAGCGCAAACGCTCGCGGGCCGTCGGTTCAAAAAGGTGCGGGCGGCGCGGCCGCCCGCTGTCTAGCAGGCGCGCTTACCAGCCAGCCGCGGCGCCGTCGCTGCGCGGGTCGAAGCCTGCTTCCAGACACCCGTTGCCGTGCCGGACAATCGCGCCCGCGTGGCCCATTGCTTCGTCGTACGGCCGCATCTGCTCGACGTCATGGCCGAGACGACGCAGCCCATTGAATGTGTCGACCGGAAACCGCGCCTCCAGCTTGAGCGATTCATTGGTTTGCCCCCAGGTCCGGCCTAGCAGCCAGCGAGGCGCATCGATAGCGGCTTGCGGATTCCAGCCGAAGTGCGCGATCCGCGAAAAGACGGCGCTTTGCGATTGCGGCTGGCCGTCGCCGCCCATGTTTCCGTACACCATCGTGCGTCCATCGGCGAAGCGCGCGAGCGCAGGGTTCAGCGTGTGAAATGGCCGCCGCCCAGGCGTAAGCGGGTTGCGCGCAGAGGGATCGAGCGAGAAGCTGCAACCGCGGTTTTGCCAGTTGATGCCCGAATCCGCGAGCACGAGGCCGCTGCCGAACTCGTGATAGATGCTCTGGATGAAGCTGACCGCCACGCCATCGGCATCGATCACGCCGAGCCACACTGTGTCGGCCGGTCCGAGACCGCGCCCCCACGGTGCTGCCGTGGACATCGAAATCCGCTCGGCCATCGCGTCGAGTACACTCGGCGCAAGCAGCGCCTGTGGATCGATGTCCATGTAATCCGGGTCGGTGATGTGCTTGTCGCGTATGGCGAACGCGAGCTTGGTTGCCTCCACGCACGCGTGGACGTACTCGGGCCCGAGCGGATCCATATCGTCGCGCAAGACACGGTCAAGCACACCGAGAATCTGCAACGATACAAGCCCCTGTGTGGGCGGCGGCATGTTGTAGATCGTGCCGAGCGAATGCGTGAGCGCCAGTGGCGTGCGCAGCCTTGCGCGATGCTGTTCAAGATCCGCTAGCGACAGAGGACTTTCGAGGGCGCGCAGGTCGGCCGCGATGCTGCGCGCGAGATCGCCCCGGTAGAAATCGTCGAGACCCGCGTGGGCGAGACGCTCGAGCGTCGCGGCGAGGCGCGGCTGCACGAAGCGCTCGCCGACGGCCGGCACGCCCAGCGGGTGGTCGCTCGTCAGAAACGTCTCGGCGAACCCCGCGACTGATTTGAGTTCGTGCCGCTTGAGCGCGATGCAATCGGACTGGCTGCGCGTGACCGGGATGCCACCCCCTGCGTAGGCGATTGCGTCTTCCAGCAAGCGCGCGACCGGCAGCTTGCCGCCGAGTGTGTCAGTGGACCAGCGATGCGCCAGCGACCAGCCCGACACTGTTCCGGCCACCGTGTTCGCCGCCAGCGGGCCGCGAAACGGAATGGATTGCAGGCCGCGTGCGCGGTAGGCGTCGATCGTCGCCGCCGATGCCGCCGCGCCACACGCCTCGATGCCGACGGGCTCTTCGCCCGGCCGCGAAATCAACCAGAAGCCGTCGCCACCGATACTGTTCATATGCGGATACACCGCTGCGATGGTCGCCGCGGCGGCAATCATCGCCTCGACGGCATTGCCTCCGTCGCGCAGGATCGCGAGCGCGCTTTGCGACGCCAGCGCATGGGGTGTGACCGCCATCCCGCGGATGCCGCGCACGGGATTCAAAAAATCTGCTCTCATGTTTCCTCAAAAATCAATCGATCATCGCTATCCGCTCAGCCGCCGCGGGTTTGCACGATCACGTCATACTTGCTGCACACAACGAAGCTGGCCACAGCGAGAAGCAACTGCGATGTTCCAGCCGGTTCTACCTTCCGCCCACTCGGCAAGCGATAGCAAAGCGGCATCGTGCTGACTTGCACCGACCAGTTGCACGCCAAGCGGCAGTCCGCCCGGACCGAAGCCAACCGGTAACGTCACCGCCGGAACGCCGAGGAAGGTCCAGGGCGTGCAGAACGCCGCATCGCCCGTATAGTCGAGCCCAAGGGGCGCCTCGCCCGATGCGGGCGCTACCAGCAGCGCGTCGAGTCGCGCCGCTTCGGTCAGCCAGCGGTCGAAGCGAAGCGCCATCTTTATCTGCAATGCCTTGGCTTTCGCATACTCGGTCGCGGGTAAAGCCCGGCCTTCTTCGACCAGAGCCGTGATCGATGCGCTGACAAGAGCTGGCGAACGGTCTACCAATTCGCCGTGTGTCAATGCGGCTTCAACTGCGAGCAGGATCGAAGCATGCCGCGCAGCGTCGGCCAGTTCAGCAGGCAAGTCGGCAGCGACGATTTCCGCGCCATCGGCACGCAAACGTAGGGCTAGTTGATTCAGCACATGCTGCTGCGCTTTGTCGATCGGTCCACCGATCTGCTCGCGCAACACGCCGATGCGCGGCGGCCGTTTTGCCGCGTCGCCAGGGACTTTCCCTTGGCGGCTGTTATGCGACGCGTGTGGATCGTCCGCGTCGCTGCCTGCCAGAATGGCTAGCGCATGAACTGCGTCAGCGACATTGGCGGTGAAAACGCCAAGATGATCGAGCGACGCTGACAACGGCAACACGCCAGTCCGCGCAATCGTGCCGTAGCTCGGCTTTACCCCGACCACGCCGCAATACGCGGCGGGACGGATGACGGAGCCGAACGTCTGCGTGCCGAGCGCGAGTGGCACGATGCCTGCCGCAACGGCGGCAGCGGAGCCGCTCGACGAGCCGCCAGGTGTGTGATCGCTATTCCACGGGTTGGTCGTTGCGCCGGGCTGACGCCAGGCGAACTCGGTGGTGGTTGTCTTACCGAGTATCGTGGCACCGGCTTCGCGCAAACGGGCGACCACCCATGCATCCTTTTCGGGCCTGCGCCCTTCGTAGGCCGGCGATCCATACGCGGTGGGCATATCAGCCGTATCGATCAGATCCTTTATGCCGACTGGGACGCCCGCGAGCGGCGCGTCGCGATCGGCACGATTGACGATCGGCGACGTCGGCAGATGGATGAACGCTTGCAACTCTGGTTGCAGCCGTTGCGCGGCATCGAACGCCTGTTGCACGGTCTGCTCGACGGTGCGGGTTCCCGTGCGGATCGCGTCACGGATTTCGCGGATGCCGGGGGAGGGGGAAGAATGGTTCATTTCGTGGCGAGTGCCTGATGAATGAAGTTCTGCGCGATGAAGGTGTCGTATTTCGGCTGCTGCTTCGGGTTGCCGAGCGCGATCCGCATACCCATCGCAGCCGTCGGCGATTTCGGGGTGATGTCGACATTCATCGGATAGACGCCTTCGTCAAGCATGCGTTTTACCGCGGCGCTCACGATCTGGATCAACGCCCGAGCGCTGTTTACTGGAAAAGGATTTTCGAATGTTTCGCAACGCTAGTTGTACTGGCATGCCGGACCTCGTGCTGAACTTCAATCACTTCGCGCTTCGCTCACGTGCCCGCTACGCGCAGCGTCGGTACACGGTTGGTTGACGCCTGTGAAGCGTCTGTTCCTCAGGACACTCAGTTGCTGGTTTCGCCGGTTGTCGGCGAAATATAGATGCAAATCGCAACAATTGAAATGTACGCATTGATTCGATTTGCACGAAGCGTGCCATGGTGCGAAAACACCAAATTCAACGGCGAATCGAGCATTTCCATGTGGAAGTGAACACGCTGCCATGTTCGGGAAGTGTGCAGATAGGCGCAACGAAGGTGCATCAGGCGCGGCAAAATTGGTGACGCACCGTCTTTGGGCGAAACGCAAACGTTCGGCGGCGAAAGCGGCTGCAAGACGTTCAGGATTGGGAATCGTTGCGAAAACTGCCTTCAGAATTGAGGCGCGGTACCAACGGTTGCATCAGAACGTTTATGGTGGCGGCTCGGGTTGCGCTGGATACAGCGTCTTGCCAGTTCAATTCAGGCGTGGTTTTGGCCAAAGGGCATGCGGTATGAAGTGTCGCTTCGACCGCCGCATAAATGCCGCGGCGTCGGTGGGCGGCCGAAAAACACGGCCTCCCACCGACGCCAGCGAGTGCTTTCCGGATAGCGGCCCTTCTGCATAATGATTTGTCACAAGGGCCGTTACGTCTACGCGTGTCAGGAGCGTAGACGCATTAGCGATTAGGCAACCGCGTCTGCGTTGTTATCACCTTGGTCAGGTTTTGTATGGCTTTTGCAAACTGATCCTATTTGCGAAAATCGGGCGCTGCTTCGCACAACAGGATCAGGAGACTGTGGGTGTAACGGACGACTCAGTTTGTCGACGGCCGAACATCCAGCAAATGACCGCCGACACGATCAGCGTGCCGCTGACGAAGTAGAGTCCGAACGAGTAGTCGCCGCTGATTTCGCGTAGCTTGCCGATGACCATCGGGCCGATCGTGCCGCCTATCAAACTGCCCATCGCATTGATCAATGCGATGCCCGCAGCTGCTGCGGAACCGGAGAGGAACTGCGTGGGCATGCTCCAGAGCGGCGGCTTCGCAGCGTTGATGCCAAAATTCGCGACCGACAGTCCGACGATCAGGAGCAGTGCGGAGGGTGCATACCCGGCAAGCAGCATCCCTGCGCCCGCGGCCAGACATGCGATCGATACGTGCAATCTGCGTTCGCCGGTGCGGTCGGAGTTTTTCGCCCAGAGCACCATGCCCACGACGGCGACGACATTGGGAATTGCGTTGACGAGGCCCAGTTCGAAATAGCTGAAGCCGAAGTGGCTAATGATCATCGGTGCCCAAATGCCAATCGCGTACAGGCCAGTCGACGTGCCCGCATAAACGAGGGCGAGGGCGAGCACTCGCGGATCCTTCGTGGCCGCCAATACGCTGGATGCCGCGCCGGTCGCCTTGGCGGCGCGCTCCCGGTCCATCTCGAGCGTGAGCCACTCACGCTCCTCGGTTTCGAGCCAGCGCGCGTCTTCAGGCTTGTCGGTCAGGAAGAAGAACGCGATCACGCCGAGCGCGATGGTCGGCGCCGCTTCGAGAATGAAGAGCCATTGCCAGCCATGAATCTGTGCGATGCCGTCCATGCCCATGATGGCGCCGGAGATCGGCGAGCCGATCATGTTCGATAACGGCGCGGCGGTCATGAAGATCGCCGTCACGAGCGCCCGGTGCCGGGCCGGGAACCAATAGCTCAAATACAGGATGATGCCGGGGAAGAATCCGGCCTCCGCCAGCCCCAGCAAGAAGCGCAGCACATAGAAGCTATAGGGACCGCTGACGCTCGCAGTCCCAGCGGAGAGACCTCCCCACACGACCATGAGCAACGCGATCCACCGCCGCGCGCCGACGCGCTGCAGCGCAAGATTCGACGGCATGCCGAACACGATGTAGCCGACGAAGAAGATTCCCGCGCCGAAGCCGAACATCGCCGGCGTGAACCCGATGTCGTGATTCATCGTCAGGCCGGCGAAACCGACGTTGACGCGGTTCAGGAAGCTCACGAAGTACAGCGCGATGATGAATGGCACGATGCGCCATGTGATCTTCTTGACGGTGCGCGTCTCTAGCGCGCGGGCGTCCGGCACGGTAGCGTGTCTGGAAGGTTGGGCCATGGTTGTCTCCCGCCGGCGCGTTCCACGCGCCGGTCTCGTTATCAGGTTGAAGTTCGCGTCGCTCGATGCCGACACGCACGCATGGAGAGCATGCTTGCGTCTGGTTACGACATGCTGCGTTGCTGGGCGGGAAGATCAATGCGTGCCCACGGATTGGCTGCCCAATGCCGCTGTTCAAACGCGTCGATCTGGTCGGATTGCTGGAGTGTCATCTGGACCATGTCGAGACCGTCCATGAACATGCGTTTTTGCCGCGGCGGGATCGAGAACGAATGACGCTCGCCCGAGGCAGTCACGACAACTTCATTCTCGACATCGATCGACAACTGTTTAGTGTCCGTATTGGCAAGTTCGGCAACGAGTGCATCGACTATTTCCGGCGCGAGCGTCACGAGCAACAGGCGATTGTTGCCGGCGTTGAAGTAGAAGATCTCGCCGTAGCTCGGAGCGATGACCGCTTCGATGCCGGCTTGTTGCAGCCCCCACACGGCGTGTTCGCGGCTCGAGCCACAGCCGAAATTCGAACCGGCGATGAGAATACGTGCGTCGCGATATTCCGGGCGATTCAGCACGAACGTCTCGCGCTGCTGACCGCGGTCGTCGTAGCGCAGGTCGTAAAGCAGTCCACGCGCGAGCCCCGACTTGTCGATGCCGAACAGAAACTGCTTCGGCATGATCTGGTCGGTATCTAGATTGTTGATCGGCAACGGTGCTGCGGTGCCCTGAATGAGACGGCGATCAGCCATGTACAAGCTCCTTGCGAATGTCGACGATATGACCCGCGATCGCGGCGGCAGCGGCCATTGCGGGACTCATCAGGTGTGTCTTGCTGCCACGGCCCTGGCGGCCTTCGAAGTTGCGATTGGTCGTCGAAGCGCAGCGCTCGCCCGGCGCCAGGACGTCGTCGTTCATCGCGAGGCACATCGAACAGCCGGGCTGGCGCCACTCGAAGCCCGCGTCGATCAGGACCTGCGCAACGCCTTCGCGCTCCGCCTGGTCGCGGACCATGCCGGAACCAGGAACGACCATGGCGCGAACCGATGCCGCGACCTTGCGTCCCCGCACCATAGCCGCAGCCGCTCGCAGGTCTTCAATGCGCGCGTTCGTGCACGAGCCAATGAACACACGATCGATTGGCGTGCCCTCGATGCTTGCGCCGGACGGCAGCGCGATGTAGTCGAGTGCCTTGCGCGCGGTTGCTGCGTCGATGCCGGTTGCCGTGTCGACCTCGGGAATGTGCCCGTCGACGGGAATCGCCTGGTCTGGACTTGTGCCCCACGTAACATAGGGCGCGATTTGCGATGCATCGACGCGATGTTCGACATCGAAGAGAGCATCGGGGTCCGAGCGCAGCGAGCGCCATGCGGCCGCCGCGCTATCGAGCGTAGCCGTATCCAGATCGCGCACGCGGGCCCGCACGTAGTCGATCGTCGTGTCGTCCGGTGCAATCAACGCAGCGCGCGCGCCGGCTTCGACCGTCATGTTGCACAGGGTCATTCTCGCCTCGGCGGAAAGCGAAGCGATCGTCGATCCCGCATATTCGAGCGCGAAGCCACGGGCGCCTTGTGCGCCGATACGGGCAATGATGTGCAGTACCAGGTCCTTCGACGTGGTGCCAGGCGGCAGTTCGCCGTCGACGGTGATCCGCATGTCGTTCGCCACGCGATAGACGAGCGTTTGCGTCGCGAGTACGTGTTCGACTTCTGAGGTGCCGATTCCAAAACCGAGTGCGCCGAGTGCGCCGTAAGTCGTCGTGTGGCTATCGCCGCACAGTACGACCATGCCAGGCCGGATCAGTCCGATTTCCGGTGCGACGACGTGCTCGATCCCCTGCGCCGGATCGTTCACGTCGAACAGGTGGATGCCTTGCGTGACACAGTTGCGTGTGAAATTCGCGGCTTGCTTTGATGCGTCGACGATGTCGATCGTGCGGGCGGCAACCGGCACCGCACGCGTCGGGATGACGTGGTCGACAATCCCCATCTGCTGCCGTGGCCGGCGCACGAGGAGGTCTTTCTCAGCGAGTCCGGCGAACGCCTGCGGACTCGTGTACTCGTTCATGATATGCAGGTCCGCATACAGCAGCACATGCTGTTCGTCGAGGCGGTCAACCGTATGTGATGCGACGAGCTTTTGATAGAAAGTGTTCGGCATGGACTCCTCTGGCCGGTTGAATCTGAAGCGTGGGGCGCGGTCATGATCGACCGATAAGCGGGAGTCTAATTCGCCAATTCCGTTATAGAATTCAGTAGAATCTAAACTACTATTAAATTGAATTTATCAATGGATGCGGTTTCGGATCTCGAGTTTTTCGTCAAACTCGTCAAACATGGCAGCCTGTCGGCGCTCGCGCGGGACATTGGGGTCACGCCGCCCGCGGTGAGCGCGCGTCTTGCGCAGATGGAGCGGCGCCTCGGTGTGCGGCTACTGAACCGGACTACCCGGCGGCTCAGCATGACGCACGAGGGCGAGCAATACCTGACTACGGGGTCGAAGCTGCTGTCTGCGTTACAAGAACTCGACCGGACCATTTCGAGCAGCAGAGCGACGCCAAAGGGGCTGTTGCGCGTGAATGCGACGTTCGGCTTTGGCCGCCGTCACATCGCGCCGGCCATCGCAGCGTTTCATCGCCAGTATCCCGACGTCGAGGTACAACTCGAGTTGACGGATCGCCCGTTGAATCTCGCCGAAACGGCGTTTGACGTCGGCGTGCGGTTCGGCG
Source organism: Paraburkholderia sp. BL9I2N2 (assembly GCF_004339745.1). Taxonomy (GTDB): domain Bacteria; phylum Pseudomonadota; class Gammaproteobacteria; order Burkholderiales; family Burkholderiaceae; genus Paraburkholderia. The sequence goes on along the minus strand of NZ_SMGP01000003.1, from coordinate 143,248 downwards.
AGATTCCTGATTCGAGGTTGATCGCACGCAAGGTCGCGACGAACCGCCGGATGGTCTGTGCGTCGCCGATCTACGTGCGCGCGAAAGGCGAACCGGATACGCCGCGCGATCTGCAGCGGCATCAATGCATCGTACTCAGGGAAAACGACACGGCCTACGGCACCTGGCATTTCAGCAAGGGGAAGCGCCACGAGACAGTCAAGGTGCACGGTGTGCTGAGCAGCAATGATGGCGAAGCGACGCTCGTCTGGGCGCTTGACGGACAGGGCATCCTGATGCGCTCGGAGTGGGATGCGACCACCTATCTGCAGTCTGGCCGTCTCAAGCAGTTGCTGCCCGATTGGTCGTTGCCGCCAGCAGATATCTATGCTGTGTATCCAGAGCGGCTCAATCTGACGGCGAAGGTGACGGCGTTCGTCGAGTTTCTCGAAGGCTTTCTCGGGAAGGGGCCGGGAGCGGGCTGAGATGGCGGAAATCCGGTGGTTTTCCGCTCCCTGCGATTTGCACCACAACCCGGAACACGTCGGTCGAGCCGGCTCGTAATGGACATTGTGCCGTGCGTCTAGTCGGCGTCGTCGATGCGCTTCCAGAATTCGAACGCAGCGGCGCATACATTGAGCGGCGCGCCCGTCGCGACCCAGCAGCAGCGCATGTTGGCACCGTGTGCGATCGCACCGTGTTTGGTAAGCGCAGGGCTCGTCCGCACTTATGCGAGTTTCCGCACGGTGGTATGTTTCGTGCACGAAACGCGTAATATTTAAAAGTTGCAGTGTGCAACTGAATTAAAGTAGCCGAATGGGAGAACAGCATGTCGAAGGCACCGTATCCAAGACTGGAGCATTTGAACTTCCGCCTGGATGTACTGAGCGAGTTGGCCAAGGGCGTGGCGTCTGGCCTTTACGAAGCCGAATGTGACGTAACGCTTCGCGACCTGCGCGTGCTGCGTTTCGTCGATATGCAGCCGGGCATTTCCCTCGGCCCGCTGATTGAGCTGACATACCTTGAAAAGACGCTGGTTTCGAAGCTGGTCACCACATTAGCTAATCGCGGCTTGCTGACGCGCTCTACCGGCACGACGGATGCACGTGTCATCAACCTGAACTTGACCAGGAAAGGCAAGGCGATCGTCCGCAAGTGCGATCGGATCGGCAAGATCTTCGACGAACAGCTCATGTCCGTTTTGTCAGCCGAGGAAAAGCGAGTGCTTTTTGACTGCATCAACAAGCTGACGGAACACGTTGAGGAGGGCGGCGAATGGACGCGCCCGCCGACACGCCGCAAACGCACAGCCTGAATCGAAGCGCCGGGGTGAGAATAGCCTGCACCAGGGCGGGCAGACGATCGGCGGGTGGCGGATGCCGGTTGCTGCGCGATCCGCAACTGCCCGCGTTCAGATTGCCCGTACTGAAAGCCGATAGCGAATGGTGCGCGACTCTTCAACAAGAACCTTAGTCCAGAACGGGCCGCGAGTGGGTGGCTAGCAGGCGGGACCACGACGCGCCCGAGATCAAAGAAACTATTAGCTGGCTCGACGCCAAGTGCAAAGTTCCTCCCGCACCACGGTGCGTTTGTCCGGCCGCCGTTGCTAATCCAAAGCAAAGCATCTGGAAGCTCTTCGACATTCCAGTCAAGCAGAACGTCGGCGCCGCTGGCTGCGTACCTCAAAACGAAGGGCGGTTGGCAACCTGCAATCTGCAAGATTTCTTCAGTTGCCACCGTGAGGGGCAGCAGAGTCACATCTAGAGGTCCGGTTCCGGTTGGAAGTGCACTGAACGGCGGCAGGCCACTGGGGCAATGGACGGTTCCAAACGGAAGGCATGGCCACTCTCCGCGCATCGCTCGCATAAGTCCAGGCCGCCGCGCATCGTCGCCCCACGGTGCGACATGTAGCGGCGATATGCATTGACCTCCACCAAGTTCAAACCGGACGGGCCAAGCATTCCGCCCAGCGCCTGGATCGTTGCTTCACCATGCGCCCACTTCAATGTCCAACGGGTCATTGCATTTGGCTTTTCCTCCGGCAGTTCCTACCAGACTGGCTACAGACCGTCGATATGGGGCGTCGTCGGATTCCGTTGCGTCGAGTCGCATGGCCGACGGATCCGCAGGGGCTTCATTGGAAGGCTATCTGCAACGAAAAGAAAGCCCGCGCTAACAGCGGGCTAAATCCACATCTTGCAGACGTGGAGGAGACGTTCATAAAGGCGACCTCATATCCCACGAATGACGCTGCATAACCGGCTGATTTTTGCCAGGCGGTTGCGAACTCGTACCTATTTGGTCTTCGCTGCAGCGGCGACCTTGCGCATCCCCTCTTGCGGGTCATCATTCGAGTTCATGAAGTTCGTCACGACATCGGTAATCGCACCCTGGGTGGCCGACGACTGAACATCACCAAAAGCGAATGACGGAAGGAACGTATTGGATTTGATTGTGGACTGTTCATCTGCGAATGATTTCTTGGCGCAGGCGTCGAACTTGCCCATGGGAACATCCTGCCGGACAGGAATGGAACCCTTGTAGAGACTGAACTGTTCCTGGAAATCGACGGACATGATCGTTTTGGCAAGCGCAAGCTGACCAGGCGTCGCTTCTTTTTTGCCGTTTTGCTGGAAAAACACGAACGAGTCCACTGTGTAGGTGAAGGCATTCGACGTACCAGGCGCAGCCGCGCAGATATAGTCAACGTCAGCCTTCTTGTTCGCATTCGCGAACTCGCCCTTCGCCCAGTCCCCCATGAACTGCATACCACCCGATCCGTTGATGACCATGGCAGTCGCGAGATTCCAGTCGCGACCGGTGGAGCCTTTGTCGAAGTAACCCTGAATCTTTCGGACAATCTGGAACACCTGCAACATCTGCGGCGAAGTCAGTGCTTTCTGGTCGAGATCAATCAGGGCCTTGCGATAAAAATCCGCGCCCTGAGAAAGTACAACCGTCTCCCAGATGGTCATGTCTTGCCAAGGCTGGCCACCACGCGCGACTGGCGTAATGCCCGCCGCCCGGAACTTGTCGGCTAGCGCGAAGAACTCGGGCCATGTCGTCGGCGGCTTACCGCCCACTTTATCGAGGTCGGCTTTGTTGATCCACAACCAGTTGATTCGGTGCACCGAGAATGGTGCGGCCACATAGTGGCCTTTTGACATCATGGTCTTGTTGATCTGGGCTGGAAGTTGGGCTTTCCAATCGGTGGCGGACTTGTCTATATCGACCAACACGCCTTGATCAGCCCAGTCCTGTATCAACGGCCCCTTGATCTGCGCAGCCGACGGTGCGTTACCGGACATGATCTGTGTCTTCAACGCCGTCATGGCAGCCGCACCCGCGCCTCCGGCTACGGCGAAGTCTTTCCACTCGTAACCCTGCTTATTCATGTCGTCCTTCAGCACTCTGATCGCCTTCGATTCGCCACCCGAGGTCCACCAGTGCAACACAGAAAGTGACTCGGCAGCACTGGCGACCTGTGCGCCCGTGGCGAGCGCCGCTGCGACAATCGCGCCCGACATGAGTGTTCTTTTCATTGCTGTCTCCGTTAGTTTTGTTTATGAATCACCAGGCAGGCGCACGCCACGATGGCGTGCGTCAGGGTAGCGCTTACAGATCGAAACCGAGTTGAGCTTTACCGAGAGGCGTCAGATCTTCGGCCGTAGCCCGTCCGACAAAGTCGACTTCGAAGTGGTCAGTAGGGAAGTCGGGCGGACTCTTGCCTTCAAGGAAGCTGGGCAATTGGCGCCTGAGGTATTCATCGTTTTTGGCACAAGCGGGCGCCGACGGGATATACATCACGTTGCTGTAGCCTGCACCGTGGTGCGCGTCTTCCACTGCGTGGATCACGTCGCTGTGCCAGAACACAGTGTCGCCCGCCTGCATGTGGGGAATCGATGACAGCGCGTCGAACAACGGCGCATGAAATTCCGGCTTGATGGAGAGCGCGCGACCAGGCATCGCCCCGCACAGGTCATCATCGGCGACGTCGTCCTGAAGGGCGCGCAGCAGAATGTAAGCCATCGCATTCGCAATGGGCACGAGCTGCAGGGTGCCGTCGCCGGGGCCTTGCGGCGTCAACGCGGTCCACCCCTGAAATGTGCGGAACATCGAACACACTGCGGGCGACGCGATCTCTTCGACGTCGGGCCGGAATGCAGCGTCGAACGGATCGTATTGACGCCAGTTGCCATCGAACACATGCCGGTACACCTTGCGGAAGTTACCTTCGATCCACCGCTCGACCGAGCCGCCGTCGCAATGCGCGGACAAGCCCAATGACTCGGAACCAGGCGGCCGTCGACGCATCCGGTCCGCGTAAACCGGCACCCGCTCTGGATCGAAATGGACCCGGCCTTCACTCTCATTGCGCCACAACTGGTTCAGAAAGACACGGGCCGCCGTCAGCGATGGCGCCTGCCGCGCGAGGACCTGCGGCTTTGACCAGTACACGCCGTAAATCTGTGGCTTGCTCGACGCGAGCTGGCCAAAGTATTTGTCCTCGGCGCGGTTCTGCAGGCGCGTATCCAGATCGTTGCGTTCGACGTAGTCCGCGATGTCGCGGTCCCACCCTTCCACCAGAGTGCGGTCGAACACATTGCGGATCACACATGCACCACGCGTTTTGACGAGGTCGATCTGCTCTGCGCTCACCCGCTGCTCCGCGATGTCCGAGAACTGGATTTCGGGGATCACGTTTTCGCCGCGACTGCGTTGCGCGGCAATTCTGCTGGCTTCGGCGCGGATCGTTTCATCCACCTCGGCGAAAACATCACGATAGTTCGGAAGTCGTGCGCGAAGCTCCTGTTTGGCCTGCCGGATGGCTGCCGGCAGATCGTCGATGATGAGTGCCATGGTCGTCTCCTTGTGGGTTCTGCTATGTCCGAAGCATAGGCTGACCGCACCCACAAAAGTGATACCATCCAGACAAATTCTTTGCGCTTTCTGCCATGAAACCAGCATACGAACATGTCGAATTTGGCGATGACTGCTCGGTTAGGGTTTACCACCGGCGTTTGCCGCGCATTCCGTTTGAATGGCACCATCATCCCGAATACGAACTGACCCTGACGCTGAACAGTAACGGCAAGCGCTATATCGGGGATTCGATTGCAGACTATCTAGACGAGGACCTGGTTCTCGTGCCGCCGAATCTTCCTCATACCTGGGCGTCGAACCGCTCGATTGACTCGGCATCTCCTCAGGTTGCAATCGTGATCTGGTTCGGCGGCGACTGGGCGCGTCGGCTTGCGGATGTCTGCCCGGAATATGCGCCTTTGCGTAATCTGTTACGCCGGGCGGCCTGCGGGCTGGCGTTCAGTCCGGAGGTCGGCGCCGCGATGCACACCCAGGTCGACGAGCTCCTGTCCAGCGCCCCCCGAGAACGCCTTGCCGTAGCGCTAAACGTTTTGTGCACGCTTGCGGAAGCGCCTGGTGAGCCGCTCGCTTCGCCTACTGCGTTTAGCGACCGGACGGAGGGTCCTTCAGGCCACGAACCGGAACGTATCAATCGCGTGCTCTCGATGATCGATTTACGCTTCGCTGAACCGCTGCGTCTATCCGAACTTTGCGAGGCTGCAAATGTGTCGGAGCGTTCTCTGGCCCGCTACTTCGAGCAGCACATTGGAGAGAGCGTTGGGCGATATATCGCGCGGGTCAGGATTGGACATGCCTGCCGGATGCTCGCGCACACTTCCATCCCGGTTTCCGTCGTTGCAGCCCGCTCTGGATTTCCGAACGTCGCTAACTTCAACCGACAGTTCAAGGCGTTGAAGGAACTCACGCCCGCCGCTTATCGCAAACAGTTCACGGCCGGCGATATTGCCGAAACAGACGCCAGTCCGCAGATCAACGAACGCTCACCTTCATTGCAACGAAACCCGCGACTACCGAAATCAATCGCGTAACGCAGGCAAGCGGCCATAGGCGCGGGATTGAAGCTGGCCGTATTGGAATGCCTTCTCGTCGGGTAAGCGGTCTTGCCGGGGAAGACGCCCGACATGTCGTGCATCACAAGCACTTGCCCCGAACAGTCCGGACCAGCCCCGATACCGAATTGTTGGGATCGCTAGCAACTCCGTCAACTCGCTCCCGACAGAAGTCGGATTGGACCATGTCGATCTCGAAGAAGCCCAAGTAGGTCCGACTCCCCGAATTTGCCGTGCCGGACCGCCTCATCGACAGATTCGCCGCCGAAGGCTGTACGCAGATCTGCCCTGGACGCTGCAAGCCCCGGCATTGAACGGCCGGACGTTTGACTTCGAACGGGCGACGTCAGGCCGGCACCTGCCCGGGTGGACCGTCAAGGATACGGAGCTTGTCGCCAATGTCAGGAATATTGCGGCCGCCCGAGCGGGATTCGTTGTCAAGTCGATGCGCGGTTGCGCGACATTGCATAAGCGTCTCATGCAGTCGGGGTTCGGCCTGAAGGGCGGTCACCACCCTTTCCAGCTCAGACGGGGACTCACTCAGAAGGGCAGGAACGACCTCTTCTGGCGGTATCAGAGAGCCGTTACTTAGAATCTGTGCGGTCCAGTCGCATCCGTACAGAAGCGCGCGTCGCTCGGCCCTTTGCGCTTCGTCCTGGTCCAGTGTGGCAAGGCTGTGCCGGTTCCTGTGAAGGGAAGTGCGCCAGGTTGTGAGGATGTCAGTGCGCAGTCTTTCAATTGCGTCACCGAGCGGCGCGTTCTGCCCACCCGCCGCGAGGCGGCGTTCATCGAGTCGGTCGACGTAGTCCCGATATCCTTCCAGGAACGATTGCCAGTTCAGCGGTAGTTCGGTCGTCTGCGAGAACGAGAGGCTAAGCTCACCAAGCTCGTTGCTGATTTCGTGAAGGGACTGGGCGTCGGCAAGACGTGCTTCATAGACCTCATGAGCCGTCACCATCTGGCGGTGCAGGGGAAACAGGGGATTGCTGTAGCGTCGTTGCAGATGTCGCTCGGCAGCGCCAGGATGGGCGCTCCATTTCCAGTTCGATAGCGATTTCGCATCAAAGTCGACCTTGTCTATCATCGCTCGGAATACCGCCAGCGCCTCCTCGGTTGCATGACCAAAGCAGTCAGCGAGCTTGTAATCATTGCCTTGCAGACTGGCGCTCTCATTCGCTCCGGCATAAGGGGATTCGGGAGCAAGTCGGAGGAAGCCTGTGGCCAGAAAGAATTCCATCGGTAGCTCTACCGACAGGCTCTCCAGCCGAAACGTGCGCGCCTCGGAGGAAATCGCCTCGATAGAATGCGCGAGGCGGCTTTCGAAGTCGAGGAGCGCATCAATCCTGTCACCGGACGACGGTTGCGCCTCCTCAGCGAACAGGCAGAAGGATTCGCGTACCATTCGTGCCGCGATCGGGCCATGCTTCTCGGCAAAGAGCCAGAACCAGAGGGCAAGCTGATATCCGCGAACTCCGTTTCGCAGGACCGGTTCGACATCTGGCGCGAATATGATTCCTGGTGCGGCCCACCCTGAAAACGGTGCTGCATCGCTGGCGAGGTACATGTCCAGAAGCTGCTTTATCGACTGATTCGCATCGCTGGGCCAGCTTTGCGTCCCATCTTGCCGCTTCCCGGTCTTCCAGAGTCTCCAAGCCATCCTGAACCTCGCAAAGGGATGTGGTATACGCCTCGGCACCGATACTTGCACACTCGGGCGGGGCCGTAAACCGACGGCTGCTCCTTGTTCTTCCGGGACAGTTCGAAGCAGTCCTGGCGGCGCGTGTGACGCCTGTAGGGGCAAGGGCAATATCCGCAAATGCGACACCGATCACTGATCTGATGCCGCCAAAAGCAAGGCTTTCTCCGCCCGCTCCCTGGGCGAAAGGACAAGGCGCGCGAGTTAAGGAGCAGCAAGGAGGGTTGCCTGGAGAGTACGAATCGGGTCGCGCAGTTGCGAAGCACGGCGCCGCTCGTGTGTACGGTCCGTACTATCGGCTGGCTCTGGCGCAGCGATACAGTGGCCGGAGGGAATGACCGTTTCCGGTTGTTCGATCCAGCCGCACAAATCTCGTTGCGACCGATTGGAACCGTGCCACGACGGCCCTACGGCCGGCTAGGCACGCGCTGCACCATCGCGTAAAGCACCGACATCTGCAAGCCCTTCTTGAGCGCGTAGTTCGGGCCGTATTGATTGGAGTAACCCCACCAGTCAAAGCATGCATGCGGGTTCGTCGGCCCTAGCGCAGACGACGCAATCGTGTCGGGATACACGACGACCAGTTTGTTCGTATCGGCCCATTCGTTGATGCCGGACTCGGCGACCATCTCAAGCGGATTGACGACCTGGTCTTGCGTGCCGGACCAGAGGTAGACGGGCTGTCCACGCAGGCTCGTCGCCGGGTCGTTCGAACGTCGGCTCCGCCCCTATGTAACGGACCTTCCCCGACGATCGCACTCGTTGCGTCTTAGGCCGGTTCAGCGGGCTGTGACCTGATTCTTGCCTGGTGCGAGTCACTTGCCTTCGAAACATGGACCAATTGGCGCTCTCGGCCGCAATGCCACGCATGCGGCCGCTTGTAAGAAAAATTATTTGTCGCGCAATGGAATAGTTGCGCGCTGGCCATGTTTACGTATGGCGACGCACCCTGGTCGCGGCCGGCCAGCAGTGCCGACCGTGTGCTACCTCATCAATCACGAGATCGCCTTGATTCACACAACGATTCAACCTGCCTGGGTCCGCATCACACACTGGATTAATGCGCTCGCTGTCGTATTGATGGTGACAAGCGGGTGGCAGATCTATGACGCCTCGCCGATCTTTCCAGCTTTACAGTTTCCTTCCGCCATCACATTGGGCGGCTGGCTCGGCGGGGCCTTGCAATGGCATTTTGCGATCATGTGGATGCTGGTCGCGAATTTCCTCATCTACGTCGGGCTGAATATCGCTTCGGGACGTCTGCGCCGGAAACTGCTGCCGGTCAGCTTCAAGTCGCTTGCAACCGATCTCGTCGCCGCGCTGCGCGGCACGCTCGCGCATGAGGACCTCACACGCTACAACGCGGTACAGAAATTCGCCTATCTGGTCGCCATCGTCGATATCGCGCTCGTGATCCTGTCGGGGCTGGCGATATGGAAGTCGGTGCAGTTCCCGCTGCTGCGCATGCTGATGGGCGGGTACGACAATGCGCGTGTCGTGCATTTCGTTGCAATGAGCGTGCTGGTTGCGTTCTTCGTCGTGCATGTCGTCATGGTCGCACTGGTGCCGCGCTCGCTGCTTCTGATGATTCGCGGACGGTGACCATGAGTTTTCGAAAAAAGGCTGTGGAGCCTGATACGTTTCTTCGGTCTCACGCTGAATCCATCATCAAGGATGCGCGCAACGAACTGAAAAATCCGGCCCGCCGGCTGCTTGGCAAGCGAGTTCTCACGCTCGGCGGCTTAGCTTTGCTGTCCGGCTGCGATCTGACCAATGACAAGTCGGTGAACACCATGCTGCGCAGAATGTCGTTCTTCAACGACGAGGTGCAAGCCCTGTTGTTCAATCCGAACGAGATGGCCCCGACCTATCCTGAGTCGATGATCACGCGACCGTTTCCGTTCAACGCGTTCTACGAGGTCGACGATGTGCCCGAAGTCGACGCCGCTACCTACCGGCTCCAGGTGGGTGGTCTTGCGACTGGCAAACGCGTCTGGACGCTCGATGAACTGCGCGCAATGCCGCAGGAAAGCCAGATTACGCGTCATATCTGCATTGAAGGATGGAGTGCGATCGGCCGATGGGGCGGCGTGCGCTTCTCCAGTTTCCTGAAGCGTTCGGGCGCGGACCTCACGGCGAAGTACGTGTCACTGCACTGTGCGGACAACTACTGGACCAGCATCGACATGCCAACCGCGTTGCATGCCCAGACGCTGCTCACACTCACATACGACGGCGAGGTGCTGCCGCCGAAATACGGCTTCCCGATGAAGTTGCGTATGCCGACCAAGCTCGGCTACAAGAATCCGAAGCATATCGTCGCAATCAGTGTGACGAACGAATATCCCGGTGGTTACTGGGAGAACCAGGGCTATAACTGGTTCGGCGGTTCCTGATGTGCACTAGTCCACTCTCGAAACTCAACAGTCCTTTATGGAGCATCCATGTCTATCCGCTTGAAACTTGGCGTCACCCTCGCCACGCTGGCTTTTGCCAGTGTCGTGCTCGCTCAGACGCCCGCCGCCAAACCGTCGCGTATCCGCGGCGATATTGTCTCGCTCGACGGCGACGTCCTGAAGGTGCATCGTCGTAGCGGCGACACTGTGTCGATCGAGCTCAAACCGACCGTTACCGTATCGGCGGTCAAGGCCATGCAGCTTTCGGACATCAAGCCGGGCACCTTCGTCGGCACGGCCGCAACGACGGGCACCGACGGAAAGTTGACGGCCACCGAATTGGTCGTCTTCCCCGAATCCGCGCGCGGCTCGGGTGAAGGTCACTACGCATGGGACCTCGGTCCGAACAGCACGATGACAAATGCGAACGTCGACACGGTGGTTCAGGGTACCAGCGGCCGGAATCTGAAGCTGTCGTACAAAGGCGGGAACAATGAGGTAACCGTACCGCCTAACGTACCCATCGTGACTTTCACGCCGGCCGCACGCACCGACCTGACCGCGGGCAAGAAGGTGTTTGTGGTCGCGACGGCCGCGTCGCAGGGTGCATTTGTCGCGCAGCGCGTGGTGGTCGAAAAGGATGGAGTCGCTCCGCCGATGTAGTCGATCGTCGGTCGGACGAATGACCTGCCCGCTGCGGTAGCACGTGGTTCAACCTCCGCAGCGGGTCGATTTATACTATCTGCAGCATCGCGCGTTCGCTGGTTCCTAAAGGAGAAAACAAAATGTCACGATCCATCTCGCAGTGCGCTTTCATGGTGTTGGGTGGCCTGGCCGTGGCAGGTACGCTGACCTTGGCGCAAGCGGCGCCGGTCTCATTTGAAGTGCCGTTGACGGGCGCTCAACAGGTTCCGCCGGTGCAGACTCCGGGCAGCGGCACCGCCAACCTCACGTACGACTCAGGCACGCGGGTCGTAACCTGGAACATCAGCTTCGGCGGATTGTCGAGTCAGGCCACCATGGCACATTTCCACGGGCCCGCCCCCGCCGGCAAAAACGCTGGCGTGAAGGTGTGGCTCTCCCAGAAAGGCAACATGGAGATGACGAGCCCGATCAGCGGTCAGGCCACGCTATCCCCGGACGATGCCAAGATGTTCGAAGCGGGTGACATGTACATCAACGTTCACACCAAAACCAATCCGAACGGCGAGATCCGCGGCCAGGTGGTGCCGCCGAAGAGCAACTGACGCGACCACTGAAGCGGCATCCTGAGATCGCTCAGAGATAAGCCGCGAGCAGCATCACCACGGCAGCGCCGACGCCGAGCGGCAGCAGCGCCAGCAGCGCTGGCGTCTGCCGCGGCGCATCGATAGACGAGGGCAACAGCTTGTATCCCGTTAGCATCGGGCGCAGCAGGTTGTGTCCCTTCGCTACCGCGTAGAGAGCGATCACGAGCACGTGCAGCGCCACCGCGGCGAGCAGCACGTCCCAAACAAGCCCGTGCAGCGTCGAGATCGCGTTGGCGAGCCAAGCGGGCACGACTTCGCTCAACGGCCCTTCGTCGGCGATGTCGTTGTTGACATAGAGCCCGCTCAGCGTCTCGACCAGCAGCAACGCGAGCAGCAGCAGGACCATCCAGCCGCCGGCCGCATTGTGGCCCACCTGCACATCCGGATCGCGGCGAAACAGGTGGTGCAAATGACGAACTGCTGCTGCGGGCGACGCCACGAAACTGCGAAAGCGCGCGGTCTCACTGCCAAAGCAGCCCCACAGCAGCCGGGAAATAACCAACGCGAGCAGCGTCTCGCCGACCCGGACGTGCCAGTCGATCCAGTTTAGTTTCAAGGTGACATAGGCCGCCGTGACCAGCACGACCACCAGCCAGTGAAACAGTCGCACCGGCGCGTCCCAGACCAGCACCGGGCGGCGGACAGGCTGTGTCGGCCGGGTGACAAGTTCGTGAGTATCCATGTGTTGCGCCTCCGTCCGCAAGCGATTGGAAGAGATACAGGCCCGAGGTGAACACCACTCCGGAAAATAGCAACGCGGTGACGCAATAGTCCATGATATCCCGTACGGCAGGCTTCTCAATCGCCAGCGCCGGCAGCGCCCAGAAAGGTTGCGCCTTAATGGTCCGAGCCTCGCCGAAAGCGATTGCCATCGCCGCCTTGCCCAAGTCCGCGTGCAGCGCGCACGCGGCTGGTATCGCGATTACGAATCTACCAGCTCATCCAACCGTGCGGCTGTTGTGGGTGGCGAAACGACCGATGTACTTCGCAGGCGGCCGTTGAATTCCCGCCCGGTCGAAGGGCCCAATTGGGGCGCATCGCGCCGATCGCCAGCTTGCGAGTTTCAGGCATGATGCACCATCCGCCGTTTGCGTTCAGTGTGGGGCTCCCTGTGGCACCGCATGCCGCCGCTGGCGATACGGAGTTCGTCCCTGAGCCATCGTGCGTGCGGTCCAAACGCTCGATGCATCCGGGTATCGATCAATGTGAGACTTACGGATTGGACCTGGTTAGTGGCGCATTAAAAGAATTCGAATCGCCGAGCCGATATTCACCGTATCCCAGAGATCAAGCACCATGGAAAGTGCGGGAGCGCCTGATCCAAACCGTTCGGGCGAGGAGCGGTAGCCGTGAGCATATGCACTGAGACCTTCATTGCACGAGAGGCACTGAGCTAATGCCCGGTGCCTCTCGTCTTCGATCAGAAGCTGTCGATCATCCCCATCGCAGGGTCGGTCACCGAGTGACGGCCGGTTTCGATACGCCCGGCGATGCGACGCAAGAAGCTGCGGTCTGTGCTGCTGGTGATCTCGAAGTCATACCAGAAGCCGGTCTGGGCGAGGTTCCAGAAGAGCGCGACCGGGAACGCGCCGCTGGTGCTTACCGCCCAGGTGTGACCAGGGTCGAGGCGATCATTCCGGGAGAACGGGGCAGGCTCCGGCCATGCGCCGAAGCCCGGCACCGGGAAACCAGCGAAGCCCAAAGGACCTTGGCCAAAAACCGGACTCGGCAGACCTGGGAAAGCCTGCAGCGCACCGTAGACCTTGTTGGACTTCACTGTGAACTGTGCGAGACCGGCACCTTCGTTGCGCAGTTGCAGGTGCAGGTTGCCGGTTAGGGAGCCGTAACCCACACGAACTTCCAGATTGGCGGTTCTGTGCCCCTTCAGCGCGGTGAGGTCGCCCCTGAATTCGCGATGGTAGCCGTTCGGGCCGAGTACCCACAGGTCGTACTTGCCGAAGTCCGTGGAGCCCGGCGCCCACATGTCGTCCAGCGTCTTGCCCGGCTCGACTGCGTAACGCTTCGGCAGGCGGTCCAGGTGCAACTTGTCATAGACGTGGAACACAGCACCTTGGCGACCGGTATTGGCGAACAGCAGTTTTACGGTACCGGTGCTCGCGTCCACATGAGCGCTGGCATGCAGTTCGTACGGCAGCGCACGCGACGGACGGAAGCCGTTAGCCTGCTTCGGCATACCCCGGCTGGCGTCCGGCACGATCTGGCCCAGCGCCTGCTGCGTGGCGCGCAACGCATCGGCGTCGGCCTTGCTCTTCTCGCCCGCGATGGTCGGCAGCGGCTCGTTGTTCGGCGTCGCGAAGTTGAAGGCCGAAGTCAGGTCGCCGTTGATCAGCCGGCGGTACGTCGAGATGTTGCTTTCCTTGATGCCGAAGCGGGCTTCGAGGAAGCGCAGCACCGAAGTGTGATCGAACGTCTGCGAATTGACCCAGCCGCCGCGGCTCCACGGCGAAATCACCCACAGCGGCACGCGCGGACCCGGGCCGTACGGCTTGCCGTCCGGCCCGCTCGGCTGGCTGTTAGGCGTCGCGCCTGTGTCGGCGCGGGTCACGTACGGATGTGTGAAGTATTCGACGCCCAGGTCGGCGCTGCCCAGCGTGGTCTTTCCGGCGTAGGTGCCGTCACCGTTCGGCGACGGGACAGCGGCCGGGGGCACGTGGTCGAAGAAGCCGTCGTTCTCGTCAAAGTTGACGAGCAGGACGGTCTTGCTCCATACCTCGGGCACGGCGGTCAACGCATCGAGAAATTGCTGCACGAACCACGCGCCCTGCACCGGGCTCGAAGGCCCCGGGTGCTCGGAGTAGACGTCGGTCGGAACGACCCACGAGACTTCCGGCAGACGGCCGTTTCTCACATCATCGGCGAAAGCCTCGACGAAGGTGCCGTTGGTGTTCGGGTCGGTGTCCGTGGTCGGCAGTGTGTTCGCGTAGCCCTTGATCAGCGGCTGGGCCACGGCATCGGTCGGATTGTAGACCGGCTCGGCGGCCTGGCTCAGCGACGTGCTGACCTGACGCGCCGACGGCAGCGCCTCGTTGGCCCGGCGGTACTGCTTGAAGCCGAGCAGCGGGTTGCAGCCGAAGGTGTTCTTGATGTTCTGATACACCTTCCAGGTCACACCGGCCTCTTCCAGGCGCTCGGCGGTGGTCTTCCAGTCGAAGTAGGCGGATGCCGATGTGGTGACGTCAAAGTCGCCGCTGAAGTTGTTCACGAAGGTTTTGCCATACGCAGGACCATTCGTGCCGGTGGAATGGATGATGCGATTCGGGTGCGTGCCGCCAAGGAACGCGCAGTGGTAGTCGTCACAGATGGTGAACGCTTCGGCCAGCGCTCGCTGGAACGGGATTTCAGCCGTGTCGAAGTAGCCCATTGTCTGGTCCTGCTTGGACACCGGCCATGCAGCCATGCGGCCGCCATCCCATGCGTTTTGCGTGTCGACCCAGCTATGCGGCGTGCCGGTCACGCGCTGCGCATTGCCTTTGGTCTCATCCAGATGGTATGGCAGGTCCACGTTGCCGTTGGCATCGATCTGCTGCCACACGTTGCGGCCGTTCGGTAGCGGAATCGTGAAGCGATCGCCGTATCCGCGCACACCCTTATAGGTGCCGAAGTAGTGGTCGAACGCGCGGTTTTCCATCATCAGGATCACGACGTGCTTGACGTCCTTGATCGTGCCGCTCTCATGATGCGCGGGAATCGCGAGCGCACGACGGATGCTGGGTGGAAATACGCTGAGCGCGGCAGCCGACAGGCCGGCCGTGGCGGTACTCTGGAGAAATTTGCGGCGGGAATTCACGTGCAGGTGCTCCTTCTTGTTTGGCTGATCGTCGAAACCTTCGATAGCGTTCACTGCAGCCGATCGCTCGGCGAACCCGCATGGCTTGTCACGATCGACCGCATGCATCGTTCGCGCTCCATGCTCGATATCGCCCGTTAAGACGGCTGCCTGCCGAGACCCCGCTCGTGGAAGCTCAAGGATGTCTTGTTGCATGCCCGTAACCTGTCGTTCGGTAATTGTCAGGATCGGGCGACTGACGAATATAGGGAGCAACAATGACGGTATGGTGTCGGTGCTCTAATAGTTTTCGTAGGCGAGAGACGGCGATGATCAGCGTGTCGGCATCCGTGGGCAGGCTCCGACAGGTTGTTCGATGTGGTTTCGATGTCCGGCCTTCTCCGATAGCAGCCTTTGACTAGCGGAGCGTGTGACAGGCAGGAGTGGGTCGCGTGTCGTCGATCGGCGGCAGGCAGTGACCGGCCACAAAACGACACTCACAATTTTGGAAACGCGCCCGGATCGTACGGAAACCGGTGCGCGACTGGGTTCGGAATCGGACACCCGCTGTCTTGCTTCCCGCGCTACACGCTGTTGCGTTCCGCATGCAGCGGCTCGACATCTTATGCGCCGGTGCTTAGCGAAGTGCAGCCGCTACCGCCTCGTCAATCTGCAGCGCAAAGCGTGCTTCGACATCGGGCACCGTGTAGCCAATTGACAACTCCAGATACGCGTCGCCAAGCACCAACTGAACGAATGTCGCTGCCCGCATTGCAGCAGTCGATTCGTCAAATCGCTCTCGCAGAATATTGGCGGCGAAGGCACGCACGACCTTTGCACCATTCTCGAAAAACACCTGGCCGAGTGCCGGAAGACGCTCGGCCTCAGCAACGATGGCCCGGTAAAGCCGCAGATTATCCGGCGTAATAAGGCTTCGTGCCAACACCCATCCCAACTCGCGCAACTCGACTTCGGGTGATCCATCGGATTGCTCGTCCCGAGCGCTGGCAAGAAGTCCACCCACCTGAGCGCACATCGAACTCACCAGACCAACGAAGAGCGCCTCCTTCGACTTGAAGTGGCGGTAGACCGTCTGTTTGCCGACGCCAGCGGCCGCGGCGACATCGTCCATCGTTGCCAGGCCGAAACCCTCGCGTAAGAAAACGGTTTTCGCGCCGTCGAGGATTGCAGACCGCTTGCGGCTTTGCAGCGGGCTCAGGCCGGGGATAGAAGAAGTGTCCATGCGAGATAAATAACAGATCGCCGAGTAGTTGACAAGACTGGGTAGTCTCGTTTAGATTTGTCAAAACGAGACTGATGAGTCTCGTTTGTATGACTTTTCAACTTCGCAGGCAATCATCGAGGAGAACGCTATGGAACTATTCATCACAGGTGGTACGGGCTTCATCGGGCAAGCGGTCGCGCGCAAGGCAATCAGCCTCGGCCATCAGGTGACGGCGCTGGTGCGCGAGGACGGCTCGGCGGCCGCCAGCGCGCTGACACGTCTCGGCGTGAAACTGCATGGCGGCGACTTGCGCGAGCCACAGTCTTTCGCTGCGACTGCCGGTGCCGCTGATGGCGTGGTGCACATGGCGTCGACCAACGATGCTTCCGCCGCTGCTGCTGACGAGGCCGCGGCTGTAGCGATGCTTTCGCATCTGCATCCGGGCGCGGCGTTTGTCTATACGTCGGGCACCTGGGTCTACGGCAATACAGAGGGGGAGCCCGCGACTGAAGCATCGGCGCTGAATCCGACACCACTCATCGCGTGGCGGCCCGCAGTGGAGCAACAGGTGCTGGCGCTAGCGGCACGCCGCTCGATTGCTGCAGTGATCCTCAGGCCGGCCATGGTGCACGGCCACGGCGGCGGCATCTTCGGCATGCTTGCCGGCATGGTCCGTCAGACCGGCAGTGTGAGGTTCGTCGGCGATGGTCGCAACCACTGGCCTGCCGTTCACGTCGATGATCTCGCCACGGCCTACCTGAGCGCGGTGGAGCGGGCGGCAAGCGGGGACGGTCGAGTCGCGGGACAGATCTTCAACGTGGTCGCGGAAGATGCCGTTGCCATTGCCGAAATGGGCGAAGCGATTCGTGCCTCGGTCGGCGCCGACCGCGTCGAATTTTGGCCGCTCGACGATGCTCGCAAATCGCTTGGGCCATTTGCTGACGCACTGGCGCTCGACCAGACGGTAAGCGGCCAGCATGCCCGGCGAGTTCTTGCGTGGGAACCCCACGGCCGCGGCTTGATTGCGGACCTCTCTTTACAGAAGCACTTTCAGCAAAGCAACGGAGCATGACCATGGCGTTAAACACTGCATCTTTCGAATCGATTCTCGCGGTGATCGTAGCGGTTCTGTTCGCCGTTGCTGGGGTCGTCAATCTCGCACGACGCGGCGCGGTGAAGCGCGACTTCGCACGCTGGGGTTACCCGGCTTGGTTTCAGTTGCTCTGTGGCGCGCTCGAGTTGCTCAGTGCAGCACTTCTTCTTGGACAACAAACCAGAGTTTTGGGCCTAACGCTCGCCGGCGCGATCATGCTTGGCGCGCTCTTCACGTTGCTAAGAAATCGGGAGCCGTTCCGGCATCTCGCCCCGGCGCTGATCTTCTCGGCTCTCGTTGTGGCTACTGTGGCGCTCCGCGGTTGAGGTCCTCGCCACTAGGCGGCGCGGGCAAATCTGTGCTGCAGGTACTTGAAATGCGCACATGGATAGCGGCAATGGAGCAACTCCGAACTGATCAAGTGCGTCACGTGTCTGCTTTTTGTAGCGATGGCTGGGCGCTCCGGGTCGTCTGCCGCAGATCACCGCTTTACGTGCCACGGGAAACTGCCCCTCACGCATGGGGCAGCGGGCGGAGAGTTTGCGCCGTTCGCCATCGCTGCGACGCTGACATCCGACCGTCTGCTTCGCTCGTCCACCGGCCGCCTTTGGGTGAGCCGTGCGCGTGGGCCAGGGTCGCTGCGCCAGGCGACGTCAGTTGCCGGCGGCCGGTGCCGCGCGGGCGCTCCTACGCAGGACATCGGCAGGTACACCAAACGTTCGGAGGAACGCACGCCGCATACGTTCCCGATCCGAGAAACCCGTTTCCTGCGCCACCACGTTAATCGTGTGGCGGCCGTGCTCAATCATGAATCTGGCTGCTTCCAGGCGAAGCTGTTCCACAGCTTTGGCCGGCGACTGACCGGTCTCGGCGACGAAGGCGCGGCTGAACTGGCGAGGGCTGAGGTTTGCGACGTCCGCGAGCTCCTCAATGGTGAGCGGATTGCGCAGGTTACGGCGAATATGCGCGAGGACCAATTCGATCCGATCGGATTTCGGCGTCATGTCCAGTAACGCGGAATGCTGCATCTGACCACCAAGCCGACGCTGATTCATGACGAGAATTCGGGCAACCATTTTTGCGGCGTCGGGGCCGAGGTCGTTATCGAGCAACGCCAGGCCGAGGTCGATGCCGGCCGTCATTCCCGCCGAAGTCCAGACTGGACCGTCGTTGACAAATATCCGGTCTTCTTCTGTGCGGACTTTCGGGAATCGCGCTCTGAATTCGGATGCGTGTGCCCAATGCATGGTTGCGCGTCTGCCATCCAGGAGTCCCGCCTCGGCAAGGACAAATGCGCCACTGCAGATCGAGGCTATCCGTCTGGATGCCTTGGCAGCCTCTTTCACGAATGCAACTACGGGAGCATCGGAAGCGGGCATTTTCATTTCAGTGATTGAGCCGACGATGACCGTGTCGAATGCCGGGTCGCCAAACGCCTCGGTTTCCAGTGTCATTCCACCCGAAGATACAACAGGACCACCGTGTTCAGACAGGAGATGGACGTCGTAGCACTGGCCTCTCGGCGGCATGTTCGCGATCTCGAATACCGTAAGGGCCGCGAGGCTCATCATCTGAAATCTTCTCGGCACTATGAAGCCAATCCGGTGCATGTCTGATCCTGCCGTTCGCAACATGAACGTGCTGTGAATGAGCGCCGTATGGGTCGAATTCCCAAATAGCAACTAATGATTCCGAGCTGCGAGCTTTCTGCGCGCGAGCGACGGATGTCATGAATGGTGGCAACAACGACATACATCGTAGCGGCCTGCGACGTTAAGGTACAAGCACTTCTCTCATCCGCCTCGCAGCCAGCGAAAGGAACACCATCATGTCGAAAATCATCCGCGCCGCAGCCGTTCAGATCGCGCCTGTCCTCTATAGCCGGGACGGCACCGTCGATAAAGTCGTCAGAAAAATTCTGGAGCTCGGCAAGCAGGGCGTCCAGTTCGCGACGTTCCCTGAGACCGTAGTTCCCTATTATCCGTACTTCTCGTTCATCGAATCGCCATTTGCAATGGGTGCCGAGCATTACAAGCTGCTCGAGCAGGCGGTGACTGTCCCCTCGGACGCGACTCGCGCAATCGGCGAGGCCGCACGCCAGGCCGGAATGGTGGTGTCGATTGGCGTCAATGAACGCGATGGCGGCACGATCTACAACACGCAACTGCTGTTCGATGCCGACGGCACGCTCGTGCAGCGGCGCCGGAAGCTGTCGCCGACTTATCACGAGCGAATGGTCTGGGGAATGGGCGACGGCTCAGGCCTGCGAGCAATCGATACCGCCGTGGGCCGCGTCGGCCAGTTGGCCTGCTGGGAGCACTACAACCCGCTCGCACGTTACGCGCTGATGGCAGATGGTGAGGAAATCCATTCGGCCATGTATCCGGGTTCGTTCGCCGGTGATCTTTTCTCGGAGCAAATCTCCGTGAACATCCGCCAGCATGCGCTGGAGGCGGGTGCCTTTGTGGTCAACGCGACCGCCTGGCTGACGCCCGAACAGCAACAGCAGATTCTGCAGGATACCAATACAACCCAGATTGGCCCGATCTCCAGCGGCTGTTTCACCGCCATTGTTTCGCCGGACGGCGAGTACATGGGTGGCGCGCCGCTGCGTCAAGGAGAGGGAGAGATCATCGCAGATCTGGATTTCTGGCAGATCGACAAGCGCAAACGCATGATGGACTCGCGTGGTCACTACAGCCGTCCCGACGTGCTCGGACTGGTGATCGACCGTACACCGAAGCTTCACGTCATCGAGCGATCGGTGCACGCAGTGGGTGAAGAGTCAGCCAGCGATCTGGAAGAGCTCGCCTGAGCCGCGTGTGAAATCGCGGGATACCGGCGTCGAGTGCGCATCGCGCGAGTGCGATGCGACAGACGCGCGAAATTCAATCAGGCCCAAGAGGCTTGCCGTTGAACCTCCGACTATGGGTTGTGTGCGCTTCCGTCGACAACAGTTGGTCTAGGCGGCTTGGCGAGTATTCGCATCGCTGCGGCAGCGAGCGTGTTCGATGACCTGCATGAGTGGCTCGCAGGAGAACGGCTTCTGCAAATAGACAAAGCGTCTGTCGTCATTGAAACGAGGAAAGCCGCGGAGCGAATCGGCGTTTCCCTCAGCGACCATGCGACAGCACTGCCTTTTATGTCGGGCAGGTTCTCGTCAAGGAAAGTGATTTCAAAAGCCCGGTACGAAGGAGTCTGGGCGCAGTTTCGCCATCGTAGGCCACAGCACTATGGTGGTCATAGCAGTCCAGCAGGAAAGCGAGACTGTCCGCGACAGACCCATTGTCGTCAGGCTTCGATCGGATTCCAAGTCTTGAGGACATCGTACAAACACGGAATACGTAGGCGGACCGCATGTGTTGCGATCTAACCCACAGCGCCAGACGGAGAGTTGGATCCGACCCACCAGCCGCAGCGCGCACGTCTCTCTATCAATTTGCACTGATCGTCATTAAAATTCCAATATTTTCAACTAGTTGTGTGATCGCTTACCGCGACGCCACCGTTTTGGCACGCACTTTGCGTTGAACCTCATCGAGGAGTGGCGACACCCTCAAAACAGGCTCTGACATTCCTGACTGACTAATTTCCCCTTGGAGAATCGAAATGAACACGCTGGCAATCAAAGACCTCCCCGTAGCCGTTGAGATGGATCGTACTGCAATGACCGCCGTCAGCGGCGGCAGGTTGCCGCAACAGATCGTGAACATCATCCAGGCCGTTTCAGACTATGCAAATGACGCTCCTACCCAGCACAGTTTTACTGGCAGTGGGGCTTCTGTGACGTACTAACAGAAACACGGTGTTTCGTAGCTCAAGGCCCCGCCAACGAGGGGCCCCTTTGAATTCGCTTCCGGTTCCTCACCAAGCGTGCTCAACTTTTCTCCTCGCAAAACAACGTGCAGCCCACGCTGCAAGAGATCAGCGCTGCGCGCTAAGTCCGAGGAGGTCCGTAGTGGCTCCGGGGGCCTCTCACTTGGGATGTGACTGCTTGCATTCCGCTTCGAACCAATGGTCGACCTGGCGCTGCGCCGCGTGTAGATTCGCTGGGTAGTGTGGGTCGTTGTGCCAAGGTGATGGGTTGTAGCCCGCTTTCCTCAGGGCCGAAAGCTCGCTTTGGTGTTGCGACTTCGTCCGAGGCGCGTTGCTTCTAATCGCGGCCAGGTCACGGCACTCCGTTGGGCTCAGATGTGGCACGCCGGCGGCGGCATATCCAGTCAGCAGGAGCGTCAACGCGGCAAGCGTCGAGCAGTTTCTCAAGAGGTTTTCCATAGCGCATCTCCACGCGTCCGATTGGCGCAACGCGAGCGGTGCGATACCGCCGGTCGCGCGTGACTTCCGCGTTTATTTTGCCTTAGTCCAGTCACCGGAAGAAGGCCACTGTACAAAGAGAAGAAAGTCAGGCGCCAGCGCCTCGAATGAGCATCGCACCTCCGAAAAGAGAAATACGCCCACTGGTTGTCGAGCGTTCGGGAAGGGTTGGCTACGGCCGATCGCTCGTAGGGCGGAAGTCGGCCACATTGGGACGTTAATCCATGCCTTCATGCAGACGTTCGAACGTTTGCGCCACCCCAGATAGCGTTTCCAGGTTCGTCACTTTGCCGGAAAGGCGTGGCGGCGACCGAACCAGACCACCAGAAATGTCGGCACGAGCAGAAGAGCAATCACGCCAGGCAGGTAACGAGCGCCAAGCGTCGTAAGCATCGCGCCACCGACCAGGCCGCCGCCTGCAATTGCTATATTCCAGCAAGTGACGAATATCGACTGTGCGACATCAGCCGCCTCGCCAGCAGCATTTGCGGATGCATTCTGATACAGCGTTCCGGCACCGCCGAAGCTAAGCCCCCACGCTGCGATGCTCGCATAGATTACGAAAGGAGACTCTTGCCAGATGAACATTGCTGCGGAGGCGAAGCAGAACATAGCGACGCTAGCAAGGACGAGTTCTCGCAGCCACTGGTCAACGAGGACGCCGATAATCCAGATGCCGACGAGAGCACTCACGCCGAAGACGAACAATGCTGTTTGCACGTTGCCCGACATGCCTGACGAGGCGAGGAACGGCGAGATGTAGGTATAGATGACGTTGTGGGACATCGCATACGCGAGCGTGACGATCAGCACAGGCTTCACACCCGGAATGCCAAACACTTTGCTGATGGACAGGTGGCGACTTGCGGCGAGGCCCGGAAAGTCGGGTACGCCAAAGCGTACCCACGCCAGCAACAGAACTGTCAGGGCGCTCATGACGCCAAAGGCGGAGCGCCAGCCAACAGCCTGTCCGAGGACGGTGCTGAGCGGGATACCAAGCGACAGTGCGATTGGTGCGCCTACCATCGCTATCGCGATGGCGCGGCCGCGCAGATGTTCGGGGGCCATGCGACTGGCGTGACCCGCAACAAGAGCCCAAAGCAGGCCAGCGAAGACCCCAGCGAAGAACCGTGCTGCGAGCGTAATCGCGTAGTTCGTCGACAGGGCCGTCACAGTATTCAGCACGAAGAAGCCACCGATGGCCAGCAGCAGCACTGACCTTCTACGCCATCCGCGTGTCATGGCCGTCAAGGGGATAGCTGCGATTATCGAGCCAATCGCATAGGCAGTGACGAGCTGCCCAGTCAGCGCTTCCGAAACATTCAAATCCGCGCCAATCTGCGGCAACAATCCGGCCGGCATTGCCTCGGTCATCATTCCAATGAAGCAGGCTGTGGCCAATGCAAGTAATCCCAATACTGGGAGTTTTGTTGATACGTCTATTTCAGTTGACGCTGCGGGTGTAGCCATTCTGTTCTCTCATGTGCGTGGGTTACGAAGCTGTTCCAAACCCAGAGACTCGATTGAATTCGTTTGTTGCGATCACGACTCCTGCATCGAAGCCCACGCCGGGCTCCTCTGCCAAGGCTGGGACCCCGCACTTCAACGACTTTCCGCGCGCTCGACCGAATAGGCGGGGAAGTCCGTGTAGCCCACTTCACCGCGGCGGGTATAGAAGGTCGATGGGTCGGCTTCGGCTAGCGGCCAGCCATGCTTGAGCCGCTCCGCCAGGTCCGGGTTTGCGATGTAGGGTCTGCCGAAGGCGATCAGGTCCACTAGCCCGGTGTCGAGCGCAGCCTGAGCGCTCTCGCGGTTCGTGAAGCCGCCGCACCAGATGATCGCGCCGGGAAAAGCGGCGCGAACCTTGGCGAGCAAAACGTGGTCGATGTGCCGTTCCTTGAACTCGCTGCTCTCCATGTTTCCCGCAGGCATGAGCTGGTAGACCAGATGCATGTAGGCGACCCCGCGGCGACCCAATTGCTCTGCCACGTACAGCAGGGTTTCCTCGGCAAGAGGGTCCGCCGGCATGGAGTTGTACTTGCCGAACGGAGACAACCGAACACCGACGCGCCCCGGACCCAATTCACGCACCGCCGCTTCAACGACTTCCATCAGAAATCGCGTGCGATCCTCGACATTGCTGCCTCCGTAGCGGTCGTCACGGGTGTTGAGCGCCGAGTTCATGAACTGGTCGAACAGATAACCGTTGGCTCCGTGGATTTCGACACCATCGAAACCGGCCTGCCGGGCGTTGGCGAAGGCCTGGGAAAAGGTGCCGACCAAAGCCGACACTTCATCGGTGCTGAGGCGCCTTGGCGTGCCTGCACGAATGAAGCCCAACTTGCCATCGGCGTCGTGGGCAAACACATCGGAATGCTCAGCCCGTTCCCCGGTTACCCCCCAAGGGGGCTCGCCATTCGGCATGATCGACGGATGCGCCATCCTGCCGACATGCCATATCTGCAAAAATATCGTACCGTCATGCCGGTGAACTTCATCGGTCACCCAACGCCAGCCCTGCCGCTGGGCTTCTGTGTAGATGCCGGGCGTCAAGGCGTAGCCTTTGCTGGATGGTGCAACGTCGGTGGCCTCGGTCACGATCAGGCCGGCACCGGCCCGCTGCCCATAATAGGTACCCATCAGTTCATTGGGGACATCGCGATCGGACGTCCGCGTGCGAGTCATGGGCGCCAGGACAATGCGATTCTTCAGCGGAACGATGCCGGCAAGGACTTGAGATTCGAACAGGTTGGCCATATGTCTTCCTTCGATTGGTTACAATCGAAAGCTTACTTTTCGGTAGTCGCCCCCTCTACACACCGTTTGGTCAGTGGTTAGCAAATGAAGATCATCAACAAGCTACCGGGCTTGCCGGGCGAGCGAGCGCTAGCCGTCCTTTCAGGGCGCTGGAAGGCGGTCATCCTCTATGTGCTGCTGGATGGCCCACAACGCACGTGCGAGCTGGAGAAGCGCATTGCCGGCATCTCGCAGAAGGTGTTGATCGAGCAGCTGCGAGCGCTAGAGGAACACGGAGTGGTGAGCCGGCAGCCCAGCGCTGGGGACAGTCAAGGGATCGAATACCTGCTCACCCCGCTTGGCGCAAGCCTGCGGCCCATCCTGGATTCTCTGATCGAATGGGGAGCTCATCACGCGAAAGAGCTCGACGAGGTCCATAGGCTTCTGCCATGCGATGCTGTCGTTCGAGATCGTATTGGCTGACGCCTAGTTGCTGTCGCTGTCCGAGACGTAGTTTCAGACGGTTAAGGTGTGAACGATCGCGTGATGGAGTCGAGTCGGATCATCGCCATCAGCGGGGTTGGTACGCCCGCCCTTTGATGACGGCGGGATGCCAGTAGCCGAAAATATCGATTCCTATCGGACTTCTAGTGGCAGCTTATGAGACCTGGTCCGACGAAGATTGCATTCGAATTCTTCGCAACTGCCGTGCCGCAATGACCCGAAGCGCGCGCTTACTGATCGTGGAGCAGATCCTCGAGCCCGACCCGGCGATCGGACGGCCGAGCGGTTATCTGATCGACACGCAGATGATGGCCATGTTCGGTACCGCGCGGGAGCGTACAGGAGCTGAATTCGAAAAACTGCTCCAGGGTTCAGGTTTGGGACTTGAGCGCGTGATTGAAACCACATCGCCGGTGTTGGTCATGGAAGTTGTCCCGATATGAGCTGCGGTGCGCTCGCGGTGTGTGCTTCGGAGAAAACGGAAAGAACGTTGCGGGTCGATTGTCGGCCTAAGGCGCGTTCAAAACGATATTCCAGAGCGCGTCACCGGTGCCGCGTTCTCGATAGCGACGACAACTACGCTTTGGCGCGCTTTCGAGCCGTGCGTGTAACCGCTGGCTTCTGAAGGGGCGCGCATTGCTGAATCACGCTCTGGAGATGATCCGGACCCGCCGTGATGGCGCCAAGTAGTGTCATCACGACGAAGTCGATCAACTTGGGTATCGCCACTTTCGTGTCCGCGCGCGGCGCGCGGTTGGCCAGGAGCAGTGTGGCGAGACCATGCTCCGTACTCCACGCGGTATGGGTCACGAGTTTGAGATCGGAGTGGGCCCAACCACTCTCGATAGCCAGCGCCTCGATCGTCTCGGAAAACAACCCGAACGACCTGTTACTTTCCTCGGCGAGTTCTGGATACGCTTGATGCGCCACGATGCGAGGCCCGATCATCAGACCGAACAGCCCATTGTGGCGCTGCGCGAACTCAACATACACCCGCATCATCCGGTACGCTTTGGCAAGCGCCGTATCCTCGCTATCACGGATCGCAACGCGCAGCGCAGCGAGGTCACGATAGCCGCTTGCCGCGATCGTGGCCAGCAGTTCGTCGATACCCGCAAAATGTCGCGAGGGCGCGGCTTCTGATACGCCCACCATGCGCGCGAGGTAACGCAGGCTCAAGTCTTGTGCCGATACCTCCATGAGCGCGCTGCGCCCCGCTTCGATGAGCGCGTTGCGCAGATTGCCATGGTGGTAATCCGCATTCTTCGGGATAGATGACTTGGGGCTCACGTGACCTTCGTTCGAGGAGCAAAACAAGGAAATGATTATAAATTCTGCGCAAAGAGGCACGCAATATCGCGGATCGCATGTTAAACAAGCATGCGTCGCTACAAGCATTCTAGCGGCTCAGTTGCGGGGCCGGGCGTCGGAATACATCGCAGGCCTGGCCGCTCAGAGGTGCGCAGTGCCCGGAACGGCTTTTCGGTGCAAAACGCGGGTACTTGCCGCGGCCCCACGTCGGCATCGACTAATCACGTTGCACTTTTAACCGATATATCGCCAACCGGCGATCGCCTCCTGACAATGCGCTGCACGCCGAACAGAAGAACAACGACGCCAAGTGCCTGGACACAGGCCACCATGATGAATCCACTCGCATAAGTTCCCGTTGCGTCGCGAACATACCCGATCACAAAGGGCGTAACGAAGCCAGCGACATTGGCGACGGAACTGATTAACGGCACGCCAACGATCAGCGACTTACCGCTGAGCAGGCCGACAGACATCTGCCAGAAGAGCGTTATGCCAGCTCCCGTTCCCGCGAAGCCAAGAACAAGCAGGAAGAAAGTCGCGGTGGTACTGCTGTGCCAAACAAACACGAGCGCCGAGAGGCTTACCGCAGTGAAGACCGACGCCAGCGCACAGAAGAGCCGGCGGCGATGCGGGGCGCCCCCGATGCTGCAGATGAGCACATTGCCCAATGCCCCCAGAATGCAGGCACCGGCAACGGCACGGCCAATCTCATTGTACCCGCCGAATCCCGCCTCACGCAGTATCGTCGGGGAGAAGAAAAACAGTGCCGCGGTGGCGGCAAGGAGGCAGAAGTAAGCGGCGCTCAGGATCCAGACAGCGGGGTTGAGTAACAGGGGACGCTCGTCTACGCCGATGTCGTCCATCGTTTCGGCATTCTTCCTGAGATCGTCCTCGATGAGTTCACGCTGTCGCGCCGAAAGCCACTTCGCGCCGCCGGGCAGATCCGGAAGTATCGCGAACGCGACGCACGCCAACACGATCGTTGGGATAGCTTGAGTGAAGAACATCCATCGCCAGCCCTGAAAGCCGGCCAGTCCGTTTAAGTGCTCGAGCACGAATCCCCCCGTCAAGCCAATCATGACGGTCGAGAAGAGCGACCCGGAGTGGAAAATACTGAAATTGCGGGTACGCCTTGTCCCCGGGAACCACGCATTGAAGTACAACACTACACCTGGGTAGAACCCGGCCTCGAATACACCGAGCAGGAACCTCAACGCGTAGAACGTCGGTGCGCTATTGACGAACGTCATCGCAACACTCGTCATGCCCCAGCCGCCGGCGACACCGGCAAGCACAGCGCGTGCACCGAACTTTTTTTGCAGCATGGTCGTAGGCACGCCGAACAGCACATAGCCGACGAAGAAAAGCCCGGCGCCCAATCCATATACCGTTTCGCTGAATCGCAGATCCACGACCATCTGCAACTTCGCAAAAGCAACGTTCGAACGACCGACCCACGCCAGCATCCATAGGCCAAACAATATCGGCAGTATTCTCCATTGGGCCGAAGCGTAGGCTTTCCGCAGGAGGGCGTTGTCATCTGATGATGACCCGTCTACACAGGCTTGCTTCACCACTTCCATTCGGTCCTCCGACGTGTTGTGTTGATACCGGTAATACGAGGCGCACTGCGGTTATCAAAGGTCGCCGTTCACTTCTGCGACGCACACTCCGAAGCCGATCGTCCTGAAACCTGCCCGCCTGCATCGGCCGGAGAAAGAGACGGTGTCCCCGTCTTCGAGATACGTTCGCACTTCGCCCGTCGGCAGAGTGATCGGTTCCCGCCCGTCGCGGGTCCGCTCCAGCAAACATCCGCTGTCAGCGCGCTCGGGTCCCGATACGGTGCCGCTCGAAATCAGATCACCGCTGCGCAACGGACACCCGTTGCTGGCGTGGTGGGTCAGCATCTGCGATACGGACCAGTACTGATCTTTGAAGTTGGGGTTCGCCATATCGACGCCGGCTATGCCCGCCTGCCTCATGCTTCGGCTTTGCAGCGTGGCGCGCAGGGAGATGTCGATGGCTGCCGAGGCTGTGTGGGAAGCCGACGTAAGTTGTGCCGCAAGCGGCGGCGCGTCGTCGCCACGTATTGGCGCGGCAACCCTGAATGGCGCAATCGCCTCTGCCGTGACCACCCATGGCGACGCACTGGTCATAAAGCTCTTCGCCAGAAAGGGACCCAGCGGTGCGCTTTCCCAGCGCTGGATGTCCCGCGCGGACCAGTCGTTGACAAGGCAGAGACCGAACAGGTGATCTTCAGCGGAGTCGACGGACAACCGCTTCATCGCATGCGTGTTCCCGCCCACGTAAAAGCCGACTTCGAGCTCGAAATCGAGCTTGGTCGTCGGCCGATATCCACTCGTCGCACTGGTTTGTCCGAGTGGCCGACGGCATGGCTCACCGCTGACCGTCACCGACGACGCTCGTCCGTGATAGGCAATCGGCATGCTTCTGAAGTTGGGATGGACGGGTGCGTCCGGCCTCACGAGTTCGCCGGCCCGTCTCGCGTGATAAATCGACGTATAAAAGTCGGTGAAATCTCCAATCTGCGATGGCAACATCATCGTGCATGCGCTCGCGGGCACCAGACAATTCGACACGGTCTCGCGAACCGCCCCTTCCGTGCACGAATGCAGCAGCGCAAACAGTTTGCGCCGCAATGCCGACGAAGACACCCGTCCCATCGCCATCCATGCATTCAAGGTGTTCTGCCGCAGTGCGTCGTCTTCGGGCGAATGCACCTCAATTGCGTCCGCCAAGAGCAATCGATGCACATCGAGAACAGCATCGCCGATGCGCACACCGATTCGCGGCATAAGGTTTGCCTCTGTACGAAATACGCCGAGAGGGAGGTTCTGCAAGGGGAAATCGGTTTCCAGCGCATTGGCGCTTTCAACCCAACTGAGCGCCGCGGCGTCGTGGGTCTCATCTATCGTAACGATCATGTTTCACTCCAGCGCAATCGACCGCTCGAGACGGTGGCGTGTCAGTGCAAGACGCCGCCTGTCACGTGCAACAGTCGCGACAGCGCTTGCGCACGGGCTACAGCCCGTTAGCGCGCCGCGACACGCGGTTGCATTTAGTTGGCCCGTGCTTCCGCAACAACAGCGGCGTCGATCTCCTTCGCGGACGGTGGCGGGCCGCCGACCAGAATGCCCGCATCAATCGCCCGGCGAACCTCGCCCTCCGACAAGCCCGCACCGCGGAACACCTGCTCGTTGTGTTCGCCGCGAAATGCCGGTGCGCTGCGCATTCCAAGCTCGTCATCGGAAAAGCGCCATGGATAGCCGTGGATGAGATACGAACCGCCGCGGCGATCCGGGACCTCGTGCACAGCACCCCACTGCTTCGCCCAATCGGTCTCTGCCAATTCCTTCAGCGTACGGATCTGGCCTATCGCGATCTTGGCCTCGTCGAGCTGCGCATCGAGCGTCCTGAGATCGCGGAACGAGAGCATCCACGTCTGGATCACTGCGTGCAGTGCCTTGTAGTTCTGCAGGCGGCGCTCAGCGGTCCTGAAGCGTGGATCCTGCGCAAGGTCCATACGGCGCATGGCGCGCAAGTAATTCGGAAACGTGTTGCTGCCGATGATGCTTTGCGCTGCCACGAACTCTTCGCCGCCGGGGCCGACAAAATGCGGGCCGTCGGCGGCGCCGAGAATGCCTGGCTCTGCACCGGTATCGACACCCGCGAGATCGAAGTGAGCGCGTTCGTTGATCGACAGCATCACGGCAGCCATCGCCACGTCGATGTATTGGCCGCGCCCCGTTACTTCACGTTTGCGCATTGCTGCGAGCACGGCGATCGTCGCTTGCAGGCCAGCATAGACGTCCGCGTGCGACAGGGGATCGGTCCACCTGGGGCCGTCACCCGCGCTGTCGAAATGGCGCAATGTGTTGTGCGTGAATCCCGTTTCAGCCTGCACTGTCGGCGCGTAGGCCATGCGCGAGGCCCAGGGGCCGCGCTGGCCGTATCCGGTGATGGAGACGTAGACCAGCTTTGGATTGCGCCTCGCGAGCGTCTCGTAGTCGAGTCCAAACCCTTTGAGCGTGCCGGCCCGAAAATTCTCTACGATGATGTCCGCCTCGTCGCACAGGCGTAGCACAAGCTCTCGTGCGTGCGGCGCGTTCAGATCAATGCTGACGTTGCGTTTGCCGCTATTTTGCTGCGCGTAGTAGCCCGACATGCCGTCGCGATTCGGAAATGCGGCACGCGACACATCGGGCCGCGGCGGCTCGATCTTGATAACGTCGGCGCCGAGATCGGCCAGCGTCCGGGCGCACAGCGGACCTGCCAGCACCCGCGAAAAATCGACGACCTTGATTCCTTCGAGTGGTCCGGCCATGTCAATTCCCTTCGAAAGTGGCGGTACCGGGGCCGGCGGTATCGAAGGCCTCAAGTCCACGCTTGAGATCTTGCGACGCCCAGATCGGCTTCTGCAATTCGAACATCGCTTCGTCGGCGGCAGCGACACCCTCGTTGACCGCGACCCGTATGAGCTGCTTGGTCGCGGCATGCGCGATGGTCGGGCCGGCCGCCAGTTCCTGAGCAACCGACAGCGCGACTTCATCGAGTTTGTCGTCGGGCACGACGAGATTGATCAGGCCCCAGCGTTCGAGCGTTGCCGCGTCGTAGCGGCGGCCGAGCATCGCGAGCTCTTTTGCACGCGCTGGGCCGGCCCGCATCACCTGACGCTGGATGCCGCCGAGCAGCGGATGCAGGCCGAGCGCGACCTCGACTGACCCGATTTTGGCCGATTCGGCGACCACGCTGAAGTCGCAGGCGAGCGCCACTTCAAAGCCACCGCCAAGGCATGTACCGTTCACCGCGACGACGATCGGGATCGGTAGTGTCTCGAAGCCGCGAAGCACCTCGAGCGGATCCATCAGCGCCTTGCCCTGCCTGGCAATGCGATCCGGAAAAAGCGAGACTTCGGCACCGGCCGAGAAGTGCCGCAGACCGCTGCGCAGCAGGATCGCGCGCGAGCCGCGTTTCACCGCTTCGTCGAATTCTTCGAGTAGCGCGCGATACAGCGTCGGACCCATCAGGTTATGTGGGCGACGGTTCATCGTAAGAACCGTCACATGACCTTTGAGTTCTTTCAGAACAATTGCTTCGTCCATTCTTGCTCCATTTCGTCAGGTTCAAGTGTTTTTCGATTTATATGTTAACAAGCATAACATGAGAGTGTTGTTCTGTTACCAGCGTTTTCCCTGGCCGAAAAAGGAAGGACTGGAGAGGTTCGTTTCTTTGCAGCAGCAAAGACAATCAGACTACGGCGAGACCCGAGACGGGGTTCGACTATTCGAACGTCGTAATGCAGTCTGTGATGCGATATCGGTAGCATACCGAACGACAACAGAATGACACGATCGATTCGATATACGTGTGCCCGTCAAGACCTGAGGTTGGTCCCGTCCGTGCGTCGCGAAGCACTTCAACCATCAGATAGCCTGGACATCAGGCGTGTGATGGAATGCTGGCGGCCCCTGGGTGAACAACGCTCGCGCTGTCATACAGTGCACCCGGCCTCGTTGGCCTCCAGCGAGCCTCTCAGTCATCGACGCCTGCGACGACGCGCGCGTCCCTTTCCGCTCCGTCCGCCAGTACGGCCAACGCTTTCTGATAAGCCTCGCTCTGAAACGTGGCAAGAGCCTGTTCGAAGCTCGGAAATTCGACCACGACGGTCCGTTCCTTGAGACCCGCCTGGAACGCAACGACCTCGCCGCCTCGCACCAGGAATTTCCCGCCGGCTGCTTTCACCACCTGTGTCGCGAGGACGCCGTACGCCGCGAGTTTGCTTGCGTCATGGACCGCCCGATACGCTGCCACCCAATATCCCTTTGCCATTTCGCTTCCTCAATTTAAAAAATACCTGATCATAGTAACACCGTTAACATCAAGTTCAATGAGGGTTATTCCTGGTCAAAAAATTTAGTCGGAAGGTGAGATAACGGCGTTAACATTAGTCAATGCGGTGACTCAATGCCAACCTTTTTGCGGAGAACTCCATGCCGTACACGACTGTCAATCCTGCTACCGGCGAACTGCTCGCCACCTACGACGACATATCCGACCAATTGCTCGAAGCGAAGCTCGCTGCCGCGCATCGCGCTTTTGAAACCGATTGGCGCCGCCGTCCGGTCAGCGATCGGGCGCGCATTGTGTCGCGCGCCGCGGCGCTGTTGCGGGAAAAGGCTGTCGAATACGCCGGCTATCTGACGCTGGAAATGGGCAAACGCAGCGGTGAAGCGCTTAGGGAAGTCGAATCGGCGGCCAGCATTCTCGACTACTACGCGAAGCACGCACAAACCTATCTGCAGCCCCGGCCGCTTGCAGAAGCGCCCGGCGCGGCCGTGCACATCGAGCCGGTCGGCGTGCTGCTAGGCATCGAGCCGTGGAACTTACCGTACTACCAGATTGCGCGAGTGGCCGGGCCCCAACTGATGGTGGGTAACGTCCTGCTGCTCAAGCATGCCGAAAACGTGCCGCAATCGGCATTGGCCTTCGCGCGACTGTTCGAGGAAGCGGGTGCGCCCGAAGGCGTATATACGAATCTGTTCATCTCGATCGAGCAGGCCGGGCGCGTCATCGACGATCCGCGCGTCCAGGGTGTGACGCTGACGGGCAGCGAGCGCGCCGGCGCCGCCGTCGCCGAGCGTGCCGGCCGCAATCTGAAGAAAGTCGTGCTCGAACTGGGCGGCAGCGATCCGTTTATCGTACTCGAGGATGCGCCGCTCGACTGGGCGATCCAGAGCGCGGTCGCGGGCCGCATGTTCAACTCAGGTCAACTATGCGTCAGTTCCAAGCGCATCATCGTGGTCGGCAAGGCACGCGGCGACGCATTCCTCGAAGGCTTCGCGAAGCGGATGGCAGCGCTCGAGACCGGTGATCCGGCCGATCCGGCGACCGCCGTCGCCCCGGTAGCATCCGA
Source organism: Paraburkholderia sp. BL9I2N2 (assembly GCF_004339745.1). Classification (GTDB taxonomy): domain Bacteria; phylum Pseudomonadota; class Gammaproteobacteria; order Burkholderiales; family Burkholderiaceae; genus Paraburkholderia. The sequence continues at coordinate 110,048 of NZ_SMGP01000003.1, read as the reverse complement.
GCGCGCGCTGAATCTGCTGCTTGCGCAGATCGATCGCGCGACATTGCACGGCGCGCGCATCGCATGTGGCGGCAAGCGCGTCGAGCGCCCGGGTTTCTACTTGCAACCGACTGTTCTAACCGACATCGCGCCGAAAAACCCGGTATTTGCCGAAGAACTGTTCGGCCCGGTCGCCGCTTTCCACGTCGTCGAGGACGAAGCCGCCGCGATCGCGCTCGCCAATGGCACGCCATTCGGTCTTGGCGCGTCGGTGTTCACCGCGGATACCGAACGCGGCGAGCGGGTCGCCGCGCAGATCGACAGCGGCATGGTGTTCGTCAATCAGCCGTTCGGCACGGCGGCGGAACTGCCATTCGGTGGCGTCAAGCGTTCAGGTTTTGGCCGGGAGCTGTCTCAGTTGGGCTTCGACGAGTTCGTCAACAAGAAGCTGATCAGGGTTGCCCCCGTCGGGGCGGCACCGTTCGGCCCTGCACGGGCCGCTTGAACGGGGAGCCTGACGCTGCTCCCATGACGAAGGGCGCGATTGTGGCGCCTCGTTCCTCTTTCCCTTTGACCGAACACTATGATGAACAAGACGATTATCAGTTGCGCGATAACTGGAAGCGACGATACCCCGCGGCTGAGCCCTGCAGTGCCCGTGACGCCCGAGCAAATCGCCAATGAAGCGATTGCTGCATGTGAGGCCGGTGCGAGCATCGCGCACATCCATGTTCGTGACCCCAGGACTGGTGTTCCAAGCACTGAGCTGTCGCTCTATAAAGAAGTCGTTTCCGGTATCCGCGGTAGTGGGTGCCCGATATTGATCAATCTGACGACGGGCCCGGGTGCACGTTTCGTTCCGAGCGACGAAGACCCGAACCGGGGAAGTGAATTGAGTACGATGATGACGCCCGAGGCCCGCGTCCAACATGTGCTCGAGTTGCGTCCGGAAATCTGCACTCTGGACGTAGCGACCATGAACTTCGGCAATCGCGCATTCGTCAACGTGCCCGACCATCTCGTCAAAATGGCAACCTTGATTGAGGAAGCAGGCGTGAAGCCGGAAATCGAGGTATTCGATCTCGGGCACGTGCGCCTCGCGCGCCACCTGATCGAAACGCAGGGGATTCTGCAGGCTCCGCTGTTCCAGTTGTGTCTTGGTGTTCCATGGGGAGCCTCCGCCGACACCGAGAGCCTCCTTCAGATGAAGCGGTATCTGCCCGAGAATGCGCATTGGTCGGCGTTCGGCATCTCGCGCGCCCAATTTCCGATCGTGGCGCAAAGCGTGATTCTTGGCGGCCATGTCCGCGTCGGTCTCGAGGACAATCTTTATCTTGCCAAAGGCGAACTGGCACCGGGCAACGCGGCACTGGTTAAACGTGCGGTAGCTATCGTCAAAAGTATCGGCGCAGACGTGGCAACGCCTGACGAGGCTCGCAGCATACTCGGCCTTCCCGGTCGCCAATACAACGGGGTAAGAGCGTGCTACGGTGCCGAGCGGGATCGCCTTCCCTAAGAACGCTGCGCTGTGAGGAGCAATGGTTTTAACCGGTAGCCTGTCCCTGGGCTACCGATACCGCCGCCTCACTGATGTCAAGTTCATCATTTCTCGCAAGAGACTTAGATGTTCTGACTTAAGAGACGCGGCATCTATTGATGCATGGAGACAAAAATGCCTTTGTGGAACATCTATCATCCGGTCGGCGCCTACACGGCAGATGACAAGCAGGAAATGGCCAAGCGAATCGCCGACATTTACATCATTCCTCGCTTCTACGTAGGGGTTCTGTTTCATGAACAGCCGAAAGACTCCTTCTTCATGGGGGGTGAGCCGCGAAGCGACTTTGTCAGAATCAGATTAGACCAATTCGCCAGACACATTTCCAAGGACGTCGAGTGGACGGCGTCCTGGCTGCGCAAGGCGAACGCTGCGATTGCGCCATTCGTCCAGGATCGAGGCTATCACTACGAGTTGCACGTCGGCGAAACGCCGCGAGAACTGTGGTTGATCGACGGCATTCGACCACCTCGGCCTGATACGGAAGCTGAGAAGAAATGGAAGCTTGAAAACCGGGCGTCGCCATATGATCCGAACGAAGGTTGAATGGATTGGTTTCGTCGGAAGCAGCGTCGGTGGCTGCACTGACCGCGACACCCGCGCCGTCGTCGGAGGTGCTGGACGTCGTCGGATCGAAGCACGGGTAGCGGCCCCGCATCGAGACGGGCCGCTGCGCGGCGACAGTGTGGCCGCCAATGTCACACGCGCGGAATGCCCCTCGAGGTTAATCGCCGCCCGCAGTGCTGCCCGGAAAGCCGTCGCTCATCTATCGAGCCGAAACGGCGCACTGCCGTAACAATCCGTCCGTGTCGCAGCAAAGGTATGTGTTTGGCGGTGTCGTGAGCGTGGGACGGCCGAGGCGGATCGCTTCGGCTAATGAATTGTGAATAGACCTGGGTCGGTAAACGGCCGTTTCCATTTGTGCGACCCAAAGCACACGCGAGCACTTCATTGCTCCAGAACTCGCTCGCCGCCCGACGTCACCCCAATCTCCCATGGAGTCGCTGCGTTCAACGCGGTAAACGATGACTTCAAATTCCTCGTGCACCACCGTTCAAGCGTCGTGGGTGCCTGCGAAGATCAACTACAAACCGCGGACCGTAGCTAGTTGGCCGGGATTCTCTCTTCGGGCGCCAGGCGCCGCCGCACGCCGTCAACTCTCAGTGCGATTCGCGATCCCGTGCCCGCTGCGCCGTCCCTTGCGCTCGCAGCCCTATCAAGGGTCGCTCTGTTCATAAAAGCAATGACGCTTTTTCCTTGGAGAAAAAGCTTGCATTTTTTTTAGAAAAAACTACCTTCAGTAAAACAAAACAATTCTTCGCTCGGCACCGGAGGAGACCCATGCCGGCTACTCGTACGATGATTGCGCGTCGGGCTGGCGTCAGCGTGGCCACGGTCGATCGTGTCCTGCGCGACGATCAGGCTGTGCGTCCGGAAACTGCCGAACGCGTGCATCTCGCACTCGCGAATCTGCGTGATGAGCGGGCGAGCCGCGGCCGGCCCGCAAAGGTCAGCTCGTTCCGAGTCGCGTTCGTGCTGCCGCAAGTGAACTCCCGCTTTCTCGATCACGTCGAGCGAGATATTGCGCTGTCGGCCAGCTTCTTTCGCGAGCATCGCATAACGCCTTCGTTTTACCGCTGCGATTTTTCCAGCCAACGCGAGACCGCGGCATTCGCCGCTGAAGTGATCGACTACGACGCGCTGGTTCTCGCACCTCTCGACTATCCGTGGGTTGAGCGTTTCATCGAAGAGATGAGCGACGCTCACGTGCCAGTCGTCACAGTATTCTCCGATTTACCCGCAAGCCGGCGCGCCGCGTACGTGGGTGTCGACAACAGGATTGCCGGACGCACGGCAGGACTACTGATGGGGCGCTTCCTTTGCGCGAAGCTTGGCACTGTTGCCGTGCTATCGGGATCGTCTCGTCTGCATGACCAGGTGGAACGTCGCACCGGCTTTTCGCAAGTGTTGGAGGAGGACTTCCGCAACCTGCGCTGGATCGCCGAACCGGACTTCGCCGAAGACGACGATGGCGCCGGTCTTGCCGTACAGGGCTTAAGTGCGCGCCATGCGGACCTGGTCGGCGTGTATGTGACGGGCGGCGGTATCTCCGGCATTGCAGCGGCATTGCAGGAGTCCGGTGACAAGGTTCACCTCGTCCTGGTTGGCCACGAATGCACTGCGGAGACCCGCACCCAACTGTCGGAACGTGCGATCGACGTGATACTCGATCAGGACGTGCGCGGCATTGTCCATTGGGCTGGGCTCGCCGCGATTAATTTTCTTAACGACGTCCGGGGGGCGCTTGCCATCCCCACGCCGGAGACCCGGATTTATCTTCGTGAGAATGCGCATGCCTGACGCTCGCGACACGCGGATCGACTTCTGATCTGCCAGAGCCGAAATGCGGTGCCCGGCGCATGGGCGCTGAATGTCATCAGGTTGGAGACCCGAGAAAGACAAGGAGAAGAGACATGGTACGTCTAACGTCAGCGAGGGTAGTGGCGGCAACCCTCATATCGCTGGGGCTCGGCACTGCAACGGGCGCGCAGGCACAGGACAAGCAGTTGACACTCTGCTGGGCGGCATGGGATCCCGCCAATGCACTGGTCGAACTGTCGAAGGATTTCACGACCAAGACCGGCATCAAGATGAAGTTCGAGTTCGTACCGTGGACCAGTTATGCCGACCGATTCATCAATGAACTCAATTCGCACGGTAAGTTGTGTGATCTGATCATTGGCGACAGTCAGTGGATCGGCGGCGCGGCGGTCAATGGACATTACGTAAAGCTCAACGACTTCTTCACCAAGAACAAGATCTCTATGAACGACTTCGTGCCGGCAACGGTGGTGGGATATTCGGAGTGGCCAAAGAATACGCCGAACTATTGGGCCTTACCTGCGATGGCTGACGCGGTCGGATGGACTTACCGCAAGGACTGGTTTGCGCGCCCAGAACTGCGCGCGGAATTCAAGCAGAAATACAACCGTGAGCTCGCGCCGCCTACTACGCTCGATGAACTCAAGCAGACTGCGGAATTCTTCCAGGGTCGAAAGATTGACGGCAAGACAGTCTATGGCGTGTATATCTTCACGGAGCGTGGATCCGAGGGAATCACGATGGGCGTGACCAATGCCTTGTACAACTTCGGCTTTGAGTATCAGGATCCCAAGAAGCCCTATCACCTCGATGGCTTCGTGAACTCGCCGGGCGCGGTGAAGGGGCTCGAATACTACAAGGCACTCTATAAGTGCTGCACGGCGCCAGGCATGACCAACGCCTACATGCAGGAAGGGCTCGACGCGTTCAAGTCGGGTCAGGTGGCGATGCAGATGAACTGGTTTGCGTTCTTTCCAGGGCTTTATAAAGACCCGAATGTCGGTGGCGACAAGATCGGCTTCTTCGTCAATCCGCGTGAATTGAAGCAATACACTCAGTTGGGCGGGCAGGGCATCTCGGTCGTCTCGTACTCGGACCATAAAGAAGACGCGCTCGAATATATCAAGTGGTTTGCGCAACCTGACGTGCAGAAGAAATGGTGGCAACTGGGCGGCTATTCGGCGGCCAAATCAGTGGTGGACGCACCGGACTTCCCGAAGAGCGCACCGTTCGCACCCGCGTTCCTGAAGTCGATGGCAATCGTCAAAGACTTCTGGGCAGAGCCAGCTTATGCCGAACTGTTGCTCGACATGCAGAAGCGTGTGCACGATTACGTCGTGGCCGATAAGGGCACGGCCAAAGATGCGTTGGATCTGCTGGTGAAAGACTGGACCAAGGTCTTTAAGCAAGAAGGGAAGTATTAGGTTTTAGCTGGACTTGACTGGACCGGCGACGGCTGAACGGCCTGTCTCTGGTCCGCTTAAAGGAGCCAGGCATGTTGGCAGATAAGCCATTTTCTCCCACGAGTCTCGAAGCGGGAGCGTCAACGCGCATAGCGAAGCGGCTAAGTGGACTGTCGGATCGGGCCATCGCGTGGCTCTTCATTCTTCCGACCATTCTGCTGCTTCTTGCGATCAACATCTTTCCGTTGATCTGGGCGCTTCGCCTGTCGTTCACCAACTTCAAGTCGAACATGCCGAGCGTGCCGGCGCGTTTCGTCGGTATTGACAATTATGTCGACATCCTGACCGACGAAGATATCTGGTACGCGATGCAGGTGACCGCGCGTTTCGTGTTCTGGTCGGTTGGGTTGGAGGTGCTGCTGGGATTCGGTCTTGCATTGCTGATCAACCGGCAGTTCCGCGGACATAGCTTCTGGACTACGCTAATCCTGCTGCCGATGATGCTATCGCCTGCGGTAGTGGGCAACTTCTGGACGTTCCTGCTGCAACCGCAGACGGGGCTTTTCAACGATATCGTCAGCTTCTTCACCGGCATCGCGCCGGGGTCATTCCAGATGATCGGCGACGTAGCGCTCGCGCCGTGGACCATTGTGATGGTCGATACGTGGATGTGGACACCGTACGTCATGCTCATCTGCCTGGCGGGTCTGCGTTCAATTCCCGACTATATCTACGAAGCAGCGGAAGTGGACCGCGCGACGCCGTGGCGTCAGTTCTGGTCGATCACGTTGCCCATGACTATGCCATTCCTGATGCTGGCGGTTTTGTTTCGCGGCATCGAAAACTTCAAGATGTTCGATATGGTGAACCTGCTGACATCGGGCGGCCCGGGCTCGGTTACCGAAACGGTATCGATCACGCTCAAGCGTGCCGCGTTCGAAAAGTGGCAGACAGGTTATTCGTCCGCGCTCGCAATCATTCTCTTCGTGACGGTATTCGGTGCGGCGAACATTTACGTGAAGGCACTTAACCGGATCAAACAGCGATGAGACCGACTACGACACAACATTCCGTGGTGGCGTCATCTCCGCGCGCCAAGCGCTTCGCGGCTGCGGTCGTTATCACGTATGCGCTGATTGCTACGTTACCGATGGTCTGGATCTTCCTGACGAGCTTCAAGACGCAGGAAGATGCGATAGCGTATCCGCCCGTCGTGCTGTTCCAGCCTTCCATGGAAGGCTATGTAAACCTGCTCACGATCCGCTCGCGGCAGACACCTGAGTTCATTGCGAGCCTGCCGCCTGCGCGGACCTGGTATGAGCGTGAGGTGCGCAAGCGCAACATGGTGATCGCCGGACCGTCGAAGGTTTTGCCGCGCTTCATGAATTCGCTTGTCATTGGATTTGGCTCGACGTTTCTTGCGGTATTTCTCGGCACGCTGGCGGCATACGCGTTTTCGCGCTTCAAGGTGCCGCTGTCCGACGATCTGCTGTTCTTCATTCTCTCCACACGGATGATGCCGCCCATTGCCGTCGCCATTCCGATCTACCTGATGTATCGCGCGCTGGGTTTGAGCGACAGCTATGTCGGCATGATTGTGCTGTACACGGCGGTGAATGTCTCACTTGCGGTGTGGCTGCTGAAAGGTTTCATGGATGAGATCCCGCGCGAGTATGAAGAGGCTGCGCTAGTGGATGGCTACACGCGTTTGCAGGCCTTCGTGAAGGTGGTGTTGCCGCAAGCGATGACGGGCATTGCTGCTACAGCGATCTTCTGCCTGATCTTTGCATGGAACGAATACGCATTTGCTTCGCTGCTGACAAGCGGCGATGCGCAGACCATGCCGCCATTCATTCCATTCATCATCGGAGAAGGCGGTCAGGACTGGCCGGCCGTTGCAGCTGCAACAACATTATTCGTGCTGCCGATTCTCTTTTTCACCGTCCTGCTGCGCAAGCATCTGTTGCGGGGCATCACCTTCGGAGCCGTGCGCAAATGAAACGCGAAGTCATTCCGCCGCACCGCTGGCTGTTACGTCGCAGCTACAGCGAGGGTGCATCGACGGTACTGATCGGCTTAGGTGTAGCGATGCTTGTGCAGCCGTTTTCGTTGGCGCTCTTCACCTGGTCGTTTCCGGTCCTTTTGGTGGGCGCGCTTGCGTTCGTCGTCACCAGCCATTTTCCCGGCTGAATCATGTCTACGATCGTTCTCGCTCATCTCCACAAGCGCTTCGACGATTTTGTCGCGGTGCGTGACACCAGCCTGACCATCGGTGCGGGACGCTTCGTCGTGCTGCTCGGACCGTCAGGCTGCGGCAAGACTACAACGCTGCGGATGATCGCGGGGCTGGAGCTGCCGACTTCCGGGCAGATCCTGATCGATGGTGAGGACGTCACTGCGTTGCGCGCGCGGCAACGCGATATTGCTTTCGTGTTCCAGATGTTTGCGCTGTATCCACATATGACGGTGCGCAATAACATTGCTTTCCCACTGAGGAACGAACACGTGTCGCGCAGCGAGATTGCCGCCCGGGTCGATGCAGTGGCGCATATGCTGCGCATCGAGAACATTCTCGATCGTAAGACTGGCGGCCTGTCCGGCGGCGACCGGCAACGCGTGGCGCTCGGCCGCGCGATCGTGCGGCAACCGAAAGCATTCTTGATGGACGAACCGCTCGGCACGCTCGACGCGGACTTTCGTGAACTGATGTGTCTGGAATTGCGCAAACTGCACAACGCGCTCGCCGCCACCACGGTGTACGTCACACACGATCAGAGTGAGGCGATGGCCATGGCGGACGATATCGTCGTGATGAATCAAGGTGAAGTGTTGCAGGCGGGCTCGCCCCATGAGATTTATCACTTCCCCGCGACAGTGTTCGTCGGCAACTTCATCGGCAGTCCGCCCATGAATTTCTTGCCCGTCGACGAGGCGGTTACGGCGGGACAGGAGCAGGTGAGTCTGCATGGCGCGTCGGTTTCCGTACCGCCTTGCGATGCCGCTGCCGCGCACGTATTGCTGGGAATCAGACCGGAGCACGTCATGCTCGACGAGCACGGTCCGCTGCGCGGTCAGGTGATCGCCGACGAATACCTCGGCTCGCACCAGGTATTGGCGGTTGAAACCGCGCTTGGCGTCGTGCGCGTGCGGGCAAGCAAAGACGCTGGTGTTGCCGCGGGCACGATCGTCGGTCTGTCGTTTCGGAAAGAACGCACGCTGCTTTATGACGCCGCTACTGAACGCCTGCTGCCGGGCGCTGCTTCCACGCTTTCTGTCAACGGAGACGTTCATGGCTGAAGTCCAGCTACGTAATGTATCGAAGCGCTTCGGCAACATCGTTGCGGTGGACGACCTGTCGATCGAGGTTAAAGACGGGGAATTCGTCGTGTTGCTCGGACCGAGCGGCGCGGGCAAAACCACTACGCTGCGCCTGGTCGCGGGACTGGAACGTCCCGATGCCGGCGACGTGCTGATCGACGGCGCGGTCGCCACCGGCGTCCATCCTTCCGATCGCGATGTCGCGTTTATCTTTCAGCAATACTCGTTGTATCCGCATCTGACTGTGTTCGGCAATCTTGCGTTTCCGCTGCGCTCGCCACGTCGTCGCAGCAGCGAGGAACAGGTCCGCGCGCGCGTGCATGCGGTCGCGCAGATGCTGCATATGGAAGCGAAGCTCGACAACATGGCAACGCATTTGTCCGGCGGCGAAATGCAGCGAGTCGCGATCGGGCGTGCGCTCGTGCGCGAGCCGAAAGTGTTTCTGATGGACGAACCGCTGTCATCGCTCGACGCAAAACTGCGTGAGGAATTGCGTATCGAGCTGAAGCGGCTACATCGTACGATTGGCGCGACCATTCTCTATGTCACGCATGATCAGGTGGAAGCCACCACACTCGCCGACCGCATCGGCATTCTTGAACACGGCCGTCTGGTGCAACTCGGCACACCGCGCGAGGTCTACGGTAATCCGGTTTCATTGAGCGCGGCGCAGCGGCTCGGCTCGCCGCCGATCAACCTGTTGCCGCCAACGCTGTTCGATTCAGCAGCGGTGCCGACCGGCACCGCGACCGTGGCGATTCGTCCTGAAGACGTGGTCCTGCACGAGGGCGACGCGCGTGATTCACCCGGCACCCATCATGCACGCGACGCACTCGACCTGAAGGTGCTCGAATACTCACCGCTGCGTCATCTGTTGATTCTGGAGCACGCAGGAACTGCGGTTGTGGCGACCACGATGGCCGAGCGCAATTTCAGCCCGGGGCAGTCGGTGGGCGTTTCGCTGCCCGCTCGCAGCCTCTTATATTTCCGTGCAGACGGCAGGAGGATCCCGACATGAACGGCAAGACGGTCATGGAGTGTATCGACGCCGCATACGCAGCGCTCAAGGAACACACGGACGAAATAGCCGTACTCGACCAGCAGATCGGCGATGGCGATCACATCTTCAATCTGCTGCGCGGCATGGAGGCCTTGCTTGCAATGCGTGCGGACATCGAAGCGGAAACCTTAGGGGCCGCGTTGGAACTCGCGGCGAACAAGGTGCTGTCGACGGTCGGCGGATCATCCGGGCCGCTGTTCTTTTCGTTGCTGAACGGGATGGCGAAAGCATCGGCGAACAATCCGCTGGATGTTGCGGGCACCGCCCTCATGTTTGCGGCGGGCGTCGAAGCGGTCGGACAGCGGGGTAAGACGGGCGTAGGCAGCAAGACGATGATGGACGTGCTGATTCCCGTTGCCGCGCGCTTCAAGGAGCTTGCGACCATCGAATCACTTACGTCGCGAAAAACAGTGCTGGATGAATTGCCGCAGGTGGCCGAGCAGAACATGCTCGCCACCCGCGATATGCTCGCGACCAAAGGGCGGGCATCGTTTCTGGGCGAACGCTCGCGCGGTCATATCGACCCTGGTGCGCGTTCCAGTCAGATCATGATCACCGCCGTATGCGCGCATCTGGCGCGCAACCCGGTGTGAAAGGAGGCCAGACCATGAAAAAATTCATCAACCACGTCGACGATTTCCTCGCCGAAAGTCTGGCGGGATTTGCATCCGCGCATAGCGACCTGGTCGTGCTCAACAACGAACCGGTGTACGTGCGTCGTAAGACGCTTAAACCGGGCAAAGTGGCATTGATATCGGGCGGCGGTTCGGGTCATGAGCCGTTGCACTCCGGTTTTGTGGGCTATGGAATGCTCGACGCAGCCTGCCCCGGTCAAGTCTTCACATCACCTACGCCGGATCAGATGATGGCCGCTGCCGACGCTGTCGATACCGGTGCGGGGGTGCTATTCATCGTGAAGAATTATTCGGGTGACTTGATGAACTTCGAAATGGCGTCGGAGATGTCCGAGATCCCAAACGCGATGGTGCTGATCAACGATGACGTGGCAGTGGAAAACTCCAGCTACACCACCGGGCGGCGTGGTGTAGCTGGCGCGGTGATCGTTGAGAAGCTGGTAGGCAGCATGGCCGAAAGCGGCGCCGACCTTGAACAGTGCAAGGCGTTCGGCGACCGGATCAACAAGCGCACCGCTTCGATGGGTGTGGCGTTCAGCAGTTGCACCGTGCCGGCCGCGGGAACGCTGACGTTCAAGATTGGCGATGATGAGATCGAAGTGGGTGTGGGCATTCACGGTGAGCCGGGCCGGCGCCGCGCAAAGTTCTCAGGCGCCGATGCGATTGCGGGAGAGCTGCTCAAAGCGATCGTCGATGACCTCAAGCCCCAAGCGGGGGCTGAATTGCTGGTGCTCATCAACGGCCTTGGTGGAACACCGCTTGGCGAGCTTTACCTGCTCTTCAACTCGACGCGCGCGTGGCTTCAGCAACGCGATCTGAAGGTCGGCCGGGCACAGGTGGGTGCGCTGACGACTTCGCTCGAGATGGCGGGCGCCTCGATTACGTTATGTGTGCTGGACGACGAAATGGCCCGCCACTGGGACAGCCCGGTCCATACGCCGTCGTTGCGTTGGGGGATGTAGGGCGCGCTGGCTGCGAGAAACGCGCTGGTGCGGTGATTGACTGTCGCTACTGTGGTGGTTCGGTCTCACTACCGGCGTGGTCGGTGTTTTGTGCCCGGATCAGCAGTATGCAACTGGCGTTAATCCCGCGTGCGCTCATCCGGCGGAGTTGGGGGCGTGAGGCGGCGCGAAATCCTGACTCGTAACGCGGCGTCCCACGCCGTTGCGAGCGGCTTTGGAAGATTGATCCGCAGCGATCCGGTCAGCATTGGCGCCATGACCAGAAGAATCAGGACCAGTACAAATCACATCGACCAGCGGCGTGATGTCGATTTCTGCAAGAGTTTGTCCGCGTCTTGTGCATTCGATTGCGAAACCATGCGAGTACCTCCTCCCCGGTGCGTGCTCGGCGCAACGCGAAAAACCGTTCCGTTGCGCAACGCTCACCAGTAGGGGCGGCGAGTCGTGTGCCATTGACCTCGGTCAACCTGGATGCACGGCCCGAATTTGACGTGCCGCGCATAGCTCCTATGCTGGTGACAGGCGGGCGTCGCGCAGGCCGACCGCCTCGAAGGGTGGCGCGCCCCGTTACAGCTTCCTTTCCTGCGCAGCGAACCAGGTGATGGTCATGAAGATCCATTTCCCCGAAGAATGTCCTGAGTATTGCGCGCGCGACCTCGTCGTCGCGTTCCCGGCCGAAGTGAATGGTGTTCGCGTCCAGTGCGCGATTACCGCCGAAGCGCTCGAAGATCATTTCGGTGCCGCTTCCCTGCGCGAAGATGATCTGATTGGCGCGTTCAACTCGAACCGGCATCCTATCGAACACGCGGCGAGACAGTTGCTCAACGAGATCGGCGGCAAACCTATGCTCCTACACAGCGGTTATTTCCGTTTTTGCGAGTGAATTCCGGGCGAGGCGGCCGAGTGCGGTCGTGTCCTTCCCGGTGCGAACCGGCTTGGAGTTTCAAGGAGAACGGTATGCGTGCAATGGTGTTCGACGGTAGCGCAGCATCGCTGCGAGAGCAGGAGGTGCCCGACCCCGCCGCCGGTCCCGGCCAGATCCTGATCGATATTCACGCGTGCGGCGTGTGTCGCACCGATCTTCATCTGGTGGACCATGAACTCGAGCATCCCAAACGGCCCGTCATTCCGGGCCACGAAATCGTCGGCACGGTAGCCAGGCTCGGCGCGGGCGTGACGGGGTTCGCCGTTGGCGACCGGGTGGGGGTGCCGTGGGTCGGCCACACCTGCGGGCATTGCCGTTACTGCCTGTCGGCGCGGGAAAATCTGTGCGACGAACCCGGCTTCACGGGCTATACGATCGACGGCGGTTACGCTGAGCGCACCGTCGCCGACAGCCGCTACTGCTTTCATCTGCCGGAGCAGTACACGGACATCGAGGCGGCGCCGCTGCTATGCGCCGGTCTCATTGGCTATCGCACCTTGAGCATGGTGGGCAACGCGCAGCGGATCGGCATCTACGGTTTCGGCGCCGCGGCGCATATCGTCGCGCAGGTTGCGCGTCATCAGCAACGCACGGTGTATGCGTTCACGCGCTCCGGCGATCACGCAGCCCAGCAACTCGCGCTGCGTCTCGGCGCGGCGTGGGCGGGCAGCAGCGACGAGGCGCCGCCCGACGAACTCGATGCGGCATTGCTTTTCGCACCGATCGGTGCGCTCGTTCCGCAAGCATTGCAAGCGGTCGCTAAGGGTGGCGTGGTGGTCTGCGGCGGGATTCACATGAGCGATATTCCGTCGTTCCCTTACGCGTTTCTGTGGGGCGAGCGACGCGTGGTGTCGGTCGCGAATCTGACCCGCGATGACGGGCTCGCCTTCATGCGAATTGCAGCCGAGACGCGTCTCACGATTGAAACGACGAGTTATCCGCTGACGGAGGCCAATCGGGCGCTGAGCGATCTGCGCGATGGCAGGCTGACAGGTGCGGCCGTGCTCGTCATCCGATAGCGTGGTCGGTGTTGATGGCTGAGCCGTTCCACGATGGTGGCATCGACCGCCGCGAGCCGGAATGTGAGCCGATTCCGGCTTCAAACCCGCACAAGGCCCTCGTGATCGAGAATCCGGATGTCCTTGCCGTGTGTATCGAGCAATCCGTCGCGCTGAAAATTTGGAGAACATCCGGCTCACTGTTTCGAGCTTGATCCCCAGATAGCTGCCGATTTCCTCGCGTGTCATGCGCAGGTGAAATTCGGCCGGCGAATACCCGCGCATTCTCAGGCGGTCAGACAGATTCAGCAGGAACGTCGCCGCCCGCTGTTCGGCGGACATCGTGCCGAGCAATTCTTTACCTCGCTATCACTTCGCACGTCCGTTTCTTCACTGTCGAACTGTGCAAAAAGCCACGGGCAGTGGCAGGCATGAAATCAGTGCAACAGTCAGACAACTTATCAGGCGCATGTCTATTTCCCGCGACAGGCGTTCGGAAGGACGTGAGAGATTTGCAGCAAGAACGCCGTCGCAGAGAATACTCGCGCTTCCACGAAATTTCGACGGCATCCAATTTGATGCCGGGCTTGCGATCATTGGTCACTTTCTGGCCGCGTGGCCATTCCGCGACGATCGACCGTAGAGTTGGTCAGACGGACCGCCGCGTTGGGCATCAGGTTTCCTTAAGCTGAAGTCGATAGCATTGCTCAACCTTGGCGACGCGCATTTGTGTGCAATCGAATCAAGAGCCCTCAGGTGAAGTTTTACAAGTGCAATTACGTTCCGTCGAAGCTAAGGAGTGAGAGTGGCAAACCTCCAGGAAAGCACGCGTCCGGGATATGACGCAGTCGCGCGGGCGCTCCATTGGCTAACCGTCCTGTTGATCGCGATGCAGTTCATGATTGGCTGGACGATGCCCGACGTCCACAAGGACACGCAACCCGTCGGATTGATCGCCTGGCATCTCGGTGTCGGCTCGACACTCATCGTCGTCATCCTGCTAAGGGTGATCTGGCGATTGACGCACCGACCCACGCCGGACGACCTGCCGCCGTTTTTCAGCATCGCTTCGCGCGTCACGCATCTTCTGCTCTATGCAACGCTGGTGCTAGTGCCGCTGTTGGGGTGGATCAACGCGTCCTCCCGCGGCTGGACGGTTCGGTTGCTGGGTCTCGTGCCGTATCCGGCACTGAGCGCTCCGGGCTCGGCTTTCGGCCACGAGATGGGGGATGTGCACGGCATCCTTGCCTGGGTGCTGTTCGCGCTGATTGGTCTGCACGTGGCGGCAGCGTTGTTCCATCGCCTTGTTCTGCGAGACCACGTGTTGCAACGGATGCTGCCGCATGCGGGGCCATCGCGCCAATCGGCACGTAACCGCTGAGGTCGGCCTGCATGGCTAGGGACACAAGGAAGCGCACCGTATCAATGCTATCGGTTGGCTTTGCGCCGCGGTGTTGGCGCAAACGACGGCATCAGTTCGACAACTGGTCTGATAATTAACGTAGCATCGGCGCCAGTGAACGCGAAGGTCTCTTGTGGGACGGGTGCGGCTCGTCGCGACGAGCCGCATGCCGTCAACACCTGTCGGCTGGGACGTGTACTCACCAGGCGGTAATCGGGGGGTGCGGGCGTTGCCTGCGGAGCGTACGATGAGCGCTTGGCGAGCCGCGTATGCGGCCGTTTTCTGCATTAGAATGGGCTAGTATGCTGCCGCGCATTGCTGGCAGTATCTGGACAGCACGACGTGCGGGATTCGCGTTAGAGGAATGCCATGCCGACTTACCAGTATCGTTGCGAGAAGTGCGGTGAGACGTTCGAGCATGCCGAACATCTCGTTGAACATGAAACCGCTCATCCGAATTGTCCGAAGTGCGGGAGCGAGAAGGTTCAGCACATACCCACGCCATTTGTCGCGAAAACGTCCAGAAAGAGCTGAACTCTGCCTGCTGACAATTCTTCCTCTTTGGCGGGGTAAGCAATCGGGTAGGCACGTCCCTTCGGTTTCGGGGCGATATACTGCGATCTACGAAACTCATGTCCGAGTGAGCCCGTCCGAGTAACCTCGGACAAAAGCGCGCTGCCCTTACTCAACCCGTCAGATCGAATCCGTCCCGATTCAGCGCGTGAATCATCCGCTTGTATGTCAAGTTCCGCCAGGCTCCGTTCCAAGCGGATGTGTGCGCCCAGATTCGCGGCAGCCATCGCGCGCACGCTTGTGTGAAGCCATGCATCAAGTTAATGGCTTTACCGACACGAGCAAACATCAGTTGCCCGATGTTCCGCGAGCCAGCTCGCAGTTACATTTCCAGCGAATTCCTTCGGCGATGAGCTAATCTGATTTGATGGCGACCGGACCAACGCCATCGTCTTTGAAGCACGGTTTTGGGGCCGCCGTAGTTGGGCTTCGTCGTGCGTTTGGCGTCCGATTCTGAACACGTAAAACGACCCTCATTGGCCGCTTTGAAGCGGTGCATAAGAAGGGCCAAACGCAATGGGCATTCGTCGCCGCTGCTCCAATTGTAGCTTGCTAATTCGCTAGCCCGTTCAAACGGCAAGCGTTCTGGCGACATCAATGTTTAAAAGGAGCATGGCAATGAAGTACATGATTAGCTGGTTCGAACGCACACAAGGTTCGCCTGTGGAGTACGAGAATGCCCAGAAGCGAATCCTTGATGTGTTTAGTCAATGGACGGCGCCAGACAACTTCAGTATCGAGTTTTTCGTGGTGCGCGTGGGAGAGTGGGGTGGGCACATGTTGGTTGACTGCGACGATCCGTTGGCGGTTCACAAAGTCTGTTCGACATTCCCCGCATTTGAATTTCGGGCGCACCCCGTAGTGGCCGTCGAGGACGCAGTCCGGGTCGAACTCGAAGCGATCGCCTGGCGAGACGGACTGAAAAGTAAGTGACATTCGAGAGGATGATGTCGCCTTCGCGGCGCGTGAAGCCGAGACACGGTCCTCCTTTTTAAAGTGACCAGCGTCCTGGCACTGCCGCCGGGCGGCGGCCTAAACCCCGCTCAGTCGGACGGCCAACGGCCTGCGCCCGCCGACAGTCGTTGACAGCAAGCGTCCGCTTCAGGTGGGATGAACGGCTGGAGCGGATCGGCTTTGGACGCCAACGCGCCGCGTCCGCGCAACTCGCGGTTTGATGCGAGCGGTGAAGCCGTGCTCGTGGATCGCACGCCACTTCGGTGGCGGCTGACCTACAATATAAGCATGGTCGCTACCCAATTAGGAGGCTGCCATGACCCAGTCTATGATCTACTTCGTTGTCGGCTTGGCGGTCTTGTTGGTCGCCGCATTCATGGTGGCACAACGTTACAGGCGCGATCACCCCGCAGAGGGAATGACTCAGTGGCTTGACTCGCACCATATGGGTTGGATGCACCGGCACAAACATTGATGCCACGTCGCAAGATGAATGGCCCCGCATTGAAATAGCGGCTTGGGCGCGGGTATTGCCTTCACTGGCTGCACTCCCGGTGACCATTGTTGATCGTCCCGCCGGGACAGCCATCCATGGTTGCCGCCAAGGAGCGCACCATGACGTCGACGCTAACATCGCAAGCCTTTCAACAGAACGGCGAGATTCCCGCGCGGTATACCTGCATTTCCACAACCTGTATGCGCTCGACGCTGTACTGCCCGATTTGAAAGTGCCCACCAAGGCGGCGCTTGAAAGTGCCATGCAGGGGTACGTATTAGCGCACGCGGCACTAATCGGCACTTATGTGAAGCGATGAACGACGCGTCGTTGCATCGGGACTGAGAACAAAGGAAATCCCGTGGTGGCGACTTTATGCACGCGCGTCAGGCAGAGAACGGCTCCGAAGCGGACTTTCGCTAACCGTTTCGGGTAGCTTGCACACACTGGGTCCAGGGACCTCGTGCGCGGGGAACGTGAACCAGGCGGAGTTCGGTTAGCTCCGATCTGATTCACGTACCCGTTCGTCCGTATTCTAGCGAGCGTCGCGCTGAACACCGCCACGCGCAGACTCACGCCTTCGGCTTAATGTTCTGATTGACTCGGAACAGGTTGTTGGGATCGTACTTCGCCTTGATCGAGGCAAGGCGCTTGTAGTTGTCGCCGTAGCTTAGTTCGACGCGGTTCTCGGCCTCGTCGGCGTCCAGGAAGTTGACGTAGGCGCCTTCCAGATTGAACGGGTGGATGGCTCCCCAGTAGGCACGGCCCCAGGCCTTAAGCGCCTCGGCGTCCTTGGGATCGGGGCTGATCGCGGCAATTACCATCGAAAAAGACGCGTCCCGCGCGCTCCACGGCGTGGCATCCTTGGCGACGCGCCGAACGGCACCGTCTATGGGGTAAAGGTGCATCAGGCAGAAGGGGGTCGGTGCCTTGAGCGCGTTGGCGATGTGCACGTCGATCGCCTCGTCAGGCAGCGCCTTGACAAAGTCGCCCTTCCAGTACCACTGCAAGCCTTTAGGGAAGAACGGGTCGAACAGACTGTTGATGGCAGTCCACGGCATCTCGCCCATCCAGTTGAACAGCGGGGTGGGCAGTTTCTCGAGCAGCGAGGCCATGAGCTTCTGACCCTCTGCGATCGGTCCGTTGAAAGCGCCGATCAGAGCGCAGGCGCGTTTGTTCCAGTGCTCCTTAGGGAAGGGATCGACTGGTGGCACGGTTTTGAGGCCGACGAATAGGCCAAGCTCCTCGGGAGCGTTTGGGATGAAGTCGCGGTACATCGCCATAACTTGCCTGGCGTCCTTGGCGTCCCAGAAGATCGGACCGGCGAACACCATTTTGGCTTGGTGGGCCTGAAATAGAAAGCTCGTGACCACGCCGAAGTTGCCGCCGCCACCGCGCAACGCCCAGAACAGGTCGACGTGCTTGTCCTTGTTAGCGGTGACGAAAGAGCCATCGGCCAGCACTACATCCACCTCGAGCAAATTGTCGATCGTGAGGCCGTGCTCGCGCGTGAGATAGCCGGTTCCGCCGCCCAAGGTCAGACCTGCGACGCCCGTGCTGCCGACGATGCCGAGTGGTACGGCGAGGCCAAAGGCGTGGGTCGCGTGATCGAGATCCGCTGCGGTGCAGCCTGGATCGACACGCACGGTGCGGCTCGCTGGGTCGACGCGCACGCTGCGCATCTGCGACAGGTCGATGACCAGCCCACCGTCGCAACTGCCCAAACCGGGACCGTTGTGTCCACCTCCGCGGATTGCCAGAGGCAGCTTGTTATCGCGCGCGTAGTTGACCGCCGCTATGACATCGGCGGCATCGGTGCAGCGAGCGATCACTTTGGGCCGCTTATCGATCATGCCGTTGTACAGTGCTCGCGCCTCGTCGTAGTCCTGGTCTGACGGACCGATCAGCCTTCCGCGAAATCCCTGAATCGCAAACTCGTCCATGACGCTGCCTCCTTGAAGAGTCTATCCATCGCGCACGCGCGACGACGCGATGCCGTACCCAGAAGCCTCGCGCCGAACAGTCGACAGGAACGACATCGGGCGCGTGGGATCAATCGGGATTTGCACACCTATCTGGTGGCCGTTCGCGAGCCTTGGCCTCGCACCTCACTTGATGAAAAGCATAGTGCTCCGACGCAATTGCGGGAAGGAACTTCCGATTGACGATACTGACAGCAAGACGAGGGAGCAACCAGTCGAATGAAACCCGAGACCAATTATCGGCCGCTCTTTGGTCCAGGAAAATAAGGGCGCGTCCAATCGGCGACTTGATCGACCAGACGGCTTTGAATCGTCCGACATAGCCTCAAAAGTGGGGCCGCTACCGGGAATTCCGAAAGGCCCTTTCGGGCCGGGTTCGGCCGACCGCACCGGACAGCAGTTGGCCAGAAACAGTCCTGCGCGGCGTTAACGCTATTGCGCCCGCTGGATTCGCAACACTTCCCCTGCGGTCAGCACATAAATCTCCTGCGCGGCATCTGCGCCGAAAGAGTACACAGTCCCCGGTATTGGCAATGACCAATCGACCGATTCCGTCACGACACCATCACGAAAGACGAAACTCTGCAGTCGGCCGGTGCATAGATCGGTGTAGAAATAACGGCCTCGGATTTCAGGTACGGCGGCGCCTCGATATACATAGCCTCCGAGGATCGCACAGCCTCCGCTTGCGTGGGTGTATTCGAAGACCGGGGGCGTCAGCCCCGTGGTATCGCAGGTGGCCGCGCCGACGCACAACGTACCTTCCATTCTGTCCCAGCCATAATTCAGCCCGCCGCTTGTCGCCGGGACGACATTGACCTCCTCGCGCGCGGACTCGCCGACATCCGCGATGTAAATCTGCCCCGTCTTATCGAAGGAGAATCGCCACGGATTTCGCAGACCGACCGCCCAGATCTCTGGCCGGTCGCCTGCACCTGTAGCGGGCGGGTTGTCAGAAGGTATCGCGTAGCCGTTGCCCCTCACGTCAATCCTCAGCATCTTTCCGAGCAAAGATGCTTTGTTCTGCGCATTGCCGGCGGGATCATTCGAGCCGCCACCGTCGCCGGGCGCCAGGTACAGCATCCCGTCTGGTCCAAAAGCTAGCTGGCCGCCGTTGTGATTCGATGCACCTGGGTGCGGAACTGTCAGAAGCACCGTGCCGCTCGGATTGGCTACGTCAGGGTTGGCGGAAGAGACTTGGAATCGAGATACTGTGATCGCTCCATCTGCTGCGGTGTAATAGACGTAAAACCGCCCGTTCGACGCGTATGCCGGGTCGAACGCCATCGACAGCAAGCCACGCTCGCCATCGGTCGAAGTCAGCGCCGAGATATCAAGATATGGCGCCGAGAGCAGCGTCCCGTCGCGGACGATCCGTATCCGCCCCGCTCGCTCGACAACGAAAAGCCGGGGGTCATTGGCAGGCGCGGTAAGGTAAATCGGAGCGGTAAGTCCACTCGCTACCGCGGTCACTGTGAGGCGAAACGTTTCAGCAGGTCCGTAGGCAACGGTGACTGCCGACGAAGCGCCCGCAGTCACCGTGACAGACTGACTTAGGTTGGTCGGGCTGTACAACGAGGTGCCGTTCAGTACACGGTCAGCCGTGACGGTATAGGTTCCGGTCGCGAGGTTCGCCAGCGTGTCGGATCGGCTCACTACCCGGCTGAATCCGCCAGGGCCGGCCACAGACACGTTTGCGGCAGTATCAGTCGGGAGGCCAGTTACCGAGAGCGACAACGCGCCAGCAGTCACGCTCCCTCCCGAGCTACCAGAGCTTCCTGCGGGGCCTGAGGCTCCATCCCCAGAGCCATTTCCACCACAGGCGGCCAGGAACAGAAGACACATACCCAGAAGACGACATGACGCCGGACGGAGGAAGGAAATCATGACTAGCTCCTGCGAGGGAATTGTCCGGAATTGATGCGCGCGTTGCAGGTTTTACATCGACAAACGTCTCTGAAAATCACCTGCAGTAGGCAGGACGGGCCTGCTTGCTCGCCCGAGCAACGAGGAAGCAAGTATTTGGCCTGGCAACGGCACCGCTCTTAGACGCGAACGCGCCGACCCGCGAGCAATGAGCGGGGCGACCCGCCCGCACACATGAGCGCTCCGCTCGCTCCCTCCCTGGAAACACCATACCAATGACCGCTCTTGCGAATCACATGCCTGGAATGATCTTTGTCGGCGTAAAAGTCGGCCACCGTCGGATCGCCAATCCTCGGCAGTGACCTTTGCCGAAATCGAACTATGTTAAGACGGTAATCTGGAGATTGGCCGCACCCAAAAAAGCTTCTTCACTTGTATCGCGATACCGATTGATTGCAGGACACCGCCTCCGGCCACAGCCTCGAACAGCCGCTGTGCGGGCGGGCTCACTCTCCAGTCACGCAGATAGAGATCGAAACATAGACTGGACAGGCGTGGCAGCCCCTCGGCTTCGTCCAGGACCCGCAGTTCCGGGCGGCAGAATCGCGTTTACCGTTTGGGCGCCGCCGGACCAGACCGTTGGATTCGGGATGGTGCTCAAGGCCATTGAGAAGCACGGTCGCATAGACGTCCCGCTGCCCTCTGGGCCTCCCTTCTTCCGCTTCAGCGACTCGCACGAGTCGGAGCGTGCGCTGCTCGATGCGGGCTTCGTTGAGCCTTGCATTGAGGAAATCAGTCAAACGTTGCGTATCCGCGCGCCCGAAACGCCCTTCGACGTCCTGATGCGCGGAGGTGTGCGCATCGCGGCGATCTTGAAGGCGCAGTCACCGGAGGCGCTGGCTTCGATCCAGAAAGCTGTGTCCGACGATGCGGCATCGCACGGACAATGGTGAGGTACGAGTCCCGATGCCGTGTGTGCTCGCGTCAGCGAGAAAGCCCTGAATGGTCGGCGCCATGACCTGCCAAATCAGGGCGAGCATGCACGGCCGTCTCAGTGCGTGGCAGTCTCCTTCATGAAAACACCAAGCTGCTGGGCGTAGAACGTCGCGTCGGCTAATGTGGCGTGTCCGCGGGTTTCGGCGCTGGCAGGAATCAGCAGCAAGCGGGCGTTCTTCAATTGTTTGAGCGACATCTGCATCGTGCCGGTCTCGGGCGGGTTGCGTTCGTCATCCGCGGAGTTAATCGCCAGCAAAGGCGCCTGGATGCGACTCAGTCCCGGCGCGGCGTTATAGTCGGCCGACGAC
This sequence comes from Paraburkholderia sp. BL9I2N2, assembly GCF_004339745.1. Classification (GTDB taxonomy): domain Bacteria; phylum Pseudomonadota; class Gammaproteobacteria; order Burkholderiales; family Burkholderiaceae; genus Paraburkholderia. The sequence continues at coordinate 88,251 of NZ_SMGP01000003.1, read as the reverse complement.
GCCCATTGATAGAGGACATCGTTGGCATCGCTCTTCTGCGGCGCCGCCAGCATATCGTCGACGATCTTGTCGGCTTTCGCGTGTGTCGGAGCCAGCGCCTGGTAAGCGAGCGTGCCGCCGCTGGTGGCGATTGCGAACATCGCGCCGGCGAGGCGCAACGATGGAGGCTGCACCGTATAGTTGCCATGGTTCCACGCCGGATCCTGTTCGATCGACTCGACGAACATGCGGCGCATCATCCAGTTGCGCGCGGACATTTCGGTAGGCTGGGACGCCATCGGTACGAGCGCATCCATCATGTCCGGATATTTTTCGCCCCAAAGCCAGACCTGCATGCCGCCCATGGAATAGCCGAGGGCAAGGCGAAGATGGTGAATCCCGAGTCCTTCGGTCACCATCCGATATTGTGCGGACACCATATCGTCATAGTCGTATTGCGGAAAGCTAGCGCGCAGAACATCGGAGGGCTTGGTGGACTTACCGATGCCGAGTCCGTCGGGCAGGATGATGAAATACTTCGTCGCATCGAGCGGTTGCCCCGGTCCGAACAACTTGCCGGCAAAGTGCGGTGTCAACATGCTCGCGCCGGTTTGGTTCGTACCGTGAAGCACGAGAATCGCCGGCTTCGTGGGGTCGCCGACGGTCACATAGTGAAGGCGAACATTGTTCAGGGTTTCGCCCGTATGGAATGTGAAGCTTGGCGCGATCCAGTCGCCTTCACGCGGAGTGGGATAGTCTTGTGCTGAAGCGAGAGAGGGGAGCAATACAACAAGAAAGGAAAAGCAGGCGCGGCGTAATACAGTCGAAAATCTCATGAATGGAATCCTCGAATTTGAGTGGAACATCGGAACGGATGCCTCATTCTAGAGAACAACGTTACCGACTGCTCTGACGAGGCGACAATGTTCTCTTGCTTGTCACCTCAGCGCTCGCTTTTTGCGTCCGCTTGAATCTTGCAGCCACGTCTTCGCAATCGCGCGACAGTCACCGCAATGATGCGGCGGCAGCGGCGCTATTAGACCACCAGGAAATCTCCCATCATGGCGAAGACCACGCACTGAATAAGGTCAGGGATGCGATCTCTGATGTCCGCAACCGCAATGCATCGAATCGTTATTGACATATCAGTCCAGAATCAATATCCTCAAACCATGGCTAGACCTAGAGAGTTCGATCGAAACGAGGCACTGGACCGCGCTACACGCGTGTTCTGGGCGAAAGGCTATGCGTCGACTTCAACGGAAGACCTGCTCGCTGCCATGAACATCGGGCGGCAAAGCCTCTACAACGCGTTCGGCGACAAACGGAAGCTCTACCTTGAAGCGCTGGAGCGATATCAACGGGAAAGCAATGCGGGTCACCTGGAGCGTCTGAATAGCAGTGCCTCGCCGTTACGTGGAATCGAGGCGCTTTTGCTCGGCCTCATAGCCGAAGATGACAGCGTCCGTGCACTCGGGTGCATGGGAGTCGGCGCTGTCAGTGAATTCGGTACTGCGGATCCGGATCTTGTGATGCTACGAAGCAAAGTGGGCCCAAGGCTTTTCAGGCGCCTGGTCGAACGCATCCGTGAGGGGCAGGCATGCGGAGAAATCGACCTCGCCATCGACGCCCGCGAAGCAGCCGCCTTTTTGCAGATGACGATGCAAGGCATTCAGCTCGGGGCCCGTGCAGGCGGGGACGTTAGGAGTCTGCGCGCACAGGCCAGATTTGCAATCAGCCGCTTTAGACCGCGCTAGGCAGGGAGAGCTTGACGTGGTCGACGCGCGCCCAGTTATGGACTGGTCTGTCAACAATGGAGATGCTAGTGAACGAAAATTACGGACTTACCGGAAAGATTGCCATTGTCTTCGGCGGCTCGCGAGGCATTGGCGCGGCCGCGGCGAGACGTCTGGCAAGAGAGGGCGCCGACGTATCGGTGACCTACGTTTCGGCGCCGGAGCGAGCCGCCGAAACGGTTGGGGCAATCGAGGCAACCGGGCGGTCTGGCCTTGCAATCAAGGCTGACAACGCGGATCCGACAGCTATCAAGGCAGCCGTCGCGCAGACCGTCGATCATTTCGGAAAACTGGATATTGCAGTTGTCAACGCTGGCATCTTGATGCTCGGTGACGTCGCGACGGTGAGCGTGGAAGATCTTGACCGCATGCTGGACATCAACGTGCGTGGTGTCTTTCTCGCCATTCAGGCCGCGGCTGCGCGTCTCACTGAAGGTGGCCGGATCATTACGATCGGCAGCAACACCGCGGTGCGAAGCGGACATCCGGGTTCGAGCGTCTACTCAATGACGAAGGCTGCAGTTGCCGTCATGGTAAAAGGTATTGCCATTGACCTGGCTGGCCGGGGCATTACAGTCAACAACATTCAACCCGGGCCAATTGTAACGGACATGACGGTCGATCATATCGACGCGATCAAGCCGCTCATTCCGCTTAGGCGCGCAGGCGATCCGGATGAGATCGCCGGTCTGGTTGCCTACCTCGCCCGTAAGGAGTCAGGCTACATGACCGGCTCCAGCCTCACCATCGACGGTGGTATGGCGCTATGACCGTCTGGTGACCTGTTCCATCGTTTCGATCGGCGTTCACGCTTCGCGGTGCCACGACGGGCTACGTGAATGGACGGCCCGGCTTCAGCGAGCGGGCTGCAGCCGTCCGGTTGTGGGCGAGCATAAATGGAATGTCCGCACGGCCGAGCAGTTCCGCTGCTGGAATCTGCTGCCTTCCGCTAGTCCACTGTATGAATCACGGGCGGCAGCAACGCGTCTGAAGAGGACTGCGGCGCAGAGGCTGTCCATGGTGGTGGGGGCAGGCCGGTTGACGTATCCTGGGTAGCGGCAGACGGTTGTGCCGAAACGGAAATCTGAGGCGCGGTTGGCGACGATGATCTGGAACTGGCGTCCGGCGTATTGCTGTTGTCTCCGCACGCGCTGAGCGTGGCGAGCAGGAACATTGCCGGGAAAATGCGATTGCCCGATAAGCCGCGCGAGAGACTCGTCTCGTCGCTGTCGCCTGCCAGGCGACAATTTGCGCGGGCCCATGCAGGGTGCCTGCAGCGGAATATCGACGTGATTACCCTGGTGAACATCTGCATGGCTAGAAATGGTTTTTCCATGATCGGCGGGACCTATGCCCGCGGGGTGAAGGATGAAATAACCAGCGACCGTACCGGCCCATTCATTACTGACCGTGGCAGTCTCATGACTCATTGAATGGAGTCCCGATCGTCAACTACCCTCAAGAAGTTGACGACCGGTCGGCTGGCGTTAGCGGCTCAACCTCAGCCTCCAAGCGCTGGATCTGATGCGCTGTCGCGCCCGGTCTCTACGTGACCGGCAATGCGCCACAGGGCGTTTTTGTCGGAGTCGACTGTCACTGTCAGGTCGTACCACCCGAATGAATTTCGCAGATCAATCATCAGAACGCTGACATCACCGCCGCGCACGCTGCGCTCGCCGCTTATCGGCGAGTTGTAGGCGCTATCGACCTTGAAAACAGACCGCTCTTTACCCGGGTTTGTCAGACGCAGTTGCAGATTGCCGTTTGCGACATCGTAGCCATCGGCAATCTGAACCGCTGTTCCTTGATTTTGCGTAGAGCCTGCCTTGCCTACAAAGCGGCGCAGATAGCCGTTGGGTCCGAACAAGGAAAAGTCGTAGCTCCCACCCGGAGCGAGCATCAAATCGTCCGAAAGATCCTTGCCTGCTTCAACCGTATAGCTGCGCGGCAGATCCGTCGCATTGCCCGAATAGACCAGGAAGTTCACACCCGCATGCCCCGTGTTCGTCATGTGCAAACGAAACGCGTTGCCTTGTCCGTTCACGCCGCCGCGAACGAAGAATTCGTACGGCAGTGCGCGTGCCGGCCGTACACCGAATTCCTGTTTCGGCAGTGACTGCGTGCTCGGCACGACAGGTATGACGTCCGGGTGACGGTTCTTGTCCGCCGGAAAGGTGGTGACTGGCAGTTGCGGGAAGCTGTCGTTTGGATTCCTGAAATTGAAAACCGATGTCAGGTCTCCGCACACCGTGCGGCGCCATGCCGTAATGTTCGGCTCCTCCAGGCTGTTCCCGTGCCCGAAACGTTTCTGGATAAACCGGATGATCGATGTGTGGTCGAAGACTTCGGAGCACACGTAACCACCCTTCGACCATGGCGAGATGGCGATCATCGGTACGCGCGGCCCAAGTCCATAGGGGCCGGGTTGATTCTTGCCCGAACCCGCGAAAAACTCGTTCGCCGTGGAGACTGTGGAAAGGCCAGTCTCGGGTGTGGATGATGCATACGGCGGCGGCATGTGATCGAAGAGGCCGTCGTTCTCGTCGTAGGTCAAAAGCAGCACCGTCTTGCTCCATACTTCCGGGTTGGACGTGAGTGCCTGAAGAACCTGGTCGACATACCAGGCGCCGTAGTTCGGCGGCCAGTTGCCATGTTCCGAAAATGCTTCCGGGGCCACGATGTACGAAACCTGAGGCAGCGTATTGTTTTGCACGTCCTTTCTGAGTATGTCGAAGTAGGTCCCGCTCACCTCGACCTGTGTGCCCGTGCGTGCCTTTTCGAACAACGGACTGCCGGGTTGCGCGTTCTGATACTGCTTGAAGAACAGAAGCGACGTATCTCCGAAGTTGCCGATGAAGGGATTCTGGTCGTCGCCCCAGCCGGTCGACGGATTCAAACCGGAGCCCATGTCCTGGTAGACCTTCCACGATATGCCGGCGGCCTCCAGTTTTTCCGGGAATGTGCTCCATGAATAACCGGCTTCGGCGTTATCGATCACCGGGCCGCCTCCGGTACCGTCGTTGCCTACCCAGCCGGTCCACATGTAGTAACGGTTCGGGTCGGTCGGCGTCATGGCCGCGCAATGATAGGCATCGCAAATCGTAAATGAGTCGGCCAGTTGGTAGTGAAACGGGATGTCCTCGCGCGTTAGATGGAACATCGTCGTCGTGCCTTTGACCGGCACCCACTGGTCATAGCGGCCGTTGTTCCATGCCGCATGAGTGCCGGGCCAGCTGTGATCCAGATCCTGCACGAATTGCAGACCGAGATTCGGAAGATCGGGGCGGAAAGGCAAGACATAGCCGTCGGCGTTGTTGGCGGGCTGGAAGAATACGGACTTACCGGTTGTAAGCGGAATGGGGCGCGTATCGCCGAAACCGCGCACGCCGCGTAGGGATCCGAAGTAGTTATCGAAAGAACGATTTTCCTGCATGAAGACAACGATGTGCTGTACGTCTTCGATAGTGCCGGTCGCATTGTGCGCGGGTATCGCCAGCGCACTGCGGATACCTAGAGGCACTGCACCCAGTGCGGTGGCCGCGCCGGCCGCTTGCGCAGCGGCTCTCAGGAAATCACGTCGACTGTTTGATGTCATGTTCGTTGTTTATTTGCCGTTGATTGAGGGAAACGGCGTCCAGTGCAGCCAGAAGATAAGGAACTCTTGGCTTCACGGCACGCGCTACAGGAGACAACTGTTGACTCGCAACCGCGTAAGGCATCCGGGAGAATGGGCCTTGAACATGACCGAAATGTGGCAACTGCTTTAGAAATGAGGCGAGATGTGGCGGGCTGACTTTGGCACTGAGTACGTCTGCTTCGCCGATATGCCGGATCATGCCAACGGTTTCTGGATGTGTGTGTTCGGAGTAAGTGAAACGCTAGGAAGTACGTTGAGAAATGTAAGGCGAAGATTCATTTGCTTGATGCAATTTGCGTCGGCTGTCTGCCAGGAAGAGGCGTCGCGGGAAGGTCACATTTCGCAATTGCGCGCGACGGCAACCTTAGCGCTTCTTCGCGGAAAAGCTGCAAGCCACCGCCTAAGCGACATTCCACAAGGAGGGCGCATATGGCTACGCAATCGCACTGATACCGCACAGCCATAGATCGACCAGACGCATTACACGCTTGACCTCACGATGCAGATCGACACTAGCGGGCGCGTGTATGTGCGCCGCGTGAAAGTGATGGGCAACACGTGTACGCGCGACGAAGTGATGCGCGGTGAAACACGCCAGATCGCTCGTCGAGAGCCTCCCGATAACTGATCTCGGCTCACGCTTGTTCAGCCGCAGTCGCCCACGTTATTCGGAGCTGAAAGAACTCTCGCGGACTCTTTTCTGAAAGTCAGAGGAATAAATCGAGGCGGCGTTCGTTTCGTCCATTGGCTTTGATTTGCCTTCTTTCTTCCGCTCCGGCGTCGTCGGACCTGCTTGCGCTTTCCACGCGCTGCGGGCGACGCCGGCATCCTGCGAGTTTGCTAATGAAAAAAGTCATAGTGACATGTGCTTTTGTTGTGTCTGTCCCTGCCGCGTACGCGCAAAGCAGCATTACCTTATACGGCATCATTGATGAGGGTTTCGAAGCAATCAGTAACGCGCCTGTTGCCGGCAGCAAAAGCGGCGGCAGACTGTTCCGACTCGATGCCAACAACGGGCTGAACGGATCCCGCTGGGGACTCAAAGGTTCCGAAGATCTCGGCGGTGGCCTCAAGGCGATCTTTACGCTCGAGAACGGCTTTGAACTCAACACCGGAAATCTCGCGCAAGGCGGCGCTGAATTTGGCCGTCAGGCCTTTGTAGGATTGTCGAGTGACCGGTATGGCACCGTGACGCTCGGGCGGCAATATGATCCCATCGTCGACTACGTCGGAATATACGAATTCGGTGATTCAAATCTTGGCTCGGATCATGCGGCACATCCCGGCGACCTCGACAATTTCAATTTCACGCGTCGCCAGAACAATTCAGTCAAGTACCAGAGCCCCAACTTCGGCGGGTTGAGTTTCGAAGGCCTCTATAGCTTCGGTGGTGTGCCAGGCTCGCTTGCAACCAACCAGGCATACTCCTTCGGAGCCCATTTCGTGAGGGGCCCGCTTGGCATGTCCGTGGCATATTCACACGTCAACAATCCGGCGGCGTCGTTGTTCGGGAGCAACCCAAGCGATACCGCGGCGTCGAACGGGCTGACCGCGAGCCCGATCTACAGCGGCTATGCATCGGCAGGAACGTACCAGGTAGTAGCGGCCGGCGGTTCTTATAAGTTTGGACGCGTCGTCATGGGCGCGACCTATTCGAACATTCGCTATTCGAACATTGCCGCGCTTAGTGGAAGCAGTGCGCATTTCAACGATGCGGAAGTCAGCCTGCAGTACCTGATTGCCCCGGATTGGTCGGTTGGAGCGGCTTATAACTTCCTGAAAGGGAATGCCGTGACTCAAACCATTGGGGGCGCGAAATACAATCAGTTCTCCGCCGGTGTGAATCACACGCTGTCCAAGCGCACCGATGTCTATCTTTCAGGCGAGTGGCAGACGGTTAGCGGAAACGACTCGACCGGGCACGCGGCGGTCGCGAACATCGCTGATTTGCCGCCTTCTTCGAATCGGCATCAGGCGGTCGCTCGTATCGGGATCCGGCATAAGTTCTAGATACTATGAGGGCAGTAGAAGCGAAGCCTGAGGAGTAAAACGGAATATGCAAACCGTTTTCTTCATGGGAGCACGCAAATGGACACGCCCGGCATGACCCGTAGTGGGCAGGATGTAAAGGTGGTCGGCTCGTTGTATGTCGCTTTCGAGTTGGGCGACAGGAGCTGGAAGCTTTGTCTTGGCGATGGCATTCGCTCGCCGAGCCGGTGTACGGTGGCTGCCGGCGATACCGCGGCAGTCCTGAAGGCGATTGCGAGAGCGAAGGTGCGTTGCCGCCTGCCCGACGACGCTCCGGTTCGCAGCTGCTACGAAGCCGGACGTGATGGTTTCTGGCTGCACCGCTGGGCGAGCGCGCAGCGGATCTCCAACCTGGTAGTGGACCCTGCCAGCATCGAGGTAAGCCGGCGGGCACGCCGCGCGAAGACCGACCGGCTCGACGCCGACCGACTGCTCTCGATGCTGATGCGCTACCACGCAGGCGAGCGGCGGCTATGGGCGATCGCACGTATCCCGAGCCCTGAGCAGGAAGATCAACGGCGTGTGCATCGGGAACTCGGCCGCCTTCGGCAGGAGCGCACGGCGCACAGCAACCGTGTCCGCTCGCTGCTGGTGCTGCACAACCTGCGCACTGAACACATCGGTGGGCGCACCTGGGGACGCTGGTGGGCGGAACACGCTGCGCAGCTCCTGCCGGACCTGCGTGCCGAGATTGACCGTGAGCTCGAGCGGCTCGCTCTTGTCGCCCGGCAGATCAGGACGCTTGAGACAATGCAGGCTCATCAGGTGCGCAACGGCGAGCAACCGGCCATTGCCGGGCTGGCACGGCTGGCGGGCATTGGCACCGGCAGTGCATGGACACTCGTGAAGGAACTGTTCGGATGGCGGCGGTTTGGTAATCGCCGCGAGCTCGCCGGCTGTCTGGGCCTGGCGCCAACGCCATATGCAAGCGGCACCAGTGAAGTCGAACAGGGCATCAGCAAGGCGGGCAACAAGCGGGTGCGATGGCTGATGGTGGAGCTTGCATGGAGCTGGCTGCGCTTCCAGCCGGCCAGCGAGCTGAGCAAATGGTTCAACCAGCGCTTCGGCGCTGCGGGCAAGCGTTCGCGACGCATCGGCATTGTCGCGCTTGCGCGCCGTCTTGCAATCGCAATATGGCGCTATCTCGAACATGGCGAATTTCCGGCAGGGGCAAAGCTCAAACCGGTGACAGCGGCGGAGCTGTAACCTGAGCAGCGACCCTCATTCAACGCAGGTCAGGCAGGTTTGCGCACCCGGACAGTAAGAGGGTTGCCCGGCGGGTAACCGTAGTTTTAGATGGGGTGCCTCGGTAACGGAGTGGTCCCAGCGCTCTGCGCATGCGGTATGTGGTGACCGGCCTGGTGCCGGCACGGATAGAAGTTACACCGGGCAGACCGCCCGGATATCAGACACTCCGGCCTCTAACTTCCTGCTGAACAGTCACAAAGGATTCCAAACAGAAATAGATATCACACCACCTCAAATGGAGGCCGCTGACTTGAGGAAAGCAAATCGCTAAAGGGCTTGACTTCCCATGCCCCATAGAAGTCTTACTGTGTCAAACACTAGGGCGGTTTTTAGGTATTCGACAACATGGATACGCACGGAGCCGGACAACCGGCAGCGTACTCCAGTCGAAACCGATACCGCTGCCGGAAGCACATGCGGTCTTCCTTGGGAGTCTCTCCAATTTTTGCACGCTCTCGACAGACGCGCGTATCGGCCGCTCGACAGTTCGTGTCGAGGACTACGGTGACGCCCAAGGAAATTTCGGCTGTCAACGCGCTCCGAGCGGGCGGCGACACCGCCGTTTCGCCAGTTGGCGCACACCAAAACGATGCCGAAACAGTGAGCCTGTTATCCGGACCACAAGCGCGCGCCGGGACTGAGCGAAGATCTCATGGAAACAGGCGGAAGTAGGCTTTAGAAATAGCCTCTGGAGATACGCAAGTCTCGCCATAGTAGGCACACCCAATCTTGCCGGACGGCTCGTCTGACGGTTCCGGCTCACTCCATCCCAGTACCAGAGTTGTCAAGCCTGCAGCAGCAAGCAGGCCTATCACGCAAACAAGTCGCTTCATGGCGGTCACCTCATTTCGTCGATACAGTTGACACTGCTGTCTTCAGTCACGCAACAAGCAATTGGCTATCAGGCAATGCGCAACTCAGAGGTGGAGGCGGTAGGGATATTTACATTGCTGTCTACCTCCGCCTGCCTGTTTCCAGCGATTGACATGGCAGCCAGATATCCGAACGTCAACGCGGGCCCGAGTGTTATTCCCGCACCGATGTAGTGGCCGCCCACCGGCGAGTTCATATCGTCAAGAACAGTTGGGGACTTTCCCTAGCGACGCCGGCGTGCTGAGATCTACTTGAAGCGGACCCATCAGGCGCTACCGGCAAGCACTTGACTCTAATAATACCATGATGCATGATGCGACATAAATCGAATAGTCATAGATCCTTTTTTTGCAGTGCGATAGCCGCGGTAGCGGTGTAGGGAAAGTGAGGCAGGGCGTCGAGGCGATCGTCGAGGTTGAGTCGGGGCGATGTGCTTCAGTTTCTTACTTGAACTGGGAGACACAAATTGGATTTCAAGAGTCAGGAACTTCAAGACAAGGCGGAGATTCGTGAAGTTCATATGCGCTATTGTCGAGGCATCGACCGAATGGACTTTGATCTCGTGCGTTCGTGCTATCACCCGGACGCCATTGACCGACATGGTGCTTACGAAGGTGGCGTCGAAGGTTTTATCAAATGGGCTGGGGAAGTGTTGCCTCTCTTCGACACCACGATGCATTTCACCGGTAACCAATACGTGAAGGTGCAAGGCAATGTCGCTTTCGCGGAGCACTACGCGCAGGCGTTTCACCGCACGAAACCCGCAGACGGCAAGCCCGCTGCGGACTGGGTTGTGAACGTGCGATATGTCGATCGCCTGGAAAAGCGTGATGACGAATGGATAATTGTCGACCGCATCGTTGTGTACGATTCAGAGCGCACGATCCCGGTAAGCACTGACTCTGCGCCGTTGGGCGACTGGAACTATGGGCGGCGCGATCGCGATGACCCGTCATACGAGTACGGCCTGTGATAAAGCGCAGCGATTCGGCGGTACGGCTCGCCGAAGCGAACCTTTGACGTGCTGCCTGATGCGTCCCGCCAGATGCGACTGACCATGGATGGACGATTCAATGTTGGCATCATCGGTTTGAGTGCGTAACGCAGTTGGCCGATTGCGGCTCACATACCAGCGCTGCGCGCTTCGTCTGACGACGTCGAAATTGCCGGCGTCGCTAACACGAGTCAAGCGAGCGCTGCCGCTTTTGGCATACCAACGCGATTTCACCAGAAGTGTGGCACGCCCAGTGCGCTCCGCGCAGGGGATGCTTCACATCGGCAACTGTGATGGACCCAATCATCAAAAAGGAGACGACTCACGATGTTGTTTATGCAGACACCCGCAGCAGTAAACGAGTTTGTTTCAAAAGTTTATGAAACGATCGATTCGATGGACGAGCAGGGGTTCGCGAACTGTCTGACCGAGAACTGCACATTCGTCCATGCGAATAGCGATCCGGTCATCGGTCGCGCAAACGCCGCAGCGACTTCACAGAATTTCCTGAGGCTGCTTGCTGGCATCAAACACGACCTCGTCAATGTATGGGCGTTCGAGGATGTCATCGTTTCCCAGATATCCGTAACTTACACACGCAAGGATGGATCGACGCTGACGATTCCGGCCGCGACGATCTGGAAGTTGCACGACAAGTTGATCGATGAATGCCGCATCTACGCCGATATTTCCTCGCTGTTCGAGCATTGATCTATGGCGAGCAAGGAAATGAATCGCGATCTCGAAGGCAAGACCATCATCGTCACCGGTGGTGGCTCGGGTATTGGGCGAGCGGCGGCGCTGGCGTGTTCCGTGGCGGGGGCGCGCGTAGTGGTCGCCGATATTGATGTTGCGGCGGGAGAGCAGACGATCTCGGCGATCCGGCGGGCGGGCGGTGACGCAATCTTCCAAGCCACGAACGTAGCCGATGAAGAACAAGTCGAAACACTCGTGGCTGCGGCATTGAACAAGTATGGCCGGCTCGATGGCGCATTCAACAATGCCGGTCTTTCGCAGACGAACGTCCTGCTGCACGAACTGACCGCCGCGCAATGGCGCCGAATTCAGTCAGTCAATTACGACGGTGTGTTCTTTTGCATGAAGCATGAGATACGCGCCATGCTGCAAACGGGTGGCGGGTCCATCGTCAATACTTCGTCCACGCTGGGCCGCGTAGCGATGCGCAGTGCAGCAGACTACTGCGGCTCGAAGGGCGGTGTGCTGGGGGTGACAAAAGGCGCAGCGGTCGACTATGGCGACAAGCACATCCGAGTCAACGCCATCCTCCCAGGTGCGGTGGACACGCCAATGGTTCAGGCGCTGGTGTCCGATCCGCAATTTGCCGACTTGATCGAGAAGATTCGAGCCAGTCACCCACTGGGAAGAATCGGCGTCCCGGAGGAGATTGCTGCTGCCGCCGTCTGGCTTCTTTCGGACAAGGCGTCCTTCGTGACGGGAGCCGAACTGGCGGTCGACGGAGGATTCCTCGCCATTTGATGCCGCTATGTGCTTGATGCGGCCGTCCTGTCAACCGAGACGGCCCGCCCTCCACGGAACGCTCAGGACCTGCAGGCGTACCGCTTGCCGCAACCGAAGCCGTTTCTCGCCTCGCTGTCCATAGAGGCGGTGTTAATCCTGCTGTATCATTTCGTTTTGGTTGAATCCATTTTGAACAGGTAGCACCGACCGATGGCTCGATCCCATGGCGAGGAATGAGTGAATGCCCAAATCCAATTCATCTGCAATCAAGGCAGCCCCGAGCGCTCCCAAATTAGTCGAGGCGACAGCGAAGAGAGCATCAGACGTTTTTGATGATCGCGGCAGAACCGTTCCATGGATCGCGCGAACGGTACACCGGCTCTACGATGCCCAGGGGCAGAAGATCCTCGACAGGGAAACTATTCCGATTGCGTACTGGTACTACCTTCGCGTGCTCGCCGAACGCGGCGAGGTCAATCAACTCGAGCTCAGTAAGCGCGTAGGCATCGCGTCGACGACCGCGGTCCCCGCCCTTGACTACCTGGAGAAGCGCGGCCTGGTGAAGAGAGTCCGCGATCCAAACGACAGGCGAAAGTATTTCGTCATGCTACAGGAAGAAGGCAAGCGTCTCGTCGACGAATTGCTGCCCGATCTGACTGACATGATTTCGGAGTCGCTCGACGGAATCTCGCAGAAGGACATGCGTGTCTTCTGGAAGGTCATGCACCAGATCGAATCGAACCTGATTCAGATGTCTCAGAGCGACTCCGTGATCGATTAGCCGCCGGCCGGTCGTTGGCACAACGACGATGTCGTGGGGACATTGCTGATCGGCGTGCGGAGAGCGGCGGTGCGCTCACACCACGCGCATCGTCGGACGCTCCCGGCTCGGCGGAAAAATACACCAGAGTCCGTCCTTGTGGCGAAAGAAGAATAATGCTGCGGTTCCGGCGGCCCTGCGTGCTTCGACGCACACATAGCATTGCCGCGTTGCACGCCGGTTCTTGAATTCGACCACATGCACGATGTCCATCGAGGTAGGAGCAAGCCAGTGTTCCACCATCGAGCGTAACGACTTTCCTGCGCTAGCCATCATCTTCTCCTTAGCACGCTCGCCTTGATCGCGTGACTACGACCAACTGACCTGCCTCGCACACCAAAAGGACGTTCGCGTCCGCCGCGAGGCCAGTCAGGACCATCACCTGCAACCCGCTTGCAGCGTCCCGCTCGCGGCCCCGGCCGAACATGGACAGGATGAGGCACTGCACACTCGTGTCTTCACGCTTCATGTGCGTGTACGGCGCATACGAGAGCCGCGCACACTTGCTACTTGCTCACTCTGACCCGATTGCCCGTTTCGCTCGACTGCTCGATTGCATGGAGCACTTTGTGAAGTGCGCGCGCATGATCGAAGCTGGGCGCCGTGCGAGTGCCATCGCGCAGATCATCGGCGATCAACCGATAGACGCCGGCGACATTGCGCGCTGCAACGGCATCGTCGGCATCGATCGGGAACGGATCCGGGATGTCGAGTTCCTCGTAGCCGTTCTCGCCTTTGCGTCCGAACTCGACGCGCAGGGGCGAGATGTTGACCGCCGGGACATATTCATTCCTCGCGGTGACGCGTAGATCGCCCTCGCTTCCGTTGATCTCCCACAGCAGCTTCGTCCCGCGCGGCACGCCGCCGCGGATTTGCAACGACAGCGGCGCTCCGGAGCGCAGAACCGCGTTCGCCATAAGGTGGTCGGGCGTTTTCATCTCGACGGTTTCGCCCGTCTCGATGATTCGCGCGGTTTGTCTGCGTTGCGAGAGCACCGCGCCGATCTGTTCGATGTCGCCGAGGACGGCGTCAATCGCCGAAATCGCGTGCCCACCGATCACGGAAAGCAGCGTGGCGCCGTTCCGGTTGTCCATGGCGTAGGCGTCGCCCTGCAGGATGTCGTCGCCCCAGCTGAAACCCGATCCGACGTACGTCGAAGACAGGACATCGCCGATCTTGCCGCCCGCGACGAGCTTGCGCATGAACTGCACTTCGGGGGAGGCGATCGCCTGTGCGCCGACGACGGCCAAAGCCTTTTTCTCGCGCGCGAGTTCGGCAAGCGCGATGGTTTCTTCGAACCCATTGCCGAGCGGCCATTCGCTGTATACGCTCTTGCCCGCCTGCAGGGCTGCCGTGACGACTTCCTTGTGGTGCTGAACCTTGACGGTGACGACGACGATATCGATGTCCGGCGATGCGGCCAGCGCAGCGGCACTTTCGAATGCCCGCGGAATGCCGAACGCGGCGGCTGCGGCCTGCGCACTCGCGAGGCTCGTATTCGCCACGCCTGCGAGCTCAAAGACGTCGGACAAGGCCCGCAAGGCCGGAATATGGGCTGTTGCCGCCCAACCGCGTCCTGGGCTCAGGCCGACGATACCGACACGATATTTCCCTTCCATTGCTTCCTCTAACGTTTAGGTAACTGCAGTAACCTTGAGCGCCTGATCTCTCAGGTTGGCTCTCTGGAGCCGGCCACAGACACCGGCCGCTTCCCTCATACGATCTGGTATTTGTACGATGGGTCTTCCTTGTCACGGCGTCCAACATTGGAATTTTCGAGCGGTGCCAGATCTCCTGGAACCGGGTCCGATCGCTGGGAGTCGAGCACGACCACACGATCGGCAATTCGCCATTCACCGTTTCGCCGCTCCATGCGGTCCACGTAGCGAATGTTCACCACCCAATCCATCGCAGGCTTGTCGCCATCGGGTTTCGTGCGGTGGCTTGCCTGCGCATAGTGTTCCGCAAACGCCACATCGCCGTGGACCTCGACATACTGATTGCCGGTGAAGTGCTGCGTCGATTCGAAGTTCGGCAACAACTCGGCTGCCCAGTCGATAAAACCTTCGACACCTCCGTTGTACACGCCGTGCCTGTCGATCGCATCCGGGTGATAACACGACCGCACGAGGTCCCAGTCCATCCGATCGATGCCGCGGCAATAGCGGATATGAACGCGGCGAATCTCCGCTTCATCCAGTAGCTGCTGAAGTTTCGCATCCAACTTGGGTCTCCTTGATTGAACCGTCGGGGCTGAAGCAAATCGGTGCCACGCCGTTGGGTGAGTGGATTGAAACCGACCGCGAGCGCGATCCACTAGCAAATCCGGAATGTAACCTGACGGCCGAGTCGGAATACGCCAGCGGTCACTTCACCGTACTCGGATGCGGCCGGTATTGTCCCGTCTCCATCAGCTCCGAAGCAGCGAGGGCCTTCGGCGTCCAACGCAGGGTCGCGCGTGTTTCCAGCAACCAGGCCTGATAGCCCTCAGGAACGTCCTCCGACGGCCCGTGATGGATGACCCCCTTTGGCACACAGGTCAACGTGCCGGGTTCCGTGCAACCGCCCCAGGCCCCCGGGCCCCGCACGTAACAGATCACCTCGTCGAAATCGGCGTTGATGTGAACCGGCGGCCGCCCCCCGGGGCGCGCACTGAGGTTGAACATCAGAATGTCGCCCGTGCCTGATGACAGAAACTGGCTCGGCGGACCGCCCTCAGGCAGGTAGGCGTGAACCTGGATATTGGCCAGATTAAGCTTCCACACCGGGACGGACTCGGACAGGCGCATGCCGAGCGCGAGCGGATCATGCGACATCATGAACACCGTGTTCTCGGTGTCGAGGGTTTTCAGCACCAGCCGCGTCGGGCCGCCGGCCGGCATGCTGGCGTCGATCTCGGCAAACTTCAGATCGCGTGCAACGTTGAGCAGGCCACTTGGCGCAGGCGGAGCGAGCTTCAGGGCCGCGGGACTCTCGACGATGAGGCTTCGCATGGCATCGCCCGTCGGTGCATAGCGGTACGCGACGGATCGGGGAATGCAGACGAAGTCCCCTTCCGTCGCCGTGAGACAGCCCACGTCCGTTTCGAACCTGACCGTGCCGGACTGGATGAAATGAATCTCGTCCGCTTCGACGTTGCGCACCACATACGGCATGGGCTTGCGCCGTCCCGACACATGCAGTCTGACGCCGAGCCTGGAAGTCGCCACGGTGGTCGGAAGCGCCTCGGGGTCGTCCTGATCGTCAGGCGCCAAGCGCTCAAGGACGGCACGCCGCGGTGCGTGCGGCCCCTGCACGGAAAGAAAATCAGGCGCGTAGGTCGGCCGGGTCACAACTGACAGCGCCCCCTGAAATCCGTCACGGCTCCAGAGTTGCACCGCCGGGGAGCCTGCATCATGCGGCTTGCCACTCATTTGTCACTCTCCTTTTGCTCTCGAACGCTCACATCCGCAATAGACCTGATACTGCGCCCGCCATGTGTTTCCTGGGCAGGGCTTCGAGCTGTACAACCCTTCATGCGCAAGCCATCCCGAAGACGCGGAATGGGCAACGGACTCACGACCTCCGCGCGTCCGACGTAGCCGGATCGCACCTTTCTGCATCATGTATTCTATTCATCATGCTTGCCGGTCTGAGAGCGAAGTTGCTCGCCAATCAGAGCAGGATTTCACTACCCGGAAGCCATCGCCGGTCGCGTGCGTGTTCATCTACGAGGACCTGGCGTCCTCCTTCCTGAGTCACGAGGACGTCGCCCCGAGTGCAACGCGGTACAGCGGTGTCGGCTATGCGAAGCGGGCTTCGTCTGCGTTGATCTTTGCATCCGAACGCCTACTCCCGTTGTGCCTGCGCCGCTGTCCGCTTGCGCGACCATGGCCGCGCGATCCCTTTAAGTTCGGGCCGGCTTGCCGATCAGTTCCCGGTATTCATTGGCCGTTGCCGGCTTGCGGCCGAGCAGGGCGGCAATGTCTTTCGCCATCGTGAACATCTCGAGATTGCTCTTGAGGCGCTCGTCGCTGTTCGGGTATTTCCACGGCGTGTCTTCCGTGCCGACGCGGATATGCAGACCCATCATGGTGGCGAGGGTGGTCATATAGAGCGATGCGCGGCCTGCCGCGCAGACGCTGATAACCGAGGTCGGATCGATCTTGCGAATCTGGTCGACCATCAGGAACATGTGTTGCGTCATGTCCTGGGCGTCGCTAACCCAAGTGCCCGACACCAGCGTGCGGCCGACATTGAACGGCAGACCGTAGAGGATCAGCCAGTTGTACGGCTTCTTGAGGATGCCGGTATCGATCAGCTTGCGCTTGGCAAGCTCGATTTCGCCGGAGCTGTGGACCGCCAGCTCGGGCTTGACCCCTACTTCCTCGAGCGTCATGACGGCCGGCAACGCGAAGGCTTCCGGATGGCCCGGCGCGCAGGGTGCGACTTCGGTCAGGCCTTCGCGAGCGGGACTCAGGCACATATCGAACGTCGTGCCGTTCAGCACGTTCACGTTCGGTACGAAATCGTTGCCGAAGCGGGCGCGCAGCGGCTCGATAACCTGCTTGTACGCTTCGACCGGCAGGATGTCGCGATCCATGCGGCGCCCCTGCGCGTCGCTCATGAACGAGAAGTCGATGTGAACGCCGCAAGCACCGGCCTCGATCACGCTGGTCGCTTCATCCACGTACGCCTGGAAGGACGACGTGTCTTCAAAGCGGCCGGAAACCGCGGCGTTGATTGCGACCTTCTCCGGCACGTTCCACTTGGGCTGCAACTCGGCCCCTGCAATAAACTGGTACTCCTCCAATTCGCGTTTGGCGGCTTCCCAGAGTGGCAGTTTTTCGGTCATGATGATCCTCAACACAGGTAGTGAATTTGGGTTCGCAAATCTTACGAACCCACGGCAATCAATTTGAGAGGTTCTGGCGGGTCGATCCGGAGAAGCCGCGGCCCGTATCCGCCTTGCGCGAGACGCGAAACGTTTTGCGCTGCGTGGAGGCTTCCCGGATTACCCGCATAGGCGCTTCGAGCCGCACGTCGTTGGAGGGGAGACCCGAACCCCGGCTGGACTGCTTGCACACCACGGCGACCTCCTCACCACGTCCATATCCACACATTCGAGATCCTCGAGTCCGCTTCTGCCCTGCGACCCCCTACGCGGTAAGAAACGCAGGGATGCAAGGAGCTGGTCACTCTCGTAATTAAATCGTTTTTGCTGAGATGATTCCGCAATCAATCGATTTATATAGAATCATGCGTCATAGAATAAAATAAGTCAAGGAACCCAGGGAATGCCCTGATGAACGGCGTGTGGGCGACGGTCGTGTGCCGCCTGTCGGTGAGCATTTGTTGAGGAATGGAGGTCGTCGATGACCGTGACAGAAGCTTGTCGTGGTTGACGCGAACGCTTCACCGTTTCTACGGCCGTGAAGCGCAGAAGATCCTCGGGAACCGTCTGTGTGCATACTGCAGGGTGTTGCCGAATCGAAGATTGTTTCGCCGAACTACCGTCCGACGTTGGGTGACGTAGTCGGGCCCCCGCGATGCTCACATCCAGTATCACCAGGCTCTCGGCGCACGCGTCGCGCGTACCTAAAGCCACCGTTGTCGCGGAACGAATTTGCGCCCGACGCGGTCGTCCGGGCGAAGACGGATGCCGTCGCCACGAGAGCGAAAGCGATTAATACCTTGGAAGGCACGCGGATCAATTGCGCATGCGAAATTCGTCGGATGAGGCATGCAACACTGACCGGGACATCGGCGGTCTCTGTTCTAGCCGTCGCGAAGCACCGTGATGCGGTTGGCGATCTTTTGCGCTTCGCGAATACGGTGGCGTGCGCCGGTTCGGTGTTACCCGAGGTTTGCTCGTCATTGATGACGACGCGCCCGCCGTCAGCGACGAGGGCGCCCGAAGCCACAGCCATGAGGGTGGATTTGCCCGCGCCGTTTTTTTCCGACAGGGTAACGTTGTCAAGTGCCCGCACGCCGGGAAAGATCGTCGTCACCCCATCGATCTGCCGCAGTGAATGCTGTTCGTTCAGGACTCTAATCAGCTATCAATGCTCGAACACGGCCTTCAGCTTTTCCGGCGGGAGCGCGGAGGTGAGGTCGGCATCCGGCGGTGCCGCGGGATCGCACTTCGGGTCGAGCCCCTTCGCGCTGTCCGCATACGGGAACGGAAGGATCGAAGGGGATTCCTTGTTGACGGTTCCTTGGTAGGCAGCGACGCCCTGGCGTACCGCAAAACGCACGTAAGTCGTCGTGCCGTCGAGTGTGTAATAGGGATATGGCTTGCCCGACTGTTTCGCCGCGACAAAATGGCAGTTCACCTGGTTGTCGCTTGCAATCGTCGCGATGGCGGGGACCGGAAGGTGAGCCTGTTCGAATGCCTTTACGGCGGCCAGCGCGGTTTCGCCGCCATCCGTCACGATGGCGTCGATCTTCGGATACTGCGCGATGAGACCGACCGTGGCCTTCTGGGCGTCGACGGGATTCCAATTCGTCACGATGTACTGCTCGTTGAGCAACTTCAGACCCGGGTACTTCTTGAGTCCGCTTCTCAGACCGTCCATGAAGTTTTGGGAGGTGGTCGCTCCGGGCGATCCACCCATGAACACCACATTTCCCTTCTTGAGTGTGGTTCCCAGCCAGTCAGCCCACATGACACCGATCTGCTGCGTATTACCCACCACGTTGACGACGTAGTCACGGCCGGGTACGCCAGCCAGTTGAGCCGAGTACGGGACAACCGCGACGCCCGCCTTCATGGCGGCCCGCATTGCGGGAAGCTGAACCGCGCCGAAGTCAGGAAGAAGAATGAGGACGTTGATGCCCTGCGCGACCATGCTGTTGATGTCGGAATTCGCCTTCTGCGGATCGCCGTTGGCATTGCTGTAGATGACCCGTGTGACGTTCTTGCACCGACTGAGCTCGTCCTTGACTTCCGCGAGGCCCGTCTTGCGCCACGTATTACCGCCGTAGCCGTCCGACACGCCGACGATCATCGGCTTCGCGCCGCACATCGGTGTGATGTCGCCTTGATGGTTCGTGATGGAATCTTCCGCCGCGTTGGCAGCGGTACAGACCAAACCCGTGGAAAGAAGCAGGCCGGCGTTTATTTGCGCAATGGAGACGAGCATCTTCCCTCGCCAGTATCGAAGATCGCGCCGGTTCTTGAGGCCGCACTGATGAGCGCGCCGAGTCTCTTGCGCAACGAACGGACTTTGCAGTTTTCGCACTGCAGCCTGCAATACGCGAAGCTTGAAGAACATGGTGATCCTCGCCTTGGGTGAAGGATGAGTGATGGAAATGGGCCGATCAGGAAAATGGAATCTCCTGTAGCGGCATTGGTACGTGATCCTAAGTGAATCGATGCGTTACAAGATAGATTTATATCGAATAATGTGTTTCGGGATGAACGAAGTCAAGCCCCCTGGGGAAAGTCCCTGGGCAAGGGCGCACATGAACGCGCCGGGTGCTGCGCATCCACCCACAGTCTGGAAAACGAGACTGGCAATGACCTTCCACGATTCTTGACACATGTAATGCTTAGTGGGATCATGCTATATAGGATGAATGGATTCCGGTCTAATCGGCCTCCGGGTACGCGTGGCTGGCTCGTGCTGACACTTTCGTTTCGATTGTTCCGCAACAAGGAGAAGAGGTAATGGGAAATCAAAAGCTTCGGCTGTCTATCGCCGTTGGCAACTATGACCGCATGCGGCCGCTGATCGATGGGGATGTTCAGATCGACGGCGTAGATCCGGTCTTCATGCTGCAGGAGCCTGAGGAGATCTTCTTTCGCGCGTTTCGGCACGCCGACTACGACATCTGCGAGCTCTCGCTCAGCAGCTACTCGGTCAAGACGGCCGCGGGCGCTTCGTCTTATATCGCCGTGCCGGTCTTTCCGTCGCGGGCGTTTCGGCATACGTCGATCTACGTGCGAGCGGACCGGGGGATCGAGAAGCCTGAGGACCTGAAGGGCAAGCGCATTGGGGTCCCCGAGTACCAGCTCACCGCCAATGTCTGGGTCCGTCTCTTTCTTGAGGAGGAGTATGGGGTCAAGGCATCGGACGTGACCTGGGTGCGCGGCGGCTACGAAGATCCGGCCAGAGTCGAGAAGATCGCGCTGAACTTGCCCCGTGACATCAGGCTTGAAGACGCCCCCGAAGGCGAAACCATCTCCGGACTTCTGGCGGCGGGGAAGATCGATGCCGTCATCGGTCCGCGTGCGCCTTCCTGCTTTGACCAGGGCCATCCGCAGGTTCGGTATCTCTTCGACGATCCACACAAAACTGCGGCCGATTGGTATGCGCGCACAAAGCTGTTTCCGATCATGCACACGCTGGGTGTCAGAAAGACGCTCGCCGACCAGCATCCGTGGCTGCCGGGTGCACTCGTGAAGGCATTCGAGAAATCGAAGGCCCTCGCGCTCGCGCGGCTCAGCGAGACCGGGGCGACCAAAGTGACCTTGCCGTTCGTCGAAGATCAGTTGCGGGCAGCGCGCAAGCTGATGGGCTTCGATTTCTGGTCGTACGGCTTTGCCGAAAACGAGCAGACCATCGATCGCTTCCTTGCCCAGCATTATGCGGAGGGGCTTTCCAGCCGCCGGTTGCAGCCGCACGAGCTGTTTCACCCTGCGAGCCTCGAAAGCTTCAAGATCTGATTCTTATACCTGAGCTCATTCGGGGCAGCGCGGTGCCACGCGCGCCTGCCCCGGCACGTCGTTCTCGTCCCCCGATCCGCTCCAGGCCAGGAATCCCGTTTCGAGCCGCGCCGGCTAGCGTCAGCGCAGCGTGCCCGCCAGCGCGCGGCACGTGAACGAAGCCGCCTCGTTGGTGAAGCGGTTTCCATCCTTGCCGACCGCGATGAAACCGCGTTGCTCATCAATCCAAGTTTGAGATTGACCGTAGGCTTGCGGGAGTGCTCGCGGCGCATGTCAACGTTTCCCGGGTAGCCGCCGGTTGCTATCACCACACCGCCGCGCGCACGAACACGGATGGCACGTCGGTTTCAAATCACTTCCGCGCCCACGACCCTGCGGTCTTCCGTAATCAGTCGGCTCGCGGATGCGTGTAGCCAGACCTCGACCTGACGATCGCGTAGGGTCTTGTACAAACGGGCGATAAGCGCGCTTCCGCCAACGAGCCGAGTGCCGGGGTGATGATTGAGTCGATCGACACCATGGAGGGGTAAGCGCTTCAGCACGTGAACGAACGAGCGTGCGGACCGAGTGAAGGACAGAATGTGAAAGAGATCGACCAGGTCAAGCATCATGCCGCCGAACGACGCGAATGCCGGCAGTGGTGCACGCAGGTCCTTAAAATGAGAGCCAAGCTGGCGACTATCGAATTCGAGCGGCGCATGGGCGCGCCCGAACGTGCCACCGGGCAGCTCGGGATAGTAGTCCGGGTAGTTGAGCGCGACCACTTCCAGTTCGCAATGACGCAACAGATAGTCGAGGGCGAGGCGGCCCTTGGTTTTCTCCAGCAGGAGAGGCTCGAGCCCCTCGCTCTCCGTTACGATCGCAGCACCCATGCCAGCCGCGCCCGCACCAATAATGCCAACGTCGACCTCATGACCCAGCGTCTCTTCGTAGCGTTATACATCGTGTATGTGCTTCGCGCTCACTCTAGAGACCTGATTTCAATAGAGTAGCGTGCCGAGGTTGACGCTTCCTGTGCGGTCTCTCGTAGCGAGGACCTTTTCCGTTCCATCCTTTGTCACCCGCAGCTCGATACGCGAGGACGGCGCAATCAGCCCAGAGAATCGGAAGTCGCCGAAATGGTCGGTCCTGGTTGTGCGTTCGCTTCCATCGGAGGAGTCGCGCAGGACAACTTCGGCACCCTCAAGATTGCGCAGTTGGCCGTCACCCAAGTCTTCGCAGACGTTGCCTGCCACCAGATGGCTGAGCGCATCGTCCAGATTCTTGTAGAAGACGCGCGGCTTGGTGCCTAACTCGGGGCGAATCACTGACAGGTGCTCTTTCTCGACCATTTCCGCCAATTGGGCGTCCTCGACATTCAACGCACGGATCGCCTTGGTGGGACAAGCTTGCGCGCAGCGCGGCTCTTTCCAGCCGGCGTCGAGCAGGTGAGCGTCGAAGTTCCAGTTCTGCGGTACCTGTTCCTGTTCGTTCCATTCGATCATGCCGTAAGGGCATGTCCCGACCAGATCGCGCCGGCCACGCGACTTGACCGGGTCGATCACGACGACGCCGTCCGGACGCTTGTAGATCGCACCGTCGGAAGCCGCTTTGACGCAGGGTGCGTTGTCACAGTGATTGCAAGTCTTCGGGATATAGGTGACATCGACGAGCGAGCCCTCTCCGCGAACGTGGCGTTCGATCCGGATCGTTTCCAGGCCTTCCGGCGGATGAGGCGCGGAATAACCCGGAAAGGCATTGCCGGTGTACTCGTCCTTGGTTGCGAGGACGCAGTTTCTGCAATTGATGCAGAGTGAAACGTCAACGACCAGCGCCCAGCCGTTCACGCTGCTTTCCCGAGTTTTGAGTCCCATTTTTCCACCTCCACCCAGCAAGTATTTGGCATGATCCCGTCCGCGGTCGAACTCATTTTTCCACCTGGCGTCAGGAGATTGAGACAGCCTCCGCGATCGACCAAGCCGATTGAAGTCTCGATCATGTCGAGCTCGGCACACGACTCGTTGCCGCGGGCCACCCCCGCCTTGACGAGCTGAGAAACGTCGACGGCACAGATGACGGACGCCTGCGAGTTGTAGACCCGAACCAGATTGCCACGCTGTAGACCGCGAGTTTCTGCATCCCGGGAACTCAATCGCAGGACCCAATATCGATATCCACCGACCTCCATCCGGTGTTCGTCGATCATGCTGACGTGACTGTTCTTCCCGTCCGCATGCGTATGGAAGCTGTAGACCGGATGGTTGGTCACGAGCTGCAGCGGAAACGATTGTTTCACGGTGCTGGCGCGGTTTATGTACCGGTTGACGGCCGGCCTCGCGGGATCAATCTGTTCGATGCGGCGCAGGCTCGACGGCACGAACTCGAACTTGCCCGACTGCGTCGGCAGCCCGTCGCCAAAGCCGATCGAATACGTGGCAGGTAGCGGATTGGGTTCCGGCAAATCCTTCGGACGGCCTTCCGCAAACCAGCGCATATCGACAGGCGGCTTGTCGTCGTTTTTCGGCGGCGGCACGACGTGATAGCCTTTTTGCAGGAATTTCTTCCAGGTGGTCTGCTTGGGCAAGTCCGTTGAATTGAACATCCGCTCGCACCAGGCCAATTCGGAGCAACCGCCTTCCGAGAACATCCCGCCGTATCCAAGCCTTGTCAGGATGTCCAGAAAGATCTGATAGTCGGACTTCGATTCGCCGAGGGGCTCAATGCATTTGTGCTGCATGGTCACTACACGGTGATTGAGCTGGCTCTGCGCATGCTGGATGTAGCCGCCGCAGTTGGCCCATTCGGAGATGTCATCACGTTCGAGCGCGGTACACGCAGGCAGAATGATGTCTGCGAACTGGGCCTCATTTTCCATCCAGATCGACTGGTTAACGATAAATTCGAGCGATGAATGACGATACGCTTCGACGAGCCTGTTCGATCCCGGCGTTGTACCGAACGATGACGAGCCATAGCGATACAGCATGTGGATGCGGGAATAGCCTGGCCTCGGATACGAGTATTCGGCAAATTGCCCCTCGATCGAGAAGCCGTCCCAAGCGTAGCCTTCCGCGTGTCCCTCCACGATGGCTTCGGCAAGCCGTTGACGCGGAACGGACTGCTTCACCGGGTTGATAGTGATGATGTGAGGCATGCGGCAGTAGTTGTTGGCCGCGCTCGCGGTGTTGTTCAGATCGCCCGAGATTCCACCCTCGGCGTACCCGGGAAAGTAAAAATTGAGGTCCTGCGGGGCACCGATCTGCAAATTGCCGAAGTTGATCCCCGGTTTCCCCCATCCCTGCATCGCCATCATCATGACGACGCTTCGCGCCCATTGAGCACCAGTCTCGGTGCGGCATGCGCCACCAAAGCCCGCGCCAAGACCGCCCGCTGCGAGATAAGTCTTCTTTGATGCCCACAACTGCGCAAGACTGCGGACGTCCTTGGCGGGCACACCGGTTTCGGCTTCCTGCCACTCCGGCGTTTTCGGTGTGCCGTCCTCTTCACCGAGAACGTAGGCGCGCCATTCGTCGAAGCCGGTGGTTTTTGACGCCACGTATTCCTTATCGTAGCTGCCACTGATCATCCATTCATGCATGATCGCGATCGCGAGCGCCGAGTCGGTACCAGGTTTGATCGGCAGCCATTTTCCGCCAAGGAACTGAGCGGAGTTCGTCAGATAGGGATCGATATGCACGAACTCAATACCGAGGCGCTTGGCCCACAGTCGGCGCTCGGTGCCTTCGAATCCACCATAGACGCCGCTGGTCGATTCGGGATCGCTCGACCAGAACACGATTACCTCGGCATGCTGAAGACAGTCCTCGGTCGTGCCGTAAAAGCTCGGCGTGCCCAGACGCAGGCTGTTGCCGTAGTGATGCATGGCCCCCCAGTACCAGCCTTCCCAACTGATCGGACTCGGTTCGACGCGGGTAAAGCCGATCAGGTTGCCGAAGCGCAGCATCGCGCTCAGGTAGTAGTTGATGTTGCCCCACTGGTGATGTGCGCCCGTGACCATGGCTATCGCTCCAGGGCCGTAGTCCTTCTTCATGCGACGGATTTCTCCAGCGACGATATCGAGGGCTTTGTCCCAGCTGATGCGTTCATAACCCGAGATCCCGCGATTCTGTGGATTGCGTTCGCCATTCGGGTTGAAATCGACGCGCTTCATCGGATAGAGGAGGCGTTTTTCGGAGTACACGAGCGATTTGAGGGAGAGCGCGTGCGGGCTGACCGTCGCGCGCCGTGCGGGCGAAAACCGGCGACCTCTCGCCGTGATACTCCAGCTCGGCCCATCTTCCTCTTCGAGATCGATGGGCGTGGTGCGGACGATCTTGTCGTCTTTGACGAAGACGAACACGGGTCCGCCATTGGTGAGTGTGACGTAACGCGTGGTCCCGTCCTTCATCGGCATGCCCTTGCGCCACGCAGCCGTCTTCATCGTGTTGACGAGTTGACCGAACCACACGAGCTTCTGGTCGCTTCCGCCCTGCGTGATCTTGAAGTTCTTGAGCGCATCGATCAGGAACGCATGATCGGTATTCGGCGCGAGCATCTGGCGGGCTGTTGCTACATCCATGAAGACAAGCTCGGCGTCGGGTTTGGGATTCACACCCCAGCTGCCCGACACGGTGCCGTTTCGGAAATGGAGTTGCCTCGAGAGAGTGTTGTCTCTGAGCCGTAGCTGGATGACTCCGCTGCCTGTGGCGAGATGGGCGCGCATGGACGGAAATTTGCGTGCCGCAATACGCAGGACGGTCGGCATGAGCCAGAGGATAAGTACAAGGATTTTTCGTTGCATGAGAACGTCACCCCTGAGCAGAACTGCGCTTTGATTGGACGCAACGACTGCCGGTCAGCCATCGGCCGACCAGCCGGCTACCGGGGCTGATCCGAGGCGTCGTTGCCGATAGGGTCTTTCTCATTTTTAGATCCACCTTTTGTCTCCGTGTTTCGGGAACGGTCCGCGACGTCGGTCCAGACTGTTCCAAATTGCGCCTTGATGAGCGAATTTTGCGGAGCAGTGCGACGCGGCGATCGATCACGTTGTATGATCTTACCTGCAACGGATCATTTGCAGGGCAATGATACCGATAAAAATAAACCTACATCGAATGATATTATTTGGTATAAATAAAGTCAAGTGCTCCTATGGTGGGGGTGCCCTGAGTACTGCTATTCGTGGCCCCGTTTGCCCATACATAAAGGAATGAGGAAATGCCCAAGTCGAATCCCGGCGTCGCCAAGGCAAGTTTGGATCGTGAGCCGCCAGGCGAGGCGGCGGCGAAGCTGTCGCCCGAACTATTTGATGAGCGTGGTCGAACTGTGCCGTGGATGGCCAAGACGGTGCGCCGGCTCTATGATGCACAGGGTCAGAAAATTCTCGATAGAGAAAACCTGGCCATTGCGTATTGGTATTACCTCCGCGTACTGGCCGAGCGCGGCGAGTTGAATCAGCTCGAATTAAGTAAGCGAGTGGGGATTGCCTCGACGACCGCAGTGCCGGCACTCGACAACCTGGAAAAGCGCGGGCTGGTGCAAAGAATTCGAGATCCTAAAGACCGAAGGAAGTATTACGTCAGTCTTAAGGAAGAGGGTAGGCGCCTGGTCGACGAGATGTTGCCGCAGCTCGTGGACATGTTTTCAGCCTCGCTCGACGGAGTTTCCCCGCAGGACATGCAGGTGTTCTGGAAGGTCGCGCACCAGATTGAGAAAAATCTGGTTCAGATGTCCAAGGACGATACGACCTTAGACTGACGGCTTCGGGTGGATATTGCGGTTTACAACGTGCGTCGTAGCCATCCTATCGAAAAGGGAAATAGATCGAAGCGCCGCGAACGCAGCGCTGCGACGGCCAGATAGCCGACCATCAGGCCCACCAACGCGGGCACTGATTCGGGCGCGTCAGCCGGTATGGACGAACGCGTCGCTGAAGAAGTCGTCTTCGGGCAAGCCGGCCTTCACGAAGGTGTCGCGCGCGGCGCTCGTCATCGACGGATTGCCGCATGCGTACACCTCATATCCCGCGAGCGAGCCAAAGTCTTCGAGCACGGCCTCGTGCACGAAACCGCGCCGGCCCGTCCACGCCTCGTCGGCTTCGGACAGCACCGGCACGAACTTCACCCGGCCACTGTCATGCCATTTCTGCGCGAGTGCCGCGAGGTAGAGGTCTTCGGCGCAGCGCGCGCCCCAGTACAGATGCAGCGGCCGTTCGAGCCTGCGCTTGATGGCGTCCTCGACGATCGACTTCACCGGCGCGAACCCCGTGCCTGTCGCAAGCAACACGGCGGGCCTGTCCGACCCTTCGCGGAGCGTGAACTCTCCGAACGGCAGCTCAATGCGCAGCCTGTCGCCCTTCGCCATGCGGCTGAGCGCGCCTTCGGAGAACCGGCCGCCGGGCACGTGGCGCACGTGCAACTGCACGCTGTCGTTTTCGTGCGGCGCATTCGCCATCGAATAGTTGCGCCGCGTACCGTCCTCCAGTTCGACCTGCAGATATTGGCCGGCACCGAACTTCGCACGCACGCCCGCGGGCAGCCGCAACTGCAGAATGCTGACGTCGGCGGCCGGCTGCGTGATGCGGTACACGGACGCCTCGAGCGTCCTGCGCGCGACGAGGTCGCGCTTCTCGATGCGGCGTGGCGCGATCGCCAGGTCGGTGTCGGGGCGCAGGCAGCACAGCAGCGCGCGCTCGGCCGGCGCCACCACTGCGCCCTGCACCGGCGAACGCCCCTGGCCCGCCACGAGGCGTCCTTCGCAGGACGCGCAGACGCCCTTGCGACACGAGTACGGCACCGCATAGCCGGCGCGTTCGGCCGCGTCGAGGACGGTTTCACCGGCCGCGCACGGGAACGTTATGTCGCTGTCAGCGACCGAAATGCGAAAATCCAAGATATGACCTCCATGCGTTGTTAGCTGGTGTCGGTCGAAGTTCGGGGCGGATCAGTCGATGGGCGTCGGCTTCGTGCCCGTCGTTACGTGACCACGTGTGCCGAAACCGCTGCCGTGACCGACCCTCGAAAGGATCACGGAAACACCCGGCGAGAGCGCCGCCGAATGACGGCCAGCATGTCGCGCACAAGCGCCTAGGGTGCGCATCGCCGCGCATGCCTGCGGATGACACGCGTGTGGCCGAACAGCACGATGCGCGGATGCAACGCCGGCTCGTGCGCCCGTGCCCACGTGGCGTTGACGGCGATCTCCGGACCGATGCCGTGCGGGCCGCCCACGCCATCGCGCGCCCGCCCGGCCAGGTTCGCGGGCGTCATAGCGGCAACGCGAGCAGCGTGTCGATACGCGAGCTGTCGCACACGACGACGCGCTCGCGCAACCGCACGCCCGCCTCGTCGCGCACGTACACGTCGCAATAGCGGCCCGTCGCGAACAGGTCGGTGGTCCCGTCGCGCATGATGCGCGCGACCATGAACGAGGTTTCGCTGCGCGCCTCGGCGCCGTCGTCGCTGACCACGTACGGCTGTCCGAGCAAATGACGATAGACGTGCCGTTCATAGATATTGGCGTCGCGCAGCGACGCGACCCGGTCGACCAGCATCCCGTGCGAGGCGGCGTAGATCATGCTGCCCACGAGGCCGCGGCGATGGTTATCGGCGGTCGTGACCCTGTACACACACGACGTGGTGAAGAACTCGGGCCACTGCCCGAGGTCGCCATCGTCGATACAGCGCACGTATTCGGCCTGCGCGCGGGCGATCAGTTGATGAATGTCCTGCGTCATCGTCAATATCCCATTGCGTTACGGTAGGCCTTCCAGAAGCCGCGAATCGAGGCTTCCGTCACGCGACTCGCGCTGCTGGTCGTGCCGTCGCCGCCCATCTCGATCACCGAGCGTGCGTCGCTTGCCCCGTCGATGCCGCGCTGCACGAAGCCGCCAACGCAGCCGTCTTCCATCGAAACATATCCGGCCGGGCCCACGAGATTCGACTGGCGCAGACGCATTTCCCGCAACCCGGGCGTATCGTCCTCGAAGCCGAGATAGGTCCAGTTCAGTTCGGTCTGGCGCGCGCCGCGCGGCAGAATCTGGCGCACCGCGATGGCGTTCTGGATCTGCTGCAGCACGAAACCTGGAAACACCGAAAGAATCTGCAGCGTGATGCCGTCGCCGAACTCGTCGGTGCCCGCGAGCACCGAGGTGTCTTCGAGTTGGTGGCCGCTCTCCGAGCGGATCTTCTGGCCCGTGTAGTCGTTCGTGGCCGCCTGCGCCGCCGCTTCAGCCGCGTGATCGACTGCTGAATAGCTGACGTGATGGCCGCCGGTGGGATCGACGATGATGCCACCGCGCTGCGACAGCTTGTTCAACTGGAAGGTCGTGAAGAACAGATGCAGGATGCTCGCATGATAGGAATCCTTCACGTTTTCGAAATAGAGCTTCCAGTTGTTCGGCAGCATCTGCGTGAAGCGACCGAGCACGACGGGCGTGCGGTTTTCGAGTACGCGCGCGATGCGTTCGACGATCTCGTCGCCGAGGTATTCGTCGAGCGGCGCCACGTCGTCGGAGAAGCTGCCGAACACGAGACCGTGCAGCGTCGCTACCCGCAGCTTGCGCAAGCCGTGATCGCCGAGGCAGAAGTCTTCCTTCATGCCGCCCTGGCCGTTGATGCCGTCCCGGAACGCGACGCCGAGCAGATCGCCCTGCAGGCTGTAGGTCCAGGCATGGTAGACGCAGCTGAAGTCCTTCGCGTTGCCCTCGTTTTCCAGGCAAACCATCGCGCCGCGATGCGCGCAGCGGTTTCGAATGCGTAGAGTTCGCCGTCCGCGTCGCGCGTGACCACCACGGGAGCATCGCCGACGAACGTGCTGCGGAAGTCGCCGGGATTCGGCACCTCGGCTTCGAGGCACAGATAACTCCAGTTCGGACCACGAAAGATCGCCTCCTGCTCGTCCGCATAGATTTCGTCGCTCTGGAACAGCGCATAGGGCACGCGCGTAACGCCCTCAGCGGGCCACTCGATGCTGGCGCGGCGCGCCGGCTGGATGGGGATGATGTTCAAGTTGCTGACTCCGTAGCAGGCATTTGTCAAATGCGGATTGCCGGGGACCGAGGCGGGACTGTCGTTGACAACCTCGCCGTAATGTGTTCGAATATCGTACATTGTTCGATATGAGAACCAATATGACACCCATCAAAAGTCCTGTCAACACAGAGGGCGGCGCCTTGTCGCCTGTCAAGGACGAGGACGAGACAAGCCAGACCCGCGCGAAGGAAGGCATGGGGGGGCTGGCCAAGGGGTTGGCGATTATCGAGGCGTTCGGCGCGAACACCACGCGCATGACCGTCTCGGACGCGGCCCATCTGGCTGACCTGAGCCGCCCCGCGGCGCGGCGCTGCCTGCTGACGCTCGTCGAGCTCGGCTATCTCGCGCACGACGGTAAGTTCTTTACGCCGCTGCCGCGCATGCTACGGCTGGGTGGCGCCTACCTCAGCACGTCGTCGCTACCGCAGATTGCGCAGCCGCTGCTGGCGAGCGCGCGCGACAGGCTACAGGAGTCCGTGTCGCTGGCCGTGCTGGACGAGGGTTATTCGGTGTTCATCGCACGCGCCGAGGCGGTGCGTATCGTGTCGACCGGCGTGAAGCTCGGTGGCCGCCTGCCTGCTTATTGCTCAGCCACGGGACGCGTGTTGCTAGGTGGCCTGCCTGAACAGCAGATGCGCGCGCACCTCGAAAGCGTGCCGATGAAGCGGCTCACCAATCGCACCGTGGCAAATCTCGACGGCGTGCTGAAGGCGATCCGGCGCGCGACAGAGGACGGCTACGCGATCAGTGACGAGGAGCTGGAAATCGGCATGTCAGCGATGGCGGTACCAGTGAAGAACAGCGCCGGGCAGATCGTGGCGGCGCTGAGTGTGAGCGTATTTTCAGGGCGCGTAAGCATCGAAACGTTGCGAGAAAACTTCCTGCCGACGCTGCGTGAAACGGCCGGGCGCGTGCAACGCTCGCTATAGCCCAACTGGCGGTCTGCGCATTCGGCCGCCAGGCGTGCTCCCGACTACCGGAGTTTCCTGACGTATGGTGGACGCCACTCAGGCGCACTCGTGTCAATCGAAACCGGCGCGGTGGGCAACAGGCCAGTCCGTTAGCCTGATCGGGTAGGACCGCGGTGCAACGTTGACAAGTGTTAGGTAGTCTAGACGCGCCAGCACTCTAACTGCTGGTCGCAAACCTTGTTCGCCGCTCTTGACTGCCGTTCGTCAACCGGTCCGGCATGCAGGAAAAAAGGACCAGGGCTGACGGAGATCACATCGTCGTGACGGCGCGAAACTGGGCGGTAATTGACGATTTCGCCGGTCCCGCGGGCCATCAACCGCGAGAGTGCGAGCCACACAGGCTCGCTGATTTTGCTTGGCAGAAGAGGCGGAACGCTACAACAGGGCGGCAAGGTGGCGGCGCGCGATTTCAAGTTCTGGCAGCAGGTGTTCCACCACGCCTTCGCGCGTCATACGGCTTGTGGATACAGAAAGACTCATGGCTGCAATCATTTCGCCACGTGCGTTGCGGATCGGAACGGCGATTGAGCGAATACCGATCTCCAGTTCTTCGTCGATGATGGCGTATCCGTGTTTGCCCACGAATTCAATCTCTTTCATGATGCTGCTGGTCGTAGTACGGGTGTGAGGCGTCAGAGCGGGACGTGCCATTCTGTTCAGCATGAATCTCACCTCGGCCGGTGGTCTCTCTGACAGCAGAACGCGCCCTGTGGCGCTACAGTAAGCAGGCAAGCGCGAGCCAACACCCAATCCGCTGGAAAGGCTGCGCCGATGCGTTGAGCGCGCGACGAAGACTGCATCCTGCGAATCCAGCACAGCGATCGAGGCAGCCTCTTGCGTGCGTTCGCTGGTGATCTCCAGGATAGGTTGTGCGACCTTGGTCAACGGTTCTGAGACTACATAAGCGTAGCCCAGCCTCAGAGCGCGCGGTGCCAGGACAAAACTGTGACCATTCTGCGCGGCATAGCCCAGCCTGCACAGTGTCAGCAAACTCCGTCGTACCGAACCCTTTGTATGGCCGGTTATCTCTGCCGCTTGTGTCAGAGTCAGCGGCCCCTTCTTCATACCGAATGCTTCGATGATGGACAGCCCTTTTTCGAGCCCCATCACGTATTCCGGTTCGTTTTCCCGTGGTTCCTTCCCCTCCGAATGAGACGCCATAAACCCTCGCGAAATTCGAATTTCGTACAAAAGTCCGGTATCCGGAAATTGTAGCCGGGATCTTTGACATCTGATCGGGTATGTAGCGAAATGCAGCAAAGGGCCCGCGCTTCCTCGGTGAAACGGGCCTCACTCATTGCTACCTGAAGTCTTCTGACTGCGAAGGAAACTATGAAACCTGAATTACCCAAGCGCCTTATTGTCACCGGCGGTGCCAGCGGCATTGGCTACGCCTTCAGCGAACACCTTGCACAACTGGGGCACCGTGTCGTCATCGCCGACCTGCGAGGCGCCGAGGAAGCCGCGGCACGGCTTCGTGAGGCCGGACATCAGGCTATCGGCCTGCGCACGGACGTTGTCAGCGAGGCGGATGTCGCTGACATGACGGCCGCAGCGGTCTCGGAGTTCGGTGGAATCGATGGCCTGGTCAATAACGCCGCGCTATTTACCACCTTGGCACTCAAGCCGTTTGAGCAGATCACCAATCAGGAATGGATGCGGGTGATGGAAGTCAACACGCTGGGTCCATTTAACTCTGCCAAAGCGGTGTTGCCGCAACTGCGCCAAAGCGGTCGGGGGCGTTTGGTGAACATCGCTTCCACCGTGCCGATGAAGGGGCCGGTGAATATGGCGCATTACGTGGCCAGCAAGGGGGCGGTCATTGCCTTCACGCGTTCACTTGCGCGGGAGCTGGCGAAGGACCTCATCACGGTCAATGCGATTGCTCCGGGCTTCACGCTAAGCGACGGCGTGCTGCAGACTGATCTGCAAGACCGCATTGGTGAAAACGCCCGTACTTCCGGCCGCTGTATCCAGCGCGATCAGGTGCCAAACGACCTCGTGGCGGCGCTGGCGTACCTGGTCAGTGATGGCGCCGGCTTTGTCACCGGCCAGACCCTCGCCGTGGACGGCGGTAGTGTATTCCTATGAGCCAGGCCACCATGAGCACCACAACCGCACCTTACGAAGCACTCGCCCTCTACATCGGTGGCCGTTTTCTGAGCGCCAATGGGCGGCCCGAACAGGATGTGATCAACCCTGCGACTGGCAAGGCGTTCGCCCGATTGCCGCACGCTACGCCCCAGGATCTGGATGACGCCGTGAGCGCAGCGGCCGATGCATTCCAGGTCTGGCGGCACACCCCGGCAATCGAACGCTCTACGCTGCTGCGCCGCGTTGCCTCGTTGATCCGGGAGCGAGCTCCGCAGATCGCCCGCAATATTACGCTCGACCAGGGCAAGCCTTTGACTGAAGCCAATCAGGAAGTACTCAGCTGTGCTGAGCACGCTGAATGGCACGCGGAGGAATGCCGGCGTATTTATGGGCGCGTGATCCCGGCGCGCACGCCGGGTGTGCAGCAGACCGTCTCCCGTGAGCCTATAGGTGTTTGCGCTGCGTTCACGCCCTGGAACTTTCCCTTCAACCTGGCGCTACGCAAGGTGGTCGCTGCCTTGGGCGCGGGCTGCACGGTGGTACTCAAGGGCCCGGAGGAGTCGCCAAGCGCAGTGGTGGCGCTGGCGCGCATATTCCACGATGCGGGTTTGCCAGCGGGATGCCTCAACGTCGTCTGGGGCGTGCCGTCCGAGGTTTCCCGGCATCTCATCAACGCTCCCGCGGTGCGAAAGATTTCGTTCACTGGCTCCATCTCTGTCGGCAAACAGTTGGCGTCGCTGGCCGGCGCGCACATGAAGCGCATGACGATGGAACTGGGCGGCCACTCGCCGGTGCTGGTGTTCGATGATTCCGACGTAGAACAGGCAGCGCGTTTTCTGGCGCGCACCAAGACACGCAATGCGGGTCAGGTCTGCATGGCACCGAGCCGCTTCTTCGTGCACGAAAAAGTCTATGAGAAGTTCGTGGATGCCTTCGCTGCGGAGTACGCGCCGCTCCGGGTTGGAGACGGCCTCGATCCCCAGACCCAGATGGGACCGCTGGCCCACGAACGACGTTTGGACGCAATGCAGGCCCTGGTGACGGACGCGCGGGAGCGCGGGGCATCGCTGGTTTGCGGTGGCAGCCGTCTGACTGAAACAGGCTACTTCTTCGCCCCGACCATCCTCACCGGCGTGCCCGATACCGCACGCCTGATGGTCGAGGAACCGTTCGGACCCGTCGTGCCGGTAACGAAGTTCAGTAGCACTGAAGAGGCTTTGTCACGTGCCAACGCGCTGCCATACGGCCTGGCCTCCTACGTGTTCACCAGTTCGATCGCGACTGCCGAATACGTTGCTGGCCGTATCGAGGCCGGAATGGTCGGCATCAATCATTTCGGCCTGGCACTGGCCGAGACGCCGCTGGGTGGCGTGAAGGATAGCGGTATGGGCAGCGAAGGAGGCAGCGAGACGTTCGATAGCTACCTCGTGACCAAGTTCGTGTCGCAGGCCAGTCGGGTGCCCTGACATTAACGTGACCGGAGCCATTCGTCCGTGACCCCCGTACCAGCAGACTGGGGAGCATTTCTGAGAACGCGTTCGTATGGTGTCCTCGGCCGACTGCATCGGCACTGGCCGCAGCGCGAGCGAAGAACGGGGACGACGAATCGGCCTATTGACGTAGGAAATCGGGGAGGCAGTCAACGAAAAACATGCATGGATAGCAAGCTGGCCCCGGCGGACGAATACCGGCCTTGGTGGGCAAACCAGGCAAATCATGATGGAAAATGCCAGCACGCCCATTGCTATATGAACTTTGCTTGCCGACGTCGACAGAGGAGACAAGAGGCGACGGAGGCAGTGTTGGAGAACGAAGGAGGTGGACAAATGAGTGGCAAGCCGCATGATGCAGGCTCCTCCCCGGTGCAACTCTGGAGCCGTGACGGATTTCAGGGAGCGCTGTCAGTTGTGACCCGGCCGACCTACGCGCCTGATTATCTTTCCGTGCAGGGGCCGCACGCACCGCGGCGTGCCGTCCTTGAGCGCTTGACGCCCGACGATCAGGACGACCCCGAGGCGCTTCCGACCACCGTGGCGACTTCCCGGCTCGGCGTCAGACTGCATGTGTCGGGACGGCGCAAGCCCATGCCGTATGTGGTGCGCAACGTCGAAGCGGACGAGATTCATTTCATCCAGTCCGGCACGGTCAGGTTCGAAACGGACGTGGGCTGTCTCACGGCGACGGAAGGGGACTTCGTCTGCATTCCCCGATCCGTCGCGTACCGCTATGCACCAACGGGCGATGCCATGCGAAGCCTCATCGTCGAGAGTCCCGCGGCCCTGAAGCTCGCGCCGCCCGCGCCAAGTGGCCTGCTCAACGTTGCACGCGATCTGAAGTTCGCCGAGATCGACGCCAGCATCCCGGTCGGCGGCCCGACGCGGCTGGTGCTGAAAACCCTCGACACCGAGAACACGGTGTTCATGATGTCGCATGATCCGCTCGCGCTCGGCATGCGCCTGTCGGAGTCCGTCCCGGTGTGGAAGCTTAATCTGGCCAATATCCAGGTTCACGCCTACCTGCCTGAGGGCGGTCCGCCGAGCCAGTTTCTGTCATCAGGCACGGGCGACATTCTGATGTTCAACCTCAGCGCGCGCCCCGGGGGGCGGCCGCCGGTTCACATCAACGCCGATTTCGACGAGGTGATCTGTTACGTGCGGGGCCCGGGGGCCTGGGGCGGTTGCACGGAACCCGGCACGTTGACCTGTGTGCCAAAGGGGGTCATCCATCACGGGCCGTCGGAGGACGTTCCTGAGGGCTATCAGGCCTGGTTGCTGGAAACACGCGCGACCCTGCGTTGGACACCGAAGGCCCTCGCTGCTTCGGAGCTGATGGAGACGGGACAATACCGGCCGCATCCGAGTGTGGGCAAATGACCGGTGTGACGTTACGCGTCGATGTCCTTGAGGCGTAACAGTCCAGACGCTCGGACATGCGATGCAGCATTGAGCGCATCGTCAGCCGTCTTGAGCGAGTGAGGTTAATTCGTTAAGCCTTTATCTCGCTGTTTCAGGTCTGCATCGAGCGCGATTCTGTTCGAGCCGTACCTGACAAAAAAGGGCGGCCTTTCTACAAATGACTGAATGGTTTCGAGGATGCAATGAAAAAACGCTTTCGAGTGGGAATCGTGGGAGTGAGCACGGAGCGCGGTTGGGGTACGACAGCTCATATTCCTGCGCTGCGTGCGCTGTCCGACGTATTCGAAACCGCCGGCGTGGCAAACACCAGTCTCGCGAGTGCAAAGGCCGCCGCTGCTGCCTTTGGCATTCCGCGCGCGTTCGAGAACGTGGCGGAGCTAGTGGCCTCCCCGGATATCGACGTCGTGGCCGTAACGGTCAAAGTTCCCCATCATCGTGAAGTTGTCACCGCGGCTTTGGAGGCGGGCAAGCATGTCTATTGTGAATGGCCACTCGGAAACGGCCTTGCAGAAGCGATCGAGCTTGCAGAGCTCGCCAAGCAGGCCAAGGTACGGGCAGTGGTGGGCACCCAGGCCACTGCGTCGCCCGAGGTCGAATTCGTGCGCAAGATAGTGGCTGACGGATCAGTAGGCGACGTGTTGTCGTCGACTTATCTTGGCTGCGGCCCTACCTGGGGTGACGAAGTCACGCGCGGCGACTCGTACGCCATGGATTCGCGCAACGGCGCAACCATGCTGTCGATCATTGGTGGGCATGCACTTGCTGCCGTGCAAAGTGTGCTCGGCCCCGTCTACGAGGTGGAGGGCGTGGTGTCGCAGCGCCGGAAGACCGTGCGCATCGTCGAGACGGGCGACTCGATCCCGATGCAAACACACGATCATGTGATGGTCAATGCTGTTTTGAAGTCGGGAGCACCGTTGTCCCTAGAGCTTCGCGGGGGCCTGCCGCGCGGCACGCGCCTGCTGTGGGAAATCAACGGAACGCTGGGCGATTTGCGCATTACCGCGACGAATGACCAGGCTCCCGTCATTAATATCTCGCCACTGCGCGTGGAGGCTGGCCGCAGGGGCGAACAGGGGTATAGCGAGGTTGAGGTTGCGAAGTCTCACTACTTCGATTTCGCGGATACGGACTTTGCGCGGAACGTGGCGGCCATCTATCGGCAGATGGCCGAGGATCTGGTTCAGGGAACCAACATTGCCCCTGATTTTGATGCCGCGGTAGCCCTTCACAAGGTGATTGATGCCATCGAGAGGTCGGATCAGACGCGCAAGCAGGTGCGAATCGAATGACCGGCGTCCAGATCGTGGATTCGTTGAGCGGTCGGCAAAGAATGGTTTTATCAGAATTGACAGAGGTCCTCGAAAAGAGGATCGACGATCTTGTTTGACGGGAGCTCAATCCTCGTTTGCTTGATGTCTGAAGATTCGGCGATGCCATCGTGTCGTGCCGGGAGAGGGAGGACGTCTGTTGCCTTGAATGGCATTGAGCACGTAGCCGGCCTGAACGGAACGATTGCGCACGGCACGAGATGATATTCGAGGTCCAGGAGGGGCAATGCCGCTACCTGGTCGTCAACGCGGCGAACCGCCGAGCCTCGCACAGCGCGTGCACACGATATCTGCGATAGCCCGAACACTGTCGCCGTTTCGGTCGTCGCCCGCTCGACGATCGACTGGCACCGCTCCCGCGAGCGTGTCCAGTTACGACTTGCGCATCTTCCCGATCTGCACGCCAACCCGCGAGCCCACACTGCTGGCGGGCTCATCCGTCTTTGCTTTGCACCACGCTCAAGAATAACCAGGCGATCACGGAGTGCAGCGAAGATGCGTCACGCGGTCAGTTGCGGCATCGCCGCTCGCAGTCGCGCCCTCTTTGAGACGACACCCATGTGAAATCCGTGACCCATGCGACATGGGTAGGGAGATTCCCCAGGGCCCTTGACTTTGTTCATTCCGAAACACATCATCCTATATAAATCGATCGTAGGTAGCATCGTCGTATTTGAAATGATATGCCGAGAGCACGGGTGTGATGCTGCGCATCCTGATGGCGTCTCGTTGACCAACTGCCGTCGGTCCTCTTGAGTGTCGGTACTGCTAGTTACTTTTTTGTAATTCTCACAAGCGGCCTATCCGGTCTCCGCGTTTGCAAGGCTCCGGGTGGAGGCAAAGGCGATGCAATTCAGCAGTCGAATCCTGGGCTATGCCGGCAAGTCTCACCTCGCCCCGCATTCCTCTATTTGTTTTCGAACTATTGCATTCCGCCCTCGAAGTAATCCGTACTCACTGCCGGAATTCAAATTCTACTTAATAAATCTGATGCAGACAGATAAAAAGAACCAGAAAGGCACGTTCTCTTGTCAATAGTTCGTAGGACATAGCAATGCAACTAGTGGGCGCATTGGCAGCATTCAACAACGGAATCAAGGATCAATATGTTCGACTCGCCTATGGCCTGGATAACTGGCACGCAAAACACGGAAGACCCGCGCGATTTCATGAAGGCCTCCTTCGACAGGTTTGAAGTCGATGCAGCGTACCGATTCGGCGGCGCACTCGCGAAGATTGCCACGCCGTTTGGCACCTGCGTCTTCGGGACGGCCGCATATGCGGCGGGCGACTCCGTGACCAACCATCAGAGCCGCTCCGCCTGACGCAGATCTCTCCTCCGCGCTTCCTACCGACAAGTTCAAGGAAGTATTTGCACAGTAATTGTTCGAGACGAATCATGAATGACCAGAAAACGCTGCTGCAGGTCGATGGTGTCACCAAGATCTTCCCCGGAGTCCGGGCGCTTGACGACGTGACGTTCTCGGTGGTCGAAGGCGAGGTACACGGTCTCGTTGGCGAGAACGGGGCAGGCAAGTCCACGCTCATGGCCGTCGCGTCCGGCGCCCTTGTTCCGGAGAAGGGACGCGTCGTGGTCGACGGCACGGAAACGCGAGGAGACACGGAGCAGGCACGCCGGTTGGGGTTGGCTATCGTACGGCAGGAACCGGCGCTCATGCCTGACCTGACCGTAGCGGAAAACCTTTATCTCGGCGTGCCTGCCGAGCAGCGTCCGCCCTTGATTGAGGTCGCGCAATGGGCGCGAGGCCTCCTGATGCAATGGAGCGCCGATGTTGCAATCGATGCGAACGAGCGCGTGGTGAGCTTGGGCCCCGAGCAGCGGTTCATCGTCGAAATCGTCAAAGCGCTTGCTGCAAAGCCCAAGGTTCTGGTCCTCGACGAACCTACCGAACATCTGTTGACGGAAGACGTCGAACGTCTGTTCGAGCGCATCCGCAAAATAACGGCTTCGGGTTGTTCGGTCGTCTATATCTCGCACCGGATCCGCGAGGTGCAGAGAATTGCGCATCGCCTGACGGTTCTTCGCGACGGTCAGGGTCAGGGCACCTATGAGGCCGCGGGCCTCAGCGAACAGGAGATCGTCGAACTGATCGTTGGCGGTGCGCTCGACCGCGACTTCCCGGCCAAGGGCAACAATGGTGGCGCAAGCGTCATTCTCGACGTGACGAAGCTGCGTGGTGCCGGCTTTACCGACATATCGGTTCGGGTCAAGAAAGGCGAGATTGTCGGCCTCGCGGGGATCGACGGCAACGGCCAGCGAGAGTTCATGCGAGCCCTCGCGGGACAGACGCGAAGCCGCGGTAGCGTCACTGTGGCCGGCATTCCCGCGAAGCTTCGCAACTCGCAGGCTGCCGCCGATTCGGGCATCAGTTATCTGCCGGGCGATCGTCATCGCGAGGGAATTTTTGGCGAATTGT
The DNA here is from genome assembly GCF_004339745.1 of Paraburkholderia sp. BL9I2N2. Taxonomy (GTDB): domain Bacteria; phylum Pseudomonadota; class Gammaproteobacteria; order Burkholderiales; family Burkholderiaceae; genus Paraburkholderia. The sequence continues at coordinate 47,987 of NZ_SMGP01000003.1, read as the reverse complement.
CGGTGCGCGAAAATTTTTCGATCCGTAGTCTCCCATTCGATTCGATCAAGGGATGGGTGAGCCAGCGCAGCGAAGCAAAGCGCGCCAGGGACGCCGTGACGCGATTCGCTGTCAAGACGCCGTCCATTGACACGCCTATTCGTACCTTGTCGGGCGGTAACCAGCAGAAGCTTGTGCTGGCGAGTGTCCTCGCCAGTCATCCCAAGGTGTTGCTGGTCGACGAGCCGACCCAGGGCGTGGACATTGGCGCACGGATGGAAATCTACAAGGTGCTTCGCGAGGCCGCGGCCGCAGGCACCGCCGTGATCGTCGTTTCGTCGGATGCGCACGAGGTGGCGGGACTCTGTGACCGTGTACTCATCTTCTCGCGCGGCCATGTCGTCAAGGAGTTGGACGACAACGCCGTCAGTGAGAACAACATCACGTCTGCCGTCTTGACCGCAACGACTGAGCGGGAGAAAGGCGCTTCCCGGACCTCCGGCGTTTGGAAGTGGGCTGCTGGGGATTGGGCGCCGCTCGTGATGCTTGCCGTTGCAGTCTGTGCGCTCGGCATGTATGCGGCGCACGTCAATCCGACCTACCTTTCTGCGCGAAACCTCAGCGGCATGCTGGCGCTCGTGGCGACACTGGCCATCGTCGCATACGGGCAGCAGATGCTCATGCTGGTTGGCGGGATCGATCTTTCGGTCGGGCCGCTCATGGGGCTGATCGTCGTCATACAGTCGTTCTTCCTGACGGATGGCGCCTCGCTAGGCCATCAGCTCTCTGGGTGGGTGATCGTGTTGCTCGTCGCCCTTGCCGTCGGACTCGTGAACTGGATGCTTGTCGGCCCGTTCCGGTTGCATCCGATGGTGGCGACACTCGCGACGTACATGGCGCTTCAAGCGCTGTCGCTGCTCCTGCGCCCGGTTCCGGGTGGCCTGATCGCGGATTCCATCGTGGAGTCGATCGGTGCGCAGATCGGCGTCATGCCCATTGTCGTGATCGTGGCAATCGTGATTGCCGTGGTACTCGAAATCGCGCTGTTCAAGTCGAGGGCCGGTCTCACGCTGCGCGGCGTGGGCTCCCGCGTCGAAGCCGCGCGGATGTCCGGTGCCCGCCCGCAACTGACGTCGCTCGCCGCGTACATGGGGTGTTCGTTTCTTGCGGGCGTCGCTGCCGTGCCCATGATGGCGCAGGTCGGCACTGGCGACCCGAGCGCCGGCATCAACTACACGCTCGGAAGCGTCGCAGCGGTGGTGATCGGCGGTGCAAGCCTGTTTGGCGGACGCGGCTCCTTCGTCGGTTCGCTGCTGGGTGCGCTCCTCATCATTCAGGTGAATGTCGTCACGTCATTCCTCGATATTGGCGACTCGTGGCAGTCGTACCTGTTGGGCGGGATGATCCTCGCATCAGTCGCGCTCTATTCCAAGAGCAGAGAAATGGTGGTGGCGAAATGAAAAACGCAATGCACAATCAGGCGGAAGTTATGTCGGAATTCCTTGAGCCCTCTAAGTCGAAATCAAAAGCAAAGCCGGCACGGCTACCAGCGGTTGATGAATTCTCATGGATCTGGGTCGGGCTGATCCTGCTCTTCGCGTGCAGTTCCATCGTCGCGCCGGGCACGATGACGCGAGGCTCAATTTTGGCCATGCTTCCGTTCGCTGGCATTCTTGCGATCGTCGCGACGGGCCAAACGCTGGTCATTCAGCAGCGCGGGTTGGACATGTCGGCAATCGGTATGGTTTCGCTCGCCGGCATTGTCATGGCCAGGACGGGATTCGCATTCAATTCCATCGTCCTTGCCGTCATTTTTACTATTTGCGTCGGCGGGATCGTCGGAATCATCAATGGTGCGCTCATCTCGAGGGTCGCGATTACGCCGCTGGTGGCGACGCTTGCCGTCAACGCGCTGCTGATCGGCTGCGCCCGCTCGTTGACCGGTAACGTTCCGGTTGCAGTCCCAACCGTCATGCAAACCATTTCGCACGCCCAGTTCCTTGGGCTCCCGGCCAACGTCTGGTTCGCCTTCGCGTTCGTGACGACCGCGTGGATCATTACCCGCAAGACCACGGTAGGGCGCAGGTTCGTCGCCGTGGGGGTGAACCCGCGCGCGGCTGACGCCGCAGGCGTCAACGTGCTGAAGTACAAGATTGGGGCGTACCTCGCCTCCGCCGTTTGCTTTTCCGCAGCGGGCGTGCTGCTCGCCGGATTCATCGGAAGCGCTTCGCAGACGTCGGGTAATGACTATCTCCTGCCGGCGGTCGCGGCCGTGGTGGTCGGAGGCACACCATTCACGGGCGGCAGAGGCAGCGTCGTCGCGAGTGCGGTGGCCGCACTGTTCATGGCGCAACTCGGTCAGCTCGTGCTGGCGCTTGGTGCGGGCCCCGCTGCTCAGCTCCTCGTTCAGGCCTGCGCGATTCTGCTTGCAACCACCGTCCGCCATCTGCCATCCGCGATAAAAACGTTTCGCAAGAGGTCGTAGCGGAAAGTAGTAGCGGGTGTCCGCGCCATTATGTTCCGGGTGCCCGTGGTAGCTCGAAAAGCAGCAGTTTCGGGGTTGGGACCTTGGAGCGGGAAGCCGGTTACGACCAGCCTGCCCTTGCAAGCCGATTGCAGCGACCCGAAAGAGGTCGTCAAGCGATTTCTGGAGACTCTTTTTTAAAGTAAGGATAACGAAATGAGAAAGATCATATTCTGCGCGGCTGTCATGGCACTCGGTGTCTGCAATAGTTACGCGCAGAGCACCGTGACCCTGTATGGACGCGTCGCAGCGGGCATTGACTTTGTGACCAACGTTGCGACGCCGAACGGTCAGTCAAAAAACAACTTCAGGTTCGGCAGCAATCAGTATGGATACAGCTGGTTCGGCCTGAAAGGCGACGAAGACCTCGGAGGAGGTCTGCATGCAGTCTTCAAACTCGAAAGCCTCTTCACTTCCGGAACAGGTGAGATTTTTCCCAACTCGCTTTTTACCCGCGACGCGTATGTAGGCCTGTCGAACGACAAGTTTGGAAGCATCTGGTTCGGACGGGCGATGAGTCTCACCGACGAAACTGGCTGGTACATTGACCCGCTTGGAGAACAGGTGGGAACAGGCATTGCAAACTTCGCTTTCGGACGGGCGTGGGGTCCCCGATCGAACGTCATTACTTACAACTCGCCGATCTGGGCTGGCTTCTCTTTCCGGGTACAAGACGGTTTTGGCAACGAGGCAGGTAACTTCCGGGGCGGACGTCAGTTCAGTGTGAGTGCACAGTACACGCTCGTGAACTTTGCTGCGTACGGAGTGTACGAAGAACTCCGCGACGACAACGGAAAGTTCTCGGGGCTGTACACCGCGTCGCGTGAATACATGGCAGGCGCCACCTACCAGCTCGGTGGGCTGAAGTTCTACGCGGGCTATCAGCAACTTGTCTCGTCAGGGCAGGATACGGTTGCCGACTCTTTTAACCCCTACGCGGCGACGCGGAGCCAGCAAGAGTGGATTGGTGCATCTTATCAGGCAACCCCCGCACTCGCCTTGCAGGCTGGCTGGTATCACGGCAACGTGAATCACGGCGGCGGCACCGGAAATCTTGCTGCCATCGGCTCAACCTACAACCTGTCCAAGCGGACGTTCCTCTACCTGACGGTCGGGGCCATGTTCAACGGAAAGCCGTCAGCGTTCCCAGTTGAAACGGCCGATTCCCAACCGCTGCCGGGGCACAACCAGCAAGGCGGCTACTTTGGCATCATGCACTTCTTCTGAGTGCAATTGATGACCTTGACGCGCGGCCGGCGCTTGATCGGCGCGACGTTCGCGAGGTCACGATCCGGGGCGCAGACATGGTCTCTCATGTGGCGGCGTCCCCGGTCGATCAACCCATGCGGGTGCCCCTTCACGAGCCTCTACCTGACTGCAGTCTCTCCGTAAGAAACGTGCCGATGGCATCGAGAGCCTGTGCCGAGGCCTTCAACGTTCCGATGCTGCCATGGAATCCGTGCGGCATGCCCAACCAGACATCAACTCGCGCATCGACGCCTGCGGCGACCGCACGCTCGACATACAGGCGCGAATCGTCCAGCAGGACTTCATCGTCTCCCACGTGAACGCGGACGGGCGGCAAGCCGGTCACGGGCGCGTGAAGCGGCGAAGCCAAGGGATGTCTGGGGTCAGCGTCTCGCAGGTAGGCATCGACGAGTTCCGAAACTTGCGCGCGCGTGAAAAGCGGATCGGCGTCCGCACGGGTTTCGTAAGTCGGGCCGGAGAGCGTCAAATCCGTAACGGGTGACAACGCAACCGCGCCCACGAGTGTCGCCTTCGCGGCGACTTCTCCGTTGGCGATGCGCGAAGCTAGGATCAAGGCAAGATTGCCACCCGCCGAGTCGCCGGTAACCGCAATCCGGGAAATGCCGCTCTCGCCGAGCCCGAGATAGCAGGACAACACGTCATCCACTGCCGCGGGGAAAGGATGTTCAGGCGCCAACCGATAATCTGGGACGAATGCCTTGATTCCGCTCCTCCCGGTGATTTGGGCGACGAGGTGGCGGAATGCGCTGGCGGATCCAAAGTTGAACCAACCGCCGTGAAGATGGAGTATCGCTTCGTCAGGCCGGCTATTTTCAGGGTTGACCCACAGCCCAGGAATGCCGCCGACCGATCCGGATTCGAATGTCACGCCCGTGTAGGGTAAAACGCGTTCCATCATCGCATCGAACGCGCCACGTCCCTCGACTCCCAGCCGCATGCCTTTGGCGGAACGGGTCACGGCGCGCATTGCCTCGGTGATCTTCCCATCTTCCGGATCAAGCGGGTGTGTCACGATGCAAGCGCTCGACAGATCGCCATTGGATGAATTTTGCATGTTCAGTTCCTATACACAGATCCATTGATTGTCCTGCCGATCACAACCGGTTCTCGTCGCCGCGCCTTGGCGTTTTTCCTCAACTAGCAATTGCCGGGAGCGGCCACGCGGAACCTCAGGTGAAAACTCAGGACAAACTCGGTGCTCCTTCCAGTCCGACCGTCTCCGTTGCGGTCAGCGAGCTGGCGCGACACGCTTGCATCGACAACGGCGCTCACCTGCGGCAGCGGATCAACTGAAATCATAGACGTCATTTGGCCATGGGGGCAGCCAGGTGACAAGTCACGAAAATGGGAAGCTTCGTTTCGCGCGTCGAACGGGTTGGGAGGCATGCGTATGACATTGACTGTGATGGATTCGGTCACGATGGAGATGTCCGCAATTCAAGCGACTGACGGTTTTGCCGCGCGATTGTTCCGATCAACTTCCCCAAACCGACTGCGGCCAGCCTAAAGTGGCGATCGGCAGCGCAGCGCATGTTGGAATGTCGCCCTGGCAACTCGCGCCTCGTGCAGCTCGTTTCTTACCCAATTTCGCGACATTCGCCTGCTTCGCCGGTAGCACCCGCTGCATAACTTGCCTATCATGCAGTGCGCCCTTCCTGATCTGCCGCAGGCCCACGGTAGCGCGCCTAGACAGATACCTCCGCCGCAAAAGGATCTGAATGAAAAGCAACGGTGCCTATGTCAGCGCGCTTTTTCTCTTCGGCACCGTATGCGTTGCCGCACCCGCGTTCGCGCAAAGCAGTGTCACGATGTACGGGATTGTCGATGCAGGGCTCGTTTACCAGAGCAGCCAGACGTCGCTCGGCTCGACGGTCAACGGCCATTCCAACGTCAAGCTTGGTCAGAATATCTGGAATGGCAATCGCCTTGGATTCAAGGGGATTGAGGATCTTGGGGGTGGCACACTGGCCGTGTTTACGCTTGAGTCCGGGTTTAACCTCCTTAGCGGCACCCAGCAGTTCGCGAATGCCGGGTTCAGCAGACAGGCGTTCGTGGGCCTGACCAATGCGAGCTACGGTACGCTTACTGCAGGCCGTCAGTACACCTCGTATTACTCCCTGGTGGGTCCGTATGGCCCCACGACCTGGCTAACCGGTTATTTCGGAGCGCACGCCGGTGACATCGACAATTTGGACGTGATATACCGCGTCAATAACTCCCTTGTCTACAAGTCGCCTGCGTTTTACGGCCTCACCATCAGCGGCTCCTACTCGCCTGGCGCGGTGCCTGGCAGTTTAAGCCGGGGTTCGAGCTGGAGCGCGGCGCTGCGGTATTCAAGTGGGCCGCTGGGCGTCGCCGCAGGCGTCGAGCGATTCAACAACTCGACGCTGGGAGGCGGCGCTTGGGGGGCAAACTCGACCTTGAACTCGGGCGGCCAGCCTGGCGTGTCGGCGCTCACCAATGGCTATCAGACGGCGGCCGCCCAGCAGCGCGTCGCGGTCGCAGGCTCCTACGCGTTCTCGGCGGCGTGGAATGTGTCGGTATCCTATTCGAACGTTCAATACATTCCTGGCGTGGGCTCGGCGTTCCGGGATGAGGCGATCTTCAACACGGTCGGCGCCGTGCTGCATTTTCGCGCGACCGCGGCAGCCGACCTGGCGGCGGGCTATAGCATCACGCGCGCGACTAAAGCGAACAGCATCGCCAGCGCGGCACAGTACGAGCAGTTCAATCTGGCGGAATCGTACAACCTTTCGGCGCGCACGATGCTGTATGCGCTGCAGGGCTTCCAGCGGGCGCATGGCCAGACACTGGGCACCGCCGGCGCCGGCAACGTCATCAATGCAACCGCGACGATCGGCGACGGCTTCAACGCGGCGCCGTCGTCGAGTCGCAGCCAGTTTGCATGCGCCATCGCGGTATCGCACCGGTTCTAGATTCGCCACTGCGGTGCGAGCGACATGCCCAGGGTAGTCTTCAAGCGAAACGCCAGGCAATAACGCGTCTGGGCTACCGGCGGGATAGGGATTTTACTTGGGACATCGAAGGCGCGGGCAGTTTATCGAGGCCTTGCCTCCGGGCATTCCATAGGGTCTCGAGGTACCTAATCGCAGACTCGTCGAGACGCTCGAATTGGATGAGAGGTTGAGCAGAACACTCACGGCGGCGAAGCGTGTCGTGGCGGTTTGACTTAGGCAGATTCGCTATTGCCAGGCCTGTCGGCGATAGGCTTGACGAAGCGACTTCATGCGCTATCTTTTTGCTGTTCAACTGCCATCTCAACGGGATGCACCTTGATGAGTTGTGGTAACACGGACGAGCCGCCGGGCGTTCTCGCGTTCCGTCTGTCCCCAATACGTGGTCCTCATCGCGCGCATTTGAACTAGACTTGGAACACGTGGTGTACCGGCACTTCGCCGGGCACGCGGTCATGATCCCTCGCCCTATAGGCGGGACGTAAACCTTGAACTGGAGTGTGAGCCATGAGCGAACCGTGCATTATCTCCGTTGCCATCACAGGCTCAGTTCCGCGCAAGAAGGATAACCCGGCTGTGCCGATCACGATCTCCGAGCAGATTGAAAGCACGCACGAAGCGTACGAAGCCGGAGCATCGCTGGTTCATCTGCACGTGCGCGACGAGCAGGAGAACTCCAGTTCCGACCGGTCGAGCTTCGCCTCTCTCCAGGAGGGCATCCGGAAACACTGTCCTGACATCATCATTCAGTTTTCGACAGGCGGTCGTGGCCGTTCGTTCGAGCAACGCGGCGCGATGCTCGATCTGCGCCCGGATATGGCATCGCTCGCAACAGGTTCTGTCAATTTTCCGACAACAGTCTATGAAAATCCGCCAGACTTTGTGCGTGCGCTTGCGCAAATGATGCTCGACCACGATGTCAAACCGGAGATCGAGATCTTCGATCTGGCGATGTTGTACAGCACAGGGGACCTCGTGCAACAAGGGCTGCTGAAATCTCCCGTGCACGTTCAGTTCGTGATGGGTGTAAAAAATGCGCTGCCCGCGCGTCGCGAGATTCTTGAGTTCGAGGTGCAACAACTCAAGGCGCTACTGCCGGATGCAACGTGGACCGCCGCCGGTATCGGACGGCATCAGTTGGAGGTCAATCACTGGACTCTCGAACTGGGCGGCCACTGCCGCACGGGTCTGGAAGACAATGTGCGCTGGGACAAGGACACGCTGGCGAAGAGCAACGCGCAACTGGTTGCGCGCGTGGCCTCGTTGTGCGGCGAATATGGCCGGCCGGTGGCGAGCGCCGCCCACGCGCGTGTCATGCTGGGTCTTCCTGCCAGATAGCCCGAAGGGGCGCGCTGCCGTCCGTGGCGCGCCCCGCACATGCCGCCATAGTCCGTTTGATCAGGGTTGGGCCGCCTGACGTTCAGTCGACGTCGTCACTTCTCCAGGGCGGCGCAGCATCTTGTCGACTTCGCCCGCGTGCATCTCTTCGATGTGGATCATCTGGCGGGCGAACTCCTCAAGTGCAACGGAGCGGTCCTCGACCAGCGCGAGCAGTTCGCGATAAAGCGTCAGCGCTAGGTTCTCGGCTTGCAGCGATTCGCGGAGGATCGACGAGATATCGAATGTGTGCGAGTCGAGGAGGGGACCGATCGCAAGCGACGGATAGGCGCCCAATGTGGTGATCCACTCTCCGACCTGCTGTGCGTGCAACAGCGATTCGTCGGCCTGCTCGCGCAGCCAGGATCTGATCGGAATGCGTCCGAATCCGAAAACAAGAAACGAGTAGTGCGTATATCGAACGACGCCGGCCAGCTCGGATTCGAGAATCCGGTTCAGCACCGCAACGACGTCTTCCTTGTCTATCTCTGCCATTTGGTATCTCCTTTTATCGCACCGCCGCAGACACATTCCGAGATTCGCCGCTCGTATCACGCCACATGGTCTTGACGGATATTGATTAAATGTAGTCCCGCAAGGCGATCGCGCAAGGTGTTAGTTCGTACGGACGCGTTTGCGTCGGCCAGCGGCGAGAGGGAAGGGCATCTGTTGCAGGGCTGGAACGCAGTCTCTGTAAGCTGACCGGCCGCCGGTTCCGGCGCGGGAGGCATTGATGGCTGCGACCGAAGGGATCGCCGATAGCCGGATCGGGAATCTGCCGGGTCCGATTCAGGCATGACGAAAGGAGCAATGTTGCTTCCCGTATTAGCTCACCTCTCGGTTCATTTTCGCGAATCAAGAAACGCAACTAACCGTCTAGCGGAATGTACTACGCGGCAACTTCGCACCCCGTCTACAGAACCGGGGGCTGGTGATTCAGCAAGTGCCTGATCGATCGCTTCGTTGAAGCGAATGACGTCGTCCAGATCGGGTGCTTCGGTCATGCCGGCTCTTGGGACCCAAGCATGTTCACAATGAATTCAACGGTCATCGTCTGTTCGTTCAGCGGTCGGCGGTAGGCGGTCGACGCTGAGCGGAGCCATCTGCACATTTGCCGGTCTATCGAGTGATGCCGGTTGCAAACGACCTTCTGGGCCATTTGCGTGATCAATGCCTGGGTATATCCGCCGCTGACTATGTCGGGTCAGGCCAGGTTGAACGGCAATTGGCGCTGCGGCTTGCCGGTAAGGCTCGCAATGGCGTTGGCAAACGCGGGCGCCAGCGGTGGCAGGCCGGGTTCGCCAATGCCGGTGGGTGCCTCGGCGCTCGGCACAATGTGGACATCGAACGTGGGCGTGTCGGTGATGCGCGCCACCGTGAAGTCGCCAAAGTTGCTCTGCTCGACGACACCGTCCTTTAGCGTGATGGCCGAACCTGGCAGGCACATCGACAGCCCCATGACCGCTGCACCCTGCACCTGTGCCTCCACACTGCGCGGGTTCACGGCCAGATTGCAATGCACCCCACCCGTGACACGGTGCAGTACGGGACGACCCTCTTGCAAAGAGGCCTCCACCACATAGGCCACCACCGAGTCGAAGGACTCGTGCACGGCCACGCCCCATGCGCGACCGGTGGGAAGCTGCTTCTTCCCGTAGCCGCTCTTGTCCACCGCCAGCTTCAGCGCAGCGCGGTGACGCGAGTGCTTGTCACCGAACAGGCTCATACGGTAGGCCACCGGGTCCTGCTTTGTGGCGCGCGCGATATCGTCGAGCAGGGTCTGCATCACGTAGGCAGTGTGGGTGGAACCCACGCTGCGCCACCACAGCACTGGGACGTTGGTCTTGGGGTGATGCACGGTCAGGCGCATCGGCAGCGGATAGGGGTGACGCATGCCCTCGGTGGCCGTGGCGTCGATGCCGTTCTTCACCTGGAATTCCTCGAATACCGTGCCCGAGGTAATGGACTGGCCAACAATGACATGGTCCCACGCGAGCACCTTGCCGCGCTCGTCGAAGCCGATGCGTGCGTGGTGCAGGTGCATGGGGCGATAGTAGCCGCCCTTGATGTCGTCCTCGCGGCTCCAGAGCGTGCGCACCGGCGCGTTCAGGCCGGCGGAACGGACGGCCTTGGCGACCTCGCATGCCTCGACCACGTAGTCGCTCGTGCCCACGAAACGCCGGCCAAAGCCGCCGCCTGCCATCTGCACATGCATTTTCACCTGCTCGGGCTTGAGACCCAGCACGCGCGCGGCCGCGACAGCGTCCAGGCCGGGGCACTGGCTGCCGACCCACAATTCGGCTCGCCCGTCGGACAGCTGGACGGTGCAGTTCAGTGGCTCCATCGGCGCGTGGGCCAGGTAGGGGAACACGAACTCGGCTTCCAACTGGTGTGGGGCGGTAGCTAGCGGTGCCATATCTGCGTCGAACTGGCGCGGGCCCGGACGACCAGCCTGCTCGCGGTACTGGGCCAGCAACCGTTCGCTATCCGCCTTCTCGACCGAGGCCGTGTCCCACTGTAGCTTCAGCGCATCGCGCCCCTGCTTTGCCGGCCAATAGCCGTCGGCCACCACGGCCACACCCTCGCCACCGCGATCCAGCGGCACGCGCAGCACGGCCTTAATCCCCTTGATGGCGCGCGCGGCGCTGTCGTCCACCGTGGTCAGTCGCGCGCCGAACACGGGCGGATGCGCCACCACGGCGGTGAGCTGGCCGGACAGATGCGTGTCGATGCCGTATTCCTGATGTCCACTGCTCTTAGCCCGCGCATCGAGGCGCGTGGTGGGGCGGCCAATGATGCGGAAGTCCTTGGGGTTCTTCAGCGTGACCTTCTCGGGCACGGGTAGCGCCATCGCAGCTTCTGCCAGTTCGCCGTAGCTCAGCTTGCGGTTACCGGCGCCCAGCACAGTGCCGGCCTGCGTGCGCAGCGTGGCGACGTCCACTTTCCAGCGTGCTGCCGCCGCGGACAGCAGCATGGCCCGGGCACGCGCGCCGAGCTCCCGGTACTGCGTGAAGCTGTTCTTGATCGACTGGGAACCGCCGGTGAGGTGAATGCCGAAGATCGGGTCGACGTAGGCGGGGTCGTTCGAGCCTTGCTGGCTGCGCACCAGATTCCAGTCCGCGTCGAGCTCCTCCGCCAGGATCATCGGCAAACCGGTTTGCACACCTTGGCCGAACTCCAGGCGGTTGATGGTTACCGTGACCTCGCCCTTGGGGCCGATTTGCACGAAGGCCGATGGCTGTTGCGTCGGCTTCAAGGCGCTGGCCGTCCGGCCGCTGCCGGTGGTTTGGCCTATGGCCAGGTAGGGAAACACGCCAAGCGCCAGTCCGCTGGCACCCACCAGCTTCAGGAAGCTGCGGCGCGGCAGCGTGGCCGCTTCCCCAGTGCGGCACCTGGTCAGCAGGTGCTGCAGGGCACGTGGCATTTCGCTGTAGTCGAATTCAGGCAACATGGTGGCTCCTTCAGGTCAGGGCCCTGGCGGCATCGGCCACTGCGGCGCGAATGCGGGCGTAGGTGCCGCAGCGACAAATGTTGCCCGCCATGGCCGAGTCGATCTCGACGGCGGTAGGCTGCTTGCCGCGTGGCAGCGACTTCAGGAACGCCGTGGCGCTCATGATTTGGCCACTTTGACAGTAGCCGCACTGCGCTACGTCGTGCTTGACCCACGCTGCATGCACGGCGGCGCCGACTTTGTCGCTGCCGTCGGTGGTGGCTTCGATGGTGGTGATCTGCTTGCCCTGGGCCGCCGATATCGGCGTAATGCAGGAGCGGATGGCCTGCCCGTCCAGATGCACGGTGCAGGCACCGCACAGCGCGGCGCCGCAGCCGAACTTCGTGCCGGTCATGCCCAACGTGTCGCGCAAGGCCCAGAGAATGGGCGTGTCCGGGGCGACGTCGACCGTGTGCTCACCACCGTTGACGTGGAGCGTGCTCATGATGGGTCAGTCCTTTGCAGGTTAGGTGTGTCGCGGCAAGTGCACCTCGCTTCGCGATCAGAAGCTGCCGTCCGTCGACCTGGAAAGCGCCTCATGGGCGTGCACTGCCTTCAATCGGGCCTCGACAGCTGGCCCGACCGCCGCCAGTGCATCGCTTCCGGCCACGAACACTCTGGGCGGAGTGTCCATGCCCACAAGCTCTACCAAAACGTGGCCGAGCTTGTTCGGATCGCCAGGTTGCTTGCCCGCGTAGGGAGACCACATCGCCTCGGCGCTGACCTCGGCGGCTGCGTAATCGTCGATACGTTTGTTGGGCCACTTGGCGTGGGCGGCGTCCAGCAGATCCGTGCGGAAGAATCCCGGCTCGACCACCGTAATCTTGATGCCGAACTTTCCGACCTCCTCAGCCACAGCGAGCGAAAGGCCCTCCACCGCAAACTTGCTTGCGCTGTAGGCGCCGCAGTGCATCAGGCCGACAGCGCCTGCCACGGAACTGACGTTGATGATGTGCCCGGACCGCTGCTTGCGCATGACCGGCAGCGCTGCCCGCATGACATGACTCACGCCCCAGAAGTTCGTCGCAAAGAGGTGTTGAATGTCTTGCGTTCCCAGTTCCTCGTAATTGCCCAAGAGGCTGTACCCGGCACTGTTCACGACCACATCGATATGACCGAACTTTTTTTGCGTCTCTTCGACCGCCGCCGTTACCTGGACCTCGTCGGAGACGTCCAGCCGGAGAATCTCCAGGTTCTCGCCGGCCAGGCCGCTCAGGGCATTGCCCACTTTGTCCAGGTTCCTCCCTGTGGCAATGACTCGATCACCCGCCTTCAATGCGGCCTTGGCCGTACCAGCGCCGATCCCGCTGCCAGCACCCGTGATAAACCACACTTTGCTCATGCGCAAACTCCCAGTCCTTAGTCATTGCCCTTCACTCTAGGCAGATTGACTGAGAAGAAAAACACCCTGGTACTGAACACGCTTTGAAGATATTCTTCAAAGTATGAGACTCAATCAGCTTGATGGACTGCTCGCATTCTGGAAGGTCGCAGAGCACCGCGGGTTTTCTGCCGCCGCGGCAGCGCTCGAGGTCTCGCCGTCCGCGCTCAGTCAGGCGATCCGCCACCTGGAGGCCCGGCTCGGCGTCAGGCTTCTCAACCGGAACACGCGCAGCGTCAGTCTCACTGAAGCCGGACAGGCATATCTGTCCCGGATCGGGCCGGCGTTAAGCGACGTGCTGGAAGCCGGGGAGCAGCTTCATGAGCTTCAGGGTCGGCCATCGGGCATCCTGCGCATCAACGCAGCGCGAATCTCGACTGCCATGGTCCTCCAGCCGCTGCTGGCCGGGTTCCTGAAGGCCTATCCGGATGTCCACGTGGAGCTGACGAATGATGAGGGCTACGTGGACATCGTCGAAAGAGGGTTCGACGTTGGCATTCGAATGGGAGAGAGTGTTCAGAAAGATATGATCGCTCTGCCTCTCGGTGGGCCGGTTGGCGTATCCATCGTCGGATCCCCCCGTTACTTCAAGAAGCATCCCGTACCACGGCACCCATCCGATCTGATCCATCACAACTGTGTGCGATTCAGGTTTTCAGGCAGCGGGGCAATTTACAAGTGGGAGCTCGCCGTCGATGGCCGTATCGTCGAGTACGAGATCAGCGGCAATCTCACTATCAGCGACTCATTGTTCTCGGTTGAGGCTGCGCTGGATGGGATTGCCCTGGCGTATACGTTCGAGCAGCTCGCGCTTCCTCACATCCGGGCCAGGAAGTTAAAGCGCGTCTTGAGCAGCTTCTCACCGACTTTTCCGGGGTTCTACCTGTACTACCCCAGCAGACGCCAACAGCCTGCCAAGCTGAAGGCGCTGGTGAACTACGTGCTGGCGCATTCCAGCCCCGGTACGATTGGAACGTCAGCAACGGTGCCGGCGAAAGACGTGTAGTAGCACGCCCATTTTTTTCGGCGGCCGAAAGTCCGCGTCGGCGCGTATGGGAGTCCGATGAGGTTTCCCTGATTCCAGAGTCCCCATGCCCGAAACTGGCTGTTGATCCTGCATGACGGTTTCTGTCCGATGACTGGTGCACCAATCTGCGCCGCGAGATTGATCATTCTCGCGACCTCCAGTTCGTCGGACGTCCGCCGCACCATTGTCGCCGGTCGCGGTACATCGCAACCGGCAAGGAACGAATGACCACTAGCCGGCATTGCCACTATCGGGGAGCAGCCCGCCAACTCCAGTCATCGGACCGATCAAGCGCGCGGTCACTCGAACGTCTCCTTCACCTTGCGGATTCAGCCCGTCGACCACCGATTATTGCCGCGGCAATGGGATATTGACATGAGTTGAAAACGCCGTCGCAGTCAGGGATCCAGATGGCCGTCCCTCCAAGCACACCTTAACCATTCGCTCAAGTCGAACGCGGTTTTATTCAATATACCTGTGGCGCCACGCTGGCAAAATTTCAGTGCGTTACAAACAAACGAAAAATGTGGTCTACATCAGGACGGCGACCGTCCCGAGCTCGCTGCCAGGGCAAATTGTGGATCACTACAGGAGACAGCGACGACCATGAATTACAAGACCGCAGTTTGTGTCTGCGCCGCGTTGATAGGCATTACGCCGGCATGGGCGCAGGACGAAGAGGATGGCAAGGCCGCAGGCGCTAGCATGGTCACCATATATGGTTTGATCGATCAAGGATTCGAATACGTCAACAATGTGGCCAAGGGTAAATCCGCTACCACCAACGTTTTCCGCACGGGGGACGGGACCGCAACCTCTTATTTCGGAATTCGCGGTAGCGAGGATCTTGGCGGGGGCACGAAGGCCATATTTGACTTGCAAGGCGGCTTCATGCCAAGCAACGGAACCTCGAGGCAAGGCGGTCGTCTATTTGGACGGCAATCCTATGTCGGTCTCGATGGAAAATTTGGTCGTCTGACGTTCGGCCGCCAATACACCATGAGGTCGGTCGAGACGCGTGGACGCCAACGGGTTAAGCAGCGACCTGATTCAGATAGTATCGCTGCGTGAATGCTACAGGTGACAGGTAATTGAGACGAGCCTGCGTGCGCTGCCGGTTATAAAACATCTCGATGTATTCGCTGATGGATCGCTTGGCTTCATCGCGCGTGGCGAAGCGTCGATGATAGACCAGCTCGCTTTTTAGCGTGCCCCAAAACGATTCGATCGGCGCGTTGTCAAAGCAGTTTCCTCGTCGACTCATCGACGCCTGCATGCGGAACTGGCCGACGAGATCCTGATAGGCGTGAGCGCAGTATTGGGACCCACGGTCCGTGTGATGGATCAGGCCGGGCGCCGGGCGCTGCGATGCAACCGCACGGAACAGCGCCTGCATTACCAGATGCTTCGTCATGCGCTCGCTCATGGCGTAGCCGACGAGCTCCCCACTAAACAGATCCTTCAGGCCGGCGAGGTACAGCCAGCCCTCGTCAGTCGCGATATACGTGATGTCGCCGCACCAGGCCTGATTCGGCGAGGTTGCAGTGAAATCCTGGTTCAGCAGGTTCGGCGCCACCGGTAGGTCGTGCTTCGAATTGGTCGTCGCCTTGAACTTGCGTTTCTGCCTGCAGCGTAGTCCCAGCTTTTTGCGTAGCCTTTTTATGCGGTGAACACCGAGCCGCACGCCGTGCTCGTCGAGGTGCTTCTGCAAGCGTTCGGGCCCGAAGCTCTCACGCGTGCGCTGATGCGCCGCCAGCACTTCGGCCTCCAGTCTCGGCTCCTGCTGTGCCCGCAACGACGGCGAGCGCTTGCGCCACGCGTAATAGCCGCTCACGGAAACGCCCAGCAGCCGGCACATCGGCGGCACCGGATAGTCCTGTCGCATCTGTTCAATCACGCCGTACTTCACCGCGACTCCCTCGCAAAGTACGTCGCGAATTTTTTTAATAAATCGCGCTCCATTTTAACTTCCGCCAGCTCCCGCTTGACTCGCCCGAGTTCCGCTTCGATCTCCGTCAGCGGCTTTTGATGCTGACCTACACGTTCCAGCTTGCCTGCCTTCGCAGCACGCACCCAGTTTGCCACCGTCTTCATTGATATCGACAGCCGACGCGCAGCCTCCGATACGCCAACGCCCTCGGTCATTGCAAGCTTCACCGCCTCTTCACGGAATTCCTTCGTGTAGACGGCTTTGGGGATTCGACTCATGTATGCCTCCATTCCTCAATTTTACGGAATGTTGGCGTCCACTTTTTCCGGCGGACCTCACCATGAGGTTTTATGCGACCTCGTTCATCAATCCATTCGGAACGGGCGCACAAGGCCTCACCACGCTTGATAACGGAATTGCTAACGCTCGGGCTGATAACTCAATTAGCTACCGCTATTTCCTCGGCGATTTCGAAGCGGGAGTGAACTATAGTTTCGGCCGCGATGCCGTCAATGGAGGTAGCGCCGCCGCCTCGAATTGCCCGGGCGAAACGACACCCTCGAATCAATGCCGGGAATATTCGGCAATGATCAAATACGAGGGACATACTTGGGGCCTCGCCAGTTCCTACGAGCGGAACTACGGCGGCACCTCGGCAACATGGGGTGGTCTCACGTCGCCGAAACTCACAGATAGCCGGTTCACGCTGGGCGGCTACTTCAAGATAAGCAAAGCCAAGTTCGGCGTCGGCTGGATCAGGCGCGATGACGAAGGCATCGCGACGCCGAAAAGTAACCTGTTCTGGTTGACGGGCACAGTGCCCGTGACCCCGTTCATTTATTTCGACAGCATGCTGGCGCAACTCAAATACGATCATTCGCCCAATAAGGCACTGGTGATCGTTTTGCGCGGCGAATACTTGCTGTCCAAGCGCACGTTCCTGTATGTGACCGGAGAGCGCATCCATAACGACGGCAATCTCGCTCTTTCAGCGACTACCATTACACCCGTCCCCACCCCGACCGTGGGCGGGTCGCAGATTTCCGTCATCGCGGGTATCAGGCATACATTCTGAGTCTCGTGCGAATGCTCGCGCGTCGTCACGCATTCTCTAGCCGCTGTCCGCGCGGACAGCAAAACGCACGGGGCGACCACGACGTCACGCATAGTACGACGGCCAACGCGGTGGCTTGATGAGCTACACCCCAGAGGTTTGGACACCGATCCAACCTCTGGGTTTTTTTTCATGGTCGAGGCGCTTCACAGAGTTAAGTTTCGCCTCGACAAGGCGCTGATGCGGAAGTCCGGCCGTCCCCGCCCGAGCGCTCAACCCGACAGTTTCGCCGCGGCGTTCGCCGCCGACATGTCGGCCACGGCGGCGAAGGCCTGCTTCTGCATCAGGCTGCCCGTACCAATGAACATGTCCTGCAGATAACCGATATCGTCATCGGTCAGCGACAGATTCCTGGAGTAAGGCCGCTGCGCTTGATTGAAATTCCAGATTGCCTGCGCCGACGTTTTGTCGAAATTCTTCTGGGCGTGCTTGCGCGCTTCGAAGAAGGCGTCATGCGCTGCGGGCGACATCAGGTAGTCGTAGAGCGCCCCATAGGCGGCCATTACCGCGACCATGCCCTCATGCTTGTCCCTGATCGCGGAATCGGAGGCGTAGGCGGTCTGGAAAATGCATTTCGGCAGTGCCTGCCACATGTTGGCCTCGCTGATCGCCACGAGCCCGTCCTCGTCGTTCAGATGCGAGATGCTCGAGCAGCAGGCGTCAGCCTCGCCCTTTACGACGGCCTCATAGCACTGGTCGTTGCTTCCCCTGTCGACGAAATTCACCTGCGAAGCATCGATGCCTTTCTCTTTCATGAGTTGCAGCATTAGCGTATGCAGCAGACCCAGAGCAGGGCCTACCGCGACCGTCTTGCCCTTCAGATCGGCGAGCGTCTTCGTTCCATCAGGTCTTGCAAAGACCGTCAGCGCGCACTTTTTCATACCGGCGCCAACGATCTTGACTCTGGCGCCTTCCGCGATTCGCGATAACACCATGTTGTAACCCGATACCATGCAGACATCCGCGGCTCCGGCGGATATGGCATCGAACGGGCCGCTGACGCCGGGGATCTGGGTCATCATTGCGTTCACACCGAATTGCTTGAAATAGCCCATCTCGCTCATCAACGCGTTCAGCGTAGCGTTCTCCAACCCCGGATTGCTGACGATCCGAATCTGCGTCGCAGCCGCCCGCGCGACATACGGCGCGGCAAGTCCGCCCGTAGCAACACTGAGTCCGAGAAGCCCCGCGTTGCGCAAGAAGCGGCGGCGATCGAGGGAGTGGGTCATCGGTTGTCTCCGTCCGCCGGTCGAACCGGCGAATCTGCGAAATTTGTTTTGAGTGCGCGCGCGGGCCCACCGACCGACCTGCTTGGCCGCATCCGGATCTTGCCAGTGGCTCGCCGCCCGGTCGATTGAGTAAAATTGCGGTAGGCTTAACGAGTTGGTAAAACCGGGGGGTACACGGAGTGTCAGAGCTTGACTGGTTCCTGCAGATCAACTTGAAGGCGCGGCACTTGCGCTTGCTCGTGACGATCGACACATACCGCAATCTGAGCCAGGTGGCCGACGTGACTCACGTGACCGTGCCAGCCATATCTAAGTCACTGGCCGAACTGGAACGGGGGCTCGGACTCACGCTTTTTTCGCGCACTGCTCAGGGCCTGGTGCCCACACCGCACGGCGATTGCCTCATTCGTCACGCGCGCGAGATGTTGACGATCCTGCACCAGGCCCGCGACGAGCTGAAAGCTCTGAGTTCGGGGACCGAGGGCAAAGTTCATATCGGCATGTTGCCTGCTTCGGCCTCCATGCTGGTCGCGCAGGCGCTAAGCCTGTTGAAGCAGCGGTCGCCGGGCACCAATGCGACGGTGATCGAAGGTACGACGGCGTCGCTGCTGCCTGAACTCTGGCAAGGTCGGCTCGACCTGGTCGTAGGCCGCCTGCCACCGCCGGATACCCTTGGCAGCTTTGCAGAGAAGGAACTCCTCGAGGAGCCGGTGACACTGGTGACGGGCCCGCATCATCCGTTGGCCCGCAGGAAAACCCTCAAATGGTCAGACCTGCGCCCCTACCCCTGGATACTGCCGCCGCCCGGCTCGATACTGCGCGATCCCCTGGAGCGGGCACTCGAGGCGCACGACGTGCCGCTGACCAACAATTACATCGAGACGCTCTCGACTCACGTCGTTCGTGCGCACCTGCAAGTCTCGGATTTTATTGCCGTGATGGCCGACACGCCTGCCAACGACACCGTGCAGCCTCTTCATATCCTTCCATTGAGCCTGCCCAAACTGCTCCGACCGGCCGGTGTGCTGTGGAATCGCAACCGCAGCCTGACACCCAGCGCGCAACTCATGGTTTCGTGCCTGGAAGAGACGGCTCAGCGTCTCGCAGTGAAGAGCCGGGGCGCGCGCTAAGGCCCACGCCGGCCATAAAGCGTTTCGCCACATCCGGCAATGCTGCCTCGGGCAAGCCTTAACCATTTACTCAAACCCCGGGCGGTTTTTCTCAATTGACCCGAATCGGCGCGCTGGCAAAATCTCCATACGTTCACTCATAAGCGAACGACAACATGATCCATCCCGGGGACAGGGATTGTCTCCGACGCGCCATGCTGGCGGACCGTGGATCAATACAAGGAGACAGGGACGACTATGAACTACAGGACCGCAATATGTGCTTGCGCGGCGCTGTTGAGCTTTGCCGCGACGGCGTTTGCAGGGCCAGTTTCTGGTCAGTCCGTCGAAAAGTTTTATCACGGTAAAGCTTTGACGATTGTTGTCAGTGCCGACGCGGGCACGCCGACCGACATCATTGCGCGTCAGTTCTCGCGCTTCTTTGTCAAGTACATCCCCGGACATCCCCAAGCGGTGGTGATGAACGTAGTCGGAGCCGGGGGAATGGTTGCGGCAGCCTCGCTCCAGTCCAGACAGCCCAATGACGGTACCGTCATTGGCTTCCTGCAGCGCAACAATCTCTACATTCCACTGCTCGATCCAAGGCAAAGCAGATTCGACCCGCGGAATGTCAGATGGCTTGGCAGCCTCAACAAGGTCGAATACTGCCTGGTGTCAATGACCCGATCTGGTGTCACCACGGCGGATGATCTCACCAAAAAGAAGATGTACATCGGTGCGACCGGTTTTGCTAACGAGGACAGGACGCTGCCGGCGCTGCTCGATGAATACTTGGGCGCCAAGATGAGCATCGTGCCCGGATACACGGGTCGCGGCGAGGTTTATCTGGCGATGCAACGCGGCGAAGTCGATGGCTGGGCCTCGACCATCGACGGCCTTCAGCAGGGCGAGCCGGTGCGAATGCTCGCAGACGGCAAGATGAAGGTGCTGCTGCATCTGGGATGGAAAAGCCCGGCGGCATTCGCTGATGTCCCGAACCTGAGTGCTTACATCGCCAAGCCAGATGACAAAGCGCTGTTCAACTTGTTCCTGCTGCCGTTCCAGGCGGGACGGCCGATCGCCGTACCGAAGGACGTGCCTCAGGATCGTCTGGACGCACTGCGCGAGGCCTTTTCGAAGACCATTGCGGATCCGGAGTTTATCGACGCAATGAAACATTCAGGCTATCCGATTGATCCGATCGACGGAGGCGCAGTGGAACAAATCGTCAGCAAGCTGTACGCCACACCCGAGCCGCAACTCGAGAGCGCGCGCAAGCTCATCTTCAGTTCTCACTGAAAGCAGCCGGGAAGTGCGCGTGTCGGTCCTGCTTGCCCGGTCTCAGTCTGCCCTGATCTGAAATAGAGAACGTCATGAACCTCACGTGGGTGAATGACAGTCAATCACCGAGAGGTTCAATCATATGACGCCCGAAATTATCGACATTCATCCCCATATCATTTCGACGGACACGGTTCGCTACCCCATTGCTCCCCAGCATGGACATCGCTCAAATTGGTCAGCTACGCGTCCGGTCACAGTCGAGCAGATGATCGCGGAGATGGATGAGGCCGGCGTTGCGAAAGCCGCGATCGTGCATTCCT
Organism: Paraburkholderia sp. BL9I2N2; assembly: GCF_004339745.1. Classification (GTDB taxonomy): domain Bacteria; phylum Pseudomonadota; class Gammaproteobacteria; order Burkholderiales; family Burkholderiaceae; genus Paraburkholderia. Next base: position 26,979 of record NZ_SMGP01000003.1, on the reverse strand, counting down.
CGACGACCTATGGTCACAACAACGCTTACGTGGCCGACAGCGTGGCGCAGTATCCGAAGCGCTTTACCGGCGTCTATTCCTTCGACTTGCTGGCGCCCGATGCGTTGACGACCTTTGACCATTGGCTGGCTCATGGAATGGGGGGAATTCGGCTCTTCACTGGGGGAGCGACCCATCAGAGCGATGGGATCTGGCTGGTCAATCCGGCGACCTTCCCGATCTGGGAGCGCTGCGCCGAGCTCGGTATGACCATGGCGGTTCAGACGACGCCGGACGGTTTGTCAATGGTGGCCGAGTTGGCCGAACGTTTCCCCACCGTGAAGATCGCCCTCGATCACTGCGCGAGGCCCGATCTCGAAGACGGCCCGCCCTATGCGCGTTGCGCGGCGCTGTTCGAGCTTGCGAAGTATGACAACGTCTACATGAAGATCACGCCACGCACCTTTGATCTCGCGCAGGCGGCGCCGGGCGGGGCAGAGGCCTTTTTCCCGCATCTGGTGAAGGTGTTTGGCGCACACCGTCTGGCTTTCGGCTCGAACTACCCAGCTTCGGCCGGGCCGTTGAAGAAGCTGATTGATCAAGGGCACAACTGTTTTGCGAGTCTTAGCGAGGAGGAGCGCGCCTGGGTTTGGGGCCGCACGGCGAAAGCTCTTTACCCTGCGCTTGCCGACTGAATCGTAGCAATGCCGAAAAGCCAGGCGCCGAAGCGCTGAGCGACGGACGGCAACCGACGCCCGTCGTACTCCGCTTCCACCTGAGTCGACGCTCCAAACACTCGACCCTTACCGGGTCACAGCGTGAGCCCACCGAGCTTGCCATCTCATCAGGATGACGCATGGATTTTTACAACGACGCAACTTTGTTGGCAGCAGGCCATGCGCTGTCGACGCTCTTGCAATTCCACCGTTTGATCTTTCTTGTTTTCGGCGTCGTGGTCGGACTGGCGATCGGACTGTTGCCCGGGATCGGAGGACTCACGGGTTTTGCGCTTCTGGTGCCGTTCACCTACACGATGGACCCCTATGCAGCCTTCGCGATGTTGCTCGGCATGGCTTCGGTCATTACGACTTCCGACGTGATCCCTGCGGTGCTCTTTGGCGTGCCAGGTCACGCCGCTTCGCAGGCGACGGTGCTCGATGGCCTGCCCATGACCAAACGCGGTGAAGCGTCGCGTGCGTTGAGCGCATGCTACACGTCGTCGTTGCTCGGGGGCTTGATCGGAGCGGTCATCCTTGCAGTCTCGTTGCCGTTGGTACGGCCTTTCGTCCTCTCCATCGGTACGCCGGAAATGCTGGCGCTCACGATCTTCGGGGTCTCGATGGTTTCTGCTCTATCTGGCAACGCGCCGCTGCGGGGCGTTGTCGCGGCCTGTTTCGGCATTCTGGTCGGCATGATCGGCACCAACGTCGCAACCGGGCAAATGCGTTGGACGGGGGACATGCTTTACTTGCAGGACGGCATTCCACTGGTGCCGATCATACTAGGCATATTCGCGTTGCCCGAGTTGTGTGAACTCGCCATCCGACGCGCGGCAATCGCTGAGAATGTGCAGTTCAGTTCGCGCCGGGGGATGCAACAAGGCGTCGTGGACACCTTGCGAAACTGGTTCCTGGTTCTTCGGTGCGGCGGGCTTGGCGCGGTCCTTGGGGCGGTGCCGGGTATTACCGGGGCTGTGACGGACTGGATCGCCTACGGACATGCGCTACAGACCTCAAAAGGCGCGAAGCAGACCTTCACCAAGGGCGATGTGCGCGGTGTAATCGCTCCCGAAGCCGCCAACAATGCGAGGGAAGGCGGCAGTCTGGTGCCTATGCTGTCTTTCGGTGTACCCGGTGGCGCGGCGCAGGCTATTTTGCTCGGCGCGATGATGGTCCACGGGTTTATTCCCGGGCCCGACATGCTGACCAGGCATCTCGACCTTACCTATTCAATGGTCTGGTCCATCGCGCTTGCCAATATCTTCGGAGCGGGCTTGTGCTTCCTGCTCAGCGGGCAATTCGCCAAGATCTCGACACTACGTTACACGCTTATCCTGCCGGTCATCATGCCCATCATCTATGTCGGCGCCTTCCAGGGTTCGCGTAGCTGGGGCGACCTGTTCGTGCTGCTCATTGCCGGGCTTATCGGCTGGACCATGAAGCGCCTGAAATGGGCGCGCCCGCCCCTGATCCTCGGTCTTGTGCTCGGCGTGCTCATGGAACGCTACATGTCGATTTCCTTCGTGCGCTATGGCACGGATTGGCTGACGCGGCCGGTCGTCATGGTTCTGCTCGCCCTTGCGGCGCTGGTGTTTTTCAAACCGCTGTTCAAGCTGGTACGCGGAGGCGGGCTCGCGCGGATGCGGCCGAGCGGAAAGATCGCGTTGAAGCTCGAGGACCTCGTCTATGTATTCTTCATCGGCATCGGGCTCTACATGCTGGCGACCGCGCAGGGCTGGCTCCTGATGGCCAGAATCGGGCCGACGGTAGTCGCGAGCATCCTCGTGATCGCCGGGACCATCAGCCTCGCATACAAGGTTTTCGTGATTCCGGCACAGCCGGGACAGGCACATGCCGGCGACGGCATCCACATGGATGTGGCGAGCGACCACGACGAGAAACTGCCAAACAAGGTGGTGCTTACACGGGCGCTGAGATTCTTTGGCTGGTTCCTCGCGTTTCTCGCCTGCATGGGCGTGATCGGCATGATCCCCACCGTACCGCTGATGATCGTAGCCTTCATGCGCATCGAGGGACGCGAGTCCTGGCGCCTCAGTCTGATCCTCGCAGCTTGTGTGACGGTGTTCCTCTATGTGGTCTTCGATCAGATCATCCATATTCCGTGGCCGGACAGTTTCCTGGGGCAGTGGTTTCCCGCGCTCGCAGGCGGCGCGTGACGACTTGATTGAACTGTGTAAGCGCGAATTTGTGGTTCTTTAGGCAGCATTCCTACCAAAGTAGTGTGCCGAGACGGGATTCGGCTTCGGCATCTTTTCACTGCAAGGAAATAGCATGACGGACAATCGACTCGAGCTCATCGACCCGAAGAACACCACCGACGAACAGAAGAAGGTCATTGCACGGCTAGGCGAAGGGCGGGGCGCATTCCTACGCCGTTCAACATCTGGCTTCACAACCCGCATCTCGCTGAAGGAATGGAGATCATCGGCACGCACGTCGACCACTCTCCGGTTCTGGGCGAAGCGGAAAGCGAAGTGGCGATCCTCTCGACGGCTGTTTTCTGGAACGCGCCCTATGTCATCGCCAATCACCGCCGGCATGCGCTGAAGGCCGGAGTTCCTGAGGCGGTCGTCAACGCCATCGTGGAAAAGCGGCGACCCGAAGCTGTCGAGGGGCGTTTGGGTCAGATCTGCGACGCAGTCTGCGACATTCTTGCGGGCGGCGTGGTCGAGGATGCGCGCTTTGCCCGTTACGAGGCCGAGCTGGGCCGCGCGGTGATTGCCGAGCTGCTTGTCACTGTCGGCTATTTCACCTCGATTTCGCTTGGCATGACCCTGCACGCGCTTCGGCCCAAGGAATGACGCAATGACAATCATGGTGGCGTGTGCGGGCGATTGGACCTGAATCCGGTCAGGACGTACTGAGCGGCTGGTTTGTTCATCAACTTGCCGCAGCCGCAACGTCCGTGGCGAGATGGAAAAAATGCGGGAGGTACGCGACGTGTCAGGGCTCGACTGGTATCTGCAGATCAATCTGAAGGCGCGGCACTTGCGTCTGCTCGTGACGATCGACACCTACCGTAATCTGACCCAGGTGGCCGACGTCACTCATGTGACCGTGCCGGCCGTCTCGAAGTCATTGGCGGAACTGGAACGGGGACTCGGACTCACGCTGTTTTCGCGTACAGCGCAGGGCGTGGTACCCACGCCGTATGGCGATTGCCTCATTCGCCACGCGCGATCGATGTTGACGATCCTGCACCAGGCGCGCGATGAGTTGAAAGCCCTGAGTTCGGGGACGGAGGGCAAGGTCCATATCGGTATGCTGCCCGCCTCGGCCTCTGTGCTGCTGCCACAGGCGCTGAGTCTGCTGAAACAGCGGTCGCCCGGCACCAATGTCGCGGTGATCGAAGGTACGACGGCGTCGCTGCTGCCAGAGCTCTGGCAGGGCCGCCTCGACCTGGTCGTGGGCCGCCTGCCGCCGCCCGATACGTTGGGGAGCTTCGCGGAGAAGGAGCTTCTCGAGGAACCGGTGACGTTGGTGACGGGCCGTCACCATCCTCTGGCGCGCAGGAAAACCCTGGAATGGTCGGACCTGCACGCCTATCCGTGGATTCTGCCGCCGCCCGGTTCGATACTGCGCGATCCCCTGGAGCGGGCACTCGAGGCGCACGCCGTGCCGCTGACCGGCAACTACATCGAGACGCTCTCGATTCACGTCGCGCGCGCACAGCTGCAAATCTCGGATTTCATCGCCGTGATGTCAGGGACGCCTAACGAGACCACCCAGCCCCTTCATACCCTTCCGTTGAGCCTGCCTCGACTGCTCCGCCCCGCCGGCGTGTTGTGGAATCGCAACCGCGGCCTGACACCCAGCGCGCAACTCATGGTTACGTGTCTGGAAGAGACCGCCCAGCTTTTGCTGGCGAGCCACGGCGCGGCATCGCGGGGAGTGTCGTCCCAGCTTAAGGCGACCCGGCCGCATCAATCGCCGGACGCACCGTGAGGGGTGCGGAGGCGCGCCAACCGGTCGCTACCCCGTGGACCATAACTGCCGCTCTGATCAATGCTGTTGCGCATCTTTGGCTCTCCGATACCGAAGTCACCGGCGCGGCAACCCATGTTGTCATTGCGCCAACGACTTTACCAATCGGTTAAGGCATTCGCGGCTTATTTCAATAGACGGAAAAGGCGCGCAGAAAGATCATGTAGTCAACGAGATCACCTGAAGAGCCCCCGCAATTTGCCGGTAACGAGCACGGGGCAATCGGAAATGGGTCGATCTGAATGTCTATTTAAACAGGAGACTAAGTTGAGCAAAAAAGTTCACCTCAAGATCGCAATCGCCGAGCATCCGCATACCTCGGCGATCCGTGACGGATCCATTCCCATCGAGGGCGTGGAAGCAGAGTTCATTACGGTCCACCCGCAAATCGGAGCCTTTCGCCGGATGGTTCGCGACGTCGAGTTCGATGTGTGCGAGCTGGCGCCGACGACGTACATCATTGCGCGGGCGTATGGCGCTCCTTTCGTCGCGCTTCCCATCTTTGTCGTACGGCGCTTCCACCACGCCGGGTTGCTGGTGCGTCCGGACGCTGGGATCAAAACCCCCAAGGACCTGGAGGGCAAGAAGGTGGGTGTGCGCGCCTATTCGGTTACGACGGGGGCGTGGACGCGTCAGGTGTTGATGGACGAATTCGGCCTTGATTCGTCAAAGGTGACCTGGGTGGTGGATGACGAGGAGCATGTCACGCAGCTCAAGCTGCCGCCGAACGTGATCCACGCTCCCGCCGGCAGCTCGCTGGCCGAGATGATGGAGAAGGGTGAACTGGCGGCGGGCTTTGGCGCCAACGCGGGCATTGGCCGCACGGGCGCACCGACGGGTGGCTGGAAGGAGGTCGAGGCCGACTATCCCGATCTGTTCCCGAACGCGGCCGAACTGGAGGCCGAGTACTACGCGCGCACTGGCGTGTACCCGATGCACGGCACTATCGTCGTCAAAGACTCGGTGCTGGCCGAGCATCCCTGGGTAGCCAAATCGATTTACGACGCTTTCGACCGCGCGAAGAAAGAATGGCTGGCCCGTCTCGATGCGGGTGAACTCACCGACAAGAAAAATAAGAAGTATCTCGAGTTGCGCAAGATCGTCGGCCACGATCCGCTGCCTTACGGCATCGAGGAGAACCGCAAGACCATCGAGGCGCTCGAAGCCACCGCTTTCAAGCAGGGCTTGACACCGCGGCGCATGTCCATGGGCGAGCTGTTCGTCGATCCCCGCGTCTGAATCCCGTACGGAAGCAAAAAACATGATCATCGATTGCCACGGCCACTTCACGACCGTCCCTGCTTCTTTCCGCGACTGGCGCGCCAAACAGATTGAGTTTGCCGACGACCCAGCCAATGCGCCGCCGCTCTCGGGCGCGCACGTCACAGATGACGAGATCCGCGAGGGCGTGGGCAACGGCCAGTTGCGTCTGCAGAAGGAGCGGGGCGGCGACCTGACGCTGTTCTCGCCGATCGCCGGGCTGATGAGCCACCACTTGGGCAACGAGCGTACGAGCCTCGAGTGGGCCGAAGTTTCGAATAACCTGGTGCGCCGTGTCTGCGACATTTATCCGGACAATTTCGTACCCGTGTGCCAGTTGCCGCAGTCGCCGCTAGCGCCGCCCAGGAACTCGATTCCCGAGTTGCGCCGTTGCGTCGAGGAGATGGGATTCGTCGGCTGCAATCTGAATCCGGACCCGACCGGCGGATACTGGACCGGCAAACCGATGACCGACCGTGAGTGGTATCCCGTCTACGAGGCGCTGTGCGACCTCGACGTGCCGGCCATGATCCACGTTGCGGCCTCATGCAACCCCTGTCACCACGGCACCGGCGCGCATTACCTGAACGCCGACACGTCCGTCTTCATGCAACTGCTGCAGGGCGATGTCTTCAAGGACTTCCCGACGCTGCGCCTCGTCATCCCACACGGCGGCGGCGCTGTTCCCTACCACTGGGGCCGCTACCGCGGCATGTCGCTGGAGATCGCCAAGCGTCCGCTGGAAGGCCTCCTGAACAACATTTTCTTCGACACGTGCGTCTATCACCACCCCGGCGTGGAACTGCTGACCAAGGTCGTGCCGGCGAGCAACGTGCTGTTCGGCTCCGAAATGGTCGGCGCTGTGCGCGGTCGGGATCCGGACACCGGCGAATACTTCGACGACACGAAACGCTACATCGACGCCTGCACGGCCCTGAGCGACGCCGAGCGGGACGCCATCTTCGAGGGCAATGCGCGCCGCGTCTACCCGCGCCTGGACAAACTTCTCAAGGCCAGAGGCCTGTAACCAAGCCAATAGCTCATAGCTGGACCAACATGATGAACATCATCGACATTCATCCCCACATTATCTCGGACGACGAGAAGCGCTACCCGCCCGCGCCATTGTTCGGCAAGCGCTCGGACTGGTCGCAGGAGCGGCCCAACACGGTCGAAACGCTAATCAAGGCCATGGACGAGGCCGGTGTCGCGAAAGCCGCCGTCGTGCACTCTTCGACCACTTACGGATTCGACAACAGCTACGTCGTGGACGGCTGCAACCAATACGCGGACCGGCTCGTCGCCGTTGGTTCTGTGGATATGCTGGCCGATGACGTGCCGGCCGTGATCAAGACCTGGACCGGCAAGGGCCTCGCCGGCCTGCGCATCTTTACCGGCGGCTCGACCAAGGACTTCGACCCCAGCGAGCTCGATAACCCCAAGTCCTTCAAGGCGTGGGAGACGCTGGCCGAGCTGAAGCTGCCCATGTGCATCCAGACCGGGCCAGTCGGCCTTCCCCAGGTGCGCATGCTGGCGGAGAAGTTCTCGAGCGTGAACATCATCCTCGATCACCTCGGCCGTCCCGATGTGCTCGATGGGCCGCCTTACGCCAACGCCGCAAGCCTGTTTGCGCTAGCCGATCTGCCGAACATCTATCTGAAGCTCACGCCACGCATCTTCGGCGACGTGACGAAAGAGCGCGCTAGTGCGGAGACGTTTTTCCCGGGCGTCGTCGAAGCCTTCGGCGCGCAGCGCCTCGCCTGGGGCTCGAATTTCCCGACTTCCCCCGGAACACTCAGCGAGATTCTGGCGACGGCCGAAAAAAGGCTGGCCTGCCTCGGCGAGGAAGACCGCGCCTGGATCTTCGGCAAGACCGCGCAGAGGCTTTACCCGGCACTCAACTGACGCTCGAATAATGGCAACCGCGCGTGCCGCCGACTGAAGCGCCGCGCAGCGAGAGAGAAAGAGAGATACCCATGTCTGATATTCGCCTCAATAGCATCATCCGCGCGTTCGAATCGGGCAAGCCCGCGCATGCCGCCTTCGCCAAGCTCGACAAGCAGACCGCCATCGAGATGAGCGATTCGCCCTATGACGGCATCGTCTTCGAGATGGAACACAACCCTTACGACGTAAGTGCGCTTGGCGACGCGTTGCAGTACATGCTGAGCCGCAAGCAGATCGCCGAGTCTGCGTCGGTGGCGGCCAGGGTGACGCCGCTGGCACGGATCCCGGCCAACGGCGTAGAGATGAATCAGAGCTTTGCCAAGCAGGTGCTGGATCGCGGCGCATACGGCGTGATCTGGCCGCATGTGGCAACGGTGGAGCAAGCCTATAACGCGGTCGCATCCTGCCGCTATGCCAGGCCGAAGAACGCGCCGCTGTACGAGCCCAAAGGCGTGCGCGGCGACGGCCCGGCCAATGCGGCGCGCTACTGGGGCCTTTCGATGTCGGACTACTACGCAAAGGCTGACGTCTGGCCGCTGGCGCCGCAGGGCGAGATCCTCGTCGGGCTGATGTGCGAGAGCACGCAAGCCATCGAGAACCTCGACGACATCCTCGCCAATGTGCCTGGCATCGGCTTCATCCTGATCGGCGAAGGCGATCTCAGCCAGGAACTGGGCTTCCCGCGCCAATACGAGCACCCGGAAGTCGTCGACGCAATGCGGCGCATCGCCGAGACCTGTCATAAGCACAAGGTCGTGGTCGGCAATCCGCACGTCACGGCCAAGAACCAGCGTCGCCTAATAGACGAAGGCTACCGCCTGTTGCTGTCGGCGCCACAGCGCACCTACGGCGTGGTCGGTCTCGCACGCGACATGGCGGGCTACTGATGAACGGCGCGGAAAGTCTCGTCGCCACCCTGGTCGACCAGGGCGTGGACATCTGCTTCGCCAACCCCGGCACCTCGGAGATGCATTTCCTCGCGGCGCTGGGTAACAACCCGAAGATGCGCAGCGTGCTCTGCCTGTTCGAAGGCGTGGCCACCGGCGCCGCCGACGGTTGGTACCGGATGAAGGACAAACCGGCCTCGACGCTGCTGCACCTGGGGCCGGGCCTCGCCAATGGTCTCGCGAACATCCACAATGCGAAGCGCGCTTCGTCAGGCATGGTCAATGTTGTCGGCGAGCATTCGGTTTCGCACCTCAAGTACGACCCGCCGCTAACCTCCGACATCGAGGGCTTGTCGCGGCCGCTTAGCCACTGGGTGCGCCGCGCTGAATCGTCGAACACCATCGCCTGGGACACCGCTCAGGCTGTGGCCAAAGCCGGCGAGCATCCGGGGCAGATCGCCACCTTGATCCTGCCCGGCGACACCTCCTGGCAGCAGGTAGCCAACGTCCCCGTGCTGCCGCCGGCTGTCGCGGCAGGGCGCAAAGTGCCGAGTACCGAGCGCGTCGAACACGTCGCACGCGTGCTGCGCTCGGGCGAGCCGACACTGATCATCCTGGCCAACAAAGCCACGCGCGGCGCGGCGCTCGAGAAGGCCGGCCGCGTGGCCGCGGCCACCGGCGCGCAACTCGGCTCGCAGTTCTTCACCGCACGCATCGAGCGCGGCGCGGGCCGCGTGCCGATCGCGCGCATTCCCTACGCCGTCGCGCAGGCCGCAGCATTCCTCAAGGACTTCAAGCACATCGTCACGTTCGAGACCAGGGAGCCCGTGGCCTTCTTCGCCTACCCGGACAAGCCCAGCCTGCTCAAGGCCGAGGGGACGCAGGTGCATGCGCTCGTCGAGGCGGATGAGGACAGCGAGCTTGCCTTCGACATGCTGCTGCAGGCGCTCGGCACCGCGGGCACGGCGCCGCTCGTGCAGCAGCGCATCGAGACGCCGGTCCCGACCGGCGCGCTCAACCCGACGAGCATCGCTCACGCGCTGGCCGCGGCCTTGCCTGAGCACTGCATCGTCGTGGACGAATCGCTGACGACAGGGCGCGAGTCCATGAGCCTGACCATGGGCGCGTTGCCGCACGATCTTATCAACAACATGGGCGGCTCCATCGGTTACGCGACGCCCGTGGCCACCGGCGCGGCGCTAGCCTGTCCCGATCGACGCGTGTTCTGCATGGTCGGCGACGGCAGCGCGATGTACACGATCCAGTCGCTCTGGACTCAGGCACGCGAAGGCCTGAACGTCACGACCATCATATTTGCAAATAACAGCTACGCCATCCTCAAGGCGGAGTACGCAAATATGGGCGCGGGCACGCCCAATGAACGTGCGTTGTCGATGATCGACATCGACAAGCCGAGCATCGACTGGCTGGCCATGGCGACGAGCATGGGCGTGCCTGCCGTCGCCGTCGAGACGGCTGAGAGCTTCCACAAGGCCCTTATCGATTCAACCCGCGAGCCAGGCCCGTGCCTGATCGAGGTCCGTCTATAAATCCGCAATCCGATACAAGGATCAAGCAAAAGGAGTGACATTCCATGACAACGACGCTGACCGGTGCGCCGACGCTGCGCGTCAATCTGGCCGAGTACGCAGTGACAAAGGCGATGCGGGACGGGCGCGTGAGTTCGGACCTCATGACTCTCGACTACTGCGGGCCAACGCCCGCGCACAACGGCTTCAAGGCGATGGTGCGCGAGAGCAAGTTCGACGCCGGCGAACTGGCGATCGTCACGTTCCTGCAGGCCAAAGCCTATGGCAAGCCGTATTTCTTGCTGCCGACGCCGATTTCGGGGCGATTCCAGCACCACTGCGCCGGGTACAACATCGACTTCGGGCATCTCGATCCAAAGGATATCGAGGGCAGGAAGGTCGGCGTGCGTACCTACACGCAAACGACCGCGCTCTGGATTCGCGGCATTCTGCGCCACGAATATGGCGTGGACCTCGACAAGGTGACGTGGATGACACTGGGCGATGGGCACCTGGCCGAGTACAACGATCCGCAGAACTGCCAGCGCCTGCCGGCGGATGCGTCGATTCCGCAGATGATGCTCAACGGCGAGCTAGCGGCCGCGCTTCTCGGCGAAGACATGCCGAAAGACGAGCGCGTGCGCACGCTGGTGCCGGATGCACATGCTGCCGCGAAAGACTGGTTTCAGCGCAGCGGCATTGTCCCGATCAACCACATGTTCGTGGTGCATGAGACTCTGTCGAAGCAACGGCCTGACATCGTTCGTGAGCTATACCGAATGATCGTGGAAAGCCGCTCCCTCGCCGAAGGCGTGCCGGCCGTGTTCCCGCCTATCGGTATGGAAGCCAATCGCAAAGGCCTGCAACTTGCGATCGACTGGGCATTCGACCAGAAGATCATTCCGCGGCGCCTCGCCGTCGACGAGTTATTCGATGATGTAACCGGCAGCCTTGGGTAAGTGCGCGAAGACTGTCGCGAGCCTCCGCGGTTGAGTGGATGTTCATCTCGACCGAAGCAGGCGGTTAGCGCGGCAGGACCGCCGCCACGCCGAAAGCAAAGCACACCAACTGGCGAGTAAAACAGAGAAATCGTCGGAGACAGAGTGAACCGGACAACTCGACGTAAAGCGGCGCGGCGTGAGAGTCGCTGGGGCATTCTCGTGCTGCTCGCGGTCGGGCTCATGATCTCTTTTGTGGACCGCACGAGCATGTCAGCGGCGCTCGCAGACCACCATTTCGTTCGGCAGTTTGCGCTGACTCATGTCGAACGCGGCTGGCTCGGCTCTGCGATGTTCTGGTCTTACGGCCTGCTTCAGATGCCGATGGGCTGGCTGGTGGATCGCTATGGCGTGAAATGGCCTTACTCGATCTGCTTCCTGCTGTGGTGTCTTGCGGCGGCGGCGACGGGCGTCGTCACCACGCTTTCCGCGCTGATCGTAGTGCGCCTGCTGATTGGCATTGCGGAAGCCGTGGTGGTCCCCGCAACCTATCGCTACCTTGCGAACAACTTCGATGAAACCCGGAAGGGCACCGCGCTCGGGATCTACTCGATTGGCGGCAAGATGGGACCGGCGCTTGGCGCGCCGATCGCGGTCTGGCTGATCGCCATCAGTTCGTGGAAGGCAATGTTCGTTGTCACCGGCCTGGCCGGGCTGGTCTGGCTAATGCCATGGCTGCTGATGCTCAACAATGATTTCCCGTCCAAAGCGGAACTTGCGGCGGCAAGGCGGCGGGCGGCCTCGGTGCCGCTCGGTAATCTTCTGTCGAGCCCAGTGGTGTGGGGCGGTTTGATTACCAACTTCTGCTACAGCTATTTCGCGTTCTACTGCATGACGTGGATGCCTGCTTATCTTGTCGAACAGCGCGGCCTTTCGCTTGAACAGTCGGGACTCTATACGTTCTTTAGCTTCGCGGGCATCGCGATCGTGGCGGCGCTCGCCGGATGGGCAGCAGACCGCCTGATCGCGCGCGGCCATGATGCCGTGGTGGTGCGCAAATCGTTCATCGTGGCGGGATTTGTCGGTGGCACTACTGTTTTGCTTGGCGCGTACACGCGTTCGCCGCAAATGGCCGTGTTCTGGAATGTCGTATCTCTCTCGCTGTTGGGCCTCGTCACTGCGAACAATCTGGCGTTGGTCAAGCTCACTCTGATCCCGAAGCAGGCAGTGGGATTGAACACGGGATTGCAGCAAGTGGCCACCAGTCTTGCGGGTGGGATTTCAGCCAGCCTTTCGGGCTGGTTACTCCATGTGGGGGGCAGTTACACGCTCCCCATGCTGGCTATTTTCATGTTCTTGATACTCGGCGCTGCGGGTACCGTGGTGCTATTGCAGTGGAAGTGGGCGCCGAAAGTCAATGCGACTGGATACCAGCAGCAGAGCGAAGAGGTAGCGGCTGAAGATTTGCTTAATACCCGCCCACCGGAATCGGAAAACCGGTCACTGCCACACAGCAGATAATTCACAAGGGTCCAATGCCGCAAACGAAAATTATCGATAACCATCCGCACTTCTACAACGGGGAAAGCTGCCAGTTGGCGCTGCGCGGTCAGATCAACAAGCGCATTCGCAATTCAAAAGAGTGGAGTCCGGTATGACGCGTGCCCCCGATACGTCGTCGCCGGCGCTCGAGGCGCGCGCGGGCATTGCGCCTTTGATGCACCATTCATCGTTGATGCGCTTCCTGATCGCCCGCATTGGTTCCATCACTGCTCAGCAGGTGCTCATGCTGGCGATCAGTTGGCATATGTATGACCTGACGTCCAGCGCCTGGTATCTCGGCCTCGTCGGCCTTTTCCAGTTTATTCCCGGACTCGCCACGACGCTGGTCGCCGGCCATTGCGCTGATCGCATGCATCGAGGCCAAATCGTTGCAGTCTGCCTTGCGGCCCAGGCAGCCATGGCCACGCTGCTTGCCGTATCGACCATGACGCACATCGTGACCCGCGACTTGCTGCTGGGGCTCTCGCTGATCCTGGGCGCGATTCGGCCGTTTCAGATGTCAGGCCAACAGGCACTCCTACCGATGCTCGTTCCGCACACTTTGCTGGCGCGGTCGATGGCGCTCAGCACGGTGGTCCAGCAGGTATGCGTGATCGCCGGGCCGGCGTTGGGCGGCTTGCTGTTCGCGATCGGCATCAACGCGCTCTATTTGACCTGCGTCGTGCTGTTCTGCGTGAGTGCGGTAATGTACGCGCTTATACGTTATGACCACATTCCACCGCCACGCGAACCCGTCACGGTCGAGACGCTTCTCGCCGGCTTGCGCTTCGTTTGGCACAACCCTCTGTTGCTCGGTGGCATCTCTCTCGACCTGTTCGCGGTCCTGTTCGGCGGCGCCACTGCGCTGCTGCCTGTCTACGCGAAAGAGATCCTGCATGTGGGGCCGCAAGGACTGGGCTTGCTGAGATCCGCACCGGCCGCAGGCGCGCTTTGCGTTGGCCTCATGCTATCCCGGCGGGCCATCGGCAGCGGCGTCGGCAGGAAGCTCCTTATTGCGGTCGCCGTCTATGGAATGGCTATTGTCGCGTTCGGGCTTTCACGATCGTTTCCGATATCGCTGTTGCTGCTGGCGATCTCGGGCGCTGCTGACACTATCAGCGTGGTGGTGCGGCAGACGCTTGTTCAACTGGAAACGCCTGATCGCATGCGAGGACGGGTCGCTGCCGTGAACACCCTCTTCATCGGCGCGAGTAACCAACTGGGGGAATTCGAGTCCGGGGTGACTGCCACGGCGTTTGGCGTGGTTGGCTCCGTCGTGCTGGGTGGATGCGCGACGATCCTTGTCAGCGCTGCATGGAGCCGGCTATTCAAGCCGCTCGCCAGACGCGAAGCCTTGTACTGACGGAAAGGCTCGCGTGTCGCAGGTCGGGAGTAAGTGAGAGCATAACGGCGGGCAAGAAAGTGTCACGAAGAGGTTTAACGCTTCGGTTAAGTCGTCTGCCTTTAACTTCAATGGACGGTACCCTCGAATGGCTCGATCATATTCACACCGCCTCCACCTTCTTGGGTAGAAAAAGTCCAACACGACGCGGAGTCACATTGCAATGGCCTGTGGGCCGAAAGAGTTAAGCGTGAGTCTGGTCGTGTGGTGTCACCGCACGAACCAATTCGCTGTTGCGCCTGTTCGGTTCTGCTACCTGGCCGCGAAGCACGGAGAAGCGTATGAGCAGTCAGTGCAAATCTCTTCGGTTCCTTGTCAATGACTGGTTTGGTAGCGATGAAAATTTTCGAGTTACCCGCCCAGCTCGCTCAAGGAAAATGCCATGGCGAGTCGTAAGGATCGAAGTCATGCGTTCGTTTGGAACGTTCGCGATTGTCTTCTTTCGACATGGCGACGGCTCGTGGTGCGTCTACCCGCCCTCCGCGGTTCAACCAACAATGAATGGGCTTCGGAACTAGCCGCACTACTCGGGTGACACTCGCCACGCATAGTGGTCGGCATCGACAAATCCGAGAAGCTGCCTGGCGGTCGTTGCTTTGTATGGCCGTGTCTTCGGCACGACGATTACCTCCGGCTTTCGATTCAGGTGCGTACCACGACGCGTAGTGCCACAAATTAGCTCCATCGAACCCATTTTAGGAAACCTGCATGACCCTCACTGGTGAAATGCTTATCGGTTTTTCCGCAGTGCGAGGCACTGACGGTGATCAGCGCGCGTTCAACCCTGCCACCAACTCGGAAATCACGGAGCCAGTCTTTGGAATGGGCGGTGCTGCGGAAGTTGAGCACGCGGCTTCGCTGGCCTTCCAGGCTTTCGACATCTACCGGAGTGTTTCCCTTGCAAAGCGCGCGGATTTCCTCGAGTCGATCGCCGACAACATCCTGGACATCGGCGACGAACTCATCGAGCGGGCGCATGCGGAGACCGGATTGCCCGTGCAGCGTCTGCAAGGCGAACGCGCGCGCACGGTTGCTCAGATGCGCCTGTTCGCCAGAGTCGTTCGAGATGGACATTTTCTCGGTTCCACAATCGATCATGCGCAGCCCGTGCGCCAGCCGTTGCCACGAGTGGATCTTCGTCTTGCAAAAGTACCCGTGGGGCCCGTCGCCGTATTCGGCGCAAGCAACTTCCCGCTCGCATTCTCGGTTGCCGGGGGCGACACGGCATCCGCACTTGCCGCTGGCGCGCCCGTCATCGTGAAGGCGCACGGCGCGCACCTGGGCACTTCAGAACTCGTCGGCCGCGCAGTTCAGGCCGCCGTCAAGCAGCAGGACTTGCCGGAGGGTGTCTTCTCAATGCTGATCGGTGCGGGCCGCAAGCTCGGCGAAGCACTCGTTTCGCATCCTGTCGTCAAGGCGGTCGGTTTCACGGGCTCTCGGCAGGGTGGTCTCGCGCTGATACGTCTTGCCAACGCTCGGCCTGAACCGATTCCTGTATATGCGGAAATGAGCAGTATCAACCCGGTATTCCTGTTTCCGTGCGCGCTAGCGAACCGCGCCGAAGCAATCGGCAAGTCGTTTGCTGATTCTCTGACGATGGGCGCGGGCCAGTTCTGCACGAACCCAGGTCTTGTCCTGGCTATCGATGGTCCGGACCTCGATCGGTTCGTGAGGGCGGCGGGGGAAGCAATGACCGCCAAGCCGGCCCAAACGATGTTGACGCCTGGAATTTTTGACGCTTACTGCACTGGAACGAGAAATGTTAGTGAGGTTCAGGGCGTGGTGAAGGTTGCCCAAGGCGAGTCAGCAGGTGAACGTCCGAACGCCGCGCAGGCCGAGCTTTATGTGACCGACGCGCAGCGCCTGCTCGCCACGCCCGCACTTGAGGCAGAGATGTTCGGCCCGGCTTCCGTCGTGATTCGCGCTCGTGATTTCGATGAAATGTTGCGAGTCGCTGAGCACATGGAAGGGCAGCTAACGGTCACGTTGCAGATTGACGAAGGCGACCATGCCGATGCGCAGCGCCTGTTGCCGGTGCTTGAACGCAAGGCTGGCCGCATTCTGGCGAACGGTTTCCCGACAGGCGTGGAGGTTTGCCACGCTATGGTTCATGGCGGCCCATTCCCATCAACTTCGAACTCGATGTTCACGTCGGTAGGTGCGACGGCAATCGACCGTTTCCTTCGTCCTGTCTGCTATCAGGATCTACCCGAGACGTTGCGTCCAGACGCAGTAAAGGAATCTAATCCGTTGGGCATCCGGCGTCTCGTCGACGGCGAACTGGCCACGCCGGCGCAAGTGGGGGATTCCATCGCCTGACCTTGAATCTTCCAGCCGGCGGCCCGCCAATTGTGGCGGTCTATCTGAACGCCAGGCAGCGCGAAGAGTTCGGTGGCATTGCGGTCGTTCTGGAATACGGATAGTGCGCATGTTTCTGCGTACGACTCCCGTGACTGCGTATCACGAACCAAACGTCCCATCCCAGCTACCAAGGCGCGATGCGCTCCTCAATCTCCCGTTTAAGCAGCGTCGCCGGAATCCAGTCTGGCGTCGCCGCCTCGACGATCACGCGCCGCCCAAGCTTCTATGACCCGGAATGGATTGTCCTGTCCGATATAGTTAGTCGTCGGCGCATTCGGGAAGTAGTGCGACCTGCTTGTGGTCATCGCCTTCAACGAATCGCTTCATGAGTCACCTGATCTCAGTGCGTTGATTCAGTCTAGGCGACCAATGCGTTTTCACACGGTCTTATATGGACACCGCCCGGTTTGCCAAGTTGATCTTATGTGATACGTGAGCGAGGTATCGGCTGCGGTCTTATATGCGGCCTTCTGCAAGCCGAAGCTGCGGGCCCTGATGGAATTCGCCAGGAACGTCCTCATCTCGGCCACGTGCTTGAAGCACAAGACTGTGTTCAGGTTTGCGTTCCTGCGGTCCGACCTGTCGCGCCATCACATTGAAATCAACCCAAGCAACCTACCAGTTCCTCAACGCTTCAAAGTGCTCATCCTGCTATGCAGGTCTGTTGCTCACATGATGCGCTTCGTACGAAGTCCCGTGAGCGAGGATCGCCCAGGCGATTCTCGCCATTTTGTTCGCCAAGGCCACTGTTACTACATTTGCTGGTCGTCGCACCTGTATTGCCTTTTGCCATGCGGTGGGTACCTTGGTGTGACACAGAACAGAGCGCGCCCCATGTATCAGCAACGTACGCAAGTATGGGTCGCCACGTCTGGAGATCGAGCCCAGCCGTATCTTTCCGCCGGTACCATTCTGACGGGGAACAAGTCCCAGAAACGCTGCGAACTCGCGCCCGGACCTGAATGTCTTCGCATCTCCAATTGTTGCTACCAGGGCCGTTGCGGTCAGGCGGCCGATACCCGGCACTTCGGAGATCGCACGACATGCCGCTTCGTGTTTCTGCCAGACGCCAATCCGCTTCTCGAGTTGATCGATGTCCTCCTCAAACAGGTTGATGCGACGCAACTGTTCGAGAAGGTTAAGAAGTATCGATCGTGGCAGTGTGTCTTCGAGTTCTGCCATGCGATTTCTGATCTCGTCGAGTCCTGCTACGCGTCCTGCGCGAAACGTTACGCCGAATTCATACAGCAGCCCACGCAGCTGATTTATCTGCATCGTTCGAAATTTGACGAGCAACGAGCGCATACGATGGAGGCTTAGCATCACTTGCTGATCCTCTGTCTTGGCGGCAACCGTGCGCATGCCGGGTTGCTGCACTGCAGTCCAGATTGCCCGGGCGTCGGCCGCGTCAGTCTTGTTCGTTTGCACGAAAGGTCGAATGAATTGGGCGTGTAATAGCACCACCTCATGTCCGAGCGCGCGAATCTTACGTGCCCACCAGTGAGCACTTCCGCAAGCTTCGAGGGCAACGCGACCGGCGGGGCGCTGCGCCAGAAATACAATTAAATCGTCACGTCCGAACTTCCGATTCGCGATCTCGCCAGTTTGGGCGTCGACCCAGTACATCTGGAACACCCGCTTTGCAATGTCGAGTCCGTATGTCGTAGCATTCATCTGGGGCCTCCGCTCCTTAAGTGGTTGTGTCGCAACTCCACTTTGGCACATTGATGCCGTTCGGTCCTGGAGGCCCTCAATCGTGCCCAATTCCCCGGAGGGAGGGCGGTGTCCATTCCATCTCGACCATCACCATTTTCAGCAAACGTTCCCACTTGCATTGCCCGCGCGACTCGCGTGACCACCACCTCGAGCGCGCGCGATCCAGACCGCGTGAAGCGTCAAGGCGCGACCGCTGGTGCGTTCGTAGGCTTTTGCCCGGCGGCTTTCTGTTGAGCGTTCTGCAGATTCTGCGGATAGTTTGTTTGATTTGCCGACGGGCTATACCCGTTCTTTTCCAGTGTGCTCAGTTCAGCGTTCTTCTTTGCGCGGCGCGCCTGGCGGTCGGCCTTCTTTTGCGCCTTCAGTTCCTGCTTTGACATGGCGGCGCCGGAGGCAGCGGCATCGCTTGTCGCTGCATTGGCGGGCAACGACGGTAGTGAGAGGAGACTCAGGGTCATACTCGCTGAGACAGCGAAGCCAGACAGTTTCTTGAAGTTCATACGTATCTCCGTATGGATGCGTTAGGCGACGTGAGACTGGTCACGGACCGTTTGGGGTATTACCGAGAAGAACATGTCTCTTCGCATTGGAACATACGAAGCGTAATCGATACAACGTCGACCGGGATACGGGGTTAACCGTGAGGAGATTAGTAGCATAAGGCCGGAAGGCTTCTGTCCGCTTGCTTTAAGGTCCATTTTCCCTGATTCCGCGAAAGAGATTCCCCTTTCCGCTCTTTGTTCGAGGGAATGGGGAATATACACTCGGGCCAAATTACACAAGAGCAGTTCAGGAGACACGCGTCAGGGAATTTATCACCTTCCGCGTAAACCTTCCTCCTGTTCTTTCGATTGCTTCCAATTTCTTCTGTACGAGCGGTTGTGCGACTCCACTCGGTCCTGTCGTCTCGCGCGTGATGAAAGTGGGATGGGCGCTCGCAGCGGTGACTTCGATAATTCTCGATCGACCGAAGGCATTAGGTGTTCCCGATAGCGCGGGCACAGATGAAGTACAACTAAATTACTGGAGATATCGATGAAGAAGCTTTTGTTCAGCGTGTTCGCATTGTCGACGACGGCAACAGCGATGGCTCAGAGCAGCGTCACGTTATACGGTATCGTCGACAACGGTCTCGTGTACGAGACGAATCAGCCGAAGGGACATGTATTCGGCGCGCAAAGTGGAGGCTGGGCGCAATCGCGATTCGGCCTCAAAGGCGCCGAGGACCTCGGCGGCGGCACGCATGCAATCTTCCAGCTGGAGTCTCGGCTGAACACGATGAACGGAAGCTTCGCCAACGGGAGCTTCTTCGAGGGGCAGGCGACAGTGGGTCTGCAGAACGACACCTGGGGGCAAATCAAGTTCGGAAACATGGGTTCTGCCGAGATAAGCCAATACTCGGGCGATGTCGACCCACAGCAAACGAAGAAGTATTCGATTGGAACCCTGGTCCGGGGTCGCATCTTCTCGCAGGCAGCGAACGGCGCGGAGTACCTGTCGCCGACGATAGCCGGCTTCACGCTACAAGGACAGTATGATCTGACGAATTCGCCAACATGGAATGCCGGAAATCCAGGAAGCGCGCCCGGTCAACTCGGCACTTCTACGGGACTGGGAAGTTCCCAAGGCCGCTCGGACGGCATCAAACTCTCCTACGCGAACAAGGGTCTTTTCTGGCAGGCGACCTATGACGAGGTTCGAGACGGAAACGGCCAATTCAGCAACGTGTACCTTACTTCTCGCTCGATTCTCACGGGCTTGACCTACGCGTTCGGTCCAGTGCTGGCATATGTCGGGTACCAACATCTGAGTGCTCCGGACGCGTCGAATGCGGGCTATTTTGGCACGACGGCTCCGTCGGCGTTGCCGGCAGGTACCAGCCTCCCGACGACCGTCGATCATGAGTGGATTGGCGCAACCTGGCAGACGACGCCCGCGCTCGCTATCACCGGTGCCGTTTATCACGCGAATGCAAACAAAGGGAACGGAAACGCAACCCTGTACACACTAGGCGTGGACTACTCGCTGTCCAAGCGGACGCTCCTCTACACTGAACTGGCTTACGTTCGGAATAGCTCATCGTCTAACGTCGGCCTTGATAGTGGCCTGTATGGCGCGAACATCAACAACGACCCCATCAACGGAAGCGCATCGAGCACCAACCCCAACTATGGCAAGAGCCAGTTCGGCGTCATTGCCGGGTTGGCGACGAGATTCTAATGCCGTCGAGAGGTTCGAGCGATGACTTTCTCGGACCTCTCAGGTTGGACTGCTTTGTAGCCGACAACAGCAGCCCTGCGAGCAATTACGCACGCGGAGCTTGCGTAGACAGAAGCGCGGTTGTGAGTGGTCGAATCAATCGCGGAAGCGACTGGCGATGTGGTCCGGGATATTTTCTGGCGTCACGACTACGACGGAAGAAGATGACGCTACCGAGGATGCTGGCAAGAGCTTATGAAAGTGCATGACGTGATGACAAGCGGACCGCATGTCTTGTCGGAGATCATGATGCAAGATTGCTTGAATCCTTCCGGCACG
Organism: Paraburkholderia sp. BL9I2N2; assembly: GCF_004339745.1. Lineage (GTDB taxonomy): Bacteria > Pseudomonadota > Gammaproteobacteria > Burkholderiales > Burkholderiaceae > Paraburkholderia. The sequence continues at coordinate 6,156 of NZ_SMGP01000003.1, read as the reverse complement.
TAGAAGCTGCACGTTATCTCTGTCGAGGTCGTGACCGATGAAGTAGACGGGAGCTTGTTGCCACGCCTCTAGCGCGCGAAGAATCGCGGCATTGCCTCCGCCCATGGAGTACACGGCAGCGATGCCAGTCTCCTCGTTGAGAACGCTCCGGACTCGCTCTTCGGTCGGCGAATCAAGGCCATGTCCGCCGCTTGCGTCGATGAGTTTGAGTTGAGGGTGGCGCTTGCGCAATGCTCGACGAAAGCTTATCTCGCGTTCTTCCTCGCCCCGAAAATGCTCGTCGCTCATCGTTATCAACACATTAGCCTGCCGCGGCCCCAGCAATAGGCCTATGAGGTAGGCGGCCGTGGCGCCAGCCACGCGATTGTCGAGCCCGGCGTAGGCGATGCGACCAGACAGCGGTATGTCAGTGAAGACTGTGACGACGGGGATGCCGTGGCGCTGTAGTTCGCCAATTGCCTCAGCAATTTCAGGAACGTCGCGGGCCTTCAGGAAGACGCCGTGGCTTCCTCTTCGCGCGATGGAGCGAAGGGTTTCCACCACTTCTGACGTCGTCATCGTCTCCTGTAGCAGAAAGCGCGGACGAACAACGGCCGGATGCATTAGTGCGAGTTCGGCCTCAAGGGCGCTCTTTAATTCATCGCTGAACCGCGTCGGCGCTTCTACGACAACGTCAACCATGAGCTTCCGACCCGTGTTTGCCAGGTTCAACTCCTGTTTCTCTAGTTCTTTGATTGCCCGATCAACCCGATTGCGAGTGTGCTCCCGGACGTTTGCGCGCCCGTTCAACACCCTGTCGACCGTAGCCACTCCAAGCCCTGCTTGAAGGGCAATTTCTTTGATCAAAAAGCGGTGAGCCAATCCGACCCTCCATATTTGATAGCTTTTGATGCGTTTCTGAGACTCCAATTGATGCTGAGAGCTATCCTACATCGAAAATAGAAGACACGGATGGACTACCCGTCAGAGACTATCCCGCGAACGATACGATTGGTATTGCGAACGCGACCGCGGTCTGAGCGCTGGTGATTGGCTCTGCGCCGCTGGGTATTCGTGCGCGGCAAACTCGCGCTGGGGCTCGTCCACCAAAGATCTCGTGCCCGAAAAATCATGGCCGGATGTGTCGCGGGCGCTTGTCGAGGATTGAGGGCGGCAGATTTTCGTTAGCGATCGTGGAGCACACTTGGCGCCATACGGCCAGTGGATCTGTCAAACGGATAGTTTTTTGATGGATTCTAGTTGGTGCACGATAGATTGATCGCACTATTATGTTGCAGACGCGGCGCACAAAAATGACTCGGTCAAGTCGCGCGTACTCCCGTATCCCGCGCGGATGTGGGCGGAGACAAAACGTAATGGTGCGAAGGCATGGACCAGTTCAAGGAACTACAGCTGTTCGTCGAGGTGGCCGAGACGGGCAGTATCAGCGGAGCTGCCGAGGCAGTCGACCTCTCCATCTCGGCGGCAAGCCGGTATTTGATTTCGTTGGAGGCGAGGCTCGGAGTCCAGTTGGTGCGCCGAACGACGCGCAACCTTTTTTTGACTGAGGCTGGCGCCGAATTCCACCGGCGCTGCAAATCTATCCTGGCAGACCTTGGCGAAGCAGAGGCTGTCATCAAAGAGGCGGTAGTGCGTCCAAGCGGCGTCCTTCGCGTCACCGCCTCGTTGTCGTTCTGCATGCTGCACATCGCGCCCATGCTCCCTGATTTCACGGCGCGTTACCCCGACATCACCGTCGACGTACTAGCGGCTAACCGTTACTGCGACATCATCGAGAACGGCATAGACGTCGCGATTCGAACAAAGGTTCTTGAGCCAGACAGCAACATTACGATAAGAAGACTGGCATCAACACGCCGCATATTGGCTGCATCGCCCGGCTACCTCGAGTCGAACGGACACCCTCGTTTCCCGGCGGAACTCGCGAAGCACAGGCTGTTGAACTATCAACTCGCCGACAACCCACGCGAGCTTTCATTCACACGTGGTGGTGAAAACGTAGTTGTCAGAGTGAAGCCATTGGTGGAGTCGAATGATGGCCAGATATTGCGTGTCGCCGCGCTGGACAACATGGGCATTCTGGTGCAGCCGAAATACATCATCCACGACGACCTTAAGGCGGGTCGCCTTATTCCGGTGCTTGACGATTGGGATCTGCCCCGGTTGACCATGAACATCGCGTTTCAGACCCGCTCGCATCTTCCTGTCAAGGTGCGGCTGTTCATTGACGCGCTCCTGGAACGGTTCCATCAGAACGACTACGAACGGCATTGGACAGCGTGACCTCCGTGCTCCTTGCATTCGAGGCTTCTTCCCACTCAGCGCGAAAGACATTCCCTTTCCAGCTCTGTTTTGCCAGCTACGGCGAATATAGACTTGTCTCAAAGCTACAGAAAGTTTGATGGAGACACTCAATGCAAAGCGCTTTCTCAGCAGTTCAGTCCACGTCGCCGTACTTCGATGAAGCTCGCTCGGCCGAAGTCGTCAATGCTCGTATGAGCGACGGTGCAGACGCTCGCCTGCGCCAGGTCATGTCGGTTCTGGTCAAACACCTTCATGCTGCGGTCAAGGAAATCGAACCTACGCACGAAGAGTGGTTCAATGCCATCCGTTTCCTGACTGAGACCGGTCAAATGTGCACGGACTGGCGGCAAGAATACATCCTGCTCTCGGACGTCCTCGGCGTCTCCATGCTGGTTGATGCAATCAACCATCGCCGTCCGAACGGTGCTACGCCGAACACGATTCTGGGTCCCTTCTACATCGCCAACGCACCTGAATATCTGAACGGCGCGAACATCTGCCTGGATGGGAAGGGCGAGCCCATGGTTGTAGAGGGTCGGGTAACCGATATTGAGGGAAATCCGATTCCGAACGCGAAGCTTGAAGTGTGGCAGACCAACGACGACGGCTTCTACGACGTGCAACAGAAAGGCATTCAGCCTGATTCGAATCTTCGCGGCGTTTTCACGTCGGATGCTGAAGGCCGTTACTGGTTCAAGTCCGTTAAGCCGCGCCACTATCCCATTCCCTCGGACGGCCCGGTCGGTAAGCTCCTCGCCGCAATGGGCCGACACCCGAACCGGGCTGCTCACATGCACTTCATCGTGACCGCGCCTGGCTTTGATCCGGTCATCACTCACATTTTCACGCCTGATTGCCCGTATCTCCCAGAAGATGCGGTCTTCGGCGTCAAGCGTGAACTCATCGCCGAATTTAACAAGATTGACGACCCGGAGGCTGGCAAGCGCGTCGGGTTCTCGTCGCCGTTCTGGACTGTGTCGTGGGATTTCACTCTCGCGACGTCCAGCAAGCCCACTCGGACAATTTCGTAATCGTTTGGCATGCGGGAGCATGCCATCAAAAAACCGATGACATTGAAATAAAGAGGAATACTACATATGAGCGCGAAGAAAATTGAACTGCTGGCTGCGTACTGGACCCTTGCTGGCGACGTCTATCCGTGTGCGTCGAACGAGATCAGCCCGTTTCCGCTGCGCGACCGTTGCGAAGCGGCTTCGCGCGCCGGGTGGAGCGGCATCGGCCTGATTCTCGATGACCTCGAGTACAGCATCGACAAGTACGGAGTGTCTGGCGTCAAGAAGATTCTGGACGATACGGGCATGAAGTACTTCGAGCTCGAAATCCTGATGGACTGGTACTTCGACGGGGAGGCGCGGGTCAAGTCTGACGATAGCCGTCGCCGTTTCATCGAACTGGGTGGGGAACTGGGCATGCGCAATCTGAAAATCGGAGCGAGCCCCTTCGACAAAAATCCGGCCGACTTCGCCCGCATGACCGACGAATTCGCGAAGCTTTGCCAGGATGTGGCGACGGTTGACTCGACGGTTGCAATCGAGTTCATGCCTTTCTCTCCCATCCGGAATATCGCAGAGGCGCTGAAGGTTGCTGAAGGCGCCAACCAGCCCAATGGTGGTCTGATGGTTGACCACTGGCACGTAGCGCGCGGTGGCAGCCCTTATAGCGAAGTCGCCCAAATTCCCGCGCGTTTCATCAAGGGAGTGGAGATGGACGACGTCGGCGCCCAGGTTAAGGGGTCGCTGTTCGACGACTCGACCTTTAACAGGCAGCTTTGTGGCGAAGGTGCAGGCGACCTGCCTGCCTTCGTCGATGCCCTTGAGCAAGCAGGCTGCACGCTCCCGTACTACGGCGTGGAACTGATCTCTGAGACGCACCGAAAATTTCCTCTCGACGAGATGGCGAAGCGCGCTTACGACACCACCGTCGCGCAGTTCTCGGCGAAAAGCGCAACTTCCGTCTGACGCTGTTGACCTTAAACGACAAAGTATTTCTGGAGACTCACATGATTCGAATCGCCGTACTCGGTGCAGGCCGCATTGGTCGCATTCACGCTGGCAACGTCGCCGCGAGCCCGAACGCACAACTGGTCGTGGTGGCAGACCCTGTTGAAAGTGCAGCCAAGTCGTTGGCTAGCCGCCTTGGCTGCGAGGCTTCGACGGACCCCGCAGCGGTCCTCGAGCGAAAGGACATCGATGCCGTTGTCATCGGCACGCCGACGGACACGCACATCATGTTCATGCTCGAGGCCGTCAGGCGCGGCAAGGCTGTTCTGTGCGAGAAGCCCATTGACCTCGACATGGGCAAGTCGCTTGCCGCGGCGAACGAGGTCGAGCGCCTGGGTGGTCGCGTCATGCTCGCTTTCAATCGCCGTTTCGACCCGACGTCGCAAGCCTTCCGCAAGGCGATTGACGCAGGTGACATTGGCGAAGTGCGTCAGGTCATTATTTCGAGCCGGGACCCAGGCATGCCTCCCCGTGACTATGTCGAGCACTCGGGCGGCATCTTCCGCGACATGGTTATCCACGACCTGGATATGGCTCGCTGGCTGCTCGGCGAAGAACCGGTCGAGGTCATGGCCATGGCCAGCCGTCTTGTCGACGAATCGCTTGAGAAGCTGACCGATTTCGATACGGTGATGGTGCAGTTGCGGACCGCTTCCGGCAAGCAATGCCACATCAACTGTTGTCGCGAAGCCGTGTACGGCTACGACCAGCGCATGGAAGTATCAGGTTCGAAGGGAATGCTTCTGCAAGAAAACCTTCGTCCTTCGACGATTCGGCGCTGGTCCAAGGACGCAACCGACGTCCGCGAGCCGTTGCTCAACTTCTTCCTCGAGCGTTACGAGGCCGCGTACAAGGCCGAACTCGAAGCCTTCGTGGACGCGCTGAATGCAAACTCGGCATTGCCGACCTCGGTGCAGGACGGCCTCAAGGCGCTGCGCCTGGCGGACTGCGCGCTTGAATCCGCCTTGTCGGGCAAAGCCGTCAAGGTGTAACTGAAAATCTCGAGGAGATATGTCATGACGCGAAAGATTGGTCCCAACGAAACGCTCGGCGTAGCATGTCTTGGCATCACTCATCCCCACACGTCCGGGCGAGTCAAGGCAATCCAGCGCCGCACCGACGCAAAGATGCTCGGTGCGTGGGATGCAAGCCCGCTGCTCACGCCATTCGTCGATGCGCTCGGTCTCGAGGTGCGGTCAAAGGAAGACATCCTGGCGGACGAGAATGTTCATGTCGTGCTCGTCCACTCCAAGAGCGAGAAGATGGCCGACCTGACCATTGAGGCGCTCGAGGCGGGCAAAGCTGTGTTGTGCGAGAAGCCTGCCGGCCGCAGTTCGGTCGACGCAAAGCGCATCGTCGAGGCTGTGGAGCGTACCGGCGGACTGGTGCAAGTCGGCTATTGCTGGCGTTTCGCACCTTCGGTCGACGCCATGCAAGCCGCCCTCAAGAGCGGTCGTCTCGGGAAAGTCGTTCAGGTGCGGGCGCACGGTGGCTGCTCACACGACGAGGCGGGCACTCCGCACATGACTCAGCCAGGTGATATTGGCGGTGCTGTCTTCGTTATCGGCTGCCACCTCATCGACCGCATTCTCTTGCACTTCGGCTTGCCACGCTCCGTGAACGCCCGTATCACGAAGTTCCCCAATTTCCACGGTGACGAATCACGTGAGGACGCGGCTGGCGCGGTGTTGAACTACGAAGACAAGATTGTCACCGTCGACTTCATGTCCTGGGACGTTCTGCCATGGACCGAGAGCTGGGACATCACCGCCTACGGGACGGAAGGCATCATGTCTTCCCGCTCGCTGCCCGCGAGCTACAAGATTTATGA
>NZ_SMGP01000002.1 GCF_004339745.1 Paraburkholderia sp. BL9I2N2 | reverse complement strand
GCGGACCTGTTGGCGGTCCACTGCTTGCAGACGCCAGAAGCCGCTGGTCGTCGCGCGCGTCGGCAGGGCGGTCCATGCCGCGGCGCCTTGCGCGGCGCTCACGCGCTGCTTGCGGTCCACGTGCAATCCGCGCAGCGTGCACAACGGCGCATCCGTGCTGGGCGCACAGAGGGTCGTCACACCGTTATCGTCGTGTAACTCGCCCCAGGGGGGCAGATCGATCCCTTGATGCGCTTCTCTCGACCACCGGTGTTCGTCGGTGTCGAGCCATAGCACAGCGTAGTCATGGCTGACGGTGGGATCGGAACCGTTGATGAGGATGGTCAGTCGCATGGCGGGTTCCGTACAAAGTGCGAAGTTGGCTTTACCAGTCTACGCCGCAAAGCGTGTTATGCAAGGCAAAACGTATGACGATCAGGCACGAAAAAACGGACGCCCGATGCGTACGGTTGTACGATAGCCGCGTCCTGTTGACGTTCGCGGAGGCATGCCATGCTGAGTCGATTTCTGCAATGCACGGTGATCGCGGGATGCCTGAGCGCGGTGGCCGCCGTCAGCGCCGCGGCGGACAGCGCACCGTTCGCCGCGCCGGTGCCGATCGTCTATGTAGCCGACTTCGATCTGGACGTGGCGAACGTGACGCCGGACAGCGGACCGGGCCAACGCGCGCGCCGCCTGCGCGGTTTGCTGCCGAGCGGACCGGGACCGATGGGGCAGGACAAAAATCCTCAGGACCACGCCAAACACATCGTGGACGAAATGGCGGACGCGCTGACGGACGATCTGAAGAAGGCTGGTGTCGATGCGCGCCGCAGTGCGCCGGGTCAGCCGTTGCCGGCTGTCGGTTGGCAAGTGCGCGGCGTGTTTCTGAGCGTTGATGATGGCAATCGCCTCAGGCGTGCCATGGTGGGTTTTCGGCGCGGGCCAGAACGACATCCAGGTGGCGGTGTCGTGCGATAGTCTCGGGGCACCTGATTTGCCGCCGCTGTATCAGGCCGTCGACGAAGCCGACAGCAAGGGCATGCCGGGCGCGGTCATCAAACTGAATCCGTACGTGATCGCCGCCAAGTTCGTGATGGCGAGCGGTGACGAGAAGAAGACGATCAAGAAGACGGCGCAGCAGATTTCAGATGCGGTGATCGCCAAGCTGCATGGCGTCGCGCAGTAGTTTGTGCTGAAACGCCGGCGGCGCGGCCGCAGGCGTTTCAACTCTCACGAACTCTCGAACCTTCAAGCCAGATCCAACGGCGCTGTCAAATCGCCCAGCGGCGCGAGCCCATTGCTCGCGAATGCGCGATCGCGCGCCACCACACCGTCGAGCGGCGCGAGGCCGTGCACACGGCGGATCAGTCGAAGAATCGAATTGGTGTCGTACACCGTGTGATCGACGTAACCCTTCTTCGCCAGCGGCGATATCACCAGCGCGGGAATCCGCGAGCCCGGACCCCAGCGATCGCCCTTCGGCGGCGACACGTGGTCCCACCAGCCGCCGTTCTCGTCGACGGTGACGATCACGACCGTGTTCGCCCACTGCGGCCCGCGTTGGATATGCTCGATCACCGTCGCGATGTGGCGGTCGCCCGACTCGACGTCCGCGTAACCCGCGTGCATGTTCAGATCGCCTTGCGGCTTGTAGAACGCGACTGCCGGTAAGCGTCCTGCATCGATATCCGCGATCAGATGGTTGGTCGACGCGTCGTTGCCGAGGCCACCATCGCGGAGATACTTGCGCCGTGCCGCCGTGCCCGGCGCGTAGTTGGTGAAGTAGTTGAACGGCTGGTGGTGATACTGGAAGTCGGGCACCGCGCCCGTATCCTGATGCTCCAACGCGTACTGCCAGGCGCCGCTGTACCACGCCCAGTCGACACCCTTGTCCGTTAGACGGTCGCCGATCGTCGCGTAATTCTGCGGCGGCAGCACGCGCGGATTCGACAGGTCCGCGAAGGCCGGATTGCCGCCTTCGGCCGGCCGCACGTTGCTCGGCTGATACGGCGGCGCCATGGTGTTGACGGCGTAGCCGTCGGCGGTGAACGCGCCGTCGTTGACGAATTTCGGCGGGCCGTCGAGTGCGGAGGCGGGCGACTCTTCCGACTGCTTCAACCGCGTACCGGTCGGATCGTCGCCGTCGACCACCGACACCATCTTCTTCGCCGGGCTGTTCTGGATGTCGGGATAGAACGGCGCTTGCGCCGAGATCAGAAAGATGTGGTTCAGCCACGAGCCGCCGAAGGCGGCCATGAAGAAGTTGTCGCACAGCGTGTACTGCTGCGCGAGATTCCACAGACGCAGCGTGTCGGCGGAATTGCGGTAGTGCCCCATCACCAGGCCGCCGGAATCTCCCCATGCGGCGAACTGGTTGTTGCGGCCGGCATTGATCTGCATCTGGTTCTGATAGAAGCGGTGCACCAGATCGCGTGTGATCACGCCGGTCGGCAGCGGCGCGCCCTGCGCGTCGGCGATATGGAACGGGCGGTTATGCAGGTTGACGATATCCTTCTGGCCGATCATGTAGCGCTTGCCGTCCACTTCCTGGGCTTGCGGCACGAGGCCGCCCCAGATGGCAGGCAAGCGCGGCAGCGGCGTTTTGCCGTCGCGGTCGAGTTGCAGATAGCGCTCGGCGCTCACGGCATCGAGCGGATGCTGGACGCCGGGGAAATTGCCGTACAGGTTCGCGAAGCTGCGGTTCTCCGCGTAGATCACTACGATGTGCTTGACCTGATCGTGAAGCGCGGCGTCGAGCCGCAAGTCGGCGGCGCTGCGCTGCGCGCCAGTGCTCGACATGCTTTGGTCGGTTTTGCAGCCCGTCAGCGCCAGTCCGATACCGACCGCTGCCAGGCCGGTCAGGACTCGGCGGCGGTCGGGGTCGTCGGGGGCGTTATCGGCGTTGTCGGCGTTCGGCGGCAGAGTGGAGTCGTGATCGGTCATCGGTAGGTTCCGAAGTGGCTGTGACGGGCACTAGAGCGCCGCTCGGGGCGGCGTGCGCGCGGCACCGGTTGCGGATTCGAAGCGGCGAAAGAGGCAGACTAAGGCAGCCGGCGCTTCACGCGCCAACTGTTATGCGTGGCGTCGACGGCAAGCAGGAGCCAATGCCGCGTATCGACTGGGTGACGCTTTTGCGTGGCATAGCGATCGACCATCAATTCGAGTTCGTCGAGCGCTCGGCGGTGGCACGTGGCGTTGGCGCCCGAACCATCCGCGAATTCGACGACGGCGGCTGCCCCCCGGGCCGGCTCGGGCAAGTGCGCGATGCGCACCGCGCAGCCCGGATAAAGGTGCGAGTCGGCAACCTGAATCTGAATGGAATCGGACATGAGCATGGCCTCCGGACGCCTGGGCGGAGCGAATGCGCGGCAGCGAGACCTCGCGCAATGGACCGCTTCAAAGCATAGCACCGCACGAAATGGTGGCGGTGCGGCAAATGGCATGGTTAACCACGACCCGGCCCACGACCCGGCGCACGACCCGGCATAGCGCGCGCGTGTCGCGTTGGTTGACGATCGCACGGCTTGCGGCCACGGCGTCGTGCAAGAAATAGCGAAGGCGGTGAGGGCGGCGCGCGCCACGCGCTATCATGCTGATCTGACCTTGATGAACAGCAGAAACGGCAGCCAAGATGGCAAAAGAAGAGCAGACAGGAGTGGGACGCAAGCACGCAAAGCCACGCGGTGCGGCCGCCTCGATTTCGCAGGACGCGTTGCCGCCGCGCCAGGTGAACGACGCCGAGTCCCCGGATTCCACCGACGAAGAGAGCGCCGGCGGATCGACTTATCTCGTGCCGGGCCTCGAGCGCGGCCTGCGCATTCTGGCGGAATTCAGCGCGCGTGAGCCGGTGCTCGGCGCGCCCGAATTGTCGAAGCGCATTGGCATTCCGCGCACCACCACGTTCCGTTTATTGCAGACGCTCGAAGCGCTCGGTTTTCTCGAGCGCGTCAACGGCGACCGCTATTTCCGCCTGAGCGTCGCGGTGTTGAGGCTTGGTTTCGAATATCTGAGTTCGCTCGAATTGACCGATGTCGGCACGCCGATTCTCGAACGCCTGCGCGACGCCACGGGTCTGAGCACGCATCTGCTGATCCGCGATCAGCGCGACGTGGTGTTCGTTGCCAAGGCGCAAACCCATGCGCCGATGTTCAGTTCGGTGAAGGTGCATGTCGGCACGCGTTTGCCGGCGCATGCGACGGTGCACGGCCAGGTATTGATGGGCGATCTGAGCTTTGAGGAGTTGCGTCAGTTGTATCCGGAGCCGCAACTGGAACGTTTCACCGAGCGCACGCCGGCCACCGTCGAAGAACTGTACGAAAGAGTGCGCGAGAGCGCGGCGCTCGGTTATGCGGTGAGCGAAGCGTCATTCGAGCGAGGTATTTCGGTGGTGAGCGCGCCGGTGCGCGAGCAGAGCGGCAAGATCGCAGCGGCGTTGACCGTGACGATTCCGCGTTCGGATATCGGCGAAGCCGAAGAGCGCGAGCCGCTCATCATCGCGGTTTGCCAGGCGGCGCTCGAACTGTCCGAGCGACTCAGCTACCGGCCGCGCCCGGATGATCCGACCGCGGTTCAGGCTCGCCGCAAGTCGGTGGCGGCCGGTTGATTCCGCCTCTACTTCCGCATTCACTTCAGCGCTAGTCCGGCTGCGATTGCGGCCGGACTGCATGCTCCGCATCGCGGTTTCAGCAGAACCTCAGAACGAGTGATGGATGCCGGTCAGAATGATCGTCTGGTTCCGTCCACTCGACACACCCGCCGTAAAGAACGCCGCATCCGTATTCGAGCCGGCGCGCTCGTACAGCGCATTCACATACAACTGCGTCGATTTCGACAGCGAATAGATATCGCCGATCTCGAACTGCGTCCAGCGATGCCCCGCCAATGTCGTCGTGGCAGCGCCGCCGGCCACGCTGTTGAAGGGCGTGAACTGATAATTCGCGCCGACGTCGTAGCTCTGATACGTGTCCGAGTGTCCGCCCGACTCCAGCTTCACGCGCGTGTACAGACCGTGCACCAGCAGCTTGCCGAACTGGTATGACGCGCCCGCGCCCATATTTTCGACCTTGTCCGCGGTGTAGTTGGCCGCAGGCACGCCCTGGAAGTTGGTGATGCCCGTCGTGACGATCGACGGTGTGCGATTGTGCTCGTTCGCATACGTCGCGCCGGCCTTGAACGGACCGTTCGCATAGCTAAGCGCGAAGCTCAAGGTCTTGCCGGTCGAGAAGTTGGTCGTGTTGCCGAGACCCATCATCGCGCCAACCTGGAAGCCGCTGAAACTCGCCGAGCGGAATTTCACCGAATTGTCGAACGGCACCACGCCCGTGTCGGCGAGTTCGTCGATATTGCCCGGGTGGAACGCGTACCAGCTGGCCGCCAGATAAGCCGTGCTCAGCGGACCCAACACGTCGAAGCTGAACGGCGTCTGATGACCGAGCGTCACCGTGCCGATCGTGTCCGAACTCAGGCCGACAAACGCCTGGCGATTGAACAGCACGCCGGGTTTAGCGAACGCGCCGGTGTTCGTATAGAAGCCGTTTTCCAACTGGAAGACTGCTTTCAGGCCGCCGCCCAGATCTTCCACGCCCTTCAGGCCCCAGCGGTCAGGCTGCATGTTGCCCTGTTCTTCCATCCACTTCGAATGGCCGCCTACATTGCTGATATACGCGACACCGGCATCCAGGCTGCCGTATAGCGTCACACTGCTCTGCGCCCATGCGCCTGTCGTTGCGCAGATTGCCGTCAAGCCGGCCGCAATGATGTGCTTCACCGTTGGTTCTCCTGATCACACGACGGATAGCTCTCGCCGGATTCGTCGTCCCTGATCCTTGCTTTGGGTTGAATGCAGCTCTGGGGTTTATGCGCCAAAACTGCTACGCTTTATGTTCCACCTATGGGCGTTTGTATCGCCTATGGAAAATTATAGTGAGTCTGAGAGTAGTCAAAATAAATTTTCGGACCCCGTACAAACCCGCATAAGGGTGGCCGGGTTCATCGGAAGATTTGGCTCAAACCCAAGCCCTGCACTGCTCGGCGAGTGTCGTAGCCATTCGCGCCACCTCACGCGATGCTGTGTTAAGAGCGCCACACTCGGTGTTTTCCCCTACCAGTCCAGATTTTTATTTTCTCTGGCCGAAGCCGCTCCTATAATTATCCATACACGAACTGATGTTCCTTGTATGGAACATAAGGCTTCAGGAGAAGGCGAGAAATGACTGAACAATGGCGCTGCGCCGGCCATGCCGGCGACCTGTCCGATGACGCGCCGCTCGAGTTCAAGCTCGACGGCACGGAGATCGGCATCTACAAGGTGGGCGATGCGCTGTACGCGCTGGAAAACGTCTGCCCCCATGCGTACGCGTTGCTGACGCAGGGCTTTGTCGACGGCGACACCGTCGAGTGCCCGCTGCACGAGGCCGTGTTCCATATCCCGACCGGCAAATGCTTGAAAGAGCCCGGTGGCCGCGACCTGAAGATGTACTCGGTGCGCCTCGCCGGCGAAGAAATCCAGATCAAGGTGGAATGACATGCGAGAGCAAATCGTGAACTTCAATCCCTTCCTGAAGCCGTGGCTCGCGCCGCAGCCGAACAACGTCGCCGGCAAGGGGGTGATCGAAAAGCCGGGCGAGACCGAGAACTTCATCTGGCAAACGCGCAAGGCCGAGCCGACCCAGTACGAAAACGACTTTGGCGATGCGCTCGAGAAAGTGTTCGAAGCGGGCGCGGTGGAGTTGCAGGAAGTGGTCGACGGTTTGAACCGCGTCGGCTTCCGCACCCCGGAAGGCAGCACGTGGCACGCCGACCGCCTCGCCGCTGAATTCCGCCTGCTCGCCGAATAAGCGCGCTTTCCCGAACACGTTCATCGCATCCGTATCCGGAGTCTCTTCATGACGTCCCCCAATACAACTCAAGGCGCGGCTGACCCGATCCAGTCGTATCTGGACAAAGGCCTGCGTAACTACTGGTATCCCGTTGCGCCGAGCTGGCAAGTCGGCGACGCGCCAGTCGGCATCACGCGCCTCGGCGACCAGATCGTGCTGTGGCGCGACAAGGAAGGCAAAGTCCACGCGCTCGAAGACCGCTGCCCGCACCGCGGCGCGCGTCTGTCGCTCGGCTGGAACCTCGGCGGCAGTGTCGCGTGCTGGTATCACGGCATTGAAATCGATGGCAGCGGCGAAGTCACCAAAGTGCCGGCCGTGTCGAACTGCCCGCTGGAAGGCCAGAAATGCGTCAAGTCATATCCGGTCGAAGAGCATGCCGGCGCGATCTTTCTGTGGTTCGGCGACGAAGCGCACAAGGAACCGACGCCGCTGGTGTTGCCGGAAGAGCTGGTTGGCGAGGAATACGCGAGCTTCCTGTGCATGTCGAACTGGAAGTGCAATTACCAGTACGCGATCGACAACGTGATGGACCCGATGCACGGCGCGTATCTGCACGCGACCTCGCACTCGATGGCCGAAGGCGACAAGCAGGCCGACATGCGCGTGCGCAAGACCGAAACCGGACTAATGTTCGAAAAGGTCGGCCAGCGCGACGTGAACTTCGACTGGGTGGAACTCGGCGAAACCGGCACGCTGTGGATGCGCCTCGCGATTCCCTACAAGAAGAAGTTCGGCCCGGGCGGCAACTTCGGGATCATCGGCTTTGCGACGCCGGTCGACGGCGACAACTGTCAGGTCTACTTCTGGCGCACCCGCAAGGTGTCGGGCTGGCAACGCGACGCATGGCGTTTCCTGTACCGCAATCGCCTGGAAGGTCTGCATTGGGCCGTGCTGGAGCAAGACCGCTACGTGCTGGAAAGCATGGCGCCGAACGCGCGCAATCACGAGTTCCTGTATCAGCACGACGTCGGCATGACGCGGGTGCGCCGCATGTTGCGTCAGCGTGCACAGCAGGACTTCGCCGCGCTGGAAGCACATCGCGCTGAAGCCGCGAAGTCAGGCGCCGCGCAAACGGCGGATGCAGGCCACAGCCATGCATAACGACGCGTCCGCAGCGCTCAACGGCCGGCGCGTCCTCGTGACGGGCGGCGCGCGTGGTCTCGGCGCGGCCTTCGTCCGCTCGCTGGTGCAGGCCGGCGCGCGCGTGGTGTTCGGCGACGTGCTGCACGCAGAAGGCAAGGCGCTCGCCGCATCGCTCGTCGAACAAGGTCATGCGGTCACTTACGTACCGCTCGATCTCGCCGATCCCGCGAGCATCAAGCAATTCGCGGAGCAAGGCGCGGCGCAGCTCGGCGGTCTCGACGCCCTGATCAACAACGCGGCGATCACCAACTCAGGCGGCAAGTTTGCCGACGAGTTGTCTGTCGATACGTGGGACGCCGTGATGAACGTCAACGTGCGCGGCACCTGGCTGATGAGCACCGCCGCGCTGCCGTATCTGCGCGACTCGGGCCGCGGCAGCATCGTCAACATCGCCTCGGACACGGCGATGTGGGGTGCGCCGAAGCTGCTCGCTTATGTCGCCAGCAAGGGCGCGGTGATTTCGATGACCCGCTCGCTGGCGCGTGAATTCGGCGCGCATCAGGTGACGGTCAACGCGATCGCGCCGGGGCTGACCGAAGTCGAGGCGACCGCGTACGTGCCCGCCGAGCGTCACGAGTATTACTTGCAAGGCCGCGCGCTCACGCGCGCACAAGTGCCCGACGACGTCACTGGGCCGGTGCTGTTCCTGTTATCCGATGCCGCTCGTTTCGTGACCGGCCAATTGCTGCCGGTCAACGGCGGCTTCGTGATGAATTGATCTTGTCGAATCGAAAGGAGAAAGAGATGGCGGACGCCGATATCGAACGCAAATCGTGGGACCAACCCGCGGACGCGAGCTTTGCCCAATGGCTGGACACTCGCGTCGCGCGCCTGGAAACGCGTCGCTATGACTGGGACGCGTTGAAGTTCCAGGCCGACTACGACCCGAAGTATCGCCGTGCGCAAATGCGTTATGTCGGCACTGGCGGCACGGGCGTCGCGAAAGACATGAACACGGTGCCCGCAGGCGGCTTCACGTTCTCGACGATGGTGATCCCGGCCGGCAACATCGGCCCGAGTCATATTCATATGGATGTCGAAGAAATCTTCTTCGTGCTGCGCGGCAAGATGAAAGTGATCTGCGAGAGAGACGGCGAAACGTGGGAAGCGGTCCTCGGCGAGCGTGATCTGATCTCGGTGCCGCCGGGCGTGTATCGCACGGAAATCAACGTCGGAGAAGAAGACGCGTTGATGTGCGTGATGCTCGGTTCGCCGAAACCCATTACGCCGACGTATCCGCCGGATTCGCCGCTGGCCAAGCTCAAGCGCTAAGCCGTCGTACCGGTTTCAAAACACCCGCGAAGGAAATCATGTCCGCAGTCCCGTCCTCTATCACCGATAGCGCCGATCAGCACGCCACGCTCGAAGCCCGCCTCGCGCGCTTTCCGGCGCAGCAGATCTGGCTGGCCTCGCAACGCGCGGTGAGCTATCGCGAAGTGGATAGCGCCGACAACAGCGCGCTGCCGCTCGTGTTGCTGCACGGTATCGGTTCGGGCGCGGCTTCGTGGGTGCAGCAGTTCGAAGGACTCGGCGCGACGCGCCGCGTGCTGGCGTGGGATGCGCCGGGTTATGGCGCATCCACGCCGGTCGCGGCTGAATCGCCGGTGGCGAGTGATTACGCAGGCATATTGAACGAGTGGCTCGACGCTCTCGGCATCGAACGGTGCGTGCTGCTTGGCCATTCGCTCGGCGCGATTATTGCCGGCGCGTTTGCCGTGACGCATCCGCAGCGTGTGGCTGGTTTGCTGCTGTTGTCGCCGGCGGGTGGCTATGGCGCGGCGTCGGCTGAAGTACGCAATACGAAGCGCGATCAGCGTCTTGCGATGCTGAATGAACTCGGTCCGCAAGGCCTCGCCGAAAAACGCAGCGCCAATATGTTGTCCGCTCACGCAAGCGGCGAAGCGCGCGCATGGGTGCGCTGGAACATGTCGCGCGTGATCCCGCATGGCTATGCGCAGGCCACGCATCTGCTCGCCAACGCCGATCTCGCCGGCGACCTCGCGCGCTACACAGGCCGCATCAACGTGGCCGTCGGCGCCGACGACACCATTACGACGCCCGAGGCCTGCGAGCGACTCGCATTGGCCGCGGGCACCCAATTGCAGGTCGTGCCGCGCGCGGGGCACGCCGGCTATATCGAAGCACCCGCCGCGTACACCGCGATCATCGACACGTTCTGTCGCTCGAGCGACGGACAACGGAGCCAATGAATGACGCCCGACACGCCCGACACAATTAACGCCGAGCGCGACGCGGACGAAGTCCGCAATGACCCCGGCAACGACACCAGCGGCGACACCGCCTACCGGGTGCCGGGTCTCGAACGCGGTCTGAAGATTCTGACGGAGTTCTCGCCGCGCGAACCGGTTCTCGGCGCACCGGAATTATCCAAGCGCCTGAAGATTCCTCGCACGACGGTGTTCCGTCTGCTGCAAACCCTCGAATCGCTCGGCTTTCTCGAGCGTGCCGACAAGGACCGCAACTATCGCCTCGGCGTCGCGGTGCTGCGGCTCGGTTTCGAGTATCTGAGCTCGCTCGAATTGACCGACCTCGGTCTGCCGATTATCGAGGCGCTGCGTACGGAAACGGGCCTCACGAGTCACATCGTGATTCGCGATGGACGCGACGTCGTGTTCGTCGCCAAGGCACAAAGCCATGCGCCGATTTTCAGCTCGGTGAAGGTCAACGTGGGCACGCGTCTGCCGGCCTATGCCACGACGCATGGCCAGGTGCTGATGGGCGACATGACGCTCGACGAGTTGAAGAAGCTTTATCCCGAGCCGGAACTCGAACGCTACACGAAGCAGACGCCGGTCACCGTAGACGATCTGTACGAACGGATTCGCGACGATGCGAAGCGCGGATTCGCGATCAGCGAGTCGTCGTTCGAGCGCGGCATTTCGGTGGTGAGCGCGCCGGTGCGCAACGACACGGGCCGCATCGTCGCCGTGATCACGACGACGATTCCGCGCCACGAGATCGACGCGTCGCTGCTCGACAGCGGCCTGATCGACAAGGTCCGCCGCGCGGCCGACGAACTTTCGCAGCGGCTCAACTATCGGCCGAAGGGTGGCCCGAAGGCGGGCAGCAATTACATGAAGGCATTGGGACTCTGATGATCCAAATCGACTTGACCGGACAGGTAGCGGTGGTGACGGGCGGTTCGTCCGGCATCGGCCTCGCGACCGCCGAAATGTTTCTGCGGGCGGGTGCCTCGGTCGCGATTTGCGGCCGCGACACCGAACGTCTCGCGCAAGCGGAAGCCGCGCTGAACGCGCAGTTTCCGAACGCGCAGTTGCTTGCCCGCCGCTGCGACGTACTCGACGCCGACGACGTGAAGGCTTTCGCAGAAGCGGTGCAGACGCGCTTCGGCCGCACCGACATGCTGGTGAACAACGCTGGCCAGGGCCGCGTGTCGACTTTCGCCGACACCACCGACGACGCCTGGCGCGAAGAACTCGACCTGAAGTACTTCAGCGTGATTCGCCCGACCCGCGCATTTCTGCCGATGCTGCGCGACGCGGCTGGGGTGAGCGGAAGCGCTTCAGTGGTCTGCGTCAACTCGCTGCTGGCGTTGCAACCCGAGGCGCACATGGTGGCAACTTCTTCGGCGCGCGCCGGCGTGCAGAACCTGCTCAAGTCGCTCGCGGTGGAGCTCGCGCCGCAGCGCATCCGCGTCAATTCGATTCTGATCGGCATCGTCGAATCGGGTCAATGGCGCCGCCGTTACGCAAAAGAAGCGCAGCCGGGCCAGAGCTGGGAAGACTGGACGGCCGAGCTGGCGCGCAAGAAAAACATTCCGCTAGGCCGCTTCGGTCGCCCCGAAGAAGCCGCTCAAGCGCTCTTTTATCTGGCTACGACGCTGTCGTCCTATACGACGGGCAGTCATATCGATGTTTCTGGAGGCGTTGCACGACATGTCTAACAAAACCACCGTTGGCGAACTCATCGCCGCCTTTCTCGAGCAATGCGGCGTTCAAACCGCATTCGGCGTGATCTCGATCCACAACATGCCGATCCTCGACGCGATCCATAACCGCGGCAAGATCCGCTATGTCGGCGCGCGCGGCGAAGCCGGCGCGGTGAATATGGCCGATGGCCTCGCGCGCGTCTCCGGCGGCCTCGGCGTCGCCTTTACCAGCACGGGCACCGCGGCGGGCAACGCAGCGGGTGCGATGGTCGAAGCATTGACCGCCGGCACCGCGCTGCTGCACGTCACCGGCCAGATCGAAACCGAATACCTCGATCAGGACCTCGCGTATATCCACGAAGCACCGGACCAACTGTCGATGCTGTCGTCGATCTCGAAGGCCGCGTTTCGCGTGCGTTCCGTTGAAACCGCGCTGCCGACTATCCGCGAAGCCGTGCGTGTCGCGCAAACCGCGCCGAGCGGTCCGGTGAGCGTCGAGATTCCGATCGACATTCAGGCCGCCGAAGTCGAATGGCCCGCCGATCTGGCCGCGCCGCACATCACGACGCTCACGCATTGCAAGCAGCGCGTCGCGCAACTCGCCGATTCATTGGCGACGGCCAAGCGCCCGTTGCTCTGGCTGGGCGGCGGCACGCGTCACGCGACCCAGGCGGTCGGGCGCCTGGTGGCGCTGGGCTTCGGCGTCGTCACCAGCGTGCAAGGCCGTGGCGTGCTGCCGGAAGATCATCCGGCCACGCTCGGCGCGTTCAATGTGCACACGGCCGTCGAGAGCTTCTACAAGACGTGCGACGCGCTGGTGGTGGTCGGTTCGCGCCTGCGTGGCAATGAAACGCTGAAGTACAAGCTCGCGTTGCCGCAACCGTTGTATCGCATCGACGCCGACGCGCTCGCCGATAACCGTGGCTATCGCAACGAGATGTTCATTCACGGCGATGCATCGTCCGTGCTCGAAGAACTTGCAACGCTGCTCGAAGGACGTCTGAAGGTCGACCCGACTTTCGCGCAGGATCTGGCCGCCGCGCGCGAAAGCGCCGTCGCCGATGTGGGCAAGGGCCTCGGCCCGTACAAGCGTCTCGTCGACGCGCTGCAGTCGGCGGTGGGCCGCGACTACAACTGGGTGCGCGACGTCACGATCTCGAACAGCACGTGGGGCAACCGCATGCTGAAGATTTTCTCGCCGCGTGCGGGTGTTCACGCGCTCGGCGGCGGCATCGGCCAAGGCATGCAGATGGGCATCGGCGCGGCGCTCGCGGGTAGCGCGGCGAAGACCGTGTGCCTCGTCGGCGACGGCGGTTTGATGGTCAACGTCGGCGAACTCGCGACGGCTGTGCAGGAAAACGCCAACGTGATGATCGTGTTGATGAACGACCAGTGCTACGGCGTGATCCGCAACATTCAGGATGCGCAATACGGTGGCCGCCGCTGCTACGTCGATCTGCATCAGCCGGATTTCGCGCAGTTCTGCGAAAGCCTGAAGCTCACGCACTACCGCATCAAATCGCTCGACCAGGCCGACGCGATCATTCGCGAAGGTATGGCGAAGACGGGTCCGGTGCTGGTCGAAGTGGACATGCTGTCGGTCGGCTCGTTCGCCACCGCGTTCGCGGGGCCGCCGGTCAAGGAACAGGAGCCGGAACATGCGTGACACGGGCTACGCGGGGCATCACGCACCCGTCGACGTCGCGATGATCGGCTTCGGCGCGATCGGCCAGGCGGTGTATCGCTCGGTCGCCGCCGATCCGACGGTGCGCGTGTCGCACGTGATCGTGCCGGAGCGCCACATGGCTTCGGTGCGTGAAGTAGTGGGCGACTCGGTGGATGTCGTGGCCTCCGTGTCCGCGTTGAGCAGCCAGCCGCATTTCGCGCTGGAATGCGCGGGACATAGCGCGCTGGTCGATCACGTGGTGCCGTTGCTGAAGGCCGGCACGGACTGCGCGGTCGCATCCATCGGCGCGCTGTCCGACATGCTGCTGCTCGACGCGCTCTCCGCGGCCGCCGATGAAGGCGACGCCACGTTGACGCTGCTCTCCGGCGCGATTGGCGGCGTGGATGCGCTGGCCGCGGCCAAGCTCGGCGGTCTCGACGAAGTGCTGTACACCGGCCGCAAGCCGCCCACGGGTTGGCTCGGCACGCCGGCGGAACAGCTCTGCGATCTGCACACGCTGAATGAAGAGAAGGTGATCTTCGAAGGCAGCGCGCGCGAAGCGGCCCGGCTCTATCCGAAGAACGCCAACGTGGCCGCGACGATCGCGCTGGCCGGCCTCGGTCTGGACCACACCACGGTTCGGCTGATCGCCGATCCGAACGTGACGCGCAACGTGCACCGCATCGTGGCACGCGGCGCATTCGGCGAGATGTCGCTGGAAATGTGCGGCAAGCCGCTGCCGGATAACCCCAAGACGTCCGCACTGACCGCGTACAGCGCGATGCGTGCGCTACGCAATCGCGCGGCGCGCTGCGTGATTTAAGCCCCAGTTGATTAGCTGAAGCAAACCGGAATGACCGACATGACTCACTTCGATACCAGCCTCGTGCCCACCGGCGATATTTTCATCGGCGGCGAATGGCGGCAAGGGCGTGGCAACCCGTACACAAGCCTGTATCCGGCGGATCAGTCGGTCAACATGGAAATCTCGACGGCCAATGCCGACGACGCCCGCGACGCCGTGGAAGCGGCGGATATCGCATGGCGCCGCGCGGACTGGTCGGGTTTGAAGCCGCATCAACGCGCGCTGATTCTGTACCGCATCGCCGATCTGATCATGGCGCGTCACGAAGCGCTCGCGCAATTGCAGCGCCGCGACAACGGCAAGCCGATTGGCGAAACGCGCGTGCTGGTGGCGAGCGCCGCGAACACGTTCCGCTATTTCGCGGCGTGCCTCGAAACGCTCGACGAAGAAGTCACGCCCTCGCGCGGCGACTATCTGACGATGAGCATTTACGAGCCGATCGGCGTGATCGCCGCGATTACGCCGTGGAATTCGCCGATTGCTTCCGACGCGCAGAAGCTCGCGCCGGCACTCGCAGGCGGCAACGCAGTCGTGTTGAAGCCGGCTGAAGTGACGCCTTTGGTGTCATTGGCATTGGCGCGCATTTGCGAAGAAGCCGGTGTGCCGAAGGGCGTTCTGAGCGTGTTGCCCGGAAAAGGCTCCGTAATCGGCGACGTGCTGGTGCGTCATCCGCTGGTGAAGAAGGTGTCGTTCACGGGCGGCACCGAAGTGGGCCGCGGCATCGCGCGCATCGCGGCGGACAAGTTGATGCCGGTGTCTCTGGAGCTTGGCGGCAAGTCGCCGACCATCGTCTTCGACGACGCCGATCTCGATCATGCGGTCAACGGTGTGCTGTACGGCATTTTCAGTTCGTCGGGCGAAGCGTGCATCGCGGGTTCGCGCCTGTTCGTGCAGCGCTCGATCTACGACGCGTTCATGAAGCGTCTCGCGGAAGGCGCGCGCAAACTGCGTGTCGGCGATCCGTCGCGTGAGCAAACGCAGATGGGTCCGCTGATTACGGCGGCGCATCGCGAAACCGTCGAACGTTATGTCGCGCTGGGCGTGGAAGAGGGCGGCCGCCTGCTGTGCGGCGGCGAACGCCCGGTCGGCGATGGCCGCGAAGCAGGCACCTACTTCCAGCCGACGATTCTCGAAGGCCTGACCAACAACGCCCGTATCTGCCAGGAAGAAATCTTCGGCCCGGTGCTGGTGGCGATGCCGTTCGACGACAAAGCCTCGCTGCTGAAAGAAGCGAACAACAGTGTGTTCGGCCTCGCCGCCGGCATCTGGACGCGCGATTACAAGCGCGCATACCGGATCGCCCGCGCACTGGAAGCCGGCACCATCTGGATCAACACCTACAAGCTGTTCTCGATCTCGACGCCGTTCAGCGGCTGGAAAGAGAGCGGCATGGGACGCGAGAAAGGCCGGCTCGGCATCCGCGAATACATGCAACAGAAGAGCCTCTACTGGGGCTTGAACGACGCGCCGCTGGCGTGGGCGAATTAATACGCAAGATACGCAAGAGGCACGTTATGACGATTCTCGGCATTGAACAGATTATTTACGGCGTGACGGATCTCGCCACCTGTCGCCGCTTTTTCGCGGACTGGGGCTTGAAGGAAGTCGCGCACGATGAAACGCAGGCGCGTTTCGAAACGCTGAACGGGTGCACGATTCTCGTTGTGAACGCTGACGATCCCTCGTTGCCGCCCGCGTTCGAAGAAGGCCCGACGCTGCGCGAAGTAACGTGGGGCGTGGCCACGAAAGCCGAACTCGACGAATTGCGCGGGCGCTTCGCAAGTCAGCCGGGCCATTTCGAAACCGACGACGCCGTCGGCTGTATCGACCCGAACGGCATGGCGATTCGCGTCGAAGTGACCCGCAAGCGCGCGCTCGACATTCACGGTTCGCCGTCGAACGTGTGGGGCCAAACGTTGCGCGTCGATCAGCCGTCGCCGATTTACGAACGCGCCGAGCCGGTCGAAGTGGGCCACGTCGTGTTTTTCACGAACCGTCTCGCCGAACAGGAAAAGTTCTATCAGGAACTGCTCGGCTTCGAAATGTCCGACCGTTATCCCGGCCGTGGCGCGTTCATGCGCTGCGCGCCGCACGGCGGCCATCATGACATTTTCCTGCTGGCTTTGCCCAACGGTAAGCGCGGCCTGAACCACGTCGCGTTCACCGTGCGCGATATCCACGAAGTGTTCGGCGGCGGCATGCATATCAGCCGCTGCGGCTGGGACACGCAACTCGGGCCGGGGCGTCATCCGGTGTCGTCGGCTTACTTCTGGTACTTCCAGAACCCGGCGGGCGGCCTGATCGAGTATTACGCCGACGAAGACCAGCTCACGCCCGACTGGCAGCCGCGCGATTTCGAACCGGGTCCGACCGTATTCGCCGAATGGGCGATCGACGGCGGCATCGACGGCAATACGCGGCGCCAGAAAAACGCCAAGGCGCCGGAAGGCAAGTTCATGACGGAGCAGAAAAAATGACGGACGCTGCTGCTGCAAAGGCGCAAGCCGCCCATGCCGGCCTCGAAGCACCGCGCACGATCGTCGTGATCGGCGGCGGCCAGGCGGCCGGTTGGGTCGTGAAGACCTTGCGCAAGGAAGGCTTCGACGGCCGCCTCGTGATGATCGCCGACGAAGTCCATCTGCCGTACGAACGTCCGCCGCTCTCGAAAGCGGTGCTGGCGGGCGAAGCGGATATCGACACCGTGCGGCTCGTGAAGCCCGACGACTTCGATGCGCTGAACGTCGAAGCCTGGCAGCCGGATTGCGCGACTTCGATCGATCGCGAGCAGCGCATCGTGCGCACGCAGTCGGGCCGCGAAGTGCAATACGACCGTCTGGTGATCGCGACGGGCGGTGCGGCGCGTAAGTTGCCGGATTCGCTTCTAAAGACCTCGCACATTGCCTACTTGCGTACGCTCGATGAAGCGGTTGCTTTGGGTGAACGCCTGCGTGCCAGCAAGCGCGTGCTGGTGGTGGGCGGCGGCTGGATCGGCCTCGAAGTCGCGGCCACGGCGCGCAAGCTCGGCGTCGAAGCCACGGTGGTGGAAGGTGCGCCGCGTCTGTGCGCACGTTCGTTGCCGCCGATGGTGTCTGGTTTCCTGCTCGACCTGCATCGCTCGAACGGCGTGGACGTGCGTTTGAACGCTTCGCTCACCGCGCTCGAAGATCATCCGCACGACGCCAATCGCATTCGCGCCACGTTCGCGGACGGCTCGACGCTCGACGCCGATTTCGCGGTGGCCGGCATCGGACTCACGCCGCACACGGCGTTGGCGCAAGCCGCGGGCGTGAAGGTGGAAGACGGCATCGTGGTCGATCATTTCGGCGCCACGGACGACCCGCGCATTTTCGCGTGCGGCGACGTCGCCAACCATCCGAGCGCGTGGCTCAAGCGCCGCGTGCGGCTCGAATCGTGGGCCAATGCGCAGAACCAGGCGATTGCCGTCGCGAAGGCATTGCTCGGCACCTTCGAACCGTATGCGGATATTCCGTGGTTCTGGTCCGATCAGTACGACGTGAACCTGCAGATTCTCGGCGACATTCCAGGCGATGCACAACTGGCCGTGCGCGGCGACTTGCGGGGCAAACGCGCCACGCTGTTCCATCTGGAAGACAGCGCGATTCGCGGCGTGATCGCCATCAATACGCCGCGCGAACTGAAACTGTCGCGCAAATGGATGAACCAAGGCCGGACCATCGACCTTGCCACCCTGACCGACGCCTCAACGGCGCTTGCCTAACCACATCTACGGACGGCACAACGGCATGAGAACCATCGACAACACCATGGGGGACCGCAGCAGCGCCGGTGTCTCAGGCCCTGTGACCCGGGGCTCGATCATCGCGCGTCTGGAGCGCTTGCCCAAGAATGCGATGCAGGTGCGCGCGCGCATACTGATCGGTCTCGCGACGTTCTTCGACGGCTTCGATGTGATCGCGATCGCGGCCACGTTGCCGATCCTGATCGCGAAGTGGCATCTGACGCCGTGGGAAATCGGCTTTCTGATCGGCTCCGGTTCGGTCGGACAACTGATCGGCGCGTTCGTTTTTCCGTGGTATGCGGAGCGCAAGGGGCGCGTGAAGGCGATCGCGCTGAGTTCGGGGATCATCGGCATCACCAGCATTGCGTGCGGTTTTGCGCCGACGTTCGCGGCGTTCGTCGTGTTGCGCGTGATTCAGGGGCTCGGGCTTGGTGGCGAATTGCCGGTGGCCGCGACGTACATCAACGAGATCAGCCGCGCGCATGGCCGTGGCCGTTTCGTGCTGTTGTATGAAATCGTTTTCCCGGTCGGCCTGCTCGCTTCGAATGCGTTGGGTGCGTGGATCGTGCCGCGCTTCGGCTGGCAAGCCATGTACTTTATCGGCGGCATGCCGTTGATCCTGTTCTTCGTGCTGCGCAAGCTGGTGCCGGAATCGCCGCGCTGGCTCGCTGAACGTGAGCGGATGGCCGACGCGGATGTGGCGGTGCATGCGTTCGAACGCGCGGTCAAAGGTCCGCTGCCGCCGGTCACGCAGTCGGCTGAATTCGAAGCGATGGCCAATCGTCATCCGAAGCGCCGCATGGGCGACCTGTTCGGTCCCGCGTATCTGAAGCGCACGCTGGCCGTGGCGATGTTGTGGATCACTTGCGGCTTTATTCAATACGGTCTTTCGACGTGGCTGCCGACGATCTACCGCACGATTTATCACGCGCCGCTGCAACTCGCGCTGAATCTGGCGGTGGCGGCTTCGGTGCTGGGCGTGGTGGGATCCCTGACTTGCGCGTTGCTGGTCGACAAGGTGGGACGTAAGCCGATTATCAATCTGTCGTTCGTGGCGTGTGCGATTTCGCTGCTGCTGGCGGGTGTGCTCCACGATTCGTCGGTGTATGTCGTGGCGACATGCTGCGCGTTCTCGCTGGGCTTCCTGGCTTGCGGATTCATCACGGCTTATGTGTACACGCCGGAGCTGTATCCGACGAGTATCCGCGCGATGGGCTGCGGCGTCGGCGGCGCGTGGCTGAAGGTGGCGGCGATCTTCGCGCCGGCTATCGTGTCGAAGACGATGATCGGTGGGAATCTGCAAGTGGCGTTTTATATCCTCGCGGCCGTGCCGTTTCTTGCGGCGGTGGCGGTGCACTTTCTTGGGATTGAAACCAAGGGGAAGGTGCTGGAGCAACTGGAGGCTTGAGGTTTCTACTGTTTGAGTTTGGTGGGCGGTTGATGTTGCAGTACCGCGATTAGCTGGGAGACGAGGGGCGCACTGGGTGGTGTGCCCCTTCGTTTTTTTGGGGGTGGTTACCGCGTCGCCTGGCGCGCTTCTCGCCGCTGCCTAATCCCCTCAATAACCCAGATACTCATCAACCCCGCACTCACACAGGCGATGATGTCCGGCTTATAAATCGCCAGCGCCATCCAGACAAGGTTGGCATACCCGCGAAAAAACGCCGGTATCGCGGCGCGCAGATCGTTCCAGCGCGTCGTCGCCAGCATGCCGCCGGCCGCCGACATCACCGTAAACAACGCCCACGCGAACTGCGTCGCACGCACATCGCGCTGCAATAGCAATACGATCAACGCTGCGAATCCAGCGAACCACAAAGGCGCGCAAACCCAAAACAACAACCGCGGCCGACGCGCGATCCATCCGCGCCATTCCGCTTGCGAAAACGAAATGAAGAACGCGAACAGCACACCATGCGCATAAGGCATCAGCCACGCATGCGAATCCGTCGCGATCCAGTGGCCCGCAAAGCCCAACGCCGTCGCGCTGAATGCGGCGAGTATCGCGAGCTCCTTGATAGGCGGCCAGCCGTGAATCAACGCGGCCCAGATCGTACAGACGCTCAGCGTGGCCATCGCGATCGATGTCGAACGGCCGCTGCCGTCCTCACACAGCGCAACGGTTGTCGCACCGAGCCACACGGGAATCCAGCCATAACGCAGCCAACCGATCGAGCGCAACGCTCGCAGCCGCTGTTGCTGAGGCTCGGACAGCAGCACGGTCGTAGCGGCGACCGTTACCAGCGCGAGCATCAGCGTCGACAAAAGAATGCCCAACTGAGCGGGCGACCATTGATCGAACCATCGACTGCTATTGGGTTTCAGCGAAGCGTCCGCGAACAGCAAGCCGCACCACGCGTTCAAGGCGAGCGCCGGTCCGAACAGACGGCCCGCGCCGATGCGGAATTTGAGGCAACGTCCCCAAAAATCGACTTTCTCGGCATCGAGCCGCAGCCGCACGACATTCGGATGGTAGCGACCAAGCGCGGTCAATAGCTGCTCCATCTCTGCGCGCACGCCGGCACGAAGCAATGCTCGCGCGCCGGCCGCCAATTGCGGCGACGGACCTTCGAGCAATGCCATCGCGTTCGTGAAGCGCAGGCGCAGCGCGTTGTAGTCTTCGTCGGCGAACACGCGGTTCAGCGCGAGCGTGGCAATGGCCGCGTTACGCTGTCGCAGATGCGCGGCGTTGTCCCGCCAGCCGAGAACCGCGCTCAAATTCATGCGCAGCATGGCCGGCGTGTCCTCGTTCAGACAATGACACAGCGCCTGCCATTCGAGTTCATCGCGCGTCGCAATGTTGACGACGGCGGCGAACAGATCCTGCAAGGAGCGGCGCGACTCGAGGTCGTCCGTTTGCGCGATGAAGTTTTGCCAGAGCTGGACGGCGGTTTCGAAAGCGTCGGGTTCGCGGACGGCGGCCTCGACTTCCGAAGTGTTCACCGTAACGTGGGACGTCGCCGGCGCGGTTGCAGACTTCCGCGCAGTTGCGATCAAACGCTCAGGTTCAGTGCAAGACGCGTTCGCTGTTGATGCCGCGGCTACTTCTTTCGCGATCGCGCCACTCGCCATCTGCAACGCCGACTCGTACGCGTACCGCAGACGCTGAAAAGCCTCGGCATCTTGATCCGGACGTTGCTGCTTCAACAGCCGCGCATAAGCGCGACGGACGGCCCGCTCGTCGGCATTCGACTCGATGCCGAGCACATCCCAGGGCCATTGATTGTTCGAGATGGTATTCATGGCCAGTCAGTAAGTCACATGTACATCGAAGCGATCCAGCAGCGCGCTCAGCTCACCGCGCGCCTGCGCGATTTCATCGGCGTTCTGGCGCTCGATCAGTGCCTGGAAGCGGGCGATATGCGCGGCCAGATATTGCCGATGATCGCCGAGCGTTTCTTCATAGACACGGTCGGCGCGCGTCAACAGCGTCCGGTTCTCGAGTTGGTCGCGTGGGTGGATCTTCAGCGCGCTCAACGCGGTAAGTCGCTCGCGAATTTCTTGCGGTGTCATCACGCCGGGATTTTCTTCGATCACCATCGCGCGTTTTATGCCGCCCGGAAACGCAGTGGCCTCCACTTCCAGCACGCCGTTGATGTCGTAAGTGAAGCGCACATCCGCGCCTGCTTCGCCCGCTGCCTTGAGCGGCACTTCGAGCGTGAATTCACCGAGCGCGACGTTGTCCGTGGTCAAACGCGCTTCGCCCTGAAACACCTTGATGCTCAGGATCTGCTGGCGGTCGCGCACCGTGAAAATGCGCTGCATGCGGCTCACCGGCACGATCGTATTGCGTTCGATGATCGGCAAAAAGTGACCCGGCACGAACTGAGCGGGCCCGACCTGCATGGCTGTGTCGATACCGAGGCTATAGGGCGCGACATCGGTCAGCACCATTTCGTCGAGCCCGGCATCGCGTCCCACGAGTCCGGCTTGCACCGCCGCGCCGAGCGCGACCACTTCGTCCGGATTCAAATGTCCGGCGGGTAGGCGGCCGAACATCTTCGAGACCAGCTTGCGGACCATCGGCATGCGCGACGCGCCGCCGACGAGGATGATCTCGTCGAGCGCGGCGACGGCAATCTTCGAATCGCGCAATGCGCGTTCCACCGGTTGGCGCAGCCGTTGCAGCAAATGCTCGCAGGTGCGCTCCGCTGCGGCCGCGTCGAGTTCGAGCGTGCGCGCGTGGTCGTCGATCGTGAGTTCGAGCGTGACGCTGTCAACGCCGTTCTGCGTAAGCTGACGTTTCGCGCGTTCGGCTTGCTGATGCAGACGTTGCGCGGCAACCGGCGTGAGCGATTGGACCTTGAGTCCGTTGCGCTGGCAGAACAACTCGACCAATGCATCGGTGAAATCCTCGCCGCCGAGAAAATTGTCGCCGGTGCTGGCGCGCACTTCCATCACGCCTTCGAAGAAGTCGAGCACGGAGACGTCGAAGGTGCCACCGCCCAGATCGAAGATCAGAAACTTGCGCTCGCTGTCGCGTTGATGCACGCCGTACGCGAGCGAGGCCGCGGTCGGTTCATTGACGAGGCGCAGCACGTTCAGGCCGGCGAGTTCGCCGGCAATGCGCGTGGCTTTGCGTTGTGCGTCGCTGAAATAGGCGGGCACGGCGATCACGGCGTCGCCGACCGTTTCGCCGAGAAACGCTTCGGCGTCGGCCTTCAACGACTTGAGCACCAGCGAGGACAACTCCTCGGGGCGCAGCGACTGCGTGCCGAGCGACACGGTGCGACTCGTGCCCATATAGCGTTTGAAGTTGGCGGCGGTGCGCTCGGGATGCGTATGCAGGCGGTCATGAGCGGGGCGGCCGACGAGGATCGAGCCATCGCCGTCGATGGAGACGCACGAGGGCGTGAGCGTCTCGCCTAACGCGTTCGGGATGAGCACGGCGCGGTCGGCGCGCCAGATTGCCGCAAGACTATGCGTGGTTCCAAGATCGATGCCGATGATCGAAGGCATGTACAGTTTCCGATTCGTTTGCGCCCCTCCATGAGGAGATCGCCCAAGGTTTCGCTGATGAACCGCGTGGAGCCGGGTGTAGCTCCGTCCAATGGCGATAACGGCAGACCGCACGCAAACTTGAGCGGCGCGGGAAACGAAGGCGGCGGAAATCGGACCGGACAATGCGCGGCGCATGGTGGCCACGAGATCGGTCGGAGATAAAAGCAGTGTGCCGCACAGAGCGCGCGGCACGGCGAGACGAGCGGGAAGCGCGCTAGGCGAGCCCGCCGCGCGGCATCACAAGGCTTTGCGATAGACCAGGAAGCCCGAACGGTCCGCAACCTTGTCGTAGAGCTTCATCGCCGTCTGATTCGTCTCTTGCGTTTGCCAGTAGACGCGTTGCGAACCATCGGCTTTGGCGCGCTCATACACCGCTTCAATCAATGCGCGGCCAACGCCTTTGCCGCGCTCGGAGTCTAGCGTGTAGAGGTCTTGCAGATAGCAGATCGGTCCTTTCATCGTCGTGTGACGGTGATACAGGAAGTGCACGAGACCGAGCAACTGGCCGTTGCGTTCAGCCACCATGGCATGCATCGGCTCGTAGCCGTCGAAAAAACGTTCCCACGTGATTTGCGTGATCTCGCGCGGCAACGCGGTTTCGCCCGAGCGGCCATAGAACGCGTTGTAGGCGTCCCAAAGCGGCAGCCATGCATCGAAGTCGCCGGGGACGACGGGGCGGATTTGAATCGAATCGGACATGTGCGGTTCCTGGTCGGAAGAAGACTGCTGAACCGCCAGCATAGAAAATTTGCGGCGCTATTGTTAGATCCACAGTACGTTCAGAATGTGGAGCCACCAAGTGTGAATCGAGGAAAACGTTCAGGCCGTCTCGGCTCTGAGCCACCGCGCGAGCGTGGCGTCGTCGTCCGTCTCCAGCGCCTCCGCGATTCGCCGCCCCACCGCTGCACCGAATTTGTAGCCGTGCCCCGAGCAAGCCGACACCACCAGCGTGTTGCCGATGCGCTTCGAAAAGAAACGGTTATCCGCCGTGAACGTGTACGCGCAGGTTTTTACTTCGGATACCGTATATTCGTCGATGCGGCTGAACGGCGGCGCAAACAGCCGCCGCAAGCGGTCGCCTTCAACGGGCGCGGCAACGCGATTCGCGTCGGGGTCCGGCGCGCGTGATTTATTGATGCCGGCGCCAAACTTCAGACCAATGCCGTCGAGCGGCGGCAGCACATAGCCGTCGCTCGCGCCGCCGATATCGACGATCGCGGGCGCCGTCGACCACGCGTCTTCCAGATCCGCGGGCGGCTCAAGATAGGCGACCGTGTTGCGATACGTCATCAGGTTTTCCGCAAGCGCGGGAAACAGTTGCGGCGTCCATGCGCCCGCGGTGACCACGAGCCGGTCCGCATGCACGATCACGTCGTTTTCGATGCGCACGGAAGCGGTCTGCGGGTCGACCGCGAGCACCTTGGTGTGCATGCGAATGTCGGCGCCGCGCATCTTGAGCCACGCTTTCATATCGCGTGCAATGCGTTCGCTGAAAAGTGCGCCGCCGTCGTGATCGAGGTAGGCGTAACGAAACGTGGCTGGGTCGAGAAACGGGTAGCGCGCCGCTGCTTCGAGGAGTTCGAGCCTTTCGTACTCGAATCCCATGCGGTCGAGGCCGTTGCGAAACTGTTCGGCGCCATCGCCCGTGAATTGCGAAATGCCGAGCACGCCGCAATTTGCATAGTGCGACACGCCGAGATCGTTCCACAGCAGGTCCCAGCTATCGAACGCCTCTTCGATGTTTCGCGCATAACCGTCCGCATCGCCATATGCGCGACGAATCATGCGATGCCGGTCGCCCGACGCGGCGAGTGGATTTGGAATCGAGCCCTGCTCGATCAGCGTGATGTCATGTCCCTGTTTCGAGAGCGACCACGCCGTGCTCAAACCGGCGATGCCCGCGCCTACGATCGTTACCCGCATGCCAACTCCCCCGAGTCGATGGTTCTGGGCGAGAGTCTATCAGCGGGAAAAAAATCGGTGCGCGTTATGTGAATTTTGCGCGAGTCGGTCGAGGCGAAAAAAATTGCGATTCAGCAGGCGGTGGTCTCCGCGCGCCGCCGTGTCAGTGTTTGCGATTCGAACTATCGCGAAGCTGGTTGCGTACTTTTTTCGCGGCGAAGAGCGGCACGTAATCGAATACACGCGCGTCGTGCCGGTAGTTGGCCAAGGTGTCCGCGTACATCTTCGAGACCGTTTCCGCCGGCGTGTCGGTTTCTTCGGCGATGCTTTTCACTAATTCATCAACATTAGGCTCGGGTTGTGACATGGATCTCTCCAAAGGTGCGGACAGGTTGGGCGGAAGGCACGCGGACAACAGGAGTTCATTACAGGATGCGATGCGCGGCGATGCCAATTGAATCGGTCTATCGCATGATTTTTTTTCAGAGAGATTTTTGTCTTGCGATGCAGCAAGCGTCCGTGCTGCACGGCTGGCCGAAAAATCAATGCGTGTGCCGGTGATGGATATCCGGGAAATGCGCATGCGCGTGCGTCATGGGTGCATGGCGGTGCGGATGGGTATGCGGCTCGTCGCCGTCCCACGCGAAGTCGTGCTCGTGCTGGTGATGCGCGTCGTGCCGGTGACGATGCGAGTGCTCGAGCGGATCGTGCGTGTGCGGATGCTCATGACGTTCGCGAATGTGCAGCCACACGCCGAGCGTCATCAGCGCTGCAGCGACCCAGAAAAGCGGCGGCGGCAGTTCGGGCCACAGAAGCCAGGATAAAGTCACGCCGAATAGCGGCGCGACCGAAAAATATGCGCCGGTTCGCGCGGTGCCGAGATTGCGCAGTGCGACGACGAACAGCACGAGACTCACGCCGTAGCCCGCAAAGCCGGTGAGCATGGCGAGCGCGACGGTCGAGAGCTTCGGCCATGCGGCGCCGAGGGTGAGCGCGAGCGCCACGTTCACCGAACCGGCCACGAGTCCTTTTATGCAGGCGATGAACATCGCATCGTGCGCCGACACCTTGCGCGTGAGATTGTTGTCCACGGCCCAGCACGCGCAGGCGCCGATCAGCAGCAGCGTGCCGGGCGGCAGTCCCGCCGCGCCCGGCTGCCATGACAGCGCCACGCCGCCCGCGACGATCGCGGCCATGCCGAGGAACACCTGCACGTCGACGTTCTCGCGAAACACGATCCACGCGATCAACGCGGTGAATACGCCTTCCAGATTCAGCAGCAGTGAACCGGTGGCGGCCGGCGTCGTTTGCAGACCCAGCATCAGTAAAGCGGGCCCGGCGACGCCGCCGGCTGCGATCGCGCCGGCCATCCAGGGGGCTTCGCGCGACGGGAAATGGCTGTGGCCGACCGGCTGCCCGGCGCCGCCGCCTTTAAGCCGGCGCGCCAGAATCACCGCGGCAAGGCCGCAGCCGCTACCGAGATAGAACAACCCAGCCAGCAGGAACGGCGAGAGCGAGCCGAGCAGCGCCTTGGCGAGCGGTGTCGTCGCGCCGAATAGGGCGGCGGCGAGCAAGGCGGTGAATGCGGCGTTTGAGCGGGTAGGCATGAGGGAATTCGCGCGGGAGCGGGCGTTGCGGACACGATAACGCTAACCGGATCACGCCACTTGTATCGTCGCTAAGCTGCGCTGAACAAGCGCTCCGACAGAAAATCGACGAACGCGCGCAGCTTCGGCGACAGTTGCCGGCTGGACGGCCAGAGCACCGAAAACTGCCCCGCGTGCGCCAGATGGTCGTCGAGCACGTTTTGCAGTGTTCCCGCCCGGATCGCGTCGCGAGCCAGAAAATCCGGCATGTAGGCCACGCCCAGACCGAGTTCCGCCGCCGCTCGCAGGGCTTCCATGTTGTTGCAGGTCAGCGCGGTCGGAAAGCGCGCGGCCGCGTCTTCGGGGAGTCCTCGAAACGCCCAGTGCTGCAGTTTGCCCGAGGTCGGGAAGCGGAAGCGCAAGCATGCGTGCTGCGCGAGATCGGCCGGCGCGAGCGGCACGCCGTGCCGTTGCAGATAACCCGGCGACGCGCACACTACGAAGCGGAACGGGCCGAGCCGCTTGGCCATCAATTGCGAATCGGGCAGATCGCCGCTGCGGACCGCGGCGTCGAAGCCGCCTTCGATCACGTCGACGATGCGGTCGTTGAAATCCAGTTCGAGGTCGATCTCGGGATAGCGCTCGGCGAATTCCGGAAGGATCGGCAGCAGGAAGCGATAGCCGATGGTCGGCAAAGTCACGCGCAGGCGCCCGCGTGGCGCGGCGTTCGCTTGCAGCATCATCGCTTCGGCTTCGCTCAGCGCGTCGAGAATCTGCCGGCAGCGTTCGTAGAAGCGCTCGCCGTCGTCGGTCAGGCTGACGCGCCGCGTGCTTCGCTGCAACAGCCGCACGCCGAGGTGTTGTTCGAGCCGCGCGACGCTTTTGCCGACGGCGGAGGGCGACAGGCCGAGCCGCTGCGACGCGCCGACGAAGCTGGACGCTTCGGCCGTTTGCACGAAGGCGACGATCCCGCTCAGGTTTTCCATTCGGTCGATTCAGGAATTGAAGTCCGCAGTCGGGCCAATTTAGCACCATTTGCCGCTTTGGTTCTGTTATCGGTGCGCCTTCTTGCGGAGAGCGGCGCACGCATCCAGACGGCCTCGTCGAACGTAATAGGTGTATTGCCGCCACGTTCGAGGCCCTTGCCATGCGCCGAGTTGCCTACGTCACCGCTGCAGCTGCCGCCGCTGCAAGCGTTCTGCTGCTATCACTCACGGCCTGCTCCAACGATCCGCCCAATCCCAACCCGCGCGCGAGCGAACCGCTCGCCACCGTGCCCGTCGACTTGCCGCGCTACATGGGCCGCTGGTACGTCATCGCGAACATTCCGTATTTCGCCGAACGCGACATGGTGGCGAGCCGCGCCGAATGGACACTGCGCGCGGACGGCAAGATCGACGATTCGTACTACGCCCGCAAGAAGCGCTTCGACGCCGAGGAAAAGCACTATCAGTTTCTCGACACGCCCGTGCCCGGCAAGGACGGCGGCGAGTGGAGCGTGCAGCTGTTCTGGCCTATCCGCGTGACGCAACTGACGCTTTACGTCGACCCAGACTACCGCTACACGATCCTCGGCTATCCGGGCAAAAACCTCGGCTGGATTTTTTCGCGCGAGCCGGACATGAGCGAGGACACATATCGCGCCTTGCTTGCGCGGCTCGATGCGATGGGCTATGACACGTCGCGATTCAGACGCGTGCCGCAGCGGCCGGATCAGGTGGGCAAGCCGGGCTTTGCGTCGCCGGGCGACAAGGATTAGCGGGCGCATCGTACGCATCCGATACCACCGTCGCCGCGTATAACCCGCATTGCCGTCGAATGAGGAAACCATGCCACCGCTTGCTGCCGCCGTGATTGCCCTGATCGGACTCATCGCGCTTTTCAGCGCCGTCTGGGCGTGGCAGTTGAGGAGCGAAAACGCCGGCATGGTCGATCCCATCTGGGCGCATTCGCTGGGACTCGTGGCGGCGCTCTACGCGATGCTCGGCA
Source organism: Paraburkholderia sp. BL9I2N2 (assembly GCF_004339745.1). Taxonomy (GTDB): domain Bacteria; phylum Pseudomonadota; class Gammaproteobacteria; order Burkholderiales; family Burkholderiaceae; genus Paraburkholderia. The sequence goes on along the minus strand of NZ_SMGP01000002.1, from coordinate 1,913,287 downwards.
CCGGCGACCCCGTCGCGCGCGCGCTGACCGCGCTGGGCGGTTTGGTCTGGGGCGCGCGGCTCGGCACGCATCTGTGGAAACGCAACGCCGGCAAGCCGGAAGACGCGCGCTATCAGCGCTTCCGCGCAGAATGGGGCGACAAGGCGGCAAGCCGGATGTTCTGGTTTTTCCAGTTGCAAGTCGTGATTTCGATGTTGCTGTCGATCGCATTTCTGGTGCCGTCGTACCGCGGCACTGCGCCGGCCGTCGGCTGGATGCTGCTAGCCGTCGTCGTGTGGATCGTCTCCGTGGCCGGCGAAGCGATGGCCGACCGCCAGTTGCGCAACTTCAAGGCCGATCAGGCCAATCGCGACGCCGTGTGCCGCGTCGGCTTGTGGCGATACTCGCGGCATCCGAATTACTTCTTCGAATGCGTGCATTGGCTCGCGTATATCGCGTTGTCGATCGGCACGCCGTGGGGTTGGTTCACGCTGTTGCCGCCGGTGCTGATGGCGTTTCTGTTGCTGAAGGTCTCCGGCATTCCGCTGCTCGAAGAAAGCATGGCAAAAGGGCGTCCCGGGTACGCCGACTACATGCGCACCACCAGCGCGCTGATTCCGTGGCCGCCGCGGCATTGAAGACGGCATGGAAGACGCAAGCGGGCGCAAGCGCGCCTTCGAAAGAGTCCAAAAGAAACACCAGGAGTCAGCCTCATGAGTCTTTCCACCACTGACCACACGATGCCGCCGTCGTCCTCCGACTCCGCCGATGGCTGGCTCATTCAAAGTTGCGAGCGCGGCTGGCTACCCGACGGCGTGATCCGTTTCGGCATGCGTCAGTTGATGCGTCAGCGCCTGCGCGATGAAGCGGTCGACAACGGCGAGTTGCGCGCGCAACGGTTCAACCGTCTGCTCGACGATCTGCGCGCGAGTCCGATCGCCATCGAAACGCAAGCCGCCAACACGCAGCATTACGAGGTGCCGGCGTCGTTTTTCCACGCGTATCTCGGACCGCATCTGAAGTATTCATGCTGCCTGTATCCGACCGGTGACGAGACGCTCGCGCAAGCCGAAGCGGCCATGCTCGAACGCTATGCCGAGCGTGCGGAACTCGCCGACGGTCAGCGGATTCTCGATCTCGGCTGCGGCTGGGGTTCACTGTCGTTATGGCTGGCGGCGCGGTATCCGAATTCGCGCGTCGTCGCGCTATCGAACTCGCATGGGCAGCGCGCGTTCATCGAAGCGCGCGCGGCGCAGGCTGGTTTGCACAACCTTTCGGTGGTGACGGGCAGCATCGTCGATTTCGAATTCGACGGGGCGCAACTTGGCGGCGGCTTCGATCGCGTGATGTCGATCGAGATGTTCGAGCATATGAAGAACTACGGCTTGCTGCTCGCGAAAATCGCGCGCTGGATGCGCGCCGACGCGAAGCTGTTCGTGCATCTCTTCGCGCATCGCACGCTGGCCTATCACTTCCAGGTGCAAGACGGCAGCGACTGGATGTCGAAGTACTTTTTCACCGGCGGCACGATGCCGTCGGAGGCGCTGCTGCTCAATTTCCAGGACGACCTGCGCGTGGAGCGGCAGTGGTGGGTGAGCGGCACGCACTACGAGCGCACGGCGAATCATTGGCTCGCCGCGCTCGATGCGGCGGGTGACCGGGTGATGCCAATGCTGATCGACACCTACGGCGCGCGCGATGCGGCAGTGTGGCTGCAACGGTGGCGCATGTTCTATATGGCGGTGGCTGAACTGTTCGGCTACGCGAATGGAAACGAGTGGGGCGTGGGGCATTATCGGTTCGTGAAGCGTTGAACCGCGGTGGGCCGATCCGCTTAAGTGCTAGGCGTGACGCGATACGCCGGCTGGCTTTCATTGTGTTTTCACACTCGGCTTTTTGCTGAGCGACCGTCTCGCGAGTTCCGCCCTGCGATTTATCTAATCGGCAGGAAACTGCGCAGTCATCCGGGCATCAAACCTTGGGTGCACTCTGAGGCAGGGAAGCCCTGTCTGATCGAGTTGCCTCGCAACAGCGGCGCCAATGGACCGCAGCAACGACAATGGGGTTCCGTTCGTCGTTTGCCATTGCCGCAACCGACCCGCCTGGAATTACCGATGACCACCCCAATCCCCTTCGTCCCCGACCGCTTCAGGACCACCGCCGCGCATTACCTGGCGGGCCGTCCACCGTATTCGCCGCAGTTGATCCGCCGCGTCGCGCAGTCCTGCGAACTCGGCGGCTCGCACCGGCTCCTGGACCTCGGCTGCGGGCCGGGGCAATTGTCACTGGCGTTTTCGTCGTGGGTCGGCGCGGGTCTCGCGCTCGACCCCGAACCGGAAATGCTGCGCGTTGCCGCGAGCCTGGGCGCGGGGATTGCGCCGAACATCGAGTATCGCGAGGGGAGTTCTTACGATCTGTCGCCGGCTTTGGGGCGCTTTCGGCTGGCCGTCATCGGGCGGGCGTTTCACTGGATGGACCGGCCCGACACGCTCGCGCGTCTGGATGCTCTGATCGAACCGGAAGGCGCGGTCGCCCTGTTTTCGACCGCGTTCGCCGCCGACTCGCCGATGGCCTGGCTCGCGCCGTACCGTGCGCTGCTCGAGGCTTACTCGGAGGGCGACCCGGCGCGCATGCAGCGCAAGGCGGACGGCTGGGAAAGCCACGACGCGGTGCTGGCGAAGTCGCCGTTCCCGATGCTCGAACGCGTGTCGATCGTCGAAACGCGGCGGGTCTCGGTCGACTCGCTGGTGACGCGGCCGCTGTCGATGTCGAGTCTGTCGCGCGAACGGCTCGGCGAGCGGCTGGACGAACTGCTGGCGCGCATCCGGCAACTACTGGATGCGTATGCAACCAACGGCTGGCTCGACGAACGGATCGAGTCGGCCGCGCTGATCGCGCGGCGCGAGGCGGCGCACGGTTAAGGTGCAATGACTTCTCTAAGCCGGCGGCAGCGAAATAATCCGAAAACATGGAGTTAAGCGCCCGGCGGAATAAAGCGGCACACTCGGGCGTTTGCCTATACATCGGCTTGCCTTGATGTGCTACGGCATCGCCGGATTTTCAAACAGCTTTCGCAGCCATGCCGCTGCGGACGGAACAATCATGAACACACACGCCGACTCTTTGACCGATTCGACCGGCACGCCAGTGCCAACGCGCTACACACGTACGGCCATGGTTCTGCACTGGCTGATCGCGCTGCTGATGATCGGCAACGTGGTGCTCGGGCTGAGCGCGGATTCGTTGCCGGACGACTGGGTGCGTCCGGTGGTCGACACCCACAAGTCGATCGGTATCACGGTGCTGGGTCTCGCGCTCATGCGCATCTTGTGGCGTGTGTCGCACAAGCCGCCGCCGTTGCCGCGCGAGTTTCCGTCGTGGGAAAAGATCGCCGCGCATGTCGCGCATTTTCTGCTGTATCTGCTGATGATTGCGCTGCCGCTGTCCGGCTGGCTGCACGATTCCGCATGGAAAGACGCGGCGACGCACCCCATGCATCTGTTCAATCTGTTTCCGTGGCCGCGCATCGGCTATGTGATGAATCTCGATCCGGCGCTGAAGGAGACCTTGCACGACCGCTTCGGCGCCTTGCACACGTGGCTTGGCTACGCGCTCTATGCGCTGCTCGCGATGCATATCGGCGGCGCGTTGAAGCACCAGTGGATCGATCGCAAGTCGGTTCTGAAGCGCATGGTGCCGTGAGCGCCGCATTCACCTATCAACCGCAACATTGACAAACCCGGCAGTCATTTTGAAGAAAACCCTGGAACAGGCTCTCGCTCTCGCTTCGCCGCGCATTGTGCCGCGTCGCACGACACCGTTGAGCACGCTGATTCATCTGAGTGTGGTCGTCTTGTGGCTGCTGCTGTTCGCGCGCGCCTTCTTTCTGCAGGGCGCGCTGGCGTGGTCGACGGGTATCGCCTACGTGGTGTACGACACCTTGCTGCTTGCGTTCGTCACGTGGAAAACGCTGCCGTTGATGCGGCGTGCGCCGCCGCTCGAGCCCGAGTTCGAACGGCGCAGCTTGCCGAGCATGGGCGTGATCGTCGCGTCGCATAACGAAGCGACGGTGCTGCCGGTCACGATCGCCGCGCTGCTGCGGCAAACGCACGGGCCGGCGCAAATCGTCATTGCCGACGACGGTTCCACCGACTCGACCCGCGAGTTGCTCACCGGGCGCTTCGGCCTTACCGCGGCCGCAGACGGCGTGCTGAGCGCGCCGAGCGCGCTGTATCCGAATCTGTTCTGGCTGCGTGTGCCGCACGGCGGCAAGGCCCGCGCGCTGAATGCCGCGATCACCGTGATGACCACGGAAACGGTCATGACCGTCGACGCCGACACCTTACTCGACGACGACGCCACCTACGCCATGCGCGCCGCTTTCGCGAGCGAACCGAAGCTGGTCGCCGCGGCCGGCATTCTGGTGCCGGTGTGCGGCAAGTCGGTGTCGGGGCGCGTGTTCCAGTGGTTCCAGACCTACGAGTACATGCGCAACTTCATCGCCCGTTTCGCGTGGATGCGTGCTGACAGTCTGCTGCTGATTTCGGGCGCCTTCGCGTCCTTCAAGCGCGACGCGCTGGTCGACGTGGGCGGCTTCGATCCGCAGTGTCTCGTCGAAGACTACGAGCTGATTCACCGGCTGCGCCGCTATTCGGTCGACCACGGCCTCGACTGGGACGTGCGCGTGGTCGGCGAGGCGCATGCCCGCACTGACGCGCCGGACAATCTCGCCAGTTTTCTGCGTCAACGGCGCCGCTGGTTCGCGGGCTTCCTGCAGACGCAGTACTGGAACCGCGACATGACCGGCAATCCGCGCTACGGCACGCTCGGCATGCTGATGCTGCCGGTCAAGGCGATCGACACCATGCAGCCGATTTACGGCCTGACCGCGTTTGCGTTGCTGCTCGCCTTCGTGTTCGGTGGCCATGGCGCGATCGTCGTGTCGATCTTCAGCGTGATCGGCCTGAAAACGGCGATCGACCTCGCGTTCTATCTGTGGAGTATCCATTTGTACCGGCGCTGGACCGGCGAGCGCGCCGGCACCAGTTTGTGGATGGCGATGCTCGCGGCGGTCGCCGAGCCGTTCACGTTTCAGCTGGTGCGGCACGTGGGCGCCGCGCTCGGCTGGCTGCATTTCCTGCGCGGCGGACGGTCGTGGGGCGTGCAGCGCCGCTCGGGGCTGGTGGCACACGACGAGAGCTGACGCGGCGCGTCGTCTCTTCAGGAGAGTAGTGGGAGCAGGCGCCGCAGTAGGTGGTTGCACGGTCCCCGAACCCATACGGCGTCGGGTTCTAGTAGACTGGCGACGATGCCGCCCGCAATTTGCAGGGCGCAACCTTCTATCCGCCCGTGCACGGAGACCCACCTATGCATGCTGTTCCCCCGCTAGAACGAGACACCGTCGATGTAACCGTCGATGCGTCGCCTGCCCAGGCCGCATCGCAGAAATCCGCTCACATGCCGGGCCAGGCCGCCAACGACGCACCGGTGCGCGATCTGCGCCGCGTCGGTATTCACCCTGACTACTGGTATCCGCTGGCGTGGTCGCACGAGGTGAAGCGGGGCAAGACGCATGGTGTGACGTTCGCGGGCGAGCCGATCGTGCTGGCGCGCACGGAGTCCGGCAAGGCGTTCGCGCTGGAGGACCGCTGCGCGCATCGTCAGGTGCCGTTGCATCAGGGCGTGGTGGATGGCGAATCGATCCGCTGCGGCTATCACGGCTGGACTTACGACTGCTCGGGCAAGTGCATCGACGTGCCGTACCTGGGCCGCGACCGTTTGCCGAACGGCGTGCGCTCTTACCCGTGCCGCGAAATCGAAGGCCTGATTTTCGTTTTCCCCGGCGACGCGGCGCTGGCCGAGCAACGGCCGCTACCGGCGTTCGGCTCGGTCTCGGACAAGAAGTACAAGACGCGCCGCTTCGGCCGTCCGGTGAATTGCCACTACTCGTTCATGCACGAGAACCTGATGGACATGAACCATCAGTTTCTGCATCGCAGGCAGATGGGGCAGATGCGGGCGCGTTCGCTCGGCCGGCGGCGTGGCGAGGGCTGGGTCGAAGTCGATTACACATTTGCGCGCATGGCCGGCCAGCAGCCGATCGGCGAAGCGATCGTGTTCGGCCAGAGCCGTAAAACCGGCGGCGACAACGACAAAGACGTGATGACGATCCGCACCGAGTATCCGTATCAGACGCTGCAGATCCGCACGTCCGAGCAGACGCTGGTAATGGATCTGTGGATCGTCTACGTGCCGCTCGATCGCGAGCAGCGCACCAACCGCACGTTCGGGCTGCTGTCGATTCGCAAACCCGGTGTTCCTGGCGTGTTGAATCTCGCGTGGCCGCTGCTGGTGTGGTTCACCGAGCGCATTTTCAAGGAAGACCGGGAGATCGTCGAAGCCGAACAGCGCGCCCACGATTCGCAGGGCGCGGACTGGAATCATGAGGTGTTTCCGGTCATCAACGATCTGCGCGCGTTGCTGCGCGAGAACGGCGCGCCGGATCAGGTGGTGGGTGCCGGCACGGGCGACACGGCTGTGATTCGCTTCTGGGATTCTCGTCACGGCAACCCGTTGGCGAAGAGCTGATTCTCGGGTCGTTTTGACGCCGGGCGCATGATGTGAGTGGCGATCTGCCCGGCATGTCCGCATCAGGAATCCGCACGAAAACTTTCCCCCTCGAGGGGAATTAATCCATCTCCCGACGGTAGGGAATACCGGGCGATCGAGCGGCGATAATGGCAGCTAATGCACGGCGGTTTGCGCTAATCGACATGCGCTAGCCGCGGACCCGTGTACCATTTCGCTTTTTCCGATCTTCAAGAATAGCCCGTGACTACGCAACAAATCCCTACCGCACCCCGCAAATCCCTCACTCTGCTGCAATTGCTGGGCCTCATCGGCGCCGCCGGCCTGATTGCCGCGATCGTGTTGAACCAGTTCGTCTGATCTCCACGCGAAGCCTCTGCGCGACGCTTCCGACCCATGCCGGCACGTCCCTAAGGAAGTTCTTCCTGGGACGCGCTGCCGGCTTCATCGAAATTCCGATTTGCCATGTACAAGAAGGGCGTAGCCGTAGAAATCCAGTTTTCTCCTGAGCGGCTCAACGACGGCGCGGGCGATCCCTATTGGATCGATCTGACGCAGGCTGAAGCGCAGAGGCTGCTGGAAAGCTTGCAGGCGCGCCTCGCGGAAACCGGCGTGGGCACGGCCGCGCCGTTGGTGGTCAGCCTCGATGACACGCCGGCGTCGCACGCGGCTGATGCGCCGCACGCGGCGGAGCCTGCCGCTTCGGCGGACGACTTCAAGCAGTGGGTCTGCGTGATCTGCGGCTGGGTCTACGACGAAGCCGCAGGTTTGCCGGAGGAGGGCATCGCGCCGGGCACGCGCTGGACGGACGTGCCGGCCGACTGGCGCTGCCCGCTTTGCGACGTGGGCAAGGAAGATTTCGCGTTGGTCGAGTTTTAAGCCCGGCCAACGCACGACATACGCCTAAGTTCAGCCCGCTCCTTCCGGAAAATCCGCCCCCAGCGTGGTGGCTTCCCATGCATCGAAATCGCCGCGCATGAAGTCCAGCTTCTTGCGCGCCAGTTCGAGCGCGGTTTTGCCGAGCAGCAACCGCAGCGGCGGTGTGTCCGACAGCGCGGCGTCGATAATGGCCTGCGCGGCGCGCACCGGGTCGCCTGCCTGTTTGCCGCTGCGCGCCTCGGTCTGCTTGCGGCGCTCACCGGCCGTGGCAGCATAATCGTCGATTACCGTGGCCGATTGTTTGATCGACGGACCCGCCCAGTTCGTGCGGAACGGTCCCGGTTCGACGATCAACACGTCGATGCCGAGCGGCTTCACCTCCGTCGCCAGCGATTCGGATAGACCCTCCACCGCATATTTGGTGGCGTGGTAATAGCCGGTCGCCGCGAAACTCGTGATACCGCCGATCGACGACACATTGACGATCAAGCCGCTGTGCTGCTCACGCATGATCGGCAAGACCGCCTTCGTGATGTCGACGAGGCCGAACACGTTGGTTTCGAACATGGCGCGGACTTCGTCGTCCTCGCCTTCCTCGATCGCGGCCAGATAACCGTAACCCGCGTTGTTGACGAGCGCGTCGATGCGGCCGAAACGCTGCTTCGCTTGCGTTACGACTTCGTCGATCTGCATGGGGTTGGTCACGTCGAGTGGCAGAACCAGTGCGCGATCGCCGTGGGCTTCGGCGATATCCTTCACTTTCGACGCGTCGCGTGCGGTCACCACCGCGCGCCAACCGCGCTCCAGCACCAGCTTCGCCAACTCGCGGCCGAAGCCGGTGGAACAACCTGTGATCAGCCAGACGGGATTGTCTCGATTCATCATTTGGGAAACTCCTGTTGATGGTCTACGACATATAAAAACTCATGCGGCGCGAAGGCGCTGTGCGTCGTTCGCGTCCGCAATCGGTGTGCTGCTGTGTTTAGCTTGAAGCGTGCCCGGATTCTTTCGGTGGAGGTCGGCGATTGCCCACGCGTTGATTCGCGAACAAAGCGCTCACTGCTGCTTGCGTCCGGTGTGGGATTTCAATTGTAGCCGCAGCGCGGCGGCTTCGCTTCGCAACGCTCGAACGAACGCGCCGGCCAACGGATGACCCGGACGATGCTCCGGCTGAATCACGCTGACGCGAAACGGCAACGACACGCCGAGCGGCCGGATATGCAGATGGCGACCCACGAAATCGAGGGCTGTCAGCGGATTGACGATCGCGAGGCCAAGCCCGTGCCGCACGAAACTGCACACGGAGACGGCAGTGGGCGTCTCGACGATCTGGCGGCGCGCGATTCCCGCTTGCGCGAAGGCCTCGTCGATCTGAATCCGGTACGGATCGTTCGACGACAGGCTGATGAACGGCTGATTGGCGAAATCCTTCAATGCGATTACTCGCTTGCCGAGCAACGGATGCTCGTCGGGCAGCACGCACACTTCATCCACTTCGAGCAACGGCGTCAGACGCGTGCCCGCCGGAGGCGCGCCGTGTTCGGTCAGGCCGAGATCGTAGCGCTGCGCGGTCAGCCATTCCTCGAGAAACGGCGACTCCTGGGTCGCGATCGACAAACTTGCGCCCGGTTGCGCGTCGTGAAAGCGCTTCGCCGCGCCCGGCAGGATCGAATGCGAAAACGCGGGCAACGCGATGATGGAAAGCTGGCCGCCCTGGAATTCGCGCAGGCTCGCGGCGGTGGACGCCACACGTTCGAGTCCGACATACGCGCGCTTGATCTCGTCGAACAAGGTGAGCGCGGACAAGGTGGGACGCAATCGACCATTCGTGCGCTCGAACAATGCAAAGCCGATGCTCTGTTCCATGCGCGCGAGTTCGCGGCTCACCGTGGGCTGCGAGGTGAACAGCATCTCGGCCGCTTTGGTGACGCTGCCCGCGGTCATCAGCGCGCGGAAGACTTCGATATGCCGATGTGTAAGCGCCATGGTGGGTATATCAGAAGTGAATGGGCATGCCAAGAATTGGTATTTTACTGAATGATGCGTTTTCCGCATCATGTCGCTCACACCAACGCTTCGACATCAAGAGACGGGAACCGTGACGCCATTCAATCCACAACAACTCGTCAGACTCGCCCACGAGCACGGCACGCCGCTGTGGGTCTACGACGCTGACGTAATCCGCACACGCATTGCCGAATTGCGCAGCTTCGATGTGATCCGCTATGCGCAGAAAGCGTGTTCGAACCTGCATATCCTCAAACTGATGCGCGAGGAAGGCGCGATGGTCGACGCGGTCTCGTTGGGTGAACTCAAACGCAGCCTCGCGGCAGGCTTCACGCCTGATGGCGATCCCGAAGGCGTCGTGTTTACGGCGGACCTGATCGATCATGCGACGCTCGCCACCGTGATCGAGCATCGCATTACAGTCAATGTGGGCTCGCTCGATATGCTCGAACGGATAGGACGGCATGCGCCCGAAGGTCATCGCGTGTGGCTGCGGATCAATCCGGGCTTCGGTCACGGGCACAGCAACAAGACCAACACGGGCGGCGAGCATAGCAAGCATGGCATCTGGCTCGACGATGTGCCGCACGCGGTCGAGCTGATCCGGCGTTATCGCCTGAAGCTGGTCGGGCTGCACATGCATATCGGTTCGGGCGTCGACTATGGACATCTGTCGCGCGTTTGCGATGCGATGGTCGAAGCCGTGAAGGGCCTGGGCCACGATATCGAAGCGATTTCCGCGGGCGGTGGTTTGTCAGTGCCGTATCGCGAAGGCGAGCCCGATATCGACGTCGCGCACTACTTCCGGCTTTGGGACGCGGCGCGCCGGCAGATCGAAGCGCATGTCGGGCATGGCGTGAGGTTGGAGATCGAACCGGGCCGCTTCCTCGTCGCGCAATCGGGCGTGCTCGTCGCGGAAGTTCACGCATTGAATCGACGCCCCGCGCAGCAGTTTGCTTTGGTCGATGCCGGATTCAACGATCTCGTACGGCCATCGTTTTACGGCAGTCATCATGAGATGACGGTGCTGAAACGCGACGGCTCGCCGAGCGAAGCGCCGGTCGATTCGTTCGCAGTGGCCGGGCCGCTGTGCGAAGCCGGCGATGTCTTCACCCAAGTTGCAGGCGGCGTCATTACGAACCGCTCAATACCGATACCCGAAGTGGGCGACTTCATCGTGTTTCACGATGCAGGCGCCTACGGCGCGTCGATGTCCTCGAACTACAACAGCCGGCCGCTTGTGCCCGAGGTGTTGCTCGAGCATGGCAAGCCGCGACTGATCCGCCGGCGGCAAACGGTCGACGAGTTGCTCGCGCTCGAAACGACGGCCTGATCTCAGCGCCACCTCAATGCCGCGTCAACGCGCCCGCACCGTGCGCGTGTACGAAGCGATCATCGTGGCGAGTTCCTGCGCGGCGGGCGTGAGCGGAATGGCCGCGCGCTGCAGCAGGCAGACGTTCTGTTCGACCGCGCGCTCGCGCACTGGAATGGCGGTGAGCGTGCTCGCAAACGGTCCGCGCTTGACCACGATCGACGCTTCCAGCGACAGGCAATCCGTCGCGCTCACCAGATGCAGCGTTTCGTACAGGCCTTCCACTGTCGCGACGATTTTCGGCGGCGGCAGGCCGTGGCTTTCGAACAGATGGTTCAGGCGGTTGATTTGCGGATCGTCCGTGAGATTCGGCGAACGCGTGGCCACCCACGTGCAATCGACCAGTTCGGCCAGCGTGGTCGCACCAGCTTTCGGATGCCCTTGGCGGCAGACGATCACCGGATCGGACGGATACAGCGGCGTCACCGAGAGATCGGCGGTATCCGTGTGCTTCGATACCAACGCAACCGCGAAATCCAGCGTGCCTTCGCGAATCCACGAAATCATCATGCGCGAAGTGCCGGTGCGCAGATGCACCGCGACCCGCTCGAAGCGCGTGCGAAATTCCATCAGCACCGGCGCGAACGCATCGATCAGCGGTTCGGTGGTCATGCCGAAGGTGACATCGCCGACGTAGTCGCCGCGCAGTTGCTGCACTTCCTGTTCGGCGCGTTCGCATTCGCCGATAATCGCGCCGGCGCGCTGCAACAGCCGCTGGCCGAGCGCGGTCAGCGCAATGCCGCGGTTCGTGCGGGTGAACAGGGTCGCGCCGAGCATCGATTCGAGATTCTGCAGTTGTTGCGTGATGCCGCTCTGCGCGATGCCGAGCGCCCGCGAGGCCGCGCGTATGCTGCCATGCTCGGCCACGGCGGTGAACGCGCGGAGCTGGGAGATCGTCAACGCCATGAGGGCTGCCGTCCAGTGATCGGTAAAAGTGATCATGATAGTCCGAATGGGACTTCTTTGAGGCGCAGACGCGGCATAGGATAGCTCGGTCGTCATTCGCCCCACCCACACTTCGTGCTCCCATGAAAATTCCGTTGATGATCTTGAGCGCCGCGCTGGTTTTCAGCAGTGGCGCGTTTGCCGCTGAGCCCACCACGCTGCGCCTCGGTATCGACCCGAGCTATCCGCCGATGGACGCCAAGGCGCCCGAGGGCAGCTTCAAAGGTTTCGACGTCGATCTCGGCAATGAAATCTGCAAGCGCATCCGCGCGCGCTGCCAGTGGGTCGAACTCGAATTTTCGGGAATGATTCCGGCGCTGCAGGCGCGCAAGATCGACGCGATCCTTTCGTCGATGGCGATCACGGAGAAGCGCGAGCAACAGATTCTGTTTTCGTCGAAACTCTTTCAGTTCAAGTCGCGGCTGATCGCGCGCCAAGGTTCGGCGCTCGCGGGCGGCACGAATGCGCTGGCGGGCAAGCAGATCGGCGTGCAGTCGGGCACGCAGTTCGAGGGCTATGCGCTGAAGAACTGGGCGCCGCTCGGCGCGCATGTGGTGGCGTACAAGAGTCAGGACGAAGTGTTCGCCGACTTGCAGAACGGGCGACTGGACGGCGCGTTGCTCGGTTCGGTGGAAGCGGACATCGGTTTCTTGCGTACGCCGGCGGGCAAGGGCTTTGCGTTCGTCGGCGAACCGCTTTCGATGGGCGATCGCGGCGTGGGCATCGGCTTGCGCAAGGACGAGACCGCGGTGCAGGCTTCCATCAACGCGGCGATCGCCTCGATGCTCAAGGACGGCACGTACGCGCAGATCGCGAAGAAGTACTTCGACTTCGATCCGTACGGCAATTGATTCTTCGACTTCCGACTTCTCTTCTACAGACCCCCGCTCATGAACAGGCAATCGATTCCGCTTCTCTCGCCGGCTATCGGCACGCACCGCGAACTGGTGTCGTTTCATTTCGGCCCGGCGAATAGCGGGCAGAAGATTTATATCCAGTCGTCGCTGCATGCCGATGAAACGCCCGCGATGCTGGCGACGGTGTTGTTGAAGCGTCGTTTGCTCGAACTGGAAAAGCAAGGCGCGCTGAACGCGGAAATCGTGCTGGTGCCCGTGGCGAATCCGGTCGGGCTCGGGCAATACGTGCTCGGGCAGTTTCTTGGCCGCTTCGATCTGGGCAGCGGGAAGAACTTCAATCGCCACTTCCTGCAGTTCTCGAAGCTGGTCGCGCGCGCTAAAGAAACGCTGGGTTCCAATGCAGCCGAGAACGTGCGGCTAGTGCGAAAGTTGATTGCCGACGAACTGGCCGAACAGAAACCATTGACCGAGTTCGAATCGCTGCAACTGGCGTTGCTGCAACTCTCGTTCGATGCGGATGTGATTATCGATCTCCACTGTTCGCTCGAAGCGGCCATGCATCTCTACACCAGCGAGGCGGCGTGGCCGGAGTTCGAGCCGTTGTCGCGCTATCTCGGCGCACAGGCGTCGTTACTCGCCACCAATTCAGGCGGCGAATCGTTCGATGAAACGCATAGTCTTTTGTGGTGGAAATTGCAGCAGGAGTTGCCGGCCGATAAGCCGGTGCCCAACGGTGCGATCGCCGTGACCGTGGAATGCCGCGGGCAGCGCGACGTGTCCTATGAAGTCGCTCAGGAAGATGCCGACGCGCTTGTCGATTATCTGGGGTGGCGCAAGGCGATCAAGCTCGATGCCAAGCCCTTGCCGGAGCTGCTGTCGCCTGCCACGCCGCTCGCCGGCAGCGAGCAGTTCTATGCGCCCGTAAGCGGGATTCTGATTCATCGCGCGAAGATCGGCGATACGATTCGCGTCGGCCAGGCGCTGTTCGATATCGTCGATCCGCTGACCGACGAGACCACGACGATCGCAAGCAAAACCGAAGGTGTGCTTTACATGCGGCGCGCGATTCGCTTCGTGACGGCCGGCGCGCCGCTCGGGCGTGTGACGGGTACGCGGGCTTTCAGGACTGGGGTTTTGCTGGGTGCCTGATGCTTTTCTTTCTACAGGCGCGCGCTGTCATTCAGGCCGCGCCTACTGCTTCCTTCCCACCAGATACGTCACACCATTCGGACCAAAGCGCTCCGCATGCGGCTTGTTCGCCGGCAAGTGGAAGACGTCGCCGACGCGATACGCCCGCACTTCGTCGTCCATGCGTATGCTCATTTCGCCTTCCAGGATCAGGGCCTTGGCTTCGAATGGATGCTCGTGAATTTCCATCTCGACGTTGGCCTCGCGCGTGACAACCACGGCGTCAGGGAAGCCTTCTTTCGTCAGGCTTTCGATGAATGCGTTACGGTCCATGATGTGCCCATCAGCAGGAAGTGGCGAAGACTGAATGTAACGCTATCCGCCATTTCGTGCAGGACGTCTTGCGCGACACAACCTGCGCTGAGCTACGGTCAAGCGCGCCGCCGAGGCGGCCGCCTGACCGAAGCCCTTTACCTTCACCGGCCCTTAGTTCACCACCAACACCGGCGCAACCGCCGCTGGATCGCTAATGCTCGGACGCCCATTCTCGACGTGACCCGCAAGACGGCGCGAGAAGCTGGCGTCGTCATGACTCGTCACCGTCAAGTCGTACCAGTGATGGCTCGACGCCAGCACCCACGCTTCTTCGATATGCGCGCCGGCCGGCACCAGCACCGGACGCGGGCGCGCGCCGTACGCGTTGTCCGTCACCGTCAGACGCGCAATGCCGCTGCCCTTGTTGCTGAACTTCAGGAACACGTTGCCGTTCGCGGCGTCGTATTGCACCTTCACTTCCGGTTCCGCCGGTTTGTTGTTGCCGCGGCCGGCGGCGATCTGCGCGTTCTGCGCCGTCGACTGCTGCGTGTTGCCCGCAAACTTGCGCACGAAGCCATTCGGGCCGAACACTTCGAAGGTGTACACGCCGTTGGTCATCGTCAGATCGAACGTCTCGTTGATCGACTTGCCCGCTTCGACGGTGTAACGCCACGGACCGTCCGTGCGATTCGTCGCGTACATATAGAAGTGCGCGCCTTGATCGCCGGTGTTGCCGATCGAGATCTCGAACGTGTTCTTCTTCTCGTTGGCCTGGCCATTCACATGCAACTCGTACGGCAACGCGCGCGCGAAACGAATGCCGCTTTCCTGCGGATCGATAGCGCCCGGCGTCGCGGGCACGGTCGGCTTCGGCTGCGTTGCGCACTGGTTGTCGGCGATGCTCTTGTAGTTGCTCGTGTCCGGCAGCGGCGGCACTTTCGAGTCCGGCGTGCGGAAGTCGAAGGCCGTGGTCAAGTCGCCGCACACCGCGCGGCGCCATGCCGTGATGTTCGGCTCATACACGCCAAAGCGCGCTTCGATGAAGCGAATCACCGACGTATGATCGAACACCTGCGAGCAGACAAAGCCGCCCTTGCTCCAAGGCGACACGATCGTCATCGGCACGCGCGGGCCGAGGCCGTACGGCAGGCCGTCGGCGGTGTAGCTGCCGCCGCGCTGCGGATTCACCACGTTGTGAATTTCGCCTTCGGTGCTGACCGTCGACTTGCCTTGCGCGCCGGTCGTCGCCGGTTGCGGCGGCACGAGGTGATCGAAGAAGCCGTCGTTCTCGTCGTACATGATGAACAACACCGTCTTGCTCCACACCTCGGGATTCGACGTCAACGCATCGAGAATCTGCGAGGTGTACTCCGCGCCGTATGCGGGCGTATAGCTCGGGTGTTCCGAGTACGCGGCCGGCGGGCACAACCACGACACTTGCGGCAGCTTGTTGGCCAGCACGTCGGCCTTCAGGTCGTCGATGGTGCGCACGGTTTGCGCGCGCTCATACAACGGCGAACCCGGCTGCGCGTTGATGAAATTCGTGAAGTTCTGCAGGATGTTGGTGCCGTAGTTGCCGTTCAACGGATCGGCGCCGGTCAGCCCCTGCTGGTACACCTGCCACGAAATGCCCGCGGATTGCAGACGTTCCGGGTACGTGGTCCACGAGAGCAACTGATAATTCGGCGGACCGTCGCCGTCGACGAAATCGTTGTTGTCGAGCAGCGGTCCACCCAGCGTGCCGCTCGGATCGACCATGCCGGTCATCAGATACGAGCGGTTCGGGTGCGTCGGTCCCGGCAGCGAGCAGAAGTACGCGTCGCAGATGGTGAACGCATCGGCCAGCGCGTAGTGGAACGGAATGTCGCTGCGCAGGTGATAGCCCATCGTCATGTCGGTCTTGTTGGCGGGCCACTGGTCGTAGCGGCCGCCGTCGATCGCGGCATGAGTCTTGTACCAGGAGTGATCCAGATCGCCGACGCATTGCGCGCTGGTGGTCGCCGTGTTCAGATGGAACGGCAGAACCGGCTGGGTCGGATCTTCCTTCGACGGTTGATACCACACCGGCTTGCCGTTCGGCAGCGGAATCGGGAAGCGGTCGTTGTAGCCACGCACGCCGCGCATATGGCCGAAGTAGTGGTCGAACGAGCGGTTCTCCTGCATGAATACGACGATGTGCTCGACATCGCGGATCGTGCCGGTGCGCGAAAACGCGGGAACGGCGAGCGCATTGCGAATCGACTCGGGCAGCGCGGTCAGCGCGGCGGCAGCGCCGGCGGATGAAGCCACGGTCTGCAGGAAACGGCGACGGCTAGTTGATGTCATCGAATATCACCTTCTGCGGGGGGAAGAATAGCGCGCCACGCGCGCCGGTGGAATTAGGTCAGTTGCTGCTGGCGCTGTCGCCGGGTGCGTAATGCATGACAGGCGCGACTTGCTGGTTGTCCGCGGCGAGACTGGCTTGCATGTTCTGCGTGATTGGATCGGAGGCCGCTGCCGGGTCTGCCGCGAGTGTTGAGGATGCGTTGAGGATTGGCGTTGCGGGCGCTGCCGCCGCATTCGGCGCGGCGTCGTTGTTCGCAGCGGCCGGCGTTGTCGATGCTGCCGACGGCGCGGAATCATCCGCACCGCAACCGCTCAACGCTAAAGTTGCAAGTGCAACCAAAACGGCACTCGCGACGCGTTTGTTTTGTCCCATGTCTACATCCAGTTTCGTGAAAGCGGATGCAGTGTCTAATCCTTTCAAGAAATAATTGTGAAACGTTTGCGAGTGGTAAAACTTGCGTCGATAAGTCGGTTTTTCGAAAGAAAGTGGAAAGTGATAAGTAGGAGAATGGTCACCGCGGCGCCTTATGCCTGACATTCAGGCGCGCTGAAAAATGGACGGCTTTGCTCAACCGATAAGTTCATGACACACATCGAACAACCCTTCGACATCACGCGCCTCGAAGACGAATGGCTGGAAGCAGACGGCTTTGGCGGTTTCGCGTCGGGCACCGTGGGCACGCTGCGCACGCGCCGCTATCACGCGTTGCTGCTCACCGCGACGCGCGCGCCAGGCGGGCGCGTGGTGCTGGTCAACGGCGTGGAGGCGTGGCTCGAAGCGAACGGCGAGCGTTATCCATTGAGCATGCAGCGGTACGTGCCCGACTTGATTTATCCGGACCTGACAGCGAGTCTTGCCGCGTTCGATACGAAGCCATGGCCAACGTGGCGTTTTCAGATCGCCGCGCAGCTAGTGGTGACCGCTGATGTGTTCGTCAGCAAGACGACCCGCGAAACTGTTTTGCGCTGGCGCCTGGACGGTGGTGCTGGAGTCGCTTCTCAAGCGAGCACGCTGACATTGAAAGTCAGGCCGCTGCTGTCGGGCCGCGACTATCATGCGCTGCACCATGAAAACGCCGCGTTCAACTTCAACGCGCAGACGAGCGACGGCCAGGCCAGCGTATATTGGCAACCCTACGGCGACCTGCCGGTAATCCACGCCGCGACGAATGGCGTCTACACGCACGCGCCCGATTGGTATCGCAACTTCTGCTATGTTCGCGAGCGGGAGCGCGGCCTCGACTTCGGCGAGGATCTCGCCACGCCCGGCGTGTTCAGCTTCAATCTCGCCGATGGCGAAGCGGTGATGATTCTCAGCGCTTCAGGCGCCACGAGCGGAACGCAACCGGCGAACGCAAGAGCGGCAGCCATCCACGCAGCAGAACTCGCGCGCATCGAACAACAACGCCGCGACGCGCTCGGCTCACGCCTGCAGCGCTCCGCCGACGCCTACGTCGTGACGCGCAACGAAGGCCGCACGATCCTCGCGGGTTTTCCGTGGTTCACCGACTGGGGGCGCGACACGTTCATCGCGATGCGTGGCTTGCTGATCGCATCGGGCCGGCTCGACGCCGCGGAAGCGATCCTGCTCGAATGGTCGAGTACGTTGTCAGAAGGCATGCTGCCGAATCGCTTTCCCGACTATGGCGACACGCCGGAATACAACTCCGTCGACGCATCGCTGTGGTTCATCGTCGCCGTCCACGACTATCTGGCGACGCATCACGCGAGCGCTGCAACGCAGCAGCGGCTGCAAGAGGCCAGCGAATCCATCCTCACGGGCTACACGAAAGGCACGCGCTTCAACATCCAGGCGTCAGCCGACGATGGCCTGCTGAGCGCCGGCGTACCCGGCGTGCAACTCACGTGGATGGATGCGAAAGTCGGCGACTGGGTGGTGACGCCGCGCATCGGCAAGCCGGTCGAGGTGCAAGCACTTTGGATCAACGCATTGCGCATTGCAGCAACGTGGAATCCGCGGTGGCAGCCGGCCGCTGAGCGAGCGTTGCAAGCGTTTCATGAACGCTTCGTCGATCCGTCCACGCAAGCGCTTTTCGACAACGTGGACGTCGACCACGTCAAAGGCGCGATAGATCGCGCGATCCGGCCCAACCAGATCTTTGCCGTAGGCGGCCTGCCGTTTCCGTTGCTGGAGGGCGCACCGGCGCGCGCGGTGCTCGATCAGGTGGAAGCGCAGTTGCTCACGCCGCTGGGACTGCGGACGCTCGCGCCGTCCGATCCTGCCTATCGCGGACACTACAACGGGTCTCCACTCGAGCGCGATGGCGCCTATCATCAAGGAACCGTGTGGCCGTGGCTGCTCGGCCCGTTCGTCGAAGCGTGGCTGCGAGTCCACGGCGGCGCGGCGGATGCCCGTATGCAGGCGAAAACGCGTTTTCTCGACCCGCTCTACGCGCATCTCGACCACGCCGGTCTCGACCATCTCTCCGAAATCGCCGACGGCGATGCGCCGCACGCACTCGCCGGCACGCCGTTTCAGGCGTGGTCGCTGGGAGAGTTGCTGCGCATTGAACACCTGCTCGCCGGGTTGGCGACCGCGGGTGCCTAAACCGCGCTACGATGTGTGTCCCACCGCCAAGCCCGATGCAAGGATGTAGTCATGCCACCGCTGCGCGCTGCCAATCTGCTCGCCACCATTGAAGGTTCACGGCTGCATTCGGCCGACTGTGCGCATTGGCAGCGCTGGGGGCCGTATCTCAGCGAGCGTCAATGGGGTACCGTGCGCGAGGATTACAGCCCGGACGGCACCGCCTGGGACTATTTTCCGCACGACCATGCGCGCAGCCGCGCGTATCGCTGGGGTGAGGACGGCATTGCCGGTTTCGGCGACGACAAGCTGAGCTGGTGCGTCTCGCTCGCGCTATGGAACCGCAAGGACGCGATCCTGAAGGAGCGTCTGTTCGGCGTCACGAATGCGCAGGGCAATCATGGCGAGGACGTGAAGGAGCTGTACTTCTACGTCGACGGCACGCCGACGCATTCGTACATGCGCATGCTCTACAAGTATCCGCAAGCCGCCTTTCCGTACGACGACCTCGTTCAGGAAAACGGGCGCCGTGGCGGCGACATGCCGGAGTACGAAATTCTCGACACGGGCGTGTTCGACGATTTGCGCTACTTCGACGTGCAGGTGGAATACGCCAAACACGCGCCGGACGACATTCTCATGCGCGTGACCATCGAGAATCGCGGCGATCAGGCGGCCTCGCTGGATGTGCTGCCGCAAATCTGGGCGCGCAATTCATGGTCGTGGAAGGAGAGCAAAGACAAGCCCTCGCTCGCCGCCGGCACGGACCACAATGGCGAGGTGCATGTGGTCGGGCATCAGCATGGCCATGAGCCGATTGTCGTTACCGCCTGGTCGAAAGACGCACCGCAGCTGACGTGGCTCTTCTGCGAGAACGACACCAACGTCAAGCGCCTCTTCAACATGGACGGCGCGGGCCCGTTCAAAGACGGCTTCAACGATTACATCGTGCACGGCGATGAACAGGCGATTCGCCGCAACGCGGGCACCAAGGCCGGCGCGCATGCGGCGATCGAGCTCGAACCATATGGACGCGCCGTGGTGTACATGCGCTGGCGTCCGCAGTCGAGTCCCGACGACGTGCAGCTCGATGCCGATGCGATCTTCGCGCACCGCATCGCCGAGGCCGACGAATTCTATGGCGCGCTGCAACACGAGATCACCGACCCCGATGCGCGGCTCGTGCAGCGCCAGGCACTCGCCGGCATGCTGTGGTCGAAGCAGTACTACCAATACGACGTGCAGCGCTGGCTCGACGGCGATCCGCTTCAGCCGACCCCGCCCGCCGGCCGCAAACGCGGCCGCAATATGGACTGGCGGCATCTGTGCAATGCGGACATCGTGTCGATGCCCGATAAGTGGGAATACCCGTGGTACGCGTCGTGGGACCTGGCGTTTCATGCGGCCGCATTCGCGCTGATCGACCCGGCGTTCGCGAAACGGCAGTTGCTACTGCTGGTAAAGGACCGCTATCAGCATCCGAACGGTCAGATCCCCGCCTATGAATGGGCGCTCGGCGACGCCAATCCGCCTGTGCATGCGTGGGCCGCGTGGCGCGTGTATGAAATCGACCGCGCGCTCACCGGCAAGGCGGATCGCGATTTTCTGGAACTCGTGTTCCATAAGCTGTTGCTGAATTTCACATGGTGGGTGAACCGCAAGGACGCCGACGGCCACAATATTTTCCAGGGCGGTTTTCTCGGGCTAGATAACGTCGGGATATTCGACCGTTCATCGCCGCTGCCGACCGGCGGCCACATCGATCAGTCCGACGGTACGGCGTGGATGGCCGCGTACGCGCTCGACCTGATGCGTATCGCGCTGGAACTCGCGTACGCCAATCACGTGTTCGTCGACATCGGCGTGAAGTTCTTCGAGCACTTTCTGTATATCGCCGAGGCCGTGAGTTGCGACGACGGCTGCGAAACGGGCCTGTGGGACAACGAGGACGAGTTCTTCTATGACAAGCTGCACCTGCCGGACGGCAGCAGCATTCCCATGCGGTTGCGCTCGATCGTGGGTCTGATTCCGCTATTTGCGGTGCACGTGCTCGAAGAGCGTCTGCATGGCGGCTTGCCGTGTTTGCGCGAACGGCTTGTCTGGTTCCTCGAACATCGTCCCGATCTGGCGAAGCTGGTTTCGCGCTGGAACGAGCCGGGCAAGGGCAATGCGCTGCTGCTCTCGCTATTGCGTGGGCATCGCATGAAAGCGTTGTTGCGCCGCGCGCTCGACGAAAGCGAATTTCTTTCCGATCATGGCGTGCGGGCACTGTCGCGGTACCACCGCGATCATCCGTTCGTGTTCAATCACAATGGCGACAGTTTTACCGTGAAGTATTTGCCGGCCGAATCCGATACGCGTGTGTTCGGCGGCAATTCTAACTGGCGCGGTCCGGTGTGGATGCCGGTGAACTATTTGTTGATCGAGTCGCTATACGAATTTCACCGCTATTACGGTGAGGATTTTAAAGTCGAGTATCCGACCGGCTCGGGCGAGAAGTTCTCGCTGAGCCACATCGCCGACGAACTGGCGCGCCGCTGCACTACGCTGTTTCTTAAGAACAAGGACGGCGAGCGTCCGGTCATGGGTGCTTATCCGCTGTTACAGGCCGACCCGCGTTCGCGCGATCTGATCCTGTTCCATGAGTATTTCCATGGCGATAGCGGACGCGGCGTGGGCGCTTCGCATCAGACCGGCTGGACCGGGCTGGTTGCGTTGCTGTTGCAGCCGCGCGCGATGAGCGCGTCGGGCAATGTGCCGCTGGCGGGCGAACCGGATCAGGCGCCGATTCCAACTTCACCTTCGGCGCAAGCCACAGCGCCTGCGCGCCCGGCGGAGCCCGCGTCTGTCCCCGAGCCGGCGCACGCATCGGCGAAGTAGTGCGCGGCGGCGCAAGCGAGTGAGGTTGCACAAGCCATACAACGTCGCATAGTGAACAGGTTGCGTGGCTGTTTTTGAACTGTGTGGGTTCAAGCGTGGTCTTTCATGTACCACCACGTCCGTTCCATTGGTTTCCAAAAGTGAATCCCATGTCGACTACATCGAATACCCCAGCAGCCGATCGCCCCGCCGCCAGTCAACTACCGAGCTGCAAAGTCAGCGCGAGCCCGCAGGAAGCGCCCGCCTCGCCGCCCGGCAAGCGGCCCGCGCCGCCGTGTACGCTGGTGATCTTCGGCGCCGGCGGCGACCTGACCAAGCGGCTTTTGATGCCGGCGATGTACAACCTCGCGGTGGATGGCCTGCTCGACGACGGCATGAAAATCATCGGCGTGAATCATGGCGAGCGCGAGACTAGCGTGTGGCGCGAAGATCTGCACAAGTCGCTCGAACAGTTTGCCGCCGACAAAGCCAGCACTTTCCACGCCGGCAAGCTCGACGACAAGGCGTGGGACTGGGTCGCGCAACGCCTCGAATACATGGCCGGCGAATTCGAAACCGACGATGTCTTCACGAAGCTCAAGCAAAAGCTCGAGCAGACGCCGGGCGCCAACGTGATCTTCTATCTCGCGGTCAGCGCGCGCTTTTTCAAACCGATCGTCGAGCATCTCGGCAAAGCCGGTCTGCTGAAAGAGGGCGACAGCGGCGGCGGTTTCCGCCGCATCGTGATCGAGAAACCGTTCGGCACCGATCTCGCCTCGGCGCGCGATCTGAACGCGCATATCCTGTCGTACGCGAAAGAGACGCAGGTGTATCGCATCGATCACTTTCTCGGTAAGGACACCGTGCAGAGCATTCTCGCAGTGCGCTTCGCCAACGCGCTGTTCGAACCCATGTGGCGGCGCGAATATATCGACAGCGTGCAGATCACAGCGGCGGAAACCATCGGCGTGGAAGGGCGCGGCAAGTTCTACGAACAGACCGGCGCGTTCCGCGACATGCTGCCGAACCATCTGTTCCAACTGCTCGGCATGGTCGCCATGGAGCCGCCCAATTCGTTCGACGCCGAAGCCGTGCGCGACAAGAAGGCCGAAATCTCCGACGCGATCAAGCCGCTGACGCCGGACGATGTCGTGTTCGGTCAATACGAAAAGGGTCCGGCCGGTGTCGGCTATCGCGAGGAACCGGACGTCGCGCCGGACAGCACGACGGAAACGTACGCCGCGGCGCGCGTGTTCGTCGAGAACTGGCGCTGGGCCGGCGTGCCGTTCTATCTGCGCACCGGCAAACGGTTGGCCGCGCGTCGCACGGAAATCTCGGTGCAACTGAAGCCGGTGCCGTTCCGCCTGTTCCGCGACACACCCGTCGATGCGCTCACGCCGAACGTGCTGACCTTGCGCATCGATCCGGCTCACGGCACGAGCTTCGACTTCAACGTTAAAACGCCGGGGCCGGTCATGCAGATCGGCGCGGTGCAGTCGTCGTTCGACTATGCCGACTTCTTCGCGGAACGCGCCAACGTCGGCTATGAGACGTTGCTCTACGACTGCATGCTCGGCGACGAGACGCTGTTCCAGCGCGCCGACAGCATCGAAACGAGCTGGTGCGCGGTGGACGACGTGCTGCATCCGAAAGCCGGCGGCGCGATGCCGGTGCATGGTTATGCGGCCGGCAGCGAAGGCCCCGCGGAAGCAGACGCGCTATTGGCGCGCGACGGTCACGCATGGCGGCCGTTGAAAAGGGATGCTGTGCAGAAGAAGTAATTCAACGAGTCGCACCAACACAATCGGGGGACACCGTGGTGACACGCAAGACGACACCTAAGACGTCAGGCAAGACGGCTAGCAAGACGACCCGCAAGGCACCAGGCAAGACGCCAAGCAGGACGGCAAGTAAGACGAAAGTGACCGCCAGCACCGAGCGGATTCTGGCAATCGACGTCGGCGGTACCGGCTTGAAAGCCGCGATCATCGACGCCGACGGCAAGATGAAAACCGAGCGCCTGCGGGTGGCGACGCCACATCCGTGCACGCCGGATCAACTCGTGGACGCGCTTGCGAAGCTGGTTGCGCCGCTCGTCGAACAGGAGCCGCCTATGCTGATGTCGATTGGCTTTCCGGGCGTGGTGCGCAACAACCGCATCCTGACCGCGCCGCACTTCGGCGTGGAAGGCTGGCACGACATTCCGCTCGCCGATTCGCTGGCGCAGCGCCTGGGCGGCTTGCCGGTGCGCATGATCAACGACGCCGAGATGCAGGGCTTCGCCGCGATAGAAGGCCACGGCCTCGAATTCGTGCTGACGCTCGGCACGGGCGCGGGCACGGCGATGTTTCGCGACGGCGAGCTGATGCCCCATCTGGAGCTCGCGCATCATCCGGTCAGCAAGAAGGGCGTGGCGTACGACGAATACATCGGCGACGCGGCACGTGAAAAAGCCGGGAATAAACGGTGGAACCGGCGCGTTGAGAAGGTGATCGGGATTCTGGGCGCGCTGGTGAACTACGACAAACTGTGGATCGGCGGCGGCAACGCGGCGCGCCTCACGATCGATCTGCCAGCGAACACGGCCACCGTTTCGAACGATGCGGGTATCGAAGGCGGCGCGCGTTTATGGCATCCGAGGTCCGTGCGTGAGACGCGGCAATTGCCGGAAGCGAATGAGCGGACGGGCCGCTTCAAGTGAGGTTGGACCACCGCTGAACCCTAGCCGGAGTAACAAACGATGATTCGCAGCAGTCGCTTCGGCGTCGCACGACGCCTGTTATCGGTCGGCGTGTCTGCCGCGCTGGCGCTTGCCGCGGTGCATGCCCGCGCGGCGGAAGTCTTCGTGGTGACGTCACCGGGTTTGGCCGACGGCGGCACGCTGGATTCGAGCCACGCGGCGAGCGCGAACAATTGCGGTGGCGGCAATGTGTCACCGGCTCTGCAATGGCGGAATGCGCCAGCCGGCACGAAGAGTTATGCGGTGACCCTGTTCGATCCCGACGGCGGAAAGGGTCTGGGAATCGTGCACTGGGTGCTATATGGCGTCGCGCCCTCGACGACTTCGCTTGGCGCGGGCGGCAGCCAGCCGCCCGGCAGCGTCGCCGGCACGAATCGGACGGGCGGCACGGGATATTACGGACCATGCCCGCCAGTGGGGGACAACCCGCATCACTACGTCGCGCAAGTCTATGCGCTCGATCTGCCGCCGGATGCGCTGCCGCCCGGTTTGACGCGGGACGCATTGTTCGCCGCAATCAAGGACCACGTGATTGCGGCGACGAGCACGGTGCTGCGTTACGGGCGATGAACGCGGCGGCCGTCGCGACAGGCGACTACGCTTATCGCGCCGCGTCGCCCCAACGGTATTCAATGCTGGCTTCATCGAGCTGCGTCTTGATCTGCTCATCGAGCACGAGCTCGGACGCAGCGAGCGTGTCGCTCAATTGCTCGGCGCGGCTCGCGCCGATAATCGCCGACGTGACGAGCGGATTCGCCAGCACCCAGGCGAGCGAAACGCGCGTCAGCGATTCGCCGGTCGGCGCCACGATCGCTTTCAATTGCTCGATCGTCTCGAACTCGCGCTTGTGCCAATACCGTTGCTGATACATCGCGCCGGCCTTGCCGACGGTTTCGGTGAAACGGCCGGACGTCGGCGCGGCATCCAGTTGGTGCTTGCCTGTGAGCAGGCCGCCCGCGAGCGGGTTGTACGGCATCACGGCCAATTGCTCCTCGGCCGCGAGCGGCAACAGTTCGCGCTCGATCTGGCGGAACAACAAGTTATAACGAGGTTGCACGGAGACGAAGCGCGCCGCGCGCAACACATCGGCGCGGCCCAAGGCGCGCGCCAGCCGGTAAGCGAGAAAGTTCGATACGCCGATATAGCGCGCCTTGCCTGATCGCACGATCACGTCCAGCGCCTCGAGCGTTTCGTCGAGCGGCGTATTCGCGTCGTCGGAGTGGAGCTGGTAGAGGTCCACGTAATCCGTGCCGAGACGTTGCAACGAGGCGTCGATTGCATTCAGCAGATGTTTGCGCGACGCGCCTTGGTCCCACGCCGAAGGTCCCATCTTGCCCACCGCTTTCGTCGCCAGAATGAAGTGCTCGCGCTTGCCCTTCAGCCAGCGCCCGACGATCTCCTCCGTGCGGCCGGCAATGTTCTCGCCGCCACCGAGCGGATACACATTCGCCGTGTCGATGAAGTTCACGCCGGCATCCGCCGCCGTATCGAGAATGCGATGGGAAACATCTTCTTCGGTCTGCAAGCCAAAGGTCATCGTGCCGAGACACAGGCGTGACACGGTCAGGCCGGTGCGGCCGAATTTGCGGTATTGCATGGTCAACTCCGGGAATGAACGGAACAGTTCGATAGGCAGTGTTGCAAAAAGGATAAACGGAGTCGGGATTTAGTGCCGGCAGCGGGCACTGGCAGACGTTATTAAATTGAAAGCTTTCCGGCAGCGTCTTTTTTACTTTCGAGATCAAAAGCCTTTCGTTTCAACATACAAAACATTACAGAAATGTAATAAATAGGCTTGGCAAAGGCCTGAAAAATTACAAATGCCATACATCCGTAAAAAATAGAAACAATTCTGTTACTAGGGGTAAGGCGTGTCGCGATTGATGCGGTTTTATGCGTGTGGAATGATAGCGATTCTCATTTAACCAATAGCCAGCCATCCCGTCGTTTGTGCCGTGCGCACGAGACCGGCAGCCAGCCAAATTGCGACTTTGTCATCGATTCCATCTCAGGTATGCGAATCCGGCAAGCGCATCTCCGACGGGAATTCCCATGTTCAACCACACGCCGCTTGCGACTGCGTTAGCGTTAGCTTTTGCCGTTCCCTTTGCGACTCCGGCGGTCGCGCAGACTGCTCCGCAAACCACTTCGCAGCCACCGGCGGCGAATGCAAATGCGACGACGACCACCGCGACCGACAGCGGCACCTTGCCGACCATCGGCGTGGCGGCGCAGGCTGAACAACAGGACTTCCAGGCAGAGCGTTCGACGGTGGGCGCAAAGACGCCCACGGCGCTGCGCGATATTCCGCAGACCGTCACCGTCATCAACAAGGCCGTGCTGCAATCGCAAGGCGCCACTTCGTTCCAGGACGCGCTGCGCAATGCGCCGGGCGTGACGATCGGCGCGGCTGAAGGCGGCCAGATCGGCAACAACATCAACCTGCGCGGCTTCACCGCGCAGAACGACATCTATCTGGACGGCTTCCGCGATCGTAACCAGTACTATCGCGACACGTTCGACCTCGACCAAATCGAAGTGCTGTACGGCCCGTCGTCGATGCTGTTCGGCCGCGGCTCGACGGGCGGCGTGATCAACCAGGTCAGCAAGAAGGCGAACCTGCATGACTCGGCCGAAGTCACGGGCATGATCGGCACCGACGACAAATATCGCAGCACTGTCGACGTGAACCATAAGCTGACGGATACCTCGGCGATTCGCCTGAACGCGTTCGGCCAAAGCCTCGGTTCGACGCGCGACGAGATGAAGAACAAGGACTACGGTATCGCGCCGGAAGTGCGCTTCGGAATCGGCACGCCGACCGAAGTGACGATCTCCGCGCTGATCCAGCACAACTACGACATGCCGGACTACGGCGTGCAGGCGTTGAACGGCCGCCCGTCGCCGGTGCCGAAGAACACGTTCTACGGCTTGACGACCGACCGCACGATCCAGGACGTGCAGACCGTCACTGCCGCGATCAAGCACAAGTTCTCGGACAACCTGATCCTGACGAACCAGACGCAGTTCTCGCACTCGATGACCGACGCGCGCGAAACCGCGCCGCAAGCGGTATTGACGGGCCCGCTCGCTACCAGCCCCGCGTTGAGCAACGGCAATTTCACGACGCTGTCGCCGTCGCAACTGTTCATCAAGTTGCAAAGCCACGACCGTGTGATCCAGAACCACTCGCTGTACAACGACACGATGCTCCAATACAAGTTCGTCACTGGCCCGATCAAGCACGACCTGATCGCCGGTGTCGACCTCGGTCACGACAGCTATTCGAACCAGGCGTACACCCGTAACAACTTGCCGGTCGTGACGATGGTGAACCCGGCGTATCTGTCCAACCCGGCCGGTGTGACCACCACGGTCGGCAACTACGCCGATTCCGGCGCGAACGAAATTGGCGCGTACGTGAACGACACCGTGTCGATCGGCCAGCAGTGGAAGGTGGTCGGCGGTTTGCGCTGGGATCGCTTCCAGGCGCAGATCCACAACTCGATCAGCCTGCCGAGCTATGCGACCCAGACCAACTTCTTCACCAGCGTGCGCGCCGGCGTGATCTATCAGCCGACCGACTGGCAGTCGTACTACGTGTCGTACGGCACGTCGTTCAATCCCTCGCTCGAAGCGCTGACGGTGACCAACCTCACGCAGAACCTTGCGCCCGAGTCGACCAAGTCGTACGAAGTCGGCGGCAAATGGGATCTGCTCGGCGGCAATCTCTCGGTGACGTCGTCATTCTTCCGCGAAGAAAAGACCAACGCACGCACGCAGGTCTCGCCGACCGAATACGAACTCGACGGCGACATCCGCGTCGACGGTTTCCAGGCGGGCGTGACGGGCCACATTACCGACAAGTGGCAAGTGTTCGGCGGCTACACCTACATGGACGCCATCATCCTGAAGGCGCGCGACGGTACGCAAGGGCACGTGCCGGCCAACACGCCGCGCAACACGCTGATGTTCTGGACCACCTACGCGCTCACGCCGCACTGGGAAATCGGCGGCGGTCCGACCTATATGTCGCCGCGCTACGCATCCAATACGAACTACGTGCAAGTGCTGGGCTACACGCGCTGGGATGCGACCGCTGCGTACCACGCGAAGAAATACGACATCCGCCTGAACCTGCTGAACTTGACCAACAAGTACTACTACGACGCGCTGATTCCGTCGGACGGCGGCCGTTCCGTGCCGGGTATCGGACGTACCTTGTTGGCGACGTTCGACTACCGCTTTTGATATGCGTTGAACGGATGCGTTAGGCTTGCCGTTTTCGAACACGGTAAGCCGACGCAAAGGAAACACCATGTTGCTGCACATTCCGAATGTACTGAGCGCCGAGCAGTTGCGGCTCGTGCGCGAACGGCTCGATCAGGCGGGCGACGCCTGGGTCGACGGCCGCGCGACCGCCGGCTATCAGGGCGCGCCGGTCAAGCGCAATCAGCAGATCGCCGAGCACACGCCGATTGCGCGCGAACTCGGCGACGTGATTCTCGCGTCGATCGAGCGCAACCCGCTGTTCATCAGCGCGGTGTTGCCGAACCAGGTGTATCCGCCGCTGTTCAATCGTTACGAAGGCGGCATGCAGTTCGGCAGTCACGTCGACGGAGCCGTGCGCGTGCTGCCCAACGGCGTGAAGCTGCGCACCGACGTCTCGGTGACGCTGTTCATTTCCGAGCCCGCCGACTACGACGGCGGCGAGCTCGTGATCGAAGACACGTACGGCGTGCAGCAGGTCAAACTGCCGGCCGGCGACATGATCGTCTATCCGGCGACGAGTTTGCACCAGGTCACGCCGGTCACGCGCGGCGCGCGGATCGCGAGTTTCTTCTGGGTGCAAAGTCTCGTGCGCAGCGATACGCAGCGCGCGATGCTGTTCGACATGGACACGGCGATTCAACGGCTGAACGCCACCAACGCCGACGATACCGCGCGCCGCAGTCTCGTCGGCATCTATCACAATCTGTTGCGGACCTGGAGCGAGACGTGAGCGTACCTGAGGCAATCGACATTCAATCGCCCGTGGGCATCGACCATGCGACGCGTGAGCCGCGGCGGCTGGATGACGACGAATTGAAAGCGCGGCAGCAGCGCTCGCGCCGCGCCACCTTCGTCAAATGGCTGCGCAAGGTGCATGGCTGGGTTGGCTTGTGGGGCGCGGCGCTGGGTCTGTTGTTCGGCACCACGGGGTTCCTGCTGAACCATCGCGGCGGCCCGCTCAAAGTATCGACCGGCGAGCCGCAAGTGGCGGTGTTGCAGGTGCCGTTGCCGCAACCCGCGCCGGAGTCGCCGCGCGAGTTGGGCAAATGGCTCAAGCACGAACTGAAACTGACGGGCACGCCAGGACGCGTTCAGAAAGAGCCGGCACATCCGGTGGCCTGGGGCGAGCGCAGCGTCGTTCAGCCGGAGCACTGGCAGCTCAACTTCGCTTCGCCGCATGAGAACACGTCCGCCGAGTACTGGGTGGGCAACGGCTATGTGACGGTCAAGCGCAGCGAGAACACGTTTCTCGCGATGATGACGAACCTGCACAAGGGCGTCGGTCTGAGCGTCGGCTGGGTGCTGCTGATCGATACGCTCGCAGGCAGCATCATTTTGCTGTCGCTCACCGGCGTTCTGCTCTGGACGGAGTTGAACAAACGCAAGACCATCGGCGCGGTGTTGGTGCTGGGATCGATCGTCGCCGCGGTGTGTGTGGGCTTGTTGTAAAGACGCTGCGGGCATTGCGTGAGCGAGAAAAACCGGTCGCATGCGGAAGGCATTGCGATCGGGAAATTTGCCTGTCCCAAGGCGCTGCATCAAGGTACGTTTTACCTGCATTTCCGTTTCATTTCGCGGTGTCCCGTCGACGCCGCCCAATCCTCTGCTTAACGTGCAGTCCCACGCCGCGAAAAGCCCGCTGTGCCGGGCTTTTGCGCCTCGTCTCATCTTCCTCCGGCATACCGCTACGTGCGAGAATCGCGCTACATCAATTGCGTGGTGATCGTTAGCCATCCGTCGTATCAGGCACCGCTTTTGCAACAGCGGTCCGCACGAATATGACCCGCCGCGTCGAGGAGATCGCGTTGAAACAGCCGGACCGCTTCATGTCGGATGCACCGCCCGCCGGCCTGGCCGCCCCGTCCTTTCTTGCCGGCGGCGGCGAACTGGGCGCGCTGATCCGCGCCTACGACTGGACGCAAACGGCGCTCGGCGCGCCCGATACCTGGCCGCAAGGTCTGAAGATCGCGATCCGCATCATGCTCACGTCGCGTCAACCGATCTGGATCGGCTGGGGCGACGAGCTGCTCTATTTCTACAACGACCCGTACAAATCGATCATTGGCGGCAAGCATCCGGTCGCGCTCGGTCAACCGACTCACGTGGTGTGGCGAGAAATCTGGACCGACATCGAGCCGCTTCTGGCTACCGCGCTGGCGGGCGCCGAGGGCATCTTCGTCGAACAGAAGCTGTTGATCATGGAGCGCAACGGCTTTCCCGAGGAGACGTATTACACCTTCTCGTACAGCCCCATTCCCGGCGAGAACGGCGAACCGGGCGGCATCATCTGCGCCAACAGCGACGACACCATGCAGGTGGTCGGCGAACGGCAACTGGCGCTGCTGAAGGAACTGGCGGCGGTCAGTCCGGACGGCCGCGACTGGCGCGAGGCGTGCGAACTCAGCGCGCGCGCGTTGCAGTCGAATCCGCAAGACCTGCCCTTCGCTTTGCTATACGCAGCCGAATCCGGCAGCGACACGGTCACGCTGGTCGGGGCGTGCGGCATCGAGCCGGGCCATCCGGCCGCACCGCAGACAATGCGTGTCGGCGATTCGCTCTGGCCGGTCGCCGACGCGCTCAAGATCCAGGCGCCGCAACTGGTGCGCGACTTGACGCAGCGCTTCGGCACCGCGTTGCCGAGCGGCCCGTGGCATCTCGCGCCGGAGCAGGCGGTCATCCTGCCGGTGTCGCCCGGCAGCGAGTCGACGCAGACGGTGGTTCTAATCGCCGGCCTGAACCCTTGCCGCATTTTTGACGACGCCTATCGCAGCTTCCTGAACCTGGCCGCCGGCCAGATCGGCGCGGCGATCGGCTACGCGCAGGCGTATCAGGAAGAGCGGCGGCGCGCGGAAGCGCTGGCCGAAATCGACCGCGCGAAAACCACGTTCTTCTCCAACATCAGCCACGAATTCCGCACGCCGTTGACGCTGATGCTCGGCCCGCTCGAAGAACTGCTCGCCAAGCCGCAGCAGGCCGCGAACGGTGACAGCGCGCAGACGGGCAGCGATATCGACGACCGCGCGCTGATCGAGATCACGCATCGCAACGGCTTGCGTCTGTTGAAGCTCGTCAACGCACTATTGGATTTCTCGCGGATCGAGGCGGGCCGCATCGAGATTCACACGGAACCCACCGACATCGCCTCCTTCACGGCCGAGCTCGCGTCGCTGTTCCAGTCCGCGATCGAGGCGGCCGGCCTGCGTCTCGAAGTGGAGATTCCGGCCACGCCCGTGGTCGTGCAACTCGACCGCGAGATGTGGGAAAAGGTCGTGATGAACCTGCTGTCGAACGCATACAAGTTCACGTTCTTCGGCACGATCCGCGTCGTGGTTCGCGCTGACGAAGGCGGTGGCGTCGAGGTCAGTGTGACCGATAGCGGTATCGGCATTGCGGAAGAAGAAGTGCCGCGCCTCTTCGAGCGCTTTCATCGCGTGGCGGGCGCACCGGGTCGCTCCGTCGAAGGCAGCGGCATCGGGCTCGCCATGGTGCAGGAACTGGTAAAGCTGCACGGCGGCACGGTGCGGGTCGACAGTGTGCTCGGCGAAGGCGCGTGCTTTACCGTTTCGCTGCCGCGCGGCGCCGTGCTGTCCCAACCCGAGGATGCAATCGTGCATGCCGCCATGAGCAAGCACGCGCGCACCTATGTCGATGCCGCGTTGCGCTGGAGTCCGGAGAACGAAATTCTCGCCGACGCGTCGATCGGCGCAACGCCGGCCGGCGAGGTATCGCCCGAGGCTGCGCCGGTCGCCGCCGCGCGGCTGCTGGTCGTCGACGACAATGCGGACTTGCGCGAGTACATGAGCCGCATATTGCGAGCTGCGGGCCACGACGTGCGGCTCGCCACCGACGGCCAGGCCGCGCTGGAAGCCGCGCGCGCGGAACCGCCCGATCTGGTGCTCTCCGACGTGATGATGCCGCGCCTCGACGGCTTTGGCCTGCTACGCGCACTGCGCGCCGATCCGGACTTGCGCGACACGCCGGTGCTGATCCTGTCCGCGCGTGCGGGAGAGGAAGCGCGCGTCGACGGCATCGAGCATGGCGCAGACGACTATCTGACCAAGCCGTTCTCTGCGCGCGAACTGCTGGCTCGCGTATCGGGCAACCTGCAACTCGCGCGCTTGCGCCGCGAGACGGAGATGAAGCTGCGCGAGGAATCGCGCACGCTGGAGATTCTCAATCGCGTCGGCTCGACCGTGGCGGCTGAACTCGATCTGAACCGCGCGGTGCAGATCGTGACCGACGCGGCCACCGAACTGACGGGCGCGGCATTCGGCTCGTTCTTCTACAACGTGCTCGACCAGAAGGGCGGCAGCTACATGCTGTACACGCTGTCCGGCGTGCCGAAGGAAGCGTTCGAACGATTTCCTATGCCGCGCAACACGGCGGTGTTCGCGCCAACTTTCCAGGGCGAAGGCATCGTCCGCGTCGACGACATCACGCAGGATCCGCGCTATGGCCACAACGCGCCGCATCGCGGCATGCCGGAGGGCCATCTGAAGGTGCGCAGCTATCTGGCCGCGCCGGTGCAGTCGCGCAGCGGCGAAGTGGTCGGCGGCTTGTTCTTCGGCCACCCGGAGCCCGGCGTGTTCACCGAGCGTGCCGAGCGGATCGTGGCCGGCATCGCCGCGCAGGCGGCGATTGCCATCGACAACGCGCGCTTGTATCAGGCGGCGCAAACCGAAATCGCCGAGCGCACCAAGGCGCAAAGCGCGTTGCGCGATCTGAACGAAACGTTGGAGCGCCGCGTGATCGAGACGGTGGCGGACCGCGACCGTCTGTGGGAGTTGAGCGAGGATCTGCTGGTGGTGGCCGATATCGAAGGCCGCTTGCAGCGTGTGAGTCCTTCGTGGAGCACGGCGCTCGGTCATAACGTGCATTGGCTGATGTCGCGTTCGTATGTCGATCTGGTTCATCCGGATGACGTAGAGACTGTCCGCACGCATCTGGCCGAATTGCGCAGAACGGGCGTGCCGGTGCGTTATGAAAACCGTTTCAAGCGGATCGACGGCACATGGCGCTGGGTCGCGTGGACGCTCGCGCTCGATCCCGACTCGGCGCGCATTCACGGCGTAGGCCGCGACGTCACCGCCGACAAGGAAACCACCGAGGCACTGCGGCACGCCGAAGAAGCGCTCCGGATGGCGCAGAAGATGGAAGCGATCGGCAAGCTCACGGGCGGCGTCGCACACGACTTCAACAACCTGCTGCAAGTGATCGGCGGCAATCTGCAATTGCTGGCGAAAGACGTGGCCGGTTCGGAGAAGCCCGAGCAGCGCGTGCGCAATGCGCTGGCGGGCGTGGCGCGCGGCGCGAACCTCGCCTCGCAACTGCTCGCGTTCGGGCGGCGTCAGCCGCTCGCGCCGAAGGTCGTCAATCTCGGCCGCTTCGTGCGCGGCCTCGACGACATGCTCAGGCGCGCGCTCGGCGACGGCGTCGAAATCGAAACTATCGTGTCGGGCGGCTTGTGGAATACGCTGGTCGATCCGTTCCAGGTCGAGAACGCGCTGCTGAATCTGGCGATCAACGCGCGGGACGCCATGAACGGCCACGGCAAGCTCACGATCGAAGCCGGCAACGCCGCGCTCGATGACGCCTACGCCAAGCGCAACGCAGACGTTACGCCGGGCCAGTACGTGATGCTGGCGGTCACCGACACGGGCTCCGGCATGCCGCCGGAAGTGCGCGAGCGCGTGTTCGAGCCGTTCTTCACGACCAAGCCTGAAGGTCAGGGCACGGGCCTTGGCCTGAGCATGGTGTATGGCTTCGTCAAGCAATCCGGCGGCCATGTGAAGATCTATAGCGAGGAAGGCCACGGCACGACGATCCGCATTTATCTGCCGCGGGTGCGCCAGGAAGAAGACCTCGAAACGAACATCGACGCCGGTCCTGCCAAGGGCGGCACGGAAACCATTCTGGCGGTCGAGGACGACGAAGAAGTACGCACGACCGTGGTCGAAATGCTCTCCGATCTCGGCTACCGCGTACTGAAGGCGAAAGACGCGCAAAGCGCGCTGGCAATCGTCGAAAGCGGCGTGCCGATCGACATGCTGTTTACCGATGTGGTGATGCCCGGTCCGCTGCGCAGCACCGAACTCGCCCGCAAGGCGCGCGAACGGTTGCCGGCAATCGCGGTGCTGTTCACGTCGGGCTATACGGACAACGCGATCGTGCATTCGGGGCGACTCGATGAAGGCATCGAATTGCTCAGCAAGCCGTACACGCACGAAGCGTTGGCGCGCAAAGTCCGCTACGTGCTGCAAGCGCAGAATCCGCAAGCGGCCGAAATCGCCGAGGCCGAACAGCATCTTCTCGAGATCGATCCGCCCGTAATGCCGGACAGCGCCGATAGTTTCGTCGCTCAGACGCGGCTGCGGATTCTGCTGGTTGAAGACGACGAGCTGATTCGCGTGAGCACCGCCGAATTGTTGCGCACGTTCGACTTCGACATTCTGGAAGCCGAAGGCGAGCATGACGCCAAGCAGATTCTCAGCGAACACGCGATCAGCGTGATGTTGACCGACGTGGGGCTGGCGGGCAAGTCGGGCATCGACCTGGCGCTCGATGTGTGCCGCGAGCGGCCCGATTTGCGCGTGATCTTTCTGACCGGCTACGACCTCGTGCTGACGCCGGAGCAGCGCGCGGTCTTGCCGCACGCGATCCTGTTGCGCAAGCCCTACGATCCGCTCGATCTCATCGATGCACTGAAAACGCCGCTGCGCTAAAACCGCTGCGCGCGGCCGGCGTTGCCGGCCCGCCAGCGGGAAAGTGGGCGCTCGCGCTAGAATTCTCGCAGACCGCCACAACTGCTGGCTCCGCCGGAATTCGCCGATGACCACACCCGCCAACGATGTCGACGCCGCGCTCGTCACGCGGCGTTCGATTCGCGCCTTTCTGCCCACGCCGGTGTCGCGCGCCGACATCGAAGCCATTCTTGAAGCCGCCAGCCGCGCGCCTTCGGGTACCAATACGCAGCCGTGGAAAGTCTACGTGGTGAGGGGCGAGTCGCTGGCGCGTCTCTCGCAAGCCTTGCTTGCCGCTTACGACGACCCGCAACGCGACGCGCTGTATCAGGAAGAGTATCCGTACTATCCGCATCAATGGGTGTCGCCGTATATCGATCGGCGCCGCAAAATCGGCTGGGATCTGTATGGCCTGCTTGGCATCGAGAAGGGCGACAAGGCGCGCATGCATGAGCAGCATGCGCAGAACTACCGCTTCTTCGGCGCACCGGTGGGTTTGTTCTTCACCATCGACCGGGTGATGGAGCGCGGCAGCTGGCTCGACTACGGCATGTTCCTGCAGGCGATCATGACGGCCGCGCGCGGACGGGGTCTCGATACGTGTCCGCAGGCCGCGTTTACGCCGTTTCATCGGGTAATTGCCGAGCATCTCGGCTTGCCGTCGCAAGAGCAACTGGTGTGCGGCATGTCGCTCGGTTTCGCCGACGAAAACGCATTGGTCAACACGTTACGCACTGAGCGCGAACCAGTCGAACGGTTCACGCGATTTCTCGATTGACGGCGCTTGATCGCGATCGAGGCAAATTTCCCCACCTTCCATCGGACCCATATGAAAACATCGCGTCGCCATTTTCTGCTGCTGGGCGTGAGCGCGGGCTCGGCGCTCATGCTCACCCGTGCGGCCTTCGCCGATACGGCGAACAAACTCAGCGAAACCGATCCAAAGGCGCAAGCCGTCGGCTATAAGGAGGACGCGTCCAAGGTCGACAAAGCGAAATTCCCCGGCTACGCCTCCGGACAAACCTGCGCCAACTGCTCGCTGTTCCAGGGCAAAGCCAACGACGCATACGGCGGATGCACGTTGTTCGGCGACAAGCAGGTCGCGGCGCCTGGCTGGTGCAGTTCGTACTCGAATATGTGAAGCGCGAGAGGCGCCGCTCGAGCTTCGAGCGGTGCCTAGTTCAACGCGCTCAGCACCAATTCATGCGATCGGCCGATCCATACGGCCGCGTCGCGGTGATCGCGTAGCGCGTCGCCGGTATTGGGGTGCACGAAGATATCCAGTGTGCCGTGATTCAGCGTGAGCCAGCCGACCAGCTCGGCGAATTGCGCCTGCGTGAACGCGAGTTGATACGACCACATGGGATGCGGTCCCACCGGGCGCTCGTGAAAGCGGCCCAGTTGCAATTTGTCGCCCCAGTGCGCGTCGATCTGCTCGCGGAAAGTCCACGCGGCGTCGCGGCTGCTCGCATCGAAATACACGTGGGCGTGCCAGCTTGCGATGGCGGAGGTGTCGCGAAAGGTCATAACAGGTCCGTTGCGTATCAGTCTTTATCCGACATTCATTCTGCTTCAATTTCCGCCGACGCGCGCGGCGCGCGCCTCATGTGAAACTGTCTCTCATCTTCGCCGACGATCTCGAAGCCGAGGCGCTCGTATAGGCGCCTCGCGGGATTGCCTTTGAGCACCTTGAGGGTGACCGGCAATGCGTCGGCCTGCGCGGCGCGCAACACCGTATGCAGCGCGCGTTCGCCGATGCCGCGCCCTTGAAGCGCCGGCGTGATCTGCAATTGCACGACGACCCACTCGGCGCCGGTGCGATGCGCTTTCAGCAAACCGGCCGGCGCGCCGTCGATGCAAATCACGCGCGCCGTGTCATAACGGTGCAGCAGACGCGCGCGATGCTCGGTATCGTCCGACGGTTCGCCGACGCGCGCCAGGTGCTCCGTCATGGTCGCCTTGCGCAGCTCGAACAGGAAGGCCTCGTCCGTGTCCAGCGCCGGACGCAGGGTGAAGACAGGTTCTTGAACGGACATGTTGGTAACGTTTCCGGCGTGCCGGCGGCTAGTAAGAATGGCCGTGAATTGTCGCGCCAGCAGCGCTTTTTTACCACGCGGTTATGTTTGCGCCTCTCGACTTTGCTGTTCGCCGGTCGTGCCGACGCCGTCGGCCGATGGTCCGCGCTATGACGGATTCGCGCGCTGCCGCGTGCGCCGATTCAGACGCGGTCGGCGTTTGCGGTGTGCCGAAGGCGTCGTGTCGTCGGTTTGCGGTGCGCTCGCGACGTTTCGCGCGACGTGTTTGGTGCTCATTGGCATGCGCTTTGCTTTTGCCTTATCCGCGAATTGCTGGCGCGTGCGGGTTCGAACGTCGAGCCGCCGAGGAACGACGCCAACCTGGCATAACAACGAAAATGCTGAATACGAAACCACATACGGTCACGCACGGGGTCGACGGCGACGCGATGACGCTCGTCTTTTATCCCGATACCGGTTGTCTGCGCTTTCTCGATGCGCGCGGCACGTGCCACGAGCTTCGGCCGCCGCATTCCTGGTTCGCGCTTTCGTCCGCGTCGCGAGGCGCCCGGCGCGGCACGCAAGCCATGACGGAAGGATTAAACGCACTGCTGCATGAGTTCTGCGCGAAACGTCCGCGCCGGTTGAGCGCGCATGCTTCGGCCCACTCGACGGTGGTCTAGCGCACAGTGAGCATGGCTGTGGCGCGATAGCGTGTATTGGTCAGTCAAAAGAACTCGACGCGCGGTTTCGCGTTTGTATTCAGTTTTTTTCGGTGTCGTTCGTTCAAGACGGCGAGCGGCTTAACGAACTTTGCGAGGTGGGCCATGGAGATTATCGAGCTTGAACCAAGCGTCTCGGCAGACGGACGCGCGGTGATTTTCCAGCTTTCGACGCGAGGACGGGATCTCGAGTGCGCCGTCACGCGTGAGGCCTTGGAACAGCATTTCTGGTTGCAACGCGACGCCGGCGAGGAACGCGTACTGAAGACGTTC
Organism: Paraburkholderia sp. BL9I2N2; assembly: GCF_004339745.1. Lineage (GTDB taxonomy): Bacteria > Pseudomonadota > Gammaproteobacteria > Burkholderiales > Burkholderiaceae > Paraburkholderia. Next base: position 1,874,723 of record NZ_SMGP01000002.1, on the reverse strand, counting down.
GCGGACGGGCGCAAACGCATTACCGCTGTGGCGGAAAGAAAAATGCTCGCGCGTCCCGGCGAAAAAGTGCTGCTGACGATCAGCGATTTCGCCGCCCGGGGTTGATGAGTTTAGGCTGCTCGTCTTGCAAGCGCACATGCTCAAAGTTCAGCGAGCGACGGTGACGGGGCCGTCGCTCGCGTCGTTGCCGATCCGATCGGCGCTTTTCGGCCGCCCAGCTGAGGCCGCCGACTACGTATCGGCGCGGTAAATAACCGCGCGTATCGCCGTGGCGGCGCAGGCTGCGCGCCGCTCACCTCTGAGGAAATCGGCCTGTTACGCCGATTCGCCAAACTGGCCTGTCAAATCCCTTCGCTTCGCCCAATTGCATTCTCAGGTGCCGGAATACACTGTTTTCCATGGAGCGACAAATCACCGAGCCCCATCGACGCGGTCTTCCCCCCGCGTTGTTTTGAACCGTACCGTTGATGGCAGTTTGCCGCGGTTGTCGAACGCGGCAGGGCAGTAAAGCAGTAGGTAGTCGAAGCAATGCAAACGGCGCGCGATCCATGTAATTTGCGCGTGAATCAGCAGGGGGTTGCAGCCAGGCGATGTTGAAGGCAAAGGACCCGGCTGTGATTGCAGTGAGCAGTTCCGTAACGAATGTTTTTTGCAGCAGCAATATAGGCAGCACGGTTTTATTTGCGGTGGTAGTTCAAGCAACACAGCTTTAGCAGATGTAGTTCAAGTACTAACAGCTTTTTAGTTTGCGGTGGGTATAGGTCGGCAAGCATCCACGCGCGAGTACGACTGTTCCATCCTGTCAGACCCTGTTCCCTCGCGGGAACAGGGTTTTTTTTCGTCGTGACACGTGACGCGACTTGCAATTGGCAAGTTCGAACCGATATGCCAGCGTTGCGCTACGCTGTGCGCTTTTGGGCGGCATCGAACAGCCGGCCGGCCGCGTAGTATGAGATGCTTCATACAAACCGGACTTGAAGTCGTTTAAGTCTGTCTTAATAGTTGCTTGCGATGATGGCTGCACAGACTCACATCAGGGCCTGTCAAGCCGCCGGCGTATCGGCGGCGTTTGCCACCGGAGAGCAGAAGAATTCGGTGGCGAAGCCGAGAGTTAGAGAAGGAGGTTGAACCGATATGTCCAGTAAATCGCGAGTCCGCAAGCACAACCAGTCGGCCATGTCCCCGTTGTTGCGCGCGTTGACCTATAGCCGCACCGCCCATGAGCCGGTTACGTCGGCGATGCTTCTGCAGTGCTACGCCGCCCTCGATGCATTCCGGCACGGCCACGGCTCGCGGAACCTGCATATGACCTTGAGCCGGCATTTGCTGGTGTCGCAAGAACTTGCGCGCCTCGGACTTGGCGAGGACGTGTTGTCCGACATCGAAAGCGCGCATGCGGCGATGGTTCAGCTCGACGCTCGCGAACACGACGAAGGCGCGTGGGCCCTGCAAGACGGCGAATACGCCCGCCTGTGCACGGCGTTGGCGATTCTCGACGGCCAACTCTCCGTGGCATCGTTGAGCGAGATTGCTAGTGCGGAAGCGAGAATGATCGAAGGATTGATGCGGTCCGCGCAGGTCCAGGCGATTGCGGAAGCGGCGGTCTGAACCGCACGCACGGGTTTCTTCTTTCTCATACGCGCAGATGAAACGCCCCAGTGGGGCGTTTTTTTTATTCGGCCGCATGCGCGTGCCAAGGAACAGTGCTAATCGTTGTACGCCTTTAAATCGTAGAAGGCGAACCCGTCCTGCTGGAACTGGAGCCACCACCGCCGCACCCGCTGCACTGGAAAATGGCCAAGGCCACGATGGCGGCAATGCCGGTGCGCACTAACGATCGATGCATGATTTTCCCCGCTGCTCTGATCATTCGATTGCTTGTGAATCGGCCATCTTTTTGCGGGCAGATTTTGCTGCCGATTACGAACAATCTGGACCGTGCATCGTCGTTAGATTGAAGGCCGATTATTTGCGGGTGTCAACGCGGTAAAGCGAGCGGCAATTTCGCCGCGGTCCTCAGCGCATTGCGGGAATATTTCAATGCGGCGATATCGTGTCGCACGGTAAAAAACGATTCCCCTGTCGTTTGGATATTACGAGTCTCCGTAAGACGTCCGATTGACCGCCGCGCCAGCGCCGGGTCAGGTTTGCCGGAGGCTTTCATGCTTGTTAGACTGCCTCTCGCAAACTCACCGCAAGCGCGTTTTTGCCTTCATACGCCTCCAGGGCGTTCACGTCTGCGGCGCGATCAAATCGGAGACGCCATGTCTTATATGCTGCTCATCGTCGAACCCCCGGATCAACGCATTGAACGCGGTGAAGCTGCGGGCCGCGAAGTCTATGACCAGATGGTCCGTTTCGCCGCCGACCTGAAAGAGCGCGGCAAACTGGTCGCGGTCGAATCGCTCACTTCGCTGAACGACGCCGTGCGCGTTCAGGTGCGCGACGGCCAGCCGAAACTGCTCGATGGCCCGTTCGCCGAAGCCAAGGAAATGGTCGGCGGGTTCTTTCTCCTCAATTGCGAAACCCGTGAAGAAGCCGTGGCGATAGCGCAGACCTGCCCGGCGGCAACGTGGTGCACGGTCGAGGTCCGCAAGCTCGGACCTTGTTTCCTCTAGCCGATTCGCGCATCGGCAGCATGTGTTCTCGGGGTTTTCCCTGGCGGATCGGCGAGTGTGTCGATCCGGCTGTGCGTTGCTCGTCGTGTGAGTAAGAAGCCGGCCCACGGGCGCGGCGCTCCCTCTCAGAACGACAAAGGAGTAACGGCGATGCGATTCATGATCCTCGTAAAAGCGACCGCTGCCAGCGAAGCCGGCGAGATGCCGGAAGCGTCCCTGATGGCCGCGATGGGCGCGTACCACGAAGAGCTCGCCAAGGCCGGCGTGCTGCTCGACGCGACCGGCCTGCAACCGAGTTCGAAAGGCTGGCGGGTTCGCTACAGCGGCGGCAAGCGCTCCGTGATCGACGGTCCGTTTCCGGAAACCAAGGAACTGATTGCCGGCTACACGCTGATCCAGGTGCGCTCGCGTGAAGAAGCCATGGAATGGGCGCGGCGCTTTCCGGCGCCGTTCGGCGAGCAAGCGGATGGCGAAATCGAAGTGCGTCAATTGTTCGAACTCGACGACTTCGAACCGAGCCCCGAGTTGGACCGGTTCCGTGAACTGGACGCGGGCAAGCGCTAAGGCGGGAACGCGAAGCCCGCTCCGGCTTTATCGAAGGATTCATCATGCTCAAGACCATGCTGATTGCCGTGGTTGCGGCCGTGGGCCTGCTGTTGGTCTACGCGGCGACTCGGCCCGACACCTTTCGCATTGAACGCAGCGTGCGCATTCAGGCGCCGCCCGAGCGGATTTATGCGCTGATCGACAATCTCCACCAGTTCAACTTGTGGAATCCGTTTCTGCGCAAGGACCCCGCGGCCCAAGGCACCTATAGCGGCACGCCGAACGGCAAGGGCGCGCGTTATGCGTGGCAAAGCGAAAAGGTCGGCGTGGGGCAAATGGAGATCGTCGATACGGCGGTGCCCTCGAGCGTGACGTTCAACCTCGATTTTCTGAAGCCGTTCGAAGCGCACAACATGGCCGAATTCACGTTGAAGCCTAAAGCGGGCGCGACGGAAGTGACCTGGGCGATGCACGGACCCACGCCGTTCATGTCGAAGCTGGTTCAGGTGTTCTTCAACATGGACAGAATGGTCGGCAAGGATTTCGAAGACGGCCTGAACAATCTGAAAACGCTCGCCGAAGCGAGTTGAACACGGTGCGTGGCGGCCGGAGCGGCGCAACGCTCGCACTGAGCGCGAAGCGCCCAAGCCGTCCGAACCACAACCCGATCACTGGACTCCATCATGCATAAGCAGATCTACGTCAATCTCGCGGTTGACAACCTCGAACGATCGAAAGCCTTCTTCAGCGCGATCGGTTTGAGCTTCGAACCGCAATTCACGAACGGACAGGCGGCCTGTCTGATCCTCGGCGAGAACATCTACGCGATGCTGCTGGTCAAGGACCTGTTCAAGTCGTTCACTCGCAAGTCGCTGTGCGATCCGAAGGAGAGCACGGAAGCGCTGGTCGGGCTGTCGTGCGAAAGCCGGGAGGAGGTGGATGCGCTGGTCGCCAAAGCGCTCGCCGCCGGCGGCACCGTGCCGCGCGCGCCGCAGGATTATGGTTTCATGTATGGGCACGGCTTCGAGGATATCGACGGCCACATCTGGGAGCTCATCCACATGGACCCGAACGCCAAGACGGCGGGCTGAGGCTGTGACCACGGCAGCCACCCACCGTGCCATCGAGGCAGTCTGGCGGATCGAATCCGCCAAGGTCATCGCCCACGTCGCGCGGATCGTGCGCGACGTCGGGCTCGCCGAAGAACTGGCGCAAGACGCGCTGGTGGCCGCGCTCGAACATTGGCCCGACGCCGGCGTGCCCGACAACCCGGGAGCATGGCTGATGGCGACCGCAAAGAACCGTGCCCTCGACCGCTTGCGGCAGGAAGCGCTGCACGCCCGCAAGCGCCAGGAGCTGGGTCACGATCTCGACGCGATGGAGGCTCACCTCGTGCCCGATTTCGTCGATTCCCTCGATGCCGCCCGCGCCGACGATATCGGCGACGACCTGCTGCGGCTCGTGTTCACCGCGTGCCACCCGGTGTTGTCGACCGATGCGCGCGTCGCGCTCACGCTGCGCCTGCTCGGCGGCCTCACCACGGACGAAATCGCGCGCGCGTTTCTCGTGCCGGAGCCGACTGTCGCCCAGCGGATCGTGCGGGCCAAGCGCACGCTGTCGGCGGCCAAGGTGCCGTTCGAGGTGCCGCAGGCGGACGCACGCGCGCCGCGGCTCGCCTCGGTGCTGCAGGTCATCTATCTGATTTTCAACGAAGGCTATTCGGCCACGGCCGGCGACGACTGGATGCGTCCCGCGCTCTGCGAGGAAGCGCTGCGGCTCGGCCGCGTGCTGAGCGGTCTCGTGCCCGACGAGAGCGAAGTGCACGGCCTCGTCGCGCTGATGGAGATCCAGGCCTCGCGCACGCATGCGCGCACGGATGCGCAGGGCCGTCCGGTGCTGCTGCTCGATCAGGATCGAAGCCGCTGGGATCCGCTTCTGATCCGTCGCGGGCTGACCGCGCTCAACAGCGCGCATGCGCTGGGCGGCGCCAGCGGCCCGTACGCGTTGCAGGCAGCGCTCGCCGCCTGTCACGCTCGTGCGCGTCGCGCGAGCGATACGGACTGGACGCAGATCGTCGCGTTGTATGACGCGCTGGCGCAAGTGGCGCCGTCGCCGGTGGTCGAGTTGAATCGCGCGGTGGCGGTCGGCATGGCGTTCGGTCCGGCGGCCGGCCTGGAGATCGTCGATGCGCTGGCAAGCGATGCCGCGCTGGCGAACTACCACTGGCTGCCGAGCGTGCGCGGCGATCTGCTGGCGAAGCTCGGGCGCGTGGAAGAAGCGCGCGCGGAGTTCGAACGTGCCGCCGGGATGACGCGCAATGCACGCGAGCGCGAGTTGTTGCTCGAACGCGCGCACGGCATCGCGCATTGAGCCTTGAGTCTTAGCGTCGTAACCGCTACCGGATCAACTGACGCACGCCCAACGCGACGAACCGCGGACCCATCAATCACACTGCACTCCTTCTTTCGCGCCGCGCGGCGCTTCACTCATCAAGCCGAGAAAAACGCCAACGCGCCGGTGATCACGCCCGCTCCCGCCACCACGAACGAGAGATTGCGCAACCACTTCTTGCGAGTCAGCAATGTGATCGCGCACAGGGCGATCGCCACCTGAATCAGCGTGGTGGCCTGCGCCCAACGATGATGGCCGTGCAGCAACGCTTCGCTGCGGGCGTCGTTATCGACGACTTCCTTTTCGATCGCTTCGGCTTTCGCGCGGATCGGCTCTTTCTGCTGCTTGTATTTGTCGACGTCGGCGAGGAATTTCGCATGCGCGTCCGTGTTGCCGGTGGACAGCGCCGCGCCGAGCTCGGCGAGATTTTGCTTCTCGCCCTTCGCCTGGTAGTAGTTCCACTGGTTCGACGCTTCGGTCTTTTTGATGGCGGCTTCGTTCTTGTAGTACAGCGCGAGGTTTTCGCTGTTGCCGCTCTGGTACGCGCACAGCGCGCCGATCGTCGCGAGGATCGCCGTGATCACGGCCATGCGGCTCGCAAACGGATCCGCGTCGTGATGACCGGCGTGTTCCACGGCATGGTCGTGCGGACCATGCACTTCATATTCTTCAGGCATCTGATTCTCCGAGGCAAAGCTTTTCTTGTCGTATGCGGGCGGCGCACGAGCCCGTCGGGCTCAATCTTAGCGTGTGACGCAGGGTGACGGAAAAGGTGCCTCGTGGAGATGCGGCCGCGTCGGCGTTTATTCGACGGCTACGCGGAACCCAACGCGAGCGAAGTGCAGCGGCAAGATGCGAGTCAATGAATGCCTGACGCCAGCCAGGTCCGCACCAACGGAATCATATGTTCGCCGCCAAGCATGCCGAGCAGCCCGACCAGCGCGATGGTCGGCGGCGCGGGCGACTTCACTTCCATCACGCTGTAGAGGAGGCCGACCACGACACCGGCGGCCAGCGAGATCAAATACGCTTTCATGACTGTTGTATCCAGATGAGAGGCGGGCTGCCACGCCCGCCGGTCGCAATGGCGATTACATCGTGATGACGACCCGGCCGCGTGTGCCGGCGGCCACGGCCTCGTAGGCTTCGCGAGCGCGTTCGAGCGGGAATGTCTGCGCGATGGCCGGTCCGGTCAGCTTGCCGGTTTCGAAGCCCTCGACTAGCGCCGTCATCAACGGCGCCGATTCCGCGACGCCTAGCTTCGCGCTATCCACACCGAGCAACTGCGTCTCGTTGTGATAGAAGTCGATCAGATCGAATTCGACGCGGCGCTTGCCCGTGCCGCTGATTTCGAGCACGCGGCCACGGCGTTTGACGAGGCTCAATGCCATCTCGAACGCCACGCCGCCGACCGTGTCGTACACCACGTCCGCACCCGCGCCGTCGGTCAGCGCCCTCAAACGGTCCGTGGTGTTTTCATCGAACGGCACGTACTCGTCGATCAGGCGGCCCGCCGGCGTATCCGCGTCGAGCGGATGACGGTCCACGGCGATCACACGGGCGCCGCGCGCCTTGGCGATCTGCACCACCGCACCGCCCACGCCGCCACCGGCGCCGATCACGGCGATGGTCTCACCCGCTTGCAACTGCGCGTACTCGACCGTGCCGAGCCAGGCGACCACGAAGTTCACGCCGATCGCGGAGGCTTCGGCATGGCTCAGCGTTTTGGGTTTGCGCGACAGTGCCGCGAGCGGCACCTTGATGAACTCGGCATGCGTGCCGTCGCGCGTGAAGCCGATGTCGCCGCCGGTACCCCACACTTCGGCGCCGAGCCAGGCTTGCGGGCCGTCCACCACCACGCCGCTAAAGTCACGCCCCGGCGTGCGCGGCAGCACCGTGTGTCCGAAATGCCCGGAGACGTTCTTGACGTCGCTCGGATTCACCGAGGCCGCCTTGACTTGCACGACGACATTGTCGGCGTCGGCTCGCGGCGTCGGCAGTTCGATGTGGTCGAGCACCTCGGGGCTGCCGAAGGATTTGAACTGGATGGCTTTCATCGTATGTCGCTCCAATTGGATTCCGGGCTGCGTTGCGCAGTAGATTGAACGTTAGTCTAGGTGACCGGCACTCAGGTGTTGAGACAAAGACTTTCGAAATTCGGACAAGCAGTTGGCGACCCACGCCGGTGGCGCTGCGAAGCGGATCAACTTTGCTGGCTCTTTGCGGGTTCGGGCGCGACCGTGGACGCCGGCTCGCTCAACGTGCCGCTCGGATCGAAGCCGGTCGGCGGCGCGCCCAGTTCCCGCCGGAACATGTCGCTGAAGCTGCTCGGCTGAAAACCGAGCGCGCGCGCGACGCTGCTCACCGGGCGTCCTTCGGCGAGCCAGGAGACGGCGACCGCCAGTTGCACCTGGCGGCGCCATTCGGCAAAGCCGACGCCCAGTTCGCGTGTGAAGAGGCGCGCCAGCGTCCGCACGCTCGCCCCGACCGACGCCGCATGCTGCTCGAAGCTGATCGCGATCGACGGATTGTCGATCACCGCGCGGCATAACGCCTCGAGCCGCCGGTCCGAGGCATCGGGCAGCGCGATGCGCAGCGACGAGCGCGGCGCATGTCCCAGTTCCAGCATGGCGAGACGGTATGCGGCGTCGAGATAGGGCTGATCGCGCGAGTCGCTGCTTTCATGCTCCGCGATCGAGGTGATCAGTTCGCGCAGCAGGCCGTTCACCTCGAACACGTCGCTGCGCCGGCTCAGATGACCGACATTGCGCGCGTGGAGATAGAGATTGCGCATCTCCACCTCGCTCATCATGTGGATGGAGTGCAGCGTGCCGGCCGGCAGCCAGACCGCGCGTTGCGGCGGCACCACCAGCGCTTCGCGGCCGACCTCGACCCACATCACGCCCGATACCGCATACAGCACCTGCGCCCACGTGTGCGAGTGCGGGTCGATACGCAGCCCGCGCGGATAGTGCCGGGCGAGCGAACGGGCGTCGGCGTCGTCGTGGAGTTCGGGGGGCGGGCTTTGGGCACGGCGGCTCGGTTCAGGCTTCGCGCATGGCGGATGAAGATCGCGGACCGTGTCGATCCGTTTGCGAAGCATAGCGCGAGGCGCGGGCCCGTGCATGTTGCGCGCCGGTCGGCGCGCTCAGATGCGCTTGGAGGCGCTTAGATGCGCTTACGTGCGATGGCCCATCAACAGCAGCAGCAACGAGAGGGTCACGATCGAGCCCACGGTCGACAGCAGGATCGTCCGCGAGGTGATGTGGGCTTCACGTTCGTAAAACTCGGCGAGCATGAAGGGGCCGGTGCCGGTGGGCAACGCGGCGAGGATGACCGCCATTTCGACCAGCGTGGACGAGAGCCCAAACACGCGCGCCGCAAGCCACCATGTCAGCGCGGGCTGTACGAGCAGCTTGACGCCGGTCAGCAGCCAGGAAATGCCTCGCGCCCCGGCCTCGGATGGGCGCTTCTCCGCGAGGAACAATCCGAGGCTCACCAGCGCGCACGGACTCGCCGCGCCGCCCAGTAGTTTCAGAAAGGTTTCCGCGCTGGGCGGCAACGCGACATGGAGGCTGGCGAACAGCACGCCCACGATCGGCGACACGATCAGCGGATTGCGCGCCAGCGAGCGCAGCACTTTCAAACCCAGCTTATGCGGCGTGCGCTCGGTCTGCAGACCCACTTCGATCAGTACGATCGCAACCGCGAACAGCACGCAGGCAACGAGGATCGTGGCGATCGTGGTCGGCGTCAGACTGGCCGAGCCGAACGCGATCATGCCCAGCGGGAAACCGATATAGCCGGTGTTCGGATACGAGGCCGCAATCGCATCGACGCTCGCATCGGCGAGATGCCGGCCGCTCATCAACCGCATGGCCAGAATCAGGACGAACACGCTGACACACGCAATCGAAAATGTGGCGACGAACGCCGGCTGATAGAGCTGCTGCCAGGTGGCGTGGGCCATGATGTCGAACAGCAACGCCGGCAGCGCCAGCCAGACCACGAAACGGTTCAGTTCCGATGCCGAGTTCGGCCCGAGCACATTGCGCCGGCGGCAGGCGAAACCCGCGAAAATCAGACCGAAGACGGGGAGCAGGATTTCGAGGGTGGCTAACATTGGCGCAAAAATGTGGGGAGAAATGGCGATCCGCCAGCGTAGTGGCTAGCGGCGATACAATCCAATACTGTTTTTTGTGCTCGACAATACCTTTTTTGCATTGTTATTTCCCATGAGTCATTTCCCATGAGGCCGTCGTGATCGATATCAAGCCGCTGCGCTACTTCGTGACGCTTGCCGAGACGCGCCATTTCGGCCGGGCGGCGGCGCGTCTGAATCTGTCGCAGCCGCCGTTGAGCCGGCAACTGGCGGCGCTGGAGGCGAGCGTCGGCGTGACGCTGGTCGAGCGTAGCCCGCGCAGCGTGACCTTGACCGCCGCGGGCGAGCGCTTCTATGCCGATGCGAAAGCGATTCTCGCCTCCGTGGAGCAAGCGGTCAGCAACGCGCAAGCCGCCGCGCATGGCGACGCCGGCAAGCTCGCCATCGGCTTCACGATGTGCGCGGCGTACAACGTCGTGCCCGGCTATGCGCGGGCGTTCGGCGCGGCCTATCCCGAAGTCGCGTTGAACCTGCGTGAAGTCGTCTCCAACGATCTCGCCGCGCAGGTGCTGGTCGGCCAGATCGACGCGGCCATCATGTTCCCGACCGTGCCGGACAAGGGGCTCGCCACGCGCACGATTCTCAGCGAGCCCTTGTGCGTTGCGCTGTCGCGCAGCCATCCGCGGGCCCGCGCGCGGCGTCTGAAGATCGCGCAACTGGCCGGCGAACCGTTTGTGCTTGCATCCGAGGACGTGGCGCCCACTTTGCGCGCGACGATCCTCGAGCATTGCCGCTCCGGCGGCTTCGAACCCGACATACGGTTCGAAGTGCAGTTGCAGCAGACGGTGTTGAGTCTCGTCGACGAAGGGGTGGGCGTGGCGCTGGTGCCGGCTTCCATGCGCAAAGCGCAACTCGCGGGCGTGGTGTTCCGGCCGCTGGTCGATGCACCGCTGATCGAACAGGTGCTGGCGTGGTCGCCGGCGAATCGCAATCCGTGTCTGGCGCGCTTTCTCGAGTTGGCGTGAGGGCAGCGCCTATGAACTGGCGAGGTGGTTTGTCTGCTCCACGGAGTCGTCCGGATAGCGCAGCGCATCTCGCTTGATGAGCCGGCGGCACCAGAAGGTCCAGGCCGTCAGGCCGGCATAGACGCCGTACCTCAGCACGGTGGACGCGATGGCCGAGCGCGGATCGTCGGGCCATTGCCAGACGATCAGACTGCGCAAGATGTTCTCGCCCGTCATGCCGATGCCCCACACGAGCGTCATCAGGCGGATATACGCGACGAGCGAGGGACGCTCGCGCCAATGCTTTTCGAAGCTCTCGACGCTGCGATGATCCTCGCGCGACATGGTCGAGCGCGCGAGATAAAACACTAGCGGTTTTGGCAGCGCGAGCGACACCAGGAACGATACGCCGATCATGCCGGAGACCATCGGATCTTCGATCTCGCGCAGTCGCGTGTTGCCGCCGAAGCCGACGCTGAGTGCCAGCAGCGAGAGCACGATGCCGACCAGCACGAGCGCGCTGAGCGCGTCGAAATGGCGATAGCGCAGCAGGTCCCAGCTCATCCACGCAATCAGCGGCAGCGCCGACGCGGCCAGCGCGCCGAGCTGGCCCCAGTGCGGGAACGCGAGCTGGTAGGCGAGCCAGGGCAAGGCGACGTTCACAATCAGCGCGGTGAGGTAGCGCAGGCGAAGTTTCATCGACGGAGCGGTGGTGAGCGTGGCAACGATGCGCGGACGTATCCGGCGAGTGTAGGGCGAAGTCTCTTCGCATGCCATAGCTTGCGGCGCGGGCGGCCAGGATTTTGGCAACGCACATGGCGCGCAGAAAATCTGCGATGATCGAGCGCACTGATTGCCGAGCCATCTCATCCACTATCTGCTCTTACGCAATGTCGATTGCTCCCCCGCTCCTCACCACCTCCCGCCTCACCCTGCGTCCCCACACCCGCGACGATTTCCTCGAGAGTTACGCGATGTGGTCCGATCCCGAGGTGATCCGCTATATCGGCGGCAAGCCCTTCACGCGCGAAGAAGTCTGGGCGCGTCTGCTGCGTTACGCCGGTCATTGGGCGATGCTGGGCTATGGCTATTGGGTCGTGCGGGAAAAGGAGAGCGGCCGGTTTCTCGGTGAAGTCGGCTTTGCCGACTACCATCGCGAGATCGAGCCGTCCTTGTTGGCGCCCGAAGTCGGCTGGGCGCTGGATCCGGCCATGCATGGCCGTGGCTACGCAACCGAGGCCGTGCGTGCCGCGCTGGAGTGGGCCGACCAGCAGTGGCCGGATGGGGAAACGGCCTGCATCGTCGCGCCGGAGAATCTGCCGTCGCTGCGCGTCGCTCATAAGTGCGGTTATCGTGAGCAACTTCGCACCACGTATAAAGGCAAGCCGACCATCGTGCTGCGTCGGCAGGCGCACGCGGTTTGAGCCAACGCGCGGCGAGCGCCGTTGTTGCCCGTTACATCGAGCGCGCCGTGCGCGCCGTGCGGCTCGACAATCACCTCACCGCGCGTCGCCGCTCGCTACTTTCCGCTGCTGTGCGATCAGATCCACCAGCCGTTCGACCTGTTGCCCTTGCGCATCGAAGTTGCCGGCATCGAGCCAACGCGCATAGCTCGGACGCAGCGCAGGCCATTCGCTATCGATGATCGAAAACCACGCGGTGTCGCGATTGCGTTCGCGATACACGATCGCCTGACGGAAGATTCCCTCGAACGTGAAGCCGTAGCGCAACGCCGCCGTGCGCGACGGTCCGTTCAACGAATCGCACTTCCATTCGAAGCGCCGATAGCCGAGCTTGTCGAACACCTGCGTCATCAGCAGAAACATCGCTTCAGTGGCGATGCGCGTGCGCTTCAGACGCGGCGAATACGTGACGTGGCCGACTTCGATCACACCGTTTGCGCGGTCGATCCGCATCAGCGCCAGCGTGCCGACCGCCTTGCCGGTCGTCAGATCGATCACCGCGTAGTGCAGCGGATCGGCAGACGCGGCGGCGCGCGTCAGATGCTCGCGATAGGCGGCGAGACTTCCGAACGGACCGACTGCCAGGTAGGTCCAGTCGCGGCCATCGGCGGCCGAGCTGTACGCGTCGTATAGATCCTCGGCATGACGCTCCACGTGCACGGGTTCGATCCGGCAATAGCGGCCCACCAGCGGCTCGCGGCCAGGCGCTTGCGCGCCGTTCCAGCCCGGCACGGGGGTGCCGATCGGTTGGTCGAACGCGTTACGTCTGGGTTCCATGTCTGTTCTCCTGGCGGTTACGAATGATCGTCGATGATGGAGAACGATACGGCAAACGTGGTATGTTCAAAAGATCCACGACAACGTCATTTGATAGGTCCAGCCGCGATGATCGAGATCATTGGCCCGCTTGCCAGCCCGGCTGCATCGACGGCCGCCGGCAGCGGCGCAAAGCCCGAGCCGCTGCAAAAACAACTAATCGAGCGCTTGCAGCAGGCGATTCTCGCTGGGCGTTTGCCGGCGGGATCGCTGCTGCCGTCGTCGCGCCTGCTGGCTGCGGAAATGGGCGTGTCGCGCAACACGGTGGTGATCGCGTACGAGCATCTGGCCGCGGTCGGTTATGTGGTCGCCGACAAGAAGGGCACGCGCGTGAGCCCACTCTCCAGCCCATCCGCCCGCGGCGAGCCGCGCTCGCACCCTGCCGCGCCGGAGGTGGCCTACGCGGCGCGCGTCGGGCAGTTCGCGGCCACGCGCACCCACGCCGACAACACTTTGCCTCTGACGCCCGGCACCCCCGCCTTGGACCGTTTCCCGGTGACCGCGTGGCGGCGCGCACTTGAACGCTCGATGGAGCGTGCGCTGCCCCTCGCGCTCGGCTACGGCACGCCGGCCGGCGAGCCGGCGTTGCGCGACGCCATCGCCGCGCACTTGCGAATGGCGCGCGGCGTGCGCTGCGAAGGCTCGCAAGTGGTGATCACCGAGGGCGCGCAGGAGGCGCTGAACCTGTGCGTGCGCCTCTTCACCAATCCCGGCGACGTCGCATGGGTCGAGGACCCCGGCTATCGCGGCGCGAAAGCCGCGTTCAATCTGGGCGACCTGACCACGCTGCCGATCCCCGTCGACACCGAAGGCATGGCGGTGCCATCCGACGCGTGGCGCACGCAGCCACCCACGCTGGTCTACACGTCGCCCGCGCATCAGTATCCGACGGGCTCGGTGCTGTCGGTGGCGCGCCGTCTGGAGCTGATCGCTCAGGCGCGGCGCAGCGGCGCGTGGCTGATCGAGGACGATTACGACGGCGAGTTCCGCCACACCGGCGAGCCGATCGCCAGCATGCAAGGGCTGGTCGAGGACGCGCCGGTGTTGTACGTCGGCTCGTTCAGCAAAACGATGTTTCCGGCGCTGCGCATCGGCTTTGTGGTGCTGCCGCGTCCGATCGCCGCGCACACCGCTGTCGCTGTGCAGGAGATGCTGCGCGGCGGGCATCGGCTGGAGCAACTGGCGCTGGCGCAGTTCATCGAGAGCGGCGAGTTCGGGCGGCATCTCGGGCGCATGCGGCGTCTGTATCGCGAGCGCCAGCAGGCATTGCGCGATGCGCTGAGCGCGCATTTCGCACCGTCGCAGATTCTCGGCGGCAATTGCGGCATGCATCTGACGCTGCGCTTGCCGCCGCGCATCGACGATCAGACCCTCGCCGAACGCGCGCTCGCTCACGGGCTCAATCCGCGCGCGCTATCCGGTTTCGCGTTACAGCCGTGCGCGGAGACGAATGGGCTCGTGATCGGCTACGGCAGTACGCCGGCTGAGCGGCTGGCGCCGGCAATCCGTGTGCTGGCCGGGCTGGTGGCCGAGTTGGACGGCAAGCCGAAGCGTCAGCCGGCCAGGCAATCGGCCACGAAGATGCGCGTGTAACTTTTTGCGTTTGTCCGCGTGGCCCATGTCGCGCTATCGTGTCGCTTATGCGCGGCGATTTCGGAGTGTGCGTCATCGACGGATCGCCCGCAGCTCATGTCGCACTCGCCGCACTGCAACATCGCGTGATATGCGGTGCCGCAAGCGCTCGCCGGGTCGCTGTTGGCTCGGGCATGAAGAATGCCTTTGTTGTGGTTATCTATGACGATCTATCGACCGGAGACGACATGAAGGAAATCGAACCGACCCCGTGGTTTGAGCTTGAGGCCCACACGCCCGTCCGTGAAGGCTGGTACGAGGTGCAGTTGACGAGCGGGGACACGGCTTTTGCGAAGTTTGGCGACGGCGTATGGACCGAGAAACCGTTGCTGGTATTTACACACTGGCGCGGCTTGTCCGCCGATCCATCGAAAGCCGGCGAAGGCGAGACCGAATCGATTGCCGCCGAGGCCACCGCGGCCCAAGGCGTGCGCGCCGCGTGGAACGCGTTCTTCCCGGGACTCGGCGAGGAACAGCACAAGCCACTGGACGCTGTGCCCAACGGCAAAGCGCCGCACTGATGTACGCCCGGGCGGCGGCTCGCGAGTTGCCGCCCCGATCTGTCTGACCTTACCCGCGCTCGAGCGCTTCGGCAGCCAGCTTGCCGATCTCCGTATCGATGTCGGGCGTCTCGCCCGTCTCGAGAATCCACGCCGCGGACAAACCGGACCACGCCAATATCCATTGCAGCAAACGGCGCCGATCGAACCCGGCATGTTGCGCCACTCTTTCGACGCGACGCTTGAACCATCCCGGTCGCAATGCCGACTCGGCGTCCGGATTGCAGAAAATGTTTGCGTAGTCGAATCCGCGTTCGCCGCAGAGGCCTTTCGGGTCGATGGCCAGCCAGCCGCGCGGGCCGAAATCCAGCACGTTGCCGTGGTGGATGTCACCGTGCAATACCACCAGTTCTTGCGGCGCGGCGAGCAAGGCTTGCGCGACCGTGGCGCTGTTCTGCAACCAGCCACCGTATTTTTGCGCGGCGGGCCAGAGGCTCGCGAACCAGCGTGGCAAATCGATCAATTCGGGAAGCGGTTTGTTTCGCGGCGCGTGGAGGCGCGCGGCGGTGGCGCAGAGAATGTCGATGGCGCGGTCGTCGGCGTCGCTGTTGCCGGTGCGCGCCAGGTCCGCTAGCGTGTGGCTGCTTTGCGCACGCTCCAGCAGGAGAGCGTCGGCATCGTGGGCGAGTACGCGGGCCGCGCCTTCGCCGTCCCACCAGACCATCAGCCACGCGCCGAATTTATCTTCGGGTTCCTGCGCGACTTTTAGCATCGCGGGAATGCCGTATCGGCGCACGGGCAGGAGCCGGCTGCTGTGCGTGCGAATCGGCTCGCCATCCTGCTGCAGATCCCATTTGACGATGTACTCGGTGAACATTTGAGCTTCAGTTCGCGAGCAGGGCGATGTTGCTGTCAGGGGGATGCAGGCAGGCGATGCGCACGGTCTCTCCAATGAGTTCGACGGTTTTTCATTCTCGCCTAAATCGACACGCAGTGGCGCGCGCAGCGCGCATCGAGCCCCGCCGCTACAATCACTCTCATTCATCTGACGCGGAACCTACGTATGAAAGTCACCCGAGAACCCGTAGCCTTGCCGCGGGCCACGCAGCTACTGAATCATGGACCGGTTACGATCATCACCAGCGCGCACGGTGGCCGCTCGAACGTGATGGCGGCGTCGTGGGCGATGCCGCTCGACTTCAATCCGCCGAAGGTGGTCGTGGTGGTGGATAGCCGCACGCTCACGCGACAACTGATCGAGGCGAGCGGCGTGTTCGGACTGCAACTGCCGAGCCGGGGATTCGCTGCGCAAACGCTGGCGGTGGGCTCGAACGCGGGCACCGAACTCGACAAGTTTGCCGCCTTCGACCTGGAGACGTTCCCCGCGCAACAGATCGACGTGCCCATGCTCGCGGGTTGCATCACGTGGATGGAGTGCAAAGTCATTCCAGACGATAGCCAGCGTCACGATCTGATCATCGGCGAAGTGGTCGCGGCGTATGCGGATAGCCGCGTGTACTCGAACAACCGCTGGCACTTCGGCGACGATCCCGATCTGCGCACCTGCCACTACGTGGCTGGCGGGACGTTCTTTGCCACGGGCGATGCGTTCGAGGTGGACGCCGTGGCGAATGGCGCGGCGAGTGAGTGAGGCTCGGCGCGCGCGGCTATTTGCATCGAAGGCATTTGCCCGCCTTCAATTCCAGTAGCGCGACGAGTTCCGGCTGCATGAATGCGTAGTCGTCGGGAATGTCGCACCACTCATACGTCACCCTCGGCAAACTTCTTCAGCGCATCTCCCGCCAACCGATACCGCACCCATTCGCTTTGCGCGCTCGCGCCGATCGATTCATAGAAGCCGATGGCCGGCTCGTTCCAGTCGAGCACACTCCATTCGAAGCGGCCGCAACCGGTATCGCAGGCAATGCGCGCGAGGTGGCGCAGCATCTGTTTGCCTGCGCCGCTGCCGCGCGATGACGGCGACACGTACAGGTCTTCCAGATAAAGCCCCTGTTTGCCGAGCCAGGTGGAATACGAAAAAAAGTAGACGCAAAAGCCGATGGGCTCGCCGTTCATCTCGCAGATCAGCGCCTTCGCGCTGGAGCCGGCGGAAAACAGGCTTGCTTCGATGTCGCCGACGGTCGCGACGACTTCGTGCGCCGCCTTTTCGTACACTGCGAGTTCGGTGATGAAGCGAAGAATCAGCGCCGAGTCGGCGGCGTGAGCGGGACGGATATGGATAGTCAAGGTTGGATGCTCGATTGATCGGTTGAGTTGCAGAGCGAAGTTTCGCGCGGGCGCGTCAGCTTCGGATCAGACATACATCGTAGCGTTTAACGTGCTGTTCTGACCAGAGCGCGACGAGAATGCGATTGACGCCTCGTCACAAAATCGTTTACTGTCGATCCATGGACTTCCACTCGATTCCCTTCGCTGCCGTCACCACCACGACGACCACCTTCACAGGCGGGTCGTCTGGAGGTTGCGCGCGCTAGAAGCACGAAGCTGTGGCAAACCACCGAAGGCCCCGCCGGAAACGGACGGGGCCTTTGGCGTTTCTGGACCTCCGTTTGCGGCATCCATTCGTGGCAACCGATCAAATGGAGCAAGACTGTGAACGACCTCGACCATCGTGTATTAGGCAATAAACTCGACCTCTTTCATCAACAGGAAGAAGGCGCGGGCATGGTTTTCTGGCACCCGCGGGGCTGGGAACTGTATCGCGTACTCGAAGATTATGTGCGTGCGCGCATGCGTCGCGCAGGATTTCGCGAGATTCGCACGCCGCAATTGCTGGCGCGATCGCTGTGGGAAAAGAGCGGGCATTGGGAGAAGTTCGGCGCGGCCATGTACTCGTTGGCCGATGCGGAAGAAGGCCGCGCGCTCTGTCTGAAGCCGATGAGTTGCCCATGTCATGTGCAGGCGTTCAACCAGCGCGTGCGGTCGTATCGAGAGTTGCCGGTCCGTTATAGCGAGTTCGGCGCTTGTCATCGCGACGAGCCGTCGGGTTCGCTCGAAGGACTGAAGCGCACGCGTGCTTTCGTGCAGGACGACGCGCATGTGTTCTGTATGCCTGCGCATATCGAAGCGGAAGTCGGCCGCTTCTGTGCGCTGTTGCGTACGGTCTATGCGGACCTTGGTTTTTCCGGGTTCAAGGTCGCGCTAGCGACGCGGCCGGCCATGCGCGCGGGCAGCGATCAAACGTGGGATCGCGCGGAAGATGCCTTGGCGAAGGCTGCGCGTGCCGCTGGTCTTGAGTTCGATGTGCTCGAAGGAGAGGGCGCTTTTTACGGGCCGAAACTCGAGTTTCATCTGACGGACAGTCGCGCGCGGAGTTGGCAATGCGGCACGATTCAGCTCGACTTCGTGCTACCTGAGCGGCTCGACGCGGAGTTCGTCAACGAGCGTAATGAGCGTGAGCGGCCCGTGATGATTCATCACGCGGTGCTCGGCAGTATGGAGCGGTTCATCGCGATGCTGCTTGAGCATCATGAGGGATGGTTGCCGGTGTGGCTGGCTCCTGAACAGGTCGTCGTGGCGACGGTCAGCGACGCAAATATCGGCTACGCGCAGGAGGTTATGCAGGTGCTTGACGACGCGGGTGTCAGGGCGGTGCTCGATAGCCGGCCCGAGCGGCTGGAGAAGAAGATCTTCGATGCGCGCGAGAAGCAGGTGCCGCTTCTGGTCGTGGTGGGCTCGCGCGATGAGCGGGATCGGACGATCAGTATTCGCATGCGGGATGGGCGGCACGCGACGGTTTCATTTGTGGAAGGTGTGGAACGGTTGATGTTGATGGCGCCGACGCCTGCGATGGTGTCGAGGCTCTGATGTGGTGAGTGCGGCTCGCGTATCCAGCTCTGCCGGCGGGACCGGACGGCGAGCCCCTGTTGCTTCTGAGTAGCATCGGCGGCGAGGAAGAGCTGTCGAGAATCTTCCGCTATGTACTGAATGTGCGCACGTCGCCCGACGCGAACCTCACGGCCGATGAGTCGGCCAACCTTAACCTGCTCGATCTGATCGGACAAGAGGTGACGGTGACGATCCAGTTGGACGGATTGGGTGCTTTTGTGGCGGGTGTCGCTGGTCGTTCAGGTAGCTCAAATGTCGGACAGGGAACGCGCGAAATCAGCAGCCTCATCAGCAATGGTGATGCGAATCAGATGTCGTAAAAAAAGGCGCCCTAAGCGCCTCGATGAGTAGCGACTCCGAGAAAGGAGTCAGTGTCGTGCTGCAGGGCTTTTCGGTCGGGATCCCCGTGGGCAGATGGAATAAAGTTTCTTTCGGATAGCTTCCGACGGTGTATCGAGCTGCGCCTCCGGGCGCTTTAACGCAACAGAGCGCTTGGGCACGATACGTCACCATTCGAACATAGTGATTACCGCACCTCCGCAAATAGCCGCCCCCACCGCGCCAGCGGCTCCGTATCCACCCCCGCCATCCAAGGCTGTGCTCGATAAGCGCGGGAATCTGGCGACGTTGCAGTTGCGGGCGGTGATGCCTGCTTCGCCGGAACAGTGGAAGCCCGGGTACTTCGATCGGCCGGACCGGATGGACTACAGCACGACTGGAGCGATCAGTAAGTATGAGTTCGCTTATGGGGCGCCGCATGTGGATATTGGTTGGGTGCGGCATGAGACCGGTGTGCCGACTGGATGGTATCGGGCGGTGAGTTATATCCCGAACGTGTTTGCGGTTGAGTCTTTTATGGATGAGGCCGCGCATGCGGGGCGTCGGGATCCTGTTGAGTTTCGGTTAGCGCATATGAAGGACCCTAGGCATAAGGCTGTTTTGATGGAGGCGGCGAAACGTGCTGGCTGGGGAAAGGCGTTGCCTGCTGGGACTGCTTTGGGCGTGGCGACTAATCAGGCTTCGATCTCGCGAAGGTGGGTGGGAAAGGGAAAGCTTGAACTGCGTGCGTGGCGCTTGGTTCTAAGGGTTTGTACTTATTTCTACAACATTGTTTTGTTCTGCAAGTACTTAATTGCGAGCAGGCCACAGCCTAGACTGCAAGTACTGAAACGCAAACGGGCGTTTGCGGACAAACGAAGTCTGGAGGTAAGCATCATGAAACTCGTTCAATCGCTCATCGTCGTAGCTGCTCTTGCAATTCCGACTGCCTCATCTTTTGCTCAATCGAACGAAGCGGTCGCTCCGACCAATGTTCAGGCCGCGCAAACTAGCGTGAATCCAGGAAGTGGCGCTGCGACCGATTTTGGCGGCGTCGCTGACGGTACTTCAGTGTCGGGCAGCCATCATCAACTGCGCTCGTTCGGCACCGCCGTCGCCCACTTGGGACATAAAATCCAAGGCTCTATTCGCCCGGACCCGAATGATGGAATGAAGCCCGTGTTTTTCGGCGGCGCATAAATTGACCGCATTGATTGCAGCCTTGTGTCGTTGATTGGGTGGTACCTAGACGTCCTTGGTCTGTTGAGCGAATAACGTAGAGACGCGCAGATAAATCTGCGCGTTTTCGCTTTCAGGAATCCGCTGCTGGGCTTGTTTCGCTGAGTGACGAGTTTCGAGCGGGTCAATTGACTGCAACGGGTCGAGATGGAATGGATACCGCCCCTCCCTCCGGAGACCGGTCAACGGCGGAGCACTACGCCGGTGCGACGTCATATCGGGTCCGCTAGGGGCGCGGACGATCGCGGATGGCAGCTATCCTGTGCCCCTGGTGTGGTCTGAATCTCTCGCGTAGCTACTCGCGCAGATAGTCCTGAGCTTGAGCGGTAGCTCAGGTCTCCAGCGTTACGATCGGCCTGGCCACTCTCGGGCTGCGCGCGGCCACTAAGAGACCTTCGTCCGATGCGTCGCTGAGACATTCAGGCGTCGGCTCCGCCCCCTGTAAGCGGACGGTCCAGCTTCACCGATCCTATTGCTTCAGAGGAAATCGTTTCTGTCGAAGACGATGTGTCGATGGGATCCAGGTGTATGCGTCGATTCGACGTCGGCAACAACGGCGGCCGCTTGAGGACTATGCTGCACAGACGAGGTTGTGAAAACGGAGTTAAAGCTCTTCTCTTTTCCGATACAAGCCGTCACGGGCGCCCTCGCGCTGGCGACGCTTTCCGTTCACAGAAATCAAATAGCAAGAAACGGAGTGTTTGTATCGAGCGGCTGCCATAGATTAATCATTGAATCCCGCAGTAGCCAAGGTCGGTGCACGACGCAGGGCGCGATCGAACCTCCCTTGTCGCGCACGCGGCCAATACGTCAATTCTCTCATCGGCATCGCGTTCGCCGGTCTTTCATTGAATGGAGTTTAACCATGCTGCCATTTCTCTCGCTCCACGCTCTCGCTGCTCAACGCGGTGACGGACTGCGCCCTGAACTTCTAGCTCTATTTGAACGCCATACCGGATCAGAGACCGGGCTCGCTGCCATCATCGAACCAGACGAAACGGAGCACCTTAACCAGGTGATGGACGTCGTGCCCAAAGAGCCAGTGAAGTAGTGCGGGGCTGCTGCCAACCATCCGAAAAATTTCCTGGAGCTATTGCATTTTTCTGACGATGCAAATCCTTATGACCGACAAGGCTCGCTTGATGATCGACTACCCTGACTATCGCGCTCTCGAGCATGGCGCTTTTATCTTGCGTGGGTTTGCGCTGCGCTACGGGGAAGACCTGCAGCGCGGCCTAGCCGAGCTACAAAAATCGTCACCTAATCGCCCCTCTGTAACGCCGAGTGGACTGAGCATGTCCGGCGACTCCACAACATGTTTTCATCTGGGCTGCACGACAATCGAGCGAAGTAAAGATCACTTTCCGATCGACGTGCCGCGTGCGGCAATACCGGAGGTATTGAGGAGTTTAGGGCGGGACGCCGCCGCTGCCGTGGGCTTCAATTACTTTGTCCCTGACGTCAGTCTGCACAGTCACTCTTCGCCAGGCGCGCGCGTCTCTTTGCATCAGGAGATGAGCTGGCCAGAAGGTGGCGCGCCTATTGTTGCATTTGTATTGGGGATGGCTAGCGCATTTCTCTTCAAGGAGCACGAGTCGTCGGTGGACGCTCGCAGGATTAACCTTTGGCACGGCGACGTCATCGTGTGGGGACCGGCTGGCACCGCTTGAGTCATTTGCACTTTCGGTGTCAGCCCCCGGCCGCGTTTGATAGCGGCGCGGACGAGGGCAAATGTGGGCTGCGGTGACATCGCAAGTGCGATTGTGAATGACCGCTTGTAACTTGGAACCGATCGCCCGAGCAACGTAGGGCGGTCGTCCGTTGTGGGTCGAACTGCGCCCATCGTCGTTCGGCTCAGGTCGCCCACGAGCGGACCTCCGTGGGCGTGATTCAATTCACCCCGCAGCCGACATTCGGTGCGAGTTCGGGTTCGTAGACCATAAAAAAAACCGCCCGACATAGTCGGACGGTTCTTCGCCATACTCATGCCGTAAAGCGGCAGGAAATTACTGTCCAGGTGAACCAATCGACGCAGGTTTAAGCGGTTCGGCTATGCCGCCGTGCACGCCAATCACCGCCTCAACATAGTTTGGCGTCGTTGTCGAAACCGTATCCCATACTGCGGAAACCTTCGCATTGCCACCGGCGAAGACGGCACCAGCATGATTCCCGGCGGCAACGAGGCTGGCATCTGCACCCGAGGCCGTTGGAATCGCTTTCGTCGTGCCGTCTCCCTGCGCTGCATTGATCGGTGTGCCGTAGTTCATTGCAGCCGCGACATTACCGTTCGCATCATAGACGACCACCGCATCGCCTTTACCCAAACCGATCGGATTCGCTGCATCGTTGTTGACGTTCAACATCGCAACGACCGGAACCGTGCCAGCGAGGCCCCAGGTTGTGCGGAACGTATTTTCGTCCGTTCCGGGCACACCCGGCACAACGACCAGATGTTCACCCGGTGCAAGCATCGTACCGGCCACAAATGCCGCGCTATTGTTGGCATCGTTGACGTCAGCATGATTGTCGCCCCATTTCCAGCCGGTCAGATCAATTGCCGTGCTGCCATAGTTATAGATTTCAAAGAAATCCTGACCGCCGTCTGCGTTCGAGTTCACCTCCGAGATCAGCACGGTCGGCGCTGGCGCACCTGCTGCTGCAGTCGTGAAGCTCTGCGTCGTGCCTGCATACGCATTGCCATACAGGTCAGTGATAACGCCGCCGGCCAATTGCACGGTGTAGCGAGAACTATCCTGCAACGGTGTCGTCAAGGTGATGCTCACCCGACCGCCGTTGAATTTGACCTGGGTCGTGTCGTCAACGGACACATTACGCGTATCAGAGCCGTTGCTGATAACAATGTTACCTGTGCCGGCCTGTACGACTTCGCTGAACGACAGTGTCATGTGGTTGCCGATGATGCCTGTCGCGCCATCGACCGGCGCAGTGCTGGTCAATGTCGGGGCTGTGTGGTCAACGGTGCCAATCGCCTTGAACGAGAACGTCGATAAGTCGGACACGGCAGAGGTATCGTTCCCCGCTGCCGTCTTGACCGCCCCCGTTGGATACGTGATGTGGTAGGTGGTGCCGGCAACCATGTAGAACTTCGGATGAATCTTCATCACATTACCGCTGAACGTCACTTGCGATGCGTCGGTTACGGGAATCGACCGCGTATCGTCAGCGCCGTTACTGAGAACGATATTACCCGCACCCGCCTTCACCGATTGATCGAACGTCAGGTAGAGGTTGCTGCCAATGCCGACATTGTTTGTGCTGGTGGTTGGCTTGAAGATGGTCAGGCCTGGCAGGCT
Source organism: Paraburkholderia sp. BL9I2N2 (assembly GCF_004339745.1). GTDB lineage: Bacteria > Pseudomonadota > Gammaproteobacteria > Burkholderiales > Burkholderiaceae > Paraburkholderia. The sequence goes on along the minus strand of NZ_SMGP01000002.1, from coordinate 1,850,931 downwards.
CGGCCCCGCGGCCTGTTCACCAACCGCATAAATGGTCCCGTCCGGGCCCATCGTCACACCCTCATTCTGGGCAGTGGCACTCATATACAAGCTGCTCAGCAACTTGCCGGTACGATCCATCTCGACGATCTTGCCATCCGGCGCGCCGATGATGATGATGTTGCCGTAATCCGGAGCGCTGCTCGGTACGATATTCGACACAGAGAAAACGTCATTGAACGCAGAAAGGCCCGTCGTGGTCGCATCGAACAGCACCGGCGGATTGTCTGTCGTCGGCAAGATGGGCGTACCGTTCGATGCTGTCGCCGACCCGCCCGCAAAATTGATTGCGGCCTGGAAGATGCTGGTGGGTTGCGACTGGCGCACGGCAATGTAGCCGCCTGTTTTGGTATCGAAAGTAACACCCTCAATACCGACGTTGGCAACCGTCGTCCCCAGTTTGACGGACTGTACGTCTGCTCTGTGCAGTATTCCACCAGGAACGTAAGTGAACAGATCGACTTGTCGGAGACGCTCTTCCACCAATACGAACTTGCCGCCACCGACATAGGTGATGCCTTCAGTGTCCTCGAAGTCGCCGGCATTGAGCGTCATGGAATCGATAACGTGACCATCGCTCTTTGCAACCTGCACCACTGAGGTCGCACCGTCGCCAATGACAAACAGCGAATCGGTATCCTTGTCATAGGTCACGCCGGACGCCTCTGCATTCAGCAGATTGGTGCCGGTCGTAGCGAACTGCAGAGGAAACATTGCTGTTTGCGTGTAGCTATTCAAATCATAGGTGCTTTGCGGATTGGCAAATGCAAGCGTAGGAATTTTGCTATCTACTACAGGCGCCGCATTGCCGCCATTGTCACCAGCAGTGCTGCTGCTATTATCGCCCCCGCCACATGCACTAAGACCGGCTGCGAGAATCGCAGAAATTAAAAGTTTTATTTTCACGGTACGGTAAGTATTTGAAAGGTTGAAGAATTCGCGACCATATCGGACGTGTATTGCATTTTCATGACCGATAAAACTGTACGAGAGCGCGCTCGGGCAGGAATAGCCGATATCTTTGGTTTGGCGGTCGACGCTGTCCAACCGGAGATGCGTTTTGCGACCGATTTTCAGGCTGTCCCACCGCCTGATTTCAAGCGCAACGAGTGCGACAGATTGCCTGACGACATCCGGGACGTGGCGAATCGCGAGATAGCAAGATCAAGACGTTCAGCGCGAGCAAGGTAATCTCGCGATCGATATGTGTGCATTCTCATTCAAGAATGCACATGGCGAACATCGGGCGCTTCGTGCGTTTGTGCAGGTGATTATTCAATGTCACCGGAAACGCACCCGCCACACGCATCGCCGCACCGAGAATGGAGGCTCCTCAGCTCTTCAATGGCAACCATATCTCAAGCCCGCCCATCCCACTAACAGGATCAAACTTCTCGTCATACCGCTCGAAATTCGGCGCATCAGCAGGAATATGTCCCGACGCCGGCAGCCACTGATTCCAGATCGTGTTCCAGGTGCGCCGGATAGTCGAAATATGTTCGCGATGGCTAAACACCGCATACCGCTGCGGCGAAATCCGCAAGCGGCTGAGCTCAGCAGGCAATGCTGAAAAGTCACTGACTTCGACACCGCACAGATAGTCAATGTTGCCAGCATCGTCAGCGTTATAGCAGACGCCATACGCCACATTGCTGATCTGCCCAGGCACTTTGCCGAAGTAGTCACCAAAGCGCTGCCACTGCGACGGAATTGCAGCGCAGGTTTCGCTGGTATAGCGCTCGCTCAGACCCGCAACAAGAAACGCTTTACCGTCTTCAAAGCGCGGCGGTTCGAGATGGGTAAGCAGGGTTTCGTCCATTTTGATCGGCTCCACGAGGGCGAGATTGTCGAGATGGCCGCGCACGCGCAGCCCGTCGGGCGTGAGCCCGAATTGCTCGCGAAACGCGCGTGTGAATGCCTCGTGAGAACCGTAGCCGGCGTCGATGGCGACCGTGAGGATGTCCGGTGCACCACTCGCCAGACGGCGTGCCGCTTCGGTCAAGCGCCGCCCGCGGACATAGCGCATCACCGAAACCCCCGTGGCCGCTTCGAAGGCGCGCGCCAGGTGAAAGCGCGACACGCATCCGCATTTGGCGATGTCGTCGAGCGTCAACTCGTGGGCAAAGTGGCTTTCGATAAACCACAGCGCTTTTCCAACCGGGTTCATATGGGCTCTCATGTCAGCATGGAACCAGCATAGCGAGCGCCGATCCGGGATGTTTGATCGGGATTGCGGTTTTGCGGGGCGGCGTTTAGTAGTTTTCGGTCGCGGCTTTGTTGCCCGTGGCGGGGGAGTGTCCATCCGCTGCCGTCACGTTGTGACCGTGAGCCCCTTCCTGCGCCCCAGCCGAACCCGCGTGCCCCGGCCGCAACAACAGCCCGCCAAGCACCCCCGCCACTGCCGCAAAGATCGCCCCAAACAAAAACGCGACGTGATACCCACTGTTCAGCGCCGCGACCGCATCACCAGACGCCTGCATCGCCTCACTCCGCGCCGCGGCAAGACTCGCCAGCACCGCAAGCCCAAGCGCGCCACCCATCATGAACGACGTATTGACGATACCCGACGCGAGCCCCGAATCACTCGGATCGACATCGCTCATGGCGGCGAGCAGCATCGGATTGAAGGCGATACCGGCGCCGAAGCCGAGCAGGATCATGCCGGGCATGACATCGAGCACAAAGCTGCCGCCCACCGGCGCGCGAGCGAACAAAGCAAGACCGCACGCCGCGACCAGCAGACCGACGGCCAGCGGAAGCCGCAGGCCAAAGCGCATCACCACCCGCGCCGACAGCCCGAGCGAAAAGAACCCCATGATCAGGTTGGCGGGCAGGAATGCAAGCCCGACCTGCAACGGCCGATAGCCAAGCACACGCTGCAAATACAGCGCAGAGATGAAGAACCAGGCAAACATCGCCGCCGCCCACAACACGCCGACCACGTTCGCGGTCGCGACATTGCGCAAGCGGAACAGACCAAGCGGCATCAATGGATGCTGAACGCGCGCTTCGATCACAAGGAACACGACAAGCAGCGCCAACGCGGCAAACAGCAAACCTAGCGTCTGCGCCGAAGTCCAACCAGCCTCATTGCCATTCACCACCGCATAGACCGCCAGCATCAGCGAAACAGTGACAGACACCGCGCCGGCCACATCGAGCCGCTCGCCGTGCGCATGCCCGCGCGCGGACGGCAACAGCGCGACACACAGCGCGTACACGGCAATACCGATCGGCAGGTTGACGAGAAAGATCCAATGCCAGCTCAGCAGATTGGTCAGCAGCCCGCCGAGCAACACGCCGATGCTGCCGCCACCCGCGCACACGAAACCGTACACGCCCATCGCTTTCGCACGCTCGCCGGGCTCTGTGAACAGGTTCATGATGAGGGACAACGAAACCGCCGAGACAATCGCACCCGCCACGCCCTGAACGGCCCGCGCGCACACCAGCAGTCCTTGCGAGTTCGAAATCCCACAAGCAAGCGACGCCAGCGTAAACAACGTGATGCCGATAAGAAACAGCTTGCGATGCCCATACAGGTCGCCGAGCCGCCCGCCAAGCAGCAGGCAACCGCCGAAGGTCAGCATATACGCATTGACCACCCATACGAGCGATGTCTCGGTAAAACCGAGGTCCGCCGCAATGGACGGCAGCGCAACGTTCACGATCGTCGTATCGAGCACGATCATGAGCACGCCGAGGCACAACACAATCAGTGCGAGCCAGCGTTTGTTGCCGTGGATGGAATGGGTCATGCAGGCGGCTCCTTAGGCACGGTCTATCGGATGCCGGACGCGCCGCCGCTGAAACAGACGCCGCGCCGAAAGAAACGCAACCGGCGGCAACACCGTCCAACCGGTTGGCAACTCGTTGACGACAATGGGATTTTTCAGTCTAGCACCCGCGGGTTTGGGCCCACAACTACGATTTCCAGGGCCGCGCAAACCTCAATCGCCGCCGAGCAATTCGTACTTGCCGCCACGCTCGAGCGCTTGCTGATAAGCCGGCCTCGCGTGAATACGCTTGAGGAAATCGACCACCGCCGGAATCTGGCCTTCCATGCCGCCGCGCGCCGTGGCGGCTTCGAGCGGGAAGCTCATCTGCACGTCAGCCGCCGTGAAATCGTCACCGACGAACCAGCCGGTCGCGCTCAGTTCCTTGTTGATGTAGCCGAGGTGCAGCTTCAACTGCGGATCGATGAAGCTCGACTGCAGCGTGCCGGCAATCTTGCGCGCGATCGGCTTGGCGAAGAACGGCATCGGCGCGCTGGCAATGCGCAGCGCCACGAGCTTGAGCAGCAGCGGCGGCATCGCGGAACCTTCCGCGTAATGCAGCCAGTACGTGTAACGCAGCCGCTCCGGCGTGCCCGGCGCCGGCGCAAACCGTCCCTGCCCGTATTTGCCGATCAGATACTCGATGATCGCGCCCGACTCCGCGATAGTCTGGCCGTCATCGGTAATCACGGGCGACTTGCCGAGCGGATGCACCGCGCGCAACTCGGGCGGCGCCAGCATTGTTTTCGGATCGCGCTGGTAACGCTTGATCTCGTAAGGAACACCGAGTTCTTCGAGCAGCCACAGCACACGTTGCGAGCGGGAGTTGTTCAGATGATGGACGGTCAGCATGGGTCGAGGGACGGTGGCCAATGGAGTGTCACATCATAAGGATGTTGTGCAGAGGCGGGCCTCTAGTCGCACCTCACACGCGTGATTTGCCGCCCATCAATTGATTCGACGGCAGCGTTTCGTCGAGCAGCTTGCGCGCGCTTTCGATACCGGCCACAGGCAGCCCCTCTGGGTTCAGCAAGCCCACCTGCACCAGCACGGATGCCTGATCCCAATAGATGTGCTCGTTATAAAGCTTGTCGCCGCGGAAACACACTACCGCGAGCATCGGCACCTCGAAATACTTACCGGTTGGCGCTACGCCGGGCAGCAACCAGTCGATCTCGCAGCTATGCGTGCAGCTAAAAATGAATTCGTCGACGATGCGATCCGCGCCGATGGTGCGCGAAATCGGAATCAGCTTCGTATCGACAGGATTCGAGTTGACGAAGTGATGCGTATAGAAACGCTTGAGGTTGTCATGACCGACTCCGCCGGTCATGGTCGGAACGTGATTGACGTAGGGTTGCGCGACCATGGTGGGCATGACCGCATCCACGTCACGCGTGGCGAACTCGTAGTAGCAATGCGCTTCCCACAGCGCGTTGAGATCGTAGACCGGACCCAGCACCTTGCGCAGCAGCGCGAGCGTGCGTGAATAGGCCATCATCGCGGCGGGTTTGTCGTATTGCGGACGCGACGGCGCGGCAAACGCATGATCGCAACCGGGGTACACGTATTGTTCGATTTGCGGCTGCGTGCGCAACGCAACGCTGATCCGTTCGCGGGTTTCCGGCGGACAATGCGAGTCGTTTTCGGGGAAGTGGAACATCATCGGGCAGCGAATCGCGGGCACTTCGTCCAGATACGCTTCGAGGCCCACGCCGTAGTAGCTGACTGCGCAATCGACATCGGTTCGCGCGGCGCTCAGGAATGCGAGCTTGCCGCCGAGGCAGTAACCCACTGTGCCCACCTTGCCGGCCTGTTCGGGCATGGCGCGCAATGCGGCGACGGTGGCCGCGATATCGTCGATCGCGAGGTCCGTGTCGAACTGGCCGAGATAGGCGAGCGCCTGCTTCATGTCGGCTTCGCCATATCCGAGCACGATGCCCGGTTTGATCCGCCAGAACAGATCCGGCACCAGCACCACATAGCCTTCCTCAGCGAAGCGGTCCGCCATCGCCTTCATGGTGTCGTTGATGCCGAAAATTTCCTGCAGGAGCACGAGTCCCGGCCCCGACCCTTGCGCGGGGCTCGCGACGTACGCATTGAAACGGCCGCCATCCTGGGCGACGACTTCGATGAAAGAGGCGGCCATGCGGTGTGTCTCCTGTGTCGATCGTTGATCGACAAATGTGGGCTAGGCCATCGTACGCAACTCGAAGCGTTTGAGCTTGCCGGTTTCGGTGCGCGGCAGTGAATCGACGAAAACGATGACGCGTGGATATTTATACGGCGCCACGCTATTTTTCACGAAATCCTGCAGTTGCGCGACCAATTTGTCGTCGCGCTCGTAACCCGGATTGACCACGACGAACGCTTTGACGATCTGTCCGCGGGTTTCGTCCGGCACACCTATCACGCCGCATTCGGACACCGCGTCGTGTTGCAGCAGGACGCTCTCCACTTCGGGTCCGGAGATGTTGTAGCCGGCGGAGACGATCATGTCGTCGGCGCGTGCCTGGTAGAACACGTAGCCGTCTTCGTCGAGATAGACGGAATCCCCGGGCAGGTTCCAGCCGTCGCGCACGAACTTCTTCTGCCGCTCGTCGGCGAGATAGCGGCAGCCGGTCGGGCCGCGCACCGCGAGTTTGCCGATCGTGCCGGGCGCGACCGGTCGCATGTCGTCATCCACGGCCTGCACGACGTAACCCGGCACCGCGCGGCCGATGGCGTTCGCGCGAATCTCGTCGCCTTGCGCCGAAATGAAAATGTGGATCAACTCGGTGCCGCCAATGCCGTCGATCATGTCGATGCCTGTCGCGTCGCGCCACAGACGCCGTGTCGAATCCGGCAATGCTTCACCCGCCGACACGGTTTTCTTCAGCGAAGAGACGTCGTGGTGCGCAACCAGCGGCGCCATTTGCCGATAGAAAGTCGGCGCGGTGAACATGACGGTCGCGTGAAAACGCTCGACGGTCTGCAGCAACGTCTCGGGCGTGAGCTTCTCGATCAACACCGTGGAGGCGCCAACTCGCAACGGAAAACACAGCAGGCCGCCGAGCCCGAACGTAAACGCGAGCGGCGGAGTGCCGCAAAAAATATCGTTCGATGTGGGCTTGAGCACGTGACGCGGGAACAGATCGCACATGGCCACGACATCGCGATGAAAGTGCATGCAGCCCTTCGGCGCACCGGTCGTGCCGCTGGTGAACGCAATCAGGCAGACGTCGTCGGCGGCGGTGTCGCACGCGGTGAAATGGTCGGGCTTGTTGATCGCGAGCGTATCGAGCGAATCGGCGGCGTCATCGTGGAAGAGTCGCGTTTGCTTCAGACCCGCGCAATAGAACTCGTCTTCTGGATCGGTGCAGCGTGCCAGTTCGGCGGTCAGGCGAGCGTCGCACAACGCCGCGCCGACCTGCGCTTTCTCGATGATCTGCTTCAGTTCCTTGGCTCGCAGTAGCGGCATGGTCGGCACCACGACGAGTCCGACCTTCAGCGCCGCGAGCGCGGTCACGGCCATGTGCAGCGTGTTCGGACCGCGTAGTAAAACGCGGTTGCCGGGCTGCAGTCCCATTTCGTCGACCAGCACGTGCGCGCTGCGATTCACGAGCGCCAGCAGTTCACCGTAGGTGGTGGCGCGCGGTGTGCCGTCGACATCGGACCAGATCGCGGGATGATCGCGGTGGCCTGCATCGATGGTTCTATCGAGCAACTCCGTCGCGCAGTTCAAGCGCGCCGGGTACGCGACGTCGGGGTTGTCGAGCAGAAAGACGGGCCATTGATCCTGCGGCGGAAGATTGTCGCGCGCGAAGGTATCGACGTGTGCTGACGGTTCCATCATGGTCTCCCGGGCGTTGAGCCGGCTAAATGCGCTTCGGTTGGCTTGGTGGGTTCTTTTCGTGTGCTTCGTTGCTCTGTTACTGAGGGACCACGGCGGTCGCCTCGATTTCGACCTTCGCTTCGTCTTCAATCAGCGCGACGACCTGCACCGCGCTCATCGCGATGTCGTAGTCCCCGATCAGCTCGCGAAACGCGCGGCCGATGTCTTTCAACGAAGCGAGGTACTCGCGCTTGTCAGTGACGTACCACGTCAATCGCACCAGATGCTCGGGCTTGCCGCCCGCTTCGTGCAATACGGCGAGCACATTCTTGAGCGCCTGGATGGCTTGCGCGGCGAAGTCGGTCGTCTGGAAACGCGCCTGTTCGTCCCAGCCGATCTGGCCGGCAATGAACACCTGCGTACCGTTTGCCGCGACACCGTTCGCGTAGCCACGCGGCTTGACCCAGCCGGCGGGAAGAAGAGCTTTTTTCATGAGCGATGCGCCTCAATGGAGTCGGGCTGTGGAGCGAACGCCGCGAGCGCGCTCGCGATGTCGGCGGGAATGTCGATGGATGTGCCGCGTTCGAGCGACGTCGTGACGAGCACCTGTTTCGCGCGGAAACGGGTTTCGCCGTTGCAATGGCCGACGATCTCGATGCTGATCGATCGCCGCCCGATCGCCGCAACATTAAGTGTCAGCGTGATCGTTTCGCCCATCTGGCTCGGCCGCGAAAACTCGCAGTCGAGTTTGACGATCGGCAAGCCGAGGCGGCGTTGCGAGATCATGTGCGCGTAATCGATATGCAGGCCTTCGTTGAACCAGTCTTCGACCAGCGCGTTGGTCATCACCAGATATTGCGGAAAGAACACGATGCCCGCCGGATCGCAGTGCGAGAAACGGATGCGTACGGGCCGCTCGAAAGACGCGCTCATTTGAGGTTCGCTCCGGCAGTCGCGGCAGCATGCGCTTTCAGCAGATCGCGTCCGACAATCAATTGCTGCACTTCGGTCGCGCCTTCGTAAATGCGCAGCGCGCGAATCTCGCGATACAACATCTCGACGGCCGTACCGCTTTGCACGCCCATGCCGCCGTAGAGTTGCACCGCGGCGTCGATCACCTGTTGTGCGCCTTCGCTTGCGTGCCACTTCGCCATTGCGGCTTCACGCGTGACGTTTTCGCCTTGATCGCGCAACCACGCGGCGCGATAAACGAGCAACGCGCTGCTATCGATGGTCAAGGCCATCTGCGCGAGTTTGGCCTGCGTCAGTTGAAAATCGCCGAGCGTCTGCCCGAACATCTTGCGCGACGCGGCACGCGCGAGGCCTTCTGCCATTGCATGACGCGCGAACCCGAGCGACGCGGCCGCCACGGAAGTGCGGAAAATATCCAGCGTCCGCATGGCGAGCTTGAACCCTTCACCGGGCGTGCCGAGCATCTGGCTGCGCGGCACGCGAGCGCCCGCAAAGTGCAGGCGCGCGAGCGGATGCGGCGCGATCACGTCGATGCGTTCGGCGATCTCCAGGCCCGGCGTTTCCGCATCGACAATAAATGCGCTAATGCCGCGCGCATCCGGCGCTTCGCCGGTTCTCGCGAACACCACGTAGAAATCGGCAATGCCGCCATTGGAGATCCACGTCTTGTCGCCGTCGAGCACGTAGGTGTCGCCGTCGTCGCGGGCGGACAGCGCCATGGCGGCGACATCGGAGCCCGCCTCAGGCTCGGACAGCGCGAACGCTGCGATGGCCGTGCCGTTGGCGACGCGCGGCAGGTAACGTGTCTTCTGTTCGTGCGTGCCGCCGAGCGAGATGGCGCCCGAACCAAGCCCCTGCATCGCCAAAGCGAAGTCCGCGAGTCCCGAGTGTTTGGCCAGCGTTTCGCGCAGCAGGCAAACGGCGCGCGTATCGATCGTATCGCCGTGGCCGCCGTACGCAACGCCGCCCACGCCATATTTCAGCCAGCCCGCGGCGCCGAGTTCACGCACCAGATGACGGCAGGCCGCATCCACGTCCTTGTGGTCTTCGTGCGAGAGGTTCTCGCGGCACCATGCTTCGATGCCCGCGGCCAGTTCGCGATGACGCGGCTCGAAGAACGGCCACGCCAGCGCGCTATGCAGATCCAGTTCAGTGTTGGCGCTCAACTCAGTCTCCTTCGAACACCGGACGCGACTTCGCGGCAAACGCGCTGTAGGCGCGCTCGAAATCGCGTGTGCTCATGCAGATCGCCTGGGCTTGCGCTTCGGACTCGATCGCTTCGTCGATGCTCATGCTCCATTCCTGATGCAGCATCTTTTTCGTGATGCCGTGCGCGAAAGTCGGACCGGCGACGAGGTCGGCGGCGAGCTTGTGCGCTTCTTCAAGAAGCGCCGCGGGTTCGCACAGCCGGTTGTAGAAGCCCCACGCGTGGCCTTCGTCGCCGCTTGCCGAGCGTCCGGTGAAGAGCAATTCGGCGGCGCGGCCCTGGCCGATGATGCGCGGCAGAATCGCGCAAGCGCCCATATCGCAGCCCGCGAGACCGACGCGTGAGAACAGGAAAGCGAGCTTGCTGCGCGCGGTGCCGAGCCGCATGTCGGACGACATCGCGAGAATCGCACCGGCGCCGGCGCAGACGCCGTCGACGGCCGCAATCACCGGTTGTGGGCAATGGCGCATGGCTTTGACCAGATCGCCGGTCATGCGCGTGAAGAGCAGCAGTTCCGGCATGGGCAGATCGATCAGCGGCGCGATGATGTCGTGCACGTCGCCGCCGGAACAGAAGTTGTCGCTGGCGCCGTGAATCACCACTGCCTTGACGTCGGTCGCATAGGTCAATTGCCGGAACAGATCGCGCAACTCGGCATACGACTCGAAAGTCAGCGGATTCTTGCGCTCCGGGCGGTTCAGCGTGATCGTCGCGACCTTGTCGGCGACCGACCAGCCGAAGTGCCGCGCTTCGTAGCCGGCTAGCGTGAGGCGATTGCCGGCCAGCAGGGCATCGGCGTTGGATCGTGTCATGAATGTCTCCTATGTCCGCTCGTTTCGATGCCGATCAGTCTTTCAGACTGTCGAGCAGATGTTGCTTGAGTTTGCCGAGGCGCTGATGGGTGCGCGATTTTTCATCGAGGCTCAAACCGCCGAACAGTTCGACTACCCATTGCTCGTGCGCGACCGCCATCTTGTCGAATGCCTTGCGACCCGCTGGTGTCAGACACACGCTGATCGAGCGGCGGTCGTTCGGGTCGTTGTCGCGCGAGACCAGTCCTTCTTTTTCGAGCTGATCCGTAATGCCGGTGATGTTGCCGCCCGTCACCATCAAACGACGCGACAGTTCGGTCATTTTCAGGCCTTCGGGATGTCGCTCCAATTGGGCCATCAGATCGAAACGCGGCAACGTAGTGTCGAATTCGTTGCGCAGACGCTTGCGCAATTCGGCTTGCACGAGGTTGGTCGTGGTCAGCATGCGCAGCCATAGCCGCAAGCCCATGTGACTATCCGCGCCGGTGCTCATTTCGAGGTCCACGACGTTCTCCGCGGGTTTGGGGACGCCTTTGCGCGGCGGTTTCGTTTCAGCCGCCGCAGCGGGCTTCTTGATGTTCGATGACTTGGTCACATCACTTCTCCACCAGAGATGGAAATGGATTGCCCCGTGATGGCGTCCGAGCCGGGTTGGCAGAGCCAGAGCACCGCATTGGCGACCTGTTCCGGACTCACGAAGCGATGTTGCGGATTCGAGCGAAGCAAGGTTTCGCGCGCTTGTTGTTCGGTGCGCGAGGTCTTGCTGGTGATCTGTTCAAGCGACGCGTGCAGCAGTTCCGTTTCCGTATAGCCGGGACACACGGCGTTCACGGTGATGCCTTTCGTCGCGACTTCCAACGCGAGCGAACGCGTCAGACCGATCACGCCATGTTTCGCGGCGCAATAGGCAGCGACGTACGCGTAGCCGATCTGTCCCGCCGTGCTGGCCACGTTGATGATGCGTCCATGACCGCGTTCGAGCATGCCGGGCAATACCGCGCGCGTGCCGAGAAAGACGCCGGTGAGGTTCACGTCCAGCATGCGCTGCCAGAGCGCCGTGTCGGTGTGTGTGAACGGCGCGGCTTGCGCCTGACCCGCGTTGTTGACGAGGATGTCGACTGCGCCGGCCTCACGGAACGCGTTCGCGACGGAGTCTTCCTGCGTGACGTCGACGCTGATGCACGCCACGTCGCCCAGCGCGCGGCACTTTTCGCGCTGCATGTCGAGACGTTCCGCATTGCGGCCCATCAAGGTCACGCGCGCGCCGGCGCGCAGCAAGCTTTCCGCGACTGCCGCGCCGATGCCGCTGCCGCCACCGGTGACGACCGCGTGCTGTCCCGCGAGGGTGGAATTGAGCGTGTTCACACGGTTCCTTCAGCGCGTTGCGCGCGTTCTTGCGGCGACAGACCGGCGTTCGCGGCGGCTTGAGCACGCTCGCGTTCGAGGTTGCGTTCCAGTTGGGACTTCGCCGCCGTGTAGGGCTTTGGCCACATCACATCGAAATAGCCGATCTTGGCCGCTTCGTTCAACGTCCACGAAGGATTCGCCAGATGCGGGCGAGCAATCGCGCACAGATCCGCACGGCCTGCCGCGATGATGCTGTTCACGTGATCCGCTTCGGAGATCGCGCCGACCGCGATGGTCGCGATGCCGGCTTCGTTGCGCACGCGGTCGGCGAATGGCGTCTGGAACATGCGGCCGAATACCGGTTTTTCTTCCTTGCTGACCTGGCCCGACGATACATCGATCATGTCGGCGCCGGCGGCCTTGAAGGCTTGAGCGATCTTGACTGCGTCGTCGGGCGTTGTGCCGCCTTCGACCCAATCGTTCGCGGAAATGCGCACGGAAATTGGCTTGTCTTGCGGCCAGACCGCGCGGATCGCCTTGAAAACCTGCAACGGGTAGCGCAGACGATTTTCCAGCGAGCCGCCGTATTCGTCGGTGCGGTGATTGGTCAGTGGCGACAGAAAGCTCGACAGGAAATAGCCGTGCGCGCAATGCAATTCGAGCCAGTCGAAACCCGCTTCCACCGACATTTGCGTGGCGCGGACGAACTGCGCTTCGATTTCACGCAACTCGTCTTGCGTGGCTTCGCGCGAATGCTGGCTGACGCCACGCAGATATTGCTGCGGCGATGCCGAGATGAGCGGCCAGTTGCCTTCCGTGAGTGGCTGATCGATGCCTTCCCACGAGACACGTGTCGAGCCTTTCGCGCCAGAATGGCCGAGCTGAATGCCGATCTTCGCATCCGACTGACGATGCACGAGATCGACGATGCGCTTCCACGCGGTGAGATGCTCGGGCGCGTACATGCCCGGACATGCGGGCGTAATGCGCGCTTCGGGCGAGACGCAGGTCATTTCCGTCATGACGAGCCCTGCGCCGCCCATCGCGCGGGCGCCGAGATGCATCAGGTGATAGTCGCCCGCAATGCCGTCGACGGCCGAGTATTGCGCCATGGGCGACACCACCACGCGGTTTTTCAGCGTGACGCCGCGCAGCGTGAAGGGCGTGAACATCGGCGGGACGGAGTGCTTCTCCGGCGCGCGATTCACGCCGGAGCGCTGGGCGAGCCAGTCTTCGAAGCCGGACAGGTACTGCGCATCACGTTCACGCAAATTTTCGTGAGAAATACGCTGCGAGCGCGTGAGCAGCGAATAAGCGAACTGTTCCGGCTCGAACGACGTGTAGCGGTCGACATGCTCGAACCATTCCGTCGAATTGCGCGCCGCGTTTTGAATGCGCAATACGTCGATGCTGCGCACGTCGGTGTAATGCTTCAGCGCGGCGGCGAGGTCACCCGGATGCGCGCTCATGCTGTTGGCGAGTTCGATCGAATCTTCGAGCGCGAGCTTGGTGCCCGAGCCGATCGAGAAGTGAGCGGTATGCGCGGCATCGCCCATGAGGACGACCGGCGTTTGCGCGCCGTCCGCGTTGCTGCGCCAATGCACCCATTCCTCGTTGACGACGCGCGGGAAGCGAATCCATTGCGACGAGCCGCGCAAATGCGCCGCGTTCGACAACAAGGGGTTGCCGTCCAGATACTTCGCGAACAGCTTTTCGCAGAAGGCAATGCTGTCTTCCTTGCTCATTTCGTCGAGGCCGGCGGCGCGCCACACGCGCTCCGGCGTTTCGACAATGAACGTGGAGGTCTGATCGTCGAAACGATAGGCGTGCGCCTGGAACCAGCCGAATTCGGTTTCTTCGAAGGCGAAGGTGAAGGCGTCGAAGAGTTTTTTGGTGCCAAGCCAGACGAAGCGGCAATCGCGCATGTCGACGGAGGGCCGATAGGTGGCCGCGTACTTTTGACGGACCGCGCTGTTGGCGCCGTCGCAAGCGATGATCAGGTCGGCCTCGTAGACGCTGTCGTCCGTGACCTGGGTTTCGAAAACCAGCTTGACGCCGAGTTCCTCGCAGCGCGCTTGCAGGATATTCAGCAGACGCTTACGGCCGATGCCGCAGAAGCCGTGACCCGATGAACGGATTTGCCGGCCGCGGAAATTGATCTCGATGTCGTCCCAGTGATTGAAGGCGTCGAGGATCGCGTCGGCGCTGGGGGCGTCGGCGGCGCGCAGATTGCCGAGTGTCTGGTCGGAGAAGACGACGCCCCAGCCGAAGGTGTCGTACGGGCGGTTGCGCTCGACCACCGTGACATCGTAGGCCGGGTTCCGGCTCTTCATCAAGAGGCCGAAGTACAGACCGGCCGGGCCGCCACCAATGCAAACGATGCGCATGCTTGTTCCCCATATGTGAACGCTGCTGATGGAGATAATTTAGGCGTAGATAGTTTAGATGTCAAGTAAATGTGCGGGCGAAAACACCGAGCCACAACGCGGCGCGGCGCTGGCCTGACGGCCAGCCGGACTAGACGGTCGGGTGGATTACAGCAGCTGTGAAAATAAAGTATGTCGCGAACCTGCATTCTCGACACTGAGGCGGGGGCACACAAATCCTGCCCGCGAACGCGCCCCGCTCGCGAATTGAAGCTTGCATCAGCTTGGCCCCAGGCGGCCTCGATGCATCAGACGAGCGCTTTGCTGGCGGCGGCCGTGCGGCCGCGCAGCCAGTTAATGCTCGCGAAGAGCAGCACGGCGAACACGATCAGCATCGTCGCCACGGCGAGGATCGACGGGTCGATCGAGTCGCGAATACCGCTCCACATCTGCCGCGGCACGGTGGTTTGATCCGGGCCGCCGATGAACAGAATGACGATGACCTCGTCGAACGAGGTCGCGAAAGCGAAGACGCTGCCGGTCGCGACCGCCGGCGTGATGAGCGGCAAGGTCACGCGCCTGAATGTGACCCACGGCGTCGCGCCGAGCCCGGAGGCGGCGCGCAACAGACTCTGATCGAACGAAAGCAGTGACGCGGTCACGGTGATCACGACGAATGGCGTGCCGAGCGCCGCATGCGCCAGCACCACGCCGGGATACGAGTTCACCAGGCCGAGCGGTGCGAAGATCAGATAGAAGCCTGCGGCGACGACGACGATCGGTACGATCATCGGCGAGATGATGATCGGCATGATCAGCGAGCGCAGCGGAAACTGCGTGCGCGAAATGCCCAGCGCGGCGAGCGTGCCGAGACATGTGGCGATCAGCGTCGATGCCGCGCCGATGCCGATGCTGTTCAGGAGCGATCGTTGCCAGCCCGCGCTCGTGAGCGCCTGCTCATACCAGCGCAGCGAAAAGCCCTGCAACGGGTAGGAGAAATACGAGCCCGAATTGAACGAGAGCGGGATGATCGCGAGAATGGGCGCAATCAGGAAGAACAGCACAAGCGCTGTATGCAGCCGCACCCAGCGCGCGGCGATGCGTTCCGTCAGCACCTTGTTGCGTTGATCTTGCATGTCGTTCCCTCGTCGTGTCCGCATGTTTCAACCGAGTCTCAACCGAAGCGCAAGCGGTCGATACCGACGATGCGGTTGAACAGGAAATAGAAGATCGCCGTGAAGATCACGAGATAGGCCGAGAGCGCACCGGCAAGGCCCCAGTTGAGTTGCGTGTTGGTCTGTATCGCGATGAGCTGGCTGATCATCTCGTCGCCTGCGCCGCCGAGCAGCGCGGGCGTGATGTAGTAGCCGAGCGCGAGCACGAACACGAGGAAGCAGCCTGCTCCCACGCCCGGCAGCGTCTGCGGCATGTAGATCCGCACGAACGCGGTGAACGGGTGCGCACCAAGCGATTGCGCGGCCCGCACATACACGGGCGATACGCTCTTCATCACCGAATAGATCGCGAGAATCATGTAGGGCAAGAGCACATGCGTCATGCCGATGAGCACGCCCGCGCGGTTGAAGATGAGCGGCAGCGGATGCGTGGTGAGCCCGAGCCCCATCAGCAGGCTGTTGATGACGCCGCCCGGTTGCAGCAAAACGTACCACGCGGTCGTGCGCACGAGCACCGAGGTCCAGAACGGCACGATCACAAAGAGCATCAGGCGGTTGCTGCTTTTCGCGGGCAGGTTCGCGAGCAGCCATGCGACCGGATAGCCGAACACAAGGCACAGCAGCGTGACCGTGGCGCTAATCGAGATCGTGCGCACGAACGCCTGCCGATAGACGGAGGCGTTGTCCGGCACGAACGCCACTGAGCCTTGCGGTGTCACTTGCGCATCGACGGCCGCGAGCAGATAGTCCGGCGTCGGCGACGTGGCGGCGCGCTTCAGCAAGCGCCAGATCTCCGGCGAATTCCAGCGTGCGTCGAGTTCAATGAGCGCCGGTTTCCACACGGGCGGCGCATCGGCGGGCAACTGGCGCGCGGTGCGCATCAACAGGCTACGGAACTCGGCCTGATCGAAGTTCAGCCGCCGCGCGACCGTGCCGAGCTGCCCGTTTTGCTGCGCCTCCTTGAGCCCCGCAGCGAGCAGGGCGAACATGCGCTCGTCGGGCACGCCGCGCCCGTCCCATGCAACGAGCGCGCGCGTGAGCGCGGGCATGCTGTCGGGCACTTCGTGATTCTGCACGCTGCGCGCGAGCAGGAGCGCGATCGGCGCGATGAACGTCGAAAGCAGAAACACGATCAGCGGCAGCGCGAGCAAAAGCGCCTGCACCGATGCACGGCGGCGCGCCTTTTGAAACGACGCGCGGCCGTCGGCTCTCGTCGGAGAGCCCGGGGCCGTGGCTCGGGCCGAAGCGGGCATGTGGGTAGTCAAGTTGGGCTCTCGTCGGACGGTGGTGTTACTGCGTGAGCCACACCTGGAAGCGCTTATTGATCTGGTCCGCGTTGTCGGCCCAGAAGTTCGCGTTGATCTGCAAGGCGCGCTTGAAGTTCTCGGGTGCGGTCGGCAGATCGGCGAGGCGTTGCTTGTCGACCAGCGCGATCGCGTCCTTGCGCGGCGGTGCGTACGCGATGTACTTCGACAAATCCGCATACGCCTTCGGTTGCGAAGCGGAGACGATGAATTTCGCGGCGGCGTCGGCGTGCTTCGCGCCCGTCGGAACGGCCCACCAGTCGAAGTCGTAAACCTGCGCGTCCCAGACGGTCTTGAACGGCTTGTTGTCCTTCTTCGCGGCGTCGGAAATACGGCCGTTGTAGGCCTGCGTCATCACGACCGCGCCGTCCGCGAGCAGCTGCGGCGCCTGCGCGCCCGACTCCCACCACACGATGTTCGGCTTGATCGTGTCGAGCTTCTTGAACGCGCGATCCACACCGGCGGGCGTAGCGAGCACTTTGTAGACATCTTTCGGATCGACGCCGTCCGCAATCAACGCCCATTCCATCGTGACCTTCGGCGACTTGCGCAGGCCGCGCTTGCCGGGGAATTTCTGCAGATCGAAGAAGTCGTTGACGGTGGTCGGAGCGGTCTTCAGCTTGCTCGTGTCGTATGCGTAGACCGTGGACCAGACCATGCTCGCAACCGCGCAATCGCTGATCGTGCCGGGGATGAAGTCACTCGTCTTGCCGAGCGTCTTCTTGTCGAACTTCTGCAGCAGGCCTTCGTCGCAGGCCGTGATTGCATCGTTCGTTTCGAGGTCGATCAGGTCCCACGTGGTGTTCTTCGCCTGCTCCATCGCGGAGAGCTTCGCGAGACCTCCGTCATACGATTCGGTCGAGAAACCGATGCCGGTGGCTTGCGTGAACGGTTCGAAATAGGCTTTCTTGGCCGCCGCTTCGTATGCACCGCCGAAGGTCACGACGGAGAGCGTCTCCGCTGCCTGGCTGGTCATGGCGGCGAAGGCGAGTGCTGCGAGTGCGACGCTTTGTGTTTTGATGAGAGTGCGCATTTTAGTTGGCTCCTGCAGGTGCGGTCGTGATGATGGAAGGTGAGAGCGGGGTGGATGCCTGGATCACGGGCGCGCTGCGCGGCGCGCTCATTGCGAGAATCTTGCAGTCGTCGTGGCGCCATGCGATCTCGATCGCGCTGCCCGGCGAAGGCAGCGCATGGCGCTGCGTATTGGGCACTTTCACGACGAAGGAGTCGCGCGACCCGAGCGCAAGGTGCACGCGATGATGATCGCCGCAATACACCAGTTCCTCGACGCGTGCGTGCACCACGTTGCTGTGTTCGTCGACCTGCGTGCCGGCGGCGCTCGGGATATGCGCGCGTTCGGGGCGCAGCGCGAGCATCGCTTCGTCGCCCGCATGCAGGCCGGGTTCGCAACGGCCACGAATGACGCTGCCGTCTGAGAGCGCGAGCGTCGCCCATTCTTCGCCGGCAGTGACGACGCGCCCGGTCAGCCCGTTGTTCTCGCCGACGAAGTTCGCGACGAAGGCGTTCTGCGCGTTCTCGTAGAGTTCGCTGGGCGTGGCGGCTTGCTGAATACGGCCATCGGAGAACACGGCGACGCGGTCCGACATCGTCAGCGCTTCGGCCTGATCGTGCGTCACGTAGACGATCGTGAGCGACAGCTCGCGATGCAGGCGCATGATTTCGTATTGCATGGTTTCGCGCAGGCGCTTGTCGAGCGCGCCGAGCGGCTCGTCCATCAGCACGACGCTTGGCTCGAATACGAGCGCGCGCGCGAGCGCCACGCGCTGCTGCTGTCCGCCGGAGAGCTGCGCGGGGCGCCGGTTCGCCAGATGCGGCAGCTCGATCATCTCGAGCGCGCGCTTCACGCGCGTTTTCTGCTCGGCGCGGCTCACGCGACGCACGGAGAGTGGAAATGCGACGTTCTCCGCAATCGTCAGATGTGGAAAGAGCGCGTAGTTCTGAAACACCATGCCGATGTCACGCTGATGCGGCGGCTTGTCGTCGAGCCGCCGTCCGTCAAGACGTATCTCGCCGCGCGTGGGCGATTCGAATCCCGCCAGCATCATGAGCGTCGTCGTCTTGCCCGAACCGGACGGACCCAGCAGCGACAGGAATTCTCCCTTGCGCACGTCGAGGTTCAAGTCATCGACGACGTATTGAGCGCCGTCGTACGATTTGCTCACGCCCGAGAACGAAATGAAGGAAGGGTTTGACATCGTGATCGCGTCCTGTCGATGGTGCGTCGTAATCAATGCGTGCCGGGCTGCGTCGCGGCGATTTTGCTGGCGACATAGCGCGCGAAGTCATAGTTGGGGCGTTCGAGAGGGCTCAAGTGACCGGGCTTCGCGAGTGGCGCGTGCACGCCGCGAAAGACGGCTTCCACGCCGCGTTTGTCTTCCGCGTTCACTTCGTCGAGCAGCTTCTTTAGCGTCGTCATGTGCGCGTTGGCTTCGGGATCGGCGATGAACTCCGGCGCAAGTCCGCCGCCGAAGCGGATATGCACGCGCTCCACGCCTTGAGGCTGCAGCACGAGATACCAGAAGTAACCCGGCGTAAGCGTGACGAGATGCGTCGGATAGATCGCGAGCAGCGCCGTGGTTTTGCGCCAATGTCCCGTGAGGCGCGCGTTGTCCGGATGCGCGTTGCCGATGGGCAAGGACGCTTCCTTCGTGATCCAGTGATAGTTGAAGGCCGGATAGCCGGGCGGGCATTCCATCTCCTCGAGACGAGAATGCGGTCCTACCGTCGCGCGATGCAGCATCGGCAGGTGGTAGCTTTCCATGAAGTTTTCCGCGAGGATCTTCCAGTTCGTGTCCCACACGTGCTCTTCATAGAAAGTTTCGATGTAGTCCGCCATGCCGTACGCACCGACGAGCTCGCTCAGTTCGGCGAGCTGCGCATGAACGGGCGGCGCGTTTTCGTCGAGGGTCACGTAGATCCAGCCTTGCCATTCTTCGCAGCGCACGGCGGGCAGTTTGTAGCTTTCCTTGCAGAAGCCCTCTTGCCGATCCATGAGCGGTGCGCCTTGCAGTGCGCCGTCCAGAGAATAGTTCCAGGCGTGATATGGGCAGACGATGCGACGCACGTTGCCGCGTCCTTCGAGCAGTACCGACATGCGGTGCAGGCACACGTTCGACATCGCCTTGAGCTGCATCTGTTCGTCGCGCAATACGACGATCGGTTGCGCTCCGATCCGCGCCGTCATGTAATCGCCGGGCACTTTGAGCGCACTCGCGCGGCCGACGCATTGCCATTCACGCTCGAAGATAGCGCGCTCTTCCAGCGTGAGGAATTCGGGCGACGTATAGACACCGGGCGGCATCGCGTGCGCATCGCTGAACGGCCGTTCGCAACCCGTCTGCAGTTCGTCGACAAGCGCTTGCACTGCGATCGTCCTTGCCGGGTTGCTCATGGTCTCCCCCTCGATTCGTCACGGTAAAAGCGCGGCGACGTAAGGCTTTGCGGCGTGGCGCTCAACATGGACACCAATCTATCAAGCCAAATTGCAAGCCAAAATATTGTTTTCAGATACAAAGCAAAGCTTTTGCCTATGCAGTGCGTGCACGTTTAAAGCAAACGAACACGCTTTCCTATCATGCATCGATATGCAACCGCCGAATATAGGTTTCGCAGAACGACGCGAAGCGATGCACTACCTGGCGCGGCTTCATTGTGCGCGATTGCGCGATGCCGAGTGTCGTTGCGTTGACGTTGTCTTTGAAGCGCTTAATGACGAACTCTTCCCCATCGACAGTGCGAGTCGATTTGAGCGGAAAGTTCAGGAGGCTATAGCCGAGACCGTTGGCCACCATGCCGCGCACGACCTCCGGCTGTGATGAACGGAACGCGGGCACAGGACGGCTACCCACCGCGTCGAAGAGTGCGGCGAAGTACTCGCGGCTGTGCGGCAGGTCGAGCATCACGTACGGCTCGGGCAGGAGGTCTGCGAGCGATATCTTGCGCGCGCGTGCCAGACGATGCGTCCTCGGCAGGATCGCATAAGGCGGCAACGAGAGCAGCGGCGTGAAGGCGATTTCCTCGGTCAAGTCGAGGCTGTAGGTGAGGGCGATGTCGAGCGAGCCGTCGTGCAGGCCGCGCAAGAGGCCATCCTGATGCGCCTCGACCGTGCGAAACGAGATGCCGGCGTTCTCGCCCGTGAATCGGCTGATCAGGCCCGGCATGAGCGGCGGCGCAAGCGAGACGAGGCAGCCGAGCGTGATGGCGCCTGTCATGCCGCCGTCCATTTCCTTCGCGGTGGTCTGCAATTCCTCCGCGAACTTCAGAAGATTGCGCGCTTGCCCCAGCAGATCGCGGCCGGCTTGCGTGAGCGAGAGGCCGCTCGCGTGATGCCGTATGAAGAGTTGCACGCCGAACGACACTTCGAGATCCGCGAGCGCCGTCGAGATGGACGGCTGTGAGATGTGCAGACGCTTGGCGGCGGCGGTGAAGGACAAGGCTTCTGCCGTGACCACGAAATAACGCAACTGGCGCAACGAGTAGCGCAACGGTTGACTCTCCATCGACGAGGCTCCGTGTTCAAGGTCTCCAATGGGCGGCATTGTGAAGCGGTCAAAAAGGCCTGCATAGGTAAATCCGATGCCATGCATTTTTTAAATATATTTTTCAAATTCTGAAGGGGCGCGTAGATTTTCACGCAGACGAACGGACCAGGCGGCAACGCGCCGTCGAAAACACTACCGGGTCCGCAACGATCGCAAGCGCTGAAAGGCCGCGACGCCGCGATCGAATCGAAACATTCCGCCTTTTCAGAAGGACACAGCCATGACAGTGGAAACAACGTCAATCGACACGCTCGTAGTCGGCGCCGGTCAGGCCGGCGTCGCCATGAGCGAACATTTGAGCAAGCTTGGCGTGCCGCATCTCGTGCTGGAACGCGCTCGTATCGCGGAGCGCTGGCGCACGGGACGCTGGGATTCGCTGGTTGCCAATGGCCCCGCGTGGCACGATCGTTTCCCCAATCTCGAGTTCGCGGACTTCGACCCCGACGCGTTCGCTTCGAAGGAGCAGGTCGCGGACTATTTCGTCGCTTACGCGAAAAAGTTTGAAGCACCGATCCGCACCGGCGTGGACGTGAAGAAGGTCGTGCGCAATGCGGGGCGGCAGGGCTTCACCATCGAAACGTCGGAAGGCACGATCGAGGCCAATCGCGTGGTGGTCGCAACCGGGCCTTTCCAGCGGCCCGTCATTCCGCCGATCGCGCCGCAAGATCCGAAACTTACGCAGATTCATTCCGCCGACTATCGCAATCCGAATCAATTGCCCGAAGGGGGCGTGTTGGTGGTGGGTGCGGGATCGTCGGGCGTGCAGATCGCGGACGAGTTGCAGCGGGCGGGCAAGCGCGTCTATCTGTCGGTCGGCGCGCACGATCGTCCGCCGCGCGCCTATCGCGGTCGCGACTTCTGCTGGTGGCTCGGCGTGCTCGGCGAATGGGATGCGGAGGTCATGAAGCCGGGCAGGGAGCACGTCACGATTGCAGTGAGCGGTTCGCGTGGTGGCCATACGGTGGACTTCCGGCGTCTCGCGAATCAGGGCATCACGCTCGTGGGTCTGACGAAATCATTCGATGGCGGCGTAGTGACCTTCGAAGCGGATCTCGCGGCGAACATCGCGCGCGGCGACGAGAACTATCTGTCGCTGCTGGACGCGGCCGACGCGTATGCCGAGCGCAACGGTCTCGAGCTTCCCGAAGAACCCGAAGCCCGCGTCATTCCCGCGGATCCGGAATGCGTGACCCACCCGTTGCACGATCTCGATCTGGCGAAAGCCGGTGTGACGTCGATTGTCTGGGCGACCGGGTATGCAGTCGATTTCAGCTGGTTGAACGTCAACGCTTTCGATGAAACGGGTAAGCCGAAACATCAGCGCGGCGTATCGAAGGAGCCTGGCATCTATTTCCTCGGTCTGCCCTGGCTATCGCGCCGCGGCTCCGCATTCATCTGGGGCGTGTGGCACGACGCGAAACACATCGCCGATCACATCGTCACACAGCGTAAATACCTGGCTTATTACGATGATGAGCAACGCGAGGCGCACGGCCGCCGCGAGAACAGCGTTGCAAGCGTTGAAAACACATCCGCCGATTCACGCGTCCACAAAGTCAGCGAGATGGGTGTGAATTGATGCATACGCCTCTCTGATCCGCAATCCATTTCTTCCTAACATTAAGGTGCATTGATGAGCCAACCTACGCATACCCGTATCCGTATGTTCAATACGAAAGATACGTATCCGAACCAGACGCTCGACAACGATTTGTGCCAGGCCGTGCGCGCCGGCAACACGGTCTACGTGCGCGGTCAGGTGGGCACGGATTTCGAAGGCCGCCTGGTCGGCATCGGCGATCCGCGTGCCCAGGCCGAGCAAGCGATGAAGAACGTCAAGCAATTGCTGGAAGAAGCGGGCAGCGACCTGTCGCACATCGTCAAGACGACGACATTCCTGACCGACATCCGTTACCGCGAGCCGGTCTATCAGGAAGTCGGCAAGTGGCTGAAGGGCGTGTTTCCCATTTCGACCGGTCTGGTGGTGGTCGCGTTGGGTCAGCCGCAGTGGTTGATGGAGATCGACGTTATCGCGGTCATTCCAGATGGATGGACGTCACCGAAGGCCTAAGGAGCGGGACATGACATTCTCTATCGTCGGACGTTGCCCGGAATCGGGGCAGCTTGGAATCGCGATCAGTTCGTCCAGCATCGCGGTGGGCGCTCGCTGCCCGTGGCTGCGCGCAGGCGTGGGCGCGGTGGCGACGCAGAACGTCACGCTGCCCGCGCTAGGGCCGCAGATTCTCGACCTTCTGGAAAACGGGCAACTCGATCCCGCCGCGGCATTGGACCGCGTGCTCGGCGCGAGCGAGTGGAGCGAGTACCGCCAGGTGACGGTGATCGATGGCGAGGGTCGCACGGCGTTCTTCAGCGGCAAGGAAGCGCTGGGCACGTATCACGCTGTCGCCGGCAAGCAGTGCGTAGCCGCAGGCAACATGCTCGCCGCCATCGAAGTGATCGAGGCCATGCTGCCGGCGTTCGAGCAGGCATCCGGCACGCTTGCCGATCGCCT
Organism: Paraburkholderia sp. BL9I2N2; assembly: GCF_004339745.1. GTDB lineage: Bacteria > Pseudomonadota > Gammaproteobacteria > Burkholderiales > Burkholderiaceae > Paraburkholderia. The sequence goes on along the minus strand of NZ_SMGP01000002.1, from coordinate 1,827,045 downwards.
GCTCGCGGCCATGCATGCTGCGATAGCTGCCGGCGGCGAAGCGGGGCCCGTGCATTCGGCGGCGCTCAAGATCGTGGGCGACGTGAGCTGGCCGATCGTCGATTTGCGGGTCGATTGGGCGGACGACGACCCCATCGGCCAGCTCGACGGTCTGTGGCAGGCCTATCGCCCGCAGATGCAGGACTACTTGACGCGGGCGTTGAATCCAACCGCCGCGCCCAGCTACGGAGTGCCCGGCAATGAATGACAGATCCAGCCGCGCGCTGCTCGAACGGCTGATCGGCTTCGCCACGGTCAGCCGGGATTCCAATCTGGACATGATCGAATTCATTCGGCTGTACCTGGAGGAACTCGGCGTCGAGAGCGAGCTGTTCTACAACGCCGAGCGAACCAAGGCGAATCTGTTCGCCACCATCGGTCCGCGTGAGGGCGGCGGCATCGTGCTGTCCGGCCATACCGACGTGGTGCCCGTCGATGGCCAGGCTTGGACCGTCGATCCATTCCGTCTCACCGAGCGCGACGGGCGGCTGTATGGCCGTGGCACGGCCGATATGAAGGGCTTTATCGCTTCGGTGCTGGCGGCGGTGCCCGGGTTTATCGAGCGCGAGTTGAAGTTGCCGGTGCACCTCGCTTTTTCGTACGACGAGGAAGTCGGATGCCTCGGCGTGCGGCCGCTGTTGGCGGACTTGGAGCAGCGTGACCACAAGCCGGCCCTGTGCCTGATCGGCGAGCCGACCGAGCTTAAGCCGGTGCTGGGCCATAAGGGCAAGCTGGCGATGCGCTGTCAGGTGAAAGGCGCGCCTTGCCATTCAGCTTATGCGCCGTATGGAGTCAACGCCATTCAATACGCGGCGCGGATGATCGGCCGTCTGGAAGAGATCGGCGAGCAACTGGCGCAGCCCGAGCATCACGACGAGCGATTCGATCCACCGTTCTCGACCGTGCAGACGGGCGTGATCAAAGGCGGCCGTGCGCTCAACATCGTGCCGGCCGAATGCGAATTCGACTTCGAAGTGCGTGCGCTGCCTGGCTTCGACGCAAACCAGGTAGCCGACGAGTTGCAGACTTACGCCGAGGCAGAGCTATTGCCGAAGATGCGCGCCGTGAAGTCCGACACCGACATCCGGCTTCAGCCGCTCTCCGCATATCCGGGGTTGGCCACATCTCCGGATAGCGAAGCGGCACGTCTTTTGGCGCTGCTCAGCGGCTCCATGGAGTTCGGCACGGTCGCATTCGGCACCGAGGGCGGGCTCTTCGATCAGGCGGGCATTCCAACAGTGGTCTGCGGACCCGGCAGCATGGACCAAGGGCATAAGCCGGACGAATTCGTCACCGTCGAGCAATTGCGCGATTGCGATGCGATGCTGGGTCGGCTGGCGGACTACGCTTCGGCTGCGGCCTGAGACGTAGACATCGCGGACGCTGCCGCGGCGGCACGTCGCTCAAATAGAGAGGCGACTCTCAAGTACTTTCGAATGCCAGGCATGGCGATTCGGTAGACCGAACACGCCTGATCACGTAAGGGACGGGAATAAGCGCTCAAGCGCTAACTCCCGTCGACACAGGAGACGAACTTGAATACTTCGGAAAGCAATGCCTCGGCGTTGATCGAAAAACACACCATCGGTTATGTGCCGCCCGAGGATCGCCATGGCAAGGTGCGCGATCTGTTCACGCTTTGGTTCGGCGGCAACATCGCGCCATTGCCCATCGTCACGGGCGCGCTCGGCGTGCAGATCTTCCACTTGAATTTGCTGTGGGGCATCGTGGCGATCGTCGTCGGTCAGGCCGTCGGCGGCGTGCTGATGGCGTTGCATTCGGCGCAGGGCCCGCAAATGGGCATCCCGCAGATGATTCAGAGCCGCGCGCAGTTCGGTTCATGGGGCGCGCTGCTGGTCACCGTGATCGCAGGCGTGATGTACGTGGGCTTCTTCGCGTCCAATATCGTGCTCGCCGGGAAGTCTCTTCATGGCATTGAAAACGGCATCCCGGTTCCTGTTGGCATCGTGATCGGCGCGTTGGGATCAGGGCTGATTGGAATCATCGGTTACCGGATCATCCATATCCTGAACCGGATCGGAACCTGGGTGCTCGGAATCGGCATTTTCATCGGATTCGGCTATATCCTCACGCATATCGCCACGGACGATTTTCTGACGCGCGGCGGATTCAACATCGCCGGCTGGCTCGCCACCGTTTCGCTATCGGCGCTCTGGCAGATCGCTTTTGCCCCGTACGTCTCAGACTATTCGCGCTATCTGCCGGAGAACGTGCGCGTCGCATCGACGTTCTGGGCGACCTACCTCGGCTGTACGATCGGCTCGACACTCGCGTTTGCCTTCGGCGCCGTAGCCGTACTCGCGGTGCCGCCCGGCGCCGACGCGATGGACGCCGTCAAGCTGGCCACCGGACCGCTCGGACTGCCGATGCTCGTCCTCTTCCTGCTGAGCGTGATCAGCCATAACGCGCTAAACCTTTACGGCGCGGTCCTCGCAGCCATCACGTCCTTGCAGACCTTCGCCTATCGCTGGATTCCCACGGCGAAAGCGCGGGCCGTGCTGTCGATCGCGATTCTCCTCGCATGCTGCTATGGCGCGATCGGCGCGTCGACGAATTTCGTCGGCAATCTGGTCGATCTCGTGCTCGCGCTGCTGGTCGTGCTGGTGCCGTGGACCGCGATCAATCTGATCGACTTCTATGTGATCCACAAAGGCAAATACGACATCCAGTCGATCTTCCAGGTGGACGGCGGCATCTACGGCCGCTTCAATCCACAGGCGCTGATTGCCTATGGAATCGGCATCGTCGTGCAGATTCCGTTCATGAACACGCCGATGTACGCGGGTCCCGTGCCGAAGTATCTCGATGGCGCGGATCTCTCGTGGGTTATCGGACTGCTTCTGACGTCGCCGCTGTATTACTGGCTCGCGTCGCGGGACACCCACTATCGGCGCAGACAAGCGGGTGCCAGTGTCGCGCGTCACCCGGCGGGACAGTCATAACCGTTGAGGTGCCTCCGCATCGGCGCGGCGATGCGGGTGATCGATGGAGGCACCGTCATAGCAGCCGCAAGCCGCCGTCGCATTCGATGACCGCGCCCGTCATGAAGGTGTTCTCCATCAGAAACTGCAGCGCGTGCGCGACGTCTTGCGCATCGCCGACACGTCGCACCGGCAGGGTTTCGGCCTGCTGACGAAAAAGGTCCTCTTTGACGCTGCCGGGAAATCTGTCCCACCAGGCGGTATCGACCACGCCGGGCGACACGGCATTGACGCGCAACGGCGCCAGTTCGCGCGCGAGCGTCCCGATCATGCTTTCGAGCGCGCCGTTGATCGCGCCCAATCCGGCAGTGCCCGGATTGGCGATGCGCGCGGAAATCGCAGTCACGAACGTCAAACTGCCGTCGCGGCGCAGGGCCGCGAGACCAGCTTGGACCGCTTCCAGCTGCGGCCAGAACTTTGCCTCGAAGCCGCGGCGCAAGGATGTCAAATCGAGTTCCTTGAACGGGCCAGCGCCCTCGCCGCCGGAGAGCGTCAGCACCAGATGATCGATGCCACCCAGGCGGCCGAAGAAACCGTCGAGCGCGGCGCGGTCGGTGCAGTCGAGTGCATTGCCGGTGACAGTCCCACGTCCTTCGAGGCCAGCGAGCGCCTCATCCAGTTTGGCCTGGCCGCGGCCAACTGCCACGACATGCGCACCGGCTTCCTTCAGCCGAGACACCGTCGCTAGTCCAATGCCGGACGAACCACCCAACACGACGACTTTCTGATTCTGCCAATCCATGTCGCTGTTCCTGTCGATGATAGGAGGCACGGGCCGATGTGCCCTCACATCGCCTTGCAGCGCACCTCCTTGGCGCTAGAATGCGTGTCAGGCTCATATCATTCAAATCGTTTGTGACGATGACCGACATCATTGAGAATGATTTCAGGCGTTTCGACCTGAACTTGCTGCTGGCCTTTCGCGCGCTGTTGGAGGAACGCAGCGTCACGCGTGCCGCTCAGCGACTCTTCCTTGGCCAGCCGGCGATGAGTGGCGCGCTGAAGCGTCTTCGGGAGGCGTTCGGCGACGAACTGTTCGTGCGTACTCCGCACGGCATTACGCCGACGCCCCGCGCGCTCGAACTGGCGCGGCAGGTCGAGCCCTTCCTCCAATCGCTGCACCAGGCGCTCACGCAACCGCCGGCGTTCGATCCGGCACAGGCTCAGCGCGTGTTTCGCATTGGCTTGAGCGATTCGCTCGAGGTCCTGCTGATGCCGGAGATCATGGGGCGCCTGGCCAGCAAGGCGCCGGGCGTGAAACTGATCGCCTGCTCTACAGACTCGACGCGCGCGGCGGCGATGCTCGACGAGGGCGCGATCGAACTGGCGGTCGGCGTGTTCCCGGAGTGCGTGCAGTGGCAGCGGCGCCGCCCGCTGTTTCAGTGGCGCTTCGTGAGCGTCTACAATCCGCGCCTCGTCAAGACGCGCCGCAAGCGTCTGTCAATGGATGAGTTCCTGCGGCACCGGCATGTGCTCACCTCGTTCAGCGCCGGCCTGCAAGGCTTTATAGACGAGCAGCTGGCCATGCAGGGTCTCAATCGTGACGTGGTGTTCTCCAGCTCGAATTTCGCGACTAGCCCGTTTATCGTGCGGCACACGCCGGCGATCGCCACGGTGCCGGATTTCATCGGTCGCGTCTGGCGCGACACATTGGATCTGGCGATGAGTCCATTGCCATTCGACGTGCCCGGCTATGAAGTCGCGCTGATGTGGGCTGCGTCCAGGGATCAGGATCCGGGACTCGCGTGGCTGGCAGCGGAGTTCATAGACGCGTTCGTTGTAAGCGAAAGAAGATCGCCCCGTCCTTGAAGACAGGCCAGAATGCTCATCACCGAGCGCCATGTCAGACATGGCACCGCTCGATTCCTGCTGTCCTCGCTGCACCAGAAAAAAGTCAATCCAACCAGCAAAAAAAGTAGTTTGCGTCGAAATCACACGCAAACCTACGATGCCTACATGTGCTAAGTCGCCAGGGCGGCACTGGCAAGAACTCCGGCAATGATGGCTTGATCTGCTGAATATCCTCTCCACGAACCCAGGCGTGGCGAATGGGGCAGCCACGTCCATGACACCGCGACTAGCCATGCGCTTTACCCATAAGGATTGATGGAGACAGATATGAATACCGCCTTGTCCAACGCTACCGTGGAAGCTTCGATCCCGTTCACGCGTGAACAGAAAAAAGCGATTGCTGCCGCGACTCTGGGCACTATCGTCGAGTTTGCCGACTGGATCATCTATGCAACATTCGCCTCGCTGTTTTCCCGCCATTTCTTCCCGGCCCACAATGAAAAGATATCGCTGCTCTCTGCCTTCGCCGTATTTGCAGTCGGATTCGTCATGCGGCCAATCGGTGGTGCTGTTCTAGGCGCTTATGCAGATCGTCACGGACGAAAGAATGGTCTTGCTCTCTCAGTCGCATTGATGGCCGGGAGTTCCCTCGTGATTGCAGTGTGTCCGGGATACGCGGCAATCGGAATGATGGCGCCGATTATTCTTGTTGTCGCACGGCTGGTGCAGGGATTCGCAGCCGGTGGGGAATTCGGCTCCGCGTCCACTTTTCTCATAGAGTCCTCCGCGCCCTCGCGACGCGGATTTACCGGCTCGTGGCAACACTTTGCGGTGAACGCTGGCGTCCTTGTCGCGGCGATGATCGGCTACGTGCTGACATCCTGTATCAGCGAACAAAGCATGGCAAGTTGGGGCTGGCGGCTTGCATTCGCGATTGCCGGTCTGATGGGTTTCGTGGCTCTGTGGGTGCGTCTATCCGTTTCAGAAACCGAAGCTTTCAAGAAAACAGCCGGTAGCCATCAACATCGCCGACATCCATTTCTGGTCCTGGTGGGCGAACATCGCCGCGCCGCGTTGCGCGTGATTGGTATCGCCATGGCAGGGAACTTGTCTGTTTATCTCTGGCTCGTCCTGTTCCCAACTTTCGCCCACATGCGGACGGGTCTGCCGCTGCGTGACGGCTTCAGCGCCAGCGTCATCTCAATCGTGGTTTCACTCGTTGCGATTCCATTTTTTGGAAAGCTCTCTGACCGAATTGGCCGCAGGCCTGTTCTGCTCGCGTTTTGCCGGCGGTTCCGCAGTCTTCGCGTGGCCGAGTCTCCATTTTCTCGCGAATGATTTCTGGACGGACACGGTCATTGTGACGATTGGCATGTTGCTCTCGTCAGGCTTTACCGCTACCTGCGCAGCGGTGATGGCCGAGCAGTTTCCGGCGGAGATCCGCGCGACCGGCGTCGCCTTGCCTTACGCGATCTCAGCGACGCTGTTTGGCGGAACGCTTCCGTACATCGTGACAGCCATGTCGAACGCGGGCTTCTCGGATTACATATGGGTCTACATCGCGGTGGTTTGCGCAGTCGGATTCTGCGTATACGCCGTGATGCCCGAGACGAAAGGAAAGGTGCTGGATTGATGTAGGTAATGCGGGTGCCTCGGAGTGAGTGCCTCCCGGAACATTCTTGGAATTGATGGAGAAAGAAATGCGTAAGGTCGTTATTGGCGGTATCGGTATGACGCACTTTGGTAAATTTATCGAGCGGAATCTGAAGTCACTGTCGGAGGAAGCAGTCGGCCTCGCGCTCAAGGACGCTCGCGTTACGGTCAACGACGTAGACCGGATTTATTTCGGCAACGCGGCAGCAGGCGTTGTTACCGGTCAGGAGATGATTCGCGCGCAATCGTCGCTTCGCAATACCGGGCTCGATGGCAAGCCGATGTATAACGTCGAGAATGCCTGTGCCTCCGGCAGTTCAGCCCTTAATCTGGCGTGGCTCTCGGTCGCTTCCGGACAATCCGAAACGGCGCTGGTGGTCGGTACGGAGAAACTCACTCACGAAGATAAGGCCGTCTCGTTCGGTGCATTCGCGAAGGCCGTCGATCTAGAGGAACCGCTGCCTGAAGGCGTGACAGCCGGAACCGGCTCGCTCTTCATGGATCTTTATGCCGCCAAGGCTCGCAAATGGATGGAAAAGACTGGTGCAGAGGCGAGCGACTTCGCGCGGGTCGTGGTGAAGAGCCGTCGCGCCGGTTCCCTTAACCCGGTCGCGCAATTCCGCAAGGAAACGACAATCGAAGAAGTCCTGGAGAGCCGGATGGTCAGCAATCCGCTCACTCTGTTCATGTGCTCCTCGATTGGCGATGGCGCAGCCGCGCTCTTCATTTGTTCGGAAGATTACGCGAAGAAGCACGATATTCGTCCTGTCTACATTTGCGCAAGTTCGATCGTATCCGCGAAAGCCGATGGGTCGGGTGATCTCGTTGCGGTACGAGCGGCGAGAGCGGCATACGAAGAAGCGGGAATCGGGCCGTCCGATGTTCACGTGGTCGAACTTCACGACGCCTCCGCGCCGGCCGAACTGATCCACTACGAAAATCTCGGCCTCTGTCCTCCGGGCGATGCAGCCAAACTAATCCGTTCGGGTGACACCGACATCGGTGGTCGCATCTCCGTCAACCCGAGCGGCGGCCTTCTTTCCCGTGGTCATCCGGTTGGGGCGACAGGTGTCGCGCAAATTGTCGAATTGACCCAGCAACTGCGGGGAATGGCGGGCGCTCGTCAGCGTCCGGGTGCCAAAGTGGCACTCGCCGAGAACAATGGTGGTCAACTGGCGGGTGATTCGGCCGTCGCTCTCGTAACCATCCTCTCGACTTGATCTCAAGACGTGCTGCACCGCACGTCGTCGCTCCGATAGGATGGCGGTGCGGGCAGTCAGAGTGGCGGACAGATCAGGTCTGCCCGCCACCCACCGAGAGAAGCCACTCGCGGAAAGCCGTAAATTCGGGCGACGAGATGCGGCTCTTGGGATAGACAAGATAGTACGTGAACGCGCCTTCATCGAGAACGAAGGAGAACGGCATCACGAGACGGCCGGAATCCAGATCTTCTGTTATCAGAACACGCTGCGCTATTGCGACGCCATGCCCTTGCGTGGCCGCGAAATACGCAAGGATCGAACTCTCATAACTCAGACCGCCGAGCGGATTGACGCCTTGCACGCCCGCGGCATCGAGCCACTTTGCCCAATCTTCCCGGCGCGCGAGCGAGTGAAGCAAAGGTACTGTGCGTAGCGCCTCCGGCGTCGCGTCCGTCAGGTCCGGATGAGCATGCAGGAATTCCGGGCTGCAGACAGGGACGAGCTCGTTCGGCACAAGCCGATCAAAACCGATGTCGGATGACGGCGCGTGGGACAACCGTATCGCAGCGTCCACATCGTCGGTGTTGAAATCGACCGCGTGAAGCGACGTTGTGAGAATCACTTCAATATCCGGGTGCTGAAGATGAAACGACGAAAGGCGAGGAATGAGCCAATTCCTCGAAAATGTCGTGTATGCGCGGATCTTGAGGTGCCGCCTGCGGCGACTCTCGGTCAGATTGACGGTCGCAGTGCGCATCGCCTCGAAGGCGCGCGCGATGTCCACGAGATAGCGCTCGCCCATCGGCGTTAGCGTTATCGACCGATGTCCCCGGTCAAACAGCGTCACGCCGAGCTGATCTTCGAGCAGCTTGATGTGGCGGCTAACGGCGGCGGGCGTGACATGCAATTCCTCCGCGGCCAGTTGGACGCTGAGGAGCCGACCCGCGGCTTCGAAAGCTCGCAGAGCGTTGAGAGACGGAAGCGTTCGCATGACGAAATGTTACCACGTACCTACGGTGGTCGATTCGCCGAACTCTCCGTTGCGACGGCTGCGCGGCATCGACACGCTGGTCGCTGTGGCAGCAAAAAAGCGCCTACATGACGCAGGAGATGGAAGTATGGAAGGAGTTGCGAACGGTGCGACAGACTTCTCCGCCCGAGCTTAGAAGAAAGCCGTGATTGGCACCGCGAATTCCGGCTGTGTCGCGTGGATTCGCGGGCCGGCCAACCGTTGTTGACTTCATTCGCTGGCGCGGCGCGAGGAGTGGGCGAAGTAGCTGCTTCAGCTCGATTCGGTCGCTGAATCAGAGGACATTGGAACGGCGACAGGTCGACGCCGATCCGGCCTCAAACGATCGATTTTTTCGCGGACAGACTCCGAAGTACTTCCAACGCGCTGCGCTCCACCCAGTTGTGTCTTAGCAGACCGTCTTCACCAACATTCAAGACGGCAGTTCCCGTCATGTCGATCGGCGACCCGCACGATTCAGAACCCATGAAACCCTTGTTTTTGCCCGTGACACGCCAGCGAGTCACCACTCGGTCGCCCGTCTCGTTCTGGAATGTTTCGATGACATTGAATTCAAAGTCGTCAATGCTTGACAGGAATGCTGCCACCCACTTTTTGAACGCTTCGCGCGATCTGATATCCACACCGCCGGACGTCACGGTGAAGTCTTCCGAAACCAGATGGTCCGCAGCGTTCGGATTACGCAGCTGCCATACTTCACGCCAGAATTTCTCGGCGATCTGAACTGAATCTCGCTTTGCCATTTCAACTCTCGTGCGTATTGGTGATAGGTATTTCGTTTGTTGACTCATGCTTTTCAGTGAACTGCACCATCACGGGTTCAAGGCGGCTAGGAACGGTACGAACTTTTGCTGGCGTGCGGGACAGCCTATAGGGCATTTTTATGAGCGGCCAGAATGCCCCCTCATTGTCCCGGCCGACACTCAATATATCCGCCAGAAAATCCGCGTCGTCCATTAGCTCGTCCATGCGGACTACAGGCACGGCTGCAATGCCCAGTGACTCAAGCTTTGCTATCAGGAGGTCGCGAGTCATCGCCTCACAGTGAGCGCCTGGTGCCTGGCTACGAACCACTTCGATTTCCACGGAATTCGTTGCCTCGGCCGAGACGTATCCGTCCGAACAGGCAATGGTCATGCTTTTCGAAACAGGATTGCCGGCAGCGATTAGACAGCTCCACGCCGCCACGTCCTGCATGGATATCTCTACGAACCTCCCGCTTCCTTCCGACGGTCCAACGAGTTCGGCGACTATCGCAAACAAGGCCGCCTGGCCGCCGAGAATGTCGGCTGCCGATGCGCCCGCTTTCACGGGAGAGCCGTCACCATCGCGTGTGAGGTCCATGAGGCCGCTCATCGCCTGGATGACCGTATCAAACGCAGGTCGCGTCGGATAAGCGGACTCAATTCCAAATCCCGAGATCGAACAGTAGATCAGCGCCGGATTGATCTCTTTCAAAGAGGATCGGTCCAGGCCAAGTTTGGCTAGCGCGCCCGGACGAAGGTTTTCGACGAGGACATCACTTGTGGCGAGCAACGCTTCGAGGTAGCGCAGGTGAGATGCCTGCTTCAGATCCAGCGAGATGCTCTTCTTGTCGGTGTTGTTGAGGGCAAAGAAATAGCTCAACCCGTCTTGTCCCGGAGACCAGTTTCTCGCAACTTCTCCCTCCAGCGGCTCAACCTTGATCACCTCGGCACCGAGCGCCGCAAGATGTTTTCCGACGAGAGGCGCGGTTGTGTATTGCCCGATCTCGATCACCCGGACGCCCGTCAACGCGCCGGTTGGATTTGGGCCTTGTCGCGCCTCTAATCCTGCAACGTAACCGGCAGATTTCGCAGTCAATCGTCGCGGAGTTTCAGGCGCATTGCCGTGAAACTCGCTATCGTTCATCAGAGGGAATGTCCGGAACGGCGTAACCGCAGCATACGTGTGCTTCCCGATTTCACCCGCCAAAATCTGTGCGGCGGCCACTGGATGCCGCAGCTTGAAATTCGGCTCTTCATGGAGCAACGAAATGGGTACGATAGGCCCCGCTGCCACGCCGATTTTCTCGCACAGGGCGCAGCACTGATCGGTAGTCAACTCGGAAGACCAGGCCTCGATAAACGGATCAAGTGAATCTACGTTGCGGACCCTTTCATTCAAGGTCGCGAAGCGAATGTCGTCGAGTGCCGGTTGATTGATTGCGATCTTCAGTTTTCGCCACTGGTCTTCGGTGCTGGTACAAATCAGGATCCAACCGTCGAGTGTCCGATACGCGTTCCACGGGGCGCACGCCGGGTGCCGGTTCCCGACACGTTCAACGCTGCTGCGGGTGAACGCTTTCGGCAGAAAGGTGGTCAGTGCGCTGCTCGCGCAGGCGAATAGGGAAACGTCGATGTTCTGTGCGAATCCTTGCACACGAAGGACTCGCGATGCCGCCGCTATGGCCGCCGCAGCGTATAACGCTGCGGAGATTTCGGTGAACGGGATACCGATACTCACCGGTTCTCCGCTTTCAAAGCCCGTCGTGTCCATCAGGCCCGTGATCGCCTGGATTTGCCCATCTGTCCAACGGCCTGCAAACCTCGCACTCTGGGGGCCCGTAGCGCATATGTCGCAGACGATGAGCTTGCCAGACACCTTCAAGCTCGATATCTCCGCCCACGCTGCAAAACTGGCCGTATCAGACGAGACGATCACCACGTCGTACCCTGAGAACGACTGAGTTGAGTCAGGGTCTGCAACATGCACTTGCGCGCCCGCGTGTCCAAGCAGACTCGCACTCAATTCAACTGCACTGCGTGAGCCCCACGCGAGAATTCGCATTCCGTCCAACATTCCAGTCTCCCAAACGTCCGGTGTCTATCCATTGACCGATGACAGATTGATCGCGTGGTAGCAACACACGCCGCATCTTGATTCAACGATATGGCAACGAACTGGGTGGTACAACCGACATTTCCTGCTGTTTGGGTTGACATTTGATGAACTGAACGACGAGTGGTGACAACGCGTGGACTAGCTACAGTGAAAGTCAATCGAACTCGGCGAAAAAGTGATTTGCCCGCCAAACAGCGGCGCAATAGCATCTATCGCAATCGGTCCACTCTTCAACTGAGTGGCCCGAGCGCTCGCCGGCATTCATGGCGGCCGTGTTCATCCATCTCTTCGCGTGCGTAAACATCATGAACTCATCTGAAACTGGTCGCGACGCCGAAGTCGCAATCATCACGGGCGGTGCCAAAGGCATTGGCTTCGGTATTGCATCGGCTTTGGCGCAGAAAGGTCGACGGATCGTCCTGTTTGACATGGACCTAGACAGCCTCGATGAAGCCACGACAACCCTTTCGCGCGCGGGGGCCGATGTTCTAGGCATGCCAGTGGACGTGACGAGCAGTGAATCCGTGAACCAGGCAGTGGATGCGGTCGCCGAGCGACTGGGCCGGCTGGACGTTCTGGTGAACAACGCCGGCATCGTGAAAGACAAACGCATCACCAAGATGAGCGACGATGAGTGGGATTCGGTCATCAACGTCAATTTGAAATCGCAGTTTCTGTGCTGCCGGGCGGCGTTGAAACATATGGTTCCGGTCAATTATGGCCGCATCGTCAATATTTCTTCGCGGGCATGGCTGGGTGGCGTGGGGCAATCGAACTACTCGGCCGCCAAGGGTGGCGTGGTAAGCCTCACGCGGAGTCTCGCGCTTGAATGGGCGAGTGCTGGCATTACGGTGAACGCCGTTGCTCCGGGAATCGTGGACACGCCGCTCTTTCGCAAATTCGACGTCGAACTGCAGGAACGTCTGAAGAAATCGGTTCCGGTCCAGCGCATTGGAACGCCCGACGATATCGCCCAGGCGGTTCTGTTCTTCGCGCAAAGGGAGTCGTCCTATATCACGGGGCAGACGCTATATGTCTGTGGTGGGCGATCACTGTCCTCGCCGAGTGTTTGAGGAGCAAGGCCATGACCATCCATTACTCAGTTTCGGATCGAATCGCAACGGTTACCCTGGATCGTCCGGAAGCACTGAACGCACTCGATCTGGAGAGCCTGCAGGAACTCCGCGCCGTTTTGGCGGAGGCTCGAGACGACGAGGAAGTTCGCGTCATCGTCTTGACCGGCGCCGGGCGTAAGTCGTTCTGTGTCGGGGCGGACCTGAAGAACACGCTGCCGCCTTCGACCAACTTCGGTTCGTCGTTCGTCAAATCCATCGATCGTGCCGCTGCTGAAGGTGTCTACGTTCGTCTGATCGAACTCAGTTCGCTTCGAATCTTCAAGCCGATGATTGCCGCGATTAATGGCTATTGCCTGGGCGGAGGTCTTGAGCTGGCCCTTCAGTGCGACCTGCGCATTGCCGCCACCAACGCTGTGCTCGGCCTGCCTGAAGCTGCCGTGGGCAGCATTCCGGCCGTCTGCGGCATTCAGGCGCTTCAGAAAGCGGTCCCGTCCGCCGTTGCAATGAAAATGCTGCTGACAGGTGGCAAGGTCGACGCAGGATACGCAGAACGTGTTGGGCTGGTGTCGGACGTGGTTGAGCCCGAATCCCTGATGAATAAAGCGTTGGAGCTGGCAAGGATCATCGCGGGTAACGGACCGCTAGCCGTCCAGATGATCAAGAAGGTTGCCGAAACCAGCAGCAATGTGCCATTGAGCCAGGCGCTTGAATTCACGGAGTTGGCGTGGGGCGCAATGCGAGAATCGGAAGATCGTATCGAAGGGCGCCGGGCTTTCGCGGAAAAGCGCAAGCCGCAGTTCAAGGGTCGATGAAACCAGGGCGGTGGTAAGCAGTGTCCGAGGCCAGTGCCGATGCATGCGCGTCACAACTGGCCTGCGGAAGCATTTGAACGATGCGTCAGATATCGGTCGTCTCAGGGATCATCGCGGCCTGACCTCGATACGTCCCATCTTCGTCGAAGAGTTGCCACACGGTGGCCCGTTCAATCCAGAAGCGCCTGCCCGACTTCGCGACCCGAATGCCGCGATATCCGGTAACGAATCCGTCGCGTCCTACCTGATCGAGGAACGCCTGGCGCTCGCTGCGCTCCGGTGCTTCAGCCGACAGCCGCGAATGCAGCGAGGTGAGCTCATCCCAGTCGTATCCGAACAGGAACTGTGCGCGCTTGTTGCCGTAGACGAACACGGGATCAGCCGCGGTGTCGTGCGCAAGAATGCCAAACGGGGCTTCGGCATAAAGCCATTCAACACCCTGAACGACGCTTAATCCCTTGGGAACGAGCGGTTTCCCAAGGAGTCGCTCATAAGACCCGGCCATAAGCTGGAAGAAGCGGGTATCGGTATTCATTGCCATACAGTATTGCTCCTGGATTTCAGTTGATACTCTGCGCCGCTGTCGCAACTCTCCGCCGCCGCAATGCGCTGTATAAGCGAGGCAAGTTCAAGAACCACCGCGCGAGTCCCCAGTACATGCTGGTTGCCGGCGAGGTTCTCGTCGCGCAGTTCGGCATCGGCTACGATCAACCGCACGTACCACGATTGCAGTTCGAGACTCTGCAGGTCCGTCAGCAAGTCGTCGATCGACTTTCTGGCGTTCAACGGAAGCGGCTCGACGCGCGAAGCTTCCTTCAGCTTGAGAAGTTCACCTCCAATCTCTATCCACGCCATGCACTCGTCCACCTCCTTGACGGAGGCGGCGGGCAACGCGAGTCGCACCAGCGTATCGATGCTACGGCATTGCCACGCATGGCGCATTTCGACCGCTTGCTGCGCAACGGGTGAAGCGATCAAGGCCCTGATCGCGTCGGCTATCCGTTTGAGGCGCTGTTTGCGCCACTGTTGTTCAAGCCTGCGCGACGGAACAAGATGGAAGGCTAGCGCGGCCAGTGCGGAGCCGGCCAGCACACCCAACGCATGCGCGCTTATCGCGGCCGTGGTCGTATGAGCAATGGACTCGGGATCCGACACGACGAGGAACACGAGGCAAAAACCCGACGCCCAGAACGCGTTCGAAAGCGCGGACGCGACAACGATCCCAAGAAAAACAATGCTGCCCTCGGCGAGCGAAACGCCTATCGCGTGAGGAAGATGCGGCGAGACCGTCGCATAGAACAGGAACGCTGCACCGGCCCCAACCGCGCCCGACGCGAGAAAATGACGACCCGTATCTCGCGGGTCGGGCCGGATGGCGAAGAGGGCAATTGCAATCGCCGTAAACGCGACGAACAGCGGTCCGCCTTGCCAACCGGTGGCAATCCAGATAGCACCGGCTAACAGTAACGCGAATCCGGCGCGCAACGCCGCAGCGATCGCGTAGCTGTGATCAAGTGCGTAGACCGGGGGCGGATAGCTTTCTGTATCGACACCTCCTTGTTCCCCTGTCAACGCGGCATAAGTTCTCAGTGCGGTTTCCGTTGCGCCGAGGAGTGCCGATACGAGATCGATGCGCCGACGTTCAATCGCATTTCGCGCCTGAATGGATACGAGCATGCCACGCAATGCGTGCGCCTGGCGCCGAAAGCCTGGCAGCTTTTCGATGTCGTGTGCCGGATCGTCGTGTAGTGCGCCAGCGATGGACGTGAGCAATACGGATGCTTTGACGACGACGATTTCGACTTCTTCGCTTATTGGATTATTTGTGGCGGCAGCCTCTTCGAAGTTCCGCTCGACGCTTCTCGACACGACGAGCAGATCGAGCAGTGCCGGTACGACCTTGTGCAAACGGCCCGCGCGAGCCCACAGCGCCGGCGACTCGGCGACTGCACTATGAACGGCGCCGTCAAGCGCCAGGATGTCGCTCAACTGATTGCGCAGCCGTTGCGGGCCGGTGCCGTCGGTGGCCCAGGCGCGCGGCAAGCCGACAAGCCGGTCCGCGCTCCAGGTGCATGCCGTCGCAATCGCGCGACGAATACGTCGGCTTGCATGTCCGCGTTGTACGTCGCGCGACAAAAGAAGCACGAGCAAAGTGCTGGCGATGCCGATGAAAATACCGACGCAACGATCTCGCCCCACCTCGAACAGTTGACCCGTTTGGTCCGTGAGAGACATGGCAATGATGACCGCGCTGTAGCCGGCCAGTACCGCCGCGTAGGCGCGATAATGACGCAGCGAGAGACCTGCATACACAGACACGGCGAGCCATACCGCCAGCAAGCCGACGAGCAGCGGCTCGCTGCCGTGCGCCGCGAAAGCAAGCAGAACGCCGGTTGGCGCGCCAATTGCCGTTCCGATCGCCCGGTTGAGCGATTTCAGCAGACCGTCCCCGCGTGCTGGAAGCCCGACGGAAACCGCGGTCCATGCGGCCCAATGCGGCTCGTGCAGGCCAAGGAGCAGCGAACAGACTAGCGCAAGCGTCGCGGCGAGAGCCGCACGGCCCGCGAACATCACGAGGCTATAAGAGGGTATCCACTTCGAACGCATTGGCTTGCCAACCCTTTTGCTTGCTGTCGACGTTGGTTGAAGAATGTGCAGTCGGTGTCCTTGCATAAGGACGATCGCCGGCGTGTGACTACGTCGGCGATCGTCCTGGAGACACAGTCGCTCAGCCCAGCACGAACGGGTTTTCGACACCCGGCGTGGGGTTGATGAAGACGCTCTTGGCTTCGAGGTATTCGTAAATCGCACGAATGCCATTCTCGCGGCCGATTCCCGACGCTTTCACACCGCCAAACGGCGCGAGATAGCTGACGAGGCGATACGCATTGACCCACACGCTGCCTGCTTCGAGTTGTTTCGGCACCGTCATGGCGCGGCGAAGATCGCGTGTCCAGACGCCGGCCGCCAGACCATAGTTGCTGTCGTTGGCAATCGCGATCGCTTCCTCTTCCGTGTCGAACTTGATGACCGCCACGACCGGTCCGAATACCTCTTCCTGCGCGATGCGCATGTCGTTGCGAACATCGACGAAAATAGTCGGCTCGACAAAGAAGCCGTTCTCGGTGCCAGGCCGCGTCGAACGTCCGCCACCCAGAACGAGGCGTGCGCCTTCCTGTTTCGCCACGTCGATGTAGTACAGGGTCTTTTCGAGTTGTGGCTGGGTCGAGACAGGGCCCATGTTCGTCTCCGGCGACATCGGATCGCCCAGTCGCACGTCCTGCATGAACTTCACCAGCCGCTCGACGAACTCGTCATGGATGCTCGAATGCACGAGCAGGCGTGATCCGGCCATGCAGCTCTGGCCCGTTGCCGAGAAGATGGCGGTTACGGCGCCCTTCACCGCGTCGTCGAGGTTCGCATCCTCGAAGACGATATTGGCCGACTTGCCGCCCAGTTCCAGTGAAACGCGCTTGAAGGAGCGTGCCGCGTTCTCGTACACATGGCGACCACCGCCCTCGCTGCCGGTGAAGGCGACGCGTGCGACCAATGGATGAGCGACGAGCGGTTCACCCACTTCTTTGCCGAAGCCGGTCACGATATTGACGACGCCATCCGGCACGCCGGCCTCTTCACACAGTTTCGCAAACAGAATGGAGGATGCCGACGAGAACTCGGATGGCTTGATGACGACCGTGTTACCTGCTGCAAGCGCCGGCGCTATTTTCCAAACCGCGAGCAGCAGCGGAGAATTCCACGGCGCGATCGTTGCCACTACGCCGAGCGGCTCGAACGTGCTGTAGTGGAAAATGCCGGGTTTGTCGAACGGTGTGACGTCGCCCTGAACCTTGTCGGCGAGGCCGCCATAGTAGTAGAACCATTGCGGCAGATATTCCATCTGCTTGAGCATTTCGGCTTTCAGCTTGCCATTATCCTTCACTTCCATGTCGGCCAGCTCCTCCGCGTGCGCGGCGATCGCATCGCCGATCTTGTGCAGGACCATGCCGCGCTGGCTCGCTGTCATCGTCGCCCAGGGGCCGCGCTTGAACGCTGCATGAGCGGCGCGCACCGCGGCGTCGACATCTTCGGCTGTGCCGCGCGGCACCTCGGCCCAGATCTCGCCGTTGTAGGGGTTGAGGCTTTCGAACGTCCGACCATCGCTCGCACCGCGCCACTCGCTGCCGATGCGCATCTTGAACTGTTCCATCACGTTACTCCTTGACTGGTTACGGTGAGTTCATCGTAGTTGCCTGACCGGCGTCACGGAACTCCTCACTACTGCACGCCGCATGTGAAGAAATGCGCATCGGGTTCTGGCGATGCGCATGCATTCTTTACGCGACGTTCATTGACCGAAATAGATGCTGTCCCGTGCTTCGGGCGCGGTTACAGTGCGGCGTCCGCTTTGAGAGTGGCCCGCGACGCTGCCACCCACGGCCGATGCGCTGGCGTTCGTGGCGGCCGTGTTGGCGGCCTGCAGTGCGGCTGCTGCGCGCAACTGAGCGGTGGGGTACGTGGTATCGGGCGCGTCGAGTAAACCCGCTTCACGAGCCTGGATCAGTTCCGCCCGCACTTGTGCGCGAGTCTTGCCGTAGTCGGCAGGTGCGGCGAACACAGTGGATGATGCGATGACACTTGCAAGAACAACAGTCGGGATCAGTACGCGTTTCATTTCATGCTCCTTGAGAGATCGAAGAGAAGACGTTCAACGACGAGGCGGAAAATCTACGATCCATCTCGTGTTGTTCGTCGATCGGTGAATTCATTATTGCTACCGGTCTTCTATCTGCCAATTCCCGAAATGTGCGGATGGTCCGTGAAGAAATGCACAATCTTTGGTGACGTGCAGCTGGCGTCAACCGTCGCCGGGGAAGCAGGCGGCAATGAACTGCATGACGCTAAGGATGGCCGGCGCGTGCCGCAGATCGTCGTGGATGGAGAGCCATACTTCCTTGCCGTGTTCGGCGATGCGCTCGCCGTCCGTGGTCAGAATATAGGCGCGCGGGGGCGGCCGACTAGCTTGAGTTCAAGGGCCTGTTCGAGTGAAGCAAGTCTTCGCGCGACGGTCGCGTGGTCGACCATCAATTGCGGCGCCGCTTTTGCGAGGGATTCTTCCTGACTTAATGCAACGAAATAGCGTAAATCCTCCCAGTCGAAGATGGATGGTCTCCGTTTCTCTCTTGATCGCCCGAGTCTCGAGGTGACGTAGCTGGACAGAGATATTAGAAGCGGACTGGACCGATCTCAATCAACTATTTTTGCGCCGACGATTGACTTTAATTGCAAGGCTGCGGATGTGCGCGGACTTGTGCATTGCTGCACCCGTTGCCCGCATGTTTGGGGAATTGGCGGGGCCGCTCAGGCGGGCAAGAATGGCTGCAACGGATCGACGCACCGGAGCGCGAAGGCAGATCTTGCGCAGACACCGGGTCGTTGGGTCCCTCTTATCCGTCAAGGAGCCTGACATGAAACGCATTATGAACGCGCATCGATTTCCGTCATGGAGCGAGGAAATCATGAGCAAGAAAACGCTGGTCATACTCGCTCATCCGAACTTTGCCGAGTCGCAGATCAATGCGGCGTGGCGATCCAGGCTCGAGGAAGCTCCGGGTTCGGTCACCATTCGGAATATTTATGAGCTATATCCGGACTGGAATATCGACGTCGCGGCGGAGCAGGCGCTCCTCGAAAGCCACGAGAGAATCTTTCTGCAGTTTCCGTTGTACTGGTACAGCACTCCGCCGCTGCTGAAAAAATGGCTCGACGACGTCCTCGCTTATGGCTGGGCGTACGGTCCGGGTGGCAACCGGCTGGCGCACAAAGAAATAGGGCTGGTCGTATCGACCGGCAGTCCTGAAGGCGCGTATCAGACAGATGGCCGTGTGGGACACACGCTGGTCGAACTGCTTCGTCCGCTCGAACAAACGGCGCGTTTTGTCGGCGCGCGTTATTTGCCTCTTTTCGCGTTACAAGGCGCGAATCACGTTATTCCGGCGGATCAATTGAGCCGTAGCGCGAACGACTATATCGAGCACATTCGGGCGCCGCACGACCAGGGCGAAGCCCCCGTGGGCCACCAGCACCGGCGAATGGAGAGTCTCAGTATGTGAAGATGAGTGGATCTTCAACGACTGCGTGGCGAGCGCGTGCCCTTGGCCCGAGGCTTCGACAATGCGTTGTCGGGTTCTTCAAGACCCGGAAGGACCAATTCTTCCATTAACGCCAGTGTCCGCAGGCAGAACTTGTTGCCCGCAGCGCGTTCCGCCTCCGAAAAGTGTGCCATCGCGGGCGCGATCGACGACTCTTCTGCCAGCTTCACTATCGCCTTCTCAACGACATCAAGGCCTTTCCTGGTCAAATGGACGATGAATCCGCCGCCGTGACTTGGGTCTTGCTGACGCTCCACCAAACCAAGGCTCGCGAGACGGTCGATCTTTTTGGTAATTGCGCCCGAGGTAACGAGTAGTGCCCGATACAAATCCGTGGGGCGCTTCGCGTATGGATGCCCGCTGCGGCGCAGCGCCAGCAGCACACGCATGTCCGACCCGCTAATGCCACACAGGCTCTGGCACATTTTGTCAAACGACTGTTCTACGAGCGTGCCGAGCCGCATGAAATAGATCGCGAGCAGGAAGTTGGAGAGATCGAGCTCGCTGTGTTCGCGTTGCCACTGCAGCGTGATGATTTCGATCAGGCTGCTACCAGGAAGATTCGCTTTCCTGGGGGCCTTCGACTGTTCCGATGCCGCATTTTTGCGGGTTCGGGTAGACGCGGGTCGCTTTGGTGCTGCGATGCTCATCTCGATGACTTCCCTGGAAGGATGTTCACTCCCGGCAAATTTTAGCGGGACTGGCTCAATATGGCCGCGCACAATTGTACGTAAATTTTCCGACGACGCGTCAAAGATCAGGCGCGCGGCCGAGTAGTTCCGCTTGGAGGATAGTCGTCCTTATACCGCTTGCACCGCATTGCGCAACATGTCGGCTATCTGGCGCTGGGCCAGCGCCGCCGCGTCGACTTGGCCGCGCATGCTGTAAAAGGTATGCAGCATGCCGAGGTATCGCACGCACGTCACCGGGACGCCCGCCTCGGCCAATCTCCGCGCGTAGGCTTCGCCATCGTCGCGCACGGCATCACACTCAGCGGTGGTAACGATGGCCGGCGGTAGTCCCGCGTGGTTGTCGGCAAGGAGCGGCGAGAGCTTCCAGGTTGTTGGCGTCACACCATGATCGAGTGCGTACGTGCGGAATGCGTACTCGACGTCGGCCTTGCGCTGCATGAAGCCTTCAGCATAGGTGGATAGCGAGGCCATCTGCTGACGAGCATCTGTTGCAGGATAGACGAGTGCCTGGGCGAGGATGCGCGGCTTGGCGTGGTCCCGGGCAAGCAGGCAGACCACTGCCGCGAGATTGCCGCCGGCCGACTCGCCGAACACGGTCAAACGTTCGGACGGAAGGCCCAGCGTGTGCCCGTGCTCGGCGACCCAGCAGGTCGCGGCCCACACGTCGTCCAACGCTGCAGGGAAGGGATGCTCAGGCGCGAGCCGATAGTCGACACTGGCCACCGCTAGTCCGGAGTCGTTGGCCAGATGCCGGCATACCGCGTCGAAGCTGTCCCGATTGCCCATCAGCCATCCGCCGCCGTGAAAGGCCATCGTGACCCCTGTGGCGCCCTTTGGATGGTAGATGCGTACGGGGATTTCGGCGTCGAGGCCCGGAATCATGAGATCGAAAACCTTGTCGATACGGGGGCCGGGCTCCCGTGCGGCAGTGCGTGCGGCGATGCCTGCACGCGCCTCCTCGGGGCTCACCTCCGCCATGCTCGGTTTCGCTGCGGCATTTGCAGCGAGAGCGCGAAGCGACGGGTGGATGTGGTTTTGAGAGGAAGAAGACATCGTTGATTTCAGGGGGTCGGGGTCGTGGAGGGAGCGAACGTAATGGCGGGAATGGCGGCAACGACGCTGAGGCCGCCATCCACAGTGATGATCTCACCGGCCATATGGGCGCTCAGGTCGGAGGCAAGGAATAGCAGGTGGCCCGCGATTTCCGCCGGCGTGGCAGCCCGGCCAATCGGAATCGCACGACCGACTGTCGTCCACGTTGATTCGTCCAGACGCTGATTAAGTCGCGGCGTGCGGACGAAACCCGGAGACACTGCATTGATGCGCACGTTGTGGGGGGCATACTCAACACCCGCGCAGCGCACGAGGTGATGCAATGCCGCCTTCGAGGCCGCGTAGGCAACCTCGTTCGGCACCGCGCGATCGCCGGCGAGCGAGCCGACAAACGCAAAGGTGCCGCCACCATCCGCCTTCATCATTTCACCGGCAATTTGAATCGCGAGGTACGCGTGGCGTACGACGATATCGAATTGCTGGTCCCACGACGCATCGTCGACGGCGGATAGCGGCTTGATTCCCGCGACACCGATGATATCGACGACGCCATGGACGCGGCCGAAATGCAGCCGCGCGGTGTCGAACACGCGCTGCATGTCGACGCGCGATGTTGCGTCCGCCACGCACGGTATCCCGGCCACGGCGTCTGCAATGTTCCGGGCGAGCGTCTCGTCGCGGTCGACGCAGAGCACGCGAGCACCGGCCTGAGCCAGTGCATGAACGGTCTGCGCGCCGATACCCTGGCCGGCGCCAAGCACTACAAAACCGCGACCGTCGAGTCGTAACAAGGACAAGTAGTCCGGAACGTCGTTATGGATGTTGTTGCTCATGCGAGTCTCCTCCTCAGGCTGCCACTACCTGGCGATGTGAAGGCAGCAGCTCTTGCCAGGCTACACCGTCTTCGAGTTGTCGGTCACAGGCGCTCACGCCCCGAAGGTCGAGGCCGAGCGCGGGCGGCTGCTGGTTCTGCGTCACACGCTTGATCGAATCCAGCAGCACGCGGCGCACACGCACGACAGCCTGGTCGGCAGGCACCAGATGCTCGCGCGAACGGTCGTAGAGCGGCCCTTGAGACAATCCGATCGTGGCGTCCTCCACCTCGACGCCGCGCAATCCGGTCCAGCTTTCCTTCATCAGCTCGCGATTCTGGCCGAAGGTGTCGGTCCAGCTAGCCGTGAACGTGCAATTCTTGCGGTCATAGTACGTAGGGTCGTTCAGCCCGAGCAACTCGATGATCTTCTCTTCGCTCACCGGAGCGTCGCCATGAACGACGATGTAGGTGCTGGTGTGCGTGTCGTGTTCGGGGACTTCGAGGACGGTGAACTGAAACGCCGGGGCAGGAATGATGCGGCCGTACGGGACGATAAATGGGACTACGCGTGCATTACGGACTCCCGGCTCATTGGTCTTGCGCAGCGCGACATAGTGGAAACCGAAGGCCGTCTCTTCGATTTTCAGAGCCGGTTCAAGGTCATTGGATGCAAGCGCAGCAGGATTGATTACGTCAGGGTTGCGTGTGAACTCGTTGTCTTTCCAGCCTGGGCGTGCCATGTTGGTGTGCAGCACGCCGACATGAGAGCTGTCCTCTCCACCCTCCACCAGTTGCAGATAGTTGCAGGCGACGTTGACGCGCAGCACGACGCGGTGGTTCGGTTCCGCGTCCATGAAGGCATAGCGGGAAAACGCCGGGAGCAACTCGATTGGGCCCACATACGCCCAGACGATGCCGCCTTCCTCGCGCACTGGAAAGGCCGGCGCCTTCATCCGTGTAGCGTATTTCGGATCGGCGTGGTTCGGCGTTTCCATGACGGTGCCGGACGCGCTGAACTTCCAGCCGTGATAGAGGCAGCGGATGCCGCCTTCCTCGACCCTTCCCAGTGCGAGCGATGCGCCCCGGTGCATGCACAGCTCTTCCAGAAAGCCGACCTTGCCCTCGGTGTCCCGGAACGCGACATAGTTCTCGCCGAGCAGTCGGACGCGCAGTGGCGCGCAGTCCGGATGCGGCAATTGGGCCGAGGTGCACACCGGGTGCCAGAAGCGTCGCATCAGGTTTCCTCCTGGGGTACCCGGACCGATACGGCAAAGAATCTCGTTGTCTGCGTGGCTCAACATTTAATGCTCCTTTCCTGACTTCCGTTATTAACTGCGCTCTGCACGTGCACCATGGGACGAAACGATCCGATGGTGCGGAACCAGGGTGCGCCAGTTCTCGTCGATACCGATCTCACCGGACACGCCTATTGCGCTGCCAGCGTCCGCTCGCAGCGCGGCTATCTCCTGCTGGTCACGGGCCGCCCGGGCGTACGCCAACAAGCAGCGCTGAAGACGGCTGATCGCGATATCGGCCGTGGATAGCATCTCCTGCGAGCGGTCGCGAATCGCGCCGCTCGACACGCTGCATGCGGCGTCTTCCTGCGTGATGCCGTCGAAACCGGTGAAGTGGCCATTGCGCTGCTGCACGCGGTCCTGGCGATAGCCATTGGCGACGGACATCGCGGCCGACGAGTCACAGGTGTCGGTCGTCATCCCGTACTTGCGCAGCGTCGGCTGATCCAGGCCCACGAACGTGAGTTGCTCACTGCGCAACGGTTCTACGCCAATGCGCTTTTCGGCGTCCCACCACACGTGATACAGGTTGCAGCGCTCGTCGCTAACCGGGACGATCGCAAGCCAGACATCCCCGTTCGCGTTGGCGATGAAGCAAGGCGCGATGAATGCGGTTACTCGAGCGATACGTTTGTCCCCGTTTTGGCGGATTGCGACATAGTGGAAACCGAAGTCCGTCTCGTCTGCTTCGATCTTCGGGGTTGCGTCGAACTGCATGTGCAAAGTCTTCTTCGCATAGTCGAGATCGGAGTCGTTGGTCCTCGCGAGGGCGGAACTATGGAGGACGGTCAAATGCGATGAGTCGACGAGACCTTCCATCACCTGAACGAAATTGGCGTTGATGACCGCGCAGGCGTTGATGCGGTGCGAGTCCGGCTGGTCCATGAAGGCCGTGTGCGGGAAGGGCGGCTCTTCACCCTTGGGACCCAGATAACCCCAGACGATGCCGCCCGCTTCCCGCACTGGATAGGTTCGTCCCTTGATGCGCTCCTTGAATTTCGGGTCCTCGATGTTCGGGGTCTCGAGGACAGTCCCATCCACCGCAAACTTCCAGCCGTGATAGATGCAGCGCAGGCCATCGCCCTCCGAACGGGCCAACTGCATTGAAGCACCCCGGTGCAGACAACCCTCTGCATAGAGGCCGGGGCGACCATCCTGGTCGCGCCACACGACAAACCGCTCACCCAGCAGCTCTATCGTCTGCGGCTCTCCATTCGCCTGCGGCATGTCCGACGACTGGATGACGGGCAGCCAGAAGCGGCGCATTGCCTCGCCCATGGCCGTACCTACTCCGATACGGCACATCAATTCGTTATCTTGCTTGGTCAACATGTTGATCCCCTCGCTACAGTGTCAGGCAGTGAGTAACAGGTGGCCTCAAAGATCGAGCACCAGCCGGGAAGTTTTGGCGCGCGAGCAGCACGGCATGAAGCTGTCGTTGCGTGCCCGCTCCTCGTCCGTCAGATACAGATCTCGATGGTCGGGTGCGCCGGCCAGCACCTTCGTCATGCAGGTGCCGCAAACTCCTTGCTCGCAAGACAATGGCAAGTTGAAACCGGCGTCGAGCAAGGCGTGCGCGGCACTTTGATCCGCGTGAACCTCGATGACCTGGCCACTGCTGCCGATCTCGATTTCGAACCGCCCGTCCTCTGAAGAATCGATTGGCGTTGCCGCGAAATATTCGCGGTGCAGGTGTCCCTCGTCCCAACCGAGTTCGCGCGCGGTCTGCAGGATGTGGTCCATGAAGCCGTTGGGTCCACACACGTAAAGATGCTTGTCGGAAGAGGGCGAGCCTATCGCGGAGCGGGCATCGAGTTGCTGGTCGGGGGCGTCGTCATCGACGTGCACGCGCATCTGCGAATCGTCGCCAAACTGCGCTTGTTGCAGGCGATCGACGAAAGCCATGCGCGACAGCGTGCGCCCACAGTAGTGCATCGCGAATGGGCGGTGCTCGCGCGCCAACTGCTGCGCCATGCAGAGGATCGGCGTGATACCGATGCCACCCGCGAACAGGATCGAACGGTTGTTTTGACCGTTGTGCAGGCTGAAGTGATTGCGCGGGGCGCTGATCGTGAGCGTATCTCCCGCATGCACGTTATCGAGAAGCTGCACCGAGCCGCCGCGGGATTGGGGATCGCGCAACACGCCAATCCGGTAGCGGGGATATTCGCCCGGCAGTTCATACAAGGAGTACTGACGTACGGGGCCACCAGGCACGTGTAGGTCGATGTGCGCGCCCGCTTCGAAGGCAGGCAGTGCACTATCCGCCAATGGCGAGAGGTCATAGCCGGCAATGTCGTCCGCCAGCCAGGTTTTGGCAGAGACTTTGACTCGCAGCAAAGTGTTCATAGGGGTCGATTTGTGTTCCATGACGGATATAGCCGTAAAGAGAGGGGAGCGTGTCAGGCGGCGATGTGAAGTCGACGCCGGATGACTACTGGCGAGGCGCCCAACTTTCGCTGAACCAGCCAGCGCGCCAGACCTTGGTCCATCACGCGCACATGCTCCGGAAACCAATCCACCAGCGCTCTGGCAAGAGAGCGGACGACCTCGGTCCGTCCATCAGCCAACATGGTGCGTACCTCGTCGAGGGATCGGAGCACGGCGGCGTGCTCGTCGATATGGCAGCCCGCTGAACCGTAGGCTGTCTCGCGCATCGAGGCGTCCTCGTCGTCAAAGTGCCGGCGCGCATGCTCGGCAAACGCTTCGAGCGCGTTCTCGAGATTTTCGTCGTCCGTTGTCAGCAGCGTGTGTACACACGCGACAAACTCGTGATGGGTCTCGTCCATCGCCTGATGGCCAAGGGCGTAGTCGTCATGCCACGCGAAGCCGGAGAGCACGCGATCCTTCTCCCACGCTGGGTTCGGTGACGGTGCGGCACCGCGACCGTGGTTTGTCTGGTGATCTTTCAATTGCTTCATTTTTCAACGAACTCCTGCTCAATTGATCACGTCAATCTATTACATCTTCCACGGAAGATACTATTCTGGGCGATGAGTGTCGAGATAGGGCAAACGCCAATATGTGAAAATTCCCACAAACACAGCGAATTTCGTGGGTAAGGCTCGTCATTTCTGACGATGACAAGCCTCAGGCGTTTCAGATGCGGGTATCTCCCGACGGCAAATCGTTTGACAGGGAAGACGACAAAAAATTATCTTCCGTGGAAGCATTTAACCAAAGGGAGACAGATGATGAGTTCGAGGCTGGGTCGGACGGGACGTGCCTTCTCGTGGCGTCAGACAATTTGGTGGGGACTCGCGTCTCTTGCGGCATGTGCACCGGGAGCATCGCAGGCACAGAGCTCTGTCACTCTGTACGGGATTATCGATACCGGTATCGAGTACGTGACAAATGTTGGTGCTCACCAGTCCAGCGTCGTGCGTATGCCGTCGCTCACGGCATCGATACCCTCGAGGTGGGGCTTGCGTGGCAAGGAGGATCTGGGTGGCGGTCTCAGCGCGGTTTTCGTATTGGAGTCGGGCTTCGCCCCGTCACAGGGGACGCTGAATCAGGGTGGTCGCCTGTTTGGCAGGCAGGCATATGTCGGACTTTCAGGGCGGTGGGGGACATTATCTTTAGGCCGGCAATATTCTCAGATCTATTGGGCCTTGCCGGGTGACACGATGGGGCCGAATGTCTATGCCGCCGGTGATCTGGACCCGTACTTGTCTCAAGCGCGGCTCGACAACGCGGTCGCCTACACGTTCACGTCATCGGGGCTGACCGTGGGCGTGACATATTCGTTCGGGCGCGACGCGGTGGATTCCGCGCCGGCCGGCGGGTGCGCCGGGCAGTCGCCGACGGACTGGCGGGCCTGCAAGTCAATGTCTGCCATGGTGAAATATGAAGCGGCGACATGGGGCGTGGCGACGGCGATCGACCGCAATTACGGCGGTGGCGGCCCTGGCTCGCCCCAGCCCAATACCTCGCAAACTGATACACGTGCCGTCATCGACGGCTACGTGAAACTGGGTACCTCGACGATCGGTGCGGGATACCTTCATCGAATTAATCACGGGGTGCAGACGCCGACTGTTGTCGACGCGGTCAGCAACTATTGGTGGCTTGGCGGGACCTATTTTCCCGTTCCACAAATCGCGCTTGACGCCCAGTTCGGTCATATATCGGTCAACGGTGGGAGTTCCGCGGGAGCTTCCGTGATCGCAGCGCGTGTGTCGTACTTATTGTCCAAGCGCACTTCCGTGTACGTCACAGCAGGGCGTATGTTCAACCAGCGCAACGCTGCGTTCACGATTGATGGCGGCGTGATTCCACCCGCTTCTACGCCATTGCCCGGGGTGGATCAAACGGGTGCGATGGTGGGTGTTCGCCACCAGTTCTAAATGGATAGTGAATGCTCGATGTCATCGCGCAGCAGTCGGCCGTTCACACTGGAACTCGTGACTGAGTTCTTGCCCCTTTCCGAAGCGTGACGCTCGGTATAGCGTGCCAACTACTGAGCACGTGTCTGTCGCGGCCCGACTTCCACTCGAATATTCGTCGGCCGCGCGACGACACTTCGCCCCATCCGCGCCCCTCAAATATCGCTAAACGTCCGCCAGACAAGGCTCGCTGCAATTTGGCATGGACTCTGCATTACGCTGCGTCCAGCCGTAGCACGACCCGCCCATCCATCGAACTCGGATGTCCCCACCGGATGCACGCCTGGAACCCACGTGTCGTGCCCGTTCGTGCGCGATACGCAATCAACCAGGTCGCCAACTGGAGGACGTCTTGCTTATCTTGCTCATCTATCTTTACCCGTTGCTGAAAAAGGCACTTGACCGTGCTGAACACAGTCGTCGTGACGAATATCTCGCGTCCGCCGCCGACATGGGCGAACTCGAACGCCGCATGCATTTAACGGAGATTGACCGCTGACGCGACAAACCAACGCGCCCTCTCTCAATCAGTTTGGACGCCTGGACATGCGCGCCGGCGTCTCGATCATAGCCAGCCGCCCGCGCCGCGCCGATAGTAGAGACTTCCGCGATCCGGCACCCGTGCGCCCAACTCCTGAGTTCCATGAACGACATGAATAGCACTATCGTTTCGCAAGCCTTCTCATCCGCAACGTCGGTGATCGCACTGCACTGCTCCGGCTCGGGAGCGGCGCAATGGCGCAAGCTCGGCGAAGCGCTGGGTTCGCGCCACGCGTTCGTCGCGCCCGAGCACTACGGCTGCGATAGCACGGGCCCGTGGAGCGGCGAGCGCGCGTTCACGCTCGCCGACGAGGCCGCGAGGACGATCGGCATCATCGACGCCTCGCGCGGCAAGGTGCATCTCGTCGGCCACTCGTATGGCGGCGGCGTGGCGTTGCGCGCGGCCGTCGAACGGCCGGAGCGCATCGCGAGCATCACGCTCTACGAGCCCTCGGCGTTTCATCTGCTGAAGGTGATGGGCGCGCACGGAGCGTACGCGCTCGCGGAAATCATCGCCATCTCGAAGCGCACCGCCGATGGCGTGACCTGTGGCGACTATCGGGGCGCGGCGGCTTCATTCGTCGATTACTGGGGCGGCCGGGGCGCATGGGAAGCGTTGCGGCCCTCGGTGCAGGCGGCACTCACACGCTGGGCGCCAAAGGCGCCGCTCGACTTTCGCGCGCTGCTCGACGAACGCACGCCCGCAAGCGCATACACCGGCCTGCGTGTCCCGGCGCTGATCATGCGCGGCCAGCACGCGCCCGTGCCGACGCGCGCGATCGCCGAGCGGCTGCCGATGCTGCTGCCCGCGGCGCGTCTTGCAATCGTCGAGGGTGCGGGACACATGGGGCCGCTTACACACGCCGACAGCGTCAATGCGATGATCGTGCGGCATATTGCCGAGGCGGATGCGACGGCTTGAAGCGGTCTCCTGAGGAAACCAATAAGCACGTACAGCAGACAAACCAGGGTTGTTTTGAGCGTTACGCGATATCTCGCAGCGGTCGAGCAGTTGACGCGCGTTGCATCAATGGCCTGCCAGTCTCGGGGTTGCCGAAGACCCTCAGCAGAGAGCAGTCTATTGCTCCAGATTCACAGGCGTCATGCGTGGCATCAGCAGATGAATGATGCCGAGCGCGACCAGATAAGCCGATGCACCGACAGCGAAGAGCACCCAATACTGACCGGTGCGCTGCAACGTCTCGCCGATGATTCCCGAGTAGAAGAACGAGCCGATCATCCCTGCCACGCCGCCGATACCGACCACCGTGCCAACCATCCGGCGCGGAAACACGTCGCCGACGGTCGTGACAAGATTTGCCGACCACCCCTAGTGAGCCGCTGCGGCAAGTCCGACGGCGAAGACTGCGTACCAGAGGCTTTGAAAGAGCGAAAGCGTCGCAATCGGGAGGACGCACAGCGCGCAGACACCCATCGCGATCTTGCGTGCGACGTTAGGTTTGTGGGAACGCTGCATCAGCCGGGACGACAGCCATCCTCCAGCCACACTGCCGACGGATGCCATCGTGTAGATGACAATCAACGGCAGTCCAAGATTGCCGATGTCGATGTGCCTCGACTCATTGAGCCATTTGGGCAGCCAGAACAGGTAAAACCACCACACCGGATCGGTCAGCAGTTTGCCGAAAATGAACGCCCACGTTTCGCGGTACTTCAGCACTGAAAGCCAGCCCACGGGTTGCTCAACGTTTTCGTCCCGATCCGAATTGATGTAATCCAGCTCGCGCTTTGATACCGACGAATGCTCCGCCGGAGGACGGTACACGAGCAGCCACACTGCCAACCACACGAAACCGGCCGCCCCTCCCACAATGAACGTCGCACGCCAACCCCACATGACAGCGGCGATCGGTACGAATGCAGGCGCAACGATCCCGCCGACGGTTGCGCCCATGTTCCACAGGCCCGTGGCCAACGCCCGCTCTTTCTTCGGAAACCATACGGCTGTGGTGCGGATGGCGACAGGGAAATTGGCCGCCTCGCCGAACCCGAGCAATCCGCGCACGGCCGCGAAGCCGGGGACGGTCGCCGCCATCGCGTGCAGCATCGCGGCCAGGCTCCACATCGTCATGGCACTGCCGTAGACGACCTTGGTGCTGATCCGATCCGCGATCCGGCCAAACGTCGCGAGACCCACTGCATAGGCGACCGTGAACACCATCACAGTCTGCGCGTACTGGACCTGATTCCAGCCTATGTCTTTTTGCAGCAGCGGCGCGAGCAGCCCAAGCATCTGGCGATCCATGTAGTTGATCGTCGTTGCAAAAAAGATGAGCGCGCAGATGGTCCATCTGTATCGTCCGACGGCCGTTTGATCGGCGACGGAACGGACTTCTAAAATTTTCATCGTGTCTCCAGGACGTTTGTAATCAGGCAAACTGGTTCGCACACCGCCTACAGTGCGAGGGCGGACCGCCCCTCGCGAGGCTTCATCCGGGAAAAGAAGACGACCCCGGCAGCCACCACCGACATCAAGGCCAGCCCCGTGAGCCCTCCTTCGATTGATCCGGTTTTCTGCTCGAGCAAGCCGAACGCCGCCGGCGCAACGAAACCGCCGAGATTGCCGATCGAATTGATCAACGCGAGCACCGCCGCGGAAATCCGCGCATCCAGGTAGCCCTGCGGAATCGGCCAGAACAACGCCGACGCGGCTTTAAAACCAATCGCCGCAAAGCAGATCGCGACGAACGAGAACATCGGACTGCCCTGGCCGGCGGCATACATGCCGAGCGCGGCGATCAACAGCACACACGCAACCCATGCCTGCTGAAACTTGAAACGCGCCGCGAGCATCGCGAAGAAGTACATCGCCACGATCGAGATCAGCCACGGGATCGAATTGAAGAGCCCGACCTGGAAATCGTTGAAATGGCCCATCTTGCGAATGATGCTGGGCAGCCAGAACGTTGCACCGTAGATCGTCAGCGAAACCGAGAAATAGATCACGCAGAAGATCACGATCTGCGGGTCGCGTAGCAGAGTCCAGACGGACGGCTTGACCGCATGCGCCGCATCGCGCTCGCCCTGCTCTTCCTCTATCTCGGCGACGACCGCGTCCTGTTCGGCGCGGCTCAGCCATCTGGCGTCGCGCGGCTTCGAGTCGAGCCAGAACCAGATGAAGCCGGCCAGTACTAACGAGGCCATGCCTTCGATCACGAACATCCACTGCCAGCCGTGCAGGCCCCAGCCGCTGATCAGCATCAGCGCGCCGGAGATTGGCCCGGAGAGTATCGAGGCGAGCGCCGAGCCGCTGAGAAAGATCGCCATCGCCTTGCCTCGCTCGTCGCGCGGCAGCCATTGAGTGAAATAGAAGATGACGCCCGGAAAGAAGCCCGCCTCGGCCGCGCCGAGCAGCAACCGCATCGCATAGAACGACGTCTCGCCCCGAACGAACGCCATGCCGACCGCGGCAAGACCCCACGTGAACATGATGCGCGTGAGCCACGCCTTCGCGCCGAAGCGCTGCAGCAGCATGTTCGACGGCACTTCGAAGACGGCGTAGCTGACGAAGAAG
Organism: Paraburkholderia sp. BL9I2N2; assembly: GCF_004339745.1. Taxonomy (GTDB): domain Bacteria; phylum Pseudomonadota; class Gammaproteobacteria; order Burkholderiales; family Burkholderiaceae; genus Paraburkholderia. The sequence goes on along the minus strand of NZ_SMGP01000002.1, from coordinate 1,795,115 downwards.
AGCCCTGCGCCGAGTCCATAGGCCGCGGCACCGATGCCCAGATCGGCGCTCAGATGCTGGCGGACGAAGCCGATGTTCACCCGGTCGATGTAGTTGACGACGAACATGACGACGAAGAGCGGCAGCACATGCCACTTGATCTTGCGTACGGCGCTTGCCAGCGCGTCCGCTCGGTCGGGACCGGTTGCGGCCGGGGTGGATCTGCTCATCGGCTTGTCTCCGTTGTGGACCAGAGTCGGCGCTCAGCACTTACTCAGATCTCATGCAACATAGTTGCGAGTGGCAATGCACATCGCGCGCGGCACATCTGGTCGGGTCAGAAGCGCGGATTTTTACCGCTGAAACTCGGGTCGTACTTCTGCATTTGCTTCAGGTCGTCGCGATTGCGCACGCCGCACGACAGATACTGGGCATGCAGTTCCGCTAGGCGGTCGCGGTCGAGTTCGACGCCGAGGCCTGGTGTGGTGGGCACGCGTAGCGCGCCATTGTCGAAGCTCACGCGGCCACCCTTGATGACTTCTTCTTCCTGCCACGGGTAATGGGTGTCGCACGCGTAGGTCAGATTGGGGATGCTCGCCGCGACGTGCGTCATCGCCATCAGGCTGATGCCGAGGTGCGAGTTGGAGTGCATCGACATGCCCAGATCCCACAGCTTGCACATGCGCGCGAGCGTCTGGGTCGCACGCAGACCACCCCAGTAGTGATGATCCGACAGCAACACCTTCACCGAACCCATCTCGGCGCCACGGCGGAAATCTTCCATGGTCGTGATCACCATATTGGTCGCGAGCGGCAGGCGCGTGTGCTTCGCCAGTTCGGCCATGCCTGCGAGCCCCGGACACGGGTCTTCGTAGTACTCGAGCAGTTCGTCGAGTTCGGGCGCGGCCGCGATGCTCGTTTCGAGCGTCCAGTTGGCGTTCGGATCGAGGCGCAGCGGCACGCCGGGGAAAGCCTGATGCAGCGCACGCATGCACGCGATCTCATGCGCCGGCTCGAACACGCCACCCTTGAGCTTGATGCTCTGGAAGCCGTACAGGTCGATCATGCGACGCGCCTGCGCGACGATCTGCTCCGCGCTAAGGCCTTCGCCCCAGGCATCGGGCGCATAGGGCTTGTCGACGTGCTCCGCGTACTTGAAGAAGAGGTAGGCGCTGTAGGGCACTGCGTCGCGAACCTTGCCGCCGAGCAGATCGACGATCGGCGCGCCGATGATTTGCCCCTGCAAGTCGAGCATCGCGACTTCGAGCGTGCTGATGACTTTCGGCGCGTTCTTGGCCGAGTGCGAGCCGGGGGCAAGTTCGAATTCGACCGCGCCCGAGCTCGGCTTGATCGCCGCACGCACGCGTTCTTCCATCCGGTTCAGGTCGAACGGCGACAGGCCGATCACCAGCGCCTTGGCCTGCTCGAGCACACGCAGCATCGGCTCGTCACCATATGTCTCCGAGATGCCGACGCGGCCATCGCTCGTCTCCAACTCGACGATGGCGCGCAATGCCCACGGTTCGTGGATACCGGCAGCGTTGAGCAGAGGGCCGTCGCGGAAGGCGATCGGCGTAATTCGCACCTGAGTGACGGTGATGTCGCGAGTCATGGCGGCAGTCCGGAAATAGAGGGATTGGAAGTGGATGACGCATGGTAAAGCACTAATGTATTAGTGCGTCAGTGGGGAAAACCCATGCGCCTGGCGCGCTGAAAACGGCTGCACGCCTGCCGGAAGCGCGCGCGCGTCGGCTATAGTATTAATATTTCAGCACGTGGAAACAGCAGTGTCCGCCTGTGCCCACGCTTCTGGTCCTGCCATGAAAATCAACGTTTCCCCGACGAGGGCGACCCGGCTCGACCGGTCTCGCCATGCCGCGCCGCAAGTCTTCGAGCGCCTGCGCGAAATGATCCTGTCCCTCGAACTGGCGCCCGGCACGGTGCTCTCGCGCGCCGATCTGGCGACTCAATACGGTCTGAGTCAGACGCCCGTGCGCGATGCGCTGATGAAGCTCGGCGAGGAAGGCCTCGTCGACATTTTTCCGCAGCACGCCACCGTGGTCAGCCAGATCAATGTGACTTCCGCGTTGCAGGCGCACTTCCTGCGGCGCTCGATCGAACTGGAAATCGTGCGCACGCTTGCGGAGCAGCGCGACGCCGCACTGATCGCTCAGTTGCGCGCCACGATTGCCGGGCAGATGGAAGTGCGCGACCTGAAGAACATCGAGCAGTTCTCGCTGCTCGACCAGGCCTTTCATCGCCAGATGTACGAGGCGGCGGGCGTGCCACAGCTCTGGGATCTGGTGCGCAGACTGAGCGGCCACATCGACCGGCTGCGTCGCCTGCACCTGCCGGTCGAGGGCAAGACGATGGCGGTGGTGCGCGATCACACCGAGATCGTCGATGCCATCGAAAGGGGCGATGCCGAGGCCGCGCAGGCGGCGCTGCGCAAGCATCTCTCGGGTACGCTGAACCAGGTCGACGAGATCCGCACGAGGCACCCGAATTTTTTGACTGACGTCTGAATGCGCTCGGAGGAGCGTGTGCAAGCGCCGTCGAAACTCGATCGGCCGATTTCGGCGATGGCCGTCGTCGGTCGCCATTTGATGACGCTCGAACGACCAGCCGCATTCGTCGAAGCGACAGCTCGCTCGCCACTATTCGCTCGACTCGCGTAGGCCACTAACGCGCGCCGTCGCGGCGAAACCTCCAAAAACGGCGATCAAACGCTAGCCCGTACGCGCGTCTTAGCCGGTCGGCGTCGGGCGGTAAATACATCAGCCCAACGTGCGCCGGCATGACGCGCCGAACTCAATGCGATTGCATCGGCCGCGATCTGGACTGGCCTGCCGGAGCGGCGCACTACCTCCGATGCAACGTCTTCACTCAACCAGCGCCACCGGGACGTGCTTCGTTCGCCGAGAAGAATCAGGTCAGCACCCGTCTCCTCGGCAACAGCGGCGATCGCGCGGCCGACCGTCATGCCGCACATCGGCAGCATAACCATGCGGACTTCCGCTTCAGGCGCTTGATCGTCCAGTACATTCCTGACATGCGCGATGACTTTGCGTCCGTGCGCGCTCATTGCCTCGACGATCAAGCCGAAATTGTCGTCAGCGGCTCCCAGATAAGAGGGCGTCGGGTCGACCACATGCAGCACGACAATTTGTGCGTCGTACTTGCGTGCGGTTTCAATGGCCGACGCCAGGACGGTATCGGCCGAACTTGCACTGATTGCGACGAGGATTTTCGAAAACATGTTGAGCGCCCTCATGTAGCGGTTAAGTCAGACACGACAGCAGACTTGAGCTGTTCGTGATCCATGACCGCATCATCACTCGGTAGAGTGAGCGGAAAATTAGCTGAAGCAATCAATAAGACCAGTAGCCGAAGCGTTGCGGATAGCCGTAAACGACAGGAGGCGGGGCGTACGCAACCGGAGGCGGAGCGTAGACGGGGCTCGTGGTATAAACGGCCGGCTGGGAAATAGTGTTGCCTTTCGAGGCCATGCATTGCGCGTAGGCGGCGTTGTATCGCGCCTGCAGATTGGCCGAAGTGGCTTGCGCGCCGTTTGCACCTACAGCACTGCCGAGCAGCAGGCCCGCGCCCGCACCGATCGCTGCGCCGACGCCGGCGTCGCCTGCCGCGGCGCCGAGCAGCGCGCCGGCGGCCGCTCCGCCCACGGTTCCGATCGCACTGCTGCCGACGCCGGCTGGTATTGCGCCTTGTGTTTGCCCGGCGGCATTGTTAGAGCGGAATGCGTAGTCCCGGCATGCATAGTCTTCCTGCTGGAACACGCTAATCGGCTTGCCACTTGGCGGCAATGCGACGACTGACGGGCCAGTCGGCGGCATGACGGCGCAGCCGGTAAGCGCGACGGCGATCAAGCATGCGGGCAAGGCGATACGAGTGGTTCTTAAGAGTTTCATGATGTCACGTCCCCTGATTCGATGACGCCATCCTGAGCGCGCACAGTTAGCGTTGAATTAGCTTGACGCTGCGCAGGGCCGGCGGGGGTGTGTAACAGACTGGTGAAAAGCGGGGAGGGCGGGCACGCGGACCGATTTGGGGGAGAACGCAGGTCGTTCGTTCGGTTCGAGAGCCCGTGGACCTGCTTTCTTGTCGCGTAAGCGAGCGGCTAGCAGGTCAATCGTGTTTGGTAGACACGGCGAGTGATAGCGGCGTAAGCGCAAGAAGGCATCACCCGCCGCTCGGAAAATACGATGCGTCGACGAGATAGTGCTCGCGGGTGAATGCGCCGTAGATGTATTGCGGGTTCTCGACATCCTTGTTGTAGTACTCGTGCCACCAGCTTGCCGACTGCCAGATCGCCTCGGGGCAACTGGACCGGCTCTCGAGTCCCGGCGTGAGATCGAATCCGTTGGCCGCATACGCCGTCTCCAGCATCGCAGCCGAAGGCATGCCGAAGCCTTCGCCCAGTGGATTCGACGGCACACCGCAACCCCACGCATAGCCTATCCAACGCAGCAGCAGGCTCGACAGATCAATCGACATGCGCTCACGGCGCAGTTGCGTGAGACTCGCTTGAATCGCTTCGCCCGCGACGGGCCACACGATGAGCGCCAGGTTCGGATACTGTTCGGGCGAATCGATATGTGCGAGTGTGCTTGTCTGGATCGCATTGCAGATGGGCGCAAATCCGTCCGGCGGATACCATGCGTCGGGCGAAAGCGACACGCTGGTCACTTCCGTATCCTTCGTCGCGGCTTTGCTTTTCACGCCAACGAACATCGCCTGCGACCACGAACTCGGCGACATGTCACTGCGCACGTGCGCCTGCGCGAGTCTCAAGCGAAACGACAACGGATCGGCGCCGCCGATCAACAGAACGAAACTGTGCTCCTTGATGCCTTTCAACGGGACGCTCTTGAGCGCCCGATTGATCCACACGACGTTGCCCTCCTTCTTCTGCCGTGTCAGCGCGAGTAGATTCTTATTGCGTGCTGCCGCTCTTGACCGGCGTGCGATGACTGACATGATGGTGGACTCCCTTTGAGCGTTTCAGTGAGCAGCCGTCAGTTTGAAATGCGCGCTCCAACGCGTTTTCGCATTCACTTCCTGATCTCGATGAAGAGGCACGTAGTCGACCTGAACATCGAGAGAGCCGCCCACACGCTGAATGCAAAGCATCAGCGCAAGATTGCCTCTCATCGATGAAGAGGGGCGAGGGTTGAGCGTCGTCGGCAGCAGGAGCGACTGATAGTCGCCCAGGCTGCCGAATCTCGATGGTGGGTCGCCGGGGTTAGGGTGCGTGGGCCAAGGGTCGCGTGGCCCGAACCAGCCGGTAATCGCCGATTTGATTGTCTTGAATTCGTCGATCCCGATCGACTTGACCAGCGACGTGGGCGATGAAATCACTTCATAGACGGGGCCACGGTTCAACGTATCGGCGCGCAGTATCCTGCCCCAGTGAACATCGCCGGTCAGGCAGGTCAGCGGCAAGCCGGCCGTCGAGACGCGTTCTATCTGTTCCACCATGAAGCGATAATCGGCTTCGTAGTTCGCCAGTTCGTAGTCCGCAACGTGACCATCGAACGCGCTCGCCGGATCGGCAAAGAGCGATTGTCCCGTCAATAGAAAACCGTAACGGGGCTTCGGCGTGTTCGCGGACGCAACGAGCGTGTTCACCCATGCAGCGAGCGCGTTGCGGCCCGCGTTGCCAAGCAGCGCCCCTGGCGGGTCGAGCATCGTCTCGTGATCCGGCGCATTGCCGACGCCTCTTTCGCGCTGACTGCGCGTATCCAGCAGCAGGATCGTGAGAGGCTCTATGTCGATCACGCGCGGCTGTCCCATCGGGCCCGGATAGCCTTGCTGAAACATGCTGAAGCCGATTTCGGCTGCGGTGCGCCAGCGGTCCCTGCCCGCTTCCGTCCAACTGTTCTGAATCAGCGGACTCTTGAAGGGCGCGTTGTTCCAGTACTCGTGATCGTCGGGAATCGACGCGACGGGCGCCAGCGATAGCAATTGTGGAAACCCTTCTGGAATGCCGCTTCCGTTCGCTGGCGACGCACCAGGCGCATACCAGTTGCTCACGTAGTCTTCCTGAAACTTCGCTTCAAGCCAGGCCTGGTCATTCGAAAAGTTGAGTTCCGTGGGCAGGTCCAGATAAACCTGATCGCCCGCGAACAGCACGAGGTCTGGACGCGGCTTATAGGAAGAGATCCATCTGCCCGCTTCGCCATGCCGGTCCTGGGCGCCGTGAAAACATGACAGGAGCAGCAGATTGAATCGCTCGCCGAATTCCTGCGGGATCGCTTGAGGCAGGGTGCGAAATGAGCGCACGACGGGTGCGACGGCGTCGACGCTCAATCCGACTTCATGCTCGGAAGCCGGCGCAAGGCCACTGAATTCGACAACCGTGGAGCAGAAGGGGAGCTTTCCCTGAACCTTCCAGCACTGCAGCGGGCGTACTGTCGAAGGCACAACCGGTTTGCCGCCGAGTGTCCAGGCCAGCGCCGACGCCGTGCCATTGGTAGCCGCGAGAACACCCGCCCATACGCGCAACGTCGTGGCGTTATCGGCGACGTGATTCACAAGAGACACGATCATTTCGATGATCCAGAAGAATGATTCGTTCTTTGTGTTTCGAACGGGCAATACCTGTGCGGCGCAATCGAAGTTGCGCGGACGGACACGGGACTCGATGGCCCACTCGATCGAGATGGAATTCTCTCAACACAGCATAGAAATTGACCTGACAATTTGTAATGAGGGTTTTCCGGCCCGCCAGACAGGAGATCAATTTCGCTGCAACGTGCGGCAGTCAACATTCAATCAGGCGCGCTAGGCGTATGAAAGCAATGTGAAAGCAAAAAGAAAACTGGTGCGCCGACGAGCGATCCAGACCGGCTGGAGATCAATCCGGGGAAGCTGCATTCGGTCAAGAAGATCGACACCGAAATGCAAAAACGCTTCGGGGACGTGAATCCCTGAGAGCCTGTCTTCGACCCTGATGAACGGAGGTGATTGCCATGCGCCGCTCTGTAAAGCCTATCCGCAATCATGTTTGCACCCACGCGTTTTGTCGCGTGCCGCTGTCGCCGGATGCAATCGCCCAGCTCTATGCGCGTTTCATGGAGCTCAAGGAAAAGCGCAGGCTGCCCAAGAGCATGACGTTCGATTAGTACTATTCGGTCTGGCGCAGCAGCAGGCGCGGCGAGAATTTCGTGGGCCTCGACGACGGCGCGCTCCAGCATTCATCGAGCACCAGCAAGCAACTGATCGACCGTCCCCCGCGACTGCTCAAGGGTGTCATTCAGACGCTGGTATTGCTGGTCGATTTTCCCGATCGCCCCCATGACGTCAACCGCAGCCCTGCGTTCTTCGAGCAGATGCTGTTCAGCGCCGACCATGTCTTTCCCACCGGCAGCATGCGTGATTACTACCGCACGGTCAGCAACTTCGACGGCGCGGCGGGAAAGGGCATCGACGTGCAGGGCAAGGTGTTCGGCTGGTTTCGCCTGCCTCAGCCGTTGAGCTTTTACACGGACGGCAGTTCGGGCATGGACGGCACGTTTCCGCGCAACGCCCAGGGCATCGCGCGCGATGCCGTGCTGGCGGCGCAGCAGGCCGGTGTCGATTTCTCTCCGTACGACATGCTCGGCGAGCATCTGGTCACGGCGCTCTTCATCATCCATGCGGGCGGTGGAGCGGAGCAGACCTTGTCGCGCGACGACGTATGGAGCCACAAATGGGTTATTCCAGACGGCGTGAAGGTTGGCCCCAACCTTACTGTGCAAACCTATCTGACGGTGCCGGAAGACTGCAACATGGGCGTATGCGCGCACGAATGGGGACACCTCGCCGCGCGCTGGGCCGACTACTACGATACGGGCCGCGTTCAGCAGATGCAGTCGAACGGGCTCGGCAACTACTGTCTGATGGCGGCGGGCTCGTGGGGCAACAACGGGCTGACGCCCGTGCTTCCGAACGGCATGCTGCGCATGTTTCATAGCTGGATCGAACCGAGGCTCGTCACGAAGACGACGAAGAACATTGACCTCGAACCCGCGGCTGAGGGCGGCAGTATCGTCTATATCAACAACGCTGCGCGGATGGTCGAGGAGCAGTACATCATCGTCGAGTACCGGCGGCGGCGCGGACAGGACGCGTTTTCGCCGGATGAGGGCGTGGCGATTTACGTGGTGGACGAGCGGATCGACAACGTCAACGACGAAGAGCATCTCGCGATCGAACTGATGCAGGCCGACAACCGGCGCGATCTCGCGAAGATTTTCGGACAGGGCAATCGCGGTGACTCGACGGACCTGTATCCGAACGGCACCAAACGCTCGATCGGCAAGGCAACCAAGCCCGCGCTCCATTTGCCCGATGGCAAATGGAGCGGTGTGACGATCGCCGTATCGGGCACGCCAGGGGCTGACAAGATGAAAATTAGCGTGACGATGGAGTGAGACGGGCGCGGCGCACCATCGGCGAAGGCCGGACGGGACGAGATGAACGCGTTCGGGCGAGCCTTCCGCGCGCGAGGTACGGACTCTTCTACCCCGAATGGTGCTGCCAATCTAATAGAGCGATTACTGGCTCAATTGCGAACCCGAGAGTAAGTGAGTGCCAGCGCTCACGGGCGTGTGCACGCATACGGTGGCTTGCTGTTCGCGCAGCAAGTATCTCTGGCGGGACGCATGCTTGAACTCTCGGTGCCTGCGCATCGGCCATGCATCGACCGATGCCTGCAAAGCACGTCCTAGTGGAAGCTGCCGCCTGACTCGTTGTCAGAAATCTTTCTTCCGGAACTGTCTACGATCGCAACTGGCGTGCCGGCCGTGGTTCTCGCCGGATACGTCGAAAGCAGCCGCGATGTACGGCCCTGCTCACTAGCGGCCGATGTCGCGATGTCGACTGGCGCTTGCAGCGTGGTCACAAGACTTTGAAAACTCGCTTGCATAACAGAAGCGAGTCCTCCTCCAGTTTCTACGGCGATCTCCTGAACGTGGCGCCAGTACGCAAACGTCTTTTTCAGCGCGGCAGGCAGTTGCTGCGACTGAAGTTCGATCACTTCATTCAATGATCGTGAAGAAAGTGCCGCTCCGGCTAACACCTCCTGTTCGCGGAGAGATGTCTTTACGGTTTGCACATTCAATTCGACAAGTTTCTCCAGGCCGGCCACGGCGCAGGCCATCCAGTCGAATGCGCCTGGAAGATCGGTGTCGCGGCGAAAGAGGGGAGCGTAGTTCAAAGTAGTAGCGTGCATAAGACGAAGGCTCGGTGAGGGTGAAAGTGAAGGGGCAGGCACATGCCGGCATTGAGCCAGTCAGCAACCGTCATTCCAGCGCCGGTGGTCTGGCCTGCATGCGTCGGGCCAAGCGGATCAACGGGCATTTCCGAGGAGAACGCGGCGCGCATCCGGCAAGTTGTCGCTTCGTTGCGCGTCGTGGTCAGGAGGCTCGGCCGGATCAATCAGGCGACCGGGCGGCCTGGCATTGCACGGGTCGGGTTGCGGCGCAGGAGAGCGTCGTCATCGGTCGACGCACCGCCGGCTTCTTCGAACGGCGGCTGATGACGAAATCCGGCGTGCCCCGAGACGATGGAGATGATTGCGCCGACAACGAGTGCCGCAAACGAAAACCACGAGGCGCGTGCTACGCCGCGTGCTGCGGTGTCTGCTGCCTGACGTGCATCGGCTTCGGCTTGCGGACTCGAGGCTTCAGCGGTCGCGGAGGCAACCGCGCCTTGAACGCGTTGTGTCAAGGCGCCCGCCATCGTGCCAGTGGTTCCTGACGGACCGGCTGCCGCACCGACCGTTGCGCCGGTCGCCGCGACGCTTCCGGCGGCGCTCACCGCGCTTCCGAGCAGCGACGTTGCTCCGTAGACAACCATGAGAATCATCACTGCCCACGCGAGCAGGCCGTGAAGCCAACCGAGTACGGGGGCACAGCGTCCCGCGAAATAGGAACCGATGAAGACGGCGATGACGGTCATCACGATCAGATAGACGCCTGAACCAAAGCCGAATCCTTGCAGAGGATTGGGACGGGAAAGGGGCGAGAGCGCGGACGTGCCGATTGCCGTGCCGAGCACACTGAGGATGAGGTAGGCGATCAGCGAGAGGATGACGCCTGCGATCACAGAACCCCACGAAACGCGAGGTAGTCCGCTCTGGGTAGTGAGGAGTTTCATAGTTAGCCTGTGACATGAAGGATTAAAAGGAATGAACGCAAGATGGCTTGTGTTCATGCATCTGAACCGCGCAACGGCTGTTCCCGGCATTCCTTGAACTCGATCAGTTGCCGATTTGCGATGCAAGGGAACTCTTTGTCGGTGTCAGCGGGATGAATTTCGCCGGGCACATGGCGCTGGAAAGAGGAATCCACTTCGCGCTGTTTTGTCGACGCTATGGGTCAGTGTCGATAGTTACGAAGCTCCTGCAGGAACCGTTCGACGGGACTGGCGCGGCGAAACGCACGTACCGGCGAACTGGCACAGCGCGTGCTGAGCGGTCTTTACGAAGTGATGCCCATCCGATGTGTAACCCGTGACGGTCCCCTGGAAAAGACGGTCCAAGAAGCGAAAATGGAGAAACCATGCTTGCCGTCGTCATCCCAGCCCATAACGAGGCTCATCTAATCGGTCAGTGCATCCGGTCGATTATTCGCGCGTCCCGTCATTCCAATCTCGAGGGCGAGGAAGTCCGTATTTTTGTGGTGATGGACAGTTGCACTGACGGCACGGGGCTGATCGCCGCGTCGCTGGGCGCGCGGATCTTATCGGTGGAGATGCGCAACGTCGGCGCGGCGCGCGCGATGGGTGCACAGGCAGCGCTGGCGCAGGGCGCCCGGTGGTTGGCTTTCAGCGACGCTGACACAACGGTTGCGGAAGACTGGCTCGTGCAGCAGCTTAACTGTCGAACCGACGCGGTGTGCGGAGTCATCAGTATCGAGAATTGGGCCGGACACGGTGCCGCGGTCCGCAGGGACTTCACGACGACTTATCGGGACCGTGACGGGCACCGCCATATTCACGGCGCGAATCTGGGCGTGTCCGCGGCGGCGTACGTGGCGGCTGGCGGATTCAGACCATTCGCATCCAATGAGGACGTGGCATTCGTCGAAGCGCTGATTGCCGCAAAGGCATCCGTCGCATGGAGCGCCGCAACGCGAGTGGTGACCAGCGCCCGTCTTGATTCGCGCGCGCCTAACGGCTTCGGCGCAGCGCTGCGGGCGGTCAGTCTGCAATTGGCTGCGGCGGACGGGATGGCGAACGACACAGTATCGCAGGCGTGCGAGGATTCGGAGCGTTTCGACGCTGCGCCTTAACTGCTTCGCCTGACTCAACGTGGGATAAGTGAGTGAGATTCCCTGCGCTCACCCCCTGTCGCAAGCAACCCCGTCAACCTGGCAGAGACGGGCTCCTGCAAGTATGCTATCGGACTCGACGATCGATCCACGCATGCAGCACGGGAGCAACGTGAAAAAGACGGAGTTGCGAAACGACCTATTGGAACTGCGCGAACTCATCCGCGAGTTTGTCGACGAGCGTGACTGGGACCAATTCCACACGCCGAAGAATCTGGCGACAGCGTTGAGTGTCGAGGCAAGCGAGCTACTGGAGCCTTTTCAGTGGCTTGTTTCGGGTGACAAAAGCGAACTCGACGAAGCGAAGCAGACAGCTATCCGGCATGAGATGGCCGACGTTCTGGTGTACCTCGTTCGCCTTGCAGACAAGATGGATGTCGACCTCTTTCAGGCTGTGGTGGAAAAGATGGCGCTCAATCGGGAAAAATATCCCGCCGACAAAGTACGCGGCGACTCACGCAAGTACTCCGAGTACGAAGACTAGAGTCAACGAGCCTTCCCCCCAGCCTCACCCGCAATTCAGGAGTGTCAGTCGATGTCGGTTTCGTCATCCGCCACCACACGCCCCGGCGCTTCCTCTCTGATCACGTCGCTGGTCGCGGCCGCGTTGTTCATGGAAAACCTCGACGGCTCGATCATCGCAACCGCGCTACCGCAGATGGCGCATTCGTTTCACATCACGCCGGTCGAACTGAGCATCGGCATCACGTCGTATCTGTTGACGCTCGCGGTCTTCATCCCGATCAGCGGCTGGATTGCCGACAGGGTCGGTGTGCGCACGGTGTTCACGGCTGCGCTTGCGATCTTCACCGCCGCATCAGTGCTGTGCGGACTGACCGACAACCTCGTCGAATTCACCGGCGCGCGGATTGTGCAAGGCATTGGCGGCGCGATGATGGTGCCGGTCGGACGACTCGCCGTGCTGCGCGCCACGCCGAAGGAAGGCCTGATGCGCGCGATCTCGATCATCACCTGGCCGGGGCTGGTCGCGCCAGTCCTCGGACCGCCGCTGGGCGGGTTCATCACCACGTATTCGTCGTGGCGCTGGATCTTCTATCTGAACGTGCCGCTCGGACTCGTGGGCGTGGCGCTGGCGTGGCGCTTCATCAGCGCGGAACGCGACACGGATCGTCGTCCGTTCGACATGTTGGGTTTCGTGTTGACCGGCGTGGCGGGCACGTCGGTGATGTACGCGATGGAGGCGATCGGCCGCGCCGACACGTCATGGCGCACGGCGCTGCTGTTTCTGGCAATCGGTCTCGCGGCTTGCGCGGCGGCGTGGTTTCATCTGCGACGCAGCGCGCATCCGATGGTCGATCTGTCGGCGTTCCGGATCAAGACGTTCATGGTGGCGATCGGTGGCGGGTCGCTGTTCCGGATCGCGATCGGCTCGGTGCCGTTTCTGCTGCCGTTGATGTTTCAGGTCGGCTTCGGCATGAATCCGTTTCAGTCGGGCTTGCTCACGCTCGGGGTATTCGCCGGCAATCTGTCGACGAAACTCGTCACGACGCAGATCTTGCGGCGCTTCGGCTTTCGCACGGTGCTTCTGTACAACGGCGCGTTCGCCGCGGTGACGCTGGCGAGCATGAGTCTGCTAACGGCCTCCACACCGTATGGATGGATCCTCTTTGCGCTATTCGTCAGCGGCGTCGCGCGGTCGTTGCAATTCACCGCGATCAACACGCTCGGCTTCGCGGATGTGCCCAAGCAGCAGATGAGCGGCGCGTCCACCTTGTCGAGCACCCTGGGCCAGATGACGATGGGCATGGGCGTTGCAGCCGGCGCGATTGCGTTACGGATCGCGGCGTGGTGGCACGGACACGATGCGCAAACATTGGCGCCGGCCGATTTCACCATCGCGTTTCTGATGATGGCGGTATTGAGCGTGATCGCGATAGCCGATGTCTTTTCGCTGTCACCCGATGCCGGCGCGCATGTCAGCGGACATCGAAGGGCGGGCGAGAAGTCATGACGAAACAGTCGAAAGCGCTCTCGACACATTCGACACTGAATCGGCACACGCAATGTTCTACGCCCAGCTTGAAAGATAAACTGCGACACGCGAGCATCGCGGCCCGCGACTCAAATCGACTTCACTTCTCCACCGTCCATCCGTAAGGTCGATCCCGTCATCCAGCGTGCCTCAGGCGACACGACGAACGCCATCAACGCGGCAATTTCCTCCGGCGTGCCGTAACGCGCAATACCGGCTTCAACGGGAAACTTTGCCGTCGCTTCTTCGACAGACATGTTGTGCAGCGGCGCCCAATGCTCCAGGTATGAGCGTCGCCGGCCGGTCATCACGGGCCCTGGCAGCACGCTGTTGACCTGCACGCCGTCGGCGATGCCGCGATCCGAGAACGCTTTCGCGAGCGCCACGATCGCCGCGTTGATCGTGCCCACGGCCGCATAGGGCGCCTTGGGAAACAGTGCCGAATTCCCGGACATCAGCACGACCGATCCTGAGCTTTCCTTCAGCGCCGGCCACGCCGCGATCGTCAACCGTCGCGCGCCGTGCAGCTTGAGCGCGAGACCATGCTCCCATTGCTCGTCGGTCATCTCGAGCACGTCGATCTGCGGGACTGCGCCTGCAATGTTGAGCAGGGCGTCGATCCGCCCGAACGTCGCGAGTGTCTGGTCGACGACTTGGCGGGCGACGTCGGGCTCAGAGAGGTCGGCGTCGATAACGAGCGTTTCGGCACCGGCCTTCTTCACCTCGACGGCGGTCTCGTCGAGGTTCGCGCGGTTGCGCGCCACGAGCACGATCGAATCGAAATCCCGCGCCAGTCTGATGGCGGTGGAACGGCCGATACCCTGGCTTGCGCCCGTCACGATTGCGACTTTGCTGGACATGTTGCTTCTCCTGATTGGTTGAATGAAGCGCGGTTCAGTGCTTCGGATATCTCAGTGGTTAAGGAAGTCCGAAATGGCCGCGGCGATTTCCGTGGCGTGCGTCTCCAGCGCGAAATGGCCGGTATCGAAGAAGCGCACTACGGCGCCCGGGATGTCGCGCCGGAATGCGTCGGCGCCGGCGGGCAGAAAGAAGGGATCGTTTTTGCCCCACACGGCGAGCAAGGGCGGCTGATGCGTGCGGAAGTATTGCTGGAACGCGGGGTACAGCGCGACGTTGCTTTGATAGTCGCGGAACAGGTCGAGTTGTACTTCGTGCGCACCTTGCCGGCTCAGATAGAAGTCGTCGAGCGAGTAACCATCAGGCGACACGGACGCCGTGTCGGGCACCCCGTGCGTGTACTGCCAGACGGTCGTTTCGTGCGTGAGCAGTGCGCGAAGTGCGTCCCGATTCGACGGCGAAGCGTCTTGCCAATACGCGCGGATAGGATTCCAGCCTTCGCTCAATCCTTCTTCGTAGGCGTTGCCGTTCTGCGAAATGATCGCGGTGATCCGCTCGGGATGCCGGATCGCAAGGCGGAAACCGGTCGGCGCGCCGTAGTCGAATACGTAGACCGCAAAACGGTCGAAGCCGATCACCTCGGTGAAATGCTCGATGACGTTGGCGATGTTGTCGAACGTGTAAGCAAAATCGTCGCGACTGGGCATGTCGGACTGACCGAAGCCGGGCAGATCCGGCGCGACGATATGGAAACGGTCGGCGAGCTCCGGAATCAGGTCCCGAAACATATGGCTCGAACTCGGAAAGCCGTGCAGGAGCAGCAGCTTTGGGGCGCCGGGGCGGCCGGCTTCACGGTAGAACACCTTGAAGCCGTCGACGTCGGCGTGACGATAGGCAATCGAAGTCATGGTCTCTCTCCTGAGGGAAACAGAGTTAAACGGGTGACGAAAGGCGCCGTGCGATGTTCGGTATCGCAGGTCGCACAGAACTCGCGGATAACGTTAGCGAGCGGAAATCGACTGGACCGCTTCGGCGATGACATGCGTCACCGCGTCGGGAGCCGTCACGATCGGCGTGTGGTCGGCCTGATAGGACCGCACGTGAGCATTCATGCGAGCTGCCATGAAATGCTGGGTGTCCGGGTTGATCATCCGGTCCTGTTCGGCGACCAGGAACCAGCTTGGACGGTCTTTCCACAGCGGACGCCCGACCGCTTCGCCGATGCACGACACGGAAATCGGACGCTGCACGGCAGCGAGCACCGCCAACTCCTGATGCGTCGCATGCTGCGCGAACGCCTGAGCGAACGCCTCTTGCGGCAGCCATATCAATCCGTGTCGATCCGGCGCGAGTTTCGGCGCCAGCGAATGCGCTTCGCCGCGATAGAACACGTCGCCGACCGTTTCTCCTTCATCCGGGGCCAGCGCGGCGACGTAGACCAATGCCCCGATTTTTTCGGACCGGCTCGACCCGATCACGGCGCCGGCATACGCATGACCGGCCAGCACCACCGGACCTTCGATCCGCTCCAGCGTCCGGTCGAGCGCGGCCACATCCTCACTCAGCGAAGTGAGCGGCAGCGGAGCCGCGACCGCATCGATCCCGTGTTCCTTCAAACCCTCGATCACCTTGCTCCAGCTCGATCCGTCCGCCCATGCGCCGTGCACCAGCACTGCGCTCACATTGCCAGAAGACATGTCCGCTCCTTTGAAGATAGTGAATGCTGCTTGCGAAATGCAGCCAGGTTCGCCGCGTTTGTGTAACCTGTTTGATGTTGTTTTAAAGGTTACTAACTTGATATGTAACTTGTCAAGTACGTTTTTAGTGGTTACGATACTGACATCGTCATTGCAGATTGATTACAAGAAAATGGACTACCGTCAGATTCCCGCGATATTCGTTGCCGACGCGCCGGGCCTCGATTTCCTGAACTCGGTCGCGACCCCCGTGGATGAAGAGGTCGACTGGATCAGCGATGGAGCCGGATTGCTGGCTTGGCTGGAGCAGGCCGGAATGGCCCCGCGCGCCGCGCTCACTGCACTGCGGTCGCAGGCCACGCCGGCCGAACTCGACGCCGTTGCGGCGCAGGCTCGGGCGCTGCGCGAATGGTTCAGGGTATTTGCGCAGAAAAGGAAGGGGCGGCCGTTGACAGCGAGAGATTTACGCGAGCTCGCGCCGCTGAATCAACTGCTCGAGCGGGATGACCGATATGCAGAAATCGTCGCCGATGCGACGGGCGAGGCGTCGCCCTTTGAACTCCGGACGAATCGGCGTTGGAAGTCGCCGGAGTCGTTGCTGATGCCCATTGCCGAAGCGCTGGCGAACCTGGTGTGTGACGAGGACTTCACGCACGTGAAGGCATGTGAAGGTCCGCGCTGCACGTTGATGTTTGCGGATCACACGCGGGGCCACGCGCGCCGCTGGTGCAGCATGGCAATTTGCGGGAACCGCGCGAAGGTTGCCGCTCACCGAAAGCGGCTCAAGGAGCAACAAGGCGAGTGACGTAACGTGGTGAGCGGTTCGGCGTTGTACTGAGGTCTGTTTTGGAGGCGTGATATGGATCACATCAAGGCGATTGCATTCGATTTGTACGGCACCCTTTTCGATGTCCACTCGGTGGTGGCGCGGTGCGATCAACAATATCCGGGGCGCGGACGTGAAATCAGCACGCTCTGGCGACAGAAGCAACTCGAATACACGTGGCTGCGGAGTCTGATGAACCGCTACGTCACCTTCGAGGAGGCGACGGAAGACGCATTGCGCTTTACCTGCCGGCACCTTCGGCTCGATCTGGGCGATGAAGCCTGCAGGACGCTCTGCGATGCATACCTGCGCCTGCAGCCGTTCCCCGAAGTGCCCGGTACGTTGAGCGAATTGCGTCGGCGGGGACTGAAGCTCGCCGTACTGTCGAACGGTTCGCCTCATTCGATCGGCGCCGTGGTGGGGAACTCGGGACTTCGCGCGGAGTTCGACCATCTGCTGAGCGTCGACCCGGTCCGCGTGTACAAACCGGACGACCGCGCTTACCTGCTGGCGGAGCAGGCATTCGGGCTCGCTCGAACATCGATTCTGTTCGTGTCGTCGAATGCGTGGGATGCAACGGGGGCTCGCTATTTCGGCTTTCCGACATGCTGGATCAATCGTAGCGGCAATGTCTTCGAAGAAATGGGCCAGACACCCGACTGGCAACTGCAAGGTCTTGACGGATTGCCAGCGCTATTCGATGGCGGCGCCGCGGCGTCGATGCAGCGCTGATTTCTGGAGCATGCTGCCCGGAAGCGGCCATTCGCTGAATGATGAAAACGACAGAACGCGAATCGCCGCAACGGCCAAACAAATTACGTCACGCCGCGGTGGCCTTTGAGAAGTGAGAAGCGGCGATATTCACGCAAGTCGTTCGGGCGAATCTGCGAGCACTTCCGGCGCGCAGCTATAATCGCGCTCGAACATGGCTAGGGGAAGTTACTCGTGAAAAAGATCGCTGCCTTTGCGCTCGTTGCGCTTGTACTGACTGGTTGCTCGTCTGCCGAAAAGCAGGAGCAGCAAGAGCAGAAGTTCCTCCACAACGAAACGAATCTTGCCGCCGCCCAACGCAATGCGGCGGTCAACTGCGACCCGGCGAACTGCGACGCGGCTTGGGCGATGACGAAACGCTATATCGAGCAGCATTCCGATACCAGCGTGACGCGCGCGGACGCGGTCGCAATCGACACCGACGTGCCGAGTGGGTCGGGCAAGGTTGCCTTTTCGGCGACCCGCGCCGCAAAAGGCTCGGGCGCAACCTTGACTCTCTTTGCGCAGTGCCGCGGCATGTATGGGCCGGACAACGCCAAAGGTTCCGACTATGACGACTGCGCCGAGAAGATCCTCAAGACACAGAACGGCTATGTGGCGTTCCTCAGAGCACATGCGTCGGGTCAGTAACGCCTTGGGCTGCCTCCGCCTACGATTTGCTGTTTCCGATCGATTAACCAGGCGGTAGCGACGGCTCCCACAATCAACGGTGCGCCCACTAGCATCCCAGCTGTGGGGCGTTCCTCGAGAAAAGCCCACCCCAGCATCACGGCAATCACTGGATTGACGAACGTGTATGTTGCGACCAGTGTCGGATCGACGCGGTCGAGCAACCAGACATACGCGGCGAATGACAGAACGGTACCTGCGAGAATCAGGTAGCCAAGCGCAAAAAGCGAGTCTGCTGAGACTGCCTGGACCCGGAAGCCGCGTAGTTCTCCCGTTATCGCGCACAACACAGCGAGCGTTGCGCCACCCGCTAACAGTTCGACCCCCGCAAGCGTAAGCGCGGGAGTCTTGCCCTTATGTCGCTGAGTCAGGACCGTTCCTAGTGCCCACGAAAGGCTTGCGCCGAGCAACGCGGCAAGCCAGGGCAACTCCATTCCGTGCGAGCCCGACGAGGGTGCTGCCCACGCGATGACGGCGACGCCGGCAAAACCCACACCCAGTGCGCAGATGGTGGCCGGCACAGGACGACGTTCTCCCGGAAGCAAAAAGCGCAGCATGGCAATCCAGAACGGAATGGTCGCCAGAATGACGGCGGCAATTCCTGACGGCACATGCTGCTGCGCAATCGCCAGAACGCCGTGGCAGCCGACGAAGAAAAGCAGGCCGCATGCGACGCCATGAATCAATAACTGAGCGGACGGGAGGCGCTGATTGTGCAGCAGGCTCCACCCCAGCAGGATCAAACCGCCAATCACGCAGCGTGTTCCCATCAGAATCATCGGTGGGAACGAGCGCAAGCCGATCGCAACGGCAAGATAGGTCGACCCCCAAACGAAATAAATGGCAGAGAACGCGAGTAGCGGTCGAGTCGACATAACAAGTCCGTTCGTTGATCTGTATAACCGGTTAACAGGTTATACTTTCGAAGCGGATTTACAAGAGGCATTTAGCATGACCGTCCAGAATGAAAAAGCTCGGCCGCGCAGGGCGTCGCATGTCGACGAGGAGTTGGCCATTCGGTTCGTGAACACGGTCGCGTGGCGCCGGGCTGACGAGCAGGAAGAGCGTTTGCCATCCGCTGAGGCGCTGCTTCGGTGGTTTGCCGAGGCCCGACTGTTCGATGCGGGTTTTTTGCGCGCGTTGTCGCTTGAATGGAAGGGCGATCCTGTCCTCGCCGAAAACGGATACCAGACAGCTTTATCGTTGCGTGAGACGATTTACCGGGCGCTTCAGAGCGCGGCGTCGGACAAGGCCCCAGCGAAAACCGACCTTTCGCTTCTGTCCCAGTTGCTCAATGCGGGCCCTCCTGGCATGCAGCTATCCGTCCAGCGAGGGCGCTATCTGTGGAACGCCGATGCGCACGCGAATGGCGTGTGTGTTCTGCTCATGCCTGTGGTCATATCCGCTTTGGCGCTGCTAACCGGTCCCCATTCGCATAAGGTGAAGCAGTGTCAGGACGACCGGGGCTGCGGATGGCTTTTCGTGGATGAAAGTCGTGCGCAGAACAGACGGTGGTGTTCGATGGGCGACTGCGGGAACCGTGCAAAAGCCCGCCGTCACTATGTGCGTCAGCGCGACGCTGACGTTTAGACAGGGCTTATTGTGCTTACGCATTACTGAAACCTCAATCGCTGCCGCAGGAAGCATCAATCTGAGGGCGACCTACGCCCAGAGCATCACACTCGCCCAAGATTGCATTTGCGCCCAGCACGAACCATACTTGTTCTCTCCAGCCTTGTTCGCGGTGAATGGCGATGAACGGTAACGATCCCGATGGCGATCACCACGCGCACCCGCACACCGACACTCACGACCACCACGGTAGTGCTTTGTCGGAGATGGATCTGCGTGTCCGTGCTCTGGAATCCCTGCTGGTCGAGAAAGGGTATGTCGATCCGCACGCGTTGGACATCCTCATCGAAACCTATGAGCACAAAGTCGGGCCGCGCAATGGCGCCCGCGTGATCGCAAAGGCTTGGTGTGATCCGGCGTACAAACAATGGCTACTCGACGACGCCACTGCAGCGATCGCGTCGCTCGGCTACACAGGCCGACAGGGCGAGCACATGATCGTGCTGGAAAACACGCCCGCCGTTCACAACATGGTGGTCTGCACATTGTGCTCGTGCTACCCGTGGCCTGTGCTCGGACTTCCACCCGTATGGTACAAATCGGCGCCTTACCGGTCGCGTGCCGTCATCGATCCCCGTGGCGTATTGAAGGAGTTCGGCTTCGAATTACCGGCGGAAGTCGAGTTTCGCGTGTGGGATTCGACTGCGGAGGTTCGATACCTCGTGTTGCCCATGCAGCCTCCCGGCACCGCCGATTTCCCCGAAGAGGCGCTAGCTGAACTGGTAACGCGTGATTCGATGATCGGCACGGGATTGCCGACGACTCCCGAGTCGACACGGGGGACACCATGAACGGCGCGCAGGATCTCGGTGGTATGCAGACTTTCGGTCCGATATGTCCCGATAACGAAGTCTCGCCCTTTCACGCCGACTGGGAGCGCAGGGTGCACGCGACCACGATCGCCATGGGCGCAATCGGTAAGTGGAACATCGACATGTCGCGTGCCGCGCGGGAGAGTTTGCCGCCGGCGCAATACCTTTCCAGCAGCTACTACCAGATCTGGTTCGAGGGTTTGAAGAAACTCATCCTGAGCACCGGTCTGGCTACGGCCGACGAAATCGAGTCAGGCAAGTCGATGAGTCAAGCGGTGCCGGTTCCGCGCGTGTTGATGGCCAAAGACGTATCCGCGACGCTGCTACGAGGCAGTCCCGTCGAGCGACCCGCGGCCGTTGAAGCAAAGTTTGCCGTTGGCGATTGGGTGCAGGCTCGTCAAATCAATCCTTCGTCGCATACTCGCTTGCCGCGTTATTGTCGTGGCAAACGCGGGCGCATTGTTACTGTGCACGGCACGCATGTCTTTCCCGATACCAACGCGATCGGCCTGGGCGAGCAACCGCAATGGCTCTATACCGTGCGCTTCGACAGTGCGGAGCTTTGGGGGCGGGATACGACTGCGGCGTCGGTATGCGTCGATTGCTGGGAACCGTATCTCGAACTGCCGCCGGCACCATGACTGATGCTCTAACGAAACTACCTGAACTGCGAGCCGCGTTGCCAGCCCTGCCTTGCGACGACGCAGGGCCGGTTTTCAACGCGCCGTGGGAAGCCCAGGCGTTTGCCATGACCCTGGCGTTGCACGAGCGCGGCATGTTCACCTGGGCCGAGTGGGCAACGTGCTTGAACGAGGCAATCCGCGACGCACAGGCCGCCGGCGACGCAGACCACGGCGACACTTACTACTCGCATTGGCTGACAGCGCTGGAGCGCATCAGCACGATCAAAGGACTCGTGACCGACGACTCGCTTCTGCGTCGCCGTAACGCGTGGGATGCGGCAGCGCGCCGCACGCCGCATGGACAGCCGATCGAACTCGAGTGACGGTCTGCACGCATCGTCAGTCGGGAATCTCGGGCTCGACCAGCTTCGCCAACTGAACAAGCGACTCCTGCCAACCGAGGTAGCACATCTCCACAGGAATGACCTCGGGCACGCCCTCCTGCAAAATGGTGAGTTCGGTTCCGCACGATACCTGCCGCAATGAAATGGTGGCCTGCATCTCGCCCGGCAGGTTCGGGTCGTCGAATCGGTCCGAGTAGCGGATCTTCTCGAACGGCACCAGTTCGAGATACTCGCCGCCGAACGAGTGGCTGTTGCCGGTGCCGAAGTTACGGAAGGACATCTTGTGGGTGCCGCCGATTTTGGCATCCATGTGGTGGACCTGGCAGGTGAACCCGTACGGAGGAAGCCACCTCACTATCGCATCCGGTTCGAGGAAGGCACGATAGATGCGTTCAGGTGTAGCGCGCAAGACGCGGTGCAGATGGATGGTTCCGGTAGCCATGGTGTGTTCTCCTTTCATTAGAGAAGTTGGACATACTGCAACGACGATCCGACGACGCCGGTATCGACACAGTAAGACCAGGAAAAACCCGGGTGCGCCGCGCGGTCCAATATCGCAAATCGACGGCAAGCTTACTCCATCGGTGTGGTTCACCCATCCCATCGCGCTGGACGTATCTTTTTATCAAGTCATCCACGCGCCTGTTCCCCATTTACTACAGCCTCTGCGATCCCTTCGCGCTGGCGCCATGCGTTCGGCAGTTTGCGATTTCAATTTAGCCCCATCTGTTTTATTTATCGCGATCTGAAATGCTCTGCAAACCTGTTCGCGGAGCAGTGCGGCCATGGGATCCCGAAAACGCTTTACGGGGCGCGGCTTGCCGATATCGTCAGATCAGGGGATAGGAAGTGCGACGGCACTTTCAAGCCGTTAACTCATGGTTTACCCTTGCTTTCTGTAAGTCCCTGCACTTCATACCTTTGTATCCCGAGACGCCCGCACTTTCTATCGGCCAGCAAGAAGCGCCTTAGGCTCAGCGCTTGCGCTGCGCTTCTGCACCCGCTGCCTGAGTTTGTTGCGTCGGCGGTCCAAATGAGTTTTTGAAGGAGTACAGGTATGGCACGGATCATTGGAGGCATCGCTGCCTCGCACACACCAACCATCGGCTTTGCTTTCGATAAGAACAAGCGTGACGATCCCGTGTGGGCACCCATCTTCGAAAACTTCGCGCCGTTGGCCGACTGGCTCGCCGACAAGTGCCCTGACGTGCTGCTGGTCATCTACAACGACCATGTCACTTCGTTCTTCTTCGACCACTATTCCGCGTTCACGCTAGGCGTGGGACCCGAGTGGAACGTCGCCGACGAAGGGGGCGGCGCACGCGATCTGCCGCCGATCAAAGGTCATCCTGAGTTGGCCGCGCACATCGGCACTTCGCTGATGACCGACGAGTTCGACATGTCGTTCTTTCAGAACAAGGCGCTCGATCACGGCTGCTTTTCGCCGCTATCGATGCTTTGCCCGCACAAGCCCGAATGGCCGGTGAAGCTCGTGCCGCTGCAGATGGGCGTGCTGCAACTGCCGGTGCCGAGCGCTCGACGCTTTTACAAGCTTGGACAAGCGTTGCGACGTGCAATCGAGAGCTACCCCGAAGATCTCAAAGTCGCGATCGTCGCAACGGGTGGCCTGTCGCATCAAGTGCATGGAGAGCGTGCGGGTTTCAACAATCCCGAATGGGACCAGCGCTTTCTCGATCTCTTCGAAAACGATCCCGAGCAACTGGCCGAGATGACGATTGCCGAATACGCGGAACTGGGCGGCTTCGAAGGTGCGGAAGTGATCATGTGGCTGACGATGCGAGGCGCCCTGTCATCCAGCGTCGTTTGCAAGCATCGCAGCTACTACCTGCCGTCGATGGCAGGCATCGCGACTGCGATCTACGAAGGCGAAGAGGGTGAGACGAAGCCTTCCGTCGTCGAACGTCACCGCCAGCGGATGGCGGTTCAACTCGCCGATGTCGAGAAACTCGAGGGCACCTATCCGTTCTCGATCGAAGTCGCCGTGCGCGCCTATCGGATCAACGATTACCTTCACCGGATGGTCGAACCCGCTCATCGCGAAGCGTTTCTGAACGATCCGGAAGCGAGTTTCGAAGCGGCCGGGTTGAGTGAAGAAGAGCGCGACCTGATTCGCCGCCGTGACTGGCGCGCGTTGCTGCACTACGGCGTGATCTTCTTCATGCTCGAAAAGCTCGGTGCTGTAACGGGCATGTCGAATCTGCACATCTACGCCGCCATGCGCGGCGAAACGCTGGAGGCTTTCCAACGCACCCGCAATGCGCCCGGCGCACTGTATTCGGTGGCGGGAAAAACCGCTGGAAAACTCGATTGGGACAACGCAGAAAAAGGCAAGAGCTGAAGAGTGAAAGTACCGCGCCGATGCTTTCGCCACCAAGCGAAGTGTCGGACTCAAAAGAAGCATGGCATGACGGCAAACAACACGAGCAATTACGTCATTAGCCAAAGCAAGGAGACAGGAGTAAATCGATGACAAACGGAAAAGCGATTGACATTAAGGCGTTTATCGACCAGCGAGCCATCTCGCCCTACCAGTGGTTACTGGTGGCGCTGTGCTTTCTTATCGTGACGGCCGACGGCATGGACGTGGCGATCATGGGCTTTGTGGCGCCCTCGATCATCCACGATTGGGGGATTTCACGCCCCGCATTTGGTCTCGTGATGAGCGCGGCGCCGCTGGGACTTGTCATCGGTGCGTTGGCGGCGGGCCCGGCTTCGGATCGTATCGGACGTAAGTGGGTTCTGATTACCTCGGTTTTCCTCTTCGGCATTTTCACCATCGCGACGGCTTTCACTCACTCGCCCATGGAAATGGCGGCGCTGCGATTGCTGACCGGTATCGGCCTCGGCGCCGCGATGCCGAACACGACGACGCTTCTGTCCGAATACGCGCCTCAGCGCAAGCGTTCGCTGATGATCACGATCATGTTCACTGGCTTTAATCTCGGCTCGGCATTGATCGGCTTTGCGGCGGGCTGGCTGATTCCCGTCCACGGCTGGCGTTCGGTTCTGATTTTCGGTGGTGCTCTGCCGTTGGCGCTGATTCCGTTGCAAGTCTGGCTGCTGCCGGAATCCGCCCGCCTGCTCGCGGTGCGCGGCGCATCGCCGGCGCGTATCGGCGCTGTTCTCGGCCGGGTATGCGGTGCGCGCTTTACCGGCGGCGAGGTGTTCGTTTCCAACGAACCGCCGTTGCCCACGCGCAAGCCGATCGGCGTGCTCTTCTCGCAAGGCTATGGCTTCATGACGGCGGCGCTTTGGGTGACCTATTTCATGGGTCTGCTCGTCATCTATCTGCTGACGGGCTGGCTGCCGACGCTCATGAAAGACGCAGGCTTGACCGTCACTTCGGCCGCTAACGTCACGGCGATGTTCCAGATCGGCGGAACGATCGGCGCCATTCTTGTGGGATGGGTGATGGACAAGGTGCGGCCTGCACGGGTGATCAGCGCCGCTTACCTCGGCGGCGCGCTGTGCGTTCTCGCACTCGCATGGATCGGCGCATTGTCGTCGTCGCTGGCCTTGCTGGTATTCGCGGCGGGCTTTTGCATGAGCGGCGCGCAGACGGGGTTGAATGCGTTCGCGCCGGGCCGTTACCCGACAGTTGCGCGTGCCACTGGCGTGAGCTGGATGCTTGGCATGGGGCGCTTCGGCAGCATCTTCGGCTCCGCCATCGGCGGCGCGCTGCTCGGACTCGGTTGGCAGTTCGGCGCGATTCTCGCGATGCTGGCCGTACCCGCGACATTGGCTGCGCTCGCCATCATGGTCGCTCAACGGGCGAGGGCCGGCGACCCGGCTGTGCAGCCGACCGTGGCGCACTGAGAAAACCATCTGGCGGTGCTTTGCGTGGCATCGCCCGATAAACGAATCAACTGTTGGAGTAAGGATGATCATCGATATTCACGGCCACTACACGACGGCGCCCAAGGCGCTGGAGCAGTGGCGCAACCGCCAGATCGCGGGCATCAACAATCCTTCGGACATGCCCAGGGTCTCCGAGTTGCAGATCAGCGACGATGAGTTGCGCGAATCGATCGAGAGCAACCAGTTGCGGTTGATGCGCGAGCGCGGGCTCGACCTCACCATCTTCAGTCCGCGCGCCAGTTTCATGGCGCATCACATCGGCGATTTTCAGGTTTCCAGTACGTGGGCGGCGATCTGCAACGAGTTGTGCTTCCGTGTGAGCCAGCTGTTCCCCGACCATTTCATCCCGGCCGCGATGCTTCCGCAAAGCCCCGGCGTCGATGTCGCCACCTGCATTCCCGAACTCGTCAAATGCGTCGAGCAGTACGGCAACGTGGCGATCAATCTCAACCCGGATCCATCGGGCGGTCACTGGACCAGCCCGCCGCTGTCCGATCGCTACTGGTATCCGATCTACGAGAAGATGGTCGAATACGACATTCCCGCGATGGTCCACGTGAGCACGAGCTGCAATGCGTGCTTCCACACGACCGGCGCGCATTACCTGAACGCCGATACCACCGCGTTCATGCAGTGCCTCACGTCGGACCTGTTCCGCGATTTCCCCACGCTGCGGTTCGTGATTCCGCACGGCGGCGGCGCGGTGCCCTATCACTGGGGACGCTTTCGCGGACTCGCGCAGGAACTGAAGAAGCCGTTGCTGAAAGACCATCTGCTCAACAACGTGTTCTTCGACACGTGTGTGTATCACCAGCCGGGCATCGATCTGCTCACGCGCGTGATACCGGTGGACAACATCCTGTTTGCGAGCGAGATGATCGGCGCCGTGCGCGGCATCGATCCGGAGACGGGTAACTATTTCGACGACACGAAACGCTATATCGAGGCCGCGCATATCGATGCGGACGAGCGCTACAGGATTTACGAAGGTAACGCACGCCGCGTCTATCCGCGCCTCGATGCGGCATTGAAGACGAAGGGACATTGATCATGTATGAACTAGGTGTGGTGTATCGCAACATCCAGCGGGCAGATGGCGACATCGCCGCGAAGCTCGGGGCGCTCGGAACCGCCACCGTGCACGAGGCAATGGGCCGGGTCGGTCTGCTGAAGCCGTATATGCGCCCGATCTATGCCGGCGCGCGCGCCCACGGCACGGCCGTCACGGTGCTGCTGCAACCGGGCGACAACTGGATGCTGCACGTCGCGGCGGAACAGATCCGGCCGGGCGATATCGTCATTGCCGGTGTCACGGCGGACTGCACGGACGGTTATTTCGGCGACCTGCTGGCGACGAGCTTCAAGGCGCGCGGCGCGCAGGGTCTCATCATCGACGCCGGTGTACGCGACGTGAGCGTGCTGACGGAGATGAAATTCCCGGTGTGGAGCAAGGCGATCTCGGCCAAAGGGACGGTCAAGGCGACGCTCGGTTCGGTGAACATTCCGGTGGTGTGCGCCGGGGCGCTGGTGAATCCGGGCGATGTCGTCGTCGCGGATGAAGACGGCGTGGTGGTGGTCCCCGCTGCGTCGGCGCGGAAGGTGCTCGACAAGGCGGCGGCGCGCGAAGCCAACGAAGGCGAGAAGCGTGCGAAGCTGGCTTCGGGTGTGCTCGGCCTCGATATGTACAGCATGCGCGAACCGCTAAAACAGGCTGGGCTGCGCTACATCGATTGAGAGGCAGAGAAACCATGAGTGAGCAGATCACTGGCATCTCGTCGATGGCCACGCGCCAGGTGCTCGCCGAGGCGGTCCAGGACTATGAGCGACTAACGGGGCAGCCTGTGGTCGTCAGGTCTGTTGGCGGTGTCGATGCCGCACATCGCGTCGAGAACGGCGAGGGGTTCGACTTTGTCGTACTCGCTGCCGATGTGATTGATCGGCTGGAGGCCGCCGGCCATGTCGTTTCGGGCAGCCGGGTCGACGTGGCCCGCTCGGGGGTGGCAATCGCAGTGGCAGCCGGCGCACCGCGGCCCGATGTCGGCACTGAGGCCGCGCTGCGAGAAACGATTCTGGCGGCGCGCAGTATCGGCTATTCGACGGGCCCGAGCGGTTCGCACCTGAGTCATTTGTTCGAGCGCTGGGGCATTGCGGAAACCATCGCCCCACGCGTCGTGCAGGCCCCGCCCGGTGTTCCGGTCGGTGCACTGGTTGCACGCGGGGAAGTCGAGTTGGGTTTTCAGCAGTTGAGCGAATTAATGCACTTGCCGGGAATCGATGTCATCGGCCCTATGCCTGCGGAAGCTCAGATCGTGACGGTCTTTTCAGCCGGCATATGTACGGCATCCGCGAAGAAAGATGTCGCGAAGGCGTTCCTTTCTTTTCTGGCTTCGTCACAATGCGATCGAGCCAAGCTGAGTCAGGGAATGGAGCCTGCTTAAAATCTGAAGAACTCACCGCTCCTTCTTTTGCGCCTGTGCTGCGACCATCCAGCAGACCACTGCACCCGCGGCCCAGCCGCATGCGAACATCAGTTCGAGATCGAACAGGCTTTGGAAATTCTCCGCGTTTTCATAGCTGCATGTTCGATGAGTTCGAAACTGGATACAGCCGGATTGAGCGTACTGGTAAACGACAAATAATTTGTACAGACCGAACATCGTGAATGCCAGCGCAAGAAGCGCCACTTTCGTTGGTTTTTTCATCGCATGGTCCGTTGGTTCAGTCTGACAGGATACCAATTGTCGGCGAGACACACGCGCTGATTTCCCTCATTCGACATGTCGCGGGAAATCGTAGAGAATCGGTTGGCATATCCCGCTGCGGATTGGCGCACTTGCGACTTTCCTTCCACGCGTCTTCAAACGACACAAGGAGCCGGCATGCCCAAGGTCGATCTCGCCACTGTGCCCGCACTGAATGGCTCGGGTTATCCGCCGCCATTCGACGCGCCTTGTGCTGCACGTACGCGCAAGCGTCTGGGCGAGGCGGGTGGGCTTCGCGACTTCGGCGTCAATCTCATGACCTTGCCGCCCGGCGGCTGGTCCAGCCAGCGTCACTGGCACAGCCACGAGGACGAGTTCGTTTATGTGCTCGAGGGCGAAGTGACGCTTATCGAAGACGACGGCGAGACGCTACTGCGCGCGGGTGATTGTGCGACGTTTGCGCGAGGGACCGGCAACGGCCATCATCTGATCAACCATTCCTCCGCGATGGCGGTTTATCTGGAGGTGGGCTCGCATAATCCGGATGACCTCACCACCTGCTCCGATATCGACATGATGAGCGCCAACGCCGACGGCCGGTTCGTGCATAAGGACGGCACGGCGTATCTCGAGTCATAGAGGGCGAACCACGTGTTGTCCGCGTTCGTTACGGCGGATCGTTGGTCCCGCTTGACTCACACACGACCTCAGTGCTTATATTCCAGACGATTGCCGTAGGTGATCGAATGCCAATGCCGTACGGTCACGGCGTGCTTTTCTGAGCGCTCATTAAGCGGTGCAGTCGCTACCTCCCATTGTGGCCGTATAAAAGGAGACCAGAACTGGTGAATAAAGATCCAATAGACGCATCGGAACGTATTGACGAGCTGATCGCCGGACTAACGGACTGGCGTGGCAAAACGTTCGCGAGTGTCCGCAAGGTCATCCTTGAGTCCGACCCGGAGATAATCGAGGAATGGAAGTGGATGGGAAGCCCGGTGTGGTCTCGCGACGGCATGATCGCGGTCGCCAATGCGCACAAAGGGAAGGTGAAGGTTACCTTTGCGCACGGGGCGGGCATCGCGGATCCTGACAAGCTCTTCAATGCGGGTCTCGAAGGCAACGCGCGACGAGCGATCGATTTTTTGGAAGGCGATAAGGTCAATGCGCGCGCGCTAAAAAATCTCGTCCGCGCCGCTATTGAGTATAACCAGACTCATTTGAAGAAGAACAAAGCACCCGCGAGTACGCGGGCGAAAGTAACCAGGAGTAAAGCGACGTGACGGTAAGGCCGTCGGTTACCTGGAGTGGAAAGACATAGCGCAGGTCTGTGCGGGCGTGACTGCGGTGGCCACCTTCAGCATTCAGCGTTGCATAGATCGCATAAAGTGGCCCCTTCACACTGGACTCCCCCAAATAGACCCGTTAGTCTAAGAACATTGCACGACGCAGTCTGGCGATGCTGTTCCTAACCGATAACGTGGGAGCCGAAACATGGAAGTGAGCACAGAAGCGCTTGTTGACATGCTGCGAGAGGTCGAAGCCGACGACCCGATCGACTACGCCGACCTTCCTTTCGGAGAGCAGGAACTCAGGCGTCTGGTGATGACCTCTCTGGTCGAGCGCCACCACCAGGTCGAGGCCGGCAACATGTCGGTGTCGGACATCCATGCGCTGTACCTCCTGAGCACCGCCAAGCTGGTTCTCGAAAACACGGTGCTTCACGCCAGGCTGCTTCTGCTTCAGGGGCAGCAGATCGATGTGCAGTCCTTGCTGGCGCCATTCACGCTCAAGGGCAAATCATAGGCCGGGCAGGGAAGGCTCCTAACCACAGGGCGAACCACGTCATCAAACAAACGTGGTTCGCTAGCGTGAAGGCTGATCGACCCGAGCCGGGACGTTCAAGGCTAACGGCGCGCGGCTGTATCGAAGAACTCCAGCCAACGGGTCACCAGACCGTCTTTGACTGTGAAGATATGCACCCATTCTGATTCGAACGATTTGCCTGTCGCCTTGATGGTCGACGCGACAAAGCCGAGCACGATAATGTGCTCGCCCGCATCGATGAATTCACGAGGCTCGAGGCGGGTAATTTCCTCAGCCGAAAAGAGGTCATCGAAATATTGCTGCACGTCCGCGCGCGTGCGACATTGGGTGGCATACGGGAGACTGGCGGGCCCCACCACTCGCCAGTCAATGTCAGCGGGAATCAGCGCCAGCAGCGCGTCAATATCGCCCCGGCCAAAGGCGGCGTATGCGCCTTTGACGACCTGCATCGCGTTGCTCATGTCAATCTCCCGGGCGACAGCCAGCGTGAACGTAGAGAAGCACGCAGACACGGACGGACGCGTCGCTCCGCTATCGACAGTAACTGCGTCCTATCATAGAACCCGTTCGGTCGAAATACACGCTGCAGCGCGGTTCGGCCGGCGCGCGGGGACTAAACGCCGCCCCGCCGCCAGTCGCTCAGCTCTGAAAGTAATTCAGGCCCAGCGCAGCTTTCACCTCGGATACCGTCGCACCCGCCACTTCCCGCGCGCGCATCGTCCCGCGGCGCAGGACGTTCAGCACCTCCGCGCGGTCGGCTTCGAACTCGCGGCGGCGCTCCCGGATGGGGGCGATCATTGACTGCAATCGTTCGTTGAGCACACGCTTGACCACGCTGTCGCCAAGGCCGCCGCGGCGGTAGTGCGCTTTGAGTTCGTCGACCATCGGGACGTCCGGCTCGAACGCGTCGAGGAACGCGAACACAACATTGCCTTCCACCTGGCCCGGATCATTGACGCGCAGATGGTTAGGGTCGGTGTACATGTTGTTCACGGCCTTGGTGATTTCGTCCGGCGTCGCGCCCAGTGTGATGGCGTTCCCCAGCGACTTGCTCATCTTGGCTTTGCCGTCGATGCCCGGCAGCCGTGCGACGTGCGAGAGCACGGCTTCGCATTCGACCAGCACCTGTTGATCGACCGTGTTGTTGAAACGGCGCACCAGCTCGTTGGTTTGTTCGATCATCGGCAACTGGTCGTCACCGACAGGTACGCGCGTCGCCTTGAACGCGGTGATGTCGGCGGCCTGGCTGACCGGGTACGTCAGAAAGCCGGCGGGGATATCCCGCTCGAAACCGCGCAGCACGATTTCCGCCTTGATGGTCGGATTGCGCTCGAGGCGCGCGACCGTCACGAGATTAAGCAGGTACTGGGACAGTTCCGCCAGCTCGGGCACCTGCGACTGGATGACGATGGTCGACTTCGCCGGGTCGATGCCGACCGCGAGATAGTCGAGCGCCACCTCGATGACGTTTTCCGTGACTTTCTGGTGCCGGCCGACGTTGTCGGTCATGGCCTGCGCGTCGGCAAGCAGGAGGAACTGCTGTGCTTCGTGCTGAAGCTGCACGCGCGAGCGCAACGAGCCGATGTAGTGGCCGAGGTGCAGCGGGCCGGTCGTGCGGTCGCCGGTGAGGATAATAGGCTGGTTCGAGAGCGGTTTTGCGTCTGTCATGGTCTGGGATTGTGCGTTTGTCGATACCACCAGCCGTCAGCGCGCACAAACAAAAATGCCGCCAGGACTGGCGGCATCACGTTTCGATGGTCGAGTGGAAACGGGCCGCCTAAGTCAGGCGCGCCACCAACAATTCAGCGTGATCGGCTTCGTATCCATTAGCAGAGTATAACGCGGCGGATCGCCAGGTCGTCAACGGCGCCCCTGACAGGGCGCCGCGACGGCCGCTTCCGTTGTTGCGGACCAGTCACGCCGACGCGCTGTGCACACCGCCATGCAACCATGACACACCGCCGCCTACGCCGCCGAAAAAACGACCGCTGCGGCGTCCTCGACCTGCGTGAAAGTGCGTATAAAGCGATAGGCCTGGCCGCCGATCTCCATCTCGTTGACGCCCGAGCGGGTCAGTTCCAGCATCTCATTGGCGAGCGGGATGGCAATCGTGCCGAGCTTCTTCATTTCCTCGATCAGACCGGCCGGGTCGCCCAGGTAGACGGTGCAAACGTCGGTCGTGTGGCGCGTCATGACCACGCTCGACGCCTTGTCGAGCGAGAGTTCGAGATACTCGACCAATGTCTGCAGCGACTCTGGCACGGGCCCGTGAGAGCCGTTCATCGATGTATTTGCGACTGTCATTCTGGAGTCCCCCATCGCGCCGATCTGCGGGTAGGCCGCTGGAGATCAGCGGTGCCTCCACTATACGGCATCGTACATCGATACTCGACTCGCGAGGCTCCCGGGGGGGCGGCGGTGGCCAATCAGAGAACACCCAGCACCGACTTCGGCTCCAGAAACGCTTCCAGACCGAACGTACCGTATTCACGTCCAATCCCGGATTGCTTGAAGCCGCCGAACGGCGCAGCCGGCTCATGGGCCAGTGTGTTGACAAGGACGCGTCCCGCATCGATCCGCGACGCGACCTCATGCGCGCGTTGCCTGTCCCGCGACAACACATAGGCCTGCAAGCCGTAGCTGGTATCGTTAGCGATCGCGATTGCCTCTTCGGTGTCGCGATAGCCGATGATCGACAGCACCGGGCCGAAAATCTCCTCGCGCGCAATCGTCATGTCGTTCGTGACATCGCTGAAAACGGTCGGGCGCACGAACCAACCCGCGTTCACGCCATCCGGCCGTCCCTGACCGCCCGCGATCAGGCGCGCGCCTTCCTCTATGCCGATGCCGATATAACGCTGCACGCGTTCCCACTGTTTCTGGCTGACCATCGGGCCGACCGTCGTTTGCGGATCGCGCGGATCGCCTGACTGGCTGCGCGCGACCTCTTCCTGCACGCGCGTTTCGAACTCCGCGAGCCGTTGTCGCGGCACCAGAATGCGAGTGCCCGCGATGCACGCCTGACCGCTATTCATGAAGCCGGCCTGAATGGCGAGCGGCACCGCTTCGTCGAAGTCCGCGTCGTCGAGCACGATCACGGGCGACTTGCCGCCGAGTTCGAGCGTCACGCGCTTGAACGTGTCGGACGCCGTGCGCAGAATCGTTTTGCCGACCGCAGTGGAACCGGTGAACGACAGCTTCGCGACATCGGGATGCGAACTGATCTCCGCGCCTACGATGTCGCCGCGCCCCGTCACGATGTTGAACACGCCCGCGGGCAGGCCCGCTTCGTGCAGCGCCTCGGTCACGATGCGCGTCTGGATCGCGCTCATCTCGCTCGGCTTGATAACGGCCGTGCAGCCCGCAGCGAGAGCGGCGGCGAGCTTGCCGCAGATGAAGCCCGCATCGCTATTCCACGGCGTGATCAGACCCGCGACGCCCAACGGTTGCATCACGACCTCCGCGCTGCCCGCGCGGCGCGTGAATGCGTAGTCCTGCAAGACCTTCGCCGCTTCGAGCAGGACGCTGCTCGCATGCTGCGCCATCCAGCGGCCACGCGACACCGGCGCGCCATATTCTTCGGTGATCGCTTCGTAAAGCTCGTCTTCTTTTGCCACGACGGCTTCATGCATGCGCTTTAGCATGTCGATGCGTTCACGCGGGCTGGTGCGCGAGAAGGCGGGAAACGCGCGTTTCGCGGCGGCGATGGCGTCGCGTGCATCTTGCGCGTCGGCGAGGCGCACCTGGCCGATCACCTGCTCCGTCGCCGGACTGAAGAGATCGAACATTTCGCTGCCGTGCGGCGTGACGAACGCGCCGTCGACATAAATCTTGTCGATGATTTGCATGCTTGCTCCAAAGAAGGCTTCGAACGAATCACGATAGACCGCCGGCATTGCGTTGACTAGCCGTACAATCAAGCACGTCACGTTGAGCGATTTGGGACAATGAAAACTTCGGGTTTGGGTGAGCTGGAGGCCATTCTGGCCGTCGCGCGCCATCGCAGCTTTCGGGCGGCGGCGACCGAGCTCGGCGTGTCGACCTCCGCGCTCAGTCACTCGGTTGCGGCGCTCGAAGCGCGCATCGGCGTACGGCTCTTCAATCGCACGACGCGCAGCGTGTCGCTGTCGGAAGCGGGCGCGTAATTCGTCGACAGCGTGGCGCCCGCGCTCTCGACGATCCGCGTTGCGATCGAACAGGCCGGCAGCTTTCGCGACACGTTGTCGGGCACGCTGCGCATCAATGCGTCGGTGGGCGCGGCGAGGCAAGCCATGCCGCTGTTCATCGCGTTTCTGGCGCGCTATCCCGACATGAAACTCGATCTCGTGACCGAGGGCCGGCTGATCGACATCGTCGTCGAAGGTTTCGATGCGGGTATCCGTCTGGCCGAAACGGTGCCGCAGGACATGATCGCGGTGCCGTTCGGCGCTAAGCAACGCTTCGCCGTCGTTGGCAGTCCCGTTTATTTCGCGCAGCACAAAGCGCCGCGCGTGCCCGCCGATCTGCTCGCGCACCGCTGCATCCGCACGCGCATGCCGAGCGGCGCGATCTACCATTGGGAATTCGAGCGCCGCGGCGAGACGGTGCGTATTGACGGAAAAGGCGCGCTGACGCTCGACGAACCGGGTCTGATGCTGGAAGCGGCGCGCGCCGGCCTCGGCGTGACCTATCTGACCGAATGGAATGTCGCCGCGGATCTGCAGGCGGGCACGCTGGTGCGCGTGCTGGAAGACTGGACTCCGCCGCTGGACGGCCTGTGTTTGTACTATCCCGGCCGTCGTCACGTGCCTGCCGGGTTACGGGCGCTGATCGATATGATCCGCGAGCACGCCGATGTTCAGCGCGAAGAGGCGCGGACCAAGCGCAGGCCGCGTGGCGCACGGTAAATCTCATCGAGTTCGGCCGCCATCGCCGTTCTGCGCGAATAGGTCGAAAAGTGCCTGACCTTGGCACATGCGCTGTTAAACGCGCGCACAGATGACCATGCCATACGTAATTTTTTCCTCATTGACGGAGACGGCGTGTTTCCTCAGTCGAATTAACCCGATCCTCAATGTTTACGTAATAATCGCCATACGCGCGGGTTTCGATTCATCAACCATCAAAAATGCGTAGGTCATGGCTTTCAGCGAACCAAGGTCTCCATTTTTTAAGTGGGTCGTCTCTTCCTCTCAGGATCTGAGCGCGGACAATCGGCAGATATTGCTTGCCAATCTGTTCACGCGAACCGCGTCGATCGTATTCGCGTCGATTTGCGAAATCAGCGTCTGCGCCACCGCTTATTACCTTTATCCCAAGGCCCTTTACGCGAGTTGGGGCTGCGCCGTTATTGCATTGCTGATCGCGCGGCTGGCGTTAATCTGGTTGTGCTGCTCGCGCAGCGCCAACGGTCAGCCGACACCGACCTCGGCGTTTCTGTTCGCAAGCCTGCTCTGGAGCGCACTGTTCGGCTATGGCACTTTGCTGTGCAACATTAGCGGAGACCAAACACTTTTCCTGCTCGGCAACGTCTGCGCAGTGGGCGTTATCGGCGGACTGGCCGGACGTAATGCGGGCACGCCGCGGCTCGTACTGCTGCAAATCACCTTCATTCTTGGGCTATTGGCTCTCGGTGCGGCGCTGTCTCCCGGCTCCGGCAAACTTGTGTTGCTTTTTCAGGCGCCGTTCTGCGCTGCCGGCTTCTTTACGGTTGCGCTGCGCAGCAATCGCGACACAGTCGCGTTGCTTCTGGCGCGGGAAAACAGCCACCGGCTCGCGCATCACGACAGCCTCACCGGTTTGCCCAATCGCGCGCGCATCAGTGAACTGCTGCTCGAGCGCACGGAGATGGGCGCGCTACGCAACGATCAATCGTTCGCTGTTCTACTGATCGACCTGGACGGTTTCAAGGCCATCAATGACAGCCTGGGCCATGCCGCCGGAGATCAGATTCTTCAGGAAGCGGCAATTCGCTTGCGTGAGGTGTTGCCGAGCGGCGATCTCGTCGGACGTCTGGCCGGCGATGAATTCGTGGCGCTTTCCGATGGTACGGGGCAGGCGCGCGAGGTCCGCAATCTGGCGGACCGCATCGTAAAGACGCTGGCGCGCCCATTCGCGCTGCGCGAGGCGTTGGTGCATATCGGCGCGAGCGTGGGCGTCTCGCTCTATCCCGAACACGCGAGGACCGGCCCGCAACTGCTGATTTGTGCCGATCGCGCCTTGTATGCCGTGAAACGCAGCGGCAAAAGCGCATACGCTATTTTCGATGCCGCGAAACACGCGTCGGATGAAAGCCTGAGCCTTCTGCGCAGCGACCTCGAAGGCGCACTGCACTCGTTCAGCGGTTTGCGCATGGAGTACCAGCCCATCATCGATCTCAGCAGCGGTGCCGTGTCCGGCCGCGAGGCGCTGATGCGCTGGACCCATCCCACGCGCGGCGAGCTTTCCCCTTCCGCCTTCATTCCTACCGCCGAACGTACGGGCCTCATTCTCTTATTGGGCGAATGGGCTTTGCTGCAATCGTGCCAGGAGGCGGTGACCTGGCGAGACAGGGTGACCGTCGCCGTGAATGTATCGCCGGTGCAATTGCGGGAGGAGTCGTTTGCGTCGGTGGTTGCGGGGATTCTTCGCAAGACGAAGCTTCCGCCGCAGCGCCTGAATATCGAGGTCACGGAAACGGTGCTGCTGAACGACGATGTCGTGACCCGGCGCAACGTCGGAAGGCTGCGCGCGTTGGGCATCGGTCTCGCGCTCGACGATTTCGGCACCGGCTTCTCGACCATGTCGACGCTCGTGCGCTTTTCGTTCGACAAGCTCAAGATCGATAGCTCGTTCGTCAAGGAGTCCGTGCATCGTCGGGAATCGGCGGCAGTGGTGCGTGGCATCGTGGCGTTGGCGCGGGAAATCGGCATGCCGACTACGGCGGAAGGCATCGAGACGCAAGAGCAACTGGATTTCGTGCGCGTATGCGGATGCACGCATGCTCAAGGCTTTCTGCTCGGCAAGCCAGTGCAGGGGCACGAGATTGCGCGCATCGAAGAAAAGGTTGCCGCGCATTCCGCGGATAAGGACTGAGCGTTCATGAATGCCGACACCGAGGCGAATATGGAACCTCCGTTGCAATTCCAGCTACGGATCACCGTCTCGCCCGAATTTGCCGACGCGTTACGTGCCGACCCAACGTGTGCTTCGCATAGCGTGCTTCGTGATGTTCTGCGCAGGCACGACGCAACGTTGAAATGCCAGTTCGATGCCTTCGCCGACTACGTGAGCGAAGCAGAGCAGCGAGGTACGGAAAACTATCCGCTTTATCAATGGACCCGCGAGACGATCGAGAACCCGGAGAAGAAGGCGAAGTACCTGCAATCGTTTACCGTTTATGTGAATGGCGACGAGGTCTACGGCAAAGATGTCGCCGATAACATGGAGAACGAACTATTGCAGTTGGTCCGTGAAGACGGAGTACAACGTGTCTCCAGATTCGATACCAATCCGGCGAATAATCCACAACCGCCCAAACCATAGCCGTCACGCTTACTAAACGTAAAGTTCGTCGCGTCTCTGCGCGGCGTCAGCTAATCGTCATTTCGGTTTTACATTTGACGACAAGGCGTCGAGATCGTGAGACGATGCAAACTCACTTTTTCTCGAGGAGAGCGACATGGGACTCTTGGACGAAGCAGGAAAGATCGCGGGGGCGATCGCCGCCGTTGAAGCGGCAGAAAAAGTGGATCCGGAAGCGGGTTTGCTGACGAAAGGCATCGCCGCTATCGCCGGTTTTGAAGGCGCCGGCAAGCTGGAATCAATGATGGAAAAGAAAGACGACGACAAGCAGGACGTCGCCGACAACACCCAGCCCACGGACGACACGAATCCGCAGACGTGAGTGGTGGTTCGCCGCTGGCCGCATGATCCATGATGGAATACATGCGCCGGCAACACTTCAGCGCGCTTACCGCCGCTCGTGGTTGCCTTAGCGCGGGGCGGTATTCAACGCGAAACTCGCATGTTCAAATGCGAAATGGCAAGCGGCGCCATCGGAATCGACGTCCGCGCGTGTCTGCAGCACGCCGGTTACGTCGATGCGGTCCCCGGTTTTGTACACCGAGGTCCGCTTGTCGTTCACCATCAGATCATCGCGGGTCGTCGCCACGCCGATGCACTTCGGATTGGACGGTTCCTTGAACACGATCACATACTTGCCCGGCTTTCCGACAAACCCGTCGGAATGCGTGACGCGCGTGACGATACCGGTCACGACCAACCGGCGCTCGTC
Source organism: Paraburkholderia sp. BL9I2N2 (assembly GCF_004339745.1). Lineage (GTDB taxonomy): Bacteria > Pseudomonadota > Gammaproteobacteria > Burkholderiales > Burkholderiaceae > Paraburkholderia. Next base: position 1,756,853 of record NZ_SMGP01000002.1, on the reverse strand, counting down.
CCATTTCTTCTTTGCGTTATTTTCATTCTGCTTCCAGTCGACGGCCATCTCGGTCATCGTGGTCCGCTGTGCGGCCGTCAATCCGCGGAAATCTCCGCTCAGGACGTCGCCAGTGGTGTCGAGGAAATCCGAGGTCGAGGACATCGCGCCGTCCATTGACGTGCAACCGCCTAGCAGTGCCGCGATCAATAACGTTGCCGCCGTGTATTTCTTTTTCGTATTCATGGCAATATGACTCAGTCCGAAGCGCAGCTAGGGGCGCGCGAATCCCCGCCGCCTGCTGTTAATGCCGGCGGTCTGGTTGTGAAATTGAAATGTGTTTAAAGGCGGAAAGCCTGGAATCTGCCCGTAGTCTGGTTTTTGGTCGATAAAAGTTATAAAAATCAATTATTTGAACGCGCGCGATGTTCGCCGTAGACGCCGTTCGCTAATTATTTCTAGCTGCGCTGCATATCGAAATGCACGCTAAAAAATGACTTCCGAATGAATGATTTTATGAATTCCGTTTGGCTTTTTTCAAATGATATATATCGGTCTACCAAGCTGTCAATCATCTGATTTGCAATGCAGATGTGGGAGTATGAAACTGTCCGCATCGGGCGGTTTCATCCGAGTGTCATAGCCTGGCGACTACGATGGCTGGTCGTCCCCGTTGCGCGCCGGTCATCAGCGCACTGGCGGTTCACGCAGAACGCGGTGCGCCGTCCCATGCGTCGGCGTCCTTCCACCCCGTACAACAACACCAGACATGTCGAACAGAAAAATCGCTAAGGCATCGCCGACCGATCAAGGCGCTACCATCGTCTCGCGTCGTGGGTTCCTGAAGTTTGCCGGTGCGTCCAGTCTCGCTACGGCGGCGGGCACGCTTTCATCGGCGGCGCGCGCGGCGAACAGTGCACCCGACGGTACACCGGAGCAAGTCCACCTGACTTGGGGCAATGATCCGACCCACGAGGTCACGGTGTCGTGGGCGTCGCTTGCGCCGGCAGTGAACCCGCAGGTGCGCGTCAGCGGCGCGCGCGAGGGGAAACATACGGTGCATGGCGTCCAAAGCACCTATACGGACGGCCTCAACGGCGAGGTCGTGTTCACGTATCACGCGCGTCTGCGAGATCTGAAACCCGATACGAGTTACGAATACGAGGTGACCGCCGAGAACGACAGCAACGCGGCTCAGCCCTTCACCGCGAACTTCCGTACTGCGCCGCGTGGACGCGCGCCGTTTCGCTGGACAAGTTATGGCGATCTCGCGACGCCGAATACCGGCTGGGTTCTGTCGTCGCCGCAAAGCCGCTTCGCGGTGCAGGCGGTCGAGCGCTTTCAGCCGCTGTTCCACCTGCTCAATGGCGACCTGTGCTATGCCAATCTAAATCCGACGCACCAGCCTGATGTGTGGCGCGACTTCGGCAACAACTGCCAGACGTCCGCGTCGAACCGGCCGTGGATGCCGTGTCCTGGCAATCACGAGCTCGAGTTCCATAACGGCGAACAAGGCCTCGCCTCGTATCTCGCGCGCTATACGCTGCCGGATAATCACACGCGCTTTCAGGGCCGCTGGTACAGCTTTCGCGTGAGTTCCGTGCTGTTCATTTCGCTCGATGCGGACGACGTCGTGTATCAGGACGCGGCCGCGTTCGTTGCCGGCCCGGATCCGCTGGTGCCGGTGGCCAGCACCGGCAACCCGCCTATACAACCCGGTACGTCGCTCTATGTGCGCGGCTATAGCGCCGGCGAGCAGACGCGTTGGCTGGAGAAGACGTTGCACCGTGCCTCCGAAGACGACGAGGTCGACTGGATCATCGTTCAGATGCATCAGGACGCGCTGAGTTCGTCGAAGACGGGCAACGGTTCCGATAAAGGCATCCGCGAGGCCTGGTTGCCGCTGTTCGATCGCTACGGCGTGGACCTGGTGCTGTGCGGCCACGATCACGACTACGAGCGCAGTTATCCCGTGCGCGGCTGCAACCACAACAAGGGCACCGACATCGCGACGGGCCGGCCGGTCGATACATTGCAGCCGAAACCGGTGATGTCGGCGGTGTCGTCGGGCGCATCCACGTTCGATACGAGCCACGGCACGATTCACCTGATTCTCGGCGGCGGCGGCACGAGCGCGCCGCTGGATGTCTATGGCTTGGATGCCGGCACGGGACTGCCGCAGGCGCGTATTTTCACGCGCCCTAATCGCCCGGTGGCCGGCACGACAGCCGGGACTTTCGTGCGCGCGAATGCGGACGCGGTGGAAGATGCGATCTGGTCGGCGCAACGCGATACCGGCACCGGTTATGGCATCGCGGTGTTCGATCATGATCCGGGGCATCCGGGCGGCGAGACCACGGTCACGATGAACTACTATCACGCGCCAGGCGCGGATCAAACGCCGACGCAGAACTACGAATTGTTCGAGACCATCGAGTTAAAAAAGAAGCGTCGCGGATAAGATTCGAATCAGCGGTTGGCGGGCTGCCGGTCTACGGCGGTTCGCCAGTATCGTCGGCACGATCGTCAATATGATTAGCTATCCCTAGGATATGCAAAAGCAACCGGCCGGATTCTCATCCTGTTTGGCTTGAGGCTGTAAAAAACTCTGCTCTCAACCCTTCGATCATTTTGTTACACGTCTTACCGATGCGAAGTGACGTGGTTACAAAGGCCTTTCAAAAGCGCGGTTATACTCGGCGCCGTCAACAACAATGAAAGAGCTTGTTATGTCGAAGAGAATCCTCAAGATTGTTGCCGTTGCAGCGCTCACGGCTTCGGCGTCCTTGTCGGCAATGGCCGGCGATATGAACAACGCGCTTGGCGGCGCGCTCGGAGGTGTCGCCGGCGCTGCGCTGGGCGGCGCGGTCGGCGGCAGCACGGGCGCCGTACTCGGCGGGGCAGTGGGCGGCGGCGCCGGCGGCGCGGTCACGTCGAATCGCAGGGAACGCACGGGCGCGATTATCGGCGGCGTGCTTGGTGGCGGCGCGGGCACGGCGGCTGGCAATGCGATGGGCGGTCGCGGCGGCGGTCTGGTCGGCGCTGCATTGGGCGGCGGCGCGGGTTCGGCGCTCGGCGGCAACATCTCGCGCTCCAACTCGTACGCCGACGACTATTCCCGCGGCAACCGGTCGGGCAAGCGTCATCACAAGCATCGGCATTACGACTGAGCGGAAGAGCGAGAGGGCGACCTGGTTCATAGCACAGGGACTTGCCCACGCGCCAATTGCGCCGGGCAATACGTGACCGACACTCTGCATTGACTTTGCCTCGTCGATGGTTATCGTAAACGGTCCCCGCAGTCGCATGCCGACACGCGCTGCGAGGGTACTTTACGATTTCCTCCATCCTCAGGAGACGACGAAAGATGCCACGAGTGTATTGCGCAGGACCGCTCTTCAACGCAGCCGAACGGGCCGAAATGGAGTCAATTGCAGCCACGCTGGAGGCTGCGGGTTTGACGACATTTCTTCCGCATCGCGACGGTCTCGAGTTCGCGAAGCTCAAGCCGGAACTCGAGAAGCTCGGCGCGTCGGTTGAAGAAGCCGCGCACATGCTCGACCGCGCGATCTTCAGCCTGGATACCTATCAACTGCTCAGGCGTTGCGATGCGGTGGTCGCCAATCTCAACGGCCGCGTTGCCGATGAAGGCACGGTTGTCGAGGCGTCGCTTGCGTGGCATGCGGGCAAGCCGCTTGTTCTCTTCAAGGCTGATGCACGCTCCATGCTCAGTGGCTCCGACAATCCGATGCTCACGGGCTTAGGCGATTTCGACGTGGTCGATCAACTGTCGGCTCTGCCGCAGGCCATTGTGAAAGCCGTCGCGCGCGATCAGAGTCGCGGCGTGGAGCAGACGTTGGAGAGCGGTGCGGAGATCGCGTCGCTTCGCGAGCGTGGTGGCGAGTTGACTGCGCTTGCGAAGACGCTGTACAGCACTTTCAAGAAGCCATAAGGCATGATGCCTGCGGGGCAGGCGCTCTATTTGGAAGATTGCGAAAGTGCGGCGGAGTCCGCGCTTGCATCGGCTCGTACCGTTTGCAGCATGGGGGTAAAAGCGCCCATGAGCTTCCCCTGGTCTTTCAGCTTCGTGAGAATTTCGATCGTCCGATTGCGGAAATCGCGCTGCTCGTCTGGTGTGGCGCTCAACTTACTCAGCAGAAAATACGCCTCCGCCAATGTCGACTGGGTCATCGCATTGTCTGGATCACGCTTCGCGATAGGCTCGATGGCATCCGTGGCCTTGCGCGCTTCAGAAGCGCCGTCGGCGGCGTTTTTTTGCGCCATGAGCGTGCTTGCACGGATGATGTGGAACTCCGCGAGGGTTTGCCGCAAACTCGCGTTCGACGGATCGTCGTGAGCGAGCACGTCGACAATGTCGATGCTCTTCTGCGACTCGGCCAAAGCGCCAGGCAGATCATTCTGGACTAGGAGCGCCGCGCTCAGCAACGAGTGACCCGTGGCGAGATCGGACTGTCACGACTTGTTGCCAGGCGCGCTTTGCGCGAGCGGGGTGAGCAATTCAATACCGCGCCGCGCCTCGTTTTGCCGCCTGTGCTGCGTCTTTTTGCGCGAGTAATTGCATGGCAATGCTCACGTGCGCGAGGGCCACGCTTTCCTGCAAATAGCGGTGGTCAGGTTCACGGCGGGAGAGCGACTCGCCGAGCGTCAGCGCCTGGCGCAGCTCGGCTAACGCCGCGTCGTTGTCACCGCGCGCAATGAGTGCGTCCGCATGATGCAAATGCGCGGACAGAATCTCTTTCTGCCCATCGACATTGTTCGGGTCCTTCTGCGACTGCGCTTCGGCGATGTTCAGCGCGGTCTGATACGCCGCCAGCGCGCCCTCATAGTCTCCCTTCGATTCCAACGCAATGCCCAGCCTTTGATGAGCGGAAAATCGCGCCTCGGCTACGGTCATGATTCTTGGCGAAGAATTGTGCGGTTTAGCCGGATCAGCCAGACCGCGTCGATCGAGCGCGTCGGCCACCGTCACTGCCTGGCGATACGAAGCCAATGCACCGGTCAAGTCACCTTGTTCGAGAAGGCTGTCGCCGATGCGCGAGCGCGCCAGTGCGAGATCGAGCTGGAGATCGACATCGTCGGGCTTGTTACGAGCAAGCGATTCGATGATCGCCATGCTTTGCGGAACTCCGCCAGAGAGTCCGCGATCTTTCCCGCCGATTGAAGAACGGCGCCGATCGAGTCATGCGTGACGGCAAGATCGCGTTGCCACTCCTGGTTGCCCGGATCCTGTTGAACCAGCTTCTGCAATATGGCAAGCGCCTGTCTGAAGTGCGCAAGCGCGCTCTCGAGGTTGCCTTGCTTCTGGATCTCGACGCCCATCCGGTCATGCGCTACCGCAAGGTCGCTTAGCAGAGCAGCGTTGTCGGGCGACGCTGCCCGCTTTCGCTCGAGCAGCGCACGCGCCTGATCGAATGTCGTCAGCGCCTGCTGCGTCTGGCCGAGCCGGTCTTGCAGGTCGCCGATGAAAATCAGCGTGTCCGGATCGTCCGGTTCGTATCCGGCGGCGCGCTGATAAGCCTTGAGCGCGCCCTCGGTGTCGGTAAAGAACGCCAATGCGCCTTGCTGCCGGGCCAGTTCCGCGGCCTTATGCTTGTCGGCCGCGGCCGAACTCGCGTTTTGCTCCGCCTGTCTGGCGACGTTGGCTTCCTGATCATGCAATCCTTTTGGCCGAACGCGCACGCCCATGGCGGCCTCCTTGTGTCGATGCCGATTCCTCCGCTTTAGTTAAGACGATCCGCGACCGCCAGAAAGAAAAAAGGTCGCGAATCGCAGTGCAATTCATCACACGAAAGTGGCGGTGATACCCCCACTTGACGGTGCATCCGCCAAGTGGGAGTATCGCCGCCCGATGCGCATGTATTGCTGATTCGCGAAATGCTCCGTGCGTGGCAACGCAGCTCCTGAACGCCACGAGTGCGCGTGCTATGCACGACACGCGCCGACGCATACGACAACAAAAGAGAATGGCGCAAAGGCCGCCTTTAGAACGCAATACAAGGACCGAACCTTCATGTAGATTTTCGACGGAGGTCACTCATGCTGTTTCATGCTTCCATCCCGGCTCGCAATCCGGAAAACGTCGCACGTGTCATCGCCGAACTGTGGGGCGGATTTCACGCACCGTTCCTTTCCTTTCCCGATTCGTGGATGGCGATAGCTGGCGACGACCGTGGCTCGATCATCGAGACCTATCCCAACGATCGCGTGCTCAGCCCCGACGGCGAACAGGTTTCGTCTGTGCCAGGCTCGAGCACTGCTCCGCGATACAGCGCATTTCACATTGCCATTGCGAGCAAACTGTCCCCCGAGGAAGTATTCGCAATCGGCGAGCGAGAAGGCTGGCGCGCCGTGCGCTGCACGCGCGGGCGCAACTTTTTCGATGTGATCGAATTGTGGATCGAAAACGTTCTGCTGATCGAAGTGTTGACGGAAGAGATGCAGAAGCAGTATCTCGCCTTTGCCACGCCCGCAAACTTCCGCGCACTTGCGGCGGCAGCCGCTGCGGCGCAAGCATGAATCGATGAGCGGCGTCGCGCGTCTCTATCTCGTCATCGCTCGCGTCTGCGCGCCGCTCTTTCTACACCCGGCGCAAATGCCGAACAGAACCAACTGACGTCCCGTCACCGTGAAGTCGAGACTGTTCGCGACGGACTGCTGTCGCGCCTCGATTTCCGCATCGAAGAACTCATAGATTCGACCGCAGACCGTGCAGACGAGGTGATCGTGCCGGGTTCCGTCATTCAGTTCGTAGACCATGCGGCTTTCGCCAAAGGCCACGCCGGACAATAAATCCGCATCCACGAGTTGACCGAGCACACGATAAACCGTGGCGAGGCTCATGTTGCGCATGTCTTCATTGAGAAGCTTATAGACCTGTTCAGCGCTGAAGTGGTCACGAGCGTGCTCATGAAAAAACTCCAGCACCAGGACTCGTGGGAACGTGGGCCGCAGGCGGGCTTGCTCCAGAATTCTATGAATTTTCATGGACGTCGTGGCATTCGAGAAGCGGCGGCCGACCTGTTGGATTCAAGGTCGCCGCGATGAAGAAGTCGGTGGGAATGACGTCGCGCTATTTCGGCAAGACGAACCGCGAGTGGCCGAACTATGTAAGCCGGCTCCTTAAGAGAACCTTAAGCGCCAGTTTCGGGAAGCATTGGACAGTCGCAAACCGATGAACTCAAACGGCCTGTTTTTGGCTAAATTACGTATTCCTTTCGCTCGGCGTTGCCGTCAAAATCGCGCCACACTGACTCCTGGCGGATCCCGCAACGCGTTAAGCTTCGCCCCCTCATTGTTCTTTTGACGCCACGCGGCTTATTTTTTTGACACCTCATTTATTTTCATCGCCCTATGATTGGGGGGCTCGCTTACCGCCGCGCTGGCTAGTACGCGTCCACTGAGCCGATATGAAAACCATGCAATAGATAAGCGCGCACCATGGCCAAGTCATTGAAATGATGTGTCGCGCACTAAACATCCAATAACTACTTATGCTTCTCGCGGTTTGCGCAACAACGGTTGCAAATGTATTGCATGCGTGTGCATGGCGCTGGTGGAAAGAGCAATTGATACCCTCAATTACCGCTTGATCTCGGAGCCAACAAAGTATGAAAAAATCTTTACTCGCGGCCGCGCTCTTCGGCGCATTTACGATGTCGGCGCATGCGCAAAGTAGCGTGACGCTCTATGGCCTCATCGATACCGGATTGGTTTACACGAACAATCAGTTTGGGCACAGCAATTGGCAGGAAGTGAGCAGTTCGACCCAGAACACGGTCTTCGGTCTCAAGGGCTCGGAGGATTTGGGTGGCGGCTTGCACGCGGTCTTCAAACTCGAGCAAGGTTTCCTGCTGAACAACGGCGCCCAGGCATTCTCCGGTGATGGTTTCGGCTCTCAGGCGTGGGTCGGCTTGCAAAGCGATCCGTACGGCACCTTGACGTTCGGCCGCCAGTTCGACGTGATGAACGACCTTGTCGGACCGCTCACCGCGGAGTTCAACACGTGGGGCGGCAGCATGGCCGCGCATCCGTTCGAGAACGACAACCTTGCTGCGAATTCGGTCGTGATCAACAACTCGGTCAAGTACGCGAGCCCGACCTACCGCGGCGTTACGTTCGAAACGATGTATTCGTTCAGCAACAAGGCCGGCGACTTCGGGAATAACCGGTCATACGGTTTCGGCGTTTCGTATGCGCAAGGTCCGGTGAATCTTGCCGCCGGCTATCTGCAATTGAACAACGCGGGCAACGGCAGCGGCGCGGTGACTTCGAGCGATACAAGCGCGAACTTCCTCGCACAACGCCAGCGTATCTGGTCGCTGGGCGGTAACTACACGTTCGGGCCGGCCACTGTCGGGCTGGTCTGGAGCCACACGCAGATCGACAACGCGTCGGGCGTGTTCTCGTTCGGCACGGGCAGCTACCTCGGTTCGGGCGACCCGTCTGCCGGATCGCTGGCCGGTTCACTGCGTCTCGACAACTACGAGGTGAACGCAAAGTACGCGCTTACGCCGGCGTTGAGCGTATCCGGCGCGTACACGTACACGCATGGCGCCTATAACGGTTCGTCGCCGGGATGGAACACGGCCATGCTGCAGACCGATTACTCGATCAGCAAGCGTACGGACTTCTATCTCGAAGGCGTCTATCAGAACGTGCATGGTGCGCCGGCGGACTCCGTACTCTCGCATGCCATGATCAACACGTTGTCGCCGTCTTCGACCAACACGCAAGTGGCAGTCACCGTGGGGATGCGTCACGCGTTCTAAGCAGGTTCGTGTCGAGTAGTCTGTGAAGATGCATGCCTGGCCGCTGCCGGGCATGCGCCATTGCGCGAGCACTATGCTCGCGGTCTTCAGTCGATCGGAACGATCTGGCTCAAAAGCGCGATCGTCCCATCTTCCACCACGCGCGCGGTGATCCCGCCGAATCCTCTGACCGCGTTATATCCGCCTGTTCCAAGCACTTCTTCCATGCGGGAACAAGGGTGGCATTCGCCCGTGGCTTCGAGAATCGCGTCGCCGATCCGGAAGCGGCGTGCCTTCAGCGCATAGAGATTGATACCTGACGTTACGACGTTGCGTCGCAGATTCAGGGGCGACACCGCGCTTTGCCCCAAATGACTCGCAATAGCAGCCAGGCTTTCTGTCTCGATCAGAGTGACCTGCCTGTTGCCACCGGCGCGGCCGTAGTGATCATCGGCAAGTCCGTGGCCAACGCGCGCCTCCACGGTTTCGACGACTCGCATCGGTTCGCGGCGCATTGATCGTACGCCGAGCCAGACGACGCTACCTGGGCGAACGGGCGCGAGCATGAGGCGCGCGAGCGGAGATTCGGGGTTGAGCGGCACCTTTTTGGAAAGGTTCTGTGGTGGGCGCGCGCTTCGATTATGACGTGTTTGATGCAAGGCCACCCGTCGACGCCGGACCGGCCTTTTGTCGTCCGATCTTCGGAAGACGTGACGGGCCTTCGCGATGCGCCAGTTGGGACATCGCAGGATCCGGCTAGCATGGGCGGAGTCCGGGAATCGATCACCAGGAGGATTGATGAACTTGCCGAAAGCGACTGCGTGTCGTTCGCTATCCGTGCTCGTGGCGCTTGTTGCGTGTGTCCATATGAACGAACAGGTGCACGCTCAAACTCCTGCGGCGCAGGCGCTATTCATGTTGCGAGTCGACTCGTATTCAGATCGCGCGGCGAATAATCGTGCGTACGAGAACCGTCAGTACAACAATCGTCAGTATTTCAATCGGCAATACGAGAACCGGCAGTATGAAAACCGGCAGTATGAAAACCGCCGGTACAACAACCAGCTCTATAACAACGAGCAGGATCAGACGCGACTCAACGGGATGGTGTCGCCGTAAGCGGGACTCAGGTCTCCGAAACGCGATGGTCACGGTAGCACGTGCGGGTTGAGCGTCTGGGCACGTACTGTACTCCACGCCAAAGTGACGCCCTCGCCGCATGCCGCCGATTTCCGGCACGCATGATGTTGCCGGTGCATGGAGAACGTTCAGCGCGACGCGGCTTGTGAACCTTCGTCCTTCGCTTCAGCCAGAATCTGCTGGATGACTTGCTCGAAAGTTTCGACAGGCTGTCCGCCGCTCACCAGATAGCGACGGTTGAGGATAGTGGCCGGCACCGATTGAATCCCCATTGCCTCGTTATTCCGCTCCTCCGCACGAACCTCCGCGGCATAGGTTCCGTTTTGCAGTACGTCACGTGCCTCCGCGGCGTCGAGCCCAACGGATTGCGCCGCTTCGATCAACACTTCGTGGTTGCTGGTGTCCTTGCCTTCGCCGTGATAGGCCCGCAACAGTGCCAGGTTGAGCGGCAACTGCGCACCCTTGATGCCGGCCCAATGCAGCAGGCGATGCGCGTCGAACGTGTTGTACACGTGCGTGCGCGGGCCGAAGGCAAAACCAACGCTCGCACCACGCTCGCGAATCGCCGCCTGCGTTTCAGCGATTTGCTCCGCCGTGCGCCCATATTTCTTGCCGAGATAGTCGACAATGGTCTCGCCGTCCGGGCCCATGTCCGGATTCAACTCGAACGGATGCAGGACGATTTGCGCGTCGACCGTGTCGCCAAGGCGCGAGAGCGCGCGTTGCAGCGAGGAGAGGCCGATCGCGCACCATGGGCAGGCGATATCGGAGACAAAATCGATTGTGAGCGGTTGTGTCATTGCGGTGGTCCTAATGGGAAGAATCTGTTGCGTGGCCGGCTTGGTGCCAGAGCGAGGGCCGCAAACAGCGTAACCTGAATTGCGAGTATTTGCAGGGGCGCCCTCGTGACGGAACGCGAGCCGGCGCCTTACAATTCACCAACCGCAGTTGGAGCCGTTGACCATGCGAGCAACAGGGATGCCGGCAGGCGTCATAATCCCTCTTCGCCGTCGTGCACGACAACGACTGCTTTTCCAACGTTGATAGGAGCTTCAAATGAGCAAGGGATATTGGGTGACGTCATATCGCGCGACGAAAGACGCGGCCAAGCTTGGCGCATATGCGCAGCTTGCCGTGCCCGCCGTGGCGGCTGCCGGCGGCAAGTTCATCGTACGTGGCGTGGCGGACGAGGCTCGTGAGCAGGGCTTGAAGGAGCGGACGGTCGTGATCGAGTTTCCGACCTACGAAGCAGCCGTCGCGGCTTACGAAAGCGAACTCTACAAGAAGGCGCTGGCGGCATTGGGCGATGGCGTCGAGCGCGATCTGCGGATTGTGCGCGGCACGGACTAACGCGAAAGATGCGGCGAGCGCGACCTGCTTAGGCAGGTTCGCGCCCAACGGCGGCAATCCAGCGTGATGCAATGCAACGGCAGGCCACCGCCTGCCGCGCTTGCCACCGAATCTATTTCACCGCGCCCAGCGCGAGCCCCTTCACCAGATACCGCTGCAACCACGCGAACACCACCGAAACCGGCAACGTCGCGCAAAGCGTAGCGGCCATCACCAGATGCCACTCGACCACGTATTTCCCGGCGACCATGTCGGTGACCTGCACGGTCAGCGTTTTATTCTCCGGTGAGCGGATCAAGGTGTACACGACGGCAAACTCGTTCCACGCGTTGATGAACGTGAAGATCGCGGTGACGACGATCGCCGGCACCGCGAGCGGCAGGAACACTTTGAAGACCGCCTTGGTCCGTCCGCATCCTTCGAGCCACGCCGACTCTTCCAGATCGCGCGGCACCGTCTGAAAGTACGAAGACAGCATCCACACGGCAAACGCGATGTTGAAGGCCGCATAAGAGACGATCACGCCGATCTTGGAGTCAACCAGGTTGCCGTCGCCATAAGGAATCATCGCTGCCAGCCGGAACAAGCCGACTACGAGCAGGATAGGCGACAACATCTGCGTGACGAGCAGAAACTGACGGTAGAGCCCGCGTCCTCGAAAGGGGAATCTGGCCAACGCATACGCCGCCGGCAAGCTGACTGCCAGCGCGAGCGCGGTCGACAGCAAACTGATTACCGTGCTATTGCGCAGCGCCACGCCGAAATTGGCGGCGACCCACATGTCGGAGAAATTGCTCCACTGCCAATGCACCGGCAACCAGCGCGCCGGATAGACAAAAATCTCGGAAGCCGGCTTCAACGCCGTAAATAGCATGACGGCGAACGGAAACAGCACCACCACGATTAGCGGCGACAGCGCGAGCCAGCACCACAGCGAGCGCTTCATCTTGACGCTGAGACTCATGACGGATCTCCTTCTTTCGCGGGCTGCAGGCGCAGATAGGCGATCGAGAAAACGAACAGCATGACGAGCATGATCAGTGACACCGCTGCAGCTTCGCCGGGGCGCCCGAGCCGGAAGCCGAGCTCGTAGAGATACGTGACGAGAATGTGCGTGCTGTTGTCGGGGCCGCCCTGCGTCATCACCCAGATGATCGGAAACGAGTTGAACACGTAGATCACGTTCAACAGAATCGTCATGTTGATGAACGGCCGCAACAGCGGCATGGTGAGTTTGCGAAACTGCTGCCAGGCGCTCGCGCCGTCCATGCGAGCGGCTTCGTAAATGTCGCCGGGCACCGAGGACAAACCGCCCAGCAGAATCGTCACCGTAAACGGAATCGACACCAGAATGCCGACTGCGATTTCGACCGGAAACGCGAGCTCCGGCGTGGCCAGCCAATGAATCGGACCGCTGATCAAGCCGAGGCGCTGCAACGTGACGTTGACCATGCCGTAGTCGTCGTTGAAGGCCCAGCGCCAGACCACGGCGGTCATGGTCAGCGAGACGGACCACGGCAGCATCACGATCGTGCGCGCCACGCCGCGTCCATAGAAATCCTGATTCAGCACCAGCGCGACGGGCACCGAGATCAGCACCGTGCCGCCCACCACACACACGGTCCAGACAATGGTCCGCTTGGCGGCGGCAAGAAACGCGGGGTCGCTGAAGATCGTGTAGAAATTCCGCAGACCGGTGAAATCGCGAATCGCGCCGAAGCGCGAGACCTCGTGCAGCGATTGCCACACGATGTTGAAAATCGGATAGCTGATGATGAAGAGCGCCAGTACCAGACTCGGCGCGATTAGCAACCAGGGCGCTTGCAGGCGCGAAGAAGCGGAACGGCTCATGCGTGCTCGATCGTAAGGCGCGTCCGCATTGATGAGCAGGCGCGTCGGGATGGGCCGGATAGTGCATTACGAGCGAAACGCGCACCGCCTTCGTAGTGGCGGCGCGCGTTCCGGGTTCAGCAGATCACTACGAGATCAGTACGACTGTGCTGCGTGATCACTTACCGAGCGACTTGTTCGCTTGCGTGGCCGCCGCGTTCAATGCGTCAGCCGGCTTCGCCTTGCCCAGGTAGATCGACTGCATTGCATCGGTCACGGCCTTGGCGGTGTCTTCCCAGCCGGTCACGGTCGGTGCGAAGTGGGCGGTCGGCAGCAGCGCGACGAAGGCCTTGGTGTCCGGATCATTGAATGCCGGGTCGGTTGCCTCAGCCTTGGTGGTCGGCAGGAAGCCTTCGGTCGTGGTGAACTCCACGCGCGGTTCCTTCGTGAACAGATAGTCGAGGAACTTCCACGCCGACTTCTTCACCTTCGAGTTCTTGAACATCACGATCGAGTCCGTGACAGCGTAGGTGGCGTGTGCCGTGCCCATCGGAATCGGATCGATGCCGTACTTCAGGTTCGGCGCTTCTTTCTTGATCTGCTTGGCGAGGAACGGCGCGGAGATCATCATCGCGACGCGGCCTTGCTTGAACAGATTCTGCACGTCTTCGCGGCTATAGCCAGTCACGCCCGGTTGCGTCAGGCCCTGGTCGATCATCGTCTTGTAGAGCGTGGCGGCCTTGATGCCGGCCGGCGAATTGAACGCCGCTTTGCCGTCCTTGCCGACCACGTCGCCACCATTGGTCCACAGGGCGTAGTAATAGTAGACGTCCGTTTCGATTTCCTTGCCTTGCAGACCGAAGCCGGCAATGCCCTGCGCCTTCAGTTTCTTCGACGCTTCGATCACGTCGTTCCAGGTCTTCGGGCCGTCGGGATAGCCGACTTTCGCGAGCAGGTCTTTGTTGTAGTACAGCGCGCGTGCGGAAGCGGCGATCGGCAGGCCGTACACCTTGCCGTTGATTTCACCCGGCGCGAGGAACGGGCCGATGAAGCGGCTCTTGAAGCTGGCGTCCATATAGCCGTCGAGCGGCTCGGCGACGTCGTCCTTCACGAAGTCGAGCAGCCACCGTGTGCCGACAATCGCGAGGTCGGCGTTGGCGTTGCCTGAAATGTCTGTTTGCAGTTTCTGTTGCAGCGTGTCCCAGTTCACATCTTCGATCTTGATGGTCGTGCCGGGATTGGCCTTCTCGAAGTTACGGGCCATCTTTTCGAAGTACGGTGCGGTCGCGTCGCTGTAGTGGGCGACGGTCACGCGGACCGTGTCGGCGTGAGCCGCGACGGCGATACCTGCAAACGCGAGCGCCACGGCAATTTTGCCTAGCGCGAGGGAAGCACGGGCATGCAACGACATTTCTCTCTCCTGGGGTGGTTTGCTGCCGTCGCCGGCCGCTTCGGGTTGAATTGTTTGAAAAAATCCTACATGACGCAAAATAGCTTGTCACGTAGGGTCTGCCATATTTCTTCCCGGCCAGTTTTGTGCATAAGATGCTGTAAAGCAGGGGTATTCTGCATAGCGTGATGTCACGGATACCCAATCTTCGGGATGACTAGACAACTGCGCCAGCCTTGGTTTGTAAGAAATTTACACGCTAATCCGGTGCTGGCGGCGCGGTTGAAGAGCGAGGCGGACATGAATCGTGTGGTGTTGGTAACGGGCGCTTGCGGCGGCATCGGCAGCGTGTTGTGCAGGCGCTTCGTGGAACAGGGCGATACGGTGCTGGCGCTCGACATCGACGCCGCCGCGCTGAAGGCTTTGACCGCGCAACTCGGCGAGGCGCACGTCACACCGATCGCGGTCGATATCGGCGACGCCGCCGCAGTGCAGCAAGCCGTGGCCGCCGCGGTCAAGGTGCGCGCTCCGGTGGATGTGCTGGTCGCCAACGCGGGCGCGGCACAAGGTCTGACGCTTGCCACGACGGATGTCGCGAGCTGGCAGCGCGACATTCATCTGAATCTGAACGGCACGTTTCACACGGTCGAGGCCGTGCGCGCGTCGATGATCGAGCGGCAACGGGGCGCGCTGGTGCTGATCGGTTCGGTGAACGGCATGGCAGCGCTCGGTCATCCGGCGTACAGCGCGGCGAAGGCCGGGCTCATCAGTTATACGAAGGCGCTCGCGCTCGAACTCGGACGCTACGGGATTCGCGCGAACATCGTGTGTCCCGGCACGGTGAAGACGCAGGCGTGGCAGGCGCGCGTCGACAAGAATCCGCGGGTCTTCGAGGATCTGAAAAAGTGGTACCCGTTGCGCGACTTCGCGACACCTGACGACATCGCCGACGCCGTGCTGTTTCTCGCCTCACCGATGGCGCGCGTAATTACCGGCGTTGCATTACCGGTCGACGGCGGCCTGATGGCCGGCAACCGTCTGATGGCGGAAGAACTGACGCTCGAATCGCTCTGAACCGCGCGCGGCAACATTGCAAGTAGCACGAGATCGAGTCAACGAAGCAAGACGATGAGGACAGCATGGCAGCAGTGCAACTGAGCGGCATCTTCAAACGCTATGGCGACACGCAAGTGGTGCACGGCATCGATCTCGACATCGACGACGGCGAGTTCGTCGTGCTGGTCGGGCCGTCGGGCTGCGGCAAGAGCACGTTGATGCGCATGGTGGCGGGGCTCGAGGAAATCAGCGGCGGGGATCTGATGATCGGCGGCACGCGCGCGAACAGTCTCGCGCCGCAGCAGCGCAATATCTCGATGGTGTTCCAGAGCTACGCGCTGTATCCGCATCTGTCCGTCTACGAAAACATCGCGTTCGGGCCGCGGATTCGCAAGGAGTCGTCGGCGAGTTTCAAGCCGCGGATCGAAGCCGCCGCGAAGATGCTGAACCTCGGCGGCTATCTGGACCGTTTGCCGCGCGCGCTGTCGGGCGGCCAGCGGCAACGCGTGGCAATGGGCCGCGCGGTGGTGCGCGAGCCGTCGCTGTTCCTGTTCGATGAGCCGCTGTCCAATCTCGACGCCAAACTGCGCGTGCAGATGCGCACCGAAATCAAGGCGCTGCATCAGCGGCTGAAGAATACGGTGATCTACGTCACGCATGATCAGATCGAAGCCATGACAATGGCGGACCGCATCGTCGTCATGAACGCGGGACGGATCGAGCAGATCGGCCGTCCGCTGGAACTGTACGATCATCCGGCGAATTTGTTCGTGGCGAGCTTTCTCGGCTCGCCGTCGATGAACTTCGCCGAAGGTGTGATCGCGAGCCGCGCGCAAGGTCAGGGCCTCTCGCTGAATCTGACGGACGGTGGCGAGATCGTGCTGGAAGGCGCGCCCGCGTCGGCCGTGGTCGGCGCGAAGGTCACGCTCGGCGTGCGGCCGGAACACATCGAAACCATGACGCCGACACCCGACGCGACGATGGAAGTCGAAGTGGTCGAGCCGACTGGTGCGGAGACTCACTTGTACGGGAAAATAGGCGGCAGCACGTGGTGCGTGACGACTCGTCAGCGCTCGAAAATCGAGCCCGGCCAGCGCGTGACGCTGCGGTTGCCGGCCGAACATATTCATCTGTTCGATACGGAGAGTGGACGCAGGCTGGTCTGAACCGCGTGTTGCTGTTTTGAGGTCGATACGAGCTTGCCTCGGGCTCGCTGAAGCTGCGACGCGGATTCATTTAACCCGTGAGAAGACGCCGGGCCGCCCCAAGTTTTCTCATCCCCTCGGGGGGCCTCGCGCGAAGCGACAGGTCTGGGGGCGCTTTTAAGGAACACCGGGTGTCCGCACCGAACTTGATTCCCCACATCCGCAGTGCACTCGCCAGTTTGCGGCCCGCAGAGCGTAAGGTCGCCGACATGGTGTTGAGCGACGTCGACTTCGCGATGCGCGCGAGCATCACCGAACTCGCGCAGCGCGCGGACGTGTCCGAGCCTTCCGTCACGCGCTTTTGCCGCGCGATCGGTGCGCATGGTCTGCGCGACTTCAAGATGCAATTGGCGCAGAGCGTGGCGGGCGGGCTGCCGTATGCATCCACGGCGGTGGCGCGCGACGACGACGTGCAGACGCTCATGGACAAGGTGGGCGAGGCAGCGGTCGACGGCATCACGCATGCGCGTGGCGCGCTGGATCCGGCGGTAGTCGAGAGTGCGATTGCTGCGTTGTCGAGCGCGCGGCGGGTGTTTTTCTTTGGCGTCGGTTCGGGTTCGGGATTGGTCGCGCAAGATGCGGCGCTGCGGTTTCTGCGGCTCGATATTGCATCCACTGCGTTTACGGATGGGCATCTTCAGCGTCTTTACGCGGGCCTCATGGAACCGGGCGATGTCGCCTTTGCGATTTCACATTCGGGCCGCAGTGTCGAAGTCAACGAGAGCATTCAGATTGCCAAGGAGTGTGGCGCGACCACGATTGCGCTGACGAATGTCGGCTCGCGGCTGGCGTGGCTGGTGGATATTGCGCTGCTGCTGCGCGTGCCGAGCCCGATCGATCCGAATACGCCGGGCGTGTCGCGGCTCGTGCATCTGTGCATCATGGACGCGCTGGCGATTGGCGTCGCGCTCAAAGCCGGACCGAAGACGCTCGAGAAGATGCGGCATGCGAAGGCGAGGTTGGCGTCGCATGAGCCGGAGGCGGCGGGGGATTGAGCGGCGCGGAAGTCGCTTGTCGATTTCCGCGCAGTTTTGATTACTCGGCAGCCGCCGCCATCCACCCAAAACGTCGCGACAAGCGTGACGTCGCGGCGCGCAAAGTCTGCGCCGGGCCGCCCGTCAATTCACTGTCGAAGCTGCCGCTCGGCCCCATCAACGCCAGGACCAGGCAGATACTGCCCGTATGATCCAGCACCGGCGCGGCTAACGTATTGATGCCCGGCACAGGCCGGCTGAGTGCCGTATCGATGCCGTCCGCGCGGATTTGCGCAAGACGCTGCGCATAGGCTTTCGTCAGCGGCGGCAAAGCAGACGCTGCGTCCGTGGCGGCTGCCGACTTCGCCTTCCCCGCAAAAACATCGGCCGCATCCGCACCCGCCAACCGCAGATGATCCTGCGCCAGCAAACCCGCGCGCACATCGTCCGCCACATAGGCGGCGAACACGCGGCCGATCGCCGTATTCGCCAGCGACATCACCGTGCCGACCCGCAGGCTCACGTGCAGCGGTCGCGCCGATTCCTCCAGGCGCACGACGGTCGGCCCAAGCGGCCCGAGCACCGCCATCGCGACGCTCATGCCCGTCGACGCCGCCAGTTCGACCACCTCGGGCTCCGCTTCACGCGTCGGCGACAAGCGCTGCAAACCGATCAAACCCAGTTCCAGCGCGAGCGGCCCGGCTTCGAAACAGCCCGCCGCATCGCGATTGAGCAAGCCGATTTTGAGCAGGCTCACCAGGTGCGGAAACGCTTTCGCCGGCGGCATGCCGGCGGCCGCCGCGAGATCGCGCAGATTCAGCGGCCGCGCCGCCGCGACCAGCGCCGCCAACAACTCGCCCGTGCTATCGAGCGACTGGATGCCGCGTTGAGGTTTGGCATCGCCGGAAGTGCGGGGAGATGTGTCGAGAGAATCGGTCACGATGCGGAAGAAGCCAGCAGGGAAGGTGCGGTTGCCAGTTCGGCGCCGATGTCGCGCGCCGCGGCAAGCAGTGCGCGCGCGATCGGACCGTCGGCGGCGGCGTCGATCGCGCCGGTCGAGCCGATCACCGTCAGCGCGAGCGACAAGCGGCCGTCGGCATCCAGCACGGGCGCGCTCAGACTGCTGATGCCCGGACTCGGCGCATCCACGCTGCACTCCAGGCCGCGCGCGCGGATCGCGTCCAGCGTGGCTTCGAAGGCGGTGCTTTGGTCAGGCGGTGTCATGGCGCGACTCGCCGCGCCGGACTGATTCGCCCACATGGCATCCAGCGCCGCGCGCGGCAGAAACGCGCAAAACACGCGTCCCGTCGATGTGGCCGGCAGCGACATCACCGTGCCCACGTGCAAATTGACGTGCAACGGAAAGCCCGCGTGCTCATAGCGAACGATGGTCGGCCCTTGCGGCCCGGCAATACAGATCGCGACGCTGAAACCGATCGCTTCGGCCAGCGCGGCCACGCGCGGCACGGCGGCGCGAAACGCCGGCTGGTTTTCCAGATGCAGCAAACCGAGCCGCAACGACAGCGGGCCGGGTTCGTAGCGGCCAGAAAGCTCGTCGCGCTTGATCAGACCCAGCCGGCTCAAGCTCACCAGATAGGCGTGCGCCTGCCCGGGCGCGATCTGCGCGGCGCTGGCGAGGTCGGACAAGGCGAGCGGCGTGCGCGCCTGCGCGAGCGCCAGCAACACGCGACCGCCCACTTCGACGCTCTGAATGCCGCGCTGCGTCTTGCCGCCGTCCGTCGTCTCGCTGCCGCCTGTGCCTTTGCCCGTGGGCGATTTCGCTGCTTTGCTCACACCCGCGCTCGTCCGTAAAAAAGGGTCCATGTTAACCGATGGCCTGTGCCTTTCTGTTCTCATCTTAGGCCTCTCGCGATTTGTGTATAGCGATACATTTCGCTATTGACAAATAAACCGGCGCCGTCCTAAGATGCATTCACCCCGACACACCGGCGCAGTCACAGAGTCAAAAACGGGGCGAGACAATCCTCCAATACTGTCAGCCCGCGCGGCATTCGCGCAGCCTGCCGTCTCGCCTCACGTCCAACTTTTGAGGGAGACAAGCATGGCAAAGGCATTCGCATCCCAGGCCGATCTGGAAGTCAAGAAAGTCACGTGGACCAAGCTATCCGAGAACGCCTACGCGTACACCGCCGAGGGCGATCCGAACTCGGGCGTGATCATCGGCGACGACGGCGTGCTGATCGTCGACACCACCGCCACGCCGGCCATGGCGCAAGACCTCATCGCGAAGATTCGCAGCGTCACGGACAAGCCGATCAAATACGTCGTGCTGTCGCACTATCACGCGGTGCGCGTGCTCGGTGCATCGGCGTATTTCGAAGAAGGCGCGCAGGAAGTGATCGCGAGCCGCGGCACGTACGAGATGATCGTCGAGCGCGGCGAAGCGGACATGAAGTCGGAAATTGAACGCTTCCCGCGCCTGTTCGCCGGCGTCGAAACGGTGCCGGGCCTGACGTGGCCAACGCTCGTATTCGAAAAGGAAATGACGCTGTTCCTCGGCAAGCTCGAAGTGCGCATCGCGCATCTCGGCGCGGGTCACACTAAGGGCGATACGGTGGTGTGGCTGCCATCGCAGAAGGTGCTGTTCTCCGGCGACTTGGTCGAGTACGACGCGGCCTGTTATTGCGGCGACGCGCAGCTCGAACAATGGCCGGCCACGCTCGAGGCATTGCGCGCGCTGAAGGCCGACAAGCTCGTGCCGGGTCGCGGCCCCGCGCTGACCACGCCCGAAGACGTCAACAAGGGTCTGGATTACACGAAAGACTTCGTCACCACGTTGCTGCAACAGGGCCGTGAAGCCGTCGAACAGAAACTCGACCTGAAGGCCGCGATGGCGCACACGCGCAAGGCCATGGACCCGAAGTTCGGCCACGTCTTCATCTACGAGCACTGTCTGCCGTTCGACGTCTCGCGCGCTTTCGACGAAGCCAGCGGCATCACGCATCCGCGTATCTGGACCGCGCAGCGCGACAAGGAAATGTGGGACGCGCTGCAAGCCTGATAAGAACAGACGCACAGCAAGACGCCGCAGAGCGGAGAAGGACGGAGACACAAGATGAGCATCAACTACCAGACGCTGTCGTTCGAATATCAGGCGTGTCGTGAACAGAGCGCGCAGAGCGGTGCGGACCAGGCGGCCTATCCCGTGATCGTGGTCGGCGCGGGCCCGGTGGGCCTCGCCACCGCGATTGATCTCGCGCAGCAGGGCGTGCCGGTCGTGCTGGTCGACGATGATTGTTCATTGTCCACGGGATCGCGCGCGATCTGCTTTTCGAAACGCTCGCTCGATATTTTCGACCGTTTGGGATGCGGCCAGCGAATGGTGGACAAGGGCATTAGCTGGAATGTCGGCAAGGTGTTTCTGAAAGACGAGTTGGTGTACACGTTCAATCTGCAACCTGAAGCGGGCCACAACCGGCCCGCGTTCATCAACCTCCAGCAGTACTACGTCGAAGGCTTTCTACTCGAACGCGCGCAGGAGTTGCCGAATCTCGAGATCCGCTGGAAAAGCAAAGTGGTCGGCGTGCAGCAAAGCGGTACGCCCGGCACTCACGACGCCAGCGTAACGCTGACCGTCGACACGCCGAATGGTCAGTACGCGTTGCGCGCTCGCTATGTGGTCGCCGCCGACGGCTCGCGCAGTCCGATCCGCAATCTGATGGGACTCGACAGTAAAGGCGTGACATTCAAGGATCGTTTCCTGATCGCCGACGTCAAGATGGAAGCGGAGTTTCCCACTGAGCGCTGGTTCTGGTTCGACCCGCCGTTTCATCCGAATCAATCGGTGCTGCTGCATCGTCAGCCGGACAATGTGTGGCGGATCGATTTCCAGCTAGGGTGGGACGCCGACCCGGTGCTGGAAAAGACGCCGGAGCGCGTCATTCCGCGCGTGCGTGCGCTGCTCGGGCCGGACGCGAAGTTCGAGTTGGAATGGGTCAGCGTCTATACGTTCTCGTGTTTGCGCATGGACCGTTTCCGGCACGGCAACGTGTTGTTCGCCGGCGACTCCGCGCATGGCGTGTCGCCGTTCGGCGCGCGCGGTGCGAATAGCGGTGTGCAGGACGCGGAAAACCTCGCGTGGAAACTGGCGATGGTGCTCGAAGGCAAGGCCTCCGATGCTTTGCTCGATACCTATGCAAGCGAACGCGAATTCGCCGCCGACGAAAACATCCGCAACTCCACGCGCTCCACCGATTTCATCACGCCGAAGAGTCCCGTGAGCCGCGTGTTCCGCGATGCCGTGCTGAAGCTCTCGCGTCATCATCCGTTTGCACGGCAATTGGCCAATAGCGGCCGGCTGTCAGTGCCGGCGGTGTTGCGTGATTCTCCGCTGAATACAGCGGACCGTGACCCGTTTGAAGGGGCGATGGTGCCGGGCGCATCGTGTGTCGATGCACCGGTGCAGGTGGCGGGACAACCGGCATGGCTGCTGCAGCAACTCGGCCAGCAATTCACCGGCGTGCTGTTGTGCGGCGATCAAGGTGTCGATCAGGCGACTCGGGCCGCGTTGGACACGTTGCGCGCTGGGCCGATTCCGTTGAAGCTCGTCGTTGTGACGCGTGGCGATCCGCAGGCCTTTGTGTCTGCGAACGCGCAAGTCGCGCACGATATCGAAGGGCTGGCCCACGCACGCTACGACGCAAAACCCGGCACGTTCTATCTGATTCGTCCGGACCAGCATGTTTGCGCGCGCTGGCGGCAACTCGATGCGGGTGATGTCGCGCATGCATTGAAACGCGCACTGTGCGTCGAAGGCACGGCTTGAACGTGCGGCATCAGGAAAACAATAGCCGCAAGCAATTTGCATGGGATCGGAGTAAGCGTTAAAGCGCCAACTCTGGTCGACAGGAGACAGACATGACACTGAACACGCAACCGAATCTCGCCCGACCCGACGATTTCTACGAGGCGTTGATCGACATGCATCGCGATCTGGACGATGCGCAGAGCCAGTCGGCCAATGCGCAACTGATCCTGCTGCTCGCCAACCATATCGGCGATCACGCCACGCTGCTCGAAGCGATGCGGCATGCTCGCGACGGCGTGGCCGACGTGTCGGCGCGAAATGGTAAAGCGCGTCCGCTGGCTGCATAACCGCATAGCGCGAGCAAAGATTGACTTTGTGCAACGCAGATTTCGGAAGACGTCAATAGTAGTGATTTGTTGCGCGCTTCCTCTCAAATTCGCGGAAGACAATCCGCGATTCATCTCAATTTTTTCTTTCTGACTATCAGATTCTTCTTAGCAAAGCGGCACAAGCGCTGCCTCATACTAGTCGGCTTGTTGAGGGAAGGATGATCAGATCGCATAGGATGTGTCGTTCCGGTAGGCCAGATTGCTTCGTGCCGGCGCACCATGTCCTCGTGCGTTGCCGGTGGGAATTTCCCCACGTTCGGCCAGAAAGAGACACGAGATGAAATTGTTTTTGATAAGCGACCTTGTCGTTCAAGAGTTGGCGTCGATGAAAGTCGACGGAAAGTGGCTTTCTCCTGCGCAGTTTGCCGAATCGGCGTCGCTCTGGATTAACCATTACGCGCCTGGCCGTGCAGCGTCTGAATCGTTTTTTTTTCGAAGTCGAGTGCGAAGTGTTGCAAATCGCCACGCAACTCGCCGTCGGAGAATTGGCGTCGGTCGAAGATTTGCCGTTGGGGCAGTTGTTTAGCGACTATCCAACGGTGAATTACGCGCATCCTTTGAGCGCGAAAGCGTTGGCTGCGACGCTGACAGCGTGCCGTGAAAAAATTTCCCGTGGCGCTCAGGCAGGAGCACCTGACGATGCGATCTGGTCGCGGCAGTTCGCTGCCTGTGCGAAGAACGTGCCGCCGTCTCTCGGATGCCACCCCGCCCTCTGTCAGTTGATGTGCCACATCGGTGACACGCCGAAGGTTTGAGCGTCGCTCGAGATCGATGGCTTCGTACGTCATATCGGGTAGAGTCGCGGTTATGCGTCCGCGATTGCGCCCATTACGTCCGAACCTTTGCATGTATTCGATCGACCCCGTTCCGCTGCCGCACGATGGCCCGTCCGACATTGCGTTGTGGCGGATCGACATCGACTTCACTGCGTCGCTCGACGCGCCGGCCTTTGCATCCCTCAGCGAGGACGAACGCACGCGAGCCCGCACCTTTCGCCGCCATGATGACGCGCTGCGCTTCGCGACCGTGCGCGCCGCGCTGCGTGAAGAGCTCGCGCGGCGGCTCGACATGGCGGCACACGCCGTGCGTTTTGCGCCCGACGTCAATCACCGACCCCATCTCGCGGATTCGAATCGCTTCGATTTCAATGTATCGCATGCGGGTGCGCATGGACTGATCGCGATGTCGCCGGTTCGGCGCGTGGGCGTCGATATCGAGCAGCACAGCGACAAATTCGATTGGCATTCGATTGCGGCCTTGACGCTCGATCCGGAAGAAGTCGCGTGGATCGAACGCCTCGACGTAGGTCAGCAGAGCGCTGCGTTTTACGATGCGTGGGTCGCCAAGGAAGCGCTCGTCAAAACAACGGGCGTGGGCATCACGCGCGGATTGCAACATCTGACCGTGCTACCGCGTGAGAGCAAGCGCGTGACGCTGCGCAAGCAGATTCCAGACGATATGTGCGATGTCGCCGCGCACTGGCTTGTGGCACCGGACAGCTACGCTGCGTGCGTCGCGTGGTCAGTGACCGCGCTTCGGTAATCGCAAACAAACACGGCGCGCTAAGCGTTGACCTGTCCGAACGCCAAAGCCTTCGGCCAGCCGAACGCGTGGACCTGTGTGAGTCGCTGCATGGCCGGCTGCGCAAGCGCGACCGCAGCGCGAATCTTGCCGGCCATCGGCACATCCAGCACATGCCAGCGGCCGTGTTCCGCGAGATCGAACGCACCGTTTGCGGAGTGGCTGAACAGCAGTTCGACATCGATATCGACGGGCGCATAGCGCAGCGCATTGCAAAGACTGCCGTAGCGAGCGCGGCGTTGCGAGGCTTCCGGCGTTTCCTCGGGCGCCGCGCCTGGCGAGGGCACGACGACGCTCAATCCTAGCGTCGCCGACGCAACGCCGATCACGATCCAGATGCCGCCGTACGCGATATCGATTGTGATGCCACGGCCGTCGCGAGGATGACGCGCACGCAGTTTCTCGTTGCCGTCATCCTGTAAATCGACGGCTTGCGGTTCGCAGTCGAACAGATTTCCGACGATCCAGCGCACCACCACTCGCGCGCTGATAAAGCGTTTGCGCAACGCGGCGTTCGGATGCAACCGCGCACGCTCGCGTTCGCTCTTCGACAGCCAGCTATCGCCTTCTTGCACAGGCACCGGCAGCCATTCGCAGCGGAACCGCCAAAGATGCAACTCGCCTGCGCGCGGCGCGGCGACGTTGTACGGATAGCTGCGAGTCAGCGGATGGGACAGGAATACGGGTGTGGCCGCGGCGGCAATAGTGGGTGCGAGGCGGGCGGGCTGCACGGCTTGTTCGCCAGCACTGCGTTCAGCGGCGACTTCGCGTGACTCGCCGCTATCGCGCGGGCGCGAAGCCGCCGGGCAAGCCAGATCCAGTTCCAATGGCATAGGCCTGCTTCCTCAATGCATGTACGTGACGCGCCGGGCTTGCACGTCGAGTTCCACACCGGCGTCGAGCAGATCGATGGCGAACCAGCGAATCAGCTTCAGGACGCCACTCACCGCGGGCGCGGGCAGCCATTCGTTCAACATGCGCAACGCTGCACCGCTATGCGTTTTTTGCAGCAGCGCGATGGTCTGCAGGATCACCGCTTCGTCCTTGCCGAGATCGCTGGCACAGCGGCAGCGCATATCGAGTGGCCGATACGACACGTGCATCAGCGAACGCATCAGTAGATCGAAGTGTTCGATGCCGTCCGGTCGCAGACCTATGCCGCTGAGAATGTCGCGCCAGTGCACGCCGCCGCGCGCCGTTTCGCAGGCGGGCCGCAGCCATGTGCGAACGGCGCTCAGGACGGTGCGGTCGGGCGCGTCGGCGGTATCGGTCGGATGATCGTCGATCAGTTCCGGGCGGCTGCTATGTTGAGAGCGAAAGTTCATCGATGCTCCTGAATGGACACGGTCCAATGAATCGCGCCGGCCGGATGGGACGGGTGCGGCGTCGCAGGCCAGCGCTTGTCGCGTGCGACGGAAGGGCGATGACGCAGAGCCTGCGTCAGATGCTCACGTTTGATGCCGTTACCGGCGCTTGCTTCAGGTTTGAGCGGGCTGCGTCGGCTGCCACTCGCGCACGTGTGCGCTGCGCGCCGGACGTGCCGGTGCTTGCCCCGGCGTTTTCGGCGTGCCGACAAACAGGAAGCCGAGCAGTCGCTCGTTCGGCGCGAAGCCCAATGCGTCATGCAAGCGCGGTTCATAACTGTCCGGACCGGTGGACCAGAAGCCGCCAAAGCCGAGCGCATGGATCGCGTTGAGCATGTTCATCGCCGCCGCGCCGGCGGCCAGCAATTGCTCGATCTCGGGCACCTTGGGATGCGTCGAGATTGCCGCGCCGAGCGCGATCAGCAGCGGCGCGGCAAATGCCTTCTGCCGGCGATGCGCATGCGCCGAACGCGGTTCGTCCGGCGAGCGGGCGCAGGCGAGGTCGACCAGCACGTCGCCGAGCGGTCCGCGTGCGTCGCCGCGAATCGTCACAAAGCGCCAGGGACGCAGATTGCCGTGATCCGGTGCGCGCAAGGCGGCGTCGAAGATCAGGTCGAGTTCGGCGTCCGCCGGACCGGGCTCGGTCAGCGGCCATTGCGATTGACGCGACAGCAGGACTTCGAGCGCCGCCGAAGCTTTCGGTCCGGCGCCGGCGGCAGGCTTTGCTGCCGCCGGGCGCTGGTTGTCGGTTTCGGGGCGGCTGATGTCTAGCGTCGTCATGATCTCGGGTTCGGCGAATGGTATGGGCTGAATAATGAGCTAATTTGCTAGTAAATGCAAATCATTCGCATTTAGAAGAAATGTTGGTGAATTGGTTTCGAGCCCGTTCGGCGCACGGCGCGAAACGCAGGGCAGCCCGAGCCGCCGAGCGGTAAATTGCTAACGCAACTAACGGTCAACCGCGCCCGGCGCCCCCGGATATGATGGCGAAGTGCCGAATTCAGCCTTTTTGGCAAAAGCGGCCTGCAGCCTCCTTGCCCACTTTCGCTTGCCCATGCCGACAAAAACATTCGAGACCGCATCGACTTCCGAGGCCACCGAAGCGGCGCAACGCGTCCCCACGCTGATGCTCGCCGCGGCGTTGTCGCTGGGTAGCGCGATCGCGCTCGGCCTCGCACGCTTCGCGTACGCACTGCTGTTGCCGTCAATGAAACTCGACCTCGGCTGGAGCTTCGCGCAAGCCGGCGCGATGAATACGGCCAACGCGCTGGGTTATCTGCTCGGTGCGCTGGCTTTTCCGCGCCTTGCGCGCAGATGGTCGGCCGGCGCATTGTTCGGCGGCGGTTGCGTCGCGACTGCGCTACTGATGGCAATCAGCGGTCTGCTTGCCGACACGGACTCGCTGCTCGTGTTGCGCGTGATCACCGGCGTGAGCAGCGCGGCGGTTTTTATCAGCGGCGGCGTGTTGGCTGCGCGGCTCGCATCGGCGAGGCCGCACGACGCCGGGCTCGTCCTCGGCTTGTATTACGGCGGCACGGGATGGGGCATCGTGGCGTCGTCGGTGCTGGTGCCGCTGACTATCTTCAACGTCGCGCACGGCTGGCAGTTTGCGTGGTTCGCACTCGCGCTCGCGTGTGCGGTACTCGCCGCAGTGGCCATCGCCGCCGCGCGAAAAATCGAGAGCGTGCACGCGACGGCGTCGTCGGCCACGCAATCACACGCCGCCGCCGATGCACCCCGTTGGCTGCGATTCAGTCTCGCGCTGGCGGGCTACGGCTTGTTCGGCGTCGGCTATATCGGCTACATGACGTTTATCGTCGCACTCCTGCGCAATGCGGGCATGAGCGCGGCTGTCGTTACGGGTTTTTATCTGCTGCTAGGCGTGGCGACGGTGGTCTCGGCGCGCGTGTGGTCGGGGTTGCTCGATCGCATGCGCGGTGGCCAGGCGCTCGCGGTGCTCAACGCTTTGCTCGCGGTCGCGACGCTGCTGCCCGCGCTGTTCACGCAACCGTGGGTGGCGTTCGTGTCCGGCGTGCTGTTTGGCGCGACGTTTCTCTCCGCTGTGGCGTCGACCACGGCTTTCGTGCGCCACAATCTGCCCGCGAGTCATTGGGCCAAAGGCATCAGCGCGTTCACGATCGTGTTCGCGTTCGGGCAGATCGTCGGACCGATGGTGATCGGCTGGGTCTCGGACGGCGCGGGTCTCGCGCGCGGGCTCGTGTATTCCGCACTGCTGCTCGCGGCGGGCGCGGTGCTGGCGGCGTGTCAGAAAGCGTTGCGCTGAACGTGAGTCCGCGCATTCAGGCAAGTGCGCTTCACGTTTTTCACACCTGCACGGACGGGATGCTCTTCATGCAACGCAAGGCGAACATCGAGCGGCTATGCCGGATGCCGGCGATCTTGTAGAGCTTCTCGCGCAGAAACCGCTCGTAGCCCGCCGTGCCATCGACCGCCACCTTCACCAGATAGTCGTAGTCGCCCGACACGAGATACGCCTCCAGCACTTCGGTCAGCGTCGCCAATTCGGCGCCGAAGCGGGCGAGGGCGTCGTCGTCGTGACGGTCCAGCGTCACTTCGAGCAGGACGATGTCCGCGAAGCCGAGCTTCTGCTGATCGAGCAGCGCGACGTAGCCGCGGATATACCCCTCCGTTTCCAACTGACGCGTGCGATTCCAGCACGCCGTGGTCGACATGCCGACCAGTTCCGCCAGCTCGGCATTGCTGAGGCGCGCGTTCTTTTGCAACTCGCGCATGATCTTGCGATCCTGGTTGTCGAGCGAGCGATTTCGGGTGGTCATAGGCGGTACTGGAAGCTTGTTCTGGAAAATCGCATTCTAAAGGAAGATTGTCCCGACATCGCGCGGGAAGATCATTGCTTTAAGAAGCCTATCCAGCCAGCGTCCCGGTATATTTTCATGGTGCATTCATGCCCGGGACAACCGTCCGGGCTGCGGGCCTCGCGCCTGCGGCCTTGCGCGGCCACAAGCTGCCATCCGGTGTCTCGCTGTCTTTCACAGGAGGCAGCACGCGGGCGAATTGCGGCGTTACCAGCGCCGTAAGACGCGCTCGCCGGGCATGGACGCATGTTCCTAACCGAATGCCTGCCAGCATGATCGTCCGCACGACCGGGTTTCTCGACCCGCGCGGATAGCGGCGGGACGTACTGGCATGCCGCAACCACACGCCTTCCGATGTCGAGCTGGCTGCCGACGCTCAGCAACGAAGCCTGTTCTGGCGCGGCGTCGCCACCTCGGGATTCAACCCGAAGACGCTGCTGTTTTTTCCGTCGTTCTTTCCGCAGTTCATTAGCGCTCCTTCGAATGAGGCGCACTGGTCCGCGAATCAGCAATATCTTTTGCTGGCCGCGACAGTTGCATGCGTGTTTGCGTTGAGCGTGGCGTCGGCGGCAATTTTCTCGCACCGCTTGCGCACCGTTTTACAACGGCCGACGCGGCTGCGCGCCGTGAATCGTTTGATGGGTAGTGTGCTGGTCGGCATGGGCGCGCTGATGGCGGCGGTGCGCTGAGCGCGTCGACTGGATCGTGCGGCGGACACTGCACCACTCGCGTCGCCTTGAACTAAAAGCGACGCGTGGCTGCTCGATCAACTTGGTTTGGTAGGCGCTTTGACCGCGCTCTGTACCGCGACATTGCGATAGACGTCGCGGCAGAATTGCATGCCGCTTTGATGCGCGCCGTTGACAGCCGCCGCGATGCGTACCGTTCCCTCGACATGCTGAGCCGGCGGATTGACGAGTGCGGCGTCGATCGCGAACGGATCGGCAGGCGACGCGCGCATGATGCCGATGCCTTTGATCGTCACGGCAAGGCACGGGTCGGGCAGTTGTGGGCCGTGGCTGGCGGCGACGTCGAAATTGATGTTCAGCGTCCAGAAACCCTCGTGAATATCCTGATGAATAATGACGGCTTTCACCACGTCCTGGTGTGACAGCGTGTACTCGTTGCTGGCCATCGGTCCCTCCTTGCCTCGCACGCATTCTGAGCGCACGTGTGCAGATATGGCATTTTGCGCGGACTAGGGAAGGTTAGTTTTACGCGCCATTCCGCGCAGCGCAAGCGGAAAGATAGGTGCCTCGATGCCTCGGCGCGCATGCATCGCGCGGACGCGCGAAAGGCGACGCCCGGACGCTGGCGCCGCCTTTCGCGCCGCAGCCGGGTGGGGCTGCGGCGCAGTGGAACGAACCTCGGATCAACTGCGCAAACGAGCAGGTTCTATGGATTAGTGGAAGATGAGGTACAGGATGACCAGTACGATCAACGGGACGCCAAGCAACCAGCCGAGAAGGTAAGGCATGATGTGATCTCCTTTCGTATCGAGGTTTGAATACGAAGGTGATTGAGCATCCGGCGTGCCTGACGTGTCATCTCAAGCCAGCGGTGGCTGCTCGATGCTGCCGAGTACGGCGCCGAACCTCACCGCATGCAAGTCTGGTTCGACGCCGCCACGGTAACGTCAAGGCAAATTCTCCCGCAGGACGATGCTAAATTGCACCGGCTTCACGTCGCTCATCGCGTCACGCTTCTCGCGCACGTTGCGAAAAATGCGCAGACAATTTCCCACCATCGCTTGTGGCGTTTGCGTGATCAACGCATCCATGGTGCCGTCGATCAGCAACGCTCGCGTGTCAGGCGTCAAGCCATGGCCGACAAACAGAATCTTCTGCTCTGAGCGCGCCTCGACAATCGCGCGCGCCACGCCATCCGATCCGCCGCCGCTGTTGTAAATGCCGGCGAGATCGGGATGCTGCTCCAGCAGCTTGCGTGTCTGCATATAGTTGCGTTCGCTATCGTCGTGTCCCTCACGCAATCCGATCACGCGCACTTGTGGAAACGTCGATTCGATCAAATGCAGAAAACCGATCTCGCGTTCCTCATGCCCGCGATAGTTGAGGCTGCCCGCGAGCATGGCGATCTTCCCGCTCGGTCGAGGGCCCATGAAGCGCCCGAGCAGCAAAGCAGCGGTACGTCCCGCCGCACGATTGTCGATGCCCACGTAAGCCAGCCGCCGCGCATTCGATAAGTCCGAAATCAGCGTGATGGCCGGCACGCCCTGGTCCGCCAATGCATTCACGGCGTCGCGCACCACCGGATGTTCGAGCGCCATGAACACGACGCCATCCGCACGCTGTCCGTAGTGCAACAGACGGTCGGCCAGTTCCTTCGGGTTGAAACTCTCGACGTAGTGCACGCGGCACTTCATGTCCAACGCGTTCCACTGATCGTGTGCGAAGTCGATGTAGTCGCCGAGCATGTGCAAATAGCGGTTGGTGCCGGCGGGCAGCAGAAACGCGATGCGCATCGGCTTCGAGGCGGGCACGACGGGTGCCTCTGGCGTGAGCAGATAGCCGAGTTGGGCGGCCGCTTGCAGCACGCGTTGCGCCGTCACGGCGCGCACGCCTTCGCGGCCGTTGAGCACACGATCCACTGTGGCGGTCGAAACACCGGCGGCGCGTGCAATGTCGGGAATGCGGGCGCGCGCGGCGGCGGTGAGGTGAACCGTTTCGGACATAGCGGTCCTTCGCAGAAGGGAATTCCATCAAAAAACATCAAGTTCGCGGTTTGACAGCAGTTGCCGCGCACGCCTAGTCTTGCAGCTATCACGCGACGACTCAACACCGGAGACCGGAAATCACGGCGTAGCGAGCAGGCGATGATGGTTTTTGATGGATTCGACAGTCACATCAATTATAAGCAAGGAGACGCTCAAATGACCAACCTCGCGAGACGCACCCTGCTGCGTGCCGCAGCCGCCGTGCCGGTAGCCAGCGCGCTGGGCTTCCCGGCCATCGTGCGCGCGGCGTCCGGCCCGGAGTTCGTGTTCAAGTACGGCAACAACCTGCCGCTCACGCATCCGCTGAACGTGCGCTCGCAGGAAGCGGCCAATCAGATCAAAGAGGCGTCGAAAGGGCGCATGGAGATCCGGATATTCCCTAACAACCAGTTGGGCGGCGATACCGACATGCTCGCGCAGGTGCGCAGCGGCGGCATCGAGATGTTCACGCCGTCCGCGCTGGTGGTATCGACGCTCGCGCCATCGGTTGCGATCAACGCGGTGGGCTTTGCGTTCAGCGACTACAACCAGGTGTGGAGCGCCATGGACGGCAAGCTCGGCGCCTACGTGCGCGCCGCGATGCAGAAGGCCGGACTCGAATCGTTTGAAAAGATGTGGGACAACGGCTTTCGTCAGACGACCACCAGCACCGGTGCGATCACCAGCGCGCAGAACATGCGCGGTCTGAAGATTCGCGTACCGGTGAGTCCGCTCAGCATCGACATGTTCAAGGGACTCGGCGCTGCGCCGACCAGCCTGCAATTCAGCGAGGTCTATTCGTCGCTGCAAACGCATATCGTCGATGCGCAGGAAAACCCGCTGCCTATCGTGCAGGTCGCGAAGCTCTACGAAGTGCAGAAGTTCTGTTCGCTTACCAATCACATGTGGGACGGCTACTGGTTCGTGCTGAACCCGCGCGCGTGGCAGCGCTTGCCGAAGGATCTGCAGGGCATTGCCAGTGACGCGTTCAACCAGTCGGCGCTCAAGCAGCGTGAAGACGTGCGCAAGCTGAACGACGCGGCGGTCGCGGATCTGCAAAGCAAGGGTCTCTCGATCAACCGTCCCGCGCCGGACACGTTCCGCGCGGCGCTGCGCCAGGCGGGTTTCTACGCCGAGTGGAAGAGCAAGTTCGGCAATCAGGCGTGGGACCTGCTCGAACAATCGGTTGGCAAGCTGGCTTGAGCGTGCCGCATACGGGTGAGCCTGAGAAGAAGCGCGGCGAGTCGCCGCGAGGAGACAGCAGGATGTCGAATCACGCATTGAATCCGGCGGACGCGGGCGTGCCGTTGCACGCGGCGAGCATGCCGCGCCGCTGGCTGAGGAGTTTCGATCGCGGCTTGATCGCGCTCGTCGAAGTGTGCGCGGCGGCGCTGCTCGTCGTGGAAATCGTCGTGATGCTCGCGGGCGTGGTGTGCCGCTACGTGCTGCATCAGCCGCTCGTGTGGTCGGATGAACTGGCCGGGATTCTGTTCCTGTGGCTCGCCATGCTCGGCGCCGTGCTTGCGTTGCGGCGCGGTGAACATATGCGGATGACGGCGCTCGTCAGTCGACTCTCGCCGCAGCGGCGCGCGTTCGTCGACACGCTGGCGATCGCCGCATCGATCGCGTTGCTTGCGCTGCTGATCGCTCCCGCCTACGACTATGCGTCCGGCGAGGCAGCGATCGTGACGCCCGCCTTGCAGATCAGCAACGCATGGCGCGCGCTCGCCTTGCCGATCGGCGCGGCGCTCATGCTGCTGGTCGGTCTGATCCGTCTCGCCCAGGTGAGCCGTGTGCGCGACGTCGTGATCGTGCTCGCAATCACGGCTGTGCTGGCCGCGGTGGCCGTGTTCGCCGGTCCGTGGTTTCAGACGCTCGGCAAAACCAATCTGGTGATCTTTTTCGTCGGCGTAGTGGCGATCGGGATTTTCTCTGGCGTGCCCATCGGCTTCTCGTTTGCGCTTGCCACGTTCGGTTATCTGGGACTCTCTACCTTTACGCCGCTCGAAGTCGTGGTCGGCCGCATGGACGAAGGCATGTCGCATCTCGTGCTGCTCGCTGTGCCGCTCTTCGTGTTTCTCGGCTTGCTGATCGAAATGACCGGCATGGCGCGCGCAATGATCGAGTTTCTCGCAAGTCTCGTCGGTCACGTGCATGGCGGGTTGTCGTTCGTACTGATCGGCGCGATGTATCTGGTGTCGGGCATCTCCGGTTCGAAAGTGGCCGACATGGCGGCCATCGCGCCGGTGTTGTTTCCGGAGATGAAAAAACGCGGCGCTTCCGAAGGCGATCTGGTCGCGCTGCTCGCCACGACCGGGGCACAAAGCGAAACGATTCCGCCGAGCATCGTGTTGATCACGATCGGTTCAGTGACGGGGCTGTCGATATCCGCGCTCTTCACCGCGGGCATGCTGCCGGGCGCGGTGCTCGCGCTGATTCTGTGCGTGGTGGTGTGGTGGCGCTATCGCGAGGAAGACCTGAGCGGCGCTCAGCGTTTCAGCAAGCGGCAGATCGGGCGTCTGTTCATCGTGTCGCTGCCGGCGCTGGCGTTGCCGTTCGTGATTCGCATGGCGGTGGTCGAAGGCGTGGCAACGGCGACAGAGGTGTCGACCATCGGCATCGCGTATTCGATGCTGATCGGCCTGCTGGTGTATCGCCGCTTCGAATGGCGGCGGCTTGGCCGCATGCTGGTGGATGCGGCGACTTTGTCCGGCGCGATTCTTTTCATCATCGGCTGCGCCACGGCAATGGCTTGGGCGCTCACGCAATCCGGCTTTTCGCAGGACCTCGCGCAACTCATGGGCTCGATGCCCGGCGGCGCCTACGGTTTTCTCGCGGTGTCGATTGTCGTGTTCGTGATGCTCGGCAGCGTGCTCGAAGGGATTCCCGCCATTGTGCTGTTCGGGCCGCTGCTGTTTCCCATCGCGCGGCTCGCGGGCGTGCACGAAGTGCATTACGCGATCGTCGTGATTCTTTCGATGGGCGTGGGTCTTTTTTCACCGCCGTTCGGTGTCGGCTACTACTCGGCGTGCGCGATCAGCAAGGTCAATCCCGATGCGGGCATTCGTCCGATTGTCGGGTATATGGGCGCGTTGATCGTCGGCCTGATCCTGGTCGCGGCGATTCCCTGGATTTCGATCGGTTTTCTCTAAGCAGGTCTCTCAAGTTTATTAACAGGTTCGACCTTCGGGCGCCGCGTTTTCGCCGCGCCGGGGCGTCGCTCGTCTTTCAACCCGCAGCATCGGGAGAGTTTCATGAGTCGTTTCTTTGGCGAAATCCGGCAGGCAGGCTATGTGGTGCGGGACATCGAAGCCGCGATGGACTACTGGAGCCGCGTGCTCGGCGTAGGTCCGTGGTTTTACAACGAACGCGTGCCGATCGAGAACTACACCTACCGTGGGCAATCGTACGAGGTGCACAACTCGGTGGCGCTGGCGAACTCGGGACCGTTGCAGGTCGAACTGATCCAGACACGCAACGACGCGCCCTCGATGTATCGTGACTTTCTCGCCGCGGGCCATACCGGCTTGCAGCACAACGCGTACTGGACCACGTCGTTCGACGCGGATCTTGCGCGTCTGCAGGAGCAGGGTTTCAAAGTCGCGATGAGCGGCGAAGTGGGGCGCAACGGGCGCTTCGTCTACTTCGATACCGAGAATCATCCCGGCACGGTAATCGAGTTGTCCGAGATCGCCGGGCCGAAGGGCAAGCTCTTCGACATGATCTACGCGGCGTCGCGCGACTGGGACGGCCGCGAGCCGGTGCGCCGCTTTCCCGATCTGGGCACGCTATGAGCGAGACGCTGCAACCGCGCGCCGTCGACGACGATACGCTCGAGGCCGACTATCTGATCGAGACGCCGCTCGATCCCGCACGTGTCGCCGATGTCATGGCCGGCGAGCAATCGAGCGGCACGTTCGTGCGCGTCGCCAATGAATCCGATGCGCTGCGCGCGCGCAGCCGCGCGAGCGTGCTGCGCATCGAGGAACTGGAGGCAGCGGTGCAGCCCAGCTTGCCGAACGCATGGCTCGAGCGTCAACGCACGCCGGGACCGTGGCGGCGCGCGCGCATCACGCTGTCGTTTCCGCTCGCCAACATCGACGCGAATCTGCCCACGCTGGCCGCGACCGTCGCCGGCAATCTGTACGATCTCGGCGAAGTGACCGGCATGCGGCTGCTGTCGTTGCGCTTGCCGGCTTCGTACCGTGCGCGGTTCGAGTTACCGCGTCATGGCGTGGCCGGCACGCGCGCGCTGACGGACGTGAAAGACAGGCCGATGATCGGCACCATCATCAAGCCGAACGTCGGCCTGAGCGCGGCGGAAACGGCGGCGCTGGCGCGCGATCTGTGCGAAGCGGGCGTCGATTTCATCAAGGATGACGAAGTATGCGCGAATCCCGCCCACGCGCCGCTGGCGGAGCGCGTGCGGGCGGTGATGGCCGAAGTGCGCCGCTACCGTGAACGCAGCGGCCGTCCTGTGATGGTCGCGTTCAATATCACCGACGACCTCGACGCCATGCGCCGTCACGCGGAACTGGTCGAACGCGAGGGCGGCAGTTGCGTGATGGCGAGCATCAACTGGTGCGGCTTTTCCGCGATCCAGACGCTGCGCCGCGCGACGCCGCTCGTGCTTCACGCGCACCGCAACGGCTACGGCATGATGTCGCGTGATCCGGCGTTGGGCATGTCGTTTCAGGCGTATCAGTCGTTGTGGCGACTGAGCGGCGTCGATCATATGCACGTGCATGGCCTTGCCGGCAAATTCGCGCAGAGCGACGCCGAAGTGATCGAATCGGCGCGCGATTGCGCGACGCCGCTCGCCGCCGGTTGCGACGATACCGTGCTGCCGGCGTTTTCATCAGGGCAATGGGCCGGCACCGTGCAAGCGACATATGACGCCGCGCGCTCCACCGACCTGCTGTTCATGTCGGGCGGCGGCATTCTCGCGCATCCGGACGGTCCCGCGGCGGGCGTCACGAGCGTGCGCCAGGCGTGGGCTGCGGTGCAGGCGGGCACGCCGCTGCCGGTGTACGCCGAGCACATGCCGGAGTTGCGGCGCGCCTTGGCGTTTTTCGGCAGCCGCACGTGAACATCACCGGCGGCACGGAACAAAAGATGAGCGACGAAGCACATAGCAACGGTCCGGCCTACGCCTTCTACGGCGACGACTTCACCGGCGCAACCGACACGCTGGCCCATCTCGCTCGCGCTGGTTTGCGCACCATGCTGTTCTTCGCCCCGCCGGATGGCGCGCGTCTTTCGATGCTCGGCCGGCTCGACGCACTCGGCGTAGCGGGCGCCGCGCGGACCATGCCGCCCGCCACGCAACGGCGGGAACTCGAGCGTGTCGGCGCCGCCTTCGCCGCGCTCGGCGTGCGGGTGATGCACTACAAGGTGTGCTCGACGTTCGATAGCGCGCCGGAAACCGGCAGTATCGGCGTGGCGATCCGCACGTTGCGCGAGTACTGCGCGAACGAACTCGTCGCGGTGGTTGGCGGTCAGCCGAATCTGCGGCGCTATTGCGTGTTCGGCGAACTCTTCGCGGCAGCCGGCGCGGATGATAGCGCGCAGTCGATCTACCGCATCGACCGTCATCCGACGATGAGCCGCCATCCCGTTACGCCGATGAACGAAGCGGACTTGCGTGTGCATCTTCAGCGCCAAGGTGTGAAGAATGTGCAATCGATCGACTGGCGCTGCTATGCGCACGGCGACGCCGAACTTCAGGCGCAAGTGCAACACCGGCTCGATTCGAAACCCGACGCCGTGCTGTTCGACGTGCTCGACGATTCGCATCTGCTGGCGATTGGCCGCATGATCGCGCGTCGTGCCGCGGCGTCGGCGCCATTGCTCGCGGTCGGTGCGAGCAGCGTCGCGCAGGCTTATGCGTTGGCGCATGACCACTGCGTTAAAGATGCCACGGCGGAAATCCGAACCACGCCGCCGCTGGCTCCCGCACGCGGCCCCGTATTCGTGCTGGCGGGCAGTCTCTCGCCATTGACCGAGGTACAGATTGGCGCCGCGCCATCCTACCTGCGTGTGGAACTGGATCCGCTGAAAATGATCGGTGACGCAGGCTCCGATTATCTGGCGGAGCGCGTGGCCGCAATAGCCGGGCCCTTGCGCGACGGACGCAACGTGCTGGCTTTCACGACGCGCCGCGCGTCGAGCGAAAGCGGCGCGCTGCCGCAACTCGCGCATGCCTGTGCGTCACTCTTGCAACAGGTACTCGGCGCCGTGCGCTTGCACCGCATCGGCATAGCGGGCGGCGATACGTCGAGTTTCGCCGTACGCGCGCTCGGCGCATGGGGACTCTCGTATCTCGCGCCGTTATCGGCGGGCGTCACAGTGTGCCGTCTCCACGCCGATCGCGCGGAACTCGACGGCATGGAGATCATGCTCAAAGGCGGGCAAATGGGCGACGGGGATCTGTTCGAGCAACTGCTCGAAGGCAACGGCTGACGACCGCGCGCTCATCCGCGAGCGCTTTGGCGACGCCGGAATCAATGCCCGAACTTACTCCCGTGACCAGAGCGACCTGATTCGCGAGTAACTTTTCCATCGCTGCTCCCGGCGTGACAAGGTGGGAATGTGCATCGACCATCCATATAGCAAGGCCGCCGGATATCCATGCAGCGAACTGCACCGATATCCGGCGGCCGACCCGATTCCGAAGAACACGGGCACTACGAAATGCTTAAGCAAGTTGTGGCTATATGACGCCGACGACCAGCAATACGATTACCACGATCACAACGAGGCCTAGACCACCCGTAGGACCGTAACCCCACGCACGACTGTGCGGCCACGTGGGGAGCGCACCGATGAGCAGAAGAATCAGCACGACTAGAAGAATAGTTCCCAACATATGAATGACCTCCGCCTGGTTGATTGGACCTGCCTTCACGACAGCCGCGCAAGGCACGCCCTGCGGGCGTTCCTGCGAAAGGCAGTATCGGTGTCATGGTTGAGCAAGCCGCATGCCCAAGGCTAAAAGTCGAGCGGGCACCGTTCGAAACCAGTTACATCGCGGTGTGACGTGCGGCGCCGATACGCGACGCAAGGAGATCAGCGACGAAGGCAATACTTAGCGCGACTGCTCCACAGGTGAAGATCAACGCGTAGTCGTTATGCGTATGCGAGAAGAGGTACGAGTACCCATAGCCGCCGAGCGCTTGGAAGAGCGCGAAGGCTGTGGTCGCGCGACTCCATGCGGCTCGTTGTTCGGTGTGATCGTGCGGCACCAGTTCATGAATGCGGCCGAGCACGAGCGGCACGATGCCTGGCGTGAAGATGCCGAGAATTACGGTCGATGCCGCCAGCACGAACGAGCTGCCCGAAAACGCGAGCATGGCGACAGCGGCCGCTTGCAGAAGCAGTCCGACGCGATACGCCTTGCCAAAGCCGATGCGATCGGCCACGTTGCCGCAGATCACCGGTCCGGCGATCGCAGCGAGGCCGTACAGCACCCAGTAGTTCGCGCCGATTGCCGCGCCGCGTCCCAGGCCGCGAGCGACATAGTCGACGAGCAGTACCATCGCCGGCACGAGACCGAGGGCGTTCGCCGCGTATTGCGCGTACAGCACGCGCAGGGTCAAGCCGTGAGGGCGTGCCGCGTGATGCGCGCCGGACGGCACGACCGGTGCGGGTGGATTCGTCGAAGGCCAGCCGAACCAGCTCACTACGGTCAGCACCAGTGCCACCGCGCCGAGACCGATCCACGTGGTTTGCAAACCATAGTGAAGCAACTGCGGAATCAATGTGCCGGATGCCGCGATACCCAAGCCGAGTCCAAGAAAGATCATGCCGCTCACGAAGCCACGGCGCGGCGCCGGAATGTGCGGAAGAATCGATGTCGCTACCAGCACCATGATCGCTCCGCCGGAAATGCCCGACAACAAACGCCACGTGAAAAACCAGCTCACCGAAAGCGGATACGCGCAGGCGAAGAAGGCGGCCGTCACCACCGCCATCAGCATGCGCAACGCGCTGCGGTTCGATAGTGCTGCTGCGAGCGGACGGCCGATGAACGCGCCGACCAGATAGCCGGCGAAGTTCGCCGCGCCGAGCGTGACCGCTTGCGACGACGTGAACCAGTGCGCCTGGATCAGCGAGGGAATCAACGGCGTGTACGCGAAGCGGGCGAGGCCGATGGCGACGAGACTGCCGCACAGCCCCGCGAGCGTTGCGAAGAGCGCGCGGGCATCGAGTGAGACTGGACTATCGGACGCTATGGGTGCAGCGGACATGACGGTTCCTTTACCGGTGCGCGCTGGTAGCGGCGCTGCCGGATGTCGGTGGGGAAAGCGAAGCGAAGGGGCGCGCCTTGTCAGGCGCCTAGCTCAGACGTCGTTGTCTGTTGCCGGCAGGGCAGGCAAACCGAGTAGCAGCAACACCGGCGCGATCGCGCCGATGAGCAGCGCCTGTTGCGGATTGACGCGCGCGAGAACGCGAACGCCGATCAATGTGGCGAGCAGATGAGTGGCGGCGTCATCGGCGGAAACGACGGTGGTGATTTCGCCGCTCTCGCCGGCCGCAACCACGCAGCGGTAAAAAAACGCGCGGATTTCGGCGAATTCCGTGGCGACGATGTCACGGAATATTTCGTCCTCCGATGTGGTTTCCAGCGCCGAGTTCACCAGCATGCAGCCGCGCTGGGCGGGATCGGCAAGCGTTCGCTCAAGGATCTCCTGGAAAAACATCGTGATGCCTAGAGCCGGCGATACGGTGCGTTCCAATCGCCGGATCCGTTCGCGCAAGGTGTGCTCGAGATAATGCTCGAGCGCTCGCAGATACAGCGTGCGCTTGTCGCCGAACGCGTTGTAGAGGCTCGGCTGCGT
Organism: Paraburkholderia sp. BL9I2N2; assembly: GCF_004339745.1. Classification (GTDB taxonomy): domain Bacteria; phylum Pseudomonadota; class Gammaproteobacteria; order Burkholderiales; family Burkholderiaceae; genus Paraburkholderia. The sequence continues at coordinate 1,716,669 of NZ_SMGP01000002.1, read as the reverse complement.
CAGGCCGGTCGATTTGACCAGGTCGCGCGTGGAGGTCGCCTCGTAGCCCTTCGTCCAGAAGGCCGCGCTGGCGGCTTCCAGCACCTCGTGTTCATCGAATTCGCGGGGGTCTTGCCATGGTGAATGTCCTTCCAGCGTCACTGACGACTAGTTCTGTATCAGTCGATATAGAAGGCGATTATATATCGAGTGATACATAACGCAAGAAGAAGATTTGAGGACGTCCGGCGGCGCGTTTACAGTGCGCTGCGATTTGGAGGCAGGGCGTCGGCGGACGGTTGCCCGTCCGGTGCGAGTTCGGTGTCCGGATAGCTGATTCGCACGGGGGGCACGAACCACGCGAGACACAGGCCGATCAACGCGGCGGCGCCCGCCACCAGAATGCCGATGTGAATGGATTGCACCAGCGCTTCGCGCGCGGATCTCATCATGGCGTCGCCCGACTGGCCGGCACTCACCAGACGATTGATCAGCGCGGCCTGCTCCGCGCGATCCACCAACAGTTCAGGACTGGCGAAGGATTTGAACCACTGCGTCGCCTGATAGGAATCGAGTGAGCGATGCACGCCGCGCGAATAGAGATGCCCGAGCAACGCGCCGGTCATCACCGTGCCGAGCATGCCGCCGAACGTCCGCAGTGATTGAAGCAGCGCGGTGGCTGCGCCGACATGATCTCGCGCGACGATCTGCTGCGAACAGACTGTCAGGCTGGTTGCCACCAGACCGAGGCCGAGCCCGCTGATCCCCATGCACGACGCCCACACCAGATGCGGTTCCGTGCCTCGCAGTACGACTACGCTGAGACAGGCGAGCGCGGACAGCGCAAAACCGGCATACATGATGCCGTTCGCGCGGCGGATCCGTGTGACGATACGATTGTTGAGCACGCTGCCTACGGTCGTGCCGAGCAGCAGCGGCGTGATCAGCATGCCGGAGTCATGCGCGGACATCGCGTAGCCGCCCTGAAACAGCAGCGGTACGTAGAACACCAGCGAAAAGAGCGCGAAGCCGCCGAGCACCGACATCGCGAAGAGCGCGGAGAGCTTGCGGTCCATGAGCATGTCAACGGGCACGATCGGATAGCCGATGCGCCGCTCCCATAGCCAGAGAATCAGCCCGCAAGTCGCAGCTACGATGGTCAGCACGACTGTCGTGGTGTCGAAACCGCGCCTCGGAAACAGTTCGATCAGCACTTGCAATGAGCCGAACGTGACTGCGAGCACGAACGCGCCAAGCCAGTCGAGCCGCACGGGCCCCTTGTGCCGCAGGTGAAGCAGCGGCGGCAGAAAGCGTTGAACGAACAGCAGCGATAAGATCCCGACCGGCACGTTGACGAAAAACACCAGCCGCCAGCCGCCGTACTGCGTCAGCATTCCGCCGAGGGTCGGTCCGATCATGTTCGACACGCCGAAGGCGGAGGTGACGAACACCAGCCAGCGCAGCCGCAGTTTCGGATTGGGAAACAGATCAGCGACGGTGGCGAACACCGTGCCGATCAGAATGCCGCCACCGATCCCTTGCAGGCCGCGCGAAATCACCAACAACAACATGCTGTTGGCGAGCCCGCACAATACCGAGGCGCCGGTGAACAAGAGGATCGCGGCGATCAGAAACCGCTTGCGGCCGAATAGATCGCCCAGCCGCCCGAAGATGGGAATCGTGATGACCGAGGCCAGCATGTACGACGTCGCGACCCATGCGTACAGGTCGAAGCCCTTCAGTTCGGCGACGATACGCGGCAGCGCCGTACCGACGATGGTTTGATCCAGCGCCACCAGCATCGCGACGAAGGCGATGCCGAGCATCGCAAGCAGCGATTCGCGAAACGGCAGCAGTTGCCCGCTCGGAAGCGGCGCGGCGAGCCCGGCGCTCATGGCGTGCTTACTTGTTACCCGCTGCGGCATATTTGCCGAGGGCGCCGCCCAGTTCTTCGTCGGTCAAGGCTGGGGAGATGTTCATCGTGAGCAGGTCGCCCCATTCGAGCGCCAGCGCCGCCATCGCGCCCGTGTCGTCAGACTCGACGATCGCAACGCCATGCAAGCCGCCGATAGCGTGCCAGCGTCCCAGCAATTTGACTCCCTCCGGCACCCGGCCGCCGGTCTTCATAAAACGTTCGATGACGGAACTCTCGGCGGTCGGCAGACCATTCCAAAGGACGATAAATTTCATTGCGCGTCTCCAATCCGAATTGGCGATGCCGGCTCGTGGCGCGCTGCCATCGTCGCTTATGGGTACGGCGCGTCGCGGTTGCGGTGCGCCGTGTTCACTCTGCGCCCGCTAGCTGTCCGAATAGTGCGTGCTATTGGCGGACAGCGATCAGAAAACCACGTGGCGTCCTAAGCATCATAGGTGAGCGTAGGGCGGCCGGCGTCGCCGCGTGCGGACATTCACCAGGCTAATTGAACAAGCGCTCTTTCGTGGCGAAAAAGCGAAGAGGGCTGTTGCCAGCTGGGAATATCTCGTGGGTTGTTCACGTTAACTATTGCGGGGCGCCGGCAACAAAAGCAAACGGCACGCGTGGGTGACGCGTGCCGTTGCTGTGACTGTGCGACGCTTGGGCGAGGCGCGCTACGGTTTGCGCTGCACGGCGGCCCGGGCAATGGTCTGATGCGCTGCGGGGAACCCCGGCGGATATTCGACCACGCGTGCCGAAGCCGGCACCAGTGGCACGGCCGCGTTCAGCCGCGCGCCAATACGTGCGCCGCCGACGATGGCCGCCATCGCCTGTCGATCGAGTTCGACGCTGTCGGTGAGGTCCCTGATGATCAGCTTGGTCATGGTGGCTCCAGGAAAGAAATCGAGCGGCGCGCCGGTGCAATGCGCCGGCCGCCGCTCGGGTGTGTCGTGAAATGTGCTGAGGTCTCCTCGCACTATCAGTATAGGAAATCTGTCTGCCGCTCGCTGGCCGGCGATGATCTGCCGACAGTAATGAGGCCCCCCGGCCCTCGCGACGGCAAGCCGTCACACGTTGGCGTAGTTGGCGCCCCACAGCGACGGGCTGACGTTCAGGTGCAGCGGCACGAAGCCCGCGCCGATCACGCCGACGTTGTTGAGTGCGGCGACGTTGACGTACTGCAGCTGGTTGAGGTTCTGGTTGATCGAGACGTTGACGTTGGCAATGCCGCCAAGGCCGGCGACCGAGGGCAGGCCGGGCACGCTGCTGCCGGTGCCGCCGGCCACCGCCGACATGGCGCGGCGGTCGAGCTCGCGGGTGCCGGACAGATCGCGAATCATGAGGGATGACATGGTGCTTCTCCAAAGGTGCGCGGAAGACGGGGGTAATCGTGGGCAGGCGAAGCGGACCGGCGAACCGGTCGCCTCGCCAGGCCGCGTGTTACACGTGGATGTTGTTGCTCGTGGAGACGTACGGGTTGACCGTCGAGCTGATGCCGGTGGCGAACGCGACGTTGTTGCCGTTGGCGTTCTGCAGGTTCAGTTCGGTGTTGATCAGCTGGGTGGCATCGACCTTCTTGCTGTTGTTCGGAGCAAAGACGGGGCTGAAGTTGAAGTACGACGAGGACGGATAGTAGCCGGTGCCGCCGCGCACGGCGCTCATGGCCTTGCTGTCGAGTTGTTCGGTGATGGACAGGTCTTTGATCATCAGCGTGTTCATGGTGAGTCTCCAGAAGGTAAAGGTCAGGGTCTTGCGGTTGGGTGCGAGCAACTTGTCTGCTCGGTTATCACTAATGCACGGGCTGTGCCAGTTATATTCAAGGTTCCTAAGAAAGTTGGTGGAGGCCTGCTGCACAAGGGTTTCGCGTTGCAGTGCCGGGTTCACGGTAGCGAACAGCCGCGTGGAAGCGATGAACGACTGACGGCATATGCCCGACAGACCACTGCATGCTGTTGGATGTCGCACGACATGGGCAGTGGCGAACGGACCCGCCCTGACCGGTGGCGTTCAGACTTCGAGAGGATGCGGAAGGTGTCGATCTGGAATCGAAGAACGCGCGTGAGATTCGCGGCACCGCGCGGTCGGTTGTTATGCCGTCGTAGACGCGGATCGCTTCAACGGTCGCCCGATGCCGGTGCAGACTCGATGACTTCGTGCGAGGAATTCGATCGATTGGTTGGCCTGGACGAAGCAGTGGCCGAAGAGGTGTCGTTCAACGTGGTGGCGTCGAAGTGTGAGCGTCAAGCCGACGCCGCTTGAAACGGGTTGCCTGGCAGGAGGCATGCATCGATAAGAAAACGAGACGTGGGACATTCAACACGTCAATGAACAGGCCCCCTCCAACGGCGAAGACGTGAAGGAGGCCTGTTTCTAATTGCGGACATCTCGCGCGTCCTATAAGTAGGTTCCGCCAATGCGTCCTTCGAAAATGGCGGTGTTGATTTCAAAATCGTCGACGTGACCGAGCGGGCCACGGTCGACTGTGACGACGACGGAACGGCCGCCGCGCAGCGCCTTCATCTGCTCGGCGGTGAGCGTCATTTCGTCGTGTACTTGATCCGCGGAGCGCGGTAGGTCTTTGATGATGAGCGTGGATTTCATGGCGTTACTCCTGAAGGTGGATAGGCGAGCACGATGCGGTGCTCAGCCTTCGTTCTGCAAGGGTTATGCCAATTTGTGCGCGATGAGCGAGGAAACCGAATGCGAGGCGGCCACACAAGGCCAGCAAGCGATAGACGTCATGCGTTCGCCGAGCATGACGTTCCGTGAGCGCAAGAATCGAGGGGACTGTTCGTCGAGGCCCGACCAATCGCGTGTGGAATGTCGGCTCACGCCGCTCCGCCGGCAACAAAAGCAAACGGCACGCGTGGGTGACGCGTGCCGTTGCTGTGACTGTGCGACGCTTGGGCGAGGCGCGCTACGGTTTGCGCTGCACGGCGGCCCGGGCAATGGTCTGATGCGCTGCGGGGAATCCCGGCGGATATTCGACCACGCGTGCCGAAGCGGGCACCAGTGGCACGGCCGCGTTCAGCCGCGCGCCGATAGGCGCGCCGCCGACGATGGCCGCCATCGCCTGACGATCGAGTTCGACGCTATCGGTGAGGTCCCTGATGATCAGCTTGGTCATGGTGGCTCCAGGAAAGAAATCGAGCGGCGCGCCGGTGCAATGCGCCGGCCGCCGCTCGGGTGTGTCGTGAAATGTGCTGAGGTCTCCTCGCACTATCAGTATAGGAAATCTGTCTGCCGCTCGCTGGCCGGCGATGATCTGCCGACAGTAATGAGGCCCCCCGGCCCTCGCGACGGCAAGCCGTCACACGTTGGCGTAGTTGGCGCCCCACAGCGACGGGCTGACGTTCAGGTGCAGCGGCACGAAGCCCGCGCCGATCACGCCGACGTTGTTGAGTGCGGCGACGTTGACGTACTGCAGCTGGTTGAGGTTCTGGTTGATCGAGACGTTGACGTTGGCAATGCCGCCAAGGCCGGCGACCGAGGGCAGGCCGGGCACGCTGCTGCCGGTGCCGCCGGCCACCGCCGACATGGCGCGGCGGTCGAGCTCGCGGGTGCCGGACAGATCGCGAATCATGAGGGATGACATGGTGCTTCTCCAAAGGTGCGCGGAAGACGGGGGTAATCGTGGGCAGGCGAAGCGGACCGGCGAACCGGTCGCCTCGCCAGGCCGCGTGTTACACGTGGATGTTGTTGCTCGTGGAGATGTACGGGTTGACCGTCGAGCTGATGCCGGTGGCGAACGCGACGTTGTTGCCGTTGGCGTTCTGCAGGTTCAGTTCGGTGTTGATCAGCTGGGTGGCGTCGACCTTCTTGCTGTTGTTCGGAGCAAAGACGGGGCTGAAGTTGAAGTACGACGAGGGCGGATAGTAGCCGGTGCCGCCGCGCACGGCGCTCATGGCCTTGCTGTCGAGTTGTTCGGTGATGGACAGGTCTTTGATCATCAGCGTGTTCATGGTGAGTCTCCAGAAGGTAAAGGTCAGGGTCTTGCGGTTGGGTGCGAGCAACTTGTCTGCTCGGGTATCACTAATGCACGGGCTGTGCCAGTTATATTCAAGGTTCCTAAGAAAGTTGGTGGAGGCCTGCTGCACAAGGGTTTCGCGTTGCAGTGCCGGGTTCACGGTAGCGAACAGCCGCGTGAAAGCGATCAAACGACTGACGGCATATGCCCGACAGACCGCCGCATGCTGTTGGATGTCGCACGACTCGGGCTCGCCGCGCAGGCAGCGGGCCAATCCTGGTTTGCGAAAGCACGGAGCGGGAGCTAGTATCGAAGCGGCACATGTAACTGGTTACGAAAGGTTCTCTATCAGCCCGAGAGGTTTGGATCGCGCGCGATCCGGCCCAACGGCAGCGGCGGCGCTTCGCACAAATGGCTAGCCTTGCGCGTGTGATTCACGACTTTCAGAACGGCGAGCTGTCCCGTGACGAGTTCGTGGCTCAACTCGACAGCACGTTGACGACCGAAGGACTCGGCCCCACGCAGCTGCTGGACATGCTCGGCGCGGCACATCGCAAGGCGCCGCTCCCCGACGATCTCTACGTGGAAGTGCGGCGACGCATCGAGCAGTTGCGCGTGTCGAACGTAGCGGCGGGCGGCGACGAAACCGGCATCCAGACCACTGTCGAGATTCCGTCGGTACGGTCAGCCAGCGCGGGCAGCGCGGGAAGCTCGGCCAATGCAGCGGGCACCGGCAGTGCGGCGGGACACGACCAGATCAAAGGCACCGGCGACACGCTCAACAACCGCTTCGTGCTCGAAGAATGCCTCGGGGTCGGCGGCATGGGCACGGTGTACAAGGCACTCGATCTGCGCAAGCTCGAGGCCTCGGATCGCAAGCCGTATCTCGCGATCAAAGTGCTCAACGTTCAGTTCCGCGGCAACCCGAATTCGCTGGTGGCGTTGCAGCGCGAGGCGCGCAAGGCGCAAGTGCTCGCGCATCGCAACATCATTACGGTGTACGACTTCGACCGCGACGGGCCGATCGTCTATCTGACAATGGAGTACCTGTCCGGCAAGCCGCTCAGCCAGTTGCTGCGCACGCCGGGCTACCAGGGCATGCCGGTGCGCGCGGCGCTGCCGATCGTGCGCGGCATGTGCAGCGCGCTCGCCTATGCGCACGAACGCGGCTTCGTGCATTGCGACTTCAAGCCCGCCAACGTGTTTCTCACGACGAATGCCGAAGTCAAGGTGATCGACTTCGGCATTGCCCGCGTGTTCCAGCGTCCGGAAGAGGAGAGCGATGCAACCGTGTTCGATCCGGGCAGCCTCGGCGCATTGACGCCCGCGTATGCCAGCCCAGAAATGATCGAGCACCGCGAGCCCGATCCGCGCGACGACATCTACGCGCTCGGCTGCATCACGTACGAGCTGCTGACCGGTCACCATCCGTTCGACCGCTTGTCGGCGACGCAAGCCCGCAATGCCGATTTCAAGCCGCAGCGGCCGGCCAATCTCGATTCCAGGCAATGGCGCGCGCTGCGTGCCGCGCTGTCGTTCGACCGCAATTCGCGCATGCCGAGCGTGGTGCGCTTCATCGCGGAGTTCGATAACGAAGCGCGTGCGGAAAAGTCAGGCACGCTGGCGAAGGTGGGGCTCGCGAGTTTCGCGGTAGTGTGCGCGGCGGCGGTCGGCGTGTTCGCGTTCCGCTCGGCGCCGAACCGGCACAGCGGATCACAGACGCAGGCGGGCGCTTCGCAGGCTTTGGCGGAGCAGACGGGTTCGTCGTCTTCGGAAGGAACGGTGTCGGGGCCGGTGAGCGCGCCGCCTGCGGCCCCCCCGGCAAGTCCGGTTGCGGCCGCGCCCGCCACGCGACCGGCGGCGCCCGCGCCGAAGCCGGCGCTGACCCTCGCCGCCATCACGCCGGCGCTGGCGCAAGTGCCCTGTTCGGCGCTGTCCGCGTCAGTCCAGGACCACTCGCTGACGGTGCGTGGCTACGTCTCGCAACGCTATGGCGCGGCGCATCTGAAGGACACGCTGGCGGCGTTGCCGGGCGTCGATACGCTGACGCTCCAGGTCGAGCCGCTCGCCGACGACAAATGCGACACCATCAAAGCATTCGCGCCCTACTGGATTCACAACATGCAGGCCGGTCACGTCGCGGCCCTGCATGTGCGGCCGCCAGGTGGCCAGTTGAGCGAAGGCAACCCGCTGGTCGTCGACGTCACCACGCCGGGTTACGACTCGTATGTGAACCTCGACTACTACCAGCTCGACGGCAGCGTCGTGCACATGGTGCCGAGCCCGCGCGCGAAGGACAATCAGGCGCCGCCGCATTACGCCGCCACGATCGGCAGCGCGGGTGACTGGATCATTTCAAAGCCGTTCGGATCGGAGATGGTCGTGCTGCTGATCACGCCGGCGCCGCTCTTCGATAAGCCGCGCCCGGAGAGCGAATCGCGCGCCGACTATCTGCGCGCACTCGACACGCGGCTTGCGCAGATCGGCGGCAAATACGGCCACGATCACATCGTCGCCGATTTCGCGCCGATCACGACGAAACCACGCTCGCCCTGAGCGGCGCGAGCGCGGCTCGCGAGCCGGTTATGAACCGCCCGCGAAGCCGACAAGTCACTTGAGATCTTTGACGACCCGGAAGCCATCCTGCGATTGACGCACGCCCGAGCTGTACTTGAAGCGTGTCGCGCTGAGCATGTAGCTGCCGCCTTCGCGCCACGAACCGCCGCGAATCACGCGCATGTCGCAGCCGGGGCTGTCCCATGCGTGGCCATCGGCGGGTGCGCCCTGGTAGGAGTTGTGCCAGCAGTCGGCGGTCCATTCCCAGACGCTGCCGTTCATGTCGTACAGGCCGAGCGGATTCGGCGCGAACGAGCCGGCGGCCTCGGGTCCTTCCTTGTGCCACGGTTCGCCGCAGTCCTTGCAATTGGCGTTGCCCTTGCGCATCTGATCGCCCCACCAGTAGGCGGTCGTGGTGCCGCCGCGATCCGCGTATTCCCATTCCGCTTCGGTGGGCAGGCGGTACGGTTTGCCGGTGGTCTTGCTCAACCATTTCACGTATTGCTGCGCGTCGTCCCAACTGAGGTCGCGCGCCGGTGCGGCCTTGTTGGTGTTGCTTTCCGGCGTGAGCTTCTGGCAGCCATTGGCGGCGACGCACGCGTTCCACTGGTCGACCGTCACCTCGTACTTGCCGATCGCGAACGGCGCGCCAATGGTCACGTGATGAACGGGCTTTTCGGACGGGTCGTCGGTACTGCTGCCCATCGAGAACGAACCCGCGGGCACGGTGATCATGATCGGACAGGTGGCGCAATCGCGGCTTTCGCCGGCAACCGGCGCATGCGTGACGGGCTTTTGCGCGACCGCTGCTGCAGGTGGTGCGGCCGGCGGAGCAGCGCTTGCAGTGGGCTTGGGTGCCGGGGTGCTAGCCGGCGGCGTTGGCCGCGCGGCTTGCGGCGCGGGTGCAACTGAAGGCGCAGCAGGCGTGGCGGTGGACGGCGTGTTCGACGTCGCCGCGGCACGCAAGCGGTCGATGCGCGCATGAGCGAGCGTGGCGAAGCGGCCGTTCGGATAAGCCTTCAAATACGCCTCGTAGTCGCCCGGGTAGTTGCTGTCCTTGATCGAATTCCAGAACGTGATTTCGTATTGTTCGCTGCTGTCTTTCGGCAGGATGCCTCTGCTATGCAGCGCGACCAAGGGATTATCCCGAGCGGTGGACGCAGCATCGGCCATCAGTAAGGGTTGAGGAAGCGACGAGGCAAGCCACGGCGATTGCTCGCCGCCGGTCGCGTCGCGAACCTGCGCTGCGACGCGTTGCAACAGATCTGGCAGCGCCAGCGACGGAGCGCTGTCGAGCGCGTGAAGCCATGCATTCGTATAGACACCGTGGCGTGTGCCGTCAGCCGCGAATCCGCCGGGCGCGGTGGCGTAGGCAACCACGGTATTGCCGGGAAGCGCGGCCGTATCGTCCGTCACGTCCGCTGAGAACGGATTATTCAGGCACGTGTCGAGGATCACCAGATTGAGCCGGCCGTCACGCGCTCCGCGCATGGCCTGCAATACGGCGTGCAAATCGACACCGTTGCTCACGACCTCAGCCGGCGAGCGGGCATCCACTCCCGCTGGGATGAGCAGTGTTTGCGGGCCGATTCGCATGCCGTGTCCCGCGAAATAAAAGAGGCCAACACCGCCTGCCCGCAAGCGTTGATGGAATTCGCCAATGGCCTCGCGCATTTGCTGCGGGCGTCGCATTCATGCGCATGATGACGTCGAAGCCGAGCGTCTGGAGCCTGTCGCGCATGGCTTCGGCGTCGCGCGGCGCGTTCTCTCGCAGCGCGTCCACTTGCGTGTCAGTGCGATCCGTACGATCCACACCGTCCGCACCGTACGCGCCGTTACCAATCACAAGCGCGATACGTGGAGAAAGCAGATTGCCCTGTGGCGGCGCGAACGGAGTGACCAGCGTGAGCGGCAAACTCGCCGCACTCGTATCCCGCTCGGCGCCGTCACGTTGCGGCGCCGCAAAAGCGTCGCCCCAATGCGCCTGCATCGCCCCGGCCACGCATACCAGCATGAATATTCGCCACATCTTTACATCCTGTTTGTTCCGGACAGAACATAGGCAATCGAGGACCACGCTACTCGCATCAACTGCTGGAGTGAATTGCGAGAAACATCGACGCCGCTATCGACCATCCATCTGCAACCTCTTAATAACGATAGCACGCGCTTTGCGCGCCACAACTGTCCGCGTGCCCCGAATGCGTTATACGGTTAACGAGTGTGGCGTATCTTTTTGGCAAGTTACGACCTAAGCTAATTCACAAAGTAGGGCGGCAAGCTCGTTTTAACCAAGTGGCCGTCCAATCGCGCGTGCGCCCGCGACATCCAGCCGGAACGCCCGGCCTGCCTTGTGCAGCCGACCTGGCCATGACCACTCTTCGGGAGAGTGCGCTATGCGAAGAACCGTTACCCCCGTTGTTCTCGACGTGCGTCATGGATCGAATGCGCGTCGCGAGGCGCTGCGCCGGGCTTTGCGCGCGACGCTCGTCCTCATGTTCGGCAACATGGTGCCGAGCGTCTTTGCGGCAGCCGAGCAAACGGCGTCGCCGCCGGGCGCCGAGGAATACATCATCTGGCCATCGGACGGCACGGTGATTCACGGCGGCAAGTTGTGGGTGCGTATGGGACTGCGGAACATGGGCGTGTGCCCGAAGGGCGTCGTATTCCCCAACACCGGCCATCACCATTTGCTGATCGACACCGATCTGCCGCCGCTCGATCAGGAAATCCCATCGGATCGCAATCACCTGCACTTCGGTGCGGGTGAGACGGACGCGCGAATTGAGTTGCCGCCGGGCAAGCACACGTTGCAACTCATACTCGGCGACCACAACCACGTGCCGCATGTGCCGCCTGTGTATTCGAAAAAGATCACCATCACCGTGCTAAAAGACTAGCGCGATCCGTTCGTTCAAAGCGGGTCCGTCAGGACGGAGAGACCTTCATGTACAAGATCATCGCGGTCGCGGCGCTCGTCATGTCGGCGGCATTGGCTTCGCCGAATGTCGCCCTTGCAGGCAGCACGCCGGCGCCGGCCGGCGCCTATGCGTATATCGGCTATCCCAACGATGGCCAGGTCGTCCCTGCCAACAAGCCGTTCAAGGTGTGGTTCGGCCTGCGCTACATGGGCGTGGCGCCCAAAGGCGTCAAGTATCCGAATACCGGCCACCATCATCTGCTGATCGACACTGACTTGCCGCCGATGGATCAGGAGATTCCATCGGATCGCAATCACCTGCACTTCGGCGCGGGCGAAACGGAGACCATGATTCAACTCCCGCCGGGTAAGCACACGTTGCAGCTGCTGATGGGCGACGACATGCACGTGCCGCACAATCCACCGGTGTATTCGAAGAAGATCACCGTCATTGCGCGGTGACGCGCGGTTGCGTATTGCGCGGCGTGACGCGGCGCATCGGTCAGCGCCTCAGTGTCACGCCGCAGCCAACAATTTCTCACGGGTTGTTGGCCGCAATCCACCATCCTCCGGACGCCGCTTCACCGCTTTGTCTCACGTTCGCCTCACTGCCAGCCCCGCAACCCTTTATCTACAGCATTCCGGCACATTTCTTAGGATAGGAAAGCAATCCTGGCACAGCCCATGCGTTAGTGACACTCGAGCAGACAAGTTGCTCGAACCCAACCGCAAACTGTGCTGTATTCCCTTCCCAGGAGATTTACCATGAACACGCTGATGATCAAAGACCTGTCCATCACCGAACAACTCGACAGCAAGGCCATGAGCGCCGTGCGCGGCGGCACCGGCTACTATCCGTCCTCGTCGTACTTCAACTTCATGCCCGTGTATGCGCCGAACAACAGCAAGACCGTCGACGCCACCCAGCTGATCAACACGACGATGAACATCCAGAACGCCAACGGCAACAACGCAGCGTTCGTCTCGGGCATCTCGTCCACGATCAATCCGCACGTGTACGCCAGCAACAACATCAACGTGCACTAAACGGCGCAGGCCGCCGCGGAGGCACGACAGCCTCCGCGGACTCTTACCGGCCGCTCCTCAAAAAGATTTCGCAGCCAATCGTTCTTTTCACGCGACCCCCCGTTTCACCGCCCGATTCCCGCGCCGATCTTCTTGCATCGCTTCGATGGTGAAGCCGCGCAGGAGATGCTTTACTTAAAGGGCGCGCTCCACTCGTGCAACGAATTGGGCGCCATCGGAGACCATCGTGTCAGCGTTGCTTTCATCAGCTCGTCAGCGCTTCTTCCGCAGGACATCTGCGCTGCGCTGCGTTTGCGCGGCGACGATATGCGTGCTTTCGCTGTCGGCCTGTGTCGATGTCAGCATGCCCGACTACAAGCGTCCGGACACGCCCGCCAAAGCCTCGTGGTCGGATCAGAAAGGCGCGCCCGTATCGGCCGCCGCGACGATCGAACCGGACTGGTGGAAAGGCTTCCACGATCCCTATCTCGACACGCTGATCGCGAAAGCGATTGCCGGCAACTTCGATATCAAGGTACTGGCCGCGCGTATCGACGTGGCCGGCACGCAGATCGGCGAAGCCAAAGCGGGCGCCTTGCCGACCATGGATCTCGGCTTCGGCGCCGATTTCGAAAAGACCACGCACCAGACCTTCTCCAAGCAGTACAACCTCGCGACGCAGGTGAACTGGGACATTGATATCTGGGGCAAAGTCGAAAAGGGCGTGCAGGCGCAAAAGGCCGAATTCCATGCCAGCGAGGCGGACTGGCGCGCCGGCTATCTGGAACTGGTGTCGAACGTGGCCAGCACGTACTTCCAGATTCTGCAATTCGACGACCAGATCGAGCAGCAACAGAAAACGCTCGAAACAAACCGGCAGATTCTCGCGATTTACGACGGCCAGCGCCGCAACGGCCTCATACCGCAAACCCACGTGTTGCGCCAGCAAGCGGAGATCAACCGCCTGACCAATCAGCTGCTCGACCTGCGCCGTTCACGCGCGCTGGCCAATAACGCGCTTTGCACGCTGATCGGCGTGCCGGCGGGCGAGTTCCGGATGCCCAAGGGGCATTTGCAGCAGCGCGTGCAATTGCCGCCCGTGCCGGACGGCTTGCCCGCCCAACTGCTGGCGCGCCGTCCCGACGTGGTGGCCGCCGAGTTCAGAGTGCTGGAAGCGTACGACCTCGTCGGACAGGCCAAGCTCGCGCAGCTGCCGACCATCAGCCTGACCGGACACGCCGGCACCGCGAGCTTTGCGCTGACCGATCTGCTGAAATCGTTCACGTACGGCTTCATGCCCAGCATCAACATTCCGCTGCTCGATCCCGGCGTGCGGGCGCATGTGAAAGTCACACAAGCGCAATCGACGGTGGCCGAACAGCAGTATCGCGCGGCGGTGATGACCGCGTTCGAGGAAGTGGAAAACTCGCTCGTCAATGTGAATTCGCACAAGGAACAGCGGGTGGAGTTGCAGCAGGAGGTGTCGCGGCTGCAAATCGTCGCGGACCAGATCCAGTCGCAATTGCGCCTCGGCGTGGTGTCGCAACTGGAGGTTTTCGAAACCGAACGGACCTTGCTGGAGGCGCAGCAGGAATTGCTCGCCAACCATCAACAGATTCTGTCCGACACGGTGCTGCTTTATAAAGCGCTGGGCGGCGGCTGGCCGAGCGTCGACGTGCAGGCTGAAGTAAAGGAACACTGAGCTAATCCGCAATGTGGCGCGCAGCGTGGGTATTTCGGCTGTATCTGACGCACTCGTTGCCTTCATAATTCGACGATCGGAAAATTGACACTCGCCATGTGTGACTTACAATCTTTAAGGGGCCGGTTTTTGCACGGCTCACTCGAACAATATCTTTCCGCCGTAGTCCTTCGTCCCGTTTCCGTTGCGCTCTCGCCGCAACGGGTAAACGCTTAGTGATCCAGATAAAATGGCCGCCGGCGAAGCTCCGATTGCTGAGATGCGCGCGACAGAAGACGCCGCGTTCGACGTGGTGTTGTCGCCGGCTGCGTCCGCGCAACGTCCCGCGCTCGACGCGATCCGGATCGTCGACAACCTGTTTGCAATCGGGCGCAGCGAGGCACCTTTTACCGACTATCCCGCCGAGCGGATTGCGCGCCTGTCGCGCCGTCATGCGCGGGTTTTCACGGAACACGGCGCGGTCTACGTCGCCGACCTCGGCAGCAAGAACGGCACGACGGTCAACGGCGTGGCGGTGCGGCAAACACCGGCCCGCGTGCGCGCCGGCGACGAACTGTGCTTCGGCGGCGAGCTCTGCTACCGGGTGAGCATCGAGCCGCGCGCGCGTATCGTGGCGGCCGCGAGTTCGCCCACCGCACCGGGATTGCTGCTCGTGCCGCAGCGCGACGATCTCGGCCTGCAACCCATCGAGGTGCAGGCATTTCCGTTTCTGGTCAGCAAAGCGGACGAAGTCTTCTCGCGCTACAAGGACCGCTATCCGCATCAGGTCAATTACATCTCGCGCCGTCACGCGCATATCTTTCTGAAGGGTGGCGAGCTCTATGTCGAAGATCTCGGCAGCACCAACGGCACATTCGTCGGCGGAAAGCGGCTGGACGAGTCCGCGCTGCCACTTGTAGAGGGCGACCTCGTTGCATTTGGCGGAGACCACTTCGTCTACAGGGTGACGCTGCAGAAACCCCCTGAAGTCGAGCCCACCGTGACACAACTATTCCTCAATCCGGCCGCCGACGAAGCAGCCGATCCCGACAAGACCACCTTCGTCGGCGCCGCGCATTCATTCCTCGATATCTTTTGCGTCGACCCCGGCCTCCAACGCGAAGACGAAGTCAACGAGGCGGCACAGGCCGCGTCCGCGCATGCGAAGCGCGACGCGCCGACCGGCACGGCAAGAGGGGCGACTGGCACGAACGGAACCAACGGTGCGAATGGCGCTGCCAGCACGGCCGCCGCGAAGGGCCGGCCGCGCCGTTGGCGCTTGCTCGCGGGCGAACTCGGCAAGGCGTTTGCAATCGACGATCGCGCGAGCGTGCGGCGCATGGCGACATGGGGCGGCGTGGGCGTCGTGGTGATAGTGGCGATTGCGTCGGCGCTTTACATGCGCGGTTCGTCGGAGCGCGAGTTGAAGAACCTGCTGGCGAACGGCGATTACACGAGCGCGGTCACCGCGGCATCGGGCTATCTGGCGAACCATCCCACGGACACCAAAGTCAGCGCGCTAGCGAGCGAAGCGTTGTTGAAGGCGAAGCTCCCCAGCTGGCTGAACGCGTTACAAAAGGCTCAGTTCGATCAAGCCGACGCGTTGCTCAAGGAGATGCGCTCGCTGAGCGCGAACAATGCGGACGCCGCGTCGCTGATCGGCGAGTTGCAATGGGTGGGCGATCTGGAGCGTTTCGTCGCGGCGCGCGGCGGCATGGACGCGCCGATTCGCATGTACGTGGACGAGGGCACGATCGACAACCTGCTGCAACGCTGGGAAGACGACGCGAAGAGCCATCAGCGCGCGCTCGACCGCATCGCTTCCTACGTGCCCGTGTTCGCCGATCCCTATGCGCAGGCGCTGAGCCATCTGCGTAAACTCGAAAGCGATGATTCGGTGTACCTCGCCGCCATCGACCGTCTGAATGGGACGATCCGCACCGAACTGGCGCGCGACAAACCCGACGCGCTGCCTCCCGTGCTCGACGATTATGCACAGCGCTATCCGCGTCTCGCCGGCATTGATCGGGTGCGTCAGGATTTGCGCCAATACACGGATTTGTTGAACGCCGCGTTGAGCCGGCAACTGGTGCCGTTGCTCGCCATGTTGAAATCGGCGCGCTTCAGCACGCCGCCTTTTCAGGCTCAATTTCAGCAGCTGGCGGCCAGCCGTTTGCCTTCGTCAGACGTGATTGCGCGCCATGACGCGGTGACAGCGGCATGGCGGCGTGGCGACGCGCAACAGGCGCTGGCCGGTTTGCAGGCCATGCCCGCAGGGCCCTGGTCCGACGTGCTCGCGGCGGAACTGGCGCACAAGAAGGCACTGCTCGATCAGTACGCGCAATTGCAGAAGACGCACGGCGACAAGGATTACGACCAGCGCCTTCTGTCGTTCTACGCGAGCCTCGACCCGGCAACGGACGTGTGGTTCCTGCAGTCGATCCAGAAAGACGTCGCCGCCTTGCACGACAAAGCGCTGGCGCGTGCGCAAGACTTGATGTTGCGTGCCCAGAGTTTGTGGAAACAGTATCGCGCGGGTGGCTCGATCGGCGGTACGCAGCGTCTCGAAGCCGGTATTTCGCCGGGATTTCGCAGCGAGGCGCGTCTGCTTTCCGATGCGCAAACATCGGCGCAACAGGGCATGCGCATCTACACGCAACTGAAGGCCGATCATCCCGCCGACTTCGACCGGCTGCTTGCGGATATCGAGGCCGAAACCAATTTGCAGCGCCGCTCGCTGACGGAGTTGCGCATGGTGCTGGATCCGGGACTTCTGAAAGCGAAGCTGGCATTAATCGGGGGCGAGCAGAGTGAAACGCGACAATCACCCTAGGCCGTTGTCGGAGGCGCTGGAGGATCACAGCGTCGAGGGCATCGCGATTCTGATGGCGGAGCCAGTGCGTCTCGCGCGCGCGCTGATCTGGGCGATGGTCGCGCTGGTCGTGGTCGGGCTGTTGTGGTCGTTCGTGGGACGTGCGGACGTGATCGTCAGCGCGCAAGGCACTTTGTCGCCGGAATCGGAGGTGCGCCGGATCTATGCGCCGATCGACGGCGAACTCGCCGATCTGTATATCGCCGAGGGGCAACCGGTGTCGAAAGGCGACGTGCTCGCGCGCCTGAATGCGCGCGGCGCGATCGAGGCCGCCAGCAACGCATTGCAAGCCCAACTCAAACTGGAAGACGCCGAGCGCGACTGGAAGCAATTCCCCGAGAAGAAGGCGCTGTTGGAGCGCAAAGCCGCCGCGCTCAAGACGCAGATGGAAGTGGAAGCGCGCCAGCACGAAAATCGCGTCTCCGAAGGCACGACCAAACTCGCGGAAGGGCAGAAGGCCGAACTCGACGAAGCACGCAGCATCCTCGACAATGCCCGGCGCACGCGTGAAGCGGCGCGTCAGGAACTGGACCGCTACTCGCGTCTCTTCGCGCAGCCGGGCGGCGGCGGCATTGCCGAATTGCAGGTGGAGCAGAAGCGCACTGCGGCGATGGAAGCGGATAACGCGTACCGTGTCGCGCAATCGAAGCTCGCAGAGCTGGATTTCCGCTTGAGCCACGAATATACGCAGGCAAATGCGCAACTGGAAACCAGCGGCCAGCAGACCACCGACCTGCAGCTTCAATACGATTCGGCGGTGCGCGACATTACCGACGCGGAAGACAAGTTGCGCCTGCAACTGCAAAGTGCGCGGCTGGTGTCCGAAGCGGCCGCGCGGATTCGCTTCGAGAACATCGACAAAGACAATTTCCTGCTGATTCTCGCGCCGGTCTCGGGCGTCATCACCGACGTGACGTCGACGCAGCGCGGCGACAAGATTCAGGCGAACGCGCCGCTCGGCGGTATTGCGCCCAAAGACGCACGGCCTGTGCTGAAGATCGAAATCGCCGAACACGATCGCGCGTTTCTGCATGAGGGCCTGCCCGTCAAGCTCAAATTCAACGCCTTTCCGTATCAACGCTATGGGCTGATCAGCGGCACGCTGGCCTATATTTCGCCGGCCACCAAGCCGTCGGCGACGGACAAGCAGCCGGTGTACGAAGGCCGCGTCACGCTCGACAAAAATTACTACCAGATTGCCGACACGCGCTATCCGTTGCGTTACGGCATGACGGCAAGCGCTGAGATCGTGGTGCGCGAGCGGCGCCTGATCGATCTGGGTCTCGATCCGTTCAGGCAGGTTGCGGGATGACCGCGCGGATCACACGTCAATTAAAGGAGCGGAAGAAATGACCGCGATAGTGCGAATCGATGACGAAGTCGTGGACGTGGCCGAATTTATTCGTCTTCTGAAACTGACCGGCCAGTTCGAGAGCCTGATCGAGCAGATCGTGCGCGACAAGCTCACGGTTCACGCGGCGAAGAAGCAAGGCATGACTGTCACCGCCGATGAAATCCAGCAACGCGCCGATCAGTTCCGCCGCGTGCGCGGCCTGCATCGCGCGACGGATATGAATCAGTACCTCGACGCCCTCAATGTCAGCCTCGACGAATTCGAGGCCTTCATTACCGACGGCCTGTATCAGGAAAAGATGCTCGACGAGATCGGCAACGAGGCCGCGATCAAGGATTACTTCGCGCTGAATTCGCCGAAGTTCGATGCAATCGAAGTGAGCCACATCGTGCTCGACAGCGAGGGCAAGGCGAAGGAAATGATTTCGTACCTGCACGACGATCCCGACAGTTTCGCCGACATGGCGCGCGAGCATTCGATCGCGGATACGCGCGAAGCGGGCGGCGTAATCGGCAAGGTGCTGCGCGGCTCGTTGAAGCCGGAAATCGAAGCGAAGATTTTCAACGCGGCGGTGGGCGATCTGCTTGGTCCGTTTCCGTCGGCGGATCGCTCGTGCTTCGAGATTTTCGCCGTGACGGCCAAATATCCGGCGACCCTCGACGCTGACGTGGCCTCCGAAGTCCGGCGGCTGCTGCGCGAGGGCTGGCTGATCGCACGCGCTCAGGAGCACGTGATCGAAGCGCGCTAGCCCGATCGGGGCTAGCACGCCGTATTGAAACAACGCAACGACACGCCGATTCGAGGTCCGCAAGCACATGGATGCACCCCAGACCGCGCCTTCCGCAGCCGAGTTTCTCACCTCGGTGGAAATTCTCTCGCCGTTTTCGCGCGATGAGATCGAGCGTCTTGCCGAATATGCGCAAGCGCGCTTCTATTCGTTCGGCGAAACGGTTTGTTCCGCGGGCGAGACGGCTGACGGGCTGTACGTGATTCGCTCGGGTTCCGTGCGGATCTTCACGGAAGAGCACGGCAAGGAAACCAGCATGGGGGTGCGCAAGTCGGGCGAGATCTTCGCCGATATTGCGATGTTGCGTACCTATGTCCACGAAGCGTCAGTGCGGGCATCGGCGAAAACCGAATTGCTGTTCATTCCGCGTGCCGCGATCGAACCGGTCATGGCCGGCAATCAGGCTGCGTTGGCTTTCGTTGCCAGCTACGTGGCGATCAATTCGGCAGGCGGTTTCGTCGCGCAGTTATTCGATCTGCGGGGCAAGCTGAACAAGGCGGAACTCGAAGAGTATGTGCGCAGCGTCGGCGTGAAACGGGTGGCTGCGGGCAAGGAAATCCTCAAGCAGGACGGACGCGAGGACCGGCGCCTGTACGTGGTGCGCCAAGGCACAGTGCGTATCGTGCGGCACGAGGAGGGGCACGACTACACGCTCGCCACGCTCGGAGAAGGCGAAATATTCGGCGAAAAAGCTTGCTTGATGCGCCAGGAGCAGATGGCGTCGGTGGTCGCGACGACCGATACGCGGCTGCTGGTCATTCCGGAGCGCACGGTCCATTTCATTCTCGAACGCAATCCGAAGCTGCGCGAAGTGCTCGACGAGCGGATTCGCTACGGCGACCGCGAATTGCAGCGGCAAAAGCGGGTCGAACAGCGGCGCAAGCTGCCGCTGATGCTCGATTTGCAGAGCAAGCCCGAGTTCGGCGAGAAAGTCATCAAACGCTTCGCGCTGGTCGAACAGGCCGAAGAAATGGATTGCGGTGCAGCGTGCCTCGCGATGGTATGCCGCCACTACAGCATTCCGATGACGCTCGGCAAATTGCGCGAATTGGCCAACGTTACGACCCAGGGTGCGACGCTCGACAGTCTCGCCCGCGCGGGTGAATCGCTCGGCTTCACGGCGCGCGGCGTGCAATGTACGTTCGATTCGTTGCGCGGTTTCGATCTGCCATTCATCGTGCACTGGGAGGGCTATCACTACGTCGTGGTGTACGGGCTCTCCAAGGATTACGTGTGGGTGGCGGACCCCGCGGTCGGCTTCAAAAAAATGACCGTGGAGGATTTCGAACGCGGCTGGAGCGGCACCTGTTTGCTGTTTACAGGTGGACCGCATCTGCTGCAAATGTCCGCCGCGCGTTCGCCGTGGATACGCTTTGTCGGCTACCTCAAACCGTACAAGAAGATTCTCGGCCACCTGTTTCTAGCCACTTTCGTGATTCAGGTATTGGGCGTGATTCCCCCGCTGATTATCCAGAACATTCTGGACGGCGTGATCGTGCATCAGAATGTCAGCCTGCTGCATCTGCTGATTGGCGGCTTGATCATCGCCAATGTCTTTTCGCAATTGATGTCGTCGATTCGCGCGTACCTCGCGAATTTCATGGTGCGCAACATGGACTTCGCGATGATGTCGCAGTTCTTCAAGCACACCATGTCGCTGCCGTTTTCGTTTTTCGCCAAGCGCAAGACCGGCGACATTTTCGCGCGCTTCCAGGAGAACCAGACGATCCGCGCGTTCCTCACCGAATCCACCGTCACCACGGCGCTGAATCTGCTGATGGTGTTCATCTACTTCACGATCATGTTCGTCTACAACGTGAAGATGACGCTGGTGCTGATCGCGTTCGTCATTCCGATCATGGCGCTGACCGCGATCGCCACGCCGAAGATCAAAGGCTATGCGCGGGAAGTGTTCACCGCGTCGACTGAATCGAAGTCATTTCTGATGGAAGCGCTCGCCGGTGTGGAGACCATCAAGGGCATGGGTATCGAACGGCCGGTGCGTCTGCGTTGGGAGAAGAAGTACGCGAAGGCGCTCGAAGTGCAATATCGCGCGCACGCGTTCAACATTCTCGTAGGACTCGGCAGTCAGTTGCTGAACTCCGCGACGACGATTGCGATTCTCTGGGTCGGTGCGAATCTCGTGCTCGCGCGTGAAATGACGATTGGTCAGTTGATCGCGTTCAATGCGTTCATGGGTAGCGTACTGGGGCCGCTCATGGGCCTGGTCGGCTTGTGGAGCATGTTGAACGACGCGGGTGTGGCGATGGAGCGCCTCGGCGATGTGCTCGATATCGAGCCCGAGCAGAAGCCGCAGGATTTGCCTTCACGTGTGATGCTGCCCGAACTGCAAGGCGAAATCAGCCTCAGCGGCGTCTATTTCCGTTACGGCGAAAACGACTCGGCGTACGTGCTCGAAAACATCAGCTTCGATATCAAACCCGGCGAACTGGTGGCGATTGTCGGGCGCAGCGGGTCGGGCAAGACGACGCTCGCCAAATTGCTGGTCGGCTTCTACGCGCCGACCGAAGGCAAGATGACGATCGACGGCTACGATCTCGGCGTGGTCGACAAAGCCTATTACCGTGCGCAGATCGGCTATGTGATGCAAAGCAATTTGCTGTTCTCCGGCACGATCTCGGAGAACATCGCGAGCGGCGACGACGCGCCCGACCGGCGCCGCATCGAGGAAGTCGCGAAGATGGCCGACGCGCATGGATTCATCAGCAAGATGCCGCTAGGGTATGAGCAGATTGTGGGCGAACGCGGAATTGGGTTGTCCGGCGGGCAGATCCAAAGGCTGTGCATTGCACGGGCGCTGTATCACGACCCGCGTCTGCTCGTATTCGACGAAGCGACCTCGGCACTGGACTCGCAATCGGAGAGCAACATCCTCGGCAATATGCACGACATTCTGAAGGGCCGCACGGCGGTGATCATCGCGCACCGGCTCAGCACGATCATGCGTGCGGACAAGATTCTCGTGCTGTACGAAGGGGCGATTGTCGAACAGGGCCGTCACGATGAACTGATCCAGCGCGGCGGCATGTATTACCAGCTGGTCCAGAAACAGTTGAGTGCGTGATGATGAAGATACTCGACCAGGTTGAAGAGGCCAGCCCCGCGATTTCGTACGCGGGGCTGATCGAGCGGATCGAGATTTTGCGCTCGACATTGCGCTGGTCGTCGCGGCTGGAGCGCGCGGACATCGACAAGCTGCTCCGGCAAGCCACCTCGTTGCGCGACGAGGTGATGCAGCTCTCGCACAAGGAGCGCTTCGTGCAAGCGGCGGTGGCCGCGGAGCCGCAGGAGCGCGGCGATCTATCGCGTGGCGCGCGCCGCAAAGCGTTGCTCGAACGCAGTTTCATTTTCGAAGGGACGTTCGGCGACAATCCACGCCTGCTCGAATCGCTCGAAATCGCCGAGAAAGCGGCGCCGACCGATTTACCCGTGTTGATCGACGGCGAAAGTGGCACGGGCAAGGAGTTGATGGCGAAGGTGATTCACGCCAACGGCTCGCGTTCCGACAAACCCTTCATTTCAGTGAACTGCGGCGCGATTCCCGACAATCTGCTGGAGTCGGAATTGTTCGGGCATCGCAAGGGGGCGTTCACGGGCGCTTCGAACGATCGCAAGGGGAAATTCGAAAGCGCGCATACAGGTACCATCTTTCTCGACGAAATCGGCGAGTTGCCGCTCGCCGGCCAGGTGAAGCTGCTGCGCGTGCTGGAAGCGCATGAGATCCAACGCGTCGGATCCGATGAAACGATTGCGGTGGATACGCGCATCGTCGCGGCGACCAATCGCAATCTGCGGCAGCTCAGCGAAGAGGGCAAGTTCCGCGAGGATCTGTTCTACCGGCTCAGCGTGATTCATGTGACGTTGCCGCCGCTGCGGGAGCGTCGCGATGAAATTCCCCTGCTGATCGCGTGGTTCGGCGATGAAGCCGCCGGCACCTTAAAGCGCAGGCCCGTGCGAATGACGCCGCGTCTGCGGGACTTTCTGCTGAACTATGCGTATCCGGGCAATATCCGCGAGTTGCGCAACGTGATGTATCGGGTGTCGTGTCTGGCCGGCGATATGGCCGATGTCGATCATTTGCCGGTGGACATGCGGCCGGCGGCGCCCGGCTCGGCGATGGCGTCCAGCGCTGCGACCGCGACGGGGCAGGAGCCGATCAGCGTGGCGAACCTGATGTCGCTGAGCGACGCAAAGCGTGCCGCCAGCGACGACGCCGAAAAAGCCTTTCTCGAGCGCGGCCTTCGAGAAGTGAGCGGCACGGTCGCGGAACTCGCGCGTCGTATCGACATGAACCGCTCGCATCTGCAGATGCTTCTGAAGAAACACGGCCTGCATTCGAAGGATTTCCGCAACCGCAATCAGCCGGCCGGGAACAAGAACGGCGCTGAAGGCCACGACGATGAAGACAACGAGACCTGAGACCGCGGCGTCACGCCAATAGCTTCATGGCGCCGGGTTAAGCAGAGTTTTGTCTGACGCATTAGGGTCTTCGGCGCGCACGACCACGGCGGTGATGTTGTCGCGGCCGCCGCGCGCGAGCGCCAGGTCGACGAGTTCTTCAGACGCGTTCGCGCCGGCCGTTTTGCTCAGCACAGCGAGCATGTCTTCTTCGCCGACTTCGTTGCTCAGGCCGTCGCTGCAGAGAAGGAAGACGTCGCCGTCCGCGACCTCGATGGCATCGTCGTCGAGTTCGAGCACGTCGGTGGCGCCAACGGCGCGCGTGATCATATGCTGCGCCGGATGATGGCGCGCCTCTTCTTCGGTGAGGACGCCGAGCGACTTGAGCGCTTCCACCTGACTGTGATCGCGCGTGAGTTGCCGCAGGCTGCCTTCACGCAGCAGGTACAGGCGGCTGTCGCCAGCCCAGATGTAGCCGCAGAAACGATCGCAGGCGAGCAGCACGACAACCGTACTGCCGATACGCTGCACCTGACGGCGCGCGGCTTCTTCCCGCAGTTGACGATTGGCGGTTTGCAGGCGCGCGCGCGCGTCGGCGACGAAGGACTTCATGCTGACCGGTGACGCGAGCCGGCCAAGCGCATCGATCACCAGACGGCTCGCCAGATCGCCGACCGCGTGTCCACCCATGCCGTCGGCGACGGCCCAGCGTCCGAGTGCGGACTGGTCGAGGCAGGCATCTTCGTTGATCTCGCGGACGCGCCCAGCGTCGGAACGCGCGGACGACGTCCAGCGAAATTGGCTCGCACAGGTCACAACGCTTACACCGTATCGTTTCTGCTGCGTGCGTCGGGAGAGACACTGATGTTCGAGTTCGCGCCGGTGTTGCGTACGTCGACCGACTGGAACGTGTTGATCATCTGGTTAGCATAGAAGTTGTTGGTCACATCGTACAGGTTCACGACGGGTCCAAAGCTCGGCGTATCGCGTACATAAGGCTGAATCCAGCCGTACACCCACGGGGCGCCGCCGCCGCCGCGGATCGCCGCCATCGCTTTACGGTCTAGCGCGAGGTTCAGCGAGAGGTCGCTTACTGTAATAGAAGCCATGTCGTTTCTCCGGTTGGCCGCGTGTGTAACGCGCGCGGTGACGCGCGGTTAAGAAGTATCTGGCCGTTATAGTGCAAGTGCCATGCCAATTCGTGAGTGATTCAGGCGGTTTGTCGTAACGCCTTGATTGCCGGGCGATTCCGCGAGCTTGCGTATAGAGCGCTTCGGCGCGCATCAATTCATCGGTCGGCTGGCAGCCAACATGCCCGCACTCGAAACGGTGCGCGACCCAACACATTCCTCGTGCTCGCCGCGCCGTTTCAATCGGCGCACATCCCCTTCCACCGCAGCGGCAAAAGAGCGCCGCTCGCCAACACTTCGGCCAAATTTCTGTCGGCCCGCAACGTACACTCGTCGCATCCGGAACGTCTCGTTTTCCCGCGAAGCCCTTTAAATAAAGGCTTTCGCGCACATGGCCCGAATGATGCAAAAGATCTCGCAACAGTGTTGGAAATCGAAGCGAGGCCAGCCATGAACACGAACCAAACCGGCAGCGAAAACAGCGAAGACCGCTGCGACGCCGCGTCCACCATCGACCTGCCGATCGGCGCGCATCTCGTCACGCAACGCCCCGGTTACGAACACCACGGCATTTATGTGGGCAATGGCCGCGTGGTTCATTACTCAGGCTTTGCGAGTTCAGCGCATCGCGGCCCGGTTGAGGAAGTGGAACTGGAACGCTTCGCCGCCGGCCATCCGCTGACGATCCGTTCAACCCCGTCCGCCCGCTACGTCGGCGACGAAGCCGTGCGCCGCGCACGCTCCCGCCTCGGCGAAAACCATTATCGCCTGCTGACCAACAACTGCGAGCACTTCTGCGCATGGTGCCTGCTCGGCGAAAGCCGTAGCGAACAAGTGCATTGCTGCCTGCGCCATCCGCGCACCGGCATGCATGCGCTGGTGTGCCTCGTGAAGGCTTTTGTGGAAAGCACCGCGAAGGGCGCTCACGGTTCCGCGCAAATGGCCTGAACCGGCGACACCGAATTTCAGTGACTCATTTTAGTGACTCAATCATTCAAGGATTCAAGGAGAACATCATGGCCGCCGCAGAAAAGTCCTTGCATTGGGCCGTAGACAAATGGCTCGCCCCGACCCCGTCGATGCCCGCACGTGTCGTGCAGTTCTGCCACCGTGCGTCGCAACATCAGCGCTATGTGTGCGTGGAAGCCTTGCGGCCGAGCGGTCTGCTGTCGATCTTCTTC
The DNA here is from genome assembly GCF_004339745.1 of Paraburkholderia sp. BL9I2N2. GTDB lineage: Bacteria > Pseudomonadota > Gammaproteobacteria > Burkholderiales > Burkholderiaceae > Paraburkholderia. The sequence goes on along the minus strand of NZ_SMGP01000002.1, from coordinate 1,690,882 downwards.
TTCCGTCATGACGACGGCTCGTGGAATGTGTTTCCGCCGCAAGCGGAGCGGCCCGCAATGAATGGCCATCGCCGCGCTTTGCTAGCTGCCTAGTTCCGCGCCTGCGCGGACGCTTCCTTGATGATCCACTGATTGAACAGCAGCATCGCCGGCGTCATGGGTTTGCCCTTCAACCATGTCAGCCAATAACTGCCGGCGTGAACCTCCACTTCGAACGGGCGCACCAGCCGGCCCGTGTTGATCTCGTGATCGAACATCAGCGCGGGCGCGAGCGCGATACCCGCGCCCTGCATCGCCGCTTCCACCATCAGCCGTGACGAATCGAACACCGGCCCGCGAATTGGCCGTGGCGGAATGCCGGCGACGGTGAACCAGCTCATCCAGTCGTCGGCGCGATAGGAGCGCAGCAAGGTCTCGTCGGCGAGATCCTCCGGCTCCGACAGGCGCGCCGCGATTTCCGGCGTGCATAGCAGCGCGAGCGGCGCGTCGAGCAGGCGGGTCGCGAGCGAACCGGGCCATGTGCCGTCGCCGAAACGGATCGCGAAGTCGAGACCTTCGGTGGCGAGATCGACCAGGTTGTTGTTCGTCAGCAGCCGCAGTTCGACGAACGGATGCGCGTCGCGAAACGATTTGAGGCGAGGCATCAGCCAGCCCACCGCGAAGGTGCCCACCACGCCGACCGTCAGCACCTCGTGAAAGTGGCCGCCTTCGAATTGCTTGAGCACGGCTTCGATGCGATCGAATGCGTCGGTCAGCACCGGACGCAACGCGAGGCCCTCGTCGGTCATGGCGAGGCCGCGCGGCAGACGCTTGAAGAGCGCGGTGCCCAGCCGCTCCTCCAAGGTCCTGACCTGCTGGCTGACGGCGGCCTGGGTGACGTTCAATTCGAGCGCCGCGCGCGTGAAGCTCAGGTGTCGGGCGGACGATTCGAAGGCGCGCAGCGCGTTTAACGGAAGGTACGGTCTCATGGCGAAGGCATAAGATTTTCTTGTGAGTTGGCTAACTTATCATCGTTTGTCAGCAGCCGGCGGAAAACCGATAGTTGCGGCTTCACACAAAGGAGCGGCGATGATCACAAGACGGAAGTTCGCGGGCGCGATGCTGGGCGTTTCGATAGCTGGGGTTGCGGTTGGCAGTGCCGGCGCGTTCGGCAACGCATCTGGCAAGGCGGTGAAAACGGGCACGGCGGCGCAAGGGCGCGAGCTGGCCAAGGCGGATGCGATCCGTAGACGGCTCGCTGAAATCGAAGCGGCGAGCGGCGGGCGGCTGGGTGTGTCGATCGTCGATACGATGTCTGGCTTGCACGCCGGCTTGCGGACCGACGAGCGCTTTCCGATGTGCAGCACCTTCAAGGTACTGGCGGCGGGCGCCGTACTGGCGCGCACGGATCGCGGCGAGGAAGACTTGCAGCGGCGCGTGGTGTTCTCACAACGCGACGTGGTGTCGAACTCGCCGGCTACGAGCAAGCACACAAGCGAACTCACCGGTAACGCGGGCATGAGCATCGCCGAGCTATGCAAGGCGGCGATCACGCTCAGCGACAACACAGCGGCGAATCTGTTGCTGGCGACCTTCGGCGGGCCGGCTGGGTTGACCGCCTTCGCCCGCGGCCTCGGTGACGGCATCACGCGTCTGGACCGTAACGAGCCGACACTGAACGAGGCCATTCCCGGCGATCCGCGCGACACCACCACGCCCAACGCCATGCTCGGCAACCTGCGCGAGCTGTTGCTCGGCGAGCGTTTGTGCTCGTCGTCGCGAGCCCAACTGCTGGCCTGGCTCGCGGCCAACGAGACCGGCGGCGCACGGATTCGCGCGAAGCTGCCGATGGAGTGGGGCGTAGGCGACAAGACCGGAACGGGCGATCACGGCACCGCCAACGACGTGGCGATTCTGTGGCCGCCCGGACGCGGTCCGGTGCTGGTAACCGTGTACCTGACCGAAACGGATGGCGACGCGGCACGCAGCAACGCGGCGATCGCGAACGTGGGCGCGCTGGTGGTGGCATCTATCTGATCTCGGCGCGGACAGGAGCACACGCGACGCGATAAGGATGTGATGGCCGATAAATCCGGCGGTCATCGCCGCCGATGCGCCGATCGAAGTATGCGACACTAGGGCCACACCGAAAGGAGGCAACTGCGAATCGGCCTCGATGGATGCGGTGAGAAGTTGACTGTCCATGGAAATGCTCGACACCTTCTGCCGACGTTCGTCCAGGTAAGCCGTCGGCTTGTTCAACCACGCATCGTTGTCCTTGATTCGGAGTCCCCTATGTCTGTCTATGTCCTGGCATTGCTGATCGGCGTCGTGGCCGGTCTTCGCGCGATGACCGCGCCCGCCGCGGTCAGTTGGGCGGCGCATCTGGGCTGGTTGCCGCTGCAAGACACCCCGTTGGCATTTCTCGGCTTCACCGCCACGCCGTATATCTTCACGGTGCTGGCCATCGTCGAACTGATCACCGATCAACTGCCGAAAACCCCCAGCCGTACCGTGCCGATGCAATTCGGCGCGCGTCTCGTGCTCGGCGGATTGAGCGGTGCGGCGATCGGTGCGGCGCATGGCGGAGTAGGGAACGGGTTGATCGCGGGATTGATCGGCGTTGTGATCGGCACCGTGGGCGGCGCGAGGGTCCGCGGCGCGATGGCGCGTGCGTTTGGACGGGACCAGCCGGCGGCGTTGATCGAAGATGCGGTGGCGATCGTCGGCGCGGCGTTGATCGTGATGGCGTTGCGTTGATGCGCTTCAGCGAGACGGGGGCGCCTCGCTGAAGCGGTTTGGGCAGTCTAGCTGGCCCGTGCGATACGTGAATCGGTGGATGTCCGCGGTGCGGGCAGGGCACCGATAGCCGCGGTGGCGGGGATCAGCTTGCCGCGCACCAGCAAGCCCAACGTCTTCACCGCCAGAATCGCGATGATCACATTCGCCGCGATGAACAGAACCGGCGCGGCCCATTCAACCGGACCCGTCGCGCCTCGTTCGACCATCCGAAGCGCCATCGTCGGCAGGGCGGCGACGCCGAAGCTGAAGGCCCAATAAGCCGGCACGAAAGCCTGTTGGCGAATCCACGGCAGCAAACGCAGGAGCAGCAGAGCCTGGTACAAGCCATAACCGAGCAGCACGAGGGCGAGCAGGTCAGGCGCGCCGCTGCTCAGGCTCAGATAGGTCACGCCACCCACCACCGGCGGCGCAAGCTGGATGCCGAGCACCGGGCGCAATGCGTCGGGCAGCGGTTCATGCACGGCGGCGCGGTGCAGGATCAGCGATTCGATCGCGAGCCACGACAGCAAACCCGCGCCGAAAAACAGCGCGCCCAACTGATGGAAACCGAAGGCGGCCGAAGCCGTGCCGGCTACGAAGCTCGGCGCCACGGTCGGCAGATAAATGGCGGGCGTCACCAGTTCAGGCTTGCGGCCGCCCTGCCAGAGCCGTCCATGCAAATACATGCCGAGCGCCAGTTGCGCGAGCACGGCCACGCCGAACAACGAAAGCGCCAACGTATGAGCGTACGGTTGCAGAAGCTGCGCGGCCAGCAGGCTGGAGACGGGGCCGAGCGCCGCAAACGACGATTGCACCGGATGCTGCATTTCCGCGCGCGCTTCGGCGGCATGCGTCAGCCATTTTTGCCCGTATGCCACCAGAATCAATAGCCACACGACGAGCGCGGCCACTGTCATCAAGTCGCCCACGGCGGCGGGCAGGTGCCAGAGCCTGATTGCCACGCGCCACAGATTGGCGAACGCCAGTGCGCCCACCGCGATCCCGAAGAAGGCAACTGGAATCGTCCCACGCTTGCTGTTCATCACCGATCCTCCGAAAGTTGCGTCGCGCTCCGCTGTTCCGGCTTCGCGCGATCGATGACGTACTGTAAAAGCCGGCGGCCAAACGCTGAATGCTGGGCGCGCTCAACAAATCGCGCGATCGTCTCAAGATGCGACGTGCCGTATTCGGTGGGCGTTTGCGCCGTGGTTTGCGCTCATGCTCCGGACTCCGCGCGGAATCGGCGCCGAAGCGCCCGTGGCGGGTATGACAGCCCGGCGTCATGGCGTAAAATTTCCGCTTCCCTATGAAGTCATGCCACCCATGCCAACGCCTGCGGACAAATCGAACACGAAGGAAAGCGAGGGTGTTGCCGTCATCGATCGTGCTTGCGCCATCCTGTTCGCCTTCCGGCCGGACGATGACGCGCTCACGCTCGCCGAACTGGCGGCGCGCACGGGGCTTTACAAGAGCACGTTGTTGCGGCTCGCGGGCTCGCTGATCCAGCATCGCTTGCTGCTGCGTCTCGACGACGGCCGCTATCAGCTCGGTTCCGCCACTTTCATGCTGGGCGCCCTGTATCAGCGCAGCCTGAACCTCGGCGATATTCTGGTGCCGCTCATGCGCGAACTCGCCGAAATCAGCGGCGAAAGCGTGTCGTTCTATGTGCGCGACGAAGCGGTGCGGGTGTGTTTGCATCGCGTGGATTCGAAGCACGCGGTGCGCTTTCACGTGCGTGAAGGGGACGTGCTGCCGCTGGAAAGCGGCTCGGGCGGCCACGCATTGCTCGCCTTCGACGGCATGCCGGGCGCACCGTACGAGAAGATTCGCGAGGACTTCTACTGTGTGTCGATCGGCGAACGCGACCGGGAGACGGCGGGTATTTCCATGCCGGTATTCGGCGTGCGGCAGAGCCTGCGTGGCGTGGTGACGCTGGCCGGTCCGAGCTCGCGTATCGATCACGCGTTTCTCGAACGCAATCTCGGCGCACTGTTCGATTGCGCCGCGCGCGCCACCGACGCCTTGGGCGGCGATTCGCGTGCCATGCGCAACGCGCAGCGGCGCGCGGCCGAAGTTCAGGACAAGTAGTTCAGGACAAATGGATCAAGGCAAATGCCGCTCGGGCTTGCCGGTGTACGTGTAGGCCATCTGGCGCGGCATCGGACCTTTGTTGCGCTCTTTGCGTCCGCGCTGTTCCCATGCATGCGACAGAATGCCGACCGCGCGTGACAGGCAGAACACACCACGCGCCAACTCGGGCGCAAAGCCGAGTTCGGCGTAGATCACCGCGGTGGCGCCGTCGATATTCATCGGCACGGGCTTGCTTTTGCGGTTCATGAGCAGCGCTTCAATGCCGCGTGCGATCGCCGCATAGCGTCCGCTGATACGCTCCGCGCGGACATTCTCGTCCACTAGTGCGAGAAGCCGCGGCGCACGCGGATCGACCGGATGAAAACGATGCCCGAAGCCCGGCAGATATTTGCCGTGCGCCGCGATGAAGGCATCCACACCTTGTTCGACGGCGTTTTCCAACGTGGCGCCGGCTTGCATGCGCGCATCGATCGAGTCGTACAGTTCGACCGCCTGCTGACCGGCGCCGCCATGCACGTCGTCGAGCGCGTTGATCGCCGAGGCCATCGCGCCGTTCAGCGGCAAGCCGCAACTGGTCGCAATCCGTGAGATCGCAATCGATGGCGCATGCGGGCCATGATCCACCGACGACACCAGCGCCGCTTCGAACAAGCGCGCCTGCGCGGCGTCGGGCAGTTCGCCGCGCAGCATCAGCCAGATCATCTGCGGAAAGCTGATGTTGCCGATCAGCTCCTGAATCGGGAACCCGCGGACATTGATCGAGCCCGGATGAATGTCGATGATCGACGTGCTCCAATAATCGGCAGCAAGCTTCGCTGCGTCGAATGCTTGCGTCATGTTCAGATCACTCCTTCGGCGCGTAGTTGGTCGATGTGTGCGTCGTCGTAACCGAGCGCGGCGAGTTGTTCATGCGTGTGAGCCGAGAGAACCGGCGCGGGCGTGCTCGGCGCGGTGTCCGCGTCGTGCAGACGAAAACCCGCGCGGGTCACGCGCTGGCGGTCCGTGTTGGCGTCGGCGGCAAACTCGCGGATGAAGCCGCGCGACTCCAGATGCGGATGCGCGAGAATCTCCGGCACCGACATCACGCGGCCGGCCGGCACGCCGGCTTCGAAGAAACGCGCTTCCCAGTTCGCGGCGCTATCGTGCGCGAGTGCCGCTTCGATCTCCGCTTTCAATGCCGCGCGATTCAGCTTGCGGGCGTTGCGCTCGGAAAAACGCGGATCGTCGAGCAGATCGGCGCGGCCGATTAACTGACACAAGCTCGCGAACTGTTTGTTTTCGTTCGCGGCGATATTGAGCGGGCCGTCGCCGGTTTTGAAAGTGCCCGACGGCGCGGCGGTGAAGTTCTCGTTGCCCATTGGCGTCGGCGTGACGCCGGCGTTCAGGAAATTCGAGACGACCCAGCCCATGGTTGCGAGCGTGGCTTCGAGCATCGACACGTCGAGCATGCGGCCGTGTCCCGTGGCGCGCGCGTCGAGCAACGCGGCGCAAATGCCGAACGCCGCGGTGAGACCGCCCACTGTGTCCGACACCGGATAGCCGACGCGCAACGGTGCGCTGTCGGCATCGCCGGTCACGCTCATCACGCCGGAGATGCCCTGAATGATCTGGTCGTAAGCAGGGCGCTTTGAAAACTCGCCGTCCATGCCGAAGCCGGAGATCGCGCAATACACGAGCTTCGGATTGACCTCGCTCAGCGCCTCGAAATCAAGGCCGAGACGCGTCATCACGCCGGGCCGGAAATTTTCGACCAGCACGTCCGCGGTTTCGACGAGCTCGCGCAAAATCGCCTTGCCGCGCGGGTCTTTCAGATTGAGCGTAAGCGACTGCTTGCCCGCGTTCACAGCGACGAACGAGGCGCCCATGTTGCGCGCCGACGCATCCTTGTCGGCGCCGAGGCGCCGCGCCAGATCGCCGCCTTCCGGGTGTTCGACCTTGATCACTTCAGCGCCGAGCAACGCGAGTTGATACGCGCAAAACGGCCCGGCCAATACATTCGATAAGTCCAGTACGCGGACTCCAGCCAACGGCAGCGTCATCTTTAAAGCCTCTTGTTCAAAATACGATGCGACGCAGTTCAATGCGAAATTTCGTCGAGATTGCGATGGTTGGTCCGCGGTCCGAAGATGCCGATCGCGCCCATCACCATCACCATCGACGCGCTGATCAGCGCGAACACACCGCTTACACCGAAGTGACGCAGCGCGAACGCGATCATGAAGCCGGAGAACATGGCCGACAGACGCGACATCGAGTAGACGAAGCCGACGGCGCGCGCCCGCAAACGCGTCGGGAAGAGTTCGGTCTGATACGCGTGATAGCCGACCGAGAGCAGCGTGCCGCTCAGTGTGATCAGCACGCCGAGCGTCATCAGCATGGCGGGCGAGGTTTGCGTCGCGAACAGGCTGCCGAACACGGCAATACCGAGCGCCGACAGCACGATCAACGTCTTCCGTTCGATGCGATCCGCGATCGCCATGCCGATCAGCGGCCCGAACGGATTCGAAACCGCAATCACGAACGAGTACAGCAGACTGTGCGTGATCGTTACGCCTTTGGAGACGAGCAGCGTCGGCACCCACGAGGCGAAGCCGTAGAAACCGATCGCCTGGAACAGATTGAAGACGAGCATGGTGATCGCGCGTTTGCGATACGGCGGCTGCCAGATTTCGCGGAAGGCGGCCTTGGTGGTCGCCGGTTCGACAGTCGGCACGGCGGGCGGCAGAGGTTTGCCGTATTGCGCGGCGACTTTCGCTTCCAGCGCCTGCAGCACCTGCTCGGCTTCGGCGACGCGGCCTTGCTGCGCGAGCCAGCGCGGGCTTTCCGGCACGCGTCGGCGAATTGCCCACACCACCACCGCGCCCAACGCGCCGATGATCACGACCCAGCGCCAGCCGTCGTGTCCGAACGGCGTGAGCGGCACCAGCCACCACGCGAGAAACGCGACCGACGGCACCGCGGTGTACTGCACCAGATGAACGAACGCAAAGGCACGGCCACGCAAATGTTTTGGCACGAGTTCGCTGACGTACGTATCGATCGTCACCAGCTCGACCCCCACGCCGATGCCGGCAATCAGGCGCCACAGATTGATGGCGGGCGCCGTGCTTTGCAGCGCCATGATCAGCGTCGCGGCGGAGTACCACAGCAGCGAAATAGTGAACACCGTCTTGCGGCCGTAGCGGTCGGCCATGCCCGCCAGAAAGAACGTGCCGATGAAAAGCCCGGCAAACGACGCCGCCACGAACGCGCCGAGTCCGGACACGCCGAAGAACGACGCGGTCGTTGTCGAGTAGACACCGCTTTTGACGAGGCCGGGGCCGACGTACGCGGTGAAAAACAGATCGTAGAACTCGAACCAGCCGCCGATGGACAGCAGGAAAACCAGCATCCACACGGCACGCGTCGCGGGCAGGCGGTCGATGCGCGCGTTGACGCCGGGCGTGAGCTCCGGCGCGCCGGCGCTTGAATGGGGCGACGCGCCGGACGTGTCGATCGGCAGGCTTGCCATGAAATCCTCCTTCGGGTGTCTTTTGTCAGCGTCGTTCTGTTGGAAAGAACGATGTTCTGTTTAATGAGTGTGCCGAGAGTAGTCCGTGCGGCCGACGGCAGGAATCCGGGTTTTTACCTGGAGAGGGGGGAAAGTCGCTTGCGGACGGGCGTTCGCGCAGCAAGCGCGCCCGCCCGTCCGCCGCGTGGGCGGTCCGCTGTTTTATGCGGCCATGCGTTGAAGCATGGCCAGCAGCGTGTCGAACGAAAGCGGCTTGCGCGCGTATTCGATGACGGGATTCGGTTGCACGGGGATATCCGCGGCCGCGCTGCACAGAATGATCGGAATGGCACGCAGATCAGGATCGGCGTTCAACGCCGCGCACAGTTGCAGCCCTGACATGACCGGCATCATGCAGTCCGACACGATGATGTCGGGCCGGGTCTTGCGTATCTGCTCGAGCGCGGCGGCCCCGTTCGACGCCGTCAGCACGGTGTAGCCGTGCCGCTCCAGCAACAGCCGCCAGACTGTCAGGATGTCGAACTCGTCGTCCACGACCAGAATGGTTTTCATGGGCGGCTAGGTATTTCGTCGCGGCGGCAGCGTGGCCGACAGGCCGGCCGCCGAATACAGGCTGGCGGGGCTCCCCGAGTTTTCGATCGCGTCGAGACCCTGAGACGAAATCACAAGCTCGCGCAACGAAGTGTCGTGGGCGCTTTCACGCTGCTTGACCACGGAAATCATGCGCCGCAGACCCGTTTCCGTTTCGGCGTAACGCAGCAGCACGAGGTTCTCGGTCAGGGCCGAAACCCGCACGCTCCTCGCGTGGCCGGGGTCGGCGTAAAGCGGCAACTCTTCTGTAAGGAGTGTGGTGACGCAGGCCTCGCGAAGCTGATGCAGCAGCGCATTCAGGAACAGGCCAAAGCGCTCGGTGCGCAACGCGGAATCGCGGAAACCTTCCACCCCGTCGATGACGATGCGCGACGCGCCGATCTTCTTGACCGTGGCGAGCGCGGTGGCCGCGAGTTCGTCGACGGCCAGTTCGATGGCCGGTTGCCACTGGATCACGAGCCGGCCGTCCTCGTACGCGTCCGTCAGTCCGATCGACACGGCCTCCGCTTTGCCGATCAGCCGCTGCGGCCCTTCGTAGAAGCCAAGGTACACGCAGCGTTCGCCGCGCGCGACGCCGGCCGCGAGAAATTGCAGACAGAGCAACGTCTTGCCGACGCCCGACGGCCCGATCAGCGTGGTCGTGGAGCCTTGCGCAAAGCCGCCGCCGAGCAGGCCGTCGAGATGCGGAAGGCCGAAGCCGAGACGCGCTTTCAGATCGACCGGACCGGGCGGCAGAGCAGATTGCGCTTCCAGGCGCGGGAACATCAGGAGCCCGCTTTCGGCAATGCGGAAGAAATGCTTGCCCATCAGATGATTGCGCGCGCGCATCTTGTGGACTTCGATTTCGCGCGCGCGGCGCATGCCGTCGTTGAATCGGTTCAGCTCGATCAGGCCATCGACCAGCGTATGTTCCGGATGCGGTTCGTTGCCGGAGAGCGGGGCAAGCAGCAAGGTCGTGCAATCCATCGCTGCGACCAGCGCATTCAACTCATGGATGAACTTGGACAGCGACAGCTCGGTCTCGCTGAATTCACGCGCGCTACGAAAGCCGTCGATGATCATCAGGCTCGGGCGGTAATCGTAAATGCTCGAGGCAATCAGCTTGAGGAAGCCGTCGAGACCGTCCTGCATCAGTTCGTGATAGCCGGACACGAACAGCATCTGCTGGGCGACCGCTTTCTCGTCGAAAAAGCTCAGGCCCTTGAGATGACCCAACAGCTTGTCGTGCGATTCGGCGATCAAGGTCATGTACAGCACCTTCTCGCCCTGGCTTACACGATGAAAACCAATCTGGCTCGACAGAATCGTCTTGCCGGCGCCGGCCATGCCTTCCAGCAGGTACACGCCGCCGCGGACCAGACCTCCGCCCAGGATCTCGTCGAGACCGGGGACGCCCGTTTCCACGTTGGATCGGGAAGATGTCTGAGATTCGTGGTTAGTCATTGTCGAAGTGTCATTTCAAAGTGCGGAGAAGCGACGGCTCGTAAGGAATCGTCTATTGCTCAACTCCTCTAATTAGCAAGCCGCGTTCCCGCTCCGGGGCGGCAATGCTGCGCGTCGGCATGAGATGCAGGGGATTCTACCTGGCGGCGACGCGCTTGGCGAACGGCACGCAGGCGTGCGGTTCGCGGTCGTACGAGGCAGTGGAGTGGCGCGTTGTCGACCGCCGGAGTGGCGGCGAACTTTTCAACGCGATGTAAGTAGAGGGAGATTCAGACTACGCCTCGCGCATGCAATTCGTGCAAAGGTGCACCGCGTGCGCGAGGCGCTTACAGCGAGGCGGGCCGATAACCCGCTTTCGATTCAACTACAAACGAAACTACTCACGGCGTTGACGTCGCCGCCCTGATAGCGCGCCACTTTCGGATACGCGCAAAGTGGCCGCGTGCGTCCCGCGCCCCAACCGGCAGGCACGTCCGTGTTCGGCACGACATTGCTCGCGTCGCGCGCGGTGGCGACCACGCTGTCCGGCGCTTTGCCCTGTTCGACCCACGCGACGAGCGGCGTGAGCATGTCGAACTGGTCGGTGCTCGGTCCACCGCTGCAGTGGTTCATGCCGGCAATCGTGTAAAGACGCGCGAAGTTCGACGCGTCGCCGCCGTTCGCCGTCGTGAGCCGCTGATACCAGTCGGTCGTGTCGTTCGATGAAAACACCGGGTCGCTCGTGCCGTGATAAACCATCAGCTTCGCTCCGCGCTGCTTCAATGCGCTCAGGTTGGTTTCGTCGGGCGGCGTCATGAAGGACCACGCCGACTCGCTATACGCGCCGCTGGTGGCGAAGATCTTCGGCGCGTCGGTGTCCATGCTGAAGTTCAGCGCGTACGCCGACAACCGGCTCAACACGGAAGCGCTTTGCGGTGGCGTGGTGAACGTGAAGGCGGCTGCGGCCGGATCGAGTGTGATCGAGTTGGCCTGCTTCCATGCCGACCAGCCCGGGCCGAGTCCGGCGTCGTATGGGAAGCTCGCATACAGGGCTGTGCCTGCGCTGTTGCGCGCGCCGGAGAACACATTGCCGATGGCGTCCTTTTGCGCGCCCGTCAAACACGTGCCGTCGCGCACGTTGTTCGTGCAGGTCGGGACATCGGTAGCAAGGTTGAAGTTTGCCTGGCATGCCTTGATATCCTGAATGAGGCCGTCGCTGGCGCCGTCGAGCGCGTCGCACTTGGCCAGTATTTTCGACGCCACCATTTGACGTTCTGCCGCGGTAAAGCCGGTTGTGATATCGGGCAGGCCGTTCGACTTTGTCGCGCTCGCCACTTTCGCGAGTTGCTGCGCGCTCCACATTTCGCCGACGGCCGCCTTCGGCAGATGAAAGCCCGGATCGCCCGCAATGATGCCGTCATATTCCGCCGACGAGCGTGCCGCCGCGACCATTGCATGACGTCCACCGTTGGAGCAGCCGTCGAAGTAGCTGCGGTCCGGTGCCTTGCCGTAAGCGAGCTTGATGACCTGCTTGGCCATCGGCGTGAGCGTGGCGACCGCGTTGTAGCCGTAGTCGATGCGCGCTTGCGGGTCGAGACCGAACAGCGGATTTTGCGCCGAGCTGTGCCCCGCATCCGAGCTGATGACCGCGAAGCCCATGTTGAGCGCGTCGCTCGTGGGACCGCCGCCGCCGATCTCGCCGGTAGCCGTGACCACGTTGCCGTCGAGGCCACCGTTGGCCTGATAGAAGAAACGCCCGTTCCATGCGATCGGCAGGCGCATTTCGAAGCCGATCGCATAGGTCTTGCCGTCGACACTGCTGACGCGCTGATTCATGCTGCCTTGAATCAGACAGTGTTCGGCGATCGGTTTGCCCGCTACTTTCAGCGTGCCTGCCGCGACGTCCGTCACCGTGGTGAAGACCGTATTGGCGAATGTGAGCTTCGCGGCGAGCGCCGCGCAATTGCCGGCGAGCGTGCCCGGCGTGGCGGCGCTCAGTTGCGGCAACGCGGCGATGGTGGCGCTGGTGCCCGCGCTGCTGCCGAGATCGTTGCCGCCGCACGCGGCTAGTGTGAGCGCCGCAGCCGCTGCGAGCGCGATAGAGGTGCACTTCATGCTGTGTCTCCTAGAACGAATGACGAACGCCGACCATCACGCCGGTCTGGCCGGTGCCTGCCGCGGGCGTCGTGCCGCCGCCGCCGGCGCTGACCGAGTAGCGCGCCTTCGCGCTGTTGCCGAGGTACGAACCTTGGGCGTAGACAGCGGTGCGCTTCGAAAGCAGATAGGTGGTGCGCAGCGTGCCCATCGTGGCGCGGGTGTCGTGCTCGCTATTGGTGATGTGATAGATCTCGCCGTCGACGATGAAGGCAGGCGTCACGTAGTACGACGCGGCGACGAAGAACAGATTCGAGCGCACGCTCGCAATCGTGTCCGCCGCCGGCTCGACGCGGCGGTTGAGCCATCCCACGCCGAGTTTGGCCTTGCCGAGATTCGCGTAGGCGCTCACATGCGCGCGAATGTCCTTGTCGCCGGCGCTGGTGAGCGGAGTCGGCGCGATGCCGTCGAAGAAGTTCGCCGCCGCGGTGCTGCCGCCACGCTGCTCTTCATACGACGCAGCGACGCCGAAGAGCGGCGCGTCGTACTTCAGCATGACTGACCATTCGCGGCATTGGGTTGCCTGTCCGGCGACCGAACCGGTGCACGTGCCCTGGCCCGGCGAGTTGCCGGTGCCGGCGGAATCGCGGCCGAACGAGTAATTCGCGCCGAGCGTCACGCCCGCATAACTGCCGAGGTAGACCACCGAGTTGTCGGCGCGGGCGTTGGGCACATAGGCGTCGAGCGAGCCCAGACCATAGATGTCCGGGCCGATCAGGTCCGCGCCCATCAGCGCGAGGTACGTCATCGTGTACTGGCGGCCGAACGAGACCGTGCCGTACGGGCTCTTGATGCCGACGAATGCCTGACGGCCGAACAGCCGCCCGCCCTGGCCGAGGTCACCGGCTCGCACATTGAAGCCGCTTTCCAGCGTGAAGACCGCGCTATAGCCGCCACCCAGGTCTTCATTGCCGCGCAGCCCCCAGCGCGAAGGCAGTTCGCCCGTGACCGACGGCATGCGGAACACGCTCTTGCCCGCGGCGTTCGCGTGCGAAACGTATTCGATGCCGGTATCGACAATGCCGTAGAGCGTCACGCTCGATTGGGCCGCTGCGGCGCCGCTGAGGGTGCACAGTGCGCCGCAGAGTAAAAGACGTGCGGATGCTTGCATGAAGGGTGTCTCCGAACCGTTGAATGAATGTGTGTGTTGTTGTTGAATTTTTTGTGCGGACGGTCAGTCGTCGGCGCGCGGGCGGCGCAGCAGGAGCAGCGCGGCTGCTGCGGCGACCAGCGTGACGGGAATGCTTGCGCCGATTACGGTCGATGAACTGCGGCCCATCGCCAGCAATTGACCCGCGGCCAGCGGCCCGACCACCGAGCCGACGCGGCCCACCGCCACCGCCGCGCCAACGCCGGTGCCGCGCATGGCCGTCGGATAAAATGCCGCGGACAGCGCATACAGCACCGATTGGCCGCCGATCACGAACATCCCCGCGAAGAAGGCCGAGGCCGCCAGCGCGCCGAAGCCGGGCGCCATCGAAAGCGCCGCGAGCGACGCGATGATCCCGACATACATGCCCGCCACCACCACGCCCGAGCGCATGCGATCCATCAACATGCCGATGCACAACGCGCCGATGCCGCCGCCGATGTTGAAAAAGATCTGCACGTAGCCGACCTGCGCGCGCGTCAGACCGCTTGCCGCCATCAACGAGGGCAGCCAGTTGAGCAGGAAGTAGAGGACGATCAGCGTGCAGAAATAGCTGACCCAGATCTGCACGGTGGAGAGCCCACGCGTGCCACCGAACAGGATTTCACCGACCGGCGCGGGTTTGGCGTGGCCATCGCGCGATGCTTGCGTGAACGCCTTCGAATCCGCGAGAAACACGAGCAGCAGTGGCACCAGCACCAGCGGTCCCGCGCCGCCGACGTAGAAGATGTGGCGCCACTCGGTGTCGCCCGCACTCAGCACGCCGATCACCGACGCGATCACACCACCGAACGGAATGCCGCAATACATCACACTCACGGCGGTGCTGCGCGAACGCGGCTCGACCGCTTCCGACGACAACGCGATCAGGTTCGGCAATGCGCCACCGAGTCCGATACCCGTCAGCACCCGCACGATCACGAGCGTGTGAAAGTCGCTCACCAGCGCGGTCATGATCGACAGCAGGCCGAACAGGCAGGCGGAGATCACGAGCACGCGCTTGCGGCCGATGCGGTCGGCGAGCCGTCCGCCGAACATCGCGCCGGGCAGCAAGCCGAAGGTGCCGGCGCTGAACGCCAGGCCCATCTGCGCGACCGAGAGGCCGAACTCGCGCGCCATGCGCGGCGCGGCGACGCCGACCGACTGCAGGTCGAGCCCTTCGAGCAGGGCAATCGCAAAACACAATCCGAGGGTGACGAAGGCGCCTGTCCGGCTGGACGTCGCCCGTAGCGCAGTGCCTTCGGTCGAATTCAATGTTCCGGCTCTTTTCACGTTAGTGATCCTTATTAAATGGCGTGGTTTTCCGGTTTTGCTGGAAGTCAGCAGATGCCGAGTCGCCGTCTTGCATGCCAGACGGGTTCGGCAAGCGGGCGTCAGATCATCGTCGAGGCCACGATGGAATACCCTGCAGCAGCGCAGCAATCACCGCCGCGCGCGGCGCATCGTTTCGATGGCCAGACGACGGTGCATTTGCTTCGAGGCGATGCGGCGCGTCTCCACACGCCGCATCGTGGACTGGATTTAATATCAGGTAGGCTGATAACACAAGCGCAAATTGTTCGGTGAAAACACCTAGCAATTCGGCGAGGCGGCCAGCGGATCTAGCCGCGCAGATTACGAACGAAAGTTTCGAGGTGGGTCTGCACCGCGCCGGCGGCGTCGAGTTCGATGCCTTCCATCATCTGCTTCTCGATGGCCTTGACGGCCTGCTCGCATTCGCGTAACACGGCGCGCCCTTCGTCCGTCAGTCGCAGCAGCACGATGCGGCCGTGCGTCGGGTCCGGTTCGCGGCTTACCCAGTTGCGGCTTGCCATCGCATTCATCACCTCATTGGCCGACTGCGGCGTGATGAAGGAACGCTCGGCGACCTGTGCGTTGGATGCTTGCCCTTTGGCTTCGAGCACGGAAAGCGCGGTGAATTGCGCGAGCGTCAGGCCGAGCGGCGCGAGCGCTTCGGTCATACGGCGCCGCAGGATGCGGTCGAGACTGCCGATCACATAGGTCAGGCGCAGGCTGGAACGGCGAGTGCGTGTGGCGGTCGGCTCGGCAGGCGAGTTTTGATTTTTGCTCATCGTGGGCAGAAGGTTCGGTCTATCCCGTATCTTAGCGCGCCTCGACGGAAATTCCGCCGCTAGGGGTTTGCACCGAGCGGGCGATTTTCCACTTTACATATCAGGCAGCCTGATATTAAATGTGTTCATCAGGCCGCGGTCGCGGCCAACGTTCACGGAGAAAGCAGATGAGTTATGAAGGCCGTTGGAATACCGTCAAGGTCGATGTCGTGGAAGGAATCGCATGGGTCTCGTTCAATCGACCTGAGAAGCGCAACGCGATGAGCCCCACGCTGAACAAGGAAATGATCGAGGTGCTCGAAGCCGTTGAGCTGGACGCGGAAGCCCAGGTTCTGGTACTCACCGGCGAAGGCGACGCGTGGACTGCCGGCATGGACCTGAAGGAATATTTCCGCGAAGTCGACGCGGGCCCTGAAATCCTGCAGGAAAAGATTCGCCGCGACGCGTGCCGGTGGCAATGGCAACTGCTGCGCATGTACGCGAAGCCGACCATCGCGATGGTCAATGGCTGGTGCTTCGGTGGCGGATTCTCGCCGCTGGTGGCGTGCGACCTCGCGATTGCCGCCGACGAAGCCGTGTTCGGCCTCTCCGAAATCAACTGGGGCATTCCGCCGGGCAACCTGGTGAGCAAAGCAATGGCCGATACCGTCGGGCATCGTCAGGCGCTGTATTACATCATGACGGGCGAGACGTTCACCGGGCAGGAAGCGGCGCAGATGGGCCTCGTCAACAAGAGCGTGCCGCGCGCCGAGTTGCGCGAAGCTACGCGTGCGCTCGCCGGCAAACTGCTCGAGAAGAATCCGGTGGTGTTGCGCGCCGCCAAGCAGGGTTTCAAGCGTTGCCGCGAACTGACGTGGGATCAGAATGAAGACTATCTGTACGCCAAGCTCGATCAGGCGCAACTGCGCGATCCCGAAGGCGGCCGCGAACAGGGCCTCAAGCAGTTCCTCGACGACAAGGCGATCAAGCCCGGTCTGCAAACGTACAAGCGCTAATCGGTCGCATCGGTGTGGACTTCGGTTCACGCAGACTACGGTGAGTGATGCAGCGAGAGAGACAGCGAGGAGACGACGGACATGCATGAAGTGACTTTGTTGATTGGCGGCGAAAGCCGCGGCGCATCGGACGGCAAGACGTTCGAGCGGATCAATCCCGCGAGCGGCCAGGCTGCTTCGCGTGCGGCGGCGGCCACGCTGGCCGATGCCGACGCCGCGGTTGAAGCGGCCGCGCAGGCCTTTCCGGCCTGGTCGGCGCTGGCACCGACCGAGCGTCGCAAGCGTTTGCTGGCGGCAGCGGATCTGATGGACGCCCGCACCGCGCAGTTCATCGAAACCGGCGTCGCCGAAACGGGCGCGATGCCGAACTGGTACGGCTTCAACGTTATGCTGGCCGCCAACATGCTGCGCGAAGCCGCGGCCATGACCACGCAGATCGACGGCGACGTGATTCCGTCCGATGTGCCAGGCAGTCTCGCGATGGCGGTGCGCCAGCCATGCGGCGTGGTGCTCGGCATGGCGCCGTGGAACGCGCCGGTGATTCTCGGCACGCGGGCCATTGCGATGCCGCTCGCGTGCGGCAACACGGTCGTGCTCAAGGCGTCCGAAGGTTGTCCGGGCGTGCATCGGTTGATCGGCAGCGTGCTGCAGGAAGCCGGGCTCGGCGATGGCGTCGTCAACGTGATCACACATTCCGCCGAAGACGCGCCGGCGATCGTGGAGCGGCTGATTGCGCATCCGGCGGTACGTCGGGTGAATTTCACCGGTTCGACGCGAGTGGGGCGCATCGTCGCGCAGCATGCGGCGCTGCATCTGAAGCCGGCGTTGCTCGAACTCGGCGGCAAGGCCCCGGTCGTGGTGCTCGACGATGCCGATCTGGATGCGGCCGTCGCAGGCATCGCGTTCGGCGCGTTTTTCAACCAGGGGCAGATTTGCATGTCGACGGAGCGCGTGATCGTCGACCGGAAAATTGCGGATGCGCTGGTGGAGAAACTCGCGGCGAAAGCGCGAAGCCTGAAAGCCGGCGACCCGGCCGCTGCCGATTCCGTACTCGGTGTGCTCGAAAGCGCGGCTGCCGCGCGGCGCATCGAGGCGTTGATCGAAGACGCGCATGAGAAGGGCGCGCGGTTGCCGGTCGGCTGCACGGTCGAAGGCGCTGTGATGCAACCGGTGATTGTCGACGGCATTACGCCTGCAATGAAGCTGTATGCGGAAGAATCGTTCGGGCCGGTGGTGACGGTGCAACGCGTGGACGGCGACGAAGAAGCGATTCGAATCGCCAACGACAGCGAATATGGACTCTCAGCCGCGGTATTCAGTCGCGATGTGTCGCGCGCGTTGAACGTCGGGAAGCGCATTGAATCGGGCATCTGCCATATCAACGGTCCGACCGTGCACGATGAAGCGCAGATGCCGTTCGGCGGCGTGAAGAAGAGCGGCTACGGGCGATTCGGCAGCAAGGCGTCGATTGCCGAGTTCACGGATCTGCGTTGGATCACGATTCAAACCGGACCGCGGCACTATCCGATTTGATCGTTGCGATCGCGATTTTCATTCTGATCGATAGGAGACAGGCTTTGCATTCCGAGCCGATACAACCGAATACCCCCGGTGCGCCGAAGCGCTACCGGGCGACGACGATCGGCGCTTCATCATTGCACACGCAGCGCCAGGGCGACACGTGGTATCTGCGCGCGGCAGAACCGCTCGGCGAGCATCCGCAACGTATGACGGAACGGCTCGCGAGCGGTGCGCAAGCGCATCCCGACCGATGGCTCGCGGCGCGTCGCGGCACCCACGGTCAATGGATCGGCCTGAGCTACGCAAAGGCGTTGCAAAGCGCTCGCGCAATCGGCCAGGCGCTGCTCGCGCGCGATCTTTCCGCTGAACGGCCCATCGTGATTCTGTCGGGCAACGATCTCGAACATCTGCAAATTGCGCTCGGCGCAATGTGGGCCGGCGTTCCCTATGCCGCGATTTCGCCGGCCTATGCGCTTGCTTCCGGCGACTTCGGCAAGTTGCGCCATACGATCGACCTGCTGACGCCAGGTCTCGTGTTTGCAAGCAGCTACGATACGTTCGCCAAGGCAATCGAGGCGGTCGTGCCGGCCGATGTCGAAGTAATTGCCGTCAACTTGCCACGAGAACAGCGGACCGCGCGTAGCTTGACTTCGTTCGGCGACCTGCTGAACACAACGCCCACTACCGTCGATTCCGTGCACGCCACGATGAGCCCCGACGCGATCGCCAAATTCCTTTTCACCTCGGGTTCGACCAAACTGCCGAAAGCGGTGCCGACCACCCACCGCATGCTATGCAGCAACCAGCAGATGCTGCTCGAAACGTTCCCCGAGTTCGCGACGGAGCCACCGGTGCTGGTCGACTGGCTGCCGTGGAATCACACGTTCGGCGGCAGCCATAACGTGGGCATCGCGCTCTACAACGGCGGCACGCTCTATATCGACGACGGCAAACCGGTCAACGGCAAGTTCGAGGAAACGCTGCGCAATCTGCGCGAGATCGCCCCGACTATCTACTTCAATGTGCCGAAGGGTTGGGAGGAACTGGCGATCGCGCTGGAGCGCGACGAGCAATTGCGCGAGACTTTTTTCTCGCGCGTGAAGGTGTATTTCTTCTCCGGTGCCGGCTTGTCGCAAGCGGCGTGGGACAGGCTCGAACGCGTCACTGAAACGTATTGCGGCGAGCGGATACGCATCATGGCCGGACTTGGTATGACGGAGACGTCGCCGTCGTGTCTGTTCACCACGGGGCCGATCATGCGCGCGGGCTATGTGGGCCTGCCCGCGCACGGTTGCGAAGTCAAACTAGCGCTGGTCGGCGACAAGCTCGAGGCGCGTTATCGCGGGCCGCACGTCATGGCCGGGTACTGGCGCGCCGATGCGGCCGAGTTGGAGAACGTCTTCGACGAAGAAGGCTACTTCCGCAGCGGCGACGCACTGCGCTTTGTCGACATGGCGCAGCCGGAACTTGGGCTGTTGTTCGATGGGCGCATTGCCGAGGACTTCAAGCTGAGCTCGGGCACTTTCGTGAGCGTCGGCCCGATGCGGGCGCGCGTGATTTCTGAAGGCGCACCGTATGTGCAGGACGTGGTGGTCGCCGGCATGAATCGCGACGATGTGGGGCTGCTGGTCTTCCCACGTCTCGACGATTGCAAGCGGCTGGCTCGTTTGCCCGTTTCGGCGAGCGCGCAAGAGGTGGTCGAAGCACCCACCGTGCGCGCGCACTTCGCGGCTCTGCTCGACACGCTCAATCGCGGTGCCACGGGCGGCGCGACCACCATTGCGCGGCTGCGGCTCATGGACGTCGCGCCGTCGCTCGATCTCGGTGAGATCACGGACAAAGGCTCGATCAATCAACGCGCGGTGTTGACGCATCGCGCCGCGCTCGTCGAGGCGATGTATGACGCGGCACAGCGCGATCCGGCCGTGATCGTCGCGAGTGCATGCGGCGCGACGTGACGCGTGCGCCGCAGGATCAGACAGGAAAGGCTAGATGAATCTCGACCAACTCGTCGCAATCGACACTCACGTGCACGCGGAAGTTTCGTGCTGCCAGCCGCCGGATCTGTTCGGCAAGGAATTCGACGATGCCGCCGACAAGTACTTCGGCACCGTGCTGAAACTCGGCCGGCGGCCGACGATTCCCGAGACCATCGAACACTATCGCGAGCGCAAGATCGGCTTCGTGATGTTCACCGTGGACTGTGAAGCGAACCTCGGACGGCCGCGCATCCCAAACGAGGAGATCGCCGAATTCGCGCAGAAAAACAGCGACATCATGATTGCCTTCGCGAGTATCGATCCGCACAAGGGCAAGATGGGAGTCCGTGAGGCGCGCAAGCTGATCGAGGAATACGGTGTGCGCGGTTTCAAGTTTCATCCCACGATGCAAGCCTTTTTCGCCAACGACCGGCTTGCTTATCCGCTCTACGAACTGATCGCCGAACACCGGCTCACGGCGGTTTTTCACAGCGGCCATTCCGGCATGGGGTCAGGCATGCGAGGCGGCGGCGGACTGCGCCTGAAATATTCGGAGCCGATTCATCTCGACGACGTCGCGGCGGATTTCCCCGATATGAACATCGTGATCGCGCATCCGTCGTGGCCGTGGCAGGAGCAGGCGTTGTCGATCGCATTGCATAAGCCCAACGTCTATATCGACCTGTCTGGCTGGTCGCCGAAATATTTCTCGCCCGAGTTGATCCGCCACGCAAATACGGTGCTCAAGCGCAAGATGCTGTTCGGTTCGGATTTTCCGCTGATCCAGCCGGACCGCTGGCTGGAGGATTTCAGGCAGGTCGGTTTCAGGGAAGAGGTGCAGCCTTTGATTCTCAAGCAGAACGCGATCGGCCTGCTGGGGCTTCAGAACGACACCTAAAAGCGTTGGTGGGTAGCAGTGCAGGTCCACTGCGCACGGCAGAGGCGCTTCGCCGTATACAATTCGGCAGCGCCTGATTTTTGCCTGTTTTTTTGCCCAATACCGACCTGATCCCATCCATGCCGAATCCGACCCGGGCCTTCCTTCTTGGCCCGCTCCTGAAAGGCGTTTCACGTTCCTTCTATCTCACCTTGCGCGTGCTGCCCGTCGGGATGCGCGATCCGATCGGACTCGCCTACCTGCTGGCACGCGCGGCCGATACGATTGCGGACACCTCGCTGATCTCGCCGGAACAACGACTCGCCTTGCTGTTGTCGCTGCGTGCTCAGGTGAATGGCGCAACCGACGACGGCGCGTTGTTCCAGCGCATGGCCGCCGAAGTGGCGGGGCAGCAGATCCAGTCGGACGAGAAAGTGCTGCTCGAATCGCTCGGCCCTGCGCTCGATGTGTTGTCGCAGCTGAGCGAATCGGATCGCAAGGCCGTGCGCGAGATCGTCTCGACGCTGACCGAAGGCATGGAGTTCGATCTTCGCACCTTCCCCGACGAACGTTCCGGTCAGATCGCGTCGCTGCGCGAATACGACGAACTCGACCGCTATACGTATCTGGTGGCGGGCTGCGTCGGCGAATTCTGGACCACCATGACCTACGCGCACATGCCAGGCACGCTGAAGGAGCGGTCCGAGACGATGGCACGGCGCGGCGTGCGGTTCGGCAAGGCGCTGCAAATGACCAACGTGTTGCGCGATTGCGGCAAGGATTTGCGAATCGGCCGTTGTTATTTGCCGCAGACCCTGCTCGACCAATATGGCCTAAGCGCGCAGGATCTGCTGCTGCCGGCGAATTCGGTGCGTGCCCGGCCGCTGATGGTCGAACTTCTGCGCAAGACACTCGATCATTTCCGCGAAGCCCTCGATTACACGCTAGCGATTCCCGCGTTTTCCGTGCGTTTGCGGCTCGCATGTTTGTGGCCGATTCTGATCGGTCTCGAGACGTTGATCCTGCTCGCGGACAACAGCGCCTGGCTCGATCCGCAGAAAGTGTCCAAGGTGCGACGCAATAGGGTGTATCAGATCATCGCGTCGTCGCTGTTGCTGGTGCCTTCGAATGCGCTGGTGCGCAATGCCATCGAACAGCGAATCAGGCAGATCGAAGCCCGGATGTGAGGATGATGGAACACGCGCTGTGTCAGCGAAGCATTCAGGAGTTCCATTTTCTACGGGCAAGACCGGATCGAGCCACGCCGCATAACGGACTGCGTGAAAGCGTGACCTGATTTAATCTGCATCATGGAATAGCCATCGATCGGGAAACCCCTAGGACCGTGTATCCATGGTTCGCGTTAGTCTCTTCAAAAGAGGAGGCGAACCATGAGACAAGCGTTCAATATTGCCGTAGTGCTGTTGCTAGGTTATCTGATGGCAGATAGGGCGCTGATGCGTGCGCAAGCGGGAGAGATGGGGACAATAACGTGTCACCAGGGGGCTGAGCTGGTCAAATCGAACGCGCTGAAAAAAGGCTTTGGAGACATCGGGGCCAGCAGTCAGGGCGAGAATTTCCTCTCGAGCTGTCTCGTCACCGGGCGCGGTCAAGTGGGCGATCTGGTCGCACGCGACTGACGCGGGTCACCGGACCCACTATCTGAAACCGGCACGTAGTCCGCCATTGCGGGCGCCGTTTCGATACTGACAAAGGCGCTGCCGAACAAGGCGCCAATAAAAAGCGCCCGGACCGTGAAGGGTCCAGGCGAAGCCATCGGGAGCCCGATGACGGAGGTAACCAATACACCACTGGCCCGCGATCGGGGATACTCGGTCGCGGGCCAGTTCGTTTTGAATCATTGCGCACCGGTTACTGGTGCGCCAGGCGGTCAATCGCCGCGCAGAACTTGGCGCTAGTGCAGTTCGACTCGCCGAATGGCTGGTTACGGTCGGGTTACTGCTTGATTACCGCGCGACGCCGCTTAGTTGCCGAAGTAAATCGACTTCGGGCCGTTCGCTTGAACCGGGCTGCCCGCTTGCGAGGCGCCACTCACCACACCACCGTAACCACTTTCCGCTGCCTGTGCGGTGCCGTTCTCACGAGCGACGCGAGCTTCCGCGGCCTGGATGTCGGCGGGGTAGTACGGGTCGGCGAGGCCGGGCTGATAGCCTGCCTTTTCGAGTTGAATCAGTTCGGCACGCACTTGAGCGCGGGTCACCGGCTGGTTGGACTGCGCAAACGAAGCAACAGGAGCGGCCAGTACAGCGGCGATAACAACAGCTTGAATGAGCGATTTCATGATGAACTACCTCCAATTCGGTTTTATCTTGCTACGAACGTTCTTGTTCGTATTCAGTGATTGGATTGTAGTTTTGCGACCTGGATAGAGTAATCCCCGTTTGAGGTAATGTTTGTTGCTAAATTTGAGACAACCAGCCGGAATTCCACGGGCGAGAAACGCGCGACGATGCACGCGGCGAGCCGTTCACTCGTCGCGTGCATCGTCTGGTTCTTGAACGAAACGCCAATCAACTGCCCGAGAAAATCGGACCCTGTCCACCCGGCGAGAATTGCTGGAATACCTCGCTGTGCGACGGACCCTGCGCTGCTTGTGGACGCGCCGCCGAGGCCGTTGCGGGCTCGCGAAGCGTGACGGCGCTGTCCGGCGTGATGGGAACGCTGGGCTTGGCGAGCAATTCGGTCTTTCGCATCGATCCCACCGACGTGCCGAAGTAGTAGCCGATGATGCTGATCCACGCCGTACCCAATGCGCCGACGATCACGTTGACGAGATCCTTGTTCGTGCCCGGCAGCGGCTGGAAGGCCATGAGCAGCAGAATGCCGAAGAAGCCGGCAGTGACCGCCATCGCAAGGACTTTGGGCACCCAGTCCTTATTGCTGATTCCCATGGCGCGCGCGTCGGCCCGATCGGCGGCCTGGATGCGCGCCATATCGCTTTCGTGCGCGAGGCTCGCCTGGGCGGCGCTGACCATCAGTTGTTGCAATTGCAACGAGTTCGCACTTTCGGCTTGCCGCACTTTCTCCAGTGCGGTGGGATCGTTCAACGCGAGTTCCACGACGCCGGGATCGCTCGGCGTGCCGAGCGCATGCGAAATGATCGCGGCGGCGGCCGTCACGCCCACGCCAATCGGACCACCCACGAGGCCGGCAAGAAGCGGTGCGCTGCTGCCGATGTTCGACGCTACTTTAGACCAGTCCATCATGCTGCTCCCAGGAGAAGATTAGCGGCCATTCTTTCGGTCCATCCACGGCTGAAATTGGGCCAGGCGTGCAGATTGCGCAGGTAACGCAAGCGATAAGCGGCAAAGCGCATGACGAACTTCAGTGGGTCCGCGCTTTTGACCGCATCGAGTGTGTCCGGGCCGAACTTGCCGTCTTCTTTCGCGCCGGAAGCTTTTTGCATCCACAACACCACCAGACCGCCGTTGTAATTGGCGTCGAATATCTGGAAGGCCACGCGCGGATCGAGTTCGTCGAGATGCAGAGGATCCCAGTACTTCTGTTTGGCGATCTGTCTGGCGGTATCCAGCGGCAGGTCTTTCATGGCGCCGGTATAACCGGCGCTGCGTGCCACGCGCGCCGTGACGCCCCACATCGTTTCACCGCCAGGATCATGCGGATTGAAGGAGTAACCGCCTTCATTGCCGATCAGAGCCTTGAACGCCTCTTCGAAATTGTCCATCGAACATCTCCTCTTCAACTAGGTGCTTTAGTGCAACGGTTAGGTGCTGCGGGATCAATCCATCTGCATTGCGTACCACTCGGTGCGGCTGGGTGTTCATTATGCGGTTTGCAACGAAAGCGAGGCGGGCGGGTTCGCAACAGGTCTGACTCCGCCATTGGGTTTCGATGCGTCCGGCCGATTGCCCCCCTGCGCCGCTCGCGCAAGCCGTGCGAGATGACTTTCCCGCGCTGACAAAGTCCCTGCATCGAGTTGTAACGCTTGGGCATATTTGCGCGAGGCGCCGGGCAGATCGCCTTTGCGATCCAGTGCCCGGCCCCATTCCGCGTAAGAGGGCGCCAGATCGGGGCGCAGCGCGACGGCGCGCGAGAGTTTTTCGATCGCTTCGTCATAGCGGCCGACGGTGACGAGCGCTTCGCCCCAATCGTGCAGGTTGTCGACGGAGTCCGGCTTCATTCTGTCCGCCTGCTTGAATGCATCGAGTGCTTCGGCATAGCGATTCGCATGCAACAGCACGTCGCCGAGAAGACGCAGATTTTCGGCCGTCTTCGATTTCTCGCTGGCGCCAGCTCGCAACGCTTCGAGCGCGTCATCGATGCGATGCTGCTGTTCGAGTGCGATGCCAAGGCTTGCGTGCAGCACCGCCGAATGCTTGTACACGGTCAGCGCTTCGCGAGTCTGCTGTTCGGCCTCTTTGGATAGCCCCTGATTCGCAAGCAGCCACGCTTTGCCGGCGAGCGCCCATTCGCCTTGCTCGGAGGCGGGCAGTGCCAGCACTTCGTCGTAGATCGAAACGACCTCGCCGTAGTCGCATTGCGCGAGCGAACACTTGGTTCTCTGGACTTGCGAATAGAGATGACTGGCGAGAATATTCGGCTCGGCAAGACGCATGGCTTTGACGGCGATGTCGTGCACGAACTTCTCCAGATCGCGTCCTTCAAAAGGCACCGTGCTTTCGCGGGAATTGAAGGGGCCGCCTTCAATCTGCACGTGCGCTACATAGGAATCCGCGCTGTCGTTGACCTTCGTGATGCCGACATGAACCATGACATCCGTGCGTTTGATGACGCCTTTGATGAAGCGCACGGTGGTCGCATACGACATCTCCTGACCGGGGATCTGAATGTCCGGTTGTGCGTCGTTGTCCGTCATGGTGTCGTGAGGAATCGACTCGGCGTCCTGGCCGATGGCCCGCATCGAAGACATGATGCGTTCCGCGAGAAAGTTCGACGTGTAGCCGCGTTCCACCAGCGACTGCGGCGTCTCGACAGGCGGCACCAGCAGTTGCCTCGTGAGCACGCCGCGCACGACGAGGCAGAAAAAACCGATGGTGAGCACCGCGAAAACCCACGGCAAGACATACGGCCACAATTGTTTCGGGCCGCGACCGATGAAACCTGCGGTCCGCAACCCGAACGGCACGAGTCCGGCTGAAAAGTGGTGATTTCCCGCGCGATGCGTCGAACCGCTTGCCGCGGAAAAAGACCGGTTTCGCCAATTCATTGGTCGACGTTGACTCTGCACACTCGACATGACGCACCTCGATTCAGCCGATGTTGGTAACTGCACGACTAGGTGACGGGTATTACGCATCGACCGTGCCATTGCGCACAGTGCCTTATGCAGCGGGCCTGTACGCTATTGCGGCGACCGGGAGAGCGGAAATGTGTTGCGCGCGGGCCAACGAATGCCGATCGCAAGTTTGCTGGCGGGAGACAGGTGGGGAGTTTGCGGAGAGGGGAGAAAGGGATGCTTCGATTAGGCGCCGTATTCGCTTCGTCCTGTTGCGCGACGGGGAAAATACGGCGTCATTCGTGCAGCGAAGCCGGGAGGCAAGCTATTCGGCTATGCGGTCGGCTCCAATACCACGGCGTCGTTCAGTTGCCTCCTTTGAACAGATCTTGCAGGCGCGCCGCCTCGCCATTTTTCTGCGATTGAATGAGTTGCTGGTAGACATCCGCACGCGTCAGTCCCTGTGCTTTTGCAGGGCCACCGGACATCGAAGTGGTGGAGGGTTGCCCACCCACTGCGTCGGCTGCTGTCGGTTGAGCTTGCGCTGTATTTTCCGTACTGGCGTCCTGAGCGTGCGCTTGCCATGCGAACGCGCAAAGCAGTCCGCCTGCGATGATCAGAGCCTTCTTCATGTCCCTCTCCTTCAAACCCTCGGCGTCGCCCTTGCGACACCTCATTGCGAAAGTTCCGCCGGAATTGTCCGCGACACATGCTGGACAATCTGACGGGACACAGGGCGGAGACGGTCACCGGCTTCCTTGTCGAACTCCGCGCAGCGCACCAGAGAGGTGCGTTATCGAAGTCCTTCGTGTAGCAAGGAAAGGTGCGCGCGGAGGCTTTGTTGTTCGGCGGCGGCTCGGAGAGCCGGTGTTGCCTCCACCATGTGAAGGAGACGGGTAGGTCGCATGAAAATTCAAGCGTTAATCAGCCATCCTGAATGCGTATATGGCTCTTTGCTTCAAAAAATCCGATCAGGTTAATTTAGCCTTACTTTCATCTTTCATTTAGCACAAAAAGAACAATGCCGTTCAGCCCGAGGCTGAACGGCATTCTTTTTAACGCGGCCTTCTACACGGCTAATGTAGTTCGCCTAAACCGCAGCCGGCCGCCACTTCAACAACCGCTGTTCGACCGCAGTCAACAGATAATCCGCTGCCAGTGCGACCACGGCCAACACAATCATCGCCGCGAACACACCACTTGCGTTGAACGCGCCTTGCGCAGTGGAGATCAGCAGACCAATACCTTGCTTCGAGCCGAGGAACTCGCCGACCACCGCGCCGACCAAAGCAAAACCGAAGCTCACGTGCAGGCTCGCAAGGATCCAGCTCAACGCCGACGGAATCACCACCGAGGTCGTCACCTGACGGCGCGACGCGCCGAGAATCTGCGCATTCGCGATCATGTAGCGATCCGCTTCACGCACGCCCTGGAACGCATTGGCGAACACGACGAAGAACACCATCACCACCGCCAGCGCCACTTTCGATGCCATGCCCAAACCCAGCGCGATCACGAACACCGAACCAAGCACCACGCGCGGAATCGAGTTGGCGATCTTGATGTAGAGACTGAAGACGTCCGAGAGCAGTTTGTTGCGACCGAGCAGGATGCCGCAAAACACGCCGGCGACCGAACCGATAATGAAGCCGAGTCCGGTTTCTTCGAGCGTGACCCACACTTGGGTGAGCAGCGGACCTTGCGACGTGCCGTTCACGAACCAGTCGATGATCTGTTCGAAAATCGCGCTTGGCATCGAGAAGAAGAACGGGTCGATCCACTTCAGACGCGCGGACAATTCCCATCCGCCGAGCACGACCACCAGCACCACGATACGCAGCGTGATCACCAGCGCGTGACGCTGCCGGATGCGTTTTTGCGCCACACGCTCGACTTGCGCGAGCGATGCGGCGTCGATGCCCGAGCGGGGCATCATCTGTTGAGGGGTAGTAGACATGTTTGCCGTTCCTTGATTAACCGATCTGTACTTCTTCGCGCAGGTCGTGCCAGATGTCGCGCGAGATTTCGATGAAACGCGGGTCGTAGCGCACTTCCGACGTGACGCGCGGGCGCGGCAGATCGATCTCGTACACTTTCTTCAGCGTCGCCGGGCGCGCGGTGAGTACGAATACGCGGTCGGCGAGCGCAATCGCTTCTTCCAGATCGTGCGTGACGAACACCACCGAGCCGACACCGGCCCACAGTTGCAGCAGTTCGTCCTGCATCAGCGTGCGGGTTTGCATGTCGAGCGCCGAGAACGGCTCGTCCATCAGCAGAATTTCCGGTTTATTGATGAAGGTCTGCGCGAGCGCCACGCGTTTTCTCATACCGCCGGACAGTTGATGCGGATAATGCTTGCCGAACTTGTCGAGGCCCACGCGGCGCAGCCATTCGTTGGCTTCGTCGTACGCGGCGGATTTCGAACGGCCGCGATACAGCGGACCCGCCGCCACGTTGTCGAGCACCGAGCGCCACGGGAACACGGCGTCTGCCTGAAACACGAAACCGATACGCGGATCGATGCCGTCCACCGGCGCGCCCATCACACGCACTTCGCCGGTGGTGGGCTTTAGCAAGCCGGTAATCATGCTGAGCGTGGTGGACTTGCCGCAACCCGTGGGGCCGACCACCGCGACGAATTCGCCGCGTGCCACGGACATGCTGAAGTCGCGCAACGCAATCGTCGCCTTGCCATCAGGAGAAATGAAACGGCACGATACGTTGCGCATCTCGATCGCTGGCGTATCGCGTGACAGGGATTGATTCATCGGCTGGTGCCTCGCTGTTCTCGTGATGTTGAAAGGGCGTTACTTCGCCGCGGTCTTGACCGGCGCCGACACGTAGTCGTTGGTGTAGGTCTTGGCGAGGTCGATATGCTTGCCCTTCACCGAAGGATTGAACGCCGACAGCACTTTCAGCACGGTTTCCGGGCCGTCGGCGGGCATCTTGCCGTCCTTCGTGAACATCGGCAGCGACGCCTTCAGCGCGCCGACGTACAGGTCTTTGTTGTTGCCGTAGTAGTCCTTCGGCATCTTCGCGGCGATCTCTTCCGCGCTATGCGTGGCGATGAAGTTCAGCGTCTTCGCGAAAGCGTGCGAGAGCTTCGCGGCGTCGTCCTTGTGCGACTCCGCCCACGCGCGCTGCACGTAGAAGCTCGAGGCCGGATACGTGCCGCCGAGCGCGGCGCGCGTGCCTTCGAGCGTGCGCATGTCGACCAGCACCTTGGCGTCGCCGGTCTTCAGCAACTGCGAGACGGTCGGCTCAGTCGTCATGCCGGCGTCGATACGGCTCTGCTTGATGGCCGCGATAAAGCTGTTGTCCGCGCCCACCGGCAGCAGCGTGTACTGCGTGGACGGCACGCCCGCACGTTGCGCGAGGTATTGCGTGAGGAAGCTGGTCGACGAGCCGAGCCCGGTCACGCCGAGCGTCTTGCCCTTCGAATCGGCCATGCTCTTGAAGCTGTCCGCGGCCTTGGTGGAGACCATTTCCACTTCACCCGGCACCTGGCCGAAGATCACCAGCGCCTGGATTTCCTTGCCCTTGCTCTGCAGGTCGATGGTGTGATCGTAGAAGCCCACCACGCCTTGCACCGCGCCCGCCAGCAGTTCGTTTTCCGCGTCGACGCCGGCCGGTTGCGAGAGGATTTCGACGTCGAGGCCTTCATCCTTGAAGTAGCCGAGTTGCTCCGTGAGCTTGGCGGGCAGATAGATGATCTTGGTGGCACCGCCGACCATGATCGTGAGTTTTTCCGCATGAGCGGCGGCCGAAGCGGCGGCAAGGGTGAACGCAACACCTGACACGGCGGCAATCTGGCGCAAGGTACGCATGAGGCAGTCTCCTTTGGTTTGGTCGCCGCTGGGTGTTGCGCGCGGCGCTTTCTGGGTGAATGACGGCGATTATAGAAATTGGAAACCTTCTGCCAGCTTTCTGGACTGAGGGTAAATCATGGGTGTTAACCCGCAAGCTTGCCGCAACCCCGCCCCAAACGCGACAACGTATGCTGCAAACCACATAGGACGCGCGCAAGCCCTTTGTTTTACGGCACAATCGACGGCCTGACTTTTGCCGTTCCCGCCATGAAGCTGCTGCTCATCGAAGACAACCCCACGCTGGCTCACTGGCTCGCGAAGATGCTGGAGCAGGAGGCGTTCGCACTCGACGCCGTGCAGGACGGCGACGCGGCCGACCAGCTGCTGCGCACCAATCACTACGACGTGATCCTGCTCGACTTGAATCTGCCCAAGCTGTCGGGCAAGAACGTGCTGCGGCGTCTGCGCCAGCGCGGCGACGCGACGCCGGTACTGATTCTGACGGCGAGCGGCTCGATCGACGAAAAGGTGGAACTGCTCGGCGCCGGCGCGGACGATTATCTGGTCAAGCCGTTCGAAGTGCGCGAGTTGATCGCGCGGATCAAGGTGGCGATCCGCCGGCAGTCGCCCTCGAAGGCAAGCGAAGTGGTGTGCGGCGATCTCGCGTTCGACATCGACACGCGCCAGTTCACGCTGAAGGGCGCGCCGCTGAACGTCACGCCGCGCGAGCGCTCGGTGCTCGAAACGCTGATCCTGCGTTTGGGCAAAACCGTGACGAAGCCGGCGCTGGTCGACGCGATCTTCACGCTCGCCGACGAGCCGAGTGAAGACGCCGTCGAAATCTATATCTCGCGTCTGCGCAAGAAACTCGATGGCAGTTCGGCGGCGATCGTCACGCTGCGCGGGCTCGGCTATCTGCTGCGCAAGAAAGAAGATGACCAATAGTCTGCGCATGCGCCTGCTGTGGTGGCTGCTGGTGCCACTCGCGTTGTACGTGTTCGTGACCGGCAAGGCCGAATACGACAACGCGCGGCGCACGGCGGATCTGGTGCAGGACAATCAGCTGATCTCATCGGCGCGCATGATCGCGGGCGAAGTGGAATGGGTGGATGGCTTCCTGCGTGTGGATGTGCCGCCCGCCGCGCTCGAAGTATTCGTGTCGCCCTATCGCGATCAGGTGTTCTACAGCGTGAGCGTTGACGACGGACGCCTGCTCGCCGGTACTCCCGATTTCCCGACGCGTCCGCAGCAAGCGCCGGATACGCCGGATCATTACGACTCCCATTTGCAAGGCCACAAGGTACGGGCGGTCGGCCTCGTGCGCCTCATGTACGACAACGGCGCGACACGCCGCGTGCGTGTGACGGTCGGTAAAACCGTGCGTTCGCGCGACGCCATGGCCCAGCAGTTGTGGCAACCGCAACTCGTGAGGCAGATCGAAATGATCGTGTTGGCGGTCGCGCTGGTATGCATCGGCCTGACTTTCGAGTTGCGTCCGCTGATGAAAGTAAAAGAGGATGTGACGGACCGCGATCCGATGCAACTCGAGCCGATTCGTGTCGAACGTCTGCATACCGAGTTGCGGCCGATCGTGGAAGCGATCAATCAGTGCATCGCGCGGCTCGGCGTGCAGGTGGCTGCGCAACGCCGCTTTATCGCCGACGCCGCGCACCAGTTGCGCACGCCGCTTACATTGCTCGGCACGCAATTACAATTCGCGCGTCAACAGGACGGCTTGAAGCCCGCGCTCGACGAAGCACTGGCCGCCATGCATCGCAGTAACCGTTCGATGGTGGGCCTCACGAACAAGCTGCTTCTGCTCGCGCAAGCGGAGGCTGCGGACAACACGCAACTGGCCGTGGAAACGGTGGATCTGGTGCCGCTCGCCTTGGAGGTCGTGGAAGACCTCGCGTTGCTCGCCCAGGCCAGAGGCATCGATTTAGGCGCCGAACTGCACGGCGTTGCGCCGGTGGCGGGGCATCGCGGGCTGCTTCAGGCGTTGATTTCAAACCTCGCGGAAAATGCGATCCGCTATACCGGCAGTGGCGGTCACGTCACGGTGGGCGTGCGCGCCAACGCCGATACCGTCAACGTGAGCGTGTTGGACGACGGTCCCGGCATTCCGGCCGAGTCGCGCAGCCGGGTGTTCGAGCCGTTCTTCCGGGCGTCGGCGGATACGGAGGGCACCGGTTTGGGTCTCGCCATCGTGCGTGAAATCGCGGACGCCCATCACGGCGAGATCACGCTGAAGCCGGGCGAGGGCGGCAAGGGCGTGCACATCAGCGTGTCGTTTCCGCGGGCCGCGGCAGAGCAATCCCAAACGGGTTGAAGCCCGCAGGCAGGTTAGGAAAGGTGTCGGTGAAAACGAGTCTTCACCGGCTGCATATATCGGCAGCATTGGCCTCTCACGTAAGGTTTCCATAAGGTTCTCCGTTGCATATTCGGCGTACTGGCTGAATAGGCGCGCGCGTGTTCGAAACTTCGAACCCCGTGCTAATAAAAACGGAGAACCAGCGTGATGGAAACGTCGAACTATCGGGTTGTTCTGGCGAACAACAAAGTGCCGGAGGCTACGCTCATTTTCTGGGCGATCAAGATTCTCGCGACCACGGTCGGCGAGACCGGGGCTGATTATCTGGCCGTTCACATGGGTCTTGGCACCGCGTTGACGGACGCGATTATGGCTGTGCTACTGCTCGCCGCGCTGGCCATGCAACTCCGTATGAACAAATATGTGCCGTGGATCTATTGGCTGACCGTGGTTCTGGTCAGTGTGGTCGGCACGCAGATCACCGACGCACTGACCGACAAGCTCGGTGTCAGTCTGTATGTCAGCACGATCGTATTCGGCCTGGCGCTCGCTCTGGTTTTCGCGCTCTGGTTTCGCAGCGAACGCACGCTCTCGATTCACACCATTTATACGACGCGCAGAGAGTTTTTCTATTGGGCCGCAGTGTTGGTCACGTTCGCGTTGGGCACGGCGGCTGGCGATCTCGCGACCGAAGCGCTAGGGCTCGGCTTCGTGATCGGTGTGATGGCGTTCGGCGCGCTGATTGTTCTGGTGAGTTCGATCTATTACGCCGGCGGTAATCCGGTACTGACATTCTGGCTGGCCTACATTCTGACGCGGCCGCTGGGCGCCTCCCTCGGCGACATGCTGTCGCAGTCGCGCGCGTACGGCGGCTTCGGCCTTGGCACCATCAACACGAGCGCGCTATTCCTGAGCGCAATTGTCGTGCTGGTGATTGTCGCCAGTGTGGCCGAACAGCGTACGGTGCGCCCGAGCGCCGCACATGAACCTTGAACGGGTGCCGCTCGTCGAGTTGCCACGTAGTCCCTTTCAATCCCGTACCGAATCAAACGGAAGATCACCATCATGAATCAACGTGCTCTTGGCAAAGCCGCTATCGCTTCGTTTATCGCGCTCTCCGCGATCAGCTTTGGTCATATCGATGCGGGCCGTGTGAGTCTATTGTCAGCCGAAGCCGCGGAGCCGGTCAAAGTGTCGAAGCTCGGCGATCTCGCACCGTTCCGCAAGATCGCAGCGGACACCGCAGCGCTGGTCGAGAAAGGCGATCTGGCGGGTGGTAAGGCGCGCATCAAGGATCTCGAACTCGCATGGGACGACGCCGAACCGTCGCTGAAGCCACGCGCAGCTACGGATTGGCATACGGTCGACAAAGCAATAGATCGCGCGTTGAGCGCCTTGCGCGCCAGCACGCCGAATGCAACGGAATGCAAACAGTCGCTCGCCGATCTGCTGGCGGTGATGGACCGCATGAGCGGTAAAGTCTGATGCGAGAACGGCGCACGCTTGCGCAATTGATCAGTTGGACAGCGGATCAATTCTGCATCGTTAGGTGGGAAAAGCGCTAAGTGTGCCCGTTAGCACACGCACTTCATTACCGCGGTATCCAAGGCGCCCGAATCTGAGTGCCGATCGGCTTTTTCTTCGCGCCATTTTTCGCCTCAAAGCTATCCACTTGAGAGTGCCGAGTTCTCGGCGCTTTTTGTCGGTCTCTCCATGACGCCCGTGAGCGCCGAACCACTTCCCGTTGACCCGATCCGGCCCGCCTGATTGCCCGCGCGCACCAGTGTCATCTTCGGGCGCCTTTGCTCAATACTCAAACCAGCCAATTCCCTGGCCAGCGCGGTGAAGTATTTGTCGTTTCCGATCTGGTGGCTCCCGTCGTATCCCAGTACGGCCCGCTTCGGCTGGCCCGGTCCATGCGTCGAAAACTGCGTGATCCACGCCTGCATTTCATCAATCGTATCGAGCTTCGCCTTCATCGTCTCCATGCGGTTTTCTACTTGAATAAGGCTATTTCTGCGTGATTCGTATGGCTACGCATGTTATAAATAGTAGTCCATAATAATTAGGATGTTGATGATGCTCTGGATGCAATGGTGGAAAGCAATCTCGATGCTGCGTGCAGCGTTCTCTCGCCTGCGCAGCTTCATGTGGTTCGCGACTGTGGTCGCTGGCTTGACCGTACG
Organism: Paraburkholderia sp. BL9I2N2; assembly: GCF_004339745.1. Taxonomy (GTDB): domain Bacteria; phylum Pseudomonadota; class Gammaproteobacteria; order Burkholderiales; family Burkholderiaceae; genus Paraburkholderia. Next base: position 1,656,235 of record NZ_SMGP01000002.1, on the reverse strand, counting down.
TACCGAATTGCTGGGCGTGACCAGCATCGTGCGGGCACTCAAACTTCGACCGGCCCTGTATAACAAGCTATGTCAGAGCTTGCATAGCGACGCCGTGCAGCTCGATCGGCTCTCGGCGCTGTGGACTCAGGCGGTACTGCGCCTGTTTCCTGACCCGGTACGCGTCAATGGCCGACGCGTCCTGGTGGGTGACGGCATCAAGGTGGCAAAGAGTGGCAAGAAGATGCCTGCTGTCAAGCGGCTTCATCAGGAGTCGGACTCCAACACCAAGCCCGAGTTCATCATGGGACACTCCATGCAGCAGATCAACGTGCTCGTGCAGGCCGACAGGAGCGTCATCGCGGTACCGTTGGCCACGCGCATTCATGAAGGGCTGGTTTGGTCCAACCGCGATCGGCGCACCTTACTCGACAGGATGATCGCGTTGCTGGGGATCGTCTCTGTCAAGGATCCGTTCTACTTCGTTGCCGATGCCTACTACGCTGCCGGCAAGATCGTCAATGGCCTGTGCGACAAGGGCAACCATCTGGTCACACGTGTGAAGTCCACTGCCGTCGCCTATGAGCAGTATGAGGAACAGGGACCGCGCAAACGAGGCCGCCCCAAGCTCTATGGTGAGAAGATCAAACTCAAATCGCTGCTGGACGATCCGAGGGATGTCCAATGCGCTCCCAGCCCGGTCTATGGCGAGGAGAACGTCACCATCCAGTATCGCGTCATGGATCTGCTGTGGCGGCCGTGCGCACGGGTCGTTCGCTTCGTCGTCGTGATTCACCCTCGCAGGGGGACCTGCCTGTTGATGTGTACCGACGTGACCCTGGATCCGATCGAGATTATCCGGCTGTATGGGTTGCGATTCAAGATCGAGCTCAGCTTCAAACAGGCGGTACATCGGATCGGCGCATTCGCGTATCACTTCTGGATGCAGGACATGAAGCCGCTTACCCGCAGAAGCGGCGATCAATACCTTCATCGCGAGTCGCTCGAGTACCGCAACGCGGTCAAGCGCAAGATCCACGCGTATCACGTCTTTATCCAGGCCGCCATCATCTGTCAGGGACTGCAAAACTATCTGGCAGTGGCGTTCCCTTCGCACGTCTGGAACTCCTTTGGATCGTGGCTGCGCACCATCCGCCCCGGGATCCCTCCATCGGAACTGGTCGTCGCTCATGCCCTACGGCAAAGCCTTCCCGAATTTCTCGTGAACAACGCTGGGAGCCACATCTTCGCAAAATTCATCATGGAAAGGCAGGATACCGAAACATTTGAAATGTTCTCTGCGGCCGCATAGTACAAAAACCAGGCCAAACGAGTGATGCTCACGGCGAGCGCTTACCCTGCAGGGCATAAGCTCTGACCCTGTTCATCCCTGAAAACTCGGCACTCTTGAGCTATCCAGATCCCTAAGCAAATGCTGGATCTGCGAGGCTTGCGTTTCGGTCAACCGGAATTCGTTCTGTATGCGATGCAGGCGTCTTCGCCAATATGCCGGCTGTAGCACGGGCTCACCGCGAAATGCGCTCAGCGACGGCACCATCACACGCGCCACGTGCGCGATGTCTTCATCCATTGTCATGCCATAACCCCGATGACCTCGCCATTGAGTAGTCGCTTTGGTTCTTATGTCGCGCGTGGACAGAGTCCGTTAGGTGGTGTTTGTCCGAAAGCGGCGGTCATCATCCTACAAACTCACAATTCGTCGGTCAAGGTTTCCGACGCTGATCGACGCAAGGAAAACCCGACACAAGCCGGGTCGTCGCGCGGTTTGTTCAATCTGAGGTGCGCTTGTTGCGCTGCATGATCTGCTGGTTTGTCACCTCACCACCAACAGCGCAGCACAACGCAAACCAGCCTCAAAACGCAGACGTATAAATCGCCAGCGCATCCGCCTCGCTAACCGGCCGCGGGTTATTCACCAGCAACCTCGTCTGCAACATCGCGTCGCTCGCCATCCGCTCGAGCCCGCTTTGTTCGATGCCGACATCACGCAGACGCGCCGGAATCGCCGTCGCGGCAACCATCTGTTCGAGCCGTTCGATCAACGCTTGCGTCTTGCTTTCATCACTGCCGGTCAAACCCGGCACGACCACCTCGGCGAGTTCCGCGTACAACGGCGCCGCCGCTTCCGCGTTGAAGCGCAATACATGCGGCAACACGAGCGCGTTCGAAAGACCATGCGGCACGTGATAAATGCCGCCGATCGGATACGCGAGCGCATGCACCGCGGCAACCGGTGAATTCGCAAACGCCTGGCCCGCGAAGGTTGCACCGAGCAGCATCGCTTCTCGCGCGTCGCGGTTCCGGCCGTTTTCGCAGGCGGGCAGCAGATTGCGCGACAACAGGTCGAGCGCCTTCACCGCAAGCATGTCGGAGACCGGATTCTTCAGATGCGCGGACGTGTACGCCTCGATGGCATGCACCATGGCATCGACGCCGGTCGCCGCGGTCGCCGCAACGGGCAGGCCAAGCGTGAGTTCAGCGTCGAGCACTGCCAGGTCCGCGATCAGTTGCGGCGCAACCACCCCCATCTTCTTCGCTTCGCCCACCGTCACGATCGACACGGCCGTGACTTCAGAGCCGGTGCCCGCGGTGGTCGGCATCTGCACGAGCGGCAGACGCGCTACCGTGATCTTGTTGACGCCGTACATCTCGCTGAGCGCCTGCTGTTGCTGCGGCGCGAGCACGGCGATCAGCTTCGCCACATCCATCGACGAGCCGCCGCCGAGCCCCAGCACGATCTCCGCGCCGGCAGTCCGTGCACGCGACGTCGCTTCGAGCACGATGTGTTCGGGCGGATCGGCGATCACGTCGTCGATCACGGTGGTGTCCCAACCGTGCGCCGCGAGGTCGGCGAGCGCCGGATTCAGCAACCCGCTCGTGTGCAGAAAACCATCCGTGACGACGCACAGACGCGCCAGCGTCGGAAATTGCGCACGCAACAAAGCGCCGAGACGGCGCGCCGCACCGAGCTCGACGACGAGCGTCGGCACCGTTTGAAACCGGAATGCGTTCATCATGGCGCGTCTCCGGGCACCATATGGCTTTCGACTTCGCGCCGGTCGAGCAGCGGAATGATGGTGCCGAAGCCGAGTCGCTGGAAATGCTCGGTTTCGCGATGATCGGCGAGACCGTCGGCGTCGCTGTACTTTTCGAGAATCACGAAGTGGTCAGGCTCCAGCGGCGAGCGGAAGAATTTGTAGTAAAGGTTTTTCGGCTCTTTCCGGGTTGCCGCGGCGAGTTCGGTAAGGAGCTTCACGATCGCGTCGCCGTTGCCGGGTTTGGCGAAATAATGCGCGATCACCTGCAGGTAAGCATTGGCCATCAGTCACTCCAACAGGATGGATACTTCAACGTTTCAGCGTCAACTTCAGGGTCCAGATTCCATGACTAGCTGTCGCGGGTCGAGACCGCGGCGGCGCCGTTCTTCAACGCATCGAACACGTCGCCCTTATTGCAGACGAAACCCGACGTGACGATCGGCGGCAGGGCCTTGGGGTCCTGCTTCGACAGATGCGAGAGCATGGGCGCAGGCATCAGTTGTACCAGATTCGGGTCGCTTTGCTCCAATGTGTCGACGCGCTGCGATTACGCGGCTGTTTCGAACGACACGCTTCACCGTCAATAGTACGGATGCCTATACAGTTTCACGCCTGCTTGCCCGTAGCGGAAAACATCGGTCGGCCACCCTTATGCATTTGGAATCATCAGACAAAGCTATTGGAAATTGTAAGGTTATTCCAATTCTTGATTGAGAATGATTCGCGTTTACGTTAGATTGACGCCCTGTCCTTTTGAGAAAACGGAGCGAATCTATGGCTGAGGTGCTCGTCCGGCGAGAGGCTTCAACAGCGATGCCGATATCGGTTCTCAACGCTGGAGGCGCCTGTCCACCCGTTTCGCGGCGTGCGCGCAGCCATGCGCGTCCGGTTGATTGGGAGAAGGGCACGCTGCTCGACGTGCTGATCGACAACCGCCCGATGCTCGTCAATCTGGCGCGCGGCTTCGTGGGTTGCGCGAGTCTGGCGGAAGACGTGGTGCACGACGTTTTCATCAAGCTGGTCGACTTTCCGGATCAGGACGCGGTGCGTCAACCGGTCGCGTACGTGACGCGCATGGTGCGCAATGCGTCGATCGATGCCTTTCGCCGCCAGAGCCTCGAAAACACCTATCACGCCGACGAGGACGACGGCCTGCACGTGCCGTCGCCGGAACCTTCGCCGGAAGCGGCGCTGCTCGTGCGCGACACGCTGCGGCACGTGTACAACGCGCTCGAGCAGCTGCCGCCGCGCAGCCGCGCCGCCTTCGAAATGGTGCGCCTGCGCGAGGAAACGCTGCAAAGCACGGCGCGCGCCCTCGACGTCTCGCAGACGCTGGTGCATTTCATGGTGCGCGACGCCGAGAAGCATTGCGCCGATTGCCTCGACGCCTGCAATCGCGGCGTGGCCGGCCCCGCGTTCTGCAGCGGCCGCGCGCGCCGGCGGTAAAAAAGCGCGCGCGCCAAACGTCAACTGAATAGAAGCGGCGCGCGAGCGAATGCCGGCGCCGCCGTGCCGGGACATGCCAGTGCGCTGTCTGTCCAGGCGCTTCCTGACCTTTCATCGACTGAGCCTTTCATCATGACGCAAGCACAGCAGACCTCCAACGCGGCAGCCAGCGAGGCGGACGACCTCGTCTACACCGTCGTCATCAACGACGAAGAGCAGTACTCGATCTGGCCGACGTTCCGCGACGTGCCGCCCGGCTGGCGCGAAGTGGGCGTGCGCGGCCAGAAGGCCGAGTGCCTCGCGCACATCGAGACCGTGTGGACCGACATGCGTCCAGCCAGCCTGCGCCGGCACATGGACGCGGCGGCCTAACGCGTCGACCTAACGCGCGCGCAGTGCAATCCGGCGGGCTCGGGCATGCGCCCAGCCACGCCGCTTCAGCAAAAGGATTCAGAGTATGACCATGCTTTCGATGCCGCTGCCCACGCTCGCCGATTTGTCGATCGAGCCGGGCTTGCCGACTGTCGTCTCGCCGCGCGCGGGCGCGGAGATTTCATTGGAGGAAGCGGCGCCGCTCTTGCATGCGATCGTCGACGACACGCTCGAACGCGCGGGCGGCGTGCTGTTCACCGGTTTTCGCGTAGCTTCGATCGACGCGTTCCAACGTTTCGCGGGCTCGTTCGGGCATCCGCTGATCGGTTATGAGTTCGCGTCGACGCCGCGCAGCCAGGTGGAAGGCGCGGTGTACACGTCGACGGAATATCCGCCGCATCGCTCGATTCCTTTACATAACGAGCAGTCGTATACGCGTGAATGGCCGTTGCGTATCTGGTTCCACTGCGCGCTTGCCGCGCGCACCGGCGGCGCGACGCCGATCGCCGATAGCCGCGCGATCTACCGCGCGCTCGATCCGGCGCTGGTCCAGCGCTTTACGAAGCGTGAACTGCTCTACGTGCGCAACTTCGGGCAAGGGCTGGATCTGCCGTGGGAACAAGCGTTCGGTTCGGACGACCCGCGCACGGTCGAGCGGATTTGCCGTGCGCGCGGCATTGCATGCGAGTGGCGCGACAGCGAAGACGGCGAACTGCTGTTGCGCACGCGCGAGCGCTGCCAGGCGGTAGCGCGCCATCCTGGCACCGGTGAACATGTCTGGTTCAACCAGGCGAATCTGTTCCACCTTTCGTCGCTCGATGAAGACATGCAGGAAGCGCTGATCGATTCGGTCGGCCTCGAAAACGTGCCGCGCAATGTCTATTACGGCGACGGTGAACCGCTTGAAGCGGACGCGCTCGCCGAAATCCGCGGCGTGCTCGATCAGCAGCGGATTGTGTTCCCGTGGCTGACCGGCGACGTGCTGATGCTCGACAACATGTTGACCGCGCATGCGCGCGATCCGTTCGAAGGGCCGCGCAAGGTCGTGGTCGCGATGGCACGAAGCTACAGCGAGGCCGAGGGCGAAAAACGGACGGCCGCGCCATGACGAAATCGCAGGGCGCGGCGCTTGCGGCGCATTCGCTGACGGTCGGCTACCGCGATCACGTCGTGCTCCACGGTCTGAACCTGAACATTGCGGCCGGCCGCGTCACGGCATTGTGCGGACCGAACGGCTGCGGCAAAAGCACGCTGCTGCGCACGCTAGCCGGCTTGCAACCGGCACTGTCCGGCAGCGTCGACGTCAACGGCGTGCCGCTCGCTTCGCACCGGCGCCGCGTATTGGCACGCACGCTCACCATGCTCGCGCAGTTCAACCAAATCCCGTCCGGCCTCACCGTGCGCGAACTGGTCGCGTACGGACGATACGCGCACGGCGGCTGGCTGCGCGGACTCTCGCGCGCCGACCACGCGGCGATCGACGAAGCGCTCGCCACCAGCGGTCTCGCCGACGACGCCGCGCGCGACGTCGCCGCGCTCTCGGGCGGCGAACGGCAACGCGCGTGGATCGCGATGGCGCTCGCGCAACAGGCGCCGATCGTGTTGCTCGACGAGCCGACTACGTATCTCGACATCCATCATCAACTGGACATTCTGCGCGAGTTGCGGCGCCTGAATCGCGAGCGCGGCCTCACGATCGTGTGGGTGCTGCACGACCTGAACCAGGCGGCGGCCTACAGCGACGAAATCGTGTTGATGCGCGCCGGCCGCATCGTCGCGCAAGGCTCGCCCGATGCGATGCTCGACCCGCGTCATCTGAATGAGACCTTCAGCGTGCCGATGCTCAAGATCGCGCACCCGCAAACGGGCGCGCCGATGTGCGTGCCGGCGTATGAAGGCGACGCGGCTTCGCTTCGCGAAGAAGCCACGAGCAAGGACCTCGCCGCATGACGACGCTTGCAGCACGCAAACGCCTGCGACGTAGCACGCCGGTGATGGACAGCTATCGTGCGCCTGTGAAAAGCCGCGTCACGACCATCGGCGCCGCGCTCATTGCGTTGATCGTCGTCGTGGCCGCGATGCGGCTTGCGCCCGGTTTTCGCACCTGGCTTGCCGCGCCCACGGGCAGCGACGCCGCGCAACTCGCCGGCATCCTGTTGTTCGACCTGAACGTGCCGCGCATTCTGGCGGCGTTGGTGGCGGGCGGCTGCCTCGCGGTGGCCGGCACACTGTTTCAATCGCTCACGCGCAACCCCTTGGCTTCGCCCGATCTGCTCGGCATCACCGGCGGCGCGCAACTGGGCTTGCTCGCGGCGATGCTGGTGCCGTCGCTGGCCGGCGTGGCGTCCGTGCCGCTGCTGTTCGTGTGCGGTCTCGGCGCCGCCGTGTGCGTGGCCGCGGCGGCAGGCGGCTGGCGCGCGACGCCGTTGCGGCTCGTGCTCGCCGGCAGCGTGTGCATGCTGTTGTTCTCCGCGCTGACCACGCTGATTCTCGCGTTCTTCGAGCAGAGCATCGTCGGCGTGTCGTTGTGGGCGAGCGGCAGTCTTTATCAACCTGGCGCGACGGGTTTGAAGATCGCCGCGTCGTGGCTCGTGCTGCCGCTGATTGCCTTGCCCTTTGTGATTCGTCCACTCGATCCGCTCGCCCTCGGCGATGACGCGGCAGCGGCGGCCGGCGTTCGCGTGGACGCGACGCGGCTAGCGGCGATGCTGGTGGCGGTGGGCTTCGCTAGCGTCGCGGTGAGTGTCGCGGGACCGCTCTCGTATGTCGGCCTGATCGCACCCAATCTGCTGCGTCAGATGCGCGGCGCGAAATCGTCACGGCTCGCCGCGCTCGTGCCCTTGTCCGCATTGGTCGGCGGCGCGCTGGTGCTCGTCACCGACAGCGCCGTGCAGGCGCTCGATCTCGATGCGACCCTCTCGACCGGCGTGGCGATTGCCTTCGTCGGCACGCCGTTGATGCTCGCGATGATCCGCAGCGGCGCCGCGTGGTCGGGCGCACTGCATGCCGGTCAGGAGCGTGCCGTCGTGCGCGCCACGCGCTTCGTACGCATGGTCGATGCGTGGCCGTGGCCGCTGACCGCAAGCGTGCTGGCGCTGCTCGGCATCGTGCTCGTGTGCGCGGGCGCATCGTTCGGCCCCACGACGATCGGCGTGCCGCGCTGGCTCGCCGCGTTCGATCACCGCGACGAGCTCGCGAGGATGTTGCTCGATCTGCGTTTGCCGCGCCTCATCTGCGCATTGCTGGCGGGCGCGTTGCTTGCCGCGAGCGGGGTGCTGATGCAAAGCATCGTGCGCAATCCGCTGGCCGGACCTGAAGTGCTGGGCGTGACGCAAGGCGCAGGCCTCGCGACGCTTGCGGCGCTCGTGATGTGGCCGCTTGCCGCACATTCGACGCTGGCCGCCGCTTCGCTCGCGGGTGGCGGCGTCACGCTGGCCTTGACGCTCTTGCTGAATCGCCGGCATCGCTATGCGCCGCTCGCGGTCGCGCTCACGGGCATCGTTATCGGCACGCTGTGGACGACGCTGTCGCAATGGCTCATCACGCAGCAAAGCGTGCAGCCGGCGCGCTTCGTCGTGTGGCTGGTCGGCGGCACGTATGGACGCAGTTGGGGCGAAGTGACGACGCTGCTGCCGTGGTGCGTGCTGGCCCTGCCGGTGTTCGCGCTGCTCGCGCGGCCGCTCGATCTGCTTGCATTGGGCGACGACCAGGCCGCGTCGCTGGGCTTGCCGATCGGCGTGCTGCGTCCGCTGGTGCTGACCGTGGCGACGCTGGCGGCGTGCGCGGCGGTGGCCGCGGTGGGGCCGGTGGGCTTTATCGGTTTGATGGCGCCGCATCTGGCGTCGATGCTCGGCGCGCGTGCTCATCGCACGCGCTTGTGGCTCGCGGCGGCGTGCGGCGCGCTGGTGCTGGTCGTGGCCGATATCGCGGCGCGCACGCTGCTGGCGCCGCGCGAAATTCCCGCCGGCGTATTGACTGCGCTGATCGGCGCGCCTTATCTGCTTGCGCTGCTGATCGTGGAGGCTCGGCGCGAGAAGCGGGGCAAACGGTGATGCGGCAACCTGATCACGACAAGCGCGCGCAGTGCTTCGCAGGCTTCGCGCCGGAGTCGATCGCGCATTATCTCGAGCATGTATGGCTCGGCACGCCAAACGCGAGTGAGGAGCCCGCGTCGGCTAACGATCACGCCGGCTCGCTGAAGGTGGCCCGCGTCAGCGAACTGGCGGAGCATCGCGCCGAATTGCTCGATGCGATGGTCACGCTCTACGGCGGCGAGCGCGAAACGCATGCACGCGCGTTGTTGTCGCAATGGACCAAGTACTACTTCGGTTTTGCGGCGACGGCTGGATTCGTTGCGGCAGCATTGCTGCGCCGGCCGCTTGCGATGTCGCCGGATAAAACCCATATCGTGCTGCGCGACGGCTTGCCTATCGCCGCGTATTTCGAGCACGGCGCATTGCAGCCGGTTGAGTGCGACCCGTCACGCCGTTACGCGCCGCTCGTCGAGCATCTCAATGCGGTGATCCAGACGCTGTGCGCAATGACCAGAATCGCGCCGCGCGTCTTGTGGAGCAACGCGGGCAATCTGCTGGACTACCTGTTCGAACAATGCGCGCCGCAGCTCGATCTGACCGACGACATCGCGTGGCTGTTCGGTCCAATCGCTGCCGATGGCGAGGCCAATCCGCTGCGTCTGCCGGTGCGCCTTGCAAAACCGCGCGCTGCGAGTTTGCCAAACCCGTTCAGCGCACGGCGCGTGTGCTGCGTACGTTATGAAATTCCTGGAGAGACGCAACTGTGTGGACGCTGCCCCCTGCTATTGACGATGAGCGATGCGGAAATCGCATTGCAGGCCGCTTCGCATTGACACCAATGACGCCGTCGGCGCCGTGGCCGCGCCGCACGAAGAAAACCCCCTGTTTCAGGCGACTTTGCATAAGTGTTGCGGTGGCGGCCACGCTGTTCTCCAACTCGTCTGCGCATGCGCAAGGCAGTGGCAGCGTCGCGCCTTCAGCGGGCACGAGTCATCCAGTTCACCCGAACACCGCACAAGCGCAGCAGCAAACCTGTACACCGCTCGCCGACAACCCGATCGTCTCGCAAGCGAGTCCGTCGCTGCCCGCACAGCCGAAGCGCATCGTCGTCCTCGAATTCATGTTCGCCGAAGACCTCGCGGCGGTCGGCATCACGCCGGTGGGCATGGCCGATCCCGAGTATTACCCGGTATGGATCGGCTACGACAACGCACGTCTGGCGACGGTGCCCGATATCGGCACGCGGCAGGAGCCGAGTCTCGAGGCGATTGCCGCGGCCAAACCGGATCTGATCCTCGGCGTCGGTTTGCGACATGCACCGATTTTTGCGGCACTCGAACGCATCGCGCCGACCGTACTGTTCAAGTACGGCCCGAACTTTAGCGAAGACGGCGCCCGCGTCACGCAGCTCGATTGGGGCCGCAAGATTTTGCGCACCATCGGCTGTCTCACGGGACGCGAGGAGGCGGCGCGCGCCGTCGAAGCCAAGGTCGACGCAGGTTTCGCCCGCGACGCGCAGCGTCTCGCCGACGCAGGCCGTCGTGGCGAACAGGTCGCGTGGTTGCAGGAATTGGGCTTGCCGGACCGTTACTGGGCATTCACCGGCAACAGCACGGCGGCGGGCGTCGCGCATGAGCTCGGGCTCAACTTGTGGCCCGCCGAAGCGACTCGCGAAGGCACGGCGTACGTGAGTTCGGAAGATCTATTGAAGAAGCCGAAGCTGACCGTGCTGTTCGTCAGCGCGACTGAAACGGATGTTCCGCTTGCCACCAAACTCGATTCGCCGATCTGGCGTTTCGTGCCGGCTCGCAGCGCGGGGCGCGTTGGGCTGGTCGAGAGGAATATCTGGGGCTTTGGTGGGCCGATGTCGGCGCTGCGGCTTGCGGATACGATGACTGATACGTTGTTGTCGTTGCCGCCACCCGCAGTGAAGAAATAAGCGGCTTCTATTGAGACTTGCTGAGCGCCTGAACAATGGCGTCCAGCAAGTCTATTCACCTCATCATCCCATCGTACCGTTGGCCACCGCCGGCTTCAGCACCGCTTGTGCCGAACCATGCGTCTCACTGACGATACTGCCATTCTCCAGCTTCAACACCCGATCCGCGAGATGGAAGTACCGGTCATCATGGCTGATCACCAGCACGGTCTTACCGCGCGAGCGCAGTTCCGGCAGCAGTTGTTCATAGAACACCGCTTTGAACTGCGGGTCCTGATCCGCGGCCCATTCGTCGAACAGATAGAACGGCCGGTCTTCCAGATACGCGACCACCAACGCCAGGCGTTTGCGCTGGCCAGTGGAAAGCGCTCGCGTAGAGAACGCACCGTTCACCACCTGTACCTTGTGATCGAGCGCGAGCTTCGCGACCAGCGCGTTGGCACGGGCATCCGCCTGCGCGCGCGAGGCGTCGTTCGGATCGACGATGCCGAGCAGCGCGTCGAACAGATGGAAATCGTTGAACACGGCCGTGAAGCGCTGACGATAGGCGGCGCGTTCAGCTAAGCCGACCGGCTTGCCGTCCAGTTCGATCGTACCGTCTTCGGGTTCATAGAGACCGGTCAGCACTTTCGCGAGCGTCGTCTTGCCGCTGCCGTTGCCGCCCACGATGAACACCAGCTCGCCGGGCCTGAAGGTCAGATTGACCGGCCCGACGCGGAACATCCGCTCGTCGCGTTCATGAAAGTACGAGTGCGTGACATTGCTGAGCGTGAGCGTGCGATACGGCGCGTGCGAAGCGTTTTCATCGGGCGGCGGCGAGGTGCGCAGCGCGCCGAATTCGCCCATCACCTTCTCGATGCGATCGAGCGAGACGCGCGCCGCATTCAGCGTCGGCACGTTGTTGAGCAGACCGTCCAGCGGCAGCAGCATGAACAGGAACACCACCACGTAGCCCGATGCCGACGGCGCATCGGCGTGCACGCCGAGTGCCGGCCAGAACGCGGCGACGCCCAGAAACACATAAAACAGGAACACGATCCAGCCGACCCCGACCGCATAGGCGCTGAACGCCTTACGCCGATGGTCGCGCACTTCGTCGATGGCCGAGCCGAGTTGGCCGTCCACGAACTGACGCGAACGCGCCTGATGCAGCTTCAGTTCCTTCGCGCCGGTGAAGAGCGCGCCGAGATAGCCGAACAGTTTGTCCTGCGAGCGGCCCGCGGCTTCGAGCGAGGCGATCGCGCGTTTGTCGCCGGCGTGATAGCCGAGCGAGCCGACCAGGATCGCGGCCACCGCGAGCAGGCAGACCGGCCACGACAGCCACGCCAGATAACCGAGGCAGCCGAACACGATCGAGCCATGCATCACCAGATTGGGCAGCGCGAAGAACAGCATCGACACGTTGGTGGCGTCGTCGGTCAGTACGGACTGCACGGGCGCCGCGCCGATACGTTCGACATCGCGCAACTCGGCTTCGGCGACGCGCCGCGCGACGTGTTCGCGCAACTGCGCCATCGTGTCCTGCGAGAGGCGCGCGAACAGCACGCCGGTGATCACGCGCGTGACGAGCGCGACGACCGCGCACAACGCGAAGCGCATCGCGAGCGACATATCGGCGGCGCCCGGTTGTGAGAGCGCGCGGCTAAGTGTCGCCACGAGCAGCACGCTGGCGATGCCGTTCAGCACGCAGGCCGTCAAGGCGATCGCGAAGGAACCGCGAGAGCGCTTGAGCAGCGCCACGATCAGGCGCATGGCGGGTTTGCCCGCAGGGTTGGAGGGAGGTGAAGCAGACGAGGGTGGCGCGTCGTAGCGCTCGTTGGCAGCGGTCATCGGCAATGTGTCGCAGTGGGTCGCAAATGGATCGGCGAATGGCGGCGCATGCGGGCATGTGGCCATTCAGCGGGGCGCAAAGACACGCCCCTCGCCTGATAGACGAATGGGCGAAGCAAACATTTACCGTGCGCGTTCCTCTGCCACGTCAAAAAGATGCAGTCCAAATAAAAACAACGCACGCGGTAAAGATTTGCGATCGCGGATCGTCACACCAATGAAGCGGCCCATTGCGGCCTGCGACTTGGCCTATGCGGCCAGTTCTAACGGATTTCATGCCCATGACGAGCTTCCCGATTGCGTTGCACCACCAGATCCGCGCCATGGCGCGCATCGATCCCGATGCGCCCGCGCTGGCGTCCTTCACGCCGCATACCGTGCGGCTGACGCGCGGCGAACTGGACAGTCGCGCGGCGCGCCTTGCCGCAAGACTGCGCGCGGCGGGTGTGACGACTGAAGTGCGCGTGGGTGTTTGCGTCGCGCGTTCCTGCGATCTGTTCGTCGCATTGCTCGCTGTATTGAAGGCGGGCGGCGTGTTCGTCGCGCTCGATCCGCGTCATCCGGCGGCGCGCCTCGATTGGGTCGCGCGGGATGCGGGGCTCGTGCACGGCATCGTCGACGGGTCCGCGGATGCGGCGATGCGTGCGCGTTTCACGCAATGCTTCGACGTTGCAAGCGCTGCTGCGACAGATGTGGCGGCGCCTCGTTTCGACGGCGATGCAGAAGACACGCCGGTGCATCCGCGCGCGGCGGCCTACATGATCTACACGTCGGGGTCGACCGGCACGCCGAAAGCCGTGGCCGTCGAACACGGGCCGCTTGCCGCGCACGGTGAAGCGCTCGCTGACTCGTTGCCGATCGGTGCCAATGACCGCGTGCTGCATTTCGCATCGGTCAATTTCGACGTCTCGATCGAAGCGTGGTTAGTACCGCTTGCCGTCGGCGGCAGCGTGGTGATCAGTGATCCACCGCCGTTCGCGCCGGAAACCACGCATGCGTTCATGCTGCGTGAAGGCGTCACCAATACGACGCTGCCGCCCGCTTATGTGCGCGAGTTCGCGAACGTTTGCGAGCGCCTCGGCGTGCCGCCTTCGCTGCGCACGCTGCTGTTCGGCGGCGAAGCGATGTCGCAAGACAGTTTCGACGAGATTCGCCGCGTGTTCCCGTCGGTGCGTCTCGTCAACGGCTATGGACCGACCGAGGCGGTGATCTCGCCGATGTTGTGGCCCGTCGATCCGGGCATGACACCGGCACTCGAGGACGGCAATGGTTTTGCTTCGCTGCCGATCGGTTGGCCGATCGGGCGACGCGTGGCGCGCATCGACGGCGCGGCGCAGCAAGGCGAAAGCGGCGAACTGCTGCTCGGCGGCGTGTGTCTCGCGCGCGGCTATCACGGCCGCGCCGCACTGACGGCTGAACGTTTTCTGCCGGATCCGACTGGCGAACCGGGCGAACGGATTTACCGCACCGGCGACCTCGCGCGTGAACGCGCGGACGGCTCGTTCGATTATCTCGGCCGCATCGACGATCAGGTTCAGGTGCGCGGCGTGCGCGTCGAACCCGGCGAGATCGCGGCTTGTCTGCTGACGCATCCGGCAGTGGCCGACGCGAGTGTGCTGGCCGAATCTGCTCATGGCCGAACGCAACTGATCGCATGCGTCGTGCTGCAAGACACACTCGACGATGCCGCGCTGCAAGCGCATCTCGCCGCGCATTTGCCGCAGGCGTGGATGCCGCATCGTTTGGTGCGCTTCGAGCGCCTGCCGTATACGTTGAACGGCAAGCTCGATCGTGCCGCGTTGCGCGACTTCATTGCCACGATGCCGGCTGTCGTCGATGCGAATCACGTCGCGCCTCGAACCGCCACTGAAACGCGCCTCGCCACGCTTTGGCAAAGCCTGTTGAACGACCCTGCGCCGATCGGCTGCGACGACCGCTTCTTCGCACGTGGCGGCGATTCGCTAGCAGCGATGCAGTTGCAGGCGGCGATCCGCATCGAATGGCGCGTGAATCTACGGCTCGACGCGTTGTTCGACGATCAACCGCTCGAAGCGCTGGCCCGTCTGATCGATGCCAGCGAGACTGAAACGTCGATGGGTTCGCATGCCATCACTGTGGTGCGGACCGCCGATGCGCCGTTCATGGATCGTGCCGCGTCGTTCGCTCAACAGCGGTTCTGGGTGCTCGCGCAAACACAGGACGCCGGCGCGGCTTATCACGTTGCCGTGCAATGGGATGTGCAAGGCGCACTCGATATCGGCACGCTGCAACGCGCGCTCGATTGTTTGATCGCGCGTCATCAGGCGTGGCGAACGACGCTGGTCGAGTCCGACGACGGCATCGTCGTGCAACGCATTCATGCCCGCTTACCGGTTGCGATTGCGCAAATCGACTTGCGCGGCGCCGGCGACGCCGAGCGTGCATCGCGCCTGGTGGCGTTCACGGAACAGCATGTCAGCGGACCTTTCGATCTGTCGAAAGGTCCGCT
Source organism: Paraburkholderia sp. BL9I2N2 (assembly GCF_004339745.1). Lineage (GTDB taxonomy): Bacteria > Pseudomonadota > Gammaproteobacteria > Burkholderiales > Burkholderiaceae > Paraburkholderia. The sequence continues at coordinate 1,641,088 of NZ_SMGP01000002.1, read as the reverse complement.
GGTGCGGGCCGCGCTCGTTACGCTCACTGACGACACGCAGCGCTTCCTGTTGACCGCGCATCATTCGATCAGCGACGGCTGGAGTTCGCGCTGTGCGTTCGGAGAACTGCGCGCCGCCTACGCCGCTTTCGCGACGGGAAACGAGCCGCAATTGCCCGCGCTGACGGTGCAGTACGCCGACTACGCGCAATGGCAACGCGACTGGCTCGCGGCCGGCGAAGGCGAAAGGCAACTGGCGTACTGGCGCGACGCATTGCGCGACGCGCCCGAAGCTCTAGCACTGCCGCTAGACCGGCCGCGCTCGCCGGAGCACGACTATCGCGGGGGCCGCCTCACGCTGCGTTTGCCCGTGGCGCTATCCGAAGCCGTGCGCGAAACGGCGCGACGCGCGCAGGCATCGCCGTTCACGGTGCTGCTTGCCGCCTTCGACGCCTGGCTTTACCGATTGACCGGCGCGACCGATGTCGTCGTGGCCGCGCCGATCGCGCATCGGCAGCGGGCGGAGACTGCGCCGCTGGTAGGTCTTTTCCTCAACACGCTTGCGCTGCGCGCGCGCGTGGCGCCGGACCAATCGTTCGCTGCGTTGCTCGACGGTGTACGCCGTTCCGCGTTCGATGCGTTCGCGCATCAGGATGTACCGTTCGATCAGGTGCTCGACGCCGTCAAGCCGCCGATGCGGCGCGGCGATGCCTGGCTGAAGGTCAAGTTCGCGCAGCAGTTCGATCTGGAACTGTCGGCTGAATTGCCTGGCGCTTCGGTGCGCATGTCGCCGGGGCTGGACCTCGCCGCCCGCTTCGACTACGCGCTCGATTTCACGGACGACCCGCGTGGCATCGAGCTTGTCGTCGCTTATGCGCTCGACGGTATCGACGAACGGACTGCGCATGCATGGCTGCACAGTTACGCCGCGCTCGTCGCCGATGCCGTGCGCGATCCGCAGCGTGCGATTGCCGAACTGGACTGCGCGGATAGCGCCGACTATCGCGCCGCGCGGCGTGGCCGCGAGTTGAAGCCGGCGGCTGACAACGTGCTCGCGCTGTTCGCGCGGCATGCGCGTGAAACACCGCATCGCGTGGCGCTCGCGGATGCCGATACGCAGCTGACGTATGCCCAAGTCGACGCAGCGTCGAACCGTATCGCGTTCGCTTTGCGGGAGCGTGGGGTAAGTGCAGAGCAACCGGTGGCCGTGTGTATCGAACGGTCGGTGCGCTTTGCCGCCGCGCTGATTGGCGTGATGAAGTCCGGTGCGTACGTCGTACCGCTCGATCCTGCCGCGCCGCATGAGCGTCTGACGGCTTCGGTTCAGGCGTGTGGCGCGCGGTGGATCCTGACAACAAGTAAAGACGTCACGACTGTAGGCGCAGCGACCGCGCTCGATTTCGATACGCTCACGCAAGCGTCATCGTCGGCGAGCGTGGGTGACACGACCGCAACCGCATCGCACACGCCCCCGTTGGCGAATCAAGCCGCCTACCTGATCTTCACCTCGGGCTCGACCGGCACGCCGAAAGGCGTGGTCATCTCGCATGGCGCACTGGCCGACTACGTCGAGGGCATGCTGGACGAACTCGCATTCGCCGCCAACGCATCCATGGCAATGGTCTCCACCGTCGCTGCCGACCTCGGCCATACGACGCTATTCGGCGCGCTGTGCTCGGGCCGCACGCTGCATCTGCTGCCTGCGCAATGCGCGTTCGATCCCGATCGCTTCGCGTACGAAATGCGCACGCGCAACGTCGGCATTCTCAAGATCGTGCCGAGTCACCTGCACGCGCTGCTCGACGCGCAACATCCGGCCGATGTGCTGCCCGCGCATGCGCTGGTGACAGGCGGCGAAACGCTGCCTTGGTCGCTGGTCGAGCGAATCGCGGTAATCAAGCCGGCCTGCCGCGTCATCAATCACTATGGCCCGACCGAAGCAACGGTGGGCGCGTTGACGTGCGACACGTCTTCGTCAGCGCAAGCCGCAGTGCATGCGCTGAGCGCGCACGCCGTGCCGCTCGGGCTGCCATTGCCGAACGCCTATGCCTGTGTGCTCGACAGCCACGGCGCGAGCGTGCCGCCGGGCGCAATCGGCGAGTTGTATCTCGGCGGACCGGGTTTGGCGCGCGGCTATCTGAATCGCGCCGCCGCGACCGCCGAGCGTTTCGTACCGAATCCATTCGCGCCGGGCGAGCGTCTTTACCGAACGGGCGACCGCGTGAGACTGCGCGCAGATCATCGTCTGGATTTTCTGGGCCGGCTGGACGATCAGGTAAAGATTCGCGGCTACCGCGTCGAACCTGGCGAGGTCAGTGCGGCACTGCGCGCACTCGACGGCATCGCTCAAGCCGAAACACTTGCTGTCGAGCATGAAGGGCGTTTGCGTTTGGCATCGTTCGTCACGTTGACGAGCGGTGCGCGCTTCGACGAAGCCGCATTACGCGCGGCATTGAGCGCCCGTTTGCCGGACTACATGGTGCCGGCCGTGTTGCAGCGTGTCGCCACCTTGCCTGTGACCGCCAACGGCAAGGTGGACCGCGCGGCATTGCGGGCGCTGGCGGCTGCACCGGCGCCGCTGGTGGCCACGGGCGATGCGCCGCAAGGCGCAACGGAAGAAGTCCTCGCCGCCGTCTGGATGGACGTGCTCAAAGCCGAACGCGTAGGCCGCGACGACAACTTCTTCGAGCTGGGCGGCGATTCGATTCTGGTGTTGAAGGTGATCGCCCGTTCGCGCAAGCGCGGCGTGCGCTTTACGCCGAAGCAACTGTTCGATGCGCCCACGCTCGCGCAACTCGCGCGTGTCGCGACGACGGTGGATGTTGCTGCACAACAGGCTGCACCGGGCGCATCGAAGGCGCAAGCCGCACCGTCCAAACTTGAGCAGTCCGCCGCGCTCACACCTGCGCAACTGCGTTTCTTTGCACTGGAGATTCCGCGGCGTGGCCACTGGAATCAATCCATCGAACTCGACACGCAAGCGCCTTTTGACTTCGACGCTTTCGCGCGCGCATTCGAAACGCTGCTGACACACCACGAAATTTTCCGCCAGCGTTTCACACCGGTTGGTGCGCAAGGCGAATGGCGACTGACTTTGGCCGAGCGCGCATTCGAAACACTGCCGCTCGCCGCAGTTTCCGCACGCGACGAAGCCGACGCGCTAGCCCAATTCGACGCATTGCAAAGCACGCTCGATCTGACGCACGGCCCGCTCGTCTGCGCATTGGCCGCGCTGCTGCCCGACGGCACGACGAAGCTCTATCTGGCGATCCACCACATCATCGTCGACGGCGTGTCGTGGCGTGTGCTGCTGGATGATCTCGACGCCGCCTATCGCGCCGCTTGCGAGCGCCGCAGCGTGCGACTCGCATCGACGGGAACGAGTGCGCAGGAATGGGCGGCACGGTTGGCACGCGCCGCGCTCGACATCACGAACTCTCCGTTTGCCGCCGAACTGCCGTACTGGACCGCGCTCGCCGCGCCGTACGACGATCTGCCGCTCGACCGTCCGCAAGCCAAGGCGAGCAACGCCGACGCGCAATCCGTGATCCAGACCATCGACGCCGATCTGACGCGGGCCGCGTTGACGGAAGCGAATGCCGCTTACCGTACGCAGATGATCGAACTGCTGATCGCGGCGCTGGCGCAATCGCTCGATATGCCTGTGTGCCGTATCGAACTCGAAGGCCACGGCCGCGAGGCTTTGTTCGACGACGTCGACGTCAGCCGTACGCCCGGCTGGCTCACGAGTCACTATCCGGTGCAGTTCACGCTTGAAAGCACGCCGGTGGCCACGCTCAGCGCGGTCAAGGACACACTGCGCGCGGTGCCGAACAAAGGCCTCGGCTTTGGCGTGCTGCGCCACTACGGCGACACGGCGACGCGCGCCGCGCTCGCGGCCGTGCCGCGCCCGCATGTGACCTTCAACTATCTCGGCCAGTTCGACGCGCCGCGCGATGCGGCGCTCGTGCCGCGTTTCGGCGGCGCGGGCTGCGAGCGTGATCTAGCGGGGCCGATCGGCAATGCGTTGGCGATCCACGCCTATATCGACGGCGACGCCACGCGCACGCTCAAAGTCCATTGGGTCTACGGCGCGACGCAATTCGAGCGCGCCACGGTGGAAGCCATCGCGCAGCGCTTCGAAAGTGCGCTCGCGGACTTGACCGCCGCATGTGCGGCGCGTCTTGCGCAACGCGGCGGTGGCGCAACGCCAGGCGACTATCCGCTCGCGCGCGCGGGCGGTTTGACGCAGGCCGCGCTGGAGCGCGTGCCGCTCGACTTGCGCACCATCGACGACATCTATCCGCTTTCGCCGATGCAGCACGGCATTCTGTTCCATTCGCTGTTCGCGCCGGAGCAATCGACCTATGTGAATCAACTGGTCGCGACGTTGATCGAGCCGGACGTGGAACGCCTGCGCGCGGCATTCGAAGCCGCCGTGCCGCGCCACGACATTCTGCGCACGAGCTTCACGCCGGTCGAAGCGACGCCGATGCAGTTCGTGCATCGCCAGGCGCGCATGCCGGTGGAGATTCTCGATTGGCGCGAGCGCGGTGCGGATGCGCATGATGCATTCGAAAGCTGGCTCAGCGCCGACCGTGCGCGCGGTTTCGATCTGACCTCGCCGCCGTTGATGCGCGTCGCGCTGATCCGCATCACGGACGACGCGTGGCGTCTCGTCTGGACGCGTCACCATTTGCTGCTCGACGGCTGGAGCACGGCGCGTTTCTTTGCCGACGTGCTGCGCGACTATATCGAGCCGTCGCGTCCGCAACCCTTCGCGGCGCCCGCGAAGACGCGCTATCGCGACTTCATCGCGTGGCTGGCCGCGCGCGACTCAGAAAGCGAGCGCGCCTTCTGGTTGCAACGTCTTGCATTGCTCGAAGAACCGACGCTGGTTGCCGAACGTGAATCCGCGAGCCACCGCGAGCCGCAGCATTTCACGCGGCGTGAGTCGCTTGACGCGGCGACGATGGCACGTCTCACCGACACCGCGCGCCGTCTGAAGGTCACGGTCAACACGATGGTGCAGGGTGCATGGGCGCTCGCCTTGCAGCGGATGACGCATCACACTGCCGTCGCTTTCGGCGCGACCGTCGCCGGCCGTCCTGATGCCTTGCCGGACGTCGACACCGTGCTCGGTCTTTTCATCAACACACTGCCGGTGATTACCGCACCGCTGCCGCAACGCCGCGCATCGGCATGGCTGCACGATTTGCAGCGTGACAATGCCGCGGCTGCGGAGCACGCACATACGCCGCTGTACGAAATCCAGCAATGGGCCGGCCAAGGCGGTGGCGCATTGTTCGACACGCTGCTCGTGTTCGAAAACTATCCCGTGGATGAAGCATGGCAAGGGCGCGACGAGCGCGCGCTCAAGCTGCGTGAGTTGCGCAATATCGAAGCGACGGATTTCGCGCTCACGCTGGTAATCGAAGCGGGTGCCACGCTCACGATCGACTACGGCTACGATGCCGCGCAACTCGATGAGACGCGCGTCGCCACATTGCATCGCGTGTTTGCCGCGTGCCTTGCGGGCTTGACTGCCGATCCGGACGCAACGCTCGGCACGATTTCAATTTCCACCGCCGACGATCTGACCACGCTGGCCCGCTTCAACTCGACCACGCAAGGGTGGCCGCACGCGCAACAGCAGGCGCTGCATCGCCAGTTCGAACAGAAGGCGCTGGCGTCGCCGGATGCTATCGCGCTCGAATTCGTCGACCCGCAAGGGCACACGCAGCAGATGACCTACGGCGAGCTCGATGCGAACGCCGATCGCGTCGCCGCCTCGCTCATCGAAGCCGGCGTTCGCGCGGACACGGCGGTGGCGCTGTGCGTCGAGCGATCGTTCGACATGGTCGTGGCGCTGATCGGCGTGCTCAAAGCGGGCGCGGCTTATCTGCCCATCGATCCCGACTATCCGGCGGACCGCATCGCGTATCTGCTCGGCGACGCGAAGCCCGCAGTCGTGCTGACACAGCCGCATCTGCTGGAACGCCTCGCGGCAGCGGTCGACAGCACACGCGCAAAAGTCCTGACCGTCGACGCACTACGCGGCGCCGACTTTACGCTCAGCGCTCCCGTGGCAGTCTCGCCCGATCAGCTTGCTTACCTGATCTACACGTCTGGTTCGACCGGCAAGCCGAAGGGCGCGGGCAATACGCATCGCGCGCTGGCAAACCGCATTGCGTGGATGCAGGACGCGTATCGACTCGATGCCAACGATGTCGTGTTGCACAAGACGCCGTTCGGTTTCGACGTGTCGGTGTGGGAATTCGTGTGGCCGCTCGCCGTCGGCGCGAAGCTCGCGATTGCGGCGCCCGGCGACCATCGCGATCCGGCGCGCCTCGTCGCGGCAATCGAAACACACCGTGTCACGACGCTGCATTTCGTGCCGTCGATGCTCGCGGCCTTCGTCGCTCATCTGGAAGACTTTCACGCCGCGGTGCGCTGCGCGAGCGTCGAGCGGATCGTCGCCAGCGGCGAAGCGCTCGCGCCGGAACTAGTGGCTCGCGTCGCAAAACAATTGCCCCACGCGCGGCTCTACAACCTCTACGGCCCCACTGAAGCCGCCATCGACGTTTCGCACTGGACATGCGGCGCGCGTGATGCAGACGCGGCGTCCGTGCCGATCGGTCATCCGATTGCGAACGTGCAACTGCACGTGCTCGACGCGGCGTTGCAACCGCTGCCGCAAGGCGCGATCGGCGAACTGTACCTGGGCGGCGTCGGACTGGCGCGCGGTTACCTTGGCCGTGCTGCGTTGACGGCGGAACGCTTCGTTCCCGATCCGTTCTCGCATGGTGCGCGGCTTTACCGAACCGGCGACCTCGCCCGCCGCCGCGCAGATGGAGCACTCGACTATCTCGGCCGCATGGATACGCAGGTGAAGTTACGTGGCCAGCGCATCGAGCCCGGCGAAATCGAAGCGCTGTTGCGTGCGGCGCCGGGCGTGCATGACGCCGTGGTGATCGTGCGTGACGAGCAATTGATTGGCTACGTGGCGCGCGGCGCGGACAACGCGCTCGACACGCAGGCGCTGCTCGATGATTTGCGCGCGCAACTGCCGTCATACATGGTGCCTTCGTATCTGATCGCGATGGATGCACTGCCGGTCACGCCGAACGGCAAATGCGACCGTCACGCGCTGCCGGCTCCCGTGCGCGGTACGGCCCCGGAAAACGCCGTCTGCGTGGCCGCCACCGAGACCGAGCGTGAACTCGCCGGGATCTGGAGACGGGTGCTGCGTGTCGACACGATTGGCCGCGACGACGACTTCTTCGCGCTGGGCGGTCACTCGCTGCTCGCGACACAAGCCAACGCGCAGGCGAATCTGCACTGGACGCTGATTCTGCCGCTGCGCACCTTGTTCGACGAACGCACTTTGCAGCGCTGTGCCGCCGCGATCGATCGCGCGCTTGCCGAGCGCGGTGCACACGGCGCGGGTGATACCGCGAGCGCGATCGATGCACTTCTCGACGAATTCGAGCTGCAATAAGCCCAATTCGCCGCCCAATACGCCGCCCAACACGTCGATCCGTCGACCAGCCGACCCGTACTGAGACAACCCAGCATGACCACTGCCAAACCGGATCTGCTTTCCCTCGCGTCACGCTTCGCGCTGTTGCCGGATGCGCAGCGCAAGGCCTTTCTCACGAAGCTCGACGCCGCCGGCATCGACTTTCGCGTGCTGCCGATTCCACCGCGCGCCGAGCGCACGGCGAGCGTGCCGGCTTCGTTTGCGCAAACGCGTTTGTGGCTGCACGCGCGGATGATCGATGAACCGGCGGCGTATCACATCACCGAACGCTTACGGCTCGACGGCGCGCTCGATGCCAATGCGTTGCGTCTTTCGTGCGATGCGCTGATCGCGCGTCACGAAGCGCTGCGTACGACCTTCACCGAAAGCGGCGACGGCGTGTTGCAAACGGTGCATGCGCCATCTCGCTGCCCGTGGCACGCGAGTGACGTGAGCGCATTGCCCGCGGATCAGCGCGAGACGCGCGCCGCCGACATCGCACGCGCCGACGAAGCGAAGTCCTTCGATCTGTCGCTCGGGCCGTTGATGCGCGCGCACCTGATTCGTCTCGACGCGACCACGCACTGGCTCGCGCTGACGACGCATCACATTGTCTCCGACGGCTGGTCCGCGGACGTGATACTGGCCGAACTGGCGTCGTTTTATCGCGCGTATGCGAAGAGCGAAGCGGTGTCGCTCGCGCCGTTGCCGATCCAGTACGCCGACTTCGCGCTGTGGCAGCGCCGCTGGCTCGACGCGGGAGAACGTGAGCGCCAGTTGGCGTTCTGGCGCGAACGGCTGGATGCGAATCGCGACGTGCTGATGTTGCCAGGCGCCGCACCGCGTCTGGCGCAGCGCAGCGCGCGTGGTGCAAGGCATCGGTTCCTTATCGATGCCGCGCTCGCGCAGCAAGTAAAGACACTGGCCAATGCGCAGCGCGCGACGCCGTTTGCCGTCTTGCTGGCGGCATTGAGTGCTTTGCTCGCGCGCTCGTCGGGTGAAACGCAGATTCAGATCGGTGTACCCGCGGCGAATCGCGAGCGCGGCGAAGTGGCCGGGCTCGTCGGCTTCTTCGTGAACACGCTCACGCTGGCCGCGCCGGTTCCCGCAGCGCAGTCGTTTGCTCGGTTGGTCGGCGCGACGCAGCAAACGCTGATCGACGCCCAATCGCATCAGGACGTGCCGTTCGAACAGGTGGTCGAAGCGCTCGGCGTGGTGCGCAGCGCGAGTCATCATCCGCTGTTTCAGGTGATGGCCGCTTATGGCGCGCGGCGCCGTCTGCCGTCGCTCGCGGAAGTGCGCATGACGGAGTTGCCGTCGGGTGCGCCGTTTGCCAAATTCGATTTGACGTTGAGCTTCGAGGAACGGGACGACGGTTCGATCGATGCCTACTTCATCTACGCGCTCGACCTGTTCGACGCCGATGCGATAGAGCGCCTCGCTGCGCGATTCATCGAGTTGCTGTGGAATGCCACGGCAGCACCGGCCACCGCAGTGGGAGATTTGCAATGGCTGCCGCAAGCGGAGCGTGCACAACTCGACGCGTGGAATAGCACGGCGCTCCCGCATGAGACGGGATTCAGGCCGGTGCATCAGCGCGTGGCCGACCACGCTAGCGCGCGGCCGGACGCGCGGGGCGTCGCGGATATGCATCGCTCGCTCACGCGCGGCGAAGTGGATGCGCAAGCCGCGCATTTGGCGCAACGCCTCGTCGCGGCCGGGGTGAGTGCGGAGATGCGGGTCGGCGTGGCGCTGAGCCGGTCGGTGAACCTGCTGGTCGGTCTGATCGCCGCGCTGAAATCGGGCGGTGCGTTCGTGCCGCTGGACCCGAGCCATCCGCGTGAGCGTCTTGCACAGATTCTCGACGATGCGCAGATCACGCACGTCATCACGGAACGCGCGAGTCTCGCCGCGTTGCCGGAGTCGGATCGTCTGCGGTTGTGGCTGATCGACGAGGAACCGCAAGCTGACGAACCCTCGGCGGCGGATGTCGAGTTGCCGCGTGTGTCGCCGCACCAGGCGGCGTATGTGATCTATACGTCGGGCTCGACGGGCAAGCCGAAGGGCGTGGTGGTCGATCACTGTTCGTTTGCATTGCATTGCGCCGCGATCGCGGAGCGCTACGGCGCAGGCGAGCGTGACGTGTTCCTGCTGTTCCAGTCGGTCAATTTCGACGGCGCGCATGAAGGCTGGTTCTCGCAGTACATGTCGGGCGCGGCCGTGGCGATCACGGCGGACACGCTGTGGCCGCCCGCGCAAACCTGCCGGATGATGGTGCGCGAAGGCGTGACCATGACCTACGTGCCGCCCGGTTGCGCGACCCAACTCGCCGAGTGGGCACTCGCGCACGGTGCGCCGCCGAGCTTGCGTTCGCTGACGGTGGGCGGTGAAGCCACCTCGCGTGAAGCGTTCGCGCTGATGCGCCGGGCGTTTCCGAATGCGCGCATCGTCAACGGTTATGGGCCGACTGAAACCGTCATCACGCCGATGCTGTGGATGTTCTATCCGACCGACGACAGTACGAAGCTCGCGGACAGCGCCTATCTGCCGATCGGCACGCTGGTCGGCGCGCGTTCGGCGCATGTGCTCGATTCACGCTTGAATCCGCTGCCGGTCGGCGTGATCGGCGAGTTGTATCTGGGCGGCGAGGGCGTGGGTGTCGCGCGAGGTTATCTCGACCGGCCGGCGCTCACGGCCGAGCGCTTCGTGCCGGATCCGTTCGGCGTGCCGGGCGCGCGACTCTATCGTACAGGCGACCTCGTCAAGCGGCGCGCGGACGGCGTGTTCGACTTTATCGGCCGGGTCGATCATCAGGTGAAGCTGCGCGGCTTGCGGATCGAACTGGGTGAGATCGAAGCGCAACTCGCCGCGCACGACGATGTGCGCGAAGCCGTGGCGATCGTGCATGGCAAGGGTGCGCAAGCGGCGCTGGTCGCGTATGTCGAATTGAGCGCCGAAGCGCGTGAACGCAGCACGCGCACGGATGCGGCCGAACTCGACGCGCATCTGCGTCATACGTTGCCCGACTATATGGTGCCCGCGCATATCGTCGTGCTCGACGCGTTGCCGCGCAATGCCAACAGCAAGGTGGACCGCGCGGCGTTGCCGGAGCCGCAGCGTGTCGCGCGTGCCTATCAGGCGCCCGCAGCGGGACTCGAAACCGCGCTCGCGCAGATTTTCCGCGAAGTGCTGGGTGTGGAGCGTGTCGGCCGCGGCGATCATTTCTTCGAGCTCGGCGGGCATTCGCTCGCGGCGGTTCGTGTAGCGACGCGCGTGGCCGAACGGCTCGCACGCGATGTGCCGGTGCGCACACTCTTCGAAGCGCCGACGCTCGCGCAATACGCGCAGAGGGTGATGGCGGCGGCACGCAGCGAGGCGATGGCCGATGTCGGCAACGAAGCTTCGAGCGGCGCCTCGAATTCACGCCTCGCACCCGATGCGAACGGCGTGCTGCCGCTTTCTTCCGCGCAATTGGGCTTGTGGTTCCTGTGGCGCTCGCAGCCGGATAGCGCGGCCTACAACATTCCTGTTGCGCTGCGTCTGCGCGGCGCGCTCGATGTCGATGCGTTGCGCGAAGCGTTTGCTCAGGCGGCTGCGCGGCATCCGGCGTTGCGTGTGCGGCTCGTTGAACGTGAAGGGCAATTGCCGGGCCAACGAGTTGGCGAGTCGATGTCATTTGAGCTGGGCATGATCGATCTGTCCGGCGATCCGACAGAAGCTGCCCGTGAGCATGCCGCTGTCGCGCTGACCGACGAAGACGCGCTCACGCCATTCCATCTGCTCGACGATGCCCCGCTCTGGCGCGTGCGCTTGGTGCGCCTTGCCGAGCAGGATCACGTGTTGTCGCTGGTCGTGCATCACATCGTGTCGGACGGTCAGTCGATCGATCTATGGCTTGATGATGTACGGACCACTTATGTCGCGATTGTGCGAGGCGCGTCGCCGGCGGTTTCGGTATCGGGATCGCCCTTGCATCAGGAACTGATCCTGCCGGTCGCCGCGCCGCGAGCGCGTCTATCGTTCTGGCGCGATGCGTTGGCGGATGTCCCGTCGCACGTGCTGCCGTCGCCCTCGTCTGGCCGTGCCGCGTCGCCGAGTTGGAGCGCCGGCCGTCTCGCGTTCGAATTCAGCCCGGCGCTCGTGCGCCGCGCCCGCTCGATGGCGCTCGAAGTTCACGCGACGTTGCCGATGTTGTTACACGCCGCGCTGAACGTAGCCTTCTATCGTGCGACGGGCGTCACCGATCAACCGGTCGGCGTTCTCGCCTCGACGCGCGAATTGACAGGCGAGGCCGCGCGCCGCGCGTTGGGACTCTTCATCAACGCCGTTGTCGTGCGCACGCGGCTCGCGAAAACCGACACGCCGGCAACGCTGCTCGCCGAAGTCCGAGACGCCGCGCTCGCCGCCTATGCGCACGCGGACACGCCATTCGCCGACGTGGTGGCGGCATTGCGTGCGCCTCGCACCGAAGCCGGCAATCCTTTGTTCTCAGTGATGTTCAACTACCTGCGCCCGGCGGGAACAGCGGAACGCGACTGGGCCGGCCTCACGCTCGACGACTTCAACGACGTGCGGCATCGAGTGGTGTTCGAACTGGAACTGGATGTGGTCGAGCACGCCGACGGCCGCGTGACCGGCGCTTTTTCGTATGCGAACGAGTTGGTGGACGGCCGCTTTGTCGAGGTACTGACCGCCGACTATCTGGACGTGGTGCAGCAGTTCGTCGATGCGCCGCATGAGCAACTGGGTGCTTCGGCGGCGCGCTTTGCATTGGAGTCCGCAAGCCTCGCGACCGGTGCGCAGGCAAGCACGACATCTCACGACGAAGCATCGCAGCGCGCCCAGGCGCTCGAACAAGTCTGGAGCGATCTCTTCGAGGGCAACACGCCCGCGCATCACGACAACCTGTTCGAGGCGGGCGCGAGTTCATTCGACGTGGTGCGCTTCGTCGATGCCGCGCGAGTAGCCGGCCATGCGCTGGAGATCGCCGACGTATTCGCCGCGCCGACCTTCGCGCAACTGGCGGTGAGGCTCGTCGCGCAGGCGTCGAACGTCGCTGCGTTACGCGACGGCGCGTAGGCCGAGCACAAAACCCGGCAAAAAACGCAGTCAATAAAAAACCGCATCAATCACGAAAGATTTTCACCGGCCTGCGCATCCGGCGCGCCGGCTTCCACCGATAAGGACCTGCGACATGCACAGAGACACTGTATTTGATCTGATCGGAATCGGCTTCGGACCGTCGAATCTCGCGCTTGCCGTGCGGCTCGCCGAAGAGGCCGGCGTGTCGGACCTCGCGCACTGCTTCATCGAGCGCCAGCCGGAATTCGGCTGGCACCGCGGCATGCTGCTCGACGATTGCCGGATGCAGATTTCCTTCCTCAAGGATCTCGTGACGATGCGCGATCCGAAAAGCCGCTTCACGTTCATCAACTATCTCTACGAACGCGGACGTCTGGCGGATTTCGTCAATCTGAAGAACTTCTATCCGACGCGCGTGGAGTTTCACGATTACCTGAGCTGGGTCGCGGCGTCGTTCGACGATCGCGTGAACTATGGGCAGACCGTGACCGGCATCGAAGCAATCAAGAGCGCTGGGAATACGAACGACGTCGAAGCGCTGCGGGTTTTCTCGCGCGACAGCGAAGGCCGTGAATGGCAACGTGTGACGCGGGCGCTCTCGGTCGGCATAGGCGGCGGGCCGCAGGTGCCGGAGGCGTTCGCCGCGCTCGGCACGCACAACATCGTGCATTCGTCGCAGTACCTGACTTCCATCGACCGCGTGGTCGGACCCGCGAGCGGCGCGCAAAAACGCGTGGCGGTGATCGGCGCGGGACAGAGCGCGGCCGAGGTGTTCGTCGATCTGACGCGCCGCTATCCGCACGTTGACGCGAGCCTCATCATTCGTTCGAGCGCGCTGAAACCCGCCGACGACAGCCCGTTCGTCAATGAAATCTTCAGCCCCGCCTTTACCGATATCGTCTACGCGCAGCCGCGCGACGGCCGCCGTTCGCTGATCGAGCGCTTTCGCGACACCAACTACGCGGTGGTCGACCGTCCGCTGATCGAGCAGATCTATGAAATGCTTTATCTGCAGAACGTGTCCGCCGATGCGCGCCACCGGCTGCTGGCGAACACCGGCATCGAAACGGCAGTGCGCACGGCCGGCGGCCAGATCGAACTCACATTGCGTGACCGTCTGAGCGGTCACGCACGCGCCGAGCAATTCGACGCGCTCGTGCTTGCAACGGGATATCGCCGCGACACCCATTTCGACTTGCTGGAAGGGCTTGCGCCGCATCTTGGCGATGCGCTCGCGCAAGGCAACGTCGAACGCGATTACCGGCTCGCCACGCCGGCGAGCTTCAAGCCGCGCATTTACCTGCAGGGCTGCTGCGAAGACAGTCACGGGTTGTCCGACACGCTGCTGTCGGTGCTCGCGCTGCGCTCAGACGAAATCGCCGCTTCGCTCGCACATCACACATCGCAAGACCGGTCGGCCGGCCGGACACAACAAGCACAAGAAAACGCGACGAGCGTGGGCCGCATGGCCTTCGCTCTTTAATAAAAAGCGGTCTTTTGGCCGCGGAAGAACCTGGAGCATCGAGAGATGGAGTGGGCAATAGGCACGCGCCGGAGTGCAACCGCCGCCGCGGCGAGCGTGGCGTTTTATGCGGCGGCAGCCGCTACCGCACAGGCGCAGCAGTCGGCGCAAACCGGGGGCAACGCGCAGCAGAACACCAGTACGAGCCAAGCGGGCGTGAGGTCGGCCAGTACGCTGGCTTCGATCAGCGTCGAAGGCTCGGCCGACAATGACGACACGGTGGGCCTCGTTGCACGCCGCAGCAGCACCGGCACCAAGACCGACACGCCGCTGAAGGAAATTCCGCAGACGATCAACGTCGTTACCGCACTGCAGATCGAGGAGACCGGCGCGACCAGCATCAACGAGGCGCTGCGCTACATTCCGGGCTTCTCGACCTATGGTGCGGATGTACGCTCCGACTGGTATTCGGTGTTGCGCGGCTTCACGCCGACCGTGTTCGTCGACGGCCTGCAGGTGCCCAATACACTCAATCTCGCGAGCTGGCGTGTCGATCCGTACATGATCGACAGCATCACGGTGCTGCGCGGTCCGACCTCGGTGCTGTACGGCCAGGGCGACCCGGGCGCGATCATCGACGTGCAGAGCAAGCTCGCCAACGGCGAGCGCATTCGCGAAGTGGAAATGCAATTGGGCGACTACGCGCGCAAGCAGATCGCATTCGATGTGGGCGACAAGGTCGATAAGGACGGCACGCTGTCCTATCGTTTCCTCGGCGTGGGACGTGACGGCAATTCGCAGACCGGGCCGAATCCGGAGCAGCGCGTGGCGTTGGCGCCCTCGGTGAAGTGGCAGCCGAACGCGAAGACTTCGCTGACGGTCGAGGCGACTTATCTGCAGGATTGGGGCGACGCATCGAATAACTTCTTGCCGGCGCAAGGCACGATTTTGCCGAATCCGAATGGCAAGATCTCGCCGGACCTGTACACGGGCGATCCGGAGTTTTCGCACTACCGCAAGAAGCAATGGTCGGTGGGTTATCAGTTCGAATACAAGTTCGATCCGGTGTGGACGTTCCGGCAGAACACGCGCTTGATGCATCTCTCGCTCGATCAGGGGCAGGTGTTCGGCGGCGGTCTCGATCCGGCCGATCCGACCGAGGCGTCGCTGCTGCGCTATGTCGGCCTGTACCAGATGAACTACAGCCGCTTCGATGTCGACAATCAGGCGCTGGCCCGCTTCGGCACGGGTCCGCTCGATCATACGGTGCTGCTGGGCTTCGAATACAACCGGCAATCGACCACCGATAGCGAATCGATGGCGACCGGTCCGAGCCTGAACATGTACAACCCGGTGTATACGCCGATCACCAACGCGATCTTCAGCGGACCGGACGCGTTCCCACGCACCGACACGAAGTCGACCATGAATGCGTTCGGCGTGTATGCGCAGGACCAGATCAAGTGGCAACGCTGGGTGCTGACGCTCGGCGGGCGTCAGGACTGGAGCAACACCACGCAGAACGACATCGCCGGAGGCAGCCGCCTCGAACAGAACGATCATGCGTTCTCCGGGCGGGTTGGGCTCGTGTACCTCGGCGATTACGGATTGTCGCCGTACATCAGCTACTCGACGTCGTTCAATCCGCTGGTCGGCGTGAAGATCGCCGGCGGCGGTATTGCCGAGCCGACCAAAGGCAAGCAGATCGAAGCCGGTTTGCGCTGGCAACCGGCCGGCAAGAACCTGATGCTCAGCGCGGCGGTTTATCAGATCAACCAGACCAACGTCGTCACGCCCGACCTCGCTATCGACCCGACCGGCAGCACCAGCGTGCAGACCGGCGAGGTGCGTTCGCGCGGGATCGAGTTGAGCGGCGTGGGCAATGTCACGCGCAACTTCTCGGTGATCGCCGCGTACGTGTATCAGGACGTGAAGAACATCAAGGCCGGCGACGACACGCTCGGCAAGTGGCCGGTGGATATTCCGCGGCCGCGCCAGATGGCGTCGTTGTGGGGCGACTGGACGTGGCATGCCGGGCCGCTGGCAGGTCTCGGCTTTGGTGCGGGCATTCGCTACCAGAGCGGCGCGGCGGGCGCCGCCGACAACTCGCTGTATGTGCCGAGCTACACCGTGTACGACGCGGCGGTTCACTACGAAACGCGCAACTGGCGCTTCGCGGTGAACGGCCAGAACATTTTCAATCGCCGGTTCGTGAGCGGTTGTCAGTCCGTGAATACCTGTTTCTATGGGAATCCACGCACGGTGATCGCAACCGCGAAATACGACTGGTAAGCATGTGGCAATGACTCACACATAGGAACCGACTATGCCGAAGAAGAAACTCGTTTACATCTGGTCGCTCAGAAACGCCGCCGCCGACAAGGCCGGCCAAGAGATCGCGTACAAGAGCGGCACGCGCTACATGAAGTCGGTGCTGGAGTCGCTCGTCGAGGCGCTCAACGGCACCGAGCTAGGCGATCAGTACTCGCTCGAAAAAGTCATTTACGACGACGATGCGGGCTCCAGCGTGGATCGCGAGAAACTGAAGGAATATGGCTTCGCCTATGAGCCGGGCAAGCGCTGGTTCTATCCGCCGAACTTGCGTGTGCAGGGCAAGCCGGTCAACGATCTGTTGCTCGCGATTCCGTCGACGTATCGGCGTGAGCCGCTCGATGCGCCAGGCCGCCCGGCAGGCAAGAGCGCCTTTGAAAAGCATCTGCTCGATACGTTGGTGGAGTTGAAGGCCGATATCGTCGTGCTGGATGGTTTGCTGATCATTCTCGACGAACTTGTGCGGCCGGGTGCGCCGTTCTATCGCAAGATCGTCAATATTCATCCGGGCGTGACGCGCGCCGAATCGCCGTACGAGCGGCGCGGCGCGTATGCGACGCTCGACGCTCTCTATGGCGCGCGCGGCAAGAAAGTGGTCAACTGGAAGACGATGGAAACCGTGGTGGTCGAACCGCTCTATCTGACCGGTGCATCGTTTCACTACGTCGACAACGGGATCGATTCCGGCGAGGTGATTCACGACGTGCTGAATACCGAAATCGATAAGGACGATACGATCCTCGAACTGCGCTGGAACAATTTCAACCGCAGCCTTTTTCCAGCTTTGAACGAAGGGCTCGCGATGATGGCCGGGCAGTCGGTGCAAGTCGAGGCGTGATTAGCGAAGCGTGCGCCGCTTTGGAGTTTACTTGCGGGCGCACGCCGCCGTCGACGGAACACTGGTCAGCACGCGTCGCATCGGGCTGGTTGCTGTTGCGCGGGCGTGTGCTTCTTGACGCCAAGTCTTTGCGACGCGCTGCCGGAAATCACGAAACTGAGCGCAGCAAGCACCCACACGCCGACTCCGCCGTAGACCATTACCCAGCCGAAGCCTTGCATCAACGCGGCATGCACGACGCTTCCTGAACGGTCGATTTGTGTCAGCGCCGGCATCCCGGTTCTGATCGCTTCGACATCGCCTGCCGCAATTTTCTCCGCGAGCTTGCCGAGCGGCGCGGTGTCGAGGGACTTCGGCAGTCGCGTCTTCAGATTGAACAGAATGCCGCCGACCAGGATTGCGCCCATCAACGCGATGTTGATCGCGAGCGTAATCATCCGCGCGCTCATATCGATGCCCGAGGCCATGCCCGCGCGTTCGGCGGGAACCGCGGCGGTCGTCGTATTGGTGACGGGCGTATTGGTGAGGCCGAGGCCCGCGCCCGCCAACATGCAACCGGGCAACATGGTCCACACGTCAGCATGCGCGGCGCTGCTGCCGTATCGCATCAGCATGAAGCCGAGGCCGATCGTGAAAAGGCCGGCAGGTATGGCGATTCCCGAGCCATAACGCAATGCGAGCCGTTCGCCGAGCGGCGGAAATAGTAGCGTCGGCAACGTGTAGGCGAGCAAGGCGAGTCCGGCGCTCACGCTGTCATAGCCGAGACCGATCTGGAAATAGATCGGCAGGTAGATCATGAACGGCCAGAAGCTGAAGTTCATGCCCGCCGAGCCCATCAGTGCGCCGGAAAACTGCGGAATCCTGAACACAGAAAAGTCGAACATGGGACGCGCACTGAGCTTCTCGGCAAACAGAAAAGCCACGAAGGCGACCAGTGTTACCGCGATGATGAAAAGCGCTCGCGGATTGCCGAAGCCGAGCGCCGGAACCTGCGTGATGAAATACACGAGCCCGAACACCGCCAGCGACAACGTGACGATGCCGGCAACGTCGAGCGTATGCGCGTGCGGGTCGCGCGATTCCTGCACGCCGCTGAAAACGAGCGTCAAGGTCACGACAGCGAGTAGCGCGTGCACCCAGAAGACCCATTGCCAACTCGATAGCGCCACGATCGCCCCGCCGATGATCGGCCCAAAGCCGAGCCCGATGCCGAAGATGATGCCCCACGCGCTGAATGCGCGAGCGCGTTCGGGTCCTTCGTTGAACTGATGCGATAGCACGGCCACCTGGCAGATCAGCATGGCGCCGCCGCTCGCGCCTTGCAACAGACGCGCGACGATCAGCGTCGGCACGCTTTGCGCGAGTCCGCAGATCAACGAGGTGATGCCGAACAGGGCGATGCCGATCACGAAGATGCGTCGGCGGCCGAATCGGTCTGCCAGCGTGCCGGTTGCCATCAGGACGGTGGTCACCGCGAGCGTGTACGCGTTCATGATCCACTGCATGCCTTTGAAGTCGCCGTGCAACACGCGTTCGAGCGTCGGCAGGATCACCGGCACGCTGGAGATTTCGAGGCCGAACATCAGCGACGCAAGACACACCGCGCCCAACGCCAGCGTGTTTTTGCGCAGCGAGAGGAAGGTGGCCGGTTGCGAAGTTTCGCTCGCGATGGTTCGTGCAGGGCGCGGCTCGCGCGAGATCGCTCGATGCTCTGCAGTTGCAGCCGCGCGGGGCCGTTCTTCGCGCCGTGGCGGCGCGATCGGATCATTGGACATGAAATTTCACCTGGTTAGTCGATGGGCTTGCCCACCACGGACTGTGTAATATAGGGGGAATCTATGTCCCCATTGACGCATGAAAGTCCCAGAAATGTGTCTCAGTGGGAACCAATAAGGCAAAGGGTATGAGCGACATCCTCGATGGTGTGACGACGTTCGTGCGCGTGGTCGAAACGGGCAGTTTCGCGCTCGCGGCGGAACGGATGAACCTGACGCGCTCGGCGGTCGGCAAAGTGATCGTGCGGTTGGAGAAGCGTCTCGGCGTGCGCCTGCTCAATCGGACGACGCGCAGCCAGAGCCTCACCGAAGACGGCCAGGCTTACTACGACCGCTGCGTGCGCGCGCTGGCCGAACTCGAAGCCGCGGAAGCCGATCTGGACTCTGGACGACGCGAGCCCAAAGGCCGATTGCGCGTGAGCGTGCCGCAGGCTTTCGGTCATTACTGCGTGGCGCCCGTGCTGCTCGGCCTCGCCCGCAAACATCCGCAACTGAAGATCGACATTTCGATTACCGACCGCTTCGTCGACGTGATCGAAGAGGGTTTCGATCTCGTGGTGCGCGTGGGTCCGCTCGCGGACAGCGTGAGTCTTGCCGCGCGCAAGCTCGGCATGCAGCACGCGAGCATCGGCGCCGCGCCAGCCTATCTGGCGCGGCATGGCACGCCGGCGAGCGTCGACGAATTGCGCGGACACGCCGTGATTGCCTACTTGCGGGCAGGGTCGGCGCAGCCGTGGGATGTGGTCGACGTCGACGGGCAAATCCACCGCGCGCAAGTTCAGCCGCAGCTCGGTTTCGACGACATGAAGGGTATTGTCGATGCCGCTCTCGCCGGCTTCGGCCTCGCGTGGCTGCCGAGTTGGCTATTGGCCCGTTATGCGCAAACAGGCGAGCTGGTGACGGTCATGGAGAATTGTTTCCGGCCTGCTCAGGAGATCCACCTGGTGTGGCCGAAGAGTCGCTATCTGGCGCTGAAAACCCGCTGCGCGATCGATGCGCTGGTCGCGGAGATTCCCGCCATGATCGGGGCGCCCGCCGCGGGCGCCCCGAGTTCACGCGATGCTTAGAACTGCAGCGTTGCGCTGGCTACGGCGGTGCGCGTCGGCGACGGCGCCACGTAGTAGCCCCACGCCGTCGTCCAGTAACGGCGGTTGAACAGGTTGTTGATCCCCGCGCGGAATGTCACGTCCTTGCCGGCGATTTTCGTCTCATAGCGGCCGCTCAGGTCGAACGTGGTGTAAGCCGGCACGAACTGCGTGTTCTGCGCGTCGACGGCCTGGTTGCCGACGTACTTGCCGCCGAACGCCAGCGTCAGCGGACGCAGATACGACGGGTTGTATTCGATCCGGCCCGTCACGGTGAAGCGCGGCGCGCCGTAGATGCGCTTGCCTTCCACGGTCGGATCGTTGACGTCCATGGCCTTCGTGTCGAGCCACATTACGCCGCCCATGACACGCCATTCGCTGGTGAGCGCAAGCCAGCCGCTCGCGTCGAGGCCCTGATAGCGCTTGGTGCCGTCCTGCACGAAGATGTTGTCGACGTTCGTGTAGTTGTAGCCCTGATCGACGCGGAACAGCGCGAGGTTGGCGCCCCACTTGGCGTGGTCGGTTTTAAAGCCGACTTCGTACTGCTTGCTGCGCAGTGGGCCGAACGTGTCCGGGTAGTTGAGGTTGGTGTTCGACGCGGCACCGCCCTGTTCCAGCGACTCGACGTAGCTCGCGTACAGCGTCGAGTACGGATCGGTCTTGAACATCAGCGCGAAGGTCGGCGTGACCGGGTCCGCCTGGTATTGCGACGACACCGCGCCGCTCGGGTCGTACACGTGCTGCTGATATTGCGTGTAGCGCACGCCGACCAGCGCCGACAGACGCGACGTGAGTTGCACGGTGTCGCTCGCGTACACGGCGGCCTGCGTGATGCGCTGCTGACGGTACAGGTTGGAGCCGATGCTGACTTCGTCGTTGGTCAGCAAGGTGCTGGCGTACAGATTGCCGTTGCCGAGGAAGTAGCCTTCGTTCCAACCCGTGCTGTTGCTGTATTCGCTGGTCTGCGTTTCGAAACCGGCGCCCACCACCACGTCATGCTTGATGCTGCCCGTGTTGAAATGGCCTTGCACCATGCCGTCGACGTTCTGGTAGAAGTAACGCGTCATGGCCGCATAGAGCGTGTTCGAGTAGTTGCCTGCGGCGTCGGAAACGAACAGGAAGCTATCCGAGTTGGTGCGGTTCTCCTTGGCGAAGCGGTACTTCAGGCTCGCGTGCCAGTTGTCGGAGATGCGGTAATCCAGGCCCGTGCCGAACGAGGCCATCTCGGTCTCGTAGTAGTTCTGCGGTTGCGTGAGCGCGTGGGTGACTTTGCTTGCGTCGGGAATGCCGCCGGCGTCGCCGCCGAACATCAGGCCGAACAGCGTGCCGTTGGTTCTGCGCTTCTGGTAGAACGCGTCGGCGCTCCACGTCAGGTCCGGCGTAATGCGGAAGTCGAACGCGAGCGAGGCGACCTGGCGGCGCACGTGGCCGTGGTCCTCGGCAGTGTTGCCGTTTTCGTTGACGAGGTTCAGGCGGTAGCCGAAACGGTCGTCATTGCCGAAGCGGCCGCCCAGATCGACGGCCTCGCTGAATACGCCGGCCGACCTGTAGCCGACCGTGATGCTGCGGTACGGCGTGTTGGTGGGACGCTTCAACACGTAGTTGACGATGCCGCCCGGCGAGCCGAAGCCATACATGAAGCCGGACAGGCCCTTGAGCAATTCGACCTGCTCGAACGGTTCGAGCGAGAGGTCCGTATCCCACGACGGGAAGGTCTGGCCGTCCACCTTGATGCTGTTCAGCGTGTCGATCGGCATGCCGCGCACGGTGAACATCGAATTTTCGCTGATCGCGTTTTCGCTGATCACCGACACGGCCGGATCGTACTTGTACAGATCGTTGGCGGTCGTCGCGAACAGATCCTGCGCTTCGTCGCTCGTCACGACGTGAGTCGAAAACGGCGTGTCCACCTGCTTGCGCGAACCCAGCGCGCCTGCGCTGACCGTGTCGGCCTGCGCCACGGTGGTGTCTTTTGCCGCCGAAACGCTCACGGCCGGCAGCGTCGCGGCGGCGTCGCTGGCCGCGACCTGCGCCCAGCCCGGAGTCGACAGCGTGGAAAGCGTCAAACCGACGCTGGCCAGAAGCCCCGCGCTCAGCAGCGAGGGAGTACGGCGTTGGCCGCGCACAAACGCCGGTCGGCCGGCGACAAAGAATTTCTGCATGTTGTTCGAATTGGACAGAGTAACGCTCGTCGCGCACCAGAAATGTGCGAAACGACGTCATCGGAAGCGAGTGGTTAAGTAATCGAAGTGTAAGAACGCGACTGCGCTCAAATGGTAATGCATCTGATTCGCATTAACAATCTGTTTGTTTCGTGTCCTTAGTCATCTATAAGACATCTGTCATAAGACAAGAAGAAATCGGCCCAAAGCCTTGTCCGGCGGGGCTCGGCCCCTTGGAGGGTGTTTCCGGGATATGTTTGTTTAGCAGCGAGTAGAGGAAAACACGCATATACTCACGCTCTGGCCGTAGAAAGTAGTGCCGTGCGTCGCGCCGCCTTGTTGTTTTGCC
This sequence comes from Paraburkholderia sp. BL9I2N2, assembly GCF_004339745.1. Lineage (GTDB taxonomy): Bacteria > Pseudomonadota > Gammaproteobacteria > Burkholderiales > Burkholderiaceae > Paraburkholderia. The sequence goes on along the minus strand of NZ_SMGP01000002.1, from coordinate 1,618,503 downwards.
GCAACGCGCCGGTCGGCACCACCCAACGCTCTGTCTAACACTTCACCTAGCAAAGCACCGAACATGTCCACACCGCCGAAGATCATCTACACCCTGACCGACGAAGCGCCTGCTCTGGCGACCTACTCGCTGCTGCCGATCGTGAAGGCGTTCACGCGCTCGTCCGACGTGATCGTCGAGACGCGCGATATTTCGCTTGCCGGCCGGATCATCGCTGCATTTCCTGACTACCTGAGCGCGGAACAGAAGGGCTCCGACGATCTGGCGGAACTGGGTGGACTCACGACGCGTCCGGAAGCGAACATCATCAAGCTGCCGAACATCAGCGCGTCGGTGCCGCAACTGAAGGCCGCGATCACGGAACTGCGCGATCAGGGCTACAAGCTGCCGGCGTACCCGGACGTCGCGAATACCGACGCTGAAAAAGACGTCAAGGCTCGCTACGACAAGATCAAGGGCAGCGCGGTCAACCCGGTGCTGCGCGAAGGCAATTCGGACCGCCGCGCGCCGCTGTCGGTCAAGAACTACGCACGCAAGCATCCGCACAAGATGGGCGCCTGGAGCGCGGACTCGAAGTCGCACGTCGCGCACATGAGCGGCGGTGATTTCTACGGCAGCGAAAAATCGGCGCTGATCGCGGCAGCCGGCGCGGTGAAGATCGAACTCACGGCCGCCGACGGCTCGAAGACGGTCCTGAAGGAAAAGACCGCCGTGCAAGTGGGCGAGATCATCGACGCTTCCGTGCTGTCGAAGAACGCGCTGCGCAGTTTCATCGAAGCGGAAATCGCCGACGCGAAGGCGAAGGGCGTGCTGTTCTCGGTGCACCTGAAGGCCACCATGATGAAGGTGTCGGATCCGATCATCTTCGATCATGTGGTGTCGGTGTTCTACAAAGACGTGCTGACCAAGCACGCCGACGTGCTGGCGCAAGCCGGCTTCAACCCGAACAACGGCATCGGCGATCTGTACGCGCGCCTGAAAGACCTGCCGGCTGAAACGCGCGAAGCGATCGAAGCCGACGTCAAAGCGCAATACGCACAGCGTCCGCAACTGGCCATGGTCAATTCGGACAAGGGCATTACCAGCCTGCACGTGCCGAGCGATGTGATCGTCGACGCATCCATGCCGGCCATGATCCGCGAGTCGGGCAAGATGTGGGGCGCGGACGGCGCGCTGCACGACGCCAAGGCCGTGATTCCGGACCGTTGCTACGCGGACGTTTATCAGGCAGTGATCGAAGACTGCAAGAAGCACGGCGCGTTCGACCCGGTCACGATGGGCACGGTGCCGAACGTCGGCCTGATGGCGCAAGCGGCTGAAGAATACGGTTCACACGACAAGACGTTCCAGATCCCGGCAAACGGCGTGGTTCGCGTGACGGACGCGGCCGGCACGGTGCTGATCGAGCAACCGGTGGAAGCGGGCGACATCTGGCGCATGTGCCAGACCAAGGACGCACCGGTTCAGGACTGGGTCAAGCTGGCGGTCAACCGCGCTCGCGCCACCGACACGCCTGCCGTGTTCTGGCTGGACGCGGCTCGCGCGCACGACGCCCAGATCATCAAGAAGGTCGAGCAATACCTGAAGAACCACGACACCAACGGTCTGGACATCCGCGTCATGACCCCGGTCGAAGCGACCAAGTTCTCGATCGAGCGTATCCGCGCCGGCAAGGACACGATCTCGGTCACCGGCAACGTGCTGCGCGACTACCTGACCGACCTGTTCCCCATCATGGAACTGGGCACCAGCGCGAAGATGCTGTCGATCGTTCCGCTGATGGCCGGTGGCGGCATGTTCGAAACCGGCGCGGGCGGTTCGGCGCCGAAGCACGTTCAGCAACTGGTCGAAGAAGGTTTCCTGCGTTGGGATTCGCTGGGTGAATTCCTGGCGCTGGCCGCGTCGCTCGAACATCTGAGCAGCGCCTATCACAACCCGAAGGCGCAGGTTCTGGCCAAGACGCTGGATCAGGCAACCGGCAAGTTCCTCGACAACGACAAGTCGCCGGCGCGCAAGGTTGGCGGTATCGACAACCGTGGTAGCCACTTCTACCTCGCGATGTACTGGGCGGAAGCGCTGGCCGCGCAAACCGAAGACGCCGCGCTGCAGGCGCAGTTCGCCGGCGTGGCGAAGGCACTGGCTGAGAACGAAGCGAAGATCGTCGAAGAACTCGGTGCGGCACAAGGCAAGCCGGTGGACATTGGCGGCTACTATCGTCCGAACGTCGAACTGACGAGCAAGGCCATGCGCCCGAGCGCCACGCTGAACAAGATCGTGGACGCGGTTGCTTAAAGCACAGAAGTAAGCGGTAAACATGACGATGGCGCTTTCGAGCGCCATCGTCGTTTTTACTCCAACGTGAGCAGCGGCCATACCGGCCATCACACGTGAACGATTTCCCAATCGCTGAGCTTCTCTGGAATTTCCAGCGTCGACGTGTCGTCGCCTTCCGAGAGATGCGGGCAGATCAAGCCGCGTGCGAGGTCGTCGGCGGCCTGTTGCGGGCTGGCGAATTCACCGAGCGTTTCGTTGCCGTAGGTTGCTTCCCAGCCGTCGTGGCCCGGCAAAATGTAGAAAGCACCCTGATTCGAACCGAAGCGAAAGCCTTTCATTTTTAGTCTCCCAATTGCCATTTAAAAACCGCGATGCCGTGGCGGCTTCGTTTCACAGGTTGGGATTCTTCAGACTATGTTTCCGCCTATCCCACTCCGCTCGATTACTGAAGCACCGGCTCTTGTAAAAGAGTCTACGTCAGCAGGTAGTGTCGCAAGTGGTTGTTAGACGCCTCGCTTTATCAAAAAATATCCTGCAAAAAGAAAGGCTTATCGTATGTGTTTCGCGATGTGCAACGTGGGGCGACATTGCGAAATGCCGGTTTTGTGCCACGCACCACGATTTTTTACGAAGCGCGTGATCGTTCCGCATCGTGAAATTGAAGGGGTTTCCGGTGCGGCCCTCGCGCGGGCGGGCCGGATGGCAAAGAACCGTGGCGAGCGCCACCGTTCCAATCAACCCGCGATCCGGCGCAGGAAATCGAGCATTGCGCGATTGAATTGCGCCGGCCGTTGCAGCGGGGCGAAATGGCTCACGCCGGGCAGCAGGATCAACTCCGCGCCGGGAATGCTGCGGGCGAGATAGTCGGCGTGTTCCGGCTTGATGAATTCGTCGTGCTCGCTTTGCACGATCGCGACCGGCACATCGATCTGAGCCAGATCGTCGGCGGAATAGTTGGGCTCGGTTTTCATCATCGTGCTGACCGCGCCGACAAACGCCTCGAAGTCGTCCGGTGTCGACGATAGCTGCGCGTAGTCTTTCGCATGACGGCTGAAGCAGCGCTCGATCACCGGCGTCGGCGCGAACGGCTTTCGTGCCGCTCGGGTCCATGTTGCAGCCGAAGAAGAACACGCCCGCCACGCGCTGCGGTGCGGTGCTGCCCAACACCATCGCGACGCAGGCGCCGTCGCTCCAGCCCACCAGCGCAGCGCGTTCGAGTTGCAGCGTATCCATGACGGCCAGCACGTCGGACGCCATCAGCTCGTAGCGGTAGGGTCGCGCGTCGCGAGTGCTGCGGCCGTGGCCGCGGCTGTCGACGACCACCACGCGATGCCCCGCGCCGAGCAGCGCGGGCACCTGGTAGCCCCAATTGCCGCTGTGCCCGAGACCGCCGTGCAGCAGAATCACCGGCGCGCCGGCGCCATACGACGCGTACCAGATTCGCGCGCCTTCGTGCTCGGCATAGCCTTCGTCGCTCGGGACCGGCAGCGGCGCCGCGCCGTGAGCTTCGAAGTGTTCGAGGTCGTCGTCGTGCGGGTTGGTGGAGGATTCCATCGCTGTTGTCTCCGCTGTATGGGATTCGCTAGGTTGCCAGCGTTGCCACCAGAAGATCAACCGACCTACGAGTTTTTGCGTGCCGACAAGTCCGCTGTCACTGCATACCGGACGACTCGTAACTCACATCCGATACCACCCCATTCGGGTCGATGGTCACGATCAGATCACGCTTGGAGAACCCCCCGGGGCAACGGAAAAAAGGCGTGCGATCTGCACTGTTTTGATTGCTGCTCCGTCAAGCGAGCTTTTGCATGTCCCGCGAACAGTGGATATCGACGGGATTGACGATAACCACCGCGCGGGATTATCGACACTTAGCTAGAAACGTAAGCCACATATGGCCCCGTGCCACCGCCCGAAGAAGCGCGGCCCGAAATCCCGTAATACACATGACGGCCATAAAAGAACGGCAAACCGAAGTCGAACTGCCGGGTCATATAGATGCCGAGATTATTGAATGCGTTATTCCCCGATAAAGTCAGCGTCGCGCCGTTTGCGATATTGAAGCCGAGTGTCACGCTCGCCGGATTGGTCCCCGCCAGCGTCGAGGTACGGCCCACGGTCGCAGCCGGAATGTAGTATCCCGACGACACGTCGCGCGCGATGGTCGTGTCCGGGAAGAACAGCACCGTCGAGCCCGAATCGAAGAACGTCTGCGTGAACGTGGTGCCGCCATAGGACGACGTGAAGTCGCCCTTCAGGTCCGTTCGGATAATCGGCGCGCCCGTGCCGTTCAGCACGTTATTGGCCTGCGTGTCGATACCGAACACAAGCGTGCCTTGAGCCATCGCGCTGCCGCTATCGGACACCTGCGCCATTTCCAGAATCACACCGTTGTTATCCTGCGGGAATCGCGCGACCGGGTTGCTGATCTGTTTTGCGACGGGCACCGAGGTGGCATTGCCGGCATTGGTGTAATAGAACTGCGAGAGCGTCGTCAGGGCACACTGCGAGCCGCAGTCCGTCGGGCTCACGCCGATGCCGAGAATGCCGTTCGCGCCGAGATCGGCCGCGGTGGCCAGTGGCCGGCCGACCTGGCATTCGCTCGGCGCGGCAAGGGTCAGCGCTGAATCGCCGATCACATGAATCGGCACCGACGGTGCAATCTCGCTCGACAGCGCGATGTCCGCGAGATGCACCGAACCCCATGCATAGCCGCTGCCGAACAACGCGCATTCAGCGAGCGGCAGGCCGCTCGACTGATCCGTTTCGGCGGTGAGCGCACTGAAGGTGGCATTCGGAATCGCTGAGCGAACCAGACGCAGCCCGAACGATGCCGTATCGACGATCACGTTCGGAATCGTCGTGCAACTCGCGGTCGCGTTGGAGCCGGGCGCGCAGATTTTGACGCTGACCATCGGCTGGTTGTGAATGCCCGTTCCGCTCACCGTCACCGACATCGTGTTGCCGGGGCCGGCCGGCGTCGGCACGGCAGACGCATCGACGGCGAGTACATTGGGTGTCGAGTCGTTGGTAAGGGGATTGGACGTCGTGCCGCCCGGTCCCGTCGGCGCGCTGGCGGCAGCCGGTGCATTTGCCGTGGAGTTGCTGCTGGAGCCACCGCCACCGCCGCCGCAGCCGGCGAGATTGAGTGCCAATCCGAGCCCGAGCGCCGCGGCAATAATCCTTGCGATTTTGCGCACTGTTGTTCTCTCTCTAATGATTTTAATGAGTTACTTGATGTCGTCAGCGCTCACACCTTGCGGCAGCGCTTGCGGTAAATAGGCGCGGCCCACGAAGGCGCCCATATGGCCGCCGGTCTCCACGACCAGCGCCGACTGATGCACGACGGCGGGCCCGTAGCCGCCGCCTTGCGTGGCGTGGGCATCGGTGAGTGCCTGGACATAGGTCGGGAAGTAAGTGGCGAGCAGCGTTTTGAGCGGCGGCATGGTCGGGCCTTCCCAGCTCAACGCGAAGACCGTATTGCCCGCGCCGATGTATTCGCTCACCACGGTGCCCGATGGCAGCGTCGTCTGGCTCACGGTGTAGCTCGCCGAGGCCGCACTGCCGCTAGCGGCGAAGCGCGCCACCGCCGCGCTATTCTGGTTAGCCGCCCCTGCACTCGTGCTACTGGCCGTAACCGGATAGGTCGGCGCGCCACCCAATGCCGCATACGCCGGAGCGGCCAGAGCAAACGACGCCGCGGTCACCGCGAGTATTCGAAATTGACTCATTATCATTTTTTCGTTTTCGAAGTTTTGGAGAATACGCGCGAGCGGTTATTTATCCTCGAACTCGCGCGAAGCCGATATTAGCGTGAGCGTGTTCGATTAAATCAGACGATAAATGGTGGAAATCGGGCTCTGTTTGAAAATGAAAGGTAACGCGCATCCGCCGTTCAATCTTCGGCGAGTTTCTCGATCAGCATCGCAACGAAGGTTTCCGTCACGGGCGGCAGTGTCCGGCCGCGCTTTTTGATGAGAGCGATGGGGCGAGTGAACGCGGGGTCGTCGACCGCGCGCACGATCAGTTCGGGCTCCGCCCTGACTTCGCGGGCCGACGCCGGCAGGATCGTCACGCCGAGTCCCGCGCGCACCATCGCGACCGCGCTCATCATGTAGGTCGGCTCGCACGCGATCTCCGGCGTGCAGTGAGCGTTAGCGAAAGCGCTGTCGACCACTGTCCGCACGCTCGTGCCTTGGGCGGTCAGCACGAGCGGCGTGGCGGCAAGATCGGCGAGCGTGATGTGCCGCCGCCGGGCAAGCGCATGCCGCTTCGGGAACACGGCAACCAGCCGGTCGATGCCCGCATGCAGCACCTCGAAAGCGGCGTCGTCGAGCGGGCCGCCGGTCAGCCCGATATCGACCTCTTCATTGCGCACCAACGTATTGACCATGCTGGCGACCACGTCGCGTACATGGAAGCTCACGCGCGGCACGGCCTTCTTGATGCCCTGCACGAGCTCGGGCAACACGCTGGCCGCGAACGTCGGCAAGCAAGCGATCCGCACGGTGCCGCTCGCGCCTTCGCCGAGCGCGCGCGCGTCGATCAGCACGTGCTCCATGTCATGGAGCGACTTCTGCAAGAGCGGCAGTAGTTCACGGCCGGTCGGCGTGAGCGCGACATTGCGGCTGTTGCGGTCGAACAGGCGCATGCCGACCGTTTCTTCGAGGCGGCGAATCTGCACCGTCAACGCCGGTTGCGACAGATGCAGCCGCGTCGCCGCGCGCGTGAAACTGCCCGTTTGCGCGACGGCGATAAACGCGCGGATGTCCCGAAGATTCAGATCCATGATGGTTTGTAATTGCTGCGATCAAATCATTTCAATTGATTTATAGCCGCTTCGAACTTACGCTGGATCGCAGTAAAAAACAATCTCGGAGACAAGCACATGCTGCCATTACTGGGGCTCGCTACCATCGTCGTGCTGCTCGGCGCGATTCTGTCGAAACGCATGTCGCCGCTGGTGGCGCTCATCATCGTGCCGATTGCGGCGTCGCTCATCGGCGGCTTCGGTTTTCAGACCAGCAAGTTCGTGATCGACGGGCTCAAGAGTCTTGCGCCGGTCGTCGGCATGTTCGTGTTCGCGATTCTTTATTTCGGCACCATCACCGACGCGGGCACGCTCGATCCGATCATCGACCGCATTCTGCGCGCGGTCGGCACGCGGCCCACGCGAATCGTGATGGGCACCACGCTGCTCGCGCTGCTGATCCATCTGGACGGCTCCGGCGCCGTGTGCTTTCTGGTCACGATTCCCGCCATGCTGCCGCTCTACGATCGGCTGAAGATGGACCGGCGCGTGCTGGCCGCAGCGGTTTCGATGGCGGCCGGCATCAACTTTCTGCCGTGGACGGGGCCGATGATTCGCGCCTCCGCCTCGCTTCATCTGCCCATCTCGGCTCTGTTCAATCCGTTGATTCCGGTGCAGGCGATCGGCCTCGTATTCGTGTTCGGCATGGCGTTCTGGCTCGGGCGGCGCGAGGAAAAACGCCTCGGTCTCACGGCCGCGAGCGGTTCGGTGCCCATGCCTAAACGCGAACTGACGCCCGAAGAACAGGCGCTGCGCCGGCCAAAGAACTTCTGGTTCAACATCGTGCTGACGCTGGTTGTGCTCGGCACGATGGTCGTGATGGGCGAGAAGATTCCGCCGGCGATGATGTTCATGGTCGGCCTGTGCATCGCGCTGATGGTGAACTATCCGAACGTCGACATGCAGCGCAAACGGATCGACGCGCATGCCCGCGCGGCCTTGATGATGGCCGGCATTCTGCTCGCGGCCGGCGTGTTCACCGGCGTGATGCAAGGCAGCGGCATGCTGAAGGCGATGGCGCAGTCGGCGGTCGGTTTCGTGCCGCCCGCGATGGCCAGTCATATTCCCGTTGCGCTCGGCTTGCTGTCGATGCCGCTCAGCATGTTGTTCGACCCCGACTCGTTCTATTTCGGCGTGCTGCCGGTGATCGCCGAAGTGGCCGGCCAGCTCGGCGTGCCCGCGGTGCACGTCGGCCAGGCCGCGTTGCTCGGCCAGATGACCACCGGCTTTCCAGTCAGCCCGCTGACACCCGCCACTTTCCTCGTGGTCGGCCTGTGCGGGATCGATCTCGCCGACCATCAGAAATTCACGTTCCCCTTGCTGTTCGGCGCGTCGATCGTCATGACGATCGCCTGCGTCGCGCTGGGGATATTCTCACTGTGAGCTTCACCGAATGGATGTGACCAGCATGACAGCCACTCAATCTCAACGGACCGTGCGCATCGGCGCGGGCGCGGGTTATTCCGGCGACCGTATCGAACCCGCCGTCGAACTGGCGGAGCACGGCGCGCTCGATTACCTCGTCTTCGAGTGCCTCGCGGAGCGCACGATTGCGATCGCGCAGCAGGCGCGCAGCAAGGACCCGCAGCTCGGCTACGACCCGTTGCTCGAAACGCGCATGAAGGCGGTGCTGCCCGCCGCGTTGCGCAACGGCGTGCGGATCATTTCGAACATGGGCGCGGCGAATCCGCTCGCGGCGGCGCGCAAGACCGCGGAGATCGCGCGCTCGCTAGGGCTTGGCGAGGTGAAGATCGCAGCGGTCACCGGCGACGACGTACTCGACGTCGTTCGTCAGGGCGATTTCTGCTTCGTGGAATCCGGAGAGCGTGTGTCGGACTACAAGGATCGGCTCGTGTCCGCGAATGCGTATCTCGGCGCGAGCGCGATCGTCGATGCGCTCGCGGCCGGCGCGCAGATCGTGTTGACCGGACGCGTGGCCGATCCGTCGCTGTTCGTCGCGCCGCTGATTCACGAATTCGGCTGGCGCATGGAAGACTGGCAGACGCTCGGGCAGGCGACGGTGATCGGCCATCTGCTCGAATGCGCGGGGCAAATCACTGGCGGCTATTTTGCGGATCCGGGCTTCAAGGATGTTCCTGACCTGGCGAGACTCGGCTTTCCGATTGCCGAAGTCGGGCCGGACGGCGCGGTGGTCGTCACCAAGCTCGCTCAAGCCGGCGGACGAGTCACCGAGGCGACCTGCAAGGAGCAACTGCTGTATGAGATTCATGACCCGCAGCGCTATCTGCAACCGGATGTGGTCGCGGATTTCTCACAGGTGCGTGTCGCGCAGGAAGCGCCGGATCGCGTTCGCGTGAGCGGCGGCCGAGGCACGCCGCGCACGCATACGCTGAAGGTTTCGGTTGCTTACTTCGATGGTTATATCGGCGAAGGGCAAATCTCGTACGGCGGTCCTGGCGCGTTGGCGCGCGCGCGGCTCGCACTCGATATCGTGCGGGAACGGCTCACGCTGACCGGCGTGCAGACGCGTGAATTGCGCTTCGATCTGATCGGCGTGAACGCATTGCATGGCGAAACGGCGGTTGCCGGTTATGCGGAGCCGTATGAGGTGCGTGCGCGAGTGGCGGGGCGCACGGCTTCGCTCGCGGAAGCGGTGCGGATCGGCAACGAGGTGGAGACGCTTTACACCAATGGTCCGGCAGGCGGAGGCGGCGTCACGAAGTTGGCGCGCGAAGTCGTCGCGGTGCAATCGGTTTTACTGCCGCGCGAGCATGTGACGCCGGCATTCTCGATGGTGGAGGCGTGAGATGAAATTACGTGAGCTGGCTCATTCGCGTACCGGCGACAAAGGCAATACGCTGAACATCTCGGTGATCTGCTATGACGCGAAGAACTATGAACATCTATGCACGGTGCTCACGCCGGAGCGGGTCAAAGCGCATCTGCGTGATGTAGTGCAGGGCGAGGTGGCGCGCTACGACCTGCCCGCGATTGCCGCGTTCAACTTCGTGCTGGGCAATGCGCTCGGCGGCGGCGTGACGCGTTCGCTCGCACTCGACGCACACGGCAAGTCGCTGAGTTCGTCGTTGATGGATCTCGATGTCGAGGCGCCGACCGCGTAGTACGCGAATGCGGCCGCCTTCAGGCGTCCGCTTCTTCCCAAGGCGGCACCGGCTGCCACGCTTCGATCAACTCATCGATGAAAAGCCGCACTTTCGGAGTCAGGTGCCGGCGCGTCGGATAGATCGCGCGAATCGGCAGCGCCTGCGCTGCGAACGATTGCAGCAACGGTTGCAAGCGATCTTGGCGGATTTCGCTCGCGACCAGATAGGTGGGCAGATTGATGATGCCCACGCCTTTCACCGCCGCGCCGATTAGAGCCTCGGCGCTGTCCATCTTCAATCTGCCGCCGGTTTCCACGACCTGTTGCTCGACGCCGGCAAAGAGCCACGGTTGCGGTCGTCCCAGGCTGACGAATTGCAGGCACTCATGGTGCGCGAGATCGAGCGGCGAGAGCGGCGCGCCGCGCTTCGCCAGATAAGCCGGCGACGCACACGTGATCAGCTTTTGCGTGGCCACCGTGCGGGCGATGAGCCGCGAGTCCGGTTTCGGTTCGCCGACGCGGATGGCGACGTCGATCCCCTCGTCGACGAGATCGACGAAGCGGTCCGTGAAGCTGACCTCGGCGCTGACCGCCGGCCAGCGTTCAAGAAACGACGTGATGATCGGCAACACCTGGCGGTGACCGAGCGCAATCGGCAGGCTGATGCGTAACGTGCCTGCCGGCGTCCCGCTGCGTACCGCCATGGCCGTCTCGGTCTCTTCGAGGTCTTCGAGAATCTGCGTGCAGCGCGCGTAAAACACGGAGCCGTCGTCCGTGAGTCCCAGACTATGCGGCGTTCGATGCAGCAGGCGCACCTGCAAGCGTGCTTCGAGACGGGCAATGATCTTGCCGACCGCCGAGCGCGTGATCCCGAGTTGCTGCCCCGCCGACGTAAAACTGCCGGCCTTGACCACGGTGACGAAGGTCGCGATGTCGTTGATGTTGCCGAGCGCCAAGTCGAGATCCTCCCCAACGGGTGTGTGCAACGTGGATGAGCGGCTTCGCGCGATCCGTCGCGCTCCGATGATAGCGCGTCGCCCGTCTGTCGCGGTGAAGGGGAGCCACATTCCCCATCGATCCTCCTACTCTGCGTTCAGGACGCAATGCCCTCAATTTCAATGTCTGAATCGGAGAAACATCCATGGATGCCAATCAACTTGCCAGCTCGTCCGCGAGACCGGCACTCGCGAGCGACGGTACGCCGCTCATGCCGACTGTGGCGGCGGCCACGCGCGGACCGTCATGGGCCGCGGTTTTATCCGTCGCGGTCGGCTCGTTCGCTTTCGTCGCCACGGAGTACATGCCCGTCGGCTTGTTGCCGCAGATCGCGTACGATCTCGGCGTCACGCCCGGCACAGCAGGACTGATGGTGACGACGCCGGGCATCATCGCCGCGATCTCGGCGCCGGCGCTGCTGCTTGCCGCGGGCCGCATCAACCGCCGTTTGATCCTGTTGCTGCTGGCCGTGCTGCTGCTCGCGTCGAACGTGATCTCCGCAATCGCACCGAGCTTCGCCGTGATGCTGGTGGGCCGCGCGTTGCTGGGCGCAAGCCTCGGCGGGTTCTGGACCGTCGCGCTCGGCGCGTCGGGGCAACTCGTGCGCGAGGACCAGGCTGCCCGCGCTGGCGCGACGATTTTCATGGGCATCACGCTGGCGACGGTGATCGGCGTGCCGCTCGGCACCTTGATCGCCGATTTGAGTTCGTGGCGCATGTCGTTCCTCGCGACTTCGGTGCTCGCGGCCGTCGCGTTGGCCGCGCAGGCCGTATTTCTGCCGTCGCTGCCGCCCAAGTCCGCAATCCGCATGAACGACTTCCGCGCCATGCTGCAACGCTCGAACGTGCGCCGCAGTCTGTGGCTGGTCGGGCTGCTGTTCGGCGCGCACTTCGCGGCCTATACGTACATCGCGCCGTTCCTCGAGCGCAATGCGGCGTTCGGTCCGTCGTGGGTCACGGCGCTGTTGCTCGGTTTCGGCGTGGTCGGCTTCGCTGCGAATTTCGCGGTTTCCGCTGTAGTGACGCGCCATCTGAAGGTCTCGCTGCTGATGTTGAGCGCGCTGATGGCGCTCACCTTGTTCGCGTTGCCGATGCTGCAAATCTCGCGTGTGGGTGTGATCGCCGCGGTGATGGCGTGGGGCATCGCGTACGGCGCGATCCCGCTGAGCCTGAGCATCTGGATGCAATGGACTTCGCCGGACCGCCCTGAAGCCGGTTCGTCGATGTTCGTCAGCACCGTGCAGACTTCGATCGCGCTCGGCTCGCTGGCCGGCGGCGCGGTGGTCGATCACCTCAGCATCGCCTCGACGATGCACTTCGGCGGCTTGCTAGCTGTGCTGAGCATGCTCGTAATCATGACGTTCAGCACGCGTCACGCGAGCCTGAAGGACGTGCTCGTCAAGTAGCCGGCACGCTGTTGAAACACAGTTGCCGCGCAATCCAAACAATCGGTGATGGGAGTGCAGTCCAGCAGGCGCAAGGGTTTCGGCGCATTGCGGACTGCACGCTCCGAAGTCTTCGGAGCAGCGGCCCGTTTTTCTGCGCGGGCCGCGCCTATAGATTGTCAATCAACGCCGGTCGGCGCCGTGAAGCGCTCGGCGGCAATCATTCACCGGATCGACTTCAAGAGAAAAGAACATCATGAGCAAGCTGTTTACCCCCGTCAAAGTAGGACCTTATGAATTCGCACACCGCGTCGTGCTCGCACCGCTGACCCGCATGCGTGCCGAAGACGGCGCGCGCCCCGGTCGCCTGATGGCCGAGTATTACGCGCAGCGCACTTCCGCGGGCGCATTGCTGATCGGCGAGGCGACGACTGCCGCGCCCGATGGCAACGGCTACCTCGGCGCCCCCGGCCTTTACGACGACAGCCAGATCGCCGGCTGGCGCGAAGTCACCGATGCGGTGCACGCGAAAGGCGGCAAGATCTTCCTGCAGCTGTATCACGCAGGACGTCAGTCGAATGCCGAATTGCAGCCTGAAGGACGCCGGCCGGTGGGCCCGTCGGAAGTGCTGCACGGCGGCGTCGCTTATACCAACGCCGGCTGGATTCCGAACACGCCGAACCGCGCGCTGGAGATCGACGAGATTGCGGCGATCGTCGAGAGTTTTCGCACGGCGGCTGAACGCGGCGTGAAGGCGGGCTTCGACGGCGTCGAATTGCACGCTGCGAACGGCTATCTGTTCGACCAGTTCTTGCAAGATGGCAGCAACAAGCGCACGGACGCCTATGGCGGGTCGTTCGAGAATCGCGCGCGCTTTTTGATGGAGGCCACCCGTGCGGTGATTTCCGTGTGGGGCAGCAACAAGGTCGCCGTGCGTCTCGGACCGAGCGGGTCGTGGGGCGATATGTCGGACAGCGATCCGGTCGGTCTCTTCACCTACGTTGCGGCCGAGTTGGCCAAGCTCGATCTCGCGTATCTGCACCTGATCGAGCCGCGCATTGCCGGCAATGTCGAAGATGAAAGCCGCGATCCGAACCCGGTCGCCGCGCAGACGATCCGCCAGCACTACGCGGGGACGATCATCGCTGCGGGTGGTTTTAAGGGCGATTCGGCGGAAGCGATTCTTGTTGATGGAGATGCCGATCTCGTCGCGTTCGGCCGCGATTTCATCGCCAATCCGGATTTGCCGGAGCGGTTGCGCCGCAAGTTGCCCCTCAATACGTACGATCGGCCGACGTTTTTCGGCGGCACGGAAGTGGGCTACACGGACTATCCGTTTTATGAAGAAGAGGCGGTGAGCGCATAAGCTCGTTGCTTGTCGAAGCGGATGTTGTGAAAGCCGGCGTGTTCAGTGAGTTGATGAATACGCCGGCTTTTTCGTGCGAGGCAGTACGCGGTGAAGAGTCTCGAGCGCGGATCGTCCACTCAAGCGCGGCCAGCGCCACGTGCCGCCGCAGCGGAGACAGGAAACAGATGCTCGCTCAGAAAATCGACGAAGACTCGCGCCTTAGGCGAGATCTGACGCCCGGACGGCCACAGCGCGCGAAACACGGTAGGCGTATCCGTGTACGGTTGCAGCACGGCAACCAGCGAGCCTCGCGCGAGCTGCGCACGTATCGTGAAGTCGGGCACGCAAGCAAAGCCCAGGTCTTGTTCGGCAAGCATGGTCAAAGGCTCGATGGCAGTGGCGATGGCCACCGTTGGAAGGTCGATGTCCAGCGTTTCGCCATCGCGGCTCAGCGGCCAGCGGCGCAGTTTGTTGGTGGTCGGAAAACGATGTTGCAGGCAGGCGTGGTCGCGCAGTTGCTCGGGTTCGCCAGGCACACCACGCTGCTCGAAGTAAGCGGGCGAGCCGACGATCACATGCCGGTACGTGCCCATCGCGCGCGTGACGAGCGCCGAGTCTGCCACGTCGCCGGTGCGGGTCACGACATCAAACCCTTCCTCGATCACATCGACCATGCGATCAGAGAAATCGATATCGAGCGTGATATCTGGATACTCCTTCATAAACGCGCCGATCACCGGCATCATCAGCGTGCTCACCATGGGCATACTGACGCGCAGCAGTCCGCGTGGCGCGGAATTGGCGAGCGCCAGTTCGGTCTCGGCCGCTTCGATTTCTCCGATGATGCGCTGGCAGCGCGTCAGAAAGGTCGCGCCCTCGGGCGTCAACGCGATGCTGCGCGTGCTGCGGTGAAAGAGGCGCACGCCGAGCCGTCCTTCGAGCCGCGAGATCGCCTTGCCGACCGCCGACGACGAAATGCCCAACTGGCGGCCCGCTTCAGTGAAGCTGCGGGTTTCGGCGGCGCGCACGAACACGTTGAGCGAACCGAACCGGTCCATCGCACCCTGCGAAGCGCCGCTCTCGCCGGTAGCAGCCGGCGTCGTTGAACGCGCCGTGACTGCGGCAGGACGGCCTGCGTGATTGGGCGGCGTCATCGGGAGCTCCTTGTCAGGCCCGCTGCAAAACGCTGGAAAACAGCACTTCCTTCAGATTGACGACCGGCGCCGGATCGCGCTGCGCTTTGGCGAGCAGAAACGCGCCTTGCATCGACGATACGATGAAGGTGGCGAGTTGCTCGCAGTTCGTATCGGCTCGCACCTCGCGCGCCGTGACAGCGGCTCGCAGGCAATACAGAACGGACTTTTCGATTTCGGCGAAGATCGCATTGAGCCGCGAGCGGATCGCTTCGCTGTCGCTCGAGTCGGCGGCGAAATTGCCCAGCAGGCAGCCATTGCGCGAATCGTTCTGGCTGATGAGCCGGATATGCACGTCGATGTATTTGCTGAGACGAAATAGCGGTTTCAGTTCGTCGTTGAGCAGCGTCTCGCGCATCTCGGCCTGTGCCCGGTCGAGATACAGTTCGATCACTTCGAGGCCGAATGCTTCCTTCGACGTGAAGTGGTTCGTGAACGAGCCATGCGGCACGCCCGCCGCCTTGACGATGTCCCGCACGCTCGCGCCGTTGAAGCCGAATTCGTGGATGACGCGCATGCCTTCGGCGATCAGCGTGTCTTTGTGTGAAGGTTTCGGCATGGTCGGAAGTTCTCTGGCAATACAGGCGCCCCGCATTGTGTCATGCACAAGTGCGGGGCGGCTGATGAATGGACCGCGTCAATCGAGTTCGATATGGCGGCCGCTGTCCGATGATTCTACGGCGGCGTCGAGCAGCTTGTGCAGACGCACCGCATGTTCGAAGGTCGGCGCGGTGTGGGTGCCGGTGCGGACGTCGTCGGCGAAGGCTGCGTACAACTGGGCGAGTTCCAGTACCGCCGATGGCAGATCGGACGGCGGCAACTGGTCATACGGCGCGGGCACGGGCAGCGTCGCGAGCGGCAGGTTGTCGCCGTGCGCGCCTTCGATCACGTAGTCGTCGCCGACATTGCCGAACGCCGAACGATTCGTGATGCGCAGATCGCCTTCCGTACCCGTGATGTCGATCTGCACGCCCGAACCATTGCGCTTGCCGCCTTCGATATGCACCGACAGCACCGCGCCGTCTGCAAGGCGGCCGGCGAGCACGAGTTGATCGGGCGTGGTGGTCGGCATGACTTCGCCGGTCTGCGCGATCGTCACCTGCTCGAACTGATTGATGCTGAGCGCGGCAATGCTGTGCGGCCACCCGGTCGCTTCGAACAGCATGTCGAGGAAGTGGCCAGCGTAGATCGCGATCACGCTCGAGAAGTTTTCCGGCGGCACGGTCCAGCGCAGCGACTGCGAACGCAGCGCCTGGAAGTAGTTCATGCTCACGTGAATGCGCACCGAGCGCAGCTTGCCGACATAGCCTTGCGCGAGCAGATCGCGTACGTAACGGTTGTGCGGCGCGAGCCGCCTTTGCAGCCCGACCACGTGACGCACATTGGCCTCGCGCGCCAGATCGATCAGTTCCTGCGAGGTGGCGACGCGTGGCGTCAGCGGCCACTCGCAGTAGACGTCCTTGCCGGCCGCGATCGCGGCGCGCACGCCTTCTGCGTGCTGCGGTGCCGTCGTCAGAACGATGACCAGATCGACTTCGGGATGCTTGACCAACTCATCAAGTGAATCGACCACATATTTGAAGCCGTAGCGTTCGGCCACGGCCTCGGCCGCCTCTCGACGCTGGCTGAACACGGCGGTGAGTTCGTATTGGGGCAGCAGGCTCAGCACGCGTACGTGCCCGTGTTGCGCCCAGTTGCCCACGCCGACGATACCGACGCGGATCGGCGCGGCGCTGGATACTGCGGAATTTACTGCGGAATTTTGAGTCATGGAAACACCTGCGCGAGAGCGCGCGACGGGTCCGGCCGGAAACGCACTAGCCTGTTTCCGGCCGGACCAAACAACAATGGATTAGACGCCGGCGAACTGGTCGTTGAACTGCGTGACGAATGCGGCTTCGTTCGGACCGGGGTTGTTGCGCATGGGGCGGGCGATCTCGACGACGGCTTCGTCGGCGTCCGTGCCGAGTTCATGCATGGTCTGTTCGATGAACGGTGCAAGCGGCATGGCGCGCGGTTCGTTCTTGCTGTCGAGCAAGTCCGTCTGCACCCACGGCGGCGCAATTTCGACGACGCGCACCGAGGTGTCCTTCAGCTTGTAGCGCAGCGATTGCGTGTACGAGTGGATCGCGGCCTTGGTCGACGAATAGACGCCGGAGATGGCCATCGGCACGAAGCCGAGTACCGACGACACGTTGATGATGGTCGCGTCGTCTTGCTGCTTGAGATGCTCGACGAGTTCGCCCGTCAGGCGGATCGGGCCCATCAGGTTGGTGGTGAGCGTGGAGACGATCAGCGCGTCGTCGACCGGTTTGCTGAGGTCGTCGATCTGCATGATGCCGGCGTTGTTGATCAGCACGTTTAGCGACGGGTACTGCGCGATCAGTTGTTGCGAGACCGAGGCAATGCTCCGCGGGTCCGTGATATCCAGTTCGACCGACTGCATGCCGGGGTTGGCGGCAATCGTTTCTTCGAGATTCGCCTTGCGGCGGCCGGCGATGATGACCTGATTGCCGAGTTTGTGGAACGCTTCAGCGAGTCCGCGGCCGATGCCCGAACCGCCGCCGGTGATGAAAATAGTGTTGCCCGTGAGTTTCATGATGGATATCTCAAAGTGGATTCAAGGTCCGCGTTGTTGTCGGGGTTGGACGGCAAACGCGCGATGGAGGAAATATGGACGAACGTATTAAACCCATCAAGCGGCTCGACATGAATGCACTATTCCGCTGAGACTAACAATGCTGCACGAGTGGCGCGGCATGTGGTCGCGCCGTTCCACCCGGCCTGTACGTCAACCAGTACGCTTGTATTTTTCAGAAGAAAGGAGGGCGGTGGGCGGCCGCCCGCTCACCGGCGAATCAGCCGCCCGCTTTACTCAACTCGTGAGCGCGGCGCAGCCGTTCACGGCTGTTGCTCAGGTGCATGCGCATGGCGGCGCGCGCGTCGTCCGGGTCTTGCCGTTCGATCGCCCGATAGATCATCTGATGCTCGCTGAGCACGTTGCGCAGATGCTCGATATGGTCGAGTTCCGCGATCTCCGCGGAGCCGAGCCGCGTGCGCGGACTCACCGCGCGGCCAAGCTGGCTGAGCACGTCGAAGAAATAGCGATTCCCGCTCGCGCGTGCAATCTGCAAATGAAACTCGATGTCGTGCGCGAGTGTATCGGTGCTGCCGCGCTCGAGTTCGGACTCGAAACGCTCCAGCGCGCCGCGGATCTGCTTCAGGTTCTGGTCGGTGCGCCGCGCCGCGGCGAGCGCGGCGGAGGCGGCTTCGACGTCGATACGGAATTCGATGATCGCCATCACGTCCAGCATGCTGGAGAGATCGGCGGCGGGCAACTGCATGGATTTTTCCGTGGCCGGCGCCAGCACGAAGGTGCCGATGCCGTGACGTGTCTCGACCACCTTGGCCGCCTGCAGCCGCGAAATCGCCTCGCGCACCACGGAGCGGCTCACCGAGAGCTGCTTCATCATCGCGACTTCGGTGGGAATGCGGTCGCCTGGCCTCAAGGTGCCGCGGCGGATTTCATCGGAAAGGGTGGCCACCACCTTCTCAGTTAGGCTGCTCATTTCTGTGGCTGGTTGATTGTTCGGCTGGAAATACACACGTTGCGTGCGAGTGGCGTCGTGCGACGCCTCGACATAGCCATCATAGCGCCTGTCCGGATCAGAACGATTTGATCCTCGCGTTCGCTATGGTTGGCGGAGATGAGGTTTGGCCCCTGCATGACAGATGAAAAACGGGAGTGATTTCTATGTCATCAGACATCCTAGTTCAAATCTAAATATTCGTCTTCATTCGGCTGAATGCGTTGCCAGTACGGTGGTGTGGGCATATTTTCAGGGTAAACACTGCATTGGAATTGCAAATAAAAGCACGGTAGACTGTCGTCAGACAACGTATCACGCGTTTCGGGACGGGACACCGGCCTTTTGAATGCGGAGCGTTGCGCTCGATCAGGTCGCCAGAGCGGCCGAAACTGGAGACCATCTTGACCTCTGCTCTCACCACCGCCGCCGATCCGCTCGAATCCGCGGTCTCCAAGGTCAAGCGGCACGTGCTGCCGCTGTTTCTGATCATGTTCATCGCGAACTACATCGACCGCGTGAACATCGGCTTCGTCAATTCCCACATGCAGACGGACTTGGGCATTGGCGCTGCGGCTTACGGCCTCGGGAGCGGTCTGTTCTTTGTCGGCTACGCGCTGTTCGAGGTGCCCTCGAACGTGTTGATGCAGAAGTACGGCGCGCGCGCGTGGCTCACCCGCATCATGGGCACGTGGGGGCTGGTCGCGGCGGCGATGGCGTTCGTCTGGAACGACACCTCGTTCTATGTGCTGCGGTTCCTGCTCGGCGTCGCCGAGGCCGGCTTCTTTCCCGGCGTGGTTTTTTACTTCACGCAGTGGCTGCCGCAGAAGGAGCGCGGCAAGGCGGTGGCGGTTTTTCTCGGCGGCTCAGCGCTCGCATCGGTTCTGTCCGGTCCGGTCACCGGCAGTCTGCTGTCCATTCGCGGCTTCGGTTTGCACGGCTGGCAATGGATGTTTCTCATCGAAGGCGGTTTTTCGATCGTGCTGTGCGCGGTGAGCTGGATGCTGCTGAAGTCGCGTATTCGCGATGCCTCGTGGCTTACGGCTGAAGAGCAGAACGTGCTGCAGACGTCGATCGCGGCCGAGCAGGCCGAACGCGAGGCGCACGGCGGCGCGCATCTGCCGGCCATGAAGCTGCTGAAGGATCCGCAGATTCTGCTGTTCTGCTTTCTGTACTTCGCCATTCAACTGACCATCTACGCGGCCACCTTCTGGCTGCCCACGATCATCCGCAAAATGGGTGGCCTGTCCGACTTCGAGGTCGGCATGCTCAACGCGATTCCCTGGCTCATCGCCATGGTCGCGATGTACTGCTTCGCGTTGTTGTCGGCGAAATGGCGCTTCCAGCAGGCGTGGCTGGCCGTGGCGCTCGTCATTGCGGCGTGCGGGCTGTTCGCTTCGACTTCGGGCAATCCGGTGCTGTCGTTCGTGGCCATCTGTTTCTCGGCGATCGGCTTCAAGGCGGCGGCTTCGCTCTTCTGGCCGATCCCGCAAGGTTACCTGGACGCACGCGTGGCCGCAGCGGTGATCGCATTGATCAACTCGGTAGGCAACCTCGGCGGATTCTTCGCGCCGGCCACGTTCGGCTATTTGCAGCAGCACACCGGGTCGATTGCCGGCGGCCTGTATGGCCTTGCCGTGGCTTCGTTGATCGCGGCGGTGGCCGGTTTCCTGACCCGCAACCGGCGCGTGAACCACGACGCGCTGCCGGAATCGCTCCAGCATGAAGTCCACTGACTACACTGACTGACAGAACCGCCAATCATGCGTCGCGCACTTTCCAGTTTCCGTCCGGTGCCCGTGTCGAGCGCGACTGCACAGCGCCTTGATTTCCGCCGCCCGGCTCACTAACTCATCCGGTCCAACATCATGTCCACGAAACCTTCCGAATCGAACGCCACTCCGGTCGTTACTGAACTGCGTGTCGTGCCTGTCGCCGGCCGCGACAGCATGTTGCTCAATCTGAGCGGCGCGCATGGCCCTTTCTTCACGCGCAATATCGTCATTCTGCGCGACAGCGCGGGGCATACCGGCGTCGGTGAAGTGCCGGGCGGCGAGAGCATCCGCAAGACCATCGACGATGCGCGTCCGCTCGTCGTCGGTCAGTCGATCGGCAATCTGCAAGCGGTTCTGAACAAGGCGCGCACGCAATTCGCCGACCGCGACGCAGGCGGCCGCGGTTTGCAGACCTTCGATCTGCGCACCACCATTCACGCGGTGACCGCGCTCGAAGCCGCGCTGCTCGATCTGCTCGGCCAGCATCTGGGCGTGCCCGTCGCCGCGCTGCTCGGCGAAGGCCAGCAACGCGACGAAGTGGAAATGCTCGGCTATCTGTTCTACATCGGCGATCGCAAGAGGACCGACCTGGAATACGCGAGCGGCGCCGATGGCCGCGACGACTGGGAGCGCGTGCGCACCGAAGAAGCCATGACGCCCGAGGCCGTCGTGCGTCTCGCCGAAGCGGCGCAGGCGCGCTACGGCTTCAACGACTTCAAGCTCAAAGGCGGCGTGCTGTCGGGCGACGCCGAGATCGAAGCCGTCACCGCGCTCGCCGAACGTTTCCCGAAGGCCCGCGTGACGCTGGATCCGAACGGCGCCTGGTCGCTGGCGGAAGCGGTGCGCCTGTGCCGCGACCAGCACGACGTGCTCGCCTATGCGGAAGATCCGTGCGGCGCGGAAAACGGCTATTCGGGCCGCGAGGTGATGGCCGAGTTCCGCCGCGCGACCGGCTTGCCGACGGCGACCAACATGATCGCCACCGACTGGCGCCAGATGGGCCACGCGATCCAGTTGCAGTCCGTGGATATTCCGCTTGCCGATCCGCACTTCTGGACCATGCAAGGCTCGGTGCGCGTCGCGCAGATGTGCAATGACTGGGGCCTTACGTGGGGTTCGCACTCGAACAATCACTTCGACATTTCCCTCGCCATGTTCACGCACGTGGCGGCCGCCGCGCCCGGCAAGATCACCGCAATCGACACGCACTGGATCTGGCAGGACGGCCAGCGTCTGACGCGTGAGCCGCTGCGGATCGTCGGCGGCAAGGTCAAGGTGCCGCAGGCCGCGGGGCTCGGTATCGAACTCGACATGGATGAGATCGAGAAGGCGCACGCGCTTTATCAGCAGCACGGCCTGGGCGCGCGCGACGACGGCGTGGCCATGCAATATCTGATTCCGAACTGGAAGTTCGATAACAAGCGCCCGTGCCTGGTGCGCTAAACCGACGATGATCCGGATGGGGCGCGCATGACCGCGCGCTCACCACACTTGAAGCCTTAAACGCTATTCACGCCATGACTTCACCTCAAGAACTCAAAGCCATCGTTTCCGAAGGGCTGCTGTCCTTTCCCGTGACCGACTTCGACGCGCACGGCGATTTCCGTGCCGACACCTATGCTGCGCGTCTCGAATGGTTGGCGCCCTACGGCGCGACCGCGCTGTTCGCCGCGGGCGGCACGGGTGAATTCTTTTCGCTGACGAAAAGCGACTACACGGACGTGATCCGCACGGCGACCGATACCTGCAGAGGCAAGGTGCCGATTCTCGCGGGCGCGGGCGGCCCGACCCGCGTGGCGATCGACTACGCGCAGGAAGCCGAACGTCTCGGCGCAAGCGGCGTCTTGCTGATGCCGCATTATCTGACCGAGGCGTCGCAGGAAGGCATCGCGGCGCACGTGGAGCAGGTGTGCAAGTCCGTGCCGAACATCGGCGTGATCGTGTACAACCGCGCGAACTCGAAGCTGAACGCCGACATGCTCGAGCGTCTCGCGGACCGCTGCCCGAACCTGATCGGCTTCAAGGATGGCGTGGGTGAAATCGAAGCGATGGTGACGATTCGCCGCCGTCTCGGCGATCGTTTCTCGTATCTCGGCGGGCTGCCGACCGCGGAGGTCTATGCCGCGGCTTATAAGGCGCTGGGTGTGCCGGTGTATTCGTCGGCGGTATTCAACTTCATTCCGAAGACGGCGATGGAGTTTTACCGCGCGGTCGCTGCGGACGATCATGCAACGCAAGCCAGGCTGCTCGACGAATTCTTCCTGCCGTATCTGGCGATCCGGAATCGTCGCGCGGGTTACGCGGTGAGCATCGTGAAGGCGGGTGCGAAGCTGGTAGGCCACGACGCCGGTCCGGTCCGCGCGCCGCTGACCGATCTGACGGACGAAGAGATCGCGCAACTCGATGCGCTGATCAGGAAGCTCGGCACGCAGTAAGCAACGTGCCAGCTACAGCGGCGGTCGGGGCCGACCGCCGTTTTCAACTCTTGCGAAACACCACGTGCGAGATCCGCTGCACCAGCAGCGCGGCCGCCAGCGCCGCCACTGCCGTCAGCCACACGCCGATATGAATCGACTGCACAAGCGCATCGCGCGCCGTGTCGATCAAGGCGAACGTATCGAGCCCTGACGGCTTCATATCCGCGATCAGCTTCAGACGCGACGCTTCGTCGATAAGAATGCGCAGGTCGACGAAGCGAGGCCGCCATTGCGACGCGGCCGGCTCGCCGAGCACGCTCATCGTGCGCGTGACCACGTCGCGATAGTGATGCTGCACCACAGTCGCGACAATGCTCGTGCCCAGCATGCCGCCCACCATGCGCGTGGATTGCAGCAGTGCTGTGGTGATGCCGAAGCGTTCGCGTCCGGCAATCTCCTGGCCGAACACATTCAGATTGTTGAGGATGAAACCGAGACCGATACCGACCGCGGCCATCGGCAATTCGATCCGCACGTGCGGTGTGTCCGGATTCGCAAACGCCAGCGCGATCGACGCGAACAGCAGCAGCGCGAAGCCGATCGACAGGATCTGCGTCGGCTTCTTCATGTGAATCACGATGCGCGTATTCAGCAGACTGCCGAGCGCGATACAGGCGGCGATCGGCGTGGCGAGCAGGCCGGCCTGTTGCGGCGACAGTCCGAAGCCGCCTTGCAGCAGCAGCGGCGCGAAGAAGATCAGCGAAAACATCACGAAGCCCGACAGCATGCCGAGCGTGAACAGCGTGACGAGTTGCGGGTCCTTGAATAGATCGAGCGGAATGATCGGATGCGTGGCGCGCTTCTCGCAGATCAGCAGTGCGACCGTGCCCACGATCACGCAAACGGCCAAGGTGAGATTGCCGGCGGTCAGGCCGCTTTTCGGCACTGCTTCGATGAAAGCCTGCAGACCGCCGAGCACAGCGGCAACCAGCGCCGCGCCGAGCCAGTCGATTTTGACTTCGCCTTCATGCGGACGCCGGAAGCTCGGCAGATGCGCCCAGATGAAATAGAGCGCCGCCGCGCCGACCGGCAAATTGATCAGAAAGGTCGAGCGCCAGCCCCAGTGTTCGCTCATCCAGCCGCCGAGCGACGGTCCCGCCGCGGTGCCGATGCCGTACGCCGCGGCCATCACCACTTGCCAGCGCACTCGCGCGCGCGGATCGGGAAACAGATCGGGAATCGACGCGAACGCCGTGCCGACCATCATCCCGCCGCCGACACCTTGCAAGCCGCGCGCGATCACGAGAAACAGCATGTCGTTCGCGACGCCGCAGAGCACCGACGCCACCGTGAACGTGATGACCGCGGCGAGCACGAAACGCTTGCGGCCGAAGTAGTCGCCGAGCCGCCCGAACACCGGGACCGTCACCACCGAAGCCAGCAGGTACGCGCTGGCGATCCACGCGTAGTACTCGAAGCCGTGCAGCTCGGCGACGATGGAAGGCAGCGCGGTGCTGACGACCGTCTGATCGAGTGCGACCAGCATATTGACGAGGCCGATGCCGAGCATGGCGAACAGCGCGTTTCGGAAAGGCAGGGCAGTGGCAGTCGGATTCACGGATCTGAGGGGAAAGCTTTTTTTCAATGTGGACGCTGCGCGGCCGGCGCAGGTCAGGGTCTTGACGACTGATGTCCTCTAGTTGTCTGACCTCTTGGAATGAATTATACGGGTTTTCCCTTATTCGAAACTATTCTCTGGAATTTCGGGGCAAAAAAAATGCCGTGCGCGGCCGGCACGGCTTGATGGGTGGAGCGAGCGGGCAAGAGGCGTCGGGTTGCGCGCGGGCGATGTACTGGCCGCTCCGCGCGCGCAGCTTCAGCCGAAACTCGGACTTTTGCCGAGCGCCATCGCCATTGCCTGCAGCGCGATGAGATAGCCGTTGGCGCCGAGTCCGCAAATCACGCCGGTCGCCGCGCGCGAGATGAGCGAATGGCGATAGGTTTCGTCGCGTTTATGAATGTTGGTGATGTGCAGTTCGATCAACGGCCGCTCGATCAGCTTGACCGCGTCGAAGACCGGCACCGACGCGAACGAAAATCCCGCCGGATTGATGATCACCGCGGCGTCGCGTTCGAACGCTTCCTGCAGCCAGTCGACCATGGTGGCCTCGCTGTTGGTCTGGCGGAACTCGCATTCGAGCTCCAGCCGGACCGCGAGCGCCTCCACCTGCTGCTGGATTTGCGCCAGCGTGGTCGTCCCATACAGATGCGGCTCACGCTTGCCGAGCATGTTGAGGTTCGAGCCATTCAGTACATATACGAGTTCAGTCATTGTTCGGTCGCCTGTCTGCAAATATTCGATGATTCAGTGTCACGCTGTAGAGCACGTTTATTACGTGCGATGGCTGTTGCTCACGCCCGCCGTCGCAAAGTCCGCTTCGCCCGTGACGGCCGCCGTCGAGTCGGTGCGGTTCATGTCGATGCCGAGGGTTTCGCGCGCAGTCAGGATCATCACCAGCGAAATCACGTTGAAGACCACGCACACGGCGACCACGCCCCACGGCGAACCGTTGCACACGGCAAAGAGCCACACGGCCAGCACCGGCATCGGACCGCCCGCCACCAGGTTCGCACCGGTGTAGGCGAGCGCGGAGCCGGAGTAACGCACATTGGTCGGGAACGCTTCGGCGAACGCGACCGGTTGAATGCCGCTTTGAAACTGCGTGAAGCCGAGGAAGAAGCCCATCGCCGCGAGCATCGGTACAAAGCTTTTGGTGTCGAGAATCTGGAAGTACACGAAGAGCATCAGCAAGGTCGCGGTCGAACCGATCGCGAGCGCTTTCTTGCGGCCGATCCGGTCGCTCAGCATGCCCCCGGCAAGCGCGCCGACGATCGCGCAGACATTGGCGCCCATCAGCAGAAGAAAGCCGGTTTGCTTCGGGATGGCGAGCGTCTTCGTGATGTAGCTGAGCGAGAACACCACGATCAGGTAGAAGATCGCCGCCGGTCCGCAGAAGAACAGCATCCAGCGCAGAACGGTTCTCCAGTGCAGACGCAATGCGTCGCGCAGCGGGCTGCCCACGTGTACGACTTCCGTTTTGCGCAGCGCCACGAAGGCAGGCGTCTCGCTGACTCGCAAGCGGATATACACGCCGACTATCACGAGAATGAAGCTCAGCACGAACGGGATGCGCCAGCCGTACGAATCGAACGCCTGCGCCGACATCGTGGACGACAGCAGAAGCAGCACGCCATTGGCCATGATCTGACTGAGCGGCGAGCACAGGCCCAGCAGCCCGGAGTACTTGCCGCGCCGGTCGGCGCTGGCGTGTTCGATCGCCATCAATTGCGCGCCGGTCGATTCGCCGCCGAGCGCGAAGCCTTGCAGAATGCGCAGCAGCACCAGCAGGACCGGCGCCCATACGCCGATGCTCGCGTAGGTCGGCAACAGGCCCATCAGCATCGACGCGAGACCCATCACCGTGACGGTGCCGAGCATGAGGTTGCGTCGCCCGAGCTTGTCGCCCAAATGGCCGCAGATGATCGCGCCGAGCGGCCGCGCGGCGAGCCCCACGCCGAAAGTCGCGAGCGAGGCGAGCAGGGCGGACGTCGAGTCCATCGAAGGGAAAAACAGTTTGGGTAAAACCGTGGCGGCCAATGCGCCGTAAAGCGTGAAATCGAACCACTCGAGCGCGGTGCCGACGGCCGCCGCCGTGACCGCTCGCGTGCGCATCGCGGCATGCGTGCCTTGTTGCGTTTCCTGAATCATGTTGTCTCCTTAACCGTCGCCGCGCGGGATGCAGGTCGCAAGCGAGGAGCGCCGCCGACCGTTTCCCGCTCTCTTGTCTAATCGATGAACTCGGGGCGCTCTCGACTCGCTGTGCGCGTCGCGCCGCCTTGAAACCAAGGTTAGCATCCTTGGGTGGGATGCCGTTCCAGGGTGGAATTTGATCCCATAATGTGCAAAACTGCCTGCGCGAACCCCTGCAAACGGAGACCGATATGCCCGGCGTTACGGAGCGCACCCTCGCGGTACTCGAATTCCTCGCCACGCAAATGGAGGGAACGCCGCTCGCAATGATCGCGGACGAGCTGGATATTCCGCGTAGCGCATGCCATCGGCTGCTCGTCGATCTGAAGCAATGCGGTTATGTGCGGCAGTTGCGCGAGCACGGCGATTACGTGCTCACCACCAAGCTCGTCGGACTGGGGCTCGGTTTTCTCGCGACCTCCGGCATCGTGGACATTGCGCAGACCATGCTCGATCGGCTCGCCGAGACATCCGGCGAACTGGTGCGGCTCGCGATCGTGGACGGCGACCGGCTGACGTGGGTCGCCAAGGCGCAGGGCGCGCTGAAGGGTTTGCGCTACGACCCGGACATGGGCATGGACACGATCCTCTCGTGCAGCGCCACGGGCCACGCATGGATGATGACCATGACCGACGAACGCGCGCTCGAACTCGTATCACGCCAGGGCTTCGGGCAGCCCAAGCAATACGGTCCCAACGCGCCGACCACGATCAGCGGACTGCTGAAGTTCGTGCACGCCGCGCGCGAACGAGGCTATGCGACGATCAACGAAGTCTTTGCCCCCGGCATGACGGCCATGGCCGCGCCCGTGCAGCGGCGCGGCTATCCCGCCATGGGCGTGATCAGCATTGCCGGGCCGCTCGTGCGGCTCGACGAAAAACGCATGGCCAGCCTCGGCTCGACACTGCTCGCGGCCGCTTCGGAACTCGCCGCCGCGAGCCACGCGTCACCTCTGTTCAATCGAGGCCGCTAGCCGCGTGCGCGTATCGCTGGGCAGAATGCGCTCCGCCTTCAACCGGTCGAACAGCGCGAAGAAGGCGTCGGGCGTGCTCTGATAATCGAGGAAGCCTGCCTGCCGGCTCTTGCTCATATCCGTGAGCACTTCCATCGGGCGGCCAAGGTCCGCGTCGGTGTGCCACCACGAGGCGAGCTTGCCGATGTCGGCCTCCTTCAGATCGAAGCGCGCGGCGATATCGGCCCATGCCTTGCCCGCGTCCTGCATACGGCCTTCCAGCGGACGTGTTTCGCCATCGAACGGTACAGCTTCGATCCCGAAGTAGCCGGCGATTTGCGACCACATCCATTTCCAGCGGAACACGTCGCCGTTGACCACGTTGAAGTCTTCGTTGCGCGCCTTCTCGGACGTGGCGGCCCACTCGAGGTGGCGCGCGAGCAGCCGCGCGTCGGTCATGTCGGTGAGGCTGTTCCATTGCGCCGCCGATCCGGGGAAGACGAACGGCTGGCCGGTCTGCTTGCACAGCGTCGCGTAGACGGCGAGCGTCACGCCCATGTTCATCGCATTGCCGAGCGCGAAGCCGATGATCGTATGCGGACGATGCACGCTCCAACTGAAATCGTAGCGCTGCGCGGCTTCAAACAAACGGTCTTCCTGCTCATAGTAAAAGTTGTCGACTGGCTGGCGGCCCTGTTCCTCGCGAAACGGTGTGATGGGCACCGCGCCGGTCGCATACGCTTCGAACGGGCCGAGGTAATGCTTGAGGCCTGTCACGAGCGCGGCATGCTCGAGCGTGCCTGACGGGCCCACGGCGTCCATGACGTGACGCACCATCGCGCCGTTCACGCGAATGTTGTCTTTCTCCGTGGCCTGGCGCGACCACGCGGTGAGGAACACATGGCTGAATGCCTGGCCCGCGAGCGCCTTGCTGACTGAGTCGGCGGACTGCAGATCGGCCGTAATCGATTCGATTGCCGGCGACACCGGCGTGCGGCCGCGCGAGAGTCCGGCGACCTGCCAGCCGTTCGAAAGCAACTGGTCTGCCAGATTGCCGCCGACAATGCCGCTCGCGCCGATGATGAGTGCTCGTTTTTCCATGGGAATCAAAGTGAGTAGGTGAATGCCTGTCGACGCGGAGCGGTTCTACGACCGGGTTTGATCCGCGGGCTCAATGCGTCTTTTGCGATAGAAAAGTGACTCGTGTTATGTGGATCGGTTCAGCACGAAGTCGAATTCGAGCGTGCTGAACGGCGTAGTCATGGACGTGCCGTCCGGCGCCGTGCCTGCCTCATGGTGCTTCCACTGTGCGACGAGCGATGAGCGAACGCCGAACACCGCGTCCGAATCGAGGTACTGATCGCCTTCGCGGAACACGTGGGTGACGAGGCGCTCGTAGCCCGGCGCAGTGATCATGAAATGCAGATGGGCCGGACGCCACGGATGCCTGTCGAGCGCTGCGAGCATGCGCCCGACCGGACCGTCGTGTGGAATCGGATAAGGCTCGGCGACGATGGAACGGAAGTGATAACGCCCGTCAGCGAGACTATGGAGCACGCCTCTGGCGCGATGCGTGTCGTTGCCGGCGTGTTGCACGTCGTAGAAGCCGTCCGCGTCGGCTTGCCAGACTTCGATGCGTGCGTTGGCCACCGCTTCGCCGTCCGCGCCCTTGACGGTTCCCGACACGAAGCAGGGTTCGCCGCGTGCGCCGTTGGACACGTCGTCGCCGTTTCGATAGGCGGGCGCGCCTTCGACGAAAAACGGCCCGAAGACCGTCGCTTCCGTGCAGCCCGGCGGCTTGCGGTTGGCCATTGCCGTGACGAGCATCGACAAGCCGAGCGTGTCCGAGAGCAGGATGAATTCCTGGCGTTTGTCGTCGGTGATATGGCCGACGTCGGTGAGGAAACGAATGCCCTGTTCCCATTCGTTCTCGCTCAGGTTCACCTCGCGCGCGAACGCATGCAGATGCCGCACGAGGCTCGTGACGACGGTTTTCAGCCGCTCGTCGCCTGCGTGCGCGTGGCGCGCCAGAACCGCTTCCGTGATCGTGTTTTCGTCGAGATTGCGCATGACCGTGACGTCTCCATCCTGTCGGTCATGCGATTATCGGCTTGTTTGGAATCGGGCGCAGGCAAGCCATTCGCGCTGCGCGCGCCGTTCAGATTTGCAGCTTGAATTTAGTGGTTATTCCACCATTCGGTGGCTTTCTGTTTATCCCAGGCGGGCAGCACTTCGCGATCGATGGATGCGTTGGTCAGCGCCGGAAAGTCCTTTTTGAATGCCGTCACGTCGTCGTCGAACTGGTCGGTCACGCTGATGTCCCACGTCCCGCCGCTGAAACCGGCGACCGCCTGATCGACCAGCGGAATGACCGGTCCCGCGCGCAATTCACCGTCTTTACGTTCGACGATCGTGGCGTCGATATGGCCGAGATACACGATCGAATTCGGTTTGATTTCGACGACTTCGTGAAGCGGCGTAAAGAACATGCCGTGGAACGGGAATACGCCGCTTTGACCGGTAATGCCGCGCATCACATATTTGCCCGGCGCGAGCGGGAGGCGAATGAAATAGTGATTACCCGTGTCACTCGTCGTGGCGGCTTGATCGTCGAATTTTGAAATTCAAACGATCATCCCGCGAGTCTGCCGCACCGCGCTCCATATGCACGACGATAGGGCTCGGCTGGTAGCTGGTGTGATAAGCGTTCTTGAGCGTCACCGTCATTAGCGCGTACGAGTTTTTCGTGGTGTCGACCGAACTCGTCGATGTGGTCGGCGACATGGTGGAAACAGTCGCGCAGCCTGACGTCAATAGCGCGCCGGCAATGGCAAAGAGTGCGATGTACTTTTTCATTACGAATTGAAAGGAGTGTGGTTTGTATTTTGGCCAATAATTAGCGTTGTTTATGCAGCGTGAATGATGTGGTACACGGCGCATGCCATGTAAACGGCCGGGTGAATCCAGAACTTGAGGGGTGCTTTTATTGGTGGCTTTAGAAAATTCGGGTAATCCGGAAAACCTCGAAGGTGGGACGATCTATGTGGAAGGCGCAGCCGGATATCTATTCGGTGGCACAGGCTCATTCATGCTTCTTGGTGTAAACCGTGAGCTTCTTCTCATGGGAGTCGTAAAGCCGGACCTGATCGGCATGGCGACTCGCGGCGCGCCGGCCGCAGTGGTAATCGCAGGGGTAAATGAAGGTCTTCAGGATACGGTTGGATTTGCTTTAATGTTCGGACAAGTCAAATACAAAGGGCTATACGCCGAAGATGCAGATTAAGTTGTCAAAATGTCCCGCTTCGGCAGGGCCTTTTATCCCACGAAGCGACGCCCCGCTTTCACGCGCGCTACGCCTTCGGCAATCTCGCGTATCAAGTCCAGCGCCTTGCGCGCGCGGTTGAAGTCGTGCAGCGCGCCGGCGCATATATGTTCGGGCATTAACCCTTCGCCCAGGCCGCCGCCATATCCACCGCGAAGTCCCGATAAGATCGCGGCTGCCGGCCGAGCAGCGTCGCGAGATGATCGATTTGCGCTTGCGATGCGACCGCGCCGTCCTGCTGATAGCGGCTCATCATCAGGCGCATGTCGTAAGCGAGCCAGCCCGGAGCGGCCGCTTTCAAACGCTGTTCCAGCACGTCGAGATCGTCGCCACCGTAGCGCACGGTGCGGCCCAGCGCTTCAGCCCAGATCGACACCACGGTTTCCGACGTGATCGCGTCAGGGCCGACCAGCTCATAAGTCTCGCGCGGCAAGCGGCCCGCGGCCCGCTCGCGGCGCAGCAGTTCGCGCGCGGCGGCCTCGCCGATATCGCGCACGTCGACCATGGAAATACCTTTGGCGCCGATCGGCATGCCGTACACGCCGTGCGTCAGCAGCGGCTCTTT
Source organism: Paraburkholderia sp. BL9I2N2 (assembly GCF_004339745.1). Lineage (GTDB taxonomy): Bacteria > Pseudomonadota > Gammaproteobacteria > Burkholderiales > Burkholderiaceae > Paraburkholderia. Next base: position 1,587,004 of record NZ_SMGP01000002.1, on the reverse strand, counting down.
CTGGCGCACGTCGTTCTGGATGAAATACGCGGGGCGCAACACGGTGGCGGGCAGATCGCAGTGCTCGATCATGCGCTCAACCGTGTGCTTGCCGGTGAAGTGCGGCACGTCGACATACTCGGCGCCCTTGAACACCGACAGGTACACGACGCCTTTCACGTCGGCTTCGCGCGCCACGCTCAGGGTCTGCAGCGCTTGCGTCAGTTCGTCCGGGGCGTTGGGTGCGAGCAGGAACAGCGTGCTGACGCCGTTCATCGCGCGGCGCAATCCGTCCACGTCGGACAGGTCGCCCTGGACTGCGGTGACGCTGTCCGGGAATTGCGCTTTTTCCGGCGTGCGAGTCAGCGCGCGAACTTGCGCGCCGCTGCCGCTCAGATGTTCGAGGACCTGCTTACCAACTACGCCCGTACTGCCGGTTACGAGGATTGCCATGACTTTCTCCTTGAGGGTTGGATGGACTGGAAGTCAGCCCGTAGACACACAATAGATGTTCCATTTGAACCGCGAAAGTGCAAAAATCCAGACACCTCGTCTCATATTTGGAACGATTATGGATTTGACGTCACTGGCCGATTTCAATGCGGTGGCGCTGCACGGCGGCTTCGGCCCGGCTAGCCGGGCGCTCGACCGCCCCAAGGCCACGCTGTCGCGGCGCGTGGCGGAACTGGAGGAAACGCTTGGCGTGCGGCTGATCGAGCGAGGCTCGCGCACGCTGCGGCTGACCGAAGAAGGTCTCGTGCTGCACGAGCGCACGCGGGGGTTGATGGCGGAAATTCAGGAGGCGGGTGAGGCGGTGGCGTCGCGCGCGCCGGTGCCACGCGGACGATTGCGGATCAGCGCGCCGGTCGTGTTCGCGCACGTCGTGCTGGTGCGGATCGCGACGCGTTTTGCGTTGGCCTATCCGCAGGTCGAACTCGAAGTGATTGCGGAGGACCGCGTCGTCGATCCAGTGGAGGACGGCTACGACCTGGTCATCCGCATCAATCCATCGCCTGACCAGCAACTCGTGGGGCGGCGCATTCTCGGCGACGAACGGCTCATGGTCGCGGCGCCCACAATGTCGGTACCTTCTCAGCCCACTGGCGACGCTGCCGCGTTGGCGGTGCCCGCGGTCGTGCTGGTGGCGGCATCGGCGGGTGCGAGTTGGAGCGTGCGCACGGAAATTGGAGTGAGGACGTTTGCGCCGATGCCGGTGCTGCGGCTCTCATCGCTGCTGATGGTGCGCGAAGCGGTGCTCGATGGGCTGGGCGCTTCACTGTTGCCCAAGTTGTTGGTCGAGCAGGATGTGGCGGCGGGGCGGCTCGTTTGTTGGGGTGTGGCGGATGGGCCGCCGGTCGAGATCTGGGCGCTGTACAACTCGCGGCGTCTACTGAGCGCCAAGGTGCGGGCGTTCATGGATCTGTTGCAGGATTTGCCGGGACGCGAGCGCAAATAGGCGGACGTAGGCGCCGATTGCGGCTTGCTTTTGCAATCGGCCCCCACCCCACAACCTCACTTAGGCCGCCGCACCGCCCGTACCTTGCCGCTGCTTCCGCCGCCACAAAAGAACCGATCGCCGCCGTCCGATTCAAGCCCCGACACGCTGACGCCGGACGGCATCTCCAGCCGCTCCTGAACTTCGCCGGTGCGCGGATCGATTCGCCGCAATTCGCTTTCGTCGCCTTCCCACGTGCCGTGCCAAAGTTCACCGTCTACCCACGTGACGCCGGTCACGAAGCGATTGGACTCGATGGTGCGCAAAATCGCGCCCGTCTGCGGATCGACTTGATGGATTTTGCGCTCCCGATACTGTCCGACCCACAGTGTCCCTTCGGCCCACGCGAGTCCCGAGTCGGCACCGCCGCCGGGCGCGGGGATCGTGGCGAGCACGCTGCCAGTGGCGGGATCGATCTTCTGGATACGGTCCTCGGCGATCTGGTACAGATGCTGGCCGTCGAAGGCCGTACCCGCGTGCGCCGCGACGTCGATCGAGCGGACCGTCTTGCCGCTCTGCGGGTCGAGCGCGTTCAACGCGTCGCCCGTCGCGAACCAGACGTGCTGGCCGTCGTATGTCACGCCATGCACGCGTTCTATGCCCGCAAAGGGGCCGTACTCGTTGATGATTTCCGCGGCTGATCGTTTCATGGTTTGTCCCTCGTGGTTATCGTGTTGCCATCCTAATCAACCGGCAACGGAGCGGGGAGTAACAAGGTCGTCGTGAATCCGGGCATGGGCGGCGTCATCCAGCGACGCGCCCGCCCTTGGCCGAGAGACTGCACCTTGCCTTGCGCCGCGAGCGTGTCGAGGGTTCGCTGCACGGTGCGCTGGCTCGCGCCAAGCGCGAGCGCGAGGGCCGAGCTCGCCCAGGACTCACCGTCGGCGAGCAAGGCAAGCACGGGCGCATGTTTGTCCTCGACAGGCCGCGCCAGCACGACTACCTCCTGCGCATGCCGCGGCACCAGCGCGAACCCGCGCCGCGTCGCGCTCACGCTGGCCACTGCGCGAAGCACCAAACGCAGCCGCCCGAGTTCGACCCGCAGGCGCGCGCGATGCGATTCATCGGCGGCCTTGGCCCTGAAGGCTCGCGCGACGAGCACGTCGCGCGATACGTCCTCCGGCCATGCTTCGGCCAGCGCGCGCGCGAGCACGAACAACACCGGACGGCTGGCGAGCGAGATCACCGCGCCGGCGTCGCGCACGACGTGACGGCACGCGTCCACGATCAATGCCTTCGATGCCAGCAGCGCTTCCACTTCGTCGAGCAGCAACGGGCGTTCCTCGCCACGCGCGAGCAGCCGCGCCGCGGGTGCGTTCAGAACGAGCGCGGCGTTGTCGACCTCCGCCGTCAGTGCAGGAATACGCGCGAGACCCGCTGCGCGCCGGGCTCGTTCGAGCGCTGAGCGCGCTGCTTTGGTCTGAAGACGGCGCAGCGCGACGCCTGCCACGACCAGTTCGTGCGCGGTCCTCAAAGGCGGTGGGAACGGTGTGGGATCGAGCCCGGCAAGCGCGCGTTCGGCTTCGTCGAGACGTCCGATCAGCAGCAGGCGCCGCACCGCGAGATAGCGCGCATGAGCGGCGTTGAGCCGGTCGCCGTGCGCTTCGAGCGTGGCGCGAGCGGCTTCCAGAGCCTTCGTGGGCCAGTTCAGATCGCGTGAGACGAGCGCGATCTCGGCCTCGGCGACGATACATCGCGCGCGGGCCACCGGCTCCCGCGCACCGAAGGCACGCGCGGCGCTTCGCACGAGCGCCTTCGCCCGCACCAGATCGCCGAGCTGCGCCATGGCGATGCCGCGCAACGCGAGCGCGGGCGCGTCATCGCGCAAGGCGACGCGATTCAGCGCGCCGAGCGGATCGCCCGTGGCGAGCGCGCGCGCCGCCGCCGTGATTAGCGAGTCCATGGTCCAGGTGAATCACGCCACACTTGTCACTCCCGTCGTTCGAAGCCCGGGGCTAATCTAGCACGACCAACCCACAGCACTTCGCATAGCGAAGCAAGGAGTCAAGCATGACGACGAAACACAGCATCGGCACACGGGAAGAATGGCTGGCCGCGCGGCTCGACCTGCTCGAAGCGGAAAAGGCGCTCACGCGGCAGAGCGACGAACTGGCCCGGCAGCGGCAGGCGCTGCCCTGGGTCCGAATCGACAAGGCCTACCGGTTCGAGACCGATGAAGGCAGCGCCTCGCTGGCCGATCTCTTTCGAGGACGCTCGCAGTTGCTCGTCTATCACTTCATGTTCGGCCCCGACTACACCGCGGGCTGCCCGTCGTGTTCGGCGGTCGCGGACGGGTTCAACGGTTCCGTGGTCCATCTGGCGAATCACGATGTCGCGATGACGGCGGTATCGCGCGCGCCGCTCGCGAAGCTGCAGGCGTACAAGCGGCGCATGGGATGGACGTTTCCGTGGGCGTCGTCGGCGGGCAGCGACTTCAACTTCGATATCAACGTCTCGTTCACCGAGCAGCAGCAACGCGAAGGAAGCGTCGAATACAACTTCCAGCGTGGTGGCCATGCGATGGATGCGACACCGGCGCCGGCGCCCGTGGTTGAGTTCGCGGCCGCCTGCGGGACCGACGCGCCGACGTATTCGCTGGACAGGCCCGGCATGAGCGCGTTCGTGCTCGAAGACGGCGTGGTGTACCACACGTATTCCACTTATGGGCGCGGCGTGGACGCGCTGTGGGGCATGTATCAGTGGCTCGACCGCGCGCCCAAAGGGCGTAACGAGACGGGGGTGTGGTGGCGTCGGCATGACGAGTACGAGAAGCACTGAGGCAACTGCGGGCCGAACGCATTGCTGTAGCTCAGGCTCGCTCATTCCCCGTAAAGGGTTTGTCTCTACACAGAACATGCACGCGATTGCCGATAAATGAATCGGGTGGTCGCATCCAAGCAACGACGTGTCGATTCCGATATCGGCACGTGTTGCCATGATGAGATCCGGCTCGATCATTCGATACAGATGCGGGGCGCGTGCATGGTCCGATTCAGTTTCACACAGAAGCTCTGGCTGCCGCTGGTCGTCAGCCTCGTGGCACTTCTCGCCGTGTCGGTGTCGGCGGCGTGGCTGTCGCGGCAGACCCGCATCGAGGAGCGCAAGAACGATCTGGTCAACGTGGCCCATGTCGGGCTCAGTATCGTGACGGAATATGCGGCGCTGGCGCAAAGCGGCGCGCTCAGCGAAGCGGACGCCCGCCGGCAGGCGCTCGAACGGCTGCGCGGTGTACGTTACGGCGAGGACGGCTACTTCCTCGTGATCGATTCGACACCGCGCATGGTCATGCATGCGATGAAGCCCGCGTTGAACGGCAAGGATCTCGCCGGCACCGCCGATGCCGACGGCCGTCACCACTACGTGACATTCGCCAAGGTCGCGCAGGCGCCGAACGGCGGTTTCGTCGACTACGTGTTTCCGCATCCGCAAAACCCGCCCGCCGCCGCGGTCGGCAAGATCGGCTACGTCGTGCGTTACGCGCCGTGGGACTGGATCATCGCAACGGGCGCTTACGTGGACGACATCGACGCCGCGTTCAAGGAGTCGCTGTATTTCGTCGGCGGAATCTTTGCCGTCGTCGCGCTGCTGCTGTCGGCGCTGGTCTCGCTGACCAATCGCAGCATCCAGCGCACGATCGGCGGCGATCCGGCCTACGTTGCGCAAGTGGCCGGCGAAATCACGCAGGGCAACCTGGCCATTCCCGTCGACCTCCGTCACGGCGACGACTCGAGCCTGCTTTACACCATGCAGCGCATGCGCGACGCGCTGGCCCACACGATCGAACAGATCAAGGGCGCGGCCGACAAGGTGGCGACAGGCGCGCGCGAGATTGCCGGCGGCAACTCGGATCTGTCGGCACGCACGGAGAATCAGGCGGCGTCGCTCGAGGAGACCGCGGCGAGCATGGAACAGATGACGGCAATGGTGCGACAGACGGCGGAGAACGCTCAGACAGCGAGCCAACTGACCTCCGGCGCGGAGCAGATCGTCAATCGCGGCGGCGAAATGGCGGCGCAAGCGGTATCGACGATGCAGGAGATATCGACGGAGTCGCACAAGATGGTGGAGATCATCTCGGTCATCGAAGGCATCGCCTTTCAGACCAATATTCTCGCGCTGAACGCGGCGGTGGAAGCGGCCCGGGCCGGCGATGCGGGGCGTGGTTTCGCGGTGGTCGCCGGCGAGGTGCGCACGCTCGCGCAGCGCAGCGCGGCGGCCGCGAAGGAAATCCGCACGTTGATCAGCCGCGCGGTGGACAAGGTGGGGACCGGCGCCGAATTCGTCGGGCAAACCGGCGCGACGATTCACTCCGCGCGTGAGGCCATTGCAAAAGTGTCGGGCGTCATGCGCGAGATCGCGGCGGCGGCTGCCGAGCAAAGCGCCGGTATCAATCAGGTCGGCGACGCCGTCGCGCAAATGGATAGCGTGACGCAGCAAAACGCGGCGCTGGTCGAGCAGGCCGCGGCGGTGGCGCAGACGCTGACCGAACAGGCGCGGCTGCTGCAAGTGTCGATCAGCCAGTTCAACTTGGAGCCGCAGGGTTCCGGCGACGAAGGCGGCTCGTTGCGGGTCCATAGGCCGTCGGCGAAAGAAGCACGCGAATTCGCAGCCGTCGTTTGAGCGTTGCTCACCCATAGACGCACCTGAACGCTCCGAATTAAGGGCGCTGAAAATTGCAAACCGGCTCAGGTCTGTTATGTTCGCTGCTGGACCGTTCAATGCCTGCTCACATCCCACTCGTGATTCGGCGGCGAACGTCCTGTCTCAACATGGCAGAAGTTCGTTCCCGGAACACACGTTCGACGTGCCTATGGAGGACTGCATCTGGTCGGCGCCGCGAAAACTTCACTCGACAAGCCGCGACGAAAGTGGGATCCGGTCGCGCAGATCGCCGCCTGGAGCCGTCGCGTGGGCTGGCGCGCGGGCATGGGCGGCGCGGGGCTGCTATTTTGCTTGCAGAGCGCGGCGGCCTCGGATGGCGGCGGGGGCACCGTTACGCTGTATGGCGTGCTGGACACGAGCCTCGAAGTAACCGACCCAGGGTCCGGCTGGACCCCACGTCTGGACTCGGGGGCCTATCGCGGTTCGCGGGTCGGCTTGCGGGGCAGCGAGCCGCTCGGCAACGGCACCGACCTGCTCTTCACGCTGGAAAACGGCTTTAGCTCGGTCGACGGCACGCTTCAGACTCCCGGTGTTCTATTCAACCGCCAGGCGTGGATCGGCGCGCGGAACGCCTTGGGCGAGGTGCGCTTCGGCCGGCAATATTCGCCCATCTATATCCCGTTCAAGGGCGACCTCGATGCGTTCGGCGCGGGCACGATCGCGTCCGGGCTGAACAACCTGTCGAAGATCACACCCTACGCGAGCAACGCGATCGAGTATCTGTCGCCGGTCGTCGGCGGATTCAGCGCGACGGTCATGATGGCCACGCGCGATCCGTCGGAGAACGACGGCAACGGTATCGACGGATACTACGTCACCGCCACCTACCAGCTCGACAACCTCAGGCTGTTGTACGCGCGTCAGCAGACGCACGGCGCGGGCGCGCTGCGGGCGAATCTCGGCGGCGCGACCTACGCGATCGATAAAGTGCGGGTGTGGCTCGCGTTCTTCAACGGCGATGGCGGCACGCCGCTTTATCACGGCGCGGGCGGATCGCTCTCAGCGCAATACAGCTTTTCTTCGAATGCGCGCGCGTCGCTGGGCTATGCGCACGTGCGCGACTATACCGGCGCGGGCGCGAGCGCCGACCAGTTCAGCATGGCGTTCGAATACAACGTGTCGCGTACTTTGCTGTTCTATTTCAGCGCGGCCTATCTGGCGAATCACGACGATGCGAGCTTCACGCTGCGTGGCGTCAACGTGATCGGGCTGCCGGTCGCGTATCCCGGCGCGCCGGTCAAGGGTGTGCAGCTTGGCGTGTTGGAGCGCTTCTGATCTGCGTGAGCAGACTGAAGTGGATCGTCCGTTGTTATGCCACGCAAGTGGCAGGCGGATCCGCTGTCATTGAGCGGGCGGCGTGCCAACTGCCGCGCCGGTATCGGTGCGCGGGGCCACGCGCCAGACCGTATTGCCGACGTCGTCCGCCACCAGCAGTGCCCCGCGCTTATCCAGCGCGACACCGACTGGCCGGCCCACGGCGTGACCGTCGGCGGTCAGAAAGCCGCTCAGGAAATCTTCCGGGACGCCCGCGGGTTGGCCTTTGACGAATGGGATGAACACCACTTTGTAGCCGCTGTACGGCTTGCGATTCCATGACCCATGCTGACCGACAAAGGCACCGCTGCGGTAGTGCGCCGGGAATAGCGTCCGGTCGTAAAAAACCAGCCCGAGCGATGCCGTATGGTTGCCGAGCGCATAGTCCGGTGCGATTGCCGTGGCGACCAGGTCGGGGCGCTGACGCTTGACGCGCGTGTCGACATGCTGGCCGTAATAGCTGTAAGGAAACCCGTAAAACGCACCGTCTTTCACGGCAGTCATGTAATCCGGCACGAGGTTGTTGCCCAGGTCGTCCCGTTCGTTGACGGCAGTCCACAGCGCGCCGCTCTCCGGCTGCCAGGACAGTCCGTTGGGGTTGCGCAAGCCGGTCGCGAAGGGCCGCATCTGGCCGGACGCCACGTCGAATTCGAGAATCCGTGCGCGGTCCGCTTCGGCCTCGGCGCCGTTTTCGCCCGCGTTGCTGTTCGATCCCACCGTCACGTAGAGATGCTTGCCCGAACGGTCGGCCAGGATGTTTTTGGTCCAGTGATGATTGATTGGGCCAGCCGGCAAATCAGCCACCTTCACGCCGGGCGTGTCGATCCGGGTCGCGCCGGGCGTGTAGTCGAAGCGCAGAATGGCGTCCGTGTCGGCGACATAGAGCTGGTTGCCGATCAGCGCCATCCCGAACGGCGAGTGCAGGCCACGGAGGAACACCGTCTGTTGATCGGCGACGCCGCTGCCGTTGGTATCGCGCAATAGCACGATACGGTCGGGGCTCGGTGTGCCCGCTCCCGCGCGTTTCATGACCTGCTTTCTAATCCAGCCGAATACGCCGCTGCCTTCGTCGTGTCGCTGCGGCGCGTTGCTTTCCGCCACGAGCACGTCGCCGTTCGGCAACGGGTAGAGCCAGCGAGGGTGAGTCAGCCCGCGAGCGAATTCCGTCACGACAAAGCCGTTGGGAGCGGTTGGGAGAAAGTCGGCGGTTCTCGGCCGGACGGGCGCGATATTGACCGTGGTAACCAGCGACGATTCTGGCGCGGGCAATACGGGTGACGGCCCAAAGCCGGTATCGGTGGGGCTCGACGGCCCCGCCGCGCACGCGGCGAGCGGCAGCAGCATGAATAAGACAAAGCGGTTTAACTGACGCATCCCGCGCTCCCGGCAGTGAAGATGCACGACCCATCTTCGGTAAGCTCAGCAAGATGCTTGCCTGGCGCCTGAACGGCGCAGCCTGTTAGTCCGTATACCCCTAAAACGTCACTACTTCACCTCGGAAGGAAACCCGCCGATAGTCGACCTTCGTTTTCAACTGGAGGGTCTTACGATGCGCGTCTTTGTTACCGGAGCGACGGGATTCGTCGGCTCCGCCGTCGTTGCCGAACTCATTGCCGCCGGACATTCCGTGCTCGGCCTGGTACGCTCGGACGCCGCGGCCGAGTCTCTGGCCAGGACCGGAGCGGAGGTCCTGCGCGGTTCGCTCGAGGATCTCGACAGCCTCAAAGCCGGAGCGGCCGCTGCGGACGGTGTCATTCATACGGCGTTCAATCACGACTTCTCCCGATTCGCGGAGAACTGCGAGCTGGACCGGCGCGTCATCGAAGCGCTCGGCTCCGTGCTCGTCGGCTCGGAGCGGCCGCTCCTCGTCACGTCCGGGGTCGCGCTGCTGGCGTCGGGCCGCCTCGCGACCGAGGACGACGCGCCGGTTCCACGCTCCGACGCCTATCCTCGCGTGTCGGAGGCGACGGCTGCGTCGCTGGTGGAGCGCGGCGTGCGTGCGTCGGTGGTTCGTCTGCCGCCGTCGGTGCATGGCGATGGCGATCATGCTTTCGTTCCGCATCTCATCGGTCTCGCGCGCGAAAAGGGCGTCTCGGCGACCGTCGGCGAGGGCCTCAACCGCTGGCCCGCCGTGCACCGGCTCGACGCCGCGCGCGTCTACCGGCTCGCGCTCGAACGCGGCGTCGCCGGCAGCCGGTATCACGCCATTGCCGAAGAAGGTGTGCCGTTCAACGAGATCGCCGGTGTGATCGGCCGACGCCTGAACGTGCCGGTCGTCGCGCAATCGGTTGATGAGGCGGCCCACCATTTCGGCTGGTTCGCGCTGTTTGCCGGAATGGATGCCGCGACTTCGAGCGAGCAGACGCGCAAGCTGCTTGACTGGGAACCGAAGCAGCCGGGCTTGATCGCCGACCTCGACCGGCCGCGCTATTTCCAGACCTGAGGCGCAACTTGCCGCTCGGCCTTTTTGATGGCCGTGGATTCCATTGACGAGGCGGAGCGGCCTTTCATGACGTTGCAACTCGACCAGGTCAAGCTTGGCGCCAAGCGGCACATTCCTTCGCTGCACGGCGCGCTGTTCGCATCGCCGGCCGGACGCGGCAGCGGGCGAGCAGAACCTGCCATGCTAGGACTATGCTAGCGCTTTCGTCTACTTCGAGGAGCAACTGATGAAACAGGCAGCAGGTTCGATGATCACCTTTAACCGGCCCGACGGCCAGCAGATCCAGGGCTATCTGGCCAAGCCGCAGAAGCTGGAGGGCGCGCCCGCCATCGTCGTGATTCAGGAGTGGTGGGGCGTCAACGACCAGATTCGCGGCGTGGCGGACCGGCTCGCGCAGGCCGGCTATCTGGCGCTGGTGCCCGATCTCTTTCGAGGCAAAACGACGGTGGAAGAGGAAGAAGCCCACCATCTGCTCGACGGGCTCAATTTCGGCGACGCCGCTACTCAGGATGTGCGCGGCGCTGTCCAATATCTGAAGCAGCACGCGACGAATGTCGGCGTGACAGGCTTTTGCATGGGCGGCGCGCTGACCTTGCTCGCGCTGTGTAATATCCCGGAAGTGTCGGCCGGCGTGGTCTGGTACGGCTTCCCGCCGCTGGAATATATCGACGCTTCGAAAATCAAGGCGCCGCTGATCGGTCACTGGGCGACGCAAGACGAGTTCTTCGTGTCCGAAACGGTCGACGCGCTGGAGAGGAAACTGAAAGACGCGAATGTCGACGTCGAGTTTCACCGCTATCTCGCACACCACGCGTTCGCGAACGAAACGGCGGTCGGTCCGGGCCGTATCGCCAGGACGCAGTTCGATCCGGTGTGGTCGCAATTGGCTTGGGATCGCACGCTGACGTTTTTCGGCCGCACCTTGTGGAAGTAAGCGGCTCGCTCGCCGCTTGAGACGCGCTACGTCCGGCTAACGGGGCGGAGCGCGTCGGGGTCGCGCCGGTGAAGTCCGCGGGCGTGCCGCCATGCATGGGCGGCATTCCAGAAAGACTTCCCGGCGAGATCGCAAACAGGATCGCTTTTACGGATTGAGAGTTTCGACCCGCCGTCGACATGCAACGTTTCGCCGGCAATCCGGCGAGCGGCATCCGAGGTGAGAAAGGCCACCGCGCCGCCGATGTCATCCGCTTGCGCCACGCGTTTCAATTCCTGCAGCCCCAGCGTCACCGCGCGTCCCGCGTCGGTCTTCGTGAAGTTCGACGTATCGGTTTCAACCACACCTGGCGCCACCGCATTTCCAGAGCGGTCAGGCTGGCGGCGCGCCGACCCGTTTACCTATACTCCTGTCACTCTGCAAGGCCGCCCACTCGTCGTCATACCAACAAGACGGAGCCTCACATGTCTGTAGCAATGCGAAGCGCGGCCCTCGGGCTGCTGACATGTTTCACGTTGGGCGCCAGTGCCGCTGCGCAAGCCGACTCCGGATGCGACGAAGGGTGCCATGCGCGCGGCCAGCTTCTCGATCACCGCGTCACGCTCACGCTGAGCGCCGCGGCGTTTTCAAAATTGCTGGCGTCGAGCGCGGGCGGCCGGCGGCTCGTGCAGATTGCCGGCGCGCCCGCGTGCGGCATCGAGATCGTGAGCTTTCGCTACGGGACCATCGGCGGCGCGGGCGAGCCCACCAACGCGAGCGGTGCGTTGATGATCCCTTCGGGGCGTTCGGCGGCATGCAGCCGAGCGCTTCCGCTGATGCTCTATGCACACGGCACCACCGCGTATCGCAACTACAACCTCGCCGATATCACGCAAACGGACCCGGGCAACGGCGACGGCGCCGGGGAAGGCATCAGCGTGGCGGCCATGTATGCGGCGCAAGGCTATATCGTGGTGGCGACCAACTACGCGGGCTACGCCGGCTCCGACCTCCCGTACCACCCGTATCTCAATGCCGACCAGCAATCCGCCGATATGATCGACTCGTTGCGAGCCGCGCGCGCGGCGCTAGCCGGAATAGCGCCGGACAGCAGGCCGCGCGAAAACGGCAAGCTGTTCGTCACCGGCTATTCGCAAGGCGGCTTCGTTGCAATGGCGACGCATCGCGCGCTGCAGGCGGCTGGCGTCAAGGTGACAGCGTCCGCACCGGGTTCGGGGCCATACGCACTCGCCGCTACCGCCGACGCACTCATCGAAGGCGAGGTCAACCTGGGCTCGACGCTGTTCTCGACGCTGATCGTGACGGGTTATCAGCATGCCTACGAGAATATCTACCGCCGCCCCGGCGACTTCTACGACGCGGCCTACGCGCCGGGTATCGAAACGCTGCTGCCGAGCCTGCAGCCGCTCAATACGCTATTCACCACGGGCAAACTGCCGTCCGCGCATCTCTTCAGCAAGTTGCCGCCCGCGCCGCAGTTCGCCTCGATGACGCCGCCTGCTTCGACGCCTTTGACGCCGCCCGCCTTGACACCGCTGTTTGCCGCGGGATTCGGCAATCCCAACCTCGTGCGCAACGCTTATCGCCTGACGCTGCTGGAGGACGCCGCCGCCAATCCCGACGGTGCGTTTCCCAACCCGACGCTTGCGATGAAACCGGCCGCGAATCCGCTGCATCCCTTGCGCCAGGCGTTCAAGCGCAACGACTTGCGCAACTGGCTGCCGGTTACGCCCGTTTTGATGTGTGGCGGCGAGTCGGATCCCACGGTGTTCTTTTTCAACGCGCGCATCGAGCAGGCGTATTGGCAGAACGCCAAAGTGCCCGCGGGGCTCACGTCCGTGCTGGATGTAGACTCTCCCGTTGTCGGGCCCGGCGATCCGTATGCATCCATCAAGCGGGAGTTCGCGAGTGCGAAGGCGGAGGTCGCGAGTCAGGCCGTGGCCGGTGGTGCGACCGACGGCGGGGCGTCAGCGGTGCTGCGGGCCTATCATGGCCAACTGGTCGCGTCATTCTGCCTGGTGGCGGCGCGGGCGTTCTTCGACACCTTCTGAGCGGGTGCAAAGCTGAAATTCCGCCCCGAGCGATGTTCGCGAAGTGCGGCTATCATGCGCAGACAACGAATCTGGCGGGGGAAAACTTGACGACCGAGTCCGTGACGAGAGATGCGGCTCCCGCGAACTGCATTCATAGCCACTTTAGTACGCACCACGAAGCGCCGCGCGCGCAGTTGCCCGCGTGGCGCGACCGTCTGGGCCATTTTCTCGATGTACCCATATCGCGCCGGCAACTGGCGGACGGCTTCAGTGGTCTGATCGACAGCTACCGTGTGGCCGATCTGGCATTCATGGACTGCCGTACCGATCCGGTCTCGCAGACGCGATCCGTCGCGCGCATTTCCACGGACTCGGTGCGCCAGTTCGTATTCCACGTGGCCGTGGAAGGCACGATCGAAACCGGCACCGGACCGCATCCGAAGCGCAAGGCCACCCAGTCCACGCCGGGCATTCTCGCGCTCGATATGAACCAGCCCATGCACATGGACCGCAGCGCCTGCCGCGTGCAGGCGTTTTTCCTGCCGCGTGAGCTGGTGGAATCCGTTTTGCCGGAGGCGGAGTCGATTCATGGCAGCGTGATCGACTATCACTCGCCGCTTGCGCGCATGATTCCCGCACAGCTCGCCGACCTGAGCCGAAGCTTGCCCACGATGAGCGGGCAGGCGGCATACGACGCCATCCAAAGCTGCGCATTGCTGATCGCGGCGGCCTTCGGGAAGCAGGCCGGTTTAAGCGGCAATGCGCGCGCCGCTGCTCGCACCGCCATGTTTGCCGCGGCGCGCCGTTATATCGATGCCAATCTCGACCAGATGGATCTGACGCCCGACAGCGTGCTCGCCGCGTCGCGACTGTCCCGGTCTACGCTTTATCGCCTGTTCGAGCCCGAAGGCGGGCTGGCCGCCTACATCCGCAGCCGCAGGCTGCGCGAAGCCGCCGAAGATCTGCATCGATACCGGAACAAAGCGATCGTCGAGATCGCTTATGGCCTCGGCTTCAATAGCGCGTCGGATTTCACTCGCGCGTTTCGTCGAGCTTACGACATGTCGCCGAGCGATTTCCGGGCGTTGACCCGATAGGGGATGGCGGCTCGCCGCGGTGGGCGTGAACTCGCGCTTGCGTGTCGACACATCGCCTAGAACGACAACCAGCCGCGTTCGATCGGCCACGCCAGCAACTTGCGATACAGCGCGACCGGTCCGCGCGTCACGCTCGCGCCGGCGAGCCGCCACAGCGGCGCCACCAACAGGAAGGCCACGCCCGCCACGACGACGGCGCCTGCCATGTCGAGCGGAAAGTGAACGCCGACAAAGATGCGCGCCCAGGCGACCGCGAGCCCCGAAAGCACAATGAGCAGGCCGTACCGCGGCACGCCGCCGAGCAGCAAGCTCAGTGCGATGCTCGCGAAGATCGTCCCGTGATCGCTGGGGAACGACGGGTCCGGCGCGTGTTCGAGAAACGTATGGCCGATGCCCATCACGAACGGCCGCGGATGCGGCCACGCCAGACCGATGAGCTGATTGATGCCGAGCGCGAGGAACGTCACGCAGCATGCGCGCAGGGCGGTTTCGCGCTGACCTTCGTCGCCGAAGAGCCACATGGCGATCAGGCAGAGCGGCACGAGATAGATGACGTAATCGGCGATTGAACGCGCGAGGTCGATGTGCCACGCGGGTGTCGATGGCGTGGCGTTGATCATCAGAAAGAGCGCCTGGTTGAACGCTTCAAGTGTCTGCATACGGTGTGTTTCTCGATGGACGTCTGCGCCGCTCCGGCGCACTGATGTCGAGCGATGATAACGAGCCAACCTTAGGAAAGGCTTAGGCCGTGTAATCTGTCGATGTGACAAGGCATCATGAACCGATAATCGAAGGAGATGAGAACGTGGTGAAGATCGATCCGGACCGGTTGCTGACCGATCTCAAGCGGCTGCGCAGTTTCGGCGCCACGGGCCCAGGTGTTGTCCGGCTGGCGTTGTCGCCGGTGGATCTGGCGTCGCGCGAATGGCTGGCCGGGCGCATGACGGAGGCGGGACTCGAGGCCGTGATCGACGGCGTGGGGACCGTGTTCGGACGCTCGCGCAAAAGCGGCCCCGCCCTCGTGATCGGCTCTCATACCGACACGCAGCCGACCGGCGGCTGGCTCGACGGCGCGATGGGCGTGATCTACGGGCTGGAGATTGCGCGCGCGTTGGCCGAGAACGACGCGACGAGTCACCTCGCGTTGGACGTGGCATCGTGGATCGATGAAGAAGGCACGTTCTCCGGCCTGCTCGGCAGCCGCAGCTTTGTGGGCGATAGCGTCGACGAGGCGATTCGCGACGCCACGAACCGGCAAGGCCAGCGTCTCGAAGACGTGCTCGCAACCGCGGGTCTGGCCGGGCGGCCGCGTGCGCGCTTCGAGCCTGGCCGGCAGGTCGCTTATCTCGAGCCGCATATCGAGCAGGGCGGCCGGCTGGAAGCGGCCGGCATGTCCATCGGGGTCGTCACCACGATCGTCGGGCTGCGCGAATTGCGGCTGCGCTTCACGGGGCAGCGCAACCATGCCGGCACGACGCCCATGGCGATCCGGCGCGACGCGGGCGCGGCGCTGGTCGCCTTTGTCCCGCAGATGAACGAAGCGTTCGCGCAACTCGCGGATGCCGATACCGTCTGGACAGTGGGCCGCATCGACCTCGACCCTGGCTCGCTGAGCGTCGTGCCGGGCGCGGCCGACATGGACCTGCAATTCCGCGACGCGAACGCCGCGCGTTTGCAAGCGATGGAAGTCCGGCTCGCCGAGCTGGTGCGCGACTTCAATGCGCGCGGTTCGGTGAACGTGGAACTGACGACCATCGACGAACCGATGCAACCGGTGACCATGGACGCCGCGCTCGCGGACCATCTCGCCCGCGCCGCCAACGCGGTGGCGCCCGGCCAATGGATCCGCATGCCGAGCGGCGCCGCGCACGACGCGCAGGTCATCGCCCGCTGCATGCCGGCTTGCATGATGTTCGTGCCGAGCATCGGCGGCGTGAGCCACGATTTCATCGAGGATACGGCCGAGGCGCATATCGTTCTCGGCTGTCAGGTTGCGGCCACGGCTGCCGCGGCGATTCTGGAGGAACAATGGGCGAAACGATCGTGACGAACGTGAGCGAGCCGGGCGATTTTGTCGTGCGCACGATGTCGGCCGAGGACGTCGCATTGGCGGTCGAATGGGCCGCGCAGGAAGGATGGAACCCTGGTCTGCACGATGCCGCCTGTTTTCGTGCGGCCGACCCGGACGGGTTTTTCATCGGCGAATGGCGCGGCGAGCCGGTGGCGTGTCTATCCGCTGTCGCGTACGGCGAGGACTTTGGCTTTATCGGGCTCTATATCGTGAAACAGGCGTTTCGCGGTCGAGGCTTCGGCATGCGTGTCTGGCAGCACGGCATGGACTATTTGCGCAACCGCAATATCGGATTGGACGGCGTGGTCGCCCAGCAGGCGAACTATAAGAAGTCTGGATTTCAGCTTGCCTATCGCAACATTCGCTTTCAGGGCGTCGCGCAAGAGACCACTCAGGGCGAGCACTATGCAGACGTGTTGAATGCTTCGGCGCTGCCCTTCGAATCGTTGAGCGACTACGATCGGCAGTGCTTTCCCGCAGCGCGCGAGCGCTTTCTCGCCGCATGGCTCGCGCAGCCTGGCGCGATGACGCGAGTCGCGCTGCGCGACGGCCGCGTGGTGGGCTACGGCGTGTTGCGGCGTTGCTTGACGGGTTACAAGATCGGCCCGCTCTTCGCCGATAACGACGAGATTGCCGGTCGTCTGTTCGCTGCGTTGACGTCGAGCATTGCCGGCGAGGTGTTTTTCTTCGATGTGCCGGAGATCAACGTGGATGCCGTTGCGTTGGCCGAACGGCACGGCATGACGAGCGTGTTTGAAACCGCGCGGATGTACACGGAGGAACCGCCCGCTATTTCCATGGAACGCGTGTTCGGCGTGACGTCGTTCGAGCTGGGTTGACCAGAGCGCAGCGTGAAGAGGCTTGTTTGCGCAGCCATTGGCGGTGCCAGTTGCGGACCGCCGATGGCAAACACTATTTCCATTTCGCGCCGAGATTGTCCAGTCCGGCTTTCATCAGGTCTTCCGGCAACATCGCAATGCGCATTTCGCAGTCGGCGTTGAATTTCAGAAACCACGGCTCCGCGAGCGCGGGAATCGACGATGCGCTTTCGACATCCACCACGACCACTGCTCCGCGCGCTCCACTCTGCTCGGTGAAGTAGACGGCCTCCGGTTTTATCTCTTCCAGTATTTTCCCGATCACTTGTCCGACGGTGCCATCACGCACCATGGTGTTGAACGGTTCGTGCGGGATTCGTATGTTGAGAAGCATGCGCATGTCATCCTCCTGTTGATGCCCAAAAAGGGCTTCTTAAGGATAGTTGCTTTATGCGGCCGGCAAGGTGATCTATTACGAAGCGGTCAACGCGACGCAGTGAGTCCACTGCCATCGCGGACCATGCATCCGGTCAATTTCCAAACAGCGAGGCTTGCGTGCCGCGGCTCGGCGCATGGCGCGGGGGTTTCGTCTGAGCTTCGGATTTGAACTGGGCCTTGCCCTCGGTCTCGGTCTTTTCTTCGGCCGCGAACATATCCGCTTGCCCGTCCGCTTCCGCTTCGATCGAAGTCTGTCCGGCTTCGAGCGACAGCAGCAGCATCTTGTTCGCCAAACCGCCCGCAAACCCGGTCAAATCACCGGACGCGCCGATCACCCGATGGCACGGCGCCACGATGGAAATCGGATTTCTGCCGTTCGCCGCGCCGACCGCCCGCACGGCATTGACGTTGCCGATCTGCGTCGCGATTTCCGAATAGCTGCGCGTCTGGCCGAACGGTATGGTCAACAGCGCGGCCCACACCTGCTTCTGAAAGTCCGTTCCCTGGAAGGTGAGCGGAAGGTCGAATTCATGCCGCGTGCCGGCGAAATACTCGTTCAACTGCCGTTCGGTCTCGATCAGCACAGGCCGGTCGTTCGCTTCGACCAGCTCCCCGAGGCGCACCCGGTTCGGCTTGTCGTGCTCCCACAGAATGGCGGCGAGGTGGTCGCCGTTTGCAACGAGTTTCAACTGGCCGACGGGCGAGTTCATCAACTTGTAGGCGTATGTCACTTTGCTTGCTCCTGACTGGTTGGAGGCGCAGCTGCTGCAAGGCGAGTCTGCGAATACACGCGCCAAGCGCGCCGATATCCGACAGTGTGAGTCTCGTACTCTCTGATTGCGCTCCGAAACTTGCTGTCCAATTCCTCGCGGCCGATGACGGCCGGGCGGCTCGTTGTTCTGGACGGGACGATGCATCACTGTACAACCCTTTTCGCGCCAGGCCCGCGACTCAGTAGAATTGATACCTTCGATACGAAGCGCATCGGCAACCGGACCTCTCTTCCACGACTGTGACGACGACACTTGAACAATTGCGGGCTGGCCAACTCGCGGGCACGCGCCGGCTGAAACTGGCCTGCGGCCTGACTGAATTTCCGCGCGAGATTTTCGACCTCGCCGAGACACTGGAAGTTCTCGACCTGTCGGGCAACGCGCTCACGTCGCTGCCCGACGATCTGCCACGGCTCACCAAGCTGCGTATTCTCTTCGGCTCCGACAACCCGTTCACCGAATTGCCGGAAGTGCTGGGACAGTGCTCGCAATTGAGCATGGTCGGCTTCAAGGCCAACCGCATCCGGCGAGTGTCCGGCAATGCGCTGCCGCCGCAATTGCGCTGGTTGATTCTCACGGACAACGAGATCGAAGCGTTGCCTGCCGAAATCGGCGGCTGCACGCAATTGCAAAAGTTGATGCTGGCGGGCAATCGTCTGCGGACGCTTCCCGAGGAATTGGCCGCCTGCTCGCAGCTCGAATTGCTGCGTCTCGCGGCGAATCAGCTCAGTGGACTGCCTGCCTGGCTATTGCGGCTGCCGCGGCTGTCCTGGCTGGCGTATGCGGGCAATCCGTTCAGCGAAGCGCTCGAAGCGGAGGCGTTGATCGACACGCCGACCGCCGCGATTGCGTGGCCTGACTTGAAACTCGAGGCGGTGTTGGGCGAGGGCGCCTCCGGTGTCATCTATCGCGCGGAGCTGGCGGATCAGCACGGCGCATTGCGCCACGTCGCGGTGAAACTGTTCAAGGGCGCAGTGACCAGCGATGGTTTGCCCGACTGCGAAATGGCAGCCTGCATTCGCGCGGGTGATCATGCGAATCTGATTCCGGTGGCGGGGAAAGTGAAGGATCATCCCGCAGGCACGCACGGTCTCGTGATGGAACTGATCGATCCGCAATTCACCAACCTTGCCGGTCCGCCGAGCCTCGACTCCTGCACGCGCGATATCTACGGCGCCGACACACGCTTCGATTTGGCTGCGGCGTTGGGCATTGCGTACGGGATGGCATCGGCGGCGTGTCATCTGCATGAGCAGGGCATCATGCATGGCGATCTGTACGCTCACAATATCCTGTACGGTGGACAGGGGCGCGCGCTGTTGGGAGATTTCGGCGCCGCGTCTTTCTATGCTTTGGACGATCGCGACATCGGTCTCGCGCTTCAGCGCCTCGAAGTTCGAGCCTATGGTTGTCTGCTCGAAGAGTTGCTCGAACGATGCGTCTGGCCGCATGCGCAGACGAACATCCAGGCGCGCTTGGTGGAGTTGAAGGACAATTGCCTGAGCGAGGCTATCGACAGCCGGCCGTTGTTCGACGAAATCGCAGCGCGTTTACTGGCGCTGAAGGGCGATTGATGAGCGGCAGGCAGAGCCACGGCAGCCTTTCATCCGAGTGCAGCGCAGCGATTCGTCAGCCCTGTCCAGAAGGAGAGATTCGATGATGCAGAAGACGCCCCGAAGGACGTCCTCCTGGGGGATGCGCCGCCGCATGGTGTTTGCCGGCGCGCTGGCCGCGGCCGGCATCAGCGGCGCGGCGGATGCGGCGGTCACGCCGGGCAGCAAGCTCAAGATCGCGCTCGTGCTGAAGTCCCTGAGCGATCCGTTCACGGTGGCGATGGCGAACGCCGCGCAGAACTACCAGCAGCATTACGCATCGCAATTCGATTTGACGGTGCGCGGCACGGCCACCGAAAGCGACACGGCCGGGCAGATCCGCATGGTCGAGGACATGATCAAGGCGAAGATGAACGCGGTCGTGATCGCGCCGACCGATTCGAAGGCGCTAACGGCGGTCGTCGCGCGTGCGATCAAGGCGGGCATCATCATGGTCGCGATCGACAATCCGCTCGACGAGGCGTTTCAGGACGCGGCCGGCATTTCCGTGCCGTTCGTCGGTCCGAACAATCGCAAGGGCGCGCAGCAGGTGGGCAATTATCTGGCGCAGCGGCTCAAGGCGGGCGATCAGGTGGGCATCATCGAAGGCAGTTCAGCCGATCGCAATGCACAGCAACGCACGGACGGCTGCAGGGATGCGATGAACGCGGCGGGCATCAATATCGTCGCCGTTCAGGCCGGCGATTGGGAGTATGGGAAGGGCCGCGACGCCGCATCGAAGATGCTCAGCGAACATCCGCAGATCCGCGGACTGCTGTGCGGCAACGACAATATGGCGATGGGCGCGGTCGACGCGGTCCGCGATGCGGGCAGAACCGGCGGCGTCTACGTCACCGGCTACAACGATATCGATGCGATCAAGCCGTTGATCGCCGATGGCCGCGTGCTCGCCACGATCAATCAGTTCGCCGCGCGGCAGGCCGTATTCGGCGTCGACGTTGCGTTGAAGGCGGTCACCGAACAGAAGAAGCAGAGTGAATTGTCGAGCGTGATCGAAACACCGCTGCAACTCGTCACGGCCGCGAATCGCTGAACGCGGCCCGTCGCATGGCCGGTGCGAGCGTGAGTCGTCTCACTCTCGCTCACGGCTTGCCACCCCGGTCATTCCACTTTGACCTTGTGCGGCTTGGTGGCTTTTTCGAGCTTGTTGTACTCGAACTCAGGCACCGACTTCAGCGCATCCTTCGTCGCGCCGGCGAGGAACAGGTTGCCGTCGCGGATCTCGAAGTGATCGACCGGGATCGCCACATAGTGCTTGCCCATACCGAGGAAGCCGCCCACCGACACGACCGCATACGTCGCCTTACGGTCCGGGGAAATGATCACGTCATAGATGCTGCCGATCTTGTCGTTCAGATCGTTGTAGACCGGCTGGTCGACCAGGGCGCGCCGCACGCTCCAGCCCTTCAGCAGCGCATTGGTTTGCTCGACCGTGCCACCGAGCGGTTGCAGTCCGGCAATCTGCGCGTAGGCGCCTTGTGAGGCGCAGATCGCGGCGAGTGCGGTCGCGCAAATCAGAGTTTTTGCTTTCATTTTCGGCTCCTTGATGGCTGTTCAACAGTCAGCTTCGTACGTTGGTATGAGGAAGCACGTGACGTGCCCGGACTCCGGCATGAATCGTCATTCGTGCCTCGCGATCAAGATTCAATTGCTGCGGCAGGGCTGTTTGTCGGCCGGCCGTTAGCCGACAATTCTTCGCTTGTGATATCTGGACGGAGAAAAGGCATGAAATCAACCTGGGCATTGCTGGCCCTGGCTGTCGGCGCATTCGGCATCGGCACCACGGAATTCGCGCCAATGGGTTTGTTGCCGGTGATCGCGAACGGCGTGGGCGTTTCCATTCCGGCCGCGGGCCTGCTGATCAGCGCCTATGCGCTCGGCGTCATGCTGGGCGCGCCGTTGATGACGCTCGCCTTCGGCAGGCTGCGCGCGAAGAAAGCGCTGATCGCGCTCATGTCGATCTTCGTCATCGGCAATCTGCTCTCGGCGATGGCTCCCGGCTACTGGACGCTGCTCGCCGCGCGCCTCGTGACGAGCCTGAACCACGGCGCGTTCTTCGGCATCGGCTCGGTGGTCGCGGCGAATCTCGTGTCGCGTGAGAAGCGCGCGAGCGCGGTCGCCACCATGTTCATGGGCCTGACGATCGCCAACATCGGCGGCGTGCCGGCGGCGACCTGGATCGGTCAGCAGATCGGCTGGCGCATGGCGTTCGCCGGCACCGCCGGACTCGGTGTGCTGGCGATCGCCGCATTGGCCGTCGCGTTGCCTCGAGGCGACGCAGGCAAGATGCCGGACATTCGCCGCGAGTTGCGCGTGCTGGCCCGTCCTGACGTGCTGATGGCGATGGCCACCACGGTCATGGGCGCCGGCGCGATGTTCACGCTTTACACCTATGTGGCGCCGGTGCTCGAGAATATGACGGGCGCCTCCGCCGGTTTCGTCACGATTGCGCTGGTGCTGATCGGCATCGGCTTCACGATCGGCAACGGGCTGGGCGGTCGGCTCGCCGACTGGTCGCTCGACGGCAGCACCAAGCTGTTTCTCGGCGCGCTGGCGGTCATCATGGTGGCGCTGCCGTTCGTTCTCACCAGCCACGTGGGGGCGTTGATCGGCATGCTCGTGTGGGGCGCGGCCACGTTCGCGATCGTGCCGCCGGTCCAGATTCGCGTGATGCACGCGGCGGCCGACGCGCCGGGGCTGGCGTCGTCGGTCAATGTGGGCGCGTTCAATCTCGGCAATGCGCTGGGCGCCGCTGCCGGCGGCGCGGTGATTTCGGCGGGATTGGGCTACACGGCCGTACCGATTGCCGGCGCGGTGCTGGCCGCGGCGGGCTTGATACTGGTGTTCGCCGGCCGTGCAGCAAATCGCCGCGCGGTCGAGACCTGCTGAGAGCGAGGCGCAGAACCGGGCGGCGTCCCCGGCGGTATTCGCGGGCGACGCGGCAAGATTCGACCGGCGGGGATTTTACGCGGCGCACGCATGCGCAGCGCACGGCTCTGTACGCCCGGCCACAGAGCGCGCTGCGGCAACCATGCACAATCGAAAGCGCTATCCGGGCGGCGCCTGCGGCACACTTGCGCCCTGCGCGTCCGGGCCGCCTGCCGCGCGAACCGATGCACGGTGACGGCGATCACCACCTGCCGCATTGGAGAAGCAATGGGTTGGAAAAGTCTGCTGATCGAAACGCCGGTCTGGTTGATGGCCCGTTTCTACCCGCCACGGTTCGATCCGAATCGTGACACGCCGCGCGAGATTCTGGTGCTGCGTCCGAACGATTTCGGCGAACTGCTCACCACCACGCCGCTCTTCGAGGCGCTGCGCAAACGCTTTCCGACGACGCGCCTGATCGCCGGCGTGGGCAGTTGGGGGCGTCCGATACTCGAGAACAATCCCTTCGTCGACGAGATCGTGGAGATCGACGCGCCCTGGAACAACAAGCTGGTCGAGGACCGCTCACACGGCAACGTGTTGCGTTTTCTGTCGAAGTCCCCGCAGGTTGCCTTACTGCGCGCGCGCGGCGGCTTTGATGTCGGTATCGACGTGCTCGGCAGCTATATGGGCGCGCTGCTGATGATGCGCACGGGCGTGCGCTATCGCATCGGCGTGCGCGGTTATCGCGGCGGCTGGAGCGGATGTCAGGCGTTTATCGAATTCGCCGCCCGGCAATGTGGACGCGCGGCGCTCGCGCAGGGCGAACTGCTCGGCGCGACGGCGCTGCCGGAAGCGCGCCCGCAACTGTTCCTGACCGACGTCGAGCGTGCAACAGCCGCGCAAATCTGGAATGCGGGCGGCGTGCCGGGGCGCCGAACCGTGCGGTTGATCGTCGGCGTCGGGGCCGGTGTTCCCACCAAGGCGTGGGACGCACGCCAGGTCGGCGCCGCGCTCGCGCAGATCGCACAGACACTGGAAAAAGCCGGCGACGCGTGCGATATCGTGATCGTCGGCAGCAAGGCGGATCAGTTGCGCGCCGCCGAGGCGATCGCAGCGGCGGGGCCGGACGTGCCGGTCCGCTCGCTGGCGGGCGAAGTGCCGATGCGCATCATGTTCGCCCTCACCGAAGGGGCCGGCGTCGTGCTGACGAACTCGTCGATGCTGATGCACGTCGCGGCGGCGTTTCGTCGTCCTACCGTCGCGGTGATCGGCGGGAGCGTGACCAAACCCGACCGGCACGACGCCATCTGGGGTTATCCGCCGCCGTATCGCAGCGTGTCGCCCGAGCAGTATGTCGCGGGCGAACACGCACGAAACTGGCCGAGCGTCGAGCGGGTCGCGCAGGCGGTGCTGGAGGCGGTTGGTATGCAACGCGCGCAAGTTGGTGCGGCGGCCTGACGTCGTGCCGCTGGATGCGCTAGGCTCGCAGCACGGACCTCGTACAAGGACGGAGCAATTGCCGTGGACACGACCGATCTCTCCAACCTCTACCGGAATTACATTGCCTGCCTGAACAAACAGGACTGGCCGAATCTCGGCCAGTTCGTCGACGACGACGCGCACTACAACGGTCAGCGCATCGGCTTATCCGGCTATCGCGAGATGCTCGAGAGAGACTTCCGTGAAATTCCGGACCTTCATTTCGACATTCAGTTGTTGATTTCCGATCCGCCTTATATAGCCAGCCGGCTCGGCTTCGTCTGTACGCCAAAGGGCACGTTCCTCGGCCTCGCCGTCAACGGAAAGCGCGTTTCCTTCACGGAGAACGTGTTCTATCAATTCCGCAATGGAAAGATCGAGCAGGTGTGGTCAGTGATCGATAAGGCGGCCATCGAAGCGCAACTCGAATCCAATGGCACGGCTTGAACGTTGAGCGATTAGATTAGTTTTGCGGGCTGCGCGTCACATTCAGATTGGTGTCGAAGAACTTCAGCGCCGCATTTCCAATGTACTCGTGCAGTTCGGTGCGATCCACGCCGGGCGCATCGATACACATTTCCGGCCACGTGTCCCGGCCGTACTGATCACATTCGTTGGCGAAGATTTCGTGATCGACGAGGCCCGGCATCACATCCAGTTGCGTGTGCGGCGCGTATTTCTGACAACCGGATCGATTTGCGTGGTTTCGTGAACTCCGCGTGTTTATCGGGCCGCGGCTGTTGGCGGCGGGGTCTGCACGACGGGCGCGGCAGCTTGCAGAATGTCGTCCCGAACGCGAGTGCGCGGCGGGTAGATGCGTACGCAGTTGATGGTTTGCTTCGTCGTCTTGGCGGCGTCGCCTTCGGACACGAGATGCCGGTCCCAACCCTCCGTGTACACGGCGCCCCAGGGACCGAGATCGAGAATGGTCGTGTACCAGTCGATATGAAGCGGCAGCATCTCTCCGCCGAACAGATCGCAGACGACGTTGTGACCGGCATAGCGTCCCATCGGCCGGCTGTGCTGGCATGACATGACGGATGGCCGCGCGCCGTCGATCAACACGCGCGCGCAATCGCCGGCAGCGAATACATGCGCTACGTTTTCCACGCGCATGAACGCATCCACTGGAAGGCGTCCGAGCGGATCGAGTGTCACGGGGATTTGCGCGGTCAGCGCGTTCGCGCGCATGCCGCCGCACCAGATCACCGTGGCCGCTTCAATGCGCCGGCCATTCGTGAGCTCGACGCCGTCGGCGTCCACTGACTGCAAGGACACGCCGGCGAGCATCTCGACGCCGAGGGCATCCATTGCGCGCTCGATGACAGACTGCGCGCCGCCCATGGCCTGGCCGATCTTCGCCGAGCGATCGGCCAGCACGACGTGCACGGCGTCGCGATGCGCGTCGCCCGCGATGCCGCGCAGCCGCGCCGGCAGTTCGGCCGCCAGTTCGATTCCGGTCAAACCGGCGCCGACCACCACGGCCGTAAACGCACTTGTCGCACTCGCCGCACTCGCCGCACTCGCCGCGCTCGCGAGCGACGGCAAGCCGCGCAGATGCGCGGCGAGTTTCGTTGCGCCAGAGAACGTATCGACGTCGAACGCGTGCTCGGTCAAACCGGGAATATCGGGGTGGACGAGTTGGCTGCCCGCCGCGATGACGAGCCGGTCGTAAGCCAGTGTTTGCGTCTGTCCTTGGGTCTGAAGCGTGATGCCGCCGTTCGCCACATCGATGCCGGATACCGTGCCTTCGACGAGCCGCACGCCGATCGGCTCGAGCACATCGGCTAGCGGCACGCGCGTCTCGTCCAGATTCTGTTCGTAATTCCGCACCCGAATACTGTGGTACGGCGTGCCGTTGATGACGACCACCTCCACCTGATCGGCGGGAACGCGCAGTTCGTCGAGTTTGCGCGCCGCGCCCACCGCGCTCCAGAGTCCGGCGAAGCCTGCGCCGATCACCACGATCCGCTTCAAGACGCTCTCCCAGGGAAATTCGTGCGGACCTTCAAATCCTCGGCGCAGCGGCCGATTCGAGGTCGTGATTGTCTGCGCTGGTAGCTTACTCGTGCCGACGGGGCCGGTGAAGCCGATCGTCAGTGCTCGTCCGCCAACCCGGCAAATTTGACGCGATTACGATAAAATCGCATGCGATGTATAATGTCGTTAGCGAGGCGTTAGCCTCTACCCAACGAGGACGCAGATGAAATCGACCGACCAACCAGCTTCCGCGGATGTGAAGCTCTCCGACTTCCTGTGCTTTGCGGTCTATTCCGCGAACCTGGCGTTCGGCAAGGCATACAAGCCGATTCTCGAAGAGCTTGGGCTCACCTATACGCAATACATCACCATCATTGCGCTGTGGGAGGAGGACAACCAGACCGTCAGCAGTCTGGGCGAGAAACTGTTCCTGGAGTCCAACACGCTCACGCCGATCCTGAAGAAGCTGGAGGCGGCGGGCTATGTGGAACGGCAGCGGGACCCCGAAGACGAGCGTCAGGTGCGGGTCGGCTTGACGAAAAGCGGTCGGCGTTTGCGCGAAAAAGGCCTGAACATGGACCTCGTTGAGGCAACCGGCCTCGCGCCGGACGAGTTCTCAAAAGTGCAGAAGGCGATCGTGACGCTGCGCAACAATCTCGTCAAAGCGGTTCAGAACGGGGAATGAGCGGCGGATCACGCGATCCGTGCGCGCATCAAGCGCCTTTCAAAACGAAGAAGCCCGCGAACGATGTTCGCGGGCTTCTTCTTTGCGCCACGGCGTTGCTCGACCGTTGGCGCTTGATTTAACCTTCAGCCGCGCTCGGGCAGCTTCCAGTTCGGGCGGACGAAGTGGCACGTGTATCCGTCGGGAATGCGCTCCAGATAGTCCTGATGTTCCGGCTCGGCTTCCCAGAACGGGCCGGCGGGAACGATCTCGGTGACGACCTTGCCGGGCCAGAGATCCGATGCCTCGACGTCGGCGATGGTGTTCTCGGCCACTCGCTTCTGCTCATCGTCGAGATAGAAGATGGCCGAGCGGTAGCTCATGCCGATGTCGTTGCCCTGGCGGTTCTTCGTCGTCGGATCGTGGATCTGGAAGAAAAACTCCAGGATCTTGCGATAGCTGATCTGGCGCGGGTCGAACACGATTTCGAGCGCCTCTGCGTGCGTGCCGTGGTTGCGGTAAGTGGCGTTGGGCACGTCGCCGCCCGTGTAGCCCACACGCGTGGACAGCACGCCGGGATAGCGCCGCAGCAGGTCTTGCATGCCCCAGAAGCAGCCGCCGGCCAGGATGGCGGTTTCGGTTTGCGTCGTCATTTCTATCCAATCCTTTTCGTCAGTGGTTGGCTCGCCGTTTTATCGGCTGCGGTCCCGCAAGCATGCCAGAGATCGGCCAGGCCAGTCGGCCGGCGGGCAAAGCCCATCGTGCCGACCTGGGGCATTGGCAAGCTAACCGGCCGCGCTGCGTGCCGCGGCCGGCGGCGCGCTTTAGTGACGTGCGTAAAGATTGTCGTGAAGCGCGACGGCGGCGCGGCTCGCGGACTCGGAGTGGCCGGAGACGACACCGCCATACGCGGCTTGCGAGCCGGCTGCGTCGTCGGCACTCGCCGCGACGGTTTGCGCGCTCTGCCCGCGTTGCGACGCCGGGGCGCCGACCGAAGGGCGATAGAAGGGGGCCGGACCATAGCCGCTGGCGAATGCGGGCGCGGCGGCGGAAGCAGAAAGTGCGACGAGCAATGCAGCAACGAATTTGGTTTTCATGATGGAACTCCGCTTAAAAGATGTTTGGTAAGAGGCGCGAGCCTTGCCGGATCGCGCCCCGAAAAGCCGGTTCTGTGATGGAAAAGGATCAGACCACGTTGACCACGACGTCGATGTTTCCGCGCGTTGCTTTCGAATACGGGCAGATTTCGTGCGCTTCGTGCGCGAGGGCCTCGGCGACTTCGCGCGCCACGCCCGGCACGCTGACGTCGAAGCGTGCCTGCAGGAAGTAGGCGTCGCCGGTCATGCCCAGATCCACCTCGATATCCACCGACAGATCGGCCGGAAGCGTCACCTTCTTCGCCTGAGCCACGAGGCCGATCGCGGAGATGTAACAGGCCGACCAGGCGCCCGCGAACAGCTGCTCCGCGGTCGGATGCGCCTGGACGGCCGGGAACGCGATGTCGTCGCCGGCGCCTTTGGCCGTCGACAGATTGAGGTCGACGCGGCCGCCGCGGCCGCTGAACTTCGTGTGGGTTTTGCCGGTGAGCAGGACGGTTTCGATCTTGGTCATGATGAATTCCTTGAAAGAGAGAGGGTGTCTAATCGCTTTAAATCGCATGCGATGCAATCGCATGCGTCGCATAATGAGGGAGAAGTTTGGCCTTGTCAAGCGCATGAGATTAAATCGCATACGATTTTCCATAGCCAAAGCCGCGATTAGTCGATGGCTGTCAGGAAGCGGTTGTCTTACCGGGTTGGCGAAACAAGCCGCTGACCACGATTTCAGACCGGTCCACGCCGTTCCGATCAACTAGACTACGGGTAGCCCAATCCGACGCGCCCAACGCCGTGAAGCGAACGACGATCCCGGAGAACGACAAGAAAGAGACCAGCGCCGACGCGCAAAACCGCGCGGCGAGCGATGGCATTCGAGGCGAACCTACGGGCGAGGACGGGCGTGGCGTCCTAAGAAGAGCGACGACATGGCTGGAACAGATCGATCCCGGCACGCATCGCCGGATCAAGGGACTGCGGCTTATCACCGCCTACGGCATCGCCGCTGCGCTCGGGACGTTGCAGGACATCACGCATGGTTTGCCCGGCGCGACGCTCGTCGCTTCGCTGGCCGGCAACTTCGCGCTGTGGGCCAGCGTCTCGGAAGCGCGCGTCTCGCGGCCCGAATCCAGCCGCGACCTGGCACTCCTGTGTGCCGCCGCCGTGCTCGGCGCGGCCATGTTCATCGCATTCGCCCCGCTCCTGCAGTCGATCGGCAAATCGGGCCCGGAACTGACGCTCGTCACAGGCGCCTTTCTGGTCGGCTATCTCAAGCGCTTCGGCATTCTGGGCGCGGGAATGGGCTCCCAGATATACATCGGCCAATTGCTGGCCTACAACGTCCATCTGACGACGGTCGATCTGCCGGCGGTCGGGGTGGCGGGACTGATCGCGATCATCGCGTGCATCGTTCCGCGGTTGCTCAGCGGCCCGGCGGAGCGTCCCGCCATGACGGTGCTTTCGCCTGTCAACGTGCCGGATCGCTGGATGCTTTCGGCTGAACTCATCATGGGCCTGCAGGCGGCAAGCGGCGCGCTGGTCGTCGTTGTCCTGAACGAGACGATCGGACTCAAGGAGTCGGCGTGGGCGATCACGGCAAGCACCTACGTGGTGGCGGGCTCCGCGAGCGGCACGGCGGAACGGGTGCGCCGACGGATCATCGGTACGTTGATCGGCGTTCCGGTGGGTCTAGCCTGCCTGCCGCTCGTCGAGCACGCGCCGCTGCTCGCCTGGGCCGCCGTCGCGGCCGCCATGATCGTCTACGCGATGACGTTGCCCGATCGCTACGACATCGCTTGCGGAGCGTTCGCCTTCACGCTGATCGTGACGCTGGCGATCGGCGGCGTGCACTCCATTTCGATTCTTGGCGCGCGCGCCTGGGAGACGCTCCTCGGCGGCGTGCTTGGACTGCTGGCGGCGAAGTTCATCTTCCCGCTGCGCCTGTGACGGGCCGTGGCGGAGAGCGTCGCGCGACCGTCCGCAAGCCTACGACCCCAGCCTTTCCATCAGGAAGTCGACGAAACTGCGCACGCGCGAGGACAGATGCCGCGCATGCGGATAAAGCAGCACGAACGGCCGCGAGCAACCGCCATAGGGAATGAGCAATTCCTTGAGCGTTCCCTCAGCAAGGTCTTTCTCGACAATGAACCGGTAGGTTTGAAAAATACCCGCACCGTGACGCGCGAGCGTCGCCCCGGCAAGCACGTCGCCCGATGACGTGCAAGCGCCGCTCGTCATCGTCTCGACAACTTCGCCTTCGTGTTTGAACAGCCACGGAAGATTGCGGCCGGTGCTCGGCAACGCGTACTGGACACAGTCGTGATGGTTCAGGTCGTCCGGCGTTTTCAGCTTGGCGGCGCCACGCAGATAAGCCGGCGAAGCGATGACCACCAGTTCCGCGTCCTCGATCGTGCGCGCGATCAGCCCCGAGTCTCCGGGCGCCGCGCCGCGAATGGCCAGGTCGAAGCCTTCTTCGCCAAAATCGATGTTGCGATTGCTGAGATGCGTTTCCACCGTCACGCCCGGATAGCGCTTGCGAAACTCGGCCAGCAGGGGAAGCACGCGGTAGTGTCCATACGGCGTCGGCATGCTGATGCGCAGCACGCCGGTCGGCGCGGTTTGCTGTCCGGTCGCTTCGCGCTCGGCTTCGGCGAGCTGGGCCAGCGCCAGACGACATTGTTCGAAGTAGCGTCGTCCCGCATCGGTTAGGCGGATCTGTCGGGTGGTCCGCACGAACAATCGCACGCCGAGGCGCTCTTCCAGACGCGCGACCGTACGACTGACGGCGGCCGGCGTGACGCTCGCGGCGTTGGCGGCCTCGGTGAAACTCTCCAGTTCGGCCGCGAGACAGAACAGTTCGATACTGCCCAGAAGGACATCTTCAAATTGACGCTGCATGGTCTCTCGGCGAAGTGCCTGATCGCGCTGTCTTGTCCGGGCAGAATGCCGCCCGGAACGGCCGCAGCGCGAACGCAACGGCGGCGCGGCCGCGTTGGATGCGGAACAAGGGTTCAAACGGAATATCAGGACTATATTGTAGTGAGACTCGATGAGGAAGCGACATGAGCAATCAGACAGACAACCGCGCCTTGCTGCACGTGCTGGGCATCGACAAACCGATCATTCAGGCGCCGATGGCCGGCGTCACCACGCCCGCCCTGGCTGCGGCTGTTTCCAATGCGGGCGGGCTCGGCTCGCTGGGCGTCGGAGCGATGAACGCTGACGGCGCGCGCAAGGTGATCAGGGAGACGCGCGCACTGACGGGCAAGCCGTTCAACATCAACGTGTTCTGCCATCAGCCTGCGCAAGCGGACGCGGCGCTCGAGCAGCAATGGTTGAGCTGGCTTGCGCCGCACTTCGAAAAATATGGGGCAACGCCGCCGGCCAAGCTGTCGGAGATTTACACGAGCTTTCTTGCGGATCCCGCCATGCTGGCGGTTTTTCTGGAGGAGAAGCCGGCGATCGTCAGTTTCCACTTCGGCTTGCCTTCCGCCGATGTCATCGCCGAACTGAGGAAGGCGGGCATCAAGCTGCTTGCCAGTGCGACCAATCTGGAGGAAGCGGCGCAGGTCGAAGCGGCCGGCGTCGATGCGATCGTGGCGCAAGGGATCGAGGCCGGCGGGCATCGCGGTGTGTTCGACCCGGATGCATTCGACGACAGGTTGGGCACGTTCGCCCTGACGCGTTTGCTGGTCAGGGAATGCCGGCTGCCGGTGATCGCGGCCGGCGGCATCATGGACGGCGCCGGCATTGCGGCGGCGCTCGCGCTCGGCGCTCAGGCCGCGCAGCTTGGCACGGCCTTTGTGACGTGCCCGGAAACGTCGATCGACGAGGGTTATCGTCGCGCGATGCTCGGCGAGGCGGCTCGCCGCACGACGTTCACGGCGGCGATCTCCGGGCGGCTGGCGAGAAGCATGGCGAACAGCTTCACGGCGCTCGGCGCCGACCCGCATTCACCCAGGCCGGCCGCCTATCCGATTGCCTACGACGCCGGTAAGGCGCTGAATGCGGCAGCGAAGGCGAAAGGCGAGTTCGGCTACGGCGCGCATTGGGCAGGCCAGGCCGCCGCGCTGGCGAGGTCGATGCCCGCGGCGGAACTGATGGTCCAGCTGGAGCGCGAACTGAAGCAGAGCATCGAGCAGCTGCGGCAGTTCGCGAGCTAAAAACTGGAAGGCCACAACGGGTAGAGCGATCCCCGCCCGACGCTCAACCCGGCTTCTGGGCCAGCTGCTTGCGATAGGCTTCGACCGGCAATCCGCCCCAGCCCCAGTTTTCGGTGTCCACTTCTTCGATGACAACGAAGGTCGCTGCGAGCGGCTTGTTCAGCACGTCCAGCAGCACCTGACTGACGCCTGCGATGAGCTGGGCTTTTTCGTCGGCTGTGACGGCATCGTTGCCGGGTTTGGAACCTTCGCGGGTCACCTGAATTGTGACGATAGGCATGGCGTTCTCCGTAACTCTCGGTTGACGTGAAGGCGCCGATCAGCGGCGCCCTGGCGTGATCAGTGGCCCGCGCTCTGGCCGCCGTCGACGTGCAGGATTTCGCCCGTCACGAACGGCGCTGAATCCAGATACAGGACAGCGCCCACGATATCGCTCATTTCGCCCATGTGCCCGACAGGATGCAGCCCGCCAAGCGCCGCATGGGTTTCTTGCGCATGCATGGGCGACTTGATGATGCCCGGCGAGACGGCGTTCGCGCGGATGCCTCTCTTCGCGTATTCGATGGCCAGCGACTTCGTGGCCGCGTTCAGGCCGCCCTTGGTCAGCGAGGCCAGCACCGACGGTACGCCGTCGATAGCGTGGTCGACGAGGCTCGTCGAAATGCTGACCACGTGGCCGCTGCCATTCTTTTCCATCTCGGCAATGGCGAGTTGCGTGATGAAAAAGAAGCCGTTGAGGTTCACGGCGGTGACGTTTGCGTAGTCTTCGGCCGTATAGCTGGTGAAGGGCTTGGCGACGAAAATGCCGGCGTTGTTGACGAGCGTGTCGATGCGGCCAAAGCGGGCGATGGTTTCGGCAATCACGCGCTGCGCGGTGGCCGGGTCGCCGATATCGCCTGCCACGGTCAGGACGTTGGGATCTTCCGAGGGCTTGACCGAACGTGCGGTGGCGACGACGCGGTAGTCGAGCTTGCGAAACGCGTTGACCAGTTCGGCGCCGATGCCTTGCGATGCGCCCGTAACGACGACGACTTTTTGTGACGTGTTCATGGCTAAATCTCCGGATAAGTAACTTGGGATCAAATGCTGATCGGGCCAGCGGCTCCGATGGGTATGAAATCTAGGCGCATCGGCGCCGATCTCGAACACCCGCCATGGACAAACAGTCTTGCGTGCGAGGTACAAATGGGATTTGCGGCGGTTGGGCGCGCGAGGCTTACGCCGCGCCCGGCATCGCTAGTCGCTGCCGGCGGTGCTAACGCGATTATTTTTGGCTTTCCGCCGAGGCCATGCGAAAGACCGAGAGGCCTTCCATCGGGTCCAATGATTCCCGCCAGGGCGCGCGCTTCAGCAAGCGGACCGTGTCTTCGTAACCCGCAAGCCAGCGCCGCTTGATGCCCGCCGACGAAAAATCGATATCCCTGTTCAGGTCATCGTTATCGAATGCCGGTGCGTCGAGTTCCAGCACTCGCATCGTGGTGCCGCAACCCCAGCCGAGGAGGTCGCGCACCTGCGGATCGTCGCGTACCTCTTCGGGCAGATGCTGTCCGAGTTCACGAATCACGTGGCGCAAACGGTGAATCTGCTTCTGTCGATCGAGATGACTTTCCGCGCGGCTCGAATACTGAATGTCGCGCTGCCGGCTCATGACCTGCAAGATCGATTCGGGTTCCGGACCGCTCGAAGGCCATAACTGCACCGAAAAAATCACCGAGTCGCGCCGCGGGCGGTCGTCGAGCACGGCTTCGAGCGGCGTATTCGAATAGATGCCGCCGTCCCAGTACGATTCGCCTTCCAGTTGCACCGCTGGGAAGCCGGGCGGAAAAGCGGCGGAGGCCATCACGTGTTCGACGTCGAGCAGCGCGTCGCGATTGGTGAAGTAGCGCATGCGTCCGCTGCGGACATTGACTGTGCCGACTGTCAGCCGCGTCGCCTTCTGATTCAGGTAGTCGAAATCGACCAGCGAGGACAAGGTTTCGCGCAGCGGTCCGGTTGAATAGAAAGCTGCCTGATCGGAACGGACGCGTGCCTGAATGCCCGCCCAGGATTGCAACTGTGGAGTGAAAAACGACGGCACGCCTTGAGTGACCGTGGCAAGGTCGCGCAGCCAGTTTGCGAGTCCCGGCAGCCAGCTTGCTGCCTCGACGCCATGACGCGCCACGCCGTTCCAGAACTGGGTCAAGCGCGCCATGCGGTTCTCGGGCAGATTGCCGGCGATGATCGCGCCATTTATCGCGCCGATCGACGTGCCGATGACCCAGTGCGGTTCGACTTTGCCGTCATGAAGTGCCTGATACACGCCCGCCTGGTACGCGCCGAGGGCGCCGCCGCCCTGAAAGCCCAGGACAATCTGGCCGGGAATGTCCGGTGGGGCGTCCGGCCCGCCGGCTGCGCCGGTCTCGTGTTCGACGTGCGTTTCGTTGCCCATGACAAGCCTCCTGGACACCTGCTGCGGTGCCGCTGATTTTGCCACGGTATGGATCCGCACCATCACCGGCAGTGGTGAATTTAGTCAAACCGTGGAGCCGGGCGGCAGGCGCAAACACGCGGGTGAGCCGAGCGTTTGAGCGGCGCGACGCTTTACGCCTTCGGCAGCC
This sequence comes from Paraburkholderia sp. BL9I2N2, assembly GCF_004339745.1. Taxonomy (GTDB): domain Bacteria; phylum Pseudomonadota; class Gammaproteobacteria; order Burkholderiales; family Burkholderiaceae; genus Paraburkholderia. The sequence goes on along the minus strand of NZ_SMGP01000002.1, from coordinate 1,552,486 downwards.
TGGATTTTCTGCTGCGCTCTCGCGGCTTCGGCTCGACGCCCACGCGCGGATCGCGGGCGAGCACCAGCGCCGTCAACCGTTCGGTGACAGTTTCAAACGCCGGATCGTCTTGCGGTATGTAGAGCCATTTGCCGAGCACGGGATGCGCCCGCAAGGCCGGTATTTCTTCGATCAGCGCGGCGTGACGTTCGTGTGACGTGCACACCAGCAGGCCATTCCACGGCTTGTCGCGATCCGCGGCGATCAGGCACAAGAGTCCGTCGATATAAGCGGCGTCGCTGCCGAACATCCGCTTGCTGATGTAAGTCGGATCGCGCTCGAACGCGTCGAAGATCCAGATGAGCGAGTTGCGCACGGATGAGGGCATCGGGCGTGAAGTCCTTGGCGACGTGGGCGATGAGGAGCGAAAAGCATAGCACCGCGACGCCCGGCCGCCCTTCGTCAATCGGTGCAGATCACCGCGGTCAGCAGCAACGGAATGACCGAGTGCACCTTGGCGGTGCTTCCGGCCGCGCGCACGCGCGTTTCGACCGACTCGCTCGGCGCGGACAGCACGACGCCGTATAACGGGCCCGCGAGGGCCTGGCCGCGGCCTTTCTTGAACATCCCGTCGTCCGGCTCGTAGCCGAGCACGGCGTAGACGCGAAAGCCGAAGACGGTCATGTCGCTGCCGTGCACGGGACGAAACGCGTTGACGGAGTTCTTGTCGACCCGCATGGGATTGGACTCGATGTACTTGTCGTCGATGAGTTTCGTGATGAACGCGTGGGGACGCGCCTGGCAGTCGAACTGGTCGTCGAGCGCGTAGGCATGCGAGGCCGCCGGGCAGAAGCCGACGCTTGAGACGAGGAGTGCGGCAAGCACTCTGAAAGGACGAGGTTCCATAACTGGCGGCCCAAACTGCGGGCGTCGACAGGCTTGAACGCACGCTAGTCATCAGTCTCTCATGGCTGCGTGAACAGCGTACGTGCGTCAGCGAACTTTGGCGGCGTCGTGCATCTGGGGCGAAAGCGCGTCTCGCGCCGCACGCGTGAGCGCGTTCGAGGGGCGCCGGACGTGTGCCCATGCCCGTGCTCATACCCGTGATCAGGCGGCCAATTCCAGCGCCGCGTCACGGCTCGCTTCAGGCGCCCGGTAGAACGGGTAGTCGGTGTAGCCGACAGCCGTGCCGCCGTAGAACGTGTCGCGATCGTAGTCATTCAGCGGCAGTTTGTGGCGAAAACGTTCGGGCAAGTCAGGATTGGAGATGAAGTAACGACCGAACGCCACCAGGTCGGCGCTGCGTTCGGCAAGAATCGCTTGCGCCGAGTCGGCGTCGAATCCACCGGCCGCGATGATCGTGCCGCGATACGACTGGCGGAACCGGCGCGCGGCGATCGGATTCTGATCCCGGCTTTCGTCGGCTGCGTTACCCGCTATGCGCGGTTCGATCAGATGGAGGTAGGCGAGATCGAGCTTGTCGAGTTCTTTCACGACATGCGTGAAGAGCGCGACGGGATCGCTATCCGACATGTCGCCGAACGAGCCGCTGGGCCCGATGCGCACGGCCACGCGATCGCTGCCCCAAACGGAGATCGCAGCCTGCGTGACTTCGAGCAGGAAACGCGCGCGGTTCTCGATCGAACCGCCGTACCCGTCGTTACGCTGGTTGCTGCCGTCATGCAGAAACTGGTCGATGATATAGCCGTTCGCACCGTGAATTTCGACGCCGTCGAATCCCGCTTCCAAACCGCGCTGTGCTGCCGAGCGAAAGTCTTCGACCAGCGCTACGACTTCGGCTTCGGTGAGCGCGCGATTCGGCGTGCTCGGCACCCAGCCGCTGGCAGTGTAGGCGAGTCCTTCCGATTCGATTTCAGACGGGCCGACAGGCAGCACGCGATCCGGTTGCATATCGCGATGCGACTGGCGGCCCGCATGGAACAACTGCAGGAAAATGCGGCCGCCTTTTGCATGCACGGTCTCAGTGATTGTCTTCCAGCCGGGAATCTGCGCATCCGAGTAGATTCCGGGTGCGCCGAGGTAGCCGTTGCCGTTCGCCGACACGACAGTCGCTTCCGACACGATGAAGCCGCCCGCCGAAGCGCGCTGCTCGTAGTATTCGCGCATCAACGGATTGGGCACGTCGCCCTTCGCCGAACGCATGCGTGTGAGCGGCGCCATCACGACGCGATGCTGCAATTGATAAGGACCCAGCTTGATGGGATTGAAGAGTTCAGACATGTCGATCACCTTTTCTGTGGAGTGCCTGCGTTGAGCAGATGGACGCAGAGTAGGTGATCGCCATTTCGCAATAAATAGGCGTGAAGGTCCTACTTTATTTCACAGGTGAAACAATCTCGGGTGGCTGGCTTTACGTGCGCAGCGCCGGTTTGTGCGCCGTGTCGCTGGCCGCGAACAGGGCGACCAGCCAGTCGACGAATACGCGGACCTTGGCGCTCAAATGCCGGTTCGGCGGATAGACGACGTACACGGGAATGGGGTCGGCCCACCAATCGGCAAAGGCCGGTTCCAGTGCGCCGCTTTCGAAATGCATCCGGCCGAGAAACGTCAGCGCATGCACGACGCCCAGACCGGACAGGCCCATCGCGAGACAGGCCGTCGAATCGTTCGCGGTCAGCGTGCGCTCGGGCGTCAGGTCGACTTTCTCGCCGTTTCTCGTGACCGCGATCGGGAACGCCCGTCCGGTTCGCGCCGCGACCATCTGGATCACCACGTGCCCATGTTCCAGTTCCGAGGGATGCTTGGGGCGGCCATGCCGTTTCCAGTAGTCCGGGGTCGCGCAAAGCACCTGGCGCACTTCGCCGAGCCGTCGCGCGACCAGCGACTGGTCGGTGACCTTGCCGGTGCGCACGACGCAATCGATGTTTTCCGCCACGAGATCGAGTGGCCGGTCGCTGACACCGAAGTCGAGCTTGATATCCGGGTAGCGCGCGACGAAATCGGGCAGCGCCGGGATGATGAGGCCGAGCCCTATCGGCACCGGAAAATCGACGCGCAGACGGCCGCGAGGATTGCTCTTCGCGCGCGCCATCACGCCTTCGAGTTCCTGGAGTTCGTTGAGCAGCCGCACGGCACGCTCGTAGTAGGCAGTGCCGTCGGTGGTGGGGCTGACCTTGCGGGTGGTGCGGTTGAGCAGCTTGGTGTCCAACTCCGCTTCGAGCGTTTGAATCAGCCGGGTGACGGTCGGCTTGGGGATGTTCAGGGTCTCGGAGGCTCTCGTGAACGTTCCCGTTTCCACCACGCGCACAAAAGCCTGCATCGCCTGAAATTTGTCCAAGGGCCACCCCTGTTGAATTGGCTCGCTCGAGCCGCACCGGCGGGCGGTGCGATCCGATCATACATCGAGTTCGCCGATCCTTTTATGGCCCGCGGGCGCTTGCGTCCTGCCGCAAGCGGTTTACTGGAATTCGATATGGCCGAAGTCGAGCGCGACGAGCAAGGGTTCCGGCACCTTCTGCATCGCGCTGTCATAGGCGTAGATGCGGCGCCGCGTCGGCATCTGGATACCCTGGAACTCGCGATATTCGCTGACATAATTCGCACCGGTCGCGCCGCCGAGAATATCGACGGTGTAGTCATGGCGGCGCATCAGTCCATCGGGGCCGAAATGGGTAATCTGCGTACGCGTGTGACTCGCGATGCGTTCGGGAAACGTCACCTTCAGACGGCGCCAGGTTTCGCCGTTCTCATGCCACGGCTCGATCTCCTCGCTTTCGAAACCCGGATAGGTGTAGAGGAAAGGCGAAGTCAGGTAGGTCCAGAGCGCTTCGCTGGCGAAGTACGCCACGTGAAATTTGTCCCACGGCGTCTCGAGCGTCTGACCGGCAAAAGCGGCCTCCGGATGCTCGCGCGTTTCGGTGACCGCGCCGTCGAGTGTTTCCAGCGTCAGGCGCTCAGGCACAAACACGCTGCGCAGATTAGGCGCCGTGAACGGGGTAATGGTCAGCTTCTCAGTATGCGTCGTGAGGTCGATACGCTTGTCGACGAGCAGTCCAGGCTGTTGCTTGACATGCCAGATGGCGCCGTCGACGGACAGTTCGGCGGAGAGTCGCGTGAAGCTATCCCAGCGTTCCATCCCACCATGTGCGTCAACAGCGAATGCCAGGAGATCGTTCATGGGTTCCACCTCGTGAGTTGACGCGGGTAACGGCAGGGTGCTGGCTCGGATATTCTGGAAGCCAAAGTATCCTATCTGACATACGGAATTCACCGTACGTCAAATGTTCCGTCTTTCCGGTCAATCACGCGCGGGCGCGGCTATGCCGGCTATCCGACGCTATGAGGCGCGTTAGCCGCAAGCCGCGTCATCACGCTTCAAGCACGGTTCTGGAACAGCTCATTGAGTTGCGAGCCCGGCGCCGCGCCGGCAAAGCCGTCGAAGCGGCCCTGCGCAAGCGACTGTGCCGCCTGCATGAAGCCACCCCACGCGGCGCGGGCCAACGCCCCGCCGACACTGATGCGCCGCACGCCGAGCGCGGCCACGTCCTGCAGCGTGAACGCCGACGTCGAACCGATCAGCAGATTGACGGGTTTCGGCGCCACGGCGGCGACCACGGCCTCGATCTGCTCGCGCGTCTGGATGCCCGGCGCGTACAGGCAATCGGCGCCGGCCGCGGCATAGGCCTTGAGGCGCGCGATCGCGTCGTCGAGATCGGGCGAGCCGGCGAAGAAGTTCTCCGCCCGGCCGACCAGCAGCGTATCGCCGCCGTTTTCGTCGATGGCGCGGCGCGCAGCGCTGATCCGTTCGACGGCGACCTCGACAGGAAAGAGCGGCGCGGCGGCGTCGCCCGTGGAGTCTTCGATCGACAGGCCGGCCACGCCGGTTTCGACGGCGAGCCTGACGCTTTCCGCGACCTCGTTCGGCGTGCTGCCGAAGCCGTTCTCGAAGTCCGCGTTGACGGGCAGGTCGGTTGCTTCGACGATCTTACGCAGATGCGCGAGGATCGCCTCGCGCGGCAATGTGTTGTCGGCGTGTCCGGTGGACCAGGCAAAGCCGGAACTGGTCGTGGCGAGCGCCTGGAAGCCGAGCGTATGCAGATAGCGCGCGCTGCCGGCATCCCACGGATTGGGCAGCACGAAGCAACCGGACGTGTGCAGCGCTTTGAACGCGGCGCGCTTCTCGGCGACGGTGCGGGACATGGCGTATCTCCTGAAAGCGGGCGAGCCTGAACTGCCCGTACTGGTTATGCGACCTCGAGGTCCACGACCGGGAAGTCGGTTTCGGTGTCCGCGGTGAGCGGTTCGTCGGCCTGGCGGAGCCGCTTGCGGCGGGTCTCATCATCCGTGAAATTTACTCTTTTGTGTGCGACATACGTATGTTCGGAGAGGTGTCGCTGCTCGCCAGCCTCGCGAGCGCGCCTTTCGACGCGCACTGACGAGGCAGCTCGTTGACGTCCCCGATCGATGTTTACGCAACCGGCGGCATGGCTTGATGCGCCACAGCCGGGATGCGATGATCCGGTCATCGTCGCTTCCTCTTTCTGTCAGCCCGACGCGAATGCCCAGCTCCACACGCCGCAAAACGAGCATGACCGACATCGCGAAGGCCGCCGGTGTCAGCGAGGCGACCGTCGACCGAGTGCTGAACGGGCGAGGCGGCGTGTCGCGCGCGAAGGAAATGAGCGTGCTCGAATGGGCGCGCAAGCTGAAGATCGACCGCGCGCTCGACTCGGTGTCGGTACGCTGGTTGCGTATCGCGATCCTGTTGCAGCAACCGGTGTCGCCTTACTACGTGTCGTTGAAGCAGGGCTTCGAAGTGGCGCAAAAGACGTTCGAGGGGCAGCGCGTGATCTGCGCGGTCACTTACTTCGACAGCCTCGATCCGGCGCGCGTGGTCGACACCATTCACCGCGCCACGCAGAAGGCCGACGCGCTCGTCATCGTCGCGTATGAGCATCCGGACATTACCGCGGCGCTGCGGCAGATCAGCCGCACCATTCCGGTCGTGACGCTCGCCAGCGATCTGCCGGGCACGGGGCGGCTCGCCTACGTCGGCGTGGACAACCGCTGCGCGGGACGTGTCGCGGGCGAACTGGTCGGGCGCTTCATCGGCGAGGCGGGCGGTAAGGTGCTCGTGCTGACCGGCATGCATGATTTTCTCGGCCATGAAGAGCGCGAAAGCGGCTTTCGTTCCGTGCTGCGGCGGCGCTTTCCGAACTGCGACATCGTAGAGACCGTGGAGAGCCGCGAGCAGTCGGTGATCACCGAACGGCTCACTCGCGACGCCTTCCGGCGCTATCCCGACTTGCGCGGCATCTACAACATTTCCGTCGGCAACGAAGGCGTCGGCGCGGCGCTCGTGGCGCTCGAGCGCACGCGCTCGACGGTGTTCGTCGGTCACGAACTCAACGAGAGTTCGCGACGGCTGCTGATAGAAGGCACGCTCGACGCCGTGCTCGATCAGAATCCGGCCGGCGAAGCCATGCGTTCCATCGAAATCGTTCTGCGGCACTATCATCGCGATCCGGGCGTTGCCATGCCGCATCAGATTCCCGTCACCGTGCTATTGCGCGAGAATCTGCCGCTCAGCGACTAGCCTCGCATCGTGCATGCGTGGCTCGCGTGCCGTACTGGCCGGCGCCGACGATGACCATCGCGGGATGGCTTGTCATGAATCGTCCTTGGCGGGAACGCCCAGCAGCACTTCGCCGTTCTCCACACGCACCGGATAAGTTTGCAGATGCACGCACACAGGCGGGCTTTTCGGCTCGCCGGTGGGAATGTCGAAACGCCCCTGATGCAGCGGACATTCGATCTCGCGATTCACGACGAAGCCGTCGGCGAGATGTGCGTGTTCGTGCGTGCACCAGCCGTCGGATGCGAAGAAGCCCTGATCGATCCGGTACACCGCGTAGCTCGCGCCGGCGTGGTCGAAGCGAATCACGTCTTCTTCATCGATATCGCCGGTGGCGCAGGCCACCACCCACTTGATGTTGCCGGTTTCGACGGTCACGAAAGTCTCCATTGTTCAACGGGATTCAGGGGCGTTCAAGCGTTCGACTGTGCGGGGAATGCGCCGCGCCGGTCATGCGGGCGCGTCCTCGACCGGGATCTTCCGTTCGATCACGTGCGCAGGATCGGAGCGCTGTTTCCACAGCGCGGGCAGCATCTCGCGATACGCCGCAAAGAGACTCGGATAGGCCGGCGGCAACTGGTCCTTGATCGCTTCGTGCAGACGCGGCAGCGCGTGGAACGGCACCATCGGCAGCAGATGATGTTCGAGGTGGTAATTCATGTTGAGGTAGAGAAAGCGGAACACCGGATTGATATGCACCGTGCGCGTGTTCAGCCGATGATCCTTCACGTTGACGGCGAGTCCCGCATGTTGCGTAAGGCCGAGCAATTGATGCAGCCAGCCGCCGTAGAAGCGCGGCGTCCAGACGAACATGAGCGGCAGGAAACTGCGCATGGCGATCGCGAGCGCGACCGTGCCCAGCACCACCGCGAGGTAGATGCGGCAGGACCAGATCATCTTGGGTTTCTCGGTGGCAGGGAGAAACGCGTCGGTCGCGGCGTCGACACGGCCGAATGCATGCCGTACGACCTTGCCGATTTCCACCGTGCAGCCCATCAGGCCGAGAAAGTCGATGACGATCGGCCAGACTTTGGTCGGCCGTGCGACCTGGATCTCGGGGTCACGCGCCTGGAAGTAGGTGTGCGTGTGGTGCCGCGCGTGGCTCCAGCGCCACCAGTAGGCTTCGCGAATCGTCATGAACGACGACAAGTGATAGAAGAAGTCGTTGGCGCGGCGGCTCTTGAACGGCGTGCCGTGCGCGAGTTCGTGCCAGCGCGCGTCGCTTGACGAATAGATCGTGCCGTAGACGAAGAACGCCGGCACCGCCCACCAGCTTCCCCATGTCATTGCCGCGACGACACCCGACGCGATCAGCAAGGCCAGCCATAGTCCAAAGTTGCGCCAGCCTTCGGCGTCGCTGCGCTTCATCAATTCCTTGAGCGCGGCGCGCGCAATGACGGGCTGATACCACTGCTGGCCGATGCCGTCTTCGAAGGCTGTGTCGGTGACGCGAGGTGCGGCTGTGCTACCGACGCCGGGAGTCGTGGACATGGGGGGTGTCTCCAGATGACGGTTCTCTATTTGCGGGCTTCCCGTCAATGCGAAAGGCCAGGCGCGCTTTTCGTTGGTTCAACGATAGAGGAAGGCACGCGCGGGTTCACGCTGAAAAATGATGGTTTTCCATCAATGGCCGTGCGCGCCATGGCGGATAAGGCAGTGTTGTAGTTCGAAACGGCCGCGGTGCGATGGACGGCGAAGGCTTTGCCAGGCGGGCAAGCTCGCCGACGCGTTACCTGTCAGGCCGCCGCAGTGGCGCCTGCGCGCAGGGACTTCTTCGCCGCTTTAACGAACGCGACGAAATTCGCCACCACGGGATCGTCGCGCGAGGTCTGCCACGCCAGTCCGACCCGCCAGCGGGCGGCGGCATCGCGCAACGGCAGCACCCTTGCGTCGCGTAACAGGTATTGCGCGCGCGAGGGCAGGAACGCCGCGCCGACGCCCGCCGCCACGCCGGCGAGAACCGATTGAATATCGTCGGCTTGCTGGATCACCTTGGGCACGAAGCCATGTTCACCACACCAGTGGTCGATCTGCGCCGCGAGGCCAGGACCGCGTCCGCGCGACAGCGCGATGAACCCGGGCTCGTTCAATTCCTGCAGGTTCGACGGAACGCGTTTCCAGCGCGCGTGCTGCGGTATCGCCAATGCCAAGGCCTCGTCGAGGATCGGCAATGTGGAAAGGCCGGCGTCGGCCGGCAAGCGCAGGAAACCGACGTCGAGCTTGCCGGCGAGAAGCCGCCGGGTTTGCTCCGCAGAAGAAAGATCGTTCAGCGTGACGCTGACATTCGGATGGAGCTTGCGGAATTGGGCGATCAGTTGCGGCGCCTCGGTCAAGGTCGAGAGTCCGAGGCCGACGCGTAGATAACCGCGCGTACCGCTGCTCGCTTCGCGCGCACGCGCGAGGATATTGTCCGCGTCGCGCACCAGTGCTTCCGCGTCGGCAAGAAATGCTTCGCCGAAGACCGTCAGTTCCGCGCCGTGCCGGCCGCGCTCGAACAGCCGCGCGCCAAGGCTCGCTTCCAACGCTACGATCTGCTTGCTCAGAGCGGGCTGGCTGACATAAAGCGCTTCGGCGGCGTGCCCGAAGTGGCGGAGTTCGGCGACTGTCAGAAACGCCCGCAGTAGTTTGAGTTCCATTCCACTAGGTGATTGAACGCGTAGAATTTTTCATTTTACTTATCGAAGGGGGAGCGGTCCAATGGAGTCGTTCTGTTCCTCCGGTCGTGAAGATGTTCTCCTCCACTGTTCCATCGCTTCGCGTTGCCGCTATGCCGCTCGTTTCACGTCCCGGTGACGCCCCGCATAACGTCGCGCGCATTGCGGATTGCCTGGCGCTTGCCGCTGAGAAAGACATCGGGCTGGTGGTATTTCCGGAGAGTTGTATTGGCGGCTGCGGAGACATGGCGAAGCTTCATCGCGCCGAACTCGATGCGCTTGCAGAACCGCTCGACGGGCCGTCGATCCGCGCGGTTGCCGATGTGGTCGAACGCTCCGGCGTGGCCACTGGTGTCGGGATCATCGAGCGTGCCAGCGATGGGCGATTGTTCAACAGCTACGTGGTGTGCCTGCCGGACGGCGTGCGTCATTGCCATCGCAAACTGCATGCGTTCGGACATCGGCGGATCAGCAGCGGCGACCGGTTCACCGTCTTCGATACGGAGTGGGGCGTTCGCGTCGGCATCCTCATTGGCGGCGACAATTATCTGGTTGAGAACATGCGCATGACGGCGCTCATGGGCGCGACGTTGCTTATTGCGCCGCATCGCGGTGACGGGGGTGTGAACGGCACCGACGATCGCCGAACGCGGTCGGCTTCGATGGGGCAATCGTTGCGCCGCTTGCTGCCGGCGCGAGCCGGAGACAACGGCATGTTCGTCGTCTTCAGCGAAGGCGTGGAGGTCGACGACCCGGAACAGTCGAGCGGGGCAGGGATGATCATCGATCCATCCGGCCGCGTGCTCGCCGAGAGCAGCGCGCGAGACGAACTCATTTCCGCCGATCTGGACAGAGGCCTGATCGACGCAAGTGCAGGGCAGCAATGGCTGACCACCCGCCGCCCGGAACTCTACGGCTTGCTGACCCGATCCGGCCATCAAGCGGCGGATTTCGAGCCACGCAGCGTTTCTTCGCGAGGCGCGATCGCGCTCAGCTTCGCGCAGGTTAGCCGCAACCGGCACATACGCTAGCGTTCGTTCGTCAGGCGACGTTAGCGGAAAATCTCGGCAATCAGGTTCGCCACGGTCCGGATCCGTTCGCTGTCGCGCAGAGCCGGATGCAGCACCATCCACACATCCTGATCGAGCGCCTTGATGTGCTTCTCCACGCAGACCAGATCGCTCGTCGTGTCACCGGCCAGCTGGGCGAGTATGCCGAGCCCCGAGCCGCCCAGCACGCCGTCGAACACGCCCATGCCGTAGCTGCTGCGAAGCGACGGCGCCGGGGCGCCGGGTAGCGCCTTCAGCCATTGCGTCGCCGGATGGTCCGGTTGACGGTCGTCATAACCGACGAACGAGAGCTTGTCCCACTCCTTCTTCACGATCGCCGCCTTGTGGCGCAGATAGTAATCGCGCGAGCCGAACAGCCCGAAGCGGATCCTGCCGATCCGCCGAACGTACAGGTCACCCTCTTCCGGGCACTCGGACCACAATGCGATGTCCGCCTCGCGCCGCGCAAGGCTATAGGGGCGCCGCGATGTCAGCACTTCGATCGCGAGCCCCGGCAGCCTGTCCTGAAACGAGCCGAGCAGCTTCAGCAGAATGTAGGACGGCCATTCGACGGCGTTGATCCGCACCGTGCCATGCGCGGGTGCGCCGCCGTTGACGTCCGCGGCGCGTTCGATCTGGTGCGCCAGGTCTTCTATCTGCTCCGCCCAGGCCAGCACCTTGGCGCCGAACGCCGTCACGGTACAACCCGACGGCACCCGGTCGATGAGCGGTTCGCCCAGCCGTCTTTCAAGCTCGGTAAGGCGGCGCGACAGGGTCGGCGCGCTCAGATCGCACGCCGCGGCGGCCGATCGCATGGTTCCCTCGCGGGCGATCGCCACCAGAATCCGAAGGTCGTCCCAGTCCACGTGTTCCATTTTTGAAACGATAGGTTTTGAAATTTGGCATAGCATAACGCAGTTCGCGAGGATAGGATTGGAGCTGGCCATACTTGCCCGGCATCACGCGACCAGACCTGAGGGATTGAGCAAGTGGTGGCAAGTGCGGCGTTCCTACCCATCACACGACTCAACGGCTCTCAGTAGACCGAACGAGCGATACGGAGACATCAATGATTCGCCATTTCCTACCGGCGCGCCGTCGCGCCATTGCAGCCAGCGCAGCCTTCCTCGCCGTGTCGATTTTGCCGATGCCGGCGGCGTTTGCTCAGGCCGCCCATAAACCGAAAGTCGCGCTTGTCATGAAGTCGCTGGCGAACGAGTTCTTCCTGACCATGGAAACGGGCGCCAAGGATTATCAGAAGCAGAATCCGGCGAAATTCGATCTGGTCACCAACGGCATCAAGGACGAGACGGACACCGCGAACCAGATCCGTATCGTCGAGCAGATGATCGTCTCGAAGGTCGACGCGCTGGTGATCGCGCCGGCTGACTCCAAGGCGCTGGTGCCGGTCCTGAAGAAGGCGGTCGATGCCGGCATCATCGTGGTCAATATCGACAACAAGCTGGACAACGACGTCCTCAAGTCGAAAGACCTGAACATCCCGTTCGTCGGGCCGGATAACGCCAAGGGCGCGCAGAAGGTCGGCGACTACCTCGCCAAGCACCTGAAGTCGGGCGACAACGTCGGCATTATCGAAGGTGTCACGACCACGACCAACGCGCAGCAACGCACCGCGGGCTTCAAGCAGGCCATGGCGTCGGGCGGCATGAAGGTCGTCGCACTGCAATCGGGCGAGTGGGAAATCGACAAGGGCAACGCCGTGGCGAGCCAGATCCTCAACGCGAACCCGGACGTGAAGGCGTTGCTGTGCGGCAACGACAACATGGCGATCGGCGCCGTGTCGGCCGTGCGCGCGGCCGGTAAGGCCGGCAAGGTGCAGGTGGTCGGCTATGACGACATCAACGCGATCAAGCCGATGCTCAAGGACGGCCGCGTGCTCGCCACCGCCAATCAATACGCCGCCAAGCAGGCGGTGTTCGGCATCGACACGGCTCTGAAGGCAATCTCCGAACACAAGAAACAGTCTGAATTGTCCGGCGTCGTCGAAACGCCGGTCGATCTGGTCACCAAGTAAGTTGGGTGCAACGCGTGGCCCGCTCGGTCCAGGGGCCACGCCGACTGTTTTCTGTCCAGCCTGATCATTCTGATGTCCACTCCCATTTCATCTCTTGCTGAAGCCGCGCCCGTGCTGCGCGTGCACGGTATCGGCAAGACCTATGCCGAGCCCGTGCTCGCCGATGTCTCGCTGGAATTGCGCGCGGGCGAAGTGCTGGCGTTGACCGGCGAAAACGGCGCGGGCAAGAGCACCTTGTCCAAGATCATCGGCGGCTTGGTCACGCCGACTACCGGCTCGATGACCCTCGGCGGCGCGGCCTACGCGCCGGCCAGCCGCAAGGACGCCGAGGCGCTCGGCGTGCGCATGGTCATGCAGGAGCTGAATCTGCTGCCCACTCTCTCCGTGGCGGAGAACCTGTTTCTGAACCGTTTGCCGCAGCGCGGCATGTTCGGCTGGATCGACCGCGCCAAGCTGCGCGAGGACGCGCGGCACGCCATGGCGCAAGTCGGCCTCGACGCGATCGATCCCGACACGCTGGTCGGCACACTGGGTATCGGGCATCAACAGATGGTAGAGATCGCGCGCAATCTGATCGGCGACTGCCGCGTGCTGATTCTTGACGAACCCACTGCGATGCTGACCGCGCGCGAAGTCGACCTGCTGTTCGAGCAAGTCGAGCGGTTGAAAGCGCGCGGCGTGGCGCTGGTGTACATCTCGCACCGGCTGGAAGAATTGAAGCGTATCGCGAGGCGCGCGGCCGTGTTGCGCGACGGCCGGCTCGTGCATGTCGACGAGATGGCCAATCTCAGCACCGACCGTCTCGTGACTCTGATGGTGGGCCGCGATATCGGCGACAGGATCGATCTAGGCGAGCGGCGCATCGGCGAGGTGGCCTTCAAGGTCAGCGGCATGACCCGCGAGCCGGTGGTGCGCGACGTGTCCTTCGAGGTCAAGGCCGGCGAGATTTTCGGCATCAGCGGGCTGATCGGCGCCGGGCGCACGGAGCTGATGCGGCTGATTTACGGCGCGGACCGCGCGGACGTCGGCACGGTGTCGGTTGGGCGTGAAGGCGGCGCACCCGTGCCCGTGACGATCACGTCGCCGGCGGACGCAGTCGAGCACGGCATCGCGCTGATCACCGAAGATCGCAAGGGCGAGGGACTGCTGCTGACCCAGCCGATTGCCGCCAACATCTCGCTGGGCCACTTGCGTTCGGTATCGAGCAAGGGCGTGGTGGATGGCCGTCGCGAGGCGGCGCTGGCGCATCGGCAGATCGATGCCATGCGCATCCGCAGCGCCGGGCCGTCGCAGCCGGTGTCGGAATTGTCGGGCGGCAACCAGCAGAAGGTAGTGATCGGCCGGTGGCTCGCGCGCGATTGCACGGTGCTGCTGTTCGACGAACCGACGCGCGGGATCGACGTCGGCGCGAAGTTCGACATCTATGCATTGATGGGCGCGCTGGCTCGCGAAGGCCGGGCGCTGGTGGTGGTATCGAGCGATCTGCGCGAATTGATGGCGATTTGCGACCGGATCGCGGTGATGTCGGCGGGCCGCATGACGGGCCTGTTCGAGCGCGGCGATTGGACTCAGGACGCGCTGCTGGCAGCGGCATTCGCGGGCTACGCGAAACGCGATGACATGCTGCACGAGCCAATCGAACCCGACGCGAAGGCGCCCGACGAAAGAAAATTAGTGGAGTATTGAGCATGACCGTAGAAACCAGCTTGCCTACGCTGAAGAACGAACCACCCAAAAACGCGGAGCCGCTCGGCACGCGGCTCGGATTCTCGAACTATCTTGGATTGCTCGGCGCACTCCTCGGGATGATCGTGCTGTTCTCGCTGCTGAGCTCGCACTTCCTGACCTACGACACGTTCAGCACGATCGCGAATCAGATCCCCGACCTCGTCGTGATGTCGATCGGCATGACCTTTGTGCTGATCATCGCCGGCATCGATCTGTCGGTCGGCTCGGTGCTGGCGCTCGGCGCCGCGCTCACGAGCGTCGCGGCCTTGCAGTGGCATTGGCCGGCGCTGCCCGCGGCCTTGCTCGGCATGGCGGGCGCGACCCTGACCGGCTGCGTGACCGGCGCGATTACCGTGGCGTGGCGCATTCCGTCGTTCATCGTGTCGCTTGGCGTGCTGGAAGCGGCGCGTGGCCTCGCGTATCAGCTGACCAACTCGCGCACCGCTTATATCGGCGACGCCTTCGATTTCCTCTCCAATCCGGTCGCGTTCGGCATCTCGCCGGCGTTCATCATCGCCATTGTGGTGATGGTCGCCGCGCAGTTCGTGTTGACGCGCACGGTTTTCGGCCGCTATCTGATCGGCATCGGCACGAATGAGGAAGCGGTGCGGCTCGCGGGCGTCAATCCGCGGCCCTACAAAATCGCCGTGTTCGCGATGATGGGCCTGCTGGCCGGCCTGGCTTCCCTGTTTCAGATCTCGCGGCTCGAGGCCGCGGACCCGAATGCCGGGCAGGGCATCGAATTGCAGGTGATCGCGGCGGTGGTGATCGGCGGAACGAGTTTGATGGGCGGGCGCGGTTCGGTGACGAGCACCTTCTTCGGCGTGTTGATCATTTCGGTGCTGGCCGCTGGGCTCGCGCAGATCGGCGCGACCGAGCCGACCAAGCGCATCATTACGGGAGCCGTGATTGTCGTGGCTGTCGTGCTGGATACTTATCGAAGCCGGCGTCGCGCCGCATAATTGGACCATTCGGTGAATGGTTAGAGCTTTGCATGGGACCCGAGTAAGCGCTAAAGCGCTAACTCCGGCCGACACAGGAGCGAAAGAAGGTGTCAAAAGAAACGAAGCAGGGCCGGGTGCTGGTTGTGGGCAGCATCAATACAGATCTTGTTGCTCGCGCGCCGCATTTGCCGCGCCCCGGCGAGACGATTGGCGGACATGAGTTCTCGCAGGTTGCCGGCGGCAAGGGCGGGAACCAGGCTGTCGCGGCCGCGCGCATCGGCGCGCGGGTGGCCATGGTCGGATGTGTCGGGAAAGACGCGAACGGCGCTCAGCGGGTCAAGGATCTGGAAGCGGAAGGGATCGACTGCAGCGGAGTTGAAGTGCATCCGAGCCAGCCGACCGGCGTTGCCATGGTGACGGTGTTCCGACGACGGGCAGAACACGATCGTCGTGGTCGCCGGCAGCAACGGCGAGCTCACGCCGGAGAGCGTGGCTCGCCATGAAGCGGCGATCAAGGCTTGCGACGTCGTGGTGTGCCAACTGGAGACGCCGTGGGATTCCGTTCACGCGACGCTCGCGCTCGCTCGTCGGTTGGGCAAGATCACTGTGTTGAACCCGGCGCCGGCCACGGGGCCGTTGCCGGCGGAATGGCTGCCGCTGGTCGACTACCTCGTGCCGAACGAGGTTGAGGCCGCCATCCTGGCCGGCTTGCCGGTCGAATCGCAAAGCGGCGCGCGGCGCGCAGCCACGGAGTTGCAACAGGGCGGCGCGCGCAATGTGATCGTCACGCTCGGTGCGCAGGGCGCTTATCTATTGGTGGAAGGCGGCGAGGGCATGCATTTCCCCGCACCGCAAGTGCAAGCGGTCGACACGACTGCGGCCGGCGACACTTTTATCGGCGTCTTTGCCGCGCAACTCGCCTCACGGCAGCCGCTGGAAGGCGCGATCAGCCTCGCGCAACGCGCGGCGGCGATTTCCGTGACGCGTGCGGGCGCGCAGCCGTCGATACCGACTCGCGCGGAAGTCGAAAGCACAGCCTGACACGGATGCCGGTTGTGACATGAGGCGGTCCGTATTGCCACTTTCAGTGGCTCGACGTTGATTTATCGGCACCATCTCACGATGGTGTTCCCTTGTTAATCACGCTCTCGAATGGACGAAACATGAAATCACAATGCATAGGCATACTGATGATGTCGTTGGGACTGGCTGCGTGCGGTGGCGGCATATCGACCACTGATCCCCTCGCCAATGCGCCGAAGGTCATCATCGATTCAGACTTCAACACGATGGGCGACGACGGCCAGCTTTTTGCCATGACCACGCAGTTGATGGGGCAGGGCAAGGTCAATCTGCTCGGCCTCACCGTGGTTACCGGCAACGACTGGCTGCTTCAGGAAGAATCGGATGCGCTCAAGGCAGTGGAGCGCATGGGTGTGCAGAACGTCGTGGGTGTGTACGGCGGCGCCGACTATCCATTGCAATACGATGTGGCGAGTATTCGCGCGCAGCAGGCCGCCAATCCGCAAGGCTATTTTGGCGCGTGGAGCCGGCCCGAACCGACGTCGCAGGCTCAGCTCGTTGCGCCGCCGGATGGGTTCGCCGTGTCGACGAAACCGCAGTCGCAGAGCGCTGCGGATTTCATGATCCAGACCATCAAACGTTATCCGAACCAGGTCACCATTCTCGAGGTCGGGCCGCCCACCAACCTTGCCACGGCGATCATGAAGGCGCCGGAGATCGTGCCGCTGATCAAGCGGATCGTCTATATGGGCGGCGCGATGGCCGTGCCGGGCAATGCGAACGCCGTGGGCGAACTCAACTGGTGGTTTGATCCGCTTGCTGTGCGCACCGTGTTGCAGACGTCGATTCCGCAGGCCGTGATTCCGCTCGACGTGACGAATACGGTGCCGCTGACTCAAAGCGTGTATGACCAGATCGTCAATAACCCGAGCAAGCAGACCGCGGTAACGAGGGCGTATGGGATTGCCAATGCGGGGGCGTTCGCGAGTAATACGGATTTGTTTGATACTTTGACGATTGCGTATTTCCTTGATCCTACTTACGCTACGCAGACGAAAAGTGCGTATCTGGATATCGACACTGCGAGCGGTGAAGATCAGGGGCATGTGAAGGTGTATCCGGATCAGCCAGCGGCGGGTGCTTCGCCGCAGAAGATCACGTACGTTACTCTGTTTGATAACAATCGGTTTTTTAGTCTTTATGTTGATTTGCTGACAAGGCCGGTGCCGATTACGTTGCCGTGACGTGGGACGGTGAGTGTTGGGTGGCTGCCGTGGAGAAGTAACGATATTGAGGCGGCATGTCCTCGGTTGGGCTCGACTGAACGAGTTCCACCGAGGGGTTTCTCGGCGCTTGGCTAGTCTCTCGACTTCCGGTGCTGCGGCAAAGCTGTGTTCAATGTGACGGCTGCAGGTCCATCGGTATGGCGCGCGTTCGACATGATGGCGATTCCCAAGGACGCACCGCACCCTGAGGCGGCGCTCAAGTGGATCAACTACATCGAAGACCCGAAGGTGAACGCGGCAATCACCAATGAAGTCTATTACCCGACGGCCAATGTGCCCGCGCGCAAGTTCGTCACGCCTGCCATTGCGCAGGACCTGTCGGTCTATCCGCCGGACGACGTGTTCAAGAAGATGACGTTGATGAAGCCGAAGCCGATTGAAATTCTACGGCTTGAAAACCGGCTGTGGTCACAACTTAAAAATATTCATTGAGTGTGAGGGGCCGGTGGATGCTCGTTCAATTTCCCGAGACCAACTTGAGTCCGACAACGCCTGCGAGAATAAGAACAATGCAGAGCACCCTCATCGGCGCAGCGGAGTCGCCCAGCACGACCATGCCCAGTATCGCGGTACCCGCCGCTCCGATGCCGGTCCAGACCGCGTAGCCTGTCCCCACTGGCAGCGTACGGAGCGAGATTGAAAGAAGAAAGACACTCGACAGGCCGGTGGCGACCGTGAACAGTGCGGGTGTCAATCGCGTGAAACCTTCAGACCACTTCATGCCAAAGGCGAATGCGATCTCAAGAATACCGGCGATACTAAGTAATGCCCATGACATGGGTGACAGATCCGTTCGTTGAATCGCCAGGTGTGGCTGCCGCCGAAGCGGGAGCCACATCCGGCTCGATCCACTGATGTAAATGTGGGCCGGAAAGCTTCAACCCCGGCCACTCCTTGAAGAAGCGAACGCCACCGAATAGACACTGCCATGCGTGAGGCGTCCGCTAATGGGGAACTCAAGCTTTGGAAGCAGCAGCCGGGGGCGTACGGAACGTGATCCCGAAACGATTGAAGGCGTTCATCAATCCGATCGCGTAGGTCAGATCCGCGAGTTCCTTGTCGCTGAATTCTGCGGCTGCGGCTTCATACTCGGCGTCGGGAACGTGGGTTTCGGCCACACGCGTTACCGTTTCCGCCCAGGCGAGCGCGACCCGTTCGCGGGTACTGAAGACTTCACCCGAATCGCGCCACACGGGCACGAGTACGAGCTTGTCGACCGTCACGCCGAGCTTGAGCAGATCGCGGGTGTGCATATCGATGCAAAATGCGCAGCCATTGATTTGCGAAACACGTAGATACACGAGATCGACGAGTTCTTGTGAAAGGCCGGACTTCTGAAGCGTGACGTACACGCCTCCGAAGGCCTTATAACCTTCCGGCGAGGCTTTAGCGTAGTCGATACGATGGCTCATGACGAATCCCTCTGTTTGATGATTGAGAGACTCTATCGTGATCCATCTTGGCCTATGGTAGAAGAACCATAAACCGTCTTATCAACTAGGCCATGATTGCGCCTGTCTTGACGGTTGCCGCCACCGTTAAATCAGCGTCAAAATACGTCTACCGAGATTTTCGGCGGTGCGCTGCGTGTCGATATTCGTGAAGCTGAGAAGTAAGGCCGAAGCTCCATCAGTGCCCATGGTCCAGTCCGTCAACGCTTCCGCGTACAGGCCGTCTTCCCGCATGCGTGCAACGAACCGGCGATCCGAGCGTCGACCTTGCAATCGCAAGATCAAGTGCATTCCCCCTGGTTGCGAATCGATCCGCATGTGTTTCCCCAGCACGCTTTCGAGGCCCGCAACCGTTGCCTCCCGACGCTCGGCATAGAGTTTCCGCATCCGCTGGATGTGGCGTGCGAAGTGCCCTTCCTTGATAAAGGCAGTGACGATGGCCTGCGTTAGTTCCGGACTACCGCCCGCAAAAGCCTGAATGATTTGCTCGAACCGCTCGACCTGCGTTTCCGGCACGACAAGATAGGCAAGCCGGATACTCGGAAGAAGTACCTTGCTGAACGTGCCTGCATAGAGAACTCGTCCATCGCGGTCCAGGCTTTTTAAAGCGGGTAGAGGACGGCTGACATACCGGTACTCGCCGTCGTAGTCATCCTCGACGATCCATGCGTTATTCCGAGTGGCCCAGTCCAACAATGCCTGACGGCGGGGCAACGATAAAGACACGGATAGCGGACTCTGATGTGCAGGCGTGACCACCGCCGCGCGCGCCCGTGGCGCCAGCTTGAGTCCGTCGGCGACGACCATGCCGTCCCGGTCTACAGGCACCGGGACCGCTGTGATATTCATATTCCCCAATAGTTCGCGAGTAGGCGGATAGCCAGGATTTTCAAGCCAAACGCGGTCTCCTGCCTTCAGCAGCGCATGAGCAATCAACTCGATCGTATGACGATATCCCGACGTCACGAATATCTGCGAAGGAGAGCAGTTGATGCCACGCGAAACCTGAAGATAGGCCGCGATCTCGGTACGCAGTTCCGGCAGGCCGTATACAGACGGGTGAACCATGTCCGATGGCTGCATGGCACGTACGCATCGCGCACCCAGGCGTGCCCAGATTTTTCGAGGAAACGCATCCAGAGCGGGCAAGCCCATCTGGAACGGCCAGATCGAATCCGGACGAAAACTGGGCGCGGCCATGCTGCTGTCGGCCCGTGGCTTCGCACTGGCAACGGGCGTTCGCGGTTTGAGGTCGGGCGTCACGATGGTTCCAGCCTGACCACGCGGCTGGATATATCCCTCTGCCGCTAGTAGAGAATAAGCAGCCTCAATAGTGCCTCTTGCCAAACCCAGTTCCTTGGTCAGCGCACGCGCCGAAGGTATTCGATCGCCCGGTTTCAACACCCCGCTGGCGATCGCGGCGCGAAACCGATCGTAGATCTGTCTATAAAACGGGGCGGCCGCTGTCGGATCCAACGGCGAGATGCTGCTGCTCTTGGCGACGGGCATATGGACTGGTTAGCTTTACGGAAGCAGGGGAAAGGGGGATTACGCCATGATGAACCGGAGTGACCGCTCGAAGCAATCTAAAACGACGGTGAGCGAGCCTGCGGAATTATGGCTCAGTTGATATGTCGATTCATGGACCTTTTTGATCGGCCATGCGGTTTGTAGAATGGTCGCCTGTATCGTGCTTCAGAGTTGCACCGCCTGGTGGGAGGCATAGGGGCGTCCAGAGTTCGAAGCGACGGAGCTGGGGAGTTCAGACATTGTGGTCATTGGAACGCCCATGCACAACCTGAGCGTTCCTTCTGCGTTGACAGCGTGGATAGATCACCTGGTCCGAGCCCGTCGAACTTTCAACATGACCAAGGATGGAAAACAAGGCACACTACGCGACCGTCCGGGTTTTGTTGCTGTGTCCTCGGGCAGAAAGTTTTCTGGGGAGCATGCGCGACAACTGGATTTTCTGACTCCCTATCTAAAGCTCATTCTGTGCACCACCGGGCTGCATGATCTGACTTTTTTCTCCGTCGAAGGAACAGGCGCGGGACCGAAGGTCGTCGCCGAGGCGACGCGCAAGATCGATCAAGCGCTGCAAGCGCACTTTGTTTCGCTTTGCCTCGGATCTGAATGCAATCTTTTGCCGTCACTATAAGGGAGTTCACACGCGATATGCCGACACGTTCAATCAAAAGCGTCGCCGTGTTTTGTGGATCAAACTACGGCGCTAGCGAAGAATTCGCTGACGGTGCGCGAGCACTCGGTCGGGCTTCGGGAAAAGCGGGAATAACCGTCGTCTATGGCGGAACGACAAAAGGTCTGATGGGCGTTGCCGCCGATGCTGCTCTGGCTGCAGGCGGCAACGTACATGGTGTGATTACCCAAAGCCTGCATCAGCGCGGGCACTCGCATTCGGGTCTGACTCACCATGAAATCGTGCAGACCTTGCGTAGCCGGAAAGAACGAATGGTCGAGCTTGCTGATGCATTCGTCGCCCTGCCAGGAGGCATCGGCACCATTGAAGAACTGATGGAGGTGTGGACGATGAATCAACTCTCGGAGATCGACAAACCTGTGGGTCTATTGAACACTGCCGGGTTCTTCGCAGCATTTCTGGGATTTATCGACCATATGGTCGACACGAAATTCCTGCCGGCGGCGCATCGGCATTCGATTTCCGTGGATGCAGACGCAAGCGCCTTGATAGAAAAACTTCACAACTATGCACGTGTCGACGTGCCCAAGTGGCTGTAACGTCAATTAGGGCCGACCAGGAGCACTGTGCGGTCGGCCATCGCCTGGCCGGCACACATCTTCAATCTTCAGCCGGCGCCCACGCGAACCGCCCATGGTTCGTGCGCATACGCGTTTCACGTACGAACTCCAACGTCCATGTTCAATCCGTCGATGAATAGATAAGGCGACTCAGTCGACCGCGGCGGGTTGTTGGAATGGAAGGGCGAACTCAGCGTCCGAAGTAATCGTCGTCGTGCTGGAATCCAGGTTGGCTGCGTTCGGCGGTTGGCTGGCCGACGTGACGCAGATCGCGTGGTTTCAGGGGTTGGGCGAGTCGGTCAGTTTGCTGACCGGCGTGATGTTCGTAGCCTGCGTCTTGCTGTTCAGACGCGGCATCGTCGGGGAATGCGCGCAATGGATGGAGCGGCGCGGGCGCATGCGAGCCCGCGATCTCGAACGTCCGGCGCAGCACGAAGCGGTGCGGGCGGGGCTGGCCGAAGGACAGGGCGGGTAAGCCGGGCTCCCTCATTCAGCGCTAATTCCGGGCGCGCAATATGTTCTCGTGGTTGGCAATCGTCGTGGAAAAGATCGATGCCGCGGTGACTTCGCCGCATCGATCTGCCGCCGTTAATTTGCGGACGGCGCCGGGATCGACCTGGCAAGCGACGTTGCAATAGCCCATGCCGTATCCCATACCCGGAATGAAGCTGCAACTTCGAAGGAGCACTACCATGAACAAGTTTTTCTGCACCACACTGCTCGCCGCCATGATCGCTTTGCCGACTGCGGCGTTCGCACAACCTGTCACCCAGGTCGATGAAATGCAGGTCGAGATGGTGGCCTACGAAGTCGTCGGTGTCGATTCACCGCCGATGTCGACGCATACCACTCCGGCTATCGGTAACCACGGCGCGCACGTCGGCGCAATGCCAGCCGAACTGCTGCGTCCGAACTCGAACGTGGGCTTGAACTCGATTTACCTCCGTCACTAAACAATGACGCAGACAGTAAAACGCAACCGGCGATTACGCTCGACACATGTCGGGCGGTAATCGCCGGTTCAACGCTTGCGAGCCGTCAACTGGACTCGGTGTTTAACCGGGCCTATGGCGATATCGAATGCCGACCGTACTGGGCTTCCCGGTTTCCGGCAATGTGCGCGGGCACGGACCGACATCGCAGTCCACCCGCGTTTCACGCTCAGCTATTTCATTTCCGTGCCGCGGTCGAGGCGGGTCAATCGGCCCGTACTCGGGACGCGTCGCGCGAATAAAACGCGAACGGTTGATGGTTCATCTCGAGCATTCGCATGCGGTTTTCGAGGTCGGCGAAATCGACCGCTTCGGCCAGAAACGCGCCGCGTTGACGGTCTCGTGAGTCGAAGAAGAGTGAACATAAGCTCTTGGCAAATTTTTCAAACATGACCTGCTCCGTTCGTTAGTACGACGAGCGTGATGAATGAATGGCCTTGAAATGAAGCGCTGCCCGTCGATGAAGATCATCGTAGGCGCGAAGAATGAGTTGCAAATGAGCGGTGAGCGATGGCGATGAACGCCGGGTGATGCTATGCGCCGAGCAGGTAGAGCCGCAAGATCGCGCGACGTTGTTTCCGGCAACTGGGTACGCCGCCCATCAAGCAGCATCGGCCGGTTCAATTGGAAAACTGACCGTCGCAACGATGCCGGACTGTCCGTCGCTGCGATTGCGGAGCGTCACTGTCCCGCCATACCGCGTGACAATCGCCTTCACAATCGAGAGCCCGAGCCCACTGCCTTCAATGTCCGTATTGGCGCGAAAGAAACGATCGAACACGCGGGGCAGCAGGGTTTCGTCGATGCCGGGACCGGTGTCCGTCACTTCGACATCCACCATTCCGTTCTGCACGCGGGTCGACAAATCGATCGTGCCGCCGTCGGGCGTATAGCGAACCGCATTGCTGACGAGGTTCTTGATCACGGTGCCGACGTCGAGTTCGATTGCGCGCACGTTGGCGCTGACCATTTCGTCCGCGCCGATATCGATGCCACGCTGCATGGCGATCGGCAACACGTCGGCAATGGCGTTGACGACGGCGGCCGCGACATCGACGCTGACCATCGCCCGTGTCAGAGATTGGCCGACGGGCGGCGCGTCCGCGCGCGCGAGCCGCAACAACTGCGAAATCAGATTGCTGCTGCGCGTGATCCCGCCTTGAAGCGCGCGAAACCGTTCCTGATTGCTGGGCATGATGTCGCGTTGCAGATTATCAGCCTGCAATTGCAGAGCCGTGAGCGGTGTTCGCAACTCGTGCGCCGCATCGGAAATGAATTTGCGCTCACTCTCGACGGAGCGGGCAAGCCGCTCGATCATCAGATTGATGGAGCGGATGAATGGCAGCAGTTCGGTGGGCACACCCGTGAGCGGCAACGCTTGCAGATGGTTCACGTCGATAACGCGGACCTCGTTGCCGAGCCGATTCAGCTCCCGCAACGAACGACTCACGACAAAGATCACCGCGGCCCAGACGAGCGGAATCAACACGACGATCGGCCATAGGGTCTTGGTCGCGGCGGTCTCCTCGATCTCATGGCGTACTGACAGGCGCTGCGCGACCTGGACAGTCTGAGCGCCGTCGCGAGCCGTATAGATCCGCCACCGTTCGCCATTGACCACCGGCGAAGTGAAACCAGTGGCCGCATCGCGCGGCAGGAGCAGCGACGGCTCGGTGGATCGTACGGGCTGTGTTTCGCCTTCTTTCCAGATGACGATGAAAATATCGCGGGCGTCTTGCGACCCGCGAGCCGGAACCGTCGGGATGCCGTCGCCGAAGCCGACTCGCAAACGCGATGCGACCTGTTCCATGCGCAGATCAAGCACCGCGCTCATGCCTGCCACGCAGAACTGGTAGGAGCTCACGCCCTGCAGAATGGCGAACAGGCTCACCACGGCGCCGATTGCGATAACGAGTTGGTTGCGGAGCGATTTGAGCATGGATGTGAACGTCAGAAGGAACGAGTGGCGAGGCCGCGAGAGGAAGCACGCGTTCCCGTTATTGGCTTCAGCATGAGCGTTGCTTCATCGCGTCGTGAGCCTTCGAGTTCATTTTCGGCCTTTGCCCGCGGGCTCGGCGGGAACGATCTGGACGTGCTCGATCGCGGCTTCCACCAGATCCTCGGCGCTCCGTATGCCGTCGGCGGATGCGGCCAGCGCATTCAGGCGTCCATCGATCAGAAGCAAAGCAAGCCCGTGAACGTAGGCCCAGCCCGCAGTCATGGCGATGGCCTGAGCCGCAGTGGTTCGGCCGAATGAGGATCTATCCTCCTCCGTGCGTTCGGCGGGCGCGCTGAATACGCCGGCCAGGGCGCGCGCCGACACTTGCCGCGCCTGCGCAAGAGCAGGGCGCGCCGCGTCGAGCATTTCGTTGCGCGACATGAGGTGCAGCAAATCCGGATTGGCCACCGCGAAGCTGACGTAGCCGCGGGCGATGGCTTTGCGCCGCGCCTGGCCCGCTTCGATACCGTCCGCCTGCTCCGCCATGGAAGCGGCGAGCCGCCGGTGTCCGCTGGCGGCAAGTTCGCTCAGCACCCCAGCCGTGTCGCCGAAATGATGCTGGGGCGCCGTATGCGATACGCCGGCCTCGCGCGCGATAGCGCGCAATGTCAGACCGCGAATGCCGTCGCGCCGTAGTACGACCTCCGCCGCTTCCAGCAACGCGTGGGGCAGGGCGCCGTGATGATAGGGCTTGTCGCGTGACGAGTGATCGGCTGGGGCAGTAGTTTTTGGAGACGCGGACGCTTTGCGGCGTGACGTTGCTTCTTTCATGGTTGTTGGTCGCGAGCAGTATTTTTACAGTGAAAAGATATATTGGCCGACTGAAAGGGGAAAGTCAAAATCTTCGTGCTGAAAATATCGACCCATACGTCACGGACTACATGCCGTTCAGCCTGTGCAGCCGGTATCCGTTGATCGAATCACCGTGCTGGTCACTTCGGGCGTAAAATCTTTACATCGGTAAGATTATCGTATGGTGGGGCGATGCGGTCAAGTCATCTTTGCATTGTAAAAATATATGAGAATGGATTGTCGTTAAGACTGGCTCGCTGATCCCGATGCCTGTGTTCGCGTTCATTGATGTCGGCGCGCAGGCGTTCGAACTGCCGCGGTCGTTGCAATTGCACCGATTTTCACAAGGCGCTGCGCTTTTCCATCCTGCCGGCATCGCGATGTTTGACGACGTGCCGGCGCGTCTCGCAGGCCACGCCGACCAGCAGCAGGAAGATCGAGCCGGTGGCTGCGGCACTCGCGCTCGCCACCGAGATATCTATGAGCCATTCAAGCACGTCGGCCATGGGTCATCCCCATCGTTACCATGACGATGAGGGTATCGGGCTTGAATTAGCGATGAATTAGCACGGCTTCAGGCTAACGTAAGCTTCGCGGCCGACGGTCGGTGCAACGCGAGGCCAAGCCGAGCGCCGCTAGACGGCCTGGACCATTGCCGGCCAACCTGGTAGCATCACGCGCAGAGACGCCGTGGATAGTCGGCGGCCCTGCAACTCGCTGGACATCTAGATAGATTGGGTATGGAAAAGAAACGATCGCGGATCCGCCGGGAAGCGCTGTGCCCGCCGATTGGCGCGCTGCTGCGCTACCAGGCGCGCATCGTGCGCGTTGTCGCCGAAGCGCGCGGCCAGCGAGCGATGATTGAATCGCTCGACACCACGGGTCGCACTTTTGTCAGCACCGTGAAGTGGAACAGCCTGCGCGAGCTCGGCGCTCAACTGTTCTGATATGAAGGCCAACGCATCGGCCTGAAATCGGCGACAAATCAAATAGTGGGAAGCAGGCAAGCGACGCATTCAGGAGTCTCGTCCTATTAGGGAATGCCTAACCTTGAGCCGGCGAGGTCCAGCGTCGTAAAATCGTGGCACATCGATTTGAGGGCCCAGCAATGCGTCTGGCTTCTCGTTGCGATTTCAACCGCGCTTTGCACCGTCCGTCTTTGCACTGCGATACCCGGCGGCGCCCGGCGCAGCGGGGTTCCACGTTTTTTCGATCCGCTCCTCGCAATGAGGCCAGCGGCGCTCGCGGATTTGTCGTTCGATCCGCATCATGACCCCGCTCATTTCCGTCAAACGGCTCAGCAAGCGCTTTCCCGGCGTGAGGGCGCTTCACGAAGTCCAGTTCGAGCTCATGACGGGCGAAGTCCACGCGCTAATGGGCGAGAACGGCGCCGGCAAATCGACGTTGATGAAAATCCTCGCCGGCGTGTACACGCGGGATACCGGCGAAATCATCTATGAAGGCCAGCCGGTCGATTTCCAGAGCCCGCGCGAGGCGCAGGCCGTGGGCGTCGGCATCATTCATCAGGAACTCCAGCTGATGAACCATCTGACCGTCGCGCAGAACATGTTCATCGGCCGCGAGCCACGCGGGCGACTCGGACTGTTCCTCGACGAAGACAAGCTCAACGCGCAGGCGCACGACATTCTCGCCCGCATGCATGTGAGTCTCGACCCGCGCGCGGTGGTCAGCACGCTGACTGTCGCAAAGCAGCAGATGGTCGAGATCGCCAAGGCTTTGTCCTACGACTCGCGCGTCCTGATCATGGACGAACCGACCTCGGCGCTCAACGACGCCGAAATCGCCGAGCTGTTCCGCATCATCCGCGAGCTGAAGAGCCGGGGCGTGGGGATCGTCTATATCTCGCACAAGATGGATGAGTTGAAGCAGATTGCCGATCGCGTCACCGTGTTGCGCGACGGTGAATATGTGGCAACGGTCGAGGCGAAAGACACCAGCGTGCAGGCGATCATCGGCATGATGGTCGGGCGCACCTTGACCGACGCCGCGCCTTCCCAACACATCGCCAACCAGGGCGAGGTCGCACTCGAAGTCACCAATCTGAACGCCGGCCCGCTGGTCAGAGACGTGAGCTTTGCGCTGCGCAAGGGCGAGATACTGGGTTTTGCGGGCTTGATGGGCGCCGGTCGTACCGAAGTCGCCCGCGCCGTGTTCGGCGCCGATCCGATCGAATCGGGCGAGATCGTCGTGAAAGGCGTGAAAGCGACGATCAGGAATCCGAGCGATGCGGTGGCGCGCGGTATCGGCTATCTGTCTGAAGACCGCAAGCGCTTCGGCCTCGCGACCGGAATGAGCGTCGAATCGAACATCGTGATGTCCAACTTGCGCAAATTCCTGTCGCTGAATTTTTTCCTGCGCCGTACGCAGATACGCCGGACCGCCGCGCATTTCATCAATCTGCTCGCCATTCGCACGCCTTCCGCGACGCAGGAGGTGCGGCTGCTCTCGGGCGGCAATCAGCAGAAAATCGTCATTGCGAAATGGCTCGAGCGCGACTGCGACGTGCTCTTCTTCGACGAGCCGACGCGCGGCATCGACGTCGGCGCTAAAAGTGAAATCTACAAGCTTCTGCGCTCGCTCGCGGATCAGGGCAAGGCAATCGTAATGATCTCGTCGGAACTGCCGGAAATCCTGCGCATGAGCGACCGCATCGTCGTGATGTGCGAGGGCCGCATCACCGGCGAACTTCCGGCGACGGGAGCGACCCAGGAGCGCATCATGCAACTGGCCACGCAGCGCGAACCCCTAAACGCGGCGTGAGCCTCGAGAGGTCTCTTATGACACTGCAATCGGACACTTCGGCGCTGGGCAATAAAAAGAGGTCCTCGAGCCTTAGAGCCCGCGTCTTCACGCCGACCGCTTTGCAAAAGCTGCTCGCCTTCGGGAGCCTGATCCTGCTGTTGGTGTTTTTCAGCTTCGCGTCTCCCGCTTTCATGCAGATGGACAACATGCTCGGGATTCTGCAGGCGACGGCGGTCAACGGCGTGCTGGCGATCGCCTGCACGTTCGTCATCATTACCGGAGGCATCGATTTGTCGGTCGGCACGTTGATGACTTTTACCGCGGTGATTTGCGGCGTGTTTCTGACCTATTGGCATTTGCCGATGTGGACCGGCGTCCTTGCCGCGATTGGCACGGGCGCGATCTGCGGGACCGTTTCGGGCACCCTCACGGCGAAAATGAAAATACCGCCGTTCATTGCCACGCTCGGCATGATGATGCTGCTGAAAGGGCTTTCGCTGGTCGTCTCGGCCGACAAGCCGATCTATTTCACCGACACCGAAAACTTCTACATGATCTCGCAGGATTCGCTGATCGGTGACCTGTTGCCGAGCCTGCCGGTTCCGAACGCGGTCCTGATTCTGTTTTTCCTGGCGGTGGTGAGTTCGATCACGCTCAATCGCACGGCGCTTGGGCGCTACACGTTTGCGCTCGGCAGCAACGAAGAGGCAGTGCGCCTCTCCGGCGTGAATGTCGATCGGTGGAAGATCGCTATTTACGGTCTGAGCGGAGCGATTTGCGGCGTGGCCGGTCTGCTCATCGCCTCGCGCCTGAATTCGGCTCAGCCGGCGCTAGGCCAAGGTTACGAACTCGAAGCGATCGCGGCCGTGGTCATCGGCGGGACTTCTCTTAGCGGCGGCGCGGGCACGATTCTCGGCACGATCATCGGAGCGTTCATCATGAGCGTGCTGACCAACGGTCTGCGCATCATGTCCGTCGCGCAGGAATGGCAGATCGTGGTGACCGGTCTCATCATCATTCTCGCGGTCTACGGCGATATTTTGCGGCGCAAGAAAAGCTGACGCGACGCGGGGCAGGATAAGGAATGGAGCGCCATAAGCTCCCCAACGGCTGAAGTTGATAGCCCATCTTAGGAGGAGAAACACCATGTTGAAAAGAAAACTAATCGGTGTCGTGGTCGGCGTTGGCGCTCTCATTGGCGGGACGAGCGTGACATATGCGGACACCTACATCCCGCTCATTTCGAAGGGCTTCCAGCATCAGTTCTGGCAGGCCGTCAAAGCCGGCGCGGAACAGTCGGCCAAGGAGCACAACGTCAGGATCACCTTCGAGGGGCCGGAAACCGAGGCCATGGTCGACAAGCAGATCGACATGCTCTCGGCCGCGCTCGCCAAGAAGCCGCAGGCGCTCGGCATCGCCGCACTCGATAGCAAGGCGGCCATTCCGCTGTTAAAGCGCGCGCAGGCCGGCAAGATACCCGTGATCGCCTTCGACTCCGGCGTGGACAGCGATATTCCGCTGACGACGTGTGCGACGGATAACTTGGCAGCGGCCGCCCTCGCCGCCGACAAGATGGCCGAGGCGATCGGCAATGCCGGCGAAGTCGGCGTGATCGTGCACGATCAGACGAGCCGCACCGGCATCGATCGCCGCGATGGCTTCCTGAATGAAATGAAATCGAAGCACCCGAACATCAAGATCGTCTCAGTCCAATATGGCGGCGGCGACCATTTGAAGTCGGCGGAAATTGCCAAGACGATGATCCAGGCCACCCCCAATCTCAAGGGCATTTTCGGGGCGAATGAGGGCTCGGCCGCAGGTGCCGCGATCGGAGTCAAGGAATCCGGCAAAAAGCTGGTGCTGATCGGCTTCGACTCCGGCAAGGAGCAGAAGGACGACATCAATTCCGGTTTGATGGCCGGCGCCATTACGCAGAACCCGGTCGGCATCGGCAAGTGCGTGGTCGACTCCGCGGTGAAGGCGCTCAAGGGCGAGAAGCTGCCCAAGAAAGTCGACACGGGCTTCTACTGGTACGACAAGACCAATATGACCGATCCGAAGATCGCAGCCGTGCTCTACGATTGATCGTCGCCGCCTGAACGCGTTGAGAGGGGATGGGTCGCGGCGTCGTTCGATGCCATGGCCCTGTTGGCTTTTGGACCGAAGTCGATGGCTGCCGCAGAGGAGAGTGTTCAGATGCCCACGATCACCAAGCTGTCCGTCCGTGACATTCGGTTTCCCACCTCGCGCTCATTGGACGGCTCCGATGCAATGAACGCCGCGCCGGATTATTCCGCCGCCTACGTCACGCTCGAAACCGATTCGCCCGACGCGCTCACTGGCCACGGCCTTACCTTCACGATCGGACGCGGCAATGAGATTTGCGTGACCGCGGTACAGGCGCTTGCTCCGCTGATCGTCGGCAAACGGCTCGAGGATATTGCCGCGAACATGGGCGCTTTCTGGCGCGCGCTGACGTCGGACAGCCAGTTGCGCTGGATCGGCCCGGACAAGGGCGCGATTCATCTGGCGACGGCGGCTGTCGTCAACGCGGCCTGGGATCTGTGGGCCAAAGCGGAAGGCAAGCCCGTGTGGAAGCTGCTCGTCGACATGAGCCCCGAAGAGCTCGTGCGTTGCCTCGACTTCCGCTACGTGACGGATGCCATCACGCCGGAGGAGGCCATTGCCATGCTGCATCGTCACGCGACGACGCGCGGCGAGCGTGAAAAGGAGATGCTTGCACAAGGCTATCCCGCCTACACGACATCGGCGGGGTGGCTCGGTTACGACGACGACAAGATCCGCCGGCTCGCGCGTGAAGGCGTCGCGCAGGGTTGGACGCACTTCAAACAGAAGGTGGGCGGCAATCTCGAAGAGGATATGCGCCGTGCTCGCATCCTGCGCGAAGAAATCGGCGAGGATCTGAAGCTGATGATGGACGCCAACCAGGTGTGGGATGTCGACGAAGCGGTCGCGAACATGCGGCGCCTGGCGCAATTCGATCCGTGGTGGATCGAGGAGCCCACGAGTCCCGACGACATTCTCGGTCACGCGGCCATCCGCGAGCGGATTCGGCCGATCGGCGTCGCGACGGGCGAGCACTGTCATAACCGGGTGATGTTCAAGCAGTTGCTGCAGGCGCGGGCCATCGACTTCTGTCAGGTCGATAGCTGCCGCCTGGGTGGGCTGAACGAAGTGATCGTCGTCCTGCTGATGGCGGCGAAATCCGGCGTGCCGGTGTGCCCGCATGCGGGCGGTGTCGGATTGTGCGAGTACGTCCAGCACATTTCGCTGTTCGACTATATCTGCGTGTCGGCGTCACTGGAAAACCGGGTGCTCGAATACGTAGATCATTTGCATGAGCATTTCGTCGATCCGGTTGTGATCCGCCATGGCCGTTATATGCCGCCGCAGCGTCCGGGTTACAGCATCGAGATGCATGCGGCGTCGCTTGATGAGTATGACTTTCCTGAGGGGGCAGCGTGGAAGGGGTGAGGTGTGGCCCGACTTGAGTCTGCGAAAGCGTTGCGCTGAATTGTGCAGCGCTGATTCTCTTGATTGACGTCTTACCGTAACCCCAGCGCAAGCTCCGCAAATTGCATGGCTCGCGCATTCGCATCGCCGTAACGGTGCGCGATATATAACGTAGTCGTGGTGTCGGTCTCATCGAGCATTCTGAACACGACGCCGGGCACCGCGATGGTTTGCAACGTAGCCGGCACCAACGCGATGCCAAGCCCTGTCGCCGTCAGGCCGATCAACGTCGAAGCCTGCTGCGCTTCTTGCACCACCTGCGGTTCGAAGCCGCGTTTCGCGCACAGCGCAAGTATCTGCTGCGACACGGCCACACCCGCGGCGCGCGGATACGCAATAAACGGATCGCCGCGCAAATCCTTGATCTTGATCGACGTGGCCTTCGCCAGGCGGTGCCCGGCATGCATGGCAACAAGCAACGGCTCTTCCATCAACGGCGTGAAGACGAGTTCGGTCCGCGGCGCGTTGTCTGGCAACCGCAGCAAACCGACATCCAGCTCACGCTGTTCGATCGCCTCGATCTGCAACGACGACGACAGTTCGAGCAACGAGATATTCACCTTCGGCCGCTGCGTGCGGTAAGCGTGAATCAGACGCGGAAAAAGCGGCGACAATGAAGACGCGTTCGTATAGCGTCAGCAGCTTCGGCATTGGCGGCAGTTACCGCTTCGGCCGTAGCCTTACTCGTCTCCTGTTCACCGATGTGCATTTCCGCGTTCGCGACGACAGCGGCTCCATGACCACTTACGAGGCCAACGAAGTATTCCAGCTAACACCCGCCACCACGCTGATGGGCGGCTACTGGTACAGCAAACTCGAAGGGCAGAAGTGGCAGAACGTGACGGTGCTGCTCGACTATGCGTTGTCCAAACGCACCGACGTCTACACGAGTGCAACGTATCTGCGTGCGTCAGGCGGCGCGGCGCCGGTGTTTCTCGGCGGTGGCACGGCGCCGGTGTTTGCAAACGGCGAGTATGTGAGTACCGGCCAATCGTCGACGGCGGTGCGCGTCGGTATTCGCACGTTGTTCTAGGGTTTCGTTTTATGTGGCGGCGTGATTGGCGGTTCATCCGACGATCTGGCCGCCTGACGTTCTAATCGTCAGCGAAGTATCTGATCGATGACGCGCTGATTGGCAAGCGAACTCTCGAGAGAAAATGCGAGTCCGGTTTTGCAGCCAATGACCGTGTCCGAGAAGTCCTCGACCATCGCCTGATACTGGTCTACGTCGCTGAATTCCTGCAAGTGTTCATTGCCTGTCTCATTTGAACGATGGCGGACTTGCGCAGGGCCATAGCTTCCCGGATTGAACGGCGCATCGACGCTCAGCCATCCTTTGGTGCCATGAAAGATCATGTGCTGGCGGCGCGCCATTTGTGTGCCGCAATAGAAGCTCAGCGTGAACCCCGGAAAATCCGCGACGCAGCGGGCGAACCGGTCGGTGCCGAAACGCGGGTCCAATACGACTTCGCTCTGGACGCGATCCGGTTCCAGGCCGGTGGCAAGACGCGTAGTGACGACCGGATATACGCCAATGTCTCGCACGCCGCCGCCGCCGAGTGCGAGGTTGTTCTTGAGCGCGTCGGGGTCGTCATTGAAGTAGGTAAATGAGCCTTCAACCAGCTTGAGTTCGCCGATCAAGCCTTGTGCAAGGCTGTCGCGCACAAAGGTCCACTGCGGATGATGCGCCACCATGAACGCTTCGCCGCATACAAGGCCCGTTTGATCGCGCAACGCGATCAGTTCCTGCACCTCGGCCGCACTCATGGCAATCGGCTTCTCGCACAACACGTGCTTGCCGCCGAGCATTGCCTTCTTGCACCATTCGAAGTGGCTTGCCGTCGGCAGCGGAATATAGATCGCATCCACGTCCGGGCTCGCGATCACTTCCTCATAGCTGGACGATACATGGGCGATATCATGCTTCGTCGCGAAAGCCTGCGCGCGGGCGAGATCGCGGCTGGCCACGGTGGTCACCCGGCCATTGCGCGATCGCTGCAGTGCCGGCACCACGAAGTTGTTCGCAATCTTTGCGGCGCCTAATACGCCCCAACGGACTCTGTCTGTCATTGTCTTTCCTTTATTGTTGATGCGGTTCCGCGTTGCGCTGTCAGCAGACGCTCTGCAGACGTTCGGCACAGATTGCCAGAACTTCTTCCGGATCACGCCGCCACCAGTCGTGCGCGGAAAAAATTTCGACTTCGATCAGGCCATCGTAGCCGGCTCGTTCAATGGTTTGCCGAACGGCGGGCAGGGCGATCACGCCGTCGCCCATCATGCCTCGATCGAGCAACACGTCGCGCGTTTCGCGCAGCCAGTCACACACGTGATACGCAAGAAGTCGCCCGGCGCGGCCCGCTGCCTCGATTGACGCCGTCAGCGCGGGGTCCCACCAGCAGTGATAGACATCCACGGCGACGCCGATCATTCCGCTGCGATCATTATCCACGCGCTCGCAAATTTCCAATGCCTGCGCGATGGTGTTGAGCACGGCACGGTCGGCCACGTACACCGGATGCAGCGGTTCGAGGGCAAGCGGCACACCACAATCACGAGCGGTTTCCAGCAGCATCGCAATGCCCTCTGTAACCTGGTTTCGCGCGCCCGTCAGATCCCGGCTGCCTTCGGGCAGTCCACCGACCACCATCACGAAGCAACGCGCGCCGAGGGTGGCCGCGTCACGCAACGCAGCGCGGTTGGCTTCGACGTTCGCCGCAAATTCCGCCGATGTCGTCGCCGGCAAGTAAGTCGAGCGGCAATAGCCCGTTACCGTGAGATCGAGCGCCTTGATCTGTCTCGCGATCTGCACGACGTCGGCTTCGTCGACTTCGCGACGCCACGGTGCAATCCCGCCGAAACCGGCTCGGGCGATGCGGTCAATCGTGCGACTGAGCGGCTCCCGATGCCCCAGCGTGGCGGTATTGATGGAGCACAGGTCGAGTCTTCCCTGAAGGTTTCTCATAAGTTTCCAGATCGATATCGAACACGAGCAGGCCTTGCGCGCCGCCATCGAGTGCTTCGAGCAGACGCGCGCCGATCGCCTGATGGGTCGGGTGTGCGAGATACGCAAAGCAGGCCGCGCCGCTCTCGAAGTCCATCATGAAGCCGTCGGCGAAGTTCATGCCGTAGCCTTCCGGCGACACATTGGGTCCGCACTGAAAGTTCGTGAAGGCAATGCCGGGCACTTCGGTGAGCCGCCGGATCTGCTCGAAGAACGCGAGCCGCCGCGCCGGCGTGACGTCGGCGCGAAACCGGCAGAACACCATGTGCCGCACAGCACCGGTTGGGCGGCTCATCGTCAGTCTCCGCAGCCGAGGGGCGCCATGACGCGGCGAATGCGCGCAACGGCATCCGCGGGATCGCGCAGCAAGCGGGCCTGATCGGCGAGACGGAAGACGTCGGCGAGATAGGCGGGCGGACGCATGCCGTGGTGGCCGCCCGGCATGAAGAAGTGATCCTGGAAGCCGTTCAGGTACGCGAGGAACACCACGCCCGTCTTGTAGTACTGCGTCGGCGCTCGAAAGATGTGGCGCGAGAGCGGCACGGTCGGCGCGAGCAACGCGTTGAAGCTGGCGTGATCGTTGGCGGCGAGTGCGGACAAAGCCTGCGAGGCCGCTGGCGCAATCGCGTCGAAAATGCCGAGCAACGCGTGCGAAAAATGTGTGCCGTCGCCGGCGATCAGCGCGGGATAGTTGAAGTCGTCGCCGGTGTACATTTTCACGCCGTGCGGCAGGCGCTGACGGAATGCGATTTCCTTCTGCTCATCGAGCAGCGAGATCTTGATGCCGTCGACTTTTGAAGCACTTGTCCCGATGATGTCGAGACACACCTGCGCTGCGCCGGCAAATTCATTTGCGCCCCAGTAGCCCGCGAGTTCGGGGTCGAACATATCGCCGAGCCAGTGCAGGATCACCGGTTGATCGCACATGGCGAGCACTTCGCGATACACGCGCCGATAATCGTCCGGCGTACGCGCGACCCGCGCGAGCGCGCGGCTCGCCATCAGGATCACCCGGCCGCCGACGCGCTGCACGGCCTCCAACTGCTCTGCATACGCGCGGATCACCTGATCGCAGTTCATGACCGAAGCGGGCGCGATATGGTCCGTGCCGCAACCCGACGCGATCGCCGCGCCCGCAATGTCGCGCGTGCCTTCGATGCTGCGCGTGATCAGTTCGAGCGCCGTGCTCCACGGCAAGCCCATGCCGCGTTGCGCGGTGTCCATCGCTTCCGCGATGCCGAGCCCTTGCTGCAACAGATAGCGCCGGTAAGCGATCGTGCGATCCCAGTCGATGGCGGGCGCGGCGTTCAGTTCGCCCGCGCGCAGCGGATCGGCCACCACGTGGGCGGCGGAATACGCGATGCGGTTGAATTCGCGTTCGGGCGGCCGTACTTCGAGCGGCACACCTTCCACGCGATACGTTTCCATCGTGCCGGACGCGGCCGGAAGTTTGATTGTCAGGTTCATATGCAACTCAATATTTGGTGACGAGCAAGCCGCCGTCGATACGGATCGCCTGGCCGACGCTATAGGGAAGGCCGCCCGTTGCAAGCGTGCGCACGGTGGTCGCCACTTCCTGCGGCGTGCCCCAGCGCTTGATCGCGGTGAGCCCTTGCTCGATCTGCGTGTCGTAGCGCGCGCGGGACGGCGCCGTCATTTCGGTTTCGATCAGGCCGGGCTGCACCTCGTACACGCTGATGCCGTGTTCGGCGAGGCGCAGCGAAAACAACGTGTTCGCCATTGAAAGTCCGGCTTTGGACACGCAGTATTCGCCGCGCAATGGCGACGCCGCGATCGCGTTCGACGACGTGATCGTGATCACAGACGGATGTGGCGCGACGGCGCCGCCGGAGCGCGCGAGGCAGTGTTTCGCGAAGGCCTGCGTGAGGAAGAACGTGCCCCGCGTATTCACGGCGATACAGCGGTCGAAACTTTCCGGCGTCACGTCGAGCAGATCGCCGCGCGACATCACCGAGACGCCCGCGTTGTTCACGAGGCAATCGATCTGGCCGTCGAGCGCTGCTTCGATCTCGTTTAATGTGGCGCGATGCGAGTCGATGTCGGCGAGATCGGAGATGACCGCGATCGCGCGCGCGCCGGTTTGTTCGACCTCGCGCACGGCGCCGTCGAGCTCTTGCGATGCCACCGCATCGGTCAACGCCACATCGAAACCCGCGCGCCCGAGTTCGACGGCGATCGCCCGGCCGATGCCACGCCGGCTGCCTGTGACAAGAGCAATGGGACGCGCACTCATAACGTGGCTCCGTCGGCGATCAGATCGCGCGCGACGATGGTGCGTTGAATCTGGTTGGTGCCTTCGTAGATCTGCGTGATCTTCGCGTCGCGATACAGACGCTCGACTTCATAGCCGCGAATGTAGCCGCTGCCGCCGAAAATCTGCACGGCGTTCGCGCTGTGCTTGACGGCGGTGTCGCCCGCGAAACACTTCGCCATCGAACACGCGATGCTCGCGCGTTCGCCCGCTTCGAGCCGTTCCGCCGCATCGTGCACGAGCAGCCGCGCGGCGTGAATGTCGGTCGCCATGTCGGCCAGCATCCACTGAATGCCCTGGAATTCGGCGATGTGGCTGCCGAACTGCTTGCGCGTCTGAGCGTAGTCGAGCGCCGCTTCAAGGCCCGCCTGCGCGATGCCGACCGCCAGTGCCGCAATGCCCACGCGGCCCTTGTCGAGCACGCTCATCATGATGTGAAAGCCGCGGCCTTCCTGGCCGAGCAACGCGTCTTGCGGCAGCTTCACGCGATCGAAATGCAGTTCGCCGACTTGCGACGCGCGCTGGCCCATCTTGTGTTCCTTCGCGCCTTTCGACACACCGGCGAGCGCGCAGTCCACGATGAAAATACTCATGCCGCGCCGGCCCGCGGCAGGGTCGGTGCGCGCGAGCACGAACGCGACGTCCGCGACCGGCGCGTTGTGAATCCACAGTTTCGCGCCGCTGAGCTCCCAGCCTTCGGGCGTGCGGACCGCTGTCGTGCGGATGCCCGACACGTCGGTGCCGGCGTCGGCTTCAGTGATGCAATACGCGGGACGCAGCTTCGCGCGCAGCAACGGCTCCATGTATTTCGCGCGCTGCGCGTCGGTGCCGTGCACCGAAAGCAGCGTGCCGACCAGTTCGAGCAGGCCGCACTGATCCGCCACGGACGCGTAGCCGCGCGACAGTTCCTCCATCACCAGCGCATACGCCGTGACATCGAGCCCCGCGCCGCCGAACGCCTCCGGAACGGTAATGCCGAACAGGCCCAGTTCGCCCATCTGCGCGTAGATCTCGGCGGGAAAGCGCTCGTCGCGATCCAGTTCTTCCGTGATCGGACGAATCACTTCCTGCGCGAAACGGCGCGTGGTTTCGCGAATCTGCTGATGCGTGTCTGAGAGTTTCATGCTGTCTCCATCGTAATGATCGGTACCTGTTTTTGCGTCTGATCGGGCTCGTTCAGGTAAACCCGAGCCTCGCGCATCGCTACTTGAATTACGTGATTCCCTGTGCCAACATTGGCAACAAGTAACCAACTGGTTCGTTATTTAAGACCAACGAATCGCTGCTGTCAACGAGGTTTGAGGCCGATCTGAGTGGAGGATGGTTTGGATAAGTGGATGGATGCCGCCAAGGCGGCCGGGCAAATTTTCGACGGTGCGACCATTGCGCTGGCCGGTTCCGGCGGCGGTCTGCTCGAGCCGGACGCCGTGCTCGCGGCGCTCGAACAGCGCTTTCTTCGGACGGGACATCCGCGTGACCTGACGGTGGTTCACGCGCTGGGTATCGGCGACGGCAAGAGCAGCGGGCTCTCACGGTTTGCACACGCCGGCATGGTGCGGCGCGTGATCGGCGGACATTGGAGGCTGGTCGCCGGCGATGCAGCAGATGGCACAAGACAACGCGTTCGAGGCCTATAGCTTTCCCGCCGGTGCGATTTCCACGCTGCTGCGCGAAATCGGCGCGGGGCGGCCGGGGCTGGTCACGCATGTCGGCTTGCGTACTTTTGTCGATCCGCGTATCGATGGCGGCAAGATCAACGCGCGCGCCAGTGAAGACCTGGTCGAACTGATCGAACTGGATGGGCGCGAATACCTGCGCTACAAGCCGTTCAAGGTGGACTTCGCGATCGTGCGCGGTTCGTCAGCCGATGCGTGCGGCAACGTCACGCTGCGCCGCGAGCCTGCCGATCTCGACACATACGCCGCGGCGCTTGCCGCTCATAACAGCGGTGGCCGCGTGATCGTGCAGGTCAAGGAGCGCACCACGCAGGGCTATGTGCCGGCGCGTCTCGTACGTATTCCGGGGATTCTCGTCGATACGCTCGTCGAGACGCGGGAGCAGGTGCAATGCGTGGTCGCCGATTACGACCCGGCGCTGAGCGGCGAATCACTGAGCCCGATCGACGACGGTTTCTACGAAATTCCCACGGGCATCCGCTACATCATCGCAGCGCGCGCCGCGCAGGAATTGCATGAGGGACAGTCGGCGAATTTCGGTTTCGGCATTCCGGGCGGCATTCCCGGCGTGCTCGCGCAACACGGTCGGCTCGGTACGTTCTGGGGTTCGGTCGAGCAGGGCATTCACAACGGCGCGATGCTCGACGGGCCGATGTTCGGCACCGCGCGCAACGCGGAGGCGATCCTCTCGAGCGTCGACCAGTTCGATTTTTATAGCGGCGGCGGCGTGGACATCACGTTCCTCGGCATGGGCGAAATGGATGGCGAAGGCAACATCAACGTGTCGAAGCTTGGTGCGACGGTGGTGGGGCCGGGTGGTTTCATCGACATCACTCAGGGCGCGCGAAAGATCGTGTTTTGCGGCAGTTTCGAAGCGAAGGGGTTGCAGGTCGAACAGGCCGGCGCGGGCGTGAAGATCGTGGCGCCGGGCAGCGTGCCGAAGCTCGTCGAACGCGTGCAGCACATTACGTTTAGCGGCGAGCAGGCGCGTATCGCGAAGCAGGAAGTGTTGTACGTGACGGAGCGGGCCGTGTTCCGTCTCGAAGAGAATGGCGTGCGTTTGATCGAAGTGGCGGAAGGTGTCGATGTCGAGCGTGATGTGTTGGCGCGTATGGCGTTCCGTCCGCTCGTCGACGAGGCACTGTTGGCGCGAGGAAAAAATGAAGCGCGTGAAGCACCCTCAAATGAAGCACATGCCAGAGTGGCCTGACGCCGCTCGCGGTGACGTGAAGCGCCGTATCCGGGCGCTTCAGCCGTCACGGCGATCAGGGGCGCAGCAGGCGCAGAACGGTTTCGATATTGAAGTCGAGACGGTTTTTCAAAGCCTCTTTGCTCATGAAGTCGATGTCGAAGATCACACCGCTCGTGAAGCGATTGGTCAGGTAGTAGTAGCCGACTGCCGCCATGGTGATGTGCAGTTGCCTTGCATCGACGCCCGCGCGAAACACGCCCGCTTCGACGCCCCGATCGATTATGCGTTGCAGCATCGAGATGAAACCATGATGCAGTTCCTTGAACCGTTCGGACTTCTTCACGTGGCGTGCCTTGTGAAGATTCTCGCTGTTCACGAGCGTCATGAACTCAGGGTTCTTCAGGTAGTAGTTCCACGTGTGCGTGGTGAGCGCGACGATCGCGTCTTCGGGCGAGAGGTGGTCGAGGTTCAGCTTCAGTTCGGCAGAGCGGATGTCGGCGTAAGCATCTTCGAGCACAGCCTGGAACAACTCCTCCTTGCTGCCGAAGTAGTGATAGATCATCCGCTTGTTGGCCTTGGCGCGCGTGGCAATGGCTTCGACGCGAGCGCCGGCGAGGCCGAGTTTGGCGAACTCCTTCTTGGCGGCTTCGAGAATGCGTGCCCGGGTGACTTCGGGGTCGCGTTGCCGCGGCGGTTGCGCGGCGCCGGCTTGGGCCGTTTTCGATGCCCGGCCCGGGGGCGTGCTCGCAAGAGTCATGTTGGCTGGTCGCAGGAAAAAAGTGTGAGGGAACGGTGTCGGTCGATCTGGTGTCGTGTCAGCGACTATAGACCAAAAAGGCATTGCGAGGAAGTAACTGGATGGTGCAGAATGGGCGCCAAAAATGCCAGAAGCATTGTCTTGCCGAACCGGTTTACCTCGCGCGCGGCGCGCGTTTCAGCGCCCGCGTGAACGCAAACTCTGGAGACAGGAATGAGCAATCTGAATGAACTCGCAGCAACGCTTCGTCTTCCGGTGGAGCCGCTGCGCACGCCGATGTTTATCGACGGCAAGGACTACGCGGGCAGCACCGCCGAGTTCGTCGAGCGCAAGAGCCCGGGCCACGGCGTGCCGGTCACGGCCACGGTGCGCGCATCCGTCGACGATCTGAACGCAGCGGTCGCCAGCGCGCGCCGCGCGTTCGACGACGGCCGCTGGTCGCGCCTGTCGGGCGAGCAGCGCGCCACCGTGCTGCTGAAAACCGCACGTCTGATCCGCGACAACGTCGAAACGCTGGCGTATCTGGAAACGCTGGAAAGCGGCAAGCCGATCGGCCAATCGCGCGGCGAGATCAATGCGGCGGCAGGCATCTGGGAATATGCGGCCGGTCTCGCACGCATCGTGCACGGCGATTCGCACGACACGCTGGGCGCTGATCTGTTCGGCTTGACGGTGCGCCAACCGATTGGTGTCGTCGGCATCGTCACGCCATGGAATTTTCCGTTCTTCATTCTTTCCGAGCGTCTGCCGTTCGTGCTCGCCGCGGGTTGCACGGCTGTCGTCAAACCGGCTGAACTCACCTCGACCACCACGCTGAAGCTTGCCGCACTGCTGAGCGAAGCCGGCTTGCCGGACGGCGTCGTGAACGTGGTGACGGGGCTCGGCTCGGTGGTCGGTCAGGCGCTCGCCGAGCATATGGACGTCGACATGGTGTCGTTCACCGGCTCGACGCCGGTTGGCCGCTCCGTACTCACCGCGGCCGGCGGCAACATGAAGAAGGTCGGGCTGGAACTCGGCGGCAAGAATCCGCAAATCGTTTTCTCGGACGCCGATCTCGACGATGCCGCCGACGCCATTGCCTTCGGCATCTGCTTTAACGCGGGACAGTGCTGCGTATCGGGCAGCCGGCTCGTCGTGCATCGTTCGGTGGAAGAGGAACTCGTCGCGCGCGTAAAGGCCGTCTTTGAGAAAGTGCGCGTGGGCGATCCGCTCGATGCATCGAACCATGTCGGCGCGATCGTGGAAGCACGTCAGTTCGAGAAGATTCGCGGCTTCATCGACGCGGGCCGGCGTGACGGCGCACAACTGGTTCACGGCGGTGAGGCGACCAGCGACGGTGAGCGTTTCTTTATCCAACCGACCTTGTTCCGCAACGTGCGACCGCAAAGCGCACTGGCGCAGGAAGAGATCTTCGGACCGGTGTTGTCGGTCACGCCGTTCGATACATTCGAAGAGGCGATCCAGTTGGCGAACGGCGTGCCATATGGCCTCGCCGCCAGCATCTGGACGCGCGACCTGCAAGGTGCGATCAGCAGCTTCCGCGAGGTTCAGGCGGGCCGTATCTGGGTGAATTGCACGATTACCGGCGGCCCCGAAATGCCGATCGGCGGCGTCAAGCAGTCGGGCATCGGCCGCGAAACGGGCCGTTATGGCGTGGAGGAATACACGGAGCTGAAGTCGGTGCATGTCCAACTCGGCAAGCGGCCGCGCTGGATCGCGTAACACCCGTTGAATTGATCGAGCGGCCGTGAAGAGCCGCACGCAACATCCGGATCACGCGCAGCGTGTGACCGTAGAAAACCGTATCGGAGACAGCAATGTATGACTATGTGATCGTAGGTGGCGGCGCGGCGGGTTGTGCGCTGGCGGCGCGTCTGAGCGAGGACGCCGGCAACCGTGTGCTGTTGCTCGAAGCCGGCCCCGCCGATACCGATCCGTATATCCACATGCCCGTCGGCTTCTTCAAGATGACGGGCGGTCCGCTGACCTGGGGTTATCGCACGACGGCGGCAGCGGAAACGCAGCGCCGCCAGATACCGTTCGCACAAGGTCGCGTGCTCGGCGGCGGCGGCTCGATCAATGCGATGGTCTACACGCGCGGCCAGCCCGCCGACTACGACGGCTGGGAACGCGACGGCTGCACCGGCTGGGGCTTTCGCGACGGCGTGCTGCCGTACCTGCGCCGCATGGAAGACAACGAGCGCCTGTGCAACGAATATCACGGCGTGGGCGGCCCGCTCGGCGTGTCCGATCTCATCAGCGTCA
Source organism: Paraburkholderia sp. BL9I2N2 (assembly GCF_004339745.1). Classification (GTDB taxonomy): domain Bacteria; phylum Pseudomonadota; class Gammaproteobacteria; order Burkholderiales; family Burkholderiaceae; genus Paraburkholderia. The sequence continues at coordinate 1,509,721 of NZ_SMGP01000002.1, read as the reverse complement.
ACGAACTGACCAAGGCGTTCGTGCTCGCGGGCCAGGAAGCCGGCATGCCGTACAACAGCGATTTCAACGGCGCGCAGCAGGAAGGCGTGGGCGTGTATCAGGTCACGCAGCGCAATGGCAAACGCTGCAGTGCCGCGGTCGGCTATCTGCGTGATGCGCGCTCGCGGCCCAATCTCACGGTTCGCACGGACTGTCTCGTGTCGCGCGTCGTGATCGAGAACGGCCGCGCGGTCGGTGTCGAATTCGCGCCGCGCGGCGAGCGCGCGAACGTGACGGTTGCGCGCGCCGAACGCGAGGTGATCGTGACCGCCGGTGCGATCGGCTCGCCGAAACTGTTGATGCTCTCCGGGATCGGCCGCGCAGAAGATCTGGAGCGCGTCGGCGTGAAGCCCGTGCATGCGCTGAACGGCGTCGGACAGAATCTGCAGGACCACTTCGACATCGACATCGTCTACGAACTCAACGGCCCCTATAGTCTCGACAAGTACGCGAAAAAGCACATGATGTTGCTCGCCGGACTCGAGTACAAACTGTTCAACAAGGGACCGGTGACGTCGAATATCGCCGAAGGCGGCGCGTTCTGGTACTCGGACAGCAGTGTGCCGACTCCCGATCTGCAATTCCATTTCCTGCCCGGTGCGGGGGTCGAGGCCGGTGTGCCGCCGGTGCCGTCCGGTTCGGGTTGCACGCTCAACTCGTACTTCCTGCGTCCGCGCAGCCGCGGCAGCGTGACGTTGCACAGCGCCGATCCCGCCGATGCGCCGCTGATCGATCCAGCCTATATTCGCGATCCGTACGACCTGAAGGTCGCCGTCGACGGCATTCGGCAGAGCCGCGAAATCATGAGTCAGAACGCGCTGCGCAAGTACGTCCGGAGCGAGCATTTTCCGGGTGGCAAGGTGCGCACGCAGGCCGAATACGAAACCTACGCGCAGCAGTACGGACGCACGGGCTATCACCCGGTCGGCACCTGCAAGATGGGCGTGGACGAGTTGTCGGTTGTCGATCCGCAATTGCGCGTGCGTGGCATCGAGGGTTTGCGAGTCGCGGACTCGTCGGTGATGCCGCGCATCGTCAGCTCGAACACGAATGCGCCCACGTTGATGATCGCGGAAAAGGCCGCCGATCTGATTCGCGGGCTGGTAGCGCAACCCGTGCCCATGCCGGGCGCGCTCGCGGGCACTTCCGGACGCGCGACGCGCGAGTCCGCTGCGGCCGCGGTTTGATGCCGGAGTTGCGCAAGCAGGACTGAGGAAGGGTACGCGGAATGATTGCGTATCTCTTCCTTGGGGTAAATATCCGGTTATTTATACACGGCCCTGAAGAGAGGGTTCTTTTGCTCGGAGGAGACATCATGAACAGACAGGATCAACGCGCAGGCGTATCACGCCGCGACTTCATCAAGCTCGGCGCGGGCGCGGCATTCGCCGTCGCGGGTGGCGGCATGTCGGGCCTCTCGTTCGGCGCGGGGCAGACCACGCTCGCCTGCTCGTTCCGTTCGCTGACCAACCCGTACTACACGGCGTTCAACAAGGGCGCGCAAAGCTTCGCGAAGAGCGTCGGTTTGCCGTATGTGCCGCTCACGACCGAGGGCAGTTCCGAGAAAGGCATCGCGGATATCCGCGCGTTGCTGCAGAAGACCGGCGGCAATCTCATGCTCAACGTCGACCCGAACGATTCCGCCGACGCCCGCGTGATCGTCGAAGCCTGCTCGAAGGCTGGCGCGTATGTCACGACGATCTGGAACAAGCCGAAGGACCTGCACCCGTGGGACTTCAATCCGAACTACGTGGCGCATCTTTCTTACGACGGCGTCGCGTATGGCGAGGAAACGGCCACGCAGCTTTTCAAGTCGATGGGTGGCAAGGGCGGCGTGGTCGCGCTCGGCGGCATCTTCAGCAACGTGCCGGCGATCGAGCGCAAGGCCGGTCTCGATGCAGCCTTGAAGAAGTTCCCCGGCATCCAGTTACTCGACTTTCAGGTCGCCGACTGGAACTCGCAGAAGGCGTTTCCGATCATGCAGGCCTGGATGACGCGCTTCAATTCGAAGATCAAAGGCGTGTGGGCCGCGAACGACGACATGGCGCTCGGTGCGATCGAGGCGTTGCGCGCCGAAGGTCTGGCCGGCCAGATTCCGGTGACCGGCATGGACGGCACGCAGCCGGGACTCGTTGCGATCAAGACCGGCGAGCTGATCGCATCGGTCGATTGGGACCCGTACTGGCTCGGCGGCATCGGTCTCTCGATGGGGCTCCAGGCGAAGGACAAGAAAGTCGACCTGGCGACGCTCGCAAAGGACCGCCGTGAGTCGTTCTGCACCGCGACGTTCGTCACGAAGACCAACGTTCAGGACGTGATCGCGCGCGCCGCCTCACCGAAGGCGGAATGGAACAACCTTTATGCCCGCGTTGCCGGGCCAGTGGTGTATCGATGAACAAGCTCACCGCGACTTCTTCCCGGCACGCCGTGCAGGCCGCTCAATCTCCCGCGTCCGCGCACGGCCCCGCAGCCGTGCGCGCACTGCTGCGGCGTTACTCGCCGTTGCTGGTGCTGGTGGCGCTGGGCCTGTGCATTGGCGCGCTCAATCATGACTTTTTCGACCCGATGAACCTGTCGCGGATCGCGATTGCCGCCGTGATCCCGCTGACGATCGCGCTCGGCGGCACGTTCGTGATCCAGCTCGGCAGCATCGATCTGTCGGCGGAGGGGATTGTCGCGGTGGCGGCGATCGCCGTGTCGATGCTGGTCGAGAACTCGTACAACGACAATCACTTCGGCCTGTGGGTGCTGGCCATCGGCGTCGCGGCGGGCGTGGTGCTGGGTCTGGCCAACGGCGTACTGCACGTGTTTCTGCGCATTCCGTCGTTCATCACCACGCTCGCGGTCGGCTTCGTGGCGACCGGCATCGGCACCGCGGTGCTGTCGGGCAATACGATCCGCGTGAGCGACACGGCGTTGCGTTCGATTTCGATCACGCGCTACTTCGGCCTGCCGCTGTCGGTCTGGATCGGCGTGCTGGCGCTCGGGCTCGCGTGGTTCGTGCACCGCCATACGATTCTCGGCCGCCATACGCTCGCGATCGGCGGCGGCGAGGACCTGGCGCGGCTGAGCGGGGTACGGATCTCGCGCGTGCGCATCGCGGTGTTCGCGCTCGCCGGTGCGTTCTACGGGGTGACCGGCATTCTCGCGGTTGCGCAATACGGGCAGGGTCACGCGATGATCGCCAACGGCCAGTTGTTCGTTGCGATCACCGCGATCGTGGTGGGCGGCACGTCGCTCGCGGGCGGCAATGGCGGTCCGCTCAACACGCTGATCGGTACGCTAGTGGTGGTCGTGCTCGCCAACGGCATGGTGTTGCTCGGCGTGCCGCCGTATGTGCAGCAGGGCATTCAGGGCGTGCTGATCATCGTTGCCGTGACGCTGGCGTTGAATCGCTCGCGCCGCCGCATCGTCAAGTAACGGATAGGGAGACACCACGATGCTCACACTCAAGAACGTCACCAAGCGTTTCCCCGGCGTGCTGGCGCTCAACGACGTGTCGATCGAAATCCGGCCGAACGAGATCGTCGGGTTGATCGGCGAAAACGGTGCGGGCAAGTCGACGCTGATGAAATTGCTGACGGGTGGCTACCGTCAGGATTCCGGTGAGATTCTGCGCGACGGCAAACCGCTCGTTATCAAAAATCCGCGCGATGCCACCTCGAAAGGCATCGCGATGGTCTATCAGGAACAGTCGATCCTGCCGAATCTGACGGTGGCTGAAAATCTGTTTCTCGGCCGCGAGGAGCCGTTTCTCACGCTCGGCCGGGTCAACTGGGCAAAGCTCAAGCGCGCTGCAGTCGCCGAACTGGCCACCGTGCACCTGGATATCGATCCGCTGACGTTATGCGAAGACCTGACCTTCGGGCAGCGGCAGATGGTCGAACTCGCCAAGGCGCTGTCGCTCGCGAGCCGCACCGACGGCATGCCGGTCATTCTGCTCGACGAGCCGACGTCGGTGCTCGAAGCGGCGGAGATCGAGATCCTGTTTCGCCTCGTGCGTGAACTGAAGGCGCGCGCGTCGTTCGTGTTCGTCTCGCACCGGCTCGACGAACTGTTGTCGCTGAGCGACCGCGTCTATGTGATGAAGGACGGCAAGGTGGTGGCCGGCATGGCGTCGGCGGATGCGTCGGTCGGACAACTGCACGAACTGATGGTCGGCCGCACGATGGACGGCCAGTACTACCGCGAGAATTTGCAGAAACCGTGCCGCGGCGAAGTCGCGCTGTCGGTGCGTAACGCGTCGCTCGGGCATACGCTGAAAGGCGTGTCGTTCGACGTGCATTGCGGCGAAGTGTTCGGGGTGGCCGGCGTGGTCGGGTCGGGGCGCGAGGAATTGTGCCGCGTAATTGCGGGGCTGGAGTCGCTCGACGCGGGCGAAGTGCTGGTCGGCGGAACCCGCTTGCGGGCACAGGCCACGCATGCGGTCTCGCTCGGCATCGGCTACGTGCCGCGCGAACGCAAGGTCGAGGGACTCGTCACGCAGATGAGCGTGGCCGAGAATCTGACGCTGCCGCGCCTCGCCGCGGTGAGCCGCAGCGGCGTGGTCAACAAGCGAAGCGAGCGCGCGATCGCCAATGAATGGATCGAGCGTTTGCACATCAAGACGCCTGGGCCCACCGCGTCGTGCCGCAATCTGTCGGGCGGCAATCAGCAGAAAGTCGTGCTGGCGAAATGGCGCTTTGCGGGCAGCCGGATTCTCGTGCTGGATCATCCGACGCGCGGTCTCGACGTGGGCGCGAAAGAAGAGGTCTATCAACTGATTCGCGAACTGACGGCCGAAGGTGTAGCGGTCGTGCTGACCGGCGACACGCTCGAAGAAATTCTCGGGCTGAGTCATCGCGTGATGGTGATGCGCGACGGCCGCGCACAGAAGATTCTCGCGTGCGAAGTCGGCCACAAGCCGTCGCAGATCGACGTCGTCGAACACATGGTGTGAGGGCAACATGGCACAAATGAATGCATCATTGAAGGCACGGCTCGGCGACAACGCGCCGTTCATCGCGCTCATCGCGCTGTATCTGCTGATCGAGATCGCGCAACCCACTTTCCTCGCGCCGTCCACGCAACTCGGCCTGCTTGCGGACAGCTCGACGCTGTTCATCATGGCGGCCGGCACGACCTTCGTCGTGTTACTGGGCAGTATCGATCTGTCGCTACAGGCGGTGGCTTCGCTTTCCAGCGTGATCGTGGCGATGCTGTTGCCTCGTTATGGCGCGTTGGCGGCGGTGGTGGCGCTGGCCGCGTCGTTCGGGATTGGTCTTCTGAGCGGCGTGATTCAAAACCGTGCTGCGCATTCCGTCGTTCATCGCGACGCTGGCGGTCGGCGGGATCGCGTCGGCCGCAGCGCTGACGCTTTCTGGTACGCGCTCGATCGGCATCAGCGACGAGATGCGCAACGCGTCGCTCGGCTGGACGACGGGTTCGTCGTTCGGTATTCCGCATGAAATCATGCTCGCGCTGGTGGTCTTTCTGCTCTGCGTGTTCCTGCATCGTTCGACGGTGTTCGGGCGGCGCGTCGATGCCATCGGCGCGGGCGAACCGGCCGCGATCGCATCAGGCGTGCGCGTGCCGGTGACGCGTTGCCTCGTGTTCGCGACGTCGTCGCTGTTTGCCGGGCTTGCGGGCGTCATCATGGCAGGGCGGCTGGGCAGCGGATCACCGACGCTCGCCGACCAGTTCCTGCTGCCGGCGATCGCCGCTGTCATCGTCGGCGGGACCGCGTTGACGGGCGGCGCGGGTGGCATCGGCCGCACGCTGATCGGCGCGCTGCTGGTGTCGGTCGCGCGGGTCGGCATGACGTTTGTCGGGATCAGCGTGTTTGCGCAGCAGATCGTGTTCGGCGTGATTCTGATCGTCGCGGTGACGGTGGCGTTCGATCGCTCGAAGGTGCTGATCATCAAGTGAGCGCGTCATGCGTTCGGTGTGGAAGTCTTTGGACTGTGATGGAGTGGGTTTAGATGAAAGTTCTGGTGGCGGTTAAGAGAGTGGTGGACTACAACGTGAAGGTTCGCGTGAAGTCGGACGGCACGGGTGTGGATATCGCGAACGTGAAGATGTCGATGAATCCGTTCGATGAGATTGCGGTTGAGGAAGCGGTGCGGTTGAAGGACGCAGGTGTTGTTAGTGAAGTGGTGGTGGTTTCTTGTGGGGTTGCGCAATCGCAGGAAACGCTGCGTACGGCGCTCGCGATCGGCGCGGATCGCGCGATTCTGATCGAGTCTTCAGTGGAACTGCAGCCGTTGGCTGTCGCGAAGCTGCTGAAGGCGCTGGTCGACAAGGAACAGCCGCAGCTGGTCATTCTCGGCAGGCAGGCGATCGACGACGATTCGAATCAGACCGGCCAGATGCTGGCTGCGCTGGCTGGTTTGCCGCAGGCGACGTTTGCGTCGAAGGTTGTCGTCGCTGACGGCAAGGCGACCGTTTCGCGTGAAGTCGACGGCGGTGCTGAAACGCTGTCTTTAAAGCTCCCCGCAGTCATCACCACGGACTTGCGCCTGAACGAGCCGCGCTACGTGACGCTGCCGAATATCATGAAGGCGAAGAAGAAGCCGCTGGAAGTCGTCAAGCCGGAAGACCTCGGTGTCGACGTCACGCCGCGCCTGAAGACGCTGAAGGTTGTCGAGCCGCCGAAGCGCTCCGCCGGTGTGAAGGTGCCGGACGTGAAGACGCTGGTCGAGAAGCTGAAAACCGAAGCCAAGGTGCTGTGAGGAGACGGACGAAATGACGAATCTGGTAATTGCAGAACACGACAACGCGTCGATCAAGGCCGCGACGCTGAACACGATTGCCGCGGCGCAGAAGATTGGTGGCGATATCCACGTGCTGGTGGCAGGGCACAACGCGCAAGCCGCGGCCGATGCGGCAGCGAAGATTGCCGGCGTTAGCAAAGTGCTGCTGGCCGACGCGCCGCAACTCGAAGCGGGTCTCGCGGAAAACATCGAAGCAACGGTGGTGAATATCGTGAAGGACTACACGCACATCCTCGCGCCGGCAACCGCCTACGGCAAGAACATCACGCCGCGTATCGCAGCGAAGCTGGACGTTGCGCAGATCAGCGACATCACGGCAGTGGATTCTGCTGATACGTTCGAGCGTCCGATCTATGCCGGCAATGCAATCGCGACGGTGCAATCGGCTGATCCGATCAAGGTCATCACGGTCCGCACGACCGGTTTCGACCCGGTCGCAGCCGAAGGCGGCAGCGCATCAGTCGAGAAAATCGAAGCGGCAGCCGACAGCGGCATCTCGTCCTTCGTCAGCCGTGAAGTGACGAAGCTGGATCGTCCAGAACTGACGTCGGCGAAGATCATCGTCTCGGGTGGCCGGGGTCTCGGCAACGGCGAGAACTACACGAAGGTGCTCGAACCGCTGGCGGACAAGCTGAACGCAGCGCTGGGCGCATCGCGCGCAGCGGTCGACGCGGGCTTCGTACCGAACGACTATCAGGTCGGGCAGACCGGCAAGATCGTCGCGCCGCAGTTGTACATTGCAGTCGGCATCTCGGGCGCGATCCAGCATCTGGCCGGGATGAAGGACAGCAAAGTGATCGTCGCGATCAACAAGGACGAAGAAGCGCCGATCTTCAGCGTCGCCGATTACGGCCTCGTCGGCGATCTGTTCGACACAGTCCCAGAACTGACCGCATCGGTTTAAAGCGTTTCACACGCGGAGATCAGGATGCGCAAGACCCGGATCGCGACCGTCGGCGTCGGCCTGGCGGCGACGCCTCACGCGCTAGCGTTAAACTATCTGCGTGACGAAGTCGAAGTGGTCCGGAACGAACCGCTCAACACCTTGGCAGGAGACAACGATGGATCCGGTAGCAAAGCGTAAGTGGCCGCGCTCGGGACTCGAAACGACGCTGATGGGTTTCGGCGCCGCACCGATCGGCAACATCTTCAGGCCGATCAGCGAAGAGGATTCGGCGGCGCTCATCAAAGCCGCGTGGGACGCCGGCGTGCGTTACTTCGACACCGCGCCCATGTACGGCCACGGTTTGAGCGAAGCGCGCTGCGGGCAGGGTCTGCGTTGGTATCCGCGCGATCAGTTCGTGCTGTCGACCAAAGTGGGCCGCTTGCTCAAGCCGCGCAAGCGCGCTGAAATCGACTTCACGCCGTGGGTCGACGGCTTGCCGTTCGACATGCGTTTCGACTACAGCTACGACGGCGTGATGCGTTCGATCGAGGACAGCCTGCAGCGCATGGCGCTGGAGTATATCGATATCGCTTTGATTCACGACATCGACGCGTTCACGCACGGAGAGCGCCAGCCGCAGATGTTCGACGCCGCCATGAGCGGCGCGGCGAAGGCGCTGCTCAAGCTGCGCGATGAGGGTGTCGTCAAGGCCGTCGGCGTGGGCGTGAACGAGTGGCAGGTCGCGCACGAAGCGATTCGGCGCAACGACTTCGACTGCCTGTTGCTGGCCGGCCGCTACACGTTGCTGGAGCAGGACGCGCTCGACGGCTTCCTGCCGTTGTGCGAGGAGCGTCAGGTGTCGGTGATTCTCGGCGGCGGTTATAACAGCGGTATTCTCGCCACGGGCGCCGTGCCTGGCGCGAAATACAACTATGCACCCGCGCCGGAAGCGATTCTCGAACGTGTGCGCAAGATCGAACAGGTGTGCCGCGACTTCTCGGTGCCACTCAAAGCGGCGTCCCTGCAATTCGTGCTCGGTCACCCGGCTATTCCGACGAATATCCCGGGCGTGCGCAGCGTCGCGCAACTCGAAGACAACCTGCAAACTTTCCGGGCCGACATCCCAGCGGAATTCTGGGCTGAATTGAAGCGTCGCGAACTGATTCGCGAGGATGCGCCGACGCCTCGATAGACAGCCCTTCTCGCCGTCACCGGGCGGCCACGGACGACCCGGCAGGCCATCGGCCTGCCGCGTTGCCGGCATTGAAGTCATGCATTGAAAACACGTCACACACTGCCGTTTTCAACGACGCGCCCTTCCGCACGCCAGCGCAGCATACCGCCGGCAAGATTGGCAACCCGCTCGAATCCGGCCTGCCGCAGCATGACCGTCGCTTGGGCCGAGCGTCCGCCGGCCCGGCAGACCGTCACGATCGGGCGTTCTTTCGTGAGTTCAGCGGCCCGCCCGGAGAGCTCGCCCAAGGAAATGAGCCTGGCCGCGGGAATGCGCCCCAACGGTCCATTGAACTCGTCGGGTTCCCGCACATCGACGATCTCGACAGCACGCAGATTTTCCTCCAGCCACTGCGCATTGATTTCCCAGATGCCCGCAAAGCTGCATGTCAGCGGCGCCCAATCGGGTTCCGTCATCTGCGCGGGGACGCTCGCCGCGAGACCGCATTTCAGGTTCGCGGGCACCGCTACGTCGATTTGCTTCGGATGCGGCAGGTGCAGGTTCGTCATGTATCCGGTGAAATCGTCTTCACATAGTTCACCGCCCAGGCGTGGATTGAAGCGCCGCTCCTCACCCACACTCGTCACCGTCAAACCGCGATAGTCGTGGGCCGGGTAAAGCAGGCAGGCGGTGGGCAGCGTGAAAATCTGGCCATGCACCGCGCGAAACATGGTGTGCGCGTCACCGCGCTGGAAATCCGTGCGGCCAGTGCCTCTGATCAACAGACAATCGCCGGTGAACGCCATGGTCTCGTTGTCGAGTACGAGCGTGATGCATCCATCCGTATGTCCCGGTGTCGCGCGTATTGTCAGGTATCTCGCGCCGAACTCGACTTTGTCGCCGTGGCTCAGATAGCGGTCCGCGCCTTCGGCGCCGCTCGCAGCCGAAATCGCAATCCTGCTGCCTATGCGGCGATTCAGCATCCATGCGCCGGTCACGTGATCGGCGTGGACGTGGGTGTCGATCGTATAGAGCAGATGCAATCCGAGTTCTTCGATCAGGGCGGCGTCCCGGCGCACCTGTTCGAATACCGGATCGACCAGCACCGCCTCGCGCGTCGTGCTATCGGCGAGAAGATAGGTGTAGGTCGACGATTGCTGATCGAATAGCTGCCGGAAGATCAACACGATTTCGCTCCGCGGCCCGCTCCTGCGAGCGCTTAAAGTTGGCGGCCCGTTGGCGGCCCGTGCGGCCGCCAACCGCCCCGCAGGCAGTCGAACTGGACGCAGCCCCGTTCAGAGGGCCGGGCGCATCGATGCACCCGGACTCACATCGAGCGCCGGACTTCGCACTGCCCGGCACTCGCCCCTCCCATCGATGAGCGCTTTACTTCGGTTGCGCAACGTACCGCAGATAAGGCTTCACGGTTTTAAAACCCTGCGGATATTTTTGCATTGCGGCATCGTTGGAAACGGATGTTGGAATAATGACGTCCTCACCCGGTTTCCAGTTCACCGGTGTCGCCACCGTGTGTTTCGCGTTGAGTTGCAGCGCATCGAGCAGCCGCATCACTTCGTCGAAGTTGCGGCCGGCGCTCATCGGATAGACGAGCATGGCTTTGACCTTCTTGTCCGGTCCAATGAGAAACACCGAGCGTACGGTCGCATTGTCGACCGCGGTGCGCGGGCCGCTGCCGCTCGCCTCGGGATGAATCATGTCGTAGAGCTTCGCGACCTTCAGGTCCGAATCGCCGATCAGCGGATAGCCGACCTCGTGGCCTTGCGTCTCCGCGATATCCTTCATCCACTCCGTGTGGTCGCTGACGGGGTCGACGCTGAGCCCGATAATCTTCGTGTTGCGCTTATCGAATTCTGGCTTGAGGCCCGCCAGGTAGCCGAGTTCCGTGGTGCAAACGGGAGTGAAATCCTTCGGGTGCGAAAACAGGACCGCCCAATGGTCGCCGATCCATTCGTGAAAATGAATCGTCCCTTCGGTGGTTTCCGCGGTGAAATCGGGAGCGTCTTCTCCTAATCGAATAGACATCATTAGTCTCCATAGGTCGGGTGCACCAAGATTCGAGTGCCGCGGTCGGAGCGAGGTCCGCCGGGCTGCCGGAGTGTTGAGTGGCGATAGGACTGGCTCGAGATCACCTCCGGCCGGTTGCACCGTACCGTGCTGGAGGACCATCTACGGGGTGCAGCAGAGTCGGAGGCTTTCCCTGATAGCCGTGATGCGGGACAGACATCGGGACGCGCTGCGGGCCCCACCTATAGCGTAGAACAAAAAAGACTTTCGCAGTTGGCAGACTGTAGGGAGAATCCGCCGACGTGGCAGCAAGCTTGCTTGCACTCCGAAGAAAGGGAAATTGCACTCTGATTTGGGCGGATCGGGATCTTGTCTGGTCAAAGCCCCAGACAAACCGCCCCACCCGCGACGATCACACACGCGAGCCAGCGCCTTCCATCGACCGCTTCCCGCAGAATCACGCGCCCGATCAGCACTGCGAATACCACGCTGGTCTCTCGCAACGCCGATACCGCGCCCATCGCGCCCGACTGCATTGCCCAGATCACGATCCCATACGCCGCGATCGACACCAGCCCGCCGGCGAGCGACGAGCCGACGGCGACGGGTTCCGTCCGCAGCGGTGTCCACAGCGCCGCGAGTCCGCGCATCGCGACGAACAGCACCGGCATCAGCCAATAGAAGAGGAACATCCACGCGGTGTAGGCGAGCACCTGGCCACCGGATAAACGCACGCCGATGCCGTCGATCACGGTATAGAGCGCGATCGACGCACCGGTCACCAGCGCGGCCACCGCACCCGCGCGCGACACGCGCCCGCCCTGCAGCGCGAGCGCGATGATGCCGCCCGATATCATCGCGATCCCGAGCGCGTGCAAGGGGCCGATCGCCTCATGCGCGAACAGCGCCGCGCCGAGCGTGACGAGCAATGGCGACGAGCCGCGCGCGATCGGATACGCCTGCGCCAGATCGCCGCGGCGATAAGCCCGCACGAGGCTGACGTTGTAGACGATATGCACGAGCCCCGATGCGGCGATGTACGGCCAGGCAGCGTCGGCGGGCCACGGCGTGAACAGGACCACGAGCGTGGCGGCCGCCGCGATGGCGATGCTCATCCACGTCATGGACAGGAACCGGTCGCGGTTGCCGTGCAGCATCGCGTTCCAGCTTGCGTGGAGCAGGGCGGCAAAGAGGACGAGACCGCCGGTATAACTGAGCATGCGGGTTCAAGGCCGGAAAGAGTGAGGGAGATCACGCTCCTGGCGTGCAAGCGTCGCCTGTGGGCGCGAGATGTCGGCGGACAACAAAATGCCTTCCAGGTCCGCGCGCCGCCTGAATCAGCGGCGCAGTAAGAAGAATATCTATCTTGTTGCAGCCCGACAAACCAGATAAATTGAGGATTCGCGTTAGATAAACTCTTGCGAATGAAGCGAACCCTGCCTCCGCTCAATGCATTGCGCGCCTTCGAGGCCGCAGGCCGTCTCGGCAGCTTCAAGGAAGCCGCCGCGGAACTGCACGTGACTCACGGTGCGGTGAGCCAGCACGTGCGCGCGCTCGAAGAGTGGCTCGGCGCATCGTTGTTCGAACGGCACAACCGGCGCGTCGCGTTGACGCCGGCGGCGAAGGCCTATCTGGCGGAAATCGGCCCTTTGTTCGAGCAGCTCTCGCAGGCAACGGCCAGATATGGTTTCCCCGAAACGGTCTCCCGGACACTGTCCGTGAATGCGCCCGCGACATTCACCTTGCGCTGGCTGGTGCCGAGACTGGCGACATTCCGCGCCGCGCATCCCGACGTGGACGTCAAGGTGGAGACGTCGAACGAGTCGTTGGAGAGTCTGAGAGAAATCTACGACGTCGTCGTGCGGGGCGGCCCGGACACGTTCTATGGCTACTCGATGCGGCCTTTCCTGTCCGAGGAGCGAGTCCCGGTCTGTAGTCCGGCGCTGTTGCAGCGACTGCCGCTTCGAACGCCGGACGATTTGCGGCAGCACACGTTGCTGCATACGTCGAGTCTTCCGCGGGTTTGGCCGGACTGGCTGGCGAGCGCCAGGATTCCCGCCCTCAGGCCGGCTGCCGCGCTGACTTTCGACCACTTCTATCTGACGTTGCAAGCGGCCATCGACGGGATAGGCATCGCGATGGGACCGACCGCGCTGGTCGCCGGCGATCTCGCGGCCGGCCGGCTCGTCGCGCCATTTGCCGGCCCACGTCTGCCGTCGCGGAGCTATTGCACTTACGTTCCGGACGGGAAGTCGGCGGATGAGCTGGTCGCGCTGTTCCGTTCGTGGCTCGAACGCGAGGGGGCGCGTTCATAAACGGAGACGGCCCCTTAAAGGCGGGCCCACCGCAAACCTCGCGATGTCCAATCTGGCCATCCACGCACAACCTTCCCCCCAAACCAAGTCCACGTTTTTTACGAATCTGCGCGCTCTCTTAACAGTGCGTTTACGCGGAGTTGCCTAAATTCGATGGTGCGGAAGTCCGATGCGGGAGGCCACGCCATGGATCTGCTTTACGTCATTGCAATCGTTGCATTCAGCGGCCTCGTCGCCGCGTTCGTGGTTGGCTGCGACAAGCTTCGCCGCGCGCCGGGAGGCCGTCCATGACTACCTGGATGACCTGGCTTGCGGCGGCCTCGACGCTGATTCTGTTCGCCTACCTCGTCTACGCTTTGCTGCGCGCGGAGGCACTCGAATGAACTTCAATAACCTGTTTCAGCCCGGCGTTTTCATCGTCGTGCTGATCGCGCTCGCGATTCCGCTCAGCCGCTACATGACGGCGGTGCTCGACGGGTCGTCGGTCGTCGTTCGCCGCATTGGACGGCCGCTCGAAGCGGCGGTGTACAAGCTGGCGGGTGTGGATCCCGAGGCTGAGATGTCGTGGAAGTATTACGCGCTAGCCGTGCTGGTGTTCAACACGCTCGGTGTGTTCGCGGTCTATGCTTTTTTGCGCATTCAGCAATGGCTGCCCGTCAATCCGCAAGGCTTCGGCCCCATGACGCCGGACGCCGCCTTCAACACGGCAATCAGCTTCGTGACCAACACGAACTGGCAGGACTACACGCCGGAATCCACGGTCAGCTACCTGACGCAGATGGCGGCTCTGACGGTGCAAAACTTCTTGTCGGCCGCCACGGGTATTGCCGTCGTGGTCGCCCTGATTCGCGGTTTTGCACGCCACACGACAGCAACGATCGGTAACTTCTGGGTCGATCTGACGCGTATCACGCTGTATATTCTCGCGCCGCTCGCGACTGTTATCGCGCTCGTCTTCGTCAGTCAGGGCGTGATTCAGAACTTCGAATCGTACCAGGACGTGCCGACACTGCAGGCCACGACGTACCAGACGCCGAAGACCGATGCCCAGGGCAACGCCGTCAAGGACGCGAAGGGCAATCCCGTGATGGTGGACAACAAGGCCGACAAGCAGACTATCGCGATGGGTCCGGTTGCGTCGCAGGAAGCGATCAAGATGCTCGGCACCAACGGCGGCGGCTTTTTCAACGGCAATTCCGCGCACCCGTACGAGAACCCGACGCCGTTCGCCAACTTCGTGCAGATGATCGCGATGCTGCTGATTCCGGCTGCGTTGTGCCTCGTGTTCGGCAGGATGGTCGGCGACCGGCGTCAAGGCTATGCGGTACTTGCCGCGATGACGATTGCTTTCGCGGTGGCCTGCGGGGGTGAGATCGCATCGGAGCAGAGCGGCAATCCGCTGTATTCGACGCTGCATGTCGACCAAAGCGCGTCGGTCACGCAGTCCGGCGGCAACATGGAAGGCAAGGAAACCCGCTTCGGCATCGCGCAATCGGGCATCTTCACGGTCGCGACCACGGCGGCTTCGTGCGGCGCTGTCCTCAATACGCACGATTCGCTCACGCCGATGGGCGGCTTCGTGCCGCTGCTGCTGATCGAACTCGGCGAGGTGATCTTCGGCGGTGTCGGCTCGGGCCTCTACGGCATGCTCGTGTTCGCATTGCTCGCAGTGTTCGTGGCCGGGTTGATGATCGGGCGAACGCCGGAATACATCGGCAAAAAAATCGAATCGTACGAGATGAAGATGGTGTCGATCGCCGTGCTGCTGACGCCGCTGCTCGTGCTGGTCGGTGCGTCGATCGGCGTGCTGGCGGCTGCCGGCACGGCGGGTATCTCCAATCCGGGGCCGCACGGCTTCTCCGAGGTTCTCTACGCCTACAGTTCCGCGGCCAATAACAACGGCAGTGCGTTTGCCGGCTTGTCGGTGAATACGCCGTTCTATAACTCCACGCTGGCCATCGCCATGTGGTTTGGCCGCTTCGGCTCGATTGTGCCGGTGCTGGCGATCGCCGGGTCGCTTGCAGCCAAGAAGCGTATCTCCGCGACCGCCGGAACTTTGCCGACGCACGGCCCGCTGTTCGTCGTGCTGCTGCTCGGCACGGTGGTGCTGGTCGGCGCGCTGACGTATGTGCCGGCGCTCGCGCTCGGCCCGGTCGTCGAGCATCTGATCATGGTCGCGGGTCATTGATTGAGAGGACAGCATGAGCAACGGATTTCAACCCCCGGTTCATCAGCCTGGCAACATCGGCCAGGCGCGCAATGCCGCGCGCTCGATGTTCGACCCGGCCATTGCCCGGCCGGCCCTCGTCGACTCGTTCAAGAAACTCGCGCCGCGCCACCAGTTGCGCAATCCGGTGATGTTCTGCGTGTACGTGGGCAGCATTCTCACGACCATTCTCTGGATCGCCGCGCTCGGCGGCCAGGCCGAGGCGCCCGCCGGATTCATCCTCGCGATTGCGTTGTGGCTGTGGTTCACGGTGCTGTTCGCCAACTTCGCGGAGGCGCTTGCCGAGGGACGCTCGAAAGCCCAGGCCGCGTCCTTGCGCGGCGCGAAGCGCGACGTCATGGCGAAGAAGCTGCAAGACTCCCACCCCAAGTCGCCGATCCGCATCACGACGGCGACCGATCTGCGTAAAGGCGACGTCGTGCTGGTCGAAACCGGCGACGTGATCCCGGCGGACGGCGAGGTGATCGAAGGCGTGGCATCGGTCGACGAATCGGCGATCACGGGCGAATCCGCGCCGGTGATCCGCGAGTCGGGCGGCGACTTTTCATCGGTGACGGGCGGCACGCGCGTGCTGTCGGACTGGATTGTCGTGCGGGTCACCGTGAATCCGGGCGAGGCGTTTCTGGACCGGATGATCGCGATGGTGGAAGGCGCAAAGCGTCAGAAGACGCCGAACGAAATCGCCCTGACGATTCTGCTCGTCGCGTTGACGCTCGTGCTGCTGTTCGCCACCGCCACGCTGCTGCCGTTCTCGATGTTTTCGGTCGAAGCGGCGAAAGCGGGGCATGTCGTCACGATTACCGCACTGGTCGCGCTGCTGGTGTGCCTGATTCCGACCACGATCGGCGGGCTGCTGTCGGCAATCGGCGTGGCGGGCATGAGCCGCATGATGCAGGCGAATGTGATTGCCACTTCAGGGCGCGCGGTGGAAGCGGCCGGCGACGTCGACGTACTCCTGCTCGACAAGACCGGCACCATCACGCTCGGCAATCGCCAGGCGTCGGCTTTCACGCCGGCGCCGGGCGTCACTGAGGAAATGCTCGCCGATGCCGCGCAACTGTCGTCGCTTGCGGACGAAACGCCGGAAGGGCGCAGCATCGTCGTGCTCGCGAAGCAGCGCTTCAATATCCGCGAACGCGATATGCACGCGCTGCAGGCGACGTTCCTTTCGTTCAGCGCGCAGTCGCGCATGAGCGGTGTCGATTTGCCCGACCGCCAGATTCGCAAGGGCGCGGCCGATGCGATCAAGCATTTCGTCGAAGCTCATGGCGGCCGCTTTCCGGCCGAACTGACGGCCGCGGTCACGGAAATCGCGCGGCGCGGCAGCACGCCGCTGGTGGTCGCGCAGCTAGGCCAGGGCGAAAACGTCGCGCGTTGCATGGGCGTGATCGAGTTGAAGGACATCGTCAAGGGCGGTATCAAGGAGCGCTTCGCCGAACTGCGCAAGATGGGCATCAAGACCATCATGGTGACGGGTGACAACCGCCTGACCGCGGCGGCTATCGCCGCCGAAGCGGGGGTGGACGATTTTCTCGCGGAAGTCACGCCCGAAGCCAAGCTGACGACGATTCGCACGCACCAGGCCGAAGGGCGCCTCGTCGCGATGACCGGCGACGGCACCAACGACGCGCCGGCGCTCGCGCAAGCCGACGTCGCGGTGGCGATGAACACCGGCACGCAGGCCGCGAAGGAAGCCGGCAACATGGTCGACCTCGATTCCAATCCGACCAAGCTGATCGAGATCGTCGAAATCGGCAAGCAGATGCTGATGACACGCGGCTCGCTCACCACGTTCTCGATTGCCAACGACGTCGCCAAGTACTTCGCCATTATCCCGGCGGCGTTTGCGACCACTTATCCGCAGTTGCGCGTGCTCGACGTGATGCATCTGAGTTCGCCTTCGTCGGCGATTCTGTCGGCGGTGATTTTCAACGCGCTGATCATCGTCGCGCTGATTCCGCTTGCGCTCAAGGGCGTGAAATACCGGCCGCTGGGCGCCGCGTCGCTGCTGCGCCGCAATCTTCTGATCTACGGGCTGGGCGGGATTCTGCTGCCGTTCCCGTTCATCAAGCTGATCGATATGGTGCTGAACGTGTTCGGCTGGGTTTGAACGCAACGGAGTGGAGATCATGAAAACGCTGATTCGCCCGGTACTCGTCCTCTTCATCCTGATGACCGTGATCACCGGCGTGCTCTATCCGGTCGTCGTCACGGCCCTTGGCCGCGGCGCCTTCGCGGCACAGGCCGGCGGCAGTCTGATCGAGAAGAACGGCAAGCCGGTCGGCTCGAAACTGATCGGTCAGCAGTTCGACGCGCCGTACTATTTCTGGGGACGCCTGTCGGCCACCAGCCCCATGCCGTACAACGCGCAGAGTTCGGGCGGCTCGAACCTCGGGCCGACCAACCCCGCGCTCGCGGACGAAATCAAGGGTCGTCTCGATGCCTTGAAAGCCGCGGGTAACGACATGTCGCAACCGGTGCCGGTGGATCTGGTGACGTCCTCGGGCAGCGGACTCGACCCGCAAATCAGCCCGGCGGCCGCAGCCTATCAGGTCGAACGCGTGGCGAAAGCGCGGAGTCTGCCGGTCGATCAGGTTCGCGATCTTGTCGCCAGCAATACACAGGGGCGGCAGTTCGGCATTTTCGGCGAGGCGCGCGTGAACGTGCTTCAGCTCAACCTTGCGCTGGACGACCTCAAGCCAATGCATTGATGTCGACGCTCGCGGCTTCTATGAGGGACCCCACCATAACAGTCGTTGTGATAGACGATGACACAACCATAAGCCGCTTCATTCGCGCGCACCTCGAAGCGGACGGGATGAACGTGTTCGGAGCGCAGACCGGCGCACAAGGTCTTGCGCAGGCCGCGACGCGGCGGGCGGATCTCGTCATCATCGATCTGGCCTTGCCTGACATGGACGGCATCGACGTGATCCGTCAGTTGCGCGCCTGGTCGGCGATGCCGGTGATCGTTTTGTCGGCGCGCAGCCGCGAGGAAGACAAGGTCGCCGCGCTCGATGCCGGCGCCGACGATTATCTGACCAAGCCGTTTGGCTTGCCCGAGCTAGGCGCGCGGATGCGTGCCCATTTGCGCAGGCAGGCCGCATGCGGGCGGGCCGGCTCGCCGCAGGTCCGGTTCGGCCTGGTCACCGTTGATCTCGGCGAGCGGCAAGTGCTGCGCGATAGCCGTATCGTCCATCTCAGTCCAATCGAATACCGGCTTCTCTCCGCGCTGGTGCGTCATCCGGGGCGGGTATTGACGCATGCGCAACTGCTCGGCGAGGTATGGGGGCCGTTGCAAACCGATAACCACCATTACCTGCGGATCTACATGGGACATCTGCGCCACAAGCTCGAAAGCGATCCGGCGCGCCCCGAGCACATCATCACCGAGTCGGGGGTGGGGTACCGGCTGGTCGGCGTGAGGTGAATTTCACACAATATTTACGGCATTGCGGGCAATCGTTGCGCGGTCTTTACTGCGGGCTTCGTATAGTGGGTGACTGGCTTTGCGCTGTGAAGAGATGAAGAGATCTATTGGAGTCGATATGGCATTCAAACAAGCGAAGGGCCGCGTGAGCGTCGGGTTCGGCGTCCGTCTTTCATGACACCCTCAAGACCCGCGATGGTATTCAGGGGGCTGTGCAAGGTGGTCGCCATCGCCTTTGTCACAAACCAGATTCTCACGACTATTTTCACGTATTTCGTGCAGCAACTCGATTCCGCGCCACCGCATCAAGCCGTCTGGCTTTTCAGCTGTGTGACATGCGGGATGGTGACGTTATGGCTGCAGGCCGACGCGCGGCGCGCATTCGGCTTCGCGCGCGAGAAGGGATTCGTGAAGCAGGGCGGCGAAGGCATGCAGGACGTGCAGATCGCGGACGACTGTCCGAAGCGGTGGCTCGTCATCCTGCATATCGAATTGAACCCCGCAGCGATACAGGCCTAGCCGGGCGGCACGTCGGGTTGGCCGTATCCGTGTAATGGCGCCCAAAACCTGGTACTTTTACACCGTATTAACGTGGCTTTAACTAAGCTGAAAGCGATACCGGTTTCCAGGAGTTCTGGATGATACGAATGCTGATCCCCGTCCTCGACCACGGCGGTGCAGTCGAAGCAGCCCGCTATGCCGCGTTCATGTTTCTCGAGCACGGCGTAACGGAGGTCGAACTGCTGGAAGTTCTCGAGCCCGTCGCACAAGGACGCGCAGCCGCTTTCCACACTCGAAGCTCACTGTTGCGCCACGAGAAGCATGCGATGCTGAAGGCTCTGATCGACGCTCGAACCATTCTCGAAGAAGCAGGGGTGCCCTACCACTGGAAGCGCGTCTTCGGTCACCCTGCCAAAGCGATTGCCGACTATATAGCCACGACCCGGCCCGACGTGATGGTGATCGACGCCAGTCGTATGGGTTTCTTCCGCAGGCTCGCCATGCTCGCGTCTTTATCGAGGCGAACGGTTACGCCGGTGACAATGGTTCACTGAGAAGGATCGTCTGCTCGGCTAGCCTTGCGCAGAACCTCCGCTTTCATCAAGCCACTGAACGATGTTACGCACCGTATCGCCATAGAAGGTGCGATATAACTCCTTCGATACATAGCCGATATGAGGTGTCGCGAGCACGTTGGGCAATTCGCGTAGAGGGTGCGGATTGTCGAGCGGTTCCACGTCGTATACGTCCAGTGCGGCGCCGGCGATCTGGCCGGTCGTGAGTGCCGTCAGCAGCGCGACCTGGTCGACGATCGGACCTCTCGACGTATTGATCAGCCGGCTCGTGGGTTTCATCTGCGCAAATTCCGTCGCGCCGACCAAACCTTGGGTGCGCTCGCTCAGCCGCACGTGGATCGACAGGAAATCCGCCGTGGAGAACAGCACATCCCTGCTGACTCGCTGCACGCCCTTTTCCACGGCGCGCTCCTCGGTCAGGTTCTGGCTCCACGCGATGACGTTCATTCTGAATGCCCGCCCGATAATGCCGACCGCCGAGCCGACGCGGCCAAGGCCGAGCAATCCGAGCGTCTTGCCCGCGAGTTCATCGCCAAGCGAAAGCTGCCAGCCTCCCTGACGCAGCGACTGATTTTCGAGCGGAATATTGCGGGCCATTGCGAGAATCAGCCCCCACGTCAACTCGATCGTCGGTGTGGACGAATAGCCCGTATGACGAATTTCGATGCCGCGTTCCGCAGCCGCATCGTGATCGATCGACGTATTCCCTGCGCCGGTCGAGGCAATCAGCTTCAGGTTCGGCAGGCTTTCGATGACCTCGCGGGGCAGCGGGGTGCGTTCGCGCATTACGCAGACGACATCGAATGGCTGCAGGCGTTGAATCAGTTTCCCGATATCAGCGACGTGGTCGTTGAACACCGTCACGTCCGCGCGATTCTCGAGGGGCGACCAGTCTGCCATGCTCAGCGCGACGTTCTGATAGTCGTCGAGGATCGCTACCTTGATGGGGGATTTGGCGTTCATATTGCGCACTCCGGGAGTTGAACCGCTTGGTACCGTGATCTGAATTTCCGCACTGAATGCTAGGTAACGCGGCCGACGACGTAAATCATTAACTCGCGACGCCACCCATCGCGAACCGCGATGGCGCAGTCGGTGCGCTATCAGGCCACGCGCGGTGTGGGAGGAAACGTTGAGCGGCGGCGCTCCTCACGCGTCGTTCTCATGATGCGCTTCGAGGTGATCGACCAGCATGCGCGCGGGAAGCGGCAGGGTGTCAAAATTGCGCGCAATGATTGACAGCGGCCGCAGCGACCATGGGTCGTCAAGCTCGACAGCGCGAAACGACGCCGAATGCACATACGGTGTCACGCTTCCCTTGGGGAGCACGCCGATGCCGAGTCCCGCGCTGACCATGTTGCGCACGCCCTCGAAGCTTGTCACCTCGATGCGCACGCGTAGCCGGCTGCCGTCACGCTCGGCGGCGGCGCGGCACAATTTGGAAATGGACGTCCCGTAGGGCATGCTGACAAAGTCGTCCTCCAGAGCTTCCGCGAAGCTCACGCTTGCGCGACCGGCGAGCCGATGATCCGACGGCACGATCACGACCAGCTTATCCACGCTGTACGGGCGCCACTGCAGATCGCCGAGGGAGTCCTCGGTCGCCGAGCAGATGCCGAGATCGGCGACGCCGCTTGCGATCGCCTGCACCACTTCATCGCTCGACTTCTCGACCATGTCGATCCGCACGTTTGGATTGGCGCGTAGAAAGGAACGCAGCACGCCGGGCAGATACTGAACCATGGCGGTAAAGTTCACGTAAATCCGGGTATGGCCCCTCAATCCCGCCGAATATTCAGACAGTTCATCCGAAATTTGCTGCAGGTGCTCGCTCAGCCGCTTCGCGTGATGATAGAGCGCCTCGCCCGCAGGCGTCGCTTGAACGCCGCGGCTGTGCCGATATAGCAGCGGCGTGCCGGCGTCGTCTTCGAGATCCGATACGCGCTTGCTGACGGCCGATGCCACGATGTGCGTGCGGGCCGCCGCCGCGGCGATGCTGCCCTCCTCGACGACTGCCACGAAAATGCGCAGGGACTCCATGTCGAGTCGCAACGGCCGATCTGCTGAAACGCGCATCCTCACTCCTTCGGGGGAATATCCAGTCGGTTGGCACCCATCGCGTTTGGCGATGCCTGTATTGAACATTGAGAAGTTTTCAATCCGCGCGGCAGCCGGCATCCTATGTGCCATAGAGATCGATCCTCGCAGGACCAGATCAAGACGCGGGCCGGCAGCGCGCAGCGCGATTTTATGTCGAAGGAGGCGGCGTTGTCCTGGCCGCCGCCGGTGGAACATGGTACACCGGCGCCCAAACGCACGATTTGTTGCAGCGCCGCGTGTGCCGGCGCTGTAAGACCGGAACGCCTGAAAATTCTGTTGAAAATATGAAGGAGACGAGAGATGGAACACAAAGAGCTGGCGATGAGTTCGCGAACTCACTGGTACGACGGTCTCACGGCGATGCACTGGCGTGTACTGAAAGCGAGCTTCCTCGGCTGGATTTTCGACGGCTACGAAGCACTGGCGCTCGTGGTTGTTCTTGGGCCGATGCTGCATTCGGTGCTGTCACCTGAGCAAGCCGCGTCCCCCACGACTTACGCCGGTCTGGTTATCGGCATCACGTTGCTCGGCTGGGGAGCGGGCGGTCTGATCGGCGGGATTCTCGCGGACTATGTCGGACGCAAGCGGATGATGCTCTGGTCCGTATTTCTCTACGCGTTGTTCTCGGGGTTGACCGCGTTCTCGCAAACCTTCTGGGTGTTGTGCGGGCTGCGTTTCCTCACGGGCCTCGCAATGGGCAGCGAATGGAGCACGGGCGTCGCGCTGCTGTCGGAAACCTGGCCGGAGCGGGCTCGCGCGAAAGGGGCCGGCTTTCTGCAATCGGGCTTTGGCTGGGGCACGCTGATCGCGGCGGTCGTGTGGTATGCGCTTTCGTCGACGCACCCATTCGGCGCCGAAACCTGGCGGCTGATGTTCGTGCTTGGCGCAGTCCCGGCGCTCTTTGTGCTGTACATTCGCCGCGGAGTCAGCGAGTCGGAGAAATGGCAACGCGCGGTGCGCGAGAAGCGCTGGAGCGCGACGAGCAACGAGCAGGCCGCGGGCGACGCGCCCGCATCCGAAAAGCGTCCCTTCACCCTCACGCAACTCTTCAATGAACCCGAAGCGCTGCGCCGCACGCTGCTGCTGCTCGTGCTGTCGATCGTCACGACCGTCGGCTGGTGGGCCATTTCAAGCTGGCTGCCGACCTTCACCGTGTCGCTCGCCAAAGCCGAGGGGATTCCCGACGCGTTGTCGTGGGGCTCGAAGATATCGATCGCGTACACCGTCGGCGCGATTGCGGCCTACATGATCGCCGGTTTCGTGGTGGATGCCATCGGACGGCGGGCCTTCCTGTCACTCACGTTCGTCGGTT
This sequence comes from Paraburkholderia sp. BL9I2N2, assembly GCF_004339745.1. Classification (GTDB taxonomy): domain Bacteria; phylum Pseudomonadota; class Gammaproteobacteria; order Burkholderiales; family Burkholderiaceae; genus Paraburkholderia. Next base: position 1,486,385 of record NZ_SMGP01000002.1, on the reverse strand, counting down.
CGCTGATCACGACGTTCGTCACGTACAAGCTGACCACCAGCGTCGAAGCGATGATGATCGTGGCGCCGATCAATGGCTTCTTCACCCTGGGCTGCGCGTATGTCTGGATGGCGATCTACCCGTGTGAACTCTTCGGTTCCAGCGTGCGTTCCACTGCGATCAGCTTCGTGTTCAATGCGGCGCGCCTGATTGCGTGGGTCTTCCCGATCATCGCGGGCAGCATGATCAAATCGTTTGGTGGCGTGTCGCAGGCGGCGTTGGCGCTCGGCTCCGTGTATCTGATCGGCATCGTGCTGCCCTGGTTCTTGCCTGAGACGCGTGGCGCAGGCATGCCGGACTGAGACCGCGATTTTTCGCGCGGATCAGGACGCCATGAAAATCCCATCAGTATTCTGGATGCCTAAATCTATTTCGGAGATTTGAAAAATGCCTCAAAACTTTCGTATTGGACAGATCGTTCCAAGCTCGAATACGACCATGGAAACCGAGATTCCGGCCATGTTTCGCGCCCGTGAAGCCATCCGCCCCGAGCGCTTCACGTTCCATTCGAGCCGGATGAGAATGCACAAGGTCACGAAGGAGGAACTGGTCGCGATGAACAAGGAAGGCTTGCGCTGCGCGGCGGAACTTGCCGACGCTCGTGTCGATGTGATGAGCACGGCGTGCCTGGTCGCGATCATGGCGATGGGGCCCGGCTATCATCGCGAAACTGAACGCGATCTGTTGGAGGTCGCGCGCGCCAATCATTGCCTCGCGCCAGTCATGACCTCCGCGGGCGCTTTGGTAGAGGGCCTGAAGATCATGGGCGCTCGTCGGATTTCGCTGATGGCGCCGTATATGCGCCCGTTGACTGACCTGGTTGTCGCTTACATCGAAAACGAAGGAATCGAGGTTATCGATTCCATCTGCTTTGAAATTCCTGACAACCTCGAAGTCGGGCTGCGCGATCCGATGCAACTGGTCGACGACGTTCGGCGCCTGAACACGGAAGGCGCGGACGTGGTGGTGGCATCCGCCTGCGTCCAGATGCCTTCCTTGCCGGCGATTCAGCGCATCGAAGACATGTTGGGAATCCGCACCGTCTCGACTGCGGTATGCACCGTGCGGCGCATGCTGGATCATCTGAAGCTCGAGCCGATCGTGCCTGGCGCCGGAGCCTTGCTTTCCGGCGCGTGATCGGGTGCGCAGTTAAAGTTCATCGAATGACGCGTTGGACATTGTTCCAACGGCAACTGTGGGGCGAAGGACTCTGCTCCACAGCCCTTTCAGCCAGGAGCCATCGCCTTTCCGACATGGTCGACGAACGCTCTGACCTTGGCGGAATGCCGTCGCTCCTGTGGGCTCACCAGGTGGATCGGAATAGCGATCGCTTCCCAATCCGGCAATATCCGTTGCACTTCGCCGCTGGCCAGTTCGTCGTCGAACAGCCAGTTCGGCGAGTATCCAATCCCCATGCCCGCGAGGACCGACGCTCGCATGACTTCACTGCTGTTGGTTTGCAGATTGCCTTCGACCCGCACGATGCGGGTGGTCCCACCGGCTCCGCCGCGCCGGGGCCTGCTGTGAAACTCCACGCGTTGCGCATTGCCAGTTCGGTGTAGACGATGCAGTTGTGATCGACCAGGTCGTCGGGAACGCGCGGCGCCCTCTTGCCTTTCGGCAGCGAACGCACGTAGTTGCGATGCGCCATCAACATCCGGTAGGAAGTTCCCACGCGACGCGCGATCAGGCTGCTGTCCGGCAGGTCGCCGATGCGCACCGCGACGTCGATCCCCTGTTCCACGAGATCGATAAAACTGTCGCTAAGGCGTAGGTCGATCTTCACGGCCGGATGCTCCGCCAGAAACGATTGCACCAGCGGCATGAGCTTGAGGCGACCGAAGCCGACCGACGCCGCGATTCGCAGCCAGCCCGTGAGTTGCTGCTCGCCGCGCCGCAGCGCGCCCTCGGCCTCCGCGATTTCCGCGACCAGGCGCCGCGCCTGTTCGAAATAATGTTCACCTTCTTCCGTCAGTGCCAGCGAACGCGTGGTTCGCGTCAGCAGCCGCGCGCCCAGCTCGCGCTCGAGAGCCGCGACCTGTTTGCTCACTGCGCTTTGCGTCGTGTCGGCCTCGTGTGCGACCGCGGAAAAACTGCCCGCTTCCACCACGCGCACGAAAGTCTTCATTGCCTGCAGCTTGTCCATTTTGCTCAATATATTCCTGCGTGGAATCAGTTATATGAGCATACACCGTCTATATCGCCCGCCGGGAATCATTCAAAGTTGACTCATCGCAAACGCGATTGGAAGCAACCCAACACTAGGAGCACTGACATGAACTCACCCGTCGTCCTTATCACTGGCGCGCTGACCGGTATCGGCCGTGCCACCGCACTTGCCTTCGCTCGCGAAGGAAACCGCGTGGTCGTCAGCGGCCGTCGCGAAGAGGCAGGCCAGGCGCTCGCCGCCGAACTGCGCGCGCTTGGCGCCGAAGCCGAATTCCTGCGCGCCGACGTGCGCTTCGAGGCCGAAGTGCGCAGCGTCGTCGAGCGGACCGTCGAGCGTTTCGGGCGCATCGACGTGGCGGTCAACAACGCAGGCACCGAAGGCCAATTGGCGCCGATCGTCGAGCAGACAGCGACCAACTACGAAGACACCTTCTCGGTCAACGTGCTCGGCACGCTGCTGTCGCTCAAGCACGAGATGCGCGTGATGCTTGCGCAGGGCGCGGGCTCGATCATCAACCTCTCGTCGATCGCGGGCCAGGTCGGCTTCGCGGGTGGGTCGGTGTACGTGGCCAGCAAGCATGCGGTCGAAGGCCTCACGAAGAGCGCGGCCCTCGAAGGCGCTACCGCGGGTGTGCGTGTCAACGCCGTGGCGCCGGGCCCGGTCGCCACTGAAATGCTTGACCGCTTTGCCGGCGGCACCGAGGAGGGCAAGGCCGGTTTCCTCGCGACGATACCGGCGCGCCGCGCCGCGACGCCGGACGAGATCGCTCAGACCATCGTCTTTCTTGCGAGCGATAAGGCGCGCTACCTCACCGGACAGAACATTGCAGTCGACGGCGCCTACACGGCGCAATAACACGCGATTTTTTCCTATCTTTTCTACTCAGGAGCCTCACCATGACCACCATCAATGTCCCGACGCGCGACGAAGTGTCCCCGGCTAACCAGGCGATCTTCGACAAGCTCAAGAGCAGTCTCGGCACTGTGCCCAACCTGTACGCCACGTTCGCCCATTCGGAGCACGCGCTCGGCAACTATCTTGCGTTCCAGAACGCGAAGAGCAGCATCACCGGCAAGGCGCGCGAAATCGTGAACCTCGTCGTGAGCCAGGTCAACGGCTGCGAATACTGCCTGGCTGCGCACACCGTGATCGGCAAGATGAGCGGCTTCACCGACGAACAGATTCTCGAAATCCGCAGTGGCAAGGCAAGTTTCGATGCGAAGTTCGACGCACTCGCACGGTTGGTGAAGAGCATCGCGGTCAACCGCGGGCACGCCGATCAGGCGCTCGTCGATGCGTTCTTCGCCGCGGGCTGGACCAAGGCCAATCTGGTCGACACGATCGTCGTGATCGGCGACAAGACCGTCACTAACTATCTGCACGCAACGACGCGCGTACCGGTGGACTTCCCCGCCGCGCCGCAGCTCGCCGCGTGATGGTTGCAGCCGGGCAGGGCGTGGAGTTCGTGCGAGGTCCGCGTCGTCCGGCTGATTGAAGTTGTCCTGAATCGGAGGATGTGATGTCTCAAACTGAACATTTCGACACCGTTATTCTCGGCAGCGGCCAGGGTGGCAAGCTGCTGGCGTGGCACCTGGGGCGATCGGGCCAGCGCGTCGCCGTCGTCGAGCGTCAATGGGTGGGCGGATCGTGCCCGGCCGTTGCGTGTCTTCCCAGCAAGAACGAAATCTGGAGCGCACGTGTTGCACATCTTGCGCAGCACGCCGGGGACTTCGGCACGATCACCGGCCCAGTCACGGTCGATATGGCGAAGGTCCGCGAGCGCAAGCGCGGCATGATCGAACGTGAGGTTGCGTTTCACCTGCAGGCGTATGCGGCGAGCGGCGCGGAGCTGATCATGGGCAGTGGACGTTTCATTGCGCCGAAAACTCTCGAGGTGCAACTGAACAATGGCGAAACGCGCACGCTGAGCGGCGACCAGATTGTCGTCAATGTCGGATCGCATGCGGCTATTCCGGACGTTCCGGGTCTGAGTGCGGCGCAACCGCTCACGCATATCGGCGCACTGGACCTCGACTACACGCCGGCTCATCTGATCGTGTTCGGCGGCGGCTATACCGGTATCGAAATGGCTCAGGCATATCGGCGCTTCGGCAGCCGGGTGACGATCGTCGAACACGGGCAGCAATTGATGGGACGCGAAGACGCCGACGTCGCCGATGAGATGTCGCGTGTGCTGAGCGGCGAGGGCATCGACCTCGTGCTCGGCGCCGAGACGCTCAAGGTGGACGGCCAATCCGGCAAGCACGTTGGCATCACCGTGCGCACGGCCGCCGGTGAGCAGACGATTGAAGGCAGCGACATTCTGGTCGCCACGGGCCGCATTCCGAATACCGCCGGTATCGGCTTGGACAAAGCCGGCATTGCACTGGACGAACGTGGCTACATTCGCGTCAATGACCGCCTGCAAGCGAGTGCGCCCGGTGTGTGGGCGATCGGTGAAGTGGCCGGGAGTCCGCAGTTCACGCATGTTTCCGTCGACGATTTCCGCATCGTGCGGGATAACCTGGCGGGTGGCCATCGCAGCACGCGTGATCGTCTTGTGCCGTACACGATGTTCAGCGATCCGCCGCTCGCGCACGTCGGGCTCAGCGAACGCGAAGCACAGAAGCAGGGCATCGCCGTGCGGGTCGCGAAGCTGCCGATGAGCAACGTGTTGCGCACCGAAGCCACGGACGAGACACAAGGCTTCATGAAAGTGCTCGTGTCCGCCGCCGACGACCGCATTCTCGGCTTCACGATGATCGGCTCGGAAGCCGGCGAGGTGATGGCCGCGATGCAGACGGCGATACTGGCGGAACTGCCCTATCCGAAGCTGCGCGATGCGGTGATCACGCACCTGACTTTCGCTGAAGGCTTCGGCCCGCTGTTGGCCAACGTGCCGCCGCGAGCGACGGCGCAGTGAGCCAGCCGGCGCGGGCACCGGCTATTCGCCGGGGCCCGCGTTGCGCGACGTGATCGATACTGCTTGACGGCGTATTCCCGACGGGAATGACAGCTATTGCCCCGAGGTCCCTTCTGCGTCACCTCGACTCGCGCGATCATTCCTCCGTCCCAATCTGGATATCTCAAGGATGAAGCAATGAACCAACTCTTTACACCCATCTCCGTTGGCCCCTTCGAACTGAAGCACCGCGTCGTACTGGCGCCGCTGACGCGCATGCGCACTGAAGCGGGCAACGTTCCCGGCGATCTGATGGTCGAATACTATTCACAGCGCGCGTCCGACGGTGGCTTGCTGATCACCGACGCTACCGCTGTCTCGCCACTGGGCATCGCGTATGTCGACGCTCCCGGCATTTACACGCAGGCGCAGGTCGACGGCTGGAAGCGCGTCACTCACGCCGTGCACGCCAAAGGCGCCCGCATCTTCCTGCAACTATGGCATGCCGGCCGGCAGGCGCATCCCGCCAACACCAACGGGCAGACGCCGATCGCGCCGTCGGCGATACGCGCGTATGAGCATGCTGCAATCCGCGACGCACAAGGCAATATCGTCGAAGTCGAGCAACTCGTTCCGCGCGCGTTGGACACGCATGAGATTGCAGACGTCGTCGAACAGTTTCGACAGGGCGCTGCGCGTGCGAAAGCAGCTGGTTTCGACGGCGTCGAGCTGCATGCGGCGAACGGCTATCTGATCGATCAATTCCTGCTGGATGGCTCGAACCACCGGACGGACGCTTACGGCGGTTCGATTGAGAATCGCGCGCGTTTTCTGTTCGAGGTCGTGGAGGCAGTCGTGTCGGTGTGGGGTGCGGGGCGCGTTGCCGCACGTCTGTCGCCAAGCGGTGTGTACGGGACCATGTCAGACAGCGATCCACACGCGACTTACGGCTATGTGGCGAGCCGGCTCAACAACTACGACCTCGCTTACCTGCACGTGATCGAGCCGCGCATTCGCGGCAACGAGGACACTGAGGCGAGCGAGTCAGCTGTCTCATCGAAGGATCTGGGCCGGCTGTTCACCGGCACGATTGTGGCCGCCGGCGGATTCAACGCTGAAAGCGCAGAGCAGATTCTTCACACCGGCGATGCCGATCTGGTCGCCTTCGGCCGGATGTTCGTCTCCAATCCGGACCTGCCGGAGCGTTTGCGTACGGGTGCGCCTCTGAATGCTTACGACCGTGCCACGTTCTATGGCGGCGACGGACGAGGCTACATCGACTACAGCACGCACCGCGCAGTGGCCACGGCCTGAACACAGGCATTCATCGACGCGACTTCAAGGCGCTGACAGGGGGACGGCCGTCGGACCGACGGCCGTCCCCCCAGAACATCACGATCCGGCGATACACGTCGCGGGTGGGGAGCGATGGAACAAGACCGTGCGGTTGTCGGCCCTCGGGATTGGATTGCGCCGCAGTCGTACGACACGCGAACCACGATGATTCGTTCCAGGAGAAAAGCAAGTGGACCGGCTGACAGCGATGGAAACGTTTGTATGCGTGATCGAGTCGGGTTCCTTCTCGGCCGCAGCCCGCCTGCTCGATGTCGGGCAGCCAGCCGTTTCAAAGTCGATTGCACAACTCGAAGAGCGGCTCGCGGTCCGATTGCTTCTCCGCTCTACCCGTGGGCTGACGCCGACCGAAGCGGGTCAGGCGTTTTACGAACGCGCGAAACGGGCGATCGAAGAAGCGGACGAAGCAGAACTGGCGGCGCGGGGATCGGCCGGCGCACTCTCGGGCCGTCTCAGGGTGTCGGCGGCCGTGACTTTTGCGCGGCTTCATATCATCCCGCGACTGCCGTCCTTCCTCGAACGACATCCTGATCTGAACATCGACATCATCCTCGATGATGAGAACATTGATCTGCTGGAACACGGCATCGATGTCGCGTTGCGAATGGGTGTGCTGGGCGACTCGACCATGACGGCGCGCAGACTCACGCGTGGCAGGCGTTGTGTCGTCGGCTCGCCGGCGTGGTTCGCGAAAGCCGGTGAACCGCGCACGCCTGCCGATCTGGTTTCGCATCAGGCGATCGTGTACGAGCAGGCCGGCGGTGGGAACGCATGGTCCTTCAAGCGGGGCAATACGGAGACGTCCATTGCTGTCGCGGGGCGCATTCGCGTGAACGCGGCGGAGGGTGTGCGCGCCGCGGTGCTAGCCGACATGGGCGTCGCGATCACGTCCGAGTGGATGTTCGCGCCCGAAATCGCAAGCGGCGCGGTAAAACAGGTGCTTGCCGATTGGGAATTGCCCAGCATCGATCTTTGGGCCGTGTTTCCGAGTGGGCGGATGGTGACGGCAAAGGCGCGTGCTTTTGTTGCCTGGGTCGAGGAGATATTCGGCGCATCGGATTCGACGGCCTGACTGAACGCGGATGATCTTTGATGCGCTCGCTCCCGGCACGTGACGTGCCGGGAGCGAAGCAGGCCCGGCTTAAGAGGCCGAGGCAGTCTTCCGGCGAAGAACGGGCAACATGTCCTGCGGTTCAGGCCGGTGCGTGTAGTCCGGATTCACTTCGGCATACAGGATCGTGCCGTCTTGCCCGATCACGTAACGCGCGGGCATCGGCAGAGTCCAGCTATTGTCGCCGTTGAACGCCGGCAAGTCGTTCTTGAGGTTCTTGTACAACTCGACCAGATAGTCGGGCAGGGCAAAGCGGATGCCGAACGCCGCCGCCACATCGTTGTGCGTATCGCTGAGGATCGGGAAGCTCAGCTTGTTGGTGCGCAGCGACTTGCGGCTATTCGCGGCATTTTGCGGCGAGATCGCGACCAGGTCGGCACCTTCGGCCTTGAACGACGGCAGTGCTTCCTCGAGAGCCTTCAGTTCAAGATTGCAATATGGGCACCACACGCCACGATAAAAACTGATGACGAGCGCTCCGCGCTTCAGCAGTTCGGTAGACGAGACGGGTTTTCCGTCCGGGTCGTTGAGAATAAATTCCGGCGCTGCGTCGCCTGCTTTGAGCGCGCGTTCAGCCTGACCGGACGCCACGAGTTCGGCGGTAGCGCGTTCCATGATCGGATGAATTTCAGGCGGCGCGAAGTACGGTGCTTTACCGCCTTTGAAATCCGCTTTGAAAGCGTCGAGTTTCGCTTGAAGTGACATGACAATCTCCTTCTTCAGACAGGGTGATGTGTTGAAGTTGTGCTGCGGTGGAGAGATAGTCGGTCAATGCAAACGAATGAAGAAGACACGTCGGCCGCATAACAGTCATTCCGGCGAGGCATGGCGCAACCGGGGAGGCGGCACCCCGCTACGCACGCCGAAATGACGAGTTAATGCCAATGGCGGCCGAGTCAGCTCGGAAAACTATTCCCGAACATGGGCAGGCCGCTATTCGATTCGGCCTCGGTCGCCTCGTCCTGCAGCACGTCCCAATGCTCGGCGAGCACGCCGTCCGCAAAGCGCAGGATATCGGCCGCGATCCATGCGGCGGGACGCCCGTGACCTGAAAAGCGCCCATGCACGATTACGTAATCGCCATCCGCCACGATCACGCCGGGTTCGTATCGCAAGGTCGGCGGCTGGGTCTTGATCAGGTTGAAAAGGCCGTCGCGCCCCGGTGCGATATGCGCGCTGTGCTGGATATAGCCGGGCGACCAGAAACGCTCGGCTGCGGCGTAGTCGCGTTGGTTGAAAAGCGTGTCGAACGCTTCGAGTACAAAGGCCTTGTTGGCTGCTTCGGTCATGGTGGTCATGAATGTTCTCCTGATAGATGGGTGACGTTGCGGCGCGTCATGCCGCCACGGCCTGAAAGGACGGATAGTCGGTGTAGCCCTCGGCGGTCGCGCCGTAGACCTTTGGCCAGTCAACTTCGGCAAGCGGTGCATCGGCGGCGAAGCGCGCCGGCAGATCCGGATTGGCGATGAACGGTCGGCCAAAGGCGACCATATCGACGAGCCCGGCTTCGATCAGCCGATTGCCGCGCGCACGATCCATATCGACGTTGGCGATAATGTTGCCGCGGTAGAGCTCGCGGAAGTGGCGGAACATGCCGTCTCCGGCCAGCGTGGCCAGCGGCGTCGCAGACAGGTCGGCCATTGCGCCCATCAGCAGCAGATGAGAGAGATCGAATTCGTTGAGCCGGCCGATCACATATTCGGAGGTGGCAAGCGTTTCGTCATTGGAAACGAAGGCGCCCGTCTCCGACGTTGCGGGTCCCGTCTTGATGCCGGTGCGCTGCGCCCCGACGGCCTCGACCACCGTTTCCACGACCTCGAACAGAAAGCGCGCCCGGTTCTGCGTCGAACTACCGTATGCGTCCGTACGCAGATTGGTGCGAACGTTGAGGAACTGATTGAACAGGTAGTGATAGCCGCCCTGGATCTGCACGCCGTCAAAGCCGGCTGCGATCGCGTTGCATGCGGCCCGGCCGAAGTCGGCGACCGTGCGGCGGATCTCGTCCTTCTCCATGGCGCGCGGGACCACGGTCTCCTTGCGGCCGGCCGCGGTCACGCTTTGCTGCTCCGGGTTGACCGCTGACGCGGAGCGCGGCGCCTTGCCGGCCTGGAAATCCGGATGCCCCAACGAGCCGGTATGCCAGAGTTGCGCGACGATCCGGCCGCCCGCGCAATGCACGGCATCCGTCACCACGCTCCAGCCGCGGACCTGGGCTTCGCTCCAGAGTCCGGGCACGTCTGCCCAGCCAACTGCCTCGGGGCTCACGAAAATGCCTTCGCTGACAATCAGCCCCGCCGCGGCGCGCTGCGCATAGTACTCGGCGTGCAAGGCCGTCGGGACAAGCTCGGGATTCGCCGAGCGCATGCGCGTCAGCGGCGCCATGACGATGCGGTTGGGCAGATCGAGGTCCCCCAGCCGAATCGGCTTGTGCAGGGGCTGGTTGCTTTCGATGTTCATGAACTTTCCTACGACGTTTGAAGATTCACCCAAACACAATGGTGATTGACATCGAGTTTGATGGGCCGATCGAGAAAAGTCAATGTCGATCACCATTGTATTTTTCGAAGGCGGTTATAATTGAGCTGACAACGGCGTGGGAGCATTGAGCGATGGGCGTTTCAAAACAGCAGGCGGTGGAGAACCGGAAGACCATCATTGCGGCTTCGGAGAAGTTGTTCCGTGCGCATGGAATCGATGGTGTGGGCCTGAGCGCGCTGATGAAGGCCGCGGGCTTTACCCAGGGCGGGTTCTACAACCACTTCGAATCGAAGGAGGCGCTGGCCGCTGAAGTCGTGGCGACTGCGATGGACAAATCCAACCGCGACCTGACAGAAGCCATTGCCACGCCGCTCGAGCCAGGCGGGAATCGCCTGAAGCGACAGGTGGACTTTTACCTGTCCGGCACGCATTGCAGCGATATCGAGCAGGGTTGCGCGATAGCCGGCCTCACCGCTGATGTGCGCCGGCTTGGGCATGAGGCACAGGCGCACTTTGCAAGCGGCTTGCAAACGATGCTTGAAACGTTGACAGCGCTCGTCGCGGAACAGCGCGCCGAAAGCGGAGATATGGATGAAGCGCGCCGCGAGGCAATCGCGTTCTACAGCGAGATGGTCGGTGCGCTCATCCTGTCGCGGGCGGTAGCCGACGCCAATCCCCAACTCGGAGAGGAAATACTGAACGCGAATCGTCAGATGCTGCTCGACAAATTCGCGCTGGAAGAGGGGCGGGGCAAGCGCTGATTTTCTGGCCGCGTTTGAACGGCGTACTCGCGTGCGAAAGAGGGACTACCACTCCAGGTGGCGTCAGGGAACCCGACAATGCGTCTATCAAAGATCGACCTGAATCTGTTCGTTGTTTTCGAAGCAGTCTATAAAACGCGAAACCTGACGCGTGCAGCGGAGATGCTATTCATCACGCAGCCTGCTGTCAGCAATGCATTGGCGCGGATGCGCAAGACGTTCGACGATCAACTCTTTGTGAGCACGTCGGCCGGCATGGTACCGACGCCGGTTTCCGAAAACATCATTGAGCGCGTCCGCGAGGCACTGCTGCTGCTCGATTCGAGTACCCATGCCGGCGAACTATTCGATCCGGCGTCGTCGGAACGGACGTTCCGGCTTAGCATGAACGACCTGACCGAGGCGTTGCTGCTTCCTGCGCTGGAGGAAGTTCTGCAGCGCCTCGCACCCGGCATACGCATCGAGAGCTATTTCACGACGCGCAGAGAGGTGCCCGAAGCATTGGCGAGTGGCGCGGTCAATCTCGCGATCGATGCGCCTCTGCTTGACGACCCATACCTCGAGCAGGAGCCGTTGAGCCGGGACCGGTATGCCTGCATGCTGCGTCAGGACCACCCGTTTTCGAAGAAGAAGCTGACCATCGATGATTACCTCGGGTTCGGTCACATTCACGTGTCCAGCCGGCGGCAGGGGCCCGGTCTTGTCGACGCGGAACTCAACAAACTGGGTCTCAGGCGCTCGATCCGGACTCGGGTCCAGCACTATCTGGTCGCGCCCTTGATCGCGATGCGGACCGATCTCGTCCTTACCGCACCTCTCACGCTCCTTCAGCGTTATGACGCGCGCATCCTGGAGCTGCCGTTCGACCTCCCCAATCTCGAGTCACATTGCTACTGGCACCGAAGCGTCACGGGCGATCCCGCACACCGTTGGCTACGCGAGCAGATCGGCGGTCTCATGCGGGAAGCGAACGCCTAGCCGGACGACCCGAGTCGAGGCTATCGAAGCGTGGACATTAGGTGTCACCAAAACTTATCGCCAGCTATCACAACAATAAATTTCCTGAATGAGGCGGGGCTCGGTATTGTTCTAGTCATGTTTAGACGAGGATGGCATGGCGGAACTCTACCTTGTGCGGCATGGTCAGGCGTCGTTCGGCACGGACAACTATGACGAACTATCACCTACCGGTTATACGCAATCACGATGGCTCGGAGAGCACTTCGCGCAGAGCGCATTGGAGTTCGATCGGGTTGTCATCGGCGCGATGCGACGGCATGAGCAAACCGCTGACGCAATTCTCGCAGCGATGCCAGGTTTGCAAGTCGAGGTCGTGCAAGACGCGGGTTTGAACGAATACGATTTCCAGGGCTTGTTTGCGGCTCTTGGCGAAGACGAGTTTCCGCAGGGCTCCTCTGCGGAAAGTTCGAAGAAGAACTTCTACAAACGCCTCAAGAAGGCGCTGCAACTTTGGTCCGACGATCTCCTGCCCGGGCCGGTTCCCGAAACGTGGCAACAGTTCCAGGCGCGCGTCGAGCGCGCGCGTCTCGCAATCCAGCGAGCGGGCGGCAGACGGGTCCTGGTGGTGAGTTCCGGTGGTCCGATTGCCGTCTTTGTCCAGCAGATTCTGCAGGCGCCGGCGGCGGCCGCCATTGCACTCAACCTGCAGATTCGAAATAGCAGCGTTTGCCAATATGTCTTTAACGACACCGCAATGTCGCTAGTCAGTTTCAACTCGCTGCCTCATCTCGACCCTATCGAGAGGCACGAATTCGTCACCTACGGTTGATTCGAATCGGGACTCCCGCAACACTATGAATACTGGCCTTCAATTCGACATCGAAAAGCTCACGCTTTATTTGACGGCGCACGTGCCCGGATTTCAAGGGCCGTTGTCCGTCGAGAAATTTGTTGGCGGACAATCCAATCCAACGTTTCTCCTGAAAGCGCGCAGCGGCAGCTATGTTTTGCGGCGTCAGCCGCCCGGAATGCTGCTCAAGTCCGCGCATGCGGTCGACCGTGAATTCCGCGTGCTAACGGCGCTCGGTCAAACGCCGGTCCCTGTCGCGCGCGCATTTCATCTTTGCGAGGATCGTGACGTTATCGGCAGCATGTTTTACGTCATGAGTTTCGAGGACGGGCACATCTTCTGGAATCCGGCGTTGCCGGAAGTGCCCGTCGGAGAGCGCGGCGCCATCTACGATGCTCTGCTCGGGACGATGGCGGCCCTCCACGACGTGGATGTCGAGGCTGTCGGTTTAGCCGACTATGGTCGCCCCGGAAATTATTTCGCGCGCCAGATCGACGTATGGACCAAACAGTATCGAGCCGCGCAGACCGACGTGCTGGAATCGGTCGAGGCACTGATCGCGTGGTTGCCGGCGCACTGTCCCGTCGAAGCCGGCAAGCCTTCGCTCGTGCACGGCGATTTTCGTATCGACAACCTTATCTTCACGCGCGGCTCGTCGCAGGTTCGCGCCGTTCTCGACTGGGAACTCTCCACGCTCGGTAATCCTCTAGCCGACCTCGCTTACTTCTGCATGTGCTTGCGACTGCCTCCCAACGGTCATATCGCCGGGCTTGAGGGATTGAACAGAGCGGAGTTGGGCGTGCCGGATGAGGCGGCGATCATCGAACAATATTGCCGGCTGCGGAGCATTGCATCGATTGAGAACTGGAACTTCTATCTTGCGTTCAGTTTCTTCCGACTTGCCGCCATCGCGCAGGGCGTAAAGAAGCGGGCTCTGGGCGGCAATGCGTCGAATGACAAGGCGCGCCAGGTCGGGGAGATGGCGGGGGCGCTTGCGAAGATGGGCGTTGACCTGATCTGACGGCACACGCAAGACTGGAAACTTGAAAAAACACATGGAGGCAGATGTGACTACTAATTTATTTAGTCTGGAAGGAAAGATTGCACTGGTGACTGGCGCCAGCCGAGGTATCGGGGAGGAGATTGCCAGGTTGCTCGCCGAGCAAGGCGCCCACGTGATCGTGTCGAGCCGCAAGCTCGAAGATTGCGAGGCGGTGGCGAGCGAGATCAACAACGCAGGCGGGAGTGCGGAGGCAAAACCCTGCCACGTTGGTCGTGTCGAGGACATTCTCGCGATCTTCCAGCATATTCGTGCGCGGCATGGTCGTCTGGATATCCTGGTCAACAACGCGGCGACGAATCCCTATTTCGGCCACATTCTCGATACCGATCTGGCGTCATTTGAAAAGACCGTGGAAGTCAACTTGCGCGGTTACTTCTTCATGTCCGTAGAGGCTGGCAAGTTGATGCGGGAGAACGGCGGCGGCGCGATCGTCAACACGGCTTCCGTCAACGCGTTACAGCCGGGCGACAAGCAAGGGATCTACTCGATCACGAAAGCCGCCGTCGTCAACATGACACGGGCATTCGCGAAGGAGTGCGGGCCGTTGGGGATTCGGGTGAATGCGCTGCTCCCAGGCTTGACCAAGACTCGATTTGCCGGCGCGCTGTTCGACGATCAGGCCATCTATGAAAGCTGGATGTCCAAAATTCCGCTGCGCCGTCACGCGGAGCCTCGCGAGATGGCCGGTACCGTGCTTTATCTGGTCTCCGACGCCGCGAGCTACACCAATGGGGAGTGCATTGTCGTCGACGGTGGATTGACGATTTAGTCACCAGGTCGATGCGCGGTATTGGACGATGCATCGATGACATTTACCAGGAATCAGGAAGATCAAAATGGATTTTTCATATAACCCGAAAATGGAAGCGCTGCGCACGCAGGTGCGCGCGTTCATGGACACGCATATCGTTCCGCGCATCCGGCAATGGCACGAAGAAGTGAGCGCGGGGCAATATCCGGTTTCCTTCATGGAGAGCTTGAAGGAACAGGCGCGTGCGGAAGGCCTCTGGAATCTTTTCCTTCCGCATCTGCGGGATGACGAGCCAGGCACCCGGCTGACCAATCTCGAGTACGCCCCGTTGGCCGAGATCATGGGGCGCGTGTCGTGGGCGTCCGAGGTATTCAACTGCAATGCTCCGGACACGGGCAATATGGAACTGCTCCATATGTTTGCCACGCCGGCTCAGCGCGAAGAGTGGCTCAAGCCTCTACTCGACGGCAAGATCCGCTCGGCGTTTGCGATGACGGAGCCGGCGGTGGCTTCCTCGGACGCGACCAATATCACCACGTCGATTCGTCGTGACGGAGACGACTATGTCATCGATGGCCGAAAGTGGTTCATCACGAACGCGGCGCACCCGAATTGCAAGCTCTTCATCGTGATGGGGAAAACGGATCCTGACGCACCGGCCCACCGTCAGCAAAGCATGATTCTCGTGCCTCGCGATACGCCGGGCGTCAAGATGATCCGCAATATCACGGTGGTCAATCACGTGGCGCCGGAAGGACACTGCGAGATCGAGTTCAAAGGCGTGCGCGTACCTCGGTCGAATCTGCTCGGCGAAGAGGGGAGCGGCTTTGCACTCGCCCAGGCGCGCCTTGGACCGGGACGGATTCACCACTGTATGCGTTCGATCGGCGCCGCCGAACTGGCGCTCGAGTTGATGGTGGAACGGGCTCAAGCGCGCACGGCATTTGGCAAGATGCTGCATGAGCAAGGTACGGTCGGCGAATGGATCGCGAAGTCGCGAATCGAAATCGATCAGGCGAGGCTGCTTGTTCTGAAAGCCGCGTGGATGATCGATAACGTGGGCGCGAAGGAAGCACGCAAGGAAATTTCGATGATCAAGGCGCTCGTGCCGGGCGTTCATACCGCCGTTTGCGACCGGGCGATGCAGGTGTTCGGCGCCATGGGGCTGAGTCCTGACACGCCGCTGGCGGATAGCTGGACCTGGGGGCGTGCGCTGCGCTTTGCCGATGGCCCGGATGAGGTTCACCTGCAGAGCATCGCTCGCATGGAAATCAAGGCCCAGCGATACGAGCCGGGAAGCGAAAACCCCTACTTGATGAAGCCGGTGTAGGGCATAGGTCGGGTCTTTCAAACATCCCTTGCGGGGCGATGCAACGTCGCCCCAGTCACCGCGCATGTGACGCTTCGGGCAATGAATACGCCAACGTGTTAGCACGGCATCTGGCCGTCGTCCTCCGACCCACTCAGCAGAGACCGCGTCTCTTCTGAAGGATCGGTGGCGAGTACGTTTTCAAAGATCGCCTGACCTGTGCGATCCGCCAAATCAAGCATCGGAAAGACCGGTGCGTCCAAAACCGCTCCCACGGTCATCTCACCCTCTGCCTCCAATCTGCCGAGCCGCTCCTGACGGTCCCCGTCGCCGCGTTGCGCGCCGTCGACGACCCATTCGCGCGGCAGTTGGCGCAGGCGGGCGCGGCCCTCCAGATCGCCTCGAACGGCACGATCGCGCTCCGTGACTGGGGCTTGAACCGGCCGCACCCCATCGATCTCCCCCGTTCAGGGGATGGTCCCGGATGCCCGATCGCCGCGATCATGGCACTACTCGGGGACGCCACCGTATGCGAGATGCAACGGCAAGCCGGTGCCGGCCCGCTATCCATTCATAGATGCGAGGAGACACAGATGCAGGACACCGTACAGAACGCGACGCCATCCGCCTACGCCTATCCGTTGCTGATCAAGAATCTGCTGCACACGCCGTTCGCTCAGGCGCCGAATCAGGAAATCGTCTACCGCAACCAGCTGCGCATGACCTACAGCCAGTTGCAGGAACGGATCGCGCGGCTCGCCAATGGTCTCGCCGGGTTGGGCGTGCGCCACGGCAGCACGGTCGCGGTGATGGACTGGGACAGTCATCGTTATCTGGAAAGCTACTTCGCCGTGCCGATGATGGGCGCCGTGTTGCAGACGGTCAACGTGCGGCTCTCGCCGGCTGAGATCGTCTACACGATCAATCACGCGCGTGCCGAAGTGCTGTTCGTTCACGCCGATTTTCTGCCCGTGGTGGAAGCGATCAAGGATCAGCTCGAAACGGTGCGCGCATTCGTGCGAATCGAAGAGCCGGACAGCGAGGCGTTCGAGCACACCATTCCGTTCGCGACGGAATACGAAGCGATGCTGGCGGCGAGTGCCACGAGCTACGACTTTCCAGACTTCGACGAAAACACCCGGGCCACCACGTTCTATACGACTGGCACGACCGGCCTGCCCAAGGGCGTGTATTTCTCGCATCGTCAACTGGTGCTGCACACCATCACGCTGATGGCGGCGCTCGCAAGCCCGGTGTCGGGGCAGCGCTTTCATCGCGGCGACGTCTATATGCCGCTGACGCCGATGTTCCATGTGCATGCATGGGGCATGCCGTACATCGCGACGGTGCTGGGCGTGAAGCAGGTCTATCCGGGCCGCTATGTGCCCGAGCGACTGGTAAAGCTGTTGCGCGACGAGGGCGTCACGTTCTCGCATTGCGTGAGCACGATCCTCCACATGGTGCTGAACTGCCCGGAGTCGAAGTCCGCCGATTTCAGCAAATGGAAGATCGTGATCGGCGGAAGCGCGCTGCCGCACGGCATCGCCCATGCCGCATTGGAGCGTGGCATTGACGTGTTCACCGGCTATGGCATGTCCGAGACTGGTCCCGTCCTGAGTCTCGCGCAGCTTCCGCCGGGGTATGAGCAACTCGACACCGAAGAGCAGGTGCGCCTGCGCTGCAAAACTGGCCTGGCAGTTCCGCTCGTCGATCTGCGGATCGTCGACGAATCGATGCAGGACATCGTTCACGACGGCAAGGCCTATGGCGAGATCGTCGTGCGCGCCCCGTGGCTGACCCAGGGATACTTCGGCAACGCGGAAGCGTCGGAACAGCTCTGGGCAGGCGGCTACCTGCACACGCAGGACATCGCGAACATCGACACGACCGGCAATCTGCAGATCACCGACCGCATCAAGGACGTGATCAAGTCCGGCGGCGAATGGGTCTCGTCGCTCGAAATCGAAAGCCTGATCTCGCTGCATCCGGCTGTCTCGGAAGTCGCCGTGATCGGCATCAAGGACGAGAAGTGGGGCGAAAGGCCCGTGGCGCTGGTGGTGCTCAAGGCGGGCGCCACGCTCACCGAGGACGACATCAAGCAGCACGTTCTCAAGTTCACCCACACCGGGAAGATCTCGAAGTACGCGGTGCCGCAGGTCGTCAAATTCATCGACTCGCTGGAGAAGACGAGCGTCGGCAAGATGAACAAGAAGTGGCTGCGCGCGCAGTTCGCCTAACCGGTCACGAGGAGCAGGCACGATGAGCATCAACGAATATCGCATCGCGACGATCGACGAATTCGTCGGCCGCGAGCTGGGCGTGTCGGACTGGGTCACGGTCGATCAGGCACGCATCGACGCGTTCGCGCAATGCACGGGCGACCGGCAGTGGATTCACGTGGACGTGGAGCGCGCGAAACGCGAAAGCCCGTTCGGCGGCACGATCGCACACGGCTATCTGACGCTCTCGCTACTTGCCGCACTGGCCATCGAAATCGGCCTCATTCCCGAGGACGCGTCGGCCGGCCTCAACTACGGGCTGGACAAGGTGCGCTTCATGACGCCGGTGAAGGCCGGCGCGCGGGTGCGCAACCGCGTGACCCTCGTGTCCGTGGAGATGAAGGGCGGCGGCCGGATCATCGTGAAGACGATGAACGAGCTGCAGATCGAGGGCGAGGACAAGCCGGCGCTGATCGCCGAGTCACTGGCGATGCTGGTGGCATGACCTCTACTACTGTTGACAAAGTAAAGCGTCGTTCGAGGAGCATCAAGATGGCGGAGACAACTGACAACGCGTCGCGAAACGATCAGACGGACGATCTCGCGGCATCGGCCGCCGAAGGCATGCTCGGTCCCAACCCGTTCGTCGGGCTGCGCCCGAGCGACATTCTGGCGACCGCGCAGCAGATCGGCGCGCAGGCGCTGCGGCAACCCGCGCTGGTTCTCGAGCAGGAAGCGGCGCTCGTGCGTGAACTGATCGCCGTGCTGTACGGTGGCGCCCGCGACGGCGCGGACGCGTCGCCGCAGCGCGACAAGCGTTTTGCCGACCCCGCCTGGCGCGACAACTCGCTCTACCGCGTCACGCTGCAGAGCTACCTGGCATGGCGCAACGCGCTCTCCGGATTTATCGAGCGCTCCGCGCTGGACCCGAAATCGAAGGAGCGCGCGCAGTTCGTCATGTCGCTGTTCACCGAGGCGCTGTCGCCGACGAACACGCTGTTCGGCAATCCTGAGGCGTTGAAGAAGATCGTCGATTCGGGAGGCGCGAGCCTCATTGGCGGCGTGAAGAACCTCATGGCCGACTTGTTGCAGAACCAGGGCATGCCCGCGCAGGTCGACAAGACCGCGTTCGAGGTGGGCAAGAATCTCGGCACGACGCCGGGAGCGGTGGTGTTTCGCAACGAGGTGCTCGAACTGATCCAGTATGCGCCGGCGACCGCGCAGGTCTACAGCCGCCCGCAATTGATCGTGCCGCCGCAGATCAACAAGTTTTATGTGTTCGATCTGTCCGAGGGTAAGAGCATCGTGGACTACCTCGTCAAGAGCGAGTTTCAGGTGTTCATGGTGAGCTGGCGCAATCCGACCGCGGCGCAGAGCCACTGGGATCTCGACACGTACGTCGGCGCGCTCCTCGAAGCGATCGCGGCGGTGCGCGACATCACCGGCAGCGACGATGTCAATCTGCACGGCGCGTGTTCCGGTGCCATGACGATCTCCGCGCTGCTCGGTCACCTCGCGGCCCGCGGCGAAACGGCCGTCAACGCCGCGACGTTGATGGTGGCCGTGCTGGACAACAAGGCGGACTCGCAGCTCGGCCTCTTCGCCACGCCCGAAGCCATTGCGGCGGCGAAACAGAACAGTCTGTCGAAGGGTGTGCTCGCCGGCGAGGAGATGGGGCGCGTGTTCGCATGGATGCGGCCCAACGATCTGGTGTGGAACTACTGGGTGAACAACTATCTGCTGGGCAAGACGCCGCCCGCGTTCGACATTCTCTACTGGAACAACGACGCGACCCGGTTGCCGGCGCGCATGCATGGCCAGTTGCTCGACATCTTCGTGGGCAACCTGTTCAGCAAGCCGCGCGCGCTGTCGGTGCTGGGCACGCCGATCGACTTGTCCGGCGTCACCTGCGACAAGTACGTGGTGGCGGGCATGACGGATCACATCACGCCGTGGAAAGGCGTGTACAACACGGCGCGCACGTTCGGCGGCGACACGCGGTTCGTGCTGAGTTCGAGCGGGCACATCCAGAGCCTGATCAACCCGCCCGGCAATCCGAAGGCGAAGTTCTTCGTCAATTCCGGCTTGCCGGCGAATGCCGATGCATGGCTGGCCGGCGCGCAGGCGCAGAAAGATTCATGGTGGGGCAATTGGACGGACTGGCTGCGCGAGCGGTCCGGCGAACGGCGCGCGGCGCCGGCCACGCCCGGCAACGAGCGGCACCCGGCAGGCGTCAAGGCGCCGGGCACCTATGTGATGGAAGCATGACGCACACCCCTTTTGGCCGGGTGACGGCCAGCCTTTTCCCGATGCAAATTTTTTTGGAGAGACGATCATGGATTCAACCAACGCCAACAGCATTTTCACCGAGTACACGAAGCTCATCAGTCAGTTCAAGCTGCCGGGTATCGACGCCGGCGCGATCCTCGAATCGCGCCGCAAGGACATCGAGGCGCTCGCCGAGGCCAACACCACCGCACTCGCGGGCGTCCAGTCGCTGGCCATCAAGCAGGCGGACATTCTGCGAACGACGCTCACCGAACTGCAGTCGTTGGTCGGTCGCCTGAGCGCGTCGGGCGGCCAGCCCGCGAACGCCGGCGAAGTGGTTCAGCAGGCATTGCACAAGGCGCTGACCGACATGCAGGAACTCGCCGACACGGCGTATCGCGCGCAGTCGGACAGCGTTGCGGTGGTCACGAAGCGCGTCGCGGAACACGTCGAGGAATTGAAGACGCTGCTGCAGCCGAAGAAGTAAGGCGAGCTCGCGATGCGGCGCGCTCAATCCCCGATGTCACGCTCCACCAGAGGGTCCTGCGGATGATAGATATGGAACCCAACCCCGCGTCTGTCGGCGGCATGCAAATCCAGATGGTCGATCTCAACGGCCAGTTGTTGCGTATCGCGACGCGGCAGGGCAGCGACGCGTCGCCGCCGCTGCTCATTTTCAACGGCATCGGCGCCAACCTCGAGCTGGTGGAACCGTTCGTCGCCGCGCTCGAGGACGTGAGCGTGATCATCTTCGACGTCCCCGGCGTGGGCGGCTCGCCCGCGCCCGTCGTGCCGTATCGTTTCTCGACACTGTCCGTGCTGAGCGCGCGGCTGCTATCGCGGCTCGGCTACGACGGACCCGTCGACGTGCTCGGCGTGTCGTGGGGCGGCGCGCTTGCGCAACAGTTCGCGCGTCTCTATCCGGCGCGTTGCCGCCGGCTGATTCTCGCGGCAACCTCGCCGGGCGTCATCATGGTGCCGGCGAAATTGTCGGTGCTGTCGAAGCTGATCGGACCGCGCCGCTATACCGACCCGGCCTATCTTCAGGAGGTGGGCGCGGAAATCTACGGTGGTGCGTACCGGCGGAATCCGTCGTTGCTGCGCGATCACGCGCGGCACATTCAGGCGCCCCGCGGGCGTGGTTACCTCTACCAGCTGCTGGCCGCTTCGGGCTGGAGCAGCCTGCCCTGGCTCGGCGCGTTGCGTCAGACGACGCTCGTGATGCACGGCAACGACGATCCCATCGTCCCGCTCACCAACGCGAAGATTCTCGCCGCCCGCATCCCCCACGCGACGCTCTATGTAATCGACGACGGCCACCTGTTCCTCATCACGCGCGCTAGGGAGGTCGCTCCCGTGGTGCGCCGGTTTCTGCGGCAGGAGGCGGGTTGAGTGCCGTCGCGGATGGCGACGAAGGTACGCGGCGTGCCGCGGCCGACGCGCCGGAGTACCTGAAAATGCAGCGCCTGAAGCGGATGCGGCGAACCGCGACGTGTTTGCTCGCGGTGCTGATCGCGCTGCTGCTCATGTCCCTGGTTTGGCAGAGTGAGTATCCGTGGCTGGCATGGCTGCGAGCGTTTGCGGAAGCGGGCACGGTCGGCGCGATCGCGGACTGGTATGCGGTCGTCGCGCTGTTCCGGCGGCCGTTCGGTCTGCCGGTCCCGCATACGGCGATCATTCCGCAGAACCAGCAGCGGATCGCCGAGAGTCTCGGCAACTTCGTCGAAGAGAATTTCCTGACGCCCGAGCTCATCATCGGCAAACTGAGCGGCCATAACGCCGCGCAGGCGCTGGCGCAGTGGCTTGCCATGCCGGCCAACAGCCGGGCAATCGCCAACGTCGTCGCGGATTCGCTGCCGGGATTGCTGAACGGGATAGACGAAGCGGACGTGGAACGCTTCTTCGGGCGTATGGTGATACCGCAATTGCGTGCGCTCGATGTCTCACGTGCGGCCGGCGGCGTGCTGAAAGTGCTGACGGACGGCGGCCGCCATCAGCCGCTGCTGGACCACGGGCTGCTGGCGCTGGAGAAGTGGCTGACGGCCAACGTGGACATGATCAAGGCCAGATTCAGCGCGGCCTCGAGATACACGCCCGTGCCGCTCGACACGTACATCGTCAGGAAATTCGTCGAAGGCATCATCGCGCTGCTTCATGACGTGGCGGCGAATCCCGATCATGAGCTTCGCCATCAGTTCGACGACGCGGTGCAGGACCTGATTGTCCAGTTGCAGACCTCGGCGGTGCATCGCCGCGTCGGCAAATCATTGATGCGCGACTGCATTCGCTACTTCAGAAATGAAGACTCGTATCGCGTGCTGCTCGACTATGTGTGCACACGCGTGAGCGCCGATCTCGCACACGAACATTCGGCGCTGCGCGGCGCGCTGGCGGGCATGCTGGTGTCGCTCGCGGGAGGTGTGGGCAGCGAGCCGGCGATTCAGTACAAGCTGAACGCCTGGTGGCTTGCGCTGGCCCACGAGCTGGTCGTGCGCTATCGGCGCGAGCTGTCGGCGCTGATCACCGACGTCGTAAAAAGCTGGAACGCGGATGAAGTGAGCGGGAAGATCGAAGCGGAAATTGGCCGCGATCTGCAATACATCCGGATCAACGGCACGTTCGTGGGCGGCACGGTCGGTGTGCTGCTCCATGCGGCCGCACTCGTGGTTACGCGGTGACACGTGTGAGCGAGTGGCTCGTCGAAAATGCGTGAACCGCCTGTTAGGCTTGCTTCACGAGTCCCAGCGCCTGCGCGCGCGCAACGGCTTGCGCGCGCTTGTCGACCGAGAGCTTCATGAAGATGCTCTTCACATGAGACTTGACGGTTTCCGGCGCGATGCCGAGAGTGCGCGCGATTTCCTTGTTCGACTGCCCGTCGGCGATCAGGTCGACGATGTTGCGTTCGCGCGCGCTGAGCGCTTCCCGTTCGGTGTCCCGCGCGGATTTGCTGCCGGGCTGGTACAGCGCCCGCCAGCCGTCGAGCAGGCGATCCACATAGCACAGCAGCGCCTTCGTCTGCGCGGTCGCGCGCGTGTCGTCGCGAACGGCCTGCAGCAGCGCGCCGACTTCCGGAAACAAGTCGATGATCGACTGGTAGATGCCCGCCGCCGCGGCATCCTTGAGGACGTCGCGAAAGATCTCGACGGCGCGGTCGCGTTCGTCGGCACCCAGGCAGATCAGGGCGAGCACGCTCCGCAGGCGTAGCGCGAGATAGTGCTCGTGGCGTGCGTCGACGACTTCCAACGCGGCGGTTACGATTTCAACGCCGTCCTGCTTGCGCTTCTGAGCCATCGCGAGATACGCTGCCGCGAGCGAGCGGTAGGTGCGGATCTCCGGCGAGACGGCAGGCGAGCCAGCGGGGCCGGGAGCGGCGAGATGTTCCAGTTGCGCGACACATCCCGCGGCTTCCGCAATGCGTCCTTCCAGCAGATAAAGCCGCGTGCGCTCGACGAGGCCGCCCGCGATCAGCCGGTTCCAGTGGCGCGCGTGACCGAGCGCCTCGCCCTGATTGAGCAGCGCATAGGCCTGCACGGTATTGGAACGTGCGGCCGCGATCCGGATGAGCATGCGATATGCGATCAATGCGCTATCGAGCAGGACTGCCAGATCGATCACCGGCATGAGATCGACGAGCAATGCTTCGGCTTCGTCGAGCCGGCCCTGCTCGTAGCGGATCTGCGCGATCATCGGTGCGCACAGCGCCGCGGCGACGGATTGCGGGCCGGAATGACGCTCGGCCAACTGCATCGCCTCGGTGAAATACCGCTCGGCCACGCCGAAGTGCATCTGCTGCATTTCCGCATGCCCGAGCAGGCACAGCCGGTACGTCGAAGCGAACACATTGCGCTGGTCCTCTTCGATCGAATAGGGGATCCACGGCGTTGCGTAGAGCGCTTCGAGATTGCCCGCCTTCCAGTGCGCGAAACGCACGACGTTGGAGGCGACATTGGTGCTCCAGATATCGGTCGACGGCCGGTCGAGGCACGGCTGCGCAATCGCAAGCGCTGCTTGCGGATTGTCCTGCAGCGCCACCACGACCGAGCGGATCACCCGGCATTCCCAGCGGATGCTGTCGGGGTCGGCGCTCACGTGCGCATCGCGCTCGATCGCATCCAGCATGGCGAGCGCATCGTCCGAACGTATCGAGAGCGCCATGCCCCAGGCGATCGCCAGCGTGACCTCGATCTGTCCTTGCATGAGATGCGCCGGGAAACGGCGCTGCCAGCCGAGCAGTGTCAGCAGATCGCCTTTCTTGACGAGCGCCATCGCGCAGTTGCCGATCAGGCTGATCGCGTCGTCCGTGTCGCCCGCGGCGATCGCGTGCCTGACCGCGTCTGTCCAGAGTTCCCGCGATGCATACCACCGGCACGCGCGGCGATGCAGATCCGCCAGTTCGTCGCCCGACTGCGCGTCCAGCCTTTGGCGCAGATAGTCGCTCAGCAGAGGGTGATAGCGGAACCAGTGCCCTTCAAGATCCATCGGCTCCAGCAGCAACTGGCGCGCGGCGATCGCTTCCAGCATGCTCTGACTGGCCTTGACGCCGGTTACCGCCTGGCACAGCGGGGCCGTCAACCGTTCGAGTATCGCCGTGCGCAGCATGAAGGAGACCATCTCGTCGGGCAAGCGCGTGAGCATGTCTTCGAGGTAGGCGGCGAACGGCCGTGAAGTGCCGGATGGCGCACTCGACTCCCAACCCGGCCTGGGTTCTTCCCGCGACAGCACCGACGCTGAAATGCGCAACGCCGCCGCCCAGCCTTCCGTTGTTGCGTGCAGCGATTTCACGCCGAACGTGCCCAGTCTGCCCGGGCATTCGCGCTCCACAAAGCAGCGCGTCTCGTCGAAATTGAAACGCAGTGTCGACGCGTCGACCTCCAGCAGTTCGTTTTGCGCTCTCAGCCTGGCGAGCGGCAGCGCGGAATCCACACGGGTGCAAACGATTACATGCACATGCGACGGTGCGTTCGCGATGAAGAACGACATGGCGTCGTGAATCGCAGGGAGGCTGATCAGATGGTAGTCGTCGAGGAACAGACACACCTCGTCTTCGACTTCCACGAGGTCGTTGATCAGCGTCGAGACGACGGCATGGGCCGGAACCAGAGAAGTGGCCGCCGTCAGGCCGATCGCCGACGCGCCGACATTGCTGCAGGCATGCTGCAATGCCTGCGCGAGATGGTGGAGGAAGCGCGCGGGTTCGTCGTCTTCGTCACCGAGCGACAGCCATGCGACGCGCGCACCGCTGGCGCGCAGCCGATTAAGCCACGTGATCGCGAGCGAGGTCTTGCCGAAGCCGGCGGGCGCCTTGATCACGGTGAGCCGTCTGTTCTCTGCCTGAGCCGCCAGATCGAACAGGCGCGGACGATCGATCAACCCCGGCGACAGGCGCGGCGGCAGAACCTTCGTAGCGAGCAGGAGGGGCAGCGTCTCGGAGTGCATGGGTTCCTTGGTCATACGCACGAACTGCTCCGGGTATTTGGGTTCTCCCTGGTGAGCTCCCCCTGTCCATGCGATCGCGCTCCCCTGTACGGGGGATATTGCGCAGCGCTTCGCGAGTGCACCATGGTTTCCATGGAGGACATCGAAGTGCAACCGGGATCATCCTGCGGCGCGCCGATCGGCTATCGCGTGACAGGGTCGCCGAGCACGCCCGGGACCGGTGCGTCGCCGAGGAAATGATACGCCCAACCACCTACAGGGAGGAGACATGTCGACCGCATCGAACCACGTTGCAACGCACAAACGTGGTCCGTCTCCGTCCCATGCGCATGAACGCAATCTGGGCAGCTTACCGAATACCACGCACGCGTAGTCGAAATCGAATCGACGGACCGTGCCTCCATGCACCTGAATCGACCGGCTCCTGGCCGGCCGGGCGGAGCGTTTTTGTCAAACGGAGTAGCCAATGAAAGTACTTGTTCCCGTCAAGCGCGTCGTCGACGCCAATGTGAGGGTTCGTGTGAAGGCCGACGGTAGTGCCGTCGACATCGCCAACGTGAAGCTGTCGATGAACCCGTTCGACGAGATCGCCGTGGAGGAGGCCGTGCGGCTCAAAGAAGCCGGTGCAGCCACGGAGGTGGTCGTGGTCTCTTGCGGCGTGCAGGCGTGCCAGGAAACGCTGCGCACTGCGATGGCGATCGGCGCCGACCGCGCCATTCTGGTCGAGACCGAGGCGGAACTGCAGCCGCTCGCCGTGGCCAAGCTGCTGAAGGCGCTGGTCGACAAGGAGCAGCCGCAACTGGTGATGCTCGGCAAACAGGCCATCGACGACGACGCCAACCAGGTCGGCCAGATGCTCGCTGCGCTGCTCGGCTTGCCGCAGGCCACGTTCGCATCGAAGGTGGTCGTGGAAGCCGGGAAGGCGACAGTGACGCGCGAGATCGACGGCGGGCTGGAAACGATCGAGGTCGATCTGCCTGCTGTGATCACCGCCGATCTCCGGCTCAACACGCCGCGTTACGCAACGCTGCCCAACATCATGAAGGCGAAGAAAAAGCCGCTCGATGTCGTGACGCCCGATGCCCTCGGTGTCGACGTCACGCCGAGGCTGACGACGCTCAAGCTGGCCGAGCCCGCGAAACGCGAGGCGGGCATTCGCGTCACCGACGCCGCCGAGTTGGTGGAAAAGCTGAAGAACGTTGCGCGTGTGATCTAGAGAAAAGAGGAGACAAACATGTCCGTACTCGTTGTTGCAGAACACGACAATCAAACGCTCAAGGCAGCAACCTTGAGCGCCATCACCGCTGCCGCCCGCCTCGGCGACGAAATTCATATGCTCGTGGCGGGATCTCAATGCGGGAGAGTCGCGGAGCAGGCGGCCAGCATCGCAGGCGTGGCCCGCGTGCGCGTGGCCGACGCCGCGCACTACGAGCACGCGTTGGCGGAGAACCTGGCCGCGCTCATTGTCGGACTGGCTCCGGGCTACAGCCACCTGTTCGCGCCCGCCACCACTTCGGCGAAGAACGTGATGCCGCGCGTCGCGGCGCTGCTCGACGTCGCGCAGGTCTCGGAGATCGTGGCGGTGGAGTCGGCGGATACGTTCGTGCGTCCCATCTACGCGGGGAACGTGCTGGCTACGGTGCGAAGCGTGGATCGCATCAAGGTCCTGACGGTTCGGACCACGGCCTTCGCCGCGGCGCCGGCCGACGGGGGCGTCGCGGTGATCGAATCGCTCGCGCCGGCCGCGGAGGTTTCGGCTTCCCGCTTCGTGAGTCAGCAACTGACCCGCTCCGAACGTCCTGAACTCACCGCCGCGCAACGCGTCATCTCGGGCGGCAGAGGCATGGGTTCCAGCGAGAGCTTCGCGCTCCTCGACGAGATCGCCGAGCGGCTCGGCGCGGCGGTCGGCGCATCCCGTGCCGCGGTGGATGCCGGTTTCGTGCCCAATGACTATCAGGTGGGACAGACCGGCAAGGTCATCGCTCCGCAGCTTTATATCGCGGTGGGCATATCGGGTGCGATCCAGCATCTGGCCGGCATGAAGGACTCGAAGGTGATCGTGGCGATCAACAAGGACGAAGAAGCACCCATCTTCCAGATTGCGGACTACGGCCTCGTCGGCGACCTCTTCAAGGTGCTGCCGGAGTTGTCGCGTGAACTGGACAAGCAGCAACAGAACTGATTCCAGGAGTAAATGATGACCACCTATATTGCGCCGTTGCGCGACATGCATTTCGTAATGAACGAGTTGGCCGGCCTCGACGCTTTATCGTCGCTACCGGCCCTTGAGGACGCGACGCCGGAACTCGCCGGCGCAGTGCTCGAGGAGGCGGCAAAGTTCGCCACCGAAGTGCTTGCGCCGCTCAACAAGACCGGCGACGAGCAGGGTGCGCGCCTGACCCGCGATGGCGTCATTGCGGCAGACGGATTCGGGGCGGCCTACCAGCAATTCGTCGAAGGAGGCTGGAACGGGCTCAGTGGGGATCCTGATTACGGCGGTCAAGGCCTGCCCGAACTGCTGCATGCGGCGACCGTGGAGATGTGGAACTCCGCCAACATGTCTTTCGCCCTGTGCCCGCTGTTGACGGCGGGTGCCACTGAGGCATTGCGACTGCACGGCTCACAGGAACTCAAGGCCCGCTACTTGCCGAACCTGATTGGCGGCGAGTGGACCGGCACGATGAATCTGACCGAGTCGCAAGCCGGTTCGGACCTTGCGGCCGTTCGTACGAAAGCCGTTCCTGAGGGAGATCACTATCGCCTGTATGGCCAGAAGATCTTCATCACGTGGGGCGATCATGACATGACCGGCAATGTCATCCATCTCGTGCTGGCGCGCACGCCCGATGCGCCCGAAGGCGTGCGCGGCATTTCGCTTTTCCTGGTGCCCAAGTTTCTCGTGAACGCCGACGGCTCGCTGGGACAACGCAACGATGTGCATTGCGTGTCCCTCGAACATAAGCTCGGCATTCACGCGAGTCCGACCTGCGTGATGAGTTTCGGCGATCAGAATGGCGCGATCGGCTATCTGGTCGGGCAGGAAAACAAGGGCCTCGCACATATGTTCACGATGATGAACGAGGCCCGCCAGAAGGTCGGCATTCAAGGGCTCGCGATGGCCGAGCGTGCATATCAACAGGCGCGTGAATACGCGAAAGAGCGCATTCAGGGCAAGCCGGCCGCAAGCAAGTCGAGCACTGCAGTGGCGATCATTCAGCATCCGGACGTGCGGCGCATGTTGCTGACGATGAAAGCTCAGGTGGAAGCGATGCGAGGCTTCGCCTATGTGATGGCGGCCAATGCGGATTACGCGCACCGGCACCCGGACGCCGGCGAACGCAACCGCTATCAGACCCGTGTCGATCTGCTGATTCCGGTCCTGAAGGGTTGGTGCACTGAACTGGGTCAGGAGATCGCATCACTCGGCGTACAGGTGCACGGCGGGATGGGCTACATCGAAGAGACCGGCGCGTGCCAGTACCTGCGCGACGCTCGCATTTCGACCATCTACGAAGGTACGACGGGCATCCAGGCAGCCGACCTTGTGGGCCGCAAGCTCGCCACGGACCAGGGGGCGGCAATGGCTGAACTGATTGCGGAGATGCGCGAGCTCGCGCTTGAACTGGAGCGCAGCACGGATAGGCGCCTTTTCCCGGTCGGCGCGGCGGTGGCCACCGGCGTGCAGGCGTTGGAGGACGCGACCGGGTGGATGCTTCGAGCCCTGGCGAAAGACGTGGACGAAGCATTGGCCAGTTCATTCGACTATCTGATGCTTACCGGCTATGTGTGCGGCGGATGGCAGATGGCGCGCGCCGCGCTGGCCGCGTCGAGAAAATGCGCTGCGGGCGAAGATCCGGCGTTCCACGAAGCGAAGATCGCGACGGTACGGTTTTACGCGGACAAGATACTGCCCAAAGCGAATTCGCATGTGGAGATGATCCGCTCAGGCGCATCCGGCGCGTCGGATATCGCCATCGAACAATTCTGATCCCGATTTTCAAACGAGTTAGGAAGTCATAAGACGATATTAATTCGTCATGCAAAATATAAAATGGAGGAAAAGGTGAGGAAAGTCAGGTATCTGCCCTTATTGACAGGGGTAGTGTGCGCCGGCGCACTGGCCCAAAGTGCGGGTAGTTTCATCGCGACTGGCGGGGGCACATGGATTGACTATGGCATGTCGTCGGCAACGCCATTGCAAAGCACTTCGGCGGCAGGCACCTTCACCTCGTCGGGGACGACTGGCCAGATACACAATACCTGGACGGTCGAGACGGCGTTCACGTATTTCATCACGGACAACATCGCGATCGATCTGGCGACCGGCGTGCCGCCGAAGCTCAAACTCTACGCGCAGGGTACGGTGACGCCGTTCGGCCCCGGCGGTCCCTCCCTCGGACTGGGCAATCTGCAACCGCTCGCGACAACCAGAGCGTGGCCGCCGATTCTTTTCCTCAAGTACTACTTTGGCGCGGCGCAGGCGAAGGTGCGTCCTTTCCTCGGTGTGGGTGTCAACTACACCTGGTACACGGCGGTCCAGCTCAATCCGACATTCAATGGTGCGTTGCACACGGTCGCCGGGCCTGGGGGAGACGTTAAGGCATCGCTCAGTCCGTCATGGAATCCGGCATTCAATGCGGGCGTCTCCTATAACTTAAGCAAGAACTGGTACGCCACCGCATCGGTGACGTATATGCCGCTCAAGACGAATGCGACGATCACTGCCGTCGCGGCCAACGGGCAAACCGTGCTGACCAACAGGACGCGCATTACGGCGAATCCGTGGATCGGTTTCGTGGGGATCGGCTACCGGTTCTAGCCGAATCGTTCAGTGATGCCCCTCGGTACGAGGGCGTATAACCAGGAGGGAAGCATGCTAGTCACTCGATACCTGTCGAACGACCTGTTCGCAGGCAAAACCGTTTTCATCACCGGTGGCAGCAGCGGCATCAATCTCGGCGTGGCGAAGAACTTCGCCGCCTTGGGCGCCCAGGTGGCCATCTGCGGCCGCACTCAGGAAAAGCTGGATACGGCTGCGACGGAACTGCGCGCACTCGGCGCCACGGTTTGCCCTATCGTTGCCGACGTGCGTGATTTCGGCGCGCTGGAAGCGGCCTTCGCGAGGAGCAGGGCGGACTTGGGTCCCATGGACGTGCTGGTCTGCGGCGCGGCCGGCAATTTCCCGGCCCCGGCGGAGAAGCTCTCCGCCAACGGCTTCAAGACGGTCATCGATATTGATCTGCTTGGAGCCTTCAACGCCTCACGGGCGGCCTTCGAGCAGTTGAAGGAGACACAGGGCGCCATCATCTACATTTCCGCAGGCATGGCGTACATGCCGCACGCCTTCCAGGTGCATGTGGGTGCCGCCAAGGCGGGCATCGATATGTTGATGAGAAACCTGGCGCTGGAGTGGGGGCGCTATGGTATTCGCACGAACAGCATCGTCCCCGGACCCATCGAGGGGACCGAAGGCATGAAGCGGCTGTTGAGCGCGGAGCGATACGAAGAGTTCGTGAACGCCATTCCGCTGCGGCGCATGGGCACGGTGGATGACATCGGCCAGAGCGCGGTTTTCCTCGCTTCGCCGCTTGCTTCCTATATTTCGGGCTGCGTGATGGTTTGCGATGGGGGCCAGAACCTGGCCGGTTCGGCGTTGTTCAACATAGGCGCGGAACAGATGCTGCGCACGCAAGCGAGATGAAATGAGGCTGGACTTCGAAAACCCCGGCGGATGATGACGCCTTTCTGGACGTCGAGCTTCCCGGACCTGCCTGGACGCGTGCCTGCCGACCTGGTAGCATGAGGTGCCGTTCGCCGTCACTGGCATGCATTGCGATCAGCCGACGTGATTTTTCATCTTGATGTGTTAAAACCGGCATTGCCAAAGGGAGAGGCATCCGACGGATCTGCTGGCGTAAACACGAAGCAACAGATGTCGCTGGATCTTGACGATGTATGGTGACGTTAGCGTGCAGCGTCTGCCGAATCAGGGAGTGGTCTTATGCGGAAGCGGAAGTTCGCAGGAAAGATGACTGGGGAATCGAGTCTGCCGGAATTACTGAACCGGCTTGAACTGGCATTGGCCGGAATGCCCGATCGCACGTCTGTCTGCAAAGCCCTGTCGGATCTCAACAAACGACTCGGCTCGGTCGGCGAGCAAACTCCTTCTCGAAGCAGTCGATCCACGGCCTCGCGGCGTCGGCGGCAAACGGCAGTTGAATCTTTACCGCTGTTTTCTTGAAGCCGGCACTGCTAGGCAAGCAACGACAAAGCATCAGCGAGCGAGAGCACCGTCGTGCGCGAATCGAACGCCGTTGAAAAAAGATGATCGTGCACGACCTGATCCGGGTCGTAGCAGCAATCCTTGACCGTGAATAAGCGGAAGTCCGCATCGCTCGCGTACGCAACCGACGACAGTACGACACCGGTCGACGCTATGCCCACCATGAGCAGCGTATCGATCCCCCGCGCGGAAAGCCGCGCCTGCAGGTCGGTACCAAAGAACACGCTTGCGCGATGCGCGATGATGAGCGGTTCAGTGGCTTGCTGGCCGAGTTCCGGCGCGATCTCGTCGTCGATGAAAAGACCCAGTTGCTTGATTCCCTGTCCGTTTTTGTTCAACGGACTGACTTCCGGATAGCCTGGACTAAAGTGGATGTTGGCGAAATAGACGCTGACACTTTTGGCCCGCGCGGCGTCACACAGTTTGCGTGTATTGGCGAGCAGCGCGGGTGCGACCGATGGAAACAACCCCAGGATGTCGGTCTGGTAATGCATGACCACTAGAGCGGTTTGCGCTGGAACGATCGCTGGAATCTGCATGTTCAAGCTTTGCGCCGCGGCGGCGCTTCCCATGTCCTGTTGATGATCCGCCGGATCGACGGGTCCGGATTCAATGCGTGGCGACATAAGGGCTACGCGATAAAGAGAGATGCTCGACTCTACCACGAGCACCTTGAAGCGAAGTTTCGAGAAACGAAGCGTGGTGGACTTGGCCGATTCAGCCAATGGCGAATCGTTCGAGCGTCTGGTTGCACCTTATCCATCCTGGCTTGGCTGAGAAAGTTTTCCGACCACTGTCCAGTGTCGAGGACCGGTTGGCTCCTTGCGGTGGTGTATACGGCGTTGTCTGGAAAACGCAGCGTGCAAAAATGTTCAACCGTCATGCCGTATATAACGTGATCAGAAAGATCGCGAATCGATAGCCAAGAACGATCAGGCCAGCCGCCAGCGTCATCGTCGCCGCCTTGACGAGGCGCGTTATACCGTGAGAACCGAAGACGGGTTTCAACGCGAAAAACAAATAGCCGCCGCAGAGTCCAAGATTGATGATCGAAAGAATGTTGTCGACATTGGGTGAATCGAGCCCGAGACCACCCAGACGGACCTCAATGGCCGCGATGGCTAGCGCGAGCGAGAACAGCAATAACAAGAACGTATAGAGATGGAGTGAGAAATAGACGAAGGCAACAAACGGCTTGCGTGCCCGCAGAGAGGTCATCCACAACAACAAAGTGAACGGAACGACCATGAGAATGATCAGTGACTTGGCATTGAGCACTGCCGCACGGTCGAAAGTGGTCGTGTACTGGCGCAGGCTCGTTCCCAGTTTTGCGACGCGTTCCGCCACCAACGACTGCGCGAGCGAACTCCAGTCCTGGTGATGGAGGTGCGACTCCAGAGTCGAGCCGAAGATCTGGGTATCGGTAAGCGACTGCATCGCAAAGAAGAAGGCGTTCGCGATGAGAAACAGCTGGAACGGGGGCACATAAGGCATCCGCTTTCCATTCAGATGCGCGACGGTCAACTCGCCTGGGTGGCGTAGCAGGACCCACATCGTGCTAATCAGGCGCCCATCGATGCTTGTCGCCGCGTGCAGGACCTTTGCGCCGATCGCGCGCAGCGTGAGGTCGGGCGGCCTAAGTGGGCTCTCGCCGCACTGCGGACAGAAAGGCGTGGTGACGTGATTGGCACACGTCGGACATGTCCAGGGTTCGATCGAAGACATGACTTTCTCCGTTGGACCGCCCGCACATACAGATACAGTTGGTTGCAAGCGCGGCGGCCTATCATCTGCGCAAAGCTGCGCACCTCACCAGAGTTTGCGCCTTTCGAGACCCGGATCACACTCATGCGCGTCAATGCCCGGCTCAGAAGCGGGCATCAAGGCGCGAACGCCCGAATAAAGCCGACCCGTGAAACGGGTTCGGCTTGAGGGATTTGTCAGGCTGCAATTCGTGCAGCCGGAGAGTGTGCAAGATTGCATGTTCTTACTGCAGGGAGTGTCAATTGACTTCTTCGAACGTTCCTGTGCGCACCTCGCCGTCGCGCACGTAGCGGGTAATCAGCGCGCCGCCGGGCGTGCTGGCCGAGTGCGCCAGAGTGAAGGCAGACGCTAGTGCGTCGTCGCCGAACAAGCGCTTGCCGCGCCCAAGTATGATGGGGTAAATCACAAGCCAAAGCTCGTCCACCAAGCCGGCTACGAGCAGTTGGCGCACCATGTCGCCGCTGCCAAACGTCAATAGATTGGCGCCGTCCTGAAGTTTAAGCGCGCGTATCGCGTCGGCAAGGTCGCCCTCCAGCGCATGACTGTTCTGCCAGTCAAGGGTGCCGGATCGATGTGTGGCCACGTGCTTAGGTACGCGGTTGAACGGATCAGCGATGGTGCGGCTGCTTGAATCGGCCGGCACGCGCGGCCAGTACGCCGCAAATATGTCGTAGGTGCAACGCCCCAACAGCAACTCGAACGGCTGCGAGAGCAGGTCTTGCAAGTTTTGGCCGATGGCTTCGTCAGCATAAGGAACGATCCAGCCACCAAGGCGGAAATCGCCGCTGGGGTCTTCTGCAGGCCCGCCAGGGGCTTGAATTACACCATCCAGACTGATGAAAGCGGAAACAGTGAGCTTGCGCATAATGTCCTCCAAGTCGACGGACCCGCTCGGTCCGTAGATACGACGAACGAATCGCATGTGGATCGACAACCCGCCCAGCGGTCAACACGCGCTGGCCGCGCCAAGCCGAACGCTGAATTGAGCAGTGCCGCGAAGCGGCGTCGGCTTGAATCAATGTTAACCCTCACCTGAGCGGACCTCCTACGCGATCTCCGCTTGGTTCGTCCAGAGTCACCCGTCGAGATCGTCGCTTGAGTGCATGGACTTTGTGTTGGGTGACCGCACACAGACGCTCGAAAAACGTTGTCTATAGCCAGACGTCGTCGCCGCTCGATTCAGCTGTAAACGCCCGAGTGGTCGAGGTCAACATTGTTTGTTTTCAGGCAGTTAGGGACGCTCGGAAGATGAGCGAATCACGCTTGGCACAACCCATGCATTTATAGCGGTGGGCACAACGACGGACAGTTTGGTGCTACCGCCACGGCATCAACATGGATAGCGCAGATTCCGAGAACCTGTTGTTCGTTTGAGCCACTTTGTTGGCGCGCGGCAAAGTCCGCCACGTCGACCCATCCGTGTTGACCATAGCGCGCCGCTATGGACCTGATCCGGGTGCGTTCGACGGTTCAACAAGCTCATTGGAGTCGTCATGAAAACGAGACCTATCGCCGCTCTGTTAGTCGCGAGCTCCGCATTGCTGGTTGCACCCGCCTTCGCGGGCGGTGACGATCAGACTTCCTCCTATCGAAGCGATGTCGGCGCGTCAGTATCGCACCGCAGTCAAACCGCTCACACGAAGGCGACGGCAGAAGGCCATGGCAGCGTGGTTGACGGGAGCCACGGTGGCGTCGGCGGTAGCGAATCGGGCAAGTCGCAATCCGGTCGGCGTGCCCCGGGTGATAGCATCAACCCGATGTATCGCGGTGGTTGATCAACTTGTTCGCGGAGCGCCAGTTCGCTGGTACTCCGCGACTGAACCGTTGCTTCTACGCCGATCGGCGCTTCGTCCTGGTCATTGTTGCCCGCCCAATTGAACGGCCGGCCAGGGAGGTCTCCAGGCCGGCCACAATTTACCGACGACACGATACGGGACCGCTGTACGTTCCAAAGAATCGCATCGCCCAAGTGCCGCGATCCACTAGCGGCACAGCACAGCTGTTCGCCTAAAAGCGCTCGCGATCGAACTCCGGCAGCGCACGCGTTCCTTCAATAGTGACCGAGTGCAGCAGGTCAGGCTCCAGATCGAGCAGACGCAGGATCGTCGGCGCAACCTGCGTGGTCAGCACACGCTCGTCGTTCGTCCGTCCAGCGTGATGGCCGTGAGGCACGTAGATCACGAGACCGAGATGGCTGTCGTCGGGAGCGTTGCCGCCGTGCTCTTCGTCCTTGGCCGTACTCGATGTATAGATGACCCCCGGATTCGGCTGGACGATGATGTCAGGTGTGCGTCCGCGTGCCGGATCGCCGAACCGGCCTGCCAGTTGCGGGCCATACAAAACGTACGCCTGCGGGCCGTCCGCACAAATGCCGGGTGCGTTGCAGCTCAGGTTGTCTTTCAAGGTCTTCACGACAACAGGCAGTTGGCTTTGATCGCGCAACCAGATCAGACCGACGTCATCGGTCTGCACGAAACCCGTACCCACGAGCCCCGTTCCGTCATTGAGGTTGCCGCTCTTCGTACTGTTCTGCCCGAAGTTGCCGTTCGGGTCCAGATAGTTGTTTGCTTCAAGCAGTTTCGAGAGCGTATCGCCGTTCTTCACGAGCTTCGAATGGTCGCTCGGGGACTGCCCGTGCTTCGCCGTGACGATGATTGCCGTCGACGAATAGAGGTTGCGCTGCTTCAGTTCGGATACGATGCGACCCAACGCGTTGTCCAGATAAGCAATCGCGTTGGTGACCTGCGGACCCGGCGTGAAACTCGCATCCAGATAGCCGCCGCCAGTCGCGACCGTTGCCTTCTGGGCGACGCTCAAAGTCTGGAAGTTGGTCCCAAACACCGTGGGTACGTCGGCACTGGATTGGCCTGTCGAATCCTTGCCGTCAATTTCATTGATCAGCGACTGCACGTGGAAATTGTCGAACTGTTCCGTGTGCGTGTAGACGTCCGTGTAGTTCGTGTTGGTGGCCGGATCAATCGAATTGATCTCGGTGCGCGAAAGATCGTCGACGCCTTTGCCAGACGGGCCATTGAGCCAGTCGTAGCCCCAAGCATGTTTGTCTGCCCAGGCAGTGCGAGCGCCCTTCACGTTGTGTTTGACCACTTCGAAGATCGTATTGGTCTTCACATAATTGTGCGGATAGACGGGCGTACAGACACCATTGAGCAAAGCATGCGGGATGGCCTGCGGATTGAACGCGCCACCGCCGTCGAGGTGCGTCAGTGCGCCGCCGTTCTCGCCGTCGATGCCAGTAGTCTCGTCGAATACGACATTCCAGCCTTGCTTGCCTGTACAACTGGTATCGGACGGCGCATAGAGCGTGCGGTCATAGGATACGTCGTAGAACAGGCCCGCGGATTTGGGCGAGCCCCCGGTGACGAGCGCCGCGAGGCCCGGGAACGAATCCGAAAGGCCAGGCGTGTGCGCGTTGGTGTAGGTCGTCCCCGACTTGGCCAGCAACGCAAGGTTCGGGCACGCATTCGATCCGACGCAGCGTGCGACGTCCTGCTCATGCAAACCATCGAAGCTAATCAGCAGCACATGCTTCACCGACTCATGCCCACGATCGTGTTCATCTCCCGCCGTCGCGCCTGCGGAATACAGTCCGGCAAGCAAGACAACTCCCACGCCAACGGCGATTTGCGTACGCGTCCCAATCCTGATCGTCTTCATTTCCCGTCCTTTTAGGTTGCCACGAAATATTTGGTAATGCGGGAAAGAATGTGCAGTGGAATTGAGTCGTCCGGATGAATCGACGCTTTCGATTTCATAACTCATGAGCGACTTGTGCGATGGGCAAAACAAACTGCGCCATAAGCGTCTTCCTTAAGGTTTCCTTAAGGAATAGATGGTCTAGTGAAATGTTGAGCTACGATGAAAGACGGCCACCACCGGCGCACCAGACCCGTAACCCACCGGATCGTGGAGCGTTGGTGGGAGCGCCTATTCACTCGTGTTGAAACCGAGTCTGCGGTAATCGTCATCCAATCCGGCCCGCTAGACAATGACCCACATCGGAGAACTAGAGGGTCGAGAACACCGAGATGCCGCCGTTAGGAAATCCTGCCGCGCCGGGCTGAAATGGCACATACACTTGCCCGCGCATGCTGTCGATGGCGACAGAATGCGCCCCCGTGCCCACTGGAATCTTGAAGAGCAACTGCCGTGATGCGCCATCGATCACGCCCAACTGCGGGCTAAAACCTGACGCTGCAGCGGTGCCGTTCGTGACGTAGTGCCGGGCCGGCAGGAAATAGCGGTTGGAAGCCGGATCGTAATTGACCTGGTCCACCCCGCCAAATGGCAAGCTGGCTTGAATTGCGCCACTCGCACGATCGAGGATCAGCGTGATGAGCGGGTCGCCAGCCGGCGGATCGCAGCCAATGAGCACGTCGTTATTCGGGCCAAGCACGATTCCCGCCGGTGCGCATTTCCCTAGTGGGAACGACTTGCTGACAGAGGGGCTGCCCGTCACTGCGGAACTGGCGGTGATGACATCGAGCTCGCCGTCGGGATTGGCAGAAGTCCCGTCATTGTTGATCAAAAAGCTCTTCGAGACAGGATCATAGGTGCATGCTTCGAGCCCCGACGAGCCGTTGAAAGGAAGCTTTACCACCGCCTTTTGTGTCAGCGTGGAAATGAATGTCACGAACGGCGGCGAGTCTCCGGGGCTCGCGTACATCACGAGATGATCGTCAGGATCGTAGCAACCCTCATCGACGCGCGATCCGGAATTGCTGATGGCGATTGTGTTGACGGTCTTTTGCGCAGCCGTATCGATCACCTTGACTGAGTCGACGTCGCCGACATAGATCGTGTTCGTGCCGGTGATCCCGACAATTCCGTCGGGACCGGACTCATTGGTTGTGGCGCCGGCACCGATGAATGGTCCAGGGATCTGTGCGATCAACGTGTTCGATTGGGTGTCCACGACATCGACTGCTTTGTTGTTGCGGTCGGTAAGAAAGTACTTGCCGGCCTCGACGTAGCCGATATCGAAACTGAATGGTGGGCTCGAAGCATTGGGCACGGCGATGTTCGTCAGTAGCTTTGGCGGTGTCGGTGCGCTGACATTGTCTCCACCTCCGCAGCCGGCCACTGCAGCCGCAGCGAGCAACATCAAGGCTATCAGGCGATTCTCCATCAAGTCATCTCCTTTCCGTTTATTGGTTTGACCGTCAGTCCAGGGATCGGCCCGAGTGCTAAAATTTCTCCCGCTCCCGAGTGACGACGAGCAACAAACCATTTCTTAAGGAATCTTAAGAAATGGCTATCTGAAGAAATAGGCAGGACTGGCTGTCCGGCTCACACAATGGCGGCGCGACGGAAAATCGGAAAGTAAAACTTATTTATGGTCTACATTACGTGGACGCTATACCTGTAATGAATCTGAAGCTTCCATAGAGGTGGTGGTGACATGCCGGCCGCCGACTTGCGCCGAATGCACGAGACGGTGAGCGGGAAGTTCCTGCCGTTCGATCGCCGCATGGCCGGACCGCACGTCACTTATTGACGCAAGACGACAGCGCTCGCATCCGATCCGCTTGACCCACGACTCCGCAGTAAAATAACTTCGCCTGGAGCGCGTGGAGTACAAAGCGTATGAAAAACCGTACACGGTTCGTCACCGCAATATTGGCCGTGCTCGTCACCATCGCGTTGCTCCTTATCCCATTGCCGCAGCGGATCGGGCTCGACACGCACATCGTGACGGTTGCGTCGATTCAACGCCCTCCCACAGTCGTATTCGACTATGTCACGACCCCGGCTCACTGGCCCGCCTGGCATCCGTCATCGCTCGCGGTCAGCGGCTCGGTGGATCATCCACTCGATCTGGGCGAGCAGGTGACAGAGGAATTCCGTGTAGCCGGCAGGCGCGGCCACGTTGTGTGGACAGTCGCTGCACGGGAGCCTCCGGTCAGGTGGACGATAGAAGGAACGATTGATGGCAGACCGGCTGGTACGGTCACTTACTCGCTGATGTCGACTACGAGCGGGACACGCTTCGAACGTGAATTCACTTATCGCGCGCCGTCGATATGGTTCGCGATATTCAACTGGTCTGTGCTGCGCGGGCGGATTCAATCGGAATCCGATACGGCGGTTTCGCGACTGAAGAGCCTTCTGGAAGCAACACCGCAGCAATAGCCACTTCGTTCATTCCAGCGCAATCGGCCGAGTAATCCTCAAGTTCCGCTTCCGCCATCGCCGGCTTGCTCGGCCCTGGTCGCAGCACTTGATCTGCGCAGCGTCTCCACGACCAGTTCGCGAAGCCAGCGGTTGCCCTCGTCGTTGTCGAAAGTGGCATGCCAATGCACGGAGGACTCGATGGCTGGAAATTCCACCGGCAGCGGATAAATCGAGAACTGACCCGTTTCATTGAAAACGCGTGCGACGCCGCGCGGCAACGTAACCATCCAGTCAGTGCGCTGAAGGATCTGCGGAATGACTGTGAAATGCGGCACGCGCAGCGCAATGTGCCGATGCAGGCCACGCGCCCGCAACGCTTCGTCGATCTCCAGGTGGCTACTGTCACTCGACGCGACGGCCACGTGCGCCAACTCCAGAAACTTCTGCCGCGACAATTGACGCGCAGGCAACCCGGGCCGCTTGCGAGTCATGCACGCATACTGCTCGTGAAACAGAAGGGCCGACTTCGTCACCGGTTTGAGTGCCGATAGATTGCCAATCGCAAAGTCCAGCTGCCCCAGACGCAGCTTCTCTTCGATATCCGCAAATGACACCTGCTCAGCCGCTATCCGCACCAGCGGCGCCACGCGTTGCAACTTCTCGCAGATGGGCGGCAGAAATACCTGTTCCCCGATATCGGACATCGACAGACGAAATTCCCGCGTGCTTGTGGCGGGATCGAAACGTTCCCCGTGACGCAACGTCTCGCGTATCGATGCAATCGCGCGGCTGAGCGGTGCGGCCAATTGTTCGGCCCTCGGCGTCGGCAGCATGCCCTCCGGTGTTCGTGCGAACAGGGGATCGTCGAACAATGCACGCAAGCGCCCAAGGGCATAACTGACCGCCGGCTGGGACAGCCCGAGCTGTTGCCCGGCACGCGTGAGGCTGCGTTCCTCGAGGATCACCTGGAACACGCGCAGCAGGTTCAGGTCGACCTTATTGAAATCAGTCATATTTATGGACTACCCATAATTGATTAATTTGACGGATATACTAGCCGAACCTAGACTCGGCCTCATACATAGGAGAGGCACGAGCACATGGGACTTATCGAAACCCTCGTCGAACCGCGTATCAGTCCGGACCAGGGGCGTGCTGCACATCGCACATTGCCGGCGCTGCTGGCGGCTCGCGCTGCTCGCAACGGCACTGCGCCGCTGTTCTCGGACCGTGCGACCACGTGGACGGCTTCCGACGCTCTTGCAATCGCTGCACGCCGCGCAGGCGCACTCGCCGCGCAAGGAGTCGGGCGCGGCGACCGCGTCGCGCTGCTGTGCGGGAACCGCGTCGAATTCATGGAGATCGTGCTCGGCTGTGGCTGGCTCGGCGCGGTGGTCGTGCCGATCAATACCGCATCGCGCGGGCTGCAACTGGAACATATTCTGCGCAACTGCGGCGCGCGGCTGCTCGTGGCGGAAGCGCATCTCGTCGACGTCGTTCACGCACTCGACGCCCAGGATCTGCCGCTGGAAACGATCTGGCTCATTGGTGAACCCGCAGCGGATGCGCTGAAGCCTACGTACATTACGACTGCGATGCCGCCGGCAGACGAGCCGGTCACACCAGCCGCACTCACCGATGGCGATCCGTTCGCGGTGCTTTACACATCCGGGACTTCGGGCTTGTCGAAAGGCGTGATCTGCCCGCACGCGCAGTTCTATTGGTGGGGCCACTACACCGCGCGTGACCTCGGCGTCGCGGCGGGCGACGTGCTCTACACATGCCTGCCGCTGTTTCATACCAATGCGCTCAACAGCTTTTTTCAGGCGTTGATTCACGATGCCGAACTCGTCGCCGACCGGCGTTTTTCGGCGAGCGGTTTTTTTGACGCGTTGGTCGAAACGCGCGCCACCGTGACCTACGTGCTCGGCGCGATGGTACCGATTCTGCTCAGCCGACCGGTCACGGCGAGCGAGCGCGAGCATCGGGTGCGCGTGGCGCTGGCGCCGGGCGTACCGGGCCATTTCCAGCAGGAATTCACGGCGCGCTGCGGCATTGCGCTGGTCGACGGCTACGGCTCGACGGAGACCAACTGTGTGATCAGCGGCGCGATCGACGCCCAACGTCCCGGCCACATGGGCAAGCTCGTGGCGGGTTTCGATGCCCGTGTCGTCGACGAACACGACCAGCCGGTTCCGGATGGCGAAGCGGGCGAACTAATCCTGCGTGCCGACACGCCGTTCGCATTCGCGAGCGGCTATCTGGGGATGCCCGAGAAGACGGTAGAGGCCTGGCGCAACCTCTGGTTTCATACGGGCGATCGCGTGGTGCGCGACGCCGATGGTTATTACCGCTTCGTCGACCGCCTGAAGGACACGATCCGCCGTCGCGGCGAGAACGTTTCCTCTTTTGAGGTCGAACAAGTGCTGCTGAGTCACCGGTCAGTCGAGACGGCGGCCGTCTTCGCGGTGAAGTCCGCACTCGCTGAAGATGAAGTGATGGCCACCATTGTGCTGCGTGACGGCGAGACGCTCGAACCGCTCGACCTGATTCGCTACTGCGAGCCGCGCCTGCCGTATTTCGCCGTGCCACGTTATCTCGACTTCGCGCGAGACCTGCCGAAGACGGAGAACGGCAAGATCCAGAAGTTCAAGTTGCGCGAGACCGGTGTCACCGCGACGACCTGGGATCTCGACGCTTCGGGATACCGGCTCAAGCGCTGACGATATCAAATCACCCCGTCGGTCTATGGACGCGCGCGGCGCGAGCGTGGCACGGCACGGCAGAAACATCCGCAACATTGAGTGCGTCGACAGATGCACAGCTGGAGGCATAGATGGCAAGCACGCGAACGTTTTCTGCCGCAAGCACCCACGACGATGACGCGGCCGCCGCGCCAGCCGGTTCGGTCGACAAAAAGTCGCTGCGGCGCATTGTCTTCGCATCGGTCGTGGGCAATGCGCTCGAGTGGTATGACTTTTTTCTCTACAGCACGGCGGCGGCACTCGTGTTCGGCGCACTGTTTTTCCCAAAAGGCACGGATCCGCTCGTCGGCACTCTTGCCGCGTTCGCGGGCTTCGCCGTCGGCTTCGCGGCGCGGCCGTTCGGCGGCGTGCTGTTCGGCCATATCGGCGATCGCTACGGCCGCAAGGGCGCACTGGTGTGGACGCTGTCGATCATGGGTGCGGCGACTTTCCTGATCGGCTTCCTGCCGACCTACGCGCAAGTCGGCCTGTGGGCGCCGGCGTTGCTGCTGGTTCTACGCCTGCTGCAAGGCATCGCCGCCGGCGGCGAATGGGGCGGAGGCGTGCTGATGATCAGCGAGTCGGCGCCGCCCGAGAAGCGTGGCTATTACGCGGCATGGAGCCAGATCGGCGTGGGCGGCGGCTTCGTGCTGTCTGCGGCGGTGTTCTTTCTCGTGCAGATGCTGCCAAAGGACGCATTCATGATCTGGGGATGGCGCATCCCGTTCCTGTTGTCGATCGTCATTTTCGGTGTCGGCGTCTACGTCCGCTCGAAGCTGCCGGAGAGCACCGAGTTTGCGAAGGCCGAAGCGGCCGGCAAGAAAGCGCGCATGCCGGTGCTCGAAGTGATCCGCAAACACCCGAAGGAGATCCTGATGGCGATGGGCCTGCGCGTCGCGGAGAACGGCGGCTCGTACATCGTGCTCGCCTTTTCGCTGGTGTACGGCAAGTTCATCGGTGTGCCCAATCAGATCATGCTGGCCGGTGTGATCGTGTCGATGACCCTGGAACTCGGCACGATGCTGCTGTGGGGGCGCTTGTCCGATCGCATCGGCCGCAAGCCCGTGTACATGATCGGCGCGGCGGGTTTCGTCTTGATCGCTTTTCCGTTCTTCTGGCTGATCGGCACCAAGGTGCCGGCGCTGATCTGGCTCGCGTTTCTGCTGGGTAACGCGGTTTGCCACGGCGCGATGATCGGCACGCAGCCGAGCCTGATGGGCGAACTGTTCAGTACCGAAGTGCGTTATTCGGGCATGGCCTTGGGGCATGAAATCGCGTCGGTGTTCGCGGGCGGTCTGTCGCCGCTGATTGCGACCGCGCTGCTCGCGCATTATCACGCAGCCTGGCCGGTGGCGTTGTTGCTGATCGCAATGGGCATGATCACGGTGATCTCGCTGCTGTTCACGCACGAGACGGTGGCTCGGCGCGTGCGTTGACGCTCGATCTGAGGATTCCTGATATGCAAGCCCACTCATTCGATAACGTCGTGCTGACGGCCGGCGTGGAAGTGCCGTACCAGCGCCATGCGAGCGCTGCGTCAACGGGAGATCTGCTCGCGCAGGCATTCGGCGCGGCTCTCGTTCAGTCGGGTTTCTCGGCGAAGGACATAGACGGGCTCGGTGTGGCGTCGTTCACGCTCGCACCCGATCACGCGATCGACCTTGCGTGGCGACTCGGCCTGAGCCCGCGCTGGTGCATGGACGATTGTCACGGCGGCGCGAGCGCCATCAACCTGCTGCAGCATGCAATACGCGCGATTCAGCACGGCGACGCGAATGTCATCGCCCTCGTATCCGGAGACCGCTTCGAGCCGGCTGACTTCAAACAACTGGTCGAGCATTACAACCTGACGACACGCACGTGGTTGCGTCCGCTGGAGAACGGTGGCCCGAACAGCCTGTTCGCCATGCTCACGCAGCGTCACGCGAAGCGATACGGTCTGACGCGCCGCGATTATGGCGCGCTCTGTGTCGCGCAACGCGCATGGGCCGCGTTGAACCCGCATGCCGTCTACCGCACGCCGTTGACGATCGACGACTATCTCGAAGCGCCGATCGTCGCCGAACCGCTGGGACGCTTCGACTGCGTGCCGGTAGTGTGCGGCGCGAACGCGGTGATCGTCGCTCGCGCCGATCTCGTGCGCAACGCGATGAACGTGCGTGTGCGCGCGCTGCAATGCCGCTACAACCTGGACCACCAGGCGGGCGATGGTTTGCAGACTTCGTTGGCGGCGATCGCCAGTGATTTGTGGCGGCAGGCTGG
This sequence comes from Paraburkholderia sp. BL9I2N2, assembly GCF_004339745.1. Taxonomy (GTDB): domain Bacteria; phylum Pseudomonadota; class Gammaproteobacteria; order Burkholderiales; family Burkholderiaceae; genus Paraburkholderia. The sequence goes on along the minus strand of NZ_SMGP01000002.1, from coordinate 1,441,530 downwards.
CGCGACGCCGGAGGACATGGATATGGTGTCCGTCTACGACGACTACCCCGTTATGACGCTGGTGCAGCTCGCGGATCTCGGCTTCGCCCGTGACGGCGACCTGCGCGAGTTGATCTCTCGTATCGGCTCGCGCGCGCTCGCCGTCAACACATCGGGTGGGCAACTATCCGCGGGACAGGCCGGCGCCGCCGGCGGCATGCATGGCCTCGTCGAGGCGATCACGCAATTGCGTGGCGCGGCGGGCGAGCGGCAGGTGGCCGACGCGCGCCTGGCGGTCGTGAGCGGGTACGGCATGGTCGAGTATCGCTACGGAATGTGCGCGAATGCTGTCGTACTCGAAAGCGACCGGCGAGGTGCGCAATGACACTCAAGGTATTTCAATGCACCCAGTGCGGGATGACGCTATTTCCGGCTCGGTATTTCTGCCCCGCATGCGGCGGCGGCCAGTGGAGTGAATGTGCGGTGGAACACGGCAGCGTCGCCGAATCGACGGTCGTGCGGCATCGCGTCGGCGCGCAGGGCGGCGGCGATGTGCATCTCGCAAGCGTGACAACGAGCGCCGGGCCCATTGTCATCGCACGGCTCGCGGCTAGCATGCAGCCCGGCGATTCGGTGAGCCTCGACGTGGACGATACCGGTCGTATCGTCGGCCGCGCGGTTTGAGGCCGCGCGGCGTCGAGTGCGGACGCAGGTGAAAAGCAAAGTAAAACGTTCGGAGGTCGTGATGCAGGTCGAAGGCTGTGTAGCGTTTGTGAGCGGAGCCAATCGCGGGGTCGGTGCGTGTTTCGTGAAGATGCTGTTGGAGCAGGGCGCGCGAAAGGTGTACGCGGGCGCACGCGACATCAGCGTGCTGGACGACCGTGATCCGCGTGTCGTGCCGGTCGCACTCGACATTACGAATGCGGAGCAGGTGGCGCGCGCGGCCGCCCTGGCGAGCGATGTCAACCTCCTCGTGAACAATGCCGGCATCAACCGTCTCGAGCCTGCGCTTGCCGCAACCGATCTGAACGCGGCGCGCGCCGAGATGGAGGTCAACTACTTCGGCACGCTGAACATGATCCGGGCGTTCGCGCCGTCGCTGCGACTGAGTGGCGGAGCGATCGTCAATATGTCGTCGATTCTCGCGCGTGTCGCGTTGCCGGCCATGGCGTCGCTCTGCGCGTCGAAGGCGGCTGCGCTTCGGATGACCGAAGCCGTGCGCGCCGAGCTTGCACCGCATGGGGTGAGCGTGCTGTCGATTCTCCCGGGCGCGGTCGACACCGACATGAGCCGCGATTTTCCCCCGCCGAAGATTCCAGTTGCCGAGGTCGTCGATGCGGCTTTTGCGGCGCTGAGGGACGGCAACGACGAGGTCTATGTCGGCGCCATGGCCCAACAGATCGCCGCCGGCCTGGCGACGGACCGGCAGGCGGTGCAGGTGAGTCTCGCACGCGGCGCATGAAAGAACGGTAGGTGATGCACCAACACTTTCAGAAGGAAAGGAACGGATCATGAGCGGTGAGTTCATCCAGATCGATGCAGGCAATGGACAGGCGTTTTCTGCATACATGGCAAAACCCAGGCAAGGCTCGGGGCCCGGCCTGATTCTGTTGCAGGAGATTTTCGGTATCAACGGATACATGAAGGCGATGGCCGATCGCTTCGCGGAGGAAGGCTACGTGGTGCTGGTGCCGGATCTGTTCTGGCGCATGCAACCGCGCGTCGAGCTTGGGTACGGCGAAGCGGACTTTGCCGCCGCGCTCGACTACAACGCGCGACTCGATCTTGGACTCGCGGTCGAAGACATCGCCTCGACCCTCACGGCGCTGCGCGCGTTGCCGCAACAGGCAGGCAAGGTTGGTGCGCTTGGATACTGTCTCGGCGGGAAATTGGCGATGCTTGCCGCTGCGCGGACGGAGATCGATTGCGCGGTGAGTTATTACGGTGTCGGCCTCGACGCGTTTCTGGATGAGGTGCCCTCGATCCGATGCCCGATGGTGTTCCATTTTGCCGGCCGGGATGCGCTGTGCCCGCCCGCGATGCGCGAGAAGATCCAGACGGCATTCAGCGAGAATCCGCGGATTGAGCAGTACGTGTACCAGGATTGCGATCACGCATTCGCGACCCCGGAGCGCGAGCACTTCGACAAACCGGCCGCCATGATGGCGTATTCGCGCTCGCTTGCGATGCTGCGCAAAGTGTTGGGGCCGATCTACGACCTGAATGCGCTGTGGGATTTGCACTGCCACTATGAATTCGCCACACGCGACGTCAACGCGATCATGCCCACCATGGTCGCCGAGCCGTACGTCAACCACGTGCCGACCATGACGGGTGGAGTCGGCCATGATGAGCTCAAGCGTTTTTATAAATACCACTTTGTTGACGCGAATCCCGACGACACGCGGCTCATTCCGCTGTCCCGCACCATCGGGTCGGACCGGATCGTCGACGAGTTCGTGTTCTGCGCAACCCACGATCGTGAGATCGACTGGCTGCTGCCGGGGCTGGCGCCTACCGGAAGGTACATCGAGATTCCGATGCTGGCTGTCGTGTGCTTTCGGGGCGACAAGCTGTACAACGAGCATATCTATTGGGATCAGGCCTCGGTGCTCGTGCAGATCGGTGTGCTTGATCCGACGGGGTTGCCCATTGCCGGGATTGAAACCGCCAGGAAGATGGTTGATGAAAACTTGCCAGGCAACACGCTGATGCGCAATTGGGCGTCCAGCGAGGGCAAGCCGATCTGACTCACGATCATGTGCTGCCTGCTCCGGGTGAAAGCAGGCAGCAATAGTTGGAAGGCTGAGCAATTCATCTTTCTACGCGCTTTATATTTACTTCGGTATGCAAACAAAAACGCAAGATAACTAACCAAGGAAAAATCGTGAAGAAGCTGCTCGTTGCTTTTCCCGCAATGCTATTCATCAGTCTCGGGGCATATGCCCAGAGCAGCGTGACGATCTACGGCATCATAGACGACGGGCTGACCTGGTCGAGCAATCAGGGCGGCAAGAGCGCCTGGCAGATGCAGGGCAGCATCTCGCAAGGCAATCGGTGGGGGCTCAGAGGCGTGGAAGACCTGGGAGGCGGCACGACGGCAATCTTCAGGCTCGAGAGCGGCTTTAACGTCAACACCGGCGCGTTGAGTCAAGGCGGCCGGCTGTTCGGCCGGCTGGCCTATGTGGGTCTGTCCGACAACCGCTACGGCACGCTGACGCTCGGGCGGCAGGGCGAAGAAGTGGGCGACTATATCGGCCCGCTGTCCGCCAACGGCATCTTGCCAGGCGGCATTCTGTTTCCGCATCCTGGCGATCTGGACAACAACGGTGTCGATTTTCACCTGCAAAACGCCGTCAAGTACGTGTCGCCGACCATTGCCGGTTTCACGGGTGTCGCCACCTATAGCTTCGGCGGCGTCGCGGGCGATTTTGCGCGTTTCGGCGCAAAATCTTTCGCGCTTCAGTACGCAAATGGAAATCTGCAGTTGGTGGGCGCCTACACATCGATCGACCATCCGGCCACCGCCGTATCGGAAGGGGTGTGGACGGCCACCAACACGGTCGACGGCAACTATGGTCTTGCTGCCGGCAGCTACAAAGTGTTTGGCCTCGGCGCCGCCTACGCGTTCGGTGCGGCAAAGATCAGCGCCGACTGGACTCACACACAGTTCGGCGACCTCGACCCGAGCCTGGGCGCGAAAATCAACGGACATGTGACCTTCAATATCGGCGAGGTCGTGGCCAGTTACATGGTGACGCCGGCGCTGCAGCTTGGCGTGGCGTACAGCTACACCGAAGGCAACGTCTCCGCAACCGGGCAGGAACCGCACTATCACGAGGTGGATGCGAGTGCGGACTATTTTCTGTCGAAGAGCACCGACGTGTACGGATCGGCAACGTATATGCGCGCCGGAGGCGGCGCGGTCGCCGATCTTGCGCCCGTTTTGCAAGCGTCGAGTTCGGCGAATCAGATCGCGCTGCGGGTGGGAATTCGCAAGAAGTTCTAGTTTTCGCGGGGGCTTTGGATCGTTTTCCACGGACCGGCCAAGCGCGAATAACCACCACAAAATGATGCAAGCGTAAATTTGCACTCGTATACTGGCGCCTATATCAGTCAAGGAAACAGTATGCGGCGAGTGATCGTACGGCGGTCGTCGGTTCACGGGAAGGGTGTGTTCGCGATGCGGCCGCTCGCGGCGGGTGAGTGCGTGCTTGAATACCGGGGCGAATTGACGAGCTGGCGGGAAGCCGTGCGCCGGCACCGGCGCGAAGGTGTCGCCGGGCACACGTTTCTGTTTGGCCTGTCGGACGGGCGCGTGATCGACGGAAGCCGTGGTGGCAATAGTGCGCGATGGCTGAACCATGCATGTGCGCCGAACTGCGAGACCATCGAAGATGCCGGCCGCATCTTCATTCACACGATCCGGCCGATTGAAGCGGGTGAAGAACTGTTTATCGAGTACCTGCTGACAACCGACGATCCCTCGGACGAGGACGTTCGAGCCCAATACACTTGCCGGTGTGCCGCAGTGGGGTGTCGTCAGTCGATGCTGGCGGCTGTCGCGTGATTCAGCCGGTCCGCCTCGACTCATAACCCGAGAGCGTCGTCGAATTCGGCAACGCGCACATCGTCCATACTGCGACGCCCGATTGAAGGACCTAAACGGGCCGCCTTCCAATCCGCAAGACTGGCACAATCGGGAGGATATTCGATCCGCTTGGGAATCCTCATGCCAGACGCTATGACGTCGTCGCCGCCTTCACCCCGCATCGGCCCCCTCTTTGCCTTATTTCCCTTCCTGCGCCCCTATGCCGGCCGCTGGGCGCTCGCGTTCCTCGCGCTGGTGACCTCGGCAGGCGCCACACTGGTGTTGCCGGTGGCGTTCAAATACCTGATCGATCGTGGCTTCGCCGCCGGCGACCGGGGGCACATCGATCGCTATTTCCTCGCGCTATTGGTCGTTTCGCTGGTACTGGCCGGCGCCACGGCGCTGCGCTTCTACCTCGTGTCATGGCTGGGCGAGCGGGTCACGGCCGACTTGCGGCGTGCGGTCTACGATCACGTGCTGCAGATGAGCCCGCAGTTCTTCGAGACCACGCAAACCGGCGAGGTGCTGTCACGGCTCACCGCCGACACTACCTTGATCCAGACGGTGGTGGGCACCAGCCTGTCGCTGGGATTGCGCAACTTCTTCCTGTTGACCGGCGGCGTGGCCATGCTCGCGGTGACGAGCCCGGTGCTGTCCGGCTACATCATCGCGACGCTGGTCGTGGTGGTCGCGCCTATCGTGATCTTCGGCCGGCGCGTGCGGCGGCTCTCGCGCGCGAGCCAGGACAAGATCGCGAACACTAGCGCGCTGGCGGGCGAGGTGCTCAATGCCATGCCGACCGTGCAGTCGTACACGCAGGAACCCTTTGAAACACGCCGGTTTGCCGGCGCGGTGGCGGCGGCCTTCGAGACCGCGCTCACGCGCATTCGCGCGCGCGCCTGGTTGACCGCCGTGGTGATCGTGCTGGTGTTCACCGCCATCGTATTCGTGCTGTGGCTCGGAGCGCAGGCAGTGCTGGCCGGGCGCATGACAGCGGGCCAATTGTCCCAGTTCATCCTCTACGCGGTGTTCACGGCGGGCGCCGTGGGAGCGGTCGCCGAGGTGTGGGGCGATCTGCAGCGCGCTGCCGGCGCCACCGAACGTTTGCTGCAATTGCTGGCGGCGCGCTCGCCGGTGGTGGAGGCCGAGACGACGGTCACGCTGCCTGCGCGAGGCGAGGGCATCCGCTTCGACGAGGTCAGCTTCTCGTATCCGTCGCGCCCGGGCATCGCGGCGCTTTCCGCGGTCTCGCTCGACGTCCGTCCGGGCGAACATGTCGCACTGGTCGGCCCGTCCGGCGCGGGCAAGACCACGTTGTTCCAGTTGCTGCTGCGCTTTTACGATCCACAAGCCGGCCGCATTCTGATCAACGGCGTCCCGAACCGTGACGTGCCGCTCGCTGAATTGCGCAAGGAAATTGGCGTGGTGCTGCAGGAATCAGTGATCTTTTCCGGGAGCGTACTCGACAATATCCGCTATGGCGCGCCGGAAGCCACGCTCGCGCAGGTCCAGCGGGCTGCCGATATGGCCGCTGCGGCCGGCTTTATCGAAGAACTACCGCAGGGCTACGACACCTTTCTCGGCGAGCGCGGCGTGCGCCTGTCCGGCGGACAACGCCAGCGCATTGCGATCGCTCGCGCGATCCTGAAGAATCCGCCCATCCTGCTGCTGGACGAAGCGACCAGTGCACTCGATGCCGCCAGCGAACGGCTGGTGCAAAAGGCGCTGGACAATGCCGCGCAGAATCGCACCACGCTCGTCATTGCACACCGCCTCGCGACCGTCCAACAGGCCGATCGCATTGTCGTGCTTGAACAGGGGCGTATCGTCGCGCAGGGTCGTCACGCGGAGCTCCTGTTGAGCTCGCCGCTCTATGCTCAGCTCGCTGCGTTGCAATTCGGCGAGCAGTTGGAGCAAACGGCGCAGCGCGGCGCCGTGAGCGATCCTATTGGTTCGACGTAAGGTCGACGCAAGCTTGGCAAAGGGCGCAAAGCCGGCCGCACGGGCGGCCAGGATCAACGACTACGGCTAATGATCGAATGCGCGCCGTCCGCGACAGCGTCCGTGCAATGACAGCGCGCGACTCACAGCTTGCGGCCCGCTTTCTTTTTCTGGTCGTACAGCAAAGCGCCGGTTTCAACCGGAATGAACGGGGCCTGAAAATGATCGATCAGAAAATCGATGAATGCCCGGGCGCGCGCTGTCTGGTTTCGCTGGCTGGGATAGTAGACAAACAGATCGGCCGACGGCAGTACCGTATTGGGTAAAACCAGTTTTAGCCGGCCGCTTTGAACGTACTTCGCCAGATCCCATTCGGAACGAATCAATATCCCATGTCCGTCAAGCGCCCACCGCAGCACGATATCGCCATCGTTGCTCGAAAGCGCGCCTTTGACCTTCAACGCTTCGGTGTGGTCCCCCTGCATATACCGCCACACGCCATAAGCATCGTCGTTCTGGCGATGAATGATGCAACGGTGCCGAACCAGATCCTCTATGCGCTCCGGCGTCCCAAATCGTTCGAGGTATTTCGGGGAGGCGCAAAGAAAGCGACGATTGCTCATGATGCGCCGGGCGCTAAGCCGGCTGTCAGGAAGCGTTCCAAAACGGATCGCCATGTCGAACGCTTCCTCGACCAGATCGATGGGCCGGTCCGTCACTTCAAACTGGATCTCAACGTTGGGAAAGCGCTTCGCGAATTCGGACACCAGCGGCGCGATGGCCGTGCGCCCGAAACCGAGCGTCGCATTGACGCGTAACAGTCCATGGGGATCGGATCGCGCCCCCGATATCTCGTCCTCCATCTGCCGGACTTGCCCGACGATCTGTGTTGCGTAGCGCAGGTAGGTCTCGCCCTCCGGCGTCAGGCTGACACTGCGCGTTGTCCTGTTGACCAACCGCGCCCCCAGTTTCTGTTCCATCAGCCCAAGGCGTTTGGTCGCGGCCGGTGGCGTGAGATCGAGCGCGCGCGCCGCCCCCGACAAGCTTTTGAGTTTGGCGAGGAGGATGAAAAACTCGAAGTCGGATGCCGAGTCAGTTGTCACTTTGGCTGTTCACCTAAAGTAAAAAATGAAATGAATCTAAGCGAATTCTAACGCCTCATTTCGCGGATAACCTAGTTTCCATTGCAGCCAGACGCATGCGATACGTGCCCAAAACTCAGGAGACACCGTCATGAGAATCGTTGAAATCCGCGAAAAGACCGTTCCGATCAGTTCCCCGATCCGCAATGCCTACATTGACTTCAGCAAGATGACGCTGAGTCTCGTCGCCGTGGTGACGGACGTCATCCGCGACGGCAAGCCGGTGGTGGGTTACGGCTTCAATTCGAACGGCCGCTACGGCCAGGGCAAGCTGATGCGCGAGCGCTTCATTCCGCGCGTTCTCGAAGCCGACCCCGCCACGCTCGTCAACGACACCGGCGACAACCTCGATCCGCACAAGATCTGGGCGACCATGTTCATGAACGAAAAGCCGGGCGGCCACGGCGAGCGGTCGGTCGCGATCGGCACCATCGACATGGCGATCTGGGATGCGGTGGCGAAGATCGAAGGCAAGCCGCTGTTCCAGTTGCTGGCCGACCGCTACGGTAATGGTCAGCCCGATCGCAAGATTTTCGTGTACGCGGCCGGTGGCTACTACTACCCAGGCCAGGACCACGGGAAGCTGAAAGACGAAATGCGCAGCTATATCGACCGCGGCTATACGGTCGTCAAGAAGAAGATCGGCGGCGCTTCGCTCGACGAAGATCTGCGCCGCATCGACTCGATTCTGAGCGTACTGGGCGACGGACAAAAACTCGCTGTCGACGCCAACGGCCGTTTCGACCTCGACACGGCGATCCAGTACGCGAAGGCACTCTCGCAATACGACCTGTTCTGGTACGAAGAGCCGGGCGACCCGCTCGATTACGAATTGCAGGCCACGCTGCGCAACTACTACGACAAGCCGATGGCGACCGGCGAAGACCTGTTCTCGATGCAGGATGCCCGCAACCTGATCCGTTACGGCGGCATGCGCCCGGATCGCGACTGGTTGCAATTCGACTGCGCGCTGAGCTACGGCCTCGTCGAGTATCTGCGCACGCTGGACATGCTGCGTCAGCACGGCTGGTCACCGAGCCGCTGCATTCCGCACGGCGGCCATCAGATGTCGTTGAACATCGCGGCCGGACTTGGCCTCGGCGGCAACGAATCCTATCCCGACCTGTTCCAGCCTTACGGCGGCTTCCCCGACGGCGTGAAGGTGGAAAACGGCATCATCACGATGCCTGATCTGCCGGGCATCGGCTTCGAAGGAAAAGCCGATCTCTTCGTCGAGATGCAAAAGCTGTCCGCATAAGCCGTAGTCCGACAAAACGCGCCGACAAAAAGCGTCGGCGTAGCGTTGATAAAAATAGACAAAGAACGCTGGCGAAATCGGTTCGTACTCTCCCCAACGGTAAATCCCGCTGCCGGGAGTACGAATCTGACTTTCATTAGAAGATGCCACGCATAGGAGACAGTCATGCGGGTTTCAAAGATCGGAAAATCTCTTTCCAAGCTCTACGTACAGGTTCTGATCGGCATTATTGCCGGTGTCCTCGTCGGGCATTTCTACCCTGACTTCGGTTCTCAACTCAAACCACTCGGAGACCTGTTCATCAAACTGATCCGGATGCTGCTCGCTCCGATCATTTTTGCATCCGTTGTGGTCGGCATTGCCCGCATGACAGACCTTCATGAGGCCGGCCGCGTCGGCGTCAAGGCGGTCGTCTACTTCGAAATTGCATCGACGATCGCGCTCGCTGTCGGGCTTGTCATCGTGAACGTCATCAAGCCGGGCAGCGGTATGAACATCGACCCCGCGCATATCGACAGTTCAGCGATCTCCACCTATACGCACGCAGCGCAACAGCACGGGATGCTCGACTTCTTCATGAGCATCGTTCCGAACAGCATTGTCGGAGCGTTCGCGAATGGGGATATCCTGCCGATCATCTTCTTCTCGCTTCTGTTTGCCATCGCGCTCGCCAGGCTGGGGCCTCGCACCGCGCCGTTCGTCGATATGCTCGACATGTTCCTCCAGGGCATGTTCGGCGTTGTGCGAATCGTCATGTATGTCGCGCCCATCGGTGCCTTTGGCGGCATGGCATTCACCATCGCGAAGTACGGAATCGGCACGCTGGCATCGTTCGGCCAACTGATGCTGTGCCTCTACCTGACCTCGATTTTCTTCGTCGTCGTGGTGCTGGGTCTGGTGATGCGGATGAGCGGGCTGTCGCTGTGGAAGTATCTCCGCTACATCAAGGACGAAATCTTCATTACCCTCGGCACCGCTTCGACTGAAGCAGTACTCCCGCAGATGCTCATCAAAATGGAGAAGCTGGGGTGCTCACGGCCCGTGGTCGGGATGGTGTTGCCCACAGGCTATACCTTCAATGCCGACGGTACGGCGATTTACCTGACCATGGCCTCGATGTTCGTCGCGCAAGCGATGAATATCCACCTGACGATCTGGGACCAGTTGCTGCTGCTCGGCGTGCTGTTGCTGACATCCAAGGGGTCCGCGGGTGTGGCCGGAGCCGGATTCGTCGCGCTGGCTGCCACGCTGGCCTCGATGCACAAAATCCCCGTGTCTGGACTGGTGCTGCTGCTAGGTGTCGATCGCTTTCTCAACGAGGCTCGTGCGGTCACGAATCTGATCGGCAACGGGGTGGCGACCATTGTGGTAGCTCGATGGGAAGGGGCGCTGGATATGAACAAGGCCCGCGCGATGCTCGACCGTACCGACACGAGCATCGATGTATTGGAGTCCGCCGACAGCGTGGCGCCGCCAGATCGGACGCCTTCGAAAGACGCCATGATCCGGTCTCACATCCACTGAGCCCATTCAGTCAACTTGCCGACAGGTTCAAGCGGGCTCGTGCAGAATCGACGGATCGAATGGCGCCATCCTGCGCAGCGCGAGACGAAAGTCGCGCGCGATCGACGAGAGCGCGGCATCGCGCCGGCGAATCAGACCGATGGTTCGCGCGACCGTCGGATCAACCAGAGGCCGGATCGCGATGCGCGCGTGCGCGTCGCGCGGTGCCGCGCAACGCGGAATGATGGAGATGCCGAGTCCCGCTTCGACGAGCCCCAATGAAGTGGTCAGATGCTCGATCTCGATCAGCCGGTCGGGGCGCCAGTCGATATCCCTGAGCGCGGCGTCGAGCATGCGCCGGTTGCCGCTCGAGGTGCCGGAAACGATCAGCGGCCACGGCCGCAACTCAGGCCACGTCACGTGCTCGCTCGCGGCGAGCGGATGATCCGCGGGACAGGCCAGCACGTACGGATCCACAAGCAGTTCGTCGATTTCAAGCTCCGGCGATTCGTTCACCAGAAACGCAATGCCGAATTCCGCCTCGCCGTTCGCGACACGCTGCACGACCGTGGCGAGGTTGGCCTCGATGAGCCTGAGCCGCACTTCAGGGCGCCGCTTGTGATAACTGCTGACGATTTTCGGCAGCATGAATTTGGCTACCGTCGGAATGCACGCGATGGTCAGCTGACCGGTACGGATACGCGTCGCTTCGCTCACGAGTTCGAGCGATGCATCGAGCTCACGCAACACGCCCTGCGCGCGCGGCAACAGCAATTCGCCGGAACTGGTGAGCGCGACGGTACGTGTGGTGCGTTCGAACAGCATGGCGTCGAGCGCTTCCTCGAGCCGTTTGATGCGCCGCGTCAAAGCGGACGCGGACAGGTTCAGTTCGATCGCCGCGTCGTTGAACGACGCGTGCGACGCGACCGCGACGAAAGCCCGCAATGCGTCGAGATCGACACCCGGAAAACGGTTCATCTGCACCCCGCTGACTCTTGCATGTGACGCAATAATAATCACGTCGCGTGCAATTCACAAACGCGTTCGGGCTGCGGATACTGAAGGCACGACATTTCCGTGCAACCCAATCCGCGCGATTGCACCCAGAACGGCACCCGAAACGATGAACCAGCACAACGACGTAGGCGCAAACCCTTATACCGGCGGCGTGGCCGCATTCGTCGCGGGCTTGCGCTATGAGGCGATACCGGACGAGGTGCGCGCGCGCATCAAACTGCTGATTCTCGATTCGCTCGGCTGCGCCCTTTTCGGCGCCGGGTTGCCGTGGAGCCGCATTCTTGCGGATACCTTGCAGCGCGTCGATAGCACGCCGGGTTGCCGCGTGTGGGGCATGCCGTTGCGTTTGTCCGCGCCGCACGCGGCGCTCGTCAACGGCACCTTGATCCAGAGTTTCGAACTCGACGACGTGCATCGCGTCGGCGTGCTGCATGTCGGGGCGGTGACCTTGCCGGCCGTGCTCGCCGTCGCCGAACTGCTATCCGTCGGCGCGCCGATGTCAGGCCGCGATTTCCTGCGTGCCTGCGTGGCGGGCTATGAGGTCGGCCCACGCGTGGGCATGTGCATGGGACCGGAGCACATCGCGCAAGGCTGGCATTCGGGCGCGACGGTCGGCGTATTCTCGGCTGCGGCGGGGGCGGCAGCCGCATTGCGGCTCGATGTGGAACAGACGGTGCACGCGCTCGGCATCGGCGGCACGCAGGCAGCGGGGCTGATGGCCGCGCAGTTCGGCGCGATGGTCAAGCGCATGCACGCGGGCCGGGCGGCGCAAAGCGGCCTGTACGGCGCGTTGCTCGCGCAAAACGGTTTCACGGGTATCGTCGACGTGTTTGAGAACCCGTACGGCGGCTTTTGCAGCACATTCTCGCGTTCGTCCGACCGCTTCGATCTCACGCAACTCGTGGACGGCCTCGGCGAGCGCTTCGAGACCATGCGCATCGCACTGAAGTTCTACTCGTGCGTGGGCAGCAATCACACCACGCTCGATGCGATCCGCGCGATGCAGGCCCGTCATCCATTCGGTCCGGACGATATCGAGCGGATCGTCGTGCACGGTTCGCGTGTGACGGTCGATCATGTGGGTTGGAAATACGTGCCGCAGGGGCTGACCTCCGCGCAGCTCAACCTGCCGTATTGCGTCGCAACGCTGCTGCTCGAAGGCGACGTCTTCGTCGACCAGTTCAGCGAGGACAAGGTCGCGGACCCGCAGCGCATGGCGCTGGCCGATCGCGTGCAGGTGGTCGAGGATCCGTCGATTACGGCGCGCGGTTCCATGCTGCGGCATATGGTGCGCGTCGAAGTGCTGTTGCGCGACGGCACGCGGCTCGAAGAAACGGTCGAGGCGCAGCGCGGCAGCGAACATGCGTTCGCGAGCGAAGCGGATATCGTCGGCAAGATGAGAAAGCTCGCCGCGCATCGGATCGACGCGCGGCAGATCGCGCGCATCGTCGACTGGGTGATGCACGCCGAAGATCAGCCGGACGCCAGAGAACTCGCGCGGCTTCTCGCGAGCGCCCCCTGAGGAGCCATCGTGGCCGCGACTGCGCACACACTCCCGTTGTCCGCCACGCCCGCCGCGCGGCGCGAACGGTTGCGCTCGATTATCGGCGGCAGTGCCGGCAACGTTATCGAATGGTACGACTTTCTGGCGTACTCGATTTTCTCGATCTATTTCAGCAAGGCTTTTTCCCGGGCGGCAATCAGACCGCGCAACTCCTGAATGCGGCGGCTGTCGCGGCGATCGGTTATGTCGTGCGGCCGCTCGGCAGCTGGGCCATCGGCGCGCTCGCCGACCGGCGCGGGCGGCGCGTGGCGTTGAGCGTATCGGTGGCGATGATGAGCGTCGGCTCGCTGATCATTGCGTTGACGCCGACGTATGCGTCGATCGGCGTGGCCGCGCCCGCCGTGCTGGTCTGCGCGCGTCTGCTGCAAGGCTTCAGCATGGGCGGGGAAGCGGGCACGAGCGCGACGTATCTGAGCGAAATGGCGCCGACGGGCCGGCGCGGCTTCTTTGTCGGCTTCGTCCAGGTGACGGTGGTGATGGGGCAACTGGTGGCGCTCGCGCTGATGCTCGTGCTGCAACGGTTCGTGTTGACGCCCACGCAACTCGAACAGTGGGGATGGCGCATTCCATTTGCGATCGGCGGCGCGCTGGCCGTCTTCGCTCTGTATCTGCGGCGCGGCATTGCGGAGACCGACGCATTCGAGCGAGAAGGCGGTGCCGGCCTGCGGAAGCAGACGGAGCGGGGCAGTCTGCTGGTGCTGCTGATCCAGCATCGGCGTCAGACGCTGTGGACGATCGGCATCAGCATCGGCGGCACCGTTGCGTTCTACACGTTCACGATCTATCTGCAGAAGTTCATGGTCAACACGACGGGCTTCAGCCGCGACACGGCAACGCTGATCGCAACCGTGGCGCTCGTCATTTACATGGGTTTTCAGCCGCTTTTCGGCCTGTTGTCCGATCTGATCGGACGGCGTCCGGTCATGATGATCTTCGGTGTCGGCGGCACGTTCCTGACGGTGCCTCTGATGCATGCTTTGGGCGCGACTCATAGCGCGCTCACCGCTTTTGCATTGAACCTTGCTGCGCTCGGCATTCTCAGCGGCTTCTCGTCGATTCATTGGCTCGTCAAGTCGGAGCTTTTTCCCGCGAGGGTTCGCGCGCTCGGCGTTGGCCTGCCGTTTGCGATCGTGTCGTCGGTGATGGGCGGCACCACCGAATATCTCGCGTTGCGCTTCAAGCACGCGGGCCACGAATCATGGTTCTTCTATTACGTCAGCGCGTGCGCGGCGGTGTCGCTGCTCACGTACGTGCTGATGCCCGAGACGCGCCACCGGTCGGTGATCGACGAAGAAGCGCGCCAGTAATGTGGTCACTGAGGTGGTCACCTCAGTGACCACCAAGCTGATCACCAAGATCAATGGAGACGCTTTCATGCAGCCGGCTTCATCCGCTGGACGCACCGCTGCGCAGTTGTTGTCGGAGTACGCGCTCAGCGTGCGCTTCGAGCAGTTGCCCGCCGACATCGTGCGGCTTGCCAAAGACTGCCTGATCGACGCGATCGGCGCGGCGTTGTACGGACAGGAAGTGGAAGCCGGCAAGGCCGCGCTGCGCTATGCCAGCCATGCGGCCGCGGGCCCGTGTGCAATCCCCGGCACGAGCCGGCGCGTCGCGCCGGAGGCGGCGGCGTTCGCGGGCGGCGTGCTGGTCCACGCGGCGGAACTCGATAGCTTGCGGCAGCCTGGCGCCGGCGTTCATCCCGGCGCGACGCTGGTGCCGGTTGCGCTTGCCGCCGCGCAGGTTTATGGCGCATCGGGACGCGAAGTGCTGGCGGCGCTCGTCGCCGGTATCGAGGTGCTATTCCGGATCGGCACGGCGACCAAACACTCGGCCGAAGCACGCGGCTTTCATGCGCCGGGTTTGACGGGACCGTTCGGCGCCGCGATCGTAGCGGGCAAGCTGGCCGGCGTCGATGCGGATACATTGAGTCGCGCGTTGGGCATTGCGGGCTCGTTGAGCGGCGGATTGCTCGAATTCGCCAAGTCCGGCGATGGTGGTCTCGTCAAACGCATCCACCTGGGGCGCGCGGCGCAATCGGGCATCGTCGCCGTGCAACTGGCTCAAGCGGGGTTCGACGGGCCGTCGACGGTGCTCGAAGGGCGCTACGGTTTTCTGGAGGCGTATTGCGAGGCCTCGGACGCGGCGCGTCTGACCGCTGGTTTAGGCGCGCACTATGAAACGCCGACGCTGTGCCTGAAGCGCTACGCGTGTCACATCGTGGCGCACACACCGGTCTACGCCGCGCAGCAACTGCGCGCCGCGTACGATATCGACGCGCGCCGTATCATCGCGATCCGGATCGAGGGCGCGCCGCGTCTTGCCGCGAATCACGATATCAAGCTGCCCGCCAATCAGGTGCTCGCGCAATACAGCGTGCCGGTGTGCGTGGCGGCGGCGCTGCTGCACGATGCCGACGATCCGTCGACCTTCGGCGACCACCTGTTGCAAGACGAAGCCATCCGCGAACTCGCGCAGCGCGTGACGCTCGTCGCGACCGACGCCACCGGCCTCGCCACCGTCACACGCATCACGCTCGATAACGGCACGACCTACGAATTGGCGCAGACGGACTTCCCGGGCTGTCCGTCGACGCCGTTCACACCGGCCCAATTGCGCGCCAAGTTCATGCGGATGACGAAGCGGCTGGGCGCAGCGGCGCACGCGTTGTTCGAGCAGTTGGACCGGGTGGAAGACGAAGCGGATCTGCACTGGCTCGACGCGATGTCTGCTTCATCGACCGATCCATTGCACAGATCGCCGCCAGATCTTTCGCTTGTACAAGGAGACCGCTGATGAGCATCGCGAAGACGCTGGGCGGACGCATCGCCGCGTTCACTTCCGCCGACGTGCCCGACGAAGCGTTGCGCTGGGCGCGCATCGGCATCATCGACACGGTCGGCGTGACGCTGGCGGGTTCGGCGGAACCCTGCGCGCGGATTGCGCGGACCGTGGCGGCGCCTTCCAACGGAGCCGCGCTCGTGGTCGGCACGCGCGAGCGGATGAAGCCCAGCGACGCCGCGCTCGTCAATGGCACGGCCGCGCATGCGCTCGACTTCGACGATTGCAGCAATACACTCGGCGGCCATCCATCCGCGCCGATCCTGCCGGCGCTCTTCGCGCTCGCCGAAGAGGTGCACGCGAGCGGGCGATGCCTCGTCACCGCTTACGTGGCGGGTTTTGAAGCGCAGGCGCGCATTGCGCATGCCGTCAATTTTCATCACTACGACAAGGGCTGGCATCCAACGGCGACGCTCGGCGTATTCGGCGCGTGTGCCGCGTCGGCGCATCTGCTCGAACTGGATGCGGCGCACACGGCGACCGCGTTGTCGATTGCCGCGTCGTTCGCTTCCGGCATCAAGGCCAATTTCGGCACCATGACGAAGCCGTTGCACGTCGGTCATGCGTCGCGCAATGGCTTGATCGCGACGCTGCTGGCGCGCGAGGGCTTCAGCGCTGGCGACGAAACCTTCGAACATCGACAGGGCTTTTTCAACGTCTACAACGGTGTGGGCCATTACGACGCCGAAGCGGCGCTGACGCATTGGGCCGATCCACTCGACATCGTCGAACCCGGTATTGCGATCAAGCAGTACCCATGCTGCGGCAGCACGCACCCGGCGATCGACGCGATGTTGATGCTCGTCGGCGAATACGGACTGAAGCCGGACGATGTCGAATCGGTTGTGTCGTGGACGCATCCGCGCCGCCTTCAGCATACGAATCGCCCGCAACCGGCCAGTGCGCTCGATGCAAAATTCAGCGTGCAGTACTGCGTGGCGCGCGCGCTGGCGCAAGGGCGCGTGGTGTTGTCCGATTTCGAAGGCGACGCATACGCCGACCCCGCGATTCGCGCGCTCATGTCGAAGATCGTCGCTGAGCCGGATCCTTTGGCGGACCAGCAAGCGGATCATTTCGGGGCAGAAGTTGTCGTTCAGTTGCGCGACGGCCGACGTGTGTCGAAACGCGTCGCGCGCGCGGCGGGCCGCACGTCGGCCAATCCGTTGCCGGATGCACGGATCGAAGCCAAGTTTCTCGACTGCGCGAATCACGTATTGACGCCCGATGCGAGCCGCGACGCGTTGGGCATGCTGTGGCGCATCGACGGTATTGAAGACATCAGCACGGTGACTGGTTTATTCGAAGCAGGTTTGCGGCACTGACGCAGTTGTCGGGCCGCGTTGGATAGATTCATACGAACGAGCAAAACAATCGCGCGGCTATGACCGCCGACAGCCTTGCATGGAACCAGAGCTGGCGCTAAAGCGCCAACTCTGGTCGACAGCTTTGCATGGGATCGGAGTAAGTGCTAAAGCACTAACTCCGGTCGACAGCTTTGCATGGGACCGGAGTAAGTGCTAAAGCACTAACTCCGGTCGACAAAGGAGACAGGCATGAACGACTCACTCGTCGCCGCGCGCGTCGACCGTTTGCCGAACTCGCGGATGCATCGCGAATGGATGTTTCTGTTCGCGATTCCGCTCTTTTTCGATAGCTGCGATATCAACACGTTCGCGTCGGCGGCGCCCGCGCTGATCCGGCATTGGCATATCGCGATCAATGAAATCGCGCTGATCACGTCCGCGAGTTTCATCGGCATGTTCTTCGGCGCGACGCTCGGCGGTTTGCTGTCCGACCGGCTCGGGCGCAAACGCTCGCTGATGCTGTTCGTGCTGATCTCGTCGCTCGGTTCGCTGGCAACGGCGGTCGTACCGAGCGTCCCGTATCTGTTCGCCGCGCGGGTCGTCACCGGGTTCGGCATTTCCGCGGGCATGGTGACGGTGATGACCTATATCGCCGAACTCTTCCCGGCGCGCTCGCGCGGCACCTGGCAGTCGTGGGCCATGGTCATCAACCTGTGCGCGATTCCGCTGACCAACTTCGTCGCGCGCCTGCTCGTGCCGTTCGGTCCAGACGGCTGGCGCTGGGTCTTCGTGTGGGGCGCGCTTGGCATTGCGTTTCCGCTGATCGCAAAGCGGCTTCCCGAGTCGCCACGCTGGAGCGCGCGAGCAGGACGCTTCGACGAGGCCGAAGCCGCGCTCTCGGCGATGGAGGCAAGGAGCGTCGCCGAAGGTAACGTGCTGAGCTCGCCCGAGGTCGTCGTGCGGCCGCCCGAAGCGCGCGAGCCATGGATGACGATGTTCAACAGCGTCTACCGCCGGCGCACGCTCACGCTCTGCGCGATCTGGCTGCTGCAGACGATCGGCTTCTACGGCTTTGAGGCATGGGTGCCGACCTTGCTGGTGCATCACGGCATCACGATTGCACGCAGCCTCACGTATTTCACGCTGATCAACGTGGGCGCGCCGCTTGGCGCATTGCTCGCGGTCTATCCCGCCGACCGTTTCGAACGCAAGCATCTGATCGCGCTCGTTGCGCTCCTGATCGCGGGATTCGGCCTGCTATACGGGCTGAGCTTCACGCCGGTACTGATCGTGACGTTCGGATTCGCGGTCGGCATGCTGACGCAGACCTTCGCGACGCTACTCTATTCGTACACGCCCGAACAGTTTCCGACCGGCGTGCGCAATAGCGCAACGGGTCTCACGTATGGCGCGGGCCGGATCGCGAATGTCGCGAATGCCTTCGTGATCGCGGCGATCTACACGAACTACGGCTATGTGACCGTGTTCATGTATATCGCGGGCGCATGGTTCCTGACTGCGTTGATCACACTCGTCTTCGGCCCGCGGACCACCGGCCGCAGCCTCGAAACACTGAACCCGGTCGTGGATGAAGTGGACGCGGCGTCGCTGACACCGCTTGCTGAATACCCACGACGCTAGATCACACTGGAACTGGAGAGCCAACTGATGACCCTCGACGAACTCAACGATATCGACGTGCTAGTAATCGGCGCGGGAAACGCCGCGGCCAATGCGGCACTCGCCGCACGCGAAGGTGGCGCGAAGCGCATCGCACTGCTCGAAAGCGCACCGGAGGAAGCCCGCGGCGGCAACTCTGCATTCACGGGCGGCGCGTTCCGCTTCGTCTACGATTCCGTCGACGACCTGTTGAAGCTCGCGCCGGATATCGCGGAACTGGACCTGCCGAATATCGATTTCGGCACCTACACGCGCGAGCAGTACTTCGACGATATCGGCCGGCTAACCGAGTTCCGCGCCGACCCGGATCTGACCGACGTACTGATCGGCAACAGCTACGACGCCGCGCTGTGGCTCAAGCGGCATGGCGTGCGATTCCAGCCGGCGCTGGGGCGGCAGGCGTTTCGTGTCGAAGGCAAATTCCGTTTCTGGGGCGGTCTCGCCTGCCACATTCTGGGTGGCGGCACGCATCTGGTCGAAACGCTGCATCATGCGCTGAAGGACGCGGGAATCGGCGTGCTCTATCGCACTCAGGCAATGGGCCTGCTGCATGGCGACGGGCGCATCGAAGGCGTGCGCGCCATGCATGAGGGGCGGCAGGTCGACATCCGCGCGAAAGCGGTGGTGCTCGCATGCGGCGGTTTCGAGTCGAGCGCGGAGATGCGTGCGCGCTATCTCGGGCCGAACTGGGACCTGGCAAAAGTGCGTGGCACACGCTACAACACCGGCTGGGGCCACAAGATGGCGATGGAAATCGGCGCGGCGGTAACGGGGCACTGGTCCGGCGCGCATGCGGTGCAATGGGACATGAATGCACCCGAGTACGGCGATCTGACGATTGGCGATCGCTTCCAGAAACACAACTACCCGTTCGGGATTCTGGTGAACGCGAAGGGCGAGCGTTTTCTCGACGAGGGGCTCGACTTTCACAGTTTCACCTACGCGAAGTATGGGCATGAAGTCTTGCGCCAGCCAGGCCTTTTCGCGTGGCAGATCTTCGATCAGAAAGTCGTCAAGCTGCTGCGCGACGAGTACAGGATTGCGCGCATCACCAAAGAGACGGCGAACACGCTCGAAGAACTGGCGCCGAAACTCACGGGCGTCGATCCAGAAGGTTTTCTGCGTACCGTGCGCGCGTATAACGAGGCGCCGCGGCCCGATGTGTCGTTCAATCCGAACATCCACGACGGCCTGCGCACGAGTGGACTCGGCATCGACAAAACCAACTGGGCCAATCGGCTCGACACGCCGCCTTTTGAAGCCTATGGCGTGACCACGGGCGTGACCTTTACGTTCGGTGGACTGAAGGTGTCGACGGAGGCCGAGGTGCTCGACACGTCGGGTACGCCGATTCGAGGGCTGTTCGCGGCGGGCGAGATTGTCGGCGGTCTTTACTATCACAACTACGGCAGCGGCACGGGGCTCGTCGCCGGCGTGGTGTTCGGGCGGCGCGCCGGGGCAGGCGCGGCGCGGCTGGTTGCACGCTGATTCGGACGCTAACGGGAACGCTCGGGGACTCATTACGATGCTGCTTATCGATAACGACTGTGTCGCGCGCGTGCTGACGATGCGCGATTGCATCGACGTGCAGGAACGCGCGTTTGCCGGATTGCCGGGTGGCGCGTCGATTGGGCGTCCACGTATCGACACCTATGTGCCGACGCAGCGCGACGACAGCTATTACCGTTTCGGCTCGGTGGATGGCGCGACCGACGGCATTCTGGCGGTGCGTCTGAAATCGGACGTGATGGTGTGGCCGCGTGACGCCGACGGCCGCGCGGGCAGCGAGCAGAAGTACTGCGTCGAGCCGGGCACGTATTGCGGGCTGGTGATGCTGTTCAGTACCGAGAACGGCAAGCCGCTCGCGATGCTCAACGACGGCCACCTGCAACACATGCGCGTGGGCGGCGCGGCGGGACTCGGCACGCGGCTGCTTGCGCGTGAGGACGCGCACACCGTCGGCATGATCGGCTCGGGCGGCATGGCCGAAACGTTTCTCGAGGCGCTGGTGGCGGTACGCGAGATTCGGCGCGTGCGCGTTTTCAGCCGTCGCGAGGCGAACCGTTTGCGATTTGCGCGGGACATGGCGGCGAAACTTGGGATCGAGGTCGAAGCTGTCGGCTCGGCCGAAGAGGCGGTGCGCGGCGCCGACATCGTCGCCACCTGCACCGACAGCATGACGCCCGTCATCGACGCCGACTGGCTGGAACCGGGCATGCACGTGGTGGCGCTCACGCCGCGTGAATTCGACACCAGTGTCGCAAACCGCTTCGACGTGTGCATCGCGCAAGGCCGTGAACGCTTGCCGATGGAGGAGAGTGAACGCTTCAGCCAGCGCGTGTCGGGCAGCCCGAATGCGTTTATCGGCGGAAGCGGCGAGGAGCGGGCGCGTTTGCCCGTGTCACGCGGAGAAAGAGTGGATACGACCGGCTGGCCGGTTTACACCGACGTGATAACCGGCCGCGCGCCGGGCCGCACGGATGCCCGGCAGATCACCTTCTATTACACAGTGGGCAATTGGGGCGTCCAGTTTGCGGCGGTGGGCGGGCATGTGTATCGGGAAGCGGCGCGGCTGGGCCTTGGCATTGCGTTGCCGGAGCACTATTTCCTGCAGTCTATTAGAAATTGAATACAGGGTGCGTGGGCCTGCACGTGGACCGCGCGCAACCTGCACGAATCAAAGCGTAAGACATGATGCGGCGCCCATGTCAGAGATCGTGACTTCTTCCTTCCGGCAGGATTGTGTGACGACGCCGCTCCAGTGCTTCAACTGATCGAGTGCAAGCTCCCCGAGTGCATCGATGAACGGCGCTGACGCGTTCACGCAATCGATCCGATGGAACTCCCTGCCGCCCCATTTGAGGAACGTGTCCCGCCCTTCGACGCCGATTTCATCGACGGTTTCGATACAGTCGGCAGTAAAGCCCGGGCAAAAGACATCTACGCGATGCGTGCCGGACGCGCCGAGTTCAGCCAGTGTTTCCGCGGTATGTGGTCCGATCCACTCCTGTCTTCCGAACTCCGACTGGAACGTCACTCTGCAGTGGTGTGCGTCAAGGCTCAACGCCTCGGCAAGCAGTGCGCCCGTCTCGAGGCATTGCGCGTGGTAAGGGTCGCCACGCTCGATAGCGCGTTGCGGTAAGCCGTGAAAGCTCAGAAGCATTTGATCGCCGCGGTTGAAGTCGGGGCGTCCGTGCACATACCAGTGCCGCCGTACGGTGTCGGCGAGCGCGGAAATATAGCGTGAATCTGCAAAGTACTGTTTGATGAAACGCACCTCCGGTTGATTGCGGATCTGTGCGAACGCGGAGGCCACCTTGTCGAAGGCCGTGGCGGTGGTCGATGCCGCGTACTGCGGATACATCGGCAAGATCACAATGCGATCGCAGCCCTGCCGGATCAGACGATCGAGTTCTCCCGCGATGCTCGGCGTGCCGTAACGCATCGCGTAAGCGACGCGCACCTGCTGTCCACGTTCGGCCAGCCATCTTCGAAGTGCGGTGGCCTGCTGTTCGGTATGCACGCGGAGCGGCGATCCGTCGGGCATCCAGATGGATTCATATCGGCGCGCCGCCGCGTGACTTCTGAATGGAAGCACGAGGCCGCGAAGAATGGGCTGCCAAAGCCATTGCGGCATTTCGATCACGCGCGGGTCGGAGAGGAACTCCGCAAGATAACGATGCACTTCACGCGCAGTGGGTGCGTCTGGTGTACCGAGGTTGATCAGCAAAACTGCCGCGCGAGGCATTGAAACGGCCTGGGACGTTTTCTGAATAGAGATGTCAGCATACATTTCGCGTCACCTAAAGGTTGGCCCTCGGATCTATTTGAGGGTTGGGCGATGTCATCGATTTGCGATTCACCCTGTGGACCAATCATCGCCAATTCCGCGCTTTGGGTCCAAGTCGTATTTTCTAGCGCTTCCATAAGTCGCGACTATCGGCTACGTGAGACGGTCTGCAGGCGTGCTGGCAGTTTTCCCACGTAGATTGTCCTTATTCGACGTATGAGCTGGCATCGGGGACTTAGTATTCTGTTATCCAATCAGTAAATAATTCCAAACATGGCAGATGCACAGCGCTGCTATTCTTGAATCGTCAAACGATGGTTGCGATTCGCAACTGTTTGCATCGGTTTTCATCACCCCAATGCGAGGATAGGAACATGAATATGAAGAGGAAGTTGACTACGGTATTTGGCGCACCTGTTGCCGACAATCAGAACATCCAGACCGCGGGTCCGAACGGCCCGGCGTTGTTGCAAGATGTGTGGCTCCTCGAAAAACTGGCGCACTTCGATCGTGAAGTCATTCCGGAGCGGCGGATGCACGCGAAGGGTTCAGGCGCATTCGGCACGTTCACTGTGACGCACGACATCACGAAATATACGCGCGCAAAGATTTTCTCGAAGATCGGCAAGAGCACGGAAATGTTCGCGCGCTTCTCGACGGTTGCCGGCGAACGCGGTGCGGCCGACGCCGAACGCGACATTCGCGGCTTTGCATTGAAGTTCTATACCGAAGAAGGCAACTGGGACATCGTCGGCAATAACACGCCGGTGTTCTTCTTTCGCGACCCGTTGAAGTTCCCGGACCTGAACCATGCGATCAAGCGCGATCCTCGCACTGGCATGCGTAGCGCACAGAACCAATGGGATTTCTGGACCCAGCTTCCCGAGGCGTTGCATCAGATCACGATCATCATGAGCGATCGCGGCCTGCCGAGTTCTTTCCGTCATATGCACGGCTTTGGGAGCCACACGTATAGCTTTATCAACGCGGCAAATGAACGCTTCTGGGTCAAGTTTCATTTCCGCACGCAGCAAGGTATCAAGAATCTGACGGACGCTGAGGCCGAGACCTTGGTTGGCCGGGATCGCGAATCACATCAGCGCGATCTGTATGAGAGCATCGAGCGCAAAGATTTCCCGCGCTGGACGCTGTTCGTGCAGATCATGCCCGAGAAGCAAGCGGGTTCGTACCGCATCAATCCGTTCGACCTCACGAAGGTATGGCCGAAGTCTGATTATCCGTTGATCGAAGTTGGCGAGATGGAACTCAATCGAAACGCCGACAACCATTTTGCGGATGTCGAGCAGGCTGCATTCGCGCCGTCGAACATCGTACCGGGAATCGGCTTCTCGCCGGACCGGATGCTGCAAGGGCGACTCTTCTCTTACGGGGATACGCAGCGTTATCGTCTGGGCGTCAACTATGCGCAGATTCCGGTGAATGCGCCGAGGGGAGCGAGCTACGTCAACAGCTATCACCGTGATGGTCAAGGACGTACTGACGGTAACCAGGGTGGCACGATCTCCTACGAACCGAATACGCGTGGCGAGTGGGTCGAGCAGCCGGACTACCGCGAACCGCCGCTGAGCCTGGAAGGCGCTGCGGATCACTGGAATCATCGGGTCGACGACGACTACTTCTCGCAAACGGGCGTTCTGTTCCGCAACATGTCACCCGGGCAACAGCAAGTGTTGTTCGAGAACACCGCGCGTGCACTGCAGGGTGTGTCGGACCCGGTCGTTCAGTTGCATATCGAACATTGCCGGCTTGCGGATCCGGCCTATGGTGCAGGTGTCTCTGCGGCGGTCAGGAAGCTTGCGAACGCAAAATCGAGCGGCGGCAACATAAGCTAGTCGAGTGGAATCAAATGTTTCACGACGCTATCGCGGGACGGCAAACGCTTTCATGCATTGCCGGCCCTGCGATGTACAGCTTCGATCAGATAAACAACTGTAGTTCCTGCTTCTCGATCTCCTTGATTGCTTGCTCGACGCGCTTGCGCGCATGTTCACGAGCGTGTGCGCGGCCATTGAGTACGTGGTCGACTGTTGCCACCCCGCCCCCGGCCTGTAGAGCTATGTCCGTGATAAGAAAGTGGTGAACCACGGCGGATCCCTCGGATTTGAGGTGTTTTTGATGGATTAATGATACCCCGTTGGCAGTCCATGGCGCTATGCTGTGACGTACAGAGGGAGAGAGACATGGGCCACAGCGAGGATCGCATCGAAGAGCGAGGGCAGAGTTGGTACCGCGAACGCGACTGCGCTCTGAATGAATTCGTCGCTCTGCTGGAAGGCGATGACAACGGCTCGACGCGCTATGCGGCGGAAATCACACAGCGCATTCCCGTTTACGACTGTCAGCAACTCGATGGCATGACACACGATGCGTCCGAGAGAGCCCAGTTGCAGGCGGAATGGGCTCGCGTCCTTCACGAGGGCGCAGGGGTGCTGGTGCTTCGGCGGGCATATGCCGATACCGGGCCTGTCGACGACGCGACGGCCGTCTTCGAATCGATTATTCGCAGTGAGCGCGAGCAAGGATCGCGTGTGGCAGACCATTTCGCAAAGGCGGGCGCGAATGACCGGATCTGGAACGCCCAGGAAAAGCTCTGCCTGCGAGCGCCCGAAGTATTCGCGCAGTATTTCTCAAATCCGATGTTGATGATCGCGTCGGAAGCGTGGCTTGGACCGTCCTACCAGATGACGTCACAGGTCAATGTAGTGCGCCCCGGCGGCGCTGCTCAACAAGCGCATCGCGATTACCACCTCGGCTTCCAGACGGTTGAAAAGGCCGAACGCTATCCTGCGCACGTGCATCGGATGTCCGCCTTCCTCACCCTGCAGGGCGCGGTGGCGCATAGCGACATGCCGGTTGAGAGCGGTCCGACGAAGCTCCTGCCGTATTCGCAGCGATACGACGAGGGATATCTGGCATGGCGCCGAGCCGATTTTCGGGAATATTTCGAAGCCCATTTCGTCCAACTGCCGCTCTCCAAGGGCGATGCCGTGTTTTTCAATCCCGCGTTGTTCCATGCGGCCGGCGAAAATCGCACCACGGACATTCAACGCATGGCGAATCTCTTGCAGGTCTCGTCGGCTTATGGCCGGGCGATGGAAGTGCTCGACCGCAGGAGAATGTGCGAGGCGGTTTATCCGGTACTGCGCGAGCGCCGCGCGTCGGGGCGGATAAGTGACACGGAAGCCGCCGCGGCAATCGCATCCTGCGCCGAGGGATACCCGTTCCCTACCAACCTCGACCGCGACCCGCCGGTCGGCGGGTTGGCGCCGGAGAGCCAACAGGAACTCATGCACCGCGCACTTGACGAGGACTGGGATCCCGCCAGATTCACGCTCGCCTTAAACGAGCATGCTGCGCGGCAACGCTCCGCTGATCCGCAATCTGGCCCGTGTTAACAATTTCTTTAGACTGGGTCGATGGCGCAAAGAACGCTCTGATCGCAGGATTGACACAGCGATAGCAACCCGACGCCGCATCCTCGCGGGCACCGTCCGGGATCGCCCTAAGGCCGGTAATGCACTGACCGTTTCCGCACTTGTGGATAGGAGAAATTGACATGAAAACGCTTCGAATCGTTGCCCTCTGCGCGATCGGCATGTTCCTGGGACAAGCGTGGGCGCAAGACAAACCAGTACCATCGGGAACCGCACCGGCCGTTCAGGATGTCGGTGGCGTCACCGACGCGTCGAGGGGTGAAACAGGAATGGCAATGAGTCCGGCGCGGCAGACCTATCCGGACCTGAACGCCCTGCAATCCGGGGACCAAAGCCGTTTCGGGACTAGTACGTTCCGCCACCACTGAGCGCCGCACAACAGCTTCGCGCGGCTGCCGTCCCGCACGATGAGTGCCCGCGAATACACTCATCGCGCGTAACGGGGCAGGCTACGGCGCCGACCGGGGCCCGTCCGTCGAATGATGGGGCTATGCTCCGGGCTCAGTAGCCGATACGCTTCTCGACGTTCCGGAATCGCCCCGTCGACCGGTAGCGATTGAACCATGCATTGGTACGCAGTTCGCACAGGCGCGGCGAATGTTCGACAAGCGCAACATCGAGCCAGTGAAACATCTCGTCCGGCTGGTCGAGCCTCGCATAAATTTCCGCGAACAGAAGCGGCGACGTGTAGCGCCTTTGACGTCTCGTCATCAGGTCCTGCAAATACCACTGAAGGACTTTTTTATAACCCCCGGTGTCCCAGACCGTGCGAATAGTCTCCGCGCGGGCGAATTCGCCGCACCGCGTTAGTGCATCAACGGTCGCTTCGACGGCCTCCTCGTATTGACCCTGCCCTTCATATGCGGTCGCCAGTAGCTGATAGACGAGTGGGGAGCGATTGCCATGCCCCGCATTCAGGCACTCCCGAATCACTTCGTCGTATTTGCCCGCCTGCACGAGTCCGAATACGCGTGATCCTTCGAATCCGAGCGGGTCGACTTTCTCGGCACGCTCGAACTGTGCTCTGCCTTCCGCTTCTCGCCCAAGCACCAGCAGGAGCCGCGCATACAGGCGGCTCGTTTCGGCGTGGCTCGGGTTCAACCGTAATGCCTCGAGGAACTCCTCCTCGGCCCGGCGCCAGTCCCAGTCATAGAAGTAGTGCACGCCAGCCAGCGCCTGGTGAGCCTCAGGAAGATTGGCATCCAGTTCCAGTGCTTGCAGCGCCGCCTGCCGCGCTCGCGGGTGGCCCTCCGACGGTGCGCACACTCCGTGCGTCGCAGCGGCGCCTAAAACGTTCGACATCCCCACATATCCGAGCGCGTAAGTCGGATCCCGTTCGATCGCGAGCTCGAAGTAGCCGCGCGCGCGAACGAAGTCCTCGTCACTTAGCGCGTGATGCGCGGCGAACCCCGCATCGAAGTGCACGCGGCGGGTCCAGTAGTAACGGCCGCGCAGATACGCGTCGTGCGCCGCCGGATCGACCGGCAAACGTCGCGCCAGCCTGTGCCGTTGCTGTTCCGCGAGCGCGGGCGATACTTCCTGAGCGAGCGCCGTTGCAACCTCTTTCTGGATTTCCAGCGCTCCGCTCGTCATCGGCTCATACGCGCGACTCCAGATCTGCACCTGGTCGAAGCAACGGATCAGTTGCGCCAGAATACGAATCCTCGTGCCGTCCCGCTTGAGCGCGCCTTCCAGCACGTAATCGATCGACAATTCGCGCGCGATCTCCGCAATACTCTTGCTCACCCGTCTGCAGTGAGCGGCGGTCGTCCTCGAAATGACAAGGATGTGCTCCGGATCGAGCATGCCGATACTGGCGGAGGTTTCGTCGGCCAGCGCGTCGCAGAAGCTGTTCTGGCCGGAATCGCCGGTCTGGTTTTCGAACGGCAGTACCAGTATCCGCACGGCTTCCTGCGGGGCGGGCGCCAATTCAGCCGGCGCGGGCCGTACGTTGTTCAGACGATAGCCTTTGCCCTTCACGGTGATGATGTGCTGCGGGTTGACCGGATCGTCGTGCAGCGCGACGCGGATTTTCCGGATCGCCGTATTGATGCAGTTGTCCGTTTCCCGATACGCGTTCGCGCCCCACAGGGCTCTCACGATATCCGCACGCGTGACGAGTTCCCCGTTGCGCGATGCCATCAGGATCAGCAACTCCATCGGCAGGCGCTCGAGGCTGACCTTCTCGCCTGCGCGGCGCAATTCGTAGCGCTGGATGTTCAGTTCGACATCCGCAATCCGGACGGATTCTGGCGTGTTCATCTGCGCTCCTGCCACCGCGAGTTCCGGTTCACAGCGACGACGTCGAAGCGCCGCCGCTCGCGCTTCATGCCGAATGAAGCCGCGAACGCGAGCGCCGAGCACAACACAATGACGAGCGCGGGCGCAGGCATCCAGTGCAGGCCCGAAACGAGGAAATTCGCTGCGAGCGGTGTCAGTCCCAGCGACGCGGACAGTCCGAGATTCATGGACGTGGGCAACACCGCTGAAGCGGACGTCGACGGGGAACATTTCCGCGATCGCGCACGCGAAGGTTCCGTTCGCAAACGAGCTGACGACGCCGGCCATCAGGAACAGCGCAGGCAGGCTCACGTAGTGACGGGTGGCCGCAATGAAGAAGAAGGGCGCGAAAAGCGCGGACAAAACGGTTCCCGACCTGAACACATAACGGCGCGGCAACAGGTCGCCAACGTGCGATGTCACGAGAATGCAGGCAGCCACGACGACCAGATACCACATCTGGGCACTCGCGATCTGGTGTGTGTCGTATTGAAGCCTTTGCAGATAACTTGGTGCGAAGCCGATAAAGATGCCACCCGACGCACCCGCCAACAGAGACGCGCCGGTTCCTGTCGTCAGGGGAGCGAAATGGTTGCGGAACAGGACGGCAAGAGGCTCGCGATGCCGGGCGCCGATCGCTTGCGCGTACTCGTTGGTCTCCGCAAGCGTCCGGCGCAGGACAAAGCTCAACAGCCCGACCATTCCACCAAGCAGGAAGCCACTCCGCCATCCGAATGCATTGACCTGCGCGGGTGTGAGCGCCCATTGCAGAGCAAAGTTAATGCTCGTCGCCAGAAGCAACGCCAGGTTGACCGCGACGAACACGATGCCGCACAGAAGACCAGGCCTGCCGCGCGCGGTTTCGACCGCGTAGACGATTGCGCCTGGCAACTCGCCGCCCAGGCAGAGACCTTGGATGAGCCGCAGCATGAGAAGAAGCGCTGGGGCAAGCGCGCCCCATGCCGCGTATGAAGGAAGTATTCCGATGAGAAGCGTAGAAACGGAGGCGATCATCGCCGACGACACGAAGACAAGGCGCCGGCCGTGCGTGTCGCCGAACCGCCCAAGCAGGATGCCGCCCACCGGCCTGGAAAGGTAGCCAATGGCCAGCACCGTGAACGACAACGTCTCCGCCGGCACGCCAGTTCCTGTCGGAAAGAACTCGCTGCCGATGCTTCTTGCAAAGAATCCGAAGATAACGAAATCGAATACCTCGAGCGCTCCACCGGTACTGGCGACCAGAATGGTCCAGCGTTGGTGTGCCGTCATCGACTCTTTTCGGATTAGGGGCGAATCGTCGAGCATGGTAATCCCTGATGTCGCCAGGCATAACTACCGTTTTAAGCGGACGCCGCTGCGGAGGGACGTGTTCAGCCACCACCGTGTCAAGCCGACTCCGATGACGGTGCATGATCGTTCTGGCTTAAATATGATGGACGACAATTCGCTTACACGAAAGGTCTTTAGATTCGCCTCGTGATTCCTGACGACGGATTGACGCGCGCCGCACTCGGACTCGGCGCTTGGCGCCAGGTCCGCGATAGCGAGGGATACGGCGACCTGAACGCGATTACGTTGTCCGGTCTCGCCGCTGGAGGTTCAGGTTATGAACCTCGCGTTCTGCTGCTTACTTCATTCGTTGCCACACGACTTTCGATGCGCCATATCCGAAGCTCCCAGGCGTGATGTAGGTCAGCCGGTCGCCATCGAGGGTGAATGGGCGTCGTTGAACATCCCCGTCCCAGTTCGGAAAGGTACTTTTCTGAATGTGGAAAACGATCACCTGTCCGGCCGGATCGACGGTATAGGTGCCGAAGTGCGCGAAGTTGCCTTGGACGATGAGTAGGTTTTCTTCGGTGGTGCCCAATAAGCGGTTACCCGATGCGAACTTCGGCAAGTCTGCGCGAACTCCGAGCAGAACATAACGGCCGTCGGTGCCGAAGATGAGTTGGCCGTCCGGGTGCGGACCGAGCACTTCGACTTCGCTACCACTTCTCGAGGCGGTCAACGAAACCAAGGACCACGAACCCACCACGCCAGGCGCCGCCTGGGCAAAGGTCTTTGGGACGGCGAGACACAATGCAAGGGCCACCAGTGCGGCGGCCCGCAGGGTTTGGAGCATGGGCTTCATGGCGTTCTCCAGCACACGGGAGGGCAGAACCATTCCCTTCGATTCCCGGCGTGCGATGCCTGGTTCGTCTTCGATCATCAGAAGACAAGCTATTAGGATAGCTTTCCTGGCTACGACTTCCAATGAACATTGGAAGCGGCAGTTGATCCTTCTAGGAAATGGCTGCGACGGCTCGGTGCCTCCTTCGCCGTTTGCCTGGTTCTTGCCGCCGCGCCGAAACTTCCTTTAATTGCCGCAAGCGTATCCCACGCGTTTCCAACGCGAAGAACTTTACGTCGAAGCATGCCACTCGTTACAACGACATCTGCCCTCAAGCCATTTCCGCAGCCAGCAGATCTTCGATCATGATCGGCAACTTCCGCACGCGCACGCCGGTTGCATGATAGGTAGCATCGGTAATCGCCGCCGCGACGCCCGCGAGGCCAATTTCCGCAATCCCGCGAGCACCGAGTTCGTTGAACACGGTATCCGGATGATCGAGAAAGGTCACGTCAAGTTCGGGAGTATCCGCATTCGACGCGATGATGTAATCGGCCAGGTTGCTGTTGATCGGTGCGCCCGTCTGCCTGTCGTACGTCGTATGCTCGAACAGCGCCATGCCGACGCCCATCACGACTGCGCCTTCTATCTGGTTGCGGGCGGCGCGCGGGTTGATGATACGTCCGCCATCGATCACCGTGACGACGCGGCTCACGCGCAACCGCGCGATCTCCGGCTGCCACGTGACTTCGGCGAAGTGCGCGCCGTAGGAATAGATGGAGAAGCGTTTCTTGAGCGGATCGTCGAAGCCGCCCTGGGCGCTGCCGCTGCCTGATGCCGCGCTCATCTTCGCTGCTTCGAGAATCTGGCCGAACGGCACGCCGCGCTCCGGCGCGTCGCCCTTGCGATGCACGTGCCCCGCGCTGAACGCGAGCGCATCTTCGGCGGCGCCTTTGAACGGTGAACCATCGACGGCCGCCGCACGCGACAGCAACAGCTTGATGGCCGAACGCACCGCGTCGAGCACTGCCGGAATCACCGATGCAGTTGCCGCGCTGCCCCCCGAAACGGGTCCAAGCGGTAACACCGAATCGCCGAGACCGACTTCGATGCGAGTGAGGGGAATGCCGGTCTCCTCGGCGACCAGTTGCGCGAGCACCGTGTAGGTGCCGGTGCCGATGTCCTGTGTGCCGCATACAACACGGGCGCTGCCGTCCGCTCGAAGATCGACGTTCGCAGCCGCGGAAAAGCGCAAGCCTGGCCAGACACAAGCGCCGACGCCCCAGCCCAAAGTCAGGCCGTCGCGCTGCATCGATCCCACGCCCGGCGTCCGCTGCGACCATCCGAAGCGCTCAGCGCCCGTGCGCAAACATTCGACGAGATGCCGTGACGAGAACGGCAAACCCGTGCTTTCGTCGACGCGCGGTTCGTTGCGCAGCCTCAATTCGACGGGATCGAGGTTCAGCACATGCGCCAGTTCATTGATCGCCGATTCGACTGCGTACAGGCCGGGCACGGCGCCTGGGCCGCGCATCGACGTCGGCGAGCCGACGTTCCGGCGCGCGAGGCCGGAGGTCACGCGCAGGTTCGGCGTGCTATAGATGAGCGGCGTGACTTCGCCGCAACTTTCCTGGTATTCGTCGGCGATCGAGGTGTGGTTGACGTAGTCGTGCTGCACGGAGGTGAGTTTGCCGTCGCGTTCAGCCGACAGCCGCATGCGCTGCTGAGTCACGGGGCGGTGGCCGACGTTCTGGAACATCATCTTGCGGCTCACGACCAGCTTCACGGGACGGCCGGTCTGACGCGTCGCCGCTGCCGCGAGCAGCGTGTGCGGCCACATCCACAGCTTGCTCCCAAAGCCTGATCCGAGATAGCGGGAGATCACGCGGATCTTTTCCTTCGGCACGCCGAGCATCTGCGAGAGCGTGCCCAGGTGGACCGAAATGGCCTGCGTGGTCTCGTAAAATGTGTAGTTCTCACCGTCCCAGTCCGCGATCGACGCGTGCAGTTCGATCGGGTTGTGCGTTTCCGTGGGCGTGACGTAGGTTGCGTCGAGCGTCGCCGGCGCGGCGTCGAACGCACGATCCGGGTCGCCACGCTCGCTCTCGACCTTCGGCTTGTCGTCGGCCTCCAGTTCGTCGCGCACGTCGTGCGGCGTGATTTCGTAGCGAGCCCCGATCGCAGCCGACGCCGCGCTCGCCGCCTCGAAGGTATCCGCGATCACGACAGCGATGTACTGGCCGTAGTAGCGGATGATGTCGTCCTCGAAGGGCGGCCGTGCTTCGTCCACGAAGCCGGTCTCCATCGAGTTGCCGGAAAGCCGGTAGAAGCGGCCGATATTGTCTCGATGCAGCACCGCGTGTACGCCGGGCATCGCCTCGGCGTCCGCGATGTCGAGCGACACGAGCCGGCCGCTTGCGATCGTGCTGCACACCGGCACGGCAACCAGCAGATCGGGCAAATCGATATCGGAGGTATAGGCTGCGCTGCCGCTGACCTTCAGCGGTCCGTCGATACGCGCTTGAGGCCGTCCGATCACGGACAGCACGGAGTCGGATAAGGTAGACATGGGGCGTTCCTCTCGATCGGCGGTTCAGGGCGTGGCCGTAGCCTGGGTCAGCGCATGGACGATGCAGCGGCGCGCCAACTCGACTTTGAAGCCGTTCTGACTTTGCGGCTTCGCGTTCGCTAGCGCGGCGTCCGCGGCCTTGCGGAAGGTCGCGGCATCGGGCGTTGCGCCGCGCAGCACGGCTTCCGCTTCGAGCGCGTGCCAAGGCCGCGTGCCGACGCCGCCGAGTGCGACGCGCACATGTCCGATGTGTCCACCGTCGAGCGTCATGACCACGGCGGCCGACGCCAGTGCGAACTCGTACGACGCGCGATCGCGCAGCTTCAGGTAAACCGAGCGCGCGCCCGCTGGTAGAGGCGGCAGGGTCACGTGCGTGATAAGGTCGCCTGCGTCGAGCACGTTCTCGCGCTGCGGCGTCGCGCCTGGCAACACGAAGAAGTCGTCGATCGCGATGCTGCGCGCGCCGTCCGTTCCTTCGACGTGAATGGTCGCGTCGAGCGCGGTCAGGGCGACGTTCATATCCGACGGGTTGGTCGCGATGCAGGCGTCGCTGGCACCGAGAATCGCGAGCGTGCGATTGAATCCCTGGATCGCCGGACAGCCCGAGCCCGGCTCGCGCTTGTTGCATGGCATCGCGGTGTCGCGAAAGTACACACAGCGCGTGCGTTGCAGCAGGTTGCCGCCGGTCGTCGCCATGTTTCGCAATTGCGCCGAGGCTCCCGCGAGCAGCGCCTGCGACAGCACCGCATACGGTGTGCGGATCAGCGGATGCAGTGCCAGGTCCGCATTGCGCGCCATCGAGCCGATCTTCACGCCGCCATCGGGCAGTGCTTCGATACGGTCTAGCGGCAGCCGGCTGATGTCGATGACCCGCGTCGGCCGCTCGACGTTGAGCTTCATGAGGTCGAGCAATGTCGTGCCGCCCGCGAGAAAGCGCACTTGTGCGCCCTGCTGGGCCGTTGCCGAAGCCGCGCCCGCCGCGATCGCCTCACGCACGCCGTTGGCGCGCGACAACTGGAAGATTTCCATGATGGCGCTCCTCAGGACTGGCCGCGCACGCGCTGGATTGCCGCGACGATGTTCTGGTAGGCGCCGCAGCGGCACAGATTGCCGCTCATCGCTTCGCGCACTTCGGCGTCGCCCGGCCCGACCGCTTCATCGAGCAGCGCGACGGCGGACATGATCTGGCCCGACGTGCAGTAGCCGCACTGATAGCCGTCGCATTCTACAAACGCGGCCTGCAT
Organism: Paraburkholderia sp. BL9I2N2; assembly: GCF_004339745.1. Lineage (GTDB taxonomy): Bacteria > Pseudomonadota > Gammaproteobacteria > Burkholderiales > Burkholderiaceae > Paraburkholderia. Next base: position 1,407,265 of record NZ_SMGP01000002.1, on the reverse strand, counting down.
CGGATGCAGCGCTTCGGGCTGACCAATGCCTTCGATGGTGGTGATTTCGTCGCCGGCGTGCGTGCCGGCGAGCGACAGGCACGCATTCACGCGCCGTCCGTTCACGTGCACCGTGCACGCGCCGCATTGGCCGTGGTCGCAACCCTTTTTCGTGCCGGTGAGGTGCAGATGCTCGCGCAGCGCGTCCAGCAGCGTGGTGCGCGGATCGAGCGACAGCGTGTAGAGATTGCCGTTGACGGTCAACTCGACTGGCATCGTCGCGTTCGCGGAAGGCTGGCGGCCGGTTCGGGCTGCGTCGGGGTCGGCGCTCTGTTGCGTGGTGTTGGAGGCGGTCTGTTGCATCATGCGTTCTCCTCATGGCGAGAGAGGCCCCCATCCGGCGACAATCGGCGCGGCCGGGCGGCAGGCTGAAGCAGGATTTGGAACCATTGGCGATCGATTCGCCGGGGTGTCGGACATTCAGGTTAGCGAGCGTCGGAAGACACGTTACGCACGCCCGGATGAGTCAGCAGCAAATCTGATGCCCAGACGTGTCGTGCCTGAAAATCATTTGCGACCGACCGGCTCGACTGATCGCGAGTGTCGGGATCAATCTACCCCAAATGTAGAAGAAAAAAGCCGGACGCGTGAGCGCCCGGCCATTTTGAAGCTGATGCGGCTTCGACTATTCAATGCCTCAAAACGGCAGGCCCGGCAAGTCCGGCAGCTTCAACGCATGCACGCCGATCGCCGACGCGTCGAGCCGTTCCGCACCGCCACTCGGTGTATCGACGATAAACGGCACGCCGATCTGGTCGGCGCGCACGAGTTCGGTCGAGCCGCCGCCGTCGAGATTGATCGCGTCGTCCGCGCCGATCGCCTTCATCAGTTGCGCCGATTGCGCGTTGGTCGTGCCCGTCGAATAACCCGCGACGCGTCCGTCGATCACGACGAGATAGAGAAAGCGCCCCTGTTGCGACAGGCCGACCAGTGTGCGCGGATTCGGATTAAGCGGATCGCCTTCGTTCGGGCTTTGCGCGCTGACGTCCTGGCCGTTTTTCAGCAGAATCGCCGAGCCGGCGACCGCCGTATCGATCAGCTTCAGATCCTGCGCTGAAATCTGCGGCGCTTCGGCGATATACGCGCGGCCCTGCCGCGTGATCGCAAGTACCGCTTCACTTTGCGTCGGGTCGCTGGTCAGCGGGCTCACGATCTGGCCGTGCGACACCAGCAAGCCGATGATCGACTTCGGCTCCGGCGTCGTCGCGCAGCACGGCGCGAAAAAGTTCGCGTTGACTGCGAGCCGCACACCGGTGCGCGCGGCGAATTGCGAAATCGTTTCCGACGTCGTCATCAGCGGGCCGCTATGCCCGGTCGTTTCGACGCTCACGCCCGGCGCGCGCAAATCGATGCGCATCACGTATGCGCGGCTCACGGTCGGCTTGCCGCCCGTAGTCACGGCATTCGACGGCACGGTCGCCATTTCGGCATCGACGCCGACATACACGGGCGAGTAGCCGCTTTGCGTGATCTGCGTGGTGGGATCGGGCACGTCGGCTTGCACGCTGGCCGAAGCGAGGCCGATGATCGCCGCGGCGGCGAGCGCTTTCAGAGTTGCTGTGACGGGGAACAGGGCACGCGTCATCTCTTTAGTCTCCATGGACGGCGGCGACAAAGTTGTCACTCTTACCGTGCCGCAGACGTTAGAGACGCGATATGACCACCACGTGATTTCTTTTTTTCATTCGGCTTTCGATGAAGGGCGGCATGTGCGCCGAAAAAAACATTTATCGAAAAAGAAATTCATCCGGGCGAGCGACGCTGATGCCGCCGCCGCGATAGATTTCTCAGCTACCACGTGCGAGCTTTTTCCAAAGCAGCGAGAGAGCGTCTCGCGCGCCGGCTTAGTGCGCGAGCTGGCCGACGTAGTATCCGAGCCGATCTTCGACATCGCCCGGCTTGTGAAAGCCACGCGCCAGTAGCGCCTTGATATTTTCCTGCGCGGCGGGCCGCCCCAATGACGCGATGCACGCGTCCCACCCGGCGCCGAGCTCCACGTCCGGCGGCAGAGAAGTGTTGACGAGGCGCTTGGTGTTGGCGATGGCCCACTTGTCAAACCCGGCGATCCGGGTTGCCAACGCATCCACGAATGCGTCGAGGTCGGCATCGGGCAGTGCCCGGTTCACATAGCCATAGGCCTCTGCCTGGTCGGCACGGAGGTCTTCAGAACCCAGAAGCACCTCCAGTGCGCGGTTACGGCCAATGAGCTGGGGCAGTCGGGCCATGGGGCCGCCGCCGGCGACCATCCCGACGCCCACCTCCCATTGCGAGAGCAGCGCCTTTTCCCGACTGGCGAAACTCATGTCGCAGGCGAGCGTGATCTCGCTGCCATTGCCCGTCGCCCGGCCGCGGATCAGGGCGATGGAGACGACGGGCGCGCGCGTCAGGCGCACGAGGAAGTCCGGCCACTGCGGTAAGCCTGTGGGGCCGGGCGGCATGGCGGTCAGATCCTCGAGCCTGGCCAGGAAATCGGAGTGATTCAGGAAGTAGCCGTCCACCGCGCTATCGAAGACCACGACCTTCACATGCTCGTCGGTTTCGAGCGCGTTGATGAGTTCCTGAAACTGCTGGACCATTGGCGGCCCCATGACGTTGATCGGCGGGTTGTCGATCGTGACACGCCAATAGGCCGCGGATCGCCGGGCCACGCTAATCTGAACGGGGTTCGTGGTTGCGTTCATTGGGGACTCCTATCGCCGACATATGCGCGGGCTTCGCGGCCCGCGCCCGATTGGGACTAGGCCTGCAGAACCTTCAGCAGTTCCCTGGCAGTCGGACCAGATGAGGCCGGGTTCTGGCCGGTGATCAGCCGTCCGTCGACAATGGTGAGCACGGCCCAGTTGGCCACCTTTTCAAAGTGGCCGCCCAGACGCTTGAGTTCATCTTCGACGAGGAAGGGCATGACCTTGGTGAGGCCGACGGCTTCTTCCTCATCATTGGTAAAGCAGGTGACGCGCTTTCCCTTGACGAGAGGCTGCCCCTCGTAGGTCGCCTTGAGCAGAACACAAGGGCCATGACAGACGGCGGCGACCGGCTTGCCGGCGTTGTAGAAATCCTCGATCAAGGCGATCGAGTTTTTGTCATTGGTCAGATCCCACATCGGGCCATGACCACCGGCGTAGAAAATCGTATCGTAGTCGGCCGCTTTGACATCGGCGAGCTTGACGCTGTTGGCCAACACCTTCTGGGTCGCAGGATCTTTCTTGAAGCGGAGCATCGAGTCGGTCTGATTGTCGGGGTCGTCGCTTCTGGGATCGATCGGTGGATGGCCACCCTTGGGTGAGGTCACGGTGACCTCTGCATCGGCATCCGTGAACGCATAGTAGGGAGCCGTGAATTCTTCGAGCCAGAAGCCGGTCGGCTTGCCGGTATCTCCAAGCACGTTGTGCGAAGTCAAAACCAACAGGATTTTCATTGCAGTCTCCGTTCATTGAGGCCAGTGTCTAAACGCGGCTTCGCCGCAGGGCAAGCTTGAGATGAAAGTCGTTGCTCGGAGTAGGTGTACGTGGTCCTCGCCTTGCGGGGAAATTGGCGCGCGCGGGCCTGGAAGATGGGGCCGCCGGGCGCGGTGAAGAGGACGCTGTCATCGCGGCCTCCCATTGCCGCCGCATGCGAGGAACGCTTGTATTCTGGTCCGGCTCCCGCGCCGCGCCATCACACGAAGGTATTGCCTGGACCATGCAATGGTATGCGCAGCGCTTCGCTGTTCGACCGGGCGACGCCGTGGCGCAATGCCCGCGACGCTGCTGTTTTCACGCTGGCATCAATGCAAAAGATTGTGTCGTCACGCGCCGTGTTTTCACGTTGCGTTTTCACATATTGTGGTTCCACATACCCGAAGCCGTGAACGGGGAACCGGTAGTCAACGCCTCTCAGGAGCCAGACATGAGCAACATTCCAATGCGGAGCGAACGCGCAGTGGGGACCCTGGACGCCGGCGCGTTCGACATGAAGCTCGAGATCGTCGTGATCCCTGTCTCGGACGTCGATCGCGCCAAGCGCTTTTATGGCGAGTTGGGTTGGCGGCTCGATCTCGACTTCAAGGCAGGGGACGACTACCGCGTGATCCAGTACACGCCGCCCGGCTCCGCATGTTCAGTCATGTTCGGCACGAACGTTACCGCCGCGGCGCCGGGCTCAGTCCAGGCGCTTCACCTCGTCGTCTCCGACATCGTGGCCGCGCGCAATGAACTGCTCCGTCGTGGCATCGAGATCAGCAAGCCATTCCACGACACGGGCGGCGTGTTCCACCATGCCGACGCGAAATGCGTGGTTAGCGGCCTGAATCCGCAACGGCAAAGTTATGCCTCGTACGCTTCGTTCAGCGATCCGGATGGCAACGGTTGGCTCTTGCAGGAGATCACCGTGCGCTTGTCCGCAGACATCGAAGAGGGCGACACCCGCTTCACCGATGAGGTCGTCAAGGCGATTCATGCTACGACAGTGGGATAGCGATCGCGGCGTTAGAATGGAGGATGCAAGTTCGACTATGCGCCGACGCTGCGTATCGAGGTCCAATACGCTCGCAAGGATCATCGTGCGCATCTTCACATCACCTCAGGAGCGTACCTTATGGCGACTTATATCGTCTTCACGAAAGAAAGCACGCAGGATCAGAGTGAGCTCGACATCTATCAAAGCAAGGTGGGCGAGACCTTCAAGGGTCATCCCGTCAAGCTGCTCGCCGCATACGGACCTCAGCAGGTTCTTGAGGGCGACGCGCCAGAGGGCGTCGTAATCGCTGAATTTCCGTCGACGGCGGCCGCGCGTGCGTGGTACGACAGCCCGGCCTATCAGGAGGTCGTGCAGCACCGGTTCAAGGGCGCGCGTTACCGCGCCGTTCTCGTCGAAGGCGTGTGACGGAAGGCGGCAACGATTGGGCGCGCGGAGTGTTTCCTTATTTTTTGCCTTGATTGGATTCAATTTGCTGGCGCAGGCGCTCTTCGTTTTCCTGAAGCTCGGGCGTGAACGCCTCGCCAAAGTCCGCGGCCTCGAAGAACGGGCGAATTTCGATTTCCGACTCGCTTGGCATCGGGTTCGGGCAGCGGCGTACCCATTCGATCGCTTCGTCCATTGATTGCACCTGCCAGATCCAGTAGCCCGCGATCAGCTCCTTGGTTTCGGCAAACGGGCCGTCGACGACGGTCCGGTCCTTGCCGGAAAATCTCACGCGCACGCCCTTCGAACTCGGTTTGAGTCCGTCGCCGCCGAGCATGATCCCGGCCTTGACCAGTTCTTCGTTATATCGGCCCATCGCCGCGATGAGTTCCGTGCTGGGCATTTGACCTGCTTCGGATTCGGCGGTCGCTTTGACCATGACCATTACGCGCATTTCGATTCTCCTGTCCAAACGATGAGTCCCGGTTTATGTCGGAAGGCATTCGGCGCCTTCAACACTACGACGAATGAGTGCGCGCAAAATCGACAGATGGCGTCGAAACTTTTCCGTTTCAGCGGAGATCGGGCTGTATGACTCCTCAGCGCTCCACCACCTTGAACACCCGATTCTTGTCGAGCGTGGCTGACTTCGGGGCATCTGTTCGGCGCGGGGTTGGACGTGTACCGGAACGAGCCCAATGTCGACAGGCGGTTCGCAGGACTCGACAACGTGTTCCTGACGCCCCATATGGCCAGCGCCACGATCGAGACCCGTGACCAGATGGGCTTCACGGCACTCGACAATGTCGCCGCGGTGCTCGATGAGCGGCCTGCATTGAATCCGGTCTGACGTCGATGCTTTATTCGATGCGCTTACGCGCACCGCAGTGAGACGCGGTGGCGTAAGCGCCAGCTAGAGCGACAGATTAGCCGTCCGCCTGACACGGCTTACCCGTTGTTGTTCAGTGCTCGCTCGGTCTGATGGCAGGATCGTTTTCCACCACTTCATGGGTCGCGGCCCAGTACGGCTGCCGATTGTAGTAGCTGTACGTCGACTCTCCCCACTTCGCGTCTGCCATCGACGGCCAGTGATCCTTGTCGAAACCCGGCTCGTCCTTCAGGCGCTGTGCGGAGATGTCGACGACGAAGCACTTCTCGTCCGTATCCAGAGTCAATGCACTCCACGGGATGGCATGCAGGTTTGAACCCATTCCGAGGAAGCCGCCTTCTGAAAGTACTGCGTAGGCGATGCGTCCGTTCCTGACGTCGAGCATGATGTCTGAAATTTTTCCAACGTGTTCGCCATCAGAGGACATGACCTTGTTCCCGTCGAGCGTTGCTGCGGCCATGATGTCCGGCCCCGGACCCTCGCCCATACCGCTGCCGACGATGTCGGCGCCGCGCCGGGTGTCACCTTGCGGGTTGATTGAGCCCATGATTCACCTCCTTCAAAAAAAGGTACTCCAGATGCGCGCAAGCGGTGTTCCCGAGCCGTCAGCCGCAGGATGACCCCAACCTGTCCCTCAAGGCGCGGACGCAAAGGTCGGGCGGCTCGGTTGCCAATATCGGCGACGAGCTTAGGGACCGGAGTTTTGGATGCGAAGAGAAGGACGATGCCATCGCGGGCATCCGAGGTGCTACGTGGGGCAGCCGAGCTTCGTAGCCAGGTCGTTCATATCCGCTGCTACGAAGTCCCAGGTCTGTTCGGCATGCAGGTCGCTCCGTTGGCCGGGACCGTGTTCGACGGGCCGCACGACGAAGGCCGTCTTCAAGCCACATTGACGTGCCGCCGCCAGGTCGCCGTTATGAGCCGCAACCATGCAAACTTCCGCAGGCTTCAAACCAAGGATTTCGACGGTGTCGACGTAGACCTGTGGCGACGGCTTGTACGCCCGAACGACTTCCGCTCCGAGAATGGCGTCCCACGGAAGCGCGGCCCGTTTCGCCATATCCATCATCAGCCTGATGTTTCCGTTCGAGAGCGGGGCGATCATGAAGCGGCGCTTGAGTCTCAGCAACCCTTCGACGGAATCAGGCCACGGGTCGAGGCGATGCCAGGCGTGATTCAGTTCATCGAGTTCTTCGGTGGAAATTGAACGGATGTCGACGCCATAGTCGGTCATGACTTTGACCAGGTTTTCCCTGTGCAATACGTCAAGCCGGACGAACTGCCGCCGCCCGCTCCGTATCTCCTCCATTGCGGGCGCGTATTGGCGTCGCCACGCGTCCGCAAACTCAAATGCGTCAATCGGCACAGCATGGCGGCTGAGAAACTGACCGGCATCGCGAGCGACACCACTTCTCCAATCGACAACCGTCCCGAAGACGTCGAATAAGAGAGCCTTGATTTCCGAGCTATTCGGCATGTCGTGGACCTTTCGAGCGTTGAGGTGAAACAAGTCTAACCGGATAGACGCGCTCATGAATCGAGGAGCGAGCATCGTTCGCCTCGCGTGGGTCCGGTCCGCCGCGACCACCGATGAATCGCCGACCCTTCGCGACGGGGCGCACCGCCCCGGATCCGATGCGTGGTCTCCTTGAACCCTGAGGCGCAGAGGCATCCCGTATTCTGGAGTAAGCTGACTGTATTAAAGGCGTGACGCAGCGTGCTGCGTCGCGTCAGACCTTGGAGCACGTCATGAAAACGCTGGATGCAACGTCGCGCGCGGGCGGCGCCGTTGCGTTGGCGGTCCTGTCCGCAGCCTTGTCCGGTTGCTACTATTACGTGCCCTATGGCTACGTTCCGTACGGCACTGTGCCGGCGCCGGCCGACCAGCAGCAATATCCGTTCTCGGTGGCCGACGCAGCGGCAACTGGCGCGGTTACGTCGGATGCGATTGCATCGACGAATACCTATGCCGCGCCAGCCGTGCCCGTCTTCGTCGCGCCTGCGTATTACCCGGTCGCGTATCCGTACCCGTATCCGTATCCGTACTACGGCTCGCCCGCGTGGTGGGGACCATCGGTGTCACTGAGCTTCGGCTATTGGGGCGGTTGCTGCTATGGAGGCGGCCGATATGGCTACTGGGGCCACCACGGCTACTGGGGGCACGGATATCGAGGCGGTTGGGGCGGTCATGGCAGTTGGGGCGGTCATGGCAGCTGGGGTGGCCACGGATACCACGGGCAAGGTATGGGCGGCGGCCGCTACTGGGGCGGTGGCGGAGGCCACGGACATTCGCATTGAACGCCAGGAGCGACGCATCCGTGTTCGACAGGTCCGCGACAGCTTGAACCACAGTGGCTGAACTCGAAGCACGTCGCCGGCACGCGACAGCGGCCGATTAAAGACAGAACTGCCCAACTGAACGATCGTCTGCTTTGTCGAAGCGGCATGAGTTAATACGCTTGGTAAGCTAACTCGGCCGCGACAGCCCCTTGACTACGAGGTCACGTGGTCGAACAGCGCGCGTGGCACAGCAACTAGATATCAGCTTACGACGGCCGAACTGTGGCCAGCCTCGTGCCGGCGAACGGGTCCCGACTCCAGTCGATGGCAGGACGTAAACGGCTAGCCGAAGTCGACGTTTTTTCAACGGCAAAGTGCGCCAATGACTGCCCAGCACTCGTGGCTTGCTTCAACCACTGCGGCATCTCGCCTTTGCCATCCCAGGTGTCGCCGAAAGCGCTACGGTATCGTGCCGACTTTTGCCGCGCCCTGTCTTCGGCAATTGCCGCCGCGAGGTCACCCACCTTGATACCAACCTTCGTCATCTTGCGACGCAGGTATGCAATCATGCTTTGGCGTTTTTGCTCATCCATGTCGGTTTCCCCTTCGATGTTCCAGCCTCGCAGCGGTCTCGTGTCGTCTTGCCTCGCCGACGCGCCCCGCTACCAGACAATTCGGATGTGGCAAGTATCCCGTCGAGGAAATCTGGCGTCGATGTGCGATTTCTGAAAACACTGTTGCAGGCAGAGTGGCAAAACTTTCACGACCCTTGATGACGGGCATCGATCTTATTTTGCGCAACCGCAGTGCTGACATTTCGCATGCGTCTGGCATCCTAACGACTGCAAGCAGGGATTGCCGCTGAAGCGCTTGCCGCTCTCCAACGAAGCGGTCTGCTTTCTTAATCCGCCACGAAAAGCCGTTTCCGCGTTGTGCGCGGGCATCGGTTTAAACATTCGCTTTCGTTTCGACTTTCTGCGCCCTATAACTTATTTGCAGGGGCGACTATTAGGTGTCGATGGGTCCATGAAATCCATTGACGTTGCCTGTTCGCACGCCTTCTTGCGCCCACAGACCTTGGCTCGGCGCACTGCGCCTCGTATCCTTTTCCCAATTACCCGAAACTTTTGCATCGGGCGATTGGCCCGCGGATTCGAAGATAGCTTCGCATCCGCACATCCTGTATGGATTTAAACCGCGGGACACGCGAATAACGAATCAATGGATGGAAAACTTAAACTGGATTAAGGAGCCAACATGAAATTACGATTGATGGTTGCTTCTGCTTTCGGGTTGCTTGCCATGGTCGGTTTTGCGCATGCGCAAAACACGCCCGATGCGGCACAACCTGCACCACAGCAGAACGTCGCGACTCAGACTGATTCTTCGCCCGGTGCGGGGATGGAGGCCTATGGCGGCACGCCTGATACCAGAGTCCAAAGCGGTGCGAAACATGCCAGGCCGTGCAGGGTGGACCCGCAATGCAACGTCTTTTTCGGGGGCAGCTAAAAACCAGCTGACGGCGCGCGAGTCACCAACTGACGGTACTGTTTGCTCGCGGCGAGATAGGGACCGGCGGCCTTGGTCGGGCTGGCCGGGTCCCCTTCATCCTTCAAGGAACGGGCGTGTCCTAGTAGGGGAGATCTTTCTTTGGATAGGCGAAGCGTCGGCAGGCTTTAGGAGCGAGCCGAATGGACTTTGCAACCCGAGTTTGTATGCTCGGGAATCTTGACCCGAAAGTATTCGCCACGAACTGGCCGCGTCACGACGTCGATCTCGGTTCGGGCCAGGGCCAACCTCTCTTATCGTTGGGCACTTCTGCTTCCGCGGCCGGCACGGCCCTAACCGGAGCCTCGACCGAACCCACCGCATTGGCGGCATCGTGCGACGGTTCAGCCAGAGCATCTTTATTACTATTCGAAAGTCCGGTGCCGAACCACTTTACTTTCTTCTGGACGTAGCCGATATACGCGTTCCAGCCGTCGGGGTTGCCGTCAAAAAGGTTCTGCTGAACGGTTGACGCCAATGCGTCACGGTTGAGTTCTGCCTCGAGCAACTCCGTCGGCCACGGGAAAAACGAGCGGGCGGCGCGTGTGCTGAATTCGGCCACCGTCATTTTCGGCGCCAAGGCCGTAAGGAACGCGAAGTCCCGCAATGAAGCATGTTTCTGCACAAGATGCGCCACCGACGCGTCCGGTTCATTCGTGCCGGACAAACAGTTCAAAGCGGCGAGAATGTCGCCCAGGTGAAGCAGCAGTTCTCGTCGATCAAATCGGTCGTCCATTGCAGTGTGTCGGTTCATTTCGTCCTTGCTTGAAGTGCTTTGTCTCGGCGCGACGTCTTGGTTCGACGCTTCTCAATACATCCGGTTCCAGAAGAAGAAATGCGAACCGAAGTTCGCATTTGTAGACGCAAAAAGTCTCAGAGAGACGAGCTGTCTTACTGAACGGCAGACACCGTCGACACGAACTGCTTGGCTGCCTTGTTGGCCGATTCATAGGTCGCGTTCGCTGCCGAGAGAACCGAGTTCCACGCGGCAACGGCGGATTCGCTTCCTGCCGGCGCGTTCTTCTGGAGGCTCTCGACGAAACCTTGTGCGTCTCGTTGGACCTGTTGGCCATGCGCTGTCGCGGCGGCGGAGATTTCGCTCTGAACGCCGGACACGATTTCATGAACCTGGCGGCCGTATGCGACTACCTTTTCCGCCACCGGCTGCGAGAGGCTTGCTTGCAGTGCGAACAGCGCACCCGGATTGCCGGCCGAGAGGGCTTTGGCGACGATTTCCTGATTTTCGGCGAGCGTCGCTTTGCCAACTTGCAAATTCAACGCGACCAGCTTTTCGAAGCCTTCAAATGCCTTGTTCGTCAGGCCAAAAAGGGTTTCCAGGCTGGACTGCTGGGCGGCAACCAATTGTTGGGGAATAAGAGTGCTCATCACTGCTCCGTAAGGGTAAGGCGGCAAGAGTGCGAGGGGCTCTGAGTGAAAACAAAACCGCGCGCCGAAAGTGTCAAGGCAAATTGCTGCGCTGCAACAAAACCCATTGTACGGGGGAATGCCGGGAAGTCAATCAGTTTCGTCGCGCGATTCTGCGACGTGACTCTTTTGCCTATCCACTCTGCCGCGCGCCGGTTCTGCTATCGGGCAGAAAAACGTTTCGACAGATGAATGCGGATTGTCGCGGGGCGCCTCTTGCCGGGCTTCGCCGCGACCGCGTAGCGTGCGTGAAAGGCGGTTGTGGATTGCTTGTAGCTGTCTGGCGGGCGCTCCCGTGTCAACGTTGCAGAGACAGGAAGCGCTATCGCCCGGAATCCTGTTCACTCAGCGCTCTCACGTTCGTGACCAGAGTCATTCTGAAAATCTCGACGAGCGGGCGCAAATTTATCCTGTGCCATGCCGCCCATAACGGAGTGCGGTAGGTGAACCAGGGCACTTCTCGTAACACGACGCCCGCGGGGGCTTGGTGACGAAGGCTCCGTTGAATCATCGCGGCCCCGAGACCGGCCGCCACCAGCCCTAATGCCGTCAAAGGCTCCGTTGCCTCCATCGAGATAGCCGGCGTAAATCCGGCGCGCGCGCAGGCCGCGACAAAGGTGTCGTGGTTGAGCACGTTCTCCTTATGCAGCACGGCAATCCAGTCGAGCTTCCCAAGTGCGGCAGGAGTGAGCTTCGGCGTTGTGGCCAGCGGATGCGAATCGGGAACCGCAAGCAGCATTGGGTCGCTCAGGAGTTGCGCGCAGTCGAGGTCCGGGTCGTCCTTGAGCGGCGGCTCACAGACCAGCGCGACATCGAGACTGCGTTGGCGCAGCCCCTCCAACTGCTCGGACGACGGCAGGTTGTAGAGCGCGATATGCACTGCAGGCCGGTCTTTTCGCAAGGTGCGAAGGGCGTCGGACAACACACCCGAATGCATCGCGTTTTCCAGATAGCCGATGCACAGCCCTCCCTCATCACCGCGGCCCAATCGACGCGCAAGCGACTCCAGGCGGTTCGCATGCGTCAGCAGCGCACGTGTCTCCTGAAGAAACGTGCGGCCGTCGGATGTGAGCCGAATGCGCTGCTGGCTACGCTCGAAGAGCGTCAGGCCAAGGCGTTCCTCCAACTGAGCGATTTGCCGGCTGAGCGGCGACTGCGAGATATGCAGCCGCTCGGCCGCTCGGCCGACGTGTTCCTCCTCGGCGACCGCGACGAAATATTGAAGTTGACGGATATCCAGCACTTAAGACCTCATAGGACGCAAGATTGTCCAATTATGTCTTGGACGGACTCGCCGCCGCAACCTAAACTGGCTTCACTTTCATGAACAAGAGGTCCGAGATGAGCATCAGAGAGAAGCTGCAAGGCGTGCTGGGATTCGGCACAGCTCTGTTAGGCAACATGTATCGCAACATCCCCGAGGCGCAAGCACAGGCGACCGTCGACGCAGCCTGGGAACAGGGCGTGCGCTACTTCGACACGGCGCCGTTTTATGGCGCGGGGCTCGCCGAAATCCGTCTAGGCGCCGCTCTGCAGAAGCACAACCGTGACGACTACGTGCTGAGCACGAAGGTGGGGCGGCTTGTTCTCGACGAAATCGAAGAGCCCGCTGCGCGCGACCTCGGCGAGAAAGGAGGGCTTTTCGAGTTCGGCCGTCCGAACAAACTCGTCAACGACTATACGGCGGACGCTACGCTCCGCTCGATAGAAGATAGCCTCAAGCGCCTGAACACCGACCGTCTCGACATTGTCTGGGTACACGATATTGCCCAGGATTTTTACGGCGACGAATGGCTCGCGCAGTTTGAAACCGCGCGCAAGGGTGCGTTCCGCGTACTGAGCCGGCTTCGCGAAGAAGGTGTCATCAAGGCGTGGGGGCTGGGTGTGAACCGCGTGGAGCCGTGCGAACTGACGCTCGACCTCACTGAAGCGCAGCCCGACGGCTTCCTGCTCGCCGGCCGGTACACGCTGCTCGACCATGAACGCGCGCTGCAGCGCCTGATGCCGGCGGCCGCCCGGAGGAATGTGGATATTGTCGTCGGCGGCCCGTACAGCTCTGGGGTGCTCGCCGGCGGCACGCACTTCGAATACCAGAAGGCATCGCCGGAAATTCTCGCGAAGGTCGAGCGCATCAGGACCCTCGCGCAACGCCATCAAGTGAGCATCAAGGCTGCGGCACTGCAGTTTTCGCTGGCCAATCCTGCCGCCGCCGCGGTCATTCCTGGCGCCAGCAAGCCTGAGCGCATCGCCGAGGACTTTGCTGCCTTGTCGGAGAAAATCCCTGCCGCTTTCTGGCAGGAGATGCGCGAGCAGCAGCTCGTCGCCGCCGACGCTCCGTTGCCATCCACACGTACAGGAGCTTGAAATGGCACAAACCTCTGCATCGCTCGAAGTCCCGGCAACCGCCGCCCGCGTTTGGCAACTGATTGGCGGCTTCAACTCCCTGCCTGACTGGTTGCCGTTCATCCCTGGCAGCGAGTTGAGTGAAGGCGGGCGGGTTCGGCACCTGAAGACCGCTGACGGGCAGGTGATCATTGAACGCCTCGAAGCGTTCGACGAGAAGGCGCGCTCGTACAGCTATTCGATTGTGGAAGCACCGTTTCCGGCAAGCGACTACCTGGCCACTATCAGCGTGAAGGAAGTCGCGGGTAGCGCTTCATCACTGGTGACATGGTCCGGAAGTTTTTCGCCGGTTGGCGTCAGTGATGAAGAGGTCGCCCAGCTTTTTCACGGCATCTACGAGGACGGGTTGATGGCGTTGAAGGAATCGCTTGAGTCAGGCGACAAAGAACGCCTACGGTAACCACGACAGCTTTTAGATGGCCTCTGCTCGCACGCCGTTTGAGTCGCATTGATGGTTGTGTGGGCTTGCGCGCAAGCCCACACAGATTCCCCACTGGCCAAAAGGCGCGGTCAGATCAATTCTTGTCCGAAGAGTCACCAGCGTCGTTCAACACATCCAGGGCTGCGCGACAAGCGCCGTCAAGCTGTTCGCGCATCAGGTCCTGCACGTTCGGCAGTTGATTCACGATCGCGTCGCGAATTCTGACTGTCTGACTGAAAGACGCCTGCATACGGCCGCCGCGCGCCATGGCGATGCGCCGCAATCGGCGCACCGGACCGATCAGTCCTGCGTGGCTTTCCTGCAAGGTGCGGTTGTCGGCGATCGTCATGACAATCGCGTAGAAGCGGTCTAGCGCATCGACATAACCGGCGGGATCGTCGGCATCGACGCTCATTCGCATCGCTTCGATCACGTCGTCAAGTTGCGCGGAGCCAAGCGCGGTGATGCGCTCCGACGCGAGTTGCACCGCGAGACATTCGAGCGCTGCGCGCACGGTGTAAATCTCCTCGACATCGCGCAGCGTGACCGCGCGCACATACGCGCCAACGCGCGGCAGCACCGTCACCAATCCCTCACGTTCGAGCTGCGCGAATGCCTCACGCATTGGCGTGCGGCTAACGTTCAACTGTTTCGCGACCTGCACTTCGGAGAGGCGGCTGCCCGGTGCCAGCACGCCCTCGACAATCGCCTCGCGCAACGCCGGCACGACTACGCCTTCGCTCAACGAATCGCTCGACGCGTCGACCGTGCGCATCCGCGAGTGGTATTTGCTCGCAATTTTGTCGAGCGAATGCGCGCTTTTTGCATGCTTTGAAACGGCGGCCGCAGTGGTCGTCTTGACCGCGGTTTTGCTGGAAGGCATTGACACCTCGTCATTCAGTGAATACGCTGTATACAGATTATACAACAGGAGATGCCATGGATCGCGGTCCACTATTGCAGCCCGTTTTGATCGAGCGCGCCGGCGACGTATTGAGCTTCACGCTGAATCGTCCGGACGCGGGTAACGAGATATCCGGTCCGATGTTCGACGCGATGACGGCCGCGTTGCGCAGCGAAGTCGCCGCTCCGAGCGCCCGCGTGCTGCGCATAAGCGCGAATGGTGACAGCTTTTGCACGGGGCGCGAGCGCGCAGGTCGCGACGCCGTATCGATCCGCGCGGAAGTCGCGCGGCTGATCGAGTTGAAGCGCCTCGTGCGTGCCACGTCGATGATCTCGATTGCGCAGGTACAGGGTGACGCGCTCGGCTTCGGCTTCGGTCTTGCGATCCTGTGCGATTTCACGCTGGTTTCGTCGCGCGCTTCGCTGGCGTTTCCCGAGATGCGCAAAGGGCTGCCGCCGGCCGCGATCATGGCCTATGTGGGCCGCTACGCATTGCCGAAGGCGCTGTTTCCGATGGTGCTGTTCGGCGATCCGTTGACGCCCGCCATCGCTTTGGAGGCCGGCTTGATCACGCGTGTCTGCGAACCCGATGCATTGCGCGCCGACGCCGACGCGTTGGCCGAACGCATTCTTGCACTCGACGACGCCGGCGCGCGTCAATGCAAGATGTTCTTTCAGGCAGCCGAGGAAAGTCCGATCGAACAGAACTTCCGCGGCGCGACCGACATGCTGACCGTCACCAGCCTGCGTCTGATGCAGGATCGCTGAGGGCAGCCTAGTAGTCACACGTCGGCGCGCGCGAAGTCATCGCGGCACGGCTCGCGATCCAGGGCTCGCCGGCAGCAAGCATCTTGCATGAAACCCGAGTAAGGGATGGAAACCGGAGTAAGCGCGAAAGCGCCAACGCCGGTCGACACGCCAACTCGGGTCGACAGGAGGCAGACATGAATGTCAACGCAGGGCCGAGGCTGGATCGTTTGCCGATGTCAGCATTCCATCGGCGCATCATGTGGCTGATCGGCATCGGCATGTTCTTCGATGGCTTCGACATCTACGTCGCGTCGACCGTCCTCGGCGCGACGCTGAAGACCGGCTTCTCGACACTCGGGCAGAACGCGCTATTCGTGTCGATGACCTTTCTCGGCATGATGCTGGGTTCGCTCGGCACCGGTTTTCTCGGCGACCGCTTCGGCCGCCGCTTCACGTATCAGGCCAATCTCGCGGTGTTCGGACTCGCCTCGCTCGGTGCGGCGCTTGCGCCGAGCATGAGCGTGCTGATCGCGTGCCGCTTCGTGATGGGTCTCGGGCTCGGCGCGGAAAACGTGGTCGGCTACTCGACGCTGGCCGAATTCGTGCCGCCGCAAAAGCGCGGCAAGCTGCAAGGGCTGATGGCCGTCTTCGTCGTGTCAGGGCTGCCTGTCGCGGGCTTGATTGGCTTGCTGCTGATTCCGGCGTTCGGATGGCGGGCGATGTTTGTGCTAGGTGGCTTCGGCGCGTTGGGTGTGTGGTACATGCGCAAGTCGCTGCCGGAATCGCCGCGCTGGCTCGATTCGGTTGGCCGGCACGAGGAAGCTGACGCGATCCTGAAACGCATCGAAGCCGAAGTTGTCGCGACGCGTGCAGGCGAGCCATTGCCGCCCGCCGTCATCGCCAAGCCATCGGCAGCGCCGGCTGCGGCGCTTTCATTCGGCTCACTGTTCAGCGGCACCATGCTGCAACGGATGATCGTCGGCTGCGTGACCCTCGTTGTCGTCAACACGCTGCTGTACGGCTTCGTGACCTGGCTGCCGACGTTCTTCGTGCGTCAGGGCTTCAGCATCGCGAGGTCGTTCAGCTTTGCGCTCGTGATGTCGCTCGGCGCGCCGATCGGCTCGGCCATCGGCGCGCTCACAGCGGACGCGTGGGGCCGCAAGCCGACCATCATCGGTGCGTCGCTCGTCGCAATCGTGTTCGGCGTGATCTATCCGTTCGTCAGTCATCCGCTGCTGTTGCCCGTCGTCGGCCTCCTGCTGACGATTCCAATCTACGTGCTGGTCGCGCTGCTGTTCGCCATCTATGTGCCGGAGCTCTTTCCGACGGAAGTGCGTCTGCGCGCGTCGGGTATCTGCAACACGCTCGGGCGCGGTGCGACGATCGTCACACCGTTTATCGTCGTCGCATTGTTCGCGCAGCACGGCATTGTTGGTGTGCTGGCGCTGATGGTCGGCCTGCTCGCGATCCAGATCGTGGTGGTCGCGTGGCTTGGCGTCGAGCCAACCGGCCGGCGTCTCGAAGACCTTCAACCAACCGACACCCCTGGTAGCGAAGCGATGCGTACCGACCCGCACGCTTCGCCGCTCAAGTAATCACGGAGAATCCCTCTATGGATACAGTCAACCCACAATATCTGGACGCACAGCTTTTCATCGACGGTGAATGGACGGACGCCGAGCACGGCCACACGCTCGACATCGTCGACCCGGCGACGGGCGAAGTGATCGGCGCGCTGGCGGCGGCATCCGAACAGGATGTGGACCGCGCGGTGCGCGCGGGTCATCGCGCGTTCGAAGGCGGGGCATGGCGTGACCTGTCGATCCAGCAGCGCGCTCGAGTGCTGAACCGGTTCGCCGATCTTTTCGAAGCGGACCTCGAGCAGTTTTACAAGCTCGAAACGCTGAACAACGGTCGACCGATCTCGGAAACGCGGGCACAGATTTCACGTTTGCCACAGTTTTACCGCTATTTCGCAGCGCTCGCGCTGACCAGGCGCAGCGACGTGATTCCAGTAGAGGGTCCTTACCTGTGCTACACGCAGCGCGTGCCGCTCGGTGTCGTCGCGCTGATGACGTCATTCAATCATCCGTTGATGATCCTGTCGAAAAGTCTCGCGCCGGCGCTCGCTACGGGCAACAGCGTCGTAATCAAGGCATCGGAACAGACGCCGCTCACCACGGTGCGGCTCGTGCGTCTGCTGAATGAAGCAGGCGTGCCGAAGGGCGTCATCAATGTCGTCAACGGCGAAGGACGTGAGGCGGGCGCTGCGTTGGCGAAACATCCGCTGGTCCGCAAGATCGTGTTCACGGGCGGCACGGATGTTGGGCGGTCCATCGGCGAAGCCGCTGCTCGCAACTTCGCGTTGACGACACTCGAACTCGGCGGCAAGGGCGCGGTGATGCTGTTCGACGACTTCGACATGGAACGCGCGGTGAACGGCGCGGCATTTGCCGCGTTCATCGGTGCAGGGCAGACCTGCGTATGCGGCGCGCGCATTCTCGTGCAGAAGTCGATTTATGCGCAGTTTCTCGAACGTTTCAAAACGAAGGTGGCGGGGATTCGCGTCGGCGATCCGGCCGATGTGAAGACGCAACTGGGTCCAGTCATCTCCGCTCGCTCGCGCCAGCGTATTCTCGCGATGCTCGAACGCGCGAAGGCCGCGGGCGCCAAAGTGCTGACCGGCGGTGGTGTGCCAGCCGGCCTGAAAGAGGGCTTCTTTATCGAGCCGACTGTGCTGTACGACGTCGATCCGAAATCGGAAATCGGTCAGGACGAAGTGTTCGGCCCTGTGACCGTAGTCATGCCGTTCGACGACGAAGCGGACGCGATCCGCATCGCGAACGACACACAGTTCGGACTCGCCGCATCAGTGTGGACGCAGGATGTCGCGCGTGCGCACCGCGTCGCGAGCAAGCTCGAATTCGGCATGGTGTGGGTCAACGATCACCACCGGCTCGACCCGGCTTCACCGTGGGGCGGTTTCAAGAACAGCGGCGTCGGGCGCGAGACGGGTATCGAATCGTTCGACCAGTTCACCGAGCCACGCGCGGTAACTGTCAATACGAGCGGCAGGACTGTCGACTGGTATGCGGACGACGGCGAGTTGAAGCGCCTGAACTGAGCATGTGTCCCTGCGGATCATAGCGTCGGTATTCCGCCGCACGTAGGGCACGTAGACGCAACTACCGGAAATCGTCGCTGGGGTTACGCGGGGCGAATGTGCCGCGCGTCCATCCGCACGGGACGATTTCTCCAAAATCGATTCTCTCGGGCAATCAGCGCCGCGAACGCAGCCACGCGTTTCAGAAACCACTGCCATATTTTTGTAACGCCGCGCGTCCTCATAGGCTGGCGCGCCACTGCCTCGATGCATGCGCCGCAATGACGCTTGCACGAGAAGATGGAATAAGTTGCAGTGTCTGGCCGTTAAATCCAAATATCCCCATCAGGTGCGGGCGTCCACGAGCACGCGAGCGAGGCGCCTCTGGCGGCGCCGCAGCGCGCTGCCAGAGGCGCAGTTCCCAGTTCCGGTAGAAGTCGCGGTGCCAGGGCGGCAGCCGCCCCTTTTCCGTTCTCCCTGCAACTTGCTGAACGAGACCTGACCATAAGCAGACAGGTACGTCCCGCGCAAATAAGTATCACGTGACGGGAAGAGGGTTCAAACCCCGCTTTCCGAGCGCTGATCGCGAACTGCGGTCTCAGATGGAAACAGTTTTCGAAGTTTACTGGTCTGGAAGAAATAGTTAGTAATCCGTATGTAACGTCATACGAGTGAAGTCGTACTACGCTCGACATCTGTCTCAAAGGAGTGCCTCCATGTCATCACCGCTCGCGTTCGCGATCAATTCGGTCCGTGATTTCGAACTGACGGAAGACGGTCAATATCTGACGCTGAAATGTAACGGGTCTGATCGCATCGACTTGCACTGTTCAGTCATGCACGAGCTGCTTGCGGCGCTTTCAAATGCCATCGGCTCGTCGGAGCGTATCCGCCACAAGAAGAAAAACGTGAAGTTCGCGATGCCTTGCGAAGCATGGGCACTAGGCAAGGATGCGGGCGGTGCACCTTATCTGATTTTTACGTTCCGCTTGCCTGGAGGAGCGGAATTGTCCTTTCAGTTGCATCGCTCCCAGGCAGCGCACTTGACGGAAGTCCTTGCGCTAGCCACCGGGTTCGCGAGGCCAGACGTCTCCGGCTTCAGGCTGCAGTAAGGCACGAGTCCTCTCTCATCCGCACATAGCGGGTTATCTATTCGTCAAAAGGAGGTTGCGGTGCGAGCCGACTTTTTACTCTCGTGTCCTGTATGAATGCAAAGATTCTATTGTCCCGCTGTACCAAGGTATTGGCCCTCGTTGGCCTGGGTGTGACGGCCATATCCGCGAACGCAGCAGACTCGTTTGTGGTTCGCGATATCCGGCTCGAAGGACTGCAACGCATCGAACCCGGTACTGTATTCTCGTATCTGCCGATCAAGCAAGGCGACACCTTTAGCGACGACAAGGCTTCGGAAGCAATCCGCGCGCTGTACGCGACGGGCTTCTTCAACGACGTGAAGATCACCACCGAAGGTGATGCCGTGATCGTGCAGTTGGTCGAGCGCCCCGCGATCGGCACGATCGATTTTGCGGGTATTCACGAGTTCGATAAGGACAATCTGATCAAGGCGCTGAATTCCGTCGGGCTGTCATTGGGTAGCTATTACGACAAGGCACTCGTCGACAAATCCGAACAGGAACTGAAGCGCCAGTACCTGACCCGTGGCTACTACGCGGCTGAAGTCACGACGACGGTCACGCCGATCGACCGCAACCGTGTGGGAATACTGTTCTCGGTCGTCGAAGGTCCGAGCGCGAAGATCCGCGAGATCAACTTCATCGGCAACAGGGTGTTCAGCGAAAGCACGCTGCACGACGAAATGCAGCTGTCCACGCCGAACTGGTTCTCGTGGTATACGAAGAACGATCTGTACTCGAAAGACAAGCTCACCGGCGACCTCGAAAACGTCCGCTCGTATTACCTGAATCGCGGCTATCTGGAGTTCAACATTGAGTCGACCCAGGTGTCGCTCACGCCCGATAAAAAGAACATGTATTTGACGGTCACGCTGCACGAAGGCGAACCGTACACGATCAAAAGCATCAAGCTTGCGGGAAATCTGCTCGACCGCGAGGCGGAACTGAGCAAGCTTGTCAAGATCAAACCGGGCGAGCGCTTCTCGGCTGAAAAGCTGCAAGCCGCCACCAAGGCGGTCGTCAACAAGCTCGGCGAATACGGTTATGCATTCGCCAGCGTCAACGCGCAGCCGCAGATCGATCAGGAACACCATACGGTCGACCTGACGCTGCAAGTAGACCCGAGCCGCCGTGTGTACGTGCGTCGCATCAACGTGGTCGGCAACACGCGTACGCGTGACGAAGTAGTGCGCCGCGAAATGCGGCAGCTCGAAAGCTCGTGGTTCGATTCGAACCGTCTCGCCTTGTCGAAAGACCGGATCAACCGTCTCGGCTACTTCACGGATGTCGACGTAACCACGGTGCCGGTGGAGGGAACGCCGGACCAGGTCGACGTGGACGTCAAGGTGACCGAGAAGCCGACCGGCGCGATCACGTTGGGCCTGGGTTATGGCTCGGGCGAAGGGCCGATCATTTCAGCGGGTGTTTCGCAGGACAACGTGTTCGGCTCAGGGACGAGCCTTGCGCTCAACGTCAACACGTCGTCGACGTTCCGTACGCTGACCGTCAGCCAGGTTGACCCGTACTTCACGGTCGACGGCATCAAGCGCATCACTGACGTCTATTACCGCACCAGCGAGCCGCTCACATTCTCGAGCACGACCGATTCGAGTTTTCGGATTATCACGCTAGGTGCCGATCTGAAGTTCGGTGTTCCATTCTCGGAAGCCGACATGGTGTATTTCGGTCTGGGTGTCGAACAAAACCGGCTCGACGTGGACTCCACCACGCCGCAGAGCTATATCGACTACGTGAAAGACTTCGGCCGTGTGTCTAACAACGTGCCCGTCACGATCGGCTGGTCGCGAGACGCCCGTGACAGCGCGCTCGTGCCGAGCCGCGGCTATTACGCGCAGGCGAATGCCGAGTACGGCACACCGATCGGCGGCACGCAGTACTACAAGACGGACGTGCAGGCGCAGTACTACTACTCGTTCTCACGCGGCTTTGTCCTCGGACTGAACTTCCAGGGTGGCTACGGCAATGGCATCGGCAACCCGTATCCGATCTTCAAGAACTATTACGCGGGCGGTATCGGCTCGGTGCGGGGTTATGAAACGAGTTCACTGGGCCCGCGCGACGCGACGACGGGCGACCCCATCGGCGGTTCGAAGATGATCGTCGGCAACGTCGAAGTGACGTTCCCGTTGCCGGGCACTGGATACGACCGGACGCTGCGCGTGTTCACGTTCCTTGACGGCGGCAACGTATGGGGTTCCGAAGGCAACAGCATCGGCGCCAACGGCTTGCGCTACGGCTACGGCGTTGGCCTTGCATGGATCTCGCCGATCGGACCGCTGAAGCTCAGCCTCGGCTTGCCAGTCGTCAAACACACCGGCGATCAATACCAGAAGTTCCAGTTCCAGATCGGGACGTCGTTCTAGCTCGCGCAGCGGCACGGGAGTCGATGTTGCATGATCCGGCAGGAAACACGACGTAACACACCCATGCCGCAACTGGGGCCAGCAAGCGGAATAGCGTCAGCCGGCGACGCGTTCTACATGCAGCAGGTCCGCATCGTCGTGTACATCTTCACATGCGAATCCACATGCTCCGGCAATGCGCTCTGCGAGGCGAACCGATGGGTCTTCACGGTGTCGACGCGGCGGTCCGCGTCGTGGCGCCGGACCGTCGAGCAGGACGGATTTATGCGCAAATTCATTGGAATCGGAATGGTGCTTTGCAGCTGTGTCGCGTGTACGACGCCGGTGGCGTCGCAACTTGCCCCGGCTGCTCCGCTGGACGAGACGACGACTACATCGTCCGTGTCGCCCACGTGCCGCATGGTCAACGGCACAGCGGATATCGATGGCGCCACCCAGAACATATCAGGCCTTGCATGCAAGCAGCCCGACGGCACCTGGCAGATCCAGCAGCAAGGCACGGACGCTGAGATGGGCGACGTTTATCCGCCGCCCCTATATGCATACTATCCCTATTACGATCCGTGGTTTTATGGGCCGCCGGTGGCGTTCGGCTTCGGCGCGTCGTTCCTCTTCATTAATCGTTTTCATCACTTCCATCATGGCCACTTCGGACCGCATGGCGGCTTCCACGGTGGCTTCCATGGTGGCTTTCATGGAGGGGGCGACTTCCATGGAGGCGGCGGTTTTCACGGAGGTGGCGGGGGACGCCGTTAACGTATGGCTTGATCGATGAGGATGGAGTCGAATCACGCGCAGCCGCACTAGTCGACGATCGTACGCATGTTGCAACACGCGATCGTCGCTGACACACGAGATTGAGCGGCCGAGCGACTCGTGTATGGATTCCATTCGATCCTCGTTTATAGAATCTTTGCAAGAAGGAGCGAACTCTTTCGGTGAATCGCAATGGCAATCCCCATAGAATCGTCAAGCTGCGGGTGCGCGGTTGGAAAGCGGATCACATTCACCGGACAGCCTACCTAATGGTGCCGGGGGCTTTCGTTAAACCCCTGTTGCGTGAACGGCGCGTTATCCGTTTTTTATTGAGCCGGGATCATGCACACATCATGATTCCTTCTTGGGCATTGCCTGGAGTGTAAGACAAGTGAAGAAGAAGATTATCGGCGCAGCAGCTTTGTCCGTCTTTGCGGCGGCGGCTCATGCGCAAAGCAGCGTCACCCTTTATGGATTGATCGACACGGGTATCGTCTATACGAATAACCAGGGTGGCGGCAGCGCTTGGCAGGAACAAAGCAGCATGCTGTCGAACGAAGTATGGGGTCTGCGGGGAAGTGAAGATCTCGGTGGCGGTCTGCACGCGATCTTCCGTCTCGAGAACGGCTTTAATATACAAAACGGCAAGACCACGTACTCGGGTACGATGTTCGGCCGTCAGGCTTTCGTCGGTCTGCAAAGCGACCAATATGGAACGCTGACATTCGGCCGACAGTACGATTCCGTAGTCGATGATCTGGGCCCCATCGCATTGGCGAACAACGGCGACGGAAACAACCTGGCCGCACATCCGTTCGACAACGACAACGTAGACGACTCGTTCTACATTAACAACTCGGTCAAGTATGCGAGCCCGACGTATCGGGGGCTGCAGGCAGAGGCGCTGTACGGCTTCAGTAATGCGGCCGGCGGCTTTTCGGACAATCGCGCCTATAGCTTCGGTGTGACGTACAACAATGGCCCGATTAATCTTGCGGCGGCTTACCTTCAGCTGAATAACGGTTCGCTTTCGGGTACCGGGGCAGTGTCGAACAACGACTTCGTCAATTTCCCCGCCGCGCGCCAGCGAGTGATGGGGGTTGGCGGCAACTACACGATCGGTCCGGCGACTATCGGCTTACTGTGGACACATACCCTGCTCGACAATACGCAGCCGGGTGCGAACTCCGTGATCGGGCAGTCGTTCGACACGCTGCATTTCGACAACTACGAAGCCAACGTGCACTATACGCTGACACCTTCGATTTCGTTCGCAGGTGCCTACACCTTTACTCAAGGCGCCTTTGCCGGAAACACCGGTTCGGCGGACCCGAAGTGGCATCAAGTCACGCTGATGGCAGACTACTCGTTCAGCAAACGCACTGACGTTTATGTCGAGGGTGTCTACCAACACGCATACGGTGCTGCTGGCTCTGCGTTCGAGGGTGCGTTTATCAATGGCCTCGCGCAGGCGTCAACAGGCAATCAGGTGGCGGCGACGGTAGGCTTGCGTACGCGCTTCTAACGGACGCAACGTCTGTTCAGCTTGAACACGCGCTGGAACGTCGGCACATCGCCCGTACGCCGGGATCGATGTGCCGACGTGTTGATTCAGCGTCAGTCAGCTTCTGCTGCGCGAAGAAATGCGCGTTGCCCTTTCTCAACAGCGTCGGGTGACCACAGCATCTTAGCCATTGCTTTGACCACGGGAAATCCGGTTCCGAAATCAGGCGGGGAACTTGCGGCCCACCAGGTAGGTTGCGCCGGTGGGACCGTATTGCTCCGAATGCTCATCACCGGCTTCGATTTCGAAGATATCGCCGACGCGGTATTCGCGCGAAACCGCCCCACGAGATGGTCATTTCTCCGGCGGTGATCACCGCGCGCGCCCTGAACGGATGCTTGTGCGTTTCAATGAACTGGTTCGGTGCGTAGGTTTTTTCCAGCACTTCCTGGTAGCCGGTATTGGTCAAGTCAGCCTTGAAACTTTCGATATCCATGCTCTCACTTCCTATTAAAGTCGCGCGGAACTTGAGCTCGCCGGTGGCTAGAAGCTCGCCGGATCGAGGCTGTTCAGCACGTGTCAAAAGTCGAAAAGATTGCGCCGTACGTTCACCAGGTGCGTGACCATGAAATCGCGTGCACTAGCCGCATCGCGTTCTTTGAGCGCAGCCAGCAATTGCCGGTGCTCGCGCTGATAAGCGAGTCGTCGCTCAGGCGTAAGGCTGCGTTTTTTCAACAAGCCCCATTCGCCATGTTCGCGGACTTTGAGAATCAGATTGAACACGCTGACCATGAAATTGTTGTGTGCGGCTTCCGCGATCTTGTGATGAAACTCGGCGTCCCAACGTTCAAATTCCTCGAGCGTCTTCGACTGCTCCGCGCTTACGCAACATGCTTCCATCGCTGCAAAATCGGCCGGCGTGCCATTGCGCACCACCAGGTCGATCAGGCCCGGCTCGAAAATCAGCCGCGCGTCCATCAGCTCGGCGGGACTCACTACAGCTTGGGGTTCCGCTGCCTTGGGTATTTTTTGCTCAACATCCTGGGCCACGTAAGTGCCGCTGCCCACGGTCTGGGTGATGAGGCCCATTTCTTTCATCTGCGCCAGTGCGCGTCGCACCGTCGAGCGGCCGACCGCGTAGGTCTCGCTCATCTGCCGCTCGGTTGGCAAGCGTTCGCCCGGATGCCAACGGCCATCGCGGAGGTTGGACAGCAGGGCTTCCTTGAGCGTGTAAACCGGGTCTGAAACGGGATGGTCTGGCATTGGGTAAAAAAGCTGTGACGGGTTCCACGAATCATAAGGCAATGGCCGCAAGGTTGGTACAAATTGGTTTCACTCGCGCGCGCCGTCACGTATTCCGGTGTTCTCCGCCTCAGCAGCGCCGTTCCCAATGGAATGCGACCCAGATACACGGAGACGTGTCAGCAACAGCGCCAGTGTGATCATGGCAGCAGGTCATGGGCATTGCCTGGATTGACGAGAAAACAATCGATTGCTAGCATGGCTCCACTTGGGTTGATTTTAAACCAAATTGAACCAATAGGAAATCTCGTGCGCGTTGCTTCTCTGCTCATCGACCACCGTCACGTCTTTGTTTTTGTCGCCGCCCCCAGCGTCGTCGAGGTTCGCCGCCTGCTGCCTCACCTCAGGTCCCGTCATCCCTCTATGCATCCGATGTCATGCCCGACACCGGACGCCTGAGCCGCTGTCAATACCCTCGCTTTAACCCGTTGCATGGGCACCGGACAAACCACCTCGCGGCAACCCTAAAAAAATGAGGGTGAATCGCTACGCCGAAAAAGATAGCGTTTTATCAGCACCCAAACTTCGGCAAGAACCGGCGCGAGGGCAAATTACAGGAGACAAGTCACGTGAGTACCAAGACGGCGCATGCATTCGGCTTTCTGCATCGCTATAACAAAGATCTCTATGCGGGCGCCCTGATGCTCGTCCTCGGTCTCGGCTCGATCTATGCCGGACTTGGCTATAACGTGGGCAGCCTGAGTCACATGGGCTCGGGATTCTTCCCTGTGGCAGTGGGGACCGTTCTCGTCCTGTGCGGCATCGCGATCGCATTTTCTGCCAAAGCCCCGGACCCCCATGCCACTGCGCAACCAGCGCTTCGGCCCGAATGGCGCGCCTGGTGCTGCATCGTGATGGGCATCGCCGCCTTCGTCGTGCTGGGCCGATACGGCGGCCTGTTACCCGCCACCTTCGCGATCGTGTTCATCTCGGCACTCGGCGACCGGGACAACACCTGGGTGAGCGCGCTCATTCTCGCCGCCGCGATGTGTGCGATCTGCACCGTCGTGTTCTGGTGGGCTTTGAAACTGCAGTTTCCATTGCTGTCCTGGGGTTGAATCATGATGGGGCAATCTCTGTTGGACTTGATGCAGGGTTTCGGCGTGGCGCTTCAGCCCCACAATCTGATGTGGTCGTTCGTCGGCGTGTTGATCGGCAACCTGATCGGTGTGCTGCCGGGCATGGGCGCGTTGTCGGCCATTTCCATGTTGCTGCCGCTGACCTATACGATGCATCCGATTCCCGCAATCCTGATGCTGGCGGGCATCTTCTACGGTTCTCAATACGGCGGCGCGATCGGTGCGATCCTGCTCAATCTGCCATGTCATCCGCCGCACGCCGTGACCTGCCTGGACGGTTATCCCATGACCAGACAGAACAAAGGCGGCACGGCACTGGGCATCGCCATGCTGGCTTCTTTTTTCGCGGCGTCGTTCGGCATCGTTGTGATGGTTTTCGCCTCGCCGCTACTGGTCAGCGTGGCTTTCAAGTTCGGGCCGGCCGAACTGTTTTCGATCATGCTGCTGGGCTTGCTGGCCGGCGGCACCATGTCCCGGGGCTCGGCGCTCAAGGGAGTGGCGATGACGGCGGTGGGACTGTTGATCGGCATTGCCGGTACCGACGTGAACAGCGGCGTGATGCGCCTGACCTTCGGTCTGCCACAGCTTTCCGACAAGGTCGAGCTGGTGGCGCTGGCGCTCGGCCTGTTCGGTGTGGCGGAATTCTTGCGCAACGTCAATCGCATGGAGTCGGTGGGTAGCGGCACGAAGGTACGCTTGCGCGACATGCGACCCAGCATGGCCGAACTCAGGCAAGCGTTCTTGCCGATGGTGCGCGGTACGTTCATCGGTACGTTGTTCGGCGCGATGCCGGGCACCGGCCCTACCATCACCACATTCCTCGCTTATGCGGCCGAGAAAAAGCTCTCCAGGTCACCTGAACGGTTCGGCCGCGGCGCTCTCGAGGGCGTCGCTGCGCCGGAGGCCGCATCGCATTCCAAGACCCAGGTGGACTTCATTCCAACCATGAGTCTGGGCATTCCGGGCGACGCCGTGATGGCGCTGATCCTCGGCGCGCTGTTGATCCAGGGTATCCAGCCAGGTCCGCAACTGATCACCGAGCACGCCGACCTGTTCTGGGGGCTCATCGCCAGCTTCTGGATCGGCAATGTCCTGCTGGTGATTCTGAACGTGCCGCTGATCGGCGTCTGGGTGAAGCTGCTGCGGGTGCCTTATCGCTATCTGTATCCGTCGGCACTGTTTTTCATTGCGGTGGGCGTGTACAGCACCAACAACAGTCTGTTCGAGGTTGGCGAAGTACTGGTGTTCGGAGTAGTCGGCGCCATCTTCGCCGCGCTTGATTTTCAGGTCGCGCCGATCCTGCTCGGTTATGTGCTCGGACCTATGGTCGAAGAGTATTTCCGGCGCGCGATGCTGTTGTCGCGCGGAGACCTGGCTGTCTTCATCGACCGCCCGATCAGCGCTTTTTTCATCGCGTGCAGTGCTCTGCTCATACTGGTGCAACTGTATTTTTGGGTGCGCGGCATGAAAAAACGCGCGGCCCAGCGCCGCTCATTACACGCGACGAAACCAGCCACCGTCACCGACAGCAATCTGGTGTGAGTTTCGTAAATTGGTTGTAATTGGTTCATCGAATTATTGATTTACGCCGTTTGCTTCCCTAAAAAATGCAGAATGAGTCAGCTAAGCGAGGCGGGTAGCGCTTGTAACGTGGTTTATTTTGGGATATATTAAAACCAAATGTAACCAATAGGAGATTTGATGCGCTTTGCTTCCCTGGTTATCGACCGGCGTCCCGCCCCGGTCGTCATCGCCGACGACCTGCAACGCTTCGTCGAGGTTCGTCACCTTCTGCCCGGCTTTGACGGCGACATGATCGATCTCATTGCCCAGGTTCCGCTGCCGGACCAGCAGTTCGCCGCCGCCGTGCAACGCACTGATCGCTGGCAAGCCGTCGATACCCACGAACTGCTCGCCCCGCTCGAGGTGCGCCGTAACATCTTCTGCGTCGGCAAGAACTATCACGAACATGCAAGAGAGTTCAGCCAATCCGGGTTTGACACATCCGCCCAGCAAGGCGAGCTCGCTCCGCCCGCGCCCGTCGTGTTCACCAAGCCCGCTTCTACCGTGGTCGCGCATCGCGCCACCGTCAAAGCCTTCGAGCACCTCACGTCCCAACTCGACTACGAAGTCGAACTCGCCGTCGTCATCGGCAAGCCCGGCAGAGGCATTTCCAAGGCCGATGCCCTTCAGCACGTGTGGGGCTACACCATCGTCAACGACTTCACAGCGCGCGACCTCCAGCAAAAGCATCGTCAGTGGTTCATCGGCAAGTCATTGGATACGTTCTGTCCGATGGGCCCGTACCTGGTTTCCGCCCACGGTATCGATAGCGCCAACCTGAACGTGCGTTGCTGGATCAACGACGAACTGCGCCAGAACGCCAACACCAAAGACCTCATCTTCGATATCCCAACTATCATCGAAACCCTTTCGGCCGGCATGACTTTGCTGCCCGGCGACGTCATCGCCACCGGCACCCCCGCCGGCGTCGGCATCGGCTTCAAGCCCCCCAGGTTCCTCAAGAAGGGCGATGTCATGAAGCTCGAGATCGATCACCTCGGCTCCCTCGTCAATACCATTGGATAAATAGCACCCGGCATCTTTTTCAATGACCAAGGCGCTCGCGTGGACCACGTCGGGCGAGCGCCCCTGTACTGCGGCATGCAGTGCGGATGCGGACTATAAATACCAGGAGGCACGTAATGAACATTCGTTGGAGCACTCGCTCCTTTCGCCGGCGTATGGGCCATGCCCTGACGCTTGGCGTACTGGCGTCGACATCGATCGCGAGCTTTGCCGCCGACGACTATCCGAGCCGGCCGGTCACCATCATCGTGCCATTCGCGGCGGGTGGTTCCGCCGACGTATATGCACGCATCGTCGCGCAACAACTCAGCGCTCAATTGAAGCAGTCGTTCATCGTCGACGACCGGCCCGGCGCGGGCGCTATCATCGGCACCGAGTATGTGGCGCAGTCGAAGCCCGATGGTTATACGCTGCTGCTGATCTCCAACACGCACACCGTCAACGAAACGCTCTACACGAGGAAGCCGTTCAAGCTGATGAGCGATTTCGTGCCGGTGGCGCCGATCAATTCTTCCGACCTGGTGCTGGTGACACGGCCGGGGTTGGGGGTCAATAACGTCGCCGACCTGATCAAGCTGGCGAGGAGCGAACCAGGCAAACTGTCATATGCCTCGTCCGGTTACGGCACGCCTTATCACATGGCCGGCGAGCTGTTCAAACAAATGGCCGGCGTCTCGATCCTGCATGTGCCCTATAAGGGCAGCTCGAATGCGCGTACCGACGTAATCGGCGGCCAGGTCGACATGATGTTCGATGCCACCACCACCATGGCGGGCTTTATCAGCAGCGGCAAGGCCAAGGCGCTGGCCACCACCGGCACGGTGCGTTCGGACCTGCTGCCCAATCTCCCAACCGTCGATCAATCCGGGGTGCCGAAGTACAACGCCGTGATCTGGCTCGGCCTGATGGCGCCCAAAGGCACGCCGC
The DNA here is from genome assembly GCF_004339745.1 of Paraburkholderia sp. BL9I2N2. Lineage (GTDB taxonomy): Bacteria > Pseudomonadota > Gammaproteobacteria > Burkholderiales > Burkholderiaceae > Paraburkholderia. The sequence continues at coordinate 1,376,952 of NZ_SMGP01000002.1, read as the reverse complement.
CCGCAGTGGTCGACAAGCTCAACGCCACGCTGACCCGGATCGTCGCCACTCCGCAGATCAAGGCGTCGTGGCAGAAACAGGGCGCCGACACGATGTCGATGAATCCGGCCCAGTTCACGCAATTCATGAACGACGACATAAAAAAATGGGCGCAGGTAGTCAAGGTTTCGGGTGCGAAGGTCGACCAGTGACCATGGCCACGACTACGCGCATTCCGATTACGGTCAATGGGACCGGGCACGGGTTCGAGCTGGACGGCGACACACGCCTGCTCGATGTGCTTCGCGATGAGCTGAAGCTCAAAGGCACGCGTTTCGGCTGCGGGGAAAACCAGTGCGGCGCGTGTCTCGTCCTGGTCGACGGTTTTGCTGTGGCGTCATGCGACACGCCGCTGTGGGCGCTGGCGGGCAAGCAGGTGACCACGGTCGAAGGTTTGGGCAGCCGGGCGGCACCGCATCGCTTGCAGCGGGCGTTCATTGCCGAGCAAGCCGGGCAATGCGGCTACTGCAGCTCGGGCATGCTGATCGCAGCGGCGGCCCTGCTCGAACGCTGTCCGCACCCGACAGACGCCCAGATTCGAGAGGCACTTGACCGCAATCTGTGCCGGTGCGGCAGCCACAATCGCATCGTGCGCGCAGTGCTGCGTGCCGCGTCGTCATCGTGAACCCTCTCACCGTCGTGTCCACCGAAGCGACAGGCGTACCGGTCAGCGAGCGGCCGCAGAGTCTGCGCGCCAATCCTTGCCTTGGCGCGTGGCTGCGATTCTCCAGTGCAGGATACGTCGAAGTGCTGTCGGGCAAGGTCGAGATCGGCCAGGGTATCGTCACGGCGCTCGCGCAGATCGTTGCCGAAGAACTGGACGTCGGGATCGACCAGATTCGCATGCGCCCGGCCAACACAGCGGCGAGCCCTGACGAGGCTGTCACCTCCGGGAGTCTTTCGATACAACACTCCGGCACCGCGTTGCGACACGCCTGCGCGCACGCGCGCGCCTTGCTGCTCGAACGTGCTGCGCGCGTGCTGCAAGTGTCGACGGACCTGGTGCACCAATTCGTGGTGAAGCGCGGTGAAATCAAGGCGCCTCACGGCGGTCTCGCGAGTTATTGGGCCATCGCCGGCGAGGTTCAATTCGACGTTGATATCGACTGCACGATTGCCGTGAAAGCAGCCGCCGCCTATACCATCGCGGGCGCGCCGGTGCCGCGCGACGATCTCGCGGATAAATTCCTGGCGGTTCCGCGCTTCATCCAGGATATCGAACTGCCGGGCATGCTGCATGGACGCATGCTGCGTCCGGGCTCGCGTGCGACGACCCTGCTCTCGCTCGACGATGGCCCAGCACGCGCGGTGTCGGGCGTGGTGCAAGTGATACGCGACGGCTCGCTGGTGGGCGTGCTGGCCACATCGCAGCGCGCCGCTGTCGAAGCCATTGACAAGCTGCGCCGGCACGCCCGCTGGCAGCGTAGCGAGCCCCTTCCGGAACAACAGAAGCTGAGCGTCTGGTTGAAGCAGCAACCAGTGGAAACCACCGTAGTGGCTGAGCGGCAAAGCGCCGCCCCCGATGTGGCACGCACTTTGAAGATGAGCTGCGAAAAGCCGTTCCTGGCGCATGCTTCGATTGGCCCCTCGTGCGCATTGGCTCGATTCGACGGCGAACGCCTGGAGGTGTGGAGTCATAGTCAGGGCATCTTCAATCTGCGCGCCGACCTGGCGTTGAGCTTCGGCATGGCGGTATCGGCCGTGGTGGTGCAGCACGCGGAAGGCGCCGGCTGTTATGGGCACAACGCGGCCGACGACGTCGCATACGATGCCGCGTGGCTGGCGCGCGCCGCACGCGGCCAGCCTGTCCGAGTCCAGTGGAGCAGGGCCGACGAGCTGGCATGGGCGCCGTACGGCCCGGCCATGGTGATCGAACTCGAAGCTGATCTCGATGCGAGCGACCGCGTGGTCGGTTGGCGTCATAGTGTCTGGAGCAACGGCCATGGCACGCGGCCGGGTCGCGGCAACACCCCCGCGCTGCTGGGCGCCTGGCATCTCGAGACGCCGTTCGAAGCGCCCGCGGCAGTCAATCCCCCGCTGCACGCGGGTGGGGGTGCCGAGCGTAATGCGGTGCCGCTCTACGACTTTCCCGCGTGGAACATCGTGAATCACCGGGTGCTGGGCATGCCGCTGCGAACCTCGTCGTTGCGTTCGTTAGGGGCATTTGCCAACGTGTTCGCGCTTGAGTCGTTTGTCGACGACCTGGCCGAAGCCACCGCCAGCGAACCGCTCGAATGGCGCCTGCGGCATTTGTCCGACCCCCGCGCCCGGGCCGTGCTGCAGCGCGCGGCGCTGCGAGCCGGCTGGCACGAACGGGATAAGCAGGAAGGCATCGGCTATGGCATTGCCGTGGCACGGTACAAAAATTCCGGTGCGTACTGCGCGGTGGTGGCGCGCATCGAAGCAGGCGCGCAGATCGTGGTCACCAGACTGAACATCGCCGTGGACGTGGGCACCGTCATCAACCCCGACGGCGTCGCCAACCAGATCGAGGGCGGTGCCATACAGGCTGTGAGCTGGACCTTGAAAGAAGAAGTGCGATTCGACCGGCAACGCGTCACCAGCGATAGTTGGGAAACCTATCCGATCTTGCGGTTCACGGAAGTGCCCGCTGTCGAGGTCGATATCGTGCCGTCGAACGCACCTGCTTGTGGGGCGGGCGAGGCATCGTTGGGTCCGACCGCGGCGGCCATCGGTAATGCGGTACGCGATGCCCTTGGCGTAAGAGTAACCAGCCTGCCTTTGAGCGCCGAGCGAATCATCGCGGCATTCGACCAGTAATCCAATCAGACAGGAGTCGCTATAACCATGGAATTGAAAATATTGAGCGCCGGCGCGGCCAAAGGTATTGTCCAGGCCCTGGCGGAAGAATTCCGCTCGAGCACGGGTGCCAGTCTCAACGGCACCTTCGGCGCGGTCCACGCGATCCGGGAAAAACTGGACGCCGACGAGCCTTGCGACGTCATCATCCTGACCGGGAAAATGATCGCGGACCTGGACCAGACGGGACGCGTGGAATCCGCTTCGCGCGCCGAGTTAGGACGTGTCGAAACCGGCATTGCAGTGCGCACCGGCGAACCGCTTCCGGCCATCGCCGACGGTGAGCAATTGAGCGCCAGTTTGAAACGCTCGAAAGGGGTCTACTTTCCCGACCCGCTACGTGCCACCGCCGGCATTCATTTCGTTACTGTGTTGCGGAAGATGGGTATTTACGAGAATGTCGAGCCGTTCTTCCGGTCTTTTCCGAGCGGCGCAGTGGCTATGGCGAACCTGGCGCAAAGCGGCGAACCGGGACTGATCGGCTGTACGCAGGTGACCGAGATCTTGTATACCCAGGGCGTTTCGCTGGTCGGGCTGTTGCCCAAGGAATTCGAACTGTCGACGCTCTATTCGGCAGCCGTCAGCAGCAAGGCCGCGAACCCGGAATTGGCACGCGCCTTCGTCCAGTTCCTCACCGGCGGCGAGACCCGGACGCTTCGCGCATCTAGCGGATTCAATGTTTAGTTTGCTGCGCATGAGCGTTCCAGGCACCCGGTAACGACGTGCCGCTCATCATGGCGTGCCGCTGAGACTGAGATTGATTCAAGCGGCAGTCGATACGGAGGAAAAATTCAGAAAAGAATTATATGTAATTCAACATATTAATTAGTAGTGCATATGCAGTAAAAAAATTGACAACCACATACCAAAGAGAATGGAGGTGATAGTGAAAAAATCGCTACTAGCATTGCCGATACTGGCTGTTTGTGCGACGCACGCGAACGCGCAGAGCAGTGTCACGCTGTACGGGCTTCTTGATGAAGGCTTGATGCTCAACACCAACGCCAAGAACGTAGTCAACGGAAAGAATGTCGGCGGCCGTCAGTTTCAGGTAGATTCCAACTCGGGTCTGCAAGGTAGCCGGTGGGGCTTGAAAGGTTCCGAGGATCTGGGCGGCGGGCTGAAGGCGATCTTCACGCTGGAATCCGGTATCAACGTCAGCAACGGCGCGTTTGGCCAGGGCAACACGGCTTTCGGCCGCCAGGCGTTTGTGGGCATTTCCAGCGCGAGCTACGGCACGGTCACGTTGGGCCGGCAGTACGACAGCGTCAATGATTACATCGGCAGCTATGGCTTCGCGCTCTCGTATGGCGGGTCGAGCACCGAACACCCGGGCGACATCGACAACGTCAACCACTCCTCACGCGCGAACAACACGATCAAATACGCGAGCCCCAATTTCCGCGGCTTGCAGTTCGGCGGCACGGTCTCGTTGGGCGGCATCGCCGGTGAAATATCGCAGTCGAGCGGCTATACATTGGGTGCGAACTATAACCACGGCGGCATCGGCTTAGGCGTCGCGTACGAGTACTTCAAGAACCCGTCCGCAGCGGGCGCCATTTTGAACGGCAACGTGAACGCGACGACTTTCAACTCGTTGAATTCCGGCTATCTCGGGGCGAGACCCGCGAATTCGTTGCAGATCATCGCCGCGGCCGGCAACTATCAGATCGGGCCGGCGTTGATCGGCGCGGTGTATTCGAACACGAAATACCAGAATATCGGTGCGTTCGGCGGCGCGACGGCGACCTTCAACGACTTCGAATTGAACGCGTCCTATCGGTTCACGCCGGCGCTGCTTCTGGCGGGTGAGTACAACTACACGAAGGGCAATGCAGTGCGCGGAGACATTGGCGACCAGAAGTACAATCAGTTCTCGCTGTTGCTGGACTACCTTCTGTCGAAGCGCACGGACGTCTACATGGAAGGCACGTTCCAAACGGCAAGCGGCACGAGTTCGACGGGCGCGGCGGCGGTGGCGGACATCGGCTCTCTCGGCGATTCGTCGAACAACCATCAGCTCGTCGCCCGGGTCGGGATGCGCCACAGGTTCTGACGTCGTAGCGTGGCGGCGCGCAAGCCTCGGCAGCGACACCCGTGGAGCATCGCAGGGTGTGCGTCAAAGGCGCATGGCCGCCGCGATTGTGGCGGTCATTGTCATGAGTGTCGTTGCCACACCGACGCACAGCAGAATCGGGCACTCCGATGCCGGGGCGACTCGCCGCATAAAATTAGTTATCCCGATACACTGTGTGCGTTCGAGCGTATGCCGTTCGATAACCTGACAATGCCGTACTCGGCGATGCTCACCGGAGCACTTTCTTATGAAGACGAAAGCAGGACTTCTGCTTGCGATTGTGTTGGTTTACGATGCAGTCCGCTCACGCGGCGGATCTGGTGATTTTCTCCGCGGCTGCGATGAAAGGCGCACTGGAGAACCTGCCCGAACACTATCTGGCTGCAACGGGCGATCACGTGCGCCTCATTTACGGCACCGCGGGACAGGTGCGTGACCGGGCAATATCGGGGCAGGCGTTCGACCTCGTCATCGTCCCACCCGAGCCTCTCGCCAAACTGACCGAGCAAGATCTTGTCAGGAAGGGTTCACAGGTCGATGTCGCGCGCGTGCGGCTCGGAGTCGCGGTCAAAGCCGGTGCCGCGTTGCCCGCGATCAACGACGACCCGGCGTTCACGAGGGCCTTGCTCGATGCCCCTTCGATCGGCATGGCCGACCCCGCCACCGGCGCTACCTCGGGCATTTATCTGGCCCGGTTGATTGACCGCCTCGGAATTGGCGGCACAGTGGCTCCCAAGGTCAAATATTATCCGGAAGGGCAAACCGCGATGGAAGCGATGGCACGAGGCGAGGTGTCCCTCGGATTGGGCCAGACCAGCGAAATCAAGCCCGTGCATGGAGTCACCCTCGTCGGGCCGATCCCGGAAGATTTGCAACTCGTGACGACCTACGCAGCGGGCATAGGTACAAAGAGCGAGCATCCGGATGCAGCGCAAAAAGCTGCTTTCCTATCTCACCGGACCGGCAGTGCAAACGTCTTTGAAGGCGAACGGATTCGACCTCGTCGCACCTACTAATTGACTCATTCCGTACCACGGCACACGCCCATGGAGTCGAGACAAACGGGAGTGTTGCCCAGGCTCGACGGTACGAGCACAAGGACTAGTAACGTCTCAATTCTCATAATCGGGAAAAAACAATGAGCAACACGAAAGACACGCAGCAGAGGGTCCAGCGACGCCGTTTGCTGCAAGGCGCGGCGCTAACATTGATGGCCACGGCAGTGCCGCTCTCCGCTAACGCGGCGGCGCCGCGGATCATTGCCGAAGATCACTGGGCGCAGAAAGGTGCGGTGAAACTGTATCTGTATCGCAAGCGACTCGCGGACGACCGCAACGCAAGTTCCGGCCCGAAGCCTGTGTTATTCCTCGTGCACGGGTCGTCGTTTTCGGGCCGCGGGGGCTTCGATCTGCAAGTGCCGGGCACGGAGAACTACTCGTTCATGGACGAGTTTGCTCGCTACGGCTTCGACGTCTGGACCATGGACCATGAAAACTACGGCCGCTCGTCGCAGACGGATTCGAACTCCGATGTCCGCTCCGGTGTCGAGGACCTGAAAGCCGCAATGCCGGTGGTCGAAAAGGTGACTGGCCAAAAAACGTTCATGTTCTATGGTCAGTCGTCCGGCGCCCTCCGGCTGGGCGTCTTTGCGATGGAAGAGCCGGACCGCGTGGAGCGCATGGTCCTGGATGCAATCACCTATACGGGCGAGGGCGCGCCGGAAATCATGAGGCGGCGCGCGAACATCGCGGCACTCGAGGCCAGCGATTCCCGTCCAACCTCGCAAGCGAGCTTCGATGCCATCTTCGCCCGCGACGACCCGTCGACGGTCGATCCCAAAGTACCGAAGGCATTGGGCGACTATGAACTCAAGCTCACCAATCGGACGCCGAACGGCACCTACATCGATATGGCGATTCATATGCCGATGGTCGATCCGAAACGGCTGCAGTGTCCCGTCTGCATGACGAGAGCCGAGCACGACGGCAATGCGACCGATGCGGAACTGCTCGATTTCTTTTCGCAGTTGCCGAACAAGGACAAGCAGTTCTGCGAGATCAAGGGAGTGGCTCACATCGCGGTGCTGGGCATCAATCGGCATCGTATCTGGCATGCGATGCATGCCTTCTACACGATGCCTCCGCAGCGTTCAGCCTGACGTAAACGAGAGCGTGCAAAAGTTGGGGAGGACCGCTCGACTATCTGGATGCCGCACCACTTCGTGTGCGGTACGCAGATCAGTCGGGCCACGTTCTCGTGAGCGCCGACTGTCGTCGCGGGCGGTGGCTGTCCGTCAGAACTTGTGCCGCATGCCCACACGAAGCACGACCTGATGATTGTCGCTCGATGGCGTCACGCCGTTGATCGCTGCAACCGCCGCACTTCCCGTCGAGTCCGTACCGGAAGCCTTCTGGTAGATTCCGACGAAATAGACATCCGTGCGCCTCGAAAGGAAATAGTCAGCGCCGAGTTGGGCCTGATGATAGGTCGCGCCATCCCGGCCGTTTACCGAGCTGCCCTTCGTGTAATCGTAGGCGGCACCCACGAGGAATGCAGGCGTGATCTGATATTTGAAGTTCGCTTCGACGTTGTTGAAGATCGCCGTGCCGCGATTGCCGAATGGATTAGGTCCCGAGCCGCCGCCATCGAGATTGTCGAAACGCGTATTCGAATAGGTGCCGCCGAACGTGGCCGCGCCAAACGTGTACGCACCGCCCGCCGCATAGACTTCCTGCGTGCGCGCATCGGCAAAGCCGGAGAACACGGGCGATGCAATGTTGTTCAACGTCGCGAGCGGCGCCGAGCCGGTCGTGTTCGCGAGCACGCTGGTGCCGTAGAACGAGGTGTTCGGATTGCGGATGTTCAGATAGCCGACGCCAAGCCCGAGCGGCCCGTTGTAGTAAGAGCCGCCGAGCGACCAGATCTGATTCTGACTGAAATTACCCGCTACGCCGCCAGGACTGTAGACGCCGCCGAACGTGAAGCCGCCGTAGTTGTTGCTCGTATATTTGATCGCGTTGTTGACCCGGTTCGAGTTGTTGATGTTATCCAGGTCGCCTGGGTGCGCGGTGTAAAAGCCGCCCCATTGATCGCCCACTTCGAACAGGCCAACATAGTCCACCACGGAATCATATTGACGCCCAAGCGTCACCGTCCCATAACGCGTGGCCAGTCCGACGTATAACTGACGACCGAATTCAAGCCCACCCTGGCCGAGTTTGCCGCTGCTCAGATCCATGCCGCCTTCAAGCAGGAAAACCGCTTTCATGCCGCCGCCCAGATCCTCGCTACCGCGCAATCCCCAGCGGCTCGCCTGAATCTCGCCGCTCACCATGCTGTACTGGCGCGCGCCGTGTGAGTTGTTATTGAAGGTCAGCCCTTCGTCGACGATCCCGTAAAGCGTAACGCTGCTCTGCGCCTGTGCGATAGCCGCGTGCGTTCCAAGCGCACCAATTACTCCCGCAATGCAAAGTGACTTTTTCATCCTGTTTCCAGACTGTATCGTTGACGTCGAGTCCCTCGGTGCGAAACCAGGGGTGGATTTCACGGTCATGATTTGCCGGCCGCGAGGCATGCTACAAAGCAGGCATCCTAAAGAAACGAAATCGAGCGCATAGCCACATGAATCCGTTTCGCTTTCTTTACACCGGCCTTCGATAGCGCCTTCGCGTCCAGATCGATTTCCGGTTGCGACGAAAATTAAGCAGCCTATTTTGTCTTGTCAATGGAACATTTGACGCGGTAAATGTCCTATTGGCGCGTAAAGCGTTGAAGCTTCTGCGAAGTTCGTCAGTTGGGTGTTTTCCCCATGGAACAAGCCACCGCGCAACTTGTTCTATCGTTCATTCAGTCTCGTCCAGCAAACTGTCCGCTCTGATGGAGGGAGCGGATCATCGAGCTTGCACGTTCCTTACTGCAAGCCAGTTGCTTCCGTCGGTGTTTACGAGGTAGAACAATCTTTATTTTCCAGTTTGTTCTATTGACCCGACATTACGACACTTCTAGAGTGAGCCTCATGGAAACCACCTTACCCCTGCCGAAATATCACCAGATCTACCTGGTGCTGCGCGAGCAACTTCAGGAAGGACGCTTCGACGAAGAAGGCGTGCCCGGCGAACATCTGCTCGCTGAACAGTTCGCAGTCGCGCGCATTACGATTCGCAAGGCAATGGAGATGCTGGTGGCGGACGGACTGGTCACACGCCGGCCGGGCGTGGGGACGTGGCCGCAGCGTATCGATACGGGGAAAAAGCAGGGCAATGCGAAAGCCGCACCGGTTTCGCGCGAGAAAGCGCACCTCACCGGCCTGCTCGAGAACATCGTGAATATGGGGTTGCGTACCACGGTCGAAGTGATAGACAGCACGGAAGTGCTCGCTTCGGACGCGATCGCGGAGGCGCTGCATCTGTCTGTCGGCGATGCTGTCTACAAGAGTATCCGGGTTCGCAGCACGTCGGCGGGACCGGTGTCGTTCATCACGACACACGTGCCCAAAGCCGTCGCCGAAATCAACCGCCGCGACCTCAAGCGCAAGCCCTTGCTGATGCTGCTGGAGGAAGCGGGCGTGCAGCTCGGCGGCGCGACGCAAACCATTTCGGCGCGCCTCGCCGACGCCGTGGTTGCGCGCCATCTCGACGTCGCGGTCGGCTCGGCGTTGCTCGCCGTGACGCGTCTCGTGCGCGACACCGACGAACGGCCGGTGCAATTGCTCCAGGGTCTGTACCGGCCCGATCGCTATCAGTATCAGTTGCAGCTCTCTCGGATTGGCGACATCGACGCCAAGGTCTGGGTCAGCGAGGAACTGTCCGCCACCTTCAACTAACGCAATCCTACGGAGATCGCATGAGTTCGCGTCGCACTTTCCTGCGTCGGTCCACCGCCGCCGCGGCACTGGTTGCAGCACCTTGGGTCGCTCGTGCCGCGAGCGCGAAGAGCATCAGGATCGGCGTGCTGCATCCCGTCACGGGAGCGTTGGCCTATTCGGGGCAGCAATGCCGGCTGGGCGCTTTGCTGGCCATCGAGGACATCAACAACGCCGGCGGCATCAAGTCGCAAGGCGGCGCGCTCATCGAGGCGGTGCTGGGCGACGCGCAATCGCGGCCCGAGGCGGGCGCCGCCGAGGTCGAGAGAATGAACGAGGCGGGCGTGACGGCGATCGTCGGCGCCTATGCATCGGCGATCTGTCTCACCACGACCCAGACGGCCGCGAAGTACGGCTTGCCGCATGTGGTCGATGTCGGCGTCGCCGATCAGATCGTCGAGCGCGGACTCACGAATACGTTTCGCTTCGGTCCCGGCTATCGGATGTGCAGCCAGCGCGCGGTCGACAACCTCAATACGTTGAATACCGACGCGGGCAAACCGGCCAGAACGGTAATGATCGTGCACGAAGAATCGCTGTTCGGCGCCGGCACGGCTGCGCTGCTCAGCAGCGAGTTGCCCAAGTACGGTTTTCGAAATCAAGGAAGTCATCAAGCATCCGAATCCGACGCGCGACTTCAACAACATCGTGCTACGCATGCGCGCGGTCAATCCCGACATCGTGATTCCCGCCAACTATTACAACGAATACGCGCTGTTGCTGCGCGCGATGAAACAGCAGAACGTGCGCCCCAAAGCGATCTATTCGGTATTGGGCGGGGCCGCATCGAGCTATAAGTTTCTGAAGGAGTTTCCGGATATCGCGGACGGCATCATCGATTGCAATCACTGGTTCAATCCGAAGGATGCGCGTGTTGCGCCGTTGCGCAAAACGGGTCGAAGCGAAGGGCGCGTACTTCTCATATGAAGTGTTCATGACCTACACCGCAATGATGCTGCTCGCCGACGCACTGGAGCGCGCGAAATCCGCCGACCGCGCCGCCGTCAATGCGGCGCTTGCCTCGAGCGCTTTCAAGGATCACATGATGCCGTATGGTCCGACGCATTTCGTCAACGGTCAGAACACCGGCGCGCAACCGCTTCTCACTCAGGTGGTCGGCAACGATATCAAGGTCGTGCTGCCGCCGGCCTATCGCGAAGTGGCGCCGCAGTTTCCGCTCAAGAGCTGAGGCAGCGCATGTTCGATCCGGTGATTCTCTTCTCCGCGCTGCTCGACGGACTGACAACGGGTGCGGTCTATGCGCTCATCGCGCTCGGTCTCACACTGATTTACGGCGTGCTGCACATCATCAACTTCGCGCACGGCGCGGCGTTGATGATCGCGCTGTATGCGGTCTATCTGCTGAAGGAACGGCTCGGCATCGATCCGTATCTGGCGCTGCCGGTGGTGACACTCGGCATGTTCGCATTCGGCTACGCACTGCAGCGCTGCGTGATCAATCGCGCGAGTCACGGCAAGGACGAAAACATTTTGCTGGTCACGCTCGGTCTGTCGATCGTGTTGGAGAATCTGGCGCTCGTGTGGTTCCACTCCGATACGCGCAACATCGAGACGTCCTATACGCTCGCGACGGTCGCTATCGGTCCCGCAATGATCGCGTTGCCAAAGGTCATCGGTTTTTTCGGCGCGCTGGTGGTGGCGGCCGCGCTCTTTCTCGTGATCCGCATGACCGATCTGGGCCGCGCGATTCGCGCCGTGTCGCGCGAGAAGCACGGTGCGAAGCTGATGGGTATCGATGTCGACAAGGTCTATGCGCTGTCGTTCGGCATCGGCATGGCGTGTGTCGGCGCGGCGGCCTGTTTTCTGTTGCCAAGCTATTACGTCAATCCGCAGGTCGGCAACGGCTTCGTGCTGGTCGCGTTCACGATCGTCGTGCTGGGCGGCATGGGCAGCTTCGCGGGCGCATTGATCGGCGGTCTGCTCATCGGCGTGGTCGAGTCGCTTGGCGGCCTGTGGTTCGGTGATTCGCTGGGTCAGATGGGCATCTTCGCGATTTTCATTGTCGTGCTGCTGATGCGTCCGCAAGGGCTGTTCGGAGTGAGGACCTAAGTGATGCGCGACGTTCGTTCGATCCTTGTTTTCGGCGTCCTGGCGGCCGCGCTTGCGAGCTTGCTGCAGTCGGGCGTATGGCTCACCTTCCTGATGATGTCGCTGTACGCCGTGTTGCTGGCGCAATCATGGAACATCCTCGGCGGCTACGGCGGTCAATTGTCATTCGGACATGCGTTGTTCTTCGGCGTCGGCGCATACACGCAGGCGATCGCGCAATTGAGTTGGGGCTGGAATCCGTGGCTCGCGTTGCCGCTCGCCATCGCCTTCGGCGTGATCGCCGGGCTGGTGGTCGGCGCGCTCGCGTTTCGCGGCGGCCTCAAGGGTTCGTACTTCGCGCTCGTGACGCTGGCCTTCGCCGAGGTCGCGCGCATTGTCGCGGTGTCGGTGCCGTTCACGGGCGGCGGCGTCGGACTGATGGTGCCGCTGCATGCGAGCGCCGCGAACCTGCAGTTCGGCACGCGGCGCGGCTATGTGTTCCTGCTGCTGGCATTCGTCATGATGGCGCTGGCCGTCACCGCATGGTTGCGGCATTCGCGCTTCGGCGCCTATCTGCAGGCGGTGCGCGACAACGAGAGCGCCGCGCGGGCAATCGGCGTCAATCCCGTGCGCGTGAAGCTGGGCGCCATTGCGCTGTCCGCGGCATTCATGAGCGCAGCGGGCGTGTGCTATGTGCAGATGTTCCAGTATATCGACGCCGATATCGCGTTCGGCCCGGCGAGATCGATCGAAGCGCTGGTCGGCGTGATCGTCGGCGGCGTGGGCACATTGTGGGGACCGGTGCTCGGCGCGGCGCTGCTCTATGTATTGGGCGAGTTGACCCGCAACCTGTTCGGCGAGTTGCCCGGCATCAGCATGGTGATCTATGGCGTGGTGCTGGTCGTGATCGTGATGTTCCTCCCGCGCGGAATCACGGGCGCGGGCGCGTCGGTGCGGCGCATGACCGGCCTGCCCGCGACGTCGAAGCGCAGCGGCAAGCGCAAGGAGGAAGCCCATGTCTGAAGCGCTGTTGCAAGCCCGTGGTCTGTCGATCACGTTCGGCGGTCTGAAGGCCGTGCAGGACGTCAGCCTCGATGTCCTGCCCAATACACTCACGGCGCTCGTCGGACCGAACGGCGCGGGCAAGACCACGCTGTTCGCGTTGCTGTCGGGCTTTCTGCGACCCGGCGCGGGCCGCGTGCAGTACCTGGGCCGCGACATTACCGGCATGGCACCGCACGAGTCCGCGCGGCTCGGTTTGACGCGCACGTTCCAGATCGTGCAGCCGTTCGGCGCGCAGACGGTCCGCGAGAATATCGCGGTCGGCGCGCATCTGCATCTGCCTGGGCGGCGCGAGGCCCTGGCGGCGGCACAGGAAGTCGCCGCGCGCGTGAACCTGCACGACCGGCTCGACCAGCCCGCGGCGGACCTGACCGTCGGTGGCCGCAAACGTCTCGAACTGGCACGCGCGCTCGCCACCAAACCGCGTTTGCTGTTGCTGGATGAAGTGCTCGCGGGCCTGAATCCAAGCGAAATCGACGAAATGATTCCGGTGATTCGCGGTCTCGTCGATAGCGGCGTGACGGTGCTGATGATCGAACACGTCATGCGCGCCGTGATGAGCCTTGCCGAACATGTGTGGGTGCTCGCGCAAGGCCGCCTGATCGCTGGAGGCACGCCGCGCGAGGTGACATCCGATAGCGCCGTGATCGAGGCGTATCTCGGTCAGGGCACAGCCGAACGGCTGGCGCGCGAAGGAGGGCATTCATGAGCGCATTGCTCGAAGTGGATGGGCTTCATACGGGATACGGCCGAACCGAAGTGTTGCGCGGCGTCGATCTTCGTGTCGGCGAAGGCGAGATCGTCGTGCTGCTCGGCAGCAATGGCGTCGGCAAGACGACGCTGAACAACACGGTGTGCGGAATCAATGCCGTTTGGCAGGGTGCCGTGCGCTTCGACGGGCACGAGTTGACGGGCCGGCACTATCGCGCCGTCGTGAAAGCCGGCCTGATTCAGGTGCCCGAAGGCCGGCGGATTTTCCCGAATCTGAGCGTGCGCGAAAACCTGGAGCTTGGCGCGTTTTTACGCGGCAAGCCGAATCGCGCCCGCAACCTCGCGCGCATGCTGGAGACCTTTCCGCGTCTCGGCGAACGCATCGATCAGCCGGCGGGCACGATGTCGGGCGGCGAGCAGCAGATGCTGGCGATCGGGCGCGGCCTGATGGCCGAGCCGCGCCTGCTGATTCTGGACGAACCGTCGCTCGGTCTGTCGCCGTTGATGGTCGAAGAGATGTTTGCGCTGATCGCGCGCTTGCAGGGCGAAGGGCTCGCGATCCTGCTGGTCGAGCAGAACGTCGTGCAGTCGCTCGAAACCGGGCAGCGCGGGTATGTGCTGGAGAACGGGCTCGTCCGTTACTCCGGCACGTGCGCGGAATTGATGGCCAGCGACGAATTGCGTCGCGCGTATCTGGGGATGTAGTCAATGCCAGTAGCACAAACGCTTGCACAAAAACTGATTGCGGCGGCCTGCGGGCGGCCGGAAGTGGAAGTCGGGGAAATCGTCACCTGCAACGTGGATCTCGCCATGTTTCATGATTCGAGCGGTCCGCGGCGCCTGAAGCCCATGCTCGAACAACTCGGCGCGTCGTTGTGGGACAAGTCGAAAGTCGTGCTCGTGATCGACCACTATGTACCCGAGACCGACGACGAATCGCGCCGCATCGTGCACATCGCGCGCGATTGGGCGGTGGCGCAGCAGCTGCCGAACGTCTACGACGGCGTCGGCATCTGCCACGTCGTCTTGCCGGAACGCGGCCACCTGCGGCCGGGCATGTTCTGCGTCGGCGGCGACTCGCATTCGCCGACGGGCGGCGCATTCGGCGCGTACATGTTCGGCATCGGCAGCACCGAGATGCTCGGCGTCGCGGTGTCGGGGCAAATCTGGGTCAAGGTGCCGCGCACGTTGCGGATGAACTGGCGGCAGCGCCTCGCGCAGGGCGTCACGGCGAAAGACATGATGCTGCATATGATCGGCCGCTTCGGCATGAATGGCGGCCGCTACCAGGCCGTCGAATTTTGCGGCGAGGCCGTGACGGCGCTGTCGATGCAGGAGCGCATGACGTTGTCGAACATGAGTGCGGAACTCGGTGCGCAAGTCGGCCTGATTGCGCCGGATTCGGTGACGGCCGACTATTTGCGCGCTGCCGGCGTGCAGGACGACATCGACCTCGCCCGCTGGCAAGGCGATCCGCAAGCGGAGGCCGAGACGCACGATTTCGATGCCGCGCGGCTCGCGCCTCAGGTGGCCGCGCCGCACAGCCCGGCGAATACGCGTGACGTTGGCGCATACGGCGATGTGGCTATCGACGTCGCCTATATCGGCGCTTGCACGGGCGCGAAGCTGGAGGACTTGCGGGCGGCGGCGAGCGTGCTGCGTGGTCATCGCATCGCGAGCGGCGTGCAACTCGTCGTCGCTCCCGCGAGCGTGCGCGATCGGGAGCAGGCCGCGCGCGAAGGCGTGATGGCCGTGCTGGAACAGGCGGGCGCCCAACTGCTGGCGACCACGTGCGGCGCGTGCGCCGGTTACGGCGGTTCGATCCCCGAAAACAGCACGGTGATTTCGAGTACCGCGCGCAACTTCAAGGGACGCATGGGCGCGGCGTCGGCGCGGGTTTATCTGGGCTCGCCTTATACCGTCGCGGCGTCTGCATTGCGCGGGCGCATTACCGATCCGCGCGAGGTGCTGGCATGAGCGAACGTCCGACCAACCCGCCGCAAGCCGTGCATGGAGAGACGTCCGCTGCGCATCGCGTCTGGCGCGTCGGCGCGGATATCGATACCGATGCGCTCGCGCCCGGCGCGTACATGAAATTCGGTATCGACGAAATCGCGCGACACTGTCTGGAGATTGCGCGCCCCGACTTCGCGGCGGGCGTGCAGCCGGGCGACGTGCTCGTGGCCGGGCCGAACTTCGGCATCGGCTCGTCGCGCGAACAGGCGGCGGCCGCGCTGGTGCACCTCGGCGTGCGGGCCGTGATCGCGCCGGCATTCAACGGCCTCTATTTCCGCAACGCGTTCAACGTCGGCCTGTTGCTGCTCACATGTGCTGACGCCGGATCCATCGACGAAGGCGAGCACATCGCGATCGACCCGCGCGCGGGCCGCATCCGCCGCGCCGATGGCGTCGAACTGACGTGCGAGCCGGTGCCCGCGTTTCTGCTCGACGTGGTGGAGGCGGGAGGTCTGCTCAACCTGCTCAAGCAGCGTTACCCCACATCCAACGGAGTCACCTCATGCTAGATCCCGTCACGCTGGCGGTCCTCAAAGGGCGACTGGAACAGATCGCCGACGAAATGGACGCGACGCTCTACCGCAGCGCGTTCAATCCGATCATCGCGGAAGCGCACGACGCCTGTCACGGCATCTACGACGCGCTGTCGGGCGCGACGCTGGTGCAGGGCAAGTCCGGCCTGCCCGTGTTCGTCGGCGCGATGGCGTTCGCGGTGCGGGCGGCGATCCGCGTCGCGGGCGAGCGCGGCGGCATGGTCGATGGCGACGTCTGGCTGTTCAACGACCCGTATGAAGGCGGCACGCACGCCAACGACTTCAAGCTGGTGCGGCCCGTGTTTCGCGATGGCAAGCTGTTTTGCTTCCTGGCGTCGGCCGCGCACTGGCACGATGTCGGCGGCGCGGTGCCCGGCAATTACAATCCCGCCGCCACCGAATGCTGGCAGGAAGCCGTGCAGATTCCGCCCGTGCGTATCGTGCGGCGCGGCGAACTCGATGCCGACGTGCTCGCCATCCTGCAGGCCAACACGCGCCTGCCCGACAGCCTGTGGGGCGACCTCAACGGCCAGCTCGCGGCGCTCGAACTGGGCGCGCGTCGCCTGGGCAGCTTGCTCGACGACTACAGCGACGCTACCGTGCTCGAAGCGCTCGCACTGCTGCGCGAGCGCGCCGTCAAGCTGATGCGCTCGCACGTGGCGGCGCTGCCGGACGGCGACTACGCGTTCGACGACATGCTCGACAACGACGGCGTGCGCGACGAGCCGCTGAAGATCGCGTTGCGCATGCGCGTGGCGGGCGACACGTTGACGCTCGATTTCACCGGCACGTCGCCCGCCTGCGCCGGGCCGGTGAACATTTCGCGCGCCACGGCGATTGCCGCGTGCTATGTCGCGCTCAAGCATCTCTTTCCCGACGTGCCCGCCAATGCCGGCGTACTGGACGCCGTGTCGTTCGTGCTGCCGGACGGACTGCTGATCTCGGCGGACCGGCCGCGCCCCGTCGGCGGCTACACCGAAACGATCCTGCGCATGATCGACGTGATCTTCTGCGCGATGGCGCAGGCCGCGCCGGAACTGGCGATGGCCCAGGCGTACGGCACCATCAACGCGCTGTCGATCGCCGGGCATCGCAGCGAGGGCGCGCGCAAGGGCCAGCGCTGGGTGATGTTCAGTTTCTTCGGTGGCGGCCATGGCGGCCATTCGCAAGGCGACGGTCTGAGTCACGGCAATGCGCCGATCTCGACGGCGACCATTCCGCCGCTCGAGATTCTCGAAGCCGCGTATCCGGTGCGTTTCACGCAGTGGGCGTTGCGTCCTGACTCGGGCGGCGACGGCACCTATCGCGGCGGTCTCGGCGCGATCTACGAAATCGAACTGCTCGAACATGAGGCCGAAGCGTTCATTTTCGGTGAACGCGGACGCTCGGCTCCACAAGGTATCGCGGGCGGCGAGGCGTCCGTGCCCAACGTGTTCCGCTATCAGCAGGACGGTGCATGGCACACGCCGCCGATGGCGTCGAAGATGCTCGGCATTCGCCTGAAGCGCGGCGAACGGGTGCGCCTCGAAACGCCAGGCGGCGGCGGTTACGGCGCGCCGTCCGGGCGTGACGATGCCGCCCGCAAGCGCGATTCGGCAATGGGTTATGTGACGACAGCTCGGAAGGAGCAACAGGTATGAAGGCGGCTGCACACGGTTCAATCGTCGTCGGTGTCGACGTGGGGGGCACGTTCACCGATCTGTTCGTGCTCGACGAAAAAGCGGGCACGGCGCGCGTCGTCAAGGTGCCGTCCACGCGAGGCGAGGAAGCGCGCGGCTTCATGAACGGCATCGAACGCATCGGCGCGCCCGGCGACGACGCAGGCGAACACGGCGCCGGCGCGATCGCGACGATCGTGCACGGCACCACGGTCGGCACGAACGCCTTGCTCGAACGCAAGGTGGCGCGCACGGGCATCATTACGACGGCAGGCTTTCGCGACGTGCTCGAAATGCGCCGCCGCGACCGCCCGCGCACCTGGGGCTTGCGCGGCAGCTTCGAGCCTGTGGTGCCGCGCGATCTTCGCCTCGAAGTGAACGAACGCGTGCTGGCCGACGGCACCTTGCACACGCCGGTGGATCTCGCGCAGGTGCGGGCGGCGGCGCGTGATCTGCTCGAACGCGGCTGCGAAGCGGTGTGCGTCTTCTTTATCAATGCCTACGCGAATCCGCTCAACGAAGCGCAAGCCGTCGAGGCGGTGCGCGCGATCTGGCCGAACGCGAACGTGACGGCGGCAACCGAGGTGCTGCCCGAAATCCGCGAATTCGAACGATGCTCGACAGCCACGTTGAACGCCGCGTTGCAGCCGGTGGTCGGCGGCTATCTGACGCGCCTCGAAGGCGATCTGAAGGCGCATGGTTTTCGCGGCGAACTGCTGGTCGTGCAGAGCAACGGCGGCATCATGTCGCGCCAGACCGCGTGCGACGTGCCGGTGCGCACGGCGCTGTCGGGTCCGGCTGCGGGTGTGATCGCGTGCGCCGCAATCGGGCGTGCGGCGGGCTATCCGAACCTCGTGACGGGCGACATGGGCGGCACGTCGTTCGATGTGTCGCTGGTGGCGAACGGCGAAGCATCGTTGTCCGCGCAGACGTCGATCGACTTCGGCATGGTGGTGCGCGCGCCGATGATCCAGATCGAGACGATCGGCGCGGGCGGCGGCTCGATCGCGTCGGTCGATGCGGGCGGCCTGCTGCAGGTCGGTCCCGAATCGGCGGGTAGCGTGCCGGGGCCGGCGTGCTACGGA
The DNA here is from genome assembly GCF_004339745.1 of Paraburkholderia sp. BL9I2N2. Lineage (GTDB taxonomy): Bacteria > Pseudomonadota > Gammaproteobacteria > Burkholderiales > Burkholderiaceae > Paraburkholderia. Next base: position 1,358,041 of record NZ_SMGP01000002.1, on the reverse strand, counting down.
CGCGGCAATCTGCGCCCAACGGTGACCGATGCCAACGTGCTGCTCGGACGCATCGCGGCGGATCGTCCTTTGGGCGGCGGCCTGCTGGCACAGATGGACGTCGGCAAGGCGCACGAGGCGATCAGCGAACACGTCGGCGCGCCGCTCGGGCTGAATGCCCACGCGGCGGCCGAGGCGATCCTGACGGTCGCCAATGCGAAGATGGCGGGCGCGATCCGGCTGGTGTCGATCGAGCGTGGCCACGATCCACGCGAGTTCGCGTACATGCCGTTCGGCGGCGGTGGCGCGTTGCATGTGTGCGCGATGATGCGCGAAGTCGGCACCACGACGGGCATCGTGCCGCGCTTCCCCGGCGTGACGTCGGCCATCGGCTGCGTGATCGCCGACATGCGGCACGACGCGGTGCAGACGCTCAATCGCGCGCTCGCCGATCTCGATGTCGAAGACTTGCGCGCGCGCGTCGCCGGCATGGCCGACGCGTGCCAGGCGCGGCTCGACTCCGCCGGTGTCGCGTTCGAAGCGGTGCGCGAAAGTATCGAACTCGACATGCTCTACGTCGGGCAAAGCCATACGGTGCGCGTGGAAGTGCCGCGCGATGCGCTGGAACGCGCCGACATCGGCGCGGCTTTCGAAGCGGCCTATCGCGCGGCCTATGGGCGCGCGCTGGGCGGCATCGCGGTGCGCATCCTGAACCTGCGCTATGCGCGTATCGGTGTGCGGCCCAAGTTCGATCTGGCGGTGCTCGCGCCGAAAGCCACGGCGATGCCGCCATCGCTTGGTACGCAAGCCGTTTTCCACGCGGGGAAATGGTGGGACGCAACGCGCTTTGCACGCCTCGATCTGCCGGTGGATGCAACGGTCGACGGTCCCGCGATTCTCGAGCAGGGGGATACGACGATCTGGCTCGAACCCGGATTCAGCGGGCGCGTCGATGCGCTCGGCAATCTGTTGATCACACGCAAGCCGGACTAAGGAGCCGCACATGTCGACCGACACGACCCTGGACGCGCGTCATACCGCGCTCATCATCGTCGATCTGCAGAACGACTTTCTGAGCGAAGGCGGTGCCTACGATCGCGGCGGCGCGGCTTCGGATGCTGCGCGCGCGTTACCGCCGCGCATTGCGCCCGTGGCGCGCACGTTGAAGCAGCGAGGCGGTTTTATCGCGGCCAGCCAGTTTACATTGTGGCCGGACGCCGACGGCGAGCCGATGATTTCGCCGCATCTGAAGCAACTGCGTCCATTCTTGCGTCGTGGGGATTTTGTCGCCGGTTCGCGCGGTCATGCGACGGTGTCCGCACTTGAGCCTTTCATCGACGTGTCGGTCTGGAAGGTCGCCTATTCGGCCTTCTTCAACACGCAGCTCGACTGGGTGCTGCGCCGCGCGCGTATCGACACCGTGGCGATTTGCGGCATCGTCACTAATGGCGGCGTGGCGAGCACCGCGCGCGACGCGCACATGCGCGACTATCGCGTGCTGGTGCTGGGCGATGGCTGCGCGGCATCGACGCAAGCCGCGCACGACACGGCGCTCGCCGATCTGCGGACGATCGGCGAATTGACGACCTGCGACGCCTTCGCGGATCGCCTCGCAACGTAAGCGCGCCACGTTGCGCGTGCGTGGTCGCGCGCAATCGGCCTTTTTGCCTTTTTGAACTGCAGGAATAAAAATCATGGCGACCGAAATCAAACCACTGAAGACACTTCTCGCCCAAGGCGCCTTGCTCGCGCCTGGCGTCTTCGATGCGTTGAGCGCGCTGGTCGCGCAACAGGCTGGTTTCGAAGGGTTGTATCTGTCTGGGGCGTCGATTGCGTACACGCGGTTAGGGCGTTCCGATGTCGGCTTGACGACGTTTCCCGAAGTCGAAGATACGCTCGCGCGCATCACCGAGCGTGTCGCGTTGCCGGTGATCGTCGATGCCGATACTGGCTTCGGCAACGCGCTCAACGTCAAGCGCACGGTGCGCGGCTTCGAGCGCGCCGGCGCTGCGATGATCCAGCTCGAAGATCAGACATTCCCGAAGCGCTGCGGGCATCTCGATGGCAAATCGGTGATTCCCGCCGGCGAAATGTGCGGCAAACTGCGGGCGGCCGTGGATGCAAGGGTGAGCGCCAATACGCTGATTCTCGCGCGCACCGACGCGGCGGCTGTCGAAGGGCTGGACGCTGCGCTCGAGCGTGCCGAGCGTTATCTGGAAGCGGGCGCGGACGCGTTGTTCATTGAGGCGTTGCGCTCACTCGAGCAGATGGAGACCGTGTGCGAGCGCTTCGCTGGCCGCGTGCCGCTGCTTGCGAATATGGTCGAGGGCGGCAAGACACCGATACAGAATGCACGGACGCTCACGCAACTGGGCTTTCGTATCGTGATCTTTCCTGGCGGCACGGCGCGCGCGGTGACGCATACGTTACAGGGCTATTATGGCTGCCTGCATGCCCACGGGACGACCGCGCCGTGGCGAGACCGGATGCTCGATTTCGATGGCATCAATGAGGTTATTGGTACGCCGGCCCTGATGGCGGAGTCGGAGTTGTACAAGTAGCCGCTGTTGCGCAACGCGGAAAACCATTGCGAGTGACACCCGTCAACTGAGACGGGCACAGGAATGACGTTGAGCTTTGGAAGCGGCCCTTGGGGTGAATCCGGGCCGAACCGCAGAAGTGGGGGGCGGATTCAACCGGTCGATGCAACGATTTGGTTAAATCGTTCAGCCGGGGTGTCGAAGTCTAGTGTTTTTCGGGGACGTTCGTTGAGCCGCCTTGCTACGGCATCCAGTCTGGCCTGCGAGTAGACGGAGAGATCGGTACCCTTAGGAAAATATTGCCTCAGAAGCCCATTTGTGTTTTCGTTCGAACCGCGTTGCCAAGGGTGTTGAGGATCGCAGAAATAGACCTCAATGTCTGTAGCGACGGTAAAGCGGTTGTGGTCGGCCATTTCCGAGCCCCTATCCCAGGTCAGCGATTTATATAGTTCCCTGGGTAACTTGCTGACGTGTCGTATCAGAGCGTCAACCACAGCCTCAGAATTCTTGCTGGCTACTTTCACCAGCATCACGAATCGACTTTGACGTTCGACGAGAGTCGCAATCTGGCTGGTAGCATTGCCATAAATCAAGTCACCTTCCCAGTGCCCGGGTATTGCCCGATCCTCCGCCGTAGCGGGACGTTCACTGATCGACACGGCGTCGCGAATGTTCGTGCGGTCCTCGGTTTTCAGTGTGTGATGACGGGATCGGCGCATGGTTCGGGAGCGTCGCAAGTGCTCGAGCAATTCCTTTTTCAGGGCGCCACGAGCTTGAATATAGAGGCTCCGATAGATTGTCTCGTGCGACACCAGATAGTCCTTGTTGACCGCGTACGCATGTCTGAGCCAACCAGCAATCTGCTCAGGGGACCACTGCAGCTTCAGCTTCGCAGCGACAACTCGTGCCAGCGTCTGGTTTTGCACCAATTTGCAGACCTTCGGCCGACGTGCCCGCTCCCAGGCAATCGCGTCCGCCTGGCTTGCCCGATAGCCTTGGCTGCCCCCGTTGCGTTGCAACTCGCGACTTATAGTGGAAGGAGCGCGTCCCAGCCTGGCCGCTATCGACCGGATCGATAATCCCGACACCAGAGAACGGGAAATCTCCTCGCGCTCTGCCAGCGTCAATGCCTGTGGCGCGCGGTGCCTTTGCGGCGGCTGGATTCCGCCGGTCTCCGATAGTATCCGCTGAATCGAAGAATGGCCTCGATCGAACAGTTTGGCAATCTGATGAATCGTGTCGCCCTTGCGCCATCGGTCCCACATCAGCGCTTTCTGAGTCTCGGAGTAATGAATTCTCGGTCGCTGTTTCATTTGCAACACCTCCGCTGCTCACGCAGATTCTAGGTGTTGCATCGACCGGTTGAATCCGCCGGCGACTCCGGCCCGTGGTTTTAGTGCGAGCGTCCGGTTAGCTGCTGTAGCGACTGACCGCAAAATCGTCGGATTTGATGGCCGGCGTTGCGCCCGACATCAAATCCGCCAGCAGTTGTCCCGAACCGCAGGACATGGTCCAGCCCAGCGTGCCGTGGCCGGTATTGAGCCATAAGCCCTTGATCGCGGTCGGGCCGATAATCGGCGTGCCGTCTGGCGTCATCGGCCGCAGGCCAGTCCAGAAGCTGGCTTGCGTCACGTCGCCTGCATGCGGGAACAGGTCGGTGACAACATATTCCAGCGTCTCGCGCCGGGTGCCGTGCAGTTCCTTATCGAAGCCCACCAGATTAGCCATGCCCCCCACGCGAATTCGATCCTCGAAGCGGGTGATCGCGACTTTGTAGGTTTCGTCGAGAATGGTCGAGACCGGTGCCTGGGCAGCGTTGGTAATTGGCACAGTGATTGAATAGCCCTTGACGGGATAGACCGGAATGCTAACCAGGTCGCGCAGCAGTGCAGTGGAATAGCTGCCGAGTGCCACGACACAAGCGTCCGCAGTCAATGTTTCGCCGTTGGAATGTACGCCCTTTAGCGTGCCGCCCTCGACGACCAGGCCATCGATGCCGCGCTGGAACAGGAACTGCACGTTGCGCGCTTGCGCCATCTCGGCCAGTTTGGTGGTGAACACATGACAGTCGCCGGTTTCATCGCCTGGCAAACGCAGGCCTCCGACGAGTCTATTCTTTGAGCCCTCCAGCGCCGGTTCGGCGCGAGCCAGTTCGTCGCGCGACAGCAACTCATAAGACACCCCCATTTCCTTCAGAACGTCGATGTCCTTGGCGGTACCGTCCATTTGTTTTTGCGTGCGAAAGACTTGCAGCGTGCCCTGCTGGCGACCTTCGTACGTGATATGGGTATCGTTGCGCAGCGCCATGAAGCAGTCGCGACTATATTCGGCAAGCCGCACCATGCGCGCCTTGTTGACGGCATAGCGCTTTTTTGTACAGTTAGCCAGCATCTGTGTCAGCCATTGCATCTGAAACAGGGTGCCGTCCGGTTGGAGCGACAGAGGTGGATGCTTCTGCAGCAGCCATTTGACGGCCTTGGCGGGTACGCCCGGCCCGGCCCACGGCGACGCGTAGCCCGGTGAAATCTGGCCGGCGTTGCCGAAGCTTGTTTCGAGCGCAACAGCGGGTTGGCGATCGACGACCACCACCTCATGACCGGCACGCGCCAGATACCAGGCGCTCGTGACACCGACCACGCCTGCTCCGAGAATCAAGATTCGCATCGACGCCTCCTTGACGAAAGACTGTTCATTTCTGATTCTGATTCTGGTGCAGGTGCAGGTGCAGGTGCAGGTGCAGGTGCAGAGTATGAATGATGCGCCGTTGTTGCAATTGTCGGCGTTCTCCTGTTTTGCGGGCGCTGAATGAACGGGCGGAGATCGGACAGTGGCGCGGCACTCAGAGCGTGATCATTTGAATAGTATGCGATTTCTGTTTGGGTTCGGACCGTCTGGAACCCGCATGGCTAGCGGGACGCTTTTGCAGGTAACTTGATGTTGACGGATTCCATATCTCTGACTAAAGTCAGAGATATGGACGCATCCGACATTCTCCAGATCCGCAGCTTTAACCGCATAGTCGCCGAAAGCATTGGCGCTATCGATGACCATTTCCTGGGACGGGGCCGCCCGATGGGTGAATCACGCCTGCTATGGGAGATCGGTGTCGAAGGTGCGGACATTCGTGCTCTTCGCGCGCGGCTCAATCTTGATTCAGGCTATGTCAGCCGCACGTTGGCCTCTCTCGAACGGCAAAAACTTGTCACTGTCCTCACTCATCCAGGCGACCGCCGGGTGCGCCGTGCTTGCCTGACTCAGGAGGGCCTCACGGAGAGGGCTGAACTCGAACGCCTCTCTGACGCGGTCGCTTTACGCGCGCTCGAACCGCTCGGCGATGAGCAACGTCGCAGACTGGTCGCGGCCATGTCTGAGGTCGAGCGTTTGCTACAAGCATCTCTCGTGAATTTTGCGCTTGAGGAGCCCGATAGCGATGACGCACGGTGGTGCTTCGAACAATATTTCGGCGAACTCGATGAGCGCTTTGACGCAGGATTCGACCCGTCCATGAGCCTGTCGGCGGATGCCCGTGAACTGACGGCGCCGAAAGGCGCGTTGATCGTCGCGAGACTCCATGGAAGCCCGATCGGCTGCGTCGCGCTGAAGTTTCATAAGAAGTCCCCGGCCGAACTTAAAAGAATGTGGGTGAGTCCTTCCGCTCGCGGCATGGGCGTAGGCCGCCGGTTGATCGTCGAGGCGGAGAAACGGGCTCGGCAGGCCAAAGTGCGCATTATTCGCCTGGAGACAAATCGAACGCTGCGCGAGGCGATCTCGCTATACCGGCAATCCGGATACGTCGAGGTCGATGCATTCAGCGCGGAACCGTATGCCCATCACTGGTTTGAAAAGCGACTGGTCTGAAAAATTTTGCACGCCATTCTCGGAGCAGGTGTCAGAGATCTGTGTTCAGGAGCGAGGCTTAGCGTGCCGCCGTGCGCGATTGACATAAGGGCAAATTGAGGGTTCGGAAGTAGTCGAGAAAGACACGCAGACCGGGCGTGATTTTCCTGTCGCGTGTATGGGCAATCCCACCCGCCATTGAAATCGCTCGGGAAAGCAACAGGATCATCCCGAGAAAGCGCACGCTTTAAAGATGAAAAACCTGCGCCCAGGCTCGGGCTTGGCGCCCATCATGAAAAGCGCCATAGCGAGCCAGCGTGAACCCATCATCCGGAAAGCGATTAGCGGAAGCCGTAGACCTCGGTGCGCGTAAAACCGCCTGTGCCGTCGAACGTCACCAAAGCGACGTCATCGAGGATCGACGTAGCGGCGTACGGATGAACCGCGTTATCCGGTCCTATCAAGCCAAGAATTTCTCCGTGACCGGTGAACCCATACGGTCCCCTGAGGGTTGCGTTCTAGCAAAGGCTGCGGGGGCCGCCGTGGCCGCCGTGGTCGTCGGCCTGCGCGGCGCCACTGAGCAAGAGAAGTGCAACGGCGGTTGCAGACAGAATGCTTAGATGCCTGATCTTCATGGTCATCTCCTTGTCACCCAGTCAGGCGCGTAACATCACAGCGCGCCGCTGCCTGTTGCCTCGCGGAATGAGGTGCCCAATTCAAACAAATGAAATTGAAAATCGCCGCAGTGATTCCCGGCTTCCGCCGTTTGCGGAAACGAGCGATAAATGAAAGAGGGGCCCTCGATGCGGTCGGCTATTCCCGCGTGAGATGCGAAAAAGCCTCGGCGTTGGCCAAAGTAATTAAATGGGGAAACGCTTCACCAAGCGGTTATTTTTAGCTTGGTGTCGGCAGGCACGTGCAGAAGAGGTGCACGAAAGTCCGCGCAATTGTGACTTCGTGAGTCAGTCACGCTTTAAGTCGCGTAGCAAAAATAGCGTAATCCAGGATATTCGCAGACGCAGAAGAATACCGGACAAAAGGCAGGCGCATTCAGATCGCGCGATAGCGGGCGACACACAATCGCCGCTGCACGGGTCGTGCGTGACTATTTTTTGTGGGTTGTGTGCTCTTCGAACGCGGAGACGATGCCGTCGATCATTGCTGCGATGCGCGCGGTATGCCGAAGGTCTTGATGCGTGACGAGCCAGATTTCGTAGACCGCTCCACGTGGGGGTTCCGGCCATATCTGCACGAGGCCGTCGTGCTCAGCCAGATGTATCGGAAGCTCACCGATGCCGATGCCCGCCTTTACCGCGGTACGCAACATGAGGCTGGAATTGAAGGTCGATACGATGCGCCCCGCGTGTATCGGCTCGCCAGCAAGAGTCGGTGAGCGATTGCCGGTCCAGTTTCCCTGATAGACGACGAGATCGTGGCCCGCGAATGCGGAGCCAGTTGCGGGCTTGCCGTGCTGTTCGAGATAAGCATTCGATGCAAAGAGCGCCATGGGCCAGCGAGCCAGGCGCCGCGCGACAAGATCGGGATTTTCCGGCTTGACCGACCGGACCGCGATATCCGCTTCACGCTTTGCCAGATTCAGCATGCGCGTCGACGTGTCCAGCAGCACGCGCACTTCGGGATGCGCAGCATGCAGGCGTTCGATGGCGGGAAGCAGGAAGTCGAGCGCGATCGAGTCGGTGCTGGTGACTCTTACGTCCCCCGCAAGCCGTGTATCCGTGCCTTGAGTTCGTCTGACGAGTTCGTGTGCGGACTGTTCCATTTTCTCCGCTGATCTCAGCGCGGCCTCGCCTGCGGCGGTCAACGCGTAACCCTCGGAGGTGCGCAGGAAGAGCGTGGCGCGTAGGGCATGCTCCAGTGCCGCAATCCGTCTGCCGACCGTCGCCTGATCGAGATTCAGGGTCCTAGCCGCTCCACGGAGCGTTTTTTCGCGCTCCACCGCGAGAAACACACGCGCGTCATCCCAGTTCATCGTGCTGCCCTCCTGATGCAAATTTGCATCTCACAGTGTGAATAATGCTGCGCATATTCATCAATGTCGAGCCCTATACTGAACGCAAGAGTTCCTCGTTCAACGATCCGCCCGGATCAGTCGAGCCTCACCCATAGAAGGAGTGGTATCCATGTCTGCTTCAACTTATCGCGTGCCGTCGTCCATGACGGCCATTGAGATCAAACAGCCCGGCGGTCCTGAGGTCCTGGTGCCGACCACACGCCCGGTGCCGATGCCGGCCGCCGATCAGGTTCTGATCCGCATCCACGCGGCTGCCGTGAACGGCCCAGACGTTTTCCAGCGCAAAGGGCTGTATGATCCGCCCCCCGGCGCTTCTGATATCCCGGGGCTGGAAGTGGCAGGTCAGGTGGTTGCCGTCGGCGCCGACGTGTCCCAATTCCGGGTCGGCGAACTGGTGTGTGCATTGATTCCCGGCGGCGGCTACGCGGAATATGCCGTCGCGCACGCCTGCAACACAATGCCTATCCCCAAAGGCCTGACGTTGGTGGAAGCGGGGGCGATGCCCGAAACGTTGATGACGGTATGGCTGAACCTGTTCCAGCGCGGCAAGCTGGTTGCCGGCGAATCGGTGTTGATCCACGGCGGCGCGTCAGGCATCGGTACCACGGCGACCATGCTGGCGAAGGTATTCGGCGCTGCGAAAATCATCACGACAGTTGGCTCGCAGGCGCATCGGGAGGCCAGCCTGGCGCTAGGCGCGGATCTCGCGATAAATTACCGCGACGACGATTTCGTCGCCGAAACAAAGCGATTTACCGATGGAAAAGGCGTTGACGTGATCCTCGACATCATTGCCGGCGACTACGTGGCCAGAAATTATGACGCCGCGGCCATGGACGGACGGATCCTCCAGGTGGGCGTGATCAAGGGGCCGGCGAAGGATCTCAACGTCGTGCCGATGATGACGAAACGTCTCACGCATATGGGTTCGACATTGCGGTCGCGCACATCCGCGGACAAGGCGACGATCATCAACGAATTGGAGCGGCAGGTTTGGCCGCACATCGAGAGCGGCAAGATCAAGCCGGTTGTCTACAAGACCTTTGCGCTTGCCGACGCTCGCGGCGCTCACGAGCTGATTGATTCCGGCACACACTTTGGGAAGATCGTCCTAACGACAGGTGCCGATCTTATTGGCTGAAGTCTGGCCTGCCGCCACCTCGGCGGCAGGTGCCCGGCAGATCATTCTTTCCTCGTCTTCGGTTGTTCGGGTTGCGGGTCACGCCCGCGTTGCGTCGGCGCTCTCGTACACGCGTCCGGCGGCGTTACGTAGGTCACGTCGTCGCAGCAGCACGCGTAGACCGGAAACCCGTACGCATTCGTGCGGATGATTTTCGTTGGCCCGTGCAGCGGGCACACTGCGTTCATGTCGTCTCCTTGAACTAAAGGTCGACCGGCTCGATCTCGTAGACGCGGCTCGCCAGTTCCTGACGGCCAAGCACCGGTTCGCATCGTCGATCACGTCGGGCGAGGTCAGCCTTTTCGGTCCGGCGTCGAGGAGGGCGCCGGAAAACGACCCATAACAATATTCTACGACTCTCTGCGCGTCGTTGAAGGACGATGGATGTATGGCGGGTCTTCAATGGAGCGCCGGCTCCGCTAGCTGATGGACTCCCCGTAGTGTCCGTACGGACGTCGCCCTTCTTCAAATCCGCAGGCTGAATATGTGCCCAGGCTCACGCGTTCATACCGCCATCCACCGTAAGATTCGCCCCGGTAATGTATGAGGCCTCCGGGCCGGCGACGAACGCTACCATTGCGGCGATCTCCTCGGCGCGTCCGTAGCGGCCGAGTGCTGTGGCGGCCTTCTGCGGCACCGCCCAATCGCCTGAGGCGGGATTCAGGTCTGTATCGATCGGCCCCGGCTGGACGTTGTTGACCGTGATGCCCCGGCCTCCCACCTCTCTGGAAAGCGCCTGTGTGAACATCCTGACCGCTGCTTTCGTGGCTGCGTAGGGCACCAGTCCGGGCGCAATGGCACGCTCGCCGACCGCCGAACCGATCATGATGATCCGGCCTCCATCACTCAGGTGCTTGAGCGCAGCCTTGGTCGTAGCGAATACGCCGCGCACGTTGATGTCGATCACTCTATCCATCTCCTCCAGCGTCGTGTCTTCGAACGGTTTCGGAATGGCCGTGCCGGCATTGTTCACCAGCACATCCAGCCGGCCGAATGTCGCAAAAGCTTTCTCGACAGCAGCCTCGACAGCTTCGACGTCAGTAGCGTCCGCCTGGATCGCAATCGCCTTTCCGCCTTTGAGTTCAATCTCTTTGACCACGGCCGAGGCCGCGCTGGCGTCCTTCGCGTAGGTAAAGGCCACGCTCGCTCCATCCGCCGCCAGACGTTTCGCGATTGCCGCACCGATGCCGCGTGAACCACCGGTAACGAGTGCCACTTTTTGAGCTAACTTAGACATGTTTTTTCCTAAGGTTTTGTGCGCGATTCACCGCGTCGCTAATCCAGTTGATGATTGACCCTTGTGTTTGCCCGGACCGTTTTTAGAAGCGGAGCCTGCCCTGCTCCAAACCGACGAACTTCTTCGTAGCGCCACTTTTGATCCATGGTGGTGCAACGACTATAAGTTTCCGTGGAAGGTGCGGCAAAGACCTTGTATGCAGAGGGGCATGCCTCTCGGGCATAGCGGGAGGGCCAAACGGCGAAATGAACGGCCGCTATAACCCCGGCGTGCAATGGTGCTGGACGCAGGTGACGCACGTGACGCAGTTGATTTCAGAAGTCTATGGGGAGCGGGTTTAGGCGCGTGAACCGGAGGCGAACTCGATAGTGGCGGCTGACGGAAATTCGACCGGACTCGCGGCGTTCCTATGTCGCGGCATTCCCGTCCGCATCAGCGACGGTTGTCTGCTTGCGCATCACTCCCGCGTTTCGTACTTGCGCCGGAACGCCATCGGCGTCATGCCCTTCGTCGCGCGGAACTGCCGCGTGAAGTAGCTGGCCTGTCCGTAGCCGAGTTCGGCCGCGATCTGTCCGATCGGCCGATCGGGCTGCATCAGCAGCGCGCATGCGCGCCCGATTCGCAACTGGTTCAGGTAGTCGCTGATCGTCATCCGCGTGCAGCGCTTGAAGAAGCGTTGCAGCTGGCTTTCGCTCATCGCCGCGAGTTCGGCGAGCGTCGCGAGCCGGATCGGCTCCGCATAGTGTGCGTTCAGAAACGACATCACGCGCTCGAGCCGCGCGCGGTCGCGCGGATTGTCGACGGGCAGGAAACCCTGCAGCGCGAGCGAGCGGCGCTGCGTATCCGAGGCGAGCTGCAGCAGCACCTCGACGAGTCCGAGCCAGCGCGCGGCCGGCGGCGCGTCGCAGAGCGCGAGAAGGCGCTGCGCGGCCTGCGCGCGGACGTCGGCTGAAAACGCGAGCCCGCGCACGGATTCGGCGAGCAACGCGCGCAGCGGCGCGAACTCGACATAGTGGGTGTGCAGCGTGTCGACCCATGCCTGCGTGAACCACGCGACGAGCGCGCGATGCGGCGCGTCGTCGCGCAGGCGCTCGCGCGACTGCCACGCGTGCGGCAGGTTCGGGCCGACGAGCACGAGATCGCCGTCGCCGTAATGCTCGATGTGATCGCCGACGAAGCGCTCGCCGACGCTATTGAGCGTCAGCGTCAGTTCGAACTCGGGGTGGTAGTGCCAGTTGAACGGAAACGCGGGCAACCGGCGGTCGAATAGCGTCCATGACTGATCGAGCGGAATGTTGACCTGTTCGAATAAGGGACGCATGACCGAAGCCCTCGGAACGTGGCGATGATGCCAATCGTGCGGCCTGACGCGGTCGCGATGCGGCAATTGTGCCAAAACTAGCGGTCTCTGCAATACCGCTGCGCGCGTTACGTCGCTAATCTCTGTCCAGCATGCGATGCGGGCCCACGGTGGGCCGCACGGACCGGGAGTCACGATGGGACACGAACTGCGGTGGGGACTGATCGGCGCGAGCACGATCGCGCACGAATGGATGATCGACGCGATCCGCGCGCAGCCGGGTAACGCGGTGGCGGCGGTGCTGAGCGGCGATCGTGCACGCGGCGAAGCCTACGCGGCGACGCACGGGATCGCGAAGAGCTGCACGTCGCTCGACGCGCTGCTCGCCGATCCCGGCATCGACGCCGTGTATATCAGCACGACCAACGAGCTTCATGCGACGCAGGCAATCGCGGCGGCCAACGCGGGCAAGCACGTGCTCTGCGAGAAGCCGCTCGCGATGACGCTCGACGACGCGCACGCAATCGTCGACGCCTGCCGGCGCGCTGGCGTCGTGCTCGGCACGAACCATCATCTGCGCAACGCCGCGACGCATCTCGCGCTTCGGCAACTCGTGCGCGACGGCGCGATCGGCCGGCCGCTCTACGCGCGCGTGTTCCATGCGGTGCATCTGCCCGAGCATCTGCAGGGCTGGCGGATCGCGCAGCCGTCCGCGGGCGCGGGCGTGATTCTCGACATCACCGTGCACGACGTCGATACGCTGCGGTTCATCCTCGACGCGGAGCCGGTCGAGGCGGTCGCGATGACGCCGCCGCCATCGCTTGCGTCCGAAGGCGTCGACGACGGCGTGATGGCCGTGCTGCGCTTCGACAACGACGTGCTCGTTCAACTGCACGACGCGTTCACGGTCGCATACGCGGGCACCGGCATCGAGATCCACGGCACCGCCGGCTCACTGATCGGCCGCGACGTGATGACGCAACGCCCGGTCGGCGAAGTGATCGTGCGCGACGCGACCGGTGAGCGCACCGTGCCCGTCGTTCATCACAATCTCTACGAACGCTCGCTCGCGCGGTTCAATGCGGCGGTGATGAGCCGCGGCGTGGAGCAGCCGGCTGCGACCGGCGAGGATGGTGTGCGCTCGCTCGCCGCCGCGCTCGCGGTGCGGCAAGCGGTGCGAAGCGGTGAGCGCACGCGTGTGCAGGCCGGGCTCTGAAGGGGGCGTCGATGACCGGAGCGGATTCGAACACCGGGTGTGAGGGCAACGCGCGATGAGGGACTACGACGTGGTGATCGTCGGCTCGGGTGTCGGCGGCGGGGCGGTCGCGCTGAGCCTCGCGGGCACGGGCGCGCGCGTGCTGATCGTCGAGCGCGGCGAACGGCTGGCGCGCGAGCCGCAGAATACGGATCCGGAGGCCGTGTTCGTCGAACGCCGTTATCGTGCGCGCGAAACGTGGGTCGACGGGATGGGCCGGCCGTTCAGCCCGGGCCAGTACTACTTCGTCGGCGGGCACACGAAGTTCTACGGCACGGCGATGTTCCGCTTCCGCGAACGCGATTTCGAGGCGGCCGAGCACGAGGACGGTATCTCGCCCGCCTGGCCGATCCGCTATGCCGATCTTGAGCCGTATTACGCCGAGGCCGAGCGCCTCTTCGGTGTGCACGGCCGCCACGGCGACGATCCGACCGAGCCGGCGCGCTCGTCCGCGTATCCGTTTCCGCCGGTCCCGCACGAGCCACTGATCGGCCAGTTCGCCGAGCGGCTGACGCAGGCCGGGCTGCGGCCGTTCCACATGCCCTCGGCGATCGACCTGCGGCCAGGCGGCGCGTGCGTGCGCTGCGGCACCTGTGACGCGTTTCCGTGCCGTGTCGATGCGAAGGGCGATGCGGAGCGTTGCCTGATCGATCCGGCGTTACGCGATCCGAACGTCACACTGCTGACCGGCGCACGTGCGACGCGTCTCGTCACGGACGGCGCGGGCAAGCGGATCGTCGGCATCGAGCTCGACGCCGGCGGCGAGCCGCGCGTCGTGCGCGCACCGCTCTTCATACTCAGCGCTGGCGCGATCAATTCGGCTTTGCTGCTGCTGCGCTCGGCGAACGCGTGGCATCCGAACGGCCTTGCGAATTCGTCGGGCATGGTGGGGCGCAATTACATGAACCACAACACAACCGCATTGATGGGCCTCTTGCCGTGGACCGTCAACGACACGCGCTTCACGAAGACGCTCTCGCTCAACGACTTCTACTTCGGTTGCGACGACGATCGTGCGCCGCTCGGCAATCTGCAGATGCTCGGCAACGTCAGCGAACCGATGATCCGCGCCGCGCGGCCGTCGCTGCCGCGCTGGGGCGCCGCGTGGCTCGCGCGTCACAGCGTCGACTGGCTCGCGATGTCGGAGGATCTGCCGCATCCCGACAGCTTCGTGCGGCCACTGGCCGACGGGCGCGTCGAGTTGCACTGGAAACGCACCAACATGGCCCCGCACGCGCGCTTTGTCGAGCGCAGCAAGCGGTTGCTGCGGCGGATCGGTATGCGCGCGGTGCTGAGCCGGCCGTTCGGGATCGATACGCCGTCGCATCAGTGCGGAACCGTGCGCTTCGGCGACGATCCCGCCCTCGCGCCGCTCGATCCCTGGTGTCGCGCATTCGATCACCCGAATCTGTTGGTCGTCGACGCTTCGTTCTTTCCGTCGTCGGCGGCGCTCAATCCGGCGCTAACTATCGCCGCGCAGGCGCTGCGGACCGGTCAGTATCTGCGCGAGCGGCTGGGAACGTTCTAGGCGTGCACAAACAAATTGATGGCGATGCAGACACAAACGCCCAGTCAGGCCGCATTCCCGTAGAGAGGCAAAATTTTCGATTCGAGCATGGCGATCGACTGGACGGCAAGTTGTGACAGCGTGTGCTTGCTGCTGGTCGCGATCGCAAGCCGACTGAAAAGCGTCGGCTCGGTAATGCGGATCACCTGGAAGCGCCGCTTGAGAACATCGCTCGTGGTCGCATTGAGCGACAGCACCGCATACCCGATGCCCTCGCTGACCAGATCGAGAATCGAAGTCACCGCATCCACTTCCAGTTCGATCCGCAATCTGACGCCCTGTTCCGCGGCGGCCGCCTCGACCATCCGTCTGATCGCGTGCATGCGGCCGGGGATGACCAGCGGATAGCGCACGATTTCGCGCAGCGTAATCGTTGTCGTGGGCTCGCGCGCTGCCTCCGTGAGTGCATCGCCGGTGTCCGGGCCGATCAGAAACAGCTCTTCAGTAAAGATGGTTCGCTTGTCGATCAACGGCGTATCGAAGGTGTCGTACAGGACCGCGACGTCGATGCGGCCCATCATCAGCCATTCGATCAGATAGGTGGACAAGCCTTGAGCCACCGAGATCGTCGCGCCGGGAAACGACGAACGAAAGTCACGCACGAGTTCAGGCGTGGCGACCCTGGCGAAGCTGGGGGTAATGCCGATGCCGAAATGACCGCCGACTGCGCCGTGCAACTCGTCCAGATCCTGTGAGGCGCGCTGCACCTGCTGCAGGATACCTTTCGCATGCGCGAGCATGCGCTGGCCGGCCGGCGTCAAGGTCACGCCGCGACCGGTGCGCTCGAGCAGCGTATGGCGCAATTCCACTTCCAGATGCCGCACGAGCCGGCTCAAGGCGGGCTGGTTCGTGTCCAGCGTAATCGCGGCACGTGTAAAGCTGCCGAGTTCAGCGACGTGAACGAATGCCTCGAGCTGCTTCAGGTCCATTGTCGGCCAGTCATGTGAAATTCACATATCAGCTAGTTCAATATGGCGATTGTACCCATCCATCATCGCCGCCACAATGCATCCAACCCGTACAAAGCCGCGCCACGCGGCATGACATCGAGACGACGCTCCATGAAATCCTGCTTGCCTCCCGATCCCCATCCCGTTCGACCCGCTCAGCACCTTCCGGCCGGCGCGTGCGACGCGCACTGCCACGTGTTCGGCCCCGCCGATCGATTTCCCTATGCGCCGGACCGCAGCTATACGCCGCCCGACGCCCCGTTCGAGCGCCTCGTCGCGCTGCATGATTTTCTCGGCGCGAGCCGCGGCGTGATCGTGCAGGCGAGCTGCCACGGCACCGACAATACGGCGATGCTGGACGCCATTGCGCGCGGCAATGGACGCTATCGCGGCGTCGCGATCGTCGACGGCGACGTGACTGACCAACAATTGGCCGATCTCGACGCGCGCGGCGTGCGCGGCGTGCGCTTCAACTTCGTCGCGCATCTGGGCGGCGCGCCCGATCTCGACGTATTCGACCGGGTGCTCGAGCGTATCGAGGGCCTTGGCTGGCACGTCGTGCTGCATCTGGATGCGCAGGACATCCTGCAATACGTCGAGCGGATCGCGCGCATCAAGGTGCCGTTCGTGATCGATCACATGGGCCGCGTACGCGCCGAAGCCGGCGTCGATCAGCAACCGTTCCGCCAGCTTCTGGAACTGATGCGCAATCCGCTCGCATGGGTCAAAGTGTGCGGCGCCGAGCGCGTGTCCGCGGGCCGCCGTCCGTTCGACGATGCGATTCCGTTCGCGCACGCGCTGATCGAAGCGGCCCCCGACCGCGTGCTGTGGGGTACCGACTGGCCGCATCCGAACATCAGCAAGGACATGCCGAACGACGGCGAACTGGTCGATCTGCTGTTCCGCTTCTGTCCGGACGCGGCGCTGCGCGAACAATTGCTCGTCACGAACCCGGCACGGCTTTACGGATTCTGAGCGATCGGTTCGCTTGACCCGCTGCCCTCACGTTTGAACTGCCACATCCAGAATGGCAGCCAGGCGGAAGTCCGGCAATGACCGGCTTTCCGCCCACCATTCCAATCAGGAGACAACCATGATCGATATGCATTGCCACCCGGCCCTTGCGGCTCATCTGCGAGCGGCGTCATGAACGATAGCGCCGTCATGACATCGCCCGCGCGCAGCGCGAAGAAGCCTTTCTATCGCGCGCTGTATTTTCACGTGCTACTCGCAATCTTTCTCGGCGTGCTGCTGGGTCATTTCGCACCGTCGCTCGCCGTGCAGATGAAGCCGCTCGGCGACGCATTCATCAAGCTGGTCAAGATGGTGATCGGCCCGATCATCTTCTGCACGGTCGTCACCGGCATTGCGGGCATGGGCGATATCAAGAAAGTCGGGCGCGTGGGCGGCAAGGCGCTGCTGTAC
Source organism: Paraburkholderia sp. BL9I2N2 (assembly GCF_004339745.1). Classification (GTDB taxonomy): domain Bacteria; phylum Pseudomonadota; class Gammaproteobacteria; order Burkholderiales; family Burkholderiaceae; genus Paraburkholderia. The sequence continues at coordinate 1,340,739 of NZ_SMGP01000002.1, read as the reverse complement.
TTCGAAGTCGTATCGACGCTGTCGCTCGTGATCGGCCTCGTGGCCGGACATCTGTTTCGTCCCGGCAGCGGCTTCAATCTGAATCCCGCGACGATCGATACCAAGGCGCTCGCCGGATACACGACTGCCGCGCACGAACAGAATACGGTCGACTTTCTGATGCATATCATTCCCGACACCGTGTTCAGCGCATTCTCGAGCGGCAATGTGCTGCAGATTCTGCTTGTCTCCGTGCTGTTCGGCGCCGCGCTCGCGGCTACGGGCGAATACGGCCGGCCGCTGGTTCGCATGATCGACCGGTTTGCGCAGACGTTCTTCGGCATCGTTCATATCATCATGAAGGTCGCGGCGATCGGCGCGTTCGGATCGATCGCGTTCACGATCGGCACCTATGGCATTGGCGCGGTCGTGCCTTTGCTCAAGCTGATCGGCGCGTTCTACGTGACACTCGCCTTCTTCGTGCTGGTGGTGCTCGGCGTGATTTCGCGCTTGCTCGGTTTCAGCATCTTGCGTTTTCTGAGCTATATCCGCGAGGAAATCCTGATCGTGCTCGGCACGAGTTCGTCCGAGGCCGCGTTGCCGCAGATGCTCGAAAAACTCGAACGGCTCGGCTGTTCGAAGTCGGTGGTGGGTCTCGTGATTCCGGCCGGCTATTCGTTCAATCTCGACGGCACCAACATCTATCTGACGATGGCCGTGTTGTTCATCGCGCAGGCATTCAACATCGAGCTCAGCCTGACGCAGGAACTCACGCTCGTGGGCGTGGCGATGCTCACGTCGAAAGGCGCGAGCGGCGTGGCCGGCGCGGCCTTCGTGATGCTGACCTCGACGCTGCTGGTCTTCCCGATCATCCCGGTGTCGGGGATGGTTCTGATCCTCGGCATTCACCGCTTCATGGGAACGGGGCTCGCAATCGCCAACACCATCGGCAACGGTGTCGCCACGCTGGTGGTTTCGGCATGGGAGCACGAGCTCGACCGCTCGAAACTGAGCGCCGAAATGTCGCGCCGCTACACCGAATGACCGGTTAGCCGCAAACAAAATCCCTCGTGTGTTTCGCTGTCTGCGTGCGCTACTCGCGCACGCAGCGGGAGGCGTTCGCGCGAAAAAAACAAACTGGTTTGGAGGCGAAAGCAAGATGTCAGTGAATAAAAAAGGATTGCTCGGGCGAGCGGATTTCAACGCTGCGTGCGTGGCAACGGCATTGTTCGCGGCAGGCGGTGTCGGTGTCGCGCACGCAGACGATTCATCGGCGACAGCGGGTGCAGCGGCGACTCCATCGTCTTCCGTTCAGCTATATGGACTCATCGGCATGTATATCGACAGTTCAAAACTGAGCACGACGCGTGCGAGCACGGTGCAGCTAGGCGGCGGAGGGATGACGACATCGTTCTGGGGCATGCGCGGTCGCGAAGACCTCGGTGGCGGCAATGCGGTGATCTTCGTTCTCGAGAGTTTTTTCAGACCGAACACCGGGCAGATGGGACGCAACACCACGGATGGTTTGTTTTCGCGCAATGCCTATGTCGGCCTGACTGGCGCCTATGGCTCGTTCAAAGTGGGGGAGCAGACCAATCCGACGTATTACAACCAGCAACTCGTCAACCCGTTCGGTTCGTCCGTGGTGTTTTCGCCGTTGATCGTGCAGTCGTACACCGCGAGCTACAACAATACGCAGATCGGCGACACGGTCTGGCAAAACGCCGTCGAGTACGTTTCGCCCAACTACGGCGGTCTCACGGGCACCGTGATCTACGGCGTGAGCAGCACCACGGGTCAACAGGGGAAGGACAACATCGGTTTGCATCTGACCTATGCGAACGGGCCGCTCACGGCGGTGTTCTCGGCGCAGCGCGTACGAACGGCGGCGGTCGCGCCGTCGAGCGGTCAATATCTCTATCTCGCAGGCGCTGCGTACGATGCAAAGCTCGTCAAGCTCTACGGGGCCGCGCAGATGACAAGCAACAACGACGTCGAGACCGGCTCACATACGTATGAGCTGGGGGTTTCCGTACCGTTGACTCCGTCGAACCTGATCCTTGCCGAATGGGCGCGCACGAAACACAGCGCGCCGTCGAACCATAGCAACGTGCGCAATACGGGCTCCATTGCCTATGACCATATTTTGTCCAAGCGCACGTATGTGTATGCGGTGTATTCCTACGACAAGCTGACCGCCAATCCGTCCGGAAGTACATACGGTGTCGGCATGCAGCATACGTTTTGAAGCGAGGCGACTGCGCGGCCGAATAAGGCTCGTTAGCGAAGTCAGCGGCGCATGGCAGTTGAACTGAGCCATTGCGCTGGTAATTTACTTAGTTGTTCGGAGCTACGATGATCATCGATATTCATGGCCACTATACGACGGCGCCCAAGGCGCTGGAGCAGTGGCGCAACCGCCAGATCGCGGGCATCAACAATCCTTCGGAAATGCCCAGGGTCTCCGAGTTGCAGATCAGCGACGATGAGTTGCGCGAATCGATCGAGAGCAACCAGTTGCGGTTGATGCGCGAGCGCGGGCTCGACCTCACCATCTTCAGTCCGCGCGCGAGTTTCATGGCGCATCACATCGGCGATTTTCAGGTTTCCAGTACGTGGGCAGCGATCTGCAACGAGTTGTGCTTCCGTGTGAGCCAGCTGTTCCCCGATCATTTCATCCCGGCCGCGATGCTTCCGCAAAGCCCCGGCGTGGATGTCGCCACCTGCATTCCCGAACTCGTCAAATGCGTCGAGCAGTTCGGCAACGTGGCGATCAATCTCAACCCGGATCCATCGGGCGGTCACTGGACCAGCCCGCCGCTGTCCGATCGCTACTGGTACCCGATCTACGAGAAGATGGTCGAATACGACATTCCCGCGATGGTCCACGTGAGCACGAGCTGCAATGCGTGCTTCCACACGACCGGTGCGCATTACCTGAACGCCGACACGACCGCGTTCATGCAGTGCCTCACGTCTGACCTGTTCCGCGATTTCCCCACGCTGCGGTTCGTGATTCCGCACGGCGGCGGCGCGGTGCCCTATCACTGGGGACGCTTTCGCGGACTCGCGCAGGAACTGAAGAAGCCCTTGCTGAAAGACCAACTGCTCAACAACGTGTTCTTCGACACCTGTGTGTATCACCAGCCGGGCATAGACCTGCTCACGCGCGTGATACCGGTGGACAACATCCTGTTTGCGAGCGAGATGATCGGCGCCGTGCGCGGCATCGATCCGGAGACGGGTAACTATTTCGACGACACGAAACGCTACATCGAGGCCGCGCATATCGATGCGGACGAGCGCTACAGGATCTACGAAGGTAATGCACGCCGCGTCTATCCGCGCCTCGATGCGGCATTGAAGACGAAGGGACATTGATCATGTATGAACTAGGTGTGGTGTATCGCAACATCCAGCGGGCAGATGGCGACGTCGCCGCGAAGCTCGGGGCGCTCGGAACCGCCACCGTGCACGAGGCAATGGGTCGTGTCGGTCTGCTGAAGCCATATATGCGCCCGATCCATGCCGGCGCGCGCGCCCACGGCACGGCCGTCACGGTGCTGCTGCAACCGGGCGACAACTGGATGCTGCACGTCGCGGCGGAACAGATCCAGCCGGGCGATATCGTCATCGCCGGTGTCACGGCGGACTGCACGGACGGTTATTTCGGCGACCTGCTGGCGACGAGCTTCAAGGCGCGCGGCGCGCAGGGTTTGATCATCGACGCCGGTGTACGCGACGTGAGCGTGCTGACGGAGATGAAATTCCCGGTGTGGAGCAAGGCGATCTCGGCCAAAGGGACGGTCAAGGCGACGCTCGGTTCGGTGAACATTCCGGTGGTATGCGCCGGGGCGCTGGTGAATCCGGGCGATGTCGTCGTCGCGGATGAAGACGGCGTGGTGGTGGTCCCCGCTGCGTCGGCGCGGAAGATGCTCGACAAGGCGGCGGCGCGCGAAGCCAACGAAGGCGAGAAGCGTGCGAAGCTGGCTTCGGGTGTGCTCGGCCTCGATATGTACAGCATGCGCGAGCCGCTAAAACAGGCTGGGCTGCGTTACATCGATTGAGAGGCAGAGAAACCATGAGTGAGCAGCTCACCTGCATCTCGTCGATGGCCACACGCCAGGTGCTCGCCGAGTTGGTCGAAGAATGTGAACGGGTATCGGGGCGGCGGGTGGCCGTCGAGTCGGTCGGCGGCGTGGCCGCGGCCCAGCGCGTCCAGCAAGGCGAGTCGTTCGATATCGTCGTGCTCGCGGCCGACGCGATCGAGCGGCTTGCAGCAGCCGGCCGGATCGAGCCGGCCAGTCGGGTCGATCTAGCTCGTTCGGGCGTCGCAATCGCAGTGGCAGCCGGCGCACCGCGGCCCGATGTCGGCACTGAAGCCGCGCTGCGAGAAACGATTCTGGCGGCGCGCAGTATCGGCTATTCAACGGGCCCGAGCGGTTCGCACCTGAGCCGTTTGTTCGAGCGCTGGGGCATTGCGGAAACGATCGCGCCGCGCGTCGTGCAGGCACCGCCCGGCGTGCCGGTGGGTACGCTCGTCGCACGCGGGGAAGTCGAGCTGGGTTTTCAGCAGTTGAGCGAGTTAATGCACCTGCCGGGAATCGATGTCATCGGCTCGTTGCCTCACGAAGTCCAGATCGTCACGGTCTTTGCGGCTGCCATATGCACCGCATCCAGACAGAGAGATGCCGCTAAGACAGTGCTCTCGTTTCTGGCATCCTCTGAGGCACGCTTCGCCAAGCTTCGTCACGGCATGGAGCCGGCATGAAAGGGGTAACCAACACCATCCGACGGCCCTCGGATGTCAGGCCGCGCGAGGAGTCGCCAATGCCGCCGCGACACGCTCGCGCAACGTCGGCAAAACGCTCGCGTCGAACCACGGATTGCGTTTGAACCAGGCAATGTTGCGCGGCGACGGGTGCGGCAGCGGCATGACCTGTGGGCCGAATTCGCGCCACCGGACGAGCGTGTCCGTCAAGGTCGGCCCAAACGCCTTGCCCAGTCCGAATCGCTGCGCGTATTGCCCGACCAGCAGCGTGAGCTGGACCGACGACATGTGCCCGAGCAACTCCTTGTGCCAGCGCTCGGCACACTCGGGCCGTGGCGGCAAATCTCCGCTCGGGCCCCGGCCCGGAAAACAGAAGCCGATGGGCACGACGGCGAATTTCGAACCGTCGTAGAACGTGGTGTCGTCGACGCCGAGCCACGTGCGCAACCGCGCACCGCTCGCGTCGCTCCATGGAACGCCGGACGCATGCACCCGCGCGCCCGGCGCCTGGCCGATGATCAGAATGCGCGCCTGCTCGGATGCCGCCAGCACCGGCCGCGGGGCGTGCGGCAGCACGGACGAGCAGAGTGTGCAGGCGCGAATCTCGCGCAGCAGGATATCGAGCGATGTGGGTTTCGTAGAGACAGTCATGCAGTCGGGCAGTACAGCTGACGGGCAGCCGAGTCGTGTGCCGGCTCAGGTCGTGGTTTGAGCCGGATAGATCAACGTGCCGTCGGGTTGAGGTTGCGCGCCCGGTGTCATCGTCGCAATGGTTGTGTGACGCGCGTCCATGATGTGCAGCACGGTTTCGTCGTGCAGCAGCAGGTAGTCCGTAATGATACGCCTGTGGCAGCGCCACCAGACCGCCTCCGCGCACATGATCGCGCAGCGGTGCCGATGGCCGAGCGCGAGAAGCTGCGTCAGACCCGCGCGGAAAACGTCGCTCATCGCATAGTCCGCATAATTGCGGAACGCTGGATGGGTCCAGTACGCATTGAGCGACGGCGCTTCGTCTTTGCGCCTGCTGCGGCGTCCACCCAGTTCGGCAAGATGCACGTAATCGATGTGCTCCGGCGCGAGTGCATCCGGTAGCGTATCTCGATTGAACTGTGGATTGGTTCGCGAGCGCGGAATGCTGCGCACATCGATCAGCGTCGCGATCTCCGCCTCTCTCAGCAGACCCACGAATTCGGGCAGTGGACGGTTGGAATGACCAATCGTGAAAAAAGGGCGGCTCATCGATACCTCTCCGAAACCGTGGCGTCCATTTTGTGATGTGTACAGCCTGGGTTTCTAAAGGTCAACCATCCGCCGCGCTCGGAGGTTTTGCAATCCGCGGCGGCAAAGCCTGCCCGACAGGCATGAAGACGAGATGAACGATAATATGGCATTCCAGTCCGCGTGCCTCGGCGTATCGAGTACGCGGCACAGCCATCGTCCATTTCTCTTTTGCCGCCCATGTCAGACCTCAGAATCGACCGCAATGCCAAGACACTGCGCGAACTCACGCTGGACAAGCTACGCGGCGCGATAGTGCAAGGGTATTTCCGGCCAGGCGCGCGGCTCGTCGAACGCACGCTGTGCGACGAACTCGGGGTGAGCCGCACCGTCGTGCGCGAAGTGCTGCGACATCTGGAGACGGAAGGGCTGGTCGAGATCGTCGCGCGGCAAGGGCCGATCGTTGCGCGGCTCGACCCTGAACAGGTGGGCGAAATCTACGAGCTGCGCGGGTTGCTCGAAGCCAATGCCGCGCGCGCGTGCGCCGAGCAATCGACGCCCGAACTCGTTCGGCAGTTGCGAGAGATTCGCGCGGTGATCGAAGACGCGTTCGCGAAGCAGGACCTGCCGCGCGTGCTCGACTACACGGAGCGTTTCTACGAAGCGATGTTCGAGGGCGCGCAAAAGCGCGTATCGCTCGCTGTCGTCAAAACGCTGAACGCGCGCATCAACCGCTTGCGCGCGCTGACCATTGCCACGCCGGGGCGCGGCGGCGAGTCCAATCGCGAGATGAACAAGCTGCTCGACGCGATCGAGCGGCGTGACGGCGACGCGGCGTCGGCCGCGTCGGCCGCGCACATCAAGCGGACCGCCGAACTGGCGCTGAGCACGCTCGCGCAGCCAGGCGAGCCCACGGGCGACGCCTGAGCCACATTCCACGCCGTTCACACCAAGGCCCGCCAATCGGCGGGCCTTTTGCTTTGCAGATTCCGCCGGCAAAGCGTTCTCCCCTGACAAATCCCGCGTAGGCATGTTGCGCCGCACAAGCGAACGCGCTTGTCCCTCCATTGCCGAAAACATGCCTGAAGCTCAATGCGCGAATCAACCGTTTGCGCGCGATGACAATCGCCTCCGACGACCGCGGCCGCCAGGCCGTGGAGGATGAACCGCATTCTCGATGCGATCCGCGCCCGCGACGCGCAGCGAGCGCGCGATGCGGCCACCGCTCATGTGGCCCGGGTCGCTGATATTGCGGCGGAATTACTGCAGCAGGCGGTTGGCGAGGCGTCGGTTTGATGGATGACCTCAGTGCCCGTGCCGCTCTTCGACCGCGACCGCCGTCTGTTTCGATTGCCGGCTCAGCATCAGCGTGACGACGGCGGACACGGCCAGCGTGGCGCCCACTACGTACAGGCCCGCTGAGTATCCCCCCGTCACGTTCTTGAGCCAGCCGATCACGAACGGACCCACAAAGCCGCCCAGATTGCCGACCGAGTTGATCATCGCGATTCCCGCGGCCGCGCCGGCGCCTGACAGGAACATGCTGGGCATCGCCCACAACGGCGCCTTGGCCGCACTGATGCCGATGTTCACGATCACGAGCGCCAGAATGATCATCAGCGCCGTCGTCGCACCACCGGCGAAGACGAAGCCGAGGCATGCGACGACGCACGGAATGACGACGTGCCACGTGCGCTCTTCGGTACGATCCGAGTGTTTCGCCCACAGGATCATGGCCACCACCGCGAGGACACTCGGCACGCCGGCTAGCAGACCGGTTTCGAACGACCCGAAGCCATACTGGCGAATGATCAATGGCGCCCACAAGCCGAGCGTATACAGTCCCGCCGAGGTGCCGAAGTAGATGAGTGCGAGCGCTAGCACACGCGGGTCGCGCAGGGCGCTCAGCGCGCCGGCGGTGTGGCCCGCATGGGACTGCTTCGCCTCCGCTTCCATCTTCATCTTCGCGATCAGCCATTCGCGTTCTTCCGGTTGAAGCCATTGCGCTTTCGCCGGTGTGTCCGTCAGATACTTCAACACGAAGAAGCCGAGAATGATCGCGGGCACCGCTTCGAGGATGTAGAGCATCTGCCAGTCGGCAAGTCCGGCGATCGGAGGCAGCTTCATGATCGCGCCGGACAGCGGCGAGCCGATTGCGGTGGAGATCGGCGCGGCCGCCATGAACCATGCCGCCGCGACCGCGCGTTGCCGCGACGGGAACCACAGGCTCAGATACAGGATGATGCCGGGGAAGAAGCCCGCTTCGGCGATGCCCAGAATAAAGCGCAGCGCGTAGAAGCTGTTCGGCCCGACCACGAACGCCGACGCGAACGAGACGATCCCCCACGACACCATCACGCGGGCAATCCAGCGGCGCGCGCCGACCCTGTGAAGAATCAGGTTCGACGGCACTTCGAACAGGAAGTAGCCGATGAAGAACAAGCCGCCGCCGAGACCGAACGCGGTCGGCGAAAGGCCGATGGCCTTGTTCATCGAGAGCGCGGCGAAACCCACGTTGACGCGGTCGAGAAAGCTCACGAAATACAGCAGCATCACAAACGGGATGATCCGCAGCATGAGCTTGCGGGAAACCCGGCTTTCGAGTTCGGAAATCATTGTCTCCTCCTGGGAGGTATCGAGCAGTGCTCTATTCAGAAACGGAGTGGGAGTGCGGTGCGCGCCGCGGCCGTCGAGTGCGGCTCTTGTCTTGTCCGGCGCGTCTACACGTTCAAAACGTGGTGGGCTAAAGTCACATGCGATGCCTCAGGGAATCTGCGCGATGCGCAGCAGGTTGGTGGTGCCTGGCGTGCCGAACGGCATGCCGGCCGAGATGACGATCGTTTGTCCCGGTCCGCCGAACCCTTCGGTGCGCACGGTCTCGCAGGCAAGGTCGCTCACTTCGAGTGCGTCGACGACCTCCTTGCACAGCACGGGATGGACGCCCCACACCAGCGCGAGGCGGCGCGCCGTGCCCTGTTGCGGCGTCATGCCGACGATCGGCGCGCAGGGCCGTTCGCGCGCCATGCGCAGCGCGGAATAGCCTGAACTCGTGTAGGCAACGGTTGCGACCGCGTCGAGCAATCCGGTGACGTGCCGCATCGCGTAGCCGATCGCGTCCGACGTATTCGCGCGGGGTGCCGCGTGCGATGCCGCGATGACTTCGCGGTAGTACGGATCGCGTTCGGTCTGCGAGATGATCGAGTCCATCATTCGCACGGCTTCCACGGGGTATTTGCCGCTTGCCGATTCCGCTGACAGCATCACGGCGTCGGCGCCGTCGTAGATGGCGGTGGCGACATCCGACGCTTCGGCGCGCGTCGGCACCGGCGCGGCGACCATCGATTCGAGCATCTGCGTCGCCACGATGACGGGCTTGCCCGCCTTGCGGCATGCGCGGACGATGCGCTTCTGGATCGCCGGCACCTGTTCGGCCGGCATCTCGACGCCGAGATCGCCACGCGCGACCATCACGGCATCCGCTTCCTCGACGATCGCGTCGAGGCTCTGGATCGCCGCCGGCTTTTCGAGCTTCGCCACGATGCCGACGCGAGCGCCGACGATTTTGCGAACCTCGATGATGTCTTCGACGCGTTGCACGAAAGAGAGCGCGAGCCAGTCGATGCCCAGCGTCATGCCGAACTCGAGATCGCGCTGGTCCTTTTCCGTCATCGCGGACAGCGGCAAGACGACGTCCGGAACGTTGACGCCCTTGCGCTCGGACAGTGGACCGCCCACGACGACCGTCGTTTCGGCGAAATCGGGACCGCAGCGTTCGACCCGCAACTGGACCCGGCCATCGTCGAGCAGCAGATTCGTGTGTGGCTTGAGCGCCGCGAAGATTTCCGGATGCGGCAGCGAGACACGGGTGTTGCCGCCGGGCGTTTGCGCGTCGAGATCGAGTCGAAACGCGGCGCCTTTCTCCAGCACGATCGGGCCGTTCGCGAATGTGCCGATCCGCAGCTTCGGACCTTGCAGGTCGAGCAGTACGCCGACCGGGCGGCCCGCGTCCTTTTCTATCGAGCGGATGATGTTCAGACGTCGTTGGTGATCGTCATGTGTGCCGTGGCTGAAGTTCAGTCGAAACACATCGGCCCCCGCGTTGAACAGCGCTTCGATGGTGTCGCGACTGGTGCTCGCCGGCCCCAGCGTCGCGACGATTTTGGCATTACGGTTGCGGCGCATCTTTATCGACTCCCTGAAAGATCGCCGTGCTGAGCGGCAATGAAAATGGCGCGAAAATCGTTGACGTTGGTCAGCGTCGGCCCGGTGATGACCGAGTCGCCCAGTGCCTGGAAAAAGCCGTGCGCGTCGTTGTTTTCGAGTCGCTCGGCGGGACGGATGCCGCGCTCGCGCGCCCGCTTCAACGTGTCCGGCCGCAGCAGTGCGCCGGCGATTTCTTCCTGGCCGTCCACGCCGTCGGTGTCGCCCGCGATGGCGAACACGCCGGGCTCGCCATTCAGCGCGACGCCGAGCGACAGCAGGAATTCGACATTACGGCCGCCGCGGCCGTCGCCGCGAATCGTGACGGTCGTTTCGCCGCCGGAGAGGAGAATGCAGGGCGCCTGGAAGGGCTGGCCGCGGCGGCTCACCTGTCTGGCAATGCCGGCCATGACCGCGCCGACGTCGCGGGCTTCGCCTTCGATGGCGTCGCTGAGAATGTGGACGTCGATGCCGGCTGCGCGCGACTGGCTCGCCGCGGCTTCGAGCGCGAGTTGGGGCGTCGCGATCAGATGCGTCTCGATGCAGGGCAGATGTGGATCGTCAGGCTTCAGCGTTTCCGTACTGCCGTTTTCGAGCAATGCGATTGCCGCGGGCGACGCGCAGATCTCATAGCGCCGCAAGACCGCGAGCGCATCCGCGCACGTCGTCGTGTCGGGTACGGTCGGGCCGGAGGCGATGTCGCTGGCGGCGTCGGCGGGCACGTCTGAGATGATCAGGTTGACCACGCGCGCCGGATGGCAGGCCGCCGCGAGCCGGCCGCCCTTGATCGCCGAGAGATGCCGGCGCACGCAATTCATTTCGGAAATCGTCGCACCGCTCGCGAGCAGTGCCTGGTTGATTTCCTGTTTGTCCTGCAGCGTCAGGCCTTCGGCGGGAAGCGGGAGCAGGGCGGAGCCGCCGCCTGAGATCAGGCAGATGACGAGGTCGTCGGCGGTCAGGTCCGAGACGAGTTCCAGCATGCGTGTGGCCGCCGCGAGGCCGTTCTCGTCCGGCACGGGATGCGCGGCCTCGACGATTTCGATGTGTTCGCACGGCACCGCGTATCCGTAGCGTGTGACGACGAGACCTTCGAGGCGGCCGGTCCAGTGATCTTCGACCGCTCTTGCCATCGCCGCCGACGCCTTGCCCGCGCCCACGACGATCGTGCGGCCGCGCGGCGCCTCGGGAAGGAAATCGGGAACACGCAGCGCGGGTTGTGCCGTTGCTATCGCGGCGTCGAACATGTCCTGCAGCAGGCGGTCGACGTCGAGTTCGCTGGTGGCATCGCGGCTGGCCGGCTGCTTGAGTTGGGCGGCGGTTTTCATTTGCGTGCTCGCACAGAAAGGGACCGCCCTTGCTTGAAGGAAGTGGACATGGTGTCGGATACCTCGTATTTGCCGTGCGCGGGACGAGCCGGGTCACGGCCGCCGAGTGGCGGGCCGTGCAGACCAGGCTCCAGCGGAGCCGCTGATGAGGCTTAGGCCGCGTTCGCTGCGGGCGCTGCGGCTTTCTCGATGAACGCGCAAACAGCGGCCGTCACTTGCGCCGTGGTTGCCGTGCCGCCGAGGTCGCGGGTGTGAAGGGAGGTGTCCGCAGTTACCGCTTCGACGGCTTGCATCACGCGCTTTGCCGCGTCGGCTTCGCCCAGGTGTTCGAGCAGCATGACGACCGACCAGAAGGTGCCGACCGGATTGGCGAGTCCCTTGCCCATGATGTCGAATGCGGAACCGTGGATCGGCTCGAACATCGACGGAAAGCGGTGTTCCGGATCGATGTTGCCCGTCGGCGCGATGCCCAGGCTGCCGGCGAGAGCGGCGGCGAGGTCGCTGAGAATGTCGGCGTGCAGATTGGTGGCGACGATCGTGTCGAGACTCGCGGGGCGATTGATCATGCGCGCGGTCGATGCATCCACCAGTTCCTTGTCCCATGTGACGTCCGGGAACTCCTTCGAGACTTCGAGTGCGATCTCGTCCCACATCACCATCGCATGACGCTGGGCGTTGCTCTTCGTGATCACGGTCAGCAGTTTGCGCGGACGGGATTGCGCGAGACGGAACGCGAATCGCATGATCCGCTCGACACCGGCGCGCGTCAGGATCGACACGTCGGTCGCGGCTTCGATCGGATGGCCCTGATGGACTCGGCCGCCCACGCCGGAATATTCGCCTTCCGAGTTTTCGCGGACGATGACCCAGTTCAGGTCTTCCGGCTTGCAACGCTTCAGCGGCCCGTCGATGCCCGGCAGGATGCGGGTCGGACGGACGTTCGCGTACTGGTCGAAGCCCTGGCAGATCTTCAGACGCAGACCCCACAGCGTGATGTGATCGGCAATGTCCGGATCGCCGGCCGAGCCGAACAGGATCGCGTCCTTGTCGCGGATGGCGTCGAGCCCGTCGGCCGGCATCATGACGCCGTGCTCGCGATAGTAGTCGCCGCCCCAGTCGAAGTTTTCGAATTCGAATGCGAACGACCGGGTCGTCTTTGCGAGTGCTTCGAGAACTTGCGCGCCGGCCGGTACGACTTCCTTGCCGATGCCGTCGCCGGGGATGGTTGCGATGCGATAGGTCTTCATGTCTCCGTCCTTCATGTGTTGGGGTGTGAGCGAACTTTACCTATCTCCGGACGCAAAAACCGGTGCTAAACTCAAAGCATCTTTAACTTTGATTCACAAGTGAAAGCCATGCGCGACACCGTCGAACCGTCTGATCTGAGTTTCTTTTCGACGCTCGCCGCATCCGGTAGCCTGAGCGCCGCCGCGCGGGAGCTGGGTTTGACGGCAGCGGCCGTCAGCAAGCATTTGACGCAGATGGAGAGCCGCGCCGGCGTTCCGCTCGTCAACCGGACCACGCGGCGAATGATGCTTACGCCGGAGGGCGAGCTGTACCTCGAACACGCGCGCCGGATTCTCGACGAGATCGATGAACTGGCCGAGTTGCTGGGGGCCGCGAAGCAAAGCCCGAAGGGATTGCTGCGCGTGAACGCGACGCTCGGCTTTGGGCGCAGCCATGTCGCGCCTGCGATCTCGCGCTTTGTCGCGAAGTATCCGCAGGTATCGGTTCAGCTTCAGTTGTCGGTCACGCCTCCGCCGCTGACCGACGATACGTTCGACGTCTGCATCCGCTTCGGCGAGCCGCCCGATACGCGGGTGGTCGCGCGCCGGTTGGCGACGAACCGGCGCTTGCTGTGCGCCGCGCCTTCGTACCTCGCGTCACATGGGGTGCCGGTGACCGCGCACGACCTGACGCGGCACAACTGCATCGGCATCCGCCAGGGTGACGAAGCCTACGGCGTGTGGCGTCTGACTTCGGGCAGGGGCGCGTCGCGTAAAACGGAGGCCGTGCGTATCAACGGGTCGCTGACCACGAACGATGGCGAGATCGCGGTGAAGTGGGCGCTCGAAGGGCACGGCATCTTGATGCGGGCCGAGTGGGACATCAAGCAGTACCTCGCCGATGGTTCGCTGGTTCAGGTATTGCCCGAGCATGACACGCCGAACGCCGATATTTTTGCCGTCTATTCGCAGCGGCACCAGATGTCCAATCGGATTCGCGCGTTCGTCGATTTTGTCGCGCAAGATCTTAGGAGCGAGGCGGGCGCGTTGTAGTCTTGTTGGGGGGACGAGATTCGATCGCCTTTCGCATTGAGGTGCAATTTACTCGGAGGCACTCGTCAACCCTGTCGCGCGCGTTTTGCGGATGCCGCTATTGCCGCTTCCTCCAGTTCCGATGATCGGCTGAAAGGCGACCGGGGCATGGGCACGCCATCTACAAAAGCGCGTGCACAGCGCACGGCGAACTCATATGCGCAGTTCCGGCTTGCGAACTGACCCAGGTCACCCGATGAGGCAGATTCACCGTCTTCTTTCAGAATGCAGGCCCGAGCTACGAATGGCCTTCCATGCTGATTCGAGGACTTCAGCGTGCTATGCCAAAAGCACGTCCTTTACCGTGGCGTCGCGTCGAGCCGAACGATCCAGCCTTCGGTCTCCCTGTTCTCCGCCGGATAACGCGTCAATACCGCCGGGTCGTGGCCAGGCACGACGTGCTGCGCGGAATCCGCCAGTTCGTGCACGCGGCGGTAGCCTTCGATCATGTCGCCGACGTTGTACACAGCCGGGAATGGGCGGCTCTGTTCCATGTTCGCGTAAAGATGCGAGGCGTCGGACGCGAGCACGACCCAGCCGCGCTCCGTGTGCACACGCACGACCTGCAGACCGTCGGTATGACCGCCGACCCGATGCACGCTCAAGCCCGGCGCAAGGTTCGATGCCCCGTCGTGAAACGCCACGCGACCGTCGAAAACGCGGCCGACCATCGACTTCACATCTTCGGGATTGAACGGATGATTCAGTGCGCCGTGGCACATGCAGCGACCCGTGCAGTACGCCATTTCGCGATCCTGCACGTGATAGCGCGCTTTCGGAAATAGCGAGCGGTTGCCCGCGTGATCGTAGTGCATGTGCGTGACGATCACGTCTTCGACCGTCTCCGGCCGGATGCCGATTGCGCCGAGGCCCTCTTCGACGGAATGTGTGATGATGCGCCCGCGCTGCGCACCCACTTCGGCGTCGAATCCGGTATCGACGAGGAAGGTGCGGCTTTCGCCGACCACCGCCCACACGAAATAGTCGAGCGGCATGTTGACATCGTGCGGGTCGCCGCCGATGAAATTGTCGCGCGCGGGCCGGTCGTGATGCGCGTACTTGATCGCGAAGATCTTGTAGTTTTCGGGCGTGGCTGTCATGACTGCAGTCTCCTGTCCTCAACGTATGAGAGCGCTATCATAACAAGCTGATGGCGACTCGTGTTGTGTTGTTGCGGGCACGAGTTGGGCGATATCCGGTGTCGCCGGACACCGCCAAAGCGTGCGGAACGCCGCCTGGCATACGCTACAATTCGCCATCGAACTGAAGAGCTGGATGGGCGAGTGAAAAAGCGTGTGGCGGCCGTCGACGACGGCAAGATAGGGACGGCCGGCAGGCCGGCAGCCGGAGGGAGGACAGCGTCGAAAACCGGCGCAAGCATGGGCAAGACTCGTCCGGGCGGCCACGCCGTTCGCATGATCGACGTCGCGAGAGCAGCCAATGTGTCCTTGATGACCGTGTCGCGCGCGCTCAAGGAACCCGCACTGTTGTCGGAGGAAACCCGCAAGCTGGTGCTCGATACGGTGCGCCGGGTCGGCTACGTTCCGAATCACATCGCGTCGAACCTCGCATCGGCTCGTTCGAATGTGGTCGGCCAGATTGTGCCGAGCATCCAGAACTCTCTGTATTCCCATAGCATCAAAGGTTGCGCGGACGTCCTTCGCACAGCAGGCGTGCAACTTCTGCTGGCCGACAGCGGCTATTCGCTCGAAGATGAAGAGGCACTGATCGACGCGTTTCTTGCGCAGCGCGTGTGCGGCCTCGTGTTGCACAACACCGTTCATACGCCGCGTGCCGCCCAGATGATCCGCGCCGCCGGCATACCTATCGTTGAAACGGGCGACCTGGCGCGTACGCCGATCGACATGGCGGTCAGCTATTCGAACTTCAACGCGGCGAAGGAGATGACCCTGTACCTGGCCGGACGTGGGTATAAGTCGATCGGCTTTGTCTGCCTGACTACCAAAAACAACATGCGCGCCCGCGAGCGTCTGAAGGGCTATCACGCCGCGCTCACCGCCCTTGGCCGCGAGCGCAACCCGGGCCTCGTGCGCGAAGTGGAGGGCGGTTTGACCTCTGGCGCGCATGCGATGGTCGACATGATGCAGCGTGCGCCCGAAGTAGACGCGATCTTCTTCGCCGGCGACGTACTTGCTGTCGGCGCGCTTTTCGAGGCGCAGCGGCGCAACTGGAAGGTGCCCGAGCGCATCGCCATCGCCGGATTCGACGATCTCGACATTCTGCGGCACACGGTGCCGCGGCTGACGTGTCTGAATCTGCCGCGTCTCGAGATCGGCCGACGTAGCGCCGAGGCGCTGCTGCAAAGAATGCGCAGCAATGAACCCGCCGTGCCGACGAAGCTCGATCTTGGATTCGAAATCATCCAGCGGGAAAGCACCTGAGGCAGCGGCTTTAAGACCGGGAAACAAGAAGGGGCGCATACTGCGCCCCTTTTTTGCGTCCGCCAATCTGATTTCCCTGTGAGCTGGACGCACGGCATGCCCAGCGTCCCGTATTGCGCCCCTCGGTCTTTTCAGTTAAGTTAGCGCTATCATTTATTTGGCCGCGAGCGCTTCGCACTTCGCCGCGGCCTTGCAACGGACGTGCTTGCTGACAAGGACAATACAAAATGAAAGGGAGAATCGCACTCGTAACGGGCTCGTCGCATGGGCTGGGTCTTGCGATGGCCAACGCGCTCGCGGCCGCTGGCTGTCGGGTCGTGCTGCATGGGATCGAAACGCTCGAACAGGTCGAGCCGATGCGTGCGGAATTCGAGCGGACGCAGGGTTACCGTGCCGACTATCTTCAGGCGGACCTTGGCGATGCACGAGCCGTCGAACGGATGATGTTCGAAACGATCGAGCGCGCCGGCCCAATCGATGTGCTGATTAACAATGCCGTGGTGCGCCACTTCGCGCCGATCGAAGCGTTCCCAGTCGACAAATGGGAGCAGGCGCTATCGGTCAATCTGAGCGCGGCCTTCCATGCAATCCGCCTCGCGCTGCCGGGCATGCGCGAGCGCGGCTGGGGCCGAATCTTCAATATGACGTCGGTGTATGGCATGCGCGGCACGGTGAATCGCGTGGACTACGTGACGACCAAATCCGCGCTGCTTGGTTTGACGCGCGCGGTCGCCGCGGAAACGATGGGGCAGGGCATTACCTGCAATGCCATCTGCCCGGGGGCGGTGCACACGCCGACGAGCGAAAATCGCATTCAGGCGCTGATGGAGAACGAGGGTCTGGATCGGGAAACTGCAATCGAACGCTTTCTGACGGGCAAGCAGCCGACCGGTCACTTCGTCCAGGCGTCGCATATCGCCGACCTGGTGGTGTTTCTATGCGGCGACGCAGCAGCGCAAATGACCGGTGCGATGCTGCCGGTCGAAGGCGGTTGGCTGGCAGTTTGACGTTCGTCAGGCGGTCACTGACGAGAGTGCCGCGAGGCCGACGCCACCCCCGGTATTCATGCGCTGCATCATGAACTCCACACTCCGAAGCTGCAATTCATCCTTGACTGATTGTATGACAGGAATATAATTGACCCTGCTGTTAGCGCTCACATAGACCGGCGGCGACGAGCGCCGCCAACCAGTAAAACTACAACAACGAAGTCGACGGAGATAGCATCCATGCACAACCAAGCGAGTATCGGATACAGACTGGACAGCCTGCCGCTGTCCGGCTATCACTGGCGGTTGCTCGGGCTGATTGCCGCGGGCATGTACTTCGATTCGTTCGATATCTACATCGCGGGGACCGTGCTCGCCGCCATGATCCACAGCGGCGAATCCACGCTGAAACTCAATGCGATGTTCGTGTCCGTCACCTTTATCGGCATGATGTCGGGCGCGTGGCTGTCGGGTCTTCTCGGCGATCGTTTCGGGCGGCGCTTCTGCTATCAGTTCAATCTCGGGATTTACGGCTTCGCGTCGATCGCAGCGGCGTTCGCGCCATCCATGTACTGGCTGATTTTCTTCCGGCTGGTGATGGGCGTCGGCATGGGCGCCGAAATCGTGGTCGGCTACGGCACGCTGAGCGAGTTCATTCCGGCGGCGTGGCGCGGGCGGTTCGGCACCATCCTCAATCTGATCATCAACACGTCGCTATTCCTGTCGACGTTCCTCGGCTGGCTGATCGTGCCGCAATACGGCTGGCGCTGGATGTTCGCCATCGCCGGTTGCGGTGCGCTGTTCGTGTGGTTTCTGCGTAAGTCGATGCCGGAGTCGCCTCGCTGGCTGGCCTCGCGCAATCGCTTGCCTGAAGCAAACGCGATCGTGTCGAACATCGAAACGGCGTGCGGCATCGATCCAGCAACGGCTATCTCGGCTGCTGCGCAGCAGCCGTATCGCGCCGATGCGCCGGATAGCGGCCGTCTCGGCGACCTCTTCACGCGCCGTCTGCTGGCGCGCACGGTGACGGGCATCACCGTGCTGGTTGGACTCTTCATCGTCAACTACGCGTTCGTCAGCTGGATTCCGACTTTCCTGGTGAAGCAGGGGCACAGCGTGTCGAACTCGCTCGGACTGACGGCGATCATGTTTGCCGGCGGTCCGATCGGCTCGCTGATTGCTTTCGTGCTGGCCGAACGCGTCGGCCGCAAGTGGGGCATCGTACTGTTCTCCCTGATCTGCGCCGCGTTCGGCACGGCCTATCCGTTTGCACAAACAGAAGTGGCGATCGCCGCGCTTGGCTTTGCGATCACCTGCTGTATCTACGTACTGTCGTCGTTTAGCGTGGCAACCTATGTGCCGGAATTGTTCCCGACCGAACTGCGTCTGCGCGGATCGGGCGTGTCGAATACGGTGGGGCGAGCGGTCAGCATCGCTGTGCCGTACGCCGTCGCGTGGGCATTCACGGGTTTCGGCATCGCGGGTGTGTTGACGTTGATCGTCGGTACGTTGCTAGTCCAGGCGTTGATCGTCGGCGTGCTCGGCACCGAGACCCGCAAACGTTCGCTCGAGTCGATCGCCGCGGAAGTGAGCGGTACGGTGGACGCGTCAGATAACGCCGTGAATGCACGCACGGCTTCGGTGACCAGGCCGTAATCGCGGCCGCATGCACTGAATCGAAAGCGTAATCCGGTAAAGGGAAATCCAGCACATGGCAGCGCAGGCAGACAGAAGCATCAGCCAGACGGACACGAACAGCGAAGCGGGACACGCGACGCGGCGGCTCGCGCAATGGATCGGCGACACGACGTGGCGCGACGTGCCGGCCGCCGTGCGTCACGAGGCGAAGCGCGCGCTCGTCAACTACGTAGCCGTCGCGCTCGCCGCCTGCACCGACCCAACGCTCGACAAGGCCGTGCGCAACTATCGGCGTTTCAGCGCAGGGCAGAGTTCGAGCGTGATTGGTCGTAGCGAGCGCGTCGATATGCTGAACGCGGCGGCGCTCAATGCGATGAGCGCGAACGTGTTCGACTTCGACGACACGCATATCCCGACGATCATTCATCCCACCGCGCCCGTTGCCGCCGCGCTATTCGCGTTTGCCGAGTCGCTCGCGGACAGCGGCCCTCATGCAAGTGCAATGACGGGTGAGGCCTTGCTGCTTGCGTTCGTAATCGGCGTCGAAGTGGAGTGCCGGATCGGCAACGCGGTTTCGCCCGAGCACTACCAGCGCGGCTGGCATATCACGTCGACCTGCGGCGTATTCGGCGCGGCGGCGGCGATTGCGAAGGTGCTGGGTTTGAGCGCACAGCAGATCGTATGGGCGTTGGGCAACGCGTCGGCGCAGGCCGGCGGTCTGGTGGAAACGCTCGGTACGATGTCGAAGAGCATCAGCGTCGGCAATGCCGCGCGCAACGGTTTGCTGTCCGCACTGCTCGCCGCCGACGATTTCTCCGGTCCCGATTCGCCGCTCGAAGGCGAGCGCGGTTTCCTGCGTGTCACCGCGTCGAAGCCGGATGCCGATGCGCTGACGCGCGAGCTCGGCCACGAATGGGCGTTGCTGTCGAACACCTATAAGCCCTATCCGTGCGGCGTGGTGCTGAACCCCGTGATCGACGCATGTCTCGATCTGCGCCGCGACGCGCGGTGGACGCTAAATGACGTCGAGCGCGTCGAATTGACCGGACACCCTTTGCTGCGTGAACGCACCGACCGGCCCAACGTGCGTACCGGTCGTGAGTCGCAGGTCAGCGCGCAACATGCGGTGGCGGTCACGCTGGCGACGGGCAAAGCGAGCCTGGCGGAATTCAGCGATAGCGCCGTGACGAACCCAGCGCTGCGCGCATTCGACACGCGTTTGCGTTTCATCGACGACGCGTCGTGGCCGGTCGAGTCCGCGCAGGTCGTTGTCGTGTTGCGCTCGGGCGAGACGTTGTCGCGACGCATTCACGCGGCGCGCGGCAGTCTTGCGGCGCCGCTTGCCGATGTCGAACTCGCGACAAAGTTGCGCGAACTGGCGGACTATGGTGGCTCGGGCGTCGCACCGCAACCGCTCATCGACGCGCTGTGGCGCTTCGACAGCGCAACGGACGCCGCCGCGCTCATGCGGCTCGCGCGCGCGACTTGAACCGCATACGAAACGGTGCATCGAACAGCGCATCGAAACAGATTCCTAACGAATGAGGACAGTCATGTCGAGCAGTGGTCAAGGAAACAGCACTATCGGTTTTGTCGGCGTGGGCGTGATGGGACGGCCTATGGCGCGTCGTCTCATCGAGGCGGGCCATTCGCTCGTCGTGTTCGATCGCGACGAGCAGGCGGTCGCGGAACTCGCGGCAATCGGTGCGCGCGCGGCGAAATCGGTGCGGGACGTGGCCGACAGCGCGCGCATCGTGTTCACGAGTCTGCCCACGCCGGCGGTTTTCAGGCAGGTCGCGCTGGGCGACGGAGGGTTGATCGAGGGTAGCTTTATCAAGATTCTCGTCGACCTGTCGACGGTTGGTTCGCGAATGGAAAAAGAAGTGGCGAACGGTCTGCTCGCGAAGGGCATCGACACCGTGGATGCGCCCGTGAGCGGCGGCGCCGCCGGCGCGCAAAAGGGCACGCTTGCCATCATGATGGCCGGCAAGCCGGCTGCGCTGGATCAGGTGCGCAGCCTGTTCGAAGTGCTCGGCAAGGTTTTTGTGGTCGGCGATCAGCCGGGCCAGGGGCAATTGCTCAAGCTGCTGAACAACATGCTCTCGTCGACCGCCTTTGCCATCACGTCGGAAGCATTTGTCGCCGGCATGCGCGGCGGACTGGACCCGGAAGTGATGATGGCGGTGATCAACTCGGGTAGCGGCAAGAACGGCGCGACGATGGACAAATTCCCGAAACACGTGCTGCCGGGAACTTTCGATTTCGGCTTTCCGGTCGGCAGTGTCTGCAAGGACATCGGACTCGCGGTCGACGAATGCCAGGCGCTCGGCGTGCCGACGTGGGTTGGCAGTGTCGCGCGTCAGGTCTGGAATTACGCCGCGATGCAGGACGGCTCGAAGCGCGACATGACCGAACTCGTCAAATACGTCGAACGCTGGTCGTCGGGCGAAGGTCTCGCGGACTGAATCCGCTACCAGGCGTATCCAGAAACACTCATTGGCTGCGGCCATCTCACATCGGTAACGGAGACCTGAATGATCGTTGAAATGCGTATCTACCACTGTGCGCCGACGCGTCTGCCGGCGCTGCTCGACCGCTTCACGTCGACCACGCTCGGCTTTTTCGAAAAGTACGGCATCCAGCAGATCGGCTTCTGGACGACGCTGATCGGTCCAAGCAATCACGCGCTGACATATATGGTGAAGTGGGAAAGTCTGGCCGAGCGCGAGCAGAAGTGGAACGCGTTCCAGGCCGATCCCGAATGGATCGCGAAACGCGCGGCGACGGAAGCCGACAAGCCGATCGTCGAGCGCATCGAAAATCATTTCCTCACGCCAACGGCATTTTCGGCGCTGCGCTAGGAGCGATATTTCATGACACAACCCAAACGGATCGGATTCATCGGTCTCGGCATGATGGGCGCACCGATGGTGCAGTGCCTGCGCAACGCCGGTTTCGAGCTGTTCATCGACGACGCCGACGCGGCCCGTGCCGATGCGCTCGCCGATCAAACGGGCGCGCAGCGGCTGAACGCGGATCATGCCGCGTCGCTCGACGCTTTGATCACGATGCTGCCGAATTCGGCGATCGTCGAGAAGGTGCTGCTCGGTGATGGCAACCCGGGCAACGATCGGGGCTGGGCCGCGCGGCTCACGAAGGGCGCGGTGGTGATCGACATGAGTTCGTCGGAACCGGAGCGCTCGCGTGAGCTCGGCAAGACGCTGGAAGCGCAGGGTCTCGCGTATCTGGACGCACCGGTGTCGGGCGGCGTCAAGCGCGCGAAGGACGGCACGCTGGCGATTCTCGTCGGCGGCAAGGCCGAGGTGTTGACGCGCTGCAAGCCGGTGCTCGACGCGATGGGCAAGAGCGTGCTGCATATCGGCGCGGCGGGCGCGGGTCACGCGGCCAAGGCGCTCAACAACTACGTGTCGGCGGCAGGCCTCGCGGCCACGGTCGAGGCGTTGCAGATCGCGAGCCGCTTCGGCATCGAACCGGCGGTGATGACGGACGTGCTGAACGCGTCGACGGGCCGCAGCAATACGTCCGAAAACAAGGTCAAGCAGTTCATGCTGAGCGGCACTTTCGCTTCCGGCTTCGCGCTGCAGTTGATGAACAAGGACCTCAAGATCGCCCGCGCGCTCGCGCAGGCGGTCGGTCATCCCATGACGTTCGGCGCGACGTGTACGCAGGTATGGGACGAGGCGGCGCAACACGCCACTCCCGCCACCGACCACACCGAGATGTACCGCCTCCTGCCCGGTGCGGCATCCTGAGCGTGCCTCTGATTCATTGATTCCGGAGCCTGTCATGTCACATGCAGCCCAGTTTTATATCGACGGACGTTGGGTCGAACCTACGTCCGCGGTCTGGTTTGGCGTCGTCGATCCGTCGACGGAAATGGCGTTCGACAAACTCGCGATGGGCAACGCCGAAGATGTCGATCGCGCAGTTGCGGCCGCGCGCCGCGCGTTTCCCGCCTGGTCGGCGACGAGTGTCCCCGAACGTGTCGCGCTGCTCAAGCGCATCGTCGCGATCTACGAACGCCGCTACGACGAATTCGCCGAGGCCATGCGTCGCGAAATGGGCGCGCCCATCACGTTCGCCCGCAACGGCCAGGCGGTGCGCGGTCCCGCGCATCTGAATGCGCTGATCGAGGTGCTCGAACGCTTCGAATTCGAAGAGCAGCGGGGCAGCACGCGCGTGGTGCTCGAACCGATCGGCGTGTGCGGCCTGATCACGCCGTGGAACTGGCCGGTCAATCAGATCGTCGTCAAGATCGCGCCCGCGCTCGCGGCGGGCTGCACGATGGTGCTCAAGCCGAGCGAATATTCGCCGCTCAGTGCGCTGCTGTTTGCGGACGTCCTGCATGAAGCCGGCGTGCCGGCGGGCGTGTTCAATCTCGTCAACGGCGATGGTCCGGGTGTCGGCTCGGCGATCGCGAGTCATGCGGATATCGACATGGTGTCGTTCACCGGCTCGACTCGCGCCGGCGTGCTGGTCGCGCAGTCGGCGGCGGAAACCGTCAAACGGGTCGCGCAGGAACTCGGCGGCAAGTCGGCCAACATTCTGCTCGACGACGTCGATCTGGATCAGGCGGTCGCGCGCGGCGTCGCCGCCTGCTTCACGAACTCCGGGCAATCGTGCTCGATTCCGACACGCATGCTGGTGCCGCGTCATCTCATGAACGACGCCGCGCAGATCGCGAAGCGCGCGGCGCAGGCGTATCGGCTCGGACCGACCGACGACCCGTCGACGCAACTCGGGCCGCTCGTCAACGCCAACCAGTTCAAGCGCGTGCAGTCGCTGATCCAGACCGGCATCGACGAAGGCGCGCGCCTCGTCGCAGGCGGCACGGGCCGGCCGGAAGGCATCGACAAGGGCTATTACGCGCGCCCGACCGTCTTCGCCGACGTTGCCCCCGACATGACCATCGCTCGCGAGGAAATTTTCGGACCGGTGCTGTCGATGATTCCGTACGACACCGAAGAGCAGGCAATCGAGATTGCGAACGGCACCGACTACGGTCTCGCCGCATACGTGCAATCGGCGGATGTCGCGCGGGCGCGCAGGGTCGGCCGCGCACTGCGCGCGGGTGGCGTGCACCTGAACTATCCGCCCGCCGATTTCGGTGCACCGTTCGGCGGCTATAAACGCTCGGGCAACGGTCGCGAATGGGGCGAAGCCGGGCTGCGTGAGTATCTGGAGACAAAGGCGCTGGTGGGTTACGGCGCGGATTGAACGATGGCGGCGTGGCGCATGACGATTGGCTAGCCACGCCAAAAAAATTTGGCCGTATGCATTGTCCGACAATCATTCAGGCAGGCAATGCCGTTCCCGAGGTCGGACGCACGAGCCAACCCTGTCCGCAATCAGTTTGAACCACAGAGGAAGCACGATGGACACCAATGACCGCTTCAACAAAGGCTTCGAAAATCGCAAGGAGGTGCTGGGCGCCGGGCACGTCGAAAAATCGTGGGCGAATGCCGACGACTTCAACCGGCCGATGCAGAAGTTCGTCACCGAATGCTGTTGGGGCGACATCTGGGGCGACCCGACGTTGTCCTTCAAGACGCGCAGCATGCTCAATCTCGGCATGTTGACGGCGATGAGCCAGCACCACGAATTGTCGGTGCACGTGAAGGGCGCGCTGCGCAATGGCGTGAGCAAGGAAGAAATCCGCGCGGTGCTGATGCAGGCCGCCGTCTACTGCGGTGCACCGCTCGCGCTCGCGGCATTCCGTGTCGCGAGCGAGGCGATCAAGGCTTACGAAGCGGAAACGGCCGCCGCCTGACGCGGCACGCAGCGCGGACGGCCAACGGCAAACGGGGCAGCGCAAGGAGAACTCGCATCGCAAAGCGGTGCGGATAACGAACGGAGACAGGTATGAAAGCGTTGACTGCGAATGACGTCGTAACGGCGGAGAACGATCAGTCGATCGAAACGAGGAGGCGCAACGCCATCAAGGGCGCGTTCTTCTCCGAGTTCATCGACATGTTCGATATCTATCTGCCGGTAGTGGTGTTGTCGCCGGTGCTGGGATTCTTCCAGCCGCCGCATCTTTCGGCCGGCATGGAGACCATTCTCGCGTCGCTGGTCTTTATCACGACGCTGCTCGGCCGGCCGGTCGGCGCGTTGCTGTTCGGCATGATCGCGGACCGCGTCGGCCGTCGCAAGGCGTCGATCTGGTCAGTGTCCGGCTTCGGCGTGGTGACGCTGCTCATCGCGTTGCTGCCCGGCTATGAAACGCTCGGCATCGTGTCGTACTGGCTGCTGGTGCTGCTGCGTTTCGTCGACGGGATTTTCCTAGGTGGCGGCTACACGGGCGCCATGCCGCTCGCGATCGAGTATTCGAAGAAAGAGCAGCGCGGTTTCGTAGGCGGCTTCATCATCTCCGGATTTCCGGCCGCATACGTGACCATCAACCTCGTCGCGATGCTGATGTTCGTGCTGTTTCCGCTCAACGGCATGCACTCGCCGTACGCGCAATGGGGCTGGCGCATTCCGTTCGTACTCGGCGCGGCATTGGCAGGTTTGCTGACGATGTACTACGTGCGCAAGGTTTCCGAATCGGAAATCTGGAAGAGCGAAGCCGCCGACAAGGCCGCCGTCACCGAAAAGCTGCCGCTCTCCGATCTGCTGCGCGGCAAGAGCGGTCGCAATCTGTTGCAGGTGCTGGTGATGATGACGGGCTTTTGGCTCACGCAGAACATCATCACGATTTTCCTGCCGACGGGCCTGCTGGTGAAGACGCTGCATCTGAGCGGCTTCCAGATGACCGCGACGCTCATGCTCACTTATTTCGTGCTGTTTTTCAGCTATATCGGTTCGGGGATGATCGCGCAGCGCATCGGACGGCGCCGTTTCTTCGTGATCGTCGGTCCGCTGATCGCGACGGTCGGCGCGGCGCTGCTGTACGTGCTGGCGAATGTCGACGGGCTCTCGCTGTCGACCATCATGCTGCTGGTGTGCGTGCTCGCGGTGCTCGTCACGTCGCCGTGGGGCGTGATCGTCACGTACATCAACGAGCGTTTCGTGACCGATGTGCGTGCAACGGGCTTCGGCGTCGGCTTCAGTCTGTCGGTGATCATCCCCTCGTTCTACGCGTTCTATATGAACTGGCTCGGCGCCTTCATGCCGCTGCGGCTGACCTCGGTCGTGCTGCTGTGCGTGGGTGGTTTGATCGGCATGGTCGGCGCGCTGATGGGCCCGGAAACGAAAGACGTGGATTTCTAATTTCGAAGCAGAGGAACACAACTCATGAACAAGAATCGGATCGGCTTCATCGGTCTCGGCAACATGGGTGGACGCATGACACGGCGTCTCGTCGACGCGGGCATCGCCGTGTTGGGCTACGACACCGTGCGTGAACGCATCGACACCGCCGGCGCGAAAGCAGCCGGCACCGTGGGTGAAGTGATCGCCTATGCGGACGTCGTGATGATGTCGCTGCCGGACAGCAAGGTCGTCGAGGCGGTCGTGGAAGGCGAGGACGGCGTGCTCGCGCATTGTCGCGCGGGGCAGATCGTCGTCGATCTGAGTACGGCCGCCGCCAGTTCGACGATTCGCCTCGCCAAACGCTTTGCCGAGCGCGGCGTGCATTACGTCGACGCCGGCATTTCGGGCGGCGCGGCGGCGGCGGAGAAGGGCTCGCTCACGTTGATGGTGGGCGGCGATGCCGACGCCGTCGCCGCGCTGCAATGGGCCTTCGCGCCGATCAGTTCGAAGGTCGCGCACATGGGCGAGAGCGGCGCGGGCCACACCACCAAGCTGCTGAACAATTTTCTGAACGCGGTGAGCCTCGCCGCCAGTGCCGAAGTGATGGTGGCGGGCAAGAAGGCGGGGCTCGACCTGCATCTGCTGCTCGATGTGCTGAACAGCAGCAGCGGTGTCAATTTCGCCACGCTCAACCGTTTCCCGAAGATCGTCGATGGTGACTATCTGGAAGGCGGCCTGACCGGCAAGCTGATGACCAAGGACGTGGTGCTGTACGTGGACCGCGCGCGCGAACTCGGCGTGATGTCGCTGAATTCGGCCGGCCCGCTCGCGAGCTTCGGCCTGGGCACTGCGCTGGGTTACGGCGACGTGATCAGCAACCGTGTCGTCGATGCGATCGGCGACGTGTCGGGCGGCGTGCGGCTGTTCGACGGAGCACACAAGGAGAAAAACGCATGAAGGTCTTTCACGGCAGAGCGGCCGGCGCGATATCCGAGCGCCGCAGCGACACGTTCACCGGCACCGTCTGGGCCGACCCGGTCATGCCGGCAACCAATGGCGTCACCATCAATACCGTGCTGTTCGAACCGGGCGGCCGCACTTACTGGCACACGCACGAGTTCGGTCAGGTCTTGCAGGTGACGGCCGGTCAGGGCTGGATCTGTCTGGACGGCGAAGAACCGCAGCCGATCCGCCAGGGCGACATCGTGTTCATCGGACCGAACGAGCGGCACTGGCACGGCGCGAGCGAAAACAGCTACATGGTCCATATCGCGACGTCGATCGGCAAGGGCACGTGGCAGGAAGAGGTGGCAGCGCAAGATTATCCGGCTGCCGCGGCCCGCTAGCGCGATCACGAGCGCACTGGATGCGCGTGCGGTGCGCAGGTTGGCCCCGCACGCGCAAACAACATCCACCGTATTTCCATCGATGGAATCACGTCATGACCCAGACTATGCCGCAGCCGGATCTGTCGCGCCTTCGCGACGAACTCGTCGACCTGCACGGCAAGGCGAGTCCCGAATGGGACAGCCTCGTGCGCCTCGACCCGCGTTTCGTCGACGCCTACCTGAAGTTCGCGGGCGTGCCGCGGCGCAGGAATCATCTCGACGACAAGACGCGCGCGTTCATCGCGCTCGCCGCCGACGCATGCGCGACGCAACTGTATGCGCCGGGCGTCGCGCGCCATATCGAACGGGCGTTGTCGTTCGGTGCGACCCGCGACGAGTTGATCGAAGTGCTGGAGTTGATCAGCACGATCGGCATTCACACCAGTAATGTCGGCGTGCCGGTACTGCTCGAAGTACTCGAAGAAGAAGGTTTGCGTCACGGCGCGCCTCAACCCGATGAGCGCAGGCAAAAACTGAAAGCCGAGTTCGAGACAAACCGCGGCTACTGGCATCCGACATGGGAAGGTCTCCTCGAACTGGATCCGGATCTTTTCGAAGCGTATGTCGAGTTTTCTTCGG
This sequence comes from Paraburkholderia sp. BL9I2N2, assembly GCF_004339745.1. GTDB lineage: Bacteria > Pseudomonadota > Gammaproteobacteria > Burkholderiales > Burkholderiaceae > Paraburkholderia. The sequence continues at coordinate 1,312,717 of NZ_SMGP01000002.1, read as the reverse complement.
TGCCGTGGCGCACCGGCGTGCTGAGCCCGAAAATCAAGGAGTTCATGTACTGCGCATTCGACGCGTCCGCTACGCATCTCTACGTGCCGGGCCTGAAGCTGCACATGCGCAACGCGCTGCGCTACGGCGCGAGCGCCGAGGAACTGATGGAGTTGTTGGAAATCGTCAGCGTGACGGGGATTCACGGCGCGGAATTGGGCGCGCCGCTGCTGGAAGCCGCTCTCGCGCGCAACGCGGCGGCGGGGAACGCGCATGCATAATCCAGCGAGACGCGCGTCTGTGTTTTCTGTCTATCCGGCGGCGCGCGAGCAGGCTGCGTCAAACGCCTGGTCTGTGCAGCGCAACGCGCGGACCGGTGCGCCACATTCGGCGTGGCGCGCGATGCAGTCGGCGCCGCTTTCGGTACTCGCGTCGAACGAAAGCGAGCATGCGCACGTGCTCGCTGTCGCGATTCTTGGCTACAACTAGCGTGTCCGTCGATATGACCTCACAATCGGCCACGCTTGTCGTGCTGCGTCACGGGCAGTCGGTCTGGAATCGTGCCAATCGCTTCACCGGCTGGAGCGATGTCGGTCTATCGGATCAAGGGGAGGCCGATGCCCGGCGCGTCGGCGAGCGTTTGCGTGAAGCGGGTTTCCGTTTCGATCTGGCGGTGACGTCGGCGTTGTCGCGTGCCACCGATACCCTCGCGCACGTGCTGCGCACCCTCGACCAGTCACAGCCTGAAACCGTGCGCTCGTGGCGGCTGAACGATCGCCACTATGGCGCGTTGACGGGCATGGAAAAAGACGTGGCCGCGCTCGCCTACGGTGCGGACCGTGTGCGGCAATGGCGGCGCGGCTTCGACCTTGCGCCGCCGGCGCTCGATGCGGACCTGCACGCGGCATTGGTGCACGCGTTACATGACGATGCCATGCCCAGCGTCGATGCGCTGCCGCGCACCGAAAGCTTGCGCGACACATTGCGGCGTGTGCTGCCGCTGTGGGACGACTGCGTTGCTCCTGCACTGACGCGCGGACAGTCGGTACTGATGGTGGGGCATGGCAACTCGTTGCGCGCGCTCTTCAAGCAACTCGACGGCATCGGCGACGACGCAATCGCCTCGGTTGAAGTCGCGCATGCGGAACCGTTGGTCATGACTTTCGACGCAACGCTTCGCGTCACTTCCCGCGTGCCGCTAGCAGCTCTGCCGGCCCGCCGCTGAAACCCGCGCTGGCTCGCCATTTTTACGCGCGGTGCGAGTCAAAAGCTGCCTGCAACGATGCCCGCTCACGTATCATGGAGGCTGGATCTTGTCGGACGGGAATACAATAATGTCAACAGACATGGACGTGATCAGACCTGAGACGCTGCGGCATCAGGTGGAAAACGTGCTGCGCCAGGCTATCGTAAGCGGGCGTTTCGCGCCGGGTGCGCGCCTGATCGAGCGCGAGTTGTGCGAGACGCTCGGTGTAAGCCGGACGTCCGTGCGCGAAGCGCTGCGCAAGCTCGAGGCAGAAAAGCTGGTACGCAGCGTCCCGCACAAAGGCCCCGTCGTCGCGGTGATGTCAAAAGAAGAGGCCGTCGAGTTGTATGCGTTGCGAGGGCTACTCGAAGGTTTTGCCGCCCATGAGTTCGCCCGCCTTGCCAGCGACGACGCCGTTGCTCGCTTTGGCGAGGTCGCGAAGGAACTGCGCGCCGAGGCAACGGCGCAAAACCAGAAAGGCGTGCTACGCGCGAAAACCGCGCTCTATGATTTGCTGCTGGAGAACTGCGGCAACGCGCTAATCCAGGAAATCCTCAATAGTCTCTATTCGCGCATCAATCTGTTGCGCTCCACTTCGCTGATGCATCCGGAGCGGCTGCCGAACAGCTTGCGCGAAATCGACCGTCTTTATAAGGCCTTGAAGGCAAGAGACGGCGAGGCCGCGCAGAACCTTGCACGCTTGCATGTCGCCAATGCCGAGAAGGCGGCGCTACGGATGCTGGATAAGGCGGAGTAGTCGGTGGGCGACCATGCCTTCTCCGGCAAGGGCGCCATCTCACATTGACGACGGGAGGCGAACACGCAAGCCATCTCGACTCCGGAGTCTTCAATGTAGCAGGACCGTCTCCGCGGACGTCACGTCGCGCAAAGGCGTGCGCCGGATCAGATACGTAACGACGATCGCCGCCGCAAACAGAAAATATCCGAGAATATAGAAGCTGCTGGACAGATTGCCGCCGCGTGCATAGAAGCCGACGACAAGCGGCCCGACCACGCCACCGAAACTCGCGAACATGTTGATCAGGGCGATCGAAGGCGCGGCCTGATTACGCGGCACTTTGCTGATCACCCAGGCCCACCATGTGCCGCTCGGCGAGAACAGCCCCGCGCCGGCGATGCAGAACATGATCATCGTGAACACCAGGCCGCCGTCGATATAGTGCTGCGCCAGCAGCGCCGCGCCCGCGACCACCAGCGGTACGGCGACGAACCAACCTCGCGAGAGAGATGACGGCCGGTCGGATAACCACGAGTTGATGAACATCGAAAACGCTCCGAATAGCGACGGCAGCGCGGTGAGCCAGCCAACTGCGGCATAGCCGTGGGCGAAGTACTGCTTGATGAGACTGGGCATCCACAGGCCGAAACTGAAGATCACCATGATCCAGGAGAGCGCGACGACTGCCAGCAACCAGACGGTGGACTGCTTCAGCACACTGCCAAAACTGTCGTCGGCGCCGGTGCCGGCAAGACGCTGCTGCGTGATGAAATCGCGCTCGGACGTGGACAGCCAGCGGTCTGTGGCAGGGTCGTCCGAGACGAATAGCCACACGAGCACCGCCATCCCGATGGCCGGCAAACCTTGCAGGATGAACATCGTCTTCCAGTGAAACACGTCGATCATCCAGCCCGCGAGCGGTGCCATGACCACTGACGACAGCGGCAGCGCATATTGCGCGAATGCGATGCCGCGCGCCCGTTCGCGCGCCGGGAACCAGCGCACGAAGATGACCGAAAACGACGGCCATATCACGCCTTCGGCGAGCCCCATGATGACGCGAACAGTGATCAACGCGGGCAGCGTGTGCACCATCCCGGTCAGGCACGCCATCACGCCCGTGATGAGCATCGATACGGCGATCACGCGGCGTGGCCCAATACGCGTCGAGAGCCAGCCGCCGGGAATCTGCGTGACGAGGTAGCCCCAGAAAAACGCCCCCAGCAGCGCGCCGGTAATCGTGGTGCCGAGTTGCAGGTCGCGCGCCATCTGCGGCGCGGCCACGCCGATGTTGGTGCGATCCGCGAACGCAACCAGGTAACTGATGAATACGATCAGGCCCACACGCAGCCAGCGTGACTTGCCGATTCGTGCCGTGTCGAGTGCGGTGTCCATCGTGTGTCTCCTCCGTCTGTGACGTCGTAGTAGTAGTTGGCGATCCGGCTGTGTGATATCAGGAAACTGCCGGTCAGGAAACTGCCGGTCAGGAAACGGCCGCCTGCTTCTCCAGCGCCGCGATTTCGTCCAGCACGATGGGTAGCGCCAGTTCGAAGCTCGCCATGCCCATCGTGCTCGCCAGTTGCATGACTTCGAGAATCTCGGCTGGCGTAGCGCCATACTTCAGCGCGTTCTCGATGTGCACATGCGTGCCGGGCACGTATTGGTGCGTCACCGACACGTCGACGGCGATGTACATGAACTCCTTCACCTTTGGCGCAAGCTTGCCGTGTACCCAGGGAACCGACGAGAACGTCGTGAACGCTTCGAAGAAATCCGGATCGAGCGCGAGCGTGCCGTCCCAGATCGCGCTCCAGTAGCCACGTTTCTCCGTGAACTCGCGCTTGATCGCCTGGCGCCGCGGATCGGCGTGACGCGCATCGATTGCATTGCGCGGATCGCCGGCGACTTTTTCTTCCAGCACCGGCATGCCGATCACGCATGCATGAACGCCGATTACGCTGATGAGTTCCAGCGTCTCCAGCAGTTCGTCGCGAGTCGCGCCGAGGCGCAGCGCTTCGCGGCAAAAGCGCCGCACGCCGCTGGCGTTCAGATGCGTGACCGATGCTTCGAGAGCGAAACTTACCAGCGCCTTCACTTTCGGCTCGAGCGGACCATTGCGATAGGCGCAGCCCGCAAACGCGAGATACGCGTCGACGAAGGCGGGACTGATTTCGATCAGCGGATCGAGCGACGCGGGCCATGTGCCGCCATCGGCGACGAACGATGCGATCTGTTTCCTGAGTGACGACGAAGTCATTGGGTATCCGAAATGATGTGTGAACGGCTCCGCGCGAGATCTCTGGCCATGACGGCAATCAAGCAGAAACGCGCAGGAGGTGCTGCTTATCTTATGAGCGGCCCGGCGGAACCGCAAACCGATGCATGCCCTGGAATGAGTTGTTGCTTTGCAGCGCAGCCGCCATGGCCAAAGCCTCCCAACGCCTTTACCACGAGCCGACTCCCCGGTTCTCGCGGTTATGACGCGACGCATTATTAAGCGCTGCTTATACATCCCTTTTGCACATTTCAATGGACGCTGACGGTCGCCGCGCCGAGCATTCACTCACGACAACTGCAATGGGAATCCGCATGAAAGCGCTGGAAGGCTTGCGAGTGCTCGATCTGGGAACCTTCGTGGCCGGGCCGTTCTGTGCGACGATCCTTGCCGAGTTCGGCGCGGAAGTGATCAAGGTTGAGCCGCCTGAAACCGGCGATTCGCTGCGCCGGTTCGGCACCGGGACGGATTGCGGCGACACGCTGATGTGGCTCACCGAGAGCCGCAACAAGAAGTGCGTGACGCTCAATCTTGCCGACCAGCGCGGCCAGCAGATGCTTCGCGATCTGGCGGCGAGTTGCGACATCGTCGTGGAGAATTTCCGGCCGGGCGTGATCGAGAAGTGGGGCCTCGACTTCGAATCGCTGCACAAGCGCAATCCGCGCACGATTCTCGTGCGGATCTCCGCCTACGGACAGGATGGGCCGAGTCGCGGCAAACCAGGGTTCGCACGGGTCGCGCATGCGTTTTCGGGGCTCGCCTATCTGGCCGGCGAGCCGGGCCGGATTCCAGTCACGCCCGGCTCGACGTCGCTCGCCGACTACGGCTCGGGCATGTATGCGGCGGTGGGCGCGTTGATCGCGTTGCAGGCACGCGAGCGCACCGGTTGCGGTCAATGTGTCGATCTTGCGCTCTACGAGCCGATGTTCCGTGTTCTCGACGAGATGGTCCCTGCGTACCAGATGTTCGGCAAGGTGCGCGAGCGGATGGGGGCGAACGCAGTGAACGTCGCGCCGCATGCGCATTACCGCACACGCAACGAGCGCTGGGTCGCCATTGCATGCACCAACGACAAGATTTTCCGCCGCTTCGCGCACGTGCTTCAGCAACCTGAACTCGCGGACGACGACCGCTGGGGCCGCGCGTCGGCGCGCATCGCCGCGATCGATGAAGTCAATGCAACTGTGCAGGAATGGGTCGGCGCGCGCGACCACGACGAAGTGCTGCGTTTGTGCGACGAGGGCTCGGTGCCGGCGAGCCTCCTATATAGCGTCGCCGACATTTTCGACGATCCGCAATATCAGGCGCGCGGCAATATCCGGACGATGCCGTCGCGGGCAGGCGACGTGGCGGTGCCGAATGTGATTCCGCGTTTATCGGAAACGCCCGGCGACATCGAATGGCTCGGAACGGCGCTCGGTAGCCATAACGAGGACGTATTCGGCGAGTTGCTTGGTTGCACCGGCTCGGACCTTGCCGCGTTGCGCGCGGCCGGCGTGATCTAGCGATCGAACTCACCATTACCGACGGCTCTCATGTCCCGCTTCCTTCGCACCTATCTGTTCGCACCCGCGACGCGTTCCGAGCGCTTTGACAAAGCCGCGCGCGCGGGCGCCGGCGCCGTGATCGTCGATCTCGAGGACGCGGTCGCACCCGCGCGCAAGGGCGACGCGCGGACCTCGCTCGCGAACACGTTGCCGGCGTTGGCGGACACCGCGCGTGCGTTGAAGGTGCAGTTGCTGGTCCGCATCAATAGCCACGGTACGCCGTGGTACGACGCCGATCTGGCCGCATGTGCCGGGCTTGACCTCGACGGCATCGTGATTCCGAAAGCGGAGCACGCGGACGAGATCGCCCGCATCGCATCGATGGAGCCGCGCTGGGCGCTGCATCTGCTGATGGAAACCGCGGCGGGCTTCGACCGTCTCGCCGAACTGGCGCGTGCGCCCAACGTCGCCCGCCTCATGCTCGGCACCGTCGATCTGGCGCTCGACCTTGGCGCGAATGAAATTGGTGAGCCATTGCATTACTATCGCTCGCAGATCCTGCTGTTTACGCGCCTGGCAGGATTGCTGCCGGCCGTGGACGGCGTCTGCACGAATCTCGACGATTCCACCGCGCTCGTCGCTGAAGTGCAACGCGCTCGCGCCTTCGGTTTCGGGGCCAAGCTGTGCGTGCATCCGAAGCAGATCGCGCCGGTCACCGCCGGGCTCGGTCCGGCGCCGCGCGAGGTGCAATGGGCGACGCGGGTCTGCGAAGTCGCTCAGAGCGGCGCAGCGGTGGCGGTCGACGGCAAGCTCGTCGATGCGCCGGTGCTCGCGCAAGCGCGCCGCATTCTGGAGGCGGCCGGCCATGCGTGAGCAGGCACTGAACTCAGGCGCGCTGACCGTGCCGCATTTGCGGCCTATTGTTGGCCTGCCGATGAACCTCTCGAAGCTATTTCCCGGTAAGCCGTCGAGCCGGAGCATCAACGATCTGCAGCATATCCGCGCGTTCGTCACTGTGGCGCACGAAGGCAGTCTGACCAAGGCGGCGAAGCTGCTCAATCTGACGCAGCCTGCCGTCAGCCTGCAACTGAAGAGCCTGCAGGACCAGTTGAAGCTGCGTCTGCTGGTGCGCTCGCCGCGCGGCCTGGCGCTCACCCCTGACGGCCTCAAGCTGCTGCCGTACGCCGAGCAGATTCTCGAATCGATCGGCAGCTTCGAAGTGGCCGCGGACAACCTCGTCAGCATCCTGTCGGGCACCGTGTCGATCGGCACGATTCTCAATCCACAGACGATTCGTCTGGGCGCGATCCTGCAATACATGGCGAATCGCTATCCGGAAGTGCGCACCCGTCTACGTCATTCGATGACGGGGCACGTGATCGAACGGCTCGCCAACGGCGCGCTCGACGTCGGCTTCTACCTCGGCACGCCGGCTGAAAGCGACGGCGTCGAGCTGCACGCAGTGGCGCTGATGCCGATCACTTATTGCGTCATTGCGCCGAAAGGCTGGCAGGAGCGCATCAACGGACTCGGCTGGGCCGGACTTGCCGAACTGCCGTGGATCTGGACGCCGTCGTCGTCGATGCATAACCGGCTGCTCACGAGCGCATTCGACTCGGTCGGCGCGAAGCCGCAGGTGGTGGCGGAGGTCGATCTCGAAGCGTCGATGATCGAACTGGTGCGTGCGGGCGTCGGGCTCTCGCTCGCGCGCGAGTCCGTCGCAATCGACGAAGCGCAGAAGTACGGAGCGGCGATCTCGCGCGAAGTGCCGATCGAGATTCCGCTGTCGTTCATCAGCCTCGCGCGGCGGCGCGAGGAGCCGTTGATCGAAGCAATGTTCTACGCCGCGCAGATGGCGTTCGCCTGAACGCGGGAGAGTGCGGGAAAGGCAGTTTCAAAGGCGCTCGCAGCGACCGACAACATAGGAGACAGACCATGCCGGCTTATGGAGCAAACGTGGCACAACGGCTCGACGCGCTCGAGACCGGACCGTTTCACTGGCGTCTGCTGGGCCTGATCGGCGGCGGCATGTTCTTCGATGCATTCGACAATTTCCTCGCGGGCAGCGTGCTCGGCGCGCTGGTGCAACAGGGCCTGTCGGACATGCATATGAACGCGCTGTTCATTTCGATGAGCTTTGCGGGACTCACACTCGGCGCGTGGGGCGCGGGCGTGATCGGCGATCGCTTCGGGCGGCGCTTCTCCTACCAGTTCAATCTGCTCATCTTCGGCGTGACGTCGATTGCCGCGGCGCTCGCGCCTTCGATGACGTGGCTGATCGTGCTCCGTTTCATCATGGGTATCGGGCTGGGCGCGGAAATCGTCGTCGGCTACAGCACGCTGAACGAATTCACACCGGCGCATGCGCGGGGCCGCTTCTCGTCGTTGCTGAATCTGATTACGAACTCGTCGGTGCTGGTCTCGTCCGCATGCGCGTTCCTGATCATTCCGCACTTCGGCTGGCGCTGGATGTTCGCGATACCGGGCATCGGCGCGCTCGTGATCTGGTATCTGCGCAAGTCGATGCCGGAATCGCCGCGTTGGCTCGCGGCGGTCGGGCGGCATCAGGAGGCTCGCGAAGTGGTCGAGCGGATCGAGGCGCAAAGCGTGCGTCGCGATGCGCCGATTCCGAATGCGCCGCAGGAGGAAGAACCGGGACGGCTGCGCGATCTGTTCGCGGCGCGACAGATGTCGCGCACGCTGGTCGGCATCGCGGTGGTCTGCATTTCGTTCACGGCGATGTACGCGTTCGTCGCGTGGGTGCCGACCTTCCTCGTCAAGCAGGGCTTCGATATTTCGCACTCGCTGCTGATCACGTCGGCCATGTTCGCGGGCGGTCCCGCGGGTTCGTTGATCAGCATGGCGATCGCGGACAGGATCGGCCGCAAGTGGGGACTCGTGATCTTTTCGGCATTGGGCGCCGCGATCGGCATGGCGTACCCGTATGTCACTCACGCGGCGACGATTGCGCTGGTCGGTTTCGGTGTGACGACATGCATCTACGTGACGTCCGCGCTGGGTGTTGCGTGCTACGTCACCGAGCTTTTCCCGACACGGCTGAGACTGCGCGGCGTGGGGCTCGCGAATGCGGCGGGACGTGCGGTAAACGTTGGCGTGCCGTACGTGGTGGCGAGCGTCTATGCGCTGGCCGGACTGCTCGGCGTCGTGACCTTCATTGCCGCGCTGTTCGCGCTGCTGGTGGTAATTCTCTCTATATTCGGCATCGAAACAAGGAAGCGCACGCTCGAGGAGGTGCAGGCGAGTACCGCGCCGGAGACCGTCATCGGCGTGGAAAAACCCATCAACATCGGAGGCATGTAAATGAGCAACGCATCGGATACGTACGAACTATTCGCGATCAAGTACGCACGGCGGGACGGCTGGCGCTGCGACAACTTCATTGGCGGCGACGACGATCACCAGAGCGCGATGCCGCTCGACTACTACGTGTGGGTCGCGAGAAACAGTGAGCGCGCCGTGCTGATCGACACCGGCTTCAACGCCGAGGTTGCCGCGAAGCGCGGGCGTGGCGTGCTGCGCTGTCCGATCGATTCGCTCAGACTCGTCGGCGTCGATCCCGATGCGGTCAGCGACGTGGTCATCACGCATTTGCACTACGACCATGTCGGCAATTTCACGCTGCTGCCGGCGGCGCGTTTCCATCTTCAGGAAACGGAGATGCATTTCGCCACCGGGCGTCATATGAAATACCGGCATTTTGCCCACCACTACGAGCCCGACGATGTCGCCGCGATGGTGAAGATGAATTTTGCGCAACGCGTGGTGATGCACGACGGTCCAGTCGATCTCGCGCCGGGTATCCAGTTGCAACCGGTCGGCGGTCATACGCCGGGTTTGCAGGTCGTGCGCGTGAAGACCGCTCGCGGTTGGGTCGTGGTCGCGTCCGATGCTTCGCACTTCTACGACAACATCGAAAATCGCCGGCCATTTTCGAACGCTTGCGATGTTTGCACGATGCTCGAAGCGTACGACACCGTCTATCGACTCGCCGATTCGAAGCAGCACGTGATTCCTGGCCACGACCCGCAGGTGCTTGAACGCTATCCGGCGCCGACGCGCGAACTGGAAGGGATTGTCGCGCGACTCGACGTGGCGCCGAACGAGATCGCCCGGTAACGACCGATAAAGCCGCCTGAACACGCGAACGCTCATCAAGAGAACGACTATGGAAGACGAACTGCGCATCATGGCCGTGGCCGGCAATCTCGGCTATGGCTTTCCCGAAGCATCGCTGCGTAACGGCATCGCCCGCAAGCCGCACGTGATCGGCGCCGACAACGGCTCGTCCGATCCGGGACCGTACTATCTCGGGAGCGGCAAGTCGCTCATCAAGCGCGAGCAGTTGCGCCGCGATCTGGGGTTGTCGCTGAAAGCGGCGCGCGACGCTGGCGTGCCCTACGTGATCGGCACAGCGGGCACAGCGGGCGGCAAGCCGCATATGGAAGAGTTTCTCGATGTACTCGACGAAGTCACGCGACGCGACGGCTTGCGCTACAAGCTGGCGACGATTCCGGCGGAGATCGACAAGAACGTCATCAAGCAGGCGATTCGCGAAGGCCGCGTGAAATCGATGGGCGTGCTGCCCGAACTGACCGAACAGGCCGTGGACGACGCCACACGCATCGTCGCGCAGATGGGCACCGATCCGTTCGTCAACGCGTTCGAGGCGGGTGCCGACGTGGTCATCGCCGGCCGAGCGTGCGATACCGCGATTTACGCGAGTCTTGCCGCCTGGCGTGGTTTCGACATGGGCCTCGCGTTTCATATGGCGAAGCTGCTCGAATGCGGCGCGCAATGCGCCGTGCCGCTCGCCGCGAACGACTGCCTGCTCGGCACGCTGCGCCGCGATCACTTCGAACTGGAGCCGATGAACCCGGAGCGGGGCGTGACGCCTGTTTCCGTTGCCGCGCACATGATGTACGAACAGCCCGATCCGCACCATTTTTACGAGCCGGAAGGTTTGGTCGATCTCGAACATACGCACAGCGAAAAGCTCGACGACCGCCGCGTGCGGGTGACCGGCAGCAAGCTGGTCGAGATGCCACCGAGCATCAAGCTCGAAGGCGTGAAGCTGCGCGGCTACCGGACGATCACCATCGCGGGCATGACCGATCCACGCCTGCTCGCGGCGGTCGATCAGGTCGAAGCGCGGGTGCGCGACGACGTTGCGCGTCTGACCGCGCTCGACATGAAGCCGGGCGAGTACGAGCTCAACTTCATCTACTACGGCCGCAATGGCGTACGCGTCGATCAGCGCGAGCCGCGTCTCGCTCATGAAATCGGCATGGTGATCGAGGCGATTGCACCCACGCAGGAACTCGCGAACATGGCGCTTTCGCTCGCGCGCAGTTCGTTCCTGCATGGCTATTTCAAGGGGCGCAAGGCGACCGCCGGCAACCTTGCCTTTCCGTTTTCACCATCGGATCTGGTTGGCGGACCCGTGTACGAATTTACGATTTATCACGTGATGCAGGTTGCCGACCCGGCCGCGCTCTTTCCCGTAACCACGACCCAGATCGGGTGATGCGATGAATTTGACCGACGTATTCGATCCTTCCCGCGGCGACACCGTTTACGACCTCGCCGAAGTGATGCGCAGCAAGAACGCTGGCCCGCTGTACCTGACCTTCGACATGATCTTTCCAGATGCCGCCGTATATCGCCGCGTGCGCGACAGCGACGTGCTGACGCCTGAGTTGGTGAGCGCGCTCTATCAGGTGGATGCGGGCGATGTCAGCATCGTTTCATTCGATGCCGCCAACGCGATCAAGATCACCATTCCCCGCACCGGACCCACATCCGGTGCGCCTGGCGATCGCGACGTGTATGGTGCTCAACAGCATGAACCGTTGATTGGGGTGCGCATTCCACCGGCAGCGCAGGCGGACTGACACTCTTTGCGCACGCGGCGCGCGCGTTGGGAAGATCGCCTCGGTGTCACTCGGCGAGATGAATCACAAGCGCATCGAACTTATGCTTTATTCGTCGTCACCTCACACACCGAATCCCTGCATACACATACTGATAATGCGGCTGAAACCAATTGCGAAAAGCCGGCCGCAGCATGCACTGCGCGGTGCGTGCCGAGCCGCCTTTGATCACGTAGTGCTGGCCGTCAAAAAAGTTGGCTGAATAGCCGAGATAAAACGGAAAGGCTTCGAAGCCGGGCAGCGCGTCGAATACCGTCGAAGTCCACTCCCAGCCATTGCCGAATTGTCCTTCCACGCCGAACGCGCTGACGTTATCCGGATGCACGTCGACCGGTTTCGGATCCCAGCTGCGAAAATCGAAATTACCCGACGCGGCGTGCGGCGCGCCGTGTGCCGCACGTTGCCACTGCGCCTCGGTGGGTAATACTTTGCCTGCCCAGCGCGCGTAGGCGCTGGCTTCGGCGTGGCTCACGTACACGGGCCAGTCGAGCGGCAGCGGGACTTCGTCGAACATGGTGCGCAACGTCCATGCGCCATGTTCGCCGCCTGCATCGTGCCGCGACCAGCACGCGGGATGCTCGATATGCTCGGCTTCCTTCCACGCCCAATCCTTCTCCGACCACCACTTCGCTTCGCGATAGCCGCCTGCCTCGATGAACTGGCGGAATGCACCGTTCGTCACCATATGGCGATCGATCTCGAAGGCGGGCACATCGACATGCAATTCGCCGAACTCATTGTCCCAGCCGAAGCGGCCGCCGTCGCGCGGCATGCCGAGCACGGCTGTGCCGGCCGGTACGCTGACCATCGACGACAACGCGTCGCGCGGTTCCGCACGCGTCACGACAGGCTCGCGCAATTCGGTGACCTTCTGCGCAAGCGGCAACTGGTGAAGCATGTATGCCAGCGTTTCGGCATGCATCAACCGATGCTCGATCGCGACGTTCAGCAACTGCTCGGAGGCATCGGCTTGCGCACCGTTGCGGCCGAGTTGCGCGGTGTGCGTCAGCGCGTCGAGCTCGCGGTCGATCTGCTCGCGAGCACGCGAGCCGTAGTCGCGAACGACGTCGAGCGACGGCCAGTCACTGGGTTGATCGGTCGGAAAACCGCCGTCGACGGGATCGATACCGAAGGCAAAAAGCTGGTCGAGGTGCGGATCGAACGCCGGCAGGTCGCACAGGCGTTGATCGAAAAGATTACGATCGAAAGCTTCCAGATGGCCGATGTAAAACACGATCCGGTGGCGTTCACGGATCGGCCGTTCATACAGAAACTCGGGCTTGACGATGGAAAACAGTGCGTCAGTCACTTGACGCGCTTCGATCAGCCGCTGGACGAGCGGGTGATGCGGGGCGGGGTCGCGATTCATTTCGCCGGGTCTCCTTGCGGGGGAGGGACTAAAGACTGTACCTGCTCGCAGGAGCCATGCCAAGACGAAAGCGCGTAAAAAAGGAAGTGGGCGGAGGCGCGGCGGCGTGGGCCGGGCTCCCGTCAGTGGCCTAGACTTGCCGCAGGCCGTCCAGATCGACGATCCGGATGTGCTTGCCGTGTGTGTCGATCAGGCCGCGCTTTTGAAATCTTGACAGGGTGCGGCTCACGGTTTCGAGGGTCATGCCGAGGTAGCTGCCCATGTCCTCGCGCGTCATGCGCAGATTGAATTCCGCCGACGAATAACCTCGCCGCGCGTTGCGCTCGGAGACGTCGAGCAGGAATGCCGCGACCCGTTCGTCCGCCGAGAGCGACCCAAGCACCATCATCTGCGCGGCTTCGCGGACGATCTGCTCGCCCAGCAGTTTGTGCATGCGCTCCTGCATCGAACTGATTTCGCGGCACAGCGACTTGAGCGCGGTGTAGGGGACGATGCAAACCGTGCTGTCTTCGAGGGCGAGCGCGCTGCAGGCATGCACGTCGTCGCTGATGCCGTCGAGGCCGAGCGCCTCGCCGGCGAGCCGCAAACCGGTGACCTGTTCGCGGCCGTCACGATGCGCCATGACGGTTTTCATCGAACCGGAGCGCACGGCGTAAATACTGTCGAAGCGGTCGCCGCTGCGATACAGGGCTTCACCGCGCTGAACGGAGCGCGCGGAACAGATGAGCGTTTCGAGTTTCATCAGTTCGTCGGGCGACAAACCTTGGGGCATGCAAAGCTGCCGCATTGCGCAGCTCGAACAGCGCGCGGCGGAGCGCGCGTTTGCCCGTGGCGGTGCCGCACGACGGCTGCCGCGCGCCGGCGACGAACTTGCGGCAGAGGCCACGGAATCGGCAGTGCCGGCGGAGTGCGTAACAGCGATAGGAGTGAGCATGTTCAGCAGCCGGTGGTCAGGGTAATGACAGATTGTCCCATCGGCCACGTTGCCCGTTTCGCGGCAAAATGACGCGTTCAGGCAGTCAGGCACGTTGAGCAGTGTCACACCGGCGTCGGTGAATTTGTTTATGGACTGCTAGGGAGTGCGAGCAGGCAGACCCTGCTCACACTTTGGCGAAAAGGAGATCGGCAACCTGGAACACCTGCCGCCGATGTAAAGCGCGCGTTGCTCACTCGCGCCGCGTTCATCAATTCGCGTCGGCGGACTTGCCCGCGGCGGATGGGATCAACAGCACGGGCAAAGTGGCTTGCCGTACGCAGCGCTCGGCGACACTGCCAAGAATCAGCCGCTGAAAACCGCGCCGTCCGTGTGTGCCCATGACCAGCAAATCGGCGTTGAAGTCAGCCGCGGCCTTGAGCACGACCACCGAAACATCGTCGATCGTGGATGCCTCGCCCACCACGAGCTCGCCCTTCACGCCTTGCTCGGTCATGGCCTTGGCGAACTCGGCGCCGAGTTCCTTGCCCTCTTCGACGAGCCGGTTGCGCAAGACGGATGGGTCGTAGCCGGGCGCTTCGAAATACATCGGCGTGTTTTCGACGACATAGAACGGCTGCAAGACCGCGCCGCTGGATTTGGCGAGCGCGAGCGCTGCTTCGAATGCACGGCGGGAGGTGTTGCTGCCGTCGACCGCTACAAGAATGCGTGTGTACATATCGACTCCGCGTCTGAAGGATCCGGATGCCGCAGCTGTTTCCAACCGGCTGGGCGCAATGAAGATTCATTGCTGATGCGAGCTTAAATGATCGCTGAAAAACATGCATTCGACCTGGATGTAAATCAAACTCTTGTCAAATTTTGCCGCGAGGCCGTCCTGTTCGGCAAGCGCTGCCAGGCAAGCGTCGGCGGGACTTCGCTCCAATTTGCAATGCATATCGGTGGCCAAAATAAGGCCGGGTTTGCCTTACAATTACAGCCTACTCAGACAAGCTGCTTCAGTCCGCTGATGAACGAGCGCAAAACGACGGGCTTGCCCGACAAGATCTACGGCGACATTCTCAACCGCATTGTCGAGGGCGAGTACAAGGAAGGTGAGCGCTTGCCGACCGAGCATGCGCTGGCGGAGCGTTTCGCGACGTCCAGGCCGACGGTGCGCGAAGCGCTGGCGCGCTTGCGGGCGGACGGCATCATCATGACGCGGCACGGATCGGGCACGACGGTCGCGCGGCGGCCGGATCCGGACGTGCGCCGCTTCGCGCCGCTCGAAACGCTGTCCGACATCCGCCGCTGCTACGAATTTCGCATCGTGACAGAAGCGGGTGCGGCGGAGCAGGCGGCGCTCAAAGCCGACGCCGACGACATCGCCGCCATCCAGCACGCATGGGATCAGCTGGAGCGGATCATCGAGACGCAGGGTATCGGCGCGAAAGACGACTTCATGTTTCACCTGGCGGTGGCGCGCGCGTCGAAGAATCCGTTTTTCATCACGGTCATGTCGTTTATCGAGGAGCAAATCCTCTTCAGCATGAACCTGTCGCGCAATCTTTCGCTGGTGAAGACGGTGGCGCGGCAGCGGCTCGTGCAGGCGGAGCATATGGCGGTGCTCGAGGCGATCCGGCGCAAGGACGCGCCGGGCGCTGCAAGCGCCATGCGAGTGCATCTCGAGAACGCGCTCGAGCGCATGTTCGGCTCCTGAGTGTCCGCGCGCTGTCGTCGCGCGGCGGCGTTGCAGCGCCATCGGGCCACCGTGCCGCGGTAATTCCCGCACGGTGCGACAGGGCGTAGAACCTGCCGCTCTCGCGGCAGCGGAGTAAAGCAGCTAAGCAGCGGCGGCCATCGGTCCGAACAGCGCGGTTCGAGTCTTGGAACTCACGGCGATATCCAGCGCCACCGCCCGCTCCACGCCGATCTGCAATGGCGACCCGAGCCGGCTGATCTCGATCCCGGTCTTGCGCAGCAGCCGCTCGATCGGCGTGGTGGTCACCGTGACATACCGCGTGATGCCCATCTGGTCGGCGAACGTCACGAGTTCGTGAATCGCCTGCATGGTCAGGTCCGCAAAGCCAAACGATTGCTCCTCGCCGCCGGTTTCGATCGCGAACCGGCTCAATTCCCAGATGTGCCGCCCAACCGGCGCCGCCGCGCCGTGCAGCAACTGCGGGAAGGTGTCCTTCAGCATGTTGGGGCCCTCGGTCGGCATCAGGCGCCAACAGCCGCGCACTTGCCCGTCGTCCGCCTGGATCAGCATGTAATGCGGCCCGAGCGCGTCGTAGCCGTCGATCTCCATGCCCGCGATCGTCGGGATATCCCACCCGAGCCGGCCGTGAAACACCCGCGCCCGCAGGCGGTACATCTCGTTAATGTCCGCGTTGTCGAATTCCTGACGCATTCCAATCCGGATTGCTGTTTGCATGACGTTCTCCTGAACGTGTTGGGGTACCCAATACGCAAGAAAACTTATGCATTTTGAATGTTTCTGCCACCTACCTACCTGGATAGGTGCGCATGCTTATCGGGTAACGCAAAATTCGAGACAAGCACTGCACTCAACCGACAGGACCGAAAAAATGGAACTCCTCGAAAATCATTGGCAACCGCAAACCGGTCTTCAAACCCGCCCGGCGGAGCCTTCCACGGCGGTGGACCGCGTTCTGATCATTGCTTACCGCAAGAAGAAAAAAGAGAGCCAACGCCGTTTCTGGGCCCGCTTCGGCGTCACGCAGTCGCGCGGCAGCCGGTTCGAGTCGGGTGCTGAAATTCCGGCGCCGGTGTCGATCCTGCTCGGTCTGTACTTCACCAAAACCGTGTCCGACGCCGATCTGGGCCGCGCCGAGCGCGTGCTCTACAGCCGCGACGCCGCGGCCTTTCTCAACCCGGGTCAATAAGCCCGAGCTGGGCTGCAATCACGGCCGCCGCACGCCGCGAATTCACACCGAATTTCGTCCTGATGTTCTTCATGTGGAAGTTCACCACGGCTTCCGAACAGTTCAGGATGTGGGAGATTTCCCAGGTGGATTTGCCGCGTGCGGTCCATTTCAGGCATTCGCGTTCACGCGGCGTGAGCTTGGGCAATAAGGTTTGAGCGTGCGTATTCAAATGCCGCTGGCTGGTATCGATTACAAGATCGCGCAATAACACCAGATTCGGCAATGCCACGTTGATATGGCGCCAGAATTCGTCGTTGGGATTGTTGTCATTGACGAAGCACATCATGCCGGCTTCCTGGTTCGGTCCATGAATCGGCAATGTCACGCCGGCGCGCAACCCATGCGCGCGGGCTTCCTCGTACATGGAAAGCTGCGCCGCGGTAGTGAAAATATCCGGCGACCAGATCAGCGGCGTGGCGCGCGTCGCGCAATGCGCGACGGTCGGATCGATGTGAACCAGTCCCTGCTCGTCATAAGTTCGGCGCCAGGTGGGGGAGTACGTGCTACGCACATAAGCGTCTTCGAGGCGAATGGTCGGGCGCGGCAGCATGGCGATCAAAAGTCTGTCGAAGCCCCACGTCTCGGCGAGGCCCGCGATTGCACCGAACCATTCCGCTTCGTCGGCGGCGTCCAGTAGCGGTGCCATCTGCTCGATAAAATGTAGCGACAATTTTTACTCTCTCAGGCTCGCAAACATCCCGTTGCGGTAAATTGCGGTACGGCATTCCGTCCGTTGGTTTTTATCTTCACAATCTATCACCAAAATTTATTTCGCAAAGCCAGAAGTGATTTCTAACAAAATGGCGACGGTGATGGTTTAGCGAGAATGCGAATGAATCGCTCTTTGTATCCGATTTTTTGACCGAGTTAACATTCACCGATGGTTAATGTGGGTAATTTTCTCGTAGTAGCCGTTTTGATGCCATTCGTTGGCAACATTATTGTGAAAGCATTCTAATTAGCGGCCGCTGCCAAAATTTCAGTCAAAATCGCACTGATTGCCGATATTGAATGTTTGCGGGCTGCACGGTTGCCGCGACACAAACGTCATCGTCCACGCTCTATTGTCATACAAAAGCAACACCGCGTAGTTTGCGAGGTTCGCGATCCGCGCGAAGAATTCGCGAAGCCGGGCTTGTCGCCAAGTTGTTTGACAACATTCCAAGCCCCTTGCTACCTGAGCGCGCCATTCTGTCCCGCTCCCGGTGTGAGGCCACGTGAACGAATCCCCGATTCGCGACGCCGCCGGAGCATCATGCGAAGATCGAGCACGCCGCGCGGGCGCTGCTCGCGTTGGAGCACGAATTCGCGCAAGCCAACCCATGCCACTGAACCTTGAGCCCGAAGCCACCAGTATGACCGACAACAACCGACGCTATCCCGATCCCTCCATCCGCGTGTTCGATCCGCGCTTCAAAGCACTGATCCTGGCTTCCGCGTCCGTCGAGTGTCTGTATCAGGGCGCCCGCTGGTCCGAGGGCCCGGTCTGGTTCGGCGACGGCCGCTATCTGCTGTGGAGCGACATTCCGAACGACCGCATCCTGCGCTGGGACGAACCGAGCGGCACGGTGTCGGCGTTTCGCCAGTCGTCGAACAATGCGAACGGCCATACGCGCGACCGTCAGGGGCGCCTCGTCAGCTGCGAGCATCTGACGAGGCGCGTCACGCGCACCGAATACGACGGATCGATCACCGTGCTCGCCGACCGCTACCGCGGCAAGCGCTTCAATTCGCCGAACGACGTGGTCGTGAAATCGGACGGCTCGATCTGGTTCAGCGATCCGACCTTCGGCATCGACGGATTCTATGAGGGCGAGCGGCAGGAGTCGGAACTGACGGCGTGCGTGTACCGCGTCGACGGCCAATCCGGCGAAGTCACCGTCGTCGCCGATGACGTGCTAGGCCCCAACGGTCTGGCGTTTTCTCCGGACGAGTCGGTGCTGTACATCGTCGAATCGCGCGGTGAGCCGCGCAAGATCCGTGCGTTCGATGTCGACGGCGACGGCGGCGCGCTGTCGAACAACCGCGTGCTGATCGACGCCGGCCTGGGCACGCCGGACGGCTTTCGCGTCGATGTCCACGGCAATCTGTGGTGCGGCTGGGGCATGGGCACCGACGAACTCGACGGCGTGCGCGTCTTCACGTCGCAAGGCGAGCCGCTCGGCCACATAGCATTGCCGGAGCGTTGCGCGAACGTATGCTTCGGCGGACGGCATCGCAACCGACTCTTCATGGCGGCAAGCCACGGCCTCTATTCGCTCTACGTGAATACGCAAGGCGTGCAAGGCGGCTAGTTGCCAGACAAGTCGTCATCAGAGGTCATGAGCGGCTCCGGGTTTGCCCTTGGATGCAGCGCGCAAGCCGTTGAGCGGCAAGGATTCACCGCGAAAATGGCGGCTTTCATGAGCCCGGAGCCGCCACGAGTATTTGCTTGACATCAGCTGTTCCGCTTCGCTATGTTCCTTTGGTAGAAAGACACCGCCCGCAGCGCATTCGACTGGCGGATTTCCATACCAAGAAGCGAGGAGACGCAATGACTGTTTCACACAGGTTGGCGCTCAGGCTGGTGTCCGTATGTCTCGCGGCGAGCGCCGCTTTCGCATCCGCCGCGCATGCGGCCGATCCGGTCACACTCAATATCGTCGACGTGGCCGGCGACCTTCAACTCACGCAAAAGGGCTTCGAGGCCTTCAAGGCGAAGTACCCGAACCTCGTCGCCAATCTCACCTTCACGAACGCGCCGGCGCCGCAGTTGCCCGGCAAGATCAAGGCGATGCAGGCCGCGGGCCGCTCCGATATCGATCTCGTGCTGACCGGCACCGACGCGCTTGCCGCCGGCATCGAACAGAGTCTCTGGATGAAGCTGCTGCCCGAGAACGCGGCGGCGTTCCCTGGCGTGCTCGATAAGTACGCGCCGGGTCCGCGCAAGATGCAGGATCTCGCCCAAGGCTACGGGCTCGAAGTCGCGTATATGCCGGCCGGCCCGCTGCTCGAATACAACCCCGCCAAAGTCAGCGACCCGCCGAAGACGCCCGAGCAATTGCTGCAATGGTGCAAGGCGCATCCGGACAAGCTGATCTACGCACGCCCGGCGAATTCCGGTCCGGGCCGCACGTTCCTGATGGGCTTGCCCTACATACTCGGCGACAAGGATCCGCAGGACCCGATTCACGGCTGGGACAAGACGTGGGCCTTTCTCACGCAACTGAACGATTGCATTCCTTACTATCCGGGCGGCACGTCGGCGGTGATGAAGGAGCTTGGCGAAGGCACCCGCGATATGACCGTGACCGTGACGGGCTGGGACATCAATCCGCGCGCGCTCGGTATCGTGCCGGCGGAATTCCGCGTGCAGGCGTTCGACAACATGACGTGGGTGAACGACGCGCACTACATGGTGATTCCGAAAGGCGTGCCGAAGGAAAAGCTCGACGTGCTCTACAAGCTGATGAACTTCATGCTCGAACCGGCGCAGCAGGCCATGACCTATGACGACGGTTACTTCTACCCCGGTCCGGCGATCAAGGGTGTGAGCGTCGAGCAGGCGCCCGCGCACAGCCAGGACGTGCTGAAGAAATACGGCCGGCCGGAGTATGCGAAGCTGTTAGCCGAGCGCCCGCACGTCTTGCCGCTGAACGCCGCGGCGATGGTCGCGGCTTTCAAGAAATGGGACACCGAGGTCGGCGCGCAGAAGACCAAATAGTCTCCTCGTCTGGCCGTGCATGCATGATGTTGCGATCCACGCGTGATACGTGACACGGCGCATCACGCGTATCAGGAAACCGCCATGAAGCATCACTTTGAGCAGTTGCGGCTCGACTCGGTGAGCCGCAGTTTTACGAATGCGGAAGGCCAGGCGATCGCGGCGCTGCGCGGCCTCGATCTGACCATCCAACGGGGCGAGTTCATCGCGTTGCTGGGGCCTTCCGGTTGCGGCAAATCGACGGCGCTCAATTGCATTGCCGGGTTGCAGCCGTTGAGCGCCGGCGGCATCTGGCTCGACGACAAGCGCATCGACGTGCTGCCGCCAGAGAAGCGCGGCTTCGGCATGGTGTTTCAGAACTACGCGCTGTTTCCGCATATGAGCGTGCTCGACAACGTCGGCTTCGGTTTGAAGATGCGCGGCGTCGGCAGGAGCGAAGCCGTGCGCCGGGTGCGTGAAGCGTTGCAGCTCGTGCAACTGGTCGGGCACGAACGCAAGCTGCCCGGACAACTGTCCGGCGGCCAGCAGCAGCGCGTGGCGATTGCGCGCGCGATCGTGATCGAGCCGCCGCTGATTCTGATGGACGAACCGCTGTCGAATCTCGATACCAAGCTACGGATCGAAATGCGCGCGGAAATTCGCCGCATCCACAACCAGCTCGAGCGTGCGACGCTCTACGTGACGCACGATCAGGACGAAGCGCTTTCCATGGCCGACCGCATCGTCGTGATGAGGGAGGGTGTGGTGCAACAGGTTGCCACGCCGAAAGAGGTCTACACGCGGCCGCAGAATCTGCACGTCGCGCGCTTCATGGGTTATCGCAACGTGGCCGAATTCGAACTCGAAGGCACGCAAGGCGAAGGCGTGCTGGTGAGCGCAAACGGTGTGCGTCTGCTCGGCACGCCGATGGCCGGCTTCAACAGCAAACGCGTGAGCGTCGCGTTGCGCCCCGAGGATATGGAGCGCGCCGTGCCCGGTGCGGAGAATGCCTTCGACGCGTTGGTGACGACCGTCGAATACGGCGGCCGCGATTCGTTGCTGCGCGTCAAGACAGCGTTCGGCGATATCTGGGCGCGCGTCGCCGGAGAATTCGAAGAGGGCGAGCGAATCAGCTTGCGCGTGCCGCCGTCGCGCACGCTCGTCTACGATGCCGAGGCGGCATGAGCCTGCCCACGCTGTCGCCGCCGCTCGTTCCGCGTGACGCCAAGGCGTGGCTCGTCGCGCCGGCTTTGCTCTTCATCGTCGCGTTGTTCATCTATCCGTTTGCGTACGGTCTGGTGCTGTCGTTCCGGCCGATGAACGGCGGCGGCCTCTGGGCCAACTATCTGACGTTCTTCACCGACACGTCGATGTGGCCGACGATTCTCGTCACGCTCAAGCTCGCGGTGCCCGCCACGCTGATCAACGTGGGCGTCTCGGTGCCGGTGGCCTTCGCATTGCGCCGGTACTCGCGCTATCAGAAGGTCGTCACGACGCTGCTGGTGATTCCTGTGACGCTCGGCACCGTGTTGATCGCCGACGGCATGCTCACGTACTTCGGCCCGAACGGCTGGTTTCCGCAAGCGCTGCACGGTCTGCATCTCTATGCGCGCGAAGTGCGACTCACGCATAACTTCTGGGGCGTGCTGATCTCGCTGATCGTGTCGGGTTTTCCGTTTGCGTTTCTGTTGACGCTGTCGTATGTGACCGGCATCGACCCGACGCTCGCGGCCGCGGCGGCGACGCTCGGCGCGAGTCCGTGGCAGCAGTTTCGCCGCATTTATCTGCCGCTGCTGGTGCCGGGCTTGACGATGGCGGCGTGTCTGTCGTTCGTGCAGGCGTTTTCGGTGTTTCCGTCGGCAGTGTTGCTCGGCGCGCCCGCCGGGCCGACGCGTGTGATGTCGATTGCCGCCGCCGAAGCCGCATTCGAAAGCTACGACTACTCGCTGGCCTCCGCAATCGCGATGGTGATGGGCTTCGTGCAGTTGCTGGTGGTCGCCGCGCTGCTCGGCGCGCGCCGCTTCTTCTACAGCGGTCCGGCAACCGGAGGCAAAGGCTGATGACGACCGATCATCGCGCGGCGCAGCCTTCGTGGTCGGCGTCGACATCGAAAGATCACGGTGACGGCGCGCGCGAGCCGGATAAGAGCGCGGGCCAAACCCGGCAACGCACCAGCGTGCCGGGCCGAATCTGGCGCGTGCTGGTGTGGGGCGCCATGGTGTTCTTCCTCGTCAACGTGGTGCTGCTGATCGCGACCGTCGCGGTCAATTCGGTGGCGACGCGCTGGTTCGGCACCTTGTTGCCGCAAGGCTTCACGCTGCATTGGTATGCGCAGGCATGGAGCGACTTCCAGTTGGCGAGCGTGTTGTGGGTGACCGTCGAAGTGGTCGGCGCAGTCGTGCTGCTGTCGGTCCTGCTCGGCGTGCCGGCGGCGTATGCGCTCGCCCGAGTGCAGTTTCCAGGCAAGCGCGTCGCCATGCTGATCTTCCTGTTGCCGCTGATGGTGCCGCCCGTCACCTACGGCATTCCCATGGCGACGGTCATGTACAAGGTCGGCCTCGCCGGCACGCTGAGCGGCGTGATCCTGGCCAATCTCGTGCCGGCACTGCCATTCGTGATTCTCGTGATGACGCCGTTCATCGAACAGATAGATCCGAATCTCGAAGCGGCGGCGCGCATTTTCGGCGCCAACACGTTCCGCTATTTCCGCTACGTGCTGCTGCCGCTGCTTGTGCCCGGCATGCTGGCGGCGGGCTTGCTGGTGCTCGTGCGCACCATCGGCATGTTCGAGCTGACTTTTTTCACCGCGGGCCCGGCGACGCAAACGCTCGTGGTCGCCCTGTACTACGCTGTATTTTCAACCGGCGTGCGCGCGCCGCAATCGATCGATGCGATGGCGATGATCTATATGGCAATCACGCTGATCTGGGTGCTGATCGCACTGCAATTCGTGAGCCCGACGCAGATCGTGTCGCGAGTGAAGGAGCAAAAGCGCTGAAGGAAACCCCTGCGGGGCACGGCGAAAGACATCGTGGAGCAGACGTTGACGAAGAGAAAGAAACCCGAGGAATTGCGCAGCCACCGCTGGTACGGCGTGAACGATCTGCGGTCGTTCGGCCATCGCTCGCGCACCGCGCAAATGGGCTATGACCGCGAGGAATACGCCGGCAAGCCGGTCATCGCGATTCTCAACACATGGAGCGAGATCAACGCGTGCCACACGCACTTCAAGCAGCGCGTCGAGGAAGTGAAACGCGGCATCTGGCAGGCCGGCGGCTTTCCGGTCGAACTGCCGGTGCAGACGCTCTCCGAGCCGTTCCAGAAGCCCACCACGATGCTTTACCGCAATTTCCTCGCCATGGAAGCCGAAGAAACGCTGCGCTCCTATCCGGCCGACGGTGTCGTGCTGATGGGCGGTTGCGACAAGACCACGCCGGCTTTGCTGATGGGCGCGATCTCGATGGATTTGCCGGCGATCTTTCTGCCCGCCGGCCCGATGCTGCGCGGAAACTGGAACGGCGTGACGCTCGGTTCCGGTTCCGACGCCTGGAAGTACTGGGCGGAGCTGCGCGCGGGCACGATCACGCAAGACGACTGGCAAGGCATCGAAGGCGGCATTGCGCGCTCGCCCGGGCACTGCATGACCATGGGCACCGCGTCGACCATGACGAGCGCGGCCGAAGCGCTCGGCTTCACGCTGCCCGGTTTCGCGTCGATTCCCGCAGCGGATTCGCGTCATGCGCAGATGGCGGCGAAAACCGGCATGCGTATCGTCGAGATGGTGTGGGAGGATCTCAAGCCCTCCGATCTGCTCACCGCCGGTTCCGTCGACAACGCCGTGACCACCTGCCTCGCGCTGTCCGGTTCGACCAACGCGATCGTGCACATGATCGCGCTCGCGCGCCGCGCCGGCATCGAACTGACGCTCGATCGCTACGACGACATCTCGCGCCACACGCCGGTGCTGGCCAACGTTCGCCCGACCGGCGCGTATCTGATGGAGGACTTTTTCTATGCGGGCGGTTTGCGGGCCTTGCTCGCTGAACTCGGCGAGTTGATCGACCGTTCGCAGAAAACCGTCAACGGCCACACGCTCGGTGAGAATCTCGAAGGCGCGGAGATTTTCAACGACGACGTGATCCGCCGGCGTGACAAGCCGCTGTTGCCCAATAGCGGGCTCGCGGTGCTACGCGGCAATATCGCGCCGGACGGTGCCGTGATCAAACCCGGCGCCGCTGAGCCGCATCTGCTCGTGCATACGGGTCGCGCAGTGGTGTTCAAGGATTACAACGACATGGCCGCGCGCATCGACGACGAAGCGCTCGACATCGACGAAAACTGTGTGATCGTGCTTCAGCATGCCGGGCCGGTCGGCGCTCCGGGTATGCCTGAATGGGGCCAATTACCCATACCGCGGAAGTTGCTGCAAAAAGGGGTGCGCGACATGGTGCGCATATCGGATGCGCGGATGAGCGGGACGAGTTACGGCGCGTGCGTGTTGCATGTCGCGCCCGAGTCGTTCATCGGCGGACCGTTTGCGCTGGTCGAGAGCGGCGACATGATCGAGCTCGACGTGCCGCGGCGCAAACTCAACCTGCTGGTGAGCGACGAGGAACTCGCGCGCCGCAAGGCAGCGTGGGTCAAGCCGGCGCCGCGTTTCACGCGCGGCTACGGCGCGATGCATCAGGTGCACGTGATGCAGGCGAATCAAGGTTGCGATTTCGATTTCCTGCAACGCGGCGGCGCGCATGCGGCCCCGGATGCGCACGCCGCGGGCGAGCCGGAGATTCACTGAGTCAACGAGGGGCGTCGAGAGCGTAACGCAGCCGCCGCAGAGTGGCGAATCACTGGGAGAGGGCGCGATGCGGCTCGACCGCATCGCGTGAATCCTTCACTTCAATATCCCACGCGATACACGCGGCCGGTCTGCGCGCCTTCCACGCTGCGCAGATAGGCCATCGCCGCGCGCTGCCCCGTCACCGGCTCGAAGCCTCGGAAGTAGGGCGCATAAGCGTCCATTGCTTCGGTGAGCACGGTCGGGCTCACCACGTTGATGCGAATGCCGCGCGGCAACTCGATCGCCGCGCCGCGCACGAAACCTTCGAGTGCCAGATTGACGGTGGTCGCGCTCGCGCCTTGCAGGATCGGCTCGTCGCCGATGATGCCGCTCGTCAGCGTGAACGAGCCGCCGTCGTTCACGTATTGCTGAGCCGCGAGCACCACGTTGATCTGGCCCATCAGCTTGTCGCGCAGGCCGACCCAGAACTGCTCGATGCTCATGTCGGGCAGCGGACCGAAATGCACCTTGCCGGTCGTCGTGACGACGCCGTCCACTTTGCCGATCTCGCGAAAGAGCCGCTCGACGCTCGCCGGGTCGGTGCTGTCGACGTGGTACTGCCCACGCGTCGCGCCGACTTCGATCACTTCATGGCGCGCCTTCAGTTCCGCGCTCACCGCCTGGCCCAGCGTGCCGGTGGCGCCGATCACGACGATCTTTTTCATCTACTGCTCCGTTGAGGGTTGATGTGCAGTCGATTCTGCCCGCGTTCGTCAGAAGGAAACAGTCTGCGCGGCGCGTAGGTCCTGCAACCCTGAGTTTCTAATCGAAGAAAAAGCGCGCACCGCGAATCAAACGGTGCGCGCTTCGCAATACACTGATTAATCGGGGCCTGCGTCTGAATTCAAACACGGACCAAATCAGGACCAGCGCAAATGTTTATTTCACCCGATGTAATTCGATCAGCCGGGTAGGGCGTAAATGATTAAGGGCGTAATGGATACGGCCGCGCTCCTGACGGCTGCCAACCGGTCGCGGATCGTCGTATTGATGATCCGCCGAATATGCGCCCTGCGGCGCGACCATGCCTTTGTCGATCACCGTGCAGCCCGGCTCGAGCGCCAGCAGCAGATGATTGCCGCCAACCCGGCTGTCGAAGCCGGCCATGCCGTCGTGCGCCTCGGGCACGCTGTTCGTGAGGGTCGCATTGCTCGTGGTGATCTCGTCGGGCGAGATCGGGCTGTGGCCCGCTATGCGCGCGGCTTCCAGATTCTTGCCGTCGGTGTCGACGGTGCTGTCGTGGGTGCGGTCGTTGTGCAGTTCCGTCGAACTCGGGCCGTGAGTGGCCGCCGGCTGGTTCGCGTCTGCTGGCTTGTTGATATCGCTGTTCATCATGCGTTCTCCTTGAAGAGGACATGGTGTGACATGCAGCAAAACCCGTTCCGCCTCGCACAAACCCTGATTCACCTGTTTTCACTGCGCTTTGTCCGCAGTTGCATGCGTAGTTGTATGCGCAGTTGCAAGTGAGGTATTCGGCTGGCGATTGCGTCCGGGATTCTTTTCGTTTTTTTTAATGGACGCGTATTTTCTACAGAGTATGATCTTACTCCGACGAGCGAAGCGCGGTTAAATTGAAGACATTCGGTCCGGCTATTTCTTCATGGCCGGCAGCACCGTCTGCGCGCCACTCAAAACATTTTACGGGGCCGTCAGGGCGGGTGACACATGCACTTCGATGCTGCATTCACACATCGCGGCTATTTGTTAAATTGCGCGCCGGCGCGCGCGGTCGATGGCACTTGGCAACCTTACGTAGTCATCTCCCGCTCGAGCGACGGCGAACTGGTCGCCAACCGTTTTTTCCCCACCGACTTGCGCTTTCGTGACGAAGCGGCCGCCATTGCTCATGCCCGCGATTGGGCCGTGCGCTGGATCGACGCGAGCAGCGTAACCATCTGAGCGCCTCCGGCGTGCCATGCCGCGTATGGCACGCCGTCGCGCGGTGCTGCGCGAGCCGCGGCAAAACGCGGTAATCTCTCGGCATAATCACTTCGAAGCCTGCTCACCGCACGGCGCTGTCCTTTTATGCCTAACGTGCCTTCCCATAACTGGGGCCTCGAACAGATCGTCGCCGACTTGCGCGCGTCGCGTGAAGAATTGCATCGCACGCGGCATCCGCTCGGCATTCGCGAACTGCCGTCGCGCGAAGCAGTGATCAACATCGTCGCCGGCTTGCGCGCGGCGCTGTTTCCCACGCACTACGGCGCGCCCGATCTGACTGACGAAACCGTCGACTATTACGTCGGCCATACGCTTGAAAGCACGTTGCGGCTGCTGGCGGAACAGATTCGCCGCGCGCTGCGTTTTTTGCCGGAGTTCGGTGAAACACCCGATGCGGATTTGCAAGCGCGCGCGTTTGACGTCGCGCGTGAATTCGGCACGCAATTGCCGGGCATTCGCGCGCTGCTGGTCAGCGACATTCAGGCGGCTTTCACCGGTGATCCGGCTGCGCAGCACATCACCGAAATTCTGCTTTGCTATCCGGGCGTGTGGGCGATGACGCATCATCGGCTCGCGCACGCGCTACATCGCCTGGGCGTGCCGTTGCTGGCGCGTTTCATCAACGAGATCGCGCACTCGGCAACCGGCATCGACATTCACCCCGGCGCGACGATTGGGCCGAGCTTCTTTATCGACCACGGCACGGGCGTCGTGATCGGCGAGACCGCGATCATCGGCGAGCGCGTGCGCGTGTATCAGGCCGTGACGCTCGGCGCGAAGAGTTTCGCCGCGGATCTCGACGGTACGCTCGTCAAAGGCAACGCACGCCATCCGATCGTCGAGGACGACGTCGTGATCTATGCCGGCGCGACGATTCTCGGGCGCGTGACGATTGGGCGCGGCTCGGTGATCGGCGGCAACGTGTGGCTCACGCACAGCGTGCCGCCGGGCAGCAGCGTGTCGCAAGGCAAGATCCGCGAAGGCGAGCGGTCCGACGAGGGGCG
Organism: Paraburkholderia sp. BL9I2N2; assembly: GCF_004339745.1. GTDB lineage: Bacteria > Pseudomonadota > Gammaproteobacteria > Burkholderiales > Burkholderiaceae > Paraburkholderia. Next base: position 1,284,343 of record NZ_SMGP01000002.1, on the reverse strand, counting down.
GCAGTGATGCGCGGCTTCGTTCGCGCGTGCTCGCGTGTTTCGATGCGCAAACCTCCCATCAGTTGCTGAGCGATGACCATGCCGCGCGGCCGCGTTCACATGCCTCGCTGCGCGATTGCCGGCGTCGAAGCGACGGTGGCCGAAACTGCGCATGCGTTTCCGCGCCATTCGCACGACCGCTTCGGCATCGGTGTGATCCTCAGCGGCGGGCACCGGTCGGCGAGCGGACGCGGACTCGTCGAAGCGCGCGCCAACGACGCGATCATGGTCAATCCCGGCGAAGTCCACGACGGCAGTCCGCTCGATGAGCGCGGGCGCACGTGGCGCATGTTGTATTTCGAACCGTCGATGTTCGTCACCGCCGCGAGTGAACTGACCGGCGCGGCGGCGCGCGAGCTCGAACTCACGCAGCCGGTGGCGCACGATCCTTTGCTGAAGCGTTTGTTCGAGCGGCTCTTCAGCGTCGCGGTGGAAGTGCCTTTCGTGACGGACGATCTGGCGCGCGAGGAGGCGTTGCTCGAACTGCTCGGGCATCTCGTGCGCGTGCATGCGACGCGGCCGATACGCTCATCGTCGACTGATGCGTTGGGTCCGATTGCGCGAGCGAAAGCACGCATCGACGACGATCCTTCCTCTGCGCTCACACTGGCGAATCTCGCCGCCGATGCCGGCATGAGCCGTTTTCAGTTGCTGCGTGGCTTCGCGCATGAAATGGGTCTGCCGCCGCACGCGTACAGAATGCAGCGTCGCGTGGTGCTCGCGAGGCAATGGATCGCGCGGGGCGCGACGCTTGCCGATGCAGCCGCCGCAGCGGGCTTTGCCGATCAGAGTCACATGACGCGCGCGTTCGTGCGCTTACTCGGTGTGACGCCCGCGAACTACGCGGCCGCGCTGCGGTGATGTTTATCCGATTCGCAAATGCTGCAGCAAAGCTGTGCCATGCATGCCATGCAACCAGACGTGTTGCCCGATAAACCACGCCGCCGCCCACGAAGCCGCCACGACGATCAGATCGCAGTGCCCGCTATTCCAGAGATTCAACGAATGCCGGCCGGCAATCCACGGTACGCCTAATGGATTCGGCCAGTCAGCGAACAGATGCATCAGACCGCCGCAGGCAAATCCGAACGTCGGCGCGGCATACACGGAATGCCCGAGCCAGTGGTACGACACCGCGAGCAACGCGAGCCATCCCACGCCCCAATGCGTGAGCGTGCGATGCGTGATCCACAGACGCCGCGCGTGCGACCACCACGCGACTTCGAGCCAGTCCGGCGCCGTGCTGCCAATCACACCGGTGATGAAACTCAACACCACGCCGAGATGAAACGAACCGCCGCCGCCGATGCGCGCGACGATCGCCGCCGCGATGACGCCGGCTGCAAAACCGGTAGCGTGATGTGCTTTGCTGGATGCCATCGAAACTCGCGGCAGAGCGCCGCATCAAGAACAAAGGGCGGCTATGTTCGCAGATGAGCGGATAAAAAAATAGCCGACACGCGAGTTAAAAAAATCGCGCGTCGGCGTAGCCTTCAAAACGCAGCGTGCGACCGAAGCTCAGGTCGCGCAGCGTGCAATATCGAAGCGCATTTCCGGTTCCGGCGGATCGTCCGGCGCGTTCGCGGGATGCATCACCTTGATGACCGAGCCGGTGTTCGACGGCGTCAGCGTCACGAAATACGAGTTGTTCGAATCCGAGCCGACGGCGATCTCCGTCGCGCCGCCGACGCGCGACATACGCACGCGTGACAACCGGCTTTCGAGGCAATCGGCGATATAGGCAGGCGCGCGTTGCGACGACACGTACATCATCGGCAGGGACGCGTCGCGCGCTGGGCCGCTGGAAGAACCGCAACCGGCAAGCGCGGCGAGCGCGGCAGCAGCGGGGGCAAGCAGGAGAAGTCTTTTCATGGTCTGGTCGTCGGCGTCCCCGGTCGTACGCGGGAACTTCGGGCGCGGGCGAAGCGCAACGTCATGCTTCGCGACGAAGCCGCCGTTCAACCGCAACGGCATCGCGACATCGCAACGTTGCGGCAAGGAAGGCAACTGCGGTCAGTATACCCACCGGGTGTGCGCGTCGTCACTATCCACGGCCCTCGGCATTGTGTCCAAACGTAAGGGCTATAAAAAACCCGCGACGTGATCGTGTCACGCGCGGGTTGCTCACGAAGCGAATCGATACATTCGCTGCGCACGTACCACCTGAAAATACTTAGAAGCGATGACGCAGGCCGACTGCCGCTGCCAGCTGATTGCCGTTCGACGACGGTGCGAGGGTGTTGATCGCCGCGACGTTCGAGCCGAAGTTGCCGAGCTCGCCCGACGCATGCTGATACACGCCTTCCACGTACACGTCGGTACGCTTGCTCAGCGAGTAGTCGCCTTGCAGCGACACCGTGTGCCACTTCGGATCGCCCGAACCGTTCGAGCCGGACATCTTGCCGTCCGTGAACGTGTACGACGCCGCGAGGCTCAGTGCCGGCGTCAGTGCATAGCGGCCGTTCACCTCGTAGTTGTCCAGGTGCAGGTTGGTGCCGGCGACGCCGGGCAACGTCGTGCCGCCGACATCCACGCCGGTAATGCCGTCGAGTTGTGTGTGCGTATAGACGAAGCCGACCGTTGCCGGGCCATACGTGTAGTTGATGCCCGCGCCATACGTGCGCTGCAGATCGGCTGCGATCGCCGCGGTGCCGTCGCCTTGCGACACGGCGCCGCTCAGGTTCGAGCTGCCCGACTTGTTCAGTTGCAGGTAAGCGGCGGCAACGCTCAACGGACCGTTGTCATACGAAGCGCCAACGCTCCATGCACGGTTGTTGGAGAAATCACCGGCCGAATTGCTGAACCCATACAAGCCGCCGAACTTCAGGCCCGCGTAGTTCGCGCTCGTGTACTTGACGGCGTTCTTGATCGAGAACGAGTTATCGAGGTTGTCGTTGTCGAACGGGTGAGCCGCGAGGTTGTTGCCGTAGCCCGCGCCGGCTTCGGACAGCGGCGCCAGGTAGTCGACCACGGAATCGTATTGACGGCCGAGCGTCAGCGCACCGTACTGATCGCTCTTCAGACCGACGAAAGCCTGACGGTTGAACATCGTGTTGCTTTCCGTGTCCTGACCGTTATTCAGGTTGAAGCCGTTCTCCAACGTGAAGATCGCATGCAGGCCGCCGCCGAGGTCTTCACTGCCGCGCAGGCCGAAGTAGGTGTTCGACACCGAGCCGCTGCCTTGTTGCCAGTTGCTATGGCCGCCCTGGTTGTTCGAGTAAACGAGACCGGCGTCCAGCGTGCCGTACAAGGTCACGCTGCTCTGTGCATGGGCGCTGATGGCAACCGCGCCCAGGAGGCCTGCTGCGATGAGGGTTTTTTTCATGGTTAGATAACTCCGAAACAGTGCATGGGGAATCGCATTCCAGTGCTCACCGCCGATTGCGCCGGCGGGCTGACGATCCGCTGCGAAGTGTATTCCTGCTATTCCTATCTTTAATCGCATATGGCACAACAATGAATTCTCGAATCCGTAATGGTGAATACGGAATTGTGTAAGTGCGGGTAAATAAAGAAAAAATCTGTTCGGCTGTGAATTCATGGATGCCGTGTCAATGGCGTGTTGTTGCCTGATCGCGACGAATCGCCGCAAGCCATGAGCAGTAAGGAATAGCGTCTATTTCGAGATATTTTGTCGATTTATTCTAGTTCCCGCAATGCACTCTTCCAATTCGCGGGATCTATTACGATGAATTACGGTTCTACAATTCGTCTTGCCCCTTGACCAAGGGTATCTTTTTCGTCTTTATACGCGGCCTTCGGGCCGCGTTTTTTTATGATTTTTTATAATCGGTTTATAAGTTCCCGCGAATAAGGAAATAGATTATTTCGATTGGCGATGCGCTCGCCGTGGCTTGTCCGTTCGTCAGAGGGCCGCATCCGCCGAGTGCGAGGCGGGTAGAATTGCGCGCTTGAGATGTGTTTCCGCCCCCGCGAACGTGAGTGAACCTGTAATGACCGATATACCCCTTCCATCGTCCGCCACCGCTGAAGATCTCACGACGGAAGGCTCGTCCGAACTGGGCGAGACCGTGCACGAAGCACGCCTGTGGCGCGACGATGGCTGGACCGCGCGCGTCATCAAGAATGAAGACGACGAAGGCTGGGCCGTCGAAATGATCAAGGACGGCGAAGCGGAACCCGCGCTCGTCGGTCCGTGGACGATGGGCCGCAACAAGAAGGATCCGAAGCCGCTGGACACCTCGGCGTTCAACACGCTGGTGAAGACCGCGTCTGAAGTGCTGCGGCGCCACGAGCAGCAACTGCGCGCGCAACTCCATAAGGAAGTGCGAGTGGCGAGCGCGGACGGCAACGACGAACTCGACATCACGCTCGACATCGTTCCCGACGAAGACGAACCGTATGCGTTGTTGACCGCGCTCGACACGTTCGGCGAGCAGCTCGCGCAAGTGCAGGTCGCGCCCAACTTCAAGCTCAGCAAGGCGAGCGCCGCGGCGTGGGTCGAGAACGAGTTTCGCCGTCCAGGTTAAAGATCGGTTCCGCTCGCGGCCTGCGACAGGCTCCGGGGCTGGCCAGGTCGTCTCCCAACGGCCTGAACAAAATATTACTAAAACCTGTCAATATACTTTCACATTCGCTTCATAGAATCCTCGCGTCATAGCGGCGCGAGCGTGAACCATGTGGTTTTGGGTCTGAGTGCGTGCCGGCTGTGCATTCGCCCACGCTACCCAAACACTGGATCACGACAACATGGCAGAGCCGCTCGACCTTTCCCGCCGCAAGGCCCTGAAACTCCTCGTGGGCGCGCCGATGCTGCCGCTCGGCGGGCTCGCCACGGCTTCGATGCTGACCGCTTGCGGGGGCAGCGACGAACTGGCGACGCCGGTCAAACCGGTCGCGAACTTCGTCTCCGCGGCATTCGCGAGCATGGCCGCGCCGACGCTGGCCGACCCCGCCGCCATGGCGAAGACCACGGTCGCCTCGACTTTGGCGGTGCAACTGAGCGACGGCAGCAGCCGCGCGTTCAAGCTGGCGTATCAGCCGTTCTTCGTCACCGGCGACAACGTGCCGAACGTGAAGGGCGGCACGATCCTCGCGGGCGGCTATTTCGACATCAACAATCAGCCGATCGTCGACAAATCGGTGGCGGGCAAAGAGCGCCAGTTCTACTCGGATTGCCCGGACGGCAGCTCGCTGATCCGCCTCGACAATCCGGCGGTGAAGGGCCTCAAGGGCAACGCGGTGTTCGCCGTCGTGCAGTTTGAATACGCGACCCGCGATCAGAGTCTGGTGTCGATGTACGGCCAACTGCCGTCGCCGATCGCCGTGCTCACGCTCGATCAGGATCCGGCCACCGGCAAGCTCACGCTGGCGGGGTATTCGAACGTCGATACATCGAAGGCGCATGGTTTGTGGATCACCTGCGGCGCGAGCCTGTCGCCGTGGAATACGCATCTGTCGAGCGAAGAGTACGAGCCGGACGCCACCACGATTGCCGGCAACAGCCAGTTCAAGGGCTTCAGCCGCAGCCTGTATGGCGATGAAACCGCCGCGAACCCGTATCACTACGGGCATCTGCCGGAAGTCACCGTCAATCCGGACGGTACAGGCACGATCAAAAAGCACTACTGCCTCGGCCGCATTTCGCACGAGCTGATTCAGGTGATGCCGGACAAGCGCACCGTGCTGATGGGCGACGACGCGACCAACGGCGGCCTGTTCATGTTCATCGCGGATCGCGAAGCCGATCTGTCGGCGGGCACGCTGTACGTCGCGAAGTGGACGCAAGTGTCCGCGAGCGGCGCGGGCGCGGCGACGCTGTCGTGGATCAACCTGGGCCACGCGACCAGCGACGAAATCGAGGCGCTCGCCAACCAGTTGCGCGCGAGCGACATCATGGACGTCGCGACCAAAGACCCGCTCGATCCGGCCTACACGAAGATCAACTACAACGGCACCTTCAACTGGGTGCGTATCAAGCCCGGCATGACCCAGGCGGCCACGTTCCTCGAGACGCATCGCTACGCGGCGCTGGCCGGCGGCAGCATGGGCTTCACGAAACTCGAAGGCACGACGGTCAATATCAAGGACAAGGTGCTGTATTCGGCGATGTCGCGCATCGAGAAGTCGATGGTGCGGGGCAATGCGGCATCCACCGACGTGGCCGTCGACAAGACCATTAACGCCGGCGCGGTCTACGCGCTGAACATGAAGGGCGGCCAGCGCGATCGCAGCGGCGCCGCGATCAACAGCGAATGGGTGCCGGTCGACATGGCCGCGCCGGCGGCGCTGGTCGGCGAGGATCTGTCAGCGGCCGATGCGCTCGGCAACACCGCTAACCCCGAGCGGATTGCGAACCCGGACAACCTGAAGTTCTCGGAGAAGCTGCGCACGCTCTTTATCGGCGAAGACAGCGGCATGCACGTGAACAACTTCCTGTGGGCGTACAACGTCGACACGAAGACGCTCGCGCGCGTGCTCTCTTGTCCGGCGGGCGCCGAGTCGACGGGCCTGCACGCCGTCGACGAAATCAATGGCTGGACTTACGTGATGAGCAACTTTCAGCACGTCGGCGATTGGGAAAGTCCGTTGCACGACAAGATCAAATCGACGCTCGATCCGCTCGTGCGGGCCAACTACAAGGACCGGTTCGGGGCGACGGTGGGGTATCTGACGGCGGATCCGGCGGGGATCAAGTTGTAAAAAGGTGTGAGTGGGATCGGCCTGCCGCGCGCGTGATGGCGTGTCGGTCAGGCCGCGCACGGGAACGCCGAAACCCGGCGTCCCGCTCTTCGGCCGGCACATTCCCGCAAGCATGGTGACCGCGCGCCGCCTCAACTCCGTTTACAAAAAATCGCCGTAATAAGCGGCGCTACGCGGTGCACGATCGCCGTGCTGCCGGTGCCGGCAATCGCGTTCCGAACCTTGGCTTCGCTGCCGAACACCACGACGCCGTAGGCCGAACGCGCGACCGGCTCGCCGTCGCCGACACGGAACATGGGATCGTCTTTTTCGTAGCCGACCACCGCGAACACGCGAAAGCCGTATGCGGTCAGATTCGCGCCGGAGGTCGGCGAGAAGGCATTGATCGAATTGCTCTCCACGCGCGTGGGCTTCGGGTCGATCATCTGTTGCTCCGCAAGGTCGGCAATGAACTGATGGCCGCTTTCATTGCAGGCAAGCGGCGCGTCGAGCGCGGTGGCGTAACTGGCGAGCGGCAGCGCGGCGGCCACCAGAGCAAGGAGTACAGACGAAAGAAAGCGTTTCATAAGCGTGGACGGCCACCCGATTCGATGTAGTGTGTTCGCAACGGGCGGTGGCGTGATCTCGAGACCCGAAAAGACGTTGCGCATCGACGTGATCCCCTTGAGGGCAGGCGCAACTGGTTTGCACTTTATCGCGATTCGGCAAATCTTGCTTTACAGCCAGCACAGATCGGCAACGCGCGGAGGGTAAAGAAACGTACGGTAAGAAAGCAATCTTTTGCGATCCCGTATATATTTCCGGGTTATGAATTCGCGACCCCAACCTCCAATTAACGTTCCGCCGCCCAGAACATGGGACGCGCGGCTCGCCCGCCGGCTCGTGACTCCGCTCGTGAACACGTGGGTCACGCCGAACCATCTGACCACGCTGCGCCTGCTGATCGGGCTGGCAGGCGCGCTCTGCCTTGCTCACGGCGAATTCGCGTGGGTCAACACCGGCGCCTTCCTGATCGTGCTGTCGAATTTTGTCGACCATACGGACGGCGAACTCGCGCGCATCGGCGGAAAGTCGAGCCGGATCGGTCATTTTTACGACCTCGCTTGCGATGCCCTTGTCACCGTCATGTTGTTCGTCGGCATGGGCATGGGAGCGGGCGCCACGCACATCGCCGGATTGAGAGTCGCGCCGGGTGTGCTCGGCGGCTTGGCCGGCGTGGCGATCGCGCTGATTTTCTTCCTGCGCATGCGCATCGAGGAAATGGCCGGCAAGGCGGGCACGAAGCAGGCATCCGTCGGCGGTTTCGAAACTGAAGACGTCTTGTATCTGCTGCCGATCGTTACGTTGACGAGCGTCGTGCTGCCCTTCGTCGTGGTGGCGTCCATCGGCGCGCCGCTTTTCGCTGTTTGGGTGGTGATTGACTACTGGCGCGTTGCGCGCCGTGCCGCTACCCCGGCGGCCGCTGCCGCCGGCAAGACCGAAACTAGCCAGATGTGGGCCAGCAAATGAGTACGCAGGCCGAAAACGACGTGATCGCGTCCGCTCCGGTCGGACGTACGCCGGCTGCCTCGCCCGCACCGAATGCCGACCGCGCCATCGCGAGCCGCACGCGCGAGTTCGACAATCCGCGTCTGCGCAAGGATTTCGCGGAGCAGGGCGCGTTTCTTTATCTGGAAGACTTTCTCGCGCCCGAAGTCACGGCGCAGCTCGTCCACAGCGCACGTTCGCTGCTCGACGAGGTGAACCGCAACTATCTGCCGGGTCACAAGCAGGGCGGCAGCGTGAGCCGTCATACGATCGACCGCCTTGCGCCGTTCATCGCCGAGCTGTACCGCTCGAAGGAATTGATCGGCTGGCTGGAGCAACTGAGCGGCGACAAGCTGCAGCTTTCGCCCGCCGACGATCCGCATGCGTACGCGCTGTATTACTACACGCGGCCGGGCGACCATATCGGCTGGCACTACGATACTTCGTACTATGACGGCCGCCGTTACACGCTGCTGCTCGGCGTGATCGACGAATCGTCTTGCCGGCTCGACTACGAGCTCCACACGCGCAATCCGGATATCGCGGATCAGCCGGGCTCGGTGCAGATTCCGCCGGGCGGCCTCGTGTTTTTCGACGGCGACAAGCTGCGCCATCGCATCACGCCCGCTGGCGCGAACGAAATGCGCGTCTCGCTCACTTTCGAGTACGTGACGGATCCGAACATGCGGCCGTGGCGTCGTTTCATCTCGAACATGAAGGACGCGATTGCGTACTTCGGCTTCCGCCAGGTGTTTCGTCAGATGACCCGACGCGGGAAGGACCGCGCATGAGCCGCGCGGCCCTGATTCTGCTGTCGATCGGGACGGCGCTGTTTGTCGGCCTGCTCGCGTGGCAGGGTTTCGGCACGGTCGCCTCGACGCTGCTCGCGGCCGGCTGGGGACTCGCGCTCGTCGCGGCGTTTCACCTCGTGCCGCTGATTCTCGATGCCGGCGCGATCTCGGTGCTGTTTCATCCTCGTCGTGACGGCGTGCATCATGATCTGACCTTGCGCGACGCGCTGTTCGCGCGTTGGATCGGCGAGTCGGTGAATAGCCTGTTGCCGGCCGGCCAGATCGGCGGCCCGGTCGTGATGGTGCGGCAACTGTCCCAGCGTGGCATGCGCATGCGCGATGCGGCTGCTGCGATCACGGTCAGCACGACCGCGCAGGCGCTCGCGCAAATTCTCTTCGCATTGGGCGGGCTGTTGCTGTTCGGCGCTTATGCCGCGCACGGCGCGCTGCACGATTTGCAGACCGCGACGTTGATCGCCACCGGCGTGCTGGGCGCGATGATCGTCGGGTTCTACTATGCACAGCGGCGCGGTCTGTTCGGCCGCTTGCTCGGTGTGGTCTCGAAGCTTTTCGGCAAGCGCGACTGGTCTTCGTTGATGACGCGTGCCGAAGCCGTCGATGCCGCCGTGCAGGCCATGTACCGCGAGCGCGGCCGCGTGGCGGCGAGCTTCCTGATGAGCCTGCTGGGCTGGATCGTCGGCACGGTGGAGGTGTGGCTCGCGCTGCGCTTTCTCGGTCATCCGGTCGATTGGGTCGACGCCCTGTTGCTCGAAAGCCTGGGGCAAGCGATTCGCGGCGCGGCGTTCATGATTCCCGGTTCGCTCGGCGTGCAGGAAGGCGGCTATCTGCTGCTCGCGCCGCTGGTGGGTTTGCCGCCGGACGCGGCCTTGGCGTTGTCGCTCGCCAAGCGCGCCCGCGAAATCCTGCTAGGCTTGCCGGGTCTGCTGGTTTTGCACTTCAGCGAACGAAGCTGGCAACGGCGCCGCGCGACAGGGCGCGTGCCGGTTGTCGATTAAACTCCGTATTTTTTCAAAGGACCGCGCATGCGTGCCATCATCCTCGCAGCGGGCCTCGGCCTGCGTCTCCAGCAACCGCCGGAAGCTCAGTTCCCGAAGTGTCTGTTGCAATTCGACGGCATGAGCCTGCTCGAACGGCATCTGCAAATGCTCGAAACCGCTGGCGTGACTGAAGTCGTGCTGGCGCTCGGCTTTCAGCCGGAATCGGTGCAGGCGGAACTGGAGCGCATCAACTGGCCGCACAAGGTGGAAACGGTGCTGAACACGCGTTACGACCTGGGCAGCGTGCTGACGGTGCACACGGTGGCCGAGGCGCTGACGCGCGGCGGCGACGTGCTGTTGATGGACGCCGACGTGCTCTACGACGAGCGCATTCTGGCCGCTTTGGTGGCGGGCGAGACGGTCAACCGCCTGTTGATCGACCGTGATTTCGAAGCCGGCGACGAACCCGTCAAGCTGTGTCTGAAAGACGGCGTGCCGGTCGAGTTGCGCAAGCAGCTCGCCGTCAATCTCGAGTACGACACCATCGGCGAATCGGTCGGGTTCTTCCGCTTCCGTCAGGAAACCGCGCAGCGCTTTGCGCAGATCGTGGCCGGCTACGTGGACAGCGACCGGGCCAACATGCCGCACGAAGAAGCGGTGCGCGATCTGCTGCTTGAGCGCAGCCAGGTGTTCGATACCGCCGACGTGACCGGCTCACCCTGGATCGAAATCGACTTCCCGAACGACGTGGCTCGCGCGAGCACCGAGATCCTGCCGCAGTTGCAGCCGCTGGTCAGCGCATCGCGCTAAGCAGTTCGTCTGCCTCTTCGCTGACGTATCGAAGGTTGAGCCGGCTGAATGCCGGCTCAACCTTTTTGTGCTTATCCCTCGAACCTTTGCATCGCCCGGTGCTTCGTTGCACGCTCAACCATCGCGCGTACGAAAAGACCTCGCGCAACAACATCTGTTGCCGATGCGATGCCATAATCGACGCTTTACACCGACGGCCTTGCAACCCGTCGCCTTGCCAATGCCTCTCGCTTTAGGCACTTTCATTGTTCCGCTGATCGTCGCGTGTGCGATGTTCATGGAAAACGTGGACGGCACGGTCATCGTGACGTCGCTGCCGGTTCTGGCGCGCGATCTCGGCCAGGATCCCATCACCCTCAAGCTCGCCGTGACGGCGTATGTCATCGGCCTCGGCGTCTTCATTCCCATCTGTGGCTGGGTCGCTGACCGCTTCGGCTCGCGCACGGCGTTTCGCACGGCCATCGGCGTCTTCATGGCCGGCTCGCTGATGTGCGCGGCTTCCACGTCGCTCGGCACGTTCGTGGTTGCGCGCTTCGTGCAAGGCATTGGCGGCGCGATGATGGTGCCGGTGGGCCGCATCATCATTTTCCGTTCGGTGCCGAAGTCCGACTTCATTCGCGCGGTCAACTATCTGACGGTGCCGGCTTTGCTTGGACCGGTGGTCGGGCCGCCGCTGGGCGGCTTCATCACGACCTATTTGCATTGGCGTCTGATCTTTTTCATCAACATTCCAATTGGCCTGCTCGGCATCTGGCTCGCGAACAAACACATTGCCAACGTGCGCGAAGCGCATCCGGGCCGGCTCGACTGGACTGGTTTCTTTTTGTCCGCGAGCGGGGCGTCGCTGTTCATGCTGGGGCTTTCGCTGGTGGGCGGCGAGTTGGTGTCGAACACGGTGTCGGTCGGCATGTGCGTGATCGGCGTGATGTTGCTGACGTTGTACATGCTGTACGCGAGTCGCGTCGAACTGCCTGTGCTCGATCTGCGACTGCTGCGCATTCCGAGTTTTCACGCGAGCGTGGTGGGCGGTTCGCTGTTTCGTGTCGGTCTCGGCGCCGTGCCGTTTTTGTTGCCGCTCGCATTGCAGGAAGGGCTCGGCATGACGGCGTTCAAGTCGGGCTCGATCACGTGCGCGTCCGCGTTCGGCTCGATCTTCATGAAGGCGGCCGCGTCGCGCATTCTCGAGCGCTTCGGTTTCCGCACCGTGCTGATGTTCAACGCGGGCTGTGCGGGCCTCGCCATCGCGGTCTACGGTCTGTTCTTTCCCGGCACGCCGCATTGGCTGATCTGGTGTGTCGTGCTGTTCGGCGGCTTCTTTCCGTCGCTGCAGTTCACCTCGTTGAATACCTTGGCATATGCGGACATCCCGAGCCGCGACGTGGGCCGCGCGACGAGCGTCGCGAGCGTGATCCAGCAGATTTCGTTGGGGCTCGGTGTGACGATCGCGGGTATCGTGCTGCAGATTTCGCACAACGTGCAGGGTCATTCGACCATTGTGTTCTCCGATTTCTGGCCGGCTTTTCTCGTGGTCGGTCTGTTCTCGTTCATGTCGATTCCCATCACCGCGCGACTGCCGCACGGCGCCGGCGATGAGATTGCGCGCGGCAGTCGCGGGCGGGCGTAAGCGCAATACGCGGTGCGCCATGTTCCGCGGCATGTGGCTTGCCGAATGCCTCTGTCCCGGGCGTTTTGACCAGCGTTTTTGCATGCCGTCGAACCGGTGTTTTTGTGTGCCGCAACATAGACCCTACGACATCTAGCGGCTTCGCAAGCGAGCAGTTCACATGTTATAAACCTCCAAGACATCTGTATTCATCGGATAAAAGTCTTCTTGGGGGATAGGCAATGAAGTTGTTCCGCAACGTTAAATCGTCGGCAAGCGGATTCGCGCTGGTCGCACTCGTCGCTGTCTCAACCGGGTTTCTCGAGGCCACGCCCGCACTCGCGAAACCGCCCGCGAAAGCTCAACCGGCTGTACTCACCGCCTCAGCGATAGCGGTCGCGGACAAGTTCAGCGCCGACGCCGCCGAGCAGATCTTCAAGGAAGGCGGCAACGCCGTCGACGCGGCCGTCGCGATCGCCTTCACGCTTGCCGTCACGTATCCGGAAGCGGGCAACATCGGCGGCGGTGGTTTCATGACGCTCTATGTCGACGGCAAGCCGTACTTTCTCGACTACCGCGAGCGCGCTCCGCTGGCCGCGACCAAGAACATGTATCTCGACGACAAGGGCGAGGTCATCAAAGGCATGAGCCTGTTCGGCTACCGTGCAGTGGGCGTGCCGGGCACCGTCGACGGCATGTGGCAGGCGCAGCGCCGCTTCGGCAAGCTCAAGTGGAAGCAGGTGCTCGCACCGGCCATCCATTACGCGCGCGATGGTTTCGAGGTCAGCCAGCAATTGCAGGAACGCCGCGACGATGCCGCGAAAGACTTCGCCGGCAAGACCAACTTCGATACTTACTTCGGCAATCTGAAGCAAGGCGTCAACTTCAAGCAGCCGGATCTGGCTGCTGTGTTGCAGCGCATTTCGGATCAAGGCGCCAAAGATTTCTATCAGGGCAAGACGGCTGACCTGATCGCGGCGTCCATGCGCGGTCACGGCCTGATCACCAAGGCCGATCTGCAACAGTACAAAGCAGTGTGGCGCCAGCCGATCCAGGCCGACTGGAACGGCTATCGCGTCTACACCGCGCCGCCTCCGAGCTCGGGCGGTATCGGTCTCGTGCAACTGCTGAAAATGAAGGCCGACATTGCGCCCGACTTCAAGGACGTCACGCTCAATTCCGCGCAGTACGTGCATCTGATCGCGGAAATCGAAAAGCGCGTGTTCGCCGACCGCGCGCAGTACCTCGGCGATCCTGACTTCTACAAGGTGCCGGTCGCTCAATTGACCGACGACGCATATATCGCCAAGCGCGCCGCCGAAGTGAATCCGAACACGCCGTCCGACACGAAGAGCGTGCAGCCTGGCCTCGGCACGTCGATGCCGGAGAAAGCGGAAACCACGCACTTCTCGGTGATCGACAAGTGGGGTAACGCCGTGTCGAACACGTACACCATCAACGGCTATTTCGGTTCGGGCGTGGTGGCGGATCGCACGGGCATCGTGCTGAACGACGAGATGGACGACTTCTCCGCGAAGCCGGGCGTCGCGAACATGTTCGGCGTGGTGGGCAGCGACGCGAACTCGATCGAACCAAAGAAGCGGCCGCTCTCCTCGATGAGCCCGACGATCCTGACGAAGGACGGCAAGGTGTCGCTCGTGATCGGCACGCCGGGCGGCTCGCGCATCTTCACGTCGATCTTCCAGGTGATCAACAACGTCTACGACTACAACATGCCGCTGCAGCAGGCTGTCGCCGAGATGCGCTTCCATCATCAGCTGTTGCCGCCGAACACGATCTTCTGGGAGCCGTACAAGCCGATCGAGGGTGAACTCGCCAAGCAGATCGAAGCCAAGGGCTACACGCTGAAGGGGCAGGATTTCAGCGGCGATATCCAGGCGATCAAGGTCAACGGCGATACACCGGAAGCCGCGGCCGATCCGCGCGGCCGTGGTGTGACGCGCGTGATCCAGTAAGCGTTTTTGCAGGGAATTGGGCGGCGCGTCTTGAGATGAGATGCGCCGCTGGTTAATAAAAAGCCTCGCGTTCGACTGAACGCGAGGCTTTTTATTTGTGGGCGAGGGCGTGCTGGCTAACGTTGCTTCAGCTAGCCTGCTCGACCGGCGTCAACGTCAATTCGAGCCGCTGCGCGCCGCGCAACACCGTCACGTCGACGGGTCTTTCGATCCGCGATGCGTCGAGCGTGCGCTGCAAACTGTCCACGTCCTGCACGGCCTGCGTATCGATCGCGATGATCGTATCGTCGGTGCGCAGACCGCCGAGCGCGGCCGGGCTGCCTTTGACGATCTCCATGACATGCACGCCGCTTTCCGAGTTCAAGCCGAAGTAGCGCTGCACACGGCGCGACAGCGGCCTGGTGGTGCCCGCCACGCCGATATACGCGCGCCGCACGCGGCCATGCGCGAAGATCTGCATGATGACCCACTTGGCGGTGTCGATGGCCGTGGCAAAGCAGATGGCCTGCGCGCCGGGAATGATCGCGGTATTCACGCCGATCACCTGGCCCGCCGAATTGATCAGCGGACCACCCGAATTGCCGGGATTGAGCGCGGCGTCGGTCTGGATCACGTCGTAGATCATGCGGCCCGAGTTCGAGCGCAGCGAGCGGCCGAGCGCCGACACCACGCCCGTCGTGACGGTTTGCGCGAGGCCGAGCGGATTGCCGACCGCGATCGCGATCTGCCCGACGCGCAGCTTCGACGACTCGCCGAGTTCGACATGCGGCAAGGGTTCCGGCGAGCCGATCCGCAAAACGGCCAGATCGCTGCCGGGATCGTCGCCGACCAGATCGGCGTCGAATTTCGCGCCGTCGGCGAGCGTCACGGTGATGTGGGTGGCGCCGTGCACGACATGGCTATTGGTGAGCAGATAACCGTCGGGCGTGAACAGAAAGCCCGAGCCGGTGCCGCCGCGCGAGCCGCTTGCGCGGCCGGACGGCTCGCCGGGCAGGCGGCGTTCGACGGCAATGAAAGCGACGGCTTGCTGAACGCGTTCCAGTGCGCCGATCACGGTGCGGGAGTAGGCGTCGAGCAGGGCGTCGTCGGATAAAGGATTGAGTGTCTCGGGCCCGGGGGCGTCGGATGCGGCGCGCGACAGGTCATCGACGAAGCGTGGGCGGCTTCCCATGGCGATGCTCCGGATAAACGGAATGGCAGATGCGGGGCGTCGCGTAGGTTTTCAAGTGCCTGCGAGGCGCGCCGCGGCGGCGCGGCCTGTGAGACACTTTCCGGATGAAGCCAGCCGATGCGAGCACCGCGGCCAACGGCACGGCATGCACCGTGCTGGGCACGTGAGACTCCCGCCATGCCAAGGAGGCAGCCGCCATGAACTCACCCGCCACGTCAGCCTCGCCGACCGGGGCCGCCGAACCGCAAATCGAATCGATCAGCGCCATCACGCTTGCCACCCGCGATATGCCGCGCGCCGTGCTGTTTTACGAAGCTCTCGGCTTTCCGATGAAATTCGGCGGTCCGCAGGAGGCATTTACATCGTTTGCGTTCGGCGGCTCGTATCTGAACCTGATCGTCGATACGCGCGCGCCGGTCGCCTGGTGGGGCCGCGTGATCATCTATGTGTCCGACGTCGACGCGATCTACCGCAAAGCGCTGGCGGCGGGGCTGAAGCCGTCGCTCGAGCCGTCCGATGCGCCGTGGGGCGAGCGCTATTTCCACATCACCGATCCTGACGGCCACGAAATCAGCTTCGCGAAACCGCTGAACGCGTGACGTCAGCGCCGGGCGGCCCGGCAAAACTCGCTATCATGGACATCGACCGGGCGCGCGCGCCGCACTGGTAACACGGCTGACACCTGCCGCTTCGATAATCGAACGCGTCCGCGTCGCGTTTGCCGCCGCGCGCCTAACCATTTCCGTTGCCAGGAGAGCCGCAATGAAAGAGCTGGATTCGAGACCCGAGGCCGAATTGATGGCCGAGCGGCAGCGCCGTTTCGAAGAGGACCTGATCGACGCGTACGACGAGGAACTCGAGATGGAGGTCGACGACCGCATCATCGACGGCGCGGACGGCTTCACGCCCGAGCATCGCGAGGCGCGCAAGATGTACTTCCGCGAGCTGTTCCGGTTGCAGGGCGAACTCGTCAAATTGCAGGACTGGATCGTGCAGACCGGCCATCGCCTCGTGGTGATTTTCGAAGGGCGCGATGCGGCCGGCAAGGGTGGCGCGATCAAACGCATCACGCAGCGGCTCAATCCGCGCGTGTGCCGCGTGGCGGCGCTGCCGGCGCCGAATAACCGCGAACGCACGCAATGGTATTTCCAGCGCTACGTGTCGCATCTTCCGGCCGGCGGCGAAATGGTGCTGTTCGATCGCAGCTGGTACAACCGCGCGGGCGTCGAGCGCGTGATGAATTTTTGCAGCGACGAAGAATACGAAGAGTTCTTCCGTTCGGTGCCGGAATTCGAAAAGATGCTGGCGCGCAGCGGCGTGCAGATTCTCAAGTACTGGTTTTCGATTACCGACGAAGAACAGGAAATCCGCTTTCAGAACCGCATTCACGACCCGCTGAAGCAGTGGAAGCTGAGTCCCATGGATCTGGAAAGCCGGCGCCGCTGGGAAGCCTATACGCAGGCCAAGGAAGTGATGCTGCAGCGCTCGCACATTCCCGAAGCGCCGTGGTGGGTCGTGCAGGCGGTCGACAAGAAGCGCGCGCGCCTGAACTGCATTCACCATCTGCTGAGCCAGGTGCCGTATCACGAGATCGAGCATTCGACTATCGAATTGCCCGCGCGTGTCTATCACGACGAATACAGCCGCCAGCCGGTGCCGGCGTCGATGATCGTGCCTGAGCTGTATTGACCGATCAGCGTACCGGTCGATGAAATAAAAAAAGCGCGGCCGCGAGCCGCGCTTTTTTTTGCCGTTCCCGGAGGCGGCGACCGGTTGAGGAACTGGCCGCCGTGAGGGCTTAAAACACCGCCCGGAACACCCAGTACAAGCCAGCCGCCAGCGCGATGGAAACCGGCAGCGTCAGCACCCAGGCGAGAATCAGGCTGCGCACCGTGCCCCATTGCAGGCCGGAACCGTTAGCCGCCATCGTGCCCGCCACGCCCGAAGAGAGCACATGCGTCGTGGAAACCGGCAGGCCGTACATGTCGGCGGCGCCGATCGTCAGCATCGCCACCAGTTCAGCCGATGCACCTTGTCCGTACGTCAAATGCTGTTTGCCGATCTTCTCGCCGACCGTCACGACGATGCGCTTCCATCCCACCATCGTGCCGAGACCGAGGGCGATCGCCACCGCGACCTTGACCCACGTCGGAATGAACTTGGTGGCGTGATCGGTTTGAGCCTTGAAGTTGCCGATCACCTTGGCGTCCTCCGGCGAGAAGGCCGGCTGCTTGTTTTTGGCCATCAGGCGGATCGCTTCCGAGACCACGTACATGTTGTTGCGCACGTTGTCGACGATATTTTGCGGCACCGCAGCCATCGAGCCCGACGAGCTGACCTGGCCGGCAATGATGTCGGTCAGTTGTTGCAGCGCCGGCAACGTGGCGGGCGTCAATTGATGCGTGCGCACGTAGGCTTCGACATCGGCGCGCGGATTGGCCGAAGGCGTGGCGCCCTGGGTGTATTTGGCGAGCGTCGCCGAGGTTTCATGCGCGACGGCGAGGAAGGTTTGCGTTTCTGCCGGCGTCACCGCCTTGTTCAGTGCGTACGCCGTCGGCACCGTGCCGATCAGGATCAGCATGATGAGGCCCATGCCTTTCTGGCCGTCGTTCGAGCCGTGCGCGAACGAGACGCCCGTGCAGGTCAGGATCAGCAGGCTGCGGATCCAGAACGGCGGCGGCTCCTTGCCCTTCGGTTCGGCATACAGCGCGGGAATGCGCACCACGGCTTTCAGGATCAGCAGCAGCAAACCTGCCGCGAGAAAGCCGACCAGCGGCGAGAACAGCAAGGACTTGCCCACGCCGAGCGCCTGATTCCAGTCCACGCCGCTCGTGCCGTCGGTGCCGTGCATCAGTTGGTTCATCAGGCCGACGCCGATGATCGAGCCGATCAGCGTATGCGAGCTCGACGACGGCAGTCCGAACCACCACGTGCCGAGATTCCAGATGATCGCGGCGATCAGCAAGGCGAAGACCATCGCGAAACCGGCGCTGCTGCCGACCTGCAAGATCAGTTCGACGGGCAGCAGTTGCAGAATGCCGAAGGCGACCGCGCCGCTCGACGTCAGCACGCCGAGAAAATTCCAGCCGCCTGACCACACCACAGCCAGGTTCGGCGCGAGCGAATGGGTGTAGATCACGGTTGCGACCGCGTTCGCCGTGTCGTGAAAGCCGTTGACGAACTCAAAACCCAGCGCGATTAAAAGCGCAATGCCGAGCAGCAGGTAAGGCATTACCGAGCTTTCGCGAACGGGTTGCAGATCGTCCATTAAGTGCACGGCGCAATAAACCGCACCGACCAGTATCACGGCAAGGAAAATGACGAGGCTGATGTTGCGCCCCTTTCCGCTAGCAGTGCCCGGCTGTGGATACGAAAGTTCCGGCATGACGTGAGCCCCAAAAGTTTGTCGCGGAGTTTCCGATCCTGCGGGGCGTGTGTGTCGCAATGATGACAGTTGCGTGACGCACATGCGGGATGCGGCGGCGCGCGGCCACTGGCTGCGCGCCGCTTCGATGTACGGTTTCCTGGTGTCGGATCCTGACGCTCAGATGTCCGAAAAGAACTCGGGCGAGCGGTCCAGCTAAGAAGCGGAGAACACTTCGCCGCTTGCGCTGCCGCCCAGACTTCGCTTGTAGGCTTGCGCGACCACGGCGGCCGGCACGCCTTGCGACGGATCGCGGCCCATCGACTGGAGCGTCTCGGCGACCCAGCCCGGGCTGACCACATTAACGCGGGCTTTGCCACGCAACTCGAGCGCCGCCGAGCGCACGAACGCTTCCACGCCGGCGTTCACGATGCTGACCGCCGCGCTGCCTTCCATCGGCTGCTGCGCGAGTACGCCGCTCGTCAGCGTGAAGCACGCGCCTTGCGACACATGCGCCGCGCCACACCGCACCAGGTTGACCTGGCCCATCAATTTGTTGGCAAGACTGAACGAGAAATCCTCGTCGGAGAGCGAGGCGAGTGGAGCGAACTTCGCTGCGCCGGCGGTGCAGATGACCGCGTCGAGTGTGCCGGCTTGCTGATACATCGACTGGATGCTGGGTTTGTTCGACAGGTCCACGTGCAGATCGGAACCCTTGCGACTCGCGGTGACGATGTCGTGTTCGGCACCGAGCAGCTTGACCACTTCGCCGCCGATCAGGCCCGTTGCACCGACAATCAGTATTCGCATAGAACCTCCTAAGAGTAGGCCACGCGTCTCGACATGCATTCATATGGACCGCGGCGCCAGCTCGCCGCTGAGCGCCATCGCGTCTGTTAAAGATAGTCGCTCCAGGGCGCCCTGCCGTCGAAGGGAGAAAAAGGAACAAGCCTGCCGTGAGGTGCATGACTCGCGCATCGGATCGTGCGTGGGCGCTATGGATCGCGACGAAATAAACGCGCGAATATCCGCCAGGACCTTTTTTTGCTAGTCTGTGGATAAGGTGTTCCCAAGGGGCTTCAATGACGCGCGACAGCCTGAAAGTCGATAAACGACCCGCTGACAGTGATCCAGCCGCCGGCGCGCACTCTGCGCAAGAGGCCTTCGCGTCGTATGCGGCGCCTCTCGTCGATCATGCGATCGAATACGCCAACGCGGTGCGCGAAGACGCGTCGCCGGAAGCGCTGCACAAATTGCGTGTCTCGCTGCGCCGTTTGCGCTCCTTATGGTGGGCCTTCGAGCCGTTGCTCGAAAAAGGCGAGAACACGCGGCAACGTGCGCTGTATAAGTTTCTGGCCACAGCTGCCGGCAAAACGCGCGACTGGGACATTCTGATTGAATTGCTGATACACGACGACAACGGTGCACGCACCGGCACGAGTGAAATCGCGCCCAAACTCCAGGACGCTCGCGGCGCCGCGTTGTCGACAAGCCGCGAAACGCTCTCGAACGCCGACGTCAAACATCTGCTGCGCGAAGCCTTGTCCAGTGCGTCCAAAGAATTGAATACCGCGCATGAACGCATGCCGCTGCGGAAATTCGCGAGGCAACGTGTGGCCGCTTCAGAGCGTTCGTTAAACAAACGGATGAAACGCGCGCGTCGGGCGAAGCGCTCCAACTACATCGCCTTTCACAATGTGAGGAAGGCAGGAAAGAAGCTGCGGTATCTGCTGGAGTTTTTCGAACCCGTCCTGAGCAGTGGCCACAAACGTACCCTCAAACGTCTGAAGCAGATCCAGAAACGTTTCGGTGCGCTGAACGATGTGGTCGCGAGCGAGATGTTGCTGCGCGACAATGCTGCTCTGCTCGCGGGCTCCGGCGATACGGATGCGGCGCTCCACTGGCTTGGCAAGGAGCGCAAACGCCGGATGCGCTCGGCGGCCGGACTGCTGCGCAAACTATGATGCTGGGCGCATCGTTGCGCGCGGCCGCGTACGAAACGGCACGAATCGCATCCGAATAACAACATTGGCTGCGCGTCCGCGTGGGTTGTGCCATGCGGATCGTCTGCGAAGGAGGTGATGCGCACGTGGCACGTCAAACGCTTTCGCTGCGTCGGCGCTGGCGCAAGAGGTTGCGCGCCTATGGCACGGGCGTATCGCGATACGTGGGTAATCACCCGTTTTTTGCGGGGATGGCCGGTACGCTGGTGGCCGTGTCCATGGCGGGCTTGACGCTGCTGACGCTCAGCACCGGCCGCGCCGATGCGCTCGATCACGCGCGCGACACGTCGCAAAACCTCGTCGCGATCATTTCCACCGACCTCGAACGCAACGTCGAAATCTACGATCTGTCATTGCAGGCGATGGTGGACGGGGCGCGCAACCAGGCCGCCTGGACGCTGCCCGCCGGCGTACAGCGCGCGGTGATGTTCGACCGGGCGACAACCGCGGCCTACCTGGGCGGCGCCTATGTGATCGGCCGGGACGGGCAGGTGATCGCCTCGCAAAGCGGCGAGGTCAACGCCGCGGTGCGCCTTGCCGACCGCGACTATTTTCTGGCCCATCAACGCAGCCCCGCCGTGGGCCTGTATTTCTCGCACCCGTTCCGCTCCCGGCTGCGCGACGGCAAACTCTCCATCGGTCTCACGCGGCGCATCGACCAAGCCGATGGCACGTTCGCCGGCGTCGCGCTGCTGGCCATTCGCATCGAATATTTTCAACACCTGCTGGACCGGATCGATACCGGCCGGCTGGGCTCGGTGTTCGTCGTGATGGACGACGGCACCTTGCTCGCGCGCAAGCCGCTCTCGTCGCGCGATATCGGCTCGAGCATCGCGAAGTCGCCGACGTTCCAGGTGATGGCCGCGCATAACGCGGGCACGTATGCGGCGATTTCGGCCGTGGACGGCGTGCGGCGTATGTACACGTACGCGCGCGTGCCCGGCACGCCGCTGATCGCGGTGGTCGCGCCCGCCGTGGACGAAGTGCTGGCGCCGTGGTGGCGTCGCAGCCGGATCGTCGGTGGGCTGACGCTCACGTTCGGTGTGGTCTTCGTGATGGTCTCGTGGCTGCTGTCGTTCGCGTTGCGCGACAAGCTGCGCGCGCAGGCGGCGCTGGTTCGTCTTGCCGCAACCGATCCGCTCACCGGACTGAGCAACCGCCGCGTGCTCGATAACCGGCTCGACGAAGAGTGGCGGCGCGCGCGGCGCATGGGCCAACCGCTCTCGGCGCTGTTCATCGACATCGATCACTTCAAGCAATTCAACGACACCTACGGCCATGCGAGCGGTGACGAGGCTTTGAGCGCGGTGGCCGAATGCATCGCGGCGACGGTGCGCCGCGCGGTCGACGTGGTGGCGCGGTACGGCGGCGAGGAGTTCGCCGTGATCTTGCCGGACACGCCGGCCGAGGGCGCGCTCAATGTGGCGGAGAAGATTCGTCGCAAGGTGCAGAGCCAGGATGTGATCCGCAGCGACGGTGCAATCGTCGCGGTCACCGTGAGCGTGGGTTGCGCGACCTGTGTGCCGGCCGAGGGCGCCCATGCACTCGATCTGCTGGCCGCCGCCGACCGGCAGCTTTATGCCGCCAAGGCGGCCGGCCGCAATCGCGTCAGTTCGGCCACGTGGGCTGAACGTCCAATGACCCAGCATTCCTCGATGTAAGCGGCGCCAAGGCTGAACCGCGACCGGCGCGGCTCAGGTGCCTTGGGTGCTGCGCGGGGCGAAGCCGCGCAACGTGATTGCCCCGCGCGCCTCGCCGTGCGCTTCGGGCGCTCGGTTGCCGGTCAGCTCGCCGGCCGGTGCAAGCGGTTCGACCGGAAAGCCGCGCCGCTGCCAGGCATCGAGGCCGCCCCGCAGTGCGCGAATCCGCGTGTAGCCGTTGTGACGCATGCGTTGCGTGATCTCGAAGGCGGTCGCGCTGTCCGGGCAAATGCAGTAGATCACCATGTCGTACGTCCGCAGTGCGCCGTCGATCTGCTCCTGCGAATGCGGATCGAGCGCGAGCGCGCCGGGAATGCGGCACGGCGCTTCGAGCGCGGGCGCTTGCGGACGGGCGTCGAGCACCTTGGGCGGCGCGATGCGGCGCCAGCCGCCGGCGGCTGCCCGTTCCGCCGTAGCCGAGGCGGCATCGGCGAAACGGCGGCGTGCGCGGCGTCGTTGCTGCAGCCGGAAAGCGAGAAACACGAGAGCCGTGGCCAGCAAAACGTCGATGACGGTGCCGCCGCGGGCTTTGACGAAGTCGAGCAGCATATGCAGCTGCCGTTCCGCGGCGGCGCCGCCGACCAGCCAGAAGGCGGCCCACGCGAGGGCGCCGGCGAAATCGTAGGCCGCATAGATGCGGGCGTCGACGGCGGTCGTGCCCATCAGCGGCGGGGTGATGAGCGCGAGCCCGGGGACGAACTTCGAGATCGAGACGAGCGGCACACCGAAGCGCTCGAACAGCGCGCGCGCCTGGTCCACCTTGGAATCGACGGCAGGCGAGATCCGGCCGAGCGCGGCAATCAGCTTGCGGCCATACAGGCGGCCCGCCGTGAACCATGCGCCGTCGCCCATCAGCGCGCCGAGCACGGCCGCGCCGAGGACCGGCCAGAAGGACAGGGTGCCGGCGGCGATCGCGGAGCCCGCGAAGAGCAGCACGGGCACCGCGGGGATCGGCACGCCGAGGCGCGTCAACAGGACGTTGAGGAACACGACCGCGCCACCCCAGGTTGACACCGCCGAAGACGGAAATTCTACCAATTGAGGCGCTCCTGTTTTTTGCGGTTGAGCCGACGTGCTTCGGGGGCTTTTTTCACGCGGTTGCAAAGCGTGTACCCGGGCGGCCTACTGGTCGGCTTTCATTCGAGCGGGGTTCCGTTCGCTCAGGATACTCGATGGATTTGGCGCTGGGCGAGCATTGACGGCGTCATCGCGATCCGGCTGACCTGGTTCATTGACTCGCTTTCTCTCTGCAATTTCGTTCAAGACCGCCGCTCGCCATGCCTCTACTCTGCGTGCTCGATCCAACGAAGAGGACAGCACCATGAACTCGCGGTATGCCGGATATCTGTTTTGCGCGCTGGCGATGCTCGGCGTCGGCAGCACGGTGGTGGTCAGCAAAGCGATCGCGGCCGGACTGCCGCCGTTCAGCGCGACCGCGCTGCGCTTCGCGATTGCCTTTCCGTTGTTCGTGCTGGTAATGCGTTGGCGAGGCGTGCGCTGGCCGCGTCTGGACCGGCGCGATACCTTGCTCGTCATCGCCCAGGCGGGCGCGGGCAGTGTCGGCTATACGGTGTTGCTGATCAGCGGGATGAAGCTCGCCTCGGCTGCCGATGCCGGCGTGATTGCCGGCACCTTGCCCGCCGTATCGGCCGGCGTCGCCATGCTCGCGCTCAGCGAGCGCCCCGCACCCGCGTTGATCGGCGCGATCCTGCTGGCGACGGCGGGCGTGCTGGTATGCACCGTGCATCCCGGCGAGTTCACCGCGCCGCATGCGGCAAGTTCTCTGGCGGGCAACGCGCTCGTGTTCCTCGCGATCGTCTGCGAGGCGCTGTTCATTCTGCTCAATCGCAAGCTGCGCACCGCGGTGGCGCCGTTGCCGCTGTCGGCGTTGATGTGCGGCATCGGCTTCGCGGTGGCGATCGTGCCGGCCTGCTTCGAAAAACCATGGACCTTGCCTGTCGATGCGAGCGCACTCGGCGGCGTGCTGTATTACGCGCTGGTGCCGACCGTGGCGGGCTTCGTGCTCTGGTATGCGGGGGCCGCGCGAATCAGCGGCGCGGAAGCGGGGTTGATGACCGCGCTCGTGCCGGTGAGCGCGGTCGCGTTGGCCGCGCTGGTGTTGGGCGAACCCGTCAGCGCGGCGCAACTGGCCGGCGTCGCGTGCGTGCTGGGCGCGGTATTGCTGGCCACTTTTGGGCAGATGCGCACGAGGCGCAGCGCGGCATGAGGCGCTGATGTCGCGCTGCGACTGCGCCTAAGCTAAGTATTGGCGACCGCCACCACGCCCGGATTGCCGACGATCGACAGAAATTCGCGGCGTGTCGACGGATCCGTGCGGAACGTGCCGATCATGCGCGAGGTGACCATCGTCACGCCGGCCTTGTGCACGCCGCGTGTCGACATGCATTGATGCGCGGCTTCGAGAATCACGCCGACGCCCGCTGGTTGCAGCACGTCGTTCAAGGTGTCAGCGATCTGCACTGTCATCTTCTCCTGGATCTGCAGGCGTTTGGCGAACGCATCGACGAGACGCGCCAGCTTGGAGATGCCGACCACGCGATGCTGCGGCAAATACGCCACGTGCGCGCGGCCGATGATCGGCACCATGTGATGTTCGCAATAGCTTTCGAAGCGGATGTCCTTCAGCACGATCATTTCGTCGTAGCCGTCCACTTCGGAGAAGGTGCGGGCAAGGATCTCACGCGGGTCGACCTGGTAGCCCGCGTAAAACTCCTCGTATGAGCGCACCACCCGCGCTGGCGTGTCGATCAGGCCTTCACGCGCCGGATCGTCGCCGGCCCAACGCAGCAACACACGAACCGCTGCTTCAGCTTCCTCGCGGCTCGGGCGCTCAGTGGCGGCTATGGGTTTGGTTTTCTTCGCCTTGCTGCTGGTCATCCGTCGCTCCTCCGGGATCGCGCGTCGGCGCTGTACGGAGCGCGCGGGTTCAATGAGTGCGGCCATTGTTCCATGTTTTGTGCCGCGTCGTGCCGATGTCCCTTTTCGCTGTCAGGGCGCGCCGCTCGGCCGCCGCTCATTTCGGCCATTCGTCCATTGCGTCGTTGAACAGTTCGGCAACCACGCCGCGCAGCCAACTGCCACGCGGATCGTTATGAAACTTGCGATGCCAATGCTGCCGCAGATCGAAATGCGGCAACGGCAGCGGCGGCTCGACCAGCGTGATCGACGCATGCTCCGACACGTACGCGAAGCCGATCGCGTGCGGCACGGTCGCCAGCAGATCGGTGCGCGCAAGGATGAACGGCAGGCTCATGAAGTGGGGCGTTTCGAGCACGGCTCGGCGTTTGATGCGCTTCTTTTCCAGGTATTGCTCGAGGACTTCCTGGCTGCGTCCTTCGGCGCGCACGACCGCATGACCCGACGCCACAAACTGCGCCAGCGTGAGCGGCGCCTTCGCCAGTGGATGGCCCGTGCGCATCAGGCAGATGAAGCGATGTGTGAAGAGCCGTTGCTGGAAGAAGTTATTGCCCGCCAGATCGGGGAAATAGCCGATGGCCAGATCGACGTCGCCCGATTCGAGCCCGCGTTCCACCTGTGACGGCGAGACCGACACCGAGCGCAGATTCGCGAACGGCGCACGTTCAGCGAAGAGTTGCAGAAGCCGCGGCAGAAACACGATCTCGCCGACGTCGGAAAGCGCGATCGAGAAAGTGTGAGTGCTGGTGGCCGGGTCGAATTCCTGCACATCGAGCATGCCTTTCTCGATGCGCAAGAGCGCGTCGCGCGCGGCGGGCAGGATGGCGAGCGCGCGCGGCGTGGGCTCCATGCCTTTGGACGTGCGCACGAAGAGCGGATCGTCGAAGTACTCCCGCAATTTTCCCAGCGCGGTGCTCACGCGTGGCTGGCTCACGCCGAGCTGCTCGGCGGCGCGGCTGACATTGCGCGTGTCTTCCATCGCAACCAGGTAGGGGATGAGGTTCAGATCCAGGTTTGTTTCGGACATGCTCGGTAACCTGCGGCGCGGGCCGCGTATTTGATATGTAGATAAAGGTTAGCCCAATAATCTCCCGTTAGGATAGTGCGATTCTCCGCTTTGGCCGGCCAACCCGAACAACTAACGGCATGGCAAGCAGCGAGAACCTATGATTAGGGGGAATTCCCTGCCTTGACAACGCGCACGAAGGACAACCATAATCGCCTCAGCGTTCGCTAAACGAATCCATGTTCATGTATCGAACAAATTTGAAGCGAGCAAACTAACGGCGCCAGCTTCGCATCGCACTTGGCGAGCCGCCGCCGGCATTGGCCCGGAGACCGTCCCGCTCGAACCCTGCCCGCAAGGCAGCCAGCCTGGCGGCACGCAGCGCCCCAAAAGGAAATTCGACATGATCAACAAGATTTTCGAGTCACTTCAATCGGCGGTCGCCGATGTCAACGACGGCGCGACCGTCATGATCGGAGGCTTCGGCACGGCCGGCATGCCGTCGGAGTTGATCGACGCGCTCATCGAACAGGGCGCGCGCGAGCTCACCATCGTCAACAACAATGCCGGTAACGGCGACATCGGGCTCGCTGCGCTGCTCAAAGCCAAGCGCGTGCGCAAGATCATCTGCTCGTTCCCGCGCCAAACCGATTCGTATGTGTTCGACGCGTTGTATCGCGCCGGAGAGATCGAACTCGAACTGGTGCCGCAGGGCAATCTGGCGGAGCGCATTCGCGCGGCGGGCGCGGGTATCGGCGGCTTCTTCACGCCGACCGGCTACGGCACGAGGCTCGCCGAAGGCAAGGAAACCCGTTTGATCGACGGCCGGCATTACGTGCTGGAGGCGCCGC
Organism: Paraburkholderia sp. BL9I2N2; assembly: GCF_004339745.1. GTDB lineage: Bacteria > Pseudomonadota > Gammaproteobacteria > Burkholderiales > Burkholderiaceae > Paraburkholderia. The sequence continues at coordinate 1,256,904 of NZ_SMGP01000002.1, read as the reverse complement.
TGCACGCGGACTTCGCGCTGATCAAGGCGTACAAGGGCGATCGCTGGGGCAATCTCACCTATCGCAAGACGGCGCGCAATTTTGGACCGATCATGGCAAGTGCGGCGAAAACCGCGATCGTGCAGGTGTCGCAAGTCGTGCCGCTCGGCGCGCTCGATCCGGAAAACATCGTGACGCCCGGCATTTTCGTGCAGCGCGTGATCGAAGTGCCGCAAGCGGCCCACGCCCCGATGCCCAATCCTCACGACGCTGCCGCCTGATTCGGAGACCGACATGAAAAAACTGACCCGCGATGAAATGGCCAAGCGCGTTGCGCAGGACATCCCCGAAGGCGCCTACGTGAACCTCGGCATCGGCGTGCCGACGCTGGTGGCGAACCACCTCGCCGCCGACAAGGAAATCTTCCTGCACAGCGAAAACGGCCTGCTCGGCATGGGCCCGGCGCCCGCCAAAGGCGAGGAAGACGACGAACTGATCAACGCCGGCAAGCAGCACGTCACGCTGCTCACGGGCGGCGCGTACTTCCACCACGCGGATTCGTTTGCGATGATGCGCGGCGGCCATCTGGACTTCTGCGTGCTCGGCGCCTTCCAGGTGTCGGCCAAGGGCGATCTGGCAAACTGGCACACCGGCGCGCCCGATGCGATTCCGGCAGTGGGCGGTGCGATGGATCTGGCGATCGGCGCGAAGCAGGTCTATGTGATGATGGAACATCTGACCAAGCAGGGCGAAAGCAAGATCGCCGCCGAATGCACGTACCCGGTGACGGGCGTAGGTTGCGTCGACCGCATCTATACGGATCTGGCGATGATCGATGTGACCGACCAGGGCCTCGTGGTGCGCGAGATTTTCTCGGACATCGATTTCGACGCATTGCACAAGCTGACCGGCGTGCCGCTGATCGACGGCACGCAAGCGGCGCGCGCGGCTTAACCAGGCTGAGCGAGACCGAGAGCCCGCGAGACGCGGTGAAGGCGCCGGCTAGCGTGCCGGCGCCGCGCGGCGCACACTTCACTTCCGATATCCTCGATCATCGACGTCATCATGCTCGAATCCAGCGCCCGTCTGACCGGCCTTCTTTGCGGCACGCAGCCGATGAACGACATCTGGGCGCCGCGTGCCACGCTGCAACGGATGCTCGATGTGGAAGCGGCGCTCGCGCGCGCTTCGGCCGCACATAGCGTGATTCCGCAGACGGCGGTGGCCGCGATCGAAGCCGCCTGTCAGGCCGACCAACTCGACGCCGACGCGCTCGCACGCGACGCCGCGCTCGGCGGCAACCTGGCGATTCCGCTCGTCAAGCAACTCACCGCGCGCGTCAAGGCAGCCGACGCCGAAGCGTCGAAATACGTGCATTGGGGCGCCACGAGCCAGGACATCATCGACACGGCGACGGTGCTGCAGCTGCGCGACACCTTCGATCTGCTCGACAGCGGCCTGCAATCCACCTGCGACGCCGTGGCGAAACTCGCGGCCGCGCATCGCGCCACGCCGATGATCGGCCGCACCTGGTTGCAGCAGGCACTGCCCATCACGCTCGGCCTGAAATTCGCGCAATGGCTCGACGCGCTGCTGCGTCATCGCGAGCGGCTCGATGCGTTGCGCGCTCGCGTGCTGGTGCTGCAATTCGGCGGCGCGGCGGGCACGCTGGCGAGTCTGCGCGATGCCGCGCCGCAAGTCACCCAGTCGCTCGCAAAAGAACTTGGCCTTGCCGTGCCGACGCTGCCGTGGCACACACAGCGCGATCGCATTGCCGAAACGGCGTCGCTGTTCGGCATGCTGATCGGCACGCTCGGCAAGATCGCGCGCGACATCTCGCTGCAGATGCAAACCGAAATCGACGAACTCGCCGAACCGGCAGCGGCCGGCAAGGGCGGTTCGTCGACGATGCCGCACAAGCGCAATCCGGTGGGCTGCGCGGCTGTGCTGACGGCCGCCGTGCGTGCACCGGGGCTGGTCGCCACGGTGTTCGCCGGCATGGTGCAGGAGCACGAACGCGCGCTCGGCGGCTGGCAAGCCGAGTGGGATGCGCTGCCGGACCTCGCGCGCCTCGCGGGCGGCGCGCTTGCCAACATCGAACAGATCGCCGCCGGCTTGAACGTGAACGTGCCGCGCCTTGCCGCCAATCTCGACGTCACGCATGGCCTGATTCTCGGCGAAGCGGTGATGCTCGCGCTCGGCGACAGCATCGGCCGGCTCGACGCGCATCATCTGGTGGAGCGCGCATCGAAAGCCGCGATCCGCGACGGTCAAACGCTGTTCGACGTGCTCGCCGCGGACCCGGCCGTCACCGCACATCTTCCGCTCGAGCGCCTGAAGCAACTGCTCGATCCCGCTCAATACGTCGGCCAGGCGCACGCTTATGTAGACGCCGCGCTGGCACTTCACACCACGCGCTCGCAGCGCGACCATTCAAGGGAGTAACCGGTATGCCTTACGCCGCAGTCAACGGCACCGAGCTTCACTATCGAATCGACGGCGACCGTCACGGCAACGCGCCGTGGATCGTCTTGTCGAATTCGCTCGGCACCGATCTGTCCATGTGGGCGCCGCAAGTCGCGGCGCTGTCGAAACACTTTCGCGTGCTGCGCTACGACACACGCGGCCACGGCCATTCGGAAGCGCCGAAAGGCCCGTACACGATCGAACAACTGACCGGCGACGTGATCGGCCTGATGGATACGCTGAAGATCGCCCGCGCGCATTTCTGCGGACTGTCGATGGGCGGCCTGACCGGCGTCGGATTGGCGGCGCGCCACGGCAACCGTTTCGAACGCGTCGTGCTGTGCAATACGGCGGCGCGCATCGGTTCGCCGGAAGTATGGGTGCCGCGCGCCGCGAAAGCGCGCAGCGAAGGCATGCTCGCGCTGGCCAGTGCCGTCCTGCCGCGTTGGTTCACGGCTGACTATATCGAGCGTGAGCCGGTGGTGCTGGCCATGATTCGCGACGTGTTCGTGCATACCGACAAGGAAGGCTACGCCTCGAATTGCGATGCCATCGACGCCACCGATCTGCGTCCTGAAGCGCCCGGCATCAAGCTGCCGGCGCTGGTGATCAGCGGCACGCACGATCTGGCCGCGACACCGGCGCAAGGCCGCGAACTGGCGCAGTCGATTGCGGGCGCGCGTTACGTGGAACTGGACGCCTCGCACATTTCCAACATCGAGAAAGCCGACGCTTTCACGAAGACTGTGATCGATTTCCTGACGGAGCAGAAATGAACGACGAAGATCGCTATGAAGCCGGACTCGATGTGCGACGCGCGGTGCTGGGCAGTGCGCACGTCGACCGGTCGCTTGCGAACCGTACCGAGTTGACGGAAGAGTTTCAGAATTTCATCACCCGTTATGCGTGGGGCGAAATCTGGACGCGTGATGGCTTGCCGCGCCACACGCGCAGCCTGCTGACCATCGCGATGATGGTCGCGCTCAATCGCAGCGAAGAACTCGCACTGCATCTGCGCGCCGCGAAGAACAACGGCGTGACGCGCGAGCAGATCAAGGAAGTGCTGTTGCAAACCGCGATCTATTGCGGCGTGCCGGCGGCGAATTCGGCGTTTCACCTCGCGGATAAGCTGTTCCGCGAAGATGACGCGGCGGCAGCGCAGCCGTAAGCAATGCCATAGAGACGACGTGCCAGGCAGCGTGCGAATGCGCGCTGCCTTTCAGCATTGACGATGTTTAGTTTCCATCCGGCCCGCAACGGGCTGTGATACGGATACCTGGTATCCGGCGGCGTTCGACCTGGACGCTGCGCACTGCGTGACTCACCCGCGAATTCCACTCCTCTTGATTTTTGCAGAAAATTCCTACATTGAGGCTGAATTTTCTTGCAGACATTTCAGCCTTTCTTGTTTGCATACCAGCATTTTCCAGAATTTTGCCGACCAAATTCGATAATAATATGAATGTTGGTCAATTCGAGGTTATTAATCTTTTGCATATTTTAGATGTGGATTTAATCACTTTCAGATAGTGATACTCCTTCGCGCGGGTTTGGCTGGTCCGTAGGACTTATTAAGAGCAATGGGGCAGGCTCCGGCGGGCGACTGGCGGAATCCTGGTGGGTTCCATTTGACGCCGCATGTTTCGCCGCTTCGTTGACCGCTTCATTGACCGTAAATCCAGCCGGCGCTGTTCAAGGCGATCTGCCAATATGAGCTTTACCTATAAACATGATGGCCGCGAGGAATCCCATCCTCGTGCCCATTTTAGTTCTCTCGTTTTACTTCCCTGGCAGCAACGCCATCTGATTGTCGCGCTGACCAAACGGGACATACTGAGCCGATATCGCGGGTCGGTGATGGGACTGACGTGGTCCATTGCTCAGCCGTTAATCATGCTCGCAATGTATACGGTTGTTTTCGGCACACTTTTGAAATCGCGCTGGCCTGGAACCGACAACAGTTTTCAGTTCGCCGTGATCCTGTTCGCAGGGCTCATTCTTTTCAATTTCTTCGCTGAGTGCCTGAATAGAGCGCCGAACATTATCACGACCCATGCCAACTACGTGACGAAGGTCGTCTTTCCGCTCGAGATCCTGCCGTGGATTGCGGTGGCCTCGGCGGCGTTTCACTTCCTGACGAGTTTTGCCGTCTGGATTGTCTTCGCACTGTGCGTCTACGGAAAGCTTCAGTGGACGATCGTGTTTTTACCGGCCCTCTTCATTCCACTCGCTTTAGTCGGCGTGGGGGTGGGCTGGCTGTTCGCCGCCACCGGCGTCTACGTGCGTGACCTGACGTATGTCACGGCGCTGCTTTCATCCATGTTGATGTTCCTGTCGCCGGTTTTTTACGCCCTCAATACTTTGACGCCCACTTTCAGGGCGCTCATTCTGGCCAACCCATTGACTTTCATTATCGAGCAGGCGCGGGCCGTCATGATCGCGGGCCAGTTGCCCGACTTCGCCGGGATAGCGATCTATCTGCTATGCAGCATCGGTTTCGCGTGGATCTGTCTGGCCTGGTTCCAGAAGACGCGCGAAGGATTCGCGGACGTTCTGTAAATGCCGGTGCTCATGGAATTGAATCAAGTTGGCAAGCCTGAAACCACGATTCGGGTGACACATGCCTCGAAGCGCTTCGACATATACGAAACGCCGCTCGACCGTCTCAAGCATATCGTCTTCCCCAAACGCACCAGGTATTCCAGGGAATTCTGGGCGCTTCGGGACGTATCGCTTTCGATGACTCGTGGCGAGACGGTCGGCATCATCGGGCGCAATGGCTCCGGCAAGTCCACACTTTTGCAGATCATTTGCGGAACACTGCGACCCACCGCGGGCGATATCGCGATCAACGGCCGCGTGGCCGCATTGCTCGAATTGGGAGCCGGTTTCAACCTGGAGTTTTCCGGTCGGGAAAACGTCTATCTGAACGCCGCCATGCTGGGAATGACGGCGGAACAGATCGAACGAAAATTCGCCAGCATCGAGCAGTTCGCGGAAATCGGCGATTTCATCGATCAGCCGGTCAAAACCTATTCGAGCGGCATGTATGTGCGGCTCGCGTTTGCCGTGGCCATTCACGTCGACCCCGCGGTCTTGATCATCGACGAAGCCCTTGCCGTGGGCGACGCGCGCTTCCAGGCGAAATGCTTCAACAAGATCAGGGAGCTTAAGGAATCGGGCGTCACGATTCTTTTCGTGTCGCATGACGTCGGCTCGGTGCGAACCTTGTGCGAGCGCGCCGTCTGGCTCGATGGTGGACGGGTTCGGATGGAGGGCAACGCGTTCGCCGTTACCGCGCAATACACGCAGTTCATGTCCGAAGGACTCGGCGAAAGCGAGGCGATCGGAATTTCCAGTCAGTCGGCAGACAGCGCGGCCGGTCATGATGAAGAAGCGAAGCAAAGCGATCAGATCACGGAAAGCGCGAGGCCGCTCGCCTCGAGCGCCAATGAGGAGCCCATCAATCACTGGGGGACGCATATCGGATCGATCGTGTCGGCCCAGGTCCTGGACTCGGCCTGCCGTCGCCAGAGCGTGTTCACGGCATTCGAGCCGATGATCGTCCGTTTGGCGATCCAACTCCCCGAAGGCGTCGATCGACGTGCCCTGAGTGTGGCCTTCTCCATCAAGGATACAAAAGGCACGGATCTGATCGTCCGAACCACCCACGACGAGAAAGGCATTGACTTCGATTTCGACGGCAGCGAGTTCGAAATCGAGTTTTGCTTGAGAAACCAGCTCAACACCGGCCGATATCTGCTCGTGGCGGCGCTTGAAGACCGGTCTGCGGCCGTGCCGCAGTACTACGAGTACATCGAGGGCGCCTGTTATTTCTCTTCCTATGTTGAAAGCGATCGATACGGGCTGTTCCTGCCGGACATCACAGAAAAAATACGCGTGGAAGAAATGCCTCTAGACAGGCAATGACGGCATCGGAAAGAGAAATTGGCCATAACGGCGACTCGAGAGGTTGGCCATGGACGGACAAGAAACAATGCTAGACGTAGTGCGCAGACAAACCCACGCATCGGTCGCGAAGCTGAGCGCTTCGATCTCCGACGCGGATGCTCATATCAGGCAACACAATCAGATTGCCGAGGAGCAGCGTCTCGCGCGCAGAGATCGCTATACGCTTGCGAAGCGGTTGTCGGACGCGTTGTCGGAAATCCACAGTCTCAAGCGCTCGCTGAACGAGGTGTCGAGCGAACTGTTGCTCGAGGTTCGAGAGCGCGAGCGGGTACAGGGCAGCCTCAGCGAAGTCTTCGAAAGCAGTTCGTGGAAGTTGACCGCGCCAATGCGACGGATCGCCAACGCGGCTTACGCGTTGGCGGCGCGCTGCAGGATGCCGACCGGTGCTGGCGTTCCCATGCAACAGATTGCCACGACGGACGTTGTGCCCATAACCAGCGGAGGCTACGAAGCCCACACGCGCGCCCAGGCGGCGTACTTTGGGAACTACGCCAAGGACCCGTCGAAACAAAGAAGGCACCAGATCAGCCGCCTGCTCGCGACCCATCCCGACCGTCGGGGCGTCGTACTGTGCCCGGTCGCCTATGATCTTTCGCTCAAACAGCGTCCCGACCACATCATGGCCGAGTTCGCAAAAGCGGGCTACCTGTGCGTGATGCTGGAGTTCGGCGGCCTATATCCCGTTGTCCAGCCCAAGGCAAAAAACCTGTACGTTTCCAATATGGTCGAGGATTTCCTCGGCTATTTCCAGGACGAACCGGTCACGCTCTATCTCCATTGGCCGGGCTTCAAGTACGTCGCTGATATTTGCCGCTCTGCATTGACGATCTACGATGTTCTCGATGACCTGACCGTCTTCGCGAACTATTCCGACGTCATGCGCTGCGATCATGAGGTCTTGCTGCAGATAGCGAATGTCTGCTTGTTCTCGTCGAATCCACTGTACGAAGCGAACCGCGCGAAGGTCACGAATGCGCTGCTGCTGGAAAACGGCGTCTATCCGGAAGACTTCATTCACGGCGAGCGCGAGCGATGCGACGTGCCCGCGAAGCTGTACGAGATGGCGGCGAACCGGCGGGTTGTCGGCTACCACGGCGCAATTTCCGAACTGCTCGATTTCGATTTGCTCGACGAAATCGTGCGACTCAACGATGTCGTGCTGCTGTTCGTCGGTCCCGTCGTCGCTTTCGAACCGCAATACGGCAACGAGGTTCAGGAGCGCATGGCGCGTCTGAATACGTTCGACAATTTCATTCACCTCGGCCCGAAACCGTATGCCGAACTGAAGCACTATCTCGCCTGGATCGATGTCGGCATCGTGCCGTTCATAGTCAGCGAGAAAACCGACCCCGTTTCGCCGCTGAAGCTGTTCGAGTATCTGGCCGCGGGGAAGCCGGCGATCGGAACGCCGACCCGGACCATCCGGGAATACGAACACGCCATCATCGTCGCCTCGGGAATCGACTTTGTGGATGCGGTTGCCAGCGGGCAGTGGTCGACCGCGTATACCGAGACCTCCGTGAAGGTCGCGCGTGCGCATGCCTGGCCGGTGCTTCACGCGCCGTTGCTCAGACAGGTCAACGCCAGGAACGTTGCGAAGCTGATGGCCACGTCTGCGCAGCGCACAGTGAAAGTAGACATCGTCAATGTCAACTTCTTCGACTGGAACGGCGAAACCGTCTATAAGGGCGGGGCGGAACGCTACGTCTACGACCTCGCAGTCGTGCTCCGTGGCATGGGCTGCGAGGTTCGCCTCCTGCAAAATGCGCTGGTGCCTTTCGAGCGCGAATTTCGGGGCGTCAAGGTCGTGGGGATTCACGCCGTGGACAACTTTGATTTCGAGAGGATGTCGAGCAAATACGCTGAGTTCTGCGCGGACGTCGATCTCATTATCGCGTCGCCGACCGAACTTGCCGCGTCGCTTGGAAAAAACAAGCGCGTCATCTCGATCAACCACGGCATCCATTGGGACGGGGCGTCCAATAACCTGGCGACGTTTGACCGGGGACGCTACGAAACGCTGTTCCGCGCACTTCGCAACAGTGACCAATGCGTCTGTGTCGATACGAACTTTATCAACTGGCTCCGAACCTATGACTGGGCTCTCGCCAATACGCTGAAGTACGTCCCGAACTACGTCGATCTCGAGTGTTTCAGGAGCAATCCGAAGAACTTCGAAACAGAGGAGTTATGCGTTCTCCTGCCGCGCCGGCTTTATGAAGCGCGAGGTCTCTATCTGACGATCAACGCGTTCGATGTTTTGTTTTCGCGGCGCTCGGATATCCGCCTGGTCCTGTGCGGTCAGGCAATCGACCGCGATGCGGAAGCGGTGAAAGCGTTCATGGCGCGTCATCCACACAAAGTGACGTGGATCGAATATGACATGGAGGACATGTACAAAGCCTATGTCGATAGCCATATCGTGCTGGTGCCGACCATGTATTCGGAAGGAACATCGCTCTCCTGCATCGAGGCTCTGGCGACCAATAACGCAGTCATCGCGACCAACGTCGGCGGACTGCCGAATCTGATCGTCGACGGCTATAACGGCAAGCTCATCCGTGCGGACTATATCGAGCTTGCTGCCGCTATCGAGGAACTGGCCGGTGATCGAACCAGGCTCGCCAGACTTGCTGCGCACGGACTCGAGTCCTCGGCCGCGTTTGCAAAGAAGGAATGGGAAAACCGCTGGCGCGAAGTCATCGAAAGCACGCTCGCTGTCGACTAGGTATCTATGTGCCTATCGCGAACGCTCACGCATCCGATGGAATGGACAGACCGACAAGCCTTCTTATGACAGACATCAACTCAAAGCAATACTGGGACCATCGTTTCTCGACTGACTGGGTCTCTGCCGGTGGACACGGGCAAACGCGATTCTTCGCGACGGTTGCGGCCAAGCTGATGCCGGACTGGTTCAAGTACCTGGTGTTGCGGGAGCAATGGACTATCTGCGACTGGGGTTGCGCGGAAGGGCAGGGGGTCGATGAACTGAGCAAATGGCTCGGCGTGAACTCCATCACCGGAGTTGATATTTCGGAAGTGGCGATCGAGAAGGCTCAAGCCTCGTTTCCGCATGGCCGTTTCAAAGCACAGTCGCTCGACGAGCTGGACGACTACGACGTTATTTTTTCGTCGAACACGCTGGAACATTTCGATAACCCGTTCGAAGTCGTCGCACTCCTCGCGGAGCATACGAAGCGCTTTCTGGTTCTGCTTCTGCCGTTTCAGGAATATGACCGGATTCCCGAGCATTTCTTCACGTTTGACCTGGACAACATTCCCGTCTGCCCGGTGCCCGGTTTCGCTGCCGTCGCTTGCCGCGTCGTCGATGCGGCGAAAATCAATATCAACTATTGGAATGGGAAGCAGATATTGGTCGTCTACGCGCGGCTCTCGGCGCTCGGAGACACCCAGCCCGATCTGCGCAATTTCTTTATAGGCGACGACACCTACGAAGCGTTCGCGCAAGAGCGTAGTCAAAGTATTGCCCTACAGCACGCCTCGGACAGGCAGCAGTTTGCGTCCCAGCTCGCTCAAACTCATAGCGAACAAGCTGCGATGAACGCGCTTCTCCAGTCGACAGAAAGGGCGCTGCGGGATGTATGCGCGGAACGCGACGCAGCGAAGGAGAAACTGACGCGGTCGCAAGAGACACTCGCCGAGCGGGATCAAGCGCTCGCCGAATTGAACCGGGCAATCACCGAGCGGGACCAGACAGTCGGCGAATTGAAGCAGGCAATCACCGAGCGCGAGCACACAATCGAGGCAGTGAAGCAGGAATGTGGCGCCCTGTCTGCCGAGACTGCTTCGCTTCATGCGCGCATCGAAAGGTTGCAGATCGAAGGCGAGCGTTACGCGAGGCTCCTAACCGAAGTCCGAGCACGCGCGGACGACGTCGAGCGGCAAATGGACACGATGCTGCGCTCGAAGACGTGGCGGTTCACAAGTGCGATCCGCCGGTTCCTCTGTAGGACACGGCTGCGTTAAGGCCCGATAGAAAGCAGTTGCCTACCCTTTACCAAGTCCAATTTCGGAACACGCTGTGAAAAAACGTAAGATCATCGTCACTATCGGAACTCGTCCTGAAGCGGTGAAAATGGCGCCGCTCGTCAAACAGTTACAGCGCGAGGAATGGGCGGACTGCCGCGTTCTCGCAACGGCGCAGCATCGCGGCATGCTCGATCAGGTGTTGCGTCTGTTCGAGATCAAAGCCGATATCGACCTCGACATCATGCAGCCCAACCAGTCTCTACCCATGCTGACTTCGCGGCTCATGGTTCGGCTGGATGAAGTGCTTGCCGCCGAACAGCCCGATGTGCTGCTCGCGCAGGGCGACACGACCACCGTACTGACGGCGGCGCTCGCCTCCTTTTACCGGCGCGTGCCGGTCGGACATGTCGAAGCCGGGCTGAGAACGGGCGATCTTTCAAATCCGTTTCCGGAAGAAATGAATCGTGTGGTTGCAAGCCGGCTCGCGCGCTGGCATTTCGCACCGACGGAGACCGCGAAACAGAACCTTCTCACAGAAGGCATTGATGCGGCGAGCGTGTTCGTCACCGGCAACACGGTCATTGACGCCTTGCTGGATGTGGCCGGTCGGTGCGACGGCGCGGCGCCGTTCAAGGGGGACAGCCGGCTGATTCTGGTGACGTCGCACCGTCGCGAGAATTTCGGCGCGGCGTTTCAGAACATCCTGCGAGCGATCAAGACGATCGCCGACGACAATCCCGACATCCATATCCTCTATCCCGTTCATCCGAATCCGAACGTGCGTGAGACGGCATACGCCCATCTCGACAACCATTCGCGAATCACGCTCTGCGAACCTCTGGATTATTTGCCGTTCGTTGCCGCGATGAAGCGGGCCTATCTGATCCTGACCGACTCCGGCGGCGTGCAGGAAGAGGCGCCCGCGCTCGGCAAACCGGTGCTCGTCCTGCGGCGCGAGACAGAGCGCCCTGAAGCGGTGGCGCATGATGTCGTGAAGCTCGTGGGCACCGACTATGCCGGCATTGTCTCGAACACGCAACGGCTGCTCGACGACCCGTCCGAATACAAGCGTATGGCGCGCGGCGTGTCGCCTTACGGTGACGGCCTGGCGTCCGGGAGAATCGTAAGCGTGTTGAGAGACCATTTTCAGGTGTAACGCCGTTTTGCGGTGGCGCGCTACGCCTCGCTATTCTGGCTCGCCTCATTCACAGCAAGCGCCGCCGCTTCTCCTGCCACCGGCGAGCTCGACCGCACCGCGCGCAACACCGTATCCTTGATGACCTCGCGCCAATGCGCGAGCGCCGCCTTGTCCATCATCGGCTCGCCGAGAAACGCGCCCAACGTGTACTGGTTGGCGTTATAGAAATAGCCGAGCGACGCGATCATCAGATAGACATCGCGCGCTTTGACATCCGCACGAAAGACGTGCTGCGCCTGACCCGCGTCCAGTAACTTTTGCACCACCGAAATCGCGTAGCCGGAAATCTCCTTCAGCTTCAATGATTTCTTCGCGTGCTTGCCCTGGTGCAGATTCTCGCTGGAGAGCAGCGTGACGAACTCCGGATGATCGAGGTAATACTGCCAGACGAATTCGACCATCTGTTCGAGCCCATGCACGGGATCCGCCAGATCGAGATCGAGCTTGCTTTCCGCTTCGTTGAATTGCGTATAGATGGTTTCGAGAACTTCGACGAACAGTTGTTCCTTGCTGCCGAAGTAGTAGTAAATCATGCGATCGTGCGAGCGCGCCGCCTTCGAAATACTTTCCACGCGTCCGCTCGCATAGCCCTGCTTGGCAAAGACCTTGATGGCCGCTTTCAGAATCTTGGCGCGCGTGTCCTGCGCCTGTTTCGCACGGATGCCGGTAGCGCCCGGCTTGCGGGCGGCGGTGGGACTCATGGCGGTCTCGAATCTCTTGTTAGCGTCAGGTTGAACGGCATGCGCCGCAGCCGGCCAAGGCACGGACGCGTCTTCATCATACAGCCCGCATGGACTGCTGCGGCATGCGCAGCGCGATCATTCACTTCGGCGTAGATTGAAGCGTGACCCACACGGCAATGTGGCATTGCACCAATCACGCGCACGCCGGTAAATACGTTGCGCAGACTAAATTGATCGAGTAGATTTCTAACGAGTTTGGTGTAGCGGATACTACACGAACGGTGAGTGACCGCAACATGGAAGTCGGCGGATCACGCGAAAGTGCCGGTAAACAGGCACTATTCGTCAGCCGGAGCGGGACCGATTGTAATGTCGTCGTATGGGAACCCCACCATGACAGAACATACGAAGGTCGATTTCGGTGCGGACAGCGTCGACGGCGAAACCGCCTCGACGCCGGGTCCGACCGTGCTCGAGAAGGCGGCGCCGCGCAGTGAGCGGATGGCGTCGAACAAGATCGAATGCAATGCCTGCCCGGTGCTGTGCCAGATATCCGAAGGGCGCACCGGAGCGTGCGATCGTTATGCGAACGCGGATGGGCGGTTGATTCGTGTCGACCCGGTGGTGTTCCTGTCGCGCGCGCCGTCAACGTCCGAAGCGAACGCCGCTATCGAATTCGGCGCCTCTTCCGAAGTGCATGACCCCGCGGCCGAACAGGCGTTGTTCGTGACCGGCGTCGGCGCTTCCTCCACCTATCCCGACTACAAGCCCGCGCCTTTTATCGTCGCCTCGAAACTCGACGACGTCGACATGATCACGGTCGTCACGGAAGGCATCTTCAGCTATTGCAGTTTCAAGGTGAAGATCGACACCGACCGCTTCCTCGGGCCGGAGCAATCGAACGTGCGTTGTCACGGCGAGATTGTCGGCCATGTGACGACGGCGGAATATGGCTCGCAGATGTTGAGTCTCGGTGGCGTGCATCATCTGACCGGCGGCAGCAAGAAAGAAGGCCGCGTGACGTGCGACATGATGCTCGCGCTCGGCAACAAGGAAGCGGTGGAGTTGAGCATCGACGGCGGCGCGAGTCTGGTGATTCGCGCGGGCGCGGCGCCGATCGTCGACGGCGTCGAGGAACAGCGCATGCGCGTGGGCTGCGGGTCGGCCACCATCGGCATCTTCGCGAAGCAATGGTTCGGCCATGCCGACGAAGTGGTGGTCGTCGACGATCACATTACCGGTGTGCTCACCGAACATCAGGCCGGACGCTGTCTCGGCATGACGCGTTCAGGTGTGAAGATTCGCGGACGCAAGTCGACGCCGGGCCGTTATTTTCAGGTGGCGAATCCGGGCACCGGCTGGGGCGGCACCGACATTCAGGACCCGCTCGCGATCGTCGAAGGCTTCGATCCCGCCGTCGCCAAACCCGGCATGCGCCTCCTGATGGTGTCGACCACCGGCGAGCACGCGCAGTGGTACGAACTGGATCAGGATCTTGTGCCGCGCATCACGGCGATGCCGGACGCGGTGCGCCACACCGTCGAGCGGATCGGCGAGAATTGCGAGCCTTCGCTCGCTACGGTGCTGTTTCTCGGCGGCGCGGGCGGCAGTCTGCGCGCGGGCGCCACGGAGAATCCGGTGCTGCTCACGCGCGCGATCAAACAGAAGCTGGTCAACGTGACCTGCGGCGGCGCGCCGGCTTATGTGTGGCCGGGCGGCGGGATCACCGTGATGGTAGATGTCTCACGCATGCCCGACCGTTCGTTCGGCACGGTGCCGACGCCCGCGATCGTCGCGCCGATCGAATTCACCATGACGTACGACACCTATCGCGATCTCGGCGGTCATCTCGACGCGGTGCGGTCATTGGAGAGCGTGCTCGCGAACGGGCCGGAACATACGGAGGGCGCGCCGCTCGCGCGACGTACGCTGCCGCGCAATCCCGACAACCCGTGGCCGCCCGCCATGCCGCCGATGCCTGGCTGACCGCGCCGACCGCGCTAATGTAACGACCGCAACGAACGCGACCGAAACAATGAACCCCACTCGCACCCGACTCGATGCGACCCGCTGGCATTGGCAGCATGGGCCGATCGATCTGATCCTCAGCGCGGACGGCACGCCCCAGTCGGTGCAGGCCGCGTATGAGGCGTGCTGGGCGCGCTTTGTCGACGTGTTGCCGGAGTTGGTCGGCGAGCTCAAGCGCCTGCGTCAACCGGTACCGGCCGAAGCCGCGTTGGACGACAGTGAATTGCAAGGCGCGGTGGCCCGCCGTATGTGGTCGGCCTGCCATCCTCACCGCGCGCGCTACATCACGCCGATGGCCGCGGTCGCGGGAAGCGTTGCCGATGAACTGATCACGGCGTTCGCACGCGAAGGCATCGCGCGCGCCTTCATCAACAACGGCGGCGATATCGCGCTCTATCTGACGGAAGGGCAGCAATACCGCGTCGGCGTGTTCGCAGACCTCGCGTCGTTTTCACCGGTGCGGCTATCGCGTGATCAGGCGCTCGACGCCAATCTGACGCTCGACGCCAGCCTGCCCATTCGCGGCATTGCGACGAGCGGCTGGCGCGGCCGCAGCTTCAGCCTCGGCATCGCCGACAGCGTCACCGTGCTCGCGCGCAACGCCGCCGCCGCCGACGCCGCCGCGACCATGATCGCCAACGCCGTCGATCTGGAACATGCCGGTATTCTGCGGCGTCCGGCTTCGTCGTTGAAAGACGATAGCGACCTTGGCGATATGCTCGTCACCGTCGACGTGCCGTCCTTGCCGCAGCCGCTGATCGACTTTGCGCTGTCGCGTGGAGTCGAAGCCGCGCAGCGTCTGCTCGAACGAGGCTTGATCGAAGGCGCCGCGCTATTCCTGCAAGGGCGGGTGCGCGTGGCCGGTATTCACGACACAGGCGGGCTGCACACGCAGCGCGCGCAGATCACAACGGAGGCTCCGTGTTCGAAATACGCCGCGTGCTGACGCACGTCGAAGATATCTTCCACGAGTTCGGCCCCCGCGCCCGCGCAGCCGCTCAGACGCGGCGCGATTGCCGCGGTGATGACGAACCCGTTCGCTGGCCGCTACGAAGCGAAAATCGAGCACGCGCTGGAAGCGCTCAAGCCGATCGGCTTCGATATGGCGCAACGGTTGCTGGCGGCGATGGCGGTGCAGCATGCGTCGATCGAGAGTTACGGCAAGGGCGCGATTGTCGGCGCGCGCGGCGAACTTGAACATGGTGCGTTGTGGCATGTTCCCGGCGGCTACGCGATGCGTGAGTTGCTGGAGAAGAATGGCGTGCCCACCAACGCCATCGTGCCGTCCACCAAGAAGGTCGGCGCGCCGTCCACCGCGCTCGACGTGCCGCTCACGCACGTCAACGCGAGCTACGTGCGCAGCCATTTCGACGCGATCGAAGTACGCGTGCCCGGCGCGCCCGCCGCCGATGAACTGGTGTATATCCTCGTGATGAGCACGGGGCAGCGCGTGCATGCGCGCGTCGGCGGCCTCGCGAAAGAGGCGATCGTGGGTAAGGACGGATTGCGCTGAGCGGCGCCTGGTTGGCGCAGTGAGATCACGCAGAGCAGGCATCGAAACTCGGAGAGCGAAATGGCAATCAAGCTTCGCAAGCTGGTCGTGCAAGTGGATGAAACACGCATTGAAATGGGCCAGGCCGTCGAGCCGCCGGCGCGCCGCGCGGTCGCGATCGCGGTGATCGACAATCCCTATGCCGGCCGTTACGAGGCCAAACTCGACGCGCTGATCGAAGCGGGCGAAGAGTTGGGCGCGCTGCTCGGCAACAAGTGTGTTCAAGCGCTGGGCATCGCGCCGGGCGAGGCGCAAAGCTACGGCAAGGCCGCCATCGTCGGCGAGGCGGGCGAACTGGAACATGCCGCGGCGATCCTGCATCCCAAGCTCGGCGCGCCGCTGCGGGTGGCGGTCGAAAAGGGCGCGGCGCTGGTCCCGTCGGCGAAGAAGATGGGCACGCTCGGCACCGCGATCGACGTGCCGCTCGGCCATAAAGACGCCGCCTTCGTGCGCAGCCATTTCGATGCGATCGAAGCGCGCGTGTCGGACGCGCCGCGTGCGAACGAAATCGTCGTGGCCGTCGCGGTGACGGCGTCGGGGCGGCCGCTGCCGCGCATCGGCGGCTTGCAGGTGAGCGAGATCAAAGGCGAAGACGGTTTGCGCTGAGTTTGCGTGAGGCGATTTCGCCGGCGCTCCGAATGAGCTAAGGGACTTTCTTCGGGGCGTATTGTATTGTCCTGCCGTTGACGCGTGCGCGCATGGTGCCGCACGCGCTGCAATGTCTGCCGATCGCGTTGAAGGCGCCAAAGCCGCGCCTTCGCCGTTCAGCAAGCTGCCAAGGGTCGCGATGCTTTCGAATTTGCTGGTACAGCTGGTCAACGGACTCGCCGACGCGTCGACGCTGTTTCTCGTCGCCGCCGGTTTGTCGCTGATCTTCGGCGTGACGCGCATCGTCAACTTTGCGCACGGCTCCTTCTATATGTTCGGCATCTATGTCGCGTACAGCATAGCGAGCCGTTTCGGACATACGGCGGGCGGCTTCTGGTTGTCGGTGCTGGCAGCGGCGCTGGTGGTCGCGGTACTGGGCGCGCTGGTCGAGATGGTCGTCCTGCGGCGCATCTACCAGGCGCCCGAGCTGTTTCATCTGCTCGCCACATTTGCGCTGGTGCTGATCTTTCGCGATGCCGCGCTGTGGCTGTGGGGCCCGGAAGACCTGTTCGGACCGCGTGCGCCGCATCTGGCGGGCGCGGTCGATTTCCTCGGCCATCCGCTGCCCACCTACGACATCGCGTTGATCGTGATCGGGCCGGTGGTGTTGCTGCTGCTCTGGTATGCGCTGACACGCACGCGTTGGGGCACGCTGGTGCGCGCCGCGACGCAGGATCGCGAGATGCTCGGCGCGCTCGGCATCAATCAGGCGTGGCTGTTTACCGGTGTGTTTTTCGTCGGCGCGTTTCTCGCTGGGTTAGGCGGCGCGCTGCAAGGGCCGCGCATGTCGGCGAATCTGTCGCTGGACCTGGAGACGATCGGCAACGCGTTCGTGGTGGTGGTGGTCGGCGGCATGGGCTCGATCCCGGGTGCGTTCATTGCCGCGCTGATCATCGCGGAGATCAAGGCGCTGTGCATCGGCATCGGGCATGTGACGATCTTCGGCGTCGGGTTGTCGCTGAGCCGGTTTACGCTCGTCGCGGAGTTTGTCGTGATGGCGGTCGTGCTGGTGGTGCGTCCTTGGGGTTTGCTCGGCCGCGCGAGCGCCGCGGTGCGCGGCATGGCGGCGCCGGAAACGCCTTTGCGGCCGGCGGGCAAACGGCTCAAGGGGCTGGCCGCCATCGCCTTGCTCGTTCTCGTGCTTGCGCCATTGGCGGCCAACGCGTTTCCGTACATGCCCGTGCTGCTGGTCGAAATCCTGATCGCCGTGCTGTTTGCAACGAGCCTGCATTTCATCATGGGACCGGGCGGCATGCATTCGTTCGGCCACGCCGCGTACTTCGGATTGGGCGCATACGGCGCCGCGCTGTTCCTCAAAGTGCTGAATCTGCCGATGGAAGCCGCCTTGCTGCTCGGACCGCTATTGGCGGTGGCCGGCGCGCTGGTGTTCGGCTGGTTCTGCGTGCGGCTCTCCGGCGTCTATCTCGCGATGCTGACGCTCGCGTTTCGCGCAGATCGTCTGGTCGGTCGTGTTCCAGTGGGACGACGTGACGGGCGGCAGCAACGGCATTCTCGGGTTGTGGCCGTCGAACTGGTTGTCCTCGCCGGTGGCCTTCTATTACGTGACGCTCGTCTGCGCCGTGATCGGCGTGTGGTTGTTGCGCAAGATGCTATTTTCGCCGCTCGGCTACGCGATGCGCGCGTCGCGTGACTCGGTGCTGCGCGCCGAAGCGATCGGCATCGACGTGAAGCGCGTGCAATGGGCCGCGTTCGTGATCGCATCGCTGTTCTGCGGGCTCGCCGGATCTCTGTATGCGTTTTCCAAGGGCACGATCTCGCCGGAAGTGATCAGCGTGAGCCGTTCCGTGGACGGCCTCGTCATGGTGCTGCTCGGCGGCTTGCAGACACTCACCGGGCCGATTGTGGGCGCGGCCGTGTTCACGTGGCTGCAAGACACGGTCGCGCGGCAAACCGATTATTGGCAGGCGCTGCTGGGCTTCGCGATTTTGTTGCTGGTGATCGCGTTTCCGCAGGGAATCGTCGGCTTCATTCGCGAGCGTTTCGGCGACGACAGCGCCGACCAGGCGGAACAGACCGCCGTCTCGCCTTCCCAACGTACCGCGATCAAGGAGGGGCTATGAGCTTGCTGCGCGTCGCCGGTCTCTCCAAATCGTTCGGCGGCCTCAAGGCGGTCGACGATGTCTCGTTCGATCTCGAAGCCGGTCAATTGCTGGCCTTGCTCGGACCGAACGGCGCGGGCAAATCGACCTGTTTCAACATGGTCAACGGGCAGTTGCCGCCTTCGTCCGGATCGATTCGTCTCGACGGTCAAGAGCTGGTCGGCATGCGTCCGCGCGACATCTGGCGGCTGGGCGTGGGCCGCACGTTTCAGATCGCCGCGACCTTCAATTCCATGACCGTGATCGAGAACGTGCAGATGGCGTTGGTCTCGCGCGAACGCAAAACCTTTGGTCTATGGCAATCCGCGGGCTCGCGCTATGCCGATGAAGCCCTCGCGCTGCTCGACCAGGTCGGCATGGCCGCGGATGCGAACCGCGCTTGCGGCGTGCTCGCGTACGGCGACGTGAAGCGCGTCGAACTCGCGATCGCGCTCGCCAACCGCCCGAAGCTGCTGCTGATGGATGAACCCACCGCCGGCATGGCGCCGAAGGAGCGCAATGAATTGATGGCGCTGACCAAGCGTCTTGTCACCGAACACAAGATCGGCGTGCTGTTTACCGAGCACAGCATGGACGTCGTATTCGCGTACGCCGATCGCCTGATCGTGCTCGCGCGCGGCAAGCTGATCGCCGAGGGCGACGCCGACACGATCCGCAACGACCCGCGTGTACAGGAAGTCTATTTCGGCACCGGCAAGACGTTCCAGCCGCACGCGCCGCTGCACGAGGCGGCGGGCGGCCATCAAGGTCAAGGAGCGCTGCAATGAGCGAGCCGATGCTGAAAGTCTCCGGCCTCAACGCGTTCTACGGCCGTGCGCACATTCTGTTCGACGTCGGCCTCGAAGTGGGGCGAGGCGAAGTCGTGGCGTTGATGGGCCGCAACGGTGCAGGCAAATCCACCACGATGAAAGCGGTGATGGGTTTGCTGCCGCGCCGTCAGGGCGAAGTGAATTTTCGTGGGCAGAACATTACGGCGTTGCCGCCGTACAGGATCGCACGCATGGGCATGGGTTTCGTGCCCGAAGATCGGCGCGTGTTCGCGGATCTGACCGTGATGGAAAATCTCGACACGGGCCGCCAGCCGCCGCGCGACGGCGCGCCGCAATGGACGCCGGAAAAATTGTTTCGCCTCTTTCCCAATCTCGGCGAAATGCCGCAACGTCCGGGCGGCCAGATGAGCGGCGGCGAGCAGCAGATGCTCACCGTGTCGCGCACGCTGATGGGCAATCCGTATCTGGTGCTGCTCGACGAACCGTCCGAAGGCGTGGCGCCGGTGATCGTCGAACAGATGGCGAACATGATTCTCGAACTCAAGCGCGAAGGGCTGTCGATTCTGTTGTCCGAACAAAACCTGCACTTCGCCGAGCTGGTCAGCGACCGCGCGTATGTGCTCGAAAAAGGGCAGATCCGCTTTAGCGGCACGATCGGCGAACTCGCACAGAACGAAACAGTGAGGCGCGCTTATCTGAGCGTGTGATTCCACCGGACAGCGCAGCGCGCACTGAGTGGCGCGCTGCGCGGCGCCGGGTAGTCGTTCCAAACTCGCGTTGTGAAAGGAGAGGCAGATGGCAGCAGAGACGTTGACAGGCTTGTCGGGCAAGGTCGCAATAACGAACATCGGGCTGCTGTTATCGGGCGACATCGATCAGCCGATTCTCGACGCGGACACGCTTGTGATCGACGACGGCGTGATCGTCGCGGTCGGCCGCGAAAAGGGCTGCGACCTCGAAGGCGTGCGCACGACGGTCGATTGCAAGGGCACGACGGTCGCGCCCGGTTTGATCGACTCACATGTGCATCCCGTGTTCGGCGACTGGACGCCGCGCCAGAATCAGATGGGCTGGATCGAATCCAATCTGAACGGCGGCGTCACCACGATGATTTCCGCCGGCGAAGTGCATTTGCCCGGCCGCCCAAAAGACGTGCTCGGTGTGAAGGCGCTGGCGATAACCGCGCAACGCTCGTTCGAAGGGATGCGCGGCGCGGGCGTCGGCGGCGGCGTCAAGGTGATGGCGGGCGCGCCGGTGATCGAAAAGGGCATGGTCGAAGAGGACTTCAAGGAACTCTCGGAAGCGGGCGTGAAGCTGCTCGGCGAAGTCGGCCTCGGCAGCGTGAAGGGCGGCGAGGAAGCGGCGCAGATGGTCGCGTGGGCGCGCAAATACGGCATTCAGAGCACGATTCACACGGGCGGTCCGTCGATTCCCGGCTCGGGCCTGATCGATCGCGACGTGGTGCTCGCCGCCGACGCCGACGTGATCGGCCACATCAACGGCGGGCACACGTCGCTCTCCTACCGGCATGTTTGCGACCTGTGCGAGCAGTCGAGCCGCGCGCTGGAAATCGTCCACAACGGCAACGAACGGATCGCCTTGCTGACCGCGCGTCACGCGATCGAATTGAAGTGTCCGCACCGGATCATTCTCGGCACCGATAGTCCTGCGGGTTCCGGCGTGCAACCGCTCGGCATTTTGCGGATGATCGCGCTGATTTCGAGCCTCGCCGACGTGCCCGCGGAAATCGCTTTCTGTTTCGCGACCGGCAACACCGCGCGTCAGCGCAATCTGCGCCAGGGGCTGATCGAAGTGGGCCGTCCCGCCGACCTCGTGTTCATGGACCGCGCGCAGCACACGGCGGCCGATACGTTGCTCGAAAGCGTGCAGCTCGGCGATATTCCGGGCGTGGGCATGGTGATGATCGACGGCTTGATCCGCTGCCGACGCAGCCGCAATACGCCACCGGCCACGGAAGTGCCGGTGGTGTTGTGAACACGTATCGCACAGCGAGGCCGGCACGAATATGAACCGCCCGGCGCCTCTTACGCTGAACGTGAACGGCGCGACGCACCTCGTCAGCGCCGCCGCCGACACGCCCTTGCTCTACCTGCTGCGCAACGACCTCGCGCTGAACGGTCCGAAATTCGGCTGCGGCCTCGGCGAATGCGGCGCATGCACGGTCCTGCTCGACGGCATGCCGACGCGCGCGTGCGTCACGACCGCGAAGGTCGCGTTAGGCCGCGAAATCACCACACTCGAAGGACTGGGCACGCGGGCGGCGTTGCATCCGGTGCAGCAGGCGTTCATCGAAGAACAGGCCGCGCAATGCGGCTATTGCCTGAACGGCATGATCATGACAGCCAAGGCGCTGCTCGATCGCGATCCGCATCCGAGCGTCGAGACTATCCGGCGCGAGCTGTCGCGCAATCTGTGCCGCTGCGGCACGCATGTCGAGATCGTGCGCGCGGTGCAGCGCGCCGCTGAATTGCTCGCCGCTCAAGCGGCGGCGCAATCAGCCGTGCACGAAGGAGTGCGCGCATGACCGGACCGGATTTCAGCGTCGATCGACGCAACGCGCCGCCGTCGCGTCAGCAACTCTACGACGCGCAGAGCGTGCTGATCGTCACGCGGCCGCCGCAAGCGCCGGTGAAGCCGGCAATCGGTCAGCCGGGCTCGCGTTCATCGTTCGTGCCGACCGAAGCGGACATGTTCCTCGTGGTGCGCGATGACGGCAGCGTGGTCGCGTTCAATGGTCACGTCGACCTCGGCACCGGCATCGGCACGGCGCTCGCGCAGATCGTCGCGGAAGAACTGGATGTGCCGTTGACGCGCGTGTCGATCGTGCTCGGCCATACGCGTGAAGCGCCGAATCAGGGGCCGACGATCGCCAGCGCGACGATTCAGATATCGGCGGTGCCATTAAGGCACGCTGCGGCGCAGGCGCGGCAGTTTCTGCTCAAGGAAGCGGCGGCGCGCTTCAAGGTGAGCATCGAGCAACTCGACGTGCGTGATGGTGTCGTCTATCAAAGCGACAGCAGCACGGCGACGAAAGGCATTGGCTACGGCGAGCTGATCAGCGGAAAACGTGTCGAATTGCAGCTCGCCACGGACGCGCCTTTGAAATCACCGGACGCGTACAAGATCGTCGGCAAGAGCGCGCCGCGCGTCGATATTCCCGCGAAGGCCACCGGCGAATTGAGTTTCGTACACGACGTGCGCGTGCCGGGCATGTTGCATGGCCGCGTGGTGCGGCCGCCGTACGCCGGCGTTGCGCAGGGCGACTTCATGGGCAACAGTCTGCTGCGGGTGGATGAAGACTCCGTCAGCGATTTGCCCGGCATCGTCAAGGTGGTGGTGATTCGCGATTTCGTCGGCCTCGTGGCGGAACGTGAGGAAGTCGCGCAGCAGGCCGTGAAGCGGCTTCGCGTGCAATGGAAAGCGGTCGACGGTTTGCCGTCGCTCGAAACCAGCGAAGAAGTGGAAGCGGCGCTGCGCGCGAATCCCGCGAAGCGACGCGATCTGGTGATCGACGGCGATGTGGATGCAGCACTGGCGCAAGATCCCGCTCGCACATTGGAACGCACCTACGTATGGCCGTTTCAGATGCATGCGTCGATTGGACCTTCGTGCGCGGTGGCCGATTATCGCGAGGGCGCGTTGAAGGTCTGGTCGGGCACGCAGAATCCGCATTCGCTGCGCGCCGATCTCGCGCTGCTGATGGGCATGGACGAAGCGAACATCGACATCGTGCGGATGGAGGCGGCGGGCTGCTACGGCCGCAATTGCGCGGACGATGTCGCCGCCGACGCCGCGTTGCTCTCGCGCGCCGCCGGCAGTCCGGTGCGTGCGCAACTCTCGCGCGAGGACGAGCACGCGTGGGAGCCGAAAGGCGCCGCGCAATTGATGGACGTGCGCGGCGCGTTGAACGCCGAGGGCGAACTGGCCGCGTACGACTTTGCGACGCGCTATCCGTCGAACGATGCGCCGACGCTGGCGCTGCTCCTGACCGGCACGATCTCCGCGCAGCCACAAGTGTTCGAAATGGGCGACCGCACCGCCGTGCCGCCGTACGACTACCGCACCATGCGCATCGTCTGCGACGACACACCGCCGATCGTGCGGGCGTCGTGGTTGCGCGGGGTGTCCGCGTTGCCGAACACGTTCGCGCACGAGTCCTTCATCGACGAACTCGCGGTGGAAGCGGGCGTCGATCCGGTCGAGTTTCGGCTAAAGCATTTGACCGATCCACGCGCGATCGAACTCGTGAAAGCGGTGGCGGAAAAGGCCGGCTGGGAACCGCGCAACGCCGAGCGTAACGATGAAGAAGGCGACATCGCACGCGGGCGCGGCATCGCATATG
This sequence comes from Paraburkholderia sp. BL9I2N2, assembly GCF_004339745.1. Classification (GTDB taxonomy): domain Bacteria; phylum Pseudomonadota; class Gammaproteobacteria; order Burkholderiales; family Burkholderiaceae; genus Paraburkholderia. The sequence continues at coordinate 1,233,132 of NZ_SMGP01000002.1, read as the reverse complement.
CCCGCTACGTGCATAGCAAATTCCCCGGCTTCGGCGCGGCATGGTCCGCGTGGGTGGCCGATGTCGAAGTCAACCGCAGGAGCGGCGAACTCGCGGTGACGCGCGTGGTGGTCGGCCAGGATACCGGCACGATGGTGAATCCCGACGGCGTGCGTCATCAGATCCACGGCAACGTGATCCAGACGACCAGCCGTGCGCTGAAAGAGCGCGTGACGTTCGGCGAGAACGCGGTGACGAGCCAGGAGTGGGGCGCGTATCCGATCCTGACTTTCCGTGAAGTGCCGGTGATCGACGTGGTGATGATGCCGCGCCACGGCGAGCCGCCGATGGGCGCGGGCGAATCCGCGTCGCTGCCCGGCGCGGCGGCGATTGCCAATGCGCTCTTCGATGCCACGGGCGTGCGGTTTCGGCGGCCGCCGTTCACGCCGGAAACGATCCGCGCCGCGCTTGCCGATGCTCAAGCCGAAGAGGCGGCGGCTCGCAAGAAAAAGCGCTGGCGGTTTGGTTTTCTCGGCGCTTTGGCAGCGGGCGCGGCGGGTTGGGTCGGCGCGTTGTCGCTCGCGCCGCACGCTATCGCACCGATCACGCCGCCGCTCGCGAGCGCGTTTGCGCCGGATCTCGTGGCGCGCGGCAAATTGCTGGCGTCGCTCGGCAATTGCGCGGTTTGCCATACCGCGCACAATGGCGTGCCGAACGCCGGCGGCAAACCGCTCGACACGCCTTTCGGCACCGTGTACAGCACCAACATCACGCCGGACGGCCAGACCGGCATCGGCAACTGGTCGCTCGAAGCCTTCGTGCGGGCGATGCGGCAAGGCATCAGCCGCGATGGCCATCGTCTCTATCCGGCCTTTCCGTACACATCGTTTCAGAACACCTCCGACGACGATCTGAAGGCGCTCTACGCCTACCTGATGGCGCAAACGCCGGTGCGCGCGCGTCCGCCGGAAACGAAGCTGGCCTATCCGTTCAGCGTGCGTCCGTTGATGTCTGCCTGGAACGCTTTGTTTCTCGGGCGCACAACCTTCACTGCCAGCGCGACGCAAAGCGCGCAATGGAATCGCGGCGCGTACCTGGTGAACGGACTCGGCCACTGCAGCGCGTGCCACACGCCGCGCAACGCCTTCGGCGCCGAGAAAACCGGCACGGCGTTCATGGGCGGCGGCACGGCGGACGGCTGGGAAGCGCCCGCGTTGTCGACGCTCTCGAACGCGCCCGTGCCCTGGAGCGAGGACGAACTCTTCAGCTATCTGCGCAACGGCCACGCGCCGCTGCACGGCGTCGCGGCGGGGCCGATGGCGCCGGTAGTCGGCGATCTGGCGGCGCTGCCCGACAGCGATATTCGGGCGATGGCCACGTATCTCGCGTCGCTCAATCCGTTGGAGCCGAACGCCGATCCGGCCGCGGTGGCACGTCAGTACGAACAGGCCAGCGCGATCTCGGGCGCGCCTGCGGGCCTCGGCGCGCGGCTCTTCGACGGCGCGTGCGCTGCTTGTCATCACACGGGCAGCGGGCCGCAATTGTTCGGCGCGCATCCTTCGCTGGCGCTTATCACGAATCTGCACAGCGCGACGCCCGATAACCTGATTCGCGTGATTCTCGACGGCATCGGCTCGCCTGCGCGGCCCGAACTCGGTACGATGCCGGCTTACCGCGACAGTTTCAACGACGCTCAGGTCGCCGAACTCGTGTCGTACCTGCGTCAGCAATTCGCCGGTGGCAAGCCGGCATGGCAGGACGTCACGGCGAGCGTCGCGCGGATTCGCGCAACGCCGCGGGCCGACTGAATCGCGAACCGCTTGAACGCTCGATAACAATCACCGCATTCCCGCAATCCTTTTGATAACGGAGAAACGCATGACCACGCGCGCAGGATGGATCTCTCGCCTCATGGTGCCGACGCTGTTCTCGCTCGCCGCCTTGAGCGCGAGCGCACAGCAGACCATCAAGATCGGCGAGATCAACAGCTACAAGGCGCAGCCCGCCTTTCTCGGGCCTTACAAGAACGGCTGGAATCTCGCGCTCGAGCAGGTGAACGCCGCGGGCGGCGTGCTCGGCAAACAGCTCGAAGTGGTGTCGCGCGACGACAACGGCAATCCTGGCGACACGATCCGCGTCGCGCAGGAACTGATTGCGCGCGAACAGGTGCAGTTGCTGTTCGGCGGCTTCCTCTCGAACACTGGCCTCGCGCTGACCGACTTCGCGAAGCAGAAGAAGATTTTCTTCCTCGCCGCTGAACCGCTGACCGACAAGATCGTGTGGGCCGATGGCAACAAATACACGTACCGTCTGCGGCCTTCCACGTATATGCAGGTGGCGATGCTGGTGCCGGAAGCGGCCAAGCTGCATAAGAAGCGCTGGGCGCTGGTGTATCCGAACTACGAGTACGGGCAATCGGCCGTGGCGACCTTCAAGAAGCTGCTGACGGCGGCGCAGCCCGACGTGCAGTTCGTCGCCGAACAGGCCACACCGCTCGGCAACGTCGATGCGGGCGCCGTGACGCAGGCAATCGCCGACGCCAAGCCGGATGCGATCTTCAACGTGCTGTTCGGCGCGGACCTCGGCAAGTTCGTGCGTGAGGGCAATACGCGCGGGCTCTTCAAGGATCGCAGCGTGGTGTCGCTGCTGACGGGCGAGCCGGATTATCTCGACCCGCTGGGCGCTGAAGCGCCGACCGGCTGGATCGTGACGGGCTATCCGTGGTATTCGATCGATACGGCGGCCAACAAGAAGTTCGTCGATGCGTATCAGGCCAAGTATCACGACTATCCGCGGCTCGGGTCGGTGGTGGGCTATTCGGCGTTGATGTCGATTGCGGCGGGGATCAAGAAGGCCGGGTCGGTCGATCCGGACAAGCTCGCCGCCGCGTTCAAGGGCCTTGGTGTGGATACACCGTTTGGGCCGATCAGCTATCGCGCGCAGGACAATCAGTCGACCATGGGCGCATATGTCGGCGTGACGGGTTTGAAGGACGGCAAGGGCGTGATGACGTCGTACCGGTATATCGATGGCGCGAATGTTCAGCCGTCGGATGCCGAGGTCAAGAAGCTGCGGCCTGCCGAGTAAGGTCTTGACGCCTGCGGCGCGCGCCGCCGCAGGCATGTGGAGAGCAACATACGCCGCCGCTGCACGGCAACCCACGGCAACGCATGGCGATAGGCGGAGAACTACTCCTCCGCGTCGTGCTCGATCACGAATCGTTTCAGATAAGCCAGCACGGCGGCTTCGACCGCGCGATGATCCGCGGTGCTTTTGGAGCCCGCATTCTCCTCGTCGCCGAACAGAGTGGACGGTGCGTTGTGCACATCCACTTCCTGGCCTTCGCGAAAGACGCGAATCTCATGAACGTCTTCGGCGTACTCGGCGATCCAGTGCACGCCTTCGATATGCGCGCCGGCACGTACGGTAGGTATCTTCATGGACGTCTCCCGTCGGGCCGGACCACACGCCAACCCTTACCAATACCATACGCCGTCCAGATGTGCGGCGCGAGTCCTGTTGCACAGTTGCTCGAGGAAAGATTTTTCGCGCGCGCCACAATATTCACGCTCCTGAAACGTCTTCAGGCGCATGGAACCGCCACTCACTTCGCACACGATGACCGAACGAGATACCGACATCACCGCGACCGTGGTGCGTGAGCGCACGAGGCTCGTCAATTTTATCCGGCGTCGAATACGCGACCCGGACGATGCCGAGGACATCCTGCAGGATGTGTTCCACGAATTCGTGCAGGCTTACCGGCTTCCCGCTCCGATCGAACAAGCGAGCGCGTGGCTGTTCCGTGCCGCGCGCAATCGCATCGTCGATCGTTTTCGCAAGAGGAAAGAGCAGCCGCTGGCAGATCTGTCCGCGGCGGGCGACGACGCCGACAGTGAGTATCGCCTCGACCTCGACCTGCCGGCGCACGATGCGGGTCCCGAAGCCCTCTACGCGCGTGCTCTATTGCTCAAGGCCTTACAGGATGCGCTCGATGAGCTGCCGGCGAATCAACGTGAGGTATTTATCGCACACGAACTGGAGGGCCGGTCCTTCAAGGACATGGTGGCGGAAAGCGGTGTCACGCTCAATACGTTGCTCGCGCGCAAACGCTACGCGGTCTTGCATCTGCGCGCCCGGCTGCAGGCCATTTATGACGAACTGGGTATCTAGAGGAGTCGAAGGATGAATTTTCGAATCAGATGTGCGGGTAAGGCACTGCTTGTGGTAGTCGCTATCGGCGTGCTCGGCTGGGTGGTCATGACTCTATGGAATTGGGTGATTCCGGCGCTATTCGTCGGCGCTCGTGCGATCGACTTCGCGCATGCGTTGGGCTTGCTGGTTTTGAGCCGCATCCTGTTTGGCGGATTCCGTGGACACGGCGGCTGGCGGGAACGGCGTCGCTGGCGCAAATGGGAAGCGATGACGCCCGAAGAACGCGAGCATTTCCAGACGGCGTGGCGATCGGGTCGCGCTCGGCGCACGGGAGATTGAACATGCGCGAGACATCACCGGCCGAGTGCAAACAGAAGCCGGGCGTGATTGCACCCGTGGTTGACCTGACACGTTGCGAGGGAAAGGGCGATTGCCTCGAGGTCTGCCCCGAGAAGGTGTTTGAGATCCGGCGCATCGATGAGGTCGACTATCGCAGCCTCGATTTGATGCATCGCCTCAAGCTGCGCGTGCACGGAATGAAAGTCGCCTACACGCCCAACGCGCACGCCTGCCGGTCATGCGGTCTGTGCGTGACGGCATGCCCGGAACGCGCGATCAAGCTGGCCAGAACGGCATAGCGCCACACGTTTTAGCTGATGGCGAAAAGACAGTGCGCCTGCCTGAGGCAGTGGTCTGTCGTTTGATACGTCAACAGCATTTTCGGTCTCGTCGAGGAGCGCACATGGCTTCATCAACCACAGGTCTTCTGCAACGGCTTGATGAACAGAGCCAGACAGAAGTCATAGCCCGCGCACGGGCGCAGTTCCAGGGATCGAGCCAGGAGTTTCAGGATCTTGCAGAGGAATACGACATGCTCGCGCCACGTCTGCGTGGACGGTTTCTCGAAACGCTCGGGCTATCTAGCGAAGACTTCGAATCCTCGCAAGGCACACCGCTATCGTTAGCCGTGTCGGCGGAGACGGGAAGGTTTTTGAGCAATATGGTGCTCTCGCACAAACCGGCCCGAATCCTCGAACTGGGCAGTTCCTGCGGCGTGTCCACGCTGTATTTCGCCGAGGCCCTTCGCACGCTAGGCAGTGGCATGGTTGTAGCGACCGAACTCGACGCTGTTAAATGCGCACATCTTCGGGCCCACGTCAGAACGGCGGGCGTGCAAGCGTATGTCGACCTGCGGGAGGGTGATGTATTCCAGACCATTTCCGAACTGGACGGCACTTTCGACATGGTCTTTATCGACGTATGGGCCAGCACCTATCTCAATCTATTCAAGCAAATTGAACGGCTGCTACGTCCCGGATCTATCGTTCTCGCCGACAACATGTACACAGCCGAGGACGCCGTTCGGCCATACAAGCACTATCTTGACGGCAATCCGCGCTTCTCGACAACGACGCTGGACTTTGAATCGGGGCTCGAATTTACGGTTGTCGTCTCTTAAGCTAACGAAGAGCGGTGCCGCCGTACGGGCGAAGAGCCGTCAGGACAGGCACTTCCATCACATGAGTACGGGAGAATGAGCCGCCACCCATCGGGACTGCGGGCGGCGAACTTGACGAGACGTCACGGGCAATTGTCGAAGTCGGCTGGCTTCAGACGGCGTTTTTCAGCGCGATTCGCCTGCCAGACGCCGCGCGGCACACGCGTTGCTGCATGACACAGGCCACATCCAACTGGAGAACTGTCATGCCTGAAAAGAAAACGATCGAGCGTGCTAAGACCGACAAACGCGCCGGCAAAGCATCGAGCACCCAAGCAGGTGAATTCGTCAAGGAACAGGTCGATAAGGTGCGTGCCGGCAAGCACGGCGTCAGGTCGGCCAAGCAGGCGATTGCGATCGGCCTCTCGGAAGCGCGCCGCGCGGGCGTCGCCGTAAAGTCGCCGAAGAAGGGCACGGCAAGTGAGGCCACCCGCAAGAAGGCCGCTACGGATAACGCCGCGGGCCAGCACAAGAGCACTACGAAGAAGACCACCGAGTCGACTGCGAAGCGTTCGCGTGCCGCCACTAATGCGTTGAAGCGCGAGGGCAGCGCGGGTGCATCGCCGGCAGCGCTGTCGAAGCAGACGAAGACGGCGGCAGCCAAACGCCCCGCCGCCAGCCGTTCCGCGGCGGCGAAGAAGGCTGCTGCGACTAAGGGTGCTGCAGGCCGTTCGGCGGCTGCGAAGAAAGCCGCTCATACGCGGGCTTCGCGTACGCACCATTGAGCTTCGCGGCAGTCGCGCGGCGCGACGGTCAGCTGAGCTGAGCCGGGCCGGGCCGGCGGCTCGCCGCCCGCCGCGCCCGGCGGCGGCCGCGCCGCGTTGCGCGATGCCGCCGTCCTCGGCGTGCGTTGCTTGAGCGTGTGACGCACATAGCGCATTCGAAAAGAAGGCGGCGCAAATTACGCGCCGCCTTCTTTCTGCTGCCTATCGCGAGCTGATTACTGCACCGTAGCCAACACGTCGCCCACGGTCTTGAAGATGTGCGCGATCTGCTCTTCGTTGATGATGAGCGGCGGCGAGAACGCGAGAATATCGCCCGTAAAGCGCACCAGCACGCCCGCTTCGAAGCATTTGACGAACGCTTCGTAAGCCCGCGCGCCCGGCGCGCCGTCGCGCGATTCGAGTTCCACGCCGGCGATCATGCCGAGGTTGCGCACGTCCTTCACGTGCTTCGCGCCACGCAGCGAGTGAGCCGCCGCTTCGAACGTCGGCGCAAGCGTCGCGGCCCGTTCGAACAGACCTTCGCGCTTATACAGATCGAGCGTGGCGACCGCGGCTGCTGTCGCGACCGGGTGGGCCGAATACGTGTAGCCGTGGAACAGCTCGATCGCACCTTGCGCGCCGCTGTTCACGATCGTGTCGTGGATCGTGCGGCTCGCGGCCACCGCGCCCATCGGAATCGCGGCGTTGTTGATCGCCTTCGCCATCGTGATCAGGTCCGGCGTCACGCCGAAGTATTCGCTCGCCGTGGCCTTGCCGACGCGGCCGAAAGCGGTGATCACTTCGTCGAAAATCAGCAGGATGCCGTGCTTCGTGCAGATTTCGCGCAGCTTTTGCAGATAGCCTTGCGGCGGAATCAGCACGCCCGTCGAGCCGGCCACCGGTTCGACGATCACCGCGGCGATGGTCGACGCATCGTGCAGCGTGACGATGCGTTCCAGATCCTCGGCGAGATGCGCGCCCCAGGCCGGCTGGCCTTTCGAGAACGCGTTGTGTTCGAGGTTATGCGTGTGCGGCAGATGATCGACCGCCGGCAGCAGCGCGCCCGAGAAGGTCTTGCGGTTCGGCGCGATGCCGCCGACCGAGATGCCGCCGAAGCCCACGCCGTGGTAGCCGCGCTCGCGCCCGATCAGGCGTGTGCGTTGGCCTTCGCCGCGCGAACGGTGGTACGCGAGCGCGATTTTCAGCGCGGTGTCGACCGATTCCGAACCCGAGTTCGTGAAGAAGATGCGGTCGAGGCCTTCCGGCATCAGTTCGGCGACTTTGGTGGCCGCTTCGAAGGCGAGCGGGTGGCCCATCTGGAAGGTCGGCGCGAAGTCGAGCTTCGAGAGTTGCTGGGTGATCGCCGCAACAATTTCTTCGCGGCCGTGACCGGCGTTCACGCACCACAGACCCGCGCAACCGTCGAGCACTTCACGCCCGTCCGTGCTGCGGTAGTACATGCCCTTGGCCGATTCCAGCAGGCGCGGCGCGGCCTTGAACTGGCGGTTGGCGGTAAAGGGCATCCAGAAAGACGACAGATCGTCGATGACGGGGCGCGAAGTCATGGGTATCTCCTCGAAGTGGTCGCCCAAGGGTTTCCATTGGGGCATGGCGAAACTGTAGCGTTCGCGGTTTAATGGCGGCATAAACAGTTGACGCAGTGTGGCGCTAACTGTGTTGGTGGATTCGCGGCAACTGTGTCGATGCTTGCCGTGGCAGGCCGGCAAGCTCGCCGGCGCCGCATTTCGAACGTACTCATATGCTCAGCCGCCTTGCGCGGCCCGCTTTTTCGTCCTGATCATGATCGAACTACAACTCGAGCGCGACCGGCGCGCCGCTCCCACGCTCGTCGAGCAGGTGGTGCAAGGCTTTGCGCGCGCCATCGAAGGGCAATCGCTGCGCGCGGGCGCGCTGCTGCCGTCGGTGCGGCAACTGGCGCAGAGCCACGACCTGAGCACCTTCACGGTCACGGAGGCGTACAACCGGCTGGTGTCGATGGGTCTCGTGGTCGCGCGGCGCGGTTCCGGCTATCGCGTGGCGGCGCGCTCGCAGTCCGCGCGGGTCGCCGCCACCGACTGGCAGCCGCCGAGCCTCACCGCGACCTGGCTCCTGTCCGACGTGTTCGCCGATCATTCGGTGCCGATCAAGGCGGGCGGCGGCTGGCTGCCGAACGAGTGGATCAACGAGCCGGGTTTGCAACATGCGCTGCGCGCCATGAGCCGGGTGCCGGCGGCGCGCCTCGGCGATTACGGGCATCCATATGGATTCGCGCCGCTGCGCGAGCGAATCGCCGAGCAACTCGACCGGCGCGGCCTGCCGGTGGATGTCTCGAACATCCTGCTCACGCAAGGCGCGACGCAAGGGCTGGATCTGATCGTGCGCACGCTGCTGCGCGCGGGCGACGCCGTGATCGTCGAAGATCCCGGCTATTGCAATCTGCTGCAGATTCTCAAGCTGGCCGGACTGGTGGTGCATGGCGTGCCGCGCACGCCGGCGGGCGTCGATACGGACGTGCTCGAAGCGCTGGTCGCCGAGCACAAGCCGAAGGCGATCTTCGTCAACACGACGCTGCAGAATCCGACCGGCGCGACCTTCGGCATGTCGGCGGCGTTCCGCTTGCTGCAGATCGCCGAGCGTCAGCGCATGTGGGTGATCGAAGACGATGTGAGCCGCGAACTCGCGCCGTCCGGCGCGCCGCTCTTCGCGGCGATGGAAGGTTTGCAGCGGGTGCTTTACGTCGGCGGTTTTTCGAAGACGGTGACGCCGGGGCTGCGTTGCGGCTACGTGGTCGCCGAGCGCGCGGTGCTGCGCGAATTGGCGCGCACGAAGATGGCGGTGGGATTGACGTCGTCGGAGGCGATCGAGCGGATCGTCGACAAGGTGCTGCTGGAGGGGCGCTATGCGCGCCATGTGGAAGCGGTCAACGAGCGTCTCAAGCTCGCGCACGCGACCGTCGAAGAGCGGCTCGATTCGCTCGGCCTCGAACTGTTTCACCGGCCGCGCGCCGGGCTGTTCCTGTGGGCGCGCTTGCCGATCGAAGCAGAGCGGGCCGGCGAAGTGGCGACGGCCGCCCTCACTCACGGTATCTGGCTCGCGCCGGGCTCCTACTTCCGTCCCGACGATGCCCCGAGCGCCTGGTTCCGCTTCAACGCACCGTATTCGACGGACGATGCGTTGTGGCGGTTTATCGAGCGAGTCGGGCAGGGCGCGTTATAGCGGCCGGGTTCAGGCCGACTGTCCGATCAGCTTCAGCGCGATCGGATACAGCGACAGCACCAGCAGCAGCGCCATCGCCACATTGAAAACGCGCAACCGCTTCGGGTCCGACAGCACCTGCCGCATGGCGGTGCCGAAACCCGCCCACAGGCAGATGCACGGAAAGCCGATCACGTAGAAGATCACCGCCATCGCAATGGCGTTCATGCTGTAGCTCTCGCTGAGGTGGATCGTGGTGGCGGCGGTCAGCACCATCATCCATGCCTTCGGATTGACCCACTGGAAGGCGATCGCTTCGTAGAACTTCATGGGCCGGCGCTCGCCTTTTTTTACCTTCAACTCGCCCGAAGTGCCGATCTTCCACGCGAGATACAGCAGATACGCGACGCTCGCGACCTCGAGCACCGTGTAGAGCACGGGGAAATGCACGAAGGCTTCGCCCAGACCGATCCCGACCGACAGCATCAACAGCACGACACCGGCGCTAATGCCGGACAGATGCGGCAACGTGCGGCGGAACCCGAAATTGACGCCCGAGGCCAGCAGCATCGTGTTGTTCGGACCGGGCGTGATGGTGGTGACGAGCGCGAACAGGATGCCGGCGGGCAGCGCGCTGAGACTGAGAAATGACATGGCAAGCTCCGGTGTCGGGCGGAAGAACATTGGAGCATTCTAGCGAGCGTTGCCGGTACAGTACCGGTACGGTTTGTGAGATGGTGTCCGGTACGGGTGGCGGTGGATTGCCTGCGTGCGGCGGTCCGCGGCTTCGGACGACAGTAATAGTGAGATTCGCGCCACTATTAGTGAGACTTACGACAGTATTAATGAGACTGAAAGTGGCGGGCGCCGGCGGGCTCTTCCGGTATTGTCCGGCGGGCACACTTTGCTGGAGTCCGGTTCGCTACGCGCCTTCAGGTGTCCGTAAGCTTGGATGTTTGGTGTCAAAGGCCTGGGAGCATGCTCATTCTTCAGTGGCAACAAGCGACCGTCTCAACTTCGGCCGGAGCCGCCATTGGGACAGTTGGGTTCTTCGTCGGCAATGTCGCGGATTGCTGACGTTGGCGGCCTAGATCAATCCAGCGGCAGCTTTCCTTATCGACGGACTCACACTCTTACATGGACACCGCCCGGTTTGCCAGGTTGATCTTGTGTGATGCGTGAACAAGGTATCGGCTGCGGTCTTATATGCGGCCTTTTGCAAGCCGAAGCTGCGGGCCCTGATGGAATTCGCCAGGAACGTCCTCATCTCGGCCACGTGCTTGAGGCACAAGAGTGTGTTCAGGTTTGCGTTCCTGCGGTCCGACCTGTCTTGCCATCACATTGAAATCAACCCTAGCAACCTACCAGTTTCTCAACGCTTCAAAGTGCTCATCCTGCTATGCAGGTCTGTTGCTCACATGATGCGCTTCGTACGGAGTTCCGTGAGCGAGGATCGCCCAGGCGATTCGCGCCATTTTGTTCGCCATGGCCACTGTTGCTACATTTGCTGGACGTCGCTCCTGTATTGCCTTTTGCCATCCGGTTGGTACTTTGGCGTGACACAGAACAGAGCGCGCCCCATGTATCAGCAACGTACGCAGGTATGGGTCGCCACGTCTGGAGATCGAGCCCAGCCGTATCTTTCCGCCGGTACCATTCTGACGAGGAACAAGTCCCAGAAACGCGGCGAACTCGCGCCCCGACCTGAATGTCTTCGCATCTCCAATTGTTGCTACCAGGGCCGTTGCAGTTAGGCGACCGATACCCGGCACTTCGGAGATCGCACGACATGCAGCTTCCTGTTTCTGCCAGGCGCCAATCCGCTTCTCGAGTTGATCGATGTCCTCTTCAAACAGGGTGATCCGACGCAACTGTTCGAGAAGGTTAAGAAGTATCGATCGTGGCAGCGTGTCTTCGAGTTCTGCCATGCGCTTTCTGATCTCGTCGAGTCCTGCTACGCGTCCTGCACGAAACGTAACGCCGAACTCATACAGCAACCCACGCAGCTGATTTATCTGCATCGTTCGAAACTTGACGAGCAACGAGCGCATACGATGAAGGCTTAGCATCACTTGCTGATCCTCTGTCTTGGCGGCAACCGTGCGCATGCCGGGTTGCTGCACTGCAGTCCAGATTGCCCGCGCGTCCGCCGCGTCGGTCTTGTTCGTTTGCACGAAAGGTCGAATGAATTGAGCGTGTAACAGCACCACCTCGTGTCCGAGCGCGCGGATCTTACGCGCCCACCAGTGAGCACTTCCGCAAGCCTCGAGGGCGACGCGACCGGCGGGGCGCTGCGCCAGAAATGCAATTAGATCGTCACGTCCGAACTTCCGATTCGCGATCTCGCCAGTTTGGGCGTCGACCCAGTACATCTGGAACACCCGCTTTGCAATGTCGAGTCCGTATGTCGTAGCATTCATCTGGGGCCTCCGTTCCATAAGTGGTTGTGTCGCAACTCCACTCTGGCACATTGATGCCGTTCGGTCCTGGGGGCCCTCAATCGTGCCCAATTCCCCGGAGGGAGGGCGGTGTCCATTCCATCTCGACCCGAAAGGGACACTCGGATCAGCACTGGGAGGTGTCGGCTTAACACTCGAGAGCGGACCTTGGCAGAGGTCCAGCCGTGAAAAGCACATCGACTACGGCTGCCGCGCTTAACCCGGTCGCGGGCTCGCATACGCTATAGCGGCCGAGCATAAGTTCGTATCAATGCCGATCGAGGGGCGGCGACGATAAAACTGCGAATGCCGATTGCATGAGGCGGCACGCGGCCGATCTACGGCCATTCGCCCGCGCTTTCACACGGACATTCGAACGTCGGCTCCACTACCAGACACCGGACGTTCGTGCGCGGATCATATCGGTCGCGTCGTGGCGCTGACGGGCATCGCGGGTCGCGTGCTCGCACAGGCAATGGCGGGCGAGGCCGCCCTTCGAGCTGTTCGCGAAACCAAGGCATGCGCGCTATCCTGGCGGCCCGTCATTTCGCGTCCCGGCGCTTGATCTCGGCATGCTGGATCAGCAGATTCGAGAACTGTTCTGAAACGAAGCGCGACGACCAGCACGTTTCCCTTTGCACCAGAAGCGACAACAGACCTCGCTTCCTGACCGTCCGGACCGGCCGTTGAGTCCGCCCGGGCGGGTGATGCGTCACGCCACCGTCATCGTCTGCGATCCCTGCTTTTCCAAAGTATGCCTGTCGACTGGATATGAGTATTCCCGCACGGAGTTTCCCCTTTCGAGCGAACACCATGTGGTTTCTGGCGTGGTTCCGGGCGGGTGCGCCGCTGGACGCCTGCCACCCGCACGATTGTTTCAGCAAGGAAGCAGCTGCAAATGAGAAATGGATAGCCGTGTTGCGATTGGCGAAATGTGAATGTTAGCGCCGCGGCCCTGTTAAGCGCCATTTACGGACGGTTTGCGACCGCTAATCCATTAGTTAGCCAGACTGCACCGTTCTGAAAGAGGCCGGGAAATGCTCAAAAGTCAGGACTACCAGCCAGCGCTGTGCAGGCACGAGGAAGTCGCCTTCTGGTGCGCCGCACGACGTTGCGTATCGGCACGAGGCCCACCGGGAGGTGGCTGGAGCGCTTCCATTTCTCTCTAGCTGCGAGGTGAATCATGAAAATTAAATCGTTGTTAGGCATTGCAGTTGCTTCGGTGGCTTTTGCGCCATCGCTGCAATCCATTCCAGCATGGGCCGATGGTCCGAAGTCCGCTTATGACAACGGCGGGACGGATGCATCGCTCGACCCCGGTGACGAACGTATGACCGCCGATGAGGAAAACCAGGCACGTCAGAAAGACCTGAGCAATGCCTACCATAGTGGATACGTTGCTCGGGCGAAGGAGGACGCCGAGACGTACGCTTCTTTGCGGGATCAGTTGAAGAGTCCGGCTAAGCAGGTCCAGTCGCACGATGTGCCGCCGCTCCCGCCCGCCATGCCAGACGACGAGGCCTTGCAGGCACCCGTCCCCGTCCCCCAACCGCACGTCGCCCAGCGCGCATTGCCGGCCCAGCCCGGGTATCAGATGGTTGCGCAGCAGCCGCAGTACGCGCCACCGCCGACGCGTTACCAGCAGGCGCCCGTCTATGCGCAAGCGCCGGTTTTTGAAAGCGGTCCGTCGAACTATCCGCAGCCGGTGTACGTGCAACAGGCCTATGCAGCGCCCCCTCCACCGGCTGTCCAGTACGTTCCGGTCTATCCCCAGGAGGAGGTGCAGGAATACCCGGTTCAGGCCGTGGTGCAGCCGGTCGTCGCCGTTGCCAGTCCCATTGCCTATCCGGTCTACCGGGCGGGATACTGGGCCGGGTCATTTCCCCGTCCGTACCGCCAAGGGCCCATGATCTACCAGGTCTCGCAATAGCGGAGGGCGCGGGCCAGGGTCGGTTCCAGGCCCGCGCCCGCGAGGCAGAGGATCTTCGGGTCGACCCGTAAACCCTGACTACTGCACGAGCCGGGCTCGCAGGCGCGAATATTCCGCTTCCAAAATGGCCCCTGCCGATTTCAGACGGTCAAGCTTTTCGATCTCCTCGGTTACGCCGAAACCAGCGGCTTGGTGCAGATCATCGCGAGTCTGCTTCTCCCGCTCCTGATTGCGCTCGGCTATGCCACGGCCCTGCGTGGGTTTATGCTGAAAACATAAAAGACAGGAGTCGGCCGATGCTGTTGAAAAAGTCGCTGACCGTCTCTCTCAAAAGGTTTTTAGGGGTCTTCCTACCCTTAACCTGCGTTCGCCAGCGGTTTGTAGGCCGATCTAAGGGGTCGTTTTTCTCACCGGCGATTTGAGAAAGCAGAGCAGCGACTTTCAACAGCATCGCCCAGATCGTGTCAGCCTTCGTGACTCGCGAGCGCGGATTTCTGAACTTGCGCCGATCACTGCGTAGTGCGTGCCCGGTGGGGCAGCGATATTCATTGGCCAGTTCATCCCATTTGAACTCGCTGCTGGACAATGTATCGTCCTTGCGTGCGGTTTTATCCCAGACCGGAACATGTGGTGCAATTTCCTTCTCTTCGATCAGCCAGGCAAGCATCGCCGCTGAGCCATACGCGGTGTCGCCTGCAAGACGTCGAGGTTTGAGATCATGCCGCCGCTCAACGCGGTCAATCATCGTCCTGGTCGATTCCACTTCGTGCGACCGGTTCGCGGGCGTCGCCTCGACGTCCACGATGATCCCTGCCCGCAGGTCAATAAGATAATTAGTCGAGTAGGCGAAGAACGGCAAGCCGCCCCTCGCGGCTGTCCAGCTCGCGGCGGGATCCGTCAAAGATACCTTCTTTGGAGGCCTCGATGTCTCTACCTTCTCCGCCACTTCGGTGCTTGCCGGATTAGCTTCTTCCAATGCTTCCAGATACTCCCGCACTGCACGGCTTTGGCCGTTGACGCAACCCCAGTCGATGGGCTCAGAACCCGGAACACCGCGTACAGAGCTCGCATCGGCTCTGATGATGCTCGCGTCAATCGCGAATCCTTCACCCTTTACGAGACCTTCGGACATGCATCGGCCCACTACCGACTCGAACACATGGCGTAGCACATCGCTATCGCGGAAGCGACCGTGGCGGTTCTTGGAGAATGTCGAGTGTTCGGGTACGGCGTCCTCCAGGCCCAGGCGGCAGAACCATCGATACGCCCGATCCAGATGCACCTCTTCGCATAGCCTGCGCTCTGACCGAATGCCGAAACAGTAGCCGACGATCAACATGCGGATCATGAGCTCCGGATCAATCGATGGCCGTCCCATCGGACTGTAGTACGGCGCGAGATGCCGGCGTAGATCACTCAGATCCAGGAAGTGATCGATGCCTCTCAACAGGTGCTCGCGAGGGACGCGATTATCGAGGTTGAACGAGTAGAAGAGTTTGTCCTGTCCGCTGCCCAGTTGACCCATCATGACGAATCACTCCCGTCGATCGATGTCGTCCAGGATACCCAACAATCTCCACAGCGGGCGACTTTTTCAACACAATCTGCGGTACAGCGGTCGTTCGATAGAAGTCGTCGCGAACGACCGCTGTGACATCAACGAATGCGTACTTTCGACGGAGAACGCAAGATCAAGAAGCCGAAGGCCATGGGACCTCTCATTGTGATCGGGGCGACGGCGTTTAGAAGCCCGCGGTCCGATCGATGAGTTTTTTTCACCGTGGAAGGCTTTCAAGTTCTCGAATTCTCCCGCAATGTTGATCTTTTTTGCGAGCGCGACCGGCTGTTAAATCGGTCCACGCGCGTCATAAATATCGCTCTTCCCCGTCGCCCCGGTGCGTAGAAGCTAAAGGCGATCCTCAAAGTGCGCAGTCGCCAACACTGCACGCGGCATTCTTGACAGTCCGCAGCCGCTGCGCTGCGCCGGGGAGCGTCTGCCGAGGCCGTCGCGTCTCGATTTCCTGTCAGCGAGTTTTTCTCACCGTGAGCCGAGATAAAGTCGTTTGTTGACGAGCGGCACGTCCGCTACTCTAAATGCACGCACCAGTCTCAGCGGGCGCGTCAAATCAAGCGCACGAACACGCTCCTTCGACCATTGCGTCACGGAATGCGGCTAAGCATATAAAGCGCGAGTCCTTGACGGACGATTATTCAAATTGTTGGAGACAAACATGGGATTCAATCGTAGAAACTTTCTCATCACCGGAACCGGAGCCGCCTTTGTCGGTGCGACAGGCCTCCTGGATGGTCCGTGGGTTCGGCGCGCCAACGCGGCAGAATTCTCCTATAAGGTCGGCACGAACCTGCCGGCAAATCATCCGCTGAATGTTCGCATTCAGGAGGCAGCGGATGCGATCAAAAAGGAGACAGACGGTCGGGTCGACCTTCGGGTGTTTCCAAATAATCAGCTCGGCGGCGACCCCGACATGTTCTCGCAGTTACGGGCTGGCGCACTGGAGTTTTATACGGTCTCGGGCGCTAATACCCTTTCGACTCTGGTTCCCAAGGCATCCATCTCCGGAGTCGGCTTTGCATATAAAGACTATGACCAGGTATTCGCGGCATTCGATGGCGACCTTGGCGCCCATATTCGCGGGCTGATTGGAAAGGCGAATCTGATCGTGCAGGACAAGATCTGGAACAACGGGTTCCGGCAGATCACGACCAGTACAAAGCCCGTCAAGACTCCTGCCGACCTCCAGGGGATGAAAATCCGGGTGCCGGGTGGTCGTCTCTGGATCTCGCTGTTCAAGTCGCTGTCCGCAGCCCCCGCGTCGATCAGCTTCAACGAGGTCTATTCTTCGTTGCAGACAAAGGTCGTTGACGGCCAGGAGAACGCGCTGGCTGTGGTAGACGCCGCGAAGCTCTATGAAGTCCAGAAATACTGCTCGATGACGAACCACATGTGGGACGGCTACTGGTTGCTGGGCAACAAGCCAGCGTGGGAAAAAATGCCGCCCACCGTCCGTGACATCGTCTCAAAGCACCTCAATGCGGGGGCACTGAAGCAACGACAAGACGTGATCCAGTTAAACGCCTCGCTGCAAAAGACGCTCGCGGGCAGAGGGCTTGCGTTTAACACCGCTGACGCGAACGCGTTCCGCCAAACCCTGAAATCTGCGAACTTCTACACGGAGCAGAAGCAATTCTTCGGCGACGAAGAATGGAGTCTCATGGAGAAATACACGGGGAAGCTGGCATGAGAACGCAAATGCTGAAAGACGTGGATGACGCGCTCGAACAACAGACCAGCGCAACCGTCCACCACACGACGAAGACGATGCCCCGCTGGCTGTCCCGCGTGGACTTCGCACTCGGCGTAATCGTCTCTGTGCCGGCGGCACTGCTGGTGCTAGCAGAAATTGTCCTGCTTTTCAGCGGCGTTGTGGCCCGTTATGTCCTGCACCACCCGTTAATCTGGAGCGACGAACTCGCTGCCATCCTGTTTCTCTGGCTCGCCATGACAGGTGCCGCTACGGCGTTGCACCGAGGAAGCCACATGCGCATGACGGCACTGGTCAACCGCATG
This sequence comes from Paraburkholderia sp. BL9I2N2, assembly GCF_004339745.1. GTDB lineage: Bacteria > Pseudomonadota > Gammaproteobacteria > Burkholderiales > Burkholderiaceae > Paraburkholderia. The sequence continues at coordinate 1,215,644 of NZ_SMGP01000002.1, read as the reverse complement.
GGCGAGCACTGGGATCCGTTCTGGGACACCATTTCGATGGTGGCGAGCATGCTTTTTCTCGGGCTCATACTTGTTCCATCGATCGCTTACATCAAGCAGCAGTGGGACATTCTGACCCCGACAATGGAGATCAATGACGGCGTACGCGTTGCGGCTATCATCTTCGGGGTTGTGTCGATGCTGCTGATCTGCGTGGTCAAGCTGTTAGCAATCGGCTGGAAGACCGCTATCGCTGGGATTGCGGTGTCGCTAGTGACTGTGTTTGTGCTGGAACATGCAGGGCCGGTTTTGCAATCGCTCGGAAACCTGAACCTGGTGATTTTCTTCGTGGGTGTGGTCGGTTTTACCGTCCTGAGCGGAATGCCTATCGCATTCTCCTTCGGCCTTTCCGTGTTTGCTTATCTTTCAATGTCAACGTCCATGCCGTTGGAAATTGTCGTCAGCCGCATGGACGAAGGAATGTCTCAAATCCTTCTGTTGGCTGTGCCGATGTTTATTTTCCTCGGGCTTCTCATAGAGATGACAGGGATGGCACGGGCGATGATCAACTTCCTGGCATCGTTGCTGGGTCACGTTCGGGGTGGCCTCTCATATGTTCTGGTTGGCGCGATGTATCTGATTTCCGGGATTTCGGGGTCAAAGGCGGCCGATATGGCGGCTGTTGCTCCGATTCTGTTCCCTGAGATGAAGAAGCGTGGCGAGAATCCTGGCGAGCTCGTCGCACTGCTATCCGCAACCGGCGCACAGACCGAAACGGTTCCGCCAAGCATCGTGCTCATCACGATCGGATCGGTTACTGGCGTGTCAATCTCTGCGCTTTTTACCGGTGGTCTGTTGCCGGGGCTCGTACTGGCGTTCATGTTGTGCATGCTCGTCTGGTGGCGGGCCCGAAAATTCGAGCCCACGTCCTCCACGAGGGCCGCGTGGTCCCTGGTCGGAAAGGCTTTTGTGGTATCGATCCCGGCCTTGGCCCTTCCGGTTGTCATCCGCGTGGCTGTGGTGGAAGGCGTAGCCACGGCAACGGAAGTTTCGACAGTCGGCATCGCGTATTCTGTTGTCGCCGGGCTCATAGTGTATCGATGCTTTGACTGGAAGCGTGTTGGCCCCATGCTCGTGGAGACGGCCGCTCTTTCCGGTGCGATCCTCATCATCATTGGTACGGCTACAGCGATGGCGTGGGCGCTCACACAGTCCGGCTTCTCTCATGGACTGGCGGATTTTATGCAGCATCTGCCAGGGGGCGCGTTCACCTTCATGGTTGTGTCAATCTTCATGTTCATCATCCTGGGCAGCGTCCTCGAGGGAATACCAGCCATCGTGCTCTTCGGGCCGTTACTTTTCCCCATTGCCCGAGCGGTTGGCATCCATGAAGTTCAATACGCGATGGTCGTCATTCTTTCGATGGGTTTGGGGCTGTTCTCACCGCCGTTCGGGGTCGGCTATTACGGCGCGTGCGCGGTCAGCAAGATCTCGCCGAACCTGGGCATCCGTCCGATCATGGGTTATATGGCTGCACTGTTCATTGGCATCGTGGTCATCGCGGCGGTACCGTGGATTTCGACCGGCTTTCTGAAAAGCTAGGAGGCGGGTACACGCAGAAATCGAAGAGGCTGGACGCACGTCCAGCCTTTTTTGTTTGGTGCGCTCAGCATGGGCGCGCTCTTGTGGGTGCAAGTCCCACCGCAAATTGATCACAGCGAGCGAAGCAAAGCGCAACTGCATAAGGGTGACCGAGTGTGGGGAGGAAGCGTGTAGCGAAACTGCGAGCCGATGAACAAGAACCGGACAGAAGGCGGTGCCGACCAGGGCGAGCGGGCCAAAAACCGCAAAGCTCTCGTGATCAAGGGGAGGCAGCGTAGATCCGGCGGAATCTGCGTCACCGGTTGCGTGCCATTCAGCTCAAACACTAGCGCCGTGGCATGACCATCTACCGGGAACTGCGTGCGGTGGGGGCATCGGCTGACGTTGCGCCCCGTGGCGGCGAACAGTCGTCGATGGTGGCGAATAGCGACCGGCTGCTCAACAGCGTGCTGACCATCGCATACTTCGATCGGCTGGGCGTGCCTCGACTCTTATAACCTTAACTTCTCGAACCGCCCGGTGCGGACCTGCATGCCGGGTGGTGTGGCAGGGGTACGGCCTCATGGCCGTCCCCTATGCCGATGACGTCGCTTCGGGGCATCAGGCGATCGTGGCGATGTTGATAAGCTGATAAGGCCATGAGATGGTGGGAAGCAACTATCGTCAGCGCGGACTGGACACGGCGTCAGTGCGTTCCCGCCAGTATCAAGTTGCGGAACAAGAGAACAGAACGGTGCCTTCAACAAGCTCGCCTGCGCCGGCCGATACGATATGCCGGATGGCAGATCAGTCCCTCGTAGTTTTATCGGCGCTCCTGGATTCGCTCATGCTGCAGCAAGGCTTCACCGGAGCTGACTACCAACATGCCAAGGAGTTGTTCCAACCTAGCCTGGCATCGTGTGAAAAGCCCCCCGGATATGCCGCCAAGCTGGACGTCGTAGATACATACGATCTTCTCGAGTATAGAGCTAGCGTCCTCACTGAGTGTCCACGGCCCGCCGCCTGCGTGAACAGCCGCGATGGCCTCCATCTCGCGCTCAGCGTCGCAGTAAAGCTGATAGTCGCCGGCACCCAGCCCCTCGTTCCACATCAAATGTGAGAGGTATGTTGTTCGGATGAGTTGATATAGGAGACGCTGGCTGCCGTGGCCGGATTGAAATGAAGCGAGGGCAAGGTGCGAGACTAGAGACAGGTCTTTGACAAGCGGCAAGGGAAGCGGAAGCAGCATCTGTTTGGACAGCGCCGGTCCGCGTCGTGGTTTTTTGAGATTCCGTGCTTTCGTTACCATGGCGGATACCTGCGCCTTGCCGAAACTCATGGGGGCCCGGCGCAGCGCGCCCCCATGCCCTGACGTATGAATGAAAGATCAGGAAGGGTAGACGATTCTCAGCAGATTACTGATGCCGGGCGTGCCAAACGGGACACCTGCTGCGATCAGGAGCGGTTTGCGGCGGTCGACACCGATCCGATGCGCTGCCGCCGTGGCTTTCGTGACCATATCTTCCACGTTCTCCGCATCGTCGACATGTAAAGGACAGGCACCCCAAGTCAACGTAAGTTGACGCGCAACGGCTTCATCAGGAGTGAGCGACAGGATGCGGGCGGCTGGCCGTTCGCGAGCAATCCGCGCGGCAGTCGCGCCGGAAGTGGTGTAGGCGATGATTGCTGCGACCGGCAACATTGACGTGACGGTAAAGATCGCTGCGCTGATCGCACCCGGTGCGTCAGCAGAGGCGGGCGGCCTGACTGCTTTCAGCAGTTGGCGATACGACGGCGCATTCTCTGTGTGCTCGATAATACGATTCATCATCGAAACGGCTTGGACTGGAAAGGCACCTGACGCGGACTCCGCGGACAACATAACGGCATCGGCACCGTCAAAAACGGCCGTCGCTACGTCGGACGTCTCTGCTCGCGTGGGCACGGCAGAGTTCACCATCGACTCCAGCATCTGCGTTGCTACAACGACAGGCTTTCCGGCCTCCCGGCATAAACCCACGATCCGCTTCTGGATTACCGGGACTTCCTCGGGCGGCAATTCAACACCCATATCGCCACGCGCAATCATGATTGCGTCGGAAGCCTCAATAATCTCCTCGATCGAATCCACGGCGGATGGCTTCTCGATCTTGGCTATAATCGCAGCCCGGCCTTTGATCAGATTACGCGCTTCGCGCACGTCGTCTGCCCGCTGCACAAAAGACAGTGCGATCCACTCTACTCCTTGTTCCAAACCGAATTGGAGGTCTTGCCTGTCCTTTTCGGTCAGTGCCGGAATGGGGAGGACCACGCTCGGGACGTTGACGCCTTTTCGGTCCGAAAGGATGCCGCCGATGACAACTTCCGTGGTCATACGGGTAAGCGACGTATCGACAATCTTGAACCTCAGCAGGCCGTCGTTGGCAAGCAAAGTATCGCCGATCGCCGCGACTGCGAAGATTTCCGGGTGCGGGAGACAGACCCTCGACTCGTCACCGGGCGCGCTATCAAGGTCAAAGCTGAAGGTCTGTCCTGGCCGCAGATCGACTTTCCCATCTTTGAACCGCGCCACACGCAGCTTCGGCCCTTGCAGATCGAGCAGCACGCCGATCGGACGACCATGCCGGGCCTCGATACGGCGAATTGCTTGCAGTCGCTGAGCCTGTTCCGCATGGCTGCCATGGCTCATGTTCAATCTGAAAACATCGGCGCCGGACACATACAGGCTCTCAATCAGGCTTTCGGCGGAGCTTGATGGTCCGAGCGTCGCAAGGATTTTCGTGGAACGGTTTCTATTCATCGATGAAGATTCTCAGGTTGCGGAAGATTTGGTGCGGAAGGGACGAGGAATCGAAGCGGGCCGGAGATGAGGCCGCTCGGGTAAGCGAGCAACCACCGCCTTCCGATGTGACGACATTGCAGTCGGTCTCGATCTGTACAGGGAACCTATGCGATCGAGACTTGCTGCGCGTGACTCCGTGCCAAGGTCCTCCTGTTCGCAATCGCCGAAGCGTCGGACCGTTGTCCGACGTTCTTGATTGACCAACGGGAACGCGCTTTAGGTCGCCGTCGCCGTTAGCATCTACTTTTCGGCGTGAAAAAAGTGTGTCCTCGCCGCGGGGCGTGGCGATTATCTTGTGGTGCCATCCCGTGCGAGGACGAAGAAGTTTTCGTCGCCCATCTGGCCGCCCTTGAGGGCAAGCTGAAGGTTTCGCAAATGAGACTTATCGGAAAGCACACGGCACAATGGCGCGCCTGCGGCGAGGCGGCCATCAATCTCAAGCGCGTCGGGCCCAAGAACTTGTGTCACTTGACTCGACGTATCACCGCCTGAGAGAACCAGGCGGCGCAAATGAGTGGCCTCAAGAACAGCATTCGCGACTGCGCCAAGCCGTTGGCCTAGCAATCGACCGCCTTGATGCCGAGCGTCGTCCTGGGTCAGTCCGTCGGCGGTGAAGTACTCAAGCATTTCGGCGATGCGTGTATCGCGCGGCCCGCGGGCGGTGTGCATGATGACACTGCGCCCGTCGCTGAGCAGCGCAATCGTGCGGCCGACGATATCTTGAGCTGTTTGCTGCCAGGAGTCTTCTCGAACAAGCGCTTTTGCGTCGATGGCAATCTCGGCGAAGCCTGCCGCGATCGCCGTGTCAATCTGTGCGGAAGACAGTGGTGACGCACTGCCGGAGATGGCAAGAATTTGACTCGTGGGCGCGATATGGTCGTAATATCGCTGCGTATTGGGAAGCTTCCCGAGTTCACGCCACCATTGGGTCAGCGCATACTCGACCCCGGACGAGCCAATGGTAAATATGGGACCGACCGTTGAAGCATAGCCGTCAAGGATGCGACCGACTTCGGTCAGATGACGTTCCGTGACTGAATCGAGCAAGATTCCCGAGTCGCCGGTTGAAGTTGCTTCCGACCACGCCCGGTCTATTTCTTCTCGAGCGCCTTCCAGACTGGGCAGGAAGATTCCGGAGAGAGGCAGGTCTGTCTGCAGCGCCAGATGGCGCAGAAGATCTCCTTCCATCATCGGTGTGACCGGATGGACGCTCATGATCGGATGGCGATCGATTCGATAAGTCTTGTTGTCGGTACCGGATCGGGCAAACAGGTTGCCAAACGCGCAGTAGCGTTTTAATGCTGGAGTACCGGCAACAATCGGAACTGGCGTACTGATGATTCCAGCGCGGGCTATCTCCAGAGCTTTTCCGATGCTTCCTATCGTCGGTCCGCTATCGAAAGTTGAACACACTTTGTAGTGAAGGATCGGGGCATTCAGGTCGCGCAGAGCCTCGAATACCGATGGAAGGGATGCTTCCATTTCGGACGGACTCATCCCTCGACTGTCACCTGCGACACCGATCGCATCAAATCCGCCGAGTTGCGATAGTTTTTCGGACGAAGGCGCTTTCAGGAAAAGGGCGCACCGCAGCCCCGCGAAAGCCAGGACTTCCAGAGCGTCAGTCGATCCGGTAAAGTCGTCGCCGTAGAAAGCCAGACGCAATGCTGCGTCCGTTTGTTCGGATTTTGCACTCATCTCGGATCACGCCGATTGGAAGTGAGACAGGGCAGCACGCAGTGCAGGCCGGGACTCCGCGAAGGTTTTCAGATCTACTCCTTCGACTGCCGCTTCCCACCCTTCCCGCATACTGGCAACACCCGCGGCGATTCCGTGCGGATGTCCGATGATTCCGCCACCGGCCAGATGCATCAGGTCCACGGAGCCCAGTTGAGCGTAAAGGTCAGGAGCTTGAGACGCCCACTGGCCCGACGAAAAAACCGGCATTAGCGGCTGCACACCCGCGAACGGTACCAGGCAGGCACGGGCCGAATCGATGACGGATGTATCTGGCTCCCAGAATTTGCTGCGAATGCCGTTGACGTGCAGATGATCTACTCCGGCAAGTCGCCACAACTTCTGAAACGCCTGAAAGGAGAACCCGAGTTCCGGACAGCGTGTGAACGCCCCCCAGCCGTTGCGATGGCCGTGGATAGGTACTTGGGCATGCTTGCGAAGATGCTCGACGCCAGCAAAACCGACCCAATTAATGGAAACCATCACGCACGTACCGCCGGCCCGCAGAACCGCATCGTGTCGGTGGAGCATCTCGTCGATTGTGCCGGAGATGTTGATCGCGTACATCGGCATGCGACCCATGCGGTCGGCGTGTCGATGCAAGACCGGCATGACGGCTGCGAGCCGCTCATCAAAGCTCGCGTATGCGGGATCGGCGAGCAGTTCGTCATCCTTGATGAAGTCAATGTCGGCGGCGCAAAGGCTATCGACGATTTCCGCCGTCTGCTCCGGAAGCAAGCCGATGCTCGGCTTGATGATCGTCCCGATCATTGGTCTGTCGTAGACCTTGGCGAAGTCACGGGTTCCGCCAATACCGAATTGAGGGCCGGGGAATTGTGCCGCGTACGTTGCTGGTAGATCGACGTCAAGCAGGCGCAGCCCTGTCACTTCACCTAACTCAAACAGGTTGCCTGCAACAGTCGATAAAAGGGTGGGCAGATTCGCGCCAATGTTGTCCACCGGGAAGGCGATCTCGATCTCGCCTCGGTAATAGACGCTCGGCGGACCCTTGCGTTCGACGTGAGCGCTGCGCAGCGACGGCTCGAGAACGGGGGGGTGCGAATCGACCTTCACCACACGAGCCCGGGCACGATTTTTTAGCGCATCAGTTTCTCCCGGGAGCGCGAGAAACGTTCCGCTCGACTGTTCGCCGGCAATGACCTCGGCGGCTTTTGCAATCGGTACTGAGCTTTCAACAAAATAGCGCGCAGTGAATTCCGCTCTTTGACTGGAGGTTTCGACCATGTTCGACTCTGCGTCCTGGGGTATTAGACCTGAAACCGGGCGCATGGACGTATCGTGTGACGCATGCGCTTAAACCGGGGGATGTCCAGAATATAGGTTTGACGACTCGCGACATCAAACGATATGATTTCTCGACGCGGAGCGAAAAACTCACAATAGGCCACTTCCATCAGCACTGGGCCTCGGGCCCACAGGAGCCCACGTGCCTCGTCTATCGTTGAATGCGCTGCGCGCCTTTGAAGCCACAGCTCGCCTTCGGAGCTTCGGTGCCGCTGCCGACGAGCTCAGCGTCACTCATGGTGCGGTCAGCAGACATATCCGCGCGCTTGAAGACCAGCTGGGCCTGCTACTGCTGTCACGAAATGCGCACGCGACTGAGCCGACGCCTGAAGGGGCGCAGTTGGCCGAAGGCCTGAGCGTGGCGTTCAACCTTATACAAAGGACCGTCGATCAGCTGAAGCCCGGGCCGTTGACGCTCTCATGCTCGGCCTCGATCATGATGTACTGGCTGCTGCCGCGCCTCTCAAAGCTGAAAAATGCGATCCCATCGCTTGAGCTGAGTTTCAACACCAGTCATGGCGAAATCGACTTCACCCGAGACAAGATAACGGTGGCAATTCGGCTCTCATCCATCCCGGTGCCAAAAGGCGTCACCCCGATACCGTTGATTGAGGAATGGATCGGCGCAGTGTGCGCCCCGGAGTACATGCAAACAAACCGGATCGAAAAACCGAGCGACCTTGAGCGGGCGCGGCTTCTAGCAACCAATACGCGACCGTCCGCGTGGGTCGACTGGTTTAAGGCGACCTCGACTGTGCTCGAAAACCCACCCGAGATCGCTGAATCGTTCGATCATTTTTATCTTCAGATCCAAGCCGCTAAATGCGGATTGGGAGTCGCTGCAGTGCCGAGAATGCTTGTCCGAGACGAACTGGACTCCGCTGGTCTTGTCGCGCCGTTCGGCTTCGTCCCAGGACCTGTAAGTATTGTGCTGTGGGTTGCTCCTCACGCGGCGAGTCAGTCGAAAACCGTCGCCTTGGTGGAATGGCTAAGGAACGAGCTACAGCAAATGGAAGGATGAAGCCTCATCGGCCTGTTTTCTCGCAGCGATCTGCATAACTTAGTGTGACTTTTTTTCACGATGTGCGGCCTTATTATCCTTTGACCGTGTCCGCTTAGGCTCCAATAATCTCCACACGGGATGGCGCGCAGCGCCGTCGTTCTACGCTTACGGGCATCCTGTCGATGCCGCTAGCGGACTGACATCAAAAGGGACAAGGTGGAGCAGATGGAGCAAAAAGACGCAAGCCGCGTTGCAGTAGTCACGGGCGGCGCAATGGGCATCGGTGTAGATTCAGCAGAACAGCTTGCAAAACGGGGTTATCACGTCGTTCTCGCCGATATCAATAAGAACGCCGCAGAGGAAGCGGCGTCAAACTTGCGGCGCGCGGGCCTGTCAGTTTCGGCTACGGAGATGGATGTCTCAAGCGCCGAATCGATTGCCGCTGCGTTCGATGCGATCGACAAGACGCACGGGCGTTGTGACGTGTTGGTGAACGGCGCCGGCATTGCCAAGCTGGTGCCATTCATAGACTATCCCCTCGACACGTTTCTCAAAACCATGCAGGTCAATGTAACTGGCGCGTTTCTATGCTCCCAACATGCCGCGCGTCTGATGGTTAAGAACCGCTGGGGCCGCATTATCAATATAGCATCGGTGGCCGGCATGCGAGCGGTCGGTAGGGGACGCACGGCCTACGGCACGTCGAAAGGCGCTGTCATCGCTTTAACGCGCCAGATGGCGGTGGAACTCTGTGACTACGGCATCACCGCTAACGCAATCGCCCCGGGTCCAGTTGATACACCGATGACTAAGGCGCTCCACAGCGAAGACTTCCGTGCCGAATACTCAAATGCGATTCCGATGAAGCGATACGGCACAACGTCGGAAATCGCCGCAGCCGTCTGCTACCTGGCGTCGGAGGAAGCTGGATATACGAACGGGATCGTGCTTCCGGTGGACGGTGGATTCCTCGCATGGGGGGCAGGCGCGGTTTGAACGGCATTCGAGGGCTCGGGACACCCACCGCTGGGAGCAAAGGATAGTGGCAGCCGATTGGCTTCAAAACCCGTGCGCGGTCGGTGAGCGCCGGCTTGACCGGCAGCAGCCTTTCAGCGCGTCCTGAGCATTAGCAGGCAGGGCGGCATCCCTGAGAGCCCGTTATACCGCTCGGGAGCGGCTGTTCAGGTCACGGAAAGGCTGAACGGCGAGTTAGGGTGGGGAGTAGGCACTGCCGACTAGCCGCTTTCCAGCGATGAGTTTAAAGAGCGGACGGACGCAGCACGACCCGTTTCCGTCAGTCAGGTCATTGCACTAGTTGTGGCCGTTCTCGAATTACCAACGGTCACTTGCCTGTCGTGCGCACTGCGCATCGGCAGGCGCCGGAAACAGCGTCCCGACTGTCGGAGGAAGCCTCTGCAAACGAGCGTGCCGGCTGCAGCCGGCCCAGGGCGGTGGTGCTATCGGCTTGCAACGGCCTGAGGATCGGCGGGTTGCCACCCTCCGCCGAGTGCCTTGAATGCAGCGACCGCTGCGCGCGCCGATTCCGTTTGCGCCTGCACCCGCTCGTCGGATGCGCGCAGCAAGCTTTGATCGGCCTGCAGGACCTCGATCAGGCTGACGACACCTTTCTGGTAGGCCGCAAACGAGGCGGCTCGCGCCCGGCCCAGCGAGTTCACACCCTGCGCGAGAACGGCAGCCTGCTCCTCGCGCTTCTCGAGCGCAGAGAAAGAATTCTCGACGTCCTCCGTTGCGTGCAATGCAGCAAGCCGGTACGCGGCGAGCATCTCGGCGTCCTGGCCTTTGGCCTCATTGATCTGGGCATTGATGCGGCCGAAATCGAACAGACGCCAGCGCAGCCCCAACACGCCAGAGGCCTGAGCGGCGCCGCTACTGAACAGATTGCCGCTAGCTACTGAAGTAGCGCTCCCGATCAGGCCACTAAGCGACAGCTTGGGATAATACTCAGCGACTGCCACGCCAATACGCGCGTTGGATGCAGCAAGGCGACGCTCAGCCACTATCAGATCGGGCCGACGCCTGAGCAACTCGCGAGGCGAGCCGGTGCCTGCAATTCGCGGGGCGGCTGGGATATCAGCACCCTCGAGCAGTTCCGCCCGATGCGTGCCGGGCTGTGAGCCTAGCATCACATCCAGCGAGTTCATCGCCGCATCCAGGCCGGCCTCCAAGACCGGGATGGATGCCTGCACCTGCGCCAGCGCGCCTTCAGCCTGGCTTACCTGAAGATCGGCCGCCAGGCCTTTCCCATACAAAAGCTCGATGGTCGAGAGCAGATCCTGCTGCGTCTGCAACTGCTTGCGGGCCACCTGCAAACGAGCCTGCAATCCACGAATGGTGATGTAGATGTCGGCCGTCTGTGCTGCCACAGCCAGGCGCGCGGCCATCTCGCCGGCCTCTGAAGCCTGATAATCGGCAACTGCCGCTTCCCGCCCGCGACGCAGGCCACCAAACACATCCAGTTCCCAGCTCGCGTTGAAATTGGCCTCGTAGTCGTTGCCGTAGCGATCGAAACCAGGTGTTGAGTCCAGGACGCGTCCCAGCGGAGTTTCAACCGACTGGTAGACCCGGGCAGCCTGTCCACTGACATTGCCAGAAGGCAGCAGCGCGGCATTCGCCGCCCCAAGTCCCGCGCGCGCCTGCAAGACGCGCGCGGATGCCTGCGCGAGGTCGAGGTTCTGCTCCAGCGCAAGCGCGACGAATCGCGTCAGTTGCGGATCGCCGAAACCCGTCCACCACGTGACCAGGTCTGCGCTCGCCGCCGCCTGCCGGTGATCTACCGCGGCCTGGCCATGGAAATGGTCCGGCATGGCTACATCGGGCCGGACATAGTCGGGGCCGACAGCGCAACCCGCCGAGAAGCTGGCGACAATTACCGCAGCAAGGAGGTGTTTGGGTAGCATGAGCGTCTTAGCGAGGTTCCGGATGTGACTATAATACCAAATAGTCACTCGTTGTCCATTCCTGTATGCTATGCCTATGAAAAACACCACCATTCCCACCGTGCCCGCGCGTGGCCCGGCTGATCACGAGGTGCGGGACCAGATCGTTGCCGCCGCCACCGAGCACTTCAGCCGGTATGGCTACGACAAAACGACGGTCTCTGACCTGGCCAGGGCAATCGGGTTTTCCAAGGCGTACATCTACAAGTTCTTCGAATCCAAGCAGGCCATTGGCGAAATGATCTGCGTCAATTGCCTGCGGGAAATCGAAAGCGAAGTCCGGACAGCCGTCGCAGAGACCGATCTGCCGCCGGAGAAGCTGCGACGGATCTTCAAGGTCTTTACCGAAGCGAGCCTCAGGCTGTTTTTCCGGGACCGCAAGCTATACGAAATCGCAGCATCGGCCGCCACGGAAAACTGGCAGGCGGTGCAAGCCTATGAGGCACGTGTTCAGAAGCTGCTCCAGGAAATTCTGCAGGAAGGTCGCCAAAGCGGAGACTTCGAACGCAAGACGCCGCTGGACGAAACCGCGATGGCAATCTACCTGGTGCTGCGCCCCTATCTCAATCCGCTACTCCTGCAGTACAACCGCGACACCACCGACGTCGCGCCTGCACAGCTATCCAGCCTAGTACTCCGAAGTCTGTCGCCCTGATGCGCCTCGATAGTGACGCTTGACTGAAATGGTCACTAGAACCATAATGAAAACCGTCATCACTTTATCGATGGGACTTTCATGTTCTCGCGTCGCCTCGCCACCTCCGCACTCGCCTGTGCACTAGCGCTTGCGCTAGCGGCCTGCGGCGAAAAAGCACCGCCCGATCCGCGCACCGAGGTGCCGCTGGTGCGCACGGCCATCGTTCAGAGCACCGTCCCCGCAGCCCGTTCGTTTACGGGGACTGTCGCGGCTCGCGTGCAGAGCGACCTGGGTTTCCGCGTTTCCGGCAAGGTGCTGGAACGGCTTGTGGATACCGGCCAAACCGTCAAACGCGGCCAGCTGCTGATGCGCCTCGATCCCATCGATCTCAAGCTTGCCGCGCAGGCCCGGCAGGAAGCGGTCACCGCTGCGCGGGCGCGAGCGCACCAGACCGCGCAGGATGAGGAGCGGTTTCGCGACCTGCGCGGCACGGGTGCGATTTCGGCTTCGGCCTACGACCAGGCCAAGGCGGCCGCCGATGCAGCCAGGGCGCAGCTCAGCGCGGCCGAGGCTGACGCCGACGTGGCGCGCAATGCGACCGGCTACGCCGATCTGGTGGCGGACGGCGATGGCGTCGTGATGGAAACACTGGCCGAACCGGGCCTGGTCGTCAGCGCCGGACAGCCCGTGCTGCGCCTGGCCCACGCCGGGCGCCGCGAGGCTGTGATCCAGCTACCGGAAACCCTGCGCCCCGCCATCGGTTCGGTCGCCCAGGCAACCCTGTTCGGCAACAGCGGCGTCAGCGTGCCAGCCACGCTGCGCCAGCTCTCGGATACGGCGGATCCGCGTTCCCGCACCTTCGAAGCGCGTTATGTGTTGCAGGGTGCGCTGGCCGACGCGCCGCTAGGCGCAACCGTCACGATCGAGATACCGGACGCACGCGTGGCGCTCCAGGGCGGCGTGCAGGTGCCGATCGGCGCGGTGCTCGATGCGGGCAAAGGGCCCGGCGTGTGGGTCGTCAACGGCCAGCCGGCTAGGGTCGCATGGCAGCCGGTGACGGTCCTTCACCTGGACGACGACAGCGCGCGCGTGTCCGGTGCGTTGAAGCAAGGCGATCGCGTCATTGCGCTCGGTGCCCAGTTGCTGCGCGAAGGCGAGCAGGTCCGCGTGTCCGGTCAGGCCGTCGCGATGGCGAACGAAGGAGCACGTCCGTGAGCGAAGGCCGATTCAATCTGTCGGCGCTCGCCGTGCGCGAGCGCTCCATCACCCTGTTTCTGATCTGCCTGATCTCGCTGGCCGGGCTGCTGTCGTTCTTCAAGCTCGGGCGCGCCGAAGATCCGGCGTTCACAATCAAGGTGATGACCATCGTCACCGTATGGCCGGGGGCCACTGCGCAGGAAATGCACGACCAGGTCGCCGAAAAGATCGAAAAGCGCATGCAGGAGCTGCGCTGGTACGACCGGACCGAAACCTACACGCGACCTGGCCTGGCATTCACAACGCTGACGTTGCTCGACAGCACGCCGCCCTCGGAAGTGCAGGAGGAGTTCTACCAGGCCCGGAAAAAAATCGGCGACGAAACGGCCAACCTTCCGGCTGGCGTGATCGGGCCGATGGTCAACGACGAATACGCGGATGTCACGTTTGCGCTCTTCGCACTGAAAGCCCAGGGCGAACCGCAACGGCTGCTCGTGCGCGATGCCGAGACGCTGCGCCAACGGTTGCTGCACGTGCCGGGCGTGAAGAAGGTCAGTATCATCGGCGAGCAGGCCGAGCGCATCTACGTCCAATTCTCGCATGACCGGCTGGCAACGCTCGGTGTCAGTCCGCAGGACGTGTTCGCCGCGCTCAATGGCCAGAACGTCCTGACGCCAGCCGGCTCCGTGGAGACCAAAGGTCCGGAAGTGTTCATTCGCCTGGACGGCGCCTTTGACAACCTGCAGAAGATTCGCGACACGCCGGTCGTCGTGCAGGGCCGCACGCTGAAGCTGTCGGACATTGCCACCGTCGAGCGCGGTTATGAAGATCCGGCGACATTCATGATCCACAACAACGGCGAGCCGGCGCTGCTGCTGGGCATTGTGATGCGTGACGGCTGGAACGGGCTCGATCTCGGCAAGGCACTGGACAGCGAGGTCGGCGCAATCAACGCCGGGCTGCCGCTGGGCATGAGCCTGACAAAGGTCACCGATCAGGCCGTCAACATTCATTCGGCGGTCGACGAGTTCATGCTCAAGTTTTTTGTCGCCCTGCTGGTGGTCATGCTCGTGAGCTTCGTGAGCATGGGCTGGCGCGCAGGCCTGGTGGTTGCCGCCGCTGTCCCGTTGACGCTGGCCATCGTGTTCGTGGTGATGGCCGCGACAGGCAAGAACTTCGATCGCATCACGCTGGGATCGCTGATCCTGGCGCTGGGCCTGCTGGTGGACGACGCGATCATCGCCATTGAAATGATGGTGGTGAAAATGGAGGAAGGCTACAGCCGTGTGGCCGCCTCTGCCTATGCCTGGAGCCACACTGCCGCCCCCATGCTGTCCGGCACGCTGGTGACGGCCGTGGGCTTCATGCCCAACGGCTTCGCGCGGTCCACCGCGGGCGAATACACCAGCAACATGTTCTGGGTTGTCGGCATTGCACTGATCGCATCCTGGGTCGTTGCCGTGTTCTTCACGCCCTACCTCGGCGTGAAGATGCTGCCCGATTTCAAAAAGGTCGAAGGCGGGCATGACGCGATCTATGACACGCCGCGCTACAACCGCTTCCGCCAGTTGCTGACGCGCGTGATCGCGCGCAAATGGCTGGTCGCCGGTTCGGTCGTTGGCCTCTTTGCCCTGGCCATCCTCGGTATGGGCGTGGTCAAGAAGCAGTTCTTCCCGATCTCCGATCGCCCCGAAGTGCTGGTCGAAGTGCAGATGCCCTACGGCACGTCGATTTCGCAGACCAGCGTCGCCACGCGAAAGGTGGAGGCATGGTTGTCTGAACAGAAGGACGCCAGGATCGTCACCGCGTACGTCGGGCAAGGTGCACCGCGCTTTTTCCTGGCGATGGGACCGGAACTGCCCGATCCGTCGTTCGCGAAGATCGTGATCCGCACGGACAGTCAGGAGGAACGCGATGCATTGAAGGCGCGACTGAGGCGAGCCATCGCCGACGGTCTTGTGCCCGAAGCGCGCGTGCGCGTCACGCAACTCGTGTTCGGGCCATATTCGCCGTTCCCGGTCGCTTATCGCGTCACCGGTCCGGACCCGGACAAACTGCGTGGAATCGCGGCTCAAGTCCAGCAGGAGATGGAGGCGAGTCCGATGATGCGCACGGTCAACACGGACTGGGGCACGCGCTCACCGACGCTGCACTTCACGTTGCAGCAGGATCGCTTGCAGGCGGTGGGCTTGACGTCCAGCGCCGTCGCGCAACAGCTGCAGTTCCTGCTCACCGGCGTGCCTGTCACCGCCGTGCGTGAGGATATCCGAACGGTGCAGGTGATCGCGCGCTCGGCCGGCGATGTGCGTCTCGACCCTGCCCGGCTCGGCGACTTCACGCTAGCCGGCGCCAACGGGCAGCGCATTCCGCTGTCGCAGGTCGGCAAGGTCGACGTGCGGCTGGAGGAGCCGATCATGCGCTGGCGCGACCGCGTGCCGACGATCACGGTACGCGGCGACATTGCCGAGAACCTGCAGCCGCCAGACGTATCAACGGCAATCACCAGGCAGCTTCAGCCGATCATCGCGAAGCTGCCCAGTGGCTATCGCATCGAGCAGGCGGGCTCCATCGAGGAATCGGCCAAGGCGACGACTGCCATGTTGCCGCTGTTCCCGATCATGCTGGCAATCACGCTGATCATCATCATTCTCCAGGTTCGGTCGATCTCCGCGATGGTGATGGTGTTCCTGACCAGCCCGCTTGGCCTGATCGGCGTGGTGCCGACGCTGATCCTGTTCAGGCAGCCGTTCGGCATCAATGCGCTGGTCGGCCTCATCGCGCTGTCGGGGATCCTGATGCGCAACACGCTGATCCTGATCGGGCAGATTCACCAGAACGAACATGCCGGGCTGGATCCATTCGATGCGGTCGTCGAAGCCACTGTGCAGCGGGCGCGCCCGGTGATCCTCACGGCTATGGCGGCGATCCTGGCCTTCATCCCGCTTACGCATTCGGTGTTCTGGGGAACCCTCGCCTACACGCTGATCGGCGGCACGTTAGCCGGAACGATTCTCACGCTGGTGTTCCTACCGGCCATGTTCGCGATCTGGTTCAGGATCCGCCCCGGCAGCCCTGCGGGTTCGCACAAGAGCCGGAACCACCAGTCTTCGCGCTCCGAACCGATGACCCAGGATGCGCTCGACGCGCGTTGAAACACCATCAAATCACCAAACGGAGCTTTTCATGTCGCATTCCACGGTTGTCGTTGTGACCGGCGTGTCATCGGGTATCGGACGCGCCACCGCCGAGAGGTTTACGAGGCGAGATTGCCGCGTGTTTGGCACAGTGCGCAGCATTGCAAAAGCGGTGCCTATCTCCGGAGTCGAGCTTGTCGAGATGGATGTTCGCGACGATGCTTCGGTCCAGGCCGGAATCCAGTCCGTCATCGAATGCACCGGGCGAATCGACGTCCTCGTCAATAGTGCTGGAACGAGCCTGATCGGTGCCGTGGAGGAAACTTCGGCTGCCGAGGCCTTGTCGCTGTTCGATACCAACGTCTTCAGCATTCTGCGCACGACGCAGGCAGTACTTCCCCATATGCGTGCACAACATGGCGGAAGGATCATCAATGTCAGTTCGGTGCTCGGGTTCTTGCCCGCCCCCTATATGGGACTCTATTCGGCGTCCAAGCATGCCGTTGAAGGGCTGACCGAGACCCTGGACCATGAGGTGCGCCAGCTCGGCATCCGGTTAACGTTGGTTGAACCATCCTTTACCAGGACCAATCTGGACATCAACGCCCCTCTGGCAAGCTCGAAAATTGCCGACTATGATCGCGAGCGGGCCCTTGCATCGAGCGCAGTCGTCAAAAGTGTCAAAGGTGCCCCCGCGCCCGACGGCGTGGCGAAAACAATAGTTGAAGCGGCGCTTGGCACCTGGCGTATGCGTCGCACACCGGCCGGCGAAGCGTCCCTGTTGCGCAAATTGCGGCGCTTCATGCCCTCCGGCCCCGTGGATGCAAGCTTGAGGAAAACATTCGGGCTCGCGTGAAGTCCTCTCTCCCGCCCCAACGTGCATCACGTTCGCGGGCCCGCCCTGCGCCGACGAGTGATTAGCTTCAGGCGTCCATGGTCATGACAACTTCGGCGCCTTGCAACGACGGCCCGCAGCAGCACGGAACTCTTTGCAACCGAGCCCGTACGCACCCGGAACCGCACATATGGAAAGTCAGAATTGTGAGTCGTCGATGCTCGCAATCGGAGAAATCTCCGCTCTCGCGCTCAACCATTTTTTCGCCCAGCGCGCAATGCGCGCTTTCTGGGCTCATTTCGACGAAGCGCTGCGGCATACGGACGTCAACGCATCCCAGTTTTGTATGCTCGCCTTGCTACATCTACGCGAACCAATGGTTTTCGGCGACATGGCAGCAGAACTGGCAATGGACCGATCGAACCTGTCGGCCAATCTGGCACCATTGTTCCGTCGCAAGCTCATCTCATCGATCGCCCACAAGGCAGATCGGCGGAAACGTCAGCTCGCCGTGACGACCGAGGGACGAAAAGCTGTGGCTTCCGCAATGAGCCCCTGGATGCGAGCCTGTCAGGATACCTTTGCGTTTGTGAGACTGATTGATCTTGATTCAATGCGCGATCTTTTCCACGTGATTCGGGATATGAAAAGGCTCGACGACCTGAACGGCGCCAGCGGCGCTTCTGCTCGCCCGGAATCTCGACTGCTGCGACGCAATGACTAGCCCGGTGAGCCACAAGACGGCCTGAGAGCCTGGAGGATCATCGTGACCTGACATACGTCGGCCGCGTCGATCCAGTTCGGAGCACGGGGGAATCGGTGCGAAGGGGCAATCGCGTGGCCATCAGCTCGAAGCGACCTACCGGGCTTGCGGAGCTACCTGCACCGTTACCGGGTTGAGGCATCTCCCAGTATTTGCCGCCGCATTTCGGCCCATTCTGCCCAGTCGATGAGCGCCTCGATGACGGTCCGAGCGCAATTCCCATTTTGCTCAGCGTGTATTCGAACTTCGGAGGAACCTGGGATATTGTCCAGCGGGTGCGAGCCGATGGAAGCGCGCATTGTCGGCCCCAGTCTTTCAGCAACACCTGTCGAACGGCCGGTTGCCGGTGTGCAGCGGTCGCCTTGATGTCCAATCGACGCTGCCGGCGAATGACTCTTGGTGGCCGGAAGTACGCATCCAGTCAATCCGCCGGAAAGGTGCCGTTGATGACTTCGACGTCCGCTCCGGAGAGCGTTCGCCGAACAGGTGCTTTCGGCCATAAGCGGTCCCTTGCGGCTGCATCGCGAACGTCTCTTGACGAGAGCGGACAGGCACCGAGGCTGTGCCCGATCCCAGGCTGTGCCCGATGCTGGTACAGCTTGGGTCATCCACTTTCACTCGCGACCAGGAACGGTATCTGACTGGCCATGTGATTCAAAGGTTACATGCACAAGCGCTGGTCCCCGGCCAGTTCGTCGCGCTGGTCATGACGGACGTCCAGCGATGCGTTGCGACCTCAACCGTGCGTGCTATTGGGAACCAGTACTTTCGCTCGCCTTGTCGGCCGTCGCGGACTGCGCATCACCGGCAGAACGGCTGGCCTGTCGCCTGTCGGCCGGTTGCAGGGCGACACGCAACTGATCAAGCGTAAAGGGCTTACGCAGCGCCGACCATTCGAACCCGAAGCTCTCGTGGTCCGGGACAGCGTTTCCCGAAGCGAAAATGATCCGAAGTTCCGGACGGATGGCAAACGCGCGTCGCGCCAGCTCGGTGCCCGACATATCTGGCATGATGACGTCCGTGAGCAGGACGTCGAAGTCGTTTCCGTCAAGCGCGTTGAGCGCCTGGGCTGCGCTTGCCGCGCGCTGCGGACGCATCCCGACCAGCGCCAGCAGTTCGCAGGTTGCCTCGAGCGACGCGGCGTCGTCTTCCACGACCAGGATACGCAGGCCGTCCCCGTTTCCATCTGCCCCAGGCCCGCTGCCCGCACGGTTGCCGGCCGCTCCCGCTTCGCCCGCCTTTTTATCGCTGGTGCCGAGCACCTGCCGCACTTTGGCGGCGAGTTGCTGACGGCTGTATGGCTTGCTCAGCAGCTCCACACCCGGGTCCAGTCGGCCGCCGTGCACGATGGCGTTCTGTGTGTACCCGGAAGTAAAAAGAACCTTCAGCCCCGGCAACATCGCAACTGCCCTCCGAGCCATTTCGGGACTGCGCAGGACGCCGGGCATCACCACGTCCGTGAACAGCAGGTCGATGTGCACGCCGCTCGCCACGACGGTCAGCGCCTGGTCGGCGTCGTTGGCCTTGAGCACCGCATAGCCGAGGCCTGAGAGCAGGTCCACGACCGTCGCCTGAACCTTCAGGTCGTCCTCCACGACGAGAATTGTCTCGTTGCCGTGCTTCAGACCGGCAGGCGTGGCCGCTCTGGTTTCAACTGCCACGCCGGTCGAACGCGGCAGATAGATCCTGACGGTCGTTCCTTCGCCGATCTCGCTGTAGAGGCGGATGTGCCCGCCGCTCTGCTTGACGAAGCCGTACGCCATGCTCAGGCCCAGCCCGGTACCTCGACCCTCGGGCTTCGTGCTGAAAAATGGATCAAAAGCGCGCGCCATCACCTCCGGGCTCATGCCGGTTCCGGTGTCCGTGACGGCCAGCATCACGTACTGGCCGGCGGCGACGTCGGGAACCGAGGACACGTACTCGTCGTCGAGCGTCGCATTCGATAGTTCAAGAGTGAGCTTGCCGCCATCGGGCATTGCGTCGCGGGCATTGATCGCGAGATTGAGGATCACGTTTTCAAGCTGATTCGGGTCGACAATCGTATTCCACAACCCCCCGGCCACTACGGACTCGATCTCAATTGACTCACCCAGCGCCCGTCGCAGGAGGTCGTCGAGCGACCGGAGCTGACGCGCAGGATTGACAACGACCGGGGCGAGAGGCTGCTGTCGACCGAAGGCAAGCAGCTGCGATGCGAGCTTCGCGCCGCGGTCCACTGCGTCGATCGCGTTACCAAGCCGCTCGGCGCTCCACTGATCGCGGCCATGCCTGCTTTCGAGCAGCTCCAGGTTGCCCCGCAGCACCTGCAGAACGTTGTTGAAGTCGTGTGCCACACCGCCCGTGAGTTTGCCCAGCGCTTCCATCTTCTGCGCCTGGAACAGTTCGCTCCGCGTTTGCTCAAGTAGCTCGGCTGCCCGCCGTCGCTCGGTAATATCGCGCGTGACTTTTGCAAATCCCACCAGCTGTCCATCCTCATAGATGGCGTCGATGATGACGTGCGCGAAAAATCGGCTGCCGTCGCGCCGTACGCGCCAGCCTTCGGCCTCAAAACGTCCCTCCCGCCGGGCCGTCTCCAGTCCCCGGAAGGGCACACCCGCTGCCACATCCTCGGGGGTGTAAAACCGGGAAAAGTGGGAACCAACGATCTCGCCCTCGGTGTACCCCTTAATCCGCCGTGCGCCCGAATTCCAGCTGGTGATGTGCCCATCGGGCGAGAGCATGAAGACGGCATAGTCGGTGACACCCTGAACCAGCAGGCGGAAGCTCCGCTCGCTTCTGACTACCGCGTCGTGGGCGGCTCTTTTGTCACTGACGTCGGAGATCACGTTGCCGAATCCAATAAGCTGCCCCCGGCTGTCGCGCAGGGCCGTCATGACGACGTTTGCCCAGAACGGCGTCCCATCTTTGCGCAGTCGCCAGCCCTCGATGACATGGCGTCCGGCCTCGGCCGCGGCCCGTAGCGCCGCCTCGGGGGCACCAGCAGCGCGGTCCGCTTCGGAAAAGAAGACGGAATATGGCTGTCCGATGATTTCGTGACGCCGATACCCTTGGATGCGTTCGCCGCCGGGGTTCCAGGTCAGGACATTGCCTTCCGGCGAGACGGCGAAGATCGAGTAGTCCTGGGTGGATTCAGCCCAGAGCTTGAGCCACATAGACCTGAATGCCGCCGGTTGTGAGTCAATGTCGTCCATTTGTCGGGATTGTGTAAGCGTTCGGACGGGCGTCCGTGAAGAAGAAACTACCGACACGCAATAAATGGACCCGACGCCGACTTACTGATCACGTACACTTTCACCGACTGCATGTGTCATCGTTATCAAAGGTGTGGGCGCGTCGTTGGCTTGGCGAGTATTCGCATCGCTGCTTCAGCGAGCGTGTTCGATGAGCTGCATTAGTGCTTCGCAGGAGAACGGCTTCTGCAAATAGACATCGAAGAGCCGGGCAATGTCTCCTGACTGACAGCGTCTCCCGTCATTGAAACGAGGAAAGCCGCGGAGCGAATCGGCGTTTCCCTCAGCGACCATGCGACAGCATGCCTTTTATGTCGTGCAGGTTCAAGGAAGTGATTTCAAAAGCGCCGGTACGAAGGAGCCTGAGCGCAGTTTCGCAATCGTAGGCCACAGCAGCATGGTGGCCATAGCAGTTCAGCAGGAAAGCGAGACTGTCCGCGACAGCCTGATTGTCGTCAGGCTTCGATCGGATTCCAAGCCTCGAGGACATCGTACAAACACGGGATACGTAGGCGGACCGCGTGTGTCCCGATCTAACCCACAGCGCCAGGCGGAGAGTTGGATCCGAGCCACCAGTCGCAGCGCGCACGTCCGTCTACTCGTTTGCACTGGCGTCATTAAAAATCCAATATTTTCAACTAGTTGTGTGTCGCTTGCCGGTGCGACAGCGTTTTGGCACGCACTTTGCGTTGATCCCTATCGACGCGTGGCGACACTCTCAAAACAGGCTCTGACACTCCTCAGTGACTAGTTTACCCTTGGAGAATCGAAATGAACGCCCTGGTAATCAAAGACCTCCCCGTGGCCGTCGAGATGGATCGTACTGCATGACCGCCGTCAGCGGCGGCAGGTTGCCGCAACAGATCGTGAACATCATCCAGGCCGTTTCAGACTATGCAACCGACGCTCCTGTCCAGCACAGTTTCACTGGCAGTGGGATTTCTACGCAGTACTAACAGAAACCCGGTGATGTCGTAGCTCAAGGCCCCGCCCACAGGGGCCTCCTTGAATTCGCTTACGGTGACTTTATCTGCGCTGCCCTCGATACTGACCGTTCCGCCTCAACCCGACGGGTTGTTGTGAGCGTGAGCGTTCTTTCTGAGGGCATTACGACCGTTTTCTTGTTCACGATCGATGAGGCGAGTCCCGGAGTTTCCAATTATCTGCAACCGGTCGCAACTTGGCCGCAATCGACGATGACGTCCATTGCAATCCACGTTCGCGCTGATCCTCAAACGCCACACGCATCTCGCATTCTGCGGAATCAGGGCAGAAGAATGCAGCAATCCGGTCGCCATCGATCAGGCTACGATGATAGAACGAAATATGATTGCAACGGCGTATGAGCTTCCGGGTTACAGGATAGAGCGATCGGTCGAAGTAGCTCGCGGGATCATCGTTCGATCGCGATCCATCGTCGGGGTGCTCGGAGCATCCCTCCAGACAATATTCGGTGGAAAACTTTCACTGTATACATCGCTATATGAGCGAGCGCGACAAGATGCATGCGAACGCATGCTTGCCCAAGCTGAAGGGCTCGGAGCAAACGGCATTATCGGAATGCGCTACGACGCAACAGAAATAGCAAGAGGAATCACAGAAGTACTGTGTTACGGGACGGCGGTCCACGCGACGTCGCTACACTAAAAAGCGGTACTGAACGAATCCGACGGCACAACCACGTTGCTAACTTGTTGTTTTCCTTGCTGCTCGGAAGACGAACATAACTGGATTGAATCAGCCAGGTCTACAGGCTTCGGTCTGAGAGGCCGGAAATCGAGATCGCAGTGTTTGCGGTGACTGCGGTGGCTTTAGTTCTGTTGCGCAAGACATAGGAGACGCCAAAAACATGTCTAAATTAACCACCGCCCTTGCGCTCCGGGCTGCAATAAACGCGCTACGTGACTCGGCCGAATCGCGCACGATGACTACAGCATCTCATCGGTACGTAGTCGGCTATTGGGAGTCGCTCTGGCCGAGTGAGCCGTATATGAGGCACCGCGTTCTGGTCGACATGGAGCTCTGGGCGGTGGTCGCCGGCCAAGACTGCGCTCATCATCGTTGGACCGCCACAAGCGTCGAAGACCCTGGATACATGCAGCAGATTCTTGACGAAACGTACCGCGACTTCTTCAGCGACCAGGCACCTATGGGTTCGACCACGTCGACGCATTCCCATCATGGGCAGCGGAAGCATGGCAGTGGCCGCAGGCGGACGACACCGCGGAGCGATGCACCACTCACTTTGTGGGGCTATCGGGGTCGCCCCAGCACTGAGGCAAGTACCGCCTTTCTCCAGGCAAGGTCGGGAGGCTTGCGCTCAGGGACCTGCGGGACAGGAACGCTCGACTCGCATTCCCACCAAAGGCCGGCCGGTAATCCATGGGATGTGTTTTGCTTCATCCAGCAACCGCAAGAGGTGCATCGGTAAAGGACGTAGCGTGTTATCGGCGATTTTGGCGTGCCAAAAACACCCGCTCCAGTGCACTGGAGTTTTTCGTGTGGGGGCACGGTTGAAGCTCTTCCGATCAACGTCTCGCAAGCAAGGCACCGTTCCATTTCGCCCTCCCTCTCGGACACAACCGACCTAAGCAATAAGCATAGTTCATGCAGAGAGTGGCGAAAGAAGAACCCGTTGGCGGTTGATTTTCCCTGCCACGAGGTGCAAGGGAGCGGAATTTGTTAGGCTGCGCGTCGTTAGAAAATCAAAGACCTGCCAACGAATTCGGTCACGCGCGAGATTCCGCGAAACCGAATAAATTGGACTTGCCGGGTTTGTGACGCGAATTTGTTGGACTTGTTGGAACGTGAGTGCGGCCCGCGTTGCGCAGGGGTGCCAAGGGCCCCACCGTCACGGTTATCTGAACGTGGAGAAGCGCAGCCCCCTGTGAAGCGTACCCGCGCCGGTTGGACCCATCGCCCGGGTCTCGGCGTCAAACGGTCATCCGCGTGTGGCGAAACGCCGGCGCCCTTCCCGATAAGATGCTTCTATGGACCGCTTCGGGTCGCAGAACGAAACCGCTCGCGCGGTAGGGGGCTCCGGCCAGCGCGTGCGGTTCATGGGAGGTCCGCCGCGCGGTTCCGTATGTTGGCGAATGAGGCAACCCGCCTCGTTCTCCAGCAGGAGCCCAATCATGACCTCCCCACAGGCAAACGCCAGTCCACTGCGCCAGCGCATGACCGACGACATGCGCATGCGCCAGCTTGCGCCGAAGACGCAGGACACCAATCTGCGCATCGTGCGCGAATTTGCCCGGTTTCTCGGGCGCTCACCGGACACGGCCACCGTCGAGGACCTGCGGCGCTACCAGCTGCATCTGGTCGATCACGGCACCTCGCCCGTGTCCTTGAACCACGCCATTACCGGCCTGAAGTTCTTCTTCGAGGATACGCTCGACCGGCCCGACCTGATGGTCAGGATGCACCCGGTGCGCGTGCCCCGCACACTGCCCGTGGTGCTCAGCCCCGATGAAGTGCGCCGTCTCATCGAGGCGGCCGGCAACCCCAAACACCAGACCGCGCTGTCGGTGGTACGCCGATGATCGTCATTGAGATACTGGAACGCACTGCGCCCATTCGCGCACCACCCATGCGACGAGCCGAGACATGAACGTAACGCTTCCCGGACGTGCAACCCGACCGTCGGCTTTGCGGCAACGCGGCCCACGAGCGGACGTCTGCGCCTGTCGCCTCGCGCAGTCCCCCGGACGTCCGCTTCACCGCCACAATTGCGCCACTGCACCGCTTCATCACTGCGGCGACCATCCTTATTTCAACCGCCCGGTCCAAGAATGGACGAACGGCCGTAGATTGCCGGACAGCGACGTTGGCGATCGGCGATCCGACCCAGCCCCTGCAAAAGCCGATAACGGGATGCGCCGACCGAAACAATTCGGTCCCGTGGTGCCCGGCGATCAACTTGTGCGATTTCTGCCGAAAGACAAGATTATGGATCTCACGAGCAGCGCTAACAGCACCTGGGCCCATTGCGATTGTATTTCCGATCGATGGACCAGATGAAGAACTCGCGTCGCGACAGCAGCGGATCGCACGGGTGGCGCGAGGCCATGTGCTCAATATAGCGTTCATAGTCCGGGATACCGAACATCTGCGCGCAGGCTCCGCGCATGGTGCGCGCAAGCTCCGATAGCCGTGTCCCAAGTGCGTTGCTTACGGCCCCGGCGTTCGCGCCCGGAACTGGCACCGCCGCGAGTTTGCCATTGAAGATCGTTTTCATGATCAAGTCCCCTTAGCGGGCACATTGACGCGCACAACAACAGGCGTCTCGTTGACGGAGGGCTGTGCCTGCCGCAGCGCCCGCAAGCAGATCGTGACGGCGAAGACGCACATCGCCAGCACCAGCACGACAAAGAAGCCGCAGACCACCGCATCCAGATAGTTGTTGAAGGCGACCCGCTGCATTTCCGCAATCGATTTGGCGGGAGCGAGTACGGTCCCCTGCTCGGCGGCGTCACTGAACTTGTTCGCCAGCGCGAGGAAGCCGATACGCGGGTCGCTATGGAAGATCTTCTGGATCCCCGCAGTGAGCGTGGTAACGAGGAGCCACGCTGTCGGCACCAACGTCACCCAGACGTAGCGCTCCCGCTTCATCTTCACAAGGACGCTCGTGCAGAGCAGCAGGGCGATGCCGGCGAGCATCTGGTTACCCACGCCGAAAAGCTGCCAGAGTGTGTTGATGCCACCGAGCGGATCGACCACGCCCTGATAGAGAAAGTAGCCCCAGGCTGCCACGCAGAGGCCGGTGCCCAGCAGGTTCGCGGGCAGGAGCTGGGTGTCGCCGAGCGGTCGATAGACATGGCCTAGCATGTCCTGGATCATGAAGCGGCCGACCCGCGTGCCGGCGTCTACGGCTGTCAGGATGAACAGCGCCTCGAACAGGATGGCGAAGTGATACCAGAAGGCCTCCATGGTCTGACCACCCAGGGCCTGACCGAGAATCTGCGCCATGCCTACGGCAAGCGTCGGGGCGCCGCCGGCGCGCGACAGGATGCTGGTTTCGCCAATGTTCGCGGCCGTCTGGTTGATCAGGTCTGGCGTGATGACGAATCCCCAGTTCGACACGACTTGCGCCGCCTGCGCGGCGGTCGTGCCGATGATTGCAGCCGGTGCGTTCATGGCGAAGTAGATGCCCGGATGCAGTACGCAGGCTGCCGTCAGCGCCATGATCGCGACGAACGACTCGGCGAGCATGCCGCCGAAGCCGATCAGACGCATATGCGATTCACGCTCGATCATCTTCGGTGTGGTGCCGGAGGAAATCAGCGCATGAAAACCGGAGACCGCACCGCAGGCGATGGTAATGAACAGAAAAGGAAAGAGCGTGCCGGAGAACACGGGCCCGGTGCCGTCAATAAAGCGCGTGGTCCGTGGCATCGAAAGCGAGGGCGCGACTACATAAATGCCGACCGCGAGCGCTATGATCGTGCCGATCTTCAGGAACGTACTCAAGTAGTCACGCGGCGCGAGCATCAGCCAGACCGGCAGGCTGGAGGCGATGGCGCCGTACAGGATGAGGGCCCATGCCAGTTGCGGACCGGTCAGGGTAAAGATCGGTCCCCAGGTGGGATCGTTGGCGACCGTCTTACCGAGGACGATCGAAATGAGCAGAAGTACGACACCGAACAGGGAGGCTTCTCCCACGCGCCCTGGGCGGATAAACCGCATGTAGACGCCCATCAGCAGCGCGATCGGTATC
Source organism: Paraburkholderia sp. BL9I2N2 (assembly GCF_004339745.1). Taxonomy (GTDB): domain Bacteria; phylum Pseudomonadota; class Gammaproteobacteria; order Burkholderiales; family Burkholderiaceae; genus Paraburkholderia. Next base: position 1,188,728 of record NZ_SMGP01000002.1, on the reverse strand, counting down.
GTCGCCGCGATCGTGAAGAGCCCCCAGGGGCTGGAGGTAAGCGCCTTGACCACCACGAGGCTCAGGACCGCGAGAATGATGATCATGATTGCGAGTACGCCGACGAGAGCCAGCGAGCCGGGAACCGGGCCCAGTTCCATCTTGACCATCTCGCCAAGCGATTTGCCGTCACGGCGCACTGACGCGAAAAGCACGATGAAGTCCTGCACCGCACCGGCCACCACGACGCCCGCGAGGATCCACAGCGTGCCGGGCAGGTAGCCCATCTGCGCTGCCAGCACGGGACCGACTAGCGGACCCGCGCCGGCAATTGCGGCGAAATGATGGCCGAACAGCACCCACCTGTTAGTCGGTACGTAATCCATACCGTCGTCGTGGCGCTCGGCCGGCGTCTGGCGAGTATCGTCGAGCCGCAGCACGCGCTCGGCAATGAACTTGCTATAGAAGCGGTATGCGATGAAATAAACGATGAGGGCCGCAGTCACGAGCCACACGGCATTCACACTTTCGCCGCGCCCGACCGCGAGCGCCGCAAAGGCGAAAGCGCCGACAGCGGCCAGCACCCCCCACACGAGCATGGACGCAAGCTTGTTCATGACGTCTCCCCTGTCGAATAACGCATGGCAGAACGATTGCCGCGCAATTTATGTGCCGGCGTTCTTCCTTGTTCCGCCGCCGAGCAGCCCGCCCGCTCCGCGGCACTACGGTGTGCGGCTCGCGACAGGGCGTGGGCGACAGCCCGCTCCGGCCATTGACGTGACGCCTCCTGGATACGGGGGTGGAAGCGGGAAAAAGTACAAGAGGTTGCTGCGACGTTGCACCAAGGACACTCAACACGACCCTGCTGAAAAGCCGCCAAGCAGCAACGGACTCAAAGCTCAAAGAAATCAAGGACGCCAAACGGGCATCCAGACAAAGCGCGTCGTCAGCAGTACACGCAGACGAGGGCTGATCAGGAACGCCAAGGGTGCTGGTCGGTGAAGCTGTCGCCTCTGGCTGAAGCTTCGCGCGGACGAGGCGTTGCGCCACGCCCATCGTGGGGCTGTGGCTGCTGCCGATATGGGATATTGCGTTATTCCTCGTATTCCTCGCGAGCTACAGTTCGACCCGGGTTACCTGGCGCGGCTTCACTTTTCACGTGGACTGGAACGGCATGCTACGTTCACCCGACGCGTATCGGAGCCCGGTTAGCTCGGATGGGCGCCGAGCATTGGTCAATGTTTTTGGGGTGCTATCTGTCGTTCGAACGTCCGCGCGAAAGCATCGGCGAACGTCCGTAGTTGGCCGAGAGCACGTATTGAGAACCTGCACGGGAGCCACTGCCGGGAGCGATGGCCACTTGGTCCCCAATGGTCGTGGAGCGCAATGCCACGGGCGGCCGGGCGTTACTTCGGCTGCCATGTTCGCGCCACTGTGTCGGGCGATTTTCCGACCATACGCTGGCGAGTGATGCGTACCTTCACACCCGCGGTGCCGGCACCCGTGGGTTGATCATTGTGCCCTATACGCCGCGGCACAGACGCGGACCGCAGCCCCATAGAAGCGGATTGTCAACGATTCCCCCGCCGGTGTTGAATGACTCAGACTGGCCGCTCTTTGCCTCACGACCCATGTCCGACATTCAATGCAGCGGACGGGAACGGCGGCTTTCGACAGTGAAGCAGTCCCTGCCAGTCTGAGCTTTCTATCGCAGTCAATCCTTCGGCTAGACAAACGTACCTTGGATGCGACTATGCCCTGTCCGCAATCCATCGCTCTTCCCGCTCGAGGCGACCAAGCGCAACCTCGAACATCTCTCGGGCCCGACCGGACACGTTTGCGAGATAGCTATGGAGGTATGCGTCGGCGGGTGTGCGCGCCATGCATTCATTGCTATAGCGCTCGAATGCAGAAAGCTGCATGATGAGGTCGGCCAGATGCCGGGGACATTCACAGGCAATAGTCGTCGATGCGTTCGCCATGCCTGTCAGGACGTCGTCCCCATAACGTCGCGGCGCCGGTGGACCGTAATTCAGGGCATCGACCGACAGATCATCAACTTGCTTACCTAGTAGTTCCAGAATTGTGCGCGAGGTGTCGGACCAACTAAGCGGCTCTCGTAGAGTGTGCACTCCAACCTGTTTGAGATGTTTGACAGTGTGCTCGGCGGCAAAAGCGTAAACGACCGCGACCCTGGTTGCATGACAGGAAGCGCTCAAAGTAAGCACACGGCCAACGTCGTCAGGATGAAGCGATGGCAGATGCAACACGAGCAGATCGGCGCGGCGCACAGGAGGATTGGCGAACGCCTGTGTCATGTTGTCGAACACCGTCGGGACGATCGGGGGCGCTTGCGGTGAAGTTGAAAGACTCTTCTGAATCCTTCTTGCCATTGTCGTGCCGACGAACACAATCTGGACTTCGCTGCACGCTTCCCGTGTAGGCAGGGCGGGAACCCGGTCAATGTGCATGAACGCGAGTCGCTCGAGTTGCTGCGCATCGAGCCTAGCAATCGACCCGATTGCATGACCTCGATCGACGAGGTTTTTCAGAAGTGCGACACGATGAATATCCGCTTCGCTGTAAAACCGATGCCCCGAGGCGGACCTTGCTGGTGACACCACCCCATAGCGGCGTTCCCACACACGCAATGTCCCGACGGGCAAATTCGCTAATTGCGCAACCGCTCCGATGCGGTAGCGTGGCATAGGCTCGGATACGCGAGACGTTTCCATTGGCGCTGCTGACAAGAGGGGATTCCCCGAATCCGAAGTTTAGGCAATGCTGTAGCAGAAACGAAGCATCTTTTTGCGTCAGCTGATTCCGATTAATCGCAACGCCGTATTTTCCAGGAATCTGCCCGGGTCGAATGGCCGCGCCAGTTGGCGACGGCGCGGGCTGACGTAGACTTCCCCTTCGAACGTTCCTGCAGTTGTCTCGCTTTTGACGCAGATTCGCTCTTTCCGTTTGCCCCTGTGAACTCTAGGCTAATCAGAAAAGTTGCAATGCCGAATCATCGTCTTTGAAACCCTGCCGTGTTCGGCGGGGCCGGGACCATTCGCGACACACAGGGAGGCTGCGATGCGACGCGTTCTGAGTTTGCTAGGTATGGTTCTACTGAGTGTACTTATCACCGCATGTGGAGGCGGCGACGATTCTTCACCGGCGCGCCTGCGTGTCCTGCACGCGTCTCCCGATGCGCCCAACGTGGACGTGTACGTCGATGGCACCAAGGTTCTGAACAACGTTCCCTACCCGACCGTCTCTTCATACCTGAACGTCGCTGCCGGCATGCGCGAGATCAAGGTGAACGCTGCGGGTACTACGACAACGGTTATCGACGTGAAGCCCAATCTCTCCAGCGGAGCGGCATACACCGCGATGGCGGCGACTTTCGTCGCCAATATTCAGGCGTTGCTTGCCACGGACGAAACGTCCGCTGCGCCCGCGGGACAGGCTCGGGTTCGTGTGATCCACGCATCGCCTGACGCTGGACCTGTCGACATACTGGTGAATGGCCAGGTAGTGCTTTCCAATGTGCCTTTTGGAACAATCAGCAGCTATCTGACGCTGCCAGTCGGCACATACAATGTTCAGGTGAATGCCGCGGGCACATCGACCACGGCGATACAGGCAAGTCTCACTGTATCAGGCGGCATGAATTACTCCGCCGTTGCGATCGGGTCCGTGAAGACCTCGCCGACTAATCCTTTGACTTTAAAAGTACTTGCGGATGGTTAAATTCGATTTGCTGTCGGGTCTGTAAAAGCTTTTTACGCGATGTCGCGCGGAATTCCGGAGAGTAGTGACATGAAACCTCGAATGCTGAAGACTTTATTGTCGTGCATTGCTTCAATCGCGCTTTGCGCGCCGTGCGCGACGTTCGCGCAGGCGGGAAATGGAAACGGTGGAAGCGGTGGTGGCGGCGCTCATGGCGCTGCAACGTCGGGGATGACCTATCACAGCGAGCCCGTGTCTAGCCCGTGGGGCGCGGCGATGTGGAGCGGACAAATGGAAGGCTACAGGGATGCATCCAAAGGCAGCGCACCCAGTATGTCCCCTGATGACAGTACGAAGACGCCGGGTGCGAAGTGATAGCCTGGTCGATGAGTCAACGCTTCCAGAAATCCATTCAGTCACGTTTGCGCATCGCCGGAGAGCCGCTAATAGACCCTGAGCCGCCGTTGGGATGCGCGACGGGTCGCCATAATGAACGGCGCTTCTTGGCCGATTCGGTGAGATCGCCAACGACTGCTTAGGGGCACTCCATTTCGCGAATGCTGAGTGTGGCCGAGTGACCGGTTTCGAGAAAGTCGTCTGGCCGGAGTGGGTGGCGGATTCAACCGGTCGATGCAACACCTAGAATCTGCGTGAGCAGCGGAGGTGTTGCAAATGAAACAGCGACCGAGAATTCATTACTCCGAGACTCAGAAAGCGCTGATGTGGGACCGATGGCGCAAGGGCGACACGATTCATCAGATTGCCAAACTGTTCGATCGAGGCCATTCTTCGATTCAGCGGATACTATCGGAGACCGGCGGAATCCAGCCGCCGCAAAGGCACCGCGCGCCACAGGCATTGACGCTGGCAGAGCGCGAGGAGATTTCCCGTTCTCTGGTGTCGGGATTATCGATCCGGTCGATAGCGGCCAGGCTGGGACGCGCTCCTTCCACTATAAGTCGCGAGTTGCAACGCAACGGGGGCAGCCAAGGCTATCGGGCAAGCCAGGCGGACGCGATTGCCTGGGAGCGGGCACGTCGGCCGAAGGTCTGCAAATTGGTGCAAAACCAGACGCTGGCACGAGTTGTCGCTGCGAAGCTGAAGCTGCAGTGGTCCCCTGAGCAGATTGCTGGTTGGCTCAGACATGCGTACGCGGTCAACAAGGACTATCTGGTGTCGCACGAGACAATCTATCGGAGCCTCTATATTCAAGCTCGTGGCGCCCTGAAAAAGGAATTGCTCGAGCACTTGCGACGCTCCCGAACCATGCGCCGATCCCGTCATCACACACTGAAAACCGAGGACCGCACGAACATTCGCGACGCCGTGTCGATCAGTGAACGTCCCGCTACGGCGGAGGATCGGGCAATACCCGGGCACTGGGAAGGTGACTTGATTTATGGCAATGCTACCAGCCAGATTGCGACTCTCGTCGAACGTCAAAGTCGATTCGTGATGCTGGTGAAAGTAGCCAGCAAGAATTCTGAGGCTGTGGTTGACGCTCTGATACGACACGTCAGCAAGTTACCCAGGGAACTATATAAATCGCTGACCTGGGATAGGGGCTCGGAAATGGCCGACCACAACCGCTTTACCGTCGCTACAGACATTGAGGTCTATTTCTGCGATCCTCAACACCCTTGGCAACGCGGTTCGAACGAAAACACAAATGGGCTTCTGAGGCAATATTTTCCTAAGGGTACCGATCTCTCCGTCTACTCGCAGGCCAGACTGGATGCCGTAGCAAGGCGGCTCAACGAACGTCCCCGAAAAACACTAGACTTCGACACCCCGGCTGAACGATTTAACCAAATCGTTGCATCGACCGGTTGAATCCGCCGTCGATTTCAGGCGACCGCGTCGGCCAGTGACCGGCCAATGCGTGTCGTTCGACGCTCCGCCAGTCTGGCGCCGCCCGCACCCCTAAGCGGTCACTCACGGATCGACACCGCCGCCGGAGGCCTGTCGGCCAAATCAAAGCACATGCCCTACGCGATTTCCGGGGCGGATCACCGCAAGTGGATCTGACAAATTCACTCATTCGGCACTGGGAACACGTCGCTGACGCGACAGGTGTCGCTTATCGTTGCTATGCCAGAGACCAACTCCGGATAGCAAAGGGATTGAGCGGGCGAGTGCAGCACGGCGAATTCGCCGGCTCGCCGTCCCGACTCTGCTACAAGCATTCCTGCGCTTGCTCAGGTAACGGGCACGAACTCTCCTTCGGCGAAGAACCACGCCGACATCGTCCGTGCCAGTTCGAGCACAACCTGCGCGTCGGTCCGGCCGGAGGACGCGCGCACGTGGAACGAATGATCTGCGTCGTCCACCACATGCAGCGTGGCGCGTGACCCCAGCGTCCCGACAACCGACCTCAGCAGGTGAAGCTCGGCCAGCTTGTCGCGCGTGCCCTGCAGGAAGAGAATCGGCACCGTGACGTCCGCCAGGTGCCGTGCCCGCTCCACGCCGGGCGCGCCCGCCGGGTGCAGCGGGAACGCGACGAAAGCGAGGCCACGCACGCCGTCCAGCGGGGAGATGGCTTGGGCCTGGGACGTCATGCGGCCGCCGAACGACCTACCGCCCGCGAAGAGCGGCAGTGCAGGCAACCGCCGGCGGGCCTCTGCGACGGCTGTCTGCACGGCAGCATGTGCCACGGCCGGCGAGTCCACCCGCCTAGAGCCCCGCTCCATGTACGGAAACTGGTAGCGCAATGTGGCGACATTTGCCGCCGCAAGCGCGTCGGCCAATGACGACATGCCGGCGTGCTGCATGCCCGCCCCGGCACCGTGCGCGAAGACATACAGGGCTCGCGCGTCCTCCGGCGCTCGGAGGAGCGCAGAGACCTTGGTGCCGTCGGGGAGTGCCAGGGAAAGCGATTCTGGGTCGTCCATCGTATTCAGGTCGTGTCGTTGTGGCCTTTGCGCCGATTCTGCATCAATGAGGCATCGGGGAGCGTTTGGGGCGGCCTCCAGCAGGGCATTGCGAAAGCGGAGTTTGCCGGCCGATATCCATGGAGCGCGCGCCCATCGTGAACGGCGCCGCAGTCGCGATGTGCCGGTTGACGACCGCAAGCCCGATCTGTGGGCCGCAACGTCATCCGCGTTGAGACATCTGCGTAATAGCACGCCTGCATCATTGTCAGCGAGCTGTTACGACACTGCAATCAGCGTCAAAGGACGTTCTCGAAGGGCAGTTCATTTATCTGGCCCTTAGGAAGAGCATGTCCGGCTGCAGAAAGTTCTGGGTTCGGCCATTTTCTGCCTTTCGACTTTGCGCGTTGAACGGCCGGAGTCCGTGCAACACCTGCCGTTCGAGGCGTTGCTCGGCAGTTTCGAGAGCGGGTCGGACCGTTGGCGTAGGTTCTGTACATGGCTCACCAACAATGCTGTGCCGGTATCGAATCGAGTGAGCGGCTGGACCCCACGAGTAGCGCCGGTCTACCGGACTTCATTTTGCTTTTCATTTCCCTGCGCCGCTTTTTCGGTACGAATAACCGACGTAACGATTTCCCACGTAATCGTGAACAGTTCCGCACGCGCTCGTCGAACGCAATTTTGGCGGGATCAATCTCGTTCGGCGGCTTGACAGCCTGTAGCCTAGCCAGGCGGACAAGGATAGAGTTTAGGCTCCGCCGCGTTCCACATTCCAGCAAGGCGTGTCAGGACATGGTTTCAAAGATTATTTGGGTCCTATTGCCGCTTTCGATGTACGCACTGTATGTCACCGTGTCGACGTGGCGCGGACGGACACCGTCGCGTCAGGCGCTCAATGTGCAAACCAGCCTGCTGTTGATCGCCTACCTGTTGACGACGGCAAGTCTCGGTGTGTTCTGGGTGGCCAATCAGCAGTTGCCGGTGTTCGACTGGCACTACCTGTTTGGCTACTGCACGCTGCTGCTTGTCTCCGTGCACCTGATTTTCAACTTGCCGGCCGTGTTCCGCTGGCTGCGGCTCGCACCGTCCCAACCAGCGCAGCAGTCCACCCGCGGTGGCTGGCACGACCCGGTCGCGGTCGGCAAGGTGTTGACCGTCCTCGCCGCTCTCGGCATGGCGTTCTTCCTCGGCACGCGTCACGGCGCCAGCGAAGTGGCCGTCCGCTGGACCAACGCCGCCGAAGCCGGATCTGGCCCGGTCGATGCCGTGGCCCGCTATCACGAATTCTCGTCCGAGTCGCGCAGCCGCGTGTTCCAGCGCGCGCCGGGGGTCGAATGGGGTGCACCGCCGCCCGCTTTCAAGCGCTACCCCGACGTGCCGTACATCGCCCTAGCGCGCGACAGGACCCACGAGCGCAGCCTGAGCGACGCGCTGCGCGCGCCCTCGTGGCGCAAGCGAAGCCTGAGCGTTGCCGAGTTGGGCGAGATGCTATACCTCTCGGCCGGCATCACGGCGCGGCGCGGCGGCCTGGCGTTGCGCGCTTCGCCATCTTCCGGCGCGCTGTTTCCCAGTGAGCTCTATGTCCTGGCACGCAAGGTCGAGGGCTTGCCGGCCGGGCTTTATCACTACGACCCGGAGCACAATCGGCTCGACGCGCTGGGCGCTGCTCGGGCCGCGCTCGGCGCGCCTCAGGCAGACGGCGCCGACGCGGTCGTGGTGCTGACTGCGGTGTTCCGCCGCACCGGCTACAAGTACCGCGACCGGGCCTACCGCTATGCGGTTGCGGACGCTGGCCACTTGCTCGAGAATCTGCGGCTCGCGGGGCATCAGGCAGGAATGCGGGCGACGCTCGTCGCGCGCTTTGACGAGATCCTGGCCGCCAAGGCCATCGGTGTTGATGGCCTCGAGGAAGGCGTGCTCGCCATCATGGATCTGCGGCCCGCGGCCAGCGCCGTGGACTCCACCGGCGAAGCTTTGCGCGCGCGCTTCGCAGCGCCGCCGGTACCCTCCGGCCTGACAATCGGCGTGACAGGCATGGTGCACCGGGCCACGTCGCTGCAGCTATTGCCCGACGAGGTGGGCGCCGGGCACATCGCGCTACCGGCGCCTGAGCCCGCCGCCGCAGGCGTGACCGACACGATAGTCCAGCGGCGGAGCCAGCGGCGCTTCCTCGACGATGCGGTGCCGCTCGCGACGATGTCATCGATGCTGGCCGACATGGCGCTGCCGCCCCAGCTATCGGGCGCCATCCACATCAATCTGGTCGTCAATCGTGTCGCAGGGCTCCGGCCGGGCGTGTATCGCTACCTGCCTCAGCACGCGCTGGTACGCGTGCGCGACAGCGATTCCGCCGCTGCGGCTCAGGCGGCCGCATTGTCGCAGGATGTGATCGGCAACGCCGCAGTAGTGCTGGTGCTTTCCGCCGATCGCGCGCACATGCTGGCGGAAGGTGCGCGTGGATATCGCCATGCCTTTCTCGAGGCGGGGATACTGGGCGAGCGCTGGCTGCTAGGCGCGGTTGCCCGCGGCTTGGCCGCCTGCCCGGTGGGCGGGTTTTACGACGACGAAGCGGCGGCTCTGATCGATGTCGATGGGCAAAGGGAATGGGTGTTGCACTTCGCGGCGCTCGGCGCGTCGACGGGAACGTAGAAGGAGGCTCGCACATGCTGACGGTCGCGCTCGGGCCCACGCGCAGGTGCGCGAAGCGCATTTCGAGGGTATGACGGGAATCGCTCACACGCGCTGGGCGACACACGGCGCGCACTCCCCGACATGCGAGGCACGCCGAAAAGCGCTTCATAGGTGATCAGCGAACGACCGTGATCGATGTTGGCCGTCACTTTCGAGCCCGACACGCGACGTTCGCGCCAATCTCCCGGCTGGCAGCTTCGGGTCGGACTGCGCCTCCTGCGTTCGACAGAAGCCAGCCACGTGCCGGAACGAATTCTTCATCGACGTTATTGTCAAAGTAACGTTGCTGGACTTTCACACCATCATGAAGCCCTTATGCTTCGCAGCAGCCCTCATCGTGCTCACCGCCGGCTGCGCCTGGAGATCGTCGCCCCCGAACAATCAGACCGCCCAGCCGTCCGACACGGACACGTACATTCTGCACACTGCCGACGGTGCGACGCCCGGTTACTCCGCGTCAAAGCCACCGAGGCTCAGCGTCGGTGTCAGCTATCCCGACACGCAATTGATTCTGCCCTGGTTCCTCAATGACGTCATCTACTTGATTAACTATCGCTAGTCTGTCAGCGACTTGCTGCGGTGGGACTGGGAGCGGCTCCCAACCATCCTGTCTGGGGCTGGCAGCGCCGAACGGAGAATATGCCAGTGCGGCCCGGCTACGGAGGTTCGACGAAGCGGTGCGATCGGCGGTCGCTTGCAGTGGCCGGACTTCCGGATTCGGCCAGTTTCGGACAGTCGGGACATGCGCCATGATCGTCAAACAATCTCCTTGGGTTTCAGCTGTCGATAGTTAATTGAAAGCTGTGCGCCGAGCGAAATCGAAGAGTCATTTAGTCAGCCCGGAAAGCGAATCACAGCTTGCTGCTCAAGCATTTAATTTGAGCTAAAGTCCGATCCTAACCTTCCTCAGAGGCCACATTTGTGATTGATGAAACGGCTGTCATCCACCCGACCGCAGTTATTGAAGAAGGTGCCGTCATTGGGGCTCGCGTTCGCATTGGTCCCTATTGCTGTATAGGCGGTGACGTCGAGATTGGCGAAGGCACCGTCCTTAAGTCGCACGTTGTCGTAAGTGGGCACACCCGCATTGGCCGAGAGAACACAATCTATCCTTTCGCCACGATCGGGGAAGACAACCAGGACTTGAAGTACGCCGGAGAGCCAACTGTCGTGGAAGTGGGCGATCGCAACAGAATCCGGGAGAGTGTCACGATCCATCGCGGCACAGTCCAAGGAGGCAGCATCACCAAGGTCGGAAGCGACAACCTTCTGATGGTCAATGCTCACGTTGCCCACGATTGCATTGTTGGTGACCATTGCATTCTGGCAAACAATGCAACGCTAGGCGGTCACGTCATCGTCGATGATCACGTGATCATCGGCGGTATGTGCGCAGTCCATCAATTCTGCGTCATCGGAGCGCACGTTATGGTGGGAGGTTGTTCTAATGTCGCGCAAGATGTGCCGCCGTTTGTTATTGCTCAAGGCAATCACGCTTCACCTGTCGGAGTGAATACCACGGGGCTACAACGCCGTGGCTTCAGCAAGGAGGGGATACAAGCCATCCGGAATGCCTACAAGCTGCTTTACCGTAGCGGGAAGACGCTTGACGAAGCGAAACCGGAGATTGCTGAAATTGCAACAGCCCATGCCGAGGTTAAGCCTTTTTACGATTTTCTTGATCGCTCGACTCGCGGTTTGATTCGGTGAGGACGGGGCGGGCAATCTGCACCGCCTGAATGGCTGATTCTCGAAGAAACGGAAGGCTGGCGGGTCACCTTATCCGGGTTGCATGCGGCAGCACGCGGCCAACAACCGTCATTCGACGGCGGCGCCCATTTCGTCGACAAACCAAGTACATACTAGAACATGAAGTCACTTCTCCTTGCAGCGATAGCAGTGGCACTGAGTAATCCTTGCTGGTCGGTTGAACCTCCGAGTTCATCACCTGAGCAAAGTAGCTCGCAGAAGAGTGCGGTTGACGCTTTCGTCCGAGCAATCCAGAAGAGAATTGCCCCTCGAACAGGCGTCTTGGTCACAGAAGGCGACAAGAACACGGAGGCCGTCTTCCCCGTTGTCATTGACTCTGAGGGCAACGTACTGTCGATTTCGGTGAAAACATCAAGTGGCGACCCGAAATTCGACGCGGCCAGTATGGAGATCATCAGAAAGGCCGGGTTACCAAAGCCACCCGAAGGCGTCTCACTAAAATTCAATTTGGTCGTTCGCCCCGAGCACAGTACGCATGATCCGGACTATAAGTCCTTCCATACGAACTAACCGATCTGAGAACGCGGCTTGACTGGTGTCCAAAGCACTTTCGTCGTCGACAGTATGCCGCGAATCTATTGTCGACAGGGCGAGAAAGTCGCAGCGTTTGAATGACCGCTGCTGGGTAGCCTGAAGGTCTCTTGTGGGTCGGGAGTACGCACTGGCGACTGGCCGCTTCCGGCAAGCGGAATTCCAGTGGCCGCTTTCCGGCGATCAATTTTGAAGAGCGAATTGACACAACCCGACCCCTATTAGCCGTTCGGTGCCGCGTAGTCTATACGTCCGCTTCCGAGGCAAGGCGGTCACCCAGGTGTAAGCCCAACAAGAAATCGTCAGTTCGCTTGTGGTAGCCGGGAAGCGCGACTGCAAGACCTACCAAGACCTACCAAGACCACGGACATGAAACACCGAGCTCGGGTTCAGTGTCTTGAAGCGACTAGCGCGCGCTGACGCTGCCTAGTGGAGGTCTTGATCTGCATCGACATTACGCCGTTCTGCAAATTGTGCCGAAATGGTATATGATGACCATCATGCAAAAGTCATCGATTAAAAATCGGAAACCCGCCAGCCGCAAGGAAATCACACACGAGCGCATCGTCGAGGTTGCCGCGCGCGCGATTCGGCGCAGCGGCTATGACGGGACGGGCGTGGCAGACATCATGAAGGAGGCCGGCCTGACTCATGGTGGCTTTTATGCCCATTTTCCGTCGCGCGAGGCGCTGCTTGCCGAAGCTGCCGATCGCGCCGGCTTGGAGGCTGTGGCCCTGTCGGAGCAAATCGCAGCATCTGTGCCGCCGGAGCAGGCATTGCCGTCGATGGTGCGCGCCTATCTGTCGAAGGAGCATCGTGAAGCCATAGAAACGGGCTGCCCAGTCTCCGCTCTTGGCTCGGAGATGCCGCGCCAGGCGCCGGTCGTGCGACGCGCGGCCACCCGCCGCATCAAGGAGATGATCGATGTCGTTGCTCGTCAATTGCCAGATTGGGGGCAACCGGGCTCGCATGAACAGGCACTTATGACCGTTGCCACTATGGTCGGCACCATGGTGCTGGCACGCGCCGTCGACGACCCCAAGCTGTCGGACAGTTTTCTTGAAGCCGCATTGAAAAAATTCGCACCCGTTGAGGAGTAACTGCGCGCATCCGGCGTGTGTTTTTGCTGGACCATAAATATGATGATCATCATATTTCCGACAAGATAAACGCTCGACCAACCATGTAAAGACATTCCTCACTCCGGAAAGACATTATGAAAAACGGAATAGCGCTCGTGACGGGCGCCTCGTCAGGCATCGGCGAAGCCACGGCAAACGGTCTTGCGAAGGCCGGATACAAGGTCTATGGCACGAGCCGACGCAGCGCACAAGCCGGCCAGCGGACGTTCGAGATGCTGTCTCTTGACGTGACTAGCGAAGAATCAGTCGAAGCTGCCGTCAAGGAAGTACTGCGCCTAGACGGCCGCATCGACCTGCTGGTGAACAACGCTGGCTTCGGCGTCGCCCCTGCCGCTGCGGAAGAGAGTTCGCTTGACCAGGCCCGTGCGATCTTCGATACGAACTTCTTCGGGATTATCCGTATGACGCGCGCCGTATTGCCCCATATGCGGCGACAAGGTAGCGGCCGCATCATCAACATCGGCTCCGTGCTGGGTTTCTTACCCATGCCCTATATGGCGCTCTATTCCGCCACCAAGCACGCGGTTGCAGGGTATTCAGAGTCGCTCGACCATGAATTGCGCACAATGGGCATCCGGGTATCGGTTGTTGAGCCTGCGTACATCAAGACGCCTTTCGACGCGAACTTCATGGCGCCCGACGCCCCCCTCGACGAGTACCGCGAGGTGCGCTCGGCCGTGGATAAGCGAGTCAAGGAGGTGGTCGAGGGTGCTGACGGTCCCGAGATTGTGGCCGAGACCGTACTGCAGGCGGCTCTCGCGGCTCGTCCGAAACTCCGCTACGCAGCCGGTGGACTCGCCAGCCGTCTGCGATTGCTACGCAGATTTGCGCCCGCGGGCGTGGTAGACGCCGGCATCCGCAAAGATCTGCGGCTCACAACGTAGACGGAATTACTTAACGCAACGTGAAACTGGCAAGGAACAACGAACCATGATGAAGGCATTCGTCGTCGATCGATATGGACGCAAGAATGGCGTACGGGCCGGCGATATGCCGGTTCCGGAACTGCGTGAGGTCGACGTATTGATCCAGATTCACGCCGCTGGCGTGAATCCTCTCGATTCAAAGATCAGGGATGGAGAGTTCAAGCTCATTTTGCCCTATCGTTTGCCGCTGATTTTGGGCAATGATCTGGCCGGAGTTGTTGTCCGCGTCGGATCGCGCGTGCGGCGATTCAAGCCGGGCGATGAGGTCTATGCGCGACCGCACAAAGATCGGATCGGCACCTTCGCGGAATTCATCGCGGTCAAGGAAGACGGCGTAGCCCTCAAGCCCAAAACACTCACTATGGAAGAAGCGGCTTCAATCCCGCTGGTGGGCTTGACCGCTTGGCAAGCGCTGGTCGAAAAAGGGCAAGTGAAGAAAGGGCAAAAGGTACTGATACATGCCGGCTCGGGCGGCGTTGGCACCTTTGCCATTCAACTGGCCAAGCATCTGGGCGCGACCGTCGCGACGACAGCGAGCGCCGCGAATGCCGGATTGATGAAGCAACTTGGCGCGGATATCGTCATCGATTACAAGAAAGACGACTTTGCCGCCGTGCTGAAAGACTGCGACCTGGTGCTGGATACGCAGGGCGGAAATACGCTCGAAAGATCACTGCGAGTGCTCAAGGCGGGTGGAAAGCTCATCGGGATCGCCGGTCCACCCGATCCTGAATTTGCTAAACAGATGGGTGCCTCCTGGTTCCTGAAAGCGGCGATGCACCTTCTAAGCCATCGCATCCGAAAGGCGGCGAGACGTCATGACGTCAGCTATTCATTCCTTTTTATGCGTGCCGATGGAGACCAGCTAGGCCACATCGCCAAGCTCATCGAGGCAGGTGCAATAAGGCCCGTGATCGATCGGGTTTTCCCATTCGAGTCAACCCGGGAGGCTTTGGTCTACGTCGAAACGGGACGTGCAAAGGGTAAGGTCGTCATCAAGATCATATAGAAGAAGGTATATCTGTTTGTCTCCTCGCAGAGGCAACGGCGCTCGGTCGACGTGAATTTCTTGCAACGTGGAAGGTCACCGTCCGTTGTCGGTGCGGAGCCGACCTTCAAACGTCCGCAGAATAATCAACAGGAATGCCCGCTGTTGGCCGATTGTCGTCGGATGAGCAAGTGCGAGCCGGGACTGCGCTATAGAAGGCGCAATGAGCTAAGAGGGGAAGTTTCGCGTGCTACAGATCTGCTACAACAAGGGTAGCCATCCATATCTGACAGGCCTTGCGCCTATCATTCCACCTGAACTATCGCCGCCCAAGAAGGCGAATCCAAGTGACTTTGGCCGTCGAGCGAAGCCTCGGCTTCACGGTCTTCCCATTGCATCGGCTTGCAGCGGACTCTCATTAGTGAAAATGGCTGAGGTCCGTCGCTATTTGTTCGGAGCCGGTTGGACACTTTGTTCTGGTGGCGGTTCAGCACTGTCTTCCGGGGTCGGTTGGACTTCGTCTTCCGGAAGCAGCTCAATGCTCTGCACGGCGGGTGGCTGAATGCTCTTGACCACGACGGGCGGCTCAACGCCTGGCACCGGCGCGCTGTGCAGGTCGGTGCTCAAGCCGCTGCTCAGGCCCGTGCCGACGTTCGAGGTCGTGGTGCTTGCACTCTTGAGCACGCCGTGCGCATCGAACAGGAACACCGCCGCCGACGAGCGCGTGTCGGCACCGCCAACCAACGACCCGATGAACGGAAGAAAGCTCTCAGGATGCGGCCTCGACGTCACGAACGTGTAGACGAGCAACGTCGAACCGTCGTCCAGCGCAGTCTGCACCGACGCCGGGCCGAGCATGGCTGTCACGTCTTGCAGGGTCGTCACGCCAGGCCTGAAGCTCGACATCTGTTGAGGCCTCACTTCGACCCCGGCCGACATGCAACCGGCAAGCAGCGCGCCGCACAGCAGCCCAACTACCAGTCCATGTTTCATATTGCCCCCATATTGACAATTCTATGACGACGGCGTGTGGTCGGCACGCGGCGAGAAAAGCCAAGCACGCTAAGGGCGCTAGGTGGTGGTGGTCTGGTGGAACGCTCATCGGCAACAGTTCAGCGGTCGCCGAGGCGCATCACCCTTCCTGTCGCGTACCAAGGAGGACAGCAAGTCGGGGAGACGGCGCGTAGCCTTCGACGGGGCACCGGATTCAAGGCGGTGCGAACAATCGTGGAAACGACCGTCCGCAATTCACCGAGGTCCGGTCGTCCAACGGCGCAATGCAAATGTCTCTACCTGGGCCCGATTGTCGTTGGATGAGTGTGCGCGAGCCGGGACTGCATAACAGTTGGCTGATACTCTAGGAGCGGAGTTCTATGTGCTACAGATTTGCTACAGCAGGGGTGGTAACCCATATCTGACAGGCCTTGCGCCTGTCATTCCACCCCCTGAACTATCGCCGCCGAGAAACCCGGCAAAGTGACTTTGAACGACCCAGTTTGACCCACACGCCGCTCGACTGAGCAACGCCTCGACGGCAGCTCTCAAGTTGATACCAGTCTTTCGGCTGGTCACGTTGGTTGTCGAGCGGGCGCTTATTCCGGGCGCCTGGATGACCACCGCGCGTTGGCCAACGGGTGTGATTCACTATAGCGCCAGCTGAGAGTATTTCCATTTCTAGGGAGAGGGAGCGTCCTGAGATTCATCGGATCGCGTGCTCGAAAGCTGCGAAATCCGATACAAGCCTGGTTGGCCCCTGACCTTTGTCCGTGTTGCGGTGTTTGTGCTGCACGATTGCCGTGTCTCTGTTGTACCGCAGTTCGCTAACGCTCTCGCAGTCCTACATTTTTCAGACGCTTCCCAAACGGCTCATATGCGAGATCAACGCACGTCAGTCGCGATTGATCAGCAGACCTACCAGCACCCCAAAACCGGCCCCCATCCCGATGGATACCCACGGATACTCGTGGACGAAGTCGTCGGTCGCGCGGGCAGCGATTTTGCCGTTTTCGACCACCACGACCTGCACAGCCGAGGCCTTTTCCCTGGCGCCCTGCAGGCGTGCCAGCGCTTTTTCATGTAGTTTGGAAACCCTTTCGCTGGGAGCGCTTTCGGTCTGTGGGACCTGATTCCCCAAATCGGTGGACTCGGCATTGGCATCAGACATTATTCTCTCCATGTTGGTTTACAAGTGAACACGTCCGGATACGTGAAGCTAATTGCATGTTGACACGCAATTGTGGCGTTGCAATTGGACCTTAGTCCTAGTCCGCCTACCATCCGGTCAGATGGCTGCCAAGCGGATAATAATGACGATCAAACGTCCGCAAGTTTCAGCGTCCGCTGATGTTCGAACGTCAATCTCGCCACGCCGGCGCTGGTCGGATGAATACGCGAGAATGCGACGCCCGTCCGAATATCCGCATGTTTCATGCTCATCGGTCATCCGAATGTTCCCACGACTGCGCGGGCCAACGGCCGCTGATGGCCGCCAAACGATGTTGCACGTACCAAGTCAGTTTGGCTCTATAGAGAGTGCAGTATGTTAATCTCGCTCAATGACCGGGGTTTTACCCTCCTCATTGATCTATTGCACTCTGACCGTTCATCCGCGGCCAGTTGGAATATCCGTTCGCGTCTCCGCCATACCAATATTCCTTTGGCGCTTCGGCTAGTGGAGCGCCTGTCCTGAGGCGCTCGACCAAATCCGGATTGGCAATGAACGGCCGTCCTATGCTGAACAGATCGGCGTCTCCCGCAGCCAGTGTTTTTTCGGCTAGGGCGAGCGTGTATTGATTGTTGGCGATGTAGGCGCCTTTAAAGCGCTTGCGCAGGTCAGTGAAGCTGATGCCTTCTGACGCTTCGCGGCTCAGTTGAGTCACACCCTCGATGTCGTGTATATAAAGCAATCCGAGGCGTGACAACGCGTCTACATATGCACCGTATGTCTCCATCGTATTGCTGTCGAGCGGTGTGTCACCCGGGGTCGTAGTGACTGGCGAAATGCGGATGCCGACGCGGTCTGCGCCCCAAACATCGATAACGGCTTTGACGACATCGAGTGGGAAACGCAATCGATTCTCTACCGAACCACCATACCTGTCCGAACGATGATTCGTGCTGTCGCGAATGAATTGTTCGAGTAGGTAATTATTGGCCGAATGCACTTCGACACCATCGAAGCCGGCAAGCTTCGCGTTTTCCGCAGCACGGCGATATTCCTCGACGATCAACGGGATTTCGTCCGTCGCGAGCGCACGAGGCGTGACAAAATCTTTCATGCCATCCTGGACGCGGATCTGTCCCGCCGGTTTGATCGACGACGGTGCGACAGGCAGCGCACCGGCATGTATATCGGGGTGTGACATCCGTCCCGTATGCCAGAGCTGCAGGAAGATCTTGCCCTCTCGGCGATGCACTGCCTCGGTCACGTGTTTCCACGCCTTAATGTGTTCGCTAGTCCAGATCCCCGGCGTGCGGGGGTAGCCACGCGCTTGTGCCGAGATATTTGTTGCCTCCGTGATGATTAGACCTGCATCAGCGCGCTGCGCATAGTAATCGGCGGCATAGTCAGGCGGCACACCGGCATCGTCCGAACGACTGCGCGTCATTGGTGCCATCACGACGCGGTTCTTTAGGAGCAAGCCGCCGATCGTAGCCTCTTGCAAAATAGGACTGGATTTAGAGTTAGACATGGTTATCCTTCGAGAATTGATCGCTTGGTTTTCGATGAGATGGTTTGTGGATCAGTCCACGGCCTTGGCCCAGACTGCCTGGGCGTTGGTGAACTCGCGTAAGCCGAAATGCGACAGTTCGCGTCCGTAGCCACTCTTTTTCACCCCACCGACCGGAATGCGAGCGTTCGAGGCGGGATAGCCGTTGATGAATACGCCACCGGTTTCCAGGCGACGCGCGATGCGTTGTGCTCGTGCGACATCGCTGGTCCAAAGACTGCCGCCCAGCCCGTAATCGCTGGTATTCGCGAGCAGGATCGCTTGTTCTGCGTTGTCTGCCACCGTGATTGCTGCCACCGGCCCGAATGTTTCCTCGTCGAATGCCGCCATGCCCGGCGTGACGTCAGCTAACACCGTTGGTTCATAGAAGTTGCCGATTCCCTCGACCTTCTTGCCACCGAGCAGGAGCGTCGCACCGGCCGCGATGGTACGTTCGATCTGCTGGTGCAGTTCGTCGCGCAAGTCGTGGCGCGCCATCGGCCCAATCGTGCTCGTCGGGTCGAGCGGGTCCCCCACCTTTATTTGCTTTGCGGCAGCGACGAATTTCCGAGTAAATTCTTCGGCGATGGGCCTTTCAAGAATAAATCGCTTGGCGGCCAGACAGACCTGTCCGGCGTTCTGGAATCGTGCTTCGATGCCCGCTTTTACCGCTAGATCGATATTCGCATCGGCCAACACGATGAAGGCGTCCGCGCCCCCCAACTCCAGCAGACTCTTTTTAAGCGCCCTTCCTGCCGTCGCAGCCACCGCCGAGCCCGCTCGCATGCTACCTGTTAGCGTGATCGCCGCCACCCGATCGTCCTCGATCGTCCGGGCTACTGTCTCGTTGTCGGTATTCAGATTGGCGAAAAGCCCTTTTGGAAACCCAGCAGCTTCATACGCCTCCTGCAGGGCATAAGCAGAACCCATGACGTTCGGCGCATGCTTCAGTAAAAAGCCGTTACCCGACAGCATGACCGGACCAGAGGCGCGTACCACCTGCCACAAAGGGAAGTTCCATGGCATGACGGCCAGAACCGTGCCTATTGGCAGATACGAAACATGGACCTCGTCATCGCTATCGACCGAGACCGGTTCATCTGCAACGATCGCAGGGCCGTTTTCTGCGATCCACTCTATGGTAGCGGCGCATTTCTCAACCTCTGCGCGCGCTGCGCCGATGGTCTTGCCCATCTCGGCCGTGATGAGGGAAGCCAGACTATCTGATCTTTCGCGCAAGGTTGCCGAGAGGCGATGATAGGCAGCGACGCGTTCTCGCATCGGCGTCGCCCGCCACAGCCGGAAAGCTGCAGCACTATCAACAAGCAGGCGCTCCACTTCGTTGGCAGTCTGGAATGTATAGGTTGCGATCAGTTCGTTGGTCGCAGGGTTACGCGAGGTCGCGACGTTGACCGCGTTAGTGTTTGGCTGAGCGTTGTGATTCGACATCGTTATTGCCTCCTTGACAGATGAAATCAGCGAATGAGGTGCTGCTCTGATGGTCAGTTTAGGCAAAGCGATCTGGGTGAAGAAGGCGTCTCGTAATCCTATGACTGCGGGTCATAGGCAGCATGGTGTGAGATATACGTCACCAGGGAAAGGTCGGGCCGACCCTTGGCGTCATTGCGACATACGTGAGATCGATACGCGTGATGCGCACATGTGCAGAAATGCGGGTCGGACGCGGACCATCCAGTTCCGATCAAGATAAGCCGCTAGGTGCCGCTATCGAATGGCAAAGAAATTGAGCAAACGCATTTTGATTTCTTATCTAGCGGTAGCTCGGCGTACGCAAAAAAAAGCCAGCCGTAGCTGGGCGGGATCCACCGGCAAATATGCCGTAGGAGGAGGTACTAAAACAAGATGGCTGGCTTGCTATCGATCAAGACAGCAACCAGCCTTAGGCCGTATTTTGCCGATGCTCTAGATCAGCTTAGTGACCGGAATAGATCGACTTCGTAGCGATATTGGCGGTTGGCTTAAGCGAGGCGCCTGACGAGGATGATCCGCCCGAGACTCCACCGTAACCCGTAGCGGCGTTATTTTGCGCGGTGACACGTGCTTCGGCGGCTTGAATCTGCACCGGATAAGTTGCTTGGTCGCCAGCACCCGGCTGGTAGCCTGCCTGTTCAAGTTGAGCCAATTCAGCACGCACTTGCGCACGGCTAACAGGTGCATCTGACTGGGCGAACGACGATACAGCCGGAATAGCAAAAGCAGCGGCGACGATGAGTGATTGAATGAGTTTCATGATACTTACCTCCAGACTTGGGTTTTGTTCGCAAACACCCGTTTGCGATTCAGTGATGCCAGTCTAGACAAAGCGATTCGAGTGAAGAAGGCGTCTTGTAATCCTATGACTGCGTGTCATAGGCAGTATGGCGCGGGATATACGTCACCAGCGAAAGGTAGGGCCGGCCCTCCGGCGTCAACGCAACATACGTGAAATCGATATGTCCGGAAGTCGGATGCCGCAGACGTTTGCTGCCCTCATCAAAACCTTTCACGTCCGTGTCCTGCCACCAGTCACGGAACTCAGCGCTCTGTTGCGAGAGTTCATTAATCAGATCGTCGAACGGAACTTTGTCCTGCGCATGCGCGCGCGAGGCGCGGAACGTGGAGATCATGCCGCGCGCCATCTGCTCCCAATCGAGGATCAGCGTGCGATAGGGGGGATAGAGAAACAGCAGGCGTAACGTATTGCGCTCGTGCGGCTGCAGCGAGCCGTAATCGACGAAAAGGTCCGCAATCGCATCATTCCAGGCGAGTATGTCTAATCGCGTGTTGCGCACGTAGGCAGGGATGGGGTTGATCGCGCGAACCAGCCTTTCCAGACCTTCGGTAACTCCGCCGGTGGTCACGACGGCCGGTTCCTCACGGGCCGAAAGCGCAAAGAGATGAGAGGATTCGACCCGATCGAGTTTGAGAATCTTCGAGATGCGCCGCAGTGCGTCTGCGGAGGGCTGGATGTCGCGTCCCTGTTCGAGCCACGTGTACCAACTGACGCTGACGCCTGCGAGCACGGCGACTTCTTCGCGCCGCAAGCCCGGTGTGCGCCGCGGGCCCTCAGGCAGACCAAATTCCTTAGGCTGCAGACGCGCCCGTCGACTGGAGAGGAAGGTACCTAGCTCACGGCGTTGTTCGGGAGAGGTTTTCTTGACCATATCGCGCAATGTTCCTATGCCGAAAATATTGGGCCGAACAAGCGCCGACATTCGTAATGCCATTGAACACAGCAATGGATAGTGCGCCTGCGATGGTTGGGGCGGCCAGTACCGCCGCCTGTGTAAGCTGCTGAGTATAAAGTGCCCCGACGCGTCGTGAGGTATGACGTCGCCGGATCGCGCGGGATCATTTTCCTGAGCGTCGCGCGATGCCCAGCCCATTTTATGCCCGATTATCCAGCTCCGGTATGCCGCTGTTACCGTCGGCAATAGGCCACCTTGAAGCTCGGACGTTGTTGCCAACGTTGCCAGTAGGCATCCAAAAATTCGAAACGCTCGTCGAGCGGAGTGGCGTTCACCGGGAACTTCGAGAACGCGATTGCGGTCGCCAGCGTGATGTCTGAGAAGGTCGGTTCATTACCGCCCAGCAGCCACTGCCGGCCGTCCGACAGATGCTTGTTGACCAGCGCGGCATGGGCCAATGCTTCCTTGCGGCAGTGCTCACCCCACGCCTCGTTCTTCGTCAGTTCAAGCTTGAACCCGAGACCCGTGTGCAAAACGTGGAAGGCCGTGACAATCCGATACAGGATGTGAACCCAGATGCGGTTGTCCCACATATTGTCCAAGCCCTGCTCCAAGGGCGTGTCGCCCATAATCTTTCGACCGGGATAGGACTGGTCGAGATATCTGACAACGGCGGCTGTCTCGGAAAGGAAGCTACCGTCAGCAAGTTCAAGCGTCGGCGTTTCGCCCCATGGATTCATTTTCAAGTGACGCCAGCCACGCTGTTCGCCGACCGGCGTCATGTCATAGATGGTTTCGTCAAACTGATCTGCGATCCCCTTTTCGTGCATGAACAGACGCAGGCGCTGTGGGTTAGGGAAAGCCGAGGGAGAGGTGAAAACGTGCAGTTTGGTAGTCATTTGCGTCGTTCCTAATTGTAAGTTGAAGATGGCGCCAACCCGTATGCGTATAGGAGCTGGTCACAATTCCTTGTCTGCGCGAGCAGTGAATGCACTTTATTAGCTTGTTGACCATACATAAATGGTGTAAACATCAATTCATCTATTACATTTTGGAACAAACAATGGCCGCCATCGAATCGATCCAGCTCGGCAGCATCGAGCAATTTTGTAAAGCCGCGGAGTTGGGAAGTTTCACAGGCGCGGCCGAGGTTTTTGGCGTAACCCCGGCAGCGATCAGTCGATCGATCAGTCGGCTCGAACAGCGCCTTGGTGTGCGCCTGTTTTCGCGGACAACGCGCAGCGTCAAGGTCACAAATGAAGGGGAGCTTTATTGGAAGGAGTGTCAGATAGCGCTCGAGCAAATCGCCGAGGCAGAGCGCGCGATCACCGGCGCACAGACAGTGCCGAGTGGGCTGCTGCGCATCAGCGTCAGTGCCGCTTACGGGACATATCGCTTACTGCCTTTGATGCCCAAGTTCACCGAGGCCTATCCACAGATCGACATCGAGATAAGTATCTCGGACAAGATCATTGATTTTGTTGAAGAGGGGTTTGATCTTGCTATCCGATTAGGCATCCAGCGTGATTCGCGACTGGTGGCATATAAGCTGGAGGATGCGTCTTTATGCGTTTTCAGTACACCAGATTACTTACGTAGAAGAGGCACGCCGCTATCGCTCAATGATCTTGAGAAGCATGACTGCATTCAATACGTGTCCCCTAATACTGGGCGACCGATGCAGTGGTTGTTTACTGATGAAAAAGGGGCTGAGATTGAACAACCGATAAAGAGCCGAATGCGGGTACTCAATGATGCGCTAGGGTGCGTCGCCTGGGTCAATGCGAGCGGCGGCCTTTACCAGACCTACCGTTTCGCGGCGGCCGAAGCTTTAAAGCGTGGCGATCTCGTGGAGATCCTTCAGAAATATGGTGGACGCTCCCGGCCGTTCTCCATCCTCTATCCGCAGAATCGCCACTTATCAGCGAAGGTGCGTGCGTTTGTCGACTTTCTACGGTCAGCCGTAAGCGCGTAGTCAGCGCAGCAAACACAGTCGTTTCAGGATCTTCCAAAATTTATCGTTCCGTGGACGCTTCGGGTATGACTCGCCAGTATCAGCTACGCGTGATAGTCCGCTTTTAGCGGCGGAGCCGACTCACGGACCTCAATGTGAGCACCTAACGGACGTCCGCAGATGGCCGACTCCCGCCCGATGCGGTCGGCTCAACCCGACCCCAAGCAGCCGCCCAAATTACCGTAGGTCTACAGGCGGCTATCGGCTGCATAGCGGCCCTTTAATTCCGCTTACTCGCATAGACGCGCCTGCTTAGGAAAGGGCTGCGGGGGAAAACACTGCCTGCTTAGCAGCATTGAGACCGTCGACTGATATCGATCTGCGTTCACATAATTGCGCTAATCTGCCAAGGTACGAATTCGTTCTGTCCGTAACCGTGCCGCTCACTGCGTGAACGGGTCCCCGAAGCGACATCTAACAGCAATTTGAAAAGCACTGCGCCAAGTTGCTCAATTGAAGTTTTGCCTTCCAACACTTCTCCGCAGTTCAGGTCCATATCGTCGGATTGCCGTTGCCAAAGTGCTGTGTTAGTTGCAAGTTTGACAGACGGCGTAGGCGCGCAGCCGTAAGCTGAACCACGTCCCGTCGTGAAGCAGATCAGATTCGCACCGCCGGCTACCTGGCCCGTAGCCGACACGGGGTCGTAGCCGGGCGTGTCCATGAACACCAGACCGCGTGCCTTAACGGGCTGTGCGTATTCGTACACCTCGGTGAGGTTTGTCGAGCCTGCCTTTGCGATACCGCCCAGTGATTTCTCGAGGACGGTCGTCAAGCCGCCGGCCTTATTTCCGGCCGACGGATTGTTGTTGATCTGGGCCCCCTGCCGCTGCGCGTACGCTTCCCACCACCTGATGCGATCGAGCAGCTTTCGACCCACCTCGGGCGTTGCGGCGCGGCGCGTTAGTAGGTGCTCCGCGCCATAGATCTCGGGCGTCTCCGAGAGAATCGCGGTGCCGCCGTGCTGCACCAGCAAATCAACGGCTGCGCCCAGTACCGGATTGGCTGTGATGCCAGAATAGCCGTCCGATCCTCCGCATTGCAGACCGATCGTGAGATGACTCGCGCTGACCGTCTCTCGCCTCACGTTGTTCGCTTCAGGCAACATGCGCTGAACCAGTTCAACACCCTTCGCAATTGTCAATGTCGTACCACCGCTGTCCTGGATCGTGAACGTTCGCAATCGATCGTGTTCGCGGAGCCCCTGTGTCTCAAGTAGTCGCGAAATCTGGTTCGTTTCACAGCCGAGACCTATGATCAGCACGCTCGCGAAGTTGGGATGGCATGCATAGCCGCCGAGCGTGCGCTGCAAAATCGCGAGACCGTCGCCCTCCGAGTCGATTGCGCAACCTGAACTATGTGTTAGTGCGACGACGCCATCAACGTTCGGAAACGCGGCTAGTGCTTCCGGACGAACGTCGCGCCGAAAATGGTCAGCAATGGCTCGTGCAACGGTGGCCGAGCAATTAACAGAGGTGAGAATTCCGACGTAGTTACGCGTGGCGACACGGCCGTCTTCCCGGACAATGCCCTGAAATGTTGCCGGCTCATCCGACAGAACAGTCGGACGCGCGGCCTGACCAAACGCGTAGTCGCGCGTGAAGTCGCCCATCGCGAGATTATGGGTGTGTACATGCTGCCCCGCGCGAATGGGCTGGCTTGCAAAGCCGATGACCTGGCCGTAGCGGAGCACCGCCTCACCCTGACCGATGTCACGTGTCGCCACTTTGTGACCGGGCGGAATCAGTCCCGAAACTGTCAACGCTTCTTTCTCGATCACCGTGCCGGACACAAGCTGTTCGAGCGCGATAACAACATCGTCGGCCGGATTGAGCCGTATGGCACGAGCCGACATCGGCGCGATGGAGGGGACGGACGCGTCGGCAATATTCAACGGCATGGCACTACTCCTACGTTTCTCAGGGTAAAGGCCGGTCGCGCCTGTCCATATGGGATTCGCGCGAAGGACCATGCGCCGCTTAGCCGGCGCTCCAGGGCGTTTTGCAGCGCGTGTACTCAAGTTGATAAAGGGTCGTGTCCGGTGCTGTCACGCCGGCCTGGGGCAATGCCGCGAGTCCCGAAACGAAACGGTCCACCGCTGAACGGACATAGTCTGCCCGGCACCCTTCGACTAACACGATCCATGTCGGTACCTGGGTGCCTTCTGAACGCGCCTTCTTCTCCGCCGTTTCCACCTTGCTGATCGCTTCGTCGGCAAGGCACAGGTGCACGCCCGTGATACCCGGTAGGTCCACAAGGGGCGGCAGGACTCGCTGACGCAAAGCCATCATGACCTCTGCCCGCGCAGCCGATGGCACGTCAAATCGCACAGTCATGAGATTGGCACCTTGCCCAACACCGTCCGAATAGGCCACGTGACAGATTGAGCGTGCGACGCCCCGGAAAGAGGCGACTACCTGTTTGGTCCACGGCGTCGGCGTATTCAGCCGGGAAAGGTAGTCTTGCGCGCCAAGCACCTCGACGGTGTCGGCCTCGTAAAGATTGAAGTACTCCGGACCTGAATCCAGTGCTATAAAGCGCCGACCGCGCCTGAATCCTGGAATCCCGGCGCGTTCGGGCATGTGCTCGCGGTTGTGCCACTCGTAAAATTCGTCCTTCGCTTCCGGCAGCAGGTCATGCCAGATTGCGACCACGCCCGTTCCAGCAAGGCTCATATCTCCTCCTTTGTCAAATTGAATCGTCTTACAGTGCCAATGGATACTCGCCGCGGCCCCATGCCGCGCCGAGCGTGTCCGCATACTGCACAACGTTTTGTGTCTGCGCGCCGAGTCCGTTGCCGCCAAGCGTCATCGTGTCGCCTGCTTTCAGGAAGACCGGTGGCTTCTGACCGAGGCCCACGCCGGGAGGCGTGCCCGTAATGATGACGTCGCCAGACATCAACGGCATGAAGCGGCTGAGATACGCCACGATATGCGCGACATTGAAGATCATGGTCCGTGTGTTGCCGGTCTGACGACGCGTGCCGTTGACGTCGAGCCACAGGTCCAGAACCTGCGGGTCGGGAATTTCATCCCGCGTGACAAGCCACGGTCCGAGCGGAGCGAACGAGAATCCGCTTTTACCCTTGGTCCACTGCCCTTCGCGTTCGAGCTGATACGCGCGTTCGGAAACATCATTCGCAAGGCAGTAGCCCGCCACATGGTCAAGCGCGTCTGCTTCGTCGATCTGCCAGGCGGGTTTGCCGATCACCACGCCGAGTTCGACCTCCCAATCCAGCTTTTGCGCGTCTGCGGGCAAGATGACCGGGTCGTTCGGGCCGCTGATGGAGCCCGTATGCTTGTTGAACACCACAGGTTCGCGTGGTATCGGCGTGTCGGTTTCAGCAGCATGATCGGAGTAGTTCAGACCAATGCACACGAGATTACGGACGTTGCCGACGCAGGCGCCGAGACGCGTGCCCGCTTCAACGACGGGTAAACGATCTAAATCGAGTTCGCTCAGCTTTGCAAGGGCGGCCGGCGAGACAGTCGTTCCATCAATGTCGCTCACGATGCCGCTCAGATCGCGGATCGCGCCGCTCGAATCGATGATACCGGGGTGCTCCTGGCCAGGCTGGCCGAAACGGACGAGACGCATCTGATGCTCCTATCAAGACAAAAAAGTAATCGGCAATGTGCCGAGGTTGCCGAAGCCAACACGCAACTCGCAGCCGATTGGCAACTCCAGCACACCCGCGTAAGAGCCGGTGATAACAGCCTGGCCGGCATGCAGTCCGATGCCGCGGACACGAAGGAAATTGGTGAGCCACACGATCGGCGCCAGTATGCTGCGATCAGGGTGGCGGCCTGCGAACGTGACTGCTTCTTCCCCGACGCTGGCCAGACTGATATCCAATTCGACGGGGAGATCGGCCAGCGTCGCGCCCGCGACCGGATTAACGCGGGGTCCAATGACAAGGCCGGCATTGAACAGGCCGTCTGCCAGTAGTTCAGGGAAAGTCAGCGTTTCGGGATGCGAGTAACGACTGCCTAGCAATTCAAGTGCGAGGTGCGTGTGCCCAAGAGCGGCGAGTACTTCAGCCTCGCTATAGGCGTCGCGCCGTGTGGGAAGGTCGCGGTTCAGCAGAAGGGCCAGTTCGGGCTCTGCCCTCACAAAGGCACGCGGAGGCCCACTCATGCGACATACATCGCCTCGATGGATATAAGCGTCATAGATCGGCGCGGCGATGATTTTCCCCGGCTGCGGAAGCGCGCATTTCCATGCGGCGATCCGCCCACCTAGCTGATGGCTGACCTCCTGCTGGATTGCAAAACCGTCGTCCACATTCGCAGGCAACAGTTCGACAGGCAGCCGCCCGACGAGCTCGCCTTTTCGGCGCGCTGTCACAAGAATGCGTGCAGCCTGTTCTCGCGGACTGGCGATAACCTCGGCGGCCTGTGTTGCTGATGGCACGTTCATGCCGCCTCACTTACGTTGGCACCAACGCCTTGGCGCGGCCATACCGCGCCTAGCTTCGAAGCCGCTTCGTTTAATAACGCGTAGAAGGCGTCGTAACGCTCGGGCTGAACTCGCATTACCGGTCCAGCAATGCTCATCGTGCCGACCACCGTACCGTCGCTCAGCGACCTCACAGGCACCGCCAAAGCAGCGACACCCGGTTCGGCTTCTTCTACGACAAGCCCATAGCCGCGCTGCCTGGTCACTTCCAACTCCGGAATCAACTGCTCGATGCTTGTGATTGCCTTGGGCCCGCATGCGCTGGCGACAGCTTTTCCGAGTCCGCCACGCAACGCACATTCGACCGCCTGGTCGTTTGACATCGACGCAAGCCACACCTTCCCGTTCGCCGTTGCATGCAAGGTAATCGGGCTATCCATTGACGGCGAATACATGAGACCCGGTGCCGCGCCTTGCGAGGACGCCAGCCACGCGAGTTTTCCCTCGCTCACGACCGTCAGCCGGACCAGTTCGCGGCACTGAACCGCGACCTCATCGATGATCGGCTGCACCAGGCCCGGCAAGCCAAGCCCATGCAAGTACCGCTGACCAAGCAAGGAAAGCTTCAAAGTCAGACGGTATTGAGAAGTGTGTTCGTCCTGTTCGGCCCAGCCCTGCTCGCACAGCTGCGCAAGTACTCGATGGGCCGGTCCTTTCTCGAGCTCGAGTTCAGCGGCGATATCGGACATACGCATCCAGCGCGCCTCACGTGCGAGCAACTCGATCGCCTGAAGCGATCGGTCAACTGCTCCCTTGACAACTCTCATAATGTGAGTAACATCCTTCCTATTGGAACGGTGTTACAACAATAAACCAACAGCACCGGAAAGTCAATTACGATGGAGACAGGCATGAACGCACAAACACAGGCTAAGCCCCACGGCAAGCGCCAGTCGAAGATCGCAGCAGCCAGTGGTTGGGTCGGCTCAGCGCTCGAGTACTACGACTTTTTCATCTACGCGACGGCTGCGACATTGTTGTTCCCGCAGCTCTTCTTTCCATCACACAATCCAACGGTAGGCATCGTCGCGTCACTGGCGACGTTCGGCGTCGGCTATGTCGCAAGGCCAATAGGGGCTATGGTGCTGGGGCACCTTGGCGATCGTCACGGGCGAAAGACCGTGCTGATCTTCTGCATGTTCCTGATGGGCTTCGCGACGCTGTGTGTTGGCCTATTGCCCACCTATCAGCAGATCGGCATCTGGGCACCAGTGCTGCTCGTCGTCCTGCGGCTCATTCAGGGATTCGCGGTCGCGGGAGAAATGTCCGGAGCAAGTTCCATGATTCTCGAACATGCGCCCTTCGGACGGCGTGGATTTTTTGCCAGCTTTACCTTCCAGGGAGTTCAGGCAGGGCAACTCCTTGCAGCGGGCATCTTCTTGCCGCTCGCGCACTTCATGCCAAAGGAACAATTTGCTTCGTGGGGCTGGCGCATTCCGTTCCTGCTGAGCATCGTCGTGGTCATTGTGGGTTACATCATTCGCCGCGAGGTTGATGAGACCCCTGCTTTTTCGGAAGAAAAGGCCCACGGAGAAATTCCTTCTTCCCCGGTGATCGAGGTCCTGCGTGATAGCTGGGGTGATGTCCTGCGTGTCGTCGGTATGGCGCTTGCCGCGGTCACCGCGCTTCTGGCGACCGTTTTCGGCGCGACCTATGCGGTCCAGCCGGCGTACGGTATTGGCTTTCCTGCCGCCGTCTTTCTGTGGGTGCCTGTCCTCGGCAACCTTTGCTCCGTCATACTGATCCCCCTCGTGGGCAACCTCTCGGACAAGATCGGTCGCAGGCCCCCCGTTATCGTCGGCGTTGTGAGCTCCGGAATCTTCGCTTTCGGCTACCTGTACGCCATCAGCATTCACAGTATCTGGCTCTCACTGCTCTTCTCGTTGCTCATGTGGGGCGTCGCTTACCAGGGCTTCAACGGCGTGTTCCCGAGTCTGTTCCCCGAACTGTTCCGCACGCGCGTGCGTGTCACCGGCATGGCGATCGGACAAAACGTAGGGACGACCTTGTGTGCCTTGCTGCCGTCGCTTTTCGTCGCAGTCGCGCCCCCTGGGTCCACCAACATCCCGTTGAAAATTGGCTTTCTCACGTTCGGCATTTGTCTGGTTGCTGCGTTTGCCGCGTTCACCACCCGGGAAACGTACCGTATTCGCCTCGACGATCTCGGCGACCGCAACGCTACGCCTGTACCTACGGCCGAATATGAACGCCTGCGCAGTGAAGCGATGGCCACGACGAGCAAGGATGCCGCCGAGTCGGGATTCGCCCACAACATGCGGCCTTGAGCTGCCGCCGGCTGCCTGCCGGGCGTGATCCCCGCGTGGGCACGACGCAAATAGGACATCGCATGCAAACGTGCACTTCAGAGCCGTACGCCGATTCGAATGTGCACCAATTGACCCTCGTTTTAAATTGAGACGCAATGCGACCACATATCTCAGGCACAACGCGGCTCTACGGTTTGGTAGCCGACCCGCTGAGCGCGGCGAAGTCGCCACAGTTGCTGAACAGGCAGTTTGTCGAACAGTGCACCGACGCAGTTTGCGTTCCTTTCTGGGTCAAACCAGATAGCCTGCCGGCCTTCGCCGCCGGTGCACGAGCGATGGGCAATCTCTCCGGGATGCTCGTCACAATGCCGCATAAGCAACGGATGCTCGCGTTTGTCGACGAGCTGGATTCGACATGCTCGTCACGTCGGCGCGCTCAACGGGTGCGCGCCGAGGCTGTGGCCGGACGAATCGGAACAGCCGATGCGCAAAACGTTGCAAACCAGGCTCACAAATAACTGCTTTGGCCGGTCCCACTGCTCGCTAGTAGTGCGTCGGTGCCACTCGGCTTGAGCCGAACAGGAATCAGGTAACCGCGGCACTAGCGAATATCTTGACGCCGCACAAAGGAAATGCAAATGCACAACGAAGACATACCCCGCTACGACGGCCCACGTGAGCTCGCGCAATCTCTAAGCGCGTTTGCGCGCATCAGCGCGGCCGAAGCGCCCTGGAACCAGGAAGGCTTGCGCGCCGATTCCGAGTACCGCGACCTCGGACTCGCCGCGGTGACCAACGGGCGCATCGGCGCAAAGCACATTCGCGCGCTGAAGCCGTTCACCGAGCCTACTGGCTGGCATTGGCACGACATGACCGGGCACTACCTGTATGTGCTGCGCGGATCCGTGACGTTCCGTTTCGCCGGTGTCGAGGGCGACGTGACGCTTAACGCGGGTGACGGACTGTCACAGCCGGCCGGCATCCCGCACAACGTCATGTGGCGCTCCGACGATCTCGAGGTCATTGAGATTAACGAGCCCGCTGTCTACGGGACCTGGGATCTGGAGGTACCGCCGGCGCCATGGAAGTAATCGTCTACACCTGGCATTTCGAGCGTCATGACATCGCTTGCTCTCGGCGCACACGACAGTCGCAGACAGCTTAAAACGCAATGAATGCGCTGCGTCAAAGAGCTGCGGCATTCGCTTCAAAGCGGTTCGGTCGGAGAATGTAAGTGTCCGACACGCGCTTGGTACGCCAAATCCCGGAGCAGTCAGGTAAGACTGCATCTTTAGCCAACATCGAACACCACCCAGCAATGAATCCACATATCACAGGTAAAACGCGACTCTATGGATTAGTGGGCGATCCTCTGACGGCCGCCAAGTCGCCACAATTATTGAACCAGCTTTTTGCGGACCAGCGTGTTGACGCGGCTTGCGTCCCGTTCTGGGTCAAGGCGGAAAGCCTCTCCGAGTTCGTCAGCGGTGCGCGAGCGATGGGCAATCTCTCCGGCATGCTCGTCACCATGCCTCATAAGCAACGAATGTTGGAATACGTCGATGAACTGGATCCAACGGCCCGTCAGGTCGGCGCGCTCAACGTCATCCGTTGTGAGGCGGATGGACGTTGGGTCGGAGCGATATTTGATGGCGTTGGTTGCGTTCTTGGGATGCAATGGGAAGGCAACCACCCGGCGAATAAGTCCGTGCTTCTCGTCGGCGCCGGAGGCGCAGGGAGCGCCATCGCATTTGCGGTCGCCTACGCAGGCGCTAGCAAGCTGACCATATCCGATGTCGACGCACGTCGGGCTGGAGACCTTGCGGCATCCGTTGCTGCTGAAACCGGCTGCGACGTATGTTCGGGGCCTCCTGACCCGCAAGGCTTCGACGTCGTCATCAATGCCACGCCGCTTGGCATGAAAGTGAACGATGCCATGCCGGTCGATCCGGAGCGGCTCGCGCCCGGCGCCATCGTCGTCGATATCATCAACGCGCCCGAGCCGACGCCGCTTCGACGCGCCGCGCATGCGCGCGGGTGCCGTACCCAGGACGGGGGACCGATGCATCAAGGGCAGGCTGTCTACGCGCTTAAATTTCTGGGATTCGATTACCTCCCCGATGGACGATCAGCGACGGATCACGGCCTTCGATGAGTCGGGAATTTCAAAGGAGAATACACATGAAAGTTGCTTTGCTGGAGGTCAGCCATTGGCATGTCCCGCTCTATCTGGATGCGCTGGAAGCGCCCGGGATTGAAGTGGTCGCGGTGTCGGATGCGGAGAAGGTCAAGGGTGAAGCAATCGCCGCACGATTCGGAAGCAAGCTGTACTCGTCGGCCTATGAATTGCTCGAGCGTGAGGAAGTCGATTTTGCCTTCGTGTTCGGGCGGCATTCTGAAATGCCGGCGCTCGCCGAGGCCGTAATCGCACGACACATACCCTTCGCGCTGGAGAAACCGTGCGGCGTCAACATGTCGCAGGTCACCCGACTTCGCAAACTGACCGAGGAAGCCAACCTTTATTGCGCAGTGCCATTGATCTTCCGTATGAGCGAGTTGCTCCGCTCGCTCGAAGATGCCGAGGGGCGCATACCGTCAGACTTCAATTACATGTCGTTCCGTTTCATTGTGGGACCGCCCAGTCGATACGAAGCGGCCGGTGCCGGCTGGGCGCTCGATCCGGTTTATTCCGGAGGCGGATCGACCATCAATGTGGCGACTCACTTCATCGACCTTTTTAGATTGCTCACTGGCAAGCAGATCGCCCGAGTCTCCGCCACGATGAACTCAAGAACGCATCGAGGAGCCGTTGAAGACTATTCGCTGCTGACCATGCAAACCGAAGACGGCGTAATCGGCCTGGTGGAAACGGGATACAGCTTCCCCAGTACACCCGACGAGCAGCGCGAATTTTCGTTCACTCTTTCATCCGATCGTATATACGCGAAATCCGGGCCCGACCGGATCGAGATTCGGGAAAGAAACAACCTGTCTGCCGGCACGCGAAGCCGCCGCCTCCAGCTCGAGACTGACATTTACTACCCGTTGTTCGTCAAGCGCGTGCTAACGGAATGCCGTACTGGAGCAAGGCCGATCGCGTCGTTGCGCGACGCAGAGCTCATGATGCAAGTCATGGACGCGGCCTACGCCTCGGCCCGACAGGGCGGAGTGTCTATTGAACTGGATCCCGTTTCGTAGCGACAAATCTGTAGCGTACGAAAAATGCGAGACAGCCGACATACATGCGCCGAAGGATCGTTGTCAATCGCCGCAGCATGGGTAGCTGCTCGCAATCTGATGAATCTATCGCATTAACCAGGAATTTCCCTGCAAGTCTAGTTGTTCAGATTCGCCTGGAAGTGACGCCGCGGCACTACGTTAGTTGTCCGTACTTGATATGACGCGCGAGCCGACGAATTTAGTTTTATGTATTCCGACGACACCAACGGTCGATCTGAGCATGCCCAATGCGTTCGTACCGGTCCGATATAGCAAAAGCAATCCACTTGGACATAGAGGAGAATTTAATGAAAGGTTTCAACTTGACGAAGGTCGCCGTCGCCGCAGCAACGGCACTCGCGGCAGTCGCGCCGGCGTTCGCTCAGAGCAGCGTGACGCTCTACGGTATTGTCGATGACTCGATTGTCTATCAGAGCAGCCAGACGTCGCTCGGTTCGACGAGCGGTGGTCGGTCGAACGTCAAGATGGCATCGGGCATCTGGGCGGGCAGCCGCTTCGGCCTGAAGGGCGCAGAAGATCTGGGCGGCGGCACCAGGGCCATCTTCCAGTTGGAGTCGGGCTTCAACATCAACAACGGCGCGCAGCAGTACGCCAACGCGATGTTCGGCCGTCAAGCCTGGATCGGTCTGACGAACCAGAACTTCGGTACGCTGACATTGGGTCGCCAATACACGTCTTACTACACACTGATGGCGCCGTACAGCCCGACGAACTGGCTGACCGGCTACTTCGGCGCGCACCCGGGCGATCTGGACGCATTGGACACGATCTACCGCGCGAACAACTCGATCGTCTATACGTCTCCGAACCTCTATGGCGTGACGGTCAGCGGCTCGTACTCGCTCGCGGGCGTGCCGGACAGCGTCTATCGCGGTTCGACGTGGTCGGCGGCGATCCAGTATCAGCAAGGCCCGATCGGCGGTACGGTTGCGTTCTCGCGCGTCAACAACTCGACCGTCGGCGGCGGCGTCTACGGTGCGGATTCGACGATGAACACGGCTGGCCAGTCGGGCGTGTCGGCGGTGACGAATGGCTATCAGGGCGCGCAGGCGCAGAATCGCTTCGCGGTCGGCCTCGGCTACGTGTTCAACAGCGCGTGGGACATCTCGGCGACCTACACGAACGTTCAGTACATCCCGGGCGTGCTGTCGAAGTTTACCGACGAGCAAGTCTTTAATACCGCGGGCACCGTGCTGCACTGGAAGCCCGCGACGGCATGGGACTTTGCTGCAGGCTACAGCTACACGTGGGCGAGCAAGGCGAACGGAATCGACGACGCAGCGTCGTACCACCAGTTCAACCTGTCCCAGTACTACGCGTTGTCCAAACGTACCGGGTTCTACGCACTTCAAGCGTTCCAGCGCGCGAACGGCCGCACGCTCGGCACGCCGACGTTCACGGCGGCAGGCGCGACGAACCGTCAGATCGATGCAACCGCATCAATCGGCGACGGCTTCCAGTCGACTCCCTCGTCCTCGCGCAGCATGTTCGCAGCAGGCGTGGGTATCGTCCACCGCTTCTAGCACTGAGTTTAATTTTATGGCACTACGATTGCCAGCACTTTCAATGCACATTGGATCAGTTCATGACCTCATATTCCAGCTATCTGCCTGACGACTTCGACGGTGCCCTGCTCGTTGGCCGCGTGTGGCGTCAAACGAAAAACGGCGCGGGACCGTGCGTCGTTGCCGTTCGCGGCGGGGAAGTATTCGATATCTCCCGCATCGCACCAACAGTGTCCGATCTTTTCGATCGCCAGGATCTGGTCGAACTCGTCCGGCACGCTTCCGGCGAATCTCTGGGTCATGTCGGCAATCTGATCGAAGCCACCGTCGCCGCACAACGGAATGACGATCAAACCTACCTCCTGGCTCCCTGCGATCTGCAAGCCATCAAAGCCTGTGGCGTAACGTTCGCCGTTAGCCTTCTTGAGCGCGTCATTGAAGAGCAGGCAGGCGGCGAACCTGCGAAGGCTGAGGAAGTGCGCGCTGCGATCACGCGTCTGATCGGCACCGATCTATCCAAAATCAAGCCCGGCTCAGAAGCTGCCGCCAAGCTCAAGGAAGAGCTGCAGCGACGCGGTGCATGGTCGCAGTACATGGAAGTCGGAATCGGTCCCGATGCAGAGGTATTTTCGAAGTCGCAGCCTATGTCTTCAGTGGGACTCGGTGCCGATATCGGCTTGCTGCCTGCTTCGAAGTGGAACAACCCAGAGCCGGAGATCGTCCTCGCAGTCAACAGCAAGGGCGAGGTGGTGGGCGCCACACTGGGTAACGACGTCAACCTGCGCGACATCGAAGGCCGCTCGGCGCTGCTGCTGGGCAAATGCAAGGACAACAACGGCTCATGCGCGATCGGCCCGTTTATCCGCCTGTTCGACGGATGGTTCACGCTGGACACGATTCGAGAAACGAGTGTTTCGCTGCGCGTCGAAGGTACCGACGACGGCTTCGTGCTTGAAGGCATCAGCCATATGCGGGAGATCAGCTGTGACCCTCTTGACCTGGTGAGTCAGACCTGGGGCAAGCACCATCAGTATCCCGACGGCTTCATGTTGTTCCTCGGCACGATGTTCTCTCCGATCAAGGATCGCGATGCGCCGGGTGGCGGCTTTACGCATCACCTCGGCGACCGCGTGACGATCAGCGCCCCTCCGCTTGGCGCGCTCGTCAACACCGTGCGGCTGTCGACCCAAATCGCTCCGTGGACATTCGGCGTGCGTGCGCTGTACGCCAACCTCGCCGAGCGCTCGCTGCTGAACCCCAGCTGATCAAGCAAGTATTTAATCATTGACGGATTTACGATGACACAATTCAAGAACTTCATTGGCGGCGAATGGGTCGATGGCAACGACTTCGCTGCCAATGTGAACCCCTCGGACACAAGCGACGTGATCGGCCAATTCGCACAGGCCAGCGCAGATCAGACACAGAAAGCGATCGCGGCTGCACGCTCAGCCTTTCGCACATGGTCGCTCAGCACTCCACAACAGCGTTTTGACTTGCTCGACCAGGTCGGCAGCACCATCCTTGCGCGCAAAAACGAACTCGGTAAGCTTCTGGCACGCGAGGAAGGGAAAACGCTCGCCGAAGCAGTCGGCGAAGTGGGACGCGCTGGACAGATTTTCAAATTTTTTGCGGGCGAGGCATTGCGGGTCGGCGGCGAGATTGTGCCGTCCGTTCGCCCGGGACTGACGGTCGAAGTCACACGCGAACCGCTGGGCGTCATCGGTCTGATTACGCCGTGGAACTTCCCGATCGCTATTCCCGCCTGGAAGATCGCGCCTGCGCTCGCGCATGGAAACTGCGTCGTCATCAAGCCGGCGGAACTCGTGCCGGGCAGCGTATGGGAGCTCGTCAGGATCATCGCCGAAGGCGGTGCACCGGCGGGCGTAATCAATCTCGTCATGGGCACGGGTTCGATCGTCGGCGAAACACTCGTCAAATCAGCTGACGTAGATGCCATCAGCTTCACCGGCTCGGTTGGGACCGGCCAGGCGATCGCCGCGAAATGCGTCGCCACTGGGAAGAAGTTCCAGCTCGAGATGGGTGGCAAGAACCCGATGGTCGTACTCGACGATGCCGATCTGGACGTCGCGGTCGAGGCGTGCATCAACGGCGCCTTCTACTCCACCGGCCAGCGTTGTACCGCCTCTAGCCGCCTGATCGTGACGAACGGAATCCACGACCGTTTTGTCGAGGCCATGCAGGCGCGCATGCGCAGTCTCAAGATCGGTAACGCGCTGGATGCGTCGACGCAGATCGGTCCCGTTGTCGACGCCAAACAGCTAGAACAGGACGAGCGTTATATCGAACTCGCACGCACCGAAGGTGGCTCGGTGTTTGGCGGTGGCCGTGTTTCCTCGGCGACTGAAGGATTTTTCCTGGCGCCCGCCCTCGTGACCAACACGACCCCGGCGATGACGATCAACAGGGAGGAAGTGTTCGGTCCTGTCGCTTCCGTCATCGAGGTCGCGGATTACGAGGAAGCGCTTGCCGTAGCCAACGACACGCCATTCGGCCTTTCCGCTGGCATCTGCACCATGTCGCTGGCTCATGCGAGCCATTTCAAGCGTCACGTACAGGCCGGTATGGTAATGATCAATACGGCGACCGCGGGCGTCGATTACCACGTTCCGTTCGGCGGGCGCAAAGGCTCGAGCCTGGGTCCCCGTGAACAAGGCACCTATGCGCGCGAGTTCTATACAATCGTGAAAACCGCTTACATGGCTCCCGGGAACGTTTGACCAAGCGATAAAAACCGCGATAAATCGCACATCCCTATGACATGCGCGAGTGCTCGCTAAGCTCGACACGACCGCACGGGCGGCGTGAACCGTAACCGGCTACCCGGCAGCCGGTTACACGGCAGTTGACATGCTTATACATGTCAGCTGTAGCGAGGAAACATTCGACGGCCGGAGATCACCGAGAGGATGGCCACGTTCGAAGGTCCGCTGATCGGTTTGTAGCAGCCGCTCGAATGACCATCTTTGCGCAACTGCGAAAGGCTGTAAGCGCCCGGTGATGGCATCTTGATCAACGCAGCAGCCTTGGGAGCATCGTGTTCACTAACGAATAGGTGGACAAGTGAACACTATTGACCAAGATGCCGCTTCAGGGCGCCGCAAACGGCGGCGATACACGGATGAATTCAAAGCGGAAGTAGTGGCCGCCTGCCAGGGACCAGGCGTTTCGGTTGCCGCGATCGCGTTGATGCATAAACTGAATGCCAACTTGCTTCGGCGGTGGTTGGAGAAAGCCGAGAGCGGCGCAACGACGACGGGCAGTGACGTCGTGGCAATGAAGCCGTCAGAGGCGGCACCCATACCACCTGCTTTCGTCCCTTTCAACTGAGCGACGCGAATGATCATCAAAGGGAAATCCGCGTCGAGGTACGGCGCGGCCAACAATCGATCACGGTCAGTTGGCCGACATCAGACGCGGCCCAGTGCGCAGCGTGGTTACGCGAGTGGCTGAAGTGATCCGCATCGACGAGGCGTGACTCGCTGTTGACCCGCTGGACATGCGAGCGGGTTTCGATACAATACTCGCGCGCGTGGTCGCTGTGTTTGACGCGGCTCATCCCAACCACGCCTATCTCTTCACCAACCGTCGGGCCAACCGCATGAAGGTGCTCGTGCACGACGGAATCGGAATCTGACTGGCAACACGACGGCTGAACCAGGGACAATTCGTCTGGCCGCAGCCCGGAACCGACACGCGTCGGGCGATCACGCAGGAGCAGTTGGCCGGACTCGTGCTCGGATTGCCGTGGCAGCGCATCGGCCAGGACGGCGTGATTCGCGTGGTGTGAGCCGGCCCGCGGCAATCGGTGCGTGTGCCAATACCCTTGTCGCACGGGCTTTGGCACACTATCGGTCATGATCGACAGGACACAACTCCAGGACATGAGCGCAGACGAACTGCGTGCGCTCGCCCTGGAATTGATGACGGAAGTTCAGGCACAACAACACATCGTCGATCGCACGGAAGCAGCACTACGACATGGTGCGCTTAGCGGACCAACAGCTTCATCCGGCCAATCTGGTAATCGCTACCCGGCTGCCCGCTTGCTCGCGCAGACGAAACTTCTGGATCTTCCCGGTAGCGGTCTTGGGCAATTCGCCGAAAATCACACGACGGGGGCATTTGAAATGCGCCAGTCGCTCCCGGCAGAACGAGATGACATCCTGCTCCGTAATGTTGGAGGCATCCGGTCTCAGTTCGATGAACGCACAAGGAGTCTCGCCCCATTTGTCATCCGGCTGAGCGACCACGGCCGCGTTGAGCACGCCGGACATGCGATAAATGACCTCCTCCACCTCCACGGACGAAATGTTTTCTCCACCAGAGATGATGACGTCCTTGGAGCGGTCCGTGATCTGGATGTAGCCATCGGGGTGAACGACCGCAAGATCTCCGGTATGGAACCAACCACCGGCGAAAGCTTTTGCCGTTGCTTCGGGGTTCTTGAAGTATCCCATCATTATCGTATTTCCCCGGACCAGAACCTCGCCGCAAGACGTGCTATTGGCGGGCACCGGCTCAAGCGTCGCGAGATCGGCGACCGACATTTTCTCGAATGCTGCCGCACGTACACCTTGTCGCGCTTTCAGTTTCCCTTGATGCTCCGGCGACAATGTATCCCACTCGTCGTGCCAGGCACAGCTGATGGGCGTGCCGGAGATCTCGGTAATGCCAAAGACGTGGTCGACGTCGAAACCCATTGCGTCGACAGCCTCCAGAACCGCTGCCGGCGCCGGTGAGCCGGCGGTAAGAACCCGCACACGGCGCGGCAGCGACTGCCGTTCCGACTGGGGCACGCTCGCGATACCGGCGAGGACGATCGGCGCCGCACAAAAATGATCGACACCGTACTCGACGATGGCGGAGAGAATATTCGCGGCATTCACCTTGCGCAAACAGACGTGCGTTCCCGCCGCGGCAGTAATCGCCCATGTGAAGCACCAGCCGTTCGCGTGAAACATGGGAAGCGTCCACAGGTAAACCGGTGCACGCGGGAGCGGCCAGTTCGTCATCTGCACCAGGCTCATCACATAGGTGCCACGGTGGCTCGGAACGACGCCCTTCGGATCCCCGGTCGTCCCGGACGTGTAGTTCAATGCAATGGGCGTCCACTCGTCGAGCGGGCGGCGGCCCGCAAATGCCGGATCACCACTTGCCAGCAGCGACTCATAATCAGTTTCCCCGATGGTGGGGCCATCGGGCGCTTCGTGATCGTTGATGTCGATCACACGCGGCGGATTGGGAACTGACTGCAATGCTTTCTCAACGAGCGGTGCAAATTCGCGGTCTACTAGCAGGAGCTTGCATTCGCCGTGGCGCAGAATGAAGGCGACACCGTCAGCATCGAGTCGGCAATTGATGGCATTGAGAACCGCCCCCGAGAGCGGCACGCCGAAGTGGGCCTCAAGCATGGCCGGGGTGTTCGGCGCAATGATCGACACCGTGTCGCCCGGTTCGATCCCCAGCTGAACGAGCGCCGACGCGAAGCGATAGCAACGCTCGCGCGTCTTCGCCCATGTCTGCCGGAAGTCGCCATGAATGATCGCGGTTCGATTCGGATAGACGTCGGCGGTTCGATCAAGGAAGGTCAAGGGCGTCAATGGAACGTGGTTTGCCGCGTTCTTCTCAAGTCCTCGAGAATAGGCCGTTGCACTCATGGCTTTGTCTCCATTCATTCATTATAAAAAGTAGTGAAATCGCCAACCGGACTGCGCTCCGTGACCAGCGCGTTCTCGATGCAGCTGTGATCCGCATAACCCAGACTCATTCCGCACACCAACATCTGGTTGTCGGGAATGGACAGTTCGTTGGCGATGACACGGTGGAACTTATTGAAAGCCGCCTGCGGGCAGGTGTCGAGGCCCCGCGCTCGGGCGGCGATCATGACGCTTTGCAGGAACATCCCCGTGTCGAGCAGACTTCCTTCACGCATGACCCGGTCAACCGTGAAGAACAGGCCCACGGGTGCATCAAAGAAGCTGTAGTTGCGACCGTGCTGGACATGCATCCGCTCCTTGTCACCCTTCTCGATGCCTAGCAGGCCATACAGGTTCCAACCAACCGCACGCCGGCGATCCACATATGGTGCGATCCATTCGCGCGGGTAGTAATCGTAGGGCTCGTCCAGGCCGGAGCTGCGGCCAGGATCGTCATTGATTTCGTTGATGGCCGCAGATAGGCGGGACTTCATCGCGCCTGTCACGACATGCACATGCCAGGGCTGGATGTTGACGCCAGTTGCGCTGAAGCGAGCCACGTCGAGGATGGACTCGATCTGCTCGTGAGGAACCGGCGTGGGCAGGAAAGCACGGACGCTGCGCCGCGTGACGAGCGCCCAATCGACGGCTCGGGCCACGTCGGCAAACGAGTTCAAGGGAGGGGGAGATAGACGGTCCATTTCGATGCCGGCGTTGATAGTTGCTTTGCACGGAGTCATGTGGCGTTTGTTGAGTGTAAAGCCCGTACGAGCCGTGATGTTCGTAAGATTCTTGGCGATTAAGCTGCTATGGCAGGAGCGTCAGCGCCCCGCGCTACCCTGCACCGCGATAGCAGGCGCATTGTTTGAGCGATGCGAGTCGGCACGAGTCTGGTTGATCAGCGTTACCGCCGCCGCACCGATGAGGCCGGCGAGGCCGATTGCCATAAAATTCTGTTCTAGCGGCAGCTTCAGGGACACGAGCCAACCAATGAGCACCGGAGCGACAATCGCGCCGATCCGGCCCACGCCAGAAGCAAAGCCAACACCGGTAGAGCGGATCGCATGAGGATAGAAGTCACCCGCATAAGCGTAGGCAAGCAATTGCGTACCGAGCGTCGATGCGCCGACAACGAATACGACGACAAACAACGATACGGTCGACTTCGTGTAGCCCATCAGCGACAGCGCAACCGCCCCGACGACGTAAAACGCGATCAGCACCCGCTTGATGTTGACCTTGTCGCTGAGCCATCCACCGAGGATCGCACCGACGATGGCGCCGACGTTAAAGACAATGACGAAATTCAAAGCTGAACCCAGGCTATATCCGGCCATGGCCATCAGCTTGGTCAACCACGAACTGAGCGCGTAGACCATGAAGAGGCCCGTCATGAACGCGACCCAGATCATTGTGGTACTGAAGCCGCGGCCATCCTGGAAGAGTCGCCGCACCGAAGCGTCGCTGGCTTTGTCTGACAGGGAACCTGCAAACTCCTGTCGACCGCTCAGCGGATAGTCGGGCACCAACCGTTTCATCACCGTGCGCAGTTCGTCGTGCCGCCCGCTTTTGAGCAGGAAAATCATTGAATGGGGTATCGTTTTGATGATGAATGGGATCAACAGCACAGGCAGGCCCGCGGCAAAAAAGACCGATTGCCAGCCATAGCTGTCGATAAGCTGCTTTGCGGTGAGCGCCACCAGAATCCCGCCAATCGAATAGCCCGCGAACACCAGCGTGACCAATCGGGTTCGCAACGCATTGGGCGAAAACTCCGCCATCTGCGCGGTGACAATCGGCAAGACTCCGCCGATGCCCAGGCCGGCGACGAAGCGCGTCACGCTGAAACTGATTGGATCGCTCGTCAAACCGGCGGCCGCCGTGAAAAGACTGAAAAGGGCCACGCAAACGCACATCATCGTTGGTCGTCCGAAACGGTCCGCCAGCGTGCCAAGGAAAATGGCCCCGAGCATGACCCCAACAAGTGTCGAACCAGCCATGATGCCCGCGCTGGTCGCGCCGATGTGCATGTCTCTCATGATCGATGGCAGCGCCGCGCCGACGACGGCAAGATCGTAGCCATCGAGTATCAACATCAAGACACACCAGAACAGGACAAGGGTATGAAAGCTATTGAATCTGGCCTGACCGGCCAGTGAGTGCACGTCTATCTGATTCATGTCGTCTCCTTGTTTAATGTCGTGCATGAAATCCGCGCGAATTAGGGGCGCCATCGATGGGGCGGCCTTATCGCGCCCCGATCGACCGCTGCCGTCGTGCTGCAACCAGTGTCAGGCGGACGCAGGTGGCAGTCCATGTCCATCAACTTCAACCTGAATGAGGTCATCGAACACCAGCGTTTCCGGCGTTGAGCCGCCGGCGGTAGCCCAATCTCTGTTAGGCGAGGGCCCCGATTTCCAGTTGGAGAAATCGCTTCTCGTGACGACGGATTGACGCAGTCCCTCGGACAAACCATGCCCCCGTTGCGCCTGTCCGCAGCGCACTGGTTATTCGTCTGAGTACGGGCGTAAAGATGGACGCTGCGGATCAGCTCGGCGGGATAGTCGAGCCGCGCCTATATAGCGCAGGATCCGCGAGCGGCGGATCGACGCAAAGTTCCTGCGCAACGAAATGCGGTGAGCCCGCTCAGTGTGGCCGCAAGCCGGATGCCGTTGCAGGTCGTTGACGGGGTGGGGCTTTGCATCGGGCCGGAACGTGCGCACCCAGTCGCGTCAGAGCTGGAAATTCCGGATGGAAGGTGGCCGTCCGGCACGGCCAATGGGTGCGCACGGCGAACCGGACTAATTCGAGCACAAGAAGCTCGCCGCCAGATTCTGGTCGCCACCGATGTATTTGGGCCACTGTGGGTATTCGCACATGGGCCTGGTACGTCCCGCTGTTGTCGGAGTCAGGTCGGTGATAGTCAGATCTTTGGGCTCACTTCCTTTCGTCACCCAGTTGTCCAATGCCGTCAGACCGTCATATGAACCATTGAATTGTCCGCCGGAGCCGTGGGCCGCGCCCGGAACCAGGTAGAACTTCAGAAATTGACTAAGTGGCCCCTGCCCGAATCGGGATACCAGCCGGTTATAGTAATCAATCGACAATTGCGCCGGAATGAACTGGTCTGATTGCCCGTGCTGGAGAATGATCTTGCCGCCACGGCTCTGGAATTGACTCAAGTCAGTGCTGGTGCTGTCCATGAGTGCGCTCACCGCCTGGACGCGCGAAGTTAATGATCCCGGGTTGGCAGAATTAAAATTCAGAATGCTTGATCCAGCGTCGCGAGCGACCGCAAACCGGAGCATGTCATTTGAAAACGTGTAATAAAATGCGCTCTTGCCGATCACCCCAGGCTCGACCATCGCATCGGCAGCGGAAGTGCCCCAGGCCAAGCTACTGGACCAAAAATCCGCCCCGGTGAATGCGTTATATGCTGGGAATGTCTGTATTCCGCTTGCCAGACTAAAATTAAGGTCAAGCGGTGAGCCAGCGGTTTTCATCGTATCGATTTGCGCGTCCGACAGGCAAGTGTCTCCGGTGTCGCCCCCGCCGGGGCACCGAATCACGGCTGGATCGAACGCGCATGCTGCAGGGTTACCAATAATGCCGTCGGCGACACCATCCAGAGCGTCGCATTGCTTCATGATGGCGGCAAGAAGGGCCTTGCCTTTAGCAGGCGTG
The DNA here is from genome assembly GCF_004339745.1 of Paraburkholderia sp. BL9I2N2. Lineage (GTDB taxonomy): Bacteria > Pseudomonadota > Gammaproteobacteria > Burkholderiales > Burkholderiaceae > Paraburkholderia. The sequence continues at coordinate 1,144,325 of NZ_SMGP01000002.1, read as the reverse complement.
ACGTATCCTCCGGGTGCCAGCAGGGATTGCGAGATCCTGCCCATCTGGAGCCATAGTCCTGTTATTCCCGAAGCTGGATATGTCGAAATGATACCGTCGTAGTCTTGCGGGAACCGTTGTGCCGCAATCAAACCTTGTCGTCCGCCACTCGAACCACCAATAAAATAGCTGTGCGCGAAGTCCGAGCCATATCTTGCCTTTGCGATGTAGGCTGCGAAGTCATGCGTCTTCTTGATGTGGTCGCCAGCATAGTTGGCGAGTGCCTCATCGTTTGTTGCGAAGGAACCGTCTAGGATGGTTCCCTCATGCCCACTGTCGCTCCCGACAGTCACATAACCCCTGCGCAACGGCGTACTGACGCCTGCGGGCTCTGCCCCGGATAAGAACCCGTCAAATGGTGAGCCCTCGGTATTGGCGATGGTGCCGTCAAATCCCCCGCCACCGAAGTGAACAGCTTTTCCGTTAAAGTTAGTCGGAAGGTCCACCTTCACCCGGATATCGGGCGCATTGAAATCGACCGGATGGATAGTTCCGAGCACTTTGCAGTACTCACCATTTCTGTTAGCAGAATCAGTATCAGAAACGAGCGTCGCTGACACGACAGTGGCACCGGTTGTCGGCAACCCAATAGAGCTGGCAGGAACAGTCATACCAGCCAACGCACTGCACTTCGCGGCTGGCGTCACGGCCGCGACGTTTGCCGGTGCGGCGTCATTGCCGCCGCAGCCAGATACGGCAACGGCTAATGCTGCGAATAGAACACCCACAATAGCCGGGCTTCGGCGAATTCTGAACCGGGTTCTCATTCTCGTCTCCATATATTTTTTTGCTACCGCAATGCGCTGCTCATCGAGGGCAATTTTTTATTTGCCGCCGCCGATTCGGTGACGTGCTGGCGAGAAAACTGCTGCCCAATAAGCGATGACGCTTCACTTATATTGCGGCGGCGATCAAGTGCGGGGCTCTTGCGGAGCCAGCTATGAATACTCTGCGCAACCGGGTGCGAGGCTTGTTCTGATTTGCCGGACGCGACTGTAGTGTCAGCCTGGCTGGGACGCCAATCCATGTCCGCCGACTTCAGTTTGCATGAGGTCTGTGGACACGTTGGGCTTTCGTTGTGCTTCATGCGTTGGCCGCCCATCACCCCGAGAATCCAAGTGAGGATGAGTGGAATGCCGCTGGGGCGCTGCCCGCCTGTATGCGATTCATCGGTTGCCCGGCTTTACTTTGCCTTGCCTCGGCAGCCATGATTTTGCGCAACGCTCGTTCGGGAACGAGGATCGAGCCGTTCGATAGCTAGACGTACAAGCAGGTCGGAACGCTCGAATTCCGCTATGACAACGGTACGAGTTCTAACGTTAAGAGTTGGCCTTGCCGTGGCGGTACATTCCCGGGCTGGCCCCGGTCCACTTCCTGAAAGCCCTGTGAAAAGCACTGGTTTCCTGAAAGCCAGTCCGCGCAGCGACTTCGGCGACTGTGAGAGAACTGCTGGAAAACAACTCGATTGCGATGTCACGGCGCAGTTCGTCTTTCAGTTGCCGGTAGTTCATGCCTTCGGCCAGCAGGCGGCGTTGCAGCGTGGCCGCGGATAGATTCAGTAATCGCGATAGCGCGTCGAGGTCCGGCCAGTCGTCGGGGGCCTGGTTTCTTAGTCGGCGTCTGACCTGGGCCGTAGTGCTCGATTCATTGCGATACTTGACCAGGATATTGGCTGGTGCATTCTCCAGGAACACACGCAGGCTCGCTTCCGTGCCGGACAGTTTGAGGCCGAGGAAACTGCGATCGAAGCGGATCAGGGTCTCCTCTGCGGAGAACGTCACATCCTCGCAGAAGCGCATACGGTAGTCGCTGTCATCGATTGGTGGGGAGGCGCGAAACCGCATCTCGATCAGTGGGATCCGTCTGCGTGCGAGCCAGCAGGCAAGACCGTGCACGAGGATGAACCACGTCCCGTAGGCAAAGAGCCGGCGTGTCCGCCCATCGTCATGCAGGATGATCACTGCATGCTCGCCTTCACAGCGCAACTCCCCGTGAATGTCGTCGAGAACCGCTCGCAGGAACTTCAGCATGCGACGCAGCGCGTGTTCCAAATTGTCCGCATGCAGCACCGCGTGACACATCAGAGCGTAGCTACCCCGGCGCAGTGCGTGGCTGTCGAGGCCAAAGAACTCGTCGTCCATCAAGTCGGCCAGAGCCGCCCACAGTCGCGAAAAGGCCAACGCCGGCACACGGGCTCTCGGCGCATTCAACAATTCCGCCGCGATTCCAGCGTGCTGGAGGACGGCCGACACATCGAGATTCCGTTGTGTCGCCGCGAGGATTGCCTCGCGCACCAGGCTGATAGAGGTTGTGCCCTTATCTTGAGTGTCATTCATAGTCAGGCGTACCCACAGAAAGTGTGGTGATGTTAATCGCTGCCGGGCGCAAGTCAAACCTGCTACCCGACTGAACGCGGGCAGTCATCGGCCGAAGAACGCCGGCGGGCGACCCATGCCGCGCCCAATATGTCCGACGGGCACACACATGAAGAGGTCTATGGGCATGTGCGTACGCTCGCCTGCCGCTTACCATGGCCGCTCAGTTCGTCGTCGCGAGTGTGGCACTGTTGGACGAGGTCATACAGCATGGCGGCCATATCACATGAACCATGCAAGCGGCATCCATGGCTTCGGAATCCAGAGCTTCCGGCGAAGCACGGGCCTGGCCGTTGCGCCTCCGGATACTTGCTTTTGGGAGACAGCGGTGCAGATTCAACACAAAGGATTCGTCATCTCGGGTGGCGGCTCAGGGCTGGGCGCCGCGACGGCGCGCCGTCTGGTGGAGGGGGGCGCCTCGGTGCTGCTTGTAGACCTGGACCAGGACGCCGGCACTGCGCTGGCGGCAGAACTCGGCCGCGATGCCCACTTCGCCAAGGCTGACATATCCGACGCAGCGAGCGCCGAGCGTGCGTTGAACGCGTTTTGCGACACCGTCGGCGCGTTGCATGGGCTGATCAATTGCGCAGGCGTCGCCCCCGCCGAGAAAGTGCTTGGACGCGAAGGGCCGCACCGGCTAGAGAGTTTCGCGCGCACCGTTCAGGTCAACCTGATCGGCGCTTTCAACATGGTACGGCTGGCCGCAGCCTGCATGGCCAGAAACACGCCCGAGACCGATGGCGAGCGAGGGGTGATCATCAATACTGCTTCAGTCGCCGCCTTCGATGGCCAGATTGGGCAAGCAGGCTATGCTGCGTCCAAGGGCGGTGTCGTCGCGATGACGCTGCCTATCGCGCGGGAATTGGCCCGCGATGGCATTCGCGTGCTTGCGGTCGCGCCCGGAATCATGGAGACGCCAATGGTCAAAGGCATGCCCACCGAGGTACAAGACGCTCTTGGGAAGATGGTCCCCTTCCCCGCGCGCCTTGGTCGGCCAGAAGAATTCGCGGGCCTTGTGCTGCACATTCTCGAAAACACCTACCTGAACGGCGAGGTGATCCGCCTTGATGGCGCCATCCGTATGGCGGCAAGGTGAACTCGGCGCCTTGAGCGCACGTCATTGTTCCGGCTACTGCCTTGCTTGAATTCGTCGAGTCGCCGAACCCGGAAGGGCTCAGATGACCCGTGAACTGCGAAACTTTCCCCACCCCTTGCAACGCCGCCGCGCAGCGGCGGATGGAGACTCGCATGCCTATCTCTTCGACGTCAGATGATCCCGTCGTTATCGTCGGTGCCGCACGCACGGCGCTAGGCGGCTTCCAGGGCGACTTTGCGTCGCTGACGGCTCCGCAACTCGGCGCCAGCGCCATCCGTGCCGCATTCGATCGCGCAGGGCTGCAGCCAGAGGCGGTAGACGAGATACTCATGGGCTGCGTGCTGCCCGCCGGCCTGGGGCAGGCACCCGCACGCCAGGCGGCGCTGAGAGCCGGTTTGCCGCTTTCGGCGGGGTGCACCACGATCAATAAGGTCTGCGGCTCGGGTATGAAGGCAACGATGCTTGCGCACGATCTGCTGCTGACTGGGAGTCAACAGGTGATCGTGGCCGGCGGCATGGAATCCATGAGCAACGCGCCCTACCTGTTGCCCAAGGCCCGCTCGGGCCAGCGCCTGGGACACGGCCAGGTACTGGACCACATGTTCTTCGACGGCCTGGAGGATCACTACAGCCCCGCCTCCCGCGGCCGCCTTATGGGCACCTTCGCCGAGGACTGCGCGCGCCACTTCGGTTTCACGCGCGATGCACAGGACGCCTTTGCTTGCACCTCCACGCTGCGCGCGCAACAGGCGCAGCGTGACGGCTTGTTGCGGTGGGAGATCACGCCGGTGGCCGTGCCGGGCCACAGCGGCGAGAAACTCGTCGACGAGGACGAGGCGCCAGCGAAGGCACAACTGGCCAAGATCCCCAGCCTCAAACCCGCCTTTGGAAAGGACGGCACAGTCACGGCGGCGAGTTCAGCCTCGATCGCCGATGGTGCAGCGGCCGTGGTGCTGATGCGCCAGTCCACCGCGAACGAGCGTGGTTTAACACCGCTGGCCGTTATCCGTGGGCACGCCACACAGTCTCAGGAGCCGGCCTGGTTCACCACTGCGCCCGTGGGTGCGATCCAGAAGTTGCTAGCCAAGGTGGGATGGCAGGCGACCGATGTAGACCTGTGGGAAATTAACGAGGCATTTGCCGTGGTCGTCATGGCCGCCATGCGCGAACTATCGCTTCCGCACGAGCGCGTGAACGTGCATGGAGGTGCTTGCGCGCTGGGTCACCCGATCGGCGCAACGGGAGCGCGCCTCGTCGTGGCGCTCCTGAGCGCACTCCGCCAGCGCGGAGAGACGCGAGGCGTCGCGAGTCTGTGCATCGGTGGCGGCGAGGCCACGGCGCTGGCAATTGAGATCGTCTAAGCAACATGATCGGCGCTTAGGGAACTCCGGAAACCCACCGCTCGCCCAGCATATCGGGCTTGAATTCGCTCTCAAAATACTGACTGTCTGATCGCCGGCGAAGGTGGCTCGCACGCTTGGGCGATGCGCGGAAGCACCGGTTGTTCCGGCCGGAACGCATCGACTTCTAATGCTCACGCGGGGCCAGCGTCGGGTGCCATCGCCGGGCGGTGCTTGCGTGTCCGGGTGAAATCTTTGGTAGGAGATTTGCTCGCGGCATGGGCCGACCGCGATTGCCTCGCCATCAAGGTTATTGTGATGTTGTGGCAAAGCCAGCCGAACAGATAGCCGGGCGTCGATACAGTATGCGCTGAACCCCTGCGGTGGGCGGGCACCTCGAATAGATGCGTGGCGCCCGGTTGCCACGGATCGGCAGCTTCCGCGATAGGAGCCGCCGTTCGAGCGGCCAATCAATTTAACTCACGAATGGCGCCTTCTGGCCGATTGGGTGAGGTCGCCAACGGCCGCTTAGTGGTGCTCGAGTGCGCAAAACCTCGATTCGGCTGACTGGCCGGTTTGGAGAAGGTCCACTGACCGGAGTGGGTGGCGGATTCAACCGGTCGATGCAACACCTAGAATCTGCGTGAGCAGCGGAGGTGTTGCAAATGAAACAGCGACCGGTTGAATCCGCCGCCACCTTCGGTCATTCGATCTACTCACTCAGACTGTCGACAATCGTTGCTATCGAAGCAGCCGGTTAATATCGTGCCGTTGCCAGTCGGATGAACCGTGCCAGGGAGTTTGCGATCTGCGGTTACCGTTTGTCCGGAGAGGCGCAGAGTTAGGCGGGCGCGCCCGGATCTTGTCCGGACGTCGGATCAGCGTAAAGCGAACTCGGCGATTCCAGCGAACGCACACACCACGACGACCGCGAGCGGCGGTACCTTCCAGCGGGTAAGCAATAGGAAGCAGACTGCCGCGACAGCGAAGTCGACGTTCGAAAGAACCGCACTGATCCATACTGGCGAATAAAGCGCTGCAGCCAGCAAGCCGACGACCGCCGCGTTCACGCCGCTCAACATCGCCGCCGTGGCAGGGCGCGAGCGCAGCGATTGCCAGTGAGGCAGTGCGGCTATCACCAGCAGCAGACCGGGCAGAAAGATACCGGCAGTGGCCAGCGCGGCGCCAGCCCAGTGACGCGGTGCCTCGGGCATCATCCAGCCGAGAAAGGCTGCGAAGGTGAACAGTGGTCCCGGCGCGGCTTGAGCCGCACCGTAGCCGGCCAGAAAATCACTCGGCGGGATCCAGCCTGTCGCGACGGTCTGTTGTTGCAGCAATGGCAAGACGACGTGGCCGCCGCCGAACACCAGTGCTCCGGAACGATAGAAAGCGTCGAACATCTGAATGCCGCGCGTGTTATGCAGAGTCAGTAAGGTTGGGAGTCCGAGGAGAAGGACGAAGAAAAGCGCTAGCGCAACCCATCCGACCACGGGTGAAACGCGCAACGCGGCAACCGCCGGGTGCAGTTCACTGCCTCTTTGCGCACCCTCCGTCCTACAAAAGACGACGCCGAGCAGCGCTCCGAGTGCGATCACCAGCAATTGGGCGTACACCGTCGTCAAGAAGGCAAGCATCGCGATGGCAATAAGGGCGATGGCAGCTCGCTGACGATCTGGGCACAGGCGCCGCGCCATATCCCACACTGCTTGCGCAACCACTGCGACTGCTACCAATTTTAGGCCGTGGATCAGGCCTTGCCCCGCGACACTTCCCAGGTCAGGGGCGACCGTAGCGAAACCGATAAGCAAGAGAACGGATGGCACTGTGAAACCACACCACGCAGCCGAACCGCCGAGCCATCCAGCCCGCATAAGGCCGATCGAAAACCCCACCTGGCTGCTGGCAGGGCCGGGGAGAAACTGGCACAGCGCAACCAGGTCGGTGTAGGCCTCATCATCGAGCCAACGCCGGCTGTCGACGAACTCACGACGGAAATAGCCGAGATGAGCGATCGGCCCGCCAAATGACGTCAGACCCAATTTCAGGAAGACCTTGAGAACATCGAACACGTCCATTAATCGGCTGGAGCGCGGCACTATAACTGGCTGATGATCCATAAAGCTTTATCCGTGGAGACTTGTCCGCGCATCATACAGTGGCGACCTCTGGCATCGCGGATCGTGCGACTCGAACGCACTGCGTGCTGGTAGGGACATCGATGCACCGCGCTGCCGCCCGCCCAATTCAGTTTTTCGATGGGCATAGTCGCAGTGGACGGGGCCTGTTTCGAAGCTTTCAAATGGGTTCGACGGTTGGCGTACGAAGCACGCGAATGGGCGTCTCTTAAGTAGAAGGTCGAGTGGCCGATGGGCGTCGATCACAGGCGTCGCCGCTCGGCCCAGAAGTAGCATCGCCGCGATGACTCACGAAGCCGTGAAGGTGTTTGAGGAGAACAGAGCGCCAACGCATATTTGAGACACGCGTCCAAGCCCTCAGCGGGACCAGTAGAAATCCACGGGGATAAGCTCGACGACCCATCCACCTTCTTCGCCCAGCGTGGCCGCCGGGTGCATGGAGGCGATGCGCATCGCCTCGTCATGGGTCTCCGCCTCGATGATGAACAGGCCGCCCACGACTTCCTTCGCCTCCGTATAGGGCCCATCGGTGACGTGCGTCTTGCCACTGTGCGGGCGGAGCGTCCTCCAGTTGTCCAGATCGCCAAGCGATGCGGAAATCAGTACCTTGCCGGTAGCCCGCATCTTGTCGTCCAATGCGGGGCATTGGCTCACCAATTTCTTGACGTCGTCTGGCGCCATCGCGGCGAATTTATCGGGGGTGAAGTAGGCCAAGCCGAGGTATTTCATGGGAGATCCTTTGGGTGTGAATAACCTGACGACGAAGCTGACGATCGAAAATCGACAATCTTCTGAAAAGTTTGTAGCGGGTCTCGCCAGACTGTCCGCTTTTGGGGTCGCGCGGTGCCGACCGCCGGGCTCGTGCTGCACATGAGGATCGCTTGAGGCAGAGGTCGGGCCAATAAGGGACCTTAGCCGACGTCAGAAGAATCGCTGACAATCCTGCGCGCATCAAATTCCGATCTCGAGACCGGATGCGACACTATCACCTTGCCCGAGGGCTCCCACTCACCAGGCGTACAATCCTCTGACCATATCGGGTGCCACGTCCATTTTTGGGAGAGTCGTCAATGGCGGCTGACGATGCACGCCCTGAGAACCGCCAACCCATAGGCCCGGCGATTTCGTGGCCGGCAGCGGAGAACGAGCCACATGCCCGCTCAGATAACGCCCAATCAACTCGTTCAATTGATCATCCCAGGTATCACGGCCGTCTTTTCGCTCGGTTTTGCCTGTGCATGGCTCTACGATAGACGACTGCGCTATCTGCGCTTTCTCTCCGCTTCATTTGTTGCTTTCGCACTCGGCTCGGCAGTGCAGATCTGTCACCTACCGGATGAATGGCGATTGAACGCGCTTATATCGGCAACGTTTTATGTGTTAAGCATTCAACTGTTGGCGGAAGGTGTTTTGCGCAGGGCAGGGCTTCACTTGCGGCTAGCGACGCATGCGTCGATGTTCGCGCTGGTGCTGGGCGGCATGTATTACTTCTCCTTCGTGACGTCAAACCTGCTCGTGCGCGTCTACATTCTGAATCTCAGCGCCGGGCTGTTGATGGTGTTTACCGCGGTCCGTTTCAGGAAACGCTGCAATGGCCGCACCGTCAACCACGTTCTTCTCTGGGTGCTGCTGATCTTCGGCGCCAGTTTTTTCATCAGGACGCCGCTCACTACGATCCAACCCTTGCCGCATAGCGCTGCGCCGTTCGCGAGAACCATTTTCTGGGTCTTGCTGCAGTTGTCGCTCGCCCTGATGGGCGCTGTGTTGGGGCTCGTGCTGCTGGCCGCCGCGATGTCGGACGTGATCGACCGGCTGACTCTCGAACGCGATCTCGACTCGCTCACCGAAACGTTGAACCGGCGCGCGTTTGAACGCATGGCGGGCCGCCGCGTGGCGGACAAGCGAAGCTATCCGCTCGCGCTGATCGTTTTCGACATCGACAACTTCAAATCCATCAACGACCGTTATGGGCATGCGGCCGGCGACGCGGTGCTGCGCCAGTTCGCCGCAATCCTGCGCGCTGCGGTGCGCGAGAAAGACGTGGTGGCGCGCATTGGCGGCGAGGAGTTCGTGCTTCTGCTGCCGGGCGCTGACGACAAATTCGCGTATCAGATCGCCGAGCGCTTGCGCACCGTGCTGGAGTCTTCACGCTTCAATGAAATCGAGGCTACGCTGTGCGTTACGACGAGTGCCGGCATTGCCCGGTATCGGCCTGGCGAGGCGGTCGGGGCGTTGCTGGCGCGCGCCGATCACCTGCTCTATGCGGCGAAGCGCGCGGGGAGGAACCGGGTGGTCACGGAGCCATTAGGTCAGACGCGGGATGCCCCCGAGCTTGATATCGTGTGATCGCCCGAAGGCCGGCAAGCACTCAAACCGTACCGTCGCGGATGGGCTTGGGGTAGGAATTCGGATAGGAGCATCGGGCGTCGTCGACGCTGCTCGCCAGTGTCCGCTTCCGCTAACCGCGATCGTCCCTTGTGGGTCGATCTGAGCCGACCGCGTCAGACTGAGACTGGCCATGAGGCGACCGTCGCTGGCCTAACCCGAAAGGCCGCTACGTTAGCACTGCCGGCCCATCGCGATTGGCCGCTTGAACTGCTCGCGAGGCGGGGAGACCCGCTAGTTACTGCAAATTTTTCGCGACCTGGCCGCGTAAGGTATCTGCCATCTTCTGCAATGTGTCTGGCAAGAGTACCTGCGCTTCAAGCGGGCTCATCACGGGATAGCTCGATCCCAACTCGCCGTCGATAACGATCACGGCTGCGCAGCGCGCTTGCGCCATGTTACGCACGTAGTCGCACGCGGCGTCGAATTGCCCGGCCGATTCTCCGCCTGGGACGACTGTTGCCTCGAAGTCTGATGTCATTGCGTCCTCGCAAAACGTATAAACAAACTTATCGGACGAAGCGTCATTCGCAGACGGGTTTAACTCGCACAACAGTCTACCCGTGGCCCGTAAGGCGTCTGTCAGACCTTTGGAATATAGTCGATTGAGTTGCGCTACCGGGTGTGCTGGCGGTGCATCAAAGCCCTAGAGTGCATCGACTGATCCCCAGTCATGCTTCAGCTACAAACGGCTATCGCGACGTTAAATGGTCAACTTCAATCGAATCGTAGCGGTGGTCGACGATGACGAATCAGTTCGCCGCGCCCTCAAGCGTTTGCTGCACTCTTTCGGGCTAGAGGCGGAGACTTTTCCCAGTGGCGAGGCATTTCTGAGCACGCCGTCGTCGGGACCTTCGTGCCACCTCGCCTGCGTGATCGTGGACTTCCAGATGCCAGGGATCGACGGGCTGGAATTGCAGCGCCGCCTGGCTCCGACTGGCGTGCCCATCATCCTCATGACCGGGCACGACGATCCGGCCGTCCGCAAGAAGGCTTTCGCGAGAGGTGCGGCAGGCTACCTGAAAAAGCCGTTGGACGGCCCCGCATTGATTAGGGCTGTGGAAAAAGCGCTAGAGCTACCCGTACTGCCATAAAGCGCTTCGCCCAGCTGCGGCTGAAGGTCCGATTCTTTGCGCTCAACCCTGATCAGGTGAAGGATTGGTTTCGGCACCAATATCCCCAGGCATTCGAATCACACACGGTATCCGAATCGAGACAGACTACGTTGATCGCAACGCAGCAAGCGTCAGGAAATGCCACGTGTACGTGGCTGTTCCGAAATAGTGCGCGCTCTGCGTTTGGGGCATGACAAAAAATTCATGAATATAGCGACTCTCTTCGGTTATCTAGAGGAGGCGGATATTACTCGTCAACTCGAGGATGCTGAATGGAGTGACGCGGCCTTTGCTCTATACCGCAACGATGATCGGGCGGTTCAACTTCTGATCGATCTGGTTCATCGTGGATCGGGGCGTGAGCATCCACGGATCATGTTGGCAGATTTCCTTTCAATAAAGGGCCATGTGTGCGAGGTCGCGAAGAGAGCGCTTTCCGCGGTCCAAGTGCGACCGTCGACGGGACCACCAGCATTACCCTTGGATGGGGAAATGTCGTGGTGTGAAACAAAAGAAGTGCTCGGGCTCGCCTCCGACGGGGAGTTGCATGCTATCTGGAAAATTTGCCTGAAACGAGGCGTAACCGGCAAGCGGCAGCACGCGTTCACGCGGGAAAGCGTTAACGCTCTCCTATGGCGGTTGTCTGGCGCTGCTTCGACACCTTACGATTCCAATGGCCGTTCAGAGCTTGTTCGTGCAACCTCATCGGGCTTGGCGCGACTCGTTCTCCACGCTTTGCGGGATATGGCATTGCAGCCGCGTTTCGATTTTAGTTACGGCATCTCGACGCTTCGACTGATCGATCCCGCCAGCAGTAACGGTGTGGCGAGCGCCGTGTCTATCTACCCGGCTAAAGATATGGTTTAAAACCATAGCAGTGGCGCTAAGTCCGGTAGATCACCCAAAATCTCATCGTCAACGCGTCGATAGACCCAAAATCTCAACGAAAGGCCCACGGCGATCTCATATAAGGTGGCGCGTTCGCCGCTGAGGGCTTGATTCTTCGTGCGACGAATCTCAATATCTGTGTCGTCCTATGGCGGATGGATATAAGACGACTGTAGTACTGAGATTGATATCGCACTGAAGGTGTCGCCGGAGAACTGGCCAATCGTTCCAAAAGACCGGCGGCGCAGCGCACGTGGCGCCACCCACGCTGCGTCCAACACCGACGCCTGTCAGTCGATATAACGCAGCCCCAGCTTCGCGAGCGGCTCACGCATCTGGTACATATCGAGCCCCAACACGCCCGAGGCGAGTTTCGCGCGCTTCTGCGCTTCGTTCGCCTCGCGTGCGCTCGCGTTCTCGATCGTTTGCGCCGCCATTGCTTGCGGTACGACGACCACGCCATCCTGATCCGCGACGATGACGTCGCCCGGCGTGACGAGCGCGCCCGCGCATACCACCGGCACGTTGACCGAGCCTAAGGTCGCCTTGATCGTGCCTTTCGACGAGATCGCCTTGCTCCACACGGGGAAGTTCATTTCGGCGAGCACGCTGACGTCGCGTACGCCCGCATCGATGACCAGTCCGCGCGCGCCGCGCGCCTTGAAGCTGGTGGCGAGCAGATCGCCGAAATAGCCATCCGTGCAATCGGCGGTGATGGCGGCAACCACCAGGTCGCCGGGTTGAATCTGTTCGGCGGCCACGTGCAGCATCCAGTTGTCGCCGGGATGCAATAGCACGGTGACGGCCGTGCCCGATGCGTTCGCACCGGCATAGATCGGCCGCATATACGGCTTGAGCAGACCGGTGCGGCCCATTGCTTCATGCACGGTAGCGCTGCCGAGCACGCCGAGTGCGTCCGCGACGCCGCTGTCCGCGCGCGTGATGTTGCGATAAACGACTCCGAGTTCGTACATGATCAACGTCCTTGCGCGGTGAGGGCGGCATCCAGACGCGGATAGACGCGGCGTGCATTACCTTCGTAAATCTTGAAGCGCTGTTCGGGGTGCATGTCGGCGGCGTCGATGTAGCGTTTCGTATCGTCGAAATAGTGCTGCGTGTACGGATCGATACCGCGCACCGCGCCGATCATCTCGCTCGCGAACAGAATGTTGTCGACGGGAATCACTTCGGTCAGCAGATTGATGCCGGGCTGGTGATACACGCAGGTGTCGAAGAAGATGTTGTCGAGGAGGTGCTCTTCCAGTGGCGGCTTTTTCATCTCCTGCGCGAGACCGCGGAAACGCCCCCAGTGATACGGCACCGCGCCGCCGCCATGCGGAATCACGAAGCGCAGCGTGGGGAAATCGTGAAACAGGTCCGACGTCAGGCACTGCATGAAGGCAGTCGTATCCGCGTTCAGGTAGTGCGCGCCGGTCGTATGGAAACACGCGTTGCAGCTCGTGCTCACATGAATCATTGCCGGAATGTCGTACTCGACCATCTTCTCGTAGATCGGATACCAGTAGCGGTCGGAGAGCGGCGGGCTCGTCCAGTGGCCGCCGGACGGATCAGGATTCAGATTGATCGCGACGTTGCCGTACTCTTCGACGCATTTCACCAGTTCGGGAATGCAGCTCGCCGTATCGACGCCCGGACTCTGCGGCAGCATCGCCGCGGGAATGAAATGCTGCGGAAACAACTGGCTCACGCGGTAGCACAACTCATTGCAGATCGCCGCCCAGGTGCTCGACACCTCGAAGTCGCCGATGTGGTGCGCCATGAAGCTCGCACGTGGACTGAACACGGTGAGATCGAGCCCGCGTTCGCGCATCAGTCGCAACTGGTTGGTCTCGATCGAGTCGCGCAGTTCGTCGTCGCTGATGTTCAGTTCGGACGGCTTGGGGCGGCTCGCCGGCTGGCCGACCGCCGCGATCTGGCGGTTGCGCCATGTCTCCAGCGCTTTGGGCGCGGTCGTGTAGTGCCCGTGGATGTCGATGATCATGGTTGGCTCCTGGGAAATTCGGCGCGTGCATCGATCACGCGCATCGGGATGTGAGTTCGACGTACTAGAACAGCACGTCGATGCCGACGGTGACGGCCGTCTGACTCGACGCGCCGGCTGGGTTCAGCGTGCTGACCACCGCGTGCTTGTACGAGGTGTAATCGACTTCGCCGTAGAGCGTGGTGCGCTTGGACAGCAGATAGGCGAGCGAAACGATCGACAGGCCGCGGCGGCTGGCCTTGTCGTTCGACACGGTGGTCTGGTAGTAGCCGCCGTCGAAAATCATGTCCGGGCTGATGGTCCATGAAATGCCGCCGAAGGCGTTGTTGGTCACCTGGTGCGGTGCGGCCGGATTCTGCAGGTCTTCGGACATGAAGCCGCCCGACACCCGCACCGGGCCGATTTTGTAGGCGGCACCGGCCATGTAATAGCTGTCGCCGATGTAGGTCGTCCCGGTCAGTATGTTGCGATGCCCGTACACGCCGCCGAGGCTCGCCGGACCGGCGCTATAGCTCATGCCGACTGAACGCGTCGCTCCACTGCTGAAATTTCCCGGCACACCGCCGAACGAGTTGTCTACTTCGAACAGCAATGGCCCGAAGACATTCTTGTACTTGACGGCGTTGTTGTTGCGCGTGCCGTCCGAGGCCGTGGTCAACGGCAGAATCGGCGTGAAGTGAAAACCGAACGGATCGTAGATACTGATGATGTCGTGCGAAATCGTGTACTGGCGGCCGAGGTCGATCGACCCGTACTTCGAATTGCCAATGCCGACGAATGCCTGCCGGTTGAATTCGACGCCGGTGGTATTGTCGAACTGCCCGTTGCCGAGGTTGAAGCCGCTCTCCAACTGGAAGTGCGCGTTCCAGCCGTCACCCAGGTCTTCCTTTCCCAGGAAGCCGAGTTTGTTCGAACTGTAGTAGCCGTTCGAATTCATGGTCACCACCGTGCCGCCGCCTTTTGCCGCATTCGTCTGGTAACGCACGCCACCGTCTACCGTGCCGTATAGCTGGACGCTCGATTGCGCGTGTGCGGACATGGCGCCCAGCGTGCCGGCCGCTGCCGACAGTCCAGCCCCAATGGTTCTCCAAACCTTTGTTTTCATAGTACGTCTCCGATCTAATGTCGTTGTGTGGAACCGTTGGCAATGGCAGGGCCACGCCATACGATTCGTATGACTAAATAAAAGTTATGCTTTCAGATCCGGTTTTCGATTTCATCGGACCGGCGGAGCTCACTCATCGGTGCCGCCGGCCTTGCGGACATTCGTGGCTAATTGCCTGCGTGGCCGCTGCTCGTCCGATTGAGGCGCCCCGGCGAAGGCGGAGCCGGCTTGAAGCCGGTTTTCAGTTCACGGCGCAGCGCGCCGCGGTCGAGCGCCTTCTCCCAGTTCGCCACCACGATGGTCGCCACGCTATTGCCGACGATGTTGGTGAACACGAATCCGCTGGACATGGCCTTGTGAATGCCGAGAATCAGGGCGATCGATTCGACCGGAATCGTGTTCGATGCGGCGAGGGTCGCCGCCAGCACGGCAATCGCCGCACCGGATACGCCTGCCGCGCCCTTCGACGTGAGCAGCAAGACGGCGAGCAGTACCAGTTGATCGTGCCAGTTCATCGGCGTGTTGGTGGCTTGGGCGAGGAACACGGCGGCTGCGGCGAAATACAGGCACGTGCCGTCGTGATTGAACGAGTACGCCGTCGGCAGCACCAGACCGACCACCGATTTTTCGCAGCCGAGCCGTTCGAGCTTGTCGATCAATTGCGGGAAGACCGTCTCCGACGAACTCGTACCGATCACCAGCAGCAACTCCGCGCCGATATAGCGCATCAAACGCAGCAGGCTGAAGCCGTTGACTTTCGCGATCGGCCAGAGAATCAGCAAGAAGAACAGCGCGCAGGTCAGATAGAACTCGAGCACGAGTTTGCCGAGCGAGATCAGCGTGCCGAAACCGAACTTGCTGACCGTGAAGGCGATCGCGCCGAACGCGGCGAGCGGCGCGATTTTCATCGTCAAGCCGATGATCCAGAAGAGCGAGCCCGACACCGAGTCGATCAGATTCAACGCCGGCTGCGCACGCTCGCCGATTGCGGCGAGGCCGAATGCGAACAGTACCGAGAAGAACAGCACCTGCAGCACGTCGCCGCCGGCGAACGCGCTGATCGCCGTGTGCGGAATCACGTTCAGCAGGAATTCGCTCGTCGTGACGACGTGATGCGCGTTGGCGACGTACGTATCGACGGCGGCGGAGTGCACGCTATGCATGTCCACGTTCATGCCGACACCGGGCTTGAGCACATTGATGACCACGAGGCCCAGCACCAGGGCGAGCGAGGTCACCACTTCAAAGTAGAAGAGCGCCTTGATCGCCACGCGGCCAACTTTCTTGAAGTCGTTGACGCCCGCGATGCCGCTGCATACGGTGCAAAAAATGATCGGACCGATCAGCATCTGGATGACGCGGATAAAGGCGTCGCCCACGGGTTGCAGATCGATGCCGAACTTCGGAAAGAAGTAACCCGTGGCGATACCTAGCGCCATGCCAGCCAACACCTGGAACGACAGGTCGAGATAGAACGGCTGACGTTCCCTGGGTTTCGCGGCGGTGGACTTGCCGGGCAAGCTCATGGTGTCTCCTTAACAAACTGCGGCGAACTTGGGTTCGCTCAAAAATCGTGAAACGGACGAATGCTGTGTCAGCGTGCGGCGTCGCCCAGAATGTCGAGGCTGTCGGCGAAGATCTCGTCGACGGTCAGCTTGCGTGGCAACAGCTGTTGCTGCTCGCAGAACGCAAGGGTTTCTTCAAGCGGCCCGCGCAGTGCGTCGTAGCCGAATAGCAGTTTGTCCGGCTTGTTGGCGTTTTCCGCGGCGTTCTCTGCGGCGGCCAATGCCTTGCCGCGGCTCAGCAGGTCGTACACGGCACGCACGGCTTGCGGATTCGAATCGGCCAGCGCTTGCGTCACCACCACGACGTGATTGATCGGCACGTAACGATGAAGCGTGTACCACTCGCGGTCGGCGGCGGCCGCATTGCCGATCAGCGGTTTGAATTCAGGCTCGTCCGGCAGATCGTTGCCGAGAATGGCGGCATCGATCTCGCCCGCGCGAAGCATCGGCAGCAGTTGCTTGCCGGGGGCGGCGCGCTGCGCGAAAACGGGGTCGGCATACTCTTCCAGATGCGCGCCTTCGATTGTCACCCATTCGATCTGTTCGAGCGGCACGCCATAGGTTTGCCCGAGAATGGCGCGTACCCACATGCCGGTGGTCTGCGAGTAGGCGCGCACGCCCACCTTCTTGCCTGCGAGACTGCCGACATCGAGTTTGCCCCGCTCCGCATTATAAATAATGCAGCCTTGCTGAAAGCGCGCGGCCACGACAGTGGGCACGAGCACCACCGGCTTGCCATAGGCCTTCGCCTGCAGATACGTGACGATCGCCAGTTCGCTGACGTCGTACGCCTGACGGCGCGCCATCGGCGCGAACGCACGATGAATCGGCTCGACGTCCTCGAACAGCAACTCGACGGCCGGGTCAGTCAGCTCGCCGGCTTTCAGCGCCCGCGTGTGCGGATAGGTTTTCAGCGCGGTCTTCAGGCGCAGCGGTTGTGTGGAGGTGCTCACAATCGGGTTTTCCTGTTTCGTTCGAGGTGAAGATATCAAGCGGCGAGTGCCGGATAAACCGCACGCGCGGTGCCGCCGAAAATCGCTTCGCGCGCGTCGGCGGGCAGCATCGACAGGCTCTCGCGGGCCTCGGCGAGCAGTTGCGGCAGCGCGCCTTCGGCAGCGGGAAAGTTCGAGCCCCACGCAATGCGATTAGCGCCGAATGCGTCGAGCACGCGCGGGAAGAATGCGGCGGGCGTCGACGCGCCACGCGAGGCTTCGACGATCGTGCGATTCGTGAGCTTCAGGAACACCCCCTGATGCGACGCGAGGCTGAAGAGCGGTGCCGCTGCTTCGTACGGCGGGCCGCCAGCGAGTTCGGGACGTGCGAGGTGATCGAGCAGGACGCGGATGTCCGGAAAGCGCGAGAGCATGTTCACGAGCGCGGGAATGCCTTGCGCGGTCATCTGCAGGCAGATCGACACGTTGTGGCGCTGCGCGTAGTCCCATACCGGGAACGAGCGCTCGTCGTCGAGCCAGCCTGCCTGGCCGGGCATCGTGCTGCCGGTGGTGAAAAGGCGCAGGCCCGAGAGGCCCGCGTCGAGCCAGCGCTGCATTTGCGTGACGGCGTCGCTTGCCAGCACGTCGATCGAAAATACGCCCGCGAAACGATCCGCATGGCTGCGCACCGCTTCGACCACATAACTATTGTCGTTGCCGTATACCGTCGAAGCTTGCACCACCACCGCGCGGTCGATGCCGGCTTCGTCCATCGAGGCGAGCAGACCTTCGAAACTGACCGGACGTTTCGCCGACCACTCCGATTGATGGCCGCCGACCGGCGCGAGTGGATAACGTTGTTTATCTGGGGAAATTGCGTGAGTGTGCGTGTCGATGACGACGGACATGAAGGCGCTCCTGACTGAAAACTTTCTAATGGAATGAGCGTTACTGTAAGCGCGATGTGGCCGGAGCCCTCAATACGAAGTGAGGCCCAGCCCATAAATTTACGTTAAGCTAAGGGTTTTCACATAGCCGGTTTGGAGGGGCGATGAAGGCTGTCGAACATGCATCGGCGGACGACGATCTGGCGCGATTGAGGCGTCTCTTCCTGTTCGACGCGGTGTGCGAAGCCGGCGGAATCGGGCAGGCGGCGGTCCGCGCGGGGCGCACGCAGCCGGCGGTGAGCGTCGCCATTAGCAAGCTGGAAGCGAGCTTTGGCGGCCAACTGTTCGAGCGCGGTTTCGGCGGCAGCGAATTGACGGGAGAGGGCGCGATCCTGCAGCGGCGCGTGCGCCGCATGCTCGATCAGATGGAGCGTGCCGTGACGAGCCTGAGCGGCCAATCGGCGGCAAACGCGGCCAAGATTTGCCGCCGTCTGACCGACGCGCAGGTGCGCTGTCATATCGCCATCGCCAACGCGGGGTCCGCGGCGGAGGCCGCGTTGTCGTTGGGCATTTCACAGCCGGCGGTGCATCGGGCCGCGCGGCAAATCGAGCAGAACGTCGGCGTGTCGCTTTACCGGCGGCGCGTGCACAGCGTGTCGGCGAACGCCGCGGGGATCGAATTCGCGCGCTGTCTGAGTCTCGCGCTCTACGAGATCGCGCAGGCAGGGGAGGATCTGGCATACGCCCGCGGGCAGCTCACCGGGAAGGTGGCGATCGGCGTCTTGCCGTTGCTGCCGTCGCGGCTCGTCGCGCGCGCCATTCAACGGCTGCGCGAGCGCTATCCCGCCGCGCGCGTCACGGTCGAAGAGGGTTCCCATGCGCTTTTGCTGCACGAATTGCGCAGCGGCATGATCGACATCATTGTCGGTGGTTTGCGCGAGCCTCGCCTCACGGGCTCCGTGCAGGAGACCGAACTGTTTGCCGATCCTTACGTCGTGGCTGTGCGCAAGGGGCATCGACTGGCCAAACGGAAAACCGTCGGGCTCCTCGATCTCGCCGACTACGACTGGGTCATGCCTCAGCGCAACGTGCCGCGACGCGCGGTGATCGATTCGATTTTCGGGCAGTTGCCCGTCAAGCCGCCTCTGGTGCTCGAGACCAGTTCGCTCGCAATGATGCTCGCGATGCTGATGGAGAGCGATTGCATCACACTGCTATCCCGTGCGCAGATCCGCGACGCCTATCCGGGACGCGAGCTGGTGGCGCTGGAACTGGAGACGCCCGAGGCAAGCCGGGCGGTCGGCTATACCGTGCGCACCGACTGGCTGGGCACGGCGGTGCAGCAGGCCTTCGTCGAGGTTTTGCGCGGAGAATGCGCGGCCGAATCCAACTACGAGCCGTGACGGCCGGTGCGCTAGGCGGTTCCGACTTTCCTGCATGGACGATTATGATCGCGGCGCTGAGGGAATAACGCCGAAGTCTAGCCGGCTTGCAAAGGCGGGCTTCATGGGCGGCTGAAAATGTTTGTACATTACGATATGCAAGCATAACGGTTTCGGCAACAGCCGGCCGCCACCGCACCCTTGAGCGCCCACTGATGAACCACATCGTATTCTTCGAAGGCCTGCTTCTCGTACTGCTCGGCGCGTGCGTGCTATCGTTCATTGCCAGCCGTTTCAATCTGCCTTCGGCTGCCGTGTTGCTGGTCGGCGGTGCGGCGATCGGCTTCGCAACCGATGCGCCCGTCGTTGCGTTCGACCCCGACGTCATCATGGTCGTGCTGATTCCGCCGCTGCTGATGTCCAGTGCGTTCTATACCGCCTGGCGAGAGTTTCGCCGCGAGACGGCACCAATCGCGTCGCTGGCGCTCGGGTCGGTGATTTTCACGACTGCGTGCGTCGGGTGCGCCGTCCATTGGGTCGATCCACAGTTGCCGTGGGCCGCGTGCGTCGCCCTCGGCGCGATCGTGTCGCCGCCCGATGCGGTGGCGGCCAAAGCCCTGCTCGGCGAGTTGCCGTTGCCGGAGCGGCTGGTCACCGTGCTCGAGGGCGAAAGCCTCGTCAACGACGCGTCAGGGCTCGTGATCTATCGCTTCGCGCTGGTTGCGCTGGCGGCGGGCACCTTCAGCGCGAGCGGCGCCGTCCTCACCTTTTCGACGCTTTCGCTCGTCGGCATCGCAACGGGCGCGCTCATCGGCTGGGCAACGATCAAGCTGCTCGGCTGGCTCGAAGACACGCATCTGGCCGTCGTGCTGACCTTCCTCGCTGCGTGGGCCGCGTATCTGCTCGGTGAACGCCTGCATGGCTCTGGTGTGCTGTCGGTGGTGGTGTGCGGCCTGATCGTTGGACTGTGCCAGCACATGACACTCGACGCGACCACGCGGCTGAAAACCACGGGCACGTGGGACGTCGTCGTCTTCGTGCTGGAAGCGCTCGTGTTCATCCTGATCGGCGTGTCGCTGCCCGGTACGCTGGCAAAGCTCGATGCGGGACGAACGTTCTCGTGGTGGCTGCCCGAGCGTGTGTGGGTGGTGGCCGGCGTCACGGTCGCGGTTGTGATCGTCGCGCGGTTCGTCTGGGTGATGGCGGCGATCGCGTTGCCCGAATATCTCCTCTCGCGCGCGCGTGACACCCAGCCCAGAACGGACCTCAAGCAGGCGACTATCCTCGGTTGGGCCGGAATGCGCGGCGTTGTGAGTCTCGCCGCTGCACTGGCGCTGCCCGAGTCGCTGGCCGACCGCGATCTGCTAATTTTCTCGACATTCGCGGTGATCTTCGTGACGGTCCTCGTGCAAGGTCTGACGCTGGCGCCGCTCGCGCGCCTGGTCGGTTTCAACGATGCTCGCGCGTCCGCCGAATCGAAATATCTCACGCAATATCAGGCCCGATCCCTCACGTTTCAGGCGTCGCTGGACGCGCTGAAGCAGATCGACCTCGCGCAATGCAAAGGCAACGAAGACGTGGTGCTGCGGCTGATCGACGAATACAGCTACCGTATCGACAGCAACGTGCGTGCGCACACGGGCGGCGAAACGCTCGTGCACTTGCGGCTGACGCGCCTGAACCTCGGGCTGCGAGCGGTCCAGGCGGGCCGCGCGGCGCTGCTTCAGTTGCACGACGAGAACCGGATCAAGGACAAGACCTTGCACCGGATCGAATCGGAACTCGATTTCGAAGAGGCACGGCTGAAAAAATTGTTGGGGCCGTGAAGCGGCGATGCGCGAGGAAAACGGCACAAGTGGAAAACGCGATGCTTACTGCCGGGCTGTTCCGTCGCGCTGCTCCGCTCGGCCGCCAAAACGGATCTGGCCCGGCCCGGCAAGCGCGATCGTGCCGAACAGAATGAGCAGCATCCACGCGAACTGTCCTTCCGCCAGCGACCAGTCGCGATGGACGAAGGCCAGCGCGACCACCGTGACGATGAGGATCGGCAACGCAGCGAGTCGCGTCGCGATCCCGAGGATCATCAGCGGCGGACAGATGACTTCCGCGAAGATCGCGAATGTAATCGACACGGTTCGACCCAGGTGAAACGGATCTTCGATCGCCGCTGCCTGGCTCGCGTAGTGCATGGCTTTCGGCAAGCCGTGAACTACGAGGACGAGCAGGCTCGCGGTCACTCGTAAATACAGCAGTCCAAAATCCGCGGTCGTTGCCCTTAATTTCACACGCGCCTCCTTGTTCTCGCCTGGATCGAGCGATCATAGGCTAGCGCGGACTGAACGTCCTTCCAGATTCCTTAAGTGTTCTTAAGCGTGAGGTAAAAGGTATTCGCTTTGACCGCTAACGTCGAGCGTCGGCTGAAAAAATCTGAACGAATGGGACTATTTCGACTTGCTAACTCGTACTCGTCAAAGCGACGATAAAGTCAAGAAATACCCTTGCCTTGGCCGGCATGTGGTGCCGCGACGGATGGTACGCATAGAGCGGGAAGCGCTCATCCGGCCAGTCTGGAAACAGGATGACGAGCCGGCCCTCCCGGATCAGGGGCTCGGCTCCAAGCAGCAGCATCTGCGCGACGCCGGCGCCAGCCAGACACGCGTTGAGGAGTGCGCTCGGATCATTCACCGTAAGCCGACCATTCGTTTCGACAACGAGCTTTTTGCGCTTGCGATGAAACTCCCACGGATACGGCTTTCCGGTATCCGGGTTCCGGAATTCCAAACACCTGTGCTCCCCGCGACTCAGCTCTTGAGGCTCCACCGGCCGCCCCCGGCGAGCGAGGTACGAGGGAGATGCGACGGTGACAACCGCGGTGTCGAGGAGCTTTCGCGCGATCAGACTGGATGAGCGAGGTTCGCCGAAGCGCAAGGCCAGATCGAAGCCGTCCATGACGAGGTCGCCGAGTTGATCTCTCGCAATGAACTCGAGTTCGAGTTCAGGATGCGCATCCATGAATTCGTCGAGCTTCGGACCCAGAATGATCCGCGAAAAGACCGGGTCAAGATTGATTCGCAGCTTCCCGCGCACGGTCGCGGCGCCTCCCGCCGCGGCCGCGGCGGCTTCCTCCATGCCCCTCAAGTGCGGCATGACCTGCTCGTAGAACCGCCGGCCCGCTTCAGTCAGGGACACGGCGCGGGTCGTCCGATTGAAGAGCCGTGTTTTCAACCGCCTTTCGAGTCGAGCGATTGCCCGGCTAACCCCGGGAGGCGACATACCCATCAATTCGGACGCGGCTGCGAACGTTCCCGCATCGACGACGGCGGCAAATACGCTGATACCGCTGGAGAGATTCTCGCTGGACGATCTCATGGGCGCTGCATCCTGGTCATTTAATGGTCGGAAGACGTTCAGTCGAATGCCAAGCCGTTATCGGCCGGCCCTGCACCGTGCGTCAAAAACCGCACTATGACTCATTAGTAACCAGCAGTCACTTCACAAGTGTCATTCGTGTCATTTAGTTTCTCATCGCGTTTGCCCACAATGCATCCCAACAGGTCGTTTCAACCTCAGCGATTCAAAGGAGCATTGCCATGAATACCCGTCATCTCACGCTTGCCATCGCGGCCGCCATCGCCTTCCCTGTGGCTGGATACGCGCAGGAATCCAGCTCGATTGTCACTCGTGCGCAGGTGCGCGCAGAGCTTGCGCAACTGGAAAGCGTGGGCTACCGGCCCGGCCGCGCCAATGATCCGCATTACCCCGCCGACATTCAGGCAGCCGAAGCGGCTGTGGCCTCGCAGAAGGGCGCCGAGTCGATCATCGGCAGCAGTGTGGGCGGTGTGCGCAGCGGCTCGTCCGCTTCGGGCAACCGCGTCACCGCAGCGGCGGCCCCCGCGAATGCACCGTTCGACTCGCTTTACGCACATCGCTGATCGGCACATCACACCCATCATTGTTCATTCCAATTTCCAGGGAGTAGGAGATGACCGTTCAACTCACCCGCCGCGATCTGTTGAAGCGAGCATCCGGCCTGCTGGCCGTCGCCGCAGTGGGCGGATTGACCAGCATCGAAACCGAGGCCGCGCAGGTGCGTCAGGCGCGTAATCGCATTCTGGTGCGCAACCCTGCCTTTGCCTCGATCGACCTTTCCTTGCGGGAGGCTGTCGACAATGGCACCGTAGCCGGTGTGGTGGCGATGGGCGCCACGCAGCGCGGCCTCGTCTACGAAGGCGCATCAGGCCATGCCAATCCCCAGGCCGGTACGGCAATGACGCCCGACACGGTGTTCTGGCTGCTATCGATGACCAAGGCGATCACCGCCACGGCCTGCATGCAACTCATCGAGCAGGGCCGGCTTCGGCTCGACCAGCCCGCAGGCGAGATCCTTCCGGAACTGAAGTCGCCGCAGGTGCTGGACGGCTTCGATGCATCCGGACAGCCGAAACTGCGTCCTGCACGAAACGCGATAACCGTGCGTCATCTGCTGACTCACACGTCTGGCTTCACGTACAGCATCTGGAGCGAAAACATCAGCCGGTACGAAAAGGTGACCGGCATGCCGGATATCGGCTACTCGATGAACGGCGCGTTCAAGGCACCGCTGGAGTTCGAACCCGGCGAGCGCTGGCAATACGGCATCGGCATGGATTGGGTGGGCAAGCTGGTCGAGGCAGTGACGGACCAGTCGCTGGAGGTCTACTTCCGGGAGCACATTTTCGCGCCGCTCGGCATGAGCAATTCGGGATTTCTGATCAGCGGCGCACAGAAGCAGCGCGTCGCGACAATGCACAACCGGCAACCCGACGGATCGCTCAAGCCCGCGCCGTTCGAGATCAACCAGCGGCCCGAGTTCTTCATGGGCGGCGGCGGTGCATTCAGCACGCCGCGCGATTACATGGCGCTTCTCCAGATGCTGATGAACGGTGGGACGTACCGCGGCGAGCGAATCCTGCGTGCCGACACCGTGGCGACGATGTTCCAGAATCAGATCGGAGATCTTCAGGTAACCGAAATGAAAACGGCGCAGCCGGCGTGGTCTAACAGCTTCGATCAGTTTCCCGGGACGCCTCACAAGTGGGGGCTCTCCTTCGACATCAACACACAGCCGGGTCCGCATGGCCGCAGCGCGGGCAGCATCAGCTGGGCGGGCCTGCTGAACAGCTATTTCTGGGTCGATCCGGTCAGGAAGGTAGCCGGCACGCTGTTCACGCAGATTCTGCCGTTCTACGACCCTCGTGTGGTGGATCTGTACGGTCAGTTCGAGCAGGGGCTGTATCACGGTTTGCAACGCGCGTGAGCCCCGCTCACGGAGCGGCACACATCTATCTATGCAAGGAGAAGCTGCAATGTATGCAATCACAGGGATAACAGGAAAGGTCGGCGGCGCGGTGGCGCGCACGTTGCTCGCCGCGGGCCAGCCGGTACGCGCGGTGGTACGCGATGCCGCCCGGGCACGTTCGTGGGCTGAGCGCGGGTGTGAAGTGGTGACAGCCGAGATGGACGACGCGGCGTCCCTTGCCGCCGCTTTCGAGGGCACGCAAGGCGTGTTCATTCTGCCGCCGTCCGAGTTCGATCCGTTGCCGGGCTTTCCCGAGGCACGTGCTGTCATTGACGCCGTGCGCGAAGCGCTTCAGTCGGCGGCACCGGGCAAGGTGGTCTGCCTGTCGACGATCGGCGCGCAGGCCACCGAGACCAATCTGCTTACGCAACGTACGCTGATGGAGCAGGCGCTGCGCGATTTACCGATGCCCGTGACATTCCTGCGTCCCGGCTGGTTCATGGAAAACGCCGCATGGGACGTCGCGCCGGCCCGCGACAACGGGATCATCTCCAGCTTTTTGCAGCCGCTCGACAAGGCCGTGCCGATGGTCGCGACCGCGGACGTTGGTCGCGTTGCCGCGCAACTGCTTCAGCAAGCGTGGCGAGGCGCGCGTGTCGTCGAATTGGAAGGGCCGCAGCGTGTGAGCCCGAACGATCTGGCCGAGGCGTTTGCCCGGGTGCTGGGTCGTCCGGTTCGGGCGGAGGTGGTGCCGCGCAAAACATGGGGCGAGCTGTTCCGCTCCCAAGGTACGAAGGACCCATTGCCGCGTATGCGCATGCTCGACGGGTTCAATGAAGGCTGGATCGCCTTCGAGGGTGATCCAGCCGACGTCGTCAAGGGCGAGGTGGAACTGGAAACCGTTCTGCGCGACCTCGTCTCGCAGGCGGGCTAACGCGGGCGCATCCGGTGACGCGTGCAGGATGCCGCGTCGCCGGGTGCTCCGCGCTCATCGTTCATCGAGGGATTCATATCAAGGGATTCGCTATGGAATACAGCACACTCGGCAGGTCTGGGCTGCGCATTTCGCGTCTTTGTCTTGGCGCCATGACCTTTGGCGCCGGTACCGGCATCTGGGGCGAAATTGCCGGCCTCGACCGTGCCCAGGCCACGCGGCTTGTCGCGATGGCCGTCGAGCGCGGTATCAATCTGATCGATACCGCTGACGCCTATTCGCAAGGGCAATCTGAAGCGGTCGTCGGTCAGGCGCTGGCCGATCTTGGACTCGACGAATCGCGCATGCTGGTCGCGACCAAAGTCCGGCTGCGCACAGGAGCCGGCCACAACGACGTCGGGCTCGGCCGCTCGCACATCATGCGGTCGGTGGAAACGAGTCTTCGGCGTATCGGCCGGGATCATATCGACCTGTTTCAGTTGCACGACCGCGATGAACTCGTTCCGCTGGAAGAAACGCTGCGTGCTCTCGACGACCTGGTGAGGCAGGGCAAGGTGCGCCACCTCGGGGTCTGCAACTTCAGCGCGGGCGACCTGGAGCGTGCACAGGGCATTACCGCCCGCACGCACTGGGCTCGCATTGTCAGCAATCAGGTTCACTATGCGCTGACGAGCCGCGACGTCGAGCATGAGATCGCGCCCGTGGCAAAGGCGAACGATGTTGCGCTTATGGTGTGGAGTCCGCTCGCGGGAGGATACCTGAGCGGTAAGTACACGCAGGGAAGCAGCGGCGAAACCGGGCGTCGGACCAGGCTGAATTTTCCGCCGATCGATCCCGCAAAGGCGGATCCTATCGTTCGCGTAGTGTGCGACATCGCTGCGGAGTTGAACGCGTCGCCCGCTCAGGTGGCATTGGCGTGGATTCTGGCACGCCGTGAAGTCTGTTCTGTCATTGTGGGCGCGCGCACGCCAGAGCAACTCGCCGCTAACCTCGACGCTCAGCAGATCGCGTTGAACGCGGCGCAGACCGAACGTCTGAATCAGGTTTCGCAGCCGCACCTGCCTTATCCTTACTGGATGCAGCAGTTCCACGACAAGGATCGGGTGGTGGTCTGATTGCTTGGCAAGTGACAATTCTGTCACCCGATCGAGGACGACGAAAGAATGCAGCGGATGCCGTGCCGCTCTACGCGACACGGCATCCGCTGCTTGCACAAAAAAGCGCGTGTTGACGTGCCGTTTAGACCAGCGTCAGCTTGACGTCGATGTTGTTGCGCGTCGCGTTCGAATAAGGACAGACCACATGCGCCTTGTCGATCAGCGCTTGCGCCTCTGCGCGGTCCATGCCCGGCAGCGAGATTTTCAGTTCGACTTCGATGCCGAAGCCATTGGGAATCTGTCCGATGCCGACGCTGCCGTCAATGGCGACGTCCTTTGGCAACGTGATCTTCTCGCGCGCGCTGACCGCCCTCAACGCGCCGATGAAGCACGCGCTATATCCCGCCGCGAAGAGCTGCTCGGGGTTGGTTCCGTCGCCGCCTCCGCCGCCGAGCTCCTTCGGCGTGGTCAGCTTGAGATCGAGGTTGCTCTCGGGAACCGTCGCACGCCCGTCGCGCCCGCCGGTGACGTGCGCATGAGCACGGTACAAGACTTTTTCAATCGACATTCGAGACTCCTTTACGTGTCAGGGTGGTCGAAGACTTCCCGGTGCGTCAGCAAGTTGAAGGCCGCGCCGTGAAGCGTCATGCACAAGCATACTCAAAGCGACGCGAACGCGCTCGGTGCGAGCCGGGCCGCTCGATCAAGCGACGTGTGCATGCTTGATCAAGACGATAGTACCAACGCAACAGTCGTGTCGACCGGACAATCACGAAGCAATCCCAACCGGTCGTCTACCCCGACAGCGCAAGCATCTCCTGGAAGCGAGGTAGTCGCAGCAACCGGCACGAAACGCGGGCAAGCCACGCACACGCTAGCATCGCACAGCCGGAAACGCCCGTGGCGCGGGCCTGCGCGACCCATGGCACGAGCACGGTGATGCGAGTATTGAATGTGAGCTTTTACTCGTAATATCCTCCGTACGGAACGCAACGAGCGATCCGATTCAACGGAGATCGACATGACCGATATCACGACCGCCATGAAGCTCAATCACGTGAGCTTCCCTTCATCCGATGTGCGTGCCACCGCCACCTTCTTCGAGGACCATCTAGGCTGTACGGTTGCCGCGCGAGGGACGAGCTGGTTTCTGAAACGCCCCGGATTCGACATCGTGATCGATGCCGCCGACCATCCGGTGCAATGGCCTCACAACTTTCACATCGGCTTCGAACTGGCGTCCCTCGACGAGGTTCGCGGGCTTTACGAGCGGATGGCCGCCGCGGGTGTCGTGATGAAAACCGGCGTCTTCAAGCATGAACGCGGCTCGCGATTTTTCTGCGAGGTACCCGGCGGCGTGCTCGTCGAAATCAATACGCGTTCGGATGCCGACGAGCAATATCGCGGCACCTTCGACCTCTGACCTTCCCGGCGATCTGCCGCGAATGCTGAATGCCGAATGCTGAACCGAAACGCCGGAATCAGAAGCTGACGAATGCCTGCACGAGCCGGTTGAAAGCGCCGGCGTTCGACACATTCATGCCGTGCGACGCGCCGGCGATGGTTTGACGCTCCGCATAGTCGATCCATTCCGCGAGCTTTTCGACGTTGTTGCGGAACATGCGCGGGCTGCGCTGCCCGTCGATCAGCAGCGTCCGGCACTGCACGCCGCGCGCGGTTTCGCGGGAATAAGCGGGCAACGGATCGCGGAGCTGCTTGGGCAGCGTGCCTGCGTTGTCGATCGCCATGGTGCGGAATGCAACCGGGCTCTTGCGCCACGATCCGGGCACGCTCACCGAATCGACGAAAAGCTCCAGACCCGCGTCGATCTGCTGGCTCTCGATGAGTTCAGCGACGCGCGCACGCAGCACATTGGTCGTGGCCGGCAGCGTCGCGTCCGGCATGCCGTCGATCTGCAGCGGACCGCCCGGGTCCGCGAGCGTCAGCGTCTTCACGAGCCGCGGATAGTCGCGCGCGACATGAAACGCCACGCAGCCGCCACGCGAATGGCCGACCAGATGGACGGCCCCGAGGTCGATCGCCTCGATGAACTCGGCCAGCTCGGCGACGTGCGTCTGCCAGCCGAACTCGCCCTGGATGCACGCCTCGCTCGCCGGCCAGTAGTGGCTCAGGCTCACGGAGATGCAGCGGAAATGCTGCGAGAGCGCGGCGGTCTGGGCATTCCAGTAGCGATAGTCGCACAGCGAGCCGTGCACGAACACGAGCGGCTCGCCTTCTCCGCACTCGACGTACGGCACGCAGATGCCCGATGCAATGGTCGCAAACGACAGTTCGGGTACGGCAAGCACTGAGAGGTCGGTACGAGCGTTCATGGACTGGCTCCTTTGCGGCCACTATGCCCCATGTCGTTACTTTAGAAAATCGCGTAATATTGATCGAATCTATCTACTTTTCTGATACCAGACCCATTGAAAGCCCTCGACCTGGACGTGATGACCATGATCGTCGCCGTCGCCGACACCGGCAACATCAGCCGGGCGGCGGAAGTCGTGCATCGTTCGCAATCGGCGGTGAGCATGCAGATCAAGACGCTCGAGACCGCGCTGGGCAAGCCGCTGTTCGTGCGCAAGCCGAGAAACGTGGTCCCGACGCAGGACGGCGAAGTGCTGCTGACGTACGCTCGCCGCATGCTCGCATTGCGCGACGAGGCGTGGGCGGCGGTGGTCCGGCCGGACGTGACCGGGCGCGTGAGCATCGGCGTGCCGGACGACTACGCGTCGTCGCTGCTGCCGCCGATCCTCAAGAAGTTTTCCGCGACCTATCCGAAGGTGGAGATTCAGGTCGTCGGTTTGCCGAGCGTCGCACTCGCGCCGATGGTGAAGGACGGCTCGGTCGATCTCGTATGCGCAACGCGGGTCAAGGGCTTGTCAGGCGAATTCATCCGGCTCGAGCCGATGGAATGGGCGGCGGCGCCGAGTGCAGATGAAATATGGCGCGAGCGGCCATTGCCGATCGCCGTGTTCCTGCCGGGCAGCGTCGCGCGGGAGAACGCGATTCGCAGCCTGGAGCGGGCGAAGATTCCCTACCGCACCTCGTATGAAAGTCCGAGTCTGCTGGGCCTGCTGTCGATGGCCGAAGCGGGGTTGGCGATTGTTCCGCTCGCGAGATGCGCGGTGCCGGCACACTTCACGCTGCTTGGACGTGCGCACGGCTTGCCCGAGATCACCGCGCTGGAAATGGTGCTCGCGCGCAGCTCGGCTTCGAATCGTCCGCCGTGCGATTTTCTGGCGGAGAAGATTGTTTCGGAGTTGCGGCGTTAGCTTTCCGGCATTCGGGTCAGTGGCCCGAGATCATTGCCCGATTTCAGCGGCCTTGAGCGCCGCTCGCGCGTGCAACTCGTCTTCGCGATCGAACATGCCGATCAGAACGATCTGCGATTCCGCGCAAGCGCGGGCCGACGACGCGCTGAGCACGACGCGATTGCCGACCACATGCAACTCATGCAACGCGCCGTCGCTTTCCAGGCGCACGAAGCCTTTCGCGCGCAGCAGCTTCGCCGAAAAACTCCGCAGCGCTTCCTTCAGCTTCTTGCGGCTCAGGCACGCGTCGGTGGTAAACGAAAAGCTGCACAAATCGCGCGGCGTGGGAGAGGCGCAGAGCGGCAGTGCGCCGGTGTTGCGCGCGGGCAGCACATGCCGGTCGAAGATCAGACCGAGCGGCACGGCTGCGTGCGTCGCTTGCACGATGACACGGCTATTCGCAAGCGCTTCGACGCGCGCTTTGACCGCCTCGCGCGAAGGCTTGCTGAGCAGATCCATCTTGTTCAGCACGATGGCCGTGGCACCCGCAATCTGCCGCTGCGCGATGTCGCCGACATAAGGATCGGCCAGCGTCTCTTCGACGCGTTCCGCGTCCACCAGCACGACGATGCCGTCCAGACGAAACGCGCGATCGAGCAAGCCGATCTGCGCAATACGCACCGGGTCGGACACACCGCTCGCCTCGATGATCAGCAGATCGGGCGCGTCGCTGCGCGAACTCACGTCAAGCAGCGCTTCGACCAGCCGGCCGCCGATCGAGCAGCACACGCAGCCATTCTCAAGATTGATTACGTCGTCGGTGCGCTGGCGAATCAGCGAAGCATCGATATTGATCGAACCGAAGTCGTTGACGAGCACGGTGATGCGCCGCGATCCGGCGTTGCTCAGAATATGGTTGAGCAGTGTCGTCTTTCCCGCGCCGAGATAGCCGCCGATGACGACGAGCGGAATCGCACTCATCCCACTGGCGCCTGGAAGATGCGTCCGCCGAGTACCGTGCCCCACACTTCCAGATCCTTGAGACGCTGCGGCGCGACCTCGGCTGGGTCTTCTGCAAGCACCGCGAAGTCCGCGAATTTACCGACTTCGATACTGCCCACCAGATGGTCCATCTTGAGCGTGTAGGCTGCGCCGAGTGTGATCGCGCGCAACGCGTCGGCAACCGGCACGCGTTCATTGGCGCCGAGCACGCGGCCCGACGCGGTTTCGCGCTGCGACGCGCACCATGCGGTGAAGAGCGGATTGAGCGGCGTGATGGGCGCATCGGAATGAAAGGCGAACGGAATGCCCAGGCGGCGCGCCGACTCCGCCGCGTTCATGCGATTCGCGCGATCCGCGCCCATGGTTTGCGTATAGTGCGCGTCGCCCCAGTAGTAGATGTGGTTCGAGAAGAAATTGATGCACAGCCCGAGGCTCGCCGCCCGCGCGAGCTGGCTGGCGTCCGCCATCTGGCAGTGCTGCAGCGTATGCCGATGATCGCGTCGCGGATGGAGCGTGAGAAGCCGCTCGAAGGCATCGAGCACGAGTTCGGTCGCCTCGTTGCCGTTGGTGTGCACGTGCAGTTGCAGGCCGGCTTCGTGAAACGGCGTGAACACGTCGACGAACTGGCTCGGCGGAATCAGCCACAAGCCATTGGGTTTGCCGTTCAGATAGCCGGGCCATTTCAGGCGCGCGGTGAAGCCCTGAATCGATCCGTCGACGATGAACTTGACGGGCCCGAAGTGCAGCTTCGGCGTCGCGGTTTCCATCGCGGAGAGCACCTGTTGCGCGCCGCCTTCGGGACTGCGTTGCGGTGCGAAGGCGGGCACGATGCGCACCGGAAAATCCTCGTTGGCGGTGACTTCGCGCAGGTTGCGGTTGCCCAGTTCGGAGAAGTCATTGACCAGGTCGGTCGCGGTCGTCACGCCGGCGAGTTGCGCGACCCGGCCGAAATTCCAGATGGCCTTCGTGCTTTCGCTCGCGGCGATCGAGAGGCCGGCGCCGATCACGCGGTAGACCGGGAACATCGCGGCGAACTCCTGCAACTCGCCGGTCGGCTGTCCGCTCTCGTCCTTGTCGATGCCGTCGATATCCGTTTCCTCGTCGATGCCCGCGAGAGACAGCATCGCCGAATTGACGTTCATCAGGTGCACGCTCGCATGCAGGATCACGATGGGCCGCCTGGCCGACACCGTGTCGAGTTCGCGCACGCTCAGGCGTTGGGTGCCGAAGAAGATCGGATCGAAGCCCCACGCGAGCAGCGGAGCATCGGCCGAGGTCATCTCCGCCTGGGCCGCCTTCAGCCGCTCGATCACGGCGTCCAGCGTCGTCAGGCCGGGCCAGCGCCGGCCGTCGGGGCCGCGGCGGTCGTAGTAGCCGACATAGACTGCGTCCCACATCGCGCCTTCCATCAGATGGCAATGGCCTTCGACAAACCCGGGCAACAGCACTTTGTCGCTGAACGTATCGACGATTTCCGCGTCGCCACATTGCTTCACGTCGTCAGCGCCGCCTACCGAGAGGATCTTGCCGTCGCGAATCGCGACGTGCGTCGCATAGGGTTGCATGGGATTCATCGTCACGATCTTCTTCGCAACGAACACTTGTGTCGGGTGCTGCTCTTCTCGTCGAGTCATAGTGCAGTGATTGAAGTTCGTTCAGCTCGGTTTCAACCGAGCGCGTGCGCGCGGCTCGGTTTCGCGGTGAGGTTCACCGCCGTCAGCACCAGCAGATTCACGCCGAGGCATACCAGTCCCAGATTGAATCCGCCCAGGTCGATCTGCAATACGTACAGGATGATCGCGAGAACCTGCCCGGTCAACATGCCGGACGCGATAGCGGACGGCCGCACGCGCAATCCGAACAGCACGACCATCACGCCGGGGAAGAACTGCGTCACGCCGTAATACGTGGTGTTGATCAGCGTGAGCATCAGATTCGGCGTGAGCAGCGTCATCACGATCGACACCAGCAGGTACAGCACGATCACCACTTTCGCGCTCGTCTTCTGGCGGGCTTCCGGCATGCCCGGCAGGAGATTGCGTGTGACGATCGGGCCGATCGCGAGACAGATGCCGGCCAGCACGAGCAAGCCGGAGAGCGACGCGCCGGCGGCGACGAGCCCGAGCAGCCAGCCCGGCAACAGCCGGATCGCGGCAGCGAAGAATGCTTCATTGGGCGACGCGAGATGCAGGTTCTGACTGATCGCATAGTACGACGCGACCACGAGAAACGGATACATCAGCATGTACAGCGGCATGGCGACCTGCGTGCGGCGAATGGTGTTCGCGCTTTTCGCGGTAAAGAAGTTCTGCACCGCGAACGGCATGACGTAGAAGCCGAGCGACTGGAACAGCATGGTGCTCATCGAGAAGGTCAACTGGTGCGAATTCATCCGGTTGCTCACATGCAGGCTGGCCGCATGAAACACGTCGGTCACGCCGACTTCCATCGAGACAGCGACACCGGTGACGACGATCGCGACGACCATCAGGATATCCTTCAGCACGGCGATGTACGCCGATGCGCGCACGCCGGCGATCGCGATATAGGTGAACGCGAGCAACGCCGCAAACAGGATCAGATACAGCGGTTTGAAGTTCCAGCCGAGACCGTTCAATGCGGCCACGAGTCCGGTGAACTGCAACTGCCCCCACGGAAGCAGAAAGACGATCGCCGAGCCCGCGACGATCAGTTCGAGCGAGCGGCTCTGAAAATGTCCCTTGAACAGATCGGGCAGGGTGATCGCGTTATAGCGCTTGCCGGCTTGCCAGATCTTCGGACCGATGAAATAGCCGACGGGATAGGCCAGCAGAATGTAGCCGAGAAACCAGACGCCGTACGTCGGTCCTTTGGCATAGATGCCGCCCGGAAAGCCGACCATCGTGCCGATGCTGTAGATCTCGCCGGCCGCGAGGAAGAACACGAGGTAGGCGCCGAATTGCCGCGACGCCACGAAGAAGTCATGCACGCTTTGCGGACCACGTCCCTTTTTCGAACGGATCGCCAGGTAGAGCGAGAAAGCGAGAAAGCCGAGAAAGACTGCGGTGGCCATCCGGACACTCCTTTAGCGGTTTTGCGGGTGAGACTCGTCGTGGCGGCAGTCGAACACGCGCCAGCAGATCATCAGGCACCCGGAGGTGAGGATGAACCACGCGAAGATCCAGGCGTAGATGAACGGCACGCCCAATACGAAGCGGTCGACGGACGCCACCCACGGCAGCAGGCCGACCACGCCCAGATAGGGAATGCCGAGTCCGATAAACAGTTTGAGCACCTTAACTCCTCGCAGCGTGAAGTCATGGACAGGCGCGGCCAACAGCTCTGGCAGTCGCGCAAGGACAGGCAATCGGTGAAGATAACGGCCAGTACCCTCAGTGTTGCCGAACAAAAAAATAGAACCATAGAGCCAGTTGCCGGGAGTCTATGAGTCCAATTCAGCAAATGCCGTGGATACGGCGAAACCCGCGTCCGTACTCGCTGCACCAGGCGAAAGCACCTCACTGGACCTACCCGTCGGACAGACCCCCTGCCTACAATTTCCTCACGGATCGCCAGCCGCCGGCTGCGTCTCATGCCTTATCGAAACGAAAGCGAAAGTCATCCAGGAGGAGAAAGCAATGGCTCAAACACAGACCCCGCTGCAGCACGTCACGGCCGAGACGCTGGCCGCGTTTTCCGATGCATTCAATCGTCATGACGCGGATGCGTTGATGACCTTCATGACCGACGATTGCGTGTTCGATGCAGCAGGCGGTCCGGAAGTCTTCGGCACGCGCTTCGTGGGCCGCGACGCGACCCGCGCGGCGTTTGAAGCGGTCTTCAAGACCTTTCCCGACGCGCATTGGGGCAAGGGCCGCCACTACGTGAGCGGCGAACGCGGTGTGTCCGAGTGGGTGTTCACGGGAACGCACGCGGAAGGCTGGCGTATCGAGGCGGAAGGTTGTGACCTGTTCGAGTTCCGCGATGGTCTCATCGCGGTCAAGCGGGCCTTCCGCAAGGAACGTCCGAAGCAGAACCTCGCACGCTGATCGGGAGCTTCACATGGAGCACAGTGAAATCGAACGCGTCGCGCAAGGCATGCCGTCCGGCCGCGAAGACGACACGCGCTACGATCCGGCGTACGACCCGCTGGTCTCGCCGGGACCGGGCTGGGGCAAGCAATACGCGCCGACCTACTGGGTCGCGACCGCGGGCACACCGCCCGAAGACGATGGTCCGATCACGGCGGATGTCGACGTGGATGTGGCGATCATCGGCGGCGGCTATACCGGGCTCGCCACGGCGCTTTGTCTCGCGCGGGAGCACGGCATCAAGGCGGTCGTGCTGGAAGCCAACAAGACGAGCTGGGGCTGCAGCAGCCGCAACGGCGGGCAAGGTCAGAACGCCTCGGGCCGGTTGTCGCGTTCCCAATGGATCGAACGTTGGGGTAAAGACGTCGCGTTGAAAATGCACGACGAGATTCAGGAAGGTTTCGATAACTTCAAGTCGTTGATCGCGGAGATCGATTGCGATCCGCAACCCGGCGGCCACTTTCTGATCGCGCACCGTCCGCGCATCATGCAGAAGCTGGCGGCCGAGGCCAAGGTCTGGAAAGACGTGTTCGGCTATCCGTCCGAGCTGATCGACAAGCAGACCTTCCAGCGCGAGTACGTCAACGATCACGAAGCGGCCGGCGCGCTGCACGAGCCGGAAGGCATCGGCATTCATGCATTGAAGCTCGCCTTCGGCTATCTGCGGCTGGCCCGCGAAGCGGGCGCCAAGGTGCATCCGGCGAGCCCCGTGCTCGGTTGGGAGACGATCAATGGCGTGCATCATTTGCGCACACCTGGCGGTATCGTGCGGGCGCGCGCGGTCGGCATTGCAACGGGCGCGTATACGGCGCAAACGCTGCACAACTCGCTGCGCAGCCGCATCATGCCGATCCTGTCGAATTCAATGGTCACGCGACCGCTCACGAAGCAGGAAATCGACGCATGCAACTTTCGCACGACCCAGGTGCTCACCGATACACGCACGCTGCGCTTCTACTATCGCTTCCTGCCTGACAACCGCTTGCAGATCGGCAGCCGTTCCGCGATCACCGGCGCCGACGCGCCCAATTCGCGCCACTACGATCTGCTGGTGGAAGGCATGTTGCGCAAATTTCCGGCCTTGCGCGGCGTCGCGATCGATTATTCATGGTGGGGCTGGGTGGACGTCAGCCACGACATGATGCCGCGCGTGTATCAACCGGATCCGATGCAGACGGTGTACTACGCGCTCGGCTACGGCGGCAACGGCGTGTCGTATTCGCAGCAGGCCGGGCGGCGGCTCGCCGAACGCATCGCGGGAAAGGGCGCGAAACAG
This sequence comes from Paraburkholderia sp. BL9I2N2, assembly GCF_004339745.1. Taxonomy (GTDB): domain Bacteria; phylum Pseudomonadota; class Gammaproteobacteria; order Burkholderiales; family Burkholderiaceae; genus Paraburkholderia. Next base: position 1,108,162 of record NZ_SMGP01000002.1, on the reverse strand, counting down.
ACGCTGCCGATCTTCACGTCGCCCTTGCCGGGGCACCCGTTTGCGCCATTCCGGCGAATCGGCCAGCGGATGCTGTATCAGCTTTACTTCCGCCGCGACGAAAAGCCCTGATGTGGCGGGCGAAGATTCGCCCGCGCGCATGCGGCGCTGAACTCGCAACTTGCCGCGCGCACGGCGCAAACGGCGCACACTTGCACCATGCGCCCAGGCTACGCGGTGCTTCATAAAAAATCATAGGGCGAGACGCATGGGCGTCCTCGCCTCATCCAGTCTTGAAGACGGCAGGACCTGGGCGGCTGCATGGCAGGCCGGCCCGGTCCGCGATCGGATAACGGAACGTGGAGGTGACATGCAGCGATCTACAGATACAACGGAATTGAAGGCGGGCCTCAAACAGCGCCACATGACGATGATCGCGCTCGGCGGCGTGATCGGCGCGGGGCTCTTCGTCGGCAGCGGCGTGGTCGTGCAACAGGCCGGCCCCGCGGCGGTGCTGTCGTTTCTGATCACCGGCGCGCTGGTCGTGCTGGTCATGCGGATGCTCGGCGAAATGGCCTGCGCGATGCCGGCCGTCGGCTCGTTCTACGAATACGCGCGGCTGGCGTTCGGCGGCAAGCGCGCCTCCGGCAATCTCGCGGGCTTTCTGACCGGCTGGATGTACTGGTATTTCTGGGTCATCGTCGTCGCGGTGGAGGCCGTGGCGGGCGCGAAGCTCGTGCAGTTCTGGTTGCCAGATGTTCCCGCGTGGGCGATCAGTCTCGTATTGCTGGTGACGCTCACGGCGACCAACCTGGTCTCGGTCGGCAGTTACGGCGAATTCGAGTTCTGGTTCGCGTCGATCAAGGTCGCGGCGATCATGGTGTTTCTGTTTCTCGGCGGCATGTATGTGCTGGGACTGTGGCCCGCGGCGAAGCACGTCACCGCCGTGCTGCCGACGCTGCTCTCGCACGGCGGCTTGATGCCGAAGGGCATCGGACCCGTGCTGAGCGGAGCGGTTGCGGCCACGGGCTTTTACTTCGGCGCGGAGATCGTCACGATCGCGGCGGCTGAAGCGCAGGAGCCCGCCAAGGCCGTCGCCAAAGCGACGAACTCGGTGATCACGCGCGTGCTGGTTTTTTATGTCGGCTCGATCCTGCTCGTCGTCGCGCTGGTGCCCTGGAACTCTCCGAAGATGGCGACGCCGTACGTCAGCGCGCTCGATGCCATGGGTATTCCGGCCGCCGCCAGCGTCATGAACGCGATCGTGCTCACCGCGGTGCTGTCGGCGCTCAATTCGGGGCTCTACGCCGCGTCGCGGATGATCTTCGCGCTGACGCGCCATGGCGACGCGCCTGCCGCGCTCGCCAAGGTCAATCGCCGCGGCGTGCCGGTGCGCGCGATTCTGATCGGCACCGTGTTTGGCTACGCGTCGGTGGTGATGTCGTATGTGTCGCCGGATACGGTGTTCGCCTTCCTCGTGAATTCGTACGGCACGGTGGCGATTTTCGTCTACGTGCTGATCGCGATCTCGCAACTGAAACTGCGAGCTCGCATCGAGCGGGATGCGCCAGAGAAACTGCGCGTCAGGATGTGGTGCTACCCGTATCTCACGTGGGTCGCGATCATCGGCATGGTCGGCATTCTGGTGGCGATGGCGTTCATTCCCGAGCAGCGTCAGCCGTTGTGGTTCGGGGTCGCGAGCCTCGGCGTGCTGCTTCTCGCTTATCTGCTGCGCGTCCGCAAGACGGGCGCCGGGTTCAGCGAACCGGACACGCTGGAATACCGGCACCACCATCACTGATATGAGAATGGCGCGTGGGCTGTAAAAAACGAGATGATTTGTATCGAAAAAAGAAAGTGCGTATGATGGACCGGCGAGGCCGCGCCGCCTGTTTGCTGGGCGCCGGCCCCCGTCGTGACGAAGTGCGGAGGAGACCGTAGTGACCGATATCGTGACAGGCAAGCCGGACCGGATGGTCTCGGTGCGCACGTTGTTTGGCATCGACTCAGGCTTGATGGTGCCGGCCTTCAGCGAACGCGACGACCACGTTCCGGAGATCGACGAGGTGTACCGCTTCAATCCTGAAGTGACGCTGGCGATTCTCGCCGGCTTCATGCGCGAGCGCCGCGTAATGGTGCAGGGCTTGCACGGCACGGGCAAATCCACGCACATCGAGCAGGTTGCGGCACGTCTGAACTGGCCCTGTGTGCGCGTGAATCTCGACGGGCATATCAGCCGTCTCGATCTGGTGGGCAAAGACGCGATCATCGTGCGCGACGACGTGCAGGTCACCGAATTCCAGGAAGGCATCGTGCCGTGGGCGCTGCAACGGCCCATGGCGTTGATCTTCGACGAATACGACGCCGGCCGTCCCGACGTGATGTTCGTGATCCAGCGCATTCTCGAGCGCGACGGCAAATTCACGCTGCTCGATCAGAACCGCGTGATTCATCCACATCCGTACTTCCGGCTGTTCGCCACGACCAATACGGTCGGCCTCGGCAATCTGAACGGCCTTTACCACGGCACGCAGTTGTTGAATCACGCGCAGATGGACCGGTGGAACGTGGTGGCCACGCTCAACTATCTGCCGCGCGCCGAAGAGGCCAGCATCGTGCTGGCGCGCGTGCCGGAACTCGCCGACGAGACCGGCCGCGCGCTGATCGAGTCGATGATCAGCGTGGCGGAATTGACGCGCAAAGGCTTCGCCACCGGCGATCTCTCCACGCTGATGTCGCCGCGCACGGTGATCGACTGGGCGGAGAATTGCCAGATCTTCCGCGATCCGGCGATGGCGTTTCGCCTGACCTTCGTCAACAAGTGCGACGAGGCGGAACGGCCCATCGTGGCCGAGTATTTCCAACGCTGCTTCGATAGGGAGATGGAAAGCGCGGCGGAGCGCGAGGCGCGCTCGACGGTGCCGCAATGACGCCTGCCGAGCGGCAAGCAACACGCCGCGCCGAACAGCGTCAGAACCTGTGCGCGGCGGCGGTGCGCGCACTGACCGGAGACGCCGAGCTGCATTACCGCGCCGGCCGTCTGTACCGTGGCCTGCGCGCGCTGCCGCTGCACGCGCCGCATCTGCGTACGGACCCGCAAGTCGACGATCTGATGTCCCTGCGCGGCGCAGCGGACGGTGCTGCATTACGCCTGACGCATTCCGATGCGCAGCTCCACGCGAGGTTGTGTCCCGCCGAGCCGATCGAGCGGCTCCTGTTCGAACTGTTCGAACAGTTGCGCTGCGAAGCGCTCGCACCGGCCAGCATGCCGGGGCTCGCGCAGAATCTGCGCCATCGCTTCGAGACATGGTCGCGCGCTTTCTATCGCACTGGACTGATCGACGGGCACCTGGGCATTCTGCTGTACACCGTGGCCCAGATCGTCTGGTCGCGTCTGTCGGGCTGGCCCGTACTGGAAGAGACCGAAGGTCTGATCGAAGCCACGCGTGCCGCGATCACACCGACCTTGGGCGTGCCGCTCGCGGCACTGCGGCGGCATCGAATGGAGCAGGGCGAGTTTGCGATTCATGCGCTCGAGTTCGCCCGTCTCGTTGGCGTGATGATGCGTGAAGCGCGCGCGCAGTCCCTCGAAGAAGACGAGCAGGCACCGGAAGACGACGAAGCCGTGCGCGCCATGTTCACGCTCTGGTTCGACACCGACGAAGGCGAGCAGGTCGACATGGGCCTCGCCGCCACCGGCGAGAGCCGCGTTCTCAGAGACGCCGAGCATCGTTACCTCGCGTACACCACGCGCTACGACCGCGAGTTCGTGCCGGGCTCGCGCATACGCAGCGAGTTGCTGGCGGAATACCGCGACCAGCTCGACAAGCGCATCGCCGCGCAGCGCATCAACGTGCCGCGGCTCGCGTGTGCGCTCAAGGCCGCGCTCGCGGTGCCGCAACGCGATGGTTGGTCGTTCGGTGAAGAGCACGGCCGCATCGACGGCCGGCGTCTCGCGCAACTGGTCAGCTCGCCGGCGGAGCGGCGTTTGTTTCTGCTTGAACGGCACAAGCCGATCGCCGATTGCGTGGTCAGTTTTCTGATCGATTGTTCGGGGTCCATGCGAACCTATATCGAGCCGGTGGCGCTGCTGGTGGACGTGCTCACGCGCGCGCTCGATCAGGCCGGTGTCGCCAGCGAGGTGCTGGGTTTCTCGACCGGCGCCTGGAACGGCGGCCGCGCGCGGCTCGACTGGCTGGCCGGCGGCCGGCCGCATCATCCGGGGCGGCTCAATGAGCTCGCCCACCTCGTCTTCAAGGATGCCGCGACGAGTTGGCGGCGCGCTCGCGCCGACATCGCCGCGTTGTTCAAGGCCGATCTGTTCCGCGAAGGCGTGGACGGCGAGGCGGTCGACTGGGCTTGTACGCGCCTGCGCGCGCGTGCCGAGGCGCGGCGGATTCTTGTCGTGATCTCGGACGGCAGTCCGATGGACAGCGCCACCGCTCAGGTGAACGACACCTACTACCTGGACAATCACCTGAAGCAAGTAGTCGCGCGCAACGAAGCCGCGCGCGACGTCGAATTGCTGGGCCTTGGCGTCGGACTCGATCTCAGTCCGTATTACCGCCGTTGTCTTGCGGTCGATCTGTCCACACCGCCGGACATGCCGCTGTTCGCCGAACTCGTCGGATGGATCGGCGCACGGCGGTAGGTGGACCGTGGCGTTATCAGGCGCCTTGGCGGATCAACTGCTGCAACGCATGCAGAACCAGCGAGCCGCCGATCACCACCAGAATCGCATACGCGATACGGCGCGTCATCACACCCGACAGCGGCGGCGGATACTGCCGCGCCACGATCGTCATCAGCGCGACGACCGGGACCGCGAACGCGGCCTGCATCCAGAGATCGGCGTCGAGTTGACCCTCGTACGCGCTGAACAGCGTGCGAGTGATCGAGGTCACCGTAAAGATCAGAATCAACGCATAGCGGATCTGCGCGAGCGAGAGCGGCTGGCGATAGAACTGAAAAATCAACGGCGGCCCGGATACACCGAACATGCCGCTCAGCAGCCCACCGAACACCCCGCTGACGAAGAAACTCCGATTGCCTGAGCGGCAAGCGAGCGGAGCCGGCCGCAGCGCCGCGCTCAGGCCGCCATACAGCACCACGGCGCCCAGCAGCAGTTGCAACACGCCGGAAGCCGCATTGCTCAACAGATCCAGCACCAGCACGCCGGCCACCACCGACGGCAGAATGCCCAGCGTAGCGGCGCCCACCGCGCGCCAGTCGATGTGATGAAGTTTGCCGGGCAGGGCGGTCGCGCTGTTGGCGAGGGTCACGAGGCTGAGCAAAGCGGCGAGACTCGTGACCGGCGCCAGGTCGAGGCCGCTGGCGGCGCCGATGACGATCATGCTCAGACCGAAGCCGGTAATGGTTTGAAAATAGCTCGCGACGCCCATCAGTGCGAGGAGCGGCAGCAACTTCTGAACGATCATGAATGAGACGGTGTGAGGAGGGCGTCGGGATGCGTGAGCGCGGCTTGAGCCTGAACCGCGGTGACGGCGGTGACGTAGTAGATGTCGTCCGCGCTGCAGCCGCGCGACAGGTCATTGGCGGGCTTGCGCAGGCCTTGCAGCAAGGGGCCGATCGCCTTCGCGCCGCCGATCCGCTCGGCCAGCTTGTAGCCGATGTTGCCCGCCTCGAGGCTCGGAAACACCAGCACGTTGGCGTGGCCCTCCACCTGCGAGTGCTTGACCTTGCGCAGCGCGATTTCGGAGACGATAGCCGCGTCGAGTTGCACGTCGCCGTCGATCGCGAGATGCGGGCGGCGTTCCTGCACGATATGGGTGGCGTTGACCACTTTGTCGACCGCCGCATGATGAGCGCTGCCGCTCGTCGAAAACGACAGCATCGCCACGCGCGGCTCGTCCATCAGCAGGCTTTTTGCGCTGTCCGCCGCGGCCATCGCAATCTCGGCGAGTTGGGCGGCATCGGGTTCCACCACGAGCGCGCAGTCGGAAAAGATCAGGCCGCCCTTGAGCGTGTGGAACGGCTCGCACAGCATCATCAGGAAGAAGCTCGACACGAGCTTGAATGAAGGCGCGATGCCGATGATCTGGATAGCGTTACGCACCACGTCGGCGGTGGTGTTGACCGCGCCGGACACGGAACCGTCGGCGTGGCCGAGGCGCACCATCAGGTTCGCGAAGCATAGCGGGTTGAGGATTTCGCTCTGCGCTTGTTGGAGCGTCATGCCTTTCTTGCTGCGCAGAGCGAACAGTTCGTCGGCATATAACGGTGCCAGCGCCGAAGTGGCGGGGTCCACCAGTTCCATACCGTTTAGATCGACGTCGAAGCGGGCGGCGGCTTCCCGGATGCGCGTGGCGTCACCGACCAGCAGAATGCGCGCAATGCCTTCGCTGCACGCGCGCCGCGCCGCCTGCAACACGCGCGGATCCTCGGCCTCGCTCAGCACGATGCGCATCGGCGAATGGCGCGCTTGTTCAATGATGCGGTTGATGGCTTTCATAGGAGTGGCCGTTTGGAAAGGCAGCGAGACGTACAACGAAGAAGCCGGAGACAGAGCGCCCGCGCGGGCGCAACTGTTTCCGGCCTGTGTGCGCGGCGGGCTCCGTCCGTCTGAGCACGAAGCCCGCCGGCGCCCAAAACGCTCAGACGTAGTCCTTATACTTGTCGAGCATGCGCACCGGCTTGGAGAGCGCGTCGCGGCGGAACGGATCACCCAGTTCACGCGTACACATGATCTCGATGATGGTGGTCTTGCCGTGGTTCATCTGCGCGTCGATCGCGCGCTTGAGCGCCGGGCCGACATCTTCGAGACGGTCCACCACGATGCCCTCGGCGCCCATCGCGCGGGCAATGGCGGCGAAGCTCTGGTTGTCGAGTTCACCCGCCACGAAGCGGCGATTGTAGAAGTCCACCTGGTTCTTCTTCTCGGCGCCCCACTGACGGTTATGGAACACCACCGCCGTCACCGGAATGTTGTGGCGCACGCAGGTCATGGTCTCCATCAGGCTCATGCCCCATGCGCCATCGCCCGCATACGAAACGGCCGGGCGATGCGGCGCGGCGACCTTGGCGCCGATGATGGTCGGAAACGCGTAGCCGCAATTGCCCCAGCTCATCGCCGCGAAGAAGCTGCGCGGCTTGTTAAAGCGCAGATAACTGTTGGCCACCGAGTTGATGTTGCCGATGTCGGTCGAGACCATCACGTCCTCGGGCATGGCCTTTTCCAACTCGCGCAGCACCTGGCGCGGATGCAGATAGGTGCCGCCGCCGGGCGTGCGTTCCTGCTTCTGCTCCTCGATCATGTCGAGGCTGTAGGCGTCGCGTTCGTGCGTCCAGTCGTCGAGCTCTTTCTCCCACGCCGCTTTCTCCGATGCGATCTGGCCGCCACGTTCCTCGCGCGTGGCGTCGCAGGCAATCTTGCGGCCGGCAAGGCGTTCGGTCAGCGCGACGGCAGCAGCTTTCGCGTCGCCGCAGATGCCCACCGAGATCTTCTTCACCAGGCCGAGCATCTTGTGGTCGGCATCGATCTGGATGATCTTGGCGTTGGTCGGCCAGTAGTCCATGCCATGCTGCGGCAGCGTGCCGAACGGTCCGAGGCGCGAGCCGAGCGCGATCACGACGTCGGCGCGCGACAGCAGCTTCATCGCCGCCTTCGAGCCCTGATAGCCGAGCGGACCGCACCACAGCGGATGGTTGGCGGGGAAGGAGTCGTTGTGCAGATAGCTGTTGACCACCGGCGCGTTCAGGCGCTCGGCGAGCGCCTTGCACTCTTCGATCGCATCGGCCATCACCACGCCGCCGCCGGAAATGATCACCGGGAATTTGGCTTGCGCGAGCAGTTCGGCCGCTTCGTTCAGGCTTTGCTCACCACCCGCGCCGCGATCGAGACGCTGCGGCTGGGGGATCTCCACCTTGACCTGACCGTAGAAGTAATCGCGCGGGATATTCAACTGCGTCGGCCCCATCTCCGCCATCGCGCGGTCGAAGCAGCGGCCCGTGAATTCCGCCATGCGCGCCGGATGGGTGACGTGGCCTTGATACTTGGTGAACTCCTGGAACATCGGCAGTTGTTTGGCTTCCTGGAAGCCGCCCAGACCGATGCCCATGGTGCCGGCCTCCGGCGTGACGATCACGACCGGGCTGTGCGCCCAGTAGGCCGCCGCAATGGCGGTGACGCAGTTGCTGATGCCCGGGCCGTTCTGGCCGATCACCACGCCGTGACGTCCCGAGACGCGCGAATAACCGTCGGCCATGTGGCCGGCGCCTTGCTCGTGCACCACCGGAATCAGGCGGATGCCGGCGGGCGCGAAGATATCCATGGCGTCCATGAAGGCGGAGCCCATGATGCCGAACATATCGGTCACGCCGTTGGCCGCCAGGGTTTCGACAAACGCTTCCGACGGCGTCATGGCCTGCGGGCCGCTGGCACGGTTGTCGGCGGTAGCGTCACGCGGGGAAGGATTCTGCTCGCTCATGGGGTGTCTCCAGCTCTTTGAGATAAGTGGAACAAAAAATACCGAAAAATGCTTGGTGTCTGAAATGTAGGTCAGCGGTTCCTGTGCGTCAACCTAAATTCAAATAAATGGAACGTTTTGTATCAAAAAAAGTGTCTGTGCCGTGGTGACAAACGGCGTCACACCCCTCACTGCCACGGCAACGAGTACGTCTTCACGTTGGTAAAGCTCTTGATCGCTTCCTGAACGCCTTCCTTGTAGCCGAGCCCCGAATCCTTGATGCCGCCGAACGGCGTCAGTTCGAGCCGGTAGCCCGGCACCTCGCGCACGTTCACGCTGCCCACCTCCAGCTCCGCGATAAACCGCGTGATGTAGTCGAGCCGGTTGGTGCAGACGGAAGAGGACAGGCCGTAATCGGTGGAGTTGGAAATACGGATCGCTTCGTCGATATCGCGGAAACGGATGACCGGCGAAACCGGTCCAAAGGTTTCATAGCGGACGAGCGGCATATCCGGCGTGACGCGATCGACTACGGTCGGCGAATAGAGCGCACCGCGGCGCACGTTGCCGACCAGCAGCTTCGCGCCGCGGCTCACGGCGTCGTTGACTTGCGCTTCGAAGAACTTCGCGGCGTCCTCGTCGATCACGGTGCCCATGTCGGTTGCAGGGTCGGCCGGGTCGCCGTAGCGTATCGCGCGGGTCTTCTCCACCAGCAATTCGACGAAGCGGTCGGCCACCGCTTCATGCACGAGCATCCGCTTGATGGCGGTGCAGCGCTGCCCCGAGTTTTTGTACGAACCGGAAACGGCCAGCGTGCTCGCTTCGTCGAGGTCCGCGTCTTCCATTACGATGATCGGATCGTTGCCGCCCAGTTCCAAAACTGCTCGGCGGTAACCCATCTTGCTCGCGATGTATTTGCCGATGGCTACCCCGCCCGTGAACGTGATCAGATCGACGTGCCGGTTCGTAATGAGTTCGTCGGCGATGTCTTTCGGGTCGCCCGTCACCACCTGGAGCATTTGTGGCGGCAGGCCGGCGCTGTAGAGAATGTCGGCAAGCAGACACGTGGACAGCGGCACTTTTTCGGACGGCTTGACGACGATCCGGTTGTTGGTGGCGATGGACGGCACGATCTTGTGCGCCACCTGGTTCATCGGATGATTGAACGGCGTGATCGCGCAGATCACGCCGAGCAGCGGCTCGCGCTGCGTGTAGACGCGGCGCTGTTTGCCGTGCGGCGTCAGATCGCAGGAGAAGACCTGGCCGTCGTCCTTCAGCGCTTCATTGGCGCCGAAGACCAATACGTCGCTGACGCGGCCGGCTTCGTATAGCGAATCCTTTTTGCAGAGCCCCGATTCCGCTGTAATCAGATCGGCGATTTCGGCGGTCCGCTCGCGCACGATATCCGCCGCGCGCTGCAGGATCTGCGCGCGCTCATAGCGCGTGAGCCGCGCGCGATAGGCGTGCGCATACTCGAAGGCGTGCCGCACGTCGTCCACGGTGGCTTTCGGAACGGTGCCGACCAGTTCGCGCGTATAGGGGTTGAACACCTCGATGATTTCGGCGCGCGTGATCTTTTCACCACCGATACGCATGGCCTCGTGCCGAACTGCACAAGGCATCCTGGGTTTGACGATGGCGTTCAAGCGGCCCCCTGACTGGATTGACGATCGCGGCAGATAAATGTCTTACCGTTGAGGTTGATATTGCCGTTGGGCACGGCAACGGGGTAGAGCCAGCTTGGGGGAGTCGCTGAGTCCAGCGCCGGGTCGCTACGTGACGCAAAAAAGAAAGGGCCCGAAGAAGGGCCCATGTCAGCGAAGTACCGCGACGCTTTCTCAGACTTTGCCTTTCCAGGGCACCAGCACGCGTTCGATATAGCGCATCAGCAAATCGAAGCAGAGCGCAAAGAAGCCGATCACGATGATCCCCATGATCACCACGTCGCTCGCGAGGAATTCCGCCGCGTTGAGCACCATGAAGCCGAGACCGCTGGTCGAGGCGACCATTTCGGCGGCCACCAGCGTGGTCCAGCCCACGCCGATGCCGATTCGCATGCCGGTAAAGATCTCCGGCATCGCCGACTTCAGGATCACGTACAGCACCACTTGCGCACGCGAGGCGCCCATCGAATACGCGGCGTGAATCTGTTCGATCGACACCGACCGCACGCCGGCACGCGCGGCAATGGCGAGCGGCGCGAAGATCGCCAGGTAGATCAACAGCACCTTCGAGAATTCGCCGATGCCGAACCAGATGATGATGAGCGGCAGATAGGCGAGCGGCGGCAACGGCCGGTAGAACTCGATGGGCGGATCGAAGGCGCCGCGCGCGAAGCGCGACACGCCCATCATCACGCCGACGGGTATCGCCGTCAGACAGGCGAGCGCGAATGCGCCGAACACCCGCAGCAGGCTGATGCCGGTGTGCTGCGCGAGTGTCGAGTTGGCAAAGCCTTCCGTCGCGACAAAGATGAACTTCGCGTAGACGGCCTGTGGCGACGGCAGGAACAGCGGCTTGATCCAGTGCAGATTGGTCGCCGCGAACCAGAGTGCGATGAACGCGGCGACGGTGATCAGGCTGGTGGCGACACTGCTGCCTTGCCCCGGCACGCCGAACGTGTCGCCGGGCCGGGCGGGTTTCTTCGCGAGCATACGAGGTCCGCGCCCCGGCCGGCGGGGCGGCCGGACCGGCGTGTTCGTCTCCATGGGCGCGGCCTCGCCGTGCAACACGGCATGAGCGGATTTAGAACTAAACATGAGCGACTCCGGCCTCGGCGCCGTGCAGCTTCTCGTCGCCGTAAATGATGTTGAGGACACGCTCGCGCATTTGGATGAAATCGGGACTCGATTTGATCGCCCGTGCGTCGCGCGTTTCGAGAAAACGGCGATTGAAGTCCAGTTCGTAGGTATGCGTGATGCGGCCGGGACGCGGCGACATCACGATCAGCCGACTCGCGAGGAACAGTGCTTCCTCCACGCTGTGCGTGATGAAGAAGAACATCTTGTTGGTCTTCTTCCAGACGTCGAGCAGCAGCTCCTGAATGGTCTCGCGAGTGAGCGCGTCGAGCGCGGCCATCGGCTCGTCCATCAGCAGCATGGCGGGATCGCAGGTGAGCGCGCGGGCAATGCCGACGCGCTGCTGCATGCCGCCGGAGAGCTGATAGATCATGTGCTTGTGGAAATCCTGCAAGCCGACCAGCGCGAGGTTGCGCACGGCGATTTCGCGCCGCTGCGCGCGCGGCACGCCTTGCAGCTTGAGGCCGAATTCCGCGTTGTCGATCACGTTGAGCCACGGCAAGAGCGCATGCTTCTGGAACACCACGCCGCGGTCCGCGCCCGGCCCCGCAATGGGTTCGCCACCGAGCAGCAACTCGCCCCGGCTCGGCGCGATGAAGCCGGCCATCAGCGATAACAGCGTAGTCTTGCCGCAGCCGGACGCGCCCAGCGCGACCACGAAGTCACCCGAGCGGATAGTCAGGTTGATATCGTCGAGCGCCTGCACGGTCTGACCGGGACGCCGCCCCGGAAACACCACGCTCACGTTCTTGACAGTCATGTTTTCCATGTTGCCTCCCGATCCCAAGGATCACGGTTACGTCATTTGAGCTTCGCAGCGGCGTCGGCATAAGCCGGCGTCACGAATTTCGAGTAGTCGGGCAGGACGGCGCTGATCTGCTTCTGGCTCTTCAGGAATTCCGAGGTGTCTTTCAGCGCGAGCGCGGCGCGGCTCGTCGTGCCGCCGCCCAGCCATTGCGCGGAGGCCTGCTCGCCGAGCGTGGGGAACGCGTAGAGCGACAGCGATGCCGGCACGTCCGCCGGCGAGCCGCCGATCATCTTCGCGATGGCCGCGGCTTGCGGCGAGCCCGCATTCCATTGCGACGGATTGCTGCGGTATTGCTGGTCCGCGTCGGCGATTGCCTTGACGAGTTTCGCCATGAAGTCCTTGTGTTCCTCGCCCCAATTGCGATCGACCGCAATGCCGTCGAAGGTCGGCTTGCCGAGCTTCGAGAGGTCGCCGGACGTGATCAGCACCTTGCCGCTCTTCTTCAGCTCGGCGAGCGCGGGATCCCACACGTAGGCAGCGTCGATGTCGCCGCGCGACCAAGCGGCGACGATCTGATTGGGCTGCATGTTGAGAATCTTCAGGTCAGACGGATTGATGCCCCAGTGCTGCAGCGCGAACATGGTGTGATAGTGGGTCGTCGAAACGAACGGCACGCCGATGGTCTTGCCCTTCAGGTCCGCCGGCTTCGTGATGCCGGAGCCGTTGCGCACCACCATCGCTTCGGCCTGGTTGATGTTGTCGAGAATCCAGAAGAGCTGCAGATCGAGGCCCTGGCTCACGGCGGCGGCGAGCGGGCTGGAGCCGATCACGCCGACCTTGACGTCGCCGGATGCCAGCGCGGTCGCGACTTTTGCGCCGGACTCGAACTGCCGCCAGTTGATCTTGTAGCCGGTGGCCTTTTCGATCGACCCGTTCGCGATGCCGACCACCCACGGATCGACGATCTGCTGATAGGCGATCGTGATTTCCTTTTCCTCCGCGTGGCTCGGTGTCGCCGCAAGGCTCGCCGTCGCGGCGAAAACCAGCGACAGGACGCAGCGTGCCGTCCACTGGAACCACGGCTTCGATGTCGGGTTTTTATGGCGTTTCATAATAGGTCTCACAAAGGTCTGAACAGCGGCTGTTTATGGAGCACGGAAGTCGTGTGGCCACGACGGGTGCTTGTCCCAATCGCCTTGGACGGGGTGAGTCGAGTATCGTCAGTAAAAAAATAGAGCAAGTTAGTGCCAGACGGCGCCGATCGTTGAGTCCACATCGGCGCGCCGAAGCGCTCTGGCCGGCCCGCGCCCAACACCGCCAAGGCGGCAGGGGCTGTCACGCGCAGCATCGTCGTGACTGGCGCGGCTCTTTCACTTTCAGGAGGAAGCATGTCCAGCCGTACAGCGACGGCCCTTTGGACGCAGCGTTTTCAGCGTCCGGGCGACTCGAACATGAGCCTGCAGGGGCAGATCCGCCAGATGCTGGTGGCCGCGATTCTGGACGGCCAGCTGCCGCCGCAGACCGCGTTGCCGTCCAGCCGGGAACTGGCCGATCAACTGAGCGTCGCGAGAAATACGGTCGTGCTGGCGTACCAGCAGCTCGTGGAGGAGGGCTATCTGATTTCGCGCGAGCGCAGCGGGCACTTCGTCAATCCGGCGATGCTGGAGGGACGCCACGGCTTCAAGGCGCCCGCGCAGACGGTCCCCACCAGCAGCGAGCACGACCAGGCGCCCGCGCGGCCCGATTGGGGCCAGCGTGTGCAACGCCGGCCCTCCGCGCAGCGCAATATCGTCAAGCCGGGCAACTGGCAGGACTACGAATATCCGTTTATCTACGGGCAGTTCGACCAATCGCTCTTTCCGACCAACGACTGGCGCGAATGCTGTATGAAGGCGCTTTCGGTGATGGAGATCCGCAACTGGGCGCCCGATCTTATAGGCCGCGACGACGACACACTGATCCAGCAGATCCGCACGCGCGTGCTGCCGCGGCGCGGCGTGTTTGCGATGCCGGAGGAGATCGTCATCACGATCGGCTGTCAGCAGGCGTTATATCTGGTCGCCGATCTGCTCGCGCGCCAGCGCACCACGGTGGGTTTCGAGAACCCCGGCTATCCGGACGCGCGCAATATCTTCGAGAACCGCAATGCGCAACTGGTGCCGCTGCCGGTGGATGAAGGCGGCGTGCGCCCCGTCGAGGATGCGCACCTGTTCGCCCAGTGCGACTACGTCTACGTGACGCCGAGCCATCAATGCCCGACCACGGCCACCATGCCGATCGAACGCCGGCATGCGTTGCTCGAACTCGCGCAGAAGCACGACTTCGTGCTGATCGAAGACGACTACGAAAGCGAGAACAACTTCTCGGGCCTGCCGCATCCGGCGCTCAAGAGTCTGGACAAGGCCGACCGCGTGATTTACATCGGCAGCTTGTCGAAGACGTTCGCGCCCGGCTTGCGGCTCGGGTATATCGTCGGTCCACGCGAACTGGTGCACGAATTGCGCGCGCTGCGCCGGCTCATGGTGCGGCATCCGGCGGCGTACATTCAGCGTGCGTTCGCGACGTTTCTCGCGCTCGGCCATCACGACGCGCTGCTGCGCAGGCTGGCCCACGCTTATCGCGAGCGCGCGCTGGTGCTGATGGCGGCGCTCGATAAATACCTACCCGAAGCGCGTCACATCCCGATCACGGGCGGGGCTTCGTGCTGGGTGGAAGGCCCGCCCTGGCTCGACGCCGTGCGTCTTGCCGCCGACGCCGAACAGCACGGCATTCTGATCGAACTGGGCGGCGTGTTCTTCATGGACGGTCTGGAGCAGAAGCACTGCTTCCGGATGGGCTTCTCGGCGATCAAACTCGACAAGATCGACGCCGGCGTACGCCTGCTGGCCGAACTCGTGCGCAAGCAGAAGCCCGCGACGTAACGCTTGCGCCCGTTATGGCGCCCGCGTCAGAACGTGGCCGCGAGTTCCCTGGCAGCTTCCTGAAGACGCGGCACGAATTCGAGCGCGCGCGACAGCGGCGCACGCGAAACCGGCGCATGCACGGCGATCGCCGCGATGCACGCGCCGCTCTCATCGATAATCGGCGCCGCCACGCACACGATGCCGGCCAGAAACTCCTCGTTATCGATCGCAATGCGCTTGTGCGCGGTCCGGTCGAGTTCCGCCTCGAGCAGTTCCGGATCGGTGATGGTGTTCTGCGTGAAGCGTTCGAGTTTCAGCGCGCGTACGAGCGCCGAGCGCTGTTCGCGCGGCAGCATGGCCAGCAGCAGTTTGCCGCTCGCGCTGCAATACGCGGGAACATGCGAACCGGGTTTGAGATCGAGGCGCAACGGCCACGGCGCTTCCATGCGATCGAGATACAGCACCTCGGTTTCATGCAGCATGGTGAGATTGCAGGTCTCGCCGAGATCGGCCACCAGACGCGCGAGGATCGCATGACGCAGGCGCCGCGCGCCGGAATGCATCACCACGCCTAACGCGAGTTGCGCGAGCCGCGGCCCGATCACGTACGCGTTCTTCTGGCCCGGCTCGCGGATCACGAGCCCGCCCGCCTCCAGCGAAGCAAGCATGCGATGCAGCGACGCCTTGGGCAACGCGACGTCCTGCGCGATGTCGGCAAGCGACACCGGGCCGTCCGCGTTGACGAGGTGTTCGAGCAGCGCAAATGCGCGCAGCGTCGGAGTATCCGCTTTGGTCATGCCTGCCGTTCCGGAAAATGGATCGGCGTCATTGTACAACTCCGTTTTACGCCGCCCGCCCTTGGCGCCGCCGGCTGGGGACTCCACCGTGTCTAACGGATCGCTCATGGGAAAGGCCTCAGCGCTCATGGTACGGATGCTCCGTGGAAGGGCCGGCGGATAACAGCGGAGCCAGCTTCAGCGCCGCGTCCTTGAGTTTCGGCACGGCCTTCAGCAGGTCGTTCAGACTCGCGCGCGCGGTCGGCGCATGAATCGCCAGCGCGGCCAGCACGTGCCCGTCGCTGGCATCGCGCACCGGCACCGCGACCGCCACCATGCCGCGCACCAACTCCTCGTTGTCGATGCCGATGCCGCGCACGGCGAGCCGGTCGAGTTCGGCTTCGAGGAGATTCAGTTCCGTCAGCGTGCCTTGCGTTCTGCGCTCCAGCGTCAGCCGCGCGAGCACGGGACGGCGCTCGGCCGGCGGCATCTGCGACAGGAACAGCTTGCCGCTCGCGGTGCAATGCAACGGCACGCGCGTACCGGGTTGCAGATGCAGGCGCAGCGGTTCAGTGGTCTCCACGCGCTCGAGATAGAGAACAGTGTCGTGATCCAGCGCGGTGAGGTTGCAGGTTTCGCCGAGCGTGTCCACCAGCGAGCGGAGCAGCGAACGGCAGGCGCGGCCGAAGGTGTTGTTGGACAGCGTGGTAAGTGCGAGCTGCGCCGCTTTCGGGCCCAGCGTGATGCCGCGGTCCGTGCCGCGCGAATCGGGCAGATGCGTCACGTAGCCCTGCGCTTCGAGCGATTCGATCAGCCGCATCAGCGTCGCTTTGGGAATGTGCAGGCGCAGCGAGAGTTGCGAAAGCGAAAACGGCTGACCCGCGGCTGCGAGTTGTTCGAGCACGGCCAATGCGCGCAGCGCCCGTGAATCCTCGGCGAGAGGTTCACCGCGTGGGGACGAGCAGAGTGCTTGCATACGCTTCCTTGCTGTCGATCAATGGCTGTCCAGCGTCCGCGTACGCCGCGCGGGCCGGCGGGTCATTTCTAAAAGTGAAACAAAAACCGCAGTTTCTGTTTCAGATGAGCCGATAGTAGCGGGAATTTCTTGAACAGGAAACGGGCTGAACATAAATTTCAACGAAACATACCGTTTTTTATAAAACATGCAGGAGACAGGTCACATGGCAGACCGATTCGACTTTGTCGTCGTCGGCGCGGGATCGGCGGGTTGCGTGCTGGCGAACCGGCTTTCCGAAGGCGGCCGCTACTCGGTATGTCTACTCGAAGCCGGCCCCGCCGATCGCTTCATGTGGATTCATATCCCCATCGGCTATGGCAAGACGATGTTTCACCCGGTCTACAACTGGGGTTTCTATACCGATCCCGATCCGAACATGCACAATCGCCGGCTCTATTGGCCGCGCGGCCGCACGCTGGGTGGCAGCAGTTCGATCAACGGTCTGATCTATGTGCGCGGACAGAAGGACGATTACGACCACTGGGCCCGCCTTGGCAATCGCGGCTGGGGCTGGAAAGACTGCCTGCCGTACTTCAGGCGGCTGGAACACAACGAACTGGGCGAAGGTCCGACGCGCGGTGTCGACGGACCGCTGTGGGCCTCGACGATCAAGCAGCGCCATGAACTGGTCGACGCGTTTATCGCGGCTTCGAACTCGTTAGGCGTGGCAAGCATCGACGACTTCAACACGGGCGATCAGGAGGGCGTCGGCTACTACCAGTTGACTACCCGCCGCGGCTTTCGCTGCTCGACGGCCGTCGCTTATCTGAAGCCCGCGCGGCAACGCCAGAACCTGCATGTGGAAACGGATGCGATGGCTTCGAAGATTCTGTTCGAAGGCACCCGCGCTTGCGGCGTGCAGTACCGGCAACACGGCGAGCTGCGGGAAGTGCGCGCCAATCGTGAAGTGATCCTGACCGCCGGGGCGCTGCAGTCTCCGCAGTTGCTGCAACTGTCCGGCGTGGGACCGGCCGCGCTGCTGCGCGAGTTCGGCATTCCCGTGGTGGCCAACCGCGCGGGAGTCGGCGAGAACTTGCAGGACCATCTGCAAATCCGTCTGATCTATGAAGTGACGAAGCCGATCACGACCAACGATCAACTGCGTTCATGGACCGGGCGCGCGAAGATGGGCCTGCAATGGGCGCTGATGCGCAGCGGCCCGCTTGCGGTCGGCATCAACCAGGGCGGCATGTTCTGCCGGGCCTTGCCGGAGGAGTCGGCGACACCGGATATCCAGTTCCATTTTTCGACCTTGTCGGCGGACTCCGCGGGCGGCAACGTCCACGACTTTCCCGGCTGCACGTATTCGATCTGTCAGTTGCGCCCCGAATCGCGCGGCGTGGTGCGCATTCGCAGCGCCGATCCGCGTGAGGCGCCGTCCATCCAGCCGAACTATCTGGACACGGATCTGGACCGGCGCACGACCATCGCCGGCGTGCGTTTCGCGCGTCGCGTCGCGGCGGCTGAGCCGATGAACGGGCTGATGAAACGCGAGGTGCGGCCAGGCGCGGACGCGCAAACCGACGACGAACTGCTCGATTTCTGCCGGGAGTACGGACAGACAATTTTCCACCCGTCTGGTACAGCGAAGATGGGCGCGGCAGGCGATCCGCTCGCGGTGGTCGATGAACGTTTGCGCGTGTACGGCACCCAGGGGCTGCGCGTGGTCGACTGCTCGATCATGCCGACGCTCGTGTCGGGCAATACCAATGTGCCGATCGTGATGGTGGCTGAAAAAGCGTCGGACATGATTCTGCACGACGCAAGCGGCGTCGATCGAGGTGTGGCGACGACGCCCGCGGCGAAAGTGGCCGCATAACGTAGCAGGTGCAAAACAACGGCGGGCACTATCCGCCGCAATACGCAGTCACGGGACGGCCAGCGAATGGATGCCCTGGAGGCTGCACATAAACCGCCCCGGAGGAGACAACTGGGGTTCCCGGCCGGCCGTGCGTATCGACACGCACGGCATGGCCGTCCATTGAGGAGCTGCTGCTATGGCAATCGATCCCCGCGCTATCCGTCGCGTTGCGTTCGCCAGTGTGATCGGCGCAACCGTCGAATGGTATGACTTTTTTCTTTACGGCGTGGTCGCCGGCATCGTGTTCAACAAGCTCTATTTCCCCGCCAACGATCCGCTCGTGTCGACGCTGCTCGCCTATTCGACCTTTGCGGTGGGCTTCGTGACCCGGCCGCTCGGCGGCGTGATATTCGGCCATTTCGGCGATCGGATCGGCCGCAAGTCCGCGCTGATTCTGACGCTCGTCATCATGGGGATTTCGACGGCTGGCGTCGCGTTCATTCCCACCTACGCCCAGATCGGTATCTGGGCGCCGATCCTGTTGTTGTCGCTGCGCGTATTGCAGGGCATTGGGCTCGGCGGCGAATGGGGCGGCGCGGTGTTGATGGCGTATGAATATGCGCCGCCTGAACAGCGCGGCCTGTACGCGAGTTTGCCGCAGATCGGTTTGTCGATCGGACTATGTCTCGCATCGGGGATGGTCGCGGGCTTGTCCCGCTTATTGCCCGAAGCGGCCTTTCTGTCGTGGGGCTGGCGGATCGCATTCGGCGCATCGCTCGGTCTCGTTCTGATCGGCCTGTATATTCGCGCCAAAGTGATGGAGACGCCCGAATTCCTCGCGCTCAAACGCAATCGGCGCGAAGCGAAGATTCCGTTCGTCGACATGATCACGCGCTATCGCGGCGCCGTGATGCTCGGCATGGGCGCGCGTTATATCGATGGCGTGTTCTTCAACATCTTCGCCGTGTTTTCGATCGGCTACCTTACGCAACATGTCTCGATGAGCCGCACCGACGCCTTGCTCGGCGTGATGATCGCGGCGGGCGTGATGTGCTTTTTCATCCCGCTGTTCGGCAGCATGTCAGATAAGCTCGGCCGCGCGCGCGTGTATTTCTGGGGCTCGCTGATTTGCGGCGTGTCGGTGTTTCCGGCTTTCTGGCTGATCGAAATGCAGCCGGCCAACACGTTGTTGATCTGGGCGGCCATCGTGGTGCCATTCGGCATTTTCTACGCGATGGTGTACGGTCCTGAGGCGGCATTGTTTGCCGAACTGTTCGACGCCAAAGTGCGCTATACGGGTATCTCGTTCGTGTATCAGTTCTCCGGCATCTTCGCGAGCGGACTCACGCCGATCATTGCGACGATCCTGATGCGGCTGAACGGCGGCAAACCGTGGACGGTGTGCGCGTACGTGCTGTTCTCGGCATTGATATCGGCGCTGTCGGTGCGCGCGATCGAGAGGAAGCGGGCGGGTGCGTTCGATGCGGTTGCGCATGCGCAGTCCTGAGTCTGCAGTTTGCTTTGGATCGCAGAAGCGCGGTGCGCGGCGTGATGCAGCGCGCCGCTCATTAAAGCGCGTTTCTCGCCACGGCCAGGCTCGCGCGGCCTCGCGCCGCGTCATTCCCGAAACGTCTTCGCTGTCTCTTCCGCCGCGTGGCGCAAGTCAGGCACGAAGGCGAGCAGATCGTCGAGCGTGACTCTGCCCACCGGCGCCTGCACGGCAATCGCCGCGCAGGCGCGATTGCGATCCAGCATGACAGGCACCGCAATCGCGATCAGCCCTTGCAGATGTTCCTGGTTGTTGATCGCGAGAAGCCGCCGCCGCGTGGTGGTCAGTTCCTTGCGCAACGCGTCGCGATCGGTGATTGTCCGTTCCGAATAACCGCGCAGCGGCAGCGTCTCGATCACGCGTTCGCGTCTGTCCTTCGGCAGAAAGCTCAGCAGGAGCTTGCCGCTCGCCGAGCAATGCAGCGGCACATGCGAACCCGGTTGCAAATGCATGCGCAGCGGCCATTCGGTTTCGACGCGGTCCACGTAGACGACATCGTTGCCGGAGAGCATGGTCAGATTGCAGGTCTCGCCGATTTTCGCCACCAGCTGTTCGAGCAGCACGTGGCGCGCGGCGGCCGGCCCCGCATGCATCAGCACATTGACCGCGAGCATGCGCACACGTGGCGAACATTCGTAAAGACGATCGCCCGCGCCGCGCGTGACGAGCCACGCGTCCATCAGTTGCACGAGGATCCGGTGGACGGTCTGCTTGGGCAGGCCGAGCGCATTGACGAGCTCCGTCATCGAAAGCGGGCCGCCCGCTTCGGCAAGCGTTTCGAGTACGCGAAACGCGCGCACTGCAGCTGCATTCGACTGGTTTGACGTCGACATCCCACTCCCTCGCCAGCGTATTCACAGCGTTGATTTTGCATCGACTTCATTGCTTTTCGGGACTATGGAAAGTACCGAATTTTGCGTTTTCCGATGCTGGCAAACGCACTGCAATGGATAGCTCGAAAAACGGGACTTCGCCCTAAGCGCGGCTGGCTAGATTGATAGCACTGCAATCAATTCATTCACGCGGAGCGAATCCATATGAACGTCAGGGCCACAGGAGCCGAAATCGCGGGCCACCATGCGGACGGCGAAGCCGAGCGCATCGTCGCCACGCTCGTTGCGAAAGCGCGCGCGGCGCAGCGCGCTTTCGAGAATGCGGGACAACAGGCGCTCGATACCGCCGCCGACGCCGCCGCGTGGGCCATCATGGAGCCGGAGCGCAACCGGCAACTGGCGGAACGCGCCGTGCACGATACGGGTCTCGGCAACGCCGACGACAAGTTCCGCAAGAACTATCGCAAAACGCTCGGCTTGCTGCGCGACCTGCACGGACAGAAGACCACCGGCGTAATCGCGGAAGACAGGGCGAGCGGCATCGTCGAGATCGCGCGCGCAGTGGGCGTGGTGGCGGCGATCACGCCGTCGACCAATCCGGCGGCGACACCGGCCAACAAGATCATCAACGCGCTCAAATGCGGCAATGCAGTAATCGTCGCGCCGTCCCCCAAAGGTTACTCGTCTTGCGCGTTGTTGGTCGAGTTCATTCACGCGCAATTCGCCAAAGCCGGTATCGATCCGGACCTCGTGCAGATGCTGCCTGCGCCGATCAGCAAGGCGGCGACCGCCGCATTGATGCGGCAGTGCGATCTGGTCGTCGCCACCGGCTCGCAGGCGAACGTGCGCATGGCGTATGCGAGCGGCACGCCCGCGTTCGGCGTGGGCGCGGGCAATGTCGCTTCGATCGTCACGGCGTCCGCCGATCTGCATGATGCGGCGCGCAAGATCCTGCGCTCAAAAACTTTCGACAACGCGACGAGCTGCTCGTCAGAAAACAGCGTCGTGATCGAAGGCGCTGTCTATCAGCCGATGCTGGCCGAACTGACCGCGTGCGGCGGCGTACTCCTCGACGCCGCGCAGAAGGCCCGCTTGCAACAGGTGATGTGGGTCAATGGCAAGCTCTCGGAGCAGTGCACGGCGAAGTCCGCCGAGGTGATCGCACGCGTGGCGGGTCTGGATGAGGTCGCCGCGCGCCACCCCGCTTTCCTGATGGTGGAAGAGAGCGGCGCGGGCAGCGACTATCCGTTTTCCGGAGAGAAACTCGCGCCGGTGCTCGCCGTGTATCGTGCCGCCGATTTCGCTGCCGCGGCCGACGTGGTGCGCGGCATCTACGCGTACATGGGCGCGGGCCATTCGGTCGGACTGCATTCGACGGATACCGCGCAAGCGGTTCAGCTTGGCGTGACATTGCCGGTCGCGCGTGTGATCGTGAATCAGGCGCATTGCCTCGCGACCGGCGGCAACTTCGACAACGGCCTGCCGTTTTCGCTGTCGATGGGCTGTGGCACGTGGGGCCGCAACAACTTCTCGGGCAATCTGGGCTTCCGCCACTATCTGAACACCACGCGGGTCGCGTACCCAATCGAAGAGCGCGTGCCGGAAACGGACGAATTGCTCGGCGATTTCTTCGCGAGGTACGGTCGATGAACACGCCCACCACCCTTCGCGCGCTGATCGACGAGCGCGCCGCGCAGCATCCTGACAAGCCCTTCCTGCTGGCCGCACTCGACGACGATGAAACGGCGGTCCCTGACCGGCGCGCGACCGTGCTGACGTTTCGCGAACTGCGCGACGACTGCCGAGTGATCGAGACACGCTTCAGGGAAGCCGGCCTGCGGCCGGGCGATGTGATTTCCGTGTTCATGGGCAATGGAATCCAGACGGCCCGTCTGTTGCTTGCGGCCATGTACAGCGGGCTGGTCGCCAATCCGCTCAATCTTTTGTGTCAGCCCTCGCAGGTGCGCTATATCGTCGACCATTCCGATACGCGGATGATCTTCACCGCGCGCGACACGCAGGCGGTGATCGGCACGGCCGTGGCCGAATTGCGAGCTGCAGGCTTGACGCGCGAGATCGCGCTGATCCAGACCGAACCGGACGATGCCGAACCGCCTTCGCTCGCAAAGCGTGAACCTGCTTTGGCCGAAACCGCGGCACATGGCGCGAACGCTGCCGCCGCGCCAGCGCTCGCGAAGCGCGGCCGCGCGCCGCGGCACACAGCGGATGCCGCAACGGCGCACGGGCCCACAGCAGACGACGTCGCATTGCTGATGTACACCTCGGGCACGACGGGCACGCCCAAAGGCGTCCTGCTGACGCATCGCAATCTAATGGCGAACGCGCGCAACATCAGCGCCGAGCACCGGCTGACGTCGGACGATCGCGTGCTCGCGTCGTTGCCGCTCTATCACATCAACGGTCTGGTGGTGACGCTGCTCGCGCCGCTGTTCCATGGCGGCTCGGCGGTGATGACATCGCGCTTCTCCGCCCGCACGTTCTGGCGCGACGTCGCGCTTCATGCCTGCACGTGGATCAACGTGGTGCCGACGATCGTCGCCTATCTGCTCAATGCCGACGAAGCCTGCACCTACGATCTGTCGGCGCTGAAGTTTTGCCGCAGCGCGTCGGCCGCATTGCCCGCCGATCATCATCGCGCGTTCGAAGCGCGTTTCGGAATCGGCGTGATCGAAACCATGGGCATGACGGAAACCGCCGCGCCGGTTTTTAGCAATCCGTATGAGATGAACCGGCGGCGCGTCGGCAGCATCGGTCTGCCTTCGGGCGGCGAGGCCCGCGTGATCGACCGTGAAGGGCGCGAATGCGCCGCCAACGAATGCGGCGAACTGGTGTTGCGCGGCGAGCAGGTGATGGGCGGCTATTACAAGCGGCCCGAGGAAACGGCCGCCGCCTTCACGCCGGACGGCTGGCTGCGCACTGGCGACCTCGGTTATCGCGACCAGGACGGCTACTTCTACATCAACGGCCGCGCCAAGGAACTGATCATCAAGGGCGGCGAGAACATTGCGCCGCGCGAAATCGACGAAGCGTTGTTGCGTCATCCCGATGTGCTGGACGCGGCGGCGGTCGGCGTGCCCGATGCGGCATACGGCCAGGAGATCGTCGCTTTCGTGGTGGCGCGCACGAGCGAGGGACGCAGCGCGCCCGACCCGGCGGATCTGCGCGAGCACTGCGTGCGCGAACTCGGGCGCTACAAGACGCCGAAAGAATTCCGTTTCGTCGATGAACTGCCGCGCGGACCTTCCGGCAAGGTGCAGCGGCTCAAGCTGGTGCCCACCTGACGCGGTGCCGCTCGCGAGCGGGCAAGGCGCGGGCGGAGACAGGCAGGCAGTCGCAGTCCGGTAAATCGGGCGGCCGCTCGCGGCCGTCGTCGATACATAAAAGAGATAGGAGACAGCATGGAAACGCGTATCCGGCGTGTCAAGACACGCCATATCATCCTGGCGGTCATGTGCCTGATGTACTTCATTTCGTACATCGATCGCGTGAACATTGCCGTGGCCGGCCCGTTGATTCGTCACGAGATGGGCCTCACGACCGTTCAGCTCGGCCTGGTGTTCTCGGCCTTTGCTTATCCGTATGCGGCGATGCAGATTATCGGCGGCTGGCTCGCCGACAAGTACGGGCCGAAACTGGTGCTCACGGTGCTATCGCTGATCTGGGGCGTGGCGACGCTCGCCACCGGTTTCGCGGGCAGCGTCACCATGCTGGTCGTGATGCGCTTCGCGCTCGGCATTGGCGAAGGCGGCGCGTTTCCTACCGCGACGCGCGCCTTCACTTACTGGATGCCTGTAGCCGAGCGCGGCTTCGCGCAAGGCATCACGCACAGTTTCGCGCGCCTGGGCGGCGCGATCACGCCGCCGCTCGTGCTGGCCGTGGTGGCGACCGGCGGCTGGCGCGACGCGTTCATCCTGCTCGGCATCGGGAGCCTCGCGTGGACCGTGCTCTACCTCTTCGTATTCACGAATTCGCCGGAACAGAACCGACGCATCACGGCCGAGGAAACCGCGGAGATCGGCTACCGCGCCGGCGATTGCGACCGCGCCAAACATGCGGCCACGCCGTGGCGCAAACTGGTGCGCCGCATGTGGCTCGTCACGTTCGTCGACTTCTGCTATGGCTGGTTGCTGTGGGTGTATCTAACCTGGTTGCCGTCCTATCTGCGCGAGTCGCGCGGATTCGATCTCAAGCAACTGGCGCTCTTCACCGCGCTGCCGTTGCTCGCGGGCGTGGTCGGCGACACGCTCGGCGGTGTCGTGTCGGACAAGCTCTTCAAGATCACGGGCCGCCTGCGCTTCGCGCGCTGTGCGGTGCTGGTGGTGGGCATGGGCGGCTCGCTGGTGTTTCTGCTGCCGATGGTGTCCGCCACCGATCCGCTCACGGCCGTGTGGTTCCTGTCGGCTTCGTTCTTCTTCCTCGAAATCACCAACCCTGTGCTGTGGACGTTGCCGCTCGACATCGCCGGCAAGTATGCGGGCACGGCCGGCGGCATGATGAACACGGGCTTCGGCGTGGCGGGGATGGTGTCGCCGGTGGTGTTCGGCTATCTGATCGAGAAGACCGGCAGCTACAACGTGCCGTTCAATATCTCCGCGGGGCTGCTCGCGGTCGGTATGCTGGCGGCGCTCTTCATCGACACCAGCAAGACAGTCGAGGCCGATGAAGAACGCGAGCGCGCCGCCGGCGTCGAGTTGGGCGGCATGCCGTCTTTCCTGCACGCCGGAGCGGCGGTGCGGCTGGAGCGCCATCACTTGCGCCGGCCGTTGCGGTGGCGCAAGTGATACGAGTGACGCAAGCGGCACAAATGCGTAAGTGACGCGAGTCATGCAAGGCGGGCGCGTATGCAGCGCCCGCCGCTGTTATTGCGCCGCCTTGAGGGCCCGCAAGCGCCAGATCAGGCTCGACGTATCGAACCGATTGCCGCCGAGCGCCTGCACGTCCGCATAAAACTGATCGACGAGCGCCGTCACCGGCAACGACGCGCCATTGCGCTTCGCTTCGTCGAGACAGAAGCCGAGGTCCTTGCGCATCCAGTCGACGGCAAAGCCGTAATCGAACTTGCCGTCGAGCATGGTCTTGCCGCGATTGTCCATCTGCCAGCTGGCCGCCGCGCCCTTGCCGATCACTTGTAGCACCAGCGGCATGTCGAGGCCCGCGAGCTGGCCGAAGTTGATCGCCTCAGACAGTCCTTGCACCATGCCGGCGATGCAGATCTGGTTGACCATCTTCGCCAGTTGCCCGGCGCCGACGGCCCCGATCAGCGTGACGGCCGCGGCGTAGTGCGCAAGGACCGGTGATGCCTGCTCGAAGACGGCGGCCTCGCCGCCGCACATGATCGTCAGCTTGCCGTTCTGCGCGCCGGATTCGCCGCCCGACACGGGCGCGTCGATGAAATGCAGACCTTTCTGGCGCGCGACTTCCGCTAGCTCGCGCGCGACGTTCGCCGACGCCGCCGTGTGATCGACGAACGCGGTATTGGGCGCCATGCCGCGAACGCACCGGTATCGCCGAGCGTGATGCTGCGCAGATCGTCGTCGTTGCCGACGCACGCGAGGATCAGGTCGGCGCCGTTCGCCGCTTCACGCGGCGTGTTCGCGGCCCGGCCGCCGTACTCGGATACCCATTGCTGCGCCTTCGACGCCGTGCGGTTGTACACGGTCACGTCGAGGCCCGCTTTCGCGAGATGGCCGGCCATGGGATAGCCCATCACGCCGAGGCCGAGAAAGGCGACGCGGCGGACGGTGGCGGTGGAGGGCTGCGCGGTTGGATGATTCATTGGGCTCCGTGGAGTGGGCTGGGTTTGGGGTTGGGGCAATCATTATGACAAGGCTGGCGTTTTTTTAGCCGTGACGCGCCGTTGTGCCGCCGCTGCCGCCCGCGCCGCTTGCCGAAGATGACAAAAATCTCATTTTTCCGCCATGTTGGCACTGCGGCAGCGCCGTAGCATCGGTCGCACCTCGTCAACACATTACGCATCCATGCTTACCCGCAACCTTGCTGCCGTACTTGCGATCGCTGCGGTGAATCCGGCCTTTGCGCAAGCCGACGCGGCGCTCGTGGAAGGCAATCGGCCTTCGCCATCGACCGCGCTGGCCGCGCCGTCCGACGGCGCCGCCTTGCCGCTCGATGAAGCGCTCGGCATCGCCGCCGAGAACAACCCGCTGCTGCGCGGCGCGCGCGCCGACGCCGATGCATCGCGCGGCACGTTCATGCAGGCGGGCGCCCGACCCAATCCGCAGATCTCGCTGCTGCAGGAGGGGTTCGGCCGCACGGAACGCACGTCGACGGCACTCGTCAATCAGACCGTCGAACTCGGCGGCAAGCGTCAGGCGCGCCTCGACGTCGCTTCGTATGGACGCGAGGTGGCGCTCGCATCGCTCGATGCGCGCGGCGCGGCCTTGCGCTCAGACGTCATTGCCGCGTTTTACGGAATGCTCGCGGCTCAGCGCCAGTTGCAGGTCGCGCGGGAATCAGCCGACATCGCGGCGAGGTCCGCGGAACTGGCGGAGAAACGCGCGCGCGCGGGCAAGGTGTCGCCGGTCGAGGCGACCAAAGCGCGGGTCGCCGCCACCGGCGTTCAGATCGAGCAGGCCAACGCCGCCTCGCGGCTGACCATTGCCGCGGAAAAACTCGCCAACGTGACGGGCAGTCCGCTCGTGCGAGGACGCCCCGCGACCGGCGATATCGAAAGCGTGCCGGCGATCGAACCGCTTGCCGAACTATTGCCTCAACTGATCGACGCGCCGCTTGCGCGCGCCGCGAAGGCCGAGAGGTTGCGGAGCAACGCCGCCATTGCCGTCGAGCGCGCGAAGCGCATTCCGGACATCACGTTCAGCGCGGGCTTGAAGCGGGTCGTGACCGGCGCGGTGCCCGACAACCAGGCCGTGGTCGGCATCTCCATTCCGCTTCCGCTTTTCGACACCAACAAAGGCGCGCTGCTCGAATCGGTTCACAAAGCCGAGAAGGCAAGCGCCGACTTCGACAGTGAAAAGGCGCGCCTGCAACTGGAGCTGACTCAGGCGTACGCCAATTACGAGCGATCGAGCCTGGAGGCGCGGCGCCTGAAAACCGATGTCCTGCCGGCCGCGCGCGAGGCGCTCGACGCAATGTCGCGCGGTTATGAGCTCGGCAAGTTTGGCTTTCTCGATGTCCTGGATGCGCAGCGCACGCTGTTTCAGGGCCAGTCGCAATACGTCCAGGCATTGACCGATGCGCACCTGGCCTACGCCGAAATCGGCCGGCTTGTCGGTGTCCCGCTTCGCAACAGTGCGTCCCGTCTACCTTGAAGGATTTTCATGCTGCGCAGAAAACTCATCGTCGCCACTGCGGTGACCCTCAGCGGCGTGAGCGTCGCGCTCGCCGTGTTCGCGCTGACGCGGGTGTCGTCGAATACTGGAGATACCTCAGGCGGCGTCGAAGCATCGGCAAGCGCGCAGGATTCGTCCGGCCAGCACGGCGGCACCGTGTTCAGAGACGGTGCGCTGACGGTCGAAGTCGTCCTGTCCGAGAAGCCGGGGGACGCGCGGCTCGTCGTCTATCCTTTCGTCGACGGCAAACCCGCGGACAAGGACCTGACCGTGTCGGGTTCCATTACGCGTTACGACGGTTCGATGCAGCCATTGCAATTCGCGTCGGCAGGTCAGAAGCTGATGTCCGCCGAACCCATCGCGAAGCCTCACGTCTTCGACGCATTCATCCATCTCAAGTGGCGCGGACAATCCGCATCGTTCGTGTTCTCGCGGGCCGATGGTGCAATCGCGCTCAGTGCGGCGCAAATCGAGGCGGCGCAGATTCGCCTCGATCGCGTCGGTCCCGCGCAGATTCTCACGACATTCCAGCTTCCTGGCGAGATCAGATTCAATGAGGATCGCACGGCCCATGTCGTGCCGCGTGTAGCGGGCATCGTCGAGCGAGTCAATGTTTCGATCGGCGAGAAAGTCGCGAAGGGGCAAGTGCTGGCGGTCATCGCCAGCACCGATCTAGCCGATCGCAGAAGCGAATTGCTGAGCGCGGAGCGCCGGCTCGCGGCCGCACGAACATCGTACGAACGCGAAAAGACGCTCTGGCGGGAGCGCATCTCGGCCGAGCAGGACTATCTCCAGGCGCAGGTGCAGGTACGCGAAGCCGAGATCTCCACGCAGAACGCCCGCGCGAAGCTCGCCGCGCTGAATGCCCCGCTATCGGCCGGCGCGTTGAACCGTTACGAATTGCGCGCGCCGTTTGCCGGAACGCTGGTCGAGAAGCACGCGACACCCGGCGAGGCGATCGCGGCGGATGCCAAGGTCTTTATTCTCTCGGACCTCTCGTCTGTGTGGGCCGAAATGGCGGTGCCGGCGCACCGCCTGAACGATGTGCGTGTCGGCCGCGAAGCCACGGTCAGCGCCACCGCGTTCGACTCGAAGTCGAGCGGTCCGATTGCCTACGTCGGCGCGCTGCTCGGCGAGCAAACCCGCACCGCGCCGGCGCGGGTGGTGCTGCCGAATCCCGATGGCGCGTGGCGGCCGGGCATGTTCGTCAATGTGTCGGTGGATGTCGGCAAACAAAGCGTGCCGCTCGCGGTGGCGAGCGACGCGCTGCAGGAGATAGACGGCGCACCCGCCGTCTTCGTGCAGTCGCCCAAAGGCTTTGTCGCTCAGGCGGTCGAGACGGGGCGCCGTGACGACAAGGTCGTCGAAGTGGTGAAAGGACTTTTGCCGGGCCAGAAGTATGTCACCGCGAACAGTTTCGTCCTCAAGGCTGAACTCGGGAAGGGCAGTGTCGAGGAACACTGACGCCCCGACGCCATGAACGCGTCATGACCTGCGATGACTTGCCCTAAGCAGACCGCTTTCCCGAGCCTCGGTTTCCAAGGACCCTCCGCATGTTTGAAAGACTGATTCGCTTCGCCATCGCGCACCGCTGGCTGGTCATGCTGGCCGTTGCCGCGGTCGCGGGATGGGGCGTGTACAGCTATCAGAAGCTGCCCATCGACGCCGTGCCCGACATCACCAACGTTCAGGTGCAAATCAACACTTCGGCGCCGGGTTATTCGCCGCTCGAAGCCGAGCAGCGCATCACCTATCCGGTGGAGACCGCAATGGCCGGTCTTCCCAATCTGGCGCAGACGCGCTCCATCTCCCGCTACGGGCTCTCTCAGGTCACGGTGATCTTCAAGGACGGCACCGACATCTACTTCGCGCGTCAGCTCGTCAACGAGCGGATTCAGGAAGCCAAGGACAAGCTGCCGCCCGGCGCGACGCCGGCGATGGGGCCGACCTCCACGGGGCTCGGCGAGATTTATCTGTGGACGGTGGAGGCCGACGCGTCTGCCGTCAAGCCGGACGGAGCCCGCTACACGCCCGCGGATTTGCGCGAGCTCCAGGACTGGGTCGTGAAGCCGCAGCTTCGCAACGTGCCGGGCGTCACTGAGGTGAATTCCATCGGCGGCTTCGTGAAGGAGTTCCGGGTCGCGCCGAATCCCGCCAAGCTCATGTCATACGGCCTGACGCTCGCGGACGTGGTGCGCGCGATCGACCGCAACAATGCGAATGTCGGCGCGGGCTACATCGAAAAACGCGGCGAGCAGTATCTCGTGCGCGTGCCAGGCCAGGCCCGCTCGGTCGAAGACATCGCCAATGTCGTGCTCACCAACGTGGGCGGCGTGCCGGTTCGCATCAAGGACGTCGGACAGGTGGACATGGGCCGTGAATTGCGCACGGGCGCCGCGACGTCGAACGGCGAAGAGGTCGTGCTCGGCACCGTGTTCATGCTGATCGGAGAGAACAGCCGCACGGTCGCCAAGGCGGTCTCCGTCAAGATGGAAGACGTCAACCGTACCTTGCCACCAGGTGTGCGCGCGATTCCCGTGTACGACCGCACCGTGCTGGTCGAGAAAGCCGTGCAGACAGTGAAGAAGAACCTGCTCGAAGGCGCGGTGCTCGTGATCGTCGTGCTGTTCCTCTTTCTCGGCAACATGCGCGCGGCGCTGATCACGGCGCTCGTCATTCCGCTGTCGATGCTGATGACCTTCACCGGCATGGTCAATGCGAAGGTGAGCGCCAACCTCATGAGTCTGGGCGCACTCGACTTCGGGATCATCGTCGACGGCGCGGTGGTGATCGTCGAAAACTGCGTGAGGCGCCTTGCTCACGCACAGACGCTCGCCGGGCGGCCGTTGACCCGCGAGGAGCGTTTCGCCGAAGTCTTCGGCGCGTCGCAGGAAGCGCGCCGCGCCCTGATATTCGGTCAATTGATCATCATGGTGGTCTATCTGCCGATCCTCGCGCTCACCGGCGTCGAGGCAAAAATGTTTCACCCGATGGCGGTCACGGTCGTGATGGCGCTGGCTGCCGCGATGGTGTTGACGGTCACCTTCATTCCCGCCGCGGTGGCGCTGTTCATCGGCAAGCGCGTCGAGGAAAAGGAAAACCGCTTGATGGGCTGGGCGAGGCAAGCCTATGAGCCGCTGCTCACCGCTTTCATGACGCGCCCGAAACGCGTGTTCGCCGGCGCGGCGCTGATCGTCACGCTGAGCATCGGTCTGGCGGCGCGACTCGGCAGCGAGTTCGTCCCGAGTCTGAACGAGGGCGACCTGGCGGTGGCCGCATTGCGTATTCCGGGCACGAGTCTGTCCCAATCGGTCAGCATGCAAAAGTCTATTGAGAAAACGTTGAAGCAACGGTTCGCGGAGATCGAGCGCGTGTTTGCCCGCACGGGGACGGCGGAAATCGCCGCGGACCCGATGCCGCCCAATCTGTCCGACGGCTACATCATGCTCAAGCCGACGGACACGTGGCCGGACCCGAACAAGTCGCGCGCGAAACTCGTCGAGGAAATCGAAGCGGTGCTCGCTGAACTGCCTGGCAATAGCTACGAGTTCTCCCAGCCGATTCAACTGCGCTTCAACGAATTGATCTCCGGCGTACGCAGCGACGTGGCGGTGAAGCTCTTCGGCGACGACATGGCGGTGCTCAGCGGCACGGGCGAGAAGATCGCGGCGGCATTGCAGAAAGTGCCGGGCGCTTCGGAAGTGAAGATGGAACAAACCAGCGGTTTGCCGGTTCTCACCATCAACGTGGACCGGGACAAGCTGGCGCGCTACGGCGTCACGGTCGGTGACATTCAGGACACGGTCGCGGCGGCGGTCGGCGGGCAGAAAACCGGCACGCTGTTTCAGGGCGACCGGCGCTTCGATATCGTCGTGCGCTTGCCGGACGAACTTCGCTCGGATATCGAAGCGATCAAGCGCCTGCCGATTGCGTTGCCATTCCCCGCGCCGGTGAGCGGCGGCGCGCCGCTCGCGCAGGCGCCTTATGTGCCGCTCGCCGAACTGGCCACCGTCGACGTCGCCCCTGGTCCCAACCAGATCAGCCGCGAAGACGGCAAGCGGCGCGTCGTGGTGAGCGCGAATGTGCGCGGACGCGATGTCGGCTCTTTCGTGGCGGACGCGCGCGAGCAGATCCGTCAGGACGTTCAGGTGCCCTCGGGTTACTGGTTGTCGTGGGGCGGACAGTTCGAGCAGTTGCAAAGCGCGACCGAGCGCCTGAAGCTGGTCGTGCCGCTGTCGCTCTTCATGGTGTTTGTCCTGCTGTTCATCATGTTTAATAATGCTAAGGATGGCTTGCTGGTGTTCACGGGCATTCCGTTCGCATTGAGCGGCGGCGTGCTGTCGTTGTGGTTGAGGGACATCCCGCTTTCCATTACGGCGGCGATCGGTTTCATTGCGCTGTCGGGTGTCGCGGTGCTGAACGGGCTCGTCATGATTTCCTTTATTCGAAATCTGCGCGATGAGGGCACCGAACTGGACGCGGCTGTCCGTGAGGGCGCCCTGACGCGGCTGCGGCCGGTCCTGATGACGGCGCTCGTCGCGTCGCTCGGCTTTTTGCCGATGGCATTCGCCACCGGCACGGGCTCGGAAGTGCAGCGGCCGCTGGCAACGGTGGTCATTGGTGGCATCCTGTCGTCCACGGCGCTGACGCTGCTGGTTTTGCCCGTGCTGTACCGGGCCGCTCATTCGTCGTCATGGCGCGCTGCTGCCCTGAGCCGGCTGGCGAGAACTTCGCCCGGCCAGCTACTGCGCCGGTTCGGCATTTTTTCGAGGTAGTGTGAATGCGGATTTTGTTAGTGGAAGACGAGCCGAAGACCGGCGCCTATCTTCGCAAGGGGCTATCGGAGGCGGGATATGTTGTCGATTGGGCGGAAGACGGCGTCACGGGCCAGCATCAGGCGGAGACGGAAGACTACGACCTGCTGATCCTCGACGTCATGCTGCCGGGACAGGACGGTTGGACGTTGCTGCAAAACCTTCGCCGCACGCGGCTCACGCCCGTGCTCTTTCTCACCGCGCGCGACGACGTTGGGGATCGCGTCAAGGGACTGGAGCTCGGCGCCGACGACTACCTCGCGAAACCGTTCGACTTCGTCGAGCTGATCGCGCGCGTGCGGTCGATCCTGCGGCGCGGCAAGCCACGTGAATCCACCTCGCTGAAGGTCGCGGATCTCGAGCTGGATCTGACGCGGCGCAAGGCAACCCGTCAGGGCGACGTGATCCTGCTGACGGCCAAGGAGTTCACGCTGCTGTGGCTGCTCATGCGCAAGGAAGGCGAAATCCTGCCCCGCGCCACGATCGCTTCGCAGGTGTGGGACATGAACTTCAATAGCGACACGAACGTGGTGGATTCGGCAATCAGGCGGTTGCGCTCCAAGGTCGACGACGCCTACGAACCCAAGCTCATTCACACCGTGAGAGGCATGGGCTACGTGCTGGAAAACCGGGACAGCGGCAATTGATCAGGCGCGTGGTGCCGCGAACGCTGCGGGCGAGGCTCACTGCTCTCATCATTCTGTCGACGTCGGCGATCCTCGCGTTGAGCGGCTTCGCGCTATATGAGGCGCTGCGCAGCCGCCTCGAGTCGACCTCGATCGAGCATATGGCCGGCACGATGGCGGCGTTGCGCACGCATCTGGCGGGGATCCAGAATGCCGATGGCATTGCCGGCAATGCGGAGACGTGGATCGACCTGTTGCATGGGCACCCGAACCTGGCGCTCGCCATCTACGATACGACGGGGCAGCGCCTGTCGAGCACCTTGGGGTTTCGGCCCTACGCGCCGATTCCCGCAACCGGGGCGAGCGGTGCGGCCGTGAATCTCGCGCCCACCGGTTCGAATCTTCGATACCTGGTGGAAAGCGTGCCGCTCAATGACGGAATCGGGCCGTTGGTGCGCGTCGCCGTTCAGTACGATGGAACCAGTGATCAGGCTCTGTTGCGCGCGTATGCGTACACCGCGGTGGTCATTGAAGTATTAGGCGTGGTGCTCGCCGCCGCGTTTGCGTACGGTATCGCCATGCTGGGCCTGCTTCCGCTGCGCAGGCTGGTGGCGCGGGCAGAGGAGATGTCGACAAGCCGCCTGGCGCTGCCTCTGCCAGAACTGGAAGCGTCGGGCGAGTTGAAGGAACTGGAGCACGCCTTTAACGGCATGCTGGCGCGGCTCGACGAATCGTTCACCAGGCTGAGCCAGTTCTCCTCCAATCTTGCCCACGACATGCGCACGCCGCTCACCAATCTGCTCGCCGCGGCTCAAGTGGCGCTGTCACAGCGCCGGAGCGCGGAAGACTATCGGGACGTGATCGAATCGAGCGTGGACGAGTATCAGCGACTGTCGCGCATGATCGAAGACATGCTTTTCCTCGCGCGCTCCGATCAGGCTGACGCGCCGCTGTCCTTGCGTTCGCTCGACGCGGTTGCGGAGGCCGAACGCGTCGCCGGCTACTACGAGACCATGGCCGAAGATGCGCAGGTCACGATCGAGGTGACGGGCGAGGGTACCGTGCAGGCCGATCTGCTGCTCTTTCAACGCGCGCTCAGCAATCTGCTGTCGAACGCGCTCGTGCAGGCGCCGCAAGGCAGCGCCATTACCATCGACTGCAAGCAGGAGCCGGGTTCGACCACGCTGAGCGTGTCGGACTCGGGAGCGGGAATCGACGCTCGACATATCGAGCGCATATTCGAGCGGTTCTATCGTGTCGACCCGTCGCGGCACGGTTCGGCCTCGGGCACGGGGCTGGGTCTTGCAATCGTGAAGTCGATCATGAACGGCCACGCAGGACAGTGCGGGTGCGAAAGCCGGCCTCATGTCAGCACCCGTTTCTGGCTGCAATTTCCCCGGCGCGAATGTTCGAACAACGGCCTGACCATGTCCATGACGGACGACGCCGCTCGCCCATAAAGATTGAGCGAGCGCGCGTCCGCGCGCAACGGGCAAAGGTATGCCGCCGGAGAGGCTCGCTTCCGGCGGCATGCGCCGCTATTTGTTCGCGAC
The DNA here is from genome assembly GCF_004339745.1 of Paraburkholderia sp. BL9I2N2. Taxonomy (GTDB): domain Bacteria; phylum Pseudomonadota; class Gammaproteobacteria; order Burkholderiales; family Burkholderiaceae; genus Paraburkholderia. The sequence goes on along the minus strand of NZ_SMGP01000002.1, from coordinate 1,073,010 downwards.
GAGTTTGTCATGCTGATCCATTGACGGTGCCTTCTCACCGGCATGCCGCGTAACCGCGTGCGTCTGCTTGTTCCGGGCAATCGTGTTGGCATCCGGGGGGTATTGTGTCTTGCTGGTTGGCGTCACGCCGTCATGCTGGGCTTGAACGAGTTCGTGATTCACCTGCTCGCGAGACTTGCCTTGCGCCTGAGCGGCTGGTGAGAGTGCGCCGATCATCGTTATGGCAACGACGGACAGGGTGAAGAGTCTTGCAGCATTCATGTCGAGATCTCCTTTGTGGCGACCGCCGGTCGGCGATTCGTGAGTCCAGTATGAATCGCAGGCGGTGTGCCATCGTGACCGCAACATGAGAAAAATGTCAGGACAGGCGGTATCGACAAAACGGCATCGAGCGCCGCTTGCATGAGATTTTTGTCATCTTGGCGTGATGCTGGCGGCGACTTTCGCGGAGCAGGATGACTCATCTTCTTCCACGAATGACGAGGCGGCGAATGCGCGCGTTACTGCAGAAATCTGCCTTGCTGATGATGCTGGCCGCCGGCCTCGCAGGATGTGCAAGCAGCGGCGGCAAGGCAGCGGCTTCCGCTAATACGTCGGCTTCCACGCAAAAGGCGTCGACGGACCTCGCGCCAGGCGAGCAGATCGACTACGCCGGCCATCGCTGCGGCAATCCGAATCTGTATGTGAAGATGCATCTGTGTGTCTTTCCGCGCCGATAGCGTGGCCTATTTGCCGGCCCTCGTAAGAAGGCCGGCACGTCCGCGAGATCAGCTCGGATCGGAGTACTTCAGCGTCCAGCCCAACGTGCGTTGACTACCCGCTGTCAGCGCAAACGGAAGCGTCGTACAAGCGAACTTTGAATGCAACTGCCCAATTGGCGTGGTGGACAACGGATTGGTGACGCCGGCCGCCATCTCGAAGTTGGACAGCGCGCAGCTGTCGAAACCCGTGGTGCCATAGCTGGTCGCATTGCTATTCGCGTATTTGACCGAAAACCCGTCGCTATTCGCCGTGGTGTTCTGGAAGTCCGCAAACGACGTGAAATCCGTCTCGACCGCCATGTTGCCGGTCAGCGTGGCGGAGCTCAGCGTATCGGTCCGGGTCATCGAGCCATGATCGAACGTCAACACCGTATGCACTTGCAAGTCGATGTCGGTGGCGTACGTTGCATTCTTGGCGGCTTGCCGGAATTTGGCCGTGTCGAACGATACGACAACCTGGCCGTTGTTTTCCTGGACACTCAGATTCTTGTAGTACGTGACCGGGATGTAAGTCTTCCCGTTATACGTAACCTGCGGAATCAACAACGCGTAGCCCAGATCCGTGGTTCCGTAGATCAGCTTGTCGGAGAACGGTGTCGGGTAATACGGCGTGTACGAATTGTAATCGGGTGCCTGGCTCAGGTTGAGATTGATGACGCGTTTGCCATCGCGCACCGTAACGAGCGCCGCGCTGTACGGATGAGCCGTATCGCCCGGCAAGTTGTACCAGGTCAACGTGTAATGCGGTCTTGCATCCAGCCACGCTTGCAGATCAGTGTCGGACATGGGCGCCTTGCTGCCGAAACCCAGCTTGTCCCACCACGCATTCACGTACATAAACTGATGCAGCAGGCTGAAATTCTCACCCATGACGCGCGGTTTTCCACGATACGTATCGGTCCCGCGGCCTTTCACCCACATATTTACGGACGGCGTGGGCAGCGTCGGGTCGTACCAGAACGTGTCGTAGCGATAGGCCGCCTTGTAGATGAACGAATAGGCGACCTGCATTTCCTGCGCGGTCAGTACGCCTGCATTGGCCGCAGCCGTGAGGACTTCCATGAAGGCCGAATCGCCGTATGGCCCGATGGATCGGCCGTAGTTGAAACCCTGGCCGTCGGCATTGAGTTGCGGAAGAATCAGATCGACCGATTTGCGCAGATACGATTTCAGTTCCGGCGTCAGATTGGCCTCGTTACCCATTTCCAGCGTTCGCTCCGTCACTTCGCCGATCAGCAGCGTGCTGTATCGGTCGAAGCGCGCCTGGTCGTAGTAGGTGGTGTGCGTATTCGACGCTTCGTCGGAAAAGCCGCCGGAGGAATCGTTTCGAATGTGATTGGTGAGCGTGTACAGAAGCGCGTCGCGCGCGCCCATCGTTGCCACGGTTGGATCGGTCTTGGACGAGAAGCTCGGATTGCTCCAGCCGAGTTTTTGCCGCAAGCCCGCAATGCCGTAGGAAACCGCGTAGTAGTTTTGAGCGGTATTGAGCGATGCAACGTCGATCGGCACGCCTGCCGCCGGGCACGTATTCGTTTTGCCGCTTGCGTCCGCGCCGAACATGTCGCAGAAGTTCAGCCGATTTTGCAGCGTGGTCAGCATGGCGTCGCTGAAAACTTCATTGAGCATGCCGTGCGCCTTGAAATTGTTCAGCGCAACGAGATAGTAGTACTCGCCCCAGGAGGTATTCGCATACACGTAATCGGCGCCGTGCATCTGCGTCATCATCGCGGTCGTTATTTTCTGGTACGTCGCAAGATAGTCCGCGTATTTCGGATCGCCCTTCGTTTTCATATCGATCAATATGTACGACAGGCCGAGCGCCAGCTTACCCGGCAGGAATTTATCCCCCGTGTTGGTATCCAGCACATGAACGGGGCTGCCATCGCCAAGATCCATCACCACTTGGGTGAAATCAGGCGCTTTCTTGATGAGGTCGAAGAGCGCTCTCATCTGTCCCATCATGGTGATGGGAACGCCGGCGCCCGACGGCACGCTGGTGTCCGACGCGCCGTAGACAATGCCGTGAAGAGAGACGGCTGCGCCTTTCGACGGATCGCTCGGGGTGTCGCTCACGCTGCCACCGCAAGCGGTGACGAGAAGAGCGGTGAGCGTACTGAGTGCAAACGCAAACGAGGTTTTTCCTGGTGAAAGCATGTTGTCTCCGGATTTATTTGATCGATGCGTGATTCACATTTTTGATTACCTATTACTTGCCTTTTCTTCTCCTTTGATAAGTAAAAACAAATGCATTTTTCATTGCCGGATTCGACGCAATTCACCTGCGGGTAAGGCCGTGGTGACTCTTCCTGGCATCTGACGCGACACTACGACTGGTGCTGACTTCGGCGACAACCGTAAACAACAGTCATAGGTCGTCAGACAACGTGAATCAAACGAGCACTGCCAACCTGACACCTGCGCCACGCGGTCACCGTCGCATGCCGCTATCGCTCATTAGCAAACGTATGCGGGTGGAATATCAGCCGAATCGGACAACAGTGAAGCATGCCGCGCCGAGCGCGGCAATGAACAACCTAGCATTGAAATATTTGGTAAGTGGTAGGAGATCATATCTCTAGCAAGATGGCAAGTGTCATGTGAAACGGCCGCAAGGGACGGTGCCGACCTTGCCGCTGAAGGCCGTGCAGATAGCTGGCCGCCAAGTGTCCTTTTCACGTCCGCGCGCAATGGCGATAGACATCGGGTTGAAGGCTAGGGCAATAGCGCGGGGAATAGAAATCTGCGCGGATTCGCTGGTCGTTGAATGCGCGATTCAAGGTCGGCGACGCGAACGCGAGTGTCTTCGCGAGTGCATTGAAGTTCTTTGCCGTTGCACGCGGACGCGGTGCTTCGCCGAACTTGCCGGTCCGCGTCGAGATATGGCGGGCCTATCCGCGGTCTATGCACATTCGAGAACAATCCTCTCCACACAAGGCCCTTATTCTCAAGCGGCCACCTTTCTAGACTGTCGTCACTGAATTACGAACAGGGCTGTTCGTAGCAGAGCAAAGCGAAGTCTGGAGGTCGTCATCATGAAGTCCCTTATTCAAGCCGTTGTGGTTGCCGCTGCCCTTGCAGCGCCGGTTGCCGTGTTCGCTCAATCGAACTCGCCTGTGACCCGTGCGCAAGTGCGTGCTGAGTTGATCGAACTCGAACAGGCCGGCTATAACCCGGCCCGCGGCGAAGATCCGAACTATCCGGCTGATATTCAGGCCGCCGAAGCACGGGTCGCGGCACGGCACGCGGCGACAGGTTTTGGCGGCACCGCGAGCGGTTCATCGGACGCGGGACGTGCGCCGGTTTCCAGCGCGGATTGGAATGCGATGTACAACCATCCGTGATGAGTGGTGCACGCCGTTTTCAGCGGCGTGCGTGACGGCGTCATTGGCATTATCGAGCGGGCATGTGGTGACGTCGATGTGATCGAGGTTCAGCAAGCCGCTGCGGATCAACGCCATCATGCGCGTGAGCGCTTCGTCCGTCGTTCGACGATAGCCGCGCCCGGCACCGCGAATGCCGGGCGCTACGCGTTCAAGCCTCCGACCCGGCCTCCTCATCGACCAGTTCGGCGATGTCATGTACGTCCACCGTGCAACCCACCCGGTTTCTCACGCCGCGGCCCCACGCCTGCACATGCGCGCCTGGCGTCAGATACGCGACGAGTTCGGCCGCGGCATGCGGCGGCATGCGCAGCGACGTGCCGTCTTCCAGCAACGCGCCGCGCAATTCGCCCTTCGGACCGTAGAGCGGCATGACGACTTCGCCTTGCACATCCATCGGCTTGCCGTCGTGTTCATGGCCGTGGCCGTGTTCATGCTTCGGGCCGTGTTCGTGAGGCCGCGGGCCTTCGTCGACGATCTCGATGCCTTGCCGGCTCGTCAGCGAAATGGCGGCGATCAGATCGGCGCCGCGCGGTTTCACGCCGCGTACGCGCACCGTATCGCCCGGCGCGATGTGACGCGCGATCTGTTTGCCCAGATGCGGCGGGAAATGCACCTGCTGCTGCGTGCCGTCGGCGTGCTGAAGAATGAAGCCGTCCGCGTCGCCGTGCGGATTGAGCAGGAACAGCACGACTTTGCCGCGCGTTTCCGGCAGGCAGGCGGGGTCGATCCAATGCATGATGAAACTCCTTTGTTCGAGTGATGAGTCGTGACTACCTGGGCGGGGTGTCGTAGAGCACCGTGAGATTGCCGGGTGTACCGAAGGCGGTGGCTTGCAGTGATTCGCCATAGCGATTACGCGTGCCGTAGCCTTGCGCCGCGATCGTCGCGCCTGGCTGCAACAGGTTCGCGAAGCGCGCGGCCGCGGGCGGCGTCAGCTTGATCACGGTGCCGTCAGTGAGGAGTACGCCGTCGGGTTCGCCGCGCGGTGCGCTGGTGACCCGCAGCACGCGGCCCGTGGCATCCAGCTTGACGAGCCCGACGCCGGCGAGCGACTTCGGCAGACGCTGGGCATCGGCCGGCGGCGGTTGATCGACGATGCTGCGCCCGTTGTTCGCGTCGGCGATCTGGCTGGCGCGCAGCGTCCCGCCGGGCTGCGCGACGCCGTTGACGTTGACCGTGGCGCCTGGCGCGAAGGTGGCGGCCACCTGAGTGCCGATATGCGGCGGGAACCGGACTAACGTGTTGTCGGCGAGCAGCATGCCGTCGACATCGCCTTCCGGGTTGATCACATAGCGCTGGACCACGCCGCTCACACTTGCGGGAGCGCCATCACGAGGAGCCGCGATGAAAGGCGGCGGTGGCATCGGTGCGCCGGCGCTCGGCGCGGGCGGCGGCATGGTTTGCGCCGCGCAAGCTGCCGTCGCGGCGATGACGGCGAGCGCGGCCGCCGCGCGTGCGATCGGGTTGAAACGGTTCATTGTCGGACTCCTTCGACTGCAATGTCGTGCAGAAGTCTTCGCAACCGCTATGCCATGCCGCTATGGGTTGTCGCGTAACGCTTTCCGCCGTAGCGTCCGGTTGATGATGTCGTCTGGCTGGACGGCGGGTGTCGCCCAGTTGGACACCGGCAAGCGCATCAACCGAGCTTGTACGCGGCGATCTTCGTATAGAGCGATTGACGGCTGATGCCGAGGCGGCGCGCCGCTTCCGCGCGATTGCCCGCGCTCTGCTGCAGCGCGCGTTCGATTGCGGCGCGCTCCAGCCATTCGATCGCCTGCGGCAGCGGCAGATCGAGCAGCGCGGCGGGAATCTCGCTCACGCCGGCGCGCGGCGCGGTGAGAAAAGCCAGATCGTCGGCGGTCACGAGCGGGCCGCGTGCGAGCGCGGCGACACGCTCCATCGCGTTCTTCAACTCGCGGACGTTGCCGGGCCATGCGTGCGCGAGCAGGCGCCGCTCGGCATCGCCGCTCAAGGTCCGCGCGGGTCCGGCCAGATTCGCGGCGGCGATGAGAAAGTGCGCGGCCAGCGGAAGAATATCGTCGGGACGATCGCGCAACGGCGGCAGATGAACCGGAATCACGTTGAGCCGGTAGAACAGATCCTCGCGGAACGTGCGTGCCGCGACTTCCGCCGTGAGGTCGCGGTGCGTCGCGGCCACGATGCGCACGTCGATGGCGATGCTCGTGTTGCTGCCGACCGGCGTCAGCGTGCGCTCCTGAATCACGCGCAGCAGCTTGGCTTGCATCGGCAACGGCAGGTCGCCGATTTCATCGAGAAACAGCGTGCCGCCGTTCGCTTCGACGATGCGGCCGGCGCGCTGCGTCACCGCGCCGGTGAAGGCGCCGCGCGTGTGGCCGAATAGTTCGCTCTCCAGAAGTTCGGCGGGAATCGCCGCGCAGTTGATCGCGACGAACGGCGCGTGCCGGCGCCGTGACGCGTCGTGCAGGACGCGCGCCGCAACTTCTTTGCCGGTGCCCGTTTCGCCCGTGATCAGCACGGTCGAATCCGTGGCGGCGGCGCGGCCGATCTGCTTTTGCGCGTCGCGCAGCGCTTCGCTGTTGCCGAGCAGGCGAGGCGTGCCGTCGGTGACGTCTTCGTTCGACGCCGGCAGCGGCGGGCTCGACGCCCCGCCATTGGACGCTTCGATCTTGCGCAGCAGGGACGCGATCGCGTCGCGCCCGACCGGCTTGGTCAGGTGCTCGAAGGCGCCGAGCCGCATCGCGTGAATGGTGTTGTCGCTGGTGGCGAAGGCGGTCAGCACGACCACCGGCAGCGCGGCGCGCGACGGCATCGCGCGCAGACGCTCGAGCACGTCGATGCCGCTCAGGTCCGGCATCCTGATGTCGAGAAACATGCAGTCGATGCGCGTGTCGCTGGCAAGCATCGCAAGCGCATCGTGGCCGCTGCCTGCCTGCTCGATGACATGGCCAAGGTCGCCGAGCGTTTCGGCTAGGCTTTCGCGGAAGGCGTCGTCGTCGTCGACGATCAGGATGTGCGCCATGGGATCTCGATCACAAAACAGGCACCGCGCTCGCGCGCTTCATAAAAGGCACGGCCGCCGTGCGCGGCAGCGATCTCGCGTACCACGGCGAGGCCAAGCCCCGAACCGGCAGCGTGGCCGGTCACGAACGGTTCGAAAATGCTCTCACGCTCGGCGTGCGGCACGCCGGGACCGTCGTCGGTCACTTCGATCCGCAGTGCCGCGGCGGGGCGCGCCGCGCGCAGCGTGACGTGGCCGCCGGATGGCGTATGACGCAGCGCGTTGAGGATCAGATTATCGATGGCGCGCGCCAGTTGCTCCGCGTCGAAACACGCCTGCGCGGGAAGCCCTTCGGCGCACTCCAATGCGAGTGCGATGCCGGCCCGCGCGGCCGCGTCCTGATGCCATTCCATGCGCTCGGCGAGCCAGCTGCGCAAATCGACGGCATGGGCGTCGATACGCACGGGCTGGGTCAGCGCGAGCAGACCCGACAGTTGCCGTTCCACCCGCTGAATCTGTTCGAGGATCGCGCCGAGTGCGCGCTGCTTGCGTTCGGTGTCGCCGTTCAGGGCATTTTCCGCCTTGAGCCGCATCGCGCCGATCGGGTTGCGGATCTCGTGCGCCATCTGCGCGGAGAACCGGCCGATTGCCGCGAAGCGTTCCGCGGCCGCGAGCTGCGTATGCAGATCGCCGGCTTGCTGCTGCAAGGACGTGGCGCGCGCGCCGTAGACGTTGAACGCGTGGACGATCTTGTCGAGGTCGGGCTCGCCGGTCGGCGCAATCGGCGTGAACAGGTCGGCGGGCCGGCTCAGGCTGGCCTCGACGCGCGCGAGATTGGCGCGCCAGCGTCGCAGCAGCACGCCGAGCGCGATGGCGATACCGACGATTACTGCAAGCAACACCGCGAGGGTGGTCACGAGCGCTTTGCCCGACGGCCCGAGCGGCGGATGCACGCGCGACAGTGTCCACGCAAAGAGGCCGTCCCGATGCGGCACCGGACAGGCGGTGACGATCACGGCATCCTGCTGGCCTTCGACGAATTCGGATGCCGCCGCACGTGTCGCGGACGTCGCGCGCAAGGTGCGCAGAATCAGCGGCGTCTCGGCATCGGGGATGTCGCGCTTGATGCCGCTGCCCTGATAGGTCGGAAACGCGTACGCATCGAAACTGCCGCGCGGCGCGCCTTCCGGCCGCCAGAAGCCGCCTTCCACGCCGTCCATTTGCGCGAGCACGACGTCGAGGATCGCGTGCATCAGATCCGTGTTCGGTCCATTGGGCGACGCCGGTTGCGCGGCGGGCGCGGCGGCCGCGGGTTGACCGGCGCGTGGCGCGGCGATCGGCTCCGCCGTCCGGTCGATCGACAGGTCGTAGCGCGACCCGATCGTCTCGCAGCCGGCCAGCCCCTGCTGACGCGCGACGCTGATCTGCCGTCCGAGATTCGCTTGCGCCATGAACCACACGAGCCCGATCAGGACCGCGCACATCACCGCGACCAGCAGCCAGAAAACGATCAACTGACTGGCGAACGATAAACGTCGGGGAGCAGCGGCCATGAGTGCGCGGGGAAGGTTTGGAGCTAGACAGTAGCAAAATTCCGGCCCGTGGTGCGCGAGTCACCGCCAGGCGTTCGACGACGCTGCAAGCGGACAGGCGCCGGCTCGCTGTTGCGCCGCTGGACAACCGTTGTCCACGAACCGGACAGCGCTCCGCGTCACCGCTGGCCGCTTCCCCTCGCGGCGTTCACGCGCCAATGGCATACGAGTTGCGTCAGGCTGGCCACCGTCCCGGCACTCGTCGCCAGTGAGGTCGTCCGCATGTTGAAGCCGATACGCTCGAATTGTTCGCCACGCGGCACGCGGGACCGCTGTGCCGCGCCGGGGGCATCGTGAAAGCCCAACGCGCGCTGGAGGCGCTGAATTTCTTCGTGGCCGATGTGCAAGCCGGTATCGGACCGTTTCTCGGCGTGTTCCTGCAGGCGCGCGGTTGGGGTGCCGATCAGATCGGCACGGTCATGACGATCGGCGGCATCGCCGGCATGCTCGCGACTTCGCCGGCCGGCGCGCTGGTCGACGCGACGCGCCATAAGCGCAGCCTCGTCGTGTGCGCCGGTCTGATGACCATGCTCGCGTCCGGTTTGCTGTGGATCTCGCACAGCTACTGGATGGTGGCGGCGTCCCAGGTGGCGACCGCGATCACCGGCGCGGCAATCGGCCCGGCCTTGGCCGGCATGACGCTGGGCATGGTCAGGCAGCAGGGTTTCGACCGGCAGTTCGGCCGCAATCAGGTGGCCAATCATGGCGGCAATGTGGTTGCGGCGGCGCTGTCGGGTTGGCTGGGCTGGCGTTACGGGTTCGGCGCGGTGTTCGTCCTGAGCGCGCTGTTCGGCTTGTTGTCGATTGCCGCCGTGGCGTCGATTCCGCGCGACGCCATCGATCACGATGCCGCGCGAGGCGCCGGCGCCGACACGTCAGATGAAGGCGGCAAAGCACCCGCGAGCGGCTTGCGGGTGCTGTTGCAATCCCGTCCGTTGCTACTGCTCGCCGCGGCGCTTGGCCTGTTTCATCTGGGCAACGCGGCCATGCTGCCGCTCTACGGGCTCGCGATCGTCGCGGCCCATCAGGGCGAGCCGAGCGCGTTCACCGCGCAGACCATCGTCATTGCGCAACTCGTGATGGTTGCGGCCGCGATGCTGGCGACCCGGCTGATCCGCTGGCGCGGCTACTGGTGGGTGATCCTGCTGACTTTCCTCGCGCTGCCGATGCGCGGGCTGATCGCCGCGTCGGTGATTCACGCGTGGGGTGTGTGGCCGGTGCAAGCGCTCGACGGCATCGGCGCGGGATTGCAAAGCGTCGCGGTGCCGGCACTGGTGGTGCGGCTGCTGGAAGGCAGTGGGCGGGTGAACGTGGGGCAGGGCGTCGTGATGACGGTGCAGGGCGCTGGCGCGGCGTTGAGCCCCGCGTTGGGCGGAATCCTCGCGCACCGTTTCGGTTATCCCGCCGCGTTCATCGCGCTCGGCGCGGTGTCGACGGGTTCGCTGGTGTTGTGGCTGGGCTTCGGGGCGTCGCTCAGACATGCGTGCGCGGCACGCGACGTAGCGGGCCGCGATGCGGTCGAGGCGCCATTCCCAGTGTCGTGACACCCGTTTTCGCTGCCGCTTGGTACGCCGCTTGCTGCCCGCTGATGTTTTTATCGCAAGCTGTCACACATGCCCCGAACCCCCGCTACTTGCCAAAGGTGGAGTGCCCGTGAGATCCGGGTCCTGCACGAAATGCCGCGCGTGCTGGTCGTCGACGACAACGCCGGCGCCGCCGAGGCACTCGCCACTTATCTCTCCTACGAAGGCGTGGAAGCCCGTGCCGCCAATGGCTGCGAGCAGGCGCTGCGCTGCGTGCGGGACTGGGTGCCGGACGTCGTGGTGCTCGACATCATGATGCCGGAGCGCGACGGCTATGAAACCGCGAGCGCGCTGCGCAGCTATCTGCCGACGCAGAGTCTGGGCATTGTCGCGTTCACGTCGCTCGATGAGGATCACGTGAAGGAAACCGGCAAAGCACGTCACAATTTCGACGGCTATTGTCAAAAAGGCACGGCCCCGACGGCGCTGCTCGCGCTGATGCGCAAGCTTTGGCGGGAATAGCTGCGTGAGATCGCGCTGCATGCGTCACGTTGGCGCAGCAGCGGGCGCCAAGCTCAAGCCAATTCGCTCTCCACCGGCTCCTCGACGATCTGCTTGAGAATCGCCTCCATCAACCCCGGAAACCGGGCGTCCAGTTCCGCGCGCCGTAGCGAATTCTGATGCACGGTGCCGGCCACGCGCGTGCGCACGAGGCCCGCCTCACGCAGGATCCGGAAGTGATGGGACACGCTCGACTTCGGGCGGCCGCCGTCGAGTTCGCCGCAGGTGGCCTCGTCGACCGACGCCAGGCGCCGGACAATCTCCAGGCGGACCGGGTCGCTCAGGGCATGAAAGAGCCGCCCGAGCGCGAAATCCTCGGCGGCGGGGTGGTTATAAGTACGCATTCTGCAAATGATAAAGGTTTCTGCGATACTTCGTTATTCGATGTTTATCGAACTACCGTACAAGCAAGTCCAGAGGAGTTTAGCCTGATGTCCGCATTGTTCCAGCCCTACAAGCTCAAAGACGTTTCCCTGCGCAACCGGATCGCCATTCCGCCGATGTGCCAGTACACCGCCGAAGACGGCGTGATCAACGACTGGCATCGTGTCCACCTGGCCGGTCTGGCGCGCGGCGGCGCGGGGCTGGTGATCGTCGAGGCGACGGCCGTGTCGCCTGACGGCCGTATTACGCCGGGCTGTGCGGGCATCTGGACGGACGAGCAGGCGCAGGCTTTCGCGCCGGTCGTGGCGTCGATCAAGGCCGCCGGCTCGGTGCCGGGCATCCAGATCGGTCACGCGGGCCGCAAAGCCAGCGCGAACCGTCCGTGGGAAGGCGACGACCACATCGCCGCCGACGACAGCCGCGGCTGGCAAACCATCGCGCCGTCGGCGATCGCGTTCGGCGGCAATCTGCCGAAGGTGCCGAAAGCCATGACGCTCGACGACATAGCGCGCGTCCGCGAAGATTTCGTCGCCGCCGCGAGGCGTGCGCGTGACGCGGGCTTCGAATGGCTCGAACTGCATTTCGCGCATGGCTATCTCGGCCAGAGCTTCTTCTCGACGCACTCCAACCAGCGCGACGACGCTTACGGCGGCAGCCTCGAGAACCGCAGCCGCTTCATGCTCGAAACGCTGGCGGCGGTGCGCAAGGTGTGGCCGGAGCATCTGCCGTTGACGGCGCGTTTCGGTGTGATCGAGTACGACGGACGCGACGAGGAAACCTTGCTCGAATCGATCGAACTGGCGAAGAACTTTAAGCGCGAGGGGCTGGATATGCTGAGCGTCAGCGTCGGCTTCTCCACGCCGACGGCGGCGATTCCGTGGGCGCCGGCGTTTCTCGCGCCGATCGCCGAGCGCGTGCGGCGCGAGGCCGGCATCCCGGTTTCGTCGGCCTGGGGCATCGATACGCCGGAACTGGCGGATCGTTCGGTGAAGGACGGGCAACTGGATCTGGTGATGGTCGGCCGCGCGCATCTGGCCGATCCGCACTGGCCGTACCATGCGGCGAAGAAGCTCGGCATCGAGCGTCCGTCGTGGACGTTGCCGGCGCCGTACGCGCATTGGCTGGAACGCTATAAGGTCGCCTAAGCTTCCGCCCCGAGTTTCCTGTATCGATTGATCGTGCCGCTTGTCGCGCCAATTCATGCGCCGGGGCAGGCGGCACATCTCATTCTGTCTCCACGCGAGCGGCCGGCGCCGCGCCTTGCCACGCGCTAGACCGACTGCAGCGTCCGGAGCATCTCATGTCCGAGCGCTCTGCCAGTCACGGATGAATTGCCCGCGTGCCGCGCGACCAACCTCATGTGTACTAGCGGAAAAGGAATCGACGCGCTTGCGGAACGGCCCTTGCTTCAAGGTCTTTTCATTGACCTGACACGGAGGCTTGACGCATGACCCCTTATATCGTCGCTCACATGATGTCCTCGCTCGACGGCCGCAGCCTGACGGACGGCTGGCACCTCGACTACGCGTCGGACCTGTATGAAGACACGGCTGCCACTTTCGAAGCCGACGGCTGGATCTGCGGGCGCGTCACCATGCAGGAGATTTCGCACGGCACGGATTATCCGAAAGGGCTCGCCAAGGGCGCGGTGCCTCGCACCGATCATTTCGTCGAACGCAAAGCGGACCAATACGCGATTTCGATCGATCCGCAGGGCCGCGTGGCGTGGAAGACCAACACTGCGCTCAAGTCGCACGTGATCGAAGTGCTGACCGAACAGGTTGCCGACGACTACCTCGCGTATCTGCAGTCGATCGGCGTGTCATACGTGTTCGGCGGCAAGACCGAGATCGATCTCGGCAAGGTCGTGCAGACATTGGCACGTGAGCTCGGCGTGAAGAAGCTGATCGTGGAGGGTGGTTCGCATGTGAGCGGAGCGTTCGTGAACGCCGGTCTCGTCGACGAAGTGAGCGTGCTGATTTTGCCGCTGGTGGATGGCCGCAGCGAACATCCTTCCTCGTTCGAAGTGGCGATGGAGAAGTGGCAAGCGCCCGCGTATCTGAAGCTCACATCCGTCGAAAAGAAGGACCACGATTCGGTGTGGCTGCGCTATACGAAGGCCTGAAACGTGAACGGCAGAGTGGGACCGAAATCCGACTCTGCCGAGCGCTGTTCACGATCACTCCGGTTCAACAAATCGGCCAAGCGTTATCAGCCTTTGGTGTGCTCCGTCGACAGCCAGCCACCGCTTACGCCGATCTCGCCAATCTGCTTGGCCACCGCGTCGGCGAGGCGTTTCGCGTCCGCTGACACGCCGGCACGTTTGGTTTCGGATACAGCGTGCAAGCCTCCGCCCACGGCCGCCGAAGTCGCGATGCTGCCGGCCGCCGCGCCCACGCCCGCGGTCTCGACCATGCCAGGCGCTTTGCCGCTGTCGGCGTTGGCGGTGAAGGTTTGCACCAGACGCGGTGTGCCGCCCGCGGGCTTATACAGAATCTGTACCGAGCTGCTGACCTGACTCTTGCCCGCACCGAGGCCGATCAACATGCGGCGACGGCGATTGCCCGAGTCGATCGTATCGAAGCTGCCTTGCACGAGCAGCACATTCTGATCGGCCGGTGCGGGGACGTCCGAGCGGATCGCATGCAGACCCATCGACTGCAATTGATGCACGATTTCGTTGGCGACCTGCTCGCGGACTTCGGCGGACTCGGCGGCTTGCTTTTGCGCAGTGGACGAACCTTCGAGTTGCGTCTTCACTTTCTGCATCATGCCGCCATCCAGTTTGACCTGATCCGAATTGGCGTCGAAGGTGTAGACATAGATGTTGTCCGGGCGCACCTGGACCGGCGTGCTCGCCGTGCTTGCATCCTTGATGCTGCTGCCGGCGCAACCGGTCAGCAGCGCGCTGCAGCAAACCATCGTCACGCAGGCCAAACGGGCGGCATTTTTTCTGAGGAAATTCACTGAAGTCAACATGTTGATCCTGTCGTCGGCACGCGGTGCCGGAATGTTCGAACGGTTCTCTCGATGATCGGGCAACCGTAGGATCGTTGATCGTCGGCGAAACGTCTCGCTCTTGAAGCACCCTTGATCTCATGCGTTCTGTTTCGTACGCACCGGCAGCGAAACGAAGTATGGTCGCGTCACTTCCCGAACTCCATTCAACAATTATTTCGTCCTATGTCACGGCGCGGACAGACACGCCGAAGGCGTCGCGCGGGGCTTTCGCGTGTCACGAAAGTCAGCGGACGCAGCGGGAAAAGAGAGGCTGTGCGGATGTGGATCGACCGCGCCGGCAAGCGGCGTGAAGTTGTACAACTACGCGTGCAACCGTGCGTGCGGCGCCATGCGTATCGGCCATCAGTTCAAGGCGAGCTTGATGATGCAGCCAAGGACAAAAACCAGTAGGACGGCGGCGACGGCCAAGTTCAGCGGGTAGCGCATTCTTCACCAGGGCACCAGTGTTGCAGTGCTCATATCCTAATCACCTGACGGAAGATGAGAAGGGGTCAGTGAAGCGGCAATGTGGGAAAGCTAACGCAGCATGCTGAATGGTTAGACGGCCTACAGGCGGGAGCGCTTCCAAGCGGGCGCTTCGACCGCTTGAGTTGCCGTGCGGCTGTTTATCGAAGGAAAAATGCCCGCGTGCGCAGGGCACTAGCGTGCGTGTCGAACGGTCACTCAGCTAGCGAGGCACCTGGCGATGAAGCGCGGCATGGACTGATCACGTGGTTCATGTGCGGCGTCACGGCGAAGCTGACGTCGTGACGCCACGGCAAGAATTTACTGCGCCAGAGCCGGCGGCGGCATCCCGCCCGGCGCGCCGTGCGGCGCCTTGTTCGCGGCGGCGAGGTCTTCCGACAGACTGGTGCGCAGCGTCGCGATCGCCTGATCGGGATTGGCGGGCCTCAACTGCTCGCGAGCCAGCGAGTCATACACGTAGTGGCGCAGCATCGGATCTTGCGTCTTGTTCAGCACGTCGTGATACACGGCGATGATTTCGCCTTGATGTCCGCTCATCGCATACAGGCGGCGCAACTGTTCCAGATCGTTGATCACCGCGAAGCCGGGACCCATCGGACCCATTGGACCCATCGGACCCATCCGGCAATGCGGCGGTGGCCCGTCGCCGCGCTGCGGCTCGCCATGCGCCTGAGAGGCCGCGGGCGGCGGCGCTTCCTGGGCAAACGCGGCCGTCGCGGCCAGAGTCAGAACGGCGCTCAGCGCCGTGCTCAAGATTGCTTTTTTCATGAACTCGCTCCCATCGAGACAGGGCCGGCGCTACAGCGCGCCGGCACATGAGCAACGATAGTCGACATGCCGGTTCGTAGGGTTACTGAAGCCGCCTTGTAACTTACCGGGCCTTCCATGCCGCGCGGCCAATGGCCGCCTGGTCCCGTCGACAGGTGGCGCGCGAGCCAGGGTGTGCCCGCTGGCGGATTGTTTCCGGATGGCGCATGATTGAGCGATGTGCCGTCCGACCCCAGAACCCGCTCGTTCCAGCGGACGCTCGGCGCACGCGACGCCGCCAGTGCATGCGTCACGGAAACACCACGCGGCGATGCACCGCCGGCGAGTATTCAACCGTTAAGGAGGATTTCGCATGGACCGACCTGACGCCGCCAATCCGTTTGGCGATTTCACCAAAATGCTGGAGCAGTTCAAGCTCCCCGGCTTCGACGTACCCGCCATCATGGAAGCGCGACGCAAGGACATGGAAGCACTGGTTCAGGCGAATCAGACGGCCTTCCAGGGGATGCAGTCGCTTGCGCAGAAACAGGCCGACATGTTGCGCTCGACCCTGAGCGAATTGCAGTCGCTGACGGGCCAGTTGTCGGCCGGTGGCGCCGCGCCTTCGGGCAAAGCTGCCGAGTTGATCCAGCAGAGTCTGCACAAGTCGCTTGCCGATATGCAGCAACTGGCTCAAGCAGCGTATCAAACGCAAGCCGAGTCGTATGCGGTGATCGCAAAACGCGTAGAAGAAAACGTGCAGGAGCTCAAGTCGCTTTTGCAGCAGCAAAAAAAGTAACGGACGCTGACGCGTCGAATCGCTGACGCGTTACGTTCGAATGACCGATGCCGCGGATGACTTTCCAGTCCTCCGTGGCATTTTTTTGTTCCGCGAATCAGGCTCACGGAATCGATTTTCTCTTCACATGAAAAGCCTTTTGGGGCGTCGTATTGTCAGAGGAAAACAGGCATTTTGCTCGACTTTTTCAGCACCCACTTACATTGGCTGCGCAATGCTGCGCGCGTTAATTTTTTTCTGCATGGACCTTGGACAGTTTGCTTCGCTGTTGGCTTTTAACGAGCCGTGAAGCGGAAATGCCGGGTCAAAGCGCCGCCCCTTGGTGATCTGATTCCGAAATATCGAATACGTTAAAACGGCGCCGCGCGACGGAAAGGTTTAAATCCTTTTGCAAACGATTGCAGCGTCTCGCCGCGATGGTTAAAGTTTCACGCCGCCACTCCGTAGACGCATTCACGCTGCTCAACCAGTGTGAATACGACACGGCAGCACCGGCGAAGCGTGCGCCCCTTGTTTCCGTCCGTGATCGGCTCGGCGCCTGGTCACGAGCGTTTCACCTCGAAGGAAGTCACTTGAAACCGATGCTCTATTCCAGCATTGCCAGCGCGATGCTCGGAGCAAGCTGTGCGCTGTCGTTCGCCGCGCACGCGACGCTCGGCCAGAACGTCAGCACCGTCGACGGCGATCAATCCCGCTTGCGCGCGGTGGCTCACACGTCCACTACGCAAAGCGCGTATTCGGTACACCTGATGACGCTGCCGTCCGGCACGCTGGTGCGCGAGTACGTCGCGCGCAACGGCATCGTGTTCGGCGTCGCGTGGGAAGGGCCGACGCTGCCGAACTTGAAATCCATACTGGGGTCTTCATTCGACGTGTATGTCGCCGCCACCGCGAAGCGCCGCGGCACGCCACTCGCGGTTTCCAGCAGCGACCTGGTCGTGTACTCCGGCGGGCATCTACGCGCTTTCTCCGGCTATGCCTATTTGCCACGAGCGGTGCCCGCGGGCGTCGATGTCGGCGTCATTCAATAATGGAGCGGATCATGCGACATAGGTCTTCGTTCAAGACTTTGCTGTGCGCAGCGCTGCTCGCGTTGCTCGTCAGTGCGTGCGGCGGCGGGGGCGGCAGCTCCAGCGGCTCGGGCAGCGCGGCCGGCACCAATGGTTCGACCGGCACTTCGTCCGGTCCCTCCGTGGCCAGCACCTCGCCGTCGTCGCAGACGCTGGCCGCGAACGCGGTGAGCGTGACGGTCGATTCCGGCGTGAGCGATGTGCCGAACATGCCGTTCGTCAGCCTCACGATCTGCACGCCGGGCACGACGCAATGTCAAACCATCGACCACGTGCTGGTCGATACCGGGTCGTGGGGCCTGCGCCTGTTCGCATCCCAGTTGCCCGCTTCGATGACGCTGCCGCAACAGAAAGACGCATCGGGCCATCTGGTTGCCGAATGCATGCAGTTCTTCGACGGCTACACGTGGGGCCCGGTCAAGCTCGCCGATCTGCAGATTGCCGATGAAAAAGCTGCCTCCCTGCCGATCCAGGTCATCGACCCGAACTACGCAACGCTACCCGCCGATTGCGCGAACTTCGGCGCATCGCGCAACACGCCGGACACGTTGCAGGCCAACGGCATTCTCGGCATAGGCGTGTTCAAGCACGATTGCGGCGCGAACTGCGTGCAGCAGGCGCTGGCAGGCACGTACTACGGCTGCAGCGGCACGACATGCACGTCGATTCCCCTCGCCGAAGAGCTGCAGGTGGCTAATCCGATTCCGTACTTCGCCGCCGACAACAATGGTTCGATGCTGAGCCTGCCGACGGTATCGGGCGCCGCGCAGTCGGTCACCGGGCAACTGGTGTTCGGCATCGGCACGCAGACCAACAATTCGCTGGGCGGCGCGCTGGTGATCGGCGTGAATCCGTCGAATGGCACCTTCACGACCGTGCAGAATGGCACCACGTATTCGCGCAGTATCCTGGACAGCGGCTCGACGGGCCTGTTCTTCCAGACCAGCGCGTTGCCGGTCTGCGCGAGCCCGAACAGTGCGTACTACTGCCCGGTGTCGACCGAGCAACTGAGCGCGCTGATCCAGGGCGTGAACGGCGCCACGAGCACGGTGAATTTCAGCGTCGGCAATGCCACGACGATTGCGCAGATGTATAGCGGCAATTCGGCGCTGCCGCTGCTGGCGGGACCGGCTTTCGTCACGTCCGCGATCTTCGATTGGGGGCTGCCGTTTTTTTATGGCCGCAATGTGTACGCCGCCGTCGAGCAGCAGCCGACGCCCGGCGGCACGGGGCCTTACGTCGCGTATTGAATCGGTTGAAGCCATAGACGTCCACATTCGATTCCGGCAGCGTCGCGTAAATCGACTTTCTGACTTACGCAAGATCGATGCTTTCGCTCCAGCATGTCATGAAATGGAATTTGACCGGCACGCGCGCGGTATGAGCGATCGCCTTGCACGTCACGATGGCTTCGAGCTCACCCGGCTAGCGCCGCCTCGTAGCCCGCTTCGCCGGGGCTGCCTGAGCGGCGACAGGCGCGGGCTGTAACGGCGGCTCGGACGCCACGGGCTGCTGCGGCGCAGGTGTCACGTCCACCGATTGCAGCGGCGCGGGTGAAGCCTCGATCGGCGCCGCCGGCTGCGCGCCGGTTTGCGCCGCACCCTGACCCGGCGGCGTCGCCGCTTCTCTCGGCTGCGACTTGTCGCCAGCCCCTTCGATCACGCGATGCACGAAGCGCAGCTTCTCCACCACCGGCGCCGCCAGCGTGAACGGATACCCGTCCGGCATGCCGAGACTGCGATTCAGGCTGTTCAGCGCATAGGTGAGCGGAAACCAGCGCTTCATGAGATTCTCGAAGCTCGCGTCTTCCACCGGCGTGCGGTCGGTCAGCGTCGGCTCGCTCGGGTCGTCGGGAAGGAGCGCCACACCGTACGAGGTCGACGTGTCCAGCACGTCGACGATCAGCATGTAATGCGCCCACGTCTCGGCCCAATCTTCCCAGGGATGCATCGTGGCATACGCGCTGATATACGACGCCTGCCACTCGGCCGGCGCGCCGTCGCGATAGTAAGCCTTCAGCGCCTCGCCATAATCGACGCTCTCGTCGCCGAACAGTTTGCGGAACGGCTCGAGCCAGCGCGGGTTGTTCTCCACCAGTTGGCTGAAGTAGTAGTGCCCGGTCTCGTGCCGGAAATGGCCGAGCAAGGTGCGGTAGGGCTCGCCCATCGCGGTACGGACTTTCTCGCGATACGCGTCGTCGGCCTCGGCGATGTTCAGCGTGATGAGCCCGTTATCATGGCCAGTCATGACGCGCGAACCGTCGCCGCCGTCCTCGAGGAATTCGAAGGCGAGGCCGTGCTCGGGATCGGCCTGGCGCGACTTCACGTCGAGGCCGAGTTCGGCCAGCGTGTACAGCAGACGGCGTTTGGCCATCTCCAGCCGGTACCAGTAGAGCCGGTTGTCCGGCGCGCTCAGATTCGGAATCGTGAGGGTCAACTGGCAGGCGCGGCACAGCACGTCCGGCGAGTCGGCGGGAATCATCCAGTTGCAGACGTTTTCGACGGCATAGTTGTGGCATTGACGGAACAGCGCGCCTTCGGCGCCCGGATGCAGGCTGCGCCAGCGGCCTTCGCCGGCATCTTCGAACGCGCTGATTTCCGCCAGTTCAGGCACATAGCCGAGCAATGACTCGCAACGTTCGCAACGAACGTTTTCGTAGAACACGAGGTGCGAGCAGTGATTGCAGTGGAAGGTTTTCATCGGTCGAGTTTGGGAGGTAGGAGGGCAGTCATAAGCGAACACCTGCCGCAATCTTCATGCCGCATTTGCCAGACGTCACTGGTTTAACGCACATTACGTGCATGATCGTGCATGAGCGCTGCGCCGCTTTGGTGCGCGGCCTTGAAAACGGCGGTGGAAGGGCGCTTGGTTCGATCGAGCGGACGGTCGGCGAGGCGCGGCATACTTCACGAGAGGCGGTGATCCGGGCAGTACAGGCAGTTCACGCAGTTTTTCGCACTTGTTCAACAAGCGTTCAGTAAACGGCATGAAGCTTGCTTTTTGGCGGGCTGCCATCCTTCGTCCAGGAGTCCGGTGTGTCCATACGCGTCGCGTTGCATCATGTCACACATTACCGTTACGACAGGCTGGTTTCACTGTCGCCCCAGGTCGTGCGTCTTAGGCCTGCGCCGCATTGCCGGACCCCCATCCTGTCGTATTCGATGCGGGTCGAGCCGGCCGAGCACTTCATCAACTGGCAGCAGGACGCGTTCGCCAACTATCAGGCCCGGCTCGTTTTCCCCGAGAAGACGCGCGAATTCAAGGTGACCGTCGATCTGGTCGCCGAGATGGCCGTCTACAACCCGTTCGACTTCTTTCTCGAGCCATCGGCCGAGCAGTTTCCCTTCGACTATTCGCCCGGCCTCGCGCTGGAACTCGCGCCGTACCGCGTCAAGCGGCCGATGACGCCGCGCTTCGCCGAGTTCGTCGCGAGTATCGACCGCACGCCGGCCGGCACCGCCGACTTCCTCGTCGCCCTGAATCAGCGGCTGCAACGCGAGATTCGCTACCTGATCCGCATGGAGCCGGGCGTGCAGACGCCCGAGGAAACGCTCGTGAGCGCCGCCGGCTCGTGCCGCGATTCAGGCTGGCTGCTGGTGGAGACCTTGCGGCAATTGGGGCTGGCGGCGCGCTTCGTGTCCGGCTACCTGCTGCAACTCGCGCCCGACGTCAAATCCATCGACGGCCCGAGCGGCACCGAAGTCGACTTCACCGACCTGCACGCGTGGTGCGAGGTCTATCTGCCGGGTGCCGGCTGGATCGGCCTCGATCCGACCTCCGGGCTGCTGGCGGGCGAAGGGCATATCCCCGTCGCCTGCACGCCCGAGCCGGGCAGCGCGGCGCCGATCTCCGGCGCCGTCGACGAGTCCGAGGTCGAGTTCGACCACACCATGTCGATCGAACGGGTCTTGGAGACGCCGCGCGTCACCAAGCCGTTCAGCGAAGCGGTATGGGCCGATGTGCTGAAAATGGGCGCGCAGGTCGACGGGCAGCTCGCCGACATGGACGTGCGTCTGACGATGGGCGGCGAGCCGACCTTCGTCTCGGTGCGCGATCGCGACGCCGCCGAATGGAACACCGACGCGCTCGGCCCGACCAAACGCGGCTACGCGGTCGCGCTGATGGACAAGCTGCGCTCGCGGTACGGCGCGAACGGCTTCCTGCATATCGGCCAGGGCAAGTGGTATCCGGGCGAGCAATTGCCGCGCTGGGCGATGTCGCTGTACTGGCGCGCCGACGGCGAGCCTTGCTGGCACGACCCGGCGCTGTTCGCGGACGAACGCGAGCCCGGCACCTACACCGCCGCGGACGCGCAACGCTTCCTCGCGCATCTGGCGACCAGGCTTTCGCTCGACACGGACTGCATCCAGCCCGGTTTCGAGGACGTCTGGTACTACCTGTGGCGCGAGCGCCGTCTGCCGGTCAACGTCGATCCCTTCGACGCACGGCTGGACGACGAACTGGAGCGCGTGCGCCTGCGCCGAGTGTTCGACGCGGGGCTGGGCGGCGCGACCGGCTTTGTGCTGCCGCTCGCGCGCGAACGCGAGGTGCCCGGCGAGGCGCCGCAATGGGTCAGCGGCCGCTGGTTTTTCCGCGACGAGCGCATGTTCCTGATTCCGGGCGATTCGCCGATGGGTTATCGCTTGCCGCTCGATTCGCTGCCGTGGGTGTCGAAGACCGACTATCCGTACCAGCACGCGCACGATCCGTTTGCGCCGCCCGTGCCGTTGCGTTCAGCCGCGCAGTTACGCATGCAATACGACGGCGAGCAGCGCACCATGAGTCCCGCCGACGCGCGGCGCGCGGCGGCGTTGTCGTCCTCGGCGGCGGAGTTGCTGAGCGGCATGCCAGCCGGCGGCGTGCTGGCCTATGCGCGTCAGCCCGGCGACCAGGCGGCGCCGGCGCGCGGCCAGTCGTCGAAAGAAACGATTCGTACGGCGATTTGCGTCGAAGCGCGCGACCCGAAACGCGCGGCCGGTCCGAAGGCCGAAACGGACGCGTTCGGCAGCGGCCGCACGCTGCTGCATGTGTTCATGCCGCCGCTCACCGAACTCGACGACTATCTCGACCTGCTCGCCGCCGTCGAAGCGACGGCCGCCGAGTTGCGTATGCAGGTGGTGCTCGAAGGCTATCCGCCGCCACGCGACGCGCGTCTGAAAGTGCTGCAGGTCACGCCGGACCCCGGCGTGATCGAGGTGAACATTCATCCCGCGGCGAACTGGGATCAACTGGTCGATCACACGGAGTATCTGTATCAGTCGGCGGCTGAGAGCTATCTGAGCAGCGAAAAGTTCATGACGGACGGCCGGCACACCGGCACCGGCGGCGGCAATCACTTCGTGCTCGGCGGCGCGACGCCCGCCGACAGTCCGTTCCTGCGCCGTCCCGATCTGCTGGCGAGCCTGATCGCGTACTGGCACAACCACCCGTCGCTGTCGTATCTGTTTTCCGGGCTGTTCATCGGGCCGACCAGCCAGGCGCCACGCATCGACGAAGCGCGCAACGATCAGGTCTACGAGCTCGAAGTGGCGTTCCGCGAATTGCAACGGCAGATCGACATGCTCGGCGGCCGCGACAGCGCGAGCCTGCCGGCGTGGATGATCGACCGCTCGCTGCGCAATATCCTGATCGACGTGACGGGCAACACGCACCGCGCCGAGTTCTGCATCGACAAACTCTATTCGCCCGATGGTCCGACCGGCCGTCTCGGCCTGCTCGAATTGCGCGGTTTTGAAATGCCGCCGCACGCGCGCATGAGTCTCGTGCAGCAACTGCTGCTGCGTGCGTTGGTGGCGCGTTTCTGGCACACGCCGTACACACAGCGGCTCACGCGCTGGGGCACCGAACTGCACGACCGCTTCCTGCTCGGCACCTTCGTGAAGATGGATTTCGACGACGTGCTCGGCGAACTGAACCGCGCGGGCTTCGCCTTCGACAGCAGCTGGTTCGCGCCGCACTTCGAATTCCGCTTCCCGCTGGTCGGCGAGACCACGGTGAACGGCGTCTCGCTGACCATCCGCAACGCGCTCGAACCGTGGCACGTGATGGGCGAGGAGGGCTCGCCGGGCGGCACGGTGCGCTACGTGGATTCGTCGGTGGAGCGGCTCGAAGTGCGCGCGCTCGGTCTGAACGACAACCGCCATGTCCTGACCGTCAACGGCGTGCCGGTGCCCTTGCAACCGACCGGCCGCGTCAGCGAATATGTGGCCGGCGTGCGCTTTCGCGCGTGGGCGCAGCCGTCGGCGTTGCATCCGACCATCGGCGTGGATGCGCCGCTGACTTTCGATCTGGTCGACACATGGGCTGGCCGCTCGGTGGGCGGATGCCAGTATCATGTCGCTCATCCGGGCGGGCGCAATTACCAGACCTTTCCGGTCAACGCCTATGAGGCGGAAAGCCGGCGGCGCGCGCGCTTCTTCGCGTCGGGACATACGCCGGGGCCGCTCACGGTCGATGCGCCGCATCGCAGTCTGGAGTTTCCGTTCACACTGGATCTGCGCTACTGGTGAAACCAGCACACTCTTAAAACGACACGACCTTGGCCTTTCAATCGACTTTTCCCTTCGAAACGTCCGCGGCGCGCGCGGACGCTTCGTCCCTGTTGCGCCTGCTGCCGGCCCACGAGGGACATTGGGACGAGTTACGCGACACCTCGGGCGCGTTGCGCGAACCGTGGCGGCAATTCTTCGAGCGGCTCGGCGAAGACGGCATTGCGCGGCTCGACGATCACCTCGCCTCGGTCGCGCAGCAGATTCGCGACAACGACATCAGCTACAACGTCTACGCGGATAACGGCGAGCCGAGGCCGTGGGCGCTCGACCTGCTGCCGTTCCTGATCAGCGAGGACGAGTGGGCGCATATCGAGCATGGCGTGACGCAGCGCGCGCATCTGCTCAACGCGATCGTCGCGGACATTTACGGGCCGCAAACCTTGCTGGAGCGCGGACAATTGCCGCCCGCGCTGGTCTTCGGCCACCCGGGCTATCTGCGCTCGGTGAAGGGCTACGCGCCGCCGGGCGGCCAGTTTCTGCAAGTGGTCGCGGTCGACCTGGCGCGCACGCCCAACGGCGACTGGACCGTGATGGCGCATCGCACCGAGGCGCCCTCCGGCCTCGGTTACGCGCTGGAAAACCGCCTGATCGTGTCGACGCTGTTCGCCGATCCGTTTCGCGCCATGCATGTGAGCCGGCTCGCGCCGACCTACTCGCAACTGATCGCGACACTCGTGCAGGCGGCGCAGGCCACGATGCGGCACGACAGCGAAGACGCCGAGCATTCGCCGCATATTGCCTTGCTCACGCCGGGGCCGTTCAGCGAAACCTACTTCGAGCACGTGTTTCTGGCGCGCTATCTCGGCGTGACGCTGGTCGAGGGCAAGGACCTGACCGTGCGCGACGACAAGCTCTATCTGAAGACCCTCGCCGGTCTCGAACGCGTGCATGTGGTGCTGCGGCGTCTGGACGATGCGTTCTGCGACCCGGTCGAACTGCGCGCCGATTCGAGCATCGGCGTGCCCGGCTTGTTGCAGGTGATGCGCGCGGGCAACGTGATCGTCTCGAACGTGCCGGGCTCGGGCTTCGTCGAATCGCCGGCGTTGCATGGTTTTCTGCCCGGCATTGCCGAAGTGCTGCTCGATGAAGACCTCGTGTTGCCGAGCGTGGCGACGTGGTGGTGCGGCGAAGAAGCGGCGCGCGACCATGCGTTCGCGCGTCTCGACGAAGCGTTCGTCGTGCCGACGTGGCCGGTCACCGGACGCGATGCGCCGCCCGGCGTGGAGCAAGGCCGGCAGCGCTTATCGACGTGGCGCGAGCGGATCGAGGCCATGCCCGACACCTACACGATCCAGCAGGCGCAGCGCTTTTCCTGCACGCCGCGTTACGAGGAAGGCACCGTTGGCCGCCGTCCGTCGGTGCTGCGCGTCTATGCGATTGCGGACGTCAACGGCGGCTGGCATGTGATGCCGGGCGGCTTCACCCGCATGGCCGCCGAACGCCAGGCCACCGTGTCGATGCAGTACGGCGGCAGCAGCGTCGATACGTGGGTGCTGTCGAGCCAGCCGACCTCGACCTTCACGCTGCTGCCTTCGCCGATGCAGCCCGCCGACCTCGCGCGCAAGCATCGCACCGTGTCGAGCCGCGCGGCGGAAAACCTGTTCTGGGCAGGCCGTTATGGCGAACGCGCTGAAAACAACGTGCGGCTGTTGCGTCTTATCCTCGGCTCGCTGGAAGGCAATGATGCCGACGCGATGTTTCCGACTCTGGTCGAACTCGCCATGCACTGCGGGCTCGTGCAATCCGGCGACATGTTCGCGCCGCATTCGCCGCCAGCTTTCGAGCGTGCGCTGGTCGCCAATCTGAGCGAGAGCACCGGCGCCGCGAGCATCGGCCAGAACCTGACCTCGCAGGCGCGCTCGAACGGGGAAGTGCGCGGGCGTCTGTCGAACGATCACTGGCGCACGATTCTCGCGGCGCGCAACGACTTCCGCGACGCGTTGCAGATGTTGATGCCTGCACCGGGTTACGGTAATGGTTCATCTTCATCACAAGGTAACGGTAACGGCCGCGGCGAACGCTACGACCGGTACGACCGCGTGACGCTGATGAACGCGCTCGAACACCTGTCGGTGCAGTTGTCGGCGATCAGCGGCGCACAGGGCGATCGCATGACACGCGACGAAGCATGGCGTTTGCTGTTCGTGGGCCGCCACATCGAACGCGTATCGGCGATGACCTCGTTTCTGCGCGTGGTCGCCGACAAAGGCCAGCTTTCTACGCCCGCCGGTTTCGATCTGCTGCTGCAGTTGTTCGACAGCACGCTGACGTACCGCTCGCTCTATCCGGGCCGCTTCGAAGTGCCGGCCTTGCTCGACCTGCTGGTCATCGAGCCGACCAATCCGCGCGGCATCTACGGCGTGTACGAGCGCCTGCGCAAAAAGCTCGACGAGATCGCCGTGGCGGCGGGCAGCACGCGGCATCGTCCGTTCGCTGAAATGATGGCGCCGACCGATCTGTTGCCGACGCTCGAATCGCTGTGCGAGGTGGACGAAAACGGCACGTACGTCAATCTGATTGCGGTGTGCGATCAGATCGGCGGCTTCGTCGGCGCGGCCGCGCATGAAATCAGCGCGCGCTATTTCAGTCATGCCAGCACGGTCGCCTCGCAGGTGTGGTCATGAAGCACACGCCGACCGTGCTGTCCGTCTCGCATCGCACGACCTATCGCTACTCCACGTATGTGGAGACCGCGCAGCATCTCGCGACAATCCGGCCGATTGCCTGTTCGTGGCAACGGGTGGTCTCGCACAGCGAAAAGATCGAACCCGAACCGTCGTATCTGAATAGCCGGATCGACGCATTCGGCAACGACGTGCTGTATTTCGCGCTGGATGCGCCGCATGAGCGCTTTGCAACTCGTCAGCGAAACGACCGTGGCGCTCATGCCGCGTTGGACCGATCTCGATCCGGAAGCGACGCCCGAATGGGACGACGTGGCCGATGCGCTGCGCTTTCGCGTCGGCGGCCAGTTCCGGCCCGAGGTGGAGTTCTGTTTCGCGTCGCCGAATATCGTGCCGCGTCCGTCCTTGCGCGACTATGCGTTGCCGAGTTTTCCGCCCGGCATGCCCATCGCCGCGGGTGCGATCGATCTGATGCACCGCATTCACGAAGACTTCGCCTATAAGCCTTCCGCGACGATGTTCGATACGCCGGCCGAACGCGCCTTCGAATTGAAGAGCGGCGTGTGCCAGGACTTCGCGCAGGTGATGATCGGCTGCTTGCGCTCGCTGGGTTTGCCGGCGCGTTACGTGAGCGGCTATCTGCGCAACGATCCGCCGCCGGGACAGCCGAGACTGATCGGTGCGGATGCGTCGCACGCGTGGGTGTCGGTGTATTGCCCCGGCAGCGGCTGGATCGATCTCGATCCGACCAATGACGTGCTGGCCGATATGGATCACGTGACGCTCGCCATCGGCCGCGATTACAGCGACGTGTCCTTGCTGCGCGGGATGATTCTCGGCGGCGGCGCGCATCGGGTGGAAGTGGGTGTGACGGTGCTGGCGCTGTAGGGGCCGCGCCGCGCATTCCCGATCTATTTCACATTGCTTTCCCGGCCTGGATAAGGTTCAGACCGCGACCCGTGTGTCGAGGCTGCCACGATCACGGTTACCCTCCCTTTTCCTTTCCCGCATGCGCGGATCTCTCCCTGACAGACGTCTGCACTCGACAATGCAGCAATGCCGCTCAACGCTTTTGCCGCGCGTAAAACTTGCGGCCCGTTTGGGAAAGTTCCGGCCTTCTCTCAGTGAAATCGTCTAGCGGGCGCGAGCGCCAACGCCGATACTTTTGTTAGAAACGCGGCCACGCAGAGCAACGTGCACATCGCTACACGCATAACGAACACTGACGGTTGAAATGGCGGGGAAAAGACAGTCCGAATTCGCGCGGGGATTGAATAGGCGTGCGTTCAGGCATACCCATGCGCTGATGTTCGGCGCGCTCGGCGCTTGCGTGCCGGCGTCCGGGCACGCGCAGGCGCTTGCCGGCGTTGGTAGCGTGTTCAGCGGCCAGCGCAACGACGATCGCGTCGATGCTTCGGTAACAGTGCCTGAAGTGCCTGTGCCCACAAGCGAACCTGTCGTGAATCCGTACGCTGAGAGTCCGTCGGCGGCGCTCGGCTACGCGTTCAATACGTTCCATACGTCCAGCGAAGGAGCAGCGGACACACAGAGTTATCTTGGCTTAACTGCCGGCGTCAATATCGGCAACTGGCGAGTGCGCGAGCGGGGTGTGTTGCAGTCCAATACGGGGCGGGGCACGTCCTACCAGAATGTCGCGGCTTATTTGCAGCGTGACATCCCCTCGTTGAAGAGCCAGCTCGTGCTGGGGGACCAGTTCACGGACGGCGCTGTGTTCGACAGCATCGGCGTGCGTGGCGTAAAGATGGAGAGTGTCGATAGCGCGGTGTCTGGGTCGCTGCCCGGTTACGCACCTGTGGTGCGCGGCGTGGCGATGTCCAATGCGCTGGTCACCGTTACGCAGAACGGCAACCGTTTATACGAAGCGACAGTTGCGCCAGGGCCGTTTGAGATTGATGACGTTGCACCAACAGGGTACGGCGGCAATCTGCTCGTTACCGTGACGGAGGCGGATGGAAGTCGGCACAGTTTCACCGTGCCGTATACATCTGTCGTACCGCTTGTGCGGCCAGGCTCGACGCGCTTCAGCATCGTCGGTGGCGCGACCCGTGACGCGCAGATCAGGCATCACGGCGCTTTGCTGCAAGGCGCGGTTCAGCACGGTATCAACAGCGTGATGACGGGCTATGGCGGGGCGATCGTCGCCGACGGCTATCTGTCCGGCCTGATCGGCGCAGCGCTCCGTACGCCGATCGGCGCACTGTCGGCCGATGTCTCGGAGGCTCAGGCCGATGTATCGCATGCACGGAGTATGCGCGGCACAAGCCTGCGCATCGGCTATAGCGAGTTCATCGAGCAGACGGATACGAACGTGTCCGTCGCGGCGTACGGCTACTCATCCGGTGGCTTCTTCACGCTGCGCGACGCGATGCTGGGGCGGGACGCAATGCAAGCGGGTTCTGGCGCAGACGGCATCAAACGCCGGCGCAACCAGTTGCAGATCACCCTGAACCAGCGCGTCGGCGCCGGTGACGGTTCGCTTTATGTGGTCGGCTCGACATCGAATGCCTGGAACCGTTCGGGCTCCGATACGCAGTTTCAGATCGGCTACACCGGCGCATTACGTGTGGCCGAAGCGAATCTGAACTACACCGTATCGGTTTCCCGTCAGCGAAACGGGTTGGCAGGGCCAATGAGCAATCAGGTGTTCGCAAGCGTCTCGGTGCCGCTAGGCAAGGTAGAGCGCGCTTCGTCGCTGTCGGCGGGCCTGATGCATGACAGTCGTGCCGGCTGGTCCGAGCAGGCCATGCTCGCGGGCTCCGCCGGCACCGCGGATGAACTGCGTTACGGCATATACGGAACGCATTCGGAACGGTCGACTATAGGTGGTGGCAATGCGCAGTACCAGAGTGCCTACGCGACTTTCGGTGGGAGTGCGAGCGGCGGTTCGGGCTACTCGCAGGCGTCGGCGAATATTCGGGGTTCGGTGTTTGTTCGTCAGCGAGGCATCGCGCTGAGCAACGAACCTGGAGTCGCAGCGGACATTGTTTTGCCGAAGAACGGCATGAGTGTCAGCGCGCCGGACTCTGTTGGCCCGAACGCGAGCAGTCCCGGTTATGTGCCGGTGCCGCATCTGGGGCCGGCCGGCACGGATCCGATTGACATCGGCGTCCGGCGCGACTTGGCCAACGGCAGCGCCGAGCCGACGGATCCGGAGACTGCGTCGCGATGGAATGAGTGGGTCATCAAGCAGGAGACGGTTGGCGACAACGTCGCTGCGAATGTCGCCACTGCGGACCAGACGGAAGGCGCCGAGCGTCTGATGCTGTTCACGAACATCATGCCGATGAAAGTGTATGCACGTAATTCGGTTGTTTTGTGGTCGGACGTCGAGCGCGGGAACGGGCATCACTGAAATAGCCGGGGGCGCTCACGCGCGATGTCCCGACTCGGGGCTGTCCGAAAATCTGCGTGGCCCAGATGGATAAAGATTCGAGAATTGGCCGAGTCTCCCTGGAGGCAAAGCCATGTTTTGTAGGTCGTAGTCTGTAGTTATAGCTGTACTAACTTTATTTCACAAAAAAGGCAAGAAAATGCAAAAGATCGATCGTAACGCGCTGGCTCAATCGAAAATCGCCGGTGGCTGCTGCAAGGGCTACTGTGCACCGGCGAAGCCGGCTCCGGCACCGGCACCGAATTGCCACGGGGGGCGTAACTAAGCAGCGTTAAGGGTGTAAGGGCGGGCTGATTACCCGCCCGCAGTCTCGCGAAGCCCGATCGTTCGCGATCGGCCTTCGCGTTCAGATGACGAATGATGGCGTTCCCGCGGAACGGCTATGTCACCGTGACGAAGGAGCCAGCATGGGGTTGTTAAAAGCGTTGCGCGCGTTGCCCGTTGCCGTCAGGCGCGGTGCGAGGCGCGGCCGCGCCTGGGTGCAAGGCGCCTGTCTCGCGCGCATACCTCTGCGTGCGATCGAACCGCTTGCAATTTTCGCGTGGTACGTGGGGAGTCGTTTCAACGCTCGGCTACGCTGGAGCGGTATTGAGCGGCGGGATGTCGGGCGCGACGTGTTGAAGCTCGAACAGATTGACGACCATCGCGTCCTGTCGGGCAGGGTGCTCGAGAAACTGATCGATCAGCGGCTTCATTTCGGCCGCCAGCGCAATCGCGCGGAAGCCTGGCCGGATTTGCAACGCGCGGCTGGCGTCCTCGCGCAGATCATCAGGAAAGTGAAAACAGCGACGCCGGAGCGGGCGGTCATCGTT
Source organism: Paraburkholderia sp. BL9I2N2 (assembly GCF_004339745.1). Classification (GTDB taxonomy): domain Bacteria; phylum Pseudomonadota; class Gammaproteobacteria; order Burkholderiales; family Burkholderiaceae; genus Paraburkholderia. Next base: position 1,042,325 of record NZ_SMGP01000002.1, on the reverse strand, counting down.
TCGCCGTTCCACTACCTCTCGCAATACGCAAACATTTATTTGATCGACGAACTGCGCAAGCAACTCGGTCTCGCGTCCATCGGTGTCGTATCGGGCGTGCCGCAAGACATCTACGGAAGCGATGAGGCGATGATTCCGCACATCGACATCCTTCACACCTATAGCGAAACGAACCGCGGCGGATTGGGATTGCGCGCGGCGCGCTCGCTCAGACGCAACGGCGTCGTCGTGCTGTTTTCCGACGCGCCGCCATTCGCGTTGAGCGGCTATCCGATGGAGACGGTCGGCGTGTCCATGTTCGGCCGTTCGGCGCGTATTCATAACGGCGTATTCCGTATGGGCGCGCCGCTCGACGCGCTACTGCTGCCGTTCTATCTGCGCTTCGAACGTGGGCGTTTCAGTGCCGTCGTGCTGGAGCCGATCGAGCTCGCGCAAAGCGACGCACCTCAACGTGTCGCCGACTGCATCGAGAAAGCGCTGAGAGAGAACTATGCGCGCTCACTGGCCGCCGGACATCCTTCAATGTACGCATTTGCGCCGGCCAGATAAGCCACACGAGCAGCGTTGGAAAGACACATCTCGTCTCAGAAGAGAGGCGGCAGGACGGTAATGGAACCAACCAGTATTCCGCAGTTCAAGGACATTTCCTGGCGCTGGATCGCCTATGCCGCGTCGGCAATCGTGGTGGTGGCGATTGGCTTCGGCTTTCTGCATGAAGTCGAGCTCAAGCAGGACGTGCAGTGCGAAATCGTGTCGCCGTCTGAAGTGAAGGTGCGGGGTTTGAGCGGACTCGTGACGTCGGTGTACGTGCACCCGTCGGAACGTGTGGCGTCGGGTGCGCCCTTGTTCACACTGCAGCGCGATCTATCGTTATCGAGCGACGGCCGCCAGCGCAATGTGTTCGACTCGCAAATGCGCGACGAGCAGATTCGTGTCGCAGACGAGCAGTACACGCAGCGCAAGGCGCAACTCACCGCGCAGCGCGATGCTTCATCGCTGACCGGCGCGAGCCGGAGAGCGGAACTCAGCGCGCTGGATGAACAGATCGCCCAGAACCGCCAGCTTGCGGACGAATCGCAGCAGAAGCTCGTGCGCCTCAAGTCGGTGTCGGACTACGTGCCAGCCGATCGGATCGAGCAGGCCAGCGCGGACGAGCATCAGGTCAAGGTTTCCCTTGCTCAAGGCAGGGCGCGCCGCGAACAGTTGCGCGGCGAGATATCGACGTTAAGCGGCACGCTGATCGACCTTGATGCGCAACTGAAAGAGAACGACGCCAGGCACGAACAAAGCATTCAGGAAATCCAGATGCGCTTCGAGCGATCGCGCCTCGACGCAACGATCTCGGCACCGCGGGCGGGAGTCGTTACGTTTTCGAAACTCGTGCCGGGTCACACGCTGGAGGCATCCGACGTCGCGCTCGTCATCGCGACGGACGAGAAGGGCGCGTTGCGGGCCGCGCTGCGCATTCCGTCGCGGCGTCGCGGGTTCGTCGAAAAAGGTCAGACCGTGCGGCTTAAATTCGATGCGTTTCCGTACGCGAAATTCGGCAGCTACGAAGCCCGCATCGACGCTATTTCCGACACGACGATGCAGGCCTCCGCAGCGCCTCCTGGCGTTCCAGCCTCGCTGGCCGCTCAAGGCGGTGGAGACGGCGACTATCTGGCGTGGGCAACGCTGCGGGGCAAGACGTTCGACTACGGCAAGCAACATTTCGACATCTTGCCGGGGATGCGCGCAACGGCGAGCATCGTCGTCGAGCGCAGGACGATCGCCGAATGGGTGCTGGCGCCGCTTTTCCGCATGATCAGAGGCTAACAGGAGACCCGGTGCGAACGATCTATCAGAACGAAGTCGCGGAATGCGGCTATGCCTGCCTGGCAATGGTGCTTTCACATCTCGGCCGCGCGACTGAAGTGCGCGAGTTGTCCGCGTTCAGGCCAATCTCGGCAAATGGCCTGACTTTGATGGATCTCTACGACGTGGCGACCGACTTCGGCCTGGCCGTACAGGCCTACCGGTTCGACATGGCGGATCTTCATTCGGTCAAGCGAGGCTCGATTCTTCACTTCGGCGGCGCGCATTTCGTGGTGTTCGAGAAGTGCGGGCATGGCTACGTTCAAGTCCTCGATCCGGCCAACGGGCGGCGGCGGGTCTCGATGGGTACATTTATGGCGAGCGTGTCCGGTTATCTGCTGGAATGTTCGGCAACGCCTTCCATGCCGCGTATTCGCGCGAAATCGCCGGTGCCCGGTGCGCTTGCACGCGTGCGGGGATTGAATCCCGCACTGCGCAGACAACTGGCGAAAGTCATGTTCGTCGCACTGGGAAGCCAGTTTGCGATTCTCGCCATGCCTTATCTCGGCAACCTCGTGCTCGACTACGTGGTCTCCGCGGACAACCTGAATTTGCTGGGCGTGTTAGTGCTGACATTTGCCGGCATTTTCGCGGTCGGGGCGCTGAGCCAGTATGTGGAGTCGCGCCTTGTCGAACTGCTGCATCAGCTTACGCAGGTCAACATGACCGAGGGATTGCTCGGCCATCTCCTGCGCAACCCGATGTCGTGGTTCGAAAAGCGTCATGTCGGCGATGTCTTCGCACGCGTCAAGGCGCAGGACGAGATCAGCGTCTATGCGACCCGAACCGTCACGTCGATGTGCATCGACATCGCGGTGGGATCTCTGGCGCTGGGTCTGATGCTGGTGCAGAGCCGCATGCTGACGGCCGTCGCCGTGGCCATGTTCATCCTCTATCTTGCCGTCGCGCTGGGCATGTTCGCGCGCATGCGGGACAACCACGCGCTTGTGCTGGAAACGTCGGCGCGATGCGACGACGCATTGATCGAAACGATCCGGGCTGCGAGCCTGATCAAGCTCGCGCAGGGCGAGACGCGCCGTACGGCGCTCTACATGATCAAGTACAAGGAATATGTGGGCGCACTGCTGGCGAGTAACAGGTTGAACAGCGCGCGCGACGCGATCCTCAAACTGGTCCAGTACGCGGACACGATTGCGATCACCTGGTTCGCCGCGCGGCTGATGCTGGCCGGCAGCGTTTCCGTGGGCGTGTTCTATTCGTTTCTGATCTACAAGTCGTTGATGTCCGAGCGCTTTGCCCATGCCGTCAATGGCGCGTTCGCGTATTTCATGCTGAGCGTGCCGACCGCGCGCGTGGCGGATATCGTCGAGTGCGAGGAAGAGCGATATACGCCGCTTGCCGAGCGCAACCGTGTGACGGAGATACGTATGTTCGAGCGTATCGAGGTGCGCAACGTCACGTTTCGCTACGGCGTGTCCGACCAGCCGGTTCTGCGGGACGTGAGCATCGATATCCGGCATGGCGACAAGATCGCCATTACGGGTCCGTCGGGCGCGGGGAAATCGACGTTATTCAAACTGCTGTCGGCTGCCGAACCGCTTCAGGAAGGTCAGATCATGCTCAACGGCATCGCATGGCCCAATCTGACTATCGACGAAATCCGCCGGCATGCGGCCCACATGCGTCAGGGCGATCTGATTCTGCACGGCTCGATTGCCGAAAACGTCACCTTATTTGCAGCCAGTATCGACGAAGACCGCGTACACACGCTGCTCGAAGACGTCGGATTGATGCAGGACGTCATGCGTCTGCCGATGCGCACCCGAACCGTGATTAGCGACACGATTGCGAACATCTCCGCTGGCCAGCGGCAACGCCTGCTGTTGGCGCGTGCGCTCTATCAGGGCCGAAGTCTGCTGCTGCTCGACGAGCCCACGTCCAATCTGGATCCGGCTTCGGTGCAACACGTGGCTGCCTTGCTGCGCCGGCTGAACTGCACGGTTGTCGTGATCACCCACGACCGGTCACTGGCAGCCGCGTTCGACGTTCGGTATCGCCTTGTAGACGGTGCACTGGTGCCCGAGCACTTACATCCTCTGCCGGAGCCGATCCATGCTTAAGTTCCGTGTCGCGCGCGTTGCGGTGCACCTGTTTTGCGCCATGGCGAGTCCCGCATTTGCGGCTGACCTCCTCACCGTCACGCAGCAGACGCTCGGCCGCGACTCCAGCCTCGCGCAGACACGTGCGGGCTACGCGGCCGCGCAGCAGGCCGTTCCGCTGGCGCGTGCGGGATTACTGCCGCAGATTTCCGCAGGCTGGGGGCGCACCTACAATCGCCTCGCGACAGATGGTTTTCCGACCACGACCTACTGGCAATCGGGCTGGACCGTCAATATCGCGCAGCCGTTGTTCGACTGGACGAAATGGAGCAATTACAAGCAGGCGGATTTTGTCGAAGCGCGCGGCGCTGTCGAACTGAATGCCGCGCAACAGGCGGCGATTCTGCGCGCCGTGCGTGTCTATTTCGAAGCGCTTGTCGCCGAGGATGAATTGAGGCGCGTGAGCGAATACGCGGCCGCGGTCGATCAGCACCTGCAGTTGATCAATCGGGGCAAAGCGGCGGGTGAAGCAACGCTGATCGATCTGCGCGACGCCCAGACCGCGCGTGAAAAGGTTGCGCTCGAGCGGATGGATGCTGAAAACACCTTGCTTGCAAAGCGCCGGGCGTTCGAGCAAGCCACTGGCGTGCCGTTCGAGACGCTCGCGCGATTGCCTGACTCGCTGCCCATGCCGCGCCTGCAACCTGAGGACGTCGAGGCATGGGCCGCCCAGGCAAAGAATCACGCGTTTGACGTACAACTGAAACAACTGGACTGGCAGATTGCCCGGATGGAAGTGAGCAAGGCGCAATCGGCGCACTTGCCCTCGGTTTACCTGACCGGAAGCTATACCCCGGCCGGCGCGGCATCCGGCTATTCGCGTCCGACAACCACCACGACGGGCATGCTCGCCGTGTCGATACCGATTTTTTCCGGCGGTGAGACACAGGCAAAGGTGGAGGCGTCATCGGCGCTGGAAGACAAGGCGCAAGAGGGCTTCACGGGCGCCACGCGGGACGCCGAAGCCGCGGCACGCGACGATTACAGCCGCTATCAGTACGGGCGCACGCGAATCGACCTGCTCACGCATCTGGTGGCGTCATCGCGAGAAGTGCTGGCGGCCACCCGAGTCGGCTTCCGCGTGGGCAGCCGGACGGCCAGCGACGTGCTCAGAGCGATCGACGCACTCTATTCTGCGCAACGCGATTTGCTGGCGGCTCGTTATGACGCCATCGTCGCGTTGATGCAACTCAAGGGCGACACAGCCGCCCTGAGCATTGCCGACGTGGTCCAGATCAACAATGTGCTGGTGCACTGAAGGGACAGTGATTTGGCCCGTTGATATGGCAGACGTGCTAAAAAATAACACTTTCGCGTGGGTAACCCCATGTAGCGGGAAGCAACATGGATGAGGCCGTTGCCCAAATTCAGCAACACTGTGTTCAAAATAGCCAAACTTGACTCTGTGCGTATGCACATATAGACTCCACCTCATGAACCGTCCCATCTCTTACGACGAATGCAACTGCTTCGCGCTGCGCCAGGCGGCCCGGCACGTCACGCAAATCTACGAACGCCACCTCGGCGAAGTAGGCTTGACGGCTGCGCAGTTCACGATTCTCGCCAAGCTCGCGCGCATGCCGAATCTGCCCATGGTGGATCTGGCCGACGCCATGGTGATGGAACGCACCACGCTGGTCCGCGCTATGAAGCCCCTGCAGCGCGACGGGCTGGTGGTGGCCGAATCGGCGGAACATGACGGCCGCACGCTTCTGTTCAGCTTGACGGACAAGGGCGAAGCCACGTTCGATCAGGCGGCCATTGCGTGGCGCGCCGCACAGGACGAGTTTGAAAAGAAGTTCGGCCATGCGCGCGCCAAAACGCTGCGCGCCGAACTCTTCAGCATCACCGGCTAGTTGAGGCGCACCTGCTCGTTCCGACGAGCATCGGTTCGTCTGCTTATGTGCATACGCACTCACAAACGAGGAAGTGCAGCAATGGAAGGGCTCTTCGACGACGACTGCTTTGCCATCCGCCAGGCCGCGCGTTATGTCTCGCAGATATACGACCGGCACCTGGCGAATGTCGGGCTGACCATTACGCAGTTTTCGCTGCTGGGACGGCTCAAACGCACCGGCCCCATGACGATGAAGCAAATGGCCGAAGTCATGCGCATGGAACGCACCACCCTGGTCCGCACGATTCAGCCGCTGCGCCGCAACGGCCTCGTGTCGAGCGAGGCGCTCGGTGCCGACGCGCGGGCGCTGACGATCACGCTCACGCCTGCAGGCGAGGCGCGTCTCAAGGCAGGGGGCGAGCATTGGCATGCCGCGCAAGCCGAATTCGAGCATCGTTTCGGCGAACGGCGCGCGGCTGCATTGCGAGGCGAATTGTTCGCCATCACACGGGATTCAATCTGAAGTCGCGGATACGGCGACGTACAGCCGGCGCAATCCACGCGCCGTTTTTTTTAACGTAACGAGTGCATACGCACATATCGAAACCATGTCCACTACTCCATCGACTATCGCCCCGCCGAGCGCGGCGCAGACCGCCAAACCGGCACGGCGCATTCCGTGGATGCTGCTCGCGGTCATCACGGTGATTGCCGTGCTGGCGCTTGCTGCGTCGTACTGGTTCTTCGTCGGCCGCTTCGTCGAAACGACTGACGATGCCTACGTGGGCGGCGATGTCACCGTGATGGCGCCGAAGGTGAACGGCTTCGTTACGGATGTGCTCGTGCACGACAACCAGTTCGTCCACGCGAACGAGGTGTTGATCCGGCTCGATGCGCGCGATTACGACGCGCGGCTCGCCCAGGCCACGGCGGAAGTGCAGAGCGCGCAAGCCGCGGTGATCGAACTGCAGGCGAAGAAATCCTTGCAACTCGCCACCATCAACGAGCAGGCCGCCGAGGTGCGCGCGTCCGGCGCCGAATTGACGCGCAGCGCCGCGGACCAGACGCGCTACCGCGAACTGGTGAAGGACGACGCGGTATCGAACCAGGTGGTCGAACGCGCGGATGCCGATCTGACCAAAGCGCGTGCGGCGGTCGATCGCAGCGGCGCCGCGCTGATCGCGGCGCAACGTCAGATCGCGGTGCTCGACGCGCAAATCGGCGACGCCGAGGCGCGTATCGCGACGGCGCAAGCCGCCCAGCGTGTCGCGGCGCTGAATGTGGAGTACACGACGATTCGCTCGCCGATCGACGGCTATATCGGCAATCGCACGGCGCGTGTCGGCCTGCTGGCGAACACCGGCGTGTCGCTGCTGACCGTGGTGCCGTCGAGCGGATTGTGGATCGACGCCAACTTCAAGGAAGACCAGTTGAAGAAGATGCGCGTCGGCGACAGCGTCGATGTCGATCTCGACGCATCGAGCACTGCGATTCACGGTGTGGTGGAAAGTCTGGCCCCGGCCACCGGCGCGACGTTCAGCGTGCTGCCTGCCGAGAACGCCACGGGCAACTTCACGAAGATCGTGCAGCGCGTGCCGGTGCGTGTGCGGCTGAATGTGCCGAAGGAAATGCAAGGCGTGCTGCGCCCCGGTCTGTCGGCCACGGTGAAAGTGCATGTGAGTTCCGGCAACGCGCCGGCGCGCGGATGAGCCGATCATGACCCAAGTTCTCGCCAACCCCGCCGACCTGCCGACGCGAACCAAAGTCCTGGCGTTCACGCTGATGTGCGTGGGGTTTTTCATGGCGACGCTCGATATCCAGATCGTGGCGTCGTCGCTCAAGGATATCGGCGGCGGTTTGTCCGCGAGCCAGGACGAACTCTCGTGGGTGCAAACCTCGTATCTGATCGCTGAGATTCTGGTGATTCCGATGTCCGGCTGGCTCACCCGCGTGTTCTCCACGCGCTGGGTGTTCGCGTTTTCCGCGCTCGGCTTCACGATCACCAGCATGTTGTGCGGTCTCGCGTGGGACATCAACTCGATGATCCTGTTCCGCGGTTTGCAGGGCGCGCTCGGCGCCGCGATGATCCCGACGGTGTTCACCACGGCCTTCGTGCTGTTTCCCGGCAAGCAGCGGCTGATTGCATCCACCACCATCAGCGCGCTCGCCACGCTCGCGCCGACCATTGGTCCGGTGATCGGCGGCTGGATCACGTCGCAATGGTCGTGGCACTGGCTGTTCTATCTGAACCTGGTGCCGGGTCTGGCCGTCGCGCTGATGGTGCCGAAATACGTGCATTTCGACAACGTCGAACTGTCGCTGCTGAAGAAAGGCGATTACCTGGGCATCCTTCTGATGTCCGGTTTTCTCGGTTGCCTCGAATACGTGCTGGAGGAGGGGCCGCGCAAGAACTGGTTCGGCGACGACGTGATCCTGACGTGCGCGTGGATAACGGCGATCTGCGGATTCCTGTTCATCGTGCATGCGTTCACCGCGAAAGAGCCGATCGTCGATTTGCGCGCGTTGGCGATCCGCAACTTCGGCATTGGCAGTCTGCTGTCGTTCATCACCGGGATCGGGATTTTCTGCGCGGTGTTCCTGACGCCGGTGTTCCTGTCCCGTGTGCGTGGCTTCGATTCGTTGCAGATCGGCGTGGCGTTGCTGTCGGTCGGCTGTTTTCAATTGGTCGCGATGGTGGCGTATTCGGTGGTCGCGCGCTTCATCGACATGCGGATCCTGCTGGTGTTCGGCCTGGTGCTGTTCGGCGTCGGCTGTTATCTGTATGTGCCGCTGACCAATCAGTGGGGCTGGCAGGAGTTGCTGATCCCACAAGCGTTGCGCGGCATCGGTCAGCAGTTCTGCATTCCGCCCATTGTCACGATGGCGCTCGGTTCATTGCCGATGTCGAGGCTTCGCTCCGCAAGCGGTCTGTTCAACCTGATGCGTAACCTGGGCGGCGCAATCGGCATTGCGGTGAGCAGCACGATGCTCAACGACCGCCTGAACCTGCACTACGAGCGGCTCGATGAACATCTGAACGTGGGCCGTCCGGTGGTCGAATCGATCTTGCAGCAGCAAAGCGCGCATTTTGCGGCGGTGGGCGGCAACGCGCTGAACGCGGCCAACGCCGGGCTCGGCCAACTGCACGCGCTGCTGATGCGCGAAGCACTCGTGCTCACGTTCTCCGACACGTTTTACGCCCTGTCGCTCTGTTTCCTGGTCGGCCTGCTGAGCGTGCTGTTCTCGCGCCCGTTCGGCAACACCGCACCGCCGCCCGATGCTCATTGAGGAATTCAACATGAAACCGATCCTTGTCAAAGTACTGGCGAGCGCCGCCTTGCTGGCGCTCGCGGCGTGCGCGGTGCAACCGGCAACGCACGCGGATTTGCCGCAAACCGTGAAGACCGTCGCGCCTGCCGCATGGAATGTCGACGCGCCGCAAGACAGCGTGAGCGCCAACGCGTGGTGGGCGCAGTTCGGCGACCCGGTCATGCATCAACTGGTCGAATCCGTGTTGACCGGCAACCTCGATGTGCAGGCGGCGGTGGAGCGCGTCAGGCAGGCGCAGGATCTGGCGAAGCAGAATCGCGCGGCGCTGCTGCCGGAGTTGAATGCGAGCGCGACCGCGTCCAACTCGCGTCAGAACACGCCGCCGCCGCTCGGCTATGTGCGTCAGGCCGGCGTTGGCTTGACCGCGAGCTGGACGCCGGATGTGTTTGGTGGCGAGCGTCTCGCGGTATTAGCGGCGCAGGCGCAAGTGTCAGGACGTCAGTCCGCATTGAACGAGGTGCGCCTCGCGCTCGCGGCGAATACCGCGGCAGCGTATATCGATCTGCGCTGGGCGCAATCGCAGTTGCAGATTCTGAGCGACAACGAGCAGATCCGCGCACGCGCGCTGAAGCTCACGCAGCAGCGTCTGCACTACGGCCTGTCGACGCAACTCGACGTCGCGCGCGCACAGAACCAGCTCGAGGATTTGCAGGCGCAGATCCCGCGCGTGCAATCGGCGGTGCAGCATCAATTGAGTCTGATCGCGGTGTACTCGGGCCGCACGCCGGAGAGCGTCGACAGCTTGCTGCTCGCCAATGCACGCGACATTCCGGTGCCCGCGCAAAGCGTGCCGCAGATGCTGCCCTCGGAAGCGCTCCTGCAGCGTCCCGACGTGCGCACCGCCTACGCGACGGTCGAACAGCGCGCGGCGGAAGTGGGCGTGTCGAAAGCGCAGCGCTATCCGCAGTTCCGCCTCAATCTCGCCGACGGCTTGCTGGCCTCGTCCTATCTCGGCTTGCCGACGCTGACCGACAACCTCTTCAGCGCCGCCTTGAACGCGACGAGCCCGATCTTCAACGCGGGCCGCATCACCGCGAATATCGACGCGAGCGAAAGCCGCATGCGCGAATCGCAACTCGGCTTGCAGCAAACCATGCTGCAAGCGCTGAAGGAAATCGAGGACAACCGCAGCGATCTGGTGAGCGGCGCCGTGCAGGTGCAACGTCTTGGCGGCGCGCTCGATGCGTCGAACCAGGCGCTGCGTCTGTCGAGCGAACTGTACAAGGGCGGCGCGGCGGATTTTCTCGATGTGCTGACCGCGCAGGAGGCGTATCTGCGTGACGCGGAGTCGTTGAACCAGGCCAAGCGCGAGCATGCGCTTTCGGCTGTCGCGTTGTACCGGTCGCTCGGCGGCGGCTGGGATGTGCCTGACGCGGTCACGGCGGTATCGGCGAACAACTGATCGAACGATGCACGCGCATGGCCAATGAGGTGTTGAACCAACTGGAGAGAAATGATGGCGAACCAGCGAGAAGTAGTGATCTGCAATCCGGTGAGAACGCCGATCGGCGCATTCGGCGGATCGTTGAAGGACGTGCCGGCAACCGAAATCGGCGCGGTCACCGTGCGTGAGACATTGCGCCGCAGTGGACTCGACGCGGCTGAGTTGGCGTCGGTGGTGATGGGCAATGTGATCCAGGCCGGCAACAAGATGAATCCCGCGCGCCAGGCATCGATCGGCGGCGGTGTGCCAGTGGCCGTGCCGGCATTGACGGTCAATCGCGTGTGCGGCTCGGGCGCGCAGGCAATCGCATCGGCGGCCCAGGAAATCCTGCTAGGTCTCGGCGATGCGGCCGTGGCGGGCGGCATGGAAAACATGGACCGCGCGCCGTATCTGCTCGACGGCGGCCGTTGGGGCTACCGCATGGGCAACGCGCAGATCCACGACAGCCTGTTGCGCGATGGCCTGAACGACGCGTTTTCCGGCGAGCATTCCGGCTGGCACACGGAAGACCTCGTCGCGCAATTCGACATCACGCGCGAAACTCAGGACCGTTGGGCCGCGCGTTCGCAGCAGCGATTTAGCGAAGCCCAGGCGCGCGGCGATTTCGACGCCGAACTGGTTGGCGTGGAAATAGCAGGGCGCAAAGGCCCGCAGCACTTCACGCGCGATGAACAGCCGCGTCCCGACACCACCGTGGAAACGCTGGCCAAACTACGTCCGGCATTTCGTCCCGACGGCACGATCACCGCAGGCAATGCGCCCGGATTGAACAGTGGCGCGGCCGCAATGCTCGTGGCCGACCGTGGTTTCGCGGAAGCACACGGTATCGCGCCGTTCGCGCGTCTCGTGTCTTATGGCGTTGCTGCGGTCGAGCCCGGCATGTTCGGCCTCGGTCCCGTGCCGGCCGTGGAGATGGCGTTGGCGCGAGCCGGTTGGCAATTGCGCGATGTCGAGCGCTTCGAAATCAATGAGGCGTTTGCCGCCGTGCCGATCGCGGTCGCGCGCAAACTCGGCATTGCCGACGAACTGATCAACGTGCAAGGCGGCGCGATTGCGCATGGCCATCCGATCGGCGCGACCGGTGCCGTGCTGACGACACGCCTGCTTCATTCGATGCGGCGCGACGGCCTCAAACGCGGCATCGTGACGCTTTGTATTGGCGGTGGCCAAGGTATAGCGCTGGCATTGGAAATGCTGTGACTTTGAGTCGATAGCTGCAGGGTGCGTCGGCATGCGAAATACATGTCGACGCACCCTTGTCGAAGTTTCGCAGATGCGTCTCGCATCAACCGTGATGCATTCTTCGGCACTAGAGTGCCGTTCCATATTTAAAGTTTTTCTTCCGGCATCAGTTTCGTTTAGCATCATTGCCATTTTCACAAGAACATCACGAGACATGGCACTGATCGCTCGAAATATCCTCGGTATTGCCGTACTGCTTTTCATCGCGTTGATCTTTTCCACCAACCGGCGCGCTATCCGCTTACGGACTGTAATCAGCGCGCTGCTGGCGCAGATCGGTATCGGCGCATTCATTCTGTTCGTGCCGTTCGGCAAGTCGATACTTTCGGGCGCGGCGTCCGCCGTCAATAATGTGCTCGGCTACGGCAACGCGGGCATCGAGTTCCTGTTCGGCGGCCTCGTGCAAGCGAAGATGTTCCAGGTCTTCGGCGACGGCGGTTTCGTGTTCGCCGTGCGCGTGTTGCCGGCCATCATCTTCGTCACGGCGTTGATCTCCGTGCTGTACTACCTCGGCGTGATGCGCTGGATCGTGATCGTGCTCGGCACGGTGTTTCAGAAGCTGCTCGGCGTGTCGAAGCTCGAATCGTTCTCCGCGGTCACCACGATCTTCCTGGGTCAAAGCGAAATGCCCGCCGTGGTCAAACCGTTTACGCGCGACATGACCGGCGCTGAATTGTTCGCGGTGATGTCGAGCGGCATGGCGGCCGTCGCCGGGTCGGTGCTGGCGGGCTATGCGGGGCTCGGCGTGCGCATCGAGTATCTGCTGGCGGCGTCGTTCATGGCGGTGCCGGGTGGCTTGCTGTTCGCGAAGATCATTCATCCGTCCACCGAACCGAGCCGGGTACATCTGGACAACCTCAACTTCGACGAGAAGCGTCCCGCCAATATCATCGAGGCCGCGAGTTCCGGCGCGACCGTGGGCCTGAAAATCGCGGTGATGGTCGGCGCGATGCTGATCGCGTTCGTCGGGCTGATTGCATTGCTCAACGGGATCGTGGGCGGCGTGGGCGGCTGGTTCGGCCATCCGCAACTGTCGATGCAATCGGTGCTCGGCGTCATCTTCGCGCCGCTCGCCTATCTGATCGGCGTGCCGTGGAACGAGGCCACGATCGCCGGCAATTTCCTCGGCCAGAAGGTCATTCTCAACGAGTTCGTCGCGTATGCGTCGCTGTCGCCCTATCTGAAAGACGCCGCGAGCGTGACCGCGGCCGGTCTGCAGGCGCTCGATCCGCGTACCATTGCTATCCTGTCGTTTGCGTTGTGCGGCTTCGCGAACTTTTCGTCGATCGCGGTGCTGACGGGCGGCTTTAGCGCCGTCGCGCCCGGACGCCGTGCCGAAGTCGCGCGTTACGGCCTGCGTGTCGTGCTCGCCGCGACGCTCTCGAACCTGATGAGCGCCACGATTGCGGGCATGTTCATTACGCTGAATTGAATCGAGGATTGCTGGATGAATATGGAACAACTGTTGGAACGCGCGGGGCTCGCGCGAGAAAAGGCCTATGCGCCTTATTCGAAATTCAAGGTCGGCGCGGCGCTGCTGACCAAAGACGGCCGGGTGTTCGACGGCTGCAACGTCGAGAACGCCTCGTACGGTTTGTGCAATTGTGCGGAACGTACCGCGTTTTTCAGCGCCATTGCGGCGGGTTATCGGCGCGACCAGTTCGCCGCGCTTGCGGTGATCGGCGATACGGACGGCCCGATTGCGCCGTGCGGCGCGTGCCGCCAGGTGATCATCGAACTGGGCGGCCCTGAATTGCCGATTCGCCTCGGCAATCTGCATGGCGCCACGCGCGACACCACCGCGCGCGAACAATTGCCGGACGCGTTCTATCTATGAGCAGGCACAAGGTCATCTACGACACCGACCCAGGTGTGGACGATGCAATGGCGCTCGTGTTTCAGGCGCTGCATCCGGATATCGAACTGCTCGGTCTGACGAGCGTATTCGGCAACGCGACGATCGAAACAACCACGCGCAACGCGCGCGTTCTCGCCGGACGGTTCGCCGCCGGCGTGCCGGTCGCGCAGGGTGCGGCGGCTCCGCTCGAGCGCAGCGCGCCTGAACCGCTCGCGTGGATTCACGGCGACAACGGGGTCGGCAATATCACATTGGATACAACGGACGCGGCCGCGCTCGATGCGCGCCCCGCGCATCGCTTCATCATCGAGACGGTGCGCGCGCATCCTGGCGAAGTGACGCTGCTTGCCGTGGGTCCGCTCACGAACCTTGCGCTCGCGCTTGCCGACGATCCGCAGATCGCCTCCCTCGTCAAGCAGGTGGTCATCATGGGCGGTGCGTTCGGCACGGACGGCGTGCTCGGCAACGTCACGCCCGCGGCGGAAGCCAATATCCTGGGCGACCCGGATGCCGCCGACATCGTGTTCGGCGCGGCGTGGCCGGTTGCGATTGTCGGGCTGGACGTCACGCAGCGCACCATCATGAGCCACGAGTATCTGGCTTCGCTGCGCGAGCGCGGCGGCGCGGCCGGTCAGTTCGTGTGGGAAGTGTCGCGGCATTACGAGGCGTTTCACGAGCAAAGCGCGCAGCTTGAGGGCATCTACGTGCACGATTCGTCGGCGGTGGCCTATGTGCTGGCGCCGCAACTCTATACGACGCGCAGCGGTCCGGTGCGCGTGTTGACGGACGGCATCGCGGTGGGCCAAACCATCCAGAAGCCGTCGGCCATGCCCGTGCCCGCCCCTGCCTGGGATAGCCGGCCCGATTGCAAAGTATGTGTCGAAGTGGATGTGCCAGGCATGCTGGCGCTTTACGAGCGCACCATTTGCGGCACGCTTTGAGAATGACGCGGTCGTATGACAGACTCACATGCGGCAGGCGCGGATTGATCTGACGTAAGCCGCTGTGCAATGCAACACGCCGGACCACGGCAATCCTGGCCGGTGCCGATCTTCAATCTTTGCTACATTTCTGCACACGCACTGCATAAGCGCCTCCTGAAGCCGTGGCTCATGGACGCCGGTGCGTGACCGAAATCTATCAAGAGGCCAAAAGATGCGAATTCTAGTAGTAGGGGCGGGCGCCGTGGGCGGCTACTTCGGCGGGCGTCTCGCAGCGGCGGGCCAGGACGTGACCTTCCTCGTGCGTCCCGGCCGGGCGGAAAAGCTCAAGCGTGACGGACTCGTCATCAGCAGCGTGCGTGGCGATCTCAAGCTGCCCGATCCGCAAACGATTCTCGCCGGCGTCAGCGCCGAGCCGTTCGATCTCGTACTGTTGAGCTGCAAAGCCTTCAGTCTCGACGACGCCATCGATTCCTTCGCGCCGCTGGTCGGCGAGTCGACGCTGATTCTGCCGATGCTCAACGGCATGCGCCATATCGACGTGCTCAACGAAAAGTTCGGCGCCGCGCGCGTGCTGGGCGGTCAATGCGTGATTGCCGCGACGCTCAATGCCGAGCAGCACATCGTGCATCTGAACGACACCCACGCGATCACTTTCGGCGAACCGGCCGGCGGCACGTCGGAGCGTGTCCAGGCGATCGCCGACGCGATGGCCGGCGCGAATTTCGACGCACTGGTCAGCGACAACATTTTGCTGCGCATGTGGGAGAAGTGGGTGTTCCTGGCCACATTGGCGGCCGGCACGTGCTTGATGCGCGGTTCGGTGGGCGATATTTTGGCT
Organism: Paraburkholderia sp. BL9I2N2; assembly: GCF_004339745.1. Lineage (GTDB taxonomy): Bacteria > Pseudomonadota > Gammaproteobacteria > Burkholderiales > Burkholderiaceae > Paraburkholderia. The sequence continues at coordinate 1,026,858 of NZ_SMGP01000002.1, read as the reverse complement.
GCGCCGGACGGCAAGCGCGTGATCGAGAATCTGTTGGGCGAATGCCGCGCGGTGGCGGAGCACAACGGTTTCACGATGGGCCCGGACTTCGATGCACGCGCCACGCAAACGCTCTTCACGCCATCGCCGCTCACCGCGTCCATGTTGCGGGACGTGGAAAACCACTCGCATACCGAGGCGGATCACATTCTCGGCGATCTGATTTCGCGCGGCGGCGACGCGCAAAAGGGCGAGCACGGCTTGTCGTTGCTGCGCATCGCCTATAGTCATCTGAAGACGTACGAAGCGAGGCAGGCCCGCACGTCCTGAGCGATACCACGGGCACGAATCGGGACTCCGCTGGCATGGCCAAAACAGCCTAACGATCAGAGGTGAAGCATGCCGAGTCCAATCGGATCAGTGCCCGCACTCAGTGCCGCTTCGGCCACGATCTTCTCGATCGGCATCGTCTTTCTCGGCTACTGGGGTTTGTATGAACCGACCACATGGCGAGTTGCCGACGTCTTCGTCTTCGTGTCAGCGCTCATCGGTTTCGGGTGTCTCGGGCTCGTGCCGTGGGTCGCGACGAGTCCCGTCGAGCCCGAATCCAGCGATAGCCGGATTCGCATTGCGCGGCATCTGTTTCTTGTCGGCGTGGTGGGAATCTGGCTTGCGGTGGCGATGTCGGTGATCTTCTAGCGCAACCACGCAACACGACGCTCCCGCACAAAAAAACGCGCGCCTTGCAGCTTTGCAAGGCGCGCGTTTTCGTTGAAGCGCAACCAATCAGCGCTTAACGCTCGATCTGCCGGTTCCAGCGCGTATCCCACTGCGCGCGGTGCGCGTTGATCGTATCCCAATCCACCACCGTCACCTTGCGCACCAGATCGTCCACATTGCCGAGGCTCTGCTGCATGGGCGGCGTCATCTTCGCGAGATGGTTGGTGGGAATCTGGCGGCCGGCCTCGGCGGCCCTGGTTTGCGCCGGCGCCGACAACAGGAATTGCGCGAGCTTCTGCGCCAGTTGCGGATCGGGGTTGTTGTTGACCACGCACAGGTCGACCAGCAACAGCACCGGACCTTCCTTCGGATTCACATAGCCGACCGGAATGCCCTTGTCCGCCAGATCGCCCACGGCGGTCGGCGTCAACGGGAACAAGCCCGCTTCGCCGGTCTGGACCATTTCGGAAATCTTCGCCGAGTTCGGCACATACTCGACCACGTTCGGTCCCACCGTGCTTGCCCACTTCGTAAAGCCCGGCTCCACGTTCTGTTCGCTGCCGCCCATCAAGCGGTTGATGGCGAGAAAGCCGTGCAGCCCGAAGGTGCTGCTCGACGCCGACTGGAACACCACCTTGCCCTTGTATTTCGGATCGGCGAAATCCATCCACGAGGTTGGCGGGGCCCAGCCTTTTTCAGCGAACAGCTTCTTGTTGTAGGCAATGCCGGTCATGCCGAGCTGCACGCCCGCGCCCATGTCGTCCTTCATGCGCGCGAACGGATAGAGTTCCTTGAGCACGGGCGCGTCGTCGAGCTTCTTGCACACGCCCATGCTGACCGCGCGCGCCATCACGCCGTCGTCGAGAAACACCACGTGAATCTGCGGGCTGGCCTTGTTGGCGAGCAGCTTGGCGAGAATGTCCGACGACGTGCCCGGCACTACCACCACCTTCACATTGTTGGCTTTCTCGAAGTCGGGCAGCACCTGGCTCGTATAAGCCTTCTCCATCGGACCGCCGTTCATGCCGATGTAGATCGTCTTGCTTTGCGACCACGCCGGCGCGGCCGCGCCGAATGCACACATTGCGGCCAGCGCCGCGAGCGTCTTGAACAGTTTCATTGAGGGGCTCCTGAGATTCACTAAACGAGGACTTAAGCGACCGGTGAGGTCGCGACAGCAGCAAAGCGGCCAATCGAAAAAGCGTCGAGTGGCGTGGCGGTGGCGCCGTCGACGACGAGATCGGCGAGCACGTCACCGACACCCGGCGCGAGCAGGAAGCCGCCGCCTGAAAAACCGAATGCATGCAACAGACGCGGCACGGTACGGCTCGCACCGATGATCGGATTGCTGTCGGGCGTTTCGCCTTCCACGCCGCTCCATGTGCGGATCAGCAGCGCCTCGCGCAACGCGGGCAGCAGCGCGCATGCGTCGCGCATCACGGCGCGCGTGGTGTCCGTCGACGGCTGGCCGTATTCGCCGTCGCCATGTCCGCGTCCGCCGCCGATCACGCAATTGCCGCGCGCCACTTGCCGCGCGTAGATGCCGCCGCCATACACGCCCAGGTTGTGCGTGATGAAGAGCGGCAGCGGTTCGGTGACCCACATGTTCGGGTAGATCGGTTTCATCGGCACGGTCTCGCCGAAGTAGCCCGCCACCGTATTCGCCCACGCGCCTGCGGAATTGATGAGCCAGTCGGCGCTGATGCGCAGGTCGCCGGCGCGCAGTTGAAAGCGCGTGCCGTCGTGATGAATGTCGGTGAGTTCGGTTTGCTCGCGCACGTCCGCGCCGGCGGCCCGCGCGGCTCGTGCGAATGCGGGCGACACCAGCCGCGGATTCGCATGACCGTCCGTCGCGCACAGCGAGCCGCCAACGGCCGCTGGCCCGAGCCACGGATAGCGTTGGCGGAACGCCGCGCCGCTGATCAGTTGCGCGTGCAGTCCATAATCGCGCGCCATGTCGGCCCACGTTTGCAGCGCGACCAGATCGCTTTCGCTGCGAGCCAGGCGCAAGTGTCCGGACACCGTGAATTCGCCGTCGATGCCGATCAGCTCCGGCAAGCGGTCCCAGATACGCCGCGCGCGGATCGCGAGCGGCATCTGTTCGACAGGGCGTCCCTGGCAGCGCACGCCACCGTAGTTCACGCCGCTTGCTTGCGCGCCGCAATAGCGCCGCTCGAACAGGCCGACGCGCAAGCCTCGCTTCGCTAAAGCCAGCGCAGCCGATGAACCGACCAGGCCGCCGCCCGCGATCGCGACGTCGTAGTGCAATGTGTCACTCATCGCGCGCCTCCACGGGGATGTCGGCGATGTCGTCGGCAACCATCTCCGGCGCGAGCGGAATCGGTTTGACGGGCGGCTGGCTGCGCAGGCGGCCCACCGCGTCGAGCGATTGGCCGGTTTCCTCGGCGAGCAGGGTCAGCGCGGCTTCGCCGCACATGCGTCCCTGACAGCGGCCCATGCCGACGCGCGTGAGCGCCTTCAGCCGGTTGATCTCATTCGCTTCGCCGTCGCGGATGCAGCGCCGCATCGTGCCCGCGTCGACCTCTTCGCAGCGGCACACGGTCATGTCGTCGGGCCATTGCGACGCGCATTTGGCCGACGGCGCGAAGGCCATTTCGATGCCCTCGCGAAATACCGCGATACGTTTCAGGCTGCGCTCGATCGATGCGGCGTCCGGCATGCCCGGACCGCGTGGATGCGCGATGCCGAGATCGTCGAGCAAGGCCAATGCGGCGCGGCGGCCGGCCAGTTCGGCGGCGTCCGCGCCGGCGATGCCTGCGCCGTCGCCGGCGAGATAAAGGCCGCGCACGGAACTGCGTCCCGCCGGGTCCACTTCGGGGAGCCAGCAACGGTTGGTCGCGTCGAAACGGAAGCGGCAGCCCGCGAGATCGGCCAGCTGCGTTTCCGGTTTCAGGCCGAAGCTCACGCCGACCGCGTCGCATGCAATGGTTTCGGTCGGCGAATCTTCACGCGACGCGCGCCATTCGAGCGCTTGCACACCATCGACGCCGCGAATGCCGACCAGCGTCACATTGCGCTCGATCCGCACGCCATGCGTTTTCAGCCAGCCGACGTAATACAGTCCTTTCGCGAAAGTAGACGGCAGGCGCGCGAGTTTCGGCGCTGCGGCGATCTGCTGCGAGAGCGGACTCGTGTCGAGCACGGCCACGACTTGCGCGCCGGCTTTCACGTACTGGTACGCCACCAGATACAACAGCGGTCCGGTGCCGGCCAGCACGACGCGCCGGCCGATCGCGCAGCCTTGCGCCTTCAGTGCGACCTGGGCCGCGCCGAGCGTGTAGACACCCGGCAACGTCCAGCCCCGCACCGGCAGCACTCGGTCGGTCGCGCCGCTGGCGATGATCAGATGCGAGAACGGCACGCGCAGCTCGCGCCCCGCGTGCAAGGTATCGAGGCGGCCCGCTTCGCAGGCCCACGCGAGCGTGTCGGGGCGATAGTCGAGATGAGGCAGAAGCGCGGCCATGGTCGAATGCAGGGCTTCGGCCTTGTGCGCTTCGAAACCGTAGAGCGTTTTTTTCGAGCGCTCGAAGCCGCCGTTGGCGGGCGGTTGCCGATAAATCTGGCCGCCCCAGCGTGCGTTTTCATCGATCACGATCGGCTTCACGCCGGCCGCGACCAGCGTCTCGGCAGCGCGTACGCCGGCCGGCCCCGCGCCGACGATCACGATGCGGCGTTCGTCGCTCATCGGGCGTCTCCGGTTTCATCCGCGGCGCCGGCTTCCACAGCGGCGAGTCGCGTGAGCACACGCATGCCTTCGCTTACGAGCGTCGAGCACGCGCGCACGCGCTTGCCGTCTTCGGTGCGCATCCAGCAGTCCTGGCATGCGCCGATCAGGCAGAAACCCGCGCGCGGCGCGCCGCTGAATTCGCTTTCGCGCACGCGGCGTTGTTGCATCAGCACGGCCGTCAGCAGCGTATCGCCTTGCAGCGCGGTGACTTCCTGGCCATCGAGAAAGAAGTGCAACGGTTCGCGCCGCGTTTCCGCCACGCGGATGAACTGCGGCTCGCGGCGTGACGCGGGAGCGTGAGTAGGCGGCAAGGTGGACGGCATGAGAGCGTGGTCGGAAGAGGACATCAGTGCTGGCCGATCAGAATGCGGTTCAGGCCGTACACGCGGTCGAGCAGCAGCATCGCGCCACCAGTGATGAAGATCACCAGCGCCGAGACGGAGGCCATCATCGGATCGATCGATTCGGTCGCGTACATGTACATGCGCACCGGCAGCGTGACGGTTTGCGGCGAGGTGACGAAGATCGACATGGTCAACTCGTCGAAGCTGTTGATGAAGGCCAGCAGCCAGCCTCCGGTGATGCCCGGCAGAATCATCGGGAAGGTGATGCGGCGAAACGTGGTCCACGGGTCGGCGCCGAGCGAGTGCGCGGCATGCTCGACGCTGCGATCGAGGCCGCTCACCGAAGCCAGCACGAGCCGCATGACGAACGGCGTGATGATGATCATGTGCGCGACCACGAGCCATGCGAACGAGCCGGTCGCGCCGATCAGCGCGAAGAAGCGCAGCAGCGCGATGCCGAGTACGAGGCCGGGAATCACGAGTGGCGACAGCAACAGCCCGTTAAGGAACCTGCGCCCCGGAAAGCGCGCGCGGCCGATGGCGAGCGCGGCGGGGAGCGCCACGATCAGCGACAGCGTCGCCGAAGCGAATGCCAGCTTCAGACTGTTAAAAAACGCGCCGATGAAATCCGGGTAATTGAGGATCGCGCGAAACCAGCGCAGCGAGACGCCGTGCGTGGGCAACGTGAGCGTTTCGTCGGGCGTGAAGGCGACCAGCACGACGATCACGAGCGGGGCGAGCACGAACGCGATCACGAGCGTGTGGAAAATCAGCGCGATGGGGCCGTTTTTTCTCATGATGTTTTCATTGAGTGAGCCAATGTATGCCGATGAATTAGCCGAGGCTTCTGGCGTACTTGCGTTCCAGAACCCGGTAGTACGTGAGCATCACGATCAGATTCGCGACCAGCAAAAGGAGCGCGATGGTTGCGCCGAGCGGCCAGTTCAGCGAGCCGAGGAATTCGTCGTAGACGGCGGTGGCGGCGACCTTCAGGCGTCGTCCGCCGAGCAGGCCCGGAATCGCGAAGGCGCTTGCCGACAGACCGAACACCATCAGGCTGCCCGACAGAATGCCCGGCGTCAGTTGCGGCAGGACGATGCGGCGCAGGGTGGTGGCCGGCGACGCCATCAGCGAAAGCGCGGCGTTTTCCGTTTGCGGGTCGAGCTTCTGCAAGGCGGTCCATACCGGAATCACCATGAACGGCAGCATCACGTGAACGAGTGCAATGACGATCGCGAAGGTGGTGTACTCGAGTTTGTACGGCCCGAGTCCGACCAGACCGAACGCCTGGTTCACGAGGCCGTTGGTGTTGAGCAGCATGCTCCAGCCGAACGCCCGTACCACCACTGAGACCAGCAGCGGCGCGAGAATCACCAGCAGGAACATCGAGCGATACGGATCGCGCATGCGAGAGAGCACGTACGCTTCCGGCGTGCCGATCACGATACACAGCAGCGTGACCAGAAACGCAATGCCGAAGGTCCGCAAAAAGATGGTGTGGTAATACGACGAGCTCAGCACTTCCGCGTAATTGCCGAACTGGAATGCGGCGATCGGCCCGCTGGCCGGATCGAAGCGATAGAACGTCAGCACTAGCGTCATCAATAGCGGCACCAGCACGAGCGCCACGAACAGCAGAAAGGCCGGCGCGCACATCAGCCAGAGCGGCAAAAACGCATGCCAGGGCGCGCGGCGGCTGTTGCCGGATTTCATGTCGCGGTCGTCGGTGGCGGGCAGCGTACTAGCCATGATGCGCGTCCCGTTGAATGAAGCGGATTGCCTCGCTGTTCCAGTCGACGCCGACCGCCGCGCCTTCGGCGAGCGGCTCCGTGCCTTCGTTCTGGCAACACACCAGCACTTCGCCGAGCCGGCTGTCCAGCCGGTACAGCCACTGGCTGCCGAGGAAGAAGCGGCTCGTCACGGTGGCCGGCACACGTCCGGCGTTCGGTGCGCACAGGCGCAGCTTTTCCGGGCGGATGCACAAGGTCACCGCGTCGCCGACGCCGACCACGCGCTCGCGCGCCGGCAACTGCGCCGTGTGCCCCGTCTCGGCGAGATCGTGGCCGAGGTCGATGCGGATCGCGTCGCCGTCGCGCGCCACCACGATGCCGGGCAGCATGTTGGCCTTGCCGATGAACTGCGAGACGAAGCGATTCTCCGGGCGCTCGTACGCTTCGTACGGCGTGTCGATCTGCGTGATGCGGCCGGCTTCCATCACCACCACGCGATCGCTGATCGATAATGCTTCGGATTGATCGTGCGTCACCATGATGGTGGTCGTGCCGATCTTGCGTTGAATGCCGCGCAGTTCGAACTGCATGTCTTCGCGCAGCTTGGCGTCGAGGTTCGACATCGGTTCGTCGAGCAGCAGCACCGGTGGCGCGATCACGATGGCACGGGCAATCGCCACACGCTGCCGTTGACCGCCGGAGAGTTCGCGCGGAAAGCGATGCGCGAGCGCGTCGAGGCGCACCAGCGCCAGCGCTTCGCGGATGCGCTCCTTGCGCTCGGCCTTGTCGATGTTGCGCATCTCCAGCCCGAAGCCGACGTTGTCGGCGACGCTCATGTGCGGAAACAGCGCGTAGCTCTGGAACACGATGCCGAGACCGCGCTTGTTCGGTTTCATGTGCGTGATGTCGCGGCCGTCGAGCGTGATGCGTCCGCGCGTCGTTTCGACAAAGCCCGCGATCATCTGCAAGGTGGTGGTCTTGCCGCAGCCGGACGGTCCGAGCAACGAAACGAACTCGCCTTTTTCCACCGACAGGTTCACGTCGGCGACTGCCTGCAGATCGCCGAACGATTTCGTTACGTCCGTGAGTGTAAGGAACGACATGATCTGGCCTTTGGATGTTGCGACACCGGTTCAATCGACTACTGCCTCGATGACGCCGACTCTAGCTAGCCAAATTACCGTCAGTCAATTTCAAATTCCGTTTGCCGGTATAAGATTGGAAAAAATTCCATTTGATGGAATGTATTCGGTAGATCGATAGCAAACGTTCCGCTGCGTGATGTCCGGAAAATCCCTATGAATCATTAACGCAACGGCGACACAGAGGATGACGGGCCGGATTCCACTTGCGGATAAAACACTTTATAGTGTTCCGATCAGTGAAATAATTGCGAACCGTAAAGATGAACGCTGCCGCCAAACGAGATACCGACCCATCCGCCGCCGACGAGACCGGCGGCGCGCCCGGCCCCGGCATGCTGGAACGTGCGTTCGCGGTAATCCGCGCGTTGTCCGAAGCGCAACCCGATGGCGGCCGCGTCACGCGTCTCGCGAAAGCAGTCGGGCTGACACAGGGCACCGTGCATCGCATCCTGCATGCGTTGATCGCGGAAGGCATCGTCGAACAGGACGAGAACTCCAAGCTGTACCGACTGAGTGTCGATTTCTTCGCGCTCGCGGCGCAGGCCGGCAATCCGAGCGGCATGCGCACACTGTGCCGTCCCGCGTTGCTGCGCTTGTGCGCGAGTCTGGGCGACACGATCTTTCTGCTCGTCAAAAGCAGTTTCGACGCAGTGTGCCTCGACATCTGCGAAGGGCCGTTTCCGATCCGCTCGTTCACCGGCGATATCGGCGGGCGCGTGGCGTTGGGTGTCGGGCAGGGCAGTCTGGCGATTCTCGCGTTTTTGCCCGAGGCCGAGCGCGAGGAGATCATCCGCTTCAACGTGCCGCGCATTCGTGGGTACGGCGTGCTCGACGAAGTGTATTTGCGCACTGAGATCGAGCGTGTGCGCCAGTTGGGCTACGCGGGGCGCAATAGCGGCGTGCTCGACGGCATGGCGGGCGTGGCGGTGCCGATTCTGGATCGCACCGGCGTGGCGGTGGCGGCGTTGAGCGTCGGCACGCTGGCCGCGCGTCTGGGCGACGACCGTCTGCCGATGGTGGTCGAATTGCTGCGTCGGCAGGCCGATGCGATCGGCCCGCAAACCAATCCGTTCGATGTCGCGTTGCGCCGGCCAATGCACGGCTTGTCGCGCGCGATGACGACTGAACGGATCACGGGCTGAGCCTAAGCGCGATCACCGAGGCAGCGCGCAAACCGCGCCGCCCCGAATCGCGCTGGAAGCGCTTAGAACACCTTCACCGGCACATTCACCACCAGCCGGTATTCCATGTTGTTGCCATCCGAGTAGTGGTACTGGCTGTTGTGCCACATCGCGATGAACGTGATCTTCGTATCCTTGAAGCGTCCGCTTTGCAGCGTGTAGCTCGGAATGAAGCCGAACTCGTGATGATGGCCATGCACCGGTTCGCCGTTCTTCCAGTACAGATCATGCAGCGGCGCGGAAGGCGAGGCGTTTTCCGCCGCGCCCGCCGATGCATCCGCGCCCCAGCCGTATTGCCCCCAGAACATCGCCTTGAGCCCCGGCACGCCGGCGTATTTGCCGTCGAACGTATAGCGCAATTGCAGCGATTGCTCGTGCGGCGCGTTGTAGTCCACGTCCATCGAGTTGGTCAGGTAGATACCGTTGGTCTCGTTGACGTAGTCGAAGAACTGGTCGCCGAGTACCTGCTGGTAGCCGAGCAGCAGCGCATGCGGGCCGTGCTGCGCGGAGACCGACACGCTGTACGCATTGCTGTTGATGTGCCCCTGACGCGACGCGCCGGTGTCGTGCGTCGAGTAGATGTTGGCGAGGCCGCTCCACTTGATGGTGGTCGGATCGCCGAACGACTGCGCGACCGAACCGTAGTACTGACGCCAGACGTCGTCGGCCTGATCGACATACAGGGCCATCTCGCCGTTCTTCGCGTAGTGCCACGTGCCGCCCACATACGTGAGGCGATCGATCCGCGTGCCGCCATACGAGGTGGTGAGATTGCTCAGGTTCGTGTGGCCGCGCGCGTCGACTTTGGTGAAGCTGCCGGCCTCGAGCGTGGTGTGCACGAGATCGTTGCTGACCATCGAGACGCCGAGGAAGGTCGGCGGCAGCGCGCGGTTGTCGTGCGGTTCGAGGAACGGGTTGGTGACGATCTGCAAACCGTATTTCACGACCGTTTCCGAAATGCGTCCCTTGATATCGTACATGCCGGGATAAGCCCACGCGAGCTGCTCCGACCCGCCGCCGTCCTTGCCCACGTGCACCATGTTGCCCGCGCCGTTGCCACCGTCGAGTTTGAGCGCGCCGAACAGCGATGCATCGACGCCGAAGCCGACCAGCCCTTGCGTGTAGCCGGATTCGTAGTTGGCCTGCATGCCCTGGACCCACGCGTGACGGTAGATCGTGTTGGGCGCCTGGAAGTAGTCGGAGTAATTGCGAAACTGCAGATTCAGATGGCTGTCGGCGATGAAACCCTTGCTCGCCGCCTGGCTCGACAACTGCGCGGGCGGCGTGACCGTCTGATTGGCCTCGGCGTTGACGATGGCGTTGGTGGTGTCGGGCTGATCGTTGCGCACCTGGCCGCCTTGCTCCGCGCGGCGCTTGCCGGACGTATCGTTTTGCTGCGTCGGTGTGGCCTGCGCGAGTTGCGCGGGGGACGACAACGTTTGCGCGAGCGTTTGAGTTTTCGACGCCTCGGAGGCGGGCTCCGTGACGCCGTCGTCGGCATACGCGTTAGCGGCTAGTGTCAGTGCGGGAAGCGTGAATGCGCAGTAAAAGAAGGTTGCTGCTCCGGTTTTTTTTGACCGGTTTTTTGATCGGCTATCTTTCATTGAGTACGTCTCTGATTATTGTGGTGAATCTTTGGCTGGCGGTTAGCCAGTCCACGCTTATCGTTCGTCCCGCGATTGGCAGGACGAACGAATCCAACGGCGCGACGGCCCGCCGCGCCGGGAATACGGTTTTAACTTTCTGGTTTTAGCTTCTCAGGTTCTTTGCTGTAGCTTTGCCCGAGGGCATTTACTTCGCGGTGTCTCCCACGCGAATGCAAGCGACGCGTGTCGCCTTGGCCCCGTGCGTGACGGGCTGCGGAATCTCGCGGGCACAGGCTTCGATCGCATCCGGGCAGCGCGTGCGAAACGCGCAACCGGAGGGGGGGCTGAGCGGCGAGGCAATCTCACCGCGCAACAGCAGATGACGGCGCGCGCGCTCCACGACCGGATCGGGCACCGGCACGGCCGAGAGCAACGCCCGCGTGTACGGATGACGGGGCGTGCCGTACACCTCGCGCTTGTCGCCGAACTCCATCACACGTCCCAGATACATCACCAGCACGCGGTGACTGATTGCTTTGACGACGGCCAGATCGTGCGCGACGAACAGCAGTGAGAGCGACAGTTCGCGTTGCAGATCGCGCAGCAGGTTGACGATCTGCGCCTGGATCGACACGTCGAGCGCGGACACCGGCTCGTCGCAGATCACCAGTTGCGGCTCGCCGATCAGCGCGCGCGCAATGCCGACGCGCTGACACTGGCCACCAGAAAACTCATGCGGATAACGGCGCAGATGCTGCGCGTTGAGACCCACGCGTTCGAGCATGGTCAGCACGCGCCGCTGCACGTCGGCACGCGCAATGTCCTGGCCGTGCGTGAGAAGCGGCTCGGCGACGATCTGTTCGATCGTCATGCGCGGGTCGAGGGAGGCGAGCGGGTCCTGGAAAATCATCTGCACGTCGCGGCGCAAACGCGAGGTATCGCGGCGCGCGCCCGGCAGCACGGTTTCGTCGCCGAGCCAGCGCACGCTGCCGCTCGCCACCGGCGCGAGTCCGATGATCGCGCGCGCGAGCGTCGACTTGCCGCAACCCGATTCACCGACGAGCCCCACGGTTTCGCCGCACCGCACGTTGAACGACACGCCGTCCACGGCGCGCAGCGTCGCTTTGCCGGACCACGGATAGCCGCCGCGCGGCACGCCGAATTGCACCTTGAGATTGTCGACGCGCAACAGCGTGGCCGCGTCCTGGTTTGCCAGAGGAGTGGTGTTCATACGTGTTGTGCCTCGAGAATTTCCCCGACCGGCCGGTGGCACGCGCGCAGCGCGTCGGCGTGGCCCGCGGCGGCGGAAAGGGGCGGGCGCGATTCGCGGCAACGGTCGGTGCAATATCCGCAACGCGGCGCGAATGCGCAACCCGCGCCGACTTCGCCGGGCAGGGGCGGATTGCCCGGAATGGTTTGCAACGGACGGTCGTCGTCATCGTCGGTCAGACGCGGCAGCGCGTTCAGAAGGCCGAGCGTGTACGGATGCGTCGGCGCGGCGAATAGCGCGGCGGCGCTCGCCTGCTCGACGGTCTGGCCGGCGTACATCACCATCACGTCGTCGCACAGCCCGGCCACCACGCCCATGTCGTGCGTGATCAGGATGATCGCCGTACCGCGTTCGCAATTCAGTTCGCGCAGCAGTTCGATGATCTGCGCCTGCACGGTCACGTCGAGCGCGGTGGTGGGTTCGTCGGCGATCAGAATTTCCGGTTCGGAGAGCAGCGCCATCGCGATCATCACGCGCTGCCGCATGCCGCCGGAAAACTCGTGCGGATACATGTTGATACGCCGTGCGGCATCGGGAATGCGCACCGATTCGAGCGTTTCGATCGCGCGGCGGCGCGCTTCGCGGCGCGACATCTTGCGATGCAGTTGCAGCGTCTCGGTCATCTGCCGTTCGATCGTCAGGAACGGATTGAGCGAGGTCATCGGGTCCTGAAAGATCATGCCGATGCGGTCGCCGCGAATCTTGTTCAGCGCCGCTTCGTTCATGTTCAGCAGGTTCTCGCCGCGATAGGTCGCGGCGCCCGATACCTTGCCGTTGCCAGCGAGGAGACCCAACAACGCCATCACTGTCTGGCTCTTGCCGGAGCCGGATTCGCCGACGATGCCGAGCGTGCGCCCCGCTTCGAGCGAAAACGACACGCCTTGCACCGCGTCGACGGGTGCGCCTTCGCGGCGCGTAAAGCGCACGCTGAGGTCTTTGACTTCGAGTAGCGGCATGTCAACGGTCCTTTGGATCGAATGCGTCGCGCAAACCATCGCCGACGAAATTCACGCAATACAGCGTCACGCACAGCATCACGGCCGGGCACAGCAGCAGCCAGGGCATCGATTCGAGCTTCTGCGCGCCGTCCTGAATCAGCACGCCCCAGCTCGTCATCGGCTCCTGAACGCCGAGGCCGAGAAACGAGAGTACCGATTCCGTCAGGACGATGTTCGGCACGGTCACGCTCGCATATACCACGACCACGCCGAACAGATTCGGCACGATGTGACGCGCGATGATCGAACGCGAGCTCACGCCGATCGCCTTCGCGGCGTCGATGAATTCGCGCGAGCGCAGCGACAGCGTCTGGCCGCGCACCACGCGCGCCATGTCGAGCCATGAAAACGCGCTGATGGTGAGCACGACCAGATAAAAGGCACGGCCGAACATCGTCATCATCAGGATGGCGATCAGCATGTAGGGAATCGCGTACATCATGTCGACGATACGCATCATCACGGCGTCGACGCGTCCGCCCAGATAGCCCGCGGTCGCACCGTACGCGACGCCGATCAGTCCCGACACCAGCGTGCCGAGCAGGCCGACTTCGAGCGACACGCGCCCGCCTTGCAGCGCGCGCGCGAGCAGATCGCGGCCGAGTTCGTCGGTGCCGAACCAGTGCATGTTTTGCAGCGTGGGCGGCAGGCTGATCGCGCTCCAGTCGCTATCGATCGGGTTGTTCGGCAGGAACCACGGACCCGCCACGCAGGCGATCACGATCAGCATCAGCACGACGAAGCCGGTAAAAGCGGCGCGGTTGCGCACGAAGCGCCACGCGGCGGTGGCGAGCGGGCCGCGCGAGCGCGGCGCCTTCGCGATGGCCGCGAGCGGGTCGAGCGCCGCGGCAGTCGATTGAAGAGAGCGGGGCATGGATCAGTACCGGATGCGCGGATCGAGCCACGCATACGCGAGGTCGACCAGCAGATTGAACAGCACGGCGACGGCGGTCGTCAGCACGACGAGGCCGAGCACGAGGGTGTAGTCGCGGTTGATCGCGCCGTTGACGACCAGTTGGCCGAGGCCCGGCAGCGCGAACACCGATTCGGTGACCACCGCCGCGGTGATCGACGAGATGCAGATCGAGCCGAGCAGCGAGACGACCGGCATCAGCGCGGGCTTCATGGCGTGGCGCAGGACGATCGTGCGGCCCGGCAAACCCTTGGCGCGCGCCGTGCGGATGAAGTTGCCCGACAGCACTTCGATCATGCTGCCGCGCATCACGCGGGCAATCGCGGCGACGTTGATGATGGTGAGCAGCACGATCGGCAGCACACGATAGCGCCACTCGCCGTCGCCCCAACCACCGGCCGGCAGCCAGCCGTGTCCTTCGGAAGTTTTCAGCAGGATCGCGAAGATCCACACGAGTACCGGACCGAGCACGAAGGGCGGCACCACGTTGCCGATATTGCCGAGCACCATCACGAAGTGATCGACGAAACGGTCGCGCCGCACCGCGGCCACCGTGCCGAGCGCGACGCCGATCACGACCGCGATCGGCACCGACACGCCGCCCACGCCGAGGCTGACCGGCAGCGCTTTCCACACCAGGTCGTTGACCGACCAGTCGGCGTAGCGGAACGACGGCCCGAGGTCGCCGTGCAGCAGCGAACCGAGGTAGTGGAGGTACTGCAACCACAACGGTTCGTCGAGGTGATACTTGGCGTTCAGGTTCGCCAGCACGGCCGCCGAGAGTTGCTTCTCGGTGTCGAACGGGCCGCCCGGGGTGAGATGCAGCAGCAGATAGCACGCGGTGATCACGGCGAGAATCGTCGGGATCGCCCAGAGCGTGCGGCGCAGCGTATAGGCCAGCATGACGGTGCTCCCCGCGTTTAGTGCTTGGTGAGATACATGTCTTGCGTGGCGCGCATGTCGAGGTAGTTGGTCGGTTTGTAGCCGCCTACATACGACTTGACCAGCCGGTCGGCCGAATACTGGAAGAGCGATACCACGGGATAGTCGTTCATGGCCAGATCGTGTGCCTGCGTGAACAACGCGGTGCGCTTCGCGTCGTCGAGCTGCTGGTTGCCTTCGTCGATCAGCTTGTCCACTTGCGGGTTGCAGTAGTGCTGGTCGTTCTGCACGCTGTTGCAGCGGATCAGATCGAAAAACGAGTTGGCATCGTTGTAGTCGACGAACCAGCCGTCGCGCGAGGCCTGCACCTTGCCGTCGTGGCGTTGCTTGAGCAGCACCTTGTATTCGACGTTTTCAAGCTTGGCGGTCACGCCGAGCTTGGTGCGCCATTCGGAGGTGGCGAACAACGCGACCTTCTTGTGCAGGTCGTTGGTGTTGTAGGTGAGCGTGAACGTCAGCGGCTTCGCGTCCGAATAGCCCGCGGTCTTCAGCAGGTTGCGCGCGTAGTCGATGCGCTTGGGCATCGGCCAGCTCGCCCACTCCGGCGTAAACACGCCCGAGCCTTCGGTGCCCTTGGCGATCAGGCCGTACATCGGCACTTCGCCGTCGGCCGTCAGACGCTTGGTCAGCAGGTCACGGTCCAGCACCATCGCCAGCGCCTGGCGTACGCGCTTGTCCTTGAAGGCCGGGTCGTCGTTATTCAGGCTGTAATAGTACGTGGCGATCTGCAGGCCGGTTCTCAGCTCGGAACCGAACTGCTTGCTCACCTGTGCATAGATGCCCGAGGGCACCGAGTAGGTGTAGTCGAACTGGCCGGCCTGATACATGCGCATTGCCGTTTCGTCGTTCTCGATCGGCAGGTAGGTCACTTTCGTGATCACGACCTTGCCAGTATTCCAGTACGTCGGGCTTTTGGTGGCCACCAGGCGGTTGCCTGGCTGCCAGTCGGCCAGCGCATACGGGCCGTTACCCACGAAGTTGCCCGGACGGGTCCAGTCGCCGCCGAACTTAGTCACGACCGCGCGATTGACCGGCGTCATCGTTGCCATCGCCGTTAGCTGCGGGAAAAACGTGGCGGGCACTTCGGTCGTGACTTCGAGCGTGTACGGATCGACGGCGCGCACGCCGAGGCTCGCGAGCGGCGCCTTGCCGGCGAGAATCGCCTTGGCGTTCTTCACGAATTCAACCAGCACCGTGTATTTCGAACCCGTCTTCGGATCGAGCACGCGTTGCCACGAGTAGACGAAGTCGGCCGCCGTGACCGGCTGGCCGTTGCTCCAGCGCGCATCGTGACGCAGCTTGAAGACCCACGTATTCGGCCCGGTGCGCGACCACGATTCGGCGACGCCCGGCACGATCGCGCCGCTCGCATCCATGCGCGTCAGGCCTTCGAACAGGTCGAGCCCGATCGTATTGCCGGTCCATGATTCGATATGCGCGGGGTCGAGCGATTCGGTTTCGCCAGGCACCTGGCGGGTCATTTCCTGGCTGGCGGCGAGCGTGACGCCCGCGGGCACCGTGATGGCGAAAGCGGAAGGAGCAAACGTGAGGACGAGCGCAGTCAGCGCCGTCGCGTAGACGAACGGGGTTTTCATCGGTTGAGATCGCAGGAAAGGTCGAGAGAGAAACGCGCTGGCGCCAAGGCGCCCGTTTAGCTGCGTTGCTCGGGCCAGGGCGGCCCTTGTTGCTCGTGGTGGTAGCGCGACATGCAGGATTCCTTACATTTCGTAATGCAGGCAATCCCCGGCCGGCTCAACCGGATAAGGTGCCTGCTCTTTAGAACAGTCTTGGTGTGCCCACCCAGACGACCACCGACTCGATGCGCGCGGTGTTCACCCAGCTGTGCGGCACCGTCGATTCGTAATGCGCGCTGTCTCCCGCGTGCAACACGAACGTCTTGCCTTCCAGCGTCAACGACACTTCGCCGTCGATCACATACACAAACTCTTCCCCGGCATGCGTGGTGACTTCGGAGCGCTTCTGCCCGGGCGGCATCCTCACGAGGATCGCTTCGAGCTGACGGCCGCCCGTCACGTTGGTCAGCCGCGCAAACAGATTGGCCGAGTCCGCAAAACCGAAAAACTTCAACTGATCGCCACGACTCACGCTGCGTTCTTCGCTGGGCGTGTCGACGAAATACTGCACCGTGACCCCGAGTGCGTGGGCGATACCGGCCAACGAAGTGATGGACGGTGACGCCAGCCCGCGCTCGACTTGCGACAAAAACGGCTTGGAAATCCCCGCCGCGGTTGCCGTGTCATCCAGCGTCCGCTTGAGCCGTTGGCGCAGTGCGCGGATCTTGCTGCCGATTTCTAGTGCCGGATTGCTTTTTTGAATTGTCGTGACCATAGCAGGAGGAAATTAGCCCGTCAAAATTTGTTTGATATAAGTAAATATGGTTTGATTGCGTCCAGGCCGGGCTTCGGGTCTTTTAGCCCCGGTGCTGCGAGAGACCACATTTCGAGACGACACTCTATGTTGCCAGAACCGAAACTAATCCCAGCCAAATTGACTGGTTATTTCGAGAAATAGCAAACAAACGCAGTAACGGCTGCAGTATTGCCCGCCGCTAACCGCGGTTATGCAATATGAGTATCAGGAAGATTAAACGTATGACACGAAAGACTATTTTCGATGGCAAGCGCCGCTGCGGCCAAGGCGTATGGCGTGTAACGACAGGTTATTGACGCCGGATCAGTGAATTCCCTGAGTGACTCAGGATGTTTCTGTTTGCAGAATCAGCCCCGCTTGCGGAAGGGCGCGCACGTGCACACCACACGCGAACCCGGCCGCTGTTTTTCATTCCGCCCGCGGCGATCCTGCGCGGTGGAGCACTGTCCGGCACGTTCCAACCGAACGGCAGCCGGCGTAAGGACATGACCATCACTGCCGATTTTTCCCGCCGCGGGCTTTGCGCCTGCCACCGCGTGGCAACGCCGCTCTCTGTCGGCCTCGAAATCCCCGTTCGTCGCGATGCTTTATCATTGAGCCCGCTCCGCATGCCGGAGTCCGAGCCCGGTGTGGCGCAGGTTCCCTCAAGGGGACTTCCTGCGGGGCGTTTCGCGAGGCGGGCCTCGATCCCATCCCCTGGTTTATCTGCTGGTTTGGCGCTCTAGCGCGCGGATGAGCGCGCCTACGCGCTGTGGCCGCGCGGTGCCGTGTGGTGCCTATCGCACCGGTGACGCGCACGCTTCGCCGACTGTCTTTCCAGATTCCGTTTCACGCGCCGCGCGGCCAGTTCGCGCGACGCCGCAACCGTTTGAACAAGAGGTACATGATGAATTCATCCAATCCGCCCAGCGCACGCGTCTCGCAGACCCGTTCGTTTTCGACCGTCTTTCTGATCGAGATGTGGGAGCGTTTCGGCTACTACGGCATGGCCGCGCTGCTCGTGCTGTTCATGATCGACAAGCTGCAATTCACCGACAGCCACGCCACCCTCACGTGGGGCGCATTCACGGCGCTGGTGTATGCGTCGCCGTCGATCGGCGGCTGGATCGGCGATAAGATTCTCGGCGCGCGCCGCACGATGATCTTCGGCGCCGGCGTGCTGTCCGTCGGCTATTTCATGCTGGCGTTGCCCAATGACCAGCTTGCCTATATGTACGCGTCGCTCGGCGTGATCGTGGTCGGCAACGGTCTCTTCAAGGCCAACGCCGCGAATCTCGTGCGCCGCATCTATGAAGGCGACGACGCGCGCATCGACAGCGCGTTCACGATCTACTACATGGCGGTCAACATCGGCTCGACGGTGTCGATGCTCGCCACGCCGTGGATCAAGGACCATTGGGGCTGGCATACGGCCTTCGCCGTCTGCTGCGCGGGGATGCTGCTGTCGGTGCTGAACTACTTCATCATGTTCCGCACGCTCGCGCATATCGGCTCCGCGCCGGACGCCGAACCGGTGCGCTGGAAGCGCGTCGGCGCGGTCGCGCTGGGTGGCCTCGCGCTCGGCGCGGCGACCATGTTCGTGCTGCAGCACAAGGCGATCGCGGTGGCCTGCGTATACACGGCGGGCGTCGCGATTCTGGCGATCTTCGGCTACATGCTGATGAAGTGCGAACGCTCGGAGCGCTCGGGGCTGGTCGCCGCGCTGATCCTGACCGCGCAAGTGATCCTGTTCTTCGTGTTCTACGTGCAGATGTCGACGTCGCTTACGCTGTTCGCGCTGCGCAACGTCGACCCGCGTTTCACGCTGTTCGGCGAAACCTTGTTCACGTGGAGCGCCGCGCAGTTCCAGGCGCTCAACCCGATCTGGATCATGTTGCTGAGCCCGCTGCTCGCACTGCTTTATACGAAGCTCGCGAAGAGCGGCAAGGACGTGCCGGTAGCGGTGAAGTATGCGTTCGGTTTCGCGGTGGTCGCGGCCGGCTTCTTCGTCTACGCGGCGAGCGGTAAGTACGCGGTGAACGGGCGCGTGTCGTCGTGGTTCATGGTGGGCGGCTACGGTCTGTATTCGCTCGGTGAACTGCTGGTGAGCGGCCTGGGACTCGCCATGATCGCGCGCTACGTACCGGCGCGCATGAGCGGTTTCATGATGGGCGCTTACTTCGTGGCGACCGGCGTGTCGCAATATCTGGGCAGCGTGGTCGCGAATTTCGCGCAGATGCCGGCGGGCGATATGGATCCGCTCGAATCGTTGCCGCTCTATACGAAGCTGTTTACCGGCCTCGGCTGGCTCGCGGCAGTGGGTGCGCTGGTGGCGGTTCTGTTGCTGCCGTTGATGCGCAAGCTTTCGCGCGAACATCAACGTTGCAGCGATGAGGCGCGTGCGACCGCGCGGCAAACCGCGGCATTGAATGGGGTAGTGGCGGAGTAATCGCGTTCCGGATGCCAAACGCGGCGCACGTCACGGCGTGCGCTGGCAAAACTTGAATGGCGCGCCTTGCAATGCACGGCGCGCCATTTTTGTATCTGGAGGCGCCGCGCACGCGCTTGAATGGCCATCGGATAGCACGGGCAGAGGTAAGCTAACGGTTGCCATTGGTCTTTTCAAATAACCGTTTCCCGGATACGCAAGGTAGCCAGCCGGATGGAAATCCATATCGCGGTCGAAGGGCATCACGATCTCTCCGGACAGATCTATCGGCAGTTGCGCGCCGGCATTCTCGAAGGGCGTCTCGCGGGCGGCACGCGCCTGCCGTCCACGCGCGATCTCGCCACGCAACTGGGCGTGTCGCGCAAGACCACGCTCGACGTGTTCGAGCGGCTGCTCTCCGAGGGCTATCTGAGCGCGCGTGGCGGCTCGGGCACCTTCGTCGCCGATGGTCTGGAGCGTCTGCCGGTGGAGCGCTCCGCGCATGCGCGGGCGGCGGAGTCGTCGCGCGAGCGGGCCAAGGTGAAGGCGGCCGCGCGCGCCCAGCCGCTGTGGGAGGAGATGCCCGAGAGCTTGCCGTTGCCGCGGCCTTCGGTGGCGTCGCCGCAGGACTTCGTCGGCGGCGCGACCGACAAGACGCTGTTTCCCTTCGACGTCTGGCGCCGCTGCGTGAATCACGCGTTGCGTGCGCAAGCGCGCGGCCCCGGCATCTATCGCGACACGGCCGGCGAGCAGGAACTGCGCCTCGCGATCTCGCGCTACCTGGCCTTCAACCGCGCCGTCGCCAGCAACTGGGAAGACGTGATCGTCACGCAAGGCGCGCAGCACGCGCTCGATCTGCTGGCGCGCATCACTTTGCGTGCCGGCGAAGTTGCGGCGATCGAGGACCCTGGATATACGCCGGCGCATGCGTGCCTGAAGGCCACCGGCGCGCGCGTGGTGCCCGTGCCGGTGGATGCCGAAGGCCTGATCGTCAGCAAACTGCCGGACAAGGCGCGGCTCGTCTACGTGACTCCTTCGCATCAGTTCCCACTCGGCATGCCGATGAGCCTCGAGCGCCGCGTCGAGTTGCTCGAATGGGCGCAGAAACGCGGCGCGGTGATCATCGAGGACGACTACGACTGCGAGTACCGTTTCGAAGGCCGGCCGATGGAGCCGCTGAAAAGCCTCGATCGCGCCGGACTCGTCGCCTACGTCGGCACGTTTTCGAAGACGATCTTTCCTGAACTGCGAGTCGGCTATGTGGTGCCGCCGGCCTCGCTCTATGGTGCGCTCATCAAGGCGCGTCAGATCGGCGACTGGCACGGCTGCACGCTCACGCAAACCGCGCTCGCGTCCTTCATGCTCAACGGCGATTTCGCCAAGCATCTGCGGCGCATGCACAAGACTTACGCGGCGCGCCGCGAGATGCTGCTCGACCATCTGCGCGGCGGCCTCGCGCCCTGGTTCGAACCGATCGTGCCGACGGCCGGCATCCACATGGCGGCGCGTTTGAGAGCGCCGCTGACGGAAGAAGCGGTGGTGAACGCGGCGCGTGAAGCATCGATCGGCCTGTATGGACTCGCGCCGTTTCATCTACGCGCGAAGGCGCAGCCGGGCCTGATGTTCGGCTACGGCAATATCGCGGTCGAGCACATCGACGCCGCGCTCACGAAGCTCGCCGGCATCCTGCCGCGGCTCGCGCGGTAAGCCCGTGATCCTCGTGTGCGGATTACTTATGGCTATCTAATGCCATACAAATCAGTGTCATAAACCCACCGTACTCTTGCGCCTCTGTAATTGTTTGTAATGCAAAGCCGGCCCGATGGTCCGGCATGACAACACAATAAAACCGGAGGGCGGTAAGGATGCGAGTGACCTTGATGGCAGGAAAGCGGCTGCGCGCGCGTGGCGCGATCGGCGCATTGGGTACCGTGGGTGCGCTGAGCGCGATCGGTATAACAGCATGCAGCAGCAGTGTCGACACGCCTGCGCCGCAAGTGGCGAACGGCACGACCGCGACTCTCGCCTTGCTGGAGACCACCGACATCCACACCAATCTGCTCAGCTACGACTACTACAAGCTGGCGGAAGACAAGTCGCTCGGCCTCGAGCGCACGGCGACGCTGATCGCGGCGGCGCGCAAGGAATTCCCCAACACCCTGTTGCTCGACGACGGCGACACGATCCAGGGCACCGCGCTCGCCGACTATCAGGCGCAGGTCGCGCCGGTCGATTGCAAGACCACGCTCGGCGTCTACAAGGTCATGAATCTGCTGAAGTACGATGCGGGCACGATCGGCAATCACGAATTCAACTACGGCCTGCCGTTTCTCGCGCAAGTGACCGGCAGCGCGTTCGACGTGCCGAACATGAGCCCGGTCGCGTCGCAGCCGGCCTGCGCGGGGCCGAACTTTCCGCTGGTGCTCTCCAACGTGCTCGGCGCGAAATCGCAGCAGCCGATCTTCAAGCCGTACACGATCCTCGAACGCACGATCACGGCCACGACGCCCGACGGCAAGACCGTCAGCGCGCCGGTGAAGATCGGCGTGATCGGCTTTACGCCGCCCGCCATCATGGCGTGGGACAAACGCTGGCTCGACGGCAACGTCTACACGCAAGGGCTCGTGGAAAGCGCCTCGAAGTACGTGCCGGAAATGAAGGCGAAGGGCGCGCAGATCATCGTGGCGATGTCGCATGGCGGGCTCGATAACTCGACGTATTCGCCGTCGATGGAAAACGGCAGCTACTATCTCTCGAAAGTGGCCGGCATCGACGCGATGCTGATCGGCCACTCGCACCAGGTTTTCCCCGATAAAAACAGCACCGTCACGCAATTCAACCTGCCGGGTGTCGACAAGGTGAAGGGCACCGTCAACGGCGTGCCGACCGTGATGGCGAATTTCTGGGGCAAGCATCTCGGCGTGATCAAGCTCGCGCTGAACTACACGAACGGCACGTGGACGGTGGACCTCAACGCGAGCACCGCGCAAGCCCGCTCGATCCAGAACGCGGATAACAGCTACGTGGCGGTCGACCCGGCAGTCTCGCAGGCGATCGCTGCCGAACACGCCGCGACCATCAACTATGTGAAAACGCCGATCGGCACGACCGATTTCCGCATGACCACCTACTTTGCCGATGTGGGCGACGTGTCGGCCATCGAGATCGTCAACCAGGCGCAAGCGGCCTACACGCAGGACTACATCAACGCGAATCTGCCGCAATATGCGGGCATTCCGGTGCTGTCGGTGAGCGCGCCGTTCAAGAGCGGCTTTGGCGGCGGTAACGATTTCACCGACGTCGCGCAAGGCAACGTGGCGATCAACAACGCCGCCGACCTGTACCTGTATCCGAACACGATCTACGCGGTGAAGGTGACGGGCGCCGATCTGAAAGCGTGGCTCGAAACCGCGGCGAAGCGCTTCAACACGATCGATCCGGCCAACACGGCGGCGCAGGCACTCGTCAGCACGTATCCCGGCTATAACTTCGACATGATCACGTCGAAGGACTTCAGCTACGAAATCGACGTGACGCAGGCGGTCGGCAGCCGGATTCGCAACCTGAAATATCAGGGCGCGGCGATCTCGGATACGCAGTCGTTCATCGTCGCGACCAACAACTATCGCGCGAGCGGCGGCGGAAATTTCCCGGGGCTCGACGGCAGCAAGACGATTTACGCGTCGCCGGATGCGAGCCGCGACGTGCTGATCGCCTACATCAAGAAAGCGCAGACCATCAAGGCGGCGAGCAACGGCAGCGATCGTAGCTGGCGCTTCACGAAGGTGGCGACAGCCGGTCCGGTGACCTTCCTGTCGGCGCCGAACCTCACAGCGCTCGCGCAGGCCAACGGCATCAGCAACGTCGCCCAGATCCGGGCCGATGACGGTACCGGCAAGGGTCTCGCGGTCTACTCCGTGAACCTCAACCAATGAACGCGCGCGTCTCTTTGACGCTGGCGGCGGCCGTGGCCATCTGCGCGGGGGCGCTCGCCACGGTGGCGGCCACGCGCGTGTCCAACGTGCAGATCGACGACTGGCAGATGCAGGGCACGGCGACGCATGCGGCCTGGCCGCTGTGGCGGTTGCGGCTGACCTCGGCGTTCGGCAACGCGGCCGCGCGTGAAGCGCTCGCGGACGTGCTGGTGAGTTCGCCACAGATCGACGAGCAACGCGAAGGCGTCGAGCTTTACCGGCAACTCGCACTCGACGGCGCGCCGCGCGCGCAAGCCACGCTCGGGCATCTGCTGTTGCGCGGCTTGCCCGGCGTCGTGCCGGACTACGTGGAAAGCCGCCGTTGGCTGACGCTGGCGGCATCGCATGATTCGCGCGATGCCCAGGCCGCCTACGATCTCGCGACGCTCTATCGCAACGGCTACGGCGTGCCGCGTGACGCAGGCCTGGCGATTCGCTGGCTCGAACAGGCGGCGCAAGCGGGGCTGCCGCTCGCGCAGTTCCAGCTCGCCAACGAGTATCGCTTCGGCGCGACGCTGCCGCACAACGACGCGTTGGCGCTGCAATGGCTCACGCGCGCGGCCAATGCGGAGTTACCCGAAGCCAACCTCGCGTTGGCGATGGCGTATCGCAACGGCGAGCTCGGCTTGCTGCGCGACGAAAACGAGTATTGGGCTCACGTGAAGGAGAGCGAACACGATCTCAAACACGTCAGCCGGCAGTAAAAAAGTGTTTCGACTGCCGCCCGCGATTTTCTGTCGCAGGGCGAGATTGGCCGCCCCTTGCAGCGCTTTTCGCAGCAGGGGGCGTGTTTTTTCCGCCGCATGGAAGGCGACGACGAGCGAGCCACCGGTCATCGTCCACGCAGAAAGTGCCGTTATTCATGCATCGAAATGGCGTGTAACGTACGTTACGTGTTGGTGTTGCCAGGCCCCTCGACGCACGTTTACCCGCTAAAACAAGCATCAAAATGTGTTGCGCAGTCTGCGCCGCGCAACAAACCTTCGCTGTTATACATAAAAGAGTCGCGCAAATCGTATTAGCGCTTGTAGAATCCGGCGTTGAAGCGTGCACATACCGTGTGCGCTTCGTGCAATTCACTGACCACAACAGGTAGGAGAAACATGCCGACTTCCGCAAAAAAGGTGGCCAAGAAGGCTGCTGCCCCGGTACCGACCAAGAAGGTTGCTGCAAAGAAAGTTCCTGCGAAGAAGGCCGTCGCAGCTAAGAAGGTCGCCGTGAAGGCGTCCAGCGCTCCGTCGCCGATCAAGGACACCTTCACGAAGGCCTCGCTGGCTGCACACGTCGCTGAACGCGCTGCTGTGGAACCGAAGACCGCCAAGGCTGTTCTGGCCGCGCTCGAAGACACGATCCTCGGCGCCGTGCACAAGAAGGGCGCTGGCGAATTCACGCTGTCGGGTCTTCTGAAGATCGTCGTGCAAGCTGTGCCGGCGAAGAAGAAGCGCTTCGGCAAAGACCCGTTCTCGGGCGAAGAGCGTTGGTTCCCGGCCAAGCCGGCTAGCGTGCGCATCAAGGCACGTCCGCTGAAGAAGCTGAAAGACGCAGCTGCAGGCTGATCGCGTTGCACGCGTTGCCGTTGCTTAACAATGGTTGACGCTTGAGACGCTTCGAAGGAAGTCCCCTTGGGGACGATCCGCAGTGCACGTTGTCCGAATCCCCGTGGGTGCAAATCCACGGGGATTTTTCATGCGCGCTCAGTGCGTATTCGATTTCATTGGATGGCTCAGGGATTTCCCGGCGGCGCACCGCGGTGCCGCAAATGCACCGTACTAGCGCATCATGGGCCGCCGCAGTACGATGGCATCGAAGCCATGCCGGCCGGGATGCGCTATTCGCGTGCATGC
This sequence comes from Paraburkholderia sp. BL9I2N2, assembly GCF_004339745.1. Lineage (GTDB taxonomy): Bacteria > Pseudomonadota > Gammaproteobacteria > Burkholderiales > Burkholderiaceae > Paraburkholderia. The sequence continues at coordinate 1,001,686 of NZ_SMGP01000002.1, read as the reverse complement.
AACCTGTTTAGTACGCGAAAAGCTCAATGGCATAGCGCTTGCTTGATCGATTGTCGAACACCGAATGCGCAGCGCATTCGCCTTCTATCCGACAACAAGAGCGGGGCGTGACATGCGATGCTATGACGAGATGCGTCATCATGACGATGCCGTGCGGCCACACTACGCGCGCTTTGAGCGGTGGCTGGTGAAGCAGGGCAACGAGGCGATTGCACGCAAGCGTGCGGAAGCCGACCTGCTGTTTCGCCGGGTCGGCATCACCTTCGCGGTGAACGGCGACCTGTCCGGCACCGAGCGGCTGATCCCATTCGACCTGATTCCGCGCATCATTCCGCGCGGTGAATGGCAGACGCTCGAGGCTGGTTTGCGCCAGCGCGTGCAGGCGCTCAATCTGTTCATCCACGACGTCTATCACGACCGCAATATCGTGCGCGCCGGTATCGTGCCGGCCGAGCAGGTCTATACCAACGCGCAATACCGGCCTGAAATGCAGGGCGTGAATGTGCCGCTCGGTGTTTACGCGCATATCGCCGGCGTCGACGTGGTGCGCGCGGGCGACGAAGGCGAGTTCTACGTGCTCGAAGACAACCTGCGGGTGCCGTCGGGCGTCTCCTATATGCTCGAAAACCGCAAGATGATGATGCGGCTTTTCCCCGAACTGTTCGTGCAGAACCGCATTGCGCCGGTCGCGCATTATCCCGATCTATTGCTCGATACGCTGCGCTCGGTCGCGCCGGAAGGCGTCGACGATCCGGTCGTGGTGGTGCTCACGCCGGGCATGTACAACTCCGCGTATTTCGAGCACACCTTCCTCGCGCAGCAGATGGGCGTGGAACTGGTGGAAGGTAAGGATCTGTTCGTCGACGACAACTATGTGTTCATGCGCACCACCCAGGGGCCGAAGCGCGTCGATGTGATCTACCGCCGCGTCGACGACGATTTTCTCGATCCGCTTGCCTTCCGTAACGACTCGGCGCTCGGCGTGCCGGGTCTGCTGACCGCGTATCGCGCCGGCCGCGTGGCGCTCGCGAATGCGATGGGCACCGGCATCGCCGACGACAAATCGATCTATCCGTACGTGCCGGAAATGATCGAGTTTTACCTCGGCGAGAAGCCGATCCTCAATAACGTGCCCACGTTCCAGTGCCGCAAGCCGGATGATCTGGCGTACACGCTCGCGCATTTGCCGGAGCTGGTCGTCAAGGAAGTGCACGGCGCGGGCGGCTACGGCATGCTCGTCGGACCGGCTTCGACGAAAGCCGAAATCGAAGCATTCCGTGAGCGCTTGATCGCGCGTCCGGCGGGGTACATCGCACAGCCCACGCTGGCGCTTTCCGCGTGTCCGACCTTTGTCGAAGCCGGCATCGCGCCGCGCCATATCGACTTGCGTCCGTTCGTGCTGTCCGGCAAGACCGTCACGATGGTCGCCGGCGGACTCACGCGCGTAGCCCTGCAGGAGGGATCGCTGGTCGTCAATTCGTCGCAGGGAGGCGGGACCAAAGATACGTGGATGGTCGACTGACGCGGTTGCCGTTCGCGGTTGCCCAGGCTTCACGCAACCGCGCCTGCAACCCAACGCGCCGGGGCAGCACGCGATACGCGACTCGCACGCCACCGGCGCACACGGATAACCAGCGCGAGCCTTTTACTTCGACGAGGCCTCGCGTCATCAGATACGGAACGCCGTCATGCTAAGCCGAACCGCCGATCACCTTTTCTGGATGGCCCGCTACATGGAGCGCGCGGAGAACACCGCCCGCATGCTCGATATCAACCTGAAGGCGCTGCTGTTGCCGCAGACGCCCGACCAGGAGGCGCGCGCGCAACGCTCGGTGCTGCGCATCTCCGAACTCGAAACCGCGTTCGCGCAGCGCTACGACGAACCGACCCGCGAACACGTGCTCGATTTCATGGTGGCCGATGCGACCAATCCGTCGAGTATTCATTCGTGTCTGCAGGCCGCGCGCGAAAATGCCCGCGCCGTGCGCGGCACGCTGACGACCGAGTGGTGGGAAACCATCAACGATACGTGGCTCGAATTCAATGAGCGCGCTTCGTCCGGCCAGGCCGCGAGCAATCCGGGCGCGTTGTTCGAATGGGTCAAGTTCCGCTCGCATCTGTCGCGCGGCGTGACGATCGGCACCGCGCTGCAGGACGACGCGTTCTTCTTCACACAGTTGGGCACCTTTCTCGAACGCGCCGACAACACCGCGCGGATTCTCGACGTGCGCTTTGCCGACGTCGAACCGAATTCACGCGACGCCGCGCGCCAGCTCGAAGACTTCTATTACTGGACCTCGATTCTGAGCTCGGTGTCGGCGCTGGAGATCTATCGCAAGGTGTATCGCGACGTCGTCACGCCGGCGCGCGTGGTCGAACTGATGATCCTGAATCAGCAGATGCCGCGTTCGCTGCTGGCGTCGCTCGAAGGCGTCTGCGTGAATCTGGCGATGCTGCGCACATCGGGCTCCAACCAGTGCGAACGGTTCGCCGGCAAGCTGCGCGCCGAACTCGTGTACTCCGACATCCGGCAGATTTTCGAAGCCGGCCTGCACGCCTATCTGACACAGTTCCTCGCTCGCGTGTTTGAGCTGGGCAATCTGGTTGCGCGTACCTATCTGATGTTGCCAGTCGCCTGACGGAGTTCTTTTATGTACCTGACGATCCGCCACGACACGTCCTATCGCTACGAAGCGACTGTCCATTATTCGATCCAGCAACTGCGTCTGACGCCGGCGAGCGGCGCCTCGCAGGTCGTGCGGCGCTGGAGCATCGACGCGCCGGGCAAGCTCGACGCGACCTTCGACGCCTACGGCAACGTGCTGCACACGCTGGTCATCAACAAGCCGCATAGCGAGATTCGCCTGCACGTGGCCGGCGAAGTGGACACGATTCCGCTGATCGACGGTCATTTGCCCGACGCCGTCGGCCCGATTCCGCTCGAGCATTTCACCTGCTCCACGCGGCTGACCGAGGCCGATGGCGCGGTCCGTGAACTGGCCGAATCGGTGCCGAACCTGACGAGCTCGGCGAATCTGATCGCGCTGTCCGAGCAGATCCTGCAGCGCGTGAAGTACAACCCCGGCATTACCGAAGTCACCAGCACGGCCGCCCAGGCGCTCGCGCTCGGCAACGGCGTGTGCCAGGACCACGCGCATCTGATGCTCGCGTGCTGCCGCGCGCGCGGCATCCCGGCGCGCTACGTGAGCGGCTATATCGAACCCGGCGAGGTGACGCACGGCGCGAGCCATGCGTGGGTGGACGTGTGGCTCGAAGGCAAGGGCTGGATTTCCATCGACGTCACGCATGCCGCGTTTGCCAGCGAAATCTACTGCCGCCTCGCCGTCGCGCGAGACTATGAAGCGGCTGCTCCGGTGCGCGGCCGGCGTATCGGCGGGCTGGAAGAACAGCTCAAAGTGTCCGTTACGGTCAGCTCGCAGCTGTCACAATAGACGCAGAAGGAGGGCGGTCCGCGGAGCGGGCCTGGAGGCGCGAGCGCGCGCCAGCCCTCATATCTATTCAGCTGAGGCCCGCAAAGGCCGATAAACAGGAACAAAGCACGATAGAGGCGCATGCGCGCCGCATTACAATAGCGGCGTTCAGTTGTTTTTTGCGGGTACCTTTCCTTATGACTTACTGTGTAGCGATGTCCGTCGACGACGGTCTCGTGTTCCTCTCGGACACGCGCACCAATGCGGGCGTCGATCACATCAGCACCGCGCGCAAGATGTCGGTGTTCGAGCTGCCGGGCGAGCGCATGCTCACGCTGCTGGGCGCGGGCAATCTGTCGCTCACCCAGGCGGTGCTGCACGAGTTGTCCGAGCCCACGGATCCTTCCCAGCCCACGCTCTGGAGCGCGCCTACCATGGCCGACGCGGCCCGCGTGATCGGCCGCGCGGTGCGCTGCGTGCATCAGCGCGAGGCGGAGGCGCTGCAGGAATTCGGCGTCGACTTCAATTGCAGCTTCATTCTCGGCGGGCAGATCGCGGGCAACCGGCCGCGCCTGTTCATGATCTACGCGGCGGGCAATTTCATCGAGGCGTCGGCGGTGAATCCGTATTTCCAGATCGGCGAGGCCAAGTACGGCAAGCCGATCATCGACCGCGTGCTGACGCCGTCCACGCCGCTCGACGAAGCCGCCAAGTGCGCGCTGATCTCCATGGATTCGACGCTGCGCTCGAACCTGTCGGTCGGCTTGCCGCTCGATCTGCTGGTTTATCAAAAGGACACGCTGCGCGTCACGCGCTTCGTCTCGATCGATCACGACAATACCTACTTCGAGATGATTCACCGCACCTGGGGCGAGCGGTTGCGCCAGGTGTTCGGCGAGATCCCCGATCCGGACTGGCAGGAATCGCCGAATGTGCCGCTGTTGCAGCGGGAGCGGGCGCTGGTGCTGCATCGCGCGCCGGTGGGCGCTGACGGCATCGAGCATGAACTCGATGCGAAGCCCGCGCAGACGTTGGCGCAGGCTGAGCGGGGTAAGGCGCAGCGAAAGTAGGCTGAGCGGCGTATCCGCGCTTGCTTGCTTCAGCGCTCCGGCGCTTCGAGCGCGCGAGGCATCACACCAAAGGTTGTCGCCAGCCTGAATCAGGCTTGCTGACGGCCTTTTTCATTTGTGTCGTCCCGAAGAAGCAAAGAACTCAGGACGAAAAAAAACCAGCCATGGGCTTCTCGCCCGTGGCTGGTCTTCAACTGCGTGTTGCTTCAGCAGTCCGTCAAAGTTCGATTAGAACTTGTGGCGGATGCCCAGGCTGACCATCTCTTGCGAGCTGGAAGCCGAGTTGTAGCTATACGAACCGATTGCTGCGCCTGCATCGACCAGCGTGCCGGCCGACGTGCGTTGCTGGCCGCTTGCGTGCTGATATGCGCCGACCAGGTAGATGTCCGTGCGCTTCGACAGGTTGTAGTCGCCGCCCAGGGAAACCTGGTGATACGTTGCGCTCGAATCGCCGCTAGCCTTGGTGTAGATGTAGCCCACGCCAACCAGCATTGCCGGCGTTGCCTGGTAACCCAGGTATGCGCCGCCGATGTTGTACTTCTCGGTCGAACCGAAGCCCGAATTCGCATCCGGCTTGTACTGTGCGTTGCTGTAACGCAGGTTAGCCGTGAACGGGCCTGCGACGTATTGCAAAGCGACCGAAGCGATGCCGATCGACTTGGCCGCGGCGTATGCGCCGTTGACCTGGTTGTCGAACGTGCCGTCCGACGTGCTGCCGTTCCAGCCCACCGAGCCTGCCGCCGTGCGGCTAGCCAGCGTGTTGCCGTTGTCTGCGCGGAAGTAACCGGCAGCGACGCTGAACGGACCCGTTGCGTACGTTGCCGCACCCGACCACGTTTGGCCCGAACCCGTTGCGCCAGCCACGCCGCCCAGAGCGTACATGCCTTCGAACTGGAAGCCGCCCCACACCGGCGAGGTGTACTTGATGGCGTTGTTCGTGCGCGAGGAGTTGTCGTTGTTGTCGACGTCGCCCGGCGTGGTGAAGGTGGAACCGAAGTAGTTGTCAGCCGTCAGCGGCTGGACCAGATCGACCAGCGGGTCGTACTGACGACCCAGCGTGACCGTACCCCATTGATCGCCCGTCAGGCCCACGAACGCTTGACGACCGAACATCCGGCCGCCTTGACCCAGCTTGCCGCTGTTCACGTCAAAGCCGTTTTCCAACTGGAAGATTGCCTTCAGGCCACCGCCCAGGTCTTCCGTGCCCTTCAAGCCGAAACGGTCACCTTGAAGGTTGCCGGCGAACATGGCTACCAGGTTCTTGTTCTGGCCAGCGGAATCCACCGTGTTGTGAACGTACTGGATCGATTCGTCGATCAAGCCGTACAGAGTTACGCTGCTTTGAGCATGTGCCACGCCAGTGACGCCGAGCAGCGCCAGCGAGAGGGTAGACAGTGCGATTCGTTTCATCCATTTCTCCACGCAGATGATTAGTTTCTTTGTTGCGGAAAGGAGAATAGCTCAGAGGGTCAATTGGCAAGAACTGGAAAAAAAAGAGTGTCTCCAAAAACTGACAAACCACGCAAAGCCTTGTATTTAAAGCGCGTTAACGATTATTTCTGTTTCCGCAACATTTATTCATTGACTCAGCATTATTGTTGTTTTGTTGACAGTGACTGCTCCAATACGTGTACTTTCGACACTGATTTGAATGGATTTTGTAATGAAGTCGTCTAAGTTTTCTGCCCGTTTTGTAGCGTTTCCATAAAAATCGAGACGGATTCGCGTGACGACGCGGCTAGACAGGGTTTCGGCGCTGTGAGCAGGTGCTACCGTCCGGGCTGACGGGTGCAGCCCTGGTAACTGGCCTGGTTGCAACTTGCGATTTAGTGGTTGCTGTCGTCGGTATTTCGGCACGCGACCATTGCCGCGGCGAGCCCGGCGGTCGCCGCGAATAGCACCGACGTCCACGGATGGCGCCTCACGTAGCGATCAGCCGCAACGGCTTTGCGGCTCGCCTCGATGAGCGTGACGGCCGCGATGCGCGTCGCTTGCGCTTCGGCCAGCACGACCGTGCGGCCGACCTTGAGCGCCGTCGCTCGCGCCGACGGCCTGTTTCCGGATTGCACCCGGAAAGTCCCCACCGGCGCTGCGCCGCTGAGTGCGCCCGCCTTTGCGTCGCGCATCGCGGGGGCGAGCGCGGCGTCGCCCAAAGCGGTGCGTCCGTCCGGTTCCGCGTCGGCGTGCGGCACGGCATCCGCCGCCATCGTCGATGCCGCCAGAACCGAGGCGAGCTTGGCGCGGCTGCCGGGCGGCGTGTCGTCCTGCATGCCCCAGCCGCCACGCGGATCGTGCATGCGCCCGCGCGCCGCCGAAAATTCCGCGCCGAGCAGCAGCACGGCGGCGGAGAAGTACAGCCACATCAGCAGCACGGCGAGCGAGCCGGCTGCGCCGAACGAGGTGGCCATGCCGGCGTGCGCGAGATACAGCGCGAACAGCTTCTTGCCCGCCGAAAACAGCACGGCCGCGACTATCCCGCCGACGAGCGCATCCCGCCAGCGCACGCGGGCATCCGGCAGGAACTTGAGCAAGCCGGCGAAGGCGAACGCCAGCACGAGCAGACCGACGCCGAGTTGCATAAGATTGCCGATCACGACATACGGCGAGTCGCCCCACAGCCATTTGCCGATGAAGGTAATGACCGTATCGAGCACCAGCGACACGATCAGCAGGAACGCCACGCCCAGCACCAGCCCGAACGAGATCAGGCGCACGCGCACCAGCGCGATCACGCTCGACGAGCGCGGCCCCGTGTACGGCCACACTATATTGAGTGCGCTGTTGAGCGACGAGAAGGTGGCCGAAGCGCCGATCACCAGTGTCGCGAGCGAAATGATCGCTGCTACGCCGCCGGCGCTGCCGCTGTGATGGGCGTTCTCGACAATGGTTTGCACGCCCGCGGCGGCCTGATCGCCGAGCAAGCCGTGAATGTGGTCGAACAACTCGCCGCGCGCGGCTTCGGCGCCGAAGAACCAGCCGGCCACGGCGATCACCATGACCAGCGTGGGCGCGAGCGAGAACGCGGCATAGAAGGCGATGCTGGCCGCCATCGCCGCGCAGCGGTCTTCGGAGAACTGCTTGAAGGCGCCGATGGCCCAGTTGGCCTGCTTGCGGGCCACCAGTTGGAGGTTCTCGGCGGAAAGCGTGTCGATGTCCATGGTCGTGTTTCCCAATGGGTGCTGGCGCCGCGCGGGCAAGACGAGGTGGCGGGTGCGGACCGGGGGCTGACTGTTCAAGAAGCTTAGCCACGGTCTTCACGTCAAAGCCTTTCGCAAACCTTGTGCCTGTCACTATAACAAGCGTGACCGGCGCGCGCCGCCTGCGTGCCGGGCGGCGCACCTCGGGCGAAGAGTGCCGTTAGAATGCCGAGGGATCCTCCTACACTATTGCTCACTATGCACTCGCACGAACTCGTACAGCGGCTGGACGTCATTGCAGCGGAACAACTGGGCGCGCATTTGCCTGCGCATGTGGTCGAGCAATTGCCGGCGCATGGCGTAACGGTTTTCTCCGTCACCGACGACGCGTCGGATACCGCCGCATTCAGCGCGCGCTACGGCTTCGGTCTGGAAGACTGCGCGAACACGATCGTGATCCGCTACAAGAAAGAGGGCGGCGAGCATTACGCGGCGGTGGTCTCGCTGGGTTCGCTGCGACTCGACATCAACGGCGCGGTGAAAGCGGCGCTGGGCGCGCAGCGGCTTTCGTTCGCCAAGCGGGAAGCGGCGGTGGAGCACAGCGGCATGGAGTTCGGCGGCATCACGGCTTTCGGCTTGCCGGACGACTGGCGCATTCTCGTCGATGCCGCCGTCATGGAGCGGACCCAGATCGTCATGGGCGCGGGCGTGCGAGCCGCCAAGTTGTTGCTGGCGCCCGACGTGTTGCGTCAATGGCCGCGCTGCGAAGTTGCGTCGCTGACGCTGCCGGCCGAGTGAGGCTCGGCCCGATCCGCAAGTACGACATCAAATTAAGCGAAGGGCGCCGCCGCGCGCGTGTCTCTTAGTAAACAGAGCCAGCCGGGTTCGCGCTCTGGCCGGAGCCTGCCACACCCACGTCCTGGCCCGGCGTCCGAAGCCGACCGGCAAAGCCTGAAGTTTTCCCCCGCTCCGCCGTTAATCCAAAGAGTGACATGAACCGCCGCGGCGTCCGCCGCGAGGCGGCGCGTCGACGACAAGTACAAGGGATACGGAGATGGAACGGTTTCGCCTGAAGGTGCGGCTTTGGCTTGCACTAGCAGTCATGTGCATGGGAATTCTGGCAATCGGCCTGTGGGGCGCTTTCAAAACACGCGACACGATGATCGCCGACCGCCAGGCGGAACTGAAGAGCGTGGTCAGCGTGGCGTACAGCGTGCTCGATCGCTATAACGGCCTGGTCGCCGCGGGCACCATGCCGCTCGCCGACGCGCAGCGCACGGCGATGGCCGATCTGCGCGCCATGCGCTACGACGGTGCAGGCGGCTACCTCGTGATCGAGGACGCGCATGCCCGCGTGCTGATGCACGGCGTGCGCGCCGACCTCGAAGGCAAGGACATGAGCGGCTTCACCGACCCGCAAGGCCGCCATGTATTCAAGGACGGCTCCGATCTGGCCCAGCGCGAAGGCGAAGGCTTCATCCACTTGCAGTTCCTGAAGCCGGGCTCCAACGAAATGGCGCCAAAGATCAACTACGTGCGGCTGTACAAGCCGTGGGACTGGACGATCGTCACCGGCGTATTCACCGACGATATCGACGCCGCGTTCTACACGACGCTCATCCAGTATGTGGGCGCCGCGTTGCTGCTGTGCCTGGTGGTGTCGCTCGTGATCGGCGTGATTCTGCGCAGCATTTTGCGGCAACTCGGCGGCGAACCGGCGTACGCGGCGCAGATCGCCGCGCGTATCGCCGATGGCGACCTCGACGTGACGGTGGAGACGAAAGCCGGCGACGAAACCAGCCTGCTGGCCGCGATGCAGCGCATGCAGCAGCGCCTCGCGCAGGCGATCGCGCAGATTCGCGGCGGCGCAACGTTGATCTCGACGGTGTCCAACGAAATCGCCGCCGGCAATGCAGACCTGTCGCGCCGTACCGAGCAGCAGGCCACCGCGCTCGGCGAAACCGCGTCGAGCATGGAGCAGATCACCGCGACCGTGAAGCAGAACGCCGACAACGCGAAGCAGGCGAGCCAGTTGGCGCATAACGCATCGGAGACGGCGGCGCGCGGCGGCGAAGTGGTCGGCCAGGTGGTCGAGACGATGCGCGGCATTTCGCAGTCGTCGCATCGGATCGGCGACATCATCGGTGTGATCGAGGGGATCGCGTTTCAGACCAACATTCTTGCTTTGAATGCGGCGGTCGAAGCGGCGCGCGCCGGCGAGGAAGGACGCGGCTTCGCCGTGGTGGCGGGCGAAGTGCGCAGCCTCGCGCAGCGCAGCGCGGCGGCCGCGAAGGAGATCAAGACGCTGATCGAAGAGTCCGCGGCACAGATCGAAGGCGGCTCGCAGTACGTGAGCCGCGCCGGCGAAACCATGCAGGAAGTCGTGCAGGCGGTGCGTCGCGTGACGGACATCATGGGAGAGATCAGCGCGGCTTCGGTGGAGCAAAGCTCGGGCATCGAGCAGGTCAACATCGCGGTGGCGAGCATGGATCAGACGACCCAGCAGAACGCAGCGTTGGTGGAAGAAGCGAGCGCGTCAGCGGATGTGCTGAAAGCGCAGACCGGGCAGCTCAGCGCGGCGATTGCCGTGTTCACACTGCCGGAAGGCCGCTGACCGGCCGCTCACGCCTGGGCGAAGTGGTTTTCGAGAATATCCGCCACGCGCCAGAGCGAACAGGGGCGCCGGCAATGGCCGTCGAAACCGGCGTCTTTCAGCAGGCCGATCGGGTCGAGCGGCCAGACGTTGCTCATGGCCAGCATCAGGACGTCGGCATTGGATCGTTCCGCGCGCGCCGTGCGCGTGAATTCATAGCTGGAAACGGAGTCGAGGCGCGTGTCGAGCAAAACCGCGTGCGGCTTCCACCACTTCAGAAAGCTTTGCATCTTGATCAGATCTGCGGCGTAGATCGCGTCGTAGCCCTTCAGCGAAAGCAGCAGCACCAGCGATTCGCCGATCGCCTTGTCACGATGTCCTATTAGAACGCGGCGCGATTGCGTGGCATCCGCTGCGCTTCTGCGTTTCCAGATCGCAAACTCGGTTTCATCGTCGAGCGATACGCGTCTTGTCACGGTGGCCTCCGAAGACTGCACGCGGAATGTCTACTGTAGTACGAAAAACCAAAGGTCTCGGGAAATATTACCTTCGATCAGTGTTTGCACCAGGTGCAAATTGGCGTTGGAAATTCGTCAGGTTGCGCGCGCAACTTTCAGGTGTCCGTGCTGCCATTCGTCATGCAAATGCAATTCCGCCGCGGCTCAGCAGACGCTGGTTGCGCTCGGACAAGTTCTTCATACGTAGTTCCTTGCCGGCTTTTCGATAACGTTCGACCAAGCCTTGCAATGCCGCAAGCGCGGAATGATCGGCCAACAGCAGATCGCGGCAGTCGACCGTGACGCGCTCGGGATCTTTTACCGGGTCGAAAAGCTCGTGAAAACGCGTGGTCGATGCGAAGAACAGCGTGCCGCGCGGCGCGTAGATTTTGTCGCCGGCGCGATCTTCGACATGGGCGTGAATTTCACGAGCGTGCTGCCACGCGAAATTGAGCGCGGCGATCACGATGCCGCACAGCACGGCGATCGCCAGATCGGAGAACACGGTGATGATGGTGACCGCCACGATCACCAGCGCGTCGTTGCGCGGCACCTTGTCCAGCACCCGCAGCGAGCCCCATGCGAAAGTTTGCTGCGCGACCACGAACATCACGCCGACCAGTGCCGCCAGCGGAATGCGCTCGATCAGCGGAGACAGGAACAGGATGTACATCAGGATCATCACGCCGCTGACGATACCCGACAGGCGCGAACGGCCGCCTGAATTCAGATTGATCATGGTCTGGCCGATCATGGCGCAGCCGCCCATGCCGCCGAACAAACCCGAGGCGATATTCGCCGCGCCGAGCGCGAGGCATTCGCGGTTCGGCTGGCCGCGCGTTTCGGTGATCTCGTCAGTCAGATTGAACGTGAGCAGCGTTTCCAGCAGACCGACGATCGCCATCAGCACCGCGTAGGGCAGCACCACATGCAGCGTGTCCAGATTCAGCGGGACGCTCGGCATATGCAGACTCGGCAGGCCGCCCGCAATGTGCGCCATGTCGCCTAGCGTGCGCGTCGGCACATGCAGCAACTGCGTGAACAGACCCACGCCGACAATCGCCACCAGCGCGGGCGGCGCCGCGCGCGTGAGCCGCGGCAGCAGATAGACGATCGCCATGGTCAGCGCCACGAGTCCGCACATCATCAGCAGCGCGCTGCCGTGCAGCCATTGTTCGCCTTGCGGCGTGGTCTGTCTGAAGTGCGCGAGCTGCGCCATCGCGATGATGATCGCCAGCCCGTTGACGAAGCCGAGCATCACCGGATGCGGGACCATGCGGATCAGTTTGCCGAGTCGCAGCGCGCCGAATAGCACCATCAGCATGCCGCTGAGGATTACTGTCGCGAGCAGATATTGCGCACCGTGTTGCACGACGAGCGCCACGATGACCACCGCCATCGAACCGGCAGCCCCGGAAATCATGCCGGGCCGTCCGCCGAACAACGCCGTGATGGCGCAGATGAAGAAAGCGCCGTACAGGCCCATCAACGGATTGAGGTGGGCGACCAGCGCGAAGGCGATGCATTCCGGCACCAGCGCGAACGAAGAAGTCAGTCCTGCGAGGACATTGCTTTTGATGCCGGGCAGCGTGGCGAGCCAGCCGTGAGTGGGACGAGCGGTGTTCATCTTCTGCGAGGTGGGAAGTCCGGGCAAACGGCGCGTATGCATGCGAGACGCGCGTATGCGGACAGATGAGTGTCCCGGCCTGGGGCGCAGCGGTGGCCGGGCAAGATTGCAAAAAGCGTGGATTTTACAGCACTGCGGTCAGGGTGACTGGGAGGCGGGCAACGCAGTGGCAGCTTCCGCGCCGGGCCATGCTAGGCGGAGGTGCCACGCAACCGACGAGGCGGCTGCGTGGCAATGCGCGTGTGCGTTCAGGCTCAAATACTCAAATCATCAGACGCGAGACCTTGGTGCCCTCGAGCGATATGCCGGCCATCAGGCCGCCGTTCGTCAGCACAAAGGCTTCGACCGGACTCGTGGCGGTCGACGTGTCGACCGCGCCGTTCGCGCCGATCTTCAGCAAGGCGACGGTGGCATCGGCGCCGGCAGCCCAGCCTTGGCTGCTGGTGAATTTGTCGAGTGCATCTTGCGTCATGAACAGGAATATAAGGGCCTTCGACTGCGCGCCGATCTGCAAACCGAACGAGCCCGCGACTGTGCTGTAGTAACCGGTCGTGCGGCCGGCCACGCGCAGCGCGCCTTCGCCGTACTGGCCGCCGACCCAGAAGCCCGCCGAGATGACGTTCGGGAACACCAGAATGCCGCGTGCTTTGGCCACCAGTTCACGCGAGCCGGCGACGTTCTCGTAGAGACGCGACAGCGTGGAATCGACTCCCGCGTTGATGCTGTCACGCTTGCCGGCGTTGGCCGAAGGCGATGCGCTCGAGGACGGCGACGTCGTCGTGCAGCCCGCGAGGCCGAAACCTGCGGTGGCGAGCGCGGCGCTGGTGGTCATGATGAATTGTCGTCTGCGCATGATTGTTTTCCTTTTGCGTTATTGACGTTATGAAGTGGCGTTTTTCGTTTCCATTGAGGCGGTAGGGCCGTGACGCCGGCACGCCCGTACGTCAATTGCTAACCAGCACTTTGCGTGCCCGGCCCCGCCGGGCGCGTGTTCACGGCAGCCCTGGCACGCGTTAGCGGGGACATGGCGCGAGATCCCGGCGCCCGTTCCCCGCCTGTCTATGACTACGCCGACGGCCGGATGTTCTGGTTGTGACGGAACAGGTTGCGTGGATCGTAGCGGTTTTTTACGCCGACGAGGCGTTCGTAATTCGGCCCGTACGCATCGGCGACGCGTCCACCTTCCTCCTCCGTCATGAAGTTGACGTAGACGCTGCCGAGCGCGAACGGCGCCGCTGCATCGAAAAATGCGCGGGCCCAGCCGACGCAGCGCTCGTCTTCGCTCGCATCGTCCCAACGGCCGTGCACGTTCATCGCGTACAGCGTGTCGCGGCTCGAATAGGCGGTGGCTTCGACTGGGACGCGCTGGGTCTGCTCGCCGATCTGTCCGAAGAAAATCTCGCATTGCGGCGACGGCAGGTTGTCGATCGCGGCGAGCAGCGCGTCGATGAGGCCGTCCGGAATTTCGTCGAGATTGTGCGATTTCCAGTAGTTGCGCGCGCCCGGCGTGAGCAGCGGGTCGAACGCCTGTTGCCACATGACAAACGGCATTGGGCCGAGATGTTCGCCGAGCGGCGTTCCAAAGGCGCGCACGAATTCCACCGCGGCCGGACCGCTTTCGACGTCGCCGGTATAGCACATCGCGAAGACGATCACCGGCTTGCCGTGTACTTCGGGTGGCAGAAACGGCAGCGGCGGCGCGAGTCGCAGCACGGCCCACACGCTCAGTTCCTGCGGCATGCCGGCGTTAGCGGCGCGGTATTTGAGCAGGGCGTCCCTCGCCTGGTCGATCGGCAGGACCACGAGGCCGCCGTACACCAGCGGTCCGACCGGATGCAGGGCGAACTCGAATCGCGTGATGACGCCGAAATTGCCGCCGCCGCCGCGAATGGCCCAGAACAGATCTTCGTGCGAATCGGCGCTCGCGTGGACCAGTTCGCCGTCGGCGGTGACGACGTCGGCCGACACCAGATTGTCCACGGTCATGCCGTATCTGCGGCTCAGCCAGCCGAAGCCGCCGCCGAGCGTCAGGCCCGCGACGCCGGTGGTGGAGTTGATGCCGAGCGGCGTGGCGAGTCCGAAGGCCTGCGCTTCATGATCGAAATCGCGCAGCGTCGCGCCCGGTTCGACATACGCGCGACGGGCCGCGGGATCGATGCGCACCGATTTCATCTGCGACAGGTCGAGCACGACGCCGTCGTTGCACAATGCGCTGCCGCCGATATTGTGGCCGCCGCCGCGAATTGCGAGCGGCAGGCCGTTGTCGCGCGCGAACGCCACGCCGCGGCGCACGTCGGCTACGCCTGCGCAACGCAGGATGATCGCCGGACGCCGGTCGATCATCGCGTTCCAGATGCTGCGGGCTTCATCGAAGCTCGCGTCGCCGGGCAGCAGAACCTGGCCCCGCATGGCGGTTTTCAATTCGTCGACGGCGCTGCTGGACACATTAACCATGGCTCAAACTCCTGATAGTGGTGGAGATTCGCAGAACACTATTCAGCTGACCAAAGCAAATCGGAAGTGTTCTGAAAGCTTGTTTTGCGTCCAGTAAACGAGTCTGCCTCCTGAAGTCAAACAAAGGTAAACCCGCGTTCTTTACCGATTGTGCGCAGGAGCTCGCGCGGCAAGCGTCCGCGGGCCTTGGCGGTGGCGCTAGCCCATCCCGGCGCCGCGGATGGTGGAAATGCTTCGGAAAAAGATACTGACGGGAAGTGTTGGTTGCGCCGCGGCGTGGTGGGTGCGCAGCGACACTTCCTGGTTTGGCTCGCGCGAATGGGAGGCGCACGAATCGTGAGCGAACCGCTCAGCCCTTCACGAGGCCGCCGTCGACGATCAGGTTCTGGCCGGTCACCGCGCGTGACGACGGCGACAGGAAGAACAGAACGGCATCCGCGAACTCTTCCGGTGTCGTGACGCGGCGCACCGGCGTGGAGCTCGCGATCAGGTCGAAGACGAATTCCGGCGTGGCCGCGCTTGCGTCGGTGGTGCGCAGCAGTCCGCCCGACACCATGTTCACCGTGATGCCGTCCGGACCGAGATCGTGTGCGGCGGTACGCGTAAGCGACAACAGCGCCGCTTTGGCCGCGGTGTAGTCGTGATAGGGAACCACGGGGTTCTGAAACAGATTGGTGCCCACGTTGACGATGCGGCCGAACCCTCGCGAACGCATGCCGGCGACCGCCGCCTGAATCGTATTGAGCGCGCCTTTGAGCGAGCCGTCGAGTTGCTGCTGGAAACGCGCCCAGTCGATGGAGTCGATTTTCGGGCGAGCGTCGCCGTCGAACTGGAAGTCGGCCAGCGCGTTGTTCACTACCGACACGATGGGTTGCCCGGTTTGCACCTGTGCTTTTTCAAACAGGCGCGTGACGGCGGCCGCGTCGGTGACGTCCGCCCGAAGCGGCAGCACACGATCGCCCAATTCCTCTTTCAGCGCGAGAGCCGCTGTTTCGCTGTTACGGTAGTTCACGACCACGCTCGCGCCTTCGCGCACCAGCGCGCGCGTGATCGCCGCACCGAGTCCGCGAGCGCCGCCCGTGACCAGCACCCATTGTTCGGATAGAAGCATATGTTTTCCTGTTGTCGATGAAATGGCGATGCTCGTATTGTCGCCCGATTCAGGATTCGCGCTCGCTCCGTGCGATGGCGCATACATTGCGAACGAATTCAAAAAGGAATTGGTGGTGGATCGCGCGGCAGCTGGAATGCGGTGCGTACCGCAAGTTTTATATGGCGAGGAGGGGTAGTCGATCCGAATGATGAAAGGCTTTTGTTCGCTCGACGTCTTTGCGCCTTGCCGAAGTACGGAGGTGATTATGGCGCAGAGTAAATAGTCCGAGTTGTGCCGTCTGTGTGATTGCCCTCACTCGCGCATGGGCAGTTTCCTTTTTGTGTTCGCATGCACACGTATATGAAGCATTCGAACGTATCGGCTTGATTCATCTGATCAAGCGGATTAAGGAAAACGTAAAAAATAATAGTTTGGACTGCGTATCTAAAGACTCGAATCTTCGACTATTTATAAGGCCGGTAACTGACGATCTTTGACAGTTCCGCTGCGCAATTAATCGTAAAAAACGCGGCGATATCGCATTGCGTGGGGTAGCGCACGGTCACTAAATGGCACTCCGCATAACTTCAACGTCCATCAGGCCCAGCTGTGCGGTTTTAAAAAACAGGCTCGCGCACAGCCAGTTGTCTTCTCTCGAATCACGTTGAATCGGACCGGGGTTTTCCGCGCGAGAGAGGCCGAGCGTCATGTGGTTTTTTAGCGTAACGCGAGGCAAAGACGACTGGGCGTTGAGGTTTCATTTTTGACAGTGAACAGAGATTCACCTGTTACCAGGGCCGGTCACTCAAAGCATATAGTTAGGAGAATGAAATGAAAAAGCAAAACGGGGACGCGCTGGCGCTGGGGACGCGCCGGGCGGTATTCGCAGTTGCTGTGAGTCTGTATGCGGCGATGGCGGGTGCGCAAACGAATCCGGCTGCGTCGGCCGCGCCGTCGGTCAGTTCGAACAAGATGATGTTGGCGCAAGCGTTGCCGGCCGATTGTCTGGACTCGCTTGGGTGCAAGCGGGAAATCGGCAGCCTCGTGATGCCTGGTGGAAGTGGAATCGCCGCGGCTGCGGGTGGGTCGGTATCGGCTACGGGCAGCGGCGGCAACGGGCCTTCGTCGGTGGGGGCGACGGGCGCGGGCAATAGCGGCGCGAATGGTGGGGCTAACTCCGGCTCGTCGGGGTTGGGTTCCGGAAGCACGGGTAGTGGCGGCGGCGGAACCGGCACAGGGGGTAATGGCGGTGATGGCGGTGGCACCGGCGGCGATGGAGGTGACGGTGGCGACGGCGGCGACGGCGGCGATGGCGGCGGTCATGGTCATGGCCATGGTGGCCATCATGGTCACGGCGGTCATCACGGTCATGGCGATGGCGATGGCGATGGTGGTCATCATGGCGATGGCGGCCATCATGGTGACGGCGGTCATGGCGATGGTGGTCATCATGGTGACGGCGGTCATGGCGATGGTGGTCATGGTGATGGTGGCCATGGTGATGGCGGCCACGGCGATGGTGGTCATGGTGATGGCGGTCATGGCGATGGTGGTCATGGTGGTAGCGGTCATGGCGATGGCGGCCATGGTGATGGCGGTCATGGTGACGGCGGTCATGGCGATGGTGGCCATGGTGATGGCGGTCATGGTGACGGCGGTCATGGCGATGGTGGCCATGGCGACGGTGGCCATGGTGATGGCGGTCATGGGGGTAGCGGTCATGGCGATGGTGGCCATGGTGATGGTGGCCATGGTGATGGCGGTCATGGCGATGGCGGCCATGGTGACGGCGGTCACGGCGATGGCGGTCATGGCGACGGTGGCCATGGTGATGGCGGCCATGGTGACGGTGGTCATGGCGACGGTGGTCACGGCGCTAGCGGTCACGGTGACGGTGGTCATGGCGATGGTGGCCATGGTGACGGTGGTCACGGCGACGGCGCTCACGGCGATGGTGGCCATGGCGACGGTGGTCACGGTGACGGCGGCCATGGCGCTAGCGGTCACGGCGACAGTGGTCATGGTGACGGCGGCCATGGCGCTAGCGGTCACGGCGACAGTGGTCATGGTGACGGCGGCAAGGGCGACGGCGGCAAGGGCGGAAATGGTCCCGGCACAGGCAGCTCGGGCAATGGTGGCCATGGAGAAGGCGGCCACGGCGACGGAGGCAATGGCGGAAACGGTCCTGGCGCGGGCGGTCCCGGCAGTGGTGGTCACGGAGACGGCGGCAAAGGCGGAAGCGGTCCTGGCGCAGGTGGTTCGGGCAATGGCGGTCCTGGCGCAGGCGGCCCGGGCAATGGCGGCTCGGGCAATGGCGGTCCTGGCGCGGGCGGCCCGGGCAATGGCGGCTCCGGCAATGGCGGTCCTGGCGCAGGCGGCTCCGGCAACGGCGGTCCTGGCGCAGGCGGCCCGGGTAACGGCGGTTCCGGCAACGGCGGCAAAGGCGGAAGCGGTCCTGGCGGAGGCGGCGCTGGCAATGGCGGTCCTGGCGCGGGCGGCTCCGGCAACGGCGGTCCTGGCGCGGGCGGCTCCGGCAACGGCGGTCCTGGCGCAGGCGGCCCGGGTAACGGCGGTTCCGGCAACGGCGGCAAGGGCGGAGGCGGTCCTGGCGGAGGCGGCGCTGGCAATGGTGGTCCGGGCGCAGGTGGTTCGGGCAATGGCGGTGCTGGCGCGGGCGGCCCGGGTAACGGCGGTTCCGGCAACGGCGGCAAGGGCGGAGGCGGTCCTGGCGGAGGCGGCGCTGGCAATGGCGGTCCTGGCGCAGGTGGCCCGGGCAATGGTGGTCCTGGTGCAGGCGGGCCGGGCAACGGCGGCAAGGGCGGAGGCGGCCCCGGCGCGGGCGGCCCGGGCAATGGCGGTCCTGGCGCAGGCGGCCCGGGTAATGGTGGCCCGGGCAATGGCGGTAAGGGCGGAAGCGGTCCTGGCGCAGGTGGCCCCGGCAATGGCGGTCCTGGTGCAGGCGGGCCGGGTAACGGCGGTCCCGGCAACGGCGGCAAGGGCGGAAGTGGTCCCGGCGCAGGCGGCCCCGGCAATGGCGGTCCCGGCGCAGGCGGCCCGGGCAATGGCGGTCCTGGCGCAGGCGGCCCGGGCAACGGCGGTCCTGGCGCAGGCGGCCCCGGCAACGGCGGTCCTGGCGCAGGTGGCCCCGGCAACGGCGGCCACGGTCGCGGCGGTAACGGCCCAGGCTCCGGCAACGGAGGCCAAGGCCACGGCGGCGGCTTCGGCGGCGGCTTCGGCTCAGGCCGCGGCGGCTTCGGTGGCGGCTTTGGCGGCCACGGTGGCGGCTACGGCGGAGGCGGCGGCGGAGGCGGCCACGGCGGCGGCAACCACTAACGGAGCGACGCTCCTTCATCGCACGGAGGCCGGGAGACCGGCCTCCCTACCGATGCCAAACGGAGCGAGCGAACGACCCCCGTCCACTCGCTCCCACCCTCAACCTCCACGAACCAGTTGCTCAAGAGATCAGAACGAAGTCCCGCATCACACCACTTCAATCACCTTCTCCTGCACCACCAGGAAAACCTTCTCCCCGGCCACGCGACCATCCTCACGCGCGCCTCCAGTAAAACTCCCGAACGCAGGCAACACCCCACACGCCGTCCCAAACCGGAAACACGGAACCCGTACCGAATCGTTGCGCGTCGCAATCCGATACACCGGGTGCATATGCCCCGCGAGCGCATACGCACCTTCCACCCGCTGCGGGTGATGACACAACGCCCACGGCCCCACACGCCAAGGCTCCCGCACATACTCGACGTCGAGCGTCGCCGGCAGCGCGCCCGCATGCCGGTCGTGATTGCCCTCGACCAACACAACCCGCAGCCCCGCATGCCGCGCGCGCCAGACATGCAATGCGTCGAGCGTCTCGCTGGCATGCGCCTCGCGCGCATGCAGCAGGTCGCCGAGAAACACCAGCATGGCCGGTTCGAACTCGGCGATCAGAATATCCAGGCGCATCAGGTTGTCGGCGGTCGAGCCGATCGGCACCGGAATGCCGCGTGCGCGAAACACCGCGTCCTTGCCGAAATGCGCATCGGCGACGAACAGATAGCGCAGCGCCGGATCGAACATCGCGCGCAAGCTCGACAGCACAAAAGCATGCCCGGCGATCTCCACCGGCAAGGATGCCGGCTTCATGTGCGGGCCGCCTTCTCGAGTTCCGCGAGCATCCGCTCGACGCGATCCGCGAGTTTCTCCGTGCTGACCTTTTCCCGCAGGCGTCCGACGATCAGCGGAAACGCAAACGGGGTCGGCTTTTTCGGTCGCGTGACGACCACACGGCTCGCGTTCATGCGTTCGAGCGCAATGCGAATGCGGCGGGCGTCGAGTTCCTGCAGCAGCACTTCGTCGTCGGCCTGGTTGAGCAACAGGTTGCCGCGATCGTGATTGCGAAAGATTTCGTAGAAGAGGCCACTCGACGCCTGCAATTGCCGCGCGCTTTTCTGCTGCCCTGGATGCCCCTGGAACACCAGCCCCGACACGCGCGCAATCTCGCGAAAGCGCCGCATCGAGAGTTCCGAAGAATTGAGACTGGCGAGAATGTCGTGATCCAGTTCTTTGGGCGAGAGCAAACCGCTTTCGAGTTGCGCAGCCCAATCGAATGGTTGCGTGGACAGCAATTCAAAGCCGTAGTCGTTCATCGAAATAGAAAAGGTGCCGGGCTTTTCGCGTGCGACGCGCCATGCGAGCAATGCGCCCAAACCGATATGCGCCGTGCGCCCGGCAAACGGATAGCAAAAGAAATGATGTCCCTCGCGCGATTTCACTAACTCCACCACCAGCACGCCCGGCTCAGGCAAGGCCGACCACTTCTGCTGCAATTCGAGCAGCGGCCGCACGGCACGCATTTCGGGTTCGTCGTAGATGCCGCCGGCCGCGCGTGCGAGCATCGTCAGCGTGGCGTCGGCGAGTTCGGAGGACAGCGGCATGCGGCTGCCCGCCCATTGCGGCATGGCTCCACGCGATGATGTCGCGCGCCGAACCCACGCGGTCATATCCTGCACGCGGATCAATTCGAGTGCACGGCCGCCGAAGGTAAAAATATCGCCCGGTTTCAGCCGCGAAATAAACGATTCCTCGATCGCGCCGAGCCGTCCGCCCGAGAGATAAGCGACATTCAAGGTGCCATTCGCGACGATCGTGCCGATGTTGTTGCGATGCCTTCGCACCAGGTCCTCGCGCGGCACGCGGTACAGGCCGTCGCTTTCGCGTACCACGCGATGGTAGTCAGGATAGGCGCGCAATGCCGTGCCTCCGCCTTCGACGAAGCCGAGCGCCCAGTCGAACTCCGCCTGCGTCAGTTGCCGGTAGGCGTAGGTGCTGCGAATCTCGCCGTACAGTTCGCGCGTGTCGAAACCGCCGCCGATCGCCACGGTGACGAGATGCTGCACCAGCACGTCGAACGGTTTCTCGGGCGTCTCGCGTCCTTCTATCTGACGCTTCTCGACAGCCTCGCGCGCGGCGGCGGCCTCGACCAGTTCGAGCGCATGCGTCGGCACGATCGTGACACGCGACGGCCGCCCCGGCGCGTGACCCGAACGCCCCGCGCGCTGCATCAAACGCGCGACGCCTTTGGGCGAGCCGATCTGGAACACGCGCTCCACCGGCAGAAAATCGACGCCCAGATCGAGGCTCGATGTGCACACAACCACTTTCAACAAGCCACTCTTGAGGCCACGCTCGACCCATTCGCGCACTTCCTGATCGAGCGAGCCGTGATGCAGCGCGATCAGGCCGGCCCATTCGGGACGCGCTTCGAGCAGCGCCTGATACCAGACCTCGCATTGCGAGCGCGTATTGGTAAACACGAGCGACGTTTGAGCCTCGCCGATCGCTTCGGCCACTGCGCCGACCTGGCGCATGCCCACATGGCCGCCCCACGGAAACCGCTCGATGGTCCCGGGAATCACCGTATCGACGATCAGTGCTTTCGGCAGCGCGCCATGCACGCTCACGCGTGGCGTCTTCACGGGCGCGAGCAAGACATCGGCGGCGAAGGACAGATTGCCGAGCGTCGCCGACAAGCCCCATACCTGCAATTCAGGCCGCCAATGCGCGAGACGCGCGAGCGCGAGTTGGGTCTGCGTGCCACGCTTATTGCCGAGCAACTCGTGCCATTCGTCGACGATCACCAATCGCACGTGCGCGAGCACGTCGCGTGCATCCGGGCGAGTGAGGATGAGCGAGAGACTTTCAGGCGTCGTGACCAGCGCCGACGGCATGCGCCGGTTCTGCCGCGCGCGCTCGGCCGACGACGTATCGCCTGTGCGTAACCCGACGCTCCACGGCACGGCGAGTTCCGCGGCTGAACTTTGCAACGCGCGCGCGGTGTCCGCAGCGAGCGCGCGCATCGGTGTGATCCACAGCACGGTGAGCGGCTCCGGCTGTGTGCGGGGCGTGCGTTTGCGCGTGGTTGGCAGGGCGGCAAAGGCGGCCAGTGCACCGAACCATACCGCCCATGTTTTACCTGCGCCGGTCGTGGCGTGCAGCAAACCGCTCGCGCCACGGCCGATTTCCTGCCAGACCTCGCGTTGAAACTCGAATGGCTGCCAACGGCGCGCGTCGAACCACTCGGCGAGTTTTACGGCAAAGGGGCGTTGTGCAGCGGTTTCGTCGATGGAAAAAGGCAGCGGCTCGAACGCCGGCTCACGCGCGTCGAGCCGCGCCTGTTGCTCGCGGCTGCGCGGAATCCGGCGCGGCCGGGGCGCGCGGCGCCGCTCCGGAAGAACAGACGGCGCCGGAGCCGTGGTCTCGTCGGAATCAGCCGGCTCGGTCATCGAAAAGCGCTCGTTAGCATCGGATTCGCGTGTCGGCGAACAACTCGAAGGAGGGGATCTTCTATGTGGACCGCCAAACCGCACAGGTGGTTCACCACGCATCTTCGCACTTACACGCGGCGTGCTGCTCGTGTTTAAATGCCGAGGCTTTGCCCGCCTATGTCCGGGGTTGAACGTAGGCGGGCGCATCGCAACGGTTCATTCATCACGGAGTGCGCGTTGAATCACACACAGGCATTGCTGCCGCAAACTTCATTGCGAATCGCGGCTGCGCAAGCTCAACCGGTGTCCGGTGACGTCACGGCCAACATCGCCAGAACGGTCGAATTGACCGCTCTGGCGGCCGACGCCGGTGCAAAACTGGTGGTTTTTCCCGAGAAATTCCTGAGCGGCTACGAACCCGACCTGATCGCCGGCGACCCCGCGAAATACGCGTTCGACGCAAACGACGCACGCCTCGAACCGATTCGGAACATTTGCCGGCAGCGCGAGATTGCCGTGATCGTCGGCGCGGCGACGCACGGCGAGGGCGGCTTGCATATTTCTTCGCTGGTGTTCAGCCGTTCCGGCGAGCAACTCGATCCGTATCACAAGCAATACCTGTACAGCAGCGAGACAAAGATCTATCGGCCGGGCACGCAAGGCCGCATGCTTGAAATCGACGGATGGCGTCTCGCGCTCGGCGTGTGCTACGACTCCGGCTTTCCGGAGCACGCGCGTCTTGCGGCGGTCAACGGCGCGCACGCGTATCTGGTGAGCGCGCTCTTCAGCGTGAAGACCGGCTACCACCAGTCGCGCATCTGGTTTCCCGCGCGGGCATTCGACAACACCGTGTACGCGTTGTTGTCGAATCACATCGGCACGACCGGCGGTTGGGCCACGTGCGGTGCGAGCGCAATCTGGAGCCCGTCTGGCGACGTGGTGGCGGAAGCGAGCCGCGAGCGCGAACAAGTGATTACCGCGCTACTCGATCCGGCCGTGCTGGCCGATGTCCGCGAACGCGAGACGGTGCTCGCGGACTTCGACGCGCGCGGCGAGGCGATGACGGGAGCCTACGCGGTACAAAGTCTGGACTGACTAAAAACGCTCGCCGTAAGTCAATTCGAAGCAACAGGCTGCACCGCGCTCAAAGTATTGCGGTGCGACGCGGGCATCGCACGGAGCAGTGCGATCATGCCCGCGCTCACTAACGTGAAACGGGCCGCCTCGCTTATGAACGGGCCGTAATAGCCGGCGTCCGCAGTACAGCTTCGCCATGCAAGCCGGCAGTGCTGGTGCGTCACATGCGATCCGTTACAATGACGCGCACTACCCATCTGGAGACTCGCTTTGAAATCTATCGTTGCATTGGTCGCAGCAGCTCTTCTGTCTTCGACGGCAATGGCCGCCGCGCCCACCACCGAAAAACTGCCTTCCGGCGTCGTGGTTGAACACCTGACGCAAGGCACTGGCGCCCAACCGGCCGCAGAAGATGTCGTGAAGGTCAACTACCGCGGCACGCTCGCCAACGGTACCGAGTTCGATAGCTCGGCGAAACACGGCGGGCCGGCCACGTTCCCGCTGAATCGCGTGATTCCGTGCTGGACGCAAGGCGTGCAGAAGATGAAGGTGGGTGGCAAGGCCAAACTGACCTGCCCGGCAGCGACCGCTTACGGCGATCGCGGCGTCGGCGTGATTCCGCCGAACAGCGACCTGACCTTCGAAGTCGAACTGGTCGGTATCGTCAAGTAAACCAGCGCGACGTGAATTGAGACTGAGCCCCGCTCCGGATATCGCAGCGGGGTTTTTCTTTTTCCGGGCACTGCGTCTGCCCGCTGCCAGGTACTCCCGAGATGAAACGTGAAACCAATGCCGTGCAGGTGGCCACCATCGGATTTACCGGCAAGACGGCTCAGGAATTTTTTGACTTGCTGAAAAACGCACAGGTGCGGACGGTGCTCGACATCCGCCTGAGCAACACGTCGCAACTTGCCGGCTTCGCGAAAAAACAGGATCTGCCTTTCTTTCTCGACAAGTTGTGCGGCGCTGCTTACGAGGAAATGCCCGACCTGGCTCCGGAGCCCGATTTGTTCAAGCGCTACAAGGCCAAAGAACTGACGTGGGACGATTTCTCCGCGGCTTACGTCGAGTTGATCGCAAAGCGCCGGGTGGAAAGCAATCTGGACGTCGATCTATTCCGCTCGGCCTGCCTGCTTTGCAGTGAACATTTACCACACCACTGCCACCGGCGGCTCGCACTCGAATACCTCAACTCGCGTTGGAATAGCCGCCTGAAAATTACCCATCTGTCGTAACCGCCGACTCGATGGCGGCGCTTTTGCGCAACGGGAGAAGGCCGGATTCACTCGGATGGCGCGAACAGCATCGAGATATAAATGATGGTGGAGACGACAGTAATGCCGACTCCGATGAAAACTTTGGTGCGATTGAATTCCAGTCCGCCGTTAATGGCCACGCAGATCCCGACCACGGACGCCAGCGTGCCGATCGTGGCCAGCAGGACGTGAAGCTTGCTGCGTAGCAGCTTGCGCCGTTCCGGACTTGCGCCTTCTTTCCAATTGTCGAGTTTCACAGGATTTATCCTTTGAGTTAGCGTGTACTGCCCGAAGGTTTGGACTGGAGAGTGGTGCGGCCCGGCTATGCCCTTTCGCATTACGAATAGTTTCCAATGGCACAGCATAGCTGAGCCGCCGGACAGTGCAAATAACAAAAACGGGTAAATGCAGCGCCCGATTGTCACAAGTCTATTTAGTGGAGCGGCGTGTATGGGCCGGACTCCGCATGAAGCAGGGCGGCGAGCGGTTTTTTAAAGTCCCGGCGCGTTCGGTCGTCTACTATCTACTCACGCGCCGACGCGGCATCCACCTCGCCGCGCAGTCCAGAATCCCCCGTCGTCATTCGTCGCGCGTCAGGAGCGCCTGCCATGAATATCGACTTTCATTATGGTGTCGTCTATATTGCCGCCCGCGTGGCCGGCATGCCGGCCGGCGACGCGATCACCGTGGCGCATGCCTGCCAATACGTGGACGATGCGACGACCGCGGGCATCTTGCGCTTCAAGGGCGGCGAGACGTTCGAACGCTTTGCCACCGCGCACAAGCTATTCGACTACGCCACCACGGAGGACGACAAAAACCGGCTGGTGTGGACGCCCTTTCATTTTCTGCCGGCCGCCGTTGGTTCGACGTTGCACGAAAAGGCCGTGTGCCGCCCGGATAGCGCGGTCGCGCGCGAGGTGGTGCGGCGCGCGATCCTGCGCCGGGACACCGAGACGGGATTGCATCGGCTGGGCGTGACGCTTCACACCTATGTCGATACATGGGCGCACCAGGGCTTCGCCGGCATCGAAAGTCCGTGGAATCGGGTTCATCTGCTGGAGGCTCAGGACTGTACGCGCAAAGGCTGGTTCGCCAAACTCAGGCTCGCCAGCGAGCACCTGATCGAGCACATCGAAGAGGACGTGCTGACCGTTGCGTTGCCGGTCGGTCATGGCGCTGCCTTGCACTATCCTGACCAGCCGTGGGCAAAATGGCATTACATCGACGGTAGAAACGAGTTCGTCCAACGACACAATCTGCCGGAATTCGTGCAAGCGGCCGAGATGGCATGCCGCGCGGTGCGCGCCTATCTGGCGGGGCGGCAAGATTTCGAGAACCTGCCCGGCATGCCGGACGATGTGAGAGACGTGCTCACGAACCTGCTCAATACGAACCGGCTCGAGGACGACAACGATCGCTTGCGGCACATTTGCCGCGTCGTGAAGGCCGGCGGTATTCCGGGTTTGAAAGAGTCGATTCCGGAATACGTGCCTAAAGGTCCCGGCTCCTGGAAGTTCCTGGCCACCGGTTTGAAGTTCGACGACGACACTGGAGACAAGCCGGTATGGACGGACGCCTTTGAGAAAAGCGATTACCGGCTATTTCACGACGCGGTCAAGCAGCACCGCTTCGTGACCACGCAGGAGATTCTGCCGACGCACGGATTGCGAATCGCCTGAACGGGGCGCCAGCGCCCCGAACCCCGGTTATTCCACTCTGGCTTGCTGACGTTGCGCGGCCTGTTCTTCCGCATGTTTTTTGGCCATATGCCGCCCCACCAGACAGCCGCCGACCGCGCCGACCACCGCGTGGTGTCCGGCATAGTGACCCGCCACTCCGCCTACGACCGCTCCCTTCATGCAGCCGGCCGCGTTTGCCGTGCCGACCGCTGCTGAAGTGAGTGCGACCGCCGCGAGGGCGGTTTTGATGTAACCCGCTTTCATCTGAAAAGTACCCGTTCAATTGAGGTGTTCTAACGTGGCGCTATTCGGCGTCATTTCAATAGCCGCCCCAGTGCCGTTCACGCCACTCGTGTTCGCGCCAATGCTCACGGCGCCATTCGCGTTCCCGCCATTCACGGCGCTCGCGCCACTCGCGTGCGCGCCAGTCGCCGTAACCGCCATAGGCAACCGGGACCACCGCCGGACCGCGCGCGACATAAACAGGCGGCGGCGCTGCAACCACGCCGACTGGAATGCCGACTCCGACGGCCACATCCACGTGCGCCGAGGCCGCCGACGATGCCGCCAGTACTGCCAGACCCAATGCC
Source organism: Paraburkholderia sp. BL9I2N2 (assembly GCF_004339745.1). Classification (GTDB taxonomy): domain Bacteria; phylum Pseudomonadota; class Gammaproteobacteria; order Burkholderiales; family Burkholderiaceae; genus Paraburkholderia. The sequence continues at coordinate 974,418 of NZ_SMGP01000002.1, read as the reverse complement.
GCGCCGATGATCTTCTTGTTCATTTGCCTTCTCCTTGCATATCGAAGTGCGATGCTTCCGATTGCCTCAGGTTCGCCCTTGCGAGCTTTCCAGAGCTTTGCGTCGAGTTACGGTTCGGAGTGTAGGAGGGTGGTCCGGACACAGGTGAAACAGCGCTGCGAGATTGGTAACGCGGGGTTACGGAGGTTCGGGCTAGCGCATTGCATCTCGGGAAACCTGGATTTCCTGGCAGGCAAAAAGTGTTTTTATAAAAAATGACCGGCGCAAACGTACGAAAGCAATAAAAAATGTACTGCCGTCCTTTGAATCTTCGAATGCTTGCCTATAGTAGAAGCGACTAATGCCGCGATGCACAGCGGCTGCCTTTCTTGATGCGTGTGACGGGGAAACGAAAATGACACCATCGAATGCTGCGATCTATCAGTCCCGGGCGTCGACGCCGGAGTCCTTACGAGCGCTTGCCGGCTATCTCGAACTGGCGCTCGACGAAGGCGAAAGCGTGGTCCTGATGCGAGTCGGCACGCATGTGCGCAGTGTTTATGTCGGCGACCCGTCCGGCGCATTGGAGGAATTGACCGAGCATGGTGTGGTGGCCGCCTGTCAGGCTGACGAGATGCTGTCGTTGACCCGGATGGGCCTCAACCGCATTACCGCGGATGACCAGCAGTACCGGTTCATGCGCAGCGTGCGGTATATCGCCGACCGTCAGGCCGTCGTGTTTACGCCTATGTGATCGCCGGCCCAACAATTGGAAAGACAATAGAAGAGAAGGGGGAGTGGCAAAGGAAAAGACAGAAAAAGTGCGGCAACGGAGTAAAGAACCCAAAAAGTTCGTACTCCACCGGATGCATGATCGACTCCGACTCGTGTTTTTATAGCCACGCCGATCTGCCTTTCTCGCGTCATTCGTGGCATAGTTCGATCGATTACCACATAAGGAGCAATCAAATGCCCACGTTAGAGCAAATCCAAGCAAAGCTTAAAAAGCTTCAGGCGCAAGCTGACGTCCTTATTGCCAGGAAAGCGCAAGTCGCGGTCGACCAGATTCGTGACCTGATGCTCAAACATGGCCTGACTACCGCGGATATCGAAGCCCAGGCAAAAGCCCGGCGCGCCGCGAGAGGCCTGAATGGCAATGGCAAGGTGAAAGCCGGCAGCTCCGGTAAGGCAATAGCAAAGTACCGCGACCATAAAACCGGTGCGACCTGGACGGGTCATGGCCGCGCGCCGGGTTGGATTGCCGGCGTGAAAGACCGCACACAGTTCCTGGTCGAAGGCGCGAGCGAACTGAAGTCGGCGGCCAAGGCGGCTGTCACCCATGCGAAAGGCAGCAAAGGTCAGCCGAAAGGCGCGCAACCGCCCAAGTACATCAATCCGAAAACCGGCGCGACCTGGAGCGGCCGCGGCCCGGCGCCGGCATGGCTCGCCACGGTAAAGGACCGCACCAGATTCCTGATCGATAGCGCTTCGGCAAGCGTGGCGGATGCTGGTCACAAAGCCGCAAAGAAGGCGGGCAAAGTGAAGTCGGCGGCAACTAGCGGCGTAGTGAGCAAGAAAGCCGCAGCCCGAAAAGTCGTGGCAAAGAAAGCCGGCGCGGCCAAAAAGACAGTTGCAAAGAAAGCCACGGCGGCCACCAGGAAAGTAGCGGCAAAGAAAGGCGCCGCAAAGCCGGCCGCGAAGAAGAGCGCCGCGACTAAAGCAGTCAGGAAAGCACCTGTGCGCAAGACCGCAGCCAAAAAAGCCGTCGCGGCGACTGTCGCGGCCACACCGCAAGCCGCGCCGGCGTCAGCCGGTGCATGAGCGTAACCGAGTCGTGAAGTAGATGACCAGTACGCTTGAAACAACCCAGCAGGAAGACCAGGTCGTCCTGCTGGACTCCGTTCCTCATCCGGCAGAAGATGCCGGCGAACCCTTCATCGTCGCGAGTGACCGCCGGGTCATTCTCTCTTATCCGATTGCGGAATCCGACTTTGAACGGTTCGGACCATTCGATCCCGACGACGACCCATTTTGCGCCGTGCTATTTCCGGACACGGTATTTCATCGCCTGGGTCCGCCCGGCGACGGCGATCTCGAGATCCATCCACTCGCCTCGCAGGGTCTCACTAGCTACTCGGTACATGAAGTCATGAATTCGTCGCTTGCCGCCGAGCTTGCGGCGGTCGCATCGACGGGACCCGCGCAGCGCCATTTTCTCATCACGTTTCAGCAGTCCACATTCGAATGCGTAGCGTCGGACTATACGGTGGTCGGTGTCTATGGCGCGGGTGAAATAGCCATCCGGGAAGCGTTCTCGCTGGTCAGGTAATGAGGTCGAGTAGCAAGGTGCGGGCCTGCAACGGGCACGCGCAATGCGTCCTGCGTTCGTCGTAACAGCCGGGGCTGAGGCCCGGAGTCTTCGTCAAACCGCAGGACGCGCATCCGACGCGTCCCGCCGATTAGCATCGAGGCCACGCATGCTGACGATTTCCATTACCGCCTTCGTCACGCTCGTCATCATCTTGGTGATTGCCAATTTATCGAGCGGCGAGAAGAAGATCGAACACAAGATCGAACGCCTTTATGCGAGCGACGATCCGCAATTCCTTCGCTCGATGGGTTTGCTGCTCGGGCCGCCCGTCATCTCGGGCAATCGCTTCGAGATGCTGCTGAACGGCGACCACATTTTTCCTTCGATGCTGGAAGGCATCCGTTCCGCACGGCAAACGATCACGTTTGAAACTTTCATCTACTGGTCCGGCGAGATTGGCGAGCAGATTGCGCAGGCACTCGCGGATAAAGCGCGCGAAGGCATCGCGGTGCATGTGCTGCTCGACTGGGTCGGCTCGTCGAAAATGGACAAGCGCTATCTGGATCTGCTTCGCGATGCCGGCGCGGAAGTGATTCAGTATCACAAGCCCCATTGGACCGGCCTTGGCCGCATGAACGATCGCACGCACCGCAAACTGCTGGTGATCGACGGGCATATCGGCTTTACAGGTGGTGTGGGTATTGCGCCGGAGTGGACCGGCCACGCACAGAATGAAAAGCATTGGCGCGATACGCATTTCCGCGTGGCGGGTCCGGTGGTCGGCCATATGCAGGCCGTATTCATGGACAACTGGGTCAAGGCAACCGGCAATGTGCTGCACGGTCCCGGCTATTTTCCCGATGTCGAGTCAATGGGCGACGGCCTCGCGCATATGTTCAGCAGCTCGCCCTCGGGCGGCAGCGACGACATGCAGTTAATGTATCTGATGGCGATCACGGCGGCGACGCATTCCATTCATCTGGCGAGTGCCTATTTCGTTCCCGACAAGCTGACCATCAACGCGATTGTCGAGGCGGCGAAACGCGGCGTGAAAGTGCAGATCATCATGCCCGGCAAACGGATCGACACGCATACCGTGCGCGAAGCGTCGCGCGCGTGCTGGGGCGATCTGCTCAGAGCGGGCGTGGAAATGTACGAGTATCAGCCGACCATGTTTCACTGCAAATTGCTGGTGGTGGACGAATACCTGGTTTCGGTCGGCTCGACCAATTTCGATAATCGTTCGTTCAAGCTCAACGACGAAGCGAATCTGAACATCTACGACCGCGACTTCGCGAAGCAGCAAACCGCCGTTTTTGCGGAGGATCTAAAGAAGTCGCAGCAGGTCACGCTCGAAGCATGGATGCACCGGCCCTTTACGGAAAAGCTGATCGAAAAGTTCGTGCCGCTGCTGGATACGCAACTCTGACGATTCTTTTGATTACCGATCTGCGCCAGAGAGATAGGCTTCGATAGGTGATAGAGAAGAGGGAGTGCCGCTTTCCACTTCCATGGCAGGGAGTGGTGTGCCAAGAAGCGTTTGTGCGCGTTGATACGCATGAGCGAATCCGCGCAATTCCTGAGTTACCGGACGATCGTCCAGGCGGCGGCGCAAAAGCGCTTGCTCAATACTGCGGTCGATCAACGCGAGTTGGCTGTCGATATAGTCGAGACACAACTGGCGACAGCGCGCGGAAGTACTGGCCACGGCCAACAGCGCCGGCACGATCGAGATCGTCAGAAAGCCGCGCGGCGGAATACGCGCCAACGCGGCGGGCGAGTCGAAAAGATCTTTACGCAGCGATTCGAATACTGCACGGCCCCACACCTCACGTTCTCTTTCGAGCGCGCGGCGGCGACGCGCCAACGCGTCCCTCGCATTCGCGTCCTTTATCTCGCCGTCTGCTGTCATTAGTGCGGCGTCCGCGCGTTCACCTTCCTGAATGCAGTCGGCGCCCAGGTACGAGGCGCTCTGATTGCGGCCTGCCAGTACGAGATGTTGCAGCGTATCCGGCACGAGCGGATCGAGCGGCACGACTTCACACGTGACCGGCTTGCCGTTCAGATGGATCGCACAGCGTCCATCATCGGCGAGCGCGGGACAGCGCGCCAGAGAAGGGTAATCGTAGCCCTGCGTCATGATGCTGAAGGTGTCGCCCGCGTGATGGAGCAGCGTGTCCGCGATCGATTCGAAGGCGGCGATATCCGCCTCGTCGAGCACGGCTTCGTGCCCGCCGACGCGCACCCGCTCACCGATGCGCCTGCGCGGTACGCGGCCGATCGCAAGGCAGCCGATGAACCGGTCGCGATGCCGGAACAGCTCGGGTAACGACATGGCCGGCGGACTATTGCAGCACTTGCCGCACGCCGTGCACGCGAACGAGAAAGCGTTCACCACGGCCGGCGCACCGAGTCCTGATAGCGCGTCAGAATGAAACGCGCGACGTCGTTCGAATGGTAAGCCGCCACCAGTTGCGCAACCCAAGGCCGAGCGCGGTCGGAATCGCGCACCGTCAACACGTTGGCGTAAGGCGAGCGGGCATCTTCGAGACCGAGGCTGTCGCGCGCCGGGTAAAGACCCGCGCGCGCCGCGTCGTCGCTATCGATCACGGCGAAGGCCACGCTGTTCAATGTGTCGAATAGACGTGCGCGCGGCACCTGGCGGATCCGCAGATTCAGCCGGTTGCTCGTGATGTCGGCGAGCGTCGCGTGCAGGCCAGCCGTGTCCTTGAACGTCAGCAGCGTGAAGTTCTGCAGCAGGATCAAGGCACGCGCCGTGCCTTCCCGGTCGTCCGGAATGGCGATCGTCGCGCCGCGTTGCAGTTGGCCAAGGTTCGTCAGTTTGCGCGAGTACAAGGCGATGGGAAACGTCACCGTGGTGGCGACGCTCGCGAGCGCAAAGCCGTGCTGTTTGCGCTGTGCGTCGAAGCGTGGCTCGTCTTCGAAACTCGCCGCGTCGATCTGCTTCGCGGCAAGCGCGGCGTCGATACGCTCGGGCTGATCAAATACGACCACGTCGAGCGTGAGTCCGCGACTGGCGGCGACGCGGCGCACCTCGTCCATGATCTCGGCATGCGCGCCCGCACTCACACCTACCTTGATGACTTGCGACGCGGCAGCTTGCACGTGCTGAACCATCGAAGCGGCGACCAGCAGCACGGCCGTTGCGAATAACCGTGACTTCATGACGCGTCCCTCAACACCGTGCGAAAACCAATATGCGACGCCGGCAAATCCGCTTCCTGCTGTTCGCGCGATGCCGCCCGATAGCGCACGCAATAGTCGCGCGAGCATAGGAACGAGCCGCCTTTGATGACCATCGGCGTGTCGTGTTTGCGGCTGAGCGGCGCGACCGCCGCGGTATCGCCATTGGTGTGGGACTGGTGCGGACCGCTATAAGCATCCTTGGTCCATTCCCACGCATTGCCGATCATGTCGTAGAGCTTGAAATCGTTGGCGGCATAGCAGCCGACGGGCGCGAGGCCGACGTGACCGTCCTCATTCGTGTTGAGCACGGGAAACACACCTTGCCAGTAATTCGCGCCCGGTTTGCCGTGATCATCGCGCGGCGCAGTGTCGAGCTCCGCGCCTTCGCGGCCCGCCTTGCCCGCGTATTCCCATTCGGCTTCGGTGGGCAGATCGCGGCCCAGCCAGCGCGCGTAGGCGAGCGCATCGGCCTGCGTGACCATCGTCACCGGCTGGTTCATGCGGCCTTCGAGCGTGCTGCCGGGTCCGGTGGGATGATTCCACGCGGCGCCTTTCACCCACGTCCACCACGCGAGATCGCGTGTATTCATCTCGTCGCGTGTCGGCGTATGAAATACCACGGCGCCGCCTTGGCGCTCCGAATCGCTGACGTAGCCCGTGGCCTTCACGAATGCCGCGAACTGCGCATTCGTCACATCGGTCTGATCGATCCAGAAGCCCGCGACGAGCGTCTTGCCGTCGCCGGCCGGACGCTCGTCTTCATAACCGAGCTTGCTGCCGAACACGAAATCACCGCCATGCAGATGCACCATGCCGGCTTTCGGATCGTCGCGCCAGCGCGAAGGCAGGCCGGCGTAACGCTCGCATTGCCGCTCGGAGCCGAGCGCGGCCAACGGACGCGATGCATTGAGTTCGTCGAACGCCCCTTGTTTGCCGCCGCTAAAGACCGCCGAAGCGGCCGTCGCGGCGGTAAATGCAGCGGCGAAGGCGACCGTGGCGATCGCCGCGTAGACGCCGTACAGCGCCGCGTTGCTTTTGAGCTTGAATCTGACGGTCATTGCGTGCTCAGTAGTAACCGCGCGGACGCAACGGTTCGACGCCGCCGACGCTGCTCATATAGCTGTTCCACTGCTGCACGAGACCGTCGATCACCGAGGGATTCTGCGTCGAGACGTCCTGCGTTTCGCCACGGTCGGCGCTCATGTCGAACAGTTGCCAATGACCGTCCACGGGACCGAGCGGCGGTTCCGTCCACAGCGCTTTCCAGCGGCCGTCGGCGCTGCGCAGATAGCCGCGGCCGTAGGCTTCGTCGCCGAACGATGCGGTGTGCACGGCGCTCGTGGCCTGATCGTTCAGCAATGGCAACAGCGACTGTCCGGTCACCGGATACACGTAGCGATTGTTATAGACCACCTTGCCCTTGTTCTGATCGACGCCGGTCAGCGTATTGATGAGCGCCGGCGCGGCCTGCGTGGGCGGAGGAATCTGCGCGACGGCGAGGAACGTTGCGGTGTTGTCGGTCACGTGCGTGAAGTCACGCAGCGTCGGCTTCTGCGTGGTCTGACCTGGCAGATGCACGATCAACGGCGTGGATACGCCACCTTCGCCCGAGTAGCCCTTGGTCAGACGGAACGGCGTGGCGCTCACTTCGGCCCAGCGCAAGCCGTACTGCAGACGTTGCGCGTTCTGCTTGCCGTTGTCGGTGCCGAGTGCCGAATAAACCGGGTCGGCGGCGTTGGCGGTATCGGTCGCGGTCGGGTCGGCGCCGGAGTCGATCGGCCAGCCTTCCGCGCCGTTATCCGACTGGAACATGATGAACGTGTTGTCGTACTCGCCGATATCCTTCAGATGCTGGATCAGCAGGCCGATGTTGTGGTCGAGGTTTTCGACCATGCCCGCGTAGATTTCCATGTAGCGCGCCTGGGCCTTCTTCTCGGCGGGCGAGAGGCTCGCCCACGTCTTGTTCACCGTGCCCGGACCATAGTCGGTATAGCCTTGCGCCGCGCTATGCACGGCGCTCACGTACTTCGCGTTCACCGTGCCGTTGTTCGCGGTGGCCGCGGCCGCGGCGAGCGTTTCCGACGCGCCGCCGTACGGCACGAAGTCGTTCGGGATGATGCCGAGCGCCTTTTGCCGCGCAATGCGCGCGTTGCGGATCGCGTCGTAACCGGCGTCGTATTTGCCGGCGTAGTTATGCAGATAAGGCTCGGGTACTTGCAGCGGCCAATGCGGCGACGTGTAGGCCGCATAGGCGAAGAACGGCTTGCCGTCGCCCTTGTTCGAGTCGATGTACGAGATCAGGCGCTGCGTGTAGAAGTCGGTCGAATAGAACACCGCGGGGCTGCCGCCCGCGCCGCCCGGTTGTCCCGGCTGACCGGGCTGCACGTATTTGCCGTCTTCGGTGTAGTTCTGCGAGTTCGCCGGTTCGTGCGCGAAGTGATTGGTCGCGGCGCCGCCGAGCAATGCATAGCTGTGTTCGAAGCCCCATTGGTCGGGCGTCTGCCCACCGCCCGTCGTGCTGCCGACAATGCCCGAGCCGATATGCCATTTGCCGGCCATATACGTGTGATAACCGCCGTCCTTCAGCAGCTGCGCAACGGAGAGCGCGCGGTCGTTCAGATAACCCTCGTAGCCCGGCAGGCCTTTGCGCTCATCGGTCGGCACACCCATGGTGCCCTCGCCGACCAGATGGTGGTCGGTGCCGGAAATCAGCATGGAACGCGTGATCGCGCAGACGGTGCCCGTGTGGTGATTTGTCAGGATGCGGCCCGATTGCACGAGCGCGTCGAGGTTGGGCGTGTTGATCTCGCCGCCGAACGCGTGGATGTCGGAATAGCCGAGGTCGTCGGCCATGATGTACAGAATGTTCGGGCGTTTCTGCGCGGCTACGGGTGAGGGCGTCGGGCCGGGCAGATTGTCGTCGCCGCACGACGCGAGTGCGACGAGGCTGGCAACGGCGGCGCCGATCATGCCAAGGCGAAGAGAAGGGCGCTGCGATCGTTGTGTCGTCATTGTTGTCGTGACCGGATATGTCGGGTCGCCGATGGTAGCAATGACGTCGAAACACCCAAAGTTCGATTTCTGCGTTGCTATGTTCGATCGCCGATATAGGCGTTGCAGCGTGATACCGGATATCACGCGCGCGCTGCTTTCGCTCGTCGGCGTGTACGGCTAGTTGCCTGGATCGAGTACCGGCTTGTCCGGATTCGCAAGCGTTTTGTAGGGGAGTTGTGCGGCATGCGGATTGGTGGTCGTGTCGTCGATCACACGCTCGACGTCCGCCGTTTTCGCGAGTTCGGTGAGGAAGGCCTGCTTGTCGAAACCTGGCGCGACGCAACCTTCGACGTAGATGAAGCGGCGTTGCAGCGTCAGCCAGAGCGTCGACTGTTCGCGCCAGTGCGTGGCGAAGTTGATGTTGGTGAGGCGTCGCTGCACGGCGTCGGCGATTTCCACGTCGTACAGATAGGCGTTCGACAAACGGCAGCGGCCTTCCACCCAGCAACTATTGCCGCGCTCGATCCGGTAATGGCTGTCGTCGAGCCATTCCTGCTCGGTTTCGAGCGGGCCCAAAGGCACCGGACAGTCGCCGATCGCTTTGGAGATCTGAAAGAACGGATCGTGGCCGCGATTGACGCGCGCCGGTTCGGCATGCGCGTGAGTAGCGGCGAAACAGATCAGCAGACTCGCTAGCCGCAATGGGATCGAACGTTTCATCCTCATCAGCTCCAGGTGTCGGGCGTTGAGTAGATCAGACGGAACGACGGCAGTGGTTCGAGTGGATGCTGTGCTAATTATGCTGCGATCGCGCACTCGCGTCAGTCAGGTTTTTACCGGCTCGTGCGACGATTCTCGACTGCGAACTTGATCAACTCGGCCTGACCTTCAATATCGAGCTTGCGTTTCAGATTCAGCCGATGCGTTTCCACCGTACGCACGGAGAGATCGTTGCGCTGAGCGATCTGCTTGCTGGACAGGCCCTCCGCGAGCGCGTCGAGAATGTCGCGTTCACGCGGCGTGAGCCGCTCGACGGGCGACTGCGTTGCCGAAGCCTGAATCAGACGCGCGCCCAGTCCCGCGCTGAAAAACTGTTTGCCTTCGAGCACCGCGCCGATCGCCTGGATGATTTCGGTGGCGGGCGAATCTTTGAGCACGTAGCCGCTCGCGCCCGCGCGCACCGCCTGGGTCACATACTCGAGATTGTCGTGCATCGACAGCATGAGCACGCGAATCGCCGGGAAGCGTTCATGAAACATGCCGGCCAGTGCGATGCCGTTCATCCCGTTCATGCCGACATCCATCAGCACTAGGTGGGGTTCCTCACTCGCGGCGAGGGCGAGCGCTTCCTGCGCATTGCCCGCTTCGCCGACCACTTCGAGGTTGCGCACCGCTTCGAGCCGTGCGCGCAAACCGTCGCGCACGAGCGGATGATCGTCGACGAGAATCAGACGGGCGATAGCGGGTGAGGCGTCGTTCATGGTCAGGTTTCCTGCAAGGCCGGCAATGTCGGCTCGGTCGATCCCAGCGGCACGCGTGCGGTGACGAGAGTGTGGCCGGCCTGTGAACTGAGCGACAGCGTGCCGCCCAGCGCTTCGAGCCGTTCGCGCATATTGCGCAGACCCACGCCCGAGCGCCGGCCGACGAACGCATGCGCCACGTCGAAGCCGCATCCGTTGTCCGCGATGTTCAGCGTGACGGCGTCGTTCGATACTTCCAGCGCGAGCGCCGCGCTCGACGCCTGCGCGTGGCGCACAATATTCGTCAGCGCTTCCTGGGCGATCCGGAACAGCACGGTGTTGACCGCGTCGGGCAAAGCCGCCGCGTGCGTGTGGGCAATCTGCGTGAAGCCGATCTCGATGCCCGACTGCTCGCTGAGTTCGCGCGAGAGTTGCTCCAGCGCAGCCGCCACACCGAGATCGTCCAGCATCGACGGACGCAGCGCATGGGAAATGCGCCGTACTTCGCGCAAGGTGTCGCCAAGCCGCGTGAGGCTGGTGGTGAGCGCGGCCTCTGCCGCGGGCACGCGCACTTCGCTGCGCTCGAAGCGCGCCAGCGCGGATTCGAGCAGCAGCTTCACGGAGACCATCATCTGGCTGATGCCGTCGTGCAATTCACGCGACAGGCGCGCCCGTTCGTTTTCCTGCGACTCCACCACCTGCTGCGCAAGTCGCTTCAGCTTGGCGTCCGCGCTGCGATATTCGGTGACGTTGAGCACGAGCGCGCATAGCGCGATCACGGCGAGTCCGGCCACGGCGATCGCGTCGATCCATTTCATCGTACGATCGATGTTGGCGGCCGCGCCCTCGTCGATATGCGCGAGCGTGCTGTCCACGTCGTCGAGATAGATGCCGGTGCCGATCATCCAGCCCCAGCGCTCCAGCGGCACCACGTAGCCGAGTTTCGAGGCCACCTTGCCCGTCGACGGACGATGCCACAGGTAGCGCACATAGCCGCCGCCGCGCGAGGCCGCGGCGAGCAGTTGCTGGATCGTCAGCGTGCCTTCGCGGTCGCGCATTTCCCACAGGTCGCGCCCCACGAGGTCGGGCTCGCGCGGATGCATCAACGAACGGCCGTGCATGTCGTAGACGAAGAAATAGCCGTCCTTGCCGAAGTCCATTTTTTCCAGCACATCGAGCGCGCGCATGCGCAGCATCGAGTCGTCGCGCGCATTGTCCTGGCCAGCGTTATAGAGCGGCGCGATCGCGGTGGTGGCGAGTTCGACGTAATGCTTGAGCTCGATCTCCTTGCTGGCCATGTACGCGGCCTGCGTGGTCGCGTGCTGCGTCTCGGCGAGCGCCGTGGCTTCCTGGCGCACACCGATTTCGATGCTCGCGATGGCGGCCAGAAAGGGCACGATCGCCAGCAGGACAATCTTGGCTTTGAGTTTCATCGTTGAAAAGACGGCCGACCGGCTACGTAGTATTACGTAGCCGGCTTACGTAGTTGCGCGCTTGTGAGGACGCTCACGAAGGCGAATACTACATCCCCGCGGCGTAGTGCGCCTTGAGGGCGTTTGCGCGGCGCGAGGAGCGCATTCCGGTTTCGCCGACTAATATCACGAAACCGGTTTCCGCGTGCCGGGCCACAAGCCCTGGCGCGCGGTGTCGATAATAGACTTAGGAGATGATTGTGGAGACCTCCCACCCTGCCGGCCGTTCATGGCTATGGCTGATCCTGCTGATCCCGTACATCGCATTGCTGTGGCTGCCGTTCTATAACGACACGCGTCCGTCGTTCGCCGGCTTTCCGTTCTTCTACTGGTATCAGTTCTTGTGGGTGCCGTTGACCTCGCTACTGATTTACGTCGTGTACCGAGGTGTCAAATGAGCGATACGAATCCTGTGAATCCGGTTGCGATGACCGTCTTTATCGCATTCTTTGTTCTCGTTACCGTGATCGGCTTCTTTGCCGCGCGCTGGAAACGGGGTGACCTGACGCAATTGCACGAGTGGGGTCTCGGCGGCCGCCAGTTCGGCACGGTCATTTCGTGGTTCCTCGTGGGCGGCGACTTCTATACCGCTTATACGGTGATCGCAGTGCCCGCGCTGGTCTATTCGGTGGGTGCGTATGGCTTCTTTGCGTTGCCGTACACGATCATCGTCTATCCGTTCGTGTTCGCGGTGATGCCGAAACTGTGGAAGGTCGCTCAGGCGAAAAACCACATCACGGCAGCGGACTACGTGCAGGGCGAATACGGCGGCAAGTGGTTCCCGGCAGCCGTCGCGATCACCGGCATTGTCGCGACCATGCCGTATATCGCGCTGCAGCTGGTGGGCATGCAGGTCGTGATCAAGGGGCTCGGCGTGACCGGCGAAATGCCGCTGATCGTCGCCTTCGTGATTCTCGCGCTGTACACGTATGCGAGCGGCCTGCGCGCGCCGGCGATGATCGCGTTCGTCAAGGACATCATGATCTACATCGTCGTGATCGCGGCGGTGTGGCTGATTCCGGCCAAGCTCGGCGGCTACGCGCATGTGTTCGACGCGGCCGATACGTATTTCAAGGCCAAGGGCGGCGCGACCGGCATCATTCTGAAGCCGACGCAATTCACCGCGTATGCGTCGCTGGCTTTGGGCTCGGCGCTGGCGGCGTTCATGTATCCGCATACGATGACGGCGGTGCTGTCGTCCTCGTCGGCGAATACGGTGCGCAAGAATGCGATCTTCCTGCCGGCGTACACGCTGCTGCTGGGTCTGATCGCGTTGCTCGGCTATATGGCGATTGCGGCCGGCGTGCATGTGAAGTCGGCTTCGGACATGGTGCCGGCGTTGTTCAACACGCTGTTCCCGTCGTGGTTCGTCGGCTTCGCGGCGGCGGCGATTGCGATCAGCGCGCTGGTGCCGGCGGCGATCATGTCGATCGGCGCGGCCAATCTGTTCACGCGCAATCTGTGGCGTCCGCTCGTTTCGCCGAATATCTCGCCTGAAGGCGAGGCTTCCACGGCGAAGATCGTCTCCCTCGTCGTGAAGTTCGGTGCGCTGCTGTTCATCGTGTTTTTGCCGACGCAATACGCGATCGACCTGCAACTGCTGGGCGGCGTGTGGATTCTGCAGATCTTCCCGGCGATCGTGTTCTCGTTGTACACGCGTCGTTTGAACACGCCGGGTCTGTTCCTCGGCTGGCTGGCCGGGATCGTGCTCGGAACCGGGCTGGCGATTTCGCAAGGCCTCAAGCCGGTGTTCGCCCTGCATCTCGGCGATGCGGTCTATCCGGTGTATATCGGCCTGATCGCGCTGGCGGTCAATATCGTCGTGAGCTTCGCCGTGTCGGTTCTGTCGCCGCGTAGAGTGGTAGCCGCGGCCTAAGCAATCGATGCCGAGATAAAGGAACGCCGCGGAGCTTGTTTGTCCGCGGCGTTTTTTTATTGTGGCTCGGAGCGCGACCCGCGCCGTTAGAACCGTTCCACGCTGAACGGCCGCGGGTCCACCACGGTTTCCTCGCCGGTCATCATCTCGGCGATCAGACGTCCGGTTATCGGACCCAAGGTCAGCCCGTGATGTGCATGGCCGAACGCGAACCACAAGCCCGCGTGTTTTTTTCGCGGGGCCGATGATCGGCATCATGTCCGATGTACAAGGACGTCGGCCCATCCAGGGTTCTTCGTCGAGACGCTTGCCCAAGGGAAACAGCGTGCGGGCAACCGGCTCGACTGCCGCAAGTTGCGCCGGCGTCTTGGGCGCATCGAGGTTCGCGATTTCCGCACCGGTGGTCAAGCGGATGCCGCGCGCCATCGGCGCCAGCACATAGCCGCCTTCCGCGTCGAGCACCGGATGATTCAGACGTGCTGTCCCCTGCGGCTCGTAGTGCATGTGATATCCGCGTTTGACAGCGAGGGGCAAGCGGTAACCCAAGCGCGTACTCGCGCGATCCGACCACGGCCCCAACGCCACGACCGCGGATAAAGCCGAGATCGTTCCCGCTTCCGTATCGACCTGCCAGGCATCGCGAAGCGTGTCCGCATCGCCGATAAAAAACTGTCCGCCGAGCGCTTCGAAGTATCTGGCGTAAGCGGTGACGAGCGCGTTCGGGTCGCTCACGGAATCGGATGCCGGATAACGCAGGCCGCCCAGTAGCGTCTTGTCGAGATCGGGCTCCATCTGTTGCAGACGGGCGGCGTCGAGCGCTTCGAACTCGACCTCGTATTCGCGATGCCACTGTTCGGCGAGCCGCAATTCCGCGTCGCGAGCCGCTGCGGTGCGAAACACTTTCATCCAGCCGATCGGGCGTAAAAGCGCGCTTGCGCCGGCATCGGCGGCGAGCGCCCGGTGTTCGCTCACGCAATGCTCGATCAGTGTCGCGTACGACTTCGCAATGGCGGCGTGCCGCGCCGGATGTGAGTTGCGCCAGTACTGCCACAGAAACGGCGCTGTCTTGAGGATGGCGTCGGCATGATAGCGAACGTCCGCCGACTGGTTGCGCGCATAGCGCAGCAACGTGTCGAGTCCCCGAGGAAACGCGTAGGGATAGACGCCTTCACGCTGAATCAGTCCGGCATTGCCGAACGAGGTCTCGTTGCCGGGCAGCTTGCGATCGACCAGCGCGACCTGGCGGCCGCGTTTCTGCAAATGCACGGCGACGCATACGCCGACAATGCCTGCCCCGAGCACAACAGTATCGAATTTCATTCTGCTTATAGGCCTCGCTTGAAGTCGCTTTGTTCGAAGAGTTCCGCGATCCAGTCGACGAACGTTCGGGTCGCGCCGCTTGCGTTTCGGCCGTGCGGATAGACGATCGAAACAGGCACAGCCGACGATCGCGCACTGGCGAGTACTTCTTTCAGACGTCCTGATTTCAGATACGGCAGCGCGACGAACTCCGAGAGCTGGATCAGCCCCAATCCTTCCAGGCCGCATTGCAGATAGGCCTCTGTCTCGTTGACCGAGAAGCGGCTCGGCATGGTCATCGCGAGATCTTCGCCTCGTACGTGGAAGCGCCAGTCGAGCGGCCTCCCTGTCGAGTTCGAGATGTAATTGATCGCACGGTGATCGTTGAGCGCGCTCACGCTGTCGGGCTCGCCATATTCTTTCAAATATCGCGGCGATGCGCACGTGATCCAGCTCAGTTCTCCGAGCCGCCGCGCAATCAGGCTCGAATCCGCCAGTGCGCCGGTGCGGATCACGCAATCGATGCCGTCGTAGATCAGGTCCGCGGGCCGGTCGCTCAGACCGAGCACGAGTTCGATGCCGGGAAAGCGCTGCTCGAATTCGCGCAGCCGCGGCAACACCATCGCGCGCCCGATCACGCCCGGCATGTCCGCGCGGACACGTCCACGCGGGGTCGCCGCATCGGCGGACAACTCGCTTTCCACGCGCGCGATCTCCGCGAGAATCGCCCGGCAGGACGTGTAGTACCGCTCGCCCGCATCGGTCAGGCTGAGCGTGCGGGTACTGCGCCGGAGCAGGGCGGCGCCCAGCTCGTGCTCCAGATTCTTGATCATCGTGGTCACCGACGAACGAGGCAGCGAAAGCGTCTCCGCGGCCTTGCTGAAACTCTGAGCCTCGACGATGCGCATGAAAGTCGTCATCGCTTGAAGTTTGTCCATGAGCGGGGCACCTGTCCAGGTTCGCACAGCGCCGTCGACAGGCGCGTTGCAGCGGGCGTTCATCTTACATGGAGTCGTTCACTTATCCGACTTGAGCCGGCTGGTTCGAGGCGGGCGCTTTCTCAATTCCGTGAGGGCGAACAATGGCGGCGGCTTGCGCACCTAGACTCCAATTCGTCCGGCTGACTTCTGCGTGAAGCTGCAACGCACCGGCGTGCTACCGGTGACGGCGGATCGCACGAGCGAACGCCACTCGATCCATTCCCGAACTTCGAAAAGGTCTCACACATGTCGCACACTCAATCCATTCTCGTGCTCGGCGCCGGTGAACTCGGCATGGCTGTATTGCGCAGTCTCGCGCGGCGCGCCGCGTCGACGCCGGGCGTCTCGCTCGCGGTTCTCCTGCGACCGTCCACCCTGCAATCGAGCGATGCCGCCAGGCAGAAGGAAATCGCCGAATTGCGCGCGCTCGCCATCGAACTCGTGCCGGGCGATCTGGCCGCGCAGTCTGAAGCCTCGCTTGCGGCGCTGTTTCGGCGCTTCGACACGGTCGTGTCCTGCACCGGGTTTGTCGGCGGCAAAGGCGTGCAGTTGAAGATTGCCCGTGCCGTGCTCGCGGCTGATGTCGCGCGTTATTTCCCGTGGCAGTTCGGCGTGGACTACGACGTGATCGGCCGGGGCAGTGCGCAGGACCTGTTCGATGAGCAACTCGACGTGCGCGACCTGCTGCGCGCGCAAGGCCGCACCGAATGGGTGATCGTGTCGACCGGCATGTTCACGAGTTTTCTGTTCGAGCCGTCCTTCGGCGTGGTGGATCTGGAGCAGAACACGGTGCACGCGCTCGGCAGTTGGGACAACGCGGTGACGGTCACCACGGCCGACGACATCGGCAGATTGACCGTGGAGATCATGTTCGCCGAGCCGCGCATCGCGAACGAGGTCGTGTTCGTCGCCGGAGATACGGTGACATATCGTCAAGTGGCGGATGCCGTCGACGCGATGCTCGGGCGCAAGGTTCGCCGCGTCGAATGGAGCGTGCCGCAATTGCAAAGCGAACTGGCCGAGGAGCCCGACAGCTCGATCAGGAAGTACCGCGTGGTGTTTGCGGAAGGTGAGGGCGTGGCATGGGACATGGATCGCACGTTCAACGCGCAGCGCGGCATGGCGGTTTGCAGCATGGAGCAGTGGATGCGCGAAAACCTTCTGATGAGCGAGGGCGTGTCGCTTCAGTGAGCGCGCAATCGGGCGGAGCGGCGAGCCGGAGCGGAAGGTCGAAGCAGTAGGCCCAAGAAGGCCAAAGCAGCAGGCGAATCATCAAGCCGGAACGCCCCGCCGAGCACGGCTCCGCTCAAGTAAAATGCGCCTCGCGCGCGTTCCGCGGATCGACTTGCGGCCGCCCGGGCGCCGACAGCGTGTAAACTGGCGACTTTTTTGTCTCCGGTGGTATGTTGCAAGCCCCCCAGCGCACCGCCCTCAGCGGCCCGGCGCTCATTCGCTTACTGGCACGCCTCGCGGATGTCGATGTCCCCGAATCCAGGCAATCGCTCTCGGACCGGCTCAGCCAATGGCTCGGCTGGACCGACGCCATTGCGCTGTCCTCGGCACTAAGCGGCAATCCGCCGGCCGTCGCCGCCGGCGCGCGAAGCTTCGGCAGCGCCGAAGAGTCGGAGTACGTGCGCGCGCGCAGTTCGCTCGCGAAGAACATCACGGGCGATAGCGTGTTCGCAGCCGACAGGCGGCGTGGTCCCGCGCATGCGTCCGCACAGGCGGCGTCGCAGAATACGCCCGCGGAGCCGGTGGCCGATTACGCGGTTTTCCGTCAACGCTACCTCTCCATCCAGCAGTCGATGGAAATGGCGATCGGCAATCTGCGCGGCCGCCTGCGGGGCATGCTGGCCGCCAGAACGCCCGCCATGGCGCGGCTTGCCGTGGTGGATGCGGTGATGGAGCGCGCGCTGAGCGAGCGCGAGCGCAATCTGCTGGCTGCCGTGCCCGTGCTGCTGGCCGGGCACTTCGAGCGCTTGCGCGCGGCCGAGCAGGCGACGCTGGCCGCCGCCGAGGCCGGCGAGTCCGCCGAATCCGCCGAATCCGCGGACGACGCCAGAAGCAATGCGGCAAGCAGCGCCGCAAGCAACCCAGCGGCGCCCACGCCCGGCGCATGGCTGAATGTGTTCCGCAAGGACATGCAAAGCGTGTTGCTTGCCGAACTGGATGTTCGTTTACAACCGGTCGAAGGGTTGCTCGCCGCCCTTCGCGCCAGCTAACTGGGACACTATGTCCAGATATCGTATTGATCTCGTTGTGTTTTTGGCCGGTCTGGCCGCGGTGTGCTGGATCGCCGCCGGCTACCTCGGTTCGAACCCGCTGGCGCTGGCCGTCACCTTACTGATTGGCGTGTGCTACCTGGCGGGCGCGCTCGAATTGCACCGCTACAACCAGGCCACCGCCACGCTCGCGCACGCGGTCGCCGGGCTGTCCGGGCCGCCGCCGAATCTCGGCGCATGGCTCGAGCCGGTGCATCCGAGCTTGCGCAACGCGGCGCGCCTGCGTATCGAGGGCGAGCGGGTGGCGTTGCCGGGTCCGGCGCTGACGCCTTACCTGGTCGGCTTGCTGGTGCTGCTCGGCATGCTCGGCACGCTGCTCGGCATGGTGGTGACCTTGCGCGGCACCGGCATGGCGCTGGAAAGCGCGACCGACCTGCAAGCGATCCGCGCTTCGCTCGCCGCGCCGGTCAAGGGCTTGGGCTTTGCGTTCGGCACCTCGATTGCGGGCGTGGCCACCTCCGCGATGCTGGGGCTGCTGTCCGCGTTGTGCCGTCGCGAGCGCCTGCAGGCAGCGCAGATGCTTGACGTGAAGATCGCGACGACGCTGCGCATCTACTCGCAGAGTCATCAGCGCGAAGAGGCGTTCAGGCTTTTGCAGCGTCAGACTGAAGTGATGCCCACGCTGGTCGACCGGCTGCAGACGATGATGTCGGCCATCGAGCAACAAAGCCTCGCGTTGAATGAGCGGCAGATCGCCAGCCAGGAGGCCTTCCACGGCAGGGCCGAGGCCGCTTATACGCGCCTCGCCAGTTCGGTCGAACAGTCGTTGAAGGAGAGCGTGGCGGACAGCACGCGCGCCGCCGGCGCGGCGCTGCAGCCGGTCATGGAAGCCACGATGGCCGGCCTCGCGCGCGAGACGACGGCCTTGCACGACACCGTCACGCACGCTGTGCAGCGGCAACTGGACGGCCTGACGAACGGCTTCGAGACGAGCACGATGACCGTCGCGGATATCTGGAACAAGGCATTGGCGGGACATCAACGTTCGAGCGAGGAACTGGCGCAGCATCTGCGCGCCTCGCTGGATCGCTTCACCGACACTTTCGAGCAACGCTCGGCCGGTCTGCTGGATGGCGTGTCCGCGCGGCTGGAAAGCACGGCGGGAAATGTCTCGCAGGCGTGGAACGAGGCGCTGTCGCGTCAGGAGAGCGCCGGCGAGAAGCTTGCGGCGAGCAACCAGCAGGCATTGGCGGCGGCCGCTGCGACTTTCGAGCAGCACGCGGCGTCCCTGCTGCGTGGCGTGGGGCAATCGCACGCGGACTTGCAGACCGAGCTGGCTTCGAAGGATGAACAGCGGCTCGCGGTGTGGACCGAGACGCTCGGCGCGATGGCCGCGACCTTGAGCAAGGAATGGGAGCAGTCGGGCGCGCGCACTGCGACCCGTCAGCAGGAAATCTGCGAGACGCTGGCGCAAACGGCGCGTGATATTTCGGCTCAAACGCAGGCGCACGCCAGCAAGACGATTGCCGAAATCGACCGGCTGGTCGAGGCCGCGGCGGAAGCGCCGAAGGCTGCTGCGAACCTTCAGGCCGAATTGGCCTCGCGGGATCAGCAACGGTTGGCAGCCTGGACCGAGACGCTCGGCGCGATGGCGGCGACCTTGAGCAAGGAATGGGAGCAGTCGGGCGCGCGCACTGCGAGCCGTCAGCAGGAAATCTGCGAGACGCTGGCGCAAACCGCTCGCGACGTATCGGCTCAAACGCAAGCCCACGCCAGCAACACGATTGCTGAAATCGACCGGCTCGTGCAGGCCGCGGCGGAAGCGCCGAAGGCTGCTGCGAACCTCCAGGCCGAATTGGCCTCGCGGGATCAGCAACGTCTGGCAGCCTGGACCGAAGCGCTCGGCGCGATGGCCACGACGCTGAGCCAGGAGTGGGAACAAGCGGGCGCACGCACCGCGAGCCGTCAGCAGGAAATCTGCGAGACGCTGGCGCAAACCGCGCGCGACATCTCGGCCCAGACGCAGGCCCACGCCAGCAACACGATCGCCGAGATCGGCCAACTCGTGCAAGCCGCCTCGGAAGCGCCGAAGGCCGCAGCCGAAGTCGTCGCCGAACTGCGCCAGAAGCTCTCCGACAGCATGGTCCGCGACACCGCGATGCTGCAGGAGCGCGCTCGCTTGCTGGAAACGCTGGAAACCCTGCTCGACGCCGTCAATCACGCGTCCACCGAGCAGCGCACGGCGGTCGACGCGCTCGTCGCCACGTCGGCGGATTTGCTGGAGCGCGTGGGCACGCGCTTCACCGACAAGATCGAACTCGAAACCGGCAAGCTGGGCTCCGTTGCCGCGCAAGTCACCGGCAGCGCCGTCGAAGTGGCAAGTCTCGGCGAAGCGTTCGGCACCGCCGTGCAAGTGTTCGGCGAGTCGAACGACAAGCTGGTGACGCACCTGCAACGTATCGAAAGCGCGCTCGACAAATCCCTTGCGCGCAGCGACGAACAGCTTGCGTACTACGTGGCGCAGGCGCGGGAAGTCATCGACCTGAGCGTGATGTCGCAGAAGCAGATCGTCGAAGACCTGCAGCGGCTCGCCGGCCGGCGCGCATCGGCGGGAGCTGAAGCGGCATGAGCGAGGACATCGACGGCGGCGTGGAGCAGGTCGCGCCGATCTGGCCGGTTTTCGGCGACCTGATGTCGGTGCTGCTGGGCGCCTTCGTGCTCATCCTCGTGGGCGTGATCGGCGTGCAACTGGAGCTTTCGAGCAAGCTGGAGCAGGAGGTCAAGCAGCGTCAACTGGAAACGCAGCGCCGCAAGACGCTCGAGCAGGCGCTCGCGGGGCCGCTCGCCGCGGGGCGCGTGACGCTGGTGAATGGGCGCATCGGCATCAGCGGCAATGTGCTGTTTGCGCTGAACTCGGATCAGTTGCAGCCGCAAGGCCGGGATCTGCTGAAGAGTCTGGCCGGGCCGCTGTCCGCGTATCTCGGCGCCAATGACGAAATCCTGATGGTGAGCGGCTTTACCGACGACCAGCGGTTGCGCGAAGGCAATCGCCGTTTCGCCGACAATTGGGAACTGTCGGCGCAGCGCGCGCTGACGGTGACGCGCGCGCTGATCGACGACGGCGTGCCCGCGTCGTCGTTGTTCGCGGCGGCGTTCGGCTCCGGGCAACCAGTGAGCTCGAATACGGACGAACAGGGACGCGCCAAAAACCGTCGTGTGGAAATCGCGCCGGTGCCGAGGCCGTCGACTGCAACGGTGAAGCCACGTGATTAACGGCGGCGACAGCGATCCGGCAAGCGGAGCCCGTGCGACGCTCGACGCGTGGCGCGAGCGCGGCGCGGATCGCCTGGACCCTGTGCGCTTCCATTTCATCGATGCGTTCGAGCGGCGCGCGGCCGCCCACGGCGGCGAAACACGACGGATTCTGGACGAGCGGCTGTCGGGTCTGCTGGACGCGTATGCCGCGCAAATCGAACGCGCGGCCTCTTCGGCTAACGAGGCAGTTGCTCACGGCGCGGGCGAATCCGCGGATGCAACGCTGAAAGGCCTCGTCGATTACATCGCGAGTCAGGATCATGTGCCTGTGGCGAGCGGATTGCCGCACTCCGCTTCGTATCCCGAACTGCCCGCGCTGGATTATTTCAGGGAAGTCTGGTCGAAAGTCCGTACCGAGAAGCAGATGCGGCAGTCGCTGGAACAGGTGCCTGGAAACGCCGGCCCGCTCAACTCGAGCAGCCTCGTGCACCGGGCGCTCTCACTCATGCGCGAAGTTTCACCGGGCTACCTCAAGCAGTTTCTGTCCTATGTCGACGCCTTGTCGTGGATGGAGCAGATGAATGGTGGCGCCGCGCCCACCGGTAAAGACGCGCCTCGCGGCGGCAACGCCGGCAAGAGCGCTCGCGGCAAAGCACGCTAGTGCGATATGCGCCGGAATGTTCCCGGCGCTTCTTCCCTCATGGCTGACGACGCTCAGTCGAAATCGAACACGTCGAAAATCGAGCGCTTTTTCTTCTGCGTCCGATAGTCCGTTCGACGGTCGTCGTATCCACGCTGGTGGTTATCGTACGAATGCTCGCGCTCCCGGTAGCCGTCGCGGGTTGCACCACGCGGCGCGGGCGGTGCGTCGGCACTTGCCGCATCCTGCGCAATCAGCTTGTCGAGTTCCCCTCGATCGAGCCACACACCCCGGCAGTCCGGGCAGTAATCGACTTCGATCGAGCGACGCTCGGTCATCAGCAGGTCGGTGGTCTTGCAAACGGGGCATTTCATAGTGTCGCTCCTCAAGAGTAGAAAGACATCGAATGCTGGACCGGGCGAGCCGCCCGATCCGGAAACAAACCATCACACGGTATCGACCGTTGCCCGGTGCTGAGTGCGCTTCGATTTCGCGCGGCGCACCAGCATGTTCATCGCCTCGACGAAACCGGAGAACGCCATCGCCACGTAGATGTAGGCCTTCGGCACGTGTGAGCCGAAACCTTCCGCAATCAGCGTCATGCCGATCACGAGCAGGAAGCTGAGCGCGAGCGTGACGATGGTTGGGTTGCGATCGATAAAGCGTGACAGCGGGCGTGCGGCGAACAGCATTGCCAGGACCGCGCTGATCACCGCGACGAACATGATCGGCATGTGTTCGGTCATGCCGACCGCGGTGATGATGCTGTCGACCGAGAACACCATATCGAGCACCAGGATCTGGCCGATCGCGGCCGCGACGGTCAACTGGACGGTGCTGCCCGTCTTGCTGCGTTCCTCTTCGGCATGGACCACGTGATGGTGAATTTCACGCGTCGCCTTCCAGACGAGGAACAGGCCACCGCCGAGCAGAATCAGATCGCGCCACGAAAACGCGTGGCCGAAGGGCGTAATGGCCGGCGCGGTCAACTGCGCGATCCACGCGACCGTGCCGAGCAGGCCGAGCCGCATCACGAGCGCGAGCATGATGCCGATGCGCTGCGTGCGAGCACGTTGCGCTTCCGGCAGCTTGTTGCTCAGGATCGAGATGAAGATCAGGTTGTCGATGCCGAGCACGATTTCCATCACGACCAGCGTGAGGAGCGCGGCCCATGCGGCGGGGTCGGCAACGAGTGTGAGCAGAGTGTCCATGGTGTCCGTTGGCGAATGAATGCGGGTGACGTCGGATGAGCGTCATGATCACCATCTTCTGGCTTCGGATAAATCAGTGATACTCTGAGCGACGTATCGTTTTTTTCGAAGTGTTACGCCATGCTCAACTACCGTCATCTGTACTATTTCTGGATCGTCGTGAAAGAGGGCGGCTTCGCGCGCGCGGCCGAACGGCTCGACATGGCGGTGCAGACCATCAGCGCGCAGGTTCGGGAGCTCGAAAAATCGATCGGGCGTCAATTGCTGAAACCGGCGGGGCGTGGCGTCACGATGACGGAAGCCGGCGAGACAGCGTTCAATCGCGCGGAACAGATTTTTCAGCTTGGCGAGGCGCTCCTCGACGAGATGCGCGAGGCCGGTGGGGAAGGCGTGGTGCGGCTCGCCGTCGGTCTGTCCGACGGCATTTCAAAGCTCGCGGCGCACGCGTTGCTGGCGCCGGTGCTCGGTACGCCGTCGCTGCGACTCTTGTGTCACGAGGGCGAGCACGCCGAATTGATGTCGGAACTCGCGCTGCATCGGCTCGATCTGGTGCTCGCTTGCCAGCCGGCGCCGCACAATGCCGACCTGCGCGTGCTGAGCCAGCGCCTCGCCGGTTCGCCGGTCGACTGGCATGGCCCGACGGACATCGTCCGCAAGTCCGCGCGCGCGGGCTTTCCGCAGTGCCTCGCGGACGTGCCCGTACTTTTGCCGACCCGCCACGCCGCCTTGCGCGCGCGGCTCGACCGCTGGTTCGACGCGCAGGGCATCCGGCCGCGCATCGTCGGCGAATTCGAGGACAGCGCGCTGATGGCGGTGTTCGCCGCGCGTGGCCTCGGCGTGTTTCCGCTCGCGGAACTCGGCGCGGAGGACCTGTCGCTGCTGCGGGGCCTGCGCTGGCTCGGCCGCGCGGATGGCGTGATCGAGGAGATTCACGCCATCCGCTCGCGTCGCGGGCAACATCACGGGCTCGCTTCTCAGGTGGTGGCCGGCGCGCGTTGATAACTGCGCATGACGCGCGACGGAAGCCCGTGACGGTTGGCGGCCGGCGTCAGATTGGGTCCCCACGCGTTCAGGATGGCCGCGAGCAGGGCGATTTCGCCGTCCGCCAGATAATCGTCGGCGACCGTAACGGCGACACTTAGGCGAATGATCTTGCGGCGCAACGCGGGATCGTCGATTTCGTCGATCAAGGTCGTGAGCATGGCCGGATCGAGACGGCCCACTGGCGGCGCGAACGACAGATGCGCGACCGAGTGGTCCTCGCACAGCGTTTGCACGATCTGCTCGAACTGCGCGGGCGCGAGACCGAGTTCGCCGGCGATATTCAAGCGTTGCAGCACGCGCTCTTCCGAACTGCACACGTGACCGTCCGAAGTGAGGGCCAGCGCGACGATGCGTGCTGCGGCTTGCGGGCTGTTACGCGGATAGGTTCGCATGATTTTTTCCTTGCGTGGACGATGTCCGTAGTGAAGATGAGCTCCAGTCTGCGGTGCGTTCAGGATCGGATAAACCTGCTAATTACGAAGCGAAGGTTCGGAAAAGACGAAGCTCGGCGAGGCGATCACGAAGGCGATGTTTGAAGAATGCTCGTGTGCCACGGCACGTGCCGCGTTCGCGCTCGAACGTTTGCAGCGTTTGATTACATCGTGACGGCTTTCTATGTTGAAAGCTGCTCATGCCGGCATCCCGCGCGGCTAGCGGGAAGTTCTTTCCTCCGACAAATCACGGCCTCTCAAGCCCGTAACTACATTCCGCGAGTCATGTCCGCAATTCCGTCCAGTCTCCGGCAGCAGATACGTTTCTGTACCAGCAGCGACGGCGTGCGCATCGCCTATGCGGTTTCGGGCACCGGTCCCGTGATCATCAAGGCGGCGAACTGGCTGAGCCATCTCGAACTCGATCTGAAGAGTCCCGTGTGGAGCCATCTTGTCGAGGAACTGAGCCGCGATCACACGCTCGTGCGCTACGACCAGCGCGGCTGCGGCTTGTCTGATCGCGATGTAGCGGAGATTTCATTCGAAGCCTGGTTGCATGATCTCGAGGCGGTGATCGACGCGAGCGGCGTCGAGCGCTTCACGTTGCTGGGCATATCGCAGGGCGCGTCGATTTCCGTCGCTTACGCGGTCGCGCATCCGGAGCGCGTGAAGCAATTGATCCTCTACGGCGGCTATGCGCGCGGCAAGCTCAAGCGGCACGGCGGCGACGCGATGCGCGACGAGGCCGAAACGCTTGTCAAACTCGCCGAACTCGGCTGGGGGCAGCAGAATCCGGCTTTCCGGCAATTCTTCACGACGCAGTTCATCCCTGGCGGCACGCCCGAACAGCATCGCTGGTTCAACGAACTCGAACGCATGACCACCACGCCGCGCAACGCCGCGCGAATCATGCGGGTCTTCAACGAGATCGATGTCGTCGATCTGCTCGAACAGGTCACGTGCCCGACGCTTGTGCTGCACGCGAGTGGCGATGCCCGCGTGCCCTTCGAAGAAAGCCGCCTGCTTGCGGGACAGATTCCAGATGCGCGATTCGTGCCGCTCGAAAGCGAAAATCATCTGTTGCTCGATACGGAACCCGCGTGGCTGCGCTGGCGCGAGGAAATCAGAAACTTCCTTTCCGCCGACGTCGCCATCGACCCCGTGTTCGCCACGCTGACGCCGCGTGAGCGCGACATTGTCGAACTGATTGCGGGCGGACGCGATAACGCCCAGATTGCCGCGCGACTCGCGCTCAGCGAAAAGACCGTGCGCAATCACATCACGAGCATCTTTGCGAAGCTCGAAGTGGAGAACCGTTCTCAGGCCATCGTGCTCGCCCGCAAGGCGGGTTTCGATTCTCCCGCGGCCTGACGGTATCGGACCCGCCCGGGCATCCGGGACACAGGTCCCCCTGGCACCGCACTAATTCGCGCTATCCGGGCTGCTTGCCGGGACCGCCGCCTCATGTGCGCTACGACCCCCACACGGAAAATTCGATTCAGACGGTGACCCATGCGAAGTCTCGCTGCGCCGCTCGAATCCCTTTTCCATCGAGGAGTAGTGCCATGAATGCCTTCCAGGCTGAGTTGCCGTCCCAGCGTTACGCGAAATGTATTGAAGTGTCCCGGCGTATCCGCTGGGATATCGACCGCGACGTGATTCGCGGACGCCGCTTCGATCTCTCGCACAAGTTCCTGCCCGACGGTCTCACGGAAGTCGACCGGCTGCCGTTCCTGAACGCGGGCGAACGCCGGCTGATGTCGCAGGTGCAGGGACGCACCTACGCGAACATGTTCCGGCTAGTCGAGCGTTTTGTCGGCGCGAAGATGCTCGAAGTAGGCCGCGATCACGCGCTGGGTGACCAGATCGCGCTCGAAGCCGTGATGCGTTTCACTGAAGAAGAACTGAAGCATCAGGAACTGTTTCGCCGCATTGAGATACTGGCCAGTGAAGACATGCCGACAGGTTACCGCTTCTTGCCGCCGACCGACGACGTCGCGAACTTCGTTCTCGGCAAATCGACATGGGCCATTCTCGCGCTGACCTGCTGCATCGAAATCGTGACGCAGGTGCATTACCGTCAGAGCATGGAAGTCGATGACAGTCTGTCGCCTCTGTTCAAGGACGTGTTCCTGTTTCACTGGAAAGAAGAGTCGCAGCACGCGATCATCGACGAACTCGAATGGGTGCGCGACGATGCGAAGCTCGATGCCACGGCGCGGGATGCGGCGATTAGCGACCTGATCGAATTGATCGGCGCGGTGGACGGATTGCTGCAATTGCAGGCCAAGGCCGACGCGGAGTACTTTCTCGCCAATGCCGGGCGCACGTTCACGGATCACGAACAGGCGCGCGTGAAGGCCGGGATGCTGGATGCGTATCGCTGGCAGTACATCGTGTCGGGGGTTGAAGAGCCGCGTTTTTCCAAACTTCTGACGAGCCTGATCGACGAACCTCAGGGCGAGCGGCTGGGCGCGTCGCTCGCGCCGATCGTGCGGCGCACATTGAACAGTGTGATGCTGAATCAGATGTGATGACGACTGGGGCAGCAAGGCTGCCTCGTTTTTTTGACGGCAGCGGGGTCTTGCCGCAAAGTCCGGATGAGTTAACACTCGCGGGTGAACATCTGCCCAAATAACTCATAAGGATGGACCATGCTTCGATTTATCGTGACCCGGGGCGTATTGATGTACGGCGTTTCCAGCGCACTGATTTCTCTTGGCATCCGGTGGTATGTTCACTCGACGATCAGCGTCAGAGAAGTATTGTGGGCATTCGTTGTATTCCCGTTGGGCGGCGTTGCGTGGGGAGCGATGACGTGGTGGTGCGACCAGCCGGTTTCTCGTCGATAATCAACGATTGATAACAACTCGAATAACCGCAAACCGGAGGCAATTCTGGAATCGACATCGACGCTTCGAAGCAGATCACTCGCCGCTCTCACCACTGTACCTACGCCGATCCTCATTTTTGCCGGAGTAGCGTCCATCCTGCTGGCGCAATATGCGATCTCCATTTGCTTGGGCGGAGTATTCGGTTATCCGACGCCGGGTCTCGACCCGTTTGCCGGACGCCCACTGTGGCTCAAAATTCTATGGGTCGCTTTATTTGCGCCGCTGTATGAGACTTTTCTCTTTCAGTGGCTGATCATCAAGTTCTTGCGAGGGCCGTTGCGTCGTTCGTGGGGAGTTGCCGGCGTCGTATCCACCGTGGTGTTCGGCCTCGGACACGGGCATACCGATTGGCGCGCGATTAGAATGCTGGCCACCGCGGCAATTCTGACTTCGATCTTTATCATCGAAGCCAGACGGTCGGGGCCCGCCTTTCGCGCCACATTTGCAACGCATGCGCTTTTCAACAGTTTGACGATCGCATTGAGCCTGTGACGATCAAGGCTGCTGCGCGTCATCGTTATAAAAACAATCGGGAATTCAATGCAGCCCACTTTGAACCGGATCTTGCTGTATGTGAAAGACGTCCCTAAGACCTGTGCGTTCTATGAACGACACTTCGGATTCGCCCGCAAAGTCGACCCAGATGACCGCATCATCGAATTGGTGTCGCCGCACGGCGGCGCCATCATCATGGTTCATCAGGCGGGGAGGGCAGTGAAGTCCGGACAAGTGACCGTCAAACTCGTTTTCGATATTCGGGACGTGGAGGCGTTCAAGGAGCAATGCGCAAAGAACGGCCTTCAATTCGGCGCAACGCATCGGGCGGACGGCTACACATTTGCCAATGCCAAGGACCCCGACGGCAATTCCATCTCGATCTCCAGCCGCAGTTTCGCTTCCAGCCGCTAGACGCGAACGCCCGCGTGCGGTGAGTTCGATGCCGGGAAAAAAGGAGCGTCGATCGGAAGAAGACCGACGCTCAAAAGGAGAACCCGCTGTCCACAGGTTCACACACACCGGACCGCCATCAATGCATGGGCATGTTTTGCATTGCCGGCTGATTGTCGCTGAGCGCGCTCTGCTGGGCTGCGTGCATGGCGGCTACTTTTCTTTCCGCTTCCTGAATATCGGCCGGATAGTCGCTTTCGTCGCCGCGAGACGGGTCGTAGCCGGCGGCTTCCAACTCCTCGAGTTCATGGCGCACTTCTGCGCGCGTGACTTGATGCGTGCCGGGCGTGGCCGATGTTTGCGCATAGGCACCGCTCGCCGTCGCCAGAAGGGCGGCGCTTGCGACGAGTGCGCCGGCTACGGCGCGGACCATGAGACGGTTCAGAGAGATCAGTTTCATGTCAATACTCCTCGATATGCGAGCGCAAGGTTCGAACTCGACGCGAGTCGGCATCAGCACGCTCTGAACCGGTAAACCAGCGGAGTGGATTTCTTATTCCCGGCAGCGCGCTGAGAAAAGCGTGGGAATAACCGCCTCGGATTCCGCGTCTTGCAGTGCGTGAAGACACGAATTGGGGGTGATCAAAATGGACATCATCGACATGGCCCGCCAATCGGGAATGGCGGTTATTCTCGACGCCCGGATCGGCCGGGAGGAATACCACAGCGTGTGCGGTTCGCTGTCGGCGCTACAGAAATTTGCGGACGCTATTCGCCAGGCGCCGGTGAATCACAAAACGGGTGGCAACCGGCAGGAACGGCCTCGTGCGTGGGGGCCGAAATGAATCGAACGCGCATTGCGACCTGGAAGCCTCTGCTTGCGGGCGATATGCTGCGAGCCGCCGGGCGCGCGCCGCTGATGCCTTTTCGGCGGCCGCTGAGTTTGTCTGCTCGCGTTGTGAGGGAATCGACCGTCCATACTTTTCTGCGCCGCTGTCAGCTCGTGTCCGGTGTGATTCTGCTGGTCTATCTTTCCCTGCACCTGGTCAATCACGCACTCGGAATCTGGTCGCTGGATCTTGCGGGGCGCGGTCTTGTGCTGGCGCTGCGGGTGTGGCGCAGTGCGCCGGGAACGGTGCTCCTTTATGGCGCGTCGTTATTGCATTTTTCGCTGGCGCTGCGAACGATCTATGGCCGCCGTCACTGGAAGCTGCCGCTCACTGAATGGGTTCGGCTTTGGGCGGGACTGAGTCTGCCTCTACTGCTGATCCGCCATGTGGTGTCCACCCGCCTTGCCTCGTCGCTGTACGGTTTCGAACCGAACTACGAGCGCATCGTGATATCGCTCATCACCAGCGGCACGCAAGGTTTGCAGCTTGCGCTGCTTGCGCCGGGCTGGGTACATGGTTGTCTGGGACTGTGGCTGCGTATGCGTCATCGTGAAGGGGCGCGGCGCGCGAAGCCCTTTCTGATTGCACTGCTCGTTCTGTTGCCTACGCTGTCCGCTGTGGGTTTTGTTCGAATGAAGCTGGCGGTCCTGGCACTTCGTGTCGGACCATTGCACGCCGACCCGAAGCTGGTCGGGCATCAACTCGCGCTCGATGCATGGCGCCACAACATCCTGATGCTGTATCTGTCGTTGCTGATCGGTGCGTTCGTGGCGGGCCAGCTACGTAACTGGCTGGAACGTCGGCGGCTTCGGAAGGCGATGATTGACGCCTGATTCTCGACGTTCATCGCGTGTCATTCACGACCCAGGATGTGCCGACGAGCTTCAGCGTGCAGCACAAAGAGAAGTGCGGACACTGAAGCTCGTCGGTTGTTGCGCGGCGAGATACCGTTCAACTAACAGCGCAACTCGCCATGGCGAGTTGCGTATGCATCAAAAACGATGGCGAATGCCGACGCGGAATGCCAACTGGTTGTCCGCGCCCGGACCCGACGGACCGAAGAAGCTCGTGCTCGAGCCGATCTGCGCTTGCACATCGCCCGTTGCCGTGTTGTGGCCCGAAGCGATCTGGTAGATACCCAGCGCATACACGTCAGTACGTTTGCTCAGCGCGTAGTCGACGCTCAGGTCACCCTGATTCCAGTGGCCCGTGTTCGCGTTGCTCAAATGCATGTACGTATAGCCCGCGCCGACCGTCAAGGCCGCGGTGAACGCGTATTTCGCGCCTGCATCGTAAGCCGTGAACGTGGTCGCCGCGCCCGTCAGCGTTTCGAAACGCGTATTGGTGTAGAGCGCCCACAGCGTGGCCGCGCCGATCGTGTAACGGCCACCGACACCGTACGTACGCAAGTCGCGCACGTTGCCTGTCGTCACGTTTGCAAGGGTGGTCGAGAAGGTCGGGACGGCCTGGCTCGGGAAGCGGATGTCCGTGTACGCGGCGCCGACGCTGATCGGGCCGTTCGCGTAGTTTGCCCCGAAGCTATACGCGCGCGACGAACCCGCGACCGGTGCCGCGGCCGTGCCGCTTGCCGGTGCGCCGGCAAAAGCGCCTGCCTGGTTCGAGAAGCCATACAACGCGCCGAACGTGAAGCCGGAGAAGTTCGCGCTGCTGAACTTGACTGCGTTGTTGATACGGCTGGACGTCAACTGGTCGACGTCGTTGATGTGATAAGCGTAGTTGCCTGCAACGGTTTGGCTGCCGGTCGAATACGTGCCGCCCAGGTAGTCCGTCGAAAACGAATACTGGCGGCCGAACGTCAGCGCGCCGACCTTGTTCTGCGACAGACCGACATAAGCCTGACGGCCGAACAGTGCGCCGCCTTGGCCGAGCGTGCCGTTGCCGCTGTTAAAGCCGCCTTCCAATACGAACAGCGCCTTCAGGCCACCGCCCAGATCTTCCGTGCCGCGCAGGCCCCAGCGGCTGCCCGACGCAACGCCGTCGTCGTATTTGACGAGGTGGTCGTGGCCCGTGCCGGCGCGGGCGTTGTTCACGTAGCTGATACCGGCATCGATCAGGCCGTAAAGCGTGACGCTGCTTTGTGCATGTGCGTTGAGCGTCATGCTTCCGAGGACGGCGGTTGCGAGCAGGGTCTTTTTCATCTTTTCCTTCTTCTTATAGGGTGGCTGCGCGGCGCAGGTTGTTGCGCGCGGCGCGAACCGGGTTGGCAAACGGCACCAGACATGAATCGAGCGCCCACGGCAAAGCCGCACGAGGTCGCGCAGGGAAAGATCGATGTCTGAAGAGTGCGATTGAACGGGGGCGAGACGACGACCACGTTGTGCGCGATCGGCGCCGCCTGGTGACGGACGCGTCGGAGCATCGGCGAATCGGTCCGGCGCGCGAGTGTCTTTGAAAGAAGCGAGCCGTCTTGTCCCGTTATGTCTTGCGGAATATATCGGCCTGTTAACTTCTCGTAAACGAATTCGTAGGTAGTTGTCGTCTTTATGACACACAGTAAGGTGACGTGCGCCGTGGACACCTGCTGTTCCGCTCGCTATATTCAAGCGGATATAACCGGAGAGATGGGATGGAAGCTGCGGCAAAGCAGGCGGTCGGAAGCAGATACGTGCTCGAGTCGATGAAATACGCGCAGGGCAAGACGTGGGAAGCCGTGAACCGGCTGGCGCAACGGGTACGGCCTGGCATGCTGGAGACAGAGGCAAAGGCGGAATGCCATAACGTGCTCAACGAAATGGGCATGGACCGTATCTGGCATCCGATTCTGGTGCGCTTTGGCGAAAACACCCTGAAGGTGTTCAAGCAGCCATCGGAAGGCGACCTGCGGCTCAAGGAAGACGATATTTTCTTCGTCGACCTCGGTGTGGTTTGGGATGGGCACGAAGGCGACGCGGGCGCCACCTTGGTGGTCGGCAACGACGCTGGGATGAAGGCCTGCGCGGATGCCGCGAAAACGGTATTCGACGAGGTGGCACACCATTGGCGCACGACCCGCGCTGGCGGAAAAGCGCTATACGACTTTGCGGAGCAGCGCGCGGCCGCGCTCGGTTGGCGTCTGAATCTGGATATCAAGGGCCATCGCGTCAGCGACTTTCCGCACGCGATCTACAAGGCCGGCAACCTGGGCGATTTCGCCGATTGTCCGGACGCCGGCCTGTGGATTCTGGAAATCCAGCTTGCCCATCCGACCCGGCCATTCGGGGCGTTCTATGAAGACTTGCTGGTCTGAGCCTGAATCCGCAGCGAAGCAAGGCGCTCTTCGTTAAGTAAGTTACATCAGGACACCGGCGGCACTCGACCGGGTAGCGGCCGTCGGCAACTCGAAGCAGAAGGTCGTGCCCGTTCCCGCCGTGTCGAGCAGGCGTATCTGGCTATGGTGCAATTGCAGCATGCGCTGGACGATCAGCAACCCCAGTCCACCGCCCCGATGCGCGCCGCCCGAACTGAATGGACGCTCGAACAGACCTTCGCGCTGCTCGGGCGGAATGCCGGGGCCAGTGTCGCTGACCGTGACCGACACCTTGCCTTCCTTATGCGCGAGATCGACTTCGACCGATCCTTCAGCGGGTGTATGTCGAATCGCGTTGTCGAGCAGATTCGTCAGCACGCGCTCGATCATGCCGAGATCGGCGCAGACGTTGGGCAAGCGTGGCGGAATATTCGCTCGCAACTGAATGTGCCGCGCTTCGGCCGGCAATTCGAATTTCTGAAAGACGTCCTGTACCAGATCGACCAGCGAGAACTGTTCAAGCGCGGGTTGCACGTTGCCGTGTTCGAGCCTCGCCAGTTCGAACAAGGCCTGCGCGAGCCGGCCCACCTTGACGCTTTGCGCGAGCGCGATCGCCAGATAGCGTTTGCGCTCCGTCTCGCCGAGCGTGTCGGACTTCAACGACAGCGTTTCGAGGTAGCCGTGCAGCGAGGTCAACGGTGTGCGCAGGTCGTGCGAAATATTGGCGATCAGTTCGCGGCGCTGCTGGTCCTGCCGCGTCAGCGCACGCCATTGCTCGCCGATGCGGTGTGCCATCTGCGCGAACGTCGCTTCGAGCACGGCGATTTCGTCGCGCCGACCGGCCGGCGATGAACGCGGCACGCTCGGCTGGGTGTCGGGTTCGCCCTCCGCATCGAATCGGCGCATGGCGTCGGTCAGGCGGCGCAGCGGCCGCGTGATCAGGCCGAACGCGGTCAAACCGGCGAGCAATCCCAACAGGGCGACTAGCGCCATCGACCACAACGTCGTGCGCAGCACGGAACTGGCCGCCACGCGCGCGGCGAGCGCATCGTGTTCCTCGCCGAGCAGGACCACGTAAATATAGCCGGACGGCGCCTGTCCGCTCAATTGCAGCGGTGCTGCGCTGAACACCTTTTTACCGTCGACGCTGCGCGGGTCGTCGCCGAGAATCGGCAACGCGTCTCCCGCGATGAACTGCCGGATCGGCGCAAGATTCACCTGCTCGCGCTTGACGTGTCCCGCGGGCGCATCGTCGCCTTTGATGCGCCCTTGATTGTCGAGCAGATAGACCTCGACGCTCGGATTCACCCTCATCAACTGACCGAACAATTGCCGGACCGCGTCGGGCCGCAAGCCGTTGGCGTCCATCAGCGAATTGCCATGAGCGATATGGTCGGCGAGATTGCGTGACAGGCTCTGTATCACTTCCTTCTCGTGCAGATCGCTCGAGCGGATTTGCAGGAGGGCCGACGCGCCGCAGCATGCCAGCAACAGTACGGAGAAAACGAGCGAGAGCCGCTGGGTCAGCGTCAGATTCACGATGGGTCCTTCGGTGCGCCGGCGGGCGCCGGTGGCTCGCCGGGCACAGCGAGCTTGTAGCCGCGTCCCCAGACGGTCAGGATGCGCTCGGGTTGGGCCGGATCGGCCTCGATCTTCGCGCGCAGCCGGTTGATATGGGTGTTGACGGTGTGCTCGTAGCCCTCGTGCTGATAGCCCCACACCGCATTGAGCAGGTCCATGCGCGAGAACACTTTGCCGGGATGCTGCGCGAAGTAGTACAGCAGGTCGAATTCGCGCGGCGTGAGTTCGATCGGCTTGCCGTCGACGGCGGCCTCGCGCGTGAGCGGATCGATCGACAACCCGGCGATGCGCAGACTGCCGGCTTCGATTTTCGAGTCTTTCGCCAGCGCGTCGACGCGGCGCAGCAGCGCCTTCACGCGCGCCACCAGTTCGAGCACGGAGAACGGTTTGGCGAGATAGTCGTCCGCGCCGAGTTCGAGGCCGAGAATCCGGTGCACTTCGCTCGAACGGGCGCTGGTGATGATGATCGGCGTATAGCGCGTCATCGCGCGGGCGCGCCGGCAGATTTCCAGTCCGTCGACGCCGGGCAGCATCAGATCGAGGATCAGCGCGTCCCAGCCGCCTTGTTCCAGCAGGCGCAGCCCTTCATTGCCGTCGGCGCTGTGCACGACTTCATAGCGCTCGTCGCGCAAATGCAGGCTCAGCACGTTGGCGATGTCGACGTCGTCTTCGACGATGAGGATGCGCTTCAAATTGTCCATGGTGGGCTTCAGCCGCGGTTCAGGGCGTGGTTGAGGAGAGGGGCCGGGCATGGCCGCCGGGAAAAACGGCCCTTGCGCCATTGTGCAAAATTTCCCGGCAGCGAGTTATCACATTTAATTTAACTTTTCGTGAGGACTTCGACACCGGCGGCGCTCTAGGATGTGGGCACTTTCCGCAGTATCAGGCTTTGGATGAACTGCACGCCGGCTGCCGCCTGAGCCAGCGTGCCCACTTTAACCGACCTAAACGAACGTTCGGAACTGACATGTTACTCATCGTTCTCGCCTATCTCGGCGGCGCCCTTACGATTCTCAGCCCGTGCATCCTGCCGGTGCTGCCCTTCGTTTTCGCGCGCGCCGACCAACCTTTCGTGCGCAGCGGCTTGCCCTTGCTGGCGGGCATGGCGCTGACCTTCGCCCTCGTCGCGACGCTTGCCGCAGTGGGCGGCGGCTGGGTCACGCAAGCCAACCAGTACGGCCGCTGGCTGGCCATCGCACTGCTCGCGATCTTCGGGCTGACGCTGCTGTTCCCGCGCTTCGCCGATCATCTGATGCGGCCGCTTGTGAGCGCCGGCAATCGCCTGTCGAATTTCGCGCAGGCCGACGGTCAGCAGGTCCGCGCGGGTTCGTCGTTTCTGCTCGGCATTGCCACCGGCCTGCTTTGGGCGCCGTGCGCCGGTCCGATTCTCGGTCTCGTGCTGACAGGCGCGGCATTGCGCGGCGCGAGCGTCGGCACGACGTTGCTGCTGGCGGCCTACGCGGCTGGTGCGGCGACTTCGCTGGCGGTGGCGCTGCTGATCGGCGGCAAGGTGTTTACGGCGATGAAGCGTTCGCTGGGCGCGGGGGAATGGATCCGCCGCGGCATCGGCGCGTTGATGTTGTGTGGCGTCGCGGCGATCGCGCTCGGTTTCGACACCGGCATACTCGCTCGTGTCTCCACGGTCGCAACTGGCGGGCTCGAACAGAAACTCGTGGATAAGCTGTCGCCGAACGCGGCGCCGGGCAAAGCGCCGGCCGCGGGCAATTCGGCCGACGCGTCCGGCGGCGCGATGGCGAGCGCCAACCCTGCACCGCAACCGGCCGCTAACGCCGATGCGGATTCCACCGTGGCCAATGCCGCGCAGGGCGGCGCGATGATGCGCACCGCCGCCGAGGCGACGCCGCTGCCCGTCGAAGGCGTGCTGCCCCCGTTGAACGGCGCGGTCCAATGGCTGAATTCGCCGCCGCTTACGACGCAGGACTTGCGTGGCAAGGTCGTGCTGGTCGATTTCTGGACTTACTCGTGTATCAACTGCCTGCGCTCGCTGCCGTATGTCAAAGCATGGGCGCAGAAGTACAAGGATCAGGGGCTCGTCGTGATCGGCGTGCATGCGCCGGAATTCGCCTTCGAACGCAATATCGACAACGTGAAGAAAGCCACGCACGACCTCGGCGTCGACTATCCCGTCGCGATCGACAACAACTATGCGATCTGGCGCGCGTTGAACAACCAGTACTGGCCCGCGCACTATTTCGTCGATGCGAAAGGGCAGATCCGTTATCACCATTTCGGCGAAGGCGATTACGCGGAATCCGAGAAGGTGATCCAGCAACTGCTGACCGAAGCGGGCCATGCGAACGCGTCGAAGGTCGCTATCGGTATTGCAAACGGCGGCGCGCAAGGCGTGCAGGCCGCGGCCGACAACGCCGACATGCAATCGCCGGAAACCTACGTCGGTTATCAGCGGGCAGAGAATTTCGCGTCGCCGGGCGGGGAAGTGGCGGACAAGACGCACACGTATGCAGCGCCGTCGCAACCTGGCGTCAACGACTGGGGTCTCGCCGGTTCATGGAACGTGGGCGCGGAGCACGCCACGCTCGCGGCCCCGTCGGGACGCATCGTGTATCGCTTTCATGCACGCGACCTGCATCTAGTGCTCGGTCCGGGCAAGGATGGCAAGCCGGTGCGGTTTCGCGTGAGCGTCGACGGCGCCGCGCCCGGCGCGTCGCACGGCACCGACGTCGCTGCCGATGGCAGCGGCACCGTGACCAGACAGCGTCTCTATCAACTGGTGCGGCAAACCGGCGAAGTCGGGGATCACACTTTCTCGATCGAGTTTCTGGACCCGGGCGTGCAGGCGTTTGCCTTCACGTTCGGCTAAGGCGGCGCGAGCGAGCCGCCTCAACAACTCTCAACTGACCAAAAGGACTGACCATGCGCACGATATCTACCAGCACAGCGTCGCTGCGGAAGCGTTTCTCCGTCACTCGAATCATGGGCCTCGTCGTCGTTGCTCTGGGCGTGGTGGCCGCGCAGCATGTCGCGCATTCCGCCGAAGCCGCCACGAAGATTCCCGCGCCCGTACAGGACGAGAAAGCCGGTACGACGCATAGTGAAACGGCGGTGTTCGCGGGCGGCTGTTTCTGGGGCGTGCAGGGCGTGTTCGAACACGTGCGCGGCGTGAAGCAGGTCGCGTCGGGTTACAGCGGTGGCGCGGCATCCACGGCGCAATACGAAACCGTCAGCGACGGCGATACGGGACACGCGGAGTCGGTGCAGATCACTTACGATCCGACGCAGATCACGTATGGACGTCTACTGCAGATATTCTTCTCGGTCGCGCACAATCCTACCGAGTTGGACTATCAGGGCCCCGACCACGGCACGCAATATCGTTCGGCAATTTTTCCGGTGAATGCAGCGCAGCGCGGTATCGCGCAGTCGTATATCGCGCAGATCGACAACGCTCATGTGTTCTCGGCGAAAGTCGTGACTCGCGTGGAGGACTTCAAGGGGTTTTATCCGGCGGAAAGTTATCACCAGAACTTCCTCGCGCTGCATCCGGACTACCCGTACATCGCGATCAACGATCTGCCGAAAGTGACGGACTTGAAACGGATGTTCCCGGATCTGTATCGCAACGATCCGGTGTTGTTTGTGACGGCGGCGCGATAGGGCGTGAGCTGACACGCACGGGCCGCACTTCTTCTACGATGCGGCCCTCTTCCAGCCGGATATAACGGTGGGCCGCGCTGAAATGGCGATCGTCGTGCGAAATCGCGATCAGCCGTTCTGCCCTGACGCTTCAGGTCCGGCGGGATCTTGCTATAGGAAATCCAGCGGAAACTCGGGTCCTGGTTGGCGGCCCATTCGTCGAGCAACATCACCGGGCGGCGTATCCAGATACGCCTGCACCAGCGCGAGCCATTTGCGCTGGCCGGTCGACAGATCGGAAGTGGTGAACGCGCCGTCGCGAACCGACACCTTGTGCGCGATGTCGAGGCGTTCTAGATAGTCTTGCGCTTCCGTCGTCAGCATGCCCTCGCCGGAGATCAGCGTATCCAACAGCTAGTAGTTCGAGAAGACCGCCGAAAAGAGCTGGCGGCGGATGTGTTGCCGGTGCAGATGCCGCGTCGATTTTGCTCGTCGCTGTTGGTTCGTCATCCAAACTAAATGCGGGGATATAGGCGCATCGATTTTTCAGTTCCATTGTGTCCTGGCACGGACTGAATTTCCGATAAAAAAGGATGCGAACCTATTTCTGCATTTCGTTCGAATTGGCCGGTTGGTTCGGACCAAGCGGTTGGCAACGGCTTCAGCGTATTTGTATTACCAATATAAGAATTGCACGCGAACAAAAACGACGAACAAAAATGCCGACAATGAGCTGACAAATCAAACATTTACGTTTTCACGCGCGCCATGAGGCAGAGCTTTTCCGTTCACCCTCGTTTGGAAAAGCTTCGGACGGATCTTATTGAAATTTTTTGTAATTATCACTTATCGCCCTTGAATCGGGCACGTTACGCGGATGAAACGTTTATAATTCGTCTGCCAAAAACTTCTGTAACTAATACCGGACGGATTAGTCGATCACTGCCCCTTCTGTAACAGTTACATCACCGGTTGCTGCGCTGCGATAGGCCGCTTTTCTTAGCGCGAAGCGGCGTTGGCGGAGGCGTGGATCGCTTCGATTTTGACGCATCGACACTTTCGCTGCCGCTGGATCGCGCGAAGAAAATCCGCGGGTCGATCGGTTTTTTGGGTTCCGAACCCGACTCGCGAGGCGAGGGTGCCTCTCGATCACTGTCGAGTCGCCGGGTTCACGTCAATAACGGACTGTCAACGGTGAACGAAAAAAAATTGCATTAATTTTTCGTTATCCTAACTTTTTAAGTCGCGCATATTGGCGCGAAATTTGTTTATCAAATTGAGGTGCACTGACCTGTCAGTGCGAGCCTCGCCAGATGTTCGAGTCGCGTCAGCGGCATGCATTAACCCCTTGTGATGTTTTCCCGGTCATTCGATCGGCGGGATTCTTCATCCCGGCGTCGACAGAGTTTTTCACGCTATCGGTGCGCACGGGGTGGGGTTGGTGCACGTCGCGCCGCTGCTCGGCGAAAGTCGGCATGCGAGCGGATGGCAAGTGCGTCCGCTACCGGATAGCAGCGCATCAAAGCTTCAGCTTCATCAGCAATGAGCGCGGTCAGCGCGTTCTCAGGTTCACCTCTCTCTGGACTCAATAACGTCAAGGCGGGACGACTGATCGATCTTGCTGAATTCTCGGGGACAACCTGCTTTTAGCGAAACATACGGACAATGACGAGATACTTGAAACTATTGGGCGTTGCATCGGCAACAGTGTTGGCATCGTTTGCCGCGGAAAGCGCGCAGGCTCAGGCAAGCACCATCACGGTCTCAGGGCAGCAATACAAGTTGTGCGCGCAGGAAAATGGCAAGTGCTCATTCCTCGGAACGGGTTCGGTGGTGTTCGGTGCGGTTCCGCCCACCTCGCCCTCGGTGATGTTGAGCGCGCCGCGCACGTTCAGCAACGGTGTCGGCTGCTACGTCGGCGCAGTGTCGCAGTCGGACCCCGCGTTCGGCTATGGCAAGTCTTGCTGGGTTAAAGCGGTTGCCGCAACGCCGACTCCGGCCCCGACCCCGAGCCCGACCCCGACCCCGACCCCCACACCGACTCCCACGCCGACTCCGGCCCCGACGCCCACGCCGACTCCGACGCCGACGCCGACCCCGACGCCGACTCCCGCGCCGAGTCCGACTCCGAGCGCGACGCCGTCCCCGACGCCGGGCGGCTCGGCCATGTCGTGCAGCGCGCCGACGCAAACGGCCGGCGGAACCGCGAACGGCGTGATCAGCGCCGACACGCCCACCACCGACGGCCTGCGCGTGTTCCAGAACAACGCCCCGTTCAAGCTGGCGATTACCACGAACGCACCGAGCGCGGATACCGTCGTCTGGTCCGTAGCGGATTCCAACGGTGCGATCAAGACGCAAGGCAGTTTTGCAGTCAAGGCAGGCGTACAGACCAGCACGATTCCGTGTACGTCGACGTGGTCCGGCTATGGCGCACTCACCGCCACCTTGCGTTCGAACGGCGGCACGTTGCCGAGAAGCGGCACGCGGCCGGTCGGTATCGCGACGTTCGGCGTGTTGCCGAACCTCAGTTCGGCACTGGGCACCGTGACGTATGCGCATCAGGATCAGCACCGCTTCGGCATGCAGGGCTTCAACGGCAACATCGCCGCGCTGCACGCTCTGGGCATCTCGTGGACGATCGACGACCGTCAGGTATCGGCCATGGAACCCAACGGTCCCAATACGTATACGCCGAACGTGAACGACCTCGATCCGTTCTACAAGGCCAATCCTGATCAGATGCGTATCGTGCGTCTCGATGGACTGCCGGCGTGGGATTCGAAGACCGGTCAGTTCAACGACAGCTACTATGCGCCGTCGAACATGCCTGAGTTCCAGACCTTCATGAGCAAGGTCGGCACCGATACGAGCCTGATCCGCGCTGCCAATTACCCGAATCAGCAAAAGAACTACTATCAGGTAACCTGGGAACCGAGCCTCGGCTGGGCGGATAGCGACGCGAACTTCGTCGCCATGTACAAGGCTGCTTACCAGGGCATTCACTCGACCGATCCGAATGCCGTCGTGATGGGCACCGGCAATCCGTTCGCCGCGAATTGCGACACCTGTACAACGGGTTATCTGCAGAAGTTCGGCGCACTCGGTCTGTGGAATTACATCGATGCAGTCTCCACGCATGGCTACTGGAATGCGGGTACGTACCCGGCCCATCCGCCTGAATTGCAGGACTCCGATCCGAATCCGGCGAACCAGGCCAACGCGCTCGACAACCAGATGACGCAACTGCGTTCGGTCATGCAGGCAGGCAAGCCGAATATGAAGCTCTTCTTCACGGAAGCCGGCGTGAGCTACGATCCGGGTCTCAACTACGGTCCGAATGTGCCGTCGCAGAACCAGTTGTTCGCGCATGCGGCGGTCGGCGTGCGGGCGCACATCATCGTGCTGGGCGGCGGTGCACAGGTCACGACGCTGTTCTACGGTCCCGACTATCCGGGCGAAGTTGGATACGGCTCGTTCTTCGACCTGAACAACGCACAAGGCGCGTTCGGTGCGACGAACCTTTCGCCGAAGCCTGAAGCGATGGCCTTCGCAACGATGACGCGTGTTCTCGACGGCACGAATACGCTGGGCCGCATCAAGAGTGCGCCTGCCGGAGTCTTTGCGTACGGGTTCCAGCAACTGGGCAATGGCAAGGTCGTGACCGCGGCGTGGACGCACAACAACGCGCAGTGGCCGACGAGCAACGGCACGTATAGCCAGAGCTATTCGACCAGCTATTCGCTGCAGGTCGACAACGCTGGCACGTCGGGCAATGTGACGAAGATCGATGGTTACGGCAATGTCAGCACGGTTGCCTACACCAACGGCCAGGTCGCGCTGACCCTCACCGAAGTGCCGCAGTACATCGTGTCGAACAACGCCACGGTTGCCAAGGCCAATGCGACTGTTCCGCTCGGTTACACGGGCCAATAAGCGGCTCGACTAGCGCGCTAAAAAGCAGTCCAATAAGCGCTGAAAACGATCGACGCGCCGCCGAAATAGCGGCGCGTCGATTACGCATCACGGTCAGGTCGGCGATGGCACCCTGTAGCCATTGCGCGCCGATGTCGATCGCAACCACCAAGTCCGACCGCGCTCGCCGCGCGTAAAGACGGAGAGAGCGGCCCGCGCTGCAAGATTCTCTACCCCACGCAACGCCTACCGCTGCGCATTCAAAACCTCGACACCCTTATCCGTAAAGAAAGCGAGCCCGGCGCCGAGCATCGCGTACTGGCTCTTGATCACCGGCATATCGTGCGGAACGGCGTCACGTAGCGCCGCAAGATACCTGGGCGTGAAGATGCGATTCCAGTTGGCGGCAAGCTGATTCGCCGAACCTATCATCTCGTGATGTGTCGCGCTCCAGTTCACACGCAGCGGAAAGTGCACGAAACGCGCCGCCTGCTTCGGGTCGCCTTTCAAAGCGGCGAAATAGAAGCCCTGAGCGCGTGCTTCGAATGCGTCGTCCGTTTCGTCGGTGATCATCCCGTAGCGGTGTCCGGCATTCGCATCCGCGAATGACATTCCTTCGAGAGTGAATTTGACCGGCAAGGTCTTTCCGCCGCCAGTCCAACTGCCGGCAAGGCCCACGCTATTGGAAAAATCGAGTGGCTGGGCGCCGTTCGATCCATTGCCCACGAAGTGCAGGTTGAACGTGCCGTTCGCTTCCTGCAACTTCAGATCGCTGCCGGATTGTTGGCCGGTCAGCGCAATGTCCTTGAGGTAGCGGTAGTAGAAGTAATGCCCTTTGCCGACCACCTTCCCATGCAGCACGAGCGTCATGCCGACCTTCGCTTCGCCGACTGAGCCGGAATACTCGACGCTAGTCGTGTTCTCAGTCTGCGCGAG
Source organism: Paraburkholderia sp. BL9I2N2 (assembly GCF_004339745.1). GTDB lineage: Bacteria > Pseudomonadota > Gammaproteobacteria > Burkholderiales > Burkholderiaceae > Paraburkholderia. Next base: position 932,071 of record NZ_SMGP01000002.1, on the reverse strand, counting down.
GGCAGAGTGATTCAGGCTGGTCGAAATGGTCAATAACGCGGCAAGCATCGCGATCGTGCGTCGCCGGGTCAGGCCATGAAGGCGCAATCGAGGTGTGTTCATGCGACGTCCTGTTATTGGAAGTCACGAGGCTAGCATGAACAGCACAGCGCGAGAATCGACCCAGTTCAGACCACTGAACTCCCGGCCGGCCGAAACCGACGGGAAGCCGCGCGTCACATCAAAGCGGCTGCGCAACGTTCGCCATCGCCTCGTGGATGAAAGCGAGCAGCGTTTCATCCGCCCATGTGCCGGCCATCAACTCCGGCTCCGTTTGCAGCGCATGGCGGAACTTGGCCTGCGTACGTGGATCGTCGCCCGCGTAGCTTCTGAAAAGTTCGAGCCAGCGAAGCGCAAGCTCGCGCGCTCGCGATGTCTGCGGTCCGACACCCGCGTCGATCGCATCGCGCACGTCGGCCATCAGTTGCGGCCATTCCATCGCGCGCTTGCCGTAATTGGCGCGCATGAAGCGAATCTGCTCGGGCGACAGATACTTCTCGTAGATCGGCAGCTTGGTTTCGCTAAAGGCGCGCGACACATAGTCGCGCAACTGCGTCGAAATACCGATGTGCGTTTGCATCGACGGTTCGTTGTCGTGCATCAGATTCAGCTTGGCGAGCAGGCGCGGGTCGCCATTCGTGTCGCGCACGAGCATCGTCATCCAGCGCATCGACAAGGCGCGCGCCTCGTCGCCCTCGGGTGGCGCGCCGCTGTCCATCAAGGTGCGGACCTGGCCGATGAGTCCGGTCCATTCCGGGTTCGGCGTCTGGCGAGCGCGAGTCCGAAACGGCGCAGCGCCTGGATCTGATGAAGCCGGGCGACGTCGCTGCGGTCGTAGAGCCGGTAGCCGTTCTCAGCACGTGCCGAAGGTGTCAGCAGTCCGATTGCGTCGTAGTGGTGAAGCGTGCGGACGGTCAGTCCGCTGCGCTTCGCAAGTTCTCCCACTTTCAACAGCATTCGAGCCTCCGGTCAGTGTGCACGTTGGGGTTAGAACCTTACGCCACGTGAGAGTCAAGGGGAATCGAGGCCGTATTCGCGCGACCGGCGAACCCCGGGACATGGCATATTGGCGAACGGAGTCATCAACAGGAGCACACCATGCGGATCCAGACCTCTTTCCTTTTCGATCTCGACGGAACGCTGGTCGACAGCGTCTACCAGCACGTGCTGGCCTGGAAGGAAGCGCTCGACAGCGAAGGCATTCCCTTGTCGGTCTGGCGAATTCACCGCAAGATCGGCATGAGCGGCGGGCTCTTCACCAATCAGCTTCTGCGGGAAACGCATGGGGAAATCAGCGCCGAGCGGGTGGAGCGTCTTCGTCATGCTCACGCCGCGGCCTATCAGCGATTGCGCGCGCAGGTATGTCCGCTGCCGGGCGCGCGCGCCTTGCTCGACGCGTTGACGCAAGCCGGAACGCCGTGGGCCGTGGCGACGAGCGGCCGCATGGAGACGGCGGCGCTCAATCTGGAGGCGCTGGGTGTCGATCCCGCGAAGGCGGTGGTCGTGACGCGCGACGACGTCAAATATGCAAAACCGGATCCGGATCTGTTCATCGCCGCGGCCGGGCGGCTCGGCGTGCCGGTCGAAAACACGGTCGTGGTCGGCGACAGCATCTGGGACATGCTCGCGGCGCGGCGCTGTCGTGCGCTGGGTGTGGGCTTGCTGTCGGGCGGGTACGGCACGGAGGAACTCGAACGGGCGGGCGCACTGCGGGTCTACGACGATCCCGCCGATCTGCTGGAGCATCTGGACGAGGTTGCGTCGCGGCCGTAAAGGGCGGCTCTTTATCGCGGATTCCCAGAATGCATAAGCGCTGCCGTTGATCGCCTTGGCGACTTCGCACGATCGGTATCAAGGCCCTGTACTATATTGTTCAGCGGAAAACCGCCTTGGCGACCGGCGTGAGAGAATCCTGCCTATAAGCAGGTCCGAGGCGCGCCGGAATGTTCCATATGCGAACATGCGGGAACCGGAGGCGGCAAATAGGGCGCTGCCGTGCGGGTTGCTGTGACCCTACGGCGGGCGGCCTGCCGCGGTTGTCCTCCAGCGGGGGCGTGACGAACCACGTGAAAATATGAACAATTTTATCCGACCACCTGTTATCTATCCGTCGACGGTTGTTTTCGTGGATGACAACGACAGCTACCTCGACGCGCTGCGGCGTTTCTTTCCGGATACCGCCACCAATCTGTTTTTTACGCGGCCACAAACCGCGCTTGCCTTCATCCGTCAGCATGCTCGCGAAAATTCGCTGGAGTTCGCGCCGGCGTCGGCATGCGTGAGCGAGACGGGTTTTGAGCGCTACATGGAAACCGCCGCGGAACGGGACATCCTGGCCCGCCGCTCCCGTTTCGCGGAAGTAGCAGCGGTGGTCGTGGATTTCGACATGCCCGGCATGAACGGCGTGGAATTCCTCTCGTCCATCTCCAATCTGCGCTGCGCGAAAGTGCTGCTGACCGGAGTCGCGGACGAAACCGTCGCGGTCAAAGCCTTTAACGCGGGAATCGTCGATTTATACCTGAGAAAAACGGATACCGACTCCGCTAACCGGCTGGCCCATTTCCTGAAGGACGCCAAAATCCGGCATTGTTCGGAAGGCGGCTGGTTGGCCTTGGGCGAGAACGGCATGACGTATTGCGACTCGCGAACGCGCAAGGTCATCGACGAGGTGGTGGCCGCGAACGGTATCGTCGAGTACTACTGGCGCCCGGAACAGGACGCCATTCTGATGTTCGATCGCGCCGGCAACCCGAGCGTTTTCGTCGCGTGGGCTGAGAACGACTGGATTTCCCAAGGCGAAATCGTCGCGGATGAGGACGGCCCGGCCGAACTCCTGAAGCAAATGGCGGTGCGCGAGGTGATGCCGATCTTCTGGCCGAACCTGGCGTATCGCTCCGGCATGACCGTCAGGACGCTGACGCCGCGGACCATTCCGGGCTGGGATGACGTTTTCTATTGCTGGACCCCGATCGACAGGGCCGACGTGGGCCTCGACCTCGTGACCTTCGCGCAATGGCGGAATGAGCGGACCCGCTAAAGTTTGCCGACACGTTGAGCCACATGTACGCCATTCCGCCTGCCTTCGTGTCCGCGATGTTCGTGGTGTTCGCACTGTACGTTCTGATTACGCAGGGCGCGACGCGTCTATTCACGCCGTTCATCCTGATGTGCGTCGCGACCTTCGCCTGGCAAGGCGCATGGACGCTGCTGTTTCAGACCGAAAACCCGCAGACCGCGGACCTGCTGGTCAGATTCGGCTACCTCTTCATTCTCTTTCTGCCGACAACGTTCTACCACTTCGTGACGGAGGTGGCGGCGCAGCGCCGTGAGCGGCCGATATTGCTCGCGTCGTACGGTCTGTGTTTCGTTCTCGCGATACTGCTGCCCGGTAACGAAGTGGTGGCCGGCTATCAGCATTTCTTCTTCGGCTACTATCCGGTCGCGGGGCCGCTGCATCCCGTGCATGTCGTGCAAACCGTGTTGCTGGCCGGGCGCAGCGCGCAGCTTCTGCTCGCCGCGCGCCAGAAGGCGGAGGGCGACGCGCGCCGGCGTCTCGATCTATGCCTGGCGAGCCTTTGCCTGTACTCGTTTGCCGCGATGGATTACGCGGTCAACTACGGCTTCGGGTTTTATCCGCCGGGCGTGCTATTCATCGGTCTGAGCCTTGGGCTGCTGGCGATCACCATCGTCCGGTATCACCTGATTCACCCGTATGCCGTGGCGGCGACCATCGCGCACGAAATCTCGACGCCGCTCGCGACCATCGGCATGCACGCCGACGAAATCGCCAGCGTATGGGGCCACGTGTTCAAGGGCTACCGGACGGCCGTTACGCATGGGCTGTATGACGATCACGACGAGTCCGGACAATCCGAGCGCATCGGCCAGCTTGCGACGGCGATCCGGCGCGAAGTCTCCGGCACCAGCGCGATGGTCGAAATGGCGCTCGCGTCTTTCACGCTCGATCGACTGGACCGCGGCGGCTTCAGCCGGCATTCCGTGCACCAGTGCGTGATGTCGGCGCTGGAGCGGTATCCGTTCAGCGGCGGCGAGCGTGAGCGTGTCACGGTGATGCCCATCGATCCCGCCATGTCTTTTTCGGGCTCGGATACGGTCGTGGTTTACGTGCTGTTCAACCTGCTGAAAAACGCGTTGCATGCCATTCGCGTGGGCGGCGATGGCCAGATCACGATCAGCGCCGTTCAGGATCAGGACTTCTGCGCGCTGCGATTCCGCGACACCGGACCGGGCATCGCGCCTGATGTCCTGCCGTATATCTTCGACGCCTTCTTCACCACTAAGCGGCATGGCAGTGGCGCTGGCATGGGACTCGCGTTCTGCCGTCGCGCGACGGAGTTGCTGGGCGGGAGTATCGAGTGCAGTTCGATACGAGGCATTCACACGACCTTCACCGTGCGGTTGCCGGCACCGGACACGCCCGCCGATCGCGCACTGCGCAAGACGCCCGCACGCTCGCCACGCCGGCGTCCACACTGATAGTCCATAAGTTGAAAAGCGGTGGCCGTTGCGACCGAATATCCGGCGGCCTGACTCAGTGCTAACGACCGGCCGCGGACGGCGCCGGCGTCGCATGGGCGGACAGAAAACGGCATACCTCTTCGTGGAACCTCTGGACGCCGGGGCTCGATTCGATGGCGCGCCAGCATCCGTGCACAAGTCCGGCGCCAATCCAGAGTTGCGCCTCGCCACCGGCCGCGTTGATACGCTCGGCAAACACGCGCGCGTCATCCCTCAACGGATCATGTTCGACGCCGATCGCCAGCGTCGGCGGCAGGCGGTCGTAGCGCGTCGCATCGAGTGGGATCGTCCACGCGGGGTAGGGCGGATGGGTGCCCCAATAGTGATCGCGGAACGCATGAACGTCGGCCAGCTTGAGCATCGGCGCCTGCGCTTCGGTTTCGCGTGCGGGCAATTGCGGTTCGGTGCCGAGCATCGGATAGACGAGAGCGAGGCCGCTCACGCCTTGAATCGCCTCGTCGCGCAACCGCATCGCGGCGCTGGCTGCGAGCGTGGCGCCGGCGCTGTCGCCTGCCAGTTGCAGCGGCGCGCCGGCATGCAGATCGAACGGCAAGCGCCCTGCCAAAGCGGCGAGCGTAACCTCCATGCAATCGTCGTGCGCGGCCGGCGCGGGGTGTTCAGGGGCTAGCCGGTAGTCGACTGCGATCACATCGAGACCGGTGTCCGCGGCAAGGCGCGCGGTCACGATCTGATGGCTGTCCAGCGAGCCGAGCACGAAGCCGCCGCCGTGAAAATACAGCACGGCGCCACGCGACGCCTCCTGATGCCTTGCACGGTTGCGGTACAGCCGCAGCGCGATCGAATGGCCCGCGCCGGTCTGGAATTCGGCGTCCTGCGTCACGACTTCATCCGGCAACGCAGGAGTGAGCGCCGCGGCGTAGCGGTCGTAAATCTTGCGCTGTTCAGCCGGCGTCAACGAAGTCGAATGCCCCGGATAAATCGCGGCGGTTCTTTCGATGAACGCGGCAATCTCTGGCTCAAGCATGTCCGCTCCCACTGGGCTTTGTCCTCGCGGGCAAGCCTATCACGCGGCCGGCGAAGGCGGCGGGCGGCAGTGCGGCATGCGCGTCGGCCAATGCCCGCACATGCGCCGCGACGTCCGGATCGAACGCGGCGGCGCGCGGGCCGCTGGTATCCACGTGCAGCAACATCTGTTCGCCTGCTGCCACCGGTTCGTCGCCATCGCCGGCAAACATCTCGAGGTACAAATGCAGCCGTTTTGCATCGTGCCCGAGCAAGCGCATGTCGACGCGCACCTGCGCGCCTTCCTTGATCTCGTGCAGATAGTTGATATGCGCTTCGAGCGTGTAGATCGAACGCTGGCGTTCTTTGCGCACTGCGTCCGGCAAGCCGATCAGGTCGATCAGGACGTCAGTCGCGAAGCTGAAGATCAGCATGTAGAACGCGTCGCGCAAATGGCCGTTGTAATCGACCCATTCGGCGCGCACCGTGTCGCGATAGCTAGGCAGGGCTGCGGGTTGCGGCATCGGCGATCGTCTCCGTAGTTCGTTTCAAAGGCGGCGGCTGGGGGCGCGGTCATGCGTCGCTGACGCGTGACGCGGGTGGCGCGCCAGCTGCGGTTTCCGCGCCCTTGAATACGCGCGGCCCTTCCGCCGTTTCCGCGCCCTTTGGTCCTTGCGCGCCTTCCGGTCCTTCCGCGCGGTCCCCCTCAGTCAGCCGGCAGCATTCCATGCCGCGCCTTCGCCTCCGCAATCGCCGCCAGCACGCTCGTAATGCAATCGTCGCGGTAACGTTCGAGCTGTTTGATCGACCGCGGCCCGACCTGCTCGGCCGTGCCGTCCACGACCCGGTCGATCAGTTCGTCCGTTAGCTTCGGCGCTACCAGTTTAGTCCAGGGCAGCTCCAGCGCGGGTCCGAATTGCTGCATGAAGTGGCGCATGCCCGCATCGCCGCCCGCCAGCGTGTACGTCAGGAACGTGCCCATGAACGACCAGCGGATGCCCGCGCCGAAGCGGATCGCGTCGTCGATTTCGCCGGTGGTCGCGACGCCCTCGTTGACCAGATGCAATGCCTCGCGCCACAGCGCTTCCAACAGGCGGTCGGCGATAAAGCCCGGCACTTCCTTGCGAACACGCAGCGGCCGCATCGACAGCGCACGATACACCCGCAGCGCGGCGTCGATGGTTTCCGGCGCGGTGCTTTCGCCGCCCAGCACTTCGACGAGCGGCAGCAGATACACCGGATTGAACGGATGCCCGACGATGCAACGCTGCGGATTCACCGCGCGCGCGTAAAAATCGCTCGGTAACAGACCCGACGTCGACGAAGCGATGATCGCATCCGGTTTCGCCGCGCGGCTGATCTGCTCGTGCAAGGCGAGCTTCAACTCCTCGCGCTCAGGCGCGCTTTCCTGAATGAAATCCGCCTGCCCGACGCAGGCCTCGATCGTATCGACGAAGCGCAATCGCCCGGGCGACGCACCCTCGGCAAGCCCCACGCGCAGCAGCGCCGGCCATGCGTTCGCGACGTTCTCGCGCAACTGCTGCTCGGCGCCCGGCGCCGGGTCCCACGCGATGACATCGAGCCCGTGCGCGAGCGCGCGCGCCACCCAGCCGCTGCCGATCACGCCCACGCCGATTGCCGCGAATGTTTTGATATCGACGATCACTGCCATTGCTGACGTTTCCTTTTTGCCTGTGTGTTGTCTGGTTCAGAAAGAAGCGCGTTGCATCGAACGCGCGGCGCGACTCTCGCAATCGACTAAGCGTACTGCCCCGCCGCGCGTCGCTCCAATTGACGCTCGCCACGCGCGGGCAGACCGAGCTTGCGGCGTCCTTCGGCGGGCGTCAGCGCGCGTGCGCCGAGCCGTTCGATGATTTCCACCGCGCGTTGCACCAGCGTGCCGTTCGTTGCGGGTACACCTTTGTCGAGCCAGATGTTGTCTTCGAGGCCGACGCGTACGTGGCCGCCGAGCAGCATCGCCTGGGCGACCATCGGCATCTGCATGCGGCCGATGCCGAAGCCGGCCCACTGCGCACCGGGCGGCAGGTTGTCGGCCATCGCTTTCATGGTCGTGGTATCGGCGGGTGCGCCCCAGGGAATGCCGAGGCAAATCTGAAACAGCGGCGGCGCGTCGAGCAGACCTTCCTTGAGCATTTGTTTGGCGAACCACAAATGGCCGGTATCGAAGATCTCCAGTTCAGGCTTGACGCCGAGTTCCTGGATGCGCCGTGCGCCGGCCCGCAATTGCGCAGGCGTCGATACATAGATGTAGTCGCCGTCGCCGAAATTGAGCGTGCCGCAATCGAGCGTGCAGATTTCCGGCAGCAATTCCTCGACATGCGCAAGGCGCGTGAGACCCCCGACCAGATCCGTGTTCGCGCCGAAGCGCATCGGGTCTTCGCCGGGACCGATCTCCAGATCGCCGCCCATGCCGGCCGTCAGATTGATGATCACGTCCGTGCCCGACGAGCGAATCCGGTCGACCACCTCGCGATACAGGTGCGGATCGCGGCTGCCGCGTCCGGTTTTCGGATCGCGCACATGGCAATGCGCAACGGTGGCGCCGGCCTTCGCGGCTTCGATGGCGGCCTCGGCAATCTGCTTCGGCGTGACGGGAATGGCCGGATGCTTGCCGACGGTATCGCCTGCGCCGGTGACCGCGCAGGTCACGATGACTTCATGATTCATGCGAACTGGTTCCTGTGGATGAAATGCGCAACGCTCGGGATCAAAGACCCAGATAGGCCTTGACCGCGGGCAAGCCTTCCTTGCCGTCGTAGGTCTTCACGCCGGCAAGCCAGGCATCGAGTACTTGCGGGTTTTTCTTCAGATACGCCTTGGCGGCATCGGCGGGCTTTTCCTTGTTCATGACCGATTGCATCACCACGTTTTCGAGCTGCGTCGAAAAGCGCAGATTGCTCACGAGCTTGCCGGCGTTCGGGCAGCGCGTCAGAAAGTCGGGGGACGTCAGCGTATAAACGCGTGCTTCGCCGTCGTTCGGGCCGAATACGCCGTCGCTGCCGGTGAGATATTTCATGTCGATCTGGATGTTCATCGGATGAGGTTCCCAGCCGAGAAAGACCACCCATTTCTTCTCGCGGATCGCGCGATCGACCGACACCAGCATGCCCGCTTCACTCGATTCGATCAGCTTGAAGCCGCCGAGGCCGAACTGATTGTTGGCGATCATCTTCAGGATCGCCGCGTTCGCGCTGCTGCCGGGTTCGATGCCGTAGATCTTGCCGTCGAGCTGATCGCGGTGTTTGGCGATGTCGGCGAAAGTCTTCAGGCCCGCGTCGTATTCATAGCTCGGCACGGCGAACGTGGCCTTGGCGCCGGTGAGGTTAGGTGGCTGCAGCACCTGGATCGATTTCGAATCGACGAACGGCGCGATCGCCTTTTCCTGCACCGGCCACCAGTAGCCGAGCGACACGTCGAGCTGTTTGCTCTTCAGGCCGGCGAACGAGATGGGCACGGAGGCGACCGTCGTCACCGGCTGATAGCCGAGTCCTTCGAACACGGTCGACGCTAGCGCGGTGGTCGAGGTGATATCGGTCCAGCCGATGTCGGCGAAATGCACCGCGCGGCAGGCAGCGGGATCCTGAGCGAACGCCGGTAGCGCGGTAACGGCGGCGGCCGCGACGCATGCAAGATGGGTGAGCAGGGCTTTGATGCGTAACTTCATGGCGTTCCCTCTTCTGACACGGGTGATAGCGTGTTTCGAACCGGGCCGCTTCGCCTGAGCAAACGAAACCAGGCGAAGCGGCCCCCGGACATGCGATAGGGCCTGTGATGCCTGAACTGCACGAATGACGTAACGTTAATGCCCCATATTCCAGCCAAAGCGACCGCCGGCGACTGGTTCTTGCTTCCAAGCGACAATGAGGGAAAACCTGCGTCGCCCGCCTTGCGATGCAACATCGAGTCAAGCGCGAATTTTGGCGTGCCTTGCCGGCCCGGCTGCTGCTTGCTACGCTCGCCGGGAACCCGCCCGCGCCCGCGTTTTTTGTCTCCTGATCGAGTCTGAGCACGATGCCCGAAGATATGTCGTTCCTGTTGCTGCCGGGCTTTTCGGCGATCGGTTTCATGTCGGCGGTGGAGCCGTTGCGCGTGGCGAACCGTTTTCGCGGCGATCTGTACCGCTGGCGCATTCTGAGTCTCGACGGCGCGCCGGTGGCCGCCAGCAACGGCATTTCGATCAACGCGGATGCCGCCATCGGCGACATCGACGCGGCGCGGACGCTCTTCGTCGTCGCGGGCTTCGAGCCGCTCGCCTGCTACACGCGCGCGTTGGGCGATTGTCTGAAGCGCCTCGAGCGCGCGGGTGCGACGCTCGGTGGGATCGACACCGGCAGTTTCGTGCTCGCGGAAGCCGGGCTGCTCGGCGGCGCGGACAGTGTGACCGTGCATTGGGAAGCGCTGTCGGCGTTCCGCGAGCGCTATCCGTCGCTCGATGCGAGCCAGGAGCTGTTCGAAATCGGCGCGCGCCGCATTACGTGTGCGGGCGGCACGGCGTCGATCGACATGATGCTCGACCTGATCGGCCGCGAGCATGGCGCCGCGCTGGCCTCCGCCGTCTCGGAGCAATTCGTGGTGAGCCGTATCCGGCAGCGCTCGGACCATCAGCGCATGGAGATCGCGGCGCGTTACGGCGTGCACAACCGCAAGCTGATTCAGGTGATCGGCGTGATGGAACAGCATATGGAGGAGCCGCTCGCGCCGGACCAGCTCGCGCAGGAAATCGGCGTGACGCGGCGGCAACTGGAGCGGCTGTTCTGTGCTTCGCTGAAGGACACGCCGACGCATTTCTATCTGCAGTTGCGCCTCACGCGTGCGCGCGAGTTGCTGCAACAGACCGACATGTCGATTACGTCGATTTGCGTGGCGTGCGGGTTCGAGTCGCCCTCGCATTTCTCGCGGACGTATCGCGCGCGTTTCGGCGCGAGTCCGAGAAGCGACCGGCAGGCGACAGGCGGCCGAAATGCTGGCGAACTGGCGCCGTCACAGGCCCGAAACCTCGCTGCCGCACCCCAATTAGCGCGATTACCGCAACAGTGAATTAGGTGATTTGGGGTTTACCCTATATACATTGACTCCTAGACTGTATCCATACGCTGCGGACACAGGTTCGCAGCATGGCAAAAAACAATCTCTGGAGGTAGGTATCATGAAATCCCTGATCGAAGCTGTTGTTATCGCCGCTCTCATTTCCGCTCCGCTCGCCGCTTTTGCTCAATCGAATCAGCCGGTTACGCGTGCTCAGGTGCGTGCGGAACTGATCCAGCTGGAAAAGGCGGGCTACAACCCGGGCACCGCAAACGACGAAGATTATCCGGCGAACATTCAGGCTGCTGAAGCACGTGTCGCCGCACAAAAGAGCGCTGCTCAGACGAGCGGTTACGGTTCGGCCACCAATGGTTCGTCGCAGGCAGGCGGCCGTTCGGACACGACGAACAGTTCGTACTCGGCTCCGGTTGTGAATTACGGTCGTTAATCGATCGCGTAGTGTGTAGTTGCTGTAGCAGGGCGCTGGATTGATTGGTATGCCAACCGTGATATTTCCAGCGCCTATGAAACGGCCTGACACGTGGACCGTCCGATCTTATGGTCATACGCGTGATTACTGGCCTCGATGGAGTCGATGGAACATTCGGCCCATCGCTTCAACTCGGTGACGATCGGCAGCACGGTGCGAGCGAGCGGACTTAAGCGATACTCGATACGCACCGGATGCTGGTCGTCGACGTATCGCTCGACAAGCCCATCTCTTTCCATCGATCTCAGCGTCTGAGAAAGCATTTTGTCGGAGACACCGTCTAATCGACGTCTGATCTCGGCAAAGCGCAGAGGCTTCTCACGCAATGCGATCATCGCCAATACGGTCCACTTTTGACCGAGGCGTGCGAGAGCGAGTCGGGACGGACAAGCTCCCGAAAATGCATCTGGCGGCGATCCGCTATCTCGCGACACGACTTGCGTTACGCAGTAGTCCCCAGATATTGCGGTGCTTGTAGATACCACCCGCATGTCTCTTGCGCCGTCACTCATCCTTGTTCCCGGCACCTGGTCGCACAAAGGGCGCATCGTGAATAACATCGCCCTGATAAAACGCCGGGAAGCGGTCGAGTTGGCGCTGCGCATCCTCTGGATCGATGCCGTCTTTGAGTACCGCACTTGAGAAGCCGGTTCGCTCCATCTGAATCAACTGATCGACGAGCACGTCGCCTGTTGCTCGCAGATCGCCTTTGAAACCCAGGCGGCGGCGCAGGAGATACGCCTGGCTGTATGCCCGGCCGTCGGTGAAACTAGGGAAGTGCAACTCCACGCGCGCAGCAGTCGCGATTGCGTCTTTTTGCTCGATCGGGTCATCGTCGTTTGCCAGGGAGACAACCTGCCGGGACGGGTCCGATGCATGCTCGGGCAACGTGAGCAGCCTGATACGTGTCATGCCGTTCATGCCGTTTTCTCCATGAGCGTGCGCACGCGATCCGCGGCTGTCCTGAACGGTTCGATGCCTGCCCGTCGAACCGTTTCGATGAACGACTCGCGCCTCTCGCCAACCGTCGCTCGCATGTCGAGGTAAGCGGACAGCAGCGCGTCGATGACCTCGGGCACCTCGACGGCGGAAAACGACGGGCCGATGACCTTGCCCGCTTGCGCGCGGCCACTGGCGCTCGAACCGTCCGAGCCGCCCAACGTCACCTGGTACCACTCCTTGCCATCCTTGTCGACACCGAGGATGCCGATATGCCCGCTATGGTGATGGCCGCACGAATTGATGCAGCCGCTGATATGCAGATCGATTTCACCGATATCGTTGAGTTCGTCCAGATCCTGATAGCGCTCGGTAATGGCCTCAGCAACCGGAATGGAGCGGGCATTGGCGAGCGCACAGAAATCGCCACCCGGGCAAGCGATCATGTCCGTCAGCAAATTCACGTTGGCGCTCGCGAGTCCTGCCTCGCGCGCGGCTTCCCAAAGCGGCAGAAGGTCGTTGACATGCACCCACGGCAGCACGACATTCTGCGTGTGCGTGACACGCGCTTCGCCCGCCGAGAACCGCTCGGCCAGGTCGGCTACGCGGTCGAGCTGTTGCGCCGATGCGTCGCCGGGCGCTTGCAGAAGGCGTTTGAACGACAGTGTGACAATCCGCAAGCGCTGGTTCCTGTGCGGCGCGACATTGCGCTCGAGCCAGCGTTCGAATTGCGGCGTCTCGAGAGCCACGTCGTTTGACGTTGCAATCGCTTCGAGGTCGACCGGCGCATCCACGGAAGGCAGTTGGGGTAGAGCGAAGCACGCGCTGACGCGCTCGAGTTCGGCCAGCGGAATAGTGTGAGGGCCGCCGTCGAGCTCGACGATCTGGCGGAACTCTTCCTCGACGCCGTCGATGTAACGTTGGCCTTCTGCTTTCACCAGGATCTTGATGCGCGCCTTGTACTTATTGTCGCGGCGGCCGTACTGGTTGTAGACGCGCACCACCGCCTCGATGTAATTCATGATGTGCTGCCACGGCAAAAACTCACGCAGCACGGTGCCGATAACAGGAGTGCGGCCCATCCCGCCGCCCACCGTGACGCGAAATCCCAGTTCGCCCGCCTCGTTGCGCAGCAGACGAAGGCCGACGTCATGCCAGTCCGTCGCGGCGCGGTCTTCGCTCGCACCGGTGACCGCGATCTTGAACTTGCGTGGCAGGAAGGCGAACTCGGGATGCAGGGTCGTCCACTGCCGCATGATTTCGGCGAACGGACGCGGGTCGGCAATTTCGTCAGGCGCGACACCCGCGCGTTCGTCGCAGGAAATGTTGCGAATGCAGTTGCCGCTCGTCTGAATGCCATGCATGTCGACGCTGGCGAGCAAGTCCATCACGTCCGCGGCCTTCGAGAGCGGAATCCAGTTGAACTGCACGTTGGTGCGCGTCGTGAAATGCGCATAGTTCGTGGGCAAGCGGACGGTGCCGAGCTTACGCTGCGCTTCGCTGGCGAGCCGGTAGACCTCGGCCTCCGGTTCATCGTATTCGCGCGCAATCCGGGCGAGCATGCGCAACTGCCTGCTCGACAACTCTCCGTATGGGATCGCCACGCGCAGCATCGGCGCATGCCGTTGCACATACCAGCCGTTCTGAAGACGCAGCGGACGAAAGTCGTCCTCACTCAGCTTGCCGGACTGCCAGCGTTCGATCTGGTCGCGAAACTGCGCAGCGCGGCTGCGCACGAATGATTTGTCAAACTCGGTGTATTGGTACATGGTCCGGTGCGACTACCGCCCTGGATGGCGCAGTCTGGCTGAGCGTCGGTTTCGTGGAAGGAGCCGTGGTCGCATCGGCGGCACCTGCTGTGCCGCGCTTGCCCCGAGGGCTTCTGGCGAACGATAGAGGCAATGGTGGACGCTGAAAAGCAGCAGATGCCGCTGAAAACACGCTAGCAGATGGTGAGTGAACCGGCGGCCCGGCGGACGGTCGGTCGCGCAAGACTGCTGCGCTGGAATTGATCGCAACTGCTACTGTTATGCGTGACCTGACGGGCTCAGACTATCGCGTGAGATACAACAACCCTGCCTTGAAGGTGATGCCATGAACCTCTTGAAGATGACGCGAATCGTGCTGTGGAGTTTTTTCGGCATCCGCCGTGGCGCTTCGCATCAGGCCGATATGGCGGGCGTCAAGCTGCCCCTGTTGCCGCTAGTCGCGGTAGTCCTCGCCGCCGGATTCGGCGCGACGCTGTTTGCACTCGCGAGACTTGCGGTCAACGTGGCGCATTGAGGCTTGCGGTGCATTCGCGGGAAGAGCGTGGTGAACGTGGTTCATCGGCTCGCCTGATCGAGCAGCGAACCCAGCGTTAGGACAGCGTTTTCCGTGCTGTCGCTCCACGGATGACCGAAGTTCAACCGGATATGGTTCCGGAATTCGTGCCGCGCGGAGAAAATCGGACCGGGCGCAATGCTGATGCCGTTCTCTATCGCAAGACGGTGCAACTGCATCGCGTCGACATGCGACGGCAGCCGGAGCCACAGAAAATAGCCGCCGGACGGCAGCGTCCAATGCGAATCGGCCGGCATGCAGCGGCGCAGCGCGGCGTCCATCGAGGCGAGCTGATTGCGGAACGCGCCGCGCAGTTTCCGCAGATGCTTGTCGTACCCGCCGTGCTGAAGATAGTCCGCTATGGCTGCCTGGGCGGGAATGCTCGCCGACAACGTGGTCATCAACTTCAGGCGCTGCACCTTCTCGGCAAAACGTCCCGCCGCGACCCAGCCAATGCGGTATCCCGGTGCGAGCGTCTTTGAAAATGAACTGCAGTGCATCACCAGGCCTTTTGTGTCGAAGGCGATGGCGGGCAGCGGGTAGGTCGCCGCATAATGCAGTTCGCCGTACACGTCGTCTTCGATGAGTGGCACGTCATGCCGGGCGAGCAGTTCGACCAGCGCTTTCTTCTTGTCCTGCGGCATCGCCGCGCCGGTCGGATTCTGATAGTTGGTCATGAACCAGCATGCGCGGATAGGGTGCTTGTCGAGCGCATCCGAGAGCGCTTGCAAATCGATGCCCGAAACGGGATCGACTGGAATCTCCACGGCTCGCAGATCGAGCCGCTCGATGGCCTGCAGTGCCGCGTAAAAACCGGGCGATTCGATCGCGACCACGTCGCCGGGACGCGTCACGGCCATCAAACACAGGTTCAGGGCTTCCAGCGCGCCATTGGTGACGACAAGCTGCTCCATCGGTTGAGCGACGCCCATGCCCATGTAACGCAGCGATATCTGGCGACGCAATGGTTCGTTGCCCGGCGGAAGATCGACGACGGTGCTCCACGGACTGATCAGACGGCTCGAATGCCCGAGCGATCTGGCAAGACGCTGAAGGGGAAACAACTGCGGCGACGGAAAGGCCGAACCGAACGGAACCACGTTGGGATGCTTCGCGGCTTCGAGCACCGAGAAGACAAGATCGCTGATCTCGACCTTGGCGGATTCCAGCGCGACCTGAGGGCGGGGCGCCGGTTGCTGCTTGAGCGCGGCACCCGGCGCCACATAGTAGCCAGAGCGTTCACGTGCTCGAATCAAACCCCACTCTTCGAGAAGGTAGTAGGCGCGAAACACGGTGGACTGGCTGACGCCGTGCTGTGCGGTGAGGTGCCGCAAAGATGGCATGCGGGTGCCGACCGGACGGCTGCCCGAGCGAATTTCATCGGCCATGGTGTTGGCCAGCATTTCGAAGCGTTTCATTTAACGGTCGTTATTCGGCTGCGTGCGCTGCGGTCAACTGCCGCAATTGTGCCAGCAGTTTAACGACAGGACGCGGCAGAATAGGAATCCGTCGTGGTTCCCGGCGGAAGTGCAAGCGTTGTCACCACGCAGCGCGTCTGTTTCCGCCGAGCCAACGAAAAAACGGCCACGCCGGACATGCCGACGTGGCCGTTTCTTACTTCAAGCTTTGCGTTCAGATTCCGCCGACGCACATGTACTTGATGACCACGTAATCGTCGATGCCGTAATGCGAGCCTTCGCGGCCCAGGCCCGATTGCTTGACGCCGCCGAACGGCGCGACTTCGTTGGAGATGAGGCCCGTGTTGATGCCGACCATGCCGTACTCGAGCGCTTCGGCAACACGCCAGACGCGGCCGATATCGCGGCTATAGAAGTACGACGCGAGGCCGAACTCGGTGTCGTTGGCAAGACGGATCACTTCCTCATCCGACGAGAAGCGGAACAGCGGCGCGAGCGGCCCGAAGGTTTCATCGCGCGCCACCTTCATGGCCGGCGTGACATCGGCGAGCACGGTCGGTTCGAAGAAGCCGTGGCCGAGCGCATGACGCTTGCCGCCGGTGACGATGCGCGCGCCTTTGGCGAGCGCGTCTTCGATATGCGATTCGACCTTGAGCACGGCCGCTTCGTTGATCAGCGGACCTTGCGTGACGCCGTCTTCGGTGCCGCGGCCAACTTTGAGCTGTTCGACGGCGACGCGCAGTTTCTCGGCGAACGCGTCGTAGACCTTGTCGTGCACATAGAAGCGGTTCGTGCACACGCAGGTCTGGCCGCTATTGCGATACTTCGAAGCAATCGCGCCGGCCACCGCGGCGTCCAGATCCGCGTCGTCGAATACGATGAACGGCGCATTACCGCCGAGTTCGAGCGACACCTTCTTGACCGTCGGCGCGCACTGCGCCATGAGCAAACGGCCGACCGGCGTCGAGCCGGTGAACGACAGCTTGCGCACGATCGGATTGCCCGTCATTTCCGCGCCGATGGCTTTCGGCTCGCCGGTCACGACGTTGAACACTCCGCGCGGCACACCGGCGCGTTCGGCCAGCACAGCCAGTGCGAGCGCCGAGAGCGGCGTGGCTTCAGCCGGTTTGACGATGATCGGGCAGCCCGCCGCGAGCGCCGGACCGACTTTGCGGGTGATCATCGCGGCAGGGAAGTTCCACGGCGTGATGGCCGCGCAAACGCCGATCGGCTCTTTCGTCACGACGATGCGTTTGTCGTTGGCCGGCGTCGGAATGGTGTCGCCGTTTACACGCTTGCCTTCTTCCGCGAACCATTCGAGGAACGATGCCGCGTACTGGATTTCGCCCTTGGCTTCGGCGACCGGCTTGCCCTGCTCCGTGGTGAGGATCTTCGCCAGATCGTCGGCGTTCTCCATCATCAGGTCATGCCATTTGCGCAGGATCACGGCGCGCTGCTTCGCGGTCGTAGCACGCCAGGCTGGCCAGGCCGCATTGGCCGTGTCGATGGCGCGGCGGGTTTCCGCCGTGCCCATGCGCGGCACCGTCGCGATCGTTTCGCCCGTGGCGGGGTTCTTCACTTCGAAGGTGGTGCCGTCGTCGGCGCCTTGCCATTCGCCCGCGATGTACGCGTGGGTCTTCAGAAGCGACGGGTCTTTCAAGCTCAACGTGGTCATGTATGTATCCTTAGGCCGCAACGGTGACGCTGTCCTTGATCACGTCTTCGAGAATCGCCATGGCTTCGTCGAAGACCGCGTCCTGAATCGTGAGCGGGAACAGGAAACGCACCACGTTCGAATAGACGCCGCACACCAGCAGCAGCAAGCCGCGTTCGAGCGCGCGCGTCTGCACGCGCTTGGTGAACTCCGCATCCGGCTCCGTGCCGCCTGCCTTGCAGAACTCGACCGCGACCATGCCGCCGGGGCCGCGCACGTCGGCGATTTGCGGCACGTCGCTTTGCAGCGCGATCAGCTTGGCCTTGACGCGGTCACCCAGCACCGTGGCGCGCTCGCAGAGCTTCTCTTCGTCGATGATATCGAGCACCGCATGCGCGGCGGCAACCGCCAAAGGATTCCCCGCATACGTGCCGCCGAGTCCGCCGGGCGCCGCGGCGTCCATCACTTCCGCACGGCCGATCACGCCCGACAGCGGCATGCCGCCGGCGAGGCTCTTGGCGACCGTCATCAGATCGGGCACCACGTCGTAGTGATGCATGGCGAACAGCTTGCCGGTACGCGCAAAACCCGTCTGGACTTCGTCGGCGATCAGCAGAATGCCGTGCTCGTTGCACAGCTTGCGCAAGGCGCGCACGAATTCGGCCGGCGCCGGATAGAAGCCGCCTTCGCCCTGAACCGGTTCGAAGATGATCGCGGCCACGCGCTTCGGATCGATATCGGCCTTGAAGAGGAATTCGATGGCCTGCAGCGAGTCGGCCGTGGTCACGCCGTGCAGCGGATTCGGGAACGGCGCGTGGAACACGTCCGACGGGAAGGGGCCAAAGCCGATCTTGTACGGCGCAACCTTGCCGGTGAGCGCCATGCCCATCAGCGTGCGGCCGTGGAAGCCGCCGGTAAAGGCGATCACGCCCGGGCGGCCGGTCGCGGCGCGGGCGATCTTGATCGCGTTTTCGACGGCTTCGGCGCCGGTCGTGAAGAACGCGGTTTTCTTGGGATGGTCGCCCGGCGCGCGCTCGTTGAGCTTCTCAGCCAGTTCGACATACGACGCGTACGGCACGATCTGATACGCCGTGTGGGTGAAGTGATCGAGCTGGTCGCGGATGGCGGCGAGGATCTTCGGATGGCGGTGGCCCGTATTGCACACGGCGATACCGGCGGCGAAGTCGATGAAACGGCGGCCTTCGACGTCCCACAGCTCGGCGTTTTCAGCGCGCTCGGCGTAGAAATCGCACATCACCCCGACACCGCGCGGCGTGGCGGCGTCTTTGCGGCTTTTCAGTTCTGCGTTCTTCATGGTCATCTCCTTCGCTCCTCGGTTTTTGCGGACGCCGCGCGCTCAGCGCAGCACATGCAGCGACTATAATGAGATTTGGCTCTTAACTTCAGAGCCATTTCAATAAAAATGTAGGAGCCAATCATGCGCGCGAGCGTTTTGTCCGACTGGCTGGCCCAGCGCCTCGATCGCGGCAACGGGCAGCCGATCTATCGCCAACTGCACCGGCTGTTGCAGCAGGCGATCCTGTCGCGCGAATTGCCGCCGGGCAGCAAGGTGCCGTCGTCGCGTTTGCTGGCGCAGGAGTTAGGCATTGGGCGCAATACGGTTACGCAGGTGTATGAGCAACTCGTGCTGGAAGGCTACGTGAGTTCGGCGACCGGGCGCGGCACGTTCGTCGCCGACAGTGCGCCGGACGAGATTGTCGGCGTGCCCGATGCCGAAGCGCCCGCCGCGCGGCCCGAGCCGGCGCCGCTGCAGGCGCGGCGCGCGCTTTCCACGCGCGGCGCGCGGCTGATCGCGGGTGCGGGCGTGTCCAAGCGGCAGTGGGGCGCGTTCATGCCCGGCGTGCCGGACGTCACGAAGTTTCCGGCGCGCGTCTGGAGCCGCCTGCACAACAAATATTGGCGCCGGCTGCGCCCGGACCTGCTGACGTATGCGCCGGGCGGCGGCCTGGCCTCGCTGCGGCACGCGCTGGCCGACTATCTGCGCACCTCGCGCTCGGTGCGCTGCACGCCGGAGCAGATCATCATCACGACCGGGATTCACCAGTCGGTCGACCTTGCCGTGCGCCTGCTGTCCGATCCGGGCGACGTGATCTGGACCGAAGACCCCTGTTATTGGGGCGTGCGCAGCGTGCTGCACGTGTCCGGCCTGGAATCGCGGCCAATCGCCGTCGACGAGGAGGGCATCAATCCATCCGCCGACGACCTCGCGCAGCCGCCGAAGCTGATGCTCGTCACGCCTTCGCACCAATATCCGCTCGGCATGGTGATGAGTCTCGCGCGGCGCCGCATGTTGCTCGAATACGCGCGGCAGAACCAGTGCTGGATCATCGAGGACGACTACGACAGCGAATACCGCTACGGCAGCCGGCCGCTGGCATCGCTGCAAGGTCTGGATACGTCGGGGCAGGTGATTTACGTGGGCAGCTTCGGCAAGACGCTGTTTCCGGGTTTGCGCATCGGCTACCTCGTCGTGCCGGAAGCGCTGGCGGAGAGCTTTGCCACCGCGAGCGCCGAGCTATATCGCGAGGGGCAGTTGCTGCAGCAGGCGATGCTCGCGGAGTTCATCGCCGAAGGGCATTTCACGTCGCATATCCGCAAGATGCGCACGCTCTACGGACAGCGCCGCCAGACGCTGCTCGACGCCGCGGCACATCGTTACGGCGACGCGTTGCCGGCGGTGGGCGGCGACGCCGGTTTGCATCTCGTGATGCAGTTGCCCGATGGCACCGATGACCGGCGGGTGGCGACCGCCGCGCTGGAGCGCAATATCGTCGTGCGGCCGTTGTCGGGGTATTACGCGCAACCGGGCCTGGCGCCCTCCGGTTTGCTGATCGGCTACGCGTGCGTGCCGGATGAGGAGATCGCGCCGGCTTTCAACACGCTCGCCGATGCGATCGATGCGACGTTGCCGGAGTTCGCGTGAGGGGCCTGACTCAAACCCGTATCAAAACCGCCCCCAGCGTCACCAGCGCGCACGCAACGATCCGCCGTCTGGTCAGCTTCTCCCCCATGAACAGCCAGCCGATCACCACCGCGAAGATCGAGCTCATTTCGCGCAGCGCGGAGACCATCGCAATCGGCAGATAGCGGTAGGCCTCGATGATCAGGCAGTAGGCGCTCAACGCGAGCACGCCCGCCGCCATGCCCTTGAGCACCACCGCGCGGCCGATGAACAGCCCTTTGGCGCCGCCGCGCCAACGCCAGGCGAGCAGAAACTGCGGGATGTTCCAGATCAGATAGACCCACATGACGTAGCTCAGGCCATTGCCCGCCAGGCGCGCGCCGATTCCGTCGACAACCGAATATGCCGAGATGAAGAAGCCGGTGAGAAGTGCGAAAGGCACGCTCTCGCCCGAAAAGCGCATGCCGCGCCGAAACGCCAGCGAGACGATGCCGATCGACACCAGCGCCACACCGATCGCCGCGAGCGGTTTGAGCGCTTCGTGCGCGAACACCAATGCGCCGGCGAACACGAGCATCGGCGAAAGGCCGCGCGCAATCGGATAGATCTGCCCGAAGTCGCCGCTCTTGTAGGCGCGGATCAGCGCCAGCAGATAACCGAATTCCAGCAGCACCGATGCAACGATGTACGGCCACGCCGCCGGCGCCGGCATGGGCAGCACGACCACGCCGACCGCGCTCACGACGAGATACGGAATCGCCATCATGCCGAGCAGCCAGACGCGATCTTCGGAAAGATGGAGAAACGCGTTCCACGTAGCGTGAAGCAGCGCGGAGAGCAGCACCAGCAAAACGACAAAGGTGTCCATCGAAGACCAGGGGAGAGGAGAAGCGAAGGCCCAGGTCCGGGCCATGAGCCCGTGATTATTCCAGCAGAACGCCGGAATAGAGGAGTGGACGACTCGAATGAAGGGGTTTTATTTGGAAAATTGAGGCGATTTGTGGCGTCAAAAAGACGCTGAAGGCGGGCGAACACCGGCGAATGCGAATCGAACCGCCAGCGCAACGGCGCGCGGCGGAAAGCAGACGAAGCCGCGCTTCGCCAAACTTCCCGCCGGGCAATCAGGCCGCCAGCTTCAGGTCACGCGCTCACGCAGCCACGCGGACGCGAGATCGATCACCGTCACGACCACGATCACCATGATCATCACCGCGGCCGTCTGCGCATAGTTGAACGAGCGGATCGCTTCGTACAACACCACGCCGATACCACCCGCGCCGACCATGCCGACCACCATCGCCGAGCGCACGTTGGATTCGAAGCGATACAACGCGTACGAAATCCACAACGGCAGCACTTGCGGCAGCACGCCGTAAATGATTTCGTCGAGACTGGTTGCGCCGGTGGCGCGCACGCCTTCGGCCGGACGCGGATCGATGGCCTCGACCGCTTCGGCGAACAGCTTGGCGAGCACGCCGGTGGTGTGCACCCACAGCGCCAGCACGCCCGCAAAAGGACCGAGGCCGACCGCGACGATGAACAGCATGGCGAAGACCATTTCATTGATCGCGCGGCACGCGTCCATCATGCGGCGCATGGGCTGCACGATCCACATCGGCGCCATGTTGTGAGCCGACATCAGTCCGCACGGCACCGCGCACACGAGCGAAAGAGCGGTGCCCCATACCGCCACCGAGAGCGTCACGATCATCTCGTGCAGATAGCTGCGCCATTCGGTGAAGTCGGGCGGAAAGAAGTCCTTGGCGAACTGGCCCATGTTGCCGGAGTCGCTGAGCAGATCCAGCGGACGCATGTCGGCGCTGTGCCATGCGCCGCCCAACACCGCAAGCAGCGCGATCCAGCCGAGCAGCGACAGCCAGCTACGCTTGCCGGCAGCAGGCGCGCGATGACGCGCCGCCTGGGCGTCGAGCGCTTCGCTCGCACGCGCCGGCGACGTGATCAGATCGACTGTGTTCATTGCTTCGATTGCGCGGTGTTCAGCGCGCTCAGCTTCGCGTCGAGTGCGGCCAATTGGGTTTTGCGATCGTCATCGGAGAGATGCGCGTCGCTCTCGATCTTCTGCTTCTGCTGGTACAAGGCGACCTGACGGATCGGCAGCAACTGCGCATCCGACGATGCCGCGAAGCCGCTGTAACCGGTAATGGCCGCCATCACCGCTTTTTCGTGCGGATCGGTCTTCGCGTAGTTCAGGAAGAAGTTGCGCAGCTTGTCCTTGGTGGCTTGCGGCAGATCCTTGCGCCACACCAGCGGATCCGACGGAATCAGCGGCGACTTCCACAGCACACGCACTTGCGCGAACTTGTCCGGGTGTTCTTTCTTCAGCGTGTCGAGCATCTCGGTATTGTTGGTCGCGATGTCGATCTTGTTGTTCACCACTGCCAGCAGATTCGCTTCGTGGCTCGACGGCAGCATGGTCTTGAACGAAGTGTTGACCGGCGTGTTGTGCTTGGCGAACAGGTAGTAGCCGGGAATCAGCGTGCCCGAGGTGGAGTTCGGATCGCCGAAAACGAGCGTGACGTCCTTCGTATTCTTGAACACGTCATCGAGCGTCTTGAAGCGGCTGTTCACGTTCGTGATCAGCACCGAGTAGTAACCGGCATCGCCGTTCGCATACTGGATCTTCGCGAACACTTCGCCTTGCGCGCGGTCCACCGCCTCGATCGCCGACGCATTGCCGAAATAGCCGACCTGGACCTTGTTAAAGCGCATGCCTTCGATGATGCCGGCGTAGTCCGTCGCGAAGAACGCCTTGACGTTCAGGCCGGTCTGCTTGTTCATGTCCTGAATCAGCGGCTCCCAGCGCTGTTTCAGCACGGAGGAGGAATCGGTCGAGATGATGCCGAGGTTGAGGTCTTCGGCTTGCGCGGTGGAGACAGCAGCAAAAGCGGCCGCGCCGACGGCCAGCGTGATCAATGAACGCAGGAATTTCATCGTTTGAGATCCGGTTGAGTTGACAGACTGAATGGGCGCGCTCAGTTCGAGTGCGCCGGATTGAGAGCGAACGCGTAGCGCGTCGAAGCAGATGCGGCGTTCTGAAGCGGAGTGCCGCCGGCGGCATTTTTTGCGTCGATATCGTCCGCGCTTTGAGCGGATTCATCGAGTAGTTCGCGGGCATCGTCGCCGTAGAGTTTCTTGAGCAGGGCCGGTGTGAGCGCGGCGGAGGGGCCGTCGTAGACCACCTTGCCGCGGCGCAGCGCGATCGTGCGCGGGCAGTACTGCATCGCGATATCGACCTGATGCAGCGACACCAGCACCGTGAGTTGATGCTCGATGTTCAGCGTGCGCAGCATCTCCATCACACGGCGTGACGACTCGGGGTCGAGCGAGGCGATCGGTTCATCGGCGAGCACGATGCGCGCGCGCTGCACCAGCGCACGGGCGAGTGCCGCGCGTTGCTGCTGCCCGCCGGAGAGATTGGCGGCGCGTTCGCGCGCATGTTCGCCGATGCCGACTTCGTTCAACGCGGCCATCGACAACGCCCGCTCGGCGCGCGGAAAACGGCCGCTGAGACGGCGCCACCAAGGCAGCCGCGCGAGCGCGCCGATCAGCACATTGGTTTCGACGGAGAGGCGGTTCACCAGATTGAACTGCTGAAATACGAAGCCGATGTCGCGGCGAATGCTGCGCACTTCCCGCACGATGCGGCCGTTCTGCTGAATCGGCCGGCCCAGAATCGCGATCTGCGACGGCTGCGCGTCGGACGCCGTGAAGCCCGCGATATGGCGCAGCAGCGTCGACTTGCCCGAGCCCGAGGCGCCGATCAACGCAACCATTTCGCCCGGTTCGACGCGCAGATCGATTTCGTCCAGCGCCTTGCGGCCGTTGCTGAACGTCTTGCTCAACCGTTCGATACGAATTGCTTCCCGAATTGCTTCCATGAATACCCCTTGATGCATCCGGCCGCTGCCGGCATGTGTGGGGCTCATTCTAGAAAGCGTCTGTGACGGTTGAGTGAAGGCATCGCAACGTCTAGACGACTATATCTTCTCGTGTCTTTTTTTGCGTCGGCGGAAAGACAAATTGGAGTCATCCGTTCGAATGGAAAATGACATGGGTGTGACATGATTCGCATCGGCCCGCGCCACTTCAGCATGTCGGCGCCCGGCCAGGCTATATTGCGTGAATCGGTGTGCCGTCCCCATTAACCTTGCAATTGCTCGCGACATCGTCATGCAGCCTCTGAGCTTCCTTCCCGACAGTTTTGCGGAGTACGAAGATCTCAGGACGATCCTCGAGCAGGGCAGCGCGAGCTTCGCGATCCGCACCGTCTGCGAGACGACGGTGCGCGGCCGGCCATTCGCCGTTCAGACCGCGAGCATCGGTTCGACCGATCCACAAGCGCCGGCAATCGGCTTTTTTGCCGGCATTCACGGGCTCGAGCGGATCGGCTCGCAACTTGTGCTCGACTATATGCGCGCGCTGCTTGCGCGGCTCGAATGGGACGAACTGCTGGTGCGCCAATTGCAGTCGATTCGTCTGATCTTTATGCCGATCGTCAATCCGGGCGGAATGTGGGCGGCCACGCGCGCCAACCCGAACGGCGTGGACCTGATGCGCAACGCGCCGCAGAACGCCGACGAACGCGTGCCGCTGCTCGCCGGCGGCCAGCGCGTGGGCGCGTGGCTGCCGTGGTATCGCGGCCGCGAGGGCGCGCCGATGGAACCTGAGGCCTCCGCGCTCCTGCGGGTGGTCGAAACCGAAATGGCCACGCGGCCATTGAGCATCGCACTCGATTGCCATTCGGGCTACGGCTGGAGCGACAGTATCTGGTTTCCGTACGCACGCACCCGCAAAGTGATGCCGCATTTGCCGGAAATGTACGTGCTGAAGACCATGTTCGAACGCGCGCATCCCCACCATGGCTACGCATTCGAACCACAGAGCCATCAATATCTGTTGCACGGCGATCTGTGGGACTTCGCTTACGACCGCACGCCCGCGCCCAACGTCTTTCTGCCGATGACCCTCGAACTCGGCTCCTGGCTGTGGATCAAGAAGAATCCGCGCCAGTTGTTTTCGCGTCAGGGCATGTTCAATCCGGTGAAGGCGCATCGCACGGCGCGGGTGCTGCGGCGTCATGCGAACCTGCTCGACTTTCTGGCGCGTGCGGCCTTCTCGTCGCAACGCTGGCTGCCGCAAGGCAATCGTCGCGAGCAATTGCTGCAAAGCGCGATCGACCATTGGTATAAACCGGAAAGCGTATGAGTACGTGGATCCTGCTACGCGGACTCACGCGTGAAATCCGCCACTGGGGCCGCTTGCCCGGCTTGCTGCATGGCGCGGTCAATGAATCGGCCCTTCACATGGGCGCGCCCGGCCGTCTGCTGCTGCTCGATCTGCCGGGCAACGGCGAATTCACGCACTTGCGCGCGCCGTCGACGGTCGCCGACATGGTCGGCTTCGTGCGAAATGCTGCTCTGCAAAGCGGCATGCCCGGGCCGTACTGCGTGCTGGCGATGTCGCTCGGCGGCATGGTGGCGACAGACTGGGCGCAGCGGCATCCCTACGAGATCGAACGGCTGGTGCTGATCAACACGAGCATGCGGCCGTTCAGCCAGATGCAGGAGCGCTTGCGCCCTTCGGCATGGGCGGACCTGCTCGGCGTGGCCGCGCACTGGCGCGACGCGCCGCGCGCGGAACACGGCATTCATCGGCTGACGTGTAACAACGTGGAAACGCTGGGCGACGATCTCGACACCTGGAGCCGGATTCGCCACAGCGCGCCCGTGAGCCGTGGCAATGCACTACGGCAACTCTGGGCCGCGGCACGTTTCACCGCGGAC
Source organism: Paraburkholderia sp. BL9I2N2 (assembly GCF_004339745.1). Taxonomy (GTDB): domain Bacteria; phylum Pseudomonadota; class Gammaproteobacteria; order Burkholderiales; family Burkholderiaceae; genus Paraburkholderia. Next base: position 905,934 of record NZ_SMGP01000002.1, on the reverse strand, counting down.
GCGGCGCGACCGGAGTGCCCGTTGCTGATTCTTTCTTCGCGGGCCGACAAACTCGTCGACCCCGTGTGCTCGGCGAAGCTCGCGGCGGCGTGGGGCGCCCTGCATTGCGAGCATCCGTGGGCCGGCCACGACCTGCCGCACGACGACCCGGCGTGGACCAGCGAGCAGGTTCGCGCGTGGCTCGCGCAGGAGCACGCGGTTCCGGGAGCCGTGCTTTAAACGGCCGGACGCGCCGTGGCGGCGCATTCAGCGGCAGCGGGTATAACCTAAGTGCGGTCAGCCGTCGCATACCGGTCGGCAGGTGCATAATTCCCCTTCAGACGATGCATGCGAATCAAGGCGAGTATCAAGCGATACCCGCCATTGCCGCCCAGCCGGGGGAGTTGATCATGCAAGCAAAGAACGAAGAAGCCGTCACGCACTTGCTGAACGATGTCGTCGAATTTGCGCGAGGGCGCCTGCCCGAGCCAACCTTCAAGGTCGTCGAGACCTTTCTGCGGCACTACTACGATTTCGTCGACGCCGACGATCTGCAAAGCCGCTCGATTGCCGATCTCTACGGCGCGGCGCTCGCGCACTGGCAAACGGCACAGCGCTTCGTGCCCGGCGCCGAACGGCTGCGCGTCTATAACCCGATTCTCGAACAGCACGGCTGGCACTCCGATCACACGGTGATCGAGATCGTCAATGACGACATGCCGTTTCTGGTCGATTCCGTCTCGATGGCGGTCAACCGGCAGGGCCTCGCGCTGCATTCCGTCGTGCATCCGGTGTTTCGCATCTGGCGTGCGCCCGACGGCAGTATCGCGCGGCTGATCCAGGGTGCCGAAGAAGCGACCGATACGCGCTCGCAGTTGACCTCGTTCATCCACTTCGAGGTGGACCGTTGCGGCGATGCCGCAAAACTCGACGCGCTGCGTGACGAAATCGCCAAGGTGTTGCGCGACGTGCGGGCGGCCGTCGAAGACTGGCCGAAGATCGTCGAACTCGCGCGCGTCACGATCAAAGGCATGAAAGCCGGCGAGGGCGGACCAGAAGGTCTGGAAGCACGCGCGTTCCTCGAATGGATGGTGGCCGATCATTTCACCTTTCTCGGCCAGCGCGATTACGAACTGGTGCAGCACGATATCGGCTACGGCCTGCGCGCGGTGCCGGGTTCGGGTCTGGGCATTCTGCGCGATGCATTGCGGGCCGCCGGCGCCGCCGAGATCACACCCTTGCCGCCGGCCGCGGCCGAGATCATTTCCGGTTCGTCGCCGATCTTTCTGACCAAGGCCAATTCGCGGGCTACCGTACACCGGCCGGGCTATCTGGACTATGTCGGCATCAAGATGACCGGCCCTGACGGCAAGGTGACCGGCGAGCGGCGTTTCATCGGTCTCTATACATCCACGGCGTATTTCGTGTCCGCCGCGGAGATTCCTATCGTGCGGCGCAAATGCGCGAATATCGTGAGACGAGCCGGATTCCTGCCGAAAGGTCATCTCGCGAAATCGCTGGTCACGGTGCTGGAAACCTATCCACGCGACGAACTCTTTCAGGCCGAAGAGAATCAGCTCTACGATATCGCGCTAGGCGTGCTGCGTTTGCAGGAGCATCAGCGCACCCGGCTGTTCGTACGGCGCGACCGCTTCGATCGTTTCGTCTCGTGCCTCGTGTTCGTGCCGCGCGACAAGTACAACACCGATCTGCGCCAGCGCATCGCCAATCTGCTGGCCGACGCGTTCAACGGCGAGAGTGTCGAGTTCACGCCGCTGCTGTCGGAGTCCACGCTGGCGCGCATTCACTTCGTCGTGCACGCGAAGCCGGGCGGCATGCCCAACGTCGATACGCGCGAACTGGAAGCGCGGCTCGTGCAGGTCTCACGCCGCTGGCAGGACGATCTCGCCGATGCGTTGCTCGACGCCTTCGGCGAAGAGCAGGGCAACCGTCTGCTGCAACACTACGGCGATTCGTTTCCCGCCGGCTATCGCGACGATTATCCCGCCCGCACGGCGGTGCGCGATATCGAATTGATCGAACGCGTGCAAGGCAGCGAGCGGCTCGCCATGAACCTGTACCGCCCGATCGAATTGGGCCCGCGCGCGTTTCGCTTCAAGGTGTATCGCGCGGGTTTGCCGATCGCCTTGTCGCGCAGTTTGCCGATGCTCGAACATCTCGGCGTGCGTGTCGATGAAGAGCGGCCCTATCTGATCGAGGCGCTGGGCGCGACGCCCGCGTGGATTCACGACTTCGGCCTCGAACTCGCGGACGACGCGGAATTCGACATCGAGCGCGTGAAGGATCTCTTCGAAGAAGCGTTCGAGCAGGTGTGGACCGGCGCGATTGAAAGCGACGATTTCAATCGACTCGTGTTGCGCGCGCAATTGAATGCGCGCGAGGTGACAATCCTGCGCGCGTACGCGAAGTATTTGCGGCAGGTGGGCTCGACCTTCAGCGACGCGTACATCGAACGCGCGGTGACCGGCAATCCGGCGATAGCGCGCATGCTGGTGGAACTGTTCATCGCGCGCTTCGATCCGGTATTGGGCGAGACGCGCGAGGCGCGCGTCGACGGCTGGCTGCGCTCGATCGACAGCGCGCTCGACCAGGTGCCGAATCTCGACGAAGACCGCATACTGCGGCAATTTCTCGGCGTCATCAAAGCCACCAAGCGGACGAACTACTATCGCTTCGACGCCGACGGACATCCAAAGCCGTATCTGTCCTTCAAGTTCGATCCCGCGCAGGTGCCCGGCTTACCCGAGCCGAAACCGATGTTCGAAATCTGGGTATATTCGCCGCGCGTGGAAGGCGTGCATTTGCGCGGCGGACGCGTGGCGCGCGGCGGCCTGCGCTGGTCGGACCGGCGCGAGGACTTCCGCACGGAAGTGCTCGGCCTGATGAAGGCGCAGATGGTGAAGAACGTGGTGATCGTGCCGGTCGGTTCGAAGGGCGGCTTCGTGGTGAAGAATCCGCCGCCGCAAACCGAACGCGACGCATGGATGCGTGAAGGCATTGCCTGCTATCAGACTTTCCTGCGCGGCCTGCTCGACCTGACCGACAATCTTGCCGTCACGAGAGTGGTGCCGCCGCCCGACGTGGTGCGCCACGATCCCGACGATCCCTATCTGGTGGTCGCCGCCGACAAAGGCACGGCCACGTTCTCCGACTACGCGAACGCGATCTCGCAGGAATACGGTTTCTGGCTCGACGACGCTTTTGCATCGGGCGGCTCGGTCGGCTATGACCACAAGAAAATGGCCATCACCGCGCGCGGTGCATGGGAGTCGGTCAAACGGCACTTCCGCGAAATGGGCGTGGATACGCAGACCATGGACTTCACGGTGGTCGGCGTGGGCGATATGTCCGGCGACGTGTTCGGCAACGGCATGCTGTTGTCGCCGCATATCAAGCTGGTGGCCGCGTTCGACCATCGGCATATCTTTCTCGATCCGAATCCCGATCCGGCGGCCAGTCTTGCCGAGCGCGGGCGCCTGTTCGTTCTCGACCGCTCGAGTTGGGCCGACTACGACCCTTCGCTGATCTCGGCGGGCGGCGGCGTGTTTCCGCGCAGCGCCAAGACGATTCCGCTGTCGCCTGCGGTGCAGTCGGTGCTCGGCATCAGCGCGCCGGCGCTCGCGCCCGCTGAATTGATGCGCGCGATACTGCAGGCGCCGGTCGATCTGCTGTACAACGGCGGCATCGGCACCTATGTGAAGGCGAGCCGCGAAACGCATCTGCAAGTCGGCGACCGCGCCAACGACGCGATCCGTGTCAACGGCGCCGATCTGCATTGCAAGGTCGTGGCCGAAGGCGGCAATCTCGGTCTCACGCAGCTTGGGCGCATCGAGTTCGCGCAGCGCGGCGGCCGGATCAATACCGACGCGATCGACAACTCCGCGGGTGTGGACTGCTCGGACCACGAGGTCAACATCAAGATTCTGTTGGGGCTCGTCGTCTCCGATGGCGAAATGACGGAGAAGCAACGCAACGCACTGCTCGCCGAAATGACCGACGAAGTCGGCTTGCTCGTGTTGCAGGACAACTACTACCAGACGCAGGCGCTGTCGATTGCGGGCCGCTACGGCGTCGAACTGCTCGATGCGGAAGCGCGCCTGATGCGCTACCTCGAACGTGCGGGGCGTCTGAATCGCGTGATCGAGTTTCTGCCGACCGACGAAGAAGTCGCCGAACGGCAAGCCGCCAAACAGGGGCTCACCACGCCGGAGCGCGCCGTGCTGCTCGCCTACAGCAAGATGTGGCTGTACGACGCGCTGCTCGAATCGTCGATACCGGAAGACCCGCTCGTCAGCGACATGCTGGTCGAATACTTTCCGAAGCCGTTGCGGCAGCGCTTCAGCGAGCCGATGCAGCGCCACCCGCTGCGCCGCGAAATTCTCGCGACGCATCTGACCAACGCGTTGGTGAATCGGGTGGGTTGCGAGTTCGTGCACCGGCTGATGGAGGAAACCGACGCGCAGCCCGGCGACATCGTGCGGGCCTGCATCATGGCGCGCGACGTGTTCGATCTCGACGACGTCTGGCGCAGTATCGACGCGCTCGACAACCGCGTCGCCGACGACATCCAGGCGCGCATGTTCGTCGAAGTCGCGCGGCTCGTCGAGCGTTCCGCGCTGTGGTTCCTGCGGCAACTGCAATCGGGCGCGGTCAGCGACCGCGACGTGGCCGGCCTGCTCGCGCGTTGCCGCGACGCGGCGCAACGCCTTGCGCCGCAATGGCCTGCGCTCTTGCCGAGCGCCGATCTCGAAGCGCTCTCCGAGCGGCAGCGCGTGTTCGCGGACGCCGGTGTGGATAGCGAATTGGCGGTGCGGATCGCGAGCGGCGAGATTTCGGCTGCGTTGCTCGATATCGCCGAAGTGGCGTCGACCTCCGGGCGCAGTCTCGAACTGGTGGCCGGTGTCTATTTCGCTCTCGGCACGCTGCTGAATTCCGGCTGGATCAGTGAACGCGCGGCCGCGTTGCCGGCGCCCACGCACTGGGACATGCTGGCGCGAGCGACGGCACTGGCCGACATCGCGCGTCTCAAACGCGCGTTGACGACGAGCGCATTGGCCAACGCTGACGAAGCATCCACACCCGAGGCGCTGGTCGAGGCATGGCGTGAGAAGCGCACCGCGCAACTGGAGCGCTACGCGCGCCTCCTGGCTGATCTGCGGGCCACCGGCGGCGCGAGTCTGTCGATGCTGCTGGTGATCGTGCGTGAAATGGCGGCGCTCGAAAGGGCATAACACGGCGCAAGGCGAGGGAAGGCGAACGAGGTAGAGCGCAAGCGGAGCGCGGTGCAAACAACACCCGGTTGGACGCATGCCGCCCGGCATGGCCATAATACGGGCTGTTGCTCACCGAAAGCTCTTTGCAAACTCACGGACGCCTTCCACGACGATGAAAGAAGAATCGCCGAAAGCCATTTTCTACGCGCTCGCCGCCAACCTCGGCATCGCCATCTGCAAGTTCGCGGCTGCCGCGTTCACCGGTTCCGGCTCGATGTTCGCCGAGGCTATCCACTCGACCGCCGACTGCGGCAATCAACTGCTGCTGCTCTTCGGTCTGCGTGAAGCGCGCAAGCCGGCGAGCCCGCTGCATCCCATGGGCGGCGGGCGCGAGATCAACTTCTATTCGCTGCTGGTCGCGCTTCTGCTGTTCTTTGTCGGCGGCGCGTTCTCGGTGTATGAGGGCGTGCATCGTCTGTTCGTGCACGAGCCGTTGCAGTATGCCTATGTGGCGCTGGTGGTGCTCGGCGTGTCGGTGGTGCTCGAGGCGCTCTCCTTGTGGGGCGCCGTCAAGGAAATCCGCAAGACGCATCCCGACAAAAGCATGTGGCACTGGTTTCGGGAGACGCGCGAATCCGAACTGCTGGTGGTAGCGGGCGAGGATATCGCCGCGCTGGCGGGCCTGGCGATGGCCTTCGTGGCCGTGCTGCTCACCATGGTGACCGGCAATCCTGTCTACGACGCGTTGGGCTCCATCGGTGTCGGCTTGCTGCTGATGCTGATTGCGTGGCTGGTGGCGCGTGAAGTGAAGTCGATGATCGTCGGCGAATCGGCGAGCCCCGAAGTGCGGCGCGCCATCGAGGCGCATCTGCGCGGGCGCACCGAGATTCGCAGCATCATCAATATGATTACGCTGCAATGGGGCCGTCATGTGGTCGTGGCCGTGCAGGCGGAAATGATCGACTACGCGAGCGGCCGCGCGATGGTCGATGCGATCAATGTGATCGAAGCGGACTTGCAGGCCACGTTCCCGCAAGTCCGCTGGGTGTTTTTCGAACCCGAGGTGCCGCGCATTTGAGCGGCACGTGCGTCGCTTACTGGAACCCGGCCACCGCGTGCGGCACGTACAGTTCTTCAAGCTGGCGGATTTCGTCCGCGCTCAGGTTCAAGGAGAGCGCGGCCACCGCGTCGTCGAGATGATGCAGCTTGGTCGCTCCGACGATCGGCGCGGTGATCGGCTTCTTCTGCAACACCCACGCCAGCGCCACTTGGGCATGCGGCACGCCGCGCTCCCTGGCGATCTGGCTGACCCGTTCGACGATCCGCCGATCCGCGTCTTCCGTCTGCGCATAGAGCGTGCGGCCGAATTCATCGGTCTCGGAGCGTGCGCTTTCGGTGTTCCAGTCGCGCGTCAGGCGGCCGCGCGCGAGCGGGCTCCACGGAATCACGCCGATACCTTCGCTTTCGCACAGCGGCAGCATTTCGCGCTCTTCTTCGCGATATAGCAGATTCACGTAGTTCTGCATCGTCACGAAGCGCGTCCAGCCGTTCTTCTCAGCCACATGCAACGCCTTGGCGAACTGCCAGGCATACATGGACGATGCACCGATGTAGCGCGCCTTGCCGGCCTTCACGACATCGTGCAGCGCTTCCATGGTTTCTTCGATCGGCGTGCCGTAGTCCCACCGATGGATCTGGTACAGGTCCACGTAGTCCGTGCCGAGGCGTCTGAGGCTGTGGTCGATCTCGGACATGATCGCCTTGCGCGACAGGCCGGCGCCGTTCGGGCCCGGATGCATGCGGCTATTCACCTTGGTGGCCAGCACGATCTCGTCGCGCTTCGCAAAGTCCTTGAGCGCCCGGCCGACGATTTCCTCGCTCGTACCGTCGGAATAGACGTTGGCGGTGTCGAAGAAATTGATGCCGTGATCGAGCGCCTGTTTGATGAAGGGGCGCGCGGCCTCATCGTCGAGCGACCAGGGATGCGTGCCGCGAGACGGCACGCCGTAGCTCATGCAACCGAGACAAAGACGCGATACATCAAGGCCGGTGCGGCCGAGTTTCACATAGTCCATCGTGGTGCTCCTGTTGTGAAGTGCACAAAGGCGGTGCGCTGGGGACTATCGATTATAAGAAAACGCCGAAGAAAGCGTGCTGAACCGATTCGCATGGTTTTGCCCTACTGCGTTCAGAGACGTCGATCGATACCGCATCGTGTAGTGGAAAATAATTTCTTCGCACCTATACTTCTTCCGGCTTGAAAGCAGCACTTTCTCCCAACCTGCATCACAAGCAAAAAAAGGAAGATCACGATGCTGACTCGCTCACTCGGCGCCGTCTGCGCCATTACCCTCGCGGCTTGCGCGGCCTTTTCGTCCGGACCGGCCAGTGCGGACGACAACGACGGTTTCTCGCACGGCGACGGCGGCTCGCGCGGGCAGCCCGTCAAGGTGATGATCATTTCGATGTTCGGGCCGGAGGGGCAGGTATGGCTCGATAACCTCGGACCCTGGCGCGAGATTGCGGTGGACGGCTTGTCGCCCGATTACCCGACCGTCCATTGCAACAAGCAGGACGTGTGCGTGATGACCACCGGCATGGGGCATAGCAACGCCGCTGCGTCGATCATGGCGCTGACGTTCTCGCCGCGTTTCGATTTGCGGCATACGTACTTCATGGTCGCCGGCATTGCCGGGATCGATCCGCAGCAGGGCACGGTGGGCTCCGCCGCGTGGGCGAATTATCTGGTCGACTTCGGGATTCAATGGGAGATCGACGGGCGCGAGATTCCGCCCGGCTGGGATACCGGCTACCTTGGCATCAACACCACGAGTCCTTCGGCCAAGCCGCCGCTCGACTACCGCACCGAAGTGTTCCAGTTGAACCCCCGGCTCGCGCATACGGCGTTCGCCTTATCTCGCAACGTGACGCTTTCCGATAACCCGCAGGCTCAGGCTGCACGGGCGAAGTACTCGTACGCACCAGCCAATCGGCCGCCGACTGTCATTCAATGCGATACGCTGGCCGGTGATACGTGGTGGTCAGGCACGCTCCTCGGGCAGAGAGCCCGCGACTGGACCAAGATTCTGACCGATGGAAAGGGCGTCTACTGCACCACGCAGCAGGAGGACAACGCCACTTACGAGGCGCTCAAGCGCGCGGCTTCAGTCCATAAAGTCGATTTGAATCGGGTTGCCGTGTTGCGGGCGGGCTCCGATTTCGACCGGCCCTACGACGGGCAGACGAGTGCGGACAACTTGCTGAACTACGCCGCGCAAGGCGGCTTTACGATCGCCATCCAGAACCTGTTCCTCTCGGGCAATCCGCTCGTGCAGGATATCTCCACACACTGGGGCGAGTGGCGCGACGGCGTGCCGAGGCGCTAGGTCTTTGCAAATGCGACTGTGCCCGCGGACCGGGTCCGCGGGCACTTGCTGCTACTTTCGACACTTAGTGTTGCGGCGCGCGGTACGGCGTCCACACAGGGGTGTCGGTATCCCAATGGTCGAGTTCCGAGGGTGTCATGATGAGCTCCTTTTTGAAGAGTGCATGAATGGCGCCGCAACGACTATTTCTTCTGGAAACCGAATCATTGCGGCAAGCTGGTTTTACTGTCCGTTGGCCACGCGCGTGACGTCGCCGCCCGTGCCTTCCTGCAGCGCGATGCGTTCGGCCTGGGTTTGACCGATCAGGCCTTTGTTCGGATACGTCGTGCGATTCAGTGCGGGCAGCGAGCCGTCGCGATAGGCCGCGACGAGTTCGGCCTTCACTTCTTCACGCGTCTTCGCGCTGGCGGTCGGAGTCGGCAGTGTTTCATAAGTGCCGGCGCGGCCAATGCCGCCGCTGCTGCTTTGTGCAAACACCGGTGCGCTCACGAGCAGCGAAAGAGCCAGACCTGCTAAGAGATTGCGTTTCATGATTCACTCCTGTCGATTCGTTTGCAGCACGAGCGGCGCTGCGACAGGGTGAAATGTAGACTTCGAGGCAGTGTGGATAAATCGCGCTTTCGCGAAATGAATTGTCGCGATTTCGGAACAATCGCGTTAACGCTTCGTGAAACGCCTTGCGGGCGTTGTCGCAAATGAAAACCGCGGCATTAGAGCCGCGGTTGGAATTCACTGTTCCAGATTCTGTCCTTCAACTCGCGCGTATCAAGCGACCCATTCCGTTATCACCGGCGTGTCGAGCATCGGAGCAGACTCGCGTTCTTCGAAAGTGCGTTTCGTACACGTTGCGTCGAGACTGCCACGTCCACTCAATAACGGACAACGGTCGAACAGCTCCGCGATCCAGTCTACGAAAACGCGGACTTTAGGCGACAGATGCCGGCTGTGCGGATAGACTGCGGAAATTGGCATCGGCAAAGGTTTCAGCTCCGGCAGTACTTCCACCAGTTGGCCCGAACGCAGATGCGGCAGCACCATGAAGAGCGCAGGCTGAATCAGGCCGAAGCCTTCCAACCCGCAAGTCACGTAAGCGTCCGCGTCGTTCACCGAGACGATGCTCTTCATTTTCACTTCGACTTCTTTGCCATCAACCATGAAGGCCCAATCGATCGTGCGCCCCGTGCGGCTCGAAAAGTAATTGACTGCTTTGTGATTCTCCAGGTCGTCGAGCGAAGTCGGCATGCCCGCGCGCTCGATGTAGTCGGGGGCCGCGCAGGTCACGCCCTCGAACAAACCGATCCGACGCGCGACCAGCGAGGAATCCTGTAGCGCGCCGACCCGCACCACGCAATCCACGCCTTCCTGCAGCAGGTCAACCGGCCGGTCCGTCAGGCCGAGTTGCAGGTCGATGTCCGGATAGCGCGTGTGGAATTCACACAGCGAAGGAATCACCAGCAAGCGGCCGATCGACCCCGGCATGTCGATGCGCAGCTTGCCGTGCGGCTTTTTATTGCCGCTTTGAAAACTGGCCTCGGTCTCTTCGACGTCCGCGAGAATGCGCACGCAGCGTTCGTAGTACGCCGCGCCGTCCGGCGTGAGCGACAAACGGCGCGTGGTCCGATGCATCAGACGCGTGCCGAGGAACGCTTCGAGGTTCTGAATAATCGTGGTAACCGATGCGCGCGGCAGGTCGAGCGTTTCCGCTGCGCGGGTAAAGCTGTTGGTGTCGACGACACGCGTGAACACTTGCATGGCCTGAAGCCGGTCCATTGCAGACCTCCAATAGGGGCTGGCGCACTGAGCAGGAATGGACTCCACCGCGAATCCGCAGACAATCGCATTCGATTGTTCAGGGGCGCCGAATTGTGTTGCCGGATTATAGGCATTTATTTACGAGTCTGCCGAACCCACAATTCGCACCATTGAAGTTCTATGCGCATTGCGCGGCTCGACATGCAAGCATTTAAACCGCCGTACTCCTTTGTGCCCGCCGGCAGCAGCCCGGCAGAGGCCGACAGCACGGCACTCGAAGTCACTGACGTGCAGATCGAAGGGCACGCGCAGGACATCACGTTGCGTCTGTACCGGCAGGAAAAGAAAACCGCACTGCCGGTACTGCTTTATTTCCACGGTGGTGGATTTACGAAGGGATCGATCGACCAGGCGGACTTCGCCTCGCGGTATTTCGCAGAACACTTACCGGCCCTGGTCGTGTCGGTCGATTACTCGCTGGCGCCGCAGTTTCCGTTTCCCGCCGCGCCTGAAGACGCGCACCGCGCGGCGCTGTGGGTGCAAACGCGGGCGCGTGCGTTCGGCGGCAACAGCAAGAAGGTCGGCGTAGCCGGCCACGATGCGGGCGGGCAATTGGCCAATTGCCTCGCTTTCATCGCGCGGGATCGCGGTGACGTGCGGATTTCCGCGCAGGCGCTGTTCGGGCCGATGCTCGATCCGAGCCTCACGCGTCTGGGCGACGAAAAGCGCCTCGGCTCGGACATCACCGCGAAAGAGTGCGCGGCGTGTTATCGCGCGTATCTGCCGCAAGCGTCGCAGCGCATGCATCCGTATGCCGCGCCGCTCGAATCGTCGCGGCTCGCGGGCCTGCCGGCCACGCTGATCGCGACGGCGCAAAACGACGTGCTGCATGTGGAAGCGGAGAAATACGCCAGCAGTCTGATCGACGCGGGTGTGCTGACCCAGGTGGTCCGCTATCCGAGCGTGTCGCATGCCGCGCTGGCCGATCATCCGCCCGCCTTGCAGGAAGCGGTGCGATTTTTTCAGTGGCGCTTCGATGCATGCGCCCATCGCTGAAACAGAAATAAGCAGAACTTTAATCAACGATCTCGGGAGCTTCACATGACTATCCTTCCTCTTTCCCGTCGCCGCGTGGCGATTGCCGCACTTGCCGTCATCGTCGTGGCCGGGCTGGGCACGTTCGGCGCGATTCGCGTGGACGCGAGCTCGCCCGCCGCGCCGACCATCGTGCCGGAAGTCGATGTGGCCACGGTGGTGCAAAAAACGATCACCGACTGGCAGAGCTACTCGGGCCGTCTCGAAGCCGTCGAGAAAGTGGACGTGCGTTCGCAGGTGCCGGGCACGATCGTGTCCGTCAACTTCAAGGACGGTGCGCTCGTGAAGAAAGGCGACACGCTGTTCGTAATCGACCCGCGTCCGTATGCCGCCGAAGTGGATCGCGCCGAAGCGCAGCTCGCCGCCGCGCAGGCGCGCACGGGCTACACGCAAAGCGATTGGGAGCGCGCACAGCGTCTTATCACCGATAACGCGATCGCCAAGCGTGACTACGACGAGAAGCAGAACGCCGCGCGTGAAGCGAGTGCCAACCTGAAGGCCGCGCAAGCCGCGCTCGAAACCGCCCGCATCAATCTCGGCTACACGAAGATTGTCGCGCCGGTTTCGGGCCGCGTGTCGCGCGCGGAAATCACGGTGGGCAACGTGATCTCGGCGGGCGCGACCGCGGCGCCGCTAACCACGCTGGTGTCGGTGTCGCCGATCTACGCATCGTTCGACGCGGACGAACAAACCTACCTGCAATACCTGAGCCGCGCGAAAGACGGCAGCAAGGTGCCGGTGGAACTCGGTCTCGCGGACGAAAGCGGCTACTCGCGCAGCGGCGTGATCGAGTCGGTGGACAACCGCCTCGACACGTCGTCGGGCACGATCCGCGTGCGTGCGCGTTTTGATAACCAGGACGGCGCGCTGATTCCTGGCTTGTATGCGCGCGTGAAAGTGGGCGGCAGCGAACCGCATCCGGCGCTGTTGATCGACGACGCCGCAGTGGGCACCGATCAGGACAAGAAGTTCGTGCTGGTGGTCGATCAGGGCAATCACGTCGTGTATCGCTCGATCGACGTGGGCGGCATGCAGGGCAATCTGCGCGTGGTGAAGGGCGGCCTGAAAGCGACTGACCGGATCGTCGTGAACGGCATCCAGCGTGTGCGTCCGGGCGATTCGGTGCGCGCACACATGGTGCCGATGACCACGGATGACGATCCGAACAGCGCACCGCTCGCACAGAAGCAGACGCAACCGCAGTCGCAATCGCAGGCCCAATCGCAGACGCGCACCAAAGCGGACAAGAATTCGTGAGCCTCGCGCGCCGCGGCCTGATTGCGCGGCGCATGCTCCAACGTTAAGAGCTTCCCATGAACATATCCAAATTCTTCATCGATCGGCCGATCTTTGCCGGCGTGTTGTCGGTATTGATCCTGCTGGGCGGCATCATTGCGCTCTTCAAGCTGCCGATTTCGGAGTACCCGGAAGTGGTCCCGCCTTCGGTGGTGGTACACGCGCAATATCCGGGCGCCAACCCGAAAGTGATCGCCGAAGCCGTCGCGGCGCCGCTCGAAGAGCAGATCAACGGCGTCGAGAACATGCTGTACATGCAGTCGCAGGCGAATAGCGACGGCAATCTCACGCTCACGGTGACCTTCAAGCTCGGCACCAATCCGGACCTCGCGACGCAGCTCGTGCAGAACCGCGTCAACCAGGCGCTGCCGCGTCTGCCGGAAGACGTGCAGCGGCTCGGCGTCACGACGATCAAGAGTTCGCCCACGCTGACTATGGTGGTCCACCTGATCTCGCCGAACAATCGCTACGACATGACGTATCTGCGCAACTACGCGCTGCTGAACGTCAAGGACCGGCTTGCACGGATTCAGGGCGTCGGCGAAGTGCAGTTGTGGGGTTCGGGCGACTACGCGATGCGCGTCTGGCTCGATCCGCAGAAAGTGGCGCAACGCGGTTTGACGGCGACCGAAGTGGTCAACGCGATCCGTGAGCAGAACATTCAGGTGGCGGCCGGTGTGATCGGCGCATCGCCTTCGGTGCCGGGCACGCAATTGCAGTTGTCGGTGAATGCGCGTGGCCGTCTGAGGACCGAGGGTGAATTCGGCGACATCATCGTCAAGACCACGCCGGACGGCGGCGTGACCTACCTGAAAGATATTGCGCGGATCGAACTCGCGGCGTCGGAATACGGCCTGCGTTCGCTGCTCGATAACAAGCCGGCGGTGGCGCTCGCCATCAACCAGGCGCCGGGCGCGAACTCGCTCGCGATTTCCGATCAGGTGCGCTCCGCGATGAAGGAACTCGCGGAAGATATGCCGGCGGGCGTCGAATACAAGATCGTCTACGACCCGACGCAGTTCGTGCGTTCGAGTATCGAGGCGGTCGTGCATACGCTGCTCGAAGCGATTGCGCTGGTGGTGATCGTCGTGATCGTGTTCCTGCAGACGTGGCGTGCTTCGATCATTCCGTTGATCGCGGTGCCGGTGTCGATCGTCGGGACGTTCTCGTTGCTGCTCGCGTTCGGGTTTTCGATCAACGCGTTGTCATTGTTCGGCATGGTGCTCGCCATCGGGATCGTGGTGGACGATGCGATCGTGGTGGTGGAGAACGTCGAGCGGAATATCGAAAACGGGCTGAGTGCGCGCGACGCGACCTATAAGGCGATGCAGGAAGTGAGCGGACCGATTATCGCCATCGCGCTGACACTCGTCGCCGTGTTCGTGCCGCTCGCGTTCATGACCGGTTTGACGGGCCAGTTCTACAAGCAGTTTGCGATGACCATCGCGATTTCGACGGTGATTTCGGCGTTCAATTCGCTGACCTTGTCGCCGGCGTTGTCCGCGATGCTGTTGCGCAGCCACGGCGCCAAGGAAGACTTCCTGACGCGTGTGATGAATCGCCTGCTGGGCGGTTTCTTCAAGCGTTTCAACAAGGTCTTTCATCGCGGTTCGACGGAGTATGGCCGCGGCGTGACCGGCGTGCTGCGCCGTAAAGGCGCGATGCTCGCGGTGTACGCGATTCTGCTGGGCGCGACCGTGCTGATCTCGCGCGTCGTGCCGGGCGGCTTCGTGCCGGCGCAGGACAAGGAGTATCTGATTGCCTTCGCGCAATTGCCGAACGGTGCGTCGCTGGATCGCACGGAGAAAGTGATTCGCGACATGAGCTCGATTGCGCTGAAGCAGCCGGGCGTGGAGAGCGCGGTGGCGTTCCCGGGTCTGTCGGTGAATGGCTTCACGAATAGCTCGAGCGCGGGCATCGTGTTCGTCACGCTCAAGCCCTTCAAGGATCGTGGCAACAAGAAACTCTCGGCCGGTGCGATTGCCGGTGCGCTGAACCAGCAATACGGTGCGATCAAGGATTCGTTCGTCGCGGTGTTCCCACCGCCACCCGTGCTCGGTCTCGGCACGCTCGGCGGCTTCAAGATGCAGTTGGAGGATCACGGCGCGCTCGGTTACGCGGAGTTGAACAAGGCAGCGGAGGCGTTCGTGAAGAAGGCCGCGCAGACGCCTGAACTCGGCCCGACCTTCTCGAGCTATCAGATCAACGTGCCGCAATTGAACGTCGACCTGGATCGCGTGAAGGCCAAGCAACTCGGCGTGCCGGTCACGGACGTGTTCAACACGATGCAGATTTATCTCGGCTCGCTGTATGTGAACGACTTCAACCGCTTCGGCCGCGTGTATCAGGTGCGGGTGCAGGCGGACGCGCCGTTCCGTCAACGCGCCGACGACATCCTGCAACTGAAGACGCGCAACGCCGCGGGCGATATGGTGCCGCTGTCGTCGCTGGTGACGGTGACGCCGACGTTCGGTCCGGAAATGGTGGTGCGCTACAACGGCTATACGGCTGCCGACATCAACGGTGGACCGGCGCCGGGCTTCTCGTCGGGGCAGGCGCAAGCCGCGGCCGAACGCGTGGCGGCGGAAGTCTTGCCGCGCGGTGTGAAGCTCGAGTGGACCGACCTGACGTATCAGCAGATTCTGGCCGGCAATGCGGGCTTGTGGGTGTTCCCGATCAGCGTGCTGCTCGTGTTCCTCGTGCTCGCCGCACTGTATGAAAGTCTGACGCTGCCGCTCGCGGTGATCCTGATCGTGCCGATGAGCGTGCTGTCCGCGCTGACCGGGGTGTGGCTCACGGGGGGTGATAACAACATCTTCACGCAGATCGGTTTGATGGTGCTGGTGGGCTTGTCGGCGAAGAACGCGATTCTGATCGTCGAGTTCGCTCGCGAACTGGAGCATGACGGGCATACGCCGCTGTCAGCGGCAATCGAGGCGAGCCGCTTGCGTTTGCGGCCGATTCTGATGACGTCGATCGCTTTCATCATGGGCGTGGTGCCGCTGGTGTTGTCGAGCGGAGCTGGCTCGGAGATGCGTCATGCGATGGGGATCGCGGTGTTCTTCGGCATGCTCGGCGTCACGCTGTTCGGTCTGATGCTGACCCCTGTGTTCTATGTGGTGCTGCGTACGCTGGCGGGTGGAACGATTCACGTCGCGCAGAAAGATTCGCCGCACTATGGCTCGCCGGTGACGGACGCCTGAGGAGAAAACAATAATGAAACGCTTTGAATCTTTGAGCGGGTGGGGCCGGGCGGCTGCCAGCGGTTTGCTGGTCGCGTTGCTCGCCGCCTGCTCCCTGGAACCTACGTATAAGCGGCCGGAGGTGGATACGCCGGTTGCGTTCAAGGAAACGCCTGCGGCGTCGGCAACGTCGGCTGCTTCAGCGCCTTCGGCTGCGCCGGGTGCATCGGCGCAGGACAACGGTACGTGGAAGCAGGCCCAGCCCGCCGACGACGCGCACCGTGGCGAATGGTGGACGATTTTCGGCGACCCGCAACTCAACGCGCTCGAGGAGCAGGCTGCTGCCGCGAATCAGGACCTGAAGGCGGCCGCGGCGCGCGTGCAGCAGGCGCGTGCGGTGACGCAGGCGGCGAAGTCTGACTGGTTCCCAAAGATCGACGCGGGCTTTGGCCCGACGCGCGAGCGCGCTTCTGCAGCGTCGCAATTCCAGCCGGATAGCGCGGGTGGCACCACCGGCACGATCTGGCGCGCGCAAACCACGGTATCGTACGAAGCGGATCTGTTCGGGCGGGTCGGCTCGAACGTGAACGCGTCGCGTGCGGACGAGCAGCAAAGCGAAGCGCTGTTCCGTTCGGTGCAACTGTCGCTGCAGGCGGACGTCGCACAGAACTACTTCCAGTTGCGTGAGCTCGATACGGATCAGGACCTGTACCGCCGTACCGTAGCATTGCGCGAGGACACGCTGAAGCTGGTCCAGCGGCGTTTCAAGGAAGGCGATATCGGCGAGCTGGATGTATCGCGGGCCCGTAATGAACTCGCCAGTGCGCGTGCGGACGCCGTGGGTGTGGCGCGTCAGCGGGCGGCGTCGGAACATAGCCTCGCGATTCTGCTCGGCAAGCCGCCGGCGGATTTCTCGTTCGCGGAAGCGCCGCTCGCGCCGGTGACGGTGCGTGTGCCGCCGGGCTTGCCTTCGGCGTTGCTTGAACGCCGGCCGGATATTTCTGCGGCGGAGCGGGCGATGCAGGGGGCGAATGCGCGTGTCGGTCTCGCGAAGTCGGCGTTCTTCCCGAAACTCGATATCACCGGCGCGGCAGGCTTTGAATCGGCGACGCTCGGCGATCTGTTCAAGTGGTCGAGCCGCGCGTTCATTCTCGGGCCGTTTGCCGGCACGGCGTTGACGCTGCCTTTGTTCGACGGCGGCCGCCGCAAGGCGAACCTCGCGCAGGCCCGTTCGAAGTATGACGAGGACGTGGCGCAGTATCGTCAGCAGGTGCTGGTGGCATTCCGTGAGGTGGAGGACAACCTGGCCGATTTGCGTCTGCTCGACGATCAGATGCGCGAGCAGAACGATGCGGTTCAGGCCTCGCAACGGGCGGCGCACTTGTCGCGTACGCAGTACACGGAGGGCGCAGTGAGCTATCTGGATGTGATCGATGGTGAACGGCAGGTGCTGACTTCGCAACTGCAGGCGAGCCATCTGTCTGGTACACAAGCGGTGGCGACGGTCAATCTGATTCGCGCGCTGGGCGGCGGTTGGGGTGATGTGACGGCGTCGGATACGGCGGTGGGTGCGGTTGCGCCGGTGGCTGCGTCTGGTCCTGTGCTCGCTTCCGCTTCTGCCCAGCAGGTAGCGAAGCAGTAAGTTTTCAAGTCAGAGTCGAGCGGTAGACGCCGGGTCGCGCGAAAGCGCGGCCCGGCGTTTTTTCGTTAACACAATTGCTCGGAAAAGCGGGAGTAACGCGGCGAAGGACCAGCCACGACGCACGGTCACGCCCAAATCATTTTTCCCGCTTTCCTTCCGAAAATCCCTTCGTAGACCGCCGCTTTGCCGCCCACTATGATGAGTCGCACCTCATCTGGAGAGAGGCGATGACCTGTCCGACCTTCCGCTGTCCGAGCTGACCCGATTGCGCGTCCTGTCGCTGCCACGCGCGGTTTAAGCCGCACGTAGTGGATTTTCCGTTGCCCGACCTATCCGGCAAGCCTGATTGCGCCTCGAAGGGGCTCCCTTTGTAGACGCTTCGGCGCATGCCGCTGGATCGGCTCGCCTCGAATCGAACCACGCCCGAAACTCACGAGTTCACCATGCGCATTTTTCTATCCACCGTGCAGCGCTTTTTCCACACACCGGCTGTCTCGCTCATCAGTGCGTTCGGTCTCGCACTCGCGTTGCAGGCCGTGCCCGCTTCAGCGGCCGACTCGCCCACGCTGAAAATCGGCACCGCGACCAGTCCGCAAATCGAAGCGCTCAAAATCGCCGCGCGCGAAGCGAAAGAACAGGGCCTCGACGTGAAGATCATCGAATTCACCGACTGGAACACGCCGAACGCGGCGCTCGCGAACAAGGACATCGACGTCAACTACTTCCAGCACATTCCGTTTCTCGAGAATGCAAAGAAGCAAGGCGGTTATAACTTCGTCGCGATCGCACCGGGCACGATCATGAAGATCGGCCTGTATTCGAAGAAGATCAAACGCTTCGACGAATTGAAAGACGGCGCCACGGTCGCGATCGCCAACGATCCGGTCAACGGCGGACGTGGCCTGTTATTGCTGCAGCGCGCCGGTCTCATCAAGCTGAAACCGGGCATCGACTATCGCGCCACCACGCTCGACATCATCGACAACCCGAAGCACCTGAAGATCGTGCAGCTCGAAGCATCGCAACTGGCGCGTTCGCTCGACGACGTCGATCTCGCACAGGGCTACCCGAGTTTCATCAAGCTCGCCGGCACCACCGATCCGAATAGCGCGCTGCTGTTCGACGGCCTGGAAAACAAGAACTACGCGATCCAGTGGGTCGTGCGTCCGGAAAGCGCGAACGATCCGCGTATCCGCAAGTTCATCTCGATCTATCAGCATTCGCCGGCAGTGCGCGCCGCACTCGACAAGGCGTTCGGCAATCTCTACGCCGTTGCCTGGTAACCCGCGCGGTTAGCCGAAACCGGAAAGCCAAAGGAGCCGCATGATGGCCAAGAAAAAGATCCTGCTGAACGCCTTCAACATGAATGCGGTCGGCCACATCAATCACGGGTTGTGGACGCATCCGCGCGACCGTTCGGCGCATTACACCGATCTCGACTATTGGACGAGCCTCGCGCAAACGCTGGAGCGTGGCAAGTTCGACGGCATCTTTCTCGCGGATATCGTCGGCGTGTACGACGTTTATCAGGGCGGCCCGGAAACGCCGCTGCGCGAATCGGTGCAGATTCCGATCAACGATCCGTCGCTGATCGTGCCCGCGATGGCGCACGTGACGAAACACATCGGTTTCGGCGTCACGTCGAATCTGACATACGAGCCGCCGTATCTGTTCGCGCGCCGCATGTCGACGCTCGACCATCTGACTAAAGGCCGAGTGGGCTGGAATATCGTGACGGGCTATCTGGACAGCGCGGCGCGCGGCATGGGCCTCGCGCAGCAGATCAGCCACGACGACCGCTACGACCGTGCCGACGATTACATGGACGTGGTCTACAAGCTGTGGGAACAGAGCTGGGAAGACGACGCCGTGGTGCGCGACCGCGCGGCGCGCATCTTCTCGCATCCGGACAAGGTGCATCGCGTGAAGCACGACGGTCCGTACTATTCGATCGACGCGATTCATCTGAGCGAGCCGTCGCTGCAACGCACGCCGGTGTTGTATCAGGCGGGCTCGTCGAGCCGTGGCGTCGATTTCGCGGCGCGTCACGCGGAATGCGTGTTCGTCGGCGGTCAGAACAAGCAGTTGACGCGCTCGATTGTCGATGACATCCGCGCACGTGCGGTGAGTTTCGGCCGCGCACCGGACGACATCAAGATCTTCGCGGGCATCACCGTTGTAGTCGGTGAAACAGAACGGGCCGCGCAGGAAAAATTCGAGGAATATCGCCGGTATGCGAGCGCCGAAGGCGGCATCGCGCATTTTTCCAGTTCGACCGGCATCGACTTCTCCCAATACGAGTTGGACGAACCGATCTCCTACGTGAAGACCGAGTCGATGCAATCGGCCGTCGAGGCGATTTCGAAGAAGAGCGTGAGCGGCGTGTGGACCAAACGCAAAGTGCTCGAACAGATGACGCTCGGCGGACGCGCAAAGCCGGTGGTCGGCTCGCCGCAGCAGATCGCGGATGAACTGGTGTCGTGGATCGAGGAAGCGGGCGTCGACGGCTTCAATCTGACGCGCACCGTGATGCCTGAATCGTTCGAAGACTTTGTCGATCTGGTGGTGCCGGAATTGCAGAATCGCGGCGTGTACAAGGAGGATTACGATCCTGCGCCGACGCTACGCGAGAAACTGTTCGGCGGCGGGCGTGCCCGGCTGCCCGACGTACATGCGGGTGCGCAGCATCGTCGCCGGGTGCAAGCCGCCGCGCCGGCCACTGCGGAAGCGTAAGAGGGGAGCGAAACCATGGCCAATCTTTTCGACGTGCCGCTATTCATCGAAGACGCGCCGTCTCTCGCTGTGCATTCCGGTTCGGATCAGACAGCGACGCAAGCCGCCGTGATATTCGACGATGTCGGCAAAGTGTTCGCCAACGCGCGCGGCGTGTCGACTGCGGCGCTCGCCAACGTCACGTTGAATGTGGCGCGAGGCGAAGTGTTCGGCATCATTGGCCGCAGCGGTGCGGGCAAGTCGACATTGTTGCGGCTCGTCAACGGCCTGGAGAAACCGAGTTCAGGCGCGGTGCGCGTGAACGGCGTGAGCGTCGGCGAACTCGACGAGCGCGGCCTCGTGGCGTTGCGCCGGCGCATCGGCATGGTGTTTCAGCACTTCAATCTGCTTTCGGCGAAGACGGTGCGCGAGAACATTGCGTTGCCGCTGAAAATCGCCGGTGTGCCAAAAGCGGCGATCGATAAAAAAGTCGATGCGCTGCTGGAACTGGTGGGCTTGTCCGCCAAACGCGACGCGTATCCGGCGAGTTTGTCCGGCGGCCAGAAGCAGCGCGTCGGCATTGCGCGCGCGTTGGTCACCGACCCGGACATTCTGCTTTGCGACGAGGCCACCTCCGCACTGGATCCGGAAACGACGCAAGCCATTCTTACGCTGCTGCGCGATATCAATCAGCGCCTGAACCTGACTATCGTATTGATCACGCACGAGATGCAGGTGATTCGCGAGGTCTGCGATACGGTTGCGGTGATCGAGCGCGGCGAGGTGGTGGAGACCGGCCCCGTGTGGCGCGTGTTCGGCGATCCGCAACATGATGCGACGCGCGCGTTGTTGCGGACCTTGGTGCATGACTTGCCGACGGACCTTGCGGAACGGGTCAAGCCGCTGCACGACATCGCGCAAGTGGATGCGCAGATTCTGCTGGACGTGCGTTTCACCGGTGTGGATGCGCGTGAGCCCGATCTCGGTGGCCTTGCCGCGGCGTTGAGTGTCGAAGGCGGAAACGTGAGTTTCGTGCATGGCGGCATCGACCGGATTCAGGGGCATGCGCAAGGGCGCCTTGTCGTGTCGGCGCAAGTGCGTGCGAATGCGGGCACCACCGTGCAGAAACAGATCGCGACGCTGCTCGAAGGCGCGCGCCGTTACGCCAACCATGTCGAGGTATTGGGCTATGTCTGAGTTGTGGCTTTCCGAACTCGCCGACGCGATTCGCGACACCATCGTCATGGTTGGCGTGTCCGCATTCGTCGCGGCGCTGGTCGGCATTCCCCTGGCGCTGGTGCTGGTCACGACGACGCGCGGCGGCATCTTCGAGAAGCGGGCGGTGAACAGCACGCTCGGTGCGCTCGTCAACGCGTTCCGCTCGACGCCCTTCATCATTCTGCTGGTTGCGTTGCTGCCGCTCACGCGTTTGCTGATCGGCACGACGATCGGCGTATGGGCGGCGATCGTGCCGCTCAGTATCGCGGCGATTCCGTTTTTCGCGCGCGTGGCTGAAGTGAGCCTGCGCGAAGTGGACCGCGGTTTGATCGAAGCCGCGCAGGCCATGGGCGCGCAACGCCGGCATATCATCTGGCATGTGCTCTTGCCCGAGGCGCTGCCGGGCATTCTCGGCGGCTTCACGATTACCGTGGTGGCGATGATCGGTTCGTCGGCGATGGCGGGCGCGGTCGGCGCCGGCGGCCTTGGCGATCTGGCAATCCGCTACGGCTATCAGCGTTTCGATACGACTGTGATGGTGACGGTGATCGTGCTGCTGATCGCGATCGTCACGGCCGTGCAGTTCGTCGGCGACCGGTTCGCGCGGCGGCTTGCGCAGCGGACGTGATCGTATTTACCGCGCGGCCGCTATTTGCATGAAGAATAACCGCGCAAGTTTGCGGCGCCTACATCAAGGCCTATCATGCTAGCTAGGGCATTGAGCGCCGCGGTAGGCGTGCCGCTTGCCGCCGCTCGCCCAAAATCTCTTCACGTGGAAATTGCATGAACGATCCTCGTCATGCCGATGCGTTGCAAACGCCTCAGGCATTCGCTGCGCCGGCGGTGCGCGATCTCACGGGTTTGCTCGACGCATTGCACGCCAGTGCCGCGCAGCGCGATATCGATGGCGGCCATGCCGCGC
The DNA here is from genome assembly GCF_004339745.1 of Paraburkholderia sp. BL9I2N2. Classification (GTDB taxonomy): domain Bacteria; phylum Pseudomonadota; class Gammaproteobacteria; order Burkholderiales; family Burkholderiaceae; genus Paraburkholderia. The sequence continues at coordinate 883,516 of NZ_SMGP01000002.1, read as the reverse complement.
AGGAGAAACAATGGATCGCCGACGCGGGGCTGCTCACGCTCGCGGTGCCGCGCGAATTCGGCGGCCTCGGCGCGCGTTGGCCTGACATCTACGAGACGATCCGCAAGATTGCGCAAGTAGACAGCGCGCTCGCGCATCTGTTGGGCTTCACCTGCTTGCAGGTGGTCAGCGTCAATGTATGGGGCAATCCAGAACAACGTGCCCGCTATCTCGGCGGCACCGTGAGAGAACGATGGTGGTGGGGCAACGCCGTCAATCCGCTCGACACGCGACTCGTTGCAAGTGCAACGGATGACGGCGGCTACCTGCTCGACGGCCAGAAAGGCTTTTGCTCCGGCACACGTGGCTCGCACATGATGACGGTTTCCGCACACGATCCGCTCACCGGCAAACCGGTCTTCGGCGTGGTGCCGACCACGCGCGAAGGTATCACCGTTCACGAGGACTGGAATCCGATCGGCCAGCGGCAGACCGACAGCGGCAGCGTGTCCTTCGTGCGGGTCAAGCTCGAACCCGATGAAGTGATGGTGCGGCCCGACACACCGCACGCGAGTTTGCGCACGCTGATCTCGCAGCAGGTGCTGACGAATCTGTTCGTGGGCATCGCGCAAGGCGCGCTCGACGAAGCGCGTGCTTACGTCACGCAACACGGCAAGGCGTGGATCTATTCCGGCGTCGACAAGGCCACCGACGATCCCTACCTGATCCAGCGTTTCGGCGAGATGCGCCTGCAGGCAGTGAGCGCGGAAGCGTTGGCCATGCGTGCGGCCTGGTTGCTCGAGGACGCCTGGCAGCAAGGCCCATCGCTTAGCGCTGAAACACGCGCGCAGGTTGCGCTCGCCACGTCGGAGGCGAAGATCGTCGCGCATCGCGCCGCGCTCGACGTCAGCGAAAAAACTGTTCGATGCCTGTGGCGCCCGCGCCACGCACGCGCCGCTCGCGCTCGACCGTTTCTGGCGCAACGCCCGTGTGCATACGCTGCATGATCCGCTCGACTATCGGGTGCGCGACGTCGGCCGGTACGCGCTCACCGGCGCGTTGCCGGAAGTTTCTTTGTACACTTGAGGCGGTTCGCGGCGGCCTGTACGAGGCGCCGTGTTTGATCCCCTTCAAGAGATTCCCGGATTGCAGTTCAAATTACCGACCACCGCAACGGCGCCGTTTTGCCCATCCGAAGTGCAAGGCTCGGTGGCCGTCTCGCAAGGCGCGCCTTTCTGGAAGAAAATCCTGCAGTTCGCAGGGCCCGGCCTGCTGATCTCGATCGGCTACATGGATCCGGGCAACTGGGCCACCGACATCGAGGCCGGATCGCGCTATGGCTACAGCCTGCTGTTCGTCGTCATGCTGTCGAGTCTCGCGGCGATGGCGCTGCAATGCCTGAGCATGCGCCTTGGCATCGCGACCGGGCGTGATCTCGCGGCGTTGTCGAGAGATCGTTATTCGCCGGCTGTGGCGCGCTTTCAGTGGCTGCTCGCGGAACTGTCGATTGTGGCGTGCGACCTGGCCGAAGTACTGGGCGGCGCGCTCGCCTTCCATCTGCTATTCAAATGCTCGCTGACCACCGGCGTCCTGCTGACCGCGTTCGATACGCTGATCGTGCTCGGCCTGAAGGGCAAGAACTTTCGCGACCTCGAAGCGATCATGCTCGGGCTGATCGCGACCATCGGCGTGGGATACATCATCGAGCTGGCGCTGGTGCAGCCGCATTGGCCGTCGGTCGCGCAGGGGCTGATTCCGTCGTGGCAGGCTTTGAGTTCGCGCGAACCCATGTATCTGGCAATCGGCATTCTCGGTGCGACCGTCATGCCGCATAACCTCTATCTGCATTCGTCGATTGTGCAGACACGCGCGGTGAAGCGCGACCCCGCCAGCATCCGCTCGGCGATCAGCATGTCGCGCATCGACACGATCGCCGCGCTGGTGCTCGCGCTGCTGATCAACATGGCGATCCTGATTCTTGCCGCCGCGGCGTTCCATGCCACCGGCCACAATCAGGTCACCGAAATCGAAGATGCCTACAAGCTGCTCGCGCCCATCGTCGGCACCGGTTTCGCGGCGGTGTTGTTCGCCGTGACCCTGCTCGCTTCGGGACAAAGCTCGACCTTCACCGGCACCGTGGCGGGGCAGGTCATCATGGAAGGCTTCCTGAAGCTGAAGATTCCGTGCTGGCAACGGCGCTTCATTACGCGGGCACTCGCCTTGATCCCCGCCCTGATCGGCGTGCAGATGATGGGCAATGGCGCAGTCGGCAAACTGCTGGTTGCCAGCCAGGTCGTGCTGAGCTTGCAATTGCCGTTCGCGCTTTATCCGCTGATCCGCATGACCAGCGACCGTTCGTTGATGGGCGAATTCGCCAACACGCTGCTGACGCGGTTCGTCGCGTGGACGCTGTTCGTGGTGATCAGTGCGGCGAATTTGTGGCTGGTGGTGCAGACGGTGGGATTGGCCGGCTGATCCGGCCTTTCGACGCGTGCCTTGTGTGGCCGCCGGCCGCTGGTTGCCCGCTGCCGACCGCCACGGCAGAGAGGGGACGAAAAAAAAGTCCGCGCGGAGGCGGACTTTCTAATCAAGGCTTCGGTTCGAAGCGGGCTGGACCTGCCCTCTTCGAGGTGATCACGCTGCTTGCGCGATCTGCGCTGCTTCGAGCGCTTCCTGGCGAGCCGCCGCGGCTTTCTTCGTCTTGCCGGCACGCGACGGCGGCTGGCATGCGCCACACACCACGTTATGTTGCAGATCGTGCTTGTGCGCCACGAACTTGCCGGTGCAGCGGCAGCATTTGGTCAATTGCAGAATGTCGGCGTCGAAGAAACGCACCAGCGTCCACGCACGCGTCAAGTCCAGCACGGGTTCGGTTTCGCTGTGCTGGCAATGTTCCAGATACAGCCGATACCCTTTGGTCAGCGCATCCAGATGCGAGCAGCGCGCTTCGTTCTTCAGGAACAGGTACGTGTTATAGAACAACGACGCGTGGATGTTCGCCAGCCACGTCATATACCAGTCCGCCGAGAACGGCAGCATGCCCTTGGGCGGCGATACGCCCTTGACCTCACGATACAGGCGGATCATGCGATCGCGCGAGAGCGTCAATTCACTCTCGAGCACTTGCATGCGTGCGCCCAGTTCGATCAGCGCAATGGCGCGGAATACTTCCTGTGCGTCTTCCGTCAGGCTACGCTTGAGCATCGCAGTCACCTCGATTAAGCGAACTGTTCAGCCGGCTGGCCTGCAAGCAGGATCGCCGCGTGAGTCGGTGCAACGGCGGCGTGCTTCGTCGTTTGCGTCAACGCCGACAACATCGAGTGGTCGTTGAAGCGGAAGAAGCACAAAAGCTGATCGGAAGCGGCCAGCTTGACGATCTGCGCGAGCGACAGCCCGGCAAGCAAATCAGCCAGTTCCGACGACAATCCCAGCCGGAACATGCCGACCGGTTTGTCCTCGCGCAACATACGTTGCGCGAGCATGATGTAAGACAAGTTGATCTCGCGGATTGAATCCAGCGTCTCGCTGCTACGGTCCATTTCTGTGTTTTCCGAAGCCCCGAATTACTATGTCGGCATTTTTTGCCGTTATGTCTTTTGTGCCTCGCCGGAAACGTTGTCCTCCGGCTACTGTCACCGCCTGATACAGTCAGCGACCTTTTGATACATCGCGTTACATTTCGTAACAGCTTGGGACGAATTGTATGAAGGGTAAAACAAGAAATCAATCCCTTCTCAAAAAAATATCTCAAAAAGATACATCAAATTTCGGTAACTCTTTCACGGTCCTGTAATAGCCGATGCCTAGCGAATTTTCCGCCATCGAGGATTTTTGTCTGATCCATGAAAACCCTTGTATGACGGGCGTTTCGTTCATTCGTATGAGCAAACGGCGCTGCCCGCAAGTCGGTCGGTAATTCCAGGTGAGCGCAGAAAGGAAATAGAAAGCGAGCTCAATATAGAGTAATAAATACCGCTCTAAAGCGCTGCTATGGGGACAAAACAGAGATGTAACAGGTTGGAGCGACCCCAGTTACAAACGGAGCCGCATTTGTAACTTCTTGCGTAACTTCTAGCAGCCGTTAGCGCGAACGCGTTCGACTTCGAGACCGAACGCCGGCCGCAGGCGTGTGCCCAGCACATTCCCGGCAAAGGCGGCGACCAGCCACAGCCAGCCGTGCAAGCTGCCTGACACGATGCCGCTGAAGTAGGCGCCGATGTTACAACCGTAGGCCAGACGGGCTCCGTAGCCCAGCATCAGGCCGCCGACCACCGCCGCAATCAGTGAGCGCGCCGGCACTTTCCACACCGGTGCGTAACGTCCGGCCAGCGCCGCGGCCGCCATCGCGCCGAGCACGATGCCGATATCCATCACCGAGGTGACGTCGTGTGTAACAGGAGCGGCGAGGGAGCCCGCGTTGGCGTGAGCGGCCCAATACGGCCAGTTGGCCACGTCGATGCCGAGCACGGCAAAGAACTTGGCGCCCCAGAGCGCGAACGCCGACGTCACGCCCCACGGGCGCCCGGAGAGCGCCAGCGTCGCGAAGTTGAGCAGAACCAGCGCAATCGCGCCGACGAACAGCGGCCACGGACCGTGCAGCCACGGCGACGTATGCGGCTGGCGCGGCGGCTCATTGATCAGTTGGCCATGACGGCGCCGTTCGATCAGAACGGTAAGTGCCGCGATGGCCGCGAACATGACCAGGTTCAGCGCGATGGCCCAGCCCGCGCCGAGCGCGCTCACCAATGAGAGCGGCTTGAGCGACGGCAAGGCGGTCCAGAACGGCATATGCGCGGTCGCGACGACCGAGCCGATAACGAATGCCGCCAGCGTAACGATCATGCGGGTGCTGCCGCCACCCACGGTGTACAACGTGCCGGACGCGCAGCCACCGCCCAATTGCATGCCGATACCGAACATGAACGCCCCGACCAGCACGGACGTGCCCGCCGGCGCGACAAGCCCGACGACCGGATGGCCGAACAGCGTGCCGGCCTGTAGCGCGGGGAAAAAACAGCAATACGCCGAGCGCGAGCATCAGCATTTGGGCGCGCAGGCCGGCGCCACGGCCGTCGGCGATAAAAAGCCGCCATGCCGACGTAAAGCCGAATGCCGCGTGGTAAAGCGACATGCCGAGCAGGGCGCCGACAAGATAGAGCGCCGCCTGGCGGCCGCTGACCGTCTGCGCCAGATAAACGGCGCCGAGCGCGATCAGAACGAGGGCGGCGCCGAGCGGTTTCGGATTGATATCGAAACGGCGTGGCACACGCGGGAGCGAAGTGGAGAGGTCGGACATGTGTGAGTTGACTGACAAGCGACGGGTCGAAGGCAGCCCGAGGACGGCTGGATAGCCACGTTCGGGGCGAGTATGCCGAAAGGGCAGTCAAAAAAGATAGCACGGATCGTGTGCTGCGGCAGGGCGGTTGAATGAGAGTGACGAGGGGCGATACCCGCCGCGTCCAGTATCGACTAGATAAACAGCGCCATCAGATCCGCATCATGAAACACACCGCCGACATTCAGCGCGCCGACCTCGCAGCCATATTTGCGAAAGCCAAACGACTCGTACAGTTTTCTCGCAGCTTCGTTGCGGCTGCCGACCAGCAACTGGATTTGCCGTAGACCTTCGACGCGCGAGGCCCGCGCCAGCAACTCGTTGAGCAACGCGCGCCCAACGCCGCGGCCCGCGGCTTCCGGGGCGACATACATGCCGATCACCGCGGCCTTGTGCCGCTGCTTGTCGCTAGGGTTGCGGATCAGACCGACCACGCCGATCAACGGTGTTCCAGCCGATGCGTAAGCGCCGAGCAAAAAATCGCCTTCAGCCGCACGCGAGTCCTTCAGCATTGCCTCGTGTTGTGACGCACCTTTGGCGAGCGCTTCCTCGTAACTCTGGCCGAACGAATCCGGATGCGCCTTCAACCCACGCAGGCGAAGCTGGAAGTAGTCGTCGCGGTCATTCGGACCGAGTTGGCGTACGAGTACGGCGTTGTCGTTCAAGTGCATCTCTCCGCGTAAATCAGCGAGTGAAAGGACAAAGGTTCGATGCAGGAGTGTGCTCCGTCTTCTACCGTCAGGCTACGGTTGGCGTGCTGCCTCGGCGCGATGGCTTTCGCCGAATTCGCGCAGTGCCGCCGCAGTTTGCTGATCGGCCGGAAAGAAAGCCTCAATGGCGAGCTCCGAGAGTGTCACGTCCACCGGTGTGCCGAACACCGTGGTCGTGCTGAAAAACGACAGCACGCCGATCGGCGTGCGCAGCCGCAGCGGCACCGCGATCTGATTGACGGCGGCGTTGTCGTGCTCGGCCGGTTCCGCGTCCGGCGGCGCAGGATAGGTGGCCAGCTCCTCGCGCAGCGCGCTCAGCGTGTCGTCGCCGCTCACGTCGATTTGCCGCTGCAGCCGAGCCAGTATGTGCTCGCGCCAGGCATGCCAATTGACGATCGACGCCGCGATGCCCTCCGGATGCAAGCTCAGGCGCAGCGCATTGACCGGCGGCTTCAGCAGTTCCGGACTGGCGCCGGTCAGCAGAGGCGCGAGCGCGTTGTTCGCGGCAATGATGGTCCAGTGCCGGTCGATGGCGAGCGCCGGGTAGGGCTCGTGTCCCTTCAGCACCAGGTCGACGGCCTCGCGCGCGGCGGCCAATTGCGGATCCGATAGTGGACGCTCCCGGAACAGCGGCGCGTAACCGGCCGCGACCAGCAGCGCGTTGCGTGCTCGCAGCGGCACGTCGAGCCGTTCGGCAAGATGCATGACCATTTCCCGGCTCGGTACCGCGCGGCCCGATTCGACGAAGCTCAAATGCCGGGTCGAAATATCGGCTTCAGCCGCAAGCAGCAACTGGCTCATTCTTCGCCGCTGACGCCATTCACGCAGCAGATCGCCGACTGTGCGGCTGGCCGCCGGCGCATGCGACGGGACGGTTTGCGCAAGAGATAGTGTATTCATGCCACCGATGATAGCCAAACCGCGCCAGCGATCCATTACCTGGGAGGTAATGGAATACCCCGGAATACACCCGGCCACGCCTACGAAACCCCGGAAACGCGTCTGATAGCAAAGTCAATCCAACGTACTGGTGAACTGCGGCACCGGCAGAACGGCAAACGCGATTCAGGCCGCCGCCGCACCTTCCGGCACCGCGTTGAGTTTGACGCCGAGCGCGCGCAGCAATTTGAACACCGTGTCCATGCGCGGTTTCGAACCGGGCGCGAGCGTTTTGTAGAGGCTTTCGCGCCCGAGTCCGGCGTCTGCCGCAACTCTGGCGATACCGCGCGCTTTGGCGATGTCGGCGATAGCGGCGAGCAGGACGTCGGCGTCGCCGTCTTCAAGCGCTGCGTTGAGATACTCAGCAATCGCTTCCTCGCTATCGAGGTAGTCCGACGCGTCGAACCGCGCGGTTTTGATCTTGCTCATGACAGTTCCTCTCTGATTGCTATCCACATTGTTTTGGCATGCTTGATATCGGCCGGCTGGGTGGACTTGTCACCACTGCAGAGCAGCAGATACACCATGCGCCCTTCACGCGCGAAGTAGACCCGATACCCCGGTCCGCAGTCGATGCACATCTCGGATACACCGTCTTCCAGCAATTTCACGTCGCCGAAATGCCCGCGTTCCGCACGCCGGATCCGCACGAGTATCTTTGCCCTCGCTCGTACATCCGCGAGCCGCGCAAGCCAGGCGTCGAATTCCTCGGTGCGGTTGACCGTGTACACAGGTGGTGAACCGATCTGTTGAGAATTGTATCCGTGTGGATACGGTCTTGCAAGTGTGAAAACCATATTGAAAAAGCGCCCCCGTGTCCGTGTCGGTCGAGTACGTCGTATGCCGCGCGCCGCGCCGCGCGGCCCCATTCGCCACACGAGGTTAGCGGCTGCCGCCGCGGCTGACGACTCGGCCGGATGGCCAATTCGACGGACAACGAAACGCGCGCGAATGCTTACCTCCCGCGTAATCGACGCACCGCGCCCAAGCCGTCAATCTTCACTCCGAGCCCGCCGCATACAACCTGTCTGCCGAGCGTAGTGCTCAGTCATGCCAACGAAGGAGTCTCAAGATGAACGCGCATACCGATCTGATCGACCGTTATTTCGACGCCTGGAACGAAACCGACGGCGCGCGCCGTCGCGAGTTGATCGCCGCGACATGGAGCGCCGACGCCGACTATCGCGACCCGCTGCTGGCAGGCGCGGGCCACGACGGCATCGACGCGATGATCCGCGCGGTGCACGAGCGCTTCCCGCATCACACGTTTCGCCGTACGGGCCAGGTCGACGGCTTTGCCGACCGGCTGCGTTTCGCATGGGAACTGACCACGCCCGCGGGCGACGCGATCGTGAAGGGATCCGACTTCGGCGTGGTCGATCCGCATGGACGCTTGCGGGCCGTCACCGGCTTCCTCGACCAGGTGCCGGACGGCGCCTGAGCACCGCCTTTTTTTACGGAGACAATCATGCACGAGCCCGCTGCTGCCACGGCACCCCAAACGGCCATCGCGTTGGCGCGCCTGTCGGGCGCCGTCGACTCGCTTTCCAGCGCAATCGCCGGCTTCGCGCTGCTCGCCGGTGCGCGTGCCTTCATGTTCATCGCGCTGCTGGGCTGGCGCGAGCCGGTGTTGGGCGGCGCGGGTCTCGTGCTGCTGGCGGTGGTCGGCTGGCTGCGCTGGCAGTGCGGCGCAGCCGAGTCTCTACCGGCGATGCGAAACGTCCGGCCGACGACTCGCTCCGGCAACGCAACGTGCAGCCGCCACGCGCCACCCTCGACGAATGGCCGCGACGTTGCTTGCTACAATCGTCCGCTGGAATGCTATTCGACGCGCGGACACGCTTCGGTCTAGCCGGGCAGCTGCTGCTTCGGCCCGACACGAACGCGGGCGTGAACCGCTCGCTTCGCGCGACCCGATAACCACCGTCCAAACCTCGGCGGCCAACCGCCAATTGGACTACAAGGAGACACCGTGCTGAAGAATCTGGACCCGCTGCTGAACGCCGACATACTGCATGCATTGCGCGCGATGGGCCATGGTGACGAACTCGTCATCTGCGACGCCAATTTTCCCGGCGACTCGGTTGCGCGTGAGAGTGTCCTCGGCAAAGTGCTGCGCCTCGACGGCGTGAGTGCGCCGCGCGCGATTCGCGCGGTGCTGTCGGTGATGCCGCTGGATACCTTCATCGAGCATCCCGCGTCGCGCATGGAAGTGGTGGGCGAGCCGCACACGATTCCCACCGTGCAGCGCGAGGCACAGGTCGAGATCAACGCAGCGGAAGGGCGCGATGTGCCGTTCGCGTCGATCGAGCGGTTTGCGTTTTATGAGCGGGCGCGCAAAGCGTATTGCGTGATCGCGACCGGTGAAGAGCGCGGCTATGGTTGCTTCGTCTTCACGAAGGGCGTTCTGCTCGCGCCGGACGCGCCTCAGTCGTAACTTTCGTCAGTGCCATCGCGGCGCAACGCCGTGCGCGCAACGTGCCGGTCGCCGCACGCGAATCTCGCGCACGTGCTAACTTTTCGTCTGATCGCCGTCGGCTGATCAGCCTGATCCGCCACGGCGCATCGCTTGACATCACGGTGACGAAAACCATGAGCTTCTCGATAGACAGTCTCGATCATCTCGTTCTGAACGTCGCCGACGTGGAAGTCAGCGCGGCGTGGTACGCACGTATGCTCGGCATGCGGCGCGCCGAGTTCGAGTCGCGCACGGGCACGCGGGTGGCGATGTTTTACGGCAATCAGAAGATCAATCTGCGTCCCGCGACCGCCGATACCGTCGCGTGGTTCACCGGCCGCGAGCCGGTGCCCGGCAGCGCCGATCTGTGTTTCGTCACGACCACGAGCCCGGCCGAGGTCAAGGCGCATTGGCTCGCCCAAGGCGTCGAAATCGAGGCCGGACCGGTGGAGCGCGACGGCGCGCGCGGCAAGATGACCTCGGTGTATTGCCGCGATCCGGACGGCAATCTGATCGAAGTCGCAACGTATCCTCAAGCATAAACACGGCGGCGATTCCGCCGTCGGCATGCACCGCGGACGCTAACGAGCGGATCGCCCGGACACCTTTTTCCTTCCCGACATGCGGCGCGTCCCGCGCCGCTCATTCTGGTCCGAGCTAGGAAAAGGCGGCCAAACCGCCTATTGTCAGGTGCAAAGTCGGGAACTGCGGGCTGTCGGCGGGGTCTGCTGCTTATTCATTTACAGGAGCCCCTCATGTCGCGTCCCGTCGATTCCGGCGTTATCCTCATCGCTCGTATCGCCCTTGCCGTGCTGTTCCTGTGGGGCGGTGTGATGAAGCTGCTGGGCTATGCGGGGTTTGTCGGCTACCTGCATTCGAAGGGCGTGCCGTTCGTGCAGGTAGCCGCGCCGATTGCTACGGCGGTCGAGGCGCTCGGCGGTCTGTTGCTGATCGTCGGCTTCAAGGTGCGCCCGCTCGCGCTGATCCTGGCGGTGTACACGGTGGCGGCGGCGGTGCTGGGCCACGATTTCTGGAATGTCACCGACGCCGCCTTGCAACGCGACATGGTCATCCATTTCTGGAAGAACATCGGCATTGCCGGCGGTTTCCTGCTGCTGTTCGTGACGGGCGCGGGGCGTCTCAGCATCGACGGTGCGCGAGCGCCGCGTGGCGGACTCGGGCTTTGACACGGCAGTTGAGGTAGTCTGTGCGGGTCGCTTTCGATTCTGGCTGTAACCAAGGGAGCAAATAATGATTCAAAGTTTTGAGCAAACCATTGGCGGCAAAGTTACGCAGCTGTGCGCGAGTCTTGGTGAAGGGCCCACGCCGCATCGGGTGATTATCAGCCTGGCTGATTCGGCGAAGACACTGGTGGTTCTGGATGCGTCCGGGTTCATCAGCACGATCAAGGCCGAGATCGAGGAGCCGGAAAAGCTGATCGCCGACGCCATCGCCAAAGCGCGAGACGAAGGGCTGATCGAGCGCGCAATCGACACCGGCACGATCCAGGAAGCGTCGCTATAGCCACGCAGTACAAGGTTGTAGCGCGCTACTGACAAACTGTCCGTAACCACCCCCGCCATGCGCAAGCATCGCGGGGGTCGATTTTTTGTGCGCGCGATATCGGGAGGCGCCATACTCAGCGCGATTCGCCGGCCCGTTCGCGACATGCAGGGCGACGCGCGGAGTCCGACGACTGCGGTTGCGGATGCACGAAGCAGCTCAGCACGCCGCCGATCGCCAGCAAGCCGACCGAGACGGCAGTCGATGCCCGCATGCCCGAGACGATCTGCGTGGCGGCCGCGCCGCTCGCCAACGCGCCGAAAGCCGCCACGCCGACCGCGCCCCCTGCCTGCCGGGCGGTATTCAACACGGCGGACGCCGTGCCTGCACGTGCCGCGTCCGTCGAGGCGAGCACGGCCGTGGTCATCGCTGGGACCGCGAGGCCCATGCCGGACGGAATCAGCAGGAACGGCAGCAGCAGGCCGATGAGCGGCGTGCCGGCGTCGACGAAATGCAGCAGGCCATAACCGAGCCCGGCCGTGATCGCGCCCGCGATCATCGGCACGCGCACGCCGAAGCGGCCGACCACCCAGCCGCTCGCCACGTTCGACAGCAGAAAGCCGCCCGTCAGCGGCAGGAAGGCAAGGCCCGCCTGCAACGGCGTGTAGCCGCGCACGCGCTGCAAATACAGGCTCAGCACGAACACCATGCCGTAGTAGGTCAGATTCACGCAAATGCCGAACAGCACCGCCACGCTGAACGAGCGCTTGCCGAAGAGCGAGAGCGGCAGCATCGGCGCCGCGACGCGCGATTCCACCACGATAAAGGCGCCCGCTGCGATGAGCGCCAGCACGAAGCCGCCGGCCACGAGCGGGTGACCGAGCCCTAGCGGCCGCCATTCGATCACAGCGGCGACGAACGCGGTCAGCGCGACGATGGCCAGACACTGGCCGCTCAGATCGATGCCGCGCGGCTTCATGTCGGAACGAGCGGCTGCCGCCGCTTGCGGGCCTTGACGCGTCGTGGCCTCGGGCCGTGGCACCCAAAGCAGGGTGGCCAGAAAGCCGGCGGCGCAAATCGGCAGATTGACGAGAAAGATGCTGCGCCAGCCGAACGCCGCGATCAGCAGGCCGCCGGCCACCGGCCCCGCCGCGATCGCAATCGCGCCCGCCGCGGTCCACAGACCGACTGCGCGAGCCCGCAGTTTGGGATCGTGTCCGTACGACTGATTGAGCAGCGCCAGCGAGTTCGGCAGCATGGCGGCGGCGCCGATGCCTTGCACTGCGCGCGCGGCGACCAGCATGGTTGCGTCGAGCGCGAGGCCGCAGGCGAGCGACGCAAGCGCGAACAGCACGATGCCGGCCGCGTACAGGCGTCGCGCGCCGAAGCGGTCGCCGAGCGCGCCGGCGGACAACATCAGCACGGCGAACGCGAGCGTGTAGGCGTCGACGACCCATTGCAGGCCCGCGACATTCGCATGCAGATCCGCGCCGATTTTCGGCAACGCGATGTTGACGATGGTCACGTCGAGTTGCGTGACGACGAAGCCGACACTGACCGTCGCGAGAACACGGCCGAGTGCCGACGAGTGAGGGGAATTTGAGGAGTTCATGCGATACATCGTAGGCCCGATGCAGCGCACCATGTTTCGGGGCGGCGTGAAGTGTGGATGTCACGCGCAAGCGCAGGGCGTCGAGCACCGATGGTGCAAACAAAAACGGCGCACCGTTTGCGGTGCGCCGTCGTTGCAAAGCACAAGCAGCCGATCAGCGCTTCTGCGGCGCGTCCTTGATGAACAGCGTGGTCAGTGCGCCGAGAATGCAGATCGCGCCGACGTACATCGGCGCGGCCATCGGGTTCGACTTCATCATCAGCGACACGGCGATCGGTGTAAGGCCGCCGAACACGGCGTACGCCACGTTGTACGAGAACGAGATGCCCGAGAAGCGCACCACTGGCGGGAACGCCTTGACCATCACGAACGGAATCGCGCCAATCACGCCGACGAACAGGCCCGCCAGCGCGTACAGCGGCACCAGCGCCGAGGTGTCGGCGGCGAGTTGCTGAAACATCACGTAGTACGTCACCGCCAGCGCCAGGCCGCCGATGAAAATCGTGCGCCCCGCGCCGATGCGCCCGGCAATCGAGCCCGCCATCACGCAACCGATCGTCAGGCACAGCGTCGCCACGCAGTTCGCCAGCAGCGCGGTGGCCGGCGCGATATGGAACTGCTTTTGCAGCAGCGTCGGCGTCATCAGAATCACCACGACGATCGCGGCCGAGAGCATCCACGTGAGCAGCATCGAGACGATCACGGCGCGGCCGTGGTCGCGCAGCACGGCCTTGAGCGGCACTTCGGCGGCGATTGCCTTGCGCTGCTTGAGTTCGGCGAACACCGGCGTCTCATGCAGCCAGCGGCGCAGGTAGACCGAGAACATGCCGAACACGCCGCCCACCAGGAACGGAATGCGCCACGCGTACGCGGAGATTTCCGCCGGCGCGAAGTTGCGGTTCACCGCCGAGGCAATCAGCGAGCCGAGCAGGATGCCCGCCGTGAGGCCGGCCGTCAGCGTGCCGCACGCATAGCCGATGTGCCGCTGCGGCACGTGCTCCGAGACGAACACCCAGGCGCCCGGCACTTCGCCGCCGACCGCCGCGCCTTGCATCACGCGAAACAGCAGCAGCAGGACCGGCGCCAGCACGCCGATGCTGGCGTAGGTGGGCAGCAGGCCCATCATCAGCGTCGGCACCGACATGAGCAGCACGCTCAGTGTGAACATGCGCTTGCGGCCGAACAGATCGCCGAAGTGCGCCATGATGATGCCGCCGAGCGGCCGCGCCAGATAGCCCGCGGCGAAGATGCCGAAGGTTTGCACCTGGCGCAGCCAGTCCGGCATTGCCGCCGGGAAGAATAGCTGGCCGATCGCCGGCGCGAAAAATACGAAGATGATGAAGTCGTAGAACTCCAGCGCCCCGCCGAGGGCGGCGAGGCCGAGCGTCTTGTAATCGCTGCGCCCAAGAGGGCGTGGGGTGACAGCCTGCGCTCCACCCAGATTTGTCGCTTGCATTGCTTGTGTCTTGTCTTGAATTGGGAGCCACACGTAGCGCGTGGAAATACGGCGGTCGTCGGGCGAGAAGTGTGGCAAGCGCTGGGTAGAGCACGGGACACCGGCACGCCGCCCGGGTAGGGCAAGCGCGATGACGATTAAGGCCAGGCGGGGATTTTACAGGATGAAAGCGGAATGCTTCGGGAAGTCCTTAATTAGATTGAGAAAAGTTCCCGGGAATGTGCCTTTTCGGAAGCGAGCGCGACGACAGTGTTTTCGGGACTTTTCCCTGGCGAATGTAGGAATGCAGAGCGGCTTTGTCCGAGCGGATTGATTCATATGTAAATTAGGATTGCTCCTATGGGATGGATCGGGCCCGCCTCTGAGAATCGCGTCCGAGCTATCAGTTACGAGTCATCCCATGCGTATTGCCATTCTTCAACGTGACCTGGTCATGCGTCAGTCGATCGAAAAGGTCCTGACGGCCACCGGGCATTCCTGCACGACCTTTGACGACGGCCTGAGCATGTCGAGAACGCTCGCGCGTTCCACCGTGGATCTGCTGGTGCTCGACTGGCACGGCCTGCGTCTGTCCGGCGCCGATGTTTTGCGCGCGGCGCGCGCGGTGGGCGGCGACCGTCTGCCGGTCATGTTCGCATCGGTGGACACGGCGGAGGAAAACATCGTGCGCGCGTTCGTCGCCGGCGCGGACGACTATGTCGCGCTGCCGCTGCGCGCGGCCGAGTTCCGCGAGCGGGTCGCGGCGCTGCTGCGGCGGGCGTATCCGGACCGCTTCAGCTCCGCGAGCTTCGACGTCGGTCCGTACCACTTCGACACGCACCGCCAACTCGTCATGCTGCGCGGCGAGCCGGTCCAGTTGTCCGGCACGCAGTACCGTCTGGCGTCGCTGTTCTTCTCCAACATCGGACGCGTGCTGTCGCGCGATCACATCTTTGCGATGGTGTGGGGCCGCGAGTTCCGCGAATTCACCCGCACGATCGACAGTCACGTTTCGCGGCTGCGCCTTCTGCTCGAAATCGAGCCGCAAAACGAATTCCGGCTGCAGCCGGTGTATAAAAGCGGCTACCGGCTGCTGCATTTGCGTCAGGGCGCAGCCGCCGATATCGATGCGGATATCGATGTCGAGAAGAAAGCGGCCTGAAGTCAACCAGCCGCGTCAGATCAAATCTGCGGCAGCGCGGGGCGTGTTTCGAGCGCCTTGCGAATCAATGCTTCGACCGCCTTGCGTTCGTCGCCGGCCAGCGGCAGACGGGGCGGGCGCACCGGCTCCGTGCCCAGTCCGACGATCGCTTCGGCGAGCTTGATGTTCTGCACCAGCTTCGCCGATACGTCGAGCGCGAGCAGCGGCGCAAACCAGCGGTAGATCGCCCGCGCTTCCTCGAGGCGTCCCGCCTTCAGCAACTTGTAGATCACCACGGTCTCACGCGGAAACGCGCACACGAGACCGGCCACCCAGCCATGCGCGCCCATCAGGATCGCCTCCATCGCGAGATTGTCGACGCCGCAGAGAATCGCGAAACGGTCGCCGACCGCGTTGATCAGGTCGGTCACGCGCCGTACATCGCCGCATGATTCCTTGATCGCGACGATCTTCTTCTCGTCGGCGATTTCCGCGAACATGTCGGGCGTCATGTCGACGCCGTAGGCGAGCGGATTGTTGTAGATCATCAGCGGCAGCGCGCTCGCGTCGGCGACGCTGCGGAAATGGTGCAGCGTCTCGCGGCGGTCCGACAGGTAACGCAGCCCCGGCAGGACCATGTAACCGGCCGCGCCATGACGGCTGCCCGCTTCGGCCTGACGGCAGGCGTCGAGCGTGCTGTTCTCGGCGATCGTCAACAGGACCGGAACGCGGCCGCGCGAGGCTTCGACAGCGATGTCGAGCACTTGCAGCTTTTCATCCAGCGAGAGCGTCGACGCTTCGCCCAGCGATCCGCACACGATGATGCCGTCCACACCCGCGTCGATCTGCGCCTCGATATTCTTGCCGGTCCACGCACGGTCTATGCTGAAATCCGCGTTGAATTTGGTGGTGACTGCGGGCAATACGCCTTCCCAGATATGCGCCACGACTGCTCTCCTGAGTGTGATGAGTTCAAGCGCAGTGTAAGCAGGGAAAATCCCGCCGTCTTGCGTGAATCGCGCGCGACGGATGACGATTTCAGCACAGTCGCTTTGCCCGTAGTATCGCCGGAACAAGGCGGATGGCCTATTTCAGGATGGCGGGCGAGGCGCGTCTAGAGCGCGTGACCGGCACGACGGCATGTGCTCGGGGTCATGCCCGTCGTGCGTCCAGCGCAGGTACACGGGCCGCGGTCCGGGCGGCGGCGTGAGGTCGCCCGGCATCGCGAAACTATGCCGAAATCGTCACAATCCACGCGCAAGCACACCAAGACTCGACCGGCCGCGGTTTCTACCATGAGCATCATGAAAACCTTGGACATCATCGACTCGCACACCGGCGGTGAACCGACCCGCCTCGTGGTGTCGGGCGGCCCGGATCTCGGCGGCGGCACACTGGCGCAACGGCTCGACGTGTTCCGCACCCAGTTCGACGACTGGCGCGCGGGCATCGTCACCGAACCGCGCGGCTCGGACGTGGTGGTGGGCGCGCTGCTCTGCGAGCCGGACGACCCGACGTGCGCGGCCGGCGTGATCTTTTTCAACAACGTCGGCTATCTCGGCATGTGCGGGCACGGCACGATCGGCCTCGTCGTCTCGCTGGCGTACCTGGGACGGATCGGGCCGGGGCGGCATCGGATCGAGACGCCGGTCGGCATTGTCGAAGCGACGCTCAACGACGACGGCAGTGTCGCCGTGCGCAACGTGCCGGCGTATCGCTATCGCGAATCCGTGCGGGTGGACGTGCCGGGCCACGGCGTGTTGACCGGCGATATCGGCTGGGGTGGCAACTGGTTCTTTCTCGTCGCCGACCACGGGCGCGCGCTGGAGGCGTCGCGGATCGGCGAATTGACGGCGTTCAGCGGGGCGATTCGCGACGCGCTGATCGCGCAGCGCATCACCGGCGCGGATGGCGCGTTGATCGACCACATCGAGTTATTCGGACCCGGTTCGCGCGATGGCGTCGACAGCCGCAACTTCGTGCTTTGCCCCGGCAGTGCTTACGACCGCTCGCCATGCGGCACCGGCACGAGCGCCAAGGTGGCCTGCCTCGCGGCCGACGGCAAACTGGCTGAAGGCGCGGTATGGCGGCAGGAGAGCATTATCGGCAGCGTGTTCGAGGCGAGCTATCGCCATGCCGGCGATGGCGCTCACGTGATTCCCACCATCACCGGTCACGCGTACGTCACGGCAGAGGCGCGCCTGTGCTTCGATGAGCGCGATCCCTTCGCCTGGGGCATCCGCACGGCATGACGGCGGACGCGCTGATCGTCGGGGCGGGGATTGTCGGCGCGGCGTGCGCGGCGGAACTGGCGGCGCTCGGCATGCGCGTCGAGGTGCTCGACGCGCAGGGCATCGGTGGCGGCGCAACGGCGGCGGGCATGGGTCACATCGTCGTGATGAATGACTCGCCGGCGGAATTCGCGCTGAGCCGCTATTCACGAGACTTGTGGCTGGATCTCGCGCCGCAACTGCGTCCACGCGACGCGTTCGCGCGCTGCGGCACGCTCTGGGTCGCCGCCGACGATGAGGAGTGGCAGGCCGCCCGTTCAATGCATGCCGCGTTCGAGGCTCAGGGCGTTGTCGCGCAATTGCTCGACGCGCC
Organism: Paraburkholderia sp. BL9I2N2; assembly: GCF_004339745.1. GTDB lineage: Bacteria > Pseudomonadota > Gammaproteobacteria > Burkholderiales > Burkholderiaceae > Paraburkholderia. The sequence goes on along the minus strand of NZ_SMGP01000002.1, from coordinate 865,800 downwards.
CGCGTTGCGGGCTTGCGAGCCGGCGCTGGCGGCGTCGATGGCGGGCGGTTTGCGGATCGAGCACGACAGCATCGTGTATGCGCCGACCGTCGCTGAATGGCTGCTGACGCGGTCGCCGGGCGCCGCGAATATCCGTGTGCGACTGGGCGCGACGGTGACGTCGGTTGACGCGAGCGGTGTGACGCTTGCTGACGGCGAGCGTGTTGGCGCAGGGCAAGTCATCGTGGCCAATGGGTTGGGTGCGCAGCAATTGGTGCCGTCGCTGCCCTTGCAGCCGAAGAAAGGCCATCTGCTGATCACGGACCGCTATCCCGGACTGATCCGGCATCAATTGCTCGAGCTCGGGTACATCAAGAGTGCGCATCACGCGGTCGGCACCTCGGTGGCGTTCAACGCGCAACCGCGGCCCACGGGGCAGTTGCTGATCGGCTCGTCGCGCCAGTTCGACACCACGGACCCCACCGTCGAGATGCCTGTGCTCGCGCAGATGCTCCAACGTGCCGCGCATTATCTGCCGGTGCTGCCGACGCTCAACGGCATTCGCGCGTGGACCGGGTTTCGCGCGGCCTCGCCGGACGGCCTGCCGCTGATCGGTCCGGCCGGCGAATTTGCTCCCGGCGTATGGCTTGCCACCGGTCATGAGGGTTTGGGCGTGACGACATCGCTTGCCACCGCGAAGCTGCTTGCCGCGCAGATTGTAGGGACCCTCGCGCCGATTCCTGTCGAGCCTTATTTGCCGGTTCGTTTTGTTGAGAAAGTGATTCATGAGTAGCGCGAGCGCCACGACACGCGTCAGCTTGACGATCGACGGCCACCGTATCGATGTCGAAGCCGGCACAACCGTGGCCGCGGCGCTCGTCCTGGCTGGCGTTCACGGCACGCGCCTATCGGTGAACGGCCAGCCTCGCGCCGCGCTGTGCGGCATGGGCGTGTGTCAGGAGTGTCGCGTGACGATCGACGGCCGGGCGCATGCGCTGGCGTGTCAGACTCTGTGCCGCGAAGGCCAGAACGTTCATACCCAGGACGGGGCGGGCACGCGATGAGACAGCGCTTCGACATTGTCATCGTCGGCGCCGGTCCCGCTGGTCTGAACGCCGCGGCGGCCGCTGCGCGCGCGGGCGCATCTGTGGCGCTCCTTGACGACAATCCACGCGCGGGCGGCCAGATCTGGCGTCAAGGTCCAGGCCACGCGCCGCAAGCGCCGTTGCATAACCTCCTCACTGCGGTCAGCGGGCAAAGCACCATCACGCACTGGCCGTCGACTCGCGTGATCGCGCCGCTGGGTCTACGCGGCTTGCTGCTCGAATCGGCGGAGCACGGCGGCGTCTGCGTCACCTATGAGCACCTGATCCTGGCGACCGGCGCACATGAGCGGCTTCTGCCGTTCGCCGGCTGGACCTTGCCCGGCGTGACCGGCGCGGGCGCGCTGCAGGCGCTCATCAAAGGCGGCATGCCGGTGGGTGGCGAGCGGATCGTGATTGCCGGCAGCGGGCCTTTGCTGATCGCGGCACTCGCCACTGCGCGCGCGGCGGGCGCACAGGTGGTGGCAGTGGTGGAGCAAGCTTCGGCGTTTGACGTCGCGCGTTTCGGCATCTCGCTACTGGCCGCGCCGGCCAAGTTGCGGCAAGCCGTCGGCATGACGCGCGGGTTCGCGGGCCTGCGTTACTGGACCGGCAGCATCGTGGAAGAGGCGCAGGGCGACGGCCGAGTCGAGCGTGTCACCATCCGGCGCGGCCGCGACAGCAAACGCGTCACGCTCGATTGCGACCGCATCGCCTGCGGCTATGGACTCGTGCCGAACATCACGCTGGCTCAGGCGCTCGGTTGCGCGATCAGTGAAGCGGGCGAGATCGTCGTCGACCACGAGCAGCGGACGTCTGTCGAGGGCGTATTCGCGGCGGGCGAGTGCACCGGCATCGGCGGCGCTGAACTGGCCGGCGTGGAAGGTGAGGTTGCCGGCCTCCTGGCAAGCGGTGGCGCCGCCGCGGACCATGCCGCCCTCGACGCGCAGCGCGCGCGCTGGCGCCGATTCGGCCGCCGCGTCGAAACCGCCTTCGCCCTGCGGGGCGCCGCGCGCACACCGCCGCCCGATGCCACGCTGCTGTGCCGCTGCGAGGACGTGAGTATCGGCGAGGTGCGCGCCTTCGCCGACTGGCGCGAAGCCAAGCTCCACACCCGCTGCGGCATGGGCGCCTGCCAGGGACGAATCTGCGGCACGGCGGCGAACCTGTACTTCGGCTGGCAGTCCGGCGCGCCGCGCCCGCCCTTCAGTCCAGCGCAAATCGGCACGTTGATGGCGGCGGTCGCGGAGCCGCCCCAGCTTGAATGACCCGTTCACCGACAAGTCAACGGATATTGTCGGCGGCGGCGCGGCCCTATAATCGACCGCACGGACCAGGCCGCTGGCACGAGGCTGCAAGCCCCGAGCGTCGCTCGTCAGGCGGCAACCGTCACCCGGCAACAGAGCAACCGTAACAACCCAACGCCGAAAATACCGAACGCTCGCCCGACCGCCCCCATCAACGCACGGACCAACGGAACCCGCACGATGAACACGCTGGCTCATCCGCTCGAACCGGACGATGCAACGCTGTCCGGCATGCTGTCGCACTTCAGGCTGCTCGAGCCGGTGTTCGACGCGATGCCGGACGTCGTGTTCTTCGTCAAGGACGCCGAGGCGCGTTACGCGCTGGTCAATCGCACGCTAGCGTCGCGTTGCGGCTTCAAAGAAAAGTCCGCGCTGCTCGGCCGGACCGCCGAGGACGTGTTCCCGCGCCGCTTCGGGCGCATCTACACGGCGCAGGACAAGGCGATCATCAACGTCGGCAATCAGATGATCGATCAGTTGGAACTGCATCTGTATCCCGGCCGCCAGCCGGGCTGGTGTCTGACCTGCAAGCAGCCGCTGCGCGATCCCGCCGGCAAGGTGGTCGGCCTCGCCGGCATTTCCCGCGATCTGAAAGCGGACGAAAGCAGTCACCCGGCCTACAGCCGTCTCGCCGCGGTCGTTCAGTCCATCCAGGAAAATTACGTTCAGCCGTTGAATCTGAAGCAGCTTGCGGCCATGGCGGATATGTCCGTCGCGCAACTGGAGCGCTACTTTCACAAAGTGTTTCATCTGACACCGCGTCAGGTGCTACTGAAAACCCGGCTGGACGCCGCCACCGCGCTGCTGGTTTCGCACGACAAGGTCACCGACGTCGCCGCGCTGTGCGGCTACACCGACCACAGCGCGTTCACACGGCAATTCAAGGCGACAGTCGGCGTGACGCCGACCGAATACCGCATGCTGCTGCACGGTACTTCGCGGAGCTGAACCGCTGCACATGGCCCGTCGCAAGCATCATTACTACGTCTACGTCGTCGCGCTGGACGACAAGGTCTGGAACGAGGCGCGTTTTCGCCGTGCGAATCCGGACTACCGGTTCGACAAGCCTTGCGTGTATGTGGGAATGACGGGACTGGACCCGGATCTGCGCTTCGACCGGCATAAGGCCGGCATCCAGGCCAATCGCTATGTGCGCGATTATGGCTTGCGCCTCGTGCCCGAACTGTATGAGGTATTCAATCCCATGCCTTACCGCGGCGCACAGGACATGGAAGTGGAATTGGCGATCGGACTACGTGAAGCGGGGTACGGCGTGTGGCAGGCGTGAGCCGTGTAATGCGGCGTGGCGTTCGTCAAAGGATCCGGCCGGCGCTCGGCTGTTAAAAAAGGGCCCGAGACCTGTACGTGCGCGCCTTCGAACGCAATTGAACAGCGCGCGTCACTTCACACCGAGGCCGCGCAGCACGGCGTTCCCTTCGGGCGTCAAACGGATATGCGAAGCGCCGGCGTCGCCGGAAATCGTTTCGATCAGGCCGGCTTCGTGAAGCTGCGGAATTTCGGGTTTCGCGGACGCGTCGATCGGCGCGTGCAGCAACAGCAGCAACGTCGCCAGCTCGTGGTGGCTCAGCAGGCGGCGCAGGATGGTAGGCCGCTTGGCCGGCGCCGGTGCGTCGTTCGTGTTGTGATCGGGCTGGTTCATGGTCGCACCTTGTGCGGAATAGTGTCGGGTGGATGATGCGGACGAAGTCTTAAACGATTCTTAAGACACCATTGTCCTGTAACACCGTGACACGATGATTGCACCTGACCATGTTACCGATTGTCACACTTACGTCCGCAAACCCTTACGGGGCGCAGGTTTTGCCCGCCGACTCGATCCACAGGTTGTTCACGTGGCGCTTGCCCGCATAGAAACGGTAAGTCGTCGCGCCGTTGTCGCTACGCACCTTGACGATATTCGAGTCGCCGAAGTCGAGCATCTGGCCTTGCGGGATCGCCGTGGATTTGAACGCGGCGTCGTGGCTGGTGGCCAGTTGCGTGAGGCACGCGACCACGTCGTTGACGGAGCGCTGCGTGTTGGTGTCCGTGACCGGCTCGCCGGCATCCGGATTCTTCTGGAAGTACGCGCAAGCGCTGAGGAGCAGGGGAACTGACAGGACTACGGCAAACTTCTTCATATCTCTCCTGGCGTTACATTCGGCTGACGATACGTGCGACGCCCGCACGTGCCACAGCCGCGCGGCATCGACCGCGAATCAGGCGACATTATATCGGTGCGGCGCGGCTACCCCCGCCGATGCCGCACACGCCGTGCCCGCCTGGCCGGAATCGCCGGACCCGAATTCGCCTGCGTGACGCGTTGGATGCCTATTTGCGCCGCTGAGCCTGCGCGGCGAGCCGCACGGCAGCATTGGCCGCGCCATAGCCGTCGTAACCGCCGCGCCGCTCGACGATCTCCATGAAGAAGCGCTGGTCGAGCTGCTCCGTGTAAGCGTGGAAAAACTCGCCGCCGCGCTCGTCGCGGTCGTAGAGGATGTTATTGACGCGCAATGCGTCGAGCGTGTCGTCCGGCAGCGCGTAGCGCGCGGCCAGATCCTCGTAGTAATTGCGCGGGATGCGCAGCACCGGCAAGCCGTCGGCGACGAACTCAGGAATCGCGCTGAAAATGTCGCTGGTGCTGAAGGCGACGTGGTTCAGACCAGAGCCGTGATAGGTATGCAGCGCCTCGGCCACCGCCGTGTGATGGTCCACGGAGGCATTCAGCACGATGCGCACCGAGCCGTCGTGGCTGCGCAGCGCGCGGCTGCGCACGAGGCCGTATGGATCGGGCACCAGCACGCCGGGCTCGGCCTGGAAGCCCAAAGCGGTCCGCAGAAACAGCACCCACGTATCCAGCGAATTCGCCGGCACCGATAGGCACACATGGTCGATGCGGCTGAGCGGCCCCACTTCGGTCGGGCCGTTGATGTCGGTGAGGACGAAATCGGCCTCGAACAAGGTGGGCTGATCCGGCGTTTCGTCGACGAAATAGTTCAGGCTGCTGTCCGGCGCCTGCACGGCGGGCAGCACACGCTCGTTCGGGCCGATTTGCCCGGAAAACGGCGCGTAGCCGAAGCCGGCGGCGCGCTCGAACGCCTGATTGGCGTCGTCCACGCGAAACGCCGACGCGCACAGCGACAAGCCATGCTGCTGGAAAAAACGCGTTGGCGAACGAATCCGGCTCCGCGTTCAGCACGATCGAAGCCGCGCCGTGCTGATACAGCGTGACTTCTTTCGACCGATGGCGGCCCGCCTCGCGAAAGCGCAGTTTGCCGAGCCAGTCGACGAGTTGCGCGCGCGTGGTGTGGTCCACCGCGAACTCGAGAAACTGATAGCCGACGTGCGCGGGCGCCGCCGGCGAGCGGTAGAGGTCACCGATCGGCTGCTGCGTGCTGTCGAGCAGCGCGCGAGTCTGTTCCTCGAGGAACAGCAGCGAGCGATGACCGTCCGCGGCTGTGATGGTGGTGGGGGCGGCGCGAAAGCCGTCGTTGAAAATTTCCAGCGAAAGCGGCCCGCTGTAGCCCGTTTTCACGACCTGCGCCGTGAAATTGGCCAGATCGAAATCGCCTTGGCCCGGGAAGCAGCGATAGTGGCGGCTCCATTCGAGCACGTCCATGGCGAGCTTCGGCGCATCGGCAATCTGCACGAAGGCGATGCGGTCGCCCGGAATGTCGGCGATCGCGTCCACCGTGTCGTCGAGCGACAGCGTGTGAAAGCTGTCGAGCACGAGCCCGAGATTGGGATGATTCACGGCGTTCACGAGCTTCCACGCGTGCCGGTAGGTCTTGACGTGCTTGCCCCACGCAAGCGCTTCATAGCCCGCGATCACGCCGGCCGCCTCAGCCGCGCGGGCCAGCGCGCCGAGTTGGTCGGTCATCAGCGCATCGTCGCCGATGGTGTCGGGCGAAACGTTGCTGCACACCAGAATGCGGTCTGTGCCCAGTTCATGCATGACGTCGAACTTACGCTTCGCGCGGTCGAGATTGCGCTCGAGGCGCTCCGGGCTGACACCGTCGAAATCGCGGAATGGCTGAAACAGCATGATCTTCAGCCCGAGATCTTCAGCGATGCGCCGCACGTCGGCGGGCGAGCCGTCGAAATACAGCAAATCGTTCTCGAAGATCTCGACGCCTTCGAAGCCCGCCGCCTGGATCGCGGTCAGCTTTTCGACGAGGGTTCCGCTGATCGACACGGTGGCAATCGAACGTTGCATGGACGGCTCCTGCTAAAACAATCAAACGGCTGTTGAATAGGGCGCGCAACGGCCGGGGCGCGCGACCGCTCGCAGATCCCGCTGGCTGGCATGCTGCAATGCGGAAAATGGACCAGTTCGTTACACGCATCGGCAAGAGGCAGGCCACAATCACCCACTGTAACCGAAGTTATCGACAGTTTATACAAACTAACTAGATGGTACAAATTCGTAGAAACCCCGAATGACGGCGGCGCTCAATGCGCGCACACTTCGCTCAGGTTGCAAAACCACGGCGCTCGCCGTGGCTGGCTTCTTGCCTTACTTAGCAGGAGTGGTTGTCATGAGTTTTGCGTCAGTACTGGTCCTCAACGGACCAAACCTCAATCTGCTCGGCACGCGCGAGTCGACCATCTATGGCTCGGAAACGCTCGACGACGTCGCGAAGCTTTGCCGCGATGCGGGAGAGCGCCTGAATCTCGCGATCGACTTCTGCCAGTCGAATGCCGAACATCAACTGATCGACTGGCTGCACGCGGCGCGTACCAAGGTCGACGGCATCGTGATCAATCCGGCGGCCTACACGCATACGTCGGTGGCCATCGCCGACGCGCTTTCGGCAATCGAAAAGCCGGTCATCGAAGTGCATATTTCAAACGTGCATCGCCGCGAGGCGTTCCGGCATCACTCGTACGTGTCGGCCGTGGCGGACGCGATCATCATCGGTTGCGGCACGCAGGGCTATGTGTTGGCTTTGGAGCGGATGGCGACCATTCTTAAGGATAGGGCGGCGAAATGAACTCACAAGCGAACTCACAAGCGAACGTACAAACGAACTCACAGGCAACACCTCATTCCTATCTGGTCGGCCTGATCGGCGCGGGCATCAGCGGATCGCTGACGCCCGCGATGCACGAGGAAGAGGGCAGCAAGCTCGGTCTGCACTATGTGTACCGGCGTATCGATCTGGAAGCGCTGAAACTCGACGTCGCCTCGCTGCCCGATCTGCTGATGGCCGCCGAACGCATGGGCTACAACGGTCTGAACATCACGTACCCGTGCAAGCAGGCCGTCATTCCTCTGCTCGACGAACTGTCCGACGACGCGCGCGCACTCGGCGCGGTCAACACGGTGCTGTTCAAGGACGGCAAACGCATCGGTCACAACACGGATTGGTCAGGTTTCGCGCGTGCATTCCAGCGCGGTTTGCCGGACGTGTCGCTGGAGCGCGTCGTGCAGCTTGGCGCGGGCGGCGCCGGCGCGGCGGTCGCGCACGCGGCGCTGAACATGGGCGCGAAATCGCTCACGCTATTCGATGTGGACGCCACGCGCGCCGCGTCGCTCGCCGAGGAATTGCAGAAGCGCTTTCCGGCCGCCACCGTCAGCGCCGGCAGTTCGCTCGCCGAATCGCTCGCGGCCGCCAATGGCCTGATTCACGCGACGCCGACCGGCATGGCGAAATTGCCCGGCTTGCCGTTGCCGGTCGAATTGCTGCACCGCGATCTGTGGGTCTCGGACATCGTCTATTTCCCGATCCGCACCGCGCTTTTGCAAGCGGCGGAAGCGCTCGGCTGCCGCACGCTGAGCGGCGGCGGCATGGCGGTGTATCAGGCGGTCGACGCCATGCGCATTTTCACCGGTCTCGAACCGGACGGGGAACGGGTCTACACCCATTTTCAGTCGTTGTTGCAACGCTAACCGGCAGCGCGCCAACCGGTAACAACCCGATCGAGGAGACGCACACCATATGCAGCAACCGATTCAATCCAGTCCCATCGACACCGCCACGCCGCAAGGCGTCACGGTGAGCACCGGGCGCCGCTCGAAAGCCCGCTTTCAGATTCTGGCGCTGCTCGCGGTCGGGACGATGATCAATTATCTCGACCGTACGGTGCTCGGCATCGCGGCGCCACAGTTGACCAAGGAGCTCGGCATCAACGCCGCGCTGATGGGGCTGCTGTTTTCCGTGTTTTCCTGGAGCTATGTGGCCGCGCAAATTCCGGGCGGCCTGTTTCTCGACCGTTTCGGCAGCAAGGTCACGTATTTCCTGTCGATGACCTTCTGGTCCCTGTGCACGCTAGCGCAAGGCTTGGTGCATGGCATCGGCGCGTTGTTCGCATTCCGCCTCGGCCTCGGCGTCTCGGAGGCGCCGTGCTTCCCGACCAATAGCCGCGTGGTGGCCACGTGGTTCCCGCAGAGCGAACGCGCGATGGCGACCGGCACGTACACGGTCGGCGAATATATCGGCCTCGCTTTTTTCAGCCCATTCCTGTTCATGCTGATGGGCGCGTTCGGCTGGCGTTCGCTGTTCTACGTGGTGGGCGGCGTGGGCCTCGTGTTCGGCGTGATCTGGTGGATGTTCTATCGTGAGCCGCGCGATCATCCGTCGGCGAATCAGGCGGAGCTCGACTATATCGAAGCGGGCGGCGGTCTCACGCATCGGAAGAAGGACGCTGAGGCGGCAGCCAGCAAGCTCGTATCGGCGAAGAGCGGCTTCGAATGGCGCACCATCGGACGCTTGCTCAAGCATCGTCAACTGACGGGCATTTGCCTCGGCCAGTTCGCCGGCAACTCGACGCTGGTGTTCTTCCTCACCTGGTTTCCGACGTATCTCGCCACCGAACGCCATATGGCGTGGCTAAAGATCGGCTTCTTCGCGATCATGCCGTTCATTGCCGCGTCGATCGGCGTGATGTTCGGCGGCTTCTTCTCCGACTGGCTGTTGCGCCGCGGCAAGTCGCCGAACGTGGCGCGCAAGCTGCCGATCATTGCCGGCCTGCTGCTCGCGTCGACCATCATTCTCGCCAACTATGTCGAGAGCAACCTGCTGGTGATCGCGATTCTGTCGGTGGCGTTTTTCGCGCAGGGCATGGCCGCACTCGGCTGGACGCTGGTGTCCGACATCGCGCCGGACGGCCTGCTCGGCGTGACCGGCGGCATCTTCAACTTCGCGGCGAACCTGGCCGGCATCGTGACGCCGCTGGTGGTGGGTTTCATCGTCGCGGCAACCGGCTCGTTTGTCGGGGCGCTGGTGTTCATCGGCGCGATCGCACTGGTCGGCGCGCTGTCGTACATCTTCATCGTCGGAGATATCAAGCGGATCGTGCTGGTGGATTGAGCGGCCTCGCGCCGGACGAAAAAAACGGGACGTGACGCAGGCCACGTCCCGTTTTTACTTGAGGCTTACAGGCGTCAATCGTCCTTGCGCACGAACCGCAGCACCGCATCGACGATCATGGCGCGATGCCGCGCACGCAAACGCGGATGCGACGGATCGCGCCCGAACGCCGTGCCGAAGGTATGGCGATTGCCGACGCGGTGAAAGCACAGCGAACTGATCAGCAGATGCAGATCGATCGGATCGATGTCGCTGCGAAACTGCCCGGCCGCGATGCCGCGCGTCAGCAGATCCTCGATCGTATGAATCACGGTGACGTTGCGGCCTTTGAACGTCTTGACCTGCTCGACGTACTTCGCGCCGTGAATATTTTCGATCGTCACGAGGCGCACGAAATCGCGCTGCCTGTCGTGATAGTCAAACGTAAACTCGACGAGTGCGCGCATCCCCTCGATCGGATCGAGTTCGCTGACGTGCAGATCCTGTTCGAGCGCGCGAATGTCTCCATACACCTTTTCCAGCACCGCCTGGTACAACCCTTCCTTGCTGCCGAAGTAGTAGTACAGCATGCGCTTGGTGGTGTTCGTGCGCTCCGCGATCGCGTCGACGCGTGCGCCCGTCAGTCCCATCGCGGAGAACTCCTGGGTCGCGACCTCGAGGATGTTGCGCTTCGTCTGTTCGGGATCGTACTTGCGCCGGGCGTCGGTACGCGGACTGTCGGACGGGATGCCGTTGGTATCAGGCTCGGCGGCCTTGCTTCCCTTTTTCATTGTGTATTCGAGCGGCAGTGACGGCGCATTCTAGCATGGCGAAATTGGCCTCTGGAGCGGGTCTCGGGCATGAGCGGCAACGTATTGGTCGACGTCAAACGGCAGGCCGCCGGCGTGCGGCGAGCGCGTCGCGTGTCTGCATGGCGGTGTAGGTCAGTTGTGCGGCCGCGAGGCCGAGCGCGCCGTAAGCGGGTGTCAGGCCGAACGACGCAAATGCCTCGGGCACCGGACGCTCACCGGCAATCGCCGCCGCCAGCAGTTCGCCGGACACGGTGGTCGGCGCCATGCCGTGTCCCCCGAAGCCGACCGCGTACCAGACGCCATCCGCGCTGCGGCCGATCTGCGGCATCTTGTGCCGCGCGTAGCTCATCAGGCCACCCCACGCGTACTCGATACCCACGTCATGCAACTGCGGATAGACCTTCAGCAGATCGCGCCGCAACAGGCGCGCGATCACCTCGGGCGCGCGGTCGCGCACCGAGATGCGGCCACCCCACAGAATGCGCGTGTCGGGCAGCGGCCGGTAGTAGTCGAAGGCGAAGCGGGTGTCGTAGACGGCGGCGCGTGTATCGATTGCGTCTTGCAGACGTGACCCGAGCGGTTCGGTCGCCATCACGTAGGTGGCGATCGGCAGCACCGCGCGTTCGACCAGCGGGTAGACACGGCGCGCGTAGCCGCCGCCCGCCATCACGACGTGTTGCGCGTCGAGCGCGCCGTGCTGCGTGTGCACCACGAAGCCGGCGCCGTCGCGCTGCAGACGCACGACCGGCGAGTCCTCGTGGATCTGCACGCCGGCATGCGCAGCGGCGTTAGCCACGCCGAGGACGTACTTCAACGGATGAAAGTGGAACGCGTTGCGCTCGAACAGACCACCGTGATAACGGCGCGTTTTCAGTTGCGCAGCGAGCTGCTCCGCTGCCACCGGTTCCCACTCGACGCCGAACGAATCGCGCATCAGGCGCCGCTGCGACTCGAGCCGCGCCGGTTCGTCGAACCAGTTGGCGAGGATCACGCCGGCGTCGGTCGCGTCGCAGTCGATGTGATAGCGCGCGATGCGCTTTCTCATCAGATCGACGGCGTCGGTAGTCAGCGTATAGAGTTCGCGGGCGTGCACGGCTCCGAGGGTCTTGAGCAGATCGGCGCAATCGAGGCTGTAGCCGCCGAACACAAACCCGCCATTGCGCCCGGATGCGCCGAAACCCACTTGCCGGGCTTCGAGCACGGCGACATCGGCGACGCCCCGCTCGGCGAGTCCCAACGCCGTGGACAAGCCCGCCAGGCCCCCGCCGATGACGCAGACATTGGCGTTTCGCCGGCCAGCCAACGGCGCATAGGCGGACGAACGGGTGACAGTGGCTTCGTAAAAGCTTTGCATAAGGGCTAGGTTAGCGGCAATCGCGCGCTCACGTCCAGCCGTCGCGCGATTGCCGAGTCGAAGGGCGGATGAAACAGAGACCGGCACTCGCCTCGAGCGAATGCCGACCTTCTCCGGCTGATCATGAAACGCCTACGACACCGGCAACAGCTTGCCGGTGAACACCACCGGACCGCTCGGCGCGTTGTGATCCGGCGAGCCGCCCGGCGCTTCGATCGACACGGCCAGCGCCGCATAATTCTCCGGCTTCTGCTGGCCGGCCGTAACCTTGCCGTTCGCGCTGTCCGGCAGCATGCCGAGCGAGACCGGATGGCCGCTCGCCGGAATGCCCCACAGTTCCATCGCCCGGCCCGCGGGCAGCTCGACCTTGCCGAGCGGATGCACCGTCATGGTCGAATGGGCTTCGTCCCACGCGACCAGCATGACCGGATGCGCGTCCTTGTTGTTCAGCACGGCGACATGCGATACCGCCGTTTCGGGTTGCTGAGCCACGGTCGGCGCGGTGACAGGCGCCGTGGTGGACGGCAACAGCGAGCGCGCGGCGACCACCACGGCAACCGCGGCGAGGCCCGTGACGCCGAGTGCCCAGCCGCGCCAGAACGCCAGGTTCTCGAACACGCTGCGCGACGGCCGCGCCGGTGTTGCCACCACGGTGCGGGGACGTGCGGCCTCGCGCGTGGCCGCGAGGCCGAGACGCCGTTCGATGGCGTCCCATACGGCGGACGGTGGCATGCGCGGCTCGGCGAGTTCGGCCAGCGGCGAGATGCGCCGCTGCCATTCGTCGACGGCACGGCGGATCGTCGTGTCGTGGTCCGCGTAGCGTTCGAAGCGGCGCCGTGCGCCGCCGCGCAGCGTGCCGAGCACATATTCGGCGGCCAGCAGGTCGACCAGCTGAGGATAGCGATGGAGATTCATCACTCGCCTCCCAGACAGGTCTTCAGCTTGGCGAGGCCGCGCCGGATCCATGACTTGATGGTGCCGAGCGGCACTGCCAGCACGTCGGCGATCTCGCTATGGCTTTGATCGCGTAGGTACGCGAGGGCCACCGCCTGGCGCTGCGCCGGTTCCAGCTGTTGCATGCAACCGGCGAGCAGACGCGCCTGCAGGCTGACCGCGGTCAGCGCTTCGGGATCTGGATCGCCGGTTGCCACGAGATCGTCCAACGCATCGCTCCATTCCGTTTCCTGGGTGTTGACCCGCCGCAGGTGATCGAGAGCACGGTTGCGGACGATCGCCGACATCCACGTCATCGGGGCGGACAGCGCGCGGCGATAGTCGCCGGCAAAGCGCCAGATATTGACGAAGCTGTCCTGCAAGACCTCTTCGGCCCACTCATGCTTGTTCAATATACGGAGGGCGAGGCCGAACAGTTTCGGGGCGGCGAGATCGTAGAGCTCGCGCAATGCCGCGGCGTCTTCCTTGGCGACACGTTCGAGCAGCTCGGCAAGCGTGTCCGGCGTCAGTTCTCGAGGATGGGCGGTCATGGAAGGAGATAGGGTGAGCTTGCGCGCCTATGGTACTCAATTTCTCCACTGCCTTATATGCGGGTTTTTTTCTTCGACGTGCATCCGTTGATGAGATGTCAACGTATGTGGAGCAGAGTCCGGCGTTGGGTGTGCTTGCCGGATGGTCCGGGACACGGGGTGGTGTGCAGCGAGGGCGGGGCCGTTGCGCTGGTCTGCTGAAAGTGAAAGACCGGCAACGGAGCCACGCGATGCAAGGGCGGTTAACGCGTTGCGGGCGGTATGACGAAGTACGGGGGGGCACGGCTCATTCCTGATGAGGTCCGGGACGGTTGTCGACCGATCGGCAACCGCCCTGGACCGGAATGGGCGTTTAACGGCCCCAGCGCAGCACCAGCGGATCGAGCCTCCGCGCAACCTTCAACAGACCTTCACGCGTGGCCGGGTGCATTTGCGGCAACGGATGGCGCACCGCGTCCGAACGGATCACACCGCCTTCCTTCATCAGCGCCTTGCACGATGCGAGACCGCCCTGGCGGTTTTCGTAATTGATCAGCGGCAGCCACTGCTGATAGTGCGCGGCGGCCGCCTCGGTGTCGCCGGACGCATAGGCGTCGATGATCAGACGGATGCCGTCGGCGTAGCCGCCGCCCGTCATCGAACCGGTTGCGCCCGCATCCAGATCGGCCATCAGCGTGATCGCCTCTTCGCCGTCCCACGGACCGACGATCGCATCGCCGCCCAATTCGATGAGCTCGCGCAGCTTGTTCGCCGCCTGCGGCACTTCGATCTTGAAGTACGACACGTTGTCGATCTCGCGCGCCATGCGGGCGAGAAACGGCGCGGACAACGGCGTGCCGCTGACCGGCGCATCCTGAATCATGATCGGAATGCCGATCGCGTCGGACACAGTGCGGTAGAACTCGTAGATGCCGCGTTCGCCGATGCGGATCGTCGCGCCGTGGTATGGCGGCATGACCATGACCATTGCGGCGCCCGCGGCCTGCGCACTGCGGCTGCGCTCGGCGCACTGGTACGAACTGAAATGCGTGGTCGTGACGATCACCGGCACGCGGCCCGCGACGTGGTCGAGCACCACGTGCATCAGCGTATTGCGCTCGTCGTCGGATAGCGCGAACTGTTCGGAGAAGTTCGCCAGAATGCACAGCCCGTTCGAGCCCGCGTCGATCATGAAGTCGATGCAGCGTTTCTGGCCTTCGAGGTCGAGACGGCCGGCGTCGTCGAAGATGGTCGGCGCGACGGGGAACACGCCGCGCAATGCAGCAGGATGGGATGACTGGGTCATGATGATAGGTGTTTTCGTAGTTTGGAATGTCTCCGTGTCGACCCGAGTTTGCGCTTTGGCGCTGACTCGGATCCCATGCAACGCAGTCGACTATACGGCGCTGAACACGGCGGGTATATTGAATTGTTTCCATCTTGTGATCGCTTTTGCGACTCACCTCCGCTTCAGCCCGCGCTTTAGCCCCCCGCTTTAGCCCCGATACGCTGCCATGAAAGACACCCTCAACGTCCTGCTGTCGAAACTGCGCATGAAACAACTGCAATTGCTGATCGCGCTCGACGACCTGAAGTCGCTGCACAAAGCCGCCGGTGCGATGTCAATGACACAGTCGGCCGCCAGCAAGGCCTTGCAGGAACTGGAGTCGATGCTCGAAGCGCCGCTCTTCGAGCGCTCCAAAAGCGGCATGATCCCGAACCAGCTCGGCCACTGCGTGATCCGCTACGCGCGCCTCGTGGCGACCGATCTCACCGCGCTCTGCCAGGACGTCGCCGAGATACGTTCCGGGCGCGGCGGGCGTCTCGCGATCGGCGCGATCATGGGGGCGATTCCGGAGTGCGTCGTGCCGGCACTGAATCAACTGCATGCGGGCCAGCCGAATCTTTCCGTCGAAGTGGTGGAAGACACGAGCGCGCGAATGCTCCAGCAACTCGACGACGGCCGGCTCGATCTGGTGATCGGCCGCGCTGCGGTAGCGGCCGATCCGTCGAAATATCACTATCGTCCGCTAGGCGACGAGCCGCTCTCGGTGGTGGTGGGCTACGGCCATCCGCCGTTGCCGAAGAAAGAGGTGAAACTGCGCGATCTGGCCGGACACCGCTGGGTGATGTATCCGTCGCATATGCCGTTGCACGCGCTGCTCGAGCGTGAGATGGATCTGGCCGGTCTGGAGATGCCGGATAACCCGGTTTCGACGGCCTCGACGTTCGTGACGGTCGCGCTCCTGCAAAGCAGTCACAACCTGGTTTCGTTATTACCGACGGCGATCGCCGCGCTGTTCGTCAGGCAAAAGATGCTGCGTCTCGTGCCGGTGAAGCTCAAGTCGCCCTCGCAAACTTTCGGCGTCGTGACGCGCAAGGGCGGGGTGCTGTCGCCACCGGCGGAACAGTTCATCGAATTGCTGCGTACGCAGCCGGCGGAGCAGGCGCAAGCCCGCTTGCCAGCACATGCGGCTCGAAAGCAAAAAACCGCCTGAAGCGGCGGTTTTTCATCACGCGAAAGACGTTGAATATCTCATGGCAATTGGCGCCGCGCCATGTCTTGCGAAGAGGTGTTGTAGCCGCGACACTCTCGGGTAAATCCGAACCGATCCTGGGTTCGCGTTCCGCGCTACACTGCCTTGAAGGTGCGCCGGGCCAGAAGAAACCGGCGTCCGCTCGGGGAGAGCACCATGAATCGGCCGCTGGTTCGATTACCGTTTCGCGCGACGGGCACGACGTCTGTGCGCAAGTGGTTCAAATGGGCGCTGGTGGCGGCATTCTTGCTTGCGCTGGCATTGGCGGTACGCTTTTGCCAGAACGAGATCGAAACCTCGCGATTGCAGGCGCACTATCTCTCCGAATTGACTCGCGACGTGGGCTTTTCCGTCGCCGACGGTGCCAGTCATTCCATCCGTTTTCCCCAAGCCGACAACGGCCCATACGATAGCCGACTGGGCTACGCGCTGCTGCCGTCGATCCAGCAGCGCTTGCTGCAACGCGGATTTGAAATCACCGCCCAGGCGCGCGATTCCGACCGGATGCTATCGCTGGCGGATAACGGCCTCTTTCTGCCGTACGAAGAAAAAGATCGGGCGGGCTTGCAACTCTTCGACGGCACCGGCGCGCCGCTCTTCGCCGCGCAGTTTCCCGGCCGCGTGTACGACGACTTCGACGCGATTCCGCCGCTGGTCGTGAATTCGCTGCTGTTTATCGAAGACCGCTATCTGCTCGATCCGAACCAGCCGAACCGCAATCCGGCAATCGACTGGGGGCGCTTCAGCCGTGCATTGGCCGACCAGGGCGTGCGCGTGTTCAATCACCATCAGTCGCAGCCCGGCGGCAGCACGCTTGCCACGCAGATCGAAAAATTCCGCCACTCCGCGGGCGGCCGCACGGCGACGCCGCCGGAGAAATTGCGGCAAATTGCATCGGCTTCGGTGCGCGCCTATCTGAACGGCCCGCAAACCATGCCGGCGCGCCGGCAGATCGTCGTCCGCTATCTCAACTCGGTGCCGTTGGCCGCGCAGCCGGGCATCGGCGAAATCAACGGGATCGGCGACGGTCTCGCCGCCTGGTATGGCCGCGATTTCAACGATGTCAACCGCATCCTGGCAGCGCCGTCGACCGAACAGAATCTGCCGGAGCAGGGCGTGGCGTTCCGGCAGGTGCTCTCGTTGATGATCGCGCAACGCGCGCCGTCGTATTTCCTGCATCACGGCTACAAGGAACTCGAACGGCTGACCGACAGTTATCTGCGGCTGCTGGCGAACGGCGGCATCGTTTCGATTCCGTTGCGCGACGCCGCGCTGTCCGCGGTAGTCGATCTGCACCGCGCGCCCGTCAAAACGGCCAGCACGGATTCCTTCGTGTCGCGCAAGGCGGTGACGTCCATGCGTTCGCATCTACTGGCCGCGCTCGGCATTCCGAGTTTTTACGAACTCGACCGCCTCGATCTGCAGGCGAAGGGCACGCTCAACAACGCCGTTCAGCAGGCCGTGAGCGAGCGGCTTGCCGCCGCCGCCACGCGCGATGGCGCGAAAGCGGCGGGTCTGGTCGGCTTCGAAATGCTGCGCGCGTCGGACGATCCGTCGAGAATCGCCTATAGCTTCACGCTGTTCGAGCGGCGCGACGGCGCCAACCTCGTGCGGGTGCAAACCGACAGCGTCAACCAGCCGTTCGACATCAACTCCGGCGCACGCCTGAACCTCGGTTCGACGGCGAAACTGCGTACTGTGGTGACGTATTTGCAGATCGTCTCGGATCTGCACAAGCGTTATGCACCGCTGAGCACAGCGGAGCTGAAAGCCGTCAAGTACGATCCGAACGACCAGCTCACGCGCTGGGCGCTCAACTATCTCGCGCACACTTCGGACCGTTCGCTGCAGGCCATGCTCGACGCGGCCGTGGAGCGCAAATACTCGGCTAGTCCCGGTGAAACGTTCTACACGGGCGGCGGGGCGCAAACCTTCAACAATTTCGAATCCGACGACAACGGCCGCATCCTGACCGTGCACCGCGCGTTCCAGCATTCGGTGAATCTGGTGTTCGTGCGGCTGATGCGCGACATCGTCCATTACGAAATGGTGCAGACCACCGGGCCGTCGGCGCAATGGCTGGGTGATCCAGAGATGCGCAAGATGTATCTGACGCGTTTCGCGGATCAGGAAAGCCGCGTGTACATGAACCGTTTCTACACGAAGTATCACGGCAAGGCACCCGATCAGGCCTTGGCGCTGCTTCTGCTCGGCGTGCGCAAATCGCCGCCGAAGGTGGCGACGGTGTTGCGCAGCGTCGCGCCTGACGAGTCGAATGCGTGGTTCAATGCCAGGATGCGCGCCGCGCTGAAAAACACACCCGCCGCCTCTGTGCTGGACGACGAAGACCTGGCTAACCTGTATGCCAAATACGCGATCGACCGCTTCAATCTGAACGATCGCGGCTATATCTCGAGCGTGCATCCGCTGGAACTGTGGACGCTCAACTATCTGCGCGCGCATCCCGACGCTACGCTCGAACAGATCCAGAGCGCGAGCCGCGATGTGCGTCTGTCGACGTATTCGTGGCTCTTCAAGACGCGCTATCACGCGACGCAGGACCGCCGCATCAAACGGATGGTCGAACTGCGTGCCTACGATGCCATCGGCAAGTCATGGCAGGCGCTTGGTTATCCGTTCGCGACGCTCACGCCTTCGTATGCGGCCGCAATCGGCGCGTCGGGCGACCGGCCGGCTGCGCTCGCGCAACTGATCGGCGTGATCGCCAACAACGGCAACAAGGTGCCGACCGAAAGCCTCACGCAACTCGACTTCGCGAAAGACACGCCTTACGAAACGCATTTCCAGCGCGCGGCGGTGGCGCCGCAACAGCAGTTGTCGCCGGAAATCGCCGGCGTCGTAAAAGTGCTGTTGCGCGATGTGGTGACGGGCGGTACGGCGCGGCGTCTCGCGCAAGGCATGACGTTCCCCGACGGCCAGACGCTCCAGGTGTACGGCAAGACCGGCACCGGCGATCAGCGCTTCAATGTGTTCGCCAAAGGCGCGCGGCTGATCGAGTCGCGCAAGGTGAACCGCAGCGCGACCTTCGTGTTCGCGATGGGCGACCGGTTCTATGGCACCTTGACCGCCTGGGTGCATGAACCGTATGCCGCGCATTACGAGTTCACCAGCGCGCTGTCGGTGCAATTGCTGAAGTCGCTGGCGCCCGTGTTGCAACCGTTGCTCGACAATCCGCCTGCGAAAACGGCTTCCATCACGAAGGTCGCCGAGCAATGAGCATGAAGTGAAGCGTGCCGGTGTCGATGGCCACATCGGCAGCGCCTAGTAAGCCGTCTCCGCCGCCGGCTTCAGGAAGAGTTCATGCACCGGCGCGAAATGCGCGTAGAGCGGCAGAATCGCGCCGCCCATCGCACGCGCATCGGCGCCGATCGCGCCTTCCAGCAATTGCGGCCGCACCATGCCTTCCCATTCGAAACGGTCGAGCACGCGCTCGGTGCGTCGAATGATCTCCCGCACTAGTTGCCGGTCGAGTTCGCCGTCGATCACGATCGCGTCGAGATCGAGCAGGGCCGCCGCATTGGTTAGCGCGTTGGCTATCGCGGGGCACGCGCTATCGAGCCATTGCTCGGTATGCCGCCACAATTCCGGCGACAACGCGCGATGATCGTGCGCGGCCGCGGCCGGCGCGCCGGCATCGGTCAATAGTTTTTCGAGCACGAAACCCGAGGCCGCGTGCAACAGCTGCCGCGCGGGTTTGCGCGCGCCGCCTTCGCGCAGCGGAATGGAACCGACCGCGCCCGCGTTGTCGTGCGGGCCGCTATGCAAACGGCCGTCGATGACGAGACCGCCGCCGATAAACGTGCCGACGAACAGATACAGAAAGTTGTGGATGCCGCGGCCCTGGCCCATGACGAGTTCGGCGGCGCAGGCGGCCGTGGTGTCTTTGGCGAACTCCACGGGCAGGCCCGTCATGGTGGCGATGCGCGAGCGCAGATCGATCTCGTGCCACGCTTCCAGCGCATCGGGTGGCGCGCCGAGAAAGTCGCGCCAGCCGCCGAGCCACAAGGGCGCCGCGACGCCCACGCCGACCACCTGGCTGGCCTTCGCGCCGAGCGTCTGATTCACGCGCGCCAGCTTGCTTTCGAGCGCGGGAAACAGCGTGCGCGGATCGGGGTAGGCGTAGTCGAAGACATCGCGGTGCACCACGTGGCCGGCGAAATCCATCGCGAGCACGTCGAGACTGCGACGTCCCACCTTGACGCCGATGGTGTACGCGCCTTGCGCGCGCAACGCGATCGGCACGGATGGCTGGCCAATCCTGCCGCGCACGCGAGCCTGCTTTTCGAGCAGGCCGTCCTCGATGAGACGCTCGACGATCATCGACACCGTCTGCATCGAAAGACGCGTGAGACGGCCCACGTCGGCTTTCGGCAGCGGCCCATGCAAGCGGATCGCCTGCAACACGATGCGCTCGTTGAACTGCCGCATGCCGACCTGATTCGAGCCGACCGTGCGTTTGAGGGGCGAGCGGGTGCCGGTGGTTTCCATGGTGAGAGCCCGCTCAGCAGGATGCACGCATCATGCAATCGCCTTGACGTCCGCTTCCTTTGCGCCCGTCATGATCGCCACGGCTTCCGACATATGTATGTCTTTCCTGTTCACCAGCGCCGCGCGCCGGCCAAGCCGCTGGATATGGATGCGGTCCGCGATCTCGAACACGTGCGGCATGTTGTGGCTGATCAGGATCACCGGCAAGCCGCGATCGCGCACGCGCCGGATCAACTCCAGCACCATATTGCCTTCCTTCACGCCGAGCGCGGCGGTCGGTTCGTCGAGAATCACCACGTGCCGCGCGAACGCCGCGCTGCGCGCCACGGCCACGCCCTGACGCTGGCCGCCCGAGAGCGTTTCGACGGCCTGGCGCATCGAGCGGATGCCGATCTGCAGGTCCTTCATATGCGCGGTCGCTTCGTCCAGCATGCGGCGCTTGTCGATCATCTTGAAGATCGAGCCGCGCCAGCCGGGTTTCAGCAGTTCGCGGGCGAGGAACAGGTTTTCGGCGATGCTCATGGCCGGCGCCACCGCGAGTTCCTGATACACCGTCTCGATGCCTTGCGCGCGGGCATCCAGCGGGCTGCGGAATTTGACGGGCTTGCCGTCGAGCAGAATCTCGCCTTCGTCCGGCACCGTGGCGCCGGAAAGGGCCTTGATCAACGACGATTTTCCCGCGCCGTTATCGCCGATCACGGCCATGATTTCGCCGGGCATCACTTCGAAATCGCAACCGTCGAGCGCGGTCACGTTGCCATAGCGTTTGATGAGTCCGCGCGCCTGCAGAACGGGCATCGCGGCAGAAGCGGAAATTGGTGTCGACATGACGGGCTCCTCTGTTGGCCGGAGTTGGCGCTTCAGCGCTTACTCCGGCCCCATGCACGAAGTGCGATTGCGTTTTTAACCGCGACGATGGGAAAGTTTGTCCGCGGCCACCGCGAGAATCACCAGCATGCCGGTGATCAACACCTGGTAGACCGAAGAGACGCCGATCAGAGTCAAACCATTGCGGAACACGCCGACGATCAACGCGCCGAGCAACGTGCCGACAATCGAGCCGCGTCCGCCGAACAGACTCGTGCCGCCGAGCACGACCGCGGTGATACTGTCGAGATTCTCGGTTTGCCCCGCCTGCGGATCGCCCACGCCGGTCCGTGACACGGACAACAGCGCAGCGATGCCGTAGATCGCGCCGGCCAGCGAATACACGGTCAGCAGGATCTTCTGCGACGACAAGCCCATCAGGCGCGCGGCCTCGGGATTGTTGCCGAGCGCGTACAGATGCCGGCCCGGCACGGTGTCACGCAACACGAACCATGTGGCGAGATACATCAGCAAGGTGAGCACGGTGCCGTACGTGACATCCGCGGGGCCGAGCTTGAACGTGTTGCCGAAGAACATGATCGCGTCCGGCAGGTTCGACACGCTCTCGGCGTTCGAATAGATCTGCGTGAGCGCGAACGCGATATTCAATGTACCCAACGTAACGATGAAGGCCGGCAGTTTGATACGCGTGATCAGTACGCCGTTGAGCGCGCCGAACAGCGTGCTCGCGCCAACCCCGCAGAGAATCGCGAGCGCCGGTGGCACGCCGAGCGTGACCGCGAATTTGGTCATGATGATCGAGCCGAACGCCATCACCATGCCGCACGACAGATCGATGCCGCCGGTCAGCACGATCAGCGTCTGGCCGATGGCGATGACCGCGACCACCATGGTTTGCTGCAGGATCAGCGAGAGGTTCTGGAACGACAGGAAGCGGTCGCTCTGCGAAATGAAGAAGCCGCAAGCCAGTACCAGTGCGATGAGTGGCCCGACTTCGGCAAGCGATGGCATGCGCTCGGCGAACGAACGCGAGTGGCCGGCGGGCGCGGAAGGAGTCGACATGATGGATGACCTCGATACATGAGCGTGGCGGGCTGGCCACGCGGCAAATCCGATGGCGGCCCGGCGAAGCGGGCCGCTGTTCAGTGCGCGTTACTTGTTGCCCCAGCAGTTGTCGAGGCCGAACTTGGTGTCCTTGCTGTCGATGCCGGACATCGCCTTGTCGGTGATCAGCGTCACGCCGGTGTCCTGATAGCCGGAGACCTTCTTGCCGGTCTTCGCATACTCGACACCGGCCGTCACGCCGAGCGAGGCCATCTTCAGCGGATATTGCTGCGAGGTCGCGGCGATGGCGCCGGCCTTGACGTTGCGCACGCCTTCACAGCCGCCGTCGATCGAGACGATCATCACGCTCTTATCCTTGCCCGCCGCCTTGAGCGCGCGGTACGCGCCCGCCGCCGCCGGTTCGTTGATCGTGTAGACCACATTGATGTCGGGCGACTTCTGCAGGCAGTTTTCCATCGCCGTCTGGCCCTTGGCCTGATCGCCGCGCGTGTCCTGGCTGCAGACCACCGAGGGATCGCCTTCCTTCACGCCGAAGCCTTCCAGGAAGCCGTTATGACGCAGCACGCCCACCGAGACGCCGGGCGCGAGATCGAGCGTGGCGATCTTCGCGGGCTTGCCGTTCAGCGCGGCTTTCGCGTATTTGCCGATCAGCACGCCGGCCTTGAAGTTGTCGGTGGCGAAGAGGGCGTCGGTGGCGTCTTGCGGATCGGTCGGCGTGTCGAGCGCGACCACCATCACGCCGGCGGCGCGCGCTTTCTTGATGCTCGGCACGATCGCCTTGGTGTCGCTCGGCGTGATCAGAATCGCTTTCGCGCCGGCCGTCATCATGTTTTCGATGGCGGTGACCTGGCTCGCGTTATCGCCGTCGAACTTGCCGGCGGCGGTGATCAGCTTCGCGCCGTCTTTCGAGGCGGCCGCTTCGGCGCCCTGTTTCATCTTCACGAAGAACGGGTTGGTGTCGGTCTTGGTGATGAGGCCGACGACAGGCTGGTCAGCCGCCTGGCTCGCGCTCGCACACCATACCGCCGATGCCGCGACGCACATCGACACGATTTTCCTGGCGACAGGAAGCCTGCGGGAATTCAGATTCATGGGACGCTCCTCCGGTTTTTGGCAACGACGTTGTGGACTGCTGGCGGCTGCCTGCGCGAACGCTGCGCGCTGACAACCTGGTTTATGGCCTGATGCAGGATGAAGGTGGTTCGAAACGACCTGGACTCGGGTTGATTCGCGCCGCCTAAATCACTTTGGTTGATTTAGTACAGCAGGCGCGTCGACGCGCGTCAAGGAAATGATCGGAATGGAAGATGACGTGCAGAAACTCGTCGGAAGGCTGCGCGCCTTATGTGGTGGGGCTTGGATAGAGTTGTGCGGTGCGAGATCGAGCGTTCGGAGTTGGGGAAAGTCCTGGCTCGATTGAAAGGTAATTGAAGGCAGATTGAGGTTTTATCGGCGTCTGAGGCGCGAGTGCTTGCCCGCAAGACCGCGTGCGCGAATGAAGGATTCGCCGCGTAATGTGCGCGACGCTGCTATGGCCGCATCACCGCGGACGCGGCACGCCGGTGGATGCGCGTACGACCAGTTCGGGCGGCGAGGCGACCCGCATCGGCACGCTTGCCGCGCCGCGAGTCGCCTGACCGTACGATGTCTCGATCAACTCACGCAACAGGGATACCGCGAGCCCGGCGACTTCGACCGTCGGGACGGCGACCGTCGTCAACGCGGGGCGCGACTCGCGCGCGAGCTGGATATCGGTGATGCCGATCACGGACAAATCCGCCGGCACGTTCAGGCCGAGGTCGGCGGCGGCGTGCATCGCGCCGAGCGCGGGCAGGTCGTTGGTCGCGAAGATCGCGGTGAGCTTCGGATCGCTTTCGAGCAATGCGCGTGCTGCTTCGTAGCCGCCCTGAATCGTGTCGGCGCCATGTTTCACGCGGCCTTTCGGCGCGCCCCCGGCGCGTAGTGCGTCGACGAAACCTTCGTAACGCGCCGCATGAATGCCCGAGGCTTTACTGCCGACAATCGCGCCGATCCGTCGATGGCCGAGCTCCAGCAAATGCGCGCCGGCCAGCTCGCCGGCGCGTCGGAAATCGACAGCGACGCACGGCAGTCCCGGCGGCTCGTTAGGCCGTTCCCACATGCACAGCACCACCGGCGTGCCGCGCGATTCAGTCGTATGAAGGTCCGCGAAATCGAGGTTCGCATTCGTCACGAGTACGCCTTCGGAAAGCGTGCCGGCGATCTGGTCGAGATACGCGCGGCCGGTCAGCGGATCTTCGTTCGTATTGCAGATGATCACGAAGTGGCCGCTCGTGCGCGCCGCGCGTTCGACGGCGAGCGCGAACTCCGGATAGAACGGATTGGCGATGCTCGACACCATCAGCGCGAGCGTCGGCGCGCGACCTTCGGCGAGGGCGCGAGCGGCCAGATGCGGCCGGTAGCCGAGTGCTTCGACGGCCTCGAGCACGCGCTGTCGCGTGCTCGCGCCGACCCGGCCGCGATCGCGCAGCACGTTGGACACCGTGGCCGGGGTGACGCCGGCATGACGCGCGACTTCGCTGAGTGTGGGCATGAGTTTTCAGTATTTGGGATGCCTGCCCGACATTTGCATCACGAGCGAAGGCGCGGCACCATCTGTCGCACAGACAAAACGATCTCGGAGACAGGCAAGGCCCCAACGATCCAAAGCGATCGATTTTTTCGGCCCTGCTGATTAAGCGCTTAATCTCCGACTTCGAGCCGATTAAATCACGGAGTCGATGAGATGGCGAGCATTTCGTTAAGAGGCGTGCAGAAGGCGTATGGCGACGGCGCGCTGGTGATCCGCGACGTGGATCTCGAAATCGGCGAAAACGAGTTCTGCGTGTTTCTTGGTCCGTCCGGCTGCGGCAAGTCCACCTTGCTGCGCATGATCGCCGGCCTGGAAGACCTCAGCGACGGCGACCTCTCGATCGGCGGCCAACTCATGAACGACGTGCCGGCCGCGCAACGCGGCGTGGCGATGGTGTTCCAGAGCTACGCGCTGTTTCCGCATATGAGCGTGTTCGAGAACATGGCGTTCGGCCTGAAACTCGCTAAAACCCCGAAGGATGAAATCGACCGCAAGGTGCGTGAAGCCGCGCGCATTCTGCAACTCGAAGCGTTGCTCGATCGCAAGCCCAAGGCGTTGTCGGGCGGTCAGCGGCAGCGTGTGGCGATTGGCCGTGCGATCGTGCGCGAGCCCGGCGTGTTTCTATTCGACGAGCCGCTTTCCAACCTCGATGCCACGCTGCGCGGTCAAACCCGCATCGAAATCGCGCGGCTGCACAAGCAGTTCGCCAAGGCCAGCGTGGTCTACGTGACGCACGACCAGATTGAAGCGATGACGCTCGCCGACAAGATCGTGCTGCTGCATGCCGGTAAGGACACCGAGCGCTACGGCAGCATCGCGCAGATCGGCGCGCCGCTCGAGTTGTACCACCGTCCGAAGAGCCGTTTCGTCGCGGGTTTCATCGGCTCGCCGCGGATGAATTTTCTGCCGGGAAGAGTGGCCTCGGTCGATGCGCAAGGCGTAACCGTCACGCTCGATCACACGGAAGAAACCGTGCGCGTGCCGGTGAACGGCGCGGGGCTGCAAACCTCGCAAGCGGTCACGCTCGGCGTGCGTCCTGAACACCTGGAGTTTGTCGACGCATCGTCCGTCGCGCCTGACGACGCCGTGCTGACGCGCACCGTGTCGCTCGTCGAGCAACTCGGCGAACACAGTTATGTCCACCTCGATCAGCCTGGCGGCGCCGCGCTGATCGCCAAAGCGCCGGGCAATACACGCCTTGCGCCCGGCGAGCGCGCGAGCTTGCGCGTGCCCCGTCCCGCCTGTCATTTGTTTACCGAAGACGGCTTTGCCGCCGCTTCGCTCGAATCCGTCGAACACTACGCATAGAGGACATTCGGATGCGCCTTGGAGTCTGTTATTACCCGGAACACTGGCCGGAGTCGATGTGGGAAGACGACGCTCGCCGGATGAAAGCCCTCGGCATCGAACAGGTGCGAATCGCCGAATTTGCCTGGAGCCGGATCGAGCCGACGCCGGGCGAATACGATTGGGGCTGGCTCGACCGCTCGATCGATGTGCTGGGTGCAGCCGGCCTGCAAGTGGTGATGTGCACGCCGACAGCGACGCCACCCAAGTGGTTGATCGACCGCCATCCCGACATTCTGCCGGTCGGTGCGGACGGCCGTCCCCGTGCGTTCGGTTCGCGTCGTCATTACGACTTTTCTTCGCCGTCGTATTTCGCCGCGTCGCAGCGGATTTGCACGGCGGTGGCCGAGCGCTACGGCAAGCATCCGGCTGTCGCGTACTGGCAAACCGACAATGAGTTCGGCTGCCATCAGACGGTGGTCAGTTATTCGCCGGCGGCGGTGGGGCGCTTTCGCGAGTGGCTCAAAGCGCGCTATCACACCATCGACGCATTGAACCGCGCATGGGGCACGGTGTTCTGGAGCATGGAGTACCGCAGCTTCGACGAGATCGACGCGCCGGTGGCGACCGTGACGGAAGCGCATCCTTCGCATCGCCTCGATTACCGGCGGTTCGCGTCCGACGAGGTGGCGCGCTATAACCGCATGCAGGTCGAGATCATCCGCGCGCATTCGCCGGGACGGCCGGTCGCGCACAACTTCATGCAACTCTTCACCGAGTTCGATCACTACAAGGTCGCCGCCGATCTCGACGTGGCGACGTGGGACAGCTATCCGCTCGGCGCGCTCGAAGAACAATGGTTCGCGCCGGAGGTAAAGGCGCGTTGGCTGCGCAGCGGGCATCCCGACTTCGCGTCGTTCAATCACGATGTCTATCGTGGCATGTCGAAGCTGCCGTTCTGGGTGATGGAGCAGCAGCCGGGTCCGGTGAACTGGGCGCAGTGGAATCCGGCGCCGCTGCCGGGCATGGTACGGCTGTGGAGTTGGGAAGCGTTCGCGCACGGCGCGGGCTGCGTGTCGTACTTCCGCTGGCGTCAGGCGCCGTTCGCGCAGGAACAGATGCATGCGGGACTGAACAGGCCCGATAACCGGCTCGACGTGGGAGGCAACGAGGCGGCGCAAGTTGCCGGCGAGATTCGCACAGTGCTCGCCGCGAATGCAGACGCCAATGCCGCGATCCGCTCGAAAGTCGCGCTCGTCTACGACTACGAGGCGAAGTGGCTGTTCGAGATTCATCCGCAGGGAGCGGACTTTCACTATCCGCGCTTTGCCTTCGAGTATTACTCGGCGCTGCGCGCGCTCGGCCTCGACGTGGATATCGTGCCGGTCGACGCGCCGCTGGATGGTTACTGTCTGATCGTCGTGCCGCCGCTGCCGGTCGTGCCGGCTGATTTTGCAGAGCGTCTGGCGAGTTCGGGCGCGCAGGTCGTACTCGGGCCGCGCACGGGTTCGAAGACTCAGGATTTGCAGATTCCCGCGAGCCTGCCACCTGGCGCGCTGGGGTCGGTGCTGCCATTGCGCGTATGGCGTGTCGAATCGATGCGGCCGAATGTGACCGAAGCAGTGCGGCTACTGGGCAATCCGGCCTCGAGTGAAGCGGACGGTTTCGCGCGTCACTGGCGTGATTTCGTTGAGAGCGATGCGGCTGATTCGCTTGACGTGCGCGCCCGATTCGCGGACGGCCATCCCGCGTATGTTCGAAGCGGCGCGTTCCACTACCTCGCGAGTCTGTTCGATGATGCACTTACCCTGCGCCTGTTCGAGCGGATCGCGCAGGAAGCGGGTGTGGCAACGATGCCGCTCGGCGATAGCGTGCGAGTGAGCCGCCGCGGCGCGCTGACCTACGTGTTCAACTACGGCGACGCGACGCACACGCTCGCCGATGTAGCCGACGATGCCTTCGTGATCGGTTCGCATGCAATCGAACCGCAAGGCGTGGCAGTCTATCGAACCCGATAGTGGTCTGATGCACCGACGCAGTGTCCAACGAAATTCCATGCAGTAAAGACAACGACGCAAAATCAAGGAATAAAGGAGACAGGCAACATGAACTGAAACCACGCAAAATTCTGTTGGCACTTGCGCTGACCGCCGCGGCTGTGGGGACGTCGGCCGTCAGCACGGCCCAGGCGGGTACGCTCACGGCCAATATCGCGTTCAAGGGCGCGAGCCAGCGCGCGGTGTGGCAATCGGTCGTCGACGACTTCAAGAAGGCGCATCCCGGCATCGACGTAAAGGTGTCGTTCGTCGACGAAGAAGCGTACAAGGTGCAACTGCCCGGCTGGCTGACAACGGTCGCGCCCGACATCGTCAACTGGCATGACGGCGAACGCATGGCCTATTACGCGCAGCGCGGCCTGTTCGAAGACCTGAGCGGCGACTGGGCGAAGAACGGCTGGAACGAGATGTATGCGTCGACCAAGGAAGCGTCGTCGTATAAGGGCAAGCAGTACGCCGCCCCGACCGTGTACTACTCGTGGGGCATGTTCTATCGCAAGGATCTGTTTCAGAAGGCGGGCATTAGCGGCGAGCCGAAAACGTGGGATCAGTTTCTCGAAGACTGCAAGAAGCTGAAGGCGGCCGGCATCACGCCGATCGCCGTGGCGGGCCGCGACGCATGGACGCTTGCGGGCTGGTTCGACTATCTCGACCTGCGTTTGAACGGCAATGCGTTCCATCAGAAGCTGATGGCGGGCGAGATCGCGTACACCGATCCACGCGTGAAGAAGGTCTACACGACGTGGAAGCAATTGATCGACGCGGGCTATTTCATCGACAACTCGCTCTCCTACGATCTCGATTCGGTGCAGCCGTTCCTGTTCCAGGGCAAGGCCGCGATGATGCTGATGGGCACGTTCATCACCGCTGGTTTCCCGCCGAACGTGAAGCCGGAAATGGGCTACTTCCAGTTCCCGATCATCGACGCGAAGGTGCCGACGGCCGAAGACGGTCCGGTGGAGTCGCTGCATATTCCGTCGAAGGCGAAGAACAAGGCGGACGCGCACACGTTCCTGGCGTTCGTCGAGACACCGGAAATCGGCGCAAAGCTGGCAACCGGGCTCGGCTCGTTGTCGGCGAACAGCAAGTCGCCGGAACCGGAAGATCCGATCT
Source organism: Paraburkholderia sp. BL9I2N2 (assembly GCF_004339745.1). Lineage (GTDB taxonomy): Bacteria > Pseudomonadota > Gammaproteobacteria > Burkholderiales > Burkholderiaceae > Paraburkholderia. The sequence goes on along the minus strand of NZ_SMGP01000002.1, from coordinate 836,507 downwards.
CCAAGATCGGCTTCCAGATTCTTGCGAACACCAAGGGCGGCATCGCGCAGTTCTATGATCGCGACATGACCAAGGAAATGGCCGACGAAGGCATGAAGGGGATGCAGCAGTTCATCTCCGATCCCACGAAGCTCGACGACGTGCTCGCGCAACTCGAGCAGACGCGCAAGCGGATCTACAAGAAGTGAGCGGCGGCGGCCGCGAGGCCGCCTTCCGTTGCATCTGATCTGGAGAGAACGATCGTGTCGCATTCCGTCACCCGCCACACTGTCGGCGGTCCCGCTGAACCCGGCGGTCCGGGTTTGCCCACGCCGGGCGGCGCCTTGCGTGGCCGCAAGCCGGCCACCGCACGGCGCCGCCGTCCGTCGCCCACCGCGCGCCGGCAGCGGCGCGCCGCTTTTCTGTTTCTGGCGCCGGCCTGCGTGATGGTGGCCATCTACGTGGTGTGGCCGATCCTGTCGACCATCCGCCTGAGCTTTTTCAACTGGGATGGCATGAGCGACCCGTCGTTCGTCGGCCTCGCGAACTACGTGGAGTTGTTCCATGCGCAGACGTTCTATACGGCGCTCAAGAACAACGTCATCTGGCTGCTGCTGTTCCTGCTCGCTCCGCCGATGGGCCTCGCCGTCGCGTTGTATCTGAATCAGGCGGTGGCCGGCATCCGTATCGTCAAATCGCTTTTCTTCGCGCCGTTCGTGTTGTCGGGCGTGGTGGTCGGTTTGATCTTCTCGTGGTTCTACGACCCGACCTTCGGCCTGCTCGCGATGATTCTCGGCCACGGCGTGCCGGTGCTCGGCGACCCGCGCTATGCGACGTTCGGCATCGTGTTCGCGGCGCTGTGGCCGCAAACCGCCTACTGCATGATTCTTTATCTGACCGGCCTCACGTCGCTGAACGCCGAACAGATCGAGGCCGCGCGCATGGAAGGCGCGCGCGGCTGGTCGATGCTGTGGCACGTGATCCTGCCGCAACTGCGGCCGACCACCTTCATGGCGATCGTGGTGACCATCATCGGCGCGCTGCGCAGCTTCGATCTGATCTCGGTGATGACGAGCGGCGGTCCGTTCGAAAGCTCGACCGTGCTCGCGTATTACATGTACGACCAGGCGATCAAGTACTACCGCATCGGCTATTCGGCGGCGGTGGCGGTCGTGCTGTTTGCCATCATGCTGGTGTACATCGTTTATCACTTGCGGCGGATGCTGCGCGCCGAGCAATAAGGAGCCGACCATGTTTCCGATTCCCATCGACAAATGGAAGCCGGCCACTCGCCGCATGTACAAACTAACGTTGCCGGTCGCGCTGCTGATCTGGCTGCTGCCGATGATCGCGGTGCTCGTCACGTCCGTGCGTTCGACAGAAGAGTTGAGCGAGGGCAACTATTGGGGCTGGCCGAAGCACTTCGCAATGTTCGAAAACTATCGCGAGGCGCTGACCACGTCGCCGATGTTGCATTACTTCTGGAACAGTGTGTTGATCACGGTGCCTGCCGTGGTGGGCTCGATTGCATTGGCGGCGATGGCCGGTTTCGCGTTGGCGATCTACCGGTTCCGTGGCAATTCGACTTTGTTCGCAACGTTCGTGGCGGGCAATTTCGTGCCGGTGCAGGTGCTGATGATTCCGGTGCGGGATCTGTCATTGCAACTTGGTCTCTTCAATACCGTCAGTGCGCTGATTCTGTTTCACGTGTCGTTTCAGACGGGATTTTGCGCGCTGTTTCTGCGTAACTTCATCAAACAGTTGCCGTTCGAACTGGTCGAGGCGGCACGCATCGAAGGCGCGAATGAGTGGACAGTGTTCTTCAAGATCGTGCTGCCGTTGATCCGGCCGGCACTCGCGGCATTGGCGATCCTCGTGTTCACGTTTGTCTGGAACGACTACTTCTGGGCGCTGTGTCTGACCCAAGGCGACGACGCCGCGCCGATTACCGTGGGCGTGGCCGCATTGAAAGGGCAGTGGACCACGGCGTGGAATCTTGTTTCGGCGGGATCGATTCTCGCGGCATTGCCGTCAGTGGCGATGTTCTTTGCGATGCAGAAACATTTTGTGGCCGGGTTGACGTTTGGGGCGACGAAGGGTTGAAGGGGTTGTGTGTCGTATCGAGAAGGGTTGCCCGCGAAAGCGGGCTTTTTTGTTGCTGAAACTCCTGCTAACCGCATTGCCTCGCAAGAGGTGCGGATAGCAGGAGCCTAGTCTTTTCAGTTCACTAAAGCCTGAATGGCCTCAGTTATTGTTCCAGTGAGTCGGAACCTTACGATAGCTGCTCCAGTTATTGCCGCCTTTGCAGATCAGATCCGAACCGTGGGTCTGACACCAGACTTCATAACCCGGTGAGTAGAGCCACTCGCCGATCCAGTGCAGATCGACGTGCGGATCCGATGACGGCGTGGAGGCCACGAAGTTGGCGGCGTCGTCCGTGCTGCCCGAGCCCGTGTAGTGAGCTACGGCCGGATACGGGAACACCGGACGCGTCCGCGTCGTTTGACCGTTCGCGTCCACGATCGAGGCGACGATCTTGCCCGGCTTGGTGCCGGTCTCCGCCCACGCCATCACCGACGTCACGATGTCGAACGTGTTCGGGCCGTTGCCGCTACCGCAGTGCGCGACGCCGGGGAACAGATAGAGCCTCGTGAATTGATCGACCTTGTCGCTACCCATGTAGTACTTCATCTGCTCGTAGTACTCGATCGTGCCGCGCGGCGTGATGTGCTGATCTTCGAGGCCGTGCCACAGGATCAGCTTGCCGCCGCGGCGGGCGAACGGGCTCAGGTCCGGATCGGTTGCCGCGAGATAGCTCGACACCGGCACGGTCTTCAGGAAGCCTTCGATCGTGAACTTGAGGTTGCTCAAGGTGGCGGAAGGATTCGAACCGTTGAAATAGTCGAGGTACTGCAGGAACGGCAGAACGAAGTTGATGCTCCCGCTCGGCCCGGCGTCGGTGGCCGGCACGAACAGACTCCAGTTCAACTCGCCGCCCCATTCACGCGAGACCGGTTGCTCGAGGTGGACGCCGTTCGCATCGGTGGCACCGTCATGAATCTCGCGTACGACATTCACTTCGGCTTGCGACAGACAGGTGGATGCCGCCTGGCCTTTTGCGCACAGCATGGACTGCGGATTGAAGTGGCACACTTGCGGATTGTCGATCACACCGTCAGTCACACCGTCGATGCTATCGCACGCTTGCAGCACGGCAGCGTGAATCAGCGGCAGCTTGCTCGCGAGCAGAATGTACTTGCCGGTCTTGGGATCGAGGTTCATCACCGCGGGCCACGCGTGATGGAATGTGTTCTGAACGATGAGGTCGTTTGCAGGCGCGCCCGCCGCGATGCCGTCGAAGTCATCCGGGAAACGCTGTGCTTCCATCAACGCTTCACGTCCGCCATCGGAACAACCATCGAAATACGAGTACTTCGCTGGCCGCGCGTAGAACTTGTTGATGATCGCCTTGGAGACCTGTGCGGTGGCATGCCCCGCACGATACGCGAAATCGATCCTGGTTTGCGGATTGAGTGCCCACGAGCCGTCGTTACCACCTTCGTGGCCCATGTCGGTCGCGGCCATCGCGATCTGTCCGTTGGTCACCGGTACGCAGGTCGAGGCCATCGGCGCATTGACGGACAGGTTGCCGCACAGGCCGCCGCAACCGGCCTGCAAGTAGCGCTGCGTCCAGCCTTGTGTCGGCAATTGCAACTCGAATAGCGAGGCGCCCGGTCCGATCGTCCCCTTCACGTCGCACACGGCTGCCGGCAGTGTGTTCTGTCCCACGACGGTGCCTGCAGGGAGCACCGTCGCGGACGTAATGGTGACCGTGCCATCGGTGACGCCGCTGAGGTCCATGCTCATCACGGCGGCGCAGTTCATGGCCGGCATGACGGCGGGGAGGTTGGCTAAACCGGTGGTGGCAGCGCTTGCGTTGATCGGCATGCCGAGCATCGCAATCAGCGCGGCGCCCATTAGCGCGGCAAATGATCTGCCGCCGACGGTCTGTTGAAGAAGCCAGGTCCGCACTGCTAGCAGCCAGCCTCGTGTTGCACATCCTGTTTTGAAAAGACCAGGCATCTTTGTCTCCTGTCATTGTCGTCGATTGACGCGGGGCGGACATTGTCCGCGGCCATCGGAATGGGGACCGCTCGATGCGCACCGCAATCGACCTCGGTGCGCGGGTTCAATATAGGCGGGCGTGATAGGGGAAAGAAGGCGTGGCGCGGCTGCCAGAAGACGATCGAAATAAGCTATCCGAATCTTTCTGGTTGTTGCCGCTAATTGCGGGCGCGAACTGGAGCGCTTCATTAATTAGAAAGCGCCGCAAAATCAATGGGGTAGGGCAGGGTGTCGGGTGGTTCGACGAGGTGGCGCGTCGAGCGACTCCGTCGCGTGTGTCATTCCACCCGATAAGAAAAATAGATTGGATTGCATAACTTTCGCAATCGTTGCCTGATCGATACCGTCATCGAAGCCGCCGGTGCTGTGTGGAAATATCGTGTAAGCACTTTTGAATCACGGCATGTTCTCCCGTCATCGGGCCATTTCATGAGCGCTATCCTGCTGTCACCGCTATCGCAATCCTTGATTGCATGGCAGCAGGCCGCGACACAGTCTCGCCGCGCCTGAGCCTGGTTATTTCCCTGAACAGAGGCCCGGTATGTCCACCTTGAACACCGTTTTCTCCCGCACCCTTCAACGCCTCACGACGCCGTGCGCATTGCTGTCGATCGGCTTACTGGTCGCAGGCGCCACGCTCGCCATGGATGCGTCCGCAGCAAGCTTCAAGTGCACGAGCAAGTCGTCCGCGTCGGAAAAGATCGTCTGTAAAGATCCGGCACTGTCGGCACTCGACGACCGTCTCGCCGCGGCGTGGCAGCGCGCGAAAGACACCACGCTCGACACGGCCGCGCTTGAAGCCGCGCGCACGCATCAATGGCTGTGGCGCCAGCACAACTGTACCGATCAGGCTTGCGTGAAGAGCTGGTACGACCGCCGTATCGCTGAACTGGACGCCGACTACGAGCAAGCGAAGCAGGCGCGCCGCGACGCGTTCGACGCGTCGCTGGCCGGGCAGAACCTTGCGCCTTCGGCGGCCGATGCGGTTCGGAAGATGAAGGGCGAGTCCGCTGCGAACGCGACGACTGCTAGTGCACAGTAGTTGCCGGCGGTGATGGCGCGTCGGTGGGCGCGACGCCTCGGCGCGCTAGTTCACGTTGAAATGCACGCGGACGTCCTGCCGGCTTTCGACCGGACGGCCGCTCTGCAACGCCGGAAAGAAGCGCCATTTGCGAAGGGCTTCGAGGAGAAGCTGGTTGAGGCGTGGACTGGGAGTCGGCTTGAGCAGTTCGACATCGACCGAGCCATCGGCGTGAATTACGAAGCGCGCGGTCGCGACGGTTTGATAGGCCTGCTCGCGTAGGTCGTCGGGCAACTCAGGTAACGGTTGCGCGATGGCGCGCGCGGCTGCATCACCGGCAGAGACGGCGGGTTGTGATGTGCTTTGTCTTTCCTCCGACGAGTTGGTTGAATGCACGGGGGCCTCGGCGGGCGCGCTGGGTTCATTGGGAGCAGCGATCTGGGCTGGGTGCCTATCCGGCGTCGGCGTCCGTGGAGCGGGTGCTTCAGTGCGTCTAGGCACGACGTGCGGGCGTGGCTCAACCGGCCGCGGTGGCTTAACCACAGGCGTTGGCTCGGTATGTATTGCCGCCGGTGGATCGAGTTCCACCACGCGCACCTCCAGCGGCTTGTCTGGTGCCGGTTTGGATGTCGTTGCGTCGAGCCAATGTCCGAGCGCGAACAGAAACACGAGCCAGAGCACGAGCGCGATAAAAATCGCCAGCCCGATCCGAAGCTTCGGCGAACCATCGACGGTGGTGGTCAGACGCATCGCGCTATTCACGATGCACGGCGATCAGAAAATGCGCCGCGCCGGCGCGGCGTGCGGCGAGCATGGCTTGCACGACCGTGCCGTGGCCCGCTGCGTCGTCGGCGGCAATGACGACATTTGCGTCGGGCTGCAACAGGCGCTTTATCGTCGGCTCGATCTGATCGGGACGCACGGGCAGATGGTTCACGAAGATCTCATTGCGGCGATCGACCGAAATGGTCAACGGTTCGTGCGCGTCCATCTGCTGCGCGCGGCCCGCGGGCAAGGTCAGCTTGACGGCATTGAGCCGCTGCATGGCGAGGGAAGCGAGCATGAACGTCGCCAGCAGAAAGAACATCACGTCGATCATCGGGATGATTTCGATGCGGCCGCGCCTGGCCGCGCGCGAGCGTTTGAACTTCACGAGTGCGCTCCGGCAGCGGCAGCGGCAGCGGCAAGGCGGATTTCACCGAGCCGCGCATTCGCGAACGATTCGAGTTCATCCATCAGACGTTCAAGCCGCCGTGAAAAGTAGTTGAACGCGAAGAGTGCGAACAGCGCGACGACGAGACCGATCGCAGTCGCCACCAATGACTGTGCCACCCCGCCGGTGACGCCGGCCGGATCGACGAGCCCCGTGCCGCCGAACAACTGAAACGAATGCATCATGCCGACGATGGTGCCGAGCAGGCCCAGCAGCGGCGCGGCCGTGACGATCGTCTCCAGCACCCAGAAACCCTTGCTCATATCGCGCTCGATTTGCGAAGCGACCGACTGCGCATTGGCTTCGCGCAACCACAGCGGAATGGACGGGTCGGGCAGCCACGGTGCGTTCATCCGCCTGAATGCGTTCTGACTCGCGGCGTGATTCAATCCGTTATCCAGATGAATGGTTGATCCAACCTTCTGAATATCGTGTGCGGCCTGAATGCCTGGCGGCAAGCGGCCAAAACGCAAAAACACATAGGCGCGATCGAGGACGATCGCAACCGCCAGAACAGCGAGTACCGTGAGCGGATAGATAACCCATCCGCCCACACGCACCGCCGCCAGAATATTCGTCCAATCCTGCATAACCGACCTCGTTGCCGTGTGACAGATTTAAAAATGCTTGGTGATACCGGCATAGACGGCGAAATGCGGGCCGTATTGCGGCGCGCCCACCCCGATGCCCGAGCCGTCGCGCAACTCATAGACCCGATTGAATGCATTGACGACCAGCAAGCGTGCATCGAACTTGCCGACGAGAGGCTGGTTGAAGTGCTGGATCACGCCGAGATTGATCTGCGCATAGACGGGCAGGCGATCGGTATTGGCAAAACCGCTTCTCAAGCCGCTGCCCACGAGGCCGTCGAAGGTGAACGTCGTTCTGCCGAGGTCGTACGTTCCGCCGAATGACGCGGTCACGCGCTGGTCGTGATCCAGATACACCCAATGGTCGTTGATGAAGGCGAGTTCGTCCGCTTCGAAATTGAACTGGGCGGAATCGATCTGTTTGCCCTGCGCCCGGCTGTAGGCTAGGTTCAGATAGGCGGACACGTTGTCCTGCTTGTAGTTCGCGGTGAACTCGAGTCCGTACACGCGTCCGTACTGATAGTTGAACGGCGTGAAGATGAGGGCGGAGCCGAACTGTCCTTCGTCGAGCAGGTTGGTGGATTTCTTGTAGTAAGCGTCGATGCCGACTGTCACGTTCGAACCGAGGCGCTGCGTGACGCCGAGATCGAAATAGTGGCTGCGTTCGGGTTGTACCTGATCGTTCTGGCTCGACGGACTCTGGTTTGTCGTGCCGTTGAAGCGGCTAATGGTTGAGCCCGATACCAGTTCGAACGCGGGCGGCGTGAAGTAGCGCGCGTACCCGGCGTGAAAGGTGGTGGTCGGCGTCAGCGCATAGACAAGCCCAATGCGAGGACTCAGCTGGCTCGCGCTGACGTATTCGTCCATCTTGTCGTAACGTAGCCCGTAGTTGAGTGTGAGGTTGTCGGTGATTTTCCATTCGTCCTGCACATAAGCGCTGTACAGGTAGCCGGTTTTGCTGCTCGAGTCGTGGATATTGAAGGGCTGGTCGGATAGCTGATTGCCGTCGGCGTCCGTTGCGAAGACGTTGACGCTGTCGTCGAATACGGCGTGTTCCTGCTGGAAGAACAGGCCGGCGCGAATCGTATGCTTGGCGTTGAGTCGCCACGTGGTGTCAACCTGCGCGCCATTGGCCGAGTTGCTATGAAAGTCCTGCGACGCTACGCCGTTGAACAGCAGGTCGCCCACCGGATCGGGATTGAATTGCGTTCGCGTATAGCGGGTAAATAGCGCTACCTGGTAGTCCAGTGCGCCGCCATTGGTACCCTGAAGCGCCACCACGGCAAAATTGTTCAACTCCGATTGCGTTTCGTTCAACTGACTCGAATCGAACGTGCTGTTGCCGTTGAGCGTGAAATTGGTCGGCAGACCGGGGGTGTTCGGGATTTCGAACTGGTTGCTCGTGGTGCCGAACATCAGGCTCACGCGCGTGAGTGGATTGATGATGTACGACATATAACCGAACGCGTCGCCCTGACGGGTGTGGTCGTGAATGGCGTTTGCGCTTGCAGTGGGATTCTCGATGCCGAGGTTGTTGACGCCGAGCGAGCCGCTGAAGTAGTAGCTGAACGGACCTTGCGTGCCGAACACGTCCGCGCTGGTCTTGAGGGTCTGGTGGCTGCCGCCGAATACGTCGATCGTGCCGCCATTGCCCGCATCGCCCGTCTTCGTGCGGATGTCCACGACACCGGCCGTGCGGTAGCCGTACTGTGCCGGCAACGCGCCGGTCAGCAGATTGATCTGGTCGATGATGCGCGTGTCGAGCGCCTGCCCAAAACCGCTGATCGGCTCGGGAATCATGATGCCGTTGATACGGTACTGCAGATTGGCGTGGTCTCCGCGCACGTGCAATTGACCGTATGAATCGCCGGCTACGCCGGGCGCCTGCAGCAGCACCTGATTCAGTGGCGTGTCCTGGCCCGCGGGTAGCGCATCGATATCGGCCTGGCTGAAGCGGTACACGCTGCTGCCGGTCTCCGGCAACAACCCATTGCGTGCTCTGTCCAGTCGTTTCGCGTTCACCTGAACGTCGAGTGTGCCGCTCTTCGCGAGACTGACACTGACGGTGCTTTCCGTGCCGGCGCTCGTGGTCGTGATGCTGTTGCCGCTCGCAAAGCCCGCTGCGGTGACGACGACCGCGTAGGTGCCCGGTGTCACGTGCGCGATGGCAAAGCGGCCTTCGGCGTTCGTTTTCGCCTCGCTGACAGCGGCGCCGCTCGCGTTCTGCACGGTCACTGTGGCGTCATCGACGGGGTGGCCAGTGGCATCTGTGACTGCGCCGCTTATTGAACTTTCGTCGATTGCGGCGTGGGCGTGGGCGGCCATTGCGAACAGCATCAAGGCTGCAGAGGAGACGCGCGTGCGGTTTTTCATCGTTATGTATTCGAGTGTGTTGGCGACTGGGTCGATGCGTTTTTTCTGTTTTGGTCGACGGATTTCCTGGGGCTGAACGTGCGCGGCGCTGGATAGCGGTGCGGATCTCCTTTCAACTGCGGTAGTCTTTTGAAACGTCGCCGGAATGTTATATCATTACATTCATGGAAAACAATAACAAGTTGATGGCGCGTTGGTTTTGCGGCGCGGGATGAGATGGCGAGCGTAATTCGTAGGCACGCGGCTGCCCGGTTTCGGACAGTCGTCGTCGTTCGGCGCGTCTTGTCGGTCGTGCGTGTCGCGCGCCGGCTGAGGCGGCGGGAGGGCGGTTTTTGATCGCGTGTCGAGCGGTTTTGTCGAGCCGACCAGGCAATTGTTGCCGTCGCAGACGACGTCGCTCATCCGGCTGCGACGAAGTTGCAGCCGTGGGCGCTAAAGTTCAGAGGATGGCTTGTTGCAGATGCACGAGCATCGCCACACTGAGAGCAGCGTGGCGGGCAGAGAGCGATTGCTTGGCGAAATGAGGCTCTTCGAATCGCTGTGGATTGTCGATACGGCAGTTCAAGACTGCGCATGCTTTGCCGCGTCCTCGATGACAGCGGTCACTTCCTTCGGCCGTGATTCGTAGACCGAGTGGCTCGCGCCCGGCATCACCGTCGTGTGGCTATGTGCGCGTGCGTAATACCAGCGTTCGAGATCGGGGTTGATGATCTTGTCGTCGGCCGCTACGATGCCCCAGCTCGGCTTGGTCATCCACGCGGCGACTGTCATCGGCGCGGAGAAGACTTTTGCGGCTGTCAGGATTTGCGCATGCGATTCGAACTGCGCTTGCTTGAGCGGCAAATCGGCAGCGAAATCCTTGGGGAAGTCCGCGGGATTCAGATAGGTGTATCCGTCGCTAGTCTTCATGATCGCGCCCGGCTGCTTCGACGTGTAGCTCGGCATGCCCTTGCCAAGGCCGCTTTCGTCTTCGCCGACTGCCGGTGCGTGCGCGGCCACGTACACCAGGCCCACCACGTTCGGGTTCACGCCGGCTTCGGTAATGACCGAACCGCCGTAGCTGTGAGCCACGAGAATCGTCGGACCGTTCTGCTGATCGAGCACGCGTTTGGTCGCGGCGACGTCGTCGTCGAGCGAGGTCAGCGGCTCCTGCACGATGGTGACGTGATAACCGTCTTTGGTCAGTCTGTCAGGACAACGACAAGGCCGTGGCGACGAGAGGCAAAACTTTCATGACAAACTCCGGTTTACAAGTGAGAGATTCTTCTTGAATGTATTTCTAATTTCTTGTGAAAAGTAGGAATCCTGTTGATATCGAAGGCGGAACAGGATTCCCGATACGTGTCATTCAGCTGCCGAAAAAGACGTTGCAGAAGCTGACGGGGCCGACGCAGCTGGAATCCGTCGACGCGTGCTTGTGCATGCCGGACGAAGAGCTGCCGTCCTGCGCCACGCCGCCGTACGACGACTGCGTCGTTTGCGGAGCGTTCTGCGCGGCGACCTTCGCTTCGGCGGCTTGAATGGCGGCGGGGTAATTAGCATCGTCCCCGAGCGAAGGGTTGTAGCCCGCCTGTTCGAGGCGCACCAGATCGGCACGCACTTCGGCGCGTGTGACGGGGGCATTTGATTGTGCGAAGCTCAGAACAGGAGCGGCCAACGTGCCGACGGCGAGAGCGAAACAAACAAGAGCTTTTTTCATGATAAAAATTCCTTCGTAAATGCGATGAGTTGGGTGGCAACGATTGCCTGGAAAGCGTGCTGAATTAGCTGCCGAAGTACGGGGTGCAGAAACCTGCGGGGCCGACACACTGCTGCGTGTTCGTGTGCATATGTTCCTTCGCCGAGGCTTGGGTAGCGAAACCTGCCGAAGCGAGAACGATCAGCGAGAGAATGATGGAAAGTTTGCTTTTCATTTGGATACCTAACTAGTAAAAGATTGAAGATGCCTTGCGAATTAAGTGAAGCTACGTCTTTACTCGTCCACTGACATGACCCGCTCGCAACGAGAGCAGCGCGTACATGTCTGTTTCGTCACTACCGTGCAGCGTTCGTCGCTGTCATGTAGGGGCAAACACCTCGGGTTTCCGCTTATTCCAAATTTTTTCGCGATTGTGACGAAAAAATTGAGTCTTACATTTTCATGAACGTCCGGTGCGTCGACGGCGGACCTTTCTGTCATCTGTCGAAAAAAGCTGCATCGCGCCAATCCTTGTCCAGTAAGGCTCCCAAACGTTTGCGCTGTTAAGTCTGAGGATTACGTTTATTAAAGCTTTGCGTTTTGCATGTCGTTATCCAGTCCAATAATGTGGACCATCGGACATGCGCGAGCCTTCAGCACGGCTGGCGCTGGACGAGGAAATAGCTCTTCGGGGGAATCATCTTGAATCACCAACGATCGCCATGGTCGCGTACAGCGGCTCCGGGCGAAGTCATCTATTCCGAAGGCTTCGCGGGCGACGCCGTCGTCTACGTCATTGCGGATGGCAAAGTCGAAATCTCCACCCAGTGCGACGAGAAGAAAGTGATTCTCGCGACACTAGGCAAAGGCGAGTTTTTCGGCGAGGCGGCTTTGTTGCCGCCCGAACCACGGGCACATACCGCGAAAGCGCTGAGCTTCTGCCAATTGACCGTCATCGCGGCCAACGTGGTGGAGGACGAACTCGAGCGCGTCTCGCCGTTGCTTCGCCATATCGTACGCACGCTGATCCGGCGAGTGAAAAAGAAGGACGACGTTCTCGCCACCAATACGCACGCTGATTTTCTGCCGGGCGTCGTGTCGTACGCGCATGTCCTTTCGTTGATGGCGGGCGGCGAGAACGCCGACAGACCGGACGGCCGCATGCGCCGAGCGCAAGGCGAGGAATTCTCGGTACCACTGCCCGACGTGATCAGGAAGTGCCATGCGATTGCCGGTCATTCGCGTCCGCATGTGATGGCCATGCTCAAACGGATGGAGAAACTCAATCTCGTCTCGCTCGAACCGGGCCGCTCCGATCGCTCGAGCAACACGTCGGCGCGCTATTCCGCGCAGGACGGCGCGACGAGCCGGCAACTGGTCACGTTCGATCCGCTTCGAATCACCGAGCGTGCGCAACAGGTGGCGGACCACGATCTCGATCTCTCCATCAGCAGCGAGTTGGAACTGATCGAACTGGACGACCTGGAAGCCTTGATCGGCGTCGAGAAGAAGGTGATTCTCAACAAGCTGTCCCACGCTGAAATCGCGGAAGACATCTTCGCTTTTCGCAAGACCAGGGTGCTGAACTATGTCGAAGAAAAGGGCATCAGCTATTTCTCGCGCCGCAATACTCGTGGTCTGAGCGAACTGAAGTCGCTCGACGATCTGGAGTTTGTCGACCAGCGAACCTTGTTCGAAGCGGTGAGCGCATTCGACACATACGACCTCGCGAAACTGCTTTCCGCCGTGACGGGCCAGCCGATCGCCGAGCGCCTGCTCTCGGTGATGACCGAGGCGAGAAAGAAAGAAGTCTCGTGGGTCATGCGTCGTGAGATCAAGATCGATCCGCTCGAAATTGCCGAGATCGAAGAACGCTTTCTCGAGACCGTGCGGGCGATCAAAGCTCCGGCGGCCGCGCCTGCGCCGCTGTCCAATCTGGACGCCTGACGCGCAACACGCAAACGGCACGCACTGTCGACTTCGAGCTTCGAAGGCGCGGGCGGCCATTCGAGAGGACGTATGGATCTTTTGACGCTATTTGGCGCGGTGTTCGGCGTGAGCGCGATCGTCGCGGGCTTTTCACTCGAGGGCGGGCACTTCACTTCGCTGTTTCAGTTGGAGGCATTCGTCATCGTTCTGGGCGGCACCTTCGGTGCGGTGATGATTCAGAACACCTGGGCGAGGTTTTACGACGGCATCAAGCAACTGCGCCTGGCTTTTGTGAAGGCGCGGCAGGTCGATCGCGAGAGCCTGTCCGTCCTGCTCGAATGGGGCGATCAGGCGAAGCTGAACGGCATGCTGGTGTTCGAGTCGATCGAGGCGGGGGGCATCAATCCGTTTGCCAAACGAGGTTTGGAACTGCTGGCAAACGGTGTTTCGACGGCTGTGCTCGAAGACGCCTTGCAACGGGAACTGGATGCATACGAGCGCAATCACATGGCGGCCGCGCGGATCTGGCAACAGGCGGGCGGTTACGCGCCGACGTTCGGCATTCTGGGCGCCGTGCTTGGTCTGATTCAGGTGACCGGCCATATGCTCGAGCCCGCGCAACTCGGGCAAGGTATCGCGGTGGCTTTCGTCGCGACGCTATATGGCCTCGCTCTCGCTAATCTGGTCTTTCTGCCGTTGTACGGAAAGATCAGGGCGCAGGTGGATAGTGAATTGCGCTTCCGGCGTTTATATCTCGACGGCTTGCTCGCGATCTCGCGCAAGGAGTCGCCTCACACCATCGAGACGCGGCTCGCGGGTGACGTGCGGGAAAGATCGGCCGAGTTGCTGGGCTAGCCGGGTCCGGCTCGCGCATACGACGAGCGAGCCGGAACCCATCACACGTAATTTCGGACGCGGGCTTTTCGGGTATGAACACCTCCTCAGGTAACAAGCGCCTCACGGCGGATAAGACCGGCTATGACGCCGCCGACGAAGGCGAGGAGCAGTCGGGGCGCTGGCTGATCTCCTACGCCGATCTCATCACGACGCTGATGGTGTTGTTCCTCGCGCTCTATGTGCTCCAATTGGCAAAAACGAGGGAGCTGGAAATCAACGCGCTTGAGCGCCACGTGAAAACAGAGGCGACGTCCGCTACGCCGGATGCCTCGAAGAAGCGGCTTCTTTCTCTGTTGGAGCCACTTCAGGACAATCGCCAGATTACGATTACGAACGCGGCTCACGGCGTGGAAATCGCCATCAACGCAAAGGTTCTGTTCAATTCGGGCGACGCGCGTTTATTGCCGGAATCATTTGGCGTGTTGAATCAGATTGCCGGCGTGCTGCGTGACAAGTCGAAGAACAACATTCTCGTGGAAGGACATACGGACAACGCGCCGATCTCGACGGCGAAATACGAGTCTAATTGGGAGCTGTCTTCCGCACGAGCCGGCGCGGTGGTTCGCTTCTTCGCGGACAAAGGCATCGAAGCGCACAGAATGGCCGCGATCGGGCGGGCCGACAATTTCCCCTTGATCATCGGCGATGACGCGGCGGCGCGCGCCGCGAATCGTCGTGTGACTATTCTCGTCGAGTACTGAGTTGCCGCGGGTCGAGAATAGGCTAACGCACGACCCGCAGCATCCAGGTACCCATTCGCGCTAGAGTATCGACAGCGGCCCCGCCGCGATTCCACGCATTCCGCCGAACCCGCGAATTGTCGAGATCCTCTATGCCCGTCAACACTCTGCCTGATCCGCTCGGCGCCGCCTGCAATTCATTGGGCGGCTTCCTGCGCGATCGCCGCTCGCGTTTGCAACCGGGGCCGGACGCACCGAGCCGGCGTCGTACGCCGGGTTTGCGGCGCGAAGAAGTGGCGGCGCGGGCGAACGTCAGCGTCGCGTGGTACACGTGGCTGGAGCAGGGACGTGGCGGCCTGCCGTCGAACGAGGTGCTGGAGCGGCTCGTCCGCGCACTGGAACTCGACGCCGCGGGCCGCGAGATGCTGTTCCTGTTGGCCCAGCAACGGCCGCCGCCGCTCAGCCCGTTTGCGCCGCCGCAAGTCACGCCTGCCTTGCAGCGCGTACTGGACGGCATGCCCGGCAGTCCCGCCATCGTGAAGACGCCGACGTGGGATGTCGTGGCCTGGAACGCGGCCGCGGTCGCGGTGCTCGGCGACTACGCGGCTGTGCCGGCGCGCGAGCGCAATGTGCTAAGGCGTCTGTTCGGAGACCCGGCAGTGCGAGAAAGCCAGCCGGATTGGGAGGAAAGCGCGCGTGCCGCACTCGCCGTCTTTCGCATCGATATCGCGCGCATCGGCGGGTCGGCACAAGCCGCGGCGCTTGCGGCCGAATTGCAGGCGAGCAGCGCGGACTTTCGCCGCCTGTGGGCGGAGAACGACGTGCGCAGTCATTGGATTGGAACAAAACGTCTGCGCCACTCGCAGGCCGGGCCGATCACGCTCGAGTATTCGGCCTTCGCGGTGGATGGTGGAGACGGCTTGAGCATGGTCGTGTTTTCGCCGGCCTCGGCGGCCGATCTGCGCGCCGTGCAAGCGCTCATCGCGCGAACCACTCAAGCCGCGTGACGAACGCGGTTCAGTTCAAAGCCGCTTCAAGACGTCTTCGCAGGCATGAATTTGAACGAAGGCGTCGGCACGAAAGTACCTGATACGTCGCCGGAATAAAGTTGACCCGCGTCGATCGTCAGCTTCATCACGAGCGCCGGGCACCCGACATCACGAGGAACGCCCGGAGCACTCCTCGCGACGTCAACGCCAAACCGCCACTCAGCTACCCATATAAAGCGAACGATTCAGGTTGGCCAGTTGACCATCCTTCTCCGCTTGCACGAGTTCCTGACGGACCTGTGCGCGCGTTTTGCCGGCAACGCTGGCCGTGCTCGCGGACCATTGCGGCTGCGCAGCCTGAGCGATCTGCGAAGAATCCACAGTGCCGGTCGAGGGCGTCGGTACCGCAGCGTGAGCAACACTTCCGATCACGCTGGCAGCAAGAGTCAAAGCAATCATGGAAACTTTCATATCGTTCTCCTTGAACGGTTGGATAAGAGACGTCCGCGGATCAGAAAGCACGAGCAGAGGTCGACCTGGACTTGCTGCGATGCGATTCTTCTCAGAGTCGCGGCGTTGATGTATTGAACCGCGCGGGTGTATCGGGCATGTGTCGAGAAAGCGGCGAATTGCAATGTTGTGTATCGCCGGAAACCGCGGATACATTCCGATACGAACCCGCGTTTATCCTTGCTGCGCGAGCAGGGCTTGAATCTTCGCTTCCGTCTTCGCATAGTCGCCTTCGCCGAAATGCGTGTAGACGATCCGGCCTTGCTTGTCGAGCAGGTAGAAAGCCGGCCAGTACTGATTGTTGTACGCGTTCCAGGTCGCATAGCGATTGTCCTGCGCGACCGGATAAGTGATGCCGAAGCGCTTGATGGCGGTCTTCACGTTGTCGGTGTCGCGCTCGAACGGATATTCGGGCGTGTGCACGCCGATAACCGTCAGCCCCTGGTCCTTGTATTTCTGATTCCAGCTTTTCACGTAGGGCAGCGTGTTGATGCAGTTGCCGCAGGTGTAGGTCCAGAAATCGACCAGCACCACCTTGCCGCGCAGTTGCTGCAACGTCAGCGGATCGCTGTTGAGCCATTGCGAAATGCCGGCGAATTCGGGGGCCGGGGCGTTGGCTGCGAGGGCGGGCGCGCTCGGTTCGGGCGACCCCGCGAAGGCGGCAATACCGCTCGCGGCTGCGGCGGCGATCACGGTTGCGACGGCGAATGTTTTGATCTTGGATGCGCAGAGCATGTCAGTGTCCTTTCAGGAGGAGGCTAAAAACGGCAGTTCGCGTATCAGCCGCGAATGACTGTATTGAAGCCTCCGCAGGTATCTGGCATGTGTCGTCTAGACCTCCTGGGTGCAATGTTGTGTATCTGTACGGGGTCCAGATACACTGCGACACAATTCGCCGTGCGAGCCAGGCTATAAAGCAGGCATTGCCAATCACGGAGAGCACCATGAGCGCCGACTTGCTGCAAGGGGCCTGCCACTGCGGGGCCGTCAAATTCGAAGTGCGTACCCCGATCGTCCCGGCCGGGCGCTGCAACTGCAGCCTGTGCCGCCGCAAGGGCGCCTTGATGACGCCGCTGTTCCCGGCAAGCCAGTTGAAGATCCTGAGCGGCGAAGATTCACTGACGCTCTATCAGTTCAACACGCGGGTGGCCCGGCACTATTTTTGCAAACACTGCGGTGTCTATCCGTTTCATCAGACGCGTAAAGACCCGCAGCAGTGGCGAGTCAACATCGGTTGCCTGGAAGGCGTCGATCCGTATAGTCTGGAAGCGGGAGTCGCGGACGGCGCGGGCCTCTCCGTGCTGGAGGACGCATGAAACGCCTGCTGGCTATCGTCGTCTTCGTGACGGGCGGCCTTGCCGCCGAACTGGCGCATCCGGTGCAGTGTTCATTGATGTATGCGAGCCGGGTGCAGTTGAAACGCCAAAAGAGATGATGCATTGATGGAAACCATCGATCACGTACTGATTGTCGACGACGACCGCGGCATCCGCGAATTGCTGGCCGGTTATCTCGAGAAGAACGGCATGCGCGTGTCGCTCGCGGCGAATGGGCGCCAGATGCGCGCGGCGCTGGAGCAGGGCGCGCCCGATCTGATCGTGCTGGATCTGATGATGCCCGGCGAGGACGGTCTGGTGCTGTGCCGCGAACTGCGTGCCGGCAAATTCCGTTCGGTGCCGGTCTTGATGCTGACGGCGCGCAACGAGGAAGCCGATCGTATCGTCGGCCTGGAGATGGGCGCCGACGACTACCTGCCCAAGCCCTTCGCCGTGCGTGAATTGCTCGCGCGCATTCGCGCCGTGCTGCGCCGCGCCCGCATGCTGCCGCCCGGCATGCAGGTGACGGAATCCGCTCCGATGCTGGCCTTCGGCGACTGGCGACTCGACACCACCGCGCGGCATCTGCTCGACGCCGAAGGCACCATGGTGGCACTGAGCGGCGCCGAGTATCGCTTGCTGCGCGTGTTTCTCGACAATCCGCAGCGGGTACTGACGCGCGATCAACTCCTCAACCTCACGCAGGGCCGTCAGGCCGACCAGTTCGACCGTTCGATCGATCTGATGGTGAGCCGTCTGCGTCAACGGTTGCGCGACGTCGCGCGCGAGCCGCGCTACATCAAGACGCTGCGCAGCGAGGGTTATGTCTTTTCCGCGGCGGTGACTGCCATCGAGGATCCGCAATGAACCGCTGGTCCTGGCTGCACTGGCCGCGCACGCTGTTCGCGCGGCTTGCGCTGATTCTTTTCGTCGGCCTCGCGCTGGCGCAGACCTTGTCGTTCTGGCTCACGCTGACCGAGCGCGACCAGACCATGACCAACGTGATGATGGGCTACATCGAGCGCGAAGTGAGCAGCTCGGTGGCGCTGCTCGATCATCTGCCGCCGAATGAACGCGCGCAGTGGCTGCCGCGGCTCGCGCGGCGCAGCTACGAGTTCATTCTGGGGCCGGGCATTGCCGGCAGCCCGATCGATGCGCATCTGTCCGAGCGTGTGGCGCAATCCATCGCGGACGGCATCGGCAGGCACTATCCGCTGACGGTGAATGCCGTCCCCGGCGACAAGGAGCGCCTGCAGGTTCATCTGCAACTGAGCGACGGCACGCCGCTGACGATCGATATGCGCCCCATGTCGGGCGCGCCGCTGTCGCGCTGGTTGCCACTCGTGCTCGCGTTGCAACTGGCGATGCTGGTCGCGTGCTGCTGGCTGGCGGTGCGGCTCGCCACGCGCCCGTTGCATCAGCTGGCGCTCGCCGCGGATACGCTCGGCCCCGACCTGAAGGCGGCGCGCCTGCCGGAGGACGGGCCGTCGGAAGTGTCGCGCGCCGCGCGCGCCTTCAACGCGATGCAGGACCGCATTGCCACCTACATGACCGAACGCATGCAAATTCTGGCGGCGATTTCGCACGATCTGCAAACGCCGATCACGCGCATGCGCCTGCGCGTCGACGTGATGGACGACGACGCGCAGGGCGCGAAGCTGCGCCAGGATCTGCAGGAAATGGAAAGCCTGGTGAAGGAGGGCGTGACGTACGCGCGCACGCTGCACGGCGCGACGGAAGTGCCTTGCCGCGTCGATCCCGACGCGCTGCTCGACAGTCTCGTCTGCGACTATGTGGACGCCGGCCAGGCGGTCAGCCTGGAAGGGCGGCTCGGCGATTCGCTGGTGACGCGTCCGCAGGCATTGCGCCGCATACTCGGCAACCTGGTGGACAACGCGTTGAAGTTCAGCGGCGCGGCTGAGATCACGGCGGCCACTTTGCCCAGCGGAGAAACAGCGATCGCCGTGCTCGACCGCGGCCCCGGCATACCGGCTGAGTCGCTGGAGGCGGTGTTCGAACCGTTCTACCGGCTCGAAGCCTCACGCAATCGCGATACGGGCGGCACGGGATTGGGCCTCGCCATCGCGCGGCAACTTGCGATGGCGATGGATGCGACACTCACGCTGCACAACCGTCCCGGCGGCGGCCTGGACGCGCGCTTGACGCTGAGGAATCTGCGCAAGGCGTAGTTGCGCTTGTCGCCGGCGGCCAGGCGCACGCAGCGCCCGGTCTCACCTGTTCAGCGCCAGATATTGATGCAGCGACTGGATCGCGGCCGCTCCCTCGCCGACGGCGGCCGCAACCCGCTTCACCGAGCCGCTGCGCACGTCGCCTACCGCAAAGATGCCGGGCCGGCTCGTCTCCAGATAATGAGGCGGGCGGTCCGACGACCACTGCGGAACCGCATCGGGACCCGTGAGGACGAAGCCGTGTTTGTCGAGCGCGACGCAATCGCCTAGCCAACCGGTACTCGGCTGTGCGCCGAGAAACAGGAACACATGGCGGATCGGTTTCTCCTCGATGCGGCCTTGACTGTCCCACTTGATCGATTCGAGTTGGGCCTCGCCGTTCAGTTCGACGATCTGCGTGCGCATATGAACGCTGATGTTCGCCGCCGCTTCGATCCGTCGGATCAGATAGTTCGACATGCTCGCGCTGAGTCCGTCGCCGCGAATCACGATATGCACGTGACGCGCGAATCCCGACAGGAACACCGCGGCCTGCCCAGCCGAATTCCCGCCACCGACTATGACCAGTTCCTGGTTGTTGCAGAACGCGGCTTCCATATAGGTCGCGCTGTAATAGATGCCGCTGCCCTCGAACTCTTCGAGGCGCGGCAGGAGTGGCTTTCGATAGCGCGCGCCGGTCGCGATGACGACCGCGCTGGCATACACGTGCTCGTTGTAATTGAGGCGCAGGTGAAAGGGCGGCGCGTTCTCACATTCGATGCCGAGCACTTCGATGGGCACGCCGACTTCCGCACCGAATTTGCGGCATTGGGACAGGCCCCGGCCGGCAAGCGCTTGTCCCGAGATGCCGGTCGGGAATCCAAAGTAATTTTCAATCTTCGAGCTGGTGCCGGCCTGGCCACCGGGCGCCTTGGTGTCGAGCACCGCGACCCTCAGTCCTTCGGAGGCCGCGTACACCGCGGCCGCAAGACCTCCCGGTCCCGCGCCGACCACGACCACGTCGAACCGTTCGCCGTTCAGCCGGTCGGGGCTCAGGCCGATCGCATCGGCTACCGCCCGGTTGGTCGGCTGCTTGAGCACATTGCCTTGCAGGGTGACGATCACGGGAATATCGGCTTCGGTTGCGTCATAACGCTCGAGCAACCCCTTGGCTTCCTCGTGTTCGACGATATCGAAGTAGGCGAAAGGCTGCGCATTGCGGCTCAGGAAATGCCGCAGCACGAGCGTGCTCCACGAAGCCGAACTGCCGATTACCAGCAGACCGCCGTGCTGATCCTGAATGAACGCGACGCGCCGCAGGATGAACGCGCGCATGATCGTTTCGCTCAACTCCGCTTCCGCGACGACGAGCGCCCGCAGCGATTCCTCGTCGATCACGATCACTTCGCAATCGCTGATGGCGTGGGCCGTCGCTACCGCGCCGCGGCCCGCGAGCGTGCCCACCTCGCCGGTGAAGCAGCCGGGGCCGTGCGTGCCCAGAACGTGGCGCTTGTCGCCGGCGCCTCGCGTCGCCTCGATCGCGCCGGAGACGACGGTGAACATAGGAATGTGCCGGTCGCCTTCGGTGAACAGGATGTCGCCTGCCTTCAGCCGGCGCCGTTCGCCGTATCGTTCCAGCACCGCAAACTGACGTTCATCGAGCGTTGGAAAAATCTGATGGTGGCGGCTGCCGCCGGGCACCAGGTCTTCACGTCTGCTTGACGACTTATTGCTCATGGGGCGTTCCGAATGGAGGGCGCGTGCTGCGCGCCGTGGTGAGCTTGCTGCCGGATGCCGCATCGGCGCGAACGGTCTGCATGGACCGGAGACGACGGCGGACCGTCCTATCCGCAGAGATTGTGCGCCTGAGACCAGGCGTAGGTAAAGTGCGAAAAAGAGGGGTGTGCCGCTTGCTCGTGGGCGGCCCATTTCCATTTACATGCACGCTGCATGGTTTAACTGCTGTGCCTTGAACATATCTTCATACGAATCACCGACTTTTCATATCTGGCGAGTTACATTGTCGAGAAATGATTGTTCGGAGAGCATTACTCATGGTCAAGCACCAAATCCGTGCCGCGCTCCTGTGCGCGGCGATCTTGTTCGCGCAGACCTGTTACGCGCAATACACCACCGACTGGCTGGGCAATACGTTCGGCACACTCGCCGCGCACGTGGGCAACACCGCGCGCTCGCTATGGGTCGCGCCGGAAGGCGTGATCTACACGGCTTCGTTGTGGGACGAGAACGAGGGCGGCGTCGCGATCTATCAGAACGGCCAGAGCCTTGGCTCGATCGGCACGCACGCCGACTTTCAGGGCAGCGCCATTACCGGCAATGCCACGTCGATCTTCGCAGCGTTGCAATACAACAGGTCGTTCGGCAGCGGCTCGGTGGGGCGGTACAACCGCGCCACCCAGACGCGTGACCTGATCATCCCCGTCAGCGTGTGGACGGCGATACCGCATGCCGATGTCATCACCGGTCTCGCGACCGTGGGCTCATTGCTGTACGCAAGCGACTTCTACGGCAATCGCGTGCGCGTCTTCACGACCGACGGCGTCTGGCAGCAAGACATCAAGGTATCGGGTCCCGGTGCGCTGGCGCTGGATAGCGCCGGCAATCTGTGGGTCGCGCAGCAGAGCGCGGCCACGATCGTCGAGTTCAGTCCGGCCGGCGCGCTGCTGAACACCATCCAGATGCCTGCGACGTCGCGGCCCTCGGCGCTGTATTTCGATGCCGCGTCCGCGCAACTCATGGTCGGCGACCAGGGGCCGGACATGAATATCAAGCGCTACACGATCGCGGGCACGCCGACGCTCATCGGCACGTTCGGCATTCAGGGCGGCTATCTCGACACCACCAGCGGTATCAAAGGGCAGGTGGGCGACAAGCGCTTCACACGTGTGGTCGGCATCGGCAAGGACGCCGCCGGCAACCTGTACGTGCTCAACAACCCGTGGGGCGGCGGCTGGGACCTCGGGCGCAACGGCGCCACCGACCTTCACGCCTACGACGGCGCCGGCAACCTCGAATGGAAGCTGCAGTCGCTCAACTTCGAGGCGGTCGCGGCCCCGGACCCGTCGACGGACGGCGCCTACTTCTACAGCGGTACGCACATTTACACCGGCACGGCGGGCGGCACCTTCGTCGCGAACACGGTCGACCCGTTCACGTATCCGTCCGATCCGCGCCTGAACATGAACGACACGCAGCGCGACGAGCACTTCGGCCAGCTCGTCACGGTCGGCGGCAACCGGATTCTGGTGGCGTCCGGACAGAACCCCGGCGTCTTCTATTTTTTCCATTTCAATCCGGCGAGCGGCTACATAGCAATACCGGACGCGTCGATTCCGGGAGCGGCGTTCAATACGAATCTGCAGGTCACGGGCGGCTTCAGCATCGATAGCAGGGGCGACGTGTGGGCCGGTCTGGACCGGACGAATCACATCTACCACTATCCGCTGAGCGGCTTCGACGGCAACGGCAAACCGACTTGGGGCCCGGCGGTCACGATCTCCATTCCGCAGAGCATCCGGCCGCTCACGCGCATCCTCTACCTCGCGGAGAGCGACACCATGATCCTCGCGCAGGGCATTGCGGGAAGCTGGGACTGGA
The DNA here is from genome assembly GCF_004339745.1 of Paraburkholderia sp. BL9I2N2. GTDB lineage: Bacteria > Pseudomonadota > Gammaproteobacteria > Burkholderiales > Burkholderiaceae > Paraburkholderia. The sequence continues at coordinate 813,421 of NZ_SMGP01000002.1, read as the reverse complement.
CGGCCATGCAGTCACGCATCGAGGTCTATCACGGTTGGAGCGCGGGCAACGCCACGCGGCCCGACCCGGTGATCACTCTCACCAGCGCCAATCCCAAGTCGATCACGGCGGCGGGCAATTATCTGTTCGTCGGCTATGTGCACACAGTGCCGAATATCGACGTCTTCAATCTCACTACGGGTCAGCTCGTCACCACGCTGATCAATTCGAGTCCGGGAACCGTGGATGTCGGCAACGACGTCGATTCGATGTACGGCCTGCGGGCGTATCTCAGAGCCGCGGGCGAGTATGTGATCACGAAAGACAACTACAACGGTTCGAGCATGGTGGTGTATCGCTGGACGCCATGACGACCGTGCGCTCGGCTATGACACTCCCTATCGGATAAGATACGGCCCGCGCCGCAATTTTCCGAACACAAGGAGTGGTTTCAATGATTCAACCGGGCAACGTATTCAAGGACAACCTCGCGCAGATGCCGGCTATCGACGGTATCGCGCGTATCGATCTGCTGGACGGCAAGGGCGCCGTGGTGGCCAGCATCGAGAACAAGCCGGGCAAGCAGGGCTCGCTTGCGGTGTACAACTATCTGCGGCAAGCGTTCGGCACGCTCGACGCCAAAGCGGCCGAGCACGGCCTCGTGGTGTTCGCCGAGCATACGGCCGATGCGCGCAATCGGTCGGGTGCGCACCCGAACGTCGACATCCTGCTCGCGATCGCGGCGGGTGGCGAAGCGTTGCGGATCGACGTCGTGGCTGCTGGCTGAAATGAGTTGATTGTCATCAGCGTGGCGCGGGCGGGCGAGTCGATCCGCAAGGCCGCGCTGGTCGGATAAGACGACGCCGGCTGCATGCCGGCGTCGCCGATCAACACACGTTCAGTTCAACCAGCCCTTGATCGCCTCGGACATCGTGGCAGTCGAAATGCCATAGCGGTCGTGCAATGTCGGCAACGCGCCGGCATCGAGGAACGCATCGGGCAGACCCACTTGCCGGAAGTGACACGCCACGCCCGCGCGCATCAGTTCCGCGGCGACCGCTTCGCCCAGACCGCCGATCACCGTATGATTTTCGGCGACCACCACGAGCCGCCCCGAGCGCTTCGCTTCGCGCACGATCGTTTCCGTGTCGAGCGGCTTGATCGTCGGCACATGCAGCACGGCTACGCCGATCCGGTCGTTCTCCAATGCCTTCGCCACTTCGAGCGCGCGCATCGTCATGATGCCGGACGAGATGACCAGTACTTCCGCGCCGTCGCGCAACAGCTTGGCTTTGCCGAGTTCGAACGTGTAGTCGTATTCGTCGAGCACTGCCGGCACGTTGCCGCGCAGCAGGCGCGCATAGACAGGGCCCTGATGCGCGGCGATCGCGGGCACCATCTGCTCGATGTCGAGCGCGTCGCACGGATCGATCACGGTCATGTTCGGCATCGCGCGCATCAGGGCGAGATCTTCCGCGGCCTGGTGGCTGGGACCGTAGCCGGTCGTCAGGCCCGGCAGCGCGCAGATGATCTTCACGTCGAGATTGTCTTCGGCGATCGTTTGATGCATGAAGTCGTACGCGCGGCGCGTGGCGAAAACCGCGTAGGTCGTGACGAACGGTTGCGCGCCTTCATGCGCGAATCCCGATGCCGCGCCCATCAGTAATTGCTCGGCCATGCCCATCTGGTAGAAACGCTCCGGAAATTCCTTGGCGAAGATATGCAGGTCCGTATATTTTCCGAGGTCGGCGGTCATGCCGATCACGTTCTGCTTTTGCCGAGCCAGTTCCACCAGCGCGTGGCCGAAGGGCGCGGAACGTGTGACCTGCCCTTCGCTCGCGATCGACGCGATCATCGCGGAGGTCTTCAGGCGCGGTTTGCTCGCGGTTGCGTTGCTCATGCTTGTCTCCCTACTTCGAGTGCCTGGAGCGCCAATTGCCATTCATGGGCATCGACGCGGATAAAGTGGTTTTTCTCGCGTTGTTCGAGGAACGGCACGCCGCAACCCATGCGCGTATCGGCGATGATGATGCGTGGTTGCGCAACCGGATGCTGGCGGGCCGCATCGAACGCGGCCGCCACGGCGGCGATATCGTTACCGTCCACGCGCTGCGTGAACCAGCCGAACGACTCCAGTTTCTCGACGAGCGGTTCGAACGCCATGATCTGCGTCGATGGACCGTCGGCCTGCTGGTTGTTCACGTCGACCACGGCGATCAGGTTGTCGAGCTTCCAGTGACTCGCGGACATCAGGCCTTCCCAGATCGCGCCTTCGTCCAGCTCACCGTCGGAGAACAGCGTGTACACGAACGACTTCGAACCTTTGCGCTTCAGGCCGAGGCAGCGGCCCACCGCGATGGTCAAGCCCTGGCCGAGCGAGCCGCCGGACATCTCCATGCCGGGCGTGTAGCTCGCCATGCCCGACATGGGCAAGCGGCTGTCGTCGCTGCCGTAGGTTTCGAGTTCTTCCGCGGGCAGAATGCCGGCTTCGAAAAGCGCCGCATACAGTGCGATCGCGTAGTGTCCGTTCGACAGCAGGAAGCGGTCGCGCTCCTCCCATTCTGGATCTTCCGGCCGGTAGCGCATGGCGCCGAAGTAAGCGACAGCGAGAACATCGGCGATGTCGAGCGCCTGGCCGATATAACCCTGGCCCTGCACTTCACCCATCAACAGTGCGTTTCTACGGATACGGTATGCGTGTTCGGCAAGGCTTGCCGTCGGCACGCGTTCTGGACTGTTCATGTTGTCTCCTGTGATCAGTCGTAAAGAGTAAGAAGGGTTCAGCGGTTCACGGACTTCGCGGGCACCAGAAACACGAGGCAAGCGCCGAGCGTGACGGCCACCGAGATAAAGATCAGTCCAGCTGTCGACTTGCCAGTCAGATCGTTGAGCCAGCCCACGATCGCCGGCGAGAAGAAGCCCGCGAGATTGGCGATGCAGTTCACCGCGGCGATCCCGGCTGCGGCCGACATGCCGCCGAGCAACGCGGTCGGCAGCGACCAGAACTGCGACGAGGACGCGAGAATGCCGGCGGCAGCGACGCTCAGACAGACGATAGAGGCCGGCACACTGCCGATTGCGGGCAGCAGGATGAAGCCCGCCGCGGCGATCAGCATCGGAATCGCCAGATGCAGCCGGCGTTCGCGATGACGGTCCGCGCTCATGCCGACCAACGGCAGTGCGATGATGGCGCACAGATAAGGAATCGCCGTGAACACGCCGATCCACAGCGGATCAGCGACGCCGGATTTGCGGATGATGGTCGGCAGCCAGAACGTCAGGCCGTACTGGCCGAGCACCACGCAGAAGTAGATCGCAGCCATCAGCCACAAGCGGCGGTCGCCGATGAACGACTTGACCGAGACGTGGGCGATCTTATGCGCGTTGTCGCCGGCCACATTGCGGGCGAGCAGCGTCTTTTCGGAATCCGTCAGCCACTTCGCTTTCGCGATGCCATCGTCGAGATAGAGCAGGATCGCGACGCCGAGCACGAGCGAAGGCAGTGCTTCCAGTAGGAACAGCCACTTCCAGCCGGCCATGTCCATCGCGCCTTGCAGCGAGTGCATGATCCAGCCCGACAGCGGGCCGCCGATAATGCCGGCCAGCGGTATCGCCATGAAGAACAGCGACAACGCTTTGGCGCGGCGCGCGGCCGGAAACCAGTAGGTCAGATAGAGAATCACACCGGGCGCGAAGCCGGCCTCGGCGACGCCGAGCATAAAACGCAGCACGTAGAAGGCTGTAGGCGATTTCACGAAGATGAAGCACGCGGAGATCACCGCCCACGTCAACATGATCCGCGCGAGCCACTTGCGTGCGCCGACACGATGCAGCACCAGGTTGCTCGGCACCTCGAAGAGGAAATAGCCGAGAAAGAAAATCCCTGCGCCCATGCCGTACACGGTTTCGCTGAAGCGCAGGTCGTTGAGCATCTGCAGCTTCGCGAAGCCGACGTTGACACGGTCGAGATAGGCGCCGAGATAGCACAGCATCAGGAACGGGATCAGGCGGCGGCTGACTTTCGCGTAGGTTTTCGACTCGAAGCTCGTCGAGTCCGCCTGGTTCGGTAGGTCGGCGGCAAGGGATGCCGCGGGGTATTTCGTTTTCATGTGTGTCTCCTTCCATGGCCCCGGGATGGCCAGGGTGCCGGGCACTTTGCCGCTCTCTGCAAGCGGCAACGCGTCAATGAATGAGCATGCCGCCGTTCACGTCGAGCGTGATGCCCGTGAGATAGGTCGACAGGTCGCTGACGAGGAACAGGCACGCGTTCGCCACGTCGCTCGCGTCGCCGAGACGGCCGAGTGGAATGCCCTTGATGATGTCGGCGCGCATGTCCGTAGTGAGCTTGTCGCCGGTGATGTCGGTCTGGATCAGACCGGGCGTGATCGAGTTCACGCGAATGCTGTCGCCGCCGAACTCGCGGGCCATTGCACGCGAAAGCCCGAGCACGCCGGCTTTCGCCGCGCTGTAGTGCGGGCCGCCGAAAATGCCGCCGCCGCGTTGCGCGGAGACCGACGACATGCAGACTATGCTGCCGCTCCTCTGCTCTTTCATCGCCGGCAGCACGGCTTGCGACATGTAGAGCGTGCCGCGCAGATTGACGTCGACGATCGCGTTGAAGTTTTCGGACGTGATGTCCAGCGTGCGCGCCGGTTGCGTGATGCCGGCATTGTTGATGAGGCCGTCGATGCGGCCGTAGCGCTCGAGCGTCGCTTTGGCGGCCGAGACGCACGCGTCTTTGTCGGTAACGTCGCAGGCGAGGCCCAGATGCGCGTCGCCGAGATCGGCGGCGGCGCGCTGCGCGTCTTCTTCGCGCAGATCGAGAATGACGATGCGTGCGCCCTGAGCGGCGAGTGCTTTAGCGGTTGCCTTGCCGATTCCGCGCGGTGAGGCGGCGCCGGTCACGATGACGACTTTGTTCTCCAACAGCATGATTGTCTCCTGAGTGTTGATGTGATGGCCGAAGTGTCTACTGCGCGGCCGGTCGCATCAACGACGTACTGCTCAACTATGTTTGAGAAATTTTCAGGTGACGTGCTGCTTCGAAGCAGGCGTTGTATGGTGCGACGCCGCATTCGCACTCTCAGCGCATGTGATGCTGGAAAACCCTGGCAAAGATCGACGCGGACTCAGGCTTTGCGCTCCATGCGCCCGACCTCGCGCTCGATCCACGCGATAAAGCGCGTGACACGTGGAAGCTCGGCGTTTTGCGGCGGGTAGACCAGATGATGCGCGCCGACCTCCACGGCGTGCGTCTCGTCGAATACCGGCACGAGCTTGCCTTCCCTGATCCGAACCGAGGCGAGCATCACGCTTTCCAGCGCGATGCCGAGGCCGAGCGCTGCTGTCTCCAACGACATGTACGAGCGGTCGAAGGAGAAGTCGAAGGTCTTGTGGGCGGCCGATACGCCGGTACGCCCGAACCACTGCTTCCACTGTACGAGCGGCGTCTCCGAATAGATCAGGCGATGTTGCAGCAGGTCTTCAGGCGTTTTTACCGGATGGTTCTCCAGATAGGTCGGCGACGCGAGAGGTGTGATGAATTCGCCGCGCAATGTTCTGACTTCAAGGTCGCGCCAATTCGCGTAACCGTGGCGCAGGTCGATGTCGTAATAACCGCTGGTAAACGAGACGTCCTCATATGAGCAGGCGAGATTCAACTGGATATCGCCATTGGCTTCCTGAAACGACGCGAGCCGCGGCAGCAGCCACATGAGCCCGAAGCTGGGACTGGAGTGCACCCGCAGGATATCGACGTCGGTGCGACTCGACGCGCGCTCAGTGGCGCGGCTCAGATCCGCCAGCGATCCCGTCACATCGGACAGATAACGCTCGCCGGTCGGCGTGAGGACGAGCCCACGGCCCGAGCGATAAAAGAGCGGCTGGCCGATCACCGACTCGAGATTGCTGATCTGATGACTGACGGCCGACGCGGTCAAGCCGAGCTCTTCGGAGGCCCGGTTGACGCTTTTCGTTCTGGCCACGCTCTCGAACGCGACGATGGCTTTGACCGGTGGAATGCGCATAGTGAAATTTTTTCAGATGCAGTTGAATGAAACCGCCTTGTTCGCACGCCATTCGCACTGCCATTCTGTCGACAAGCCGCGCAGCCAGGGATGCATGAAGTCCTCTCGATACTGATCCGGCAGTTTCACTGCCGCAGAGCGGCTAATCATAAACATAGGTTGCGCAGTGCAACAACTGTGCAGGAGACAGTAATGGATTATCCGACTTTCCCGGTGAGCGCGCGATTAGCCGACGCTCATACGCAGCCATTTCATCCCGTTCGTTCCCCTATCCAGTGAAAGCACTCGCCGGTCTACGCCGATGCGGTGTACCGGTGGGCTTCATGCCACGCGCTCGCAGAACATACGCAGCGTGCGGAAAAACGCGGAAGGAGACAGGACATGACTGAACAACGCTTCTTGCTGACGGCGCGTTCGATCGTCAAGAGCTTTGGACCGACGAGCGTGCTGAAGGGATTCGATCTTTCGATCGCACCCGGTGAAGTGCACGCTTTTCTGGGTGGCAACGGCGCGGGCAAATCGACGCTGATCAAGATCATCTCCGGTCAGTTCGAACGCGACGGCGGCACGCTCGAATTCGACGGGCAAGCGATCGGCGCATCCGTAGGCGGGCACGTTGCCGCCGGCACTATCGCGGTCGTCAATCAGGAACTGGCGCTGCTGCCGCATCTGTCCGTGGCCGAGAACATCGCGATGCCGCGGCTGCGGCGCGGTACGGCGAAATATAGCGAACGCGCGTCGATGGAGATCGCCGTCGAAGCGCTGTCGCTGATCGATCCGCAGTTCGCGCGTGAATCGTCGGGACGGCTGGTCGGCGATTTGACCTTGCACGAGCGTCAACTCGTGGAGATCGCACGCGCGCTCGGCTCGGGCGCCAAGCTGTTGTTGCTCGACGAACCGACCGCCAATCTGACCGCCGCAGAAACGATTCGGCTCTTTGCGGTGTTACGGCGACTGATCGCCGATACGGGGCTCGCGGTGCTGTTCGTCTCGCACCGCATGCGTGAGATTCGCCAGATCGCCGACGTCTGCACGATCATTCGCGACGGCAAGACGGCCGTCGATCGCGTCGCGCTCGATGCGATCACGGACCGCGAGATCATCGAATGCATGGGCCAGAGCATCGTGGTCGACGAGGCGGCAGCAAGCGTCGCGGAGTCGGCGGAGTTGGCGGAGCAGGACACCGGCGGTAACAATGCTCGCATCCATGCAGGCGCATTGCGCATCGAACGCGACGGCGTGGCGATCGAGGTGCCGGCGGGCGCGATCATCGGTCTAGCGGGTGCGCCGGTCGGTCCGTCTTCGCTGATCGATGCGCTGACCGGCATCGCGCCCGCCGGTTCGTGGGCCATCACACGCGACGGCGCGCGCGTCAGCTATGGGCATCCTTCGGCCGGTGCGCGCGATGGCGTCGGCTTCGTCTCGGGCGATCGCTCGAACAAGGGTGTGCTCGCCACGCTGCCTATCGTCGACAACCTCGTCGCGGCCGCGCGTGTCGTCAACCGGCGCAGTGTCGTGAAGCGCGAGGAGATCGAGCAGAGCACACGGCTGCTCGACGCACTGAAGATTCGCGCGGGCTCGCTGTGGGATCTGCCGGCCACACTGAGCGGCGGCACGCAGCAGAAATTGCTGATCGCCCGCTGGCTATTACTCCGCCCAAGACTGCTGGTGCTCGAAGAGCCGACCCGCGGTGTGGACATTCGCACGAAGCGCGAAATCTACGCGTTGATTCGCAAGATGGCGCGGCAGGGCACGACGATCGTCTGGTGGTCGACCGAATACATCGAGCTGGTCGAACTGTGCGACACCGTGCTCGCGTTCGATCTGGACGGCAAGCCCACCGAAGTCTTGCGCCACGCCGACGTCAACGAAACGCAACTCGCCGCCGCAACGGGCATGGCCGCCTAGCGAAGGCTAACGCCGCTTCGCACAAAACATCATCAATCTGGAGACAGTCATGAAATCAGCCACTCATCCGATCGTGGAGGGGCAGCCCAAACGCAGTGGCGCGGGGCGCCGCCTGCTATCCGCCTACCGCACCGAAATCGCGATTGCCATTGCGATCATCGTGATCGAACTCGCGGTCGGCATGATCGTGCCGGCCGCGCTGTCGGGCGGCAATATTTCCAACGTGACGCAGGCGGCTGCGCCGCTCGTCATCATGGCGTTCGGCGTGTTACTCGTGATCATCACCGGCGGCATCGATCTGTCCGTCGGTTCGGTGTTCTCGCTGACCGGCATGGTCACCGGCCTTGCGATGGCGCACGGCTACGGCGCGGTCGCGAGCAGTGTCGCGGGACTCTCGGTCGGCATCGTGATCGGCGCGCTAAACGGTGCACTCGTGACGTTCGTCGGACTCGCGCCGTTCGTCGTGACGCTGAGCACGTATGCGATTGCGGGCAGCCTCTCGTTCATCGTGACCGACGGCCATTCGCTGCCGATCTCCAACCCCGACTACTGGCTGCTCGATTCGGGGACGCTGATTCCCGGCCTGCCGAACTATGCGCTGTGGTGCGTGCTGCTGCTCGTCGCAATCGAATTCTGCTTGCGCAAGGTGGTGGCGGGCCGCTGGCTGTATGCGATCGGCAGCAGCAGTTCGTCGGCGCGTGTGATCGGGATTCCTGTCAATCGCGTGCGGCTCGGCGCGTATCTGCTTTCGGGCTTGCTGGCTTCGTTTGCAAGCATCGTCAGCGTCTCGTACATCAGCAATGCGGAAGCCACCGCAGGATCGAGCCTGATGCTGCAGGCCATCGCGGCCGTGGTGATCGGCGGCGCGAGCCTGTTCGGCGGGACCGGTTCGGCGATCGGCGCGCTGCTCGGTGCGCTGATGATCACGATCATTCAGAACGGCGCCAATCTGATCGGCGTGAACAGTTTCTGGCAAGGCACCGTGACCGGTGTCGTCATTCTCATCGCGGTTCTCGTGGACCGCATTACCAAAGCCCGGCGTTGAGCACGGGTTCGCTAAAACTATCAGGAAGGAGACACATCATGAACAAGCGCACGTTCAAATCAGCCGGCGGATTCTCGGGCCGGCCGGTCGCACGGGTCGCGGCGGCATCGGTGGCGGCATCTATAGTCGCGCTCGCCGCGGCGTTCGCCTCGCAGATGGCGGTGGCGGCGGACAAGCAGACGGTCGCGTATATCGCGCCGTCGCTGGATATTTCGTACTGGCAGTGGGTCGCGTATGGCGTCAAGCAACGGGCGCAGGAACTCGGCATGGACTATGTCGAGTTCACCTCGGAGAACTCGCCGGCCAAGCAGATGGACAACGTGCGCACGGCCATGACGCGCGGCGTCAACGCGATCGTGATCGGGCCGGTCAGTTCGACCAGCACGCCGCCCGTATTGCGTCTGCTGAAGTCGAAGTCCGTGCCGGTGGCTTTTACGGGTATCGGGCCGCAAGCGGGACAGACGGACTATACGTCGGCCGTGACCGCGAATAACTACGATACGGGCAAGGCTCAGGGCACGTACGTCTGCAAGCTCGCAAAGGAACGCGGCAGCAACAAGGTGGCGATGCTGTCGCTGCCGCAGGATCGCGAGAATGCGCAGAAGTATATGAAGGGCGCGCAGGAGTCGTTCAAGGCCGATGGCTGCGATCTGGTGCAAGTGCTCGAAACGCACGGGCTCACGGTCAATGAAGCGGTGCAGCAGGCCAACGACGTGCTGACCGCTCATCCGGACGTCAAGGCGATTTACGGCATGTACGACGAAGCCGCGACCGGCGCCGCCAAGGCGCTGCAAACGCGTGGTGCTGTCGGCAAGGTGGCGGTCGTCACCGCCGATGGCAGCCCGACGACGATCAAGCTGCTGCGCGACGGCACGATCCAGGGCATCTTCCTGCAAGAGGCGGTGGGGCAAGGGATCGACGCGACCACGCAGGTGTTCAATGCGCTGAACCACAAGCCGACCACCCAGGAACTCGCGCTCAAGGAGCCGCTCGTGACGAAGGAGACGATCGATCAGCCGGACGCGCAGGCCACCGTCAAGCGTGTCTATCCGCCTTCAGCGGGCAAGTACTGAGGAATCGATGTTGAGCTGATTGCGCGGCCGCTCGTTTCGTTGCATTGCGTTTTGTCGCGAGCCGAGCGGCGCGTCGTATAACCCTATAAGGAGGCACTGTGGACAATCTGCCTATCGTCGACCCGCATCATCACCTGTACGATCTGAAGACCGGCAACTATCCGTGGTTGCAAGGGCCGATGCTCAAACGCGTGTTCGGAGACTATTCGGCCATTCGCAAGGACTATCTGATCGACGATTTTCTTGCCGACATCAAGAATCAGAACGTGGTGAAGACGGTTCATCTTCAGGTCGAATACGACCACAACGATCCGGTGGCCGAAACACGATGGCTTCAGAGTGTCGCGGACAAACACGGCTATCCGCATGGCATTGTCGGTTTTGCCGATCTGTCGTCGCCGAACGCACAGGCCGTGATCGAAGAGCACTGTCAGTACAAGAACGTGCGAGGCATTCGCCAATGCCTGAATTTTCACCGCGATCCGGTGAAGACGTTTATCGACAGCCCGCATCTGATGAGCGATCCGCAATGGCGGCGCGGTTATGCGCTGCTCAAGGAGTACGGTTTGTCGTTCGATCTACAACTCTATTACACGCAGATGGAAGAGGCGCTCGCACTAGCGCGCGACTTTCCCGGTACGCCCATGGTGCTCAACCACACCGGCATGCCAGTCGATCGCGCTCCCGAAGAGATCGAGGCGTGGAAAAAGAGCATGACCTTGCTTGCTTCAGCGGACAACGTTTTCTGCAAGATCTCCGGCCTGGGCATGGGCGACTGGAAGTGGACCGTGGACAGCATCCGCCCGTTCGTCCTGCATGCGATCGAAGCATTCGGCGTGGAACGCTGCATGTTCGCGAGCAACTTCCCGGTCGACAAACTGTTCAGCAGTTACGACGACGTGTTCAACGCGTTCAAGGAGATTACCCGGGACTTCTCTGCGCAGGAAAGGGCTGCGCTGTTTCATGACAACGCGGAGCGGGTGTACAGGCTGTGATGCCGGCGAGACGGTTGGCGTGGGCGGATGGAATGGCGGACGGCGAGCGCGCAATCGCCCGCCCGATCACACGCCCGAACCCGCCGGATATCCTTTCGACCGGCCGAACGCGGGTTGTTCGCGAGCGGTGCGATTGAGCAGCATGGGTATCTCGTCCAGACGCAGTAGCGTCAGCGCTCCGCCATACACCAGTCCCGTATCGACGTTGATGACGTTGCCGCGAACCCTCGGCTCGCGCACCGGCGTGTGTCCGACGATGACCGCGGCCACGCCGTCGATGCGGCCGCCCGGGTCACGCCATCCCGAAGCAAACCGTTGGCACAGTTGCGCGAAGGCCCGCCGCATCGAAACAAAACCTGCCGCCTTGCCCGGAATCCAGCGCGAGCGATCCCAGATGGCCTTTCGGCGCACCGGTCCGTTGCGGTCCTCCTGTTCGAGCGCCTGAACCATCTTCGGCCACGATTGCATGGGCACGTTGGCGTGCACGATTCCCACAAGGCCGTCGTCCGTTTCGATTTCGATCGCGTAGGGAAGGGCCGCCATATACGTCACGATGTCGTCCAGCGCCGCTTTGTCGTAGGCCATATCGAACAGCCACTCTCCGCCGTTGGAGCGAATCGACGCGTTCTTGCCGCCGTGGCGGTGCCACCGCACGATCGTGTCCTCATGATTGCCGCGCACCGATTGAATCCGATATCGACTCACGAATTCGAGCACGGCCGGCGATTCGATGCCCCGATCGACCAGGTCGCCGACGGCGAAAAGCCTGTCGCGAGACGGGTCGTACCGGCGCAGTTCCAGTTCTCTTCGAAGCCGGCTAAAACAGCCATGCAGATCGCCTACGACGAAGTCGCGACCGGCCGTGTTCTTTTTGAAGCGTCGCACGGGTATGAAAGTCTGCTGCATGTTTTCACCGCAATGAGGTTGACGTGAAACGACGAAAGACTTCTGAACGGTTGTTGCGCGAAGCCCCTATGGTTTCGACCTCGAACGTGTCCTCGCTGGCTGGATTTCGCGCGCAGTCGCAACGCGTCACTCAGTGTTGACCGCCGATTGGGCGCTTTCAGTGTCGATTTGTAACGAGGTGTTGGGACGAGCATGCCGTTTCCATCGTCCGGATCGAGCTTCAGGACGAACGGGGCCTTGGTGGGGTGCGGGCGGAGCGGCGACATCGTCGCATTAGGCGGGGGGCGCGGGCAGTGTCTTTTACGCTCGGTTACAAGTGGCGCGTGAAGGCGCTCGCAGTTCATAGCCGATGTCCTCGACGACCAACCGTTGTGGGCGCGTCCATTGACTGGGCCGGCTCGCAGGGCTGAACGAAACCGGACGCGTCGCCCTTCTTCGCTGTCCAGGTCGCCATGGCGCGCGCCATGAACGATGGTTTTATCGTTGCGCTTGCCAAACCGCGATGCCGAATGGGACCCAAATCGCGTTGATAAGCGCCACTAGCAGGGTGCCGCGCATCATCCGAGGGCAGCCGATGCTTTCCTTGCGCAAACCCAAAAATTTTTTGCCGCGGCGTCGATCCCAAGCGTTTCATCGCACGCGAGAACAATGGGGCGAGCGACCGTCAATCGCACAATGCGCGCTACCCCACATAGGGAAGTGTGCGGACATCGCTTTTCGCTGCCGTGCCAGCGCGCCGCTCTCAGGCCGTCCGTCTCACGCTTGCAACATTCCGGACGCGCCCAGTAAAACGTACTTTTGTCCGCTCAATGGCAGCATATTTGACCGAAGCATTTGTCGAACCATTGCCAGCCAATGGTCCTACGGGTTTTCCACACGCCGGAAATAATGCACGACGCATGGTAGGCGGACTCCGCCCCGGCCCTTTCCGGTGTCTCAAATTCGAGTCATCGCGTGTTGCGAACTTGATCCAGCACTCCCCGCCGAATCGCCAATCCTTGCCCAGCAAGGCTTTGAGGCCTGCTGGCATACCCGTTGCAAATAGAGAGTCACAAAACGAAAAAACACGTTGCAACCGGGACGCAGCAAAAAGATTCCGGCAGCAACAACAGTCTTCGTGAACCGCGTTCGGGGAAGTCCACGCGTTTTACGGGGTGCGGCGGGGTCAACGAAAACAGATGTCGATAAACAACGACACGGTGATCGATACGGGGTATCGGCCACTTGTGATCGTGACGAAGCAAAGCGTTGGCCTCGCCCCTTTTTTCCGTCCTCGTGACGGGCTTGAACGCCGCTCCGATACGCCTGTTTTTCAGGCGGCTGAAGACGGCACAAAACCGAAGTCAACTTTCACTCTACGGGGGTTAGCATGAAGAACATGATCCAGAAATTTCTGCGCGAAGAAGACGGTGTGGCAGCAATCGAATACGGCCTGCTGGCCGGCCTGATCGCAGTGGCGATCATCGCGACGGTGACGACGATGGGCACGAACCTGAAAGCCGTGTTCACGACCATCTCGACCAAGTTGGCCACCGCCGCGGCCTGACGCACTGCGTAGCAGCGGGTGCAAAGCCGATCGCCCGCCCTGCCTCGACGGTCCTTCGAGACAGGGTAGCGACGGCCCAGCGCTCAAAGAAACGACTCCAGAAGGGCAATTCGATCCTTGAAACGGAGCAGGCAATGAACGGGGTTCCCTTTCCGGTTGGACCGTGCGTGATGACACTGGTACTCGTCGCTGCACTGTGGGACATGCAAACGCGCCGGATTCCTAACTGGTTGGTGGCGACAGGATTGATCGTGGCGATACCGGTGCAGTGGTTCACGCACGGCGGTGTCGACGGAATGGCGATGTGGTTGGGCGGCCTGCTGGCCGGCGGCGCGATTTTCCTGCCGGGCTACGCGATGCGGCTGCTGGGCGCGGGCGACGTGAAGCTGATGGCGGCGATCGGCGCTTTCTGCGGCGCTTACGGCGCACTCGAAATAGGTTTGGCGACCTGCGTGATCGGTGGGATCGGGTCGCTCGCAATATGGCTTCGGCGTCGCCAGATGCGCGCCGGACTAAGCGGGGTGGCGGCATTGGTGATCAGCTGCGCGACGCCGGGAAACGGCGCGCTGCGAAGGTCGGGCAGTGTGGCTGAAAGCAGTGCGACGGGGACCATGCCCTACGGCGTCGCGATAGCAATAGGCAGCGCATGCGTGCTGTTCGCCAGCGTGTGACGGGTGCCGGGGCAGGACAAAATCGGGGGTTGAAAATGAAAAACGCGCGCGCTGTAACGATGCTGCTGATCGCGACGCTGGCAGGCCTCACCGCGGTGGTGTTCGCCTCGCGCTGGATGGTCTCGCAGTCGTCGAATGCCACGACCAAGGTCGTGGTGGCGGCATCCGATATCAATCTCGGTCAGCGGATCGGCCCGGACTTCCTCAAGCTCACCGACTGGCCGTCCAATAGCGTGCCGCCCGGTTCCTTCACCGACATCCAGAAACTCGACGGCCGCGTGCTGAAGGAAAGCCTGCTGCACGGCGAACCGATTCTCGAGGCGAAGCTCACGCCGGTCGGCACGCTCGGTGGCCTCTCGGCGGTGATCGGTGAAGGCAAGCGCGCCATCACGGTGCGCGTAAACGACGTGATCGGCGTGGCGGGCTTCGCGCTGCCGGGCAATTACGTCGACATCATCGTCAACACGCAGAAGGATGGCCGCGATCCTGGCGCAACGCGAGATCAGAACATTTCGAAGATCGTGCTCGAAAAGATTCTCGTGCTGGCCGTCGCGCAGGAAGTGGGTCGCGACGAAACCAAGCCGAAGGTGGTCGACGCGGTGACGCTCGAAGTGTCGCCGGAACAGGCCGAGAAGATCGACCTTGCACGCAGCATCGGCACGCTGTCGCTGGTGTTGCGCAACCAGATCGATCCGAAAGCGATCGACACCGCCGGCGCCACCAAGGCCAGCCTGCTGCAAACGCCGGTCGCCGTGGTGCCCGCACCCGAGCCGAAGCCGGTGCGCATCGTGCGCAAGGTGGCGGCGCATGCGCCGGCCAACTGCGTGCGAGTGCTCGACGGCGCCGACGCAAGACAAGAATGCTTTTGACAGGCTCGAGCCTGCAAGCCGCGACCGATGCGTGACTGACATCCAGACCGGCACGCAAAAAAAGCGGCATATAACGGGGGTAGGACATGAACGCCATAACGACTCAGCGCGCTAGCGCGCCGCAGCACCCGCGCGGCGAGCGCGAAGCGAATCCGCGCTCGCCGCGCGGGCGCACGCGGATCGCCGAAGCCTGCACCTGTTTGCTGCTGGGCATGTACCTGACGATGCTGCCGGTGGCGCAAGCGGCCGGCCAGAACGCCGCCGCGGGCGTGCCGGGCCTGCCGGACGTGCCGCTCACGTTGGCGTCGAATGGTTCGGTGCGTCTGACCATCGCCGCGAGCGGCATGGGCGCGGGCCCTTCGTCAGGCGGCGCGCAGCAAGGCAGCCGCGGACCGAATTGCAGCGGCCCGGTCGCCGAACATAGCTCGGTGACGATCCCGGTCGGCAAATCCGCGATGGTCGATGTGCGCGAACCGGTGAAGAGCCGCACCGTCGGCAATCCGTCGGTCGTGCAGGCCATGCTCGTTTCCCCGCAAACACTTTATCTGCTCGGCTCCGACGTCGGCACCACCAACATGATCGTGCAAGGCCGCAGCGGCTCCTGCACGATCATCGACGTGAGCGTCGGCGCGGACCCGGGCGGGCTGCAACAAACTCTCGCCGCGCTGATGCCCGAGGAAACCGGCATTCAGGTGAAGGCCGCCGCCGATACGCTGGTGCTGACCGGCACGGTCACCGATGCGGTCAAGGCCGAACGCGTGCTCGAACTGGCGCGCGCCTTCGTGTCCCGTCCCACCACCGCCTTGCAAGGCGCCGCACCGATGGGCAACGGCCCCTTGCCGGTCGGCGCCGCGCCGCGCGCGATGGGCATGCCGGCGCCGTCGCTCGGCAGCGCGGGCGGCGAACGCATCATCAACATGATGCATGTGGCTGCGCCGCAGCAGGTCATGCTCGAAGTGAAGGTCGCCGAAGTCTCGAAGACGCTGATCGACCAGCTCGGTATGGCGGCCAACATCAACGGCGGCATCGGCAGCTGGAGCTTCGGCTTGCTGGCCAATTACCTGTCGGGCGGACTCAGCGCGCTGACCGCATCGAAAGCGAACAACTCGCCGCTCAGGATGGCCATCGACGCGCAGAAAACCGATCAGCTCGTGAAGATCCTCGCCGAGCCGAACCTGATCGCGATCAGCGGCCAGGAAGCGAGTTTCCTCGCGGGCGGCAAAGTCTATATTCCGGTGCCGCAAAGCAACGGCGCGGGCGGCACGACCATCGTGCTGCAGGAAGAACAGTACGGTGTCGGCCTGACCTTCACGCCGACCGTGCTCGAAGGCGGCCGCATCAACCTGAAGGTGGCGCCGGAAGTGTCCGAACTTTCGTCCACCGGCGTGGTGGTCAGCGCCGGCAACTCGAACACGACCTCAATCCTGCCGCTGATCACGACGCGGCGCGCCTCCACCACGCTGCAGGTGTTCGACGGCCAGAGCTTCGCGATCGGCGGCCTGCTGAAGAGCAACGTGACCGGCACGATCAAGGGCTTGCCCGGCGCCGCGGAATTGCCCGTGCTCGGCGCGCTGTTCCGCAGCACCAGCTACGAGCAGGACAAGACCGAACTGGTGTTCGTCGTGACGCCGCGTCTCGCCAAACCGCTGCCGGAGCACTATCCGCTGCCGACCGACCACTTCGGCGACGCCAGCGAAGCGAACGTGTACCTGACCGGCCACATGGAAGGCGAGAAGCGCGCCGCGCCAGCTGCGGGGGCTTCGGCACCGGCACCGGCGCCGGCACCCGTGCCGGTTCCCGCACCCGCACCGAGCGCGGCTGCGTCGGTGGCTGTGATCCCGGCCGCGCCGGAAACCAGCGACTCACACGCCTCGCAGTAACGCGCGGCCTACCGGAGATCGACATGACAAACACCAAGACACTGATCCGCACGGCGCTGTGCGCCGGCTTGAGCGCCGCGCTCGCCGGCTGCCTGAGCTCGACGCCGCACTGGGACGCGACGTTCGGCGACTCGGTCAACCAGATCAAGGAAATGCAGACGCTCAATCCCAATGCCTCGGCCAATAACGATCCGGTTGCGGGTATCGACGGCACGGCGGCCGCCGCGGCGCAGAAGAGCTACGCCAAATCGTTTACCGCGCCGCCCCCGCCGACCAATGCCTTTACGATCGGCGTCGGCTCATCGAACGGGTATTGAAGCGACACAACCAGGCGGCTCGGTTTAGCGCCAGCGGAGACTGACCATGATCGACACCCTTCTGATTTCGTCCAGCGCCGAGCGCGCGCCGCAGATCGCGGCGCGTCTCGAGGCAAGCGGCATCGCGTTTCGTCTGCGTACGCTGCACGGTACAGCGAAGCAGTTGCGCGTGCACGCCGCGGCGATCAAGAGCGCCGATCTGCTGATCGTCGACGACGCCGACCTGACGCCGCGTGATCTGAGCGGCGTCGAGGAGGTGCTGTCCCACCTCCCGCATCTGCATTGCATGCTGGTGACCCCGGCGCCGTCGACCACGCTGCTGATGGCGGCGATGCGCGTCGGCGTGCGGCACGTGCTGTCCTGGCCGCTCGACGACCGCGAGATCGCCGACGCGCTCGCCCACGTCTCGGCGAAGAAACACGCCGGCGTGCGTCGCGACGGCCGCGTGGTGTCGTTCACGTCCTGCAAGGGCGGCAGCGGCACCACCCTGATCGCCGTGAATCTCGCTTACGCGCTGGCCGCCTTGCGCGACAAGCGCGTGCTGTTGATCGACCTGAACCAGCAATTCGCCGACGCGAGCTTGCTGGTCGCCGACAAAGCGCCGCCTGCCACGCTCGCGGACCTGTGCTCGCAGATCGACCGGCTCGACGCCGCTTTCTTTGAATCTTGCGTGATGCACGTGCACGCGAATCTCGACGTGCTGGCCGGCGCGGGCGATCCGGTCAAATCGGGCGAATTGCGCGCCGCGCATCTCGAACGGATTCTTACGCTGGTGCGCGAGCAATACGACGCGGTGCTGATCGACGTCGGCCAGAACATCAATCCGCTCGCAATCCACGCGCTCGATCATAGCGACTCGATCTGCATGGTGGTGCGGCAGAACATTCTGTACCTGCATGCGGGCCGCCGCATGCTCGACATTTTCAAGGAGCTCGGCTATCCGGCGAGCAAGTTGAAAGTGATCGTCAACCAGTACGACAAGAATGCGCGCATCAACCTTGCGACGCTCGAAGAAACGTTCGGCGCGAAAGTCGCGCATCACTTGCCGCGCGATGAGAAGCAGGCCACCGAGGCGTTGAATCACGGCGTGCCGCTCGTCACCGGCGCGAAGGGCGGCGCGCTCGCCCAGGGCATCTCGCAACTGGCCGCGTTGCTGTGGCCGTTGCCGGTTGCGGAGCGCAAGAGCGTGCTCGGGCGTCTGTTCGCCAGCCGGCCCAATTCGCCGCCGCAGTTGAAGCCCGGACACTGAGCCGCCTGAATCCGTTCAAGCCCGGTTGCCATCGAAAAGAATGCGGAGAGCACCATGTCATTGCGCGAACAGTTGATGATCCAGAGCGGCACGTTGTCGTTCGACAGCGCCAGTCCCGCGACGGCGGCAGCCGGCGCGGCCGCCGACAGCCTCGCGGCGCGGCGCGCGTATCAGCAGCTCAAGATGAACATTCATCAGGCGATTATCGACCGGGTGGAGCTCGACAAGCTGCAACGCCTGTCGCCCGAGCAGATCAAGCGCGAACTGGCGCAACTGGTGGAGCGGATCGTCGACGAAGACAAGATCCCGATGAACGAACTCGAGCGCCGCCGTCTTGCCCAGGACGTGCACGACGAAATGGTCGGCCTCGGCCCGCTCGAACCGCTGCTCAACGACCCGACCATCTCCGACATTCTGGTCAACACGTCGCAGCACGTGTATGTGGAACGGCGCGGCCGCCTCGAACATACGGACGTGACCTTCTACGACGACGCGCATCTGATGAAGATCATCGAGCGCATCGTTTCGCGCGTGGGCCGCCGGATCGACGAATCCACGCCGATGGTCGACGCGCGCCTGCCTGACGGCTCGCGTGTCAACGCGATCATTCCGCCGTCCGCGATCGACGGCCCGCTGGTGTCGATTCGCCGCTTCGCGGTGAATCCGCTCACGGTCACCGACATGGTGAACAACCAGAGCTTCACGCCCGCGATGGCGCAACTGCTCGAAGCGCTGATCAAATCGAAGCTGAACGTGCTGATTTCCGGCGGCACGGGCAGCGGCAAAACCACGCTGCTCAACCTGCTCTCCGGCTTCATTCCGGAAGACGAGCGGGTCGTGACGATCGAAGACGCGGCCGAATTGCAGATGCGCCAGCAGCACGTGCTGCGGCTCGAAACGCGGCCGCCGAATATCGAAGGCAAGGGCGAAATCTCGCAGCGCTCGCTGGTGCGCAACGCGCTGCGAATGCGCCCCGACCGTATCGTGCTCGGCGAAGTGCGCGGCGCCGAAGCGCTCGACATGCTGCACGCCATGAACACCGGCCACGAAGGTTCGATGGCGACGCTGCACGCGAACACGCCGCGCGACGCGCTCACGCGTCTAGAGAACATGGTCGGCATGGCGGGTCTGCCGATGCCGATCAAGGCGATCCGTCAGCAGATCGCTTCGGCGATCACGGTGGTGGTACAGGCCTCGCGTCTGACCGACGGGCGCCGCAAGCTGATGAGCATTCAGGAAATCACCGGCATGGAAGGCGACATCATCAACATGCAGGAGATCTTCACGTTCAAGCGCACCGGCGTCGACGAAAACGGCATGATCAAAGGCTATTTTTGCGCGAGCGGCGTGCGGCCGAAATTCTGCGAGCGGCTGGCGGGCTTCGGCATCGTGCTGCCGGACCAGATGTTCGATCCGGCACGGCGTTTCGAAGTATGAACGCGCAACGGGTGTGAGGAGAGGGACATGAACACGTCGTTTATCGGTTTTGCGGTGCTCGCGTTTCTCGCGGTCGTGCTCGCCATCGAGGCCGTCTATCTGTTCTGGAGCAGCCATCACGGCAAGGACGTCAAACGCATGGACGAGCGCATTCGCGCGCTCTCCGCGGGTGGCAACGTGAGCAGCCAACAGCTCTCGATTCTCAAGCAGCGCATGCTGAGCGAGTCGCCGTTCGTCACGAACCTGCTACTGCGCATGCCGCGTGTGCATGCGCTCGACCGGCAGTTGCAGCAGTCCGGGCTGAAGTGGTCGGTGGCGCGCTTCATCACTTACACGTTGCTGTGCGGACTCGCGGGCGCTTTTGCCGGTTTCGTGTTGCACGTGCCAGTGCCGGTCATGAGCGTGCTCGCCGTCGTGGCCTGCCTGCTGCCGGTCACGATTCTGCGCCGCAACCGCACCAAACGCGTGCTGCAACTCGAGCGGCAGTTGCCCGATGCGGCCGATCTGATCGCTCGCGCACTGCGTGCCGGGCATTCCTTTCCCGCCGCGCTCGGCATGGTCGGCGAGGAGTTGCCCGAACCGCTCGGCGGCGAATTCGCGCTGGTGTTCGACGAGATCAACTACGGCGTTTCGATGAACGACGCGCTCCTGAACATGGTGAGCCGCGTGCCGGTCGAGGACCTGCGCTACTTCGTGATCGCCGTGCTGATCCAGCGTGAGGCGGGCGGCAATCTGGCGGAGATTCTGGGTTCCATCGCCGGCATCATTCGCGAGCGGCTCAAGCTGCTCGGCAAGGTGCGGGTGTTGTCGGCGGAAGGACGCCTGTCGGCCTGGGTGCTCGGCGTGTTGCCGTTCGCCATTCTTGGGCTGCTGACGGTGCTCAATCCGGGCTACATCAGTGTGTTCTGGACGGACCCGGCCGGCGTGCAACTCGCCGGCGTGGCGATAACGATGATGCTGTTCGGCATCCTGTGGATGCGCAAAGTCGTGCGCATCCATATCTAGACCACTGCTTTCGACACGAGGAGCGCGGGCCCTGCCCGCAGATCATGAAAATAGAACAGATCGTGCTGCTGGGGGTGATGTTCCTGATCGTGTTCGGCGCGGCGCTGAAGGCGATGTCACTGCTGCGCCCCGATCCTGTGCAACGGCGCATCGAGGAACTCGGGCAGCCCGACGTCGCCAGCGAAAGGGACGCCGGCGCACAGAAGAACTGGGTCGAGACGGTCACGAAGATGTCCGAGCGGGTCGCCAAACTGTCGCTGCCGAAAGAGGACTGGGACAAATCGGCGCTGCGTCTGCGCTTCGCGAATGCGGGCATCCGCACACCGTCTGCGCCGGCGATCTATTTCGCCGCCAAGACCGTGCTGGCGCTCGCGCTGCCGGCCATCGCGCTGATCTGTTTCGGCAACGCCTTCGAAGCTGGTCAGCGCATCTATCTGCTGCTGACGGTGCTGGCCGCGTCGGCGCTCGGCTTCTACCTGCCGAACCTCGTGATGACGCGGCTCGTCGAAAGCCGGCAGCGCAAGCTGTTCGAAGATTTGCCCGACGCGCTCGATCTGATGACCGTGTGCGTGGAAGCGGGTCTCGGCCTCGACGCGGCGATGATGCGCGTCACTCAGGAAATCGGCGTGAGGAGCCACGCGCTCAAAGACGAGCTCGACATGGTGCTGCTGGAACTGCGCGCCGGCTCGGGGCGCGACAAGGCCTTGCGCAACCTGTCGTTGCGCACCGGCGTGGAAGATATCGACACGCTCGCCGCGATGCTGATTCAGGCTGACCGCTTTGGCACCAGCGTGGGCGACTCGCTCCGTGTTTATACCGACAACTTGCGCACCAAACGGCGCTTGCGCGCGGAAGAGCAGGCTGCGAAGATCGCTTTGAAACTCCTGTTTCCGCTGATGTTTTTTATTTTCCCAACGCTGCTGGCTGTGCTGGTCGGTCCGTCAGCGATCCAGGTCATGCGTCAGCTGTTCCCGGCCATCAACGGCATCTCGGGTGGTTGAACGCCAGGCATTCACTGGGGAATCACATGTTTGCATCCAGCCCGTTTCCTGATCTGATGAATCACGCAAGCATCTGGCTGCGCGCGTACGCGCTCGGGCTGGTGGTGATGGCCGCGGGCGCGGCGCTGGAACGGCGCTGGCCTGCCGTGATGCTGCAATCGCGCGCCGGGCAGCGTTTCAACGTGGCCTACGCGGGCGTGTATCTGGCGATGGTGGAAGCGATGAGGCCGTTGACTGCGGCGGCGAGCATTGCGATCGTGAATGCGCTCGGCGGCGGCATGGTGGTCCTGAATTCGCACGGGTTCGGCGCGTTGGCCTCGTTCGTGATCGTGCTGTTGACCATCGACGTGCTCGAATACGCGTTTCACCGCCTGCAGCACACGTGGCCCATGCTGTGGAAGCTGCATTCGCTGCACCATAGCGCGGTCGAGTTCAATGTCACGGTCACGTGGCGGCACCACTGGATCGAATCGCTCATCAAGGGCTGTCTGCTCTATCCGCTCGTCGGCGTGCTGTTCAAGGTCGAACCGTGGATTGTCGGTTTGACTTCGATCGTATTCATGTTCGGCAATTATTTCGCGCATCTGAATCTGCGCGTGGACCTCGGCCGCTACATCACGTGGGTTAACAATCCGCAATATCACCGCCTGCATCATTCGAACCGCACTGAGCATTTCGACCATAACTTCACGCAACTGCTGCCGCTGTGGGATCACCTGTTCGACACGCAGTGGGTGCCGGCCCGAGAGGAGTGGCCGGCTACCGGTCTCGACGACGGCGCGCAACCGCGTTCGCTGCTGGAAGCATTCTGCTGGCCGCTGCGCCTGCACGCCGAGCGCGGCACGGGGCTCGGCGGCAAGCCGGTGCCGCTGCTGGACAAGGAGACGAAATGAAAGCCGCTCGCCAGAAGTCCACCTTTAGCGCAGTGGCGCGCGCGGGCAAGCGCGGACCTGCGCGCAAGCAGCGCGGCGCCGCCACGATCGAGTTCGCGTTGGTCGCGCCGCTGCTGTTTCTGCTGCTGTGCATCGCCATGGATCTCGGCGTCGCGCTGTGGGTCAATCTGACCATGCAATACGCGGTGAGGGAAGGCGCGCGTTATTCGGTAACGGGGCAAACCAACCTCGACCCGAACGCGACCAACCAGCAGCGTTACCTGGCCGTCGTGCAGGAGATCAAGGACAGCTCGATGGGTCTCTATTCACTCGTCTCGCCGAGTTACGTGATCACCATCAATGGCGCGAGCCAGACCTACAACACGCAGACGAGTTACAGCACCGGCATGTTCGGTAATCCCGGCGATATCGTGGTGTTGCAGATCAACTGCATCTGGCCGCTTCTCACGCCGCTGGTCAAGCCGTTCTTCGCCAACGGCAATTTCAGCTTCAGCGTCGCGGCGACGATGCGCAACGAGGGCTTCTGACATGCGTACACGTTCCTTGCGAAGCCGCCGCGCGTCCAAAGGCATCGTCAGCGTGGAAATGGCGTTGTTGCTGCCGATGCTGGTGGCGCTCGCGCTGCCGGTGTATGACATTGCGCGCAACGTCCAGGCACAGATGATTCTGATCAACGTGAGCCGCGAAGGCGCGAGCCTGTCTTCGCGCGCGTCGCTCACGTTTCCGATGCAGACCATCATGTCCTCGCTCACATCGACCACGCCGCCGCTGAACATGAACGCCAACGGCATGATCTACATCACCGAGATCATGGGTAACAACAACTGCGACAGCAGCGGCAACAATTGCACGGGCGTGGTGGTCGCGCAGTATCGCTGGAACGGCGGCAATTACTATCCGGCGAGCCAGTTATGGAATTGCGGCAACGCCGGCACGCGCTGGGCGACGGACGGCACCGGCAGTTGCAGTGGCATTCCAGCCGCGGGGAAGACGTCGCCGGTGGTAAACCTGCTGCAAGGCAAGCTCTCCGACGGCCAGATCGCTTACGTGGTCGAGGCGTTCTATCTGCAGACGCCACTGATCGGTTCGCTGGATCTCGGCGGCGGCTTCACGACACCTGCGCTCTCGCCGAATCTCTACGCAATGACGGTGTTCTGACCCGGCGAACAGCCGAGCCAAATAAAAAAAACGCAGGACCGGGGGTAGTAATGAAAACAACAGCGGCGTTCAGAAGACGGCAGAGGGGATCGGTCAGCATCATCGTGGCGGTGTCGCTGATCGCGTTGCTAGGCATCCTCGGTCTCGCGGTGGATTCCGGTTTCGGCTACATGATCAAGGCACGTCTGGATGCCGCCACCGACGGCGCGGTGATCGCGGCCGGCGAGGCGGTCACGCGCGGCAGCAACCAGACGGAGCAGACCAATAACGCACAGCAGGCGGCGACGGCCTTTTTCGCGGCGAACTATCCGGCGGGTTTTCTCGGCTCCAGCGTGACGGCGGGCACACCCTCGATCGTGTTCAACACCGGCGGCACGGTGACGATCGGCATGACCGCGCAGGCGAGCGTGCCGGTCAGCTTCACGAAGGTACTTGGATTCAAGGTGCTGAACGTGAGTTCGTCCTCGCAGGCGATTCGCAAGACGTTGGATATGGCGTTCGTGATCGATACCACGGGCTCGCTGAACACTTCCGGCGTGCCGGCCGCGGTGCGCTCGAATGCGGTGGCCTTCCTCAATAATTTCGATGTGACCAACGACCGTGTGGCGCTGATGCACTTCGCTTACGGCACCGTGGTCGACGTGCCGTTCAAAGGCAATACGCGCGGTTTCGATCGCGCGACGATGACCGCCGACATCAAAAAATACTCGTTCAATGGCAGCACCAATTCGGCCGAAGCGATCTGGAACGCGCGCAACCAGTTGAATACGGTGATCACGCAGCCGTCCAGCTTGCGGGTGATCGTGTTCTTCTCGGACGGCGCGCCGAACAGTTTCTCCTCTTTCTTCACGACCAATCAGAGCGGTTGCAACAATACCGCCGGCACGATCGCGAGCCCGGACAGCGCGGGCACGATGTCCGGGCTGTACAACATGAATTCGCTCAGCCAGCAGCTCGGTTCGCCGTGCTACCAGAGCAACGTGACCAAGCTCGTGACGGCCATGCCGAACTGGTACAACGCGCACGACAAGAACGAACAGGTCTTCCCGATCTGGCCCGTGACCGCGCCGCGCGCCGTGCCGAACGGCGACATCACGTATGTGAACGTCAACCGCGCGTCGCGCAATCTGCTCGAAGCGATGGCCGCGGCGGCGCGCGCCGAAGGCACCTACGTGTTCACGCTCGGTTACGGACCCGAACTGGTGCAGCCCGCCGGTCCGGACAACGAAATCGGCCAGGACGTGCTCAAGTGCATGGCGAACACCGCCGATTCGCCCTCGCGTTGCTACAACTCAAAACAGCCCGTCGGCGTGTACTGCTACGCCGCGACGCCAGCCGATCTGAAGCCGTGCTTTTCGCAACTGGCTTCGCAAATCCTTCGTATTTCCAAGTGAGCGCGCCATGACCCCGACGACACCTTTGCAAGACCTGCCACTCGCCGTCAGCGCGCAAGGCGCTTCGGCATCGAGCACCATGTCCGCCGATTCGGGCAGCGCGGCCGGCCTGCGCCACGCGCTGGTGGAGGTGGTTGCGCGCGCGGGCGCCGCGCTCATGCTGAGTCTGTTTGCCTACGCTGCGATCACGCAATGGCGCGCGGCGCCGTCGCGGATCACGCTGTTATTGCTGGTGGTCGCCGCTTGCTTCACGGTGGGCTTGTCGCTCTTCACGCGGGTGCCGATGAAACGCGACTGGCGGCCGTTCGCCTTCATTTGCTCGATGGGCGGTACGTACTACTTTCTCGCCGTGCGTCTCGCGCCCGGCGCGCAGCTCGTGCCGGAGACCATCGGCGCAGCGCTGCAACTTTTGGGGATTTGCTGGCAGCTGTTCGCCAAGGCCTCGCTGCGCCGCTCGTTCGGCATCTTGCCGGCCAATCGCGGCGTCGTATCGCGTGGCGCCTATCGCTTCGTTCGGCATCCGATGTACCTCGGTTACTTCATCACCGACATCGGTTTTCTGCTGGTGAACTTCGGTCTGCAAAACCTGCTGGTGTACGGTTGTCAGTTCGCGTTGCAGGTCGGGCGCATCGTGCGCGAGGAGCAGCTTCTCTCGGCGGACGAAGGCTATCGTACCTACAAGGCCCGCGTGCGTTACCGCGTGATTCCGGGCCTGTTCTAGGCGTGTTCTAAGCAAGCCGTGCGCTGCGCACCGCCTTGCCGCCGACCAGGCAGACGACCAACGTCGCCATGACGAGCACGCACAAGGCGAGGCGCAGGCCGAGCAGGCCCGCGCCGAGGCCGATCAACGGCGGCCCGACCAGGAAGCCCGCATAACCGAAGGTGGCGGCCATCGACACGCCGGTCGCCGGCGTGAGCGTCGAGCGGCCCGCCGCGCTGAAAATCACCGGAACGATATTCGCGAGGCCGACACCAACCATCGCGAAGCCCACGCAAGCGGTGAAGACTGTCGGCCAGCTCAGCACGAGCGAAAGCCCGGCCACCGCGATCAGACCGCCCAGCGCAACGACCTTGCTCGAGCCGAAACGGCGCACGGACACATCGCCGACGATGCGGCACGCCGCCATCGAGAAGGCGAACGCGGAGTAGCCGATCGCGGCGACGCTGGCCTCGCGGTTCAATGCCGAGCGCAGATACACGGCGCTCCAGTCGGCGACCGCGCCTTCCACCAGCATGCAAAGGAACGCGAGCATCGCGAGCTTCATCACGGCTGACGAAGGCCACGCCAGGCCGCTCGACGCGGCAGCAGCTCTCGGACCCAGATCACGCAACGCGAGCACCGCGGCGGCGACGACCAGGACAGCGATGAACAGGTCCGGTATCAACAGGCCGCCGATCACGCCGGCACCGCCTTTCTGCAGCATTGCGCCCGTGGCGGCGCCGAGCAGGCCGCCCGCGCTCCAGGCCGCATGAAACGACGACATGATCGGCGCGTGCCACTGCGTTTCGATCGTGCTGGCGTGACCGTTCATGGAGACGTCGAGCGCGCCGTTCGCCGCGCCGAGCAGAAACAGCACGACGCACAGCGCCGCCATGCCCGGTGCCAGGGCGGGTAGCGGCAGCGCGATGACGAATGCCGCGCCGAGCAGCGCGGTGGCGCGGCCACTGCCGAAGCGCGGCGCCAGTTGTCCCGCCAGCGGCATCGCGACAATGGCGCCGAGCGCGAAGGCGAACAGCGCGATCCCGAGCGAGGCATCGCCCAGCGCCAGGCTTTCCTTGATGCGCGGGACTTCGACGGCCCACGCGCCGATGCCGAAGCCGTTGGCGAGAAACACGCCCAAGGTCGCGATGCGTTCCTTGACGGGCTTGATAGGGGCAGCAGCGGACGATGTCATGAGCGGGCCACCATCACGTTGTCGCAGACCGCTTCGAGGCTGGCGAGGCGCGCGGCGCTCACGTCGGCTTCGACGAACAGGTAGTCTACGGCGGAAGCGGGCGCCACCGAGAACGGCGCCGCCGTCATCAGCTTTTCCGAAGTCATGGCGATGGCGATCTGGCCGCTTGCCTTGAGCATCGCCCGTTTGAGTTCGGCATCTTCGGCGTCGAAGGCGGCGACACCTTCGTCCGCATCGAGCGCGCAGGCGCCGAGGAAACAGAGATCGGCGCGGATCTGCTGGATCTGCAGCAAGGCAGTTGCGCCGAGCGAGCCCGCCGCGCCGCGCGCGATCCGTCCGCCGACGAGAATCACCTCGAATCCCGGCCGGTTCAGCAGACGAGCGGCGGCCTCGGGTGAATTCGTCACGACGGTCAGGTCCGCGTTGTCGGGCAGCGCGTCGGCAATCGCGACGTTCGTCGAACCCGCATCCAGCAGGATGATCTGCTTCGAGCGGACGATCGACACCGCGGCGGCGGCGAGGCAGGCCTTGCGATCCACAGCTTCGCCCATGCGCACCGACGCGGGTTTGTCGGCCGGCGAGATCAGCAGGGCGCCGCCATAGACGCGCTTGCAATGGCCCTGATCGGCGAGATCACGCAGATGGCGTCGCACCGTGTGCTCCGAAGTCTGGAGTTCCGCCGCGAGTGCCGACGCCAGCACGCGCCCGTGCGCCCGCAGCCGCTCCAGAATCAGCTGTTCGCGCTGCTCGGGCAGCAGCCCGTCGATGGCTTCCTGTCGCGTTCGTTGCATGTCTTCACCTTGCTCGGTTTATGAAACGATCATAATCGAGCAAAATGTAGCGTAAACGTTCAAAGCCTGCAACGTGTTTGTGCAAGCCAAAGTCCGTTTCCGCGGAAACACGGGCCGGCTCACTGTTGCGCAGCCTCCGTCTGGACGACACCGGCGCGGCGCGAACCACGGCCGAAAATCGCGCGGTCGGCGAGCCACACCGCGAGCAGCGTGGCGCCCATCAACGGGAACACGATGCCGAGCAGCACGAGGCCGGTTTTCCAGCCGCGCATCGGCGGCGCGGCACGTTCGCGCGACGGTGCGCCGAGCGTGCGTTGCGGCCGCCGCTTCCACCACATCACACAGCCGGTGACGGCCATCGCCGCCAGCCCTAACGAAATCGCGGCGCAGAGAATCTGGTTGGCGACGCCGAAATAGCGGCCCATATGCAGCGACGTGCCGTACGACACGGCCTTCGACACCGCGCCGTAATCGGCATAGCGGATGTCCTTCAGGATTGCGCCGCTGTATTGCTCGATGTACAGCGTGCGTTCGTCTTTGGGATCGTCCGGGAAGTACGAGACGGTGTAGACGCCGGTCGAGGAAGCAGGCAGCACGATGTTGTAGCCGTCCGTCACGCCGAGCGAGGCCGCCAGTGCGACGACGCGGCCGAGCGGCAGCGGGTGTATCGCGGTTGCCTCATCGGAGCCGAAGTTGGTGTTGGCGTCGGAGTTTGGCACGCGTGTGTTGCCGACGGCCCAAGGCGTGAGCGGCAGAGGCAGGTCGTCCATGACCATGCCGGGCATCGAGTCCGTGTTGGCCGCTGGGGTGCCGTGGCCATTGTGTTCGGCGTGCTCATCTTGCGCCGTATCCGCTGCGCGCGTGTCCGCCGCGGAGGGCTGCTTGCCGCTCTTTCCAGGCATGGCGGATTGCAACGGCAAACCGCCCCACGAACCCGGCGGCGCGCCGAGATTCGCGGCGGTCGCGAGCGCCTTGAACTGCTTGCCCCATGAACCCGTCCACGGCAGTCCCGTCAATACGAACGCGAGCGCACCGAGCGCGAGCCAGATGCCCAACACGGCGTGGACGTTCTTCCACAGCGCGCGCCCCTTCAGCGTGAAGCGCGGCAACAGTGCCGCACGTGCGGTGGTTTTCTCGCGCGGCCACCACAACGCGACGCCGGTGCCGATCATCACGAGCGTCCAGCACGCGGCGAGTTCCATCAGCAACTCGCCGGGTTTGCCGAGCAGCAGCTTGCGATGAAGCATCCGGTCCACCTGCATGAAGCGCCGCTCGACGCTCAGCGTGCCCAGCACCGCGCCGGTGTAGGGATTCACATAGACGCTCTGCTTATCGCCGTCCGCGAGACGGAAGATGAATTCGGCACTGCGCTCCGGCGCGCTCGCGACGACCGCGGTCACTGCGACAGCATCCGGCGGCATGGCCGCACGCGCTCTCGCCAGCAGCGCGTCTTCGGGCAGCCTCGGTACGGCTTGCGGTGCGACGATCAGGCGCTGCGGATAAAGCAGCGGCTCGATTTGCGGCTGGAAGCAATACAGCGTGCCGGTGATCGCCAGCACGACCAGAAACGGCATCACGAAGAGGCCCGCATAAAAATGCCAGCGCCAGAGCGTCCGGTAGCCCGGATGGACCGCGGTGGTCGCTGGTGTGATTCTCCGAGCGTCGGTGGGAGCGGTGGTGGACATGAAAATCCTCCTGAAGCAAAAAATGAATCGATCGGTTCGAGCAGCGTGGCTGCGCACTCGACTGCGGCGCGTTCAGCGCGCTCACATGCGCAGCTTCGCTTCCACGTAGAACGTGCGGCCGGGATATGGGTGGTAGACGAAGTAGCGGGCATCGAACAGGTTGTCGACGCCGATGCCGACTTCACTTAGCCTGGTCGGCTTGTAGGTGAATTTCGCGTCGGCCACCGTGTACGAACTCGTGCCGCCGAACACATCCGGATTCGTGTCGGTGTTGGTGAGCGTGTTGTACTGACGGCCCGAATAGCGCGCGGCAAGCGTGAGGGCCGCGCGTTCGTCGAAGTGATACGTCGCGGCGAGATCCGCGCGCCACAGCGGAATCCGGTAGAAGTATTTGCCGACCGTGGCCGGGTTCTGCGCGTTGGCGATGATCTTCGACTGCGTGTAGGCCACGCTCGCCAGCAGGTCCAGGCCGCGCACCAGCACGTCCTCTCCCGAGTAGCTCGTTTCCACGCCGCGCGAGCGGACCTTGCCGATGTTCTGGAAGTTCGTCACGTTGGGAATCACGGTCGTATCGGTCTGGCTGAAGATCGTGTTCTTCACGTCGTCCTGAAACAGCGAGAAGCGGAACACGCCGTTCCAGTGCGCCCATTCGGCGGTCAGTTCCTTCGAGAGATCGTCTTCGGGCTTCAGGTTCGGATTGTTGTTGACGATCGTGGAGCCGTTGATCTGCCCTTGAAACAACTCGCTGACCGTCGGAAAGCGATAGGCGCGGCCGATGGACGCGCGCACGATCAGATCCTCGGTGACGTCGAACGACAAGGAGGCTTTCGGCGAGAAGTGCTGCTGGCTCGCGTCGCTGTACGGCAGGGTCGTGCCGCCCAGCGACTGCGAGCCGCCATACGCCTGCCAGTCTTCGTAGCGCACGCCGTAGACGAGCTTCCAGCGCGGTAGAAAGCGCCATGCGTCCTGCGCGTAGAGCGCCTGGGTCTGCGTCTTGCCGGCAAACGCATTGGCGAACGACGTCGCCGCGCCGTCGCGCCAGTTCAGCGTGTTGTAACTCTCGTTGTCGAGGAAGTAGTTGTCGTAGTGATAGCCGAAGCTGAGCGCATGATTCGTGAGCCCCGCCTGTTGCGTCGCGGGCGTATAGGTGCTGCGCAGATCGAGCGTTTTCCAGCCGGCGCCGTCGCCGAAAATCACCGTGCCTGGACCGTTGCCCGGCGCGCCGGAATTCGCGGTGCGCGCCACGCTATTGCCGACGTCGTAGTATGAAGCGATCGCTTCGCCATTCCAGCCGGTGGCATTGCGCGTTTTCAGCGACAGGCCATAGAGCCAGTTCTCGCTATGGCCCAGGCTCGGCGCGAATGCGGCGGCGGGAATGGTGTATTCGTAACCGTCGATCGCCACCTTGCCGCCGTAGACCGGATTGCCGTTCGCCTCGCGCAGAAAGCTCGAGGTCTGGCTGTTGTAAGTCTGATGCCAGTATCCGAGCGTGAAGCCGGCCTGCAATGTCGGCGTGAAGTCGTACTGCATCTTCAGCTTGAACTGGTCCTGCACCGTGTGTTCGATGCCTTCGCCGTTCACGCCGAGTACCGCCGTCGGGGTGTTGGTCTGGTTGTTGTAGAAGTAGGCGCCGGTGACCGGCGTGTCGCCGGCTTTGGCGGGTGTGCTGGACTTGGCGAGCGTGGCGAATTGCAGCGGCTGGCTGGTGTTTTCCAGATGATTCACGCCGAGCAGAAACGAAAATTTGCCGATGCGGTCACCGAGCGTCGCGCTGGCTTCGCTGCCGTTGAAATTCTGATTCACGCCGAACAGGCTGAAGTGCTGGGTGAAGCCCTTGACGTCGGCGGTCGCTTCGAACTGTTTCGGCATGCGTGTGCTGATGAGCACGGTCGCGCCGAGCGAATTGCCCGGATAGAGCGCGGAAAATGGCCCATAGATCACATCCACTTGTTGGATCTCGTCGGGAAACACCATCGACCAGCGCGGCGGAAACGAATAGCTGTTGCCGAGCAGATTGCTGAGCAACAGACCATCCGCGTAGACGAGACCTCGCGCGCTTTGCGTGTTGCTGGTGCCGCGCACGGCGATGATCGAATTCAGATCGCCGATAAAGCGCTTGCGCACGGCGAGGTTCGGCATGTACTTCAGGACGTCTTCGGTGTTGACGACGGTCCAGTTGTCGAACTGCTCGCGGGTGACGGTCTCGACTGAAGCCGGCAGGTTGGGATCGACGGCGCGGGGTGCGGCGCTCGCATTCGCGCTGACGCTGATGGCGGGCAGCGCGGCCTCGGCGCTCGCGCTCTGCGCATGAGCGTGCGAGGCGACGAAAGCCGGCACGAACGCCGGAACGATGGCTGGCAGATAGCCGGACAAAAACGGCCGGGATAGCGGTTGACGCGAGAAGCCGCGTGCGCCACGGCGGGCGCAAAAGGGCAGCCTTCGCAGGGCGAAGTTGAGCATGAACGTTTCCTTGATGCATGAACAGGCGATCGCGCGCCCCCTCGACGGGTGCGACGAATGCGCGATCAGGACCGATGGCGATCAGGAAACGACGGGCGGAGCTCTAGGACGGCCGGACGGAAAGGCGCCGAGCGGCGTGAAGCGGGTGGATAGCGTGGGCGGCGCGGTGCCGGCAAGCGCGAGGGCGGCGGGCGGCTCGGCCGCGGCGACCGTCGGCATGGCGACGTGGTGCTGGAGCAGATGACAGTAGCCGCACGCGCCGAATGCGTCGTCATGGCTCAGATGGACCGGTGCGGGGGCGGTCTGGGTCGTCACGCTCGCCGTGCTTACCACGCCTGCCACGCTGAAATCGCGCGGCTGCAGCGCCGAACAGAGCGCGGCGAAGGGCTCGTGCGCGCTGTTCGACACCAGCATCTGACTCACGACCGGCGCGAACACGACGAGCCACATGGCGAACAGGCCAAGCCATGCGGTCATGCGGTTGCGAGAGCGTGGAATCATGATGGTGGGCATAAGGACGCGGGCGATTCTAACATTGCCGCGCCGTCTTTTCTCGCGTAATGCCGGTTATAGCGTGAGATTAGAAGGCCGAAATCCGCTCATTTCGCCGCGTTACAGGGGCGTCGATTCACGTAAGCTGCGTGGTACATGTTCCGCTTTCCCGGCCGCACCGAGGCTTCGGCACGCCAGATCCGGCTGCTGAAGCGCCGGTTAGGCGCGGCACATGCGATCGACCCGGCCGGATCATCGCCGACCCCAGTTACCACGACTCATGAACCACACGCAGCTCGCATCCTCGATCGACGATATCAACCAGCAGGCCGTCTCGTTGTTCTCGGCCGGACAATTCACCGAGGCTTTGTCGATGGTGACGCCGCTCGTCGACGGCGATGCGATGCCGGATGACGCCCTCGCCGACGCGTTGAATATCGCCGGGGCCTGCTCGTTTGCTTTGCAGCGGCCCGCTGATGCGGAAAGCCATTGGCGCCGCTGCCTGCAAATCAAACCCGCCTATGCCGAGGTGTACGGCAGTCTCGGCATGCTGCTCAAGTCGCTCGGCCGTCTGTCGGCGGCCAAGGCAATCTACCGGCAACTGGTCGTGCTGCGGCCCGGCCACGCCGACGCCCGCAATCATCTCGGCGCCGTGCTCTACGGGCTCGGCTACAAGGAGGAGGCGGAGGCGTCGTATCGCGAGGCGCTGGCGATTCGCCCCGACTACGCCGAAGCCCACTATAACCGCGGCATCGTGCTGCACGAACTGCGCCGCCTGCCAGAAGCGGAAGCGGCGTTCCGCCAGGCGCTGCCGGGACTGCCGGCTCATGCCGAAGCCCATAACAATCTGGGCAACGTGCTGATGGAACTCGGCCGTCTCGTCGAAGCGGACGCCGCCTACCGCGAGGCGCTGACCATCCGGCCGCAGTATCCGGAGGCGCTCAACAATCTCGGTGGCGTGCTGAAGGCGATGTTCCGTCTCACCGAAGCCAAACTGGCTTTTCGCCTTGCCCTCGCCATTCGTCCAGATTACGCGGAAGCTCTCCTGAATCTCGGCACCGTGCTCGCCGATCTCGAACGTTTACCCGAAGCCGAAGCGGCTTATCGCGAAGCCATCGCGCGACGCCCTGACTACGCCGAAGCGCACTACAACCTCGGCGTGGCGTTGTGCAAACTCGAGCATTTGTTCGAGGCCGAATCGGCTTACCGTGAAGCGATTCGCCTGCGGCCCGATCTCGTGCATGCGCACAACAACCTGGGGTGCGTGCTCCGCCGGCTCGACCGTCTACCGGCGGCCGTCGACGCTTTCGAGCGGGCATTGAGCGTGTGTCCCGAGATGGCGGAGGCGCATTACAACCTCGGCGCGGCGCGGGCGCAACTCATGCAACTGCCCGAGGCAGAAACCGCGTATCGCCGGGCGCTCGCTTTACGTGCCGATTACGGCGACGCGAAATTCGGCCTGGCTGTACTGCTGCTCGGCATGGGACGCTTCGAAGAGGGCTGGCGTCTGTACGAGTGCCGCTACGAGCAGCCCGGTTTCGTCCATCACAAGACCACGTCGATGTTGGGTTGCCCGCAGTGGCAAGGCGGCACGCTCGCCGACAAGTCCCTGCTGGTGTGGCAGGAAGACGGCCTCGGCGACATGATCCAGTTCAGCCGCTATTTCGCCTTGCTGAAAGCGCAGGGCGCCTCGCATATCGCTTTTGCGTGCGCACCGTCGCTGCACCGGCTGATGGCATGCGTCGACGGTGTCGACGCCGTGCTCGATCACGACACCGCGCGCGCCCAGTCGTCTGACTACGACTGCTGGGCGAGCCTGCTGAGCGCGCCGCTGCATCTGCGCACTAGCATGGACACGATTCCGCGCGCCGTGCGTCTAGCGACCGAGCCGGAGTTGGTCGAGCGGTGGCGTCCGGTGTTGGACGCGCTGCCGCCGGGTCGCAAGATTGGCCTCGTGTGGAAGGGCAACGCGAATCATCATAACGACGCGAACCGGTCGATACCTTCGCTCGCCATGTTGGCGCCGCTCTGGAGCGTGCCCGGACTGAGCTTCGTGAGTCTGCAAAAAGGGCGCGGCGAGGACGAGGCGCGCCATCCGCCAGCCGATCAACCGCTGTTCGACCTCGGCTCGCGCGTGACGGATTTCGCGGACAGCGCCGCGATCATCGCGCAACTCGATCTGGTGATTTGCGTGGACACGTCCATCGCGCATCTGACCGCATCGCTCGGTAAGCCGTGCTGGGTGATGCTGCCGGAAATAGATATCGATTGGCGCTGGCTGCACGATCGCAGCGATTCGCCGTGGTATCCGCACACGCTGCGCCTGTTCCGCCGCGCGCCGGATGAGGATTGGTCGATGCCGGTCGAGCGGGTGCGGCAGGCGTGCGTCGAACGGTTTGGCGCGGCGGGGCGCACGCTCAGTTGACTCGCGTGGTGCGCTTGCGGGGCGATTGCGTCGACGTGCCCTTAACCCTTAAGCCTCAGTCACCTGCAGGTGATACAGGCCCCAAGGTGACAGCTCGAAGCGGTCTTTGAGCGGCTTGCTCGACAACTCGGGGATGTTATCCGCGTCGTAGGTGGCCCACAGCGGACCGACGCCGCCGAGCGGCAGTGGCTTGCCGTCCATTTGTGTCGCCACGATGAATTTGTAGGCGCGCACTTTGTCGAGCGTCGTCGCGACCGCGTAGCCGTCCACCGCATGCATGACGATTTGCGTGCTGCCCGCGCTGGGTGCGCCGACGTGTTCGAGCACCTGGATGAGCAGCGGGCCGCTCAAGGTGTGCCGACGGGAATCGTATTCGGTGGTGGGCTTGATCGTCATGGCCGGCATGCCGGCGAGCGTAGCGAAATCGACGCCATACGCTTCGGAGAACTTCACCTGATGCTTGGCGAGCAACTGGTCGAATGCGGGATCGACCGCGCCGCGATTGTGCCGCTTGATCGCGCCGGTGATCGTCAGAACGACGGGCGATGCCGCACAGGCTTCTTTCCGGACGCGCTGGCTCCCGAATGCAGGCGCAGCCGCCGCGCTCAGTAGCGCGGCGCTGGTCAGGAAGTGGCGTTTATTCATTGCGTGGTCTCTGGGCGATGTGATGGGCGACGGCCTCGGCCAGATCGTCGCGGCCCCTATTGTCGGGCAATTGGCGCCGACTGTGTCACGGCCACGCTTTATATATCGCGTTGATTTCATATGCTCATGTCGCAAGCGGGAGCGCCGCTGTTACGACGTTGAAACTCGCACGGTTCTTCGCAGGTTGATGAGGAAATCGGGCTCGCGACGCGGCTTTTCGGCGCCGATAAACAGATTGGATGGCAATGTGCGCACTTTTAGGTGCTTCCCTTCGCGCTATCGGATCCTACAATGATCATTTTCACATGGCGAACATTGGCGAGGTGGAAATGGCGGACAAGGCAATGCTGGTGATGAGCACGCAACGCACCGGTTTCTTGCGGCGGGCAGGAAGCCCAATCGCTGCGCGCAAACACAATGCATATCGCGCGAAGGTCGGGTGCGTTGCAACGAGTTCGCGCGATGTATCGGCGCAGGAAGCGCGCCCATGAACGATCTTTCTCGCATTGCATTCGTCGGCTTCGGTGAGGCCGGCGGAATACTCGGTTCGGCGCTGGCTGCGAAAGGCGTACAGGTATCGATGTTCGACCTGCGGCGCGACGCGCTGCGTGAGAAGGCGCAGGCCGCGCGCGTTCGGGTCGGCGATACGCTGGCAAGTGCCATCGAGCATGCGCAGATCATCGTCTCCGCGGTGACCGCGCAAGCCGACTTCGAAGTGGCGCAAGCGGTCGCAAGCTGCATCGCGCCGGATCAAATCTACCTCGACATCAACTCGGTTTCGCCGCACACCAAGCAGCACGCGCAGGCTTGCATCGAAGACGCCGGTGCGCGGTACGTGGAGTCCGCCGTCATGGCGCCCGTGCCGCCTTATGGTCTCGCGGTGCCGATGCTGCTGGGCGGCGCCGAGGCCGCGCGGGTCGCGGCTCTGCTCACGCCGCTGGGCCTCAACGCGCGTGCCGTGTCGGAGAAGATCGGCGTGGCGTCGGCCGCGAAGATGTGCCGCAGCGTCATGATCAAAGGCATCGAAGCATTGACGGTGGAGTGTCTGCGCGCCGCACGGCACTACGACGCCGAG
The DNA here is from genome assembly GCF_004339745.1 of Paraburkholderia sp. BL9I2N2. GTDB lineage: Bacteria > Pseudomonadota > Gammaproteobacteria > Burkholderiales > Burkholderiaceae > Paraburkholderia. The sequence continues at coordinate 776,601 of NZ_SMGP01000002.1, read as the reverse complement.
TCGATCGTACTGGCCTCGCTGGCCGAAACGTTCACGAAGATGCGCGACGACGCGGACGTGCCTGGCTACCTGATCAGCCGCGTCGCGGAGCATGGGCGGCGACGCGCGGCGGAAATGCGCGAAGTCTCGCAGACGCTGGAAGAGGCCGGCATCGTGCCGTTCATGAGCGACGCGTGTGCGCGTTTGCAGGACAACATCGCGGATGCAATGCAGGAAGGCGGCATCGACTACGGCTCGTTAGCCACGCCATTCGACTGGCGTGCCTTCTTCGACGGACTGCCGGAATAGCGTTTCTCCGGCCACACGCGTCCACCGCGACTAGTTCGCGGCGATGTTGATCGTACGCGTCACATCGACCACCGAGAGGCGAATCGCGTCGATCAACGCGCGCGCGGCAGGCGAGGGCGTGCCCGTTGCGCGCACCGTCAGGCCGATCTCACGGCGGGTGTTGTGCAACTGCACGTCGAGCACCACCAGCTGCCCGGACTGCACCTCGTGATGCAACTGCTGCGCCGATAGCGCGGCCGCCATGTCCGTGCCGAACAGCAGGCCGCGAATCACCGCGAGGTCCGCGGTTTCGACCGTGGGCATGGGCGGCTTCACTTTCATGCGCCTGAATTGCGCTTCGAACAGCGCGCGCGCCGGCGCATGGCTGCGCGGCACGATCCACTGCGCGTCGCGCAAGTCCATGATGGTCAGGTTGCGCGCCTGCGCGAGCGGATGATCGCGGCGCACCAGCACCACCATGTCTTCCGACATCAAGCGCTCGTTCTTTAGGCCGCTGCTGGCGTCGTTGTCGCGCAGCGCGCCGAGAATGAAATCGATGTCGCCGGCACGCAGCCCCGCGACGAGCGCCTCGTAGTTGCTTTCGTCGGTGACGACCCGCACGCCCGGATTTTGCGAGGTCATGCGCGCGATCGCTTTGGGCAGGAGCAGCGTGCGGCCGAGCGGTAGCGCGCCGACCGTCACCGAGCCCTGAATCTTGCCGTGCAATGCGGCGATGTCGTCGGGTACGTGCCGTAGTTCGTTCAATGCGCGACGTACGTGCAGCAGGAACGTTTCGCCTTCGGTGGTGAGCAGAATGCCGCGCGGGCTTCGATGAAACAGACTCAGGCCCGAGCCGCTTTCCAGCACGCGAATCGCGGTGCTCACGGCGGGCTGACTGATGCCGAAGGTCTTCGCGGCACTCGGCATATGCCGGTGCCGCGCGAGCGCCACGAACAGTTGCAATCGCCGCGTGTTGAGCAGATACGCCGGCAGTGCGCCTTCCGCCGCGGGCCGGCGACGCGCCTGCCGCGCGCCGCACCATTGCGCGAGCTCTTCCAGTTCCGCGAAAATCCGTTCGCAGCGCTGCAACACGGCACGTCCCACAGCGGTCGGCAGCATGCCGGAAGGGCCGCGATCGAACAGCGGCTCGCCGAGTGCGGACTCCAGTTCCTGCACGGAACGCGTGACGGCCGACTGCGCGCGAAACAGCGCGGCGGCGGCGCGCGTCGCGCTGCCCATGTCGGCGACGAGTCGAAACGCGCGCAACTGCGCGAGGTTGAGCAATTCCTTGCCGCTTGCGGATGACGCCGTCCTCGCCGGCGCCGCGTTGCTGACGGAGGAAGTAGCGGTGCTCGTCATGCCGCGCCCGCGATCAGATGCAGCGTGGGCAGCGACAGATTCAGGCTTTCCTTCGAGATGTGCGTGTGTTCCTTCATCAACGCTTCCACACGCGCGCCTTCGCCCTTGTTCAGTGCATCCGTAATCGCATGATGCTGGCGATGCGCGTACATGAGCATCAAGAACTGGCGCTCCCTGGCGGATTCGTCGAAGGCGACCGTGGCGGGCGAGACGAACGGGATCTTGTCGTTCAGGCTCAACGCCGCGCTCACGGCCGTGTTTTGCGCAGCCTCGATGATGAGCGCATGAAAGCGCCCGTTCATGGCGGCGTAGCGCACGTCGTCGCCCTGGTTCAGATGGCCCTTGCTGAAGATCTCGTCGCCTTCGCGCAGGCACTCGTCGAGCGATGCAGCCAGCGCCGGGCCCACGCCGCTCTCCGCGACTGAACGCGCGGCCAGTCCTTCGAGCACGCCGCGCACGTCGATGCCGTTGAGCACGTCTCTGACGCTGAAGCGGCGCACGACATAACCGCGCCCGCCGGAACGGTCCAGCAGACCCTCCGAGGACAACACGCTCAGCGCATAGCGCAGCGGCGTGCGCGAAACGCCGAGCCATTGCGCGAGCTGCGCTTCCACGAGCCGCTGGCCGGGCGACAGTTCGCCCGCCAGAATCTTCTCGCGTAAGGTCTGGACAATCGCCTGTTGGGTGGTCTCGTTCATGGATATCGACTCGTTGGACGCCGTCAGTATAGCCATGCGCGCAGCGGTACACCACGCTTCTCGAGAGGCTTGCGTCTTCGTTTCAGGGTCATCTGTTTTGTTTATCGAGAACGGTCGAGCGAGAGTGCCCGCTAAAGCCCGATGTGCCTGCTCGGGATACCGACAAAGCCATACGCCGAGCGGGTTGCAGCAGTGCTGCGAATGCCATAAAGCGGTAACCCAAGCCGCTTTGAACTGTATTTCCCGTCTCGCATGAGGTTTACCCGCACTTTCTGAGAGCCTGCGCGATTCTTATCTTCGTATCCCAAGAGGGTTGCGAAGGCCACCTCGCCGGAAACGACCGCGTATCCGATCGGCAAGCGGCTCTCGCGCAGCAGCAAGCGACGGAAGACGACGATATGGCAAGGATCATGGGTGGCATCGGGAGGTCCCGTGTGTGCATGAACCACAGCGTCTTGCCGCGATGAAACATGTCGGGTTGCCCGAGTCCGAAGCCGAGTAAGCGCACGTGACCTGCGCCGTCTCTGCAGCGGTTTTCAATTCGATACGAGAAAGAGCGGCAGCGCCGCGCGAGACCTCGCGCGCTGCTGCCCGTATGACATCACTGATGTGAGACGCGTTACAAGGAGAGAGACATGGGCGGCAATTTCAGCGTGAGCGGAACGGAACTCGCGGGCGGTGCGGCTGCATCGCAACCAACATGGCCGAACCGCGCGGCGATGATTCGCGCCGGCGTGACCGGCGGATTGATCGGCGCGGTGGTCATCTGGATTTATGAGGCGCTCGTGTGGGTGGCCGCGCAACACATGATGCCGCTCGCGGGCATTCCCCGTAACGCGACCGGCCTCGTGTTCGGCAAAGAGGTGCAGGCGTCGCTCGGGATCTGGGCATATGTGGTGGGCACGGCGATCCACTTCGTGTTCGCGAGCGCCTGGGGCGTGCTGTTTGCAGCGATCTGGCCGTACTTCTCCCGACGCGGATATGAAGCGACGCTGGTGGCGTTGTTCTACGCGGTGCTGGCGTGGATCGCCATGCATGTGGCGATCATGATCGCCTCCGACAACCACCCGAACTATTACGACCCCGCTGTGATCATCGGCGGATTCATGTCGCACATCTTCTTCACCGTGCCGTTGGCCCTGACGGTGAAACGGCGGCTGCAAAACGAGGGGCAATAGTGCTGCTGCGTGAATGCCCGTCGCCCAGGTACTAGCAAAAAAGTATTTCAACAAGAGATGTAGCAATTGGAGATCTGGAGCATGAAAAAAAGTATCAGACGTGTCGACGCCGTGCTGTTCGGCGCGGCGATCGCAGCCGCCATGCCGGCTTTTGCTCAAAGCAGCGTGACCTTGTACGGTATTGTCGATAACGGCCTGTCGTATACCAACAATCAATCGACCCTCGGCTCGACCAGTGGCGGCAAATCGGCCGTCAAGATGACGCCTGGCGTATGGGCCGGCAGCCGCTTCGGCCTGAAGGGCGGCGAGGACCTGGGCGGCGGCACGAAGGCGATCTTCCAGCTCGAATCCGGTTTCAATTCGGCGACGGGCGGCCAGCAATACACCAATGCGATGTTCGGCCGCCAGGCGTGGGTCGGCTTGACCAACCCGGTGTACGGTACCTTCACGGCGGGTCGCCAATACGCGTCGTACTACCAGTTGCTCTCTCCTTACAGCCCGACCACCTGGATCACCGGATACTACGGCGCGCACCCGGGCGATATCGACGGCCTCGACACGATTTACCGTGCGAACAACACGCTGGAGTACACGTCGCCGAAGTTCTATGGTCTGACGGCGAGCGGCTCGTATTCGCTGGGCGGTGTCGCGGGCAGCACGAACCGTGGCTCGACGTGGTCGACGGCGGTGCAGTATGCAATGGGCCCGGTGGGCCTCGCAGTCGGCTTCTCGCGGATCAACAATTCGACGTCGGGCGGCGGTGCGTGGGGCGCGGATTCGACCACCACCAACGGCGGCTCGCAGATTGGCGTGTCCGCGTTGACGAACGGCTATCAGACCGCGCAGGCACAGCAGCGTTTTGCGGTTGGCGGTGGTTACACGTTCAATAGCGCGTGGGATGTCACGGCCACGTATTCGAACGTCCAGTACATTCCGGGCACGGGTTCCAAGTTCCACGACACGGAGATCTGGAACACCGGCGGTCTGGTCCTGCACTGGAAGCCGGCGGTTGCCTGGGATTTCGGCGCGGGCTACAGCTACACGCGTGCGACGCGCGCGAACGGCATCGACGACAACGCGCAGTATCACCAGTTCAACCTGTCCCAGTACTACTCGTTGTCCAAGCGCACGGGCTTGTATGCACTTGAGGCGTATCAGAAGGCGAAGGGCAAGACGCTGGGCACCAATGGCGCGGGGCAGATCATCGACGCCACGGCGACGCTCGGCGATGGATACAACTCCACGCCTTCTTCGTCAGGCAGTCAGGTGGCGGTGGGGGTTGGCATTATTCACCGGTTCTGATTTGAAGCCTCGGTGATGACGCGGGCCGGGTTGCGACTATCGCACCCGGTTTTCTTATTGGCGCGTGCGCTCTCGCGGCGCGCTGTTCCTATTACATGCGAGGTAATTGGCGAGCCTCACGCTCACGCCTAATCTTCGGTTGTCGCGCAATTCACTCCGAACCGCGTTCACTATCGAGGACACAACATGTCGACGTTTCAGGTCTACACCATCGACTCCGCGCCGGAACAATCCAAACCGGTCTTGCGGCAGCTCCAGCAAACTTTCGGCTTCATCCCCAACATCGCGGGGACCATGGCCGAATCGCCCGTGCTGGTCAGCGCCTTCATTCAACTGTTCCAGAAGGTCCACTCGGGCACGTTCACGGAAGCGCAGATCCAGACGCTGCTGTTGACGAACGCCGTCACCAACGCATGTACGTGGGCGGTCGCGTTTCACACCGCATTGGCGTTGAACGAAGGACTCACGCCCGCCGATGTGGACGCGATTCGCGCAGGCCGCACGCCTACGGACCGCAAACACGCCGCGCTCTCCACGTTGACGAAGACCGCGATCCAGAAGCGCGGACATCTCGACGAGCGTGAGGTGGGCGCATTTCTCGAAGCCGGTTTCCGTCGCGATCAGGTACTCGAAGTGCTCGCGGTGGCGGCGGCTTCGACGATCACGAACTACGTGGGCAGCATCACGCGGCCGCCGCTGGAAGAACAGTTCCAGGTTCACGCCTGGACGGCTTGAGTTGCGTGAGGGATGGGCTCGGTCAGCACAAGCGAGTATGCTGACCGGCGAGTTTCGGTTGAACGGCGCTCGCCGTTCACCGAACCTTTTATCGCGTCGACTTGCGGACAAGAGCACGATGAATCCTGCGAACCTGGTCAAGAAAGCCCCACCGAACGATCTCGGCGTCTTGCTGCGTCATTGGCGAGACGTACGCGGCATCAGTCAATTGGACCTCTCGTTCAATGCCGGCGTCTCGCAGCGTCATATCAGCTTTATCGAAAGCGGGCGCAGCGTGCCGAGCCGTCAGATGCTGATGGATATCGCGCAGGCACTCGATATCCCGCTGCGCGAACGCAACACGCTGCTGCTGGCCGCGGGCTACGCGCCGATGTATGCCGACGCCGCGTGGAATGCGCAAGAGATGCAAAGTGTCACGAATGCACTAGGACGCATGCTGCGTCAGCATGAGCCGTTTCCGGCGCTCGTGATGGACCGCTACTGGAATGTGCTGATGACCAACGACGCCGCGCCGCGCTTCTTCAATTGCTTCATCGACATGGCGGCGCGCAAGGGGCCGCGCAACATGCTGCATCTGGTGTTCGATCCGGATGGCATGCGCCCGTTCGTGGCCGACTGGCAGACCGTGGCGGACAGTCTTATCCAGCGTGTCTACCGCGAGTCGGTGGGACGCGTAATCGATGACAGAACGCGCGAGTTGCTCGATGCGTTGCGTGCCTACCCGAATGTGCAAACGGGCTTCGAGCCGGGCCATCCGTCGGTTGCGGATGCATCGGCGGCGGCCATGCCGGTGATCCCCATTGGCTTCGTCAGGAACGGCTACGTCATGAAGTATTTTTCGATGGTCGCGAGCGTTGGCACGCCGCAAACGATCGCGGCGCAGGAACTGCGCCTGGAATGCATGTTTCCCGCGGACGACGAAACGGAAGCGCGCCATCTGGAGATGCTCGACGCGGCGCCGCAATCGCACCGCTAGATCAATCGGCGGCTGGCCGCCGCCGCTCCTGAACCACGGCGACGCATTCCAGCGTCGCACGGAAGCATCAGAACTTGTGCCGCACGCCGATGCTGACAATCGCCTGCGACTGTGTCGCCGACGAGTGGCCATTGGCCTTGTCGCTGACCGATGCAGTCGCCGCGACCGGATTGCCGAGCGCATTCAGCGTGCCGCCCGACGCGTGCTGATAGCCGCCCATCAGATACAACGTCGAACGTTTGGACAACGCATACTGCGCGCCGAGTGTCACGTTGTGATATTGCGCGCGTTCATCCACGCCATCCACTTCGCCGCCGCGCGTGTAGCTGTAGCCCGCGAACAGTTGCACGGCCGGACGGATGGTCCATTGTCCGAACACGCCCGCGATGTTGAACGTAGCGTGTCCCTTGAACAGCGAGTCGGCGCCCGAGCGGTATTGCACGTTGCTGTAATTCACGCCGACGATCGCGGGGCCGAATTCGTACGGGCATGTCGCGCCAGCAGCACCCAATTAACGCGGGAAATAGATCGCAACAAACCCAGCATTCTGACTTGTCGCGCCGCTCACCGGAATGCCCTGTTCGACCAGCACGGTCTGCTGTGCGGCGTTGTGGTAAATCTTCAACCGGATGGTCTGTGGATTGGCGGGCTGGCTGCTGTCGAGGTAGCCGGCATCGGACAATAACGAGGCAGCCTGCGCCGCGGTGAAGCTCTGGTTGACTGTCGTGACGGTTGTGGACGGATTGCCGTCGAACACGTTGTCGGAGAAGCTGCCGTCCGCGTTGACCGTCAACGTGGACGACGGCGACGGCGCGCCCTCGGCCTTGGCGCCGCAGTTTTCCCAGCCGTCGAACACGGCGCTGCTCGCGCTGAGCGTCGTCCAGTTCGCGGACGGCGTGGCCGACACAGTCCAGCCATTGTCCAGCAGCGCGGCCACGCTCTTGATATTGACGCCCGCATTGACCCCGGTCACCGTGCCGATGCTGTTCGTGGCCGCCGATACGCATGCCGTGCCGGCGCCCGTCACGTTGGTGGCCAGATGCGTCGACACGAGCGTGTTGTTCCCCGCCGTCAGCAGCGGCGCGGCGACAGGGCTCACGAGCATTGCATTGGCGGTCGTGGTCGCCGCGATGAGCGACAACGAAACCGCCCCGACACTGCCGAGCGTCGTGCTGTTCTGATAGACCGAGGCATTCGAAGACGGAGCGGGCGGTGCGCTGCCGCCGCTGCCACCGCCTCCGCCGCCCCCTCCACATGCGGCAAGCAGCGCGGCGGCGAACGCGGCGGCGGTGCATCCTGCTCTGTGCATCATGTCGTCGCCCCCGGTGCGTTGCGTCTCAAGGTTGCGGCAGCAAAGTCGCGGACACGGCGCTCGCGTTTGCAATGAAGACGTTGGTGGCGTCGTCCTGCAACAGATAGCCCTGGCTGACCAACGCGTTCGCCGCAGCCGCGACCGCGGTCTGATACTTTGACCGGCTGCCGCCATAAAGCGTGGCAAGCGTGGTGCGCGTATCGGTGCCGCCGGCCTGCGCGGCGGCGCTCACCGCGAACGGAATCGCAGCGCCGTTCGAAATGCAGCCGTCGCCGATCGCGTGCCCCGCGCCGCGATAATTCCAACCGGTATAGGTGGCGAGCGGGGCGGCGACGTCGGGCACCAGCACGCCGGACGTTTCGTTGCCGTTGGCATCCACTTTCGGCACGAGAATCGTGTACGCCTGTGCCGTGTTCACCACGGGAACCGCATTGCTATAGTCGGTCACGAACAGCTGGTTGTACTCGCCATTGAAGGTCAATTGCACAGACGTGGGCGTCGCGGCCGCACCGCTTGGCACCATTACGTTGGTGAGCGACGGGAAGCCCAGCGCGGTCTGAGTCGGCGCGACCAGCGTGCCCGCGGCGACCGTCGGATATTGCGAGGCGGGCGGCGGCGTGCCCTTGCCGACCCAGTTGACGAGCGCCGGAATCAGCGCGCGTTCGACCGGCGTTTCTTCGACCGGCGAGCCCGGCAACTGGCATTGGCTGCCCGCGGCCGGAACTGTCATGTTGCCGGTCGTTACGCCATTGCCGCCGCCGTGCTGCGTGCCCGCCACCAGGTAGTAGCGCACGTTCGCCGGCAACTGGATGTCATTGCCGCGTCCGTCGGTCACGACCAGCGACGCCGCGCCGCCCCACCATTCGAACGCGCCGTCGAGCTGCATGATCTTCGGACAGGTGTTGGTGGCCGTGCACTGCTTCAGGATGCCGTCAGTGGCGCCGCTCACGGGGTCGGTCGTCGTCGCGTAAGTGAACGGGAACTGGAAGCCGGGCATGAAGTGATCTTCATGCTGCTTCGACCAGCGGCCGGGTTGCGCGAACGCGGCATTGGTCCACGTGCGGCGAGCGGCCGAGATGATCGGGAACATGCCGTCGAACACGATCTTGCCGTTCTTGTCGGCGTTGAAGCCCTCGTACAGAAAGTCCTTCATGAAGCGGCCCGACTGCGAAATCCCTTCGCCGATCGCGATATCGAAGTTCGTGCTGGTCGAACACGTCGACGCGACGCATCCCGCGTTCTTCAGATCGTTGAGCGGATTGGCGACGCCTTGCGCGTCGGCCGCGTCGTAGCGCAGGAACGACACCAGATCGCGCAAGGCGGCGAAGCCGATGCCGTCGACGGTCGGCGCGGCGGCCTGATAGACGAAGCTGTAAATGGTCCCGGCGTCAGGCGCAACCTGCGTGCCGTTCGGGCCCGGCACGCTCGCGGGCGGCGTAAAGGTGACGGAATAGTTGCCTTCGTAGACATTGTTCGGCGTACTGACGTAGCTCCATGTCGTCACCGGCTGGGAAGGCGCGGTATAGGTTTCGAGGCCGCCCGGAATGCTGCCGTATGCCGTGAGCCACGACTGGCGCGCGGTGAAGGTGACCGAGCTCTTGTCGGACAGATTGGCCGGCGGGTAAGTCAGCGGAATGGTGGTGGGCGGGCCGCCCGCATAGTCCGGGATGAATTCCTCGCGGCTCAAGCCGGTCATCGGCGTGCCGTCCTTGTTGGTCGCCACGGGGAAGCTGGCGCCGAGCAGGCCCGCGCCGGCGGTGCTGCTGTTGCCGGTGACCGGAACGTCGCCTTGCCAGCCGCTCCACAGGATCGTATAGCCGTTACGCAGCAGCGACGGGAAGCTGGACGAGGGCGCCGCGCCGGTATCGAGCGCGCCGCCGCCCACGAACGACGCCGCGCCGATCTTGCTGCCGCGATTCACGACGTCATAGAACAGCACGCGCTTGGCGGCCGCCGCGCTTTGCGGGCGCAGGATCACCACGTCGGTCGTATAGGCGACGTAACCGTCGCTGCCGACCGGCGCGTTCTTGATGTTCACGATGCCCGCATTGAGCGGATTGTTCGGATCGAGTTCGCCGTGCACGACCGCGGTGATCACCTGGTAGGGACCCGCCGCGCCGGCCGGCGTCGCGCCGCCGAACGCCGGTGCGCTCGACAGGATCTGGAAGCTCTGGATAAAGCCAGCGCCCTTCGCCGTGACGGGCGGCGACGACGGCGACACGTTGTCGTGTCCGCATCCACCTAGCAACGCGATTCCGACACCGACTCCCAGCGATACAGCTAGCGACTGCACCTTCATGGTCAGGCCTCCGAACACGGTCAGGGAAAAGTAGTGTGCGTATGGAACGGACGGACCGTCATCGGGCGAAAACCGCCGATATGCCCAAAAGGCCTGTCAATATTTTGTAAGGGTCTATATTTATATTTATAACGTTCGTAGATATTTATAATTCGCCCGACACCGTTCTCAACTATCGTTTACGCGTACAGTGGCAGCATGCTCGTTGTGGTCAACTCGATTCCGTGTGGAGTCCAAACATGACAAACAAGCTCACGCTCGCAGACCGGCTGCGGGAATCCATCGAGGAAGCCATTGCGACCGGCGATCTTCCGCCGGGCGCACGGCTGGATGAGGCGGAATTGATCGCGCGCTTCGAGGTGTCCAGAACGCCCGTGCGGGAAGCGTTGCTGCAACTGGCCGCGGCGGGCATGGTGGAGATGCGGCCGCGGCACGGCGCCGTGGTCGCGAAGATCAGTCTGCACAGACTGATCGAGATGTTCGAGGTGATGGCCGAGCTCGAGGCGATGTGCAGCCGCCTTGCCGCGCGGCGCATGAGCGCGCAGGAGTTGCAGGCGCTGCGCGAGGCGCACGTCGCGTGTCAGAAAGCGCGCGACGGCGGCAGCCCGGACGAGTATTACCACCTGAACGAGCGCTTTCACTGCCTGATCTATCACGGCAGCCACAACGGTTTTCTGCATGACCAGGCGAAGGCGCTCCACAAACTGCTGCGTCCGTACCGGCGTTTGCAGTTGCGCGTCAAAGGGCGTGTCGCCGCCTCGTTCGACGAACATCAGGCGGTCGTGGATGCGCTCGAAGCGGGCGACGGCGAAGCAGCCGCCGCCGCGTTGAGAGGGCACATTCTGGTGCAGGGCGAGCGCTTCGGCGACCTGATTGCCGCGCTCGCGCAAGTCAGCGCGGAATAGCGGCGGGGCGTGGCGGCCTCGGGCACGAAGGCGGGTGTTCTTTTACCTCACAGGTAATCGACGCGCGTCATGCGCGAGGCGACCATGAGTGGCATGCAAGTTTCGATCCGCATCCACTGATTGCCAGGAGCCACGCCATGACCGCCTTCGCGATTGCCCATCTGCACGATGTCGAACCGGGCGACGACATCGTCGAATATCTCGAGTGCATCGACGGCACGCTCGCGCCGTTCGACGGCCATTTCATCGTGCATGGCGCACGCCCGGAAATACTCGAAGGCGAATGGCACGGCGATCTGATCGCGATTGCGTTCCCCGATCTCGCCGCCGCGCGCGCCTGGTACGCATCGGACGCGTATCAGCGCATCCTGCCGTTGCGCACGCGGCATGCGCGCGGGCCGGTGATCCTGATCGACGGCGTGGACGAGCGGCACAAGGCGGCCGACATCCTGAGATGAACGCGGCGGCATCACCGCGTGAACGTCCCGAGTCCTTCCGCGTTGTAGTACTCGAGCGTCACCTGATTGCTCAGGAACGACACTTTGGAAATCGTTCCCGGCGCGGCGTTTTCGTTGACGAGCATGAAGGTGAAGGTATCGCCGTCCCAGTGCGAAAGCGGCAGACGCAAGGGCGTGGCGCCGATGGTCAGGAGCAGGGCGCCGTTCGCTGCCGATATCTGGATCGGCCCGTAATAGTCGTTGTTATAGGTGCCCGTATAGGTGGCGAGTGCCCGCGCGGGTAGCGGTGCTGCGGGCGGCTTCACGCCGACGAGCGAACCGGCCGGTTTGTTGAGGTCCGCAAACGCCTCGCTATAAGCCGCAAACCAGTCACGCTGGATGGAGCCGAACTGCACGATATCGAAGAACTGCGCGGTGAGCGTTTCCGGAACGCCGAGCGGATAGCCGTTGGTGAGCGCAACGATCGCGCAGCCCGTCGAGGGCACCACCACGAAATTGGTCGCGGCACCCGCGCCGAATGCGCCCGAATGACTGTATGACGCGCGCCCCGCCGCGGTGGTGCCGACGTTGAAACCGAAGCCATAGTAGGACGCGTTCTGGCCGTTGCCGGCCGGCTGAATCTGCGATTGCTGGCTGATCGCCGCGTTGAGCGCGGCGGCGTCGACGATGCGCGTGCCGTTGAACACGCCCTGGCCCAGCATCAGCGTCAGCCACTTCGCCATGTCGTTCGCGGAGGAACTCACGCCGCCCGCGGGCGCTTGCGCATCCGGCATCGAGCCCAGGCCGACGACCCATTGGCCGTTGCGCTGCACGTGCCCGGTGGCCCGGTTCGCGCGCGCGATGAAATCAGCGTAGCGCGAACTCGTGCTCGTCATGCCGAGCGGCTGATAGAGCGTGCGATCCGAGAGCGTCGCCCAATCGATTCCGGTGGCGGTGGCCACCGAGATCGCGCCCGCCGTCAGGCCGAAGTTCGTATAGGCGTACGAACGGCGAAACGGCGCCAGCGGCAGATAACGCAGATGTTCGAGGATGGTGGTCTGATCGTAGCCCATGTCTTCCAGCAGATCGCCGGCGTGATCGGGCAAGCCGGAGCGATGCGCGTACATGTCGCCGACCGTGACTTGCGCGCTCACGGTCGGATCCGCCAGCGTGAACCACGGCAGATGCGCGCGCAACGGTGTATCCCAGGACACCGTGCCTATGCCGACCTGATGCGCCACCACCATCGAACCGACCGGCTTCGACAGCGACGCGAGCTGGAACACCGTGTCGGCATCCACGGCGAGGCCCGAGCCGACCAGCCGCGTGCCGAAGCCTTTCGCATAGACCGTTCGCAGATTGCGCACCACGGCGACCGACATGCCGGGCACGCCGGTGCTGGCCATGAGGTTGTTGACGAGCGTGTCCAGTTGCGCGAGGGCGGCGTCGATGTGGGAATCAGGCACGGGGCCGTTTGGATTGGTGTTGCCGCCGCTGCCCGAATTGTTCAATTCGTTGGAACCGCCGCATGCCGTGACGGCCCCGCATAGCGCCGCGCCGAGAAAGCGCCGGCGTCCTTGCACTGAGGTCATGTCGTGTCTCCGGATAACTTCTTCTGGCTTGTTTGAATCCAGGCTCGTACAGCGGCCCTGACCGCTTGACGCGTCGCGTTGTTGCGTTGCGTAGTGTAGGCAGGAAAGAAGCGAATCGAAAGCTGGTTGCGGGAATGGCAGGCATTCTGGCCTGGAGAAGAGCGTTACACTTGCCCATCTTTTTGCGTAGATCCGTTCATCGTGGTGCCGGGTTCGCTGGCGAGTTCTTCGGCTTCACCGTGCATGAAGAAGCAACCATGGAAAACCTTCTCAAGAAGCTCGACCTCACCTCGCTGCGCCTGTTCGTCGCCGTCTGCCAGGAGCGCAACATCGCGCGCGCGGCGGAGCGCGAGTTCATCGCATCGTCCGCCGTCAGCCGGCGCATCGCCGAGATCGAGGCGGCGATCGGCCTGCCCGTGATCCAGCGCCAGTCGCGCGGCATCACCGTGACGCCGGTCGGCGAGACCGTGCTGCGCTACGCGCTGGCGATCATCGGCAATATCGAACAGATGAGCGCGGAGCTGTCGCGCTTCTCGTCGGGCGCGAAAGGGCGCGTGCGGGTGGTGGCGAATCTGTCCTCGATCGTGCAGTTTCTGCCGGAAGACGTGGCCGCGTTCGGCCGCGCGTTCCCGGAAGTGTCGATCGAACTGGAAGAGGAAAACAGCGCCGACGTGCTGCGGATCGTCGGGGAGCACGCGGCGGACTTCGGCATCTGTAATCCGGTGGCCGGCAGCGAGGCGTTCGAACAGGTGCCGTACCGGCAGGATCGTCTCGCGGTGCTGGTGCCGGGCGGCCATCGACTCGCCAGCGCGTTGCGCGTGAGGTTCGACGAACTGCTCGACGACAGCTTCGTCGGCTTGCGCAGCGAGAGCGCGCTGACGCAACTGCTCACGCAACAGGCGGCCGCTGCGGGGCGGCAACTCGACGTGAAGATTCGCGTCAGCAGTCTCGACGCGCTTTGCCGGATGGTGCATGCCGGGCTCGGCATCGCGATCGTGCCCGAGCAGGTCGGGCTGCTCTATGTGAATGCGCTCGACGTGAGCCTCCTGTCCTTGAGCGATGCGTGGGCGGTGCGCCGCCTCATCATGATCTTCAAGACGCGCAGCCAGTTGAGTGCGAGCGCGGCGGCGCTGGTCGGGTTTCTCGGCAAGGGTGTTTGACGCGAGCAACGGCGGGCGGATCGGCAGAGGCATGTCTGCGCCGGCTGCCGGCTGTCATATGCCGGCGGCGACGCGTCAGCGCCCGGACCGCGTCGAGCCCGATCGCGCCGATCATCGCCAAACGAGAGGTCTGCGTTGCCGTACCGGCACTTCGGCATTGCCTGCGCGCGCCGTATAGTGAGCGCAAGGAGAATGCCCATGAGCGACACGATTCGTCTGGACGGCCGCGTGCTGTACCTGTCCCAGGACCCCGCGGTGATCGAGGCGCAGCTCGCCGGCGACAACTTCACGCGCGCCACGGCCGGTCCGTTGCGCGACAACGTCTCCACCGACGAGATCACGCCGGTCACCGTCATGCTCACGTACGACGAACGCCTCGGCCAGTACCCGTATGTCGGCTTCAAAGCCGGCGAGCGCATGCCGATCGGCCGCGATGCGGTGAAGAACGGCGGCTTCCAGGTGACGGTGGCGGGCAAGCGCTACGGTAAGGGTTCATCGCGCGAATCGAGTCCGTTGGCGGAACTCTCGGCCGGTATCCGGCTGATCGTCGCGGAGAGCTTCGAGCGGATCTATCAGCAGAATTGCGACAACATCGGCATTCTCACCACCACTGACTTTTCCGTGCTCGATCGGTTGAGCGCGGGAGAAGCGGTGCCCATCGACGAATTTCTCAAAGGCCGCGACGCGCTCACGCAGCAGATCATCCGCAGCGGCGGCCTGCTCGCATACAGCAAGTTCGCCGACTGGCCCGCGCCGCGCGTGTGCGATAACGCTAACGCGACGCAGGCCGCGGAGCCGAAGACGCTGGTCGAGAAGATCATCGAACGGCATCTGCATCCGGGCAGCGTGGGCGCGCAGCGCGGCGACGGCGTGTTCATCGCCGCGGATTGGCGCTTTAGCCACGATTACTTCACCGGCATGTGCGCGCATCTGATGCATCGCGCGTTCGGCAAGCCTGCGCCGCTGCATGCGCCGGATCACATCATCGCGTTCCAGGATCATCTGGTGCTCGCGTCGCAAAGCATTCCACACGTGCGCGACGGTTTGCTGCCGGGCGTCGCCAATCTGATGGAAGGGCATACGTCGTTCTCGCGCGACTATCCGGTGCGCTCGCACGGCGCGCTCGACAGCCTGCCGGGGTCCGAAGGCATCTGTCACGCGTTGATGGCCGAGCAATACGCGTTGCCGGGACAGGTGGCGTGCGGCACCGATTCGCATACGCCGCATTCGGGCGCGCTCGGCTGCCTCGCATTCGGTGCGGGCGCAACGGAAATCGCCAATAGCTGGGTGACGGGTTATGTGCGCTGCAAGGTGCCGGAGACCTTGCGCATCGAAATCAGCGGTCACTTGCGCGACGGCGTGACGGCGAAAGATGTGGTGTTGCATCTGCTGCAAATGGACGCGATCCGTTCGGGTCAGGCGATCGGCCTCGTGTTCGAATACGGCGGCGCGGCGGTGCGCGCGATGTCGATCGACGAGCGCGCGACCTTGACCAACATGGTCGCGGAACTGGGTGGGTTCACCGGCATCGTCGAGCCGGACGAACGCACGGTCGCATTTCTCAAAGAGCGGCGCGGCGTCGATTTCACGCTTGAAAACTGGATGAAAAGCGACGCGGGCGCTATTTATCGCGACACGATTTGTATCGACGCCAGCGCCATCGAGCCGATGCTCGCGCGTCCCGGCGATCCCGGCAACGGCGTGCCGGCGCCGCAACTGGAGCAGGACGTCGCGATCGATATCGCTTACGGTGGTTCGTGCACCGCGGGCAAGCGTGAAGACTTCGATTTCTATTACGAGGTGCTGCGCTGGGGTGTCGAACAAGGCATTCGTGTGCCCGAGGGCACGCGTCTGTTCCTGCAGTTCGGCACCATGGCCGTGCGCGCGTATTGCGAGGAACAGGGCTATTTGCCGGTCTTCGAACGCGCGGGCGTGACGCTCGTCATGCCGGGCTGCGGGTCGTGCGCGAATTGCGGACCGGGTCAATCGGCCGAGGCGAACGAGGTGACGATCAGTGCGATCAACCGTAATTTCCCGGGTCGTTCGGGGCCGGGCGATGTGTGGCTCGCGAGTCCGTACACGGTGGCGGCGAGCGCGCTGGCTGGAAAAATCACGACCTTCGAACAATTGAAGCGCGCACGCGGCTAGAATGCTGGCCGGACCTTGGGCCCGGCAGATCGTGGTGCGTGTGACGCGCAAAAGTACGAGAGGCCGGCACGAGACCGGCCCGGCGAGGCTTATTCTTTCGCCAGAATCATCGGCAACTATGTTGCATGGGACCGGAGTAAGCGCTAAAGCGCCAACTCTGGTCGACAAAGGAGACAGACAAGATGGCATCCCCAGATCACGCCGGCTCCGTCGCGAAGAAGAACGGCGGCGCGGCGCATTCCGATAGCGCGGCCAGTCGCACCGCTGCGGCCGCGCCGCTCGACGCCGGCAGCATTTCCGCGCGCCTCGACCGGCTGCCCGCCACGCGCTCCGTCTGGAAGCTGGTGGTGCTACTGAGCCTCGGCTTCTTCTTCGAACTCTACGATCTGCTGTACTCCGGCTACGTCGCGCCGGGCCTCGTCAAAAGCGGTCTGCTGACGGCGACCACGCACGGCCTGTTCGGCTCGACCGGCGTCGCGAGTTTTATCGCGGCGCTGTTCAGCGGCCTCTTTATCGGCACGATCGCGTGTGGGTTTCTGGCGGATCGCTTCGGACGCCGCGCCGTGTTCACGTATTCGCTGCTGTGGTACACGGCGGCCAACGTCGTGATGGCGTTTCAGGAGTCGGCCACGGGTCTGAACTTCTGGCGCTTCGTGGCGGGGATCGGCATCGGCGTCGAACTGGTGACGATTGGCACATATATCTCCGAACTGGTGCCCAAGCAGATTCGTGGCCGCGCGTTTGCATGCGAGCAGGCGGTCGGCTTTACCGCGGTGCCCGTGGTGGCGTTTCTGTCGTATCTGCTGGTGCCGCGCACGCTGCTCGGCCTCGACGGTTGGCGCTGGGTCGTGCTGATCGGCGCACATGGTGCGCTCTTCGTATGGTGGATCCGTCGCGCGTTGCCGGAGAGCCCGCGCTGGCTCGCGCAGCAAGGGCGTCTTGCCGAAGCCGATCGCGTGATGACCGAACTCGAAGCGAAAGTGCGCCGCGAGTATGGCCGCGAGTTGCCGCCGCCCGCGCCGCCGGCGCCGGTCGCACCGCGCGGCAGCTTCCGCGATATGTGGGTGCCGCCGTACCGCAGCCGCACGCTGATGATGACGATCTTCAATATCTTCCAGACCGTGGGCTTCTATGGCTTCGCGAACTGGGTGCCCACGCTGCTCATCAAGCAGGGCATTACGATCACCACCAGCCTCATGTATTCGAGCGTGATCGCGCTGGCCGCGCCAATCGGTCCGGTGATCGGGCTTTTTATCGGCGACCGCTTCGAGCGCAAGACGGTGATCGTGGTGATGGCAGGCGTGAATATCGTCTGCGGCCTGTGGTTCAGTCAGGCGGCGGGCGCGGTGTTGCTGGTCAGTCTCGGCGTGTGTCTGACGCTCGCGGGCAACATCATTTCGTATAGCTTCCATGCGTATCAGACTGAGCTTTTTCCGACCAGCATTCGAGCGCGCGCGGTGGGTTTCGTTTACTCGTGGAGCCGGTTTTCCGCGATTTTCACAGCCTTTCTGATTGCAGCGGTGTTGAAGCACTTCGGCACTAGCGGCGTGTTCGTGTTTATCGCCGGGGCGATGCTGATCGTGATGCTGGCGATTGGATTGATGGGACCGCGCACGAAGGGTATTGAACTGGAAAAGATATCTCAATAGCAAGGCAGACGCCTCTCACTGGGCGAGCTGCCATGTACCCGGGTCGATCCTTTATACCGGAAGCCCATCGCACGCCTCTTTCACACAGCTTCATCTAGCAGCGGATAGTCGTTGTAGCCGGTTTCGTCGTCCGTGTAGATGGTTTCCGGATTGACCGCGTTGAGCGGCGCACCGCGTCGAAAGCGCTCCACCAGATCAGGGTTGGCGATGAAAGGACGACCAAACGCTGCCGCGTCCGCGTCGCCGCGTTCGATGGCCCGTTCCGCGCTCTCCCGCGTCAGCCCTTCATTGAGGATGTAGGCCCCTTTGAAGATGCGCCGCACGTCACGGCCGATGCGATCGTCGCCGCGATCCAGCGCCTCGCGCGCGAAAATGAAAGCGATGTTGCGTGCGTTGAGTTGCTCGGCGACATAAGTGAACAGCGCGCGCGGATCCGAGTCGTGCATCGAGTATGAACTCGACATCAGGTTCAGATGCACGCCGATGCGGTCCGCGGGCCAAACCGTGAGCAACGCATCGACTGCCTCCAGCAGGAAGCGCGCACGGTTCTCGATCGAGCCGCCATAACGGTCGGTCCGCAGGTTCGATCCGTCGTGCAGGAACTGATCGAACAGGTAACCATTTGCCGCGTGCAGTTCGACACCATCAAAACCAGCGCGTTGTGCGTTTGCGGCGCCAATCCGGAAATCCTCGACGATACCGGGAATTTCTTCGGTCTCCAGTGCGCGCGGTACGGTGTACGGACGCTGAGGCCGCACGCGGGTGACATGGCCTTCCGGCGCAACGGCGCTGGGGGCGACGGGAAGTTGGCCGTCGTGGTAGAGCGGGTCGGAAACTCGCCCGACGTGCCACAACTGCGAGACGATCAGACCACCCGCATCGTGTACCGCTGACGTCACCTCTTTCCAGCCGGCAATCTGCTTTTCGGACCAGATGCCCGGAGTGTTGGGATAGCCAACGCCCTGAGGCGTGACGGAAGTGGCTTCGGTAATGACGAGTCCTGCGCTCGCACGCAATGCGTAGTGGTGCGCGTGGAGGACACCTGGACTGCGCTCGGCGAACGCGCGCATGCGTGTGAGCGGTGCCATGACAATGCGGTTCGACAACTTCAGCGCGCCAATCTGGATGGGATCGAAGAGTGTGGACATCTGCGGGCTTCTCATTTCGGTGTTGAAAGTAGCAAGAACGGATGCTCCGTTTCCATTGGTTATGGAGCGTCGCAAGCCATACGTTTATCGTTACAGCGCATTCGATGTAACAATAGTTGTTACAACATAAACTATCCAGACCATCAACACAAGTCTCTTCTCGTGACGAGGCGTCGTCGCCGGGACTCGAATGACGGGGGCAGGGTGGTTTCGTCACGCCAATGGGACGATGCGTGTAGCCCGAAATCGTCCGTCTTTTAAGGCGGGGAACGCGCTATGTCGCCGGGATTATCAGACATGGCAGGATTGACTACCCATGCTGTAACGAATATAGTTACAACTAAACCGACTAACAGAGACTTTCCATGAGCGCCAACAGCCGCTTGACCGTGGCGACCCACATCCTGGCGTGGATGGCGCTCGTCGCGCGGCGCAGTTCTGACCCGGTCACATCCGATCGCATCGCTGCGAGCGTCAACACCAATCCGGTGGTGATTCGTCGGACGCTTGGGTTGCTTGCGAAAGGCGGGCTTGTCGAGAGTTATCGCGGTGTCAATGCGGGATGGCGTCTGACGAGGAGTGCGGACGCAATCAGTTTGCTCGACGTCTTTGATGCGCTTGAAGAGGGTGCACGCTTCGCGCTGCACCCTTCGAAACCGAGTCAGGCTTGCCCCGTCGGGCGAGGCATCGGGTCGACGCTGAGCCACGTCTATGATTCGATCGATAATGGCGTTCGAAAGACGCTTGCCGCCACGACGATCGAAGCGGTACTCGCAGATACTCTCGCATCGCAACCATCGAAAAAACGTGGCTGAATCTGGGGGATTATGTGTGTCGGCTTCGACGTTCCATCCGCCAGTCATGCCTTGAGATGTCACTCGATGGCTTGAATGGATGCAACGGCTATTTGCGCGTCCCGCAATCGACCCGCTCGAACGCCTTGCATCCCAGATGCCGACAGTTGCGTTTGCTCGATGTCACGATGGTCAGCGGTACATCCGCTTTGACAGCAAAGCTCACGGCGTTCCCCATTCCCTGCGACCGGCAAAACGCGTCGGCTGCGGACGCACCGCAATTGGCCGCTTCGAAGCGCCGTTCCTTGAAAAGCATCAGCGCAGAGAAGCTCACCGCACACGCCGGCGCCACATACCAGGCTGTGGACGTGGGATCGCCAGTTCACGATGTCGCCGCCGACGGCAAAGCCCTGACGATCGAGCGGCGCTGACGATCGAGCGGCGCTGACGACGAGCGGCGCAATCACACCAATGCTGGCAAACGACGGGCACAGGCCGAGCGCGGCGGTTCCCAGAGCCATCATCCAGCAGGTCCTCGTCATCGCTGCGCGGCGTCTCACGCGGTCCGCGTAAGCGCCGATGATCATCGCGCCGACCGGTCGCATGAAAAAGCGACGCCGAATGTACCGGCGGCCCGTCACAAGCGATGCTGCGACAACGATTTTAGAAGTTCGGGCGGATTGTCCGCGCTGCAGGATGGGCTACCGAGTGCGGCCAGCAATGGACATTCGACACTGCCACGGGAGCTACATGAAAATGTCGAAAATGCGCGCAAACAGTTGAATTCGGGACTACATTTCGACAGAAGCTGCAGAGCGACACTCCCGATATGCGTAAGCTGTTTGCACGAGCTGCCGTCGTTCGACGCTTGCGCGAACACGAGAGCGCCGCCTCTGTCACCCTGCGTATCTCGGCAATTTGTATAAGGAATCGATAGTCCGGCGTGACTGGCAGCCGTCCCGCGGCTCATCTTGAGGATTCGTTGACATGTCGAACGATGCTCCAGACATACTGATCGTCGGCGCCGGCCCGGTCGGTCTATTGCTCGCGACAGAGTTGCGACGCGACGGCGTCGATGTGCGCCTCGTCGACCGTATGCCCGCCCGGATTTTCTATTGCAAGGCGCTCGGAGTTACCCCACGCACCATCGAGATTTTCGAAGACATCGGCATCGCCCGACGCGCGATCGAAGCCGGCGTATGGCTCACCGGCGTTCAAACGTGGCAGGACGGTACGCCTGTCCCCGCACGCAGTATGAGCATTCAGGGGCAAGGCCTGCCGTACGGCTCGCTGTCGCTCGCGCAGTTCGAAACGGAACGCCTGCTCGAGGCCGCACTCGCTGCGCAGGGCGGACGTGTGGAGTATGGCGTCGAGCTGGTCGCTTTCGAAGAGCGCGAGGGTGCGGTCCACGCGCAACTCACCGATTCCAGCGGGCAAACGCACACCCTGCGTTGCCGTTGGCTCGTGGGCTGCGATGGCGCGCACAGCAAGGTTCGCTCGACGCTTGGTCTTGCGTTCGAAGGCGGTCAATACCCGCAAACATTCGCGCTCGCCGATCTCGACGTGGAATGGGACCTGCCCCGGGGACCCATGTATCGGTTCGACTGGAGCGCGGGGAAACGCCCGAAAGCTTCGCTCGCGGCGGTTCCGGTTCGCGGCTCGGAGCAACGCTACCGGCTCTCGATCATCGTGCCTGAAGACAAGGCGGCGCTTGTCGATACTCCGTCGCCCGATTTCGATAAGATGTGCGAGCTGCTCCTGCCGGCGTTACCGGATAACACGCGGCTGTCGTCGATGCGCTGGTCGTCGGTCTACCGGGTCAGCCATCGCATCGTGCCTGCCTATGCCCGGGGCCGCGTGTTCATTGCCGGCGACGCGGCGCATATCCATCCTCCGGTGGGCGGTCAGGGTATGAATACGGGGTTGCAGGATGCACACAATCTGGCGTGGAAGCTATCGCTCGCGGCGAGGGACCTCGCACAGCCTGAATTGCTCGAGAGCTATTCAGAAGAACGGCATCCCGTCGGGGTCGACGTCGTTCGATCGACGAGCGCGGCGCTGAATGCGGTGTTCGCTCGCGAGGCGGCGACACCGGCCATGCGCGAAACCCAGTTGCTCATCACGTATCGAGGCAGTCGCATCGTCGCCGACGAGTGTCCCGAGATGGACGCGACGTTACCCGCGCCCGGCGATCGTGTTCCCGAAGTGGGCGGCTTCCAGCAAAGGTTCGTCGGCCATGCGCAGCGCCTGCATGAATATGTCGGCCGGGGGCGGCATGTCCTGCTCGGCTATATCGATGCACCCGGCGCACAATATGATGCGTTCGTCGAGGGGTGCTCTGCGCTCGATGCCCTGCCTCGTGAGTTGGCGTCTGCGGTGTTGATCGCGGCACCGGGATGTGACGTGCCTGCCAATGAGCAGTTCACGGTGCTCACGGATGCGGCAAATGAATTCACTATCGCGCTTCGTGCCTCAGGCGGCACAGTGTGGGGCGTGCGGCCTGACGCGCATATCGGCTGGCGTAGCTGCGCGTGCTCGAAAGAGACAGTGACAGGATGGTTACGGCGTTCGATGCGGGTCGATTGATTTTTGAGGGGGGCGCGGGTGGAACCAGACGAATGGACGATGGGCCTGCGGGGTTCTCCTTCACCGCAGACCGGCTGAATGGCCGTTATATCTTCGGAACCTGCTCCGCTCTTGCACTCGATGCATATCCAGACTAAGCCATTCGATCGACATGGGGCGGGGCCGTGACTATCCGCAAGCTGAGGATTCGCGCACTTGCGTTCTGCGTAGCGGGCGCGTTATTAGGCAGCGGGGCCGCATGGGCAGACGAAGTCAAGGTGATGATTTCGGGCGGGTTTGCGTCAGCCTATCGCGACCTGGGCCCGCAATTCGAAGAGTCGACCGGCCGTAAGCTAATCACCGTCTGGGGGCCCGCGGTAGGTACGGCCGCGAATGCGATCCCTGTGCGGCTTGCGCGTGGCGAGTGGGCCGACGTGCTGATCGTGGTTGGGTATGCGCTCGACGAACAGATCAATGCCGGCAAGGTCTTGCCGGACAGTAAGGTGGACCTGGCACGCTCGGCAATCGGCATGGTGGTTCGCCAGGGGGCGCCAAAGCCGGATATCAGTTCGGTCGACGCATTACGGCGAGCGCTGCTCGCAGCGAGGTCGATCGTCTATCCGGACAGCCCGAGTGGCGTCTTTGTCGGCAGCGAGCTGTTCTGGCGTCTCGGCATCGCGGGGCGGATGCAGAGCAAGAGCCGCATGATTCCGGCCGGGCAAGTCGCCGATGCAGTCGCGAATGGAGAAGCCGAGCTCGGAATTCAACAGATCGTCGAACTGTTAACGGTGAAGGGGGTGACGGTAGTCGGCAGTTTGCCCGCAGAGGTGCAGTGGTACACGGTGTTCTCCGGGGGCATCGCCACCAGTGCGAAAAATCCAGCCGGCGCAGCGGCGCTGATCCATTTTCTGTCGTCGCCGGACGCGGCATCCGCGATTTCGAGGACAGGGCTCGAACCGCTTTCGGCGACGCCTGCAAATTGAGCGAAACGCGTGTCCTATGCGCTGTTCCATCTGAGTGGCCGGTGAAATCGCTACGCCTCACGTGGCATGGCTCACCCCGCAGACTCTCTCGCGCAGCATTGCGCTGCTGGTCGAGAATTGCCGCAGACTGAAAGAGGGCGAAGCGCTGCTGAATCAGGTGTAGTCGCAGTCGGTGCGGCGTTGATGGACATAGTCCGATTTATGTTAGTAGTAGCACTACGTAAATACCGGGATCGGAGAATGACATCAGATATGCGGTTCTGATGTTTTCACTTCGGCCGGGGCAAGCAAGCAGGATTGCCAGCCGCTTTCAATTGAATGGACGGAGACAGGACAACTATGGAACAGAAAATTCGCGACATGCTCTCTGCGATCGACCAGCAGGACATGGCGGCTTTTGGAACCTTCCTCGCCGACGACGCTCGCTTCGTATTTGGCAACGGCAAAGCGGTTCACGGGCGGGAGCCGATCGTGAGCGTGGTGACGTCAGTGCTTCGGTCGCTGAAGTCGATTGCGCGCACAGCCGACCGTTTCTGGTCGGTTGATGGCGTCGCCAGCTGCGAAGGCCGTGTGCTGTACGTCGATGGCTTGGGTCAGAAGCTCGATGCCGCGCGGCTGTTCACCGTAGTGCAATTACACCCCGATGTGAGACATGGAGGAAGTTATGGACAAAGAACTGGACGGCCGCGCAATTATCGTCACAGGCGCAGGCGGCGGAATCGGCCGGGCGTCGTCGACGTCGACCTCACCGGCGCGTTTCTTTGCATGAAGCACGAGATTGCCGCCATGTTGCAAAGCGGCGGCGCGGGCGTGCGCCCGTTTTCGCCGAGCTTCGCGCAGGCGACCGCTACGTCAAACCTGTTGATCCGAGAGCCCGCCCACTCTGGCGGATGCACGCCCCTGAACACTTAGCAA
Organism: Paraburkholderia sp. BL9I2N2; assembly: GCF_004339745.1. Taxonomy (GTDB): domain Bacteria; phylum Pseudomonadota; class Gammaproteobacteria; order Burkholderiales; family Burkholderiaceae; genus Paraburkholderia. The sequence goes on along the minus strand of NZ_SMGP01000002.1, from coordinate 752,179 downwards.
ATGCTCGCGCATGCAGCGGGCCGCTGTCTCTCCATCACGGGCTTTCATCGCATTGACGATTGCCTGATGTTGTTGGGCGAAATACTGCCGGGTCTCCTGGGCCACGGTCTTCTCACGCACGTCCGGTTTCACGCGCATGCCGTTGATGACTTCCATCAGCGCGATGAGTGCGGGATTACGGGTGGCCTGGCCGATCAGCAAATGAAAGCGATGATCCCATTGTTGCCACTCTTCGTCGTTTTTCGCGGCGGCGTTTTTACGTGCGCACTTTTCCAGTTCCAGCAGATCATCCCAACTGGCCTTCGTAGCGGCGAGTTCCGCAAGTGCGGGCTCGAACAGCAGCCGCATTTCGGCGATATCCGCCGGACTGGTCCCCGCGCGCAGTCCACGCAGCGTGGGACCGAACTTCAGCGGCCGCGCGCCCAGATAGGTACCGCGCCCGACACCGCGCCAGACCCGGCCTGACGCCTCCAGCGAAGCCAGCACCGCGCGCAGTTCCCTTCGACTGACGCCAAGGTCTTCGGCCAGCTTTCTTTCCGGCGGCAGCGCGTCGCCGTCCTTGAGTTGATGGCTGGCGATATAGCCGAGTAACCCTTCCAGTGCCGTGTTTTCCATTGTCTTCAGGCGAACCAATGATCATTGGTATCAACGGTAGCAGATTTGGCGCGCCTTGACCCGCAGTTTCCAGAAATTATTTTGACCCGGTTTGTTACAACGAGGTTTCGGGTTAGCATCAGGTAAAACTGATTGGCTTTGGCCGTATCTTCAACGTTTATCTAATTCGTACCTATGGTGATTGGTTCAGCTGCCAGTCGCCCGCGATCGCAAAGGAGCAGCGCATGTCGTTCACAACCCGCCCGGAACTGATCGGCACATTCGGCATGGTGGCCTCCACGCACTGGCTCGCCAGCGCGTCGGCCATGGCCGTGCTGGAGAAAGGCGGTAACGCATTCGATGCAGCGGCCGCCGCCGGTTTTGTCTTGCAGATCGTCGAGCCGCATCTGAACGGTCCGGGCGGCGAACTCCCGGTGGTGTTCTACAGCGCGCGCGAAGATCGCGTGCGCGTGCTTTGCGGGCAGGGCGTGACACCCGCGGCCATGACCATCGAGCGCATGCGGAAGTTAGGTCTGGAAGTGGTTCCGGGTACGGGATTGCTGCCTGCCGTGGTGCCCGGTGCATTCGGCGCCTGGATGGCCATGCTGCGCGATTACGGCCAGTTGCCGCTCGAGGACGTGTTGAGCTACGCGATCGGATATGCGGAAAACGGTTATCCGGTGCTGCCGCGCATGACTTCGTCGATTCTCGCCATCAAGGATTTCTTCCGGACCGAGTGGCCGACTTCGGCCGAGCAATGGCTGCGCGACGGCGACGCACCAATGCCAAACCAGCTGTTCGCCAATCCGGCCATTGCCAACACGTACAAGCGCATTCTGCGCGAAGCGAACACCCGGCGTGACCGCGGCGAACAGTGCGAACGCGCCCGCGAGGTCTTTTATCGCGGCTTCGTGGCTGACGCCATCGACCAGTACTTTGGTTCGACCGCCGTTCTCGATACGTCAGGTCAGCGCAACCGCGGCCTGCTCGACGCCGGCGATCTCGCTCGCTGGGAACCGTCCTATGAAGACCCCGTTTCATACGACTACGGGGATCTGCGCGTCCACAAGACCGGTCCGTGGGGCCAGGGGCCGATGTTCCTGCAGCAGCTCGCGCTGCTCAAGGGCTTCGATCTCGCGGCCATGGACCCGATGGGCCCGGATTTCGTCCATACCATCATCGAATGCTCGAAGCTCGCGTTCGCCGATCGCGACGTGTTCTACGGCGACCCTGCGTTCGCGCACGTGCCGATGGATGTGCTGCTGAGCGACGCCTACAACAACGAGCGTCGTCGGCTGATCGACCCGCACCGGGCGTCACTCGAATTCCGTCCAGGCACGCTGGGCGACAGCGAGCAGCGTGCCGCGCGCATCATGGCATTGGCCGGCAAGGAACAGTCCGGCGGCTTCGGCCAGGGCGAACCGACCTTCGCCCCGTTGCCTGAACTGCGAGGCGATACGGTTCATCTCGATGTCGTCGACCGTTGGGGCAACATGGTGTCGGCCACGCCTTCGGGTGGCTGGCTGCAGGCGTCGCCGGCGGTGCCCGGTCTCGGCTTCAACGTCACCACGCGCGCACAGATGTTCTGGATGGAAGAGGGGCTGCCTTCGTCGCTCGGGCCGGGGCGCCGTCCGCGCACGACGCTGTCGCCGACGCTGGTTACCCGCGCAGGCAAGCCGTACGCGGCGTTCGGCACGCCTGGTGGCGACCAGCAGGATCAATGGTCGCTCCAGCTATTCCTCAAACACGTGCACGCCGGCATGAACTTTCAGGCCGCCGCGGATTCGCCCTCGTTCCAGACTGCACACTTTCCCGGCTCGTTCTACCCGCGCGCGATGCATCTCGGCAAGATGTCCGCCGAGTCCCGTTTTCCGGAAAACACCCTCGCCGAGTTGCGCGCGCGGGGGCACGACCTGACCGTGGCCGAACCGTGGGCGCTGGGGCGGGTCTGCGCGGTCGGGATCAGAAACGGTCTGATGCGTGGCGCAGCGACGCCTCGCCAGATGCAGGCCTATGCGGTCGGGCGATAACGTCGGCATTGCGGACCTCGTGTCCATTCCTCCTGGGAGAAAGTTACCGTGTCTGCCATAGCCGCTCGTCTTGAAAGACTTCCGTTGTCGGGCTTTCATCGGAAACTCCTGCTCATCGGTGGCTTGGGGTATCTGTTCGATGGACTCGATTCATCGTCGCTCGCGTTCCTGCTGCCGGTCGTGAGCAAGCTATGGCACCTGACGAGCGCCGAGACCGGGCTCGTCGCGAGCAGCACCTATATCGGTTACTTCTTCGGGGCCTTTCTGTCAGGCGTATTCGCCGATCTGATCGGCCGTCGCCGCATCATGATGACGGCGCTAGCAATTTACTGTGTCGCGTCGCTCGCGAGTGCCGCTGCTACGGACTGGCACACGTTCTTCGCGTTGCGTATCGTCGCGGGATTTGGGTCCGGCGCGGAGACGGTGGTGATCGCGCCATTCCTTGCGGAATTCGTGCCGCGTCGTTACAGGGGCATGTTTTGCGGCGCGCTGGTCGGCTTCATGTCGTTCGGTTATCTGAGTTCATCCATCCTCGGCTTCGTCGTGGTGCGAAATTTTGTCGATGGCTGGCGCTACCTGGCCGTGGTGACTTCGTTGCCCGTCGTGATGCTGCTCTGGTGGCGCAGGACGCTGCCTGAGTCGCCGCGATGGCTCGAGAGCCAGGGGCGAACGGATGAAGCGAACAGCATCGTGAGCACGATCGAGGCATGGTTTGCCGGTAAAGGCATTCATCTTCCGCCTGCCGCCGCCGCCGGCATGATTCCCGCATCGGCGCGTGCGAGCGGTAGCGCGTTGCAGAACGTGCTGACGTTGTGGTCGCCGCGACTCGCGCGCACCACGGCGGTAAGCTGGCTGATGTGGTTCTCGGTTGCATTCGCGTACTACTCGTTCTTCTCCTGGATTCCGAGCTTGCTCCTCAAGGAGGGGCTCACCATGACGAAGAGCTTCGGCTATTCCATCGCGATCTATGGGGCGCAGATTCCGGGATATTTTTCGGCCGCATGGCTCAATGAACGGATCGGCCGGAAGGCCGTGGTCGCATCGTACATGTTGTTGGGAGGTATCGCGGCGATCGCGCTTGCGTTCTCTCACACCGGAATCGGGATCATGGTCGCGGGCATATGCCTGTCGTTCTTCATGAACGGTGCATTCGCAGGCGTGTATGCGTACACCCCCGAAGTATTCCCGACCGCGGTGCGCACCACCGGCACCGGATCGTCCTCATCGTTCGGCCGCATCGGCTCGGTGAGCGCACCCATTCTGGTCGGCCTCGTCTATCCCGTGCTCGGATTCCTGGGCGTGTTCGCCATGACCACGACGGTTCTGCTCATCGGGGCGTGTGTGGTTTTCTTCCTGGGTATCGAGACTCGCAACCGCTCGCTCGAAGACATCGAGGCCGAGGAACTCGGGCGCACGCAGGATGTTCGAGGCCCGCTCAATTCCACTGAACTACACGGCTGAACGCCGTGATTTGCCAACTTCCCGTACAGACTATGCAAGGCAACCGGATCGAAACTGCGCCGCCAGTTTCGCAAGCGCTGGACATTTCGAACCTTGAGCATCTCGCGAAGGCCATGCGGCTCAAGGGTCAGCCGATGGCGATTTTCCGCGCAGTTCACGAGGTGGCGGCAAGCGCAATCGGCTTCAGCCTGTTCACGATCATGTCCTACGATGCGCGAAATCAGGAGGTGGAACGCGTCTACACGAACATGCCCGACGTCTACCCGGTTGGTGGACGCAAGAAAAAACAGGGCACCGCGTGGGCCAGACAGATACTGCACGATCTCAAGCCATTTCGTGCGGAGACGCCGCAAGGCATTCGCGAAGCGTTCGACGATCACACCGTGATGACCGAGATGGGCCTCGGATCGATCCTGAACATCCCGATCGCGTACGACGGCGTGTGCATCGGCACGATGAACCTGACGCATCAGGAAAGGTGGTACACGACGAGGCATGAAGAGTTGGGATTACTGATCGGTTCCTTCCTGGCGCCCGCTCTCATTTCGCGCAATACGATATCCGCCAGCAGCTTGACTCCTCTCTGACATGACCACTACCCATCGTGTTGCAACCGCGTCACCGGTGAGCCAGGCCTCCGTATCGCAAGGCCGCTGGCTGCTCGTTTTCATCCTCGGCTATCTTGCGCTCATGGCCGATGGCGCCGACGTCATGATGTACGGCCTCACGCTGACGCGAATCAAGGACGACTTCGGGCTGAGCAATGTCCAGGCGGGAGCACTGGGCAGCCTGACGTTGTTAGGCATGGCCGTCGGCGGGATTCTCGGCGGCTGGGCGAGTGACCGCATAGGGCGGGTGAGGGTGGTGGTCTGGGCGCTCGCCCTCTTTTCGCTCGGTGCGGGGCTGCTCGGGCTCACGCACAGCTTTCTGGAATTCGCGATCGTCCGCTTCATCAGTTCGTTGGGCATCGGCTCTATGGTGCTGGTCACGACGCTGGTTGCCGAATACGTGCCCACGGAACGGCGCTCGCTGATTCTCGGCGCATTGCAGACCGGCATTTCGGCCGGCTACATCGTCGTGATTGCGCTGAGCAGCTGGATATTGCCGCACTACGGCTGGCGCACGCTCTACTACGTGTCGGCGTTGCCCGTGGTGTTTGCCCTGGCGATCAAGTTCGCGGTCCCCGAGCCGGCTAGCTGGCAGGCGAGCCACGCCGTCGAGCGCACGAGCCAACGTCGATGGCGCGGCAGCCGTTACCACGTGATTTTCAGCAATCGACAGACACGAACCCTGTTTATCCTGTGGACCCTGACCTCGGTATTCATTCTTTCCGGGTTCTATGGCCTGAATAACTGGCTACCGACGTACCTCGAAAAAGAGCTGCATATCAAGTTCAGCGCGCTGACCGGGTACATGATCGGCACTTACGTCGTCGCCTTCGTCGGCAAGATTTTCGCCGGCTGGCTGGGCGACCGCTGGAGCCGGCGTGGTGTGTATATTTTCGGCTGCGTGGGCGCCGCGCTTTTTTCTGCCGGTGATCGTCTTCTGGCATACGCGAGAGAACATTGCCGTTCTCATGCTTTTCTTCGGTTTTCTATACGGCGTACCGCTGGGCACGATCGGCACTTTCATGTCCGAGAGTTTCGCCACTTCGATCCGCGGCACTGCTGTGGGCGGCTCCTACAACCTGGGCCGTTTCTGCTCGGGCGCGGCGCCTATCGTGATCGGCTTCCTGGCCACACAGTTCTCCATCGGTCTGGGCTTCCTTGTGGTCGGCGCGGTGTTCTTCCTGAGCGGCGTGACCGCGGTGTTCATCCCGGACCGCTTGTACGACACGGACCGCCCGTCCACGCCGTGAGTCGAAGCAGGTGTGCGCAACGCGCTTTCTATTTCTCTTGATGAAACCGCGGCAACACCTCATCGGCGAGTTCATTGATGACCTCGGCGACGGGACGCTCCGACGACAGATTGAACGTCACGTGATGTGTCCCGTCCGCGCGTAGCGCTTTGAGTATGTCGATCAACGCATGCCGGCCGGTTCGGTAGCCGAGCGACACGGCCTGAGCCGGCTCATGCGGATCGCTGCTGAGTTCGAGCCGCATCGCGACACCGAACGCGCGAAAGGCCTCGGGCGCCACGCGTTCGACGGCGGCGCGCCACATGCTGTAACGGGCGCGCTGCGCGTCGGGTTCGCGATGATAGGTCATCCACCCGAGCGAATGGCGCGCGATCCAGTCGACGCTCTGACCGCCCGAACCGACGGCAAGCAGCGGCACTGCGTGCGAATTCTCGGGCAGCAGCTGAAAGGTCGGCGCGCTCTCAGGCGTGCGATCGGGAATCACGCGCGACGGTTCGCCGAGCGCGGCGGCAACCGTCTCCCAGTGACTGCGATACAGTTCGCGCCGCTCGTCGGAATCGCGCCCGAATGCGGCATATTCCGGTGGGCGGTCGCCTGAACCCAGACCCAGAATGAAGCGTCCATGGCTGAGCGTATCGACGGACAGCGCCGCTTTGGCGATATGCAGCGGATGACGCAGCGTGAGCACGATGGCCCCGCTCACGAGCGCGATACGCCGCGTGTTCGCGGCGAGCGCGCCGAGCAACACCCACGGGTCGAGGTGGCCGACGGGGTCCGGGTAGTCCGCGCTGTTCAATGGGACGTCGCGTATCCAGAGTGCGCGAAAGCCGCGTTCGTCGGCAAGCCGTGCGAGCGCCAGTTGCTCGTCGAAATCGGCCACGATCGTGCCGGCGCGCAGCATCGGCAGGGTGAGTCCGAGACTGAGCGCACCGTGTGAAAACACGCGATTTGCGGTGGTTTGCGCCTGATCTTTCAGCTCGTCTGCCGCGTTCAAATTCGACTCGTTCATGCGTGACCTGTGCTTTGCGTCGATACGCTCGATGCTAGCACTGCCTCAAAACAACTGCTTCTGGCCTGACATCAAGGTCGTGAAGTCGTCGCGCAGCAGTGGCAGAATAGCGTCGGCGACGGGCTGCAATTGCCGCGTCAGATAGTGCTCGTAATCGATTGCCGAGCGCAGCGTTTCCAGCGGCTCGGGTCCGGCAACCGTCATTACATAGCTGATCCAGCCGCCGTTCTGGTATTGCAGCGGGCGCCCTTGCCGCCGATTGAATTCGTCCGCCACACGCGCCGCGCGCACATGCGGCGGCACGTTGCGCTCGTATTCTTCGAGCGGCCGGCGCAGGCGCTTGCGATACACGAGCTGATCGTCGAGCTTGCCTTCGAGCGTGTCGCGCACATAGTCGCGCACGTAGTCCTGATACGGTTGCTGCGTGAAGATGCGCCGGTACAGTTCCTGCTGAAACTGCTGCGCAAGCGGCGTCCAGTCCGTGCGTACCGTTTCGAGTCCTTTGTAGACGATGTCCTCGCTGCCGTCCGGCAAAACGGTGAGACCCGCGTAGCGTTTCTTGCTACCTTCCTCGGCGCCGCGAATCGTCGGCATGAAGAAGCGCCGATAGTGGCGCTCGAATTGCAGTTCGAGCGCGCTTTCGAGCCCGAACCGCTCCCGCAGATTCTGCCGCCACCACGCGTTGATATGCTCGACCAGCGCGCGGCCGATACGGCTCGCATCCTCCTCGCTGTGCGCATGCTTCAGCCACACGAAGGTCGAATCCGTGTCGCCGTAAATGACCTCGTAGCCTTCGCCCTGAATCAGTTCGCGCGTGGCATGCATGATTTCGTGGCCGCGCATGGTGATCGACGACGCGAGGCGCGGATCGAAAAAGCGGCAACCGGTCGATCCCAATACGCCGTAAAAGGCGTTCATGATGATCTTCAATGCCTGCGAAAGCGGCTTGTTGTTCTCGCGTTTGGCCGTTTCGCGGCCTTGCCAGACTTGCCCGACGATCGACGGCAAACAATGGCGCGTGCGTGAGAAGCGCGCGCCGAGAAAGCCGGGCACCGACTGATCGTCGGCGGGATTCAACATGCCTTCGACGAGGCCGACCGGATCGATGAGAAAGGTACGAATGATGGACGGATACAGGCTCTTGTAGTCCAGCACGAGCACGGAATCGTAGAGACCGGGGCGCGAGTCCATGACGAAGCCACCGGGACTCGCGGCACCGGCCACATCGCCGAGGTTGGGCGCGACATAGCCTTGCCGATGCATGCGCGGCATGTACAGATGCGTGAACGCCGCCACCGATCCGCCGCTGCGATCCGCTGGCAAACCGGTGACGCTCGCACGTTCCAGCAGGAACGGCAGCAACTCCGTTTTGGCGAAGATGCGCGTGACCAGCTCGCAGTCCTTGAGGTTGTAGCGCGCGAGCGCGGGCTTGTCCTCGTCGAAGCGGCGCTGGATTTCGTCCATGCGCTGATACGGATTGTCGATCGCCTTGCCTTCGCCCAGCACCGTGCGCGAGACATGTTCGAGACTGAACGAAGGAAAACTCCACGTTGCGGAGCGCAGCGCTTCGATGCCGTCGATGATCAGCCGTCCGGCGGCGCCGGCGAAGAAGTGGTTCTGCTTGAGTCCGTGCTCGCGCCATTCCATCACCGCACCGCCACGGCCGAGCCGCAGCGGCACGCGATATTGTTCGGCATGCTGCTGCAGCACACGCAGATCGAACTGCACAAGATTCCAGCCGATGATCGCATCGGGGTCATGCCGCTCCAGCCACACGTTCAGTTTTTCCAGCAACTGTGCGCGGGTTTCACAGTATTCGAGGTCGAAGTCGAGCGAACTCGCGTCGCCGTTGGGCGGTCCGAGCATATACACCTGGCGCTGTCCGCAACCTTCCAGCGCGATGGAATACAACTCGGCGTGAGCGCTGGTTTCGATATCGAGCGACACCAGCTTCAAGGGCGGACGATAGCCAGTGACCGGCTTGAGTTCGCTGTTCAGGAGCGGGCCGCAGTGGCCGGTGCTCTGTGTGTCGCTGTCGCCGCTGAACCACACCGGCGCCGTAATGAAGCGCTCCATCATGTAGCGCTCGGGCGGAAAGACATCGGCTTCGTAGACGTCGACGCCGCCTTGTTTCAGGCGTTTCTCGAAGCCCGTCAATTGCCGGTACTGCGGGCAGTAGAGTCCCATGACCGGTCGATGCTGAAAGTCGCACAGATTGAGCGTTCGTAGATCGAGCGGCGCTTCGCGGCGCAGGATCGTCTCGGCGCGCTCGCGATGTTCGGCGGGAATGAACGCCACCGAAGGCTGTGGGCGCAGGCGGACGTGCCGGGGCCCGCTGTCCGTGGCCAGCCAGAAATCGACTTCCGTGCCGGCGGGCGTGTCCCGCCAATGTCGGGTCAAAATGAAACCCTGTTCAAGCTCAGTCAAACTGCCACCTCTAAAACCGGCGTGATCGCCTTGCGCGATTTTACCGCCATGCGCCGCGGGCCGTGACGCCATCCCCGAGCGTTGCCGTGCAGGCTCGATGCGGTGCCCGCGTGCGGCCTTCCTGCACGCTGGATGCAGCCGTGCCGCGCAGTCTGTATGATCGTGGTGCAGCGATTCCTTTCGGCGCACGCCATGCGCCGGTCAAGTCTACTAAGAGTGGAGTGAACGATATGACATTGGGCAAATTTGTTGTTGTCGTCGCAGTAGCTGCAACCAGCCTCGGTGCACAGGCGCAAGTCGCCGGCACGCAACCGCTGAGCGTCACGGTCGAGCAGTCGAATGCACTGCTGAGCGGCTGGAGTGTGAAGAAGAGCATTCTCGGCAAATCGGTATACAACGACCAGAACGCGAAAATCGGCACGGTCCGCGATCTGGTGATCGCACCGGACGGCTCGCTGTCCGCAGCCATCGTCTCAGCTGGCGGTTTCCTGGGCGTGGCGTCGCACGACGTGGCGGTGCCCATCGCCGCGCTGGACATCCGCGAGGGGAATTTCTATCTGGCCGGCGCCACCAAGGACGCACTGAAGGCGACGCCCGAGTTCCAGTACAACAAGGTCCAGGCGCCGCCGAAGCCTAAAAAGCTGACGGGGCAGTAAAGCCTGGAAGCCGGCGCGGTCGCCGGCTGAGCCGCAGGAAGCGGCTCTTGATCGACGCAATCATGGAAAAGCGGCGCTCGCCGCGCGAATCGGTTGGTGGGAGAAACCGTTTCGCGTGTGCGGCGCCGCTTTCGTATATTCAGCGGACCATGCCGCTGAGTTGAGTTCGATTCTAAGCCCTGAATCAGGCCTTTATTCAGGCTTCCAATGCAAGCGTGGCGAATGTGCCCAGCCAGTGCTCACCCATATAGTCGCCGGCCACGTGCGGCAGCGCGGTTTGCAGATGCCGCTCGGCTGCATCGAACAATACCGTCCGGCGGATATCGCCTGCGGGCAGTGCGCGCGCCAGCGAACGCTGGCACCATGCGCGGCTGAGATTGAGGCCGTCGAGGTGAGCGATCTTGCCGTCGGTACGATCCGTCACGGTAACGGGTTCGAACAGCGTGGCGGGCTTTTTCACGCCGAGATCCGGCAGAAAGCGGCCGAACCAGTCGACGAATTGCGCGGGCGGCAAGATGCGGCGCATCAACTCGGCTTCCATGAGTGAAGGCGAGAGGAATTCGTCACCGGCAGGTTCCCATGCCTGACACGCGACGTCGTTCACAAACCAGCGTTCCGCGGTATTCACGACCAGCGCTTCCAGCGAATCACGCGACGTTTGCCGTGCAAAATCCAGCGTCAGCGCCAACGCGAAGGCCATGTTGAAGTGCGTGCCCACGCGCAGCGGGTAGGTCGCTTTCGGCAGGAATTCCTCGAAACGTTCGACAAACGCCTTGGTGAGCGGCGCAAAGGTCTTCGACCAGCGCGCTGCTTCCGAGAGCTTCAGCGAATTGAGTTGCGCGCTCAGCGCGAGCAGCCAGGCCCAGCCATACGGACGCTCGAAACCGCGGTTGTGCGGCAGATCGAGATACGCAAGTTCTCCGGCCACGTTCGCCGCGGTGAAATGCTCGTCGACCACCGCGACGATGCGGGCCGCTTCAGGCAAATCGGGAAAGCGCTCGAGTAGATGCAGAATCAACCAGTAGCCGTGCACGCACGAATGCCAGTCGTAGCTGCCGTAAAAAATCGGATGCAGCGCACGCGGACCCTGCACGTCTTGCGGTCCGGCGAGCGAATGCGTCAGCTTGTTCGGGTATTCGCGCGTGAGATGGGCGAGCGCGAGGTTGGCGAATTTTGATGCGAATTGGCGAGTGAGTTGAATGGTCATCGGCGCCTCCTCAAAAGCGGAATACACATAGATGTAACAGTATGCTGTTGAGGATCAACAATAGTAAAGCGGTTGGCTTTTGTGACTTGATTATGCCGTTCGGATCTTTCAGCTTCAGCAGCGCAAACGGCACGATAGCAGAGCGCGTGATTCCGGCGAGATCGGAGGGTAAATACTTGAAAACAGCGGTTTTCTGGTAATCTGACGGCCGGCTTTCTACCCAATAATACCCGCCGCATATTCTGAGCGGGCCTTGATGCGCGTTCGAGGTTATAAACGAGGTTTCCATGCGAGTCAGCTCTACTTCAGCGACCACCGATACCGCCGTTCCTTACCCGTGGGACCCGAAAAAGGACAGCGCTGATAGCACGCCCGACGTCGAAAGCCTGAAGAAGCAGATGGAAGCGCTCAGCAAACAACTGCAAGAGGCGTGGAAAACGGCGGGGCAGTCGCCGGAGAATCATGCGCGCGTCATGATGCTCACCAGCCAGATTACTGCCTTGCAGCGGGACATCACGCAGATCACGAATACGGGCGCTTCCTCGGCGTCGGCGGCTACGGCCCATGCGGAGATGCTTCGAACAGTTGCCGCAGCTGAAGCCACCTCCAAACAGTCGGGTGCTGTGGAATCCGGTGCTGCGGCCGGAGACGCAACTCAAGCGGCGAATAGTCAGGCGGTGCTCAATGCGTCCGCGTCCGACTCGTCGGCGCAAAACGGTTCTGCACCGTTCCGCTTCGACCACACGGGGACTAACATCGACACGGTTGCGTAGCAGCCGTTTACTTCGGGCGGCGGACCGCCCCCACCATGCGACGACGCCTAAAACAGCTCCAGAATCCGGTGATACATCATCCCGAGTTCTAGCGCCGGCCCCCGCAACGCCGGGCCGCCCGGAAAGCGCGCGTGCCGCAACTGCGCGAACAGATCGAAGGCCGCCGTCTCACCCGCCATCGCTTTGGCAACCACGCGCCCGGCAATACCGGTCAACGCGACGCCATGCCCCGAGAACCCCTGCACATAGAAGTAATTTGGATCGATCGACCCGAAATCGGGCGCGCGATTACGCGTCACGTCGACAAAGCCACCCCATGCATAGTCGATTCTCACATCGCCGAGTTGCGGGAACACACCGATCATGCGCTGCCGAATCTCCTTGCCAAGCTGCACGGGTGAAGCGCCGGTAGAACTCGCCCGCCCGCCGAACAGCACGCGATGGTCGGCCGACAAACGGAAATAGTCGAGAAAGAAGTTGTTGTCGCAAATCGCCTCGCGCCCTTTGATGAGCGCATCCGCGCGCTGTTTGCCGAGCGGTTCCGTTGCAACGATATACGACGCGATCGGCGCGATGCGCGCGGCCACCGGCGCGGGCAGCACGTCGCCGATCGTGGCGTTGCCGCACGCCGCGACGAAACGGCAGCGCACTTCACCGCGAGTGGTCCGCACGACAGGCCGAGTACCACGCACGACCTCGATCACCGGCGAATGCGCGAACAGTTGCGCGCCCTCGCGGCGTGCCGCCTCCGCGAGACCGAGACAGTATTTGAGCGGATGCAGATGGCCGGAAAACGGATCGTAGACCCCGGCCAGGTAGCGCTTCGAAGCGACGCGTGAACGGACCTCGTCGGTATCGAGCCACGAGAGTTTCGTATAACCCCAGCGTTGCGAAGCCGCTTCCATCCACGAACGCAAATCGGGCACGCGTTTCGGTTTGGTGGCGACCGTCAGATAGCCGGACGTGAAATCGCAGTCGATGCCGTAACGCTCGATGCGCTCGCGCACCAGCGCCACGCCTTCCACCGACATCGCCCACGTGGCGCGCGCGCCGTCGAGACCGAGTTGGCGTTCCATGATCTCGTCTTTCGCGAAACCCACCAGCGTCTGCCCGCCGTTGCGGCCCGACGCGCCCCAGCCGGGACGATGCGCATCGAGCACGACCACCGACAAACCGCGCGCCCGGCACTCCAGCGCCACCGACAAACCGGAGAAGCCCGCGCCGATCACGCACACGTCGGCTTCCAGCGTGCCGTCGAGCGTGGGGTCGTCGGCGAGCGGACGGGCGACGCTCGCTTCGTAGTAGGAGTTGGCGATCAGCGCATCGGCACGGCGGTCGAGCGTGTTAAGCGTGTTAAGTGTGTTGAGGCCGGGAGTCGGAGCGTTCATCAAAGCAGGTCCTTCATTCGATACCAGGCCATCGCGAGTACGAGGGCAGGGGTGCGCAGTGTAGCGCCGCCGGGGAAGTCGCGGTGACGAATCTTGCCGAACAGATCGAAGCGCGACGCCTGGCCGTCGATCGCCTCGGCGATCAGTTTACCCGCGAGACCGGTGGTATTCACGCCGTGCCCCGAGAAGCCTTGCGCGAAGTACACGGTCGGCGAGAGCCGGCCGAAATGCGGCGCGCGGTTCATGGTGATATCGACGAAACCGCCCCACGCATAGTCGATTTTCACATCGTCGAGTTGCGGGAAAGTTTTCAGCATGTCGCGGCGCATCGCTTCGCCGAGATTGCGCGGCGCGAGTTTCGAATAACTCACCTTGCCGCCCCACAGCAAGCGGTTATCGGGCGCGGGGCGGAAGTAGTCGAGTACGAAGCGGCTGTCGCACACGGCGGCTTTGGCGGGCATCAGCGCTTCGGCGCGATCGGGATCGAGCGGTTCGGTGGCGATCACGTAGGTGCCGACCGGCATGATCTTGTTCGCCACGTCCGGTGCGAGCTGTCCGAGGTACGTGTTGCAGGCGAGCACGACGAAGCGCGCCCGCACCTGGCCGCGCGCGGTTTCGGCGACATGCCGGCCGTTTTCTTCACGCAAAGCCGTGACGCAACTGTCTTCGAAAATCCGCACGCCGGCCTCGCGCGCGGCGCGCGCCAGACCTAGCGTGTAATTCAACGGATGCAGGTGGCCACTGTCCGCGTCGAACAGGCCGCCCAGGTAGCGCTGTGATTGCACATAGTTGCCCACGCCGTCGGCGTCGACGTAACGGAAGCGGTCGTAGCCGAAGCGCTGTTGCGCTTCGTCACGCCATTTTTGCAGCGCGTCGGTATCGCGCGGTTTATTCGCCGCGGTCAGATAGCCGATGGTCAGATCGCAGTCGATCTGATGCCTGGCGACGCGTTCCTTGACGATGTCGAGGGTTTCGATCCCCATGTCCCAAACACGCTTCACGTCGTCCGCGGGCATGTACTTCGCGAACGTGTCGATGTCGCACGCAAAGCCGCCGATCAACTGGCCGCCGTTGCGGCCGCTCGCCGCCCATCCGACTTTCGATGCTTCGAGCACCGCGACCGAATGGCCGCGTTCGGCAAGATTGAGCGCCGCGGAAATGCCGGTCAGTCCCGCGCCGATCACGCAAACGTCGACGGTAATCGTTTCGTCGAGCGCGGGATGGCGGGTGGTGTCGTTGGCGGTGGCGGCGTAGTACGAGGCGACGTGAGGCTGGTTCGAGAATCGGAGCATAGGCAGAGCATGCGGAAAGAGCCTGTGCGCGTGGCCTTTTTCGACAGCAAGGCCACGCGCCGGCAAGTCGGATTAGAACGAGTAGATGAACTGGGTCGCGAGCAGGTCGTTGGACTTGCCATACGAACCGTCGTTCTTCAGGAACACCTGCTTGTTGGCCCAGTCGTGGCGGTATTCCACCTTGACCGTGATCTGCTGGGTCGGATAGAACAGCAGGTCGAGCGAAACGTCCTGGCGGGTCGCGCCCTTGCATTCGAAGCCGAGGCCACCGTTCGCCTGCGAATTGGCGAGACAGTCCGCGCCGATACCGAAGCCGTTCGCCGTGTCCATGCCGTTGCCGTTCAACGCGATGCCACCGCCGCCGCCGCCGTTCTTGCTGTCGACCAGCAGGTCATAACGCACGGTCGCGCCCATACGGCCCACCACCGGCAGATTGAACTTGCGGTGCGCGAGCAGCGACAGGCCATACCACTGTGCCTGGCCGCCGTTGTACGCGGCGTTCTGCTGTTGACCGTAGTCGAGTTCGGCGTTGTACTGCACATCGGCGAGCGTGTAGGTCAGGTCGGCTTCGGTGAAGAAGAACGTGCCGCCCGAGCTCGGCGACTGGCCGCCTACGCCGTAGCTGACCGCGCCGTTCGCGTCGATCGAGCTAGGCAAGGTCTGACGGCCGATGTTGAACGAACCGCCGATATCCAGTGCGCTCGACCACGTGTAGTCGGTACGTGCGGTGAAGGTCGGGATCTTGTTGCTGGTCGTGATCGGATCGCCCAGTGCGTTGGTGCCCGTCTGCGTGACTGCGCCGAACGTGCGGTACTGTTCGTTGCCGAGGAAGAACTTCCACGCCCAGTTGCCGACGGTGTAGTTCGCGCCGATCCCGACATAGCTGCCCGGATCCGAGAAGTCATACAGCAGGTTGTGCGTGAGCGTGAGCATCTGATTCGACTGCTGCACTTCATAGCCGCCGAAGCTCGGGATCAAACCGGCCACGAGTGTCGTGGTCGCCGTCAACGGCACGTTGACCACGGCCGTATTCAGAATGTTGTTGCCGATATCGCCGTGCGAGTTCTGCAGCAGCGTAATGCCGTTGCCGCGGTTCGGCATCAAGGTGATCTCGGCCGACGGCGCCATCGGGCCGACACCGAAGGTCTTCTTGATGTCGAGGTACAGATCGCCGAACGTGCTGTTGAAGTAGTTGTAGCTGCTTTCGTGGTTCGCGAACAGGAACGACGAGCTGCTCTGCGCACGGTTATAGAGGTAGGTCGGATCGATATAGCCCGTCACCGACAAACCGGCGATCGGTCCGGTCTGCGCCGCGTCTTCGAGCGAATCGACCTTCAACTGCTGATTGGCGATCTGTTGCTTCATCGCCGTCACGTCGTCGTTGGTCAGCGTCGCCTGAGCCTTGCCGTAATCAGGCGACGAGACATCCACCGGCGCGGCCACCACCGCCGGGGCGGGGGCCGCAGTCGCCGCCGTCGCCGCGGTGGCTGCCTTCGGCTTGGTGGCGACTTCGGCGCGCAACTGTTTTACCTCCTTTTGCAGTGCATTCAGTTGCGCCTGGAGCGCCTTGATCTGGTCGCTGGTGGCGTCCGCCATGGCTATGCCAGGCAGACTCCCCGCCACCAACAGACAGATAAGCTTTCTTCTCATTCAAATTCTCCTTATTGGTCGTATTGCGAAAGGACTTCTTATGCGCGTGCCGTATCGAGCGACTTTCGTACGGCGGCTTGTTGTGGTGCCGCGGGCAAGGGGGCGGCGGCTTCGGCGAGTGCGAAAGCCATTTGCATGTCGCGGTTGCGCTTGCGTTCGCGCAACTGCATCCAGCGGTTCACGGCAATCACGCCGATCGTCACCGTGGTGATGAAGATCGTGGCGAGCGCATTCATTTCCGGATTCAGGCCGAGACGCACACGCGAGAACACCACGAGCGGCAGCGTGGTCGAGCCGGGACCGGAGAGGAACGCGGAGAGCACGAGGTCGTCGAAAGACAGCGTGAACGACAGCAGCCACCCCGACATCAGCGCCTGCGAGATCAGCGGCAGGGTGATCAGGAGGAACACCTTGAAGGGCGTGGCGCCGAGATCGAGCGCGGCTTCTTCGAGCGACTTGTTGAGCTCCTTCACCCGCGATTGCACGATGATCGCCACATACGACACGCACAGCATCACGTGGCCGATCCAGATCGTGAAGAGCCCGCGCCCCTTCGGCCAGCCGAGCATCTGTTCGAGCGCGACGAACAGCAGCAGCAGCGAGATGCCCTGAATCACTTCAGGAATCACGAGCGGCGCGTTGATCATGCCGGCGAACAGCGTGAAGCCGCGAAAGCGTCCGAAGCGCGCCAGCACGAAACCGGCCCACGTACCGATCACAACCGAGGCGCACGCGGTCAACAGGCCGATCTTCAGCGAAAGCCATGCGGCGTTGAGCAATTCGCCGTCTTGCAACAGCGCGCCGTACCATTTGAGCGAGAAGCCGGACCACACCGTGACGAGCTTCGACTCGTTGAACGAATACACCACCAGGCTGATGATCGGAATGTAGAGAAACAGAAATCCGAACGTCAGCACGCTATTGGAAAGCGTCTTATTAGGCTTGATCATTTCGCGCCCTCCAGTTCCTTGACCTGGTAGTACTGGAACACGGCCATCGGCACGAGCAGCAGTAGCACCATCGCGACGGTGACGGCGGATGCCATCGGCCAGTCCATATCGTTGAAGAATTCATCCCACATCACGCGGCCGATCATCAGCGTGTCGGCGCCGCCGAGCAGTTCCGGAATCACGTATTCGCCGACCGCCGGAATGAACACCAGCAGACTGCCGGCGATAATGCCGTTCTTGGAGAGCGGCAACGTGATGCGCGTGAACGCGGTCCACGGTTTGCAACCGAGGTCGTAAGCGGCTTCGAGCAGCGTCAGGTCCATCTTCACGAGGTGCGCATACAGCGGCATCACCATGAAGGGCAGGTACGAATAGACCATGCCGATATAGACGCCAATATCCGTGTGGTAGAGGCGCAGCGGCGAATGAATCATGCCGATCGCCATCAGCGTGTGATTGAGCAGGCCGTCGTCCTTCAGGATGCCGATCCACGCGTAGACGCGAATCAGGAAGGACGTCCAGAACGGCAGCATCACACCCATCATCAACAGGTTGCGTTTGGTCGGCTCCGAGCGCGCGATGTAGTACGCAATCGGATAGCCGATCAGCAGACAGAAGAAGGTCGAGACCGCGGCCATCTTCAGCGAGCTGAGATACGTGGCGACGTACAGGTCGTCCTGCAGCAGGAACGCGTAGTGGCTGAGTTGCATGGCGAAATGCACCATGCCGTCCTTGATCGTCACGAGATCCGTGTACGGCGGAATGCCGAGACGCAGATCGGCGAAACTGATCTTCAGCACCAGCACGAACGGCAACGCGAAGAACACGGTGAGCCAGAGGAACGGCACGCCGATCACGGTCGTGCGGCCCGACGGCACCAGCATCGACAGCCTTTTTTTCAGCGAGCCCAACAGGTGGCTGCCGGACGGCGCACCGAGCGCCGCGGGGGAGGAGGTAGTGGGATTGCTCATTGCGTCAGCACCACGCCGCTAGCCGGCGACCAGTAGACGAACACGTCGTCGTTATAGGAGGGCGCACCTTCGGCCATCAGGTGCGAGCTGGAGAGATTCGACACGACGGTCTTGCCGCTTGGCAGGCGCACGTGATACAGCGAATAGCTGCCCATGTACGCGACATCGGAAACCACGCCGCGCGCCCAGTTGTGCGGCGTCGACGGTTTGTCGAGCGATACCTTGATGCGCTCCGGACGCACCGAGATGCCCACCGGCATACCGAGCGGCCCGGTAATGCCGTGGCTCACGTAGATATGCGATTCGAGGTCTTCGCTTTCAACGAAAATGTGATCCGGTTCGTCCGCGACCACCGTGCCTTCGAACAGGTTGGTCGAGCCGATGAATTCGGCGGAGAAGCGGCTTTTCGGAAACTCATAGACCTGGCTCGGCGAGCCGATCTGCACGATGCGGCCTTCGCTCATCACGGCTAGGCGCCCGGCCATCGTCATGGCTTCCTCCTGATCGTGCGTGACCATTACGCAGGTCACGTCGACCTTCTCGATGATGTTCACGAGCTCGAGCTGGGTCTTCTGGCGGATCTTTTTATCGAGTGCCGACATCGGCTCGTCGAGCAGCAGCAGCTTGGGGCGCTTGACGAGCGAACGCGCGAGCGCCACACGCTGCTGCTGGCCGCCTGACAGTTGATGCGGCTTACGCTGCGCGTATTTGCTCATCTGCACGAGATTGAGCGCATCGGCGACGCGTTCCTTGATCTCGTTCTTCGGCGTGCCTTCCTGCTTCAGGCCGAAGGCGATGTTCGCCTCCACGCTCATGTGCGGGAAGAGGGCGTACGACTGGAACATCATGTTGACCGGCCGCTTGTACGGCGGCATCGCAGCGAGATCTTCGCCGTCGACGAAAATGCGCCCGGAGGTCACCGTCTCGAGTCCCGCGAGCATGCGCAGGAGCGTGGACTTGCCGCAGCCGGAACTGCCGAGCAGCGCGAACAACTCGTTCTTGGCGATGCTCAGGTTGACGTTGTCGACAGCGGTGCTGTCGCCGAATTTCTTCACGACATTTTCAATGCGAACGAATTCGTCCGATTTCGATTTTGTCGTCACTGCGGGGCGGGCCATCTGGGTGGCGCCGGCTGCGCTTTTTGAGGTCGTCGAGTTCATGATGTAACCGTTCCTTGCGGATCGCGGGCGCAAGTGTCTCCATACGAGGCGCGGGAAGCGTCTCGCAACGTACGCTGCGATCGGAAAACATGGGACTGCGCGCGGATGGGACTTTAAAAAAAGCGCGCAGGCTGACTACCGTTACTGCTATTCATGCGCTCAGGGATCGAGCGATCCCTGAGCGCGGGATCAATAATCGATTTGAATGACTGGATTAATGGCCGGTTTTAAGCTGCGCCCAAAGACGGTTTTCAAGGCGCAGAATGTCGGTCGGCATCGGCTTCATGAGCGTCATCTTGCTCAACACTTCATCGCCCGGATAAACGGTCTTGTCCTGTGCGACAGCCGGCGTCACGAACTGGCGCGCGGCCTTGTTCGCGGTCGGGTAGAACACTTCGTTGGTGATCGCGGCGTTGACCTTCGGGTCCGAGATGTAGTTGATCCACTTCAACGCGGCTTCAGGATGCGGCGCGTCTTTCGGGATCACCATCACGTCGAACCACAGCAGGCCGCCTTCTTTCACGTTCGAGAACTTGATCTGGTACGAGCGCTTGGCTTCTTCGGTGCGGCGGCTGGCAATGCCGACGTCGCCCGACCAACCCAGCGCGACGCACACGTCGTTATTGGCGAGGTCGTTGATGTAGCCGGACGAATTGAATTGGGTGATATACGGGCGGATCTTTTTCAGCACTTCGAACGCGGCCTGATAGTCGGCGGGGTTCGTGCTGTTCGGATCTTTGTGCATGTATTGCAGCGTGGCGGCGAACACGTCGACGGCCTGATCGAGGATCGAAACGCCGCAGCCTTTCAGCTTGGAGAGATTGGCCGGATCGAAAACCAGTGCCCAGCTATCCACCGGTGCATTGGCGCCGAGCGCTTTCTGCACGGCCTGCACGTTGTAACCGATGCCGTCCGTACCGTATGCCCAGGGCACGCCGTACTGGTTGCCCGGGTCCGCGTCGGCAATCATCTTCATCAGCACGGGGTCGAGATTCGCGAGGTTCGGCAACTTCGATTTGTCGAGTTTCTGGTACACGCCGGCCTGAATCTGCTTGGCCATGTAGTTCGAGGTTGGCACCACGATGTCGTAGCCCGAGCTGCCGGCGAGCAGCTTGGCCTGCAAGGTGTCGTCGCTATCGTAGTTGTCGTATTTGACCTTGATGCCGTCCTGCTTTTCGAAGTTCGGAATCGTATCCTTCGCGATGTAGTCCGACCAGTTATACACATTCAGTTCCGTGTCGGCCGCAAGGGCCGGCGTAACCGACAGCGCCGCAAAACCCGTGAAGGCGAGAAGCGCGGCCCCCGCGACCGCATGACGAAGATGACTAACGCTCATGGTTTTTTCCCTTGATGTGAAGAACCGGCATGGGCGTGATTTGTGGGTGTGCTCATGCCGGAACGGACTGCCGTTACGAAATGCCGAGTTGTTGTGCTGTCGCATCGATGGCTTTTTTGGCCTTCGAGACGATTTCGTCGATTTCCAGCTTGTTGATCACGAGCGGCGGTGACAGCAGCATGCGGTCGCCAGTGGCGCGCATGATGAGGTTGCCGTTGAAGCAGAAGTCGCGGCAGATCGTGCCGACGTCGCCGCCATTGGCGAAGCGCTTGCGCGCCTTTGGATCCTCTGCGAGTTGCAAACCGGCCACCAGCCCGGCACCGGAGATTTCGCCGATGATCGGGTGATTGGCGAAGGTCTCGCGCAGTTGCTTCTGGAAGTACGGGCCGGTGTCGTTCTTGACGCGTTCGACGATCTTCTCGTCGCGCAGCAGCTTGAGGTTGGCGAGCGCGACGGCGGCCGCGACCGGGTGACCCGAATACGTGAGACCGTGATTGAAGTCGCCGTTTTCGATAATCGCCTTGGCGACGCGGTCATGCAGGCCGACCGCGCCCATCGGCACATAGCCGCTCGTCAGGCCTTTCGCCAGCGTGATCAGATCCGGCTCGAAACCGAAGTGCTGATGTGCGAACCATTCGCCGGTGCGGCCGAAACCGCCGATCACTTCGTCGGCGACCAGCAGAATGTCGTACTTGCGGCAGATGCGCTGGATTTCCGGCCAATACGTCGAAGCCGGAAAGATCACGCCGCCCGCTCCCTGGAAAGGCTCACCGATGAACGCGGCGACGTTGTCCGCGCCGATTTCGAGAATCTTCGCTTCCAGTTGCTGCGCACGGGCCAGCGCGAACTCTTCCGGCGTCAGGTTGCCTTCTGCTTCGCCGAAGAAATAGGGCTGGTCGATGTGGACGATGTTCTCGACTTTCGAGGGCATCTGTTCATGCATGTAGCCCATGCCGCCGAGCGTGCCGCCGGCGATCGTCGAACCGTGATAGCCGTTTTTGCGCGAGATCACGAACTTCTTCGAGTGCTTGTTTTGAGTCGCCCAGTATTGATGGACGATGCGCAGTACCGTATCGTTGCCTTCCGAACCGCTGTTGCAGTAGAAGAAGTGATTGAACGGTTCGGGCGCCAACTCCGCGAGCAACGCCGACAGCTCGATTACAGGCGGGTGCGTCGTCTTGAAGAAGGTGTTGTAGTAGGGCAGTTCCTGCATCTGCTTGTACGCGGCGTCGGCCAGTTCCTTGCGGCCATAACCGACGTTCACGCACCACAGGCCGGCCATGCCGTCGATCACCTTGTTGCCTTCCGAATCCCACAGATACACGCCTTGCGCCTTGACGATCACGCGGCTGCCGCTGCGATTGAGCGAGCCCATATCCGAGAACGGATGGATGTGGTGCGCGGCGTCGAGCGCGCGGTATTCGGCGGTGCTGCGTTGTTGTTGCGCGGCTTGTGCTGCCTGTGCGCTCGCGGCCGGCTGGGCCGGTTGCACGTAAGCGACTTCTTCTGTTCTGTAGCTCATACTGCCTCCAATTTTTTTGCGTTTGCCTTACACGTGCAGCAGCAAATGCCGGCGTTCCCACGAACTGATCACGCGGAAGAACGCTTCGTATTCGGTTTCCTTCAGAGCGAGGTAGGCTTTGACGAACTTTTCGCCCAGCACTTCGGCGATCGGCTCGCACGCGCCCATCAGCGTCAAACCCTCTTCGAGATTGCGCGGCAACTGGTAGGGCAATTCGTAACCGTCGCTGAGCAGCGGTTCGGTGGCTTCGAGCTTCTGCGTCATGCCGAGATAGCCGGCGGCGAGTGTCGCGGCAATCGCCAGATATGGGTTGCAGTCCACGCCCGGAATACGGTTTTCGATGCGGCGCGCAGCCGGCCCCGAATGCGGAATCCGGAAACCTACCGTGCGGTTGTCGTAACCCCATGCCACGTTGATCGGCGCGGCCATGAAGCGCGACAGACGACGATACGAGTTGATATACGGCGCGAAGATCGGCATTAGCGCAGGTGTGTACTTCTGCAAGCCAGCGATATAACCCGTGAACAGCGACGTCGGTTTGCCATCCGGGCCGGTGAAGAGGTTGTGGCCAGTTTCTTCGTCGACGAGGCTTTGATGCATGTGCATGGCCGAGCCCGGTTCACCTTCCATCGGCTTGGCCATAAAGGTCGCGTACATCTTGTGGCGCAGCGCGGCTTCCCGCACCGTGCGCTTGAAGAGGAACACGCTGTCGGCCAGCTTGAGCGGATCGCCGTGCATGAAGTTGATTTCCATCTGCGCGGCGCCGACTTCGTGAATCAGCGTGTCGACTTCCAGTTCCTGCACCTCGCAGTACTCGTAGATGTCTTCGAAGAGCGGATCGAATTCGTTGACGGCTTCGATCGAGTACGCCTGCCGGCCGGTTTCCGGGCGACCGGTACGGCCGATAGGCGGTTGCAGCGGCAGGTCCGGGTCCTTGTTCATATCGACCAGATAGAACTCGAGCTCGGGTGCGATGACCGGCTTCCAGCCTTTGGCTTTATAGAGTTCGAGCACGCGGCGCAGTACGCGGCGCGGCGAGATCGCGACGGGCGTGCCGTCGAAGTGAACGCAATCGTGAATCACCTGAGCGGTCGGATCGACGGCCCACGGAATCATGCGGATGGTGCTGGCGTCGGGCACGCACACCATGTCCGGATCAGTCACGCCGGTGAGCGTGCCGTCTTCCGGATAGTCTCCTGTGACGGTCTGGATCATCACCGCCTGCGGCAAGCGCATGGACTCGCCGGATTCGAATTTGCTGCGCGGAATGATCTTGCCGCGCGCGATCCCGGCCATATCCGGAATGATCGCTTCGATTTCGGTGACACGGTTCTTCTTCAGAAAATCGTCGATGTCATGCATGTTTATTCTCTCAGTTTTGGTGCGCGACCGGCTCAGGCATGCGTGGCAGCGGCGGATGCCGCGCCATAGCCGGCCTTGGTGCGCATTCGATCGCGGCAGGCGTCGCCGAACGCCCGAAAGATCGCGGTAGATAGTGCGTCGTTGGCATGCTTCCACTCCGGGTGCCACTGCACACCCAGCGCGAACGCGCGCGCATCTTTCACGCTCACCGCTTCGATCAAGCCGTCCGGCGCGGTGGCTTCGGCCGTGAGGCCCACGCCCAACCGCTCGACGCCCTGGCCGTGCAAGGAATTCACACCCGCTTCATTCGTGCCGCCCGCGAGGCGCTGCAACAAGCCGCCCTGCGTCAGCGTGATCGAATGCGACGGTGCGTATTGCACGTCGAAATCGTCTTCCTTGTTCTCGCGATGGTCGTTCAGACCGTCCACCGCGTGAACGCTTTGATGCAACGTCCCACCGAAAACCACGTTCATTTCCTGGAAGCCCCGGCAGACGGCCAGCACCGGCACGCCCGCGGCGATCGCCGCGCGCATCAGCGGCAGCGTCGTCGCATCGCGTGCGGCGTCGTGCAGCGTGCCCGGCGTGCTGGGATGGCCGCCATAGCGGTGCGGCTCGACGTTCGAATAGCTGCCTGTAAAGAACAGGCCGTCGACCGTCGCCAGCACGTCTTCGGCGGGCTGACGCTCGCCGAGCGCAGGCAGCAACATGGCCAGCGCCTGTGAACCGTCCACGATCGCGGCGATGTATTTCTCGCCGACCACGTGCGACGGGTGGACTCCCATCATCGTTCTGTCGGCACTGATGCCGACCAGGGCTTTGTTTCGCATAACGAATAGAAGTGTGTGTTCCCCGCGGGACGCGGCATGAACAACGTTAAACACAGCGCGGCACGATTCAGCAGCCGTGCGCCGTGCGCAAGGCCACCGGGTAGTGCAGGCGGTCGTCGTCAACTGAGACGCGCCGCGCGTGATAGTCAGATGGGCTGTTCGATTCGATCCGCTGCGGTGCGCAACTTTTCCGAAGAGCGTGAAACGCGCAGGCGGCAGACGGCACCGCACATGCAGGAACGCACGGCTCGAAAGAGCGCGCTCACGCAAACGGATGAATCGAACGGCGAAAAGGGGGAGGCGCTACGGCAGCAGCGAGGCGACTTCGTCCGTGCGCACGGCAATGAAGGCGCGCGCGGAGATAGAGTTGTGGCGTCGAACTGAACGGCGGGACAGGATCGTGAAGACGGACAGGAAGCGGCGGAACGCAAGGCTGCCGCTGCTGCCGTCGGCGATGGCGCCGTCAGCGCGAGGACAACTCGCCTGACTACGATTCCATCTCACCAAAGGGCCTCGGACTCTCACGATTACACTCGACTGGCGACGTTGAAAGTATTGAACGGCCTGCTCGAAATCCGCACGAGGCGTTTAAAGAAACAGGACGCTGGGTTGATCGCCTTGAACCTAAGCGAATTGAATTCGCTGCGCCGCGAAGCACACTTGGGTGCCCCGTGACATCGGCATGACGATCGCCTGGGAACCAGCATATACGAGCCAATAAAGCCGTCAAACCCTTTTTGATAAAACATTTATCAGGGCTTTCCCGAGGGCGCGGCTAGAATCCCGCCCATTGGGAACGTTCGTTGCGTCATTCATATTTCGGAAACCTTTCAGGGTTTTCCCCAGCGGCGCAACAATCAAAGTGATTAGAATATTCAACACTCGCGGGCACCTGTCGTTGCCCAAGTCATGTGGTCCATTCATCTGGTCACTTAGCGCCCCGATCGTCTTCAATGTCAGAGAACCTAGCGATGTCCATAGAAGTAGCGACCCGTCTGCAATACATCCGCAAGAAGAACGGCTTGTCCCAGCGTGAACTGGCGAAACGGGCGGGAGTGACAAATGGCACGATCTCGCTGATCGAACAGAATCGCGTGAGCCCCTCGGTCGGCTCGTTGAAGAAACTGCTCGAATGCATACCCATGAGTCTCGCCGAATTCTTCACCTTCGAAGTGGAAGCGGAGCGTTCGGTGGTGTCGCGCCGTGCCGACATGCCGAACCTCGGCAATGAGTCGATCGAGTTCTATCTCGCGGGTTCGAGCGTAAAAGACCGCAATATGGGCATTCTGCGCGAGGTCTATCAGCCGTTGTCGGACACGGGGCCGGAAATGCTGGAGCACGAAGGGCACGAGGGCGGTGTGGTGGTCAGCGGTCAGATCGAACTGACAGTGGACGGCACCACGTGGCTGCTCGACCCCGGTGACAGCTACTATTTCGAAAGCCGTCTTCCGCACCGTTTTCGCAATCCCAGCGCGGAGCATCTCTGCGAGATCGTGTCGGCCAATTCGCCGCCCACCTTCTGAAGACTCCGCGCCAACGCGCCTCGACTCGACTCAGTGCCGTAGTTCGGTGCCGCATGAAGTCGATGCAGGTTCGCGTCGAGCGCATAACATTGAGGCATCCTGATGGACAAGAAATCTCTCGCTTTCTGGCAAGACAAGGCCGCTACGCTCTCGATCGAAGGCCGCGCGTTTATCGACGGCGAATACCGTGATGCCGAAGGCGGCCGCACGTTCGACTGCCTGAGCCCGATCGACGGCAAACTGCTCGCCAAGGTCGCCGACAGCGGCGCGGCCGAGGTCGACGCCGCCGTGGCCGCTGCGCGCCGCGCGTTCGACTCTGGCGTGTGGGCGGGCCTCAACCCGCGTCAACGCAAGGCCGTGCTGCTGCGCTGGGCCGCGTCGATTCGCGAGCACATGGACGAACTCGCGCTGCTCGAAACGCTCGACGCCGGCAAGCCGATCGCCGATACCACCAGCGTGGACGTGCCGGGCGCGGCGTATTGCGTCGAATGGTTCGCTGAAGCGATCGACAAGGTTGGCGGCGAAGTCGCGCCGGCCGATCATCATCTGGTCGGACTCGTCACGCGCGAGCCGATCGGCGTGGTGGCTGCGGTCGTGCCGTGGAACTTCCCGATTCTGATGGCGTCGTGGAAATTTGGCCCGGCGCTGGCGGCGGGCAATAGCGTGGTGCTCAAGCCGTCGGAGAAGTCGCCGCTCACCGCGATCCGACTCGCGCAACTCGCACTGGACGCAGGCATTCCCGCCGGCGTGTTCAACGTCGTGCCGGGCGCGGGCGAGCCGGGCAAGCTGTTGGCGCTGCATCAGGACGTGGACTGTCTCGCCTTTACCGGCTCGACCAACGTCGGCAAGCTGATCATGCAGTACGCGGGACAATCGAACCTGAAACGCGTGTGGCTCGAACTCGGCGGCAAGTCGCCGAACATCGTGATGCCGGATTGCCCGGATATGGATCGCGCGGCGAATGCGGCGGCGGGTGCGATCTTCTACAACATGGGTGAAATGTGTACCGCGGGTTCGCGCCTGCTCGTGCATCGCGACATCAAGGACGCGTTCCTCGACAAGCTGGTCGCCGCGGCGCGCAGCTATACGCCGGGCAATCCGCTCGACCCGAAAACGTCGATGGGCGCGATCGTCGACAAGGTTCAGCTCGAACGTGTGCTCGGCTATATCGAGGCAGGCCGCGCCGAAGCCAAACTGTTGCTCGGCGGTGCGCGCGTGAAAGAGGAAACGGGCGGCTTCTATATCGAGCCGACCATCTTCGAAATTCCGGCTTCCGGCGCGAAGGTCGCGCGAGAGGAAATCTTCGGACCGGTGTTGTCGGTGATCACGTTCGACACGGTCGAAGAGGCGATCAGGATCGCTAACGACAGCGAGTATGGTCTGGCCGCCGCGGTCTGGACTTCGAACCTGACCACGGCGCACGAAGTGTCACGCCAACTCCGCGCCGGTACCGTGTGGGTCAATTGCTACGACGAAGGCGGCGACATGAACTTCCCGTTCGGCGGCTATAAGCAATCGGGCAACGGCCGGGACAAGTCGCTGCATGCTTTGGAGAAATACACCGAGCTGAAGTCCACGCTGGTGCGGCTGCGCTAAAGGATTCGCGAAGCCAGCGCGGCGCCGCGTGTGATGCGCGCCGTCGCGTTCCCAATGAATCCGAAGCCGGCGTTGCGCGTGCCTTCGAAGCTTCGCGCGCCGCGCCGGACTGTCTATAGGTATCAGGTCATCCATGACTGAACTCGTCTACGGCGACGGCGCGATCCGCCGTGCGTCGCTTTATGGCTCGTCGATCGAAAACACTTATGCGGGCGTGCTGTCGTTCATGCGCCGCAAGTACACGCGTGAACTCGACGGCGTCGACGTCGTGGTCTCCGGCGTGCCGCTCGATCTGGCCACTACGTTTCGCCCGGGCGCGCGTCTCGGGCCCGCGGCGGTGCGCGCGGCCAGCGTGCAGTTGTCGGAGTTGCATCCATATCCGTGGGGTTTCAATCCGTTCGACGACCTCGCCGTGACCGACTATGGCGATTGCTGGTTCGACGCGCACAATCCGCTCACGATCAAGGAATCCATCGTCGAGCATGCGCGTACGATCCTGCGCTCGGACGCGAAGATGCTGACGCTCGGCGGCGATCACTACATCACCT
This sequence comes from Paraburkholderia sp. BL9I2N2, assembly GCF_004339745.1. GTDB lineage: Bacteria > Pseudomonadota > Gammaproteobacteria > Burkholderiales > Burkholderiaceae > Paraburkholderia. The sequence goes on along the minus strand of NZ_SMGP01000002.1, from coordinate 724,039 downwards.
ATCCGCTGTTGATCGCGCACGCGGAGAAGTACGGCAAGCCGCTCTCGCTGATTCATTTCGACGCCCATTGCGACACCTGGGCCGACGACAGTCCCGACAGCCTGAACCACGGTTCGATGTTCTACAAGGCGGTGAAGGATGGCCTGATCGATCCGAAGACTTCGGTGCAGATCGGCATTCGCACATGGAATGACGATTTCATGGGCATCAATATTCTCGATGCCGCCTGGGTCCATGAGCATGGCACACGAGCGGCAGTGGAGCGCATCGTGTCGATTGTGGGGGCACGTCCCGCATATTTGACTTTCGATATCGACTGTCTCGATCCGGCGTTCGCACCGGGCACGGGTACGCCGGTCGCGGGCGGTTTGTCGTCGGCGCAGGGATTGGCGATCGTGCGCGCGCTCGGCGCGTTGAATCTGGTGGGCGCGGACGTCGTCGAAGTCGCGCCGGCATACGACCAGAGCGAAATCACGGCGATTGCCGCCGCGCATATTGCGTGCGATCTGCTGTGTCTGTGGCGCCAACGCAAGGTTGCTGGACGCGAGGCTTAGACGCGTCCAACCTTCCTGCCAATCGATGCAAAAAAACCAGCTCAGCCCATCGGCGAAGAACGTTCGGGCTGGCGCCGGCCTTCGCGCAAGCCGAGCGTGTAGACCACCAGCGCGCCGCTCATCAGCGCGAGTTGCCACATCAGCATATCGCTGCCGTGCGCGTTCATCGCGAAGCCCGCGGCGAGCGGCCCCACGATCGAACTCGCGGTGAAGGTAAGCGACAACAGCCGCATGTTCCGTGTGAGCGCGGCCTTGTCGCTGCAAGCCGCCGCGTACATGCCGAGTGTGATGAACGAGCTGTTCATGCCGCCGAGCAAGAGCGCGCTCGCGGCCGCGAGCCACGATGCGGGCACGGCCAGCGCGAAGCCGCAGATCGCCAGTGTGCTGAGCGCGGCGCACACGATCACCGTGGCCGCGAGCCCTGCGCGATCGGCCAGCCAGCCGACCGGAAATTGCAGCGCCATGCCGCCGACGCCGAACAGCGTCAGCAGGGTGGCGGTTTGCGTGGCGCTGAGGCCGTGCGCGTCGGCGAACAGCGGGAAGAGGCCGTAAAGCGCGCCGTCGCCGATTCCGCCCGCTGCGATGACGACCATGCCGAGGCTCACCAGCGGGCCGATGGGCATGCGCCGTTGAGTGCTTTCTCTTCGCGCAGGCCGTGCTTCTTGCAAAGCAGGCCGTTTCTCGTCCGATGCGGTTAGCCAGAGCGGCAGCGCGGCGGCGAACGTGAAGGCCGCACCGGCCGCGAACGTGATGCGTCCATCGACATCGCACCACACTGCGAGCGCCGGTCCGATGACGCCCGCCGTGGCGATCAGTGCTTCGTGCACGCCCACCACACGTCCGCTCGATTTTGCGGGGACCAGACCGTACAGCCAGGTTTCGTTGGCAATCCAGCGCAAACCGATGCCGAGCCCCGTCAACAGACCGGGCACGAGCCACAGCGGCCACGACAGCGCGCTCATCGTGGCGAACGCCACGAGCGTGGCCAGCAGACCCAGCGACACGGTACGTTTCGCGCCGATGCGCGCCATCAGCCACGGCGCGATCAGCAAGCCGGCCAGCATGCCGGTCCATTGCGAAGCGGAGAAGAGGCCGGCGCGTGGCGCATCCAGGCCGCGATGGGCGAGCCACACCGGCAGCACCATGAAGCCGATGCCGAACTGGCCGACTTGCGAGAGTGCCGACACCGCGGTCAATGCCGCGATTGCCGGCCAACGCACCGGCGCGGCGGATTTCATGTGCCGCTCCGCGCAGGCATGGGCAGCCCCTGTTCGCCGCATTCGACCGGACAGCCGGCTTTCAGGCACGGACCGTCGTCACACAGGCGGCACAGTTGCATCGCGTGCGCGGGGTCGCGGGTCTCGTTCCACAAGATCTTGATCAGCAGGCTTTCGAGCACTTCGCGCTCGCTGTCTTCGAGCCGGCCGACAATGCGTTGCAGCATCCTGTCGCGCGCCGTTTGCAGGCGTTTGGCCTCACGCTTGCCGGCTGAGGTCAACGCAAGCGCGACAGCGCGTTTGTCCGCGCCTGATTTTTTCTCGACGAGGCCCGCTTCGACCAGTCCCGCCACGGCGCGCACGGCGGCCGGATGCGACAGATCGACCGCCTCGCGCAGCACTTCAATCGATGATTCGGGATATTGGCCGACCGCGTTGAGCATGGCGCGGGCGGTGGGGCCGGCGAGCGCGTCAACGGTGGGTTGCGCGTTCATTTCGTCCGTGACCAGCAGAGCGAGCACGCCGAGCAGATTTTCTGTGCGCTGCGTCATGGGGATGCCTCAATGTGTGCAACGTGCATATATGCATGTTGCACACATTGGGTGTGAAGCGCAAGCGGTTTTTGATGAGCGTTGCGTGGCCTTCGAGGCGCGGTGTCGTTACTTCGCCAGCCGCGCGCGCACCGTGTATTCGCCTTCTTCGCCCTCGTCCTCGATCATGTGAGCCTTCGCTGTGTGGAAGTCGGGCGGCAACGGTTCGACCGGATAACCGCGTTTCTGCCACGCGTCGAGGCCGCCCTTGAGCGCGCGGATGTGGTGGATATTCTTGCGATGCAACTGGTCGACGATACGCTTTGCCGTCGCTTCGTTCGGGCACACGCAGTAGACGACGATTGGCCGCTTCAGCAACTCGGGATCGATCGGCTCGGGCGAATCGAGATCCAGCCGCCGCGCGCCGGCAATCCGGTGCGATTCCCTTTCGCGCACGCTGCGTGGACGCGCGTCGAAGATCAGCGGCGGCTCGTTCGACTTCATCATCTCGTCGAGCTGGTCCGGCGAAATACGCGTATGCGCGAGCCAGCGGCGAAACTGCCAGCGGCGCACCCAGCGATACAGCAGCACGGCCACGAAGATGGCCGCGAACGCATCGAAAATCGTGCCGCCGTTGTGGCGCACGAGCAGCATCAGTTGCACGATCTGGTCGTGCAAAGCGGCGCCGCCGATGACCCACACGCTGGACCACAATGCCGCGCCGATAAAGTCCCACAGCAGAAACACGCTGACACTGATCGCTGTCGTGCCGAGCAGCGGCGCGGAGATCAGGCCGAGTCCGGGCAGGAACTTCGCGACGGCGAGAATCGGCGCGCCGTGGCGTTCATAGGTATTGCGTGCGAGACGCACCGTGGTGTCGAGCGAGAGGGAGAAGCGCACCAGGTAGTTCAGCAGGCGGCGGCCATAGATTCGTCCGGTGAAGAACCATAGCGAGTCGGCAATCAGCGTGGCGGCAACCGCGGCGCACACGACGCTCGTATACGAGGTTTGCCCCATGGCGGCCATGGTTCCACCGAGGATCAGCATCGGCGCGGCCGGAATCGGCACGCCGAGTTGCGTGATGAGCACGCTCATGAACACGGCCCACACGCCCAGTGAGGGTGGAATAGCAACCGGAAAATGCCACACAACCGCGCTCCTGAGAATGGAATGTTGGAATTTGAAACGTCCGCGCCCGGGTGACGCATGGCGAACAGTCCGCGCATGTTCCGTTCCCGCACGACGGCGAGCGCCATGCCGCGTCGGCAGGCGGTCGCCATAGTACAAGAAATGATATGAGAAGCGGATTTAAGCACAGGTGGCAAAACGGCGCTGCGGGGCAGGCCGGATGCCGGGGCGCTTGACGCGGGATGGCGGGGCGGAAAATGCGCGTGGTCGCGGTCGGCGGCGAGGCCGGTGTACCAGCCGTTAGCCGGTACCAGCCCCGCTGCCTTCATTTGCTGGATCACGCGTCTGAGGCTGAATCATGCGTCAGAGGCCGGATCATACGGCACGACGCGTTCGTGCTCGTCCGCATGGTTGCGCGCCACGATCGCGCGCGCCGCGGTGGTCGCGTCCAGATTGAACGGCTGATGCGGCACGCCGGGCGGAATGAACAGGAAATCGCCCGGTTCGGTGATGACGGACTCGCGCAAGCCGGGCCCATAGCGGGTCTCGATCTTGCCCTCGAGCATGTAGATCGCGGTTTCGTAGTCGGCGTGAAAGTGAGGCTCGGCGTGACCGCCCGGCGGCACTACGACCATATACATCGACAAACCCGTGGTGCCCGCGGTGCCGGCGGAGATGCCGACAAAGTACGGCAGCCGCTGGGACGTCGCCATTTCCCGGTCGGGGCGCACCTTGACGACGGGCGATCGCGCGTCGTGCAAAACGTCTGACATGGTCAGCTCCTGCTGAAGTCCGGCCGGCGCCGGTCGTCGCGGCGCGGCTCAAGCTCCCTTGAGTGGAAAGTCTAGACGATATGGGCGTCGATATCGGACCTTGTCGAGCGTGGACGTGCTGCGGCTGTGCGGCTTGCTAGAATCGTCGTCATACCCAAACAGATACGACGGAGACATCGCATGGCAAAGCCTCAGCCGATCAGCCGCTACCCCGTGCCGAAACCGGAAGCATGGCCCGACGACATTCGCGCGCGCATTCTCGAAGTGCAGGAGAAAGCCGGTTTTGTGCCGAACGTGTTTCTGACGCTGGCGCACCGCCCGGACGAATTCCGCGCGTTTTTCGCCTATCACGACGCGTTGATGCTGAAAGAAGGCGGCCTCAGCAAAGGCGAGCGCGAGATGATCGTGGTCGCCACCAGCGCGATCAACCAGTGTTTGTATTGCGTGGTCGCGCATGGGGCGATTCTGCGCATCTACGAAAAGGCGCCATTGGTCGCGGATCAGGTCGCCGTCAATCATAGGAAGGCGGATATCACGCCGCGTCAGAAGGCGATGCTCGACTTCGCGGTCAAGGTGTGCAGCGCGTCTGGCACGGTCGGCGACGCCGATTTTCAAACGCTGCGCGAGCACGGATTTGCCGATGAAGACATCTGGGATATCGCGGCGATCACGGCGTTTTTCGGTTTGTCGAACCGCATGGCCAACGTGATTTCCATGCGTCCGAACGACGAGTTCTATCTGATGGGACGCGTGCCGAAAGCCGCGGCGGATACGCCGAAAAAATAGCCGCACGCGCTGCATTTGAGTTCATGCCGGTGGGCGGCGTTCGTGGCCACTGTCGGCACGCTCACTCACGCCACCGCCGGGTTAGCTCGAAGCGTGGGCGTGCTCACGGTGGTGTCGTCGATCGGAAAGTGCAGCATCGCGGCGACGAGGCCGGCGACCACCGTCGCTTCCCAGAGCAGCGAATACGACCCGGTCAGATCGAACACCAGACCACCGAGCCACGCGCCCAGAAACGAGCCGATCTGATGGCTCAGAAAGCAGACTCCAAACAGGCTGCCGAGGTGGCGCGTGCCGAACACTTTCGCGACGAGCCCGCTCGTGAGCGGCACGGTGCCGAGCCAGGTCAGACCCATCACGGCCGCGAAGATCACCACCGACGCCGGGCTTTTCGGCAGTAGAAAGAATGCGCCGATCGTGACGCTGCGAATCACGTACAGCCAGCCGAGCACATGATGCTGCCGGAAGCGGCCACCCAGCCAGCCGCACGCCCAACTGCCCGCCATGTTGAACAGCCCGATCAGCGCGAGCGCGGTGGCGCCGAGTCCGACCGGCATATGGCAAAGCGACAGGTACTCGGGCAGATGCGTGGCGATAAAGGCAAGCTGGAAACCGCAGGTGAAGAAACCGAGCGTCAGCAGCCGGTAGCCTCGATGCCCGGCGGCTTGACCCAGCACCTTGCGAAGCGGCGCGACATGCTCTTCGTGAACGGGCGTGCCGACCCGCGCGCGCCGGTCGAGCACCATGCCGAGCGGGGCGATCAGCAGCATCAGGAAAGCCAGCACGAAGAGCGACGTGGCAATGCCCGAACTGAGCCGGATGCCTTGCACGAGTGGAACCATCAGCACCTGGCCGGCGGAGCCGCCGGCGCTGACCAGCCCCATCGCCATGCTGCGTTTTTCAGGCGAGGCGATGCGGCCGACCGCCGGCAGCACCACGCCGAAGGTCGTGCAACTCACGCCGATGCCGACCAGCAGCCCCATGCCGACGATCAACATGGCGCCGCTGGGCGCCACTGCCGCGAGGCCGAGGCCCGCCGCGAATGTCGTCGCGCCGAAGGCGACCACCGGCGCCGAACCGTAGCGATCCGCGGCGGCGCCGGCGAACGGCTGGGCGAAACCCCACACGAGATTGTGCAGCGCGATCGCGAACGCAATCAGCGTGACCGGCAAGCCGCGATCGAACGAGAACGGTCCGATGAACAGACCAAACGTCTGCCGGATGCCCATTGCGGCGCTCAGAATGAGCGCGCCAGCGAGAATCACGAGCGTCGTCTGGTTGAAGGCGGGGGCGAAGCGTTTGCTGTTGGCGGTCGACATGGTTCTGATCTCCTTCGACACATGGTCGCAGCGAGCGTCAGAAGCGGCAAAAGATAAGTTTTCGACGACAGGTGAGCGTGGCTCACCTGTGCGAAGCGAACCTGTGGTTTAGGTGGTGGCGTTCTGCAGTGCCTGGCCGGCAACGTCGGTGTGCGCGTCGAACTGCTCGGCCTCGCTCACCAGCCAGCGTTTGAAATCGAAAAGCTCCGGCCGGCGGTCCGCGTTCTCCGCGCTCACCAACCAGTAGGCCGTGGTGGACGCGATCGTTGCCGGATAAGCCTCCACGAGCACGCCGCTGTCGATATCCCGATCCACCAGCGGCCGTCTGCCGAGCGCGACGCCGAGGCCCATTGCCGCGGCTTCAAAGGCGAGCTGGATCGTGTCGACGCGCAGGCCTGCGGTGGTCTGGACGCCTTCGGCGCCGGTCGCATCCAGCCACGCCTGCCAGTCCTCGCTGGCGGCGTTCACGTGAATGAGCGTCGCGCGACGCAGGTCCGCGTTGCCGTGCTCGTCGCGCAGATCCGCCAGATGCGCGGGGCTGCACACGGGAACGAGGCGCTCACCGAACAGCCGCGTCCACGCGGTGCCTGCAACCGGCGCACGGCTCATGCGGATCGCGAAGTCGAAACCGTCGACGGGAAAACCGACTTGACGGTGCGATGTGTCCACGCTCACGTTCACATTCGGCCAGCGCGCACGAAAGCCGGCGAGGCGCGGCAGCAGCCAGCGCGACGCGAAGGTCGGCGCGCAACTCAGCGCGATTGGCCGATCCGCGCGGTGATTCGGCAGGCGCTGCGTGCCGATGGCGATCAGCGAAAACGCTTCGGAGACGTATGACAAGTAATCCGCGCCGCTCGCCGTGAGCGAGATGCCGCGCGGCTCGCGCACGAACAGTTCGACGCCGAGCGCCTGTTCCAGTCCGACAATGCCGTGGCTGATCGCGCTCGGCGTGACATTCAGTTCCGCGGCGGCAAGTTTGAAACTCTGATGCCTGCCGGCCGCTTCAAAGAAACGAAGCGCCGGCAGCGGTGGCAGACGAAGCGGCATGTTGCATCCCCATGGACGGCGCGCCTCGGCGCGCGTGCTGTTGCGCTCAAGGATACCTTGCCGGGCGCTTTGGGTTGCCGTCAGGGTGCGCCTGAGCATCGCCAAAAAAATTTTGCCGATGCTGTCGATTTGCCGCCGCGCGGTTCGTCGTGGCTATATAGAGGACGAGAACGCGGCCGCGTTCGCGGCGCGCTGCTCGCGCCCTTTATCCTTGTTCCGTAAGAGGAGATGGCTGATGACTGACGTATCCGCATCCGCACAAACGTTGAAGCCGGCCCGCCAACTAGCGGCCGACACGCCGAGCCGCTTTCCCGGCGAAAGCGCCGACTATCGGCGCGCGCGCAACGACCTGCTCGCCGAGGAAATCGAATTGCGCCGCCATATCGAACGGGTTGCCGCCCAGCGCCGCGCGCTGCCGGCCGGCGGCGTCCTGCCCGAGGATTACCTGTTCATGGGCGAAGCCGGCCCTGTGAAGCTATCGGAGATGTTCGGCGAGCATGACACGCTCGTCACCTACAACTGGATGTTCGGCCCGCAGCGCGCCCGGCCGTGTCCGATGTGCACCTCGCTTTTGAGTGCATACGACGGCGAAATGCCCGACATCCTGCAGCGCGTCGCGTTCGCGGTGATCGGCCGCTCGCCGATCGAGAAGCTGGTTGCGTTCAAGAAGGAGCGGGGCTGGCGGCATCTGCGGCTGTACTCATCGGGCGGCAACACCTTCAATCGCGATTACGCGGCGGAAGATCCGGCGGGCGACGACAATCCCGCGTTCAACGTGTTTACGCGCTCGGGCGACACGGTGCGGCACTTCTGGGCGGAGGAGATGGGGCCGTCGACTGCGGACCCCGGACAGGATCCACGCGGCGCCCCGGACGTGATGCCGATCTGGACCGTGCTCGACATGACGCCCGGTGGCCGTGGCACGGACTGGTATCCGAAGCTGGAATACGATACCGCGGCACGTTAGCGCGCTGATGAGGGCGGTCAGGTGGCGCCTGGCCGCGCGACGGTGAAGCGGGTTCAGCACCGCACCGTGTCGCGAAACGATAGGACTACGGCTGGACCTCAGTCGCAAAATCGTGCCCGCGCGCCGTCTGCAAATACGCGGCGATCGCGCTTGCCCGCATCGGCCGGCTAAACAGATAACCCTGCACCGCGCGTGCGCCTAGCGCCTTGACGACCTCGACTTGCGATGCCGTCTCGAGTCCTTCCACCACGCATTCGAGCCCAAGGTTGCGGCACAGGTCGAGCACCGACTTGACGATCTTCTTCGACGCGCTATTGGTATCCACGTCCGTCATGAAGCTGCGGTCGATCTTGATCGTGTCGAAGGGCAGGCGATGCACATAGCTGAGGCTCGAATAGCCGGTGCCGAAGTCGTCGAGCGACACGCGGCAGCCGGCTTTCTTGATCATGGTGAGCGAACAGCGGGCCTGTTCGAAATCACGCGTCACGGCGGTCTCGGTGATTTCGAACGACACGCGGTGCGGCGGCACGCCGCTTGCCATGACGATATCGATCAGCCGTCGGGCGCGCGCCGACGTGCAGATATCGATCGCCGACAGATTGAACGACAGATAAAGCTCGGACGGCCAGCGCGCCGCTTCGTCGAGCGCTTTGTGCAGCAGCACTTCCGTGATGCGCAGAATCAGTTCGGTACGCTCGGCAATCCGAATGAATTCTTCCGGCCTGACCGCGCCGAGCCGTGCGTTGTGCCAGCGCCCGAGCGCTTCCAGACCCAGGGTGCATTGCGTGACGACGTCGTAAATCGGCTGGAACTCCAGAAACAGTTCCGACTCGAGGTCCGCATGGCGGAGTTCCTGGGTCACGAGACTCGAACGCCGGATGCGCGTTTCATGTTCGGTGGAGAAGATGACCGGCGTGCCGCGCCGGCTTTCCTTGCCCACGTATAGTGCCGCGTCGGCGCGTTCGAACACTTGGGCCACCGTCGTGCCGGCTTCGGGGAACGCGGCCCAGCCGATCGTGCCCGACAACTCGGCGACGTTGCCGGCAACTCGATAGGGCTGACCGAGCGCCTCGCAGATGCGCTCGCCCAATTCGACGAGCGTCTCGTTCGCCAGTTTGTGCTGCGCGAGCACGCCGAACTCGTCGCCACCGAGGCGCGCGAAGAAAATGCCGGGCTCGGCGAGCGCCAGCAAACGCGAGCCGACTTCCTGAAGAACGAGGTCCCCGCAGGCGTGGCCGTAGATATCGTTGACCTGTTTGAAGCCGTCGAGATCGATCAGCCCAACATTGAAGCCGCTACCGGTGCCGAGCGCCTGCTCGGATAGCGCGCGCAGCGAGGCGAAGAAACTGCGCCGGTTGGGCAGGTCCGTCAGACTGTCGATGCTCGCGAGCCGGAAGTTGTCGTCGCTGAGGCGCTGCGTTTTTTGCTGGCTCGCCTGCAACTCGCGCTGCGCGTGCACGACGTCGGCAAAGGTCCGGCAATATAGCTGAATGATGAAGGCAAGCGCGACGCCGACCAACGTCATGTCGACGGCCATCGCAATGAAAACCGGATAGCCGGTGAAAACCAGAAAGGTCGAAAAGCTTAGGATGACGATCGACAGCAACAGCATGGCAGCCGCGCGCAAGTGCATCAGGCAGAACACGCAGCCGACCAGCGTCGTCGCCATGTAAAACGCGACCTGCGTCTGTTCGTACGCGGTGCCGTAGGGAAAGAGCAGCAACGACCAGCTGCTGAATGCGACGGCGAAGAGGCCGGCAAGCCAGGTCAGCTTGCGCAGTTCGGACACCGCCTTGTCGAGAGTCAGGGGGCGGTGCCGAAGACGCCACCATCGTATGCAACGGATGATGCACAGGGTGCACAGCGTCGCGGGAAAGTAGATCGACAACCATGCCGGCGCGCAGCTGATGTGCGTGATGGCGACGGCCGCCGTATTGACGAGCAGAATGAAATAGAGAAGCGGGACCTGGTAGCTGAATGCTTCGAGCTGCGAACGCACGAGCTCGGGGTCGCGTTCCGCGACCGACAGCGCATCCCTCAATTTGGCTAACAGAACCATCCCCGTTCCTTTAAACGTTTGCGCAGCACACGCAGCTTTGTATATCGGCAGGACGGGTGAGACCTTGAGGGCGTGTCAGATAGAAATCGATTGCCTCGCGAACAAGCGGTAAGTACGACCTGCTTACGATGCGTGACGGGTCATTTGTGCCGCGCTCGAACGGCCGAAGTGACAGACTCGTCGCATCAAAGCACCGGACAGGAGAGCACGCGTTGCGGCGTGAGCGTCGTGCCGGGTTGGCCGTTCTGTGCCGGCGTGCCTTGTGGCGGCGTAGAGACGAGCCGCACGGTATTCATGCCGGCATTCGCCAGCACATACTTCTCCGGGCTGTTCTCGGGCTGCCAATAGGCCCGGAAAACCCCGCTGTCGCCGAAAACCAGCAGCTTGCCGTGCACGGTTCCAGTGCCGCTGACGAGGTCGACCGGCTCGCCGTCACGTACCTGAAAGCTCTGCGGAGCGGGTGAATTTGCCGTGCCGACGAGCGTGGCGCAGCTTTTGTCGTCGGCTGCGAGGGCCGCCCAGGACGTCGCGGCGAGCAGCGCACATGTTGCAATATGGCGAAATTTCATTTTTTATTCCTCCCGGATTCTTTATTTACCGGACGCCGCGCCTGACAAATTCCGACTTTCTGCGATCCACCATAACATAGTAAAAAAGCCCGCTGGTGGCGGTTTGGGACGCGCTAAAGCACTGAAATTGCAACGGATTGTGATAACGCAAAAAGCCGTGTCGAGCCGAAGAAACGTGTAAGCGCGCGATTCTTATGGCACTTTGCAGGAAAAAATCGTCAAATTCCCTGTGGGCGGGTGATACAAGGCTTACACCCAAGGTTTGCGCGAACCCGCGCCTATGCGTTAGTGTGTCGGTCCCGGCGCAACAGATGTGGCGCCGGTTCCATGATTACCATACGGGAAGTGCTATGAACAAACAGGAACTGATTGATGCAGTCGCCGCAGCGACGGGCGAAAGCAAAGCGGCCACCGGCCAAACCATCGACGCGATCGTCGAAGCGGTGACCAAAGCCGTGGTGGGTGGTGATACGGTGCAACTGGTCGGTTTCGGTTCTTTCTCGACTGGCGCGCGCGCAGCACGCGTGGGCCGCAATCCGTCGACGGGTGCCGAGATCCAGATCGCGGCTGCCAAGACGGTGAAATTCACCGCTGGCAAGGCGTTCAAGGAAGCCGTCAACGCGTCTTAATGCAACGCGCTTCACGCCGGAGCATCCACACGCGCCAAATTGGCGCGCGGCGAGCGATGCATCGGGCGTGAGGAATCACGCGCTGCCCAACCCCGGTAAGGTGGATCGATCGGCGGCTGGTGCGGCGCGTGTGTTTTTGTGCTCTCCCCAAGGGGCTTCCTGGGGGGGTGCCCGACTCAGCGCTTGCGTCCCGGCTCGCGCTTAGCCGGCGCGACGTTTGCGGGTGGCTTCGGCGAGCGTCTCGAGCGCCGGCTCGGTCTGCGCCCAACTGACGCAGGCATCCGTGATCGAAACGCCGTGACGCAACGGCACGCCTGGCTTCAGATCCTGACGGCCTTCTTCCAGATGACTTTCCAGCATGACGCCGATGATGCGGCACTCGCGCTGCGACAACTGCTGCGCCAGATCCTGCACCACCTCCAGTTGACGCAAGTGCGACTTGCCCGAGTTCGCATGCGAACAGTCGACCATGACCTGCTCGCGCAAACCCGCTGATTTAAGCGCCACGCAGGTGGCTTCCACCGACGCGCTGTCGTAGTTCGGCCCTTTCTTGCCGCCGCGCAGGATCACGTGCGCGTCGTCGTTGCCGCGCGTTTCGAAGATCGCGGCCATGCCCATTTTCGTCATGCCCATGAACGCGTGGCTCGCGCGCGCGGCGACGATCGCGTCCGCGGCGATCTGCACGCCGCCGTCGGTGCCGTTCTTGAAACCGATCGGGCAGCTCAGGCCTGACGCCAGTTGACGATGGCTCTGGCTCTCCGTCGTGCGCGCGCCGATGGCGCCCCACGCGATCAGGTCGGCAATGTACTGCGGGCTCAGCAGGTCGAGAAATTCGGTGGCCGTGGACAAGCCGAGACCGTTGATGTCGAGCAGCAGTTGCCGTGCAAGACGCAGACCTTCGTTGATGCGGAAACTGCCGTCCAGACGCGGGTCGTTGATATAGCCTTTCCAGCCGACCGTGGTGCGCGGCTTCTCGAAGTAGACCCGCATCACGATCAGGAGGTCGTCCTTGTAGGTGTCGGCGGCGACCTTCAGTTTGTGTGCGTATTCGATTGCCTGATCGTGGTCATGAATCGAACACGGCCCGACGATCATCACGAGCCGGTCGTCACGGCCATGCAGAATATCGGCGATTTCCGTGCGGGTTTTCTCGACCAGCGTCTGCACCGAAGGCGGCACCGGCAACTCGTCCTGCAACAGCGCAGGGGAAATCAGTGGACGGACCGCGCCGATCCGAACGTCGTCGATGCGCGTGGTGTCCTGCGTGGCGTCGGCCGAGCCGACTTCCTGATCGTGCAAAGGATTGTCGATGGCGCTCAAAATATTCTCCCGGACCTTGGTGATGAAGTGGCCTCGCGGCCTGACTGCATGAGTGTGGTTGCGTTGATCGTGCTTGTCTTCGCTGCCGGGATTATGACACTCGCGCGATGCGGCCGGGCGCCGCGTGTCAGAGACGTTTGATCAGCGCCATGGCGGCCGCCGGATTGCGTTCCTTGAAGCCGCTGATCACGTAGAGATAGACGTCGCGTGCGGCTGCGCGTGTGGCCGATTTCGCGGGTGCTTCTGCCGAGGTTTCCAGGTCGTCCGGTGTCGTGCCTGCCGCCAATTGCCGCGCGCGTTCGGCCCACGTGTCGAGCGCCTTGCTCGAATAGCCTTTGGCCTGTTTGTCGGTCGTGCCCATGATGCGGGCGTACACGAATGGCGCGGTGATGTCCGCGATCTGCGGGTATTCGCTGTCGCCCGCCAGTACCACGGCGACTTTGTATTTGCGGGCGAGCGCGATGAAGTCCGGCGTCTTGAAGGTGTCGTTGCGGACTTCGATCGCATGCCTGAGCTTCTGGCCTTCGATACTGGCCGGCAGTAGCTTCAGAAAGGCTTCGAAGTCTTCCTTGTCGAATTTTTTGGTGGGCGCGAATTGCCAGTTGACCGGGCCGAGCTTCTGCTTGAGCAATAGCACGCCGCTGCCGAAGAAGCGTTCGATCGTTTCGCCCGCATCGGCGAGGACTTTTCTGTTGGTCGCGTAGCGCGGCGCCTTCAGCGAAAAGACGAAATCGTCCGGCGTTTCCTGGTACCACTTCTCGTAGCTCGCCGGTTTTTGCAATCCGTAAAACGTGCCGTTGATTTCGATCGATGTGAGGTTCTTGCTCGCGTATTCGAGTTCGCGGCTTTGTGTGAGGTCGGAGGGGTAGAAGGTGCCGCGCCAGGGCGCGTAGGTCCAGCCGCCTATGCCGATGCGGATGTTCGAGGTCTTGGCTGGCTTGGCGATCTTTGCGGCTGATTCTTTCGGCACTTGGCGTCTCCATCTGACTTCGACCGGGAAGCAGTAGATTAGCCGTTTTTTCGCCGAAGAACAGAAGTGAGGCAAACGCAGGAAATGCGCCCGCTATTCGTTGCCGCGAGACATATCCGTTGCACCGCGCGCCGCCTCTTCGAACCGCCGGTTCGCCTCCGCCACTTCCACTCTGAACTGCTGCAATGCGCTCACCGCCAGATCCGGCGGCGTCAGCGCGGCCCACAAGACGTCGATGAGCTGATCCGCGGTCGCATCGATATCGATATGCCGGTTCGCGAGCGTGGCGTCCCAGAGCACGTGCTCCATCGGCCCGAACACCATCGAGCGCAACAGGCGCAGTGGCATGTCGGCGCGAATCTGCCCGCTTTCCTGGCCTTGTGCCAGTACGCGCATCAACGGCGCGGTATAGCGGCGCTGCAACTCCGTGAGCGCCTCGCTCAGCTCATGATGCCGGGCCCGACCTTCGGATAACACCAGCGCGCACAGATCAGTGCCGTTCACCAGCATCAGCCGCAAATGCGTGCGCACGATGAACGCGAACTGCTGGCGCACATTGCCGTCGCGCGGCAAGCCGGATTCGATCGCGTCGATGATCTCGTCGTACCAGTCGCCGATCACCCGCGCGCACAGCTCGCGTTTGCCGCGGAAATAGCTGAACACGGTCGCCTCGGAAATGCCGAGGCGCTGCGCGATTTCGGCCGTTGTCGCGCGCTCGTAGCCCTTTTCGGAGAACACGTCGCGCCCCGCCTGAAGGATCTCCTTCACGCGCTGCTGCGACTTGCGCCCGGCCGGCTGGCGGCGCGAGGCGGGTAACTCGGCCTTCGTGGCAACCGTCATATGAGTCCAGTTCAGATTTGCGAGGCGAATTCGGCTCGTAAAGGTGTGGAATAAGTCCGATGACTGCGATGCTATCACGTCACAGCGATGTTGTAGGCGGTCGCTTCAGTTTCTGAGTAACACTCAAAAATACCTATTGACGCTTACGTAAATCTAGCGTGAAATGCGCCTTGAACGTTTCGCGCCTCGTGCGGGACGACAGGGGCGGCCCACAAGGCCGCCGCCGTCCGCCGAGCCGCAACCGGACCAGCCTGCGCCCACCCAAGGCCGGCCGCCAACGAACTCTGGAGACACAGCAATGAGCAACCTGCCCGGTTTGCAATTCCCGCTCGGCGAAGAAATCGAAATGCTGCGCGACAGCATCGCGGGATTCGCTGCCAAAGAAATCGCCCCGCGTGCCGCGGAAATCGATCGCACGGATCAGTTTCCCATGGACCTGTGGCGCAAGTTCGGCGATCTGGGCGTGCTCGGCATGACGGTCTCGGAGGAATACGGCGGCGCGAACATGGGCTATACGGCGCACATGATCGCCATGGAGGAAATCTCGCGCGCGTCGGCGTCGGTCGGTCTCTCGTACGGCGCGCATTCGAATCTGTGCGTCAACCAGATTCATCGCAACGGCACGGAAGCGCAAAAACAGAAGTATCTGCCCAAGCTCGTGTCGGGCGAACATATCGGCGCACTCGCCATGAGCGAGCCGAACGCGGGTTCGGATGTGGTCAGCATGAAGCTGCGCGCGGAGAAGAAGGGCGACCACTACGTGCTCAACGGCACGAAGATGTGGATCACCAATGGCCCGGATTGCGACACGCTGGTCGTCTATGCCAAGACCGATCCCGAAGCGAATTCGCGCGGCATTACCGCGTTTATCGTCGAGAAGGGCATGAAGGGATTTTCCGTTGCGCAGAAACTCGACAAGCTCGGCATGCGCGGCTCGCATACCGGCGAACTGGTGTTCCAGGACGTGGAAGTGCCGGAAGAAAACATTCTCGGCCAGTTGAACGGCGGCGCGAAGGTGCTGATGAGCGGCCTCGACTACGAACGCGCCGTGCTCGCAGGCGGCCCGACCGGCATCATGGTCGCGGTCATGGACGCGGTCGTGCCGTATATCCACGACCGTAAGCAGTTCGGTCAGCCGATCGGCGAATTTCAGCTCATTCAAGGCAAGGTCGCGGACCTCTACACGACGTTGCAGGCGTGCCGCGCGTATCTCTATGCGGTGGGTCGTCAACTCGACACGCTCGGCAAGGAGCATGTGCGCCAGGTGCGCAAAGACTGCGCGGGCGTGATTCTCTACACCGCGGAAAAAGCGACGTGGATGGCCGGCGAGGCTATCCAGATTCTCGGCGGCAATGGCTATATCAACGAGTATCCGGTCGGCCGTTTGTGGCGCGACGCGAAGCTCTATGAAATCGGCGCCGGTACCAGCGAGATCCGCCGCATGCTGATCGGCCGCGAACTGTTCGCCGAAACGGCCTGAGCGGTTGTGCACTAAGTGCACTTAGTGCACTTCGCAGCGCACCATACATCGTACGGCGCGTCACGCTGCGTGTCAGCGCAAAGCCTACAAAGAAGCGGCGAAAGCAATTACCTTGCATGGGATCGGAGTGAGTGCTGAAGCACTCACTCCGATCGACAGGAGAAGCCCGTAATGCCGATCATCGAATCAAAGCTGAATCCGCGCTCGGACGACTTCCGCGCCAACGCGACGGCGCTCGAAGCGCTGGTCGCCGACCTTCGCGCGAAGGTCGAGAAGCTCGCGCTGGGCGGCGGTCAGGCGGCGCGCGACAAACACACGGGCCGCGGCAAACTGCTGCCGCGCGATCGCATCGAGAAGCTGCTCGATCCGGGCACACCGTTTCTCGAGTTCTCGCAACTCGCAGCCTACGGCATGTATCACAACGATGCGCCGGGCGCGGGCGTGATCACCGGCATTGGCCGGATCGCCGGGCAGGAGTGCGTGATCGTCTGCAACGACGCAACCGTCAAGGGCGGCACCTACTATCCGGTCACCGTGAAAAAACACGTGCGGGCGCAGGAAATTGCCGCTGAAAATCACCTGCCGTGTGTGTATCTGGTCGACTCGGGCGGCGCGAATCTGCCGAACCAGGACGACGTGTTTCCGGACCGCGATCACTTCGGCCGCATCTTCTACAATCAGGCGAATCTGTCCGCAGCGGGCATTCCGCAGATTGCCGTCGTGATGGGTTCGTGTACCGCGGGCGGCGCCTACGTGCCGGCCATGAGCGACGAGTCGATCATCGTCAAGAATCAGGGGACGATTTTCCTCGGCGGTCCGCCGCTCGTGAAAGCCGCCACCGGTGAAGTGGTGAGCGCCGAAGATCTCGGCGGCGGCGACGTGCATACGCGTCTGTCGGGCGTGGTCGATCATCTCGCGCAGAACGACGCGCATGCGCTGGGGATTGCGCGCAGCATCGTCGGTAATCTGAATCGCGGCAAGCAGGTGCCGGTCGCCTTGCAGGAACCGAAGCCGCCGCGCTACGACGTGAAAAGCATGTACGGTGTGATTCCCGTGGATACCCGCAAGCCGTTCGATATCCGCGAGGTGATCGCGCGGATCGTCGACGACTCGGCATTCGACGAATTCAAGGCGCGCTACGGCACCACGCTCGTCACCGGCTTCGCGCATATCTGGGGGCATCCGGTCGGCATCATCGCGAACAACGGCATTCTGTTTTCGGAGTCCGCGCTCAAAGGTGCGCACTTCATCGAACTGTGCTGTCAGCGCAAGATTCCGCTCGTGTTCCTGCAGAACATTACCGGCTTCATGGTGGGCCGCAAATACGAAAACGAAGGCATCGCGCGTAACGGCGCGAAGATGGTGACGGCGGTGGCTACGGCCAAGGTGCCGAAGTTCACGGTGATCATCGGCGGGTCGTTCGGCGCGGGCAATTACGGCATGTGCGGCCGCGCATATTCGCCGCGTTTCCTGTGGATGTGGCCGAACGCGCGCATCTCGGTGATGGGCGGCGAGCAGGCGGCGTCGGTGCTGGCCACCGTCAAGCGCGACGGCATCGAAGGCAAGGGCGGCTCGTGGAGCACTGAAGAAGAAGAGGCGTTCAAGCAGCCGATCCGCGATCAATACGAACATCAGGGCCACCCGTACTACGCGAGCGCGCGCCTGTGGGACGACGGCGTGATCGATCCGGCGCAAACGCGCGACGTGCTCGGTCTCGGCTTGTCCGCCGCGATGAACGCGCCGATCGAAGACACGCGTTTCGGCGTGTTCAGAATGTGACGATGCGCGACGAAGCGCGGGAGCAGCGACGATGCAATACGAAACACTGAATGTCGAATTCGCCGGACAGGTCGCGACGGTCACGTTGAATCGTCCGGACGTGCGCAACGCGTTCAACGAAACGATGATCGCCGAAGTGACCGCGGTCTTCACGGCGCTCAACGATCGCGACGACGTGCGCGCGGTGGTGCTCGCCGCGAACGGCAAGGCGTTCTGCGCGGGCGCGGACCTGAACTGGATGAAGAAGATGGCCGGCTACTCGGACGACGAGAACCGCGCCGACGCGATGCTGCTCGCGAACATGCTGTCGTCGATCTATCGCTGCAACAAACCGGTGATCGCGCGCGTCAACGGCGACGCGTACGCGGGCGGCATGGGTTTGATCTCGGCGTGCGACATCGTGGTGGCTGTCGACAGCGCGCGCTTCTGCCTCTCGGAGGCGCGCCTCGGTCTGATTCCGGCCACCATCGCGCCGTACGTGATTCGCGCGCTGGGCGAGCAGGCATCGCGCCGCTATTTCACCACCGCCGAGCAATTCGATTGCGCGACGGCGTTGCGCCTCGGGCTCGTCAGCGAAGCGGTGAGCATGGAGCAACTCGACGCCACTATCCAACAGATTGCCGGGACGCTCTGCGCGAACGGTCCGCAAGCGGTGCGCGCGTGCAAGCAGCTCGTGCAGGACATCGCGGGCCATGAGTTGAACGCTGCGATGATCGAGGACACGGCGGCGCGTATCGCGCGCACGCGTGCCGGCGCGGAAGGGCGCGAAGGCGTCGCGTCGTTCCTCGAGAAACGCACGCCCGCCTGGCGCAACTGAAGCACACATTCCAGGGCGCGCGCCGCGCCTTGACCAGAACAACAGCCCCGAAAAAACGGCACACTTCATCGAGACACTTCATGTTCAACAAGATCCTGATTGCCAACCGGGGCGAGATTGCGTGCCGCGTCGCCGCGACCTGCAAGCGGCTCGGCATTGCGAGCGTGGCCGTCTATTCGGATGCGGACGCCAACGCGAAACATGTGGCCGCGTGCGATGAGGCGGTGCACATCGGCGGCTCGACAGCCGCGCAAAGCTATCTGCGCGTCGAGCGCATTATCGAAGCCGCGCGCGCCACTGGCGCGCAGGCGGTGCATCCGGGCTACGGCTTCCTGTCGGAGAACGAAGACTTCGCGCATGCTTGCGAAGCGGCCGGCATCGTCTTCATCGGGCCGCCGGTCGAGGCCATCGCCGCGATGGGTTCGAAGGCCGCCGCGAAGGCACTGATGCATGCGGCCGCCGTGCCGCTCGTGCCGGGTTATCACGGCGACGATCAGGATCCGCAACTGCTGCATCGCGAGGCGGATGCGATCGGCTATCCGGTGCTGCTCAAAGCCAGCGCGGGTGGCGGCGGCAAGGGCATGCGCGTGGTCGAACGCAGCGAGGATTTCGCGGCGGCGCTGGCTTCATGCAAGCGGGAAGCGGCAAGCAGCTTCGGCAACGATCGCGTGCTGATCGAAAAGTACTTGACGCGGCCGCGTCACGTGGAAGTGCAGGTGTTCGCGGACCGGCACGGCGGCGCGGTCTATCTGTTCGATCGCGATTGCTCGGTGCAGCGGCGCCATCAGAAAGTGCTGGAAGAAGCGCCCGCGCCCGGATTGTCCGGTGAAATCAAGCGCGAAATGGGCGAGGCGGCGGTGGCGGCCGCGCGTGCGGTGAATTATGTCGGCGCGGGCACGGTCGAGTTCATCATGACCGGCACGGGCGACTTCTACTTCATGGAAATGAACACGCGTCTGCAGGTCGAGCATCCGGTCACGGAGATGGTGACCGGCCAGGACCTGGTGGAATGGCAACTGCGCGTCGCCGCCGATGAACCGCTGCCGCTTACGCAGGCCCAGCTGAAAATCGATGGTCATGCGATCGAAGCGCGCATCTACGCCGAACATCCGGCGCGCGGCTTCCTGCCGTCGACGGGCACGCTCAAGCATCTGCGGATGCCGGATGGCGTGGAGTTCGCCATCGACGCGGCGGGTCTCGGCGAGCCCGGACGCAAGGCGCCGGTGCGTATCGACAGCGGTGTGCGTGAAGGCGACACCATCACGCCGTTCTACGATCCGATGATCGCCAAGCTGATCGTGCACGGCGCCACGCGCGAGGAGGCGCTTGCGCGTCTGAGCCGTGCGCTGCATGCATGCGAGGTGGTCGGCCCGCATACCAATGTCGAGTTCCTGCAAAGCATCGTCGCGAGCGAGCCGTTTGCAACGGGCGATCTCGATACGGGCCTGATCGAACGTCATCACGACGCGCTGTTCGCGCCGCGCAAGAAGCCGTTCAAGGAAGCGTTGGCGCTGGCGTGCGCGGCGTTGCTCAAGCGCGAGGGCGGCACGGCGCACGGCGCGTCGCCGTGGGATGCGCTGTCGCACTGGCGCCTGAATAGCGGCTATACGCAGACGCTCGGCTGGCGCGATCTGGACAGCGGTAGCACGGCTAACGATAGCGAAGGCACCTTCACCGTCACGTTCGCGCGCGATGGCAACACGCAAACGCTCGAACACGACGGCGTGCGCGAGGATTTCAGCTGGTCGGACGGCAGCGGTCCGCATGAATTCCGCGCGACGATCCGCGACGCGCGCGCAACGGGCCGCGTGTTCGTCGACGTCGATACGTTCCACGTGTTCTGCCTCGGCGAAGCGCTCTCGTTCGAGTGGCAGAACCTGCTTGCGCACGCCGCGGACGCCGAAGGCGGCGAAGGCCGTTTGACTGCGCCGATGCCCGGCAAGGTGATCGCGGTGCTGGTCGAGCCGGGCGCCGTGGTGGAGAAGGGCACGCCGCTGATCGTGATGGAAGCGATGAAGATGGAGCACACCATCGGTGCGCCGGCGGCCGGTACGGTGTCGGAGGTGCTGTATGCGGTCGGCGATCAGGTTGCCGACGGCGCGCAGCTTCTGGTGCTGGACGTGCAGCAGCAATGAATCGGCGGCTCAGGCCTCAGGCGAGGCGCGTATAGCCGACGGCGCGCGCTTCGTTTTCGAGCTGCTCGATGCGTTCGTAGTCCGAGGGCGGCAACACGGAAAAGCCCTGCAAACGCAGGCGTTTCGCGCGCTCGGGCTGATTGGCGAGCGCCTCGTTCAGCGCTTCGCGCAATGCCTCGATCGTCGCCGAGGGCACCGTGTCGGAGGCGATCAAAGGCAAGCCCGGCGACGGCGCAGTCGTGCCGATCCGGCGAACCTGGCGGGCCAGTTCCGGCATTTCGTCACACACGAAAGCGAAGGTCACGCAATCGATCGCGGCGACGTCCGCGCGATTTTCCGCCACCGCGCGCAGCGAGCCGAGATGCGAGCCGGTTCGCAACACTGAGCTGAAGAACATGCCGCCGCTCGAAAGCGGCGCCACGGCGTGGCGAAACACGTTCATGCCGCTATTCGAATCGTCCTGGTTGTAGGCGGCGCGTGCGCCGCGGCAGGCTGCGAGCGTGTCGAACTGCGCGTCCGCGCGCGTCACCAGCACACTCGAATAATGCGCCCCCTCGCAGCCCGGCGCGTCGAAGCGCGGCGTCGCGATCAGTTGAACCTGTTCGTGCAAGCCGTGCATCAACGGATAGCCGCAAGTCTGCGAGATCAGCAGATTGGGGCGCCGCCAGAAGCCGTGCAATTCCTCGTCCGGTTCGACAATGCGGCACGCGGGCTTGACCATGCGCAGCACGTCGGCGAGCCACTCGCGCCACTCGAGGTCGAGCGCGGGCGTGACGTTATACATCGGCAGGGCGGCGATCCAGGTCATGATGCGATTCTGGCATACCTGCTGTTTAATGTCTGACCATTCGGAATTCGTCGAGGCCGAGACGCACCGGCTCCGTCGGTCTGAAGGCCCACTTCTGCGCGGCGACCGAAAGGATTTCCAGTTGCGCACCTTCGAATGCGACGAGTAGATCCTCCTTGCGCTTGCTCGCCGCGCCACAATAGGCCACGAGTGCCTCGGCGCTGACCTCGAAAATCTGCGCCCGATCATCACAGCACACCCGGAACGCGACCGTCGCGCATTCCGTCACACAGGGCCTGAACCCTTCATCGACATAGACCGACATAGCCATCTCCCGCCATACACACGCCTGAGCCTTCAGGATGACAAGTCGTAAGCTGGCGGTATGTGGGAAAACCGGCATTTGCGATGAAATGGCCGTGACTTCATGGGCTGCGCCGAACAGAAGCTGAATACGTCTGCGCAAGCTTTTGTAAGCGGCTCCGTCTTTGCCCCCGGTATTCGACCGTTTTGCGCGAAGTGCGCTGGCTACACTCGTTTTAGCGATTTCGCGTTGGCTCAGGCCAATCAACACGGAAGGGGGAACGATGATCCACAGGAGCCGATACAGCCGGCCGGCGCGCAACTGCACCCGGCAACTTCTCATGGTGGCCACGCTGGCGTGCGCCTGCGGTCTGCAGGGCTGCGCCACGTCGCTCGAAACGTTCGGGCTCGGCGCGGGCGTCGGGATTGTTGGCGCGTTCAGTCTGCTCGGCTGCGCGATTGGTTGCCGCTGACGGATGGACCCGGACTTTCTGGCCGTGCTCGACGCCTATCAGGAGCGCGCAGATGAAGAGCGGACGAAAGAACGCAAGCCGCGCCCGCGACGCAAGCAGAAGGAAACGAAAGGTCGCCACGTTCCCGCGGCGGGCGTGGAGACCGCGCGTTTCATCAACATCCTCGCGGCAAGCCTGCACACGCCGCACATTCTCGAACTCGGCACGTCGGATGGCTATGCGACGCTCTGGCTCGCGCAAGCGGCGCGGGTCGCGGGCGGCCGTGTGACCACCATGGAATTGCACGACGACAAATCGGCCTATGCACGCGAGATGACGACCCGCGCCGGCCTTGCCGCTTACGTCGACTTCAAGGTCGGCAATGCGGTCACGCTGATCGAGGATATGCCGATCAAGCCGGATTTCGTCTTCATCGATCTTTGGAAAGATCTCTACGTGCCGTGTCTCGACGCGTTTTATCCGAAGCTCAATCCGGGGGCGATCATCGTCGCCGACAATATGGTTCGGCCGGGCGGCGAGAACGCGTTGCGCTATATCCGCGCGGTTCGCTCGAAGCCGGGCATGACGAGTCTATCGTTGCCGGTGGGCTCCGGCCTGGAGATCAGCCGGTATCGCTGACGACGCGAGTGGCTGCCAGCGGCTGACCGGTGTCAATGCGTGGTTCGCCATTCATTCCTTAAATTCTCTTACCAGAAAATACCCGCCGTGTTCGAGAGAGGCCTCGCGTCGTAGCGGGTAAACCCTCTTGAACGGATCATGGCAGCGACCATTGGGAACACTCGGTAAAGCCGGCTCGCACAGCGCAAAATGATGATCGATCACGCTGTTGTGCTTCCGGTCTCGCGGCGGGGACCAGGTCGTCAAGCGCCCGTGCTATCCCACAGCGGGGCAAGACCGGGGGGATCTACGATTCGGCTGTTTGCCGTCGCCAATGCGTATATGGCTGTCATGTCCGCACTATCCAACTCGAAGTCGAATACCGCCAGGTTTTGTGCCAGTCGATCGACCCGCGTGGTTCTCGACAGCGCTACCACGCCGGACTGTTGAACAAGCCACCGTAAGACGATCTGGGCGATGGTTTTGTCATGACGGGCCGCGATCTCCATGAGCGTCGGGTCCGAGAACACGCGGCCAATCGCCATGCCGCAATATCCTGTCACGGCAAGCCCGGCCTGGCGCGTGCTTCCGATGAGCAAGGACTGGTTCAGGTACGGGTGGTATTCGAACTGATTCGTGACCAACGGAGCCGCCGAAAGCCGGATAGCTTCCGTCATCGATGCACGGTTGAAATTGCTCATGCCTATGTGCCGAACCTTGCCGGCGCGCACGACCGCATTGAGCTCCGCGATCTGTTCGGTCAACGGCACATCCGAGCCAGGCCAGTGCAGCAGGAGCAGGTCGATATAGTCCGTCTTGAGTTTGCGCAGGCTCTCGTTCACGGACGCATCGAAGTGTCTCGCGGAGTAGTTGCTGACCCAGACCTTGGTCGTCAAAAATATTTCGCTTCTTGGGATGCCGGATTCGGCGACGCACTCGCCGATCTCGGCCTCGTTACGGTAGATCTGCGCGGTGTCGATATGACGGAAGCCAGCACGAAGGGCGGCGGGAATCATTCGATAGATGTCGTCGCCATTCATCCCGTAGGTGCCAAAGCCTATGGCCGGAATGAGCGCGTTACCGGCGCGAACGTTTTGCATGAACTATTCCTTATGGACTAAGTGTCAAGGAAGATGAGCGGGAAGAATTTGTATTGAAGGTCACACGTAGGAATCCTGCGTTAAATCGTGAGAGAAGATCTCAGATCAAGTGGAGGGAAGAGTAAGCGTTGGCGTGTCGAGGAAGAAGCCTATATGTTTCGATGAGATCTATCGTCGGAGGCGATACATGTTGAGCAGGATTTATCCACGTGCGCCCGTTCGCGAAGCTTAGGATAGTCACGCTCGCACTATCACTTCCGGTTCAGATCTTCGAACCCCGAAACCAGGGCGTCCAGTAGTTGCCGGACGGCCGGAACCATGCCGCGTCGTGTGGGGAAGATCGCGTGAACGAGGCCCGGCGTCG
The DNA here is from genome assembly GCF_004339745.1 of Paraburkholderia sp. BL9I2N2. Classification (GTDB taxonomy): domain Bacteria; phylum Pseudomonadota; class Gammaproteobacteria; order Burkholderiales; family Burkholderiaceae; genus Paraburkholderia. The sequence goes on along the minus strand of NZ_SMGP01000002.1, from coordinate 699,499 downwards.
TAGCCAGGCCAGCCAGTAAGTGCTGCAACCGGCCGGCGTGAATATCGGCGTCGACCAGTTCACGGGGCAGCATGGCCACGCCGACGCCTCGCAAAGCCGCAATCCGCAAGCTCGCCAGGTCGTCCGTCGCCAGACGAGGCTGATGCGCCCATGACGTCGTGTGACCCTCGGCGTCCACCAGGTTCCACGCGAAGCGCTCGCTGCTGCTGGACATGGCGAGCGTGGGCCATTCTTCGAGCGACTCAAGGGACGTGGGCACCGGATGGCGCGCCGCCAGTTGCGGACTGGCGACCAGAATCTGCACGGATAAGCCTAGTTGCCTGACTGCGAGATCGGTGTCTTCCAAAGGGGGAAGCCTGACCCGGATGGCGAAGTCCAGACCTTCCTCGACCACATCCACGCGACGGTTGGTTGCATCGACGAGGACCTGCACCTGCGGGTTGTCCTGGACATACTGCGCAATGATTGTGGAGATGCCGGAGGTCAGCAGTACCACGGGGCAGCTTATCCGTATGGTGCCCTGCGGCTTTGAGCGCGTCTGGTCCACAAAATCCTTGGCGGCCTTCGATTCCGCCACCAGGGCGAGGCAATGCTGATGGAACCGCCGCCCGGTTTCCGTCAGGGACAGGCTCCTGCTGGTGCGATTGAGCAGACGAACGCCAAGCTCCTCCTCCAGTGCGCGAACACGCCGGCTGAGTTTCGACGTCTGTACGCCGAGGCTGCGGGCCGCTGCCGTGAAGCTTCCGTGCTCGACGACTTCAGCGAAGAGTCGAAGATCATTGAGGTCAGTGATTCGGTTCATCGGGGGCTCTGAGTGGGGCCTTTAACGTTCTACCACTCGCAATGTTGCTTTGCAATTCAGGACATAGGCGAAATATCGTTGTGGATATAGCATCCCTAACGGGTCAAACCATCGGCCTGCAGGCAGAAGCAAAACCAATGCAACACAGCAATTTCATCATGACGAAGACGAACGCTCCCGGGTCGTTCATGCTCGGTGACCGCAACGTGAGCCGCATGGGGTACGGCGCCATGCAATTCGCCGGCCCGCGCGTGTTCGGGCCGCCGAAGGATCGAGACACGGCGATTGCCGTCCTGCGCGAGGCAGTGGAGAGGGGCGTCAACCATATCGATACCAGCGACTGCTACGGTCCCCACGTAACGAACCAACTCACCGCTGCCGTGCACGACAACCTGCGCAATCTGCATGTCGATGTCCTCGATGTCGTCAATCTGCGCACCATGATGGACGACAGACGTCCGGTCGAGGGATCGATTGCCGAGCAGTTTACGGTCCTTGCCGAGTTGCAGCAGCGAGGCTTGATACGGCATCTGGGTCTCAGCAATGTGACCGCCGCGCAGGTCGAGGAAGCCCAGTCAATTGCCCCGGTCGTTTGCATGCAAAACATGTTCAATGTGATGCAACGCCACGACGGCCCGTTAGTCGATGCGCTCGCGCAGCAGGGCATCGCCTATGTGCCGTTCTTCCCGCTAGCGGGATGACGTGAGACTTTGCTAAAGCGCCAACTCAGGTCGACTCGCGCTGCATGGGACCGGAGTAAGCGCTAAAGCGCCAACTCCGGTCGACACAGGAGACAAACCGTGAAACGTGCTTCAGTCGTCGACGTCCAAGGCTTCATCAACGAGCACCCGTTCGGCCGTTTTCAACGACTCGTTTTTCTCATGTGCTTCCTGATTGTCGTGCTGGATGGCTTCGACACTGCGGCAATCGGTTTCATCGCGCCGTCGTTACTGACGCAATGGCATCTGGCAAAGCCCGATCTCGCACCGGTCCTGAGTGCCGCGCTGTTCGGCCTCGCGGTCGGCGCGCTCGTGTCCGGCCCTTTGTCCGACCGCGTTGGACGACGGTCTCTGATGATCGCCTCCGTATTCCTCTTCGGCGTTGCCTGTCTCGTGTCCGCGTTCTCGACGCCGGTAGTGGCTGCCTCGCGGCGCTTGCTATCTGCGACGTCGTACATTCACCATTCGAAGAGGAGACTCGACATGTCCACCGAGGCGTCCACAGCGGCATTCGAAATGTATCGGAGGTGTACGGGCGGTTGATTCGAAGGACGAGCGTCGGTTCGCGCGCTTCTTGACGGACAACTGCACGTTTGTCTATGCCAATAACGACCCCGTCATCGGGCGCGCAAAGGTTGCCCGTGACGACTTGGCGGGTGCGCGATCGGCAAATCGACGACTACCGTATCTACATCGACGTCGCGCCGCTGTTCACGCATTGACGCCAGAGGCAACATGAGCCGGGCTCTTGAACGGAAAGCGAGCATCGTCACGGGCGACGGCCATCACCTCCTTCGCGACGGACGCTGATCTAGCCGTGGACGGCGCTCATCTCGCAACATAACTGCTCCAGGCGGCTTGTTTGGACGCCTCCCGAATTGCAGGCCGGGCGCGAACGCGACGCTCGAGCTTCGACGTCTAGGCCGGCCCACGCCAGGGCCGCCGAATAGTTTCCACGCCCCACAACCTCTGCGAAGCGCCGGCGATCGTCCAGGCGAGCGATCCGGTCCATTGGCATGCGCTGACTGAACCTTATCGTTCTGCCAGAAGCAACGATACTTTGCTCCCACGGAGATATGCGCATCAACATTGCGGCCGTAGCATTCATGCCAGTCGTCATTTCTTTTCAGGAGATTGTCATGGACCGTTTTAAGTTTCTTCCGTTGTTGGGCCGAATCTTGATCGGCGCGCCGTTTGTCATGAGTGGGCTGGGCAAGCTCGGAGCGTATGCTGCGACGGTTGGCTATATTGCCGCCATGGGTTTGCCGGTGCCGCCGCTCGCGTTCGTCGTTGCCGTGCTGACCGAACTGGGCGGCGGCTTGTTGCTGCTGTCGGGCTACAGGGCTCGCGCCGTATCACTGGCAATGGCGGTATTCTGCGTGGTCACGGCATTGTTTTTTCACCACAACTTCGCCGATCAGAACCAGATGATTCACTTTCTCAAGAACGTGATGATGGCCGGTGGTCTTTTGCAGATCACCTACTTCGGTGCCGGCGCGTTCAGCCTCGATGCGCGCTCCGGGCGGACAGCGTCGGGCGTTTCGCCTCTGACCGCGAGCTAGGAAGACGGCTCCGATGAGACGACCGACCGTCCGGATCGTCTCAACTGGATCGGCCCTTGCAGCAACACGGTGCGTGTTGTCCGGCGCACATCTTTCCCCACAGTGGCATCACCGCAGATATAGGAAGGAGGTCGAAATGTCGAAAGTTCTGGTTCTATATTATTCCTCGTATGGCCATGTCGAAGCGCTGGCGGAAGCCGTCGCCGAAGGCGCGCGCGCGGCGGGCGCGACGGTCGACGTCAAGCGGGCGCCTGAGACCGCGCCGGAGGACGTGGCGAAGGGCGCCCACTTCAAGCTCGATCAGCAAGCGCCGGTTGCGACAGTCGCCGAACTCGCCAACTACGACGCGATCGTCGTCGGCACGCCGACCCGCTTCGGGCGCATCTCGTCGCAGATGGCGGCGTTTCTGGATCAGGCCGGCGGTCTTTGGATGAGCGGCGCATTGAACGGCAAGGTCGGCGGAGCCTTCACGTCGACCGCCAGCCAGCACGGCGGACAGGAGGCGACGCTGTTTTCGATTATCACCAACCTTCTGCACTTCGGCATGACCATCGTCGGCCTGCCGTATAGCCACCAGGGGCAGATGACGCTGGACGAAATTGTCGGCGGCTCTCCGTATGGCGCCACGACCATCGCAGGCGCACAAGGTCAGCGCCAGCCGAGCGCTATCGAGCTCGCCGGTGCTCGCCACCAGGGCGAACTGATCGCCCGGACGGCTAACAAGCTGTTTGGCTGAACGTCACTCAAATTCGCACCGCCTACGCCTGCGTGAGACGGCCAGGCGTTTTCCCGCCTGGCCGCCGGTCCGCGTATCGAATCGCCATCGGCATGCTTGTCAGTGAGAAGCTGCCAGCCGGCGCCGGCCTGCATACCGCACGCTGAAACCACGGCGGAACTCACCCGAAACACCACGCTCATCATCTGCAGCGGCGCTCAACTCGGCCGCTCGCACAGGTGACGCGCGCCGCATTGGCGGTGGCTCGAAACAGAGGAGAACATGCTCACACACAGACGTTGGAAATCATTGGACGGGGCGAAACGCGGCTGGCTGCGCGCGAAACATCACTTCGTGGTCAGCGCCGACGGCAATCCCGCGCACGCCGCCCTGGGTCCACTGATTGTCTGGAACGACGACGAGATCGCGGTCGGCACCGGTTTCCCCCTGCACGGACACCGTGACATGGAGATCATCACCTATGTGCGCCAGGGCCTGCTCGGGCATCGAGATACCTTGGGTTCCGAGGGAGCGATCCACGCAGGCGATGTCCAGGTCATGAGCGCCGGCACGGGCATACGCCACGCCGAGTTCAACAAGGGCGACGTGCCGCTCAAGCTTTACCAGATCTGGCTGCTGCCTCGCGAGGCCGGTGGTGAACCGGCATGGGATACCCGGCCGTTTCCCAAAAGCGACCGGTCAGGGCGTTTCGTCGCTCTCGCCAGCGGGTTCGCCCGCGATGAAGGCGCGCTTCCTATTCGCGCAGATGCGCGTGTGCTTGGCGCAATGCTAAGGGCAGGCGAAAGCGTTCGACACGAGTTGGGTCCGTCATGTCGCGCTTATCTCGTCGTGGCCTCGGGCCGCATCGAAGTGAATGGCGAGCCCGTTGGGCCGCTAGACGGCGTGGCGATCACGAAGGTCGCCGCGGTGCAGATCTCCGCCCTCGAAGATTCCGAACTGGTGATGGTGGACGCGGGCTGATCGCTTTTTTTGTTCTCCCTCTACGCGGACCCCGTTCAGACGAGATCGCGGTATTAGCTCACTTTCCCAGTTGTGCGATGAAGGCGCGGGCAGCCGGCCCCGGCGGCGCGTCCTTGCGGTAGACAACCTTCATCGGCATCACGACTTCGCGCGGCAGGCCTTCAATGCGAATCGTCACCAGGCTGCCACTTTCGAGATCCTCCTTGACCATGTGCAGCGGCATGTGGCCCCAGCCCAGTCCCGCCTTCAGGAAGGCATGCTTGGCCCCCAGATCTCCGAGCCTCCACGTCGAGGGCGACAGGACCCCGAATTCGCTTCCTTGGGACAGTGCGGTTCGGTCGCTGAGCACAAGTTGCACGTGCTTTTTGATGGCGGCCGCCGAAACGAGGCCGCGGCGCTTCGCAAGCGGATGAGCAGGGCTCACGACGGTAACCAGCTCGAGCTCGCGCAACAGTTCGACCTGGAGTTCGTCCGTCACGATCGGCAGAGTGCCGATCACGCCGATGTTGCAAATCCGGTCGAGTACCAGCTTCATCACACCACCCAGCGCCTCGACATAGAGCCGCAGCGGCGTGTGCGGATAATCCTTCTGGGATTGAGCTGCCGCGCTCGTCAAGCTGTCCATCGGGTACATCACGTCCATCGCCACCGAGAGTTCGGGCTCCAGACCGTCTCGCATCGCGCGCGCTCGCGCCTTGAATCCATCGATCGTGTCAGCCACGGAACGCGCGTCAAGCAGCAGGCTCTTGCCGGCGTCGGTGAGCTGCGGGTAACGGGCCGTGCGGTCGAACAGTTTCACCCCGAGCTGGGCCTCGAGATTCGAGAGGGTTTGGCTGACCACCGACTGCGCGCGCCGAAGCTTGCGTCCGGCCGCTGAGAAGCTGCCTTCGTCGACTGCCGCGATGAAGGTCCGAAGCTGGTCCAGTGTGAGGCCATCAAGCATGTCCATCGCTCCAGACGATAGGTGAAATCTAAAAATATAGGCTTTTAAGATGGAGTGCAAGCTCTTACCTTACGTGTATCGTTTTTTTCTCGAGGCAGAGCCATGAACATCGACACAGCCGTACTCACCCCGGTTCAGGAAACAGCGCTTGCGCCGCGCCGGATTGCTTTTCGCACCGGCGGCAGCGCGCACGGCGGCATTACTCGCCTGGCCAGTCCCGGCGATATCGGAGAATTGATCAAGCCTTTCGTGTTCCTCGATCACGCCGTGGTCGTGCCCACCGGTAAACCGATGTTCGGCTTCCACCCGCACTCGGGCATCGCCACGCTCACCACCGTGCTGAGTGGCGGCATCTCCTATGCGGACACGACCGGCAAGAATGGCGAGCTTTCGGCCGGCGGCCTCGAATGGATGAAGGCCGGCAATGGTGTCTGGCACGACGGCAATGTATTGCCGGGGGAAACCGTACGCCTCTTTCAACTCTGGGTCGCGCTACCGCCTTCGATGGAGAACTCGCCGCCGGAAAGCCAGTACATCTCGCCGGCAAAGGTGCAGCGGGATGGGCCGGTCCGCGTCATCCTCGGCCGCCACGGGTCCGCGGCGAGCGACATTCGCGCGCCTGAAGGCATCAACTACTTCCATGTTCAACTGAGCGCGGGAAAGACCTGGCGATATGCGCCGCCTGCCGGGCACAACGTCGCGTGGCTGGCGATTGACGAGGGCCGCCTGAACGCGTCCGAGCCGATCGAGGCAGGGCAACTCGCCGTGTTCGAGGAATCCGACGGCGCGCCCATTGAGCTACACGCCGAGGAGGCGACGTCGTTCGTCATCGGCTCCGCTATCAAGCATCCGTATCCACTGGTGCTCGGTTACTACTCGGTGCATACGAATGCAGACGCGCTTGCGCGGGGCGAGGCCGAGATACGCCGCGTCGGTCGCGAGCTGGCCGCACAGCGTCGCGTCACAACAGCGCGAAATACTTGATGCGGTAGCTCGTCCGCGAACGCGTCATCGTCTTCTGGAAAGGGCAAGCCGCGGCTGGAACGCGGCAAGCTCACAAGCCTTCTTACAGCCGTTGTCTGTCAGGCGATGTTCGGATGCATTGCCTGACGCGTCCATCAGGCAATCCAAAAATTCGCTGCCGCCCGGCTGCAAACCTGCGTTCCTGAACTCCCTGAAAACGACGGGAGACTCTGCCTGCGCGCGGCAGCAGAGCACCGTGAAAACTCGAATCTGTCTGGTCGGACATTTTGTGGTTTTCCCTTATTCTAAAAAATCCGATTCCCGCTTCCTCAAAAATTTGCCAGGCCGCTTATAGCGAATCAGCACCGGGAAGATTGTGTGCACTACCGCGCATACTTGGCGCAGCACGGTGCGTATTGTGGCGTCAGGGAAAAGGACCATTACTGCTAAATCGCGCATTTCCCTCGTTCGAATCCGCTTGCAAAAGCGGTCAAATAAAACTACGTGACGAGACGTGCCCATGAAACACAAAAATCTAGCGTTAGAGGGATTATCCGAACGTAATGATGAATTCGATCCTGGATCGATCATCGATACGTTGATTAATCACCGCGTAATGATCGCCGCGATAACAGCGGCCTTCATTTTGATGGGCGCCTTGTACGCGTTCTGCGCGACGCCGATCTATCGAGCAAGTATCTCGATCAGGGTCGAGGACAATGCGCCGACCGCGCTGCCGGATTCGAAAGATCTGGTGCGCAATGCGTCGTCGTTGTTCCAGGAGAAGTCCTCGGCCGAAGGCGAAATGCAGATCCTGAGGTCGAAAGCCATCGCCATGCAGACGGTGGATTACCTCAAGCTCTATATCGAAGCCGAGCCGAAGCGCCTGCCGGTGCTCGGCGGCCTGATCGCGCGTCACACCGACACACGGATGACGCCCGGACTCTTCGGCTGGGGCGGCTTCGTCTGGGGTGACGAATCGATCAGCGTGGCGACGTTTGAAGTGCCGAGGAAACAGGAAGGCAACGCGTACACCGTCACCGCATTGTCCGGCGGCCAGTACCAGTTGCGCGGACCGGGACTGGAACAGCCGGTCACCGGACGCGTCGGCGTGGATGAGCAATTCGAAAGCAGCCACGGGCCGATCAATCTGCTCGTGAGCAAGATCGACGGCGAGAGCGGGGCCGTGTTCAATCTCACGCGCCACTCGCGTCAGGAGGCCCTCGAACAGCTGCAAAAGGGCCTCCAGATCGACGAGCAAGGCAACAAGTCGAATGTGCTGGGCGTCCTGCTGGAAGGCCGCGACCCGGTTCTCGTGACCAACATCCTCAACGATATCGGCGCGGTGTATGTGCGCCAGAACGTGAACCAGAAGGGTGCCAACGCCGAGAAGTCGCTGAACTACCTCGAGCAGCAGCTGCCGGGGGCGAAGCGCCAGATGGAGCAGGCGGAAGAAGCCTATAACACCTATCGCAACAGTCACGGACTTCTGGATGCGGACGAGGAAAGCCGGCTGATCCTGCGACAGGCCACTGAAGCGGACTCGCGCCTCTACGACCTCAAGCGTCAGCGCCAGGACCTGACCGCTCACTTGACGGCCGAGCACCCGAGCGTGGTGGCGATAGACCAGCAGATCGCCAGCACCAACAAGTACGTCGAGAGTCTCGCGAGCCGCGTCAAGGCCATGCCGACGGCGGAGCAAGGCGCGCTGCGCCTGATGCGGGACATGCGCATGAGCTCCGACATGTACGCGGCGTTGCGTAGCAACATCGACACCCTGCGGCTGGTCAAGGCCGGTCAGTCCGCTTCCGTGCAGTTGCTGGATACGGCGGACGTTCCCGAGCGGCCGGTCAAGCCCGCGAAAGCGCTCGTGCTGCTGATCGCGGCAGTGCTGGGGCTGTTCATCGGTATCGGGCTTGCCTTCCTGCGTGATTTCCTGTTCAAGGGCGTGGCCGATCCGGAAGAGCTGGAGTCCCGCACCGGCCTGAGCGTGTACGCGACGATCCCGGTCAGCGACCAGCAGTTCCAGCTGACGCGGAAAATGTCCACGACGGGCGAAGAGAAGCTGGCTCTGGCTTTCCAATACCCGATGGACCCGGCTGTAGAAGCGCTGCGCACGATGCGCGCGTCGCTGCAATACGCGATGAACGGCGACCGCAACAACGTGGTGATGCTCGCGGGGCCGTTGCCGGGTATCGGCAAGTCGTTCCTGTCAGCCAATCTCGGCACGTTGCTCGCCGCGGGCGGCAAGCGCGTGCTGCTGGTGGACGGTGACCTGCGTCGCGGCCATCTGAACCAGTACTTCGGCTTGCCGCGCGCCGCGGGGCTTGCCGACGTGATCGCCGGCACTGGCTCGCTCGAAGACACCGTGCACAAGGAAGTGCTGCCGAATCTCGATGTCCTGCAGTGCGGCGAGTATCCGCACGACCCGGCCGAACTGTTGTTGAGCAGCAATTTCAGGGCAACCATTCGTGCCGCTTCGGAGCGCTACGACATTGTGCTGCTCGACGCGCCCGCCATTCTTGCCGTGTCGGATACGGTGACCATGGCGCCCGTCGCCGACTCGATATTCATGGTCGCGCGTTTCGCCGATACGCGCGCCGGCGAGATCTCGGAATCGGTCAAGCGCCTGGCGCAAACCGGTTCGAAAGTGGAAGGCATTCTGCTGAATGGATTCAAGGTCAGTCGCGGCAATTACGCCCAGTCGCGCAGATATGGCGGCTACGCATACGACGCCTATTACTCCGATTCGGCAATGAAATAGCGCGCGTAGCCCGTGCAAAGGTTCAGGCCAATTGAATCTTGCACGGGGTTTTAAGAAAGACGCGTATCTATAATAAAGGGGAGCAACAATCATGCATTCGTTAAACGAGCTGAAACTCGCCGTGGTCGGTCTTGGCTATGTCGGATTGCCGCTTGCGGTGGAGTTCAGCAAGCGTCGCCCGGTGGTGGGATTCGACATCAACGGCGTGCGCATCTCGGCGTTACGTGAAGGACGGGACATCACGCTCGAAGTCAGCGATGAAGAACTGGCCGCGGCCACGGGCATGACCTTCACGTCGGACGTGGAGGAGCTCAAAGCCTGCAACGTGTACATCGCAACCGTTCCGACGCCGATCGACGACTACAAGCGTCCTGACCTCCGGCCCCTGATCGGCGCCAGCGAGACTATCGGCCGCGTGCTGAAAAAGAATGACGTGGTCATCTATGAATCGACCGTCTATCCGGGTGCCACGGAAGAGGAATGCGTGCCGGTTCTCGAGCGGACCTCGGGGCTGAAATTCAACGTGGATTTCTTTGTCGGCTACAGTCCCGAGCGGATCAATCCGGGCGACAAGGCGCACCGCGTGATGGATATCAGAAAGGTCACGTCGGGATCGACGCCGGAGATCGCTGAACTCGTCGATTCGCTGTACCGCGAGATCATCGTCGCGGGCACGCACAAGGCGAGCAGCATTCGCGTCGCCGAGGCGGCCAAGGTCATCGAGAATACGCAGCGCGACGTCAATATCGCGCTGATCAACGAGCTGTCGATCATCTTCAACAAGATGGGCATCGACACGGAATCGGTCCTGCAGGCAGCCGGAACCAAATGGAACTTTCTGCCCTTCAGACCGGGTCTGGTGGGTGGCCATTGCATCGGCGTCGATCCGTATTATCTGACGCACAAGGCGCAGGCCATTGGATACCACCCGGAGATCATCCTCGCCGGCCGGCGCCTGAACGACAGCATGGGCGGTTACGTTGCGTCGCAACTGGTGAAGGCGTTGACCAAGCGGCAGATCGGCGTCGCCGGTGCCCGCGTGTTGATCATGGGTCTGACTTTCAAGGAGAATTGTCCGGACCTGCGCAACACCAAGGTCGTCGATATCGTTGCCGAGTTGCGGGAATACGGCGTCGAAGTCGATGTCTACGATCCGTGGGTCTCGAAAGAGGAGGCCCGGCGCGAACACAACCTGGACCCCATCGAGCATCCCGCCGAAGGCGTCTACGACGCGACGATTCTGGCCGTCGCGCACAGCCGGTTCCAGGAATTGGGCGCGCAAGCCATTCGTGTCTTCGGCAAACCCGGGCATGTACTGTACGACCTGAAGTACCTGCTGCCCGCGGACGCCAGTGATCTGCGTCTCTAGCAGACCCTAAGCACATCGCACGCGAGGCCATCACGACGTGATGGCCTCCTCATCTTATCCGGAGGCATCGATGCCTGATCGCTACGACACAACACGGCAACAACTCGCCGGGCATCCGCAGCAGTGGTTGATTACCGGCGTGGCCGGCTTTATCGGTTCGAATCTGCTGGAGGCGCTGCTCAAGCTCGACCAGACCGTGGTCGGACTCGACAATTTCTCTACCGGCTACCAGCGCAATCTCGACGAAGTACGCTCCGTCGTTTCGCCGGAGCAATGGCAGCGCTTCAGATTCATCGAAGGCGATATCCGGCGTGCGGAAGATTGTGCGAACGCAGTCAATGGCGTCGATCACGTGCTGCATGAGGCGGCGCTGGGTTCGGTTCCGCGTTCGGTGGTTGACCCGATCGCGACCCACGAAGTGAACATCAGCGGCTTCCTCAATATGCTCGTGGCCGCGCGCGACGCGCAAGTGTCGAGCTTCACGTATGCCGCATCGAGCGCGACGTATGGCGACCATCCCGGCTTGCCGAAAGTCGAAGACCAGATCGGGCAGCCGCTTTCGCCGTATGCCGTCACCAAGTACGCGAATGAACTGTACGCATCGGTGTTTGCTCGTGCCTACGGCTTCAAGACGATTGGCCTGCGCTACTTCAATGCGTTTGGTAAGCGCCAGGATCCGGACGGCGCTTACGCCGCGGTCATTCCCAAATGGACGGCCGCGCTCATTGCCGGCGACGACGTCGTGATCAATGGCGACGGCGAAACCAGCCGGGACTTCTGCTTTATCGACAACGTAGTGAAGGCGAACATCCTGGCGGCGACGGCGGACGAGGTGGCACGCAACGAGGTGTACAACGTCGCCGTCGGCGATCGCACGACGTTGATCCAGCTCTACGACGGCTTGCGGTCCGTGCTCGCCGACAACGGTGTCTCCTGCGACAAGCGCCCGGTGTTCGGGCCTTTTCGCGCCGGCGATGTCCGGCATTCACAGGCAAACGTCGACAAGGCGGAGCGGCTGCTCGGCTATGAAAACACGATTCCCTTGGTAGAAGGCTTGTCCAAAGCGATGCCCTGGTACATCGAGTTCGTATCGCAAAGGTGATGTCTTCAGACGCCCGGTCTCACGGGCTGCTTCGGCATGACGGATGCGCAACGCGTTGATCTTTTTAAGGCAGTAACGTCAATGTCTCAGATCGCAGGTTGGCGAAGCCGTCTGCTGCAGATTCATCCCGATCATTCGCGGATCGCACGCAGTGCGGTCTGGGTTTCCCTGTTCGCGCTCATGGGCAAGTCGGCGGGCGCGCTCAAGGAAATGGCGATCGCGTATCGGTATGGCATCAGCAATGTCGTCGATGCCTATCAGCTCACGCTCACGCTGGTCACCTGGCTGCCGGCTACGTTTGTCGCTGTACTGAGCGTCGTGCTCGTGCCGGCTCTCGTCGAACTGCGCGGTAGGCCCAGGCAGGAGCAAGCGAAGTTTCTCGGCGAACTCGACGTGATGGCGATTTTTGTCGGCGTGGTGTTCGCGGTCCTTCTCTATTTCGCCTGGCCGCATGCGCTCGACCTGATGGCGCGCAACCTGTCGGAAGAAACCCGCTTGATGTCGCGCCGGATGATGCTCGGCATGGCGCCGGTCGGCATCGTCATGCTGACGATCTGCGTGTATGCGGCACGGCTCCAGGCACGCGAAAAGCATGTCAACACGCTGCTGGAGTGCGTGCCGGCCGTCGTGTTGCTGGGCTTCGTGCTGGCCTGGCACGATCCGAGCTCCCCCTTGCCGCTGATCTTGGGCAGCACGCTCGGCTTTCTCCTTCAGGCGGTGATATTGGGCGTGCTTTCCGGGCGTGCCGACAACATCCGCGCACGGCTCAGCTTCTCTGTCAGCTCGCCGCAGTGGCCCCACATGTACCGCGCGGTCGGCGTGTTCATGATCGGCCAGTTCATCATGAGTCTGGCCACGCCGCTGGACCAGTATTTCGTGGCGGGCCTCGGCGACGGCAACATCGCGACGCTCGGCTATGCCAGCCGCGTGCTCGGCCTGCTCGTCAGCATGGGCGCCGTGGCGATCAGCCGGGCGACCTTGCCGGTTTTATCGGAGCTGTTGAGTGCAGGAGACAACGCTCGCGCCCGAAGCATCGCGCTAAAGTGGTCGCTATTCATGCTGGCGGTCGGCTGCGTGGTGGCGGTGGTGGCGTGGCTTCTCGCGCCGATGGTGGTGAAGCTGCTGTTTCAGCGCGGCGCCTTTAGCGCTGCGGACACGGTGGCGGTGTCTGGCCTGTTTCGCTGGGGATTGATTCAGATACCGTTTTACTTCTCGGTGCTGGTGCTGGTTCAGCTGCTGGCTAGCGAAGGCCGCTTTAAAGCAATGGCGGGCATCGCGGCCGCGAATTTCGCCGTCAAGGTGGTGGCCAATTACTTCCTGATTCGATGGCTCGGCATCACGGGGGTCGTGCTTGCAACCGGCGTCATGGGCCTCTGTTCGTTCGTCTGCTATCTGTTTTTCACGTTGTCAAACGGCTCATTAAAGAACAAGACGGGTCCGCTATGAAGATTCTGCTGTTCATCCATTCCTTGCATTACGGCGGTGCGGAGCGCGTGGCAATGAACCTGTCGAGCGAATGGGTCGCGCAAGGGCTGGACGTCAGTGTCGTGACGCTGACATCCACCGCAAGCGACTTCTATGCGCTGCACGACTCGGTCGACCGCATTACCCTCGACCTCGCGGGGGGCAGTGGCGGTTTGGCGGGCGCGGTATTCGCGAATGTGCGCCGGATGCTGGCTCTGCGCCGCGTGCTCAGACAGGTGAAGCCGGATGTCGTGCTCGGCATCGAGACGCGGCCGTCGATCCTCGCCATCCTGGCCGGCCTCGGCCTGCCTTGCAAGGTGATTGCGACCGAGCACATTCATCCGCCGATGCTCTTCGAAGGAAAGCTCTGGGAGTCCTTGCGCCGCTGGACGTACCCCTTCGCGGACAAGGTCGTCGCGTTGACGCAGAAAAGCAAGCTGTGGTTGCAGGACAACTGCAATTGCAAGGCCGTCACGGTGATTCCGAATTCGATCTCGCTGCCGATTCCTGTCGTGGAACCTATCGTGCCGCCGCAGCAGGTGGTCGGCGCCGGGCGTCGCGTATTGCTGGCGGCGGGACGCATGGCCGAGCAAAAGGGCTTCGATATTCTGATCGATTCCTTCGGTCGGATCGCGAGTGATTTTCCCGCGTGGGATCTCGTCATTCTCGGAGATGGCCATGACCGGGATGCGCTCGTTGCACAGATAGCCGCGGCGGGATTGAGTGAGCGCGTGCTCCTGCCGGGTCAGGTCGGCAATATGCCTGACTGGTACGAGCGTGCGGACCTATACGTGTTGAGTTCGCGGTTCGAAGGCTTCTCGATGACGATCGTCGAGGCGATGGCGAGCGGTTGTGCGGTGGTGAGCTTCGACTGCGACGCGGGGCCCGGAGACATCATCACGCACGGCCATGACGGCCTGCTGGTTCGTCAAGTCGGCGACCCGCAGGAACTCGCCAATGCCTTGTCGACCTTGATGAGCGATGACGGGACGCGGGCACTCATGGCAGCGCGCGCGCGTGCGGTCGTCGAGCGGTTTTCGGTGGCCAGGGTCTTCTCGATGTGGCGTGACGTGTTCACGCAAACCGGCGTGAAACCTTCGGGGATCATCGATCGTCCTTCCGTGCGGGTGACGGAGTGAACCCCACGCTGCTTCCAATCATCAAGCGGGCGGAGACCTGACATTCCATGAATATCGTCTTGTTCATTAGCGCGATGCAGGATGGCGGTGCCGAGAGTGTCGCTGCGACGCTTGTCAATGCCTGGGTCGAGCGGGGCGACTCGGTCACGCTAGTCGCCACGTATTCCGGGCGGAGCACCTGCAATTACCCCGTTTCATCGCGTGTGAAGTTCGTCTATCTGGCTGACCTGGTGACGCGGCGAGGCCGGGGGCCGCTCGCTTTTGTCGAGCGCATGAGTGCGTTGCGCGCGCTCATGCGCGAGAGCCAGGCGGATGTGATCGTGTCGTTTCTGACGAATGTGAATGTCGCGACGATTCTCGCGTCGCGAGGCCTCGGTATTCCCATCATCGTGAGCGAGCACACCAATCCTCTGGCCGATCGCCGTTCGTTGTTATGGAGACTGCTGTGCCGGTTTATCTATCCGAAGGCAGATCTTCTGACCCTGCTGACCGACGACGTGGTCGCGCCATTCAGAAAGGTCGTGCCGGGAATGAAGGACATTGCGGTGATGCCCAATCCGCTGCCCGATGAACTGTTCGTGCAGCAACTGCAACAAGCGACGGCGCGCAAGCGCGTCATTTCTCTGGGGCGGTTGAACAGGACAAAGCAGTTCGACTTGCTGATCCGCGCCTTTTCACTGCTGGCAGACGAGTGCCCTGATTGGGACTTGTGGATCTGGGGAGAAGGACCTGAGCGCGCCGCACTGGAGGCTCAGATCGAGCAACTGCACATGGGGGAACGGATTTTTCTGCCAGGACGGACGCTGACCCCGTGGAGCGAGCTGGCCAAGGGGCAGGTCTTTGCGATGTCGTCGAGTCATGAAGGCTTGCCCATGGCGCTGATGGAAGGCATGGCGATTGGATTGCCTGTCGTGTCGTTCGACTGTCCTAGCGGACCGAGGCAGTTGACGCGAAACGGCGAGGACGGACTGCTCATCCCGCCAGGCGACGCGCATTCCATGGCCGCCGCTTTACACCGCCTGATTTCGGATGACCCGCTGCGCGCGGAGCTGGGCAGGAAGGCCGCCAAGTCGGTACGGGAGCGCTATTCATTGAAGGCGGTATTGCAGATCTGGGACGAGTTGTTCGAGCGGGTCGGGGCGCGGGTGAGACCTGTTGAGTCGACGCATTGAATTGAACCGATGGCATCGTTGTGGTCGTGACCTGCCGTATTCACAAAAAGCTCAGAGATTCAGGAGCGGACATGAACGGACGTAAAGTAGTTCTCTTTGCCAACACCGATTGGTATCTCTACAACTTCCGCCTCTCGCTGGCGCAGAAGCTGCGGCAAGACGGTTATGAAGTGGTGTTGCTCTCTCCGCCGGGCGAGTTCGGGCCCAAGCTGCAGGCGCTGGGGTTTAGCTGGCATGCCATGCCGATGAATCGTCGAAGCCTCAATCCGTTGCGCGAACTTGGCGTGCTCGCGTGGCTCGTGCGGTTTCTTCAACGTGAAAAGCCGGACCTCGTCCACGGCTTCACGATCAAGAGCGCGGTGTACGGATCGCTGGCGAGCAAGCTTGCCGGCGTGCCCGCGCGAATCAATGCCGTCGCCGGTATGGGTTACGTCTTCACGAGCCGGGATTTGAAAGCCCGTGTACTGCGGCCTATCGTGCGCCAGTTGATGCGCTCCGCGTTGAATGGCCGGCGCAATGCGCTGATATTGCAGAATCCCGACGACGTCGCGGTTTTCAAACGGGCGAGAATCGTCGATGACCGGTCGATACGGCTCATCAAGGGATCCGGCGTGAACTGTTCGCGGTTCTCCGCCCGGCAGGAGACCGATGAGGAAACCCGGGCGCCATTGCGGGTCGTGCTGGCCGCCCGTTTGTTGTGGGACAAAGGAATCGCCGAGTACGTCGAGGCGGCCCGGGCACTGAGAAGTGAAAACCGCTCGGTGAAGTTCCTTCTTGCCGGCTCTCCCGACGACGGCAATCCCGCCTCTGTCTCCCGGGAACTCGTCGAAGGGTGGGTCAACGACGGCCTTCTCACGTGGCTGGGGCATGTCAGCGATATGCCGAAGCTGCTGTCCGAAGTGGACGTCGTCGTGCTTCCGAGCTATCGCGAAGGCTTGCCCAAGACGCTGATCGAGGCGGCCGCGTGCGCGTTGCCGCTGATCACAACCGATGCGCCGGGCTGCCGCGAGGTCGTGAGCTGTTCGGGAGAAGACGGCTTGCTCATTCCCGTGCGCGACAGCGCGGCGCTGGCCGACGCGATCCGCCGCCTGGACGACGACCGGAAGCTCTGCCGCAGACTCGGTCTCGCGGCGCGGGAAAAAGCCCTGAGCGAATTCGACGAATCGATCGTGATCAGCAAGACATTACGGGTCTACAGCGAATTGCTGGACCCCGTGCCTCAAGAAGTCGTCATCGCGGGTCAGCGCGAGCGGCAGATTTGAACCCGGCTGGCGCTTCCGTGCGGATATCCGTCGGACGCCAGGGCAGATTCAAAGAAATATCCTGAAGGAGATTGAGTGCGTATGGTCGCTCCGAAATTCATACTGCGCTTCGATGACGTCACCCCGGAAATGGCCTGGTCGCGATTCGATCCGTTCGATGAGCTTTCCATGGATCAGGACCTGCCGTTGCTCGTCGGCGTCGTGCCTAACTGCCTCGATCAGACGCTGGTTGTCGAGCCGGCGAGAGATGCGTTCTGGGATGCGGTCCGCGGCTGGGTCGATCGCGGCTGGAGCATCGCGCAGCACGGATACACGCATCAATACGTCACCCAGCACCCCGGGCTGTTGCGTCTTGGCAGCAAATCGGAACTGGCCGGCCTCTCATACGACGAGCAGTTTGCCAAGCTGCAGGCGGGAAAAAAGATACTCCAGGAACAAGGTGTCTGGCAGCCGGTATTCATGGCGCCTTCCCACTCGTTCGATGAAGCGACGCTCCGCGCACTAGCCGATCTGGACTTCAAGTACCTCACGGACGGCAGCGGCGTCTATCCGTACAAATTCGGCGGTCTGACCGCGGTGCCGCAGTTGTTCGCCACGCCGGTGCATTTTGGCTTTGGCGTGTATTCCATCTGCCTGCATGTCAATACGCTAAGCGAGGCCGAGATCGACGGAATCATCGGATTCGTGAAGAAAAACCGCTCGCGGTTCATTTCTTTCGCAGAGGCCGCGAGCGTCGAAGCCCCCGTCCCAGGCATCGCGATGGCGATGCGCTTTTTAACGTCTACTCCGTTGCGTGCCATGCGCCGCATGAGGGGCTGAACTTCTTATGGGGGTGTACGGTGCGAAATAGCCGAAGAGCGGTGAATGCTTTTCTCCTCAGCAGCATGGTGGGTGCGATCACGCGCCCGCTCGCTGCGGTGGCCGACGTCGTGACCAATCAGCGCGCCGCGGCCGACGAGGTCGTCGATCGATGGTTCGGAGTCAGCGCGGACGGCAAGACGAATGACCGTGCCGCGCTTCAAAAGGCAGTCGACAGTTCAGTCGGCAAGACACTGGTCATCACAGGCCCATGCAGGATCGATGCGCAAGGGCTGCACATGCGCAGCAACAGCCGCGTGCGCTTTGCTCCCGGCGCGTCGCTCAAACTGCTTCCTCACGACACTCAAAACTATGAGGTCATCCGTATCTGGGACGTGCGGCATGTGCGGCTGGAAAATCCGCGCGTGGACGGCAGCAAGGAACTGAACACCGTGACCGGCGGAGAGTGGGGCATGGGCATATCGATCGCGGGAAGCACCGATGTGACGATACTTTCCCCCAACACGACCAACTGTTGGGGCGACGGCATCTATATCGCGAACAGCTTCGGCAACGGCCTGCCTTACTCGAGCGACATCCGGGTGATGAATCACTATGCCTCGGGTTGCCGTCGACAAGGGGTGTCGATCATCAGCGGCAGGAATATCCTGTTCGATCATCCCGTGTGGGAAAACATCGCCGGTACGCTTCCTTCCGCCGGACTCGACATCGAGCCGAACGCCAACACGGACGTTATCGAAAATATCCGGATCGTCAATCCGACGACACGACACTGCCAGTTCGGCATTCTCGTCTATCTGGAGGCACTGCCGGGCAGCCGGGAAAAGTACGTCAGCGTCGTGATCAGTGGACACAAGGATGAAGACAGCAGGGAAGCGGCCTACAGCGTATCCGGATTGGCGACGAAAGGCCGCATCGTGACCGGCTATATCACGAGCAATTCACCGACGTGGATCCGTCCGAGAAGAGACGCCTTTGTCAGCACCGACTACGACCGTGCGGGGCCGAAGATCGATATCACGAATCCCACGATCATCCGGTAGCGGCGTTCAATAGCGTAACGCTCAACGCGTTACGCCTTTCGCACGCAGTAATGTCGCGTACATGTCCCGATACTTCTGCCAGCACACCGTAATAGAAAAGCATTCGACAATCCGCTCGCGTGCCAGCTTGCCGAGTTTCTCGCGCTGCTCCAGACTCAACGTCGCCATCTCTTCAAGCGCATCCGACAAACTAACGGGATCTCGTGGCGGAACGACCAGACCGGTGTCGCCGACGAGCTGGCCGGTATCGCCCACATCCGTGACCACGCACGGAACGCTGCAGGCCATCGCTTCGCCGACGACCGTGGGCAAACCTTCCGTTCGGGATGAGAGGCACAACATGTCGAACGCCGGCATGATTCGATGCAAGTCATTCCGGGCGCCCAGCAAGTGACATACGCGGGTCAAGCCAAGCTCGCTCATCATGCGTGCAAGCGCCTTATTGTTGGCATCGACATCCTTGCCGACCATGACGAAATGGCATTCCGGCACGCGCTGATGAAGCAGGGCGGCCGCGCGCAGGAAGTTATCGTAATCCTTGGCGGGATTGGAGCGTCCGACGATGCCAATCAGTATCGAGCGTGGCGGCAAGCCGAGCGAGTTCAGGAGCGTAGCCCTTGCGGTGGCATCCGGCACGAACTTGCGGACATCGAAGCCGTTATGAATCACGCGCATCCTGGAGCGATCGTAACCGTACTCGGCGTGAGTCTTGTACGACGCGTTGGCGCAGCAAATGACCGAGTCCGGCAACTGATTGGAAGTCATTGCGCCGATTCGCGCAAGCGCATTCAGAACGCGCCCGACTTTGGCCGTGGGCACTTCGGTTCGATGGATGCCCCAGACGAGCACGAACCGGTGGCGTTGCCCCCTGAGCCGGAACATCAGCCGCGCCAGCAGTGCCGCCACGCCGCCGAAAATATCCGCGTGATACATCCATGTCTGGACGACATCGGGGTTGGCCTTGACGATCCACCTGGCCAGTCGAATCAGGAGCAGCGGATTCGGAATGCCGGGCCGCATGCCCAGCAGCCTGACTTCCGCGCCGGCGGCGCGCAGACGCTCTGCCATGATATCCAGCGACGACAGGGAAATGATGACGTGCGTGCCGCCGGTGCTGCGCGATTCCGAAACGAGGTTCAGCAGCAGCGTTTCGGCGCCGCCTAAACCGAGGCCCGAGATTATATGGACGATTTTCATTTCGTTCGCACGGTTCGGCATTCGTTGATGTAAACCCGTATCTTTTTCGGTTGGGCAAACAGGTTTCATTTGCAGCAGCACTGAGTTCCACAAACGCCATTCATGCCTTGCGGACGGCCGCCTTTTCCTGTCGCGTCGTTTAACGGAGTTGATATCCGTAATCACGGTAAGACTGGTGAAAGGCTAAGTGATCGGGCAGCCGCCTTACCGTTCGGCATCGTACACAGACCGGGACAATTGTCCGCGGCCATTGCGGATGCGATTTATTGTTGATACGAATTGACGGACTAACGTTCCGTGGTCGATTCAAAACTTGTGTGCCATTCCGCTCGTAATGTCGAACAAAAGCCTGATAGCGTGCAGGGGCGTAATGCGATGTCAGTTCGAAGGCCATTCAATGGCTCGATAGCATCGTCGATTGCAGAGCCCGGTCCGCTGAACGGCGATTACCGGGAGCACATTTGAGCGGCATAAAAATCAACACCTCCTCCGGTTTGCGCAGGGCTGGCAAGCCGACGGGCAAGAGGGAGATGAAAGTGGCACAACAACTCAACTCGAAGTTCCAGTTCCAATCAGTCGGCTACCGATGGTTGCGGCCTTCCATGCTGGCGTTCCTGGCATTGGCAGTGCTCATCCTGTGCAGGATCGCGTTCGGCGATCGGAGCAAACTGCTCGATCAGGACAATTACGTTGCGTACTTCAGGGATGCCGATCCGCTCTGGATCATGCATCTTTGGTCCACTAGCCATTCGACGGTGCTCTTCATCGTGAAGACGATCACGGACGAGCTCGGCTGGCGGCTCTGGGTACTAGGCATCGATTCACTGGGCTTCTCACCGGATACCGCCGTGCGGCTGACGGTTGTCGTGCTGAACGTGCTCATGGCGCTTGCCCTCAGCCGCACGCGCCGGCCGTTTCTCGGCCTGCTGTTGTGGGCGGTGATCCCTACCGGCCTCGCGACGGTCGGGCTATTCCAGATCCGTCAGGGATTTGCTCTGTCGATTGCCATGTACTTCGCGATGTGCCGGCAGCAGCCCATTCGAGGCGCGCTTCTCGCCAGCATCGTTCACACCACGTTCGCGTATCCGGCCTTGTTCCTGATTCTCGCGCACGTTCTCATGAGACGAAGCAAGGCGCTGGCAATCGTGGGTGTGGTCGGTGCGGCGCTTGCGATGTCGCTGGCGTCAGCGTGGCTTTTCAACACGTTCGGCGGCCGCCGGCTCGAAGAATACACCCAGCAGGAAGAGTTCACGGTGAACTTCCTGATATCGCTCGCCCTGTATCTGATCGTACCGACGCTCGTGCTCATGCTGCGTCGAAAAAATATCGAGAACACGGTGCGCGAAATGGTCGTCCATAAGATCGCGATCATGCATATCGGCCTGCTCATGTTCCTGATCATTTCCTTCTTCGTGTATCCGTTCGGGACCCAGCGCATTGTCTACTATGGGCCGCTGCTGCTGGCGTTCCTGCTGCCGGAGATCCGCCTCAAGAATTCGCTGGTCCTGTGGACCGTCGCTTTTGTCTTAGGTATTTTGACCTACGACGTTATCAAGAACTACCTGCTGGACACGTACAAGTACTTTCTCTGAGCAGGTGTCCGATAGCCGCCGGGGAACTCGCCAATGCGAAGCGCGCTTCCTGTGCGAACCGGACGCAAGAATGAGCAATGGTCATTTCATATACACGTCCCGATCCGCCGATAACCTGAACCGGCGTATTCGGCAGCACGCCGCATTTACGCTTATTTGTCGGTTCATAAAATGATCGTGTCGGGGTTGTGTTGGGAATGCCACAGAGGAAAGACTCAAAATAAGAGACGGTGTGCATTACTATCCTTGTCCTAAAAAGACGTTCAAGCGACAAGAAAATAAAAATTCCTCCGTTAATATTGGAGACCGAGATGTTAAATCTTGCGCTTGGCTTTGTTGTCTCATTCCTGGTTATCTTTTTTATCGTGCGAAGTTCGGGTCTGCACGGGTCGCTTACGATGGACCACGACTTGCGCGGCATTCAGAAGAACCACGCCTACGCGGTGCCACGAATCGGCGGAATTGGGATTGCATGTGCCGCCACTGTCGTACCGGTCATCCAGCCGCTGTGGGCGACCAACCCCGGGACGAGTCAACTGCTGCTCCTGTTGTGCGCCGTGCCGGCGTTCGCGGGCGGCGTGATCGAGGACATGACCAAGCGCGTGAGTCCGCGCGTGCGGCTCCTGTGCGCGCTCGCTTCGGCGCTCGCGGCCTGCCTGCTGATGCACGCCACGCTCACGCGGGTGGACTTGCCGCTCGTCGATCAGTGGCTGCGCATCGTGCCGATCGGGATCGGCTTCACGATGCTCGGCGTCGCCGGGCTGACGAACGCGGTCAATATCATCGATGGCTTTAACGGACTCGCGTCGGTCGTGACGATGCTGATCTTCGCCTCGATCGGCTACGTCGCGCACAGCGTCAACGACTGGCTCATCATGAGCATGGCACTGACGATGATCGGAGCGATCGGCGGCTTCGTGCTGTGGAACTTTCCGGTGCCTTCCGTCTTCCTCGGAGATGGCGGAGCTTATTTCGTCGGGTTCATCATGGCGGAGCTGCTCGTCCTCCTGATCGTGCGCAACCCGAGCGTGTCTGCGTGGTACGCCATGGCTGTCGCCATCTATCCGACCTTCGAGACGCTCTTTTCCATCTATCGCCGCAGGATCGTGCGCGGAAGGCCGGCAGGCGCTCCTGACGGACTTCATCTGCATACGCTCGTGTACCGGCGCATCGTGCGAAAGGGTCTCGACGCGGGCAATCTGCGCCAGCGCGCGCTGCGCAATTCATTTACCTCGGTTTATCTGTGGGTGCTGAGCCTCGTCGGCATTGTTCCGGCTACGTTCTTCTGGGACCGCCCGATCGCGCTTGCCGGCGCAACCATCGCATTCATTCTGGTCTACGTTCAGCTCTATGTGGCGATCGTGCGCATCAGGACGCCGCGCTGGCTGATGATCACGCGGCACGCTCCGGTGGTCGCGCCGCGTGGGGCGGAGCGGCCGCGCCACTGAGGTGCGGGCGGCAGGGCGGGATAGCTCATGCGTGGCGCCCGGGCTGTTGCGAGCGGCGTGTTGCGCTGCGATTTGAATTTCTTTAGATGGTCAGTGTGTGAGGACGTACGTTGCGGGAGCGAAACCCGATGCACCATGTGGTTATGCAAAGGCACGGGGGAAAGCCTTGTAAACCACGGCGAAGATTCGAGAAAAGGCGGATCTTGCACATAACACTTCACAGTGTGACGAGAAAATAAAATGAACCATGGATTCGAAGCCTCGCTCGTCAAGCGAGTGGTCAATCAACTGGTGACCGGCATCATCAACGGGGATTACGACGGCGACGTGCTTCCTCCGCAGGTGATCCTCTCGAAGAAGCATGGAGTGAGCCGGGCCATCATGCGCGAAGCGATCAGCATCCTCGTTTCGCGCCGGATGCTCGATGTCAGGACCAAGACGGGGACCCGCATCACGCCTGCGAAAGACTGGCTGATCATCGATCATGAAGTTGCCGAGTGGCGGCTTCGCGCCACGCCAGATCCGGAGTATCTGCATGGGCTGATCGAGTTCCGCAAGCTCGTCGACCCCCGTGCGGCTGCGTTCGCGGCCACTCGCGCGAACCGGCATCAGCGCATTGCGATCACCGCCATGTATCAGACTCTCCAGCGTGCGAGCGGGAATTACGTCGCGGAGAAAGCCGCTGAAGACGCATTGCAGGCGGCCATCGTCGATGCAAGCGGCGACGCGTTGCTCAGCCAGATGGGCAGTATCGTCCGGATGGGGCTAAGGGCCATGCAGGCGATCTCTCACGTGCAAGCGCTCGCGTACGATACGCGGGTCGCCGACTACGGGAAAGTCGTGCGTGCGATCGAAGCTGGCGATGCGGGGGGGGCGAAGGCGGCGATGATGCAACTCATCAGCCATAGCGCGGACCAGCTGCTTGGGGAAACGGTTTGAGTTGATTGTGGGGCGCCGCCGTTGCCTGGAGGCGGACGATTTAATTCGGATGCCTATAGAGAAGAAATATGCGCGAAGCAACGGATCGCTTTAGCGCATTACAGCATGCTTTATGAAGTCCACGCGATATTCCAACACTGTTGAGTCGCGATACGGGCTAAACCATCGGAGGGGAATATGTGTGGAATCGTGGCGGGGATCGCGGAACGCAATGTCGTTCCGGTATTGCTCGAAGGCCTGCGGCGGCTGGAATACCGTGGCTATGACTCCTGCGGAGTGGCGGTGCTTCGGGACGGCGCGCCACACCGCGTGCGCAGTCTGACGCGGGTTCGCTCCCTGGATGCCGAGGTCCGCGAGATGGGCCTCGAAGGCGCGACGGGCATCGCGCACACGCGTTGGGCCACGCACGGTGCGCCGGCGACCCAGAACGCGCATCCCATCTTCTCGAAGAACGAGGTCGCGATCGTTCACAACGGCATCATCGAGAACTTCGAGGCGCTGAAAATCAAACTGAGCCGCGCGGGCTATGAATTCGCGAGCCAGACGGACACAGAGGTGATCGCTCACCTGATTCACAGTTGCTACCAGGGTGATCTGGCGGATGCGGTGCGTCGCGCGGTAAGCGAACTGCGCGGCGCCTATGCGATCGCCGTCTTCTGCAAAGCCGAACCGGAACGCGTGGTGGGCGCGCGATATGGCTCGCCGCTCGTGATCGGGATAAACGGCAAGGAATCGTTTCTTGCGTCGGACCCGCTTGCGCTGTCCGATGTCACCGACCGGTTCGTGTTCCTGCAGGACGGCGACATCGCCGATCTCTCCCGCAGCGGCACTCGCATCATGAACCGCGATGGCGAGCCGGTCGTGCGCGAGGCGCGCACGTTGCGCCACCCGCCCACCGAGGCAGCGCTCGGGCCGTACCGTCACTTCATGCAAAAGGAAATTTTCGAGCAGCCGCTCGCTGTGTCGAAAACGTTCCCCCGCAACAGCGCGTTCGACGCCACGCTCTTCGGCGCAACCGATCCGAACGCATTCGCACAGATCGACCGCATCCTGCTGCTCGGCTGCGGTACGAGTCACTATTCCGCGATGACCGCCAAGGCGTGGTTCGAATCGATCGCGAAGATTCCGACCCAGGTCGAGATATCCAGTGAATACCGATACGGCGAGACGATCGCGGGCAAGAACACGCTCGTGGTGCCCGTTTCGCAATCGGGCGAGACCGCCGACACACTGGGTGCGCTGATCCATGCGCAATCGCTGGGTCAGGAACACACGCTCGCCATCTGCAACGTGGCGACGAGCGCGATCGTGCGACAGTCGCGCTGGTCGTTCATCACGCAAGCCGGGCCCGAGATCGGCGTCGCATCGACCAAGGCCTTTACCACGCAACTCGTGGCGCTGTTCGTTCTCGCGGTGACGCTCGGCCGCTCACGCGGGTACGTTGACGACCAGCAGGAAGCGAACTATCGCTCGCAGCTCTCGGGCCTCTCCACGGCGCTGCAGGGCGTGCTTGCGCGCGAACCGCAGATCATCGCGTGGGCGCACGAGATTGCGCGCACGGACAGCGCGATCTTCCTCGGCCGCGGGGCGCACTTCCCAATCGCGCTGGAAGGCGCGTTAAAGCTCAAGGAAATTTCGTACATTCACGCCGAGGGCTATCCCGCCGGTGAACTGAAGCACGGACCGCTTGCGCTCGTGACCGATGCGATGCCGGTCGTCGTGACCGCGCCGAACGACGGCTTGCTGGAGAAGCTCAAGTCGAACATTCAGGAGGTTCGTGCGCGCAGAGGCCAGGTGTACGTCTTCGCCGATGCCGATGCGAACCTGTCAAACGAGGAAGGGCTGCGCGTCATCCAGATGCCCGAGTACTACGGGGCGTTGTCGCCGATCCTGCACGTGCTGCCTTTGCAATTGCTCGCGTATCACACGGCGTGCACGCGAGGGACCGACGTCGACAAGCCGCGCAACCTCGCGAAATCGGTGACGGTGGAATGACGCGCGGGGCACATGCATATTGATCTACGAAGACAATCAGCGATGAACAAGATAAAGGTCGGGGTTCTCGTCGACGACATTGCGTTGCCGGCCTGGGTGAATCACATGCTCGGTCAGATTGCCACGGAGGAGGGCATGGAGGTCGCCCTTGTCGTCAAATATGCGTATAAACAGCGGCCGGAAAAGAAGATCGCTGCGCAGGCCGCTCCGTGGCTGTTGTCGCTGTGGATGGCGCTCGACAAGCGGCTCGTCAAGGTTGGACATGACGCGTTCAGGACCGAGCCGCTGGTCTCGACGCTGCCGGGAATCCCGACCTTGAATGTCGAGATGGAGAGCAGGGAATGCGGGGATCACTTAGATGCTCGCGACCTCGCGAACATCGCCGCCTATGGCATCACCGTATTCTTGCGGCTGGGCTCGCTGCGCCCTTGCGGCGAGATCTTCGACACGGCTTCTTGCGGCATCTGGTCGTATCGGCATGGTGATGAGGTTGTCGAACGTGATGGGCCCGTCGGCGTGTGGGACATTCTTCTCGACCGCACAACGACGGCGTCCGCCTTGCAGTTTCAGATCCGCGCGGGCGAACGTCCGCACACGCTGCAGAGATCCTGGTCGATGACCTACCCGGTGTCGATTCACAGGAATCGCAGCCACTGCTACTGGAAGACGCTTTCGTTCGCGCCGAGAAGGTTGCGCGAGCTTAGGCAGATCGGCGAGGAAAACTTCAGGCTGAAATACACGAAGGCTGGTACGCCGCCGGCGTTCTATTCCGGAGAGAAGATCGCCGAGCCGACCAGCGGATCCTATGGCAAGTTCATCGGCCAGTTGTTGGCGCGCACCGTCGCAAAGAAGGCAAGCGGACTGCGCAAGTTCGAACAGTGGATGCTGCTGTATCACTTCGGCGAGAACGGTCATCTCCCTGACCGTCTTTTCGAATTCAAGCAACTGGTGCCTCCCAAGGACCGTTTCTGGGCAGACCCGTTTGTCGTCGAAAGACATGGAGAGTATGCGGTGTTCCTCGAAGAACTCGAATACTCGAAGAACAGGGGTCATCTTTCGGTTATCCGTTTCGATGCAAACGATCAACCGATCTTGCCTCCTGTGAAGATTCTGGAGCGGCCGTATCACCTGTCTTATCCTTTCATGCTGGAGGAGGGCGGTGAGCTCTACATGATTCCGGAGACGAACGAGAGCAAGGCCATCGAGATTTACCGGTGCACGCGGTTCCCGGATCAATGGGAACACGTCATGAACCTGATGGACGACGTCATGGCCGTCGACACCACGATCTGGCGTCACGACGGCAAGTATTGGCTGTTCGCCTGCATGCGGGAAAACGAGCACGCACCGCTGTCCGACGAGTTGTTTCTGTTCTGGTCCGATTCGCTGTTGACGCAGGACTGGCATCCTCATCCGTGCAACCCGATCGTATCGGATATCAGAACTGCCCGCCCCGCCGGGAACATTTTCGAGCACCAGGGGCAGTGGTATCGGCCCGCGCAGGATTGCAGCGGCAAATACGGGCGCGCATTGTCGTTTCAGCGTATCGACGTAATCGACGAGACGACCTACAAGGAGACGCCGGCCAGCCGGATAGAAGCCAACTGGGACGCAAGCATAGATCGCGTGCATACGTTCAACCGGGCGGGGAGATTGACTCTCATCGACGGGATGAAAACGCGCGGTAAATTGTGACTCACCGCAGTATAAATCCCCTCTCGATACTGCATCTCGGCAGACTGCACAACGCCTTGGCGATGGCGAGTCATCAAGCAGAGTCGTAGACGGCACTCAGCGAATCTTGCATGCGGGGCTATTTAAGCAAACAGCCCCGCGTGACGCCGGGGCTGTCAGAATTCACATCCTTCCCTATCACGGCGTTCTCTTTCGTCCGGACGGCCCATGAATCTCGGGCGAGTCTGCGTGAGCGCTATCGGCATCGTCGCGGGTAACCGGACGCCGTGCTTGAGCCTTCCTCTTCCTGCTTGCGAGCGGCCTTTCATATTCCTCTCGCTCCCGTATTGCGCCGTTGTGAACCAGCGCGCAAAGGAAGAGTACGACGAAGAGCCATACTGAAACTATTAGAATAATTGTGGTTAATGTGGTCATGGCGAGCCTGCTTTATTGGAATCGATTGATGGGCGCGAACGACTGTGGAGCGTTCAATCCAGGCGATTCAACCTGGTGCCGTATATTTACCGATCGCCATTTTGGTCCCCCTTCTTTTAATGTATTTGATGGCGATGTTGGAGCTAAAGGCACGCCTCTTCTGCGGCGCTGCGCACACTCAAATCAAACTGCGCGGGAATACGCGGACAATAAGCAACCCGGCTAATGGGCAGTGATCCAGGCGCGATGAACGCCGCCGTGGTCATATTCCCAGCCATGGGATTCTTGCTGCGGCTTAACGGACGCGGGCAGGTGAGGTACAGTGCAGAACTCGTCGTCGCCGCTGAACCGCTCCGGGCGCCATTGCCTGCCAGCCGTTCAGGGGTGCGGCGCGGGTATCGCGTGTCTTGCTAACAACTTAATGGAGCGTTATAGGAAAGGCAGGGTTGAGCTAGCTAATCGGGTGTGGCACCCGGATGTGCCAACAACGTCCGCATGCGCAATGACATGTGATTAGATTGCAAACCCTGGGATTGGTAAAGCCTGCATCGATCCGCGCTTGCCCTTGACTCACGGAGGTCATATGACTCTTTTGGGCATCATCGGGACGGTTGTTTTCGTCGCGGTTGTCGTGCTCTCGTTGCTGGCGGTAGTGGACGTCCTGTTATCTACGTCCGACAAAAAGAAGATGTCAAAGCACAATGCTGGAGCACGAAAGCCGAACGGACGTCGAAGATGGTTGCGTAAATGAGTTTGCCTGCACAACCGTCAGACGGCCTTCGGCTCGCATGTTGCGGTGAAGTCGTTCTCGCGGAACGCGATCCTCTGACCGCACGCTTACGGCGCCTGAATGGGCGACCCGGCCGTCAGAGCATCCAGATCTAACGCGTTGGCGATTGCTTGCAAGCCCGCTTCGTTTGGATGGAGGTTATCGCCGCTGTTATAGGCCGGCAGTAAAACAGCGGGATTGGCGGGGTCGCTGACTGCCTTCGCCTGATCGAGTACCGCATCGCAGCCGCTAGTCGAACTCAGGATGAATGCGTTCACGTCCTGACGCGCAGCTTCGATGCTGTCCGTCGCGCCAAACGGCGTCAGCGTGGAGCAGATTGCCTTGATGTCGGCGCGATGCGCCCGCTCGACGAGCTGTCGCAATGCGCTGATCAACTGGGGAGCCGTGGAAGGTCTGTCGGTATTCAGATTGTTGATTGCATCGTCCGAGATGACCACCCATTTCGCACCCGGTTGCTGGAGCACGTCGCGACCGAAGCGTCTGAGACCAGCCTGGCCGGCGCTATTCGTGAAGAAGTTATTGCCGCTGATGCCCTGGTTGAGCACGCCCACCGTCATTCCGGCCTGTTGCAGCCGTATCGCGAGGCGATTGGGCCAGCGCCGGTTGCCATTGACACTCGATATGAGGCCGTCGGTTATGGAGGCGCCAAACGTGACGATCGCGCCCGTCGCCGCCTCGTTCTGCACGTCGAGATTCGTCAAGAAATAGTAGGACTGGCCGCCTGGGGAGATTGTGGTCCCGCCGGTAAAGGCCGGGTCGGCGCCCACGTCTCCAGCGGCAATATACAGGTCTTGCAGGCCATCGACGTGGCCCGTCGAACGCGGCGGGGTCCGCACGGGGAGATAGAGGCTGATGGCGACATCGGCAAGCGGAGGGACCTCGAACGCGATCGGGTCGCTCACGACCGAAGCGCCCACGGGAATCGTGACGTTCCGCTGGCCGCCGAACGTGACGGCGCGGTCGCTGCCGGCCACCGTTTTTTGACCTTGCGCGCGCCGCGCGATTTGAGCTTCGCCGATTACCAGGGGCTCGGAGCCGAATAGATTCGACAGATGGATTCGCGCGGATGTTCCGCCGATGCTGGTGCGCACGATCTGCCGCAACGTCTGATTATTGAAGCCGTCATCGTCCGTAATGGATGGCGAAACTGACCACGTGCCTATCCAGGGTGCGGACGTCCCGATCCCTTGCGCACGATAGCGGGTTGCATCAGGCAGCGCGATGGAGATGACCACGACCGCTTTTAGAAGCGCTGGAATCCATCGTTTCACATTCTTCCCCTCGTGGACGGCCGAAGAGGGGCCACGAAGCCGGCCGCGTGGCGAAGAACGGATATTGCAATCTCTTTTGCAAACGCACCGCCCAATGTTCTTATCGTGCAGCGCATGAGCCTGATCCTCTTTCCAGTTTGATGGTTTCCGGTCGATTGGAGCGTGCTTTGCGCGGGCGTTCGGTACGCTAGATAACACAGCGCAAAGCGGCGCGAGAATTAGATTCGTCTGCTCGCAACAAATCGGTATTTAAAGCATCGTGCCGCGAGACGTTCTTTGCGACGCATGTAATTTTGTGTGAGGTCGCACATAGCATCGTTGCCTCGCGCAGTAATCTGTTTGCGAGGGGACGGTGCTCATGTTCAAGCACAAGGCATTGTCGGAATGCGACTGGTCGCCGGCGCCTGCCGGCAGACAGATAAATACTTATAAAGCTTTGTTCCAATACGGGTGCGCGGATGAATCACGAGAGGGTCGTCGGGGCGAGCATACGCATGTATGCGCGCGAACCCCTATTTCAGAACTTGCCGGAGCGCGTCGCTCAATCGCGCATGTCACGCTTCACTGCGGCGCTGGAGAATTTCACCGGCGAGCGTTTCGCGGACTATCCAGAACTGCATGCCTATTCGACGCGCGAATTCCGCCGCTTCTGGCAGTGCTTTCTGCAGTGGACCGGAGGAATGGAATGGGGCGGTAGCATGGAGACGGCCTGCATCGGCGACGAATGCGAGACCGCGCTTTTCTTTCCGCATGTCGAACTGAATTACGCCCAAAGCGTTCTTGGGCGAAGGATCGCGCCGGACGACTCGCCGGCACTCACTGCGCGTTATGCCGATGGCCGCCGCGAAACGATGACGCGCGGCGATCTGCGCGACCGGGTCGCACGCCTTGCCTATTCGCTCAGCGAACTCGGTTTGCGTCCGGGCGACCGCGTGGTCGCGATGATGCGAAATGACGCGCAGGCCATCATCACGGCGCTCGCGGTGACGGCGGTTGGCGCGACGCTATCCACCGCGGCGCCTGAGACTGGCGTGCAGGCGATCCTCGACCGCTTCGAGCCGCTCGAGCCACGCATGCTGTTTGCGCACACGACGCAGCGCTCATTCGATACGGCTGGCTCGATCGCCGCGCACGTCGCCGCGGTGGCCGCGGCATTGCCGACGCTCACCCACGTCATCTGTCTGGATGAAACGCCGCTGCCGAGCACGGTCAGCCAGCCTCAGCACTCGCTGCGCGATCTCATCGTTCACGGTGACGCAGCACGGTTCGAATGGCGGCATTTTCCGTTCAATCATCCGCTTTTCATCATGTTCTCGTCGGGCACGACGGGAAAGCCCAAGTGCATCGTGCACGGCGCCGGCGGCACATTGCTCGAACATCTGAAAGAGCATCAGTTGCACAGCGACCTGGGTCCGGGCGACAAGCTGTACTTTCACACGAGTTGTTCGTGGATGATGTGGAACTGGCAGTTGTCGGTGCTGGCCTCGGGCGCCGAGATCGTCACGTACGACGGACCGGTTACGGAAGTCGACACACTTTGGCGGCTGGTCGCCGATGAACGCGTGACCGTGTTCGGCACGAGTCCCGCCTATCTGAAGATGTGCGAGGACTCGGGCCTGAAACCTGGCGAGCAGTTCGGGCTGGATGCGCTGCGTGCGATGATGTCGACGGGCGCCGTGCTCTACGACTCGCAGTTCGAATGGGTGCGCTCCTACGTCAAGCCGCTGCAGCTCCAGTCGATTTCAGGAGGCACCGATATCATCGGCTGCTTCGTGCTCGGCAACCCGAATCTACCGGTTTATGCAGGCGAAGCACAGTGCAGGAGTCTCGGCCTCGATGTGCAGGCGTGGAACGAGGGCGCACTCACCTCCATGACCGGCGAACTGGTGTGCGTCAATCCGTTTCCGTCGCGCCCGCTTGGCTTCTTCGGCGACGCGGACGGCGCCCGCTTTCACTCCGCCTATTTCAAGGCGAACCCGGGCGTGTGGACGCACGGCGACATCATCGAGTTTTCGGCGCAGGGATCGGCGCGCCTGCATGGACGCAGCGACGGCGTGCTGAATGTGCGCGGCATCAACGTGAGCCCCGGTGAGATTTACCGCATTGTCAGCAGTATTGGCGAGATCAATCAGTCGATGGTCGTCGCGCAGACTGCCCATGACGCGAGCGGATCAGGCCAGCGCGTCGTGCTGCTGCTCGTGTTGCGCAGGGGCGCGAAGATGAGCGCGGCACTCGCTTCGCGCGTGCGGCGTGAGTTGATGCTGCAGGGTTCGGCGGCGCTCGTGCCGGACGTGATCGCCGAAGTCGAAGCGCTGCCCGTCACGCATAACGGCAAGGCATCGGAGGCGGCCGCGCGCGATGCGGTGAACGGGCTGCCGGTGCGCAACCTGTCGTCGCTGGCGAACCCCGGATGCGTCGAGAATATCAGCGCGCATCCCGCGCTTGCCCGCACACGTCGCGAGTTGCCGGAACCCGGCGAATCGGCCGAGCAGGTGGAAGTCTATCTATGCGCGCTCTGGGAGCAGCTTTTCAGCTTCTCGCCGGTCGGTCTCGACGACAACTTCTTTGAACTCGGCGGCCATTCGCTGCTCGGCGCACAGATGCTCGCCGAAATAAGGCTGGCAACCGGCCGAACCCTGCCGCTTGCGACGCTCATCATCGCGCCGACTATTGCGCGGCTCGCGGCCGTCATCGCGGGAGAAGGCGTGCAGGGCGCGCATCCCAACGTCGTGCCGATGCGTGCGGGGCGCGGGCGGCCTGTCTTCATGCTTCATAGCATCACGGGCTCGGTGATGGAGTGCCTGACGCTGGCCGGCACGCTGGAAAGCGAGCGGCCTGTGTACGGCCTGCAGGCACGCGGGCTCGATGGCGACCAGGAGCCGCAGCGGCGCGTCGAGGAGATGGCGAGTGTCTATGTCGAGCAGATTCGCGCGGTGCAGCCGAGCGGTCCGTATGCGCTGGTCGGCTATTCGTTTGGCGGGCTAGTCGCGTTCGAGATAGCGCAGCAGCTTGTCGCGGCGGGCGAGAAGATCGAGTTGCTGTGTCTGCTCGATACCTACGTCGATGAACGCTATTTGCCGCTGCATGCGTGGTTCGGCTTCCAGTGCGAGGTCATGGCGAAGCGCGTGCAAGCGTTCCGTGCGCTTTCCGCAAGCGGTCGCCTTGCCTATCTGAAGGACAGGGTGTCCGGAGCCGCCGACCGGATTCGCATGCGGCTCGGCAAGATGGCTTCCAGGCCGGCAGCCGATACGCAGGGCCTGCCGCCGGTACTGCGGCAGGTACGCGAGTCGATGCGCGTCGCGATGGCGACGTATCGTCCGCGCCGCTATCTCGGCAGCCCGATTGTCTACGTGCGCGCGTCCGTCAGGGAAGGCGGGCAGGGCGATCCGCTGCCGGCCTGGCAGCGCGTCGCGAGGAATGGCCTGCTGGTGAAGAACATCGACGGCGCGCATACCGATCTCGTCGTCGAGCCGAACCTCGCAACGGTGGCGGATACGCTCGCGCGCAGACTGGCCGGCGCGTAGCGAGCCGGGACGTGGTTCAATATCATGCTGGTGTCAACCACCAGGGCCAGGCGGAAAGGCCGGGCTGCGCGTGAATCGCCGTGAAGGCAAACGGGGCGCACCTTTCGTTTCCCGACATGCCGGGTCATGCTTTCGTATCAGAATCGCGCCGGACGAGCAGGGCCGCAAACATGAAGAGACTCTTCGTTTGCTGTGACGGCACATGGAACTCGGAGAGCGACGAGTTTCAGGGAGTGCCCGTACCAACCAATGTCGTGCGTTTTTTCAACGCATTGCGTGAGCGCGGCGACGATGGCGTCGAGCAGCTCCGGTATTATCACGTCGGCATTGGCGCTAACGAAGGCCGGGTGCGTCGCCTCGTGGATGGCGCGCTAGGACTAGGCCTCTCCCGCGACATTCGAACCGCGTACAAGTGGCTGTCCGATCACTACGAAGAAGGCTCCGAAATCTTTGTCATCGGCTTCTCGCGTGGCGCGTTCACGGCTCGAAGCCTGGTCGGCATGCTTCACCACTGCGGACTTCCTCACGAGGCAAGCTGGACGCTGGTGACGCAAGCATGGAACCTCTACCGGCTCGACCCGAAAATACCGGAAAGCGTCAGCCGGCAGGAACGGTTCCGCATCGAGCATGGCAAACCTCCACCCATTCGTTTCCTGGGGGTGTGGGAGACGGTGGGCGCGCTCGGCATCCCGGAAATTGTGGACATATTCGGGTTCGGCAGAAAGCGCTATGAATTTCATGACACGAGGCTCCCGCCGGAAGTTGAACGCGCGGTACATGCCCTCGCAATCGATGAGCAGCGGAACAACTTCTCTCCAACGTTGTGGATGGACTCGGATGGTTGCGACCTGGCTCGCGTGACGCAAGTGTGGTTTCCTGGCGTGCATGCTGACGTTGGGGGCGGCTACAAAGAGACAGGCCTTTCCGATGCCACGCTCAAATGGATGATCTCCGAGGCCGCGCAGTGCGGCGCGGTGTTTGAGCCCGATATGTTGAAGCAGTTAGCCCATGCGGACCAGTTGTCGCCATCGGCAATACATGGCGTGCTTCACAATTCGCTCACCGGCTTTTACAGGAGAATCGGCTTTCGCCCTCGATCCTTTCCATATCTGGCGAAGGGTTCACGAAGATGTTCTGAATCGATATCGGATCTGACATTGAAACGGCAGGTTGGTCCGCCAATCTTTCAGGCTCCCTATCGACCGAACATAGACCCTGCGTCGGCGGTTCAGGTGCGGGTTTTCGCCAGTTCGTTGTGGAATTGGACAGGTATTTTCATGAAGGAAGGGACGAGCTACCGGTTCAAGGTGCCTGAAGGGCAAGCGTGGCTGAATGGGGACACTCCATCCGGCGCGCAAGGAACGCCGGGTAACTGGATGCAACACCTGTTTGCGTGGGCGAGGCGGGTCAGGGAAGCGAACTGGTTCGAACTCTGCGGTGCAATCTCACATCCAGGACAACCGGGCAGGACAGGCGTGCCGCCTGAACCCTTCTACTTCAGGATTGGTAGGGAAGTGGAGATCAAGGCTCCCTACTCGGGGTACCTGTATTGCTTCGCCAACGATGCCAGCTGGGCGTACTGGAATAATCAAGGAAGTCTGCGGGTTGAAATAACCCAATCAGGCGGCATGCCGGCTAGCCATGCGGCGGCTGATGACTTGACCGCACCCGCAACAGCGCCCGGAGGTTCCGGCGCGGGTCAACCATCGTGACGCGTCAGGCATTGAACTGAATCAGTGACCTGGCCCTTGCCCACCGCGGCGGCCGATGAAACCTTCGGCGGCGTTACCTATCATGGCGGCGGTGGGCCATATGCCATATGAGGTAACCGTCCCATTCACTGTCGCGCCCGCGCAGTCACGGCGCTGCCGTCGGCATGTTTTTCACACGCTAGCGAAAGCGAACTATTCTTAAAGGATCTCGCGAAGTAGTTTCCTGTTTGCTTTCAGCGGAGGTGTGTCATGTCAATCTCAGCCACGCTCCAGGACTGCCTGCGCAGCAAGGGCTCGCAGTACGAAATCGTGCATCATCCATACAGCCATTCCAGCGTTGAAACCGCGGCGGCAGCGCATATTCCCGGCGATCGCCTCGCCAAGACAGTGCTTTTTGAAGACGAACACGGCTATGTGGCCACCGTGCTGCCATCGACCTACGCCGTGCGGCTCTCCGAGCTTTGGGCAAAGACCGGACGCCATCTCGTGCTCGCCAAAGAGACCGATCTGCGGGAGTTGTTCAAGGATTGCGACGCGGGAGCGCTCCCGCCGGTCTGTACGGCCTATGGCATGCAAACCTATCTTGACGAGAGCCTCGCCTTGCAGCCGGACGTTTATTTCGAGGCCGGCGATCATGAAGAGCTGATCCATATGGACACGGATCAATTCCTGGATCTGATGGACCGAGCCGAGCGGGCACGCTTCGCCCGTCGCATGCAGGGTATGCCGATGTGACCGGCCCGGTTTGCGCAGCGCGGCCTGAAGCGCGCTGCGTCCCCAACCTTTGCGCGAGGCGGATCATGCAACGCAGCGATACGGTCCTGAAGCAGGTGGTGGCAGCCTTCGAACGCGAATCACACCTGAAGCTTCACAATCATCCCATTCATATGAGTTTCGACGACGATGCCTTGACCGTGGCAGGCGAGGTGCCGGATGTCGCATCCAAGAAGCGCCTTCTTCAGTTGACCCGGCTACACAGCGAGGGCAAACGCGTGGTCGACCAGTTGCGTGTCACCGCCAACCCGCCGGTCGCGGATGGCGAATTGCGCACACGTATCTGCGAACGGCTGGCTCAGACGGTGGATTTCCGCAACTGTGTGATCTGTGCACGGGTGAAGGGCGAGCTCGAAGTGCTGCGCGGCACCATGGACGAAGCGGGCAACGACGGCAGCGGCGTCATCGAGATAACGGTCAAGGACGGTGTGGTGACCTTGACGGGGCAAGTGATCAGCCTGTCTCACAGGCGCCTGGCGAGTGTGACTGCCTGGTGGGTCGGCGGCTGCCGCGACGTGGTGAACCTGCTGGAGTTGGTGCCCGCCGAAGCGGACGGCGACGATGAAATGTCCGACGTCCTGCACCTGGTGCTCGAAACCGATCCGCGCGTGCGCGCCGGGCAGATCACCGTCAACGTGGAAAACCACAGGATCACGCTAGCAGGTTGGGTGGCGACCGAAGCCGAAAGCCGGCAAGCGGAACAGGACGCCTGGTGCATGGATGCGATCGGGGGCGTCGTCAATCGTATCCAGGTGCGTGCGTCGATCTGACTGTAGGCCTGGAATGAGTGCGTTCAAGGGCCGTTCGTTGCGACGCTCCGTCAGATGATCAGACCGCGGATCGAGTGCACCGGCACCCAGACGGAAGGGGCGCACTGGGCGCGGGATTTCGGAACGCATGGAGCCTTGTGGCGGCGACGCTGGCCGGCATGGTGGGCGACCCGCGAGTACTTTCCCTATAGGCCGCCAAACCTCTTGACATCGTGAATTTGACTTCATAAATTCTCTCCCACTGAACTGTCAGTTTTTGGCAGTTCCACGGCAACGATGCCGTGCCACATTTGGAAGGCTATGTAGCCCCCGAACTCGCGTCCAACGCAGGTTCGGGGGCTTTTTGCTTTTGGGAGACAAAATGGTGACATTGCAGTACAACTCCACGGAACGTCGCCTCGAGGGCCTTGTCATTGCATGCGTTCAGATGGAGCCTCATGTCGGCAGAAAGCGCGAGAACGTGGCGCAATGCATCCGGCACATCGAAGCCGCTGCGGATCACGGTGCGTCCCTGGTGGTGTTGCCGGAGCTGGCCAATACCGGCTACGTGTTCACAGATCGCGCCGAGGCGTTCGCGCTGGCCGAACCGTTGCCGCAAGGGGAAACCGCGCAACTGCTTGCTGAAACGGCGCGCCGTCTTGGTGTCCATATCGTCAGCGGTATCGCCGAACTCGCTGGCAACCAACTCTACAACTCAGCAATCCTGACCGGCCCCGCCGGTCACGTCGGCGTCTATCGCAAGCTGCATCTGTGGAATAACGAGCATCTCTTCTTCGAGCCGGGTAACCATGGCGTTCCAGTATTCGATACGCCGCTGGGACGAATCGCCATCGCAATCTGCTACGACGGGTGGTTTCCCGAAACATACCGGCTTGCCGCGATGCAGGATGCGGACATCGTTTGCGTGCCGACCAACTGGGTGCCGATGCCCGCGCAACCGGACGATCGTCCCGCCATGGCCACGACGCTCACCATGGCGGCTGCGCACAGCAACGGCGTGGCAATCGCATGCGCAAACCGCATCGGCACGGAGCGCGGTCAGCCGTTCATCGGCCAGAGCCTGATCGTGGGCGGTAACGGATGGCCTGTCGCGGGCCCGGCCAGTGTCGATCGCGAAGAAATCCTGTACGCCTCAATCGATCTGCCGCGCACCCGTTCGGAACGCACGCTGAACACCTTCAATCACGTGCTGCACGACCGGCGCGCGGACGTGTACGACCCGATGCTGGGCACCGGCTGGCCTGCGTCGCGTTCATGACGCATCCCATCGCACCTGTATGAAGCACAAGCATTTCATTCGACCACTGTGAGGAAAAAATCCATGCTTCCGTTCAACAAACCCATCCTTGTCGGCGCAGTCGTGGCGCTCGCCACGGCCTGCACCTGCATCAGCGCACTCGCCGCCGATCCGATCAGAATCGGTGTAGCAGTGGGACTGTCCGGCGCAAATAGTGTGGTTGCGCCGGCCGTCGTGCAGTCGTCGCAACTCGCCGTCGACGAAATCAACGCATCGGGTGGAATCATGGGCCGCCAGGTGCAGCTCGACATCACCGACGACGCATCCGGTGCAGTCGGCGCGCAGAAAGCGTACGACACGCTGGTGTTCCAGAAGAACGTCGACGCGATCATTTCCATGGAAACGAGCGCCGCGCGTAACGCGGCGCTGCCGATCGTGGCGCGCGGCAAGAAGCCTTTGGTGTACACGTCGTTTTATGAGGGCCGTTCGTGCAGTCCGTGGATGTACGTGAACGGCTGGGTGCCTGAGCAGCAGGTCGCGCCGGTGGTCGATTATTTCGCGAAAAGCAAGGGCGCCAAGACCTTCTATCTGGTCGGCAACGACTACGTTTTTGGCCGCGGCATGCTTGGATTCACCAGAAAATATATCGAGGAGCACGGCGGCAAGGTAGTCGGCGAGGAGTACTTGCCGATCGACGGCACCGACTGGACGCCGATCCTTTCCAAGATCCGTGGGGCTCACCCTGATGCGCTGATCAGCGCGACGGCCGGGGGCGCACCCAACGTGTCGCTTGCCAAACAACTGAAGGGTTCCGGCATGACGCTGCCTTATGGCAACCTGGCGATCGACGAAGGCACCGCGAAGAGCATGGGCGACGTCGCCGCCGGTATGTACATGTCGGGCTCCTACCTGACGGGCATCGATACGCCGGGCAACAAAAAATTTCTCGCTGCGATGGACAAAAAATTCGGCAAGGATCTAAAGACGCCGAACGAGTTGTCCGAGCCGCAATACGAAGCCTTCTTCCTGTACAAGGCCGCGGTGGAAAAGGCGGGCTCCACCGACGCCGACAAGGTGATCAAGGCGCTGGGCCAAGTGTCGTTTGACGGACCGCGCGGACCGGTGGCCATGAACAGGAGCCGGCACACGCCTCTTGCCATGCGCCTCGGCCAGATACAGCCGGACGGCTCGGTGAGGATCCTGCAGACCTTCCCGAATGTGGACCCGGGCGCGCAGTGCCCGAACATCAAGTAGAAGCAACTCGAAATACGGCATCCGCCTGATGCATATCCGCAGGCAACGCACAGGCGGATGCGACTGGAGAAGACAATGGTTCTTGCACTCGATATTTTCACAACCGCGGCGGTGCTGTTCATCGTGACCGCAGGATTGATGGTGATTTTCGGCGTGATGAAAATCGTCAATTTCGCCCATGGTGCGCTGCTGACGATAGGCGCCTACGCGAGCTTCGTCGTGACGCAGCTCAAGCTGAGTCCGTGGCTCGGGCTGCCACTCGCGATTGTAGTGGGTACCGCCGTGGGCATGCTCGTCGAGCAGGTGATCGTCCGGCCGCTCTACAAGCGTCCGCTCGACGCGATCCTCGCCACCTGGGGTCTGGGTATCGTGATTGGGCAGCTCATCGTGATGGCGTTTGGCCGCGAGGCGCAGTTCGTGGAGACGCCGCTCAAAGGGGCTGTCACTATCGCGGGGACTGATTACTCTGCCTACCGTTTGCTGCTGATCCCGATCGCGCTCGGTCTGTGCGTCCTCATGAGCGCGCTTCTCGCGGGAACGCGCTTTGGCATCAGGACACGCGCGGTGATCATGAACGAGGACCTGGCGCGAGGTCTCGGCATTCATTCCGGCCGCATCCGTTTCATTACCTTCAGTCTGGGCGCGGCGCTGGGTTCCCTCGCCGGCACGCTCATTACGCCGCTATCGAGCGTCGATCCCGATATGGGGCTGCCGTGGCTGGTGAGCGCGTTCATGCTGGTCATGGTTTCAGGACACTCGATGCTCAGCCTGCTGGTGACGTGCCTCGTGTTCGGCGCTTGCCAGGTGCTGGTCAGCACGTTCGTCAGTCCGGTACTGGGCGGATTGACGATCGCCGTGCTGGCGGCGCTCACGTTGCGGATTCGTCCCAAGGGGTTCTCTCATGGCTAAAGTCGACGAATCGGTGCATCGTGCCGGTGCTCCAACTGTGCAAGGCGACGGGCAAGCACGCAAACGGCCAACCATTCACGGACGCGGTCTGCTCATGGCCGGCGGGGTGGGTGTGGTTCTGCTGGCCGCCGGTCCGCTTGTTTTCGGCTCGTATCTGCTCAACGTTCTCATTCAGGCTTTCTTCTTTTCCATCGTGGCCGTGACCGTGGATATTCTGTGGGGTTACACCGGCTATCTGACGTTCGGGCAATCGGCGTTCTTCGGTCTTGGGGCCTATGCCGCAGGTCTCGTGTTTACGCACGGTGGTTTCTCGGCGGGTTATGTGGTGCTCGCACTGGGGGCGGCAATCGCGGTGACCGCGGCCGTAGCTGCGTTGCTCGGCTGGTTGTCGTTCTATCGCGGCGCGTCGCCGTTTTTCGCGACTGTGATGTCGCTCGTATTGCCGATCGTTCTCAGCCAGTTGCTACTCTCCGGCGGCGCGTGGACCGGTTCGAGTTCGGGACTCACCGGCTACGAGACCTTCGATCTTTCGCTGCAGGCCTGGTACTGGCTTGCCGGTGCGGCGCTGCTGGTCGTCGCCACGCTTGCGTGGCTATTCGTGCGAAGCGACGGCGGCCGCGTGCTGGCTGCCATTCGCGACAACGAATCACGCTGTTCGTACCTCGGCATCAATACGTCGCTCGTAAAGATCGCCTTGCTGGTTGCGACCGCAGCCATCGCCGGTCTCGCGGGATTCGGCTACGGATCGTTCAGCGGCGTGGTCGCGCCCGAGCTGGCCGGGTTTGTCCTCGGCACCCAACTGATCATCTGGGTCGCGCTCGGCGGCAGAGGAACGTTGTGGGGGCCGGTGATCGGCGCGCTTCTGATCAATGTCGGGACCGCCTATCTCAGCGGCAGCATGCCATTCGCGTGGCAACTGATCCTGGGCGCCGCGTTCGTGGCCGTCATCGTGCTATTGCCGCAAGGTCTGGTGCCGCTGTTGCTAAAGCCATTGCGCCATCTGGCCGGTCATGGCGCCGAACCGGAACTGGTCGAGCGCGACGTAGGTGTGGCTCATCAACGGGAGCTGTCAGCGCCGGCCCTGCAGATGAACGGCGTTGCCAGGCATTTCGGCAGCCTGAAAGTGTTGCAAGGCATCGACCTGAACGCCAATGGAGGTGAGCTGGTTGGTCTCATCGGCCCGAACGGCGCCGGCAAAACGACGCTCATGCGCTGCATGAGCGATGGTGCGGAACGCTCCGCC
The DNA here is from genome assembly GCF_004339745.1 of Paraburkholderia sp. BL9I2N2. GTDB lineage: Bacteria > Pseudomonadota > Gammaproteobacteria > Burkholderiales > Burkholderiaceae > Paraburkholderia. Next base: position 657,916 of record NZ_SMGP01000002.1, on the reverse strand, counting down.
GGCACGGTTGTGCTGTGTGGCCACGATGTCCGTCAATTGCCGCCGGACCGATGCGTGCATTTCGGGTTGGGGCGCAAGTTCCAGAACGCGAATATCTTCGAGACGCTTACCGTTGCCGAGTGCCTGAGAATCGCGGGCACCATCATTGAACGGCCATCGCTGTTCCGACGCTCCACTACGCTTGCGCTGCCGCCGTATGCGCTGGAGGTGCTTCGTACCACTCATCTCGATCAAAGGCTGGGCGCCGTGGCGAAGGATCTGTCGCACGGGCAGCAGCAGGCGCTGGAACTGGCGATGGTGCTCGCCCTGGAGCCACGGATCGTGCTGCTCGACGAGCCCACGGCGGGTTTGACCAAAACGGAGCGCACGCAAATCGGGAATGTGCTCGCCGCATTGGCTCACCAGTATCAGCTCTGCTGTCTGCTGGTGGAACATGACCTCGATTTCGTGGCCGGGATTGCCACGCGCATCGTGGTGCTGCATCAGGGGCGTATCGTGATGCAAGGCAACTTCGACGAGGTAGTCAACTCGGAGCTGGTCAGAACGATTTATGCAGGGACCGCGCAAAGCGCCGCGGCAGGCGAAAACGTCGGACAACAGGAGGCGTCATGACCCGGATCGCGCTGGAATTGCAGGACGTGACGAGCGGGTACAAGGCTTCGGTCGTGCTCCGCAAGTTGTCGATGACCGTTGCCGACGGCGAGGCCGTCGCGCTGCTCGGCAAGAACGGCATGGGCAAGACGACGGTGCTCAAGACAATCATGGGCTATCTGCCGAAGCAAGCCGGCGCCATCCGTGCGCGGGGGCAAGAAATCACGCGCATGGCGCCTCACCAGATCGCGCGAGAAGGCATTGCTTACGCGCCTCAGGAACACGCATTGTTTCAGGACCTCACCATCCGCGACAATCTGCGTCTTGGGCTCGCGAAGGCATCGGCGTTCGACGAACGCTTTGCCGGGATCGAGCTGGTGTTCCCGGTGTTCGCGAGTCGTCTGAAGCAATTGGCCGGCACGCTTTCCGGCGGCGAACAGAAGATGCTGCTGGTGGCGCGCGCGCTCATGATGCGTCCTTCGCTCATTTTGCTCGATGAGATTACGGAAGGGTTGCAACCGTCCGTGATCGAACGTCTCGCCGACGCGCTGCTATGGGAACGCAGCCAGCACGGCACGGCGCTGCTGCTGGTAGAGCAGAATGTTCCCTTTGCGCTGAAGGTTGCCGACCGCTACGCGGTACTCAAGCAAGGCGAGATCCTCGAGCATGGCAACGCGAAGGATGAAGCGGCGGTGGGATCGATCTTCGAACACTTGCGTGTGTAACATGCGGGACGACCATGACGATAGGCGACACATGATGAACGCAAACTCATTTTATCGACCCCGCTCCGGACTGGACATGCTCGAGCAAACTGCCGCCGACCCTCGCGAGCGCGGTCGCGTCGTCCTCGAGTCGCTCGCGCGCATCGAGGAAGTCGAGCCGGAGGTGAGGGCGTTGACGGCCGTTGCGCAGCGCGAAACGGCGTTGACCGCGGCTGCTGGTGCAACGGGGCCGCTGGCCGGCATGCCGATCGCGGTGAAAGATATCTTCGACACGAGCGGCCTGCTCACCTGCTACGGCTCTCCAATTTACAAAGGCCATCAGCCGAAGTCCGATGCCGCGATTGTCACGCTGTTGAGGCGCAACGGCGGCATCGTCATCGGCAAGACCGTCACCAGCGAGTTTGCCTATATGAACCCGCCGGTGACGCGCAATCCGTGCGACCTGGCGCGTACCCCCGGCGGATCGTCATCCGGGTCGGCCGCCGCGGTGGCCGCCGGGATCGTGCCTTTCGCGATCGGTTCGCAGACCGGCGGCTCGACCATCCGGCCCGCTTCGTTCTGCGGCATCGCTGGCTACAAGCCCACGCTCGGCATGTTGCCGACCGTCGGCATGAAGTGCTTTTCGTGGTCGCTGGATACGGTTGGCCTGTTTGGCGCCGGCGCGCGGGACGTGGCTTACCTCGCGCAGGTGCTGTCGGGCCACCAACTGGCCGTGGACGATGTATCCGCCAACCCGGTATTCGGCGTGCCGGACAGCTACCCATGGACCGAACCGTCCGCGAATGCCAGCACCGCGCTCGACACGGCGGTGCGGGCCATCGAGCAGGCGGGGGGCCGTGTGCGGCGTGTGCGTTTCGCTCCGTGGATGGCCGACCTGGTCGCCGCGCACAATACGATTCAGAGCTACGAGTCATATCGGGCACTGGGCTTCGAGTACGATCATCATCGTGCCGATCTATCGCCACTGCTCGCCGGTTTTCTTGAGCGTGCTGCGAGGGTCGATACGACAAGCTACGCCAAGGCGTGTGTTCTCGCGGAACAGGCGAAGACCAGGCTTGCCGGGTTGTTCGACGGTATGACCGGACTGCTGACGCCCAGCGCACCCGACGAAGCGCCCGACGGCCTGGCGTCCACAGGCGACCCCGCATTCAATCGCAATTGGACGTTGCTCGGCTGCCCGTGCGTGAACGTGCCGGGATTGAAGGGCACACGAGGCGGCCCGATTGGCGTGCAGGTGATCTGCCGCCCGTGGGACGATGCCCGATGCCTCGAGGCTGCTGCGTTCGTCGAGCAGGCGATCGCTGCGTCAGTGGGACGTGTTCCCGCGACCTAGGAAACGAGGAAGCGGTGCAAGGAGGAAGCAAAATGGAGGCAAGCTCGCGACAGTCGGCCAATCCGGCGCCCGCGGACGATGGTTGGCGCATCGGCGTGTTGTACTCGCGCACGGGCGTGACTTCGGCAACCGAGTCGGAGCATTTTTTCGGCACGGCGCTCGCGATTGAAGAAGTCAACGCGGCCGGCGGAGTGAGCGGGCGCCTGCTCGACCCCGTTGTTTACGATCCGAAGAGCGATCCCGATGAATACCGCCGGCTCGCCACCCGGATGTTGCAGGAAGACGACGTGACCGTGATTTTCGGCTGTTCGACCTCGTCGAGCAGAAAGGCGGTTTTGCCGGTGATCGAGCGCACCAACGCATTGCTATGGTACTGCTCGATCTACGAAGGGTTTGAGTATTCGCCCAACGTGATCTACACCGGCGCGGTGCCGAACCAGAACAGCATGCAACTGGCGGCCTACCTGCTGCGCAATCATGGCCGCCGTTTTTTTCTGGTGGGCGCCGACTACATCTATCCGCGAGAATCGAACCGGATCATGCGCGACATGGTCGAGCAGCATGGCGGTGAAATCGTGGAAGAACTCTATCTGCCGAGCGACGCAGATCCGGCGGCGCTGGAAGAAGTGGTGCGGCAGATCAGGAGCGTCGAGCCCGACGTCGTGTTCTCCACTCTGATCGGGCGAGGTGCGCGTGCTTTTTATCGGCTGTATCGCGAGCACGGTATCGACCCTGCACAGATTCCGATTGCAAGCTTGACGATGACCGAAGGCGAAACGCGGATGATTGGCCCCGAACTATGCGGCAGCCACATCATCTCGGCGAGTTACGTCAACACGCTGAACCTCGCGAGTAATGAGCGCTTTCTGAAATCATGGCATGCGCGATTCGGCGATCAACCGGCCAGCATGTGGTCGGAGATGGCGTACAACCAGGTGCATCTCTTTGCGCTGGCGCTGGCCCGTAGCGGAAGTCTCGATACGGCGAAGCTGGTGGAGGCGGTGCACGAAGTCGAATTCGATTCGCCGGAAGGGCTGCTGAAAATCGACCCGGAGAACAATCACGCGATACTGACGCCGCGCATTGCCGTGTGCCGGCCGGACGGCTCGTTCGACATAGTCTGGGAGGGGCGAGGTCCGATCAAACCTGATCCGTATCTGACGTCGTACGGATTCGCGGAATTCTGGCTCGATGGAGAATCGGTATGAGCACGGGGGCCCGTCGCCTTTTCGACGATCTACGCACGCTGCGCGTCCTCGTGATTCATCCGCCGGGCGACGACCGCATTGTTCTGGAAGAGCAGTTGCGCCGCATCGGCTGTCCGGTGCGCGTGCTCTGGCCGTTTCCGTCGCAGCTGCCGGCCGATGTCGACGCGATTTTCTTTCTCGTCGGCCCCGAAACCCGCAGCGCGGGCAACTGGTGCGCAGCCGATACCGAAGCAACGTTGATCGCGCTATCCGACTACGAGAATCCAACGGCGCTAAAAATGCTGGTGGATACGCAGGCGCATGGCGTCATCACGAAGCCCTACCGTTCCACCGGCATCCTGAGCACCCTGGTGCTCGCGCGCGCGTCCTCAGGCTATCAGCAGCGGTTGCACAGCAAGGTCGCGAAGCTCGAGGAAGCGATCAAGGCGCGACGCCACGTCGAGAAGGCCATCCGCATCCTCATGGAGGCGCACCAGCTCAGCGAAAATGAAGCCTACGAGCACATTCGCTCGAGAGCGACAAGTCTCCGGGTCACGGTGAGCGAGATCGCTACGCTGGTGATCGATGCACATGAGGCAATGGAAAAACTCGGTCTTGCCAAGGGATCAAAACTTTGAGTCGTGACGGCGCCAGTGGAACGCCGGCGAGGATTGATATCGGACGACGCGCTTCCGAATCCATTGCGCGACCTCACAGAACCTGCCGGTCCCAACGACGCCCGCGCCGCTGCGCAATCTACTGGGCGGTCTGCTGACGTTGATACTCGTTGTGCTTCATTTGCATGTAGTCGGCGCGGCTGACCTCGTGCAATTGCCGCGGATACTGCTCGGTCGCATCGAACCAGTCGGTGAGGCGTTTTTCGAGGCGGGCGTTGGGCGGGCTGGAAAGCGCACCCAGGTACGCATCGATGGCTAGGTAATAGCGCATGGTATTGCGTTCCACCAGGCCGCGCACGCCGCCGATGTACTGCGTCTCGCCCGTCGACTGATCGGGCGTGGAGGAAAAGCCAACCTTGTCGCTGCCGATGGTCGCCAGATAGGTTTTCATCGCAAGCCGTCCTGTCGTGCCATAGCCGTAGGCGTAGGTCAGATGGATAAAGGTGCGGTTATCGCCCACGGGTATCGCCTCCATCACGATACGGTAGTCTTTCGTACTCAGCGGACCCGTGGCGGCGGAGAGTTCCACGCGAAGATAATCCGGGTTGGTCGCGGCCGGCCGATAGTTGAATTGCACACGGTAGGACGAGGAAAGCGATTCCTCGGTTTTCTTGCCGATGTTCACCGCGAGGACCGTACCGCTGGCGCTCGTCGATGCATGGCAGTACTTGGTGTTCAGGTGCAGGATCAGCACGTCGCACCAGTTGGCCGGGCCCTGAGTCGGGTCGTTGAGCGTGCCGTCGACCGTCGCGAACGGATAGTTGAGCACACCGTAAATATCGCCCTTGAGCGCCGAGGGCAACTCCTGCGATTCGAGGTAGAGCGGTCGCTGGAACTGGTTGTGCGCGAGCTGCTGCGTCAGACTCTGGTATTTGTCGCGCAGGCTCGCTGCGTTGCCGGCCGCTTGCGCGAAGGCGCTCTGGCACAGGCAGCAGAGCACCGCCAGCATCGCGGCCATCAGCCACTGACTGCGGTTGCTTGCTGCAGATTTGGCAAGCCTGCTCATGGACGCACTCCTACTTTTGGCTCAGGTTGCGGGGCGCCGTGCGCGGATCGGATCGTGGAGCCCTCGTTGCCCCGCATTCTTGCAGGAGGTGGAGGGGTTTGTACATCCGTAATCGCCGCTGTCGTGCAATCGGCCGTTGCCGACAGTCAGGCATCGTCGCCGGTGAAACGGACCGCGGGCCGGGTGTCACCTGATCGACAGCTTCAAGGTGTAGTTATTGACTCTTCGAGTTACTCGGCAGGTTATCGATAGAGCAATTGCGGGAGAAGTCGAGCGACCTTGGTGGGTCTCAAGCGTGGAACAGTTGAAAGTCAGATATCCTCACCGAGATTGTTGCGACACCTGCGGGAACCGGGCTTTAATGCAGTCTGCAATGGTGCGGTGAAATTGATAGCCGCGCGGAGCGGATGGCGGGCTCGCCCGAAGTGACCGCGCGCAGGGTCCTGGACGGAGGCGACCGATTGACACGGGTGCGCCATTCGCGATTTTTTTAACGCCGCCTGTCCGTCAGCATGCGGTCCGAGCGTCATTGTAATGGCGGCCCGATGCCATTCAGCCGCCTTAACCCCATGACGGAGGCTCATATGCAATACCTATTGATGATCTATTCGGAAGAAAACGGCTGGAACCAGATGACCGACAGCGAGCGGCAGCAAGGGGTTGCCGCCTATCAGGCGTACACCGAATCGTTGAAAAAAGCGGACGCGCTGGTGGGCGCCAACCGGCTCCAGCAGACGAGCACGGCCACCACGGTGCGGCTCGTCGACGGTAAGCCGCAGGTGCTGGACGGACCTTATTCCGATTCGAAGGAACAACTCGCCGGCTACTACCTGATCGACGTGCCCAACCTGGACGCGGCGATCGCGTGGGCGTCGCGTTGTCCCGGCGCGGCGCACGGCCTCATGGAAGTGCGCCCGGTCTGGACTGCGCCTTATGATGCGCCATCCGCTGCATGAGTCCGGGCGGCGCCGACCGTGACGCTGACGGCGCCGCGCATGCGATTGCCGAGGCGGTCGCGCGCCGCAGTTACGGCAAGCTCGTCGCGCTGCTGGCGATGCGCACGCGCGACGTCGCCGCGGCCGAGGACGCGCTGGCCGACGCGTTTGCGGCCGCGCTCGCGGACTGGCCGCAGCGCGGCTGCCCCGCGAATCCCGAAGCGTGGCTGATGACGGTTGCGCGCCGCCGGGCGGTCGATGGCGCGCGTCATCGCCGTGTCGGCGACGAAGTGGTGAACCAGCTGGCGATCCTCGCCGACGAGATCGACGAGCGTGAAGCAGGCATGTTGCCCGACCGGCGGCTTGCGCTGCTGTTCGCGTGCACGCACCCCGCGCTCGAGGCCGCGATTCGCACGCCGCTGATGCTGCAGGTGGTGCTGGGGCTCGAAGCGAAGACGATTGCGTCCGCGTTCCTGATGTCGCCGGCCGCGATGAGCAAGCGCCTTGTGCGGGCAAAGAACAAGATTCGCGAAGCGGGCATTCCGTTCAGCGTACCCGAGCGCGAGGAGTTGCCCGGCCGGCTCGCCGCGGTGCTGGAAGCGGTCTATGCGGCGTATGCGGAAGGGTGGACCGATCCGGTCGGCGGCGATACCGCGCGGCGCGATCTTGCCGGCGAGGCGCTGTTTCTTGCACGACTGCTCGTCGAGTTGCTGCCGGAGGAACCAGAGACGCTTGGTCTGCTCGCGCTGATGCTGTATGCGCAGGCGCGGCGCGATGCGCGACGCGATGCGGCCGGCGACTACGTGCCGCTGTCGGCTCAGGATCCGGCGACATGGAACGCGCCGATGATCGACGCAGCCAATGCACTGCTGCGGCGCGCGAACACGCTCAACGCAATCGGACGCTTTCAGCTCGAGGCCGCGCTGCAGTCCGCGCACGTCCATCGCTGCCGGACGCATCGGCCGAACTGGGACGAGGTCGTGCAGCTCTACGATGCGCTACTTACGATTGCAGCATCACCGGTGGTCGCGGTGAACCGCGCGCTTGCGCTGGCCGAGCGTGACGGCCCGCAGGCGGCGCTCGACGCGCTCGAACCGTATGCGCACGATCCGCGGCTGGCCGACTATCAGCCGTACTGGGCCGCGCGCGCCGATCTGCTCGCGCGTGCCGGCGCGACGGCCGAAGCGCTCGGCGCTTACGATCTCGCGATCGGACTCGAACGCGATCCGGCCGTGCGCCGGTTCTTGCAGCGCAAGCGCATCGAACTGTCATCGACGAGGAGTTAAATTGGCGCCTTGCGTTTGTCACGCGAGGTTGCAAGCCGCGCGCTAACGCGGCTCAGACCCGCGCCGAATGAGTCGCGTATGCCGCTTGCATGAGCCTGTTAGCTGCCAACAGGAAACGGTCGACCTTCGCTCAAGAGGTCCTGACCGAAAGAACACATGAACTGTACGAAGCTCTGGAGTCCATCCTCAATATGATCTAAAAATGAGGAGGCGCGAATTGCACGCTATGCGTCGCGAGTTAATGAGGTCATTCACGTGAATGATCGCTAGATCCAGGAGAGCAGCAGTCATGGTGCAAAAAAAACGAATTCATGCTGCGCTCTTCGCCGCAGCGATCGCCACGATTGCGCCGGCCTGTCAGGCGCAAAATACCACCGACTGGCTGGCGAACACCTATGGGACTCTCGCCGCCCACGTGGGTAACACCGCGCGTTCCATGTGGGTCGCGCCCGAGGGCGTCATCTATACGGCATCCATGTGGGACGAGTTCGAGGGTGGCGTCGCGATCTACCAGAACGGCAAGAGCCTCGGCTCGATCGGCGCGCACGGCGAGTTTCAGGGCGGCGCGATCACGGGCAACGCGACGTCGATCTTCGCGGCACTGCAGCCCGGCGGGTCGTACGGAAGCGGCGCGGTGGGACGATACAACCGCACCACCAAGGCTCGCGATCTTTTGATTCAGGTCAGTGCGTCGACCAACCAGCCTCGGGTCGACGTCATCACCGGACTCGCCACGGCGGGCTCGCTCCTCTATGCGAGCGACTTCTATGGCAATCGCGTCCGCATCTACACCACCGACGGTGTCTGGAAGCGGGACATCAACGTGTCGGGGCCGGGCGCGCTCGCCCTGGATGCCGCGGGCAACGTCTGGGTTGCTCAGAAGAGCGAGGGCTCGACTGTCGAGTTCAGTCCGACTGGCGCGCTGCTGAACACCATCCGTATGCCCAGTGGATCGCAGCCATCGTCGCTCTATTTCGATGCATTGTCGGGGCAACTCATGATAGGGGACGAGGGCCCCGACATGAACATCAAGCGCTACAAACTCTCGGGCACGCCGACGCTGGCCGGTACATTCGGCATTCAGGGCGGCTATCTCGACACCACGACGGGAATCAAAGGCCAGGTCGGCGCGAAGCGCTTCACCCGCGTCACTGGCATCGGCAAGGACACCGCGGGCAACCTCTATGTGCTCAACAACCCGTGGGGCGGAAGCTGGGACCTCGGCCGCAATGGAGGCACCGACATTCATGCGTATAACAGTGCCGGCAACCTGCGGTGGACGCTTCAGTCCCTCAACCTCGAGGGCATCGCCGCCCCGGACCCGGCCACGGATGGCGCCTTGTTCTATGGCGGCACCAACATCTACAGCGGCAGCGCTGGAGGCACCTTCGTCGCGAACACCGTCGATCCGTTCACTTACCCATCGGACCCGCGCATCAACATGAACGATCACTCACGGGACGAGCACTTCGGTCAACTTGCCACCGTCGGTGCCAACCGGATCCTCGTGGCGTCCGGCCAGAATCCCGATATCTTCTACTTCTTCCACTTCAATGCTGCGAATGGCTACATCGCCATACCGGACGCCACGCTTCCTGGTCCGGCGTTCAAAACGACCGCGGCGGTCAGGGACGGATTCAACATCGACAGCAAGGGGGGCGTCTGGGCCGGTCTGGATAAGACGGGCTTCATCTACCACTACCCGCTGACCGGCTTCGACGCCAGCGGCAAGCCAACATGGGGACCCGGCATCCCTATCCGCATTCCCGCGAGCATCCAGCCGCTGACGCGCATCGTCTACCTCGCGGACAGCGACACCATGATTCTCGGGCAGGGTGTCGTCGGGAGTACGGACTGGACTTCGATAGGCACGCGGATCGAGGTGTATCACGGCTGGAGCGCGGGCAACACCACGTCACCCAATCCGGTGATCAACCTCACCCACGTCGGCGCCAAGTCGATTGACGCGGCCGGCCGCTATCTTTTCGTCGGCTACTGGTTCGGCAGCGGCCAAGCTTTGCCGAACATCGATGCCTTCAATCTCGCGACAGGCAACCTCGACACGACGCTGGTCAACACCAATAGCCGTGCCGTGGACGCCAGCAGCGCGATCGATGCGATGTACGGCATCAGGGCATACCTCCGATCTACCGGCGAGTACGTGGTCACGAAGAACAACGTCAAGGGCTCGAGCATTACTGTTTATCGCTGGACGCCCTGATCGTGCGTTTCCGTAGACTCTTCACATCAGCTGCTGGAACCGGCGCGAACAATCAATGTATCGGCGCGTCACCTGCGAATGTTCTCTCAGCAGATTGCGTGCGGACGTTCACCGTCTTCTATCGACCGGCAGCTTTGCATGCATGCGGCTGGTAGTAGACCACCCGGTTCGCGTTTGCTCGGCGATTCGGACCGCCACTGCGCTACGCCCTGCCGAAAGCAGGCGGATTCCTCTCGATGAAATCGGGCAGATTGCCATGCACCGGATGCGCAACCGGTGCGTATGCGTAGAGCCTCAACCACTCGCTATAACCCTGTACGAGAAAGCCTCCTGAACGTTCTATGTACTGCTGGCGGGAGGTCTCGTAGACGACTCGAAGCGCAAACCACGGCACATGCGGCAAGTCGTGATGAACCAGATGATAGTTGTTGTTCAGAAACAGCAGACGCCAGAACCACGCCGCTTCGTTGATGACCGTGCGATGCTCGTGTGCCTGCGCAGCACGATGTTCCTGAAACGAGCGGATCGAACCCAACGACAGCGCGCCATACCCCGCGCCGACGACAAAGACCCACGCCGGAATCCCACACGCACGTTGCAGCCAGGCCGTGAGCCCGGCGAGTGCGGCGAAGTGCGCGAGCCACACCGGGACATCGCGCCAATCGCCGCTTCTGATTCGACGCAGCGCTTCCACGCCTGTTGCGGCAATGGCGAACGCCGGCCCGATCAGCAGGCGCCCGACAAACGTATTGCGGAAGGTCAGCAGTGCGCGAATCGCCCAACCCGCGCGTCGCCACACGAGCACGCTGACGAAGTAGCTCTCGGGGTCGCGCTCGGGATGCGTCAGATGCGGATCGTCGTGATGCTGAAGATGTGAGTCGCGATAGATGCCATAGGGAAACCACACGGCGAGCGGCGCGAACCCTAGCAGAGCGTTGACGAACGGCGAACGCGTCGGGTGGCCGTGCAGCAGTTCATGTTGCAAGGACATGTACCACGTGCCGAGCAGGGCCAGCAGGAAAGCGGTGAGCGGCAAGCCGAGCTCGCGCGCATGCGTCGCCACGCCGAACCATCCTCCATAGATCGTCACGATCAGCGCCCAGGTCGGCCATTGCGTGCGCCAGGTCCAGCTTGTCGCCAGGCGGGCGAGTGCGTTGCGTTGCGTGTCGTCGAGATAAATCGCCATGGGCGGGATCGGTCGGAATGCAGGTTCAGACCGATCCTACGGACCCGCGCGCGTTGCCAGAACCAATTTGTTCAGCAATGCATCTGCTCAAACGTGCATAGGCGCGCGGGCCTAAGCACCGGCGCGCTCTGCGAGCTTGCGGGGCAGGCGCTTACGGCGCGTCCGCTACGCGGCAGGCGTGATCCTGCAGGCCTTCTGCCGAGCCGCTGCCGTTGTCCACGTCGAGCCCGCTATTCAAGACCAGCCAGCCGTCCTTCTGAGCGGAGGGCCCCGCGCCCGTCACGAGAATGGTTTGCCCGGCCATCGCCGCAGCGCCCCGATTGTCCCGCGCGACGATGCGAAACGGGTTGTCGGCCCCCTCGAGCGAGGTCACGCGCATGATGCGGTAGCGATTGCCGTCGAGCGTCTCCCAGCGCCACTCATCGGGCGAGTCTTTGGCGTGGCGCGCGAGCGCTTCGCTGATATCGCCGCGTATGCAATCGATATGGATATGCAACTGGTTCTGCGTGCGGCGATATTGCGAGTTGATTTCGAGGCTGAGCTGATTGTCAGGCAGCGAACGCTTGACCGACTTCTCGACATAGGTGCGCGCGTCCCAAGCGTCGACCCAGTAATCCTGCGCGTGCGGCGCGAGCACGAGCGGGCTTTCGATCCCGGTAATGCGGTCAGTCGGAATCAGCAGATGCTGCGAGCGTCCGACGATATCCTTCAGGATCGCGTAACGTTTGTTCAGGTCGACAAACGTGCATTGACCCGGCGTGCCGGTGGCCTGCTGAGACGGCACGCAACGCAAATCGACGATCTTCCACAGCGCGTTCGAGTCGACCGCGGCGAGGCGCGCGCATGCGCTGGCGGCCAAGGCGATGGCTAACGCCGCGGCGATTCGCGCGCCGTGGCGTAAAAGGGCCCGCTGCGGGAGAGCGGGCATTGGTGTTTTCATCGGCGTTTTAGTCGAGTTTTTTTAGAGGTGTTGTGAAGGTCGTTGCGGTATCAAAGCACCGGCGCCGGCAGCGCGCCGAGAAGCTGTTCGAACGCCACGCCAATCGCAAGAATACGCCGGTCTTCACCGAGCGGGCCGTCCAGTTCGAGTCCGACCGGCAAGCCGCTCGCGGTCATGCCCGCCGGCAGCGAAAGCCCCGGTATGCCCGAGGTGCTGGCCGGATCGGTGTTGCGTAGGAACGCGTCCATGGTGTCGATCGCTGCTGAACCGTCGATCGAGACTACCGACGAGCCGTTGATGTCGTCGATCGGCACGGCGGCGAGACGCGTGGTCGGAAACAGCAGCGCGTCGAGCCGCTCGTCGGCGAACGTCGCGGCCATGTACTGCTGCAAGCGCGGACGCCAATGATTCAGCGCGGCCTCGTAGCGGTCGCCCAGCACATCGTCGAGCACGCCGTCGTAGATCGCGCGCACGTCCGGGCTGGCAATGCGGGCCGCCATTTCGACGACGGTTTTGACGGGCGCGTCGTTGGCGACGAGCCAGGCCAGCACGTCCTCGAGCGGCTCATGGATCGCGATCGGGCCGCCCACCATGCCGTTCAACTCGTCCAGTTCGCTCATCGTCACCGGCACGAGCACCACGCCCGCCGCTTCGAGTTGCTTCAACGCGGCCCGCGCGACGTCTTCCACCTGGCGCTCGAGCCCTTCCCAGAGCGGCGCGGGCAAGCCGATGCGCAACCCGTTCAACGCGACCGCCGGCAATGCGCCGGCGCCAGTGATTACGCCGTCGAGCAGCGCGATATCGGCGACGGTGCGCGCCATTGGCCCGACCGTGTCGCGCGTATGGCTGATCGGCACCACGGCGTTCGGATCGTGATAGCGCCGCTCGGGGCCGCCGTTGCCGACCGACGGACGAAACCCCGCCGTGCCCGTCAACGCGGCCGGGATGCGGGTCGAGCCGCCGGTGTCGGTGCCCAGACCCGCGGGCACGATGCGCGCGGCAATCGCCGCGGCGGTGCCGCCCGACGAGCCGCCCGGAATCAGCGTGGGATCGTAGGGATTGCGCACCGGCCCGGCATGCGTGGCGAGGTTCGTACTCGTAATGCCGAATGCCAGTTCGTGCATATTCGCCTTGCCGAGCACGATCGCGCCGGCGTCGATAAGGCGCTGCACCGAGGGCGCGTTGGTCTTCGGCATAAAGCCCTCGAGCGCCGGTGTGCCCGCCGAGGTCTGCATGCCCGCCGTGTTGATGTTGTCCTTCACGACGATAGGCAAACCGGCGAGCGGCAAGCGAGCCTTGTCGGCCGCGGGCAAGGCGTCGATGCGCCGCGCGGCGGCGAGCGCGCCGTCGAGCTCGAGCGTGGTGAGCGCATTGAGGCTCGAGAGCGCCGCTGCGCGCGCGAGCAAGGTGGCCACGTAGTCGGCGGCGTTCAGGCGGCCGGACTGGATCGCGGCGACGGCTTCTGTAGCGGTCAACGCGAGTTGTTCATCGACGGTCCATGTCATGGCCGGCGTCTCCTTGTCCTGATGGGATTTCCCGGCGCGAGGGTTTCATGAAGCGCAGTGCGAAGCGCGCCAGCGTGGGCACCAGCTTGGGCCGCAGCAGTCTCGCATCGTAACCGCTCATGCGCCGGTCGTTTTCCGCGAGGCAGAGCGCGAACAGGTCGCGCGCGTTCATGGCTTCACCGATTACGCTGCTGCTCGCGGGCAGAAAATTCGAATCGTGCGCCATGCCTTTAGCGTCGATGCCTCTCGCGATGGCAAGACGCTGCCACACCAGCACCACCCAGATCGCGGCCACGCGCAGCGAATGCCACGGTCTGCGCCAGAGTGGCATGGTGCGCCGATACCACGCGACCCAGTTGATAAAAAACAGAATGTGGCGCGCTTCTTCCTGAATCACGGGCTCGAAAGTCTCGACCAGCGCCTCGGGGAAAAAGCCCGACTGCTGCGCCGAGCGGAATAGACCGAACGCAAAGAAACTGTCGATGCACTCGCTATAGCCCGTGCGCATCCATTCCCATTCGGCGTCGCGCGGCGGCGGATAGTCCGGCTCGGGCGCGATCTCGATGCCGTACGCGGCGACCAGCTTCGAGAGCACGTGCTTGTGACGCGCTTCTTCGTCGCCTTCCATGGTGATGGCTTCACGCAGCAGGGGATCGCGCAGTTGCGCGGCATAGGTATGAACGGCGATCGACGCGCGGCCTTCGGTCTGCACCGCGATGTCCCAGATCGGCAGCGAGCACAACCGCTCGAGCGCATCGGGCGGCAGCGCCGGCCATTCGATCACGGCGGGTTTATAAGGGTTGTGGGTTTCAAGCAGCATCCGGCAAAACATCTGCTTGTGCGCCTCGGAACCGATCTTCACGCGGGCGGGGCCGCGGAATGTCCAGTGGCGTAGGGTGCGGTCTTCGGCAACATCTGTCAGTGTGTCGGACATGGCAGGCGTACAGAGGGCGAACTCGATGTGTCGCCTATTCTGGCACAACCGTTCAAATTCCGATGCCGAGCGGCGCAAGCTGGCCCGCGCCGCTCCCAGCGCAAGATGATGCAACTGACGCTGTCGGTGATTCTATTGGTGGTTATCGATCCACATGCGTCCCCAGCGGAATGCGTAGGCCAGCGCGTGCTCTTCGTCGAAGAAGTAATCGAGCGCGTCAAATGAATAATGCTGCTCGTGATTCGCGGAAGTTTTTTCGATGGTCAGGTTGGCGGCGAACAGGCCGTTGGGGAGTTGTTGTGCGGCCGGTGCAACTTCGTAACCCTTGTAGCGAATATGTGCGTTCATGATTTTTGGCAATCGTTGTGCCCCGCTTGCGTTGCGAAAAGGCCGGCACGTCGGACGCAACCCGTAGCGTCACGCGGCCGGTAAATCAGCGGGCAGGATCAAGCCTATGCCGCGCTGCGCAGCGGGTGAACCAATCTTTCGTCGTAAGCAAATCAGGAGGGAGGTGTACAGGAGCCCCGATCGGATCATATTCGCTGTGTTCAGACACACTATCCGGTGTTGCGGATCACGGGTCTGTTATGTGCCGCACGGTTCGCGCGAACGACCGCGCCGTGGGCCGCGCAAGCGGGTCCACGGCGTCGTGAGTCTTGTGGCGAAAGGGATGTAAACCGGGGATTTAAACCGCGTGCAGGAGGCGAGCGGGTTGTGCTTCCTTGAGCGCGGTGCCGGCAAGCGGCGCGGCGTCCGGCGTGCGGTGTGCGTTGAATGCCAGCGCGAATTGCGCGGCCTGCTGGCCGACGGTGGCGAGCTGATCGACGACTTTGACGTCGGAACAGGTATCGACGGTGTCGAAGCGCGTTTCCAGCGTGTTGATGCCGGCGCCGAACGGCGTTGGCCAGCCGCGCAACGCGTGGACGATCGAGCGCAAAGACGTCAGCACCGACCCCGCGGCCTGCCAGCCATACGCGGTGACGATACAGCCGACCGCGCGGCCATCCAGATAGGGGCGCTCGTCGGCGCGCAATTCCTCGAGCGTGTCGAGCGCGTTCTTGACGAGACCGGACACGCCGCCGTGATAGCCGGGCGTGGCGATGATCAACGCGTCCGCATGGCGCACCGCCTCGATCAGTTCAAGCTGTTCGTCCGTGCGGTGAGCCTGTTCCGGGGCGTAGTGAGGCAGGCTATGCAGGAAGGTGCCGCCGAACAGGCGGGTGTTCGCGCCGGCTGCTTGCGCGCCGCGCAACGCGAAGCCGAGCGCGCGTTCGGTCGACGAGGCGGCGCGCGTCGTGCCGCCGATGCCGATGACGAGCGGCCGGCGATGATGGTCGAAACTGGTCAACGAAATGCTCCTTCGGTAGCGGCTCACGGCGCGCCGGCGCGGGGCTGCGCGCAGCGGACCGGGGCGAACCGGACTTTGAAGTGTCATCTTAATCAGCGCCGGGCGCCGCACGAAGCGACTTTTTGTTCTAACGATATAACCGCGCGGCGTGTTGCCGGCGCGGCGGCGTGCCCGCAGCCGGCGTCGTGGAGCCCATGCCGCGTACGCTGCAATGCACTTGAAGCCGCCCCGGATAAGCATATGGCGAAGCATTGTTTGGGGGCGCGATGACCTGCGGCTATGATCGAATCGTCTCCTCCATGACACCTCCTTGACATGGGACTCGGCCTCGCCACGCCAGTGGCGGGGCCTTTTTTTATCCGCCGGCTGAAGGGCGCACACGCGGGCCACTTCACGATAAAGCCGTTTTTTGCATGTTACGATCGTCCGCGAAGCCAATCACGGCGAGGTCGAGCAAGCAATGGCAACTCTTTATGACACCCTCGGCGTGCCCACGCACGCCACGGACGAAGAAATCAAGCGGGCCTACCGCAAGGCCGCGATGAAGTGGCATCCCGACCGCAATAGCGGCGCCGAAGAAGTGGCACGCGCCACCTTCCAGGAAATCAAGGACGCGTACGCGATCCTCTCCGACGCCGCGCAGCGCAAGGTGTACGACGCGGTGTACGCCGAGCAGATGCGCAGTTGGGAAGCGCAGCACGCACGCCGGCAGAAGGCGCAAGCCGAGCGCGAAGCGGCGGCGCGCGCTGCCGACGAAGCCGCGTATGCGGAGATGGTCTCGCTCGCCATGCGTTTCGCCGACGACGGCCACAACCGCGATGTGCTGTTCGGCGTGCTGCTCGGGCGCCAATGCGAGGCACGGCGAGCCGCGCAGATCGCGGACAGCGTGTCGGCGTTGCAGGCCTCGCGCCGCGAAGCGGCGAAGGCGAAGGCGGAGGCCGAGGCCGAGGCCGCAGAGGAGTCTGAGGTCGCCGATGTTTCAGCCCAGTCCGAGGCAACTTCAGTGAAACAGGACGCCGCCAGCAAGGGCGCGCCGGCCGGCCGCGCCAATTCGGGCAAGCGCGAAGAACCCGCTGCCGAGACCCATCCGGCCGGCGTACTGGAAGGTTTGTGGTTTCAGTTTCTCAACGGCTTGCGGTTTTGACGCATCACGCCGGCTGCCCGGCGATTCGCGTCAGTTCTGAGGCGAGTTCGTCGATATAAGGGTCGTTCAGGCCGCAGTCCGCGAGCGCGCTCTGCAGCTTGAACACGTACTCCGCGTTGGTGCCGAACAGACCGGTCGCCACCGCCATCAACGGTGCGATCAGCGGTGCTCGCGCGTCGCCTTCGTATTGCGAATTCCCGTGATCCGCCACGAAGGCGATCGCCGATAGTTCGGTGCCGTCCTCGAGCGTGAGCGGCGCCCACGTCGGACGATAGGCGCCGGTCACCATCTCGCGAATCCAGAGAATGCGCAGCTCTTCTTCGAGCGTCTCGCCGCACAGGCGCAACGCGACGCCTTGCGTGCTGCCGCCCTGTTCGAGCGAAAGCATGCGGCCTGGCTGCTGCGGCGTGCCGCGTCCTGCGATCATGCGGATGCAGAAGCTGCGATGCCAGCCGTGCAGGGTCGCGATGCGGCGGCTGTCGAAGTCCGAGATCGGATTCCACATCAGCGAGCCGTAGGCGAAGACCCAGACATCGCCGGTGTCCGGACGCTGCTGCATGGTGTGCGCGAGCGACGCGTCGATTTGCGCCTGCGTCCACAGCATTTCCTTGGGCAGCGATTCAAAACTTTCGAGGTAGGCGCCCGAGCTAATGGCGTTTCTGTTCAGCATCCCGTGATTTCCATCGTGGTGTGGCGTGGCGTGGCGTTCGGCCGGTCGGCATGACGTCCGCGCAAAAACACTCAAGCTCAGTATGAAGGCGGGACTGGCCGCGATAAATCCGTCTGGGGTAAATAGTGCGTCGCGCTCAGCAGCACAATCGGCGGGCGCACAACGCCGAATGCCCAGGCTGCGGGTCAGGCCAGGCGGCGGCGATTGCCGCGTTTCAGGCGGCTCAGTGACGACACGCACGCTCTTTATCCTTCGCCAATCCGCCAACAGAATAGCGCCCTTGAGCGCTTGACGAAGCGCGCTCGGCCCGCGCCTGGCCGGTGCCCGATCGTCCGCGCCACTTCCGGATTTTTAGCGAAGGGCCAATCGATGAACACTGCAACTTCATACAGAACGGACAGCGGCAAACCGCTGATTCTCGCCGCCGTCTGTCTCGCCGCGCTGGTGCTGCCGCTGGCTTTTTCCGGCGGTGCGGTGGCGACGCCCGCAATCGGGCGCGACCTGGGCGGCAGCGCGAGCGCGCTGACCTGGATCACCAATGCCTTCATGCTCAGTTTCGGCAGCCTGCTGATGGCCGCCGGCGCGCTCGCCGACCAGTTCGGCCGCAAGCGGCTTTTCGTGAGCGGCCTGGGCGGCTTCATCGTGACCTCGCTGGCGATGAGTTTCGCGCCGTCCGTCGTCTGGCTCGACGTGTTGCGCGCGGTGCAGGGCGTCTGCGCGGCGGCGTCGCTGGCGAGCGGATCGGCGGCGCTCGCGCAGGAATTCGACGGCCACGCCCGCACCCGGGCGTTCAGCATGCTGGGCACGAGCTTCGGCATCGGACTCGCGTTCGGTCCGCTGATGGCCGGCGCGTTGATCACGCACTTCGGCTGGCGCGCGATCTTCCTGGCGATTGCTGGCATCGGCATGCTGGCCTTCATCTTCGGCGTGCCGCGTATGCGCGAGACGCACGATCCGGCCGCAAGCGGCCTCGACTGGCCGGGTACGATCACCTTCACCGCCACGCTGGCGCTCTTCACTTTCGCCGTGATCGAGGCGCCGCAAAGCGGCTGGTCGAGCCCGCTGGTGGCCGGCATGCTGGCGGCGTCGACGCTGTTGCTGGCGGCGTTCGTGCTGGTGGAAATGCGCGTCGCGCGGCCGATGCTCGAACTGAGCCTGTTCCGCTACCCGCGCTTCGTGGGGGTGCAGATTCTGCCGGTCGGCACCTGCTATTGCTACATCGTGCTCATCGTGATGCTGCCGCTGCGCTTTATTGGCGCCGAAGGTCTCAGCGAGATGGACGCCGGTCTTCTGATGATCGCGCTATCGGCGCCGATGCTCGTCGTGCCGATGCTCGCCGCTTCACTCACGCGCTGGATCTCTGCGGGCGTGTTGTCGGGTATCGGTTTTCTGGTCGCCGCAGCGGGGCTTTACTGGTTGAGCCGCGTCGACATGAGCGCCTCGCGGGCGTCGATCATCCTGCCGATGCTCGTCACCGGCATCGGCGCGGGCATGCCGTGGGGCTTGATGGACGGCCTCTCGGTAAGCGTCGTGCCGAAGGAACGGGCGGGCATGGCGTCGGGCATTTTCAGCACGACGCGCGTGGCGGGCGAGGGCATCGCGCTGGCCATCGTCACGGCTTTGCTCGCCGGACTGGCGCAGGCGAGCCTCGCGCGACTCGTGCCGCACGCCGACCCCGCGATGGCCGCCCATCTCGCCGAAGCCGCGCAGCGCTTGACGACGGGCGACCTGGCGCAAGCGGCCGCGAGCCTGCCCCAAATCGGCAGGCACGCATTGGCGCTGACCTACACTCACGCGTTCACTCGCCTGTTGCACGTGTTGATCGCGATCACGCTGCTGTCCGCATTTGCGTCGTTCGCGTTTTTGAGTCGCACAGGATCGCGCGACGATCGAAGCGGCGAGCCGCAACGCGAGACCACCGAATCCGCAGCCGTGTGAGGAATGACGCTCTGGCCGGTAGGCGATAGAGGTAGACCGAATTGATATAGACAGCGGCCTTTAGCGTTCGAATTTGCACTTCTAGAATCAATGACACGTCCGCGACAGTGGTCGCTCGAACGCCGCCGTGAAGAGCGACGCCTGCTCATTGCCACGCGGTCCTGCTTCGTTTGACTTTCACGCAGTCAATCCCGAGAGGCACGACGGCCATGTTCACTTTCATCGTTGTAGTTGCGGTGGCGGCATTTGTTCCCTACGTCGCGGCACCGAGCATCGCCAATGGCGTCAAGGCGATCAGCAACCCGCCCGCGGCCATGATGTTCGACACGTCGCCCGCCGCGGCGTCCGACGGAAACGACGCGGCCAACCGGATCGTCTCCGACCGACGCGAGAGCGACGCTGCTGTCTGAAGCGCTCGATCCCGTCAGGCGCTCCGGTGAAGGCTTAATGAAAGCTCGACGCGTGCGCTGGTACACTCCCGCGCAAGCGCGACGCGCGGTGCACGTGAGCGACCAACCCTGGTACAAATTCTCGTGGCGCAACAAATTTGAACATCGTAGTGTCACGAGGGCGCAAGACTGAGCCGGCAGAATTGCACACAGAATCAAACAAAAAAACACGGGTACGGGGTAAGCGTGACCAGAAAATATAAGGTGCTGTTTCTCTGTCGAGAGAATTCAGCACGCAGCATCATTGCCGAAGCTTTGTTGCGGGAACTGGCGGGACACCGGTTCGACGCGTTCAGCGCGGGGCCGGAACCGGCCGCGCGGGTTCATCCGTTCGCGGTCGCGCAATTGCGGCCCGGCATCTCGGACCTCGGCATTCTCAGCCCGAAAAGCTGGCTGGAATTCACCGGCGAGTGGGCACCGCGCATGGATCTAGTCGTCGCGCTGGACGAATCCGTCGACGCACATCACACGCCCGCGTTTCCTGGCGAGCCTGCGTCGTGCACCTGGGCCTTCGCCGATCCTCTCGCCGACGACATCGCCGAGTCCGAGCGGGCGCGTCTATTCGAGAAGGTGTTCTGGCAAATCGTGCGGCAGATGAGCGCGTTTATCGAACTGCCGCAATATGCGACGCCGGCCGGCGTTGCGGCCACTGCGGCCGCGATCCCCGCTTCGAGTGCCGCGACGCAGCGCGTCACGACGTGTGACGCCTGAACACTTTGCGCAGGCGCCGCCTCGGTCTTAGTCAGGCCTGAGGCGAAACGCCAGCAAGAGTCACTGCGCGGGCTTCCCTGCATTCATTGAATCGCCGGGCGACACCGGCTGCGGTTTGCCATTGGCCGAATCCGTGTTTTTCATGGTGGTTCCCGGCATCGGGTCCAGTGGCTTCGAGACGGGATCGCCCCAATGGGTCATGCCCGCGGTCGCCGCGCTGTGCGCGTTGCCTCCGCCGCTGCCGCCCTGGCCGCTGCCGCCGCCTTGTGCGAGCGCCGCACCGCTTGCCACGGAAAGCGCGGCGACGCACCCCAGCATGATTTTCGGCATTGAATTGCGCATGACCTTTCTCCTTGCGAGCTCATCGGCATCAGGACCGCTCTGAGCCGGACGTATGCCGCTCGTGATTGCCGTGAGCGGTCCTCGAGATGCAACGCGCGATTGCGCTGTTCTCTCGGGATATACGGCGGGCACAGGCGTCTGGATGCAAATGAGCAGTGCGGGCAACGCAGGTCAAGCGCACGCGACAACGCATCACATGCGTGCGTGACGCGGGTACAGGCGTGCTTGCGAATCTGCCGAAACGGCGATTTCCACGGAGGAAGTGCGGGGTGATTTCTCTACGCTAGCGGCTGGAAAATGCGGTGGTCTATCGGTTGTTCGAACGCGCGAGCGGGCTTCCGGCGAACGGGTCGTTCTGCCAGTCCACGCGCTTTTTGGGCTGCGGGGCAGGCGCTGGCGCGGCCGACAATTCAAAGTGGTCGATGGATTGACCTGCGCTGATTGCCTGTTTCAGCCACTGGGGCATTTCGCCCTGGCCGTCCCAGCTATCTCCAGTTGCGCTACGGTAGCGTTCAGCCTTTTGCGCGGCCGGCTCGGATGCCAGCACTGCAGCAAGGTCTTCTGGTTTGATGCCAAACTCTTCCATGCGATGGCGGAGATACGCAATCATGCTATCTCGCTTCCTTTCGTCCATAAGATATTCGTCCTTCTAAAACGTCCGGCGTTCTGTCAATTACAGATTGCAAGGGAAATCCGCGAAAGCATCGGCCCATATAAATGGGGACGGCCCGCGGTGTGGTTATCGATTGAAGGAAATTCCAAAGGCAGCATTTAAAAAACGTCGCACCATATATCGCGGCGCAGCAATTAGCCGACCCGACCGCCTATCAAATTCAGGGATGTCGATCAGTGAATATTCAAGCGCTTTGCCGCGCGGCAAGGAAGGCTGCGTACGACTCACGCTGAGCCTCATGCCCACAAGGGAAAAAACGGTATTGACGATGCACTGATTGCGGCAGGCCGGTTTCATCTCCACGCTCCGTCTCTCGCCGGTACTTCGCGTGGGGCCGATTATTGACGTTATGTCAGCATCATAACGCACTGTGCGGCCAACGCACGTACCGGTCTGGATGATTTTGTGCAAATCCCTTCTATCGAACTACTCCGGCTGCGGCAGACCGGACCGGGTGTTCCGCGATTGAATTCCTGATTGGCCGAGCTATAAAGAAAACAGCGGAGCCAAAATCCGTGCTTCCAGCCTGCGGCGACTGATTCCGGCCAGCCGCGAGAACGCGTCCGACATCGGTTGCAGGTCTGGCAACTCATTACTCGTTTAGTTCGATGACTCGCCGCAGCAGTTGGCATCGGCATCGACTCGTCCGTCAGCCCATTGGGCAGCCTGGCTTTTTTTCGCGGATCAATTCTTTGGAGGACGAGAACTGCTGCGCCGGATTCAAGGAGTCTGGACATGAAACTACGATTATGGATGGCGCTGGCCAGCGCCGTGCTTCTGCTGGTGCCGAAAACTGCGGCCGCGCTGGGCATCGAAGGCCAGCAGAGCACCGGCATGTCGGGCCGCGCGCTGATGCAACAGAACGCGAACGAATCGGCGCAAGCGACGACCGACATGTCGTTCAGCGAATCGGGACAGGGCATGCCCGGCGCCCAGCCGGTGCGCAACGTGTCCTACGGAGGCGTGGCCACGGGGCAATCGGAAGCGGGAGGCCGGCAAGGCCAGCCCTGCACGTCTTCCGGGCCGCAATGCAGAATCTATTTTGGTCGATGACCGGTCTATCTTTGGGAATGCGGTGCGCGATGGCGGGCACCGCTTCCCGTCAGCCGCCGTTATGCGAGCGCCATAGTGTGTAGCGGATGATCGGCGCGCTCGCTGAATCCGCGCAATTCGTCCAGCAGTGCGCGCCACGACGCATGCCAGCGCGTTTCCTTGATGCACGTCCCCAACGAATCCGGGATGCGCAGCACGCCGTTGTCCGGATAGAAGGTGACGGTGAGCGGCATGCCGTCGATCACGCAAGTGGCGGTGCAAGGGCGGGTAGTAACCATGGGCGATGTCCTCTTTTCTTGTGAGCGGATGAGCGGTTGTTAAAAACGCTGACGTGCGCTTCAGCAAGCGCTGTGCCCAGGTGACGCTCGCGCTTCGCTATGCCCCGCCGCGTCATTCGCACGCAGGCAGCCAAGCGTGAGATCCGCACCAATAACCCCACGCTCGACTGCAATTTTCCGGAGTCGTCAGCGAGCGAATTAATACGATGTTATGGTGTAGTCCATTCGGGTTTTCACCCGCTGATTGTCCAGACTGCAATCGCGTCACTTTCCGGCAAGCAGGCCAATATGGCCTGCTTTTTTAATCGTGCCGGGCGATCTGCGACTGGATTAGCGAGGTGCGGCCGCTCCAATCCCACCCGTTGTTAAGAGACTCGCAAACAATACTATGTTGATCGAAGACAATCTGCCCGCGAGCACCGCCTCGCTGGACGATGGCGCCTCGTCGTCCCTGCGTTCCTGGTTGGCTGTCATGGCAGTCGCCATTGGCGCGTTCGCTTTCGTGACGACGGAGTTCTTGCCGGTCGGACTGTTGCCGCGCGTCGCCGCCGATCTGGGCGTGTTGCCTGGCACGGCCGGCCTGATGGTCACCGTCCCCGGCGTCATCGCGGCTATTTCAGCGCCGGGGCTGATGCTGGTGGCGGGGCGCATGGATCGCCGGCGGGTCTTTCTTTTACTGACGGCTTTGCTGCTGGCGTCGAATCTGATTTCCGCGTTTGCGCCGAATTTCCTCTGCATGCTGCTCGGGCGCGCGCTGCTCGGCGCCGCGCTGGGCGGTTTCTGGACTCTGGCCACGGCGGCCTCCGGGCGTCTCGTGAAGCCGAAGGATTCGGCACGCGCCATGGCGACGATCCTCACCGGCGTGACGTGCGCAACGGTGATCGGCGTGCCGCTCGGCACGTTCATCGCGAGCTTCGCATCATGGCGCGTGTCGTTCATGGCGACAGGCGTGCTGGTCGCGGTCGCGCTGATCGCGCAATTCTTCTTCGTGCCGTCCTTGCCGTCGACTGCCGCGCTGCGTCTGCGTGATCTGGTGGCGCTGCTGCGCCAGCCGCATCCGCGCCGAAGCATGCTGATGGTGGCACTCGCTTTCGGCGCGCATTTTTCCTCGTACACGTACATCACGCCTTTCCTGCTGCGCAACGCGAATCTGGACATGTCGACCATCACGTGGCTGCTGCTCGGCTTCGGCATTATCGGGTTCTTCTCGAACTTCGCCGTATCGTCGACGGTCACGCGCAATCTGAAAGTGTCGGTCGGCGCGATGGTTTCACTGCTGATGTTCGCCCTGGTGTTGCTGCCGCTGCTGCAGCATTCGACGATCGGCGTCGTGGCGCTGGTGCTTGCGTGGGGCATTTCCTTCGGCGCGTTGCCGCTGTGTTTCAGCATCTGGATTCAGCGTGCCACGCCGGACTCGCCCGAAGCCGGCTCGGCATTGTTCGTGAGCATCATTCAGGTGGCGATTGCGCTGGGGTCGCTGGTGGGCGGCGTGGTGGTCGACCATGTGGGGATTTCCGCCGACTTTCTGTTCGGTAGCGGCCTCGCGTTGCTGGGGCTCGCCGCGCTGGCGAGCTTTGGCCGCAGCGAGCAGAAGGTCGCCGCTGAAGCGGTGGCTTGCCCGGCGTGTACGGAATAATTGTCGGGTAGCGGTCTAGCCGTTCGGACCATGCTCACGGTAGTTCAACTCGACCGCGAAAGAGTGATGAATCGACAATGCGATCAAGGCATGAAACGACACTTGCGATGGACGCTGTTGGCAATGGTCACGCTCAGTTCCGCATCTGCATTCGCTGCCAGCTTCGACTGCGGCCGGGCGCGCTTGCCGGACGAAAAGGCCGTATGCGCATCACGGCAGCTGAGTGAGATGGACGTCGAAATGTCCGTGCGCTACCAGATGCTCACGGGCCTGGTTGCAATGGGCACGCGGGGCGATATGCAGGACGAGCAGCAGGCGTGGCTGAAGTCCAGAAAAGCATGCGGCGGTAATCAATCGTGTCTGCTCAATGCCTACCGGCGACGCATTGGGACGCTCAAGGACGACTATGCCCGGCTCGCGAGTCGTGGACCGTTCTGAGTGCGCCGGGTGTCGTCCAGAAACGGATGCGTGACAAGGACGAGGAACGCAAGCCGAATTCGATCCGTCGGTGAGCGGCGGGAGCGCCCGGCGCGCGTCTCCCGCGCGACCGAACGTATCACTCACGTCGGAGTCTCAACGCGTTACCATGAAATCCTTCCGCCGCTTACCATCCGATTCAGGTCCCGATGCGCTCAACTTTTACCAAATGGCTTTTTATCGTCTACCTGCTCGGTAGCGGCACGCTGTATTCAATCCTTATCCTGCTTCTCTTTCCCTTCGTCGGGCGCGCTGGACGATACTGGCTCGCCAAGCAGTGGTGTCGCGCGCTGGTTTTCGTCATGCGTTGGCTACCCGGCGTTTCATGTTCGGTAGACGGGCTCGACAATCTTCCCGACGGCCCGGTGATCATCCTGAGCCGTCATGAGTCGACGTGGGAAACGCTCGCATTCCTCGCGCTTTTCCCGCGCCGCATCAGTTTTGTGTTCAAGGAGGATCTCCTGCGCATCCCGTTCTTCGGCTGGGTGTTGCGCGGCCTCGATATGGTCAGCCTGAATCGCGGTTCCGCGCGACAGGCTCACCAGGCTGTGACGAAGGAAAGCGCCGAGAGGCTGGCCAAGGGCGACGTCGTCGTCATTTTCCCGGAGGGCACCCGGGTGGCGCACGATGCACCGTTGCGAATGACGTCCGGCGGCGTTCGGCTGGCGTGCGCGACCGGCGTGCCGGCTGTGCCCGTGGTGTTGAACGCGGGCAAGGTCTGGCCGACGAAAGGCTGGCCCGACGGCCGCGGGCATATTCGCGTGGTGGTCGGGCCGCCGTTGTCTCCGCAGGACATGACCCAGCAGGAATTGAGTCACGCGGTTCACGAGTGGATGAAAAACGAACTGCTGCGGCTTTGATGATTTTCGAGCCGAGCGGTGACGGATGGATCATCTGGAGGCGCGGAGCCTGGCGTACCGCTCGATTGAACTGGAACCCAATTGAGCATAAGGTGATTGCTCCCTAGTCCAATCGGAGTCCGGTATGCGATGTCTTGCAATGACTGCGGCCGCATTGATGGCCGCTGGTTTCACCCTGTCCGCGAGTGCCCAGGTTGTCGTCACCATCGGTCATTCGGCGCCGCTCACCGGTCCGCAGGCACCGAACGGCAAGGACAACGAGAACGGGGCGCGGCTCGCCATCGACGAGCTGAACAAGGCGGGTGTTACCGTCTCAGGTCAGAAGGTCACCTTTAAACTGGACTCGGAAGACGACCAGGCGGACCCGAAAATCGGCGTGCAGGTTGCGCAGAAACTGGTGGATAGCGGCGTAGTCGCGGTGGTCGGACCGTACAACTCGGGCGTGGCGATTCCCGCCTCGCGCGTCTACAACGCCGGAAACGTGCCGATGCTGCCGGTCGCATCGAACCCGGCACTGACGAAGCAGGGCTTCAAGAACATCTTCCGGATCGGCGCGAGCGACGAGCAACTGGGCGGCACGATGGGGCAGTTCGCCGCGAAGACCTTGAAGGCCAAGACGGCTGCTGTCATCGACGACCGCACGGCGTATGGTCAAGGCGTCGCCGAACAGTTCACGAAGGTCGCCAAGGCGAACGGCATTCAGATCGTGGCTCAGGAATTCACCAACTCGTCGGCGACCGACTTCCTCGGCATTCTGACGACCATCAAGGCCAAAAATCCCGACGTGATTTTCTTCGGCGGGTACGCGTCGCAGGGGGCGCCGATGGCCAAACAGATGCGCCAACGCGGACTGAGGGCGAAGCTGCTCGGCGGCGACGGCATCTGCTCGGCTGACATGGGCAAGGTTGCCGGCGAAGCGGCATCGATCGTGTATTGCGCGCAGGGCGGCATTGCGCTGGAGAAGACAGCGGCCGGCCGCGAATTTCTGCAAAAGTACAAGGCGGCCTATAACATCGATACGCAGGTCTATGCCGTGAGCTACTACGACGGCGTCAAGTTGCTGGCCGACGCGATGGTGAAGGCGGGAACCACAACGGACAAGGCCAAGCTGGCCGCCCAACTCGCGAAGGAAAACTATAAGGGCGTCGCGGGCACCTATTCGTTCGACGAGTCCGGTGACCTGAAGGGCGCGCCGACTACCGTGTACGTCATCAAGAACGGCTTGCCGGTCCCGTACGGACAGTAACGGCAAGCGACCCATTGACTTCATGAAGCAAACATGAAAATTTCACGCACTATCCAGACTGTTGAAGTTCACACCGGCGGCGAGGCATTCCGCATTGTCACCAGCGGTTTGCCGCGTCTGCCCGGCGACACGATCGTCAAGCGGCGCGCATGGCTGAAGGAAAACGCGGACGATATCCGCCGGGCGTTGATGTTCGAACCGCGTGGGCATGCCGATATGTACGGCGGGTATCTGACGGAACCGGTCAGCCCGAATGCCGACTTCGGCATCATCTTCCTTCATAACGAAGGGTACAGCGACCATTGCGGCCACGGTGTCATCGCGCTGTCGACGGCGGCGGTCGAACTGGGTTGGGTTCAGCGTGAGATACCCGAAACGCGCGTGGGCATCGACGCGCCGTGCGGGTTCATCGAAGCATTCGTGAAGTGGGATGGCGAGCACGCCGGCAATGTCCGCTTCGTCAACGTGCCGTCGTTTATCTGGAAGCAGGACGTGACCGTCGAGACGCCGTCCTTCGGTTCGGTGACGGGCGATATCGCGTTCGGCGGCGCGTTCTACTTTTACACCGACGGCGAACCGCATGGTCTCGCGGTGCGGGAGTCGTCGGTGGAAGAGCTCATCCGCTTCGGCGATGAAGTCAAGCAGGCGGCCAACAAGGCGTTTCCTGTCGAGCATCCCTTCATCCCCGAGATCAACCACATCTACGGCACCATCATTGCGAATGCGCCGCGGCATGCGGATTCGACGCAAGCGAACTGTTGTGTGTTTGCCGATCGTGAGGTGGACCGTTCACCGACCGGCTCCGGAACAGGAGGCCGGGTCGCGCAGCTTTATCTGCGTGGGAAGCTGGGCAAGGACGACACCCTGGTGAACGAGTCCATTATCGGCACCGTGTTCAAAGGGCGCGTCCTGAGCGAAACCACGGTGGGCGATTTCAAGGCCGTCATTCCGGAAGTCGAAGGCAACGCCTTTGTGTGCGGCTTCGCGACCTGGATTATCGACGAGCGTGACCCGCTGACCCACGGATTTCTGGTGCGTTAGGTCAGACGAGCAACGAGGCCTAAAACCGCTCGACCCACGGGCGCAGTTCGACCTCCCACGTCCACGCGCTGCGGTGCTGACGATGAATGTGAAGGTATTCCCTTGCAATGGCATCGGGGTCCAGCCATTTGTCGTCCGCGCCGCCTTCTTCCGGACCTCTCGCGCTGCTGGCGATGCCGCCGTCGATCACGAAATGGGCAACGTGAATATTCTTTGGCGCCAACTCGCGCGCCATGCATTGGGCCATGCCTCGTAGCGCAAATTTGCCCATGGCGAATGGTGTCGAGCCGGGCAGTCCTTTCACGCTGGCAGTCGCGCCGGTCAGCAGTACAGTGCCGTGGCCGCGCGCCAACATGCGCACCGCCGCGGCCTGGGCCACGAGAAAGCCGCCGAGGGCAGTCACTTTGAAGGCGTCTTCGAGCTTCTGTGGCTCGATGGCTTCAACTGGCGCGCGATAGCGGCCGCTCGCGTTGTACACGACGAGATCGGGGACGCCGAATGCTTTTTCCACGCGCTCGAAGAGTGCCGTGACCTGGTCTGTTTGACTGGCGTCGCAACTCACGGGCAGGGCGCCCGTCTCGTCGACCAGGTCCGTCAGCTTGCTGGTATCGCGGGCGGCGAGCGCGACCTGCATGCCCTCCGCCGAAAACAGGCGTGCGAGGGAGGCGCTCAAGCCCTTACCCGCGCCGACAATCAATGCAGTCTCAGTTCGACTCATGGTTCCTCCGGAATCAACAGGGAAGCGCTGCGGCGTGTGTGTGCCGCATCATGCCTTGCTGATTGTAGGCGTTCACCGTGAATGGCACTGAGTTGACGGATGGTGGCGTCGCTTGCCTAAGGAGAGGCTTCGATTACGCTCCAGACCCGTTCGTCGGAGTCGCCCGTGAATTGTCTGGCGATAACGGCCCGGCATTTATCGCAGCGATAGTGCTCGAGGACGAGCGTGCCGTTGCACTCCGCGACACCGATGAGCGTGAGGTTTTCCTGCCGTTGCACATCGACTGGCAGGCCGTCGATGTCGGAGCATCCATCGCAGACTTCCATGGCGCCTCCTGACGTTCGCATCCATCGTTCGAAATGAGCCCGCGCGGAGCGGGAGAAGACTGATGCGCCCGCTGACAGCGCGGGCCAAATCAGTATCCGGCTCGATGGAGCGGTTGTGCAAGTGCAAAAAAATAAAGTAAAAGGGGTTGGATGGGGCCGTCCCTCCGGGGTTTGAGCGCGATTGCGCTGCACTAGTATGGACTAGCGAGGCGTGCGTGCGCTGCCACAGGAATAAGGCGTCGTCCTGGCAACGGTGACTCAGGCACGGACGCCCGATGAAGCGCTCTACATCTTCGAGTCGACCCAGATACGCCCCCAAGCGGTTGCGTAGCCAATTGCCTGTTCGTGGTCGTAGAAAAAGTCTAGCGAGTTGAACGCGCGCGGAGGGCGTCCGGGTTCTTCGATGATGAGATCCGCCGAGTGCAAGCCATCGCCCGTGGGCGTCGTACTTGCACGCAGACCGAATCCCCGATGAAAACTGACTCGGCTGGCCGGTGTATTCAGCTGGATTTGCATTCGATTTTTATGGGCAACAACAGCCCGCTCTCTCTCAGTGGCGCGATTGTCCCGTCAATATATGAAGTTTCAATGACGGGGAGGGCGGATTAATACCAGGGTTTGCCTCGCTGTCCGCGATCCACTTTTGTTATCACCCTCTCCAATACTCGAATTGTTAGCGCATCGCAGCGCTCGTATATTGGCTGAACCGTCAGCACAAGCAGCACTGACAGCACAACCAGCCGGCATACAACAACACAAAGGCACGCCGCATAGGCCTGCCAAGGAGCACAGCGATGAATCGAATCGATCTGGAGGGGCGCGTAGTCGCCATTACCGGCGGCGCGCGTGGCATTGGCTACGCGGTGGCGCAACGGGCGCTGAACTCGGGCGCCTCGGTCGCGCTATGGGACGTGGACGCGGACCGCCTCGCGCGCAGCCAGCGTGAGCTCAGCGAACTGGGCAAAGTCACCGCGGTCACCGTCGAACTCACGCAGGAAGCCGCCGTCGCGCAGGCGGTGGCGCAAACCGTCGCCGATCATGGCGCGATCGACGTGCTGATCAATTGCGCCGGCATTACCGGCGGCAACGGCGCCACGTGGGAACTGGAGCCCGACGTCTGGCGCCGCGTGATCGACGTGAACCTGATCGGCCCGTATCTCACCTGTCGCGCGGTCGTGCCGCAAATGCTCAAGCAGGGCTATGGCCGGATCGTCAATATCGCCTCGGTGGCCGGCAAGGAGGGCAACCCGAACGCCTCGCACTACAGCGCCTCCAAGGCAGGGCTCATCGGCCTGACCAAATCGCTCGGCAAAGAGCTCGCGACGAAGAACATTCTCGTCAATGCCGTTACGCCCGCCGCGGCCAAAACCGAGATCTTCGATTCGATGTCGCAGCAGCACATCGACTACATGCTCTCGAAGATTCCGATGAACCGTTTCCTGTTGCCGGAAGAAGCGGCGTCGCTGATTCTGTGGCTCTCGTCCGAGGACTGCGCGTTCAGCACCGGATCGGTGTTCGACCTGTCTGGCGGTCGCGCAACGTACTGAGGCGCCGCGGCATCACGCGAGCCTGATCTCAGTAGCGCTACACAAGACAAGAAAACGCAGAGCCGCCGCCCGCGCGCTCTGCGAAGGAGACGACATGGAAGCGCCTGCGCCCGTTTCACTCGAGGCGATCAACAGCAAGGTTATGCGCCGGCTGCTGCCGTTTCTGCTGCTGATGTACGTGCTGGCATTTCTCGATCGCGCCAATATCGGTTTCGCGCAGAAAGCCTTGCAGCACGATACCGGTCTGTCGAATGCGGCGTTTGCGTTTGGTGCGGGCGTGTTTTTCGTCGGCTATGCGTTGTTCGAGGTGCCGAGCAATCTTCTGCTGCATCGGGTTGGCGCGCGTGCCTGGATGTGCCGGATCATGGTGACGTGGGGGCTCGTATCGGCGGCCATGTGCCTTGCTCATACGCCGACCGCGTTCTACACGCTGCGGTTTCTGCTCGGCGTCGCCGAGGCGGGTTTCTTTCCCGGCGTGATCTATTATCTGACGCACTGGTTTCCGCAGTCGTCCCGGGCGCGCGCGGTGGGCGTCTTCTATTTCGGCGCGCCGCTGGCGTTTATTTTCGGTAGCCCCTTGTCGGGCTCGCTGCTCGAATTGCACGGTGCACTTGGACTTACCGGCTGGCAATGGCTCTTTCTGGTGGAAGGCGCGCTGGCGTCAGTGGTCGGCGTGTGGGCCTTCTGGTATCTCGACAATCGTCCCGAAGATGCGCGTTGGCTCGAACCGCAAGAGCGCGCCAGCTTGCGCGCGGCTCTCGACGACGACGCACTGCTTGCGTCCGCGCACGGCCCGCATCGCATTCTCGCGGCGCTGGTGGACCGCCGTGTGTTGCTGCTGTCGGCGATCTATCTGCTGATCCAGATGAGCGTGTACGGCGTGATCTTCTATTTGCCGCAACAGGTGGCGGCATTTCTTGGCACGACGGTCGGTTTGCGTGTGGGACTCGTCGCCGCGCTACCGTGGCTGTGCGCGCTGGCCGTGACCTGGTATGTGCCGCGGCGCGCGGATCGCACGGGTGAGCATCGGCGTTGGGCGGTGGCCTTGCTGATCGTCGCCGGGTTCGGCATCGGCTTGTCGGGACTCGCGCATAGCCCGCTGCTCGGCTTGCTCGCGCTGTGTTGTGCGGCGAGCGGTTTTATCGCGGCGCAGCCGCTCTTCTGGACCTTCCCCACGCGTTACCTCACGGGCGCCGCCGCGGCGGGCGGGATCGCCTTGATCAATTCGCTCGGCGGACTCGGCGGCTTCATCGCACCGAGCTTGCGCACCGCGGCGGAACACGCGTTTTCGTCGACGTCGGCGGGACTGGTCGTGCTGGGCGTGTCGAGTCTGCTCGCCGCGCTGCTGATCGGCACGCTCTTGCGCCGCGATCCCGCGCAGCCGCACACCACTTTCGAAACCTTACTGCATCGCGCCCGCTAGGCGCTCGCTCGACGCACTCATAACGGAGCCCCATTCATGGCCATGCCTACCATCCGGCACGTGCGTGCCTTCATCGTCCGCGGCGGCGGTGCGGATTATCACGACCAACCCGGCGGACACTGGATCGACGATCACATTTCCACGCCGATGGCGCGTTATCCGGAGTATCGGCAGAGCCGCCAGTCGTTCGGTATCAACGTGCTCGGCACGCTGGTGGTGGAGATCGAAGCGAGCGACGGCACCGTCGGTTTCGCGGTGACGACGGGCGGCGAGATCGGCGCGTTCATCGTCGAGAAACATCTCGCGCGTTTTCTCGAAGGCCAACTCGTTACCGACATCGAGAAGATGTGGGATCAGATGTACTTCTCCACGTTGTACTACGGCCGCAAAGGCGTGGTGCTGAATACGATCTCGGGCGTCGATCTCGCGTTGTGGGATCTGCTCGCGAAAGTGCGCAAGGAGCCGGTGTACCAGCTATTGGGCGGTCCGGTGCGCGACGAACTCGTGTTCTACGCAACCGGCGCGCGGCCCGATCTCGCGAAGGAGATGGGTTTTATCGGCGGCAAGCTGCCGTTGCAGCACGGTCCGGCTGAAGGCGAAGCGGGCCTCAAGCAGAATCTGGAAAAGCTCGCGGACATGCGCAGCCGCGTCGGCGACGACTTCTGGCTGATGTATGACTGCTGGATGAGCCTCGACGTGCCGTATGCGACGCGGCTCGCGCAAGCGGCGCACGAATACGGCCTCAAGTGGATTGAAGAATGCCTGCCGCCCGACGACTACTGGGGTTACGCCGAACTGCGCCGCAACGTGCCGCGCGGCATGATGGTGTCGACCGGCGAACACGAAGCTACGCGCTGGGGCTTTCGCATGCTGCTGGAGATGCAATGTTGCGATCTGATTCAACCGGATGTCGGCTGGTGCGGCGGCATTACCGAATTGATCAAGATCTCCGCGTTAGCGGATGCCCATAATGTGATGGTCGTGCCGCATGGTTCATCGGTGTATAGCTATCACTTCGTGGTCACGCGGCACAACTCGCCGTTCGCCGAGTTTCTGATGATGGCGCCCAAGGCCGACGAGGTCGTGCCGATGTTCACGCCGCTGCTGCTCGACGAGCCGGTGCCGGTGAACGGACGCATGAAGGTGCCGGACACGCCGGGATTCGGCGTGAGGCTGAATCCGGAATGTGCATTGGTGCGGCCTTATCCGCGTTGATTACGCGCGTGATTGCGTTAGTTGAGTTGCGGCGCTCGCTGCGCGTAATCTGCCGCAACGTAGAAACATAAAAGGAGAATGACGTGCTGCTCAAGGACAAGGTCGTGATCGTCACCGGCGGCTCGCGCGGCATCGGCCGTGCGATCGCGGTTGCGTGCGCAACCGAAGGCGCGGACGTGGCGATCAACTACTGGGGCGATAACGATGCATCGTATGGACGCCGCTCTGCGGTCGCGGAAGTGGTCGCCGAAATCGAGGCGCTGGGGCGGCGCGTGATTGCGATCGAGGGCAACGTCGCCGCGCGCGAAACCGGTCAGCAACTGGTGCGCCATACGGTCGAGGCTTTCGGCAAAGTCGACGTGCTAGCCAGCAACGCGGGCATCTGTCCGTTCCACGCGTTTCTCGACATGCCGCCGGAAGTATTGGAATCGACGGTGGCGGTCAATCTGAACGGCGCCTTCTATGTCACGCAAGCCGCCGCGCAACAGATGAAGCTGCAAGGCACGGGCGGCGCGATCGTGGCGACGAGTTCGATCAGCGCGCTAGTGGGCGGCGGCATGCAAACGCATTACACGCCGACCAAGGCTGGCGTGCATTCGCTGATGCAATCCTGCGCGGTCGCATTGGGACCGTACGGCATTCGCTGCAACTCGGTGATGCCGGGCACCATCGCAACCGACCTGAATGCGGAAGACCTCGCCGACGAAGCCAAAAAAGCCTACTTCGAAAAGCGCATTCCGCTCGGCAGACTGGGCCGCCCGGAAGATGTCGCCGATTGCGTGACGTTCCTCGCTTCCGACCGCGCGCGCTATGTGACCGGCGCGGCGTTGCTGGTGGACGGCGGTCTCTTCGTCAACCTGCAGTAACGCGCCGATGCCGATTTCAGTTCACGGGAGCCGAAGACGCGATCACCGAGTCGGGAGCGGCCGCGGCGGTGTCATCGCGCTTGAGCTTGCGAGAGAAACCGCGCAACAGGTCGATGAAGCGCAACGCCGGTTCGGCGAGCGGTTCTTCCTTGCGCGTGAGAATGCCGAAGCCGGCGAGGCTCTTGCCGATTTCGAGCGGCAGTGCGACCAGCAGTTTGCCGCGCAAATGATCCCGCACCACCGACTCCGGCAGCATCGCCACCGCATCGTAATTCTCGAGCAATTGCAGCGTGGCGAAAATCGACGCGCATTCGGTCAGGTTCACCGGCGTGGCCAGTCCCGCGCGCGCGAGTTCCTCTTCGAACAGTACACGCGCCGGACTGGTGACAGGTTGCGCCACCCACGGCCAGTCGATCAGTTCACGCAGCGTGAGGCGCGCGCGCTGCGCGAGCGGATGCACCGAACGCACCACCAGCAACAACGTCTCGCGCGCGAGCGGCTCGAAACTGAAATCGTTGTGTTGCAGCGGACTGGTCAGGCGCCCAAGCGCCAAGTCGACTTCGCGGCGATGCAGCAATTGCACGACCTGGTCGCTCGTTTCGCCGAGAATGCGCACGTTCAGCAGAGGGCTCTCGGTTTTCAGCGCGGCGACCGCCATGGCGAGCAGATCGGGCGCGGCGCCCATGATCGCGCCGACCGTCAGTTGGCCATGACCGCCGCGGCGTTTCACGTCGAGGTCTTCGGCGAAACGGGTCAGTTCGGCCAGCGCGCGCCGCGCGTAAGCCAGCGTGACGACGCCGAGCGGCGTGGGCGTCATGCCGCGCGCGTTGCGCTCGAACAGCAGGAAGCCGAACGCTTCTTCGATATCGCCGAGCATGCGGCTCGCGCTCGGCTGGGCCACGTTGACGGCCTCGGCGGCCTGATGGAGATTGCGCGCGTCGTCGAGCGCGACGAGCAGCGCGAGGTGCTTGAACTTGAGCCGATTGACGAGTGCGACAGTTGCTGAGGGTTGGCTCATGGGGCGGGTGCGATTCGGTTTGTGGATCGCCCAATCCCAACTTCGGATTGAGATGCTATCGACGCAGGAATTATAGTCGTATCAGACGCTTCCACGCTTCGCTGGAAAAGCGCCCGGATACGACGGGAGACAGGCCGCAATGGAGACAATCGCTTTCCGGATGGTGCTCAACCCCGGCATGCGCGAGGAATACGAACGGCGTCATGCGCAAATCTGGCCTGAGCTGGTTGATGCATTGCACAACGCCGGTGTGCGCGACTATCGGATTTTCTTCGATCCGGGCTCGGATCATCTTTTCGCCGTGCTGACGCGAAACAGCCACCACACCATGGACGAACTGCCGCAACTCGAGGTGATGCGCAAATGGTGGGACTACATGGCCGACATCATGCAGACGGCTCCGGATCACACGCCCGTGCAGCAGCCGCTCGAACCGGTCTTTCATTTGAATTCGCTAAGCTGAACTGATCCGGCAGGATCTCAAACCTCGAAACGACTTTACCGGACGGAGGATGTCGCATGCAGGTGGTCGATTCGCATATCCATTTGTGGGATCTGAAAACGCATCGCTATCCGTGGCTGGAAAACCCGGGCGTGTCGTTCGTGGGCGACGCGCGCGATCTGAAGCACGACTATCTGCTCGACGATCTGTTGAGCGAAGCGGGCGATATCGAGGTGCTGAAACTCGTGCACGTCGAAGCGAATCACGAGCCCGCCGATCCAGTCGAAGAAACGCGCTGGCTGCAGTCCATTGCGGATCGCAAGGAATCGCGCGGCATGCCGAACGCGATCGTCGCCGCGGTGGATCTGTCCGCGCCGAATGCGCCAGCCGTGCTCGAAGCGCATGCATCGTTCGCCAACACGCGTGGCATCCGGCAGATTCTGAACGTGCACGAGAACAAGCTGTTCGATTACGTCGGCCGTCATTTCATGCGCGAGCCGCAATGGCGCGAGCACTTTGCGTTGCTGCGCCGTTACGACATGTCGTTCGATCTGCAACTGTATCCGTCACAGATGGAAGAGGCGGCGGCGTTGGCGCGCGAACATGGCGACACGCAGTTCGTGATCAACCACGCGGGCATGTTCGTCGACCGCAGCAGCGTGGCCGGCTATCGCGCATGGCGCGACGGCATGCGCTTGCTCGCGGGTTGCCGCAATGTCGCCGTGAAGATCAGCGGACTCGCGATGTTCGATCATAAGTGGACTGTTGAAAGCCTGCGGCCTTACGTGCTCGAAACGATCGATACATTCGGCGTCGAGCGGGCGATGTTCGCCTCGAACTTTCCGGTCGACCGGCTGTTCGGCTCTTACGCGGATTTGTGGCATGCGTATGCGTCGATTGTCGAGGGCGCGAGCGTCGCCGAAAAAGAAGCGCTGTTTTGCCGTAACGCGGAACGTTGCTACCGCATCTGAAAGACGTTGCCTGGAACACGAAAAAGAAGGAGACACGTAGTGCAGCAACCCACATCCGCTGTGCCGAGGCTCGAATTGCGGCATGCGAGTAAATCTTTCGGGCGGGTTCGCGCGCTCTCCGACGGCGACCTCGCGCTCTGGCCGGGCGAAGTGCATGCCTTGCTCGGCGAAAACGGCGCAGGCAAATCCACGGTCGTGAAGATTCTCGCGGGCGTGCATCAGCCGGACACCGGCGAGTTGTTGGTGGACGGCGCGGCGCGCCGCTTCGCGACACCCGCCGAGGCGCGCGACGCCGGGCTCGCGGTCATCTATCAGGAACCGACGCTGTTCTTCGATCTGTCGATCGCGGAGAACATCTTCATGGGACGGCAACCGGTCGACCGCATCGGCCGGATTCAGTACGACGCGATGCGCCGCGAGGTGGACGGCTTGCTGGCGTCGCTCGGTGTGGATCTGCGCGCCGATCAACTGGTGCGTGGTTTGTCGATTGCCGATCAGCAGGTGATCGAAATTGCCAAGGCGCTGTCGTTGAACGCCAACGTGCTGATCATGGACGAACCGACCGCGGCGTTGTCGCTGCCCGAAGTGGAGCGGCTCTTTGCCATCGTGCGCAAGCTGCGCGAGCGTGACGTGGCGATTCTGTTCATCACGCACCGGCTCGACGAAGTATTCGCGCTGACACAACGCGTCACGATCATGCGCGACGGCGCGAAAGTCTTCGACGGTTTGACCGCCGATCTCAACACCGAGTCGATCGTCGCCAAAATGGTCGGGCGCGATCTGGAAACCTTCTATCCGAAGGCCGAGCGGCCGCCCGGCGAAGTGCGCCTGTCGGTGCGTGGCCTCACGCGCATCGGCGTGTTCAAGGACATTTCCTTCGACGTGCGCGCGGGCGAGATCGTCGCGCTCGCCGGACTGGTCGGCGCGGGGCGCAGCGAAGTCGCGCGGGCGATCTTCGGCATCGATCCGCTCGACTCGGGTGAAATCTGGATTGCCGGCGAGCGTCTGACGGCAGGTCGGCCCGCCGCCGCGGTGCGCGCCGGACTTGCGCTCGTGCCGGAAGACCGCCGCCAGCAAGGACTCGCGCTGGAATTGAGCATCGCGCGCAATGCATCGATGACGGTGCTCGGCCGCCTCGTCAAACACGGCCTCATCTCCACGCGCAGCGAGACGCAACTCGCTAATCAATGGGGCACGCGCCTGCGCCTCAAGGCAGGCGATCCCAACGCGCCGGTCGGCACGTTGTCGGGCGGCAATCAACAGAAGGTCGTGCTCGGCAAATGGCTGGCCACCGGACCGAAAGTGCTGATCATCGATGAACCCACGCGCGGCATCGACGTCGGTGCGAAGGCCGAGGTGTATAGCGCGCTCGCCGAACTGGTGCGCGACGGCATGGCGGTGCTGATGATCTCGAGCGAATTGCCGGAAGTCCTTGGCATGGCCGACCGCGTGCTGGTGATGCACGAGGGACGTATTAGCGCGGATATAGCGCGTGCCGATGCCGACGAGGAACGCATCATGGGCGCGGCACTTGGCCAACCCGGTCAACCGATTTCACCGCTGGGACACGCCGCATGATGCGCCATTCTTCCACTCATCCCGCACCGGTGCAGGCGCCGGTCCCGAAGCGCGCGGTCAGTTCGCCGGGCGGTTTCGCCGCGAGCATCGCGAAGAGCCGCGAGACGACGCTCTTCGTCGTGCTGGTTCTGTTGATCGTGGGCACCGGGCTCGCGAAGCCGCAGTTTCTGAATCTGCAGAACCTGCGCGACGTGCTGCTGAATGTGTCGATTATCAGCTTGCTGACAGCCGGCATGACCGTGGTGATCCTGATGCGGCATATCGATCTCTCGGTCGGATCGACGGTCGGCGTCAGCGCATATGCGGTCGGCAGTCTGTATGTCGCGTTTCCGCATATGCCGGTGATCGTCGCGTTGGGAGCGGGGCTAGCCATCGGTCTCGTGGCGGGCACCATCAACGCGCTGCTGGTCGCGGTAGGGCGCGTGCCGTCGCTCGTCGCGACGCTGTCCACGCTGTACATCTTTCGCGGTGCGG
This sequence comes from Paraburkholderia sp. BL9I2N2, assembly GCF_004339745.1. GTDB lineage: Bacteria > Pseudomonadota > Gammaproteobacteria > Burkholderiales > Burkholderiaceae > Paraburkholderia. The sequence continues at coordinate 618,946 of NZ_SMGP01000002.1, read as the reverse complement.
ACTACGCGTGGGTGCACGGCGGACAGATCAACGCCACCAGCTTGCCCGATGCGTTTTCGCGCCTTGCCACCGGCACGTTCCTCGGCATCCCGACACTCGCGCTGATCGCGATCGTCGTGCTGATCGGTCTCGCCGTCTATCTGAAACAGTTTCGCGGCGGGCGCGAACATTACGCCATCGGCTCGAATCCGGAGGCGGCGCGTCTGGCCGGCGTGAATGTCGAACGTCGCGTGATGGCCGGGTTTCTGCTGTCCGGCGCGATTGCCGGTTTTGCGGGCGCATTGTGGCTGGCCCGCTTCGGCACCGTGGATGCCAGCACTGCGAAGGGCATCGAATTGCAGGTGGTGGCCGCCGCGGTGGTGGGCAGCGTCGCGATCACCGGCGGCGTCGGCACGATTCTCGGCGCGACGCTCGGCGCGCTAGTGCTCGGCGTGATCAGCATCGCGCTGGTGGTGCTGCACGTGTCGCCGTTCTGGGAGCAGGCCATTGAAGGCGCATTGATCGTCGCCGCGATCACCGCCGATACCTTGCTGGCCCGCTCCGTCGCCAAACGCATGATGAGGAAACGCGATCATGGCTAAACCCGATTCCGCGCTGCTCACGCGCAAACGCGAAACACCGCTGCAATGGGAAGTGCTGCTGGTAATCGTGCTGATTCTCTCGCTCGCGCTCGGACGCTTGCTGTCGCCGGTGTTTCTGACCGGCGCGAATCTGAGCAACGTGCTAGCCGATCTGACCGAGATCGCTTTGATGGCGCTGCCGATGACGCTCATCATCGTCGCCGCCGAAATCGATCTGTCGGTGGCTTCGGTGCTCGGCGCATCCAGCGCGTTGATGGGCGTGCTGTGGCACATGGGCTTGCCGATGCCGCTCGTGATCGTGCTGGTGCTGGCCGCCGGCGCGTTGGCCGGGTTGCTGAACGGCCTCGTGATCGTCAAGCTCAATCTGCCTTCGCTCGCGGTCACGATCGGCACGCTGGCGCTGTTTCGCGGCCTCGCCTATGTGTTGCTCGGCGACCAGGCGGTGGCGGATTTCCCGCCCGCTTATACGGCGTTCGGCATGGACACGCTGGGCGGGAGTTTCATACCGTTGCCGTTTGTCATCGTGATCGTCGGCGCGATCGTCTTCACCGTGCTGCTGCAGTCCACGGCGTTCGGCCGCAGTCTCTACGCGATCGGCGCGAATCCGACCGCCGCGGCGTTCTCCGGCATCGAAGTGGCGAAGATCCGCTTGCGTCTGTTCGTGCTGTCCGGCGCCATGAGCGCGCTGGCGGGCATCGTCTATACGCTGCGCTTTACCAGCGCGCGCGGCGACAATGGCGAAGGTTTCGAGTTGTCGGTGATCGCGGCGGTGCTGTTCGGCGGCGTGAGTATTTTCGGCGGACGCGGGTCGATGATCGGCGTGCTGCTGTCGCTGCTGATCATCGGCGTGCTGAAGAACGCGCTGACGCTCGACGACGTGTCCAGCGAAACGCTCACCATCGTTACCGGTGTGCTGCTGCTGGCGTCGGTGCTGATACCGAATCTGGTTGCCCGCTGGCGCGCGGCGCGCGACCGGCGTTTCATCGCGAAGTCCGCTTCTTCCATCTAACGTTTTCAGCAAGGCCTGCGTCTACGAAGAGAAAGTCCAACAACCGATAACCCGGACAACACGACGTCCAACAACAAGGCAGGAGACACTCTATGTTCAAACCTCTACGTCACACCGGCACCGCGGCGCTGTGCGTCGCGTTGATCGCGATCAGTTGCGCCGCGTCCGCCGCGGGCCTGAAAAGCGGGCTGAAAATCGCATTCTTGCCGAAGCAGATCAACAACCCCTACGAAGTGATCGCCGACGACGGCGGCATGGCCGCGATCAAGGAATTCGGCGGCGTGGGCAAAGCGGTGGGACCGTCGGACGCAGGTGCGTCGTCGCAAGTGCAGTACATCAATACGCTGATCACACAGCGCCAGGACGCGATCGTGATTGCCGCCAACGACGCCAATGCGGTGGTGCCGTATCTGAAGAAGGCGATGTCGCAAGGCATCAAGGTCGTGACCTTCGACTCGGACACGGCGCCCGAGGGCCGGCAACTGTTCGTCAACCAGGCGAACGCTGAAGGCATCGGCCGTGGCCAGATTCAACTGGTGTCCAAACTGATGGGCGGCGAGGGCGAGTTCGCGGTGCTGTCGGCCACGCCTAACGCGACCAATCAGAACACGTGGATCAAGTGGATGCAGGAGGAGTTGAAGAAGCCGGAGTACGCGAAGATCAAGCTCGTGAAAATCGCCTACGGTAACGACGACGACCAGAAGTCGTTCGTCGAAACGCAGGGCTTGTTGCAGGCGTATCCGAACCTGAAGGCGATAGTCGCGCCGACCACGGTCGGCATTGCCGCCGCCGCGCGTTATATCTCGACCTCGTCGAGCAAGGGCAAGGTGGCGGTGACAGGCTTGGGCACGCCGAACCAGATGCGCGCGTTCGTGAAGAACGGCACCGTGAAGGCGTTCCAGTTGTGGGATCCGGGTCAACTCGGCTACCTGGCCGCATATGCCGCGGCGGCGCTGTCGTCGGGCACGATCAGCGGTAAGGAAGGCGAGTCGTTCGACGCCGGCAAGCTCGGCAAACGCACCATCGGGCCGCAAGGCGAAATCATTCTTGGACCGCCGACTACGTTTGATTCGAGCAATATCGATAACTTCAATTTCTGAGCGGCAACACTTCACCGCGTGACGTTGCGCGGCTGAAGTGTTTGGCAACGCGCGAAACACGCGGCGTGAGGGCGATTCAGCGGTCCACGCGCCGCGTGTTTTTTAAAGCTTGACTGACGCAATTCGCCGACGCTAAAGATCGGGCGCGATCTTCGTCGTGAGGTTGGGTCCGTTGAGCGTGATGTGATATTCGGGTCGGCACCGCGTTCATGTACAGCGTGTTCCACAACGCGATCGTGCTCACGATTGAGTGTTGCCTCGTCGGCCGGATCGCGCTGTTTTGGCTGTTGCGAGTTCGGAAGCTGTCCCAAGCTCGTAAGGTGGCATCCGTCTGTTACTTGCAATGTGCCCTGAATGGCTTCATGCCTGCTGAACACATACTCACGTTCTTCGCGTGAAGCGTAACAGTCCTGGCTGTGCCCTTGTATTTGCAGACGAGATAGGGGTCAATCTTATCGGTATCCCAGTGATCTACAGGACCAGCGGGTACCGGTGCAAGGCTCACCATCTGGTCCGGCGGCCCATCGTACAAAGCCGCGTTGTTCAAGACATGCCGGACTCCGGAATCGAGCACATTGGCCGGACAAGCAACCGGTGCTGCCACCGCGGCGCCGCTTGCTACCGCCCAGAACACCACACAAAGGCTTTCACTCCACCACATAGAATTGATCTCCGTCGTTGGCTTTCACTCCGTGTCCGTTTCTGAAGCGGATTGTTCGTTCGTGGACGGGCTGCGCCGCATGTCCGTTCCACTGATCCAGAACCTGAATACCGGCTGCGTTGCGGCCAAGATAAATGGCTGCATGGCTGCGTCCGTCAATGTGGTTTCCGTACCTGCCGTTAGGGTCGAATGTTGCGACAACCGATCCTGGTCTGATCAGATTCGCGGTTCTTACTTTTTCTCCCTGGTGCCACGACGAGGAAGGTGGAATGGAAACAACAGCATGGACGAACGTCACGCATTGTCCGTTGCCGACAAGTTGTCCTTTAAGAGAATTTGCTTCAGCCATATTTGCTACGTAAGACATTCTTTAACCTTGCTCACGTGGTTTCGGTATCTGTCCACACGCTTGCGTGTGGACTCATGTTCACGGTGGGCGCGGTGGGATCAGTTGCGGTTTCACATTACCTCCATTTGATCCGAGAAAAATCTGCTTTACAGGTGGCAAAATTCATCGAGCGTGCCCACTTCGTCGCCGTGCGACGCGGCGAGCGAAATACTTCAAAAGCGATGCTGGATACCCGCCGTGACACCCGCTTGCGTATCCGCCGCGCCAATCAAATCGCGCGACAGACTCACTGCATTGCCGTGCTTGGCCATCGCATAACCTCCCGCCATATACAGCACCGTGCGTTTCGACAGCGCGTACTGCGCGCGCAGCGAGAACAACGTCGGATCGGCATCGCTCGCGTCCTTGATGTCCTGATGGTAGAGCGCGGCGAACAGCGAGATGAATGGCGTCACTTCGTATTGACCGCCGATCCAGTACATGTCGCTGCGCAGCGTAGGCGCGCTGGTGTGGAACGTGCGCCGGTAGTTCCGGTAGCCCGCCATCGCCTTCACGGCGCCGAAGTCGTAACTCAAGCCCGCGTGAATGCCCTGAATGTAGTTGGTCGTATCGGCGGGCGTGACGCTGTCGTTCGCGCCGTTCTGCCGGTCGAAGGTCGCGACCGCCGCGAATGGACCGCTCTCGTAGCCGAGACCGAAGTCGTACTTCGAACTCGACTTCATGCTGCCGGGCACATTGCCGAAGCCGTACATTGCGCCGAACTTGAAGCCGGAAAATGTGCCGTCGTAACGCACCGCATTGGCCGAGCGCGAGAACAGACCGTCTTTACGGCCGCCCGTCGCCGTGGATGACGTCGCCCACGAGTAGTTCGGCGCGTAACCCATCGGATCGAACGGCAGCATGTAATCGTAGGTGGTCGTGAAATTGCGGCCGAGCGTGATTTGCCCAAAGCGGTTTTTCAGGCCGATGGTCGCGCGGCGGTCGAAGATCGCGCCGGGGCCGTCGTCGAACTGGCCGTTGGCGATGTTGATGCCGCTTTCCAGCTGGAACACCGCCTTCAGCCCGCCGCCGAGATCCTCGACGCCGCGCAAACCCCAGCGCGACGTGTTCTTGCCGCCCGAGACGAGGCGCGTGGCGCCGCCGTCCTTGCTTGCATGGTTCACGTATTCGACACCCGCGTCGACGATGCCGTACAAGGTCACGCTCGACTGCGCGTGCGTGCCCGCTGCAAACCCGGCGAGCCCGGCGCAAGTCACGCCGACGGTCGCTTTCTTCATGCTCCACTTCATCAATAGTCTCCGGTGGTTGGTTTTTTTTTGCTTCGGTTCGTGGCGTGCCGCTTTCAACTCGCCTGAGCGAACGCCCAGCAGTCGTTGGCGGGGAATTCGATCCAGTGACGGCCGGCCGCGCGCGGCACGTGCCCGAAGGCGCGCAGCCGCAGGTCGCCGCAATGGAACAGGTATTCCCAGCGGTCGCCGAGATACATCGACGTGACGAGCTCGGCTTCGAGCCGGTTGGTGCCGGGACCGTCGGCGACCTGCACGCGCTCGAGGCGGATCACGGCTTGCGCGTGTTGACCGGCCGTGAGCGCTTCGCGTGCTTGCGCCTGCAGTTGCCAGCCGTCGCCGGCAAGCGTCACGCGTTCGCCGTCGACCGCGGCCACGCGCGCCTCGATGCGGTTGTTGCTGCCCATGAATTCGGCCGTATAGAGCGAGCGGGGCGCGCCGTACAGTTCGGCCGGCGTGCCTTCCTGTTCGATACGTCCGTTGCGCAGCAAGAGGATGCGGTCGGACATCGCCATCGCCTCGGTCTGGTCGTGCGTCACGCACAACGCCGAGAGGCCCAATGACACGATCAGCTCGCGCAGCCAGGCGCGCGCTTCTTCGCGCAGCTTGGCGTCGAGATTGGAGAGCGGTTCGTCGAGCAGAATCACCGGCGGGTTGTAGACGAGCGCCCGCGCAATCGCCACGCGTTGTTGCTGGCCGCCGGAAAGCTGATACGGATAACGCGCGGCGAGGTGGCCGAGGCCGAGTTGGTCGAGCGCGGCCTGCACGCGTTTTTTCTGCTCGGTAGCGGTGACGCGCCGCAGCTTCAATCCATACCCGACGTTCTCGGCCACCGTGCGATGCGGCCACAGCGCATACGACTGGAACACGAGCCCGAGCGAGCGCTGCTCGACCGGCAGATCGACATGCGCCGCGCCGTCGAAAAACGCCTTGCCGTCCAGTTCGATGCGGCCCGACGACGGCTGTTCGAGACCGGCCACCGCGCGCAGCAGCGTGGTCTTGCCGCTGCCCGACGCGCCCAGCAGGCAGACCACTTCGCCGGGATTCAGTTCGAACGACACACCTTTGAGAATCGGGTTGTCGCCATAGCTGAGAAAGAGGTTGTCGACCGAGAGCTTATCCATGCAATTTCACTCCGAAGCGCAGCGCGACGCCGAGTCCGGCGCCGACCATCGCGATGTTGATGACAGAAAGCGCGGCGACCTGATCGACCGACCCGGTGGCCCACAGCGAGACGAGCAGCGCGCCGATCACTTCCGTGCCGGGCGAGAGCAGATAGACGGCGGTCGAATACTCGCGCTCGAAGATCATGAAAATCAGCAGCCACGCAGCGAGCAGGCCGAAGCGCACGAGTGGCAGCGTCACATCGAGGCTGACGCGTGCGCGCGTTGCGCCGACGCTGCGTCCTGCTTCTTCGAGCTCAGGCCCGACTTGCAGCAGCGCGCTCTGAATCAGACGCATGCCGTAGGCGAGCCACACAACGGTGTACGCGATCCAGATGCTCCACATGGAGTTCTTCAGTTCCTTGAGGCCGGGCACGAACAGGAACACCCACAGGAACGCGAGACCGGCGAGCAGGCCCGGCACCGCGCGCGGCAGCAGCACGAGGTAATCGAGCAGGCGCGTGGCCCAGTCGTTGCGACGGTGTCCGGCGAACGCCACCAGCGAATAGAAGCCCACTGCCAGCGCGCCACCGAATACGCCGATGCCGAGCGTGTTGAGAATCGCGCGGACCAGGTTGTTCTGCTCGAACAGTTCGGTGAAGTTGGCGAGCGTGAGCGTATCCGCGAGATGCACGCCATGTCCCCAGTGTGTAACGAACGCACGCAGCGTGATGCCGGAGAGCGGCACGAACACCGTCAGCAGCAGCCACAGCGCCACGATCGCCAGCGCGACCCAGCGCCACGCGCCGAGCGGCAGCACGGTTTGACGTCCCGCCTTGCCCTTGACCGTGACGAAACGGTTCGCGCTCTTCAGCAGCCGGCGTTGCAGCAGCACGAGCGGGAACGTGATCGCGACGATGCACATCGCGACCGCGGCCATCAGGTGATACGAGGGCACGCCCAGCTTGTTGGTGAGCTTGTAGAGATACGTGGCCAGCACGAGGTGCCCTTCAGGGTCGCCGAGCACGAGCGGCAGGCCGAATACTTCGAAGCCGAGAAAGAACACCAGCACGCCGGCGAACAGCAGCGCGGGCAATGTCATCGGCAGGCTGACGTCGAGCGCGACGCGAAACGGCCGCGCGCCGGCGACACGCGCGGCTTCCTCGACGTCCGAGCCGAGATTGCGCAGCGCCGCCGACGAATACAGATACACGTGCGGCACATGCGTGAGGCCGACGATCACCGTGATGGCGAACACCGAGTAGACGGTCCACGGCGCTTCGGCGGTGCCGAACAACTCCATCCACCACACCGAGTAAAAACCGACCGGGCCGGCCGCGACCACATAGCCGAAGGCGAGCACCATCGGCGAGACGAACACGGGCGTGAGCAGCAGCGGCTCGAGCCAGCGGCGGCCCGGCAGGTCGGTGCGCACCATCAGGAACGCGAGAATGCCGCCGAGCGGAATCGAGATGAACAGCATCCCGGCCGCGATGACAAAAGAGTTTTTCAGCGCGGACCAGAAGTCGGGGTCGCTGAAAATGAATTCGAAGCCAGCGAGGCCGAGCGTGCGTTTCGCGTCGAAGAACGGCGCGCTCAGCACGCTCTGCAACAGGATGAAGCCGAGCGGCAGCGCCACGGCCACGGTCAGCACCGCGACGACGAGCCAGCGCAGCAGCCCCATGAACGGTTGCAGTCCGCCGTGCGGCAGCGCGCCGATGGAGCCGCCGTCTGCCGCGTGCGGCGGCGCGGCGCGGCGTCCGGTTGCGCTAGTGGAAAGCATGAGGGTCCCCCTGCGGCACGCAGGCCGCATATCGACAGGTATGGAAGGAAGGGCCGGCGGCCGCGTCGCAGTGCGGCCGCTTGCGTATCAAACGCGCATGGCTAGCGCTTGATCGACTGTTGCCATTGCTTGAGGAATTCGAGGCGCTTCGACTGGTCGAGATAGACCAGCAGTCCCGCACCGATCGGGATCGGTTTGAGGGAATCACCGAGTTGCTTCGTGAGGCCGGCCATCGACGTTTCGCCTTCCACGTCGGCGCGAATCGAGAACAGGCTCGCCTGATTAGCCAGCAGCGTCTGACCGCGTTGCGAGAGCAGATAGTCCACCCACAGCTTCGCGGCGTTCGGGCTTTGCGCTTTCTTCGAAATCGTCACGAGGCGGCTGACGACCAGCGTGTAGTCCTTCGGATAGACATAACCGATCGACGGATCTTTCTTCGCCTTGGTCAGCGCGTACGAGCCGAGAATGTTGTAGCCGATCAGGTTCTCACCGGAAGAAATACGCTCCATCATCGCGCCCGTGCTCGATTGCAGCTTGGGGCCGGTGGCGCCCATGGCCTTGACCAGATCCCACGTGACCTGCGGGTTGACGCGTGCGTCCTGGGTCAGGTAGTTGAAACCGACGCCGGACTTTTCGATGTCGTAAGTGGTGACCCGGCCTTTGAACTGATCGGGCTTGGTTTGCAGCAATTTGATCAGATCGGCTCGGGTTTGCGGCACGTCGCCGCCCGGCACGAGGCGTTTGTTGTAGACGATCGCGAGCGGCTCGTAGGTGGTGCCGTAAGCCTGCTTCTGGTACTGCGCCCAGTGCGGCAACTGCTTCGCTTCGGGGGATTCGTAAGTGGCCATCAGGCCGTCGTTGACGAGCTTGACCTGCAGGTCCATGGCCGAGCTCCACAGTACGTCGGCACTGGTGCTGCTCGCCGCGTTTTCGCTGATGTAGCGGTTGTACAGCTCGGTGCTGTTCATGTCGTTGTACTCGACCTTGACGCCGTACAGGCTTTCAAAATCCTTGATGAGCGGGCGCACCAGTGCGGTGTCCGTGACCGAGTAGACGATCAGCTTGCCTTCCTTTTTTGCACCGTCGACCGTGGCCTGGTAATCACTCGGATAACCGGCTGGAATGGCCGCCCACGCTGAATGTGCGGCAAATGCGAGAGCGGCTGCGAGAACCTTCAAAGCGTTTTGCACGTCTTCCTCCAGAAAACTTCGTGTTGGTTTTGTGTAGGCGAATGGTAAGAGACTGGGGCTTTCTGAACGCTTTCAGTTTTCGAAGGAAATGCGTCACAATGGTCGAATTCACCTCATGGATTTCCCTGGGATTCCGTTCTATGCGTGTGCTCCTCGTCGAAGACAATCCGATCCTTTCCCGCTCGCTGACCGACGCGCTGACCAGCGCGAAACTCACCGTCGACTGCATGCATGACGGCGAGTCCGCCGACCATGTTTTGCGCACCCAGGACTACGCACTGGTGATTCTCGATATCGGCTTGCCGAAGCTCGGCGGCCTCGAAGTGCTGCGCCGTTTGCGGGCGCGCCGCAATGCAGTGCCGGTGCTGATGCTGACCGCGCACGGTTCGGTGGAAGAGCGCGTGCGCGGTCTCGATCTCGGCGCCGACGACTACCTCGCCAAGCCATTCGCGCTCACCGAACTCGAAGCGCGCGCGCGTGCGCTCTTGCGCCGCAGTCATGGGCAGGAGCCGTTGCATGCGCAATGCGGCACGCTGCTTTACGACAGTGTGGATCGCGGCTTCACGCTCGACGGCGAAGCACTCGCGCTGACGCCGCGCGAGCGTTCGGTGCTCGAAGTGCTGATCCTGCGCAATGGCCGCGCGATCAACAAGGACACGTTGTCGGAGAAGATCTTCGGGCTCGACGAATCGGTGAACGCGGACGCCATCGAAATCTATGTGCACCGCCTGCGCAAGAAACTCGAACACAGTTCGGTGGGCATCGTGACGCTGCGCGGGCTCGGCTATCTGCTGGAAGCAAAAAGCGCATGACGCGGCCGAATCTGCGCGTACGGATCGCGCTGTGGTTGTTGCTGCCGCTGCTTCTGCTGCTCGCCCTGGACGCATGGCTCACCTATCAGCGCGCGATGAACGCGGCGCACGCGGCCTTCGACCGGGCGCTCGAATTTTCACTGCGCTCGATCCGCGACGGCATCCGTTTGCGCGACGGCGAGATCGAAGTCGATCTGCCGTACCTCGCGCTGGAGATGTTCGAATCGAACGGCGGCGGCAACATCTACTATCAGATTCGCGAGGAAGGTGGCCGCGTGGTGACGGGCTATCCCGACTTGCCGGACCCCGGAAAAGTGCCGGGCGAGCCCTACAGCGTGCGGTTCTATAACGACGTGTTTCGCGGCCGTCCGCTGCGCATCGCCATGCTCAGGCTGCCCGTGCACGACGTGCCGAGCGCGCAGACGCGTGTGGTGCTGGTGAGAGTCGGCGAAACGATCGAGCAGCGTCAAGCGTTGGCGCGCGAGATTCTGACCGGGTCGCTGCAACAGGAAGGATTGTTGGTGGTGCTCGCGCTCGGCATCGTCTGGTTGGGCGTGGCGCGCGGCTTGCGGCCGTTGAACCGCCTGTCGGCGAAAGTGGCCGCACGCGCCGAGGACGATCCGACGCCGCTCGACACCGTCGGTCTGCCGAGCGAAGTGGCGCCGCTGGTCGATTCGATCAATCAGTACATCGGCCGCACGCAGTTGATGCAGTCGTCGCGCCGGCGGTTTTTCAACGACGCCGCGCATCAGTTGAAAACGCCGCTTGCGGTGATTCAGGCGGAGTCCGAACTGGCGTTGCGCGATATCGACGTCGTGGAGGAAAGTACGGGGGGCAATCGCCGGCAAGGGGTGCATTTGCGGCGGCTGAATCGCGCCGTGCAGCAGGCGGTGCGCATCGTGCAGCAGTTGCTGTCGCTCTCGCGGCTCGACGCGGACAGCGGCAACACGGTCAAGCATGCGTCGGTGCCGCTGCATAAGGTGGCGCGCAGCGTCACGCTCGACTGGTCGCCGGTGGCGCGCTCGCGCGGCATCGATCTCGGTTTCGAACAGGACGTGCGTGTCGACGTGACGGGCCAGATCGATCTGCTTGCGGAACTGGTCGGCAATCTGATCGACAACGCCATCCGTTATTCCGGCGATGGCGCGGTGATTACCGTGCGGGTTGCGCGCGAAGGAGAACAAGCGTTGCTGCAGGTGATCGACAACGGGCCGGGCATTGCCGCCGGCGAACGCGACGCGGTGTTCGAACGTTTCTATCGCAGCGAAGCGACGCAGGCGGTCGAGGGTAGCGGCCTGGGTTTATCGATCGTGCGGGAGATCGCGCGCGTGCACGGCGCGCAGGTCGCGCTCACCGACGCGCAAGGTGGCGGGTTGGTCGTCAGCGTGTTGTTTCCGCCGTTGAAAGCGGTGTGACGTTGGCGAGCAACCCAGCAACTCAGCGGCGGATCGGAAAGCGCTGTGCGTAAGCGGTGGGTGACGTGCCGTCGCTCCACGTTTCGCCATCGATCAATACCTTTGAAGCGCGTTCTTCCGGCACCGCCACGTTCACTGCGGTGGCCGCCTCGCGATACAACTGCGTCTGGTTGATCCGCGCGGCAATGTCCGCGTAATCCGCACGCGCTTCGATCATGCCCCAGCGTTCGAACTGCGTGAGAAACCACGCGCCTTCGAACGCTTGCGGATAATTGACCGCGCCGTTGTCGAAGAAGCGCATGGGCAGACCGCCAGGTGCGGAAGCGGCAATTTCGTCGTCCAGGCGCGCGGCGATCAATGTTTCATCGATGCAGACATACTCGGGCCGCGCAAGCCAATGCGCGATTTCCTCGCGATGTCCCGCGCCGTCGAGCCAGCGGCACGCTTCGAGCATGGTCTGCACGAGTGCGCGTGCTGCATTCGGATTCGCGCCGACAAAATCGCGCCGGCACGCCAGCACTTTGTCGGGATGATCCGGCCACACGTCGCTCGTATAAGCGATCGTTCTGCCGACACCTTGCGCTTCCGCCTGCGCGTTCCAGGGCTCGCCGACACACAGGCCGTCGAGTTTGTCTTCGGCGAGCGCCGCGACCATTTGCGGCGGGGGAATCGCCACGCTCTCGATCTCGCGCAGCGGATCCACGCCTTGCGACGCGAGCCAGTAGTACAGCCACATCGCATGCGTGCCGGTCGGGAAAGTTTGCGCGAAGACCGGCTTGCGGCCGAGCGTCGCGAGTGCCTTGGGTAGTGTGCCGTGTTCGGCGAGCGCATCGGCGAGCCGGTTCGACAGCGTGATGGCCTGGCCATTGCGGTTGAGCACCATCAGCACGGCCATATCCGTTTGCGGTCCGCCCAGGCCCAGTTGCACGCCGTAGACGAGTCCGTAGAGCGCGTGGGCCGCATCCAGATCGCCCGACAGCAGTTTGTCGCGCACGGCGGCCCATGACGGCTGACGCGACAGCTCCAGCGTCAGGCCGTGCGCATGGCCGAATTCGAGCAGCTTGGCGGCGACGAGCGGTGCGGCGTCCGAAAGCGCCACGAAGCCGAGCCGCAAATGGGTCTTCTCGAGTTGCCCCGATGTGGACGTTCTGGCGAGTGAAGTAGGAGAGTTCATGGACGGCGCTTCATTTGAGCGAGTCAGCCGCCGCGATGATGGCGCGCGCGACCTCGGCGAGTTTGACGCCCTGGTTCATCGCGCGTTTGCGCAGGTTGGCGTAGGCGGCGTGTTCGGTGATTTTCTGCTGATCCATCAGGATGCGCTTGGCGCGATCGATCAGCTTGCGCTCGGCGAGTTCGTTCTCGACTTGCGCGAGACGTTCGCGCAACTGCGATTCCTGCGCGAAACGCGCGAGCGCGACTTCGAGGATCGGCGCGAGGCGCTCGGTCGCGAGACCTTCGACGAGATAGGCCGTGACGCCCGCGCCGACGGCGTCGCGAATCAACTGCTGGTTGGCGTCGTGGCTGAACATCAGCACCGGACGCGGCGCGGTGGCGTTCATCACGGCGAGTTGTTCGAGCGTATCGCGCGACGGCGATTCCGTATCGATGATGATGACATCCGGCCGCTCGCACTGCACCACGCGATGCAGCGCTTGCGGCGTGGCGGTGCCTGCCAGCATCTCGTAGCCGAGGCGGGCAAGGGCGTCGCGAAGGTCGCCGATGGGCTTATCGGTGTCGGTTACGAGGAGAACGCGCAGCATGGAGTGGGGCTTTATCGACGGCTAGCCTCGTATTAAGCAACGGCTATGCCAGGCGATACGCCCGAAGGTGAAGCGAAAGCAATCACGGACTTGGCGGCTGCATGGGCCGCCGCGGCTGCACCTGCGCGGGGCACGCAAGGCCGATGCACCGAAGCGGCGCACGGCTGCGCCGCTTACTTCATCGACGCCATTCGCTATAACTGCGGGGCGAGAACAGAAAACTCACCGCGATCATTGCGACGACGCAGCCGGCCAGCATGATCCACGCGACACCGAAGCTTCCGCTCCAGCCGCGCACGAGGCCGGCCACGATCGGTGCGATAGCCGCCACGATGAAGCCGACGCCTTGGGTGAACGCGACGAGCTTGCCGGCTACGCGATGGTCGGCCGAATGATCCATGGCGGTCACGAGCGTCAACGAAAAAGTGCCGCCGAGTCCCGCGCCTGCCACGCCGACCCATAGCAAGGGCGCCGCGTCGGGCCAGACGATCAAGCCAAGCAATCCGAACAGTTGCGCCGCGAGGCCGAGCGTGAGCCACGGCCGCCGATCCCGGAACGACGCCGCGGCGAGCGGCAGCAATAGGGCGGCGGTGGCCTGGAACACCGTCATGCCCGCCAGCAGCGAACCGCTTGCCGCGACGCTCACGCCCCGCTGCTGATAAAACGCCGGCAACCATGCAACGAGACTCGTATAGCCGCCGTTGACGATGCCGAAGTAGAGCCCGAGCGTCCACGCGCGCCGCGTGCGCCAAAGCGAAAGGGTAACGCCGTTGACGGGAGCAACCTTCGCCGTGGCGCCGCTGGCAGAAGCCTGCCGGTTCAATGCCCACCAGCAGACCAGCGCGACGCAAGCCGGAATCGCCCACACCGCGAGCCCCGCATGCCACGACTGCGTCGCGCGGCTCACCCACGGACTCAAACTCGCGCCCAACCCGCCGCCGCCCATGATGGACGCTGAGAACACGCCCATCGCAAGCGGCACGCGCGCATGAAAGCGCTGCTTCATCACGGCGGGCAGCAGCGCCTGGATCGCCGCGACGCCCACGCCCGCGAGCAACGCGGTGGCGAGCAGTGCCGTGCCGCTCGACGCCGTCCACCGTGCCGCGCAGGCCAGCGCGATCGCTAGCAAGCCGAGCACGACACCGCGTGTTTCGCCGATCGTGCGGGTCAGCGCGCCCGCGCCGAATGCGCCGATGCCCATCGCGACGACCGGCAGGCTGGTCAGCAACGACGCGCCGTAGAAACTGAGGCCGGTTGCGTCGCGGATCGTCGTCATCAAAGGGCTGATCGACGTGAGCAGCGGGCGCAGATTGATGCCGATCGCGACGATCGCAGCCAGCCACACGACGTCCCGCCACTTCAGCGCCGTGGCGGCGTGGTGAGCGGGAGTACGGGGCGGGCTGGCGCTGGAAGGCGAATTCACAATGGTCCTGTGGCGAGGGATGAGCGGTGTGAAAAACCGTGCGAAGGCTCGGTTTTGGTCAACCATAATAACAAAAAATGGTTAACCATTTTTCGATTTGTTCCTGCTGCGCAAGACTGTTTGTCGGACGCGGGTGTTCGAAATCCGAATCAATGCGCCTACATTGGCCTCTATCGGAGCCGTCGGCCCGATCGACAGTGAAGCCGAACGACCCATGTTCGAAGACATGAGGAGGCGTGGCGCGCGCAGCGCCCGCATCCCGCCATAGGAGTACACATGAGCGAAGCAAATCAAGGCGCTGTGCGCGAGCTGAGTCATTTCATCGACGGCCGACGCGCCGCTGGCGCGAGCGGGCGGTTCAACGACGTATTCGATCCGGCGCAAGGCCGGGTGGCGGCCCGCGTGCCGGTCGCAAACGCAGCTGAAGTCGCCGCCGCCGTCGCCGCCGCGAAAGCCGCATTCCCGGCCTGGAGCGAAACGGCGCCGCTCAAGCGCGCCCGTTTGATGTTCAAGTTCAAGGAACTGCTCGAGGCGCATTCGGACGAACTCGCCGAACTCATTACGCGCGACCACGGCAAGCTGTTTTCGGACGCGAAGGGCGAGGTGGTGCGCGGTATCGAAATCGTCGAATTCGCGTGTGGCATTCCGAACCTGCTCAAGACCGATTTCACCGATCAGATCAGCGGCGGCATCGACAACTGGAATCTACGTCAGCCGCTCGGCGTGGCCGCGGGCGTCACGCCGTTCAATTTCCCGATGGTAGTGCCGTGCTGGATGTTCGTGATGGCAGCCGCGTGCGGCAACACGTTCGTGCTCAAGCCCTCGGAGCGCACGCCGTCGGCATCGATCCGGCTCGCCGAGCTGTTCATCGAGGCGGGCTTTCCCAAAGGCGTGTTCAATGTCGTGCATGGCGACAAGTCGGTCGTCGATGCGCTGATCGAGCACCCCGATGTGGCCGCGATATCGGTCGTCGGCTCGACTCCGGTCGCTGAATACATCTACAGCGAAAGTGCAAAGCGCGGCAAGCGCGTGCAGGCGTTGGGCAGTGCGAAAAACCATCTGGTCGTCATGCCCGACGCCGATCTCGATCAGGCGGTCGATGCGCTGATCGCGTCGTCGTATGGCTCGGCCGGCGAGCGCTGCATGGCGACCTCGGTCGCGGTGGCGGTGGGGCGTATCGGCGACGAGCTGATCGAGCGTCTCGCGCCGCGCGTGCGCTCGCTCAGGATCGGCGGCGGCATGGAGCCCGATCTGGACATGGGGCCGCTCATCAGCGCCGCGCATCGCGCCAAGGTGCTGGGCTATATCAATGCGGGCGTCGCGGCAGGTGCCAGGCTCGTCGTCGATGGCCGCGGCCATCGCGTGCCCGGCCACGAAGAGGGTTTCTTTCTCGGCGGTTCGCTCTTTGACGACGTGAGGCCTGAGATGAGCATCTATCGGGAAGAGATTTTCGGGCCGGTCCTGTCGGTTGTCCGCGTGCCGGATCTCGCGAGTGCGATAGCACTCGTCAATGCGCACGAACTGGGAAACTGCGTATCGCTCTTTACTTCCGATGGCGGCGCGGCGCGCGCATTCTCCCGGCAGATTCACATCGGCATGGTGGGCATCAACGTGCCGAGTCCGGTGCCGCCGGCGTGGCATTCGTTCGGGGGCTGGAAGCGATCGTTGTTCGGCGATCATCACGCGTACGGCGAGGAAGCCGTGCGCTTTTACACGCACTACAAGAGCGTCATGCAGCGCTGGCCCGACAGCATCGCCAAAGGTGCGGAATTCGCGATGCCCGTGGCCCAGTAAACCGAACCGGGCGCGCTTGTCATTGAAGCGGGTGGCAAGGACGGCTATCAGTGAATTCGCGGCTATCTCTACTGCATCGGTGTAATCACCGTAGAGATTCCGGGAGAAGGCAGGACACGAGAAATCGTCGCCGCGTGGCGAGCTGCGGCGCGTTAAACATTGAGAGGCGGTACAGGAGCCCCTGCTAAACTCGTCGTGATTTCCGACTTAAGTGTCTTTGAGTAAGCCAATCATGAAGAGTAGTTCAAAAGGCGGCCTTGTTTATTCCACCGATGGCGGACGGATGTGTCCCGAATGCAGCCAGGTGCTCGCGCAATGTGTCTGCAAGACGCTCGCCAAGGCACGAGCGGTAGGTGATGGTGTGGTGCGAGTGAGTCGCGAGACCAAGGGCCGGGGCGGGAAAAGCGTGACGCTCGTTAAAGGGCTGGCGCTCGATCCTCTTGCCTTGGCGTTGCTAGGCAAGCAGTTGCGCACGGCCTGCGGTTCTGGTGGAACGGTCAAGGATGGCGTGATCGAAGTGCAGGGTGACCATTGCGAGCGAGTTATCGAGGCGCTAAAAAAGTATGGCCACAGCGCGAAGAGGGCCGGGGGCTGAGGTCATCGCTTCCATGACGCGCTCGGTGATCCGGTCGAATGCTCGTCCCCACGGCCACAGCCTGGAACTCGACGCGGTTCGCGGACCTGGAAAGCGGCTTTCTCCAACGGTGACCATACGCCATGCCTCATGCTCCATCGGCCACCATGATCCCGCTTGCAAGACCCGTGCGAAACAGAGTCAACGCTCATCGCCAGATTGGCAAGGCCGTGGCGCGCCGCCGAAAATATGGCGTAAGCTGAGCGCTCGACCGGAGGGTGACGTCGGCGGCAAATTTGCGAACCGGGTTCGGTCGACTCGCGTTCGTCTCTTTCACAAGGAGGAAAGCGATGCGGACGATGAAGGCAGTGCAGGTGGCAAAGGCCGGCGGACCCCTGGAGGTCGTTGAACGGGACGTGCCGGAACCCGGTGCCGGACAGGTGCTCATCAAGATCCAGGCGTGCGGTATCTGCCACAGTGACGCGTTGACGAAAGAAGGGCAGTGGCCGGGCCTGGAATATCCGCGGGTGCCCGGGCACGAGATCGCAGGCGTCATCGACAAGGTCGGCGCGGGCGTTGAAGGATGGCAGGCGGGGCAGCGAGTCGGCGTCGGCTGGCACGGCGGACATTGCGGACGGTGCGAGCATTGCCGTCGAGGCGATTTTGTTCTGTGTCAGCGCGCACTCGTACCCGGCATCAGCTACGACGGCGGCTATGCCGAGTTCATGGTGGCCCCGGTCGAAGCACTGGCGCGCATTCCGGATGATCTTTCCGATGTCGATGCCGCCCCTCTTCTGTGCGCGGGCATCACGACATTCAACGCGCTGCGCAACAGCGGCGCGCGTGCCGGGGACGTGGTCGCCGTTCTGGGCATTGGCGGACTTGGCCATCTCGGCGTGCAGTTCGCGCGAAAGATGGGATTTGTCACGGTAGCCATCGCGCGTGGGCAGGACAAGGCCAGTCTGGCGAAAGAGCTTGGCGCCCATCACTACATCGACAGCACGGCGGTGAACGTCGCAGAGGCGTTGCAGGCTTTGGGCGGCGCTCGCGTGATTCTTGCCACGGTCACCAGCGGTAAAGCGATGAGCGCCGTAGTGGGCGGTCTCGGATTGAACGGCAAGCTGATCATGGTCGGACTCTCCGAAGAGCCCGTCGAGGTGCCGATCGCGCAGTTCATCATGGGGCGAAATTCGGTGCAAGGCTGGCCGTCGGGCACGTCGGCGGATTCTCAGGACACGCTCGCCTTCAGCGCGCTATCGGGCATCAAACCGATGATCGAAGAATTCCCGCTAACGAAAGCTGCCGAGGCCTACGACCGGATGATGAGCGGCGCCGCACGGTTCAGGGTTGTGCTCAACACGGGACAATAGAAGCGCGCGACTTTCGGCCGTGTTTGAGGCGTCTTCACATCGGCACGGTCGACGCCCCTACGATCCCACGTCGTGTAGAACGTCTGCCGCAAAGCCGGAAGCCTGCATCTCTTCAACTTAAACCACGAAGTGCCGCCGCAGCAGCATCGCCGCGGCTCTTCGGCGTTCACGTTGAAAACTCGCGATGTCCATCGACCGTCTTCGCGCGGAGAAGATTCAACGCAAGCACGACACGGGCATCTGCTCGCCCGAACCGTGGATGATGGCGCAGGCTGCCCGCCGCCGCTAGAATGCCAGCCGATATCTCTCCATTCCCGATTACATAATTCATGGCTCCACGTCCCCGGCGTCCGTCGTCTGCCGACACGGAAACGCCCATTCGAGTTGCACGCGACGACGATTCGATCAGCGTCGAAGAGCGTATTTACGCGTCCATTACCGCCGCGTTGTTGCAGGGGCGCCTGCGGCCGGGCGCGCAACTCGTCGAACGCGATCTTGCTGCCGCGTTCGGCTGCACGCGCGGCGCGCTGCGCAAGGTGCTGGCGCGGCTGGGCTTCGAGGGCAAGCTCGTGCTGGAGGCGAATCGCGGTGCGTTCGTGCCGTCGCCGTCGGAAGAGGACATTCGCCAGGTGTATCGCGCGCGGCAGATCGTCGAGGCGGGCATCGTCGCGGCTTTGTGCGGGGCGTTGAGCGCGCAGCACAAGCGGCGCTTGCGCGCGCATGTGCGCAGCGAAGAGAAGGCGTTGAGCGCGGGCGCCGTCGAAGAGTCCGTGCGTCTTGCCGGCCAGTTCCACGTGCTGCTGACGGAGTTGGCGGGCGGCACGGAGTTGTTCGGGCTGGTCGGGCAACTGGTCGCCAAGACGGAACTGTACAAAGCGCTGTTCGACCCGTCGAAGGGTTCGACCTGCTCCGCGGACGAACACACGCAAATCATCGACGCCCTCGATGCGGGCGATCTCGACGTGGCACTGTCGGCTATGCGCGAGCACCTGGCGGAATTGGAGGAGCGGGTAGTCGAGCAGGTGCGCAAAAGCGCCGTTGGCGAGGATCTCGGGACGGTGTTCGGGCTTTAAGCGCGTGTATGCAGGAAGCGAGGAAGGCGTTCGAAACGCACGCTGGCAACAGAAAGGGCCAGGCGCTAAACCGAATCGGGCAAAACCAGGCTGCAACGAAGCGATGCCGCAGCGCGCCGCTCAGGCTCGAGTCAACGAGTCAAGCCGGAGAAGGCGCGCGAATGGCTTCGCGTACAACTTAATCGCAATGGATCACGCCAGGACCGTGCGCGGCGCGGTCAGCGTGCCGCCAGCCTTAACGGCGACGGAATTGCGTGTTGCGAGCACCGCCGCCACCGGTGGCGCGCTCGTCTTTGTGACGGAAATTGATCCGGCCTTTGGTCAGATCGTAGACCGACAGTTCCAGCGTCACGCGGTCGCCCGCGAGAATACGGATGTGGTTCTTGCGCATGCGTCCGGACGCGTAAGCGCCAACCACGACGCCGTTGTCGAGCGTCACGCGGTAACGGCTGTCCGGAAGTACTTCGTCGACGATACCGTCAAGTTCAAGCAGTTCTTCTTTCGCCATGCATAACTCCTGGTCGATGGGATAAGGGGTGTTGGTCGCCCACGCCGGGCAGCACAACATCAGATGGGGGCAAAAGCGGGCTTTTCGAGCCCGCCGTCCTGCGGCATCAGCCTATGCGCTGATAGTACCGCTCAAAGATCGGCGACGGACTGGCCGTCTACACGGCCGTCGATCAATTGCTCGGCGTGGGCCATGCACGCAATGCGCGCCTTGCCCGTGCCGTCGAACGGAAACAGGTACTGCAGACGGAACACACGCCCGTCGGCGGCCGGATTGGCGCCCACGCGGCAGATGCGCACCGACGCGTCGTAGCCGGCGTCCGGATTGCGGCTCGTCTGACCGTCCGCCGGGCGGCGCGGATAGACGAGCGGGTGAATTTCATAACCCTTGTACGTCTTGACAACTGAATTCATGAAGCACGTGTCCTGTAATACGTGGCCGGCGTGTCACGCGTGTTACGCGCGGCACGACAGGCCGGGCAGCGCAGCACCTTGGGGCGCGCCGCCATGGAAAAAGGTTGGCACAGGCCCGATCGCAAGGGCTTGAGCGCGGCCGCGCAAAATCGCGGATTCGATGGAGAAGAAACACGCTGATGTCGCGCGGACATCGGGCGCGTAAAGCTGAACACTCAGCTGCACAACTCGCGACGGCGAATGCATGCGACGCATTGCCGGGGTGACGGGATCGCCGACAGGCGGTCGAACAGTCGGGGGTGGTGCGCAGACGCCGGTTTTAGACTGCCCGGTGTTGCCTGATCAAGCCGGTTGTTGCCTGGTAATGCGAATGCGGCGAATGCGGGATACAGCTATTCCAATATGATGCACTAAATAGGGCTAATTGGATAGCAAAAAGTTCCACGCAGGGACAAACCGCCCGGCCGGCGGGGCTTTGCGAGCGACGCGATCGTCGCGAACGGCGTGCCGGGGCATGAGCGGCACGCCGGGTGAGGGGTTGCGCCGTGACGGCGTGGGCGCTGGACGATCAACAGACTCGCGTTTCAGCGGGAAGTTTCGCTCACGCGCTTTTGCAACTCGCGCGACGCCGCCAGCGGAATGCGGGCGTCGTCCCAGCCGGCCAGCCATTCGACTTCCTTCGACGTGAAGATCTGTCCGTGATTGCGCAGCGTGTATTGCAGCGAATCGATGATGTGATTGCGGATGATTTCCGGCGTGCCTTCGTCATCGAGCACGGCGCGAAACGCTTCAAGCGTGGCCATCTGTTGCTCCGTCAAATAGATGGGTCTTTTATCGCACGAAAAAAAATGGCTCGCCAAGCGGACAAAAATCGCCGCGTGACGAAGGGCGTCAGCGTTTGCTTTTTTTGACGGCGTGGCTGGCGCCACGGTCGCCGTGGCCGGGCCGGGTGGCTACAATGGCGAGTTGCCGCATCCTTCGAACACTGCGACCCCATGCGCAACCCAAACGTGTCTCCTGTGAAAGACCTGCTGCTCGAGCGCTACGCTCCCATCGCCGACGGCATCGCGGCGCTTTTCTATCCGTGCGCCGAAGTGGTGATTCACGACCTGCGCGATCAGACCATCGCGTACCTCGTGAACAACCTGTCGAAGCTCGAAGTCGGCGGACCGTCGGTGCTGGACGAAGTCCATTACGCGGCGCGCGGCCAGACCATCGGACCGTACGAGAAGCTCAACTGGGACGGCCGGCGCATGCGTTGCGTGAGCAACATCCTGTTCGACGACGACGGCAAGCCGGCCGGCATGCTGTGCATCAACTTCAATATCGCGGTGTTCGAAGATGTGCGCTCCACGCTCGATCTGTTCATCAAGGGCGGCAATTTGACGGACGCGCCCGCGGAGGAACTGTTCCGCGACGACTGGCAGGACCGCATCAACACATACCTGCATACGTGGCTGCGCGAACGCCAGATCGGCATCAATGCGCTCACGCGCGAACACAAGCGGGAAATCGTCGAGGCGCTGCACGCACAAGGCGCGTTTCGCGGCCGCAGTTCCGCGAACTACGTGGCCGCCGTGCTGACGATGGGACGCGCCACCGTCTACAAGATTCTGAAGCAGATGAAAGAGGGCGGCTGACGGTTCAACCGTCGCTGAATCGCCGGGATTGGTCAATTCAGGGAGGATAAGCATGGTGCGTTACCGGCACTACAAAGGCGGGATTTACGAACTGGTTTGCGAGGCCACGCTCGAGCCGGATCCGACGGTCACGATGATCGTCTACAAAGCCAGCGATGGTACGATCTGGACGCGTCCAGCCTCGGTATTTTTCGAACTGGTCGAAGTCGACGGCGCCAAGGTGCCGCGCTTCGCACCGATCAACTAGCCATTATCAACAAAGGGAAATCTGCATGCGGCTATTGCTTGCCATCATTCTGCCGTGGTTCCAGTTCTTCACGATCGGCCGCCCGTTCGCGGGCATCATCTGCCTGATCCTGCAGATCACGCTGATCGGCTGGATTCCGGCCGCGATCTGGTCGGTGTACGCGCTGAGCCAGTACAACACCGACAAGAAAATCGCCCGGGCGATGGGTAACGGGCGTTAAGGCCGGCGATGCGCGCCGCGCTTCACTTGAGCGGCGGCAATTCGACCGCATCCGGCGCTTCGATCACCACATCGGATTCCGCAATCGCTACGCACGGCAGAATATAGCCTTCCTGTTTTTCTTCCCGGCTGAGCCCGGGCCATTCGATCGTGTAGCGCACGCGTCCCGCAGTCATTTTGCACAGACACGTGCGGCACGTCCCATTTCGGCACGAGCGCGGCAAGCGCAGATTCGCAAAGCCGGCGGCTTCGAGAATCGTGAGCGAATCGGGCGCTTCGAAGGTGTGGCCGAGCGGCTCGACGCGAACGAGAGGCGGGCGGGTAGAGTCGGACATCGTGTGAATCTGTGACGGATTGCGCCACACTTTACACGTTGCATCTTCAATGAGTCGTGCCGTTGCGTCGCAAATAGCGGTACACCGTATTGCGCGCCAATCCCAGCTCGCGTGCCGCCGCCGACACATTGCCGTCGAGCCGTTCGAGCGTTTGCGCGATCAGCGTGGCCTGCCATGCCTCCATCTTGCTGGACGGCGGCCGCCCCTGTGCTTGCGCCGCGGCGCGGACCTCATCGCAGGATTCTGAGCCCGCAAGCGCTGCCAGTGATTGCACGCGTGGCTCAGCCGCGATGTCGACGCAATCCTGCAAAAAATCCTCGGGCAAATCGTCGAGTTCGATCTGTTCCGCGCCTTCGGCCATGATGCTCGCGGTGCGCAACACGTTGGCCAGTTGCCGCAGATTGCCCGGCCAGCGGCATTGCGCGAATCGTTCGAGTACTTCGGCGGAGACGCGCCGCGGCAGCCGTTCGCCGTCGGCTTGCAATTCCAGTATGCGCGTGACGAGCACACGAAGATCCGTGCGCTCGCGCAGCGTCGGCAAGGTCAGGACGAGTCCATTGATCCGGTAGTACAGGTCTTCGCGGAACGTGCCGGCTTCGATCATCGCGCGCAGGTTGCGGTGGGTCGCGCAGACGATGCGCAAATCCACCGGAATCGCCCGGGTTCCGCCGAGCGGCACGACGTTGCGCTCCTGCAGCACGCGCATCAGACGCACTTGCTGGGCGAGCGGCATGTCGCCGATTTCATCGAGGAACAGAGTGCCGCCGTCGGCCTGCACGATCTTGCCGATGCTGCCGCGTTTCTTCGCGCCGGTGAACGCGCCGTCTTCGTAGCCGAACAACTCCGCCTCGATCAGCGTATCCGGCAACGACGCGCAATTCAGGGCGATAAACGGCGCGGCCCGGCGCGGCGAATCGTGATGGATGGCGCGCGCCAGCCACTCCTTGCCGGTGCCGGTCTTGCCGAGCACGAGGATCGGAATATCGCGGCCCCGCAGTTTGGCGACACGCCGCAGAATCGCGGCGATTTGCGCGTCGCCGGTGTCGAGCGTTTCCAGCGTGGCTAGCGGCGTGGGATCGATGCAGCGCGGCGCATGACGCGCCTCGCCGGACAATGGCGCGCGCGAAGTGCCGGCGAGGCTTTCCGTCGGCCCGACGTAGCGTGGCAGCGTATATTCGCCGCGCGCCACCACGCGCACGCCGCTCGGCAGCGTCAACAGAATGCTCTCGCCGGGTGCGCGCGCGATCTGCTGCAACAGCCTCGCGAAGGCCACGCCGAACAGCGCATCGAACGGTTGCCGTTGCAGCTCGGCGAGCGGCTGCCCGAATTGAAACAGCGCGCTGCGATTGGCCGACAGAAACGTGCCGTCCGGCGCGAACGCCGCGAGCCCTTCGAACAGGGTGCCGATGAATTCCGCGCGCGCGTGAAAGTGCACGCGAATCGCGTCGACGAATTGATTGGAGAACAGATGATTTTCGATCATCTGCGCCGACATCCTCACCAGCGCGAGCGTGTGCTTATGAAAGCCGCGCGTGTCGCCGCTCACGTCGAGCGCGCCGATAGTGCGCCCGAACGGATCGGCAATCGGCGCGCACGAGCACGTGAGAATCCGGTTGGCGTGCAGGAAGTGTTCGCCCGCGTGCACGACGGTCGGCTGGCCATCGACGAGCGCGGTGCCGATCGCATTGGTGCCGCGATCCGCTTCGGCCCACGACACGCCCGTACACAGCGCGACGCGATTGGCCTTTTCGACGAAGTCGCTGTCGCCGAGACTGTGCAGGATCACGCCGTGATTGTCGGTGAGCAGCACCATGCTTTGCGTATCGACGATCTGCGCATGCAGCGTCTCCATGACGGGAAGCGCATGCGTGAACAGCGATTGATTGCGATCGACGAGCTCACGCAGCGCAGGCCGGGGCAGCGGATGAAAGTCAGGCGTCTCCGACGCGCGCAGGCCGATTTCGAGCGAGCGGGCGTGAGCTTGCGCGATGACATCGGGCCGACCCACAGTGGGCGGCGTGGCGGAACGTTGGGTCAAGGCATGTCTCCGGTGAAACGGACACGGCGGGTACGTTGCCCTCCGCTCGATGCCGCAGCGCAACATGCGCGCCCACGGCCGAACACCGATATTACAGGACGAATCGCGCGGCGCACGGCAGGGAAAAAACGGAGGCCATGCGGCGCCGCATGCCTCAAAAAAACGCGCGGGGCACCAAAATCAGGCAAACAAAAAGGAAAACTTGCGCCGTGGCCGAACTCGTCTAAAGTGAATCAAATCACCTCCGCGGGCCGCGAACTATTCCGCCGCCGCAATCAGGTGACGAGCCCGCGTCGTCAGCATTGGACAAGGAGGTTGTGGGCTAGCGACGCGATCAGACGCAACCGGCTTGCGCACTACCAGGCTACACCATGCGCAGCACCTACCTTCCAGGTGAACACCCATGCAGATCCTATTCCCGAATGAAACTCCTGAATATTCAGGTCGCGAACTCACCTTGGCGTTCCCGGCGATGGTCGATGGGCAGAGGGTGGAATGCATGATCACGGCGGAGGCACTGGAAGACCACTACGGCGCCGCATCGCCGCGTCTGGAAGACATGGTCGGCGCGTTCGACGCGCACCGCGCCAGGATCGAAGCGGCCACGCGACGCCTGATATCGGAAACGAGAGCGCAATGTCTCGTGCTGAGAAGCGGCTATGTGCGCTTCTACGAAGCCAATTGGCGTAATTGACTGAAGGCGTTTCCGACGTCCTGTCGGTCAACGCCGCAAGCAGGAAAGCCGCGCAAGAAGCAGAAGGCGAGGAAACCCACGCGCGGCATCGATCATTCAGACCGTCCGCGGCCAGCCGTGCCGCCGGCGTCGCAACTTGCGCGCGAGTGCGCTCAAATCATCCGCCGCAGCGTCCGATCTTTCAACACCACGTGATGCGCGATTGCGGCCAGCGCGTGCAAGCCGATCACCCAGTAGAACGCATTGCCGAGCCACTCATGCACGGTCTTGAGCAATGGCCGCGCGACGGGATCGGCGCCGACCAGCGTGTAATCGACGTTGACCCACGCCAGCGTGACCGGATGTCCGCCGGTGTTGATCATCAGGATGCCGAGCAGCGGCTGGACGAAGATGAAAATGTACAAGGCGAGATGCGCGGCCCGCGCCAGAAAGGCGAGCAGCCGGTTGCTGTCGACTTCGGCGGGCGCGCCGGCCCACAGTCGCCAGAGCAGACGCAAACAGGCCAGCCCCAGCACCAGCGTGCCGCACCAGAAATGCACGCTGCTCCAGAACGCGCGGCTGTCGCTGCCCTTGGGCCCGCGAATCTCGATCGCCAGATAAGCCAGCGCGATCAGCAGAAACATGGCCCAGTGAAAGAAAATGGCGGGCGCCGTATAGCGGTCCGAGGTGCGGCTGTAAGACATGTAGGGGACTCCCGTGTCCAGGTCGATCGTTTTATTAATCGTCAGATGATAAACGGTGCCCGACCGGAATGGGCACCGCGAATAAAACCGTCGTTGATCCAGACCCGGGTTTGGCCGACGAGCGTCCGCGCCGCGCCTACTCGCTGCCGAGATAGAAATAGCGGAACAGGAAAATCGCCGCGATGATCCATACCACCAGCTTCACCTTGCGCGCCTGGCCGGTCAACAGCTTCAGGCCCGCATACGAGATGAAGCCGAACGCGACGCCATTGGCGATCGAATAGGTGAAGGGCATCAGCAGCGCGGTGAGCGCGGCCGGCACGACTTCGGTGGCGTCGTCCCACGGCAGGTCGAGCATTTCGCGCAGCATCAGGCACGACACGTACAGCAACGCCGGCGCCGTCGCATAGCCGGGCACCACACTCGCCAGCGGCGCGAAAAAGAGCGCCGCGAGGAACAGCACGGCCACGGTGATGGCCGTCACGCCCGTACGTCCGCCGGCTTGCACGCCCGACGCGCTTTCGATGTACGCGGTGGTCGACGAAGTGCCCAGCATCGAGCCGGCCAGGATCGCAGTGCTGTCCGCAAGCAGTGCGCGGTTAAGGCGGTGCATCTTGCCTTCCACCAGCAGCCCGGCGCGATTGGCCACGCCCATCAGCGTGCCGGTCGCATCGAACAGCTCGACGAGGAAGAACACGAGGATCACGTTCAGCACGCCGCCCGACAGCGCGCCGCGAATGTCGAGCTGGAACAGCGTCGGCGAAATGGACGGCGGCGCGGAGACGATGCCGTGGAACTGATTGCCGCCGAAGAAAAAGCTCAACACCGTCACGCCGACAATCCCGATCAGGATCGAGCCGCGCACCCGCAGATGATCCAGCGTCACGATCGCGAAGAAGCCGATCACCGCGAGAATCACGTGCGGGTTGTGCAGATCGCCGAGCGTCACGAGCGTGGCCGGACTGCCGACCACCACGCCGGCCGACTTCAGCGAAATGATCGCGAGAAAGAGGCCGATACCGCCGGTGATGGCAATGCGTATCGAATGCGGAATGCCGTTGACGATCACCTCACGCACGCGAAACAGCGTGACGATCAGGAACAGGCAGCCGGAAATGAACACCGCGCCGAGCGCGGCCTGCCAGGTGAAGCCCATGCCTTTCACGACGGTGTACGCGAAGTATGCGTTCAGCCCCATGCCCGGCGCGAGCGCGATCGGATAGTTCGCGTAGAGACCCATGATCAATGACGCGAGCGCGGCCACGATGCAGGTCGCAACGAACACCGCGTCCTTCGGCATGCCGGCGTCGCCGAGAATCGCCGGGTTGACGAAGATGATGTAGGCCATCGTCAGGAAGGTGGTCAGTCCGGCGAGCACTTCGGTGCGCAGGTTGGTGCCGGCGGCTTCGAAGCCGAAGTAGCGTTTTATGGAGTCCATGAGGCGGGTCTCTCGTCGTTCAGAAAGCGTTTCTTGTGGTTGGGACGGTGAAGGCGCCGCGTCGCCGGGCTAGGGCGCGGGGCCACGGGCGGATTGTAGTCAGGATTGGCGGCGGTGTGCCGCATTGTGCGGCTGAGCGGCTGTGTAAACGCTCATTCGGCGGGCGGTTCGTCGGGAGATTGTGGCGCCGATGCATCAGGCTGCGGCCGTTGGCGCGCCAGCCAGCGATCCAGTTCGCCCGCGAAGCTCTTACTGTCGCGTTGGCTGAAGGCCGAAGGGCCGCCGGTATCGACGCCGCTGCTGCGCAACTGGTCGAGCATCGACCGCATGCGCAGCCGTTCTTCGATCGCGCCGGGCGTGTACCAGTTGCCGCGCGGATCGAGCGCCTGGGCGTTTTTAGCGAGCACGGCGGCGGCGAGCGGGATGTCGGCGGTGATCACGAGATCGCCGGCGGCGACACGTTCGGCGATGAGGTCGTCGGCGGCGTCGAAGCCGGCCGGCACCTGGATCGCGCGGATCAACGGCGACGGCGGCACGCGCAGAAACGAATTGGCGACCAGCGTCAGCGTCATGCCGGTGCGGCGCGCGGCACGGTACAGCATGTCCTTGATCACGACCGGACAGGCGTCGGCGTCAACCCAGATTGACATGGTTCGGATTCCGGCGGCGGGTTGTCGAAGGGGCGAGATGATACCTTGCCAGCGCGCGGGGCGGCGCGGCAAGCGAATTTACGATGTTGGGGGGAAGCGGGGAAGCGGGGAAGCGGGGAAGCGGGGAAGCGGGGAAGCGGGGAAGCGGGAAGCGGGAAGCGGGGAAGCGGGGAAGCGGGGAAGCGGGGAAGCGGGGAAGCGGGGAAGCGGGGAAGCGGGGAAGCAGGGAAGCGGGAAAGCGGAAAGCGGAAAGTGGAAAGTGGAAAGTGGAAAGCGGAAAGTGGAAAGTGGAAAGTGGAAAGTGGAAAGTGGAAAGTGGAAAGTGGAAAGCGGAAAGTGGAAAGTGGAAAGTGGAAAGCGGAAAGCGGAAAGTGGAAAGTGGAAAGTGGAAAGTGGAAAGTGGAAAGTGGAAAGCGGGAAAGGCATGTGGGGCTAACAGCGCCCGCGACCGTTGCAGTCGCAGGCAGCCCCGCATGCCACGCGGCAACTGGCGCTTACTGCGCCATCGTTCCACCCGATCCCTGTGCCCGCCGTTGCGCGACGATACGGCCGGCGCGTTGCGCATTTTCCGGGTAGTCGATCCAGTCGAGCGGATCGTAGCCGGCGGCACGCCAGTCGGCCAGATCGGCCTTCACCTGGGCACGCGTTTTCGGCGCCGACGGATCGTAGGGCCGCGCCGAAGTCTGCGCAAACGCGGTGCTCATGCTCACGGCGGCCAACAGCGCGCCGAGTCCAACTCGAGAAACGATTTTCATGACGAGCTCCTATGGAGCGGTTAAAAACGACAGCGGTATTCTAGTTTTCATATGCATTTCGAGTAAGGCGATTGAAGGCAATGCACCATTTCGCCCAGCGAATCAAACCGGGCTGAATGATCCTGCGACTCAGGGCGGCGACGGTTTGCTGAAGCGGTCCAACACGGCGCTCAGCAGGTCGATCGGCAGCGGGAAAACAATCGTCGAATTCTTGTCGGCGGCAATCGTCGTGAGCGTTTGCAGGTAGCGCAACTGCATCGCCTGGGGCTGGCGCGAGAGCGTCTGCGCCGCTTCCAGCAGGTGCTGCGAGGCCTGCAATTCGCCCTCCGCGTGAATCACCTTGGCGCGCCGCTCGCGCTCGGCTTCGGCTTGACGGGCAATCGCGCGGATCATCGTTTCGTTGATATCCACGTGCTTGATTTCCACGATCGATACCTTGATGCCCCATGCGTCGGTCTGCGCGTCCAGCACTTTCTGGATATCGGCGTTCAATTGCTCGCGATCCGCCAGCAGTTCGTCGAGTTCGTGTTTGCCGAGCACCGCGCGCAAGGTCGTTTGCGATAACTGGCTGGTCGCTTCAAAGTAACGCGCCACCTGGATCACCGCTTTCTCCGGATCGACCACGCGGAAATACACCACCGCGTTGACCTTCACCGAGACGTTGTCTCGCGTGATCACGTCTTGCGGCGGCACGTCGAACACGACGGTGCGCAGATCCATGCGCACGGCCTGCTGCACGATCGGAATGATCAGCACGAGGCCCGGTCCCTTGACCTTCCAGAAGCGCCCGAGCATGAACACGACGCCGCGTTCGTACTCCCGAAAAATCCGTATCGATGAGGCAATCAGCGCGGCCACCAGCAGAATCAGAATGCTGCTGAAGCCGAATGTGAAACCGATCATGAGCTTTCTCCTTGTTGTCGTGCTTCCGCGGGCACCACGGTCAACGTCAGGCCGCGCCGCGCCGTAACGCGCACCGCATGGCCCGCCGCAACCGGGGCCGTGCTGGACACCCGCCAGCGTTCCCCATGCACTTGTGCCCAACCGCCCAGCGCGCCATCCGCGGTGAGGTCCGCCGGCGACAGGCCGCCGTCGAGCACCACGCCGACGCTGCCGATCAGCGCTTCCGAACCCGTCACCACCGGACGCCGCCGCGCGTGCAGCGCGAGTCGCGATACGCCCAGCACGAACACCACACTGAACACGGCCACGGCGGCGATCATCGGCAGAGGGATGCCGTAGCCGGGCACGTCGGTATCGATCAGCATCAGCGCGCCGATCACGAACGCGACCACGCCGCCGAAGCCGAGCGAGCCGAAGGTCGGCAGAAACGCCTCGCCGATCAGGAACGCTATGCCGAGAAAGATCAGACCGAGGCCGACGTAGTTGATCGGCATCATCTGCATGGCGAAGAGGCCGAGCAGCAGGCTGATCGCGCCGACCACGCCGGGCAGCACGAAGCCCGGATTGGCGAATTCGAAGAACAGGCCGTACATGCCGATCATCAGCAGGATCAGCGCGACGTTGGGATCGGTGATCACGGCGAGGAAATGGCTGCGCCAGTCGGCTTCGAGCGTGACGATCGGGGCGTTGGCCGTATTGAGCTTGACGTTGCCCGCGCTCGTGACGATCGCCCGGCCGTCCAGTTGGCGCAGCAGGTCGGGCACATCGCGCGCATTCAGATCGACGACGTGCTGTGCGAGCGCGTCCGCCGCCGACAGGCTCACGGCTTCGCGGACCGCACGCTCGGCCCAGTCGGTGTTGCGCCCGCGCATCTGGGCGAGGCCGCGAATATAGGCGGCGGCATCGTGGACCTGCTTGCGCAGTTCGGTCGATTGGGTGTCGAGCGGCAGGGCGCTGGCGGAGCCGGTGGGCGCGGACGCCGCGGGTTTTGCCGACCCGCCGCCGCCACCCCCGCTGCCACCGCCAATGCCGGGCAAGCCCGGCGTTCCGCCGCCCCCCGGCGGCTCAGCGCCGCCAATGCCCATCTGGATCGGCGTCGCCGCGCCGAGGTTGGTGCCCGGGGCCATCGCCGCGATGTGGCTCGCATAGACGATATACGTGCCGGCGCTCGCCGCACGCGCGCCACTCGGGGCAATGAACGTGGCGACCGGCACGGGCGAGGCGAGAATCGCCTTGATGATCTGCCGCATCGACGTATCGAGCCCGCCCGGCGTATCGAGTTGCAGCACGGCGAGCTGCGCGCGATCGTCAGCGGCATGCTGCAGACTGCGCACGATGAAGTCGGCGCTGGCCGGACTGATCGCCCCGTTCACGGGAATGACGACGACGCTGTTGGGGGCGACGGCGGCGCGAAGTGGGACATTAGCGACATTCAATTCGCATGACGCGAATCCAAACGTCAAAAGCACGCCGAGCACGGTCATGCCGCGCATCAACCGGCCCACGACATCGCCACGGATAAGCGACATGCGCGAGCCAGACTGCCGGAACGGGAGACGTGGATACGTGCTCATCGCTGACGGCTGCCGCGCGCGGTCAGGGCGTATCGACCGGCGCGGGCCGATACCCCAAAAGAAGGCTGGCCTGCTCCTTACAGCTTAGTCCGATTCCGCCCGGCGCGTGAAA
Source organism: Paraburkholderia sp. BL9I2N2 (assembly GCF_004339745.1). Lineage (GTDB taxonomy): Bacteria > Pseudomonadota > Gammaproteobacteria > Burkholderiales > Burkholderiaceae > Paraburkholderia. The sequence goes on along the minus strand of NZ_SMGP01000002.1, from coordinate 587,454 downwards.
TCCGCGCGCGCCGGCCGATAATCGGTCGGCCGCATGCCGGTCCACTTGCGAAACGCGCGATGAAACGCGCTCGGTTCGGCAAAGCCAACCGAGGTCGCGATGTCGGCGATGGTGCGGTCGGTGTCCTGCAGTTCGCCGATCGCGATGTCGCGCCGCAGGTCGTCCTTGATCGACTGGTACGTATAGCCTTCCTGTTTCAAACGCCGCCGCATGGTGGCCTCGGCGACGTGCAGGCGATCGGCCATCTGATCGGCGGCGGGCCAGCCGGCCATCGGCATGGCGCGCAGCATCTTGCGCACGCGCGCCGCGAGCGAGCCGGGATTGCGGTACTTGACGATGAAGCTGCCGGGCGCATCGCGCAGGAAGGGCTTGACCGATTTGGTCGTCTGAATCACGGGCAGGTCGAGAAACGCCGGCGCCAGGTCCACGTATGACTCGGCCTGATCGAAGCTCATCTGATCGCAGAACATCAGCCGGTACTCGTGCGCGGCGGGCGGCTCGGTGCAGCGAAAGCGCGCCTCGAGCAACGGAATGCGCCGCCCAACCAGCCAGCACAACAGCCCGTACACGAGGATGAAGTAGGTCGCGTAGGCGAACATGGCCGGCGGCGGCGCGCCGGCGTTTTCCACGAAGCGCAGGCGCACGCGCTGCGCGTCCGTTTCGACCCGCACGCCGAGATCGTCCAGCACCAGACGCATGAAACCGACCGCGCGCGCCAGCGCCTGGGCGCCATTGCGCGCGGTGAGCGCCGTCTGCGTCATGGCGATGAAGCTGCCGCTTTTCATGCGATGCGAATCCTGGCCGAAGAATTCGTCGTCCATCGCGCGCGCAATCGCCGCCCACAGCGCGCCGTATTGCGCCGACGACACCCGGCTTTTCTGCGACGCCAGCATCGGCGCCGCGATGCCGGCGGCTTCGGCAAGCGGCAGCGCGTCGAGGCCGCGCGAGCGCGCCAGCGCGAGCGCTTCGTCGACCATGCTGACGGAAATCGTCCCTTTATCGTTCTTCATGCGTGTCCGGTTTTACGGAGAATCTGGCAAAAGCGCTCAGCGTTTTCCTTGTGGAGATTCGCCAAGTGCCTGAAATCGTGGATATATGCGGCCTCATATCGTACCAGCATGGCAAATGCGCTCAGTCAGAATGATCGGGCTGAGCATCGAACCTGTCCGGCGGCTTGCCTACACTGGGCCTCAACCGATCGCGCACAGCCTGCCTTGGGCGACGCCGCCACGAGGCGCGACATGAGCCGCGATCACACGCACAGCACAGGACCGAGCGCCATGGACAGCTTCTACACCGACGAACAACGGATGATCCGCGACGCCGCTCGCGACTTCGCCACCGAGCGGCTCGCCCCGCATGCGGGTCAATGGGACCGCGACGCGCAACTGCCTGCCGAGGTCGTCAAGCAGATGGGCGACCTTGGTTTTCTCGGCATGATCGTGCCGGCGGAGTGGGGCGGCTCCTACACGGACTACGTGGCCTATGCGCTCGCGCTCGAAGAGATCGCCGCGGGCTGCGCCGCGTGTGCCACGCTGATGAGCGTGCACAACTCGGTCGGCTGCGGGCCGCTTCTCAACTTCGGCACGGAAGCACAAAAAGACCGCTATTTGCAGGACCTCGCGACCGGCCGGCGCATCGGCGCGTTCTGTCTGACCGAGCCGCAGGCCGGCTCGGAGGCGAACAATCTGCGCACGCGCGCCGTGCTGCGCGACGGCAAGTGGATTCTCAATGGCAGCAAGCAGTTCGTGACCAACGGCTCGCGCGCCGACCTTGCGATCGTCTTCGCCGTCACCGATCCCGAGCGCGGCAAGCGTGGTCTGTCGGCCTTCATCGTGCCGACCGATACGCCGGGTTTCAACGTCGGCAAGCCGGAACACAAGCTCGGCATTCGCGCCTCCGACACCTGTCCGATTTCGCTCGACGACTGCGCCGTGCCGGAAGCCAATCTGCTCGGCGAGCCGGGCGAAGGCTTGCGCATCGCGCTGTCGAATCTCGAAGGCGGCCGAATCGGCATTGCCGCGCAGGCGGTCGGCATCGCGCGGGCCGCGTTCGATGCCGCGCGTCTCTACGCAAACGAACGCATCCAGTTCGGCAAGGCGTTGAAGGAGCATCAGACTATCGCCAACATGCTCGCCGACATGGCCACGCGCCTGAACGCCGCGCGCCTGCTCGTGCATCACGCGGCGCGGCTGCGCACGGCGGGCAAGCCGTGTTTGTCGGAGGCTTCGCAGGCCAAGCTGTTCGCGTCGGAACTGGCCGAGGAAATCTGCTCGAACGCGATCCAGATTCACGGCGGCTATGGGTATCTCGAAGACTACGCGGTGGAGCGCCATTACCGCGACGCGCGCATCACGCAGATTTACGAAGGGACCAGCGAAGTGCAGCGCATGCTGATCGCGCGGCACGTGTAAATAGAAGTGAGGCTGGTTTTGAGTGCAAAATAGCTTGCCCGCCGAGTAGAAAGCAGTGCAACGCGGGACAAAAAAAGCGGAGCGCATACCGCGCCACCAGGAGACGACGATGACTGCAGCGAAGGCCTTTTTCGACGCGCGCGACCTGTTATTGCGCCATCGAACCGACTACGACCGCGCGTACCGCGAATTCGCGTGGCCGGCACTAGGCGAGTTCAACTGGGCGCTCGACTATTTCGACGTAATCGCGCGCAATAACGACAATCCCGCTCTGTGGATCGTCGACGATCCCGCCAGCGACGGCCTGCGCCTGTCCTACGCGCAGATGTCGGAGCGCTCGGCGCGCATGGCGAATTTCCTGCGCGGCATGGGCGTGGGCCGCGGCGACCGTCTGCTGCTGATGTTGCCGAACCGCGTCGAACTGTGGGACGTGATGCTCGCGGCCATGAAGCTCGGCGCGATCGTGCTGCCCGCCACCACCCAGCTTTCCGCCGACGACGTGCGCGACCGCGTGCAGATCGGTGGTGCGAATTTCGCGGTGGTCGATAGCGCGGAGCTGGCCAAATTCGATGCGCTCGAAGCGCCGCTCACGCGCCTGTCGGTGGGCACGCCACGCGAGGGCTGGATCGATCTCGCCGCGGCCTATGACGCATCGCCGCAATTCACGCCCGAGGGCGTCACGCGGGCCACCGATCCGATGCTGTTGTATTTCACCTCGGGCACGACCTCGAAGCCCAAGCTCGTCGAACACACGCATCAAAGCTATCCGGTCGGCCATCTGTCGACGATGTACTGGATCGGTCTGCAACCGAACGACATCCATTGGAATATCAGCTCGCCGGGCTGGGCCAAGCACGCGTGGAGCTGCTTCTTCGCGCCGTGGAATGCGCAGGCCTGCGTGTTCGTTTTCAACTTCCCGCGCTTCGTGCCGAAAGACACGCTGAACGCGCTGGTGCGTTTCAACATCACCACGCTGTGCGCGCCGCCGACCGTCTGGCGCATGCTGGTGCAGGAGCATCTCACCGACTACCCGGTCAAGCTGCGCGAAATCGTCGGCGCCGGCGAGCCGTTGAATCCCGAGGTCATCGAGCGCGTGAAACACGCGTGGGGCATCACGATACGCGACGGTTTCGGCCAGACCGAGACCACCTGTCAGATCGGCAACTCGCCGGGCCAACCGGTCGTGCCCGGTTCGATGGGGCGCCCGCTGCCGGGCTACATCATCGAGCTCATCGATGCCGACGACCAGCCCGTCACCGAAGGCGAAATCGCGCTGCCGCTGGCCGAACGGCCGCTCGGTTTGATGACCGGTTACGCGAACAACGCCAAGGCTACGGCACAGGCCATGCGCAACGGTTTCTATCGCACGTCCGACGTCGCGCTGCGCCGTGACGACGGCTACTACGTCTATGTCGGCCGCGCCGACGACGTCTTCAAATCGTCCGATTACCGCCTGAGTCCGTTCGAGCTCGAAAGCGTACTGATCGAACACGAGGCGATCGGCGAGGCCGCCGTGGTGCCGAGCGCCGACGCTCTGCGTCTGTCGGTGCCCAAGGCGTTCGTCACCGTGCGCCAGGGTTACGAAGCCGGCCCCGAACTCGCGCGCGCCGTGTTCGCGTTCTCGCGCGAAAAGCTCGCGCCGTACAAGCGGATTCGCCGCCTGCAATTCAGCGAGTTGCCCAAGACCATTTCCGGCAAGATTCGCCGCGTCGAATTGCGGCGCCGCGAAATGGAGCGCGAGGCCGAGCCCGCGCGCCTGCCTGATGAGTATTGGGAAGAAGATTTCCCGGATGTGCGTTGATTTTATTTGTCCCCAGTCACTGTCCGGCCGCCTCGCGGCCACTGCAGAGGAGTTTCAGCATGAGCGCAATTGCTGCCGTTGCCACCGTCAAGTTGCTGATCAACGGCGAGTTCGTCGAATCGAAGACCAGCGAATGGCGCGACATCGTCAATCCCGCCACGCAGGAGGTGCTGGCGCGCGTCCCGTTCGCCACCGCCGATGAGGTGAACGAAGCCATCCGTTCCGCCCACGCCGCGTTCAAGACCTGGAAGGACACGCCGATCGGTGCGCGCATGCGCATCATGCTGAAGTACCAGGCGCTGATTCGCGAGCATATGCCGCGTATCGCGAAGACCTTGAGCGCGGAACAGGGCAAGACGATTCCCGATGCCGAAGGCGATATCTTCCGCGGCCTCGAAGTGGTCGAGCATGCATGCTCGATCGGCACCTTGCAGCAGGGCGAATTCGCGGAGAACGTGGCGGGCGGCGTGGACACGTACACGCTGCGGCAACCGATCGGCGTGTGCGCCGGCATCACGCCGTTCAACTTCCCGGCGATGATCCCGCTGTGGATGTTCCCGATGGCGATCGTATGCGGCAATACGTTCGTGTTGAAGCCTTCCGAGCAGGACCCGCTCTCGACCATGCAACTGGTCGAACTCGCGCTCGAAGCCGGTGTGCCGAAGGGCGTGCTGAACGTGGTGCACGGCGGCAAGGAGGTGGTCGACGCGCTCTGCACGCACGAACTGGTTAAGGCGATTTCGTTCGTCGGCTCGACGGCGGTCGGCACGCACGTGTACCGCCTCGGCAGCGAGCACGGCAAGCGCGTGCAATCGATGATGGGCGCGAAAAACCACGCCGTGGTGCTGCCCGATGCGAACCGCGAGCAGACGCTGAACGCGCTGGCCGGCGCAGGATTCGGTGCAGCGGGACAGCGCTGCATGGCGACCTCGGTGGTCGTGCTGGTGGGCGCGGCGCAGCAATGGTTGCCGGACCTGGTCGCCAAGGCCAAGACGCTGAAAGTCAACGCGGGTAACGAACCGAACACGGACATCGGCCCGGTGGTTTCGCGCGCGGCAAAGCAGCGCATTCTCGGCCTGATCGAAACCGGCGTGAAGGAAGGCGCCACGCTCGCGCTCGACGGTCGCGGCGTAAAAGTGCCGGGCTACGAGCAAGGCAACTTCATCGGCCCGACGGTCTTTAGCGACGTCACCACTGAAATGGAAATCTACCGTCAGGAAATTTTCGGGCCGGTGCTGGTGGTGCTGAACGCGGCAACGCTCGATGACGCGATCGCGCTGGTCAACCGCAATCCGTTCGGCAACGGCGTGGGCCTCTTCACGCAGAGCGGCGCGGCGGCACGCAAATTCCAGAGCGAGATCGATATCGGTCAGGTCGGCATCAACATTCCGATTCCGGTGCCGGTGCCATTCTTCAGCTTCACCGGTTCGCGCGGCTCGAAACTCGGCGATCTCGGCCCGTATGGCAAACAGGTCGTGCAGTTCTACACGCAGACCAAGACCGTCACCGCCCGCTGGTTCGACGACGACACCGTCAACGACGGCGTCAATACGACCATCAGCCTGCGCTGAGTCCACGCGGCTTCTGAAGACTGGAGACGAGATCATGAAAATAGGCTTTATCGGACTCGGCAACATGGGTGCGCCGATGGCGCACAACCTGCTCAAGGCGGGCCACGCGGTCAACGTGTTCGACCTCAACGCGCAAGCCGTGCAGGCGCTCGTCGATGCGGGCGCGAAAGCGGCCGGTTCGCCGAAAGCGGCGGTGACCGACGCGGAATGCGTGATCACCATGCTGCCCGCCGCCGCCCATGTGCGCAGCGTGCTGACCGCGGACGACGGCATCTTCGCCGGCATCGCGAAGAGCGTGACCATTATCGATTCGAGCACGATCGATCCCGCGAGCGTGAAATCATTTGCCGAACTCGCGCAGCAACACGGCAACACTTTTGTCGACGCGCCTGTGTCCGGCGGGACTGGCGGCGCGGCGGCCGGCACGCTGACCTTCATGGTCGGCGGCAGCGCGAGCGCGTATGAGCAGGTCAAGCCGGTACTCTCGGCGATGGGTAAGAACATCGTGCATTGCGGCGATACCGGCACGGGCCAGGTCGCGAAGATCTGCAACAACCTCGTGCTCGGCATTACGATGGCGGGCGTGGCCGAAGCCATGTCGCTCGGCGAGGCGCTCGGCATCGACGCGAAAGTGCTGGGCGGCATCATCAATACGTCGACCGGGCGCTGCTGGAGTTCGGACACGTATAACCCGATGCCCGGCGTGATCGAGACGGCGCCCTCCACGCGTGGTTATACCGGCGGCTTCGGCACGGATCTGATGCTCAAGGACCTGGGGCTCGCCACCGACGCCGCTAAAACCGCGCGTCAACCGCTCTATCTCGGCGCGCTCGCGCAACAGCTTTACCAGACGATGAGCACGAAAGGCGCGGGACGTCTCGATTTTTCCGCGGTCATCAAGCTGTATCGTCAGGACGGCAAGGACGGAGGCGCGGCATGATCGAACTCGACTACGCGCACGACGGCGCCGTCGCGCAACTCACCCTCAAGCGGCCGCCCGCCAACGCGTTCACGCCCGAAGGCTTGTTGCAATTGCAGCAGATCGTCGAGCGCCTGAACGGCGAGGCGCGCGTGCGGGCGATCGTGATTACCGGCGACGGCCCCAAGTTCTTCAGTGCGGGCGCAGACCTGAACACGTTCGCCGACGGCAACCGCGAAGTCGCGCGTACCGCGGCGGCGCGTTTCGGCGCGGCGTTCGAGACCTTGCAGAACGCGCGGCCGGTGGTGATCGCGGCGATCAACGGGTATGCGATGGGCGGCGGGCTCGAATGCGCGCTGGCTTGCGATATTCGCATCGCCGAACAGCATGCGTTGCTGGCGTTGCCCGAGACGGCAGTCGGCTTGCTGCCCTGTGGTTGCGGCACGCAGACGCTGCCGTGGCTGGTCGGCGAAGGCTGGGCCAAGCGGATGATTCTGACCGGCGAGCGCGTCGATGCGGCGACGGCGTTGCGCATCGGTCTGGTCGAAGAAGTGGTGGAGAAGGGCGCGGCGCGCGACGCCGCGCTGACCATGGCGGCGCGTGTCGCTACGTTGAGTCCGCAGGCGGTCGGCTTCAGCAAGACGCTGATTCATCAGGGGCGCAACGGCGTGCCACGCGCGGCGGCGCTGGCGCTGGAGCGCGAGCGCTTTGTCGATCTGTTCGACGGCGCCGATCAGCGCGAAGGCGTCAATGCGTTCCTCGAAAAGCGCACGCCGCGCTGGCAGGTGACGCAGGCCGCGCTGGCGGATTCCTCGCAGCAGGAGACGCGTTGATGAGCGCATTGCAAAGCGTCATAGCCGAAACGAGCCTCGAAGCGGAACGCGAGATCCTGTTTCGCGTGGTGAATCGCGTGGCGATCATCACGCTGAACCGTCCCGCCGCGCTCAATGCGCTTTCGCACGCGATGGTGCGCGAGCTTGCCGTGCTGGTCGAGCATTGCCGCACCGACGACGGCATCGTCGCGCTCGTGCTGAAAGGCGCGGGCGCCAAAGGTTTCTGCGCGGGCGGGGACGTGCGCGAAGTGCAGCGGCTCGCGAAGAACGGCGACAGCCGGTGGCTCGCGTTCTTCGTCGACGAATACCGGCTCGACTATGCGCTGCACACCTTTCCGAAGCCGGTGGTCGCGTTGCTCGACGGCATCGCGATGGGCGGCGGCATGGGGCTCGGCCAGGCGGCGCGGCTGCGCATCGTGACCGAGCGCAGCAAGATCGCCATGCCGGAGACGCGCATCGGCTTTCTGCCGGACGTCGGCGCGACACGCTTTCTGAGCGTGATGCCGGCGGAGCTCGAGCTATATGTCGGGCTGACCGGCGCGACCTTGTCCGGTGCCGATGCGTTGCGCCTGCAACTAGCCGATCTGTGCGTGCCGGCCGAATGGCTCGCCAGTTTCGAAGAGCGTCTGCAGCGCATGCCGCTCGAAGGCGATCTGATGGCTGCCTTGCGCGGCGTGTTCGAGCCGCCGTGCAACATCATTCCGCACGCGCCGCTGGCGGCGTTCACGCAACTGATCTTGCGGCATTTCGACCGCCGTTCGAGCGTCGAGCGGATGGTCGCGACGGTGCGGCACGACCTGGAGCGCGAGCCGCCGCGCGAGGTGAAGCAGTGGTTGCAATCCATCTACGATGCGCTGACCAGCCATTCGCCCACCATGCTTTACGTCACGCGTGAGGCGCTTTTGCGTGGGCGGCAGATGAGCCTGGCCGAGTGCTTCCGCATGGAGTTGGGTATCGTCAAACGCGTGATCGAGGAGGGTGACTTCTGTGAAGGCGTGCGAGCCCAGTTGATCGATAAGGATCGCAAGGCGCGCTGGGCACCTGCAACGCTCGCCGAGGTGCGGCCCGAGCGCGTCAAGCATTTTCTCGCCTCGCCGTGGAAGAGCGAGGCGCATCCGCTGGCTGCGTTGGGCGCGCAGCAGGGGTGAAGTGGAGCGGGCGCTCTGTGCAAGCGCCGCTGAAGGACGACTCGCTGCGGCTGGCCGAAGGCGGCATCAAGGTCGTGGTGGTGGCCGGCCAGCTGAACGATGCCGGCCTGACAGACTGAAGCATCTCCGCGCGGCGCCTTGCACAACAGCGCCGCGCGAGCCACGCAATCAACTTTCGCCGACCGCTTCAGCATGCAACATCCCAGCCGCCGGCGCATCGCCTTGCGCGCCGCGTACGCGGGAAACCCACAACACGCCGGCCAGCGCGACCGCAACCGAAGCCCAGCCGACCGTCCCGTAACCGATGATCTGGCCGCTCGGCGAACTGCTGAGCATCAAGCCGCCGATCCATGCGCCGCATCCCGTGCCCAATGCCTGGAGCGCACTGTTCGCGCTGAGAAAAGCGCCGCGCCGGGCAGGCTCGGGCACGGTGGTCAGCAGTGCCTGCATGGGCACCATGCGCCCGGACATCAGCACCATGAAAACCGGGAAGAACATCACCAGCGCGTAAAACGGCAGATTCGGCAGATGCGTGACGAACAGCACCGGCACAAACGCGAGTACCGCCGCGATCCGGAACACGCGCCGCGTGCCGTAACGATCCGCGAGTTCGCCCACCCGGCGCGAAGTGAAGAACGTCGCTGCGCCACCGGCCATATAGAGCCATGACAATTGCTCGGGCGCCACGCCGTGATTGGCGACCAGCACCGGCGAAATGAACGGAATCACCAGCATGTGCGCGACCATCATCATGAAGGTCAGCGCGAACGCATTCAGATGCCGCGGGTTGCTCAGGAGCCGCCACAAGTCCGGCAGCACTTCCGCGAGCGGCGGCTGACGGCGGCTCAAATGCTCCGCCAGCGATGGCACCAGTTGCCGTCCCGCCGTCCACACGAGCAGCGACAGCGCCACCAGCAGGAAGAACGGCGCGGCCCAGCCGAAGTGCGCGCCGAGCATCACGCCGGCCGGCACGCCCGCAATCGCCGCGAGGGAAAACGCGGTCATGATCGTGCCGGTGGCGGCGCCGCGGCGTTGAACCGGGATCACGTCGCCGACAATCGCCATGATCACCGAGCCCAGCACGCCGCCTGTGATGCCCGCGAACGCGCGAGCGGCCAGCAGCAAGGGAAAGCTGCTCGCCAGCGCGCACGCCAGGTTCGACAGCGCGAACAGCGCATACATGGTCAGCAGCAGACGGCGCCGGTCGAAGCGGTCGATATAGGTCGCCGCGAACAGTCCCGACAGTCCCGAGCACCACGAATACGCCGACACGGCCGTCGCGAATGCAGCCGGCGTGATCGCGAACGCGTGCATGATCTGCGGGCCGAGCGGCATCATCACCATGAAGTCCATGATGATGGTGAACTGCGTCAGCGCGAGCAGCCACAGCAGGTGGCGTTCGTGCTTTGCGCTTATTGAGTACATCGATCGATTCCTTGTTGTTGTTTTTGGAAGCACGGTGCTCGCGCGACTCGCGCCGCCGCCGGATCGCACGCGCCTCAAGACGCATGTGATCCCGCGGACGGCCGACACTCAATCGTCGAGCGTTTCGTGTACCGCTTCGGCGCCCTGTTTCCAGTAGCTGGCCGCGCGAATGCGTGATTTGTCGACGCCGCGTTCCGTGCACAGGTGATAGCGCACTGCGCGCATCGTCGCGGCTTCGCCGGCTGCCCAGACATAGCCTTCGCCGTTTTCGGGCAGGTAGGTGTCGCGCACGGCCTGCAGCAAGGCCTCGCCGCGCACACCCGCTTCGCTGCGATAGCGCCACACGAGATGCAACTCGGCCTGCGTCGTGAATTCGATCTGCGCCGACGGATCGGCCACTTCGATCACGGCCGCGACGCGCTTGCCGGCCGGCAGCTCTTCGAGACGCCGGGCGATGGCGGGCAACGCGGTATCGTCGCCGATCAGCAGATGCCAGTCGAAATCCTTAGGTATCACGAGCGAACCGCGCGGGCCGCCGATACCGAGATACTGGCCCACTTTGGCTTGCGCCGCCCACGTCGCCGCGGGGCCCGCTTCGTGCATTGCAAACTCGATGTCGAGTTCGCCCGCCTCGCGATCGAAGCGGCGCGGCGTGAAATCGCGCGCGATCGGACGTGGCTGGCCGGCGGGAAACACCGGACCGTCGGGGCCCGCTTCAGGCAGCACCGGCTTGTCCGCGCCGGGTTCGGGGAAGAACACCTTGAGGTGGTCGTCGAACGAAGCGGAGACGAAGTCGTGCAGATCTTCGCCCGTGAATGTGACGCGGATCAGATGCGGGGTCAGCGCGCGCACCTGCTTGACTTGCAGCAGACGGAACTTCAGCGGATGGCGTACGCGGTGGACTGCGAGGTCGGTTTGATTGTCGGCTTGGTGGTCTTTTGTCGGCATAAGAGTGGTGCTCCTGTCGACCAGAGGTTGGCGCTTGAGCGCCTTGCTCCGGTCCCATGCAAGATGGTTGCGGTTGGTTCGATGGGCGCGCGCTCACGCGCGGGCGGCGCTCCCGGCGCGCAAGCGCACGCGGGAACGGGCGGCACGATTTCAACGGGCCGCTTCGCCGCCGTTGCCGTTTTCGCTGTTGTCCGATTTGACTTCGCTTTCGATTTCTTTCGCCGCGCGCATCAGAATTTCAGCGATGCGGCGCTGCTGCGCCGCCGGCGCGTTGTCACGGCGCAGCAACGCGTGCTTCAGCGCGCGGCGCGCTTCGTTCAGCTCGGGCAGCCAGCCGCCTTCGCTGATGTCGGCCGGCTCTTCGCCGGCAAACGCGCGGCGCACCGAATCCATCTTGCGGGCGATATGGCTCAGCTTGGCCAGCATCAATTCGACGCGGTCGCGGTTGGCGGCCAGATATTCGCGGCCCGTTTCCGACAGTTCGTAGCGCTTGCGGTTGCCTTCGAGTTGCACGGTCACGTAGCCGAGTTCTTCCAGATACGTGAGCGCCGGATAGACCATGCCCGGGCTCGGACTGTAAAAGCCGTTCGAGCGCGTTTCGAGCGCCTTGATCAGTTCGTAGCCGTGGCTCGGCTGCGTGCCGATCATCGACAGGAGCAGCAGTTGCAGGTCGTCGGAACTGAATTTGCGGCCGCGCGGAAAACCGTCGCCGTCGCCGCCGAAGCCGCCCGGGCCGCCGCCGAAGCGCCCGCCACGCCCGCCGCCGCGATGCTCGTGATGACGGCCGATGGCGTGCCACAACGCGTGCAGCGAGAAGCGGTCGTAGCCGTGACGGCCAGGGCCGCCGCGCAGGTCGCCACGGAATTCGTCGCGGTCACTGCGGCCGCCTTCGCCGCGACGGCGTTCGAAGCCGTCACCGCGTGCTTCGCCGCCGCGATAGTCGTGGTGATGGGCAAAGGCGTGCCACAACGCATGAAGTGCGCCGCGTTCGTGGCCGGTGTAGAAAGTGTCGTCCGTTGGGCGCGGACGCGAAAAACGGTGTTGATGACGCATCTTGGTACTCCCGCTTGTGTCTTAAGATGTGTCTTAAGATATATATCTTAAGATAGTTTGTCAAATCCCTTTTTGCGATTTATGGGCGTGCAACACAGTCTGCGGGATCGAAAGAACGGCTGTTTAGATACGACAAAGCATGCGGCACAGCGGAATTTCATGGTGCGGCGCACAGTTTTTGGCGTGGCTGATCTGCAGGTGGGCCCGATACAGAGACGAGAGTTGAGGCTCCTGTGGCTCGCGTTGGCCACGCTTGCAACCTACGGGCGTTTCTCGTCTTGCCCATTTTCCAGTTTGCACGCAACTCTTTCGAATGGAAGAACGCGTACCACGCGCCTTGCAATGGATCGCGGGTTAAAGCCAAGTCGGTCAGGCGGCGGTTCCAGAATAGGGCGAAACCCCCTCTGGACCACAGGGTGTCGGGCTCGTCATTCCAGCTGATTGAACCGTCCGACTTAAGCAGGCCGCTGCCGAGGCGGCTTGGCCTCGGACCGAACTTGTGGCCGAGGATATGCGGTGGACGGGCGAGGCGCGTGTCGGCGTCAATCAAACAGCGTCGGTAATGCCTCGAACTGACGTGCTTGATTGCGGTTAAGCCAACAGCAGCATGTCAAACGAACGAGCGTTGTTGCCTGAGGATAGGTGGAGACGGTCGAAATCGACGCGTGCCGCAAATTGTTACGCATGGCCGCGAGTTCAACACCATTTGCCAGCGGGTGCGACGCACGCGAATGTCGCTACCGGTGGCCTGTGGAAGCCCCATCCGCGTTGCCTGTTTAATGTGAGGTCCGCGAACTGCTGCTGCGAACGTATGAATTGCCGGTGGAGTAGTGAGGCCTTCGCTCCGCCTAGAACCTCCGTGCGCCAAATGCGGTCCATGTCTCCAGTTTGCCAAGACAGCCGCGGCTCTCGTGTTCGGGCTTTCTGCGCCAATGTCGTATGAGTGACTCAATTTCGGCCCTTGCTGTCGTTGAGGCGGTCTCCGTTGTACGTCAGCAATGTGATGGATTGCTGACGGTGGTGGCCTCGAGCAGCCGGACGGCAGCTTCCAGCGTCAGTGAACTCACACTTTCGACCCGCTACGGACGTCGGACCAAGCCCTACTTAGCCGTCCGATTCCAGGATGCAGTGGTCATTCACTCGCGGTCCGTGGCGTCGGGTCAGCTGTGGCACCGGATGGCGACTCATTGCACTTCGGAAGCCGCCCTTCACGCTGGGCCCGTTCAGGTGGCGTATGGATCGCGAATGCACAGGTTTCCAAAATTACTTGGGATCAACCCGGCGCAGCTCAGCGACACCTCTTGTTACAGAACGGTTTGCTGCAGTGCACCCTCGGGTTTGCCCGGTTGTCGTGGACGGATGCGAAGCATAGCCTTCGTAATGATTTGGTAATAATTTAGTCGCAGGTTGCCGGGTAAGCCAGCCGCTCTCGCGCTCTGCGCAATACGCACAGGTTTCACGACTGCGCTCCACACGCTGGCGTGTCAAACGATGCTCCGAATGACGACTGAAGTGTTGTGCGCTGTTCTCGCCGGCGCAGCTTCGACAAGCCTCGATCGAAGCGTGCGGTTTGACACAGCCGACATGGCCGCCGACGGTGGTCCTGCCCGGTGTGAGCATAGGTCGTGATGATTCCGGTGCGGCGCGGTCGGTTCCCGCACGAACCTTATTTTGATCGTCGAGCACCGACAGACGCGTTGCCCGACGACGCAAGGTAGCCCTTTTGATGCAGACCTAAGGTTGATCTAGATGAACTCCGCTGACTCCTCAGCCGAAAGCGCGCATCACCTGTTTCGTTGTCGCCCGTATCTGGCTGCTGCTGCGATAGCACTGACATTGTCTTCGTGCGGGGGTGGTTGGGACTGTCTGGACGAGGGCACTTGCTATACGGTCGGTGGCAGCCTCTCCGGGCTTCTCGCCAACAGTTCGGTTACCCTTCAAGACAACGGCACCGACAATCTGACGCTGAGCAACAACGGGGGATTTTCGTTTAACAACACGGTGGACAGCTCCCGCAACTTTAGCGTCACGGTTCTAACCCAGCCGGTCGGGCAGTCATGCACTATCTACCACCAGGATGGAAGCGGCTACGGCCCCGCCGACGCAAATGTTAACGTCGTCTGTACCCCAAACAGTCATACCCTGAGTGGCACCCTGAATGGTCTCGCACCGGGTACGACCATCACGCTGCAAAACAACGGCGCGAATTCCCTCGCTCTCGCAGCTAACGGCAGTTTCAACTTTCCCACGAAGGTGCGCTACGGTGATGCTTATTCGGTTACGGTCTCGGCGCAACCGATCCCACCAACGCGGACGTGCGTAGTGACGAACGGCACCGGCACCGTCCCGGACGGCGACATCTCCAATGTGAATGTGACATGCCAATAACGCTGCGATGATGCAAACGTCCAGTCGTGTTGGCTGTACGCAGGGCGCCGCTGGCGAGCAACGCTGACGGCGACCTGGGTGGGTGCTTCTTTGTCGGCCGCAACCGTTACCGCCCTTACCGGCACGGATGGCCTCTCACCGTTGCGATCCATTTCCTTGCATGCAGCGGGCGACCATCCTTATTTCAACCGCCCGGTCCAAGAACAGCGACGTTGGCGATCGGCGATTCGACCCAGCCCTTGCAAAAGCCGATAACTGGATGCGCCGACCGAAACAATTCGGTCCCGTGGCGCCCGGCGATCAACTTGTGCGATTTCTGCCGAAAGACACGATTATGGAGGTCACGAGCGGCGCTAACAGCCACCTCGGGCCATTGCGACTGTATTTTCGCAGTTGGGCGGACCGTCTTAGAGACCCGACACGCACTCGCTGCCAAGCTCCGATTGTCGACAATCTTCATCGGAACGCCGATCGTCTCTAACTGGGCCGGTCACTGCCGGTCGTCGATTGGCGACACGCGACCCGGAGCGGAATTACAAGCTGTGGAATTCGAAGGCCGAGTGCGGTCGCTCAACACCAGTTGCCGAAACGGGTTCTGCCAAGGTCGCGCGGCGATCAATCGAGGCTAGCCAGAACCTACTCCGAATAGAAACCCGAACCCACCAGGCCTGGAACTCCGTCGATCTTCACTGCCTTCACATATGTCCATTTATGCGATGGCTGAGTCTGCCCTGGTCTCAGGAACATGTAGTCAACCCAGCCCGAACCCTTCGTTTCAACCGTCTGGATCATGACGTCATGAAACGGCTTGCCGTTGGTATCTTTCTGACCGCTGACGTTGGTTCCCTCACGGGCGGGGAAGGCCGGATTCAACAAGACATTTTCCTTCAGATCGTAAACGAACAGATAGGTGTCGCCGTGGAACCACTCGCTCCCTTTGATTCTGAACTCCGAAAACGCGACCTTGCCTTTACTCCCGATCAACGCCGCGGCTTTGTCGACAAGCGCCTCGGTTTGTCTTGCTGTCTCGGACGTCGGGGGAGATGACTGAGAAAATGCAGGCGACGCGGGGCAGAATAATCCAGCCAGTAGCAATACACTGGTAACGAGAGCTTTACCGTTCATACCAGTATCTCCAACGGTTGAGTTCTGAGCTGGCCCGTACATCGGTCGCAGCTTGGATGTGAGGCGCCTGCTCTGTATGCAAAAGACTAGTGCGCGAAGCGCAGCCTGGCCAGCACCGTTTTACCACATCAATGTCGGCTCGATAGCGGACGGTTGCGAATGGCAGAAACTGGCCCGACCCGGCAATCCGACGCGCCTTAGTCGCTCAAAGCGGGCAAGTGGCACGACGGAACAGGCGCGACCAAATTTGCGACCCGAACCTGCGGCGAGCAGTGGATGGGGCGCTCTCTATCGGGTGGCTCACCATTCAGGCGCCCCGCAATGCGTCGATCTCTGCGCGAAGCGCTGCAACTACGCCAGTCCAATCGCCTCGCGTCGTTTGTCGAAACAACCGCGCCTTTGGGTACCACGGACTATCGCTTCGGTCGAGTTGCCATCTCCAGTCCGGCATGAACGGCAAAGCAATCCATACGGGTTTCCCAAGCGCCCCCGCCAAATGCGCCACAGCTGTGTCGACGCTGACGACGAGGTCGAGGCGAGCGATCAGCGCAGCAGTCTCAGCGAACGTGGTGAGCCGCCCGGAAACATCGCGCAGCACCCCGCGCTGCTCAAGTTGCGCGAGGCACGCGCGATCACTGTCGCGTACATCCGGTTGCAACGCGAAGAAATCCGCGTCGGCATCGAACACCGGCTTCAGTTGCTCAAGCGAAATGGACCGATTGTGATCATTCAGATGCGTACGGCTTCCCGACCACACGATCCCAATGCTCGGCCGTCGAATGGAGCCTGTAAAAAAATCGTCCCATTGAGGGACAAGCGCACCGTCTGCCTGCACATATGCATCGGATAGCGCGAGATCGGGTGCACGAACCTTGAGCGCAAACGGCAGACTCAGGGTTGGAATGTGATAGTCGAAATGTGGCACTTGCCCTGTCTCACCGATGACTTCGGCCGCATCCCGATAATTTTGGAGGAGCGGCAACAGGGCATCCTGAACACGCAACACGACGTGAGCGCCAGCTGCACTGAGCCGATCTACAAAACGCACGAATTGCAGCGTGTCGCCGAACCCCTGCTCATGATGAACGAGCACTGTCCTGCCGTCTATCGGTTGGGTGCCAGTCCATAGGGTGTTCTGCGGAAAACCGTGGCTGCAGGTGCCATCACGCCAACGCCATTCGTATTCGCGCCAGCCGTGTTCGAATTCGCCGAGCAGCAAATTCGTCTGAGCTCGATTGGTGCGCGCGCCTGCGTCGTTCGGATCGATCGAAAGCGCCTTCTTGAATTGAAGCAATGCCTCATCAAAGCGCCGGAGATCTCGCAACGCGACCCCGAGATTAACGTATGCGCGTACGAAACGCGGCTTGAGCGTGATCGCCTGCCGGTAGGCAACTCGGCTCTTTAAGGACGATCAGTTAATTACGGTCAACCCGCGGCCAAGACGCTGATCGACCCGATCAAGTCCCCTGTCGCGACATGGTCCAGTTTCGCTATTAGCAAGACCGGCGGATCTTCGACGCTAATCACGAAGTTCGCCGATGGGAGGGTCACGACCGACAAGCCCTAATTTGATTAGTGGGTGACTGAGGCAAGCAAAGTGCATTGAGGCTGCAGACTTCCTCCATGCCGGTCGGCACACCACTCGCGACACGAATGAAAAGGCTCCCGATGCACTGGGAGCTAGTTCGTCTCGGTCCATACGGGACTAGAACCCGCGACCAACGGATTAAACGGTTGGGTTAATCATCACGGCACCGCTGTGCGCGCGCTTACAGACTGCGCGACTGCAGGCACCGTGCTTTCGGGAGCTGCGCCCACGGGCACCGCCGCTGCAGGTAGCGCTCGATAACTCCGGTCCAGATACGCAGCAATGCTGACGCAGATAGTGATCACGAACCCGACGTTCAACATACTGAAGTTGCGCAATTCTCCAGGATAGCAAAACGCCAGGAATAACGGCACATTGACCAGCAGGGCAATCTTCAAATGCTGTCGCACGGCCGGCAAAAGTTTGCCCCACGCGGTGCGCACGAGCGCCGCGACCAAAACGATATTGATCACATTGAAGCCCTTGGTCGTTGGAATGCCGTAGTTGTATTCGAAGCCTATATAACTCGACGGATGGATAAGAAAAACGAGATTCTCCATCAGGTGGTATGTCACGACGCCGCCGCCGTTGTGCGCGTACTTCAGCTTGATCACCACGTTGACCGCCGCTGCGACGACCAGCAACGCACACTGGACCGCCAACGTTGCTTTAACCGAAAACCGTGTGCGCAAGAACGGGAACAAGGTGAGGATGAAAAAGAAAAAAGACTCCTTGTTCAACGTCGCCAGTGCGGTAATCGCGATGAGCCATAACACCCGCCCTCGCATTGAGAACCAGACCGCTATCGCCATGAACAGAAGCTCCGGCGGATCATAAAAATAGCCGCCAACGGTGAGGATAAGCGGCAGGATCGCTGCAAAGGCGATCGGCGCCAGCGTGGCGGCAACCCGGTTGGGCTGCATGTCGATGCATACCGCGCGCAGGGCGAACATCGCCAGCAGCAGCGACGCGAACGACATGGCATAGATCAGGTAATAGCGTAGGGCGTATTGGGGGTTGCGGGCGTCGACGGCATTTGGGTAGAACTCTGCAATGGGATGATAGTTGCGCTTTTTGTCGAACAATATGGCGGTGGCGTGATCACGGACGCTGATCGGCAACGCGCGCTCAATGCTGTTGGCAATGAGCGGCAACAGTTGTCGGTATACATACGGGCGCTCGGCGGTTCCGTCGAGCATCGCAGGCAGCGACGCGTCGGTCGCAAACAGAACTGGCATGTCCTCGCGAAACTGCCACTTTGTGAAGAAGCCGCTGAACGACGCGGAAGCCATCACGAAATAGATGAAAGCGAGAAAAAGCCAGCGAATGCCCGGACGGGAAAGTGGTTCGTTCATCAGGACTTCCTCCAAGAAGATGGGATTGCTGGCAAGGCGCCAGATATCTTTCCCTACCGCAGTCGCCGCATGTAGCCGCGTGTGCACACAGGAATACGTCGGGCAAAAGAAATGCGCTGGCTGAATGTTCCCCGGTTTTCGAGGCGATGAAGGTGGCCTATCGCACGGATCGATACGATACGCCGCGTACCATCGCATGCAAATCACCCCAAGTAGGCTGTTCATAGGCCGACAGTTCGTTGCGTCGGCATACAAGTAAAACTAACGACGACAGTCCGAGGCAAAACATGTCTGATGCAAGCATTCCCCTGTGTGTCGACCTCGACGGGACGCTAACGTGCACCGATCTTCTTGTTGAGTCTTTTCTTGTCCTTTTTAAGAGGAATCCTCTCTATGCGTTCTACTGCATCGTGTGGTTACTGCGAGGGAAGGCGAATCTGAAAGCACAGATTGCTTCGCGCGTGGCAATCGATGTGTCGGTGCTTCCGTACGACCCGAGGTTTGTCGAGTTCTTGCGCGAGGAACAGTCGAACGGGCGCGACCTGTACCTTTGCACTGCATCGAACCAACGATTCGCGGAACAAGTCGCCACCCACTTCGGCTTTTTCAAAGGTGTCATGGCGAGTAACGAGGCGCGTAATCTGTCCGGCAAAAACAAGGCGGGCGCGCTATCGGCGGAATTCGGTGTGGGTGGCTTCGATTACTGCGGCAATGCGCTCGCCGATGTCGCCGTCTGGAAGCAGGCGCGCAGGGCGATTGTCGTGGGAAGCCGTCATATCGCTGCCGCGGCGCAGAAGGTCAACAATACGACCCTTTTCTTCGAGCGGAAACGTTCCTTCGTGCGCCTCGTCATCAAGGAAATGCGGGTTCATCAGTGGGTCAAGAATCTGCTGATCTTCGTGCCGCTACTGGCGTCGCATCGCTTCACCGATGTCAATTCCATCTTCGCCGAAGGCATCGCCTTTTTGTCTTTCAGCTTTTGCGCGTCATCCGTGTATTTGCTGAACGACATGCTCGATCTCGATGCCGACCGGCGTCACATGCGCAAGCGCAACCGGCCGTTCGCGTCGGGCCAGCTATCACTGACCTTCGGTATTTTTCTGACGCTTGCGCTGCTCGCGGCAAGCGCCGCGCTGACGGTTTTGCTGCCTTCTGAATTCGGCCTGGTGCTGGCGTGTTATCTCATCGCGACCGTGGCTTATTCGTTCGCGCTCAAGCGCATGATGCTCGTCGACGTCTTTACGCTCGCTGCGTTGTACACCGTACGTATTGCCGCTGGCGGCGCGGCCGACGACATTCCGCTTTCGCATTGGTTGATCATGTTTTCAGTACTTATCTTCCTGAGCCTTGCGATGGTCAAGCGTTACACGGAACTCGATGCACTCTTGTTGCGAGACGGCGAATGCGCGGTAGCAGGGCGCGGTTACATCACTCAAGACCTGGGGATCCTGCGTTCATTCGGTACCGCGTCCGGATACCTTGCCGTGCTGGTTCTTGCACTCTACATGAACTCTTCCGAAATCAGCATCCTGTATCATCATCAACACGCCCTCTGGTTCTTGTTCGGCCTTTTGTTGTACTGGATCAGCCGAGTCTGGATGCTTGCATTCCGCGGCCAGATGCACGACGATCCAATCGTGTTTGCAATCAAGGACCGGCTGAGCATGCTGGTCATCGGCCTTTGCATCGCGACAGTTATTGTCGCTATCTGACTGGTTCCCTTCGTTCCTATGTCCATTTTATTTCTTTTGCTGAGCGGTACTTTTAGCGCGATGGCCAGTATTTTGTTGCGTGTGGCCGGGAAAATAGTCGTTGCTCAAGGAGACGTATTGATAGCAGGGTTTGCTAGCCGACCCTTGCTTTTGCGGATGGCGGCGATTGGTGCGTATGGAGCTGGGTTCCTGTTTTATGCGCTGGCACTAAGGCGCGTTGAACTCAGCGTTGCCTATCCATTGATGGTCGCGGTGACGATCCTGGAAATCCTGTTGTTCGGCTTTTTTGCCGGCGAGGCGGTATCGCTGCGTACCTTGGCGGGCGCGGCGCTCCTGCTCGCCAGCGTCCTGCTGCTGTATCTCCCGGCGGCAGCACCGGTTCGGCCGTGAGAGTGCCTTGCGGCTGGCCCATTAGATGCGCCGCATAACTTGGCGAACTGACGATGGGGCGGATCAAAGGTTGCAACGAACCCGCCTGCTGCCACGGGGAGAAAGCAACCGCTTTGCACCGGTTGAATCCGCCACCCGAAAGCCGCCGTTGAGAATGGCTGTTCTGACGGGCCGAAGTGGCCGCCGCGCATTGAGATCGGGTGCCAGACGACACATTCGGATGGTCGGGGCCTTGCAAGCCCTGTGAGGCTGGAAAGGCGGCGATGGGCAAATAGCGCGAGGCCGCACGACGTGTGGGCCGTGCTGTTTATCTCCCGCGCGAACGGGATGCTCTGACACTCCAGACCATCGCGGAGACGGGCATAAAATGCTCTTGTATATTGGGCGTCAAAAGGACCGCTATCGAACCGGTAGCCTTCGGTGGCGTCCTGTCAGTCGAATGACCGAGCGGGCGATGGTCGAAATTTGTCGCGACGACGCTTTCGTGGATCAACTGGACGGCGACGA
This sequence comes from Paraburkholderia sp. BL9I2N2, assembly GCF_004339745.1. GTDB lineage: Bacteria > Pseudomonadota > Gammaproteobacteria > Burkholderiales > Burkholderiaceae > Paraburkholderia. The sequence goes on along the minus strand of NZ_SMGP01000002.1, from coordinate 566,277 downwards.
ACGTCCGGGAGCAACTGGTGCTCGATGTGCGAACCGACGAGCATATGGCGGCCGACTGCCGCATCTAGCGCGTATGCTCCCGAAAAGCATCGCAGTGAAACAGTAAGTAGCCAGCAATAAAAGAAACCGTAGCACTCACACTCTTGCGAGGTCGACATGCTTTCCTTTATTGGTACGGTGATCGTAGGGCTGGTCGTCGGATTGATTGCGCGGGCGCTTAAGCCCGGAGACGACAGCATGGGCCTCATTTTGACCATCATCCTCGGCATTGCCGGCTCGCTGATTGCGGGCTATGTCGGGCGTGGGCTGGGCTGGTATCAACCAGGCCAGGCGGCGGGCTGGGTCGCGTCGGTCATTGGCGCGATCGTCCTGCTGGTCATTTACGGACTGGTGCGCCGGCGGCGTTAATCTGCGCGCTCGCGAGAATCGGGCGAAGCATGCCGTTTGCGTAGACCAGTATCCGGGCCACATTCAGCCATTCGGCATCAACCGGCGGCGCGCACAGTTTTTCCGGTTCACTCGATCGTGTACTTGACAGGGCTTTCGCACATTCTGCAATGTACAGGTTGCGTCTTCGCCAGATGGCGAGAGCCTTTTATGTAATTCGTGGGCCGGGAGAACGAGCTTTCCGTGCTGCTCCAGGCGTGGCATGACGCGCTTGGTGGGCAGCCGCAGGTGGTCGCGTTTGGCGCGCAGGCTCGCCTTGGGAAGACCCGCGTCTTGCAAGAGTTCTACCATTGGCTGAACCAGTTTGAGGATCCCGGCAACTACTGGCCCGACACGCTTCCCGGCGGCGATGCCAGCCTGCGCGGCAATCCGATCTTCGAAGGGTATCTCCCACCATGTTCAATATCCTCCTCGTTCCGCTGGACGGCTCAGCCCAGAGTGTCTACGTCGTCGACCTGGCGAGCCGCGTGGCGGTACCGGGTACGGCAACCGTACACCTTCTATGCGTTGTCGACCCATCCTACGCGTTGCCTCCCGGTTCCGAAAACGGTGTCGCGCCCGATGGCCTGACCTATCCGCCAGCACAGGCGCAGACATCTTTCGCACGATCCGTCCTGGCTGCCGCAGCCGCACAGCTTGCCGACCGGAATCTCACGGTGGAACAGCACTTCTGCGCGGGAATTCCGGCCGACGTCGTCATCGAACAAGCCCGGCTGCTGACAGCGGAGGTCATTGTGATGGGACATCACCATTTGTCACGGCTACGCCGCTGGGCCAACCCGTCGACCAGCGGAGAAGTCATCGACCGCTCGAGCTGTCCGGTACTGATCGAAACCCGCGACAAGGGCTAACCTAAGATCCTGGTCAGGTGGCAGCCGCTTTAGAGAGCTGCGAGTGGCGCTTGTGGGGCGAGTCCTGCCAGAGGAACAACCGGCGTCGGTCACGCTTGCGCTCAGCGTAAATTGACTTTTTGGGGCGTCTGCGCGAGCGTTATCAAAAAATCGACTGCCCGGTAAGCGTGGTCAGCCGTTCCAATGCCCGGGCGCCGACAAGCGAATTGCCATTGCTATCCAGCCCCGGCGACCACACGCACACCGCCATCTCGCCGGGCAGCACGGCGACGATCCCGCCGCCCACGCCGCTTTTCGCCGGCAAGCCGACCCGGTAGACGAAATCGCCCGCCGCGTCATAGGTGCCGCAGGTCAGCATCAGCGCGGAAAGACGCTTGGCCGAACTCGTGTCGAGAATCCGCTCGCCGGTGGCCGGCACCACCCCGTGATTGGTCAGAAACAGCGCCGCCTTCGCCAGCTCGACGCAACTCATCGAAATCGCGCATTGCCGGCAGTAAGCATCGACCACCACCTCCGGTGGCATCTCCATGTTGCCGAAGCTCGCCATGAAATGCGCCATCGCGCGATTGCGGTGGGCATTCTGCAATTCCGATTGCGCGACGCGCGAATCGTAGTCGATGCTCGTTTCGCCCGTCAGCCGGCGCATGAATTCGACCAGTGCCGTCTCGGCTTGCACGAAACGGCGGCACAGCACGTCGGTGACGACCAGCGCGCCCGCGTTGATGAACGGATTGCGCGGCTTGCCCTGTTCGGCCTCGAGCTGAACCAGCGAATTGAAGGCGGTGCCCGACGGTTCGCGTCCCACGCGCTGCCACAACGCGTCGCCGAGCAGGCGGAAGGCCATCGTGCAGGCGAACAGCTTCGAAATGCTCTGAATGGAAAAACGCGTGTCGGCGTCGCCGGTGCGGAAGACCTCGCCCGATGCCGTGACGATCGCCATGCCGAAACTATCGGCGGGCACTCTGGCGAGTTCGGGAATGTAATCGGCAACCTTGCCGGTGCCCAGATAAGGCTGCAGATCGCCGTGGATCTGGTCGAGGATGGATGCGTAGTTCATGGGGCTCGGACCGTTGGAGCCGCGATTCTACTGGCAAGCGGGAGCGAATTGTTCGCGCCGGACATCGCGCACGTCGCCGTGCGTCGCGTCCAGGTTCGGGCGGCGTTCGGCGAGCGTCCCCGAGCGGCTATGCTAATCTTGCTGTCTTTCTGGCAACAATCGGGCAAAACGGACTCCATGATGGAGACTTTTGATCCAGACGGCGTCGAGCAACCGGTCTTCGTTATCGGGGAGCGGTACGAGACGCTGGACGAACCGTTGGGGGCCTATCGTCGCGCGCGGCTGATCCACGTGAGCGCCGGGGTGCTGATCGTGCGCACCGAGACCGAGCGCTGGGTCGTGCCGCCAGGCCACGCGGTCTGGATGCCCGCGGGTCTGCTGCACCGCTTGTCCGCCGCCGGTCCTGTCGAGTTTCATGCGCTCTATGTCGGCATGGACGCCGCGCCGCTCCCGCCGCACAGCTGCGCCGTCGTGCCCGACCCATTGGTGGCAGCGTTGCTGATCGCCGCGGCTGATCTGCCGCGCGACCAACCGTTCGACGAACCCGCCGCGCGTCTCGTGCAAGTGCTGCTGGACCGTCTGCCGACTCTGCGCACTGCGCCGTTGGGGTTGAACTGGCCGCGCGATCCGCGTGCGGAACGGATCGCCGACGCGTTGAGCGCTAACCCGGCCGACACCGCGGTACTCGAAGAGCTGGCCGCGGCCGCCGGCGTGACGGCCCGCACGGCGGCGCGCCTGTTCGTCAAGGAAACGGGGCAAACGTTCGGGCAGTGGCGCCAGCAGCTTCGCCTGCTGGTTGCGCTGGAACACCTTGGCGCGGGCGCGAGCGTCACGCAGGTGGCGCTCGAGGTGGGCTACAGCGACGTGTCGTCGTTTATCGCCGTGTTCCGGGACGCGTTCGGCGACACGCCCGCACGTTATTTCCGCTGACGCATCGCCATCGGCATCGCCCTCAATGCGCGCCCGCCGCATCCGGCCCGCCACCGCCCTTGCTCGGCCGCGTAATCCAGATCAGTGGAATGATCAGAATAAAGATGACCGCGGAGACGAAAAAGATATCGTTCAGGCCCATCATCGCCGCCTGCGTGTTCACGGTGAAATCGAACAACGCATGGGCGGATTGCGGATTCAGATGCAGCAGCGACTGGGTCGAATCGATCTGCTGATTGAACACCGGGTTGTTGATGGAGGCCTGCTCGGTAAGCCGTTCGTGATGCAGCACCGTGCGGTTGTTCCATTCGTTGCCGGCGATCGACGTGCCCACCGCGCCGCAAAACACGCGAGCGAAATTCGACAGACCCGCCGCTGCTGGAATCTTGCTCGGCGGCTGGCCGGACAGGATGATCGAAGTCAGCGGCACGAAGAACAGCGCCATCGGAATGCCTTGCAGCAGCGTGGGTATCACCAGATGCCAGGTGTCGATCTCGATCACGTACTTCGAGCGCATATAAAACACGATCGCAAAGCCGATGAACGCCAGCGTGGCGATCACACGCGCATCCGAGCGCGGCAGCACGCGGCCCATCACCGGCGCGAGCAGCACCGCGAACACACCGAGCGGCGCGGTCACGAGACCGGCATCGACGGAACGGTAGTTCAGATACTCCTGCATCCATTGCGGCAGCAGCACGAGGTTGCCGAAGAACACGCCGTACGCGACCGAAATCGCAATCGTGCCGCCGAGAAAGTTGCGCTGCTGAAAAAGCCGCAAATCGACGATCGGATTTTCCTCGGTCAATTCCCACACGAGGAAGAACGCGAAACTGACGAGCGCGGTAATGCCGAGAATCACGATCACCGGCGACGAAAACCAGTCGAGGTCCTTGCCCTTGTCGAGCATGATCTGCAGCGAGGCGACCCACGTGATCAGGAGGCCCAGCCCGACCACGTCGATGGGCGGCTTGCGGGTTGGCGACTCGCGGGTGCGGTAGATCATCCACGTGACGCCGGCCGCGAAAATGCCGACCGGAATGTTGATGTAGAAGATCCACGACCAGCTATAACTATCCGTGATCCAGCCGCCGAGCGCCGGGCCCGCAATCGGGCCGACGGTCGCGGTCATTGCCCATAGGGCGAGCGCGGTCGAGGATTTCTCCTTCGGATACGAGCCGAGCAGAATGGCTTGCGACAGCGGGATCAGCGGGCCGGCCACGGCGCCCTGGAAGATCCGCGCGAGCAGCAGGATCGGCAGCGTCGGCGCAATGCCGCACAACCACGACGCCAGCACGAACATCAGGATCGCGCCGACGAACAGCTTCACCTGGCCGATGCGTTGCGTGAGCCAGCCGGTGAGCGGAATCGACACGGCATTGGCCGCGGCGAACACGGTGATGACCCACGTGCCTTCATCGACCGAGACGCCGAGATTGCCCGAAATGGTTGGGATCGCAACGTTCGCGATCGACGTGTCGAGCACGTTCATGAAGGTGGCGAGCGCGACGGCGATCGTGGCCAGCACCAGTTGGCCGCCCTTCAGCGGCGGCGGTGGTGCAGGCGGCGCCGAGGCAGGCGCGGAAGTGGACTGGCTCAAACGGTTCTCCGGATCGGTGTGCCGCGGACATGCTGCGGGGAAGTTGTATTTCGTGCCCGCGCGATGCGTCGGGCCGCAGGTCCGCTGAATGCTCGCAAAAGCATACCTGTATTCACGTTTGGACGTCATCGGCGCGCACAAAGGCGGCGGCGAAAACAAATCCGGCAGCGTATGCTCGCGGCTGAGGCTGCACACGGCCGCACGGCGCGATCCCTCGTCACGCCTGGCACAGCGCGTGCGGAACGACCATCCACGAATCGACAAATAGAAGGAACGAATATGGCCTGGGAGCAATTCGAACACGGCTGGCGACGCGCGCCGGCGACCGCGCCTGCCAAAGGCTTGGTGGTGCTGATGCACGGCGTCGGCAGCAATGCGCGCGACCTGATGCCGCTTGCGGACATCTGGAGCGAGAGCCTGCCCGATGTGGCCTTCACTTCGCTCGACGGCACCGACGCCTTCGACGGCGGCTTCGGCGGACGTCAGTGGTTCAGCCTGCGCGACGTCAACGAAGGCAATCGCGAGGCCCGTGTCGCCGCGGCCTATCCGGCGTTGCGGCGTATGCTCGAAGCCGAGCTTGCGCACTGGCAGGTATCTTTCGGGCGCCTTGCGCTGATTGGTTTTTCGCAAGGCTCGATCATGGCGATGCACCATGTGGCGACCAGCGCGGAAGGCGCGGCCGGCGTGGTCGCGTATTCGGGGCGGCTCGCCTCCGTGATCGTCGCGCAGAACGGCACGGCGCTCACGCTGATCCACGGCGAAGACGACGAAGTGATCCCGGTGCAGGAACTCGAATACGCCGCCGACGCGTTCAGCAACGCCGGCTATACCGTCGACGCCTATGCGCTTCCAGGCATTGGTCACACGATTAACGCCGACGGCGTCGAGCTCGGCCAGGAAGCGCTGGAACACGCGCTGGGCGCTTTGTCGCGCGACTGACACGGTCGTGCCTGAAAAGCGGCCCTAAAGTTTTCTGATCTGCTTGCCGTTAACTGCTCATAGCATGAGAATCACCCCCGCCGCGCGGACCGCGGAACGCCCAACGGGGCGGCCCATGCGGCTCGGGTGACCGGGGGCGCATTTTCCAGACTGCCCGGTACGGGCGGATAACGACACATCAGAGCCTTCCTATGGCCAGACCGACGCCGCATTACCCGCTGTTCGATCGCTTGTTCCGTCATTCCGTGACGGTGGACCTCGGCACGGCCAACACCCTGATCTATACCGACGACGGCGGTATCGTGCTGAACCAGCCGTCCGTCGTGTGTTTCCAGAAAGAGGCCGCCGACGGGCCGAAACGCGTCGCCGCCGTAGGCACCCAGGCGCGCCAGCTTCTGGGCCGCGCGCCGTGCAACCTCGAAACCGTGCGGCCGATGCGCCACGGCGTGATCGCCAACTTCTCCGCCGCCGAGCACATGATCCGGCAATTCGTCGACATGGCGCGCCTGCGGCCGCTGTTCAGCCGCCGCGCCGCGTTCACCTTGTGTGTGCCGGCCGGCGCGACCCAGGTCGAGCGTCGCGCGATCAAGGAAGCGGCCGTGGCGGCCGGCGCATGGAAGGTGAGCCTGATCGGCGAATCGCTCGCGTCGGCAGTCGGCGCGGGCTTGCCGGTGTCCGAGGCGACCGGTTCGATGGTGGTCGATATCGGCGGCGGCACGACCGAGGTCGGCGTGATCGCGCTCGGCGGCATGGCGTATAGCGGCTCGATCCGCGTGGGCGGCGACAGTTTCGACATGGCGATCGTGAGCTACGTGCGCAATCTGTACGGCGTGCTGCTCGGCGAACAGACCGCTGAGCACGTCAAGAAGAGCATCGGCTCGGCCGTGCGCGACGTGCCGCGCGAGCATATGAACGCGACCGGCCGCAGCGTCGACGACGGCTTGCCGCGCACGGTTCAACTGAGCAACCACGATATCGCGGATGCGATCGAGGGGCCGCTGCGTCAGATGATCGGCGCGGTGAAACGCGGGCTCGAAGAGGCGCCGGCCGAACTGGCGACCGACATCGCCAACAACGGCATCGTGCTGACGGGCGGCGGTGCGCTGCTCGGCAACCTGAGCCGCCGCTTGACGAACGAGATCGGCCTCGACGTGCGCGTCGCCGATGAACCGCTGACCTGCGCGGTGCGCGGCGCGGGCACGGCAGCCACCGCCGGCCTGCTGGACGAATTCGCTTACGAATAATTGCGCGCAGGGCTTGCCGCGCTGCTGCCTTCGGGAGGCTCGCGTCCGCCATTGGGCCGGGCTGCCACGCTGTTCGACCGGCTGTGTGACAATACGCTTCGCGTCCCAATCTCAGGGACGCACTTTCGCTCCCCATTCCATTTCGAGCCGACAGCGCCGCACTCGGGCATTGCCGCGCTGTCCGTGAACCACTCGTGACTCAATCAGTGACCGCGTCGTCTGCTTCGTCATCTTTCATCGAACTGCGAAGCGGTTTGCGCATGCCTTGCGTGGAAGCCGGTGAGGGCGAACCGCTGTTGTTCGTGCATGGTTCGCTGTGCGACTACCGCTACTGGCAACCGCAACTCGCGGGCCTGTCGAAGCACTACCGCTGTATCGCGGTGAGTCTCACGCATTACTGGCCGGCGGCCGATACCGAGCCCGGCCTGCCGTTCAGCTGGAGCGCGCATGCAAACGAAGTGGCGGAGTTCGTCGAACGTTTTGGCGTGGGACCGGCGCACGTGGTCGGACATTCGCGTGGCGGTTGTGTGGCGTTTCATTTCGCGCGGCGCCATCCTGAGCATGTACGGACGTTGACGCTAGCCGACCCGGGTGGTCCGTTGCAGATTGCCGGACGCCCGACCGCGCGAATGCCGGAGACGGTCAATGCGTTGCGCGCGAAAGCGGCGCAACTGATCGAAAGCGGGGAAGTGGAGGCCGGCTTGCAATTGTTCGTCGACTCGGTCAGCCGGCCCGGTTTCTGGGCGATGAGCACACCGGGTTTTCGCCGGATGGCGACCGATAATGCGCACACGCTCGCGCGTCAATTCCGCGACCCGCTGCCCGCCTATGTTCCCGAGGAGGCCGCCGAGGTGCGTTGCCCGGTGCTGCTGATCGACGGCGAAAAGAGTCCCGACATGTTTCGCCGTACCGTGGCCGCGCTGCAAGACTGGCTGCCGGATGCGCGCCGCGAAACGGTGCGCGGCGCGTCGCACGGAATGAATCTCGCGCATCCGTCGGCGTTCAATCGCTACGTCGACGAATTCATTCGTTCAGTGAGCGACAGGTGAACGACCAATGAGCGCAATGAACGCGTAATAAACGTGCAATCAATGCACGACGACGCGTTGCCGGGTGGCTCGCGCTCGCGGCGATGATCCGCGGGCTGGCTCGACCCCGGCGACGCATCAAACGCTCGACCTCATGCCTTGCGATGCGCGTCTTTATCGAGCGCGCGTTCCGCCGCTTCGCCCACAAGCCCGTGATAGTAGAGATGCACGCCGATCGCGAGTGAGTCGTTGCGAATTTCGTGGAAGGCTTTCCACGCTTTCACGGGATCTTTGAACAGCAGATAGTGCGCTTCCTGCGCGATCAGATCCGCGACTTCATGCAGGCCGTGACCGTGCAACACGTTCACGAGCGTATCGAGGCTGCGATGCGTGCGCGCGTCGGTGCGCGGGTAGAGCATGTGCAACACCGCCACGTCCTGCGTCTTCAGCGCCGCCGACAACGCGACGACGATGTCCTGGTGATTCAGCGCGGTGACGATGTTCTCGTCGGTGTGGACGTGATCCGGAAACAGCGTTTCGAGAGAGGCGTTCATGTGGTCGTTCCTGTTCTTTTGGCTGATTAAAAAGGCCCGCCGTAGAACGGCGGGCCAAACACAGCGATGTGTTCGCAGGGGAAGCAAAACACGAGTGCAGTATCGCAGATGCACTCGCGCCTCCGCAGCCTGACTGCCGCAAAACATTGTTGCAATAAGCGCTCAACTTTCATTTAGCTGGCAGTGCGTGCAGGCGCCGCGCAGCCGGTTTGCTCGCGCCGCGCCGTTGCGAGTTTCCCGGCGACGTCAAGCCTTGTAAGAGGAAACGCCGGCAACGAATGTTGCGCCAGCCGAGATGCATTGTTGCGGTCAATCATCGCAATTCGAGGGCCGCTGGACCTTAAAATGCCAAGCGGAGCCTGAGCATGCCAAAGCGCCTTTGACGATCGAGCATGCCGGCACGTGTGCGATGTGAAAGTAAAAGGAACGTGTAGATGAACTCGAAGACACACGCAACGCTGAGCTTTTCCGACAGCGACCAAACCATTGATCTGCCGATTTATCAGGGCACGCTCGGACCGGATGTGATCGATATCCGCAAGCTGTATGGCCAGACCGGCAAGTTCACGTATGACCCGGGTTTCATGTCCACGGCGGCATGCAACTCCGAAATTACCTATATCGACGGCGACAAAGGCGAGCTGCTGTACCGCGGTTACCCGATCGACAATCTGGCGCAGAACGCCGACTTCCTCGAAACCTGCTACCTGCTGCTGAAGGGCGAATTGCCGGATGCGAAGCAGAAGGAAGAGTTCGTCAAGACCGTCACGCAGCATACGATGGTGCACGACCAGATGCATTTCTTCTTCCGCGGCTTCCGTCGCGACGCGCACCCGATGGCGATTCTGGTCGCCGCGGTCGGCGCGCTGTCTGCGTTCTATCACGACTCGCTCGACATCAATAATCCGCTGCACCGTGAAATCTCCGCGATCCGCATGATCGCGAAGCTGCCGACGCTGGTGGCCATGGCGTACAAGTACACCGTGGGTCAGCCGTTCGTTTTTCCGAAGAACGACCTGTCGTACAGCGCGAATTTCATGCGCATGATGTTCGCGAACCCGGCCGAAGAGTACAAGGTCAACGACGTGCTGGTGCGGGCACTGGACCGTATCCTGATCCTGCATGCGGACCACGAGCAGAATGCATCGACCTCGACCGTGCGTCTCGCCGGCTCGTCGGGTGCGAATCCGTTCGCGTGTATTGCAGCAGGGATCGCGTGTCTGTGGGGCCCGGCGCATGGCGGCGCGAATGAAGCGGCGCTGAACATGCTGGAAGAAATCGGCTCGGTCGACAACATCCCCGAGTTCATCGCGAAGGTGAAGGACAAGGATTCCGGCGTAAAGCTGATGGGCTTCGGCCACCGCGTCTACAAGAACTACGACCCGCGTGCGAAGCTGATGCGCGAAACCTGCCACGAAGTGCTGGAAGAGTTGGGTCTGCACGACGACCCGCTGTTCAAGCTCGCCATGGCGCTCGAAAAAATCGCGCTGGAAGATGACTACTTCGTGTCGCGCAAGCTGTACCCGAACGTCGACTTCTACTCGGGTATCGTGCAGCGCGCGCTGGGCATTCCGACGGCCATGTTCACGTGTATCTTCGCGATGGCGCGCACGGTCGGCTGGATTGCGCAGTGGAACGAAATGATCGCCGATCCGGAACAGAAGATCGGTCGTCCGCGTCAGCTTTTCGTCGGCGAATCGCAACGCGAAGCCGCGCCGCTGGCGAAGCGCTAAAGCGTCGCGGCGGCCACCCGCCCGACGCCCGCGCGGCGCTCTCACGAGGAGCGCCGCGCCATGGCTCTGCACGTCCTGTGCCACTGAAAAAAAACCGAAACTCCTCTGTGATAAGTTCGTCTGACGCGGACAGACCCTCTACAATCGGAAGCGACTCAGTTAGCAACCGGATGTAGACCGAACGCAAAAGCGTGAACGCAGCAGCGAACCCATAGGAGTGACCCTGATGCAGCAGCCAGAAGCCCTCGGCGGCCTTTCGGGCGGAATCGATCACCGCGAACCCGAGCCGGACGGCGTATTCATCCCGACAGAAAACCTCAATGTCGCCAGCGCCACTCAGCACGTGCTGAAGTCGGGCGATACCTTCATCGTCAACGATCCGCTCGGCGATATCACCGGCCACGACGACGGCCTGTTCGTCAACGACACACGTGTTCTCTCGCAACTGCGCCTCACCTTCGGCGGACGCGCGCCGTCGCTGTTATCGGGCAGCGTCAGCAGCGACAACACGTCGTTCACCGCGCATCTGACCAACCGTCCGTTGCCGCCGCTCGGCGGCGACAGCACGCCCGAAGGCGTGATCCACGTCGAGCGCGTGCGGGTGCTGTCGGGCACCGTGCTCAACGAAGCCATCGAACTCACCAACTACGGCACGAGCGACGCCGTGGTGCCGCTGTCCATCTCGTTCGCCAGCGACTTCCGCGACATGTTCGAGGTGCGCGGCCTGAAGCGCGACAAGCAGGGCCGTGTCGAACCGGCGCGCGTCGAGAATCGGGAAGTGCTGCTCGGCTATGTGGGCCTCGATGACGTGGCGCGCAATGTGCAGATTGCTTTCTCGCCGGAACCGGACAAACTTTTCGCCAACCGCGCCGACTACACCGTCAAGCTGCCGGCCCAGGCCTGCGTGTCGATCTATCTGTCGGTGTCGGTGCAGGTCGTCGCGCAGTCGGACAAACCCAGCGCCGGCGTCTCGCAGCCCACGCATGCGTTGAGCGAAGCGCACCTGTCGCAGATCGACGCGGAGCGCCCGCGTGTCGGCCGCGCTGCCGTGCGTGCCGCGCTCGTCGACGCTCACCTCGTGATGCGCGAGCGCCGCCGCGCCACCGCGCGCGTGCGTTCCAGCAATCCGCTTTTCAATGCATGGATCGACCGCTCGCTCGCCGATCTTGGCCTGCTGACCACGGACCTCGTGACCGGCCCGTATCCGTACGCCGGCATTCCGTGGTTCTCCACGCCGTTCGGCCGCGACGCCGTTATCACGTCGCTGCAGACGCTGTGGCTGCAGCCGCAGTTGGCCGCGGGCGTGCTGCGCTTTCTCGCCGAACATCAGGCGCGTGAGAACTCGCCGTTTCGCGACGCCGCGCCCGGCAAGATCATGCATGAGATGCGCAAAGGCGAAATGGCCGCCACCGGCGAAGTGCCGTTCGCGCTCTATTACGGCGGTGTCGACACCACGCCATTGTTCATCGTGCTGGCGGGCGCCTATGCAGCGCGCACGGCCGACCTCGCGTTGATCGACGAATTGTGGCCGGCGCTAGAGCGCGCGGCGCAGTGGGTCGCGGGCGTGTGCGACAAGAATCGCTTTGGCCTGCTGGACTATCAGCGCGAATCTGACGGCGGTCTGGCGAATCAAGGCTGGAAAGACAGCCATGATTCCGTCTTTCACGCCGACGGCCGCTTCCCGGACGGCCCGATTGCGCTCGTCGAAGTGCAGGCCTATGCGAGCGCCGCCTTCGACACCATGGCTCACTTCGCGAAGCTGCGCGGCTTGCACGACTCGGCGGCTCAATACAGCGAGCGGGCGAAGAAAATCCGTCAGTGCGTCGAAGAAAAGTACTGGATGAAAGAGGCCGGCTTCTACGGCATCGCGCTCGACGGCCACGGCGAACTGTGCCGTGTGATGGCGTCGAACGCCGGCCACTTGCTGGCCTTCGGTTTGCCTTCACGCGAGCGCGGCGAATCGGTGGTGCGCGCGCTCGAATCCACGCTGTTCCACACCGGCTGGGGCGTGCGCACGCTGGCCGCGAGCCAGTCGCGTTTCAACCCCATGGCGTATCACAACGGCTCGGTCTGGCCGCACGACAACGCGCTCTGCGCGCGCGGCCTGTCTCGTTACGGCGGCAAGGCGGCGGCCGTGCGGCTCTTGCAGGCGCTGTTTCAGGCAGCGGTCAATTTCGACATGCGCCTGCCCGAACTCTTCTGCGGCTTCCCACGGCGGCGCGGCGAGCCGCCCACCGCGTATCCGGTCGCCTGTCTGCCGCAGGCGTGGGCAGCGGGTTCGCCGTTCATGATGCTCGAAGCGTGTCTGGGCATCACGATCGACGCCGAGCGGCGCGAAGTGCTGATCGAACAGCCGATGCTGCCCGAAGGCATCGACTGGCTCGAAGTGGGCGATTTGCGGGTGGGCGACGCCTCGGTGTCGATCACGTTCCGCCGCATCGGCGACAAGGTCGTCGCCTCGGCGGAGCAGGGCGACGTGCGAGTGGTCGCGCTTCTTTAAACAAGCGTCGAAAGCACGCTGGAACTGCTGTTGGATGCGAGGTGCCGGGTGGTAACATTTGTTGTCATCCTTATCGACCGTTCGCCCGGTACATCCGCATGCCAGACAGTTTCGACCAGCTCGCCGCCCTGATCCGGGCGCGCTTTTCCGAACTGAGTCCGCAGTTCCAGATGGGAGCGGGTTTTCTGCTCGACCATCCCGACGAGGTTGCGGTCTCGTCCATGCGCAAAGTGGCGGAACGGGCGCAGGTGCAACCGGCTTCGCTGGTACGCCTGTCGCAGCAACTCGGTTTCCCCGGTTGGAACGAATTGCGCAACCTGTTCGTCGCGCGCGTGCGCACGCGGCCCGAGCCGCTTACGAGCCGCGCGCGTTCGCTCGTCAAATCGAAAGACGCGCTGGCGAACGATCTACTCGTCGCTCAACAACACAATCTCGAGGTCACCGCCGCGCATAACGGCCGTGTAATCGTGGAAGCCGCGCGTCTGTTGCGGCGCGCGCCGCATGTGCACGTGGCCGGCTTCCGCTCCTGTTACGCGGTCGCATTCGGCCTCGTGTACGGTTACCGGCTGTTCCGTTCCTCGGTGTCCTTGCTCAACGGTGAAGCCGGCACGCTGGAAATGCAGTTGCGCACGATCGAGCGCGACAGCGCCACCATCGTGATCAGCTTCGCGCCGTACTCGGTGGAAGCCGCGCGCGTAGCTGAAGCCGCGCTGGAAAAGGGCAGCAAGCTGATTGCCATCACCGACAGCGCTGTATCGCCGATCGCCTTGAACGCCGACAAGGTGCTGATCTTTTCACACGAGAGTCCGTCGTTCTTTCCGTCGCTGGTGGCGGCTACGGCGTTGGCCGAGTCGCTGGTCGCGCATCTGCTTGCGCTGGAAGGCGCGGATGCGGTCGAACAACTCGCCATCGCCGAGCAGTCGCTGCACGCGAAGGGCGCGTACGTGCCTTGAACATTCCCGTCTGAATCGAGCGGAGATCGTGCGCGACGCAGCTCCGCTCCATCTGGTTCGGCGTTGCGCTGTTTGACAACAAATGTTGTTTTAACGTATAAATACGTACCGATTGTTGAATGGGTGCGAATGGTGGCGTCGAAGCAGGGTTTGAGTCTTTTGCAGGTGAGCGGCGAGCCGTATGACATCGGCTACCAGTTAGGTGAGTTCGCGCGTCCGGTTTTCGGCGACTACATGAAACAGAGCGGCGCATGGCAGGCGGTTCGGCGCTGGCGCGGCACTCGGTTCGTGCAGGAACTGCGCGACGCGGCGCAGGCGCATTACCCGGCGCTGCTCGCTGAGCTCGACGGCATGGCGGCGGGCCTCGGCTGGCCGGGGGAAGACGTGTTTCTCTGGAACTGCCGCGGCGAACTGATTCACAACGCGCCGGACGGTTGCACCACGTTGGCGGCGGTCGTTGGCGACACGCGCTTCATCGCGCATAACGAAGACGGCGATCCGTTTCTGCGCGAGCGTTGCGCGCTGGTCGAGGTTCAGCCGGCCGGCAAGCCTGGCTTCGTGAGTTTCTATTACCCCGGATCGCTGCCGGGGCACACCTTTGCCGTGAGCCGCGCCGGCGTCGTGCAGGCGATCAACAATTTGCGCATTCGCACGCCCGTTGCCGGCGTGCCGCGCATGATCCTCGCGCGTGCCGTACTCGATGCGGCTTCGCTCGACGAAGCGTTGCACATTCTGCGCGACACGCCGGCCGCGAGCGGCTTTCATCACACGCTCGGCTGTGCGGGCGACGCGCGCATCTTCAGCGTCGAAGCAAGCGCGCAGCGATGTTCCGTGCAAACCGTGCCGCACCTCTACGGCCACGCGAACCACATGATTCATCGCGGCTGCGAAGCCGAAGCGCAAATCGTCACGGATTCCTCGCGAGACCGTCAATTGCGCGTGGAGGCCTTGTTGCCCGCGATAGCCCACCCGTTGCAACCCGCCGCCTTGCTCGACGTCTTACACGATCGCGCGCCCTCGGGCTTGCCGATCTACCGCGACGATCCGCTCGATCCGGACGACGAAAACACGCTCGCCACCGCGCTCTTCGACATCGGCATTGCCGGTGTGTCGATGAAAGTCTACCGGCAAGGGCAGTGCGCATTCGACACCTTCATCGCCCGCGCGGCATCTGAACAAGCCGGCGCCTAAGCGCTTGCCGAAACCACAGGAACCGAACACCATGACCACCGTTTTTCATCGCTCGCCGAAACAGTCGCTGCCGGTCGCCGTCGCGGGCGACGGCATCGAGATCATCGATTCCACCGGCAAGCGCTATATCGACGCGTCCGGCGGCGCCGCCGTCTCGTGTCTCGGCCATAGCAACCAGCGCGTGATCGACGCGATCAAACGGCAGTCGCAGCAGTTGCCGTACGCGCACACGTCGTTCTTCACCACCGCGCCCGCCGAAGAACTCGCCGACCGCCTGGTGGCGAACGCGCCGCAAGGGCTCGAACATGTGTACTTCGTGTCCGGCGGATCGGAGGCGATCGAGGCGGCGCTGAAACTCGCGCGCCAGTATTTCGTTGAGAAGGGCGAGCCGCAGCGCCGTCATTTCATCGCGCGTCGCCAGAGTTATCACGGCAATACGCTGGGCGCGCTGGCGATCGGCGGCAATGCGTGGCGCCGCGAGCCGTTCCTGCCGATCCTGATCGAAGCGCATCACGTGAGTCCGTGTTACGCGTACCGCGAGCAACGTGCCGACGAAACGGAAGAGGCCTTCGCGCAGCGTCTCGCCGACGAACTGGAGCAGAAGATTCTGGAACTCGGCGCGGACACGGTCGCCGCCTTCGTCGCGGAAACCGTGGTCGGCGCGACGGCCGGCGCCGTGCCGCCGGTGCGCGAGTACTTCCGCAAGATTCGCGCGGTGTGCGATCGCTACGGCGTCCTGCTGATTCTCGACGAGATCATGTCGGGCATGGGCCGCACCGGCTACCTGTATGCCTGCGAGGAAGACGGCGTCGCGCCGGATATCCTGACCATCGCCAAAGGGCTCGGCGCCGGCTATCAACCGATCGGCGCGACGCTCGTGAGCGAGCGGATTTATCAGGCGATCGTCGGCGGCTCGGGGTTCTTTCAGCATGGCCATACCTACATCGGCCACGCCACCGCCTGCGCGGCGGCGCTCGAAGTGCAACGCGTGATCGAGGAAGACAAGCTGCTGCCCAACGTGCTGGCGCGCGGCGAACAGTTGCGTGGCCGGCTGCGCGAGCACTACGCGCAACATCCGCATATCGGCGACGTGCGCGGACGCGGGCTGTTCGTCGGCGTCGAACTGGTCAAGGACCGCGCCAGCAAAACGCCGTTCGACGCCGGCCGCAAGCTGCACGCGGCAATCCGGCGCGAGGCGTTCGCGCGTGGTTTGATGGTGTATCCCATGGGCGGCACGGTCGACGGCCAGATCGGCGATCATGTGCTGCTGGCGCCGCCGTTCATCTGCACCGAGCGCGACATCGACGAAATCGTCAGCCGGTTCACGGATGCGGTTAGCGGCGCGCTGTTGTCCACCATCTGAGACCTACGACACCACCACGACTTGCGAGAACGATGATGACCGAGCGTTTGCCTCACTTCGACCTGTCCGACGCCACGCCCGAACAGAGAACGGTGCTCGACGAAATTCTGTCCGGCCCGCGCGGCAATCTGAACGGGCCGTTCCTTGGCTGGATTCATAGCCCGGAACTGGCTCAGCAGGCGCAGCGCCTGGGCGCGTTCTGCCGCTATCGGACGGGTTTGCCGCTGCGCCTGTCGGAGCTGGCGATCCTGGTGACCGCGGCGCGCTGGCAGGCGCAGGCGGAGTGGTACATCCACTATCCGATCGCGCTGCAAGCCGGCGTGTCCGAAGCGGACGCCGAAACGATTCGCCACGGAGAGCGCCCGGATTTCGCGGACGCCGACGACGCGTTGATTCACGACTTCGCGGGCGAGCTGTACGACACGAAGCGCGTTTCGGACGCGATCTATGCGAAGGCGGTCGAACGCTTCGGGCATCAGGTGGTGATCAACCTGGTGGGCCTGCTCGGCTATTACGCGTTGGTGGCAATGACGCTGAACGTGTTTGGCATGCGCGCGGTGGGGCAGGAGAGCTTGCCGTTCGCTGAGTAGTGCGGGCGGCATGGCGGCGCAGCTGTGCGATTGGCGATTGCGTGGGCGGACGGTGCGGGAGCGGACTGGGGCGCGGCCCGCAATGGCGTAATCAGTCTTGATGCGCGGCCAGCTTCGGCATCGAACGCCGCCTCTTTTACAACGCATTCGCCCAACTTTCCGCCACGCAATACAAAGCAAAGCGCCCCGTTGCGAACTTCGCAATGGGGCGCTTTTCCTTTTTGCTGCGACACCGCCAACCGCGCGGTTTACCGGCTTACTGACCGCGATACGTCGAGAACAGGCGTTGCTGCACGGAGTCCCGCGCGCCGGCATCCGACGAAGCTGCCTTCACGCCGCCAACGTCCTGCGAGCCCTGCGCCTCGGCGGCCACTGTCGTAGCGTTTTGCGGCACGGCCTTCGGATAGTCGGTGTCGTTCTGATTCAGAAGGCCCGCTTTTTGCGCGGCAACCAGCTCAGCGCGCACTTGTGCGCGGGTCACCGGACCATTGGCCTGCTGGGCGAACGAAACAGCCGGGACGATAAGCGCGGATGCAATAACGACTGCGGAAATAAGCGATTTCATGATGACCTCCTGGATTCGATTGTTGATGTGATTGGTTCAATGCTGCGGTGCCGAACCGTTGAAACCAGTCTATTTCCTACGAGGTCAGTGAAAAAGCCGCTTTCGGAGGAAAGATTATTACTGTTATCGAGATAATTGCTGGGATGGCTTCTCTTTTGATCGATTGCCGGCGTCGTCACGACGCTGGCACACGGAAGCGCCTATGATGAAGTTCGGTCCACGCCCGCGCCCGCAGTGGTGCGCGACACTCGCGACCGATGCCGAAACCGCAAATCCTGGGCTGGACCGTTGCGGTGGGCATCAGATTCGGTCGTGCCGCGCGCGAAGCAGGCACAAACAGGAGAGAGCGATGAAGCGCAAGGCATCAGCAGTCTGGCAAGGCGGCCTGCAAGACGGCAAGGGCTCGATTTCCACCGACAGCGGCGTCCTCAAGGAGACCCAATACTCGTTTTCGACACGCTTCGCGGACGGCATCGGCACGAACCCGGAAGAGCTGATTGCGGCTGCGCATGCGGGATGTTTCTCGATGGCGCTGTCGGCGGAACTGGGCAAGGCCGGCATCACGCCCGAGCGCATCGGCACGACGGCCACCGTCACGCTCGATAAGGACGGCGGCGGTTTCGCGATCACCGCGGTGCATCTCGACGTGGCCGTGAAAATCCCCGGCGGCGACAAAGCCGCCTTCGAGAAGGCGACCGCCGACGCCAAGGCCGGTTGCCCGGTGTCGAAAGTGCTGAAAGCCACGATCACGATGGACGCGAAGCTCGAAACCTGAGTCGAGTTTTTGCTGGTCATCTAGCAGCGATTAAACCGGCGCACGGGTCAAGCCCGGCGCCGGTTTTTGTGTACTCGCCTTGGTTAGAGATGCCGATGCCGCTACAACTGCGCCTTCTTGCAGCGCGACGAAGCCGGCTTGGCGCGAAGACGAGGCCACTCGATTCGGCCCGGTCTCAGACACGGCTCATCTAAGCGTTTTCCCCTCGGCCTGCTGAACGGTATGAATTGCGGCGGGCGTCCCTTTGACCCGGCTTCTCACGAGCTTGTCGAGGTCGAAAGTGGAAGTCTTGCCGACGCTCGGCAGACAATCGCGCACCCATGTGTCCGCCGTGGCATGGCCCGCGTGTCGCAAGGCTCGGAAGAATTCGATGGAGGGCGTGTTCTTCGATGCCGCGCCGATCTCGTCCATGAAGCGGTCGGCGCGAATCACATGAAAGCGCTTGGGCGTGTAGGCCTTTCCGCGGTGAACGAGGCCTGGGTTTTCAGCGGCGAGTTCGTTGATCAACTGGATCTGACGGACTTCCGTGACCCACGACGCGCCGAAGCTGACTTCGTTGATCCGGTTGTTGATCTCGCTGGGGCGCTCAGGCGGGCCATGTTTCGTACAGAGCGGATCGATGAGAACGCTCAGAATGTCGTCGACCCACTCGACGAGCGGCGCGAGCGCCGGATTGGCCATGTACCCGCCGTCCCAATAGAACTCGCCGCCTATTTGCACCGCCTCGAAGAGCGTGGGAAAGCATGCGGAGGCCATCAGCGCCTTCGCCGAAATTTCGCCGGGTTCGAAGATGCGCAATGCGGTCAGGTTGACGTTGGTCGCCGCCACGTAGAGCCTGGGCACGGCGCCCTTCGGGTCATTGACGACCCCGAAGTCCGGAATCACGGTTTCCATGATCGAGCCAAGGGAATTGGTCAGCCATGGCATCGCATACGGAGAGGCAAACGGCTGGAGCATGCTTTGCGCGAGTATCGCCGGATTGAGATCGACATTCCAGCGCTCGGGAGACTTCAGCAGATCCTTGGGGAAGTTAAAGAACGGCTGCCACTTCGAACTGGCGCCGACCAGCGTCCAGAGTTGTTCGAGCGACCGTTTGGCATCGGTCGGACTTCTGCTTAGGCCGTATGTGCAGGCCGCGGCGTTGAGCGCTCCGCCGCTCGCGCCGCTGATCGCGAGAATCGAGAGTGTCCCGTGCTCGACTTCGTCCAGCAACCGGTCGAGTACACCCCACGTGAACGCCGCGTGCGCGCCGCCGCCCTGGAGGGCAAGACCGATCGTGGGAACGTCTTTTGTCGTTGCCATTCTGACCTCCGTTGTGCGGTCGCCCAGCAGTCGTCGAACTCATAGGGGAAAACGAAAGTGCCGACGCGGTTTTAACCGTTGTACTGCACTGCACGATTTTCCGCCATGCCGCCGGCGCTCCGCGCCTTCGTGCTTTCGTGCCGCGCCCTACGGAAACTCGTCTTGCTTTATTGAACGGTTAGTCATAATATCCGCTGCATGAAGCAATCAGGCGATTCGAAACAATCCGCGAAGAAAGCCGGCGAGGTCTGCTCTCGGGGCCGGCCGCGCGAGTTCGACACGGACACGGTATTGGCGAGCGCGAGCCAGGTGTTCTGGAACCACGGCTACCACGCCACCTCGATCGACGACCTGTGCAAAGCCACCGGCCTGTTGCGCGGCAGTCTTTACGGCGTATTCGGCGACAAGCACGGCATCATGCTGGCCGCGCTGGATCACTACGCGGAAGGTTCGGTCGCGCGGCTCGCCGAGCGGCTGAATGCGCCGGTGCCGCCGGAAGAGGCGCTGCGCAACGCTTTGCTGCATTACGCGCGGGTCGCGTGCGCGCTGACCGGCGAACGCAGCTGCCTCATCACCAACACCACGCTGGAAATGCAGCCCGGCGACGAAGAACTGCGCACGCGCGTCGCCGCGATTCAGCGCCGCATGGCCACGCTGCTGGCGGCGTCGGTGATTCGCGGCCAGGCGAGCGGCGCGTTCAACTCCACACTCGACGAAAAAGCCGTCGGCGATTTCCTCCTCTGCGTGATGCAAGGTCTGCGCGTGCTGGGGCGGGTCGCTCATCAGGAAGATGCGCTGATAGGAATCGTGGACGTCGCCATGCGCGCGCTCGTCTAAATTTTTTTGCCGAATTTTTGAACGATCAGTCATGAACAGCGAAGCGATCAAGTCCGCTCCGGCGGCATTCGTTGGACCCCAAGGCGCCGCAGCTTCAGCGGTGACCTGTCCTGGCGCCGCGGCCGCGAGCATGGCAACGGGCGTGGCAACTGGCGTGGTAGCAGCGGTCGACAAGGCTCAGCCGCGTTTCGAACGGCAGGGCCTTGCGTTGGCGGTGCTGTTCGTCGGCGCCTTCCTCGCACCGCTCGATTACTTCATCGTCAATCTCGCGCTGCCCTCGATTCACACCGGCCTGAACGCCAGCGACGCGCAATTGCAACTCGTCGTTTCCGCCTATGCGTCGGCGTACGCGGTGCTGCTGATCACGGGCGGGCGGCTCGGCGACCTGTTCGGCCGTCGCCGCATGTTCATGACGGGCATGGCGGCGTTCGTGGTCGCCTCGGCGCTGTGCGGCTTCGCGACCAGCGGACACATGCTGGTGATCTCGCGGATCGTGCAGGGTATCGCGGCCGCCGTGATGGCGCCGCAGGTGCTCGCGACGATTCGCGCGGTCGTGCCGCTGCATCAGCAGACCAAGGTGATGAGCCTGTATGGCTTCGTGTTCGGCTTGTCGTCGATCGTCGGCCAGTTGGGCGGTGGTGCGCTGATCACGTATCACCCGTTCGGGCTCGACTGGCGCATCATCTTTCTGATCAACATTCCGATCGGTATTGCCGCGTTTGTCGGCACGTGGAAGTTCGTGCCGGAGAATCAGCCGGCCACGCGCACCGGCATCGACGTGAAGGGCGTGGCGCTGCTGTCCGCCGTGCTGCTGCTGGTCATCTACCCGATGACGCACGGCCGCGAAGCCGGCTGGCCGGCGTGGACCTTCGTGATGTTCGCGCTTGCCGTCCCGGCATTCGCGCTCTTCGTGATGACCGAGCAGCGCGTCGAGCGCCGCGGCGGCCATCCGCTGGTGGACCTGCAATTGTTCCGCAACCGGGCCTTCGCGTTAGGGCTGGTGCTCGCGTTCCTGTTCTACTGCAATAGCGCGTTTTTCCTGACCTACGGGATCTTCCTGCAAACCGGCTTGCACTGGACGCCGCTCGCATCCGGCATGGCGATCATGCCGTTCGCGATCGGTTTCGTGGTCGGGCCGCTGACCTCGCCGGCGGTGGTCAAGCGCATCGGCGGCCATGTGCTCACGCTCGGTTTTTCGATGATGACGGTCGGCTTCACGGTCACCGGCTGGTCCGCCACCCAGTCGGCCACGCCGGATCTGCTGTTCTATTGCGGCCTGGTGTGCGCGGGCGTCGGACATGGTTTGCTGCTGCCGTCGATCATGCGCATCGTGTTGCTGGAGGTCGTGCCGGAGAAGGCCGGGCTTGCTTCAGGCGTGGTGTCGTCGACGCTGCAGATCGGCTCCGCATTCGGCACGGCGGCCATCAGCGGCGCGTTCTTCGGCGCGATCGGCGGCCGCGCGGCACCAAGCGATTACGCGCACGCGTTCCAGGTCAGCCTCGCAATCAATGCACTGCTGATGTTCGTGTGCATTGGCCTGAGCGTGCTGCTCGTGCGGCATCAGCAAATCGCGCTGCGCCGCTCGGCGCAGCCGGTTTGAAAATCCGGAAGCGGGAATCGTTTTCAACAAAGCTATCGGAAATTATTAGGCGTTTTTTTTAAACAAGGCCGATTTTAAGCATGGCGCATTTACCGGTGAGTTAGTCATTCACAGGTAATTTCGCTTGTGGCGACTCAGAATAAACCCTGAATGGTTCTGGTCGGGGCATTAGATATGACGAAAGACGTTCGTATTTTCTGCTGTCCGCCGGCAGTTCGCCGCTGTAAGTTTTGCGATCGTGCACTGCCGCATGAAGGGGCGGCCTGGCGGGGCATTGAAGGGTTTTCCCGGTTTTGCCCATCGATAGCTCGAGGGTGGAAGCAATTCCACTGTCGATGAAAACGGTATCAATAAAAAGCACTTGCGGCGATTAATTTCGATTGTTAATCTTGGCAAACTTTTTAGCGTTTTCCTTCAGCAGGTCTAAAGTCGAAAAACCCGGCGCAATGACTTAAATACCGCACAACGGTTCCGTAGGGGGATGAATATGCTGACCGCTACCATTGACGCATTCCAGACACCGCCAGCCGCCCAGTTCAATGTCGGCGACGTCGTCACATTGAAGGAAGGGGGCTCGCGCATGACGGTAACGTATGCAGGCCCAGTGGCGCTCAACCCCGGCGACTGGCTGATATGCGAATGGTTCGACGAACACGGCGAATTGCGCCGCGAGATGTTTTCACCCGCGAGCGTGCGCACCGAGCCGCGCTCGATTCCCGCCGGTTCCGTTCTGTGGAACCGCATGAGCCGCGCGGCCTGAACAGCCCGCGTGGTCGGCCGGTGCTCCGGCCGGCCAGTCCGTTTTGTGCTTCATCCACGCCACACCAGATTCACTTCTCCGAGCGATCCCGCGTGCTTGCGCGTCGTTGCACGCGCACCAGCAGCGCGGACGAAAACGCTCGCATCCTCACGAGCTTGCGCGTCTCCACGATCTCGCCCGCGATGTTCTTCGGCGGGTTTGGTTGCAACGCCCAATAGAGCGCGAGCAGCCAGCCGAACACGGTCCAGCCGAGGCATGCATTGAAGAGCGCGAGCGTCAGCACGTCATGACGCTTGCGCCGGTCCGCCACCAGGGCCGGCAGAAAATACAGCGCCAGTGTCAGCACCGCGGCGATGGCCTGCACGACGACGTTGCCCTCCATGAAGCGGCTCCCGATACGCGACCTATGCCGCAATTGTCGCGCGATTGTTTTGTTTGCGTAAGCTCGCCGCAAAGGTTGCATGCCGTTCGTGAGACGGCTGCGACGGGCAGTCGCCCTGGTCGTTCACCAAGCCGATGCGCGGCGAGGGGTTCAGCCAATCCCGCATCGGGTCTATCATGATCGTTTCGACAGAACAGATCCCCACGGACCGCCATCATGATCTCCGACGATACCCAGCAGGCCCAACGCATCAACCCCGAGACGCTACGCGAATTCGTGGACCGCAAGTGGAACGACGAGATCGTGCCCGCGCTGACGGACTACATCGCCGTGCCGGCCAAGAGTCCGGCGTTCGATCCCGAGTGGGTCAAGCACGGCTATCTGGAGCGCGTGATCACCGACGCGGCGCAATGGGCCGAACAGCAGCCGGTGCGCGGCCTGAAACTCGAAATCATTCGCTTGCCGGGCCGCACGCCGGTGATCTTCTTCGAGTCGGCGGCGACCCGTTCGGGCAGCGAGGAAACCATTGTGCTGTACGGCCATCTCGACAAGCAACCCGAGTTCGACGGCTGGCGCAACGACCTCGGGCCGTGGACGCCCAAGCTCGAGAACGACAAGCTCTACGGCCGTGGCGGCGCCGACGACGGCTACGCGATCTACGCGAGCATCACCGCACTTGCCGCGCTGGATGCGCAAGGCGTCGAGCGTCCGCGTTGCGTCGGTCTGATCGAAACCTGCGAGGAGTCGGGCAGCTACGATCTGCTGCCGTACGTCGATGCGCTGCGCGAGCGGCTCGGCAAGGTGGGTCTGGTCGTGTGCCTGGATTCGGGCGCGGGCAACTATGATCAACTGTGGCTCACCACCTCGCTGCGTGGACTGGTCGCCGGCGACCTCGAAGTGCAGGTGCTCGACGAAGGCATTCACTCGGGCGGCTATGGCGGCATCGCGCCGTCGAGCTTCCGCATCATGCGGCAACTGTTCGACCGTCTCGAAGACTCCGCCAACGGCACGCTATTGCCGAAGGGTTTTCACGTCGATATCCCGGCGGACCGTCTGCGCGAAGCGGAAGCCACCGCCCAGATTCTCGGCGACGACGTCTGGAAGAAGCTGCCGTGGGCCTGCGGCCAGGACGGCCGTCAGGTGCTGCCCACCACCACCGATCCGAAGGAGGCCTTGCTCAATTCGACGTGGCGTCCGTCGCTGTCGGTAACCGGCGCGGCCGGCTTGCCCGCGTTGGCCGATGCCGGCAACGTGCTGCGTCCGCGCACGGCGTTCAAGCTGTCGCTGCGTCTGCCGCCGATGATCGAGGCGGAGAAGGCCGTCGCCGAACTGAAGGCGCTGCTCGAACTGGATCCGCCGTACAACGCCAAGGTGACGTTCAAGCCTGACGCCGGCGCGGCAAGCGGCTGGAGCGCGCCCGACCTCGCCCCGTGGCTTGCCACGGCGCTCAACGACGCGTCGCGCCAGCACTACGGTGCCGACGTCGCCTATATGGGGCAGGGCGGCACCATCCCGCTCATGAACGTGTTGAAGGCGGGCTTCCCGAAATCACAGTTCATGGTCTGCGGCGTGCTCGGACCGAAGTCGAATGCGCACGGGCCGAACGAGTTCCTGCACGTGCCGTACGGCAAGAAGCTCACGGCCGCGGTCGCCGAGGTGATCGCCGCCGCGCCTTGAGCCATCTCTTCGACCGTCGTTTGCCCTGAACCCGTCACGTCCGCCGACACTGTGAATGACCGATAACTCGACCGCTCAACTCGCCACGCCCCGGATTCCGGCCGATCAATTGCATGCCTATGTGAGAGCGATCTGGGAAAAGGCGGGCAGCACGCCACGCGAAGCGGAGTTGGTCGCCGATCATCTGGTGGCGGCGAATCTGACCGGTCACGACTCGCATGGCGTGGGGATGATTCCGCGCTATGTGGCGTCGCTCGCCGACGGCGAGCTTCAGTTGAACCTGCATGCCGACGTGGTGAAAGACGCGGGCGCCGTGCTCACGGTCGAAGGCGGCCGAGGCTTCGGCCAGGTGGTGGCGTTCGAGGCCATGGAGCAGGGCATCGAACGCGCCAAACGCATCGGCATCTGCGCGGTCGGCTTGCGCGGCGCGCATCACATCGGGCGCATCGGTCATTGGGCCGAACAGTGCGCGCGTGCCGGTCTCGTGTCGTTCCATTTCGTCAACGTGGCGGGCGATCCGCTCGTCGCGCCGTTCGGCGGCGCCGACCGGCGCATTGGCACGAACCCGTTTTGCGCCGCTTATCCGCGGCCCGGCAAGCCGCCGCTCGTGCTCGACTTCGCGACCAGCACGGTCGCGTATGGCAAGACGCGCGTCGCCTATAACCAGGGCAAGCAGGTGCAACCCGGCGCGCTGATCGATCACGAGGGCCGCGCCACGCTCGAACCCAAAGTCATGCACGAAGCGCCGTTCGGTTCGCTGACGCCGTTCGGCGGGCACAAGGGCTTCGGGCTCGCGGCCCTGTGCGAGATCTTCGGCGGCGCGCTGTCGGGCGGCTTTACCACGCACTCGACCACGCTCGGCACGACCAACGCGATCATCAACTGCATGCTGTCGGTGATCATCGATCCGGCCGCGTTCGACGCGCCCGATGCGCAAGCCGAAGCCGACGCGTTCATCGACTGGGTGAAGGCATCGCCGCTCGCATCGGGCGTCGACCGTATCTATGAGCCCGGCGAACCCGAGCGCGTGACGCGCGCGCAACGCGAGGCCGAGGGTATTCCCGTGGACGCGGCCACGTGGGCGCAGATTCTCGCCGCGGCGCTGGCCGTCGGGATGAGCGCGGAAGAAGCCGGCCACTGGTCCGCGCGTTTGCAATAAGACGCTGATGCAAAGGCGCGGCGCGCGGTGGGCCGCCCGCGTTTTATCATGCGAAGCGGATACACCGTCTGCTAGCCCACCAATCAGAGAAAAAACCATTCGTCGCTGATTATTTTCGATTGCATTTTCTAATCGGCGACTATTTCTTTCTTTTTTCGATCCGGCAAGAAATTCAATCCCGGCGCGGGCGCATATTGATTGCTGCCGCGTGCCTTTTTGTGGGTCAATTTTCGCCCATCTTCGGTGCGCAAGCGTTTGCGTGCGCGCCACATGCCATCGACCTTCCTCTTTCCCGCAGAGCGCCTGCTGGCGGGCTTTTGAACGCGGCTTGCATTCATCTGTTGGTTACCCCGCTCCCATCCGATTCCGGTCTGCTTTAGGCTCGCATTGCAATACCAGTGTTTAACCTTAAAAGGACCGTTCAAAATGAATCTGCATAACCACCACGCCTGCCGCCCGTTCCTCGAAGCCGGCAATCTTTCGCAAATTTCGGCTTACTACGAAGAAGGCCGCAACGTCATGTGGATGATGTTGCGGGCGCAGCCGCGTCCCTGTTTCAATCTCGATCTGGTCCATGACATCCTGGAACTCGCGCAGGCAGCACGAGAGTCGGGATTGCCGATCGATTTCTGGGTCACCGGTTCGTTGATTCCGACCATGTACAACGTCGGCGGCGATCTGGATTTCTTCGCGGATGCGATCCGCGCCGGCAAGCGTCAGGCGCTCATGGCTTATGCACGGGCTTGTGTGGATTGCGTGCATGCGGCGTCACGGGGATTCGACACGGGGGCGATTTCGATCGCGATGGTGGAAGGCACGGCACTCGGCGGGGGCTTCGAGGCAGCGCTCGCGCATCATTTTCTGCTCGCGCAGAACGACGCACGCATGGGCTTCCCGGAGATCGCGTTTAACCTGTTCCCGGGCATGGGCGGTTATTCACTGGTGGCGCGCAAGGCCGGCATGCGGCTCGCGGAGGAGCTGATCGGCGTCGGCGAATCGCACACGGCCGAATGGCACTACGGCAAAGGTCTGGTCGATCAGCTGTTTGAACCGGGCGAAGCCTATATGGCGACCCGTACTTTCATCGACACGCTCAAGCCGAAAATGAACGGCATCCGGGCGATGCTGCGGGCGCGCCAGCGCGTGCTGCAACTCTCGCGCGCCGAGCTGATGGAAATCACCGAGGATTGGGTCGACGCCGCCTTCACGATCGAGGAGAAGGATCTCGCCTTCATGGAGCGGCTGGTGATGCTGCAGAACCGCCGTACCTCGAACCTGCGCCAGACGGCCAGCGCGGCCAATTTCGGCTGAATTGACCTGGGTTCGAACACAGTAAGCCGTAAGGGGGGCGGTCCGGAAGCTCAGGCGATCAGCCTGAGCTTCTGTCTATCCTGCAACCAGCGTTCGAATTCAGCCGTCGGCATGGCCTGGCCGTACAGGAAGCCCTGCACGTAATCCACGCCCAAGCCCTTCATGAACACTTCTTCCGATTCGGTCTCGATCCCTTCGGCGACCACCTTGAAATTCAATTCCTGCGCGACGGCCACCATGGAGCGCACCAGTGCCTGCGCTTTGGTGTCGGCGTTGATCGAGCGCACGAAGCTGCGGTCGAGCTTGATGACGTCGAGCGGAATCCGGCCAAGCTGCGACAGCGACGAATAACCCGTGCCGAAATCGTCCAGATGAACCTGCGCGCCGAGCTGGCGGAACTGCTTGATCAGATCGATCGCGGCTGTTTCGTCTTCGATCAGGCAGCTCTCGGTCAGTTCGAGATCGATCAGGCAGGGATCGAGATTGGCGGCCTGCAGCGCCTCGCTGAAATGGCGGACCACGGCCGTATCGACCAGTTGCCGCGCCGATACGTTGATCGCGATGCGCAGGTTGTAGCCGTCCGCCTTCCATTTGGCGGCCTGTTTCGCGGCCGTTACCATGACCCAGCGACCGAGCACGCCGATCAGCCCGGACTCTTCCGCGTAACGGATGAACTCGGCGGGCATGATCTGCCCGCGCTCCGGCGAATTCCAGCGCACCAGCGCTTCGACGCCTTGCACCACGCCGGTGGCGAGCGACAGTTTCGGCTGGTAGTGCAGCGTCAGCTGGCCCTCTTCGAGGCCGCGCCGCAGGTTGGTGTCGAGCCACATATACTCGGCGACCCGGCGGTTCATTTCCGGCGAGAACACGCGGTGCGTGCGCTTGCCTTCGTCCTTGGCGACGTACATGGCCGTGTCGGCCGAACGGATCAGTGACTCGAGGCTGTCGCCGTGTTCCGGATACAGCGCGATGCCGATCGAGCAACCCGTGTAGACCTCCACGAGCCCGAGGGCGAACGGCGTGCGCATGCGCTCGAGAATGCGTTGCGCGGTGGTTTCGAGTTGGTGCGCCGTACCCTTGGCCGCGAGCACGATAAATTCATCACCGCCCAGGCGCGCGAGCGTATCGCCTTCATTCAGACACTCGCTGATGGCCGACGACACGTCGCGGATCAGGCGGTCGCCGAATACGTGGCCGTAGTGGTCGTTGACCTTCTTGAAGTTGTCCAGATCGAGGAACAGCACGCCGACCGCTTCGCCCGGCGCGGCGTCTTCGATGGCGGTGCGGATTTTGTCCTGGATCGCGTTGCGGTTCGCGAGCCCGGTGAGCGAGTCGGTGTTCGCCAGTTCGGTGAGGCGTTCCTGCGCGAGCCGTTCCTCGGTGATGTCGGTGCCTGAGCAGATCAGGAATTGCTCCTCGACGCCGCTGCCGCTGTGGACGAACTTGTTGCGGAACAGAAAGAGCCGTTCGCCATGCACCGTCTTGACGCGCCGCTCGACTTCGTACGACACGCCGCGATTGAAGAAGCCTGCAATGTTCTGGCTGGAGGCCGCGCCGTCTTCGGTGGACATGAACAACGCCCATACGTTGCGGCCGATGATGTTCTCTTCCTTGACGCCCGTGAGTTCTTCGGCAAGACGGTTGAAGCGTTGTATTCGGCCATGCCGGTCGACGATCACGACGACCGAATTCACTTCGGACACGACCTGCTCGGCGAACGAGAGGCCGTGAACCAGATCGCGGGCGACGGATTCCGTGTCGTCATAGGCCGAGGCGGTGCCGGCCCAGCTGTTGCTGCTGAGCTTTTTGCCGACCAGATGCAAACGCAGCGGTTCGCCGAACAGCCGCACGTCGAGGACGAGATGCGAGGTCACGCCGGTGAGGCAGCGGATTTGCGAGGCCTGCTGAGGATTCAGCGGAATGGCGACATTGGCCGGCACGTCGCCGGTGACGGGCGTGAGTTCTAGCGCGTTGCTGTCGTTCGACAGACGCCAGCATGGGCTGCTTGTGCCGAACTGGGCATAAAGCACCTGCTCGTGTTGGTCGTCGTTCATGAGATCCCCGGGCGGTGTGTGCCGGTGGCCGCCGTGAAGGCGGAGTCGGCAAACAGTCTTCATCATACTTAAGACTGTCCCCATTGTAGCGAAGCGATTGGAATTAGGGCTTATAAAGATTAACGGTCAGTAAGACTTCCATCTTTAGGGCTTTTTCAGGTGCTTTTTTACGTGCTCTTTCCCGCGCTCTTCCCGTCAGGCACAGGTGATTTACGGCAACCCGCGCACATTCTAAACAGCTAAAACCGTCGCGCCAGCCACGCGCGAGCCTTTTCCCTTTCGACGGGAACCGCTTCCAGCGACGGTTCGAACCAGAAAGTCCCTGACACGAGCGTGGCCACTACAACGCCGTCGCGATACAGAATCCGGTTTCCCGTGACAGCGGGCACACGTTCGCCGACCAGCAAAGTGCCCGCGAGATTCAACGGATCGGTCCCGGCGACACACACAAAAGCACCGTCGTTCGCATGCCGCCGCACTTCTCGCAGCACGGGAATCGCTTCGGGCAGAGCAAATTGTTCGCCGGCGAGACCATTCACGAAGCGCCCGCCGCGAATCACGCCACGCGCTTCGAGCCGCTGAAAAACCCGCAGCAGGTCTCGCCACGGCGGCAGCCATTCGGCCTCGCGTTCGAGCAGACGCCAGAACACCACGCCATAACGGCGCAACAGCGTCAGCGCGACATGTTCCAGCACTTCGGGTGGGAACTGCCGGCGGCGCTCCGGCACGGTCTCTGATGCCGCAGCAGCGCTGGGCCGGCTGACCAGCGCCCAGCGTCCGGCGTCGTCCATGCCGCCGATCAGCGCACTCGAGCGCGCGCGCCGGTTGCTGGAAAACGCGTTGCGTTTGGCGACGGGCTTCAGCAAGGCGCGCAAGCCGGCAAAACTGTCCGAATTCACGAGCCCCGCGGCCACCAACTCGCCCAGCGCGCTCTCCAATTCCATACGCAATACGCGAACTTCGGCGAGCAATTCATCGAAGAACATTGCCCCGTGTTGCACGAGCGTGTCATGCACGCTTTGCGCGCGCGCCGACAACTCCGGCTGCTTCGACGGATCGAGCAACGCGCTCCACACGCGGACCTGCGCGCGTGGCAACAGCACGATCGGCGTACTGCGGACCGGCCCGGTGGCGCCGCGCGCGCGTTCCGTCAGGCGGGTCCAGACTATTTTGCCGGCGCGGCATAGTTCGTCGAGCGAAGTATTCGCGTAGGCCTTCACGCGCGTGGGCAGGATGTCTTCCTCCCATGCGCCCGCCGCGGCCTGGTAGCCTTCGAGCTGTTCGAGGACCGCGGCCAGCGCGTCGCGCCCCTCGCTGCGCGTGTCCGGCGTCAGATGCTGCCACTCGAACAGAAAGCGCATGAAGTCGTGCCGTTCCACCGGCTCGATTTCGCGCCGCAGGCGTTTCACCGTGTAGCGGTGTATCCGCGCGAGCAGGTGCCGTTCACACCATTCTTCCTCGGCGGCTTGCGGCGTGAAGCGGCCGCGCATCACGTAGCCTTCGGCTTCGAGGCGCGTGAGGCTCTGTTCGACCGATGCCGCCGGCAACTTCAGCGCTTCAGCGATCGCGCCGACCGGCAACGGGCCAAAACCGGTCAGGCGCGCACGGAGCACGTCGAGCAGGGCGTCGTCGGCGTTCCAGGTCTCCGTGTAGCCTTTCGGCGCGGCAACGGGCGGCGCCAAGCGGGCGTCGGGAAAGAGCGACTGAAAACAGGTCAGGCGTTCGACAGGCAGCCACACGGCCGAGTCGCCGGCCAGTTGCAGGCGAGTGGCGCGGCCGGATTCGGCCAGCGACGCGAGCCATGCCGGCCAGCCTTCGTTGCGCCGCGCTTCGGCCTCGGTGATACAGGCGAGGCCGCTCAACGCTTCGTGCATCTCGTCGGCGTTGCGCGCCTGCGGCCATGCTTCGTCGCGCACGCTGTCGATGGCTTCGGCATCGAGCGCGCCGAGATCATCGGCGCTCGACGGGTCGGTCCAGCGGCGGTTCAGCACGGCTTGCGTGCGGCGCTCCTCGATTGGCGCGTCGTCGAGATAGGCGTACGGTTTGGCGTTGAGGATTTCGGCGGCGAGCGGCGAGGGCGCCGGCAAATCGCGCGCGACCAGTTGCACGTCGCCCTGTTCGATACGGCGCAGCAGCGCGAGCCAGCGTTCGCTGTCCATCGCGTCGTGCAAACAGTCGTCGACGGTTTGGTCCACTAACGGATGATGCGGCAGTTCGCGTTCGCCGACGACGTTCTCCAGACACGCAGCCTGCTCGGGAAACACGTTCGCCAGCAAATCTTCGCTGCGCATGCGCTGCAATTGCGGCGCGGTTTTGCGCCCGCCGGTGTAACGCGGCAGACCGAGCGCGGTGGTCGCGTTCCAGCGCCAGCGCACGCCGAACAGCGGCGCATCGAGCAGCGCCTGAATCAGCAGATGCTCGGCGCTGTTCGAATGCAGATAGCGCCACACGTCGTCGAGCACAAAGGAATGGCTGCCGGTCAGCGACAGCACGATCGCGTCCTCGGTGGCTGCCGCTTGCAGCTCGAAGTTGAAGGTCCGGCAAAAGCGCTTGCGCAGCGCGAGGCCCCACGCGCGGTTGACCCGGCTGCCGAACGGCGCATGAATGACGAGCTGGGTGCCGCCGGATTCGTCGAAGAAACGTTCCATGACCAGCGTGTTTTGCGTGGGCAGCACGCTGAGCGCGGCGCGCGCGCGGGCAAGATAGTCGACGATCTGGCGCGCGGCGGCTTCGTCGAGATGGAGGTTGTCGACGAGCCAGTCGATCGCGTGGTCGATGCGGGCGGGGAGCGTTTCGACCTCGGTGCCGGTCGTGTCCGTCAAACCGGCCGCCGTTCCCACGCCATCTAGAAGACGCCCAATCTGTTCGCGCAATCGCGCGACGCCGAACGACAGTTCGTCGCTGCGCCCCGGCGCCTCGCCGAGCCAGAAAGGAATATTCGGCGGCTGGCCTTGCGCGTCTTCCACGCGCACGCGCCCGCTTTCGATCCGCAGAATCCGGTACGACGCGTTGCCGAGTTGAAACACGTCGCCAGCCAGACTTTCGACGGCGAAATCCTCGTTGACGGTGCCGATATTGATCGCCTGCGGTTCGAGCACGACGGCATAGTCGGCGTTCTCGGGAATCGTGCCGCCCGACGTGACGGCGACCAGCTTGCCGCCGCGCCGGCCGCGCAGCGTGCCGCTCACGACGTCGCGATGAACATAGGCGCCGCGCGGACCGTTGCGGCTCGTGTAGCCTTCGGCGAGCATGCGCAGCACGGCGTCGAATTGTTCGCGTTCGAGGTCCGCGTACGGCGCCGCGCGCCGCATCAGCTCGAACAGCGCGTCCTCGCTCCATTCCGCGCTCGACACTTCCGCGACGATCTGCTGGGCGAGCACATCGAGCGGCGCGCGCGGAATCCGCAGCGCGTCGAGTTCGCCGCGTCGCACGCAATCGAGCAGCGCGGCGCATTCGATCAGATCGTCGCGCGAATTCGGAAACAGCCTGCCTTTCGGCATGCCGCCCACATGATGGCCCGAGCGTCCGACGCGTTGCAGGAACGGTGCGATCGCGCGCGGCGAACCCATCTGGCAGACCAGGTCGACGTCGCCGATATCGATGCCGAGTTCCAGCGAAGCGGTGGCGATCAGCACCCGCAAATCGCCGCGTTTCAGGCGCTGCTCGGCGTCGAAACGATGCTCCTTGGCGAGACTGCCGTGATGCGCGGCGACCACGTCCTTGCCCAGCCGCTCGGTCAGATGACGCGCGGCGCGCTCGGCCATGCGGCGCGTGTTGACGAAAATCAGCGTGGTGCGGTGCATCGCCACCAGCTCGGCGAGACGGTCGTAGACGCGCTCCCATACCTCGTTGGGCATCACCGCTTCGAGCGGCACGGGCGGGATTTCGAGCGCGAGGTCCCGTTCGCGGATATGACCCACGTCGATGATTGCGCAATCGGCGGGAATGCCGCTGTCGATGCCGCCGCCGCCCACCAGAAAGCGCGCGACCGCGCTTACCGGCTTTTGCGTCGCCGACAGGCCGATACGCGGCAAGCGCCGCTGGCATAGCGCGTCGAGCCGCTCGAGGCTGAGGGCGAGATGGCTGCCGCGCTTGCTGCCGGCGAGCGCGTGAATTTCGTCGACGATCACCGTGCGCACGGTCGAAAGCATGCGGCGGCCGGAGTCCGAACCGAGCAGCACGTAAAGCGATTCCGGTGTCGTCACGAGAATATGCGGCGCGCGCTTCTTCAACGCGTTGCGTTCCTGCTGCGTGGTGTCGCCGGTGCGCACGGCGGTGCGGATATCCAGCGGCGGCAAGCCGCTCGCGTCGAGTTCCGCGGCGATGCCTTGCAGCGGCAGTTGCAGATTGAGGCGGATGTCGTTGGAGAGCGCCTTCAGCGGCGACACGTAGACCACCAGCGTTTCGTCCGGCAATGCGCCGCCGTTGGCGAGGCCTTGCTGGACCAGATCGTCGAGCGCGGACAGGAAGGCGGTGAGCGTCTTGCCCGAACCCGTCGGCGCGGCCACCAGCGTGGAGCGGCCACGGCGAATCTGCGGCCACGCGGCGGCTTGCGCGGCGGTCGGCGCGGGGAAGGTCTTGAGGAACCAGCTCGCGACAGCCGGATGGAAATCGGCGAGCGCGCCGGCCGTCGAGAGCCCGATGGCGGGTGTCGCGACGGATGCATTGGCGGACGCCGCGCCCAAGGCGGCGGTAGTGGAAGCCGAAGTCATGCTCGCGTAGATGGGGGCGGGGCGTGCCATATCCAGAGGGCGCCGAAGGCAACCGGTTGCAAGGATCAGGAACCAGTCTGGCAGGTTTCCACGCGTTTTGCCGAGCGCTACAGATCGGCATTTATGTCGCAATGGAGAGCCTGCGCTACGGCAATTTTTGCCGTGGGGCACAGCTTGCCGCTCGCTCTGCCGGATTTTGCCAATTGCAGTACTCTCTACGCCTCATCCATCCACGAACCACGTTGGAGTCTCGACGATGCGATACAACCAGTTGGGCCGTACCGGTGTGTTTGTTTCAGAATTATGTTTGGGCACGATGACCTTCGGCGGCGGCGGGGGCATCTGGAAGCAGATCGGCGATCTGCAGCAGGGGGACGCGGAGCGGCTGGTCGGCCGGGCGCTCGACGCGGGCATCAATTTCATCGACACAGCCGACGTCTACTCGGAGGGCCTGTCCGAACAGATCACGGGCCAGGCGCTGAAGAACCTCAAGGTGCCGCGCGACAAAGTGGTGGTGGCCACCAAGGTCTTCGGCCAGACGGGCGAGTTTCCCAATGCGCGCGGCGCCTCGCGTTATCACATCATCGACGGTGTGAAGGCGAGCTTGAAGCGTCTGCAACTCGATCACGTCGACCTGTATCAGATCCACGGTTTCGATCCGGCCACGCCGATCGAGGAAACCATGCGCGCACTCGACACGCTGGTGCAGCACGGCCATGTTCGCTATGTGGGCGTGTCGAACTGGGCCGCGTGGCAGATCGTGAAAGCGCTCGGCATTTCCGAGCGCCTTGGGCTCGCGCGTTTCGAAACGCTGCAGGCGTATTACACGCTGGCGGGCCGCGACCTCGAACGGGAACTCGCGCCGATGCTGCACAGCGAAGGCCTCGGCCTGATGGTGTGGAGTCCGCTTGCGGGCGGCTTGCTGAGCGGCAAGTATGGACGTGAGCAGCAGGGCGAAACGGGCAGCCGCCGCACGACGTTCGATTTTCCGCCGGTCAATCGCGAGCGCGCTTATGACTGTATCGACGTGATGCGCGACATCGCCGAGGCAAAGCGAGTGTCGGTCGCGCAGATCGCGCTAGCGTGGCTGCTGCATCAACGGGTGGTGACCACGGTGATCGTCGGCGCGAAGAAGGTCGAGCAGCTCGACGACAATATCGCCGCGACGGGCGTTTCGCTCACCGCCGATGAGCTTGCGAAGCTCGATCAGGTCAGCACGCTGCCCGCGGAATATCCGGGCTGGATGCTGGAGCGGCAAGGTGAGCCACGCCGCAAGCAGCTTGAAGAGGCGCGGCATCCGGCGCCGTAGCGGCAGCCGTCAGCGAAGTCAACCGTAGCAAGCCGCAGCAAGCCGATGCCGGCTGGACACCGCGTGAGAACAGCACGGACTGTGAACGCGGTGCCTGGTCCTGGCATCCCCCCGGCGCGATTGGCGGAGCGGGCGCCTATGCGGCTGCGGCCGCATCCGCTACGTCGGCTACTTAAGCGGCTCGCAGTGCGGCCGCTTATTCCGCCGCGCCTTGAGCTGCTTCAACTGCCTGCGCCGTATAAGCCGCGGCAGCATCCATTGTGCGAGCCGAGTACACCATCGCGGCGCCCGCATTGATCGCGACCGCCACGCCCAGCGCTTCGGCGATTTCCTCGCGCGTCGCGCCATGCTTGAGCGCTTCGGCGGTGTGCACGGTAATACAGCCGTCACAACGCAGGCTGACCGCCGCCGCAAGCGCAATCAGTTCGCGCGTCTTGGCCCCGAGCAGGTCCTTCTTCTGGCCGGCGCTCGACAACGCCTGATAGCCCCTGACGGTGTCCGGCGACAGTTTGGCGATCTCGCCGATCCGGCCGAACAGTTCTTGACGGTAATCGATCCAGTTCAACATGGCAGTGCTCCTTGGTCTGTTGCGCGTCGGCGGGTGCCGGCGTCGTGAGACAAGTATTGCGCTGCGCCGCGATATCCTGAATACTCGATTCGCTCAACTTTTAGCGCGATCGTCTCATGGATACGCTCAGCCGACTGATCGACCTCGCCCGCCCGCAAGCCAGCCTCGATCTGCGTTGCCTGCTCTCGGGCGCTTTCGATATCGATCATGGCCGGGAGGAAGCGGGCATTGCGCCGTTCCACCTGGTGCTGGACGGCGCATGCGTCGTCGAAACCGCTGACGGCGCGCAGCGTGCATTGCACGCGGGCGACTTCATGCTGTTTCCACGCGGCGCGGCGCATCGTGTGCGCGATGTGCAACGCTCGGCCGCCACTGCGCCGGTGACGCAAGGCCATGACGGCATGCTGCCTTTACGGCGCAACGACGGCCACGACGGCGCCCACGTCCCCGCCGACCTCGA
Organism: Paraburkholderia sp. BL9I2N2; assembly: GCF_004339745.1. GTDB lineage: Bacteria > Pseudomonadota > Gammaproteobacteria > Burkholderiales > Burkholderiaceae > Paraburkholderia. The sequence continues at coordinate 529,826 of NZ_SMGP01000002.1, read as the reverse complement.
TCTTCTGTGTGGCCGCTTTGTCTACTCGCCCGGTTCGTCGGCCTTGCTGCTGAACGCGTTGCCCGATCCGTTCCATGTCTCGCTCGGCGGCATGGAAACGCTGGACTCGTTGCAAACGGTGATTGCGCTGATGCGCAGCGAGGCCGAACGACGGCAGGCGGGCGCCCTCGCGATCGTCACCGCCTTGAGCAATGCGCTCCTCGCCATGGCGCTACGCGTGCACGGCGAGCAGAACGCATCGGCTTCGGGCGTGCTCGCGCTGCTGGCCGACGCGCGCCTTGGCGCTTCCGTGCAAGGCATGTTGAGCGCTCCCGAACGGGCGTGGACCATCGCCGAACTCGGCGAACTCGCCGCCATGTCGCGCGCGACTTACGCACGCCATTTCAACGAGCGCGCGGGCATGACGGTGATGGACTTTCTCACGCAGATCCGTATGACCATCGCGTGCGATCTGCTGCGCCGCACGCAGCGCAGCGCGGCCGAGATCGGCGAGGCGGTCGGCTATCAATCGGAGGCCGCCTTCGGCAAGGCGTTTCAGCAAAGCGTCGGCATGCCGCCGGGACGCTACCGGCGTCGGCCGCAAGAGAACGATGGGGCGGAGAACTAGCTACGGTTTGCCCGGCTTGCCGAACCAGCGCCGTTCGATCCACGACATCAGGAAGGCCACCAGCAATGCGCAGATCGTGCCGAGCGTCACTTCGCCGAGGCGCATGAGGGCTTTGTCCCACGCGGGACCCATGCCCGGCACCAATAGCATGATCGTCGCCGTAATGCCGCCCAGACGCGCCGCGCTGCCGACGTTCAGGACCCAGCACAGGGCGATCGCGACACCCACCGTGGCGGCATAGGCCGCGAAATAGCCCTCGCCGAACGTGGCGCCCACGAGTCCGCACAAGCCGCCGACCATCGCGCCGATGAATTGATCGCGCGACAGGTTGCGGGTGTCGACGTAGCTATGCTGGCTGACCGCGATGGCCGTAATGGCGGCCCAGAAGGTCTGCTCGGTATGCAGCAAGCGGCCGATGGCGACGGCGAGACTCGCGCCGGCGACCGCCTGCACGGCCATGAAGCCACCTTCGATCAGGCGCTCGCCGAGCGGCAACGACTTGAGAAAGGCAAACAGCGAGTTGGTGGCGCTCGCCCGTGCCGTGCGTCGGGAATCGTCGGGTGGGGTCATCGAAGGTGAGAAGGTTTGTTGCAGCATGAAGGTCCCGTATTCTAGCGACTCCAATTGACGGTCGAGCAGAGACCGGCGCGCCGGCACCGAACGGGCCAAGCCGTGGCGTGGAGCGCGAGATCGAGTGGCAGCGTGATTGCCGTGAAGAACACGCGGAGTCCGGCGAAGGCGGCCACCACGCATACGGACTACATGCCTCGGGCATTCACGTGTTTGAGCGATCGTGACTAACCTTCATGACTGCGCAGCCGGCGATACCAATTCATCAACGGTGTCGCCGAGACTCCGTGAATCACCACCGACGCCGCGATCACAGCCAGCGTGAGCGGCACGAGCGGAGCGACGTCGGCAGCGGCGCCGTTCTCGAGCGCGTACGCCAGGTAGTAAAACGAACCGATGCCGCGTATCCCGAACCAGCTCATCAAACGCCGTTGCGTCGGCGTCGCGCTCGATCCCACCAGCGACAACTCCACCGATATCGGCCGCACGAGCACGAACAGCACAGCGGTCAGCGCGATAGTCTGCCAGGTGAAGAGCGGGGTGTGCATCGTGGCGAGCACGTTGCCGACCATCGCCATGACGGCGACTTCGGCGATGCGTTCGAGTTCGATCGTGAAGCCGAGCACCGACTCCGTCATATAAGCGTGCGCTTTGCTCGGATTCGCCGCGGTCGCTTCGACGTCTTCCGAATCGACGGTGCCGATGGTTTCGCGAGGCGACTGGCCGCCGCTCGCGCGATGTTCGACACGGCGCATCGCGACACCGGCCGCGAACACGGCCAGAAAACCATAGGTATGCGCGAGTTGCGCGGCGCCGAACGACAGTTCGATCAATCCGAGCGCGAAGAAACCCTCCAGCCCGAGCGCCTGCGCGTGGCGCGTGCGCAGCCACGCCACCGCGTGCGTCGTGGCCCAGCCGAGCATGCCGCCGATGGCGATCGCGCCCGCCACGCCCCATACGATGCTGCCCGCGAGTTCCAGGTTCAACAGGTCGCCCGCTTCGGCGGCGGGCGCCGCGCATAAGGCCAGGCCGAGCATCGCGAAGGGCAGCGCGATGCCGTCGTTCAGTCCGCCTTCGCCGGACAGCGCGAAGCGCAGCAGGTCGTGATCGCCGGGGTTGTGCACTTGCACGTCGTGCGCCAGCACCGGATCGGTCGGCGCGAGAATCGCCGCCAGCAGTAAGGCCGGCCCCCACCCGAGATGCAGGACGTACACGCCGAACAGCATCAGCAGCGGAATGGTCGCGAGCATCGCAAGGAAGCCGAGACGCAGCGGCACGGTCCAGAGTTTTTCGAGCATGCCGAGCCGCAGCCGCAGACCGATGGCAAACAGCGAGACGAGCAGTGCGACTTCGGTGATGGTACGCAGCAGATGCGCGTCGGCGATCATATCGAGGCGCAACAGGCCGATACCGGGCGGCCCGAGGAAGTAGCCGATCGCGAGATAAAACATGGCGGCGCTGATGGGTAGCCGCCGCAGCGCCGTTGCCGCCAGGCCCATAAAAACGAGCACGGCGCCAACGATGAGAAACCACAAAGTTTCGTGCATGAGCATCCGGTGAGGGCCCGCATACGCGTACCGTATGCGTGGCCGGTTGAAGAAAGGTGCGCCGGAACGCGTCAGTCACTGACGCGTCATTTCAAGGCGCGCGTCCGAATGCTTCGCGCAGTTTGCGCTTGGCTTGCTGCAAGGTGTCGCGGCGCGTTTTCGGCAGGTTCCTGCCGGCGCGATTGATATAGAAGTTCAGCATCGACATCGCCGACTGGAACGGCGTGCCTTTGCGGCGGCGGCTTTTGGTGGACGACTGCTTGAGCGATTGCGCAATCGACTCCGCGCTGCCGGTTTTGAAAATATCGTGCTGGATATCCATCGCGTCACTGGTTTCCATCACGTGATGCGACCATTTCTTCGGGCTTTTGGCGCGATGCGCCGCGTGTGCCTGGGCGTGCCGCTGGCGTGGCGGCCGGCCCGACTTGCCGCGCGCGACGGGGCGTTTGGACTTGCTGGTGGATTTCCGGGTGGCCATGATGGCGCCTCCTCAACGGGTCGTGCGCGCTGATCGAGCTTATTGTGCGCTCAAACTGAAACGCGCCGGCTGCCGCGATGGCGGCATGCCGGCGCATCGGCGCGGACACGGGTGACCGGTTGCGCTCGTGCGCGTCCGCCGCGAGCCTGCGTTACAACTTCAGCCCGCCAGCCTCCGGCGCGTCCGACGACGCGGGCGGAACGTCGCCGACACCGTAGTCGTCGCGACGCGCATACGAGTCGCGACCCCAGTAGGGTTCGCTGCCATAGTACTGATGCACGGACGTGGCCCACGTCTGGTCCGCCATGGATGGCCAGTGGTCCTTGTCGAAGCCCGGTGCGTTCTTCACGCGCTCAGCGGTCATGTTCAGCACGAAGCACTTGCGCCCGGTATCGAGCGTCAATGCATGCCAGGGGATGGCGAGCAGCTTGTCGCCGATGCCGAGAAAGCCGCCGCTCGAGAGCACGGCATACGCAACGCGGCCCGAGCCGACGTCGAGCATGATGTCCTTGATCTTGCCGATGTCCTCGCCGTCGCTGCTGAGCACCTTGTTGCCGTCGAGCGTGGCGGCGGCCATCACGTCCGGGCCGGGGCCGTCCGCGGTCGCGCTGCCCTTGCCGACGATTCGGGCGCCTTGGTCTTGCCGCATGCCGGCTTGTGTCTGTGTCTGGTTCAGCATGATGAGCCTCCTCTACAGGTAAGTGTGTGCAAGGCTGAGCAACCGGCGTTCCTTCCAATTCCGGACGGGGTGCAGCGGCGCAGTGGTGGTGATCCTTGCTCGAAGCTCGTCTGCGTTTGCAAAGAGCGCGTGTGGAGCGTCACGCTGAACGCGTAAAGGGTGCTGACGCGTTTGAAAATATTTCGTCGGGATAGATAGACGAGGAGAACTGAGAAAGTGCGTTCACGGGTTGGCGGCAACATGGCCTGCCACCAGGATACCGGTACGGCGCCGCTATGAGGCATAGCCCTTGCTGACTGCTCAGGCAGCAGCGCGATCAATCACGTACGAACGCTGTCTATGTGGTCCATCTATCCTCGGAGACTTCAATGAAATATTCAAAAGCACTGCTGGCATCGGCACTTTTCGCCATGTCGGGGGCGGCGTTCGCGCAAGCGGGCGGTGGCAACGGTAACGGCGGCAATGGTGGCTCCGGCGGCTCGGGCAACGCGCACGGCGCGGCGACCGCAGCGCCGACCACGGATGGACAAGCCGCATCGGGCGCGATGAGTTCCACTGGCTCGAAATCCCATCACATGTCGAAGACAAAAGCCAAGAAGGCGAAGACCGATTCCACCAATATGCCGGGGGCGGATGCGAGCAGCGATACGAAAGGCCAGTGAGAGCACTCTGTCGAGCGGCGGGGCCATGACGAAGGGTCGGGCAGCTTTCCGACCAGTGAGGTGCAATCGGCGCGAGCCCAGCGCCGGTTCTTTCGGAATCCCGATGGGCGGGGAAAAAATCAACGCCTAAGAACGTGTAGTATCGGAGCAGTGGAATGTCGGCAACTACGGAGACACTGCTCCGCCTGTATCGATGCGACTAAAGCGTGCGGTTCGACTCTCTTGTTTCAAGGACACCAGGAAGCAGAGGCGCACGCCCGGTGCATCGCGGGAGATACGATCATGACGCAAACGATCCACTATCAAATGAACATTTGCGGCGGCGATTTCGCGCACGTCCGGGAATGTTTTCGCAACTGGAAGTCGCAGACCCTCGTGTATCGAAGGAATCAGCAGATGTTCGAAGGAAAACAGGAAGTGCGGCCGTTGTCGGCCCATGTGTTCGACAACGGCGAGGTCGCGCATGAAGCGCTCGAGCGCGTCTGTTCGCCCGGCGATCCGTATGCGCTCGCTGCCGAGGTACACGATGGCGAGCGCGACATGTGGCTCGTGATGGCCGCATTCGCGGAAGAGGTGTGACGAACCTTGAGTGGCGGCTCTTTCAAGGCGCCGCCTGTTTTGCTGCGCGCGATGCACCCGTCGCGCGCACGCCCGCAACCCGAGGTGCAGCCGCGCGCCGGGTTCCTTGCGCACCAGCCTTTGCATCGGCCTTTGCCGCCGCTGCTTTACGCACCACGCGCGACTTCTTCAGCAGGCTAGTGATCGAATCGTCGATGCTGTCCGCCACCGCCGCTTCGCGCGCCTTGCGCCCCTTCGCGCCAGCCTGCCGCGCGAGCTTCGCCGCGCGTTTCTCGGCTTGCGCAAGCAGCGCGGCAAACGCGACCTCGTCCACTCTCAGCCCGCGGCGCGATTGAGCGGGCGCGAGGCTCTGCAATTCGTCCGCTTCGAATGAGCTGATCACCGCAGGGTGAATGTAGCAACGCTTGCACACGGCCGGCGTATTGCGCAGTAACGCCGCCACATCCTTCACGGTCGCGACGATATGACGGCGCGCTTCCGCCGCGCTGCTGCACATCAAGCGGCGCAACGCGGCCAACGCATAGACGCTGCCGGCCCACGTGCGATAGTCCTTGGCTGTGAAATCCGCACCGCTCGCGCGGCGCAGATAGTCGTTGATATCGGCGGAGCCGACGGTGCGGCGCGTGCCGTCTTCGTCGAGGTACTGGAACAGGTCATGGCCCGGCAGTTCGGCGCAGCGCCGTACGATGCGCTTCACGCGTGCATTGTTCACCGTCACGTCGTGTTCGATGCCGCTCTTGCCGCGAAACCTGAAACGCAACTGGCCGGCTTCGATCTTCACGTGCTTCTTGCGCAGCGTCGTCAATCCGTACGACTGATTGTCGCGCGCGTATTCGACGCTGCCGATCCGGATCAGCGTCGTGTCGAGCAACTGCACGATCGCGGCGATGACTTTGTCGCACGGCATGCCCGGCAGATTCAGGTCACGCGCGACGCGGGCGCGGATCTTGGGCAGCGCGCGGCCGAACTCGGCCATGCGTTCGTATTTGTCCGCATCGCGCGTCTCACGCCAGCGCGGGTGATAGCGATATTGCTTGCGGCCGCGCGCGTCGCGGCCGGTCGCCTGGATATGGCCGCGCGCATCCGGGCAGATCCACACGTCCTCATAAGCCGGTGGAATCGCGAGCACATTGATGCGTTTGATTTCGTCTTCATCGTCGATGCGTTTGCCCGCCGCATCGAAGTACGCGAAGCCGTCTTTCTCACGCTGACGCGTGATGCCGGCTTTCGTATCGTCGGCATGGCGCAAGCCCGGCGGCATGGCGGCCGGCGCGGGCTGTTTCGCGTTGTCGTCGTCCGCGCGTTCAGGGCGGCGTTGAATCGAAGTAGGTGTGGCAGCCATCGTCGCAGGTAGAAGTTTCAAGCAGAGGGCGCGCTTTGCGCCGGTGACTGTGCCTGCAAGCAAAGGCAATGCCTGGCATCGCCTTCGGCGTGGCGCGCATGGCTGCTGCTGGTTGCTTCTGGTTACTTCGTGAACGAGCGGAACAGTCCTTGCGAACTCTCGCTACGGGTACCTTAATGAACGAACGAACCAAGGAGAGCGCGATGAGCAGCACACTGAATCCCGATGAAGAGCCGCAACAGGTCGTCAAGCAAACCGCCGGCACGACCGGCGCGCTCGGTCCGAGCGATTCGTCCGATAGCGGCAGCGACGTCGCTGGTGCGAAGCGTCATGAGTTCGACGTGGATACCGAACTGGACAACCACGCGCTCGAAACCGGCGACACCGAACTTGGCAGCGATACGGATCGTGCCGGCACAGGCGAACGCGCCGCTGCCGACGGTGATTCGACGCTTGTGCCGGACGGTGATATCGAGCCCGACCGGGTGATCGATCCGCTGGCTAACGACGATGATGGCCTCGACGATGACCCGCAAGGTCTTTGATTCTGCTTCGGACAGCGATGAGAGATGGGCGCATGGCTCGGGCAGGCGGTCGAATGCGTGGGCACGTCTTTTGCTGAACTGACATTAATGATGGGGTCGGGCGTCGCGACAAGCCCGCTCCAGCACTTACAGGAAGGGGAATATGCATGTCTGACACGCTGAAGGGTTACAAGGTGGCGGTTCTCGCGGTGGACGGTTTCGAACAGGCAGAACTGATCGAGCCAAGACGCGCACTGGCTGAAGCAGGCGCAACGGTGCACGTCATTTCAGCCAAGCCCGGCAAGATCCAGGGTTTCAAGCACGTGGACAAAGGCGACGCCGTCGAGGTGGACGCGACGTTCGACAAGGCAAGCGCCGACGACTATGACGCCGTGGTATTGCCGGGCGGCGTGGTGAACGGCGACGCGATTCGTCTGCTGCCGCAGGCACAAGCTTTCGTCAAAGCCGCCGACAACGCGAAGAAACCGATCGCCGTGATCTGTCATGGCGGGTGGTTGCCGGTGTCGGCGGGCATCATCAAGGGCCGCACACTCACGAGTTGGCCGAGCTTGCAGGACGACATTCGCAATGCGGGCGGCACGTGGGTGGACCAGGAAGTGGTCGAGGACGGCAATCTGATCAGCAGCCGCAAACCCGACGACCTGCCGGCTTTTAACAGAACGCTCATTGCGCAATTGTCGAAGCGCAAGGCGGCATGAGCGGAGTGACGCGCGGAGCGCGCGCATTCGCATTTGATGAATGTCGCGCCACGTTTCACCGGTTCCGCTTCGGTGTATCCGTCGACCTGGGAGAAAGTGCATGAGATTCCGGTATTCCCTACAAGCGATGGCTGTCGCGCTCAGTTTGAGCGCGGCGTCCATCGGCGCGGTCTACGCGCAAGCCAGCGACGCTCCGGCGAGCGATGCACCGGTCAGCGGCACGAAGCTTTCGCCGGCGGATCAGCAATTCGTGCAGGACGCCTCGCAGGCCGACGCCACCGAAATCGCAGCCAGCAAGGTTGCGCTGAAGAATTCCAGCGATCCAAAAGTGAAGAAATTCGCGCAGCAGATGATTACGGACCACACGAAACTCTCCCACGCGATGGCGGCGCTCGTCTCGAAGAAGGGCTTCACCTCGACGCCGTCGGCGGATTCCGCGCTGGTCGGCAAACTCCAGACGCTCAAGGGCAAGGAATTCGATCAAGCCTACGTCGAGCAGATCGGAGTGGAAGCGCATCAGCGAGCGGTCGATCTGTTCCAGCAGGAAAGCACCAGCGGCACCGATGCGCAACTCAAGGCGGCGGCTCTACACGCGCTGCCGACCATCAAACATCATCTCGCGATGGCGCAGCAACTCGCCGGCGCAATGAAGGGTTCGCCATGAACGCGATCCTGCCGCGACCGGCCTATGAGGATTCCCTTATGCAGATCACTTTTTCCGACGACAAGCCGGTCTTCGACGGAGCGAATCTGACCGTGCGCTTCATGGCGCGGGTGGATGGCGAACCGGTCGTCTGCACGATTACCGCCGAAGCGCTCGAGGATCATTTCGGCGCCGATTCCGCCCTGGAAGCCGCGCTGATGGCCGCCTTCGACAAAGGCCGTCAACGTATCCGTTCGGTTTGCGCAGAAGCACTCGACCAGAACGACGGTGAAGGCGTAGTGTTGCATAGCGGACTGTTCAGAGTGGAAGGCATGGAACCGGATCGCGGCACCACGGCGTAGTGCCGGCGCGTGCCGTCGCTCGCGCGCTGTGCGGCGCGGCGAAATGCGGCGGCATGGTCCGCAAACGCTATCCAACGATGCAAGGAGGCCTCATGTCACTCATCGTCGCAGCACGCTTTACGACTTTTCCCGCCGCTGAAGATGCGGCGGCAAAGCTCTTCAATGCAGGTTTCGTCGAGGAAGACGTCACACTGTTCTTCGTCAATCCGCGTGGCCAGCACGCGCGTTTTCCGATCGGCGGCGACACCAGCACTGATGCCGGCGCGAGGGATGCGCCCAAAGGTGCCGGCATGGGCGTCACCATCGGGGCGGTAGTCGGCGCCGTGGTCGGCGTCGGGATCTTCGCGGCGTTCTCCGCGCCGATCATCGTGTCGTTGATTGCCGCGGGCGTCGGCGCGTATGTCGGCTCGCTGATCGGGGCGATGTCGCGAACGCGTGACGCTGGCCACGCTGGCCATACGGGCCATCGTCCGGCATTCCACGAGGAGACGCGCGATTCCGGCGTGCTCGTGGCCGTGCACGTCTCGCCGGATAATCAGTTCGATGCGGCGCGCGTTTTGCGCGAAGCAGGCGGCATGGCGATCGAGCGGGCAAGCGGACGCTGGCAGCAGGGACGCTGGGCCGACTTCGATCCGTTGAAGCAGCCTGTGCCGCTCAGTGAGTTCAGCGAGAGGAGCGCTTGAGTTGACGCGCGTTTTCGCTGCGGTCATTAGCTGAACGGCCCGACATCAGCCGGGCCGTTTTTTTTGGTGCCTGTCAGTACTCGACTCTCTGCTCAGACCCAGACTTGCGGCGCATTGCGTTGCGGCTGCGGCGCGCGCTCCACCGGGCGCTCATCGCGCGTCGGCTCGCAAGCAGCCGGCACGAGTCCATCATGCATCACGCCACACGAAGGCGACGTTGCCTGAGCATTCGCGGACGGCGCTTCCCGCACTTGCACATGTTCTCGAATCTGCATCACGGCGGCCGAGGTGATGATCGCGACGGCGGCCAGAAATTCTGCGCTCCTGATCTTCATGGTGATATTCCCTGTCGTTGTTGCCTTCCCATTGTTTTCAATCCATTGGCACGTCTTGCAGTCTGTTGTTGCGTTGCACGCGTGCTGGGGGCGGAGCATATAAAGCAACCGCTGTGCCATCGAACGGAAGCCCGCTGGGCGGGGCTTTGCGGGCGGTCGCGAGGCTTCGCGGCGGGCAACATTTACGCGTGTTGGCAAGATTGCACGTGCGTCGTCGTCGCAGCGCGCAATACGTCCACGGCGATAGCCGTCGGGCACGGCTCGTGCGAATAGATCCATGAACTCCATCGTCGGAGGGCGGGCGCCTGGCAACAGCCTGACGATTCTCCGGCGACGGATTCCATGACTAACGAAACCCTTGGAGGTATTGAATGGCTACGAACGTTGTTTCCGTGTTGAACGATCTGGTCGAAACGTCGAAGGACGGCGAGAAGGGCTTTCGCAAAGCAGCCGAAGACGCGCACGACGCGCAGTTGAAAACGCTGTTCCTGTCACGTGCGGAAGACTGCACGCGCGGCGCGCGTGAGCTGCAGGACGTGGTTCAAGGGCTGGGCGGCAAGCCCGAAACCGGCGGCAGCATGAGCGGCGCGCTGCATCGCGGTTGGGTCGACGTGAAGTCGGCCGTGACGGATCGCAGTGACCACGAGATTCTGGCCGAGTGCGAGAAGGGCGAGGACGTCGCGAAGAAGCGCTATCACGATGCGCTCGAAAAGGAATTGCCGGCGGATGTGCGGGCGATCGTCGAGCGGCAGTACCAGGGCGTGCTGCAGAATCATGACCGCGTGCGTGACCTGCGCGATCAATATGCGGCGGCCAAGCGCTAAAAGTGGCTGAGCAATCGGCGCTCGATAGGGCGCCGGTTATTGTTCTTTCTTAACCGCAATCGGCTTCCATTCGGAAGCCGATTGCACATAAAAAAGCCATCCGCAACGCGGATGGCTTTTCTGTTTCCTGAACCAGAAACACCGGGAAACGCCAAACGAAAGCGGCACTTCCCGGGTCGACCGGCCGCTCTTATTCAGCAGCGATCTTCAGATGGTTCTTGACGCTCGAGACACCCTTCACTGCCTCTACGACTTCGCCGGCTGCTGCCTTGTCGTCGGCCGAAGGCACTGTTCCCGTGAGCCACACCACGCCCTTGCGGGTCTTCACGTGGATGTGCGTCGACTTGACGTTCTTCGCGGCCAGCAGGTCTGCCTTGACCTTGGTGGTGATGGTGCCGTCATCGACGTGCTGGCCGATGGTTTCGGACGCCGCCGACGGAGCGCTGCTCTGCGCCATGACGTTGGTCGCGTTCAGTGCGAAAGCGACACAAGCGATGCTACCTGCGGTCTTCAAAAGTTGGATGGTCTTCATGGTTTCTCCTTCGGGTGTTGATGAAAATTGCGGTCTTGTTGCCTGCGGTCGATCGCGGCCGGAGCCGCCGATGACACGCGTGGGATCGTTGCCGCTACGGTTCCGTCAGGGCCCGTTATCGACACCGGATGACGGTCTGCATCCGCTGCGCTTGCGCGTTGCCTGCAAAGACCGGCGTCCGTCCACATAGTGCCTGGACGCAAGCGGTGTGCCCGCCATGGCGTCAAAAGACTGCCGTCGCGGAAAAGCCGTTACGGCATAGGTATTTAGGCTGAGGAATAGGCCGCCGCGAAGCGTCGGCGCCACGCTCGGCGGCTCGCGGCGGGAGGGACCGGAATTTGCCGGGTGCTTGTAAAAAAAGCGCCTGGCGGCCTGCGCAATTGGCGGGCCTGAAAGGCAAAGCGTAGAAAAAACAGGGCGTTGCGCGAGCTGGTACGACAGTTGCTCTTGGGAGGTTACTCACCATTTTTCGGCTATTAACGGGATCTCACTACAATGCCTTCAATTGAACTACGCACAAGGCAGTCTCTCGCACTCACGCCGCGTCTGCAGCAATCGGTGCGTCTGTTGCAGTTGTCGTCTCTGGAGTTCCAGCAGGAATTGCGCACGGCGCTCGACACCAATCCGTTCCTCGAGTACGACTCGTCGGAGACGGAAGACGTTGCGCTGTCAACCGCAAGCTCCGGCGAAGACGGCGGCGCGCTGCCCGCCGCCGACACCGTCGCAAGCGCCGAACCGGATTCGGTGCAGGCTGAATCCGGCGCCAACGATACGCTGGAAGGCGCGGGCCAGGACGACATGCCGGGCGACTTCTCCGGCGACTACAGCAGCCGCAGTTCGACGCGCCAGAACGGCGACTCGGACAGCAGCGACCCGGCCGAATGGGCGCGCTCGCAGCCGACCTTGCGCGAGCAACTGCACGATTCGCTGCGCCTTTACCGACTCGACGACCGTGACCGCGCGGTGGCCCGCTTCATCATCGAGGCGCTCGACGACGACGGCTATCTGCGCCAGGAACTCGCCGATCTCGCGGACAGCGTCGATCTCGAACCCGAATTGACCGAAGAAGAATTGCTGGTGGCGCTGCGTCTCGTGCAATCGCTCGATCGGCCGGGTCTGGGCGCGCGTTCGTTGTCCGAGTGCCTGTCGCTCCAGGTGAACGCGTTGCCCGCCGACACGCCGGGGCGCGAAGTCGCGCGGCAAATCGTCGAACATCATCTGGAACGGCTCGCGCGCCGCGAGCAGGCCGAACTGCAAAAGCAGATCGCCTGCAGCGCCGAAGAATTGCGCGTGGCCTGCGCGCTGGTGCGCAAGCTCGACCCGAAACCTGGCAACAGCTACGGCCGTACCGAAGACAACTACGTGGTGCCGGACGTGATCGTGCGTCAGGTCCGCAACAAGTGGGTCGTGGCGATCAACCCGGCGGTGCAGCCGCGCGCGCGTATCCATCGCATGTATGCGGAACTGTTCGCGCAGTCGGCCGGCGCGAGCCGTTCGCCGCTCGCGCAGCAACTGCAGGAAGCACGCTGGCTGATCCGCAACGCGCAGCAACGCTTCGACACGATTCAGCGCGTGGCCGAATGCATCGTCGCGCATCAGAAGGCCTTCTTCCAGTACGGCGAAATCGCGCTCAAGCCGATGGTGCTGCGCGACGTCGCCGAGGAACTCGGCCTGCACGAATCCACCATCTCGCGTGCCACCGGCAACAAATATATGGCCACGCCGCGCGGTATTTTCGAATTCAAGCACTTCTTCCCGCGCGAACTGGGCACGGAAAGCGGCGGTACGTGTTCGGCCGCGGCCGTGCGCGCGCTGCTCAAGGAAATGATCGCCGCGGAAAACACGCGCGATCCGCTCTCGGATGTGACGCTTGCCAAAATGCTCGCCGACCAGGGCGTGCTGGTGGCGCGCCGCACCGTGGCGAAATACCGGCACCTGATGAAGGTACCGCCGGCGGAGTTGCGCCGCCAGCTTTAACGCGCCGCCCCTTAAAACGGGGCAACGCTCAAGCGCCACGCGAGGCTGTTCGCTCGCGTGGCGCTTTTTCGTATCTGGACGTTTCGCGCGTGCCCCTTTACATTGGCGGGTCCATGGGAAACGGGGTGGGCTCAATGAAGTACTCGAATCTGGTCGAACGCTTGCAGGGCCGGCGCACCTCCGCGTGGGAAATACATCGTGTCGCGCAACAGGCGGAGGCGAGAGGTGAAGACGTCATCGTGCTGAGCGTGGGGGACCCCGATTTCGCCACGCCCGCGCCGATCGTCGAGCGTGCAATCGAGGCCTTGCGCGGCGGCGACACGCACTACAGCGCCGTCTCCGGCCGCGAGCCGGTGCGCGCGGCGATTGCCGCGGAACACACGCGCATGACCGGCTGTGCCGTGAGCGCCGCCAACGTGATCCTGACCGCGGGGGCGCAGAACGGTGTGTTCGCCGCATCGTTGTGTCTGCTCGAAGCGGGCGATGAAGTGATCGTCCCCGAGCCCATGTATCTGACCTACGAGGCCTGCGTGCGCGCGGCCGGCGCCACGCTCGTGACGGTGCCGGTCGATGCGGCGCGGGCGTTTCACGTCGACTGCGACGCGTTGGAGGCGGCCGTCACGTCGCGCACCAAGGCCATTTTCTTCGCGACGCCATGCAATCCGACCGGCGTGGTCATGCAACGCGCCGATCTCGAACGTATCGCGCGGCTCGCTTGCGAGCACGACCTATGGGTGCTGTCCGACGAGGTCTACGCCGAGCTGACCTTCGAACGCGAGCACGTGAGCATTGCCGCGCTGCCTGGCATGGCGGAGCGCACCGTGACGCTCGGCAGTCTGTCGAAATCGCATGCAATGGCGGGTTGGCGCGTGGGCTGGGCGATCGGGCCCACCGAACTGATCGAGCATATGGGGCGGCTCGCGCTTGCGATGCTGTACGGCTTGCCCGGCTTCATCCAGCAGGCCGCATTGACGGCGTTGCAGCACAAGGCTCAGATCGCCGCCGAGATGCGTGAGATCTACCGGCGCCGGCGCGACGTGGTATTCGGGCGTTTGCATCGTGTGCCGGGCTTGCGGTGCCTGTTGCCCGAGGCGGGCATGTTCATGATGGTGGACGTGAGCGGCACGGGCCTCGATACGGTCGATTTCACCTGGCAACTGTTTCGCGCGCAGGGCGTGTCGCTGCTCGACGCGAGCGCTTTCGGCGAGACGGCGAATGGGTTCGTGCGGCTGGGGTTCGTTGTCGACGAAGCGCGCCTCATCGATGCGTGCGAGCGGATCGCTGTATTCGTCGGTGCATTGCCGGGTCGTTGAGTCTTTCGTCAACATTTCGTTTGCTTTTCGATTAGCGTCACGCAGCGATACGTCGTGGGGAGGAGGGCGCGTCCTCGCCAGTTTTCGATTGACGCGGCAAATGCTTGCATCAAAAATCGAGCGCCGAGTTCGTCTTAACCATTGACCTTCCGGACATCGGCGCCTATCGACTCGCGGTCGGGAAACTCATGGGCCTTCGCTTCACCTTCTGGTTGCGCCAATCACTGATGGCAGGATCGATGGCGGCCGCGCTCGTCGCGATGGCGCTCGTGCTGCTCGCGCTCGCCACGTTCAGCACGATGTGCGCGGCGGCTGAACCAGACGATTCGCCGGAAGCCGCTGCAAGCGCGGACGTCGAGGCGTCGGCGCCGGACGCGCCACGCATCGTGAGCGGCACGCCCAATCAACGCGCGGAGGCGACTGACCCACCGCTCGATGAGCCGCACGCAGCCCAGCCGCAGCGCACGCCTCGCCAGCCACGCCCCGTCGCGACGACGCAGAACGAAACATCGGGCAGCACGGCGCAGCGCAACGCGAAACCTGAGCCGGCGGCGATTCCGGTACCGCCTGAAACCTCGTCGGTCACGCAGCATTCCATCCGGCTCGATGGCCGCAAGATCGACTACACGGCCACCGCCGGCAACCTGTTGTTGCGCGACAGGACGGGGCAGGCCAACGCGAGCGTCTTTTATGTCGCTTACACCGTGGCCAGCAAAACGCCGGAAAAGCGACCGGTCACGTTCCTGTTTAACGGTGGGCCGGGCGCCGGCACCGTGTTCCTGATGATCGGCTCGTTCGGACCGAAGCGGGTCCGCACCGCGAGTCCCGACATCACGCCGCCCGCGCCTTACACGCTCGCCGACAATCCCGACAGCCTGCTCGATACGACCGACCTGGTATTCATCGACGCCGTCGGCGCGGGCTTGTCGAGGGTGGTCGGTCATGGCACCGGCAAAGACTTCTGGGGCGTCGATAAGGATCTCGGCGCGTTTTCGCAATTCATCGACCGCTATCTGACGGTGAATCAGCGCTGGAATTCGCCCAAGTACCTGCTGGGCGAATCGTATGGCACCGCGCGTGCCGCGATGCTCGCGTATCAGTTGGGGCAGAACAATATCGCGCTCAACGGCGTGATCCTGATGTCGTCGGTGCTCGACTCGGCCGCGTTTTCGGCGGGCTCGGATTTCAAAAGCGAAAGCTATCTGCCGAGCTTCGCGGCGATCGCCTGGTATCACGACAAGATCGTGCCGAAGCCGGCCAGTCTGCCGGCCTTTCTCGACGAAGCCCGCGCGTTCGCGCGCGGCCCGTATGCGCAGGCGCTCGCGCAAGGTGATGCGCTGCCCGACGCCGAGCGCGACGCGATCGCCGCGCGAGTCGCGCAGTTCACCGGCCTCGATGTCGGCTATGTGAAGCGCAGCCGCTTGCGTCTCTATCCGTCGCGTTATCGCAGTGAATTGCTGCGCGATCAGGCGCGCAGCGTCGGCCGTTACGATGCGCGTTTCGAAGGCATCGACTTCGACAGCGTATCCGAGCGTCCTGATTACGATGCGTCGGTAAGTAGCGTCTCGAGTGCTTTCGACGCGGCGCTGCACCAGCATTTCGCTCAGGATCTGCACTTCATGCCGGCCGAGCGCTACCGCGTCTTCAACGACGAAGCGTTGGCGCAGTGGGACTGGAAGCATCGCGAATGGTGGGGCGAGCATCTGCCTGTGCCGTACGCGGCGGGTGATCTGGCCGAGGCGATGCGACAGAATCCGCATTTGCGCGTGATGTCGGTGAACGGCTATTTCGATCTGGCCACGCCGTTCTATGCGACCGAATATGCGCTTGCGCATCTTGGCGTGGATGGGCCGCTGCGCGCCAATGTGCGAATCGCCTACTATCCGACCGGTCATATGATCTATCTCGACGACGCGGCATTGCATACGCTCAAGCGCGATCTGGCGAGTTTCTATGCGGCGGGGGCGCGCTAGCTGACTCTGAAGAACTCGCGCGGCGCTCGGGGCTTGCCTTACAAGCGGATTCGGCGTGTTCGGTTGAACGGTATAATTCGTTGCAACGTCGCGGTATGACTGCAACGGTGCAACGCACCGCGCCTGGACGCTTATCCACCGCCTGAAAACCGCTCGCTCAACCGGCTTCACTCACCGCTGCCCATGCCATTTCTCCCGATCCAGTCCTTCACACGCAAACGGTTGTCCGACGTGGTGTCCGACCAGATCAAGCAACTGATCTCGGACGGCACGCTGATGCCCGGCGACCGTTTGCCGGCCGAGCGCGATCTGGCGACGCAGCTCGGCGTGTCGCGGCCGTCGTTGCGCGAGGCGCTGATCAGGCTGGAAGCGGATGGCTACATCGAGACCTCCGGGCGGGGCGGTTTCACGGTGGTCGACGTCACCGCGCCGATCATCTCCAAACCGCTTGCCGAGCTGCTGCTGCAAAATCCACGTACCAGTGCCGATATTCTGGAATTGCGCCAGGGGCTCGAATCGATTTCGACGGTGTATGCCGCCGAGCGCGCCACGGCCGCCGACCTGAAAAAGATCAGCGTGGCGTTCGAGGCATTGAAGGCCGGCTCGCAGTCGCAGGATCGCGTGAACCTCGCGGAACTGGACGCCGCATTTCACCTCGCGATCGCCGACTCCACGCACAACATCGCGCTCGCGCATGTGATGCACGGCATCCATACGCTGATTCGCGAAAGCATGCGCCAGTACCATAGGCTGATCGATTACGACGACGCGATGGAAAAGCAGTTGATGAGCCAGCATCAGGCCATCTACGACGCCGTCATGGCGCGCGACGCGCAAAAGGCGCGCAAGGCCGCCGAGCGTCATTTGACTTTCGTGCGCGAGATCTACAAGGAAGACGCGGCGAAGCCTTCGTCGAGTGCGGTTTCTTGAGCGCATGAGTGCTTGAATGCTGTCTGGACGCTAACCTGGCGCCCACGTGGTTGCGGTTTCAATTCTTCGCTTTAAATCCTCTTCAGTGCTGATTCATTGCCGCGGATGCTTGCGCGCACGGCGCGGCCTTATCGTTCCTGATCGCTGCTAATCCGTCGCGATCCCGCGATTGACACCCTCTCACAACTTCCCTTATATTCTTGGTCAGACCAACCTTACCAGTCTGACTGGGCCGACGAAAACCTTGTCAATCGATTCATGCCGCCGCTTCGCCGTACTGGTTCCCCGGCGCGATTCCGCAGTAGAGTAGGTGGTCGCCGGCTGCCATTTTTCTTTTCAATAAGCTTATGAAAGTCGCCCTGTTCATCCCGTGCTTCATCGACGCGTTCTATCCCGAAGTGGGGATCGCCACGCTCGAATTGCTCGAACGTTTCGGCATCGAGGTCGACTATCCGCAGGAGCAAACCTGCTGCGGCCAGCCGATGGCCAACAGCGGCGCGCATGCCGAAGCAGCCGGCACCGAGCGTGTGTTCGCGCGCAACTTCGCGGGCTACGACTACATCGTCGGGCCGTCGGCGAGTTGCATCCATCACGTGCGCGAGCATCTGACCGCGCTCGAACAAACCGACGAAGTGAAGAAAGTCCGCGTGAACGCTTACGAACTCGTCGAGTTTCTGCACGACGTGGTCGGCGCGCGTGAATTTCCCTGGGCCGAGTTTCCTCATCGCGTGGGCTTGCATAACAGTTGCAGCGCGTTGCGGCATCTGAAGGAAGCGTCGATTTCGGAAGTGGCGGGCACGTCGTTTTCGAAGCCGCGTACCTTGCTCGAAGGCGTGAAGGGCATCGAGTTCGTCAAGCTGGCGCGGCCCGACGAATGTTGCGGTTTCGGCGGCACCTTCTCCGTCACCGAAGAGCCGGTGTCGGTGCGTATGGGACAGGACAAGGTGCGCGATCATCTGAACGCGGGCGCCGAATACATCGTCTCGGGCGACATGTCGTGCCTCATGCATCAGCAAGGCTGCGCGGAACGCATGAAAGCCGACGCGCGTTTCATCCATATCGCGCAGGTCCTCAATGGAGCACGCGTATGAGCAACCGGATCGATCACGCGAAAGCCGCGGGCGCTTTTATCAGCAAGACGGAGCACGTGGCGTTTCACGACAAGCGTCTGTGGGATTTGCGTGAGAAGCGCGATGTGCAGGCGCACGGCATTGCTGAATGGGAGACGATGCGCGAACTCGCATCGGGTATCAAGGAACATACGCTGTCCAATCTGTCCGGGTATCTCGAACAGTTCGCGGCGGCGGCCGAGGCCAACGGCGTGACGGTCCATTGGGCCGCCACCGCCGAAGAGCACAACGCGCTCGTGCACCAGATCATGTCGGAGCGCGGCATGACCACGCTCGTCAAAAGCAAGTCGATGCTCACCGACGAATGCAAGATGCGCGAGTATCTCGAACCGCGCGGCATCACGGTGATGGAAACGGATCTGGGCGAACGCATCCAGCAACTCGATCATCAGGACCCGAGCCACATGGTGGTGCCGGCGGTGCATAAACTGCGCGCCGACGTAGCCGAACTGTTCGGCCGCACCATCGGCACCGATCCGAAGAATAGCGACATTCACTACCTCGCGGAAAGCCAGCGCATGAACACGCGGCCGTACTTCGTGCGCGAGAAAACGGCCGGCATGACCGGATGTAATTTCGCGGTGGCGGAGACCGGCACGGTCGTGGTGTGTACGAACGAAGGCAATGCCGATCTGTCGGCGAACGTGCCGCCTTTGCATATCGCGTCGATCGGGATCGAGAAGCTGATTCCGAAGGTGTCGGACCTCGGCGTGTTCATCCGCATGCTGTCGCGCAGCGCGCTCGGCTCGCCGATCACGCAATACACCTCGCATTTCCGCGCGCCGCGTCCGGGCACGGAGATGCATTTCATCCTCGTCGATCACGGCCGCTCGGAGCGGCTCGCGATGGAGGACTTCTGGTACTCGCTCAAATGCATTCGCTGCGGCGCCTGCATGAATACGTGTCCCGTGTACCGGCGCAGCGGCGGGCTGTCGTATGGCGGCACGTACTCGGGGCCGATCGGCGCGATCATCAATCCGACCTTCGATCTGAAGCGCTACAGCGCGTTGCCGTTCGCGTCGACGCTCAATGGCAGTTGCACCAACGTGTGTCCGGTGAAGATCAATATCCACGAGCAGATCTACAAATGGCGCACGGTGATCGCCGAGCGTCATGAAGTGCCGTTCGTGAAGCAGGAAGTGCTGAAAATGGCGGGGCGTTTGCTGGCGAGTCCGACCTTGTATCGCGCGACGGTGTCGTCGATGGGTAGCGCGCTGCGGCGGCTGCCGAACTTCGTGCTGTATAACCCGCTCAATATCTGGGGCAAGCAGCGCGAGTTGCCGGAGGCGCCCAAGCTGACCTTCCACGCCTGGTACAAGAAGAATCGTGGAGGCGACAATGGCAACGCGTGAGGCTTTTCTGGACAAGGTGCGGCAGGCGCAGCCGCCGTCGCGGCCACGACCCGAAGTGCCGCTGTTCGACTCGGCAGGCGGCGATCTGCGCGCGCGCTTCACGACGGCCTTGCAGGCAATGGGCGGCGCCTGCGTCGAAGCCAGTTCCGCAACCGATGTGAGCGGGCTGATTCGCGAGCGCTTCGGCGCGGCGGCATCGGTGGCTTCGGCGACTGCCGAAGTTCCAGGCACGCGTGCGCTCACAGCCGATACGGAACCCGCCTCGTTGCAGGACATCGACGTCGGCGTGGTGCGGGCACGCTTCGGCGTCGCCGAAACCGGCTCGGTGTGGTTCAGCGAACGCGAGTATGTGGTCAACGCGCTGGGCTACATCGTGCAGCATCTGGTCGTGCTGCTCGACCCGGCGCAATTGATCGACGGCTTGCAGGACGTGTACCGGCGCGATGATTTTCGTGACGCCCGTTATGCGGCGCTCGTCACCGGACCTTCGGCGACGGCGGATATCGAGGGCGTGCTGATTCGCGGCGCGCAAGGCGTGCGGTCGTTGACGGTGGTGTGGCTCGCGGCGCAATGAAAATGCAGTAACCGCGGCGTGATCGAATGGCACAATGCGGCATCCCGTTCGATAAGCCTGCCACTCTGCTGACATGGAACTCCGGCATCTCCGATACTTCGTCGCCGTTGCGGAGCACGCGAGCGTGCGCGGCGCCTCCGAGCAACTTCACGTGACCCAGCCGGCCATCTCGCGGCAAATCCAGGACCTCGAGGAAGCCTTGGGCGTCGCGCTATTCGAGCGCACGCCACGCGGCCTCAGGTTGACGCTGGCGGGCGGCGCCTATCTGCGCGAGGCGCGCGGCATTCTGCAGCAGGTCGAGCAAGCGGCGCGCGTCGCGCAACGAGTCGCGGCAGGCGTGTCGGGTCATGTGCGCATGGGGTTCGTCGAAAACGCGGTGTGGGGCGGCCTCGTGCCGAACGCGCTGCAAGCGTTCCAGCAGAAGGCGCCGCAGGTCGGCATCGAACTCACGCCGATGAACACGCCCGAGCAACTGGACGCGATCGACGCGGGTCAGCTCGACGGCGGCTTCATCTACCACTTCGGCGCGCTGCCCGAGCAATTCGCCAGCTTGCCCTTGCTCGAAAACGGTGTCGTGCTGGCGGCGCCGGCTTCGTGGTCGTTCGGCCGGCGCAAGACCGTGCCTGCCGCGCAACTGGCCGGCAAGCCCTTCATCACGTTTCCGCGCCATGTTTATCCCGCTTACTACGACCGCCTGATCGGCGCGTGCGAGCGCGCTGGTTTGACGCTCGACGTGGTGCAGGAAGTGTCGACCGAAGCCGCGATTCTCTCGTTAGTGTCGGCGGGTGTGGGCGCGGCGATCGTCAACTCGGCCAATCGCGAACGGCCGCCCGCGCTGGTGCAATTCCTCACACTGTCCGATCTGTCGATCGTGCTGCCGCTGCATTTTGCGTATCACGAGCAACATCGCAATCCGGCGCTCGCGCAGTTCATTGCCTTGCTCGAGGCGCAGAAGTGAGTGGCTGGCAATACCTTGCTGTGATGCCTTTAAGGCATCGGCTTCCCTAAAAATCGGCATTGGCGCTGTTTTTTTGCCTCGACGATATTGAAGCACGACCACGGCGCGTCATCCGACGACAGCGCCGTGGTCCGCTTTCTTATCGGGAGACAACCATGCCGTCCACACCATCGCTGATTTCCACCGACATCGACTACGAACGCCTCGGCCTGCAAAACGGCACGCTGCGCGTGCCGTTTTCGCACGACCGCTCCGCGTACGGGCACATTCCGATTCCGATCACCGTGCTCAAGGGCGGTAACGGTCCTACGGTGTTGCTGACCGGGGGCAATCACGGCGACGAATACGAAGGCCCCGTTGCGCTGATGAAACTCGTCCGGCGCATGCCGTCGATGTCGATCAACGGTCGGTTGATCGTCGTGCCGGCGCTGAATTTCCCGGCCTTTATCAACGGCTCGCGCACCTCGCCGATCGATAAGGGCAACCTGAACCGCGTTTTTCCCGGCGCGCGCAACGGCCATATCACCGACATGATTGCGCACTATGCGGACACCGAACTGTTTCCGCGCGCCGACGTCGTGATCGATCTGCACGCGGGCGGCGCGTCGTTCAATCATCTGCCGGCCTTGCTCGCGGCGCCGCCAGCCGACGCGTCGCGCCGTGCGGAATACCGGCGGCTCGTGCAGGCGTTTGCCGCGCCACAAACCATGCTCATGGATCTGCTCGGCGAGGACCGCACGTATGGCGCGGCTGTCGAGCGGCACGGCAAGCTGTTCCTGTGCGGTGAATTCGGCGGCTACGCGGCCTGCGATCCCAACGGCGTCGCGATCGTCGAGGATGGTCTGCGGCGTGTGCTGCATACGCTCGGCGTCACGCCTGACGAGCGTCCGCCTGCGCCGCGGCACGACACGCGTTGGTTGAAAGTGGACGGCGCGCGGCACTACGTGTTCGCCTCGCGGGCGGGCGTGGCCGAACCCGCGTTCGCACTCGGCGATCAGGTCAAAAAGGATCAGTTGGCCGCGCGGGTGTTCGATCCGTACGCGCCGTGGAGCGAACCACAGGAGATCCGTTTTGCGGGCGATGGTGTGGTGGTCTGCATGCGTTCGTTCGCACGCGTCGAACCGGGCGACTGTATCGCCGTGCTGGCTGCGGATGCGCAGTGGCAGTGACCCAGTCCATCGAACAGAAGCCAGCCGGAGATTCGCCATGAATGCAGTCACCACCGCGTCCGATGCCGACGCCGCCGATGCGCGTCGTGGGCACACGTACGTCGTCGTCCTGTTCTTTGTCTGCTTTGCGTTTTCGTATCTCGACCGGCAGATCGTGAGCATTCTCGTGCAACCGATCAAGGAAACGCTGGCGCTCACCGATACGCAAATCGGCCTGCTGCAAGGGTTTTCGTTCACGCTGTGCTACGCGACGGCGGGCGTGTTCATCGCGCGCTTGATTGATCGCTCCAATCGCGTGCGGTTGATTGCCGTGTGCGTGGCGATCTGGGCGGTCTCCACGGCGCTGTGCGGGTTCGCGCACAATTTCGGCGAACTGCTCGCGGCGCGTGCGGGGACGGCGATCGCGGAAGCGGGCCTGAGCCCGGCGGCGCTGTCGATCTTCAGCGATCTGTATCCGCCGCGCAAAGTCACGCGAGCAAGCAGCGCGTTCATGCTGGGACCGTACATCGGTGGTGGCGTCGCTCTGTTCGGCGGCGGCATGCTGCTCGGTTCGATCGAGCACGGCGCGGGCGCTGCGTGGCTCGCGGGCATGGGTTTGAACGGATGGCAGGCGGTGTTCGTCGCGGTCGGATTGCCGGGCCTGGCGCTTGCGGCGATCGTCGCGTTGTCGGTGCGGGAGCCGCAACGGCGTGGGGTGTCGTCCGCGCTTCGGAACGTGGCCGCGGACCCGGCCACGCAGGGTGTCGTCCCGACTGAAACTGCGCCATCGGCCGCTGTGGTGGCCGAGGCATTGCAAGACAGTACGCCGCCGCTGAAAGACGTGCTGCGTGAACTGTTCGTGAAGAACCGCTTCTGCCTGCCGTACTTCGCCGCCTATGTCGCGCTGATCACGCTGTTCTACTCACACGCGGCCTGGTTTCCGACGCTGCTGATCCGGCATTTTCATCTGACGCCACGCGTAGTCGGACAGATGGCAGCGCCGGCCTATATGTTCGGCGGCATACTCGGTGTGCTGAGCGCGGGGTGCCTCGCCGGGCGCGTCAGCGATGCCGCCGCCGTGCGCAAGGTGCTGGTGCTGTCCGCGTCGGCGGCTGCGTTGCTCGTGCCGGCCGCCATCGCGATGCCGCTCGTCGGCGATGTGCATATCGCGGTGGTCCTGTATGGCGCCTCCGCGTTTGCTGCGAGTGTCGCGATGGCGTTGGCGCCGGTGCCGATCCAGATCGCAATTCCGAATCGTATGCGCGGACGCTCGATTGCGTTGCTGGTGTTTCTCACCAACGCGATCAGCGGCGGACTCGGGCCGTTCGCGGTCGGCTTCATCAATCAGCGGCTCGGCGGGCAAAGCGCTGGTTTGGGCGTGGCGCTGGCGTGCGTCGGCGGTGTGGCGGCTGCGCTCAGCGCGCTGCTGTATGGCGTGGCGGCGCGACGCACGCCGGTGTTGGCACGCGCATGACGCGGCTTGCATGGCCGCGTCCGCGTGAATCGGTGCATGACATGGCCTGCATGGTGGCGGCCGCGTGAACCGGCGCAAGAGATGGTTGCATGGAGGCGCGTCGCGCCCCATAGACCGATGGACACCGAGCCTCACATGGCGATGCCCACAAAGCATCACCAAACGCAGAAAACGGCATTGGCCGGCAAGCCACGGATTTGCGATAGTGAGGCCATTCACCGCAGAAGAGTGGCATAACCGATCCACTCGCTGCCGCCGCACTTTTCACGGAGTCACATGATGCCGACTGAGGTCCTCACGCACCGAATAGGCGACGCGCGCATTACCCGCGTCAGCGAAACCTGTTTTCCCTTAGCGCCCACGGTCCTCTATCCGGAGTGGGCGTCGTCGGCAGCCGACGAATTGGGCCGCCGCCTGTCGTCGGCAAGTCTCGACCTCGAACACAACGAAGTGACGCTGAGCGTGCACACCTGGGTCGTGCAGATCGACGGCCTGACCGTGCTGATCGACACCGGCATCGGCAATTTCAAGGAGCGGCCGTTCAGCAAGCTGTTTCATCAGCTGAACAATCCGTACCTGGAGCGTCTCGCCGACGCGGGCATCTTGCCGGCGCAGGTGGACGAGGTGCTGCTCACGCATCTGCACGCGGACCATGTCGGCTGGAATACGCAGTGGATCGACGGCCGCTGGCAGCCGACCTTCCCGAACGCGAAATACGTGTTCCCGCAAGCGGAGCAGGATTTCTTCGCGACCCCGGCGGGTGACAGCCGCCGCATGGTTTTCGATGACAGCGTCGTGCCTGTGATCGAATCCGGTCAAGCCGTAACGATTCCTGCCGAGGGCGGCACGTGGCGCGAAGGTATCGTATTTCATCCCACGCCGGGGCATAGCGCCGGACATATGTCGATATCGATCCGTTCGCGCGGCGAGGAAGCGATCTTTACCGGCGATGTGATGCATAACCCCATCCAGGTCTACCGCCCGGAATGGAACTCGACGTTCTGCCTCGATGGGGCGTCGGCGCGTCACTCGCGGCACTGGTTGCTGAACTACGCGGCCGATCGCGACGCGACTCTCTTCACCGCGCATTTTCCGCAGACATCGGCGGGGCGGGTGAGGCGCGGCGCGGACGGATTCGAATGGCAGTACGCTGACGCCGCACCATGACGTTGCCTTTCAGGCAATCTGGCCGGGCTCGCCACGGAGTTTGCTATCATCACTGTATAAACATACAGGTTTCATGAAAGTGCCGTGGCAACACCTGTCTCTCCCTACGCTCTCTACTATCTGCTGAACTTCGAGCGCGCCCTGGCGTGGCTCGCGCAGCGTTATGACGATGTGTTCGACACTCACGAACACGCGTTTCTGCGCGAGTTCGCCGCGTTGCCGCAGTCTTCGCGCGCGCTGCTGGTTCGCATGCTGATGCGCAAAGGCACGCTGTTCCGCGCGAGCCGCCTGTCTTACGACGAGATCGGCTGCCCGTTGCAGGCGGCCGCGCCGATCGCGGCGCTCGGCTGGGTCGACACCGAACCGTGTCTGACGCTCGACGAGTTGTTCTCGCTCACCACGCGTGCCGAGTTGATGGAGATTTTCGCGGACACCATCGCGTTGATTCCGGGCGCGAGGAGCCTGCGCAAACCGGACCTGCTGGAAACACTGCGCCCTTTCTCTGCGAGTGAGAGCGACGAGGAAGGTGCCACGGCGCGCCCGCTTTCGGCATGGCACGGTCGAGCTGAAGACCGCGTCCTTCACGTGGCGATCGCGCCGCTTTGCGAACGTTTGCGTTTGATGTTCTTCGGCAATTTGCAGCAGGAGTGGTCGGAGTTCGTGCTCGCCGACCTCGGTGTGTTCCAGTACGAGAAAGTGGCGTTCGCGCCTTCGTCGCGTGCTTTCCAGCAGCGCGCGGACGTCGACGTCTATCTCGCCTTGCATGCGTGCCGCGAGGCGCTCGAATGGCTGCCCGGTGGCGACGCGGAAGCGGCGGCAATCGACGAGCTTGTCACCTCGGTCGCCGCCATTGAGACTGCCAACCCCTGGCTCGAGACGCGGCGCGCGAAATTGCTGTTCCGCATCGGCAATCTGTGCGAGCGTCGGCAGAACTGGGCGGCCGCGCTCGCGGTTTATGAGCGTTGTGCGTGGCCCGGCGCGCGCCATCGGCGCATGCGCGTGCTCGAACGCAGCGAGCGTTTCGACGATGCCTTCGCGCTGGCCTTGCAAGCCTCCGCCGCGCCTGAAAGCGAAGAAGAGGCGCAACGCCTCGCGCGCATGCTGCCGCGTTTGCAGCGCAAGCGTGGCGAGGCGGTCGCGCGTGTGCCGGCGGCCCGTCCGGTCGAGCGCAGCGCGCTGGTGCTGCCGCGGCCCGAGGCGCCGATACCGGTCGAGTACGTCGCCCGCGATCATTTGACGTGCGAGACCGCACCGGTGCATTACGTCGAGAACGCGCTGATCAACTCGTTGTTCGGGCTGCTGTGCTGGGAGCCGGTTTTCGCGGCGGTGCCGGGGGCGTTTTTTCATCCGTTCCAGCGTGGTCCGGCCGATCTGCACGCGCCGGATTTTCATGCGTGCCGCGCGGATCAGTTCGCCGGGTGTCTGGAACAACTCGATAGCGGCGTCTATCGCGAGACGATTTTGCGGCATCTGCATGGCAAGGCGGGGCTGCAATCGCCGTTCGTGTTCTGGGCGATGCTCACGCCGGAACTCGTCGCGCTGGCGCTCGACTGTCTGCCGGCCGCACATCTGAAACTGTGGTTCGAGCGTTTGCTGCGCGATATTCGCGGTAATCGGTCCGGCTTGCCGGATCTGATCCGATTCTGGCCGGCCGAGCGCCGCTATGAGTTGATCGAAGTGAAAGGCCCCGGCGACCGCTTGCAGGACAATCAGATTCGCTGGCTCGCGTATTGCGCGCAGCACGGCATGCCGGTACGCGTGCTCGACGTGCGCTGGGCCGATGAAGCCGTAGTCGCGGAAGGTGGGGGCGTGGCTGAAGTTGCTACCGAGGCCACCATCGAGGTCGCCGCCGAGGCCACTGGCGAGCCGACCGCCAAGGTCATCACCGAGGTTGCCGCCGAGGCCACCGGCGAGCTCACCGCCAAGGCCACTGCCGAACCCGCCAAAGCCACCACCGAGGTCGCCGCCAAAGCCACCACCGAGGCCACCGCATGACCTACATGGTCGCCGTGCGGGCGATGTGCGAATTCACCGCAAGGCGCGGCGACCTCGATCTGCGCTTCACGCCTGCGCCGACCTCGCTCGAAGGCATGGCGGGCCACATGACGGTCGCCGGCCGGCGGGCAAGCGGCTACGAAGCCGAAATCACGCTGACTGGCACGCATCGCAGCCTGACCGTGCGCGGCCGCGCCGACGGCTATGACCCGAGCGCGAACCGGCTGGAAGAGGTCAAGACGCATCGCGGCGATCTCGAACGAATGCCGGCCAATCACCGTACGCTGCACTGGGCGCAGGCGCTCGTCTACGGACATCTGCTGTGCCGGACACGCGAACTCACGGAATTGACGGTAGCGCTGGTGTACTTCGATATCGGCACCCAGAAAGAAGTGTTGCTAACGCAAACGCATACCGCGCGCGACCTGGAGATTTTCTTCGTCGAGCAATGCGAGCGGTTTCTCGATTGGGCAGTTCAGGAAGAAGCGCATCGGGCCGCGCGCAATGCGGCGCTCGACGCGCTGCGGTTTCCGCATGGCCAGTTTCGCAGCGGACAGCGCGAGCTGGCGGTGTCGGTGTATCGTTCGGCGCGCGACGGCAAGCCGTTGATGGCGCAGGCGCCGACTGGCATCGGCAAGACGCTCGCAACGATTTTCCCCTTGCTCAAAGCGTGTGCGTCGGACCAGATCGACCGGGTGTTCTTCCTGACCGCCAAGACGCCAGGCCGCGCGCTGGCGCTGGATGCGATCGAAACGCTCCATCGAGGCGCCACGCGCCTGCCGTTGAGAACCCTCGAACTGGTCGCGCGCGACAAAGCCTGCGAGCATCCCGACAAAGCCTGCAACGGCGAATCCTGTCCACTGGCGCGGGGCTTCTACGACCGGCTCGACGCGGCCCGCAGCGCGGCGCTGGCCGCTCCGCGCCTCGACCGCGCGGCGGTGCGCGAAGCGGCGCTCGCCCACGACGTCTGTCCGTACTACCTGGCGCAGGAACTCACGCGCTGGGCCGACGTGGTGGTCGGCGATTACAACTACTACTACGACAGCAGCGCCATGCTGTATGCGCTCACGCAGATCAACCAGTGGCGCGTGGGTGTGCTGGTGGACGAGGCGCACAATCTGCTCGACCGCGCGCGCCGCATGTACACCGCGTCGCTCGATCAGGCGACGTTCCGGCTCGCGCGCAAAACGGCGCCGGCCACCTTGCGCAAGCCGCTTGAACGGCTGCAACGCGAGTGGAACGCCGTCAAGCGCGCGCAGACCGCGACCTATCAGGTCTATGCCGACGTCCCCGGCAAACTGCTCTCGGCCGCGCAGAATCTGATCGGCGCCGTCACCGATCAGCTGGCGGAAGCACCGCTTTCCATCGACGAAGCGTCGCTGCGCTTTTTCTTCGACGCGATGCATTTCGTCGCGCTGGCCGAGCAGTTCGGCGAGCATTCGATCTTCGATCTCACGCTGAGCGCGGACCGTTACGCGCCGCGCGACAAAACGAATGCCACGCTCTGCGTGCGCAACGTGATTCCCGCGCCGTTCCTCGCGCCGCGCTACGCGGCCGCGCGCACCACGGTGATGTTCTCCGGCACGCTCAACCCGCATCATTTCTATCGCGACACCCTGGGCCTGCCTGAACAAACCCAATGGCTCGACGTGGAAGGGCCGTTTCGCGCCGAACAGTTGCAGGTGCGCGTGGCCGGCAACGTATCGACGCGTTGGCGCGACCGCGAGCGTTCGCTCGTGCCGATCGTCGATCTGATCGCGCGGCAATATGCGGCGCAGCCGGGCAACTATCTGGGCTTTCTGAGCAGCTTCGAGTATTTGCAGCGCGTGGTCGCGCTGATGCGCGAGCGGCATCCGGACTTGCCGGTCTGGGCGCAGGAACCCGGCATGGACGAAGCGGCGCGCGACGCGTTTCTCGCGCGCTTTCGCACCATGAATCAGGGCGTGGGCTTCGCGGTGCTGGGCGGCGCGTTTTCGGAAGGCGTCGATCTGGTCGGCCAGCAATTGATCGGCGCGTTCATCGCCACGCTCGGTTTGCCGCAGATGAACGAGATCAACGAACAGATGCGTCGCACGATGGAGGAGAAGTTCGGCAACGGCTACGACTACATGTACCTGTACCCCGGTTTGCAGAAAGTGGTGCAGGCGGCCGGACGCGTGATCCGCACGGAGCAGGACCAGGGTGTGGTGCATCTGATCGACGACCGCTACCGGCGGCCGGAAGTGCGGCGGTTGCTGCCGCGCTGGTGGGACGTGCAATAGCGCGCCAGCCCGGCGCGTTATTAGCGCGCCTCTTTACCTCCCAGGTAATCGACCTGCCTACCGTCGCCCGGCACAGTGGCGTCACGGCATCACGACTCCCACTTGAGGCAAGGAGACTTCCATGAACGCGACCGCACCGTATCTCGCCGACGAACCGAACACCATCCGCACCGCCGACAACACGCGTCTTTTCTACCGCGACTGGGGGCAGGGCACGCCGCTGGTGTTCCTCTCCGGCTGGACGCTGAATTCCGACATGTGGGCGTACCAGATGGAACCGCTGTCGCGTCTCGATTGCCGCTGCATCGCGTACGACCGGCGCGGGCATGGCCGTTCGAGCGATCCGGGCCGCGGCTACGACTTCGACACGCTCGCCGACGATCTGGAGAGCGTGTTGAGCGCGCTCGATCTGAGCGGCGTCACCCTGGTCGCGCATTCGATTGCGAGCGGCGAAGCGGTGCGTTATCTGACGCGTTACGGTTCGGCGCGCGTCGCCCGGGTCGCGTTCATAGCGCCTGCGGCCACGCCGTATCTGCTGAAAACCGAGGACAACCCGAACGGCATCGACGCCGCTTTATTCGAGCAAGGCCGCCTCGCGCTGAGCCGTTCCTTTCCCGACTGGATCGAGGCGAATGCGGCGCCGTACTTCGGGCCGGGCGTGTCGCGCGCGCCGCTCGACTGGACGCTCCGCATGATGCTGCAAACCTCGCATCAGGCGATGCTCGAACTGGCGCGCGTGCAGACCATCACCGATTTCCGCGCGGAATTGGCGAAGATCGAGGTGCCGTCGCTGATCCTGCATGGCGATCGTGACGCGTCGGCGCCGCTCGAACTGACCGGGCGGCCCACCGCGGCGCTGATACCCGGCGCGTCACTGCATGTCTATGAAGGCGCGGGTCACGGCTTTTACTTCACTCATGCGGAGAGGTTGAAGCGGGATTTGCTGGCGTTCCTGGGCCGCCAGCCGGCTTAGGGTCGACGGGCAACTGGTCTTCCACCGGCACGTCCTTCTGCGCCGCTGCGGCGGACGAAGGCGCAGCGGCGGGCGGCGCGGCCTTCGGTGCATCAGCTGCGTCAGGTGCGTCTTTGTGTGTGTCATCCGCTTCGATTCTCGCGGGTGCGCTTTCCGGGTCCCACGTCAGCAGATTGCGCTGCGGGTTCGCGATCTCGATGCCGCGCTCGCGGAACTGGTCGAGAATGCGCCGGTTGAATTCGCGCTGCACGCCCCAGCGCGCACTGTCGCGGCACTGGATCTGGCCGGCCAGCGTGATGGCCGAGCCGTCCAGCGCATCGACGCCCCAGAAGCTGAAGTCCGACAGAATGCCGTCCTTGAACTTGTCGTCCTCGCGCAGGGCCGCGCCGATTTCCTTCAGCGTGTTGATGGCGAGATCGACATCCGCGCCGAACACGATATTGACCTTCACCGCCGCATTGCCGATGCCGCGGTTGGTGTTGTTCACCGTCGATACCGAACTGAACGGCACGGTGTAGAGCGAACCGTCGCCGCCGCGCAGCCGCACAGTGCGGATCGACAGATATTCGACGGTGCCGGACACGCCCGCGAGCGTGACCCAGTCGCCGACCTGCATCGCGTTTTCCATCAACAGGAAAATGCCGGTGATGAAATCCTGCACCAGTTTTTGCGAGCCGAATCCGAGCGCCACGCCGAAGATACTCGCGCCCGCCAGCAGCGGCCCGATGTTTACGCCGAGTTCACTCAAACCGGTGAGCACCACCACCAGCGCGATCGCGCAGAAGAGCGCGCTGCGCAGCATCGGCAGCAGCGTGCGCAAGCGCGCGGCGCGCACGAGGTCGCCGCTGGTGGTCCAACTGTCTAGCCGTTGTTCGACCGATACGTTGACGCCTTCCCACACCAGCAGCGCGATCACGGCCGCCACGCCGATCGTGATGATCGCCGACGCGAGCCGGTGCCCGATCGTCCCGGTACGGAACAGGTCGCCCACGTGCACGCCCCACACCTGCAACAGCGCGAGCGCGGTCACGATGCCGATGAGCCACGCCACCACGAGGCGCAACAGCGGGTAATAGCGGTACGCGTGCTGATGCACGAGCGATTTGGCCGCGTCGTCCTGCACATTGAAGAGCCGGGCCAGCGCCCCGAACACCACGATCGACACGACCCGCGCGCCCACCAGCACCGCCAGCGAAATGCCGCCGAGATGCAGCAGCGCGTGATAGCCGTTCTGCACGTCGAGCGCCCAGATGAACCACAGCGCCATGACGACGAACACCGCGGCCCACGCCCAGACTTCGGCGAATACGTTGCCGAACATCTCCAGCGACTTGCGCGCGGCGAGGCGCTTGCGGATCAATTCGCCGACCGGGGTCGCGCATTGCAGCAGCAGGATCGAGATCATGACGTGGCCGGCGAGCGCGACCACTTTCATCAAGGCGAGATGCGCCGCGTCGTTCAGACCGAGCGACTGCGCGATCTCGGCGATCGCGGAACCCACGCCCACCACGCTGACGATCCGCACTATCCAACGTTGCACGAAAGCGGCCCACGCGTCGCTCATGCGCAGCAGACGCAGACGCGGCGCCGCCGGTTGCAGGAAGAAACCGCTGACGATCACGATCACGCGGCATAGCACGTAGATATCGACCAGCGAATCGAGCGCGCGGTCTTGCGGCGTGCCGTCGTCGGCGAAGATCGACATCAGCGCGCTCGCCGCGCCGACGAACACCACGAGCGGCAGCAGCCGCAGCGCCATGGAGAGGAGCGCGCGCGGCAGGCGCCGCAGAAGCGTCCAGTGATGTTTGGCGTTCTGCTTGCCTTTGGCTTCGTTGACCCGGCCTTTGGCCTTCGTCGCGGCGGAGGTGCCGGACGGCACGGCCGCGGCTTGCGCCTCTGCCGTACTCACCGGCGAGGGCGGCGAAACGGGCAAGGGCGGCGCGGCGTTCGGCGCGTCGGCGGGTTGTGGCGCGACGTCGACGGGCAGGTCGGCTTGCGCGGCGTCGTCTTCGTCTGCCAGTTCGCGGCGCGCTGCCAGCGCCCGGTAGGCGCGGCGCAGCAGGCGGCGCGCCAGCCATTCGAGCACGAGCGCGGGAATCAGCGCGGCCAGCAGCGACCACGCGACGTGGCCCAGTACGGCGCGCGCTTGCGGGTTGGTCGATTGCCAGTTCCACCAGGCGCGGACCGACGCGAGGTCGAGCAGCGCGGCGACCGAACTGCGCAACGACTTGCCGAGGTGCACGGCCCAATGCGCGCCCTGGCGGGCCAGTTGCGAGGCGAGGCCGTTGGACTTGAACGCCGCCGGCACGATGGCGGCGGCGCCGCTCGCCGCAGCGGGCGCCGAGGCGGCCGCGGGCGCGGAAGCGGGCGGCGCGCTCAGCACGCCGGCGGCGGCGATGGCCTGCAGCGTGTCGGCGACTTGCGCGCGGCGCGTGGGGTCATTGAGAACGGCGAGAGCCTGGCGGGCCTGCTCGGGTGTCAGCGTGACGCCGACGCCGGAGGCCGACGACGCGGGCGTGGCCGGCGCTGTTGCGGCGAAAACCGGCGCGGTGATGAAGGCGAGAAGAACGAAAAACCAGACCTGGAATAATTTGCGCATAGGGTGTAAAGCGGGGGACAGATGCGGACGGCTGTGCCGATACGTACGGACCGGTTCGGCGGCGTGACCATGAACCGACACGGTTTTGGCGGTACAAGTTCCTTGACCTGCCGTGGCGCGAGGCGCCGGAAATCCGGCGAGCCCCGTGCAGCGGCACCTTGCGGTAGCAAAAAACTTGCCTGTCGGACAGTACCCGATTGTCCCATGCCGGCTGCGACGCGCAGGAATTCCCCCCGGCCCGTGCGTATACCTTCACCGCCGCAGCCGCAATCGCAATCCCTCGCAATTACTCCGTCGCTGCCGACGCGCGCACCGCCGGCACGCCCAAGGTGCCTTCCACGACTTCGGTGAAGGTGCGCTCCTCGCGCAGAATGAAGCGCTTCGTCTGCGCTAGCTTGAAGTTGTCGCGTGCCTCGGGATCGGCGCGCAGTCTCGCGCGATATGTCTCATAAGCCGCGAGGCTGTCGAACGCGATCAAGCCCCACGCGATGTCGTTGGTCCCTTCGTGCGGCAGAAAGTAGCCGATCAGGTGGCCGCCGCAGCGAGGAATAATGCGGCCCCAGTTGCGGGCGTATTCGTCGAAGGCATCGCGCTGGAAAGGATCGATCTGATAGCGGATGAAGCAGGTAATTGTCATGTGCATAGCTCCGGGTCGGTTGAGAGGCGTGGTCTGAAGCACCATGACTGCAGTATGGCGAGCGCCGGCCGGCGATGTTTCAGCGCGCTCTGAACTATGGATGGTGACCGTGCGCGAGTCATGAATCAGACGCCGGGCATCTAAAGCGGCCGTTGCGAGCGGATCGTGAAGGCCGCCAGCGCTGCGCCGGCCAGCGCGCATAACGCCGACACCAGCGCCACCGCGCGCAATGCCGCGCCCAAGGCTTCGGCTTGTGCCTGCGCGATGTCGGCTTGCGCTCGTGCCGGTTCTGCATGTGTTTGGGCCACGCCTGCATCCGGATCGGCGTGGGTTTGCGCCGCTGCGGCACTTGCCGCTGCTGCGCTCACTTTTCCTTCCGACGCACCGGTCCCAGCGCCCGAATCCATGCCGACCTGCGCCAGGCTTGCCGCTGCGCGCGCCGCCTGCGGCACATGCAGCGCATCGAGCCGCGCAGCGAGCGCCGCATCGTGCGACCACACGTACACGATGCCCAGCACCGCGATCGCCAGCAGGCTCGCCACCCGCGCCACCGCGTTGTTGATGCCCGAAGCGACGCCCGTGCGGGCGGCGGATACCGAGGTCATCACCGTCGTCGTCAGTGGCGCGACGGTAATGGTCATGCCGAGTCCGAGCACGGTCAACGCGGGAAGAAAGCCGCGCCAGTACTCGCCGCGTACCCACGGCAGCGCGAGCATCGCGAAGCCGGCCGCGGCGACGACCGGCCCCGCGGTCAGCAAGGCTCGCGCGCCGTAGCGGCTCGTCAGGCCGCCGGTGAAGCGCGACAACAGCCCGATGGTGACCGGCACCGGCAGCAATGCCGCGCCCGCCTGGGTCGCGCTGTAACCATAGGCGCGGATCAACGTGAACGGCAGGAAGAACAGCGCGCCGCCCAAGCCGAAGTAAAGCAGCAGCGTGACGAGATTGGCGCCGACGAAGTCGCGCGAGCGGAACACGTCGAGCGGCATCATCGGATTGCGGGTTCTCGCTTCGAGCGCGACGAAGGCGATCAGCACCAGCAGTCCGCCGAGGATCGACGCCAGCACCCAGCGGTTGCCGAAGCCATGCGTCGAGGCGAGAGTCAGGCCGTAGGTCAAGGCGGCCAGTCCGGCGGTGGCCGTGACCGCGCCCGGCAAGTCGAGTCCGGCCGCCGCATGTCCGGTGGCGGCGGCGGGGGTTGACGGATCGCCGTCGTCGTCCTGCCGGCTGTCGGGGACGGCCATGACCGCCAGCGCGACGGTCGCGCAGGCGATCGGCACGTTCAGAAAGAAGATGGCCCGCCACGAAAACGCATCGACTAGCCAGCCGCCCGCCACCGGCCCGAGCGCCGAGGTGATCGCGCCAACGCCGGCCCAGGTGCCGATCGCCTGGCCGCGTTCCTTGTCGTCGAATACCGCGCCGATGATCGAGAGGCTGCTCGGCACCAGCAACGCCGCGCCCACGCCTTGCACGGCGCGCGCCGCGATCAGGGCGGCGGCGCCCGGCGCGAGGCCGCAGCCGATCGAGGCCAGCGTGAACAGCCCGATTCCGGCGATGAACACCGTGCGCCGGCCGAGTTTGTCGCCGAGCGAGCCGCCCACCAGCACCAGCGCGCCGAGAAACAGCAGATAGGCGTCGACAACCCACTGGATCGCCGCCACGCTCGCGCCCAGTTCGGTCTGGATGGACGGCAAGGCGACGTTGACCACGGAACCGTCGATGAAGGCCATGCTCGAGCCGAGAATGGTCGCGGCCAGCGCGAGTTTTTTACGCCGGCACGGATGGACGAGGCTGGGATGTTGCGCGCGAATGACGAGCGCGTCGCACGGGCTCGCCTGAGCGGGCAGGACGGACGAGGAACGGCGCTCGAGCGCCGGTACGTGCTGGTCGGCCAAGTCCGCTCCCGGATGGATGAACGGCCTTCAGCATAGCAATGCCGGCGTGTCGGCGAAAGGCGCGAAGAATGCGTCAGGCGCTGCCAGCGCACCTTGTCACGTCATTTCGCCCTATGGTGCGCGCGAAATGGCGGCGTGCGCGGCCCGCGATCATCCGGGCGAGCGAGGTTCAGACCCGACCCGGCGGACCCCAGCGAAGCAGAAGCGACGCCGGACTTACCCGCTCACACCAGCGAAGCCGCCCGCCGCTCCGTCTCGCCGTCGGCATCCGCGCCGCCCGCGGCGTTCGACGCGCGCCCGGCCGCCGGCTCCTGATGCAGCCGGTTGGCATGCATCAATCGATACAGCGTGGCCCGCGAAATGCCGAGTTCGGCCGCCGCCTCGGACAACTTGTAGCCATGCCGCTGCAACGCATGCTCGATCGCGTCCTTCTCGGCCTTGCTGCGGATTTCCGCCAGCGTCACGGCCGGCCCGTTGTCGGCTTCCGGCAAACCCAGATCGCTTGCCGTGATAAAGCGGCCCTCGCTCATCACCACGGCGCGGCGCACGCAATTGATCAGTTCGCGCACGTTGCCCGGCCACGGATAGTTCGACATGGCGACGATCGCGTCGCTCGACAGACCGCGCAGTTTGCGCGCGCCGTCCTGTTTGTACATGCTCAATGCATAGTTGGCGAGCAGCTTGATGTCACCGCCGCGCTCGCGCAGCGGCGGCTCGACGAGGCGCAGCACGCACAGACGGTGATACAGGTCGGAGCGGAAGCGCCCGTCTTCGACCGCCTTGTCCAGATCGACGTGGGTCGCCGAAATGACCCGCGCGTTGACGTTGATCGGGCCATTGCCGCCCAGCCGTTCGATCGTGCCTTCCTGCAGGAAGCGCAACAGGACCGCCTGGCATTCATGCGGCATGTCGCCGATTTCGTCGAGGAAGAGGGTGCCTTCATGGGCGCTCTCGATCCGGCCGATCTTGCGCTGGAGCGCGCCGGTAAAGGCGCCGCGTTCGTGGCCGAACAATTCGGCTTGCAGGAGGCTCGGCGGAATCGCCGCGCAATTGATCGCGACGAAGGGCCGCCCGGCGCGCGGCGAGCGTTCGTGAATCGCCTTGGCGGTCAGTTCCTTACCGGTGCCGGATTCGCCGGCGACGAACACCGGCGCGTCGGTCACGCCGCATTTGTCGATGCGCCGGTACAACTGCTGCATGGCCTCGCATTGCCCGACCATGCCGTGCCGGCCGAGCGACGGCTCCGGCGCGACCTCCACATGCCGCAGGCTCGACAGCCCATGCGCGTGGCCGAGCGCGAACACGAGCCGGTCGTTGAGCCACGGTCGCGTGACGAAGTCGAAGCAATAGTCGAGGATGAAACGGCTGACCAGTTCGTTTTCCGCCTGGCCCGGCGCGATCTGGGCGACCCAGTTGGTTTCCACGCGCCGCATGCAGGACGCCAGTGCGGACAGATGCTGTGAGGTGCAGTCGCCCGGCAGCTCGACTAGGCCGACCTTGATATTGCCGCGCTCGAGCATACGCTCGGCGACGGCCGTGCTTTTGGCATGCACCGCTTGCCAGCCAGAAGCCGCCAGAAAAGCGGCGAGTTTCTGATCCGGCGAATTCGACACATACAGAACAGTGCGTTCCGTGTCGACAGGCGTGCAAGTCGTGTTCATGTTACCCCCGGTTTGATGCAGCTCTCAGGACTGTTCTGCGACGTACCTAACAGACCGGCAAGATGCCGGCTTCCGGCCAACTGAGCCAGCCGGTCCGCTTGTGCGGACCCGGACATGGATTGATCCACCGCTTTGGGGTTCTGCGACTCGACGCCCGGCGGTGACGATTCACGGTAGCGGCAATCTCGGGGGGCATGGAGCGGGCGGCGCGAGCCGCGAGCTGCTACATATCGGACGAATGGCGGGAACGGTGTTCACCGTTGTAACCGTCACACGATCTTTTCCCCGAATCACTCAAACCGTTTTTAACCTCGTTGGCCTGATACAAGCACTCTTCTTGGCGCATGGGCTTAACGATAAGCGAAACCGCTTTCGAGCGCCATACAAACAAGTCTGGATTCAGAAACGTTTTTCATATCACCCCATTGTGCTTGCGGTAAAAAATGGACGGTCAAGTCCCGCTATGCTCGGCATCCCACATAGCGCCTCAATTCGTTTTACGGCAAATGTGAAACGGAACTGTAGTTCGGGATTTGCCTCGTCTCACGCTTGCGACACATCGGACAGGGGGTCGAGACTACCCGGTAGGGTTCCGAAGCATCGGCATATTTGACCGGGATGTAACGCAGCGCCCGGCCCCACGCGGGACCTGCGGATTGCCCGGCGAGCCAACGGTCAGCTACGCGTCGCCGCGGCGCGTCGGCGGAGGCCTAAGTGCGTGTCGAATTCGAATCAACGCGAGATGCGAAGAGTGCGCGAGCAGGGTGCCCCGCAGCAACGATCACGGTGGCATAAGGGTTTGAGGGCACATGGCATAGCCGTTGCAATAAGCACTTCACAGCGAATGCTGTTGCCGCCCGGTCCGAACTCCGGGAAGCCGGAGTGAAGAGAGATCGGCGGCACATAAAACTTCGTAGGCGCGGCGGGGGGAAGCCAATGCGTTTTACGAGGGGGCGGCGGGGCCACTGAAAAACAAACGACATAAGAGCACGGCGCGAATGATCGGTACAACGTACCGGTCAATGTGACCGGACGATGTAAAGGTCGACCTCGCCACTTTTTCCGTCTGTTTCGGCGGACATGAAGGGGATGGCAAAAAACAACAAGTACCGCGCTCGCGGAGTGGGTGAGCGAACGATACGCACAACAACAAGAAGGCAGCGAAAGAAGAGCGGCGGGGTAGCGCGCGGTCGAGGACCAACCGGGCGCGATGGAGCGGGGAGGAATGGCCAGAGTCTCCGTAGAGAGGCGCGGCTTACGAGGTGGACCGGGCGCCGTGTCCGCGAATGTGCGGACACGGCTCACCTGGACAGAGCAGTGAAAAAAACAGATTTTTTTTGGGGGTTGTCATGACCAGACAGTTCACCAAGCCGGCCGGCACAGCACAGCCGGCTCGTCAAACCACCATGTACTCAACGGATGTCGCCTATCACCGGCATATCGCCGCGCCGCGCGCATTGTTCGCCGCGCCGCCGGTCGATCTGACGACGCTGGTGATTGCCGAGGCGATCAAGCGCCGGGCGCAAGCGGAGCTTCAGCGCGAGGCGTTGCGCGACTCGGTGTATGAGATGCCGGTGTCGCAGGAACGAAACTACGAACGCGGTGCGGACATTTACCGGTCCGATTCCGACGAATAACCAGAACATCGATCGCTATCGAGGTGGCTTCGCCAACCGAACGGCGTCAGACCGGCGGAGAGCCGACATGATCGACATCTTCCTGATTTCATCCAGCATGGAGCGCGCGCCGGACATCGTCGCTCGCCTCGAGGCAAGCGGCGTGGCTTACCGGCTGCGCACCGCTCACGGCACTGCCCGGCAAGTGCGGGCGCACGACCGTGCGATTCGAAGCGCCGATATGCTGATCGTCGACGATGCCGGACTGAATGCGCGCGACCTGGACGGCGTCGAGGAAGCACTGGCCTGCACGCCGGCGCTGCATTGCGTGCTGATGACGGCGGCGCCGTCCACCGCCTTGCTGGGCGCGGCGATGCGCGTCGGCGTGCGGCATGTGCTGGCGTGGCCGCTCGACGTCGACGAGATCACCACCATCCTCATCCAGGCCGACGTGCGGAAAAACGCCATCGGCCGTCGCGTCGGCCGTGTCGTCTCGCTCGCTTCGAGCAAGGGTGGCAGCGGTACCACGCTAATCGCCGTGAATCTCGCGTATTCGCTTGCCGCGCTGAGCAACCGGCGTGTGCTGCTGATCGATCTCAGCCAGCAATTCGGCGACGCCAGCCTGCTCATGGCCGACAAACCGCCACCCACCACGCTTGCCGATCTCTGCTCCCACGCGGAGCGCCTCGACGCCGCGCTACTCGAATCATGCGTGATGCATGTCCACGCAAATCTCGATGTGCTGGCGGGTGCGGGCGATCCGCTCAAGGCCGCGGAATTGCTGCCCGCGCAGATGGAGAGCATTCTCGCGCTGGCGCGCGAGCGCTATGACGCAGTGTTGATCGACGTCGGCCAGAGCCTGAATCCGTTGACGATCCATGCACTCGATCGCAGCGACACGATCTGCATGGTGGTGCGTCAGAACCTGCTTTACCTGCATGGCGGGCGGCGCATGCTCGATATTTTCAGGGAACTGGGCTATCCGGCCAGCAAGGTGCGGGTGGTGGTGAACCATTACGACAAGAACGCCCAGATCAACCTGTCGAAGCTCGAACAGACGCTCGGCGCGAGGGTGGCGCATCAGCTTCCGCGCGACGAAAAGCAGGCCAATGAAGCGCTCAGCCGCGGTGTGCCGCTGGTGACATCGGCCCGGGACAGCACGCTTGCGCAAGGTATCAGCCTGCTGGCGGACATGCTGTGGCCATCCAGCGCCGAGCGCCGCAAAGGCGTGCTCGGCCGGCTGTTCGCGTCGCGGCCGAATGTGCCGCCGCAGCTCAAACCCGGCCATTGAAGCCGTTCTGTCAAACTGGACACACTCGTCAGAAGCGAATCCGCACGTCCGTGGCATGATCTGGATAGCGGATCCGTGCCGCTGCTACGCTGCGATCATGGGAGGCGGGCAGCCTTTGGCGTAACCTGCCAGAATAATAATTCGCATGTCGAAACGAATAGGCAATGACGTGGACCACTCCGCCGTTAGAGCGTCGCGGCGAGCAGCTATCGCGCGTATCGACGCAAGCTGTGCTTTCGCTTGATTCCCGGTGTGTTTTGACAGTGTATCGTGTCGTGGTGGCCAGCCACTTCGCGGCCTGTCTGATTACTCTCTAGAGCGCCTGTGAGCGCAGCATCGTCCATGCAAAACGAGTCCAACGGTCTCAACGATATCGCGTCGATCCTGTCCAATCCGATCCTCAACACGGATTCGTACAAGGCGTCGCACTACCTGCAATATCCGCCCGAAGCGTCGGCGATGTTCTCCTACATCGAGTCGCGCGGCGGGCGCTACGATCGCACGCTGTTCTTCGGCCTGCAGATGCTGATCAAGGAATATCTGTGCCGCCCGGTGACTCCGGCCATGATCGGGCAGGCCAAGGCTTTTTTCACGGCGCACGGCGAGCCGTTCAACGAAGCGGGCTGGCGCTACATCGTCGAACACCACGGCGGCTATCTGCCGGTGCGCATTCGCGCGGTGCCGGAAGGCTCGGTCGTGCCGACGCACAACGTGCTCGTCACGGTCGAATGCGACGATCCGCAGGTGTTCTGGCTGGCGTCGTATATGGAGACCATGCTTCTGCGCGTGTGGTATCCGATTACGGTGGCGACGCAAAGCTGGCATCTGCGCAAGACGATCCGCGGCTATCTGCTAAAGAGCAGCGACGACCTCACGCAACTGCCGTTCAAGCTGCACGATTTCGGCGCGCGTGGCGTGTCGAGCGCGGAGTCGGCGGCGATCGGCGGCGCCGCGCACCTCGTCAGCTTCATGGGCTCGGACACCGTGCTCGGCGTGGTCGCGGCGAACCACTACTACAACGAGACGATGGCGGCGTTTTCCGTGCCGGCGGCGGAGCACAGCACGATCACGTCATGGGGCCGCGAGCGCGAAACCGACGCGTTTCGCAACATGATTGCGCAGTTCGGCAAGCCAGGGGCAATCGTTTCCGTGGTGTCCGATTCCTACGATCTGTTCGCCGCGCTCGACGCCTGGGGCACGGAGTTGAAGCAGGCGGTGCTCGACTCCGGTGGCACGCTGGTGATCCGGCCCGACTCCGGCGATCCACGGACGATCGTGCTGCAAACCCTGCGGGCACTCGAGACGTCGTTCGGATCGGTAGTGAACGGCAAAGGGCGGCGCGTGCTCAACAACGTGCGGGTGATCCAGGGCGACGGCGTGAACCCCGATTCGATTGAAGCGATTCTTGCCGCTATGGACGAAGCCGGCTTCGCGGCGGACAACATCGTGTTCGGCATGGGCGGCGCGTTGTTGCAGCAGATCAACCGCGACACGCAGCGCTTCGCGATGAAGTGTTCCGCGATCCGTTTAGGCGACGAGTGGCACGACGTGCTCAAGGACCCGGTCACGGACGCCGGAAAGCGCTCGA
The DNA here is from genome assembly GCF_004339745.1 of Paraburkholderia sp. BL9I2N2. Taxonomy (GTDB): domain Bacteria; phylum Pseudomonadota; class Gammaproteobacteria; order Burkholderiales; family Burkholderiaceae; genus Paraburkholderia. The sequence goes on along the minus strand of NZ_SMGP01000002.1, from coordinate 488,231 downwards.
TGAAAGGGCGCCTGACGCTGCTGGTGAATCGCCACACGGGCGAATATCGAACGACGACGTTGCCTGTGGCGTGGAACGAGCGCACCGTCGAAGGCGATTGGGAAGATGCGCTGGTGACGGTGTTCGATTCCGGCAAGCTGCTGGTCGATATGTCGCTTGCCGAAATCAGAGGCCGCGCTCACGCGCACGAAGGTTAATGCGAATCGCTCGCTTGCCAGACGGCAACACCTGAAGCGCGGATCTCGATCCGGCACGGCGCGCCTTCGCGCAGGCGGCCAGCTTCATTGGCGATGTCGAAGCGGACTCCGGCAATATTCACGCGGACATAGCGCTCGCCGCGCCGCAATTCGACCGCGTCGACCACACCGGCATGTGTGCCGTCCACCGTCACGACAATGGCGTGCGACGACACGCGCCACATGACCCGCTGACCGGCGGCGAGATCGAGTCCGCTGTCGCCCGTTCCGATCACGAGGCCCTGAGCGATCTCGACCTTGCCTGAAGCACTCATCACGCCTTCGCCTACATTGTGCAAGCCGAGCAGGCCGGCCACTCGCATCGACGCCGGCCGCTCGAATACGGCGTCGATAAAACCCGCTTGCAACACGCGGCCCTGTTCGACGACCAGAACTTCATCGGCCAGCAACGCGGCTTCATCCGGATCGTGCGTGACGATGATCGTCACCGCCGCGATCTCGCGCTGCAAGGCGCGCAACGACTGCTGCAAGCGGCGCCGCCGCGGCGTATCCAGCGCGGCGAACGGCTCGTCGAACAGCAGCAGTTCGCTATGCCGTGTCAGCGCTCGCGCGAGCGCGACGCGCTGCCGCTGGCCGAACGACAATTGATGGGGCAGGCGCGCGACCAGTTGGGCGAGGCCCAGATGATCGAGCCAGTAACGCGCGCTGGCGGGATCGGCATCGACGGGAAAGGCCAGTTGCTGCGCCACCGTCATATGCGGAAACAGGCCGTAGTCTTGCGGCATATAGCCGATCTGCCGGCGCTCGGGCGGCAGCGTGTTCAATGGCGTCGTGCCGAGTGTCACGCTGCTCGACGCGTTGGATTCGAGCCCCGCGATCAGACGCAGCGCCAACGACTTGCCCGAGCCCGACGGCCCGATGATCGCGAGGCGTCGTGTGACCGGCGTCCATGCGATGTCGAGATCGAACGCGCCCAGCCGGCGTTGCAAATGGAAAGCGAGGCGCAGGTCCGCGGTTTCGCTGCGGCTCGCCGTCAGGTCCGCGCCGGGTTCGAGCGCGTCGTCGCCGTTTTCGGTTTGCTCGAGCGTGGTCTTTTGCCGAAGGCTGTAAATCGACAGCGCCGCGCAGACGATCGCGATGGCGAGCGTCGGCAGCAACAGGGGCATCATCGCCGGCAACCCCTGGCCGCCGAATACGACGTACGTATAGACCGGCAACGAATACGGGTGATAGGCCACCATCACGGTCGCGCCGAATTCGCCGAACGCGCGCAGCCACGCGAGCGCGAGTCCCGCGCGAATCGCCGGCCACGCGACCGGCAACATGACGCGGAAAAATCGGCTGCCGGCGTGATGGCCGAGCGTCGCGGCCACGTCGTCGAGCACCGGGTCGACGGTGGTGAACGCGGACTTGGCGGCAATGATCAGGAAGGGCGCGGCGACGAAGACTTCCGCGAGCACGATGCCGGCGAACGAATCCGTCAGCACGCCATTGGTGAAGCGGCCAACCCAGCTATACGGGCCGAGCAGAAACAGCAGCAGCACGCCGCTGGTGAGCGGCGGCAGCGCCAGCGGCAACTGCACGACGAAGCCGAGGAGCGCCACCTTGCGCGAAGTCGAACGCGCCAGGAAATAGCCGAGCGGCACGCCGCCCAGCAGAATCGCGAGCGAGGCCACGCTCGCGCTCGCCGCCGAGATGCCGACCGCCGACCACGTCGCGCGCCAATCGACATTCGCCCAGTCCGCCCGGCCGAGCTGCGGCACGCTCGCAACGAACGGAGCGCACAGATAGACGGCCAGCAGCGCCGCCAGCCACAGCAGCGGACGCGCAGCGGTACGTTTCACCGCGCTTACTGCGCGGCGGCGTCGATCACGGCTTGCACCGAAGGCGGCATGGCTTGCCCGTTGCCGCTTACCGTGGGTTTGATGACGTCCACGCCATGTTGCTTGAGCAGCGCGCGGCCTTTCGCGCTCAACAGAAAGTCGACGAAGCTGCTCGCGCCTTCACGGTTCGGCGCGTCGCTGAGAATCGTCAGCGTGTAGCTTGCCTTGGCCTGCAATTCAGGTGCGGGGCGGATCGCCGGAATCTTCAGGTCGGACGTTTCGGTGGAATAGAAAAAGCCGGCGTCGAGCTGGCCGGATTGCAGGCGGCCAACCAGCGTTTCCTCGGGCAAAACCTGCTCGGGGTTTTCCGCCGCGCCGAGCGTCTTCTCGACGAGGTCCGGCTGGTGGTAGAGCTCAGCCGCCCTGGTCACCATCTCGACGGTGAAGGCACCCTTCGGGTCGAGCTTCGGGTCGGTCCGGCCGATGCGGATGCCCGGCTCCTGCAGCACCTGGTCCCAGCGCTTGCTCTTGAATTGCGGCGCGAACTTGCTCTGCGGGTTGTAGCCGATCATCAACGGCGATTCGGCGAAGTTCACATACCACGTGACGTGATCGCCGTTTGCAGCGCCGGTCAAACTGTCATTCACCTTGGGGCTCGCGCTGATGAACACGTCGCCGCGGCGCAGCTTGCCCTTGATCTCGTTGGCGATCTTGTTCGAGCCCGCCGCGTAGCCGCGGAAATGCTGGCCGGTGGCCTTCTCGAATGCCGGGCCGATGCTGCGCTCCATCAGATTGACGAGCGAGCCGGCGTACAGCACGTTGACCGTGTTGTCCTGCGCGAAAGCAGGCGCGGCCGTCACGATGCCGGTAACGACCACGAGAGGAGCGACGAGAGAAGCGAGCAGCTTGCGAATCATGCGATAACCCCGATACGTTATTAAGAGCGCTATATTACGACGTCATCGCATTATCTTGTGTGACGACGCCGCTCTGCATCAGTTAAGCGGGAAACTGCGCACGTAACTGGTGCCGCTCGCACTGGCGGCGCGGTCGATGGCGTACAGCCGGCCGCGCGGCGCGTCGACGGCTACGCCGCGGGCGTCCTGAAAGTCGTTTGCAAGCACGCTGATCGTGCCGTCCGGCGCGATCCGGCACAGGCCGGTGGTATTGCATTTGGTGTACAGCTTGCCGCCCGCGTCGACGGCCATCAGGTCCGGGCTGGTGATCCGCACGAACGCGCCGCTCGGCGTCACGGCCTGCGATCCGCCCAGCAACGCGCTCAGACTCGCTTTGACGATGTCGTTGTTGGCCTGGTCGGAGACGTAGACCGCGTCGCCAGACACGGCGATCCCGACCGGCTTGCCGAGTCCGCTCAGCAGATCGCGCTCGACCGCCGTGTGAGCGGCCGGATCATACGTGATGAGACTCAGGCCGCCTTGCAGCGGATTGCTGCCGATTTTGACGAACCACGTCGAGAGCAAACGATTGGAGCCGATCGAGATCAGGCCGAGGCGGCGGCGCGCCGGATCGGGGCCGCTCAGCGCCGCGACCGCATCGACGCCCTTGATGCTGAACACCGCGCTCGCCGTGCCGAAGCCGAAGCGTTCGATCATCAGCGTGGACGCGTCGGCGAAGCTCAACTGGCTCAGGCTGTTCGACTGGCCGGCCACCGCGGGCACGCTCGCGTAATGCGCGAACGTGCGGCCGTCCGGCGAGGAGAGCACGCTATTGGTCTGGTCGTCGGTGATGAAGACGGCGCCGTCCGCCGCGCGCACCGCGATGCCGTTCGGCGACGCGCTGACGGCGGCCTTTTGCGGCGTGACGGTAATCTCGTCGCCGCCACAGCCGGCGAGCGCCGCGATCAGGCCGAGGGAGACGAAAGCGAGACACGTGGTGCGTCGCCAGGCGGGTGAGAAGCGCATGTGACCTCCTGAGCGGCCCGGCTGCGCACCGGCCGTATGCCGGCGCGCCCACGCGGGCCGTGATTGTTATGAATGAGGGTGAGGCCGGGCTATATTCCCGGCGATATGACGCGTATCGACGCGGTTTTGCGCGCAAGCCGCCATCGCAGCGTAATATACACACGGACATAACGGGTGAACAAGCCGCTCAGGCGCACATGCTGGAGATAAACGGATATGGATAGTGAGAATGTGATTGCCGCGCCCGCTGTCGACAGCGCGCTCGTCCTGAGCGGACGATTCCAGCGGCCGCTTTCATTCGGGCTCGATGAACTCAAACGCTACGAAAGCGTGGTGGCCACGCCGTTCGATCTGCGTTGCTATACGACCAACCGCTTTATTCGCAGCGTCGAGCCGTATCGCGGCGTGCGCCTGACGACGCTGATCACGGAAGCGGGCTTGCCGAATAGCGTGCCGGGCGAATTCAAGCGCACGGTGTTCGTCGCGATGGGGCGCGACGGCTATGTCGTGACGTTTTCGTGGCACGAACTCTTCAACACACCGATCGGCGAGAACGTGATGGTCGCCTACGAGTGCGGCGGCCAAGCGCTCGACGCTGAAGACGGCGCGCCGATTCTGTTTTCCGGATCCGACATCCTGCCCGCGCCGCGCCATGTCAAACGGCTCGCGCGGATCGAGGCGCATGTGTTGGGACCGTTGGCATAGGTGAACGCGAGGCACAGCCGGTAGGCGTAACATGGGTCGCTGATCCTTATCACGTTGCCGCCATGTCTGACGATCCGCTTGCACGCGTTGTTGGTGTTGCCGCAACTGGCGAAGACGCGCCTTTGTGGGTGCGGTCGTTGTCGTTGCCGCAGGACGCATTGACCGCCGCGCGGATGACCCACTGGCTGGACGCGGCCACGGACGCCGCATCACCCGACACACAACTCTTCGCCAAACTGATCGCCGAGCGCGACGCGCGCAACGAACTCGCGCTGCTCGGACTTCAGCAACCGGCGTGGCGCGCGCTGCTGGCGCGGCACTTCGCGCGTGCCGCTGTCCCGGCCGCGCTGCCGCTCGTGGTCACTTCGAGCGAGCACGCGGAATTCGTCCGCACGCTCCACGCGCTATTGCTCACGTACGCCAGCGCCACGATCCATGCAGACGACGCGCAGCGTCTAGCTGCGATCATCGCCCATGCCTGTTTGCGTCCGGATCACCTGTGGCGCGACCTCGGCCTCGCCGGCCGCGCCGAAGTCACGTGGATGCTGACGCGTTATTTCCCCACGCTCGTCGCGCTCAATACCGCCAACTTGCGGTGGAAGAAGTTCCTCGCTGAACAACGCGCGTTGTCACTGGGTTTGCAGCCTGGCCCGGCGCCAGGCTGTCCCGGCTGTGAAGACTACGGGCATTGCTTCCCGGAGCTTCAGGGAGGATTGTGATGGCCGTTCGGCCAGGGTGGCAGTACGAGGCGGTTCGTGTATGCTTTCGCGCATGGCTGACACCCCAAAAACCAAACCCGCACCCGCGGCAAAAAAAGCCGCGAAGGCGCGTCCAGAAGTGCGCTTCAGAATGCGCATCCGTAGCGGCGACGCGGTCGCGCTCGGGCCGGGCAAAGTCGAATTGCTCGAAGCCGTGCGCGAATTCGGCTCGATCTCGGCGGCGGCGCGCAGCCTCGATATGTCGTACCGTCGCGCCTGGCTGCTGATCGATGAACTGAACCGTTCGCTCAAGTCGCCTGCCACGCATTCGGAGCAGGGCGGCCAGAGCGGCGGCGGCTGCACGCTCACGCCCGTGGGCGAAACCATCATTCGCCTGTACCGCGACGTCGAAGTCGAGGCGCAGCGAAGTTGCGCGAAACAGATCGCCGAGTTGACCAGGCTAATCCGCTCCTGAGCGGGCCGGGTCGCGCAAGTGCGCTCAGCCGTGGCGCAGGCAAAACGCCGAAGGCGGCGGATTGCCCAATTGCGCAAGATGCTCGGGGTGCAGGCGCGCCATCAATTCGACGAAGCTCGCCACACTCGCCGTGCGCAGCGGGTGATAGTCGATCTGATGGCGTTCGCAGACGCGCTTGAGCGTATTCATCGAATCGTGGTCGATGCAATCGACCGGAAACACGACGAGATCCGCACCCGGCAACGCCGCGGCAAGCAGACCTTTGCGATCTTCCACACCGCCGTCGTGCACGATCAGTTCGCCGCCGGCCGCTTCCACCAGCCGCTTGAGCGCCGCGTTGGAACCCGGCCTGCCGCCCACATACGCGATCCGTTTGCCTTGCACGCTGTCGAGGCTCGCCCGGCGCGTGCCGGCTCCGCTCGCCGCGTCCGCTGCGTCCACCGTCGCGCGTTCGAGGGCGTCGCATTCGCTTTGCACCAGCTTGAGCAGCGTCAGCGTCTGATCGTGGCTTCTGCGCAGCGCGAGCGCCGCGTCCTGTTCCTGCAGCGCGCGCTGTTCCGCGGCCTCGCGACGGCTCGTATGCAGCGCGACGCGCTGATCGGCGTCGGCCAGTTTGTCGCGCAGCCGTTGCGTTTCGGCTTCGTGACCGGCGACATCGGCGGGGATCTGGCGGCTTGTCTGCGCCGTGAGCTGCGCGATCTGCTCGTTGAGCGCCGCAATCGACGCGTCGCGTTGCAGGCTGAGTTCCTGCAAACGGCTCTGCTGACGCTCGATTTTCTCTTTCAATGCGGCGTTCTCCTCTTCCAGCGCGACCAGCCGGCGAATGTCCGCGCGATTGGCCGCGCCCACCAGATGCGACAGCATGTGCAAGTCGCCGAATGCTTTCTGGCGCACGCGCATGGTCGCAAACGGATGCGTCATCAACGCCCAGTAGGCGGGCGGGATGTCGCCGCTCTTCAGCGCTTCGTCCCAGAGATTGAGCAGGTCGACGTCGTCGGTGGCTTTCTCGAAGCGGCGGATCGCGCCCGCATAGTGTTCGTCGAGCAGTTTGTGCAGCGCCTTGGCGGCCGCGCCGCCTTCGATCGCGAGTTCGACCGCCGAGTGATGGATCTCCAGATCGCTCGCGTCGCGGCGATCGAGTCCCGTGAATTTCGGCACCAGCTTGCGCAACTCGTGCGTGCTCAGACACGTCCCGATGATCGAACAATGCAGATGGCTGTCGAGTTCGGCGAGGCGCGCGCGCCGTTTGGTGTTCGAGAACGACACTTTGGCGGGGGCGCAACATGCGTCGGCGACGTGCATGCCGGTGCCGGCAAGTTCGTCGCCGGATAGTTTCAGGCGCGCGGGCTGGGCGAGACGGAACGGGGGCGTGTGCATGGGAATCTCGAATCCGGTTCGGTGTCAGGCGGGTTGAAAGTGCAGGTGAAGCTCATGGCGCACTTTCGCCGCGCAAGCGCGGCCGGCGATATATTCGGAAAGATATAACGATGGGCGAAAGAGAGCGTTCATCTGCGGCTGTCGTTAATCAGTCGTTGGAGGAGGCGAGGGCGGGCTCGGCGACGCGCGCTTTGCGCCGCACGGCCACCCTGTCCGCAGGGCTTCGCGCGGTTCCGGCGCGCTTGCCTGCCGTCGGGTTCATGTCATTCGCGGCCCGTGCGTGCTGTTCGAGCACATGCCCGACGCACAGGCCCACGAAGGCCGCGTCGAGCCGTTCGAGTTCCGCGACCACCTTGCGCAAGGCAGCCAGGTCGTTGCTGAACGTATCGGAAAAAATCGCGTCGCGCAGTTGTTCGGCGCAGCGCGCTTCCTCGATCGCCGCTTTGAGGTCGCGCAGACGCGCGAACGCCGCGGCTCTCGCCCGCTCGGCGAGGATCGACAGCAACTGGTTCAGCGAATGCGAGCCGGACGTGCCGACCGAGGCGAAATTCAACCGGTCTTCGGTCAGCATCAGCACGAAGCGCTGCACGCTGCCGTAGAGACGCCGGTAGGCGTCGACGACATCGCGGATCGATTCGGCGCGGCCGCGCTCGGACGCCGACTTCACCGCGACGATGGTCGATGAAAGCTCGTTGGGCAGACGCTCGCGGCGTCTTGCCGGGGCGGATGAAATGGATCGACTGCGCACCGCTACTGGCTCCTGCTGGCTCGTTTCGCCTCGTCGCGCGGGGCTCTCAGAAGCGCTGAAAGACGCGCCGCCACGCACCACGAAGCCTACCGTGATATTCGGCAGGATATAACGAAAAGCGGCCGGCGTGTTGAACAGACGCCGTTTCCCGACCCGTCGGACAGGCTTCAAGCCGCCTTCAGACCGGTGTCACTTATGCCGTGCGAAGTCGAGAAACGCCTTGACGGCCGGGGCCCGCTCGTACTTCCGGAAGGCAATCGCGATCTCCGAAGGGATGGGCTGCCCGGTGATGTCGCGGTACACCACACCCGGCAAAGCGATGCAGTCCGCCAGCGTATGCGGCACGATGGCGACATAGCCGCCCAGCGACACGCAGGCCAGCACCGAGGCGAGCGTACCGGGGCGCGGTCCGAGCCGCGCGGAGAAGCGCCCGCGCCGCGCCACTTCGAAAGTGCCGGCTTCCTGCTCCGGCAGCACGAAGCACTGGTCGCGCAGTTGCGCCGGCTTGACGCTCGGCGAGGCCGCCAGCGCGGAATCGGTCGGCAATGCGAGGACGAATTGATCGCGATGCACGGTCGTGGCCTGAATGCCGTCGGCCAGCAGCATCGGCGGGCGCACGTAGGCGGCGTCGAGCAGGCCGTCGCGCAACATGGCGGCGACGTTGTCCATCGGCACCTCGCGGATCGAAATGTCGACGCCCGGATGCGCGCCGCGAAATCCACCGACATCGCGCTGCAACACGCCCGCATACGCCGCCGACGCCACATAGCCGACTTCGACGCGCCCGAGCTCGCCACGCTCGGCCAGCACCGCGCGCTCCTCGCCGCGCGCGAGGTGATCGAGCGCGACCAGCGCCTCGGCGAGATAGGCGCTGCCCGCCGCGCTCAGCGCGACCGAGCGCTTGGTGCGATGAAAGAGCCGCACGCCGAGCAGCCGTTCCGCCTCCTGGATCAGCTTGGTCAGCGACGGCGCGGCGATCCCCAATTCGTCGGCGGCGCGCGAGAAATGAAGCTGTTTCGCGACGCAAACGAAGGCATGGATATGACGGAGTTCGAGTTGCCGCATGGTTTTCTGTATTTCCGCCTGAGCTAATTATTTTGTGATTTTATGCCAATGACAGGAAATAGAGGCGTCGCTAACATTGAGTCGACCTCAACTCGCCGCCATTCGCCTTCCTATGCCGTCTCCTTCCTCAGACCACCGCCCGGCGCCGGCCAACCCCGCATTCGTGCTGGCCACCGCGTCGGCCACCTGCGCGCTGATCGTGCTGGACACCAATGTCGTGGCGGTCTCGTTGCCGTCGATCGCGCGCTCGTTCCACGCGAGTTTCGCCGACGTCGAATGGGTCGTCAGCGCGTACATGGTCGCGTTCGCGTCGTGCCTGCTGCCGGCGGGCGGTCTCGCCGACCGCGTCGGCCGCAAGAAAATGCTGCTGCTCGGGCTGGCGGTGTTCTTTCTGGCGTCGCTCGGTTGCGGCGTGGCGCCGACGGCTGCTGTGCTGAACATCGCGCGGGCGGTCAAGGGCGTCGGCGCGGCAATGCTGCTCACCGCCGCCCTCGCCATCATCGCGAACACGTTTCACGAAGGCCCCGCCCGCGTGCGCGCCTGGGCCGTGTGGGGCACCTGCATGGGCCTCGCGACCACGGTGGCGCCGCTGGTCGGCGGCGTCATCACGCAATGGTTCGGCTGGCGCTGGATCTTTCTGCTGAACCTGCCCGTGTGCGCGGTGCTCGCGTGGTGCGCGTCGCGTGCAATCGTCGAGTCGCGCAATCCGAAACCCGGTCCGCTCGATATCGCCGGCAGTCTATTGTTCGGCAGCGCGCTCGCGCTCGGCATCTGGGCGCTGATCGAAGTGCCGGCCGACGGCCTCGCAAGCTGGCCGACCGCCATGCGGCTCGCGGCCTGCGTGCTGTTGTTCGGCGCGTTCGTTCAGGTGCAGCGGGTGCGAGCGCATGCGATGGTCGATCTCGCGCTGTTCCGGCAACCGCGCTTTGTCGCCGCGGTGCTCGCCATGTTCGGGTACGCCGCCTGCGCCCAGGTGATGATGACGTTCCTGCCGTTGTATTTGCAGAACGCGTTCGGTCTGTCGGCGGTGGCCGCGGGCGTGGGCATGCTGCCGTTCGCGCTGTCGATGGTGATCGGCCCGTACATCGGCGCCGCGCTCGGCAGGCGTGTTTCGAGCATGGCCGTGCTGTCGATGGGCTTGCTGCTGATCGCCCTCGGCAACCTGTTGACGGCGTTGATCGCGAGCGACGAACGCTACGCACTGGTCGCGCTCGGCATGATCGTGACGGGTCTCGGCGCCGGGATTCTGAACGGCGACACGCAGAAGGCGATCATGGCCTGCGTGCCGCCGGATCGCACGGGCATGGCCTCCGGCATCAGCACGACGACGCGCTTTACCGCCATCGTGACCTCGGTCGGAGTACTCGGCGCGGTGCTCGCGGCGCGCACTCACACGGCATTCCTCGCCGCGGCGCCGCTGACGCCCGAGGTGAAAACCGCGCTCGACGCCGGCTTCATGTCGCGCGTGTTGGCCGGCGACACGGCGCAGGCCACGGCGAGCTTGCCGCCCGCCGTACGGGCCGCGCTGATGTCGGCCGCGCATGCGAGCTTTGCGAGCGGCTTTGCCGCGGCGCTGGGTCTGGCCGCTTTCATTGCGGTGTCGATCGCGGCCGGCGTCTGGCTGCTGGCCGGCAAAAGCGAGGCCGCGCGGATGCGTGGCGCGGCCTCGAACGGGTAGGCACGCCGCGTCGCCCGTTGGGCTCAGTTTTCCGATATCGTGTGCGGCGTGCCCGCCATCGAATGGTCGCCGGGCGCCTTTTCCGGATCGACTTCAAACACGGGCATCGCACGATATCAAAACAATGAGCCATCCCAACACCAACACCGAACTGATCCAGCGTTTCTACACGGCGTTTCAGCAACGCGACGCCGAAACCATGGTGGCCTGTTACGCGGACGACGTCGTCTTCAGCGACCCCGCGTTCGGCGAGTTGCGCGGCGAGGAAGCGCGCGACATGTGGCGCATGCTGGTGGCCCGCGCACAGGACTTCTCGCTGACGTTCGAGGGCGTCGAAGCGGACGAGCGCAGCGGCCGCGCCCACTGGGTGGCCAGTTATCTCTTCAGCCAGACAGGGCGCGCGGTGGTCAACCACATCGACGCCCGTTTCGTGTTCCGCGACGGCCGCATCGTCGAACATCGCGACAGCTTCGACTTGTGGAGCTGGACGCGCCAGGCGCTCGGCCTCAAAGGGACGCTGCTCGGCTGGTCGCCGCTCGTGCAGCGCGCCATTCGGACGCAGGCAAGAAAGGGCCTCGACCTGTACCGGCACCGGCAGCAGCGCGGTTGATCTGCGGCTTAGCATCAGGCCTAGCCACGCCCGCTTGCTATTATTCAGCCACGTGATGCTGAATTTGTTCAAGCGGACGAATGAGGAATGCTATGCCAGTAGTGGATGCCGCATGGGAAGAGTGGCTGAGCAGCAACGTGGCGCGCGGCTGCAGTCCCGATTCGATGGTCGACGCCATGGTGCAGGCCGGTTTCGCCACCGACGCCGCGCGCGCGGCCGTGCACAAAACCTTCAGCCAGGATCCGGCGAATCCGGCGAATCCGGCCTTTGCCGCGGCGGCCGCGACCGAGGCGGCGCTCGCCAAAGCCGCGCCACAGACTTACCAATACGACGACCCGCCCGTCGCGCGCGGCAATGTGATCCGCGCGCACGATCGTGACGTGCGTGTGCTGATGCGCTGCGAGCGGCCGCAAGTGATCGTATTCGGCGACGTGTTGTCGCCGGACGAATGCGCCGAGATGATCGAGCGCTCGCGGCATCGGTTAAAGCGCTCCACCACGGTCAATCCCGATACTGGCAAGGAAGACGTGATCCGCAATCGCACCAGCGAGGGGATCTGGTATCAGCGCGGCGAAGACGCGTTCATCGAACGGATGGACCGGCGCATTGCGAGTCTTATGAACTGGCCGGTCGAGAACGGCGAAGGGCTGCAGATTCTGCACTACGGCACGACCGGCGAATACCGCCCGCATTTCGACTATTTCCCGCCCGATCAACCCGGCAGCGCGGTGCATACCGCGCAGGGCGGCCAGCGTGTCGCCACGCTGGTGATCTATCTGAACGACGTGTCCGACGGCGGCGAAACCATCTTTCCCGAAGCGGGCATGTCGGTCGCGGCAAGGCAGGGCGGCGCGGTGTATTTCCGCTATATGAACGGCCAGCGTCAACTCGATCCGTTGACCTTGCATGGCGGCGCGCCGGTGCTCGGCGGGGATAAATGGATCATGACGAAGTGGATGCGCGAACGCGCTTACGGCTGACGCAAACCGAACCCAGATTCTATTCAGCCGGCTGGCCGGCGGTCGTGTTGCCCGGCGCGCCGGCGAACAGTTGCTTCAACGCGCCGCGGCCGCTTGCGTAGCCCATGCGCATGATCATCAGGCCGATCGCCGCGCCGGCGATGTGATCGAGCATCGGCATGCCGGCCAGACTGCCGGCGAGTCCCAACGTCGCCACCAGCGCCGACACCGCGTCGACGCGCGCATGCCATGCGCTGGCCAGCAAAATCGCTGAACCCGTGCGCGCGCCTTCGGCGCGCATATAGCGAAATAGAGCTTCTTTGGCGAGCATCACGAAGCCGCTCACGGCCAGCGCGCCGATATGCATCGCGGTGCCGCCGCTCAGCGTCGAGGTCTGCGCGATGCTGGTCCAGAGCATGTCGGCGGCGGTAATCATCAATACGGCGGCGATGAACAGCGCGGCCAGCGCCTGCTCGATGCCGGTGTCGGCGCTTTGGCCAGCATCGCGCAGCTTCGTACGCTGGTGTCGCGTAGTGAGGTACAGCACGATCAGCACGACGCCGTCGGCGGCGAGGTCGCTCAAGGTGTGCACGCCGTCGGCAAAGAGTCCGTCCGAATGCGCCATGAGGCCGATGGCGATCTGCATCGCCGAAAGGAAGGCGTTGAGCAGCGCGCTGGCGGAGGCGGCCTTAAACAAGGCGGCCGCCATTGACGGAATCACTGCGGGACTCGCGCGCGAAATGCTGTGCCATGGGCTAGGGACGGTTTTTGCTGTTTTTGCGGTTTGTGTTCCCGCAGCAAATTAACCGTCCAACGTGGCACGCCGATGACAACGCCGCGAGGTTCGCGCCGCGCGCCGCGCTCAGGCCGTCTTGTAGACGTCCGGGTTGTGCAGCTCCATGTAACGCTCCGGCGTCGCGAGTCCGGTGAAGCCGTGCGGCTCGTACACGCGATGCGCGTCTGTCGTCACCAGCACGATTCTTCGCAGACCCTGCAGCGAGGGGCTGGCGAAAACGTGCTTCATCAACGCCGACGCATGTCCCCGGCCGCGATAGTCCGGCAGCACGAATACGTCGCATAGGTACGCGAAGGTCGCCTCGTCCGTGATCAGGCGCGCGAACGCGATCTGCCTGCCATCGATATAGCCGCCGAAACACATCGAGCCCGCGACGGCCCGCTCGAACGTCTCGCGCGGCATGCCCTTGGCCCACGGAGTTACTTGCGACAGGAACGTGTAGACCATCTCGATGTCGAGATCGGCCTTGTCGTTTGAAATAGTCAGTTCTTGTGCTTGCACCGCGTATCTCCGCCCGTTTTATCAGAGTGCTTCGCCGTCAACCCTTCGCCGGATCTTCGCTGCCGCGCGAACCGCCGCCGATGCTCTGGCCGGCATCGCGTGCAAGACCCATGTAGCCGATCACGGATGCCAGCGTCACCACGCCCGCGAACAGAAACGCGAGGCGGAAATCGTCGAGCGTGAAGACGCGGCCCGTGCTCTCGCCGTTGAAGAAGGCCGCCGCCCGCAGCGACACTGCGCCGAAGGCGATGCCGAGACCAATCGTCATCTGCGCGGCCGCGCTCCACAGCGTGCTCGCCGCGCTCATCTGCGGTTGCGCGACGTCGGCATAGGCTAGCGTGGCGAGCGTCGAGAATTGCATCGAACGCGCCACGCCGTAGATGAACACGACGAACAGCACCAGCGCGAGCGGCACGTTCGGGCTCAGCAATCCGCACGCGATGATGAACACGCCGGCCACCGTCACATCGACGATCGACACCATGCGAAAACCGTAACGCTGCAGGATGCGCGTGGTCAGCGCTTTCATGCCGAGGTTGCCGAGTGCGCTTGCGAGCAGCAGCAGCCCTGACTTGAACGCCGACAAGCCGAAGCCCACCTGGAACAGCAGCGGCATCAGATAAGGCACCGCGCCGATGCCGATGCGCGTGAACGAGCCCGTCACCACCGTCACGGAGAAGGTCGGAATCTTCAGCGTCGAGACGTCGACGAGCGGATGCGGATGACGCTTCGCGTGCTGGAACGCCACCACGCCCATCAGCAAGCCGCCGAGGATGATCGCGCCGGCTATCCACGGATTCTCGCCCGGCTGGCTCGCCAACTCCGCGCCGTAGAGAATCGCCGTCAAGGTCGTGCCGCTCAGCAGCAGGCCGACCACGTCGAGCGGCTTGCGTTCGGTGCCGCGCAGGTTCGGCACCAGCGCGAGCGCAACGGCCATGGCCGCGAGGCCGAACGGCACGTTGAGCAGGAAGATCCAGCGCCACGACGCGTAGGTCGTGATGAAACCGCCGATCGGCGGCCCGACCACCGGCGCGGCAATCGCCGGCCACGTGATGGTCGAGATCGCCTGCATCATGCGGCTTTTTTCGGTGCTGCGGACCACGATCAGCCGTCCCACCGGCACCATCATCGCGCCGCCCATGCCTTGCAAAAGACGAGCAGCGGTGAACTCGGTGACGTTCTGCGACAGGCCGCACAACACGGAAGCCACGGTGAACACGCCGATCGCGCTGAAGAACACCGTGCGCGAGCCGCAGCGGTCGGCGACCCAGCCGCTGGCCGGGATGAAGATCGCCAGCGCCAGCATGTAGGCCGTCATGCCGAGACTGAGGCTGTTGGGACCGACGCCGAACGAGCGCGCCATCTGCGGCAACGCGGTGGCGATCACCGTGGTGTCGAGGTACTCCATGAAGAAGGTGGCCGCGACGATATACGGCAGCCAGCCGATGTGCGCGTTGCGTGCGTCGCTGCCGCTCATTGCGCTGCTCCCGCCGCGCTGCCTGCAGTGTCGTGCGAACGCGTATCAGCGCCGATGCGGTGCCGGCGCTTTGCGCGCGATGGTTTGGCCTTCATGTTCTTGCGACTACCTTTTGAAAACGTGTTTCCGGTATCCGGACGAGGCGGACGAGCGACAGGATCGCGCCGCAGTTGACGCGCCGGCGAAGCCATCAAAAATGGCACCCCAGCAGTCGCAAACGACTGCTAGCCCTGAATCCTAACGCAATAAACGGCGCCATACCGCTGACGACCGCAGGCGGAAGCGGCGTGCCCGCAAGCGGGAGCGCCCATCCCCCCATCTACCGGAAATACTGTTTTCTCTATACCGCTCAGTCTTTCGCGGCGTACTCGCGATCGAGCTTGTCGTACAACGGCTTGTTGACGAGCCGCTGGCGTTCGCTGAACGGCGCGACCAGCGTGGCGTCCTCGTCGAGCCGGCCATTGCTCTTCAGCGTGCCGAGCGCGCGTTGCATGCCGAGCACCGCGCCTTGCAGCGCCGCGTTCGCGTACAGGACGATGCCGTAGCCGAGCTTGGCTAACGCCTCGCGCGATTGCACGGGGGTCTTGCCGCCGATCACGATATTGATCAGTTGCGGCTTGTCGAACAGCGCCGGCAAACGTTCGATGTCGGCGAGCGATTCGGTCGCTTCGATAAAGAGAATGTCGGCGCCGGCTTCGATGAAGCGATGGCCGCGCTCGATCGCGTCCTCGATGCCGTGCACCGCGGCCGCGTCGGTGCGCGCCATGATCTGCAGATTGCCGTCTTCGCGGGCATCGACGGCCGCGCGGATCTTGCCGACCATCTCGCTCGCACTGACCACTTCCTTGCCGGAGAAGTGGCCGCATTTCTTCGGCATGATCTGGTCTTCGAACTGGATCACGTCGGCACCGCTGCGCTCGAGCACGCGCACCGTCTGGCGCACGTTCAGCGCATTGCCGAAGCCGGTGTCGGCGTCGACGATCAGCGGCAGCGCGACCGCGTCGCGAATCCGCGCCGTGTGTTCGGCGACTTCGGCGAGACCGATGAAGCCGAGGTCGGGCAGGCCGAGCGACATATTGGTGACGCCGGCGCCCGTGATGTAGATCGCCTCGAAACCGGCATCTTCGATTACGCGGGCGCTCATCGCATTGAAAGCGCCGGGCACGAGCAGGCCCTGGCGTTGGTTGACTTTGGCGCGGAAGGCGGCGCGGCGGGTGGCGGATGTGGTCATGACGGTGTGTCTCCTTTCAGGAAGTCGGATAAATGGCGCGAACGAAAAATCGCAGGAAGCGTGCCATTTCGCGGCCTTGGTGGTTTGTCCCAAACAATCAATAAGTTAGCTGGAAGGCGGCGGCGCGGCGGTCTGTGGCACAATGAACGTACTGTTCCATGAAACGTTCCATGGAACGTTTCAACATAGACCGAGTGCCGCGATGTCCGCTTTCACGCCGTCCCTTGCGAATTCCGATCCGGGCCGCCCAGGCATTGCATGGGTGAGTATCAGCCGGTTGCAGTCGCTTTGCGAGACCGTCGCGCCGCGCTACGCCGGGCGCGCAAAATTCTTCTCGGTCCGGGAAGGCTACAGCGCGGCCGTCACGGCCTTGCAGGCCTACGTGGACGCAGGCTCGGTCGATGTCGTGCTGGCCGCCGGATCGAACGGCGCCTACCTGCGCGACAACCTGAACGTGCCGGTCGTGATGGTCAAGGTGAACGGTTTCGACGTGCTGAGCGCGATCACCCGCGCCACGACCACGTGGCCGAACGCGCAGATCGGCCTCGTGCTGCACGAAACGATATCGCACGAACTGGCCGACCTGAGCGCGTGGCTGAAAGTCAGCCTGAAACAGCGCGCCTACCGTTCGATCGACGAAGTGCGGCTCGCCGTCGACAGCCTCGCCGCAGAAGGCTGCAGCGTCATCATCGGGCCCGGCATGGCTTGCGAATTCGCCCAGCAGGCCGGCCTCGCGAGCGTTTTCCTGTACTCGCTCGGGGCGGTCGAAGAAGCGTTCGAGCGCTCGGTCGAACTGGCGCGCGTGAGCCGCCAGAAGGAATCGAAGCGCGTTCGCCTGAACACGATCGTGGCGCATCTGCGCGACGGCGTCGCCGCTTTCGACGATGCCGGCCAGGTCGAAGCCGTCAATCCGGCCATGCTCGAACTGCTGGGTCTCGACCGCGACCAGGACGTGCCGGCGCAAGTCGAACGCGCCGTCGGGCCGCTCTTGCGCGAAACGCTCGAGCACGACCTGCCGATCGAGGAGCGTATCGAGCAGATCGGCGGACGCGCGCTGATCGTCAATTGCGTGCCGATCGTGGAGCAGGGCGTGCGCTCCGGCTCCGTGGTGACCTTGCAGGACGCACTGGTCGCGCAGCGGATCGACCGGTCGCTGCGCACCAGCCAGCGGCCGAAGCATCTGGTCGCGCGGCATCAACTGGACGATCTGATCGGCAACTCGGCGGCGCTCGAGCGCGTGCGGCGGCTGGCGCGCGCAGGCGCGGCGCACGACGCGACCGTGCTCCTGAGCGGCGAAAGCGGAACCGGCAAGGAGCTGGTCGCGCAAGGCATCCACAACGCCAGCCGGCGGCGCGGCAATCCGTTCGTAGCGTTCAACTGCGCGGCCCTGCCGGAAGGGCTGATCGAGAGCGAACTGTTCGGCCACGAGGAAGGCGCGTTCACGGGCGCGCGGCGCGGCGGCAAGCCGGGGCTGTTCGAAATCGCCCACACGGGGACGATCTTCCTCGATGAAATCGGCGAGATGCCGGCGGCGCTGCAGAGCCGTCTGCTGCGGGTCCTGCAGGAGCGCGAGGTGATGAAGCTCGGCTCGGGACGCGCCACGCCGGTCGACGTGCGGGTGATCGCCGCCACTCATCGAGATCTGCACGCGCTCGTCGAGCAGGGCGCGTTTCGCGCGGATTTGTATTTTCGTCTGAACCTGCTTCAGATAGAATTGCCGCCGTTGCGCGAACGGCGCGACGATGTTCCGCAACTGGCGCGGCACTTGTTGAGCCGCAGCGCGCTTCAATATGGGTTGTTGGAGGCCGCGCTCGAGCGGGTGCTGGCGTTTCTCGCGCCCCTGTTCGAGCAGTACGCGTGGCCCGGCAACGTGCGGGAGCTGGAAAATCTGCTGACGCGCGCCGCGATCTATCTCGGCGACGCAGCGGGCGTTGCCGGTCAGGATTGGCAGGCGGTGTTTCCGGAATTTGGGCGCATGAGGCAGGCGGCGGCCTTTATGGCGAGCGCTAACGGCACCATTGGCACAAAAAACGGTACAAACGGCGCGAATGCCGCCGCAGACCCCGCGCCAAACCGCAGCAGCCCGACCCGCGAGGACGTTCTCCACGCCCTCGAACAGGCCGGCGGCAACCGCGCCGCGGCCAGCCGGGCGCTGGGAATCGGCCGCACTACCCTCTGGCGGCTTCTGAAGGACTGATCCATGGCGTGATAGGCAGCCGTAGCGAGATAAATAGCGTCAGACTATCGCTACCATTAAAACACACCGCTTTACCTATTAAGCGTCGTCTGACATACTGACTCCACTTTCCAACCACTTCGAAAGAGGACTCAGTAAATGCCGATCATCAACAGTCAAGTCAAACCGTTTAAGGCACAGGCTTATCACAATGGCGATTTTCAGACCGTCACCGAAGAAAGCCTGAAGGGCAAGTGGTCGGTTTTCGTTTTCTACCCGGCTGACTTCACCTTCGTGTGCCCGACCGAACTGGGCGACCTGGCCGATCGTTACGCCGAATTCAAGAAGCTCGGCGTCGAAATCTACAGCGTGTCGACCGATACGCACTTCACGCACAAGGCATGGCACGACACGTCGGACACGATCCAGAAGATCAAGTACCCGATGCTCGCTGACCCGACGCTGGCAATCTCGCGCAA
Source organism: Paraburkholderia sp. BL9I2N2 (assembly GCF_004339745.1). Lineage (GTDB taxonomy): Bacteria > Pseudomonadota > Gammaproteobacteria > Burkholderiales > Burkholderiaceae > Paraburkholderia. Next base: position 469,314 of record NZ_SMGP01000002.1, on the reverse strand, counting down.
CTTCGACGTGCTGATCGAAGAAGAAGGTCTGGCACTGCGCGGCACGTTCGTGATCAACCCGGAAGGCGAAATCAAGCTGGCCGAAATTCACGACAACGGCATCGGCCGTGACGCCGGCGAACTGCTGCGCAAGGTGCAAGCTGCGCAATACATCGCGGCTCACCCGGGTGAAGTGTGCCCCGCCAAGTGGACGCCGGGCGCAGAAACGCTGACCCCGTCGCTCGACCTGATCGGCAAAATCTAAGGTCTCACCACCTTGCGCAGTTAGCGCCTCGCGGCGCATCACCGTGCGGACCGCTTCTTACAGTGGTTCGCACGTCCCCGGGCCGCACCTATCCTACCCGGAAGCGTGCGGCGCCGGGAACCCAACACCCATCGTCACGGAATCGAATAGCCATGCTTGATGCCAATCTCAAGACTCAGTTGAAAACGTACCTCGAAAAGGTTAGCAGGCCTATCGAGATCGTCGCGTCGCTCGACGACAGCGCGAAATCGCAAGAGCTGCTGGCATTGCTGAACGATATCGCGACGTTGTCGGAGCGCGTCAACGTGATCGAGCGTCGTGGCGACGCCGAGCGCAAGCCGTCGTTTTCGATCGGCGAGCCGGGCAAGGATACGGGCATCCGTTTCGCCGGCATTCCGATGGGTCATGAATTCACGTCGCTCGTGCTTGCGCTGTTGCAGGTCGGCGGCCATCCGGTCAAGCTCGAAGACGCCGTGATCGAACAGATCCGCAACCTCGACGGCGACTATCAATTCGAAACGTATTTTTCGCTGTCATGCCAGAACTGCCCGGAAGTCGTCCAGGCACTGAACGTGATGGCGCTGATCAACCCGCGCATCCGCCACGTGGCGATCGACGGCGCGCTGTTCCAGAACGAAGTCGAAGCGCGCCAGATCATGGCGGTACCGACCATGTTCATGAACGGCGAAGTGTTCGGCCAGGGCCGCAGCGGCGTGAAGGAAATCCTTGCGAAGCTCGATACCAACGCCGGTGCGCGTGCCGCAAAGGAACTGGAAAAGAAGCCGGTGTTCGATACGCTGATCGTCGGTGGCGGTCCTGCGGGCGCGGCTGCGGCGATTTACTCGGCGCGCAAGGGTATTGCGACGGGCGTGGTGGCGGAACGCTTCGGCGGCCAGGTGTTGGACACGCTGGCCATCGAGAACTTCGTCTCCGTGACGGAAACCGAAGGGCCGAAGTTCGCCACGGCTCTCGAGCAGCATGTGAAGAGCTACGAAGTCGACATCATGGACGTGCAGCGTGCCGAAGCGCTGATCCCGGGCCGCATCAACGAAGTGCGTCTGGCAAACGGCGCGGTGCTCAAGGCCAGGACCATCATTCTGGCGACGGGCGCGCGTTGGCGCGAAATCAACGTGCCGGGCGAGCGCGAGTACCGCAATCATGGTGTGGCTTACTGCCCGCACTGCGATGGTCCGCTGTTCAAGGGCAAGCGTGTCGCGGTGATCGGCGGCGGCAATTCCGGCGTCGAAGCGGCGATCGACCTCGCGGGTATCGTGCGTGAAGTGACGCTGTTCGAGTTTGGCGCCACGCTGCGTGCTGACGAAGTGCTGCAACGCAAGCTGCGCAGCCTCGCGAACGTGACCGTCGTCACGCAGGCCCAGACCACGGAAATCACCGGCGACGGCAAGAAGGTCAACGGTCTGGTCTACAAAGATCTGCGTTCGGGCGAAGTGAAGCAGATTGAACTGGAAGGCGTGTTCGTGCAGATCGGCCTCGTGCCGAACACCGAATGGCTCAAGGGCACGGTCGAGTTGTCGAAGCACGGCGAGATCGTCGTAGATGCACGCGGTGCGACGTCGGTGCCGGGCGTGTTCGCCGCCGGCGACGTGACCACGGTGCCGTTCAAGCAGATCGTGATCGCCGTGGGCGAAGGCGCGAAGGCATCGCTCTCCGCGTTCGATCATCTGATCCGTAATAGTGAAGAAGTGGAAGTGGTTGGAGAAGCTGAAGCTGAGGTAGTGGCCTGATGCGGTTGTGTGAGTAGTGGACGGCGGCCTTTTGGGCCGCCGTTTTTGTTTGTGGTTTATGGATCGTGGGCACGCATGCGATGACTTGGCACGACTACCAGGGCTTCGCGCTCTCGCTCTCACTCCACGCGGCAATTGGCGTGTCGATCGACACGGCGCACGAACTCGGCCACAAGACCGATCGCTTCGAGCGATGGCTCGCCAGGATCACGCTGGCGCCGGTCGCTTACGGCCATTTTTTCGTCGAGCACAATCGTGGGCGTTACGTGCGGGTGGCGACGCCATCCGATCCGGCCAGTGCGCGCTATGGCGAATCGTTCTGGGCGTTTCTGCCGCGCACTACCGTGGCGACATGGCGCAGTCGAATATCCACCGGGCGATTCGCAAGCGCGTTCGCGCGCTAGCATGAACCGCGCAACACGAGAAAAAAGCCGCGCGGCGTCAACCGGGCGGCTTTCTTTCTGGCGTGCCGTGCAAGACAGCAGATTCACCGCCGGTCGATCGAATACTTCCCGGCGCCCGTCACACACAACAGCAATAATCCGCCGATGATGCTGATGTTCTTGTAGAAGTGAATCATATTGTCGTACTGCACCGCGCCGGTCATGTTCCAGTAATGGTGGCCGATGAACGCGGCGCCGAGCGTATAAACCGCGAGCAGCAGGGCAAGCGGCCGCGTATGGAAACCGACCAGCAGCGCGATGCCCACGATAAACTCCATCACCACGGCGATCACCGCCGACAACTCGGGCACCGGCGCACCGCTCGACGTCATATAAGCCACGGTTCCGGAAAAGCCGGCGAGCTTCGACCAGCCGAACATGACGAACAGCACCATCAACAGGATGCGGGCGACGAGTATGACCGCGTCTTTCTGATTTTCAAACAGCGTATAGCGCATGATTTTTTCTCAACAGGGTAGGAAGAGGGCGGCTCGCCGGAATGTCTCCGGCGAGCCCGCACTGGGCTCATTCAGACGCTTAAGCCCACAACTCCGACATTTCGATGTCGCGCAAGTCGAACACCAGGACTTCCGCGTCGTGGCCTTGCGTGAAGGTCAGCGCTTCTTCGCCGCGCACACGCGCGCCGTCGCCTACCTTGAACTCGACGCCGTTCACGCTCACGCTGCCACGCGCCACGTGGACATACGCATAGCGATTGCTGGCCAGTTCGAGCCGCGCCGTTTCATCGCCGTCGAAGAGACCGGCATAGACCCGCGCGTCTTGCTGCACCACCAGCGAATCGTCTGCGCCGTCCGGCGAGATCACGAGGCGCAACACACCGCGCTTCTGATCCGCGCCGAAGTGACGCTGCTGATAACGCGGCGCCGTACCCTTTTGCCCCGGCGCGATCCAGATTTGCAGGAAGTGCACCGGGTCGCTCTTCGAATGGTTGTATTCGCTGTGCGCGACGCCGGTTCCCGCGCTCATCAACTGGATGTCGCCAGGCACGATCACCGAACCGGTGCCCATCGTGTCCTTGTGCTCCAGCGCGCCTTCCAGCACGTACGAAAAGATTTCCATGTCGCGGTGCGGATGCTTGCCGAAACCTTGCGCCGGCGCGACACGGTCGTCATTGATCACGAGCAGGTCGGAAAAGCCATTCTGCTTCGGATCGTGATAGTTAGCGAAGGAAAACGTATGACGCGAGCTGAGCCAGCCGTGCTCCGCGCGGCCGCGTTGATTGGCATGTCTGATTTCAAGCATCTTTTTTCTCCTTGGGTTGTGCGATCCGGCCAGATGTTTGTCCGCGATCCATGAATGAGAGTGTAGGTCAATCCGGATGGGTATAATCGCCATCAAACCGGAAACACTGTCACTGTGGAGTGGACAATACGATGCAACTCGATGACATGCGGATCTTCGTGGCCACGGTCGACGCGCATAACTTCACGGCGGCCGCCAACCGGCTGTCGTTGTCGAAGCAGTTCGTCAGCCGCCGGGTGATGGCGCTGGAGGAAAGGCTCGGTGTGCAATTGCTGATCCGCAACACGCGCAAGCTGGCGGTGACCGACCTCGGGCAGGAGTTCTACGAACGCGCCAAACGCATCCTCGGCGAAGTGGAAGACGCCGAGCAGGCCATGTCGCTGCGCCGTGCCGGGCCGCGCGGGCTGTTACGCGTGAGCGCGCCGATGTCGTTCGGCATGGCGCATCTGTCGCCGCTGGTGGCGATGTTCCTGCGCGAGCACGGCGACGTGCGCTTCGAGATGGAATTGAGCGACCGTACCGTCGACGTGGTCGGCGAGGGCTTCGACATGGCGATCCGCATCGGCACCTTGCCGGATTCCACGCTGATCGGGCAGAAGCTCGTGGATATCCGGATGGTGGCCTGCTGCAGTCCTGGCTATTTGCGGCGTCGTGGCGCGCCTAAGGTGCCCGCTGACCTGGAGCGCCATGCGTGCCTGTTGTATGGCCACGGCGGCGCCGTGAGCTGGGAGTTTGTCGTCGATGGCGCGACGAAGGGCGTCGAGGTCCACGGTCCGTTGCGCGCCAACAATGGCGAATTGGTGCGCGATGCGGCGGTCGCGGGCCTGGGGATTGTTCGGCTTCCTGACTTTATCGTTGCCGACGCGCTCAAAAGCGGTCAGCTCGTGCCGGTGCTCGAAGCATTCCTGCCTACCGCCACGAGCGTCTACGCGGTTTATCCGCAGCACAGGCAAAGCTCCCTCACGATTCGGGCGTTCGTGGAATTCCTGAGGGAGCATCTGAGGAAGCGCCTCGTTTAGCCGTTGCGGAAAATAAAGCTGTAGCCGTTCAACGCCGGCACGCCGCCGAGGTGCGCATACAGAACGCGCGAACCTTCGGGGAATTCGCCGTTGCGCACCATCTCGATCATGCCGTGCATGGATTTGCCTTCGTAGACGGGGTCGGTCAATACGCCCTCCAAACGCGCGCATAGGCGGATCGCTTCCAGCGTGCCGTCGTTCGGTAAGCCGTACTCCGGGCCGCCGAAGCGCTCGTCGAGCACCACGTCCTTACTCGTAATATCGCGTCCCAGCCCAACCTGTTCCGCGGTTTGCTTCGCGATTCGGGTGATCTGCTCGCGCGTTTGCGCCGGCTTCGCCGAAGCGTCGATACCAATCACACGCTCAGCGCGGCCGTCGTCGGCGAAACCCACCACCATGCCGGCCTGCGTGCTGCCGGTCACAGAACAGACCACGATGTAGTCGAACTTGAAGCCCAATTCCGCTTCCTGCTGGCGAACCTCCTCCGCGAAGCCGACGAAACCGAGACCGCCGAGCGGATGGTCGGAGCAGCCGGCCGGAATCGCGTACGGCTTGCCACCGGCGGCCCGCACGCTTTCCAGCGCATCTTCCCAGCTCTTGCGAAAGCCGATGTCGAAGCCGTCGGCGACGAGACGCACGTCGGCGCCGAGAATGCGCGACATCTGGATGTTGCCGACCCGGTCGTAGACCGCGTCCGAGTAGTTCACCCAGTTCTCCTGCACCAGCACGCACTTCATGCCCAGATGCGCCGCCACGGCCGCCACCTGGCGCGTCTGGTTCGACTGGATCCCGCCGATCGACACCAGCGTGTCGCAGCCCTGCGCGAGCGCTTCGGGGATCAGGTATTCGAGCTTGCGCGTCTTGTTGCCACCGAAGGCAAAGCCGCTGTTGCAGTCTTCGCGCTTCGCATACAGATGCACCTTGCCGCCGAGGTGGTCGCTCAGGCGCTTGAGCGGCTGGATCGGCGTTGGCCCAAAGGTCAGCGGGTAACGAGGGAATCGTTGCAGGTTCATGGCAGCTCCGTAGTCGGTAGGGGGACGCGAACGGCATCCGGTCGCGTTAAGCAGATGGTAGGGAAATCCGCTGGAAATGAGCTTGCGAAAAAATTGGGTTCGGCATACTTTTGGAAAGGAAAATCCTTAATCAGATCAAAAAAGAAACGTGCAGGAACTCATGAACGCAACAAAATTTCGTCGACCTTCGACAACGGTGACAACTGCTGCCGCCGTCCCGGCCGATCCGCTGCAGGCGCTCGACCGCATCGATCGCGCGATCCTGCGGCAGTTGCAAACCGACGCGTCGATTTCGAACGTCGCGCTCGCTGCGAAGGTCAAGCTGAGTGCGCCGGCGTGTTTGCGGCGCGTGGAGCGGCTTAAGGAGTCCGGGCTGATCCGCGAGGTCGTCGCGTTGATCGACCCGAAGGCGGCGGGGGCCGGCATGCTGGTGATCATCGGCGTGGTGCTGGATCGCTCCACGCCGGAGTCGTTCGCCGAGTTCGAGAAAGCGGCGCAAAAGGTTGCGGGCTGCATGGAGTGCCACGTGGTGACCGGCGAATTCGACTATTTCATGACGATCCGCACGCGCGACAGCGACAGCTTCAATCGCCTGCACGCGGAGCAACTGCTCTATCTGCCGGGCGTCCGGCAAATCCGCTCATTCATGGTGCTCAAGGAAATTCTCTCGACCACCAAATTTCCGCTGTAATCGCCGCTGCTGCTGCCACCGCCATGCAAAAAGACGCGCATGCTGTCATTTATCCCGCTCTCGTGCGACCAAGCATCGGGAACACTCGCGGGCGGCGCGATCAGCGCCGGAACGGGTGAACGGTACGGACTTTCCGGAGCGATCATCATGGCTTGCAGCAGACGGATTTTCTTCAGGTTGATTGGCGCCATGTCGCTGGCCGGCGGCGCCTCGATGTGGCGCACGGCGCGCGCGGCGCAGCCGGCACAAGCGGCACAAGCGGCACAGGCAGCAGCAAACGGCAGCGCGGCAGCCGCCTACGAGGTCGTGCACAGCGACGCCGAATGGCGCAAACTGCTGACCGACGCGCAATACCGCGTGCTGCGCGAGGCGGGCACGGAACGCCCATTCAGCAGCGCGTTGAACGACGAGCACCGCGCGGGTACTTTTGCATGCGCCGGGTGCAAACTGCCGCTGTTCTCGTCGAAGACCAAGTTCGACAGCGGCACGGGCTGGCCGAGTTTCTGGCAGCCGCTCGACCATGCGGTTATCACGCATACCGACAAGTCGTTCGGCATGACGCGCGACGAAGTGCTATGCCAGCGCTGCGGCGGCCATCTCGGCCACGTGTTCGACGACGGCCCCAAGCCGACCGGCCTGCGCTATTGCATGAACGGTCTGGCGATGACATTTACGCCCGCATCGGGCGCGTGAACTGAGCGAATCAGGATGGACCTCATGAACTTCGACAAACGCATTGACGGCAGGCCGGCCCGCTCGCGCATGGCGGCGATTTCACTCTCGGTCGGATTCGGTGCGCTCGCGCTGCTGCTGGCGCAGCGCATGGCGTTCTCATCGGAGGCCGCCGTCGTGATCGCGCCGCCGGCGCTCGACGAACCGGTCGCGGCTTCGACCGCGCATGAAGAAACGGCGGTGTTCGCGGGCGGCTGCTTCTGGGGGGTGCAGGGCGTGTTCCAGCACGTGCGCGGCGTCACCAAGGCGGTCTCGGGGTATTCGGGCGGCCAGCGCGACACCGCGCAGTACGAAACGGTCAGCGGCGGCGAGACGGGGCACGCGGAATCGGTGCAGGTCACGTTCGACCCAACCAAGGTCACATACGGCCAGTTGCTGCAGGTGTATTTCTCCGTGATTCAGGATCCGACCCAGTTGAACCGCCAGGGGCCGGACAGCGGCACGCAATATCGCTCGGCGGTGTTTCCGCTGAACGACACGCAGCGGCGCGTCGCGCAAAGCTATATCGCGCAACTCGACAAGGCGCACGCCTTCCCCGCGCCGATCGTGACGAAGACGGAGCCGTTCAAGGGCTTCTATCCGGCCGAGTCGTATCACCAGAACTACCTGACGCTGCATCCCAACTCCGCGTATATCGCGATCAACGACATGCCGAAGGTCGCCAACCTGAAGCGCCTGTTCCCGAATCTGTATCGCGACAAGCCGGTGCTGGTCGAAGCATCGCAGTAGGCCGCGAATGTGCGCGGCGTCGCTACATGCGACGCCGGCCGTGTCTTTCTTCATCGCATCCGCATACCTGGGTTTCGTCGTCGTTCTGGCAGCGCGGCGCATTCGCCTCTTGTTCTTCAGCCAATCGAGTCCGCTCTCCAGCGACCAGGCCCGCATTTTGCACCAGTGCGTCCGTCGGCAAATCTTTCGTACCGGTCTGTTCAGACAAATGCCCAATTGACGGGCTCCCGATCGGAACGAGTCGCGTATTTTGTCGAGCGGCGCGTGGCGTTCGCTGAAAAAATTACATGCCGTAAGTAACGATGCGGCAGTCGCCCGGGTGCTTTTTATCCCCTTGCGGACCCGGGGCGAGAACATAAACCCTCTTCGCGATACGCGAGATCGGAGGCTTCTGGTGTTTAACAGCCGTAGAAAGCGGGGCGGCAAGCTCCGCAATAAACAAACAGGCATCGCGGCAACTTCCCTGGTCGCCGTGACCATCGGCGGCGTCGCCGTCCTACCGGGCTCGGCCTCGGCCCAAACGCCTTCGCCGCTGGGAGAATGGCAATATTCGGTCGGCATTCCGCTGCAGAAGATGTGGCAGCCGAACATTCCGGACTGGCAGGTGCGCGTCGGCGCGGCGACGTCGTTCCAGCCGCGCTACGAGGGCTCCGATCGTTATCACCTGATGGCGGGTCCGAGCGTCGACGTTCGCTACAAGGATCTGTTCTTCCTGTCGAGCGGCGAGGGTTTCGGGGTCAACTTCGCACAAGGGGAGAACTGGGCGCGCGAGTCTCGCCGCTGTCTACGACCTCGGACGCCGCGGCCACGACGACCCGCAGGAGTTGGACGGTCTCGGCAACATCAACCCCGCGCCGGGCGTCAAACTGTCCGGTGAGTATGTGGTGTCGAAGGATTTCCCGCTCGTGCTGCGTGCCGACGTCAGGCGCTATTTTGGCGGCTCGAATGGTTGGATCGGCGATTTAGGCGCGTATATGCCGATGCCGGGCAGCACCAAGAAGTTCTTCTGGTTCGCCGGTCCGAACGTGACACTCGCGGACTCCACTTACATGAATAGCTGGTTCGGCGTGAATCAGACTCAGGCGGCGAACTCGAAGTACCCGCAGTATCACGCGAGCGCGGGCTTCAAATCGGTGGGCTTCGGCATCAGCGCAGTGTGGCTGTTCGACAAGCACTGGTTCGCCACCGCGGACGGCGCCTTCGAGCAACTGGTGGGCAGCGCGGGCAATAGCCCGGTCACGCACCGCAAAGCCAATGGCGTAGCGGATATTTCGATCAACTACCGTTTCTGATGGCGCGCTTCGGCGCTTGCATAAGATGGCCGGCGGCGCGCAATCGCGGCGCGCCGCATCGTTCGTCCCGCATGGCTGGTTCATCGGCAATCATATAGTGCGATGGAGCCCGCGCGGGTACAGCGCTTGCTCCCTTGTTTCGGTGCGTCAGACCGGATTTCCCCACCGGCACGCCCCCGAACGCAAGGAGCAGATTCTCATGGCAGGTAAAACGAATACGCCGAAGCCCGCAGCGAAGAACGCGCAGGCGAATAGTCCGCAAGCGGATCCGAAATCGAAAGATCTCGAACAGTTTCGAGTCAATCCTGAAGGCCAGGCGCTGAGAACCAATCAGGGCGTCAAGATCTCCGACAATCAGAACAGCCTGCGCGCGGGCCCGCGCGGCCCCTCGTTGCTCGAAGACTTCATCATGCGTGAAAAGATCACGCACTTCGACCACGAACGCATTCCCGAGCGCATCGTGCATGCGCGCGGCTCGGCGGCGCACGGCGTGTTTCAGGTGTACGAGTCGATGAAGGAGTACACCAAGGCCGCGTTCCTGCAGGATCCCGCCGCACAGACGCCGGTTTATGTGCGCTTTTCCACGGTGCAGGGCCCGCGCGGTTCCGCCGACACGGTGCGCGACGTGCGCGGCTTTGCCGTGAAGTTCTATACGCAGGAAGGTAATTACGATCTGGTCGGCAACAATATGCCGGTGTTCTTCATTCAGGACGCCATCAAGTTTCCCGACTTCGTGCATGCGGTCAAACCCGAAGCGCCGAACGAAATGCCGACCGGCGGCTCCGCTCACGACACCTTCTGGGACTTCGTCTCGCTGGTGCCCGAATCCGCGCATATGGTGCTGTGGACCATGTCGGACCGCGCGATTCCGCGCAGTCTGCGCACCATGGACGGCTTTGGCATTCACACGTTCCGTTTCGTGAATGCGCAAGGCAAGGGACGTTTCGTCAAATTCCACTGGCGCCCGGTGCTGGGTTCGTACTCGCTGCTGTGGGACGAAGCGCAGAAGCTGGCCGGGAAGGACCCGGATTTCCATCGGCGCGATCTGTGGGAGTCGATCGAACGCGGCGATTTCCCCGAATTCGAACTCGGCGTGCAGATCATTGAAGAAGCCGACGAACACAAATTCGATTTCGATCTGCTCGATCCGACCAAGCTGATTCCGGAAGAAATCGTGCCGGTCAAGATCATCGGCAAGATGACGCTCAATCGCAATCCGGACAACTTCTTTGCCGAGACCGAACAGGTGGCGTTCCATCCGGGCCATATCGTGCCGGGTATCGACTTCTCGAATGATCCGCTGTTGCAAGGCCGTTTGTTCTCGTACACGGATACGCAGATCAGCCGGCTGGGCGGCCCGAACTTCCACGAGATTCCGATCAACCGGCCGGTGTGCCCGTTCAATAACAACCAGCGCGACGCGATGCACCGCCAGGCGATCAACGTCGGCCAGGCCTCGTACGAGCCGAATTCGGTGAGTGGCGGCTGGCCGAAGGAAACCGATCCGGCGCCCTCGGATGGCGGCTTCGAAAGTTATCAGGAGCGCGTGGAAGGCACCAAGATCCGCGTGCGCAGCGAATCGTTCGCCGATCATTTTTCGCAGGCGGCGCTGTTCTACAACAGCATGTCCCAGCCGGAGAAAGACCATATCGCCGCGGCCTATCAGTTCGAACTCGGCAAGGTGACGAAGCCGGAAATTCGAGCACGCGTGGTGAACGAGATTATCGCCAACTTCGACGCGAAGCTCGCCGCGCAGGTGGCTGAAGGTCTGGGTTTGCCGGCGCCTAAGAAAGGCACGGCGAAGCTGACCGGTCCCAAGGAATCGCCCGCGCTGAGTTTGCTCAACCGGGTGCAGCCGGGCATCAAGACCTGCAAGATCGCGTTGCTGGCCGCGCCGGGTTCCGATAGCGCAGCCATCAAGAAGCTGCAGCAGGCGCTGCAAGGCGAAGGCGCGGCGCCCATGCTGATCGCGCCGACGCTTGCTGCGATCGACGGCATGGCGCCGGACGCCACGATTGCCGGCTTGCCGTCGATCATGTTCGACGCGGTGATCGTGGTGGGCGGCGACAAGGGCGCGAAGACGCTGGCGGAATCGGGCGACGCGCGGCATTTCGTGCTCGAGGCGTTCAAACATCTGAAGGCGATCGCGGCGATCGGCGCGGGGCGTGGTGTGCTGACTGCCGCGCATTTGCCGGACCATGCCGACGGCGTCGCAACCGGCGACGACAACCAGGCCGCCGACGTGCTGAAGGCCTTCATCAAGGCGGCTGAGCAGCATCGCGTGTGGTCGCGTGCGAAGCAGGCTGAGACAGTGCCGGCCTAAACGTCACAAGAGTCGTTGGAAAAACCTGGCCGGTTCGCACCGGCCAGGTTTTTTTCATGACGCAGCCTTAAGGATTCACCCGCGTGCCATGCAGCCGATGCGTATTCTTCGGCGCGGCGGCCGCGGAAGCCGCGGCTGCCGACACGCCCGCCGGACCCTCGGGAATATCGCTAGGACGCGAGGCCTGCACCGTCTGCGGATACAGCACGAGCAACGCGCGCAGCACGCCATTGGTCCAGCCGAAACCATCCTGCAGCGGATACTCGCCACCACCCGCCGAAACGCCGGGCGTGGCCGTGTCGATATCGTATTTCTCGACGAGCTTGCCGGTGTGCTGGTAGTACGACACATTGGTCTTGATCCAGCGCGTGGCGATGGTTTGCGCAAGCGCCGCTTCGCTGTAGCGCCGCAAGCCGATCACCGCCAGGTACTGCAACGGCGCCCAGCCGTTCGGCGCGTCCCACTGCTGGCCCGTCGCCGCTTGCGTGGTGGCGAGTCCGCCCGGGCGCAGCAATTCGCGCTGCAACGTAGCGGCGACCGTTTTCGCCTGCTGACGGCTGGCTATCCCCGTATACAACGGATAGACCGTCGCGGCAGTGAGCCTGTGCGTGAGCGTGTGATGCACGAAGTCGTAGTCGCCGAATGCCTGCAATTGCGGGTCCCACAGCAAGCGGCGAATGGCTTCGGCGCGCGAGGCGGCGCGCTGCTCCATATTTTCCGCATGCGTGACGTCGCCGCGCAGACGATAGGCCTTGGCCAGCGTGCGCTCAAGATCGGCCAGCAGGCAATTCAGATCGACGGGCACGAGTGAAGTCACGTCCACGGTAGCGAGCGTCTTGCCGTCCGCGAACCAGCGCGAGCTGAAATCCCAGCCGGTTTCGCCGCCGGCGCGCAGATTGCGCCAGAGATCCGCGGCATCCCGTTGTGGGGTCTGCTGCGCGGTGAGGACGTCTTCGCGATACGACTCGTCGCGCGGCGTGGCGCGTTCGTCCCAATAGCGGTTGAGCAACGTGCCGTCGGTCATGCGCACCACATGCCGGTTCGCGTGGCCGGCGGCCAGGCCATCGCTGCCGTCCATCCAGTAGGCGTACTCGCGCTGCAACTCGGGCAAATACTGCGCATAGACGGCGTCGCCATCCTTTTCGGCGACGAGCCGCACCATCTGCGCGAAGAACGGCGGCTGCGAGCGGCTCAGGTAGTAGGTGCGATTGCCGTTCGGAATATGGCCGTAGCGGTCGATCAGGGTTGCGAAGTTCTTCAGTTCGTCGACGACCAGCGCATGCTGCCCGCTCTGTTCGAGGCCGAGCATGATGAAGTACGAGTCCCAATAGTAGATCTCATCGAAGCGGTCGCCCGGCACGATATACGCGTACGGCAGCGGCAGCAGCGAGGACCATGGGCTTGCGGTCGCATCCGGCTCGCGGCGCAGCACATTCCAGAGTGTATCGATATGGCCCACCACGTCCTGATTCGGATCGGATACATAGACCTTCGCCGTGCGCGTGGGCAGCGTGAAATTGTGCTTCACGAAGTCGGCGAGATTGAAGTTGGGCTGTTGCCTGGCGGTGCTATACGTAGCCGCGATCTGCGCGGGCGCCGAAAGCGGCACCATGTCCGCGAAAGTTTTGCTGTCGGGATAGAGATGCGCGAGCTGCACATCGCGATAGAGCGTCGGATATTGTTCTGACGGCGGGATGGGCACGACCGGCGAAGCTTCCGTGGGCGCCTCGACGTGCACGGTGGCGGCCACGATGCTGCCGTGTGCCGAGGGCGGCTCGGCAACCTGCGCCGCGCCGCTCAACGAGGCATGCCAGATGAACGCGGCGGCGAGGGCGATACGCAAGGGCGCGCGGGAGAAATCGGTGAGGGCGTGAGAAGGCATCGGCTACCGGAAGAGAGTGGACGGCGATCGGTTGATCGAAGAGAGCGGATTTGCATTCCTCGCACGATTGACCCGCGTGAGCGGTGCAAAGTTGCGTGAGTCGGCAACAGGCCCGTCCAGCAAGCCTGAACCGCTGACACGCGCCTCAAAAACAACCCTCATCCTGTATGATTACGCGCGTCGCATCGCGACAAAATGAATCACGCGAAATACCCGAAAAATATTCCGAATCGACTCGATTCGCCAAGCCGAAGACAGAAAAAATGACCGCATCCCAGGCCGTCGACCAGAATCGTTTTCGCAGCATCATTCGCCGCAACATTGCCTTGCCTCTGGGTGTCGGCCTGGTCACGATGGCCGTCTTCGTTGGACTGATTGCCTACCTGGTCTCGACCATGAACTGGGCCGAGCATTCCGAACGCGTGATCGGCCAGGCCAATGAAATGCTGCGCCTCGCGGTCGACCGCGAGACCTCGATGCGAGGCTTCCTGATCACGGGCGACGAGAGCTTCCTCGCGCCTTATGAAGCCGGCGGCCCGCGCTTCAAGACGCAGATCGAGGCCTTGCAGGAGATGGTCGCCGACAACCCGCCGCAAGTCGAGAAGCTCAAGCAGATCGAGGCCATTCAGCAACGCTGGAGCCGTTTCGCTGAAGAGATGATCGACGCACGCCGTCGTAATCAGAATTTCGAGGACGCCTTGGCGAGCGGTCGCGGCAAGACCGAATTCGACGAAACGCGCCGTGAATTTGCGGAGTTTCTCGACGTCGAGTTGCGTTTGCGTCAGGAGCGCAGTGAAGCGACGCGCCGTGTCACCACCACGCTGGTGAGCGTGTTCCTGCTGTTCAGCCTGAGCGTGAGTGGCCTGCTCGCGTGGATGGGCCGCCGCGAACTGATGGGCCTGTCGACCACGTATGACGGCGCGCTGCGCCAGCAGGCCGAACAGACCGAGATGCTGCAAGGGCAAGTGTGGTTGCGCTCGGGGCAGCGCCTGCTTGCGGAAAAGGTGGTCGGTCAGGCGACCTCGCCGCTGGTGGGCCGCGCGATGCTCGACTTTCTCGCGCAATATCTGGACGCCGCCGTGGCCGCGCTCTACGTGCGCGACAGGCAGCACGGCGCGCTACGGCGCATCGCAACTTATGGTTTCAGCCGCGAAAGCGAGCAGGCCAGCGCGCGCAATTTCGCCGAAGGCGAGACGCTGATCGGCCAGGCGGCTCTCGCGCGCCGCACGCTGATCTTGCGCGACGTGCCGGCGAATTACGTGCAGGTGGTATCCGCGACCGGCAGCAGCGCGCCGAAGAACCTGCTCGTCATGCCGATCGAAAACGACGGCGAGGTCAATGGCGTCGTCGAACTGGGCTTCATGCGCGAGTTGACCGCGCGTGACCAGGAGTTTATGGAACTGATCGCCAAGGGCATGGGCGACTTCGTCGAAGCCGCGTTGTATCGCGAGCGTCTGCAGGACGCGCTGGCCGAAACGCAGCAGTTGAACGAAGAACTGCAGGTGCAGCAGGAGGAATTGCGCGTCTCCAATGAAGGACTCGAAGAGCGCGGCCGCGCGCTGATGGAATCGCAAACACGGCTCGAGGCGCAGCAGGCCGAGCTCGAACAGACCAACGTGCAGCTGGAGGAATACGCGCAACGTCTCGAGCGGCAGAAGTCCGATCTGCTGCGCGCGCAGGACGACCTGGCGGCCAACGCGGCGCGCCTCGAACAGTCGAGCCGCTACAAGTCCGAGTTCCTTGCCAACATGTCGCACGAACTGCGCACGCCGCTGAACAGTTCGCTGATTCTCGCGAAGCTGCTGCAGCAGAACCGCACCGGCAATCTGACGGAAGAGCAGGTGCGCTACGCGGAAACGATTCATGCTTCCAACAGCGACTTGCTGGTGCTGATCAACGACATTCTCGATCTGTCGAAGGTCGAAGCCGGGCAGGTCACGGTCGAACTCGAAACGGTGTCGATCGACGCAACCCTGCAGGCACTGGAGGAACTATTCAGGCCGATGGCCAGCGCCAAGCATTTGCGTCTCGCGTTCGACCGCTCGCCGGGCACGCCGGATACCTTCATCACCGACGGCCAGCGCGTCACGCAAATTCTGCGCAACCTGCTCTCGAACGCGGTGAAATTCACCGAACGCGGCGAGGTGGCGCTCTCGGTGGCACCGGCCGAAGGCGACATGCTGCGTATCGACGTGCGCGACTCCGGCATCGGCATCGCGGCCGACAAGCTGGATATGATCTTCGAAGCGTTCCAGCAGGCCGACGGTTCCACCAGCCGACAATACGGCGGTAGCGGCTTGGGCTTATCGATTTCGCGCGAGTTTTCGCGCTTGCTGGGCGGCCGGATCACCGTCGCCAGCGAGGTCGGCAAGGGCAGTGTGTTCACGCTGTGGTTGCCGCTCGATGCAGAGGCGGCCTTGAACGCAAGCCAGGGCGCGCACCCTGCGCCGGCGCCGGCCTTCGCCTCGGCTCAGACGTCAGCCGGCGCGCCGGCCGCGGCCGAATCGACGATGGAACCGTTGCTCGTGCGCCCGTCTTCGGGCGGTAATCAGCCCACGGTGATCACGCCGGCCAATGGCCTGACGAGCGGCTTCATCAACGGCAACGCGCCCGAAACCACCAACGGCCCGATTGCCGACGACCGCGACAACCGCACGCGCGCCGGCCGTCTGATCGTCGCGGTGGAAGACGATCTCGCCTTCGCCGAAATCCTGCGCGATCTGACGCACGACCTCGACTTCGACTTCGTCCACGCCAGCAGTGCCGCCACCGGTCTCGCCCTCGTGCGCGACATGCGCCCGGCGGCGGTGCTGCTCGACGTCGGCCTGCCGGACCGTTCCGGCCTGACCGTGCTGGAATGGCTGAAGAACGATCCGCTCACGCGTCATATCCCGATCCACATCGTCTCGGCCACCGATCACGCCGACAAGGCGCTGCACCTCGGCGCCATCGGCTATACGCTCAAGCCGACCGCGCGCAGCACGATGGAAGCCGCGATCCGCCGCCTCGAAGCGCGTCTGCAGCAGCGCCTCAAACGCGTGCTGGTGATCGAGGACGACGCGCCGATGCGCGAAAGCATTCGCGCGCTCCTGCAAAGCGAGAACACCGAGATCGTTGCAGTCGCAACCTTGGCCGAAGCGC
The DNA here is from genome assembly GCF_004339745.1 of Paraburkholderia sp. BL9I2N2. Taxonomy (GTDB): domain Bacteria; phylum Pseudomonadota; class Gammaproteobacteria; order Burkholderiales; family Burkholderiaceae; genus Paraburkholderia. Next base: position 452,797 of record NZ_SMGP01000002.1, on the reverse strand, counting down.
TGGAGTATCTGGGCAAATTCACCTTCGACTGCGTGGTGACCGATCTCGCGCTGCCCGACGGCACCGGCTACGATCTGCTCGAACGGCTTGCCGCGAACACCGCGCATGCCGCGCTGCCGGTGATCGTCTACACGGGCCGCATGCTGTCCGACGAGGAAGAGCACCGCCTGCGCCGCTATTCGAAATCGATCATCATCAAGGGCGCGAAGTCGCCCGAGCGCCTGCTCGACGAGGTGACGCTGTTCCTGCATAGCGTGGAGTCGTCGCTCGCGCCCGAGCAGCAGCGCATGCTGCGCACGGTGCGGCAGCGCGACAATGCCTTCGAGGGCCGCACGATCCTGCTGGCCGAAGACGACGTCCGCAATATTTTCGCGCTCTCGCACGTGCTGGAGCCGCTCGGTGCGAAACTGCAGATTGCGCGCAACGGCCGCGAAGCGCTCGAAGCGCTGGAAAACGGTCCCGAAGTGCATCTGATCCTGATGGACATCATGATGCCGGAGATGGACGGTTTGACCGCGATGGGCGAGATTCGCCGCAATCCGCGTTTTGCCCATCTGCCGATCATCGCGCTGACGGCGAAGGCCATGGCGAACGACCGCACGCGCTGCCTCGAAGCCGGTGCGGACGACTACGTCTCGAAGCCGATCGACGTGGACAAGCTGGTCGCGCTGTGCCGCGTCTGGTTGCGGCAACGGTAGCAGGAACACGGGAACAGAATGAGCCAGTCCGAATTCGACGCGCCGCAACGCATCAGCGACTTCGACATCGAGTTGAAGCTGCTGCTGGAGGCGGTGTATCTCAAGTATCAGCACGACTTCCGGCACTACGCGATGTCGTCGCTGCGGCGCCGCCTGTCGCAGGCGCTCGAGGAATTCGGGTTGAAGACGCTCTCGCAGTTGCAGGACCGCATCATGCGCAACGGCGACGAGTTTTCGCGGCTGTTCCAGTACCTCACGGTCCAGGTCAGCGAGATGTTTCGCGACCCGGCGTATTTCCTCGCGCTGCGCGAACACGTGCTGCCGCGCTTGCGCACCTATCCGTCGATCAAGGTGTGGGTAGCGGGATGCAGCACGGGCGAAGAACTCTGGTCGCTGAAAATCCTCTTCGACGAGGAGGGCCTGACCGAGCGCACGCTGTTCTACGCGACCGACATCAACCCGGACGCGCTCGCGCGCGCCGAGTCCGGCATCTACGCGCTGGACCGGATTCAGGGCTTCACGCAGAACTATCTGGCGGCCGGCGGCAAGCGTTCGCTGTCCGACTACTACCATGCTGCCTATGGCGGCGCGCGTTTTGCGGGCTCGCTGAAAGAGCGCGTGGTGTTCGCCGACCACAGCCTGTCCACCGACGAGGTCTTTCTCGAAGCGCATCTGGTGTCGTGCCGCAACGTGCTGATCTATTTCGATCGCGGCTTGCAGGATCGCGCGCTGGGTCTGTTCGAGAACGCGCTCGTGCGGCGTGGTTTTCTGGGCTTGGGCAGCAAGGAAAGTTTGCGTTTTTCCAGTCATTACGAAGCGTTCGACGAATTCCGTCCGAGCGAACGCATTTATCAGAAGCGCTAGCACGCTCACCATGCCACGCTTAACCGTCCAGCCAGCCGTCGATTCCGAACCGCGCGCCGAAGCGGCGCGCGGCTACGAGCTCGTCGTGATCGGCGGCTCGGCGGGCGGCATCGAAGTGCTGAACGTGCTGCTCGGCGCGCTGCCTGCGGACTTCGCGCCGGCCGTTTTGATCGTCACGCACCTGCCGCCCGATCCGCCGAGCTACCTGGTGGATGCGTTCGCGCATCGCTGCGCGTTGCCGGTGCTCGAGCCCGATGCGGGCGAACGCATCATGCCGGGCCGCGTGCATATTGCGCCACCTGGTTATCACATGCTGGTGGAGGTGGACCGCACCGTCGCGCTGTCGACCGACGCCGCCGTGCGCTTTTCGCGTCCCTCGATCGACGTGCTGTTCGAGTCGGCCGCCCCCGTGTATGGCGAACGCCTGCTGGCGCTGCTGCTCTCCGGCGCCAACGACGACGGCGCGCAAGGCCTGAAGCGCGTGCGCGCGTTCGGCGGCACGGCCTGGGTGCAGGCGCCGGACACCGCTGCTTCCCCCGAGATGCCGCGTGCCGCGATTGAACGCGGCGTGGCGGATTTTATTTACACTCCCGAAACCATGGCCCGGCGGCTTGCCGCATTGCCGGCCTCTTTCTGACCCGATGCCATGACGAACTCACCTGTGAACATTCTGATCGTCGACGACATCGTCCACAACATCACGGCGCTCGAAGCCTTGCTGGCACGGCCGGATCTCGCCGTGCTGGTGGCCGACTCGGGCACGGCGGCGCTCGACCTGCTGCTCAAGCACGAAGTCGCGCTGGCGATTCTCGACGTCAACATGCCCGGCATGAACGGCTTCGAACTTGCCGCGCTGATGCGTGGCAGCCCGCGCACCTCGCACGTGCCGATCATCTTTCTGACGGCGACCGCGCAGGATGCGTCGCGCACGTTCCGCGGCTACGAAGCCGGCGCGGTCGACTTTCTCTATAAGCCGTTCGATCCGCGGATTCTGCAATCCAAGGTCGATGTGTTCGTGCAGCTCGAACAGCAGAAGCGCCAGCTCGCGGCGCAACTCGTCACCACGCGGCAGATGCTCGAAGCCAACGAGATGCTGATGGCGGTGCTGAGTCACGACTTGCGCACGCCGCTCGGCGCGGTGCTGGCGTCGGCGGAATATCTGATGCGCACGGCGGCCGACGAACAGTCGGTGACAGTGGCCGCGCGGGTGAAGAACAGTTCGCTGCGCATGGCGCGTATGGTCGACCAGTTGCTCAATCTCGCGCGTTTGCAGGGCGGGCGCCTGCCGTTGCAACCGCGCTCGATCGAACTGGCGACGCTGTGCCGTTCCGTGATCGACGAATTCGCGTCGCGCGAGAACGGCAAGCAGATCGTGTTCGCGAGCCGGGGCAATACGTCGGGCGCGTGGGACACGGACCTGGTCTGGCAGGCCGTGTCGAATCTGGTGAGCAACGCGCTGCATCATGGCGCGCCGGGCAGCGATATCGGTGTCGAGGTGGATGGCGAAGCGGTCGAGTCCGTGCGTCTGAAGGTCGCCAATCGCGGCACGATTCCGGCCGAGGTGTTTCCGCATCTGTTCAAGGCGTTTGGCCCGAACAACAGCGGTGCGCGCTCGCGCGAAGGGCTGGGGCTCGGCCTGCATATCGTGCAGGAGATCGCGCGGATGCACGGCGGCAATGTCAGCGTGCATTCCGACGAGGCGATAGGGACGATCTTTACGATCGAGTTGCCGAGAATGGTGACGTTCCAGCGCGGGTCGTTTACGGGCAAGTAAGCGCCCGATGCCACGGGCAGGGTCCGGTAATCAGCGGGCGAGATGCGTCACGGGGGCCGGCTTCGCGGTAGAAAATGTCCACGCGGTCGATCTCGATGCTGCGATAGCGCATGTCCGCGCATGTCGATGCGATGCCAGTGCTCCTTGCTCAGTCAGTGAGATCACGCGTTCTGGACAACTGTAGGCGTTCTTGCAGACCACCGGAAACAGTCCCGCGTTGCGCTGTGCTACGCTTGGCGAACCGAACCCCTTGCACGGCGACCCGACTCTCATCATGCGTTCCTGGCGCATCTCCGCACCGCACCGCAACGAACAGATCAGCACCTCGCGCGCGACCGAGCTCGTCATGTCGATCTCGCACGCGGATGCCGACGCGCTCGCCGCCAGCATCCTTAGAACCGTCGGCGATACGCTGCCTGTCTCGCAGTGCACCATCTTCGCCTATGAATTCGACGCGAGGCCGCGCACCGTGTCAGCCGCCGATCATCGCGGCGGCCGCTTTCTGCGCGACGTCGCCGATCGCTACGCCACGCACTTTTATGCCCTCGACGGCAATCGCGCCATTATCGGCCGTTCGCATGAAAAACCGGCGCGCGACGCGTTGGTGCTGCACCAGCAACAAAGCGAAGAGATCGAAAACGAAGCGTATCGCGCGGCCTGTTACGCGCAGCCGAATGTGTCCGACCGGCTATCGCTGCTCGTGCAGCCGATGGAAAGCGTCTGGCTGTCGATCAATCTGTATCGCGACCGCGCCTATGGCGTGTTTCAGCCGGGCGAGCTGGAACGCGTCGAAAGCCTCGCGCATCTGTTCGCGCACGCGGCGAAGAGTCATTACGCGCTGAATGGACAGCATCAGCAGGGTTCGGCCGCCGCGATGCTGGCGCGAGTCAGACGCGCTTGCCCGGCACTCACGCCGCGCGAACTCGATGTGTTGCGCGGCACGCTCGAAGGCGCCGGCGCCGCGGAAATCGCTGTGCAAATGGGCGTCAAGCCTGCCAGTGTGGTCACCTATCAAAAGCGCGCTTACGCGCGCCTTGGCATCTCTAGCCAGCGCCAGTTGTTCGCGCTGTGCATGGTGCCCGAGCGGGCTTGAGCCGACGCGTTCAGCAGTCGCCTGTCACGCACGCTTGGGCCGCACATCGGCCTGCGTCTCGCGATCCCAGCGCTTCAGCCACGGCATGATGAAATCCGCGAAACCGTCGGCGGGCGGCGACAATGCGCGCTCGGTGGAGCGATACACGCACACCTCGCGGATCGTTTCGGGATCGACGATGCGCTTCATTACCAGCCCGAAGGTCCGAGCCAGCGGCGCGACATAGGCGGGCGCGAGCGTAACGGCCAGCCCTTGCGAGGCCAGGCCGAACGCCGTGGTGACGTTGTCCACCACGTCCACCGGAATGATGCGCGCCTCCGCAGGCAGATTGGCCAGCATTTGACCGACCGCCCGTTCGTGGTCGCGGCCGGTGGCGACGATCGGCACCTCGCGCAAATGCGGCCACAGCACGCGGCGGCGCGCGTTCAACGGATGGCTCGGCGCGCACCACATCACCCACGGGCTCGCGAACGCCGGGTCGCATCGCACGCGTGTGCCGCTTTGCCGGTCGGGTCCGATCGCGAGGTCCACGTCGCCGCTTTCCACGCGTTCCACCAGTTGCTCGACCACGGTGTCGCAAATGCGCACGACCACCTTCGGCTTGTCGCGCGCATATTCGGCGATGGCCGCGGGCAGCGCGGTCGCCGCCAGCACCAGCGGCGCGCCGATCCGCACGATGCCCGCGGCGCGGTTGCGGATATCGTCGGCGGATTGCGCGGCGGCCCGAACATGGCGCAGCACCGATTCCGCCGACGATAGAAAATCCTGCCCCGCGCTCGACAGATTCACGCGCCGCGTGGTTCGGTCGAAGAGGCGAAAGCCGAGTTCCGTTTCGAGGTCGGCCAGCAACTGGCTGACCGCCGACGAAGTCAGGCCGAGCCGGTCCGCCGCCGCGCCGATGCTATGCAAATCGACGATGGCGAGAAACGCTTCGAACTGACGGATGGTGACGCGCGTGAGTGGCATTCGGCAATTCTAAAGAAAAACTAACGAATCGTGAAAAATCGATTGATTGTGCGCCGTGCGCCATGCGCGGAGACTTCTCCTAATCGACGCACCCAGCCAAACCCGCTTAGACTTCGGTCTCGCTCTGTCGACCTGAGTTGGCGCTTTCGTGCTTACTCCGGTCCTGCAAGTTGATTGCCGTCTGAGCCAGGCGGGCACGCAAGGCGGTTCACGCCGGGCTGTCGTTACGCCACACCAAGCGTCACACCAAGGCCGCAGCGCGGCCGCATTCAAGGAACTGCCATGTTCGACCACATTCCCGCTTATCCAGGCGACCCGATTCTGAGCCTGAACGAAGACTTTCAACTCGACCCGCGCACCAACAAGGTCAATCTGAGTATCGGCATCTATTTCGACGACGCCGGCAAGCTGCCGGTGATGGACGCCGTGCGCCGCGCCGAAATCGCGCTGCTCGATTCGATCGGCCCGCGCTCGTACCTGCCGATGGCCGGCCTGCCGCTCTATCGCGACGCGGCGCAGGCGCTGGTATTCGGCGCGGACAGCGAGGCGCGCAAGGCAGGCCGGATCGCGACGCTGCAAACCATCGGCGGCTCGGGCGCGCTCAAGGTCGGCGCCGATTTCCTGAAGCGCTATTTCCCCAGCTCGCAGATCTGGATCAGCGATCCGAACTGGGAAAACCATCGCGTCGTGTTTGAAGGCGCGGGGCTGACGGTCAACACCTACCCGTATTACGACGAACACACCGGCGGCTTGCGTTTCGCCGACATGATCGAGACGATCGGCCGCTTGCCTGAACAGAGCGTCGTGCTGCTGCACGCGTGCTGCCACAACCCGACCGGCGTCGATCTGAGCCCGGCGCAATGGGCCGAGCTGGTGCCGGTCTTGCAGCGCCGCAAGCTGATCGCTTTCGTCGATATGGCTTATCAGGGTTTCGGAGCCGGTCTGGAAGAAGACGCCGCCTGCGTGCGTCTGCTGGCCGACGCGGGCATTCCGTTGATCGCCGCGAATTCGTTCTCGAAGAATTTCTCGCTGTACGGCGAGCGCGTCGGCGCGTTGAGCGTGGTTTGCAAGAGCGCGGAAGAGGCCGGCCGCGTGCTCGGTCAATTGATGTCGACGGTGCGCGCGAACTACAGCAATCCGCCGACGCACGGCGCGCGGCTCGTCGCCAACGTGCTCGTGGATGCGTCGTTGCGCGCTTCATGGGAAGCGGAACTCGCCACCATGCGCGAGCGGATTCTCGCCATGCGCGGAACGATTCACGCCGGACTCGCGGGCCGTGTGGATGAAGTGATGCGCGCGCGCTACGTCGCGCAGCGCGGCATGTTCACCTATACGGGTTTGAGCGAAAGCCAGGTGGAGCGCCTGCGCAGCGAATACGCGGTGTATGTGCTGCGTTCCGGGCGCATGTGCGTGGCCGGTCTGAATGAACGCAACGCGGAGTATGTGGCGGCGTCGATCGCGGCCGTGGTGTCGGGCGCATAAGCGCGTTTTTTCGATCAACAGAACGATAACAGCAACGATCTTGCATGGGACCGGAGGAAGGCGCTAAAGCGCCAACTCCGGTCGACCGCTTTGCATGGGACCAGAGTAAGGCGCTAAAGCGCCAACTCTGGTCGACCGCTTTGCATGGGACCGGAGTAAGCGCTAAAGCGCCAACTCCGGTCGACAAGGGAGACCCAAATGACCACCCTCGACATACAAGCGCCGAGCGCGCCGAAGGCCCACTCGATGCATCCGGACGAATGGCATGCACGCGTGCAACTCGCGGCGTGCTATCGGATCTTCGACATGCTCGGCTGGACCGAGATGATCTATAACCACATCACGCTTCGCGTCCCCGCCAGCGTGAGCGGCGGCGAGCGGCAGTTCCTGATCAACCCGTTCGGGCTGCACTATAGCGAAGTGACCGCGAGCAACCTCGTGAAGATCGATGCACAGGGACGCGTGCTCGATCACTCGCCGTATCCGGTGAATCCGGCCGGCTTCGTCGTGCATGCGGCGATTCACGAAGGCTTGCCCGACGCGCACTGCGTGATGCACACGCATACCACGGCGGGCGTCGCCGTGGCCTGTCTGGAGGACGGTCTGCAGCAGACCAATTTCTACAGCGCACAATTGCACGACCGCATTGCGTATCACGACTTCGAGGGCATCACGGTTCACGCCGAAGAAGGTCCGCGCCTCCTGAAGCACATCGGTGACAGGCAGGCGGTGATCTTGCGCAATCATGGCCTGCTTGCGTGGGGCCACACCTTGCCGCAAACTTTCGCGGTCCTGTGGACGCTCAACCGCGCCTGCGAAATCCAGATGGCGACATTCGCGATGGGCCGCGCACGGCCGGTGCCGGAAGACGTGGCGATTCGCTGCTCGCGCGACGCGCTGCAGTTCGATCCGCGTCACGGCGCGGGGCAAGACGTGTTCGATGCGTTGGTGCGGCGAGTGGACCGCATCGACGCCAGTTACAAGGATTGAAACGATGAAAGTAGCTATCTACGGCGCAGGCGCGATCGGCGGCTGGATGGGTGTGAAGCTCGCGCAGACCGGCCATGACGTAAGCGTCGTGGCGCGCGGCGGGACGCTGAACGCGCTGCGCGAGCACGGCTTGCGTCTGATCGAAGGCGGCGTGACGCATGCCGTGAAGGTGAAGGCGAGCGACAAGCCCGCGGACCTCGGCGTGCAGGATCTCGTCGTGGTCGCCGTCAAGGGACCGGCGATGGCGTCGGTGGCCGCGCAGATCGCGCCGCTGCTTGGCGCGCAAACGATCGTATTGACCGCGATGAACGGCGTGCCATGGTGGTTCTGCGACGGGCTCGGCGCGGACTTCGCCGGCAGGCGCTTGAAGTCGATCGATCCCGACGGCGCGATTGCCGCCGCGATTCCCTCCGCGCAGACCGTGGGCTGCGTGGTGCACGCCAGTTGTCTGGTCGCAGCGCCGGGCATGATCCGCCATCATCAGGGCAATGGGCTGATTATCGGCGAAGCGTCGGGGCGGTCGAGCGAGCGTGTCGCGGCGCTCATGGCCACGCTCGCGGCGGCGGGCTTCAATGCGTCGGTGTCGGCGCAGATCCAGCGCGACGTCTGGTACAAGCTGTGGGGCAATATGACGATGAATCCGATCAGCGCCATCACCGGCGCGACCACCGACCGGATTCTCAGCGACGAGCTGGCGCGCAACTTCGTGACGAGCATCATGCTGGAGGCAAAGGAAATCGGCGCGCGCTTCGGAATTCCGATCGACCAGGAGCCGGCGGATCGCCACGAGGTCACACTGAAACTCGGCGCGATGAAAACCTCGATGCTGCAGGACGTGCAAGCGGGTAAAGCGGTCGAACTCGACGCGTTGGTGGCCGCGGTGCGCGAACTGGGACAACTGACAGGCGTCGCTACGCCGTACACGGATGCGCTGCTCGGTCTCGCGCGCCTGCACGCGAGCACGCTGGGTTTGTATCCGAAGCAGTGACACCAGCCTCGATGAAAGGCCGCCGTGCCATGAGAGGCGCGGCGGCTTTTTTTACGCCTTATGCCGTCACCGCGGTCGAAGCCGGCAGCCGTGCCGCTTCGATCAACGACAACGCGCGCCGCGGGTTGTCGAGTTCGGTCAGGCACAGCATCGCGAGGCGGGCCAGATACAACGGCGCCTGAGCTTCGCCTTCGTTCGTGAGGGTCTTGCAGAGCGTCGTGTAGACGAGATCGAGATCGCTATCGGTCATGAGGTGGGTCTCCTTTTGTTAAGTCGTCAGCGCCGTGCTGATGGCGCGCTGCGTGGCCGCCGCGCTGCCGTCCCGCCAGCGGGCGAGTACGTGGCCGTCGGGGCGGATCAGATAGACGGTGCCGGGCGTGGCGTCGAGCATGTCGTGCAGACGGCCGGTGTGGTCGATCACGTTTGAGCTCGTAGCGTTTTGCGTGTCGTTCCTGACCAGCATGACGGCTTTGAACGGAATCCCTTGTTCGGCCAGCGTGGTTTGCAATGGCTGCCACGCTGTGTCTTGAGCGGAGTCGTCGTTCCCGTTCGCGTTTGGACCGAAGCACAGCGCGGTGAAGCAAGGCCCGAGCAGATCCGTCAGATGAATATCGACGACCACGCCGTCTTCCGTACGTTTGAGCCGGCATTCCGGCAACACCGTGCCGGGCGCCGGGCCTTGCTTGAAAGCATCGGCCACGTCGCCCGCGGCTTCGTTGAGCGGCGACTTCACATAGGCAATCGCATGTGTCTGCCGAGGATTGATCAGCGGACGCACGGCCGCGTGATGCTCCGCGAGGCCGAGCACCGCCTGGCGCATCAGATCGTAGGCGAACGAGGGCGGCGCCATGAACTCCGTGCTCTTCATGCCGTAGCTCAGGTTCTCGCGTGCCGCGAACACGCGCTCGTCGCTGTAGCTGTCGAGCAGTCGCGGCGATGCCACGCCGTTCACGACGCAGGCCAGTTTCCAGCCGAGGTTGTCCGCGTCGTCGATACCGGAATTGGCGCCGCGCACGCCGAAAATCGGCACGAGATGCGCGGCGTCGCCCGCGAACAGCACCGGGCCGTGCCGGTAGCGTTCGAGCGTTAGCGCGTTGGCCTTGTAGACGGTGACCCAGATCGGCGACCATGCGCCGGTTTCGCCCATGGAGTCGAGCACGCTCTGCACGCGCGGCATGACGTTCTCGGGCCGCACGGCGGCTTCCGGGTCTTCGTCGTCGCGAAGCTGATAGTCGATGCGCCAGACGTTGTCGGGCTGCTTGTGCACCAGCACCGTCGAGCCGGGGTTGGAGGGCGGATCGAAATACGCGAGACGCTCGGTGGCGCGTGCGCTGTCCAGTTCGATGTCCACGATCACGTAGCGGCCTTCATATGTGGTGCCGGTGAGCTTGAGGCCGAGCGCCTCGCGGATCGTGCTGCGGCCGCCGTCGCAGGCGACCACCCAGTCGGCGTGCATCTGCCACGCGGTGTCGCCGGTGCGCAGCGCGAGCGTCGCCCCGCCCGTGCTTTCCAGGTTCCCGCGGCCGCCTTCCGCCGCGTGCTGTTCGATGCCGGTCACGCGCGTCTGCCAGCGGATCTCGATCAGATCGGCATGCCGTTCCACCTCGTCGAGCAGCAACTGTTCGATCTGGTATTGCGCGATGTTGATCATCGGCGGCAGCGATTGCTCGTCGTCCTGATGCATGGCGAAGCGGAACACTTCGGTGTCGCGGTAGAAGCTGCGGCCGCCCGTCCACGGCAAGCCTTTTTGCAGGAAGCCTTGCACGACGCCGAGTCGCTTGAATATCTCCAGACTGCGCCGCGAGATGCAGATCGCGCGGCTGCCGGTGCACACACCGTCGTCGGCTTCGATCAGCACCGAGCGCACGCCCTGGCGAGCCAGCGCGAGCGCCAGCGTCATGCCGACCGGCCCGCCGCCGACGATCGCCACGGACCGCCTGAGCGAGTCGCGCCCGTCGACGAGCGATGGCACCACGCCCTCATAGTGACGAGGCGAAAACGGATAGGGTTTGAAGGGGCGGCTCATGCGTGTCTCCTGGATCTTCGATGCCGGGAATTGCCCGCCGGGGCTGGTTAGCTCTTCAAGGCGGTGCGAATCGATAACGAAGTATGAAGGAGGGCGCGCGTGCGGCTGTCCTCATTTTGGGTACAAAGAGCGGGGCAAGGCCGCGGCGGCGAAGCAGGCTCTCAGTCCGCTCCGCCCACATGCGAAGGCTGGCGCGCATGCTGCAGGCTCGAGGCCGCCTGGCATTCCTCGATCATCGCGCGGAAGGTGGGGGCCGCGTGCGAAGCGCCGGTCGCGCCCGTCTCCGGCCCGCCTTCCGGCGCGCCGCCGACGCCGACCACCAGCGTCGCCCGCGGCCGCCATTCGCGCGTGCGCCGCAGCATGTTGCGCAGATACGGCGGCGATTCCGGCGCATCGAGCGAGACGATGCAGATGATCGGCGCGTCCTTGAAGCTCGGTTCGTCGGCGCGTGCGCTGCGATAACCCGAGTGCGTGGCCATCATCGGCGCGAGGCCCTGGCGACCGAGCAACTGCACGGCGATCGCGGTGGTGACTTCGTCGAACGAACCGCGTCCGGGTACGCACAGCACCGACGTTTTTTCGGTTTCACGGCGCATCTGTGGCTGCGCTGAAATGTGGCTATCGTGGCGCTCGGAAAGATCGGCCGAGGCCGAAGCGAGCAGCGCGCTCGCGGTGTCGGCGGGTTCGCTGCGCGCGAGGCGGTCCGGCAAGCCGTCCGCGATTTCCAGGTTTTCGACGATGTCCACCAGCGCGTCGTTGATACGCTGCAACTGGTCCGGCATCAGCACGCCGCGCATCGCGTCGTTGCGGGCGAGCTTGAGGCCTTCGAGCGCGACCTTGTCGTAGTAGTCGATCAGCGACATCTCGCGCAAGAGGCGCTCCGCCTGCACGATGGCCTCGTGCGGATCGTCCGCGAGCAGCCGCTGATAGAAGTTCTGCGCGGGCGTGAGCGCGGGCTGATCGCCCAGCAGCACCGTGAGAAAGTTCAGGCGGTCGGCGTAGCGCCCCAGCGTGACCACGCACAACGTGAGCGGCGTCGACAGCACGAGGCCGACCGGTCCCCACAGCCAGCTCCAGAAAATCGCCGCCACCACTACCGCGAGCGGCGACAGGCCGGAGCGGTGGCCATACAGCAGCGGCTCGGCGATCTGCCCGGCCACCACGTCGACGACGATGAACAGGATCAGCGTATAGACCGCCATGGTCCATTGCGGCTGAATCGCGGCCGCGAGGAACACGGCGAGAATTGCGGCGATCCAGATGCCGATATACGGCACGAAGCGCAGCAACGCGGCGATCACCCCGAACAGCAGCGCACCCGGCACGCCGATGATGGCCAGACCGATAGCGATCACGCCGCCCGCGCTCAGATTCACACCGAGTTGCGCGACGAAGTAGCGGGAGAGGCGCACGGCGGCGTCGTTGATCGCGGTGGTGGTGCGGTGCAGATCGCGCGAGCCGAACAGACTGATCAAACGGTCGCGCAAATCCTCGCGTTGCAGCAGGATGAAAATCGTCACGACCAGCACGATGAAGGTCGTTTCGATCGGCGCGATAGCCGGCGACAGCGCGCGTTGCGCAAGTTGCATCGGCGTGGGCGACGGCTCGTGCACTTCGACCTGCTGCGGCACGGCGGGCGCGTTGCGCGCGGCGCGTCCGGTGGGACGCGGCGGGTTCGGCTTGGGCGGGGCCACGCGCTGCAAGGCGACGGCGGCGCGGCTCATCAGCGAATCGGCGCGGCCGACGGTTTTCTCCTGGACCGTTTCGATTTTTTGCTCGATCGCCTCCTGATACTGCGGCAGGTCGGCCGCGAGTTGCACCAGTTGCGCACCGATCAGCGCACCCACCGCGAGCAGGCTGGCCAATGCGAACAACACGGCGATGAAGATCGACGGCAGTTGCCCCATATGGAAACGCCGCAACATCTGCACGAGCGGAGCGAGCAGGAAGCTGAGCAGCACCGAGAGCGTGATCGGGATCAACACCGCGCGGCCGAAGTACAACCCGCACACCACCACCACGCCGGTAATCACCGACGCGAGGCCATGCAGACTGGGCGTGCCCGGCGGGTAAACGCGGTTTGGCCGCCCGTGCGGCGGTAAGGATATTTTCATGAGCACACTTTCCGATTGAGACGCGCTGTCGTTCTTATGCTCGCCGCTCGCGGACACAGAGAGGAAGTCCGGGCCATACGCATGAGCAATTCATATGCCCGGATTGTAGGCGCTTTGACGCGGGACAGCCTATTGCTCAGCCCATGTGCAGACGCAGCAAGCCGAGCAATTGCGAGCTCGCATACAGCAGCAGGCCGATAAAGCCGCCGACAATCGTCCCGTTGATGCGGATGTATTGCAGATCCTTACCAATGTTCAGTTCGATCTGCCGTGACATCTCGTGCGAGTCCCAGTTCTTGACGGTGTCGCTGATATGGCGCGTCAGGAACTTCGCGAAGTCCGGCGCCATCGCGCGTGCGGCTTCCTCCAGGTGGTCATTGAGCGACTGGCGCAACGCCGGATCGTGCGCGAGTTCGCGGCCGACCCATTGGCCCATCGCCACCACGCGCGCATGCAGCGCCGAGTCGCTGCTTTGCAGATCGCGCTTGAGCCACGCGCGCAATTCGCCCCACATGTCTTTCACATAGGAACTGAGCGCGTCGCCTTCCACCAGATAGCGTTTCAGCTCCTCGCCTTTTTGCAGGAACGCGGGATCGGTTTTGAGCTTGACGATCAGCTTGTGCGCGGCGTCGTCGAACTTCTGGCGCAACTGATGCGTGGGGTTCTCGCTGATCTGTTCGAGCATGCGGTTCACCGCCTTGGCGATGGCTTCGGCGCCTTTCTCGCCAAGCCATGCCGAAGGCAGAATCTTTTCGATCGTTGGGTACTCGCTTTTCACCCAGTCGACGATCCGTTCGGCGATGAACTCGCGCGCATGCGGTTCGCGCAGCAGCGCCACGACCTGTTCGATGCCGGCGTCGAGCAGTTCCTGATGACGGCCGTCTTTGGTGAGCGTGTCGAGAATCGCGCCCATCGATTGCGACAGATCCACCTTGGCCAGTACGTCGCGCAGCGCGTCCTTGATGAAGACCTGGATACGCACGTCGTCGGTCAATTCAAGAATGCCGCTGGTGAGCTTGACGACGTAGTCGCCCAAACGCGCGGTGTTGGCCGGCTGCGTCAGCCAGCCGGTGATGCTGCGCGCCGGATCGTGCTTCTGGATCAGGCCGACTAGCGAAGGCACATCCAGAAACTTGTCCTGCACGAACACCGCGAGGTTGTCGGCGATCTTGTGCTTGTTCCTCGGAATGATCGCGGTGTGCGCGGAGACGATCGGGATCGGCACGCGGCGAAACAGGGCGACCACCGCGAACCAGTCGGCGAGTGCGCCCACCATCGCGGCCTCGGCGATCGCCTTGATGCCGTCCACCCAGATGCCGCGCGGCATGAACGCGGTCACCACGAAAACGCAGGCGGCGGCGAGCAACAGCAGTAACGGCGTGCGCTTGGCCTTCTTCAGTTCGATTGCTTTGTTCATCGGCGGCAGGGCAGCGGGTCTAGGTCGATTGAAATAATGTGGAGCGCTTGGCTCGCGCGTCCGGAAACGCGAGTGTAGCGCCGCTCGTCAGCGCATGGGCCAGGCCGCGCTGGCCGTCAAGGGCTAGCTTTGCCGCGTGGGCACGGTAACATCTGCGGTTAGACTGCGCCGCCTTGCCCGGCGAGGCAGATTGCAATTGAATGGAAGGGAGGCACAGTGATCAGGTTTCTGCACACCGCGGACTGGCAGATCGGCACGCAATTCGGCCAGTTCGAGCCGGACGAAGCGGCGCATCTTGCCGAGGCTCGCTTCGAGACCGTGCGCCGGATCGCCGGAGAAGCCGCCGCGCGCAAGGTCGACGCGGTGCTCGTGGCCGGCGACGTATTCGATCTGCAAACGGTCTCGGACACGGTGATCCGCCGTCTGTTCGGCGCGCTGCAAGCCTTCACCGGGCCGTGGATCATGCTGCCGGGCAATCACGACGCCGCGCTCGTCGAGAGCGTGTGGACCCGCGCGCAGCGCCTGAACTGCGTCGCGCCGAATGTGCGCCTCGTGCTCGAACCCGGCGTGGTGCTACTGGACGAGTGCCGCTGCGCGCTGCTATGCGCGCCGCTCACGCAACGCATCACGTATGACGACACCACCGGTTTCTTCGATACGACGGAGACGCCGCCCGGCTATCACCGCATCGGGCTCGCGCACGGCAGCGTGAGTGGGATTCTGCAGGAAGGCATCGACTCGTCGAATCCGATCGCGCCGTCGCGTGCCGCGAGTGCGCGTCTGGACTATCTGGCGCTCGGCGACTGGCACGGCCATCTGCGTGTCGATGAGCGCATCTGGTATGCCGGCACGCACGAGCAGGACCGCTTCCGCGCCAACGATCCCGGTTTCATGCTCGACGTCACGCTGAACGAGCCGGGCGCGTCGCCGGTGGTCGAGCCGGTGCGGGTCGGTCAATATCAATGGCATCGCTGGGACGAAACCATCGCCGTGCCGACCGATGTGGATACGCTGAAGGCGCGCCTCGCCACGCTGGGCAGCCACGACGTGCTGCGCGTGACGGTCCAAGGCACGGCCGCGCTGGCCGACGCCGAAGCGCTTCACGTCGCGGTGGAAGAAGCGCGAGCCCGCGTGCGGGCCTTGCGCGTCGACCTGAGCGGCCTGCAAGTGCTGCCCACCGACGACGACCTCGCCGAACTCGGCGCGCAAAGCGGCTACCTCGCTAAGGTGGTGGCGCGTCTGCGTGGCTTGCAGGAAGACCCGCAGTCCGACCCGCAAGAGGTCAAGCGCGCGGCCGAGGCATTGCTGCTTCTGGCGCGTTTTCAACGTGAATTGCCGCGCGAAGCGAGGTCCGCATGAAGCTGCAAAGCATTGCGATTCAGGAATTCAAGCAGTTCACCGGCAAGCTCGTCATCGACGATCTGCAGCCTGGTTTGAATCTCTTTGTCGGTCCGAACGAGGCCGGCAAGAGCACCATTGCCGAAGCCGTACGCGCCGTGTTTCTGGAGCGCTACAAGGCCTCGCATCTGAAAGACCTGTTGCCGTGGGGCAAGGCGAGCGGACAGCCGTCGGTCGAAGTGAGTTTCGATCTGGACGGCACGGCGTGCCGATTGTCGAAGCAGTTCGTCACGCGGCAGCGCTGCGAGTTGAAGATCGGCCAGAGCGCGTTCGGCGAAGATGAAGCCGAAGACAGGCTCGCGGCCTTGCTCGGTTTTTCACGCGCCGCGCGTGGGCCGTTGAAGGCCGAGAACGCGGGCGTGCCCGGTTTGTTGTGGGTGCAGCAAGGCAGCACGCAGGAGATGCGCGATTCCACCGGTCACGCGGCGCAGTATCTGCGCGATGCGCTGTCGCAACTCTCGGGCAGCCGCGAATCGGCGGGCGAAGATGCGCTGATCGCCGCCGTGCAGCGTGAGCTTCGGCAACTGCTCACCGCGCGTACGCAGAAGCCGACTGGGCCGCTGGCGGAGGCGGAGCAGGCGCTGGCCAGGTTGATCGAAGAGCGTGGGGATCTTGAACAGCAGCGTCAACAGTTCGAGGCGAACATTGCGAGTCTCGCCGCGCAGCAGCAAGCTTTCGACGATACCCAGCGCAAGCGTCCGTGGGAGCTTCACGAGCAGAAGGCCTTGCAGGCGCAGTTACGCGCCGACGCCGTCGTGCAACTCGAGGGCAGCTTGCGAGGACTTGAGCAGTCGCTGAAGGCGAGCGAAGCCGAACTGGCGCTGCCGTTGCAACAGGAGCAGAACGCGCTCGAACTGGAAGCGGCCGTCGCGCGCGAGCGCCAGCAACTCGACGCACAGCGGGCGAGCGTGGCGGCGGTCCAGGCCGAGCACGGGCAAGCAGTCTCCAGCGTGACGCAATTCGAGCAGGCTTTCGCCGATGCCAGCCGCGCGCTCGAACTGGCCAACGCGGCAGTGACCGCAGCCGATCTGCGTAGCCAGATCGGACTCTATCGCGCTGAGAGCGAGCGGCTCGAAGCATCGATCGTTGCTGCCAGCAAAGCGAACGACGCCGTGCTCGAAGCCGCGCGCGAGGCGGCCACGCTCGAAATCGACGAGGCGAAACTGAAGCGGCTTGCCTCGCTCGGCAGCGAGTTGAGCGTGCTGCGCGCCCGCACCGAAGCTGCCATGACGCGCATCGAATACCGCCTGAACGGCGCGATCACGGTCAACGATGAGCCGCTGAGCGGCGCAGGCGTGCTGCGTCTGGACGAGGAGAAGCGGATCAGTCTCGGCACGTTAGGCGACTTGCAGGTGATTCCGGGCGTCTCCGATCTGCCGGCGCGCTTGTCCGAACTCGCGTCGCTCGAAGCCCAGCATGCGCAATTGTTGCAGGCGCTCGGCGTCGCTTCGCTCGCCGAGGGCGAGTCGAGGCACGAGCGTTGGAAGGCCGCGGTCGCGCAGCAGAAAAGCCAGGCGAAGATTCTCGACGTGCACGCGCCGCAAGGCATCGAGGCGTTGCGCGCGGCGTCGGCAACGGCCGCGGCGCGCATGCAGGCCGCCAACGAGCGGCTCGCGGGTTTGCCAGACGTGTCGGCTGCGCCGCCGCTCGACGAAGCGCGCCGCAACGCCGAGATCGCGCGCGACGCGTTGGAGGCCGCGCGCAAAGTGCTGACCCAGGCGGCCGATAAAAAATCGACCGGCATGGCGAATGAGGAATCACTCGCGGCTCAGTTGCAGCGCAAGGAAGCGCAGTTGAATGACGAAGCGTTCCGCCGCAATCGCGCGCAGTGGCTGACGAAAATCGTCGAACAACGCGTGCAGGTCGAGGCATTGCGCAAGCAGCGCGAAGGGCGCGAGCGCGAACTGGAAGCAGCGCGCCTCGACGATCCGGCGGCTGAGGCGAAGCGCTATCGCGCGTCGGCGGAACTTGCGCGCGGCGAGCAGAACGATCGGCAAGTGAAGATCGCGGGATTGCGCAGTCAACTGGAGACGGTCGGCGCGTCCGGTCTCGGCGAGCGTCTGGCGGCGGTCGAGGCCAAGGTCGAGCAGGCCACGCGGCGCAAGGACGAACTCGGCTTGCGCGCGAGCGCGTTGAGTCTGCTCGACGAAGTGCTGGTCGACGAACGCGATGCCGCGGTGGCGCAATTGCGCGCGCCGTTGACCGAACGGCTGGGGCATTATCTGAAGCGGATTTTCCCGCAGTCGACCATCGCGCTCGGCGACGATCTGAGTCCCGCCACGCTGGACCGTTTCGGCCGCGCGGACACGCTCGATGCGCTGAGCTTCGGCACGCGCGAACAACTCGGCATTCTGACTCGGCTCGCGTATGCGGATCTGCTGAAGGCGTCGGGCCGGCCGACCTTGCTCATGCTCGACGACGCCGCCGTGCATACCGATGCCGCGCGGCGCGATGCGATCAAGCGCGCGCTGATCGACGCGGCCACGCGGCATCAGATTCTGGTGTTCACGTGCCACCCGGAGCTGTGGGACGATCTCGGCGTGAGGCAGCGGTCGATTGAGGATTTAAAGGTGGCTGCTTGGGCGCCGGGCCAGGCGAGCACGGTGTCGGGATGAACAGGCCAGACCGCATGAATCGTGGCATGCGGCCGATGAATTTGCGTAAATCCACGCACATTTGCAGAAAGATCGCATCTCCGTCAGTCGGCATTCCCCCCGACACTACTGATTCGAGTCTTCGCTGCGGTCTGCGCCTTTTGCCAACAGTAGTCAAATCTGCTTGTGTCGAATGCTTATGCATCTCCGCGTGACGACCGTCTGAACAGTCGCAAATGTCACGGGGGTGGTCAATGGCTCAAGACACGTTCATCAAGATTAACGGCTGCGACGGCGAATCGCAGGACGCCTCGCATCTGAACGAAATCGACGTAATCGGTTGGCGCTGGAAGGTTTCACAGGATGCAACCATGATGTCGGGCTCCGGCGGTGGCGCGGGCAAGGCCACCGTTTCAGATCTGGAGTTCACGCACAAGCTGGACCGTGCGAGTCCGAATCTGGCCAGATATTGCTTCACCGGCAAGCATATTGACCAGGTGAAACTGACCGTGCGCAAGGCCGGGGAGTGCCGTTCGAATACCTGATGATCACGATGTACGACGTGGTCATTACCCAGGTCGAGCCGATCGGCGGCGGCGACGAATGCCACGAAGATGTTCATCTGTCTTTTTCTACGATGAAGCATGAGTACTTCGTGCAAAACGCCCAGGGAGGAAGCGGCGGTGCGGTGACCGCGACGCTGTATATCAAGAACAACACTACGAAGTGACCGGGCGGGGGAAGAGGAGATGCCGGTTAAATGTACTTTTGTTCTTAATGGGCAGACGGATTCGGTCCTTTTGTGCGAGGGAAGCATCCCCGTTGCTGCCTTCTCGGGAACCGGTCACGGCCGGGATAACCCAGCTGATACTGCGATAGAAAACGTTGGACCGATTCCGAAGGGAACCTACTGTCTGGTTGATCGTCAGTCAGGGGGCTTAATGGGTTTTCTGTACGATTGGTTGTATGCGACCGACTCCGTCACTACCGACCGTCGAAAGTGGTTCACGCTCTGGAATCCAGCAACGGGAGACACGACCAATATCAATGGCATCAAGCGCGGTAACTTCCGACTGCATCCAATGGGGCACTTGAGGTTGAGTCACGGATGTATCACCGTCGTGAACCCTCAGGAATTCGATCGACTTCAGAAATTCATTCGTTCGAGGGGACAGACTGTGCCAGTGCCAGGCACAGCTTTACGAGCTTACGGAACGATCGACGTGAAATGAAAAAACGATTCGCAATCCGTCTTTCGATTTACACCGTTTTAACCATGATATCGGGGATTGCTGGTTGGTACGCAGTGCATCTTCTCGACATACTTCCGGTCGAAATGTCCAGCAGCGAGGAAGCATTTATCCTATTCTGGCTACGCTGCACGAACACGGAATATCTGGCAAATCCTGATGACATCAACGTGCTTGCGTGGCTGCTCTACTGGCTAGTTTCTACGTTATTGATTGCTTTAGCTCTGGCGAAATTCAAAGGGTGGCTGCCTCGCTATCTCGTTGCAAGAAAGAGTGGCAAGAAGACTCCCAGGATGCCTTTTTCCGTAACCCTCATTGCATCTTTACTTGCACTTCTCGCCATTAGTGATCTTGGATGGTACCTGTCGAGTCCGTACACAACATACCCGTTGCATATCCCGTCATCTGTCAGTGCGATAGTCAGACTCTGGCTGTCAGTCACGGGCGAAGGCAGTAAGGCAGATAACGAGGGCGATATGTTGTCGTATGTCATGAACCTTTATTGGGCCGTGGCTACGCTACTTATCGGCACACCTGTGCTCGTCTGCTGCCTCGCGATACGCCGGTTCATACACAGAAAAACACCATAACCACCGCCTGCCCACTCACTCATACCACCGAGGCGTATAAACCCACTCACGACCTTCTGCCACGTTGCCAAACCGCCGCGTCGTCGACGACCCCACGATCACCATCGTGCGCATATCCACATCGGACGAGCGCAGTTCGCCTAGCGTGATCGTCCTCAGTGTGCTGCCGGGTCGACCGATGTCTCGGCCCAGCACTACCTGAGTTTGCGCCGCACGATACTCCCGCACGATATCCAGCGCTTTATCCAGCTGCCACGGCCGTGCGCGCGAAATCGGGTTATAGAACGCCATCACCAGGTCCGCTTCGGCGGCATGCCTCAGACGCTTTTCGATAATCGTCCAGGGCTTCAGATTATCGGACAGCGACAGCATGCAGAAGTCGTGACCCAACGGCGCACCTGCTTGCGCCGCCGTTGCCATCGCCGCCGATACACCCGGCACGATCTTTAGTTCGACTGTGGCCCAATCCGCGTTATCCGACGACTCCAGCGCTTCGAGCACCGCCGCGGCCATCGCGAACACTCCCGGATCGCCCGAGGACACCATGACCACCGCGCGTCCCTCGCTGGCCAGTTCGAACGCATGCCGCGCGCGTTGCATTTCCTCGCGATTGTCCGTGCCGTGAACGCGCTGGTCGGCGCGCAACGGGCCGGCCATCTTTACGTAGGTGTCGTAGCCGAGAATATCGGTGGCAACGTTCAGCGCCGTGCGAGCTGCCGGCACCATCAGATCGGCGCTGCCGGGCCCGAGACCGATCACGGTCAGGCGACCACGCTTGCGGCCGATCGTGTCCGCATCGATGGCGAGCGGCGCCAACGCCAGCGCGACGCCAGCAACTGCATCGTTGTGCAACGTCTCGTAGGGAATGTGCAGCGCGGCGTGCAGCAGGTTGGCAGGCGGCTCGCCATCTTCGGGGCGTGCCAGCGCGAAACGCAACGGCACGTCCAGGTTCGCCGCGGCTTCGGCAAGTGCCGGGTCCGCCATGCGATCAGAGGATGCCAGCAAGGCCGCGAGCGACAGCGGCGCGAGACCATGCGAGTCCAGTGCCTCGCGCACGCGCGCCACGATGCCGCCATCCACGCCCGTCACCGCCGCGACCACGCTGCGTGGATGAATCACCAGCTCATCCTCGCGTCCGTCCCATGCTCGCGGCGTCACGCGAATCGCAAGACGCGCCGAGGCGGAGCGGGGTAGTTGCGCGTCGTCGAGCCACGGCGCTTCGCCTTCGATGCGCGTGCTTTCGCCGGCCAGCAGGTCCGACACGAAGCGCTTGCCTTGGCCGATGTCGGCGAGCGTATAGCCGTCGGGCGGATTGAGCACGCAGGTGCCGAAACGTAATTCGCCACTCGTCGTGATGTCGGCCGGCACGGCCAGCATCGCGGCAATTTCGCGCGCCATCAGGTTGACGCCGGCGAGACCGCCGAGCAGCGGCACGACCGCGCTGCCGTCTTCGGCAACGGCCAGCACCGGCGGCTCGACGCCCTTGTTCGACAACGATGGCGCGAGGCAACGAATCACGATCCCTGTCGCGCACAACGCGACGATCGGCGTGCCGCGCGCATACAGTTCCCGCAGATGCGCGCCGAGTTCGTTATACGACACGTCCGCTTCGACGCGTCCTTGCAACGCATGCACCTGGCTGCCGGCATACAACGCCTGAATGCGCCGCGCCGTCGCCAACGCGCCCGTGCCGAGAATCACGATCGCGGGCGCGCTCATCCTTGCCATTTTTCCCCCGGCACCACGAGCAGCGAGAAATACGGCGACGCCATCGGATCCACTTCGGCGAGCGGCACGATGCGTTGATTGCCCATCGTCGCGCGTTCGACGTAGAGCGCGCGGTCCGCGAGACCGAGTTCGCCGAGCACGCGCCGCACCTTGTCGAAGTTGCGGCCGAGTTTCATCACGACGGCGGCGTCGGCATCGGCGAGACGCCGGCGCAGTTCGTCTTCCGGCAACACGCCCGAGAGCACCGACAGGCTCTGGTTGCGATACACCAGCGGCGCGCCGAGCACGGCGGCGCCGCCGAGCATCGAGCAGACGCCGGGCACCACTTCGCTTTCGTAGCGCGCCGCAAGGCGATCGTGCAGATACATGTACGAGCCGTAGAAGAACGGATCGCCCTCGCAGATCACCGCGACGTCGCGGCCCGCATCGAGGTGAGCGGCGACGTCTTCCGCGGCGGTGTCGTAGAAGTCGGCGATGATCGCTTCATACGAAAGCGGCGGTTCGAGCGCTTCGGTCGTGACGGGATACACCAGCGGCAGATGCTGCTGCGCGTCGTGCAAATGCGCCTCGATGATGCTGAACGCGTTGCCTTTCTTGCCCTTGGCGACGAAGTACGCGACCACCGGCGACGCCTTCAGCAAACGCAGCGCTTTCAGTGTGATGAGTTCCGGGTCGCCGGGGCCGACGCCGAGTCCGAACAAACGTCCTTGCGCCGTCATTTATTCGACCTCCGTGGCCAGCGCGTTCACCGCGGCTGCCGCCATCGCGCTGCCGCCGCGCCGGCCATGCACCACCACGAAGGGCACGCCGCGGCTGTCGTCGGCGAGCATGGCTTTGGATTCGGCCGCGCCGACAAAACCCACTGGAAAGCCGAGAATCAGCGCGGGTTTGGGCGCACCGGCGTCGAGCATATCGAGCAGATGAAAGAGGGCGGTCGGCGCATTGCCGATCACCACGACGCTGCCCGCCAGATGTGGCCGCCACAATTCGAGCGCCGCCGCCGAGCGTGTATTGCCGAGTTCGCGTGCGAGCGACGGCACGTCCGGATGCGCGAGCGTACAGATGACTTCGTTGTGCGCCGGCAGCCGCGCACGCGTGATGCCTTGCGCGACCATGCCGGCATCGCACAGGATCGGCGCGCCTTGCGCGAGCGCCGCGCGGCCCGCTGCGCCCGCGCCTGCGGACGATTGCAGATCGTTGATCACGTCGACCATGCCGCACGCGTGGATCACGCGCACCGCGAGTTTCTCGAGGTCGGCGGGAATGCGCGACAAGTCGGCCTCCGCGCGAATCGTCGCGAAGGATTGGCGATAGATCTCCTGACCGTCGCGAATGTAATCAAGCATCGGTGTCACTCCGGGCGAGGCGTTCGAGCATGTCGGCGGCCTGGCCGATCGTCAATTGGCGCGCGACGCACTGGCCGAAACCGGGCTGGCCGTCGCGTCGATAAAGGTCATAGAGGCCGGGCGCGGCTCCGAGCAGCGTGTACGGTGCGCAATGCGCGGCGGCGCACGAGCGCGAGCAGCCGCTCAGATGCACGTCGACGTCCGCAGGCAGGCGGGCCGCGAGGCGCAGCGCGTCGGACTTGGTGTCGGCGAGGCCCTTCGCGCAGCCGCTCGATCCGGCGCACGCGATCAGGCGCGTGATGGCTTGCGCGGGATCGCAGGCGAGACCGAGCGTGTTCAGACCGGACAGCACTGTCGGGACGGCGTGCGTGGCGATGTCGGGTAGCAGCACGCTCTGCCAGGGCGTTAGGCGAAGCGTGCCGTTGCCGTGCTGTTGCGAAAGTGTCGCGAGGCCGTTAAGGGTGTCGGCGTCGAGGCGTCCGAGCGACGGCTGGCCGCCGACGTGCCAGGTTTCGGCCACGCGTTGAGCGTGGGCGCCGAGGCGGAGGCTGGCGTCGGCCGGTGCAACGCGATGCCACTTGGCCAGCTTCGCGTTTTGCGTCAGCGGGAAGTCGAGATATCGCTGAGCGTGACTCAGTACAGCATTGACGGAATGCGCGGCTAGCAGATGGCGCATGCGCGTGGCGTCGGCGGAAGCGAGGTCGAGGAATGTGAGGAGCAGCGCGCGGACTAGTGCGGTGACTTGCGAAGGAAGTATCGCGGCTAATGCGCCTGTGCCGTCTGCACGGGGCTTGTCCGGCGCGATGCGCTCGTTGTGTGCTAAAGAGCCAGCAGACTCGCTAACAGGCGGACAACCCGCCAACCCGAACACGAACCGCACGCCATCCGCCTCTTGCGATGCCGCCAGCCACACATCGTGCGGATGATCCACTCTCGCGAGCCGCTCGCCGCCGTCCAGCAGCAGCGCGAATTTCGGCGACAGCGCCGCGAAACGCGCTTCGCTTTGCAGCATCGTGAGCAACTCGGCGCATAGCGGGCGCGTGTCGAACAGGGCGAACGGATCGCGTCCGGCAGCGGGGCTGATCATTACGTTGCGCACGTCGTCGGCTGCGGCTGCGGCTGCGGCTGCGGCGAGTACGTCCGCAGCGCTCTTGCTGTCAGCTTCCGTATTCGCTGCGTTCGCGATCGTTGCATCCGTCGCGTTCTCGCCTTCCGCATCCACGGCGTCCGCTATCCCCGTCTCCACAGCGTTATCCGCCACCGTCCTATCCGCAGCGTTCCCCGCGCCGGTCGCCGGCATCGGCCCGAGACCCGCATCGACCAAAGCCGCAATCAACGCCGCCTCGTCACCGCGCTTCACCCCACGCACCTGCACATTCGCCCGATTGGTCAGCTCGATCACCCCGGCCGCGTACCGTGCGCTGGCCTGCGCGACCGCCCGAGCCTGCGCCGCGCTCAATTCACCGCCGGGCAACTTGATCCGGCAAATCCCGCCGTCGCGCGCGGCGACGATGCGCAGCAGCCCCGGACACGCCGAGGGCCGCAGCGTGAGAGCCGCGTCGGATAAAACGGTGGAAGGCGAAGCTTGATTCAAGACGGACACCGGGTTTAGCGTCGCGCGACGGCCCGAGCAAGCCGCGAGGCGGGCATTGCTACGGCATCGGTACACCCCGCCCGATGTTGGCTGGCACGAACAGTCTCGCCGGCAGGTCTCCTGGCTGGCAGGTCGTGGTCCGCCGCGGCCTTCCCGGTCGAACCAGTGGCGTGGAGCGCAGGCGGACTCGCTGCATACAGTTGCGGGGGCAGCCACAGCGGCACTGTGTTCCCTCTTCGGCCCCGAAGGGCACCGGCGGCTGTATTATGCCTTTTTTCGAACAGCACAACGAGGCTGGACGCTTTGATCGGCGTGGCACAGCGCATTATTTGAAGACACAGAATGAGGATGGATGCATGCCGGCGTGGCTGACGGTGGTGGGCATAGGCGACGACGGCTTCGCCGGTTTGGGAAGGCCCGCGCGGCGTGCTTTGCTGGAAGCATCAGTGGTGTACGGCGGCGAACGCCATCTGGCGATGCTGCCCGCGCGCCTCACCGCGCGCCGTGCCGCGTGGCCGCGTGCGTTCGATCTCGCGCCGCTGCTCGCCGAGCGCGGTGGCGCCGTGTGCGTGCTGGCGAGCGGCGACCCGATGCTGTTCGGCGTCGGCGCGACGCTCGCGCGGCAATTGCCGGCGGGGGAGTTGCGGGTGCTGCCCGCGCCCTCGTCGTTGTCGCTCGCGGCCGCGCGCCTCGGCTGGCCGTTGCAGGACGTCGCGACGGTGTCGCTGGTGGGCCGGCCGTTGCCCACGCTGAACGCGCATCTGCACGACGGCGCGCGCGTGTTCGTGCTGAGCGCGGACGGCCGCACGCCCGCGGTGCTCGCAGAACTACTGAATGCACGCGGTTTCGGGGCGACCCGCATGACAGTGCTGGAACACCTGGGCGGCGCGTTGGAACGGCGCATCGACGGCCGCGCGGATCAGTGGTCCGCGGGCGAGGTGGCCGCGCTGAACCTGATCGCGCTCGACTGCCGTGCCACTGAAGGCGCGCCGCGTCTGCCGCTGACCTGCGGTTTGCCCGACGACGCCTTTCGCCACGACGGCCAGTTGACCAAGCGTGACGTGCGCGCGATCACGCTCGCGCGCCTCGCGCCGACGCCGGGCGAATTGCTGTGGGACGTGGGCGCGGGCAGCGGCTCGATCGGCATCGAATGGATGCGCGCGCATGCCACCTGCCGCGCGATCGCGATTGAAGGACACGCGGAGCGGCAACGCTTTATCGAACACAATCGCGATGCGCTGGGTGTGCCGGGCCTGCAACTCGTGGCGGGCCGCGCACCTGAAGCGCTGCAGGGGTTGCCGGTGCCGGACGCCGTGTTCATCGGCGGCGGCGTGACGGCGCCGGGCGTGCTGGAGGCTTGCTGGGCCAGTCTGCGCGAAGGCGGCCGGTTGGTCGCCAATGCGGTCACGTTGCAAGGCGAGGCGGCGTTGGCGGCATGGCGCGAGCGGCATGGCGGGACGTTGACGCGGATCGCGTTGGCGGATGCGCAACCGCTCGGCGGTTTCGATACGTGGCGGCAGGCGTTGCCGATTACGCTGTTGGAGGCGACGAAGCCGGTCGGGGGCGGGGACGTGAACGCCGCTGGAACCGCTAACGCGATTGACGCCGCGACTGCCGGGAGTTTCACGAACGCTACCAACGTTAAGACCGGCACGAACGCCAAGAACGACGCGAACGCCAAGAGTGCCACGAACGCCGTGAGCTCCACGAGTGTCACGAACGAAGCGAAAGCTACGAAAGGCACAAGCACCACCAACACCGACTTACCGCAAAAACCCTGATGCGCGAAGAAACGCCCGAACACCCCGCGCCGCTGCGTAGCGGCTACACGACCGGCAGTTGCGCCACCGCGACGTCGCTGGCGGCGGCGCGTCTGTTGCTCGCGGGTGTCGTCAGCGAGGTCGCCGAGATCGTGTTGCCGAAGGGCCAGCATGTGCCAATGCCGCTGGTGTTCTGCCGCCTGATCGACAACGGCAGCGGCGGCGCCGAAGCCGGCACCGTCAAGGACGCCGGCGACGATCCCGACGTCACGCACGGCGCGGTCGTCTTCGCTCGCGTGCGCCTCGTCGCCGAACCGGGCGTGATATTTCGCGCGGGGCCGGGCGTCGGCACGGTGACGCGCGCGGGATTGACGCTGCCGGTCGGCGAACCCGCCATCAACCCGGTGCCGCGCAGAATGATGACCGAGCATCTCGCCGAACTCGCAGCGGAGCATGCGTATGGCGGCGGCTTCGAAGTGACGATCGGCGTGGAAGGCGGCGAAGCGCTCGCGCTGAAAACGATGAACCCGCGCCTCGGCATTCTCGGCGGGTTGTCGATCCTCGGCACCACCGGTATCGTGCGGCCCTTCTCGTGCTCGGCGTATATCGCGTCGATCCATCAGGGCATCGACGTCGCGCGCGCGAACGGCTACACGCATCTCGCTGCCTGCACCGGCAACGCGAGCGAGGACGCAATGCGCGCGCATTACGGCCTGCCGGATATCGCATTGATCGAAATGGGCGACTTCGTCGGCGCGGTGCTCAAGCATATGAAGCGCGCGCCCGTCGAGCGCCTGAGCGTGTGCGGCGGCTTCGGCAAGCTCAGCAAGCTGGCGGCGGGTCATCTCGATCTGCATAGCCGCAATTCGAGCATCGACCTCGAACGGCTCGCGCAATGGGCCGCCGAACAGGGTGCCGACGACGCGCTTCAGGCTGCGATCCGCGCGGCCAACACAAGTCAGCAGGCGGTTGCGCTGGCGCGCGCGCAGCAGGTGCCGCTCGGCGATATCGTCTGCCGGCATGCGCTGGCGGTGGCGCGCGAGATCGTGCCGCCGCAGGTCAACGTCGAAATGTTCGCGATCGACCGCCAGGGCTTGCTGATCGGAGCCGCGCAATGAAGCGGATTCTGCTGCTCGGCGGCACCGGCGACGCGCTGCGGATCGCGCGGCAACTCGGCGCTAAGGACGTGTATAGTCTCGCCGGCCTCGGCAAGGTGCCGGACGATCTGGCGTGCGCGGTGCGCGTGGGCGGCTTCGGCGGCAGCGAAGGCATGGCACGCTACATCGAAAGCGAAGGCATTGGTCTCGTGATCGACGCGACGCATCCCTATGCCGCGCAAGTCAGCGCGAATGCGGCGCAGGCGAGCCGCGCCATGCGCGTGCCATATTGGGCGCTACGCCGCCCGGCCTGGCAGCCGCAAGCCGGCGACGACTGGCGCATGGTCGGCAACTGGAACGAGCTCACGGATGCGCTCGCGCCGTTCAGAAAGCCGCTCTTCGCGCTCGGCCGCGAGCCGCTCGCGCATCTCGACGAGATTCCCCCGCATCAGTTCTGGATCGTGCGTTGTCTCGAAGCACACGCAGACACGCCGCGTGCGCGGATACTCGCGGCGCGCGGTCCGTTCACGCTCGAAGGCGAGCGCGCGTTGTTCGCGCTGCAAGCCTTCGACGTGGTCGTCAGTAAAAACAGCGGCGGCAACGCAACCGAGGCGAAACTCGAAGTCGCGCGTGAACGCGGTTTGCCAGTCGTGATGCTGCGCCGTCCCGAGTTACCGGCGGCGGAGCGGGAATTCGAAAGCGTTTCAGATCTGCTCGACGCGCTGCAAGCCGTAGCCTGAATCGCGCATGCATGCCATGCCGCCTCAACGAATCATGGAGTAGTGAATGACGGTGTTTTTTATCGGTGCGGGTCCCGGCGACCCGGAACTGATCACGGTAAAAGGGCAGCGCCTCGTGCGCAGCTGTCCGGTGATCCTGTACGCGGGTTCGCTCGTGCCGGCCGCGGTGCTCGAAGGTCACGCGGCGCAGCAGGTCGTCAACACCGCCGAGCTCGACCTCGATCAGATCATCGCGTTGCTCGCGGCCGCGCATGCCAAAGGCCAGGATGTGGCGCGCGTGCATTCCGGCGATCCGTCCTTGTACGGCGCGATCGGCGAACAGATCCGCAGACTGCGCGAACTGAAGATTCCCTACGAGATCGTGCCGGGTGTCACCGCTACGGCGGCAAGCGCGGCGGCGCTGGGTTGCGAACTCACGCTGCCCGACGTTTCGCAGACGCTGATCCTCACGCGCTTCGCGAGCAAAACCAGCATGCCCGAAGGCGAACAACTGGCCGACCTCGCCCGCCATCGCGCGACGATGGCGATTCACCTCGGCGTGCGGCACCTTGCGCGCATCGTCGACGAATTGCGGCCGCATTACGGCGGCGCATGTCCGATCGCGGTGATCTATCGCGCGAGCTGGCCGGACGAGGAGAAGATCACCGGCACGCTCGACGACATCGTCAGCAAGGTGCAGTCGACATCCATCGAGCGGACCGCGTTGATTCTGGTCGGACAGGTGCTCGCCGCGGAAGGCTTCGCGGACTCGACGCTGTACGCGAAAGACTGAACCTGTCTACGTGAAAAAACCCATCCGCGCGACACGAAACAGCGCACGGATGGGCGACCAACGCCAGATCAATGGCTGATCTCTTAAGCCGTCAATGCATCCGGCTGCCTCGCCGCCAGCTTCGCACGCAATGCCTTGGCGGCCCGAACCATATTCGTCAGCGCCGCTTCCGTTTCCGGCCAGCCGCGCGTCTTCAGCCCGCAATCCGGATTGACCCACAGGCGTTCGGCCGGAATCACTTCGCACGCGCGTTCCAGCAGACGTTGCATGGCTTGCGCGTCCGGCACGCGCGGCGAGTGGATATCGTAGACACCCGGGCCGATTTCGTTCGGATACGCGAAGGCGCCGAAGCCGTCGAGCAGTTCCATCGCCGAACGCGAGGTTTCGATGGTGATCACGTCGGCATCCATCGCGGCGATCGACGGCAGAATGTCGTTGAACTCCGAATAGCACATATGCGTATGAATCTGCGTTTGATCGGCGACGCCCGCTGCGGAAATGCGGAACACACGCGTGGCCCATTCCAGATAGGCGGCCCAATCGGCTTGACGCAACGGCAAGCCTTCGCGGAAAGCCGGTTCGTCGATCTGGATGATGCGAATGCCGGCCTTTTCCAGATCCACGACCTCGTCGCGGATCGCGAGCGCGAGTTGCAGCGCGGTGCTCGAGCGCGGCTGGTCGTCGCGCACGAACGACCATTGCAGCATCGTCACCGGGCCGGTCAGCATGCCTTTCATCAGCCGCTGCGTGAGCGATTGCGCGTAACGCGTGGTCTCGACCGTCATCGGTTCGGGACGGTAGACATCGCCGTAGATGATCGGCGGTTTCACGCAGCGCGAGCCGTAGCTCTGCACCCAGCCGTTTTCCGTGAACGCATAGCCCCACAACTGTTCGCCGAAATATTCGACCATGTCGTTGCGTTCGGCTTCGCCATGCACCAGCACGTCGAGACCTAACTCTTCCTGTTTGCGAACGGCGATCTCGATCTCGGCGCGCATGCGCTGCAGATAGTCGAGCGCGCGCAGTTCGCCGCGTTTGTAAGCGGCACGCGCCTGGCGGATCGCCGGCGTTTGCGGGAACGAGCCGATCGTGGTGGTCGGCAGGAGCGGCAGGCCGAGCGCTTCGCGCTGCAGACGATTGCGTTCGGCAAACGGGCTTTGCCGGTCGGCCATCGCGCTGCTCACCGCGGCCACGCGTTTTTGCACGAGCGCGTTGACCACTGAGCTGGAGTGGCGGCGCGCTTCGAGCGCGCGGTCAGTGGCGGCAAGCGTCGCTTCGGCTGCCGCGGGATCGCGCAAGGCGAGGGCGAGCGTGGCGACTTCGTCGAGCTTCTCGGTGGCGAAGGCGAGCCAGGATTTCAGATCGGCGTCGAGTTTTTTCTCCGCGTCGAGCGAGACCGGCACATGCAGCAACGAGCACGACGACGAAACCCACAGCCGTTCGCCGAACTCCGCATGCAATGCCTGCAACGATTCGACGATCTCGCCGAGGTCCGCGCGCCAGATATTGCGGCCATCGATCACACCGGCCGACAACACCGCGTGCGCGGGCAAGGCCGCGCGCCACGCGTCGAGTTGCTGCGGGGCGCGCGCCAGGTCGAGATGCACGCCGGCGACCGGCAGCGCGGCCACGCGCGGCGCTTGCTCCGCGGCGCTTTCGAAGTACGTGGCCAGCAGCACTTTCACACCCGACGTGCCGAGCACGTCATACGCGGCGGAAAACGCGTCGAGCCATTCAGCGGGCAGATCGACGCACAAGGCCGGCTCGTCCAACTGCACCCATTCGATGCCGCGCTGCTTGAGCTTGTCCAGCAGACGGCTGTAGCGGATCACGAGCTTCGGCAGCAACGACAGGCGGTCGAAACCGGCGACATGGCTCTTCGACAGCCACAGGTAAGTGATCGGGCCGATCAGCACCGGCTTGACCGGCAGATTCAGCGCGAGCGCTTCATCGATCTCCTCGAACAGCCACTCGACGCCGCCGTCGAAACTCGTCTGCGGGCCCAGTTCGGGGACGAGGTAGTGGTAGTTCGTGTCGAACCATTTGGTCATTTCCATCGCCGGTTGCGCGGCGTTGCCGCGCGCGAGCTCGTAGTACTGCGCGAGCGACAGCGCCTTCGGATCGAAGCCGAACCGCTGCGGCAATGCGCCGAGCAGCGCGCTCAGATTGAGCATCTGGTCGTAGTAGGCGAAGTCGCCGACGGTGACGAAATCCAGCCTGGCATCCTGCTGCAATTGCCAATGACGGGCGCGAAGTTCGCGCGCGACGCCACGCAGATACTGTTCGTCGGATTCGCCGCGCCAGAACGATTCCTGCGCGAATTTCAGTTCGCGCTGCGCGCCGATGCGAGGAAAGCCGGGAATATGCGTGCGGGCCATGTGAAGTCCTGTTGTTCGTTGTGTGAATTGGCGCCCAGTGTGAAAGTCACGCTATGATTCATCAAGCGACATGTTTTCACCAATGTATGAGCCAGATTCATATCCAACCTGATTCGTTCAACGCGGAGCCATCCCATGCTTGAGCTTCGCCACTTGCGTTCGCTGATTGCCATTGCCGAGTCGGGCAAGCTGGTGGCGGCCGCCGAGCGCGTGCATCTGAGCCAGTCGGCGCTCTCGCATCAGATTCGCGATATCGAGGCGCACTACGAGGTGTCGCTGTTCGAGCGCACCAAACAGGGCTTGCGCTTTACCGCCGCCGGCGAGCGGCTGCTGGCGCTCGGCCGCGAGACGATCGCGGCGGTGAGTGCGGCGGAGCGCGATCTCGTGCGTCTGAAGGGCGACACGCGCGGCGAGTTGCGCATCGTGCTGGAATGCCATACCTGCTTCGACTGGCTGATGCCGGTGATGGACGAGTTCCGCCGGCGCTGGCCGGAAGTCGAAGTGGATCTGGTCGCCGGCTTCCACGCGGACCCGTTGCGCTTGCTGAGCGACGGCAAGGCCGATGTGGTGATCGGCTCGAAACCGGCCACGCGGCGCAGCCTGCATATCGCGCCGCTATTTCGCTTCGAGATCCTGGTGGTGATGGCCAACGAGCATCGGCTGCGCAACAAGCGCCGGGTGGTGTCGGACGATCTGCGCGACGAGACGTTGATCACCTATCCGGTGCCCGAGGCGCGCATCGATCTGATTCGCCAGGTGCTGGAGCCGGCCGGTATCAAACTCGAACGGCGCACGGCGGAGCTGACCATCGCCATCATGCAACTGGTGGCGAGCCGCCGCGGGATCGCGGCGCTGCCGAACTGGGGCGTGAAAAATTACGTCGACCACGATTACGTGCTGGCCAAACGCGTCGGCACACAGGGACTGTGGAGCGAGCTGTACGCGGTGGCCGCGAAAGGCTTCGCGAGCCGGCCTTATTTCGATGATTTCGTCACGATCGTGCGCGATACCTGCGCGGCGCAACTCGACGGCATCGAGTTGCTCACGGCGGAAGGCCAGGCGGCCTGACGGCCGCCCGGTCACTTCAGCGGTACATCACGAACCCGATTTCAGCTGCGCCCACAAGCGGCCTTCCAGACGCTTGATCTGCGCGGGCAAGGGCTTGAGCAGAAACAACGTTTTCAGCACGGGCTCAGGCGGATACACGGTCGGGTCGTTGAGAATTTCCGGCCGCACGAATTTGCGCGCGGCGGCATCCGCGCTCGGATAGAACACGGTGTTGGTAATGTCGGCGTGCACTTCGGGGCGCTCGATCACGCGCCGCCTGAAATTTCGCAAGCTCTGCACCGTCTTGCGGCAGCGACGCCGCTATCCTAGCGCCATGATGAAGCCCAGCACCGAACGTGACTACCGCCGACGGATCGCCCGCGTGGTCGAGGCGATTCTGCTCGAACCCGGCGCGCACCACACGCTCGAGAGCCTCGCCGCGGTGGCGCATCTGTCGCCGTTTCATTTTCATCGCGTCTACCGCGCGCTGACGGGCGAGAGCGTCGTGGAGACCGTGCAACGCCTGCGGCTTGCGCAAGCGGCGCAACGGTTGACCGATGCCGCCGCGTCGGTCACCACGGTCGCGCACGATGCCGGCTACAACAGCCCGCAGGCTTTCGCGCGGGCGTTTCGCGGCTTCACCGGTGTTTCGCCGAGCGAGTTCAAGGCGCGCCAGAAACGTCTGGCGGCGCCATGCACGGGCAGGTCGGCGGACGCACCGCTCGCCGCGTCACGGAACAACGCCCCGGCTCCGGCGTTGCCTGCCGTCGAACTCACGGAGATCGCGCCGTTCGACGTGCTCAGTCTTCGGCATGACGGGCCGGTCGCGACCATCGGCCAGACCTTTCGCTCGCTCATGACGATGCTGCATTGCGACGAAAACGCGGCGATGGATCAGCGCGTGGGCATCTGCGTGCGCGATCCCGCGGTAAAGGACAGCTTCAGCTATCGCGCGGCGATTGTCACGGGGCCGCATGCCGTGGCCGTCGAGATGGACGACGCCGTCGAACCCTTGCGGCTCGAAGGCGGACTGTATGCGGTGCATCGGCTGATCGGCCCGTATGCGCTGATCTCGCCGACCTTTCGCGCACTTTACGGCGGCTGGCTGCCGCAAAGCGGCTTTCTGCGCGACCGGCGTCCCGCGCTCGAGTTGTATCGCAGTCCACTGGTCGCCGGTCTGCAGCAGACGTGCGTGACCGACCTGATGATTCCAATCCGCAAGGACTGACCATGTTTCGTGTGAGCTGTGCCGTCATCGCCAGGCTGGCGTGTGCGGCGGCGTTGTGCTGGGCGGGTGCCGCGTCGGCGGATCAGGTCGACTTGCATGTGGGCGAGACGACGCGGGTGTTTCATCCCGCTGTAGCCCGCAATTGGCGCGGGGCGAAGACCGAGGCATTGGTGACGCGCATCTGGTATCCGGCCGATACGTCGGTGCCGCAGACGCCGCGCGAGATCGGCGCGCCCGGTCATCCGATTTTTCACGGCCACGCCGCCGCCGACGATGCGCCGCTGTCCACCGCGCGCACAAGCTACCCGTTGCTGGTGCTTTCGCACGGCACGGGCGGCACCGCGGACAGTCTCGACTGGCTGGCCGCGGCGCTCGCCGCGCAAGGCTATGTCGTGGCCGGCACCAATCATCCGGGTAACACCGCGGCGGCGCCGCTGACCCGCGACGGCTTCATGCTCTGGTGGGAGCGCGCCACTGACGCGAGCGAAGTGCTCGACGGCGTGCTCGCCGATCCGATGCTCGGCCCGCATGTGGACCGCGAGCGGATCGGCGCGGTGGGGTTCTCGCTGGGCGGTTACACGGTGCTCGAACTGGCGGGTGCGCGGACCAATCTGCAGGCGTTCGAGCGCTTCTGCACGTCACCCCAGGCCGACGCCATCTGCCATCCACCAGAGGCGGCGCGGATCAGCGACGCATCGGGCGCGACGCCCTTGACGCTCGACGATCTTTCGCCGCAAACCAGGGCGTCGCGCGCACGGTCCGGCGCATCGTATCGCGATCCACGCGTTAAAGCCGTGTTCGCCATTGCGCCCGCGCTCGGTGAAGCCTTCGACAGCGCCTCGTTCGCCGACGTGACGATTCCAGTCTCGCTGCTCGCGGGCGAGGCCGACGTCACCGCGCCCGTGGCCACCAACATTCACCGCATCGCGGGCTTGATGCCCAAAGCGCATGTCGAGATGGTGCCGGGCGCGTCGCACTACACATTCCTGGATACGTGTCTCGCGGATGTGGTCGCGCATCTCGCGGGCATCTGCGAGGACGGGCCGGGCGTCGATCGTGATGCGGTGCATGCGCTGGCTGCTGATCGGGCGATCCGCTTTTTCGCGGCGACGTTGCGCGCGCGCTGACGCTAGCAACAGCGCCGTCGCGCTATCGAACCGAGCGTGGCAGCGCGCAGTGCGGCGCCGCGCTCACCACGCATTTCAATCTTCCAGCGGCGACAACGCCTCGAGCGGCATCTTCTTCTCCGCCCCGATGCTGATCGACGGCACGAACAACAGCAGCGCGACCACGAAGATCGCGATGACGAAGAGCGAGATGAACGTGAGGTGCAGCGACTGATGCAATACCGCGCGGATCATGTCGCTCTCGCCGAGATTGACGGCCTGATTCTGCAGCAGCGCCCTCAACTGATCCGAGGTGACCACGGCCGCGCCATTCGAATGACTGAGCCCGAAGTTGAGTACCGCGCCGAACAGCGTCGCGCCCAACGTGCTGCCGAGATTGCGCGAGAAGAGGTTCGACGCGGTGGCGCTGCCGCGCTCGTCCATGCCGACGATCTCCTGAATCAGCACCAGCGAACTGACGCTCGACGTGCCCATGCCGAAGCCCATGATGAGCGAACCGAACGCGGCGACGAGCGGCGAGCCGCCGGGCGACAGAAACAGCAGCAGCACCGCGCCGAGCGGAATGAACGTGCTGCCGCCGATCAGAATGCGCCGCAAGCCGAGGCGATGAAACGACTTCGCTGCGAACGTGGCGCCGGTCGGCCAGCCCACCATCATCATCGTCAACGCGAGGCCGGCGATCACCGGCGAGCGATGCAGCACGCCCTGCACGTACATTGGCAGGAACGTGGTGGCACCCATCAGGATCATGCCGGACAGCAAGGTCGAGCCGTTGCAGGCGGCGATCGGCCGGCGGCTCCACAGCGCGAAGGAGATCATCGGTTCAGCCGCGCGGCGCTCCTGCCACACGAACAGCAGCACGCACAGCACGAAGGCTCCGCCCGCCATCAAGGCTTGCGCGACCTGGTCGTCGCCGGCGTAAGTGAGCGCCATCATGAGCGCGGCGATTGCCGCCATGAACAGCGCCGCACCGCCGAAATCGATCGAAGGGCGCGCATGCCGTTCCGATTCGCGCAGGAACGCGATGAAGCCCGCCGCGGAGGCGAGCCCGATCGGCACGTTCATCCAGAAGATCCAGGCCCACGACATGTTGTGAATGATGAAGCCGCCGACCATCGGACCCACCACCGCCGAAATCGCCCAGACGCTCGCGAGATAGCCTTGCACCTTGCCGCGTTCGCGCGCGGGATAGAGGTCGGCGACGATGGTCAGCGTGACCGGCTGGATCGCGCCCGCGCCGACGCCCTGAATCAGACGGAACGCGATCATCGCCGGCATCGACCAGGCAAAGCCGGCCAGCACCGAGCCGATCAGAAAGATCGCGATGCCGGCCAGCACGATCGGCTTGCGGCCATACAGGTCGGCGAGTTTGCCGAAGACCACGGTCATCGCGGTCTGGGTGAGCAGGAACGACGAGAAGACCCAGCTATACAGATGCAGATCGCCGAGTTGCGCGACGATCTGAGGCATGGCGGTGGAAACGATGGTGGCTTCGATGGCGACCATCGCCATGGACGCCATCACGGCGGCAATGACGAGAGGACGCGACGATTGCGGGTTGCGGGACATGGGCCAGGAGTTAGTATTAGGATATAAGGCACGTCGGGCGGCGTGGCCAAAAGCGGGCACACCGTGACGCATCAGCACGACCGTACGAGGACGGCCGGTGTCGAGTATGCACCCTGCTGAGAATGTGCGCTGACCCTGGGCGGCCTTGCGGACCACGCCGCCTTGGCACAGCGTTTGCGCGTTCGAAGCTTTCTTTCGACAAATGGAGGGTCATCATGAGGATCGAATTCACCGGACGCCGTGAAGTCGTAGCAGCGGCACGCGTCGCCTTCGAAGCCAATGTCGACGGGGCCGACGTCTGGTGTAGCGTGTCGCTGGATGCGCTGAACGACCATTTCGGCAACGACGGCCCATCGGCCCACAACCTTGTCAATACCTTCGAGGCGAATCGCACGCGGATTGAAAACGCTACACGCCGGGTCCTCGAAAAAAACGGGGGACAGTCCGTGGAACTCGAGACTGGCGATTTCAACAGGGCCTGAGCGGCCCGGTTTCTGATTGACGATGAGTCCGGCGCGCGCGCCGGGCTCGTAAGCCACTCGACGGTTGTTGTTCACACGCAACCCGTTCACGCCGCGCACACCCATCGCCGCGCGTCTTTACCTTCAAAAACGCCTCGTCAAAGCGCAGCGCATCGCGATTGCTGCGTTTCGATGACCGATTCTTCCAGATTCCATAAAGGACTGCTCCAGGCCACGGGCATTCGTTTCCGATGCCCGCGTTTCTATACTCGCGTCGCTGTTCAACCTGACATTTCAGCTACGCAGGAGCATTGACGTGAAAAAGATTTCCGCCGCGGTTGCGGCGTTTGCAGGACTCGCCGCCGCCACCGCGCATGCGCAAAGTTCGGTCACGCTGTACGGCCTCATCGACGCCGGCGTGATGTACACCAACAACGTGAAGAAGGGCAACTCGCAGGGTGCGCTGGTTCAGGCGACGAGCGGCAACATCAACGGCAGCCGCTTCGGCTTGCGCGGCGCCGAGGATCTCGGCGGCGGAATGCAGGCGATCTTCGTGCTGGAGAACGGCTACAACGTGCAGAACGGCAAGCTCGGCCAGAATAACCGGCTGTTCGGCCGTCAGGCATTCGTCGGCTTGAGCAGCAAGCAGTACGGCACGTTCACGCTCGGCCGCCAGTACGACTCGCTGGTCGACTTCGTCGCGCCGCTCTCGGGCACGGCGGGCACCTTCGGCGATACCGGGTTCGCGCATCCGTTCGACAACGACAATCTGAACCACTCGGTGCGCATGAGCAACGCCGTGAAATACACGAGCGCGAATTATGCCGGTCTGAAGTTCGGCGGGATGTATGCGTTTTCGAACAACACGGACTTTGCGGTCAATCGTGCCTATAGTGCCGGCGTGAGCTATGCCAACGGTCCGTTCAAGGCGGCTGCAGGCTATTTGCAGATCAACGGTTCGAACTCGACTACCAATACGGCCGGCGCAGTCGATCTCGGCGAATCCGCGGCCAACGGCACGGGCGGCTTCCAGCTCGGCGCCGATGTGCAACGCACTGCCGGCGCCGCGTTGAGCTATGGCTTCGGTCCCGTGACGGCCGGCTTCGTCTATACGCATAGCCAGTTCCAGAACACCGCGTCGTTCGGCGCCACGCATGGTTCGATGCGCTTCGACAACTACGAGGTGAACGGCAAGTACACCGTGACGCCGGCGCTGAGTCTCGGCGCGGCCTACACGTATACGAACGCGCATGTGAGCGGCACGTCGAGCTTCGGCTCCGATCCGAAATGGAATCAGGTGAACCTGCAGGCCGTCTATGCGCTGTCGCTGCGCACCGACGTGTATGCCGAAGCGATGTACCAGCACGTGAGCGGCAAGGGCTACACCGCGTTTATCAACACGGCGGGCGGCGCGTCGTCGACGGGCAATCAGGTGGTCGGCACGGTGGGGATCCGCACGCGCTTCTAAGCGTGATTTCTCCAGATTCAGGAACAATCCCTTCGACGGGCGGCCATTATTCTCTGAGGAATCGGCGCCTATATTGAGTTCACTGGTTGCACGGAGAGTGATTCGAAGTGCCGCTGACCATCAATTCCCGGAGGTTGTTTCCATCATGAAGTCCCTGATCAAGGCCGTCGTTATCGTTGCATCGCTGGCTGCTTCGGCCACTGTATTCGCCCAATCGAATTCCCGCATCACGCGCGAGCAGGTGCGCGCGGAACTGGTTCAACTGCAACAGGCCGGCTATCACGTCGGCGACGGCGATCAGACGCGTTATCCGGAAGCGATTCAGGCCGCGCAAGCGCGCGTCGCGGCGCGCAACGGCGAGACCAGCGGTTATGGCGGCAGCGTGGTGGGTTCGTCGCAAAGCGGCCGCCCGGCTGTGTCCGCAGCGGACTGGAACGCAATGTACAGCCGTTGATTCGACTGGCCCGACGCAGTGTGTGTTGGGCCACGTTGGAAAGGACTCTTCCAGCGCGGCGTATAGATAGGCTTCGTCGGTATCGGTAAAGTAGTCATGCACGCACGGTTTCCGGTGTGCGAGCGAGAGAGTTGGCCCCGGCTGGTAACAGCCGGGGCTTTTTTTTGTGCTTCAGTGAGGCATGAAGATGTCGTGATGAAGGGGCCTCGTTGCTGCTCGCGCCTGCAGGTTCGTCGAGTTCGTGGTTGCGGCTGCGGTATAGTCGCGCGAATAGATCGCCTGCGTGCTCCCGGCTTTCGTATTGTCGCGGGCACCGCAGGCTCATTCTTTGATTTATCTGGAGAACAACCGTGCAGGAAATCATCGAAGGCTTCATCCGCTTTCAACGAGAAGTCTTTCCGCAGCAGAGCGCATTGTTCAAGCGTTTGTCGATGGCGCAAAGTCCCAGTACGCTTTTCGTGACGTGCTCGGACAGCCGTGTCGTGCCGGAGCTGCTGACGCAGACCGAGCCGGGTTCGCTGTTCGTGATCCGCAATGCGGGCAACATCGTGCCGTCTTATGGTCCGGAGCCGGGCGGCGTGTCGGCGACCGTCGAGTACGCGGTGGCCGTATTGGGTGTTCGCGATATCGTGATTTGCGGCCACTCGAATTGCGGCGCGATGACGGCGATCTCGACGTGCAAAAACCTCGACCATCTGCCGGCGGTGGCGGGTTGGCTGCGTCACGCGGATGCGGCCAAGGCCATCAACGCATCACGCACTTACCATTCGGACGCGGAGTGTCTCGAAGCCCTGGTCAAAGACAACGTGATTGCGCAACTTGCGAACATTCGCACGCATCCGTCGGTGGCAGTCGGGCTCGCGAACAAAACGCTGCGGCTGCACGGCTGGATCTTCGATATCGAAAGCGGTGCGATGCTCGCGCTCGACGGACCTACCGGCAAGTTTTTGCCGCTGGCGGACAACCCGGACATTTACGCCGTCTAGCTTGATGTTTGAACGTGAGAGGCGCACGATGAGGCGTCGCGTGCGCGACCAACTTTCACGGCTCATGCCGGTTCGAACGGTACCGCTGGGGCGTTGCTCATGACATAGGAGGCGAGCCATGTGCGGCCGTCATCTGGCTTCCCCCATGCGGCGCAATCTGCTGCTGGCTGGTGCGTCGTCGATCACGCTGGCGGGTTTGTCGCGGCACGTTGCCGTGGCGGCGCAGCCCGCGTCCGGCAATGCGCCGAATTCGATTCCACCAGCTGAAGCGCTCGACCGCCTGATGCAGGGCAACGCCCGCTACGCCGCGAATACCCCTTCAAACAAGGACTATTCCGCTGACCGCGCGGCGCGTGTCTCGGCGCAGTATCCGATTGCCGCCATCGTCGGCTGCGCGGATTCGCGGGTCGCGCCGGAGCTCGCCTTCGATCAGGGTCCGGGCGATCTGTTCGTGGTGCGCGTGGCAGGCAATTTCGTCAACGACGATATTCTCGCGAGCCTCGAGTATGGCGTCGAGATTCTCGGCGTGCCGCTTATCATGGTGCTCGGGCACACGCAGTGTGGCGCGGTAACCGCCACGGTCAAGGCGCTGAAGGACAGAACCCGTTTGCCCGGCCATCTGCCGGAACTGGTCCGCGCGCTCAAACCCGCCGTGCAAATGGCGAAAGTGGGCCACGGCGAGGATCTCGTCGAGCAAGCCACGATCGAAAACGTCAAGTTGAATACCAACCGGCTGATCGTATCCAGACCGCTCATCGGGCCATACGTGAAGAGCGGCAGGGTCAAGATTGTCGGCGGCGTTTACGATCTGGCGACGGGCAAGGTCACGCTGCTCTGACGCGCTTCTCGCTCGTCAGCCGCTGAAGCAGCGAAACGCGAGGCTGATGCGCGGCTCCGTCATACCCGCAAGTTTGGGAATGCCGTGCTCATGGGTAAATTGCGACGCATAGCTCATGACAAGACAACTGCCGGCCTCCAGTTCGACGTGCACGATTCGTCCGGCACCGGCACCGGCACCGGCACCGGCCTTGGGCCGGATCGACATGCGCCGGGTCGCGCCGAGCGAGACGATGGCAATCGGCTGAGCAGGCACGAGCTTCTCTGTCTTGTCGCTGTGAAGCGCGACGCTGTCGCTGCCGTCGCGATAGAGATTGAGACCGACGCGATTGAACGGCGCGCCCACGAGCGCGCGCACGGCTTCGAATGCTTCGCCCAACGGCGCGGGCAGATCGTCTGCTTCGCGCGCGAAGGTGGCGAGCAGGCGCGGCACGGCGACCTCGCGCTCGTACATCATGCGCTGCTGACTGAGCCAGCCGACATTGCGCAGCGCCGCCTCGAACCACGCCTGGGCCGTGTCGGCCGGGATCGACTCGGGCAGATAGCGGATGCCGCCTTCCTCGTCATGGAGGAGAGCGACGGGCTCGGGCGCGAATAGGGCTTGCTGGGACACCATGATTCCGACGTGTGCTGGGCGCCGCCGGTCGGAAAACGAAGGGCGGCTCGGGCAAATCATTATACTGTGTTTTTATACAGTATTCATGACCTGCCACGACCGCGCGACCGCCCTCCGTGCAGCTTCACTCGCCTCGGCTATACAGGTCGAGCAGCTTCAGCGTCACGCCATTCGTCCAGCCGAAGCCGTCCTGCAGCGGATATTCGCCACCGCCGCCGCCGCCCGTTCCCGCGCCTTCCACCACGTATTTCTCGACCAGTTTCTGATCTGACGCATAGACGCCTTTGACGTCGGTGAGAAAGCGCGTGCCGATCTGTTGCGCGAGCGCGTCCTGGCCATAACGCTTCAAGCCCTGAATCGCCGCCCAGTGCAGCGGCGCCCAGCCGTTCGGCGCGTCCCATTGCTGCGTCGTGTTGTAGGTCGTCGTGACGAGGCCGCCCGGTTGCAGCAAGGTCGACTGCACCTGTTTCGCCGTCCTCAGCGCGCGATCCGGCCACGCCGCGCCGACAAACAGCGGAAACACCATCGCCGCGGTCTTGTTGTCCCGCGGTTTGGCGAGCTGCCAGTCATAGTCGCCGTAATAGCCGTTGGGATTCCACAGATAGCGGTTGATGCCGAGCGCACGCTTCGCGGCGCGTTGCGCGAATTCGCCGACGCAGCGGAAATCCCGCGTCTCGCCGCAACCCTTGGCGATGGTGATCTCGAGGTGGAACATCAGGCTGTTCAGGTCGACCGGAATGATCGACGTGGTGCGCACCGTCGCGAGCGTCATGTTGTCGCCGAACCAGCGCGAGCTGAAATCCCAGCCGCTTTCGGCGGTCGCCCGCAATTCGCGGTAGACGTCGTTCGGATTGCGGCCGCTCGCCTGTTTCGCGGTCTGGATGTCCTCCAGATACGATTCGTCGCGCGGCGTGTCGAGCTCATCCCAGTAGCGGTTGAGCACCGTGCGATCCGGCATCACGACGACGTTGCGCGTGGCCGAGCCGGGTTGCGTGGTGTTCTCGCCCTGCATCCAGTACGCGTATTCCTTGCGCAACGCCGGCAGGTACTTCTGGTAGACGCCGTGGCCTTCCACCTTCGCGGCGAGTTCCACCATGTGCGAGAAAAACGGCGGCTGTGAACGGTCGAGGTAGTACGTGCGATTGCCGTTTGGAATATGGCCGAAGGTTTTGATCTCGTACGCGAAGTTATCGAGCATGTCGTCGACGAGATTTTCGTTGCCCGATTCCTGCAGCCCCAGCATCGTGAAATAGGTATCCCAGTAGTAGCCTTCGCGGAACCGGCCGCCCGGCACCACATACG
Source organism: Paraburkholderia sp. BL9I2N2 (assembly GCF_004339745.1). GTDB lineage: Bacteria > Pseudomonadota > Gammaproteobacteria > Burkholderiales > Burkholderiaceae > Paraburkholderia. The sequence goes on along the minus strand of NZ_SMGP01000002.1, from coordinate 410,043 downwards.
GTTTCGGCAACGGAATCAACGAGCTGTTCGGTGGCGCGCTCGTGGTGGTGCGGGTCAGCGCGGGCCATAGCCAGTTGATGTGTTCACGCAGCGTCTGGTTGGCGGGCGGCGTGATGACCGGCTCGCTCGGCGGCGTGAAGTACTGGTTGACGAAGTTCGCCAGAGAAAAACCGGTAGTGTTCTTCTGCTGCTCGTACAACTGCACGATCGTGGCGGGATCGGCGTTCGGCGTTGCATCGACGAAGGTCTTCTGGTCCGGATAAATCTGCGCGGTTTGCACGGCCACGAAGAGGTCGCCGTAGAGTTTGTCGGGCGCGGGCGGAAGCGTGCCGCCGACCTGGGTGTCGGCGTGGCAGACGCCGGCGAGACTGATCAGGAAAACGAAGCTTGAAGCGGCCGCTATGCGGTGCAGCCTGATGGATTCAGTGGTGCGGAAAGAGGTGCGAGATGCGATGTCGGCGCGCCCGAAGCTGCGCAATTGCGATGACTCAATCATGTCTCCTCCAGAGGAATGGACAACAGGATTGGTCTGCCTCGCGCCCACGGTTTCTTCTTGGGATGACCAGGGCGTGGCTAGCATCGCACAAATTACGGGGCGTTACAAACGGCTATGCGAACGGCATGCGCGAGATGCGCATGCCGCTGCGCTGCACAACCAGCCGCGCCGGCGGTTTTACTTTTGCTGCCGGCCCGCTGAGTTCGACTTCCTCTAGTTCGACGTCACGAGCGAATCGGACGGCACGATCCGCAGCGTGTTCGGATTGCTCGCCGCCGGGTTCGACCACAGCAGATGCATGCTGGCCGCACCGGTGCCGTGCACATACTCGACCTTGATCGACGCGCGCTGCTTCGCGGCGAGCCAGGTCTTGCCGCTTACGGTGGATTGCGTCGAGGTCTTCTTGTCGATGATCTTCACGCCGTTGATCCACAGGCGCGCAACGTTGTCGCTGTCGATCGAGAACGTATAGAGGCCGTCCTGTGCCGCCTGGATCGCCCCGGTCCAGCGCACGCCGTAGTGAGTCGCGTTGATGCCCGCGGAGGCGTCAGGCGAATCGGTGCCGCGCTCGGTGTTCAGATCGAAGTCGATCAACGGCGTAACCGAGGTCTTGACGGGCGCGCTCGCGAACGTCGGATCGTTGTAGTAGCCAACTTGCAGCACCGGCAGCTTCACGTTGAAGCCACCTGTCAACGCCTGCGTCTCCGAGGTCTGCCACGGATGGCCGTCCGGATAGATCGTCCCCTGGAAGGGCGTAGCCGGTTCGACCGTGGCGGGCGCGCCCGGCACCTGGCCCCAGTGGAAGCGCGTGTTGGTGCGGCCGATCATCAGCTCCCACACGATGAACCCCGTCGTGCCGCCATAGTTCGACACGATGCCCGGCATGGTTTGACCCGTGGTGCCGGGGAAGCCGCGCTGCAGCGTTTCGGAATTCAGCGCGCTGACATTGCTGCCGTTCACCGGACCCGTGTACGGGTTGCCGTACGGATGGAACGCATAGAAGTCGGAGAAGTACGTGCCTTCGTCTTCCTGCACTTGCGGCGCGTTGATCGGCTGCGTCGCGCCCGCGTTCAGGATGGCGATGCGCGCATCGTTCATCAGCGCCGCGCGGGTTTCCTGCAATGCACCATTGCCGCTGCAACCGGGTTCGTTCATCGTTTCCCAGAAGATGATGCGCGGGTCCTTGCGGTGTGGCGCGACGAAGTCGGTGATGTAGCTCGCGAGACTCGCCTTATACGTGATGGCGGAATTGGACGCGGTCGGCTGGAAATACGCCTGTTCCACCGGCGTACCCGGCGACTGCACCCACTGGCTGTTGTGCACGCCCCAGACCGGCGCCGGCTGCGGGCCGAATTGCGGCGTCGGGTTCCAGCAGTCGTCGTAGAAGATCGGCGAGACCTTGATGCCGTGGCGCGCGGCGATTTTCAGCAGGTTCTCGAACTTGCTCAGGAATGCCACACGGTCGTTCGCCCACACCAGGTAATGCAGATAGACCGCGATTGTGTTCATGCCGTAGGTCTGTGCGTACGTCAGTTCGCGATTGACGATCTCCGGATCGTAGTTCTCCCAGAAGTCGATCGCGTTCACCGCGTTGGAAGGCGTGTAGACCGCGCCGACCACCTTCGAGAAATCGTAGCTCGGCGATGTCACGGTCGGATACGTGCGGATCGTGATGTTGCTGAAGGTCGCGCCGACGCCGAAGCGCCGCAGCCCGAAGCTGCCCGACTGGAAGGCGGCGGGCAGGGCGTTGGTGGCGTCGTTCACGCTGATCACGCGCTGCTGGTCGAGGTCGACGGTGATGGCCGTGCCGCTCGTCGTGACCTTCAGATGGTGCGTGCTGCCGCCGACGATCGTGCTGACCGGATACGAGATGAAGTTGGTCCAACTGTTGTTCTGACGGCCGACCACCAACGAATGCGTACCCGTATCGAGGCCGATGAAGTAGCCGGTCAGGCTGTCGGGGCCGCCGGCCGTCGGGTTCGTGACGCGCACGATAAAGCCCGCGTTCGCGGCGCCGCTGCCGACCGGCGCGCTGACCGTCACGTCCGCTTCATACGACGCGCTCGCGTAGGTGCTGGCGAGCGCCACCGTTTTGTCGCCCGCGCCGGTGCCGTTGGTGGCCGGCGCGGAAATGGTGATGGTGGAATTGGTGGCGCCCGGCGCCCAGCCCTGGGTCGATCCCGGCGCGAGGTAGTTCGTGAGGTCGCCGAACGAAAGGGTGGTAGTGGAGACCGGCGCGGGGGGCGCCGGCGGTGTGTAGGGCGGAAGGTTGAGGGTGGGGTCGGCGATCACGAGCGGCGGGGTCGTCGTCTTCATGCCGACCGGAATGGCCTTCGCGGCCTTGAATTCGCTTTCGACGTTGGCCGTGTCGGCCGCCGAGGCCGCCAAAGCTGCCGAAGCGGCAGAGGAATCGACTGCGGCCACCTGCTTGTCCGCCGACGCTGACGCGTTCGGCGAACCGTCATTGCCACCGCAAGCGCCCAGCATGGCGAGCGCCGCAAGCACAAGGTAATTGCGCACCTGTATCTCCTGATGTCCCCGCTTAATTGATGGTCATAATTATTATTAATTCTGCATAGGGCCAGAGGCAGTGAGTCGTAGCCTTATGAATATGGAAATAGATATGAATAATATTATTAGTTTGACGGACCTGTATCCGTACTTACCCCGAATTGTTGAACGGCAAAGATTGCGCTAGGCGAAGTGGAAACCGGAGGCGAATGCGAGGCGGACCGGGTCAATGTCTTGCGCGCCCGTCGATCCTTCACGGAGCCGCAGGCATAATCCGTTTTTCCAACATTGCGAGCCGCGTAGCCGGCACGCAAAACCGGGGCGAAGCGTCGTTTTGCTCGCTCCCAGGACACTCCATGCCGCCCATCACCGCTGTCCGCACGAGCGCCGCGCCCTTGCGCAGCGTTGCGCTGATCCTCGTGTCGATGTTCTGTTTCGCGCTGGTCGATGCGCTCGCCAAATCCGTGGCGCTTGCTTATCCGGCTAACGAGGTGACGTTCTTCCGCATGCTGTTTGGCCTGCTGCCCGCCGTGGCGGTGTGCCTGCGCGGCAAGCCGATCGTCGAGCGGATCAGGCATATGGACGTGCGCGGGCAGACCATTCGCGCGCTGACGTTGCTCGGCGCCTCGGGTCTCTTCTTCGCCGGTTTGCCGTACATGCCGCTTAGCGAAGCGGTGGCGATCGTCTACTCGGAAACTTTGCTGGTGATCGTGCTCGCGCCGCTGTTGCTGAAGGAGGCGCTGAAGCCGCGCGATGCCGTGGCCGCGGCAGTCGGCTTTGTCGGCGTGCTGTTCGTGGTGCGCCCCGACGGCTCGCATTCGAGCTGGCTCGGTCCGGTCCTGCTGATGTCGAGCGCCTTCTTCGGCGCGCTATCGATCATTCAGATCAAGCGCATTCGCGCCTCCGACGATTCGGGCACCACGGTGCTGTATTTCACGGTGATCGGCACGATCGTCACCGGCGCGTCGCTGTTTTTCGCATGGCGTACGCCTTCGCTCCAGGCGCTCGCGGTGATGGCCTTGCTGGGTGGCTTCGCCACCGCCGGACAATTGCTGATGACCATGGCGTTTCGCCAGGCCGACGCCGGCGCGCTCGCGCCGTACAACTACACGAGCATCGTGTGGGCGGCACTGTTCGGCTATGTGGCATGGGGCGAGACGATCGGCGCCATGTCGCTGCTCGGCATTGCGTTGATTGTCGGCAGTTCGATTGCCGTTGCGATGCGTGGGAAGCAGGAAGAGGGGCCGCTCGTCTAGGCGTGCGCGCTGCGCTCCCGGCACTGCTTCGCAGTTCCAAATAGTCGCCAACGGAAAGCGTGCCTCGAAGCTGGCTTTTTCGGCCAACGAGGCAGGCACAATCGGACGATTCGACGCCTGAAGAATATAAATAGAAAATGGGCGCATCCAGTTCGCGTGCGACATCGTACGTGACTTGATTCCGCAGACGCGCACGTACCACGGCTGGAAGGGGGAGACGTCATGCATAGCGAACCCAGGAAGATCGTTCTCACGGGCCTCGTCGTCAGTGCTGTTGCAATCGCCGCGTATGTTTCGCACGCCAGCAAACCCTGGACGTCGACGGACGAATTCGGCTCGGCGCGCGGTGACACGCCGGCTTACCGCACGCGCGGCGACACCATCAGCGGTGCGGTCATATCCGGTCCGGTCACCGCTCGCAGCGATTCGAGCAGTGCGATGGCCGGCAGCCTGCAGGCGGCGCACAATAGCCTGCAACGCAACGATCTTGCCGCCGCACAGGCGCAATTGGACGCGGTCCATTCGGCCCATCAGGATGACGATCAGGTTCGCGCGCTGCAAAAGGAAGTGCAGACGCGCACGGATAACGAGCAGCATGCAGTGAACGCGGGGCAAGTCGAGAAGACGCCGCAACCTGCCGCGAAGCCAGCCCGGATGTCTTCGACGAAACATGCGCGGTCGCGTGAGGGCCGCCTTGCGGGCCGCGAGCATAGGAACCGTTCATCGAGTTATGCGAAGAGTCAGGCGGCGTTGGACAAGCTGGTGGCACGCCTCGACAGCAATAGCGCGCCGAACGTGAGAACGCCAGCTACCGGTGGACCTGCTATGGCAAGTCAACCGGCGTCGATTCAGACCGGGCTCAAGGTGATGCAGAGCACGAGCAGCGCGCCCGTTGCCGTGCCGGCACCACCGGTCCAACAGCGGGAGCAAAAACCGCCAGCTGCATCGTTAGTGCCAGCGCAGCCGCAAGCCGACCTGACCACGCAAGCCACGCTGCCGTCACTGCCGCTGGTTCAGTCCACGCCGTCCGCCGCCACGGGCGTGAAAACGGACGACGGCCCGAAGACACGCTCGCAGGTGCGCGCGGAGCTCGCCCGCGCCCGGGAGACCGGCGGCCTTCCCGCGTTCGGCAATCCCGATCCCGCGGGGCCAGGCGGGGCGCCGAGCCTCACCGGCGCGCCGCGTCCGTGAGGCTGCGCAAACTGGCGATCGGCAGAGGCTGACCAGAGGCTTAACTCAGCGAAGCCGCGAGCCGCGCGAAGGTAGGTTCGTCGGTGCGATCGAAGGCGAGCGGCGTGACTGACACGCGCCCCGAAGCCACCACGGCTGTTTCGCTATCGGGATCGTTCGCGCGTGTGCCGCGTTGAAAGCGCAACCAGTGATAGGCCATGCCGCGCGGATCGACTTGCGGCAACACGTCGATATCTTCGACGAGTCCAACGCCCTGGCGGGCCGGCGTGAGCGGACCGGCAAGCGCCGCATCGACATCGGGAAAGTTGATGTTCAGACAGGTGGGCGCGGCATGCTCGATGGCGAGCAACTGGCGGATCACGTCCGGCGCGAGCGCACGCGCGGTGTCCCAGCGCACGTTGTCGCGGTTGCTGAAAGTCTGGCTCAACGCGAACGACGGCAAGCCGAGCAGCAGGCCCGTCATGGCGGCGCCGACGGTGCCCGAAAACATCGTTTCCACGCCGAGATTGCCGCCGCGATTGATGCCGGAAAGAATCAGCGTGGGCGGCGTGTCGCGCATCAGGTGGCGCACGCCCATCACGACGCAATCGCCGGGCGTGCCGGCCACGCCGAAACGCCGCTCGCCCTGGCGGCTCACGCGCAGCGGCGAATGCAGGCTGATCGAGTGCGACGTGCCGCTCTGATCGTGCTCGGGCGCGACCACCCAGACTTCGTGCGCGAGCTCGGCGGCAACGGCTTCGAGCACGGCGAGGCCGGGCGCGTCGATACCGTCGTCGTTCGTCAACAGTACGCGCGGCACTTTGGATTCATAGGCAGACATCGCGGCAAACTCCTCTCGGTGGGTAAGGGAAGGGAAGCCTCATTATCCTGTCATCGGCTCTCGCTTGCCTTGATGCAATCAGAACAGCGCCTTTCCGACCGGAATCAATTGCTTTGCACGCTGCGCGGTTCGGAAGATCTGTGCAGCGGACTGAAGGCGATCTTCGTCGTCGAAAACGGCTTCAACCTCTCGACCGGCAAGTTGGGTCAGAACAGCCGCGAGTTCGGCCGCCAGGCATTCGTCGGCCTGTCGAACGACCAGTACGGCGCGGTCACGCTCGGCCGCCAGTACGACAGCGTGGTCGACTATCTCGGCCCGCTCGCGCTGAACGGCACGCAATACGGCGGCACGCTCGCCTCGCATCCGTACGACAACGACAACCTGAACGACTCGGTGCGTATCAACAACGCCGTCAAGTTCCAGAGCGTCGATTACGGCGGCTTCAAGGTCGGCGCGCTGTATGGCTTCTCGAATGCGGCGGGCAGCTTCGCGGACAATCGCGCGTATGGCGTCGGCGCATCGTATGTGTTCGGCGGACTGAAGGTCGCGGTCGCGACAGGCTACCTGCAGATGAACGGCGGCGGTTCGAGCACCAACAGCAGCGGCGCGGTCGCAAGCGGCGACTCGACCTTCAACGCGGCACTCAACGCACCTATGGCGCGGGCGTCAACTACCGCGCCGAATACACCGTCGAAATGACGAGCACGGCGGTCAAGCATGGAATGCCGCCGATCTCGGAAGCGAGCGCCATCGCGATCGGCGGGTCGCCGATCTGGGTGCGAGCGACGCTATCGTTTGATGCGATGCGCCGCAGCGGGCAGCGCAGCGAGCGCTTGAAGCATGGCGGTCTCCAGAACGCGAAACAGAAAATTCGCTGTTGTGTACCATGCGGATTGCCTCGTGCTTGTTCGCTGCCTGAGCTAAGCGTGGACTTTGCCGTTAGAGGTAGCCGCGCACGTCAACCAACACCCCGTACCGGACAAGTTGCCATGCAGACACAACCGTTTCAGATTGCAATTGCCGATCACGATATCGATGATCTTCGCCGCCGTATTCGCGCGACCCGCTGGGCGCCGGCGACGCCGTCGCCGGCCTGGCAACAGGGCGCCGATTCCGCGTGGCTGCGCGAGTTGGTGTCGTATTGGGCCGAACATTTCGACTGGCGCGCGGCCGAGCGCGGCTTGAATCAGCAGCCGCAATTTCTCGCCGATGTACAGGGGCAGCGCGTGCATTTCGTCCATCGGCGTGGCGTAGGCCCAGCGCCTTATCCGCTCGTGATCACGCATGGCTGGCCCGGATCGTTCTTCGAGTTCCACGCTTTGCTCGACCGCTTGTGCGACCCGGCCGCATCCGGTGGCGATCCTGCCGATGCGTTCGATGTCGTCGTGCCGTCGCTGCCTGGCTTCGCGTTTTCGCAGGCGCCCGCGCAGCCCGGCATGTCCGCGTTCCAGGTGGCGGATCTGTGGGCCTCGCTGATGCAAGGCCTAGGTTATCAGCGCTTCGGCGCGCAAGGCGGCGACCTCGGCGCCGGTGTGTCGATCGCGCTCGCCGCGCGGCATCCGCAAGCCGTGGACGGCATTCATCTCAACTTCCTGCCGAGCTCGTATGAGCCGGCCATAGGCGCGGCGCAGAAACCGCTCACGCCGGCCGAGGAAAATTTCCTGCGGGAGAAGAACGAGTGGGCCGCGCTCGAAGGCGGTTATGCGCACATGCACACCACCAAGCCGCAGACGCTCGCGGCGTCGCTCAACGATTCGCCGGTGGGACTGGCTGCATGGATCGGCGAGAAATTTCGGGCGTGGAGCGATTGCGAAGGCGACGTGGAGCGTGTGTTTTCGAAAGACGAACTGCTCACCAACATTTCGCTCTACTGGTACACGCAGTGCATTGGCCCAGCGATCCAGATGTACTGGGAAAACCGCTTGCAACCGATGCGTTTTGCCGAAGGACAACGCGTCGCGCCGCCCGTCGGCTTCGCGCACTTCCCGAAGGAGATCAATCACCCGCCGCGCAGTTGGCTCGAAAGAACCTTTGATGTCTTGCAATGGACCGACATGCCGTCCGGCGGACATTTTGCTGCGATGGAAAAGCCCGATCTGCTCGCCGCCGAAATTCGCCAGTTCTTTCGGCCGCTGCGGCAGCCGCGGCGCTAGTTAAACGCGGCCACGACGCTGCCGTGACGTTTGGCGTCGGGAATCTAGTCGATGGCGCGACGCTCGGCGAGTCTGCGATTCCGCGTGTCGCCCTGAGACAAGACATTGCATTGTTCGTCATCTCGATCAACCATTAAATTTGGTCAGGCGGTGTTTTCAGCTTCGTATCAGCACGTATGATTGGGCGGTGGCACGGATCACCCGCACAACGAGCGGCGCGTGCGCTCTTCGCCATACGATTCAGGGCAGGTGCTGAGGGACAAGCAAAAAAGACGATGCAGAAAACGAAGGCCATTACGCGGCGCGTCATCTATCTCACACGCGATCCCGTGCCGGGATTGCTGGCGAGCTTTCGGGAACGCGAGTGGGACGTCGAGGTCATCGGCTCGGTGCGCGAGGTTCGGCAAATCGCGCATGACGGCTCGCTGGCCGGTGGTCTCGTCGATCTGTCGAGCGTGTTCGAACCAGGTCAGCTTGCCGCGCTGCAAGCGTGTCTCGCCATGCCGAACATCGGCTGGGTGGCGATGGCGGCCGCCCCGCACCTCGACGACGCAAGCACACGCCGGTTGGTGCGCGACTACTGTTTCGACTACGTGACGCTCCCCGCTGCGAATGAGCGGATCGTCGACACCGTGGGCCACGCCTGCGGCATGATTTCGCTCGGCGAGCCGGCCTTTGTCGACACGTCCACCGCTGAAGGCGAGATGATCGGCACGTGCGACGCGATGTTCACGCTGTACCGCTCGATCCGCAAAGTTGCGACCAACAACGCGCCGGTTTTCATCTCCGGCGAATCCGGCACCGGCAAGGAACTGACCGCGGCGGCGATTCACGCGCGCTCGCCGCGCCGTGACGCACCGTTCGTCGCCATCAATTGCGGCGCGATTCCGGCGCAGTTGTTGCAGTCCGAGTTGTTCGGCTACGAGCGCGGCGCATTCACCGGCGCGAATCAACGCCGGGTCGGTCGCGTCGAAGCGGCGAACGGCGGCACTTTGTTTCTCGACGAAATCGGCGATCTGCCGTTCGAGAGTCAGTCGAGCCTGCTGCGGTTTCTGCAGGAGAGCACCATCAATCGTTTGGGCGGCAGTGGCTCGATCGATGTCGACGTACGCATCATCTCCGCAACTCATGTGGATATGGAAGCGGCGATCGAAGACGGCCGCTTTCGCGCGGACCTGTACCACCGCCTGTGCGTACTGAGGATCGACGAGCCGCCGCTACGCGCGCGCGGCAAGGACATCGAATTGCTCGCGCTATACACGCTCGACCGTTACCGCAAGGACGCGACCCGCCGCGTCTTCGGCTTTGCACCGGACGCGATCACGGCGATGCATCGCTATGACTGGCCTGGCAACGTGAGGGAACTGATCAACCGGGTTCGGCGCGCCATCGTGATGTCGGAGGCACGCACCATTACGGCGGACGACCTCGAACTGTCGAGCTATACCACGGCCGTACCCATGACGCTCGCTCAGGCACGCGAAACCGCCGAGCGGCAGGCGATCGAACTCGCACTGCTGCGTCATCGCGGCCGCCCCGGCGATGCCGCGCGCGAACTCAGCATCTCACGCACCACGCTTTACCGTCTGCTCACATCACATGGCATGCGATACGGAGATGAACCGGATGCGGCGGAATAACGCTGTCGTCTGTCGTAAAGTTGCGAGCGCCCGGGTACGCAAATGACGTGTCTGCCAATCGTCAGCACATCGACGGAATCGCTCACAAGTAAGTTCTTCGCTGCCTTCAATAACGCATCCGCAATTTTTGCGCGATGCCGATGGTCCACATGAACCTGCGACACTCTCCGCGTCATGTCTCTCTGCGTTTTGGCGGAAAGGCAATGCAAGGACGTGAAACGATAGACCATACCTGATGCCTGCGCCCCGGTTCATCCGACTCCATCGCCGCAGATCAGCGTGCCCGGCTCGAATGTGACGCCACGATGGCACGAGTCGCAATTTCAAATGCCGCGCACCTTGTGGGGGCTTCCGTGCCCCAGGCAAGAACATGTGGATCCACCTCCGACAGTAACGGCAGCGCTCAAAAGGCGATCTGTCGCTCACGCGTGCCGAGGAGCAATGTGAATCTTTTTCCGTGCACTCTCGTTTATGTCGATGTCGATGCGAAACCGGGGCCCAACTCGACGAGTCGCGATCCGCTCTCGTATGTGAGCCAGGCGATCTGCCTGAATAACAGCTTGCGGCGCGTGGGCATGCCGACCTTGACCATCATGACTAACGCGCCGGACCTGGTCGCGCGCCGGCTCGCGGGCATGCCGACCGAGCATCGTCCGGCAGTGACGCCTCTCGCCGCAACGATCGAGTTGCCGAAGAACACGCCGTTCTACGCCGCGCATTTCAAACTCGATCTGATGGACCAGGTGGCGGAGACCTTGCCCGCCGACACGATGATGTTGTTGCTCGACGCCGATATGGTGGCGCTGCTGCCGCTCGATCACGATCTGATCGAACGATGCGCGCAAGCCGGCCTCGGCGTATTCGATATTTCGGATCAGGTGTTTCCGGCCTACGGCAGCGAACGCGTGGTCGCGGATCTGGAGATCGTTGCGGACCAGCGCTTGATGAATCCGCGTTGGTACGGCGGCGAATTTCTACTCGCGACACCCGCTTCGCTGCGCCGTCTGGTGCCGCGCGCGCGAGCCAGTTACGCACGCTATCTCAGCGAAAGCGAGCACCTGAGCCATCACGGCGACGAAGCGTTCATCTCGGCCGCGCTCAATGCGCTCAGCGACGAAGGACAGGTGCTGATCGAAGTCGGCGCGTATCAGGCGGTAGGGCGCCATTGGCCCGGCAACAACTATCGCGACTTGCGCTGGTTCCGCTGCTGTTCGTTCGTTCATCTGCCTGGCGGCAAGGCGCTGCTCGAAAGAGAAGCGCGTTTCGACGATTTCGCGCCGGATCGTTTCTGGCGCCACATGCGCGTGGCGCACCTGCGTGGGCGCGTGCGCCACGCGGTCAAGCGGATCGCGAGGATGCTGAGCGCGGAGCGGCTCGCGATGCTGTCCGCGTGTGCGCTGCGCGGCGTGAAGAGCTAGCCGCGTCAGTCACATACGCATTACGGTGAGCGCCCCACCGCGCCTCCGCTCGTCACATTTTCACGTCGATACGACCATAGACGCCGTTCGCTTCGTCATTCGGCCCGGCGGCGAAAAACAGCGTGTTCACCGGCTGATTGCTGAGTCCATTGCCGAACGCGATCCCCCACAGGCCGTGCTGCACGAACGAAGTGTTGTCGGGCAGATTGATGGCGCCGAGCGACTGGCCGCTCGCCGGATCGAAGGCGTTGATCGTGCCGTCGCCGAAGTTGCCGATCAGCACGTCGCCGCTGAACCGTCCAAAATTGGCCGGCGCCTGCGTGACGCCCCACGGCGCATTCAGCACGCCCCCCGAGGCAAAACGCTGCAGGAGGTTGCCCGCGGTATCGAAGACATCGACGAAGCCGAGGCCGGCGCCGTCGACGTTGTCGTGCGCCTCCGCATCCTGTTTCGCGTAGGTCACGAAGAGCTTCGCGCCGATTGCCTGAATGCCGAACGGCGCAAAGGCTGCCGGAAGCGACGTGTCCTGAAACTTGCCCGGTGTTGAAACCTTCGCGAAGTTCTTGTCGAAGACGTCGACTCTGTTGTTGTGAAAGTCGGCGGCGTAGAGGAAGTTGGCGCCGCCGTTGCTGGCCAGCGCAAGGCCCTTGTAGACCGCGGCGCTGCTGCCGCTGTCGAATACGACGAAGGCGGTGGTGGGCGCAACGGCCGGCGCCCACGCGGTAATCGTGCCGCCTTCGCCGACAAAGATGAATGCGCCTACGCCCGATTTGCCGCCTTGGGTCACGACGAAGTCCGTCGTGCCGTTGAACACGATGCCGGTCGGATTCGCCGGCCCGTTGACTCCATTCGGAATGCTGACGACAAGCGCTTGTGGCGTGCCGTTGCCGTCATAGAGTGTCGCCAGCGAGGTGGCGTTGTCCGCCACCCAGACGAAACCCTTCGGATTGAACGCAACGCCCCACGCGTTTTTCAGATTCGGGTCCGTATGCGCCGCCGCGACCGCGCCGTCCGATACGAGTGCCGTCGACGTAAACGATTGGTTATTGACCGAATCGGAACCGCCGCACGCTGCGATAAGACCCACCAATGCTGCGCCGCCCACGACGATGCCCAATGACTTAAGCACAGATTTCATGGCCGCACCTCTCTGACAGACCAATGATCATTGCGCCTAATGAACGCGTGGCGTGGCGGCTTTATTCCTTCGGCAAAGAAGTTTTTTCGACCCGTGTCGGGCGGCCAGTTGGGCGGCGCGTTATATCGTGCCGAACAGCGCGCGCGGACGATCCTTGAGCGTGCCGGTCAACAGCCGCAGCGCACTCACGAGCTGATCGCGGCTGGTCGCACAGGCGAGGTTGATCCGCACCCCGTGCTCGATCTCAGACCGGTCCACCGCAAACGCCGACGACGGCATCACCACGACGCCACGCGCCTTCGCATTGGCCGCGAAGTCGTCGGCGCGCCACGGCGGCGGCAACTTGAGCCACACGAACATGCAGGCCGGATCGGTCTGCAGCAACTCCTGCGGCAACAGCTCGCGCGCGAGGTCCTGGCGCGCGCGAATCTCGGCGAGCTGCGCGTCCATGATGTGGCGCGCGGTGCCGTCCTCGATCCAGATCGACGCGATCAGCATCGACATCGGCGCGGGCATCCATGCCGTCGTGCGGACGGCTTCCGCGCATAGCGCGGCGCTGTCCGGCGGGCTCAGCAGATAGCCGAGCCGCAGGCCGGGGGCGAGGATCTTCGAGGTCGCCGCGAGGTGGAAGGTGAGTTCCGGACACAGGCTCGCGATCGTCGGCAGACGTTGCGAGACGAGCGGACCGTACACGTCGTCCTCGATGATCGCCACGCTGTGCCGGCGTGCAATATCGACGAGCGCCATGCGGCGTTCGAGACTCATGGTCGTGACAGTCGGGTTCTGCAGATTCGGCACCGTGAAAATCGCCTTCACCGGCATGCGCCGGCAGGCGCGCTCCACTTCGTCGGTCAGCAGCCCGTCGCGATCGCTAGGAATACCGACGATCTCGAACTGGAACACTGGCGCCAGCGCTTTGAGGCCGTAGTAAGTGAGTTGATCGGCGAGAATCACGCCGTCGGTGCCGATCAGGCTGTTCAGCACAGCATACAAGCCATGCTGCGCGCCGCTCGTGACGACCACGTGATCGGCCGACGGCACAAAGCCGGGCGCGGCCATCCACCGCGCGCCGGCCACGCGTGCCCACGCGGGCCCTTGCGGCGGCTGGTACTCCTGCAATTGCGGGTAGCGCGGATCGCGCGGCAATTCGGCCAGCGTGCGAGCGAGGCAGTTCAGGAACTCGCCCGTGGCCGGACGGTTGACGGTCAGATCGATCGCCGCGTTGCTCATGGCCTGCGCCGGCTCCACGCTCGGCATCGCGCCGCCGGTCACGAGCGAGCCGCGCCGTTTGCTGCCGATCACCAGCCCGCGCAACTGCAGCTCCTTGTACGCCCGCGAAACCGTCGACACGTTGATGCCCAGTTCGGTGGCGAGTTGCCGCTGCGGCGGCAGGCGGCTGCCGGGCGGATAGATACCGCTGCGAATCTCGTTCTCGATCGAACTGGACACCTCGATATAGGTGGAGCGTTTCGCCTGCTCCGGGGCGCCAAGGGCGGAGCGGGCGGCGTCTTTGTCAGAAGCCATAAGATCAGGTGTCTCCATACAAAACCGGCTTTGTCCGCAATTGTGCGGAGGTTTGCCGATTCTATACCAGACATGCCTGACTGCAAGCCTTCAACCGATTACTCACGCGGCCGCAGGGCGCTGGCAAAGAGCAGACCCGCGGCAATCCAGGGAAAGTGCCAGGGCCACACAATGTGCGTTTTAATTGCACACAAAAAAATATTGTGTGATTCTAGATGTCATGTTTTGTCTGGTGGCGTGAATCAGGAGACGTCGCCGGACTGTGTCCAGCAATCTGTCAGCAGGAGTTGTCCGATGAGCTTTCCCCAGTCCTCCGCACCCGACACCACGCCGAAACTCGGCGCCGCGCTGCGTCAGCGGCACGTCACGATGATCGCGCTCGGCGGCATTATCGGCGCGGGCCTTTTCGTCGGCAGCAGCGCGACGCTCGCCACCGTCGGACCCGCCGCGTGCGTGTCGTATCTCGTGGCCGGCATCGTCGTGCTGATGGTCATGCGCATGCTCGGCGAAATGGCGCTGGCAGTGCCCGGCGTCGGCTCGTTCACCGAATACGCGCGCATCGGCCTCGGCAATTGGGCGGGTTTCACCAGCGGCTGGCTGTACTGGTACTTCTGGGTGATCGTCGTCGCGGTCGAGGCCGTGGCGGGCGCGGCGATCCTGCAGCGGTGGATTCCCGCACCGGTGTGGATGATCGGCCTCGTGCTGCTCTCGGTGATGACGTTGATCAATCTGCTGTCGGTGAAATCGTATGGCGAATTCGAGTTCTGGTTCGCATCGATCAAGGTCGCGGCGATCATCGTCTTTATCGCCATCGGCGCGGCCTATGTGTTCGGCTTCGGCCATACCGGCAGCGCCGTGGCGAACCTGAGCAGCAATCGCGGCTTCATGCCGTTTGGCGCCATGTCGATTTTCGCGGCCGTGCCGACAGTGATTTTCGCGGTGGGCGGCGCGGAGATCGCCACCATCGCCGCCGCCGAATCGGATGATCCGGCCAAAAGCGTTGCGGCCATGACGCGCTCGGTGATTCTGCGAGTCATCACGTTCTATGTCGGGTCGATGTTCCTCATCGCATGCATCGTACCGTGGGGCAGCATCGTCACCGGACACTCGCCGTTCGTCGCCGCGCTCGAAACGATGCGGATTCCCGGCTCGGCGGACATCATGAACGCCATCGTGCTGGTTGCCGTGCTCTCGGCGCTGAATTCGGGCTTGTATGTGTCGTCGCGGATTCTGTTCCGGCTCGCCGAACGCGGCGACGCGCCGAAGTCGCTGCTGAAGTTGACCCCGCACAAAGTGCCGCGCCTCGCCGTGCTGCTGAGCAGTGTCGTCGGCTATGTGGCGATCGTGGCGGCCATTGTGTCGCCGCAGGGCGTGTTCCTGTTCCTCGTGAACGCGTCGGGCGCCGTGATGCTGTTCGTCTATCTCGCGACGGCGCTTGCGCAAATCCGCATCCGCCGCCGCATCGAGGCCACCGAGCCGCAACGGCTCACGCTGAAAATGTGGCTGTTTCCGGGGCTCTCGTATGCGGTGGTGGCGGCGATCGTCGGCGTGCTCGTCGCGATGGGCTCCGATCCGTCGCTGCGCCCGCAATTGATGGCGAGCGCGGCGAGTCTCGCGGTGGCGTCGGCGGCTTATATGCTGGTAGCGAAACGCCAGCAGAGCGGCGGCACCGCGACGGGCTATCGGTCGCAGATCGGCCAGGAAGCATTTGAAGGGCGCAAATGATGTCGGAGATTGCCATCATCGGTGCGGGATTCATCGGCCTCGCGAGCGCTGCGTCTTTGATGCGCGACGGCCATCGGGTCACGCTGTTCGATCCGGCAGGCGTGGGGCAGGGCGCGTCGTTCGGCAATGCCGGCACCTTCGCGCACTATGCGTGCATTCCGGTCAACAACCCGACCGTGTTTCGAGACTTACCGCGTTTTCTGCTGTCGAACCAAAGTCCGTTCAGATTGCGTTGGGGATATTTGCCGCATCTCGCGCCGTGGCTCGTGCGCTTCATGATGAGCTCCCTGCCGCGCCGCTACGAAACGAGCGCGGGTGCGCTCGCCGCGCTGCTGGATTGCGCGCAGGACGGCTACGCGCCGCTGCTTGCCAATGCGGAGCTGGCACGTTTCGTCCGGCCGCGCGAGTGTCTCTATCTGTATTCGAACGCGGCTTCGTTCGATGCCGCGCGTCCCGCGCTCGATCTGCGGAAAAAACTGGGCGTGGCTTTCGATGTGCTCGACGGCGCCGCTATTCGCGCGCTTGAACCGGGACTGGCGCCGATCTTCGAGCGCGGCGTGCTGTTCAGCAATAGCTGGCACTTTTCCGACCCGCAAGGCTTTCTGCAGACGCTTTACGAGCAACTCGCCGCGCAGGGGCTGAAGCTCGAACGCTCGACTGTCGATGCGGTGCAACCCGGCGCGGATGGCCCGAGCCTGAGCGTGGGCGGTGTGGCGCGGCGTTTCGATCACGTGGTGGTGGCGA
This sequence comes from Paraburkholderia sp. BL9I2N2, assembly GCF_004339745.1. Classification (GTDB taxonomy): domain Bacteria; phylum Pseudomonadota; class Gammaproteobacteria; order Burkholderiales; family Burkholderiaceae; genus Paraburkholderia. Next base: position 393,427 of record NZ_SMGP01000002.1, on the reverse strand, counting down.
CCGGCGCGCGTTCGGCCCATTTCGCCAGCCAGTGCGGCGACCCGGTTCCGCTCGACACGGAGCGCGGCTATCACGTGCGCTTTCCCGGCGCGCAGCACCTGGTGTCGCGGCCGGTCGGCTGGGCCGAGCGCGGTTTCTACATGACGCCGATGAGCGACGGCTTGCGCGTGGCGGGCACGGTCGAACTCGCCGGCTTTGGCGACACGCGCAACCGCTCGCTGCTCGACCTGCTGACGTTTTCATCGAAACGGGCGTTGCCCGCACTCGACACACCGGATAGCAACTGGCTCGGCTTTCGCCCCACATTGCCCGACGGCGTGCCGGTGCTCGCACGCTCACGCGCGAGCGAGCGCGTGATCTACGCATTCGGCCATCAGCATCTGGGTTTGACGCTGGCGGGCGTGAGCGGACGCATCGTCGCCGATCTGATCGCGCGGCGTGCGCCGCCGCTCGATCTCGCGCCCTACGCGGCCACGCGCTTTTGATTGCAGCAGAGGACAGGTTCGGAGTCGTTTTATTCAGGCTTTACAGCAAGCATCGCAGAGCGGTTTCGACGCGTCGCGCATCGGATCGGCCCACCTGCACACACACGCGCGACGTCACATCTCGCAAGGAGCGCATCATGAATCGCCGCTATTGGCTGTTGAGTGCCACTGTCTGTGCACTCGCCACGTATATGCCGTTTTCGTGGGCCGCCGACCCCCAGATCGTCAAGATCGGTTTCGTCGGACCGTTGACGGGGCCGGTTGCCCGCGTCGGCAAGGACTTGCAGTACGGCGCGCAGCTGGCGCTCGATGAAGAGAACGCGAAGAACCCGGTGATCGGCGGCAAGCCGGTCAAGTTCGTGCTCGACGTGCAGGACGATCAGGCCGATCCGCGCGTGGCGATTCAGGTCGCGCAGAAGCTGGTCGACGACGGCGTGGTCGGCGTGATCGGCCATTACAACTCGGGCTGCAGCATTCCGGCGTCGACGGTGTATCACCAGGCGAACGTGGCGATGATCACGCCGGGCTCGACCAATCCGCAATTGACCAAGCAAGGCTTCAAGAACGTGTTTCGTACGATGGGCCACGACGGCATAGGCGGCGTCGTGGCGGGGCATTTCGTGGTGGAGCAGATGAAGGCGAAGCGCATTGCCATCATTGACGATCGCACCGCTTTTGGGCAAGGGCTGGCCGATGCGTTCGAGAAGGGCGTCAAGGAAGCGAATGGCAACATCGTCGATCGGGAATTCACCAACGACAAAGCGATCGATTTTCGCGCCATTCTGACCACGCTCAAGAGCAAGAACGTCGACCTGATTTTCTTCGGCGGGCTGGATGAGCAAGGCGCGATGCTGGTCAAGCAAATGCGGTCGCTTGGCATGTCCGCGCAGCTGTTCGGTGCTGGTGCGCTGAAGAGCAACGCGTTCCTGCAGATCGCCGGCACGGCGGGCAACGGGACGCAGGATCTCGAGCCGGGCCCGGCGCTCGACAAGCTGCCTGCCGCGCAGGCGTTCGGCAAGCGCTACAAGGCGCGCTTCAATCAGGATGTCGAACTGTACGCGCCGTTTTCCTATGACGCCGCGCTCGCCATGCTGAAAGCGATTCACGCCGCCGACTCGCTCGATCGCGCGAAGATCGTCGACAGTCTCGCCAAGGTCACGGTCACGGGCGTCACCGGCAATATCACCTTCGATCCGTACGGCGATCTGATCAAGCCGCCGTACACCTTATTCCAGGTCGAGCAAGGCCAATGGAAAAGCGTCAAGACGGTGGGCGGCAGCGGCGCATGATGGCAGGTCTGGAAGCAAGCCATATTTCACCGCTTGGCTGAGGTCTGAGAAAAAAACCGTGACGCCGGCTGTTGCCGGCAGTCGCGGTTTTGTCGAGGCACAATGGAAACAGGCAACCGTTCGGCGTCATCGCGCCGCGCGGTTGCTTCGTTTCTGAAAGCTTTCGACGCGAGGCCGACAGCATGACCGCATCCATCACGCTGGTTCTGTTCGACATGGAAGGTGTTCTGACCCATTACGACCGCGCCGCACGGGTCGATCATCTGGCGGCCACCGCGGGGTGCTCGCCAGACATCGTGCGTCACGCGATCTGGGGATCGGGCCTCGAAGCGCGTGCGGACGCAGGCCAGATCAGCGATGACGAGTATCTGCGCGAGTTGGGCATGCTACTGAACTACCCGGTCAGCCGCGACGACTGGCTGGCTGCGCGCCACGCGTCGATTACTCCGAACCAGGAAGCGCTCGCGCTTGCCGCCAAAGTCGCCGAGCGGCACCGTATCGCGGTGCTGACGAACAATTGCCGCTTGTTGACCGAACACATCGCTTATCTGAATCCGCCTGTCGCGCGGCTGTTCGGCACGCACGTTTACTCGTCGGCGGCGTTTGGTGCCGCGAAACCGGCGGCGCAAACCTATCTTCGCTGTCTGGAGCAACTCGGCGTGCCCGCAGCCCAAACGCTTTTCGTCGACGATACGGCGGCCAACGTGAACGGCGCGGTCGATGCGGGACTGCAAGGGCACCTGTTCGTCAGCGTCGCCGCTTTGTCGGACGAATTGCAGCGTCGCGGGTTGACATAGCGGCTGTGGCGGTTTTCAAGTCGCTAATCGCTGAAGTCCGGATTCTGCTGTACCAGTTCGTGCACCCACTCGCTGAACACCCGCACGGACATGCTCAAACGACGGTGCGGATAAAGAATCGAGAGCGGCAACGGCGCGCAATGGCAGTCGCGCAAAATCTCACGCAGCGCGCCGGATTCGAGCGCCTTCGCCACCATGAAGCGCGGCGTCTGGATCAGGCCCAAGCCTTCCACTGCCGACGCAACATAGACCAGGCCTTCGTTGACCGCGAGTTTGCCCTCGATCGGTCTTTTGATGAGGATGCCGTCCGCTTCGAACTCCATCGGATAGACGCGCCCCGTGCGCGCGGAAAAATAATTCACGGCGTGATGCCGGTCGAGATCGTCGGGCGTGGCGGGCTCGCCCATCTGCTCGAGATAGGCGGGCGCGGCGCAAATCGTCATGCGCACGCTGCCGAGCGAGCGTGCCACGAGGTTCGAATCGTCGAGCACGCCGATGCGGATCACGCAATCCACGCCTTCCTGCACGAGATCCACGTTGCGGTCCGCCAATCCCAGCTTCACCGTGATGTCGGGATAGCGCGCGTTGAAATCGCGCATCACCGGAACCAGCACGTGAGCCGCGAATGTGGCGGACGTGTCGACGCGGACCGTGCCGCGCGGACTCTGGCGTTTGCTCGATAACGCCGACTCGGCGTCGGAGACCTCGGCGAGAATGCGTGCGCAGTATTCGTAGTAGAGCGCGCCGTCGTCGGTGACCTGCACGCGGCGCGTCGTGCGGTTCAGCAGCCGCACGCCCAGGTGGCTCTCCAGATTCTGCACGACCGTCGACACGGAGGCGCGTGGCATTTCCAGCGAATCGGCCGCTTTCGTGAAACTGGACGCGTCGACGACGCGCTTGAACACTGCCATGCCTTGAAGAAGGTCCATACGGTGCTGTCCTCTGGAAGCTGAGCGAAGACCTACTCGCGAATCGTTGGAATGATAGCCGCGGCGCGTTGATGTCGGACAGTGCAAACCGGCCTACGGGTTCGCGGAGTCGGCCGCAAAAAACCTTGACTCCCGGAACTCACGGCCTATAGTTCACCATATGGCAAAGTCTCCAGTCAGTCAACTCGATCGTACGTTTTCCGCCCTCGTGGATCCCACGCGGCGGGCCATCCTCGCGCGTCTGGAGCGTGAGCCTGGTCTGTCGGTCACGGAAATCGCGCGTCCGTTGCCGCTCAAACTGCCCGCCGTCATGAAGCACCTCGACGTGCTGAGCGACGCGGGTCTGGTGGCGCGCACGAAAAGTGGCCGAACCGTCTCGGTCGAACTGGTTGCCGGCCCGATGGAAGAAGCGATGGCGTGGTTGCGACGCTACGAACGCTTCTGGTCCGCGAGTCTCGACCGGCTCGCCGATTTTGTTGAGAGGAACGACGAATGAACGAAAAGCCCAGCCTGACCATCGTGCGGCGCATCAAGGCGCCACCTGCAAGAGTCTACGCAGCATGGACGCGGCCCGAGTTGATGGCGCGCTGGTGGGGACCGGACGCCGGGCCGGTGCTGAGCGCCGAAGCCGATCCGCGCGTGGGCGGCCGCTTTCGTGTGGTGTTTCAGACACTGGATGGCGAAACGCACGACTGCCGCGGCGAGTACCAGGAGGTCGAAGCGGAGCGCAAGCTCGTCTTCACGTGGGAGTGGGTCACGCTGCCGGAGCGCCGGTCGCTGGTGACGATCCGGTTTCGTCCGATCGAAGAGGGCACCGAACTGCATTTCAATCACGCGCAGTTCTTCGACGAAGCTGCACGCGATGGTCATCAAAGCGGCTGGACTGGTGCATTCGAGAAGCTGGACGCACTGCTTGCCGAGCTGGAAAACGAAGCCGAATGAAGCACATTCCACCGAAGTCAACGCATACCGAGGTCGACCATGAAGCTTTACTATGCTGAAACGCTGTCTCCCAGAAAATCCTGTGCGCTAGCCAAATATTTAGGCTTGCCAATCGACTACGCATTTGTCGATCTGGGCAAAGGCGAGCAAACCCGGCCGGACTATCTGGCGATCAATCCGAACGGCAAGGTGCCTTGTCTCGTCGACGGCGAGAAGATCATCTGGGAGGCCGACGCGATCCTGTGCCATCTTGCGCAGCGCGCGGAATCCCCGCTCTGGCCGCGGGGCGCGCAGCAGCAGATCGAAATCGTGCGCTGGTTCAGCTGGAATAGCCAGCATCTGCTCCGGCATGCCGGCGCGCTTTACTTCGAGTACCTGATCAAACCGTGGGTCGGACTCGGCGAACCCGACCCCGCGAAGGTCGCCGAAGCGCAAGGTTTTTTCCGCAAGCATGCTGCCGTGCTCAACCAGCATCTGAAGGGGCGCAAGTGGCTGCTGGGTGACGAGATGTCGGTGGCGGATTTCTCGGTCGGCATCGCGCTGCCGTATGCGAAAAGCGCGGCAATGCCGGTTGAAGAGTTTCCGGAATTAGTGCGCTGGCACGATCAGTTGAACGCGATCGACGCATGGCGCGACCCGTTTCCCGCGCGGCAGGAACGCGCCACGGCGAACGCCTGAGGAGGAGCCATGTGCTGCGCGATAGTTGCACTATCGATGACCTTGCTGGCCAGTTGGCGCGGCGTGTCGGGCTCGCTCGTCGGCCGCACCGGGCGGCTGCGCGGGATCGCGATCACGGTCATCGCGATCGGCGCGGCGGCGGGGTCCGCGACGGCTGCGGATCAGTTCGCGGCGGCGGATGGCGGACAACAATCGTCGTTGATCGCGCGGCTGGCCAGCATGCCGATTTGCGGGCACTTTATCCGCTAATGGCGCGTGACGTGTGATCGTCGAAGCAGGGCGCTGTGGGTGGCTTCAACGTGCTGTGCCGATTTGCCGTATCGTACGGAGTCACTGTACTGCGCGCGAATCGAGGGCACGTCATGGCACTTTCGTCGAAAACCGCTGTAGGGCTTTCCGGCAGACGCCGTTTTCTGCGCACGGCACGCGGCACCGCAATCGGCTTGTCAGCGTCGCTCGCTTTGCCGCGATTGGCGGCCGGTCAAACCCCAACGCCGTCTCAGTCGCAAACCGAATCCGCCAGCACGCCGCTGCCACGCATGGCGCAACGCGTGATTCCCGCCACGGGCGAACGCTTGCCCGTGGTCGGCTGCGGCACCTGGCGGACCTTCGATGTCGGCAACGATCCCGCCGGCCGCGCGCAACTCGCCGACGTGCTGCGCATCCTGTTCGAAGCCGGTGGTTCGGTGATCGATTCATCGCCGATGTACGGCTCGTCGGAAGCCGTCGCTGGCGCGCTGCTCACGCAACTGAACGCGCACAACAAGGCCTTCGTCGCCACCAAGGTCTGGACCGACGGACGCGAGGCGGGCATCGCGCAGATGGAAGAATCGCTGCGCCGCTTTCAGCAGCCGCGTATCGATCTGATGCAGGTTCACAACCTGCTCGACTGGCGCACGCAACTCGCCACGCTGCGCGACTGGAAAGCGCGCGGCCGGATTCGCTATATCGGCATCACGCACTACACGTCGAGTGCTTTCGATGAAGTCGCCGCCGTCATGCGCAGCGACAAGCCGGACTTCGTGCAGGTCAACTACGCAGCCGACGACCGCGCCGCCGAGTCGCGCATCTTGCCGCTCGCGGCGGAGTTGGGCATCGGCGTCGTGATCAACCAGCCCTTCGGCGGCGGCGGCCTGCTGGCACGCGTCGGCAAAACGCCGCTGCCTGCGTGGGCTGCGGAAATCGGCTGCACGAGTTGGGCGCAGATTCTTTTGAAGTTCGTGCTCGCGCAGCCGGCGGTGACGGTGGTGATTCCAGGTACGGGGCGTCCGCAATACATGGCGGACAACGTTCGGGCCGGTTCTGGCCCATTACCCGACAAGGCGATGTGCGCACGAATCGTGGCAGCGGTGAATGGCTAGCCGATCATTTGCGTAGTAATCGCGCTAATTGCTTTGTGAACTCTCCAGCTAGTTCAAATTAATACCTCGCTCGCGGTTACTCGCTCGCGCCATTGCGCTTTAGCACAATACTGCGCAAAGAAAAATAAAGTTTCCCGTAGTCGAGAACGATATTGCGATTTCTAGAGGATTAACTCAGTCCCATTACTGAAGCCATTCGGTTTGCATACGCAAAACACAAGTCAAAGAAAGATTGTGAAAGGAAGTTGACACGGGAACGTTTGCCAAACTAGGCTACGCACTGTCGTCAAAAACTGACCTCGGTTTAATCCACCTGCCCGGAGACGCAGGTAAGCCGCCGCTTTGCCGGTCAGCCGGACGATCGAATGAAGGCCGGAAAATATGGCCCAAGCTGTCGTTGTGAAAGCATTGTAATAAACGTGTGTCGCAATTCTAAAATCAGCCACAAGTGCTGAGGCGCCAACACGTCCCTATATTCTCGCTAGCAATTCGGTGCTAGTGCGGGAGACCTTTTTCGCTGAAAAAAAGAGAAAACCAGCATAAGCACTCAACGCACTTTCTTTTGCCGATATTGTCAGTCGAGGATTAATCATGCGTATAAATTTCCGATTGCAGATGCAGTGCCTCGCACTAGCCGGAATTGCGGTTCTGGCGGGATGCGGCGGCAGCGACGGCTCGTCGTCCTTGACGAGCAAATCCGGGCAGGCGCCCGCGGCCGCACCGGCCGCCTCCGAAGTGGCGCTGGCCCCGCCCGCCGCGCCGGTCGTGGCGGACACATCGATCAACAAGACGGTACCGCCGGTCGAGTTGCCCGACACGGTCACACCGGTCAACTACAAGCTATGGTTCCGGCCGAACCCCGCGCTGTCTTCGTTCGACGGCCGCGCCGACGTGCAGATCAAGGTGCAGAAAGCCGTCAACGCGATCACGATCGCCGGGCACCGGGTCAAGTTCACCAACGGCACGATTACGCTTCAGCCGGGCAATATCCCGCTGATCGCCACGCCGCAGGACGACGGCGACTTCTATCAACTGCGCCCCGTGAGCGGGCAGATCGCCGCCGGCAACTACTCGCTGCACATGGAGTGGAGCGGCATCATCAACTTCAAGACCTATGACGATCCGGTCGCCAAGACCGGCGGTAGTTGCGGCGACGATCCCTATCCGGGCTGCTCCGCGGCCGAAGGGGTGTTCCGCGTCGATCTGAAGTCGACCGACGGCACGACCAGCGGCGCAATCCTCACGCAAGGCGAATCGAACCTGGCGCGTCAATGGTTCCCGGGCTGGGACGAGCCGGCTTTCCGGCCCACCTACGAGGTGAGTGCGGAAGTCCCGCAGAACTGGAACGTCGTCTCGAATGCGGCCGAGAAACCGGCGGTGAACGTGGATAGCGGCTACAAGCTCGTGTCGTTCGAGAAGACACCGCCCATGCCGTCGTATCTGCTGTTCTTCGGCGGCGGTCAGTTCGACATTCTCGAAGACGACTTTTCGAGCCCGCTGCCCGACGGAAAAGGGCTGCATCTGCGCATCTTCACGCCGCCCGGCATGCGTGACTGGGCCAAGCCGGCCATGCAACAGACCAAGCAGGCGCTCGATTACTACTACCGCTACACCGGCATTCCGTTGCCGCTCACCAAGTTCGACACCGTCGCGGCCAACGACGCGTTCAAGGAGCAGAAGGACCTGAACTTCGGCGGCATGGAGAACTGGGGCGCGATTCTCGAATTCGCCGACGACATTCTGCCGGCGCCCGGCACGACCATGTCCGACTACGGTGTGACGGTGCTCACGCACGAAGCCGCGCACCAATGGTTCGGCGACCTCGTCACGCTCGACTGGTGGGACGACGTCTGGCTGAACGAGTCGTTCGCGACGTTCTTCGAGAACAAGACCAAGGTGCGCTTCTTCCCGGACCGCTTCAGCTGGGTCGACGACGTGAAGAACAAGTACGCCGTGATCAATGCGGACCTGAAGTCCACCGCGTTCCCGGTGCAGCCGAACTTCAACGGCTGGGCGTCGAACGACTTCGTGCTGAGCGCGAGCGCCTTCACGTACGACAAGGGAGGTCACGTGCTGAAGATGCTGGAGAACTACCTCGGCGAAGAAGTGATGCGCAAGGGTCTGCAGTCGTATCTCGCCGACTATTCGTTCGGCAACGTCACGCCCAAGCGTCTGTGGGACGAACTGGCGAAGGCGAGCGGCCAGCCGATGGTGGCGATCGGCGACAGTTTCGTGCGGCAAACAGGCGTGCCGCTAATCTCGCTCGACACGCAGTGCGATCTGACGACCAATCAGACCGTGGTCACCCTGAAACAGTCGCCGTTCCCGAACCAGAATCAGTACCCGGGCACGCAGTGGACCATTCCGTTGACGCTCGCGTACGGCGACGGTCTGACTTCACGCAAGACGCTGGCGATGAAGGACACGCAAACGCAGGTGCGTCTGAACGGCTGTTCCGCGGTGCTCGCCGATCCGAGCGGTCTCGACTACTACGTGACCAACTACAGCAACAACGCGTGGAGCCAGTTGCTCGCGCAGGGTAACGCGCTGAAGGATCCGGTTCTGCTGACCAGTCTGCAACTCGAGGCGAAGCTGCTGGTGAACAACGGTCTCGCGGACCCGTCGCGCGTCACCAGCATCGGCTCGCTGAGTCCGGCGGCCACACCGCTTGCGCGTCAGTTGCTGATGACGGCGCCGACGACGCAATCGCAGCGTCCGACGATCCGCTATCAGGGTAAGTTCAAAGTGAAGCCGCAGGCGCAGCAAGGCCAATAAGCGGCAGTGTTGGGTATTGGGTAGTTCAGCGGCCCGCATCGTGATGCAGCGATGCGGGCCGCTGTTTCAATGGCACTTCACGTGCCGCAGTGGAGCGGGGCGCCGCAATCAGCCGGCGGTCTTGCCGCCGTCGACGGTCACGATCTGCCCCGTGACGAACGACGCCGCATCCGATGCCAGGAACACGATGGCGCGCGCCACGTCGTCCGGCTTGCCGATACGGCCGAGCGGCACTTTCGCGGCGAGCGCGGCCTTGTTCTCCGGCGTGCCGGTGAAGCGGTCGAGCATGCCGGTGTCGGTCGGCCCCGGCGCGACGGCGTTGACCCGCACGCCGTTGGACGCCACTTCGAGCGCCGCCGACTTGGTCATGCCTTCCACCGCATGCTTGCTGCCCGCGTACACGGACGCGAAGGCCGCGCCTTCATGACCGTAAGTCGACGAAACGTTCACCACGCTGCCGCTCTTTTGCGCCGACATCACGCGCAGTTCGTGCTTCATGCTGAGCAGCGTGCCGAGCACGTTGGTGTCGAACGTCGCGGTGTAGCTCTCGACGGTCTGGCTGGTGATGGCGCCGGGTTGGCCTTCGGTGCCGGCGTTGTTCACGGCGGCGTCGATGCGGCCGAAGCGCGCGACCGTCTGGTCGACGAGGTTCGCGACTTCCTCGTCGCGGCGCACGTCGGCCAGGATGAAGTGTGCGTCCGCGCCGAGTTCGCGCAGTTCTTTTTCGAGCGCCTTGCCTTCGGCTTCGCGACGGCCGGAGACGACGAGACGGGCGCCCGTTTCGGCGAAAGCAAGGGCCGTGGCGCGGCCGATCCCGGTGAGTGCGCCGGTGATCAGAATGACGGGGTGGCTCATATTCAACTCCTGGAGGGTATGTATTTGCGGTATGAGAGCGAAGCAGGCGGCGTACGGTTAAACGGGTTGCGATCTGCTTCAAATCATTGCCTTGAGTGCAATTTAGTGGCTTCCCGGTCGGAGTAAAAAGACTTTATAAGCTGGCTGGCATGCCTGACGGGCATGGAGAAGCATTTGACAATGCAGGCGCTCGACGCAGGCTGCCCGTTCGGCGGCAGCGACCTGAGTCCCTCTGCCGATCCGCCAACGTCCCAAGACAATTCATCTGCCGATTGATCGAAGCTGGAATAAAACCGGCGCCGGCTCAGTCATGCCTGACGAACCGACTCGCGAGGGCCGCCGGATGATCCACGGCTCGGCTGCGACTCTTTATCGTGAGGTCAACATGTCGTCACATCAATCATTCGACGCGTCGCGGCGCGGCGCACTGAAGTGTCTTGCTTTCGGTGGCTTGGGTACCGTGTTCGTTCTCGCCGGCGGCATTCTCACGCCGGTGGAACTGGCACTCGCCGCCGACCCGAAACCATCTGCTGCTACTGGCGGCGTGCCGCTTTTCCTGCAAATCAGCGACTCGCATATCGGCTTTAACAAGGAAGCCAATCCGGACGTGGCGGGCACGCTCAAGCAGACCATCGAGTACGTCAATGCGATGCCGGTCAAGCCCGCGCTGACTATCCATACCGGCGATATCACGCATCTGTCCAAGCCCGCGGAGTTCGATCTCGCGGCCCAGTTGATGTCCGGCCTGAACATCACGGAACTGCACACCGTTCCCGGCGAGCACGACGTGACGGACGGCCCCGGAACCGAATACTTCAGCCGCTTCGGCAAGGCCTCGGACAACAAGGGCTATTACAGCTTCGACCATCAGGGCGTGCATTTCGTCGGCCTGGTCAACGTGATGCATTTCAAGCCGAACGGCCTGGGCGGCCTCGGCGACGAACAACTCGAGTGGCTCGAAAACGATTTGAAAGGGCGCTCGTCCAGCACGCCGATCGTCGTGTTCGCGCACATGCCGATGTGGACGATCTACGAGCCGTGGGGCTGGGGCACCGGAGACGCGGGCCAGGCAATGAGCTACCTGAAACGCTTCGGTTCGGTGACGGTACTGAACGGCCACATTCATCAGATCGTGTCGAAAGTGGAGGGCAACATCACCTTCCACACGGCGCGTTCGACGGCTTATCCGCAGCCGACCGCCGGCAACGGCACGGGCCCCGGACCGTTGACGGTGGCGAGCGACCAGCTGCCGAAAATGCTCGGCGTGACCAGCATCAAGATCGCGCGGCATCCGCTGAAAGCCACGCTCAACGACACGACGCTCGTCTGATAGTCAGAACTTTTTCATCGCAGGAGATCAGTTATGCAAACTAAAAATATTCGCCGCGTATGGTTGGCATTGGCCGCAAGTTCGGCGTTGCTCGCGGCATCGTCCGGGTTCTCCGTGGCGCGGGCGGAGACGCCGAACGCGGTCGTCATCAAGAACTTCATGTTCTCGCCTATGGAACTCACGGTCAAAGCCGGTTCGACCGTGACCTGGAAGAATCTGGACGGCGAACCGCACACCGTCGTGAACGACGCGGGCATGTTTCGCTCCGCGGCACTCGATCAGAACGACACGTACCAGTTCAAGTTCGACAAGCCGGGCGTGTACAAGGTGTTTTGCGGCATCCACCCGAATATGAAGGAGACCATTACCGTGCAGTGAGCGTTGTAGGAGACCAATGTATAGAGTGCGGCCAGGGCGCTCACGCATTGCATGCAGCATCGCTGCGTGTCTTGCCTGTGGCGCCTTCGGCGCACGCAACACGGAGTTGATGCCGGGACGTTTGATCGGCAGCGCCCCCCGGCGGCATGGCGGCGACGCTCGACGCCATGCGTTTATAGACGTCGCTGCGTGCCGCCGAAATCGACGGCTAGCGCGCAAGCCGGAGTATGGCCGATCCGGCCAGAGAAACGGCGGTTCTGGACAGCCGGGCGGGGCGATAAATTAAGCAACACGTATGCTGCTATGCGCTGCGCGATTCGCCCGGCGCACAGCGCGCTTTTAGGGCAACCGCTACCGCCGCCAGGCCGGTGACCAGGAACGCCACTTGCGTTTAAAACGCGGCCCCGAAGCACAGAAAAACCTGCTGTGCTCGGGCGTGGTTGTTGCATGACTGACGGCCACCTGCAGCCACTTGCGCGATACCCGCTACTCACGCCCTGTACGGCTCGCTCCGTTGCCCTGCGAAGCTTTCCCGCATAGCGCGCGCGACTACACGCGGCGTGGAACGTTTTACCTGTTTCTTCCGCGCAAAACTGCCTCGCAAAGACGACGTTTAAAGCGCAGCATTGCCGTGTTGTGGTTGTTCGCGCGATGAGCGGGTTTCAGTCTTCGAACGGCTTTGCATGGACCTGCAAAATCGTGTGAATAAAGTCGGCCCGCAGGGCAGACGTAAGGATTCCGGAGAGTATTGCGATGTACAACGATACGGACTCGCCCAAATCGGTGCTCGATGGCCAGGATGCCGGTGGCCAGACGAGCGGTCTGTCATTTTCCGCCACGCCGCGAGGTTCGGACGCCTCGCCATGTGCGTGGCCGCGGCCAGCGCGCTCGCCATCGGCGTGATGGGTACGGTGGCGTATAGCGTCTGGTTCAATCACGATCAGCAGGCGTACGCCGAAGCCATGGCCGGCGCGCGGCGAGCGCTCGGCAACAGCACGTCGGCGAGTGCTGCTGCGATGGCGAAAAGCGCGGGCGTGACGGCGTTGCCGGCAGCGGCTGTGCTCGCGAAGTCGCCGCAACCGTCGCCAGCAACGTCCGCGAGCGGCGTGGCGGTCGCGGCATCGGCAGCCGGCGCGGATCCGGAAGCGGGCGGGCAGTTCGCGTCCTGGGCAGGCCAGGTCAAGGCATCGAAGGCGCAGCCTGACGTCGTGGCGGATGCGGCACCCGACACGCCCGCATCTGCCGCTACGCCGTCTATTTCGGGCCACCGTTCGGCAGGCTCAACCACTGCGCCGACTCAGCAACTCGCCGCGTCGCGTCCGGGTAAAGATGCCCGGGCCGCGCCGCAGGAGCGCCGCGGCGCCTCCGAGACCGCGCGGCATAAGAACAGTCTGTTCGCCCGCATGGGGCTCTTCTTTCGTCGTGTGAGTTACCGGCAGCATGGCAACGCAAATCGGCAAGACCTCTACTCCCATCCGTGAGCGGCGCCGAGCCGGGCGTGCCGGTTCAAAAGGCGCCTTCATGAGCCGCTTCAGGCGGGTTCCCGCCATGCTGGCGAGCGCGTCCTTGCTGTGTCTGCTGGTCGGCCTTCTCTATCTCGCCTTGCAGATCAGGACGATCTTCTCCGATCAGTTGAAGCAGGAATACGCCGGACTCGTGCTCGAAGCGGCGGAGCGCGCGGAAAGTGCTCGCGCGATGGTCGGCGTGTGGCAGCTACACTCCGGCGACAGTCAACCGCAAACACAGGGTTACCTTCATGCACGCATCGAACTCGCCGATCGTCTGAACTCGCTCGCGGCATTGGTGAATGCCAGTCCGTCCGCTGCGCCGCGGGTGCCGGCGTCGGCATTGACGCCGGATGCCAGCCTGACTGGAACCGATGCGCTGCTTGCCACGATCCCGCCGTATTGGCGCGCCCAGCGCGATGCCGACGGCGCCGACGTGCGCCTGCGGATTGCCCATGTCGCGAACGTCTTGATCGCGCTGGCCGCGCTGCTGTTCGGCATGCTGCTCACCGCGCTCGGCATGTACGCGAAACGCAATCGTCAACTGGCGGGCGAGTCGCACGAGTTCGAGTACGCCGCGTTGCACGATCCCATGACCGGCTTGCCGAACCGGCGCAAGCTGTTCGCCACGCTCGACGAGGCGGCTGCGAATCTGCAAGCCGGTCCCACGGATCGCAACATCGCCGTGCTGTATGTGGATCTGGACGGCTTCAAGCAGGTCAACGACACGCTCGGCCACCGCGTCGGCGACGAATTCCTGATTGCGGTGTCGCACGCTTTTCGCGAGTCGGTGCGTAAGGTGGATGTTGTCGCGCGCATCGGCGGCGACGAATTCGCGGTGCTGGTTCGAGAGTATTCGACGGCGTATGAACTCGCCGAGATTGCTCAGCGGCTCATCGCGTGTGTGGTAGATACCGACGAGCAGATGGGTGTCGGCGTGGTCCGCGCGAGCATCGGCATTGCCAGCTATCCGGATCTCGTCAGCGATTACCAGCGCCTCGTCGCCGCGGCGGACGACGCGATGTATCGCGTCAAGCGCGGCGGCAAGAACGGATACGCGTTTGCGGTGCAGGCTGATTGAGCGGAGCGCTCAGGACGTTTGTGTCTCTTGTGTCTCTTGTACCGCTTGCATCGCTTGCGCTTGCGTTTCCGTTCTCAGCATCACTTCCCGACCTGGCCGTTCATTGATGACCGCGAGACGCACGTCATCGCTCATGGTCTTCCAACCGCGAATTTCGTCGCGCGTACGCAGGCAGCCGAGGCAGAAGCCGGTTTTGCCGTCGAGTTTGCAAATGTCGATGCAGGGTGACTGGATTGTCATGTTCAGACCAGCGCTTCCGTTGGGTTGACTTCGACGGTGATGTGCGAGAGTCGGTTAAAAAATGCTGCAGCATTGTAGGGGAGAAGTGCGCTTCGCGGATTGAAGCTCGCGCACTGTCGCGCACGCTGAACTTTGTTTCGTGTTACAAAATCGAGGCTTGCCAGTAAGCGCTGTTTCATGCACCGGCACAGCGGCCGTCATTCCGGGTTCATCCACAGCGGAAAGATTCATGTCCAGATATTCGTTGATGCGCGCCGTCGGGCGCTTGAGCCAGCCTGAGTGGATCGTCGCCTTCGTGGCTGCGGCACTGTCCGCGTGTGCGCCGGTGCCGCCGGCCAGCAGTCAGGTGGCCGTTCCGCCTGCCGTAATTCAGCCCGCTGTTCAGCCCGCCAGCCGCGCCGACGCACAAGCTACTGCACGCCCGGCGGACGGCCCGCTGCCGGTGCCGCCGAACCTCGTCGCGTTGGCGCAGCCGGCCGGCCAGAAACGGCTGACGAGCTCCGCGTCCAACCAGTCGTACTGGCCCCTCTCGCAGTATTTCGAAACCCAGCGCAACGAAGCTTATTGCTCCGTCGCGACCTCGGTCATGGCGCTCAACGCATTGGGCATCCGCCGGCCCCAGTCGACGCAGTACCCCGACTTCCCGTTTTTCTCGCAGGAGGATTTCTTTCACGGCATCGATCCGCAGGTGGCCAACGCCGCGCGGGTCTCGCACGAGGGCATGACGCTCGACCAGCTCAGCACGGCGCTGAATGCCTTTCCGGTCGATGTCAGGAAATACCACGCGGCGGACCTGTCGCTCGGCCAGTTTCGCGACCTCGTGCGCGCGACCACGGGCCACAGCGACCGCTTCGTGCTGTTGAATTTCAGGCGGGTGGAAATCGGCGAGACGGGCGGCGGACACTGGTCGCCGCTCGCCGCTTACGACTCGGCGAGCGACAGCGCGTTGCTGCTCGACGTGGCGCGCTACAAATATCCGGCCGTCTGGGTGCCGCTCGCGCAGTTGTACGCGGGGGCGCTGGCGGTGGATAGCGTGAGCGGGCTTTCACGCGGCATCGTGATCATCGGCAAGCGGCCGAATTGATGTCTGCTTGCCGAGGCGGCCACGACATTCAGACGCGGGTCAATCTTCCTCGTTACGCCATTCGGTCAGTCCTTCGCGCGCATTCAATTCGATGAACGAAGGCAGCGCACGTAGCTTTCGAATATAGCGCGCAAGATTCGGCCAGCCGAGCGCGGGGCGCGGCATATTGCGGGTCCAGCGCATCAACATGACGGCCATGAAGTCGGCCGTGCTGAGCTTGTCGCCGATCAGATAATCATGGCTTTCGCCGAGATGGCTATCGAGCTTGTCCCACGCTGCGTCGATCCGACGGCATGCGAGCGCGCGAACCGCTTCGGCGCCGGCGGGGTCGCCATCGGAGTCCGCATAAAACCAGTCGCGCATGGCGGGCAGAATCGTGTTGGCGAGATAGACCATCATTTCGAGCCACGCGGCGCGATCGACGGAGTTCGGCTCGGGGGCGAGCGCGGCTTCGGGATGCCGCTCGGCCAGCAGCATCAGCAACGCGGCCGACTCGTGGCGCGGCGCGCCGTCGATCATTAGCGTCGGCACCCGTCCCGCAGGATTGAGCCGCAGATACGCCGGGTCGTGCTGCTGGCCCACGTCTATGTCGATCAACTGGGATTCGAACGAGATGCCCAGTTCTATCAGCATCCAGTGAACGGCCATGCTCGCCGCGCCGGGCGAATAGTAAAGCACGTAAGGTGTGGAATCGCTGTGCATAGTGGGTTGATGTCCGGTGTCGATCCGGCGGACAGTCTACCGCCGTTGCTGACAGATGCCCATGCGCAAACGCCGAAGGAACGCGCAGTCTCGTAGTGGCGCGCTCGCGTTTTCGCGACTAACATCCCTTCACTCATTTTTTGTCGACTGATCGAGGCGGCGACCCGCACGCGATTATTCGCGCGATGCACTCGCGCGAGCCCTGTGCGGGCACTCAGGCACGCGGTCATGTTTGCGGAGGTGAAGCAACGTATGTGCGCACTGGACCGTCGGACCTTGCTCAAGGGCGTGCTGGCCGCGCCATGGTTGAATGCGTTCCTGGCATCGTTGGCACACGCAAAGCCTTCGCCAGCAAGTTCCAAAGACGCGACGACCACACCGACACTGCACCGCGTGCGGCCCGGCGACCCAGCGTGGCCTTCGGCGAACGCCTGGCAGGACCTCGACCGGGCTGTAGGCGGCCGCTTGAGCCTGGTTGAATCGCCGCTGGCAACCTGCGCGGAATCTCCAACGAGCGCCGCGTGCCTCGACCTGTTCCGGCGTTTGAAAAATCCCTACTACATCGGCGATACGCCCGCGCTGACGCAGAGCGCCGGATGGCTCGACGCGTGGACATCCGCGCCGAGCGTGTATGTAGTGGCGGCGGCCAACGCGCAGGACGTCGCGAGGACCGTCGACTTCGCCAGGCGGCATCGTCTGCGGCTGGTGGTGAAGGGCGGCGGCCACAGCTATCAGGGCACATCCAACGCGGCCGACTCTCTGTTGATCTGGACCAGGTCCATGCGTGACATCGCGTTGCATGATGCTTTCGTGCCGGCGGGTTGCGAAGGACGAGTCGAGCCGGAAGCCGCGGTGACGGTCGGCGCCGGTTCTCTGTGGGGCCATGTCTACGACGCCGTGAGTACCCGAGGCGGCCGCTACGTGCAAGGCGGCGGCTGTCTGACGGTGGGCGTCGCCGGTCTCGTGCAGGGCGGCGGCTTCGGCAACTTTTCGAAGAAGTTCGGCACCGCCGCGGCCGGTCTGCTGGAAGCCGAAGTCGTGACCGCCGACGGCGTGGTGCGAATCGCCAACGCGTGCCGGCACCCGGACCTCTTCTGGGGCTTGAAGGGTGGCGGTGGCGGCAGTCTCGGCGTCGTCACGCGGCTGACGTTGCGCACGCACGCATTGCCCGACACCGTCGGCGTCGTGCGCGCGACGGTGAAGGCCTCGTCCGACGCGGCGTTCCGCGCATTGATCGGCGAGTTCATGGCCTTCTATGCCGATAACCTGATGAACGAACACTGGGGCGAAACGGTCGCCTTTCATGGCGACAATACGTTGGGCATTTCAATGCTGTACCAGGGACTGAGCCGCGATGAGGCGTCGCGCGTCTGGCAACCTTTTTTCGACTGGATCGCGAACCGTGAGCACGGCTGCGAGACGAGCCCGCCACAGATTCTTGCCGTGGCGGCGCGCCACTTCTGGGACGCCGCGTTCATCATGCAGCACCTGCCCGGCGTGCTCGTCGCGGACGACCGTCCGGGCGCGCCGGCGGACAATGTGTTCTGGGCGGATAACGTCGTCGAAGCGGGCCAGTATCTTTATGGCTACACCTCGACATGGCTGCCGGCTGCGTTGCTGAGTGCGGCGCAACGCGGCCGTCTCGCCGACACGCTATTCGCAGGCACGCGGCAGTGGACAGTCAACTTGCACTTCAACAAAGGGCTGGCGGGCGCACCGGACGACGCCTTGAACGCCACGCGCGATACGGCGATGAACCCCGCGGTACTCGACGCCTTCGCGCTCGCGATCATCGCGGCCGAGGGACCGCCGGCCTTTCCCGGCATCGAAGGGCACGAGCCGGACGAGCAGAAAGGGCGGCGTTACGCTGGTCGCATCAAGCAGGCCACGCGAACGCTGCGCGAAATCGTCGCTGTGCCGGGGGCGTACTTTTCCGAAAGCGATTTCTTCGAAGACGACTGGCAACAGGCGTACTGGGGCAGCAACTATGCGCGGCTGGCTGCCGTGAAGAACCGGTACGATCCCGATGGCCTGTTCTTCGTTCATCACGGTGTGAATTCAGAAGCGTGGAGCGCGGATGGATGGACGAAGGTGACGAACGGGCCTGGCTGAGCCAGATAGCGACATGGCCGACCCAGCAGCGTGAGCCACTCACGGCTCACGCCACGCACGCTTGATTCCAACTACTTCACCCGCTTGACCACCGGCGTCTTCCACTTGCCATCCAGCAGCACGGGTTTCGGCCAGTAGAACCGCATGGTGATCATGAACGGTCCTTCCGGCGCCGGCAGCCAGTTGGCCTCCCTGGCCTTGCCCGGCGAATTCGCCTGGATGTAGATTGTCA
Source organism: Paraburkholderia sp. BL9I2N2 (assembly GCF_004339745.1). GTDB lineage: Bacteria > Pseudomonadota > Gammaproteobacteria > Burkholderiales > Burkholderiaceae > Paraburkholderia. The sequence continues at coordinate 374,652 of NZ_SMGP01000002.1, read as the reverse complement.
AACCGCCATCGCGATCCTTCTTCAGTTGCGGCAGCATCGGCGAATTGATCAGATACCGATCGATCGGATTCTTCACGAGCAACTGACTCGGCAGCGCGTACATGGTCACCGACCAGAACGCATTCACAGGCGGCAACTGTCCTTTCGGAAAGCGCAGCACATAGCGACGCTGGCTGCCGTCGAGCGGCTGTCCGGTCGAATCCTTGTCGAGCACCGGATATAGCGCTTCCTCACGCGAGTTCGCGCCGATTCCGACCTGGGTGCCGGTGGCGCGCGCCACGTAGTCGTTCTTCAGAGACTCGCGCGAGCCGAATAGCGTATCGGTCTTGCCGCCGAGCGACGCGCGCTTGTCGTCGATCGCCTTCTGGCCATCCTGCATGCCGGCCTGAAATGCCGCTTTCTGCTCCGGCGAGAGCGCGTTCGCATCGAACCGTTTGCCGGGCACCACACCGATCTGCGCGAGGCGGTTGCGCAATCCGGCCTCGCTCGGATTGACCGGCGCGAACTGCAACACGAACGCGAGTTGATTGAAGAATTCGAGCGATGTTCGCGCGGCGGCCGGTGCGATCGGCTTGACCCACTGCACCGGCGGCGCGGTCGGCGCGGGCGTGCTGCCGGAGTATGCCGACAGCGTTTGCACCTTGTAGCCCGCCTGAATTTTCTTGACGTTATCGAGGTCGTCGGGATTGAACAGTTGCGTGCGTCCGACCACGTTCACGAGATCAGTCTCGGAGCGGATCACCTGAGTGATGCCGTTCGGTGTCTGGCCGTTCCAGCGCGGTCCCGCGATCAGGAATTTGCCGCCGTTGTTGCCCGTGGTGCGGCTGCCGATATACGCGAAGTTGAAGGTATAGAGATCCATCAACTGGAACACGAAGTAGCGCTTCGCGTCCATCGGCGGGACCGTGATGACCACGGGTTCTGCGCGTAGATCGAGGCCGGCGAACGAATAGGGCGTGTCGGAGTTGGGCGTGACGAAGGCGGTGTCGTCCGGCGTGAAGACACGCGAGATGTTCAGGATGGAATTGAACGGGCCTTTGTATTGCGGGTTGGTGGTGTCCACCGAAAACGCATACATGACAGCGTACGAATTGACCATCGGGGTGCCGTAGATATACGCGTCTTTGGCAATCGAGCGGATGTCGGCGCGGTTGGCGCTGATGGGTGCGACGGGGGCTTTGGAGAAGTCGTTGGTAGGCGGCGTATGGCAGGCGGTGAGGACGATGGCCAGTAGCGCGGCAGCGATGGTTCGTGTTCTGTGCATTGCGACCCTCGGGAATGAGCCGTGGACGACGGCAGCGTGATCGTTCGTTCATACCGCGCGTTCAAAACAGCGCGGCACTACAGGCGCAACAGGAAACCGGACTCGCGGTGCAAGCTTCTGCACGCCGCAGCTTGCCTAACGTCGGTGTTAGCTGTCAAGCAGCTTTCTGCAAAGCGGATGGTGGAGGGAACGGGATGCGCGAGAAGCTATGACGCCATGCGTGATCGCGCGTCAGCATGCGGGTGTCGGGGCCAGCGGCGCGTTTATACCCAAGCCGCATTCTGCAAAACGATCCGATACCCATCCGGATCTTCGAACGTTTTGCCTTGACGGTCCCAGTAAGGATTCTCCGATTCGCACGCCGACACGCCGAGCGCTTCGAGCCGTTCGACGGCCGCGCTCCATGCATCGCGTTCGGGAAGATACAGCACGAGAAGGTGCTCGGTGGTCGGCGCCCGTTCGACGGTCACGCCGTGCTGGTGCGTAAACTCGATGTGCCAGGGGCAGCCCCGTTGTCCGACGATGATGCCATCGAAGCCTTCGTGATTCTCGAAGCTCGCCAGCACTTCGAAGCCCAATCCCCGTGTATAGAAATCAGCGACCTTGTGCAGATCGTTAGTAGGACGGGCGACTCGGAGAACGGGCGGCTGCATGGGCAACTCCGCGGCACGTTGGAATGCCGTATAGCATAGCGCGCCAAAGCACGCCCGAGTGCCTCATGCGCTTCACGCGCTACGCGCCATCTCCCCGACGCCCGCGTTGAACTCTTCCCTGCGCGTACCTGCCGAGGCCGCCGTACGCGCCCGAACCGGGGTCTTGCGAACCCGCGTATCGCGCACCGCCGGACGTGCATCGACCAGATCCGCATACAACGCGAGATAGTTCTTGGTCGACGCATCCCAACCGAAATCGCGGCTCATCGCATTCCGCTGCAACACGTGCCACGACGACGGCTGCACGAACGCAGCCAATGCACGGCCGAGCGCGTGCATCACGTCGTCCGGACTTTCGCCGTCGAACAGGAAGCCCGTCGCTCGCTGTTCGCCGCGAGGATCGTGCGGCACATAGTCGACGATCGTATCGGCCAGGCCACCGACACGCGAGGCCACCGGAATCGTGCCATAGCGCATCGCATAGAGTTGGGTGAGTCCGCAGGGTTCGAAGCGGCTGCCATGCAGCAGAATGTCCGCACCCGCGTGCAGCATGTGCGCGCGCCGCTCGTCGTAGCCGATCTGCACGCCGACGCGTCCCGGCCATGCGGCCGCGACGTCGCGCAGCGCCTGTTCGAGACCGTGCTCGCCCTGGCCGAGAATCGCGAACTGCAGCCGCGGATGCAGTTCGAGCAGCGCCGGCAACGTATGCACGACGACATCGGCGAGCTTCTGTTCGGTCAGGCGGCTGCCGACGGCGACCAGCGGTGCGAACGGATCGCGCGTCAGACCGAAGGCCTGTTGCAGTTCGCGCTTGCAGGCCTGCTTGCCGGCGGTGTCGTCGACGGAATAGGGGCGCGCGATCTGGTTGTCGGTGGCCGGGTTCCAGGCGGCGGTATCGATGCCGTTGACGATGCCCGACAGCTTCCCGGCCTGCGCCTGCAACACGCCTTCCATGCCATGGCCGAAGTGCGGCGTCAGGATCTCGCGCGCGTAGCGTTGGCTCACCGTCGTGACGCGATCCGAATGGACGATGCCCGCTTTCATCATGCTCAGCGAACCATAGAACTCGATGCTGCGTTCATCGGAGAGCGCGGGCGCCAGCAATTCGGGCGGCACACCGATCCAGCCGCCCATGGCGAGCGGATGGTTGCCCTGGAACGCCAGGTTGTGAATCGTGAAGACGCTCTTCGCGGCGACGCCCGCGAGCCGCAGATAGAGCGGCGTCAATCCTGCATGCCAATCGTGCGCATGCACGATGTCGGGGCGCTTCACGTTGCGCACGCCGCGCGCCACTCGCGCGGCCGCCGCCGCGAGCGAGGCGAAGCGGGTGAGATTGTCCAGGTAGTCGCGCCCCTGCGGATCGCGATAGAGGCCTTCGCGCGCGAACAGGTGATCCATCTGCAGAAGCAGCACCGGCACGCCGGTGTCGGGCATCTGGCCGCGTAGCAGCCGGGCGTCACCGCCGGGCAGGCCGGTCATGCGCGCGACCGGCGCGACGTCGGCCGCGCGTTCGAGCGCGGCCGGATAAGCGGGCATCAGGATCGAGACATCGACGCCGGCATCGCGCAGAGCGGCGGCGTATGCGCTGACCATGTCGCCGAGGCCGCCGGATTTGGCGAGCGGCAGGGCTTCGGAAGCGACAAGAAGAACGTTAAGCGGCAAAGTGGCCCCCAAGGACGGGTTTTGTGCACTTGCACAGTGCGGTGGGATTCGCGGACGCGTCAGTTCAGCAAGGGGTGTGCCTGAGGTGCGTGGTTTTACAAGGGCAGTGAGGAGGGTTTGTGTTGCAGTGCGGGTGAGCGATTGTTTGGCCTGGATGGCCTATTTTTTTGTCTTGACGCGTCGCTCCTGGAAAGCGTTTTTGCATCCGTGTGTAGATTTGACATTCCACGGTTAAGCATCGGATGCGTCGCTTGGCGTCGCTTCATCGTTGCACATCTTGACAATTCATCAGATGAATATCGGTTAGCCTTGTTGTTCTGTCTCGGGGCACACGTGGGTCTGGAAAGGTGACCAGGATGGCCATATCCATGAGGCCACTGGGCGAGGGTTTTGAACGGAAAGGCGGAATGAACAGCGACAAAAGACGGGCAAAGATTCTGGACGAGATCGCCGATCGCAGCGGCGAGAGACTTAAGAGCCAAGCCGGCTTGTCGCCCATATCCAACCGTGCCGCCTGGCGTGACCACGGAATGTGTCACGGCGAAACGCTCGTGCGTACCTGCCCCCGGACTTGATGAAACGGAGCCAAAGTGGACCCGCGACTGCTGGAGTACTACACGAGTGAACTGCTCTACATGCGTGAGCTGGCGGGCGAATTCGCACAGGCCCATCCCAAGATCGCCCGGCGCCTGGGCATGCAGGCGGGTGAGATTGGCGACCCATACGTCGAGCGGCTGATCGAATCGTTCTGTTTCATGTCCGCACGCATGCAGTTGCGGCTCGATGCTGAATTTCCGCGCCTCACGGAACGGCTGCTCGAAGTCGTCTATCCGAACTACGCTGCACCCACGCCATCCATGGCGGTTGCCCGACTGTTTCCGGGCAGTGACGAAGGCAATCTTGCCGAAGGTTTGCACATCGCACGCGGTGCGTCGTTCATCAGTGGTGTGCTCGATGGCGAGAATACGCCCTGCCAGTTCCGCAGCAGCCAGGACGTGACGCTGTATCCGCTTGAGATCACCGGCGCGCGGCTGACCGGCATCCCGCCAGACATTCCCTCGCTCGATCGTTACGTGCGCCACGGCGCCGAGGTTCGGGGCGCTCTACGGCTGCGCCTGCGCACCACGAATTCCATACCGATCGCCCGCCTCCAGGGGCTGAACCGCCTGCCGGTTTATCTGGCGGGCGACGAGCGGACTGCGTCACACCTGTTCGAACTGCTGCACGCAGCTGGACTCGCATCGATCATCGGCGAGCCAGGACAGTTCGGCACGCCCGGTGGTCTCTTTCACGCGGTGAGCGACAAGGCGGTGGTTCATGAGGGGCTTGATGCCGGACAAGGGCTGTTGCCACTCGTTGCGCCGAAGTTTCACGGACACAACCTGCTGCACGAGTTTGCGGCATGCCCGTCGCGTTTCTACTTTTTTACACTGACCGGCCTCCATGCAGGCCTGCGCCAGGTGCGCGGATGCGAAGCGGAAATTGTCGTGCTGCTGGAGCGCTCACCCGGTGCGTTGGCGGAGCAGGTGGATGCCTCGCAATTTGCGCTGTTCTGCACGCCGGTCGTCAACCTGTTCAGGAACAGATCCGATCCGGTGGAAGTGCACGACACAGGCGCTGAATTCCAACTGGTGCCTGACCAGCTCGCGCCGCAGGACTATGAAGTGTTCTCTGTCGCGACATTGTATGGTCAGGTCCGCGAGACATCGGAGCCCCTTGAGTTCCGTCCGCTGTATCAGGCGCTGACCAACGACGAGGGCAATCACAGGCAGTTTTTTACGCTGCGTCGCGAGCGCCAGCAGACGTCAGACTCGTTGCGCCGTTACGGGACGCGCACGCCGTACATCGGCACGGAGGCTTTCGTTTCACTAGTGGGCCAGGACGAGCGGCCCTATGAACAGCGCATGCGTTACCTCTCGATTGACGCGTGGCTAACCAACCGTGACCTGCCCAACCTGATCCCGTGCAACGGCGTTAGCGATCTCACGCTGGTGCAATCCTCACCGGTTCAGCACGTGGGCCTGATCCGCGCGCCCAGTGTCCCTCGCGCACCCTATGCAGAGCGTGAGGCGGCCTGGTCGCTGATCCGCCAACTGAACTTCAACTACCTCACGTTGGGAGCACAACCTGACGAGGCGTCGGGCGCGGGCCTGCGTGATCTGCTGCGACTGTTCCTCGCCGCGGACGACACGGCTTACCGGCAGCAGATCGGGAGTCTGGTGACAGTTGTGAGCCGGCCGGTGACACGCAAGCTTCCGCCGTCCAACGATCTCGTGTTCGGGCGCGGCATCGAGTGCACGCTGACCGTTGACGAGTCCGGTCTGGGTGGCGTCAGCCCATATCTGTTCGGCCTGATCCTTGAACACTATCTGGCGCGACACGTATCGGGCCATTCGTTTACTCAAACCGAACTGCATTCGGTGCAGCGCGGCCGCGTCGCGGGGTGGCCGGTGCGCATGGGCACGCGTGGGGTGACCTGAACAATCGTGCAATTCAGGGATAGGCAGTGAGAAGCAGTGTCTTGATTTGAATCAAAATAATTAGGATGGCTACAAAAATGCAAGGATTGATGACAAGGCGCGTCATGACGTGCGGCAAGGGCGACGTGTCTGACGCAGCCTGTGGCGAGCCGGTCGCACGGCAAGGAAGCTGCATATGCTGAACTTTGTGACGCCACGTACGCTGACGGTCAGCGGGGCGGCGCTGCCGACGTTGCCCGATGGCGAGCCGGCATTGCAGCTACGCGCTATCGTGGGCGAAGAAGCCCTGTCGACAATCTATGAATACGAGCTGAGCCTCGTCACGCCGGTCGATCCGCTGCTGCCGGACAGCACGGCTGCCAACTTCGACCTGAAGGCGATGATTGGCAAGGAGCTGACTGTCACCATCCAGCTCGATGGCATGGGAACATTCGTGCCGGGCGTCGCCGGCGGCGGCGCTGCGAATCTCGGTGCCGGGATACGTGAGATTAGCGGCATTGTTACGGCGGCGAGTCTGGTGAGTCAGTTGAACCGCCAGTACCTCTACCGGTTGAAACTGCAGCCGTGGATCGTGCTTGCCGAGCGGCGCACCGATTACCGGATTTTCCAGAATAAGACGGTAGTCGAGATCATTGACGAGGTGCTCAAGGCGAATTATCTCTACGGCTATGTCAAGCGTCTGGGCGGCAAGTATTCGAAGCTGGTCTATCAGGTCCAGTACGGTGAGTCGGACTTCGCCTTTATTCAGCGCCTGATGACTGAACACGGCATCTACTGGTTTTACGAGCACTCCAGGGAGGTGCACCGGATGGTGCTCGTCGACAATCTCGGTGCGCACAAACCCGTGGAGAGCGTCGCGTATCAGACGCTGTGGTACTACCCACCGGGGCACAAGGTCGATCGCGAGCACGTCGAACACTTCGATACGACCGAAAGCATCCAGTCGGGCATCTGGACCACCGACGATTTCGACTTCACGCAGCCGGGTGCGAAGCTGGCGGTGGAAAATGCGCTGCCGCGGGACACTTCGCATAACCAGCTGACGGTTTATGAGTGGCCGGGCGACTATGCCGACCCGATGCAAGGCGCACGGTTCGCACGGGTACGCATGGAAGAAATCCGCGCCCAAGGCGAGCGTGCTACGGGCAAGGGCCATCTGCGCAACGTGGTGTGCGGCACGACCTTTACGCTCGCGGGCTACCCCCAGCAGGCGGCGAACCGCGAATACCTCGTGATCCGCGCGAAGGTGATAGCGGAAGAAACCGGCGATCAAACCGGCGCGGGCCAACACAGCATCAACACGACGTTCGAGGTGCAGCCGGCGACCACGATGTTCCGCGCGCCGCGCACGGTGGACAAGCCGCGTACGACGGGTCCGCAGACGGCGATCGTGACAGGACCTCCCGGGCAGGAAATCTGGACTGACAAGTACGGCAGGGTGAAGCTCAAGTTTCACTGGGACCGTTCGCCCGTGAACGACCAGAACTCATCGTGCTGGGTGCGCGTGTCGTACCCGTGGGCCGGGAGCAGCTTCGGCGGAGTGAACATACCGCGCGTGGGTCAGGAAGTGATCGTCGATTTCGAGAATGGCGATCCTGACCGGCCGATCGTGACGGGGCGGGTTTTTAATGCGGCTTCCATGCCGCCGTGGACGCTGCCGGGCAGTGCGACACAAAGCGGGATCATCAGCCGCTCGATGAAGGGTGGCAAATCGAATTACAGCGGTATTCGCTTTGACGATACGCAGGGTTCGGAAGAGTTCATGTTGCAGGCCGAGAAGGACATGAACAGCACCATCAAGAATAACGAGACGCATGTGGTCGGTGCGGACCGGACGAAGATCGTCAAAGGACAGGAAGTGACAACCGTGAAGGGCGACCGGACACAGACCGTCAACGGACAGCACACGGAGACCATCAAGCATGACATCTCTCAGACCTCGACGGAGGGGGATATCAGCGTGACGTCTGAGAAAGGCACGGTGACGATCTCCGCGAAAACGCAGATCAAACTGGTTGTCGAGGGGACGACCGTCGTCCTGACCCCGGAGCTGCTCAGTCTGATCTCAAAGACGATCGACAGCAAATCCACGGGCGAGACGAATATGAAAGGCAGCAAGATAAATCTTAACTGCTAACTTCCAACCCGCCTCCCGAACAGACGATGACAGTGCAATACGCGATGGATGAAGGCAGCATCACCCTGCCTGCTGGCTACACCGACCGAACGGTCAATATCTTTGTACAGGAACCGCTGACGGACGGTCTTTCCAATCTTCAGGTGGCGCGTGACACCGCCCGGCACGATGAAACCCTTGATGAATATGTCGACCGCCAGATCGGCTTGCTGAAACGGAAGATCAAGGGCTTGTCTATCAAGTCGCGCGAGACAGTCGTGCTTGCCGGTTGCGACGCAGACGGCATCGAGATTGAGACCCGTTACAACAGCAATGGCAAGTCTGTTTATCAGCGGCAATGCGCGATTCTCCTCGCCAATGGCAAGGCGCTTATCTTCACCGCGACCAACACGGTTCCCTTCACTTCAGCTCAGTTAGCGATCTGGCGGCGAATGATCGATACGTTCATACCGGCCTGATCGACTGTCGATGCCGTTCAGCAGGTCAATCCTGTGTCGCGCCGCGCAAGGCGCCCCGTTTTCGGAACCCGGGTCAAGAGGAGGAGCATGTTTGAAGCAGCACGTGTTGGAGACGAGATACAGCACACGTCAGCCCTGGCTGGCTTCCTGATCGGCGCGATCCTTGGGGCAGCGCTGATTTTTTGCCGTGGCAATGCTGACGTTCGCGTGCCCATTTCTTGTCGGCTTTATTGCGGGCTTTCTGGCTAGCATGATTGCCGAACAGATTGTTGATATCGCCACCAGAATAGGAAGCATGTTCGCCAGTCCAACTGGCACGATTGCAGCGGGTTCGCCCAATGTGTTCGTCAACGGGCGCGCGGCCGTTCCCGCCCAGATAGGCGTCGCCATGTGCGGCCAGGATACGCCGCACGAACCGGTGGCCTGCGGTGCCAGCACCGTCTTTATCAATCAGCACGTTGCGGCGCGTAAAGGTGACGAGATTCAATGCGGCGCGACGATTGCAAAGGGATCGAAGAGCGTATTTTTTGGCAGCGACAAGGCTTGTGAAATAGCCGTTGCCAGCGAAATACCGCCGTGGGCAGTTAATCTGAAAAACGGCCTGTTCATGGTTGCGGGCGTTGCTGGCGGGCTGGGTGGCGCGCTGAAGAACGGCATGAAGGCAACGGCGCCATGCGCTTTGAAATTCATCGCCGGCCAGGTGGCGGGAATCTACGTTGGTTCAAAAGTCATGGAGGGGCTGTCCGGGTTGTTTGGTCACCCGGTTCACGTCCCGACCGGCCAGAAAGTTCTCACCAACGAACTGGATTTCAGCATGCCAGGTCTGCTGCCGCTCTTCGGTTCGCGCTCGTATTCCAGCGCGATTGACACGGGTGGCATGCTGGGCCGTGGCTGGCAGCATAACTGGGACATTCACCTGAAACGCAGTAGCCGTGGTCTCGAATACGTGGGATTTCAGGGGCGTGAAGTCGGCTTTGACGATCTCCCGACCGGTCAGTACCAGTACAACCCGTTTGAGCAACTCTATCTGTCTCATGCGCTGGACGGCCGCTATATCCTGAACGGCCTGGACGATACCTTTTACGGATTCAGCGCGGAACCGCTGAAAGGGCGCCACGTGCTGGAGCGCATCGAGGACAAGTTCGGACACTTTATCGAATTCCGTCGCGATGAACACGGCGTGCTCGTCGAAGTGCGCAGCGACGCGGATGTCATTCTTGAATTGCAGCATCACGACGGCCGTCTGACGGGTGTCGACCGGATCGACGGTGCGAGGCGCAATCTCGTGCGTTACGGCTATGACGGCAATGGGCAGTTGATCCGCGTGCGTGGCCGGACCGACGAACTGGTGCGTCAGTTCGCGTATACCGACGGATTGATGACCCGGCATGTGAACGCGCTCGGCTTCACCTGTGATTATCGATATGCGCAGTACGAAGACGGGTGGCGGGTGGTTGAACACAGCACCGGTTCCGGCGAGCAGTACGCCTTTACCTATGACATCGAGTCAGGGCAGGCGCGCGTCAGCAGCGAAGACCAGGGTACGCAGGTTTGGAAGTACGACGCGGATCATCTGGTGACGCAATGGACCGACTATCTAGGCGCGTGTTATCAGTTCGAGTATGACGGGCACCAGCAACTGGTGCGCGTCGAATCTCCCGATGAGCGTGTGCAGCGCCTGGGTTACGACGCACTGGGTCGCGTAACCGACGCCGTGGACGCCACGGGACGGGTCTGGCAAAGCACGTATCACCTGAAAACGCTGCGATTGGCGAGCGACACGCTGCCTGATGGCAGCGTCTGGCAATGGAAGCATACGGAACAGGGCTTACCCGTTGAGCGGATCGATGCCCTGGGGCAGGTCGCGCGGTTCGAACACGACCGGCACGGGCTGCTCACGTGTTACACCGACGAACGCGGCGGCACGAGCAGGTTCACCTACGATGAGCGCTACGGTTTGCTCCTGAGCCGCACGGACTGCTCCGGTTCGACCACGCGCTACGCGTGGAATGACGAGGGCGAGCTGGTTCGCCAGACCGATGCACTCGGCCAGGTGACTCAACTGCTACGGAACGCGGGCGGAGCGGTCGGAACCGTCGTTCATGCCGACGGCACCCGTGAGACTTTCGAGTACAACGCGCTCGGGCAGATCAGGCGGCACAGTAATGCTTTGGGGCACGTGTCCCGGTGGGACTACAGCCCGCGCGGGCAACCAGACCGTTTTACGGACCGGTTGGGGCGCAGCCTTGAATATCGCTACGATGCGCGCGGGCAGCTGGTCAGGCTGACCAACGCGAACGGGGCGAGTTACAGCTTCGCTTACGACGCCATGGGCCGCATGACCCATGAAGTCCGGCTGAACGGCGTGTGGCGCGAATTGCACTACAACCTGAATGGCGAAGCGATCGCACAGACGATGACGGGCCGACAGGGCGAATCGGAGTCGATCGGCCTCGAACGGGATGCGGCCGGGCGACTGGTGTCCAAACACAGCCGATGTTCGGTCACCCGCTACAGCCATGACCTGCTCGATCGCGTGACGGCTGTTCACAGGCAGCCGGGTGCCGCCGGCATGGCGCTGGGTATCCTCGCCAGCGAGCTGACCTTTGAGTACGATGCGCTAGGCCGGTTGGTGGCGGAAACCGCGGACGGCCAGCGTTCGGAGTCGCGCCATGACGCGCTCGGCAACGTGACCGAACGCCATCTTCCGCTGGGCCAGAGAATCTCGACGCTGCACTATGGCTCGGGGCATGTCCACCAGATCAGTCTGGACGGCGAAACGCTCAGCGATATCGAACGCGATGCGCTGCACCGCGAAGTGCAACGCACGCAGGGGCCTCGCGTATGCCGGACGGCTTACGATCCGCGCGGGCGGACGGTGTCGCGGCTGAGCGAGCGGTCCGGACGGCAAGGCATGATGGGCAGCGAGCCGCTCGGGTCGGCCTATGAGTACGATCTCGCCGGCAACCTGCATCAAGTGACCCGACATGGCGGCGGGCGGCACGGGCGCAGCGTCGTGAATTACGCATACGACGTGATGGGTCGGATGACGGGTTGTCACGACGAGGAGGGGCTGCACGAAAGTTACATCTACGACGCCGCGGACAACCTGATTGACGCGACGCGCGACCGGACGGCCAGCCGGATTCTGGACGATCTGCTGGGCCGTTTCCGGGGGACCGGCTACAGTTACGACGGCTTTGGCCAGCTCACGCGCCGGGTGCAGGACGGCATGGTCCAGGACTTCGTCTACGACGACGAGGGGCGAATGGTTCGCGCTTCGGGTCAGGGTCGGCATGGCGGGCACAGTACGGTCTATCACTACGACGCAATCGGTCGACGAACGGCCAAGGTCACGCGCCGCATGGCAGCGGATGGCAGCCCGGCCACCGACGAGACGCGCTTTGTGTGGGAAGGCATGCGTATGGTGCAGGTGCTGCGCGATGAGACGGTGCGCACCTATGTCTACTCACCGGATTCGCCCTACCGGCCGATGGCGCGGGTGGATCAGCCTGTCGTCAGCGTTGACGGAAAGTGTCGTGCCGGTGGTCGGCGCATGGTCTGGCATCACCATGCGCATGACAACGGTCAGGTGTACGACGTCACCAGCGCGAGCGGCGATGTGGTGTGGGAGCCCCGCTTCTCTGGCTTTGGGGAATTCAGAGGGGCTGAGTGGCGCGATGACAGGGTCTTCGATGAGCCGCTACGGTTCGCCGGCCAGTATGCTGACGAGGAGACCGGGCTGCATTACAACACGTTCCGGTACTATGATCCGGGAACGGGGCGGTTTGTCAGTCAGGATCCGATTGGGCTTGCGGGGGATTGAATCTTTATCGGTATGCGCCCAATCCGGTTTCGTGGATTGATCCGTGGGGGCTCGCATGTGAAGGTGATGGTGCAGGAAAACCGTCGGGAAAGCCGGGATTTGTTTTCCGGGGTGATGGCCGCTCACCGGATGTGGTTTTCAGTGAGGGATTTCAGCCTCTCGGCAAGAATACTGATTTGTACAATTACGCCCTAAAAAACGAACCAAGTATTTTTGTATCTACGTCTAAGTCCCCGACCGCAGCTCGAGAGTTTGCAGAAATGCAGGGTGGAGGATATGTCTATACGATTAAAGGTCAACCTGGGGGGATAGATGTGAACGCAGTACTTGGGTCGAAGAGTCCGTTCCCTCACGAGCTTGAAATTGCTGTTCCCGGCGGGATTCATCCGTCTTCCATTATGGGGGCGCGGCAAGTTGATCCGAATGGTAGTTTTATAGGCCCATTTATCAAAAACCCCGTATATGTTGGGAACTAGTCATGACAAATATCTCCGTAGAAATTTCATCCTTGGTTGGTGAAAAAGAATGTTGCGAAATTGAATATACACAAGGCGTGCCCGTTACAATTGTGGTTCGCAGTGCTCGCTTTGGCGAACTCTCATTTACTGACAACAATTTGTTTGATGCGCTGTCGGCTTATCGCAGTGTGCTTGAGCAGAGCAATTATCTTATTCTATGCAATGGCGCTCGCAAGGATGCTTATCCATCACAAATGGCCTTGCAGATGGGGGGCGGTCGAAAAATCTACCTACTTCACTCCGGGAAGTCGGCGAAGCGCGAGGATTTGGTCGATATTTTTGGTTCGGCAAGTATCGAGCAAGTTTGCAGCGTTGCGGAGCAACGTGCTGCTTATGAGGCATGGGTTCAGAGTTTGGTATGAATGAAGGGCCGCATTGCGGCCCTTCATTTATTCAGCGGCAATAGTCAACCGTCCATGCTCAACGGCGATTCTGACGCGATGCCCTGCTTGGAATCCTGCCTGCTCGATCCATCGTCCTGCGAGCTTCATCCAGGGATAAAGCGGCGGGATGGTTGGCTTCGCCAGTTGCGCCGATAGCGCATCATCTGGATCCTCACGTAGATGGCGTCGAGCCGGCAACTTAGAAAAAACAAGCGCAAACGGCACGGGTCGTTATCCCGTGCCGTATTTGAATGACTAAAGAGCCCACTATCCAGCTAATCAGTCTGTGAAGACTCAATCACGAGCCAACACAACCTGCCCCAACTACAACTCAATTCACCGACGCATGCGTCTGCTCGACCGGCCGCGCCTGCGTCACCGCGCTCACCGCCGCGAAGACGATGATATTCACCGCCAACGCCAGGAAGCCGATGTTGATGTCCTTCAACGCATCGGGCAGGAACGGCATCAACTGACCGATGCTCAAGTGCATGGTGGTCGTCACGGCCACCACGGCAACGCCGGCCAGAATCCCGCAAAACGCGCCTTGCTTGGTCGCGCGGTTATGCGGACGCAGACTGCAGATCACCGCCGGAAAAAGCTGGGTCACGAAGCTATAACCCATCAGCAGCAACGCAACGATCGTTTCGCCGCCTTGCAGCGTGAAACCGACCGCGACAAGCGCCACGACCGGCACGAGGAATCGCGCGAGCTTCGCCACCGTGGCATCCGATGCCTTGCGGCTCACCATGCCGCGATACACGTCGTTGGCGAGCAGCGTCGACGCGGACGTCAGGATCATCGAGCCCGGCACCAGCGCGGTCAGTATGCCGGCCGCACCGATCACGCCGACAAACCATGGGTCGAAGGTCTGCAACGACAGGCGGAACAGCGACAGGTCGATGTCGCCGCCCTTCAGACCTGGCACCTTCAGCGTCGCCGCAAAGCCCACGAAGAACACGAACAGCAGAATCAGCTGATACAGCGGCAGCACCATCGCGTTGCGACGGAAAATGCGTTCGTCTTTCGCGGTGAAAATCGAACCGAAGGTATGCGGCCACATGAAGAAGCCCAGCGCCGTCAGCAGCACGGTCGACTGGAACCAGGTCACGCTCGAGCCCTTGGCCGGGAAGGTCAGGAAGCCGGGGCGCGCGGCGTCGATTGCGCGGAACATGTCGCTGAAGCCGCCGTAGTAGTGCAGCGGCAGATAGATGCCGAGGAACAGCACGATCGCGAGAATCAGCAGATCCTTCACCACCGAATTCCACGCCGAGCCGCGCACACCGGAGACGATCACGTAGGCCGTCACGACACAGGCGCCGATCCACACGGCCGCCGTCGACGAAATCGCGCCGTACGAGGCCGTTGCGACGATAATGCCGAGCCCCTTCAGTTGCAGCACGAGGTAGGGAATCAGCGCGGCCACGCCGACCAGCGCGACAAGCGTGCCGAGCGCCGGGCTTTCATACTTGCGCGCGAAAAAGTGCGGCTGCGAGACGAGGCGGTGATTCTTCGCGTAACGCCAGATTGGCGGCAGCATCCAGTACGAGAGGATGTACGCAAGCGTGCCGTACGCCAGGATGTAATAGACCGGCGCGCCCTTGCCATAAGCAAAGCCGCTGCCGCCGAGGAAGGTGAAGGTCGTGTAGATTTCACCGGCCATCAACAGGAACACGAAGGCGGTGCCGAAGCTGCGGCCGCCCACGGTCCATTGTTCGAGACTCATGTCGTGGCCGCGCTTGGCGCGCACGCCCAGGTAGAGCGCAAACAGCGTAATCGCAGCAATGATGATGAGTGCGCTCATGAACTAGCCTCCTCGCCATCGGCGGCGAGCTGACGGTTGGACGGATCCAGACGGTAGACGATCGCCATGATGATCGAACTGAGCACGACCCACATGACGATCCAGGCCAGCACGAACGGCATGCCGAGCATCAGCGGCTCGACACGATTCACAAACGGAACACCGAGCAGAATGCCGATGAACGGCAGCGCGGCAAGTACACGAAGCAACATGGGGGCAACTCCTCGAACCGGTAAGTACGTCTCGTTGAAAGTGCGGCTTCGCTGGGGACTGTATGCCGGATGCTTTGGTCCCGTAAAGCAGGTCAAAAAAGTGTAGGCTTTCTGAAAGTTGCGGGCGCATCTTTATGGGGTCGGTTGCTGCGCTGCAAGACGGGCTGCATAGTGAGGCGCGCCGCGGCAGGCGCGCTAGCGGCTGGCTTTTTTACGGTTTCCCTGGCGCGCCGCGATATCATCTCGCCACGCAGCGCGAGCATCATCTGGAGCACCGGAGAGAGTCCGGTTTCATCAACATGGCGCGGCATGCCGGGTGCGCAGTGGAGCCACCCGAGCCGCCGCTCGACACGGAACGCATATGGTCGAAAGTCTGATCTCGGACATTCTGTTTGGCTTTACCGGGTTGATCAGCATCATCAATCCAATCGGCATTGCTTTCGTTTTCCTGGACCGGACTGCTTCGTTGACCACGGAGGAGCGCACCGCGCTCGCCCGCAAAATCGCCATCAACGTGATGTGCGTGCTGCTGGTGGCGTTTTTCATCGGCACGCCGATCCTGCATTTCTTCGGCATCTCCATGCAGGCGCTGCGCATCGGCGGCGGGCTCGCCGTCGCGGTGGGCGGCTGGCAGATGCTCAATGCGCCCGACACGCAACCGGCCGAGCAGCCGGCGGTCAAGCGGGTGGACGCGGACAATGCGATGTCGAAGGCGTTTTTCCCATTCACCATTCCGCTGACCACCGGGCCGGGCTCGATCGCCACGGCTGTCGCGCTGACCGCGAACCGCACGCATAAGCTCTCCGAATTTGTGATTTCGAGCATCGCGTCGGTGGTGATCTCGCTGGCGGTGGCCGTGACGGTTTATCTGATCTATAGCCGCGCGGTGGTGTTCGCGAAGTACCTTGGCGTGGAGGGCACCAAGGTCGCGATGCGTGTATCTTCCTTTCTGCTGCTGTGCATCGGCGTGCAGATCATGCTGACCGGCTTCTCCGAATTCCTGATTCCGATCGCGACGATGCAGCCGGTAGTGAAGTAGACGTCGTGTACCCGGCGGCACACCGCGCCGGGGCGCTAAAGCGCCAACTCTGGTCGACCGCAGCAAGTGCATGGGACCAGAGTAAGGCGCTAAAGCGCCAACTCTGGTCGACCGCAGCAAGTGCATGGGACCAGAGTAAGGCGCTAAAGCGCCAACTCTGGTCGACCGCAGCAAGTGCATGGGACCAGAGTAAGGCGCTAAAGCGCCAACTCTGGTCGACCGCAACAAGTGCATGGGACCAGAGTAAGGCGCTAAAGCGCCAACTCTGGTCGACAGGAGAAAAGCTCATGTGCCGCTGGCTCGCTTATACAGGCAACCCGATTCAGCTCGAAACGGTGCTGTTCAACGCCAAACACTCCCTGATCGACCAGAGCCTGCATTCGCGGCTCGGCCAGACCACGACCAACGGCGATGGCTTCGGCATCGGCTGGTACGGCCAGCCGACCGATATTCCGTTTCGCTACCGCTGCATTCAACCGGCGTGGAGCGACCGCAATCTGCGCGAAGCGGCGCGGGCGATCCGCGCGCCGCTGTTCGTCGCGCACATACGCGCGGCGACGGATACGCCTTCGCAGGAAACCAACTGTCATCCGTTCCGCCATGGCCGCTGGCTCTTCGCGCATAACGGCCTGATACGCAACTATCCGTCCGTGCGCCGCGATCTGATGGTGGCGATCGACCCCGATCTGTTTCCGTCCATTGAAGGCTCGACCGATTCCGAGGTGATGTTTTTCCTCGCGCTGACCTTCGGCCTGGAAGTGGCGCCGGTCACCGCACTCGAGCGGATGGTGGCCTTCGTCGAGGACACCGGCCGCAAGCATGGCGTGGACGAACCGCTGAACATGACCGTGTGCGCCACCGACGGCGAGCAGATCGTCGCAGTGCGCTATTCGAGCGAAGGGCAGTCGCGCTCGCTCTTTCACAGCAGCTCGTTTCAGCAACTGCACGCGTTGTATCCCGACGATCCACGCATCGAGGCAGCCGGCGCGAATGCGTTTCTGGTGCTGTCCGAACCGCTCGCCGACCTGCCGGGCTGGTGGCAGGAGATTCCGGAGAGCACGGCGGTGGTGGCGCGCGGCGGTGAAATCGAACGGTATCCGTTCAAGCCGCAGTCGGCGTGAGCGCTGTGAGCCGCGTGAGCGCCGCCATCAACGCGTGAGCAGCATCGAGCTCAACACGGAGAACACCGTCGACGGCAGTTCGGCGAGGCGGCTGACCACCACGTTGTGCGGGTAGAAGTCCTCGACCGCGTCCGTCAGCACGCCGATGCCCACCAGCTCGATGCCGCGCTTGCCGATGGCCGCGACGCGTTCGCGCAGATCGCTGCGCAAAACCTGCGGATCGCCGTCGCCGGTGGACGGGTAGCCGTCGGAGAACATCATCAGGATGCGCCGTTCGGCCTGATGGTCGGCAAGCCGCGTCGCGGCCCAGGCCAGCGCCTCGCCGTCCGGATTCTCGTGGCCGCAGTCGATCGCGGCGATCCCGCTCAGGTCCGTCGCGCCGAAGCGCTTATAGACCTTCAGATCGAGCCGTTCGACGAAGCGGTTATAGCGTCGTAAATCCGCGCCGGCGGCGCGTTGCCGCTCGTAGAGCTGCTTCATGGGCGCGGATTCGACCGAGCAATAACCGAGCACTTCGCAATCGAACGACAGCTGCGTCAGCGCATCGCACAAGGCGGCAGCGCACTGGCGCGCGAGTTCGATCTTGCGGCCGGCCATCGAGCCGCTGCGGTCGATCAGCAGCGTCACGGCGACGTCGCGTCCTTTGGCGGGCCGCTGCGTGCGAAACGGCGTGCGATAACCGGGCGAGGTGGCGAGCTTCGCCAGCGCGGTGCGATCGATCTCGCCGCGCTCCTGCTCGCGGCGCCAGCGCGTGCGCTCGTCGGCGCTCAGCGCGCGTTCGAGCTTTTCCTTCAGCGGTGCGGTGTCCGCGCGAGCCTGCGCCCGCAACTCGCGCCAGGCGGCGCTGTCCCCTTGGCCTGTGAGATCGCGGATGTCGTCGAATTCGGTGGCGAGCGGAATCGACAGCCGGGCTTGTGATGCAGCCGCAGTGACGTTACCTGCTTCGCCTTCCGAACGCGCGGACGGTTGCTGCGCGTCCGCCAGCGATTGGCCCATGCCGACCGCGTTGTCCGCCTGCGCGCCACCGCTTCGATCGGACGGTGGCGAGTTCGCGCTGTCCTGATCGGGGAGCACGGTGTCGTCGTCTTCGAGCGGCACGGATGACGAAGCGGCCGTTTCCGTATCGATGTCCTCGACCGGATCCGCCGTAAACGCCATGCTGTTCACCTCACCCGCCGACAACGCGCGCACGCGCGCCACGAGCGCCTGCGCCGCCGCGATGCTCTGCGCGGTCGAGCGGCTCGCGCGCGCTTCGTGCAGCAGATCCTCCGCGGCATGCAAGGCGGCGAGCAGCGAATGGCTCGCTTCGGTCCGGGTGGGCGGTTCATCCCACAACGCGCGTTCGACCAGCCAGACCAGCCGGTCGCGCCAGTGCAGCTTCGGCCAGCGCTGCCGCACGCGCTCGGCCGCATGCACGCGCAGCTTGCCGATGAACCAGCGCGCGCCCGGATATTCGTCGAGCAACCGTCCACACACGCGGCGGTCTTCGATCACCTGCGCGAGATTCGCGGCGACGCCCGAGGGCAGCGCATCGAGTTGCGCGAGCGACGCATGCTTGGCGCGCGCGACCAGCAGATCCAGATAGCCGATCAGCACATCGCGCTCGACTTCGCCATTGAACTCATAGTCGGGAATCACAATGCGGCCGGGCTCAACGCGCGGACCGTCCGGACTGAACGCGACCGTCACGCCGTATTGCCCGGTCAGCACGCGGGCCACCTTGCTGAGCGTGGATTCGAAGGCGAAGCCGCGCGTGTCGCGCGTTGCGTGCATCGCGTTCACGCTTCAGGAGCCGGCGCGATGTGATGGCGAACGATGCCGCGAATCAACGCGGCGTCTTCCGGGCTCACCTTCGCGTAGATGGCCGGCCCGGCTGCGCGTTCGGGGTCGCCCGTGCGCAGCATCAGTTCGGCCCAGTCGAGCAGACGCCGGGTCGAGAACGCGCTCGAGAGATCTTCGCGAGCGAACGCCGCGCGGCAGTCGGCGGCGATCGCGGCGAGCGTGGTGGCGAGTGCGCGCGTCATGTGCGGGGCGAGGGTGGCGATCAGCACGTCGGCTTCTTCGGCGGGCGTCAGATAGTCGAGCAGATACACGCGCCAGCGGTCCAGAAACGCCTCGTTCATCAGATTGGCGCCCTGATACAGATGCCGGAACTGACTCATCGCGCCGACCGCATTGGCTGTCGCGAACAACCGGAAGGCCGGATGCGGCGTAACGATCTCGTTGCCTTTTTCCTTGAGCACGAGGCGGCCGTGCGGTTCGAGCACGGCCGTGAGGGCGGCGAGAATCGACGGTTCGGCAAAATCGATTTCATCGACGATCAGCCAGAGCCCCTCGCGCATGGCCGTGGGCAACACGCCGTCGACCCACAGCGTCTCGCCGCCCTTGACGGTCCAGAAGCCGACGAAGTCGCCAACCGTGGTCTGCCCGTTCATGTTCGAGCGCAGCACGCCGTGACGCGACCGCGCCGCGACCTGTTCGATCAGGCTGGTCTTGCCGGCGCCGGTGTGGCCGATCAGCATCACGCGGCGGTTCTCGACGATGTCCTCGACGATGTCGTTAAAGCGCTCGGAGAACAGATAGGCCGGATTGAGGCGTGGCACGAGCGGATTGTCGAAACCGCAAGGCACCTCCACATGACCGATGCGCACGGTCGCGCCGGCGCCTTCCAACTGCCTACATTTCGCCGCGGAAGCTCGCGCCGCGACGCGCTGCAATTCCGGCATGAAGGCGACGCGGCCGGCCGCGGACTGCTCGCTTGCGGCGTCGTCCGTATCGATGGCGAAGCCTTCGCGGCGCCATTTCTTCAGCTTCGCACGCAGATTTTCCGCGTCCACCACGAGATCGATATCGACCGCGCCAGGGCCGCTGCCATTGTCGACGCCATGTTCGAGCCGATAATTTTCCGGCCGGTCGGCCACGCTCACGCGCCACCATTCGGCGCCGTGTTCCGTTGCGCGTTGGTAAAGGCCACGGTTTTCGTCTTCGGTCAGTTCGGGCGAGTTCATGGCGAAAGTTGAATAGTCAATAACGAATCGTGCATTGCAATTTGGCTGGGGCCGAATGAGCGACTATCTTATCTTGAGCGGCTTTCGATCTTCCCATTCCATTGGCAACCGGGCCTTGTCGAGCCTAGGCCGGGCAAATATTTGTTGCGTCAAACGAATAGGCCGTGGAGCGCGTATCGCCTATAGTTCGACGAACCCAGCGCTGTAGTTTACAAACGTCTTTCTCGCGGATCGTGTTTGAAGCATCCGCAGTCCTCTTTGCCCTACATCGCGACACAAAAATTTGACGGCAAAACAATGAGACTACATACAAAATTAATGGCGGCGCTCGCCGTGGCAAGTCCGCTGACATATGGTCAAACCAGCGTGAGCTTGTATGGCCGCCTCGACGCCGGTCTGGAATACCTGAACCACATCAACAATGGCGCGGGCGGCAGTTCGAGCCGCTGGAGCGCTGAAGGCGGCGACTGGGGCACCAGCATGCTCGGCCTCAAAGGCAACGAAGATCTGGGCGGCGGGCTCAACGCGATCTTCAACCTCGAAACCGGTTTGCAGGTCATGAACGGCACGACGAGCGGCGGGCGGCTCTGGTCGCGGCGCGCGTTCGTCGGATTGAAGAGCGAGCAGTGGGGCACCTTGCAGGCTGGCCGTAATCTGTTTATCGACAGCGACGGCGTTTGGGAATTCGATCCGTTCGTGCAGCAGGCGTTTTCGTCGGCCTCGCTCGTGCGTGGGCGCAACTGGCAGCAAACCAGCAACAACGTCGAGTATCACAGCCCGGTCTTCTGGGGTTTCGATGTACAGGCGCAATATGCGTTCGGCAATCAGGCGGGCGCTTTCAACAGCGGCGCGGCCGGCGAGTTCGGCCGCTCGGACGGCATCATGCTGAGCTACCACTCGCCGCTCTTCGACGTGCGCGGCATTTACGACGAACTGCGTGACAACAACGGCCGCTTCAGCAACATCTTCCAGGCATCGCGCGAATATTTCGCCGGCGTCAACGTGCATTTCGACGCGGTGAAGATTCAGGGCGCCTACACGCATTACTCGGCGCCCGATTCGCCGGTCGGCGTCGCCGACTCGGCCGATCACTACTGGCTCGGCGCCACCTACAACTTCCTGCCGCGCTGGGCCATGACGGCGGGCGGCTTCTATATAAAGGTCGGCGACGGCTCGGGCGATGCCGCCCACGACCCATCCGGCCACGCGATGATGTATGTGCTCGGCACCACCTACAACCTGTCGAAACGCACCTTCCTGTACGGCACCGTGGGCTACGTGCGCAATGGCAGCAACTCGAATTTCTCGCTCGAAGCATCGCCGCGCGATGCGAGCAACAATACGAGTCCGCTCGTGGGTGAATCGCAAACCGGTGCTTATGTCGGCATGTTGCATCAGTTCTGAAGCAGCGTAGGCTGCAGGCAGTTTGGCATCGCAGAAAGGGCGCTCCGGTTCAGGCCGGCGCGCCCTTTGTGCATTCTCACGCCGCCAAATCCTCGCTCGCCGCCGACTTGCGCAGCCGCACCGGAATCGACTTCGACGCCGGCACCTGACTCGATTGCGCGTGATGCGAGAGCGGAATCAGGCGATTGCACTCAGGGTAGTAGCCCATGATGCAGCCCAGTGGAATGTCGAACGCGTGGACATGCATGCCGTCCACTTCGCGCGTCACGTCGTCGTCTGAGACGGTGGAGATGCACACCGCGTCGCCCTCCGAAAAGCCGAGCCGCGTCATGTCGTCCTGATGCATGAGCAGTACGCTGCGGCTGCCACGCACGCCGCGAAAGCGGTCGTCGAGACCGTACACGGTGGTGTTGAACTGACTGTCGCCGCGTGCCGTCATCAGGCGCAGTACGTCTGGACCTCGCGACGGCATGTCCGCGTCTTCGTCGAGCGTCTCGGGCACGATGAAATTCGCCTTGCCGCTTGCCGTATTCCATTTGCGCTCGCAAGCGGCGAGTGGCCGGTGAAACCCGCCTGGTTGCCTGAAGCGCTGGTTGAAGTCCTTGAACTGATCCGGATAGGTGCGTTCGATTGCATCGCGCACCAGCGAGTAGTCGTCCACCCACGCATCCCAGTCGATCTTCGGATTGCGCGGCAGCAGAGCTTTTGCAAGGCCCGCGACGATCGCGGGTTCCGACAGCAGCATGTCGCCGGCCGGCTCGGCGAGTCCGTGCGAGCCATGCACGCAGGCCGTGCTGTCCTCCACGCTGACCCATTGCTCGCCGCTCGCCTGGCGGTCGATCTCGATGCGCCCGAGGCACGGCAGCAGGTACGCGACCTCGCCGTGCAGCAGATGACTCCGGTTGAGTTTGGTGGCGATCTGCACCGTGAGCCGCAGCCGCTGCCACGCGGGGTCCATCACATGATGATCGGGAATCGCCACCTGAAAATTGCCGCCCAGGCCGATGAAGGCTTTGACCTTGCCGTCGAGCACGCCACGGCATGCTTCGACCGTGGTCATGCCTTTGTCGCGCGGCGGCTCGAAGCCGTAGAGTTCCTTCAGCTTGTCGAGCGGCGCGAGTTCAGGCTTTTCCGTGATGCCGACCGTGCGCTGTCCCTGCACGTTCGAGTGACCGCGAATCGGGCAGATGCCCGCGCCCGGCCGGCCGATATTGCCGCGCAGAAGCAGCAGGTTCGACAGCATCTGCACGTTGTGCACGCCGCTGCGATGCTGCGTGATGCCCATGCCGTACAGCACCATCGCGGCATTCGCTTTCGCGTACACACGTGCCGCGCTTTCGAGCGCGCCGCGGCTGAGTTGCGAGTGGTGTTCGATCTCTTCCCATGAAGTGGCGCGCATCGCGTTAGCGAAGGTTTCGAAGCCATGCGTATGTTCGGCGATGAAAGCCGCGTCGAGCACCCGCGGCTCACCGTCGCGTTGCGCGTCGTCGTCCCATTCGATCAGCAGCTTGCAAAGTCCGGCAATCGCCGCCGCATCGCCGCCAATCTTCACCTGATGATATTGCGTGCTGATCCGCGTATCGGCCGGGGTAAGCATGTCGAGCGGCGACTGCGGGTTCGCAAATGTGACGAGCCCGCGTTCCTTGAGCGGATTGAACGTGATGATTTCCACGCCGCGTTTGCGCGCATCCTGCAACTGATGCAGCATGCGCGGCGCGTTGGTGCCGGTGTTGTGGCCGAAGAACAGCATGCAGTCGGTATGCGTGAAGTCTTCGAGTTGCACGGTCCCGACCGGCACGCCGATCGACTTCGGCAAGCCGACCGAGGTGCTTTCGTGACACATGTTCGAACTGTCCGGCAGGTTGTTGGTGCCGTACACGCGCGCCATCAGCGCATACATGTAGGACGTTTCGAGCGACGCCCGGCCCGATGCATAGAACACCGCTTCATTCGGATCGAGCGCCTGCAGTTCGCTCGCGATTTCGGCGAACGCATGTTCCCAGGTGGTCTGCACGTAGCGGTCGGTCGCCGGATCCCAGCGCATCGGCGCGGTCAGCCGCCCGCGCGACTCGAGTTCCAGACCGCTCCATGAGCGCAATTCGGCCAGCGTATGGCCGGAGAAAAAGTCCGTATCGATATGTTTGCTGGTGATTTCCCACGCGGTCGCCTTTGCGCCGTTTTCACAGAACTCGAAGAGATGCGGGTCCGCGGGTTTGGCCCATGAACAGCTTACGCAGGCGAAGCCATCCGCCTTGTTTTGCTGCGAGAGGATGCGGCTGCCGTTCAACGTCACGTGTTCCTGCACGAGGATCGACGCGACCGCTTTCACCGAGCCCCAGCCGCCCGCGGCGTTGCGGTACTCCTTGATGGGCGCGCTATCGGGCGTGCCGGGTGTGCCTTTCGTTGCACTCTGCGGCGCTGCTTCGACAATGTGATCGGTGCTCATGTTGACTCCTGGCGGGTTGCCGGTCCCTGAGCGCCGGCTTACCCGAAGAGTCCGCAATTACCGGACCACTGGTTTAATTTGCGCTTACACGCATTCCGCCCAGCCCTCGCCTTGCAACGCCACTTGCATAGGATCATGCGGCGCTGACTGGCGGCGGCCTGGCAGGCGGATCGCCGTCTGGCGCACGATCCGGATCATGCGGCGGCACGTCGTCGGGCGGCGGCGACGGATCGGGATCGCTCGTCGGGCGCGGGGCGTCGGGGTCGACTTCCGGTGGCATCGGCGTATGCAGATGCAGACTCGGCATGCAACGCTTGCTCGTCATAGTCATCGTGGTCTCCGTGATGTGCATGCCTGTCAATCGCAACAGGCATGCCACCGGCTTCATTCGCCGCGAATGCGAGCCCGCGCCGCGTGGAACAGCTATTGCTCGACCACAGCATGCGCGTCGCGCCACAGAGGCGATACGTGCCGCGATATCACTCTGGATATGACGCACTGAAGTGCAGGGACAAGGGAAAGAAAAATGGCGCGACATAAGGCCGACGTTGCTGACGATGACTTCGAGATTTACGCCAGCTATCACGGAACAGGCGACGGCCGTTACGTAGGTGGACTGAAGGTTGTCAGAAAAGCGGACAGAAGAATTCTGTTTCCATTCGATGGCGCGCCCGAAATCGGGCCCTACGCGACCGCCGACGAGGCGCGCCGCGCCGCGATCGACTATGGCCGTGAGATCGTGGCAGCGGATCGCGCGAGCCCTGAGAACTGACGGATGGCGGCGCACTCGCGCCGCCCGTAGAAGGGATTGCCTTATGGCATGCCGCCGAGCGACGGAGAAATCGTGCTGCCACGACCGGGGTCGTCGGGATGTTCGTCAGGCAGCGTCGGCCGCGCCGAGAGCGGTGGATGCGTGCGATAGCAACTGTCGATCGAGGTATCGGCGAGGCAGCGCTGGAATGAGTCCGCGTCGTTCTTTTGCGCGAAGGTGTACAGGGTGCGTTCGACTTGTACTTCAGTATCGGATACGCGAATCGTCGTCATTGTCATGAGCTTCTCCTTTTTACAAATGTCGGTCCAGACCTCCACCGCACTTGCCGCAACGGCTGTGCCCAGCTTGCCGTTGGCGTGCTGAGGGGCGTGTTGACGGAGAGGGACCGGATGTTGCTGCATCGAAGACATATCCGAAATCAGAAGGAGGGCGGCATGCAGACCGAACCGCAGGACACCAAACCGCAGGACACCAAACCGCAGGACCAGCTCGACGCGCTAGTTACAGACGAAGTGAAACAGCGCAACAAGCCGAGCGGCACGCACTATGTCGAACCGAGCCCGCTTGGTATTGAGCCCGTCGAACAGACCGGCGTGGACAAGGCGACCAATCCGCCGCGCTCGAACGAGCGCCCGGCCCAAACCACCGAAGTCCCGCTCGGCACCGGCTCTCATGCCGAGCCGCCCGGAGGCGGCGGACGTGAATCGCAGCGCAAGCAATGATGCGGCGTATGCTGGTTCCGGAGTACAAGCCGGAAATCCGAGGGAGAGATGCATGCAACAGGAAAACGAACCGCTGAGCCCCGGCGACGAAGCCTCGGCGGATGCGCCCGGCGTCGGCGGCGGCTGACCAACGGTGACGGGCATGCGCGGCACTCGACCCTCGCGGCCGGTGCCACGCAGACTGAGATAAACAGACTAAGCGAGCAATACTTCATATGTTTGCGAAATTCGTCCATCGCCACGGCAGCGCGCACAGAATTGCCCAAAAAGAAGCGCGCGCGAAAGCAGGCGCGCTTTATGCGGCGCTGAAAAGATCGCCCGAGCCGGCTGGCGCGTTGTCTTCAACGCCGGCTGCAGGGGAGCACAGCGATCTTCAGGACGCAAAGGAGCAAACCATGTTCAACGATTCAAAGCATGGATTCGACGCCGCCAAGACCGAGTACGAGGCCTTCATGCTCAAGCCGCACGACTGGGTGCCGAACAACCGCACATTGCCGGTCGTGATTTACAGGCGCGCCCTCATGCCGGATAGCGGCGATCTGGCGGCCGCGTTCGAAATTCTCTTCGAACGCAATGCGTGGCCGCCGCAGTGGCGCGACGGCATTTTCGACTACCACCATTTCCACGCCACCGCGCACGAAATACTCGGCGTGACGGACGGCTCCGCGCAAGTGATCATCGGCGGACCGGGCGGCAAGGTGGTGACGCTATCCGCCGGCGACGCGATCCTGCTGCCGGCCGGGACTGGCCATTGCCTGCAATCGTTCGCCCGGCATTTTCGGGTCGTGGCCGGCTATCCGGAAGGCCAGCAGTGGGACATCCGCCGCGAGGCGCTCACGCCGGACGAACTCGCGGCCATGGAGGCGTTGCCTTTTCCGCCGCTGGATCCGATCGACGGCAAACATGGTCCACTAGTCGAGCACTGGCTGCGCGCGGCTTGATGCTGGCGCACGCCGTTTCTTCCCCCTTGTCCGCCCCGATCGGAACGGGCTCGCGTCCCAAGCCCTCCGAAAGATCCGCTCCCCGCAGCGAACCCATCTGATGCCGCGTGTAACGCTCCGTGCAGATTTGCGCGCATCGGCGCATCATCGTTGAGCCTCGCAGCGGTTCCTCATGCGTTCTTCCACGTAACACGGTTCGCCGGGTGCGCCGAAACAGAGCGTCCCGGCTTTCTCTTCAACCGCCGAACAAGGAGTGTCCCATGCAAAACGATCCCGCCCTCGATCAGCTGTGCATCAATACGATCCGCACGCTGTCGATGGACGCTGTGCAAAAGGCCAATTCTGGTCACCCCGGCACGCCGATGGCACTGGCACCCGTTGCCTATCATCTGTGGCAAAACCATCTTCGTTACGACCCGGACGAGCCGTTGTGGCCGAACCGCGATCGCTTCGTGCTCTCGGTGGGACATGCGTCGATGCTGCTGTATTCGCTGCTGCATCTGGCCAACGTGAAGGCGGTGGACGAGGAGGGCAAACCGACCGGCGCGCCCGCCGTTTCCCTCAACGACATAGAGCATTTCCGCCAGATCGACAGCAACACGCCGGGGCACCCCGAGTACCGCATGACCACCGGCGTCGAGACCACCACCGGGCCGCTCGGCCAGGGGCTCGGCAACAGCGTCGGCATGGCGATGGCGGGGCGCTGGTGCGAGAGCCACTTCAACAAGCCGGATGCGCCGCTCTTCGACCATCGCGTCTACGCGCTGTGCGGCGACGGCGACATGATGGAGGGCATCTCGCACGAGGCGGCTTCGCTCGCCGGGCATCTGAAGCTGTCCAATCTGATCTGGATCTACGACAGCAACCGCGTGACGATCGAGGGTCATACCGACCTCGCATACAGCGACGACGTGGAAAGCCGGTTCCACGGTTACAACTGGCATACGCTGCGTGTGAACGACGCCAACGACGCCGCCGCGCTCGAAGCCGCTTTAGTCGAAGCGAAAAGCATCACCGACAGGCCGACGCTGATCGTGGTGCACAGCATCATCGGCTGGGGCTCGCCGCATAAGCAGGACACTTCGTCGGCGCATGGCGAAGCGCTCGGCGTCGAAGAAGTGGCGCTCACCAAGAAGGCGTACGGCTGGCCGGAGGACAAGTTCTTCTATGTGCCGGACGGCGTGCACGAGCGCTTCGCGGCGGGCATCGGCGCGCGCGGCAAGGCGGCACGCGAGCAATGGCAGGCGCAGTACGACGCGTACACCAAAAAGTACCCGGAGCTCGCGCGTGAATTCGCGCAGATGGAAGCGCACGAACTGCCGGCGGGCTGGGACAGCGACATCCCCACATTCGACGCGGATCCGAAGGGCGTCGCGTCACGCGATTCGTCGGGCAAGGTGCTCAACGCGATTGCCGCGCGCGTGCCGTGGATGATCGGCGGCGCGGCGGATCTCTCGCCGTCCACCAAAACCAACCTGAAATTCGAAGGCGCGGGCAGCTTCGAGCACGATAGCTACGGCGGCTGCAATCTGCACTTCGGCATCCGCGAACACGCAATGGGTGCGGCGGTGAACGGCCTCGCGCTGTCGAATCTGCGGCCGTTCGGCTCCACGTTCCTGATCTTCAGCGACTACATGAAGCCGCCGATCCGCCTCTCGGCGATCATGGAAGTGCCGTCCATCTTCGTGTTCACGCACGATTCGATCGGCGTGGGCGAAGACGGCCCGACCCATCAGCCGATCGAGCAACTGGCCTCGCTGCGCGGCGTGCCGGGGCTCACCGTGCTGCGTCCGGGCGATGCCAACGAAGTCGCCGAGGTTTGGCGGGTGGCGCTGTCGGATCCGCGGCGGCCGTCGTGCATCGTCGTGTCGCGTCAGGCGCTGCCCACGTTGGACCGCAGCCGCTATGCCGCCGCCAGCGGCACGCAGAAGGGCGCTTATGTACTCGCCGATGCGCCCGATGGACAGAAGCCGCAAGTGATCCTGATGGCGACGGGTAGCGAACTCTCGATCTGCGTCGACGCGTACGAGAAGCTCAAGGGCGAGGGGATCGCGGCGCGCGTGGTGTCGATGCCGTCGTGGGACATCTTCGAGCGCCAGGACGAGGCGTATCAGGACTCGGTGCTGCCACCGGACGTCGACGCGCGTGTCGCTGTCGAACAGGCTGCCTCGCTCGGCTGGGACCGCTATGTGGGCCGTCTCGGCGCGCAGGTGGTGATGCATACGTTCGGCGCGTCCGCGCCGCTCGCCGATCTGAAGAAGAAGTTCGGCTTCACGCCGGAGCGTGTGTACGAAGCGGCGAAGCAGCAGATCGCGCGAGTGCAGTCCAAGCGCAGTCAGGAGTAAGGCACGGATAGGTCCGCCGCGGGAAAGAGCCGGTGGCTTGATAAGAGCCGCCGGCTTTTTTATCCGCCGCCGCGAACTCGCGGGCCGCCGCCGCTATCGCGCGATCAATTCGCCGGAATCGTCACCACCGGCGCCTTGCTGCTCGTATCGGCTTCGGCCAGCGCCATCAGATTCTGCACGACCGTAAAGGCATATTTCGAATCGAAGTCGTTGCGATCGACCCAATACGTCGACGGTCCATACGCGATCATCACGTAGGCATTCTCAGGCGGTGTTTTGCCGGAGTGCACGATGATGGTCGGCCTGGTCTCGCCGCCGATCAGGCCGACGGTCGGCTTGGTCGAGCCATCGGTGATCCGCTCGACCGGCACCTGCACCTGGGCGCCGAGGTCGGAAAGGATGCCGAGCACCGAGCGCGTCACCATCGGTATCTTGTCGCCCTTTTGCGATGCCGACGACGGCCCGTAGACAATCTCATAGGTCCGCGTATTCGACGACAGATGCAGCAGTTTGCGCACGCGGGCAAGATCGGCCGCCGTGGCCGGCGACTCGCCGCTGGTGGTTGCGCCCATCACCAGATACACGCCCATCGCCCCGCTTTTGCCGTCCGCCTGGCGCGACTCGACGTTCAGTTCGCCGGCCAGTTGCAGACGTCGCAGCGCTTGCAGTAACTCGAAGAAACCCGGCGCACCCGCGCTGTTTTCGCCGCCGAGCGCATTGCCGTTCTGCAAGCCGCCCACCGATTGCGCGGTGATGCGCAACAGCAGATCGATCGGAATGCCGCCTTCGGCAAGCGGCAACACCAGCGACGGCGCAAGCGGGCGGATGTACGCTGACGCGAAGGCTTCGCCTGTGGTCGGCGTGAAGGTGAAGGTCGGGTGATTCGAATACGAAGCGCTGCCCGTTGCGAGCGCGTAATTCGGCTGGCTGCCCGAGCCGACGTTGGCCGTGGCGCCCGCGGTGGCATCGAACGTATAGGCGGCGATGATGCTGCTGACCGTCAGGAACGCGGGCGCGTCGCCGTAACGCAACCCGACCACGGCGGCGAGAATCTCGCGTTTCTTCGCATCGCCGAGGGCGCGCGCATAGTCGACCTGATCGGCTTTGAGGCGGGATGGTCCGATGTGGACGCAGGCGGAAGTGACGCAGGCCGCGCACAATGCCGCGGCGACAGAAGCGGTTCTGATCATGAGGACGGGAAGAGCGGAACGCTATCCGCTGAAGAATGGGCCCGCAACGGCGGTAGCAGGTCCTATTCCCGAATGGCGGCGCGCAGGCGCCATCCGCCGTTTCATCCTATGAATAGCGGGGTTTTCTCTCGACGATGGCGATTCAAAGAGGGTGCGCAGGATTTGCGATTGTTTTGCAAGATTTGCAGAATACGCACGTAAGTAGCTGCCCGGCAGCTTAAGAGGAACCGTCCATTGCATCTGCCGGCGTGTCCGCCGAGTCCTCGTCCATCCCGTCGAGCGTGTTGCGATAAGCGCGCGATTGCATTTCGGCGAGCCGGCTCAGCGTGCGCGACAGATCGTGCGCGCCTTCCAGGCCGCTGAGCGCCGCTTCGATCGGTTCGTCCGAGGCGATGAACAGCGCACGCTTGCGGTCGTAGAGAATATCGACCAGCCAGATCAGCCGTTGTAGCGGGTGGGATTGGCTCAGCCATTCGGTGCGCAGATTGTCGAGAATCAGACCGTGCCATTGCTCGGCGAGATCCAGATAGTCGAGATGCGAGCGGCTCGCCATGCACAGATTCTCGAAGTCCGCCCACAGTAATGCCGCGCCCGCCGCGCGTGCGGCAAGCGGGCGGCCGGCCGCGCTCACCGTAACCGGATCCAGCGTTTCGCTGCCTTCATAACGCACGAAAATCTGGCGCATGGTTTCACGATTGGCGGCATCGAGCGGCGCGAAGAAATGCGGCACTTGTGCTTCTTCACCGCCGAAACGGTAGTCGCGCGCGCCGTCGAAATGAATCACGGTGAAGCAGTGTTTGATCTGTTCGATGGTCGGCAGAAAGCGCTCGTGAAACTCCGGGTCGGATAGCAGGCCATCCGGCGCGTAGTTCGAGGTGAGCACGATGTGTGTGCCGAGACCGATTGCGGTATCGAGAAAGCGGCCCATCAGGAACGCGTCGGCGATATCGTGTACGTGGAATTCGTCGAAGCACAGCAACTCGACACCGTCGAGCCATTGCCGCGAGACCGAGCCGAGGCGGTCGTCGCCGCGCGGCTCGCTCACGAGCCGCCGGTTCATCTCACGCAGAAATTCGTGAAAGTGCAGACGCCGCTTGCGGCAGGTCGCCAACTCGAACACCGTGTCGACCACGAGGCTCTTGCCGCGCCCCGGCAGGCCGTGGCAATACACGCCTCGATGCGCCGCTGGCGAGTTGGACCGCGCGCGCCGGCCATTCGCGCCGAGCAGTGCAACGAGCGCGCCGATCGCTTCGCGCTGGCTCGCATCGGGCGCGATGCCACGCGCGGCCAAGGTGCGTGTGACTTGAGCGCCGTCAAGCATGAGCAAGCTTGCCGGTGCGTGGCGAAACGGTTTCGCAAGAGATGGCGGCGAATGCGGCAGCGGTGTCGATGGGCATAAAGGGGCGGCGGGCGGAAATCGCGTCAGTTTAACAAGGCGCGCTCATACCCGCTGCCGGCTCAACACCCGTTGCAACTCGCCCGGATCGACCGGCTTCGTGAAGTGATGGTCGAAGCCGGCGGCCACGGCCGTCTGCTTGTCCTGCTGCTGGCCCCAGCCGGTCACGGCGATCAGGACAATGCCGGCGTCCTGGTAATCGTGGCGAATGCGCCGCGCCACTTCATAGCCGTTCAGAAGCGGCAAGCCGATGTCGAGAATCACCGCCTGCGGCGCGAACGCGCCGATCAGTTCAAGACCGGCGATGCCGTCGCCGGCCGTGCGCACTTCGTGGCCTTCGAGTTCGAGCACCATCGCGAGACTGTCGGCGGCGTCCGCATTATCGTCGACGATCACGACGCGCAAACCCGCCGCGTGCGGCGTCTCGGTCGGCGCACTGTCGGACGGCAACGAAGCGGATTTGGTCAGCGGCAGGCGGATCACGAACTCGCTGCCTTTGCCGGGGCCGTCGCTGAAGGCCGCGACCGTGCCGCCATGCAGTTCCGCGAGGCCGCGCACCAGTGCGAGGCCGATGGCGAGGCCGCCTTGCGAGCGGTCCAACGCGGGCGCGAGTTGCGAGAACATTTCGAACACGCTGTCCAGATGCTCGCCCGGAATACCGATGCCGGAATCGCGCACGACGATTACCGCTTCATCGCCCTCGCGTTCCGCAGCGAGCGAAATGCTGCCGCCAGGCGGCGTGTACTTGGCGGCGTTGTTCAGCAGATTCAGGATCATCTGCGACAGGCGCGTGGGATCGGCAACCAGATAAAGCGGTTCGCGTGGCAGCGTCACGCTCAGATGATGCGACGAGGCCTGCACGGTCGGCCGCGCCGCTTCCATGGCCGATTGCATTGCGCGCGCCAGTTCGAGACGTTGCTTGCGCAACTCGAGCTTGCCCTGAGTGATGCGCGAGACTTCCAGCAGATCGTCGACCAGATGTGTCATATGTTGCAGTTGCCGGTCGAACACGTCGCGCGACCAGTTCAATTGTGGATCGGCGAATTCCTTGAGACGCAGAATCTCGAGCACGTTGCGCATCGGCGCCAGCGGATTGCGCAGTTCGTGCGCGAGCGTGGCGAGAAACTCGTCCTTGCGGCGATCGGCCTTCGAGAGTTCGAGATTCAGCCGCGTGAGTTGCTGCTCGGCGCGCCGTCGCTCGGTAATGTCACGGTTGATGCTGACCGCGCCGTAAATATCGCCGCGCGCGTTCGCGAGCGGCTTGACCACGGTTTCGCACACGCCGCGCGAACCGTCGCGCCGCACGAACGGCAACTCGCCGCGCCACGTGCCTTCGGCGGCGAGCGCCGCGAGCGCTACCCGGCGGATGCTCAGCGCTTCTTCCGGCGGCAGGAAAAGCGCGACCGGTTTGCCGAGAATCTCGCGCATGCGATAACCCAGCATGCGCTCGCCGCCCACGTTGAAGTCGGTGATATTGCCGCGCAGGTCGGTGATCACGATCGCATCGCTCAGGTGCTCGAAGATCGCGGCCTGGCGTAGCAGGACCGTCTGCGCTTCCTTGCGTTCGGTAATGTCGATGCCGAGGCCGTAGATCATCAGCGGCTCGCCGTGGCGGTCATACGTGGCGCGCCCGCGGCCTTCCATCCAGCACCAGTCGCCGCTCGCATGCAGAAAGCGGAATTCGGCGACGTAGTCGTCACCGGCTTCCACCGCATGGTCCACTGCCTCGTTCAGCGCAACCAGATCGCCCGGATGAATCAGTTCGAAAAAGCCGCCGGGCGTGCTGGCGAAGCGGCCTTCGGCATAGCCCGCGAGCGCTTCCAGTTCGCGGCTCCACCAGAACTTGCCCGAATTCGGTTCGTGCGACCACGCGCCCATGCGCGCGCCGCGCATGGCGAGACTCAACACGTCGCGGCTTTCCTGCAACTCCCGCTGCGCGAACTGATGCGCGGCCACGGACGCCTCGGCATTGCGCCGTGCGAGCAGCAGCTCCTGCTCGTACTTATGGCGGTCGGCGACGATCAGCACCGCCACTTCGAGGTAAGTCACGTCGCCATGACGGCGGCGCACCGCGTTGAGCAGCATCGGCACCATGTGGCCGTCGCGATGCATCATGTTCAGCTTGACCTCGGCCACCGAACCCTGCATTTGCAGCAGCGGCGCCCAATGCGTCTGATAGAACACCTTGCCGCCGGCGCTCAGCAGATCCTGGATTTGCTTCGCCCCGGCAAGCTCCGCGGTCTCATAGCCGAGCCAGCCGCAGAAGGTCGCGTTCACGCGCAGGATGCGTCCGTTGGCATCGGTGACGAGCAGGCCGCAGGCGGCGTGCTCGAATAGTGCGTCGGCTGAGGGCAGCGGGCGGTCCGTGCTTTGCATCGTGCTACAGGCTCATCGGCCCGAGAAAGGCGTTCATCGCGTCCGCGCTTGCGCTCGGTGAGCTGAGGTGTGGACAATGGCCGACGTTCTCGATGAGATGCAGCGTGCTGCCAGGCATCATGCGGTGCAGATATTCGCCGACCGCGCACGGCGCGATGATGTCGTCGCTACATTGCAGAATCAGCGTGGGCGTGGTGGCGCGCGACAGTATCGCGCGATGGTCGGAGAGAAACGTGACGCGCGCGAATTGCCGCGCGATCTCGGGGTCGGTGCGGCAGAAACTGTTGGTCAGTTCGACGCCGAGCTCCGGCTGCTCCGGCGCGCCCATGATGGCCGGCGCCATCGTGCTCGACCAGCCGAGGTAGTTGCTTTCGAGGGTGCGCAGCAGGTCTTCGATATCGTCGCGCGAGAAGCCGCCGACGTAGTCGCCGTCGTTCACATAACAGGGCGAGGGGCCCACCATGATGAGCGCGGAGAAGAGTTGCGGCGCCTTGAGACTCGCGATCAGGCCGATCATCGCGCTGACGGAGTGGCCGACGAACACCACCGGACCCTCGGCGACTTCGCGGATGATCTCGATCAGGTCGCTGGCGTAGCCGTACAGCGAGTCGTACTTGTCGATGTCGTAGGCGCTCAGATCCGACGAGCCGCTGCCGACGTGATCGAACAGCACGGTCCGGTATTCGTCATGAAACGACGGTGCGAGGTAGCGCCACATGGTTTGATCGCAACCGAAGCCGTGCGCCAGCACCATGGTCCGCTTGCCGTTGCCGGAAATCTGTATGTTGTTGCGTAGGGTGATGCTCATTGTCGGGTCCTGAAGCCTGCCGGGTGGAGGCGGTTACGCCAGGCGTGCGCCCCGGCCGGTATTCAGGAGAATGTTACCCCAGTCTTGCCATTCGCCATGTTGCCCGAGGCGTAGGGCGCATCGCGGCGAGGCTCAATCGGTCTTGATTTCCGGTTGCGGCGCCTGAAGCGGCTCGCTTCCGAATCGTTCGTATTGCGAAATCACCTGGGCTCCCAGCAGCAGCAGGGTCGCCAGCCACTCCAGGCTGAACAGGATCACGATGGCCATTGTCAGCGATCCGTACACCAGGCTCACCTGCGAGAGAGTCGCGAAATACCAGACCAGCACGTGCCGCGTAATCTCCCATAGCACCGCGGCGACCACGCCGCCGAACAGCGCATGTTTGAGCGAAGGGCGCCCGACCGGCATCACCATATAGATCGAGGTCAGCACGAACACCTCGCCCGCGAGGCCGAGCAGATACAGCACGACGCGCGAGAGTCCCTGCAACGAAACATGCAGGCCGAATAGTTCGATGCCTTCGGCGCCGATCGCCTCGAGGCCGCTCGACACGAAGGTGACGATCAGCAGGCCGACGCCGAGACACAGAATGTAGCAATACGGCAGCATCGCCGAGAGCAGGAAGTGACGCCGCCTTACCACCACGCGGTGGACGAAAATCAGCGACATCGCGTTTTCGAGCACGGTGAAGGCCAGCGAACTGAAGAAGATCATCGTCAGCAACAAGACCCAGCCGATCACCGCGCGATGTGCGAGAAAATTGGCCAGTTCGCGCACCAGCGCATTTGACTGGCCCGGCACCAGCCATTGCAATAGATGCGCGAGCGCCGCGAGCAAAGTATGTTGGGGCACGAAGCGCGACAGGGCGATCACGATCAGGATCATGAGCGGCACGATCGAAAGCAACGCGTAATACGCGACCGCGCCCGCGAGCAGCAAGCCCTGGTTGGCGCGAAATGCCTTCAAGGTTTGCAGCGCGAATGTACCGGGATGTTTCGCCACATATAACGCGTGGTCGTCGATGATGGATTGCATGTGACCTCACAGCGCGCGTGGCTGGCCTGCCGGAATGCCGGTTTTGCCGACGCGCTTGCCTTGTTGCTCATGCATACTTAAGCAAGAATGCAGCCACGCTGGCGTTGCCGTTTCTTGCTGTCACGCCGGTGCGCCAATGCGCGCCAGGAATGCAGTTTGCTTGGCGGCTGTATCGACGTCGCGTCGACATGCTTCAACACGTATGAAAACGGCGATTGTCATATAGACATCTATCACTCGCAGACACGACGTGCCATTTTTTCCATCGGAACCGCCATTGACTATAGCCTCTGACGAAGCAGATTTCGCGGACCTGGTGGTGGCACGGCCCGAGGGGTTGTATTGCCCGCCCGGCGACTTCTATATCGATCCGTGGCGCCCCGTGGAACGTGCGGTGATTACGCACGCGCATTCCGATCACGCGCGCTTCGGGCATCGGCACTATCTCACGTCGCAAGCGGGGGCGACCGTGCTGCTGTCGCGTTTGCCCGGCATATCACTGCAAACCCTGGCGTACGGCGAGCGCCTCGATCTCAACGGCACGACGGTGTCGCTGCATCCCGCTGGGCATGTACTCGGCTCGGCGCAACTGCGGATCGAACACCGCGGGCGCGTATGGGTGGCATCGGGCGACTACAAGCTCGACCCCGACCCGACCTGCGATGCCTTCGAACCGGTGCGCTGCAATACCTTCATAACCGAATCGACTTTCGGCCTGCCGATCTATCGATGGGACCCGCCGCAAACCGTGTTCGACGGTGTCGATTCGTGGTGGCGTCATAACGCGGCCGCAGGACGCGCATCGGTGCTGTTCTGCTATTCGTTCGGCAAGGCGCAGCGCGTGCTGGCGAGCGTCGATGCCGGCATTGGGCCGATTTTCTGTCACGGCGCCGTGGAGCCGCTCAATCGCGCGTATCGGGAGGCCGGCGTGCGCTTGCCGCCGGTGCGTCTCGTGAGCGAGATCCCGCTCAAGGACAAGGCGGCATTCCGACAGGCGTTGATCGTGGCGCCGCCGTCCGCGCAGGGCAGCGCATGGCTCAAGCGCTTCGGCGACTATAGCGACGCGTTCGCGTCGGGCTGGATGCGTCTGCGTGGCGCGCGCCGCAGGCGTGGCGTCGACCGTGGCTTCGTGCTGTCGGATCACGCCGATTGGCCCAGCCTGCAAACGGCCATTCAGGCGACGGGCGCTGAACGTGTGATCGTCACGCATGGCTCAGTCGAGCCGATGGTGCGCTGGTTGCGTGAGCAAGGGCTCGAGGCCGGCGCGTTTGAAACACAATATGGCGACGATACCGTCGAGGCCGACGCCGCGGGCGCGGATGAAACAGCCACGACGGGTAGCGTGCCACACGAGTTCCATGAGGCCGCCGAGCAAGACGCCGCCACTGACGACACGGCCAACGCCGCCGACCCGTCGAGCCGCGCATGAAACGCTTCGCCGCCCTCTACACCGCGCTCGACGCGACCACGTCCACGCACGACAAACTCGAAGCGCTCACGAGCTACTTCGCCGTGGCCGAGCCGGAAGATGCGGCGTGGGCCTCGTATTTTCTCGCCGGCGGTAAACCGCGCCAGTCGGTGCCGACGCGTCTACTGACGGAGATTGCCCGCGAGCGGGCCGGTTTGCCCGCGTGGTTATTCGAGGAGTCCTATCACGCGGTGGGCGACCTGGCCGAAACCATCGCCCATATCCTGCCGCCCGCGCAACGCAGTTCCGAATTGGGCCTCACGCAATGGATCGAGCAACGCGTGCTGACTTTGCGTGGCGTCGCGCCGGAAGAGTTGCGCACGCGTTTGATCGGCTACTGGGACGAACTCGACTGGGGCGGCCGTTTTTTGCTGACCAAACTGATCGGCGGCGGGTTTCGGGTCGGCGTCGCGCGGCAACTGGTGGTGAGGGCGCTGGCGGAAGTAGCGGGCGTCGATCATAAACGGATCGCGCAACGCATGGTCGGTTGGACCGACTCTCAACAGAAGCCCGATGCCGCGCGCTATCTGCGATTGATCGCACCCGAAGCGACAGGTGACGAGACGCAGTCCGGCGATCACCCGCAGGAGAGCGATCTCGGCCTGCCGTATCCGTTCTTTCTCGCGCATCCATTGCAGGCCGATCCGGCGACGCTAGGCGATCCGTCGCAGTGGCAGATCGAATGGAAGTGGGACGGCATTCGCGCGCAACTTGTCAAACGTGGTGGACGTGTCTGGTTGTGGTCACGCGGTGAGGATCTGATCACGGATCGATTCCCCGAGGTGGCGGCTTTAGGCGAAGCGTTGCCGGACGGTTGCGTGATCGACGGAGAGATTCTCGCGTGGGAGCCGGGCGCGATGGCGCCCTTGCCGTTCGCGCGCCTGCAACCACGGATTGCCCGTAAAACGCTGACTAAAAAAATCCTCGCCGATTCGCCCGCCACGCTGCTTGCCTACGATCTGCTCGAAGCGCACGGCAAGGATCTGCGCATGACGCCGCTCGCCGAGCGGCGGTCGCAACTGGATGCGCTGGCCATTTCCATCGACGGCACGCTCGCGCGCGATCTGCTGCGTGTGTCGCCGCTAGTGCGCGCCGCGGACTGGAAGGCGCTCGCGGCGTTACGCGACGAGAGCCGATCACGCGGTGTGGAAGGGCTGATGGTCAAGCAACGCGAATCGATGTATGGCGTGGGCCGCACCAAGGCATCTGGCACATGGTGGAAATGGAAGATCGATCCGTATGCAGTCGATGCCGTGCTGCTTTATGCGCAACGCGGCCACGGCCGCCGTGCCAGTCTCTACACCGATTTCACCTTCGCGGTGTGGGACGAAGCGAACGGCGTGCGTACGCTGGTGCCGTTCGCGAAGGCTTATTCCGGACTAACCGACGAAGAGATGCGTCAGGTGGATGCCATCGTTCGCAAGACCACGATCGAAAAGTTCGGCCCCGTGCGCAGTGTGACCCCCACCCTGGTATTCGAAATCGGCTTCGAGGGCATTCAGGCAAGTCCGCGTCATAAATCCGGCGTGGCGGTGCGCTTTCCGCGCATGCTGCGCTGGCGCACCGACAAACATATCGACGACGCCGATACGCTGGCCATGCTCAAGGGCTTCATCGATGATCGTGCGGGATAACCCGCTGAGTACAAATCCCTAAAAGGGTGCCGGGTTTTTCTCGACAGGATTCCTGCGTTATCGATGATAGCCTCAAGGCGTGCCATCCAGCGCACGCGGCAAGGGCGGCCTGCACGACGCGAGTGCGTCTCGCCGATGCGTGAACGTCCGTTCTCAATGCCTCAACGCACCTAAATCAGCCAGCGGCGTTTTATTGCGTGAGCTATGGTGAGGTAAGGCGTACGCTGCGGCGCTGCAAGCGCGGTGCGACGCGAACAGAAACCATCGTCTGGAGAACGATGAGCTTTGTCTGCGCGTCGGGAGCGAATCTTGCGCGCGTGTTCCGAAGTGCCCGCGAGTGGCGCACGGAAAAAGCCAAGGAGAAGATGGTGACGTTCGACGACCGGATGGACGATAACGAAGACGTCGTAGTGTGGCGACCTATCCAGTATGCGATGGCGTCGCACCGGCGCGTCCTCGTGGTGGACGATTACCGGGAAGCGGCCGAGGCATTGCAGATGTTGCTGACTGCTGACGGCTTCGAGTGCCGCGCGCTTGAGGATCCCTTTGCCGTCTGCGCGATGGCCCATGAATGGCAGCCGTTTGCGGTGGTGCTGGACATCAAGATGCCGGGCCTGGATGGCCTGGAACTGGCTCGCCGCCTGCGCGCCCATCCTTCGACTTCGCATATGTTGCTGGTGGCGTGCACCGCATTCGCCTCGCGCGACGACCGGGCACGTGCCAAGGCCGCCGGTTTCGATGCGCATTGCGCGAAGCCGTTGACGCCCGAGCGTCTGTTGCGTGTGCTCGAATCGGCTGCGGCGCTGCATGCGGCGGGACCGCCGTAAAGGCTGCGTGCGCTTTGAAAGAAATTCACCATGCGGCAGCTATGGAATTCGCCGCAGATTGAAGCAGATGCAGAGTGTCAAGGGGCACTCAGATTATTTAGGTTAATTGAATATATCGCCGTGACGGGCCGTTGACCTGTTACAGATATCAGCGCAACTAACCGGTCTGCAAGGGCAGTCCCTTGCAACCGGTCGACCGGACCAGAGACCCGCGCTTAGTCCGGCGCGTACTTGAACTCAGGCAGCGCCTCGAGCGACTTTTTCGTGGCTTCAGGCAGCACCACACGCCGGTTATTGATCTGCAGGTCGTTGAACGGCACGGCGACCAGATGTTTGCCCATGCCGAGGAATCCGCCTACCGACAGGATCGCGTACGTGCTGCGGTCTCCGCTTGGCGAGACGATCAGATCGTCCAGTGTGCCGATAGTGTCCTTGTTCTTGTTATAGACATCGGCGCCGCTCAACTTCGACGCGCGGTAGCCGCTTGCGAGTTGCACCACGTCCGTCCGTTTTTCCGTAATCGCCTGAGGCGCGCCCTGAGCGTACGCATTACCGTACGACGCGAGCGTGGCGAGGAGCAGGGCGGTGGCGGCCAGTGAATTGAGCTGTATTCGTTGCATGGTGATTGTTCTCCCTGATGACATGTCCGGCGCTTCTTGTACCGCGCCGCTTCATTGAGTCAGCTTTCACCTTGCTTGCTGCAAAAGTTGTGCCGCGCAGCGCCAATACCTACGTCAATCCTCTCAGGTCCGGAACTTGCTAAATCAACGGGCTTGCTGTTTGATGTTCCGATGATGCATTCCATGCGGACGGAAATCCCTGCATCGACGGATCCTCTGCCTACGCTAAAACACGCGCGTCAGCGCCTCTTGCTTCCACAGGACCCACTATGTCATCCCAGGCCAACTACTCGACGCGCATCTCGGAAGGCACGCCTTTTCCGCTTGGCGCGACATGGAACGGAAGCGGTGTCAACTTCGCGCTGTTCTCGGCGCACGCCACCAAGGTCGAACTGTGTCTGTTCGATGAAACCGGCGCAAACGAAATCGAACGCATCGAACTGCCGGAATACACCGACGAGGTGTGGCACGTGTACGTGCCGAACCTCAAGCCGGGCGCGGTTTACGGCTATCGCGTGCACGGCCCCTATGAACCGGAAAAGGGCCATCGTTTCAATCCGAACAAGCTGCTGCTCGATCCGTATGCGAAGGCGCATATCGGCGAACTCAAATGGGCGCCGGAAATCTTCGGCTATACGCTGGATTCCGAAGAGGGCGACTTGTCGTTCGACGAGCGCGACAGCGCGCCCTTCGTGCCCAAGTGCAAGGTGGTCGACGCCAATTTTTCGTGGAGTCATCCCGAACGCAACGCGCTGCCGTGGGAGCGCGTGATTTTTTATGAAACCCATGTGCGCGGATTTACCAAACAACATCCGGAAGTACCGGAAAATTTGCGCGGTACTTTTGCTGGGCTCGGTCAGCAGGTCGTGCTCGACTACATCAGAAACCTGGGCGTGACGTCGGTTGAACTGATGCCGATCCAGACCTTCGTCAACGACAGCTATCTGCTCGACAAGGGCCTCACCAACTACTGGGGCTACAACACGATCGGCTTCTTCGCCGCCGATCCGCGCTTCTTCGCGTCGTCGATTGATTCAGTGGGCGAGTTCAAGGAGATGGTGGACCGTTTTCACAACAACAATCTCGAAGTCATTCTCGACGTGGTCTACAACCACACTGCCGAAGGCAACGAACGTGGCCCGACGATCTCGTTCAAAGGCATCGACAACGCGTCGTACTATCGGTTGATGCCCGACGAGCCGCGCTATTACATCAACGATACCGGCACCGGCAACACGCTGAACCTGTCGCATCCGCGCGTGCTGCAAATGGTGACCGACAGCCTGCGTTACTGGGTGACGGAAATGAAGGTGGACGGTTTCCGTTTCGACCTCGCCACGATTCTCGGGCGCGAATTGCATGGTTTCGACGAAGGCGGCGGTTTCCTCGACAGTTGCCGGCAGGACCCGGTGCTCTCGAGCGTGCGGCTGGTGGCCGAGCCGTGGGACTGCGGCCCCGGTGGCTATCAGGTCGGCGGCTTTCCGCCCGGCTGGGCCGAGTGGAACGACCGCTTTCGCGACACGGTGCGCGAATACTGGAAGGGCGACGAAGGCAAGGTCGCCGATCTCGCCACGCGTCTCACCGGTTCGGGCGACAGGTTCAATCATCGTGGCCGCCGCCCGTGGGCGAGCGTGAACTTCATCGCCGCGCACGACGGCTTCACGCTCAACGATCTGGTCTCGTACAACGACAAACACAACGACGCCAACGGCGAGGACAACAACGACGGCCACTCGGACAACAAGTCCTGGAACATGGGCGTGGAAGGTCCGACCGACGACGCGGAGATTCGTCAGCAGCGCGAGCGCCAGAAACGCAATCTGCTCGCCACGCTGCTGCTCTCGCAAGGCACGCCGATGATTCTCGCGGGCGACGAATTCGGCCGCACGCAGAAGGGCAATAACAACGCCTATTGCCAGGACAACGAGATCAGTTGGGTCGATTGGGAGGCCATCGACGACGACGGCCGTGCGCTCATCGAATTCGTCAAGAATCTGACCACGTTGCGCCACCGTCTGCCGGTATTGCGGCGTGGCCGCTTTATCATCGGTGAATACAACGAGGCGCTGGACGTGACTGACGCACGTTGGCTCTCGCCGGACGGCACGGATCTCTCGCAGGAGCAGTGGGACGATCCGTCGATGCGCTGCTTCGGCCTCGTGATCGACGGCCGCGCGCAGGCGAGCGGCATTCGCCGTCCGGCCTCGGATGCGACCCTGCTGCTGGTGCTGAATGCGCATCACGATGTCGTCAACTTCACGTTGCCCGATATTCCCGAGGGCGACCAGTGGACCTGCCTGCTCGATACCAACATGCCGGTGCGCTCCGAGTTGCCGCTCTTCAGTGCCGGCGACGCGTATCAGGTGACGGCACGCTCGTTGTTGCTGTTCGCGCTCGACGCACCGAACCGCGCGACGCAGCGTGTTTTCGACCGCCTCGAAGAGCAGCTCACTACCGACGAAAGCGAACCCTCCGCCTAAGCCTGACACACCAAGGCGTAAAACGCCGTCGAGCTTGCGCTGCCGGGTATAGCGCTTGCTCGATTGCAAGGGACTGCGCGCCATGCCGCTCTTTTTGCGGCGGACGCGCAGCGCAGCCGACATCGGCCCACGCCAGGTTTAACCGAGGTGATCAAATGGAACAGGAACAAACCTCTGTAGAGGAACAGATCCGCATGCGCGCTTATTACCTGTGGGAGCAGGCAGACGATCCGAAAGGCACGCCTGACGAGTACTGGGACCAGGCACGC
This sequence comes from Paraburkholderia sp. BL9I2N2, assembly GCF_004339745.1. GTDB lineage: Bacteria > Pseudomonadota > Gammaproteobacteria > Burkholderiales > Burkholderiaceae > Paraburkholderia. Next base: position 331,354 of record NZ_SMGP01000002.1, on the reverse strand, counting down.
GCCGAGATAGAAAAGGAAGCACCGCCGGTAGAAAGTGGCCCGATCGCTGACGAGCCTTTGAAGTAAGTGCGCTATCGCAATGGGACTTCGACGACGGTCCGATAGTCCTATTGACCGGCATTGGCCAACAAGATTGTCACGCCTCACAAGACACAAGAACGGCAACCGAACGTAACCGGACAGATTCGCGCAAATGAAGGACATACCCCAACCGCGCGGCGTGAGGCCGGCCGCCCGCATTCAAGCGCCCGCCACGGCCTTCGGCCTGGACAGCCTGATCGCGCTTGCGGTGGGCGTCACGGTGGTCGCTTGTCTTTACTTTGCGAGCGCCGTGCTGATTCCGATTACGCTCGCCATCCTGCTCAGCTTTCTCGTCGCGCCGCTCGCCGATGCGCTGACGCGTTTGCGGCTCGGTCACGTGGCGTCCGTGTTCGCCGCGGTGGTGATCTCGGTGTCGGTGATCGGGATGCTCGGCGCGGTGATCGCCACGCAACTGACCGATCTCGCGGCCGGCATGCCACGCTATCAGGCGACCATCGAGCAGAAGATGGAAACGGCGCACAGCCTGACCATCGGCAAACTAAACCGGTTTGCCAGCGCGGCAGGTCAGGCGCTGCAACGCGCGACCGTCGAGCCGCCGCAACCGGCACCGCAGGCTGGCCCGGCGTCTCGCGGCAGCGCGCACACCACGGCCAGTGAACCCGCCGCCGTGCCCGTCGAAGTGCGCGAGCCGGTGCCGACGCCGTTCGAACTCGCGAGACGCGTGCTGTCGCCGGCTATCAGCCCGCTCGAAACGGCGTTTATCGTTTTCGTCGTGATGGTGGTGATCCTGCTGCAACGCGACGATCTGCGCGACCGCGCAATCCGTCTGTTCGGCTCGCGCGATCTGCACCGCACGACCACGGTGATGGATGAAGCCGCACGCCGTCTGAGCCGTTACTTCGTGTCGCAACTCGGTCTGAATGCGGGCGTCGGCGTGGTGATCGGCACGGGGCTTTTTATGATCGGTGTGCCGAGTCCGATTCTATGGGGCATTCTCGCGGCGTTGCTGCGGCTCGTGCCTTACGTCGGCATCTGGATCTCGGCGACCTTGGCCACCGCGCTCGCCGCCGCCGTGAGTCCGGGGTGGGCGATGGCGATCTGGTCGCTGGCGCTATTCGCCACTGTGGAGTTGCTGGTGGGGCAGATCGTCGAGCCGCTGCTGTATGGACGCAGCACGGGGCTCTCGCCATTTTCGGTGGTGGTGGCGGCGATTTTCTGGAGCTGGATCTGGGGGCCGATAGGACTGATTCTGTCGACGCCGTTGACGCTTTGCCTGCTCGTGCTCGGCCGGCATGTGCGGCGCCTGGAATTTCTCGATGTGCTGCTGGGCGACCAGCCGGCGCTCACGCCCATCGAAAACTTCTACCAGCGTGCGTTGGCGGGCGACCCGGACGAGGCGATCGAGCAAGCCGAAGTGCTGCTGCGTGAGCGCTCATTGTCCGCGTACTACGATGAGGTTGCGATCAAGGGCTTGCAGCTCGCGGCCAACGACGTCGAGCGCGGCAGCGTCACGGCAACCCAGCTTGCACGCATCGAGGCGACGACGAACGACCTCGTGGACGGCCTCGACGGCTACGACGACCGCGAGCCGGTCACGTCCGCGGCGGAACAAAACTGGAGCGCGGCGGGACCGTTGGCACCTTCTTCAGCGTCCGGGACATCCGACGATGCACAAGCTCAACCCGCGAATACGCGGCTCGTTTCTCCAGGCAATTCGAAAGAAGAACGTGCAACAGACCCGTCGCCGCTCGCAGCCAGCAACCGTGTGCTGTGCATTCCCGGCCGCGGTCCACTCGACGCATTAGCGACAACGATCCTGTTGCAGTTGCTCGGCAAGCACGGCTTTACGTCACGCGCGTTGCCGCATGAGGCCGCATCGCGCGCGTCGATCGATCAACTCGACGCGGACGATGTCGGCATCGTCTGCATTCTTTACTTGCAGATCGACGGCATCCCATCGCATTTGCGTTATCTGGTCAGGCGCATTCGCGCGCGATTGCCGAAGGTGTCGATCGTGGTCGGACTGTGGGCGGCGGAAGATACGGAGAAGTGGAGCGCGGATCTGCAAAGCGCGATGGGTGCGGAATGTTACGCCACCTCATTGCAGGAAATCGTCGCTGCTTGCCGGCGTGTCGAGACGGCGAGAACCCAGACCGAGGAAGAACTGCCGCTCGTGGTCAATAGCTAGCGTGCCACGAATCCCTGCACGTCACCCGCCTTGACACGTCATCAAAGCGAAGGTGATGAGGGTCGCGAGTGTCGGTCAGAGGGGTTGCAGTTGCAGAAGTGGAGAAAACCGCCCGTCGGCAGCGCGTCGGGCGGTTCACGTTCGGTCAGCAAGGCCTAATGCCTGGCCGGTTTCTTTGCGGCCGACTTGTCTTTCGAAGCGGCGTCCTTGTCGGGGACGATCTTCGTGGTGCCGCCGGTGGAAGGCGGATCGCTCGCGGGAAAGCTATCCTCGACCTGCTTGTCGATCTGCTTTTCGCTCTTGTTCGAGTGCGGGTGCTTTTCCTTGTGTTCTGTCATCGCGTTTCTCCTTCAGGTTACGGGTGTTCATTTCGTGGCGCACGATGCGCCGCCGACGATTGCCATTGCATCCGCGCGCGACACGCCGCCTCTCATCGCATCGATCAGGCGCGCGGTCTGCGCTTCGCGTTCGCAGGCGAGCACAGCGACCACCATGTCGTTCTTCACGTACAGCGAGACGAATTGCTGCTTATCGAGTTCGCCGTCGGTCACGATCTCGTCCCACTCGCTCGCATGGCCGAGATATTCGAAGTTCTTGCCGAAGTGATAGGTCCAGAAATAAGGCACACCGGCGTAGCGATGCCGCGCGCCGCACATGTTTTGCGCGGCAATGCGCGCATGCTGCTGCGCGACGCGCCAATGTTCGATGCGCAACGGTTCCTGATCTTCATGCAACGGAAACACGGCGATATCGCCCGCTGCATAGAGACCAGGCGCGGCTTGCATGCCCGCGTTGACGAGCACGCCGCCGTCTTTTTGCAGCGGCAGTCCTTCGATAAAACCGGTGGCCGGTGCGACGCCCGTGCCTAACAGCACGATGTCGGCGGCGATATGCTCGCCGTTTTCGAGCATCACCTGATGCACGTTGCCTTCTTCGCCTTCGAGGGACGCGACCTTTGCTTCGAAATGGAACACCACGCCATTGCGCTCGTGAAGCGTGCGGAACATGGCGCCCGCGCGCTCACCGAACTGCCTCGCGAACGGCACTTTCTCCGGCGAAATCACGGTCACTTGCGTGCCACGTTTGCGCAGGGAGGAAGCCGTTTCGAGTCCGATGAAGCTGCTGCCGAGAATGACGACCTGGGTTTGACCGGCATCGTCGCCGATGGCGTCGACGAGCGCGGCGGCATCGTCGAGACTGCGCAGCACGTGCACGCCGCCGAGTTCCACACCGGGAGTCGGTGGAAGCTTCGGCACGCTGCCCGTGGCGAGCAAGGCGGTGTCGTAAGTCAGTTCGCCGCCGCTTTCGAAATGAATCGTGCGGGCGGGCACATCGAGCCGCGCGACCTTGCCGACAATCCGCTCGACATCGTGCCGCTCGAGCCAGTCCGGCGCGAGTAGCGGCGGCACATCGGCAGGCGCCATTTCACCAGACGGGACAAATTTACTCAGCGAAGTGCGGTCGTACGGCGCATGCGGCTCATCGCCCACGAGCGTGATACGGCCGCCAAAGTCACATTCGCGCAGCGTGGCGCAAGCGGCTGCGCCTGCCGCGCCCGCACCGATCACCACGTAATGCGGTTCTTTCGCGCTGGCATTGCGCGTCGGCTGGGGGAGTTTTTCCGGCGTGACCATCACGTCGTCGCCTGTCACGACCACGGGATAGCGGTCGAGCGCGACCAGCGCGGGCGGTTCGAGCACGTGGCCGGTGGCGACGTCGAACGTCCCTTTGTGCCACGGGCAGATGATCCGGCCGTGGCATAGCGCACCTTCTTCGAGTGGCGCGCCGGCGTGCGGGCAATCGGCGGAATAGGCATGCACGGTATCGCCGTCGCGCACCAGCAGGATCTTTTCGTCGTTCACCACGACACGTTCAGCGCGGTCGGTTCGCAATTGCGAGAGCTGAGCGACGCATCGGGCAGTCGTGGGCATGGCCGGTTCCTCGCGGATGGTGGCATGAGCAATGGCAGCGCAGGCGGCGCGCGACCCGCATCAGCACGCCGCGGTGCAACACGCCTTACAGGCCGCCGAACGCCAATGGTTCAGCAATTCATGTGCCCGAATGCGCGCGCCTGCACGAGCGCTGTTTCGTCGCCCGTCACGCTTTGGAGAACGGCCGAAGTGCGGTAAATTCCGGAAAAGGAAATAGCGCACGAACATGCTCCGAGCATGCCGTGCCGTGGCGTCCCTGATCTGAATTGACCTTTTCATGGAGATCGTGACCGTGCAGCGTGCGGAACGTGCCGCAGTCGATTTCCCCATGCCGTCGCGCAATTTCGCGGCGACGCGGCGCATGCTGCTGATCGTCCTCGCCGTTTCGGTCGTCTTTCCTCTGATCTGCCTTGCCGGCTACGGCTATTTCGATTACCAGCGCCGGATCGCCGATTCGAACGACATGATCGACCGCCTCGCGCGCGTCGCCGAGGAACAGGCCGTCAAGGTGCTGGACCTGAACCAGCAGATGTCCTCGCGCATCGTGGAACTGCTCGGCAATGACAACGACGCGCAGATTCGCGCGCGCGAAGCGATGTTGCACGACCGTCTGCGCGGCATCGGCGGCGACTTTTCGCAGGTCGCGTCGATCTATCTGCTTGGCGCGAATGGCGATCTGCTGGTATCGAGCCGCACGTTTCCCGCGCCCGTCATGTCGATCGCGCAGCGCGAGGATTTCACGAGCGCGAGAGCGATGCGCCCGCATCCGTATTTTTCGTTGCCGATGTTCGGCCCACTCTCGCAGACCGATGTGTTCACCACCGCGACGGGCCGTTCGGGCGCCGACGGCCAGTTCCTCGGCGTGGTCACGGTGGCGCTGCGCAACGAGTACTTCTCGCGCTTCTATCGTGAACTGACCAACGGCGATTCGTCGCTGGCGCTGGGCCTGTACCGGCAGGACGGCAATTTGCTGGTGCGCTATCCGCCGTGGCCGGCGGGCGCGAAGCCCAGCCCGCGGAGCAAGTTCACTCAGGCGTTGCGTGACAAACAGCTGTCCGGCCACGTCCGTCTGAATTCCACGGTAGATGGTGTGGAGCGCCTGCTGGCGTTTCGCCGTGTCGGCGACTATCCGCTCTATGTGATGAGCGCCTACGCGACGTCGTCGATCGGCGAAGCATGGCGGAGGCACTTCATCATGATCGCGGCACTCACGGCCGTGCCCTGCATCGCCATCTGGCTGCTGGTGTTCTACTCGCTGCGCCAACTGGAAGGCGAGCGCCGCGCGTGGGAACGTTGGCAGGGCGAAGTGGCGATGCGTCTGTCAGCCGAAGCCTCGAGCCGGCAACTGCAGCGCATGGGCGCGCTCGGCAATCTCGTCGCCAACGTCGCGCACGATTTCAACAATCTGCTGATGGTGGTCGCCGCCAACACGGAGCTCGCGCGGCTCAAGCGCTTTAACAATGTGGAGAAGGAAGTGCTGGCGGTGGAGCGCGCCACCGCCACCGCCGAATCGCTCACGCGGCGCCTCCTGAGCGTGGCGCGCAAGCAGCCGCTCAAACAGCAGCCGCTCGATCTCGCCACGTGGATGCCCGGCGCCGCCCCGCTGATCGACGCTGCGCTCGGCGACAACGTCGAGCTGGCGTTGAACATGGTCGATAAGGTCTGGCAGGTGCTGGCCGATCCGACCGACCTCGAATTCGCGATCATGAACCTGGCCGTGAACGCGCGCGACGCGATGCCGCGTGGCGGACGCTTCGTGATTCGCTGCCAGAACAACCGGCTGGTCGGCAGCGATACCTTGCTGCCCGACGGCGAATACGTGCTGATCGCCTGTTCCGACGACGGCGAGGGCATGCCCGAGGCCGTCGCGCGGCGCGCCTTCGAGCCGCTCTTCACCACCAAGCTGCGCGGTTCGGGCACGGGCCTCGGCCTCGCGCAGGTGCTTTCCATGTGCGAACAGGCGGGCGGCACGGCGAAGATCGACAGCGTGCCGGGCAGCGGTACGACGGTCAGGTTGTATTTGCCGCGATATCGCGAACGCCAGAAGGCGTCCGTGGTGCAAGCCGAGACGGTGCAAGCGCCGGTGCCTGCGCCGAGCGGCGTCGTGCTGCTGGTGGAAGACAACGAAGATGTCGCGGCGGGCGTGGCGGCGGTGCTGGAGACCTTCGGCTGCGAGGTGCGCCATGAACCGACCGCCGACCAGGCGCTCGATGTGCTGACCGGCGGCGCGCGCTTCGAGCTCGTGCTGTCCGACATCCAGATGCCGGGCAAGCTCAACGGTATCGACCTCGCGGAGAAGGTGCGCAGCGCGTGGCCGTCACAGAAGATCGCCTTGATGACCGGCTATGCCGACGAACTCGAACGCGCGCGGCGGCTGGGCGTGGCGATACTCGCCAAGCCGTTCAACATCGACGAATTGCACGCTCTGGTGGCGTGTGAACCGTAAGGCGCGCCATTCGCGGCGCACGCCTTGCATGTTCGAAGTGTTTCATGACTCGCGGCACACCCCTTGCTGAGAGGAAGACGAGGTATGCGTATTTGGCTGAACCGGCCGGCGCAACCCACTTCTTTTCGCACAGGAGAAAGTCATGCACCTCAGAAACAAGACTCGCAGCGCAGTCCTCATCTCGGCCTTGCTCGCCGCTTCCTCAATTGCGATGGCGCAAGGCAGCGGGGGTGGCGGTCCGGCCGGCAATGACCCAAGTGGCGGCACCAATGCCGGCGCGACTCGTGAGGGTGGCGACATGCAGGCATCGGGCGCGATGGCGCATTCGAAGTCGACCAAGAAACATCACATGAAGTCGTCGAAGGCGAAGCCTGCTACCGACTCGACCAATATGCCGGGCGCGGACGCGAGCAGCGATACGAAGGGGCAGTAACGTAGAGAAGCACAGTGGGCAAAGCTGAACGAGGATTCCGGAGCGCTTGCTGCTGCGGGCGCCTCCGATCCCAACCGATGACACGAAACTCCCGCACCCAGCCTCGGCAGGCGCGCTTCGCACGGGCGCGAAGCCGGGCTGGCTTTGCAATGCGGTGCAACACACGCGACAATATGAGTTGATACAGCACAGGCCCGTGCCAGGAAGAGACGAGGTCGGCTGAGACGCAGCGCAGCGCACAAGGATGAGTATGGCTGGCAGTGAAGCAGGAGCGTCTCAAACGAACACGCAGAGCGTTGCGCAAACGAGCACGCAATCAGGCACACAGACGAACTCCGATACCGCGGGGAGCAGGGCGGCCGCTTCAGGCTCGCTGGACTTTCCGGTAGTCGGCATTGGCGCATCCGCGGGTGGCGTGCAGGCGCTGCTGCGTTTCTTCGAGAACGCGCCGGCCGATATCGGCATGGCGTTCGTGGTGGTGCTGCACCTGTCGCCCGACCATGCAAGCAGCGCCGACCAGGTGTTGCAGCACGCCACCCGCATGCCGGTGCGTCAGGTTCAGCGGCCGGTCCAGGTGGAAAAGAACCACGTCTATGTGATTTCGCCGTCACACGATCTCTCGCTGGACCACGGCCATCTCACGCCCGTTGAAGCCGATCGTCCGCGTGGCCGGCCGATCGCCATCGACCTGTTTTTTCGTAGCCTCGCCGACGCGCACCGCGAGCGGGCGATCGCCATCGTGCTCTCGGGCACGGGCGCGGACGGCGCGACCGGCATCGGGCGAATCAAGGAACAGGGCGGCGTGACGATCGCGCAGGACCCGGCCGACGCCGAGTACCCGGAAATGCCGCAGAACGCGATGGCCACCGGCATGGTCGACCTCACGTTGCCGGCGGCCGACATGCCGCGCAAACTCCGCGAGCTGGCCGAAAACGCGCGCGCCATCCGCCTGCCGTCCGCGGACGACGAACCGGAAACGCTCGCCGTCAAGGAGCCCGATGCGGCTTCAATCGCCGAACGGGCCTTGCTCGGCGTGCTCGCCACCTTGCGCGCACGCACCGGCCACGATTTCCAGCACTACAAGCGCGCCACGATTTTGCGGCGTATCGAACGCCGTTTGCAGGTCAACGGCATTCCCGATCTGCAAGCCTACCAGGACTACGTTCTCACGCATCCCGACGAGACGCCGGCGCTGCTCAAGGACATGCTGATCGGGGTGACCAATTTCTTCCGCGACCGGGAGACCTTCGAAGTCGTCGAGCGCGAGATCGTGCCGAAGCTGTTCCAGAAGAAGTCCGCGGACGATCCGGTGCGCGCCTGGGTCGCCGGCTGCGCGACCGGCGAAGAAGCGTATTCGCTGGCCATGCTGCTCGCCGATCATCCGGAGCGGCATGAAGGCATTCAGGCGCAGCTGTTCGCGACCGACATCGACGAACGCGCGATTTCATTCGCGCGCGCGGGGCTGTATCCCGAATCGATCACCGCGGACGTGCCCACCCAACGGCTGCGCCAGTTCTTCACGGCCGAGCACGCACACTTTCGCGTCACCAAGGCGATCCGCGAAAAGGTGCTGTTCGCCGTGCATAACGTGCTGCGCGATCCGCCGTTTTCCCGCGTCGACCTGGTGTCGTGCCGCAATCTGTTGATCTATCTGGACCGCAGCGTACAAACCCAGGTGCTGCAGATGTTTCACTTCTCCCTGCAGCCCGGCGGCTATCTGCTGCTCGGCAGTTCGGAATCCGCCGAGGCCGCCGGCGATCTGTTCACGGCGGTCGACAAGAAAAACCGGATCTATCGCGCCAACGTCGTGGCCAGCACGGTTCGCCCGCCGATCAGCATGCCGGTCGTTGCACAAGGCGGCGCGGCCAGCATCGCCAACATCGGGCCCGCGGCGCCGCTACCGCAGTCGCTGCCGTTTTCGGCCTTGCATCACCGGATCCTGGAGTCGTACGCACCGCCGAGCGTGGTGGTCGATACGGACGCGAACATCCTGCATATGTCCGAGCACGCGGGCCAGTTTCTGCGCTTCGTGCGGGGCGAGCCGTCGTACAACCTGATCATGCTGGTCCACCCGGATTTGCGTCTGCAACTGCGTGCGACCTTGTTTCAGGCCTTGCGCGGCAACCGCGAAGCGGCCACTCCGCCGATCGATTTCACGCCCGGCACGCAGGTGCGGATCGTCGTGCGCCCTTATCGGCGCACGGAAGATTCACCGGAATTCGCGCTGGTGCTGTTCGAGGAAGTTGCGGCCGACGCCGCCGCGCAACCGTCGAAGCAGCCCGCCGGTCCGGCGGCGCAGGATTCGCTGCTGGTGCATCTCGAGGATGAACTGCATCGCACGAAACAGGAGTTGCGCTCCACGGTCGAGCAGTCGGAGGCGTCGACGGAAGAGCTGAAAGCGTCGAACGAGGAATTGCAGGCGATCAATGAAGAGTTGCGCGCGGCTACCGAAGAACTCGAGACCAGCAAGGAAGAACTACAGTCGCTGAACGAGGAGTTGTTCACCGTCAACGCGGAATTGCAGACCAAGATCGAGGAGACCGGCAAGGCCAAGGACGACTTGCAGAACGTGATCGCCTCGACCGGCATCGCCACGCTGTTCGTCGATCGCGAGATGCGGATCAAGCGGTATACGCCGGCTGCAACGGATCTGTTCAACGTGATTCCGTCCGACCTCGGCCGCCCGCTGCACGACATCACGCACCGGCTCCACTATCCGCAACTGAACGACGACACGCTCACTGTGTTCGAGTCGCTGCAACTGATCGAGCGCGAGATTCGCGGCACCGACGGGGGCTATTTCCTCACGCGCCTCTCGCCCTATCGCACCACGGACGATCACATCGACGGCGCGGTGTTGACCATCGTCGATATCACAGCGTTGCGGCGCGCGGAGCAGCTCGTGCGCGTCGGCGAGGAGCGCCTGCACCTCGCCGCGCAAAGCACCAACGACTTCGCGATCATCGTGCAGGACATGGATGGCCGCGTGGTGACGTGGAACAAGGGCGCGGAACGCATCTTCGGTTACAGCGAGAGCGAGATGGCGGGGCAGACGCTCGACCGCGTCTATCTGCCGGAAGATCGCGAAGCCGGCGAACCCGCGAACGAACGGCGGCGCGCGCAGACCGACGGCCGTTGCGAGGACGAACGCTGGTACATCCACAGAAACGGTACACGGCTCTATTGCAGCGGCGTGATCACGCCGATGGCGTCGGACACCTTCAGCGGTTTCGCGAAGATCGTGCGCGATCTGACGCAGCGCAAAGGCACCGAGGCGCTCGAGCAGCGCAAGATTTCGTTGGAGCGCTCGGTGCGGCAGAAAATGGAAGCGGCCAGCCGTCTGAAGGACGAATTCCTCGCGGTGCTCTCGCACGAATTGAAGAACCCGCTGAACCTGATTCATGTAAAAGCGGACATGCTGGACCGCGCGCCGTCCACCCAAGGCCTGCCGGTAGTGCGCGATGCGGCCGATGCGATCCGCCGTTCGGTGATCAGCCTTGCGAAGATCATCGACGACCTGCTCGACCTGTCGCGCGTGCGCACCGGCAAACTGGCGCTGGAGCGCTCGCGGGTGGATATCGCGGCGATCACGGCGTCGGTGGCGAGCGCGATCGAAGCCGATGCGCTGTCGCATCAGGTCGAGGTGAGCGTGGAGGGTGCGGCCGAACCGTTTCTTATCGACGCCGACGCCGTGCGCTTCGAGCAGATTCTGTGGAACCTCGTCAGCAATGCGGTGAAATTCACGCCGCAGGGCGGAAGCGTGACGATCAGGCTCGCGCATGAGGACGGCTTCGCGTGTGTCGAGGTGCGCGACACCGGGCGCGGCATCGAACCGGCCTTCCTGCCGCACGTGTTCGATATGTTCAGCCAAGCCGAAGGCGCGCACCGGCGGCATAGCGGCGGTCTGGGCATCGGGCTCGCGCTCGTCAAGCAACTTGCCGAAATGCATGGCGGGCATGTGCAGGCGGAGTCCGCGGGTGCGGGCAAGGGTGCGCGTTTTCGCGTCTGGCTGCCCGCCGATAGCGCCGCAGTGCAAGCCGAACCCCGCGAAAGCCAGGGCGACGTCAGTCTGCTCAAGGGCATGCGGATTCTGCTGGTCGACGACGCGGTCGAAAGCCTGCAGGCGTTCCAGAGCCTGCTCGAAATGGAGGGCGCGCAAGTGTGGCCGCAAACCAATGGCGCGGCCGCGCTGGAGGTTGCCGCGCATCAACAGTTCGACCTGATCCTGTCGGATATCGGCATGCCGGGCATGGACGGCTATGAGCTGATCGCGGCGTTGCGCAAACTGCCGGCCACGGCGTCGGTGCCCGCGCTCGCGCTCACCGGCTTTGGCCGCCCGCAGGATGCCACGCGTGCGATTCGCGCGGGCTATGACGCGCATCTCGGCAAGCCGGTTTCGCTGCAGGCGCTGCTCGATAAGATTGCGCGCGCAACCACTCCGAACCGTTGAGGGTTCGATCTGATTTTCGTCTTGGCGCGGGCTTTGAACAGCCCGCGCGACTTGCCGTCGACGGGTATAGCGCTTGCTGAAATTGACAGCATGCACGGTTGTCGAGCGCCGGTCCTGAAAGCCTCCGATGAGTCCGTGCCCTTCATTTTCTGCAGGAGCATGGACATGACACTCGGCGATACGATCAAAGGCATGGTCGGCATGGATCCAACGGGACATGCCGATGCCGACATGAAGGCGGTACTCGACGCGCTCAAGAGTCTGGACCCGAAGCCCATCGAAGATTGCACGGTCGAGGAGGCGAGGCACCAGCCCACGCCCGCCGACGCCGTCAAAAAACTGATGCAGAACCCCGCGTTCAGCGCGCGGCCTGCGCTGGAACTGGAGGCGGTGCGCACGCAAGACATCATGATTCCAGGCGCGGCCGGCAGCAATCCCGCGCGGGTCTACACGCCGCAAGGCGAGGGACCATTCCCGCTGATTCTGTATTTTCACGGCGGCGGCTGGGTGATCGCCGACCTCGATACCTACGATGCCACGCCGCGCTCCATGGCCGCCCAGAGCCGGGCGATCGTGGTGTCCACGCACTACCGGCAGGCGCCGGAGCACCGGCTGCCGGCCGCTCACGACGACGCGTTCGCCGCATGGGGCTGGCTGATCGGGAATGCAATGAGCGTCGGCGGCGACCCGGACAAGATCGCGATCATGGGCGAGAGCGCCGGCGCCAATCTGGCGATCAACGTATCGATCCGCGCGCGCAACACGGGCATCCGCATGCCGATGCATCAGACGCTCATCTATCCGGTGGCGAGCAACAACATCGTGTCGATCTCTTATGAAGAGAATCGCAATGCCAAGCCCTTGAACAAGCCCATGATGCTGTGGTTCATACATAACGTGATCAACAGCGAGAGCGATCTCACCAGTCCGTTGATCGACGTGGTGAGCGCGGATCTGTCACGCTTGCCGCCGGCTGTGATAGTGACCGCGGGCATCGATCCGCTGCGCTCGGACGGTGAGAAGCTCGCGCAGAAACTGCACAGCGCGGGCGTGCCCGTCGAGCATCGCAACTATCGGGGCGCGACGCACGAGTTCTTCGGCATGGCAGCGGTGGTGCAGGCGGCGCGCGACGCGCAGGCCTTCGTGTCGCTCGCGCAGCGCCAGGCGTTCGGCGGGGCGCCGCTTTGAGGCGGTGAGCGGTCCGTTTGGTTCTCTATCGAACTTTCGAGTGCAATGGAGCGCGCCGTCATTCGCCGATCAGATGCAGCACGATGTCCCGATGCTGCGTGTGACGGCGATGTTCGAACAGATACAACCCTTGCCAGGTGCCGAGCACCATCCGCCCATGTTCGACCGGCACCGATAATTGCACTTGCGTGAGCGCGGTGCGCAAATGGGCCGGCATGTCGTCCGGGCCTTCGGCGTCGTGTTCGTAACGCTCGGCGTCTTCGGGCGCGAGGCTCGCGAAGTAGCGCTCCAGGTCGCGCTGTACCGAAGGGTCGGCGTTTTCCTGAATCAGCAATGAAGCCGACGTATGGCGGCAAAACAGCGTCAGCAGCCCTGTGTCGATGCCCTGCGCGGCGACGAAGCGGCGCGCTTCGTCAGTGAATTCGACGAGGCCGCGGCTGCGGGCCTTTACGCTCAGGTGGTGGATGGCTTGTCGCATGATAGTGGCGGGTGGAGATGGCGCGGCGCGTGAGGCGCAGCGTGCGCCGCTAGACCTCAGAGCGACGTCAGCACGTCCGCGATTTCCGCGGCGTTGGCCGGACGGACCACCCGCGCGACTTCCGTGCCGTCGCGCATCAGGATCAGCGTGGGCCAGAGCTTGACCTTGAACGAGCGGCCGAGCGGCCGGCCCGGGCCGTCTTCGATCTTCAGATGCCTGAGGCCGTCGTGCGGTTCGAGGGCTTGCGCAATCGACGCCTGCGCGCCCTGGCAGTAGCCGCACCAGTCCGTGCCGAATTCGACGAGGGTGGCGCCCGCCAGGGCGTCGAGTTGGGCTCGCGAGGGGGCTTTGGAAGAATAGGCTGTCTGGGTTGCCATGCTTGCTCCGGAGCGGTTTAACCTGTGCAGGCAGGGGCTTGGGCCGCCGTGGCGCCCCTGCGGCTGGAGTTGCCAAGAGTAGCAGCTATCCCCGGGATCGTCAGTGAGCCTGGCTTCCGCCGATGCGCGGCCCGGCGCGCGGCGGCGTAAATTTCACGCGAACTCATATTCTTGCCGCCATGGCGTGTTAAACATTCGTCCGGTGCTGCCGGCAGGCGGCGAATCATCGAAGGCAGGAAGGGAAAGAAATGGGCGAAAGGATTTATCTGCGCTACCCCGGCAAGGAAGAAACCGTCGCGGTGGCTACCGGTTTCAGTTGGGGTGCGTGTCTGCTGGGCTTCGTCTGGGCCTTGTCGAAGAAGATGTGGTTTGCTGCTTTCGTCATGCTGGCGATCAACTTGCTGCTCTTCTGCTCGGGTCTATGGGGCGAAACCGCCGACCTGATCGGACTCGTGCTGTCGGTGCTGTTCGGTATCGCTTGCGGTATGTATGGCAATCAGTGGCACCGCTGGACGCTCGAAAAACGCGGTTACGTCGTGCAGTAACGCGCGCTGCAAGGCGCGGTCGGGAGTTGCAGCGCGGGAGCGGATATTGCTACCCTCACGCCGCACGTGCATGCACCGAAGCGAAACAAAAACAACGAAGCGCGCGCCGTCGAACCGATTCCCAACGCGTCATGGAGGCATCCCATGCCAAATGCAGTTGCTTCACGCCGTTCCGCCGTGTTGTTCAACCTGCTGCGCCGCAACCTGGCCGGCGCCGCGCTGGCCGTGTCGCTCGGCGTCGCGCCGCTTGCGCATGGCGCCGAGCCGAGCGCCGCGCCGGGCGCGGGCATGGCTGGCGCCTCCGGTGCTTCGAGCGCCACGGCACCGCCAACGGCCGCCGCATCCGCGCCCGACGACACCTTTCTGCTCACCATCTTCCTGCGGCACGACGAGTCCAAGCCGTTGCCGAAGATCAACGACCAGTTGCGCGCACAAGGATTCTTCAAGACCTTTCCGCCGCCCGGCATCGAAGTGGTGTCGTGGTACGTGATGATGGGCATCGGCCAGGTGGTCACGCTGCGCGTGCCGGCGAGCCGCCTGCGCGAGGTGAACCGGGCGATCGAAACCACCGCGTGGGGCGGCTATCGCACCGAGTTTTATCCGACCTACGACTACAAGGCGCAAGCGCAGCAGATGCGCGCGGCGGACGGCAAGTAGCGTGCTCCACGCCGTCGGTGCCGCGGCAACGGTGCGGTCTGCAATTTTGGGATGCGGTGGCGCGGGTTTACGCGCCCGCGAGCTAAGCCGATAATGCCCCGGTCGTTCCGGCCACGAAGTGTGCGGCGTGCATAGCGCGTCGCAGGCTCGCTTTCCCTGACCCACCGCCCCTCGTGTTAAAAACCTCACGTTTTTTCGACCTGCTGCGCATTCCCGGCTTCAAGCCGCTCGCCGCCGCGACGCTCATGCTCGGTGTGGCGATGTCGTTCACCGCTCCCTATCTCTCCCTGTTCGGCGTCGAGCGCGCCGGCATGACGCCGTTCAGGCTCGGCGTCTTCATGACGCTGATCGCGGCGAGCGGGGTGCTCGCCAGCACCTTCGCGGGCCGCTGGAGCGACGCGAGCGGGCGGCACCGGCCCTTGCTGCTGGCCGCGCTGATCGCGGCGGCGCTCGGCTATCTGTGCTTATGCGTCGTGCGTGACTACCGGCTGCTGCTGGTGGTCGGGATCGTCTTCATCGGCGCGGGCGGCTCGGCCATTTCGATGGTGTTCTCGTTCAGCCGCGCGGCCTTGCCGGTAGCGGACCCGGCGGAGCGCGTGTTCGCCAGCGCGACCTTGCGGACCATTCTGTCGGCGGCTTGGGTGTTTGGGCCGTCGGTGGGCGCGCTGGTGCTCGCCGCCAGCAGCTTTTACGGGCTCTTCCTGTTCGCCGCCGCCAGTTTCGGCGCCTGCGCGACGATCGTATGGCGCATGCGGGAGCCGCAGGGCCATCTGGGCGATCACACGGTGGAAGACACGGCGTCGGAGCCGTCGGCTTCGATCACCGTGCCGCCCCTGACCACGCCCGGCGAAGATGCGCACGAGGACTTGCCGGGCGTCGCCTCGGCCAACGACATCGGCCGCGCGGTCGCCGCGCTCACCTTGCTCGGCCTCGCCGCGAACGCGACCATGATCGTGCTGCCGCTCTACATCGTGCATGGGCTGAACGGCACGCATCTGGACGTGTCGGTCATGCTCGGCCTCGGCGCCTTGATGGAGATTCCGATGATGCTCGCGCTCGGCGCGAAGTCGTCGGCGCTGCACAAGCCGAACTGGCTGGCCGCCTGCGCCGCGGTGCACGCGGTGTATTTCGTCGGCATGTCGCTGGCGGGGAATGTCCACGTGCTGATCCCGATGCAGATGCTCAACGCATTCGTGGTCGCCGTGACCTCGTGCCTCGGCATGACCTATGTGCAGGATCTGATGCCACAGTCGCCGGGCCGCGCCACCGCGTTGTTTTTCAATGCGGCGCGCGTCGGCTCAATTCTCTCGGGCGTGTTGTCGGGCTTGCTGGTGCAGGCGTTCAGCTATCGCGGCACGTTTCTGTTCTGCGGCCTGCTGGCGCTGTGCGCGCTGGTGCTGTTCGCCGTGCCGGGCTATCGCTATCCGTTGATGTGGAACGCCGTGAAGCGTTTTGCGCGTTCGCAATACGGCAAACTCCAGGCACGACAGCGACAACGCTAGACGCGCCGGCTTCAAGCGCAAAACACGAACTGCAAGAAAGCGGTCAGCCGAATCGAAGCCTGCGCGGGCGTCATGCCGCGCAACCCTGACGCAAGCGCACGCTGCCCAGGAACTTTACGCCGCGCAAAACCTCTGCAAAAAGGCGTATCGTCTTTCGATGCATGGGCGATGCCCGCTTCGCTGCAAGAGCGAATCAGGGCCGCTACCGTGTGTCCGGCGCACGCGAAGAAACACCACTACAGTGAGTGTAGCCAGGTGCGATTCCTGACGCCGCCACTGAAGCGCTCAGCGAAAACGCAACATAGCCGCGGTAGAACGAAGCAAAACATCGAAGCAAATCCAGCAGCGCAACGAGGCACTTTCCGGAGCGAGATATGCAGCTAGGCATGATTGGATTGGGGCGCATGGGCGCCGACATGGTGCGGCGCCTGACGAACGGCGGTCAGCACTGTATCGCCTTCGACGTGCAACCGGCGGCGGTGGAGAGGCTGAAACAGGACGGCGTAGCGGGCGCGGCGTCGCTGGAAGACCTCGTCGCGCAACTCGAGAAGCCGCGCGCCGTGTGGCTGATGGTGCCCGCCGCCGTGGTCGACATGACGCTGGAGAAACTCGTGCCGTTGCTGGAGCCGGGCGACATCGTGATCGACGGCGGCAACTCCTATTACCACGACGACATCCGCCGCAGCGCCGAACTGGCCGAGCGCAAGCTTCACTATGTGGACGTCGGCACCAGCGGCGGCGTGGCGGGCCGCGAGCGCGGCTACTGTCTGATGATCGGCGGCGAACCGGAGATCGTGAAGCGGCTCGAACCGATTTTCGCGACGCTCGCGCCGGGTGCCGGCTCAGAGCCGGCCACGCCGGGCCGTGTCGCCGGCTCGAGCACCGCGGATCAAGGCTTCCTGCATTGCGGGCCGCAGGGCGCGGGGCACTTCGTCAAGATGGTCCACAACGGCATCGAGTACGGCATGATGGCCGCGTACGCCGAGGGTCTGAACATTCTGCATCACGCCGACGCCGGCAAGCAGGCGCGCGAGGCTGACGCCGAAACCTCGCCGCTGCGCCGACCCGAGCTGTACCAGTACGATCTGAATCTCGCCGACGTCACCGAAGTCTGGCGGCGCGGCAGCGTGATCAGTTCATGGCTGCTCGATCTGATCGCCGGGTCGCTCGTTAGCGATGTCGAGCTGAAAAACTACGCAGGACGCGTATCCGATTCAGGCGAGGGGCGCTGGACCGTGGCGGCCGCCATCGACGAAGGCGTGCCTACTCCGGTGCTGAGCGCGGCGCTGTTCGCGCGTTTCAGTTCGCGCGGCGAGGCGGATTTCGCGAACCGGGTGCTCTCGGCCATGCGGAAGGATTTCGGTGGCCACGCCGAGAAATCGGCCACGCCGTCCGATAAGCCGAAAAGCTGATTCCAGGGAGCCGCGATGCAAGCCACCACCTCCACGCCGCACGACGTCGTGTTTCTGTTCGACTGCGACAACACCTTGCTGGACAACGACCATGTGCTCTCGGATCTGCGCGCGCACATGATGCGCGAGTTCGGCGCGGAGAACAGCGCGCGGTACTGGGAAATCTTCGAGAACCTGCGCACCGAGCTAGGCTATGCCGACTACCTGGGCGCGCTGCAGCGCTATCGCTCGGAGCACCCGCGGGACACGCGGCTGTTGTTGATGTCGTCGTTCCTGATCGACTATCCGTTTGCGAACCGCCTGTATCCGGGCGCGCTGGATGCGCTCCGGCATGTGGGCGAGCGCGGTCCCACGGTGATTCTCTCCGACGGCGACGTGGTGTTCCAACCGCGCAAGATCTCCCGCTCTGGGCTATGGGACGAGGTCGAAGGGCGCGTGCTGATCTACATCCACAAAGAGTTGATGCTCGATCAGGTGATGGAGTGCTATCCCGCGCGCCACTATGTCATGGTCGACGACAAGCTGCGCATTCTCACAGCCATGAAAAAGGCATGGGGCGCGAAACTGACGACGGTGTTTCCCCGCCAGGGGCACTATGCATTCGATCCGAAAGAGATCTCCAGCAATCCGCCGGCGGATGTGACGGTGGAGCGGATCGGCGAGTTGGCGGAGATCGACGTGGAGTCGTTGTTGGCTGAGAAACGCTAGAGGGTTCGCGGCGCTGGCGCGTCTCCATGAATATGTCATGCACATGGAGAGCAACAGCGCCGCGGGCCAATACCGGTTCGCTTTATGAACCGAGTTCCTTCAGGCGCGCTTGCGCATCGCCGGCGCCCATGCGGGCCGCCGCATCCAGTGCCGTCACGCCGTTCGCATCGCGGGCCTTCGGGTCCGCGCCATGCGCTATCAGCAATTCCATGATCGCCGTGCGATTGAACATCGCCGCAATCATCAACGCGGTGCGTCCGTCCGGCGACGCCCCTTCGACATCCGCACCATGCGCGAGCAAGGTTTCGATCACGGTGTCGAAGCCTTTGAACGCCGCGCCTGCAATTGGCGTCTGTCCGTTGTCGTTACGCAGATTGGGATCGGCGCCGTGTTCGAGCAGCGTGCGCACGGCGTTCGCGTGACCGTGGTAGCTGGCGAGCATGACGAGGCTGTCACCTTTGTCGTTGCGCAGATTCGGCGGCACGCCTTTTTCGATCACCGCCGCGAGCATGGCGGCATCGCCGCTCCGCGCGAGGTCGAAAACCTGGTGCGCCAGTTCGAGCAACTCCGGGTCGATCGGCTGGCCGGAGGGCGGGGAAGTATCAGCGTGGTCCGTCAATGGAATCTCCTTGCAATCAGGCTGGGCGCCCCAGGTCTCGGGAAGGCGGGAGACCACACGTGAAGGCGCCGGGAAGATTGCTCAGGATACACATTTTGCGCCGGCGACGCCCGCGCAGCGGCACTCAGGCGTGGCCGAACAGCTTGACCAGCAAGCCGAACACGCCGACCAGAATGGCCACACCCGCGAACAGGAACACCAATGTCAGAACAAGGATCAACGGCGCTTTGAGGCGACTGGGTGTCGGCATGATGGAATGTTTGGTAAGGGGCGAGCAAGGTGGTACGCGCCAGATGCGGTCCGCCGTCGCGCATGAAGCATGAGCAGCTTAAAGGCATTCGCTTAATACGCGCTTAAAGTCTAACGCATGCGTCATGAGGCGGAATGTCATCACGGTCGCGCAGTCGCAGATGGATCAAGCTTTGGACGATTGCGTCGAACCATGCGGCCCGCTTCCTGTCACACTGACGATCACCAGACAAGGGCGCAAAGGCCCGCTGCCACGGGCCTTTGCCCTTACGCTTTCGTTGTGTCATCCGCATGACAGCATGGCCGGTACCACTGGTTTCTTTCGCGCCGGCCGCCTCACGAATCACCGTTGCCGCATCCGCCAACCTGCCTGACAGTCCTTTCCAAGGAGTGACACCATGGCTGAAGCAACCTCTCATCCCACGCCGCCGCAAACATTGGACGCCGACACGTTGCGCAACATGGACCGCTACTGGCGAGCCTGCAACTACCTGTCGGCCGGCATGATCTATTTGCGCGACAATCCGCTGCTGCGCGAACCGCTGAAGCCCGAACACATCAAGAACCGCCTGCTGGGCCACTGGGGTTCGGACCCGGGACAGAGTTTCCTGCTCGTGCATCTGAACCGGCTCATCAAAAAGCTCGATCTGGACATGATCTACGTGGCCGGTCCCGGTCATGGCGCGCCGGCCACGCTGGCTCATTGCTATCTGGAAGGGCACTACTCGGAAATCTACCCCGACCGCAGCGAAGACGAAGCCGGCATGCAGCGTTTTTTCCGGCAGTTTTCATTTCCCGGCGGCATCGGCTCGCATTGCACACCCGAGACGCCCGGCTCGATTCACGAAGGCGGCGAGCTCGGCTATAGCCTCTCGCACGGCTACGGCGCCGCGTTCGACAATCCCGATCTGATCGTCGCCGTGATGATCGGCGATGGCGAAGCGGAAACCGGCCCGCTCGCCACCTCCTGGCACTCGAACAAATTCCTCAATCCGATCCGCGACGGCGCGGTGTTGCCGGTGCTGCATCTGAACGGCTACAAGATCGCCAATCCGACCATTCTCGCGCGCATTCCCCGCGAGGAGCTCGAAGCTTTGCTGACCGGCTACGGCCACAAACCGTATTTCGTCGAAGGCGACGATCCCGCCGTCATGCATCAGCAGATGGCCGCGACGCTCGAACAGTGCATCGGCGAAATCCGCGCGATCCAGCAGCGTGCGCGTGAAAGCAACGACGCGTCGCGGCCGCGCTGGCCGATGATCGTGCTGCGTTCGCCCAAAGGCTGGACTGGCCCGAAGGAAGTCGACGGGCACAAGGTGGAAGGTTCGTGGCGCGCGCATCAGGTGCCCGTGCTCGATCCGGTGACCAACGGCAAGAGCCTGAAGCTGGTGGAAAGCTGGCTGCGCGGTTACGAGCCTGAGACGCTGTTCGACGAAGCAGGGCGCCTCGTGAAAGAACTGCGCGAACTCGCGCCCGTGGGCGCGCGCCGCATCAGCGCCAATCCGCATGCGAAACGGCGGCTTGCTCTGCAAGACGCTCGACATGCCGCCGTTTCGCGATTACGCGGTGGCGGTCAAAAAGCCGGGCGGCTCGTACACGTCGCCGACCGAGGTGCTCGGCAAGTTCCTGCGCGACGTGATGCGCAACAACATGACGAACTTCCGCGTGTTCGGCCCCGACGAAACCGCGAGCAACAAGCTGACCGCGATCTATGAAGCGTCGGAAAAAACCTGGCTCGCGCAAACCGAACCGGGCGACGCGGACGGCGGCGACCTCGCGGTAGACGGCCGCGTGATGGAAATGCTCAGCGAACACACGCTCGAAGGCTGGTTCGAAGGCTATGTGCTGACCGGCCGCCACGGTCTGTTCGCCACGTATGAAGCCTTCGTCCACGTGATCGATTCGATGTTCAACCAGCACGCCAAGTGGCTGGAGAAGGCCAAGCGCGATCTCGGCTGGCGGCAGCCGGTGCCGTCGATCAATCTGCTGATCACGTCGCTCGTGTGGCGTCAGGATCACAACGGCTTCACGCACCAGGACCCCGGCTTTCTGGATGTCGTCACGAATAAAAGCCCGGACGTGGTGCGTATTTATCTGCCGCCGGACGCGAACTGCCTGTTGAGCGTCGCCGATCATTGCCTGCGTTCGCGCGACTACGTCAACGTGATCGTCGCCGACAAGCAGCCGCACCTGCAGTATCTCGACATGGACTCGGCGGTCACGCATTGCACCAAGGGCATCGGCATCTGGGACTGGGCGTCGACGGATCAGGGCGTCGAGCCGGATGTGGTGATGGCCTGCGCGGGCGACATCGCGACCATGGAGGCGCTCGCCGCCGTGCAGATTCTGAAGGAGCAGTTCGCCGACCTGAAGATCCGCTTTGTCAACGTGGTCGATCTGTTCCGCCTGATGCCCGAGCATGCGCATCCGCACGGTTTGTCCAACCGCGATTTCGATTCGCTGTTCACCGCGACCAAGCCGGTGATTTTCAACTTCCATTCGTATGCGTCGCTGGTTCACAAGCTGACCTATAACCGCACGAATCACGACAACCTGCATGTGCACGGCTATCACGAGAAGGGCAACATCAACACGCCGCTCGAACTGGCGATCATCAACCAGGTCGACCGCTTTTCGCTGGCGATCGACGTGATCGACCGCGTGCCGAAGCTGCGCGGTGTCGGCGATCATGCGAAGGAATGGTTGCGTGGCCAGATCATCGAACATCTGGCTTATGCGCATTCCGAAGGCATCGATAAGGAAGAAATCCGCAACTGGACGTGGAAAGGCTGAGCGAGGCATGACCATGCACACTGAAAACAGCGCTGACGATCGAACGATTCTGGTGTTGAACAGCGGTTCGTCGTCGCTGAAGTTCGGGCTGTTCAGGCACTCGGGCGATGACGAATCCCTGTTGCTGGAAGGCAGTGCGGAAGGCATCGGGCGCGACGACGGCAGTTTGCGGATCAAGGCGCCCGATGGCCAGGTGCTGGTGCAGCAGGAGCGCGTGCTCGAATCGCAGGTCGATGCGTTGCAAAAGCTCGCGCAGGTGCTCACGGAGCAGCACCATGCGCGGCCTTCGGCGGTGGGGCATCGGGTGGTGCATGGCGGGCCCCATCTGCGCGAGCATCAGCGCATTACCGCCGACGTGCGCCGTCAATTGCATGATGCCGTGCACTTCGCGCCGCTGCATATTCCGCCCGCGCTTGCGTTGATCGACGAGGCCGAGAAGATTTTCGACGACGCGCCGCATTTCGCCTGTTTCGACACCGCGTTTCACGCGACGCTGCCGCCGCGCGCGGCACACCTTGCGTTGCCGCGCCGCTACGCGGAAGCCGGTGTGATGCGCTACGGCTTTCACGGTCTCTCGTACGAATCGCTGGTGACGCGGCTCGGCGCGGACTTGCCGGCGCGCGCCGTGTTCGCGCATCTCGGCAACGGTTCGAGCGTCTGCGCGTTGCGCGACGGCCAATCGATCGACACGTCGATGGGTTTGACGCCGACCGGCGGCGTGCCGATGGGCACACGCAGCGGCGATCTCGACCCAGGCGTGCTGCTGTATCTGATGCGCGTGGAGAAGCTCGATGCCGGCGCATTGGAGACGCTGCTGAATCGCCAGAGCGGCCTCGCCGGTTACGCGGATGGCGAAAGCGATATGCAAGCTCTGGAAAAAACGCGCAGCAGCGGGCGATGCCAATGCGTCACTCGCGCTCGATGCGTTCGCGACCGCCGTGCGCAAGACCATCGGCGGCTATGCGGCGTTGCTGGGCGGAATCGATTTGCTGGTGTTTACCGGCGGCATCGGCGAGCACAGCGGAGAGATTCGCAGGCGCGTGTGCGACGGGCTGGCTTTCATGGGGCTAACGGAAAGCGATCCGGCGGGCAAGGTGAGGGCGATTCACACCGAAGAGGAAAAGCAGATCGCGCGGCATTGCCGCACGCTGCTGCGGCAAACGCAGACCGGCTGACCTTCACTTTGCCTTGACGACGGTGTGATCCGACACGCCCGTTACGCCGAACAGGCGTGTCACGTCTTCGAGCGCCGCGGTGCGTTGCTGATCGCGTTGCAGTTCGCCGCGCAGCGTGATGCGGCCGCGCGAGACGTGGACTGTCACGGCGTGTTCGGGGACCGCGGCGTCCCAGGCGAGACGCCGGGTCGCCTCCGCGGCGATCTGCGCGTCGCTCAGGCGTGCGCTGCCTGCCTTGTGGTTCGCTGCACGGGTGTAGGGCATGGAGTTCTCCGCGGCACTGATGCGTATGGGGAGAACACTAGCAGAAGTGGCGAATTTTGCATTCGGCGGCGGCAGTGGTGACATCGCGCTACCGCCGCCTGCAAAACCCTGTCAGCAAGCGCTACTGAATCGCGCCCGCCAACACCTGCGCCGTCGCGGCCGACAAGGTCCAGCCCAGATGTCCATGCCCGGTGTTGTAGAAC
The DNA here is from genome assembly GCF_004339745.1 of Paraburkholderia sp. BL9I2N2. Taxonomy (GTDB): domain Bacteria; phylum Pseudomonadota; class Gammaproteobacteria; order Burkholderiales; family Burkholderiaceae; genus Paraburkholderia. The sequence continues at coordinate 307,694 of NZ_SMGP01000002.1, read as the reverse complement.
ACGCCGCGCCGTTTGCCGCGGCCCACCTTGGGCAACATGCTCGGCAGCATCGGCCGCAAGCCCGCCCACGGAATCACGCGCGAGGTCGACACCTCGGGGAAATAACGCCGCGTCCAGTCCACCAGCGGCGCGATCCGGTCCGAACGGATATCGCGGTTGAAGCCGTTGATCTCCGCCGTGCCGGCCACGCGAAAACGATCCACGCCGAGCCGGCTCGTGACGATCTTCGCGCTGTCGTCGAGCAGGCTCACCCACGGCGCGCGCTGCTGGCTGAGTTCGTCTTCGAGACAGACGGTGATCGAATAGCCTTTGACAGGGTAGATGTTCACGTGATCGCCCAGCATCGACGCGAAATCGCGGCTCTTCACGCCGGCGCACACGACGATCCGCTCGAACGCGAACCGCTGCGACTCGCCTTCGAGATCGACCGTCAGCGTAAAGCGGCCCTCGGCGGGCTGCTCGATCGACGTGATCTGCGCGTCGTAATGAAACTCGACGCCGTGCCGCACGCACGCCTGAGCGAGGCCGCGCGTGAACTTGTGAATATCGCCGGTCGAATCGGACGGTGTGAAAAAGCCGCCGTAAAAATCGCCGTGAAGCGTGGGCTCGATGCCATGCAGCTCGCTCGCCGTCACCGGATTGCGGTCGAGCCCGCCTTCGCACAGCAGTTCGTTCACCTTGCTCGCGGCGTCGAATTCCTTGCGGGTCTTGTAGATGTGCAGAATGCCGCGCCGCTCCAGATCGAAGTCGATGCCTTCGGTCTCGGCGATCGAAAACAGATGTTCGCGCGCGGCAATCGCGAGCCGCACGGTTTCAACCGTGTTCGTCCGGTAGTGTGGAATCTCGCGCAGGAATTCGCCCATCCACGAGTACTTGTGCCAGGTGGGCGTGGGGTTGAGCAGCAAGGGGGCGTCGCGCGTGAGCATCCAGCGCAGGCCTTTCATGACGGTGGCCGCGCTGTTCCAGACTTCGGCATTGCTGGCGGATAACTGGCCGCCGTTGGCGAACGAAGTCTCCATCGCCGCATAGCGATGGCGCTCGAAGACGGTAACGTGGTGGCCGCGCTGAGCGAGGGCGTGAGCAGTCGTGACGCCGGTAATGCCGGCGCCGATAATGGCGATTCGTGACATGACATGGTCCAGAGTAGTTGAGCATCACCGGTGTCGATTTCGTGTCGAAACCGGCGTCGATGCCCCATCTGTCCATGTACCTGAGAGTTTCTTCCCCGCGGCAGCCGGGCCCGATGCGAGCCGTGTGCGGGGAATCCCCTTCGGTGGGCGCACAGGGTAGTCCAGTGCGCCGCTCTCCAGATGTTCCTGCTGCGCGGTCCTTTTGCCTGAGAGTTTCCGGGGCGGTTGCTCCGTCGGCGTCGTCACGAACGTCTGACGATCTCTCCCGCGCTGCATTGCAGAACGGCTCGACAATACCGTTCAAAAAATTTCACCGCAAGTCTTTCCTGCTATGCACTGCGCAAGCGGCGGTCTGAAACTGCTTGAGTGGAGATGAAGGCGGGGCATGCGTCGCTACGAATTTTCGGGCCCGTATGTCGCGCCGAAATGGCCGGCATCGGCTATATTTGGCGGCACCGCCCAACCTTCATTTGCAAAGGAGAATGACGTGCCCGCTTTCCCAACGCTGCTCGCCTTCGGTCTGGTCTCGCTCGGCATGGTGCTCACGCCGGGGCCGAACATGATCTATCTGATCTCGCGATCGCTCTGCCAGGGGCGGCGCGCGGGCCTCGTTTCGCTCGGTGGTGTCGCGCTCGGCTACGTGTTCTACATGTTCTGCGCCGCGTTCGGCATCACGGCGCTGCTGTTGACGGTGCCGTACGCGTACGACGCGTTGCGCTTCGGCGGCGCGCTCTATCTGCTGTATCTGGCGTGGCAGGCGGTCAAGCCGGGTGGCCGTTCGCCGTTCCAGGTCCGCGATCTGCCGCACGACAGCCGCCGCAAGCTGTTCACCATGGGCCTCGTCACCAATCTCGCGAATCCGAAGATCGCGGTGATGTATCTGTCGCTGCTGCCGCAATTCATTTCGCCGGGGCACGGCAGCGTGCTTGCGCAGTCCATTGCGCTTGGCTGCGTGCAGATCGTCATCAGCGTGACGGTGAATGCGCTGATCGCAAGCATGGCGGGTTCGATCGCCGTGTTTCTTGCCGGCCGTCCGGTGTGGCTGCTGGTGCAGCGCTGGCTGATGGGCACCGTGCTCGCCGGACTCGCGGTACGCATCGCGTTCGATTCGCGTCGTTGATTCGCTTGAGACGCGCTATCCGTTGCCTGGTCAGCCAGACCCGGCACCCGAGCCTCTGAACACCCAGCCGTTGAACAGCGCCCCGCAGAGCATCAACGCGCTGGTGATTAGGAACACCGCCTGCATGCCGAAATGCGCGCCGGCAAAGCCGCCCGCGAGCGGACCCGCCACCTGGCCCGCGTAATTCGCCGAAGTCGCATAACCGAGAATGTAGCCGGCCGAGCGGTCGGGCACGTTGTGGCGGATCACGCTCGTGATCGACGGCAGCAGGCCGGCCAGCGCCAAACCCATCAGAAAGCGCAGCGCCACCAGTTGCCAGCCGCTCGTGACGAACGCCTGCGGCACCAGCAAGGCCGCGCACACGGCAAGACACGTCACGATCACCTTGGGCGCGCCGATGCGGTCGGCCAGACGCCCCACACGCGAAGCTGCCAGCACGCTGCCCAGCGCAGACGCCGACATCACGAAGCCGGACACCAGCGTGACGTGCCTTGCGTCGTGCACCAGTTGGGCGACGTACACGGTGATGATCGGCTCGATCGACATGTTGGCGAACATCAGCAAGCCGGAGGTGAACAGCATTGCCAGTACCGGCCGCAGGTCGGGCACGCTGGCCCAGCCGGTCGCCGCGTCCGGTGTGTGCGCCTTGCCGCGCGTGCGCTCGACCGGTTGCTCCTTGACGAGCAGCGTGGTCGCGATGAACGCGCAGAAGATCATCGCGCCGGCAATGAAAAACGTGTTGCGGATACCGATCAGCGGCGGCAGCGCGCCACCCACCAGCGGGCCGACCAGACTGCCCGCCATCACGCCCGAAGCCAGCGTGCCGAGCGCCCAGCCGGTGCGCGAGCGCGGCGTCTGCGTGGCGATCATCACGGTCGCGCCGGATGCATAGCCGCCGACGAGACCCGCCAGAAACCGCAGCCCCACCAGTTGCCAGACATTCTGCGCGAGCCCGAGCAAGGACATCACGATGGCCATGCCGAGGCTCGCGCGAATCAGGATCAGCTTGCGTCCGTAGCGGTCGGCCATGCGCCCCCACAGCGGCGACACCAGCGCGGCGGCGAGGAACGTCGCGCCGAACGCGACGCCGGACCACTGCACGGCGGCCGCGGCCGAATGGACGCCGAGCTGTTGCACATAGAGCGGCAGGAAGGGCAGCAGCAACGTCATCGCGACGATGGTCGTGAACGAGCCGAACAGGCAGACATAGAGATTGCGCTGCCAGTGCGGCGCGCCGTCGGTGGAAGTGGCTGAACTCATCGAGGCAGGATGGAATGCGGGCGAATGACGTCGGGCCGCAGGCGCGGCGAAAAACCGATTGTGCCTGAGAGCGGGCAATCGGGCCGGTGAAGCGGGCAGGGGCGTGGCCGATCAATGGGTCATCGAGCGATGTAGCGAGCGCAAGCCGAAAACAGTTAACCGGCGCAGTCTGGTGCCGCCTCAGACAATTGCCGGTCGTGAACCCTGGTATGCTGACTGTTCATCATTGCCCGCGCACCACGCGCGCCCCGGCATTTCTTATCTCGAACACAAAGGCACGCCCATGTCCGACTTTCCCATCGACAATCCGTTTCTCGAATCGCTCGGCGTTCGTCTCACGCAATGGCGCGATGGCTACGCCGAACTGCTGATGCCGATCGATGCGAGCAAGCTCAATCGGCAGGGCGTGCTGCAAGGCGGCGCGATCGCGACGCTGCTCGATGCGGCGGCGGGCTATGCCGGACTCTTTGCGCCAAGCGGCGAACCGGCACGGCATGCTTTCACGCTGTCGCTGACCACCAATTACCTCGACAAGGGACTCGGCGAATCGGTCACCGCGAAGGGTTTTCTGGAGCGCGCGGGCCGTTCGATTTTCTTCTCGCGCGGCGAGGCCTGGGTGGACGGCAAGCTGCTGATTGCCAGCGCGCAGGGCACGTTCAAGTATTCACGGACGACTTGAGCCATAGCGACCAGTCTGCACGCTCGTCATAGCGCCTTGTACATGATGGTGGTCGCATCGTACTCGTGGCCGTGCGTGCCGCGCGCATAGCCCGGGATCACGCCGGCCGTCCGATAACCCAGCCCGGTATAAAGCGGCTCGGCGTGGTCGCCGGTGCGGGTGTCGAGCGTGAGCAGGCTGCGCTGCAACCCATGCGCATGGCGTTCGAGTTCCGTCATCAGCGCCCTCGCGATGCCCTGACGGCGGAACGCGGGATGGACCAGCAGCTTGCGCACCTCGGCGCGATGTCTTTGATTCGGCATCGTGTCGTAGTCGAGTTGGACGGTGCCCGCGATCGTCTCCCCTTGACGCGCGACCAACAGCACCAGCCCGCCGGCGCGCAGCGAAGACAGCACTTTGCCGTTCCAGAACGCTTCACTCTCGTCGACGCCACACGGCATGACGAAGCCGACGCTGGCGCCGTCATGCACACAGGCGCGCAGCAGTGCGCCGAGTTCCGGAAGACGGCGCACGAGGTCGTCGGCGGTGAATGGGGTGATGGTGGTCTTGCTCATGCTCTGGCTCACACGATGAAGAGAATGTAGCGGGCCGCGCTATGCGCGGGCGTCACGAAAGCGCTGGGCCCGAACAACTGATAGCGCAGGCAGTCGCCCGGTTGCAGATCGTGGCTCTGGCCGTCGACAGTGATCTGCAACTGCCCTTCGAGCAGGATCAGATGATGTTCGAGACCGGGCCGCGGCGACGCGTCGTAGGTGATGTGCACGCCGGCGGCGAGTTCGCATTCCAGCGCCTCGCCGCTTAGCGCCTGCGCGGGCGGCGACACGGAGCGCCGCCGGAAGCCGATGCTGGCGTCGGTCCAGAGCGGCTGGGCGTCGCGCGGCACGAGCGGCGCAAAGTCTTCTTCGACCATGTGCATGAGGCGCGACATCGGCAGGCCGTACGCGACGCAGAGCTTGCCGAGCACGCTCGCCGTCGGGCTCACGGCGGCGTTTTCGAGGCGTGACAGCGTCGCGCGGCTGACGCCGCTGAGTTTGGCGAGGTCGTCGAGCGACCAGTTGCGTTCGGCGCGCAGCGCACGTAGCCGATGGGCGATGCGGCGGTCGATGGCGTTGTCGTCGGAGAGTATTTTTTCCATATTAGGGAAATTATCTCTAATACGGAAGGCCGTCAACAACGAAAAAATGCACGGGCCCGGCGGCTCCGCTTACGCGTGCCGGTTCATGCGCAGCGCCGACGTGTCGTAACGGAACGAGCAAACGCGCTCGATCAACGCGTCTTTCACGCTTGTAGCGGGTGTGGCGACACGCTCGAGAGCATCCACAGACAACGCCCGCTCGACCCATGCCACACGAGCCTCACGCGCGCCTTGCCGTAGCGGAGATTCATACACCTGCGCGGCCTGGGCCGTTTATCATAGTGCCCACAAACCAGAAAGCGCCGCCCGGCTGTGCAGCGGTAAAGCACATCATTTACGAGACCCGGCGGCTCATGCCGCGACATCATCTATGAACTCCACTCCCGACGCTTTTTCCCGTCCTTCGATCCGCGCGTTGACCTTGCTTGAAGGACGCGTGCTCGGCGTGCTCGTCGAAAAGCAGCACACGGTGCCGGACAGCTATCCGCTCTCGCTCAACGCGCTGACTTTAGGCTGCAACCAGAAAACCGGCCGCACGCCGGTGATGAACGCCACGGAAGCCGAGGTGCTGACCGCCGTCGACGGATTGAAACGGCTCAGCCTCGTGATGGAAGGCAGCAGCAGCCGAGTGCCGCGTTTCGAGCACAACATGAATCGCGTGTTGGGGCTGCCGAGCCAGTCGGCGGCGTTGCTCACCACCTTGCTGCTGCGCGGTCCGCAAACCGCGGCCGAATTGCGCCTGAACAGCGCGCGTCTGCATGGCTTCGCGGATATCTCGTCGGTCGAGGCGTTTCTCGACGAACTCGCGGCCAACGACCCGCCACGCGTCGTGAAACTTGCCCGCGTGCCGGGCGAGCGCGAGAACCGCTGGACGCATCTGCTGTGCGGTGAAGTGAGCGCAAGCGAGTTGGCGCAGCCGGGTGAGGAAGACGATTCGGTGCCGCTGTCCGCATTCGAAGCGGTCAAGGCCGAACAGAAGCGTCTCGCGGATGAAGTCAGCCGGCTGCAGGCGGTAGTCCGCCGCATGGCAGCGGAGTTGGGGATCGACGCCAGCGACCTCACCGCAGGCGAATAAAGCCGTGAACCGCGGAAGAACGCGAACGCCCGATGATGATGCTGGTGTCCGCGGCGCGTTGAATTCACGCATTAGTTGTCGCGGTTGCGCTGCCGATCCGCGGACAGCGTCCGCTGCGTGCGATAGAAAACGCGCGGCGGCACGTTAGGCGAATCTTCGGCGAGCCGGTCGAGCTCGTCGCGGATCGCGGTGAGGTAGTGGCCGTCACGCGCATCGGCATCGCCCGCGAAAATCGCTTCGAGCCTGCGGCGCACCGCGCCATAGCGCGCGCCGGCCGCACGATGCTTTTCGGCGCGCTCCGCGTAGCGCAGGAAGGTTTGCAGCGCGGCCGAGACCGCGGCCGTCACGCTCACGAAGCCGATGAAAATCCTGAGTCCCGGCGAAACCGCGGACAAATTCAGCGATGCGAACACCGCCGTGCCGACGAAAGCGGTGAGGGCGGTCACCAGCCAGCCGACCTGGCGGTCGCGCGCCGACAGCAGGTCGGCCATGTCGTAATGGCTCATCTGGGATTCGCGCGCGCGCCGGATCCATTTCAGCAGAAGCTGGTTCTCGTCGACCGGCGGCTCGTAGGCAGGCAGATTCTTCATGTCGCTCGTCAGGGCTGTTCGGTTGCGCAAGCTTAGCGCATGCGTCTGACGATACTGTGCCACATGAAGCCGGCGACCCGCGTTCCGGTCGCGCGATGATGGTCTTTATGCCGGTGCCGCTGCCAGTTCCGTCGCCGATGCCGCTTGCCGCGCCACACCGAAGCGCTCGCTATGCGCCTTGCCGTTCAGGTAAAAATCACCGATCGCGGCCTCGCGAATGATCGCGGGATTGTGCGACGCCAGCACGCGAGCATTGCGCCAGTAGCGATCGAAGCGGCGCGCCTCGCTGGTCGCCGACGCCCCGCCCACTTCGAACAGTAGCGTCGCGGCTTGCAGCGTCTGCTCGATGGCGATCTGTTGCGCCTGGAAGGTCTGGATGTCCAGGTTGATGTACGTCTGTTCGCTGGTGCGGCCTTCATGCCGCGCGACCGAGACATCGTCGATGGCGCGCGCAAGCGACGCGCTGATGCTCTGCGTCGAGTAAGCCAGGCTCGCGAGGCGGCCGACCACGCGATGCACGAGCGGATTGTCACGCGGACTCGATTCGCCCGGCACACCGAACGTGCGGGTCCTGGCTTGCGTGAACGCGACCGCATCGCGCAAGGCCGCGCGGCTGATCCCCGCGAGATTCGCGACATGCAGCGCCTGGTAGTAAGCCGTGAGCAGGCTGTTGCGACGCGGCTCGGATGCGTTATAGCGACGGTAGAGGTTGTCGTGCGAAACCGGCACATGTGTGAAGCGCGCCGTGCCGCTGCCCGTGAGCCGTTGTCCGAAACCATCCCAATCGTCGATGCGTTCGAGGCCCGGCGCGTCGGCTTTGACGAGCACGCGCACGTCGCTCTGGCCGTCGTGCGCGGTGACGTCCACCCAGTCCGCGTAGAGCGTGCCCGTGGTGTAGTACTTCTCGCCATCCAGATGCCATGCGCCGTTGGTTTGCGTGAGACGCACGCTGTTGTTGGTGACGCTGGTGCGCTCGGACACCGCGCCACCGACGATCTGACCTTGCGCAATCCGCGTGAGCCAGCGGTCGCGCAGCGATTCGTCGTCTTGTTCCAGCAGCGACTCGATAAAGCCACCATGCACGCGCAGGATTTGCGGCAGATTCGAATCCGCCTCGCCCAGGCGCGTCACCAGCGCGAAGAACTGCGCGAGCGAGATGCCTTCACCGCCGTACTGCCTCGGCACGCGCAGTTTGGTGTAGCCCGCTTCGCGCAGCCACTCGACGGGCGCATAAGCGAGTTCGCGATGCTGCTCGCGTTCGACCGCGCCCTCGGCGATACGCGCGAAAACCGGCGCGAAGCGACGCGTCAGCGGGTCGTCGCCGAAAAGTTGCGCGGCGTCGGCGATGCTGTGATCGGGATTCGTTGATTGAACTGCGGACATGGGTTCTCCGAAACGGGGTGCGCGTGAGGCGCAATCAGAGAACGGTAAGGGACGCGGCAGGGTGCTAGCAACCAAGTATTTGGCCGATTCTTAGCAGCAGGAGTGAAATGGTCCGGGCGCTTGCCACCGCAAGGCGCGCGGCTTATTTCAATCCTGCCACTGCGCGCCTGCGCGCCAGCAATCGCACGGCAAGCAGACACACGCCCATCACGGTCAACGATAACACCGTCGTCATGGTGCCCAGCGCGTAGATCACCGGTGTAGTCACCGACGTGGTGAGGCCCTGCAATTCCAGCGGCAAGGTGTTCTGATCTCCGATCGCCTGCGAGGTGCGGGCAATCTCGTCCCATGAGAGCGTGAAGCCGAACATGGCGACGCCCACCACCGACGGACCGATGATAGGCAGCACCACGTGCCGGAAACTCTGCCACGGCGTTGCGCCCAGATCGCGCGACGCTTCTTCGTAAGCCGGATTGAAGCGGTTGAACACCGCGAACATGACGAGCAAACCGAACGGCAGCGTCCATGTCAGATGTGCGCCGAGTGCGGACGTGAAGAGGCCCATCGAAGTGGTATAGCTGTCGGCGAAAGACTGATAGCCCCACGCGGAGGCGAAGTACTTCACGCCGTTATCCAGCAGACGGAACGTCAGGCCGATGCCGAGCGAAACGATAATGGACGGCATGATCAGACTGGCCACGGAGACATAAAACACCGCTGTATCGCCGCGAAACTTTCGGCGAAACGCGAGGCCCGCGGCGACGGAAAACAGCACCGTCAGCACGGTGACCGCCAACGCGAGCCGCACGGAACGCCCGAACGCGCCCCAGATGTCGACATCGCCCACACCGTCGCGCAGCATCGCGAACCAGTGCAGCGACACACCGCGCATCGGAAACGTGAGGCCGCCCTCGGGGCCCTGAAACGACAGAATGAAAATGGTGATCACCGGTCCGTAGAGAAACAGCACGAACAGGCCGAACAGCAGCGCGAGCCAGTAGAAACTCGCCGGACGGCGCTCCCGATGTTTGGGGCGAATGGCCTGCATCTTCACAGCTCCTTGCGAATGTCGACGACCCGCGTCAAACCCCACACGATCATCAGCACCACGGCGAGCAGCATGATCGCGTTGGCGGCTGCTGCGGGAAATTGCAGGTAGCCGGTTTGCACCTGAATGATCTTGCCCACCGACGCGATCTGCTGGCCGCCCATCACGCCGACGGTCAGGAAATCGCCCATCACGATCGTGATGACGAAGATCGAACCGATCACGATGCCGGTTTTCGACAGCGGCAGGACCACGTCGCGCACCACTTGCCAGCCGCTCGCGCCGGCATCGCGCGCGGCTTCGAGGAGCGAGCGGTCGATACGCATCATCGCGTTGAAGATCGGCACGATCATGAAGAACGTGTAGAGGTGAACGAAAGCGAGCACCACCGAAAAGTTCGAGTACAGCAGCCATTCCAGCGGCTGATCGATCACGTGCGTGCCGAGCAGAGCCTGATTCACGAGACCGTTGCGCCCGAGCAGCGGCATCCACGAAATCATGCGGATCACGTTCGAAGTCCAGAACGGAATCGTGCAGACGAGGAACAGCACAGTCTGCATGCTCGTGGTGCGCACATGGAAGGCGAGGAAGTAGGCGATCGAAAACCCCAGCAGCAAGGTCACCGCCCACACGATCGCGCAGAACCTGAGTGTCGACCAGTACGTCTTGAAGGTGACGCAGACATCCGTCAGCGACGAGCAGCCGTTGAAGATCGCCGCGTAGTTCTTCAACGTGAACGCAGGGATAATCTGGTATTCGTTGAAGTCCCAGAAACTGACGATCAGCGTGATGACCAGCGGCACGATGAAAAACAGCAGGAAGGTCAGCGAGAGCGGCGTCGCCTGTAACCACGCCGGCGCTCGGCGGTGTTTGACGGGCTCGTCCTGCGCGTGCGAGGGAAGGTCGATCGTTGCCATGGGCGTGTTTCTAAAGAATGACTATGCGTTGATTCGGACAGCTGGTGACAGCCGGCGTGTCGCGTGCCGGCTGTCATATCGAACCACGGCGCCGATCAAGCTGCGATGAACTCGTTCCACTTCTGGACCATGTAGATGTTCTCGTCCATCACCGCGTTCCAGCAGGCAATCGCGCCCATGCGCTGGTTGTACGAACCGCCGTCACGCACGGTGCCGGTCTTTTCGAGCAACTGGCCGTCCGGCGCCTTGATGTCCTGCGCGGCCGGTTTGCCCTCGATCCAGTAGTCCCACTCGTAGGGCTGCATGTGCGTCTTCGCGGTCTCCAGCACGCCCGAGTAGTAGCCCTGACGCATCAGGTACGCACCCGCCCAGCCGTCCTGGAACCAGTTGACGAACTGATAGGCGGCGTCGAGCTTCTTGCCTTGCAACGAGCGCGGGAAACCGAAGCCCGACGCCCACGAGCGATAACCTTCCTTGAGCGGCTGGAATTTACAGGCGACACCCATGGTGCGGACTTTCGTCACGGCAGGCGACCACATCGACTGGATCACCACTTCGCCCGAGGCCATCAGGTTCACGCTCTCGTTGAAGTCTTTCCAGAATGCGCGGAACTGGCCGGCGCGCTTCGCTTCGATCAGGATCTTGATGGTCTGGTCGATCTCGGCCTTGGTCATGTTGCCTTTGTCGCCGTATTTCATGTGACCCATCGCCTCGATCGCCATGGCCGAGTCCATGATGCCGATCGCGGGGATGTTCAACAGTGCGGCCTTGCCCTTGAACTGCGGATTGAGCAGCTCCGCCCAACTGTCGACGGGCCGTTTGATCAGGTCGGGCCGGATGCCGAGCGTATCCGCGTTGTATGTCGTGGGAATCAGCGTCATCCACTCGGTCGGCGTGGCGGAGAATTCCGTGGAACGCGGGCCGGTGAGAAACATGACCTTCTTCGGCGCCGTGCCTTGATCGCCGATCTTTTTGCCGTTGACTTCGCCGCGCGTGAGCACTGGCGTGATCTTGTCGGCGAGCTTGATGCGCTTTGCGTCCATGCCGGCCAGCGTGCCCGCCGGAATCAGCTTCTTGAGCGCAAAGTATTCGGTGTCGACGATGTCGAACGAGTTCGGCTGGGTGATGATGCGTTTGGCGACGTCGTCGGTGGTTACCGGCACGTATTGAATCTCGATGCCGGTGTCTTCCTTGAATTTCTTCGCGATGTCGGCGCTCTGGTTGACCGCCGTGCCGAGGTAGCGCAACGTGATTTTCTCCTGCGCGTGCACGTACGGAAAACCGGCAATGCCGGCCGCCGCCACCGCGCCTTTGATGAACGTGCGGCGCGACAGGCCTTTTTCCTTCACATCCGTTGCGGCCGCTGCCGGGCTTTCGTTCGCTTCACTCATTGCTTTCTCCTCAGTTGACGTTCGTTTGACGTTCGTTTGACGTTCGTTGATGTCGCTTATCGCCTGGCTGATGCGCGAAATTCAATACTCAGGCTGCGAGCGGATGCGCGTCCCGCTCCTCCCACCAGACCACCACACGCGCGTCGGGACCGAGCCGCGCCGGGTCGTAATCGCCGTCGCTCACGAGCGAGACCAGTTCGGGCGAGCCGTCGAGCGGATCGAGCGTCACGCGTAGATGCGTGCCCTGATATTCGGCTTCACGCACTGTGCAAGGCACACCGCCGATGCGCGTCAAGCCGTTGTCGCCGCTCGCGGTCTGCACCGGCGTAATGCCATGCGGCACGATGCGCAGATGATCGGCGCGCACGGTAAACGACCGGCCGTTGGTATTGAAGACGTTGTGGCCGCCGAGAAAGCGCGCGACGAATTCGGTGCGCGGACGATTGAACACTTCGTGCGGTGTGCCGCTCTGCTCGATACGGCCATGGCTCATCACCACGACGAGATCGGCCAGCGCCATCGCTTCTTCCTGCGAATGCGTGACGTGCACGAAGGTAATGCCGAGTTCCTTCTGCCAGCGCTTGAGTTCGGCACGCATCTGCACGCGCAGGAACGGGTCGAGCGCGGAGAGCGGTTCGTCGAGCAACAGGCAGCCCGGCTGATTCAGCAGCGCGCGGGCGAGCGCGACACGTTGCTGCTGGCCGCCGGATAGCTGCGCCGGTTTGCGTTCGCCATACGCCGACATGGCGACCAGTTCGAGCAACTCAGCGGCGCGCTTGCGCCGTACGTCTTTGGCGATGCCGCGCATCTTCAGGCTGAACGCGACGTTGTCGAGCGCGCTCAGATGCGGAAACAGCGCGTAGTTCTGGAACACCATGGCCGTGCCGCGAGCAGCGGGCTCGGCGCGCGTGACGTTGCGGCCGGCAATCAGAATGTCACCTTCGGTGACCGATTCATGCCCGGCGATCATGCGCAAGGTCGAGGTCTTGCCGCATCCCGACGGCCCGAGCAGGCAGCAGTACTGGCCGCCGGCGATGCGCAGATCGATCGCGTCGACGGCGAGCGAGTCGCCATATTGCTTCGACACGTGCACCAGTTCGATGTCGGCGGCTTTGGTTTCGAGCACCGTTGAAGCAGGCTGAATCATGAAGAGGTGTCCTCGTGAACGACGAAAAAGCGGCGAAGAAGCGGCGAAGAAGCGACGCAGAGCAAGGCGCACGAAAACCAATGCCGCGCCTGATCGACGCCAAGCAAATGCAAGACATGTGCCATCGTTCGCATCGCGAGGTTGACGAATTGCCGACGCGCCGGTGTGCTTAACGTCTACGAGTTGGCTCACATATTGCAAACGATCCGCAGCGTCGATCGTTAGCGATTTCAACGATTCTTTTTGCGCGATCACGGTGCGTGCCGCGTCCGTCGCGGGGCATGAACTGGCCATTCCGGTTCATGCGCTGCCGCGGCCCGGCGCTTTTCCTCACCCACGGCTTCTTCAAATGAACGACACACGGAACATGCCCGCTGCAGAGAACCGCGCGCGTCAATTGCTCGCCACGCATGGCCGCTTCGCGTACCGCCCGATCACCGACAGCGACGCGTACCGCTGGCCTGGCGGCAGCGGCCTCGCGGTTTATCTGGGCTTCAACATCGAGCACTTTGCCTTTGGGGAAGGGCTCGGCGCCGCGCTCGGTCCGGTCTCGCCGCAGCCGGATGTGCTGAACCATAGCTGGCGGGAGTACGGCAATCGCGTCGGTGCGTGGCGCTGCATCGAACTGTTCGATCAACTTGAGTTGCCCGCGGGCACGCTCATCAACACCGCGCTCTACGATCATTGCCCGGAGCTGATCGCGGCCTGCGCGGCGCGCGGCGACGAACTGATCGGCCACGGCCACACGAACGCGCATCGCCAGAGCGATCTCGACGAAACCAGCGAGCGTGAGCTGCTTCGGCATTGCCGCGAACGGATCGCGGAAGTGTCCGGCACAGCGCCGCACGGCTGGCTTTCGCCGTGGATTTCGGAGTCGCACTTGACGCCTGATCTGCTCGCCGAGACCGGCTATCGCTATACGCTGAACTGGTGTCACGACGATCGTCCCGTGCGAATGGCCACGCGCGGTGCACCGCTGTGGTCGATCCCATATCCGCAGGAACTCAACGATCTGCCGATGATGGTGGGCCGCCATATGGATGGCCGTGCCTTCGCCGATATGATCATCGACCAGTTCGACGAGATGCTCGAACAGGCCAATCGCGGCGCGCAGCCGCAGGCACTCGTGATGGGTATCGCACTGCACCCGTATCTGGTCGGGCAGCCGTATCGCTTGCGGCATCTGCGCCGCGCGCTCGAACATATCGCCGCGGCACGCGCCCGAGGCGACGCGTGGATCACCACGCCGGGCGCGATTGCGAATTATATGGACGTGCTGGAGCGGGACGGTATCGTGCGCCCGGCCATTGCGTGAGCCCGAAAGCCGGCGTGGCCACCGCAAAGAAAGTCGTGAAAGACGACGCGGATCAAGACGCACGCATCTACCAGTCGATTTTCGACGGCGTGCTGAATCATCGTCTGACGCCGGGCACGAAGCTGCCGGAGCCCGAGTTGTGCCAGTTGTTCGGCGTGGGCCGCGCGGTGGTTCGGCGCGTGCTGGAAAAGCTCGCGTATGACGGCATCGTCGTGTTGCGGCCGAACAAGGGCGCAGTGATCGCCGAACCCACGCCCGAGGAAACGCGCGAGATCTTCGAGGCGCGACGCTCCGTCGAACGGATGCTGGTCGAGCTGGCCGTGCAGCGCGCGAACGCCAAAGACATCAAGGCATTGCGTCAACAGCTCGCGAGCGAACATGAAGCGATGCATCGCTTCGATCAGCCTTCGTGGGCGACGCTCGCCAGCGGTTTTCATATGCGCATCGCCGCGCTGGCGCGCAACTCGATTCTGCAAAACTATCTGAAGGAACTGGTCTCGCGCTGCTCGCTGATCGTCGGCGTGTATGAACCGCCGGGGCATGCGCCGTGCGAACACGCGGAGCATGCGGCAATCGTCGATTGCATCGAGGCGCGCGATGCAGCGGGCGCGATCGCGCATATGGAGGCGCATCTGCGCGACCTCGAAGAACGCATCGAAACCTCGCGGATGCGCGGCGAAAAAAGCCTCGGCCAGTTGCTCGGCATCACCGCATCAGCGACTCCCAACTAGGCGGCGGACATGGAAATCGACTTCGAAGCGATCACCGAATACCAACGTTACAAGTTGATGGCGAGCCTGATCGTGCCGCGTCCGATCGCACTCGTCACCACGCTCGGCGCGGACGGCACGATCAACGCCGCGCCGTTCTCGATGTTCAATATGCTCGGCGAGGAGCCGCCGATCGTAATGATCAGCGTCAACCGCGTGGCCGACGGCACGCTGAAGGACACGGCGATAAATATCGTGCGCACCGGCGAGTTCGTGGTGCATCTCGCGGACGAAGCCATTGCCGGGAAAATGCACCGCTGCGGAGAACGGTTGCCGCCGAATGTGAGCGAGCTTGCCGAGGTCGGCTTGACACCGGTGCCGAGCTCGCATGTCAAGCCGCCGCGCATCGCCGAAGCGCCGGTCGCGTTCGAGTGCACGACATGGGAGACGCTGGAGACCACGAGCCGGCAGATTTTCATCGGACGCGTGCACCGGCTGCACGCGCGGGACGAGTTGATCGACACGCAAACGTGGCGCGTGCGCTTGCAACACTATTTCCCGGTGGGCCGTTTCGGCGCGAGCGACTATGTGACGACGCGGGACCGCTTCACGTTAGAGTGACGCGTTGCCGCCCATCGCGTCAAACAGCGAGCGCCCGGCCATCGCTGCGAGGATCGTGCGCGCCCGTCGCCGACCCGTCCGCCTCGATGCGAATCACGCCGGGATGCCCCGCCAACGGACTTTGCGCATCGATCGCGCTCACTTCATGTCCGCGTGCGGCGAGCGCAGCGAAGACGTCAGCGCCGGCGTCCGCTTCGAGTTTCAATGCATCGCGCGTGTCGGAGAAGGTCTTGCCGAGCAGAAAACGCGGGCGCGCGAGGGCGCTCAGCGGGTCCATGCCGTAGTCGATCAGCCGCGTGAGAATCGCGGCCAGCGTTTGCGGCTGACCGTCCGCGCCTTGCGTGCCGAACAGCAGTTGCGGACGCCCGTCCTTCACGTACATGCCGGGGTTGAGCGTATGGAAAGGCCGCTTGCCCGGCTGCACGGCGTTGTGATGCGCGGGGTTCGTGCTGAACGACGCTCCGCGGTTGTGCCACAGAATACCGGTGTCGCCCGCCACCACGCCGCTGCCCCAGTCGAAGTAAACCGTTTGCAGCACGCTAACGCTGCGGCCTTCGCGATCCGTCGCACCGATGAATACCGTATCGCCCGGACGGAACACATGCGGCCATGCGCGTGCTTTGCGTTGATGAATCGAGCGGGCATGGGCGTCGAGCGTGGCGGGCGAGAGCATCTCTTCGACCGGCACGATGTTGAACTCGGGATCGCAGACGAAGCGGTCACGATCCACGAACGCGCATTTAACGGCTTCCACCAGCAGGTGATAGTAATCGGCGCTGCCTTCCGGAATCGATCCAAGATCGAAGCGCTCCAGCGTGCCCATGATCTGCAAGGTCGTCACGCCTTGCGTGGGCGGCTGCAGGCTCACCAGTTCGCCGCCGCGATAAGCGACACGCAGCGGCGCTTCGTTGCGCGCATGCGTGCGGGCGAGGTCGCTGGCAGTGAGTGGCGAACCGGCTTGCCGGAGACCATCGGCAATTCGTTCAGCGAGGTCGCCTTCATAGAATTCGCGCGCGCCGAAACGCGCAATGCGCTCGATGCTTTTCGCCAGCGCCGGTTGCACGAAGCGCTCGTCGATCGCGGGAATAGGGCCATGCGGCGCGAAAGTTGCCGCGAAACCGGGCAACGCCTGCAATTCGTCGGCGCGCATGGTTTGCCAGAAATGCTGTGACGGCGTGACGGGGAAGCCGTCAGCGGCAAGCTCGTGCGCTCGGTCGAACAGCGACGACCACGACTGCATGCCGCCCCAAACGCTTTGGCTGATTTCGTAAGCCTGATTCCATGTATCGACGGTCGCGGCGGTGGTGATCGCGGACGCGGGACCGCGCAACGGGATCGCACCGTTGAACGCCGGCAGTTGCGCCGCGGCCTGGCCGATGCCCGATAACGTGCGCAACGTGCCTTGCCGGTCGCCGATCACCCAGAAGGCGTCGCCGCCAAGGCCCGTGAAGTGCGGGTACGTCACGCATAGCGCCGCTCCGATCGCGATGGCGGCTTCGATGGCATTGCCGCCCGCGCGCAAGACATCGCGGCCGGCCTCGCTGGCTAACGCATGAGGACTGGTGACCATGCCGCCGTGGGTGCCGGCGGGATTTGGATTGTTCATCGAAGCTCCGCTACTGAAGGTTCGCCGGAAGGTGCCCGCGAGTATAGACCGCCAATTGTTAGATGATGTGAGCCGCGAATCGCACGTGGGCCAGCGCGCATCGCAAACGCTACGCATACGCGCGATGTCTGCGCGCCTGGCGATTCGACCCGCGCGGCGAACCGCGTTGCGTCGTCGGGTTCATTGCGCTCGCGTGCCGCGAATGCTTCGGTCAAACGCGTAAGCGGCAAGATCACGAACCGAGGCGCGCGAAAAGGTGCGTGCGTTCATCATGGCCGTCGCGTCGCAGCCGGCGTTCCCGATGCACGCGTCGGCGCGAATCCAGGGCGCGTGAGCCCCGAGTTGGTGAGCGCTGCACCATCGGCGGCGCGGCGCGGCGTCGTTTCAAGCGCGGCCCGGCCACTGTGACTGAAGTAGTGAAGCGCCGTCCGGCTTGGCTTTGAACCGATTTTCCGCGATCAAATAAGCAACTGGCATAGCTACTGCTAATTTGACTCCAAACTTGTATTCAAGATTGAACTCAAGGAAAAACAGGTGCCCATTTCCTCACCCATGACGGTCAAAGGTCTACTCGCGGCATACGCCGCGGGCAGCCTCACGCCGACCGAAGTCGTGACCTCGGCGCTGGCGCAGATCGACGCCATCGACCGCCCGGAAGTCTGGATTCTGCGCGTGCCTACAGCCGACGTGCAGGCCCGCGCGAAAGCGCTCGAAGCGTTATACGAAGCGCAGGGCAGCGCTGTATTCGAACAGATGCCGCTGCTCGGCGTGCCGTTCGCGGTCAAGGACAACATCGACGTCGCCGGCCTGCCGACCACGGCCGCTTGCGACTCCTTCGCCTATACGCCGGACACATCGGCCTTCGCCGTGCAGCGGCTCATCGACGCCGGCGCCATCCTGATCGGCAAGACCAATCTCGATCAGTTCGCCACCGGCCTGGTCGGCACGCGTTCGCCGTATGGCGCCGTGCGGCACACTGAGTCGCCCCTGCGCGTGTCGGGTGGTTCGAGTGCGGGCTCCGCGGTCGCGGTAGCGGCGGGTTGCGTAGCGTTTTCGCTCGGCACCGACACCGCGGGTTCGGGTCGTGTGCCGGCGGGATTCAACGGTCTGGTCGGTCTGAAACCTTCGCTGGGACTGGTCAGCAAACGCGGTGTGGTGCCCGCGTGTCGAAGCCTCGACACGATCTCCGTGTTCGCCCACGACGTCGACGATGCCTGGCGCGTGCTCCGCGAAATCGCCTGCTTCGATTCGCTCAACGGCTATTCGCGCAAGGTGCCGAGCCTTGGCCTGCTGCGCTCGGCGCCGCGCATCGGTGTGCCGGAGCGATTGGAGTTTTACGGCGACGCCATCGCGGGCCGGGCGTTTTCAACCACACTCGACACGCTCACGACGCATCTCCATCTGCCGACGCAAGCTATCGACTTTGAACCGCTCAAGGCCGTTTCCGCGTTGCTCTACGATGGCCCGTGGGTCGCGGAACGGCGCGCGGCGCTCGGCACATTCTTTGAAACCCATCACGAAGCGATAGATGCGGTCGTGGCCAAAGTGATCGGCAAGGCTGAGCAGTTCAGCGCCGCCGATGCCTTCAATGGCCAGTACGCGCTGGCCGATCTCAAGCGGCACGCCGAAGCGCTCTTCGGCACGATCGATATCCTGATCGTGCCCACCACGCCGACGCATCCGCTGATCGCCAACGTGCAGGCCAATCCCGTCGAACTGAACAGCCAGCTCGGCTACTACACCAACTTCGTCAACCTGCTCGATCTGTGCGCGCTGGCGGTGCCGTGCCAGCGGCGCAGCGACGGTTTGCCGGCCGGCGTCACGCTGATCGCACCGAGTGGCGCGGACCGCCGTCTCGCCGAACTCGGCGCACGGATTCAGGCCTTGTTCGCAAATGCCCCCGAGGCGTCAGCAGCAACGCCCACGCTCATCCCGCCGTTGCCGTTCCAGGAGCCCACCATCACCCTCGCGGTGGTCGGCGCGCATCTGCGCGGCCAGCCGTTGAACTGGCAGCTCCAGGAAGCCGGCGCGCGTTTCGTGAAGGCGACTCACACCGCGCCCGGCTACAAGCTCTACGCGCTCGCCAACACGCAGCCGCCGAAACCCGGTCTCGTGCGCGCGACGCAGCAGCAAGGCCAGCCGATCGCCATCGAACTATGGGAAGTGCCGCTGCGCAGCTTCGGCCAATTCGTCGCCGACGTGCCCGCGCCGCTCGGCATCGGCACGTTGCAACTCGCCGACGGCCACAGCGTGAAGGGTTTCATCTGCGAGCCGTCGGCCGTGGATGACGACAGCGGCGCGCTCGACATCACGCCGTTCGGCGGCTGGCTCGCGTATCTCGCCAGCCTGAAGTGAAACACGTCAACCGATCCCCGAACCCGCGCTCTTTAACCTTCAATCGGGAATTGGACACCATGACCAGCCGCCGCGGTGATCAAGAAGATTCCGGACGTGAAGGTGGTGGAAGAAGAGAACGTGCCCGAGACCATCGCCGCGCAGAAGACGATGGAAGCGATGATCGAACAGGACGGCGCCACGCTGATCTTCGCGACTTCGTTCGGCTACTTCGACCCGCCCGTGCTGAAGATGGCCGCGAAGTATCCGAAGGTGCGATTCGCTCATTGCGGCGGTTTGTGGAAGCAGGGCAACCCGCGCACGTGAGCTTCATCGCCAAGCCATGAAACGCTGATAATAAGAAAAAGGGATCTTGGCATCATGAACGACGACCCGACCAATCTGCTGGAGACGCCCGCCGCGCCGGCCGCGGCCAACCCGCTCGCCGAGCAGGTTTATCAGCAGCTCAAAAACGACATCTTCAGCTTTCGCCTGTTTCCCGGCGACCGTTTTTCGGAGAACGGCATTGCGCAACACTACGGCGTATCACGCACGCCGATGCGCGACGGTCTGTTCCGTCTGCAACGCGAAGGCTATCTGGAAGTGGGTTTCCGGCGCGGCTGGAAAGTGTCGCCGATCAACTTCGATCAGCTCGATCAGCTCTACGATCTGCGCATCGTGCTGGAAGTCGCGGCGGTGGAGCGGGTCGGCGCGGGCGGCGATATCGCGCATGCGGCCGTCGAGGAATTGAAAGCGATCTGGTGCGTCGCGCCGGAATTGCGTGAGAGCGATCCGGTGAAAATGTTCGGCATTGACGAAAACTTTCACCGTCAACTGGTCGCCGCCACCGGCAATGCGGAAATGCTGCGCGTGCATAACGAAGTGACCGAGCGCATCCGCATCGTGCGGCGGCTCGATTTTCTGAAGCCGCACCGCACCAGCGCCACTTACGACGAGCATGCCACCATGCTCAACCTGATCGAACGCAACCGCCTGACCGAAGCCATCATTCTGCTGCGCGCGCATATCACGCAGAGCAAGCTGGAAGTGCGCAAGATCACACTGTCGATGCTCGCCGCGGCGCGCGATAGCAAGCTGCCGTTCGTGTCGTGAGTGTCCTGAACGGCCTGAGCGTCCTGATGCGCGCCAGGCTCACTCGTAAGAGAACGCCCCGCCGAACTTGTCGATCCGTTCGAGCGCCATACCCGAGCCGCGCACCACGCAGGTCAGCGGCGCTTCGGCGACGAACACCGGCAAGCCGGTTTCCTCTGCGAGCAACCGGTCGAGATCGCGCAGCAGCGCACCGCCGCCCGCCAGCATGATGCCGCGCTCGGCGATGTCCGCGCCGAGTTCCGGCGGCGTCTGTTCCAGCGCGATCTTCACGGCCGAGACGATCTGGTTGAGCGGATCGGTCAGCGCTTCGAGAATCTCGTTGCTGGACACCGTGAAGCTGCGCGGAATCCCTTCGGACATATTGCGGCCCTTGACTTCCATCTCCTTGACCTCGGAGCCCGGAAAGGCGGAGCCAATTTCCTTCTTGATCGCTTCGGCCGTTTGCTCGCCGATCAGCATGCCGTAATTGCGGCGAATGTAGTTGACGATCGCGTCGTCGAACTTGTCGCCGCCCACGCGCACGGAGCCTTTATAGACGATGCCGCCAAGCGAGATCACGCCCACTTCCGTGGTGCCGCCGCCGATATCGACCACCATCGAGCCGGTCGCTTCCGAGACCGGCAAGCCCGCGCCGGTGGCCGCGGCCATCGGCTCCTCGATCAGATAGACCTGCGAGGCGCCCGCGCTATGCGCCGCCTCCTTGATCGCGCGCCGCTCCACCTGAGTGGACCCGCACGGCACGCAGATGATGATGCGCGGCGACGGCGCGAACATACGCGACTCGTGAGCCATCTGGATGAAGCGCTTGATCATCTGCTGGGTGATGTTGAAGTCGGCGATCACGCCGTCCTTCATCGGGCGGATCGCCTCGATATTGCCCGGCACCTTGCCGAGCATCTGTTTTGCTTCCTTGCCGACGGCCAGAATGATCTTCTTGCCGTTCGGACCGCCTTCCTGACGAATCGAGACCACCGAGGGTTCATCGAGAACGATGCCCTTGCCGCGCATGTAAATCAGGGTGTTCGACGTGCCGAGGTCGATTGCCAGGTCGTTGGAAAAATAGCCGCGCAGAAAACCGAACATGCAAATTCCTGTCTCTCGGAAGTCGGGCGCAAAAGCGCCGCTTGGAGTGCCGCCCGAAGGCGGCAGGCGACCAGTTGACGGTCGGGAGAGACGCAAGAATAACAGTTTCGGGTCTGCGGGCTATTTCAGCGGTTATGGATGCCGTGCCTGGCGGGTCGCTTACTGCGCGTTGGCGAGTGCCGGATCGATATAGGCGCTCACATTCTGCGACTGTTTGTACACGGCGTTGCGCACGTTGAACTTGTCGGCGTTCACGCTCGAACCGTACACGGAGTCGAGCCCGTCGCCCTTGGTGAAGGCTTTCCTGGCCGCGGCGGAGTCAAGCAGATGCGTGCCTTTCAGCAAGGGCAGATACTGCGCCGGCGTGAGACCGACGCGCGCGGACATGATCTTGACCGCGTCCGGCTGTGTCTTCGGATCGTTGATATAGGCCACGCAGCGGTACCAGACCTTGATCACCTTGGCCCAGTCGGCTTTGCGCGATTGCAGGCTGACGGGATTGACCGTGATCGCGTCGTAGATCAGGCCGGGGGCGTCGGCGGAGGTGAAGATCGGCCGCGAGCCCGGTACGCGTTTGAGCGCTTCGCCCGCGTTCGGCTGCCAGGCGCCGACCGCGGCGACGTCGCCGGACGAGGCGAGCACCTGCGGCAATTCGTTGGTCTTCGCATTGACGAGCGTCAGGTCCGATTCCTTCAGCGCGTGTTTTTCGAGCGCCGTGTCGAGCAGCAGGTGATCGACGAGGCCCATTTCGACGCCGACCTTCTTGCCCTTCAATCCTTCCACTGTGCGCACCGGCGGCTTGGCGACGATCATGTCGTTGCCGCTCGAATAGTCGGTCAGCAGGATCATCACGTTCTTCGCGCCGCTTGCACCGGTCACGAGCGCGTCGCCGTTGGTCGCGCCGACCGCGTCGAGCTTGCCGGCGGAGAACGCATCGAGCGACGCCGAGTAATCGAACCACTGGAAATTGACGTCCACGCCGGCTTCCTTGAACCAGCCTTTTTCGATGGCGACCTGGAAGGCGACGAAGCCGGGCCAGTCGCTATAGCCGATGGCGAGCGGCGCGGCCGCTTGCGCCGGCGTGGCGGCAAGACCCGCGGTAAGACCGAGAGCGAGTGCGGCGGCGGCGAGGGCGCCACGCACGCGAAGGGCCGAGGCGAAGCGGGCAGGCGCGGCAAGTGAAGCACGGGAAGTGCGGACGGATTCGAAGCGTTTCATCGTTTTCTCCAGGAGACCGGTCAATTGCGATTGTTGAGTTGGACCGCGCGGCGACTGCGCGATGAAACAACATGACCGGTTCCCGCGAGCAAGCTACGATCAAGCGCGGAAACTGCGGGAGACACACACCGGCCACGGAGAGGCACGATAGACATTGCTATCGCCAATCTCCCGGGCTTTTGTCCCGCCGTGTAGTGCGGCCGTCGGTTCGTGCTTGCAATGAAGCCTGCATCGAACCAGTCGGCGCACCGGGCTGCTCTCGGACCAGACATTCTCGCGAACCGGAACCCTAGCATCCCTAAGATGCGACGCTGCCGCACCTCTCGGTCAAACATCTAGCGAGAAATATGCCAGCGGGATTTGCGACGGAGGGTATGCGGACGCTTCACCCCCAGGTCCCGCGTAGGCACTGTCAATCCAGCGCCGCAAACCGTTGATGCACATAGGCAAGAAACTGCTCCAGACGTTCTTCGATCGAGGCCGCGAGGCTCACCTGCTTGATGCGGCGATCCGCGGCGGAACTCGTCTCCAGCAGCCAGCCGCTGTCGATCAACTCCTGCACGTAGCGCACGGCGGTGCGGCGGCTCACGCCCGGCATGAATTCGTAGAGCGCGGTCTTGGCGAAGTAGTCGTCCTGATCCACCCACATGCGGCAGAACAGATCGCTGTAGTTCAGGTCGTTCAGGCCAAGATCGCCGAAATGCGCCGACCACTGCCAGTCCATGTCGAGAATGGCGCGCGCGACGGCTTGCCCCTTGGTACGCGCAATTTTCTTCTTCATCGATTCACCACGAGGAGGAGGGCTGCACAGTTTAAGTGCTAATTGAGCCGGAAATCGGGCGCGCGGAAATAATGTGCGGCCGCGCTCCGATAGTTTATTGATTCGTGCTTTTCATGTGTACTATTGCATGCAATTTTGCATACAAATGGAGAGGCGATGAAATTCGAATTGTTCAAAACGTTCTGGGGATTCGACGGCGGTCCTCGCGATGCCGCTCCGCTCGTGCGGGCAGCCGGCTTCGACGGCATCGAAGCGCCGGTGCCGGCCGGCGGCGCGGCGCGCGATGCGTTTGCGCAGGCCATCGCGGACGAAGGCCTCGGCTTCATCGCGGAGATTACGACGGCCGGCAGCTATGTGCCGGAGCGTTCGGCGACGCCGGCCGATCATCTGCGCGACTTCGAGGAGAAGATCGTCTGGGGCAAGCCGCTCGAACCGCGCTTCTTCAACGTGATGGCCGGTTGTGACGCGTGGCCGGCGTCGGTACAGGTGGACTTTTTCTCGCGCGCCGTGGAGATCGCCGCGCAGCACGACGTGATCTGCAGCTTCGAAACGCATCGCGGGCGCTCGTTCTACAACCCGTGGATCACTCGCGACGTCGCGCGCGCCGTGCCCGCGCTCAAGCTGACCTGCGACTTCAGCCATTGGGTGTCGGTGTGCGAGCGGCTGCTCGACAGCGAGTGGGACACGATCCTCGAACTGGCGCCGCATGCGCATCATCTGCATGGACGTGTCGGTTATCCGCAAGGTCCGCAGGTGCCGCACCCGGCGGCGCCCGAGTACGCGGATTGCCTCGCCTCGCATCAGCGCATCTGGGAAGCGCTGTGGACCGCGCAGATCGAGCAGGGCTACACCGTCACGACGATGACGCCGGAGTTCGGCCCCGACGGCTATCTGCACACGCTGCCGTTTACGAACGCGCCGGTGGCCGATCTGTGGGAGATCAACACATGGATGGGCCACGAGGAACGGCGCCATCTGGCTGCATTTCTCGCCGCCCGTGAGGTTCGCGGCGGACGGCAAACGCACACTAACCCGCAGCTTGCCTAGGCGCCTCTCATGAGCCAAACTCACACCCGTTTTCAGCAGTTACCCATCGTCGACGTCAGCGGCCTTTTCAGCGACGACCAGAACCGGCGCCTCGCGACCGCGCGCGAACTCGATCGCGCGGCACGCGAGGCCGGCTTCTTCTATGTCACCGGCCACCAGGTATCACGCGAACAGCAGCGCGCGCTGATCGAGCAGGCCAAGCGCTTCTTCGCCGCCGAACATGACTGGAAGATGCGCTACTACATCGGCAAGTCGGCGGCGCATCGCGGCTACGTGCCCGAAGGCGAGGAAGTTTTCGCGGCCGGCAAGCGCGACAGGAAGGAAGCCTTCGACACCGGCCGGGAACTGCCCGCCGACGACCCCGACGTACGCGCCGGCACGCCGATGCTCGGCCCGAATAGCTGGCCCGAACAAGCGGGTTTTCGCGAGGCGGTGGGCGGCTATTACGAAGCGGCGTTCGAACTCGGCCGCGCCCTGTTTCGCGGCTTCTCGCTTGCGCTCGGCTTGCCCGAACAGCACTTCGACCAGTATCTGCGCAAGCCGCCGAGCCAGTTGCGCCTGATCCACTATCCGCTCGATCCATCCGTGGAAGACCGCCCCGGCATCGGCGCGCATACCGACTACGAATGCTTCACGATCCTGCTGCCGACCGCGCCCGGACTTGAAGTGATGAACGGCGAGGGCGAGTGGATCGATGCGCCGCCGGTCGAGAACGCGTTCGTCGTGAACATCGGCGACATGCTGGAAGTGTGGACAGGCGGGACCTATGTCGCGACGTCGCATCGCGTGCGCAAAGTGAGGGAGGAGCGCTACTCGTTCCCGCTCTTTTTTGCCTGCGACTATCACACGATCGTCGCACCGCTGCCGCAGTTCGCGACGCCCGAAGCGGTGGCGAAATACCCGCCCGTGTCGGCCGGCGACCATCTGTTCGCGCAGACGGCGCAGAGCTTTACCTATCTGAAGGAACGTCTCGAACGAGGGGAGTTGGTGTTGCCCGACGGTTCGAAGGCCTTGGCGAGCTTCGGCCAGCAGGCGCGCTATGCGAGCCCGGAACTGGATGCCCAAGGTTGAGTGTCACGACAACAGCGCCGCTCCGGCTACGAGCGGCGCTGCTGCTTTTGCAGTTCGATGAAACGTGCCGACATCAGGGTATACAGCGCGCGTCGAATGGCGGCAAGCGTCGGCATGGTCGTGTGATGAAGGTGGTGGACGTGGTGCATCGATACGCACACACCATGCCATCGGCTCGAGCCATCGCCAGTGTCGCGCGCGCTCATATCGAGCCCAATCGTGGTGCCCGGCGCATTCAACTGGTGCGGATTCACAAACGACGCTGGTGCGCGAACCATCGACTCTCCCATACCAAACTGAATCGCTCATCACATCCAATCCCTTGCCACGCCGCGCTTGCCGCATGCTCGACATGAGCCTGGCACACAACTCGCTTAGCTACGCAGCGAGAGGTGCGAAGTAATTTGCATCATCTTCAGGATCGCTAGGGTTCCGATCGAACGCTTGATGCGCACGATGCCTGGTCCGAGAGCAATCCGGTCTTGCCGTTCACCTTCTTTCAAGGCGCCGGCGAGGCTCCACGGAGGGATAAAAGCCCGGGAGGTCGCGATGTCGGTCAATCGCCCTCTCACGCTTATTCCCAACCGATACCTGGAGCCTCCATGTCGACGCAATCCCCTGTCGAACTCGCACCGATCCCGCATGTGGCGTGGGAAACGGTGATTCCCGCCGGCACGCACTGGTCCGGCGTGCTGCGCCGAGGCATGGCGTTGCGCGTGGTCGATACCGAAGGCGGCGCGAATCTGGCCGCCGTGTTCTACCGGCACGACGAACCGCTCGAACGCTACAACATGGCCGATACGCTGAAGGCGCAGCACACCGCGCATCTGACGCGCGGCCACGTGCTCTATTCGGACATGGGCCGCGTGCTGGCCTCGATTACCGCCGACACGCTCGGCTGGCACGACCCGCTCGGCGGCGTCGGCGACGCGGAACTGTTCGCCGCTAAATACGGCGTGGCCCGCTATCAGCAGCATCGCAATGCGATGATCCGCAACGGCCGCGACAGCCTGCTGCTCGAACTGGCGAAGCATGGGCTCGGCACACGCGACCTCGTCGCCAACATCAACTTCTTCAGCAAACTCGCGATCGGCGAGGACGGCGCGCTCGACTTCGTAGTGGGCCATTCGCCGGCCGGCACCGCGTTCGACCTGCGCTTCGAAATGGATACGCTCGCGGTGTTTTCGAGCGCGCCGCATCCGCTCGACCCTTCATCCGAATACGAACCGAGGCCCGTCAAGCTGATCGCGTACCGCGCGTATGCGGCCGACGCCTGCGTACCGGCCGACGATCCCTGCCGCTCGGCGTGCCCCGAGAACGGGCGCGGCTTTGTCAACACCGACCGTCTGTTCGTTTAAGGAGACCCGCGATGCCTATCATCGAAAGCAAGCTCGAACTCCGTCATGCGGTCTACGACCTCACGCTGCCTTCCGGCGAACCGTGGCTGCACGAAGTCAAGCGCGGACAGGTGTTCCGCATTCTCGACCTGGAAGGCAATCAG
Organism: Paraburkholderia sp. BL9I2N2; assembly: GCF_004339745.1. Lineage (GTDB taxonomy): Bacteria > Pseudomonadota > Gammaproteobacteria > Burkholderiales > Burkholderiaceae > Paraburkholderia. The sequence goes on along the minus strand of NZ_SMGP01000002.1, from coordinate 280,419 downwards.
GCGGTCGACACGCTGTTCTATAACAGCGCCGATCCGCTCGAACGCTATAGCGCGCAGGACACGATCCGCGCGCAACGCAATCTTTATCTGTCCGCCGGCAGCGTACTGATGTCCAACCTCGGCAAGCCGATGCTGAGCATCGTGGCCGACACGTGCGGCCGCCACGACACGCTCGGCGGCGCTTGCGCGGCCGAAAGCAACACGGTGCGCTACACGCTCGACAAGCGCTACATGCATAGCTGCCGCGACAGCTTCCTGCATGCGATCACGCATTGCACATGCGGCGTGGGGACGCGGCTCAACAAGCGCGACATCGTCAGCAACATCAACTTCTTCATGAACGTGCCGGTGACGCCGCTCGGCAAACTGACTTTCGAGGACGGCATTTCCGCGCCGGGCAAATACGTCGAGATGCGCGCCGAGATGGATGTCACGGTGCTGATTTCGAACTGCCCGCAGTTGAACAATCCGTGCAACGGCTATAACCCGACGCCCGTGCGACTGACGATATGGGACGCCCAATGAGCTTCCGCAAAGTCCTGATCGCCAATCGCGGCGAGATTGCTTGCCGCGTGATACGCACGCTCAAGCGGCTTGGCATCGCGTCGGTCGCGGTATATTCCGAAGCCGATCGCCACGCCATGCATGTGATGCTCGCCGACGAAGCCGTGTGCATCGGCCCGGCGCTCGCGGCACAGAGCTATCTGAACAGCGCGGCGATTCTCGAAGCGGCGCGCGCGTGCGGCGCCGACGCCGTGCATCCCGGCTACGGTTTTCTGTCCGAGAATGCGGCCTTCGCGCAAGCGTGCGACGACGCGGGGATTCGCTTCATCGGCCCAACGCCCGCGCAGATGCGCGAATTCGGCCTGAAGCACACGGCGCGCGAACTTGCGCGAGCCAACGACGTCGCCTTGCTGCCCGGCACCGCGCTCCTGCCCGACGTGGGCACGGCGTTGCGCGAGGCGGAGGCGATCGGCTATCCGGTAATGTTGAAAAGCACCGCGGGCGGCGGCGGGATCGGCATGTCGCTGTGCCGCGACGCGGTGCAACTGGAGAGCGTGTTTGCGTCGGTCGCGCGGCTCGGCGAGGCGAACTTTGCCAACGCGGGCGTGTACCTCGAAAAGTTCGTGGAAAACGCGCGCCACGTCGAAGTGCAGATTTTCGGCGATGGCCGTGGCGGCGTGATATCGCTCGGCGAACGCGATTGCTCGGTACAGAGGCGCAACCAGAAGGTGATCGAGGAGACCCCCGCGCCTGGACTCACACACGCGGAACGAAGCGCGCTGCATGCGAGCGCCGTGCGGCTCGCCCAGGCGGTGAAGTACAAATCCGCGGGCACCGTGGAGTTCGTTTTCGATGCCGACACGCGCCGTTTCTATTTCCTCGAAGTGAACACGCGATTGCAGGTCGAGCACTGCGTGACGGAGGAAGTCACGGGTATCGATCTGGTCGAGTGGATGATTCGCGAGGCCGCGGGTGAGCTCGCGCCGCTCGACACGCTGGCGCCGGCGCCGCAGGGCGCGAGCATCCAGGTGCGCCTGTATGCGGAAGACCCGCACAAGCAGTTTCAACCAAGCGCGGGCGTGCTGACGCATGTCGCGTTCGCCGCCGACGCGCGGGTCGACACCTGGGTCGATTCCGGCACGGAAATCAGCGCGTTCTACGATCCGTTGCTCGCGAAGCTGATCGTCAAAGGCGAGACGCGCGAGGCGGCGCTTGCCGCGTTGCGTGCCGCGCTCGAACAAACGCAGCTCTACGGTATCGAGACGAATCTCGACTATCTGCGCGCCATAGCCGGCTCGGCGACGTTTGCGCGTGGTGAGCAGACCACCGCGTTCCTGTCGCGCTTCATGTTCGCGCCGCATACGATCGACGTGCTCGACGGCGGCGTGCAGACCACGGTGCAGCAGACGCCGGGGCGCACCGGCTACTGGGACATCGGCGTGCCGCCGTCGGGTCCGATGGACGATCTGTCGTTCCGCCTCGCCAACGAACTGCTCGGCAATCCCGCCGACGCTGCGGGGCTCGAATGCGCGATGGTGGGCGCCACGCTGCGCTTTAACACCGCGACACTCTTCGTGCTGGGTGGCGCGCCGCTTGCCGCCACGCTCGACGGCGAAGCGGTCGTACTCTGGCAGGTCACACGCGCGCCGGCGGGTTCGGTGCTCAAGCTCGGCGGCGTGACGGGCGCGGGCATGCGCGCGTGTCTCGCGCTCAAGGGCGGTCTGCAAGTGCCGGACTATCTGGGCAGCAAGGCGACCTTCACGCTCGGCCAGTTCGGCGGCCACGCGGGGCGCGCATTGCGCAAGGGCGACGTGCTGCATCTCGCCGACGGCGCGGGCTGCGGCGAAGCGGGCGCGCAACTGGATCCGGCGCGGGTGCCGGTGCTGACGCACGACTGGACGCTCGGCGTGCTCGACGGCCCGCACGGCGCGCCCGATTTCTTCACGCCCGAGGACATCGCGATGCTCTACGGCACGCGCTGGACAGTGCACTACAACTCCAGCCGTACAGGTGTGCGCCTGATCGGCCCGAAGCCGCAATGGGCGCGCACGGACGGCGGCGAGGCGGGGCTGCATCCGTCGAATATTCACGACAACGCGTATGCGGTCGGCGCGGTGGATTTCACCGGCGACATGCCCGTGATTCTCGGCCCTGATGGTCCGAGCCTGGGCGGCTTCGTCTGTCCGGTCACCGTGGTGGGCGAGGAGTTGTGGAAGCTCGGTCAACTGCGCCCCGGCGATACGGTGCGCTTCGAACGGGTGCCGGTCCTGGCGGCGGAACGCGTGACGCAGACGAGCGAGCCGGCCATCCTCTATCGCGATCCCGCCGCGGGCGAGGGCACCGGCGTGGTCTATCGCCGCTCCGGCGATCAGAACGTGTTGATCGAATACGGTCCGCTGGTGCTCGACCTGAACCTGCGCTTTCGCGTGCATGCGTTGATGAACTGGCTCGACGCGCACCGCTTGCCGGGCATCGTCGATCTGACGCCGGGCATCCGTTCGCTGCAGGTGCATTTCGACCCGCGCGTGCTGTCGCACGACGCTTTGCTCGCGCATCTGCAGCAGGCCGAGCGCGAGCTGCCCGCGGTGGACGCGATGCGCGTGCCCAACCGCATCGTGCATCTGCCGCTCTCCTGGGACGACCCGTCGACGCGGATCGCGATCGAACGCTACATGCAATCGGTGCGTCCCGACGCGCCGTGGTGCCCGAGCAATATCGAGTTCATTCGCCGCATCAACGGGCTCAATAGCATCGACGACGTGAAGCGCATCGTGTTCGACGCGCGCTACCTGGTCATGGGTCTAGGCGACGTGTATCTCGGCGCGCCGGTCGCCACGCCGCTCGATCCGCGCCACCGGCTCGTCACCACCAAATACAACCCGGCGCGCACCTGGACGCCGGAGAACGCGGTGGGCATCGGCGGTGCGTATCTGTGCGTGTACGGCATGGAAGGGCCGGGCGGCTATCAGTTCGTCGGCCGCACCGTGCAGATGTGGAACCGCTATCGCACGACGCGCGAGTTCGAGGCGGGCAAGCCATGGCTGCTGCGCTTCTTCGATGAGATCCGTTTCTACGAAGTCAGCGAGGCCGAACTGGCCGAGCTGCGCACGGATTTCATCGCGGGCCGCGCGAGCCTGAAGATCGAGGAGTCCGTGTTCGACCTCGGCGCGTACAACCGCTTCCTGAAGGACGAAGCCGAGTCGATCGCAACCTTCAAAGGCGCGCAGCAAGCCGCCTTCGACGCGGAACGCGAGCGCTGGAACGCGGCGGGACATGCCGAGTACGTCGGCGAAACGGATGGCGATGCCGCCGCCGGCAACCCGGCGAACGACGCGCTTGCGGCCGGCCAGCAAGGCATCGTCGCCGACGTGTCGGGCAGCGTCTGGAAGCTGCTGGTCGGCCAAGGCGAACGGGTGAGCGACGGGCAAGTGGTCGCGATCGTCGAGTCGATGAAGATGGAAATCTCCGTCACCGCGATCGGCGACGGCGTGATCGAAACGATCGACTGCGCGGAGGGCGCGGCGGTCGTCGCGGGTCAACGCTTGATGGCAATGCGCGCCGGCATTGCAGCCGACGCCGCCGAGGAGGCTACGTGCAAATGAAATCACCCGACGATCTGTTCCCGTCCATGTCGATCGCCGCGCTGCGGGCGCGCTACCGCGCCGGCAGTCTCACGCCCGCGCAACTGGTGGACGCGATTGCCGCCCGCACCTCGGGCGACGACCCGCATCACGCGTGGATCCGCCCGTTGAGCCGCGCTGAGATGATGCATTACGCCGATGCGCTCGAAGGCCGTGACATGCACACGCTGCCGCTCTACGGCGTGCCGTTCGCCATCAAGGACAACATCGATCTGGCGGGGATTCCGACCACCGCCGCGTGTCCCGCCTATGCGTACACGCCCATGGCCAGCGCACCGGTGGTCGCGCGCCTGATCGCCGCCGGCGCGATTCCGATCGGCAAGACCAATCTCGACCAGTTCGCCACCGGCTTGTCCGGCCAGCGCTCGCCGCACGGCGCGTGCCGCAACGCGCTCGATCGGCGTTACGCGTCGGGCGGTTCGAGTTCCGGCTCGGCGGTATCGGTCGCGCTCGGGCTGGCGGCGTTTTCGCTGGGCACCGACACGGCCGGATCGGGACGCGTGCCCGCGGCATTCCACGGCCTGATCGGGCTGAAGCCGACCAAGGGCGTGTTGAGCACGCTCGGCGTGGTGCCGGCGTGCAAATCACTCGACTGCGTGTCGATCTTCGCGCGCTCGGCGAACGACGCGCAGTGCGTGTTCGACGCCGCGCGCGGCGTGACGGCGGACGACCCCTATGCGCGCGAATTCCAGCCGCCGCAGACATCCGCACCGCTTGCCACGCAAGCGTCGCTGCGCGGTGTGCGCTTCGGCGTGCCGCGCGCGAGCCAGCTCGAATTTTTCGGCGACGCCTCGTACGCGCACGCTTTCGACGCCGCGCTGACGTGCTTGCGTGCGGCCGGCGCCGAACTGATCGAAATCGACTTCGAGCCGTTCCTCGCCACCGCGCGGCTGCTCTACGAAGGGCCGTGGGTGGCGGAGCGGCTCGCGGCGATCCGCGAGTTCGTCGACACGCAGCCCGACGCGCTGCATCCGGTGATCCGCGAGATTATCGGCGGCGCGGCGCGCTGGAGCGCGGCCGATGCGTTCGCCGCCTTCGACCGCCTCGCGTTCCTGCGCATGCAGGCCGCCGACGTCTGGCAGCGGATCGACGCCATCGTCACGCCGACCTCGGCGACGACCGCCACCGTCGACGAACTGGAAGCGGACCCGATCCGGGTGAATTCGCGCTTCGGCTACTACACGAACTTCGTCAACCTGCTCGACCTGTCCGCGCTGGCAGTGCCGGCCGGCGTCTGCACGGTCGGCAAACACGCGGGCCTGCCGTTCGGCGTGACCTTCGTCGCGCGCGCGCACGAGGACGCCATGCTGCTCGATCTGGCGCGTGCGTGGCTCGACGAAAGCAACGAGAACGACGAAATCGACAAAATCGACGAAAGGGCCGCGGTCCCGACGTCAGCCCACGACGCAACCGCAGTCCGCCCCGGAGAATCACATGGCCGTCATTGACAGAACCGAATGGTTCGCGGTGCGCCGCGAACTCTCCGTGCGCGGCAAATGGCTGTTGGGCGCGGGCTCGTTTCTGCTGCCGCTTCTCGTCTGGTGTCTGGTCAGCTACGTGCCGATCATCTGGCATCCGCAGGTGCTGATCGACAGCCCGGGCAGCGTCGACTATTTCCAGCCGGGCATGCGCGTCGACAAGGAGGTGTTCGCCGACGAACTCGCCCACGCGCGCGAGGCCCATACGGCGTTGCCGGCAGGCGAGCCGGTCAACCCGGTGTATCTGCCCGCGCCGCATGAAGTGCTGCGCGCGTTCTACACCGCGTTTACCACGCCGCCCGCATCGCGCGATGGCGTGTGGCTGCATCAGAGCCTGTGGCACAGCATTCAGGTGATTTTCTGGGGCTTCGTGCTGTCGTCGGTGATCGGCGTGCCGATCGGCATCGTGTGCGGCACGTACAGCGCGATCGCCCGCCTGCAGGAGCCGTTCTTCGAGTTCTTCCGCTACTTGCCGGCGCCCGCGTTCGGCGCCTTGATGGTGGCGATCCTCGGCATTTACGACGGCCCGAAGATCGCGATCATCGTGATCGGCACGTTGTTCCAGCAGGTGCTGATCGTGGCCAACACCACCCGCAAGCTCGAGTACGGCCTGTTCGAAGCCGCCATGACGCTCGGCACGAAGAAGCTCAAGCTGCTCACCCACGTGGTGATTCCCGGCATTCTGCCCGACCTGTACCGCGACCAGCGAATTCTGCTCGGCTGGGCGTGGACCTACCTGATCGTGGCGGAACTGGTCGGCACCAGTTCCGGCATCACCTGGTACATCACGCAGCAGGCGCGCTACGAGCACTTCGACAACGTCTACGCGGCGATCATGATGATCGGCATCATCGGGCTCGGCACCGATCTCGTGCTGGCCTTGCTCGGCCGCAAGCTGTTCCCGTGGGACCGCACGCTCAAGGCGTAGTGGACGGCTTCGTGACACGGCCTATTGCAAGCACAGCACCGCATTCAAAGGATTCCATCATGTTAAATCCGCAACCGATTCCGTCGTACCTGATCCAGTCCGAAGCGGTACGCGAGCGTTTCGACCGCCTGAAATCGCGCGAGGTGATTCTGGAGGTGCGCGATCTCGGCAAGCGCTTCGAGACGCCGCAAGGCGAGCGCACGGCGCTCGACGGCATCAGCTTCAAGACGCACCGGCGCGAGTTCGTCTGCGTGATCGGACCGTCGGGCTGCGGCAAGTCCACGCTGATCCGCATTCTCGCCGGGCTGGAGCGGCAGACGAGCGGCAGCGTGCTGCTCGACGACAAGCCCGTGCAGGGGCCGGGTGCCGACCGCGGCATGGTGTTTCAGGGCTACACGCTGTTTCCGTGGCTCACGGTCAAGAAGAACGTCATGTTCGGTCTGAAGATGAACGGCCACAGCACCCTGCATGCGGAACGCGAAGCGCTGCAATGGCTCGATCTGGTCGGCCTGACGAAATTCGCCAATGCCTATCCGCATCAGTTGTCGGGCGGCATGAAGCAGCGCGTGGCGATTGCCCGCGCGCTCGCCAACCGGCCGCGCATTCTGCTGATGGACGAACCCTTCGGCGCGCTCGACGCGCAAACGCGCGCGAAGATGCAGACGCACCTGCTCGATATCTGGCGCAACATCGACGTGACCGTGCTGTTCATCACGCACGATCTGGACGAGGCGATTTTTCTCGCCGACCGTATCCTGGTCCTGAAGGCGAATCCCGGCGAGGTGCAGGAGCTGATCGAAGTGCCGGTGTCGCGGCCGCGCGATTATTCGCAGGTCACGTCGCCCGAGTTTCTGGCGACCAAGGCGCGGCTCGAGGCCTTGATCCATCCGCCCACGGACACCCATGACGACGAGGACGACGTCGTCAAACCGCACATGATCCGTATGACCGATGTCGCGGACAACGTCGAATAGGTTGCAACCCTCGCGGCGGTGCCGCCGTTACACCGCGTTGCAGCGGGCGGCGCGCGGCCTGTTCGGCCGGGTGAAGAAACTACGGTATGCCGGTGCTGCGGCGCCGCATGCGGGGGAAACAGGCTGGGCTCTGGCGCCGACCATGCAGGGTTCGTCGCAAACGGCTGGCGCGCATCCGGAGTGAGCGCGTGAACATTACCGGATCGTAATCACCCGCCGGAGTGCTTGACGGTATGATTTCACCGTCAACGCCCACGCGGAGCAACCGATGCGAATCCTGGTGATCGAGGACGAGCTGAAAACAGCGGCCTACCTCAAGAAAGGCCTGGAAGAATCCGGCTATGCGGTCGACGTGGCGAACGACGGCCCGCAAGGGCTGATCCTCGCCCAGGAAGAAGAGTACGACGTGATCGTGCTCGACGTGATGCTGCCCGGCATGGACGGCTGGACCATCGTCAAGACCTTGCGCGCCACGCGCACCACGCCCGTGCTGTTCCTCACCGCGCGCGACGACGTCGACGACCGCGTGCGCGGTCTCGAACTCGGCGCGGACGATTACCTCGTCAAGCCCTTTGCCTTCGTCGAATTGCTGGCGCGCGTGCGCACGTTGGCGCGCCGCGGCCCGCCACGCGAAAGCGAACTGATCAAGGTGGGCGATCTGGAAATGGATGTGAACCGCCGGCGCGTAAAGCGTGGCGGCATGCGCATCGATCTCACGCCGCGCGAATTCTCGCTGTTGCAACTGCTCGCGCGCCGCCAGGGTGAAGTGCTGAGCCGCACGCAGATCGCGTCGTATGTGTGGGACATGAATTTCGACAGCGACACCAATGTGGTCGAAGTGGCGATCCGCCGCCTGCGCACCAAGATCGACGACAACTTTCCCGTCAAGCTGATCCACACCGTGCGCGGCGTGGGCTATGTGCTCGAACTGAAGGACATCGCTTGATGCGCGGCCGTTCGCTTGCCGCGGCGCTTGCGCTGGCGTTCGGCGCGACGACGCTGGCGGTTTTCGTGCTCGTCGGCAGCTTTCTGTATGTCGCGCTCGAAAAGCAGATCAAGGCGCAGGACAATCTCGACATCGTGCTCGCCGCGCGCCACGCGCGGCGGCTCGCCGAAGAACTGGATTCCGCGCAGGGCATTCGCGAGCACAGCGAGCGCTTGACCAGCATCGTGCTCGGCAACGAAGCCATGTCGATGGAAGTGTTCGATCCCGACGGCACGCGGGCGATCGAACACAACATCGCCGGCGCGCTCGCCGTGCCGGATGCGGCAAGCGGCGCCGCGACCATTGCGGCATTGCCGCCGCTCGCGCGGGTTGCCGCGACGGCGCGCATCACCGAGACGGATATCGGCGACTGGACCGGCCGCGGCGGCGCGCCGATCCGCGGCATTCTCACGGACGCGCGGCTGCGTAACGGCGACACGGCGAGCGTGCTGGTGGCGCGCAACATGAGCGACCGCTGGCTCCTGCTGGACCGTTACCGCGACAAGCTCAACATGGCGGGCGTGGCGGGCGTGGCGCTGGCCATGCTGCTCGGCTACCTGCTGATTCGTGCGGCGCTGCGGCCGTTGCGCGATATCGCGGCGAGCGCGAGCCTCGTCACGGTGAATCGCCTCGATACGCGGATCGCGGTGGCGCGCGTGCCGAGAGAACTCGAGACGCTGGTGGCCTCGCTGAACGCGATGCTCGAGCGCGTCGAGCATGGTTTCCAGCGTCTGTCGCGTTTCACCGCCGACCTCGCGCACGACATGCGCACGCCGCTCAGCAACATGCGCGGCGCCGCTGAAGTCGCGCTCGCCCGGCCGCGCTCCGTCGATGAATACGAGTCGCTACTCGCCTCGAATCTGGAAGAGTGCGACCGGCTCTCGCGAATGATCGAGAGCGTGCTGTTTCTGGCGCGCGCCGAGCATCCGCAGTTCGTCAAACAACTGCGCGAATTCGACGCGGGGCAGGAGTTGACCCATATCGCCGACTACTTCGAAGGCATTGCCGAAGAGGCGAATGTGCGCGTGCGCGTGAACGGCGCGGCCAGCGTGACGGCGGATCTCGAACTGTTCCGCCGCGCCGTGAGCAATCTGCTCGCCAACGCCATTCGCTATACGCCGCAGGGCGGCGAGATCGTGCTGGACGCGAGCGCGTCCGCCGACGCGGTGCGCGTGACCGTGGAGAACCAGGGACAGCCGATTCCCGCTGAGCATCTCGAACGGATTTTCGACCGCTTCTATCGGGTCGATCCGTCGCGCAGTTCGCTGCCGTCGGCGGGGTTGTCGCAAGGGTCCACGGGGTCGACGGGACTCGGGCTTGCCATCGTGCGCACCATCATGGAACTGCACGGCGGCTCGGTGCATGCGGAGAGCGATGCGCGCAGTACGCGGTTCGTGCTGAGGTTTCCGCGCGCCAGGTGAGGACGCGCAACCGGTTACACAGTCCCCGCCGCGCTCTGGCTTTCGCCACCCCACGTCCCGCCTAACGCCTTCAGCAACAACACACTCGACTCCAGCTGCCGCTCGGCAATCTGATCCGCGATGCGCTGGTTCGTCAGCGCAATCGTCTGCGCGGTCACCACGTCGAGATAGCTGACCGCGCCCGCGTTGAAGCGGTTCGTCGTGAGCCGCAGCGACAGGTCCGCGGCCGTGGTGGCGCGCTGCTGGCTGGCGGCTTCGTCGGTGAGCGCATGCAAGGCGGACAGGTTGTCCTCGACCTGCTGGAACGCCACCAGCACCGACTGACGATAGTCCGCGACCGCGCCGTCGTATTGCGCCGTGGCGCCATGCAGGCTGGCCTTGCGCTTGCCGCCGTCGAACAGCGTGCCGGCCAGTTGCGGACCGAGCGCCCAGAACAGACTCGGCGCGCTCAGCCACGGCGCGAAAAACGTGCTTTCGAGACCGGCGCTCGCGGACAGCACGAGATCCGGAAAAAACGCCGCATGCGCCACGCCGATCTGCGCATTCGCGGACGCCACGCGCCGTTCGGCGGCGGCGATATCGGGACGCCGTTCCAGCAGTTGCGACGGCACACCAGGTGGAATCGCGGGCGGCGTCGCGGCCGAACCGTTCGGCGGCAGCGTAAAGGTCGACGCCGGCTCGCCGATCAGCGTGGCGATCGCGTGCTGCATCTGTGCGCGCGTCACGTCGATGTCGGTGTCTTGTGTGCGCGTCGCTTCGAGCTGCGTCGTGGCCTGGGCGACGGCGGAGGCATCGATCGCGCCGTCTTTCAGCTGCTGCTGCAACAGCTTCAACGCGGCGGCGTAGGCGCTCACGCTGTCGTCGAGCAGCTTCTTCTGCGTATCGAGCGAGCGTAGTGAGAAATAGTCGACGGCCAGATCGGCGCTCATCGACAGGCGCACGCCTTCGAGGTCCGTTTCGCTCGCCTGCGCGTCGGCCTGCGCGCCGTTGACGCTGTCGCGTACCCGTCCGAACAGATCCGGTTCCCAACTCGCGGCCACGCCCGCCGAATAGTCCGGCACGGTCTTGCCCGCGAGCGATCTCCCTTCGACGTTCTGCGAGGTCCGGAAGCGCTCCTGCGCGACACCGGCGGTGATGGTCGGGAAGAATCCGGCACGCTGATAGTCCACCATCGAGCGCGCCTGCTGAACCTGCGCGACGGCCTTGCGCACGGTCTGGTTCGACACGTCGATGCGCGCCTCGAGCTGGTTCAGCACGGGATCGTTGAAGAGCGTCCACCAAGGGCCGCGCGGCGCGGCGTCGGCCGGCGCGGCCTGCGCCCAGCCGGGTGCGGCGCCCGCATGCACGGCGCCCGCGTAATGCGCCGGAATGTCGGCGCTCGGGCGCTGGTAGGGCGGCAAGGTCGAGCACGCGCTGAGCAGCGCGCCGATCAGCGTGGCCGCCAGCGCGCGGCGCGGCAGCGGCCTTGAAAGAGACAGGGAAAACATCGGCAAATCCTTTCTGTGACGTGACGAGGCACTCAGCTGTGCATGGCCGGCATGATCTGCACCATCTGGCCGGTGGCGAGCGAATCGCCGGGGTTGTCGATCACGCGATCGGTGGCGGCGAGTCCCGTCGTGATTTCCACGTGCGTGCCGAAATCGCGGCCGATGTGCACGGTCTTGAGCAGCGCCCGCCCGTTGCTGTCGACCACGGCGACCGTCACGCCGTCCGGCCGGAACAGCAGGGCGCTGACGGGCAGATCGAGCGCCGGTGTGGTCGATTGCAACTGCAGATGCACCTGCGTGTAAGCGCCGGGCATCAGCGCGCCGTCCTTGTTGTCGACGTCGACCTCGACGCGCAGCGTGCGGCTCGTCGGATCGATCGAGCCGGTGCTGCGCGCCACCTTCGCCGCGATGCGACGGCCCGGATACTGCTGGGCGGTCAGATACGCGCCGGTGGCCGGCGTGACGTACGGCGCGTCGTTCTGCGGCACGTCGACGAACACGCGCAGCACGCCGTTCTGCTGGATATGGAACAGCTCGCCCGACATGCCCGCGGTGCCGGGCGTGCCGCCCGCCGTCACCAGCGCGCCGACGTCGACGTTGCGCGCGGTGATCACACCGTCGAACGGGGCGGTGATCTTCTCGTACGAAACCAGCTCGGCGAGATGCGCGACATTGGCCTGCGCCGACGCCAGCATCGCGCGGCGCGCTTGCATGTCGCTGACCTTCATGTCCGTGTCCTGTTGCGCGACCGATTGAGTCTTCAACATCTCCTGCCAGCGCTGCGCGGTGGTCTTCGCGAAGTCGAAATTAGCCTGCGCGGTGGCTTCGTCGGCGCGGGCCTGGCGCAGTTGCGCGTCCAGATCCGGGGCTTCGATCGTCGCGAGGGTCTGGCCGCTTTTCACCTGCGCGCCGATGTCGGTGTTCCAGTGCGCGAGGTAGCCGCTCGTGCGCGCGTAGATCGAGGCTTCGGCAAATGGCGTGACGGCGCCCGGCAGCAGCAGTTCGTTGACGGCCGGCGCGGCGCGCGGTGCGACCACCGACACGCTGAGCATGCTTTGCGCCTGTGTTTGCTGCGTGAGCGCGGCGCTTGCATGCAGACGCGGCACGATGCCGACGATCAGCAAGGCCACTGCAAGACCGCTCAGCGCGAACGGCCAGAGACGGCGGCGCGGTTTGACGGTGGGGTCGCGGTGGGACGTGGGGTCGGCGGCGTGCATGCTTTCGTTGCCGCTTGCAGGCTGAGCGGCCGCGCCGGCTTGCGCAGCGCCAGCGGTGTGAGCGGTGCCGGCGGTTGCCACGCCCGTGGTTGCCTGCTTACCCGACTCCGGCGGAAGTGATGAATCGTTCATGGGATAGGTCTCGTCGAAATCAAAGAGTGCGGGCCGGGACGGCGGATTCGTGTTTTTCGCTGCGAGCCGCGCGGCGTTTGTCGAGCCACGCATGCACCATCCCGTAGACGACGGGGACGAACAGCAAGGTCGACACCGTGCCGAGCGCGAGGCCGCCGATCACGGCGCGGCCGAGCGGCGCGTTCTGTTCGCCGCCGTCGCCGAGGCCGAGCGCCATCGGCAGCATGCCGATCAGCATGGCGAGCGCCGTCATCAGCACCGGACGGAAGCGGCTGAAGCCGGCTTCGAGCGCGGCTGCGAGCGGCGGCTGGCCGCCGTGGTGGAATTCGCGCGCGGTGTTGATGACGAGAATGCTGTTGGCCGTGGCAATGCCGATGCACAGAATGGTGCCGGTGAGCGCCGGCACGCTCAGGCGGGTGCCGGTGCTGAACAGCATCCACGCGATGCCCGCGAGCGAGCCCGGCAAGCCGCTGATGATGATGAACGGATCGAGCCACGACTGGAAATTGACCACCATCAGCAGATAGACGAGGCCGATGGCGAACACGAGGCCGCTCGCGAGGCCGCTGAACGAATCGTGCATGGCCTGCACCTGGCCGCGTACGACGATGGACGCGCCCGGCGGCAATTGCGGCCGGATCTGATCGACGAGCCGGTTCACGTCCGCCGCCACGCCGCCGAGATCGCGCCCTTGCGCCGACGCGAAGATATCGAGCACCGGCTGCACGTTGTAGTGCGAGACGACGGCTTGCTGCGTGCCGCGTGTCAGCGTGCTCAACGCGCCGAGCAGGTTCTGCGGCGCGGGACCGGCGCCGCCCGCCGAGGCCGAGGCCGCTGCCGTCGTCGCGCCGGAGCTGCCGCCGCTCTGCGCGACCGGAATATTGGCGAGCGCCTGCAGCGAGTTGACGTCGTACTGCGGCATCATCGCCATCAGCGGATAGCTCACGCCGTTGCGCGGATCGAGCCAGAAATTCGGCGAAGTCTGCGAACTGCCGGAGAGCGCGATCAGCAGATTCTGCGACACGTCGCGTTGCAGCAGGCCGGCCTGAATCGCCCGGGTGCGGTCGACATTGACGTTGATCGCGGGCGCGTCGCCGGGCTGTTGAATGCGCGCATCGACGAGGCCGCGCACGCCGCGCAGTTGCGCGAGCAGGCGGTTCGCCACCACGCGGTTGGCATCGAGCTTGTTGCCGACGATCTGGATGTCGATCGGCGCGGGCAGGCCGAAGTTGAGAATCTGGCTGACGATGTCGGCCGGCAGGAAGGCAAACGTGACGCCGGGGAAGTCTTTCGTCAGCGTGGTGCGCAGCGTCGCCACGTATTGCGCGGTCGGCTTGTGTTTCGGCGCGAGCGTGATCATCACGTCGGCATCTTCGGAGCCGATCGGGTCCGACGAGTCGTAAGTCAGATTGATGCCGCTCACCGGCACGCCGATGTTGTCCAGCATCGCCGATAGTTCCTGCTTCGGGATCACGTCGCGCACGCGGGCTTCGACCTGGTCGGTAATGCTCGCGGTGTCCTCGATCCGCGTGCCGGTCGGCGCGCGCAGATGCAGGCGGATTTCGCCGGTATCCACCGCCGGGGAAAAAAGTCGCGCCCGGTGAACGGCACCAGCGCAAGCGAGCCGATGCAAAGCAGCAGAAAGATCGCGATGAAGCGGCGCGGACTCGCTATCGCCGCGCCTAGCACGCCGCGATAGCGTTCACGCAGCCGCTCGAAGCGCTTCTCGAAGCCGGTCTGAAAGCGGATCAGGCACGCAATCGGACCGTTGCCGGTGACCGGCGCGTTGCTGCGCGCGCGCATCAGATACATCGCGAGGGTCGGCACCAGCGTGCGCGAGAAAAAGTACGACGCGATCATCGCGAACACCACCGCTTCGGCGAGCGGCACGAACAGATAGCGGGCCACGCCGGAGAGCAGGAACATCGGCACGAATACGATGCAGATCGACAGCGTCGAGACGAAAGTCGGCACGGCGATTTCGCCGGAGCCGTTCAGGATCGCGTCGTGCAACGGCTCGCCGTTCTCCAGATGATGCGTGATGTTTTCGATGGCGACCGTGGCGTCGTCGACGAGAATCCCCACGGCGAGCGCAAGGCCGCCGAGCGTCATGATGTTGATGGTCTGGCCGAGCGCGGACAGCGCGATCAGCGAGGTCAGCACGGCGAGCGGAATCGATACCGCGATGATCAGCGTGGCGCGCCAGCTGCCGAGAAAGAGCAGGATCATCAAGGCGGTGAGGGCGGCGGCGATCAGCGCCTCGCGCGCCACGCCCATCACGGCCGACTTCACGAACACGGATTGATCGGACAGCGCGGTGATGTGCAGCGCGCTCGGCAGGCCGGCGGCGATATGCGGCAGCATCGCCTTGACCTGCTGGATGATCGTGAGGGTCGAGGTGCTGCCGGATTTTTCGATGGTCAGGAGCGCCGCGCGTTTGCCGTCGCTGCGCACGATGTTGGTTTGCGGCGCGTAGCCGTCGCGCACGTGGGCGACGTCGCGCACGTACACCACGCCGCCGGCGACCGTCTTGATCGGCAGATCGTTGAGCGCGGCCACCGTGTCGGTGCTGCCGTTCATCTGCACGTTGTATTCCTTCGTGCCGATCTTCGCCGTGCCGCCCGGCAGGATCAGGTTCTGCGCGTTGACCGCGTTGACCACGTCGAGCGGCGCGAGTCCCTTGGCCTGCAGCGCGCGCGGATCGATATCCACCATGATCTGCCGCACCTTGCCGCCGAACGGCAACGGCACCGACGCGCCTTGCACCGTCGCCAGTTGCGTGCGGATCTGGCTATTGCCGAGATCGTAGAGTTGCTGTTCGGAGAGCGTGTTGCTGGACAGGCCGAGTTGCAGGATCGGCACCGTCGACGCGTTATACGTGATGATGTTCGGCGGCAATGTGCCCGGCGGCAGCACGCGCAGGATCGACGCCGAATTGGAAGCCGCCTCGGCAATCGCACGATTGATGTCCGCGCCCGGATGAAAAAAGATCTTCACCACGGAGACGCCGTTCAGCGATTGCGACTCGATGTGCTCGATATCGTCGACGTCCGAGGTGAGCGCGCGCTCGTAGTTCGACGTGATGCGGTTCGCCATGTCCTGGGCGGAGAAACCGTTAAAGCTCCAGACGATGCTGACCACCGGAATATCGATGTTCGGAAAGATATCGGTTGGCGTGCGCAGTATCGCCAGCGGGCCGACGATAAAGATCAGCACGGCGAGGACCACGAAGGTATAAGGGCGGCGCAGCGCGAGCCTAACTATCCACATGACGGATTCCTGAAAAAAGGCCGATGGAGGCACGCGTCGATGCAGTGCTGCGGGGGGCGCGTGACGCGGGCTTCGTGATTCAGGAGTGTGGCGTGGCGGCGCTGACGGGCTGCCGTCGGCTAGATTACCGTTCTGTTATGTAGGCGCTGATGCGAATGCGCCGGGACGTGGCGTCGCGTGTCTTCAGGCGCGCGTAGATAACAAAACGGTAATCGGCAGGTCAGTGCTTCGACAGGGGAAATGACAAGAATGGCAAGCGTGGTTCAGGCCACGCATTGCTTGCCCCTAACCCGGAGAGACATCATGAAATTGCTTACCGCTGTTGCCGTCACCGCACTTAGCCTGGTGTTCGGCGCGAATGCCTTTGCGCAAACGAGTCCATCTGGGCTGACGCGCGCCGATGTGATGGCGCAGTTGCAGCAGGCACAGGCTGAAGGTTTGGTGCCGTCAAGCAAAAACGACTATCCGCCGTCGGCCACCGAAGTGGCGCGAAATCGGGAGATCTATGCGATTCGGCACGGCACGGATGACGCCGCTGCGGCGCGCACGGCGCAGATGCCGGCAACGCAGGGGGAACCGGCTTCGAATTGAGGTGGGACGGTCCGGTTCCCCGCCGGCGACCGGTTGCTGACGCTACGAACGGTCGCGGTTGCGCGCCCGCGTTGCGCCGGTAATGACCGCGACGCCGAGCAGAATGACCGCCACGATGGCGATCGTATGTTGAGCGACGTGCATGGCCATCAATCCCCAGGACACGCCGCCGATCAGAATGATCCAGCCAACCAGATATATGAGCAGGGTCATCTTTTCTCCTAGTTCGAGTCGACGTAGTAGGTCTATCGAGTAGCAGGATTCGCGCCCGACGCCGGCTGGTCGCGCCGGCGTTCGGAAGCTGAAGGAGAACAGCGCGATGACGAAGTGCGGCTCGCCCGCCTCAACCGCAAGCCGGCGCGGCCTTCTTGCACGCCTCGGCCAGTTGCGGCGGCGGATCTTTCTTGAACACGGTCTTATAAGACTCGAGCACGTTCGACTGAATCACCGGCAACGATTGCACGCCGATCCATGCCGGCGGCGTCTGGCCGATCAGCGCCTTCATCATCGCCATCGCCTCGGCGACGCCTTGATCGTACGGACGCTGCGAGCCGGTGGCCTTCAACGGTCCGCCCTTGGCGATTTCGATCGCGGATTGAAGTCCCAGATCGACCGTCGTCATGGGGATATTCACGCCTTGCGCGCGCATCGACGTGAGCGTATCCAGCGCCGGCTGATCCCAGACGGCGAACAGACCCTTCACGTCAGGATTGCCGGTGAGGAAGTCGCCCGCGATCTGCCCGACTTTGGACGGGTCCGTGAAAGCGACCTGCTTGATCTTGATGTCCGGACGGTTTTTCTTCAGCCAGTCGTTGACGGCCTTGGTCCGCTCCGTCGTGCTGAAGTAATCCACGCCGAAATTCACGAGCCCGACCGTCGCGCCTTGCGGCACGCACGAGGCAAGCACTTTGGCGGCGATCTGGCCGTTGCCTTCGCTGTCCGCCGAGATCATCGCCGAGTATTCCTCCGGATGCTTCAGGCCGGTCGGCACGTTGTCCATGAACACGAGCTTGATGCCGGCCGCGGACACTTTCTTGTAGGTGGCGGCCGTCGCCGTACCGTCGACCGGAATCGAGATGATGCCGTTCGGGTGGCGCTGGATCGTGTTCTCGATATCGGCGATCTGCTTGTCCACCTGATATTCGGCCGACGCCGTGCCGATCACTTCCACGCCGTACTTCTTCAGCGTATCGGTGATGCCCGCCACCTGCAGTTGCGACCAGTCGAGATTCATGGTCTGCATCGAAATGCCGACCTTGAACTTGCCGGCTTTGATCTTGGCGATGTCGGCGTCGGTCAGCTTCACGGCATCCACCGAGGCGGCTTTTTCGCCGTTCGGTCCTTGCCCGACAATCGTCTTCGGTCCGATCGATCCCGCAGGCAGGCTGGTTACGCATTGCGCGTAAGCGCCCGAGGAAGCCAGACAAGCGGCGGCGGCCGCCGCCACGACACTGGCTAACGCTATTCTTGAGCCACGACGTTGTTTCATGTTTCTCCTCCGTTGGTCTTCATGTCTGTGCTTCGCGTCTTCACGTCCGAACTACTCTGATTCTTGCCTACTTCCTGGTGAAGGCAACCGCCGCGACGATGATCACGCCTTTGATCACCAGTTGCAGCGACGAGCTCACACCGAGCAGCACCAGCCCGTTATTGAGCGTGCCGATGATCAGACTGCCGAGCAGCGTCCCCAGCACGAAGCCGCGGCCGCCGAACAGACTGCAGCCGCCGAGCGTGACGGAGGCAATCACATCCAGCCTCCATGCCTTGCACGACATCGGGCCGCGCCGCGTGCGAGCGCGCCGAGAGCACGAGCGCGGCGAGTCCGGCCAGCATGCCGGTGAGAATGAAGGCGAGGGTGGTCACGCGCCGCGTGTTGATGCCCGAATAGAGCGCCGCCGTCGGATTGCCGCCCGCCGCGTAGATCTGCCGGCCGAACACGCTGTAGTGCAGCAGCAGAATGCCGGCGATCACGGCGAGCAGCGTCCAGATGATCGGCACCGGCACGCCGAAAATATCGCCCTCGCCAAAGATCGAGATGAACGAGTCGTTGTCGATGATCACGGGCTTGGTGGTCGTGACCATCAGCGCGAGTCCGCGCGCGGCGCTCAGGGTGCCGAGCGTGACGAGAAACGAAGGAATATTGACCCGCGTGGTCACGATCCCATTGATCGCGCCGACGATCGCGCCGGTGCCGATGCCGGCAATCGCGCCGATGACCCAGTTGTTGCCCACATACGCCATGGCGAGCGCCGCGGACATGCCCGAGAGCGCCAGCGTCGAGCCGACCGACAGATCGATCTGCCGCGCAATGATCACGAAGGTCATGCCGATCGCGATGATCGAGACCAGCGCGGTTTGCCGGCCGATATTCAGGAAGTTGTCGATGGATAAGAACCACGGCGACGCGAAGCTGAACACCACCAGCAGAATCGCGAACGCGGCATACAGCGCATAGGGTCGGTCGCCTTGCAGCAGGGCTTGCGCGATGCGCCGCATACGGCTTTTCTGCGGCGGCGATGCCTGCCGTTCGGCCGTCAGCGGCGAGACAGATTCATTCATGTTGCGGGCGCCTCGAGGGAAGAACGGGAAAGTTGGATCAGGTGATGCAGCGCTTCGGCGTTGGCGAGTTCGGCGCGCTCGACGGTGTTGACAATGCAGCCGTCCGCGACAATCGAAATCCGGTCGCACAGGCGCAGGAGTTCGTCGAGGTCCGACGACACGATGAGCACGCCGGTGCCCGCCTGCGCGGCGTCGCTCACCACGCCGTAGATTTCCTCGCGCGCGCCGACATCCACGCCGACGGTCGGCTCGTCGAGCATGAGCAGCTTGGGGCGCGGATGGTTCCACTTCGCGAAGACCACTTTCTGCTGATTGCCGCCGGATAAAAACTTGACCGCGGTGGAGGAGTTGGGCGCCTTGACGGCCAGCTCTTTCATGGAGCGCTTCGCCTGCTGAACGGCGGCCTGGCTGCGCAGCCATCCCCAGCGGGAAAAATGCGGCAAGCGCGGCAGCGTCAGGTTGCGTTCGATCGAATGGTCGAGCACGAGCCCTTCGAGATGGCGGTCTTCGGGCACCAGCGCCACGCCGAGTTGAATGGCCTCGGCGGGCGTGATGCGGGCACGCGTTCGACCGTCGATCTCGATGGCGCCGGAGTCGACGGAGCGAAGGCCGAAGATGGTTTGCAGAATCTCGGTGCGGCCGCTGCCGATCAATCCCGCGAGTCCGTGGACTTCGCCGCGGCGAAGCACCAGGTCGATGTGATGCAGGCGGTCGTTGCTGACGTTCGATAACTTGAGCACGGGCGCAGCGCCGGCATTGGACGCTTCTTCGGAGGTCGCCGCAGTGCTTGCGGCTGCGGCAACCGCTCCATCGCCCACCGCTGTTTTCTGCCGTGCCTGCAACGCGGCATGAGCGGGACCGACGATGGCCGCCACCAGTTGCTTCATATCCGTTTGCGCCGTCGTGAACGTGCCGGCATTCGCGCCGTCACGAAACACGGTGACGCGCTGCGAAATCCGGAACACCTCGTTCAACCGATGCGTCACATAGATCACGCCGACGCCGCGAGCCGTGACCGCGCGGATCGCGTCGAACAGAATCTGCTCTTCGCCGCCGGTCAGCGCGGAAGTGGGTTCGTCGAGAATCAGCACGCGCACTTCGCCCATCAGGGCCTTGCAGATCTCGGTCATTTGCCGGTAGGCGAAGGGCAGCGAGCCGACCGGCACTTTCGGATCGAGCGGAATGCCATGCGAGCGCAAAAACTCGCCGACCGTGGCCATGAGCTGGCGGTTCTTCACGAAGCCCAGACGCGTGCGCGGCTCGCGGCCCAACATGAGATTGGCGCCGACCGACAGCGATTCGACGAGACTCAGATCCTGGTAGACCACGGCGACACCCGCATCACGCGATTGCGCCGGCGAGTCGAACGCCACTGCCTGGCCGGCGATTTCGATGACGCCGTCGTCGTACGCATGCACGCCGCTGAGGATCTTGATCAGTGTGGATTTGCCCGCGCCGTTTTCGCCCAGCAGGGCGTGGACTTCGCCGGGCAACACTTCGAGGTCGACGCCGCGCAGCGCTTGCACGCCGCCAAATCGCTTGGTGACGCCCGCAACACGGATCAATGGAACCTGAGGCGATGACGCGGCCGCGACCGCAACCGGCTCACTCATCTGGCATGTCTCCTTCGTCCACGCGACGAAATTCTTTTCTTTGTATCACGCTAGCCGGCCGAAACCGTGTTGTGATCTTCGCATCATGAATATGGTGCGTCAATAACATTCACGGGCCTTCGCCGGGCTTCAGCGGTTGTTCGTGTAACGATTGCTCGCAAAGCTTGTTATGATTCTATCAATCGTTGTAGCATAAGTGCGAACAAATTGTCGGCGGCTGTTGTGCGTCGCATCATATTTTCGGATGTCTTATGCCAGAAGCCCCATTGCAGTCTTCCTCGGTCGTCGCGCTGCGCGGCACACCGATCGTCCATCCCGAGCGCAATCCGGGTATGCCGTTCGACGCGTCCTGGCTCGACGGCCTGCGCGTCAATCAGTCGGCGGTGGAACGGCGCACCGCCACGCTCGGCACGCGCCGCAGCGTGAAGAAAGACGCGCAGGCGGCCTGGCTGCTCAAAGCCGTCACCTGCATCGACCTCACCACGCTCAACGGCGACGACACCGAAGGCCGCGTGCGCCGGCTCTGCGCAAAAGCGCGCCAACCGGTGCGCGCCGATCTGCTCGAAGCGCTCGGCATCGCACCGCAAGGCATCACGACGGGCGCGGTGTGCGTGTATCACCGGTTCGTCGCGGCGGCGGTCGACGCGCTGCACGGCAGCGGCATTCCGGTTGCGGCGGTATCGACGGGTTTTCCCGCCGGCCTGATCCCGCATCCGTTGAAGCTGAAAGAGATCGAAGCGTCGGTCGCGGACGGCGCGCAGGAAATCGACATCGTCGTCACGCGTGAATATGTGCTCACCGGCAACTGGCAGGCGCTCTACGACGAAGTGCGCGACTTCCGCACGGCTTGCGGCGCGGCGCATCTGAAGACCATTCTCGCCACCGGCGACATCCGCACGCTGTCGAACGTGGCGCGCGCGTCGATGGTCTGCATGATGGCCGGCGCCGACTTCATCAAGACATCCACCGGCAAGGAAGGCGTCAACGCGACGCTGGACGTGTCGCTCGTGATGGTGCGCATGATCCGCGAATACCAGGAGCGCACCGGCGTGCTGATCGGCTTCAAGCCGGCGGGCGGCGTATCGACTGCGAAGTCGGTGCTGTCGTATCAGATCCTGATGAAAGAAGAACTCGGCCGCGCGTGGCTCGAACCGGAGCTCTTCCGCATTGGCGCATCGAGCCTGCTGGCCGATATCGAACGCCAGCTCGAACATTACGTGAGCGGGCGTTACTCCGCTTTCAACCGTCACCCCGTAGCCTGAACAGAAGACCGATCCCATGAGCGTAGCCGAGTATTTTTCATCGATGGAGTACGGTCCCGCACCCGAGGACGATCAACCCGCGCGCGCCTGGCTGGCGCAGCATGAGGGCAGCTTCGGGCATTTCATCGGCGGTGTGTGGCATGCGCCCGCGGCCGGTGAGCGCTTCGCCTCGCACGCGCCCGCGACGGGCGAGCAACTCGCGGAGATCGCCCAGGGCGACGCGGCCGACATCGACGCAGCGGTGGCCGCCGCGCGCGCCGCGCAGCCGGGCTGGCTCGCGCTAGGTGGCGCGGGACGAGCGCGGCATCTGTATGCGCTCGCGCGCATGGTGCAGCGTCATAGCCGGCTCTTTGCCGTGCTCGAAGCGCTCGACAACGGCAAGCCGATCCGCGAAACGCGCGACATCGACGTGCCGCTCGTCGCGCGTCACTTCCTGCATCACGCGGGGTGGGCGCAGTTGCAGGCGAGCGAGTTCGCAGATTACGCGCCGCTCGGCGTGGTCGGTCAGATCGTGCCGTGGAATTTCCCGCTGCTAATGCTCGCGTGGAAGATCGCGCCGGCCATCGCCACGGGCAACTGCGTCGTGTTGAAGCCTGCTGAATACACGCCGCTCACCGCGTTGCTGTTCGCCGAACTCGCGCATCGCGCGGGCTTGCCCGCCGGCGTGCTGAACGTCGTCACGGGCGACGGACGCACGGGCGCGGCGTTGGTCGAGCATCCGCAGGTCGACAAGATCGCCTTTACCGGCTCCACCGAAGTGGGCCGGCTGATCCGTTCGGCCACGGCCGGTTCGGGCAAATCGCTGACGCTCGAACTGGGCGGCAAGTCGCCCTTCATCGTCTTCGACGATGCGGACCTGGACGGCGCGGTCGAAGGCGTCGTCGACGCGATCTGGTTCAACCAGGGGCAGGTCTGTTGCGCGGGCTCGCGGCTGCTCGTGCAGGAAGGCATCGAAGCGCGTTTCATCGCCAAACTGAAACGGCGCATGGAGACGCTGCGCGTGGGCACGTCGCTCGACAAGAGCATCGACCTCGGCGCGATCGTCGATCCGGTGCAACTCGAGCGCATTCAGTCGCTGGTGGAAACCGGCCGCCGTGAAGGCTGCTCGGTGTGGCAGTCGCCTGACACGACGATGCCTGCTAACGGCTGTTTTTATCCGCCGACGCTCGTCACCGGCGTGGCGCCGGCTTCCACGCTGGCACAGGAAGAAATCTTCGGTCCGGTGTTGGTGACCATGAGCTTTCGCACGCCCGATGAAGCGATCGCGCTCGCCAACAACTCGCGTTATGGACTCGCCGCGAGCGTGTGGAGCGAAACCATCGGCCGCGCGCTCGATGTTGCGCCGCGGCTCGCAAGCGGCGTCGTCTGGATCAACGCGACGAATCTGTTCGACGCGGCGGTCGGCTTCGGCGGCTATCGTGAATCGGGTTATGGCCGTGAAGGCGGACGTGAGGGCATCTACGAATATCTGAAACCGCGAGCCTGGCTCAATCTTGCGGAGCGTCGCAAGACGCGTCTCGTGGAGAGCGCGGCCACGCTCGATCCGTTGTCGAACGTGACGTCGATCGATCGCACCGCGAAACTCTTTATCGGCGGCAAGCAGGCGCGTCCTGATAGCGGCTATTCGCTGCCGGTGCATGCGCCGGACGGCACGCCCGTTGGCGAAGTGGCCGCGGGCAATCGCAAGGACATCCGTAACGCGGTCGAAGCGGCGCGCGCGGCGCAGAAGTGGTCGCAGGCGAGCACGCATAACCGCGCGCAAGTGCTGTTCTATCTGGCCGAAAACCTGGCCGTGCGCGCGGACGAATTCGTGCGCCAGCTCGTGGTGCGAAACGGGGCGACGGAAGCCTCAGCGCGTGCCGAAGTGGACGCCTCGGTGCAGCGTCTTTTCACTTACGCGGCTTGGGCCGACAAGTTCGACGGCGCGGTGCATACGCCGCCGTTGCGTGGTGTCGCGCTGGCCATGCATGAGCCGCTCGGCGTGATCGGCATTGCCTGCCCGGACGAAGCGCCGCTGCTCGGCTTCGTTTCGCTGGCGGCGCCCGCGCTGGCGATGGGCAATCGCGTGGTGGTGTTGCCGAGCGAGGCGTCGCCGCTCACGGTCACCGACTTCTATCAGGTGGCCGAGACGTCCGACGTGCCCGGCGGCGTGCTGAACATCGTCACGGGCGAACGCGGCGCATTGCTGCCCGCGCTCGTCAAACACGACGACGTGGATGCGGTCTGGTGCTTCGGCAGCGCGGCGGATTCGACGCTGGTCGAGCGTGAATCGGTCGGCAATCTGAAACGGACGTTCGTCGATCACGGCCGCCAGTTCGAATGGTTCGATTGTTCGAGCGAAGGCCGGCCGTTTCTGCGCCAGGCCGTGCAGGTCAAGAACATCTGGATACCGTACGGAGATTGACCGCCAAGCCGGCAGCCGTACCAAACGTCTTAAAGTAAAGACACGCACGCCAACCAGAAAATGGAGGAGACAACGTGCTGAAGAATCTGGATCCGCTGTTGCATGCCGAAGTGCCGCGCGCATTTCAGGCATCGAAGGACGTTCCCTTTAACCCGGCTGTTCAGGAACAGGGGCAACGCGCATGAACACGTCTTCGCAACCAAACGGTCGCATCGTCATTCTCGGCATCTACGTCACCGATCTGACGTTTCGCGCCGGACGTATGCCGCAGATCGGCGAGACCATCGCGGGCACGGCGTTCGCGATGGGGCCGGGCGGCAAGGGCTCGAATCAGGCGGTCGCGGCCGCGCGTGTCGGCGCGGAAGTGGTGTTCTGCACGCGCATCGGCAACGACGCGTTCGGCTCTATCGCACGCGCCACGTGGGCCGCTGAAGGCATCACGGCGCGCGCGTCGGTGATCGACGGCGTCTCGACCGGTGCGGCGCACATTTTCGTGGACGACAACACTGGCATGAACGCGATCATCGTCGCGTCCGGCGCGGCCGGCACGATGGAAGCCGCCGACGTCGACGCAATCGAAGCCGATATCGCCGCCGCCCGCGTGTTCGTCACGCAACTCGAGCAGCCGCTCGAAGCCGCACGGCGCGGACTGGAAGTGGCGCGTAAGCATGGTGTCATCACCGTGTTCAATCCGGCGCCCGCCATGCCGCTCGACGACGCCATCTTCCCGCTGTGCGACTACATCACCCCGAACGAAACCGAAGCGGCCGCGCTCACCGGCGTGCCGATCGCGAATGCCGACGACGCCCGCCGCGCCGCTGACGTGCTGCTCGCCAAGGGCGTCGGCACGGTCATCGTCACGCTAGGCGAGGGCGGCGCGCTGCTGCATTCGGCGGAGCAATCGATCCTTGTTCCCGCCTACCACTGCGGCCGCGTGGTGGAAACCGCCGGCGCCGGCGACGGCTTCACGGGCGGCTTCGCGGCAGCGCTCGCACGCGGCGACGACGCCATTACGGCATTGCGTTTCGGTTGCGCGCTCGCGGGTATTTCCGTGACGCGTCCGGGCACGGCGCCTTCCATGCCGACACTCGACGAAGTGAATCAAGTGCTGAGCCAACCGGCCGGCGTGTCCCAGTCATCCTGACCGTTTGCGAAGCCTGAAGGAGCGTGTCGTCACCATGAAGTCTTCGTTCACCGCTGGAAAACTGTTCGGCGACCGGCAACTGAATTTCCTGCTGATCGTCAACGTGCTCGTCGTGCTGGTCGCGACGTGGCTCTCGCGCGGCCAATTCGTCGATATCGACAATCTGCAGTCGATGGGCGGCCAGTTGCCCGAGCTCGGCCTGCTCGCGCTCGGCATCATGCTCTCGATGGTGTCGGGCAACGGCGGCATCGACCTGTCCGGCGTCGGGCTCGCCAACCTGTCGGGCATGGTTGCCGCGTTGATCGTGCCGCGCTTCGTCAACGGCGACGATTCGCCCGCGCTCTACACGTCGCTGTTCTGCGTGATCGTGGTGGTGATGGGTTTGCTTGGCGGACTGCTGAACGGCGTGGTGATCGCGCGCCTCAGACTCACGCCGATTCTCTGCACGCTCGGCACGCAGCTGCTGTTCACCGGCTTCGCGGTGGTGCTCAGCAACGGCGCCTCGGTGCATGTCGACTACGTGGACCCGTTGTCGAATATCGGCAACGGCACGGTGTTTCAGGTGCCGATCGCGTTCTGCATTTTTATCGCCGCGGTGATCGTGCTGGGGTGGCTGCTCAAGCGCAGTCCATTCGGCCTGCGTCTCTATCTGATGGGCACCAATCCCAAGGCGGCGTTCTACGCCGGCATTCCCCGCGCGCGCATGCTGATCACGACGTATGCGATGTGCGGCGTGCTCGCGTCGCTGGCCGGGCTGATCAGCGCGACGCATACGTCGAGCGCGAAATGGGACTACGGCAATTCCTATCTGCTGATCGCGATCCTGATCGCGGTGATGGGCGGCGTGAATCCCGCGGGCGGGCATGGCCGCATCATCTGCGTGTTCTTCGCCGCGACGGTGCTGCAGTTTCTGTCCAGCCTGTTCAACCTGATGGGCGTGTCGCAGTTCTTCGGCGATTGCGCATGGGGGTTTCTGTTGCTGCTGTCGCTGGCGTTTGCGGGCGGCGAACGGGTGCGCGCGATCTTTGGTTTCGGCGGCGCAAGCAATGCCGGCGCTTCAAGTGCAGCGCCTAAGCGTTAGTGGCGCGCGACAAGGTTTCAGTACGCGGCGGACAACGAGCCCTGGCTGTCCGCGACGATCAAGTGGGCGACATCGAACGATAAAGGAGACTTTGCATGAAATTGACTCGACTGGGTGCCGCGCTCGCAGCGGCCGCGCTGACGGTAGGTGTGATCGCTGCCGCGCAGGCTGCCACGAACGAAACGATCGTCACGGTCGTCAAGGTGACCGGCATCAACTGGTTCAACCGGATGGACGACGGCGTCAAGCAGTTCGCCAAGGACAACCCCAACATAAACGCGTATCAGACCGGGCCCGGCCGCGCGGACGCGGCGCAGCAACTGAAGATCATCGAAGATCTGATCGCCAAGAAGGTCACCGCCATTGCCGTGGTGCCCTACGATCCGCCGACGCTCGAACCGGCGCTGAAGAAGGCGATGGATCGCGGCATCAAGGTGGTCACGCATGAAGCCGACAATGCCAAGAACACGATGGTCGACATCGAGGCGTTCGACAACACCGCCTACGGCGCCGGCCTGAACGAGCGTCTCGCCTCGTGCATGCACGACGACGGCAAGTGGGCCGTGCTGGTGGGTTCGCTCGGCAGCCGCTCGCAGGTGCAATGGGCGGACGGCGGCATCGGCAACGCCAAGGCCAAGTATCCGAAGATGAACCTGGTCGAGCCCAAGCTCGAAACCAATAACGACGGTGAGCGCGCCTATGAAGTCGCCAAGGAAGTGCTGCGCAAGCATCCGGACCTGAAGGGCTTCCAGGGTTCGTCGTCGCTCGACGTGATCGGCATCGGCCGCGCGGTGGAAGAGGCCGGCATGCAGGGCAAGATCTGCGTCTACGGCACGGGCCTGCCGACCGAAGCCGGCAAGTTCCTCGAAAGCGGCGCGATCAACGGCATCGCGTTCTGGGATCCGAAGCTCGCGGGCATCGCGATGAACAAGGTCGCGCAGATGCTGGTGGACGGCAAGACGGTCGAGAACGGCGCCGACCTCGGCATTCCTGGCTACACGAAGGTCACGGTCGCGAAGGGACCGGGCAAGGGCATCATCGTGCGCGGCCAGGGCTGGGTGAACGTCGACAAGACGAACTACAAGCAGTATCCGTTCTGAGCTTTCTGGCGGCTTTGACTTTTGTTTCATGTGTCACGGCGTCCCCGAAAGGGGACGCCCCAACCTGCGACTCGCCACAATGAATCAAGACGCAACCTCACCGAAGTCACCGCAGTCCGACGTTTCGCAGCCATTCCTGGAGGTGGTCGGCGTGCACAAGCGCTTCACCGGCGTGCATGCGTTACGCGGCGTTAGCCTGTCGTTCGAGCGCGGCCAGATCTATCACCTGCTCGGCGAAAACGGTTGCGGCAAGAGCACGCTTATCAAGATCATTTCCGGTGCACAGCCACCCGACGAAGGCGAACTCGTAATCGAAGGCGTGCGGCATGCGCGGC
Organism: Paraburkholderia sp. BL9I2N2; assembly: GCF_004339745.1. Lineage (GTDB taxonomy): Bacteria > Pseudomonadota > Gammaproteobacteria > Burkholderiales > Burkholderiaceae > Paraburkholderia. Next base: position 252,293 of record NZ_SMGP01000002.1, on the reverse strand, counting down.
TCTCCGCGCTCGAATCGCTCGCGGCCGGTATCGAGACCGTTTATCAGGATCTCTCGTTGCTGCCCAATATGAATGTGGCGGAAAACGTCGCGCTCACGTCCGAGTTGGCCACGCACGCGGGCAAGCTGGCCCGCACCTTCGACCGGCGCGAGCTGGCACGCACGGCGGCGCGCGCGCTCGAAGCGGTCGGGCTGCCCGGCAACGCCGAGTTTCAGGCAACGCTGATCGAACAATTGCCGCTCGCCACGCGGCAGCTCGTGGCGATTGCCCGCGCGATCGCCAGCGAGGCGAAGTTCGTCATCATGGACGAGCCCACCACGTCGCTCACGCAGAAGGAAGTCGACAATCTGATCGCCGTGCTCGCTAATTTACGCGCGCAGGGCGTCACCGTGCTGTTCGTGAGCCACAAGCTCGACGAGTGCTATGCGATCGGCGGCGAAGTCATCGTGCTGCGCGACGGCCAAAAAATGGCGCAAGGACCGATCGCGCAATTCACCAAGGCGCAGATCAGCGAGTTGATGACGGGGCGTCATCTGTCTAACGAGCGTTATCGTGAAGGCGCCTGCGAGCCCAACGTCGTGCTCGATGTACGCGGTTATACGCGCGCCGGCCAATTCAGCGATGTGTCGTTCGCGCTGCACGGCGGCGAGATTCTCGGCATTACGGGTCTGCTCGACTCGGGGCGCAATGAACTTGCACGCGCGCTCGCGGGCGTCGCGCCGGCGCAATCCGGGCACGTGATGCTCGACGGCAAGGCCGTCTCGCTGCGCACGCCCTCGGACGCCAAGGAGCATCGCATCGGCTATGTGCCGGAAGACCGCCTGAACGAAGGGCTCTTTCTCGACAAACCGATCCGCGACAACGTGATCACCGCGATGATCTCCAGCCTGCGTGACCGCTTCGGGCAGATCGACCGCACTCGCGCGCAGGCGCTCGCGGAACAGACGGTGAAGGATCTGCAGATCGCCACGCCGGGTGTCGACAAACCCGTGCAATCGCTGTCGGGCGGCAACCAGCAGCGCGTGCTGATCGGCCGCTGGCTCGCCATCGACCCGCGCGTGCTGATCCTGCATGGACCGACAGTCGGTGTCGACGTCGGCTCGAAGGACATCATTTACCGCATCATGCAGCGCCTGTCGCAACGCGGCATCGGCATCATCCTGATCAGCGACGACTTGCCGGAACTGCTGCAGAACTGCGACCGCATCCTGATGATGAAGAAAGGGCGTGTCGCCAGCGAATACCAGGCCGACACGCTGAGCGAAGCCGATCTGTATCACGCGCTGCTTTCGGAAGCCGCATAAAGGACGTCTCTACTCATGAACTCGCGCCTCGATTCGCGCCTGAACCAGACCATGACCACCCCGACCGTCGTCGAAGTCGCCCCCGAGGTCAAGCCGCCGAGCTTGCGGGCCAAGCTCGCGCGCAATCCCGAATGGTTCACCCTGGCATTGATCGCGGTGACGTGCCTGATTGTCGGTGCGATCAATCCGCGTTTCTTCCAGTTGGCGACGCTGTTCGACCTGTTGCATTCGGCGACCACGATGTCGCTGTTCGCGTTAGGCACGCTGGTGGTGCTGGCGTCCGGCGGGATCGACGTGTCGTTCACCGCCATTGCCGCGCTGACGATGTACGGCATCACCAAGGCCGTGTTCGCGTGGTGGCCGGACGCGCCGTTTGCGCTGATCCTGATTACGGGCGCGCTCGGCGGCATCGTGCTTGGCGTTGTCAACGGGGTGCTGGTGCATCGGCTAAAAGCGCCTTCGCTGATCGTCACGATCGGCACGCAGTATCTGTATCGCGGGCTGTTGCTGACGTTCATCGGCACGACGTTCTTTATGAACATTCCGCACAGCATGGATCATTTCGGCCGCATTCCGCTGTTTTTCTATCACACGGCTGATGGCTTGCGCGCCGTGTTGCCGGTGTCGGTGATAGCGCTGGTGGCGGCCGCGGTGGTCACTTGGTGGCTCCTGAATCGCACGATGATGGGACGCGGCGTCTATGCGATGGGCGGCAGCCTCGCGATTGCCGAGCGGCTCGGCTACAACCTGCGCGCGATCCATCTGTTCGTGTTCGGCTATACCGGCATGCTCGCCGGCATCGCGGGCATTCTGCATGTGTCGAACAACCGGCTTGCGAATCCGTTCGATCTGGTGGGCTCGGAACTCGATGTGATCGCGGCGGTGATTCTGGGCGGCGCGCGCATTACGGGTGGCACGGGCACGGTAGCCGGCACGTTGCTCGGCGTGGTGCTGGTCACGCTGATCAATAGCGTGCTGATTCTGGTGGGCGTGCCGAGCACCTGGCAGAAGGTGATTATCGGCGCGTTTATTCTGATCGCCGGGACGCTGTTCGCGTTGCAGCGTAAGAACTAGAAGAGTTGCGGCCTTTGCATTGCTAACGCCGCGATGCAGAGGCACGCATACGCGCTTACCGGCGCTTGCGGAGTTCCTGGCCTTTCTCGGTGATGATGGAATCGAAGTCGTCGACTTGCGAGAAACGCACCGCTTTGACGACGCCGAACTTGCTCTGATCCACCACCAGATGCCGCTCGACTGCGCTCGCCATAGCCGCCTGCTTGAGGGCGACCTCGTGAAAATTCCAGCACGTCACACCGCGCGCCGCGTCCACGCCGCCGGCGGAAATGAATGCCTTGTTGATGCCCATGCGGCGCAGCATCTCCAGACTTTCTTCACCTGCGAACGAATCTGACGAAGGTACATAGACGCCGCCCAGCAGAATCATCCGCACATTGGGCTTGCGCCGCAAAATTTCCGCGACGTTCAGCGAATAGCACACCACCGTGACATGCCGCTCGACCGGAATCAGCCGGGCCAGCGTAGTGAGGGTCGTGCCGCAGTCGATGAACAGCGTTTCGTTGTTGCCGATAAGTCCCGCCGCGATCGCCGACGCCTCGGCTTTGGCCTGCGCGAAGTGGTCTTTCTCTTCTTCGAGTGAATAGCCGGCGTTATTCGGTACGTCGGTCGCGCTGACGATATAGCCGCCGAGATACGTGAATCGCTCGGGACTGCCGGCAATGTCGCGCCGGACAGTCATTTCCGAAACGCCCAGCAGGCCGGCGGCGTCGCGCAGGCGCATCACGTTTTGCCTGGCCAGCGCATCGGCAAGGGCGCGGAGGCGGTCGGGTTTCAGCATGGAGGCTCCTGTCGCGCAGTGTGGGAGGGCGTTATGTTTTGTTCGATTTGGTGAAAGAATTATAACAAGAGGCGGTGCGCACGGCGAGCGAGATATCGGTCGATTTAGAGGACCGGCGGCACGCGTTTCCTGGTTCCGCCGATGCCGCAGCTGGCAAACGCAGCAGTGCTGGCGATGCTCAATGCGAATGCGGCTGAAGCGAGCAGGGCGTTGGATTTTATTGCGTCGATTTGTTAAATGAAGCGAGGCGTCTATTTGATCGGCGGCGGGCCGGGCGGAATGCGCGATTATCGCGGAGAAAGACATGGGGCGGAAAACGATTGCGATTGCATTCAGCATGGATGCATGATTTTTTAATTCGCAGCACGCCACACCATTCATTTATTTACATTTCTGTAAGCCTCGTTATAATCCGAACGCTTACGGCGCGGCTTTTTGCGACCGGAGAAAAACCGACAACATCACATGCGAAACGGATAACGATAATGGCTGGCGTAAAAAGTATCAAAACCCTGTGTGAGAACCACTGGACGCAATGGAAAGCCGATTGCAGCGGCTTCCTGAAGGCCGTCGCCGCAGACCTCGATATTACGCTGACGGGTGATGCGAACAGCATTATCGACGCCATTGGCCGCGCACCGTGGACTCAACTCGGTTCGGATGCCGATAAGGCCGTCGCTTATGCCGGACTCGGCTATCTGGTGGTTGCCGGATTGAAGGCGACGCATCACGGCCATGTCGTGATTATCATGCCGGGTCAATCGAAACCTTATCCGCTTGCGTATTGGGGCCGATATGGCGGCGTCGGACGGAAAAACACCGCCATTAACTTTTCCTGGACGCATGCGGATCTCGCGAATGTCCAGTATTACGCCATCAAACCATGAAGCAGAGTCTTATCACGCGTGCGGTCGTGACCGTTGCCGGTCTGTTGATCGCGGGTCCGGTTGCCCTCGCGCAATCGTGTCACTACAGCGAAGTGAATCCCGGCACGGGCAAGGTCAGCGTCGGCGATCTGTCGATCGATCTGGGTCAGAGCGACGGCACGGATAGTCCGACGGCCTGGCTCGGTCCGGTCACGCTGAGCCGTGCGGGCGGGGTATCGTGCTCCGTGGATCCTAACGTCAGCATCGTCGAGCGGCCGCTTTATACGAACGGCAAGCAGCTTGTCGTCTCCACGTATTCCGGCAGCGAGCAGGTGGTTTACGCGATCGATTCAGCGACCTGCAAGATCCAGTGGAAGAGCGCTTCGTTTTCCGGCAAGGTCAAACTGAGCGGCAATCGTCTGCAACTGGACAAGCGCAAGGTGAAACTAGGCTCGAACTGCACGCCTTGAAAGAGCCTGAAGGTTCGCGCTGTGGGTTCGCGCTGTGTGCCATCAAGTTGAGCGAGCTGATCGACGATCATCTCGCTCAAGTCGCTTTTGAAGGCCACGCAAGCGCAGCGCGCGACTCTTGCGCCTTCGCCGCGAGATATCGGCCGGGCGTCGTTCCCATCGCTCTGCTGAACACCAGAGGGGAGGGAAGTCGATCACATCAGGCACTTCGTGTCATGACCTCAGGGAATTACCTGAGACGCGAAAACAATGGTTTTCGTCTACCTTTTCCGATACTGAGTCGGTTTACGCTGAATGCCAGGTGCTCAAGGAGCTTTGATGACTGCTCTGGACCAGATTGACACCGTCGTGATCGCCATGATGGAAAACCGTTCCTTCGATCACACACTCGGTTATTTAAGCTTGAACGGCAGCCAGGTTAACGGCCTTTCCGCGGATCCGGCGTGGCAGGCGAACTTCATCAACGTATACAACGGCAAGCAATATCCCATTCATGCATTGAGTCCGAATGGACCCGCCATATCGGACCCGCCTCACGACCGCGGCCCGATCGCCACGCAGATCGACACTCCGTGTGTGCCGGGAGGATGCCCGGAACTCGGTGGATTCGTGCAAAGCTATGCAACCCGCAAGCCGGCACCGTCGAATCTGGCCGACGTGATGGGTTATTACGACGCTCGCACTGTACCCACTTTCGACTTTCTCGCGAAACACTTCACCGTGTGCGACAACTGGTTTGCTCCGTTGCCGTCAGGGACTCAGGCGAATCGTCTGATGGCGATGGCGGGGACTAGCCTGATCAACGATAACGTGCAAGGGCTGAGCTTTCTGCCGGATCAGCCACTTGTCTATGATTGGCTGCGCCAGCGCGGCATACCTTGGTGTGTCTATCAGTCAGGGAGCTTCTTTCCGTTCTTCAGCATGATGAAGGAATGGCTTCCGGAGATCCTGCTGTCCTTGACCTTGCCGCTCAACGACGCCGGCGGAAACTTCCGGCGGTATTCGAGGTTTGCCCATGACTGGCAGGGCAACGGCATTCTCCCGAAAGTGATTTTCATCGAACCGGAATATACGGACGGCCCTCACAACACCGCCAACGACGATCACTGCCCAACGGGGATGGCTGGTGGGCAAGCGTTCATCGCCGATATTTACCGGACCTTGATTTCGAATCCGGCCAGGTGGAAAGAGACGCTGCTGATCGTGACGTATGACGAGCACGGCGGGTTCTTCGATCATGTGGCGCCGTTGGACATTGCGGTCGATATCGCGGGGTTTTCGTTCAAGACTAGTGGGCTGCGGGTGCCGGCTTTTCTGGTGTCGCCGTTTGTCACTCCGGGGAGCGTCTTCTCCGGGAGACTCGACCATACTGCGGTGCTTCAGATGCTTGCGGAGAAGTTCGACGCGCAGAAGAAGTATTCCGATGCTGTCACTACTCGCAATGCGCAACTTGACCGGCTGGCAAGTGCTCTTAATGGTCAGCCTGTGGCTCAACCTGCGCCAGCGTTCACGGGCGCGCCGATACATGCCGCCGCGATTGCATTCAATGGAGTCGTGCAAGCGGGCGTGTCGGATACGACGCAGGGTTTTCATAATGTCGCGCTTCAGGTGGCAAGAGATCATCCGCAATTGCTGAGCTCGCCGCAGTGGACGGGGCTGGCGGAGTATCTGGCGACGTATGGGAAGCATTGAGGAATGGGGGCATGTGTTGGGAGATGGGCCTGAGTGGCTTGAGACCCAACTTCACAATCGCCTGAATCACTTTCAAACGATTGAGTTCGCGCATGTTCAGTGTCACCAGTGCAGTTGCATGCATCGCCGGCTCCGCAGTCCCACGAGGAACCGGCAAGCATACCGAGGTCCGAAACACGACATTTCTATCTGGCTAGAACACGACATTTACATGAAGCCGCTACAGTTCATGTCGAGGCCATTCTGAAATGTCCGGGTTTGGACTTTTTAGAAATGTCCGGTTTTGAGGTTCCGAAATCTCTATGTTAGAGGGCTTTTAAGCACCGAGCCAACCCGCATTCTGGCAGTTCCCAGAATCGCTTCATTCAACTGTTCCCGGGTCAGCTCGCGCTGCTTGCGGGTGCCGACCTTGCGCTCCTTTGGCCGCGGCGCTTCACCTTGATTGGTCCTCGATGGTGATCCGGATGCCCGCCGGTCATCGCGCTGCGCCTGAATGACCTGCGCCATCTGCAACGTGTGTCCCAGCCGCTTGTTATCGACCACAGCAGCCTGATCGATCTCCGAGAGCCGGTCATACGGTACACAGGGCAGGGCAGCGCCATTCACCCGAATCTCGATGCGCCCATCCGGATACTCGAACACATCCAGATAACGATGAATCAGGCTGCGGTTCGCCACCGTATCCTCCAGCAGATAGATCACCCGGTCGTACTGCACCGTCAGTACCTTCGACACGCGCCGTGGCACGCGACACGTCAGGATCAGCTCAAGGTCGTCGTCGGCACGCAGCGGCCGGTGCGCATCGAATGTGCTCCGCGGCATCTTGCCAAACCGGCCGTTAAAGTCAGCGATGAAGTGGGGCGCGTAAGCATTGGCCGCCTCCTTCGTGCTGATTTCGCGTAGCCGCAGTTCCTTCACGAGACGATCCTGCAGCGTCAGATTGGCGCGTTCGACGCGCCCCTTGGCCTGGCTGCTATTGGCGCAGAACGTATCCACATTCAGCTCGTACAGCGCGCGGCCAAACTGCGTGACGCCCTTGCCCGGCGTCACCGAATGGCTGTTGCAATGAAACACGCTGGCCTTGTCGCTGTACAGCGCAACCGGCTTGCCATGCTGTTCAAGGTACGCGCGCATCGCCTCGAAGTAACTGAAGGTCGACTCGGTTGCCGTAAAGTGCAGTGCCATCAGCCGGCCCGTTGCATCGTCGATGAATACCAGCAGCGTGCAGGCCGGCGCGCGGTCCTCGAACCAGCGGTAATCGCTGCCGTCGATCTGCACCAGTTCGCCCAGACACGCCCGACGGTTTCTCGGCTGGTGAAGCTTCGGTGGCCGCTGTTTGCGGGGAATCCACAGCCCGGCCTCGCGCATCCAGCGCCGCACGGTTTCCTTCGCCAGCACCACGCCATGACATTCAGCCAGCTTCTCGCACGCCAGCGTCGGCCCGAAATCGGCATAGCGCTCACGCACCAGCGCCATCGCACGCGCACGGACATCCACCGGCAGTTCGCGGTTGCTGGGCTGCCCACGCCGCGCCGACACGAGCCCGGCCGGTCCTGCAGCCTCGTAGCGCCGTACCAGCCGGCTGACCTGACGCTCACACAGCTGCAGCCGTTCAGCCGCCAGTACGATCGTCTGGCGATGCTGGACGACCGCCTCGATGATCTTCACGCGCTCGAGCTCGTGCATGCTGATCGTGATGAATCCACGTCCGTTCATAGTGCATTAACGGAAACTGTTAATAAATTTGCGCCCCGGCGAACCTTGCTGCGCAAGGCTTCCATTACTTCCCCCATGTGTTTTTTCTCTCAACGCATGAGATTCCTTCGAATGTCGGATGCCTCAAGAGGCATTCGCTCTACACATTTTTACGTAAATTATTTAGAAATGCAGAGCGACTCTTCCGAGCGCCGAGCGCTAACGCAAACCGTTGAGAAATGCAGAGAGGAACCAAGTCGGAGTCCATGGAAACGCGTACGAAACTTCGAACATGTGCTTCTATCAGAAACAGCGTTGCCACTCGTCTTGCCGATGCGACACGTCTACAATTCACTGGACCGAATAGGCTAACGCATCGATAAAATGTCCTAGTTCGGCCAGCGGCCGATTGATGTGGCCAACGTGGCCGCGCTATGAACGTCAGAGGCAATTGCTTTGATGCACGAGCTAACGATGAATGAACTCCAACTGATGTCCTCAGAGGAAAACAAGCGGTGGACGCGCTGGGCGGGAGGGGACCTCGGCCCCTTACCACATGAGTCGTCACTAACGGTCTTTTGGAGATTCTGTTGGCGCAACACCCTCGATGAGCGAGAAGTGAGCGAGCATTTTGGCGCTAGCGGACAGGCCATCGACTGGGCACAGTTTAAACGTGTCACGGGCTGGAGATGCCCAGAGACAATCGAACTCAGACTCCAGAGGCTTCCTTCGAGAGAATTGCTATTTGACACTCACATGCGGTACTGTCCCATTTGTCTCGAATGCGCCTACCACAGCGTCTGGCATCAATTCAGAGCGTTACGGTCCTGCCCGTTGCACGATGTCCCTCTGAGGTCTGAATGTTGTTATTGTGGGCATGCTACTGCTCCGCTGTCTGAGCATTTGAATTGCCGTGCCAAGCCGTTTTGTTGCAAGTCCTGTAGTCAATATCTGGCAGGAGCAGAGCCTGATCTCGATCTACATCTGGATCTACTCGATCAAGCCCCGGCAATCTGCGCTCGCATGGATGGACTTGAGCGCTGGGTTACGCAGAACCATGAACTGTTGGCGTTAGTGCGGGGGCTGCTGAGACCTGTGTTCCAGCGTGCAGAAAAGCAGACGGCTTTCGATCGTCTTCTATATCGTTTCATTGACCAGATGGCGCCGTCTCGTGACTTTGCACTGAGCGATGGTCAACCGGTCGGAGTGTTGATCTGGCAGATCGTGCCGTACCGAGCGTCTGTGGAAAGACATTTTCTGACCGGCGGATACCATGACTTTATTTGTAAGTGGTGAACGATTCAATCACATCAATCGTTCAAAAACTCCGCATGTCGGTTTGGGGGGTTACTTTTTACGACATAACCCGTTCAGATCAGGTCAACCAACGCGCAATTGCCACCACGGAAGTGGTCAACCCATACCGACGTGTCAACGAGCACGCTCATTGCGATCCCGTCTCCGAGCGCCGCCGCGCGACATCCGGCATATCTGGCGCCAAGCCGCCCAGACCCGCGAGGCGTTTGCCGGCCTGCACCCGCACGAAGGTCTTAATGGCTTCGCGAAAAATGTCCGACTTGTCCATGTCGGGGTCGGCCAGTTCCAGCGCCTTTTTGTAAAGGGCGTCGTCAATGGTCACGGTGATACGCATTGGAAGGCCCTCGCATTAATGGTGACATCAGTATGGTCCATTTCTCGCGTCACATCAGTAGGGATGTGGAGCAACCACGGAGGCCCAACGGTCACGGCGGCTTGGGAGACTTAACGTAATTCACTCAGAAATGCCCGAAGAGCATCCGGGCGTACTTTTTTTGACGTAAGCCATATAGAAAGGACGGTGACCGCATTTCTAAACGATTTCTGTCGAGTTTCTATAACGGTTTCTGTTAATGCACTTTCATGGTCTGGCTCCGGGCTGGCTGTGATGCCGCAGCATGCGCCACCGCAGCCAGCCCGGAGCCGGGAACCGGACATTTCTAATGAGCCAGAACCGGACATTTCTAAAAAGCCCTGACAGTTAAATGGTTGATTCTTGGCACCTATGGTGACATGTTGCGTTGGTGTAGTTTTTCAGTTTTTTCTTATCTCTCAACGGGTAAGGCGGCCGAGTTATCCACAAGTTGCCCACTTTTCTGGAAATTCCTGTTGCGTGACCGTGACGCTGCTATTTGTTGCGTCCGTGGCTACCCGAGGACGCAACAGTGTGAGACCGGTAAACGTGGTTTTACCCGACTCAGTGTTGCGTTCTCATCCCCCTTGCTGCCGACCTATGGGCGGCTTTTCGGTTTCACACCCAGCTCCCACAAAATGTCGATGTTTCTGAGATACGTAGCGACGTTCTCGGCTGAACCGTGGATGATCGAATGTTCGTGGACGTCAACGCTGTCGACTTTTGCCGACCATGGGTCTTCCAAGCACTGGCAGATGTCGTTGATATCGTCGCGATACTGCTCCAGTGTGCCTAGGTTCCAGTTCCGAGCAACATCAGGGGCCAACAGTACTGAGAGCGTGCCTTTCCTCTCGCCGATATACCGTACCGGCGCAAGCAGGCCACTGATGTAAAGGACCATGATTACATCGACCACCCGATCGTCATGATCCTCATCCCAGATGATGGCGAAGTCGAGGAACGCGCACCGCTCAAGCCGATTGATCGCTTCATCGTGCCAGACCGGAGCCCGCAGAACCGAATAGTGGGTTCCCCGGCCAAAATGCCCCACTGGTTGTGTTTCGTCATGCAGCGTCTGGAAGAAGGGACAGTAGGACATTTCACACCCCTTTCGGGAGAGAAGCAGCTTCCGCCGCGGCTCTCGGCTATTTCGTGGCTAAGAGATCTGACCATGCTGCGCCAATTTCTTGCTTTGGCAAATGCTGTCTGCGAAAGCACTGAATCTAGTCTTTGAGCGACCAAGCAACATGTTGAAAAGTCGGCAGTCGGCGCATGAGGCGCCGCTCGCTGGCTCCGCATCATGGCCGCGCAAATGTCCCCATTCCATTCGGCAAACGGCACGCCGTAGCCTTCCGGCTCAAATTGCGGCGGGGTCGAGGTAAAAGAGCGTGGGCGGCCAGTCGTAGCGCTTGACGCATGCTTTCAGTCCAGGTTTTCGACAGCGGCGTTCGAAAGGCGCAGGTGTCCGGCGGAGAGGCTCCCCTCCCTCAGTTAGCGAAGGGCCGGGACCGCCCCTAAAGAGACGCTCAACTTTCTTGTTAGCGGACGGTCGCGGAAAACAATTCGGGGTATTCACTTGAGTGAGGCGAATCATTCCGTTACTGCACAACGTTGATATACTGCCGCTTCAGTTCGTTAAATATTGCGATACACGTTATTAATCAATGTTACTTAGAAGGATGTCTATGTTTTCCGAGAGTCTTACGTCATATTTTCATAAAGACGCGGCAAGCCCGCGGACATATATAACGAATGCACCCTCGACAGCAACGGTGTTCTTGCGCAGCGTCGTAGAAATATGTGACTCGGTAACCCACTGTGAGCGCGCTCTTGAGAACAGTGGCGATAAAGCGATGATCGATAAATCGTCTGAATCGCTTCGCGTGTTTGTGATGGCAGCGTTCGCGATGCTGATGAGCAATTTTGAAGTATTTCAAAAACAGCAGTTTTCAGAGCTAGTGGATTCGAATGATTTTATGGATGGCTTTGACGATCTCGAGTTGGCAAAGCGACTCGAAAAAGAAGGATGTAACATCACGCTCTATCGGATACTTGCTGCACGTGGAGAACCTCGTGAACCCGGTCAAATAGTCGCAGACTCACTGGTATCTTGGCACAATCCATCTAGAGTGAATCAATATTTTCAAATTATTTTTCCGAAAATCAATATATATTCAAATTCCGTCATAGCGGAACTGGAGTTAATGTGGCAACTTCGGCATTCTATCGTACATACTGGCGGCACCATTACTCGGGAGGACGCCGCCAAAGTATCATCGTTGCGGAGATTCAGCGATCGAAAGCTTGTGTTAGAGGGGTCTTTCATATTAGAGGTGGGAAGGCGATTGCACGTTATCGTTAAGCAGGCGTCGGCTATCTTGGAACGCGAATTGCGCAAGCGATTCATACGCCAGGAGGGAGAGAGCGATGCTGAAGTTGATGAAATAATAAAAGAGATAGTCGGCTGTACGTCGCCAGTGCCAAGTTGGTTCGAAATCAAAACGACGTAATTTACAAGCAGTGTCTTCAATCGGGTGAAACAGTGAGCATCTACCACTAGGAAACATGTCTCGCAGTGCTAGGGTATTCGATGCGATTATTACCGCAATCGATGTTTCGTCAAATTATCCCCAGTACATTCCTTATAGAGCACGGCAAGTCCGTCAGAAACTTCCTGAAGTGTACCTAATGCGTAATCAACAAAACCAAACAAATGCATCTCATCCTGATTATCTTCTGGTTCAACAAAATAAATCAAGCTTTGGCGGACATGCTCTAGCTCAGCAACTGCGGCATAAGCTGACTGCAGCGCAGCATAGAGTTTTTTGTCTAATGTCGCCGCGTCTAATAGATATCGATCCATAAGTTCCCTATGCGTCTCAGTCAATGATGATCCGCTTTTAGTATCGTCATTCTTCCGTTTTACACGAAATAAAGTCTTTCCACTTCTGGGGAAAATGAATTCGAACTCGGCGCCGAGCTCTGCTTCGTCTCGAATCGTTTCGACAATATATTTAATAGATTTTATGGTCCAGAGATTTAATTCGCACTCACGGGAAATAAGCATTTTAATTGCTTTTATTTTTCGTTGCTCTCCGCGATAGCGTCGCACTCCCTCAAGTATTTCTTTTGTGAAAAATAGTGCGATAGCAGAAATTACGGCAATAGGAATAACAGTTACTGTAGGTTGCATAATTTTTTATGGTTATCCGTTTTGTCAGAAAACCTCGGCGTGAGTACGCGCCCGATATTCCTAATCTAGTCTTGGTGCAAAACGTAAAAATTGTCGGTCGCTAGCAGTATAGAAAAACAGCCCTAATGATACATTGGCGACGGCAAACTTACGATTATCAAGGCGCATTGGCGAACGTCCGTTGATGACCGAACCCGGTCCGGCACAGAGCGGCCGGCGTGGTGGGCCGTTGATCGGCCCTGTCGGTCAGAAGTCGACGGCGGATTCAACCGGTCGATGCAACGATTTGGTTAAATCGTTCAGCCGGGGTGTCGAAGTCTAGTGTTTTTCGGGGACGTTCGTTGAGCCGCCTTGCTACGGCATCCAGTCTGGCCTGCGAGTAGACGGAGAGATCGGTACCCTTAGGAAAATATTGCCTCAGAAGCCCATTTGTGTTTTCGTTCGAACCGCGTTGCCAAGGGTGTTGAGGATCGCAGAAATAGACCTCAATGTCTGTAGCGACGGTAAAGCGGTTGTGGTCGGCCATTTCCGAGCCCCTATCCCAGGTCAGCGATTTATATAGTTCCCTGGGTAACTTGCTGACGTGTCGTATCAGAGCGTCAACCACAGCCTCAGAATTCTTGCTGGCTACTTTCACCAGCATCACGAATCGACTTTGACGTTCGACGAGAGTCGCAATCTGGCTGGTAGCATTGCCATAAATCAAGTCACCTTCCCAGTGCCCGGGTATTGCCCGATCCTCCGCCGTAGCGGGACGTTCACTGATCGACACGGCGTCGCGAATGTTCGTGCGGTCCTCGGTTTTCAGTGTGTGATGACGGGATCGGCGCATGGTTCGGGAGCGTCGCAAGTGCTCGAGCAATTCCTTTTTCAGGGCGCCACGAGCTTGAATATAGAGGCTCCGATAGATTGTCTCGTGCGACACCAGATAGTCCTTGTTGACCGCGTACGCATGTCTGAGCCAACCAGCAATCTGCTCAGGGGACCACTGCAGCTTCAGCTTCGCAGCGACAACTCGTGCCAGCGTCTGGTTTTGCACCAATTTGCAGACCTTCGGCCGACGTGCCCGCTCCCAGGCAATCGCGTCCGCCTGGCTTGCCCGATAGCCTTGGCTGCCCCCGTTGCGTTGCAACTCGCGACTTATAGTGGAAGGAGCGCGTCCCAGCCTGGCCGCTATCGACCGGATCGATAATCCCGACACCAGAGAACGGGAAATCTCCTCGCGCTCTGCCAGCGTCAATGCCTGTGGCGCGCGGTGCCTTTGCGGCGGCTGGATTCCGCCGGTCTCCGATAGTATCCGCTGAATCGAAGAATGGCCTCGATCGAACAGTTTGGCAATCTGATGAATCGTGTCGCCCTTGCGCCATCGGTCCCACATCAGCGCTTTCTGAGTCTCGGAGTAATGAATTCTCGGTCGCTGTTTCATTTGCAACACCTCCGCTGCTCACGCAGATTCTAGGTGTTGCATCGACCGGTTGAATCCGCCACCGACTGCCGCCTCATGCAATGAGCATACGCAGTCCGTAAACTTGCAAGGCTGAGATTGGCTGCACGCGACCCAAAGCGGAGAGACACAAGCATTGGGCAATTGTCAGTTTTCTCGCGGCCACCGTCAGGTGTGGCGCGGTATTCAATCCGATTCGGTTGCGTCTGCCTAATCCATTTTAGGGTGGTCTCAATCGCGTAATCTTCACTCCTTCGTCAAAGATGCTTGTATGGCTAATCGGACCGGATTCGCAATCCTGCTCTTAGAATTAGTCTGTAGATCAATAATCAAATCTTTGGTTTTGATTAGTATCGGTATTATATTTTTTGAAACCGGAATATTGTATTTTGCCAGATACATAGCCGTCGCCTCAACGTAAAAGCTGATGGCCGTCAACACCATGTTTAGCGAGAAAAAATACTGCTCGATCTCAACAGCCTGCGCGTAACCATTCTCCTCAATTCCATCTATCTGAATGATTCTAGACATTAAATTATTCAATATGTCTTCCGGGTCGTTGTGCGCTTGCGAGCACAACGCGGCATAGATTGTTCTATAATCAATTTCTTTATTTATTTTGCAAAATCTGTCAAATATACTCGGCCAAGATCCGCGCCGGCTATCGAAGTCGATTCCCATAATTGAAAACGATTCTCTAAGTGCATTCTCACACACATCAAGATTCTCATATTTTTTTCTAATGCAATCTCTGTGATATTCTTTCTCTTCATTCGGGCCATTTGATTTTTCCACGCTTTTTAGCCACGATTTATTTTGATCGCGCTCTGTTGCGAGATACAATCGAAAATAGGCGATAACATTTCCAACATCGTCGCCGTAGCTGGCATATTGGAGGTTGACCGCTGATTCGATAGCGGTTCGGCACAAAGCCTCGGCAGACGAAATGTGCGCGACGAGAAATGACGTCAAAGACCCACTTGTAAATTCGTGACACTTTAAGTACATGTCGTGAAGTATCGACCAAACAGGTTCATATTGAAGGCGATCGATATTATTTCTAACCAAATTTGTGACGATGTCGTGCGTCAGCTCAATTGTCTTCGCCGCTTCTAGAATATATTCGTTAGTGTCAATTTCTGAGGATATGCCCCTTTTTGTAAAAAAAATGCAGAGCCAATTCATTCATTTTCCATATCCTTTATTGTCTTTTAACACCTTTTGAATCCATCTCGATCGTCACCAATTTACCATTCCATATCCGATTTCGAAATTCAGGATATTGGGAAAGCTGACGCTCAAGATTCCCACTCAGGTGCGATACCTCTGGGTGCCTCGACTGCGCCTTCCGTCTACGCTCTAGATCGGATTGTCGACCATCCTCGAACACGTGTCGAATGTCTCAAATTGTCCGGTCACTGCCTCACGGCGGTCCGCGGCACTAACCCAGCGTGAACCTCGTACTGGCCGGATGACAGATGCTCGCCCCGTGTCCGAGCAATTCCGACGAACTCGCCATTTAGCGCTTGGGGCGACGACTCACCCACAAATCGCTAGCCCTCGCGACTACTAAAACCGCTCCCGTGATTCGCATGGGGCAGTCGTCAGGCGCTGGCTCCCGCCGGCGATCGGGCATCCGACCGCGCCCCGACGACGACGACGACGACGACAAAAATATCTTCCGGGCGCTCTTTAGATAAGCCCTTCTTTACCGATAACCAATGTCGTGGCCATCTACGATTGGCAGCGCGGTTGCTGCGAGCGCCAGGTTCGCGGACGTTGCCGCATTCATTTTCATGTGCATCAAGGAGGCACACATGTATTTGTGCAAGGAAGGGCGCAAGCACTACCTCGATTTCCTCAGGAATATCACCCCGCAGGCTTTGCTCGTGTTCATCGGCGCGGTTTTTGTGCACGGCGGACTCCACGGGCAGCCGACACCGGAGAAGATCGCTATCGGGGTTGTCCTCTGGGGCATGGCTGCCTTTGCGGCGTGGTGTAGTGTCAGCCTCTTCTTTGAGCCGCTTAAGGAAGGCCACGTCAAACCCGGGAAGGAGCGGGCGCGGGCGGCTTACCCCGATATCGGGGGCAGTCGAACAATGCGTCTTAAACAATCAGCGAAACGCTGGTGGCACCTGACGCCTCTAATGGCCGAACTCGTCCTAGTGATGCTGATCATCGAGGCCACGTGTATTGTGGCCGCCCTCTCTGGCGGCTTCAGTGCGGTGAGCGCCCTGCATCTCAGCTAACGACATGCCGCAGCCGGCGTCCATAGATCGCAATAATTGTGTCACCGCCTTATCTGGAAACGCGCATCAAGCCCGATCGTCGTATCTCTTGTTTTGGCGACGTCGCTTCTCGCGCCGTTATGATGTTGTTCATGTGAGGAAGTCTTTGCCAAGGCGGAGCAGACGTTCGAATGTCCGTGTGAAAGGCGGCGCCAACGTCCGCAAACGGGCCACACTGGGCCCGAGGCCGCTCTCACACGGCAGGGGGCACAGGTTCAATCCCTGTACGCTCGCGCAGTCGCTCGATTTCGAGACGAGCACTTTCGGGCTCAGCCGGCTGACGCTCGCTCGCGAAACGTCGCCGGAAACATAGGTAAAGTGCAGCGATGCACAGCTAGACCGTTCCCGGTCGCTCTGGCAGCATGGACTCAGTGAATTTTGGCTGGCGACCGATTGATGGCCAACCAAATCAGTTGCCGCAGGTGCTCGGAATCGAACGGCGGAGATGGCTTAAATTGATGCAATAATCACGCCCAACGGCGTAGCCGGTGTCGGGAAATGACAAGGTCAAGTAAACTTGACGCCCAGTGAAGACTCGTTTCGACGAGCACAGCAAGTGTTTCTGCGGATGCGCACACCAAAACAATCATCAAAGCAAACTGCCAAGTATCAGTATTACGCGGGGTACACCACCGGATTCGTCTCCGATATTCTTGATCAATACGGTCACTCTGGAGCGCGAATTCTCGATCCTTGGAACGGCAGCGGCGCTACGACGAGCGCTTGCGCCGCTCGCGGGTTTCAAAGCGTGGGGGTGGACATAAATCCGGGCATGGTGCCCGTTGCGTGGTCAAGGCTGGCTCGTCCTGATCTCACCAAAGAGCTTTGTCGGCGTCTGATCGGAACTGCTGCCACCGAGCTATGCCTCGATCCGGGTGTGACAGCCGGGGAGGATTTTGCTGCAACGTTTTTCGACGAAGCTGCGTGTGCTGCTATTCGCGGGCTTCGAAGCACATTGATTGGCTACTCACGCGACCTGGCTTCCGATCCGGGTTCGCCAGAAGAACTGGCGATCTGCGGAGCAGCATTTGTGGTGTTAGCCGAGGTGCTACGCGAAGCGCTTCGTCCGCTGCGAGGTACGAATCCGTCCTGGTTTAGCCGTCCAAAGAACGAATCACAAAGGATTTGTTTGGACGCCGGTTCAATAAAAGCGATGGTAGACGGAGTGGCTCGATCGATGTGCAACGCAGCGGGTGAACCGCAGGCCCAAAGGTCGCCGGACCATCGGTGGCCTGAAATTGTGCTTGGCGACTCTTGCAACGATTTAGGCGAACTCGGCCCTTTTGATCTAGTGATTTCGTCGCCGCCATATTGCACACGGATCGATTATGCAGTGGCAACCACCCCTGAGTTGCTGGCTTTTGGCGAATTGACGAAGCAGGGGTTCGAGAGCCTTCGACGCCGAATCATGGGCGCGGTCGTTACTGATGTAAATAGCGTATTTTCCGACGACTGTGGCAGCAATTTACTGCAGAAAACGATGGACGCGATTAGGCAACATCACACGAAAGCCGCTTCGACGTACTACACTAGATATTTTTCGCGCTATTTTAACGATCTTATTCTTTCAGTCGGTCAAATTGCCAACGCTGTCCCGAAAGGGCATTTGGTTTTTGTCGTTCAGAATTCGTATTTTAAAGAAATGGAAATCGATCTTAGAGGGATAATCATTGAGTTGGTCGAGAATACAGGTTTTTCCTTGCATACATCGCGAAAATATCCTTCTCGACCAACTATTGCCGGCTCGAATCCGAGGTTCAAACTGTACCGAGACTCCAACGTTCGCGTTGAAGATGTTTTAATTTTTTCGAAGCATCCGTGAGGCAAAAAATGACAGACGTAAAGATCGACTTCATTGACGACCCCGACGAGGATGTTGTTTCCGACTTTGATGCGGATGAAGCGCTTGAGAGGAAATACGCAAAGCAAATGCGGCAGATTCATCCGCAAAAGATAGAGCTTCCAATCTCGACGCTCAAAACCATGATCGAGGAGCAGATTAAACTCAACCCAGACTTTCAGCGGCGTGACCGATGGGACGTAAGGAAGCAGTCTCGCTTTGTGGAGTCTATTATCATGAACGTGCCCGTACCCCCGGTGTTCTTGGGGGAAGATAAGTACGGGTCGTACGTAGTATTGGACGGCAGACAGCGCTTGACGGCTATCTATGAGTTTCTTCGTGGCAGTTACGCGCTCGAACGTCTTGAGGTTTGGAAGGAACTTAACGGTATGCGGTACGCTGAACTGGAGGACAAGGGGCTCGCACCGACAATCAAGCGCCGGTTCATCCCCGCGGTGTTATTGCTTCGAGAGTCGTCGCCGGAGGTGAAATACGACGTCTTTGATAGACTCAATACTGGAGGGGTGCCACTTAACTCCATGGAAATCAGAAATGCAGTTTTCCAGGGGAAATTTAATCGATTGCTTCACAAACTTACCGATGACGTCATTTTCCGTGAGTTGTGGGATATTCCGCAAAACAATAATGAAAGAAAGCAGAATAATCTTTATTCAAACATGCGTGACGTTGAGTTGGCTTTGCGCTTCTTTGCCCTCCGAGATCCCTCAAAAATTCGCAAAAGCTTTAAATGGTGGCTGGGGCAGTATTTGGAATTGCGCAACGCGTCCGCTGAAACAGACGAACAGATACTCGAGGACGATGCTCGGGCATTTCATCGCGCCGTCGCTTCGATCAAGCGCGTATTCGGGGTCGCCGATGCTTTCGTTCGACCCGATGACGTGGAGAGAAAAGCGAAGTCCGCGCCTCTTGCGGACGCGGTAATGGTTGCGTTTTCCAGGATCGACCCTGACAAGATCGATGACGAAACCGCGCAGGCGTTAAGGCAAGGCTTAGGTGAGTTGGGGCGAAATGATAAGGCATTCCGTGACTCCATCACTACCGGTACAAACGGTAAAGGCGCGATATCTACGCGAATCGCGCGTTTGAATGAAATTGTCGAGAAATATGCTGCAACAACTCTGATCTAAAGTTCTATGCGCGAGTCCATCCGATCTTCGTATTCTGAGTTCTCGAAATCCGCAGCGCCCATTATAAAATTGATGGAGCGCATTCAGAGTGAATCCGCAAACGCGATGCGTGACAGGGCTTTGCTGGCGCAGCACAATACGGTTCAGCTTGGAAGTGTCGTTCTGTTAAGTGGCTTCTTAGAGTCTTTTCTCCGCTCCGTGTGCGCAAGTTACTTTGCTGAGCTGTCGAATAAGGGTTTAGGTATGCATAGCTTGGGAGATGAGTTCCTAAAGATTCACCTGCGGGAGGGAGCCGGGCATCTTTCCGATATGGTGAAACGGGAACAAAAACGGAAGAAGTCGCTTTCAGACTCTTCTGCTTTCGTTCGGCGACTTGTAGCGCCGATCATGGACCCGACTAAGGCCCCTGTTTGGGAAGCATTTGCACGGACGCAAGGTAACCCGTCAAGCGACGTGGTAACCGCAATCCTTGCCGGACTTGGCATTAAGGGCGGGTTCTCCGCGCTGGACGACGCGATCGGGAGGAAGTACTCCGCGTCGACGATGACGCAGCTACTGAACAATTTGACCGAGCTTCGAAACGAAAGCGCGCATACGGGTACTGCAACGAACGTGCCGCAACCGAGTACGATCATGGACCTCGTCCAGTTTGCTCGATATCTGACCTTGGCAATATGTCGGTTGGTAGACAGGAAGATCACCGAACTCACGGCTTGATTGTTGGGGCCTTCTGCACCGGCGACTCGCACTGAGTCACGTGCATTTCGAAATAGTCATGAAAGGCGCAGCTCGTTGCACTGCTTTGATGTCGATTGCGAGCTGTTGCGCGGCAGGCAGCAGTGCAAGCAGTGTCGTCGGGTCCTCCGGCCGGGAATTGATTTCTGCCTGTTCACTGCAGACGTCACCGCGTGGGACTCGCACAATCTGTACAGCAGCAGGCGAGTCTGCGACGGCCAATAACCCGGTTGTCGCAGGGATGTGATTGCTCTAAAAGAGTCGGCCTAAGAGCCGACTCTTTTCGGCGAAAAAGCGAAGCCAGCGCGGCCGACACTGCTACATCCCCGCGGACGCCAACAACTCAGATGGCGTGCGACGCAGTGCTTGAGCTATGCGGATCAAGTTTAGAATCGTCAGATTGCGCTCACCGCGCTCGATTTTGCCCATGTGACTACGGTCGATTCCTGTGGCCAACGCCAAGCCTTCTTGAAAACCCGCACTCGATGCGATGACGTCGAAGTGCCGCGCCAATCGCAGCCAAATGACGCTCGTGATCAAGTTTTGCAGATAGCCGTTGCATACCACGATGGTCGAGTTATCATCATGTTTTGGCCACGGCATTTACGACCCAATTCTCATCGGGCAATTAGTTCGCAAAACTTTTTCGCAGGCGGCCCATGCAACGCCGAGCATTGACACAGCTCTCAGTTTGTCTCGTCGACGAGGATGCCCAATGGTCCTGTCACCAAACGCGCAGCGATCCAGGATGGGCGCATAGAAGTGGAAAAGCGGCAACGAGTAGCAAGGGGCTTGAACCGGTGGTTGCGCATCGAAGCGGATGCTAGATGTCGCATACACGCGAGGCACTACCTAGCCGACCGTCGCCGTCTTTTCTTACCGTTGGATTCCATTATCCGAGGCATGATCCAACGGGAGTCTTGAAATCTTCAAGAAGGGGGCATGGCAAAGATATGAACAAGAAATCCTATCCGGCATGGTTAGAGTTTCTCCAACAGGATCGTTATCGCGTTGCTGAGGATTTCATGGCCGGCATCGAAGATTTACCCGTGCAGCAGCGTGAGTCGGAAGAGGGGAGTGCGGCAAAGCCGGCAAGTCGCACCATTTCAGATGCAGAGCGCCGGAAACGAAAAAAGGCAATCGATTTCGCGCGTGCATCACTGGGGCTTTCAAGATTCAAGGTCGGTGGGGAATGTGATGCCCTTGCTCTCCGATACGTCAATGGCGAGATCGAACTGGCGGAATTTGTGGAGATTTCGCGCACAAGGGCCTCGCGGAGGCCAGACTAGAACGCCGGAATCATGAAAAGGGGGCGTACGTCACCGCCGCGATGAGACGGCGCCGGACCGAAAAGTTTCAGTCCGGCCCTACCGCTTTGCCAGTCACTGCAATGGAGAGTTAGATGCGTAACTTTCAGGATAGCGTTGATCCAATGTCGGAAGAGGAAATCGAGCAAAAACTCGCGCATCTCGCAGAGTTGGCCCGGAAGGTGGACCATCGCGTTTCGCGCACAAGATTAAATGAGGCGATCTCCGAGCTATTGAACGAAATCGACAACCTGGAAAACGATCAGTAACGGCTCAAGTTTTGGATGGCATGCGCGACGAGGCAGTGCACGTCCGGAAATTTCAAAACGGCTTCTTCCGTGTCGGCCGGCCCGCGCTAGTGATGCCGCGTCCTAGACCAATAGCGGGCTCAGCTTCCGGTGGCACAGCGCCAATTTCGGCAAGCTTGTCCCTAGCCTCACGATATTGCTCATAGAATTTGGCCCACTTACTGAATCCACCGAGTTCGCCGACGGCACGCAACATGGCGATGTGGGAAACCGTCAACAGTTGCACGGTGGCTTCGAGCTCCGCGATCCGGACGTCTTTGTCGGCAAGTGACGTGGCAGTATCGGCACCGGAACGCTTGGCAACACGTCCACGCCAGTGCCTATATTCGGTCTGACGCTTCTGATATTCGGCAAGAAGCCTGCGGCGTGATTCGCTGCGGGTAATTGACGACGCCGCCCTGATAGAGGGATGCTGCCTGACGACAGCGCGGGCTGTGATGTCTTCGTCGTTGGCTAACAGTGTTTCCAGGATTTCGCGCATTGCCTCGTCGGCGGCAGGTACTACGTTGGTTTTACTCATCGAGTACTCCGCGTTGCCGAGGCAGAGAAAGGTCGACGCCGTCAGGGAAGGGGCGTTCACCCGTTGGTGTCGCGAGTAGCTTCTGTACGCCGGCCAGTCGTTTTTCAGCGTGATCGAGCTGGTTTTTCCATCCGAGGCTAGTTGATGGCCTAGCCTTGATCGTCTCGAGGGCGAGCTTGAACTTGCCCTCAAGACGGATCAGGTTCTGCCGGTTCTCCGGCAGATCAGTTGCGGAGAGATGGCGACAGTCCGCAAAACATTCGAGATGTTTTGGACACGGGTCAACCGTAAATGAATTCAGGCAGTGTCCGTACGGGGTGGCATGGAATCCGTCCGCTTCGGCACGCAGGTATTCGTACGCGGCTGCATCGCCGTCGGCGGCTTGGATGCGCCGGAACGCATCGACGATGGGGCCGTTAGCCTTGCCGCCCTTGATGAGTCGGGCAACCGTGCCGGCTTTTTCTCCGAGCATGATCTCAACATCCTGCGGGATTTCGATCTGATCGAGATCTTCGGCAAGGCTGCGATGATCATACTCGTAGCTTTGTGCCACGCTGCGCCGGTTGAAGCGCTTCGAGATGATCGTGTCAGCAACACCCAGCCGGAACAACTCAGTGTTTTGAAGGTGACGCAACATGTGCGATTCCATTCGAAGTGCGCGGTCCTCGTCTGTCTGCCCGTATTTTTCAAATACCGTTACACAGGTCCGATGTTCACCGAATGCCAAACTGATCAGGTCAGCACCCGGGCGACGCACAGCCATATATCTACTGACATCGCAGAGGCCGTCGTTGCGTTCCTCCGCGAGTGAGCGTTTTGGAAGGGTGAACAGTAGCTCCCATGGTTGAATGGCACCAACGGCTAGCGGCAGAGGGGCAGTCTCCGATATCTTCGTAGGGGTTTCGGCGCGTATGTGATCTTCTAGCTCGCCGACGTGTAAATAGGAGTTATGCCAGCCCGCACGTTCCTGCACTCCGATGACCTTGCCATTCGCACGACGGAAGCGTAACGCGATCTGCCCGCCACGCATCCTGTCTAGCAAGCGTTTCCCGAATACATATACCGCCATATCAAGTCGGACTGGGCCAGTCTGATATCTGTCCAACTGATAGCGATGCAGATCACCCAGCACGACCGGATCGAAAGTTTCGCGATAGCGCTCAATGAACGGTTCTCGTTCAATATCCAGCCAGAACGGATTACCCGTCAGTCGCGTGTACAGTTCAGTGAAGGGCACGACATCATCGGCCCGATACCATGGCAATAGTCGACCAGTCTCGCACTGAAGTTTCAAAGTTGCTCGTAAAGGTGCCGTTAACTGAGCCACGTGACCCAAGGTTTCAGTTAGCAACTCGCGAAACAGGTCGGGCACGGGCTGCATTCTTTCACGTAAAACAACACTATCGGACTCGTCCTCCTGCTGTTTTTCCGCGAAGTGGCGAACCATCAGTGATGTTGAGATGCCGCCGGCTTCGCCGGCCGGACGTCCCTTGGAATCCAGATAGGTCCGCTCCCGCTTCCAGTCGACGGGAAGCAGCGCGGCTTCGCCGGCTCGGAAGCCCGTGACGATCATCGTGCGTATGGCGGCGAACCGCAGATCGTCGATGAAGGTGCGTGGCTTTTCCGTCATCACGATGCGGGTCAGCTCCCAGAACGCGCGTCGTTCCGGCAGCCGCTCAGCCCGCTTGCGCGCTTCCAGATCAGCCCGTAGCTCGTCCTGCGACCAGGTATGCTTTGCCTTGATCGCACTTTTGCCCTTCATCCGCGGAACGGCGAGCGTCGAATACAGTTGTCCGGCGTCGCAGAGGTGCTGGGCATCAAGAATGACCTTGACGAGTCCGACAACCAGGTCGCCAAGTTTGCCGCTGGCCTGTATCGCTGTTCCAACGCGAATCGTGATATGGAGATCATCAACGGTCAGTTGCCAGGGGGCCTTTTCCACGCATGTTGCAACTACCCGGAGCGGCCTCGCGATGTGTTGCATGACATGTCCCGCGCTGTTCCGTTTGAACAGCAACTGTTCGGCAACGGCTGCCTTGATCAGATCCTGCCAGGCCGGCGATAGGGGGCGGCGAGGCAGTGGCGTCAGGCTCCGCTCAGCGCGCTCCGCATTGACAATGGCCAACGCCTTCACATCAGGCCCCAGGTCGCGCAGGTAATGGGTCGGAGGTGGCACGTCATTGGCAATGGCGGTCAGGTTCCAGCCGATGCCATCCTGCGCGTAACCTGTATCGTCGAGAGGCATGTCCCACTGCAACCCCTTTTCCCGGACCAACGTTTTGCCAAGTTCGATGAACGCCGAGTAGTGTGGGTTCATCCGTTGTCCTCTTCCAGTTCTTCGATGACTGTCTGTATCTCGGCAATCGTACGCTGCAGTTGCAGGTAGGCCGGCGACCTTGCATCGCCACGGGAACTCTGGTCGAAGAAGACAACCACTTCCCGCATGGCGGCCAGCACCCGCTCATGCATCGCCTTGTCGTGCAAGGGCATGAACTTCCGGCACCCATAGCACGACGTGATCGGGTTGAAAGGGCAGGCGGGTTGCCCGGACTTGCAGCCACCGATACCGGCAATGGGAATGCCGTGAGGCATGCCGGCGATCTGCTGCTCACCTTTGAGCTGGGTGAGCTCTTCCGGGGAGATGAACCTGTCATGCGCGATTTTCGCCACACGCCGGTATATGTCCGATGCGCCGAGTGCCCGGTTGACACGCTCCGCGTGGGTGGCCGATGTCTCGTAATACACGAGTCCTGTTTGCACATTCGAATGACCCATAAACTCAGCAAGCTCTTCGTGGCTTGCACCGGCGTCAACGAGTCTTTGCGCTGCTGTGTGGCGCAGATCTGTCGCCGTACCGAGGTCTTCAGAGTCGATCAGCTTTCTGACAAGCGCGGCAATGCGGGCTCCGGCTTCGGAGTTCGATTCGACAGAGAAGAAATGCGCAGCACCCGCAACACCCTTAGCCTGCCGCCATGTCTTGAGTGCAACGAAGATCGGAGCCCACTCACGCTTAAACCGGCGTGTAAGCGGTTTTCTTTTCGAGTTGCTTTTCTGCTTGGCCATATGGAAAGTTAGATGAACCGTCGGTGCTTCACCCGGTACGTCCTCCCAGATACGTACATTTCTCATGGTCAGCATCGCGATTTGGATTGGGCGCATGGCAAACTGATAAGCGCACAGCAACATGCCCGCGTCGCAGAGGTCCTCGTACTCAGGAGGTGCATTCACGGACGACGTGAGAGCTGAAACGGTTTCATCCAGATGCCTCGCGATCGCAGCTTCCTCATCGACCGACAGAAAGACATCCCCGGAACGAACTCCGGCGTGCGAATCCGTCGCAGGACCGGGCAGGGAAGAGCGTATAAACTCTTCATACGTCGGGGACCAGCCGCAAAGCCGACGGACGCACAGTAACCGCAGCAGTGTTTTGCCGAACCGGTAACCGTCTTGAGGCAAGTCTCGGGCACGCATGACGGTCCATTCGCGACCGATTTTGTGCGGGCCGGCGTCGACCAGCTTTTCGACTTCGGAAGCCGAGAAGTGCATCGCTCCGCTGGCTGCCTTGAAGGCGGAAACGACATGAAGTCCTTTGCCCAGCAGAAACAGGAAGATATGCTTCACCAGCATGCCGTATGCACCTGGATAGCGATCGAAGTCCAGCCTATGCGGTCGCCCGTAGATCAAAAGTTCGAATACCGTCGCTTCCGTGGGCGCGGTGATCGAACGGGTAGCATCATCAAATTCGTCGTAGTAACGGATGACGGGAGGAAGGGCAGGAAGTCGTGAGACCACGTCGGCAATCAACTCTCCGGCGTCGCGAGCGACATCCACAACGCCGATGCTACGGGACTGTTGCATGATTAGAGTCCTTTCGGAATGGCGCGCAGCAACGCTACCCGGTCATCAAAGCTGTCATTCCACACGTCCGCTAGTCGATCCTCGAATACGGCCCGTGCGTAGCGCGAGGGCATCACTGATTTCTTTGACCACCCGAAGAACGTTCTCACCTTCTGCAGCGCCTCGTCCATCGGGTCGCCATTATCCAGCAATTGATGTAAGCGAACGACCGCACAGGTGTGGCGTAGGTCATGTGGCATAACGGAGTCCTTGTCACTGCGATCGCTCAATTCCTGGCGTACCGGGTCTGGTAATGCATTCGAGATTTCGCGAAACGCTTTCGTCAGTGACTCAGTCGCGAGCGGGTTGCCGACATATGAATTGAGCAGGAAGGGGTGGCTAGGGCGGCCGCGGTAGTTTTCAACGTAGGTCTGAACCAGTTGCGCCGTTAGCGGGCTGACAGGAATCTGTCGGAGAGAATGGACTGTTTTAATGCTTGGCTTCGAATACCGTGTGTCGATTGGCTCGTCGGCTTCTGCGTCCTCGTATTCATTTTGCTGGACGTTAAGCCAATAACGCAGCGTTTGTCGTTTCCTGTCGAAGCCGGATTTCACACAGTCTGCTGTAAGCAGCAGTAACTCGCCGCGCCGCAGGCCTTGATGCAGCATCAGCACGAAGGCAATGTAAACACGCCAGCGGGTCCTCGCATGCTTGAACGGATTCCGACCGGACTCCGGGTCCAGAAGATCGTAAAGCGCCTCCACGACGGAGGCTGGCAACGAGCGGATAGTTTCAACCTGACCGCTTTTCCGCACGTGCAATTGGTTGTACAAGGTCGAAAGCCTGTGCAGCCGCGCCTCTATGCCTCGCAGGCGGTCGTCCGGAATCCGGCTCTTGGAAAGCCAGGTCAGCACATCGGTCACAAACCCGAGGCCGACGTGCCAGCGCAACTCCTCGGCTCGGGTGGCTCGCGCCCGGTTTCGGATCGAAACAAACCACGATTCAAGAACGTCGGCCAGTGCGCCGTCATCGACGCCAGCAAGAGCATCGTCGAGACCGTTTGGTCCCAGAATCCGGTCCGCATGCTGGTACAGATCTTCGATATACCGTAGCTTGCCGGTTTGGGTAGATTCGGCCAGGTGGCCCATCGACATGATCAGCCAGACGTTGGCCCAATATCGCGGAATCGGAGGTTGACCGACAAGCGTGACGCTTCTCAGTTGCCTTGGAACCAACGAATTCGATAACTGAAGGAAAGCCATTGATCGATGCAACGGTAAAAAGGTGCCAAATGATACATGACCGTTGCGTTCGATCTAGGCTATGAAGGCAAACTATGCAACACCTCTTTAGGTACCACTGATGGTGATAATTTATATTATGTCAAACAAAAGAAACGACGTCTTGCCTGCCGATAGCAAAACGCGCCGCATTCATCATGATGAACATGTATGGTCGCCGAATTGCAGCACCGCGACCGGGCTCACCTGGATGCCGAGCGCTTGTGTTCGATCGACACGCAATGCACGTCGTTGCGCTCGCCGAGCGAACCGTCTTCATTGACGAGAAACGTCCGCACGGTGAAGAGCGAAATGCCCTTCACACCTCCCGGCGCATCCGGCGTGCTCGCCCCACATGATGAAAATCTTCGTGCCGAACAGCTTGAACGAACCGTCGCTTTGCGGCTCGGCACGCGTGCGCACCAGCGCTAGATCGGAACCGGCCTGCGGCTCGGTCAGGTTCATCGTGCCGGTCCACTCGCCGGAAAAATCAGCTTCGGCACATAAGTTTGTTTTTGCACTTCGGTGCGACGCACGGCGTGGCGATCAGCTTGGGCAGGCCTCGGCCTTCGTAGTCGACGGGATGACAACGATCGTCAAGCCCAACGGCGCGGGAAACCACGCTGCTGCGCACGATCCTGGGTCCGATTCCGGTGTCGCGTGGTCATATCACGCTAGCTGGTAGGGTTACGTCGAGCGAGCCAACCTGGAACATGGCCGCAAAGGGCGCGGCGCTGATTCCGGAAGGCCGCATGATTTTCCGCGACATGACCATCGAAGAGAATCTCATGATGGGGCATTCGCGAAGCCATGCCGCCATGCGGTTCGAACCCACCTCGAACGCGTTTATGAGCTGTTTCCGCTGCTGCGCGAACGCAGCCCTCATCAGGCAGGCACCCTCTCGGGCGGTCAGGCGCAGATGCTGGCGATGGGGCGCGGCCTCATTTCGGAGCCCAAGGTGCTGCTGATCGAACGAGCCCTCGCTCGGACTTTCGCCCGTTATGGTGCGAGAGGTGTTCGATATTCTGAAACGGCTGAAGTCAGAAGGCCGCACGATCTTGCGGGTCGAGCAGAACACGCATATAGCGCTCGATGTCGCCGATCATGTGTATCTGATGCAAGGCGGCGAAGTGACATTATCGAAGCCCGCCGCCGAAGTGAACTTGACGCAGTTCCACGACCTGTATTTTTCTCGCTGACGTCAACAAGAGGGCCAGCCAGAGTTGTATCAACATTGTTGCGCAGGTGGAAAAAGAATGAGCAACCTGTTCACTTGTCGCCGTCAAGCCGCCCGGATAGGATGACCGCATGAACCCAACTCGCACCGCTGTCGAGCGTACGTGCAAGTGTCAAACGCGCAGCGGTACCTTAATCACCATCGCCGGCAGGGTGCCGCAAACAGCAATACCACTAAAGCGACAAAACTAGCCGTGACTTGATCGCCAACGTCAAAGCGCACTTCTACGTTGTTAGCATGACTAACCGGGCGAATCGCCACCGCACAACGAGCCGCCAATCCCGTCAACGAGAAGCAATCCTGGAGTACACAGATGAGCGAGCATGCCCACGTAGACGGGGTTTATCCCTTCCCGGCTGAGATGCAGACGCGGACGATCGAAACCAACGGTGCATCCATCCATGTGCGGGCCGGCGGTCATGGCCCGGCAGTGGTCATGCTGCACGGCTTCGGCACAACGGGCGACATGTGGGGTCATCTGGCGAGCGCACTCATCGAAGACCACATGATTGTCGTGCCCGATCTGCGTGGGCTGGGCCTTTCGTCGAAGCCTGACGGCGGCTATGACAAGAATAATCAGGCGGCGGACGTGGTGGGCGTCCTGGACGCCCTGGGTGTGCGTACGGCCGAACTGGTGACGCACGACATCGGCATCATGGTCGGCTTCGCAGTTGCCGCCACCCACCCCGAGCGTGTGAGCCGATGGGTGGCGATCGATGCGCCGCTGCCCGGCGTCGGACCCTGGGATCAGATCAAACAGGATCCGGCGATGTGGCACTTCGGCTTCGGGGGTCAAGACATGGAGCGCCTGGTCGCCGGCCGCGAGCGCATCTATCTCGACCGTTTCTGGAACGAACTTTCCCGGGACCCGAGGCGGTTTGATGAAGCGAAGCGCCAGCATTATGCGGCGCTCTATGCGCAACCCGGCGCAATGCGAGCGGGCTTTGCCCAGTTCCTGGCGTTCAGCCAGGATGCGATCGACAACAGGACGTTCCTCGCTCAGGGCAAGCTTCAGATGCCGGTCCTGGCCTTGGGTGGCGAAGCTACATTCGGTCCTATGATCGGCACGGTGATACGGTCTGTCGCCGATAACGTGGAAGATGTGATCATTCCGGATTGCGGCCACTGGATCACGGAAGAACAGCCGGTCGCGACGACAAAACTTGTCGTCGACTTCCTGCGGCGGCGCTCGTGAGTTAGCGAGCGTGACGTAGTACGGCGCCGCAGCCCCTCGACTGGCAATGATTTGCCGTGCCTTCTGCCCGCTCAAGGTGTGATGCGGTTTCGCGTGCGGCCACCGTCCGATTGCGCAGATTCCACGCCGATCCACCGCATCGCTGAGCCACAGCTCCTGCTGTCATGAAACCTCTAAGCGGCAAGCGCCCGCGGCTACCGTGGCAACCCGCCAGCTAGCGCCCTGTCCTGCCGTGCTTCTTCAAAGTCAAAGCCGGGTCGCCGCGTAGTGCTTCCGTAGCCATGTCCAGAAACGCCCGAACCTTCGCTGGTGCGTGACGTCCTTCGTGCTGCATGACATGAATGGGCACAACGGTGGTTTCATGCTCGCGCAACACTTCCGCCAGCGTCCCCGCCGCCAGATGTTTCGCCACCATGTACGACAACAGCCGCGTGATGCCGAATCCATCGAGCGCCGCGACGATCGCGTCGTCATTGGACGACACCGTCAGCCGCGGACGCACATGAACGACGGCCGGCTCCTCGGCATGGGCAAACCGCCAGTCCGGCGACGGCGTCAGGCCTGCCGTCGAGATCAACACGTGCTGCGTCAGATCCGCCGGCGTGAGCGGCGTGCCGTGCTGCCGCAGATACAAAGGCGACGCGCAGACCACCCGCCGTACCTGCCCCACGGGTGGCGCCTGATAGCTCGAGTCCTGCAGCGGGCCGATTCGGATCGCGACGTCGACCCCCTCGTCCATCATGTTGACCACCCGGTCCAGAAAACGGCACTCGACTTCCGTGTCGGGATAGCGGCGCAGATAAGCGGTCACGATCGGCGTGACGAACATCCGCCCGAACAGCGACGGCGCAGTAATAACCAGCCGCCCGCGCACCGAGCGATGCGTGCCGGCCGCAGCCTCCTCCGACTCCGCCAGATCGGCGAGCACGCGCCGGCAATCGTTCGCGTAACGCGCCCCGACCTCGGTCAACCGGACGATGCGCGTGGTCCTTGCAAGCAACCGCACGCCCATCATGGCCTCCAGGTTATTCACCGCGCGCGTGACCACCGGCGGCGAAATCTTCATCTTGCGCGCCGCGGCGGCGAACCCGCCCTCCTCGACCACCGCAACGAAGATGGTCATTGCTTCGAGTCGATCCACGTTATTCCCCGTCTGGTAACAATCCATTCCTGGTGGCAACGATTCCTATTATGGCGGGAATCAACCAGACTGAGGTCGTCCGCTCAAAACGGCAGTTGCCGCAGCGGTACCCCTTCAATTCAATCTGGGAATCACCATGAGCCGCATTACCACCGTTGACAACACCAACGCCAACGAAGAACAGCAAGCCCTGCTGGACGCCATCCACGCCCAACTGGGCATGGTTCCCAACTTCCTCAAGATCTTCGCCAACTCTCCGGTCGCGCTGCGCGCTTTTCTGGGGCTGCACGGCGTCGCGAACGCCGGCACCCTGGACGCATTGACGCGCGAACGGATCGCGCTGACCCTCGCGCAACAGAACGGCTGCGAATACTGCGTCTCCGCGCATACCGCCATTGGCCGTAAAACCGGCCTGTCCGCGGAAGAAGTCGCGGCGGCCCGCAATGGCACCAGTGAAGATGAACAAGCCGCGGTTGCCGTGAAATTCGCGCGCAGCCTGATGGAAAACAAAGGCGAAATCAGCACGCTCGAACTCGCCGAGGTGCGCAGTGCCGGCTACAGCGACTCCGATATCGTCGAAATCATCACTCATGTCGGCATGAACTTCCTGACCAACGTGCTGGGCAAGGCGAGCCAGGTCGATATCGATTTCCCGAAGGTCAGCCTGAAGCTGGCCGCCTGAGGCGCCGGCGTGCCGAAGACTTGATCACGTGATTGCCTGACTCGACAACGAGAAATTGACCATGGGACGTGCTTTTTCCGATATCGCATTTACCGCCCAGGTGCGCGAAATCCAGACCCTGATGGGGAGCCGGGAACAGTATGCGCATCTGGACCGGACGTCGGACCGCGGAGATCGCCTGGGCCGCCGCGAGATCGACTTCATCAAGGCCGCCGACCACTTCTATCAGGCCACCGTCAGCGAAACCGGCTGGCCCTATTTGCAGCATCGCGGCGGGCCGACCGGTTTTCTGAAAGTCATCGACGACAGGACGCTGGGCTTTACCGACTTCGTCGGCAACGTCCAGTACATCAGCGTCGGCAATCTGAAGAAAGACGACCGTATCGCGATGATCGTGATGGACTACGCGAACCAGCGGCGCCTGAAGCTTCTGGGCCGCGCGCATACCGTCGAGATCGCGGACGATCCCGAGCTTGTCGAGCACGTGCGCACGCCGGGCTACGACGGCCGCGTCGAACGGGTCATTGTGATTAGCATCGAAGGATTCGACTGGAACTGTCCGCAACACATCACGCCGCGCTTTACTGAAGCGGAGATAACCCGCATGGTCGCGCCAGTTCACGCGCGGTTGCGCCACATGAAAGAACAACTGGCGCAAGTGTCGGCCGAGGCGTCGGCGCAGCGTCAACCTGACCAGTTCGGCGATGGCCCGCTCACGCTCAAGATCACCGGCATGCGTCAATTGACGGCACGCGTGCGCGCGTATGAACTGCGCGATATCGTCGGCGCGGCCTTGCCCGAAATCAGCGCGGGTGCGCACCTGGAGGTGCCGGTGAGGCTTGCCGATGGCACTGCAGGCACGCGCCGTTATTCGATAGCTTCGGATCCGGGACACCGCAACGTCTATGAAATCGCGGTGCTGCGCGAGGACGCCGGCAGCGGCGGTTCGACAAGCGTGCATGACGCGTTCCGGCTGGGTCTGACGCTTCATTGCGGATTGCCGGAAAACCACTTCCGTCTCGACGACCATGCGCCTCGCACGATATTGATCGCAGGCGGTATCGGGATTACGCCGATCAAGGCGATGATGCATGCGTTGTCTGCGCGAGGCCAGCCTTTCGAGTTGCACTACGCGGTCAGGTCGCGCAGCGAGGCTCCATTCCTCGAAGAACTCGAAGCACAATTCGGAGGGCGCCTCGTCGTCTATCCGGCTGATGAAGGTACGCGTATTGATCCCACCGCATTGATTGGCGCGGCGCCGCGCGACACGCTCTTTTGTGTCTGCGGACCGGCGCGCCTGATCGATGCTGTTCGCAACGGCGGCCGCATTGCCGGCGTTGATGAAAAGCGCATCCGTTTCGAGCGTTTTACGAGTACTGTTAGCGCGACAGAGAATCACCCACTCACAGTGACGCTCGCGAGGAGCGGGAAAGTCATTGAAGTAGCGGCGGATCAAACTGTTCTGGATGCCGTTCACGCCGCGGGCATCGACGCACCTGCGTCATGCCGCACGGGTCAGTGCGGCACGTGCGCGGTTAAGGTGACTAGTGGTAGCCCGGATCATCGCGACGACGTGCTGTCGAGCGAACAGCGTAATGATGAAGAACTGATGTGTATCTGCGTTTCGCGTGCGACCGGCGCGAATCTGACGCTGGATCTATAGATGGATGCGATGCCGAAGTACTTGCAATAGTCCTGATTTGCCGGCCGCTCAAGACCACCCTGCGTGGCTCTTGAGGGGCCGCTTGCGCATGAGCCGCCAGACAATGCGGATGCGCAAGTCCGATTGACGAAAGCCCGGCATGCGTGCCGGGCTTTCGTTTATTTAAGCGGATCTTTGCCCCTTGGAGTCTAAAAAGGCTGCGGCAGAGACAATTTGAAGACGACATCAGACGCTAAGAACCGTTCGTGGCCGGACAGCGACCGACTACCGTCCCAGCGACCGTGGCTAAAAATTGCGGCTTCTGCTGCATCAGCGTTGCCCGCGATGCAACGCGTTGACCAAGGCAAAATATCACGCACTCGCAGTTGGCCATTGCCTGATGTGCTGCACCTAGTCGCCGACTTTCAGAAGAACTTTTCCGCCTCGCATCTGATGGGAGATTGCGGCGCCGATTTCCTCCAGCCGATATGTCGCGGCCACTGGAATTGCAACTTCGCCTGCCGCCACCATCTTTGACGCCTGCATGATGGCGCCGGGAATCTGTCCGGCGAAGTCCGGATTGCCCAAAGAAAAGCCACGAATAGTCAGGTCATTGAAGATGACGTCGAAAGGGCTAACCGCTATAGCTGCAAAGCTTGGTGCAGCATACGACACCAGCGTGCCGCGAGGGCCCAGCAGCTTCGCCAGACGGCCAGCAGCTTCCCCGCTGACAGCATCCAACGCAAGCCGCACGCGTTTTCCGGCCAGCGTCTCAGTCATCTTCGTCGGCGCGTCATCATCGTCCAGCAAGACCAGGTCGCATCCCGCTTCTTGCGCGGCACTCATAGCCCCAGCGCGGCGCACGAGTCCGAGAGTCCTGACACCTTTTTGCCTGGCGAAGCCGACTATCCAGCGCGCTATGGCCGAGTTGGCGGCGTTGATTGCAATCCAGTCATCCGACCCAAGGTGCACATATGTTTCGAGCAGCAGGTGCGCGGTGGGCGGGTTGATAGTAAGCATCGCCAACTGGCTGGCGTCGGCGGCGGCGGGAAGCGCGACTATGCCGTCCACGTTGACGACAATCCGCTCGCGCCAGGTGAAGCTGCCCATCGGCAGAGTGACGCGATCGCCGACCCTGACGTTGCTGACCCCGGCGCCAACTTCCAGCACACGCCCCGCACCTTCGTTGCCGATCACGGATGGCAATTCCGGATGTAGCGGATACAAGCCCCGCGCGACGAGAATGTCGCTGAAGTTGATAGGAGCGTAGTCGACCGCGACCATCACCTGGCCCGCGCCCGGACTGGCGGGTTCGGGCAACTCACGGAATTCAAGTCCCGTTGCAGGGTCGCCATATGCGGTGAGCACAATACCTTTCATGATGAAACTCCATCTTCGATGGACGCCTAATTGACGCGGCGTCCGGGCATGCCTCATAGGGCACCGGGTTGCGGAATGTCAGCCAATCCATTTGGGGAAGGCGCGCGTTGTAGTTACGATATTCGGAGCTTCGCGTAACACGTCGATTCTTCGGTTTTCGACGTGCGAACAAGGCGGCGAAGCAAATCGATCGATGTCAGATCTGAGCCCTGCCCCCGTCCACGAAGAGTTCGATGCCCGTGACGAAACTCGAGTCATCCGAAGCGAGAAACAGAGCAGCTTTAGCAACTTCGTCGGCCTCCCCCATGCGTCCCATCGGGATGGTAGATAGAATTCTCGCAATGGCGTCCGGAGGCTGCTGACCAATGACCGGGGTATCAATTGGCCCCGGACTAAGGACGTTGGAACGGATGCGACGATCCTTCAACTCCACAGTCCAGCCGCGTACGAAATTGCGGATGGCGGCCTTGGTCGCGCCGTAGACCCAGAAGGCGGGCGTCCCTTTGGCGCTCGCGACGGAGCCCGTGAGAATGATCGATCCGCCGTCATTCAGGAGAGGCAGAGCCTTTTGGACGGTGAAAAGCACTCCCTTCACATTGGTATTGAACAGTTTGTCGAAATGCGCTTCGGTGATATTGCCCAACGCGGCAAACTCAGCGATGCCGGCGTTGGCAAAGACGATGTCGATTCTTCGCCCTGTTGCGTCGACGCTCTCGTAGAGACGGTCAAGATCATCCAGATTGGTGACGTCTCCATGGATGCCAGTCACATTGCCTCCGATGGCCCTCACGGCTTCGTCGAGCTCCTTCTGGCGACGGCCGGTAATGAACACGTAGGCGCCCTCGGCGACGAAGAGCTTCGCGGCGGCGAGGCCTATCCCCGACGAGCCGCCAGTGATGACGGCCACCTTTCCCTGCAACTTATCCATAACGACTACTCCATTGATTGCTGATTCCGTTTGACAACACCTCTGGGCTAGCGGTCAACTGCCAGCCAGTCGATCATCTCCTTGGCTGTCCGGCGGCTAGACCTCGAACTGGAACGCCTCCCCGTCGCACGAATGGAATAGGTGCGCGTGGGAGCTGTGAATATCGCTGGCGATGCCGGTCACATCGTTAAAATGACTTTTCCAAATGGCCGATCCTCTATCAGGTGACGCGGGGCTTCGCCCGCATCAGCGAGGGGGTAGACCCGCTCGACGATCGGTTTGACTGATCCGCTTACGATCAACGGGATGATGTGCTGCCACGCGGTGGCGATCGTCGCCGGTGACTGGGCGAACAGGGAGAAGCCGGCCATCCGCGCGCCCTTCCAGATGAGGTCCGTGACATCGATGGTGGTTCTGCGGCCAGCGGAGTAGCCCATCGTGATCAGGACACCGTCGCGACTCAGGCTGCTCAGCGCCTCACTCGTCACAGTGCCACCGATGCTCTCGATGACGATATCGACGCCCTTGCCGGCCGTTATCCGACGAACACCGTCGGCGAGACCTTCCTCGGTGAGGTCAATCACATTCTCGAAGCCAAGTTCGCGTGCCCTCGCGGCTTTCGCCGCGCTGCCAGCCGTAGAGATCACCTTGCCGGCGCCCTGTACCCGCGCGAGCTGATAGGTCGCGTTGCCGACCGACCCGCCGATTCCAGGAGCCAGCACAGTCATGCCCGGCTTGAACCCGGCGTCGGTGAGGCTGATCTGTGCCGTCAGATAGGCCACCGGAATGCTGGTCGCGACGACATCCCCGATCGCGTCAGCCAACGCCAGATGTTCCGGCCTCACCAGCAGCCATTCCTGCCACGTGCCATTCTCAGCAACGCCATAGGGTCCCGTGAACATTACGCGGCTTCCTACCTCGAACCCCGAGTCGCCTGCGTCCTCGATAACGCCGACGCCCTCGTTGCCGAGCACCAGCGGCGCCTTGGCGCGTGGGTGTCCACCCGACAGGAGCGTGTATTCGAGCGGCGTGACGCCAGCGGCCCTCACGCGAACCAGCACCCTGCCCTTCGCCGGTTGCGGCCTGGGTGATTCGATCTGCCGCAACCCGTGATAGCCCGAAAAGGTTTCCGCTTCGATCACACGCATTGGCGTATCCTATAAAGTAACCGACCTGTACGTAACTTTCATAGTAGGTACCGATCTGTTACTTTGTCAACCAGAAAATCCGAATGAAAGGAGATGGCGAATATGAAGGCAGGAGCCCGACCCCGCAGGGGAGCCCCGCCAAAGGGCGAAGTAAGCGCACGGGAGCGTATCCTCGCGACGGCAAGCGATCTGTTCTACCGCGAGGGCATCCGTGCCATCGGCGTCGACACGGTCGTCGAGCAATCCGGAGTGTCGAAGACGAGCCTCTATCGCGTGTTCGACTCCAAGGACGCTTTGATCTCTGCTTTCGCAGCGGAGAAGGATCGGTTGTTCTGGGCGTGGTGGGACGACGTTGAAAAGAAGCATGCTGAGGACCCGCGCGCTTTGCTGGACGCGCTGCTATCTGGAATCGCGAAGCGGATTGCGCACCCCGCCTTTCGTGGCTGCCCCTTTCTTAACCTGGTGGCGGAGTTTCCCGACGACAGCCATCCTGGCCGGGTTATCGCTAGAGACAATAAGGACGAAATGCGGGCGCGGCTCGCAACGATCGCGATCAGGCTGGGCGTTGATGATCCCAACCGTACCGCGTCTCAGATAGCGCTCCTCATTAACGGCGCATATGTCACCGGCTTGATAGCGGAGTCGGGTGATCTGCGGGGCGACCTCATTGATGCCGCCACGAAGTTATTGGTCTAGTCGAAGGCGATCATTTGCTGGAGTCGGTTCTTGCCTCGAGTGCGTGGACAACGGCCGCGATGTCGGACTGTCCGTGCCCCAACGCCAGCGCCTCGCCGAATAGTGCATGGCAGACATCCAATAGCGGCGACGCGACCCCGGCTTCCCTGGCCGCCTCCGCAATCAATCGATTGACCGTCAGCACATTGGTGATCGACCCCTGAACATCGAAGTCACGCATCACCAGTTTGAGAATCTTCACGCGTGAGATGTCGCTCGCCATCTGACCGGCGTCCAAGATGGCGCGAAACTGCTGCATGTCCAGACCATGCCGTTCGGCAAAATGAGCCGCTTCCGCAAGGCCGGCGACCGTGGTCATCAGAAACAGGTTCACCGCAAGCTTCATGAGAAGCCCATTCGGAACCGGGCCGCACACAACCGTCTGATGGCACATTGGCTCGAGCAGAGGGCGGACGCTTTCGACGGCCGCGTCTTCGCCCGCCAGCATCGCTACAAGCTGGCCCGCCTCGGCGGGCTTACGCGAGCCCGAGACGGGCGCTTCCACGTAGCTGCCACCGGCGTTGCGAATGTCGCTTTCGAGTCCGCGCGAGTAGTCGGGCGAAGTCGTCCCCATGTGAACGATCGTGTGATGCGCAACGTTCGCACTGAACTGCGATGTGCCGCGGCCGAGCACGGTGTCGACTGCGTCGCCATCGACCAGCATCAGGAATACCGTGCGCGTCTGTTTAAATATCTCGGCCGGATTCGTCGCGACCGTTGCGCCCGCCGCTCGCAAAGTCTCGTTCCTGTCAGCGGAGCGATTCCAGACAACGAGTTGTGTGCCCGCGCGGGCCAGATTGAGCGCCATGGGCTGTCCCATGACGCCCAAGCCGATGAAACCGATGTCCATATTCACCTCCATCCCAAGACGGTTGGCGCTTGTGGCGACACCGTCGGATACGTTGCCGCGAACGCCAGGGCCCGTTCGGATTCGGCGCATTCGGTTCGGGATCCGAAATTTCCATTATGAGCATTCTTCTCCGGTGATCCCGCTTGGCGGCATCAACACGAAGGTTGTTTCCGGCGCGGCACGACCATATTCACGACATACATCAGCACGGCCTCGTCGTCCTGGTTCAGGGTGGTCGTCCGCAGCTTGATCAGGCCCTGCTCCGGACGCGACTTCGACGGTCGCACCTCGATCACCTCGCACTCGACGCGCAACTCGTCACCGGGGCGCACTGGCCGGGGCCAGCGGCACTCATCGAGTCCAGCGCCGATGAAGCCGCCGGCCGGCTTGAGTTCGGTCTCTACTAGCAAGCGCATCGTCAGAGCAGCGGTGTGCCAACCGCTGGCGGCCAGTCCACCGAAAATCGAGCGGCGGGCCGCCGCCTCATCGAGGTGAAAAGGCTGCGGATCGAACTCGGCAGCGAACTCGATGGCCCGTTCCCGGTCGATACGCAGCCGTCCTGACCCGAACGCCTGCCCCACCGCAAAATCCTCTAAATAGCGCTCGGTCAACTGATTCATGAATCAACTCCAGGTTCGGGTGATGGTTTCAAGCGGAAGCGCGATGTCTTCCCCGGCGGCCGGTGCACAAGGTGACAGTGCCCCGCTCGTAGCCATCACGGCACATCGAATGATTTCCAATAAAGTTACCAACCTGTACGTAACTTTAATACTAGGAACAGGTCTGTTACTTTGTCAAGGGAGAAATCGGAGCGGAAGGAGCTTACGGATATGAAGGCAGGAGTCCGTCAGCTCAAGCAGAATCACGAAGATCTCTTCGCGACGCCTGCGACTAGCTCATCCACTCTCGAGAGGAACAGCTTCAGAATCGGAGAGGTATTTGCCTTTCTGTAACCGATAACCAAGTCGATCGTCGGCGCCCCGCCTTCGAGCGGACGGCTAACGACCGACCCAGGCATCAGGTTTTCGACATAGGCCGGGATCAGCGTCACGCCTCGCGTCGACGCAACAAGTGACATCACCACCGCGGGGTTGTCCACACTCTGCGCCGACGTGATATGGACTCCAGATCGATCCAGGTAATCGTCGATCACCGCGCGTAACACCTTGGCCTTGTCACCCATGGCGATGAAAGGCTCACCAACGAGCTCTTGTGGAAGGATTGCAACGCGGGACGTCAGCGCGTGGTCACCAGGCATGAGCACCACGAGCGGTTCCCGACCCACGACCTGATAGGCGAGGTTGAAGTCCGGTTCGGCACGCAGGAACGCCAAATCCAGCTTGCCGCGCGCGAGTCCTTCGGCAAGATCCGGCGAATAGTCGCTGGACACGATGACGTCGATGTTCGGCAACTCGCCGCGCAGAATGCGCATGGCCTCAGGTAGCCAGGTCATTTCCTGCCCAGTGAGGAAGCCGAGAGAGAAGCGCTGCTTGGCAGGTTGCGCTGCCCTTCGGGCAGCTTCGACTGCGGCTTCCACCTGGGTCAGCGCCAGTCGGGCGTGATCGATGAACGCCTTGCCTGCTGGCGTCAGCTCCACGCCGCGTGCGCTGCGGCTCAGCAATTCGACCCCAACCTGATCCTCCAAATCCCGAATCTGCCGACTCAGTGACGGCTGCGAAGTGTGCAGGCGCCGTTCGGCTGCCTCCGTCAGGCTGCCCGTCTCAGCGACAGCGATGAAATACCGAAGATGTCGCAGTTCCATTGCGGATCCCATGCCTGTGAAGTATGCCGACCAGCCTATAAAGTCTTTTTCAATGTTGCCACAAGTCTCTAGATTCTTTCCCATGGACGTGTCATGGAGCATGCTCCCAGCGCTCGGGCTGGTGTCGCCGCTCAGTCAGCACGTGCACCTCAAGCCATACCTTTCTCGCCCCGGATGCAACGCGCTGGATTAACGGTGAAACGCTGTGTGTCGACGGCGGATCGAGACTCCAGATCAACCTGATTCACGCCTTTTCCAGTGTCGTCGAGACGCCTAATTAATCAGGTATCCGTATTTATCGAAGCATCACAGAGGACGATTCAAATGACAACCGAAACACCCATACTGTACGAATCAAAGAGTTCTCCGAACTCACGCCGCGTACGCATCTTCATCGCCGAGAAGCGAATCGACATCCCGACGAAGCCTGTCGACCTGGGCTCCAAAGAGCAGTTTTCCGATGCCTACCGAGCAATCAACCCGCGCAGCCAGGTGCCAGCGTTGGCCCTCCCCGACGGCCCCGTCATCGCCGAAGTGCCCGCCATCTGGCGTTATCTGGAAGAAGCGTATCCGCAGACCCCATTGCTGGGCACCTCGGCAAAGTTGAAAGCCCTCGTCACGATGTGGGAACGCCGCGCAGAACTGGACGGCTTCGCGCCAGTCATGGAAGGCGTACGTAACGCGGTCGCGGGACTGAAAGGTCGTGCGCTGTCAGGTCCGCATGACTATGACCAGATTCCAGAACTGATCGCACGAAGCAAACAGCGCGTAGCCCACTTCTTCGCCGACTTCAACGAGCGGCTCGATACAGTCCGGTTCGTCGCCGGCGATGATTTCTCCGCTGCGGACATCACGACGCTCGTGACGACCGACTTCGCGGCCAACGCGCTGAGGATGCCGATTCCAGTCCAACACATCGCGTTTAAGCGATGGTACGACGAGGTATCTGCCCGGCCGAGCGCCACTGCATAACGCATTGCGCCGGCGCCGACTCGTTGCCGGAACCAACGCCCGTGAGGCGCCAACTCAAGGAGAAACCCATGATCACTAACACCACTCCCGCCCCCCGGCCAGTGAAGATTCCGGGCAAGGACCATCCGATCACCATCGAACGCAACCCATCGCGGGTGGTAGTCACGGTGGCCGGCAAGGTCATTGCCGATACGCAGGACGCGTTGACGCTGCGCGAGGCCAACTACCCGGCAGTTGTCTATGTCCCACGAAAGGATATCGACATGACGTTGCTCGAGCGCACGGACCACGCAACCTACTGCCCATATAAGGGTGATTGCGCGTACTTTTCGATTCCGGCTGGCGGCGTGCGCGCGGTCAACGCCGTTTGGAGCTACGAGCATCCTTACGAAACCGTCGCACGAATTCGCGATCACCTCGCGTTCTATCCGGACCGCGTGGACTCGATCGACGAGCGGCCGGCTGCGTCGAGCTGAGCGCCCCCGCTCGGCCGCTGGAGCAAAGGCCGCGTGACGCTGATCGGCGAGATGCCGCGCATGCGCTAGTGCCGCATCACGGCCAGGGCGCCAATCAGTCGATTGAAGATGCCGTGGTGTTGGCCGCTCAATTGGCCTCGGCGGGTCCAGGCAATTGGCGCGAGGCGCAGGAGGCCTACGAGCGCCTGCGCCGGGGCCGCACGCGCAAGGTGCAGTACGCGTCGATAACCACCGCGGACGTGCTGCACTTGCCCGACGGGCCGGCCGCGCAGGCCCGCAACGCGCGCCTGGGCGCACGCGACAGCGTGCTGAATCACCTGGACTGGATTCACGATTTCGATGCGCTTACGGAAGAGCCGAGTGAACGGCAGGGTGGCACCTGGCTTTGAGTAAGTCGTGTGACAACGTGTGGCCACGACGCTTGTGCCACGAGTCGTTGCACAAGCTACTGTGCCGAAAAAAACCGATAAGGTTTATCGCGCTTGGAGCAGAACCAGGCGAAATCGTCTGGGTTGCTCGGATCAGGTGCGCAGTCCCTCTGCGCACGACGTGGTCATCTGCCGCCCCCCGCGAGCAACCAATGCACAGATCTCCGCACAACCTCATTCCTTTCCCGCTGGCTTGACGATCCCTTCCAACTGATACAGCTCGATCTTGCGATAAAGGGTGCTACGCGAAACGCCCAAGGCGCGGGCGGCCTGCGCAAGATTGCCGTGCGCATTGTGCACCGCGCGTGCAATGGCTAAACGCTCCGTTTCTTCGAGACTCGCCCCCTCGTCCCGCAGTAACGGTACGTCCCCGGACGTCGCGATTTCATCGAGCAACTCGGCAGGCAGATCATCGAACGACACAGCGGGTTCGCCGGACGTCAAAAGCATATTCTCGATCACGTTGCGCATTTCCCTTACGTTGCCTGGCCACGAATAGGCGCGCAACACCGCCATGATCTCCGCGCTCAGTTGTCGTTCGGGGACCCCGTGGCGCAAGGCAAGCTTGCGGTTAAAGTGCTCGACGAGCAGATCGATATCAATGTCCCGTTCACGCAGCGGCGGAATACGTATGCGCGTAACACTGATCCGGTAATACAGATCGCGGCGAAAGTGACCGGACTCGACCTCTTCGCGCAGATTGCGGTTGGTCATTGCCAGCAGGCGCACATCGACGCGCCGCGGCTGCGTGTCGCCAAGCCGGTAGATGATGCCTTCTTCCAGCACGCGCAACAGGACAGGTTGCAGATCGAGCGGCATCTCACCGATCTCGTCGAGACAGAGCGTCCCACCATGAGCCAGCTCGAAACGGCCGGCCCGCCCTTCCGTCGTCGCGCCAGTGAAAGCGCCGCGCACGTGACCGAACAACTCGCTCGCAATCAGTTCTTTCGACGCCGCCCCGCAGTTATACGCGACGAACGGGCCGCCTCCTCCTTCTTCGCCATGAATGGCGCGCGCGAACAGTTCCTTGCCAACCCCTGTTTCGCCCTCGATCAGTACCGGTACACGCCTGCTGGCAAGTTGGCGTCCACGATTGACGGCCGCCAGCATCGCCGCACTTCGCCCCTGAATCTGCGCGAAACAGTTGCGCAGCGGATCAGCCTCTCCGCTGCGCTCCGCGACTCGCGCATGGATGGGGCGGGTTCGCGCGGGCACGACCAGCATCGCGCCAATCGTGTTGCCGTCGACGACCACGGGATTGAACCATTCGGCGTGCAACCCTGCGGGCAAATGCTGCGTCCAGTCCTCCACGGCGGAAGTCTCGCTCATCCCCGGGAAACGCTCGCCGATGCCGACCGGCAATGCGACTCTGCCCGTGGTATGCACGAGCCGCCCGCTGCGGTCTATCGCCACCATGCCGGTCGCATCCGACGACGACAACCGTTGCAGACAAAAGGCCAACAAACGCATATGCTCGCGCGCGGCCTGCTCGGCGAGCACCATTTCGATCTGGCGCGCCGCGGTCACGGCCAACGTGAGGTTGTTGATCTGATAGGTGGAAGGCGGTCCAGAAATATCGAGCACACCGATCACCGCACCAGTGCCAGGTTCGCAAATCGGCGCGGCTGCGCAACTCCATGACTTGATGCCTTCACAGAAGTGCTCGGAGGCATGGATATAGGTCGGCTCGCAGGTCGCCAGCGCGGTGCCGATCCCATTCGTGCCGGCTCTGCCCTCGCCCCAGTCGCCACCGATCGTCAGATGGATTTTTTCGCCCGCCGCCTGCGTGCGCAAATCGCCGGCCGCTTTGAGGATCACGCCGTCCTGGTTCGTGAGCAGCAGGATTGAATGTGAATCGGCGAAAAGGTCGGCCGTGACCGAGAACAGTCGGTCGGCCGCTGCCAGCAGGTCGCGATGGCGCCAGCACAGCGCCGCAACCGCGTCGCCGTGTACCGCGATCGGCGCCGAGACCGCGGTCGGACTGACGCCGGACTGCAAGCTGCGTTGCCATGAGTCGATGAGCGCCGGGGGAGCAGACGTGGACGGCTCGCCCGCCAGAAAACGTTCCCACGCGAGCATCGTACCCCGGTCGGAATGACGGAGATTGGCGCGCTGCGCGTTGGCCACGATGCTGCGCATCGCGGCCTGATTACCTAGACCCAACATGCTGCCAATCTGATGTCTCCTCGCCACAACTTTCCTCCTGGGCGATGGGTTAACGCGGAACCGGGCTCTACGGCTGGCTTCGTCTTGACTAGCTAGGATGTTATGGCTGGGCGTATCTGGTGGACTTCTATTTTTTTCAAACCCAGCAGCTAACGCGCGTGCAGTATAGCCCTGGATCTTCAACATGTCTTTTGGGGGAAACACGGTCAGCGCACCGGATCGCGCCCCTTTCTTAGCTTCCGTTGTCGTGCCCCTGAATTCGTCACGCACGTTCGCTGAACGCGATCATCCAGGCGTGTGTTCTCCTTCTCGCCGCAATCCGCAAGAGCGACCGCCCAGGCAGGCAAGCACGTCGACTACGCCATTGCTTTAATGATCGCTCCGGCGACGCCGCGTAAAAACGGAGCGATCGTTGCGCTTACATCATTTACCAGAATACCTGTCCCACACAGTGTAATGCTCCAGCCCAGTGTGAGCTTGAGCAGGCGCGTCGAAGGCATCGCGCAAAGATACCGGGCAGTTGTCGCAATTGCGCTGAAGTGGCGGGCCGTTCCTGTTGCCATCGTTCGTCTCCTTCTACCGGTAGCCGCCCGATTCGTGCCGACAGCGGCCTCGCTGGTGCCGGTCCCCGGATACGGAGACCGGCTATGTCGATCTCACGCGTCTATTGGCGGCCGAGCAGTTCGGCGCCTGCGCCTAGCGCCGGTC
Organism: Paraburkholderia sp. BL9I2N2; assembly: GCF_004339745.1. GTDB lineage: Bacteria > Pseudomonadota > Gammaproteobacteria > Burkholderiales > Burkholderiaceae > Paraburkholderia. The sequence goes on along the minus strand of NZ_SMGP01000002.1, from coordinate 207,392 downwards.
CGGCGGTCGGATCGATCGTCTCCGGCTTCTTGGCGATCAGCGTCTGGGTGGTGAGAATCAACCCTGCTACCGATGCCGCATTGCGCACCGCGCTGTAGCTGACCTTTACCGGATCGATGATGCCGGCCTCGACGAGATTGACGAATGCGCCGCTACGCGCGTCGAGACCCATCCCGGGTTCTGCCCGCACCGCTTCACTTACGATGGCCGCGCCGTCGAGGCCGCAATTCGTCGCGATGTGAAAGAGCGGCTTCGCCAACGCACGCTGCAAGAGCCGCGCGCCTTGCTGCACGCTGCCGTGGCTACGCGCGATGACGCCCTCCAGTTCCGACGAGACCCGCAACAGGGCCATGCCGCCGCCCGGCACGACGCCTTCGGCAATCGCCGCGCGCGCCGCGTGGATGGCATCGTCGATCAGATGCAGTCGACGTTTCTGTTCGACCGGGGTCGCTCCACCCGCGAGAATCAGCGCGGTGCCGCCCGACAGTTTTGCAAGGCGCACCTGAAACTTGTCGCGCTCAACGTTCTCCGGCGCCATCTCATACTGGCGCGCCACCTGCTGACGACGCGCCGCAACCGCCGACGGATCGCCCCCGCCGGCCGTGATGATGGTCTGGTTCGACGAAATGCGCACCTGCCGCGCGCTGCCGAGGTCGCGCAATTCGGTGGCTTCCAGCTTCCCGCCCAGGTCGCGGGCAACGACCTTGCCGCCTGTGACGATTGCGATGTCCTCGAGCATCGCCTTGCGCCAGTGTCCGTACTCCGGTGGATGAATCGCGGCGACAGGCATGCCGCCGTTGTCGCGCCATGCGAGCAGCGTCATGACGCAGGCCGGCGCCACCTCCTCGGCAATGATCAGCAGCGGACGTTTACTCCGGCTCGCCAATGCCTGAAGCGCTGCGACTTCTTCCTGCGATTGCAGCCGCTGGTCGGTCATCAGAATGAGCGGGTTATCCAGCACCACCTGCATTCTCTCGATGTCCGTCACCATATGGTGTGACAGGTAGCCGCGATCGAAAGCCATCCCGTCTACCACTTCCAGACGGGTTTCGACTGTGGTGCCGTATTCCACATCGACAATCCCATCGGCGCCCACCCGCTCCAATGCTTCGGCCACCAGCTTGCCGGTGAATTCGTCGTTGGCTGCCACCACCGCCACGGCGCGCACTTCGTCACCGCTGCGCAGAGGCGTCGCAGCGCGTTTGAGCGCGTCGATTGCTTCGTTGACGGCCAGTTCCAGACCTTGCACCAGTTCGACCGGATTGGCGCCTTGCGCGAGGCAAGCGAGCCCGTCCTGGACCAGTGCGTCGGCCAGAACGGTCGCGGTGGTCGTGCCGTCCCCGGCCACTTCATTGGTCTGCTTGGACACTTCGCGGACGACTTGCGCACCGATATTCTCGAATGGATCTTCGAGTTCGATCTCGTTGGCAATACTGACACCGTCGCGCGAAATGATCGGCGTGCCGATCGGCCGGTCGATGATCGCGTTCATTCCACGCGGGCCGAGCGTGCCTCGCACTGCCTTGGCCAGTTTCGCAACGCCTCGACCTAGCGCCATACGCGCGTCGTCGTCATGCAGCATGATATTCGGCATGATCCTGCTCCTCCTGATCCGGTTAGTTCGGATTGCTGTTTTTTACTCTGCTGCGCCGCGTGTCTCTCGTGGTGGCGCGAACGTGCCTCCGGGCTTCGAACCGCCAGTGCGGACGAAATGCACCGGTTTGATCTCGACCGCTGACGCCGGAGTGCAGCTTTCGCCATAGCGGGCAGCCAGAAGACCGCGGCATAACGCGCCGTTGAATTCGGCATTGACGCCGACCCTTCGCAACGCGCGCAGGTATGCACCCAGCCCGTCAGGATTCAGCGGCGCACCTTCCGTGTCGATAAAAGCCGGTTCATCCGTCTGCTCTGCTTCGTCGATACAGCGCCCCACTACAAAACGCCGCTCGCGATAGCGCGCGACCAGGCGCTGGGTTTTCCCGTCGTCGCCCGTGCTTGTGCTTGCGAGCGCGGACAGGTGCGCCATGTTCAAGCGCACCAGCATCGCAGGCTCGTTGCCTTGCGCCAGCAGCCAGCTTAAAAGCGCTTCCTGCCGCCGCTGAAAAGCCTTGACGAGAAAAATGCGCCGCACGTCCTCCACTTCGCCATTCGCTTCGTTGCCGAAGGTTTGCTGGAACGACCGTCCGGCGGCTACACCTCGATTGATCTCGGCGGCATACATATGCTCGTCGAGTGTGATCGTGATGTCTGTCACCCATGGCAAGGCCGCTATCGCCTGTCGCATGTCGTCCGCCATCAGGTAGGCGAAGTTGGCCGCACACCAGTAGGTCGGCAGGCGGAAACCGATCGATACAGAGCCGCCGTCGACCTCCACCGCGGTGACGAAACCCAGCTCCGTCACCGACTCATCGAGTTCCGGGTCGTCGACCGCCGCCAGTCGGGACCAGACCTCGGCGACCCGGTCGACAGCGCTCCTCGACACGACGACAGCCGGTGCTTGCACAGCGCGCGCGGTGCTCATGCGCCGACCGCGGCCGGTTGCCGGACGTCCTCCAGCAGCGCCTTTTGCGCCTCGATGTCGATGCCGTACAACCGCGCCGCATTGAGCCCGAGGATCTTTTTCTTGGCCGTCAGCGACAACTGGACGCCGGTTTCCTTACTCACCGACTCGGGCAGTTCGAAGGCCATGAACTTCTCGATCAGCCATTTCGGCGACCAGATGCCATAGTCGCTGCCGTAGAGGATCTTGTCCTCGCCGATCCAGAACAGCAGTTCCGAGATCACGTGCGCGAAGTACTCAGGCCGGGTGTGGATGAACGGCAGCACCACGGCGAGACCACCGTAGACATTCGTCTCCTGGGTCGCGATCCAGCAGAAATCGTCAAGCCGTGGCAAGCCGCAGTGCTCGACGATGAAATTCAGGTTCTGAAAGCTGGTGGCGGCATCGTCAACATCGGCCACGTCGAACGCGTCGCGATTCAGCGGCAGAATCGTCGGTCCCTTGTGCACGTGGATGTTCTTGATGCCCAGCTTCTCGCAGCGTTCGAAATAACGCTGCACGCCGGGGTCCGACAGCTTGTAGCCCTTGCTGTCGCCGCGCCACTCCGCCGTGTAAAGCTTGACGCCCTGAATCTTGTAGAGGGATGCAAGCTCCTCGAGACGATCGAGTCCGGCTTCCCCGTCGCGCGGATCGAATGCGCCGTTGACGATAAAGCGGTGCGGATACTTCTGCTTGAGCACGTAGTTGGCTTCGGTCGTGTTGAAGCCGTTCTTGTAGAAGTCCGTCAGGTAGGTTGGCTGACAGATCGCCATGTCGTCGTAACCCGTGACGAACAGGTCGTTGTACATGGCTTCTTCGCCGTACTTGTCGAACTTCTCCTTCGGCCACAAATACTCCTTGGGGCTCAGGTTCGAGTGATACGCGTAGAAGCAGTCAATGAATTGCTGACCGTGCACGTTTTTAAGGTTGGCCTTGCTGCCGTCCCATAGATGAACGTGTCCGTCGATGACGAAGATTTCCTCACCGTCCGTGGTTCGATACATGGCATTCGTCTCCTTGGTTGCATGGGCGGCCCGTCGCCCTTTGAGGACACGCGGCCGCCTGATTAGCTGGCGGGGTGTTCGCTCACTCGTAAGCCATCGCATCGTCCATATTGCCGAACAGCACCACCGTCTCGTCGTCGATCATCACCATCCGCCCGTAGTGGGTCGAGGTGGAGATTTCGAACAGATGCGGCGTCATCTCGCGACCGAGCACTTCGCTGATCTCGCCCATCTTGAACTCGATCTTGCCCTGCCCGTCGATACGGATCATCGCGGGCAGATAGGTCACCGTGATGCCCGGCTTGGTGGACATCAGTTCGGCAATCGCCCGGGCTTCGACGCTGTCGTTCATCGTCACGCCGCATTGATGCGAAATGGTCTGTTCGAAGCGGACGTCCTTCATCGACTTGAAAATATTGTCGGTATGCACTGACATTGCGTACTCCTCTTCGCGGTTGGTTCGATGGGTTCGAGAAGCGCTCAGGCGCGGATCGACGACGGAAAGTGAACGCCGATTTCTCTCGCGATCATCTCCGCCCGCTCTATGGAACTGTTCAGACAGTCGTTGAACTGGGCCGTCTTCACGTGCGGAATCGACCAGATCGGCTGCAACTGTTTTGCTGCCGCCGAGGCCAGCGCACCGTGTTTTTCCAGCCACTCGCCGAACAGCTTGCGATTGGCTTCGCCGTGCTGCGGGTCGTTGGCGAGCATATGGAACAGCTCGACGGCATTGGCCAGATTGCGCTCATAGTCGCCTTCCGCCGCGGACACGACGGTCGGAGTCAGAAAATCGTTTTGCGAGGCGGCGACCTGCATGATGAATCCGCTGCGAAACAGATCCGCCACGAGCGGCTCGAATACGATGTTCACGGCGAAGTACTTCTCGAGAAAATCGGTGGCGCCGCCGATGGTCTCTATCGCCCGGCGCGTGTCCTGCCAGATTGGGTCGGTGAGCCAATGCTGCTTGCCGGCATCGAGGTCGAGGTTGGGCAGGTCCAACGCGATCTCGCCTAAATAAAGCGTCAGGTCCTGAGCAAAGCGCAGCTTGTACGACGCGTTCGTGAGGATGGCGCTATTGATCATCTGGGTGTAGCCGTAGCGCTGCGCATGCATCGTGGCCGTGCCCAAGCCGAACTCCGCATGCTTGTATGCGCCCAGATGCTGCTCCAGCACCTTGATCCAGGTTTTATCGAAGCGCTTTACCGCCCCTGAGCGCCGCGCGTTCTGGATCGCGCCGGTGATCATGCCGACAATGGTCGACTGACGCTGGTAATGGGTGCGCTCCCACTCTTCGTCCACCGCGCGGAACCGATGCCAGTCCGAGCTTTTGGCCGCCGTCCAGGTTTTCGAATACGTTGGCGTGCCGTCAGCGAATGCAAGAATCCAGTCTTGCAGCAGATACCGATTCGGGTCCGGCTGTACATCCACTGTCATGTCTTCGTAGTGGCTCGCCTTGCGTCCCTTCGGCTCGAAGTAGTTGTACTTGCGGCTGTCCCAGCCGGAAAACTGGGCCGCGCCGGCCGCGCCCGACTTCACTGGCGACTGCTCTGCCAACGTACTCATGTTAGTCCTCCATCGTGTTTCGGTTATAGGCACTTCGAATAGGCGTTTTGCCAGATTCGGTCAGCGAACCGCCTGCGTAAACTTGTCGAAATAGAGCCGCTCTGGCGCGACACCCGCCATCTGAAGAACCGGCATCACCGCCTCGATCATCGGGGTAGGACCGCATGTGTAGGCGTCGATCTCGCCAGCGAGCGCCTCTTCGCGCAAGGTGCGGCTGAGCACCTCGTGGATGAAGCCGGTCTCACCCGTCCAGCCGTCATCTGGTTCGGCATTCGAGAGCGCCGGAATAAAGCGGAAATCCGGCAGCTTTTGTTCCAGCTCCTCGAACTCGTCGAGATAGAACAGATCGCGACGGCTGCGCGCGCCGTAGAAAAAACGGATCGGTCGCTCTTCGCCGCTTTGCACGTGGTCGCTGAGGATCGACCACAGCGGCGACATGCCCGACCCTCCGCCCACCAGAATCATCGGTCCGGGTTGGTCCTCACGACGAAAACAGGTGCCGTACGGCCCCTTCGCGATCAGCCTGTCGCCCGGGCTCAGACCACCGTCAAGTTGCGACGAAAACGCGCCATTGGGATACTTCTTGATGATAAATTTCAGCGTCGATTCGCCGTCAGGCGTATTCGCCATCGAGAAAGATCGCGTGATGTCCGCGCCCGGAATCGTCAGGTCGACATACTGTCCGGCCCAAAAGCGCAACGGCCTCGACAACCTCACTTCCAGCAGCTTGATGTCGTGCGTGAGCGCGGTGATCTTCGTGAGCGTCGCATCATATTCGCTCACCGCGATCGAGCGGCGCATCAGGTCTTCGTCATAATTCAGTAGCTCGACGGTCAGATCGCTATAGGCGAGCGTGCGGCAAAGCAGGATGTGGCCGGATTCGCGTTCGTAGTCGGGCAGCGCGAACGTCGAGTACTTCTTGAGTTCGACATCGCCTTCGATCAACAGCGACTTGCAGCTGCTGCACTGCCCCTCCTTGCATCCATGCATCACCGCAATGCCCTGGCGAAACGCTGCATCGAGCACTGTCTCGCCTTCCGCCACCGACATCTGCACACCGACCGGCTCGAAGGAAACGGTATGGAATACTTTGTCGTCGCCTGTGTCCGTCATCTCGTGCCTCGTCTCTTGCGTGTCGCTCATCTTGTGCTCCTGATCCGTCCGGCGGCGATATAGGCGCCGCCGGATCGGATAGCTTCGTCAATTCACCGGATTGATCTTGAAGCCGGCGCGATACTCGGCAATGTGTTTCTCGCGCTGCTCCGGTGTCATGGCGCGCAGCAGCACGATCGGGCTCTGGATCGTGTTGCCGCGCACGTGGTCGAGCGTCCACATCTGCTTGTCGTCAAAGCGCAGATGGGGTTGCGGCACGAGCGTCTTGCCGTCGCTGCGCACAAAGCCGAGATCCTTGATGCAATCAGCCAGATCCCAGCCGTGGTAGCACTCTTCCCATTGGCGGCGTCCGCTGAAGCGGCCCATAGCCGGGGTCGGTCTGCCCTCGTATTCCGGCGCGAACGCCACCTTATGCGTCCAGCGGCACAGCTCCGAGCAATACGTATACAGTTGGCCGTCGACCTCATCCACTACGAAGTCTTCACGGATCAGACAGGGCACCAGACAGCTCCAGCAACGGTGCGGATACACGTAACCGTTTTCCTGATCGAACAGCATGTTGGTTTCGCCCGGCACGCTCTTCTTCGCGTACCACTTCCAGAAGTCGCCGAATTCGGCGTACCAGCCAGGGTACTTGTGTTCGAACCATTCGAAGTCTTTTTCGGTCTGCGCTTCAATGCGCCAGAAGTTGACGGGCCAGCCCACGGAGAAGAACTGTGCGACTTTGTGGACATAGTTCTGCTTGACAATGCGGTCCCAGGCGGCGGCGACGTCGTCGTGGTGAATCTTGATGCCGTACTTTTCCAGCGGCAGCATGTAGGTGCGGTAGTAATCCTCGTAGATCCACCGGTGCCACAACTCGGCGTACGATTCCTTGTTCTTGTCGCGGTCCGTGGTGCCGTACTCGATGAAGGTGCCAATAGCGGCGTCGACGATCGCGTGGTTCTGCCAGAACGCATAGCGCAGGTCGCGCTCGAGCAGCAGATGGTTGTCCGGATCGTTGATGATCGACATCACCAGCGAGTGACCATTGCCGATGTGGCGGCTTTCGTCCGACTGCACCGAAAGGAACACGGTCGGCAACGCGTAGTCGCCGTTGCGGGCGGCTTCCGATGGCATCGCGACAAACAGCGTGTTCGTGAAGGCCGTTTCGGCCACCACCTGCAGGAACACGTTAGCGGCCGTAACCGCATCGCCGGTGAGGAAGCCCTCGGCGAACTGACGGCCGATCGTGGTGGCATAGCACTTGCCAAATGCGGCTTCAGTAATATCGAACCCGGCCGGATCGATATAGTTTTCCATGTACCACTTTTTCAGATTCATCTGGATCGTGGAGTGCCGGAACTCGTCGACCATCTGCATCGTAAAGCCGGTGCGTAGCTCTTCACCCGGTGCGAGCCGGCCGAGCATCGCCATCGAACGCGCCGCGGAAATCTCGGGGAACGGAATGATGGCGAGGAACAGCTTCATCCATTCGACCCAGCGGGGCTGGACGTTGCGGAACATGTCGCCGCGCAGTGCCGCGTCGAGTGCGCCGTAGACGCGGTTGTCCTTTTCCTCCTGCATCGGAAAATAAGAGCGCAGCACCTGTTTCATCGGGTCGCGTGGCGCCTTGCTGATCTTGTAGTCCGTCGGGAAGGTCATGGCCTCCTGGACGTAACTCGGAGTCCAACCGAGATCGGCAACGCGGCGTGCCGCTTCGCCAATGCTGATCCCGCGCTGGGACGTGATCTTGTTGAGCGTTAATCCATCAGACATTGAGCTCTCCTAGTTCCATTTCGATAACTGTCGCAATGCGACGCTTCGGGCAGGGCCGGCTACCGCCAGGACCAGAGTCAACAACACGGGCGGGCCGTCTCGTTGGCAAGCGAAAAGTTCGGGAGAAGGAACGGAAGGACAAGCCTGTTGGGCCGGTCTTCATTGATCGTGTCTCCTGCTGTTTTCGGCTCGCGTTTTGTGACGTCGACGCTTCCGGTTTGACCTGCACTGATAGAGCGATAAGCGTGCCAGAAGGGAATTCTTTATTCCGCATCAAGCCTGGTAACGAGCACGGGCTTTTGCCGGAAATTCTTGCAGTGCGCCATGTTGTGTTCTGCGACAACTCCGCCTCGCGACGCTGTCCGATATTGGGACGTTTGGATCGGGCGGCGGGTGCTGAATCGATCGTCTATATTATTTCGGATACCATATTTTCAATGACGGCTAACGGGGTGAACCGTGGCACGCTGCTACGTCGCAACGCTGCCGTGGCTTTCACCCGTAAGAATCACGCTTCGGGCAGCGCCGTCGGGCTCTTTTCCTTCGGCGACAAAGCGTGCCGTAAGAATTAGCGCGCCCAGCGCGAAGTCCTTGCCGTACGCTTCGATCATCTCGTCCGCCACGGCGCCAAGGCGCTCGAAGAACTGCTCTTTGGGTGTGTGTCCGTTATGCATGTTTGTCTCCGTTTTGACATGTGATGGAAGCACCGCCCGTTTATCCGCGGCGTCCAAAGCGGAACAGTTCGTCGGGCAGAAACACCAGCGCCAACTCGCCCGCCTCGGTTCCCAGAGCGAGCCGCCCACCGTCCGGCGACCAGGCCATCGCGCTGACCGCACTGTTGCCGGAATCCTTGATAAACAGAATGTCGCTACTGCCTGGCTGACACAGCAACACCGCACCGCTGTGATAACCCACTGCAATCAGCGGATGAGCCGGATGGCAGGCCACCTGGCTTACCGGCGCCTTGCCGAGAGCGCCGCATTCGTGTGGTTCGTCGTTCGCGCCGGGCGGATCGAAGCGCCAGCACACTGCGCGCATGCCGCCGCTGGTGGCGAGAAAGCGGCCGTCAGCGGAAAACGATAGCGAGCGCGGCTGGCCGGGATAGCCGCCCATCTCGATGTCCGCGCCGTCGGGCAGCCGCCAGCCATGCAGCGCATTCTCTTCCATACCGCTTACGAGATAGCGGCCATCAGGGCTCCACGCCACGTTGCGGTGATAGCCCGGCCACGCAAGCTGACGCTCCCGGAGCGTGTCGGCTGCCCACAGCGTGACGCCACCATGATGCGAGATCGCCAGTTGTGTACCAGTTGGGTCGAAAGCCAGCGATGTCGCCGATCCGGGCAGCATCAGGCAGGCAGGTTTGGCCCCAAGCCAATGAACCCGGCGGCCGCTTGCATAGACTCGACCACCCGCCTGGCTGGCGGCCACGCGGTCGATCCATGCGCCGGCTTCATGCGCGACGAGTTCGCTCGTGCCATCGAGCCGCAAATGAACGAGGCGGCCATCATCACCACCGCTCAAGAAGCCGCCCGCAGGGTCGGCGGCAAGGGCCAGGCACGTGCCCTCATGCACGCTGAAGCGCGCGAGCGGCGCTGGTGGTGCCTGCGCCTGCACGACCTCGACGCCGCCGCTCTCGCGTGGTTTGAGTCGAGGGCCGCCGTCCCAGACACCCGTGGCGAGCGCAAGCGTGCCGTCACCGAGGGCGAATTCAGCGGATTGCCCCGCCGCGTCCCACACGACTTCGACGACGGACGCGTCGGTAACCCAACACGCCCCAAGCAGTTCGATCAGAACGGGAGGCGCGTTCATGAGTCGATCTCGCAGTACCGGATGCTCTCCCGCAACTCGCGCCGGTCGAGATTGCGGCCGATAAACACGAGGCGGCTGTCACGGTGTTCGCCGGCTCGCCAGGGCCGGTCGAAATCCGTATCCATCGTCATGTGCACGCCCTGAAACACGAAGCGACGCTCCGATCCGGCGAGGTCGACAATCCCTTTTGCACGCAACAGGTTCTGGCCTTGCTCGACCACCAACTGCTGCAGCCAGGAGAGGAAGCGCGTGCGTTCGAGCGGGCGCTCGACACGCAGCGATACGCTGTCGATGCCGTGACTATGGCGACCCTGTTTGACGGGGGCGCCTGCACGAAGCGGCACGTAGTGGTAAGTCCGCTCGCCGCGTGATGATTCAACGCCCTCACCCGCCGATGTGGCGAGCGCCATGCGCTTGAGATCGAACGCGCCGCGATCGAGCAGCGCGGCAAGCGGTATTTCGCAGCGCACACTGGTCCGCCATTCCACGGTCGGGTTGATGCGCCGCACGGCGTCCTGAACCGAAGCGAGACCGGCCGGATCGACGAGGTCGATCTTGTTGATCAGTACGATGTCGGCCTGCGCGAGTTGCTCCGCGGCCTCGCGGCTGTCTGCGAGGCGCGCCTGCAAATGCGCGGCATCGGCCACGCAGATTACGCTGTCGAGCCGCGTGCGCTGCCGGATCTCATCATCGATAAAGAAGGTTTGCACCACCGGCGCGGGGTCAGCCAGACCGGAGGTTTCGATCAGGATCCCGTCAAAGCCGTCCTTGCGCTTGACCAGCGCCGCCACCACGCGAATCAGATCACCGCGCACCTTGCAACAGACACAGCCGTTGTTCAATTCGATGACCTCGTCTTCTGCGCCGACGACGAGACCACCGTCAATGCCGATCGCGCCGAACTCGTTGACGATCACCGCATAGCGCCGGCCGTGCTGCTCGCGCAGAATGCGATTGAGCAGCGTGGTTTTGCCAGCGCCGAGAAAGCCGGTGAGCACCGTAACCGGAATCCGATTCATTGCCAGCCCCCTTGTGTCTCAGACGACGCTCGACTGTCCAGTTGAGCCAGCTCGTTCGCAAGCCGCTCCCGCTCGGATTCGATCGCCCGCAACGCGCTTTCGGCCTCGCCGAGGCGCTCGCGCAATTGCTCGATATGCGACGTTCCTTCTGGCGACACACCGTCGCGCTGCTCGCAAGCGAGTGCGCACGCCAGTTCGATCTCCGCGCCCGCGCGTCTGCTTTCTCCGCGCAAGTGGTGGGAATTGACTTCGGTCAGTGCAATAACCAGACGCATGCGCTCGAAAAGCGAGGCTGCGTCACGCTCCACAGTCACGGCAATCTCCACGTTGAGGTGCCCCGTCGAGGCGACTACGGAATCAACACCGCCCGGCCTTTGACCTTGCCGTGGTGCAGATCCTTGAGCGCCTGGTTCGCCTCGCTCAGACGGTATTCACGGGTTGACAGATGGACGAGGCCACGGTCGGCGAGCGCCATCAGTTCGACGAGTTCGGGATACGTGCCGACCAGGTTGCCGACGATCGTCTTCTCGCTGGTGATCATGTCGATGGTCGGCAACTCGATCTTTCCGCCATAGCCAACGATGTAATAGAAGCCCGCGTTGCGCGTCATGGCGAGGCCCTTCGCGATGGCGTCGCCTTCGCCGACAAAATCGATTACCGCTTCGGCGCCGTTGCCGCCCGTCAGTTCGAGTACGCGCTCCACTTCATCACCGTCGCCCTTGACCGTGTGATGCGCGCCGCAATCCTTCGCAAGCTGCAGCGCGACCTCGGAGCGGTCGACTACGATGATTTCAGCCGCGCAAAGCGCGTTCAAAACCTGAATGCCGATGTGCCCCAGGCCACCGGCGCCGATCACGACGGCAAATTGACCAGGGAGCAAATGGCGCGACGCTTTTTTCGCAGCGCGGTACGCGGTCAAGCCGGCGTCGGTATACGGTGCGACGTCCTTCGGTGCGAGCGATTTCGGCAACTGAATCAGCGAGCGTTCGCCCGTCAGCAGATATTGCGCGTAGCCGCCGTTGGCATTGATGCCGGGAAACCGGCTCTCCGTGGCGTGCATATCGTCGCCACGCCGGCAGGCGAGGCAATGTCCGCTCGTCACGAGGGGATGGCAGATGACCGGGTCGCCCACCTTGACACTCTCCACACCGCGACCCACCTCTTCGACCCAGCCGGCGTTTTCGTGGCCCATGATGTAGGGCAACGCGACATCGACCTTGCTGCGCCAGATGCCTTCCACGACGTGCAGATCGGTGCGGCACACACCGGCGCCGCCAATCCGGACGATGACATCAGTGGGTCGCTCGATCTTCGGATCGTCGACATCTTCGTAGCGCACGAATTCTTCGCGAGTCAGCGACTCGTCGTACTGATGCAGCACGGCAGCTTTCACTTTTGTCTCCTCCGTTTATGTATGGCCGGCAAATGCACCAACCATACGAGCGGCGCTTTTGCGCGGGGCCGACACAGACTAGGCAATGTCCATGCCAAAGGAGAAGGAAGCGATCACGCCACCCTAAGAAGGCGCGTGAGCATGGGAAGCGGTGTTATCCGCAGCGACCAGATGGCTCGCGTGCTGGAGCACTGTCGCAAAATCGGACGCTTGGTGTGGGTGGGGATCGGCGGCTTGTCCGAAAATGGGACGCATCGGGCATGAAGGCTTGCTGACGCCGCGCGGAATTTCGAATTGCCAGTAGCGGGACATCATCGCCCGGCTAGCTGCGTGCCTGCGCTCTTGCCCGACATACCCGGCGTCGTCCAACTCGCCTGTTTGTGCGTTCTCGAAACGCGAAGTACCACGATGTCTGATCCGCCTGGTTTCAGGATGTGGGAATGCCCAGTTCTCTGCTCGTCTCGGCTACGCTACGCTAAGTCAAGGCAATGCCAGGCGAATTTCCGAGTTCGATGTGGCGATGCATCGAAGCCGGCATCGTGACCGATAAGGTGCCGCAGACTGCGACGCGGTCTTCGGCGAAGTGGCTGGTCAGTGTGACGCCCTTCGCCTTAAGGCGCTCGCCCATTACCAAGTCCACTCACGAAGCGCCGCGGTGTCAGTTCCTTGAACGGAAAGCTAAGCCGCCAAGTTGCACTGAATAACGCGGAGGACCCATACGGCGAAGCTATAAAGCGGAAATAGTATTGTGAGATTTTTCACAGACTTCGCCCATTAACGCCAGAATGCTGCGTTTTTTTATTTGATTGGCGGATTTAGCCGAACAGATTGGCGGATTCAACTGAGGTATAGGGCATTCAACTTAGCTCTTGCGCGCCAAACATATGAATCGATCGTCGGATGAGAAATTGCTCAAAGAATTTCTTCCGACAAGAAGGCTTTTCTATGATTCCGGCAAACTGGAGCGTCGCAGATTTTTAACTTCTATCGCCATTTTCCTCTGGAGAATGTTCCCCCAGACGATTAAACAGCCGGGGCGCGATCCATTGCGGCATCGCGCCACCGACTAACACTCACATCACCCGATGCGCGCGTTGGTGACCGTCACCGTCGGGCCGCCCTTGTCCCAGTCTTCCAGGCTCATCGCGCGTTTCCAGACCGGATTGGCGCTGGTAATCGATCCGTTCACGACGTAGCCGTTCAGATGAAGGCCTTGGACGTTGAACGAGCCGCCGGGACTGCCCGTATCCGTATGACCGGTAATGCTGATGCTGACCGTCTTGTTAACCGGCCCCGGCAAGAAACCGAAATAAATGAGAATCCCGCCACCGGCGCAATTATTCGTCGTCGGGCTGACGATGCGAATGTTTTCAAACACGGCGGTATTATCGTTCGGTTCGATATCAAGACCGCATCCGGGTTGCGTTCCTCCGATATTTTCCCAAAGCGGAGTATTGAACGTAATCCCGCTACCACTAATAATCGATACACCCTGGCGACGGCATCCGGTCGCATGGTGAGAATTGACCGTAATGTTTTTGCTGTAGGAACTACTCTGCCTATCGCTATTATTGATATAAATTCCGTCGCCCCAGCAATTAATCGTGGTCGGGGACGTAATGGTGCAATTCGTCGCGCCATTAATCGAAATCCCCATTCCCCATTCACCCGACTTCGCCGAATTCAATTCCTTGCTGCCGTCGAGATACGGGCTTTCGAGCGTGACGTTGCTTACGTCCGCCAATCGAAGAATTTCATAAGTGTCGGTATTATGCGGGAGCAACTTGATCGAAGCGCCGCTTGCAAATCGCACATGGCTATTGGTGCGCAGATCGAGACCGGCCGAATCGATCCGGCTCTTTCCGGTAATCAGCAGAATCTGCCCGACGGAGCCGTCGATTGCGCGCTGAAGCGCGGCGCGATCGTTGGTCGTTCCATCGCCCTTTACGCCGAAAGACGTGTCGAGAAGAACGCCATCGGTGTTTGACGGCGTGCTAGCTGGCGTGCTCGGCGCAGCCGGCGTGCTCGCGCCGGCCGGGGAACTGGCGCCGCTCGGGGAACTGGCGCCGCGCGGATTCGAGGCACCGCCGCCGTGCCGGCCTCTGTTCGCTACCGCGTCGACATTGGCGGGATCGCTGCCGCCGCCGCATGCGGCGAGCACAAGTGCACCGCTGCCGGCCAATAACGATGTCAGAAATTTACGACGGACCGCGAGTTGAGTGTCAGAAACTGAGAGTGTTGCAGCTGGTGTATTCTTAATCATTCAAGTCGTTCCAACTATGCCGGCGCGATCGAAAAGCCAAAACCCAAGCAGACGACCTCGACCGCACAGGCGTTTAAAGGGAAATTAAGCGAGATAACGGGCGCAAAAAGCCCGAACGCTTACATACGCACTGCCCCGCGTATTCGGCGATGCGAATACGCGAAGGTGCGAGCGAATTCCCGAAGAGATCTCCGCTTAAAGCAAAGAACTTCAGGATTGGTAAAGCAGGGTCTTCCGGAAGGTATCGCCAGACCTGCATTTCGATGACGCAAAGCGCCGATGAGAGCAGAAGAATAGCTAGACGGTAAAATATTACCGTCTTTTAACAATCGTATCAGATTACCAAAGTCAGTTCTACGTCACACTTGTTACAACATGTACGTCATATCATCATACTTTTTACCAAACACGGAACAAATTTCCTGAACATCCCCATTTGTATGGATGTCAATACCGATGATTTTGGATGTTGATTTTAAACGTATGAAGAATAATCAGGTGCGCACATTGTGTCAGTTAAATCTGATTTTAACCGTATGAGTAATTCGGTTGAAAGAAAATAATTGAAGAGAGATTGCGCCTGAAACTCCTGGGTTCCAGGCGCATGGGAAGCGCGGCGACTCACACTGCTCTCGAAATTCTCGGCAAGCGCCGGTCAGTCTGCGCGCGAGCATATTCGCAACCGTCGCGAGGCTCGACGACGAGACTGGTATGTGCGCCGTCGACGTTCTTCACCATCAGGCCCAGCCGGGGGAAGATCCGCGATCACGTCCGGCACGAATGCAGCCAGAAATCGATTGGAACTGCGGCCGCTTGATGTGTGAGCACAGCGCATCGAGTGCGAACTGTTCGCCGCGTTCGACTCCCGCGTCCTCGCTCATGCTCGGATATTCCGAACTCATGCTGAACACGGTCGCGCGCTCATCGGCGACGAGCCGCTATAGCGGTCAACGCCGATGACTCCTCCGGCGCGGTCTCACGACCCAGAAGGCTTTGCGCGTAATTCAACTCGAGGTTGGGAAGAAGCGCGCAAAACGCTCGCCGGTGTGAAGACCTCGAGCGCCGCGCCAAAGCGCGACATGCGTGTCTGAGCGACTCGCTCCGATATGTTGTGAAACAAAGGTTCGCGCGCGTACATGCGCACGCCTCCCCTGAAGAAGTTCTCGCGATTCGTCCGCGCACCCGTATTGGAACAACGCGTCATAGCGTATTTAGCTGTCGTCCGGCTGGCACCGGCGAACAGTCGCATTCCAACAATGCCCCGTACTTGACGATGAGCCCCGCTCCCTCGCATACAGATTACTGCGCCAGTCAACAATGCTATGTGCGCACTCCCACAGTCCGCCTGGCATCACGACAAAGCGCGCCGGTTACGGGTAAAACCTCAATCGACTCTTTGAAAGAGATATGCGTAGTCCCCGGCCGCGTCCCCGAGCACTCGTTGAAAATACAACCTTTCCATCCACCGTGGAGCTTTGGCGCGACACGGTGGCAACTGCTTGCAGCGCGATCTCATCAATGCCCTCTGTCCAGGTCAACTTCGTTCCCTGCTTCTGCAGTGTTGTTTAGCGCACCGAACTCATTTCTAAAGAGCGATCCAATCGATCGAAATGCTCAAAACAAAAAAGAGGCTCGACACTCATGCGCTACGAGACAAGAACATTGCGCGGCGAAGTTGCAAAAGAGGCTGCAACATCCGCTCTTTGCCACCCGGCCATAACATGCGACGATAACCAAGCCGGTCGAGGTAACCCATGAGGCCGATCGCATTCGGTGGACGCTTTGGATGGCTTCATCCTGGGCATGGCACACATGGCGTGGTGCTCTGCAGTCCTTTTGGCCATGAAGAGCCGTGGTGCCACAAGGGCATCCGTTACCTGGCCGAAGAGCTGTCCGCGTACGGCATTCCCGTGCTGCGCTTCGACTATCTGGCAACGGGAGACTCCGTAGGCGTCGACGGCAATGCCCATCACCTCGATGCCTTCGTGTCCGATACCGTAGCGGCCGTCGAGCGGCTCAAGGAACAAACCGGTGTGACGAGCGTGACGCTCTGCGGTTTGCGTTTCGGTGCGGCCGTGGCCGCATTGGCGTCGCGGCGATGCGCGGCCGACTCGCTCGTGTTGCTCGCGCCTGTCACGCGCGGGCGCGCCTATCTGCGCGAACTGGCGGCCGTGCGCAAGGTCTGGCTCGACAATCTCGTCCCGCCCTTGCGCGCCGCGCAGCGCGACAGGCCGTTTAACGTGCTCGGACAGGTTTACAGCGACCGGCTTTGCGGTGAACTGGAAGCGCTCGATCTCTCGAAGTCAATGGACGAACACGCTTCGTTGCCCGCACGCGTTCTCGTGCTCGATGCACGTTTCCGCGCTAGCGCCGCACTGTGTTCGACGCTGCGCGGACGCGGCGTCGAGGTCGAAACGAGCATGCTGGAAGGCTACTTCGAATATGTGGATGAGACGAAGTCGTCGGTCGTGCCGGCTCGCTCGTTTGACCGGGCCGTGCAGTGGATCGTGGACGGCACCCCGGGCACGCGCGTCCAAAGGTCGGGGAACAAAGGCGCACGGCCGAGCGTATCACTCGACGACGAAGCGATCATCGAAACGCCCGAAGCCCGCGAGCGCCCGGTCATCTTCGGCGCCAACGGCCTGTTCGGCATCCTGTGCGAACCGCGCGGCAGGCTCGCGTTCGGGCCCGTCATGCTGATCACCAATACCGCCGGCAGCGTACATCACGGCGATAGCCGGCTGTCGGTTCGCATCGCGCGTGAAATGGCTCGGCGCGGCATCGCATCCATGCGTATCGATGCGCGCGGCATCGGCGACAGTCCGCCGCGCACCGCACAAGGGCCGCTCGATCTGGTTCCATCGATCCATGCATCCACAACCATCGAGGATGTCGCGACGGCAGCCGCCTGGCTCAAGCGCAAGGGCTATCACACGGTCATCTCGTTCGGGATCTGCTCGGGCGCCTACAGCGCCTTGCACGCATCGCTCGTGGAGCCGACGCTCACGGCCGTCATCGCGGTCAATATCGCGCGCTTTTACATACCCCCAGGCATGTCGATGGCGGAGCTGGAGGAGGAGCAGCGCAACTCGATGAAGCGTGTCGGGCCTGCGATATTCAAGCCGTCCAAGTGGTGGCTCGTCCTGAGCGGAAAGCGCAAGTTCCGGCCCATCGCGCAGGCCGTCGCTTCGAACCTGATCGCGCGCCTGCGTTCGCATACGCTGGGCGTGACCGGCAACGGCGCCGGCGCGGCCGAAGCCGCTACGGACCCGCATAGCGTCGTTCATGCGCTCGAACGCAAAGGCGTGCAGACTCTCTTCATCTACGGTTCAGGCGACGAAGGGATGGAGCAGTTCAACGCGCATTTCGGCAAACGCGGAAAGAAGCTGGCGCGCTTTTCGAATGTCAAGGCGGTTGTTTATGACGAGCTCGATCACGCGCTTTTCGATCCGCGAGCATCGGCGAAGGTCATTGCGATAAGCGAGGCCTTCATCAAGGATCTGCACGAGAAGGCGGTGGCGCCCAAGGTCGTCGATCCGGTGTTGGCCATGTCGCAGCAGCGCGGGCAAGAAGCCGGAGCTCGTACATCCGACGATGGCTCAAGACAGGCTCCGTCTGTCTTGACCCGCGCTCCACTACGGAGAAGGTGGTGAGAACGATTTGTGCGGGTGCCTTTGGAAGCGGTGTTGGTGAGTCATCGTGCTGGCCGATATGACTCACTATGTCGCGCACGGCACCGGAAAATGTGATTTGCGGTGCGCTAGCGCCGCGCGTTTGCGCAAAGGGCGATCAATCGAATCATGGGTGTCGTCTCCGTAATCGCGCCCTGAACGGACGCCTTGATGGCGTTGAACGCCTATGCATCCACTAACGCAAGGCCCATGCCAAATGATCGACGGTTGGCGAACAGACGTATGCCTTTGATTTATATGGCTTTAGTGTTGATTGAAAGTGCCGGATCGGCGGGGAAAGTCTCGAACCTCAGAATTCGCCCGCGGCGCAGGCTTAAAGTTCATCCAGCAGAACGTTGAGATTGCTCGGCAGATGTCGCTGTGGATTCAGATGGGCAGATACGGGGTTTTAATTCTATTCGCGGAAATTTTATAACGAATATATCTCGCCAGAAGTATCCTCTGCACTCCCACCGAGCATGACAGATTCCCTTGTACCTGTCGGGTGGAACCTGCTTTACGCGGCCGCATATCCAGAAATGACTAAAAACAACGCCGTTCAAATCGTCCGTTTTGAAGACGTGATTTATCCCCGGACGCTCATACGGTAACCCGTCCGCCGTGACCGCCTTCCGGAAAATAAAGAAGCTGATTGCCGGCGAGGCGCTGGATCCGCTCGACCCGCGCACACGCCAGGCTATCGCGATTACGCCGCTGTTCGCATTGATCGGTCTCGGCGCCGATGGACTGTCCTCAGCCTGCTATGGTCCCGAAGAGGCGTTTCTCGCGCTCGGACAGCACATGCCGCTCGCTCTCTTTCTCGCAGCGGCGACGGCGGCCACCGTCTTCATCGTCTCGTTCGGTTACAGCCAGATCATCGAATTGTTTCCCGCCGGTGGCGGCGGTTATCGCGTCGCGACCGAACTGCTCGGCCCGCGCTGTGGCGTCGTGTCCGGTGCGGCGCTGCTGGTCGACTATGTGCTGACCGTCGCGACGTCCATTGCGAGCGGTGTCGAAGCCCTATTCAGTCTGTTGCCGGCGACCGCACAGGCGTTCAGGCTCGTCACGGAGCTAGGCCTGATCGTGTTGATGAGCTGCCTTAACTTGCGCGGCATGAAGCAGTCGATCCTCGTGCTGCTGCCGGTTTTCCTTGGCTTCGTCGTGATACATGCGGCGCTGATCGTATATGGCGTGGCAGTCCACAGCGGTCAACTGACGGCTATCGTGCCGGCCGCCGTGGGCGAGGCGCGCGGCATGTCGCATGCATTCGGCCCGCTCGTGGTCGCGGCGTTGCTGATGCGAGCGTTCTCGCTGGGAGCCGGCACCTATACCGGCCTTGAAGCCGTGTCGAACAACGTCAACATGATCGTCGAGCCGCGCGTGCGCAATGGCAAGTGGACCATGTTTTCCATGGCGGCGTCGCTCGCTTTCACGGCGGGAGGCATCATCATGCTTTACATGCTTTGGCACGCCAGGCCGGTCGAGGGCAAAACGCTCAACGCTGTCGTGTTTGGCAGCGTGATCGATCATCTCGGGATGGGCTCGTCGCTCGCACGCCACGCCCTGCTGGCTGTGGTGCTTGCGTTAGAGGCAGGGTTGCTGCTCGTCGGTGCGCAAGCGGGATTCCTCGACGGACCAACGGTCTTGTCGAACATGGCAGCGGACTCATGGATGCCGCGTTATTTCCGCCAACTGTCGACGCGGCTGGTACGACGGAACGGCGTCGTCGTCATCGGCGTTGCGAATCTCGCGATCCTGCTATGGACGCACGGTGATGTGACCACGCTCGTGGTGCTGTACAGCATCAACGTATTCCTGACCTTCAGCCTGTCGTTCCTCGGCCTGTGCATCTACCGGTGGAGCCGCCGCGACCGCGGAGGCTGGTTGCGGCCCTTTGCGCTGGCGGTCCTCGGTTTATCGACGACGGTCACGGTGCTCGCCGTGACGCTCGTCGAAAAGTTCACGGCGGGCGGCTGGCTGACCGTGCTGGTGACAGGCGTAGTGATCGCGCTGTGTTTTCTCGTCAGGCGTCACTACAGGGAAATCTCCATGCAGTTGGCGAAGGAAGACGCCCTGTTTGCCGGCGCGGCGCCCAAGGTCGATGGCGATGGCGACACGGCGCTCAGGCCGGACCCATCCCGGTCAACCGCGATCGTGCTTGTCGACCGGCATCGCGGTACAAGCATGCACGCGTTGCTTTGCGTTGCGCGCATGTTTCCGGGGCGGTTCGATAACATGATCGTCCTGACAGTCGGCGAAGTGGACGCCCAAAGCTGGGAAGACGCGAAGCATATCGAGCATTTGCGGCAAGAGATGTCGTCATCGCTTGCGTACTATATGGCCCAGAGCCGCTATCAGGGGTATGCCGCCGATTGCCGGATCGAGTTCGTCACGCGTCCGATGGACGGACTTGTGCGACTTACCGAAGCCACCATGGACGAGTTTCCGAACAGTGTGTGCTTCGCCAGCAAGCTCGCCTTCAGTCGGGTCAACCTGTCGGCATGGCTGCACAATCGAACTCCGGCCGAGATCCGGAAGCGCCTACAGTCGCAAGGCAAACGGATGGTGCTCCTGCCGATGAAGATCGGTTGACGGGCGGCCCTGGTATAACGACCTGTCGCGATCAGCCAGGCACACGCATCCCCGCACAACCGTCGAGCCAGTCGAGCACGATCCGAAACACGTCGTCGCTGTTGGTGTCCATCATCATCATGTGCGTGTTGCCGCGCATGCCGAGCATCGGCAGATCAATGCGTTCGCCTCGTCCGCCCGCTGCATTCCACGCAGCCATCGAGGCGTTCGCGCGAGCAGAATGGGCACGCCACGCTTCGTCTTCTTCGATGAAGTCGCCGAACACGACGAGCGCCGGCGTGCCCGGCAAACCGGCATCGAACGACGCGGGCACGCCGTGCGGTTCCAGCGCGATGCATGCGCGCACCAGGTCGCGCGCCGCATCGGCCGCGTCGAACACGAATCCGCCACCCTGGCTAAAGCCGAGCAGCACGCACGGGCCAACGCGTGCCACTACATCGATCAGCGCCTGCCGTTGCAGCGCCATCGTGCCAGGCCAACGCGGCACCGTTTGCGCTGACAGACCGCGCAGCGCGCCGAGCGGGAAACGGTGGCCAGCGTAGCCGAAGCGGTAGATCTTCGCGGACTCCTCATCGCTGCGCGACAACGGCTGGTCGGGCCAGACATTGTCGAGTGCGCAGAAGCCCGCGCGTCCGCGTTCGACGTTATCCACCACGTACACCGACACGCCCTCTTCCAGCAGCCGCTGGAGCCAGCCGGGCCTGCCGTCGGGCGTGTCTTCCCACATCGCGCCCGTCAGACCGCCGCCATGCATCAGCACGAGCGGCACCGGATAGCGCGGCGTGGCCTGCAGGAAGTACTGCACGTAGGCCGCCTCGATCCAGTAAGTGCCGTTCGGATCATAGTCGCGCGTCGATGTCGAAGAGAGCGTGACCCGATACGGCTTGCGGCCGCTCACGCTCACACTCCGCCCGCCGACGAAGAAGCTACCCGTCTTGCGCAGGGTGATCATCGGCCGCACCGGTTCTTGTCGCGGCACGCCTGCCTGCCGCGCTTCGTGTTCATACGCGCACCGCACTGAGCGTTTCAGCGGGAAACAATTCCTCCGGCTTCAGCAGCCGATGGCACACGCCCTGCTCGTAGCCGAACTTGAGGAACGCTTCGAGCGTCGTGCGGTTAGGCTCGAGCCCATATGGCCAGATGTCCGAGCCAAACAACGCTTGCGCTTCGGCGACACGCGACGGCATCCACGGCAGCGGAAAATGCGAGCAGGTGATATCGCTCAGCCGGTACAGGCTGTTGCGCTTCGCTTCCTCGAAGGCCTTCAGCAGATTGCCGGCAATCCAGCGGTGTTTTTCGAAAGTCTCGCGGCGCAGCACGATCAGATGCATGATCGGGAAGATCCGCGTCGCCTCGTAGTACGCGCGCTCCGCATCGACGAATTCGGGGTAAAGCCGCACGATCTCGTCCGCGCGGCCGCTATCCGGCTCGGGCGGACGCGCGCTCATGACCGCATCGATCTTGCCGTCGAGCAGTAGCGACGTCAACGAATGCCCGGGCTCCGATCGATACGACACGCCTTCCGGCACTCGCACGTCGACCTTTTCCTTACGTCCCGCCTGGTTCACGCCGCCCTGCACCCATTCGATCCCGGACAGCGGAATACCCAGCGAATGTTCGATCCAGCCGCGCGAATAGATCGCCGCGGTTTGCGCCCACTCGGGAATGCCGACGCGTTTGCCGCGCAAATCCTCCGGACGTCGCACTGCGCCGCCACGGCGCACGTAGAGCGACGACTGCCGGAACGAACGCGACGGAAACACCGGCAAGCCGACGAGGCGATCGTCGCCTTGCGAACGCAACGACGAGTATTTGCCGAACGACATCTCCGAGATGTCCCACTCCTGGAAATGCGTGGTGCGATAAAAAATCTCCTCGACGTTCAGGACCGAGGGCAGCAGTTCGATGCCTTCGGGCTGCACGCGCCCGGAGACCAGATCGTGCACATGGTCGTAATCACTGACGGCGAGGCTTAAGGACAGTCTTGACATAACGGTTCTCGTAGAAGCGAAAATTTCAATGGGCGTTGGTCACGACCGCATGCGGTTGCGACGGACCGACGGTCAGCACCAGGGTCGCCGTCATCAGCACGGCCGCGCCGATCGCGACGAACATGATGCCGGGACCGCCCGACCACTGCTGCAGGAGGCCGGCCACGGCCGGTCCGAACATCGCGCCGACGCGTGATAGTCCGAGGAATACGCCGACGCCCGTGCCGCGCATTTCGGTCGGATACGCCGACGCGACGAGGTTGTTCAACACCATCTGCGAGCCGACCACGAAGGCGCCCGCGCCGGCCACGGCAAGCAGCGTGGTCGTGCGGTCGGTCGCCCAGGCCAGCAGCGCGACCATCGCGGCGCCAAGCAGATACGATAGCGCGAGGACCTTGCGGCGGTCGCCGACGCGGTCGGCGGCGAACCCGGCAATCAGTCCGCCCGCCACCGCCATGCCGGCGAACAGCGAGCCGTAGGCGAAGCTCGAAGACAGATTCTCGCCGCGCTTGAGCATGATGGTCGGCAGCCAGCCCGACAGACCGTAAGCGGCGAACAGGCTCAACGCGCCGGCGGCCCAGAAACTCAAGGTACGCAGCCGGTAATCCTGGGCCAGCAGCCGACCGAGCGGACTCTTGTGCGAAAGCGTGCCGCCCGCGGCGAACTCGCCCATGTCGTACGCCGCGGCGCGTTCCGGGCGCAACCTGTAGAGCAGCGGCTTCAACTCGTCCCACCGGCCGCGATTGGCGAGAAAGCGCGGCGACTCCGGCAGCCATAGCTGGATCGCCATCGCGAACACCAGCGCAATGCCGCCGACGTAGTAAAGGCTCTGCCATCCGTAATGCGGCGTGAGCCAGGCCGCGATCAGCCCCGCAGACGACGATCCGCTCACCCACCCGAGCGAGAAGAACACGATCGTGAAGACGTTGGACGAGCGTGTCGGCGCGATCTCGTTGATATAGGTGACGGCGAGCGGCATCAGCAGGCCGAGTGCCAGCCCCATCGTCACACGCAGTGCGATGTACGACGCGAGATTGTGCGCGAACAGCGCGATCGCGAGACTCATCACACCGGAGCCCCAGCAGCCGAGCAGCAGGATCTTGCGGCGCCCGAAGCGGTCGCCGAGCAGCCCGCTGACGGCCGACCCGGCGGCGAACCCGGCAAGCCCGCTCGACAGCATCACGCCGATACGCACCGGCGACAGGCCCCACGGTCCGGTGACGTAGTGAACGATATACGCCGAGTTGTACAGATCGTAGCCGTCGAACAACAGGATCAGCGAGATCAGGATACCCAGACGAATGTGGAAGCGGCCGAGGCGCGCCTCCTCCAGTTCCTGCCGAACATCGATGCGGCTGGCCGGCATCGACACTTTAAGTTGAGCCATGATCTTCTCCGCTCTCAGAAACTGTGTTTGATGCCGACCATCGCGCCGGTCTGGTTGCTGCCCGTTGTCACGTCGCCGATCGCGCGCACGCCGATGTTCAGGCCATTGGAATTGCTGACATATGAGACCTCCGCGTAGAGGTCGGTGCTCTTGGACAGAAAATAGTCGGCGAGCAGCACGCCGCTCGATGTCTTCTGCCCGCTGCCGCGAATGCGCTCCTGATAGCCGCCGAGCGACAGCGTAAGCGGCGCGCTCGCCTGCCACGTGGCGCCCAGCCAGTACAGCAGCGAGCTTTGCAGCGCCGTGCTGTTGCGGATGTTCAGCCAGCGCGTGCCGACATACGCCTTCACCGGCCCGAACGCGTACGAGCCGCCGCCCACCACGCGCATCTGCGTGGCGTCTTGCGTAGCGATCGAGGTGCCCTGCATCTGGTCGTACGCGACCCCGACATTGGCGGGGCCGCCCGCGTATTGCAGCGCAAAGCTATATTCGCGACCGACCTTCGAGTGGCCGGGCACTTGCGCGCCGTTAGGAATCGTCGAATCGAAGCCCGTGCTGTACAACGCGGCGAACGTCACACCCGAAAACCTCGCCAGATAGCGCACAGCATTGTCCGCGCGGCCTACCAGCGTCGGATCGTAACCCTGCGCCGAATAGCTCGGATTGAAGTTGAGCGGATCGTACACGTACATCAGTTCGTAGAGAAGATTGTACTGACGGCCGAGCGTCACCTCGCCGTACGGTGTGCTCAAGCCGACGTACGCCTTGCGGCCGAACATCCGGCCACCCTGCCCGAGCGCGCCGTTGTTGATCGAGAAACCATTCTCCAGGTCGAACACGGCCTTGAGTCCGCCGCCCAGGTCTTCCTGGCCGCGCAAGCCCCAACGCGAACCGGCGAGGCTGCCGGACTCCATGCGCACGGCGGTGCCGGAGGTGCCGTTGGGTCCGGGCACATGATTGACGACTTCGAGACCGACGTCGGCGATGCCGTAGAGCGTCACCGAACTTTGCGCATGCGCGGCCGGGACGGCGGTGCATGACACGGCGAACGCCGCGAGGGCGTGGCGTTTCTTCACGTTTGTGTCTCCAGGGTTATTGTATTGATGTTTATTGGTTCGGATTCCGAATCTGCTTGCCGGGACGTAGCAATCCGACTGCCGACAAGACCGCACTACACGACACGCGCGATCCTGCCGGGATCGAAGCGTCGTCAGTCCAGCCGCGGCGGCTCGCGGCGCGGCTGCGGCAGCGGCGCGCCGAGTCCAGCCTGACTCGCGAGCGCGTACAGACGCAGACCGAGCGCAAGGTCCGACACGCCCATGCCCATCGCCTTGAACACCGTGATATCGTCCGACGCCGTCCGCGCGAGACGTCGCGCGACCACGTCGCAAAGCGGCGTCACCTGGCTCCAGCCATCCCGCGCGCCGTATGCGCGGGCGAACTCCGTCGACAGCCGCTTTGCCGCGCCGAGGTCGTCGACCACGGCGCGCGTGCAGCGGGCGAACACATCGTCGGCGAGTTCGATTCGTTCTTCCGTGATCGCGCCCACCGCATTCACGTGCGTGCCGTATGCCAGCGCCGTAGCCGGCAGAAACGCTTTGGTGGCGCGGGTCACGGTCGTGACGATCGGCGCATCGCGGACCGCCGCTTCCACTGAAGTCGCTTCGACGATTTCGATGTCGAACCTGCCGCGCGCCTGCTCGACAAACGCGCGGCGCTTGGCGGGCGTCGGACTGTACACGCGCACCAGCTTCAGCGGTCGCACCGCGGCCACCGCCGCGAGTTGCGCGAGCGCCTGCTTGCCGGTCCCGATCAGCGCGAACACCTGCGCATCGGGCCGCGCGAGCCACTTCGTCGCGACGCCGGAAATGCCTCCGGTACGCATCTGGCCGAGCGCGAACGCCTCCAGAATCGCCCGCAGTTGGCCATTGCCGCTATCGAACAGAATCAGCAGCGGACACGCGCCGCCCTCCGTATGCGCCCACGTCTTGGTGCCGACGATCCCCGCCTGCTCGAACGCCGCGCCGATCGCGTGCAGATTGTTGTGCCCCCACGCGACGTGCGTCTTGCCCATGTTGCGCGCCGCCCCGCTTGCCTGCTGCGCGAGCCCGTCTTCGAGCGCTTCGATGGCGCCGGAGAGGTCCATCAGCGAAACGATCTGTTGCTCGGAAATCCACGTTGGCGTGCTCGTCGCGTTCATTGCTCGCCCTCGAAAATGGAAGGCACCGGCGGCTTCAGCCCCAGCGTATTGACGGCCAGCGCATGCGTCACGTAGCGGCCGATCAGCATCACGAAGGCCATCGCTTCAGCGGGGCTCAGCAAGCGCGCGAGCGTGTCGAACTCTGCTTGCGCTTCGAGCCCGCGCGTACGAAGCGCCTTGAGCGCGTAGGTTTGCGCGACTTCCTCGACGTCGCTCAGTTCCGTCGCCGCGGCGGGATCGAGCCGGTTGACCTGGGCGATCCACGTGCGCGGAAAACCGAGCTTTTCACTCAACCGTTCGTGCTGGTGGCGCTCATAGCGATTCTCCATGTAGCTCGCCACGGTCAGTGCGCCGAGTTCGGTCAGACGGTCGGGCAATGCATGTTTGAGCGCATCGGTGAAATGCATGAATTGCAGGGTCACGTCGGGCGCATGCCCCACGCACTTGAACAGCTCGCCGAGATAGCGCAACCGCTCGACGCGCGGCGTCAGATAGGCGGCCAGATCGGGCCGCATCGCGGCCATCTCCAACCGTGGGATCCTGTCGCTCATCGTTGTCTCCGGGATCGTTGTGGTTCGGGTCGTCGCAATACGTTCAGAGCAGCCCGGCGCGATCGAGCACGCCATCGAGCCGCGTTTCGAGTTCGCGCGTGGCGGGCATCATCGGCAGGCGGTGCTCGTTGGCGGGAATGAGCCCCATCCGCTTCATCATGTACTTGATGGGGATCGGGTTCGTGTCGTAGAACACCGACTGGTTCAGCTCGAACAGCGCGAAGTGCAAATTGCGCGCGGCCGCGTAGTCGTCACGCTCGACGGCTTCGACCAGATCGGCGACCTTGCGCGGCGCGAGATTGCCGACCGCGTTCATCAGACCGCACGCGCCGACCGCGAGCATCGGATAGCTCAACTCTTCGAGGCCGACGAACACGCGCCAGTCGGGCCCGAACGCGTCGAGCATGTGCGTGACGAAACCCATGTCGTTGACCGCGTGCTTCATACCGGCCATGTTCGGCACGCGTTCCCGAATCGCCTTGACGGTCGCCAGATCCATGCTGACCGCGGCGCGCCCCGGGATGTGATAGATCAGCAACGGCCGCTCGGTGCGCGTGCCGATGTCCGCGTAATACTCGACGAGGCCGCGTTGCGGCGGACGGATGTAGTACGGCGTGACCACCAGCATCGCATCGACACCGGCCTTGTCGGCGTGCTGTGTCAGTTCGACGGTTTCGGCATGCGACTGCGAACCGGTCGCGGCCAGCACCGGCACCCGGCCCGCGGCGGCTTCGACGGCCACATCGACCAGACGGTTGCGCTCGGCGACCGTGAGCAGGCTCGGTTCGGCCGTCGTACCGTTGACGAGCACGCCGTCCCCGCCGTTGACGATCTGCCAGTCCACGAGCCGCGCATAGGTTTCGTAATCGACCGCCTGGTTGCGGAACGGCGTGACGATCGGCGTGATCGAGCCCTTCAGCCATGAGATATCGCGCATGATTCGGATTCCTTGTCGATGGCGCCGCTTATGCGGCCTTGGCGGAGTTCGCGCGATTGGTCGAAAAACCCGTCTGCGTACCGAGCAGCGCGGGCGGCTCCTTCAGGCTCTCCTGCCACAGCAGCGATTGCATGTAGATGTTCAGCGGCTGGTCCTGAATGGTCAGCTCGTACACGTAATCGTCGTACGACGCGTGGTTGTGCACGGCCCAGCCCGGTGCCGACAGCATCAGGTCGCCGGCTTTCCACTCGTAGCGGTTGCCCGCCACCATGCTGTAGCCGGACCCGGAGAAGTAGTAATTGATCGCCGACGACACATGGCGATGCGGACGGTCGACGATCTTCGGCGGGCGGATCGTCATGGTCGCGAAGAAGTTCGGCGTGATGCCGTTGGTGCGGCCCGTGACCGGGTTGTACATCATGTACAGCCGCCGGCCGACGTACTCGCTGCCGAGCGCCTCGAGCTTGTCGAGTTCGCTCTTCACCTGTTGCCACGGAAAGTGCAGCGGACGCGAGTCGACCACTTGCGGATTGATCAGCGTTTCGTACGGCATCAGCAGACCGCCGTCGTCGCCGATCGCGAACGTGCCGAACGGATTGCGGCGCTTCGGGTCGTCGCTCGCATGCGCGGTGACCGTTTCAGTCGGCACTTCGAGTTCGACGCCGAACTCGGGCACGTACACCTCCATGTGCTGCAGCAATGGGATGTTCGAATAGACGAGCCGCACCTGGATGTCGCTGGTGTCGTTCGTATGCGAATACGCCACGAAGGCGGGATGATTCCAGACGTCGTATTGACGGAACGCGATGGTGCGGCCCGCCACGCGCGTCGAACCGCCGCCGCGAATGCAGAAATTCACTTCGGTCGCGTTGTGGCGCATCGACTCGGTGGTTTCGCCGGGCAGCAGCACCTGCAACGACACCTGAATGCCGGGCGCGAGTCCCGGCGAGCCGTCGCGCGCGGACGGATGAACGATCAGGGAATGACGGCGGCCGTCGTGCGGCTTCGGCAACGCGGCCAGCCGCGCCACCTCCGCGTCGATCTGCTCGCGGCTCACGATAACGGGCGCCCAGTAGTGATTGTCGCGGGGGCGCTGGCCCGTCTGATCGACGAAGCTTGCTTGCGCCGGATCAAATTCACGTCTCAGGTCATGCATCGGAAGGTCTCCTCAAGGCGACTGTCCGAAGCGGAGACGGACAGTCGCGGGAATGGAATCGAGGATTGAAAATTACTCGCCGGCGATTTATCAATCAAGATTGATATTTCAAATCAACATAAAATTGTTTAGGATCTTCGGCTGCATCGAGGCGCAGCGCAATCGCTGATTTATCCCCGCCTATGTGGACTTTCAATCGGACGTCGCGTACTCTTTGGCGATGAATTTATATTGATTGTATTGATTCCATGACCACCAAAGATCTGATGACACGCGAGGAAGTGCTGGCGCGGCTCAACATCAAGCCGGCCACGCTTTACTCGTACGTAAGTCGTGGAATGATCGGCACCGCGCCGCACGACGACGGCCGGCGCAGCCTGTACGTGCGCGCCGACGTCGAACGCGTGGGCAGCCGCAAGCGCGGACGCATGCCGAAGGCCGCGGCGGCGGAATCGACAATGCGCTGGGGCGAGCCGGTGCTCGCGTCGGCAATCACGCACATCACGGCGCAAGGGCCGCTGTATCGCAACCGCTCGGCCGTCGAAATGGCGAAGGCGGGCTCGTCGTTCGAGTCCGTCTCGCAGTTGCTGATGACCGGCGTCTGGCAGGACGGCGTCACCGCATGGGGCGCGCTCGACACGCCGCAAGCCGTGCTGCCGCTGTTCGGCGCCTACGCGGGCAAGCTGGAAGGCAGCGACATCGCCAATCTGCTCGGCATGGTGCCGCTCGCGCTCGGCATGCAAGGGCGCGGCGCGGCCGAAATCTCCGACGGCAGCGCCGTGCAGGCCGCGCGCCTCATCATGCAGACAATGGCGGGGTGCCTCGGCTTTCTGAGCAACCAGCGTGCATTCGTGATGCGCGAGCGCGGCGAGAGCCTCGCGGCCTATCTGTTGCGCGCGGCGGGCGGCACCTGTACGCCCGGTGCGGTCTTCGCGATCAACGGCGCGCTCACCGTGCTCGCCGACAACGAACTGGCGCCGGCAACCTTCGCCGCGCGCGTCGCGGCGTCGACCAACGCCGATCTCTACAACTGCATCGCGGCGGCGATCGGCTCGCACGTCGGCTTCTCGACCGGCACCGCAACCGAGAAAGTGGAAACGCTGTTGTTGCGCGACGTGTCCCACTCCGACCCGGCCGCCCGCCTGCAACTCGTGCGCGAAGTCGGCGCGAGCCTGTTCGGCTTCAACCATCCGCTGTATCCGGAGGGCGACGTGCGCGCCAATCTGGTTCTCGAACAGGTGCGCGCGCTGGAGAACGCGACGCCGGACACCGCGCCGACGCTCGAATTCCTCGCGCTCGCCGAAGAACGGCTGTCGATGCATCCGGGCGTGGCGATCGCACTCGTCGTGCTGGCGCGTGCGATCGGGCTACCGGACGGCACCGCTACCGCGCTCTGGATCATCAGCCGCACGGCCGGCTGGGTCGCGCATGTGCTGGAGCAGCGCGCGCAAGCCTTCCTGCTGCGGCCGCGCGCGAAGTACATCGCGGGGTTGCGCATGTAGCCGCGCGATCGGCGGCGAAGTATTCAGCCGGATATATCCGCGGCGTTGTCGCGCGCCATCTCGGCGAGCAGCCATGTGCGAAACGCGGCGACGCGCGCGAGCGATTCCTCGTCCAGCGGATACACGAGGTAGTACGAGCCCTGGCCGCGCGCGGTATGCGGCAGCGCTTGCACGAGCCGCCCGGACGACAGCTCGGCCCGCACCATCGCCGGATCGACGACGGCCACGCCGAGGCTTTCGCAGGCGGCCTGAATCACCATGATGCGCGACGCGAGCAGCAATTGCCGGCCGCCGACGGGCAGCGGATCGCGCGCGGCATCCGCCCACAAGGTCCAGTCGTCTGGCCGCGTCTTTGCGGTGAGCAGCGTGAAGCGCGCGAGATCGGCGACGCTGCACAGCGGACCGTTGGCCGCGATCGCCGCGGGCGAGCACACCACGACCAGCGACTCCGCGCGCAGAAAATCGCATTGTGCGCCGGGCCAGCGGCCATCGCCGTATGCGATCGCGCAATCGAGCGCATCGCGTTCGAGATCCACCGGCGCGATCGACACGCGAATCTCCACGTTGGCGAATTGTTCCTGCACGGCCGTGAGTCTCGGCAGCAGCCAGTGCATCGCGAAGGTAGGCAGCGAATTCACGACCAGCGGCGCCGCGCGTTCGTTGGCCGCGACGCGCTGCCATGCCGACCACAGCCGCTGCAGGCATTGATCGACTTCGCCGTGCAGCAGCCGCCCCGCCTCCGTGAAAGCAAGGCCACGGCCGGTGCGCGTGAAGAGCCGCGTGCCGAGCCGGTCTTCGAGCACGCCGAGTTGATAGCTCAGCGCCGATGGACTCAGGTGCAGTTCGCGCGCCGCATGCACGAGATTCAGATGGTGGCCGATCACCTGGAAGCTGCGCAGATGATTGATCGAAGGCAGCGTTTGCGTACTCAAGGGAAAGGCTCCGTCGACAAGCATCACGCATCGTACTCACGCGCGCCGCACGCCGCAATCCGGGTATGCCGCGCCTCACAGGTCGAGCAGGAGTTCGTCCGATCGCGAGCGCGAGCAGCAAGGCAGGAACTGGTCGTTGCAGGCACGCTCGGCGTCGGTCAGATACAGATCGCGATGCTCGGGTTGCCCGCCCAGCACGCGCGTGAGACAGGTCCCGCACACGCCCTGTTCACACGACGTCGCTATCTGCACGCCTTGCGCGGCGAGCGCCTGCACCACCGTTTGCGCGGCGCCCACCTGCACCACCCGCCCGCTGCGCGCGAGCCGCACGCTGAACGCACGGTCGCTAGCGGTATCGGCGACGGGCGCGCCGAAGTACTCGCGATGCAGTTCGCGATCCGGCCAACCCGCCTGCTTCGCGGTCGAGAGCGCATGCTCCATGAACCCCGCGGGACCGCACACGTACAGATGCCAGCCGGGGCGGTAACGGCGCATGACGCGCTCGAAGTCGAGCCGCGCGTCGGCCGGCGCGTCGTCGACATAGAGCGTGCAGCGACCTTTCAGCAGCGGCTCGGCGAGCCGGTCGAGAAAGGCCGCGCGCTCGCGTTCGCGCACGCAGTAATGCAGCTCGAACGAACCGCCGGCCCGCGCGAGCCGCTCGGCCATGCACAACAGCGGCGTGATGCCGATGCCGCCCGCGAGCAGCACCGAATGCCGCGCATCGCGCGCGAGCGGAAAGTCGTTACGCGGCCCTTCGACGTGCAAGCTGTCGCCCACCCGCAGCGCATGCATCGCGCGCGAACCGCCGCGCGATCCGTCAGCGTGCTGCACTGCGATCACATAAGCGTCGTCCTGTTCCGGACGCCCGCATAGCGAATATTGGCGCACGAGGCCAGCCGGCAGATGCACGCTGATGTGCGCGCCCGCCGTATAGGGCGGCAGCGGCTTGCCGTCGAGCGGCGCGAGTTCGAATACGCGGATGCCGGCTGCGGTTTCTTCGATTCGTGCGATGCCTACTTTCATATGAGTTTTGAGTGTGAAGTCGTCAGGCGCTCTGGCTCACGCTCGTCACCGCGTGGCGGCGCGACAGCGTTACGCATAGCATCAGCAGCACGCCGATTGCCGGCAGCAGAGCGACGGCGAAGAGAATGGTCTCGGGTTTCCAGCCGTTCGCAAGCACCGCGCCCACCAGCATCGGCGAGCCGATCTTGCCGATCTGGCCGGCGGCGCCGCCGAGGCCGAGCGCGGTGGAACGCACACGGGTCGGAAAGATCAGCGCGAACAGCGCGAGCGGCGCGGACTGGCCGATTCCCCCCGTGAAGCCAATCACAAAGCCGCTTGGCAGCAGCACGCCGAAACGCGTGACTTCGCAGGCGACCACCACGGTGGCGACCGCGAGCAGCAGCAGCGACGGCAACAGCGAGCGCGTCGGCCCGAAACGGCTCACGACGTAACCCGCTACACCGAGTCCGAGCATCGAGCCGATGTCGAGGCTCGCGAGCACGTACGACGTGTGCACCACCGAAATGCCCGCAGTCTGCAGAAGCGGTGTGAGCCACACCGTCATCACCTTGATGGTCGCGTAGCTGAGCATCAGGATGCCGAGCAGCAGCAAAGTGATCCCCGTGCGCCCTTCGCTGAAAATCTCCCGCACCGGCACGCCGCCGCGCGCGGGCTTTTGTGCCGCCTCGGACCCAGCGCTCACGCGCAGCGGCTCGACGTCGATCGCCTCGTTGGGATAGAGGCGCTGGAACACCGCGCGCAGCTTGTCCATCTTGCCGCGCGAGGCAAGGAAATGTGGCGATTCCGGCAGCCACGCGATGATCGCGAGCGCCGCGGCAATCGACAGCACGCCACCGACCACATAGACCGCGCGCCAGCCGTAATGCGCCAGCACGTAGCCGTTGATCATCGCGCCCACCGCCGCGCCGAGCGAATAGTTGGCGAACAGCAGAGCGACCGCGAGGCCTTTCGAGCGGCTGTGCACATATTCCGCGCCCAGTGCGAGCACGCATGGAAAGATGCCGCCGAGGCCCACTCCGCCGAGAAAACGCACGATCAGCAGTTGCGTGTAGTTGTTCACGGACGCCGTGCCGAGCGTGAGCGCGCCGATCAGCAGCGCCGCGACGATCACGAGCGGGCGGCGCCCGACCCGGTCGGCGAGGTAGCCGAACACGAAGGTGCCGATCAGGCCGCCGAGCTGCAGCACCGAGAACACCACGCCGAAGCTCGCCAGCGGCACGTTCAGCGCATGCGCCATGGCCTTGGTGGCCACGCTGATCGACTGGGTGTCGAGCCCGTCGAGAAAGATCACTGATCCGCACAATACGAGAATCAGGCGCTGGCAGGCCGAGAGCGGCCGGCTGTCGATCAGCGAGGCGGCGGCGCCCGGCGAAGCGGTTGATTGCATGTCTGTCTCCGTAAAGCGGGCGCTTTGCGTCCCGCCTGTTTTGTTTTTTAAGCGTGGTCCGCGCGCACTTCAGGCGACGGCGGCCGGGGCGGGTTCGTCGACGCGCGCTTCGGCTTCGATCATCGCCGCGAGCAGGCGCCGCGCGCGGATCGCGGCGGCGTCGGTCGCCAGCAGGATCGGCCGCATCGACAGCAGTTCGCGATCGCCCATGCGCGTCTGCACGCCTTCGATCATCGGCTTGTCCTGCTCGTGAAAGCCCATCTGCTGCCAGCGCGTCGTCTCGTTGTCGGCCTCGGCGTCGTCGAGGCGATAGTTGCGCGAACTCGCGTAGAGATATTGCGTCGAGGCCGCGCCGATCGGCGTGACGATATGCGTGCCGATACGCACGAGGCCCATTTCGCGCGGCCTGCCGACGGGCACGACGCCGGTCTCCAGCATGCAGCATCCCGGCGCGTGCCAGCGAATGTTCAGCCAGTATTCGACGGGCGCGTCGGGGTCGTCGAGAAACGGCCGGAACGATTGCGGCGCGCGCGTGGCCGGTATCGTGCGGCGGCTTTCCAGCGCACTGCCGTCCTGCACCACGTCGTGTTTCGCCTTGAGGAAATCGTCGACCTGCTGATACGGCGCGTGCAGGTAGTTGACGTGCGAGAGGTCCATCAGGTTGTCGACGACCAATTCGTAGTGCGCTTTTTGCGTCATCTGGTCGCCGACGGTTTTCAGTTGCGGCGACAGCAGATGCGAGAAATCGGGAATCAGGCTCCGGTCGGCGCGCGACAGCTCGCCCGCCCAGATCCAGATCAGCCCGTGCCGGTCCGCGGCGGGAAACGCGCGCACGCGCGCGGCCGGTGGAATGCGGCCGTCGCCGTGGGGATTCAGCGAGCACGCGCCGCTGCAATCGAATTGCAGGCCGTGATAACCGCACTCGACGCCGTCGCCGACGCGCTTGCCCATCGACAGCGGAGCAAAACGATGCGGGCAGCGGTCGATCATCGCGACGGGCGAGCCGTCGTGCTTGCGATACAGCAGCACCGGCTCGCCCAGCAGATCGCGAGTGACGAACCCGGACCCGACGTCACGGCTCCAGGCGGCCGCGTACCACGTGTTTTTCAGAAGCTTCATGACTCGTCTTTCCTCGGATAACGCTGGTATTGGGGATATACGCAGGTTATCGGGGGAAGACGGACAGAACAAACGCAATTATTTGCTGGCTGAATCGCAAATTTTCGATGGCTGGAGCAGGGAGCGAAGCGGACACACCCGGTACCCCTCGGTATGCACGATCAAATGTCGCGCGTGCGCGGGATGACAACCGCCTGGCCGTGCAATTTGCCTTCCCCATCGAGAAGTTGCCACAGTGTTGCTTCCTCGATCATGAAGCGCTGGCCTGACTTGGTGATGCGCACGCCCTTGTAGCCCGCCTCATAGCCAAGCCGCTGCACGCGTGCGAGGAACTGTTGTCGCTCCTCGCGATTCGGGGCTTCAGCCGAGAGCCGGGACGGCAAACGGGTAATTTCATCCCAGCTATATTCAAAGCGACGCTGCGCCGCCTTATTGCCGTAAATAAAGAGCGGGTCGGGATCGGTGTTGTGCGCAAGCACCGCGAACGGTGCGCTCTCGTAGAGCCATTCGGCAGCTTCGACTACGGGCATGGCGTGCGGCACCAGAGGGTGGCCAAGCACCCGGGCGTAACTGTCGGTAAGGAGTTGGTAGAAAGCTGGATTGCTGTGGAGTGGGGTCATCTAAGGCGTCTCTACGGTGATCGTGGGCTCTGTGTAAACGCGGAGGCGTTCACGATACAGCATCTTCAGGCAAAGTTTCTTGAGTCAGGCGGTGGCAAGGGGTGGTGATCCATGACCTCAGGACCAGCAATTGCGAGGGAAATGTGAACCTCGCGTCCAGCCACGTCGCCCGCTTTCGCGACGCGTCTGCCCGCGTGTCCACGGTGTGTCACCGTGCACCCATATTCCTGTAAGAAGTGACAAGGAGATTTCAAATGAAAACCATGACGTGCAAAGAGCTCGGCGGTAAATGTGAGCAGAAGTTATCGGCTGAATCATGGGACGAAATGGTACAGGTCATGACGAAACACGTCATGGACAAACACCCGGATGTCGCCAAGGAAATGGAAACAATGCACAAACAAGATCCGCAGAAGTGGGGTAAAGAAATGAAACCAAAATGGGACGCAGCGCCTGAATGCTGATCGGTCGCCCCGTCTCGCACGCCGCATCTGCGCAGAATGCCGATGCGACGCCCTGCAACA
This sequence comes from Paraburkholderia sp. BL9I2N2, assembly GCF_004339745.1. Taxonomy (GTDB): domain Bacteria; phylum Pseudomonadota; class Gammaproteobacteria; order Burkholderiales; family Burkholderiaceae; genus Paraburkholderia. Next base: position 171,339 of record NZ_SMGP01000002.1, on the reverse strand, counting down.
CGTTGCAATGCGGGCTTTGGAATTGCGTTCATCAGGAAGCGCGGACGCTCGTTGGCGCCGCCGCCCTCACCTCTATTCGTTCGCGATGTCCGGCATGACCTGTCCCATCTCCATCGCCTGACTGGCCGGCACTTCCTGAATGCCGATGACAAGCTGGTCATCGGGCGCTCCCGTCGCGGTCTGAAACAGTTTCCAAAGACGCTGTAGCAATTCCCGCTTGTATGCAGGCGACCGCCCGGCGCGCATCAAAAGCGTCAGCGCGGCAGTTGCCGCGGGTTCTCCGGCGGTGAACCCGCTGCCCGGCGCATAGTCCTGAAACACGACATGCACCCAATTTTTCGGCACACCCGCGTATTCGGAATGCAGGGTCGTCAGCTCTATTGCGAGCTTGGCCTTGGCATCACTGCTGAGTGCGCCGTCCTGAGTAGTCAAGGTATAGAGCGGCATGGAAGCGAATCCTCTATCGACGTTTCGCGGACATTTTCATCGACGGTGGCCCACATAAGCTGCCTCCTTGCCAACTCACGGGGCCGTCCAGACGATCAACCGACGTAGTTCTTCAGAATGCGCAGGTCGGTCACGGAATACGCCATACCCAGCCGATAACCCCGGCCGACGCGCAACGGCGCAATCAGATGCATGTCCTCGCCATCGACTTCGGGAAGCTTCAGTTCCGCCGATCCGGTCCAGACATCCACGATCGCGAGATTGTCCGTGAGCGACATGGTCAGTTCGTCGACGGGTGGCTTGTCCTGACTGCCGGCCGCGAGTTGGGGAAAGTAGCGGCGCATCGTCGTCGGCCGATTGAAAACGGTCGTCGGGTCAGCGACAGGTTCCTCGAGCTGGATACGGGCGGTTGCCAGCCGCTCTCCGTGCGCGGACACGCTGGCGCCGAAGCGACTTCCCTCGGCAAGCGGCGCAGCCGCCGCGCTGGGAGCGGAGAAACTGCGGGTCTGATAGACACTGGCGAGTTTCTTGGGAAAACCCTGCGCCCATCCGCGGGCGATGGCGGCATCGTTGTCGACGAAGATGTACGGGCAGTAATTGATCGGCAGCCCGTCGAAGACTGCCTCGACCAGAACGAAGGCCTCACGGTATTGATACCGGGCAGGATCCGTCACTTCGTCATTGGAACCGGTGAACTGCCAGTCCAGAAACCAGAAGAAGGCGCGCCCTCCTGATTTCTCGTCCACCGTGACGCCTGGCGGCAGAAGCGCAGCGATTGCTTTCTGGTCGGCCCAGTATTCGATGGCGAGGCAGTCGCTGGAATAGTGCCACGGAGGCAGTGTCGCCAGTGCGGACTTTCCTTGCGGAGTGATGGGAACGGAAAAAGCTTTTGGCATCTCGTTTCGTCCTGAATTGGCGCGACACTAAGTCGCCGTACGTGGAATCGTGGCGTTGCCTGGAAACGCCGCGTATCACCTGACGCGGACGAGTCGAGCGCACAACTCATGGCCACGATGCGATTAGCGGCAGCGCTGCAGCCAGCGTGCCGCGAGTGAGGCAATAGTGCCGTGCCTCGTCTGCTAACGCTGTCCAAATCGCACGATCGACTAGCGTATTAGCACGGTATGTACGCCTTGAACCGCAAGCCAGTAACGCCTGCGCTTACCTGACCCCGGGCGCAGCAAGGACCTTCGCCCAACGAGCGAAGATCGGGATCTGCGATCTATGTGACGGCCCGCTTTGCTCCACCCTCCCGTGAGCATAGTCAGCGCGCTGGAGCACGGCTATTACATAAACCTGTAGTCACCTGCGCCCTGCGTCCCTCGCGAACCAGGCCGCGGCGCGTGCGCGAATGCCACCATTGCAGATGACCCAACCCGCGTGTGTTCACGCCAATGACACGGTTACGGTGTTCGATCCGGCTGTTGCTCGATGACGCCGAACCAGCCCATACCGCGATAAGTTTCATAACCCGGAGTCAGCGCATACCCGACAAGCGATCCCCCAGCCGTACGGTAGGTTCCGATATCAGCCCTGTTCGGTGGCAGGTCGAAGCGCATACTCTCGCGGCCCGCTGTTGCAGAGGAGGCGATCACTCGACCACATGCGTCGACGATCATGCAGCGCGTGCGCTCCCGTTCTCCACTGGTCAACCGGACGCTATTTACGACGGTCGACGCCTGCTTGGCCCAATCGAAGAACACCGCCAGAACGCCGACGACCTTTCCGTCACTTGCACCGTCCTGGCGGATCGCCGTCGCATAGGTGGCAACCTGCGCGCCGTTCAATCCCGCGGCTACGTCAACGTTGGCGGTTGCGTACTCATCGCCGGACCGCGTAGCGAGCGCCGCGGCGAACCAGTCATGCTGGGCTGCGTTCACTGTGCCGACGACTGGAAACAGCGAAGGTCTTCCATTCGCAACGACACGACCCTCGATATCCAGCACCCAGATGTCGAGGTATACCGTATAGCTATCCAGGATGACCGACAGCCGCTTTGCCGCATGCGCGGCAGCCGACGCCGATCCAGTCGTCATGCAATCGACAAGCGCTGCATCGGTTGCCCACCAACGCACGTCGCATGAACGTTCGTAGAGGTTGCGGTCGATCACGTCGATCATGTTCAACGCAAGGTCGGTCAGACGCCGGCCTTGTTGCCGCTCGAGCTCCGTCACCATGCGTTCGCTGATGCTGGCCAATTCCTTACCGAGTTCGCCAGTGAGTTGCCCGATCCGGCCGGACACGTTCTTGACCTGGTTGGCGACGACCGCAAAGCCGCGACCGGCCTCTCCTGCACGAGCGGCTTCGATCAACGCGTTGATGGCGAGATAGGTCGCCTCGCGATTGATCAGGTCGATATCGGCGATCTTATCCGTGGATATCTTGCGCACTTCGCGGGTCAACTCGGCGATGACCGCCCCTTCGGACGATTGACGAGGTTTTGCCTGCTCTATGGACATTTTCATATATCCCAGTTGCGTGCGAAGTGGGGAGCCCGTGGCTCCTCGCCGACTCGGAGAATTAATCGGGATTAACGGCATCCCGATACGAATACTTAAGGAAGACACGACCGATATTGGCGCTTTGATGCGCCATTTTCGTATGCACCGACGCTGTGCATTTTTTGTTGCCCATTGCGCCGGTCGCGAGCGACCGCGTTGGAGTTCGCCAACGTGCAATGCTTGCTATTGCGTTTTCTTATTTGAAATTAGCAAGATCTTCTTTACAGCCTTTTTACTTGCCGCTGCATTTGGAGCACGCCTAGAATCTCAAGAAGATCAAATGAAGGAGTGGCGGCTTGCGCAATCGATGTCGTCGATTTTCTGGCAGTTTCGCTGTCTGACCTGCAGGACGTCGCGCGCTCTTCTTTCAGCCGCTGTCTTGCCAGCCGGCAGACAGTGCACGTCGCAGCTAATTCCCCATACACGCTTGATAGCGCCCATGCGAATGCAGCTTTCGCGCGCGTTCGCGTGGCGCCATGTCGCGTCCGTCAAGTCGCGGCTGTGCTCATTCGCACCATTTGGATTACTAGAAGCTCAATGCTCGGAGAAATATGATGAACCTAGGCCTTCTCCTTTCACAACTGCCCCACGTCCAGGAATCGCGCACCCACTACGACGCCATGCTCGCAATGCATGCTCGCGAACCACGCAAATTTGCTGCGTTCTGGCAGCGCCTTAAAGCGCTCTTCTCATAGTTTTCGGCGCTTTTTCGGCACTCATGAAAAGCCCGTATGCGAGGCAGCACAGCCGGGGGCTGCTAGCCGCGGCAACCAGCCGTACGATAAACGGCTCAGTACGAATATGACCAACAGCAAAATCGTTCAACTACTTCATGTCCAGGACGACAACCGTGTCTTCGTAGATATGGCTGACGACGAAAGCAACCCGTGCTTGTCGTGCGGAGCATGTTGCCAGCACTTCCGGGTGTCGATGTATATGGGTGAAATGGCGAGTTCGCCAGGCGGCACGGTGCCGGATGAGCTCGTATCCGCCGTCAATCCAGTCATTGTCTGCATGAAGGGAACGGAGGCCGGCTATGGACGCTGCGTCGCTCTGCGCGGGGTAGTCGGCAAGCCTGGCATCCGGTGCGAAATCTACCCTCTGCGGCCGTCGCCATGTCGCGAATACCGCGTATGGCTCGAAGATGGAACACCTAATCCCGATTGTCAGCGACTGCGAAAAAATATTGGACTAGTGCCGCTGAAGCCCCGGTCCGCTGTGCAAGGCGTCGCGCAGTGCTAAATGGCGGACATGGCGTGCTGCTCCTCTACGAGAGCGAACGGGCCATTTTCGCCCGGTCCGCGGCGCAGCACGACGCGTAGCGTTCACGTTGCCGCGAGAGGTAGTACGATATTCAAGTCCTGTCTCCTCACGCCTTGCGTGATGTGTCGTTCCGCGCCGCGGGACCTTTCCAGACATAGGAGAACCTATGCGTGTACTGATAGTCGGCGCAACCGGACTGCTCGGCAAAGAGATCGTTCGCCTGCTTTCGCCCGAACACCAGATCATCGGCGCCAGCCGTACGGGCTCAGACCTGTCCGTCGATCTCGCAGACAAAGCCTCCATCGTGTCCATGTATCGGCAACTCGGAACCGTGGATGCCGTGATTTGCGCCGCAGGTTCGGCGAAATTCGCGCCGCTCGAAGCGCTGACGGATGAAGATTTTTCGTTCAGTCTGGCCAACAAGCTGATGGGTCAGGTCAATCTCGTCCGATGCTCCGTCGGCCATGTTACGCAAGGTGGATCCCTGACGCTAACCAGCGGCATCCTGGCCCAATATCCGATGCAAGGCAGCCCCGCCGTGAGTATCGTGAATGCCGGGATCGAGGCGTTCGGCAGGTCGGCGGCGCTCGAACTGCAGGGCAAGACACGGGTCAATGTCGTGAGTCCGGGCTGGGTGTCCGAAACCCTTGCCGCGATGGGCCAGGCCCGCTCTGCCGGCGTTCCCGCCGAGGCCGTCGCCCACGCGTACAAACGGAGCCTCGTCGAGGACATCACGGGGCGGGTCATTCAGGTCGCGAAGTGGTAAGAGAGGGCGGCGAGTTCAACACCGCTCGCATGACACTGGCGAGCTTTATTTCCTGGGCTGGCGCGCGGATCGAAAACCAAGACTATCACGCGACAGTTCACGCGTCGGCGCTCCCCGCCTCAACCTGATGTTTGAGCAACGTGTTCGTCCATGGGATGACCGCCTATCAGAGCCACTCAATGCACCTTGTGCTTAATCCAGTCTGTCACAACGTCTGCGATTTTCAGATTGTTTCGGTCCTGCATTAGCATGTGTGAGTTTCCGTGCATTCCCAGTTGCGTCGTCTCCACCACATCAACATGGCCGCCGGCAGCATTCACCGATGCAGCGAATGCCTTGCAAGCTGCGTAGTGCGCGGCCCAAGGGGGTGACTCAACAATGAAGTCGCCATAGAGAAGCAGAATCGGAATCGTGGCGTAGCGCTTAGCTTCCAGATTTGCAGCCGGGCAAGCGGTCGGCTCGACGGCCACGATCGCGGCGATTCCGTCCGCTCCTCCTGCGACGGCCTGGAACGGATAGATTCCAGACTGGGAATGGCTGATGAGTACGGTCTTTCCTAGCCGCCCGGATAGCAATCCGAGTGAAGGCACCGTGGGATTCGGCGTCGACATGGAGTAAGCCCAGTCCGGAACCATCTGCTTCCACAACTCATCCTGTGCTTCCAGCGGGAATTGAAGACCGGGGTACGCTTCCGGATACCGTGGACCAAACCTGAAGAGCGCCCAGGCGAATTCCCGGCCGACCGAAAAACCAGAAGGGAGTGCATCGGGCGGAAGCTTGCCAGTTTTGACCGCGCCCACGGACGCTGCGTTCGCAGCAGACCGCCCTCTTGCAGCCTGGTCCACCACGTATGTCGGGAAGCCTTTTCGAACGAAGTACTCGGCCCACCCCATGCGGCCATCTGGCGTCGTCTCCCATTCCGCACCGGTCAGGCAACAGCCGTGAATGAAGACCACGGATGTCGAACGCGGGTGGACAGGCACCTGGTACTGGACGTACATCTGCTCAACAGTGACTGTTCCTTTCGGGTCCGCCTGCGGCAACGTCGACAAGGTATCTGACGTGATATCCCGCCCGCCTACGAAGAAGCTTCCTTGCTTCGCGATGGTAAGAGGCTTATCAATGTCGATACTCTGCGCGAACGCCGGGCAGGTGGCCGTGCACAACGTGGCCAGTGTCAACGCTCGTTTTAACTTCGCGATGAGCGACATACGGGTCTCCTTGAACCTTCTTTTATTTCGCTACGCCATTGCGCATCGCCACCGCGATCACTGTTGCGCCGCACGTCAGGACGAACGCCGCGAGATACGAACCGGCGCTTATCGAATGGGTGACCGCCGTCAGCGAGCCAATCGCGGTCGGAGCGGTGAGGCTGCCCAGTTGACCAATGCTCGATATCAGCGCGATTGAACCGGCTGACGCCGTGCCCGACAGGAACGTAGCCGGAATCGTCCAGAAGATGGCGGTACACGTCAGATACCCGATGGCCACAAGCGCCAGTCCGGCGATGGCAGGGCCGAACGACGAATGCGCCGCGCCAAGAAGCACCGCGCCCAAGGCCGACACCAGAGCACAACAGGCAAAGTGCAGGCGACGCTCGTCGCGGGCATCCGAATGCCGGCTCACTGCCAGCATGCCGATTGCACCGATGAAATACGGAACGGCGGACAACAGGCCAATATGGAAGGGATTGGCTACGCCCGCCTGGCGGATCACGGACGGCGCCCAGAAGTTGAGGACACTTCCGGCCCAGGTGATGGTGAAGTATCCGAAGGCACAAACGTACACTCGCCAGTTCCTGAGGGCCGCCCCGAAGTGCGAAATCTGATGGGATGTCGAACCCGGCACGGCTTCCAGTTCGCGGACAACGATGGCCTTTTCATGCGCCGATAGCCATTTCGTCGACTCCGGGCTATCTGGCAGATACCACAAGGCGCACACCCCAACCAGCACCGGCGGGATGCCCTCCAGAAGGAACAGCCACTGCCACGCATGCAGCGCCTGCCACCCTTCCGCGTTGCTCAGAATCCAGCCCGAGACCGGGCCGCCAGTGATACCCGCGACCGCGATCCCAAGGACAAAGGCGGAAAGCACCCGTGCACGATACCGGTTCGGAAACCAGGTTGTCAGGTAATAGATGATTCCCGGGAAAAAGCCTGCCTCGGCAACACCCAGGGCAATGCGGGCCACATAGAACTGCGTGGGATTACGCACGAGCATCATGGAAATGGATACCAGGCCCCACAACACCATGATTCGGGCGATGGTTCGCCGAGGTCCAATGCGGCGCAGAAGCAGGTTGCTCGGCACTTCGAACAGCACATAGCCGATATAGAAGACCCCGACACCAAGGCCATATGCAGCTTCAGTCAGCCCGATGTCGGTCTTGAACTGGAGATGGGCAAAACTGATGTTGACCCGATCGATATAGTTGAGGACATAGCAAAGAAAGAGAAACGGGATGATTCGCTTCGCTATGCGGCCGAATGTGCGCTCGACATCCGCAGGCGCCGTCGCAGCGGCGTCGACGGATGACGGCATGCCGGCCACCCGCTCCTCCGCAAGCGTTCCCTGGGGCATTTTCATTGACGTGTCTCCAATTAATAGTATTTGTGCGCGTATTCAAACAACGTATCCATTGTCCTCAATGGAGGAACATCCGCAGCTACAGACTTTGCTGCATCTTCTTCGCGGAGCGGGCCCGCTTCTCAAGCCTCTCACGCACCGGAGACAGAATCTCGTCGTTGTGCTCGCCAAGGGTTGGAGGCGCAACGACGTCCAACGGCCGCTCATCATCAAAAGTCACTGGCGAGCGCACTGTCCGGAACCGCCCCATCACCGGATGCTCGGTTTCTACAAGCAACTCGAGGTGTTTCGCCTGCGGGTCTTCCAATGCCTCGCTTGCGTCGTACATCGGCGCGTGGGGGACATCATTAACCTCGAGGCGCCGGCACCATTCTTCACGGGTGCGTGAGATGAAAATCGAGCCGAGCACTTTGATCAGTTCTTCCTGATGCGCGATCCGGCCAGCCCGGTTTGAAAAACGCGGATCTTCGAGTAATCCTGGCCTCTCTATTGCATTGGTAAGCCCTGCCCAGAACTTCTCGGGTGACGACATGTGAAGTGCCAGCCATTTTCCATCGGCGCACTCCATCACATATGACTGGGAGACGCTCGGTCGGCTGTATGGGCCCATCACCTCGCCCGCCGCATAAAAATGCGTAAATGCGTCGAGGTTGAAGTGCGACATCGCCTCGAGCATGGAGACTTCGACCTTGCGGCCAACGCCGGTGTGGCTGCGCTCATGGAGCGCGCCGAGAATGCCATAAGTCGCGTAGAAGCCGGTGAGCGAATCCGCAATTGCGGGTCCCACTACTCGCGGATTTGCCGGATTGATGAGCAGACCGAGAAAACCGCTGGCGGCCTGGGCGACCGAATCATAGGCCGGTCTTCCCGCTGCCGGTCCGGTCTGTCCAAACCCGCTGATCGCGCAGTAGATGAGCCGCGGGTTAATCTCACGCAGGCGTTCATACCCGGCATTGAGACGCTCCGCCGCGCCCGGCCGGAAGTTCTGGATATATACATCCGACTCGCGAATCAGTTCGTCGAACAGAGCGAGGTCGCTGTCATTTTTTGTGTTCAGCGTTACGCTGCGCTTGTTCCGGTTATATGTCTGGTAGTGAGGGCTATACAAGCCACCCTTGAACGCACGAAACGGGTCTCCGTTTTCAGGGTGCTCGATCTTGACGACGTCCGCGCCCAGGTCGCCAAGCAGCATGCCTGCCGCAGGCCCTGTAATGAACGTTCCTTGCTCGAGGACACGAAGACCTCCGAGAACTTTTGCCATTCACTGCTCCGAGTTTGCTATGTGCGTTGCGTACGCGATGACTGACCTGGACGTAGACCGCCTTTAAATACCCGGGACGAAACCGTCCGGCGCGTCGCCGTCGTAAACGAGTCCGTTGGTCGCCTGGTAAGAGAGCGCAAAGCCTATTGACCGCGACAGTTCCTCAGTGAGGTGCCCGATGAGCCCGGCGGTCCTGGCGAGAATGGGCACGCCTTTGAGCGCTTCCAGCGGAAAACCGACACCGAGCAGGACAGCGGGGATAGCCGCGGAGACGTTCAACATGAGCGACTTGCCGACCACCTCGGGGATCACTGCCTCAATGGCCTCGGCGATGCGGACATACTCGAGATTGGCGCCTGCCTGTTGCGCAACCTTGAAGAGGGCCGCGACACGCGGGTCACGTGCCTTATGCAGGGGATGACCGTATCCCGGTATGGTTCGCCCTGCAGCCCGATACTCACTCACCACCGCGGACGCCGCGCGCGGAATGCCGCCACTCTCTTCGGCGCGCCGACGCACCTCATCCAGCAGCCGGCCACAAGCCTCCGAAGCACCGAGGATGACGGAGCCGCAACCCAGAACGCCTGCGGCAACGGCGCCCTGCAGCGCATCGGGCGCTGCGGCGAGCGTCATACGGCTTGCCTGCACGCTGGGCACGAGGCCATGCTCCGCGATGGCTACGAGCGTCGCATTTAACACAGCGGACGCCGGCGATGACGGGAGCCGGCCGGTGACCAGCAGGAAGAAGTAGTCGGTGAACGAAATCTTTCCAATGAGTTCTTCCGAAAGGTCGCGCCCGCGCACGACAATCGTTTGAGAGTTGGATGTCGAGATCGCAGTCCGGGGAATCGTTTCCTTGCCGATTTTCATCTTGATGTCCGTTTTGTCGGTGTCCGCTCGCGACGAAGTCTCCTTTCATCGCTTCAATGTGGAGCAGTTTACGACTGGCCAAGCATCGACAGAAATGGTATTTTTCACTAGCTCATAATCGATGCCATCGATAGATGAGCGTGCAGGACAACCTCTTTCGCCGGCCCATATGGAACTCCGCCATCTCCGCTACTTCGTCGCGCTCGCCGAACAGCTGAATTTCACGCTAGCGGCCGAGAAGGTGCATGTCACGCAATCCACCCTCTCCCATCAGATAAAACAGCTCGAAGACGAACTGGGCAGCCGCCTCTTCGAGCGGGAAAGTCGAAAGGTGACGATGACCCAGACAGGCGAGGCGTTCCTTGAAAGAGCGCGCAACGCCCTTCGCGAAGTCGACGAAGGCCTGTGGTCCGTTCGAATGGCCGCTGAAGAGATGAGCGGCGTGGTGCGAATTGGCACGACGCACACCTTCAATATGCGCATCATTCCGCGATGCATATCGGTCTTCGTAGCGCGTCACCCCTCCGTGCGCGTCGAAGTGATGGAAATGTCGGGTGACGACATCGCAGAATCGCTCGCGCGCGGCGGTCTCGACATCGGCGTGACTTACAAACCGCAGAATGCCTCCGGCCTGCGATTCGAGGCGTTGTACACAGAAGAGATGATGCTGGCCGTCGGCCTGACTCATCCGTTCTCTAAACGACGCTTTGTTCGAATGTCCGAACTGCATCTGCAGAAGATCGTGCTTTTGCCCCGCTCGTTCGCAACACGTGCACTTCTTGACGAATGCTTCCGCATGGCGAACGCTACGCCCGTTGTCGTTGCCGAAATGAACGCCATTGCACCGATGATGGAACTGGTAAGCTCGACGGACATTGCGGCAATCGTTTCTGAACATGCAACGAGGCGTGAAGACGTGCGAATGATTCCGGTCGAGAGCCCCACGCCGACGCGCGCGCCGGGCCTGATGTGGCGGACCGAGGAAAGTCGTTCCCCGGCCGCGCGAGCCTTCGCGTCAATTATCCGGTCGGTTTGCGCCGAGGCGAGCCACGACAGGCGACGCGCAAGTTCACGCGCCGCTGCTCGAAAAAAACCGAATCAGCGCCAGGATTCAAACCCCGTTTCGAGTTAGTCTCACCGCAGACGCCACGAGAACATCAATGCAGAACGCGCCCCTATTCCATGTACTGCTCGACCATCTCGAATCGATCGACGCATCGCCGGCGGAAATCGCGCGCTTCATCGATCGCTGGCACCAGTTGAAATCTCATGAGGGTTTCCCGTGCCCGGTCTGCTACCTGCGCGGAGAAGACCATGCGCTAACCCTGCTCGCCGCGCAACCCGCGATCCAGCCGATGCTCTGCCCCGCTTGCGAGACGCTCTACAACGTGCCCATTGAAGACTGAGGCACCTTAGGGCTCGTCGCCACAGTCAGCCGGATACGCTCACCTTGACGCAGCCGTCACTGCGACCTCGTCACGCGAGAGGTCGGGTTGCGGCGAGTTGGTCCAGACAATCGACCCATTTCAGAGAGCCTCACAACCTCTGCTAACCGGTTATGTACCGCGAGGGAAGTACTGGCGCATCAGCAGGAATCCGCACGACTGCGGTGTTCAGCCACGCCTGCGGGGTGCCCTGCGAAACCGCATACGCGCCGACGTAAGGCATCATGCAAGTCGTCTGATAGAGCTGTGGCGTCCAGCCTGAAGGCGCCAGAAAAATCGTCGTCGCACGCTTCTCGCTGTACGGACACGCACCGAATGTCGAAATATTCCACAGGGTCTGCTTGTACGTGTCGTAGTCGATGTTATGGCGTTGCGAACCCGCCTGCCATCCTTCGAGCTGGATAAACGTGTTGTAGCTGCCTGCGCTGGCGTACGGATCGTTGACCGTGCGTCCGGCGAGAAACGCCAGGATCAACCCACAGTTTTCCGGCGCAAAGCTGCCGCTGACATCCAGATAGTACGTGCCGGTGATATTGGTGACGCTCGCATAGTGCGAGTTGCCCATGTCGTGCCGCGTCGGCAGGCCAGCCGAAGTGAAGAACTGATCGAAAGCGCTCATGGCAACGCCCGCCGGCAGATCGTCCTTCGCACTGACGGCGACGAAATGCGCGCCCGCCGCCAGCAAGCTGGTGAACGCTGTCACGCTCGCGGCGTTCCACTTCGCACCGTCGCCGAATGGAAACGCACGATAGCCGCTGATAGCGAACACGGACGGATTGGTGCCCGCCTGCCAGGTGATTTGCGGCACCCACATGGTCAGCGGTCCGTTGCTCGCCGCGCCGCTCATGTAACGCGCGAGCAATCCGATCAGCGCCGCGTCCTGCGGCGGACAAGCCGCGTTGTTTCCTGACATGCTGCCGCCCTCGAGCCACTGTTGTTTCCTGACATGCTGCCGCCCTCGAGCCAGTGTTGTGCCCATTGCGCGGCGAAGCCCGCGACGTTTGGCTATCGGGCATCGATGCAAAGCGGATGAACCGGGCGCGTTCTGCTCGGGTTGTGATGAGTGCGAGCCCGCACTGAATAAGCTGAAAGCCTTTCGTCGGAGCGGATATGTAGGACAATATGTTCCGTCAGCAGCGCACTCCGCACTCTACCGTCCAGCACACATACAGATTGGATGGTTAGCGACGCCGATACACCCAGAAGATAGAACATCAACCAAACGGGTCAGAATGGACAGCTTGCTTATCGGGCCGGCGACACGCAAACAGGCCGTTTTCGCGGGTACATTTGCGTCGCTTGTTCTGCTCACCTTCGTGATCGCGGGTCCGCGCGCGCACCAGACGTTGCCGGCAATCACTTCCTTCATGCCGATGTGCGCGCTCACGGTGTTCACCATGTCGGGAATCGCCGCGTTCCTTCTCGGCGCCCGCTTTGCCGTAACGCAACAACCGATGATCGGCGCGCTCGGCGGCGCATACGCATTCACGGCGATCACCGTCGCTTTGCAACTGCTGATGTTCCCTGGCATTTTCACGCGCACTGGCCTGTTCGGTGCCGGCGCTTACAGTGCGGCGTGGATGTGGGTTTTCTGGCATGCGGGATTCCCGCTGCTCGTCATCGTGGCAGCGCTCATTCGCGACCGCTTTCCGGGCAAGTCGATCGAACTGCCTCATATCGACTTCTGGACCTGGGCGCTGATCGGTGTTCCAACCGCGCTTGCCGCCGCGCTAGGCGTCCTCGCTGTTTATGCGGATCTGTCGGCGCCTTTTCATATGGCGCCCGAAACGGGCGTGCTCTCAGGCGGCCGAACCGCGGTCGTTATCTGCTCGCTTGACGTTCTGGCCATTGTCGTCGTTTTGATAAAAGGGCGACTGCGCACGGTGCTCGATCTGTGGATCACCATCGCCCTGCTGGCGTCGTTCGTGGACGCTACCCTGAATCTGCTGAGCATCGTTCAGTTCACGCTCGGCTGGTACGTCGCACGGGCCTTCAGCATGCTGGCTCCCGGCGTCCTGGTCTGCGTCCTGGTCTGGGAAGTCACTGTTCTCTATCGCAAACTGTCCGAGGCGCACACGACTCTGTTGCATACCTCCATACGCGACGCACTGACCCGCGTTTATAACCGCAGCTATTTTGACGACCAGTTTCGCAGGGAATTCGAGCATGCGACGCGCAACCGTCAGCCGCTCTCGCTCGTCATGGTCGATGTCGACAATTTCAAAGACTACAACGACGCTTTTGGTCATCTTCGTGGCGATGCCTGCCTTAGGGTGATTGCGGGCGCGCTGGCAGGAACCGCGCGCCGGCCAGGCGATTTCGTCGCCCGTTACGGCGGTGAAGAGTTCGCGCTCGTGCTACCCGACACGGGATTGAGCGAGGCATCGGCGATTGCCGAGCAGGCCAGGCTCGCAGTCATGGACTTACGATTGACAGCGCCGATACCCGCCGGTCAGATCACCATCAGCGCCGGGTGCGCGACGACGATCGACCCAAACACACTGGGCACGCCCAGCGCACTCGTTCACGCAGCGGATGCCGCGCTTTACGACGCAAAACGTGCAGGACGTAATCGGGTTCAGTCCGTCACGTCGCTGCCGTGAAGCGTGACTGTCTGTTTCAGGGCCAACCGCTCAAACGATACTATCCAGCAGGTCCAGCAACGCGTCGCCGTCAACAGGCTTTCTGAAGAAACCCAAGGCGCCTCTTTGCAGATAGCAGTCTTCCGTATGCCCGCTCGAGTTCCCGGTGATGATGATGACGGGTGTAAGCGCGTTCGAATGAACCGTTCTTTCGAGTACTTGAATACCGTCAATGGGCCGCATTCCCAAGTCCGTGATAACGCATACCAGACCGGAGTAACCATCGGAAAAGAAATCCAGTGGCGATTCGTAGACTCGTACTCCATACCCGCCAGACGCAAGCAGGTTCGCAAGAGACGTCAAAACGCGCCGGTCGTCATCAATTATGGCGACGGTCCGAACCGGAGGCGTGGGCATTTTTTTCTCCGCTCATCGCTTCTCACGAAGAATTAATCGACCTCAGACATCGGACGTGGTTGTCAGCGATGCTTCGAGTTGCAGTTTGCTGGCCTGCCTGACGAGAGTAGCAAATGAATCCGCCTGCATTTTTCTCATGATGTGGCCGCGATGTACCTGCACGGTGTATTCGGTGATGCCAAGAATTGCTGCCGCCTGCTTGTTGAGCAGACCGCTTGCGAGTAACGGCAAAATCTCCTGCTCGCGAGGCGTCAGCGATTGATAGAGAGCCCAGAGTGTCGTCGCGTCCTCCGCCTCCTTGCGAAGCACGTATGCTCTCGCGAGAGCCGCATCGACCGCGCCCATCAATGCGTCTTCATTGACGGGCTTGGTGAGGAAATCAACTGCCCCGCCCTTCATGGCCAGGACCGCGGACGGCACATCGCCTCTTCCCGTAATGAAAATGACAGGAATTCGCGAGTCCGTGCGTACCAGCTTCTGGACTTCCAGGCCATTCATGTCTGGCATGCGCATGTCCAGGATCAGACATGCAACGACATTTTTTTGACGCGGCGTGTCCAGAAACTCTCCACCGGAGCTGAATGCCTGAACGTTTCTTCCGTTTGCGCGCAGCAGTGCGGAGAGTGCTTCCCGCACCCGTTTTTCGTCGTCGACCACGTAGACCAATTCGCTTGCGGATTCCATGGAACCCCTCGGTGGTTAGGTGAAAGTCCCTCCTAACTTCGGCACAGCCGGGCCACGATAATCCCGCTGAATGTCCGTATCGCGCGGTCGTGCCGACAAAAAAACCATTGCCATCGGAAACGTCACATGAGACCACGGACGGCTGTGTTGTGCATCACATGAATATGTAATGGCAGCGCCCAAAATGAAGTTGTAGGCTCGGCACCCGTTGCGAAATGGCCCACAAGGTCTGTCACGAATGGTCTGCACACGTCCTTGCGTTGACGTGTGCCTGAACCATCCCCGCACGGTCTGGCTGCGCAAATGCGGGCGCTGGTCAATGAATGCCCAGGTGGAAAGGCTTACCTGACGAGCCGACCGGCGATACCGCCAGCCCTCGTCAACGTGCTGTCGCGTTCGAACGCTCTATCGGAAGACTGAAACTGAAGGTTACGCCGCGGGACACATTGCGCACGGCCCAGATCCGGCCCGCGTGTGCCTCGATGATGGACCGGCAGATTGCCAGCCCCATGCCCATTCCTGTTTCCTTCGTGGTGAAGAACGGCTCGAAGATCTTCTTGAAGTCCACCTGTCCCGAACCATGATCCTCCACGTCGACCACCACGTTGTCCGCATCGCGACGCGAGCGGATCACTAGCAGCCTCGGCCGTTCCTCCGTTGCCGCTAGCGCTTCGATCGCGTTGCGCACGAGGTTCACGATCACCTGCTGGATCTGCACCGCGTCCGCGCTGATCTTCGACACGTCTTCGCCCAATATTGTCTCGAGCGAAACCGCGCTGCGCTGGATGTCGTCGGCCATCAGCGTGCATACCTGAAGAATCAGCTTGTTGATATCGAGTTCGACCTTCTGTGGAGCCGTGTGCCTGAAGAGCGCCCGAATGCGGCTGACCACGTCCGCTGCGGAATTCGCGTCGCGGAGCAACTGCTCGGCCGAATATTTGGCTTCGTCGATCCTGGGCGGCGTCGCGGCGAGCCATCGCACGCATGCGCGCCCATGTGCCACGATGGCCTGGAGCGGCTGATTGAGTTCGTGAGCGATGGAGGCGGACAGCTCGGCGACGGCCGCGAGCCTCGACGCCTGCGCGAGTTGCTCCTGCGCATCGTGCAAGGCCTTCGACAGTTCCGCGCCGTCATCGATATCGACGTCGAGGCCGAAGAACTTCATCACCTGCGCGCCGGCCGCTTCAGTACCGCGTTGCTCTCGAGCGTGGCCGACTTCGAGCCTCGATAGCAGGTCCGGCTCATCCGATAACTGCTCGAGGAGCGCGACGAGATGGTGCCGTACACTTTCGGATCGGCGCGCGCCCTCCTCGATTGCGATGGCCAATTCCGCCCACCGCGGTTGCCGATAATGTTCAGCCAGATAGGCCCGGACAATGATCTGCGCAATGAAATCGAAATGATCGAGCAGATACAGCGAGACGTCGGCCAGAAGTTCTTTGGCAATGCGCTCGTCCAACTCGCCCAGCGCGATGTACGTGCTCCAGGTTTCTCGCAACCCGAGGCGCAGCGCCTGAAGGAGGCTCTGCAGCGGCACGCGCTGATGCTCACGTCTTTGGCTGATTTCCCGGAAAGCGTCCATGTCCTGTGCCGATGGAGGTTCGCCCGACAACAGCGTCTCGAACCATACTTTGGCTGACAGCGCGACGGATTCGTGAACGTCCCGTTTCGCTGCCGGCGCGAGCAATTTGTATCCATCGAACTGGGTCAGTATCGCAAGCGTGCGTTCGACCACAAGCGTCAGATCGGCTGCGATGGACACGGTTTTTTCCCGCAAGTGATTGCTGATCTTTGGAACTTTGGCTAACACGGCTATATATCTATCAGTAGCAGGCGCGCGATTTCGACTGACAAGGAGCGCTGGCGCAGCGATGTTGACGGCTGCGCGCCGACCGGTTCCCGCCTGGTACTCTGCAATGCGATTCGAGGCGGCGTATCATGTGGCAAAAAACGAGTCGTTCCCGGCGAAGCGCCAGTGAGCCGCCCGGCAGTGATCCACAAGCGCGCTGCCTTCTCCAGGGGGCACGCTTCGATCCCAACCCGGTGGACGCATGATCTCCTGGCGCGGCGCGGCCCACCATCCCCCATACAGGGGAGATGCCCGCCATCCCCCAACCCGGGGGATACGCTTCAATAGATGGGGGATGGCGGCAAGCACGGCCACCCCAAAACAATGTGACTGAAAAATGCGTGTGGTTGGAGAAACGTCCACGATCGGGCCGCATCTTTTCCTTGCAACGAAGGTCGTTCCGCCGCGTTTGCCCGTGGATCTGATCGTTCGTCCGCAACTCGTCGGTCTGGCTGAGCGCGCCGCGAGCAAACGTCTCACCGTGATCAAAGCGCCCGCCGGATTCGGCAAGACTTCGCTGGCGCTCATCTGGCTCGACCGGCTGCGCGCGAACGGTGCGCGGGTGGCCTGGTTGTCGCTCGACGCCGAGGACGACGAACCCGCACACTTCGTCAATTACCTGGCGCATGCGTTGTGGCATGCCTGCGGCAATGTCGGCGCGGCGGCGATCAGCCTGACTGCCGACGCCGCATTCGTCCCTCTGCACGCCGTCGTTTCCACGCTGATCAACGAGCTTGTCGAAGTCGACGACGAGGTCGTCCTGTTTCTGGACGACTATCACCTGGTCACCCGTCCAGCAGTGCACGATGCGATGTCGTTCTTTATTGAAAAGGCGCCGCAGAATGTGCATGTGGTTCTCTGCTGTCGCACAGAACCATCGCTGCCGCTCGCGAGGATGAGAGCAGGCGACGATCTGCTGGAAATCGATGCGTCGGCGTTACGTTTCGACTTCGACGAAACGAAGCGCTTCGTCGAACACGCATTGCCCGGCGTGCTGAACGCTTCCCGCATCGAGACGCTTTTTGCGAGCACAGAGGGCTGGGCTGCGGCGCTGCGCATCTCGATGTCCATGCTCTCGCGCAAGGAATGCCAAGGCGTTAAGGAGCCTGGTGCGCCGTCTGGCGCATCGCGGCCGTTCGCCGCCTATATCGAACACATGTTCGAGCGGCTGCCGGCCGAAATAGTTGGGTTCATGCTGCGCACGTCGATACTCGATCGATTGAGCGCGCCGCTCTGCGAGGCGGTAACGGGCCTGCGCACGAGCCAGCGCATGCTGGACGACATCGCCGAGGGGCAGATGCTGTTGCAAGCGCTCGACTGCGACGGAAAATGGTTCCGCTATCACCATCTGATGGGCGAGTACCTGCGGGCGAAGCTCGACGCACAGCACGCCGACGAGGTGGCGGAATTGCATTGCCGCGCGTCCGGGTGGTATGGCGGCGAGGAGCTGTGGACGGAGGCAGTCAAACATGCGATCGCCGCGGGCACCACGGATAACGCGATCCGTCTCATGGAACAGTGCGCGATGGCACTCGTCAAGAAAGGCGATCTGCTCACGCTGCTCGGTTTGCAGCGCCGCTTCCCCGTGGGTCTGGCCGGTGCACAGGTGAGGGTTACGCTGGCGATCGCCTGGGGAATGGCGCTCGCGTTGCGTTTCGACGAGGCGCTCGCGATGCTGGATACGGTCGAACGTGATATCCCGTCCCAGACCGGCGCCGAGCCCGAAGGCATCCGGTGGGAATGCCAGGCGATCCGTTCGGTCGTCGCGGCACTGAAGGACGATCCTGAAGCGGCGCTCGCTATCGCTGAGCCATGCCTCGAACGACCGTCCGCCAATATCTGGACGACCAATGTGGCATCCAACGTCGTGCGCTTCGCACACTGGAAGGCCGGCAACCTCGAAGCGCTTTACGCCACGCCGTGGATGTCCTATTCAATCGAAGAAAATCAACGCAACCTCTATTCTTCCGTCTACCGGCTGTGCCTGCTGGGACACGCGGAGATGCAACAGTTGCACTTCGAGCTTGCAGAACGGTATTTCACGGAATCGATGAAGCTGGCCGAACGCGAAGCCGGTCCCGATTCGATCTCGGTAGCACTATGCGCACCGATGATCGGACAGATCTGGTACGAACACGGCCGACTGGACGAGGCTGAAACGCTGGTTGCAGGACTGATGCCCGTTATCGACGTGGCGGTCTTGCTAGATAGCGTGTTGATCGCCTATCGCGTCCTCATCCGAATCGCAGTCGCGCGTTCGGACATGAGGCAGGCGTATGCGTTGCTGGATCGCGCGCAGGCGTTGGCTTGCGCACGTGGATGGGAACGCATGACCGCCGCCGCCCTGGTCGAACGCATACGGCTCTATCTTGTGGAAGGCAGGACGGTCGAGGCGGCTGTGTGCGTCGCCCAACTCGATCAGGTGGCGCGCTCCCATTCCCATTCTTCACGCTCCATCTCGCTCGAGATCGAGGATTATCGTGCACTTGGGGCGGCCTCTGTCGCCGCGGCTCAGCACCGGACCGAAGAGGCCACTGCGCTGTTGAACACCGCGCTGCAGAGCGCGGAACGACGACATGGAGATTTCCTCGCGATACGTTTGCGAACCATGCTTGCGCTCGTCTGGCTGGCAGCGAACGAACGCGCCCGTGCGATCGAGGTCTTTAGCGAAGTCCTGAAGATCGCCGCGCCCGCAGGGGTGTACCAATCCATTCTCGATGTGGGCCCGGACATCGGCGACTTGCTGCACGCCGTTTGCGACGACGCGCAGAATACGGCGCAAACGAACGAGACGATCGCCTACGCCAATCATCTGCTCCATGGCTGGCGGACACTCTATCAGCCCGGTGGCAACCGTCAGCGCGACACGGAGCGCGGATCACTGAGTTCAAGGGAGCGCGAAATCGTCGACTTGATTGCGAGAGGACAGTCGAACAAGGAAATCGCAAATACGCTTGGAATTGGCGCTGAAACCGTCAAATCTCATATGAAGAGTATCTTCATGAAACTCGGCGTCGATAAGCGAGCTCAAGCCGTTGCACGCGCACGGGACCTCGGACTCGTGGGTCCGTACTAGGCCGCGTGCCGAGGGGCCGCTCACGGTATGTGGACTAACGCACTTGCCGGGCTCAGCCAGGGACCGCGCCGCCACGAACCGCGGAATTCCGGAACTGAGGTTGCGCCGCCTCAGTCCCGATACAGCTTCCTATCAGAGTCCGTCTGCTCGCCCCGAGCGAGACGTCCCATCCACATCACCACCATACCCGGATACCGCACCTTGCACTGCGGTGTTTTGCGCCGCGACTTTCGCTTCAGCAGCCTGGATATTTTCCGGGTAATGAACCCAATCGCGCGGGTTGTAACCCGCTTTCTCGAGCTGTTCCAACTGGGCACGCACTTGCGCACGGGTCAGCGACGGACTTGACTGTGCGAACGATGCAAGAGGGACAACGGCAAGCGCCGCAACGAGAACAGCCTTGGTGAACGACTTCATGACTTCGTACCTCTTAGATTGGTTGGTGGCAGGACCACACGGGTTTTCTGCCACGGCTGAAAAACAGTCTAAGAGGGAGAAGAACTTAGGGTAAGTACCAATTTTGCCAATTCACCGTTGCATCGGCGCACACAATCAAAATAGCGGTCTCATCACTTTTGGTATTCGAACACAGAACCGATCGTGTCTTTTCCGCAGACCTCGATCTTGGCGCACAGCTATCCTTATCCTCAGAGGACGCCCTTCAGGCAATCTTCCGCGCGCCAGCCATGCAACCACGCCAACGCGTCATAGAACTGCTCCTGCGTGCGGCCGACCCAAAGCGAGTTACGCACCAGACGCTCGACACCCTTCGCGTGATAGATGCGGCCCATTTCGCGCGCCGAGTACAGCACGCGTGCCGTGCGCGGAATACGTGCGGTCTCGTACAGCTTGAACGCGGCTTCGAAATCGCCGTCAGTCGCGGCAACGGCCGCTCCGAGCGTGACCGCGTCTTCAAGCGCCTGGCAGGCGCCTTGGGCGAGGTACTGGGTCATCGGGTGCGCGGCGTCGCCGAGCACGGTGGCGCGCCCGTCGCTCCAGCGTTCCACGGGATCGCGGTCCGCCGTGGCCCAGCGCTTCCAGGAAGTCGGCCGGTCCAGCATCTGGTGCGGCAGCGGATGGATGCCCTCGAAGTACGACAGCACTTCCTGCTTGCTGCCTTCGCGCACGCCCCATTCCTCCTTTTCGCGGCTATGGAACGTGACGACGAGGTTGTACTGCCGGCCGCCGCGTAGCGGATAGTGCACAAGGTGACAATGCGGACCCGCCCACACGACAGGCGCATTGATTTGCAGATCCGTGGGCATGTTCCCGGCATCGACGACTGCGCGATACACGACATGTCCCGTCACGCGATGCTCGTCGCCGATCAATGCCTTGCGTATCGCTGACTTCACGCCGTCACAACCAATCACCGCGTCCGCGCTGTAGCGCTCGCCATGCTGATCGGTGACGGTCACACCGTCTGCATCCTGATCGAGCGTGCAGACTTGCGTGTTCGTGCGGAACTGGATCAGCGGATGATCCTTCACGGCTTCGAGAATCGACAGATGGATGTCCGCGCGATGAATCACCGCATACGGATTGCCGAAGCGCTCGCGATACGGCGCGCCGACGTCGACGCGCACGATTTCCTTCGCGTCGAGCGCGTCCATCAGGCTCAGATAGTCGGTGAACACGGCCCGGCCACGCGCCGCCTCGCCGACACCCAGCGCATCGAGCGCATTGAACGCGTTCGCGGCCAGCTGGATGCCCGCGCCTATCTCCTGGATTTCCGGAGCCTGCTCGAGCAGTTGCACGCGAATGCCCTGACGCGCCAGCACCAGCGCAGCGGCCAGGCCGCCAATTCCGCCGCCGATCACGAGCACGCGGCGCCCTTTGTCTGTCTCACTCATGACTGTCTCCCCATGATTGCCCCGCCATCAAGCAATGTAATCCGGCTGGCGCTGCGGCTGCGCAGCAGCGAATGCCGGGTGTTTCGACGCGTGTTCATACACAGCGAGGCAGCGCGGATAGGCGCTCAGATCGCAGTCCATGCGCAGCGCGTTGGCGATCTGCGGCACGAGGGACACGTCAGCGAGCGTCGGCTGCGCGCCGAAGCACCAAGGGCCTTCATTGCTGCGTTCAAGCATGCGCTCGGCACCGGCCATCCCTTCAGCAATCCAGTGTCGATACCACGCGGTCTTCTGCTGTGGCGTCACCTTGAGTTCCGTTTCCAGATAGCGCAGCACGCGCAGGTTGTTGACCGGATGAATGTCGCACGAAATCAGTGACGCGAATTCGAGCACGCGCGCACGCGCCACCGGTTCGAGCGGAATCAGGCGCGGCTCGGGATGCGTCCGGTCGAGATAGTCGATGATCGCGAGTGACTGGCCGAGTTTGAAATCGCCGTCGACGAGCGCCGGCACCGACGCCGACGGATTCACGTTCGCCACGTAGTCCGCCGCGCGATGTTCGCCGATGCGGATATTCACGGGCAACGTGTCGTACGCGAGACCTTTGAGCGCGAGTGCAATGCGCACACGGTACGAGGTCGAGCTGTTGAAGAAACTATGGAGTTGCACGAGTAGATCTACGTCCAATGCAGATTACGTGTATCAGCCCACGCGTACCGTCACTTCGCCCAGACGCTCGACGCCTACTTTCATCGTGTCGCCCGTCTTCACCGAGCCGACGCCTTCCGGCGTGCCCGTGAAAATCACATCGCCCGGTTCAAGGCGGAAGTACTTAGACAGGTCCGCAACGGTTTCGGCCACCGACCAGATCAGATGCGACACATCGCTCTTCTGCTTTGTCTCGCCGTTGACCGTCAGCCACAGGCCGCCACTTTCAAAGTGGCCGACCGCACTGGCGGGATGAATCGGGCCGATCGGCGCCGAACGGTCGAAGGCCTTGCCGATTTCCCACGGACGGCCCATCTCGCGCATCTTCATCTGCAGGTCGCGGCGCGTCATGTCGAGGCCAACCGCGTAGCCCCATACGTGATCGAGCGCCTGTTCGACGGCGATATCCGAGCCACCCTTGCCGATCACCGCGACGAGTTCGGCCTCGTAGTGGTAGTTCTGCGTCTGCGACGGATACGCGAGTTCTAGCGTCTCGCCATCAGCAACGGGCACGACGGCATCGGCGGGCTTGCAGAAGAAAAACGGCGGCTCACGATCGGGATCGAAGCCCATTTCACGTGCGTGCGCCGCGTAATTGCGGCCCACGCAATAGACGCGACGTACCGCGAATTGAGCATCGCTGCCAGCGACGGGAACGGCGATCGGAGCTTCGGGAGGAAATACAAAAGCCATGATGAATTCGACTCGGAGAAGAGGATTGAGCACGCGCCGCGCCGGCGGCGCGCGTAAGAAAATGCCAACGGTTAGCTGCGCTCTTCGCGTAGCAGATTCAGCGCGGCGAGCACCGGACGATCCGAATAGCTGAACAGCACGCTTTCCGCGGCCGCCGACAATTGCACGGGCGCCCACGACGGCGCGACGAACACGTCGTGAGGCTCGAAGGTGAATTCGTCATTGCCGATCTTCACGGCGCCCTTGCCTTCGACGACGCAGTACACGGTTGCATCGGTGCTGCGATATGTACGACCTTTGAAGCCCGCAGGCAGGTATTGCATGAAGGTCGCGATGGTCGGCATCGGCCAGCCGCCCGTCGCCGGATTCACGTAGCGCAGCTTCACGC
Source organism: Paraburkholderia sp. BL9I2N2 (assembly GCF_004339745.1). Taxonomy (GTDB): domain Bacteria; phylum Pseudomonadota; class Gammaproteobacteria; order Burkholderiales; family Burkholderiaceae; genus Paraburkholderia. The sequence goes on along the minus strand of NZ_SMGP01000002.1, from coordinate 147,950 downwards.
CATCCCATTCGTCGAGTTCGCCGTTGCGCAACAGCGCGTCGAGCGCTTCGCGGCTGCGCTCATACGGGTAGCTGAAAATCGGCGAGGTGGGATCGGTCACGCGATGCCGCACGGGCGCCATGTTGTGGCCGAAGCGCGCAAAGCTGTCACCTTCCGGGCGCGACACGGGCTGCGTCGCCTCGGGATAGTTCTCGGCGAAACCCGCGTCCATCTGCGCGACGAGCGGAATGTCCAGGCCGTCGAGCCAAACGACGGGTTCGCCGCCGTCTTCCACAGACGGATTGCCGTGGTCGTGCCACGTCCACGACGGCGTGATGATGAAGTCGCCCAGATGCATGGTCGTGCGTTCGCCGTTGACGGCTGTCCACGCGCCCTTGCCTTCGACGATAAAGCGCAGCGCCGATTGCGTATGCCGATGGCTCGGCGCGATTTCGCCCGGCAGGATCAACTGCAATCCGGCGTACAGGTTCGGCGTCATGCTCGACTTGCCGGGCAGGCCGGGGTTTTCGAGCACCAGCACGCGACGCACGGCCTCTTCGGCGCTGATCACGGAACCGGCCTGCATCACGAGGTCGCGCACTTGCGCGTACTTCCAGATCGCGGGCTGGGCTTTCGGTTGCGGCGTCTTCGGCACGAGGTTGTGCAGCGATTCCCACAGCGGCGACATGCGCTGCCGCGCGATTTGCTCGTAATAGGCCGCGCGCGATGCGCCCGGAGCGTTGTTGGTCATTCGCGTCTCCTTTCGGTGTCTCGTGGGTCAGGCGCGTCGCGGGTCACGCGTCGCTCTTGTCGACCCTCCGCATTATTTATATGCGACAAAGCTATACTCGGTAAAATGGCAAAAACATCTAGCCCATATGGTTTTGGGTATATCTGCGCTACCACAACGGGAATCTGACGAGAGGATTAGGCGATGGACTGGACTTACCGTCTTCGTCTGAGGCATCTGCAGGTGCTGCTGAGCCTTGCGAGCACAGGCAATCTGAGCCAGTCGGCGGCGGCGCTCAACACGACGCAGCCGGCCTTGTCGAAATGGCTCAAGGAACTGGAGGAGGATGTCGGCCTGCCGCTATTCGAGCGGCACGCGCGCGGCTTGCGGCCTACGTCGTATGGCGAGGCACTGATCGAACACGCGCGCCGCATCGAAGCGCGCCTCGACGTTGCGCGCGACGACATGCAGGCAATGCGTGAAGGCGGCAGCGGCCTCGTGAGCATCGGAACGTCGGGCGTATCCGCGGCCGATACAGTGCCCCTCGCCGTCTCCCGGCTTCTGGAGCGCATGCCTCGCGCGCAGGTGCGACTCGTCGAGAGCACGATGAACCAGCTGATGCCGCAGCTGGCGCGCGGCGAGCTGGATATCGTCGTCGGCCGGTCTGGCCAGCAGTACGACGATCCGCAGTTGCAGACGCAGACCCTTTACACGGAGCCGATCAACTTCGTCGCGGGACCGCAGCACCCGCTCACCCGCAAGTCGACGCTCACGTGGGAAGACGTGCTTGGTTTTTCATGGATCGTCTGGCCACAGGGCACGCCGGTGCGAACGGCACTGGAAGCAGCGCTGACGGCCGAAGGACGCACGCTGCCAGATCATTGCGTGGAATCGAATTCCTCGATTCTCAACCTGACATTGCTGAACAACACAGAGCTGGTAGGCGTCGCATCGCATCGGGCCGCGCTCCGATTCGAGCAGTTAAACGCCCTTCGTATTCTGCCTATCGAACTCGAAGGGTTCGGGTCGGTCTCGGTCTACTGGCACGCCGAGAACGTCAATCGCGCCGCGGTGGCCATGACACTGGAAAGCCTGCGCGCTTTCGCCGACCCGCATATGGAAGAATGGCACACCGCTTAAGGCCTTGGACGCCGGCCCACGTTCAATCCACGACCGTATCGCCTTGAGACTTCTGGGTGAGGTTCGTCTCGATCTGACGCATGACCTTCCAGAAAATGCGCATATCTTTTTGGGTGATCCCGTCGAATGATGACGAAATCATCTCAGTGAGCTCGGGCAGCATTTCATCGACGAGCCGCTTGCCCTCGTCCTGCAGATTGACGAAGTACTTTCTTCTGTCGTTTGGATCGCGGGTTCGTTGCACGAGGCCGCGTTTTTCAAGGTTATCCAGCGCCGGTACCGCGGTGGTTGAGGCAATGCCAACGCGCTTGCTGAGTTCCAACTGGTTTAGTTCACCGCGTTCGGCCAGGACTCGAAGGTAGTACCAGTACGCGATCGCGAGATTCTCCCTGTCGAGAATCTTTTGTGCTTGCGCGTCGTAGAGCCTGTGTATCGTTCGCGCCATCCACGGCACAGTTCGGCCCCGATCATCAAACACGTCAGAGGGTTCTGTTGCTGCCGGTCGTACGGCAACGCCCATCGTTGCTTTGGCGGCAGTGGAATTTGACTTGGGCATTCGCTCATTCCTTGACATGGAGTCTTTGACTTTATTCACCCCAAAACACATCATTCGATATAACTCTATCTCCGACGGAATCATCTTTTTAAAGATGATTCGTTTGGACAGAGATCATACAACAGATACCGTCTGTTCATCTGTATCCGCGAATCCACTTATAGTGCGGGACCGGCACGCTGCTTTGTTGACGCTCACCGTCTGGCGAGGCCGCTGCCGTTAGTGGCCCCGCGCACAGGGTAACGGCATCAGGCTGTCAGGAAAGCAGCACGCCAATTCCACGCCGGAGTTGGCAACTGCTGCTCCGTGCAACCTCTAGCCTTGCCGGCCTGGATCAGATCGCAAAGCTCTCGAGACTTGCCGGATGGAATAGCTCCCGAGCTTCCAGCCGGCGGCTCGACAGTCCCTCCGCATAGTGACGGGCGAGAAAGCGGTCAACGACATGTTCATTGTCAGCAAAACCGTATGACCAGAAGTCGGTGCCCATCAGCTTGCGAGCGGCACGCAACTGATCCTCAACGAACGGCAACGTAATCTTCGTGGCCGACGTATCGCTCAGCCGAGTCAAGGCAAGAGCCTTGGACTTCTCAAACGCCTTCATTACTGCGCCGGGCAGCCACGGGTGACGTTCCGCGAGCGTCTTCCTGATTCCGAGCGTGTGCATGATAGGGAAAAGCTTCGTGCGCGAATACCACTCGGCGGCGGTTTTGTGCGGATCGTCGAAAAGATACCTGACCTGCGGATGTCCACGGTCGAAGCAGGAAGGAGCGCGCGGCCCGATGACCGCGTCGATCTCCCCTTCTGCCAGCAGGTTCGAGATCGTCTGCCCTTCAGGAGCGTTCTCCAGTTTCACATCGTCAGGCAGATTCAACGAGATTTTCTCGACGCGTGTCGCATCCTCGTAGCCGCCGCGCACCCACGTCACGTCGGAAGCCTTCACTCCGTATTCTTCTTCGAGAAAGAGACGGACCCAGACGTTGGCGGTGAGTTGATACTCGGGCACGCCGATGCGCTTACCCTTCAGATCCTCAGGGCGGCTGATGCCGCGGTCCGCACGCACATAAATCGAGGTGTGCCGAAACGCTCTCGACGGAAACACCGGGACAGCGATGTAGGGTGAAGTGCCCGCTGCGGTCTTCACCGAGTAACTGCTAAGCGAGAGTTCGCAGATATCGTAGTCCGCATGTCGGAAGGCACGGAAGAATATCTCTTCGGGATCCTGCAACATGAAAACCGGATCGACACCCTCGATCTGCACCTCGCCATCGACCAGCGGCCGAATCCGGTCGTAGTTGCCTACGGCGACGGAAAGCTGAAGCTTGCTCATTGCGTCTCCTGAACATTACTGAAAATGCAACCTCTGCGGGTTGATGCATCGTCTGGTGGCTCGCGACTCCTGTCTCGCTCTTTCCAGTTGCGAGGGTGCCAACGCAGCCCAACCTTCATCGCGATCGACAATCGAGCCAATTTCGTTTTATATCGCATGATCTTACTAGGAATTATGCGCGTCAGCAAGTTCTCAGGGCGAGACGACACGCGCGCCACATGAGACGGATATGACTTTGCCAGGGGATTCCCTGGAGTTTCTTGACATCATTCATTCCGAGACACATGATTCGATATAAATCGATTTCCAGCAAGATCCAACAGAAACCCTTAAAGCAGGAAAACCGCCATGGACACCGCTACGACGGAGAACTGGGACCGCGAGGCCGACGTCATCATCATGGGAGCCGGCGCGGCTGGCATGACGGCGGCAATCGTGTCAAAGAACGAAGGGCTTGTGCCGCTCGTTCTCGAGAAGACCGACCAGGTCGGAGGCACCTCCGCCTGGTCGGTGGGCATGATGTGGTTCGTCGACAGCACGCCAATGCAGGCGGCCGGCTTCAAGGACTCGTTCGACAAGGCGCGAAAATACTTTGCCGCCACGGTCGGGACCAGTGTCGACCGCTCATTGCAGGAAGCCTATATCTCGCAGGGCCGTGTCGCGCTCGATTACCTGTTGCGTCACTCCGAACTGGAAGTCATGGCGCTCGAGTATCCGGACTACAGTCCCGAACTTGAGGGCGGGATGTTCGGTCGCGCTCATGCCCCGCTCGAATTCGATGGGCGCAAGCTCGGCGCGCACTTCAAGGATCTACGTGCCCCGCTTCCGGCCTTCGCGCCATTCGGCGGGATGATGCTCGACCTCGTCGACCTGCTCCACTTTCTTTCCTTCACGCGTTCGGCGCGGTCGTTCTTCCATGTACTGAAGCGCTTTTTTCGCTATGGCGTGGACCGGCTGAACTATCATCGCGGCACCCGGCTCGTCGGTGGGAATGCATTGATAGGCCGCTTGTACAAAACAATGCTGGATCAGAACATCGACGTCTGGCTGCGCGCGTCCGCGACCCGGCTAATCATGGATGGCGGCAAAGTCACGGGCGCGGAAGTGGTGCGAGACGGCCGGACAATCCGCGTACGCGCTCGCCGGGGCGTCGTCATTGCGACGGGGGGCTACCCCGGCAACCCGGTCATGCGTCGCGAGCACTCCCGACAACCAACGGTCGAACTCGGACTTGGTCTGCCCAGCAACGTCGGCGAAGGCATTCATCTTGGCGAATCGGCCGGTGGTCGACTCGACCACAACGGTCAGGACACCGGCTTTTACGTCCCCATGTCGGTCTATTCGAACGACGCGGGTGGCAAGGAACTCTGGGGGCACTTCATGCTCGACCGTCCCAAGCCCGGCTTCATTGCCGTAGGCAAGGACGGACACCGCTTCACGAATGAGGCGGCGTCGTATCATGCCTTCACGCTTGGCATGTTCAACGCGGGCGCAATCCCGGCCCACCTGATCGCAGATGCCACGGCGATCAAGAAGTACGGGATTGGCGTCATCCTGCCCGGCAGCTTGTCGTTGCGACGCTATGAGAAAGCGGGCTACCTGTTCAGCGGTCGCACATTGCGTGAACTTGCCGGCAAGATCGGCGTCGACCCGGGCGGACTGGAACGCAGTGTCGAGCGCAACAATCGCTTTGCGAAAACCGGTATCGACGAGGACTTCGGGAAGGGATCATCTGCGTACAACATTTATAAGGGTGATCCGACACACTCGCCCAGTCCCTGTCTCGGCCCCATTGAAAAGGGGCCCTTCTACGCCGTCAAGCTGATGCCAGGCGACTTTGGAACGAGCCGCGGGCTCGTGACCGGATCTCACGGAGAAGTTCTCGACGACGATAGTCGCCCGATTCCCGGACTATATGCCTGCGGCAACGATATGAACTCGCCGGTAGGCGGTCATTACATCGGTGCCGGAATTACGCTCGGGCCCGCATTGACGTTTGGATATCTCGCCGCCATGGCGCTTGCCGCGAATGATCAGGCCGAGGTGATCAGCAAGTTGGAGTCCACTTCATCGCGTACGCAAGACGTCGGCCTTTCCTGATCAAATACCGCAAACCGCTGAATCGTCCATTCGATGAAGGCGCGTACTCCGCGCCCTCGTTTCGGCATCCAAACCTTCACTGTCTTTCAATTCGCTTGCGCGCTCGTCGTCCTTTGATTGGCGGTTTCCTTATACCGCCTGTCTTCGCCCCGTATGTATGCGCACAAGGAGTTCATCATGAAAGACAGTTTGCCCATTTACCGGCTCGAACCCCAAGACACCAGCGTCAAGCGCCTGGCGATGCTCGGGCGGCAAATCTTCGGCCTGCACGATGAGTTCCGGCTCAGCGAAACGCGCGACGGCAAAGTACTGCGCAACGCCCACCACATCGTGGAAATTGCCAATGCCAGCGGCGCCGTGTGGGCCGCTGACGAGTCGCAGATGTGGCGACCATCGGTCAACGCGGAACTGCCGGACGATGACGACGCACTGTCGATAGCCAAAGACTTTCTGCATCGCGAAGGTTTGCTGCCTGGTTTGGAAGCGCCGTTTTCCTATGGCAAGCCGGTGATCGGCGGCACTCATTTCGCGTTACGCAAGGACGGCAAGCGGCAAAACCGGCGTCTCGACGTACAGGTGGTGTACCCGGTTATGGTCGACAAGATTCCCGTAGTCGGCGGTGGCAGCGATCTGACTGTGACGTTGGGACACAAAGGCAGCGTGATCGGCTTTAACGGCGGCTGGCGCACAGTGGTGGCTGAATTCGACGCGAAAATGATCGCGCCGGACAAAGTGAAGGAACAGTTTCACGGCCTCATGAGCCAGATGAAAATCGAATCCTTCGACATGTCGCTCGCCTATTACGCGGCGCCCTCGTTTACCGCGCAGGAATTCCTCTATCCGGTGTACGTGTGCCGCGCCACGGCCGTGTTCGGCAAACAACGCGTGCCGCTTCGGCAGGTCATGCTGGCCGCCACCGACTTCGGCCCACCGCTCACCTTCGGCGAGCCGCAAGCGAAACGGCCGAAGTCGGCCAAGCCCGCCACGGTGTCGAAGGAAAAAGTCAAGACCGAAGCAGCCGGCAAACTGCGCCGGTCGTTTGCCGCCGCAACCGTGACGCGGCCGTGGGAAGCCGGGACATCGTGGATCGGACAGAGCGGGGGTTTGGCGGGGAGCCAGGCCAACGCGCAAGGATTCGTCGACGAATGGGCGGCAGCAGGTTGGCACATCGATTTCAACTGGGGCGATGCCAACGCATGGGAATCGGATTGGCGTCGCAACGACGACACCTGGGTGGACAACGCCGACTTCGTGTTCTACACGGGGCACGCCAATATGAACGGCTGGGTGCTGTCCAAACCCGACGACGGATTCCTCGACTTCGCCGAAGTCGGCGCAGGACCACAAGCACCGGGCGACCTGTGGGGCCAAAGCGATCTCGAATGGGCGACGATTGCCGCCTGCGGCCCATTGCAGGACGACCTGCTCGCAAGCGGCGGCGGTGACGTGCTGGCCCGCTGGGATGGCGCGTTCGATGGCATGCACATCCTGATGGGCTACGGCGCGATCACCTTCGACAACACCGACGAAGGACGCAAACTCGCCCAGTACGCGAAGGGCGGCAGCACCATCATCGATTCGTGGTTCCGCACAGCCCGGGAGATTCAGCCGGCGACGAACGGCGCCGCCGCGCCCGATGGTCCGAACGTCTGGGTCGGCGCGATGTGGGTGGGCAAAGACGGAGTCGATCCCGTCAACGACCACGCATGGGACTATGGCTCGGTCGCCAACGATCCGACCTCGCCAACGTGGCTCGCCGCGATGTGGACGACCTGCTGAGCGCAACACTCAGCCTCGTACTCCAACTGCTGTAGATGTGGGTCAAGCGGCACACGTCTGTGGCAGTTGGAGGCTTCGTCGATGAACCACTCTCCAACTGCGAACCTGCGCCGTTGAAATGAAAGCGGATCTGCCGTGTGCGCCGATACGGTTCCGCTTTGTATCGCAACGTATCTGCCGGGTTCACCGATACCCGCGCATACAAAAACCGCCCCTACCGACACACGCGGGATACCTCCGCGCGCTCCAATACGTCCACCCTACATCGAATACCGCCTGCCAATCGCTCGTGAAATCGTGAAATCATGTTGCCATTGATGGGTAAGCCTGGCTTCATCGCCGATCGGAGACTTTATGTCGGACAACCTCCCTCCTCACTCGCCCTCTCGCCGCCGTTTTGTCAGCGTGGCAGCGGCGGCCGTTGCCGCCGGCTCATTGAGTCAGCTCGCGTTCGCGGAAACGAATCAAGAGATTACTGAAGTTGCCCCGGCGACGGGCGGCGACAAGACCGCCATTCGCCGGCTCCGCGTGCATGTGCCGGAATCGCAACTCATCGACCTGCGCCGACGCATCAAGGCGACAAGATGGCCTGATCGGGAGACCGTTACGGATAACTCGCAAGGCGTGCCGCTCGCGATGATCCAGGAACTCGCGCGCCATTGGGCAACCGACTGCGATTGGCGCAAGTGCGAAGCGAAGCTCAACTCGCTGCCGAATTTTGTGACCGAGATCGACCGACTGGACATTCATTTCATTCACGTCCGCTCGAAACATGAGAATGCGATGCCGCTCATCGTCACGCATGGGTGGCCAGGTTCGGTGATCGAGCAGTTCAAAATCATCGATCCGCTGACCAACCCAACCGCGTATGGCGCGAGTGCATCCGACGCGTTTCATCTGATCATTCCGTCGTTGCCCGGCTACGGCTTTTCGGGCAAGCCGACCACGACCGGTTGGGGCCCCGAGCGTACCGCGCGTGCGTGGGTCGTCCTCATGAAGCGCCTCGGATACGAGAAATTTGCCGCGCAAGGCGGCGATCTCGGTGGTGTTGTCTGCAACGTAATGGGCAAGCAGGCGCCACCGGAATTGTTAGGCATCCACGTCAATTTCCCGGCGACTGTTCCACCGGAAATCACCAAGGCGCTTCAAGCCGGCGATCTGCCGCCAGCCAACCTCTCCGCCGACGAAAAGCACGCTTACGAACAACTGAGTTCCGCGGCCAAGAAGCGACGCGCCTACGCATTGGAAATGGGCACACGCCCGCAAACGCTCTCTGGATTGTCGGACTCTCCCATTGGCCTCGCGAGCTGGCTTCTCGACCACGGCGACGGGTATGAGCAGCCGGCGGCGGCACTGACCTCGGCCGTGTTCGGACACTCCGTCAACGGGGAATCGGCCGGCGAGCTGACGCGCAACGATGTACTCGACGACATCACCCTGTACTGGTTGACGAACACGGGGGTTTCCGCGGCGCGCTTCTATTGGGAGTCGCACTTCAACTTCCTGGCCGCCGCCGATGTATCCGTCCCCGCTGCGGTAAGCGTCTTTCCGCGCGAGAATTATCAGGCTCCGCGCAGTTGGACAGAGCGGGCGTATCACAACCTGATCTATTACAACCGGCTCGATAAAGGCGGCCACTTCGCGGCATGGGAGCAACCGCAACTATTTGCCGAAGAGGTCCGCGCAGGGTTGAGGCCGCTGCGCACGTAAATGAGAAATTGCCGGACTCGGACCCAGTCCTAGACTTTACCGAAGCTGGAGGCCGTCGATCAAAGATCCAACGTCACGCCCGCATCGCCAGCAACCGGATGTGCCATGCAAACCAGTGCCGCGCCGGGTTCGATTTGCGCCTCGACTTCGCCGTCGTACTTGACCTTGCCCGACAACAGTCGCGTCGAACACGTCCCGCATACACCCGCTCGGCAACTGGACGGCGAGTCGATACCGTGCGCTTCGGCAAATTCGAGCAAGCTGCCGTCGCGCGGCAGCCATTGAATCGTCCGCTCCGAGCGCGCGAAAGTCACTTGCACAGCGCCGGTGTCTTGCGCCGAAGTCTCAACCGGTTTCGTCTCCGCGCTTACGACCACCGCACGCTTGACGGTCGCCGGACCGAAGGCCTCGAAACGAATTCGCTCATCCGCGACATTCAAGCCGCGGAGGCCCTCATACAGATCACGCATGAACGACTCGGGGCCGCACAGATAGAAGTCGTAGTCATCGAACGGAAGCACGCGCTTTAACGCGTCGATAGTCACACGCCCGGCCGACACGCCTTCGGCCAACCCATCGGCGGCGCTATCGAAAAGATGCAAGGAGAGCGCCGCATTGCGCGCGGCAAGCTCTTTCAATTGCGCACTGAACGGACGTTCGCGATCGCTGCGCGCGCCGTGAAAGAAGAACAGCCGCTTCGCTCGCGCGCCCTCACTGGGAGATGCTGCCAACGCATGCCGAAGCATCGCCATCATCGGCGTGATGCCGATGCCCGCCGAGATAAAGACGGCGGGCCGCGGGCTGTCTTCATCGAAAACGAACGCGCCGCGCGGCTTCATCGCTTCGATCTGCGTACCGGCAACGAGGTGCTCATGCAGCCATGTCGAAGCCACGCCTTCGCGCTTCACGCTGATTCGATACCGCTGCGGATCGTGCGCATCGGAAAGCGTGTAGGTGCGCGACAAAGGCGTGGCGGAGTCCGACACCGGCACGCGGATCGGCAGAAACTGCCCCGGCTTGTACGGCGGCAACGGCACACCGTCGACCGATTCGAAATAGAAGGAGCGAACCGACGCTGTCTCGTCGACCACGGCCGCGACCTTCAACTTGTGCCAGGGCGATGCAACCACCGGCTTATGCACCGCCGCCGCAAACTGCGGCGCATACTCGACCTCGGACCAACGGAACGGCAACGCGCTCCGGCTGCGCCGCACTTCCTGCACGTGAAAACGCACGAGCCGTTGCGCGCCTTCGAACGCAGCCAGTTCCGCGCCGTCCCATACGATTTCAGCGCGCGCCGCGATATACAGCAGATCGCCGCTCGCAAAGTCGATGAACAGCAGGCCGGCGCGCGGATCGTGGATCAGGTTGCCGATCGTATTGAAGAAGTTGTTGCCGATAAAGTCGGGCGTCGTCAGCGTGTGCTCATCGTCAACACGCACGAAACCGGGCGCGCCACCGCGATGCGACACGTCGACGCCGCGGGCAAGGTCCGCATCTTCCGCAAGATTCGCGCTCGCGATGAAAAACGTATCCGCCCGCGCCAGTAACGCGCGGTCGGCATCGCTGAGGTGGGTCGCTATTTCCGGCGGCGTGGCAGGTTCCGACGTACTCTGTTCCACCCAGGTCGGCGTACGGCTCTGGATGTACTTATTGCAGTTGCCGAAGCTCTGGCGAACGTCGAGTATCAACGCGGCCCCGTCCACCGACCTCACGACGCCGTTGATCCGGTTGCGCCTGCGGGTCTGCGGCTGCAGCCCCAGGCCGCCGATCATCGAGCCCTCCCGCCAGCTATCCGCGAGCGGATCGCCGGGCAACACGCCGCCTTCGATGCGCAACGTCTGCGCATCCGGCGACGACACGAAGCCCGGCATGCCGGCGCGCACCGTCGCCCACGGCTGCCCGCGCGCATCGACGCCGCCGAACACCATGAACGGCTGCTCGCTGAAAAACTTGCGATGCTGATCCGGCATGTAGCGGCGAATCCCCCGGCGTCCCGACGCTTCCGCCATGCTTCTCACCCCGGCGCGCTGCTGGGCGGCGAGTTCGGCCGCGTGAAACGGCGAGGCGTCGACGCCCCAGCCATTCAGTGGGATAAAGGTGGACATGACCGGACTCCGGTATCTTGAAGGATCAGCCGCTCACTCGGCGAGCAGCCCCGCTTTTGTCGACGGCATCGCGATGAACCGCGGCAATGCCTCGACGCGGCGCAGCCACGCACGAATGTTCGGATACGGGTCGAGCGACACGCCGCCTTCCGGCGCGTGCGCGATGTAGGTGTGGGCGGCGATGTCGGCAATCGTCACCTGATTGCCCGCCGCGAACGGCTTGTGCGCCAGTTCGCCGTCGAGCACGTCGAACAGTTTGACGGCCAGCTTCTTCGCGGTGTCGTGATCGTGCGGCGCACCAAACACGGTGACGAGCCGCGCCGTGCACGGCCCATAGGCGATCTGGCCGGCGGCGAGCGACAGCCAGCGTTGCACCGCGGCCGCGCCGAGCGGGTCTTCCGGCAACCACGAGGCGTCGCCGTAACGCTTCGCCAGATACACGAGAATGGCGTTCGAATCGAACAGCGTGATGTCGCCGTCCTGAATCGTCGGCACCTGCCCGAACGGGTTAAGCGCCAGATACGCCGGCTTGCGGTTCTCGCCGGCCTTCATGTCCAGTTCGACCACTTCGAACGGCAGATCGAGCAGGGTCAGAAACAGCTTCACCCGATGGCCGTGGCCGGAAAGCAGGGTCGTATAGAGGCGGATCGGCTGGGCGGGTCGGGCAACGGGCATGACGGGTTCCGGAAAACGTGAAGGAGTGGATCGAGCATAATGCGCACGAGCCACCTTGCAGAAGCCTGATAATCCGGGAAACACAATCAATCGAAGATGGACAATCCACCATGGCCGACGTACGCGACGTAAACCTCAACCGCTTGGCGATCTTCGTCGCGGTCGTCGACGCGGGTTCGCTGACCGCCGCGGCAGCGCGTCTGGGTCTCGCCAAGACGATGGTCAGCACGCACATGCAGCGGCTCGAGGCCGAGGTGGGCGCGAGCCTGCTGGTGCGCACGACACGGCGGCTCGGTTTAACCGAAGCGGGCCGCGCATTCTACGACGCGAGCGTGAAGATCCTGCGCGCCACGGAAGACGCGCTGTCGGCGATCGGCGGCGAAACGGCGTCCGTGCGCGGCATGTTGCGCGTGAGCTCGCCGATCGATTACGGTTCGCTTGCCGTCGCGCCGGTGCTCGTCGAACTGCGCCGCACGCATCCGCAACTCAATGTCGAGTTGCTGTGCACCGACCGATATGTGGATCTCATCGCGGACGGCATCGACGTCGCGATTCGCCTCGGCCGGCTGGCCGATTCCAATTACCGCGCGGTGAAACTCGGCAGCTTCGTCAAGTGGGTCGTGGCGAGTCCGGATTTCGTCGAGATATGGGGACAGCCGCAGACGCCCGCCGAATTGTCGGCGATGCCCTTCTGCGCGTTGACGGTCTTGCCGCGTCCGCTGACGCTCGACCTGCAACGCAACGGTGGCAAAAGTGATGGCGACGTTGAAACCGTGCGCTGTGAAAACGCGTTGCTAGTGAACACCGCCGACGCCTGCCGTGCGGCGACACTTGCCGGCGGCGGCTTCGGCCTGTTGACGGACTTCTCGATCGGCGCCGACATCGCCGCCGGGCGGTTGATTCGCCTGCTGCCGGAATGGGCGACCGAGCCCGCGAGTATTCAGGCTATCTTTCCGCCCACCAGCCATCCTCCGCCAAAAGTGCGGGCGCTGATCGACACGTTCAAGAAGCAGCTCGAGCGCGCATCGTGACGGCGTGGATGGTGTCCCGTGACCCGGGACACCGCAAAACCTGAAAACCTTCGCCGCACGTCAGAACGAATGCCGCATGCCGATCCGCACGTCGGTCTGTGTGTTCGATGTGGACGGCGTAAAGCTATAACCGATTACCGCGTTTACGCCATCCGACGCGCGCAGATAGTCGCCGGAGATATAGACGTCCGTACGCTTGGACAACAGGTAATGGAGCCCGAGCGAGCCCTGGTTCCAGTGATTGCCTTCGAACCGCGTGTGCTGATAGCCGCCGTACAGCATCAACGCAGGCGTGAAGGTGTACGAGGCGCCCGCCTCATAGACCTGCATATGCGAGGTTTCGCCGAGACCCTTGATGGTCGTGTAGGTGAAGTCGCCGCTCAGCATGACGTTGCCGATCGTATAGGCGGCGCCGACCGCGAACGCCCCTTGCTTGTCGACCGGGAACGGCGACGAGCTATACAGGTCCGTCACTGCGCCGGTCGCCGGATCGACGGATACGGTCGGCTTGCCGAGGAACGTGCGCGTGCCGATCATCGCGTATGGGTCGAATGCATAGATGCCGTTCGGGTTGTTCAACTGGGTATAGGCCGCGCCCATGTTGAAGGCGCTATGCTCGTAACGCGCACCCACGCTCCACGCGCTCTTGTTGTGGAAGTCGCCCGCCGTATTGCCGAACGAATACATGCCGCCGAACGAGAAGCCCGCATAGTCGTTGGAGAGAAACTTGACCGAATTCGGCAGCCGGTCGCCGTTCATCCGGTCGAAGTCGCCTTGATGGATCGCGTAGCCGCTCGCCCATGCCGAGATGTTATAGAGGTAGACAAACTCTTCGGTCATGTCGAGTTGATTACCCAGCGAAAGCGTTCCCCAGTTGTTCTTCAAGCCGACATAAGCCTGGCGTCCGAACTCGGCGCCGCCGAATGCTAATTGCCCGTTGCCCAAGTGAAAACCCGATTCGAGCACGAACACGGCCTGCAAGCCGCCGCCGAGATCCTCGACGCCCTTGAAGCCGATCCGGTTGCCGTACGAAATACCGTCATCGAATTTGAACTGGTTAGCCCCGCCGGCATTGTTCACGTAGGTGATGCCGGCATCCAGAATGCCGTACAGGGTGACGCTGCTTTGCGCATGGGCAGCCGTCGGCGCGCATACAGCGCTTGCCGCGATCGCGAGTCCCGAAAGGCTGACGGCATTTCTCTTCTTCATCTAATTCTCCCCTGCTCTTTGCCTGCTTATTTCGTTGGATAAAGCGATCCCTGCTGCGTGCTGTTGACCAGCGCGCGGCACTTCTCGCATGACGGGCAGTTCGAAACCGGCTGAGACCGAGTGAAACGGATTGGAGCTATCTACGATGCATGCAGTGACCAATCATGTCCGCATCGCCGGATCAAGAATACGAGTCCAGATTGACGAGGATTCGACCGGATGCGACATAAATCTGTCGCACGGCGACCTCATCGTTAGGAATGCGGTTGTTATTTCACGCCGAGTGCGGTTTGCACGGCTTGCAGGCCATTGGCGCCGCTGGCTGTGTTCACGCCGTCGAGCCACGACTTCAACAATTCGGGGTGACGCTTGAGCGCTTCTGTCGCCGCTGCATCCGCGCCAGTCTTCTTTTCCAGTACTTCGGTGATCACGCCGTTTTCCAGATCGACGTTGAAGGTGAGTTGCCTGAACAGGCGGCCGATATTCGGGCACTGCGCCGCATAGCCACTGCGCGCAACCGTATTGACCGTGGCGCCGCCGTAATTGGGCCCGAAGTACTTGTCTCCCCCATCGAGGTACGTGAGCTTGAACTTCGTGTTCATCAAATGCGGCTCCCACGCGAGAAAGACAATCCACTTCTTCTCGCGCACCGCGCGCTCCACTTGCGTAAGCATGCCGGTTTCACTCGATTCGACGAGCTTCCAGCTGCCGAGTCCGAACGCCTTGTCGTCGACCATCTTCTTGATGTTCTGATTGGCCGGCGCCCCAGGCTCGATGCCATAAATCTTGCTGTCGAACTTATCGGCATTCTTCGCCAGATCCGCGAACGAATGGATGCCGGCAGCGGCCACATAGTCGGGCACGGCGAGCGTGAACTTGGCGTTGCTCAGATTCGGATGCACGACCTCGATCGACTTTTCTTCCTCGAACGGTTTGACGACCGGCGCTTGCGCCGGCATCCAGTTGCCGAGGAATACGTCGATCTGCCCTTTCTTCAGGCCTTGATACGTGATCGGCACCGACAGGTTCGCGACGTTCTGTTTGTAGCCGAGCGCCTTCAACAGCACGCCGGTCATCGCATTGGTCGCGTCGATGTCGGTCCATCCCGGCCCCGCCATGTTGACCTGCGCGCACGACTGCGGCTCGGCGGCCGACGCGAAAGTGGCTGCCGCGCACAGCAGCGCAACGCCGGTTACCGCCTGTTTGAAGAGCTTTTTCATTATGTCGGCTTCCTGTTCGTGGGGGTGGATGGGGTCGTTAGCAGCGTGAGGATCAACGGGCGACGGCGGGAAAACGCGCCATTGCTTCGAGCGTATCCAGATCGATGTGATTGCGCATATAGCGCTGGCTCGCATCGACGAGCGGCTGCCAGTCCCATGACGCGACCGTGCCTTGCGTCGTGGAAGCAAAATGAAAATGGCGGCGCCGCTGGCTTTGCAGCACTTCGTCGTGCAACGCGGCGAGGTCCCAGCGTTGCGCGATTTCCTCACGAAATGCCGCGACCTGTGATGCATATTCACTGCGCGCGGCAAGGTTCTCGCGTTCGAGCGGATCAGCCGCCACGTCGTAGAGTTGATCGGGATCGGCCGGCGTATGAATGAACTTGAAGCGCCCACGCCGCAACATCACAATCGGCGCAATCGCGCCCTCAGCCAGATATTCGCCGATGGCTTCGTCATGGCCGCCTTGAGTCCCCAGCAGATGCGGCACGAGGCTTTGTCCATCGAGCGAATCGGGCCACGCAGCCGGTTGGTCGCCGCGCGCCAGTTCGACCAGCGTCGGCACCAGATCGAGATGCGAGACGGATGCCTGCACGCGATGCGGGTCGAATTGCTGCGGTGCGTGCACGATCAGCGGAACGCGACAACCGCCTTCGAAGAAAGTCATCTTGTACCAAAGGCCGCGCTCGCCGAGCATCTCGCCATGATCGGACGTCACGACGATCACGGTGTCTTTCGCGAGCCCGGCTTGGTCGAGCGCTTCGAGGATCGCGCCGAACTGGTCGTCGACGTAGGAGATCGCGCCGTAGTAGGCGCGGCGCGCATTGCGGATTTGTTGATCGGTGGGCGGCGTGCGATCGGTTTCGCAGACATGGCGCAAGCGCTTCGAGTGCGGGTCGGCGTCTTCGAACGAATCGCGAAACGCGGGCATGTCGATATCTTCGTCGCGATGCATGTCCCAGTACTTTTGCGGAATCGCGTACGGGTCGTGCGGGTGCGTCAGCGAGGCGACCATGCAGAATGGCCGCGCGTCTTTGCCCGCATGACGTTCGCGCGCGATGTCGAAGAGTTTCTGACGGGTGGTGAACGTGACCTCGTCGTCGAAGTCGAGTTGATTGGTGCGCACGCACGGGCCCGCGTCGATCACGGAACTCATGTTGTGATACCACGTGGGACGCGCTTCGAAGTTGTCCCAGTTGGGGGTCCAACCGAAGTCGGCGGGATAGATGTCGGTGGTGAGCCGTTCCTCGAACCCGTGCAACTGATCGGCGCCGCAGAAATGCATCTTGCCGGAGAGAATCGTGCGATATCCTTCGGCCCGAAGATAATGCGCGAAAGTCAGCGTCTGCGACGGAAATTCCGCTGCATTGTCATAGGCGCCGATTGCGGAAGGCAGCTTGCCCGACAAAAAGGAGAACCGCGAAGGCGCACACAGTGGACTCGCGCAATAGGCCGATTCGAACACCACGCCCTGTTTCGCGAGGCGATCGAGATTGGGCGTTTTCGTCAGACGGTGTCCGTAAGCGGCGAGCGCGAACGGCGTCATTTGGTCGGCCATCAGAATGAGAATATTCTTCCTGGTGTCAAGCATTGGTGCGTGCCTCGAATAGAATCGCAAGTGTTGGTGCAAATGTCGTGATGGATGCAACCACGAGCGGCTGCCAGCGTGCCGAGCCCGCCATGTGCACCACTATTGCCGTCCAATTCGCCGCTGTGAAGACGGCAATTCGTTATGTGCCTATAAGAGGGTGTTATGTCGAGACAGGATCGCTTGCCGCCGATGCAGGCGTTGACGGTGTTCGAATCCGCCGCGCGTCTGGCCAGCTTCACGGCGGCCGCGCGCGAGCTGGGTTCGACGCAGCCCGCGGTGAGTCAACGCGTCGTGCAACTTGAGGAAGCGCTGGGCGCACCGCTTTTCGAGCGCGGCCATCGCGGCGTCACGCTCACGGAAGACGGCGAGCGGCTCTTCGAAGCGGTGCGCCACGCGCTGGACACGATTCGCCTCGCCACCAGCGAAATCCGCGCGCGGCGCACGCCGCAAACGCTCACGCTCTCCACCGACTTCGGCTTTGCCACCTATTGGCTGATGCCGCGTCTATCGCAGTTCAAGGCGCTGATGCCGGACGTCGACGTGAAGATCATCACCTCGCAGAACGTGTTCGATCCTTCGCACGATAAGGCGGATATCGCCATTGCGTTCGGCGACGAACACGCGGACTGGACCGCGCGCGGCGTGGTCAAGCTGTTTCCCGAGCGCGTCACGCCGGTGTGCAGCCCCGCCTTTCTCGCGGCGCATCCGTCGTTGCGCACGCCGTCCGATCTGCTGAACCTGCCGCTGCTGCATCTCGAGCCGACCGAGCCGGCGCGCTGGCTGTCGTGGGCCGACTGGTTCGCCGCGCACGAACTGGATGCGCCCGCCGCGCATCGCGGCATCACGTTCAACAGTTTTGCGCTCGTGGCCCATGCGGCGATCATGGGTCAGGGCGTCGCGCTGGGCTGGGCGCCATTGATCGACGAACTGCTTGCCACCGGCCAACTGGTCGAACTGTTCGACCCGCCGGTCGTCACCGAGCGCGGCTACCTGCTCGTCACGCAGCGCGCGGCGACACCCGTGGTCGGCGCCTTTCGCCATTGGCTGCTCGGCGAATGCGGGCTCGACGCCGAATGAACGCCTGCGCGCCAGCCTGACGCTCCCGTTCCAGCGCGACGGCGGTTAGCTTCTATCCGCGCGCCCGCCTGATTTGCTCTACTGCGAAGATGCATGCCGCGCCCCGCGGCATCGTCCTATCGTCCAAGTGGAGTGCGCATGTCCGCCGATTCCCGTCCTGATCAGCTGGTTCTCACCGTCGCCTGTCCGAGCGCGGCGGGCCAGGTTGCCGCCGTCGTCGGCTTTCTCGATCGGCATCATTGCTATATCGACGAACTGACCGTTTTCGACGACGACCTCAGCGAGCGCTTCTTCGTGCGCTGCGTGTTTCATGGCGTCGACAGCAGCGAGACGCTGCACGTTACGGCGCTCAAGCGCGAATTCGAACCGATCGCCGAGCGTTTCCGCATGACGTGGGCAATGCACGATGTCGGCACACGGCCGAAGGTGCTGATCATGGTGTCGAAGCTCGAGCACTGTCTCGCCGACCTGCTGTTCCGCTGGCGCATGGGCGAGCTGAAAATGGACATCGTTGGCATCGGCTCGAATCATCGCGATCTCGAACCGCTGGCGCAGCAGCACGGCCTGCCCTTCCACCATCTGCCCATCACCGCGGACACAAAGCCGCAACAGGAAGCGCGCCTGCTCGATCTGTTCGAGACGTCGGGTGCCGAGCTGATGATTCTCGCGCGCTATATGCAGATTCTGTCCGGCGAAACGAGCCGTGCGCTCGCGGCGCGCGCGATCAATATCCACCATTCGTTTCTGCCCGGCTTCAAGGGCGCCAAGCCGTATCATCAGGCGCACACACGCGGCGTCAAACTGATCGGCGCCACCGCGCACTTCGTCACCGACGATCTCGACGAAGGTCCGATCATCGAACAGGTGGTGGAGCGCGTCGATCATTCGTATAGCCCGGAGCGCTTGCTCGCGACGGGGCGCGACGTCGAGTGCATTACGCTTGCGCGGGCGGTCAAGGCATTTATCGAGCGAAGGGTGTTTATCAACGGGGATCGGACCGTCGTACTGCAATAAACGAAAACGCCGCTAAAAAGCGGCGTTTTCTCTGGACGTTGCCGCTTCATCAAAGCGGCAACGCGTTCACACGAACAGCACAATCACTTCACCCAGCTATCCACCCGATCGCTATGCGCGCTGATCCACGCATCGGCGGCGGCGGTCGGCTTTTCGCCGTTTTGCGTCGCCAGCATCACGCTGTCGATTTCGCCGGGTTTCCATTGAAACTTCTTGAGGAACGCGACCACCGGCGGCGCCTTCTTTTCGAGTTCAGGATTCACGACGCTATCCACGTGCTCCGCTTCGCCGAAAACCTTCTTCGGATCGTCGAGGAATTTGAGCTTGTACTTCGCAAACATCCAGTGCGGCTTCCAGCCCGTCACGATGATCGGCTTGCTCGCCGCTTCCGAACGCGCCAGTTCGGCGGTCATCGCGCTGCCCGAGCTCGGCATCAGCGTGTAGTCGAGACCGTAGGCCTTGATCGCCTCGCTGGTCTTTTGCATCACGCCCGCGCCGGCGTCGATACCGACGATGCGCGAACCGAACTCCGACTTCTTCGCTTGCAGATCGCCCAGGCTCTTCACGTCGACGTTATCCGGCACGATCAGCCCAATCTTCGCGTCATTGAAGTTCGGACCGAGGTCGACCACCTTGTCCTTGAAGTTGTTCCAGTACGCGCCGTGCGTGACCGGCAGCCACGCCGACAGCGTCGCGTCGAGGTCGCCGCGCGCCACGCCCTGCCACATCACACCGGCCGCGACCGGCACGAGTGTGACCTGATAGCCGAGGCGCTTTTCGATCACACGGGCAGCCACGTTCGAGGTCGCGACGCTATCGTCCCAGCCTTCCACGTAACCGATCTTGATGGTCGGCTTGCTATCGGCCGACACGCTCACGCTGCTTGCCGCCAGCGCCGCGCTCAAGGCGCTCAACACGAATATCTTTCTGATCAGTCTCATCGCCGCTCTCCCGTTTGCCGTCAAAACAACCCAATGAGCATTTAGAATCGCCAGCCAGAATTGCCGGGTAGCGTTGTTTTCCGACATCCAGTTGTCCCCACGCGACTTCGTGGCCACTGGACACACCATCCTTCTCGTCTTACTTATCCACGACGAGATCGCTC
The DNA here is from genome assembly GCF_004339745.1 of Paraburkholderia sp. BL9I2N2. Lineage (GTDB taxonomy): Bacteria > Pseudomonadota > Gammaproteobacteria > Burkholderiales > Burkholderiaceae > Paraburkholderia. The sequence goes on along the minus strand of NZ_SMGP01000002.1, from coordinate 127,599 downwards.
AACGGCTTGCTGCAGCACAGCAGCACCATGCCCTGATCGATCTCACGCTGACGAATGCCGCCGGCGTGTTTCATCGCGACTTCACCCGACACCAGTTTCACCTTGCACGTGCCGCACATCCCCTGCGTACACGACGCGGGTAGCCGCACGCCCGCTTTCTTCGCCGCGTCGAGCACGTGTTGGGCGCCGCCGCATTCGATCTCGCGGTTGCTCCTGGCGAAACTCACCTTGAAGCGCGTTTCCGTTTCGACGGAAACGGGCGCCGGTGCGGACGCGGGCGTGAACCCCAACGCCTCTTCGCGCGCCTCGATAAAGCTGTCGGCAGTTACCGGCGCGAGCGCGCCTTGCAATGCGTCCGCGACATGCACGCTGGTCAATTGCGCGGCCACTTCGCTGACAGTCTCGAAGGAAAAACTTTCCTCGTGGTAGTGGCTGCGATCGAACCCGCCCTCGTCCAGCAGATTGCGCACGGCTTGCATGTACGGCGCGGGGCCGCAGGTGAAAATCTCCCGCTCCAGATAATCCGGCGCGATGAGCTTGAGCAGTGGCAAGGTCAGAAAACCGGTGACACCTGGCCAATTCGTGCGCGCACCGAGCCGTTCGCACACAAACGCGGTGCGGAAATGGGCCTGATTCGACGCGATCAGATCGAGCTCGCGCGCGAAGATGATGTCGTCCGGCGTACGGGCGCTGTGCACGAACACGATGTCGCTGTCTTCACCGAGTTCATGATGCGCGCGACTCATCGACATCAGCGGCGTGATACCCGAGCCGGCCGATAGAAACAGAAACTTGCGCGCCGGATGCCGCGCGCAGGTGAATTCGCCCGACGGCCCGAGCACGCGAACTTCGGCGCCCGCGTGCAGATTGTCGTGCAGCCAATTGGAGACCTTGCCGCCCGGTACACGCTTCACCGTGATCGAGATCGTGTGAGGGCGCGTGGGCGGCGAAGAAATCGTATAGCAACGGTTGATCGATTCGCCGTCGATCTCCAACTCTAGCGTAATGAACTGCCCCGGCTCGAACACGAACGCCCGCCCGGACGGCGCGCGAAAGAAAAAGCTCTTCACGTCGTGCGTTTCCTGACGAACCTGGCAGCACACCAGTGTATCGTCGGTATCGCTATTCCAGCGTGGCGGCAACGTCTCCCAGAACCGCGGCTGCGTGACGCGGCTCGCAGCGTGGACCGGAGCCGGCTCGGGGCTGAGCTGAAACGTCGCCTGATCGCGCATCATTGTTTTCTCCGACTCCTGGTTGCGGTGTCGCGCTCAGCGCATGAAGGACACGACTTTTTCGCCGTGTGAAGCCGGCGCGGTATCGCCTGCCTCATGGGTTTGGGGTGCATTGCTGTAATCCGCCATGCGCGCGATGTACCACTCGCAGAACTTTTCGACGAGCCCTTCCGTGAACGGCGAATACGGACCCGGCTCGTACGCGCTGCTCGTCGCGCCGCGTTGCGAGTATTCGACGAGGGCGCGATCCTGATCGTTGGTCGCGCGCCACACGGCGGTGAGGTTATTCACGTCGTAATCGATGCCTTCGCGCGCGTCCTTGTGCACGAGCCACTTGGTGCGCACCAGCGTCTTGCCCGCCGAGAGCGGAATCACCGAAAAGCTGACGATGTGATCGCTCATGAAGTGATGCCACGAATTCGGCTGCGTCCAGAACGACAGGCCGCCGAGATCGGCTTGCTCGAAGCCGCCGAGCAGTTTTTTCGACGCCACTTTCGCGTCGAGCGTCTGCGATTCACCATCGCGATCGAGCGGCAGGCGTTGCGTGCGGAAACCCGTGACCAGATCGGCCAGCCGTTCGATTTCCGCCGAGGGCAGCTTCATCGCTTCCCATTGCGCGGTACGGCGAGCCACCGTCTCTTCGAAGGCGGCCATGCCTTCTTCGTTGGCCGGCGAGCGCTGATAGCCGAAACCGTATTCGTAGAGCGAAATGGTCAGCTCGGGATGGTTCGCGACGCAGTGATAGCACTCGCGATTGTTCTCCATCGTGAGCTTCCAGTTGCCGTCTTCGATAATATCGATCGAGGCCGCGATCTTGCAGCCAGCCAGATCGTGCGGCAGCAGGTACGGTTCCATTGCGGCACGCATCACGCCGAAGTCGGTCGGCGGATTGTCAGCGAGGCAAATGAAAATCAGGCCCGCCAGATTCTCGACGTGCACGGCCTTCAGGCTATGTTTGCAGCGGTCGAACTGATCGCCCATGTGCTCGGCGAACATCAGATCGCCGTTCAGGTTGTACGTCCAGCTGTGATACGGACAGACGATATTGCCGAGCGAGCCTTTGTCGGTATTGCACAGGCGCGCGCCGCGATGGCGGCAGACGTTGTGAAACACCCTCACCTGCATGTCGTCGTCGCGCACGATCAGAATCGAATCGTTGCCGATTTCCACCGTGATGTAATCGCCCGGCTCCGGCACGTCCGGTTCCACCGCGACCTGAATCCAGTGCTGACGGAAGATCGCGTCCATGTCGAGCGCGAAAATATCCTCGCTCGTATAGAACGGCGCTTCCAGCGTGTAATTCTTCTTGCGGCGTTCGATCATTGCGCGAACGTCTGCCGAAACTTTCATTGTGTGCTCCGTTGCATGTCACGTCTGGCGCCGCGCCAGGCCCTCCTGGTCGCATGCTGGCCCGAACCGGAAATCAGTAATCCACGAGTTGATGCTCGCGCAAATACGCCAGAATCACTTGTGCTTTTTCGACAGAACTTCCTTCAATTACGACGCTGCCGCCGCGGCTTTCAGTCGTCGTCGCCGAGAGCATGCGGGCGTGGCCGGAGCGCTTTTCGGCAGCGGCGAGGCGCACCGGTTTCGCGCCCGCCGGGCGCACGGTCCAGGCGAGGTCGTCGGGGTTGGCGGCGGCCAGCGTGGCGACCGGGCGAATCGAGCCTTCGCGCAAGCGCGCATACGCGTAGGTCGGTGCGGCGTTGGCCAGCGGATGTACGGCAATCAGCGCGGGCAGCCGCACTTCCACGCGACGGCGCAAACCCTTCGGCATGAACTGGCGGACTTCCGCGCAACCGTCGCGCAGCGCGATGTCGACGGCGGCGCCGACCAGCGGCATCTCCAGCGCATTGGCGACGCGATACGGCAGCATGCCGCTATCGAATGCGCCTTCGGCACGCGTGCCTGTCAGAACGAGGTCGTAGCCACGCAGACGCGCAGCCAGCGGCGCGGTTGCGTCGGCTTGCAATTCGGGCGTTGCGGCGATCTCGAGCACTTCGACCGAACGTGCGCCGAGCGCCAGATATTCTTTCAATGCGGGATTGGACGGATCGCCCGCGTGCAGCACGTCGAGCGTCGCGTTGTGCGTTCTGGCGAGCGAGAGCGCCAGGGTCAGCGCGGCGGCGTCGTTGCGGCTGTAGCGCGCAGTGCCGCTCACCGGATGACGGCCCACGGAAACGAGGATGGCGATCTTCATGCGAGCGCTCCTTCGACGACAGCCGTTGAATTGAGCAGCGCCGCACCGGTTCCGCGCGCCGTGCGCGCCGCGGCCGCCGCTTCGTTGAGCGCCGCGATGGTTTCCTGCGCGTCCGCGATCAGCGTGAGATTCGCGCGCTTGGCGATCGGCGCGCTGGCGTCCAGATTCACCGCGATCACATGCCGGCAATCCTTGATGCCTTGCAGATGCTGCACCGCGCCGGAAATGCCGAACGCGATATACACACTCGCTTCGACGGTCTTGCCGGTCGCGCCGATCTGCTTGTCGCGGGTGAACTTGCCGTCGTCCACGGCGACGCGGCTTGCGCCGATCGCCGCGCCCAGCGTAGCCGCGAGACGCTCGAACGCGGGCACGTCGCTCACGCCGTTGCCGGCTGACACGATGAAATCCGCCTCTTCGAGCGCGAGTTGCGCGGCGTCGATTTCCTCGATGCCGAGATCGCGCACCACGCCTTGCTGCGAGGCGGGCTCTCCGTCGAAGCGCCACATGACGCGTTCACCCGCACCGACGAACGGCAATTTCGGATCGACCGCGTTGGGCGCAAGCAGCACCACCTCGGGCAGCTTGCGCGCGGCGAACGCTGTATTCGCCTGAACATAGGCCGCCACATGCGCGGCATCGATCTCGACGACATGCGTCGCGACGCTGGCATTCGCGGCTGCGGCGTAACGACGGCCGAGATCGCCGTCGCCGGTCGCGTTATCGGGCAGGAAAATATGGACTGGCGCATACGCCGCCACGCACGCAGCCAGCGCGTTCAGTTCGTCTAGCGGCGCAAAGCTGCGGCGATCGAACATCGGCAATTCGATCAGCTTGTCGGCGCCGAGCGCGGCGGCGTCGCCGCTGAACTCGCCGAATACCAGCAGCACGACTTCGGTTGCCGAATCGGCGATCAAAGCAGCGCCAGCCAGAGTTTGACGTGCGTGATCGTCCAATGCGCCACGGTCGGCATGCGCGGCCACGAGTATCACGCGCTGCGGCACAGCTGTGCTCCGGCGCGGTTTGGCCTGTTCACGATGCGAGGCGCCGCCGTGCGTGGGAAATTCCAGTGAACCAGTTACGCCCGTCACGCCGAGCGTGATGCGTTTGAGTCCGTCTGCCGTGATCGTGAACGGACGGCGCGGATCGATTCGTTTGAGAGTGTTCATCGCGTTACTCCAGCGCCGCTGCAACCAGTTCGGCGACGTCCAGCACTTCCGGACGCGGCCCGACCACGCCTTCGAGCATCGCCGTGCAATTCGGACAGCCCACCGCGACGATCTCCGCGCCGACGGTTTTCGCGTCGTCGATACGGATATCCGGAATACGCCGCTTGCCCGGAATGTCGGTTAGAGGCGCACCACCGCCACCGCCGCAGCAGCGTCCGCGCATACCGTTGCGCTCCATCTCCACGACCTTGATGCCGATGGTCTTCAGCAAACGGCGCGGCGCTTCCGTTTCACCGTTATAGCGGCCCAGATAGCACGGGTCGTGATACGTGATCTTGCGATCCGCGAAGGCGGCCACCGCGCGCGGCGTCAGCTTGCCGCTCGCGACCAGTTGCTCGATCAGCGCCGTGTGATGCTGCACTTCATAGAAGCCGCCGAGCGCGCGATACTCGTTGCGCAGGCTATGCAGCACGTGCGGATCGGCGGTGACGATCTTGCGGAACGAGTACTGCGAAAGCGTGCCGATCAGCTTCTGCGCGAGTTGCTGGAAAGTCGCTTCGTCACCGAGGCGGCGGGCCGTGTCGCCGGTATCCGTTTCCACGCCGCCCAGCACCGCATAGTCGATACCGGCGCGATTCAGTACTTTGACCAAAGCGCGCAGCGTGCGCTGATAGCGCATGTCGAACGCGCCTTCGCCTGCGATCAGCAGCACATCCACCGGACGCCCCGGCTGCGCGACCTGCACCTGCAGATCGACGGCCCAGTCGTAACGCGCGCCGATGTCGTAGCCGTTCGAGCTGCCCGTCTCGCGCAGATTCGCGAGCGTGATCGGGCCTTTGCCCGGCACGCTGCCTTCCACCAGCGTCTGATTGCGGCGCATATCCACGATCGCGTCCACGTGCTCGATCAGCATCGGGCACTCCTGCACGCATGCGCGGCAGGTCGTGCAGGACCACAGCGTGTCCGCTTCGATCAGACTGGAAATCAGCGGCTTGCCCGGCGCGCCAGCATGCTTGCCGACTGGAATGCCTGGCGTGGGACTACCCGCGTATTCCGCATCCGTGCCGCCCACCATGCCGGTGACGAGATCCTGAATCAGCTTCTTCGGATTGAGCGGCTGACCGGCGGCGAACGCGGGACACGCCGCTTCGCACTTGCCGCACTGCACGCACGCATCGAAACTGAGCAACTGGTTCCAGCGGAACTCGACCGGCTTGCCTACACCGTATTCTTTCGCGTCGAGCAGCGGCGCTTTCAATGCGGTAGGCGGCACCACGTCGGTGTCATTGCGCTCGGCGAAACGCTCCTGGCGCGGATGAAACGCGAGGTGCAGCAAACCGGCGAGCGCATGCTTCATCGGACCGCCGCGCGCCGCGCCGAACGTCATCGCAAACGCGCCCGCCGCGATCAGCAGCGCGACGATGATCGCCAGCGCGCCGGACATCGCGCCGGCAGGCAGCGCGATAAAGAGCACGAGACCGAGCGCGAACGATCCAAGCAACAGCGGCAAATGATCCCAAGGTCCGCGCGAGAGCCGGGCCGGCACCGCTTTCGCGCCGTGACGGCGGCGCCAGACGAACACCGCGCCGACCAGCATCACGAGCGCGGCGAGAAAGATCAGCTTGTCGAGCCACGGCGAGTAAATCGCCAGACCGTAGTTGACGAACACCAGCGCCATCGCGAGAATCGCGCCGCCCGCGGTCGCCACGTGCGTTTTGGCAATGTACGGATCGCGCGCCACCACATGATGCAGATCGACGAAGTAGCGCTTGGGGATCGTAAGCAGATTGGCCCAGCCGTAGGCGCCCGCCGCCGTGGCGCGGCCTTCGCGCCAATACGCGGCACGTTTGACGAGCGCGAACGCCAGACCTGCTACCGACAACCACAGCAGGACGGTGATGACAAACACGGGGCTCATCGTCAGAAATCCTTGCAAAGGCGCAGCGCGTCGTAGATCGCGCCGTGAATGTTGTGCATGGAAATGCAGTCGCCGACACGGAACAGCAGGAAGCGGCCATTGCCGAGCTCTTCGCTCAAAGACGGTTGCGGCTCGGAGGCGAACAGCTTGTGCACGTCCACCTGACCGCGATTCACCGATTCCGGCTTGAGCTTCCAGTACAACTCGTCGTTCGGCGTGCTGCCGTTTTCGATCACCACCTGATCGACCGCGCGCTCTTCCTGCTCCTCGGTGTACTCGTTGCGGATCACGGCGATCTTCTTGCCGTCTTCCTCGTAGACCTTGTCGAGCCAGTAGTTCGGCGTGTGGATCACGCCTTGCGCGTAGAGCCGCCGGTAGAAAATCGGGAACGTGGTCCCGCCTACGTCGTCGGCGACCTTCACGTCCGGCGTCACGATCTCGACGTTCGAGCCGCGGCTCGACATGAAATCGGCCACGCCCGCGCCGGCATGCGTGCTGACGCCGTCGTACACCAGCACGTTCTTGCCCGGTTCGACCTTGCCCGAGAGCACATCCCACGAACTCACGGCGAGGCCTTCGTCGACGCCCCACGCCGCCACTTGCGACGTGAACGACGAACCGCCCGTGGCGAGCACGACGATGTCCGGCTTCTCGGCCATGATGGTTTGCTCGTCGGCGGCGACACCGAGGCGCCGGTCCACGCCGAGGCGCTTCGTCTCCATGTCGAACCAGCGCACGATGCCCGCCATCTGTTCGCGTTGCGGCGCTTTCGCGGCCAGCATGATCTGACCGCCGACGTAGTCGTTCTTCTCGAACAACACCACGTCATGACCGCGCGACTTCGCCACACGCGCCGCTTCGAGTCCCGCCGGACCCGCGCCGACCACGACGACCTTGCGCTTCGGCCCGCGCGTCCTGGCGATCACGTGCGGCATTGTTTCTTCGCGCGATGTTGCGGCGTTCTGTACACAGAGCACGTCGAGCCCGTTGTACTGGCGGTCGATGCAATAATTCGCGCCGACGCACTGCTTGATTTCGTCCTCGCGGCCGTCGCGGATCTTGATGACCATATGCGGATCGGCGATCTGCGCGCGCGTCATGCCGACCAGATCGACCATGCCGCTGGCCAGCAGCCGCTCGGCCTGGCCCGCGTCGCGAATGCTTTGCGCGTGCATGACGGGCAACTTCACCACCGACTTGATGCCCGCCGCGAGATGCACGAAAGGCTCGGGCGGCAGCGCCATGGGCGGCATGCAGTTGGCCAGCGTGTTATGTGTGTCCGCGCCGGAGCCGATCACGCCGAGGTAATCGATCAGGCCGGTTTCGCTCATCGCCTGGGCGATTTCCTTCAGTTGTTCGTGGTCGAGGCCGTCTTCGTGGAACTCGTCGCCGCACATCCGCAAGCCGATGCAGAAATCCGCACCCACTGCTTCACGCACGGCCTTCAACACTTCGGTGCCGAAACGCAGACGGTTTTCGAGCGAACCGCCCCATTCATCGGTACGGAAGTTGGTGCGCGGGCTCCAGAACTGATCGATCAGATGCTGGTGCGCCGCCGAGATTTCCACGCCGTCCATGCCCGCATCTTTCACACGCTTCGCAGCCGCTGCGAAATCGCTGATGATGCGGCGGATTTCCTCGACTTCGATGATCTTCGCATTGCCGCGATGCACCGGCTCACGTACGCCCGACGGCGACATCAGATGCGGCCAATGCTCGCCATGAAACGCCGAGCGGCGTCCCATGTGCGTGGCCTGAATCATGATTTTCGCGCCATGCGTGTGCATCGCTTCGGCGAGCCGCGCGAGCGGATCGATGATCTTGTCGGTCGACAGGTTCACCGACTTCCACCAGCCTTGCGGGCTGTCGATCGACACCGGACTCGATCCGCCGCACACCGCGAGGCCGACGCCGCCCTTGGCCTTCTCCTCGTAGTAACGGATATAGCGGTCGCCGGGCAGGCCGCCTGGTTCCGCATAGACCTCCGCGTGCGCGGTGCTGACGATGCGGTTACGCAAGGTCAGCTTGTTCAGCGTGAGAGGCTTGAAAAGGTTCGGGTAACGCATCGCGATCGACCTCGGAATGGAGTACTTTTTGCGCTGTGTCGTGCGCGGTCAGGAAGCGCGCGGCGACACTTCGAACACGCAGTGGTCGTGGTGCTCGGCCGCGCATTGCGCTTCTCTCGAATGGGACGGCGGCCCCTTGCGCGAGGCGTCCGGCGCGGTGTCGTTGACCCAGTCCATCGCGCCCGCGAACCAGCCGGCGAACATATAGCAGAGCTTGCCGACCTTGCCCGGCTGCGCCAGCACGAACGACGAATGATGCAACTCGATGCGCGCATGCGAACTCGACGGATCGGCTTCGGTGATCGTGAAGATGCCCCAGCCGCGTTGCGACAGACGCTTCAGGTAATGCTCGAACACGGCCATGCCGGCAATGCCGTGCTGCTTCGCTTCCTTGTCGCACCAGAAATACGCGGACTTGTAGCCGGCTTTGTAGAGAATCCCGGCATACGTATCGAGGCCGAGTGCTTCTTCCACGGCGGTGTGGTTGTTCGTGAAGAAGTGACGCGGCACATATAGCATCGGCAGTGCGTCGGTGGTCCAGACGCCGGTGTTCGCATCGACGTCGATAGGCAGTTCGGGTTGCATGTGGAGGCTCCGTTTTTTATGTGTACGAGTGAGATTTCATTAGCGACGCAAGGTCACACCTTCCACACTTCCCCAAACACCCGTACCCAGTTTTCACCCATGATCTTCTTGATGCGTGTCTCGCTCCAGCCGGCGCGTTCCATCGCGGCCGTCAGGTTCGGAAACTCGCCAATCGTGCGGATGCCTTCCGGATTCACCACCTTGCCGAAGTTCGTCAACTGGCGATAGCGGCCTTTGTCGTGCGTGATCCAGTCGAAGAACTCGGTGCTATAGCCTTGCGTGAAATCGGTGCCGATGCCGACCTGGTCTTCGCCGATCAGATTCACCACGTATTCGATCGCTTCGATATAGTCCTCGACGGTCGCGTCCGGACCGCGCTTGAGGAACGGCGCGAACATCGTCACGCCGACGAATCCGCCTGCGTCCGCGATCTCTTTCAGTTGCTCGTCGCTCTTGTTGCGCGGATGCTCTTTCAGACCCGACGGGCAGCAATGCGAGTAGCACACCGGCTTGTTCGACGCCGCAATCGCTTCAGAGGAAGTCTTGCCGCCCACATGCGAGAGATCGACCATGATGCCGACGCGGTTCATCTCCTGGATCACTTCGCGGCCATAGCCCGACAGACCGCCGTCGCGTTCATAGCAACCCGTGCCCACCAGGTTCTGCGTGTTGTAGCAAAGCTGCACCACGTTCACGCCGAGGTCCTTGAACGCTTCGATATAGCCGAGGTTGTCCTCGAAAGCATGCGCGTTCTGAAAGCCGAAAATGATGCCCGTCTTGTTCTCTTTCTTCGCGCGGAAGATGTCGTCCGTGGTGCGCACGAGCGTGAGGATCTCGCCGTACTCGCGGATCTGCTGCTTCATCTCGGCGATGTTGTCGACGGTCTTCTGGAAGCTCTCCCACACCGAGACCGTGCAGTTCACCGCGGTCACGCCACCCTTGCGCATGTCCTCGAACACGGAGCGCTCGAACTTCGAAATGTTCAGACCGTCGATGATGATGCTGTTGTCGTGCAAAGTGCTCATCGTTTGCTCCAGGCGTGCTTAGTAAATGGGAAAGCGCTCGCACAGCGCGAAAATCTCGCGGCGCACGCGTTGTTCGGTGGCGGCATGCCCTTCGGGGTGCTCACGCAGCGAGTCGAGCACGTCGACGATCAGCCGGCCGATTTCGCGGAATTCGCTCACGCCGAAGCCACGCGTGGTGCCCGCGGGCGTGCCGAGGCGGATGCCCGAGGTGATCGTCGGCTTCTCGGTGTCGAAAGGAATGCCGTTCTTGTTGCAGGTGATGCCCGCGCGTTCCAGCGCCTGCTCGACCTGGTTGCCCTTGAGGCCCTTGGGCCGCAGATCGACCAGCAGCAGATGGTTGTCCGTGCCGCCCGTGACCAGATCGACGCCGCCCGCCTTGAGCACCTCGCCGAGCGCCTGCGCATTGGCGAGCACACTGTCGATGTAGGTCTTGAAGCCCGGGTCCAGCGCCTCGCCGAACGCGACCGCCTTGCCGGCGATCACATGCATCAGCGGGCCGCCCTGCAAGCCGGGGAACACGGCGGAGTTGATCTTCTTCGCGATGTCTTCGTCATTCGTCAGCACAAAGCCGCCGCGCGGGCCACGCAGTGTCTTGTGGGTGGTCGACGTGACCACGTGCGCGTGTTCCACCGGATTCTGGTGGCGTCCCGCCGCGATCACCCCGGCGATATGCGCCATATCCACCATCAGCTTGGCGCCGACGCCGTCGGCGATCGCGCGCAGCCGCGCGAAGTCCAGCGCGCGCGGATAAGCCGAAAAGCCGGCGATCAGCAGCGCGGGCTTGTGTTGCTGCGCGAGTTCCTCGATCTGCTCGTAATCGATCAGCATCGTGTCGCGATTCACGCCGTACTGCACCGCGTTGAACCACTTGCCGGACATGGCCGGCTTCGCGCCGTGCGTCAGGTGGCCGCCGGCGTCTAGCGACATGCCGAGCACCGTGTCGCCCGGCTTCACCAGCGCGAGCATCACCGCGCCGTTCGCCTGCGCGCCGGAATGCGGCTGCACGTTGGCGAACTTCGCGTTGAAGAGCTGCTTGATGCGATCGAGCGCCAGCGTTTCGATCACGTCGGCGTATTCGCAACCGCCGTAGTAACGCTTGCCCGGATAGCCTTCCGCATACTTGTTGGTCAGCACCGAGCCCTGCGCTTCGAGCACCGCGCGCGACACGATGTTTTCCGACGCGATCAGTTCGACTTGCGACTGCTGGCGCTCGAGCTCTTTCAGAATGGCGCCGCGCACCGCCGTGTCGCGCGTGGCCAGCGATGCTTCGAAGAAAGGATTCGGGTTCGACATGGAAGGTCCGTGGAGTCGTTGACGGAAGGCCGGAAGCCGCGCCTGGGCCTTGCTTCGCCCCTGCTACTACCGGTGTGCATTGCGTCTATTCTTGACGCTCGACCCGCACGTCAATTTATGAATTCAGACGCGTTCTTTGCCTTTTCCGCCATACGCGTCCTTTTTTCACAAGTCGACGCCGCCGCGCTTTCGTTATTGGTCGAACGAGCGTGCTGAACGCGGGGTCGTGCTGCACTGCACGCGAACGCCCGTGCGCGCTTCAGGTGCGAGAGCGGACCTCCGCGGCTCCGTTCTGGTGCCACTTGTTTAGCTATCCGAGTCGAATACGGGCCAACCGAGGGTTTAGCCTGATGGCACGGTAGTTGCCCTAGTCCTCAAAATTGAAGGAGTCGCTGCTCCCCACGGCGACGTGACACTACAGATTCGAAGGAATCATTCCTCCCATGTCCACCGATCGCACGGCGTCGTTGTCGCATTTCGCATTCATGCCGGTTCCCAACTTCACCATGATTGCGTTCACCAACGCGATCGAAGTCCTGCGCATGGCGAATTACCTGACGGGCCAAACGCTTTACCGCTGGTCGATCGTGAGCCCCGACGGCGGTCCGGTCACGGCTAGCAATGGTTTGTCGGTCGATACAGGACCGGTTGAATGCGTTGGCCAACCGGACATCGTGTTCGTGGTCGGCGGCATCGACGTGCAGCGCGCGACCACGCCCGCCCACCTTTCCGCACTGCGCCGCTTCGCCCGGTTGGGCTGCGTGCTCGGCAGCCTCTGCACCGGCACCTATGCGCTGGCGCGCGCCGGTCTGCTGGCGGGTTATGCGTGCGCGATTCACTGGGAGAACATGTCGGCGCTCAAGGAAGAGTTTCCCGACACACGCTTTCTGAAAGAACTGTTCGTCATCGATCGCGATCGCGTCACCTGCACGGGCGGCGTCGCGCCGCTCGACATGATGCTGAACCTGATCGCGCCGCGCGTCGGCACGGCACGCGTCACGCAGATCGCCGAGCAGTTCATCGTCGAACATGTGCGCGATACCAGCGCGCAACAGAAAATGCCGCTGGTGGCGCGGCTCGGTTCGGCCAACAAGTCGCTCTTCGAAGTGATCTCGCTGATGGAGAACAACATTGAAGAGCCGCTCTCCCGCGAAGAACTCGCGCGGCTCGCGGGCATGTCGCAACGGCAACTGCAGCGTCTGTTCCGCGAACATCTGGGCATGACGCCGACGCATTACTATCTGACGCTGCGTTTGCGGCGCGCGCGCGAGTTGCTGCTGCAAACCGACATGTCGATCATGCACATCACGATGGCGTGTGGCTTCCAGTCGGCTTGCCACTTCTCGAAGAGCTATCGCGATGCGTTTGGCACGGCGCCGACGCGCGAACGACGCAAGCAGGCGCCGTCGCTGGCTGCGGTGCCGGTGCTGGCGGCTTGATGACTGCTTGACGGCCTCGCTGGACTCACTGTCCAGCCACAAAAACAAACGCGTTGAGCGGGTTTCCGTTCAACGCGTTTTTTTGTGGCTCGGCCTTTTCAGTTTCTGCTGGCCCGCCTACCTTCCAGCACGACGGCGCAACACGAGACCGCGTAGGCAGTCCCGCCTTCGCATCAGATCTGCCTCAAGCCGCCTTCAACAACCCATGCGGGTCGATCACAAACTTCTTCGGCGCACCACCATCGAACTGGCGATAACCATCAGGCGCCTGATCGAGCGACACCACGGTCACGTTGACGATATCCGCGATCGGCAAACGGTCCCACAGGATCGCCTGCATGAGATTGTGGTTGTACTTCATGACCGGCGTCTGCCCGGTATGGAACGAGTGCGACTTGGCCCAGCCCAGCCCGAAACGGATGCTCAAGCTGCCTTTGCGCGCGGCGGCATCGGCGGCGCCCGGATCGTCGGTGACGTAAAGGCCCGGAATGCCGATCGCGCCCGCGGCCCGCGTGATTTCCATCAGCGAATTGAGCACGGTGGCCGGCGCTTCCTCGTGCGAGCCGCTGCTGCCGTGCCCATGCGCTTCGAAGCCGACGCAGTCCACCGCACAATCCACTTCGGGCATGCCGAGAATCTGTTCGATTTGCTCGACGAGCGTGGCGTCCTTGGACAGATCGATGGTCTGGAAGCCCATCTTGCGCGCGTGCGCGAGACGCTCCTCATTCATGTCGCCGACAATCGTGCAAGCCGCGCCCAGCAAGCGCGCCGAAGCGGCCGCCGCCATGCCCACCGGCCCCGCGCCCGCGATATACACGGTGGCGCCTGGTTTGACGCCCGCCATCACCGCGCCGTGATAGCCGGTCGGCAGAATATCGGAGAGACACGTGAGGTCGCGGATTTTCGCCATCGCCTGGGCATGGTCGGGGAATTTCAGCAGATTGAAGTCGGCGTACGGCACCAACACGTATTCGGCCTGGCCGCCGATCCAGCCGCCCATGTCCACGTAGCCATACGCGCCGCCGGCACGCGATGGATTCACGTTCAGGCACACGCCGGTGTGCTGCGCCTTGCAAGTCGGGCAGCGTCCGCAGGCCACGTTGAACGGCACCGAAACGAGATCGCCGACCTTGAGCGTTTCCACGTCACGGCCCACTTCGACCACCTCGCCGGTAATCTCGTGGCCGAGCACGAGGCCGACTTCCGCGGTCGTGCGGCCGCGCACCATGTGCTGATCGGAGCCGCAAATATTCGTGCTCACCACCTTGAGGATCACGCCGTGACCGATCGACCGACCACGCGGATCGACCATCTTCGGATAGTCAATCGACTGCACTTCCACCTTGCCCTGCCCTAGATACACAACGCCGCGATTGCTGCTCATTGTCTGTCTCCATGTCTTGTGAGCGGCGCGCCTGTTCACAAGGCACGCCGTTCAACGAGCGTAGCGCCCGCTGAACAAAGCGCATGTGTCGAACACGACATGGGTTTGGCCGTAACCGACACGACGAGCGGAGCCCGTGTCCATCTTGATGCAACCGGTTTTTTATTGATTGACCGTTCAATATAAAAAAACTACCATGGCCGTTCGAAATCACTCGGGGCGGATCGTTTTCGTCTTCCGCGGTTCGCCCGAAGCCAACGCCAGCAACAGCGCCCGCACCATGCCCAAACTCGGAATGCGCGAAATCCGCCGCGCGCAGTTGATCGACGCCACGCTTCTCACGATCGACCAGACCGGTCTCGCGGGGGCGACGCTGGCTTCGGTCGCGCAGCGCGCGAGCATTTCCACCGGTATCGTCAGCCACTATTTCGGCGACAAGGACGGTTTGCTCGAAGCCACCATGCGTCACGTGCTGCGCGATCTGTGGCAGGCCACGTCGCGCCGGCGCCGGGCGGCGAAAGCGGACCCGCGCTCGAAACTTCGCGCGGTGGTCGCCGCGAATTTCGACGCCGAGCAGACCAGCGGCCCGGTCATGAAAACCTGGCTCGCGTTCTGGTCCGAGAGCATGCACAAGCCGCAGTTGCGGCGGCTGCAATACGTGAACACGCGCCGCCTGAACTCGAACCTGTGCGCGGATTTTTCGAAGGCCATGCCACGTGCGGTGGCGCGCCGCGCGGCAAGCGGCCTCGCGGCGCTGATCGACGGCCTGTGGCTGCGCGGCGCGTTGTCGGGCGAGCCGTTCGACACCAAGGCCGCGCTGCGCGTGGCCAACGACTATATCGATCTGGTCCTCGCCTCGCGCGAATAAGGACACAAGCAGACCGGCGACATATCCAGAAAGGAGCAAGTCATGGCGGTATTCGCAACGCAACGTCTCTATATCGGCGGCGGCTATGTCGACGCCACCAGCGGCGAAACCTTCGACACGCTCGACCCCGCCACTGGCGAAACGCTCGCGAGGGTGCAGCAGGCCTCGGCAGCCGATGTCGATCGCGCGGTACGATCCGCGCAGGAAGGCCAACGCGAATGGGCCGCGCTCACCGCCATGCAGCGCTCACGCATTCTGCGCCGCGCGGTGGAGCTTCTGCGCGAGCGCAACGACGAACTCGCCGCGCTAGAAACACGCGACACCGGCAAGCCGATTGCCGAAACCCTCGCGGTGGATATCGTCACCGGCGCGGACGTGATCGAGTACTACGCGGGGCTCGCCACTGCAATCGAAGGACAGCAGATTCCGCTGCGGCCCACGTCGTTCGTCTATACGCGGCGCGAGCCGCTCGGAGTTTGCGCGGGCATCGGCGCATGGAACTACCCGATCCAGATCGCGTGCTGGAAGTCCGCGCCCGCGCTCGCGGCCGGCAACGCGATGATCTTCAAGCCGAGCGAGATCACGCCGTTGTCGGCGCTGAAACTCGCCGAGATCTACACCGAAGCCGGCGTGCCCGCAGGCGTGTTCAATGTCGTGCAAGGCGACGGACGCGTCGGTGCGATGCTCGCCGCGCATCCGGACATCGAAAAAATTTCGTTCACCGGCGGCGTGGAAACCGGCAAGAAGGTGATGTCGATGGCATGCGCTTCGTCGCTGAAAGAAGTGACGATGGAACTCGGCGGCAAGTCGCCGCTGCTCGTATTCGCCGACGCCAATCTCGAACGCGCCGCCGACATCGCGATGAGCGCCAACTTCTTCAGCTCCGGCCAGGTCTGCACCAACGGCACACGCGTATTCGTGCAACGCGGCGTGCTTGAACGCTTCGAAGCGCTGGTGCTGGAACGCGTCAAGCGCATTCGCGTGGGCCCGCCTACCGACGCCGCCACCAACTTCGGCCCGCTGGTCAGTGCCGCGCAATTGCACAAGGTGCTGGACTACATCGAAAGCGGCAAGCAGGAAGGCGCGCGGCTCGCGGCCGGCGGCAAGCGTCTCACCGAAGGCCACTTCGGCAGCGGCCAATACGTCGAACCAACCGTGTTCGCGGACTGCCACGACGACATGCGCATCGTGCGCGAGGAAATCTTCGGCCCCGTGATGAGCATCCTCGCTTTCAACAACGAAGACGAGGCCATCACGCGCGCGAACCGCACCGTTTATGGCCTTGCCGCCGGCGTCGTGACCGAGAACCTGGCGCGGGCGCATCGCGTGATTCATCGACTGGAAGCGGGCATCTGCTGGATCAATACGTGGGGCGAGTCGCCCGCGGAAATGCCGGTGGGCGGCTACAAGCAGTCGGGCGTGGGCCGCGAAAACGGCATCACCACGCTCGAGCACTACACGCGCATCAAGTCCGTGCAGGTCGAACTCGGCCCGTATCAACCGGTGTTCTAAGGAGAGGCGCGATGGCTGCGAACGAATACGACTACATCATCGTGGGCGCGGGTTCGGCGGGCAATGTGCTCGCCTCGCGCCTGACCGAAGACGCGTACGTGACCGTGCTGCTGCTCGAAGCAGGCGGCCCCGACTACCGCTTCGACTTCCGCACGCAGATGCCGGCCGCGCTCGCCTATCCGCTGCAGGGACGCCGCTACAACTGGGCGTACGAAACGGACCCCGAGCCGCACATGAACAACCGGCGCATGGAATGCGGGCGCGGCAAGGGGCTCGGCGGGTCGTCGCTGATCAACGGCATGTGCTATATCCGCGGCAATGCGCTCGATTACGACGGCTGGGCCGCGCAAGCCGGTCTGGAAAACTGGACCTATCTGGATTGCCTGCCGTATTTCCGCAAGGCCGAAACGCGCGATGTCGGCGCGAACGCGTACCACGGCGGCGATGGCCCGGTGCACGTGACCACCAGCAAACCCGGCAACAACCCGCTCTTTGCCGCGATGGTCGACGCCGGTGTGCAGGCCGGCTTTCCACGCACCGACGATCTGAACGGCTATCAGCAGGAAGGCTTCGGCCCGATGGATCGCACGGTCACGGCGAACGGCCGGCGCGCCAGCACGGCGCGCGGCTATCTGGATCGCGCGAAGACGCGGCCGAATCTCACCATCGTCACGCATGCCGTGACGGATCGCGTGCTGTTCTCCGGCAAGCGCGCGGTCGGCGTCGCGTATCTGCATCATGGCAATGCGGTGACGGCGCAAGCGCGCCGCGAGGTGCTGGTGTGCAGCGGCGCGATCGCCTCGCCGCAATTGCTGCAGCGCTCGGGCGTGGGCCGCTCGACATGGCTGCGCGAACTCGACGTGCCGCTCGTTCACGATCTGCCGGGTGTCGGCGAAAACCTGCAGGACCATCTGGAGATGTATATCCAGTACGAGTGCAAGGAACCCGTTTCGCTCTACCCGGCGTTGCAGTGGTGGAATCAGCCGGCCATCGGACTCGAATGGATGATGAAGGGTACGGGCATCGGCGCGAGCAACCAGTTCGAAGCCGGCGGCTTCATCCGCACGCGCGACGACGATCTGTGGCCGAACATCCAGTATCACTTCCTGCCGGTCGCGATCAATTACAACGGTTCGAACGCGATCAAAATGCACGGCTTCCAGGCGCACGTCGGTTCGATGCGCTCGCCGAGCCGCGGCCGGGTCAAGCTCACGTCGCGCGATCCGAACGCGCATCCGAGCATCCTGTTCAACTACATGGCCGATCCGCTCGACTGGCGCGAGTTCCGCGACGGCATCCGGATCACGCGCGAGATCATGCGGCAACCGGCGCTCGACCGTTATCGCGGCCGCGAACTGAATCCCGGCGCCGAGCTGACCACCGACGAACAGCTCGACACCTTCGTGCGCATGCGGGCGGAGACGGCGTTTCATCCGTCGTGTTCGTGCAAGATGGGCTACGACGATATGGCCGTGGTGGACAACGAGGGGCGTGTGCACGGCATGCAAGGGCTGCGCGTGGTGGATGCGTCGATCATGCCGCGCATCACGACCGGCAATCTGAATGCGCCGACCATCATGCTGGCGGAGAAGATCGCCGACCGGATTCGTGGACGCGAGGCGTTGGCGCGGGTGGACACGCCCTACTTCGTGGCCAACGGCGTGGCATCGAGAAAGCGGGAGATCGCGGCGGTTTGAGGCCGCTGCCGGCCCACAAGTTTTTCTTTACCCTTGTGCAACTTATCCTCGATTGTCAACGTCTGGCAAAAGCCGGATAGTTCGGCCTCAACGCGCTCCGAATAAAGGAGCGCATCCGCCGACAGACATTCAAGGAAACGCGAGAGATGAAGTTCAAAGCCCTCAGCCTCACGGCGACCGTGGTCTTTGCATTGGCCGCTCCCATGAGCCACGCAGCGAATACCACGCAAGACGGCATCAAACAGACGGTCGACGCGGCGATCCGCCCGCTCATGGCGAAAGACGGTATTCACGGCATGGCGGTCGGCATCGTCGTTGGGGGCAAGCCTTATGTGTACGACTACGGCGTGGCGTCGACGGAAACGGGCAAGCCCGTGACACGCGACACGCTGTTCGAACTCGGCTCGATCAGCAAGACCTTCACCGCGACGCTGGCATCGTATGCGCAGGTCAGCGGTGATCTCTCGCTGTCGGACACGACGGGCAAATATCTGCCCGTGCTTCAGGGCAGCCAGTTCGGCAATGTGAAGCTCGTCAACCTGGGCACGTACACGCCAGGCGGATTACCGTTGCAAGTGCCGGACGATATCCATAACGACGGCGAACTCATGCAGTTTTTCAAGGCATGGAAGCCCAGTTGTGCGCCGGGCACGTGCCGGACTTACGCCAATCCCGGCATCGGCACACTCGGTTTGATCACGGCAAAGAGCATGGGGCAGGATTTCACGCCGTTGATGGAACAGCGCATGTTTCCCGCGCTGGGATTGAAGAACAGTTTCATCGACGTTCCGCAATCGCGGATGCCGGATTACGCGCAAGGCTATAAGAAGGACGGCGCGCCGATTCGCATGGCGCCTGGCGTGCTGTCCGCCGAAGCGTACGGCGTCAAGTCCACGGCCACCGACATGACGCGCTTCATGCAAGCCAACATGAATCTGCTCCAGCTCGATGCGAAGTTGCAGCGCGCCATCACGGAAACGCACATCGGCTACTTCAAGGCTGGCGTGTTGACGCAGGATCTGATCTGGGAGCAATACACGTATCCGGTCGCGTTGAAGACATTGCTGGCAGGCAATTCATCGACGATGGTTTTGAAGGCGACACCCGCGGTCGAATTCAAGCCGCCGCTCGCGCCCCGACAGGATGTCTGGATCAACAAGACCGGTTCGACTAATGGGTTCGGCGCGTACGTCGCTTTCGTTCCGGAGAAGCAGTTGGGCATTGTGATGCTCGCCAACAAGAACTTCCCGAACGAAGACCGGGTGGCGGCCGCCTACAAGATTCTGACGGCGCTTGCCGAGCCCTCGCATTGAATAGGGCCGACTCGATCATGAACATCTTGCGTTGCGTGCCGCTGCTCGCCGTGATCCTCATGAATCTGCCTTCGGCCAATGCCGGCGAAAAGGCACCCGATGCCAAAGAGACCGTGGTGCTTCAGCGCGTCCCCGTTCCGGCAACCGATCGGGAAATGGGCATGGGTATCGCCGAATTCCCACCCAACGCCGCCAAGCCGAAGCACGAGGCAACCGGACCGGAGGTCGCCTATGTTCTCGAAGGTGAAATCACGGTGCAGGTCGAGGGTCGACCCGCGCAGATCGTTCACACCGGCGAGAGTTACCGGATGCCGGCGAATGTCGTCCATGTAACGACCGCCGGACCGGCGGGCGCGAAAGTGTTGGCGACGTGGGCTTGGGTGCCTGGGAAGCCGTTTAATGTGCGGGTTCAGAATTGAGCGAATAGGGGTGCTGTTCGCACTGGAACGCACCATTGATTACGCGCCCAATCAACCTTCAATCCCGCACCGGACTCAACACCCCACGCGCATCCGTCTCAACCGCCTCCGACACCAGCGTCTCGAGCGCCAACCCGCGCGTCTCGATGCCGAGAATCCACACCGCCGCCGCCGCGATCACAAAACACATCGCGCCGAGCGAGAACACCCCGCCCTGGCCGAACATCGGCAGCACTACGCCCACCACGTACGGTCCGATCAGCGAACCCACGCGGCCGATCGCCGACGCAAAGCCCGAACCCGTCGCCCGCGCACCGGTCCCGTACAGCTCCGGCGTGTAGGTGTACAACACCGCCCACATCGCAAACAGGAAGAACTGCATCGCCAGCCCGGCGCAGATCAGCAAGGTCGGCGTCTGCGCGTGCAGCGCGGTTTGCCCATAGACGTAGGCCATCACCGCGCTACCCGCGAGCGACGCAATGCAAGTCGGCTTACGTCCCCAACGTTCGACCAGCCACGCCGCACAAATAAAACCAGGAATGCCGCCGAGCGAAATCAGCACCGTGTACAGCACCGACTTCGTCACCGCAAAGCCTGCCTGCTGCATCAACGCGCCGAGCCATGACGTCAGCCCATAGAAACCCAGCAGCGCGAAGAACCACAGCGTCCACACCATGATCGTGCGACGCCGGTAAGCCATGCTCCAGATCTCGCGAAACGCCCCCGTGTCCTTCGCGGCCGGCGGCTCGGCGAGCACCGCCGGCGCGCGCAGCTGGCTGAGCCCGGCCGCTTTCATCACCTTCACTTCGACCTCGGCGAGAATCTTGTCCGCTTCACCGAGACGTCCGCGATGTTCGAGCCAACGCGGCGATTCCGGCACGACGCGGCGCACGATCAGCACGAACACCGCAGGAATCGCGAGCAACGCGAACTCCGTACGCCAGCCGAACGTTGGCAGCACGAAGTAGGACACCACGCCCGAGGCGATGAAACCGAGCGGCCAGAAGCCGTCCATCAGCGCAAT
Organism: Paraburkholderia sp. BL9I2N2; assembly: GCF_004339745.1. Taxonomy (GTDB): domain Bacteria; phylum Pseudomonadota; class Gammaproteobacteria; order Burkholderiales; family Burkholderiaceae; genus Paraburkholderia. The sequence continues at coordinate 106,455 of NZ_SMGP01000002.1, read as the reverse complement.
CAGACGGCCGCGCGACGCAGCCGGCACGAACTCCGACAACAAGGTCTGCGCGATCGGAAACTCCATGCCCATGCCGAAGCCGAGCAGCACGCGATAAAAGATCAACGCTTCGACGCTCTGCGCCGTCGAGCACAAATACGACGCGAGCCCCCACAACACCATGCTCCACTGAAACACGGGCCGGCGTCCGAAGCGATCCGCCAGCAACCCTGCAATCGCCGCGCCGATCACCATGCCGAAGAAGCTCGCGCTTGCCACCAGCCCCGCCGTCGCGGTGGATAAGCCAAATTCCGTCTTGATCGAACCGAGCACGAAGGTCATCGTGCCGAGATCGACGGAATCGAAAAAGAATGCGATGGCGATGATGATGAAAATGGTCCGGTGATAACCGGAGAACGGCAGTCGTTCGAGTCGGGCGGCTGCGCTCGCGCGCGGCTGATAAGCGGTAGACATGTCATCCCCTGGTTGATGCGGCGAGTGCCGCGTGAGTGCTCCGAGGCGTTTTCAGTAGACGCCGACATAAATCGGCCACATAGAAGAAATACGTCATCGGGATGGAACGGGTGCGTCGTTCCACACACGCGGATCGCGAGGCTTAGGACCGCAGACGCGCCCGCGCGGCGCCGGCAATGCGCGCGAGCGCATCCGCGCTCAACCGTGCGGCGATTTTTTCGACGTATGCGTGGTGCCGCGCCTGCAGCGGCGCGCCGAGTTGCTGCGCAAGCAGATAACGGATCAGCGCGATGCGCCTATGCCGCAGCACGATGCTCTGATCGAGCAGCGCGAGCGCGGCATGGGCATCGCCTTCGAGGCACGCGCGCTCGGTGAGACGCGCGGTGGCTAGACGTGTCGACGTCATGGCGATGATTCAGCACGAAAGGCGCGAGCGGTGTAGGGACTGACGCTCGCCGCGCCTTACGACATCAGCGGCTCGGCCGCGTCGAGCATGATCTTGACGAAGTAGTCCGCAAAGCTGCGGCGCACGACAATGTCGAAACTGCTCGCACCGGTGGGCAGCAACGTCATTGATGCCTTGAAATAGTGGCTCTGCGCGCATTGCCCTTCGCCAAACAGCTTGGGATGCAAATCGAGCGGACAACCGCGCGACAGCACTTCACGCGTGCGCGTGCCGCTGATTTCTAGCACCGTATAACCGCTGCCGATATCCACCGCCGAGGCGAACAGGCCCGCGAACGCAGCGCCGAGTTTCGCCTGCAGCGGAGCGGTACGCGTCGCGTCGTGCGCGGCGGCCGAGCGCACCAGCCACTCGTCCGGGCCGAGCCACATCACGTCGTAGCCGTTGCCGCGCGCCACCGTGTTCGCCTTTTCAGGCGGACGGCAGCCGATCACACTCTCCACCGCGCGCACGAACGCGGCGTCACGCGTATCGCCGCGCACGTTCACGAGTTCCAGGAACGGCCGCTCGCTCAACCTGAACGCGGCGGATGCCGTCGCCTGATGCTTCTTCAGCAGCGCGTCCGCGCCCACCAGCGGCGACTCCTGCCATACGCCGGTCTGCTTGCCGACAGCACGATCCACGACCAACGCCGTCCCTCTGGTTTCATTCCACATGTTGACGTGCTCCTTCGCTGTCGTAGAACACCGAACTGGTGACCTTCGCTGCAATCTGTTTGCCGCTCGAAAGCGGAATCGTGACCGTCTCGCCGATCTTGTCGAGGCCGCCCTTCACGACCGTCATCGCGATCGAACGCTTCAGGATCGGGCTGTAATAGCTCGACGTGACGTGGCCGAGCATCGCCGCCGTCTCGCCCTGGAACGGACCCGCAACGATCTGCGAACCCTCGGGTATCACGAACGACGGGTCGTCCGAGAGCAAGCCGACCAGCTGCTTGCGCCCTGCCTTCGCCGTGTCCGAGCGGGTCAGCGAACGCTTGCCCAGAAAGTCCTTCGACTTCGCGACGAGCCCGCCCATGCCGAGATCGTACGGCGTCATCGAACCGTCCGTATCCTGGCCGACGATGATGTAGCCCTTCTCCGCGCGCAGCACGTGCATGGTTTCGGTGCCGTACGGCGTGATGTCGAACTCCGCGCCCGCGGCCATCAGCGCTTCCCACACCGCGCGTCCGACGTTGGCCGGCACGTTCACTTCATAAGCGAGTTCGCCCGAGAAACTGATGCGCATCACACGCGAGGCCGCACCAGCAACGGTGCCTTCGCGATAGCTCATGAACGGAAACGCCGCGTTCGCGAAGTCGATGTCCTGGCAGACCTTCTGCAGCACCTTGCGGCTGTTCGGGCCGACCACGGCGAAGGTCGCCCAATGATCCGTCACCGACGCGAGCCGCACGCGCATGTCCGGCCATTCGGTTTGCAGCCAGCGTTCGAGCCACGTCAGCACGCGTGCCGCGCCGCCGGTGGTGGTCGTCATCATGTAGTGCTGGTTGGCGAGGCGCACGGTCACGCCGTCGTCGAAGATCATGCCGTTTTCGTCGAGCATCAGGCCGTAGCGGCACTTGCCGACTTCCAGCTTGCTCCACGGATTCGTGTAGACCCAGTTCAGCAGCCTGGCCGAATCAGGGCCCTGAATGTCGATCTTGCCGAGCGTCGAGGCGTCGAGAATGCCGACGCTCGTACGCACCGCGAGCGATTCACGCGCCACCGCCGCGTGCATGTCTTCGCCCGCTTTCGGGTAGTACCACGGACGCTTCCAGTTGCCCACGTCCTCGAAGGCCGCGCCGTTTTCCACGTGCCATTCATGCACCGCCGTCTTGCGCACGGGATCGAGAAACTCGCCCAGTTCGCGGCCGGCAAACGTGCCAAACGTGACGGGCGTGTAGTTCGGCCGGAAGGTCGTCGTGCCGGTCTCGGGAATCGTCTTGCCGAGCGCCTGCGCGAGAATCGCCATGCCGTTGATGTTGCCGAGCTTGCCCTGGTCGGTGCCGAAACCCATCGCCGTATAGCGTTTTACGTGTTCGACCGATTCGAAGCCCTCGCGCGCCGCGAGGAAAATATCCGCGGCCGACACGTCGTTCTGGAAATCGATGAACTGCTTCGGCCCGCGCGTAGCCAACTCGCGACCACCGACCAGCCACAGCGGCTGCATCTTCGCTTCCATGATCTCGGCTACCTGCACCGGATTCGGCCGCGCGACGATAAAGCCCGCCGCGCGCGCCGCCTCGATGCCGGCATCGACAGCAAAGCGGATGCCCTGGCCCAGCGTGAAGTCGCCGGCACACGCGCCGACGCTCGTCTCCGGCTGCATCGCCTTGCCCGGCACGAAGCAGGCCTTCTCGTCATGCCAGTGGGCCTTGCCGCCCGATTGCGCGAACAGATGCAGCACCGGGCTCCAGCCGCCGGACATCGCGAGCAGATCGCAGGACAGTTCGCCCTGCTTCGCACCGACCTGTCCGTTCGAATACGGCGCGACGTCCACCGAGGCCACGCGCAGTTTGCCGTGCGCCGCCGTGATCACGACGCCGTTCATCACCTTGACGCCATAGCGCCGTGCGAGCGCGGGCAGCGTGCCCTTCGATTCGCTCGCGCGCGGATCGACTACCGTCACCTGGGCGCCGGCCGATTTCAGATCGAGGGCGCACTGATAGCCATCGTCGTTGTTGGTGAACACCACGGCGTTGCGGCCCGGCAGCACCGCATAGCGATGCAGATAGGTCGACACAGCGGACGCCAACATCACGCCGGGAAGATCGTTGTTGCCGAACACGATGGGCCGCTCATGCGCGCCGGTCGCGAGAATCACGCGTTTCGCGCGAATCTTCCACATCAGTTCGCGCGTGCCCTTGCGCTGCGACACCGGCAGATGCTCGGTGAGCCGCTGCGTCACCGTCACGAGGTTGTGGTCCTGATAGCCGAACGCGGTGCTGCGGCACAGGATCTTCACGTCGGGCATTTGCCGCAGTTCGTCTTCGATCTTCTGCACCCATTGCAGCGCGGGCTTGCCGTCGATCTCCGCGCGGCACGACAGCAGTGAGCCACCGAGTTCCGGCTGATCGTCAATCAGTGTCACGCGCGCGCCGGACAACGCGGCGGCATGCGCGGCCGCAAGGCCGGTCGGGCCGCCGCCCACCACCAGCACGTCGCAATGCGCAAAGCACTTGTCGTAGCGGTCCGCGTCCGTGTGTTCCGGCGCCTTGCCGAGACCGGCGGCGTCGCGGATCACTTCTTCATACTTCGGCCAGAATTTGCGCGGCCACATGAAGGTCTTGTAGTAGAAGCCCGCTGGAATGAAGCGCGAGAACTTCTGATTGACCGCCATGCGGTCTTTCTCGATGCTCGGCTTCGCGTTCACGCTTGTGGCCACCAGACCCTGATACAGCTCGACTTCGGTGGCTCGCGCATTCGGCACCGTGTACGCGCCGGTTTCGAGTTGCACGACGGCATTCGGCTCTTCCACCCCCGCCGTGACGATGCCGCGCGGCCGGTGGTATTTCCAGCTGCGCGCGACGAAATGCTCGCCGTTCGCGAGCAGCGCCGAAGCCAGCGTGTCGCCCTGATAGCCCTGGTACTGGCGGCCGTTGAAGGTGAACGTCAGCGGCATTGCGCGATTGATGCGCCCACCGTTGGGGAGTCGGTCTTTCTGGCTCATGATGCCTTGCCCTCTTGTGCCTTGTTCTGTGCTTTAGCGTCAGTGCTGTCCATGGCGAGCAAAGGACGCTCGAACGTCTCGTAGCCCTGGATCTCGTAGCTCACCGTGTCGCGCTGCGCCTTGAACCAGCGGCGGCAGCCTTGCGTATGCATCCATTGCTCGCGATGCACGCCGCGCGAGTTCTTGCGCATGAACAGGTAGTCGCCCCATTCCTTGTCGGTAAGTTTCTCGGTGTCGAGCGGACGGGCAATGTCCGCTTCGCCGCCGCAGGAAAATTCGGTTTCGGCGCGTGGCCCGCACCACGGGCATTCGATCAATAGCATCTCGTTCTCCTAGTCGCAGTGCGAGCGTTAGTGGGCAACAGCGGCGGCGCCGTGTTCGTCGATCAGGTGGCCGGTATAGAAACGCTCCAGCGAGAACGGCGCGTTCAGCGGATGCGGCTCATCCTTCGCAATAGTGTGCGCATAGGCCCACCCGGAACCCGGCGTCGCCTTGAAACCGCCCGTGCCCCAGCCGCAATTGAAGTACAGCCCCTTCACATCGGTCTTGCTGATGATCGGGCACGCGTCGGGCGACACATCCACAATGCCGCCCCACTGGCGGTTCATCCGCACGCGCGAGAACACTGGGAACATTTCAACGATCGCTTCAAGCGTGCCTTCGATAATCTGGAAACTGCCGCGCTGACCAAAACCCGTGTACTGGTCGACGCCCGCGCCGATCACCAGATCGCCCTTGTCGGACTGGCTGATATACGCGTGCACCGCGTTCGACATCACCACCGTGTTGACCACCGGCTTGATCGGTTCCGACACCAGCGCCTGCAACGGATGGCTCTCCAGCGGCAACCGCACGCCGGCCATGTCGGCGAGTGACGAGGTATTGCCCGCCGCCACGATCGCGACTTTCTTCGCCTTGATGAAACCCTTCGTGGTGTCCACGCCGATCACCTGGCTGCCGTTGCGGCGAATGCCCGTGACCTGGCAGTTCTGCACGATATCGACACCGGCCTGATCCGCGCCGCGCGCGAAACCCCAGGCCACCGCATCGTGGCGCGCCACGCCGCCGCGCCGCTGGATCGACGCGCCGAGCACCGGATAGCGGCTGTTCAGATTGATGGTCGGCTCGATTTCCTTGATCTGCGCGGGCGTGAGAAATTCGGCGTCCACACCGTTCAGCCGGTTCGCATTCACGCGGCGCTCGGTGTCGCGCACGTCCTGCAACGTGTGCGCGAGGTTCATCACGCCGCGCTGGCTGAACATGACGTTGTAGTTCAGATCCTGCGAGAGCCCTTCCCACAGCTTCATCGCTTTTTCGTAGAGCGCGGCCGACTCGTCCCACAGATAGTTCGAGCGCACGATGGTCGTATTGCGCGCCGTATTGCCGCCGCCGATCCAGCCCTTCTCCAGCACGGCGACATTGCGCACGCCGTGTTCCTTGGCGAGGTAATACGCCGTGGCGAGACCATGCCCACCGCCGCCGACGATCACGACGTCGTACTCACGCTTGGGCTCGGGGCTCTTCCACTGTCGCTCCCAGTTCTCGTGATACGACATCCCGTTGCGCAACAGGCTGAATATCGAATAGCGGCTCATCGTGGGTCCTTGTTGGTGCTGTCTTTACTGGTGTTTCGTATTGGCTAAAAGCGGAATCAACACTCGATGACGTTCACGGCCAACCCGCCGCGCGACGTCTCCTTGTATTTCGTCTTCATGTCCGCGCCGGTTTCGCGCATCGTCTTGATCACGTTGTCGAGCGACACGTAATGCTGGCCGTCGCCTTTCATTGCCATGCGCGCGGCGTTCAGCGCCTTGATCGCGCCCATCGCGTTGCGTTCGATGCACGGAATCTGCACGAGCCCGCCGACCGGGTCGCAGGTCATGCCGAGGTTGTGTTCCATGCCGATTTCGGCGGCGTTTTCGACTTGCGTCGGCGTGCCGCCCATGACGGCGGCGAGCGCCGCGGCGGCCATCGAGCACGCCACGCCGACTTCGCCCTGGCAACCCACTTCGGCGCCGGAAATCGACGCCGTTTCCTTGTAGATGATGCCGATCGCCGCAGCCGTCAGCAGGAAGTTGACGATGCCCTCGTCGTTCGACGCATGCATGAACTTCACGTAGTAGTGCAGCACGGCGGGAATCACGCCGGCCGCGCCGTTGGTCGGCGCCGTAACGACGCGCCCGCCCGCCGCGTTTTCTTCGTTGACGGCCATTGCGTACAGGTTGACCCAGTCGAGCATGGAGAGCGGATCGCGCAGCGACTCTTCCGAGCGCGAGCGCAATTGCCCGCATAAATCGGCGGCGCGGCGCTTCACATGCATCGGACCGGGCAACTCGCCGCGCACCTTGCAGCCGCGTTCGACGCACGCGGACATGGTGCGCCAGATCGCCAGCAAGCCTTCGCGCACTTCGTGTTCGGGACGCGCCGCGCATTCGTTGCGCAACGTGATCTGCGCGATCGACAAACCGGTCTCGCGGCAAACGCGCATCAGATCGTCGCCGGTACGAAACGGATACGGCACGTCCGCGACGGCGCGCACGCCGTTCACGCGATCGCCTTCGCGATTCACCACGAAGCCGCCGCCGATCGAGTAATACTCCTTCTCCACCAGCAATTGGCCGTTTTCGTCGAAAGCCTGAAAGCGCATGCCGTTCGGATGCACGATGCCCGAACCCGGCGCGCCCGGCATCAGCTTGCGGAAAAAACCGAGATGCTCGCGCTCGTCGAATTTCACGGGGTGCTTGCCGAGCAGCACCAGTTGTTTGGTCGCGCGGATCGTCTGCAGGCGCGGCTCGATCAGGTCCGGGTCGATAGAATCGGGCAGATTGCCTTCGAGTCCCAGCAGCACCGCCTTGTCCGTGCCGTGCCCCTTGCCGGTCGCGCCGAGCGAGCCGAACAGGTCGGCCTTCACGCCGCGCACGAAGCCGAGCAGATTCGCGTCTTCGATATGCGAAGCGAAGCGGCATGCAGCGATCATCGGCCCCACGGTGTGCGAGCTTGAAGGACCGATACCGATCTTGAACAGATCGAAGACGCTGACGTTCATGGCGTGCCTTGTGTGTTGCGATGCCTTGGGTGGATTTGCCTCTATTGCACCGCACGTCAAATTGAATCGATAGAATAAAAACGGCATGACAGTGGGATAGTGGCGTCAACGCGGCCGCCGGCAAAGGTCCGCGGCGTATTTACGAAGACTTCTGACGCATTTGCGACATGCGTCCGGCTTGTGGCTGGCGATGCTGACGATGCCGGGCGCGCAACCGGTCATGCCGCCGGCGCGCCCGGACGCGGTGGCCGCCGTCCCCGGTGCTATGCTTGATCCAACCCTTACCCTTGCTGGCTGCATGCATGAATTCCGCTGAACCGCTTCCCCCTCAATCGATCGACGGCACCTCGAAGCAGCGCATCCGCTTCGGCATCATTCTGTTGCCGAATTTCACGCTGACGGCGTTTTCGGGTTTCGTCGACCTGTTGCGCCTGTCCGCGGACGAAGGCGATTTCAGCAAGCCCGTACGCTGTTCGTGGAGCGTGCTAGGGGAAACCCTTGCTCCGGTACGCGCGAGTTGCGGCATCCAGATCACGCCGTGGGAGACATTCGACAGCGCCGAGCCGTTCGATTACGTCGTGGTGGTGGGCGGTCTGCTGCATTCCGGACCCGCCGCGAACGACGCCACGCTTGCCTTCATCCGCCGCGCCGCCGCCACCGATGCGACGCTCGTCGGCATGTGCACAGGCGTGTTCTCGCTGATGCGCGCGGGCGTGCTCGAAGGCCACCGCATTTGCGTGAGCTGGTTTCACTACTGGGATTTCATCGAACGCTTTCCGTCGGTCAACGAGGAAGCGCTGGTCGCCGACCGGCTGTTCGTGATCGACCGCCGGCGCATTACGTGTTCCGGCGGACGCGCGTCGATCGACGTGGCCGCCGCGATCCTGCTGCGACATTTCGAAACCGCCACGGTGCAGAAGGCGCTGCGCATTCTGCTCGTCGACGACATGCAGAAAGGCAACGCGCCGCAGCCGCATCCACCGGGCCTCGCGCCCGCTGCGCATCCGAAGGTCAAGCGCGCGATTCTGCTGATGGAGCAGCACGTGGGGCGCTCGCTGTCGCTCGACGAACTTGCCGGGAAGCTCGATCTTTCGCCGCGTCAGTTGGAGCGGCTATTTAAGGCGGAAACGGGCAAGGCGCCGCAGGCCTACGCGAAGCAGGTGCGGTTGCGCACGGCCGCGTGGTTGTTGACGAGTTCGGATAAGACCGTGGCCGACATTGCGTCGAGTTGCGGGTTTTCCGATGCCTCGCATCTGGGCCGCGAATTCCGCAAGCAATTCGGATTGCCGCCGATGATGTATCGCGAGCAGCGCGGCACGGCGGCGGAAGCGGAAGATAGTGGGGATTTTGACGAGACGTTTCCGGGGCGGGCGCGGGCGATTTGAGGGTGTCTGTGGCACGTGTGAAATGCTCGCAAATTAATACCACTCGAATGCGAATTTTATTGAGCGTTTCGGCACTCTGCGCCATCACAATAAATCTTGACACATCGGCGTGAACGTAAGGCGTATGCTGCACCATTCATAGACCATACTGCGCTAATTCACGGCACTGGCATTCAATGAGCGGGACTCGCTGAAGGTGTGAGTGGCGGTATGACACCGGCGCGAGCGTCGCCGGTTTGATTGGCGTTACCAATGAGTCACGCGGTACGCCCGCGTTGCACGATCCTTCGGCCGCACCGGGAAGTATTGACTTTCCGGCTATCGGCATGAGTCTCTGGACAAGCATTCAATCGATATCGTCACAAATCGACAACTGGATCAAGGAGCATCGGTTAGTGGCTCTGTCTTATTACAGAATCAACAAGCTGCTATGGCGCTGGAGAAAAGAGGATGGTGCCCGGATCGTGGGCGGTGTCTGGCTGTCATTAGACGCTCCAGCACCCACACGTGAGATCCTGAAGCCACCGCCCGCGGCACCTTCCAGAAAACCAAAGGCACAGGCGGGCGACGGCCTGCTGAAAATGATGGAGTTGCGTTCGCGCTTCAAAACCTGGCTGGAAACGCCCAACCCGTCGAAGCCTGCCAAACAGAAGGAAACGGTGCCGCCGTTCGACATACAGGAGATTCCTGCCGCGATGCGCAAAACCTACCTGACGAAGTCTGCCGCTCTTATGGAGCGGTGGTTCGAGGGAAGGCTCAATTATTCTCCAACGGGCACAGCCGAAACTGAGGAAATTAATCAGGACGGAAAGCCTTACCCGCGTGATATGCACGACACAACCACGATTAAGCTGGACTGGATACTCCAATTTCCTCGGGCAAAAGCCAAATACGACTATCTGGTGAAGGAAGCTATTCGCGCGCCGAAAGCGATCAAGGCCCTCCACGACATCGTCGCTCGCTATCAGGACCAGGTGACTGATATTTTTGCTTCGGATATTTGCAAAAAAGATCCGATTTCCCTTCACCGTCACTTTCAGTTTCAACGTGCCGGTGTCGATGGCACATTCGGACAGAAGATAAACCTGTTGCTGACAGACAATCTTGAGCGCGGCGGTGCCCCCGACGATCTCACCGGCGCGCTCGGTTCGTTCAACTTCTACGCTGCCATTGGACATGCCCGCCTCTCAAGAGACGTTAATTCGCGGAAAACAACAGCCGAGGTGACCGGTATCTGGGTGTATGTGAAAGACAACTACACATTCACCGACAACGAGCAAGATGATCGATCACAGTATCTGGGTCATTGGAGCCGCGATGGCGTTATCGTCATGCCACTCGACGCTGCCGCAGCAATCTCTTCTTATATCCCCTACATCGAAACCCCCATCACCCTTCCTTATATCGACGCATCCGTCACAATAGGCAACCCGGTTATCAAAGGCAACGTCTACTACCCGGTGCACAACAGCGACTTTCGACAGTGGGCGATCAAGCATCAGCAGGGCGGCGACTTTGTTGTTTTCTCTGATCGTCGTTTTGTTCCGGTCGCACCTCCAGTCAGGGTGTACCTATGAGGCTTGACTACGGTGCTGCGGCTGGTGCGCTGATCGGCGCACTAGTTGCGGTTGTTGTCATCATTGCCGTGCTAGTCAAGTGGATTACTTCAAAAGACAAGTCGCGCGCATGGATCGCGAGGTTTGCCGGGCTGACGGCGATAATTGTCGGCATCGGCGTGCTTTATTTCGGCCTTTTTAATCATACGCCGCACGGCACCGAATGTCAGAAATCGGCATCTCCAGACGGCTTGTACGTGGGTGAACGTTGTCTATTAGATTGGGTTCCAGGCGGAAACTCCGAATACGTTGGCAGGGTTTTAGACGCAAAGAACGGGAAGCTGCTTGCGCAGCATACCTTTAGCACGCCAGTCCCTGACCTGTCTTGGTCTTCCGGCGTGACCTATTCCTTGGAACCTGATGGACCTCTCCGCTATATCGGTCCTTCCGTTGGATTTTCGATAGGGGACGGCGGCGACGACTCCGCGTATATCTCGCTCCCGCCCTCGATGTGGGACCGTTTGCTGGCAGCACGTCCGCGCTTATAACGGAAGATGTTGATGGCTAAACAGTCAAGTCAGACCGCTTAGCCAGCCCCGCACGGCCCCAGCCCTAACGCTGCCCTTCTCACCACTCACTTCCCCGCCACATACGCCTTCACAGCCGGCAATCCATCCTTCCCGTCATACGTCTTCACCCCCGCCAGCCACTTATCCAGCACCGCCGGATTCGCCTTCAGCCATTCGCGCGCGGCCTTGTTCGGATCAGTCTTGTTCATGATGGGCAGCATCACGTGATTCTCGATATCGGTCGTGAACTGCAGATTCGACACCAGCTTAGCGACGTTCGGACAGCGCGCCGAATAATCGCTCGGCGTGACCGTCAGCACTTTGGCTTCGCCATAGTTCGGGCCGAACACAGCATCGCCGCCGGACAGATAATCGATCTTCATCTGCACGTTCATCGGATGCGGTTCCCAACCGAGAAAAACGATCGGCTTCTTGTCACGGATCGAGCGGTTCACCTCGACCAGCATGCCCGCCTCGCTCGACTCCACCAGCTTGAACTTGCCGAGCCCGTATTGATTGCTGTCAATCATTTTCTTGATCAACGCATTGCCGTCGTTGCCCGGCTCGATCCCGTAGATCTTGCCGTCGAGCTTGTCGTAGTTCTTCGCGATGTCCGCGAACGTTTTAATGCCGGACTGGTACGCGTAATCGGGCACCGCAAGCGTGTATTTCGCGCCGGTCAGATTCGGCGTCGGCAACACGCTGAGTTGGCCGGACTTCCTGAACGGGTCGATCATCGGGTCCATGGTCGGCGACCAGTAGCCGAGGAACACGTCGATCTGCTTGCTCTTCACGCCGGCGAAAGTGATCGGCACCGAGGCGATCGTCTTGGTCGGCTTGTAGCCGAGCCCTTCGAGCACGGTCGATGCAAGCCCGGTGGTCGCAGCGATATCGGTCCAGCCGACATCGGCGAACCGGACGTCGCGGCAGGTGGCGGGTTCCGCGGCAAACACAGACGACACAGACAGCGCGCACAACGACGCAGCCCACAAACGTTTCATGGCGTTCCCTCAGGGTGATTGATGTTTGACTGGTTCTGATGAAGCGGATTGTTTTGCGCCGCGCATCACGCGGATAAGCGCCGCTCGACGCTCGGCGCGTGACCGAACTGCGCGCGATAGGCCTTGCTGAAATGACACGCCGAATGAAAACCGCACACCGCCGTCACGCGCGCAATCGACGCATCCGTATTGCGCAGCAACTCACGCGCGCGCCGCAAACGCAGCGTCAGGTAATAGTGCGTGGGCGACACGCTCAGGAACATCTTGAACATGCGCTGCAAATGACGTTGCGACAGATGCACGAGCCGCGCGAGTTCGTCGAGCGATAACGGCTCCTCGATATTCGCTTCCATCAGCCGCACGACCTCGACCAGTTCCGCGCGCGAGAAACCGACCCGCGCGTCGACGGGAATGTGTTGATAATCGGTCGAGCCGCGAATCCGCTCGACGATGAACTGCTCCGACACCTGCGCCGCCACCCCGTGGCCGAGCCGCATGCCGACCAGCTTCAACATCAGGTCGAGCGGCGCGGTGCCGCCCGTGCAGGTCATGCGGTCGCGGTCGATCACGAACAGTTCGTCGGCGAAACGCACGTGCGGGTAGCTCTTGTGCAACGGCGACATGTCTTCCCAATGTACAGTGCAGCGATAACCGTCGAGCAGACCCGCCGCCAGCAGCGCATACGGTCCCGTGCAAATGCCGCCGAGCGGAATACCTTTGTCGGCGACGTCGCGCAGCAGCGCGATCACCGTGTCGTCCACGTAATCGCGCACATGCCAGCCGGCGCAGACGATCAGCACATCCGGCATGCCGGCTTCGGCCAGCGTCGTGGTGGGTTTCACCGTGATGCCGTTGCTTGCTCGCGCCGGCTCGCCGTCCGGCGTGATCACCGACCATCTGTAGTGCTGCGCGCGGCCCACGTAGTTGGCCATGCGCAGTACCTCGACCGCGCTGGTGAAGGCGATCATCGAAAAGTTCGGCAGCGTCAGAAAGCCGACGTGCGCGAGCCCGGATAGCGGCGAATCAGCCTCGGGCTCGACTGGCGTGAGCGCGTCGCGCTTCATAGGCGGCTCAGCCGTGTTGCGCGGCCGGCTCGCGGCGCACTTTCATCACGCTGCGCAAGCCCGACAGCAGCGGCGCGCGCGCCATGCCCGGCGAACGGCCAAAGCTTTCCGTGATGCGATCCAGAATGATCGCGAGCATCACCACTGAAAGTCCGCTTTCGAAGCCGAGCCCGATATCGAGCCGTTGAATACTGGCCAGCACGTCGTTGCCGAGCCCGCCCGCGCCCACCATCGACGCGATGATCACCATGGAGAGCGCCATCATGATGGTCTGGTTCACGCCGGTCATGATCGACGGCAGCGCGTTCGGAAACTGCACCTTGTAGAGCAATTGCCACGGCGTGCAGCCGAACGCCTGCCCCGCTTCGACGATCTCGCGGTTCACGTGCTTGATGCCGAGCGACGTGAGACGCACCGCCGGCGGCATGGCGAAAATCACGGTGGAGAGAATCCCCGGCACACGACCGAGGCCGAACAGCATCGCGGCCGGAATCAGGTAGACGAAGGCCGGCATGGTCTGCATCAGGTCGAGCACGGGCCGCACGATCATCTCGACGGTGCGGCTCTTCGCGGTCCAGATGCCGAGCGGCACGCCCAGCAGCAGGCTGATCAACGTGGACGACAAGGTCAGGCCGAGCGTGATCACCGTCTGATCCCAGAAGCCGGTGCCGTAGATCAGCAGCATGGCCAGCAGCGTAAATAGCGCGAAGCGCCAGCCCACCCGCCACAGGCCGATGCCGACGAAAAACGCCATCAGCGCCCACATCGGCACTGCTTGCAAGCCGTGTTCGATCACCGCGGCAAAGCTCTCGATCACCTTGCCGATCGAATCGAAAGTTTTTGCGTCGTGGTCGAGCAGGTAGTGAACGCCGTGATCGACCCAGGCGCCAAGTGGAATGACTTCAGACATGGGAACTCCGATGGCGTGTGAGAACGTTCAGCACGTTCGTCTTGTTGACCGAACCACAGTAGGAGCCGTCGGCTTCGACCACCGGCAGCGGCGCGCGGCTCGCCACCACGAGTTCGACGACGTCGTCGAGCGGCGTGGTGCGGCGGATGCATTCGATCTGGTTGAGCTGCGGCGAGGCGCTGCCCATCGCGTCGCGGCACACGAAGCCGCGAATCTTGCGTTCGCCGTCGAGCACGAATGCGTAGTCGGCGCTGCCGTTGAGCGTGGCGGCCACGCTCGATGCATCGATCTGCGGCGAGTGCTGCATGAGCGGCACGGCGTCGGTCTGCATCAGATCGCCGGCGGTCAGATAACGGCTGGTGTCGATGCCTTCGAAGAACGCGCGCACATAATCGTCGGCGGGATTGGTGATGATCTGCTGCGGCGTGCCGACCTGCACGACCCGGCCGCCTTCCATGATCGCGATGCGCGTGCCGATGCGCATCGCCTCTTCCAGATCGTGCGACACGAACAGGATGGTGCGCTGCTGTTCGCGTTGCAGATCGAGCAGCACGTTCTGCATTTCCTTGCGCTTGAGCGGATCGAGCGCGGAGAACGCCTCGTCCATGATCATCAGCGACGGGTTCACCGCCAGCGCCCGCGCAAGACCCACGCGCTGCTGCATGCCGCCGGACAGCTGCGCGGGCAGCTTTTCCGCGAACGGCGCGAGGCCGACCTGTTCGAGCACGGTCATCGCGCGCTTCTCGCGCTCCTTGCGGCCAACGCCCGCCACTTCGAGGCCGAACGCCGCGTTCGACAGCACGGTGCGCTGCGGCATCAGCGCGAACGACTGGAACACCATGCTCATGTCCTTGCGGCGCAGCGCCGTCAGCTCGGAGCGCGGCACGCTGGCCACGTCGCGGCCGTCGATCAGCACCTTGCCGGCCGTCGGTTCGACCAGCCGGTTGATCAGGCGGATCAGCGTCGATTTGCCGGAGCCGGACAGGCCCATCAGCACGAAGATCTCGCCTTCCTTGACTTCGAACGATACGTTGTGGACGCCGACAATCTGACCGGTGCGCGCGAACACTTCCTCTTTCGTCGCGCCGCCTGCCAGCATGCCGATCGCCTGCTTCGGGTTGGTGCCGAACACCTTGCACAGCCCTTCGACCACGACCTTGGGGGAATTCATTGAATGCTCTCCTTTGTCGACCGGAGTTAGCGCTTTAGCGCTTACTCCGGTCCCATGCACCGCGTCGACCTGAGTTGGCGCTTTAGCGCTTACTCCAGTCCCATGCACCGCTTCGACCTGAGTTGGCGCTTTAGCGCTTACTCCGGTCCCATGCACCGCTTCGACCCGAGTTGGCGCTTAATGCTTACTCCGGTCCCATGCAAGATAGTTGCTGCAGTGGCGGACGTCCGTCCGCGCTGTGCATACATAGTTGCCAGAAAAAAGTATGGCTAGCCGACTATTTGCGACAGGCACATGTGGAAATGCGACACCCGTTTTTCGGGCGTACCGGACGATGGGGGCTAGAGCCTTGTGGGGTAAGGGTTTGGCGGGGCTCGGGGGCGTGTTGAGGCGTGTCGCGCCAGAGCAAGTGGAGCCAGTGCGCGGCAAAAAAATGCAGGTCGGTGGGGCTGGCCGGGTGTGGTGTCGCAGTGCAGCAAGGCGCTGGCCAGCGGACGTCGGTTGAAAAACCGTGGTCACCCGTCCAACGGTGGGCGTTGGATGACTCGAAATCAGGAGCATCAGTTCGACCGAGGCCATTCCGGCAAACACGACACGCTCATCGTCAACGAGTCTGGGATGTACGCGCTGGTCCTGCGCCGTCGTCGTATGCGGGGGCAAACATCTACGTCCGAGAAGCGGTGCGTCGCCACCGCCACGCTCAGAGTGCGGCAGCGAACAGTACAACAGCGTCTACGGCGCCAAGCATTGGCAATGGGTCGGTCCACTTGTCCATGTTCGCCCACCGGGAATAGTAAGGCGCGTCACTGCCGTAAGCCTCCACCAGATTGCTTAGGTTGATTGCACCCGTGGTACAAGGACGGCACATAACACGACAATGGACAGAAGGCGCCTGGATTTATTTTGAATCACTTTAACTGTCGACCGCTTGCGTACGAATGGCTCATGGAATCCTCTTTACTCAATGGAGAGGATTCGAGCCTATTCGCGTCCCGACTGCGACTTGCGTGAATCTGTCAATCGCGTGCAAGCGGGTCGGCGCGCGGGCCACTCGATGAGCGATCAATCGGCACGCACGTAATGCAATTGGCGCAGCGAGCCGTCATTTGTTGTGCCGACGCACTAGAGCTGCGCGCCGGCCTCCTGCATCACCCTCGCGACACTCACGGCCCACTGCGCCGAACGTCGACGTCGGCGCAGCGTAGCCGCAACAGTCCGCGCTTACTGACTCGCGCCAGTTCCAATACCGGCCTTCTTCTGCGCTTTCTGCAGCTTGTCCGGATAGTTCGGGTCGTTCTGGCCTGGCTGGTAGCCTGCGTCTTCGAGCTTCTTCAGCTCGGCATTCTTTTTGGCTCTGGCTTGCTTGCGCGCCTCTTTACGCTCGGCTTTGGTGGGTTTCGCAGTGCTCGCCGCGGCGGGCGCAGCCGTCGTGGCGGCATCGCTGGCGCCTTGAGCCGCGGCGAGCGGAATGCTGCCGGCTACCATGCCCGTGACGGCAAGTCCGAGCATGATCTGTCTGATGGCAAAGCTCTTCATTTTCAATTCCCCTCTCGAAAGTCGGCAATAGCATTCAAGCTTGTCTGCGAGTCTTCTCTTCACCACTGCGAGGCGCGCACGACACTCAGTACGGGCTCGCGCTCAAAGCTTACAGGCAAACCATCACAAGAGTATTTTCAGCGCCGCGAGCGGGTGTTGCATCAAGCAGACGAATCTCACGAGCCAGCCGCGCGCGCCGCATCCTCTTCCTGTAATTTCCGCCACAAGATCTTGCCGCTGCCCGACTTCGGCAGCGACGCCACGAACTCGACGATGCGCGGGGCCTTGTACGAGGCCATCTGCTCATGCGCCCAGTCGATGATCTCCTGCGCAGTAATCGTGCCTGCATGCGCCGCATCGGGCACCACCAGCGCCTTCACGGTCTCGCCGCGCTTCTCGTCCTTCACGCCGATCACGCAAACCTCGTGAATCGCCGGATGCCGGTACATCAGCGCCTCGACTTCGGCCGGCCACACCTTATAACCGGACGCGTTGATCATACGTTTGAGACGATCGGTCATGAAGAAATAACCGTCTTCGTCGATATGGCCGAGATCGCCGGTTCGCAGAAACCGCTTGCCGTCGAGTTCGATGAACGCTTCCGCCGTTGCCTTCGGATTGCCCCAGTAACCCTGCATGACCTGCGGCGCGTGAGTGACGATCTCACCTGTTTCGCCTTGCGGCAGCTCTTGCAGCGAGACCGGATCGATCACGCGCGAGTCCACGTCGAACACGGGAATGCCCAGGCACTGCGGCTTCGGGCGATGCGGCGGATTGATGTGCGTGCCGGCAATCGTCTCCGTCATGCCGTAGCCTTCGACATAATCGAGCCCGGTCAGCGCCTTGAGCTTTCTGGCGATCGCGTCCGGCATCGCCGCGCCGCCGCCGCGCGTGCCGGTGAGGCTCGACAGATCGTATTCGCCGAGCTTCGGGTTCGAGAGGAAATCGACCATCATCGTCGAGATCGACTGCCATGCGGTGACGCGATATTTCTGCATGCATAGCGCAGCGGCCTCGCGATCCCAGCGCGGCAACAGCACGATGGTCGCGCCGGAGAAGACCGCGCTGTTCATGCCGCCCTGCATGCCGGTCACGTGAAAGAGCGGCAATACCGATAGATAAACGCCGTCCGGCGGCGACGAGAACCACACGCAGCCGCCGAGCGCCGTGCTCATCACGCCGCGGTGCGTATGCATGCAACCCTTCGGCTTGCCGGTGGTGCCGGACGTATAAGGCATCACGCACAGATCGTCGGGACCGTTGGTGAGCGGCCCCGGCGTGATGCGCCGTTCGAGCACGTCCTGCCAGGACGTGACGCCGGGAATCGCGAACGTCTTGCGTGGCGCAGCGACGAATTCAGGCACGGGAATCGGCGACGCCTGTTTCAGATAATCGCTATACGTCGCCACGATGGCGTGCTGGAGGCCCTGGCCGGCCCCGTTGCCGATCAACGGCTCGACGTTCGCGAACAGGCATTGCGGCGCGATGATCGTGGTCGCGCCGCTGTCCTCCACGTAATGCGCGAGCTCGCCGGTCATGTTCATCGGATTGACCGGCACCACTACCGCGTTCGCCCTCAGGATGCCGTAGTAAGCGATGATCCATTGTGGACTGTTCTGCATATACAGCAGCACGCGCTCGCCTGCCTTGACCTGGCACTCCTGCTGCAGAAAACCCGCGATCCGTTCGGCTTCGTCCTTGAATCCGGCAAACGTGATCGCCGTGCCGTAGAAGATGATGAACGGCTTGTGAGGATAGCGCGCCGCCGAGACTTCGGCGTTGTAGAAAAGATTGGTCTCGGGCAGCGTCAGATGCAGCGGCACTTGCGGTGGCCAGTGCGGGTGATGGCGTTCGTTCATCAGCGTCTCCTGCTTTTCACTGTCGGTGCGCGCCCGGTCTTTGCCGGGCGCTTCCTTCACATCGCCGCGTCCGAACAGCGTGACACTCAGACGATGATCGCGCCGCCGTCCACCGCGAACTCCTGGCCGGTGATATGACGCGATGCCTCGCTCGCGAGAAACACGATCGGACCTTTGAGATCTTCGTCGCCGCCCAGACGCTGCAAAGGCGTGCGCGAGACGATCGTGTCTTCGAGTTTGCCGAGCAGACCCGCCGACATCTTCGAAGGGAAAAAACCCGGGCAAATCGCGTTGAAGTTGATGTTGTACTTGCCCCATTCCGCGGCGAGCGCCCGCGTGAAATTGATCGCAGCGGCCTTGGACGTGTTGTACGCAATCGTGTTCATGCCCGGCGGCGAGCCCTTCAAGCCCGCCACCGAAGCGATATTGACGATCTTGCCCGCGCGCCGCGGGATCATGCTGCGTTTGCCGACTTCGCGAGCGAGAAAGAACGGTGCGTTGACGTTCAGGTTCATGACCTTGTGCCACGCTTCGTCCGGATAGTCTTCGGCGGGCGCGCCCCATGTCGCGCCGGCGTTGTTGACGAGAATATCGATGCGGCCATGCACGCCCAGCACTTCATCCACGAGGCCGGGGATACCTTCGAAGCGCTGCAGGTCGTTGACCACCGTTTGCACTTCGATGCCGAGTTGTTGCAGATGCGTTTTCGCCTCGGCGAGTTCGTCGGCCTTGCGCGCGGTGATCGCGACACGGCAGCCCATTTCGCCGAGCGCCTCGGCCATTTGCAGACCGAGGCCGCGCGAGCCGCCGGTGATGAGTGCAACCTTGCCATCCAGTTGAAACAGGTCCTTCACAGACATTGCGTCGCTCCTCCAGTTTTGTTCTGCTATGCAGATCGGTATGCCGCTTTTGCGCCCATCATACGTGCCGAAATTCAGCCTGTAAATAAAAGCACGATCATTCACTTTCGTTATAAACTGGTAAGCATCATCGAGTGGCGAAGCATCGGGAATTACCCGAATACCGCGCATTTCAACCGCGCTGTGCCGATATGTTCGAGGGCCGTTTTTTACACGTGTCTTACGTAGCGGTTCCGCATAGCCGCTCACTTTCCACGGGTTTTCTCTTATGCAAGATGCGCTGATCATCAACTCACGCGATCTCGAGTTCCAGCTGTTCGAAGTGCTCGAAGCAGAGACGCTGACACGCCGTGCACGTCACGCCGATCACAGCCGCGAGACCTTCAACGCCGCGCTCGAAACCGCGCATGCGGTCGCCGTGGAAAAGTTCGCGACGCACAACCGTCTCTCGGACGAACACGAACCGCAGTTCGACGGTGAACGGGTCACCTTGCCCGCCGAGGTGAAGGACGCACTCGACGCGATGCGCGCCACCGGCTTTCTCGCCGCGGGCAAGGACTACGAATGGGGTGGCATGCAGTTGCCGTCGGTGATTTCGT
Source organism: Paraburkholderia sp. BL9I2N2 (assembly GCF_004339745.1). Lineage (GTDB taxonomy): Bacteria > Pseudomonadota > Gammaproteobacteria > Burkholderiales > Burkholderiaceae > Paraburkholderia. Next base: position 86,335 of record NZ_SMGP01000002.1, on the reverse strand, counting down.
TCGCGTGCCTGTCGCTCTTCAAGAGTGCGAACATTGCCACCTCGTCGTACGCCATGCTGACCACGGCGAACGCGAACGTGATCGAACGCTTCGGCAGCGCGGCGCAAAAGCGCAAGTATCTGCAAGCGCTGTTCGAAGGACGCGCGTTCGGCACCATGGCGTTGACGGAACCGCAGGCGGGCTCGAGCCTGTCCGATCTCGTCACGAGTGCGACGCCCAATGCGGACGGCACCTATTCGATTCGCGGCAACAAGATTTTCATTTCCGGCGGCGATCACGAGTTGAGCGAGAACATCGTTCATCTGGTGCTGGCACGCATTCCAGGCGGGCCGCCGGGCGTCAAGGGCATTTCCCTCTTTACCGTGCCGAAGTTCCACGTCAACGAAGACGGCAGCCTCGGTGCGCGCAACGACGTCGCGCTCGCGGGACTGATTCACAAGATGGGCTGGCGCGGCACCACGTCCACCATGCTGTCGTTCGGCGAACACGGCGAATGCATCGGCGAGTTGGTGGGCGAACCGCATCATGGTCTCGCCTATATGTTCCACATGATGAACGAGGCGCGCATCGGCGTCGGTCTCGGTGCGGTCATGCTTGGCTACCGCGGCTATCTGGCATCGCTCGATTACGCGCGCGAACGGCCGCAAGGACGCCGCCCCGACAACAAGAACCCGCTCGATCCGCAATTGCCGCTGATCGAACACGCCGACGTGCGCCGCATGCTGCTCGCACAAAAAGCCTATGTGGAAGGCGCTTACGCGTTGTGTCTGTACGCGGCACGTCTCGTCGACGAACAGAATACCGGCGAGAGCGAAGCCGCGCGCGCCGAAGCCGGCTTGCTGCTCGACCTCCTGACGCCGGTGGTGAAATCGTGGCCATCTCAATGGTGTCTCGAAGCGAACAGCCTCGCGATCCAGATTCACGGCGGCTACGGCTATACGCGTGAATATCCGGTCGAGCAGTTCTATCGCGACAATCGGCTGAACATGATTCACGAAGGCACGCACGGCATTCAGGCGATCGATCTGCTCGGCCGCAAGGTGACGATCAAACAGGGCGCCGCGCTCAAACAACTGGCGCGCGAAATCCAGCACACGATCGACGCGGCGCGCGAACGCCCGGCATTGCATGCGCACGCCGATGCGCTCGGCGAAGCATGGACCGATCTGACTGCCACGGTCGAAGCGTTGCTGCCCACGCTGGCTCACGACAGCGAACGCGCGCTCGCCAACGCGAATGCGTTTCTCGAAGCCTTCGGCCATATCGTGATTGCGTGGACATGGTTGCGCCAGGCGATCGTCGCGAGCACCGCGCTACCCGCATCGCATAGCGAAGCGGACGCGGACTTTTATCACGGCAAGCTGCAGGCGTGCCAATGGTTCTTCCGCTGGGAACTGCCGCGCGTCGCCTTGATGCTCGCCACGCTGCGCAGTCTTGACGACACCACGCTCAGCATGGCGCCACAATGGTTCTAAGCTCCGCCGCATTAACAGACTCGCAGCCCGATATGTGGAACATCCTCGTCACACGTGCGCAACGGAAGTCGTCGCAATGATTGCCGGAATGGCTGCCAATGCGGCATTCCGGCCAGTTTTTCCAGCATGAGCGCTTCGGCTGGAGTATTGTTTAAGCGCGCCGGGAGCGTCGCGGCATCACTCTTCTACAAGACAGGGTGCTCCTCGTGGGCGGAAAAGTGCTCGCAAGCGCGTGGTTTTTTGCATGCAACGAAGCGACATCAACTTTTCGAGGATGGAGAAAACGTGAAAACAGTCAATCTTTTGAAGGCGCTCGGCATCGCATTGTGTTTGGCAACGGCGGCCAGCGCCTATGCGCAGTCGAGCGACGCGATGGCCACCGGCGACGCGTCGGCGCCCAGTGCCAAAACGGTGAAGAAGACGGACCGCGCGCTGGGTCTGCAAGTGCGCAAGGCTCTATCGAAAGCGCAGGGTTTTGACGTGTCGAACGTGTTCGTGCGGGCCCGTGGCGGTGCGGTGACGATCACGGGATCGGTGCCCGACGGCGCGCAGATTCCGCAGGCGGAAGAAGTGGCGAAGGGTGTGGCCGGCGTGAAGTCGGTGAACAATAAGCTCACGATCGGCACGCAGGGCGGCGGCGGAGGTTAAGCGCCTGCTTTCACCCGGTGACTTGCCGGTCACGACAGGCAACGCCGCTCGTCGCTCGATGCGAGCGTGAGGCGTTGCCTGTCGTCCTGGTATTTGAACCGCTTATTGAAGCGCCCATTGAAACGTACATGGAAGCGCCTATCGTCGAACGAGGCCGACCACGTAGCGGCACACGTCTTCGCCCGCATTGAAGAACTCGCATTCGAGCGGCGCGCCAAGCTGCAGACAATCCCCCGCTTCCAGCCGGTAAACCTGCTTGCCTTCCCGGAAGGTCAACACGCCCAGCGTCACCCAGATCTGCTGATGCTGGAACACGAAAGCATCCGGCGGATACGGTACTTTCACGCCAGGCGGCAGTTCGATCTCGAGCAATTCCAGCACGCCGCCCGTGGGTGGCGAGATGCGCCGGCGCGTATAGCCTGTCTCGGGGTCCTGCCAGACCGACTGCTGCGCATGCCGCACGAGCCGCTCGCCGGTCTGCTCGGCCAGCGCCAGCAAAGTCGATAAGGTCAGGCCGAACGCGCCTGACAGACGCCCGAGCACCGTCGCGGTGGGACTCGCCTCGCCTCGTTCGATCTTGCTGATCATCGCCTTCGACACCCCCGAGCGCTCCGCCAGCTCGCTCAGCGACCAGTTGCGCGCCTCGCGTTCGGTCTTCACGCGCGAGGAGATCGCCTGGGTCAGATCGATGGCAGCGGATTCGGACATGAAAAGATGGATGAGTTCGAGAGTCGGGAAAGTGGGCACCGCAAATTATATCGAGGCAGTGTGGGTATGGACGCTGACGCCCCGCGGCCGCCTCGCCGCTCATTAAAAGTCAAAATCAAAGTCTTGCATAGTGATTTTTCGTCCACTATATTAAACGCAAGATCGCGTGGTAAGCCCAGCCAGCACGACCCACGCGACTCGAACGCAGCCGCAAGCATTCGTCCACCCCAGCCGGAAGACACCATGCCGAAGGAAATCGTTCTCAACGCTTTTGACATGAACTGCGTCGGCCACATCCAGCAAGGCATGTGGACGCATCCGCGCGATCAGTCCACGCGCTATACGGATCTGCAGTACTGGACCGACTACGCCCGCACGCTTGAAGCGGGCCTGTTCGACGGCATCTTTTTCGCCGATGTCGCCGGCGTCTACGACGTCTACGGCGGCAACGCCGACGCCGCCCTGCGCGGCGCCGTGCAGGTGCCGGTCAACGACCCGACGCTGCTGATTCCGGCCATGGCCGCGGTGACACGTCATCTGTCGTTCGGCGTCACGTCCAATCTCACGGTCGAGCAGCCGTATCTGTTCGCGCGGCGCATGTCGACGCTCGATCATCTGACGCGCGGCCGGGTCGGCTGGAACATCGTCACCGGCTATCTGGATAGCGCGTCGCGCGCGATCGGCCTGACCGGCCAGATGGCGCACGACGACCGCTACGACCTCGCCGACGAATACATGGAACTGGTCTACAAACTGTGGGAATGCAGTTGGGATGACGGCGCGGTGCTGCGCGACAAAGTTCAGGGTGTGTATGCGGACGCGTCGAAAGTCCATGTGATCCATCATCACGGCAAGCAGTATCGGGTGGACGCCATGCATTTGAGCGAGCCATCGCCGCAGCGTACGCCGGTGTTGTATCAGGCGGGGTCGTCGGCGCGCGGCAAACGGTTCGCCGCGGCGCACGCCGAGTGCGTGTTCGTCAACGGCCAGGCGAGACCGGCCGTGAAAGCGATTGTCGATGATATTCGCGCGCATGCCGTTGCGGGTGGCCGCCACGCGGACGACATCAAGGTGCTGCTCGGGCAAACCGTCATCACCGGACGCACGGATAACGAGGCGCAGGAGAAGTACGCGGAGTACCGCCGTTATGTCAGTTCCGAAGCGGCGCTCGTGCATGCGGCGGCGTCGCTCGGTATCGATTTCGCGCGCTACGACCTCGACGAGCCGATCGAAACCGGCAAGAGCCAGGCCATCGTATCGAACGTCGAAGCCATGACGCGCGCCGCCGGTCCGCAGTGGACCAAACGCAAGCTGCTCGAACAGATGATGCTGGGCAGCCGCCAGGCGCCGCTTGTCGGCTCGGCCGAACGGGTGGCGAGCGAGTTGATCGCGTGGACCGAAGAAGCAGGCGTGGACGGCTTCAATCTATCGCGCACGGTCGCGCCGGAGTGCTTCGAGGATTTCGTCGCGCACGTCGTGCCGATTCTGCAGGAACGCGGCGCCTACAAGCGAGCGTATCGTGAGGGCACGTTGCGCGAAAAACTCTTCGGGCATGCGCGTTTGCCTTCCAGCCACACGGCCGCGAAATTCCGCTCGCCCGCTTGTGCCGCCGCCCCGATTCCAGGCAATGCTTAGCAATCACGCCGTCATGCACGTTTTCACTTCGCGCGGCCCGCGCCACCGGCACCGGCATGCAACGGCGCGGCGATTTTTCCGCAGAGGCTCCCATGCTTGACAAAAGCACCTTCCGCGACGCGATGGCCGGCCTCGGCGCCGCCGTCAACATCATCACGAGCGATGGCGCGGCGGGTCTGGCCGGCTGCACCGCGTCGGCGGTCTGCGGCGTGACGGACGAGCCGCCCACGCTGCTCGTCTGCATCAATCGCAGCAGCCGCAACAACGCGGCTTTTCGCGCCAATGGCAAACTCTGCGTCAACGTGTTGAGCGCGGAGCAGCAGACACTCGCCGCGCACTTCGCCACCAGCACGCTGCCGATGGCGGAACGCTTTGCCGCCGCGCAATGGGATACCCTCGCGACAGGCGCACCGGTCCTGCACGGCGCGCTTGCCTCGCTGGACTGCGAGATCGAATCGGTCACCGAAGTCGGCACGCATACGGTGTTCTTCTGCGCGGTGAAAGCCGCGCATACGCAAGTCGAAGGCGACGCGCTGATCTACTACGGCCGCCGTTATCACCGCGTCGGCGCGCGCTCCGTGCACGCGACGCATACGGCAGAAGCCAGCGGCGCGCTCGCCGCTGAATCGGCCGGCTAACGCAGGATGCACGGCACAAGACACGCATGAAAGAGGCCTCGGCAAGCCCGCATCGATCGAGCCGCGCGATGGCCGGCAAGACCCGTTCGCTCGTGATTCTGCTGCTCTGCCAGGTGGGCGCGATGAGCGTGTGGTTTTCATCGTCGGCGGTCGTGGCGATCGTCAAGCAGGCGGAGAGTCTGTCCGCCTTGCAGGCGACCTTGCTCACGAGCGCCGTACAAGCCGGGTTCGTGGCCGGCACCGTCACGAGCGCCCTGCTCTCCCTCGCCGACCGCTTCGATCCACGGCGCCTCTTCATGGCCAGCGCGCTGACGGCGGGCGCGGCCACCGCGTGTCTCGTGTTCCTCGCGCCGGCGAGTCCACTCGCGATCGTGCTGCGGCTCTTGACGGGCATCTGCATGGCGGGCGTCTATCCGGTCGGCATGCGGCTCGCGGCGACCTGGGCGAAGGGCGACCTGGGCCTGTTGATCGGATTGCTAGTCGGCGCGCTGACCTTCGGCTCGGCGAGTCCGCATCTGCTGGCCGCACTCGGCGGTTCGAACTGGCGCGCGATCTATGGCATCTCGGCTTGCTGCGCGCTGCTGGCGGGCGTCGCGATTCTGCTGTGCGGCGTCGGCCCGAACATGGCGCGCGCGACGCGCATCGAATGGTCCGCGCTGGCCGGCGCCTGGCGCAACCCCGCGTTGCGGCTCGCGAACCTCGGTTATCTCGGCCACATGTGGGAGTTGTACGCGATGTGGGCATGGCTCGCCGTGTTCCTGCAAGCGAGCTTTGCGGCGGCCGGTATGCAGGAGCCGCGCGCGGCGGCCGAATGGCTGACCTTCGGCGCGGTTGCGGCGGGCGCGCTCGGCGCATGGCTCGGCGGCGTACTGGCGGACCGGCTCGGCCGCACGACGGTGACGATTGGCGCGATGGCCGTGAGCGGCGCGTGCGCCGCGTTGATGGGCTGGCTGCTCGGCGCGCCGGTCTGGCTGGTCGGCTGCGTGGCGCTGTGCTGGGGGATTTCCGTGATTGCCGATTCCGCGCAGTTCTCGGCGAGTATTGCCGAGCTCGCCGAGCCGGCGTCGATCGGGACGCTGTTGACCGCGCAGACTTGCGCGGGCTTTCTGTTGACGCTGGTGAGCATTCATCTGGTGCCGGACGTCGTCGCGCTGGCGGGTTGGCGCGGCGCCTTCAGCATGCTCGCGATCGGGCCGATTCTCGGCTGTGTCGCGATGGCGCGTTTGCGGCGTTTGCCGGATGCGCGACGGCTTGCGGGCGGCCGGCGTTAGGGCCGCTACTCGTCATCCTCTCCAATGCCCCGGCACCCACGCCCAATGATTGCCTTCCCAACGGTAGTGGCCTTTCACCCAGTGATAGCCCGGCGCGGGCGCGGCGGGCACCACTTCGACGAGCGGCTCGGGTTGCGGCGGTCTGGCGGGCTCGACCACGCAGGCTGACAACAGCGCAACGCAAAGACCCGCGAGCGATATGGCGCATACATTCGATATCGTTTTCAAGTTCCTCTCCTGAGTGTTTTCATTTGATTTAAGCCGGTTCCCTTACCGGCTCTTTGGTTGACGACGTGGATGAAGGCGCACTCTTTCGCGGCGACCGCCGTTACGCACGCACGATGCCGCTCAGCGGCCGCCCCGCCGGCGTCTGGCCGAACAGCGCGGACGCCGTGCGCTGCGGATCGAGCCCGAGGCTTTCGCTCGCGGTGCCGGCAATCAACGCATCGAGCGAGGTGGTCGGCTTGAGGTCGCGTGCTTCGTAAAGATTGTGCGGCGCAAGGCCTGGCCAGTCGGCGATCACGCGTCCGCCCTGCACCGAGCCGCCCAGCACCATCGCCACCGAACCCGTGCCGTGATCGGTACCGCCCGTGCCGTTGGCGGCAGCGGTTCTGCCGAACTCCGTCGCGACCAGCACGGTGGTCTTGCTCCACAACGGGCCCATGCCATCGCGCAACGACGCGAGCATCGTGTCGAGCGCCTTCAACTGATTGGCGAGACGCGTGTTCTGCGCGCTGTGCGTATCCCAGCCGCCGGTTTCGATCATCGCGATCCGTGGACCGTTCTCGCGCGACAGGAAACTGGCGGCGAGCTTGCCGAGACTCGCCGGATCCTGGCGCGCGCTGGCGTCGCCGGCCAGGCCGCGCGCGGTCATCGCCGACTCCCACAGCGGGCGCAACTGCGTATCCTGGTCGTAGAGTTGCGAGACCCGCGTGAGCAGATCGTCGGGGGCTTGCGGCAACGCAGAGGGCGCATACGACGTCACCGCCGCTGGGCCGCGCAACGCCATCGGCACAGTCGGCGCGAACGCGATCGCGTTTTCGCGCGTGGCGGGCAACTGCGCGACGAGCCGGTTCAACCAGCCGTCTTTCATCTGATACGGCGACGTGCCGCCGGTCTCGAGCACGTTCTGTCCGTCGAAGTGCGAACGGTCGCGATATGGCGACGCCACCGCGTGCACGAACAGCGCCTGATGGTTCGCGTACATCGCGGCGGTCTGCACCATCGCCGGATGCAGCGCGAAGATGCCGTTCAGGCGTGGCGCGTTCGAGGTGTCGATGGCGAGCGCGCCGCGCAATGTTGCGTAGGCGGGTTCGGCGTAGGGCACGACGATGTTCAGACCATCGGCGGCGCCGCGCTGGATCACGAACACGAAACGGCTCTCGGTGGCGACGCTCGCGAACGCGATCTGCGGCGACACGAGCATCGCGCCCGCGCCGGCGGCGGCGGCGCTCAGAAACTTGCGGCGTGACAGCATGGCATTCATCTCCGTTGAAAATCCGGCGAGACCAGCAACAGCGCGATCGCCGTGGATGCGCTTTCGGCGCGCGATACCGCTGTGGCCGTCGGCGCACTGAGCGAACCGGCGAGCAGGGTCTGGCCGAGTGCGCGTGCATCGAGCCGGTCGCCGACTTGCGACGCGAAACGCTGCGCCACTTCGACCCGGCGCACGAGCGCGTCCGGCGCGGCCCAGCTCGCGGCGATGTCGTCGTAACCGGCGGGCGAGCCGGGGCGCCACACCGGCTGGCCGAGCTGCGTGAGAATGGGCGCCGCCTGCAGCTTGCCGAGGTCCTGCCAGCCGAGCCCACGCATCGACGAAATGGTCCACTCCCACGGCGTCTTGAACTTCACGGCGGTGGGCGACCACGCTAGCGGCATGTCGATCAACGCGCGATAGACGGTCGGCAGATCGCCGCCGCTGCGCTCGAACGCGCTGGCCAGATGCTCGCTCACGCCGGGCGGCGGATTGTCGGCGACGAAATGACGGGCCAGCTTGCCGCCGATATGCTGCGCGGTCGCCCGTGCGCTTGCGAGGTCATGCAGGATCGCGAGCGCCTGCTCTTCGCCCGCCTGATCGTAACGGCGTCCCATGATGGTCCGCGAACCGGGCTCGTGCAGTGCGGCGCGAAATACGAAGGTGCCCGGCGCGGCGTTCTGCTGCATGGCCAGCCGGCCCGCGTTGCCCGCATTGCCGACATTGCCGGCGTTGGCCGGATTGCCCGCGACGCTCCAGCCGGTCAAAGCGCGGGCGAATTCGGTGACGTCGTCCTGGCTATAGCCGCTGCGCACGCCGAGCGTATGCAGTTCCATGATTTCGCGCGCGAGGTTTTCGTTCAGGCCGCGCTTGCGCTCCGGGTTTCGCTGCGCGGCACGCATGGCCGCCATGCTGTCCGGTCCCACCGAGCGCGTCTGATCGAGAAACAGTTGCATGGCCGGATGACGCTCGACGGCCACCAGCATGTCTTCAAAGCGGCCCAGCACGTGCGGGCGAATCGCCTCGGCCTCGAACGAACCGGCCAGCGCCGCGACGCCGGGCTTTTCGGTGGAGACCGCGAAGTGGTTGGCCCAGAAATGCACCATCCGTTCGACGAACGGCGTCTGCGTGGTCAATGCACTCGTGACCCGCGCATTCACCGACGAGCGGTACATGTCGAGTATTTCACCGCGAAGCGCTTTTCGTTCGGCTTGCCTGGCAGATTGCGCGTTCGCTTGCGCCGGGCCTAGCGTGTCGGCCTGCGCGTTTGATTGTGCGTTCGCCTGCGCGCTGGTTTGGCCACCCGGCTTTGTCATGTCTTGCGCGTTCGCTGCTTGCGCACCGGGTTGTCCATCAGGTCTCGCCATGTTCTGCGCGTTCGTGGAGCGTGTCGCCGCGCCCTCGCCCGCATTCTGGCGAGCCTGCTGATTGAACTGCATGCGCTGCTGCACCAGTTCGGTCGAGAGCGCCACCGAGTCGGGCTGGTTCGCCCACGCGGCCGGCCGCGCCTGGTACTGTTCGAACTGCGCGAGCAGCCAGGCTTTGGGGTCGGCGGGCGGCGTGTCGTCGGCACGCGCGCCCAGGCCGAAGCGGTTCAGCGCAATCGCCGCGGTGTTCAGGTTCGGTGAGTTGGCCATACCATCCTCTTCGGCTGTGGATATTCCTTGAACGGCCGCCACGCGAAAATCCGTCGCGGCCGCCGCGGTTTTTTTAATCGCCCGAAGATTCGCTCGATGCCTGATTCGCCGGTTTCTTCGCATTCGCCGCCGGCGCAGGTTCACGCCATTGCCCGCGCACTTTCAGGCTGTCGGCGAATTGAACCCGCTCCTCGGGCGACAAGCTCGCCGCGAAGTCGGCCACACTGCCTTCCACTTGCGCGCGCAGATGACTGTCGGCTTCGCGCGTACGCGTGAGCGCGGCGTCGAGCGCGGCGCGATCGAACTGCGGCGCCGCCAGCAGACGCAACACTTCGCGACGCCCTTCGCGGCCTTCGCGGGCATATTGCCGGCCGTCGCGGCGCGCGTCTTTCAGGCCCTCGACAAAGGCCTTCTGGCGCTCGGCCGAAAGCGTTTCGGCGGCGAAGCGAAGCGCGCGCTGTTGCGCCAGCACGGGCGCCGTGGCGCCGCGCGCGGTGAACCATTGATACGCACCACCGACGATCGCGCCCACCAGAAACACATTCAGCACCAGCGAGGCCACCAGCACGATTTTCCACGACCGGCCGTTCATTCGTCGCTCCAATCGGCGGACGAACCACCGAAGCTCGAAGTTAAATAAGACGACTCATGCGCTTGCGACGCCTGCGGCCCCGTTCCCGTCAGCACGAAGAACGACACGGCGAAAGCGCCGGCCACGCCGCCCAGCAGTCCGACGCCCGCGACCGCCGCGCCCGACCACCACAGGCGCCGCCGCGGCGCCGCCGGCTGTCGCACCGGCGCGCTGTCGAGCACGCGCTCGAGCAGGGCCGCGTCCGGCGGCTCGACCTTGTCGGCGGCAAGCCACGCATCGACGCCGGCCGCCTCCGCCAGCAGCGCATCGGCTTCGGCGCGATGCGACTGCGCCCATGCCTGCGCCGCCGCGCGGTCCTGTTGCGGCCAGCGGCGCGGCTCGGCGCCGTAGGCCTCGACGATCTGCTGAAATCTTTCGGGCGTCATGACTTGTCCTTGCTAAGGCCGCTGCCGGCCAGTTGAGCGCGCAGATTGCGGCGCGCGCGTGCCAGCAGACTTTCCAACGCATCGACGCTGATGCCCATCAGGGCCGCGGCGTCGATGTTCGACATTTCCTGGTAGTAGTTGAGTACCAACGCCTCGCGCTGGCGTGCCGGCAACGCGGCGAGTGCATCGCGGACCCGCTGGTCCTCGGCGCGCGCTTCGAGTCCGGCCTCAGGCAGCGGCGCGGGATCGACCTCCTCGGGCATCTCTTCGCGGGTTTCCTCGCGCCGGCCGCGCAGCCGGTCATAGCAGAGATTGAGCGCGACGCGATGGACCCACGTGTCGAACTTCGCCTCGCCTTCCCGCCAGCGCGACGCCTGTTTCCAGATGCGCACGAACACCTCCTGCGCCACGTCTTCCGCTTCCATGCGGTCGCCCAGCATGCGGGTGGCGAGCGCGAGCAGACGCGGCAGCTTGCGCGAGACGAGCGAGCGGACGGCGGCCGGATCTTGCCGGCCGACCTGTTCGAGCAGTTCCGCGTCGGGGTCGCGTTCGCTCAAGGCATGACGCTCCTGAGCGCGAGTGCGTCGCGCCGCATGGATCGCGCCGTGGGACGAACGTCACGCCTTCTGATGCCTCTCATGCTGGCTGCACCTCTCACGGATGGTTGCACGCGCACCGGTTCGAACGGTGAGCGCGGGACAGAAGACAGCACGCCTTGCCATGCACAACCGCAATCAATATACGACGACCGCCGGCCGATAGTAGGCCGGCCGCGCCGGGTACACCACACAGCCGGCGAGCATGGCCGCCAGCAGAATCATCACGAACGTTTTCATAGCAGTCTGCCTGGTTGGGGGACGCGGCGCGCCGAACAACGTCGAGCGTCGCAGCGCTTCCCGGTCATGCCCAATGGCCTTCCACCCAGCGCCAGTTGGGGCCACGCGCCACCCAGTGCCCCGGCACCCAGCGATGCCCGACGCGCACCGCCTGCCAGTGGCCGCCCACCCAGACATAACGGCCTTCGGCCCAACGCCAGTGGCCGGGATCCCATGCGTAACCGGCACGCGGCGCCGGCATCACTTCGACGCGCGGCGGCGGCGGCGCCATTGGCGCGACGATCACCGCCTGCGCGAAGGCCGGCGCGGCGGTCAGCGTGGCGGCGCAGGTCAGCGCGGCAGCCAGCACGGAGGTGAGCAAGCGAAGCGGTTTGGTGGATGTCATGTTGGTTTCTCCCATAAGAGCCGAAGCCGGAAAAAGCGGCGCCGTTTCCTGTTGAACGCAGCAGCGGAAAAAATCCGTCGCCACGGGCGTGTGAAAAATTCAAAAGGAAAGAAGGATGCGGGAAAAACCGCGATGAAACGCGAGGCGCAGGGTCGCAGCTGTTGCCGCGCGCCCACGCTGCGTCAGCGGAACGACAGGAAAGGTTACGCAAATGAATAAAAACCGAGGGCTTCGGTAAGGTTCGCGCCTCGAAATCTTAATTATCGAATGGTCCAATGCGCGCAGTTCGTCGCGGCAAGACCACTAGCACTAGCTGTATTTCTAGCGATATCCCCAGCGATCATCCACACGTATTCCGATGGAAACGCTGAACGGCGAAGTCGAATCTGGAGCCCTGTCAAATGTTCCGTAGAACCCTCTTACCCGTCCCGTTCGCGGCGCTGCTTGCGCTCGCAGCTTGCGGGAACAACAACGTGAACACGCCCGCACCGGTGGTATCGGCTCAGGACGCCGTGGCCACGGCCACGCCGATCAAGCACGTCGTGGTGATTTTCGGCGAGAACGTTTCGTTCGACCACTACTTCGGGACCTACCCGAGCGCAGCCAACCCGACCGGCGAGCCGCAATTCGTGGCAGCCGCGGGCACGCCGACGGTCAACAACCTCATCAGCAACAACCTGATCACGGTCAACCCGAACGCCCTGGCCACCTCGCCGAACACGGCGGGCCGCACGGTCGGCAGCGTGGCGATCGCGGGCCTGGGCCTGCCGGCCACCGATCTGGTGCCGTTCCGCCTGGACCGTTCGCAAGCCAATACGTCGAGCCAGAACCACGCCTACGCGGCCGAAGAGCTCGCCTATGACAACGGCGCGATGGACGCGTTCCCGCTGTTTACGGCCGCCACCTCGACGATCGCCGGCAGCACCGGCGCGTTCGCCACGAAGGGCCAGGTGCTCGGCTACTTCGACGGCAACACGGTCACGGCCATGTGGAACTACGCGCAGAACTTCGCGATGAACCAGAACGCGTACACGGACACGTACGGCCCGTCGACGCCGGGCGCGATTGAAGTGGTCTCCGGCCAGAACAACGGCGCGGTCGTCACGGGCGGCACCTCGCCCAACGCGATTCCGGACTCCGCTGGCGGCTTCACGATGATCGGCGACCTCGACCCGACCGGCGACGTCTGCACGATCGCGGCGAACAGCCCGCCGACGGCGGTGATGTCGTCGAAGAACAAGAACATCGGCGACCTGCTCAACGCGAAGGGCCTGACGTGGGGCGGTTTCATGGGCGGCTTCAATCTGCAGACCGTCAACCCGAACGGCACGGTCGGCTGCGCGCGCTCGACCTTCTCGCAAGTGCTGAACGCGACCAAGGCCGACTACGTGCAGCATCACGCGTGGTTCCAGTATTACGCGAGCACGGCCAACCTGGCGCATACGCGTCCGACGTCGACGGCGCTGATCGGCGCGACCGATCCGCTCGACAACACGGCAACGCCGGTGCACCACCAGTACGACACCGACGACTTCTTCGCTGCGGTGAAGGCGGGCAACTATCCGTCCGTCAACTTCCTGAAGGCGCCAGCGATCAGCGACGGCCACCCGGGCAATTCGGATCCGATCGACGAACAGGCGTTCGTCACGAAGGTGATCAACTTCCTGCAACAGCAGCCTGACTGGAAGAACACCGCCGTGATCATCGCCTACGACGATTCGGACGGCTGGTACGACCACCGCTTCAAGGCGCCGACGAGCGCATCGTTCGATTCGACCACGCCGCAATCCGCGGGCGGCAAGACGGTGGCGGGCAGCGACAACCTGAGCGGCGTGGGTCAGTGCACGGCAGCGGGCGCGGTGCAGCCGCAAGGCGTGAACGGCGGTGCGGTGAACGGCCGTTGCGGCCCGGGTACGCGTACGCCGTTTATCGTGGTGTCGCCGTGGGCAAAGGTCAACTTCGTCGACGATACGCCGATCACCCAGGCCTCCGTGGTGCGCTTCATCGAAGACAACTGGCTGGGCGGGCAACGCCTGGGCGGTGGTTCGTTCGACGCGACGGCGGGCAGCATCATGAACATGTTCAACTTCTCGGGCTCCGGCAACAATCCGGCGCTGTTCCTGGATCAGAGCCTGGGTACGAAGCTGGCAGCCGCGCCGGCGAGCTGATCCGCGGACGTGCCGAGCGCTTTCCTCTTCCGCTTGCCGGTGAGTGATGCACGTGCCCCATGCATGCCTCACGCCGCGCGGCAGCGTGTAGTGAAAAGCGTCACGCACCCATAAGCCGTAGTTGGGCGTCGAGCCAGTGCAAACGTGCTGGCTCGATTTTGCTTTTATCGCAGCCGATCGAACTAGCTGTCATCACCGTCATGAACCCTCCTTCAGACGCCGCCCTGCCTTCGCATCTGCCGGCCGGCGGCGAGCCCGGCCCCGTGATTACCCGCCGCTCGTGGCTCACGCTGCTCGCGAGGAGCGCGGCCGGTATCGTGCTCGCGTTCATCGTCTACTGCGCGTACGCGCTCGTGTACCCGGAGCGCACGCCGTCCGCGGTCGGCGAGATCGTCGAGGAAATCACCGGCGCGAATCCGCATCCGGTCACGTTGCTGCGTCCACAGAGCGCGCCGCTAAGCGCGGTGGCGCTGCTCGGCAAACAGATTTTCTTCGACCAGAGTTTGTCGGCGTCGGGCACGCAGTCGTGTGCGTCGTGTCACTCGCCGCAGCATTCGTATGGGCCGGACAACGCGTTCCCGGTACAACTCGGCGGCGCGCATATGAACCAGGCGGGTTATCGTCCGCCGCCTTCGCTCACGTATCTGTATCGTCAGGCGCCGTTCAGCATCGGCCCGGATCAGGGCGACACCGATGTGCCGGTGGATATGACGCAACTGGCGACGCAAGCCGCCGGCGTGCAGCGCGCGCAAAAGACGGCGCTCGCCGCGCCCGCCGCTGCGGCAATGGTGCCGCAAGGCGGATTGTTCTGGGACGGCCGTGTCGATACTTTGCAGGACCAGGCCCTCGGACCGCTCACCAATCCGGTGGAAATGGCCAACGCAACACCGCGGGATGTCGCTCACAAGCTGCTGGCGACCAAGTACCTGGATCAATTCAAGCAGATCTTCGGACCCGGCATCGTCACCAATCCGAGCCTGTTGATTTCCGAGGCGATGTTCGCCGTCGGGCGATATCAGATCGAGGATCCGTCGTTCCATGCTTTCAGCAGCAAGTATGACTACTGGCTCGAAGGCAAGGCGCGTTTGACGCATGCCGAGCTGCACGGCTTGCAGTTGTTCAACGACAAGGACAAGGCGAACTGCGCCGGCTGCCATTTGAGCCAGCCGAGAAAAGACGGCTTGCCGCCGGTGTTCACCGACACGCAATACGAAGCGCTCGGCGTGCCGCGCAACCCGGCGATTCCGGTCAACAAGGATCCGAAGTTCTTCGATATGGGCGTGTGCGGACCGTTCCGCGACGACCTCGCCAAACAGACGCAGTATTGCGGCATGTTCCTCACGCCGACGCTGCGCAATGCCGCTGATCGCAAGGTGTTTTTCCATAACGGCGTGTATCACGATCTGAAGCAGGTGATGGACTTCTACAACCTGCGCAATACGTCGCCGGAGAAAATCTATCCGCGCGATACGTCGGGCAAGGTGCAGAAGTACAACGATCTGCCGGCTCAGTACCATGCCAACGTGGACGTGGCCGACGCACCGTTCGATCGTAAGTTCGGCGATCAACCGGCGATGAGCGATCAGGATATTCAGGACATCATCGCGTTCATGAAGACGCTGAGCGACGGGTACAAGGACTAACGTTGCGAGCCAGGTGCGAAGGCCGCTCACGCGGCCCTTGCACTGCGGGGAGCGAGCCGGTGAGGTATCCTTGCCGGTTCCGCGAACTTTATCCGTACCCTGCCCGATGGCCGATTTCCCCTTCGACGCCGTACTCTTTGACTGCGACGGCGTGCTCGTCGACTCCGAACCCATCACCAACCGCGTGCTCACCGAGATGCTCGGCGAGCTGGGCTGGCACTTGAGCGTCGAAGAGACGATGCGCATTTTCGTGGGCAAAGCCGTCCGGGACGAAGCCGCGCTGATCGAAGCGCGCACCGGCGTCGCGATCACGACAGACTGGCTCATGCAGTTTCGCGAGCGGCGCAATGCGGCGCTGGACCTCGAACTCGTTGCGATTCCCGGCGCGCCGGATGCGGTGCGTGCGCTTCATGCGGCGCTGAATGCGCGCATCGCGGTCGCGTCGGGCGCGGATCGCATCAAGGTGGAGATGCAACTGGCCAAGGCAGGGATTCTCGACTGCTTCGAAGGACGCATCTTCAGCGGCCACGAAATGCCCCGCAGCAAACCCTTTCCCGATGTCTACCTGGCCGCGGCCGCGGCGCTCGGTGTGGATCCGCGCCGTTGCGCGGTGATCGAAGACACGGTGACAGGCGCGACCGCGGGCGTTGCCGCGGGTGCCACCGTGTTCGGCTATTGCCCGATCGAACTCGGCCACAGCAGCGCGACCGCCTTGCATGGCGCGGGTGCCACACATGTGTTCAGGGACATGGGCGCGTTGCCCGCCTTGCTGGCGGAATGGCGCGACGTATCGCACTGACTACGGCGCTGAATATCGCATTGTCGAAGGCGCAGAACACCGCGCGGACTGTTACGCCCGCTACAGCGCTTATTCGAAGGCCGGATCGATCGGCACGCGGTATCCCACTGCCAGCCGATTCGTCTCGTTGGCCATGCCCACGACCGCGAGCAGTTCGCCGAACATCTCGTCGGTCATGCCGGCGCGGCGCGCTGCCGCCGTGTGACTCGCCACGCAGTAGCCGCAATTGTTCGTCACGCTCACCGCGACGTAGAGCAGTTCCTTGATGAGCGGATCGAGCGCGCCGGGCGCCATCACGTCCTTCAGACTGTCCCATGTGCGTGCGAGGGTCGGCGGATGCTGGGCGATGTACTTCCAGAAGTTGTTGACGTCGTCGACCTGACGGATCTGTTTGATATCGTCGTACACGGCTTTGACTTCCGGCGACGCCGCGGAATATTCGATGGCTTTGAGCTGGCTCATGCGTTCTCCTTTCCTTGCTGACGAGATTCAACGAACCCTGCGCTCCATGCGCACGGTTCACGGTAACGGTCTATTGTGACGTGATTTTCAGCGAGCTTCATGACTGCATGACGCGCGGACGCATGTCGGCGAATTGCCGACATCGCCTTGCAGCCAGTTGGCCGATCTCCATCACAGTTGCTCGGGAAACGCCGGAGAAGCACGCGGCACGGCGCTTTGCCGCCGATGGCATGGTGTGTGCAATCAACAGGCATGAGTGCGGCATTTCTCCGCTCTCCTCGATCCACCTTGATTCACTCACTCCGCTGGAGATCCACCATGAAAAACCTCGTCCTCAAAGACCTGGCCCGCATCGACGAACTCGACCGCACGGCATCGCTATCGATTCGCGGCGGCATTGCCTACCTGACACGTGAAGCGCCTTCCGGTTGTGGCGGCGCGGAACAGCCGGCACTCATTCGACGCGGCTGGGATGCATTTCCGCCGGTTCATCTCGGTTGCGGACCGGTGTACTTCCCGTTCGACAAGCTGCCTTCGCACTCGGAACCGAAGGTGGTGCCGCTGTAGTGTGCCGGCAAGGCCCGATGTAAACGGTGCGGCTCGTCCGCGCCACGGCGTGGCGGTTGCGCAAGCCTGAACGTTACCGCCACGCCGTCTGTCCGTCTGTTTGTCGGTCACGCTACTCCGCTTTGCCGCGTTGCCGCAGCAGGGGACCGCTTGCGCTGTCTTCCACCAGCCAGCCTGCCGCCGCCAACGCGTCACGCAAACGGTCTGCTTCGGTCCATTGCTTCGCGGCGCGTGCTTGCTCGCGTTCGTCAGCGAGCGCCGCAATTTCCGCTGGAATATTGGCCGCATCATCTTCTTGCCAGTCGGCGAGGCGCAATCCCAGCACCGTATCGAAGCGATCGACGGTAGCCCTTCGCGTCGCCGCCGGCAGATCGCTTCTGACCACGTCCCACAGCACCGCGAGCGCGCGCGGCAAGTTCAGATCCTGATCGACCTCCGCCTTGAAGCGCGCCACGCTCGGCGCGTCCGGCGTGCCGCCTTGCGGCCACCGCACATAGGTTCTACGCAAGCGGTCCAACGCGGCTTGTGCCGCATCCAGCGCGGCCTCACTGAAGCGCAGGCTGCTGCGGTAGTGCGCGCTAAGGCATAAATAGCGATACGCGAGCGGATCGTTGCCGCGCTCGATCAGCGTCTGCAAACGCACGAAGTCGCCGCCCGACTTCGACATCTTGCCGGCGTCCAGCAACAGAAAATGGCCGTGCATCCAGAAGTTGGCGAGGCGCGTGCCGTGGCGCGCCTGGGTTTGCGCAATCTCGTTGCTGTGATGCACGGGGATGTGGTCTTCGCCGCCGCAATGAATGTCGAACCACGGGCTCAGATACTTCGCCGACATCGCCGAGCACTCGATATGCCAGCCGGGAAAGCCGCGGCCCCACGGACTGTCCCATTCCATTTGCCGCATGGCGCCGGGCGGACTGAATTTCCACAGCGCGAAGTCGGTCGCGCGCTGCTTCTCGCCTGCCGCAACGCGCTTGCCCGCCTGCAGGCCCGCAACATCGAGACGCGCCAGATAGCCGTAGTCATCCTGCCTGCTGGTGTCGAAATAGACGCCGTCGGCCGTGCGGTAGGTGTAGCCGTTGTGCTCGAGCTCGACGATGAAGTCGATCTGCTCCGCAATGTGATCCGTCGCGCGGCACCAGAGAGCGGGCTCCAGCAGGTTGAGCGCGCGCCAGTCGTGCATGAACGCCGCCGTGTACCGCTCGGCAATCGCCCACGCCGATTCGCCGGTGCGCCGGCTGCCCTTCTCCATCTTGTCTTCGCCTTCGTCCGCATCGGACACCAGATGGCCGACGTCGGTAATGTTCACCACGTGCCGCACGTCGTATCCGTTCAACACCAGGGCGCGCCGCAGCACGTCTTCGAACACATAGGTCCGAAGATTGCCGATATGCGCGTGGTCGTACACCGTCGGGCCGCAGCAATACAGGCCGACCTTATCCGCGTGAATCGGCGTGAATTCGCGCACGGCGCGCGACCAGGTGTCGTAGAGGCGAAGCGGCATGTCATGTCTCCAGGCGCTGGGTGTTCAAAAGCAAAAAGGCCACCGGTCGCGTGACGGGTGGCCTCAGGGATGCGGACGTATGCAGATCGAACGCTAGACGCAAGCTCCCCTCGGCAGGCTGTGACAGCATGCGCGCAAAGAATGCGGACGGGAAAGGTTAGAAGCGGTCATGGAAACGATCCTAACGCGGGTTCGCCGGTTCGGTCAATCGCCGACGCACTTCGGTGCAGGCCACGCGCTTGCGGTCGACGCACGAAAAAAGCCCCGCAAGACTCTCGCCTTGCGGGGCTTCGTTTCGAACGAATGGTCGTTCGTCTAGCGCGACATCATGTGCATGCTGACGTTGTGCATGACCCACAACGTGCCGCCGATCACGATGACGGCGGTCAGCAGCGTGAAGGCAAATGCCATCACATTCCAGCGCTGCTCCGACGACGTATTCAGATGCAGGAAGAAAATCAGGTGCACGACGATCTGCACGAGCGCGAGGCCCGCGATCGCGAGCAACGCGTTCTCGCCCGTCAACGTGCCGGTCATGACGAGGCCGAAAGCGGCGACGGTCAGAATGACGGAGAGAATGAAGCCCGTCGTATAGCTGCCGACGCTGCCGTGACTTTCACCTGCGTGGGCGTTATGGCTATGGTCCATTTAGATCACGCTCGCGAGATAGACAAAGGTGAAGACGCCGATCCACACGACGTCCAGAAAGTGCCAGAAAAGGCTCAGGCACGTCAGGCGAATCATGTCGCGTTCGGTCAGGTCGCGATGGCCGATCACCTGAATGGCGAGCACCACCATCCAGATCAGGCCGCACGTGACGTGCAGACCGTGCGTGCCGACCAGCGTGAAGAACGACGACAGGAACGCGCTACGGCTCGGGCCGGCGCCTTCGGCGATCAGGTGCGAGAACTCGCGCAGTTCCAGCACGAGAAACGCGAGACCGAGCAGGAAGGTCACGCCGAGCCAGAACAGCAGCACGCCCTTGCGTTTTTTGTGCGCGCCGAGCATCGCGAAGCCGTACGTGATGCTGCTCAGGAGCAGCATCGTCGTTTCGAGCGCGACGCCCGGAATCTCGAACAGATCCTTGCCGCTCGGGCCGCCTGCGAACTGATGGCCCATCACCGCGAACACGGCGAACAGCGCCGCGAAGATGATGCAGTCGGTCATCAGATACAGCCAGAAGCCGAACACCGATTGCGACGGTACGTGGTCCGCGTCGTGATGCGAGCCGGCGTCAATAGTCCTGGTTATCATCAATCCACCTCCAACGCGACCTGCGCACCAACGCCGGAGCGTTTCTCTTCAATCTCCGCGACCGTGGCGGCCGGGATGTAATAGCCTTCGTTCTTCTGGAAGCTGTAGACGATCACGGTGCCGACCGCGCCAACCAGGCCGACGATTGCCAGCCACCAGATGTGCCAGACAGCGGCGAAACCGAGCACCAGTGAGAACACACCGGCGATCACACCCGCGGACGTATTCGACGGCATATGAATGTCGCTATACACAGGCTTCGCTTGCGTGCCCTTGCGCGACTTCATGTCGGAGAACGCGTCGAGCTTGTGCACCGTCGGGATGATCGCGAAGTTGTACACCGGCGGCGGCGAGCTGATTGCCCATTCCAGCGTGTGGCCGTCCCACGGATCGCCCGTGACGTCGCGATTTTGCGGCAGATTGCGATCGCGAATGCTGACGATGATCTGCGCCACCTGGAGCGCGATGCCGATAGCGATGAGCGCCGCACCGCCTGCGGCCAGGATCAGCCACGGGTGCCACAGCGGGTTGTCATAGTGGTTGATACGGCGCGTCATGCCCATAAAGCCCAGCACGTACAGCGGCGTGAATGCCACCCAGAAACCGATCTGCCAGAACCAGAACGATGCCTTGCCCAGCTTTTCATTCAGCTTGAAGCCGAACGCCTTCGGGAACCAGTAGTTGAAGCCGGCCAGATAACCGAACAGCACGCCACCGATGATCACGTTGTGGAAGTGAGCAATCAGGAACAGGCTGTTGTGCAGCACGAAGTCCGCGCCCGGAATCGCCATCATCACGCCGGTCATGCCGCCGATCGTGAAAGTAATCATGAACCCGATGGTCCACAGGATCGGCGGGGTAAACGTCAGGCGGCCCTTGTAGATCGTGAACAGCCAGTTGAACACCTTCACGCCGGTCGGAATCGCGATCACCATCGTGGCGATACCGAAGAATGCATTGACGTCAGCGCCCGAACCCATCGTGAAGAAGTGATGCAGCCACACGAGGAACGACAGCACCATGATCGCGCAGGTCGCCCACACCATCGTCTTGTAGCCGAACAGCGGCTTCTTGGCGAAGGTCGCCACGACTTCCGAGAAGATACCGAACGCCGGCAGGATCAGGATGTACACCTCGGGGTGACCCCACGCCCAGATCAGGTTCAGGTACATCATGGCGTTGCCGCCGCCATCGTTCGTGAAAAAGTGCATGCCGAGGTAGCGGTCCAGACCCAGCAGCGCGAGCGTCACGGTCAGGATCGGGAACGACGCCATGATCAGCACGTTGGTGCAGAGCGCCGTCCACGTGAACACCGGCATCTTCATGAACGTCATGCCCGGCGCGCGCATCTTCACGATGGTCGCGAAGAAGTTCACGCCAGTCAGCAAGGTGCCGATACCGGAGAGCTGCAAGCTCCACAGGTAATAGTCGACCCCGACTCCCGGACTGAACTGCAATTCGGAGAGCGGCGGATAAGCCAGCCAGCCGGTCTGCGCGAATTCACCGATCACCAACGAGATGTTGATCAGGATCGCGCTGACTGCGGTCATCCAGAAGGAGAGCGAGTTGATGAACGGGAACGCGACGTCGCGTGCGCCAATTTGCAGCGGCACGATGATGTTCATCAGGCCGATCATGAACGCCATCGCCATGAAGAAAATCATGATGACGCCGTGCGCCGTAAACACCTGGTCGTAGTGATGCGGCGGCAGGTAGCCCGGGTTCGCGTAAGCGAGCGCCTGCTGCAGACGCATCATGATCGCGTCCGCGAAGCCGCGGAACAGCATGATCAGCGCAACGACGATGTACATCACGCCCAGCTTCTTGTGGTCCACCGACGTGAGCCATTCGGTCCACAGATAGCGCCACTTGCCGAAATAGGTGATCAGACCCAGGACCGTCGCACCGCCGAGGGCGATCATCACGGCCGTGACCATGATGATCGGCTCGTGGTACGGAATCGAGTCTAGTGAGAGTTTGCCGAACATGTGTTACCCCTTGCCCTTTGGCGCACAGTTGGCGTCCTTCATGTTGTCGAGGACGTTACCGTTGTTGTATCGGGCAATGATGTTGTGAAAGAGCTTCGGATCGACGCTCGAGAAGTAGCGCACCGGCTCCTTCTCGGTCGGCGCGGATACCGTGTGATAACGGTCCATGCTGAGGTTGTCCGACGAAGCGCGCACTTTCGCAACCCATGCGTTGAACTCTTCAGGCGAAGTGGCGAGCGCGCGGAACTTCATGTCCGAAAAGCCCTTGCCGCTGAAATTCGCCGAGGCGCCCGCGTAGTTGCCGGCTTCATCCGCGATCAGATGCAGGCGCGTTTGCATGCCCGCCATCGCGTAGATCTGGCCGCCGAGTTGCGGGATGAAGAACGAGTTCATCACCGTGTCCGACGTGATCGTGAAGTTCACCGGCGTGCCGACTGGGAACGCGAGCTGGTTCACCGACGCAATGCCAAGGTCCGGATAGATGAACAGCCATTTCCAGTCGAGCGCGACGACTTCGACGTTGATCGGCTTGACCTGCGACTCGAGCGGCTTGTACGGATCGAGTTCGTGCGTGGTCTTCCACGTCAACACGGCGAGGAACAGAATGATCAGCGTCGGAATCGTCCAGATGGCGATTTCGATACCGGTCGAATGCACCCAGCCCGGACGATAGTCGGCGCTCCTGTTCGACGCGCGGTAACGCCACGCGAACAGCAGCGTGAGCGCGATAACCGGCACGACCACGATCAGCATGGCCCAGGTGGACGTGGCAATCAGCTCACGTTCCGCCAGACCCACACTCCCCTTCGGATTCAGAATATCGAGGTTGCTGCAACCCGAGAGCAACAACACGAGGCTGCCGGAAAGGAAACTAAGCGACCCTCGTAGAGTCTTTCCTTTCATATCCATTGCCTCTTTTTTACGTCTTCCACGAACGTCATTCGACCGCTCTCCAATAGTAAGCGCTCGCATAATAGGGGGACGTTCCGCCGTAATAAACACTCGATTTAGCAACGATCTATTGCGTCGCAGCACCGTGCGACACGTTGCCGCATGGCTGCGCGCAGGTGGGCGTCTGCGGCGCCCTCTTGCCGAGTATTGAAATGCCGGCGAAACGCGAAAACCCCTTTAAACAAGCGCGAAAACGCGACGCGGCCTGATTGGCCACGCCGCGTGTCGTGCGTGCAAAGAGACTTGATCCATAAGGAAAAAAGCGCGTTGACGAGGCAACATTCGCGAGGCGAATGCTGCGGCTGCGCCGCAGCTCGTTCGATCAGCCCGGCGAGCGGGTGGTCGCGGCTGCCGGTGCGGGCACTGCGGCTTGCAGATGCTCTCCGCCATCAGCTGGCGCGCCGTCCGAAGGATGAGTCGAGCGCTCCGATTGAGCCAGCAGCGTGCCGACCGAAGGATCGATCGCATCGGTGAACGGTTTCGGATTGATGCCGATGGCGAGCACCAGCAGCGCCATCGCGCCGAGCAGCACGAACTCGCGCTTGCCGAGATCCTTGAGGTTCGCCACACGAGCGTTGGCGATCGCGCCGAAGATCACGCGCTTGTACATCCACAGCGTGTAAGCCGCGCTCAGGATCAGCGTGGTGGCCGCCATCGCGCCGATCCAGAAGTTGAAGCGAATCGCGCCCATCAACACCATGAATTCGCCGACGAAACCCGAAGTGCCCGGCAAGCCGATGTTGGCCATGGAAAACAGCATCACGAAAGCGGCGAAGCGCGGCATGGTGTTGGCCACACCGCCGTACTCGGCGATCGACGCGGTCTTCGTGCGGTCGTAGAGCATGCCCGTGCACAGCAGCATCGCGCCCGACACCACGCCGTACGACAGCATCTGCACGATCGCGCCGGCCTGGCCGATGCGGTTGAAAACGAACAGCCCGAGCGTGACGAGGCCCATGTGCGCGACCGTCGAATACGCGAGCAGGCGGCGCATGTCGGTCTGCACGAGTGCGAGCAGGCTTGCATAGATCACCGCGACCAGCGAGAGCGTGATCATCATCGGCGCGAAGAAGTGGCTGGCCTGCGGCGCGATCGGCAAGGCGAAACGCAGCAGACCATAGCCGCCCAGCTTCAGCATGCCGATCATCACGGCGGCGCCCGTCGGACCGTCGAGGTGGACGTCCGGCAGCCACGTGTGCAGCGGCCACATCGGCACCTTCACGCCGAAGGCGGCGAGGAAGCCGAGGAAGATCAGAACCTGCGGCCACGTGCCGAGGTGCGTCTCACGCCACAGCGCGAGGTCGAAGCTGTGCGTCTGGCTGTACAGATACAGCATCGACATCAGCATCATCAGCGAGCCGAGGAACGACACGAAGAAGAACTTCACCGCGGCGTACGAGCGGTTCGACTGGCCCCACGTGCCGATCAACAGATACAGCGGAATCAGCGTCGCTTCGAACGAGATGAAGAACAGCATGCCGTCGAGCGATGTGAACACGCCCTGCATGAAACCCGACAGCATCAGGAACGCGCCGAAGTACTGCGCGGTCCGCTCGGTGATCGACTCCCACGAGGCGACCACGATGATGATCGTGGTGAGCGCGGTCAGCGCGACGAGCCACAGCGAAATTCCGTCCACGCCCACATGCCAGGCGATATCGAACGTGGGCGACCAGCGCACGTTCTCGACGAACTGCATCGACGTGACGTCGTTGCGGAAATTCGACACCAGCGGAATCACCGGCAGGAAACCCGCAATCGCGCCGATCAGCGCGAGCCACCGGGTGCGACTACGTGCCGCGTCGGATCCGGCACGCAAAACCACCACGCCGGCGATAATAGGGATCCAGATTAGAAGGCTAAGAAGAGGCAATGGCATGTGCTCTATCGAAAACTTTAAGTACAAAACGCCACATCAACGCCTTCAAAATAGAAAGCATTGAAATGGATATGTAGGCTGGATTTCGCTGAAATTGGCGTGCAATCGGGGTTGACCGCTACACGTTTACCCGCAGTCGAATGACCAAGGGTGGGAGATTACCAAGATAAGAATACTTTTGCAGCGCAACAACGCTGCAAAGCAACTGGCAATGTATTGTTGCGGCGCCGGCCCTTGCGAAATGGATAAAAATGTGCAGATGCACAAACTGACCGCCACGGTTTCGTAGAGGCAAATTTTGCGCGAAAAAGCGTGCAATTGGCAGTCAGTTAGGAACTCTTGCACGGATGCCCAGGCGCGCATTTCAAGCTGGGATAGAACATGCCGACGCATGACGCGGTCTGCGCGCGAATTTCGAGCGTCCGGAGAAAAATTTGCTTACCCGCGAGCAGAAAATTTTTTTGATCCCACGCTCTAAATAATCCGGCGCGCGGCGCTCAAAAGTGGGAGCGCAGTTGATCAGCCGTTCATTTTTCGGCCCGGCCCGATCACGTGCGCCAAGCTTCTGCGTGCCTTACGGAAGCCGAATATACTTCGGCGATTCACGGCCGATGTTCGTGCAGGAGTGCGCCGCTTTTTCGTCTGCGTTTCGCCCGCCCGGACGCCGCCCTCACCGGCCACACTTTTCGGAAACCGCATGCTTCGTGACGAAGGCGTCGTTCCCGCGCTCGAGTGCCGCGGGCTCAGCAAGACCTACGGCGCAGGCCGCATCGTGCTGGCGCAACTGGACTTCACACTCGAACCGGGTGAGTTCGTCGCGATCATGGGCGATTCCGGTGTCGGCAAATCGACGCTGCTCAATCTGGTGGCCGGCCTCGACAGCGCGGATAGCGGCGACGTGATCATCGACGGCAGCGCCGTTTCGCGTCTGGACGACAACGCGGCGACGCGCCTGCGCAGGCAGAAACTCGGCTTTGTCTTCCAGGCGTTTCACGTGCTGCCGCATCTGACGCTTGCACAGAATGTGGCGCTGCCGTTGCTGCTCAACGAACTGCCCACCGCAGCCGCGCTCGACATGCTCGCGGCGGTCGGGCTGGGCGGACGCGGCGACGATTTTCCGCGCCAACTCTCGGGCGGCGAATTGCAGCGGGTTGCGATTGCGCGGGCGCTCGTACATCGCCCGAAAACTGCTTCTCGCCGACGAACCCACGGGCAACCTCGATCCCGATACCGCGCACGAGGTGCTCGGCCTGTTCCGCGCGCAAAGCAAGGCAACCGGCGCGGCCACGATCATGGTGACGCACTCGGAAGCCGCCGCGGCCGTTGCCGACCGCATCCTGATTCTGAGCGACGGCGGCCTGCATGCTGCGCCCGGCGCAGCCGGGCCTTTCGGCTCCCGTACGCGCGCGCCTTCCGCCGATGATGTCCGCTGATTCCCGTCCTCTGCTGCGCTTGCGAGGACACCGAGTTCTCGCGCGCTGGCTGCTGGGCGCCGAATGGCGTAGTCATCGCGGACGCGCCCTGGTCGCAATCGCAACGATCGCGCTGGGCGTCGCGCTCGGTTACGCCGTGCAGTTGATCAACAGCGCGGCGTTCAATGAATTCTCCGCGGCGGCCCGCAGTCTGTCGGGCGAGGCCGATCTCCAGGTGCGCGGCGCGCAACCTTCAGTCGACGAGACCATCTATCCGCTGCTCGCCAATGAACCCGGTGTTGCGCTGGCCAGTCCGGTGCTCGCACTCGACGTCACCGTGCCCGACCGGAGCGCGGCACTGCCGGTGCTCGGCATCGACGCGTTCAAGGCAAGCCGTATTGCGCCGGACCTGATCGGCGTGCCTTCGCCGGATAAGCCGTTCGATACGCTCGCGTCAGACACCGTGTTTCTCTCGACGGCGGCCCAGCAATGGCTCAATGTGAAAGTGGGCGACGAGGTGGCGCTGCGCAGCGGCACCTCGATCGTGCGTTTGCGCGTGGCCGGTGGCATCGTGAGAACACGGCCGGGTCAGCGGCTCGCCGTCATGGATATCGCCGCCGCGCAGTGGAAGTTCGGCAAGGTGGGCAAGCTGTCGCGCGTCGACGTGCAGCTCGAACGCGGCGTCGACCGGGAGCGCTTCAGGCGCGAGCTGCAAGCGCGGCTCGGCAGCCAGTGGGTCATTGCCGAAACGCGTGACGCCGAGAGCCGCACCGATCGTCTCTCCCGCGCCTATCGGATCAATATGAATGTGCTCGCGCTGGTGGCGTTGTTCACCGGCGCGTTTCTGGTGTTTTCGACCCAGGCGCTGAGCGTCGTGCGACGCCGCGCGCAGTTCGCCATGCTGCGTGTGCTTGGCCTGACGCGTGGTCAGTTGCTGCGTCAGATCCTGATGGAGGGCGCGTTGCTGGGCCTGCTCGGCTCGCTCGCTGGACTCGCGCTCGGCTACGCGATGGCGAGCGGCGCCCTGCATTTTTTCGGCAGCGATCTGGGCGGCGGCTACTTTCCCGGCGTGCAACCGCAAGTCGGCTTCGAACCGCTCGCGACCGCGTTGTTTCTGATGCTTGGGCTCGCCGTCGCGGTATTGGGTAGTCTCGCCCCCGCACTGGAAGCGGCGCGTGCGCGGCCCGCCACGGCGCTCAAGGCGGGCGCCGAGGAAGGCGCGTTGGCGCGGCTCGCCACACCGTGGCCCGCCTTGCTTTGTCTGCTGGCCGCTGCCGTGCTCACGCAGTTGCCGCCGATGTTCGACGCGCCGATCGGCGGCTATCTGGCCGTCGCATTGCTGCTGGTCGGCGGGATTGCGCTGATGCCGCGCGTAACCGCGCTCATCTTCGGCGCGGCGAGCCGTGCTTTCGCAGCGCGAAGCCGCGCCGGCGCGGCCGGCACGCTGGCGCTGGCGCGGCTGGCGAACGCACCGGGGCATGCGTCGATCGCCATGGGCGGCGTGCTGTCGAGCTTTGCGCTGATCGTCGCAATGGCCATCATGGTGGCGAGCTTCCGGGTATCCGTCGAAGACTGGCTGGTTCATCTGCTCTCCGCCGATCTCTATGTCCGCGTGGCGCCGAACGGCGACACAGGCGGTTTGCGGTTGGACGAACAGAGCCGGCTCGCGGCCGTGCCAGGCATCAGAACAGCCGCATTTGCCCGCACTTCGCATCTGACGCTCGCCCCTGCGCGGCCTGACATCGCTGTGCTCGCGCGCGAGATCGACGCGGCCGATCCGGGCGCGAACCTGCAGATGACCGGAGCCGTGCTGTCGCCTGCTGAGCTTCACGCAGGTGAAACACCTGTTTGGGTATCCGAAGCAATGGTCGATCTATACGGATACAAATTGGGTCAGCGTGTTCGATTGCCGCTTGGTGAACGCGACCATGTGTTCGTGGTGGCCGGCGTATGGCGCGATTACGTGCGGCAGACCGGCGCCATTCAGATACGGCTCGCCGATTACCGGCGCTTGACCCGCGACACGAGTGCAACCGATGTGGCCGTCACTGTTCAGCCGGGGACGAGCGTCGAGCAGGTAGCCACGGGGCTGCGCGCACTGCCCTTCGGGGCATCGCTGGATTTGTCGCTACCAGGTGAAATCCGCGCGCGCACGCTGGTGATTTTCGATCGCAGCTTTGCGGTCACCTATCTTCTCGAAGCGGTCGCTATCGTGATCGGCTTGTTCGGCGTGGCGGCGACCTTCTCCGCGCAGACACTCGCGCGCTCGCGTGAGTTCGGCATGCTGCGGCACGTCGGCGTGACGCGCTCGCAGGTGTTCGCCGTCCTCGCGCTCGAGGGCGGCATGCTCACCGCGTGCGGCATTGCAATGGGCTTCGTGCTCGGGTTCGCGATCAGTCTGATTCTGGTGTTCGTCGTCAATCCGCAGTCATTTCATTGGAGTATGTCGCTGCACGTGCCGTGGATGGCGCTCGCCACCGTCGCGTTGGTGATGCTCGCTTCGTCGTGTTCGACGGCGGTGATCGCGGGACGCGGCGCCGTGTCGGTGGATGCGGTGCGCGCCGTGAAGGAGGATTGGTGATGCGGGCTTTGTCGCGCGAGTTGGCACGAGGGGTTATGCGGGCGGGGGCGGCGCGCTTTGAACTCGCCGGCGACGGAAGTTGGCTCGTCTTGCGGCGGCGCGAGCTGCGGATGGCGCTCGTGGGTTTGGGCGGGACCATTCGCTTCGATTTGGCCGCAAACGGCGGGTATTGCGCCGCTTTGCAACGACGCGAGTTGCGGATCATGAGCGCGGTTTTGAGCGAGAGTATGCTCGGCTATGCATCGATCGCACGCGAGTTGTCATGGATGAGATCGTGCTTCGATCTGGCTTCTGGCAACGGGCATTGCGCCGCTGTGCAACGACGTGCGGCGCGGATCAGAGGCGTGGCGTCGAGCGCGAGTATGCCGGTCTACGCGTCGATTGCGCGCGAGCAGCCATGCGAGCCGCCGGCTAAGTCCCCCCGTGTGGCTAATCGGCGCATAGCTCTGCGTATTCGCGGCTTGCTGTCTATCTGGATGCTGACTGTGTCGACCGCGTTCGCCGCGGCGCCTGAATTTGCGGCGGTCACGCCCGATCACGCGATCGCCCTGCCGCAGGACAGCGGCGCACACGCGGCTTTTCGCACCGAGTGGTGGTACGCGACGGGTTGGCTCACTACGCCGGACAATCAGCCGCTCGGTTTTCAAATCACATTCTTCCGTTCGGCAACCGGCCATGATGTCGCCGACCCAAGCGCTTTCGCGCCTTCGCAATTGATCATTGCCCATGCCGCGTTAAGCGATCCCGCGCTCGGCCATCTTGCCCACGATCAACGCATTGGCCGTCAGGGCTTTGGCCTCGCCTATGCGAAGCCGGCCAACACGGACGTGAAACTCGACGCATGGAAAATGACCCGGGCACCTGACGGTCACTACGACGTCACTGTCGACGCGACCGGCTTCTCGTTGCATCTCAAGTTGACGCCGACGCAGGCACCTTTGATTCAGGGCGAACGCGGCTATTCACGCAAAGGTCCACGGCCAGAGCAGGCGAGTTATTACTACAGCGAGCCGCAATTGCGCGTGACTGGCGGCGTG
Source organism: Paraburkholderia sp. BL9I2N2 (assembly GCF_004339745.1). Lineage (GTDB taxonomy): Bacteria > Pseudomonadota > Gammaproteobacteria > Burkholderiales > Burkholderiaceae > Paraburkholderia. The sequence continues at coordinate 56,369 of NZ_SMGP01000002.1, read as the reverse complement.
GTTCGGCCGGTCGCCGCGGGCGGCCCGTCGCATGGCGAGACTGCCGTAACGGGGATGGCGTGGCTCGATCACGAGTGGTCGAGCACGTTGCTCGACGCCAATGCTGTGGGATGGGATTGGCTGGGCGCCAATCTCGCCGACGGCTCTGCGCTGATGGCATTCAAGGTACGAAGTCGCGATGGACACGCCGTGTGGGCGCATGCGGCATTTCGCAAACCCGATGGCGGGGTAACGACATTCGGTCCCGATCAGGTCGACTTTACGCCGCTTCGCACATGGCGCTCGCCGCGCACGAACACGTCCTATCCCGTTTCGATGACAGTCAAAACCGGTACGCGGACGTGGAAACTCGATCCGCTGATGGACGATCAAGAACTCGATTCGCGGCAATCGACAGGCGCGGTGTACTGGGAAGGCGCGGTGCGGGTGAGCCGCGAAGGCGTGGATGTCGGACGGGCCTATCTGGAATTGACAGGCTACGCGAACGCGCTGCGGATGGGGAGGGATTGAGGGCGGTTTTCCCGTTCGTTCTTCGCCTGTTTTTCCGGCTGCGTAAACGCAGAAACCCCACCTTTTCGGGGTGGGGTTTCTGTTTGCTGCAGGGGAGCCTGACGATTACCTACTTTCACACGGGTAATCCGCACTATCATCGGCGTGGAGTCGTTTCACGGTCCTGTTCGGGATGGGAAGGGGTGGGACCGACTCGCTATGGTCATCAGGCATGACTGGTTGCCGCACTGCCCGCGGGGCAGTACAGCCAATCTGGAAGAAGTAGTTTCTGGTGATGCTCACCAGGGGTAAAGCGTTGGGCTGTGCTGTTTCTGGCACAACATCGATCTCAACCTGTGTGCGCCCCCCTTCGGGGGTGGGATGCGCGCAAGTGCTGAAGCACTGACGGTCATCGCAAAACACACCGGTTATAGGATCAAGCCTTACGGGCAATTAGTATCAGTTAGCTTAACGCATTACTGCGCTTCCACACCTGACCTATCAACGTCCTGGTCTTGAACGACCCTTCAAGGGGCTCGAAGCCCCGGGGATATCTCATCTTAAGGCGAGTTTCCCGCTTAGATGCTTTCAGCGGTTATCTCTTCCGAACATAGCTACCCGGCGATGCCACTGGCGTGACAACCGGTACACCAGAGGTTCGTCCACTCCGGTCCTCTCGTACTAGGAGCAGCCCCCTTCAAATATCCAGCGCCCACGGCAGATAGGGACCAAACTGTCTCACGACGTTTTAAACCCAGCTCACGTACCTCTTTAAATGGCGAACAGCCATACCCTTGGGACCGGCTACAGCCCCAGGATGAGATGAGCCGACATCGAGGTGCCAAACACCGCCGTCGATATGAACTCTTGGGCGGTATCAGCCTGTTATCCCCAGAGTACCTTTTATCCGTTGAGCGATGGCCCTTCCATACAGAACCACCGGATCACTATGACCTGCTTTCGCACCTGCTCGACTTGTCGGTCTCGCAGTTAAGCACGCTTATGCCATTGCACTATCAGCACGATTTCCGACCGTACCTAGCGTACCTTCGTACTCCTCCGTTACACTTTGGGAGGAGACCGCCCCAGTCAAACTGCCTACCATGCACTGTCCCCAGTCCGGATAACGGACCAAGGTTAGAACCTCAAACAAACCAGGGTGGTATTTCAAGGTCGGCTCCACGCAGACTGGCGTCCACGCTTCAAAGCCTCCCACCTATCCTACACAGATCGGTTCAAAGTCCAATGCAAAGCTACAGTAAAGGTTCATGGGGTCTTTCCGTCTAGCCGCGGGGAGATTGCATCATCACAAACACTTCAACTTCGCTGAGTCTCGGGAGGAGACAGTGTGGCCATCGTTACGCCATTCGTGCAGGTCGGAACTTACCCGACAAGGAATTTCGCTACCTTAGGACCGTTATAGTTACGGCCGCCGTTTACCGGGACTTCAATCAAGAGCTTGCACCCCATCATTTAATCTTCCGGCACCGGGCAGGCGTCACACCCTATACGTCCACTTTCGTGTTTGCAGAGTGCTGTGTTTTTATTAAACAGTCGCAGCCACCAGTTTATTGCAACCCCTTCACCCTTCTGGCGCAGGCCAGTCAAGCTACAGGGGCGTACCTTATCCCGAAGTTACGGTACCAATTTGCCGAGTTCCTTCTCCCGAGTTCTCTCAAGCGCCTTAGAATACTCATCTCGCCCACCTGTGTCGGTTTGCGGTACGGTCTTGTTAAACTGAAGCTTAGAGGCTTTTCTTGGAACCACTTCCAGTTGCTTCTTCACCGAAGTGAATGGCGCCACGCCCTTGAATTGCGCACCCGGATTTGCCTGAGTGCCTTCTCCAACGCAGCGACCGGGACTTCCAACACCCGGACAACCTTCCGCGATCCGTCCCCCCATCGCATTTAACAATGGTGCAGGAATATTAACCTGCTTCCCATCAGCTACGCATTTCTGCCTCGCCTTAGGGGCCGACTCACCCTACGCCGATGAACGTTGCGTAGGAAACCTTGGGCTTACGGCGAGGGGGCCTTTCACCCCCTTTATCGCTACTCATGTCAGCATTCGCACTTCCGATACCTCCAGCGCACTTTTCAATGCACCTTCGCAGGCTTACGGAACGCTCTCCTACCATGCATATAAATATGCATCCGCAGCTTCGGTATATTGCTTAGCCCCGTTACATCTTCCGCGCAGGACGACTCGATCAGTGAGCTATTACGCTTTCTTTAAAGGATGGCTGCTTCTAAGCCAACCTCCTGACTGTTTTAGCCTTCCCACTTCGTTTCCCACTTAGCAATATTTGGGGACCTTAGCTGGCGGTCTGGGTTGTTTCCCTCTTGACACCGGACGTTAGCACCCGATGTCTGTCTCCCGTGATTGCACTCTTCGGTATTCGGAGTTTGCTATGGCGTAGTAATCCGCAATGGACCCCACAACCATGACAGTGCTCTACCCCCGAAGGTGATACACGAGGCACTACCTAAATAGTTTTCGGAGAGAACCAGCTATTTCCAGGTTTGTTTAGCCTTTCACCCCTATCCACAGCTCATCCCCTAACTTTTCAACGTTAGTGGGTTCGGACCTCCAGTACGTGTTACCGCACCTTCATCCTGGCCATGGATAGATCACCTGGTTTCGGGTCTACACCCAGCGACTGAACGCCCTGTTCGGACTCGCTTTCGCTACGCCTGCCCTAATCGGTTAAGCTTGCCACTGAATGTAAGTCGCTGACCCATTATACAAAAGGTACGCCGTCACCCCCTTGCGAAGGCTCCGACTGTTTGTATGCATGCGGTTTCAGGATCTATTTCACTCCCCTCCCGGGGTTCTTTTCGCCTTTCCCTCACGGTACTGGTTCACTATCGGTCGATCACGAGTATTTAGCCTTGGAGGATGGTCCCCCCATCTTCAGACAGGATTTCACGTGTCCCGCCCTACTTGTCGTACACCCAGTTCTTCCTCGCTGTTTTCGTCTACAGGGCTATCACCTGCTATGGCCGCACTTTCCAGAGCATTCGACTAACAGTACGGATAAAGAGTACAGGCTGGTCCCATTTCGCTCGCCACTACTCTGGGAATCTCGGTTGATTTCTTTTCCTGCGGTTACTTAGATGTTTCAGTTCACCGCGTTCGCTTCGCATGACCTATGTATTCAGTCATGGATGACCCATACGGGCCGGGTTTCCCCATTCGGATATCGGTGGATCAAAGCTCGTTTGCCAGCTCCCCACCGCTTTTCGCAGGCTACCGCGTCCTTCATCGCCTGTGATCGCCAAGGCATCCACCACATGCACTTGTTCGCTTGACCCTATAACGGGTGTGTCTCCTGCATGATCCACGGGGAATCATGTGCTCGCCACAATCGCTACAGGTTGAGTATTCGTGTTGCGCCGTATTCCAAAGCAATCTTTCGATCACCTTTAAAATACATTGATACAATCACAACCCTGATTCACCTACTCACACACCCATCTCTAAGTATGCTTTCGTGAATCTCTTTACTACTTCTTCCTGATTGTTAAAGAACGACAGCCGATATCGCAGTTGCTATAACCGCGTATCACTCTGACTGGCTCAATCGCCAATGCCTGTTTCACTACACCGCAAACCCCTTTCAGGGTCCGCCGCAGTAAAACCGGCATTGAGGATTGGTGGAGGATGACGGGATCGAACCGACGACCCCCTGCTTGCAAAGCAGGTGCTCTCCCAGCTGAGCTAATCCCCCAGTCATACACAGATAAACTCTCTATGCGCACGGCATACCCCGGGATCATCGATCAGCACACCAGACAAGACTTTGGTGGGTCTGGATGGATTCGAACCATCGACCCCCGCCTTATCAAGACGGTGCTCTAACCGACTGAGCTACAGACCCCTGAGTCTGTCCTGATTTCACAGCCGATAAGCGTGAGCGCTCAACGCGGTTGACACGTCAGCTCGAGAAAGGAGGTGATCCAGCCGCACCTTCCGATACGGCTACCTTGTTACGACTTCACCCCAGTCATGAATCCTACCGTGGTGACCGTCCTCCTTGCGGTTAGACTAGCCACTTCTGGTAAAACCCACTCCCATGGTGTGACGGGCGGTGTGTACAAGACCCGGGAACGTATTCACCGCGGCATGCTGATCCGCGATTACTAGCGATTCCAGCTTCACGCACTCGAGTTGCAGAGTGCGATCCGGACTACGATCGGTTTTCTGGGATTGGCTCCCCCTCGCGGGTTGGCGACCCTCTGTTCCGACCATTGTATGACGTGTGAAGCCCTACCCATAAGGGCCATGAGGACTTGACGTCATCCCCACCTTCCTCCGGTTTGTCACCGGCAGTCTCCCTAGAGTGCTCTTGCGTAGCAACTAGGGACAAGGGTTGCGCTCGTTGCGGGACTTAACCCAACATCTCACGACACGAGCTGACGACAGCCATGCAGCACCTGTGTTATGGCTCCCTTTCGGGCACCCCGGCCTCTCAGCCAGGTTCCATACATGTCAAGGGTAGGTAAGGTTTTTCGCGTTGCATCGAATTAATCCACATCATCCACCGCTTGTGCGGGTCCCCGTCAATTCCTTTGAGTTTTAATCTTGCGACCGTACTCCCCAGGCGGTCAACTTCACGCGTTAGCTACGTTACTAAGGAAATGAATCCCCAACAACTAGTTGACATCGTTTAGGGCGTGGACTACCAGGGTATCTAATCCTGTTTGCTCCCCACGCTTTCGTGCATGAGCGTCAGTATTGGCCCAGGGGGCTGCCTTCGCCATCGGTATTCCTCCACATCTCTACGCATTTCACTGCTACACGTGGAATTCTACCCCCCTCTGCCATACTCTAGCCCGCCAGTCACAAATGCAGTTCCCAGGTTAAGCCCGGGGATTTCACATCTGTCTTAGCGAACCGCCTGCGCACGCTTTACGCCCAGTAATTCCGATTAACGCTTGCACCCTACGTATTACCGCGGCTGCTGGCACGTAGTTAGCCGGTGCTTATTCTTCCGGTACCGTCATCCCCCACGGGTATTAACCACGAGGTTTTCTTTCCGGACAAAAGTGCTTTACAACCCGAAGGCCTTCTTCACACACGCGGCATTGCTGGATCAGGCTTTCGCCCATTGTCCAAAATTCCCCACTGCTGCCTCCCGTAGGAGTCTGGGCCGTGTCTCAGTCCCAGTGTGGCTGGTCGTCCTCTCAGACCAGCTACAGATCGTCGCCTTGGTAGGCCTTTACCCCACCAACTAGCTAATCTGCCATCGGCCGCCCCTGTAGCGCGAGGTCCGAAGATCCCCCGCTTTCATCCACAGATCGTATGCGGTATTAATCCGGCTTTCGCCGGGCTATCCCCCACTACAGGACACGTTCCGATGTATTACTCACCCGTTCGCCACTCGCCACCAGGATTGCTCCCGTGCTGCCGTTCGACTTGCATGTGTAAGGCATGCCGCCAGCGTTCAATCTGAGCCAGGATCAAACTCTTCAGTTCAAACCTGTTACTGTTTTCGGTTCATTTACGAACCGGTCGCTCACTCAACGTACTGACGATGATTTGATTGCTCAAACCTTCCTCTAATACTGTGTGAGACTTGATACTTTCGCTTGGTCGACAGACCCCGAAGGATCCACCTCGCGTCGCGCATCAAGCGCCCACACTTATCGGCTGTTAATTTTTAAAGATCGGTTACGCATTCACTACCGGACCGGCACCGCGCGTCGTCAACCTCACAACTACCCGGCACCGCTTCGTTCTGCGTCGCTGCATCAGCAGCAGAGAGACGAGATTATGGAGAGCGAGCGACAGGTCGTCAACCCCCTTCGCGCAATATTTTTCAGAAAGTTGAGAGACACCGAAACAGACCACCACTACAACGCCGTCAAATTAGTTAGCCATCCGATCTAATTGGCCGATCATGAGGCAATCGTGCTCGCGACGGCCAGACAGCAATCCGCGACCGCACCTCCCCGCTGCCAACCAGCCAAACCAGCCTCCGTACCATATAGAGAGCCACGAGACCCATCCGGCGCACACTCGAAAGAAGCGCCGCAAGAACTGGAAAGCCGGCCGCGCCGCTAAAACCTAAAGTTTCCCTCTCGCCAGCCGTCAACCAAGATATCCTGTCACTTAAATGGCCGCCGACCATGGATAACCCAGTTGAGGAACACGTCGAGGAAACCTCACTCGCAGCCCAAATGCCAGCTCTGAATCCGGAGAAGGTGCCGGTAGGCACGCCTCTCGACTGGCCGATCGTCGACGCCGACGGCACGCTCCTTTTCGCCAGCGGCACCATCCTCGCAACCACGGACGAGCGCAAATTCCTGTTCGGGCACTTCCGTCCGCAGCGCGGCGACCTGGTGGGCGCGGCCGCGCAACCGCCGCTCCCGGCAGAGCCACAAGCGGACCCCAACGGCGAACTGACGCTCAAGGACATGCATCTGGAAATCGGTGCATTGATCGGTGTGCGCTCGCAGCTCGGCAGCGGCGCGCCCATGCATCCGTGCCGCATCATCGGTTTCGCGCCGAATCTTTCGCTCTTCGTCACTCCGCCGATGCACGAAGGCCGCATGCTCCCGCTGGGCGTCGGCGAAAACATCGAAATCGTCGCGATCGCCAGCCATGCGGTGTTTCGTCTCGTCTGCACGATCGAAGCGATTTGCCGCACGCCGTTCGACTACGTCGTGCTGTCGAAGCCGGGCGTGATCCGCCGCCTGCGCGAACGCAAGTCGATCCGCGTCCGCGCGCACCTCGCAGTGCGTTTCGGCATCGGTCAAAGCGGGGAATCGTATGAGGGCCTCGGACTCGCGAAAGGCATCAGCGCACTCGGCATGTCGCTGGACGCCTCGTGGACGCTGGGCGCCGTCGGCGACCGCTTGCGCGTTGCGTTCCGCCTGAAATCGAAGGATCTCGACACGGAGATCGAAACCACGGCGGTGATCCGCAACGTGCAGAAAGGCGGCGGCCCCGGCGAGCCTTCGACTCACGGGCTCGAACTCGATCAGCTCGACGCGTCCCAGCAGATGGCGATGAAAGTCTTCGTGTTCGACCGCCAGGACGACGTGGTGTATTGGTCGAGCGGTCTGAAATAAGCGCAGGCCCGCGAGCGAAACACCTCACGCGCCGCTCAGCCCATCAGTTCTTCCGGCGTGAAACGCCGCGCGCCCCACGCATCGGCGAGCATTTCGCAACGTCCCAACCGGATCGCCTCGCGCTCGAAATCGACGAATACGACTTCGTCCACATCGAGCGGCCGCACCGGCATATCACGCGTGCGACCATCGGTCAGAATCCACAACCAGCGTTGCTGCCCGGGCTTGCGGCGCGCGCTGCGCTCCAGCAGTTCGGTTGCTCGCCGGACGCCCGCCGTCAACGGCGTGCCGCCTCCGCCGCCCACGGGCCTCAGCCACCGCTCGTTCCACCAGCGGGGCACAGCTGGGCCGAAACGCACATCCGCACCGGCGCCACCGAAACAGACCAGCGCCGCTTCGGCACGCGCGGCGCTCGCGCGGTCGAACAAGGCGATCAGCAGTCCCTTGGCGAGCGCGAGGCGCTGCCCGGCCAGCATGGAGCCCGAGCAATCGAGTACGAAGCAATGCAGCACACCGCCGCGCGGCGCCTCGCGCACGAAACGCAGATGCTCGGCGCGCAGCGCGTCCTGGCGCATCGCGGCGAGTGTCGGCGGCCAGTCGATGCGCTTGCGCGGTTCCCCGCTCAAGCGGCCGCGCCCACCCACGCCCGCGCCTTGCCGCCATCGAAAACCGCTGCGCGAGTCAGCGGCGGCGCCCTTCCGATGGCTCAGCGTTTTTTTACGCTAAGCGGTATGACGCCTTTGACGTGCGTGGTCCCGGCCGGTTCGGGCGCGAGGTAGCCCCAATCGCTATCGCCGGTAGCGGCGGCCGGCGGCGCATTTCCTTCCGCAGATGAAGCACGGCTATCGGAAGAAGCCTCCCGCTCGGCGTCACGCTTACGCGCATCGCCTTCGGCCTGCGACTCCCGAACATGGCGCCGATGAACCAACACCGCCTCGGCCACCCGATCGACATGCTCGGGCGTCACCGCGGCCGCCTGTTCGAGCGCCGCCAACGCGCGCGCCGCGCGCAGCATCACGAGATCGGCGCGCAGGCCATCCACGGCGGCGCCGATGCACAGCTCGCTGACATGCGCATGCACGGCGTCGTCGAACGCGAGTTGCGGCAGCGCTTCGCGCGCCGCTCGAATCTGCTCGATATAAGCCGCCTGCTGCTGCGCATAGTTCGCACGAAAACCCTGTGGATTCAGATCGAACGCCAGCCGTGCCTTCACGATCGCCTGACGCACGCGCGGCTCGAAGCAGTTCTGCAACTCGACCATCAGGCCGAAACGGTCGATCAATTGCGGCCGCAGTTCGCCCTCTTCGGGATTCATCGTGCCGATCAGCACGAAGCTCGCGTCATGGCTATGCGACACGCCATCGCGCTCGACGGTATTTACGCCGCTCGCAGCCGCGTCGAGCAAGGCATCGACGAGTGCGTCGGGCAGCAGATTGATTTCGTCCACATACAGCACGCCGTGGTGCGCTTTCGCGAGCAGACCGGGCGAGAACCGCACCGAGCCGTCGCGCAACACGGTTTCGATATCGAGCGTGCCGATCAAACGATCTTCGCTGGCGCCAAGCGGCAGATTCACCAGTTGCCCTTGCGGCAACAACTCAGCCAGCGCGCGCGCCGCGGTCGATTTCGCCGTACCGCGCGGCCCCGTGACCAGCACGCCGCTTAAGCCCGGATCGATGGCGGCCAGCAGCAGCGCCTGCTGCAACGGCGCCTGCCCGATCAGCGCGGCAAAGGGAAAAGCCGGCCGCGCGGCGCCCCGCACTCATCGCTGGATTCATGTTTGCATTCCTTCGATCTGCTGCTCGCTCGCGAGCAGATGCTGTTCGACTTGCGCGCGATAGTCGCCGGGCGCCTGCCACAAACCGCGCTGCATGGCTTCGAGCAGACGCTCGCATATCGAATGCAACGCGTGCGGGTTATGCCGCTGCAAGAACTCACGGGTGTCCGCATCGTTCAGATAGGCATCGGTCACGAGCGCATATTGATGATCGGCGATCACGCGCGCGGTCGCATCGTAACCGTACAGATAATCGACGGTCGCGGCGATTTCGGCCGCGCCCTTATAGCCGTGACGCTTCACGCCATCCAGCCATTTCGGATTGACCACGCGCGAGCGGATCACGCGCGCGATCTCCTCGTGCAGCGTACGCACGCGCGGCGCGGCCGGATTGCTGTGGTCGGCGTGATACACGCTCGGCTGATCGCCAGCCAGATGCCGCACCGCCGCAACCATGCCGCCCTGAAACTGGTAGTAGTCGTTCGAATCGAGCAGGTCGTGCTCGCGGTTGTCCTGGTTCTGCAGCACCACGTCCATCGCGGCGAGGCGCGTACCGAACGCGTGGCGCGCTTCTTCGCCCGAGTTCTTTTGCGTGTACGCGTAACCGCCCCACGCCTGATACGCGTTCGCGAGATCGGCGTCGGTCTGCCATTGCTGCGAATCGATCATGTCCTGCAGACCTGCTCCATATGCGCCGGGCCGCGCGCTGAACACGCGCCAGCCGGCGCGCTTGCGCGCTTCGGCGGCATCCATGCCGCGCGCGATCAACGCATCGCGTTCGCGCAGCACGCGTGCGCGAATCGGATTCAGGTCCTCGGGTTCGTCGAGTTCGGCGACGGCCTGCACCGCTGCATCGAACAGATGCATGACGTTGGCGAAGGCGTCGCGGAAGAAACCGGACACCCGCAAGGTGACGTCGATACGTGGTCGGTCGAACGCCTCGATCGGCATGATTTCAAAATCGGTCACGCGATGGCTGCCCGGCGCCCACTTCGGCCGCACGCCGAGCAACGCGAGCGCTTGTGCGATATCGTCGCCGCCCGTGCGCATGGTCGCGGTACCCCAGACGGAAAGCCCAATGGCGCGCGGATAGTCGCCTTTCTCCTGCAAGTGCCGTTCGATCAACTGCTGGGCCGATTTCAAGCCGAGCGACCAAGCCGCTTGCGTGGGAACTGCGCGCGTGTCGACTGAATAGAAATTGCGGCCGGTGGGCAGCACGTCGGGCCGGCCACGCGATGGTGAGCCGCTCGGCCCCGGCGGCACGAAACGCCCTTCGAGGCCGCGCTTCAGTTGAAGCATTTCCTGCGGACCGCAAGCGTCGAGCCGTGGCAACACGTCGTTACGCAGACGCTCGATCACCTGCTCCGCGTGCGGCAAGCCGGCCGCAAAAAACGGCGCTACCGATGCGCCCGTTCGATCGCCACACACATCACGTAGCAACTCGGCCGCCAGCAACTCCAGCCGTTCCCGCGTATCGCCACAGTGCCGCCACGGCGCATCGCTCACGCGCTGCAGCACATCGGGACGCGGCCCGTCCCACGCCGCCGACCAGTCCACCGACAGCGGATCGAACAGATGATCCATCCGCAGATCACGCGCCAGCGCGTCGATCAAACCGGCCTTGCCGCCTTGGCCGTCGCCGACCGGAAAACGCCCCAACGCCAGCAACGTATCGCGCCGCTGCACGCCATCAGGCGATTGCCCGAACGTATGCAAGCCATCGCGAATCTGCGCCTCCTTCAACTCGCACAGCCACGCATCGACGCGCGTGAGCAGCGCGTCTTCATCGTCCTGCCCGTTCGGCGCCGCGAGACTCAGTTCCTCATGTAGCTTATGTTCGACGATGGTCGCCAGAATCGTGCGCCGCAACAGCTTCGAGCGGCGCGGGTCGACCATCAGCGCTTCATAGTATTCGTCGACCTGGCGCTCGAGATCCTGCAAGGGTCCGTAACTTTCGGCGCGCGTGAGCGGCGGCATCAGGTGATCGATGATGACGGCCTGCGCGCGGCGTTTCGCCTGGCTGCCCTCGCCCGGATCGTTGACGATGAATGGATACAGATGCGGCATCGGCCCGAGAATCAGATCGGGCCAGCAGGCATCGCTCAACGCGACGCTCTTGCCGGGCAGCCATTCCAGATTGCCGTGCTTGCCGACATGTACGATCGCGTCGATGCCGAACTGGTGACGCAACCAGAAATAGAACGCCAGATACGCATGCGGCGGCACGAGTTCGGCGTCGTGATAGCTCGCGTAGTCGCCCTGTTCGCGCGAACGCGACGGTTGAATGCCGACGAACACCTGTCCGCAGCGCCAGCCCGCGATCATGAAGCGGCCGCGCCGCAGCGTCGGGTCCTGTTCGGGCGTGCCCCAACGTGCGTTCAGCGCCTGGCGCGCCTCGGCGGGCAACGCATTGAAATGCGCGAGATAGTCGTCGAGAGCCAGGCTTTGCAGCGCGGGACGCAGATCGCGCACGACCGGATCGTTGGTCACGCCTTCGGTGAGCTTCTTCAACAACGCGTCGCCGTTCGCGGGCAAGTCGGTGAGACGATAGCCCTCGGCGCGCAGCATCGACAGAATGCCGACCACCGAGGCGGGCGTATCGAGGCCCACGCCATTGCCGATGCGCCCTTCGCTCATCGGATAGTTGGCGAGGATCAGCGCGAGTTTCTTGTCCGCGTTATCGAGTGAACGCAGACGGCACCAGCGCCGGCTCAGTTCAGCGAGAAAGCCGACTCGTTCGGCGTCAGGCTGATAACGCACCACGTCGACCTGAGTGTGAGGACAACGGTACGCGAGTCCCTTGAAACTGATCGCGCGCGTGATGATGCGGCCATCCACTTCCGGAAGCGCGATATGCATGGCGATATCGCGCGAATTGAGGCCTTGATTGTCCTTGACCCAATCCTCGCGATTGCCGCCGCTCAGGATCACCTGGAACACCGGCGCATCGCCGGCGAGCGCAAGTGGCTCGGGGTCGTCGATCGCGGACGCGGCGAAGGCGGTCGTGTTCAGCACCAACGCGACCTCATGCTGCGCGCACAGCGACTGCACGACGTCTCGGCTCATCGCATCTTTCAGCGAGGTAATCGCGATCGGCAGCGGATTCAGACCTTGCGATTCGAGCGCGTCGATCAGCGCATCGAACACGGCCGTATTGGCCGCCTGCAGATGCGCCTTGTAGAACAGAATCGCCGCGACCGGCGCGTCCCGCCGCCAGCGCGCCTGCCAATCGGCAACCGTCGGCGTGTCACGCTCGGGATGGTAGAGCGTCGCGGCGGGCAACGCGCGCGGCGGCGCCGGTTCGCGTCCCCAGCCGCAGACACGGTGCGCGATACAGCGCAGGAACGCCTCTGCATTTTGTGGGCCGCCTTCACGCAGATAGCGCCACAGCTGATGGCACAGATCGGCGCTCGCGGTGCTGCGCGCGAGCAGGTTCGGATCTTCCTGCAGATCGCCGGAAAACATCGCGAGCGTCTGCTGCTTGCGCTCGGCGAGCGCCACCACCTGCTCGATGCCGTAAGGCCAATACGCCTCGCCGCCGAGGTGATCGACCACCACCACGCGTGCATGCTGCAAGACGTCTTCGACATAGAAATCGACCGACGCCGGTTGCCGCAAATACGTGACGTTCGCGAGCCGCACGCTCGGGAAGCCCTCACCCAGGCGCGGAAAAACGCTCGCCAGCAGCGACAGCGTGGTATCGGCGGAACTGAGCACCACGATATCCGCGGGCTGCTGATCGATACGGATCACGCCTTGCGTATCGTCGACAAAACCGCCAGGCGTGGTACGCAGCAGATGCATGAGCGCTTACGCCTGTTGCGTTTCGACGCTCGACGGCATGCCGAGCGCCGCGTCGAACGCGCGCTGCAACGCGGCCTGATCGAGGTCCTCGCCGATCAGCACGAAGCGGCTCGGGCCGCTTTCGCCGGCCTGCCAGCGTCGATCGAAATAGCTGTCGAAGCGGCGGCCCACGCCCTGGATCACGAGACGCATCGCCGCGGCCGGCAGCGCCGCGAACCCTTTGACGCGGTAGATCGTGTTCGTTTCGACCAGACGCTGCAACGCAGCGATCACCGCTTCGCGCGACGACACATTCGCCTGCACGACCACCGAGTCGAACTCGTCGTGATGGTGGTCGGCGTCGTCGGCGGAACCGTGGTGATCGTGGCGCAAGTGGATCGTGTCTTCCGAGGCCGCTTCGAGTCCCAGCAACGTGTGCAGATCGAGTTGCCCCATGTGCGCGCGCACGATCTTCACTTGCGGCGGAATCTCTTCGCGCAGCAACACTTCAACCGCGCTTTGCTGCGCGTCGTCGAGCAAATCCGTCTTGTTCAGAATCACCAGATCGGCCGCGGACAACTGATCTTCAAACAGTTCGTGCAACGGCGACTCGTGATCGAGATTCGGATCGGCCTTACGTTGCGCATCCACGGCGACGGGGTTGTCGGCAAACTGACCGCTAGCCGCGGCCGGACCGTCCACTACAGTCACCACGGCATCGACGGTGAAACTGTTCTTGATCTGCGGCCAGTTGAAGGCCTGCACCAGCGGTTTCGGCAACGCGAGACCCGACGTCTCGATCAGCACGTGATCGATCTGATCGCGGCGTTCCACGAGCTTTTCCATCACCGGAAAAAACTCTTCCTGCACGGTGCAGCACAAGCAGCCGTTCGCGAGTTCATACAGTTGGCCTTCGGTTTCGACGCCGTTTTCATCGCAACCTATGCCGCAACCCTTGAGGATTTCCCCGTCGATGCCGAGTTCGCCGAACTCGTTGACGATCACCGCGATGCGCTTGCCGCCCGCATGCTGAAGAATATGCCGCAGCAGCGTGGTCTTGCCGCTGCCGAGAAAGCCCGTGACGATGGTGACGGGGATCTTGCGCATTTGAGTTTGCATCGTGAGGTCCATCCGTAGGAGTTGCACGCGCACGCCGCTGTGTCTGTATGGCCATCTGCCTACGCGGGCAAAACGAGGCACAGGCCCGGCCAGCCACGACGATAACAAAACACGGGGACGAACGACGGCGTTGCCGCGACAACAGAAAAACAGAAAGCGGGAATGAGGTCATGAACGCAGCGCCGCATCCCCGCGGCGTTCGTCCTTCGTATTCTGGCCGGTATCCGGGCTGGCGAAAGCGCCGCTTCCCCTTCCCGGGCGAGTGATTTCTCGCCCAGTGGTGATATGCCGACGCGGCCTTGCGCGTGGACATCGAAGCCGGCTCCGCGGCGCTAATGAACTGAACTTAGCACCACATTTCGCTTACCGTTGCGGGGGCAGCACAGGTTGACCCGATCCATGGCAGGTGGGCACCCTGTTTCCCGTTTAACTGCATGCGCACGAGCGCGCATACGAGCACCAAAGTGCGTGCGAGTGTAGGCCCGCGGCCCGGTGCCGTCAAGGAACCGCAAGCCGCGAGCGCTTATCGGGCGGGGCGCCATGTGCTATCGTATGCGCGCGTTTGGTGCCCGCACATGCATTCGCGTGTGCAGTTAAACGGGAAACAGGCGGCGCTCCATGCGCTCAACCTGTGCTGTCCCCGCAACGGTAAGCGACCTGCGGCGCAATCTTGAGTTGTCTTGCGCCGCGCATGCGTTTTTTCGATGCCACTGTCCAGCACATTCCAGCGAATGCGGACGGGAAGGCAAAGCGCATGAGGCCGCCAGCCCGGATACCGGCCAGACGCGGAGGCGGCGAACCTCAGGGCAACATCGCGCCGCCGGCAGCCGGAATCCGCGAGGGACGGATGTGAAGGCGCTGAAGCACGACATAG
Source organism: Paraburkholderia sp. BL9I2N2 (assembly GCF_004339745.1). Classification (GTDB taxonomy): domain Bacteria; phylum Pseudomonadota; class Gammaproteobacteria; order Burkholderiales; family Burkholderiaceae; genus Paraburkholderia. Next base: position 41,251 of record NZ_SMGP01000002.1, on the reverse strand, counting down.
TGTGTCCACGTATGCGGATTCCGGCTGGAATCGCTACGCGCCACCCATTGCGCCGTGCCTGAATCCGTCGTACCGCATGACCCCAAAGTCCGCCGCCTGGCGACCGTCCGCGCTTTACCCCTTCCCGCTTGTCACGACATGGCGCTCGCCATGCACGCCGCGATGACCCGCGCCTGGCTGATCGGCGCCGGCCCCGGCGACGTCGAACTCATGACCATCAAGGCGACCCGTGCATTGGCGCAGGCCGACGTGGTGCTGGTCGACGATCTGGTGAATCCCGAGGTGCTGCAGTTCGCGCGCGCCGACGCGCTCGTCGTCTACGTCGGCAAACGCGGCGGCCATCCATCCACGCCGCAGGACGGCATCGTCGCGCAGTTGCTCGAACATGTGCGGGCCGGGCGCAGCGTCGCGCGCTTGAAAGGCGGCGATCCGTTCGTATTCGGCCGTGGCGGCGAAGAACAGCAGGCGCTGCACGCGGCGGGCATCGAGGTGGAAGTCATCAACGGCATTACCGCGGGAATCGCGGCGCCCGCGGCAATCGGCATTCCCGTCACGCATCGCGATCACGCGCAGGGCGTGGTGTTCGTCACCGGACACGGCGCGGGCAGCGGCGAGCCGGACTGGGCCGCGCTCGCGGCCACCCGCATGACGCTCGTGGTCTACATGGGCATGCGGCGGCTCAACGATATCGTCGGCGCGTTGCTCGCGGCCGGCATGAGCGCCGACACGCCGTGCGCGGCGATCGAATCGGCCACGCGTCCCGGGCAACGCCATGCGCTCGCGCGGCTCGGCGAATTCGCCGACACCGTCGCGCGCGCCGGGCTCGGCTCGCCGGCGATCGTGGTGATCGGCGGTGTGGCGTCGCTAGCCTTGGAGCGCGCGGCGGCGCAGGCCGACGCTGCAACGCCGCCCGCAGACGGAACGGATACGCAATGAAAACGCTGAGCGTCGGCATCGGTTGCCGTTTGCACAGCCCGGCTGAGCAGATCGAAGCCGCGGTGCGCGCCGCGCTCGGCGCGCATTCGTTCGACGAAATCCGCAGCGTGGCCTCGGTCGATACCAAAGCCCACGAAACGGGCCTGCTCGAATTTTGCGCACGTCATGCGCTGCCGCTGACATTCTTCAGGCTTGATCAGATCGCGTCGATGCCCGTGGCGGAGCCTTCGGCGGCGGTGCGCGAGCATCTCGGCGTGGACGGTGTTTGCGAGCCGTGTGCGCTGCTTGCCGCGACTGCCGGGCTCGGCGAACCCGGCGCGCTCAATGCGGATCGAGCCCGCCTCGTCGTGCGCAAAACCGTCCATGCCGGCGTCACCGTGGCGATTGCTTCGAGCGCCGCGCACGCCGATAGTGAACACCCAAACAACGACACTCAGTAACAGGACCTGCCATGAAGACCGATCCCGAATCGCATCAACGCATGACCGAGCGTCGCCGCGAAGGCCACGAGAAAAAACAGGCCAACGCCACCGTCGAAAAAGGCCTGCTGATCGTCAACACCGGCACCGGCAAAGGCAAAACCACCGCCGCGTTCGGCATGGCCGTGCGCGTGCTCGGCCACGGCATGCGCCTCGGCGTCGTGCAGTTCATCAAGGGCGCGTTGCACACGTCGGAGCGCGACTTTCTCGGCGCAATCGCCAACTGCGATTTCGTCACGATGGGCGACGGCTACACCTGGAACACGCAGAACCGCGACGCCGACATCGCGACCGCCCGCAAAGGCTGGGACGAAGCGCGACGCATGATCGAGAGCGGCGATTACCAGATGGTGATCCTCGACGAGCTGAACACGGTACTCAAGTACGAATACCTGCCGCTCGACGAAGTCCTCGCGGTGCTGACCGCGCGCGCGCCCATGCTGCATGTGGTGGTGACCGGCCGCCACGCGCCGGACGCGTTGATCGAAGCCGCCGATCTCGTCACCGAAATGCGCATCGTCAAGCATCCGTATCGCGAGCAAGGCGTGAAAGCGCAGCGCGGCGTGGAGTTCTAAGCGATGGCCGCGTGCCCCGCCCTGTTCATCAGCGCGCCCGCGTCGGGCCAAGGCAAGACCACGATCACGGCGGGTCTCGCGCGCTACCATCGGCGGCTGGGGCGACGCGTGCGCGTCTTCAAGACCGGACCGGACTTTCTCGATCCGATGATTCTGGCGCGCGCGAGCGGCGCGCCCGTGCTCTCACTCGATCTATGGATGGTGGGCGAAGCCGCCTGCCGCACGCTGCTCGCGCAAGCGGCCGCCGAAGCCGATCTGATCCTGATCGAAGGCGTGATGGGTCTGTTCGACGGCACGCCGAGCAGCGCCGATCTCGCCACCACGTTCGGCGTGCCAGTGCTCGCGGTGATTTCGGCGAAGGCGATGGCGCAGACCTTCGGCGCGGTCGCCTTCGGTCTCGCGCAATTCCGGCCGCAGGTGCCGTTTTATGGCGTGCTCGCCAATCGCGTCGGCTCCGCGCGGCATGCGCAGATGCTCGAAGAAGCGTTGCCGCCGGAGTTGCGTTGGTGCGGGCACATTGCCGCCAGCGATGAAATCGCGCTGCCCGACCGGCACCTCGGCTTACATCAGGCGGACGAAATCGACGATCTCGACGCGCGCCTGGATCGTGCCGCTGACACTCTAGGCCGCACCGCGCTCGCCGAACTGCCACCGCCTGTCGAATTCGGCGCGCCCTTATCGGACGTCCTGCCGCGCCTGCTGGAAGGCAAGACGATTGCGATTGCGCGCGACGCCGCGTTCTCGTTCATCTATCCGGCCAACATCGCGCTGCTGGAAGCACTCGGCGCGCAAGTCGCCTTCTTCTCGCCGCTCGCCGACGAAGCACTACCGGAACACGCCGACGCTGTCTATCTTCCCGGCGGCTATCCTGAACTGCACGCCGCCACGCTGGCCGGCAACACCCGCAGCGGCGCAAGCATTCACGCGCACGCGAGCTCCGGCAAGCCGCTCGTCGCCGAATGCGGCGGCATGCTCTATCTGCTCGACCAACTCACCGACACGCACGGCGTGACCACACCGATGCTCGGCCTGCTGCCCGGCCACGCGACGATGCAAACGCGCTTCACCGCGCTCGGCATGCAGCAGATCGACAGCCTGCACGGGCCGATGACGGGCCATACGTTTCATTACTCGAAGCTGAACACGTCGCTTACGCCGCTGCGTTCAGCGACCCGGCCGCAGGGCGACGCGCCGGGCGAGGCCGTCTATCGCGCCGGCTCGATCGTGGCGACTTACATGCACGCTTATTGGCCCTCCAACCCGGCCTTCACGGCCGCCCTGTTCCATGGCGAAGCCTTTTAACGATTCCGAGCGCGACGCCGTCTACCGCGCGATTTACGAACGCCGCGATATGCGCCATTTCGTGCGCGACCCGGTCGACCCCGCCGTGCTGCAGCGTCTGCTCGACGCGGCGCATCACGCGCCGAGCGTCGGCTTCATGCAGCCGTGGCGAATCGCGCGCATCACCGATCCTGCGCTTCGGACCGCTTTGCATGACACGGTGGAGAACGAACGCCTCGCCACCGCCGATGCGCTCGGCAAACGCCGCGAAGAGTTCATGAAGCTGAAAGTGGAAGGCATGCTGGACTGCGGCGAGCTGCTGGTGATGGCGCTGATGGACGGCCGCGAGCGCCACATCTTCGGCCGCCGCACCTTGCCGGAGATGGACCTCGCGTCGGTGGCGTGCGCGATCCAGAACATGTGGCTGGCCGCGCGCGCCGAAGGTCTCGGCATGGGCTGGGTGTCGCTGTTCGACGTCGACGTGGTTCGCCAACTGCTGCACATGCCCGAGGGCGCGCGGCCCGTGGCGATTCTGTGTCTGGGCCACGTCGACCAGTTTTATAGCGAGCCGATGCTGGAAACCGAACGCTGGGCGAGCCGCATGCCGCTTACCGACTGCGTGTTCGAAAACCGTTGGCCGGAAGACAGCAATGCGTCGGAATGATCCCGACGCGCGTTACGGCTGAAGCGGTTTCACCGACATGACTTTCGGCACGCCGCTCGCCTCGTCGGCGCGCAGTTTCACGCGCCAATCTGGCGGCGCATCGAAGGGCAACCTGGCCAGCGCGCTTTTGACGAGCGTCGGCATGGCATGCAACGGATCCGCATCGCGGTCGCGGCTCACCGCGCTGACTTTGTAGACCTCCTGTCCGCTCGCACGCTCGAAAAACCGCAGCGTCAGCGCATGCTGATACGCAGGGCCGCCGAACAGCGAGAATGGTGTTTCGGGCGGTCGAACACAGTCGCCCGACGTGCAGCCATTGTCACCGACGCCGATCGTCGCCCGGCGCGTGTCGTAGGCCACTGAAAGCAGATAACGCCCGGACTGCCCCGTCGTTTCGACGAAGCCCTGTTTCGTCAACTCGTCCACCAACAGGCTTTCGAATTGCGGATGGTCCGCGCTGGCTTCCTGCGACGGCATGCGCGCCATCGTGTAAGTCCGCTCGCCTTGCAGCGCTGCGGTCGCGTTCGCGGCGTCGGCGGTATGCACGTCGGCGCTCAGGCCCGTGCAACCGGTGAGACTCGCCGCGGCCAGCGCGGCACAGATCAGGATTGCTTTCACCATCTTCTCGCTTCGATAGGGTGCGTATTCATATGTCATGTTCGTGGCGCGAGCGAGGCGCCCGATTGCGCGTCTTCGAGCACCGGTAAGCAGATCGTAAATGCCGTGCCCTGGCCGGGCTCGCTGGCCACTTCGACATCGCCGCCGTGGCGCGTGACGACCGTCTTGACGAAGGCCATGCCGAGCCCCGCGCCGCCCACTTCCGGCCGCTCGCTTTCGTGAAACCGCCGGAAGCGCTCGAACAGTCCCGCCTGCTCCTCTTTGGGTATGCCGTAGCCCTGATCGCTAATCGTGCACGACACGCGCCTGGCCGCGCCCGGCACGCCCTTCGGCGTCAGGCTCGCGAGGCTGCACACGATCCGCGTATCCGGCGGACTGTACTTGACCGCGTTGTTCAGAATGTTGACGAGCGCGCGGGTCATCAACGAACGGTCGGCGCAGATCCAGTGGCCGTCGTCGGCGGCGTCAGTCTCCGTGTGCAGCGTGATGCGCTTGGCGTGCGCCTGCGGCCAGACTTCGTCGCTGGCGTCGATCAGCAACTCGGTCAGGCTCACCGGTTCGAGCACATAGGTTTGCGATTCGGCGCGCGCCAGTTGCACGAAATCGTCGGCCAGCGTGAGCGTGCGCTGCGCGTAGCGTTCGATGCGCTCCAGCAAGGCGCGCGCGAGCCCCGGCTCGCTGCGGGCGCGCTCGATCTCCACCAGCGCCAGAATCGACGCCTGCGGCGAGCGCATGTCGTGCGACAGAAGCCGCAGCGCGTCTTCCCGCTGACGCTCGGCCGCATGCAAGGCCGACACGTCGACAAGGCCCGCGATCCAGCCGGTGGTCTCGCCCTGCTCGTTGGTGCAGTTCGCGTAGCGCAGCAAGTGGTCGCGCTCGTGGGCATCGCGCACCTCGACGCCGTGCGCCATCAGCGCGGCGAATTCGTGGCGCGCCGGATCGAGCGGCGCCGGCCAGTGCGTGCGGGCGAACAGATTGTTTTCGGCATCCGACGCCGCGTCGCCGTCGATCGTCTTCACGAGCGTCAGGCCGCCCAGCACGGCTTGCATCGAACGGCCTTCGGGCAGCGGCGCGCCGAGCCGCGCGAAATGCGCCTTGGCGGCATGATTCGCGATCAGCACGACGCTGCGCACGTCGCTCACGAGGATCGGCTCGGGCATGCTGTCGAGGCTGTCCCACACAAAACGCTTCATGTCCTGCACGCGCTGCGCGGCCTGCGCCATCAGCGCCATGTGCTGCTCCAGCACGTCGCCGCCGAACTCGCGGCGGCGCTGCGGCGTTTCCGGCAGCAGATGGGGTTCGTCGGCGAGGCGCTGCAGTTCTCCGCGCAGATACGCCATCGTCATTTCGAGGCGCCGCCAGTTCCAGATCGGATAGACGGTCACGACACCCAGAATCGCCGGCACCGGCGACATCCACAGCCGCGCGCCGTACAGCAAGGCCGCGCTGCCGGCCGCCGCGAGCAGACACAGTGCGCCGGTCAGCAGCAACGAACGGCGCGGCGACAGCACCAGAAATCCGGCCAGCAGCGCGGCAAGCGGCGCGAGCGACGCCGCGAACAGCATCCACGGATAGACCGGCTCGATTCCGCGGCCGGTGAGCAGCGTATCGAGCACGTTCGCGTGGATATACACGCCGGGCAGCGGGCCCAGTTTGCCGGACACCGGTGTCGCGAAGCGGTCGTACAAGCCCGACGCGGTCACGCCGATCAACACGATGCGGCCGCGCAACTGGTCCGGTGTCACGTCGCCGGCGAGCACGCGCGCGAAGCTCAGCTTGGTGTAGTTCTGCGCGTTCGGACCGAAGGGGATCAGGAAGCGGCCTTCGCCGCCGTCGGCGGCTGCGGCTGCGGCCGCGGCTGCTGATGCTGATGCGGATGCAGATGCGGCCAAAGCATGGCTGCGCTGCCAGCCGTTCAGATGGAGCGAGCCAAGCTCCGCCGCCTGGGCGACCGGCACCATCAATTGCGGCCAGCGTGAATCGGCGTCGCCCTCGTACCGCGCGACGCTGCGCACGATGCCGTCGCTGTCGACTTCGAGATTGATATGGCCGAGCCCCGCCGCCGCATGCGCGAGCGGCGCCACCGGCTCGACCACGACGCGGCGGCCGCCGTCATCGGCTGCGGTGAGCAATACCGGCAGATAGGTCGGACTCAGCGCGATGGCGCGGGCCAGTTCGGCGTCTTGCGGATTGGCCTCGGTGAACAGCACGTCGTAGATCACCGCGGCGGGCTTCGCGCTGGCGATCCGTTCAAGCAGCTTCGCGTGGACACTGCGCGGCCACGGCCAGCGCCCGAGTTGCGCGATGCTCGCGTTGTCGATTTCGACCACCACGATATCGCGCAGCAAAGGTTGCGCATGCAGGCTCAGAAAGCGGTCGTAGACCAGTTGATCGACACTCGCGCTCAGACGGCCAAGCGAACTGAGCAGAATCACCACGATGCCCAGGCAGCCGATGCCCGCCCATTCAATCAGAAAGCGGCGGCCGGCGCGCCGTCCGAGACGGGCGCGCGGATCGAGGCTCAGGCGCGTAGGTGTGGTCGGCAAAGGGTTGCTTGGTTCGAAGCCAGGAAGCGGGCTGATGCATGGCTCAGCCCCGTGAATCTACCAGCGTCAGCGCGCAAGCGTAAACGAGCGCACCGCGCTGCTCTTTTCGTAGAAGCGGCCGTTCTCGAACTGCTCCGCGACAATCGTCCAGTAATAGACGCCGGCCGGCAGATCGCTTACGAGCAGTTGGCCGCCCGACAGATCGGTGCGGTCCACAAGCGGATGGCGCAGATCGGCCGTGGTCGCCAGCACGAAACGAAAGCGTGTTTCGACCGTGGCGCGGCTGACGAACCAGCGGAATTCATAGTCGCGGCTGCCGGCCCGCTGCGTCGCCGACGCGGCTAGCCCGAGCTGGCGGCGTTCGAACGTGTACACCTGCGGCAGGCCTTCGAGGCCGTTGGAGTCGAGCGCGGCGATGCGTACGAAATAGGTGCCGTCGGCCAGGTCGCCGAAATCCGCATGCGGCTCGCTCACGCGCTGATCGCGGATCAGGTCGAGCTGGTCGGCGTCGCGTGCGATTTGCACGCGATAGGCCACGGCACGGTCGGCCGGCACGAGATCGAATGCGACGGTCTTGCCGTCCTGCACTTTGGCCGGCTGCGTAAGCGCCGGCGCGGGCAGCAACTCGACAGGTTCGCCGATCGCATCGCCCGAGCGAGTCACAATGCCGAAGCGCGCCTTCACGAGCTGCGCGGAGCTCTGCAGCGGCACGCCGGGCAGCGGCGCCGAAGCACGGCCGCCGAGCGCCGCCGGGTCGACGCCGACTGCGCCATCCAGCACTTCGACCGCGGTGGTTCGCGCGTCGCCGTCGTAAGCGACCTTGAACCGCGTACCGCGCACACCCGCCACGACCGACGGTGAGCGGATCTGAAAACGGTCGTCCTTTTTCGTCGCGTGCGTTACCTGGCTTTCGACTTCGCCGCTGTGCAGTTCAAGCATGCGATCGCCGGCGCCGGTCAGTGTGGTGCGCCGCAGCGTGCCGATATCCAGCAGGCCGTTCTGCCCCACCGTGACGTGCGAGCCGTCCGGCAACTCCAGCGTCACAAAGCCGTTGTCCCCGGTGCGGACGCGGTCGCCTTCGCCGAGGGTCGTGCCTTCCGCGAGCGGCACGTAGGGGTTCTTGCCGAACGCGTGCTCGGCCGGTCCGCTGGTCGCGATCACGCGGGCCGACTCCTGTTCCTGTTTGAGCTTGCCGGCGGGCAGAAGCAAAGCGATGCCGGCCGGCATGCGGCGTGGCGCGGGCACATGATTCAGGCGGCTCAGCACGGCCCAATCATTCGGATCGCGCATATAGCGGCCGGCGATGTCGTACAGCGTGTCGCCTTCGTGGGTCAGATACGAGACGTATTCCGGCGCAGCGGCTTTTGCACGCTTCGGTGCGCGCGACGATTGCGCGGACGCCGACACCGGCGCGAAACAGGTCATCGCGAGCAGGCCAACGGCCGCCAGCCATGCACTGCTGCGGCGGCTCGGCGAAACCGCGCCGCCGCGCGCTGCTCCATCGACGGAAAACGTCACGCCTCCCCCGCTTCGGGGCGTTCGTCGGCTGCTGCCGGCGGCGCGGCGGAATCGACCCGCTCGAGCCGGTAGCCATAACCGTAAATCGGCGTCAGACGGTAGCCGTGCTCCGGGCGCAGACCGAGCTTGCTACGCAGCATCGACACGTGGGTGTCCATGGTGCGCGACGGAATGTCGGTTGCCTGCTTCCAGATCACATCGAGAATGTGCGCGCGCGACAGCGGCCGGCTCAGATGTTGGAACAGCAGGAGCGCGAGCTCGAATTCCTTCTGCGTGACGGCCACTGCCGTGCCGCGCACCACCACGTGCTTGGCGCCCAGATCGAATTCGAATTCGCCGAAGACTTCCTTCGCCGCGGGCGGCTTGAGGTGGTAAGCGCGGCGCAGGAGTGAGCCGACGCGCGCCAGCAAGACCGCGGCGGACACCGGTTTGACGACATAGTCGTCCGCGCCTGTGTTGAGAATCGACGTGATGTCGGTTTCGCGGCCGCGGCTCGTCATGAACAGCACCGGCAGGCGCTCGGAGAGGCTTTCGCGCACCCAGCGCAGCACCTCCTCGCCCGACATGTCGGGCACGTTCCAGTCGAGCACCAGCAGATCGAACGTCTGGCGCCGCAACTGCCGCACCAGTTCGCGGCCCGCACCGTATGCGTGACAGATATGGCCCGCCGCCGACAGCGTTTGGCAAACCAGGTCGGCCTGAGCCGAATCGTCATCCAGGACAGCAATTCTCATAACACCCCGCAACGCGACATCCTTCGTAACTGGTGGCCGGCTAACCGGCAGATGACCGGGATGACGGCGTAAAGCACCGACGATCCGGCTTCCAATTTCATCTTCGGCTGCACATTTTTCGACTAGTGGTCCTTTGCCTTACGCCCTGTCCGGTCCGGTCCTGCCGCCGCAGTCTCGATATTGGGACGCGTGATTGGCTTTATCGCGCCGGGTATCGAAGGGGGCGGTTCATCATAATCGAAAAACGGCCGCTGTTTTCCGGATGCGATTAAGCCGCTATCCGGTCCGGCTATGCGACGCTATTTATTGGTATCGACCGCAAGGATCGTAGTTCGGGTCGGCTGGTCTCGCTCGCACGGTAATTGGCCCCGTTTGCCGTTGTCTTTTCAGGCCGCGCCCGGCATTGAGGTTACGGCGATTTGACAATTTGCGAGTCAGTATAGAAACAGTCTCAAAATAAATCGTTTAAAGATTGTTAAACCGAATTGAGGCTGCCACCGCAGAAATACATCGAAATACGCAGATCGCCGCGGCGGTCGTCGAGCGGAACGCAAAATGAAATATCCGTGACACTGGCGATGATCCCGCCCTCGACCGACGTCGTGACAGAGCGCACGCGGCCGCATCGGACACCAAACATGGTGTTGGTGCATATACCGTCCGGCGCCTCGTCACCGACTATCTGGCCGGACACGTCGAGCGCAACACCAGTCCCGCAGTGCAGGCAAATACCCGATACGCGCTCGGCATCCCCATCGAGCCGATTCTGGACAAGCTTCCTGAAACCGTCACTCGCAAGATGGCCTTCGATAGGTTGGAACGGTTAACAGATCGCCCCACCTATGTGAACCGCATCAAGATGAAACTTGGCGGACCTGGCTGTCGCTGATCTATCCAGCGACCTCGATGATTCTGCTTCCATACTTCTGGTCTGTTGCATACGCGTTGCTGCTCGCGGTGTGCGGCAAGACGTACGAACGGCAAGCCCCCAAAAGGAAGAAACGCCTTGACGCGTCGACGTTCGTCGAAGCGTGCGTTTACGGGTCCACCTCCAGCGTTACGCCGGCACAGCGAATCACGTGCAGGTAAGCGACTGTATCCCCGACTGCGGCGGTGGCCTGCTCCGCAAGGCTGCGCATGCGCGAAGACTTTTCGGCGCACGCCATCATCGTCTCGAGAGCGTCCGAATCTGCGAACCCGTGAGCTGCCGCAGCACCGAGTATGGCATCGAGAACGCGTCGGGCCGCAACTCGGGCAGCGATCGGCGCCAGCGGAGCCCGATACGTAAGAAAGCCTGCCATCAGTAAAAATTCGACCGGGCTGATGCGCTCGCCGTTGCCAACAGGAACACCGTCTGTATTGACTCGTTCTTGCGTCATGGTTCGTCTCCCGCTCTGGAGCAGCAAGCGCTGTGATCGCGCAGATCCGTGCCGCTATTGCCGCTGGCCGGTCCGTAGGGGATTCGACGACGGCCCGGTGCTGCACGCAGCACCGGACACCGCTTGATGTCCGAGGTGATGTCTCGGGCGGCGCAGAAATAGTCTAGTACAGGATGAGTCGCCAATGACGGTAAACACGGCGTAAGATCGCCGCGGACGTGGCCTTGTAAGTGTGCGTTTCGCTAGCTGAGCATCGACACCGGGTTTATGCGACCTTCCACCTTCAACGTAATCGCACTGTAACTATCGACAGGTTAAAAGATCGATTTTTCGTCATGCCGAGGCGCCAAGTCGTAGTATTCTTGATTCGCCTCCTGCTCCCCGGCGATAGCCGCTGCCTCACCACTTCACGTCAACTGTTGTGCGGCTCTGAAAATGTGATGATGCGGCGAATCCCTGCAAGCCCATTTCCGTGGGCGCACAGGAGATGACGGCTTCCAAAGCAACTACCTGGTCATTTGTTATCTTTTTGAAGGCTTCGAAACACTTCGCGAACATCGCCGATGCCTGGCGAGTCCAAGTGGGTGACTAATCCCGGCCACGCGGACTATTCTCTTCGAGGGTATTCATGAAAACGCTGTTTCTGCAGGCACCTTCATTTGAAGGCTTCGATGGCGGAGCGGGCTCACGCTTCCAAACGAAGCGCGAGATTCGATCATTCTGGTATCCAACGTGGCTCGTCCAGCCCGCCGCGCTGATTGAAGATAGCCGCGTCGTGGATGCGCCCGCAGATGACCTGTCGCTGGATACGACACTCGACATTGCTCAGAAATACGAACTGGTAATCATTCACACAAGTTCTCCATCGTTCCAGAGTGATGTTCAATTTGCAGAGCACCTGAAGCGGCGCAAGCCCCGGATCCTGATCGGGATGATCGGTGCAAAAGTCGCCGTCGATCCTCACGGCTCGCTGACTGCGAGCGACGCACTCGACTTCGTGTGCCGCGAAGAATTCGACTTCACTTGTCGCGAGATCGCACAGGGCCTCCCGTTCAAATCGATTCTCGGACTGAGCTATCGTCTGCCGGATGGCGGGATCATGCACAACGACGCCCGACCGATTCTCGAAGACATGGACCAGTTACCGTTCGTCTCGCCGATCTATAAGCGCGACCTGACGCCGGAGAATTACTTCAGCGGCTATCTCAAGCATCCGTATCTGTCGCTCTACACGGGGCGAGGCTGCAAATCCAGATGCACCTTTTGCCTCTGGCCGCATACGGTTGGGGGTCATCGCTACCGCACGCGCTCGGTCGAGAACGTCCTCGAAGAAGTGAAATGGATCAGGGACAACATGCCCGAAATCAAGGAGATCATGTTCGACGACGATACCTTTACGGATCTCCGACCGAGAGCCGAAGAGATCGCTCGCGGTCTCGGCAGGTTAGGCGTGACGTGGTCGTGCAACGCCAAGGCGAACGTGCCCTATTCAACGCTCAAAGTGATGAAAGAAAATGGGCTGCGGCTCTTGCTCGTCGGGTACGAATCCGGCGACGATCAGATTCTCGTGAACGTCAAAAAGGGCCTGCGGACCGATATGGCCCGCCAGTTCAGCGACGATTGCCACAAGCTCGGCATCAAGATCCACGGCACGTTCATTCTTGGGCTTCCCGGCGAGACGCACGAAACGATCCAGAAGACGATCAAGTACGCGAAAGAGATCAATCCCCACACGATTCAGGTGTCGCTCGCCGCGCCCTATCCGGGAACCGTCCTTCACAAGCAAGCGGTGGAGAACGGATGGTTGAATGAAGGGAAGGTCATCGCCCTCGTCAATTCGGCAGGCACCCAGGCTTCCACGATTGGCTATCCGCATCTGTCGCGCGAAGAGATCTACGTTGGCGTTGAGGAGTTCTATAAACGCTTTTATTTCAGACCAGCAAAGATCTGGGAAATCGTCCGCGAGATGCTGGTGAGTTGGGAGATGATGAAACGGCGCCTGCAGGAAGGCGTAGAGTTCTTCAGATATCTTCGTGCACGCAAGGCATGAGGCGCCGGTCTACCTTTCTCGGAATGATGGGCCGCCCGGCATCAGGACGAACATCGCACGGGTCGGCCCAACTGCCCGGACCGACTCACGCTTAAAGTGACAAGAAGCGTGTCGCGGCCGCGGTTGGGAATCCAGGTCGGCTTTCTACGGCCAGACCCGCACTCGGCTCGGAAGCCTCTGCGGCACAACTATCGTCCGGTCGAACTGGCTACCGGATTGCACGCTCAGCGCTTTTTTGTCTCGGGGCGTCTCGTTGAACGGACAATTTGACATACGTCATTTGAACGGCAAGGGGCAGAGATAGGTTACCGGTACCGCGTAATTGCTGGCACCTGCCATGTCGCAGGAGAGTGTAGATGACCAAGTGCGTTGCGCGGATGCCGGCCCGCGCATCGGCACGGGTCACTAACACTGGCGAGGCAAATACCATGGAATTTTTGTTATTAGCGGCAATCTTCCTTACATCGGCTGGATTCCTTGTTAGCGCTGCCGTAGCGCCGAACCCGCCTGCAGCGATGGCGCCAGCCTCTGCTTCCGGCTCCGGGGAAGACAGGACCACGGCCCCGCAGCCACGTCCCGAGTCGCCCGGGATGAATGTTCCACTCCCTCAGCAGAATCCTGAGCCACACTCTCACCAATAAGGCGTCGAACAAACGCATAGGTGTGGCTGCGTGTGACCGAAGTGTCTCGTCTTCGCGCGAAGATATGCGAGTTGCTGGACGTAGTGCGAGCGAGTATCAGCAGCAATGCCGACAACGTAGCCACGGTCGCAGTGCCACCAACCTTCGTAACAGTATGCCCTTGGTGAGTTACCAACTAGCGTCGTGGAATACGACCTCGACGATAAGCGAAATCAGTTTCATGAGAGCGTGAGGCTATTGGCAGGCAGAACGAGTGACGGTCAATCACCCGATCCGCAATTCGATCCCAGCCAGCGCAATCGGTTGTAACGACAGCAAGCAGGCGATCAATTGTTCGCGAGGCCGCGAAGGCAAACCCATTATCTTTGTCGGGTTGATCCGTTACGGGTTGCATGTAGCGCTCACTCAGCGCAGGGTCTACAGTCCGTGTATATGTCATCGCGCAGTTCACGCGGAAGAGCCTGGCTCCATTGCCCACTGGCGGCCAGTGATGGCCGTACCGCAGGGATCATGGCGTAATTGGGTGGTCACCGACTACCAGCATCTGTGAACGCACGCGATACCGGTTCTGCCTGTATATCGACACTCGGTCGACTTCTGGAGATCAATATGAACGGCCGCCGCGGCCCCGTTTTTGCATCCGTTTTCTACGTGGCACTTTCATTCCTGTCGGCGCCTGTGGCATTCGCCCAAACCGGCGCCGCGGCGACTAAGCAGATGCAGGACACCCAGCGCAAGGCCCAGCAAAAGGCTCGCGAGGCCAAAAAAGCCGCCCCCCAGGACGCGGACACCCAGACTGAAAAGAAGGCCAAACCGGCGTCCGAAGCTGAGTAAGCGTTGCATACGCCCACGCGATGCTCCGTCCGAGCGGGCGTCGCATCGAAGAAACGGTTCGGGAAAGCTTTCGCGTTATACGCTGTTCGTCTGCGGGTATGGACGAGGTCAATGGATGGGAAAAACCGCAGCGCTCGATCGTACTCCGATGCAAATGCGTCGCCCGTTCGGCAGGTTACGCTGTTTTTGTGCGGCCAATTAAGGACTCCGGTCAGAGTTGTGACTTGAGGCCGGTGAGTGATTGCAGTTCGCATGGCATGTTCCAAGGAAACAGCGCGGTGTGGTCATCGACGGCCTGTACAAGTGGGATAAGTCGGAACAGCCAGGTGAGTTACCGGTACGAATCGACGCCGCTGAGGCACCCGGACCCGCTGCCCCTGCAGTGGGGCAAACACGCATCGGCGAACCACCTGCTTCGCAAGTCATGGCCGACTTTGTCAATAGATGGGCCGCTTTAGGTAGTCGGTTCGCGTCCCATTGGGACTAAGATCGGCTCAACGGTTAGCGCGCCGGGCCATTAACTCTGCCCAACCCGTGTCCCCTCTTCGATCGCTTTTCTCGTGATTGCGCCGTTGAATCCTGAAGGTGACAAACATCCAGGTACCGCGCGCGGCGGCAGAATTTCACTTTGCCGCATTCCAGGGCCCGCGTGAAATTGACGCTGTGAGGCGACGACACTTCGGAAACGTACAGGGTCAGTCCATTCAATAACAACCAGTTGAGCAACAGATGAACGAAATCGGCGGTTACGACATTGAAGACCTGGAAACAGGCATGAGCGCCACCTTTGCGAAGACCATAACGGAGACGGATATCCTGTTCTTCGCGGCCGCATCGGGCGACAACAACGCCGTACACATTAACGAGGAATTCGCGCGGACCACGTCGTTCAAAGGGCGCATTGCGCATGGGATGCTGACCGCAAGTGTGATTTCCGCGACCCTCGCCGGACACCTTCCGGGCCCCGGTACGGTGTACCTCGGGCAGAACCTGCGTTTCAAGGCACCAGTCCGGCCCGGCGATACGGTGCATGCAACGGTCGCTGTGAAAGAACTGCAGCCGGAAAAGGGCCGTGTCGTGATGTCGACCGTCTGTACGGTTGGCGGAAAGGTGGTGATCGACGGCGAAGCAACCGTCCTGGCCACGTCCCGTGCGCGGCGCCTGGTTGAAAGCGCGGCCAGTGCCGAACCGGCTGCAATCATGAGTCAATCAAGCGAAGCGGTGTGATCATGTCGTTAAACGTACCCACTGAATATGTACAGGGATTCCTCAAGTCCGGGCAGCGGTTCTGGCGCGCAATGACCGGTCTGGAGGCGAATGGCGCTCCGCAATACGACACGCACACCAGAGCGGAACCCCCGGAAGCACTAGCCGTTTCCGCGGCGCTTCTCGAGGCTCACTCGGCGTACTGGCCGCAGCTGGCGTCGGTTTGGACCCGCACGCTAGCCAGCACGATGGGCGCGGAAACCGAGCCCGTGATTGCGCCGCAGCGCAGTGACCGCCGCTTTCTCGCCGAAGACTGGCGCAAGAATGCCTGGTACAGCCTGCTCAAGCAGAACTACCTGCTCAACGCGCGGTTGCTTGAAGACGTCGTCGATGCGGTTGTCCTAAGTGAAAAGGACAAACGGAAGCTCGAATTCTTCACGCGGCAGTTCATCGACTTGCTGAGCCCAGCCAATTTCGCCGCAACCAATCCCGAGGCGCTCAGGCTTGCGTTCGAATCCAGCGGTGACAGCTTGCGTGACGGCTTCACGAACCTGCTTGGTGATCTGCAGCGCGGCAACATTTCGATCACGGATGAGACCGCTTACGAGGTCGGGCACAACGTGGCAGCGTCCCAAGGCGCGGTCGTGTTCGAAAACGATCTATTCCAGTTGATCCAGTATGCCCCGCTCACCGACAGGGTAGCCAAACGCCCACTGGTGATCGTGCCGCCCTGCATCAACAGGTATTACATTCTCGATCTGCAGCCGGACAATTCCTTTGTGCGCTTTGGCTGCGAACAGGGGATGACCGTGTTCATGGTGTCGTGGCGCAACCCGGATGCCGCGATGGCGCAGACGACATGGGACGACTACGTCGAACAGGGTGCATTGACGGCAATCAACGTAGCGCTGGCGATCACTCGTGCCGATCAGGTCAACGCGGTCGGCTGGTGCGTGGGAGGCACGATTCTGTCGTCTGCCGCGGCGATTTCCCGGGCACGGGGCGACGACAATATGGCTAGCATCACGTTGCTCACCACGATGCTGGATTTCGAAGAACCTGGCGAGCTGGGCGTCTTCATTGACGAAGCAGGCGTCGTTCAGCGCGAGAGTGCAATCGGTCGAGGCGGCATCTACTCAGGCAAGGAACTTGGGTTCACGTTCCAGACGTTGCGAGCAAACGATCTGATCTGGCCATATGTGATCGACAACTACCTGAAGGGCAAGTCGCCGCCGCCGTTCGACCTGCTGTACTGGAACGCCGATAGCACGAATCTGCCGGGGCCCATGTACACCTGGTATTTGCGCAACATGTACCTGGAGAACAACCTGTGCAAACCAGGGCGATTGACGGTATGCGGCATGCCAGTCGACCTGGGACGCATCGACACCCCGACCTACGTACTGGCAACCGAGGAAGATCATATCGTGCCGTGGCGGTCGGCGTATCGATCCACACAACTGGTTGGCGGCCCAACTCAATTCGTTCTCGGCGCGAGCGGCCACATAGCCGGGGTCGTCAATCCTGCGTCGAAGAACAAGCGAAGCTTCAGGGCCAGTGGCGATTTGAGCAGCGATCCGGATGCGTGGCTGGCGTCAGCCGAAACACGGCCGGGTAGTTGGTGGACTCACTGGATCGAGTGGCTGAAGCCGTACGCTGGAGATTCGGTCAAGGCGCGCACGAAGCCGGGAAGCGCCCATCATAAGCCGATCGAACCGGCGCCCGGGCGCTATGTGAAAGCTCGCACGGCATAGGGCTTGCTCCGGGCAGCACGGCCCCGGCATGCCGATTCCCTGCCACTCGTGCGTGCGCATTTGCTCCACGGAATCGAATCCATTCCGTGGACTTTCGCGATGCTTCGAAACCTTTCCCCGGGCACAGGGCGATATTGCTCTCGCTACTTGCGGCCTACTTGCGGCCTGACACTGGCGCCACCGCCCGATCGATTCTATTCAATCATTCACCTTCCTATTTATCATGCACCGCAAATCAACCGTATCTAATCTCGCGCCGGACGAAGTGAAGGCAACCTCAAGTGCGACGGGTCTCCACCCCGTTGCAAAAACAGAACACGAAAGCAACGCACTGCAAGCGGAAACGCCGGCCACACGCATGCCAAAAGCAACGTGGGCCTGGGCTGAAAGCTCCAGACACTTCGACTGGATGGACTGGCATACCCCCTCGGCCCATTCGACCATCACTGACTTTGACCTGTAGATATAGGTGGGGCTGTTACCTGGTCTGAACGGTGCCGTACAATGACTGACGTGGTGAACCGACATTAACGAGTCCCGTCAACGCCCATGCATTCACCCAGCGCCACCGTCCCGATCTCACTTGTCAACGGTTTCCTTGCGGCCGCGGGTGCACGGCCGGGTCTGGTCGGCAAATACCTGGACGAAGCCAGCATCTCGCCGGCGCTGCTGATCGAACCGGGCGCGCGAGTCACGGAGGAACAGTTTTCGACTTTATACCGTGCCCTCGCCATTGAATTCGACGATGAAATGCCGGGCATCTTCGCCCGTCCGATGCGCAGCGGCACCCTGAAGTTTCTTTGCCTGAGCCTGCTCGATGCACCCAACCTGGAAATTGCCATGCATCGGTTCGGGCAGTTCTTCCACATTGTCCTCGATGACTTCAGGTTCGAATCGCGCAGAGATGGCCTGATAGCATGCGTTGCCCTTCACCCTGATCCATCGTCGACCGTCAGCATGCTCGGGCAGCAGCTCATGTTAAAGCTCGCACACGGCGTGGCGTCATGGCTGATCGGTCAGAAAATCCCCCTGCTGCAAGTCGAGTTCGCGTTTTCCTGTCCGCCGCACACGGTGGATCATCTGTACCTGTTCCCCGGACCTGTCCATTTCGACTGCCAGCAAACGCTGATGCGCTTCAGCGCCGCGTATTTCGACATGCCCATCCGCCAGCGCAAGACGAATTTGCGCAAATTTCTCGCACGGGCTCCGGAGGACTGGATTTTTGTTTCCTTCAGCGAGCAGCTCACGAGCCACCGCATCCGGCAATACCTCGCAGCCAGTTTGCCGGATGTGCCGACCGTCGAAGACGCCGCGCGGAGTTTTCACTGGTCGGTGCGCACCTTGTGCCGGCGCCTCGCCGCAGAGGAAACCGCATTCCAGACGCTGAAGGACGAGTTGCGGCGTGATATTGCGATCCAGCGACTCACCGGCACCAATGACCCGATCGCCGCGATCGCGGGCGATGTCGGCTTTGACGATCCCACCGCATTTCATCGGGCCTTTCGCCACTGGACTGGCAGCACGCCTGGCGAGTACCGCCGGCAACCCTGAGCGCGACCCTCCCCGTCCGGCCGAACCATTGAACCACAACCGGACTTGCTCGCCCCGCGCAATGGGGTAAACGCCCATCGGCGCTCTGCCCGTTTCGCAAGTCGTGGCCAACTTTGTCAATAGATGGGCCGATTTAGGTAGTCGATTCGTGCCCAATCGGGACTACGATCGGCTCACTGTTACCGCGCCGGGCCACTTCGTCTGCCCTGCCCGCGTCCCCTCTTAGATTGCATTTCTGGAAATCCATCATGAGCTATACGGCGCCCGTCAAGGACATGCTGTTTGTCATCAATGAACTTGCCCATCTCGATCGCGTATCGACGCTCCCGGGCTTCGAAGACGCCACTGCCGACACTGCGCAGGCGGTGCTCGACGAAGCGGCGAAGTTCAGCGCGGACGTGATCGCGCCGTTGAATATCGAAGGCGACAAGAATCCGAGTTCCTGGCGCGACGGCGAGGTCTACACCACGCCGGGCTTCAAGGAAGCGTTCCGCCAGTTTGCCGAAGGAGGCTGGCAAGGTGTCGTGCATCCCGTCGAATATGGTGGCCAAGGCTTGCCGAAACTGCTTGCGGCTCCGTGCATCGAGATGCTGAATGCCGCCAACCTGTCGCTTGCGCTGTGCCCGCTGCTGACCGACGGCGCGATCGAGGCGCTCTTGACAGCCGGCACCGAGGCGCAGAAGCAAGCCTACGTGCCGAAGCTGATCTCTGGCGAATGGACCGGAACGATGAATCTGACCGAACCCCAAGCCGGCTCGGATCTGGCATTGGTACGCACGCGCGCCGAGCTTCAAGGCGACGGGACGTATCGAGTGTTTGGCACAAAGATCTTCATCACGTGGGGCGACCATGACATGGCGAAAAACATCGTCCATCTCGTGCTGGCTCGTACGCCCAATGCGCCTGAGGGCGTCAAGGGAATCTCGCTCTTTGCCGTACCCAAGTTTCTCGTCAACGAAGACGGCTCGTTGGGCGATCGCAATGACGTGCATTGCGTGTCGATCGAACACAAGCTCGGCATCAAGGCAAGCCCGACCGCGGTTTTACAGTTCGGCGATCATGGCGGCGCAATCGGGCAACTGATCGGCGAGGAGAATCGCGGCCTCGAATACATGTTCATCATGATGAATGCGGCTCGCTTTGGCGTAGGCGTGCAAGGCATCGCCGTTGCTGAAGGCGCGTATCAGAAGGCCGTAGCCTACGCGAAGGATCGCGTGCAAAGCCGGCCGGTTGATGGCTCAGCCAAGCAGTCTGTGGCGATCATTCAGCACCCGGACGTGCGCCGCATGCTGTTGACGATGCGCGCGCTAACCGAGGGCGCCCGTGCGCTCGCCTATGTTGCAGCCACGCATAGCGACATCGCGCATCGCCACGCGGACGAAGCCGTGCAGGCAGAGCATCAGGCCATCTATGAATATCTCGTGCCGGTCGTGAAGGGCTGGAGCACGGAAATCTCAATCGAAGTGGCAAGCCTCGGCGTGCAGGTCCACGGCGGCATGGGCTTCATTGAAGAGACTGGTGCTGCACAGTACTATCGCGACGCCCGCATCCTGACGATCTACGAAGGCACCACGGCGATTCAGGCGAACGATCTGATCGGACGCAAAACCTTGCGTGACGGCGGCGCGGTGGCGAAAGCAATCCTCGCCCAGATTGATCGGACGCTGGGCGAACTGCAAGACTGCGCGGCGTTCTCGTCCAACCCTGCATTCCGGTCGCTGCACAAGCGGCTCACGACCGGCCGCCAAGCTCTCGCGAGCGTAGTGGAATTCATGCTAGCCAACGCCAAAAGCGATCCGAACGCAGTGTTTGCTGGCGGCGTGCTCTATCTGAAGCTGGCTGGCATCGTCCTCGCAGGCTGGCAATTTGCACGCGCCCTGTTGGTGGCTGCTGAGAAGCACGCTGAGGATAAGTCGTTCTACGACTCGAAGATCGCAACCGCTCACTTCTTTGCCGATCACATCCTGTCGCAAGCCGTCGCGCTTGAGGCATCCATCGTCAGCGCGAAGAACAACGAAGGCATGTTGGCGCTGAGTGAAGACCAGTTCTAAAGAAAAGGCATCGCATCGTGATAGACGCAAGTCTCATTGAGCAGTACGGTCCGCGCGAGTCAATGGAATACGACGTCGTGATCGTCGGCGGCGGCCCGGCTGGCCTGTCCGCGGCGATCCGCCTGAAGCAGCTGGCGGCGGAAAAAGGCGTCGAGCTTGGCGTGTGCGTACTGGAAAAAGGCTCGGAGATCGGGGCGCATATCCTGTCGGGCGCGGTGATGGATCCGCGCGCTTTGAACGAGCTGGTCCCTGACTGGAAGGAAAAAGGCGCGCCGCTGACGGTGGACGTGACCGAGGACAAATTCCTGTTCCTGACGGAAACCGGTTCGAAGAGCGTGCCGACCTGGGCGCTGCCGGACAATTTCAAGAATCACGGCAACTATGTGATCAGTCTCGCGAACGTCACGCGCTGGCTGGGTCAGCAGGCTGAAGCGCTGGGTGTCGAGATTTTCCCGGGCTTTCCGGCGGCTGAAATCCTCTACAACGATGACGGTTCGGTTAAAGGCGTCGCGACCGGCAATCTCGGTATCGGCAAGGACGGCGAGCCGACCGAGAACTTCCAGCTCGGCATGGAACTGCACGCGAAGTACACGCTGTTCTGCGAAGGCGCGCGTGGGCACCTCGGCCGCCAGCTGAACGACAAATTCAAGCTGCGCGAAGGCGCCGATCCGCAAGTCTACGGGATCGGCATCAAGGAACTGTGGGAAATCGATCCGGCGAAGCACAAGCCGGGTCTGGTGATGCACACCGCCGGCTGGCCGCTGGAAAACGACACCTACGGCGGCTCGTTCCTCTATCACATGGATAACAACCAGGTGGTGGTGGGTTTCGTGGTGGGCCTCGGCTACACGAACCCGTACCTGTCACCGTTCGAGGAATTCCAGCGCTACAAGACGCATCCGGCGATTCGTGCGGTGCTCGAAGGTGGCAAGCGCGTGTCATATGGCGCGCGGGCGATTACCGCCGGCGGCCTGATGTCGCTGCCGAAACTGGTGTTTCCGGGTGGTGCGCTGGTCGGCGACGATGCGGGCTTCCTGAACGCATCTCGGATCAAGGGTTCGCATGCGGCGATCAAGACCGGCATGCTGGCCGCTGAAGCGGCGTTCGACGCTGTGCAGGCTGGGCGTCAGAACGATGAACTGACGGCATATCCGGAGAGTTTCAGGACCTCGTGGCTGCACACCGAACTGCATCGCGCGCGCAACTTCAAGCAGTGGATGAGCAAGGGCCTGTACCTCGGCACGCTGATCGTCGGCATTGAGCAGAAGCTGCTGGGCGGCAATGTGCCGTGGACGCTGCATCACCAGCATTCGGATCACGAAATGCTGAAGCCCGCATCGCAGTGCAAGCCGATCACGTATCCGAAGCCGGATGGCAAGCTCACGTTCGACCGGTTGTCCTCGGTGTTCATCTCGAACACGAATCACGAGGAAAACCAGCCGGCTCACCTGACGCTGAAAGATCCATCAGTGCCAGTTAACGTGAACTGGCAGACCTATGCCGGTCCGGAATCGCGCTATTGCCCGGCAGCGGTGTACGAGTTCGTCAAGAACGACGACGGAAGCGAGCGCCTCGTGATCAACGCGCAGAACTGCGTGCACTGCAAGACCTGCGATATCAAGGACCCGACGCAGAACATCGTGTGGGTCACGCCTGAAGGTGGCGGCGGTCCGAACTATCCGAACATGTGATTCGATACCCGGGGCGTCGAAAACGATGCCTGCGTGCACCATCTAAATCAAGGAGTGCAACGTGCAAAGAGAGGTCGTTATTGTGAGCGGTGTGCGCACCGCCATTGGAAAGTTCGGCGGAAGCCTGAAAGACGTGCCGCCGACCGAGCTTGCAGCGCTTGTAGTGCGAGAGGTACTGGCACGGGCCAATGTTGCCGGCGATCAGGTAGGACATGTAGTCTTTGGCAATGTTATCGCAACTGAACCCAAAGACATGTACATGGCACGCGTGGCCGCCATTAACGGAGGTGTCTCCGAAGCGGCGCCGGCACTGACCGTGAACCGCCTGTGCGGCTCCGGATTGCAGGCCATTATCTCGGCCGCGCAAGCAATTCTGCTGGGTGACGCCGACGTTGCCATCGGTGGCGGCGCGGAAAACATGAGCCGTGCGCCCTACATGACGCCCGACACACGCTTTGGCGTGCGGATGGGCGATGCGCGTCTGATCGACATGATGCTCGGCGCGCTTAATGATCCCTTCCATGCTGTTCCGATGGGGATCACGGCAGAGAATGTTGCGCAGAAATATGGCATCACGCGCGAACAGCAGGACGCATTGGCTGTGGAATCGCACCGCCGTGCAGCGCGCGCGATCGCCGAAGGGCGCTTCAAGGAGCAGATTGTTCCGGTAACGCGCCGGGTCAAGGGGAAGGAGGTGCCGTTCGACACGGACGAGCACGTGCGTCCGGACGTCTCCCTTGACGACCTTTCCGGTATGCGACCCGCTTTCCAGAAGACCGATGGCACCGTGACGGCGGGTAACGCATCCGGTATCAATGACGCTGCCGCCGCCGTCCTGATGATGGAGCGAGGAGCTGCCGAACAACGCGGGCTCAAGCCGCTGGCCCGCCTGGTGTCCTACGCTCATGCCGGCGTGGATCCGCTCTACATGGGCATCGGTCCCGTGCCAGCCACGCGCATCGCGCTCCAACGCGCGGGTCTGGAAATTCGCGATATCGACGTGATCGAAGCAAACGAAGCATTCGCCGCACAAGCCTGCGCCGTCGCACAGGAACTCCAGTTCGACGCCGACAAAGTGAATCCCAACGGGTCCGGCATTTCACTGGGTCATCCGATCGGCGCAACCGGCGCATTGATCACCGTCAAGGCTCTCCACGAACTGAAGCGTGTTCACGGGCGTTTCGCGCTGGTGACCATGTGCATTGGCGGCGGTCAGGGTATCGCGGCTATCTTCGAAAACCTCCAGGCGTCGCCATGAACTATTTGACTATCGGAGATCGAACATGACCATTGAAACGATCGGCGTCGTCGGCGCCGGAACGATGGGCAGTGGTATCGCGCAGATCGCCGCAACGGCCGGACTCAAGGTCGTTCTGATCGACGTCACCGAGACTGCCCTCACGCGAGGCATGGTGGCATTGCGGTCGAGTCTGGAGCGGCTTGTAGCGAAAAATACGATCGCCGCGGAGGTGGCCAGCGCGACGCTGGCGCGCATCGATACTTCAACCGACTATCAGCGCCTCGCCGAGGTGGATCTGGTCATCGAGGCCGCAACCGAACAGGTCGAGCTGAAACGCGCGATCCTGAAGCAGATCGAAGCGGTCGCAAAACAACACGCGATTATCGCCACGAACACCTCGTCGATCTCCATAACATCGTTGGCATCGAATCTTGCCGATCCTTCCCGCTGCGTCGGCATGCACTTCTTCAACCCGGTGCCCCTGATGCCGCTCGTCGAGATCATCCGTGGTGTGCAGACCAGCACGGAAACTGTCGACGCAATTCACGAATTGTCCCGCCGGCTCGACAAATCGCCAATCGGGGTCAAGAACTCGCCAGGATTCGTCGTCAACCGGATTCTGGTGCCGATGATCAACGAGGCATTTTTCGTTCTGGCGGAGGGAGTCGCAACGGCGGAAGAAATTGACGAGGGGATGCGTCTTGGCGCCAATCACCCCATCGGACCGCTTGCATTGGCGGATCTGGTGGGCCTCGATGTTTGCCTCGCCGTGTTAGAGGTACTCGCGAAGGACCTTGGCGATCAGAAGTATCGCGCCTGCCCTTTGCTTCGCGAACTGGTGGCTGCTGGGCGTCTCGGGCGCAAGACCCGGCACGGAGTCTACCGCTACGACTGATCAACCGTAAGTGCCAACGTCGGCTGCCGCATTCGAGAGCATGAAACTCCCCGTCACGATGGAACTCACGCTCAGGATCGGCCTACCGTGAGCCCTGCGGTACATGTTCGCCCGCACGAAATGCCCCTGAAAGACCTACACTGATAGACGGCACCGCCAAATTGCGAGGCTGGCCATCACCCCGGACAAGATTCGTTAGACGCCGGGAATGCATCCACCGCCGCAGCCGTCACGGGGGAATGTCCATGAAGACTCTAATAATACTGGCGTGCGTGATGCTGTCGGCGAACGCGTTTGCAGAATGCACGAAGAACGCCCGTGGCGAAACGGTCTGTGGCACACCGCCATGAGCAAATCCGTACATGAGCACCTGCAGCGCAGAACGAAGTGCAGCGGCGGTTCAAGGCGCGCCGTGGACAAGATGGTCTCGCTCCGGCCAAGGCAGTAATGAACAGGCCGGGCGCGACGCGCGCATCGCAAACAAGTACCTGATCGCACAAGGTGACTGCCATGCCATTCCGATCGAATACACGCATTTCCGCTGCCCGCCGCTGTATTTGCATTGTTGCGGCTTTGGGCTTGTCCGCCGCATGGATTCCCGAGTGCGGTGCGGACGACGCCGTCCCGTCGGCGGCTGCGCAAGCCGTCCCAAGCGGCGCATCGGTCGACAGCGAGAGCGGCACCGTCAGCCTGATCGACCAGCGAAACGCAATCATCGTCGTGACCGTGCCGGGCCACGAGGACCTGAGTTTCAACGCTAAAAACCACCGGGACGCGCTCAGCGCCGTCAAAATCGGCGACAAGGTCACGGCGAGCTATCTGGAACCCTATGTCACTGAGCTGTCGCTCGCGAAGGGCGTGCCGCTCACGCGCCTGAACCGCACGGTCAAGCTGACCCAGTATTCTCCGGGTGCCGGACAAGAGGAGTTTCAGGCGCTCAGAGTCTTCCAGGGCGTGGCCGAAGTCACCGGCGTCGATCACAAGCTCAACCTGCTGACGATCGAGGACAAGGAAGGTACGGCGCATTCGGTCCGGGTCAGCCGCCCCGAGCTCGTCAAAGTGATGCAGTCTCTCGCGCGCCATAGTCACGTGAGGATCATGTATGAATCCGAGACCACGGTGGTTGTCGCGCGCTAGGGTGACATCGCAGTGACACAGACGCAGCCAGAATCCCTTGTGCCGGCGAGTGGTTCCGATCAAAAAACCCGGGCGATCTTCTGGAGAGATTCGCCCTTTCGCCAACGTTCCCACATCAGCGCTTTCTGCTTCTCGCTGTAATAAATCCGGCGTCGCTGTTTCATCTGCAACACTCCCACTCCTTGCGCAGTCTTTGATGTGTTGCATCCACCGGTTGAATCCGCCGTCGAAGATCGGCTGTTCGCCTTCGCCCTGGAGCCGATACAGCGCACAAATCAAAGCGTTGAAAAAATAGCTCCAGATACTATTCTTCATACTGCATCTTAATTCCACGCGTTCGAACCTGAGCATGCCGCACTTGTGGCGTGACGCCCCCTTACGGTCATTCACGACGGGACTTGCGAGATGATCAAGCGGCTGTCGCTTATTTCTGCTTCTGTCGCACTGGGCTGCATAGCTACGGTCGCCCCGGTACTGACCAGCGTCTATATCGCCAACGAGGATGCAGAACGTCGAGAACAAGAAGATCTGCAGCAGTTCGCCGCGAAAGCTGTGATGCGCACGGAGCTTGTCACCTACCAGGCATTCGCCGCTATCGCGGACATGGAGGCGGCCCCCGGCAGTCTCTGCTCTCCCGCTCAGATCGCACGGTATGCCCGTGTGTCTTTTAACTACCGATACGTGCAGGACGGCGGGGCGTACGGTGGCGGACGCTATCTGTGCTCACCGCTTCTAGGCGACGTTCGGACACAACAGCTGACGCTGCCTGCGCCCGATTGGCAGACGAAAGATGGCTATCTGGTCTGGTTCAGACATAACAACCCCCTCAGCGCCGAGCGTCAGGATATCCAGATCGGCCGCAACGGACACTATGTCTCGATCGACCCGCAGTCCTACGTCGATCTAATCGACCCCGCCCGACGACCGATCGCGGTGGTCAATGTCGAGACAAACACAGTCCTTGCGTTGTCCCCTGGCGCGAACGGCGACGACATGCTCAACGCATGGAAGTTGACCGGCCGCGTGAACAATGAACAATGGCACTACGCTGTCGCCCGTTCGACGAGCCGGCCCCTCGGGGTGATAGTCAAGTCTCCGCGTAGCAGCCTCGTGGGTCAATGGCCTGGTTTACTCGTGATGTGGCTTTCGATTGGTGTCGTTGTCGGAGGTTTGCTTGGCTGGATCGCGTTCAGGCGAATCTCGCGGCAACTCTCGTTCCCGGCGACGCTCGAATGGGCCATAGCACGCAAGAGGCTCGATGTGGTTTTCCAGCCGATCGTCCGCCTCGCGAGCGGCGAATGCGTTGGCGTAGAAGCGCTTGTCAGGTGGAACCTGAACGGACGCTACGTCTCACCGGAAATCTTTGTCGCGGTCGCGGAGCAAAACGGCCTTATTCAGCAGTTGACGGATCTCGTACTGGATAAGACGCTTGACGAGCTGTCGAAGCTCTTGCGCTCGCGTCCTTCGTTCTACGTCTCAATCAACGTGAGCAGCGAGGATTTGCGGACGCGCCGTTTCCTGAACGTTCTTACGGCCAGGTTGCAGGAGACGGGTATTCGACCTGCTCAGGTCAGAATCGAAGCAACGGAGCGAAGCTTCATGGATGCCGACGCAACGCGGCAAACAATAGCGGCATTCAGGGATGCTGGCCACCCTGTCTATATCGATGATTTTGGAACCGGGTATTCCAGCCTGTCGTATCTGCAAACCTTTACGATCGACGTCCTGAAAATCGACAAGTCATTTATCGACACCATTGCACAAGACGCAGCATCCAGCGTGGTCGCGCCTCATATCATCGAGATGGCGCACGAACTAAGGGTGGAAATCGTAGCGGAAGGCGTCGAGCGCGATGTCCAGGTCGAATATCTGGTGCAGAGAGGCGTCCAGTATGGACAGGGTTGGCTGTTCGCGAAGGCCATGCGTGTCAACGAACTTGTCCTCTGGCTTAATGAAAGCAATACGACGCTTCAGCCAATCCATCAACAAGCATGATGCGCAATGCGACGCCACGGTGCCCAATTCACGGACGAACCGCAACTGATCGACGGCACCACTTTCCAGGCGAAGCCGAGAACCGATCGTCTCTTGTCCGTGCCTGGCTCAACGGACACGTTCAAGGGGAACTAGTCAGCCGTCTCCTTGCGCAGGCGGCCGCCCCTCGGCGTTTGCAGTCAGCTATTTGCCTTCGGGACACTGCTGTTAGACGGCAGTCGGCCCTCGTCCCTCGTCCCGATAGAGGTTCGATCTGGCAAGCGCCTTCGCACGCGGCCCGCGTGGTGGATTGATGACTGTGCCTTCGCGCAGAACAGGCAGAAGTTAACGCTGCCAGAGAGGACCGTCGCGCCGGACGGCAATCTCGAACCCGGCTGCAATGTATAGCTCCTTTGCATCGCGGCTTTATGGCTGAGCAAGGTTCAATTTCATCGCAGGCAGATCTCATGTGGTCCCGAGCTTAGTTTTCTTGTTGCCTATAGGCCTCTTATGCACTATGCAATGATATGTAGAGCAATCAATTTCTCAAGAAAATCCCGCGGCGGCGTGGGCAACTCACCTGTCAATAAAGTTATCGCAACTTCATCGTTTCAGGCGTAGCGAATACGTCTGATAGCAACTCAAGCCTGCACGCGTTCATCGAGCGGCGATGCAATGCCCGATGAGAACGGCGACTGCCAGGCCGATCACTCATAGCGGAGCACTTCCATGCTTAATCGACTTGCATTCCTGACGGTGTGTACCGCAGCGCTGGTGCTCGCGGCTTGCACCGCGCCGCATCAGCAGGTGGAAGCTGGGGCGGATCAGTCGGTCCTCGTTGCCCGCCTGGGTAAGCCGAAGGAAACGTACGATTTGCCGAATGGCGGCAAGCGCCTGATGTGGCCGACTCAGCCCATGGGCACAACGACGACCGCGGCCGACGTCGATGCGTCCGGCAAAGTGATAAGTATTCGACAAGTACTTCAAGACAACGAGTTCCATCGCGCGGAGGTAGGAAAATGGACCCGAGACGACGTGCTCGTCAATTTTGGCCGCCCCTTCGAAACGTCGTATTTCAAGCGAATGGACAGAGAAGTATGGTCATACCGGTACCTGGAGAACAACATCGAACATCTCATCTACCACTTTTACTTCGATAATCAGGGCGTTTTACGACAGACGCAGAGATCGCCAGATCCGAGATTCGATCCAAGCCAACGCAACCGGTTCTAGCGGCAGCAAGCGCGCAATGTGCTCGTCTCGCTGCGCTCGCCGCCCGCTTGATCGTCACGCGATCACCGCGCCGGCGAGGCTTGCGTTTAGCTGTCTTGTCGCCCGCACGATGAAATTATTGACACTATCAGCGACGACGAGTGTGCCGTCACGAACCAGCCAGGTGTGCAATCCGGATCGAATCTAGAATCGAAACGTCGCGCTCAAGACTGGGCCCTTGAAACGCAGACTCTGAACAAGTTGATCACCCGAACCGTAGAACGCGAGATAGCGATATGACAGGGTGACGTCGCCCCACTTCATTGCATACGCAATACCGGACGCAGCCTGCCAGGTAAAGTCCGATGTACCGGTGCCTACATCGAGATAGAACGGAACGTACCAGCGGCCATCGCCGGTGAGTGACACTCGACCGCGAACGCCGATAAATCCGTCATAGATATCCGCGCTTTGCGACGCGTGGAATTCCGGGGTGAAACCTGGTCCGGCACCTCCAGCAGTGGTGTTGCGAGACACGTCGAGCGAGCTGCGCACGCCAAGATAGCGGATTCCCACAATCGCATCGAGTGTGACGCGCGACAGCTGTACGACGGTGTGGCCGCCACCCAACTGAATCAATACGCCCTCGAAGCTGGTTTCGCCGCTGCTTTCCAGTTGACGCTCGAGAGCACCGCTGCCCTTTGTCTGTACTGTTGCGGAGTGATTGCCGAAGTTCAGGTAAATTGCGTCGGCGAAGATGCTCCAGTCGCCCTTGCGCGCTTCGCCCTGCAGCATCGCAAAAAAACGGATGTTCTGGAAATAGTTATACGGGCCAGTCGATGCATCGGCCTCGCCGTTGTCCGGCAACGAAAACCGCATCGAACCGTCGACGCTGGGCAACCACACATAGGGCGTCAGAGCGAATTGCCACCGAGTGCTGGCATCTACAATGGGAGGTGTGTCCGCCCACGCTGGCAAACTTATGAGCACGACACTCGAAAGCGCGATTCGAAGAAAACGGCGACGCATAACGAGCCCCTACGCAACGATTGACCTGGAAGCGCACTTCCATGCCCTCGATGATTGGGTGGACATGAAGTACCCGGAAAACGGTGCAACTTAATGGAAGGGCCGTACGGTCATTGCGTTCGGCACTCGGTCGGGTCGACGCCGCATGATTTCTAGTACGCGTTCGTGCTCCCATCGTCGAATACACCGATATTCATTTGTGCTACATCGGTCCTTGAGGAGGTAACGCCGGCAGGCGGACGGCAAGACGGGCGACCAGTGCTCTACTGGGGGCGGCACCGCTGAAGCCCTGGAATGTCAGATCAAGCTCGTCAACGGAGACATCTACGATCCTCACGGCATTGTCCTTGCCGATGCCTGTATGCATTGATTCAGTTTAGGCGATCAGAATGTGTTCACACACCGTCGCCCGAATCCGCTGTCCTCACGCCGTGATACGTCTCGTTGAGCCCCACCGCTCACCATAGGTTGCGCCAGGTCCACCGCCCACGAAATTCCGCGTGTGCATCGGAACCCACGCGCTCGGGTTCACCGACGAACGCGCGCCCGATTAGATCGCTCCGGGGTTCGTGACAACGGTGTGTTCACCGCACAACTAATACGAGGGCTCCAACGTGATTGGATTCATATCCGGCATGGCCGTCGCCTTCCTGGGTCGTATCGACGTTACGAGTCTGCGAAATGCCCGAAGCGTCGGTGTCGTGCATTGAAAGGTTGAGTGCAAACACAAGGTCGATTGGAAACCGGTACGATCGCTGTAGTTCGATTCTCAACGCCATGCGCTTCCGACCTGGATATAGAACGCGTTCTGGTCCTTGCTGTGGGCGACGTCGATGCCAATGGACACACCCAGCTTACGAGCGATCAGATAACG
The DNA here is from genome assembly GCF_004339745.1 of Paraburkholderia sp. BL9I2N2. Classification (GTDB taxonomy): domain Bacteria; phylum Pseudomonadota; class Gammaproteobacteria; order Burkholderiales; family Burkholderiaceae; genus Paraburkholderia. The sequence continues at coordinate 10,382 of NZ_SMGP01000002.1, read as the reverse complement.
GAAGCCCGCTCCCACACTTTGCACGTTCTGTGCCGCAGAAAAGCTCTGAAGCCGTCCGTATGCTTTGCCTACACCCGTAAAGCCGAGTAGTGACCACCGGGGCGTCACGTCCCAGCGCAATTCCGCTTCAGACGTGATCGCATTGCGATCCTGGTATCGTCCCTTCTGTACACCCCGCAGATCCACGTATGGTTGCGCGTAGAAAGGAATATCGCCGGTTGAAAATTTTGTGTCCAGACGAAGCCCCAGAATTAGTGCATGCGAGAGTGGCATCCAGATGAAGCCACGTGCGGCGTATACGTTGTAATTCTCGGTGCCACCGAAACCTGTGCGCGCGAACTGCGTCTCGAATTCCGCAAAACTACCTGCCGCAGGATAGAAAATATTGTCGCGAGAATCATAGTCAAGTATCAGGCTCCCGGCGCCGATTCGCTGGTCCTTCTGCAAGTTGCCAAGTTCACCCGGAATGCTGCCGCCCGCGAAGGTGGATGAAGAGTCAAAAAAGACGTAACGCACACCGCCATACCAGCGGCTGTCCGCGATGCGCGCAAGGAACTGCTGGAACAACGCGGTACCCTGCAGGGTATAGGCCCTCGGCTGGCTGGACAGTCCAAAGTAGTCCAGGTGAGCATCGATTTTTGCCAATGCCCCGAGGTAACGGTACCGGTCCTCGTCCCACGTGTGAAAGTGGCCGACAGCCGCCGCCCACGTGCCGTTCTCGGTATAGAGGCCACCCAATGCAGTGACGTTCGGTGGGACGCGGTGTGCTCGATTGTCCGATGGGTCCGGATCAGCGTCGGCTACCGGGCCGGAAAAGAACAGCAAACCCAGTCCAAGGCCATAACCGACGGCCGGTTCGGTGATCACGATGGGAACTGGCAGCGCGCCTTTGTGTTTGAGAAGGAAGTCGCTCATGTCCAGTTGCCCATCTTTTGGATCAATGAAACTTAGCGGCTTTTCGCCAGCGTACACGTCGCAACACACCGCCATTGTTGTTGCAAAGATGGCGGCAGCCCGTCTCACGAACAATGACGCCGGATAACGACCCATCGTAGGTGGCCTCACGCGCCCGAGCCAATGTCACACAATGGCAGCGATCAGCCCTTTGCCCCGGAAGATGATGTGTGCAGCCATTTCTCAACCTGTGCAAAGTTACCGAAGTGCCTGCACACCTCCGCATGCGGCAGCATGAGACGCCCGTGAGCACGGATCAGGACCATACAAGGCCGGGCTGTTTCGCCATGAGCGTCGAATCGGAGCCGTTTCCACCCTCACCCTGATTCTCCACAATTCAGAGCGTGATGAACCCCTTGTACAGGCCAAATGCAGCAATTGCCGCACCGATCATTACTGCCGCGAAGATGCCCTTCTCGATGTGTGTAAAGACCGGCTGCCCGATCTCGCGTTTCGCCTTGGCAAACAGGAGCACGCCCGGCGCGTACAGAAGGGCCGACAGCAACACATATTTGAGCCCGCCGGCGTAGAGAAGCCATATTGCGTAGATCACCGCGATAGCGGCTATAACCATGTCCTTGCGACGCTCCCGGCTTGCGGCCTCGTATGACTCCCCGCGCACCGAGATCAGCAGCGCGTAGGCGGCGGACCAGAAATACGGAAGCAGAATCATCGACGTCGCCAGATAGATCAGCGAGAGATACGTGCCCTTCGAGAACATCGTAATCACGAGAAATAGCTGAATCATCCCGTTCGTGAGCCAAAGCGCGTTTGCGGGCACCTTCTTCGCGTTTTCCTTACGCAGGAAACCTGGCATCGTGTGGTCGCGCGCCGCCGAAAAGATAATTTCCGCGCACAACAGGACCCACGACAGCAGCGCCCCTGCCAGCGAGATGACCAGCCCGACGCTAATGAGAATGGCACCCCAGTGGCCCACGACGCGTTCAAGCACCCCGGCCATCGACGGATTCTGCAGGCCGGCCAACTCCGGTTGCGTCATGACACCGAGCGACAGGATGTTCACCAGCATGAGCAGAAGGAGCACACCGATGAAGCCGATCACGGTTGCCTTGCCCACATCCGTGCGATGCTCGGCCCGCGCCGAGAAAATGCTCGCGCCCTCGATACCGATGAACACCCATACCGTCACCAGCATCATGTTGCGTACCTGGTTGGCGACACTGCCAAGCTTGGGGCTACGCAGGCCCCAGATATCTGCTGAGAAAGTTTCATACTTGAAGGCGAACGCGCAGAGCACGATGAATAAGAACAGTGGCACCATCTTCGCCACGGTTGTCACCATATTGATAAATGCGGCTTCCTTGATGCCCCGCAAAACGAGGAAATGCACGCTCCAAAGCAGCACCGACGAGCAGACGATGGCAATGGGCGTGTTACCTTGCCCGAATACCGGAAAGAAATAGCCTGCCGTGCTGAAGAGCAAAACGAAGTATCCGACGTTGCCAAGCCAGGCGCTGATCCAGTAACCCCACGCGGAACCGAAACCCATGTAGTCGCCGAAGCCCGCTTTCGCGTACGCATAGACGCCACCGTCGAGTTCAGGTTTGCGGTTGGCGAGCGTCTGGAATACGAAAGCTAGCATGAGCATGCCGACAGCGGTAATGGCCCAGCCTATCAGGACCGCACCAGCGTCGGCGCTGACAGCCATGTTCTGCGGCAGGGAGAAGATGCCTCCCCCCACCATCGAACCAACGACCAGCGCAGTTAGCGCACCGAGCCTGACCTTGCTCGACGATGCGGACGCCGATGTCGGCGTCGATCCGGACGCGGGCGAAGACGTTGGAATAGACATGGCACATCTCCTTCAGGCAAGAACACCAGTTGCAATATGCCACGTGGGGTCACCTTCTCCGACTGCCTCGGAGGGTGTCAGCAGACGCCCTCGAAATCCGCTTTGCCTAACCAGTGTGGCCTCGATCGGGCGATCGATAGCAGCGCATGCGGTTCATACATGACCTTCGCTGGCCCGCGAAGCCCCTCGTTCTCAGTAACGGATACCCTGGACCGCGGTGCTCACGCGTGTACCGGCCTGACGCCCTGTGATGGCGACGATGTCCGACAGCGCGCCGATCGCGGCGTCCCTTCCCGTGTTACGCGCAAAGCCGATCGCGGCTCCCACTTTCGGTCCCATCGAGCCGGCGGCGAAGCCCAGTTTTTCCAGTTCATCCGGATGTGCTTCGCGCACTGCCTTGCGGGTGGGCTTCTCCCAGTCCACGTAGACCGCGTCAACATCGGTGGCGATGATTAGCATGTCTGCTTCGAGTTCCTCGGCAAGCAGCGCCGAACACAGGTCCTTGTCGATGACGGCTTCCACGCCGGTGAGCTTGTGATTGTCGTCGTACATCGTGGGGATACCGCCGCCGCCCGCGCAGATGACGATGGTGCCGTGTTCGAGCAGCCACTTGACGGGCCGAATTTCGAAGATGTGCTTCGGGCGCGGGCTGGCCACCACGCGGCGGAAACGGTCGCCATCCGGCGCGATGGCCCAGCCTTTCTCCTTCGCGAGGCGCTCTGCTTCCTCTTTGCTATAGACAGGGCCAATCGGCTTGGTCGGGTGCTGGAAGGCCGGATCGTGAGGGTCGACTTCGACCTGCGTCAGAATCGTCGCAAACGGTACCTCGTAGGCAAGCAGGTTACCCAGTTCCTGTTCAATCAGATAGCCGATCATGCCCTCCGTCTGGGCTCCGAGCACGTCGAGCGGATACGACGCGACATCCTTGTACGCCGCGCCTTGAAGTGCCAGTAGACCCACCTGCGGGCCGTTGCCGTGTGCAATGACCAGTTCATGGTCGGTAGCAATCTGCGCGATCTGCTGTGCCGCGATCCGTACGTTCTCGCGCTGGTTCTCCGCCGTCAATGGTTCGCCGCGGCGCAACAACGCGTTGCCGCCTAATGCAATCACAATGCGCATGATCCACCTCGTTCGATGTATTCCCGTCGGCATGTCGCGCAGGGATTTCCGGCGCCTGCGCCAACGCTCCTGACGGCGTCGCGCGACAACTCCCCAGTCAAATCTCGGCGAGCGTCGACACGAGGATTGCCTTGATGGTATGCATGCGGTTTTCCGCCTGTTCGAATGCAATGTTCAATGGAGACTCGAATACCTCCTCGGTGACCTCGACGCCATTGGCAAGCGCCGGATACTGCTCCGCGATCTTTTTGCCGACCGCGGTTTCGCTGTTGTGAAACGCGGGCAGACAATGCATGAACCTCGCCTGTGCGTTCCCCGTCGCCTTCATGAGATCCATGTTCACCTGGTACGGGAGCAGTAATCCGATTCGTTCACCCCAAGCCTCTACCGGCTCGCCCATCGACACCCAGACATCGGTGTGCACAAAATCCACACCTTTGACGGCGACCGCCGCGTCTTCCGTCACCGTCATTCGGGCACCGCTTTCTTCGGCGAACTTCCCGCAGGCGGCTATATGGTCTTCATGTGGCCACAATGCTTTGGGTGCCGCGATCCGTACGTCCATGCCGAGCTTGGCGCCAATCAGCAGGAGTGAATTGCCCATGTTGTTACGGGCGTCGCCGAGATACGCGTAGCTGATGGCGGTCAACGGCTTGTCGCTATGTTCTCGCATGGTCAACACGTCGGCGAGCATCTGCGTCGGATGGTACTCATCGGTCAAGCCGTTGAACACGGGCACGTTCGCATAGCGCGCCAGTTCCTCGACAATCTCCTGGCTGTACCCCCGGTATTCGATCGCGTCGTACATGCGTCCGAGCACGCGTGCGGTATCCTTCATGCTCTCCTTGTGCCCGATCTGCGAAGAGTTCGGATCGATGTACGTGACATTTGCGCCCTGGTCGTAGGCCGCGACTTCGAACGCGCAGCGGGTGCGAGTCGAGGTCTTTTCGAAGATGAGTGCGATATTGACGCCCTTCAAATGTTGCTGTTCCGTGCCGGGTGTATTTCGCACGCTTCAGGTCACGCGACAGGTCGAGCAGATAGCGGAGCTCGCGGGGCGTGTGATGCATCAGACTCAGAAGATTCCGGTTGTGCAGATTGAATGCCATGATGGCCCTCGAATGTAGAAACGAAGTTGCGCTGCGTTAGCCGGGCGAACCATCGCCAGTTCGTCAGTCGACCGGATCCCGGATGATTGGGCAGGTCATGCAATGGCCGCCTCCGCGGCCGCGCCCCAACTCGCTGGCCGTGATTGTGATGACTTCCACACCGGCCTTCCGCAGCAAGGTGTTGGTATACGTGTTGCGGTCATAGCCGATCACCACGCCGGGCTCGATACAAACAACGTTGTTGCCGTCGTCCCACTGCTCGCGCTCCGCGGCGAACCGGTTTCCCCCGGTCTGCACGACCCGCAGCTTCGGCAGCCCCAGTGCTTCGGCTACCACGTCCATGAACGGTTTTTCCTCGTGCCTGATACTTAACTTCGACGGACTGGCATCGTCCGGCCGCACGGTAAAGGCAACGATTTCCTTCACTACGTCCGGAAAGATGGTGACCAGGTCGCGATCGCAGAACGTAAACACGGTATCGAGGTGCATCGCTGCCCGCGATTTTGGCAGGCCCGCCACGATGATCCGTTCAACCGCGCCTTTGGCGAACAGCGACTGGGCAAGTTCGCCGATTGCCTGCCGACTCGTGCGCTCGCCCATGCCAATGAGCAGCACACCTTTTCCGACCGGCATCACGTCGCCGCCTTCGAGTGTGGAGGATCCGTGATCGACGTCGGGGTCGCCGTACCATGTCTCGAACTTCGCGCTGGCGAAGTCTGGATGGAACTTGTAGATCGCGGCGGCTAGCAGCGTCTCCTGACGCCGGGCTGGCCAGTACATGGGATTCAGCGAAACGCCGCCGTACATCCAGCACGTCGTGTCGCGCGTGAACATGCTGTTCGGCAGGGGCGGAATCACGAAACTGGAGTAACCCAGGTAGTCGCGGAACATCTTCAGCGTATTGCTCTGTTCGGAATCGGGAATGTCTTCTGCGACCACCCCGCCAATCAGGAACTCTGCGAGCCGGCGCGGTTCAAGTCCGTCGAGCCAGCTCACCACCTCGCCGGCGAGGCCCACGCCGGTCGTGTTCGGGCGGATCTTACGCTCGAGTATCCACGTTCGCGCTTCGGGGTTTTTGACTGTCTCGGTAAGCAGATTGTGCATCTCGACGACTTCAACGCCGCGTTCGCGCATCTTCGTCACAAAATCGAAGTGATCGCGCTTGGCCTGACTGACCCAGATCACGTCGTCAAAAAGCAGTTCGTCGCAGTTGCCAGGCGTCAGGCGCTGGTGCGCGAGTCCAGGCGAGCACACCATCACCTTGCGCAACTTGCCAGCCTCGGAGTGAACCCCGAGGTTGAATGTCTCCGTGCTCATCGTGCTTCTCCTGAATTGCGAGGGTGAGAAAGCCCTTGCAGGTTTCGGGCGCGGCAAGCAGCCCTCCGTTCTGCAAACCAGACGGCAGTTCTTTTTCCGTACGTAAATGCCATTTCCGGACTCACGCTTGTCGTTTTGGCGAGCTGGCCCAGTGGGCGTCGAGGTCGCAGCGGATGCAACTCAGAGTCGAGCCGCCAGACATGCCTGCCCCGGTTGCACAGAAACGGCCACGACCAGCAGATCGACAAAGACGTGCGAGGCGCCATGGTGCAAATTAAAAATAGCTTTGCTGGCGCATTGCCACAATAGGACTTTGGTTTTACTGGCTGGTCGAAATCGACGGTGCAAAGTCAACGGTAGCAGACTTGACGATCTCGACCGTCATCGACGGCTGGGCCAGACATCATGTCGGGCGTGCCCGACCCAATCCTCGACGTATGGAGCCAGTCGGTTTAGCAGGTTTGTGACGATTTCATGGCGCAGGTTCGTTTCGACCATCCCAAACCGCCACTGCCTCGCCCTGGATCGCTCCTGAGCAATGCGAAACTGGAATTGCGCGACCAACCAGGTGAATGACGCTCTATCTTAGGAGTGTGGAAACGATGACGCTTAGTGCTGTGAGCGATTAAAGACAAGGCGCGAATTCAACCCGTGGCTCGAACGAGTCGTGATGCCACATTCACGGTGAAAACGGCCAGCACATCCCGACGCCACCTTGAAGGATTAATACCCCTTCGTATAGAGCGCCAGATGGTTATTCACCGACACTACACCCGGCACGCCGTTCGCCACATCCGCGGCCTGCTGGATCTGAGGGCCGTCCGGCACGCTGCCAGATAGTGTCACGACACCGCCACGCGCCTTGACGAATACGTTCGACACGTTGAAGTTGGGCACTTTCGACAACGCCTTGCGTACATCGCGAGCCAACTGCTTGTCCGATGGCGTCGCCTTGCCTGAACTTGTAGCCGAACTCGACGCCGTCGGCATGGCGTTGCTGGCTTGCGCATAGGCGTTCGACGTCGGCATCACGCATGCCGCGAGGACGAGCGCATTCACGACGTTGCATGCTTTCATGATTGCCTCTACTGTTCGGCCTGACAGATCGTGACTTAAAGATAGCCAACATTCCGCTTCTAACAAAGCCGTTTGCACTATCAAGGGAAAACACGCATCCAGACACGCGTCCGCCGGTAAGCCGATCATCGCCCGAGTTTCCGAACAGCCTGAAGAATCAGCCCCTTGCCGCCGAATCGCCGGATTGCAGAGGTTCGCCCAGCCGCCGTTCTACCCGGCATCCAATCATCGGCGGCGACCGGGGTCGCGATGGTCATTCATGCCGTCACGTCGCTCCGTAGGTCCGTTCACCTCTCTTCGAAAACCACCACACTGCGCGCTTGCACATGACATGCTTGGCTTTCCGCCCTGACCTCTTCGGCAAGCGGGACGATGTCGTGCGGTGGGACGGCTGCCGTATCGACGACGCGCCGCCAGCCCCGCTCGTCGAGGTCAGGAAGCGCGACGAGGCGCTCCACTTGGTCCATGTTGAACACCACGTGCAGCAGCGGCTCGTCGGAAGTTTGCCCGGCAAGCGTGAAAGCGAGAAGACAGGATTCCGGGTCGTGCCATGCGGGCTCATGCAGGCGCTCGCCGTGCCAGGCCACGTCGGGGTGCGTCTGCCCGCTTGCGGGACGCCCGGTGAAAAAGCGCGCACGGTGCAGACTCGCGTGCCGTTTGCGCAACGCAATCAACTCACGCACGAAGCGGGACATGTCCATACCGGCATCTGACGGTGTCCAGTCGAACCAGCCAAGTGCGTTGTCCCTGGCAATAGCAGTTATTGTTGCCACGCTGGCTGCGCAGTACCTCGTCGCCGGCGAGTAGCATCGGTACGCCCCGGCTCAAGAACAGGATGGCAATCAGGTTCCGCGCCTGGCGGAGTCGAAAGCGGAGCACTTCAGGGTCGTCGGTCTCGCCTTCGGTGCCGCAGTTCCACGAGATATTTGCATCGCTGCCGTCGCGATTCTCTTCGCCGTTGGCTTCGTTGTGCTTTACCTCGTAACTCACCAGATCGTTTAGCGTGAAGCCGTCGTGGCAAGTGACGAAATTGATGCTGTTGCTGGGGAGCCTGCCGTCGTCCGCATAGAGGTCCGAACTTCCCGCGATGCAGCTGGCAACTTTGCCGACGAGGCCGCGATCGCCCGCGCACGAATTGGCGAATCACATCCCGGTAGCGGCCGTTCCACTCGGCCCAGGCCATGCCAGGGAAAGCGCCGACGTGATAAAGACCGGCAGCATCCCATGCTTCGGCGATCAGCGGCACGCGCGAAAGCACTCGCGAAGACTCGATAGCCCAGGGGATCGGCGGGTCGGCCATCAGCTCGCCTCGCTGGTCGCGCGCGAATACGCTTGCCAGGTCGAAGCGGAATCCGTCGACGCCCAGCTCCTCCACCCAGTATTCGAGGCAATGCACAATGAATGCGGTTACCACAGGATGGTTGCAATTGGACCGTATTTCCGCAGCCCGTGTAATCGCGGTAGCGGCGCCGGTCGCTCCCGTCGAGATGGTAAAAGATGTCGTTCGCCAGGCCCTTGAAGTTAATCACCGGCCCTGAAGCATCGCCTTCCGCCGTATGGTTGAAAACGACATCGAGCAGCACGAAGATGCCCGCGGCATGCAACGCCGTCGGTCAGCGCCCGGAATTCCTGCGGAGCAACGGCTGGTATCGATGCAGTATCGGGATGCGGGCTGTAGTAGCTTGTGCGTGCTGTAGCCCCAATAGTTGCAAAGCCCGCGCACGGCTGCGGCTTGCGGTACGGTCCTGCTCATCGAAGGCCATGAACCGGCAGCAGTTCGAACGTGGGTGACGCCGAGCTGCTTCAGGTACGGAATTTTTTCGATTAAAACCGGCGAACGTTCCGGGATGCGCTACACCAGCTTCGAAGGATGGCGGGTGAAACCGCCGACGTGTAACTCGTAGATAATCGCGTCGTCCAGTCCGCGCGATGCTCGGCTGCCGGACGCGAGCATCGGCTCCGTCACGATCGCGCGGTGTGTTTGCATGCCCGGCGTCGGCCGTATCGCCAGCAGGGCGCCGTGTCCATAGATCAGCTGACACGGCACGGCAAAAGGATCAAGCAGTTCCTTGCTCGGATCGAACGCGCGGCCGGTATGCTGCGTGTCCGCGGTCCATCCGCGCGCCATGTGTAACAGGTGTGCAGCGGCAGGTTTTCCACGAGCACATGCCAGTAGAAGAAGGTTCGATTACGCTCGGGCACGAGCGGGACGATCTGGAACGGCTCGCGACTGCTCGGGCCGCATAGAGCAGAAGTTCGACCCGCGTTGCGTGGCGGCTGAAAACGCAAAAGTTGACCCCCCGGGCACAACCGTTGCGCCCGGGGGAAACGGGATCCGGGATGAACCGGATAAACTCGGGCCGGGCCGGTTTCAGGGTCGCTGGTCAAGATCGACGCTCACCGGGTGAATCTTCCAGATCTGTTCGCATATTCGCGTATCGCGCGGTCGGAGGAGAACTTGCCCGCCCGCGCGTGTTGAGTATCGACATACGGGTCCAGCGTCGCGCATCCTGCCAGGCGGCGCTCACCTCCTCCTGGCACGCCACGTAGGCCGCATAGTCCGCCAACACGAGGAACGGATCGGTTTGCCGCAGATTGTCGATCAACGGGCGAACATGTTGCGGTCTCCACGCGAGAAGTGCCCATCCGCGATCAGATCCAGTGCTTCACGCAGTTCCTCGTTGCATTCACGCAATCCGCCGGACGATACCCCGCGATGGATTGCTCCACTGGTCTGCGGTCAGGCCAAAAAGGAAAAAATTCTGGTCGCCCACTTCTCCCGGATCTCGACGTTCGCGCCGTCGAGTGTCCGATGGTCAGTGCGCCGTTCATCATGAATTTCATGTTACCGGTGCCTGATGCTTCCTTGCCGGCGGTGGAGATCTGCTCGGACAAGTCCGCGGCCGGATAGATAAAGTGTGCGTTTTTCACGTTGAAGTCCGGGAAGAACACGACTTCAGCCTGCCATCCATCGCAGGATCATTGTTCACGAC